>NZ_CP180258.1:0-4800000 GCF_047649235.1 Leptolyngbya sp. FACHB-1624
AATGCGGTTTTGATCGAAAAAAAGTTCGCTTGATCGCTTCGAGGCAAAATGCAATAGAGTAGATTATTCTATGCTTTGGTCTGGGGTTCGGAGCGCAACTATGGCGGTAGACAGTTCGATCGATAGAATGTGGTCTGAAGTTCTGGACGTTTTGGCCCTCAAGTTCAGCCGCCCAACGTTTGAGGCGTGGGTGAAAACGGCGATCCCTGAAGAGCTGACAGAAACTTGTTTAACGTTGAGAACCTCGAATCCATTTGCCAAGAACTGGATTCAGAAGTACTACATGAAAACGATTCTCGAAGTCGTTCACCATGTTCTCGGTCGTCCGGTCGAGGTGCAATTTCGGTTTGTGCCTGATCCGGATGCGGTGGTCGAGGAGGATGCCGATTTGTTTTATCCGTTCATGACGGAACCTCCGCCGATTAATAACCAGTTACCTGCTCAGGGTCAAGCGAGCAAGTCTACTGACCTCAACTCGAAATACGTCTTTTCTCGTCTCGTTGTCGGGCCGAATAACCGCATGGCACATGCCGCGTCGCTGGCAGTTGCCGAATCTCCCGGACGAGAATTCAATCCTTTATTCCTCTGCGGTGGGGTCGGACTGGGCAAAACTCATTTGATGCAGGCGATTGGGCATTACCGTCTGGAGATTTCTGCGGATGCGAAAGTGTTCTACGTCTCAACTGAGAAATTTACCAACGATTTGATCACAGCCATTCGTAAAGACGACTTGCAGAGTTTTCGCGATCGCTATCGTGCTGCTGATGTGCTCCTCGTCGATGACATCCAATTTATCGAAGGCAAGGAATACACCCAAGAAGAGTTCTTTCACACCTTCAATACGTTGCATGAAGCAGGCAAACAGGTTGTGCTCGCTTCGGATCGCCCCCCGAATCAGATTCCTCGCCTGCAAGAGCGGCTCTGTTCTCGCTTTTCCATGGGCTTAATCGCCGATATTCAACCGCCTGATCTCGAAACTCGCATGGCAATTTTGCAGAAAAAAGCGGAATACGAGAACATGCGACTGCCGCGTGAAGTGATCGAGTACATCGCCTCTAGCTATACCTCGAATATTCGAGAATTAGAAGGCGCACTGATTCGAGCGGTGGCATATATCTCAATCTCTGGGTTGCCGATGACCGTTGAGAATATCGCTCCGATGCTGAATCCACCGATCGAGAAGGTTGAAGCTTCTCCTGAAGCCGTTTTGAACTCAGTTTCAGAGGCGTTTGGGGTGTCGATCGAGGACCTCAAAGGCAACTCTCGCCGTCGAGAAATCAGCGTTGCTCGACAAGTTGGGATGTATTTAATGCGTCATCACACTGAATTGAGTCTGCCAAAAATCGGTGAAGTGTTTGGGGGCAAGGATCATACGACGGTCATGTACAGTTGCGAAAAAATCGGACAATTAAAAGAGAAAGACTCCAGCATGGCGCAAACCTTACGGCAACTCAGCGATCGCATTCAGCTTGCAAGCCAGGGGCGAAAATAAGGGTATAGAGAATGCCAATGATCCTGTCTTGAAACTGTCCATCACCCATGACAGATCAGAAAAAAGCCACTAGAGTGTAGTGGCACAAACTTTAAGTTCTTGTTTTTTACGTAAAGTGTCTGATGTTCTGACTCAGCTTAGCCACGGGCAATCGCTGATAGTGAATAGCCGTAGACGAAATGGATTAATTATTTATAAGCAGTTTCATGCGGAGTTTGCAGGTCCAGGTGCGGCGGTCGGAAATTTATTCGATCGAGATTGCAAAGGGGTGTTGGCAGTCGGAGATCTGTCATTAGTGTATCCAAAAGCTCACGATGAGCGGCAGAAGGCTTATTTAATTCGTCGGCAATGGATTCGTTTAACGCAGCAGATTACAGATAATGCGCTGCCGTTTCAGCGCGCGCAAATGATTCTGAATCAATTTGAAAATTATTTTGGAGCCGAATTAGTGTCCCGCTTACCGAGTGAAGCGTTTGCGCTAATGGTAGGCGTATTGCCTCAAACGATCGAAATCGTCCGCTACTGCCCTGATCACCCATCCATAAAAGGGCGCAACTAAAACTTCTCCCCTTGCATCCTTACAATGATGTGCAACCTTTAGCTTTGTCCTCAAGGGTCTAGTAATTGGCGAAGAGAAAATTCCAATGAAACAAGGTCTTCTTGAATCGTTTGCCAGATGATAGACAAATTCACTTGAAAGTACTCGTGAATCACGATATTCCGCATTCCGCGCATGTCGTTCCAGGGAATTTCAGGGTGTGAAGCTTCTAAGTCAGGTGGAATGATACGAACTGCTTCACCAATCATGGCAAGGTTATACAAAACGGCACTGATCGTCTTTCGATCGGCTTGGAACTGTTCAAACGTGATCCCGTTTGTAAACTCTCGGATCTCCACGATCGCAGTTAGCACGTCTCTGACTCTATTTTGCCAATCTCTAGAAGGCACGGATCGCCTCCCGAAAAACGGGTTCTCGCAAGTAAGGTTTGAGAGAGTCAGGCGTGCCCAGATCAACCGGGCACTCTAAAATCTCTTCCAGATATCGCTTCAAGCGTACAAACGTGAATAACCCGACCGGACGATCAAACTCTACTAGCAGATCCACATCGCTGTCTGTTCGCCCTTCATCCCGTGCCACTGAACCGAACAGCATGAGAGACTTCACGCCAAAACTCTTCAGCGTTGTTTGATGGTTTGCCAGTACTGCAAGGGCTTCTTGTTGACGCATAATCCAAGCTGTAACGAAAGGAAAACCTACCGAGAATTCTATCTCACCTCCCGATGACTTCTCTACTCGACGACATCCTCCCGCTCAATTTCATGTTCCTCTTGCTGTCGCGCCCGACTTCCCGCCAGCGCGACACTGATCGCATCCAAAACCCGCGACACTGGGATCACTTCCATCCCGACATCTCCATAACTCGCGCCCTTGGGAACGATCGCTTTTTTAAATCCCAATTTTGCCGCCTCCTTCAGCCTTAATTCCGTCTGCGAAACCGGGCGCACCTGACCCCCCAACCCGACCTCTCCGATCAAAACCGTGTAGGGATCAACAATACGATCGCGAAAACTCGCTGCCACCGCGACTGCTACGCCCAAATCCGCCGCAGGTTCCCCAACATTCAACCCACCCGACGACGCAACATAGGCATCCAACTTCGATAACGGAATGCCAACCCGTTTCTCTAGAACTGCCAGAATTTGCAGCAATCGATTGTATTCAATCCCTGTCGTCGATCGACGAGGTGAACTATAACTCGTCGCACTCACCAAAGCCTGCAATTCCACCACAATCGGACGAGTCCCTTCACACGCGACGATTGTAGCTGTTCCGGTTGCCGCTTCTTCTCGACTGCCTAAGAACAATTCCGACGGATTCAGAACTTCTTGCAGCCCTTGATCGACCATTTCAAATACGCCGATTTCATGCGTTGCGCCGAATCGATTCTTCACCGATCGCAATAATCGATGACTTGCAAAGCGATCGCCTTCAAAATACAGAACCGTATCAACCAAGTGTTCTAAGACTTTTGGGCCCGCGATCGCGCCTTCTTTGGTTACATGCCCGACGATAAACAGCGTAATATTCTGCCGTTTTGCAACCTGCATCAGCACCGAAGTACACTCACGCACCTGCGAAACTGATCCCGGAGCCGAAGTCAACGCACTGTAGTACAACGCCTGAATACTATCGATGATCGCCACTCTTGGCTTCAGCGATTCCAACTCCGCCAAAATCGTATCTAAATCAATCTCTGGCAATAAATGCAGGCTGCCTTGCTCCTCAGAAGGATCGAGCAGTTCAGTTGCTTCTCCCTGCTTGCCAACGCCAAGCCGTTGCGCTCGCAGTTTCACTTGTCGCCCGGATTCTTCCGCACAGACATATAGCGTCCGATATTTCGTCGCTAATCGATTCGCTGTCTGCAGCAACAGCGTCGATTTCCCGATTCCTGGATCGCCCCCAATCAACACCAGCGATCCTGGTACGATTCCGCCTCCTAAAACGCGATCGAGTTCCACATATCCTGACCCTAATCGATCCTGCGCCGTATCCGAAATTTCATTTAGTTTCAACGATGCGATCGCGCGGGCGGGAGAGTCAGAGTGCGATCGCCCTTTCGTTGCGCCTCGTAACCGGGTCATCTGAGCCGCTGCAGGGGGGGCAGCTGGACGAGAGACCTGTTCCTCTAGCGAATTCCACGTGGAACAGCTCGGACAGCGCCCAAAATGTTGAGAAAATTCAGCCCCACATTCATTGCAAACAAACGTCGATCGTACTTTAGGCATTCGTAAAAATTAATGATAAATTGCGTGTAGACATTAGCAAAGCTTAAGAAAGCTTGAAGCTCAGACATAATCAGGATTTGATGCCCTGAAAATTAAAAAGTGAGCTACTATCTCCATAATAAAAGTTGGAAAAATTAACGACTACGGATTTGACTTAAGGAGTATTACAAATCGTGGAAAGTCATAAAGAAAAAATTCTGGTTGTAGACGATGAAGCAAGCATTCGTCGTATTCTAGAAACTCGGCTCTCAATGATTGGTTACGATGTCGTGACGGCTGCTGATGGGGAAGAAGCCCTTGATACATTCCGCAACGCTGATCCCGATCTCGTCGTTCTCGACGTCATGATGCCAAAGCTGGATGGCTACGGTGTCTGCCAAGAACTCCGTAAAGAATCCGATGTCCCGATCATCATGCTCACTGCTCTGGGTGATGTTGCCGATCGTATTACCGGACTCGAATTGGGTGCAGATGATTATGTCGTCAAGCCATTCTCGCCTAAAGAACTCGAAGCTCGCATTCGTTCGGTGCTGCGTCGGGTAGACAAAACGGGCGTAACCGGAATTCCCAGTTCTGGCGTCATCCACATTAACAGCATTCGTATCGATACCAACAAACGCCAAGTTTACAAAGGGGACGAACGGATTCGCTTAACGGGCATGGAATTCAGCCTGCTCGAACTCTTAGTCAGCCGATCCGGCGAGCCATTTTCGCGATCGGAAATTCTCCAAGAAGTTTGGGGCTATACGCCTGAGCGCCATGTCGATACCCGCGTTGTAGACGTACATATCTCCCGCCTGCGCGCCAAACTGGAAGACGATCCGAGCAATCCAGAACTGATCTTGACGGCTCGTGGAACAGGCTATCTCTTTCAGCGCATTCTAGAACCCGGTGAAGAACTTTAAGTAAAGTGTTGGCGAGGAATGTCCCCGCCCCACTAACGTTCAATCCATGAGCGTGAGACCCATTGACGTGAAACCAACTGATATTCAAACAGTGTGCTGTTAACGAGCTTGGGTCTGCATCGGTTGAACGGGGAGCAATTGATTGAGTAACTGTTGTTTCGGTTGATCGATCGCGACCCAATCATCCTGCAAAATCCCACCTGTATCCTGGCTATTCGGATTCCAACTCCAATACGCGAATCCTAATTGGTTGCGCTTCAAATAATCCACAAATCGGCGCTGCCAAATCCCTTCTTTAGATTTTTCGTCAACTTGCCGACCGCCGAACTCTCCAACAAAGATCGGCGCAATCTTTTGTCGGACAATATAAAAAAATCCTTGCTCCCATCGGGTGGTCAGATTCCGCGGAAAATCGATCGCAGAGAACCAAGGCTGCTGAAAGACCCCTGCACCATATTCATGCGGCGAGTAAACCACGCGATTCTGCACGGCTAAACGAACCGGGAATCGCTTCACCCCTTCAAGATTGCCGCCCATCCAGTGCTTCAGTCTCTGCCCTGGCACATTGTTCTCAACCCCTTCGACCACAATCAGCCAATTGCGATTTACTTTCAAAATGGCATTTCCAGCCCGTTCTGCCGCCAATCGCCAATCTGTTGCTCGATCTCCAGTACCCCAACTTGCTTTGCCATGCGGTTCATTTTTCAAATCAGCCCCAATCACATGCGGCTGATTCTTATATCGCTCTGCCAGCATTGTCCAAGTGGAAATCCAATCCTCTTCTGTAAATCCATCGCCATACCAAAGCTCAGGAATGCGCTGATTATTCAAGCGATGGCTATCCAGCAACACCATCAATCCTTGCCGTCCTGCCTCTTGGATCACTGCATCCATTACCTCGATCGGCTTTTTCCCCTGTAATTCCTGATTGCTCCCGATCGCAAAATTGATCCCGCTTACCTCAGCCGCCCGCAATCCTTGCACCGAATACGGCAATCGAATCACGTTGTATCCCAACCCCTTGATCTGCCCCAACATTTCTTTATAGTCACGCGCCCAAAGCCCATGCGGCGAATTCGTCTCTGTCTCCAGTCCAAACCAGTTCACCCCTCGCAGCAATACAGGTCGTCCTGCCGCATCTACAATCTCAGATCCCCGTGTCGAGAGCGGAAGTTGAATTCGCACGGTCATTTGAGCCACAGAAGGCAAAGATTCAGGTGCAATGAAATTGAAAAGAATTGCGGCGATCGCGGCGACAAACAGAATTGGATAGAACGGTTTACGGCTCAAGTGCCGATGCAACATTGATCGAATCAAGAATTCACGTAGCCTATTTACAAAGCAATCAATTCGCTGATTGAGTCTCATGATTTCGGGAATGTTTGAAAGAGAAACCTGAATAAAGCAGAGGAATCTTGCGCTATTAAACCTGAAGCAGCGATCGCGAAAATGCTCATCTAAAATACTCTTCCATCCTTGACGTAACCCTCAGACAAAAGTCTCATCTTCATTGATGAAACTTTTGTGAATTCCTGAAATCGCGACAAACCTCTGCGATTTCGCCTCTACGGATCTAACCCCTGTTAGCCGTTGAATTTCGTGAATCTTGATAAAAACAACCGCATTTTTACAGAAACTTTTCTGTGATTTGGCGATTCTTCATCAGATTTACACCTGTTTTCCCTCTTAAACAGATTAAGGTTAGTAGCAATAAGTAATCCTTCCGAGTGCCGTCGGTTGTCTTGATTCCGTTTCCATCGTGAATCCTGGCCGCGATCACTCAAAGAAATTACTGATCTAACCCGGTTTTCTAACCAAGATACTCAGAACAGTCACTTATGTCTTCACTTGCAAAACTCTTTGTGCCTGCTGCCCTCAGTGCTGGAGCGGTCTTCTCAGCCTCTGCTGTCCCTCTTACGCTATATGGTTCTCAGCCGCTCGCGGTTCAATTTAAGGAAGAGCGTATATTTGAGGGACAATTGAGAGAGGTTGCAACTCCTTATCTCGCGATCGCCGGCTTTCTCAGCTTGGGAACTAGCCTAACGATCTGTGCGGCTCTCGGTTGGAGACGTGCTGCCCAAAACGCAGAATTCGCTGAAGCGCAACTCCTAGAAGTAGAAAAGCAGCTGAAGCAGAAAGAAGCTCAGTTGCAGAACACGCTGATGTCTGAAGCTTATCTAGCAGATTCTAACTTGAAGTTTTTCCTCGATGAAGATGTGCCGCTCCCTACTCCTAGCGTCCCTAAGTTGGTCACGCCTCAACCTGCTGTCAGGTCAACTCAAGTGACTCAACCTGTTGCGGCTCAAATTCAAACTGCCGTACCTCTTCATGCAGCCCAAACCTATCTGGGATTTTCACGCTCGACTGCGGTAGTTCAGTCTACTACTGCTCCCAATGAAGCGGATGCGATCGCAAAAATGCAAAAGCTCCAAAGCCAACTTCAGCACATCATGACTGAGATTGAAACGATCCAAAGCACGCTGCGCGTCGAGCCTGCATCAACTTCAACTCCTGTCTCTGATGCTCCTCTGAATCATCTCGCTCAACGCTTTCAAGCACTTGATCCAGCTTGGGTAGTCCAGAAGTAATCAAAAAAGCACTCAAGCTCACCTGCTCAAGTGCCCCATCATTGCTTCAATTCAAAGTCCCGCATTTGGGAGCCTGCAAAACCTATCTTGTGTCAACGCATAAATGCGTTTACAGGAAGTGCAGCATCAATCTGCTCTTTCACATCGTTTACTTTATTGACAGGTTGAACTGAAACTTTCACCACAGTTGTACCGGATTTCTGACTCGCCACTTTCGCAGTTGGCGGCTCGATCGACATCCACTGTTCTGTCTGTAAGTAACTTTTCCCATCTGCAGTGAATTGAACACTGGTTGCTTGATTCTTTTGGGCTTGTGATTGCACTGAGATCGAACTTCGAGTTGGATCAGTCAGTGCTAGAAATCTCACCTGATTATCGGGCTGAAATTTCAAAGCCAATTCTTGATTGCTCTGCTGCCAAGTTTCTAAAGCCCCATTCTGACCAGGTTGCAACAGATTCAGCGAGGTTTGCCATTTGCCTTTCTCAACACTCACTTGAGTCTTTGCCAGGATGGAGTAAGACCGCTCAGCAGCGATTTGTACATCTCGTCCCGGAATTTGCAGCGCTCGGATTGCTTGAACGGTAATCTGAGTCTGTTCTGGCAGATTTGTTTGACCGGAGATTTTGTAAACGCCTGTTTCTCCAGTTGCCTCAACTTGCATGGATAAAGTCGTCGTCTGTTGAGAACTACTCAGAAATGGCATCTGGGTACAGCCTGTGCAGAGAATCAGAAGCGAAATCAGGGTACTACTCGCAAATTTACGGAGAAATTGCTGCAAACTTTTCATAACTCATCATGGGTAGAGGGTAGTCAATTTGTCTAGCGATCGCAAATGTCAGACAACACCCTTATTCATTCCCTGACAGCTGAACTGACTCACATTTCTAATTTTCAAGGACACTTTGCCCACCGTCCAAATAATTGTGTCATTTTTTACCAGGCAAGTTAAAAGAGTAATAACCAGAGAAAATTTGAGGTTTCATTCCGAGATTTCGCGGGAACTCTAGGCATGGGAAATGCTGGCGCAAGTTGTAGTACTGAAATTCAGCTTTCCAGAAGCCGTAGGGTCATCAAATTAAGTATTTAAAAGCACGAGTTAATTCGTGAGATTACTTAGAACAGGCTTCGCAGTTCGTCCAAGTCCAAACAGTAAAAACCTGTCTATCGAGTCAATATGGTGTGGGTGAAGCATGTCAGATGTATCCCGGTTTCCTAAATTTATCTCTCTCATTTCTTGGGTTGCCTTCTCGTCAGTCTTAACAGTCCTGACGACTCAGGCAAGTTTCGGTAATTCAGCCCAAGCAAACCCCTTAAATTCCAAATCTCCTGAAAAGATTGCTGCTGTTTCTCAACCGAGCAGCCCAGCTTTGCTGATTGAGAAATCGCAACCCGTGAATCAGAGCGAAGCAGATTTAATTCAACAACTATCCGGTCAAGCGACCTCTGTGCAGCCTGTGAGTGCTGCGATGCCCAGTTTCGCTCCGCCTGCTGCTACAGTTCCAATTGCTGCTCAAAGCGTTCAACGTCCTGAGCCAGATTCTCCATCACTCGTCGCTTCTACCCTCTCTGGCAGTGATGTCAGCGCGAATCTAGTCCCCAAGACCCGCTTTAAGGCTTCGACTGCATCAATTCGCGGCATTAACCCAGACGCATTCAACTCTACGATCTCACTGCAATCCCCGACAACAGCTCCAGCAGCTCCAGCGATTGCCGTCCAAAATAAAGCTAATTTCTTGGCACAATCCGGACGCAATGCGGAGATGCTAGGACGACCCAATCGTCCGTTCATGCGAAGTACAGCCTTAACACCTCCAAGTTTGACCTTTCAGGGTGTTTTTCTTTATCAAGGTGATGAAACCTCAGCACGGGCAAGACTTTACGGCGTATACCCACTTAGCCCAAGTGCCTTAGTGGGAGCAACTTTAGATGTCACGACTGGCAATAGCTTCACTGATACGCCCGAGAACGGCTTTAATGTGAACGAGTTATATTTTGCGATGTCTCCCCGTGACATTCCCAACCTGCGCTTTGTCGTTGGACAAATTGATTTTACGTCCTACTTCGATCGCAATAGTTTTGCAAAAGACGGTGCAACTCACTTCTTCAATCCGATTTTCCAAACGAACCCTGCTCTCAGCGCAACGGGTATTGCATCTCGTCCTGGCGCACTTGTTAATTTCAGCTTGACGGACAACATCGAAGCAAAAGCTGCGGTCTTCTCTTCTTCAAAGGGATTAAGCGACTTTGCCTTAGACGGTTTTGCTGGTGAGTTGGGGATGCGCTACGGAAACTTGATCGTGCGTGGAACCTACGCCACTGATCGAGATTCTGGCTCAAACAGCGGCTTCCAAGAAATTTTCCAGCTGAGCCGGGGCGGAGGTCGTACTGGATTATTAAAAGGCGATCGAGAACAAGCTTATGGTGTCAATGCAGAAGTTTTCATTCCTAACTTGAAGATGGGAATCTTCGGGCGATATGGACGCTATAACAATCTTGATCTAGACGAAAGTGGCGACACCTTCAGTGGGGGCATCACCTTCCTCGATTTATTTAGCCCTGACGATCGTTTAGGACTCGCTTACGGTCGCGCGTTGTCAAATGACAAGCTCAGACGGAACAGTGGCGAAAATGTACCCGATGCTTTGGAGTTGTTCTACGACTTCAAGCTTCTGTCGAACTTGCGTGTGGGCTTCTCAGTCCAACAGCGCAATAATTTCTCGGAAACCATCGCGGGCGTTCGTCTTAGAAGCGAATTTGATGTCACACCCAGAGGAAGACTGGTTCAATAATTCACCTGCATCATGAGTACACGGAAACACCCTGCTAAGATGTCTCGCGTTAAGAAACAGTTCACGCTCTCTCTTTGCCTTGGATGGCTACTTGCCGGAACACCTCTGCTGACTCTTGCAGAGGCACAAATGGCAATCGCTCAAACGCAAAACATCCCTGCGGATGTCCGTCAAGCTTATACGCTACTCGGCAAAGGTTGGGTAGACGATGCAATCCAAGCATTCCAGCGATCGATTCAACGCTATCCAGACTCAGTTGAAGCGAAGCTAGGATTAGCGATCTCGCTGCGTCGAGCAGGTCGTGATTCTGAGGCGTGGCAAGCCTATCAACAAGTGTTGCAGCAAGATCCGAACAATCAATTAGCGCTGAAAACAGTTGGACTTTTAGCAAGCTTTAAGCCGGAGTGGCAGAAGCAAGGGATCGATGCCTTGACGACGCTGCTTCAACTCAACGCAGGGGAAACTGAAGCACGTGCCCAACGTGCCTTGCTGTATGGCTATCAAGGTCGTTTTACCGAGGCACTTGCAGATTATGAGATGGTCTTAGCAACAAATCCAACGCCAGAAGTTCTGTTAGGAGCCGCTCAAATCTATACCTATGCTGGAGATAGCCAGAAAGGACTGGAGTTATTTGAGCGATATCGTTCGCGCACTCGTACTCCAATTACGGGCAATGCAGCGATCGCCTATGCCCGTGCTTTGCGTGCAGCAGGAAACAATACTCAAGCTATTCAAATTTTAGAAGGGCAACTTCCAAAGCAAATGAATGCGTTTGGAATTCAAGTACGCTCTGAACTCTCTCAAGCTTATTTGGCAAATCGGCAGTCGGCGCAGGCACTCGCAATCCTTGATCCATTACGCGATCGCACTGATTCTCGGTTGCCGTTAGCACGTGCATTGAATGAACTGGGCAGACAGGAAAACCGCCCAGAACTTCTAGCACAGGCAGGAGCATTGTACAGACAGGTCTTAGCATCAACATCGAACCCTTCTCCAACGCTGCTTCGAGAGATTGCAGATGTCTTGGGTGGAATTTCTCAAGAGCGCCAAACGGCTCTACAGATCTATCGTCAACTCGTTCAGCAACAACCGAACAATCAGACTTTAGTCATTCAGCAATTGGCATTAGAGAGCCAGCTTGGCACGCTGAATCAAAGCGAAATTCGGCAACGTTTAAGACCGATTTTACAAAGTTTGCCGAACGAGCCTGCTCAACAATTTGCGATCGCTCAAGCACTGGTTCGATTAGAACCCGATCCTGAGTTCTTCGACATCTATGAGACATTAATCCAGAAAGAAGTCAGTGAACCGTTCTTGAACTTCCGTTACGCGCAGCTTTTGATTGAGCGTAACGAATTTGAAGCAGCAAGAACCGCTTTATCTCGCTATCAATCGACTTCAGTTGGCGCACGCGACCAAGCTCCAGAACTGCTATTTGCAGAACTCGATCGCCGACAAGGTAACTTAGAAGCTGCCGCAAAACGCTATGAAGCTTTAATTGCGAGTACCTCAGCAAATGATGAGTTAAAAGCAGGAGCAATTCGTTCTCTCGCAGGCTTGAGACTGTCTCAAAATCGCTTCGACGATGCCTTGAAATTGTACGATCGCTTAATTGCAGACAACCCTGACGATTTACAACTTCAACTCGGTCGCACTTCTGTTGCTTATCAGGCAAAGAAAATTTCAGAGCGTGAAGCAGAAGTTGTGCTGGCTCGATTCTTGCAGTCTCGCCCTTCTGAAACGCCTGCTGAACTGTATACCTTGGTAGGAATTTTACCGAGTGATGTCAGCCGCGAACCTCTATACAACGCTCTCATTGAAGCTGATCCCACAAATGTTCCGGTTCAGGTGCGGTTGATTCAACTGTTAGCCAGTCGCGATCCGCTGCAAGCGAGAGCACAGGCAAATCGGCTGATTGCGAAAGTACGGCGAACTGCATCAGACGATCGCACCAATCTTTCTCTGTTATTCCTCAAAGCTCAATTAGAGCAAACACTCGGAAATAGTAATCGTGCAGAAGATGCTTATCAAGCAATTTTGAAAGTTGAACCTGAGAATTTAGACGCGCTTTCTGGTTTAGGGGGAGTGAAGTTCCAACAGAGACAATTTACATCAGCCGAAAATATCTACACTCAAATCCTGGAAATGAATCCAGACAATTTGATTGCTCAGCGATCGCTGGCTGAACTCTCTGCGGCTCAAGGTCAACCTTTGGCAGCACTAGATCAATTTGAACGGCTGAAAATTCAACAGGCCGAGCAAGGAGCATCAGATTTAGAACTGGAGCAACGAATTCAGAAACTCCAGGAAGGAATGTTGCAACAACGCGGTTTCCAGCCGCCTTGGGAACGTTATTAACTTAACGGTGACTTAACTGTATGCTGCGATTGCTTGTCCCGCTCACGATTATCGGATGCATTAGCATCGGTGGCTTAGTGTCTTGCACCGTTCCACCTCCGCGATCGACATTGGCTTCTAGCGTGGAAGTTTCTGACCATCGTGCCTTACTTGCTGAGAGTTGGACAGCTTATCGAAAGCGATTTATTCAAGCCGATGGTCGCGTGATCGACTGGGAAGCGACGGGTCGCTCGACTTCAGAAGGTCAAGCCTACGCCATGCTTCGAGCCGTGATTGCAGACGATCCCGAAACATTTGAACGAACGCTACGCTGGGCAGAAACCAACCTGCGACGACAAGATCAATTCCAGACTCCGATCGATTCCCTCTGGGCTTGGAAATGGGGACAGGACGCTGGAGGCAAGTGGAGAATCCTCGATCCAAATGTTGCGAGCGATGCTGATATTGATGGAATTACCGCATTAATTTTGGCATCGCGACGATGGCAGCGATCGGACTATCTCACCCTCGCGCGCCGTAAATTAAAAGATCTTTGGGCAAAAGCAACCGTCACGCTTCCAGCCGATCAGAAACGATATCTCCTCCCTGGCGCTGTGAATCTATTTCAGCGCAACGAAAAGCTCAAAGCGAACCCCTCATACCTTGCCCCTTATGCCTTTCGTCTCTTTGCCCAAGTTGATTCAGAGCGAAATTGGCTGAGTCTAGTCGATAGTAGCTATCAGATGTTAGAGCAATCCTCGAAAGTCTCCCCTGTCGGCTTACCGAGCGATTGGATCGCCCTCGATCCGAAAAATGGACAGTACAGTGCATTAGATCCAGGCAGTCCACTGATTACCCAATATGGTTTTGATGCGAGTCGAGTTTGGTGGCGGGTTGCCTTGGATGCGACCTGGTTTAATGAGCCAAGAGCGAAGTCATACCTTCAATCAAATCTGGGACATCTCAAACAGATGTGGCAAGCTCAGCGCAAAATTCCTGCCAAACTCGATTTACAAGGACAGGCTGTTGTGGATTACGAAGCCACCTCGCAATACGGCATGTTATATGCTGCCTTCCGAGTGATTGATCCCGCGATCGCTGAGGAAATTCTCACCGAAAAGCTCCTGCCCGCGTATCGCAACGGATTCTGGGATAACGATTCCGCTTATTACTCTCAGAATCTCGCCTGGTTTGGACTGCTCCCTCCAAATGTCATGGCGGCTTATCTTACAGATCCTACTCAAGCTGCAACTATATCCCTCCCATGAACAAACGGTTTTCAGATCAGTCCTCTCATTCAGGACATCCACGTCGATTTTCTAAAACACTGCTGAAACGGGCATTAATTCTCTGCTGTGCAGGTTTAGTCACTGGGCTTGCGATCGTGCTTTTGCACGCCCCGCAACCTATCTCAGCTCAAGGTGTTCAAAGACAGGAAGATCAGCTCATTCGGGACTTTAAGCTCCCATCCACGCCAGTTGAGGCACCTGTCTATCGCCCACAAGCCCCTGTCTATCAGCCTGAACCTGCTCCTATCGTTGAAGCACCGCCAGCAGCAGAGCCTTACTACGAGCCTGCACCGTCACAACCTGCGCCTGTAGAATCGGCTATACCCGCACCGTCGCAATCTGCACCCAAAGCCGAGCCAAAGTCTGAGCCAACCAAGGCTGCCAGCGCAGAAGCATTGAGCCGATATGTTTTAGAATTCAACCGGAGTCCAGCGATCGGGAACCGTTTCCGTTTACAGGGAACCTACGCTGAAGCACGGATTGGCTTCACACGACCCAAAAACTGGACGGTCAAAACTGCAAAAGTTGTCGTTCGATTCCAGCATTCTCCCGCGATCGTGGCAGACAAATCGAATCTGATTGTCCGCGTTAACGATACCAGCATCGGCAGCGTTCCATTGAACTTGAAGAATGCTCAAATCGGTGAAGCAGTGGTGAATATCCCAGCGAATCTGATTCAGGATTACAACGAAGTCACCTTAGTCGCTCAGCAATCTAATTCCCCAACTTGTGCAAATCCTGACGATAAAGCCCTCTGGTCAGAAGTTCTGCCTGACTCGAAAGTGGTGCTAGATTATCAGCCTCAGCCACTCGCATTAGATTTCAGCCGCTATCCTTTGCCGTTCTTTGACAATCTCGGCTTAGATACAACTCGGTTGAACTATCTTCTGCCCGGACAAGTGAATGAAGCTTGGCTCACCGCTACGAGTCGTTTTCACGCGCATTTCGGACGGTTAGCTGATTTTCGATCGCTAGAAACCAGCCTCGTAAAAGACACGAAGAAGTTTCAGTGGAACGATCGCTTAATCATCATCGGCACACCCAAAGACCAACCAACTCTCAAATCGATGAAGTTGCCTTTGAACATCACGAACGATCAGATCGTGGATGGGAATAAAACGGCACTTCCTGACAATGTCGGTGTATTGATGCTGGCAACGCTCAACAACGGCGGTATTCCGGTTCTCATTGCTTCTGGAAACAGTCCAGAAGCAGTTGCAAAAGCAGTTCAATTCCTGGTGCAACCGAGCAATAGCCAGATTGGAGCAGGGCAAGTTGTTTTAGTTCAGAATGTTGCAGAAGTCGAAAGTCCAAGACCTCGTAGTTGGGAACGCTACTTGCCACTTGAAGATTCTTTCCAATTGAGCGCGTTGAAAGGCTTAGATAACAAGCCATTTAAGGATGTGACAGTCCGTGGAACTTCTGCGCCACCGGTTCAGTTTCAGTTCCGAGCGTTGCCCGACGATCGCATGTTACGGGGTAGCTCAATGAATTTGAAATATAGCTACAGCGCTCAAGTCAACACCCGCAAGTCTTCGCTCTCTGTACGAATTGATGGCGTTACAGTCGGAAGCAAGAAACTGACTTCTGATAATGGTGCAAGTAATGAAACGTTCAACGTTGATTTGCCGCCCAATTTGATCAAGTCGGATTCTGTAATTGATGTTGCTTTCGATCTCTATCCCAAAGAATCTTTGAAATGCGGCCAGGTCAGCGATCAGCAGCTGTCGGGAACCGTTCACAGTTCAACAGAGTTCAAGATCAACCGTGAAAACTCTGTCGAGTTACCAGACCTCAAACTGTTGACCACGGGTTATCCATTTGCCGCGCCGCAAGATCTTTCCCAAACGGCGATCGTGGTTCCTGACGCTCCGACTGAAGCAGATGTGATGACGCTGCTGAAATTTAGTGAGCGTTTAGGGCGGCTCAGCCAAGCTCAATCCGTCAAGCTCGATGTCTACAAGCCTGGAAGCCTGACTGAAGCAGTGAAAAAAGATCGGCATTTAGTCGGAATTGGGACACGCGATCGCTTCCCCATTCAGGAAATGCTGGAGGCAAATAGCGGTTTCCGCCTGATGGATTCTTTTACTAGAGAATCTGGCAAAGAGAAGATTAACGTCTTACCCGATCAAGGCGGTGTGATCAAGAGCATGATGTCGCCTTGGAATCGCGATCGCGTTCTACTAGCACTGACCGCTCAAACAGATTTCGGCTTGAAGCAAGTTCAAGATGTTTTCAGCAATGACCTTTGGTTCTACCAACTTAAAGAAGACACAGCTCTGATCAGCACGAATCAAACGAATCCTTCACCTTTCGATTCCAACGCTTATCAAATGCAGTTTGTGAGCCAATCGGAGCGCCGTCGAATTGAAGACACAAGCATTGTGAGCAAGGCAAGGCAATTCCTGCAAGAACAGTGGTATCTGCTTCCGGTCGGCATTGTCGGCAGCTCAGTCGTGCTCTATGGCATCAGTCAGCTTTTCTTGAAGCAAGTTGGAGGTTAATTGATCATGGCAAATTCATCTCCAAGACGCTACCAAAGTAAAGGACAAAGAGTTCTAGCTTGGTTTGTCGAACTCATTCCAAATTTCTTCGATCGACTTTTTCAGAGAAATAGCGCTCCTCAGCTTGTCTTCCTGATGGTGCTGCTGCTCGTACTCGCAATTCCTCTCATCATCACTCCGCTTGAAATTTGGCAGCAAGGAATTGTGGCGATCCTTTTAATCGGATTGGGCTGGGGCGTCACAGACATCGAGCACAAGCACGCAAAAGGACAGACGAGCGAGTATCTACACCTTTTCATGGTGTGGCTCAGTCTGATTACAACGTTTCGCTATCTTTACTACCGCACCAACTACACCCTCAATCTGACAAGTGGTTGGCTTGATGCGGTGTGCAGTGTGCTGCTCTTTTTAGCAGAACTATATGCCATCATGACGCTCGCTTTAGCGTTCTTCCAAACCCTAAAGCTCAAAGAGCGCAAGGCTGTTGATCTGGCAACGATTCCCGAGAATCAATGGTTTAAGGTCGATATCTACATTCCAACTTACAGTGAGGATGTGGAGATTGTTCGCAAAACCGCACTCGGGGCATTAGCGATCGACTATCCGGCTGACAAGAAACGAGTTTACATTCTCGATGATGGTCGTGCAGAGAAGTTCCGGGCAAGACGTGAGCAGTTACGGCAAATGTGTGCTGAGCTAGGATGCACGCTGCTCACGCGAGATAACAACGACCATGCGAAAGCTGGAAACATCAATACAGCGCTGCGTCGGACAGGGGGCGACCTAGTTCTCATTCTCGATTGTGATCACATTCCAGTCCGTCACTTTTTGAAAGACACCGTTGGATTCTTCTACAGTCCTAAAGTTTCTCTCGTTCAAACCCCTCACTGGTTCTACAACCCTGATCCCTTTGAACGGAACTTGCAGACAGGCGGAAAAATTCCAGTCGGGAATGAATTGTTCTACAAGGTGCTACAAAAAGGAAATGATTTTTGGAACGCAGCATTTTTCTGCGGTTCTGCGGCAGTTGTCCGAAAATCGCACTTGCTAGAAGTGGGCGGAATTGCAGTAGAAACGGTGACGGAGGATTGCCATACCTCGTTGAGACTGCATTCTTTGGGCTATGAGTCGATTTACTATGACAAGATCATGGTAGCTGGACTTGCACCAGAGAAATTTTCAGCTTATGTCGGTCAACAAATTCGATGGGCGCGAGGAATGGCACAAATTCTTCGGATTGAAAACCCTTTGTTCAATCCGAAGTTGAAATTGTCGATCGGGCAAAGAATCTGTTATTTCAGTGCAACGTCTCACTTCTTCTATGGATTTCCTCGATTGATGTATGCGCTTGCGCCTGCACTGTTTCTCGTGTTCGGGATTAATCCAATCCGAGGTTTAGGGTTAGAGACGCTGGCTTACGCACTGCCACACTTCTTTGTGTCAACTTACGCAAACTACATTACTTACAAAAATGTCCGCTTCTCGTTCTGGAATGAGATCTATGAGTTTGCCATGTCATTCCACGCTGGAATTGTGACATTCCTCGCATTGGTCAATCCGAAGTTGGGAAGCTTCAACGTCACAGATAAGGGGTTATCGGTGACAAAACGCAGTTTCGATTGGGGTTCAGCAAGAGCGCTAGCGGTCGTCACGTTGCTAGTTATCGCTGCGATCGCGGCAGTTCCGTTCTGGTTGATTCTGCGTCCTCAAGATGCGGAAGCTGTGTTAGTCAACATGGCTTGGAGTATTTTCAACCTGCTGCTGATTGTTTCGGCGTTGTTGGTCGCGTTAGAACAACCCCAGTTGAGACGGGCGCATCGACTCGATCGCAAGTTGCCTGCGACCCTTTACAGCAATGGGGCAACCGTTCCTGGCTATACTCAGAATGTCAGCGAAACGGGTTGCCAGTTGATTGTTGAGAGTTGGGCAGATTTTCTCGAAGATGCAGAAATCGAACTGGTGGGAGACTACGGTGCGCGCGCGTTTGTAAAAGGTCAGATTATTCGGATCGTCCCGGTCAGTGAAACGCAGTCGATGTTATCGATCGAGTTTATTGATCTCACCCGCGCTCAGCTGGATGCCCTCAGTATTGTGATTTACTCAGATGTGCGGGAATGGTACTCGCAGCAACGGGAAAACGTGGACGATCCGTTGCAGTCTTTCAAGTTCATTGCAGGCAGCTTCTTTCGATCGTTCCAGCAGCGCAATGCTGAGCCAAGCAATGTCACGAGAGTGCGGAAACAGATTCATGCACATGCTCAACTTTATTGGAGAGGGCAATTCTACTCAGGCATTGCGACTCAAATTAGCAATCGCAGTTTGAGATTAGAAATTCAATCTGACGCGATCGAAGATGTCAGGCTCTTAGAGTACTATCAGCCTTTGGTTGGAGTGCTCTTGAGTCAGACTGCGGATGAATCTTTGCCAAATCGACTGCTTGCAAAGGTAGAACAGGTAGACCTGATCATGGGCGATCGCACAATCGTTGAATTGCAGTTTCCCGAGCAAGTGATGCAACGACAAGAAAGCAAAATTAAGCAGCTTGTCGATACGCTGAACTAGCAATAATCTGGAATTGTGCAAAGAGGGCATATTAGCATGCCCTCTTTTTATTTTTCTAGATGCCTAGGAAAGCGAGTAGACATAGGATCGAAACTGAGATTGCCTTTCAGGTGTGCGGTTTACAAGTAACCTTTCGCTCTTAGAGTCTTTCTAACTGTCTGCCTCGCCAAGTCCAACCCCAACCTGTCTCGGTTTTAATGATCGAGGTCAAGACGATCGCACAGACCACTAATCCTCCGGCTCCCATCATCCACCAGTTTTGCAGTGGGATAGTAGTAAAGGGCGCGCTCTCGCGTCGAACTCGATATTGCAGAAAAATGCCGATCGCGCTGATGCTCAACGCGATTGCATTCCAAATCGTGAGCGAGGAGAGCGCCAGATCAATCAGTCCACTCACTATCCCAATCCAAGGCAGCGCAAAAATCATGAATGTGACAAATACACAGTACAAGGCGGCTTGATAGTTGCGATTTGACCCCATAAACCAATTTTTCGTCCAACCTTCCCACAAAGCCGAAAAAGATTGATACATCTGCGCTTCAGCCAGATTAGCTCCCAAACCGTACCACAGTTTGAAATGTTGTTGTTTAATGCGACGGCTCAATTCGACATCTTCCACCACTTGATCGTGCACGGCTGCATGTCCGCCGATCGCGTCATAAGCGCTACGACGAAATAGCATGAATGGTCCTGCCGCAAACGCGGTGTCCGAAGTCGGATCATTGACAGGAGCAAAATCAAATCCGACCCCTAGTAAAAGCACAACAATCGGCTGCACTAACCATTCCGACCAATGACGACACAGAATCACAACGGCAAGCGAAAGCAAATCGATTTTTTCCTGTTGAGCATACGCGATCGCCGTTTCAATACTCTTTGGCTTCAATCGCACATCCGCATCGATAAACAAAAGAAACTCGCTTTGAACCTGCTGCACGGCTTGAGTACAGGCCCAATTTTTGCCGACCCAAATCTTCCCTCCTGGGCGGGATTTTCCCGATAAAAGTTTCAATCTGGGATCTAGACGGGAGCCTTGTAGAAGTTCAACGATCGCAGCCGTTTCATCTGTCGATTGATCATCCACAACCCAAACTTCAATCTCTAAATCTGTACTTTCTAAAACAGATGTGACACACGCCTCGATATTTGCAGCTTCGTTATATGCAGGAATGATGACGGATACCGAGAAAGAAGAATCAATTGAATCAGGATCAATTGAAATCTTTGGGGCGCTATTTAAGGCGCGGCTAAGCTTGCCAGAAAAAATAATGATCGCAATGATAGAAACAACTAAACCCAAGACAAGAATTATCACAATGAATGGCTGCCGAGAAGAGACAAATCATGTTCCTTACCTTATCGCATCAACGGCAGCACGCTTCTACTAGACAGAGTATCCTGAGACGGTTAGATACATTTATTTACAAATAAATCACAAAGAATTTAGATTTGAAAAAAAGTCCTTTTTGCTCTATTTTTTCTATGAGACTAACTTTATATATCGAAGGAATTAAGATCCTTGCGTATAATCTGAACAAGGTTCTTTACTATTTTTTGAGCCTCGACTTCCGCGATCATTCAACCTCCTTTAGTTAGAAGAGATTTAATCATGCCGCGTATCCTTGTAATCGACGATGATCCTGCGATCGCAGAACTCGTCGCTGTCAACCTAGAAATGGCAGGCTACGATGTGAACCAAGCGTCGGACGGCATTCGTGGACAAGCCCTTGCTCTCCAAATTCAGCCTGACTTAATCATGCTGGATCTCATGCTGCCTCAAGTCGATGGATTCACCATCTGCCAGCGCATTCGCCGAGATGAACGAACGGCTGACATTCCCGTCCTGATGCTGACTGCCTTGGGTCAGACCCAGAATAAAGTGGAAGGCTTTAACGCTGGCGCAGATGACTATTTAACAAAACCGTTTGAAGTTGAAGAAATGTTGGCGCGGGTGCGGGCGTTGCTGAGACGGACGGATCGCATTCCTCAAGCGGCGAAACACTCAGAAATTCTCAGCTATGGACCCCTGACCCTCGTACCTGAGCGGTTTGAGGCGATCTGGTTTGGCAAAACCGTGAAACTGACGCATCTAGAATTTGAGTTGCTCCATTGCTTGCTACAGCGACATGGGCAAACTGTTTCACCGAGCGAAATTCTCAAAGAAGTTTGGGGTTACGATCCCGATGACGACATTGAGACGATTCGCGTTCATGTTCGCCATTTGCGCACCAAGCTTGAACCAGATCCGCGTCATCCTCGCTATATCAAAACCGTCTATGGTGCAGGGTATTGCTTGGAACTGCCGAGTGAAAGTGTTGCGATCGAAGACGTACAAATGGCTGGCTAACGGCTCATTTCTCCAACCGCACCGCATACCACTGTAAATACTCGCCCGGCGCCATATCCAACTCGCAGGTCGTATCTAATAGATATCGAATCTGGTTGTCGATTGTGCCTGCTTGTTGAAGGTCTGGGGACAACGTGTCTTGACGAGTTGCGAGAATCGATCGCAGTTTTTCACTCAGTTCGGCTGCGCTCAGAATTGCTTCAGGCTGGTTCGTTTCAAGAACAACAAAGTGTTCTTCTTCGTACATCGATGCCGCAGACATAAGGTTTCGGAGATTGAAGATCTCTCTCATCTTGCCATTTAAATCTCCCGCAGGTCAGAACCAGATGGCTTTATAGCCATGATATCCAGAAAGTATTTCTATCCGGAATTGATATGCAAACGGCACACTTGATTTTTAATCCCGTCGCTGGCCAGGGAAACGCTGAACAGGAACTTGCACTGATTCAAGAACTCTTAAGCAAGAAGTTTGACTTTGAGACGCATTTAACGACACCTGAGATCGGAGCAGACGACTTAGCAAAGCAGGCGGTGCAGCAAGGTGTAGATGCGCTTTTTGTATCCGGCGGGGATGGAACGGTTTCGACAGCAGCAACAGCCGTGATTCGGACAGGGATTCCGCTCGGTGTGATTGCCCGTGGAACTGCGAATGCGTTTGCGAATGCGTTAGGGATTCCAACTGGAATCGAGGCTGCCTGTGAAGTCATTTTGAAACAGCAAACTAAGACTGTCGATGTCGCATTCTGTAATCATTTGCCGATGGTCTTGCTTGCCGGTATCGGATTCGAGGCAGAAACCGTTCAACTGGCAAGCCGAGAAGCGAAGAATCGATTCGGAATTTTGGCGTATATCTTAGCGGGTTTGCGGAAGTTACAAACGCTGGAACAGTTTGAAGCAGAAGTAGAGACAGACGATCGCGTGATTTCTTTCACGGCATCGGCGTTGACGATCGCGAATGCCGCACCTGCCACTTCAGTCTTGGCTCAAGGGCCTGCCGGGTTAATTGTCGATGATGGGTTATTGGATTTGACGATCGTCGCTCCAGCCAATCGAACTAGTGCGATCGCAGCCACTTACCATCTGCTACAGTCTGCCCTCAGCGGCAATCCAGCCGAGCGAGATGACGTCGGCTACGTCCGATCCAAGCGTTTCAAAGTGACAACCCATCCCCCTCAGAAAGTTGTGGTCGATGGAGAAATGGTCGGGACAACGCCGATCGAGGTGGAATGCGTTCCAGCGGGGCTGACCGTATTTATGCAAGATCCTGAAGCCGAAATTCCAACGGAGAAATTAGAAGGATTACCCGACCTTGTGATTGAGCCTAAAGATTCCGGAAGTTAACGATCGAGGAATTTTTCCATAGACTATAAAAAGAAAAACTGAGAACAGTGTTCTCAGTTGAGGCGTGACCAAAATGTTCGTGATTTTGGCTGTTTTGTCAGCTAAATGTACGAATTACGAATTGTGGAATTGGCAGGCAAAATGGCGGTGAGTCTCGAATGGGTCTTTGGAGGGGCGGCTTTCTTCGCCGCGATCGCAAATGGCGTTGGGTTTTGGTATTATTGGCGATCGTCTCGTGTCGAAAGTTCGGAACAAGAGTTGCAAGCCGCACTTTGGCGGCAATCGATCGCAGTTGAAGCTGCTTTAGATGGAATTGCGATTCTCAGCGATGCCGGAAAATTGCTGTATCTCAATGATGCTCATCTAGAAATGTTTGGCTACAGTCGGACAGAACTGATTGGGAAAAGTTGGAAAACGCTGTACTACCCCGAAGAAAGTCAGCGTATTGAGCGGGAAATTCGCCCGATTCTGCAACAGACAGGACAATGGCGCGGACAGGTGATCGCAAAGCGCAAAGACGGCAGTACTTTCTTTGAAGAAGTTTCCCTGACACAAACTGAAAAAGGGGTCGTTTCCGTCTGTCGAGATATTACTGAAACGAGACAGACTGAGATTCGCCTCAAAGTTCTAGAACGCGCGATTAGTGCGAGCAGTAACGGGATCATTATTACCGACCCAACTCAGTTGGATAATCCGATGATCTACGTCAATCCAGGATTTGAGCGAATGACAGGCTATGCTGCGGTCGATGTTCTTGGCAAAAATAGCCGCTTGCTGCAAGGCGCTGCAACAGAAAAGGATGCGCTCGAGCGGTTACGTCAAGCCTTTAAAGAAAACGAAGACTGTACGGTTACGCTTCGCAACTACCGGAAAGATGGAACCGTGTTTTGGAATGAGTTATCGATTTCACCGATTATGAATGAGCACGGACAGGTGACTCACTATATTGGAATTCAAACTGATGTAACCGAACGTATTCGCACAGAAGAAGCGCTGCAACTTCAGATCCAACGCGCTCATTTATTAAAGCAAATTACGCAAGAGATCCGCCAAAGCCTCGATACACAAGAGATTTTTCAAACCACTGTGACTCAGATTGGCAGAACGTTTGGGGTCGATCGCTGTTTGCTACATGCCTATATCGAGCGTGAAGAAGATGCGATCGCGTCCGGCTTTGCCATGTCTCAGCTCGATACAGTCTTTCCAAAAATTCCAGTGGTGGCGCAATATCTGGAGCGAGGCTGCGATTCCATGCAGGAGGTTGAAGTCCCAATTCAAGGCAATCCTCATACCCAGAAAGTTCTAAACTGCGATCGGGCAATTTCTTCCCCAGATGTGCAACGCGATCCATTGCTTCGCTCTACTCTACCGCTCTGTGAGCGCGCCCGCATCAAATCAATGCTTGCCGTTCGCACCTCTTATCAAGATGTCCCCAATGGGCTGATTTGCTTACATCAATGTGAAGGATTGCGCGCTTGGAAAGACGACGAAATTGAACTGCTCGAAGCCGTTGCCGACCAAGTTGGCATCGCGATCGAACAATCTCGACTCCTCAAACAAGAACGACTGCAACGGGAGCAACTCACGAAACAAAATTTAGCCCTAGAACAAGCGAAACAGATTGCCGAGACCGCAAACCGTGCAAAAAGTGAATTTCTAGCAACGGTGAGCCATGAGATTCGGACTCCGATGAATGCCGTCATTGGCTTGACGGGCTTACTGCTAGAGATGGAACTGACCGAGCAGCAGCGAGATTTTGTGGAAACGATTCGCAACAGTGGCGATTCTCTGCTGACGATTATCAATGACATTCTTGATTTCTCCAAGATCGAATCTGGCAAACTCGATTTTGAGCAACAGCCCTTTGATTTGAAAGCTTGCGTCACCGAATCGATCGACTTGCTGAGTCCTAAAGCGATCGAGAAAAACTTGACTTGCACTTATCAAATTGCACCCGATGTCCCCAAGATGGTCGTGGGAGATGTCACCCGCCTGCGCCAAATTCTCGTCAATCTGCTTAGTAACGCCGTTAAATTTACGCAGCAAGGTGAAATTACCGTTTCAGTCACACTTGCACCCCCTTGTAACATGGCATCTGTCTGCAAGACGACTAGAATCGTTCACTGTGCTCAACTTCCTAGTGAGCAATCGTTGGGATTGCAATTTGCCGTCAGGGATACAGGGATTGGCATTCCACCGGAGCGGATGACACGACTCTTTAAATCATTCAGCCAAGTCGATTCCTCAACCAGTCGTCAATATGGTGGAACGGGCTTAGGATTGGCAATTAGTCGGCGTTTGAGTGAAATGATGGGGGGATGTATCTGGGTCGAAAGCCAAGGTGCGATCGGAGGATGTCCTCCTCAAAACTTTGTTGCCACTCAACATTCATCTCAACCGGGTTCAACATTTTACTTCACGCTTTGCACACGTGCAGCTGACTCCAATGCAACTCAATTGATCGAGCCAATTGCCAATGTCGAATTCACGCAAGAATCTCCGCAGGTCACACCGCGATCTCAACCGCTGAGAATCCTGCTGGCAGAAGATAACGTCGTCAACCAGAAAGTGGCCTTACATTTACTATCCCGATTAGGATATCGCGCAGACGTTGCAGGCAATGGGCTAGAAGTCTTATCTGCTCTGGATCGTCAAGTCTATGATGTCATTCTCATGGATGTGCAAATGCCGGAAATGGACGGCCTAGAAGCGACCCGGAAGATTGTATCGGGTGCATTTCCAGTTCAGCCCTATATCATTGCCATGACCGCAAATGCGATGGAAGGCGATCGCCAACTCTGTCTAGATGCAGGAATGAATGATTATTTAAGCAAACCGATCCGGGTTGATGCGTTAAAATTTGTTCTCAGCAAGTGTATCCCTGTTGCACGATCAGTACTCAAGCGGAGCAATCTCGATTCCACAGAGTCTCCCCCTGCTTCTGTGCCATCCTCTCTCTCAATTGCTCCCTCAGATCCAAACCCTGATCCTGCTGTTCTGCTGTCTCGTGACTTGACCCACGATTCCGGATCGACTCTCTCTTCTGATTTGATCAATCAGTATCTTAGCGATACCCGACTTTGGGTTGCTCGGCTCCAGCAGGCCACTCAATCAACGGATGTGCGAACCCTACATCAGATGGTTCGCCGTTTGCGATCGAGCAGTCTGCGTGTTGGAGCAACGGCAATGGTTGAGCAGTGCGATACGTTGGAATCCTGCCTGAGTCTGGGAACGCTAGAACAGGTCGCTTTTCGAGTCCGCCAATTAGAAGCCGAGTACGATCGTGTCCAGGCTTCGCTACATTTGGAACTTCAGCAATGCCAGAAATGATGCCCTCTTTCCATAATCCCCCGCTAATCTTAGTCGCAGATGATGATAAAACCATGCGGCTCGGTGTGCGTCAAGCGATGGAGCAAGATGGCTATCAAGTAATTGAGGCACACGATGGCAATACCTGTCTGAGTGTGTTCGAGCGGGTTCGCCCGGATGTGGTCTTGCTCGATGCCATTATGCCTGCGATCGATGGCTTTACCTGCTGCCGTCGCATTCAAGAAATGAGTGGAATACGTCGTACTCCGGTTCTGATGATCACAGGACTGGAAGACCAAGATTCAGTGGATAAAGCCTTTTCAGTTGGAGCGGTTGATTACATCACGAAGCCGATTCACTGGGCAGTATTGCGGCAGCGCGTGAAACGATTGATTCAGCAAGTTCGCCTTTATCAACAGCTTGAGACGGCGAATCATGAACTGCAACGATTAGCCGCGATCGATAGCCTGACTCAGGTCGCAAATCGCCGCAGATTTGACGAGTATTTGCAGCAAGAATGGCAGCGAATGTTGCGCGAACAGTTGCCGTTGTCGTTGATTCTGTGCGATATCGATTGCTTTAAGCTTTATAACGATACGTATGGGCATCAAGCGGGCGATGATTGCTTACGCCAAGTCGCACAGGTCATTCAGAATGCGGCAAAAAGAGCGATCGATTTACCTGCCAGATACGGGGGTGAAGAATTTGCCGTCATTTTGCCTAATACGGATCAAGAAGGCGCAATTTTAGTTGCACAGGATATTCAGACCGGGGTGAAGAATTTGCAAATTTCTCACACGGCTTCCAAGGTCTGCGACACGGTGACAGTGAGCCTGGGAGTATCCAACACGATTCCGAGTGTGATTACGTCTCCAGAGTTGTTGATCAATGCAGCAGATAAAGCGTTGTATCAAGCAAAGGCGGAAGGACGCGATCGCTATTGCACATGTCTTAGCTAGAGCAGACTCAATCGGAACAAATTCAGAGTTAGGACGGTCTGAAGCTGTATTAGGGTGAAATTTATCTCAATACAGCTGTGGAAGCATGTGCGCATTTTCTAAAAATCTGCGTCTTGTTCGGCTCGACTTCGCTCCATCGTTCAAATTAGGGAACTTGGTGCAGTTAGAGCTGAACTGATTGAAAGCAATACATCTGTGAAAGTCTCCCTCGAAAAGTATACCAATGCAATCAATCTGAGTGTTCTTCTTAGCAGCAGACAGAGCATTTATGAAAAAAGACTACTACAACTTTCCGAAATCACCCGAGTGATGAGCGTAGTTATCTTCAGCCTTTAAGGTTAGGAATCTTCTTCAAACGTACAACTTATGTATGAAGATAACCGAACTTCAACGCTAAATATTTACGCCTATAACTTCTAATAGGAATGCTTTATTCAGTTAAAAACCTGACAGCATTCCTATTTTTTTGTTCCTTAAAAATTGTCATATTCTATTATGTGACAGTTGAAGAACAGACCATTATTCTAGATAATCTAAGCGCCCTAACGATACAAATTAGATATGAGAAATCGATACGGTTTGTACACGATAACTCACCGTTCCTCTAAAGACAAATCAGCAAATCAACCGCTTGTAAATAAAGACAAAAAGTTGCTGAGTTTCTAGGAACAAAAACACTCTTTCTTACGACTATTAAAGTAAGAAATCTGAGAAAAAAGCTCTCAATCAAATCTTCAGTTACTCTAGGATATAGTCATGAAACTCTCTCTTAAGTCGGTTGCAACTCTCTCTGCCCTTTCCGCGCTCGTTCTCTCGCCTTTGTTTGTTGCTGGTTCTGCTTCTGCTCAACCTGTTCGCTTCGATGGTAGCTACGTTGGTGCAGGGGTTGCAGCAGGTATCACCAATGGTGGACGTGATAATGATGCAGCCACATTCGGAGGTAATATTCAAGGACGATTTGCAGTTCCGAATGCTCCTGTTTCTGTTCGCGGCTCTGTCTTGTTTAATGGCAACAACAGTGTGATCATTCCTTCCTTAACTTACGACCTTCCTGTTGCTAAAAACACAAACGTTTATGCTGGCGCAGGCTACGGTTTCGTTCAGAAAGATGGTCAAGCTTCTCAAATGGGGAACAAAGATGCAGCCGTTCTTTCTGTAGGTGTTGAATCGGAAGTTACGAGAGGCGTAGTTGTCTACAGTGATGCAAAATATGGCATCAATGCTTATCAAGGAAGTGGCGCTGGTTCATTGAGCTTACAGGGTGGCGTTGGGATTAGATTCTAATTGCAATTCTGCAATCTCAATCTGTTTGTCTCTCTGATCTAAAAATTAGCTCCTAGCAATGCTAGGGGCTTTTTTATTAGCCCTAAGAAAGAGGGTGTTTTAAAACTGCTTCGTCAATATAAAGACAGAGATTTGAAAAAGTTTTTAATTAGAGGATGGTATGACTAATTCTGCCAAAGAAAAAATTTCAACAGATTTGCAACAAGCCAAAGAAGTTGGACAACTGCGTGCTGATCGGATTCGGGAAATCATGCGCAACGCGATCGCTCAGGTCATGTCAGAACTGAAATCCGGTACAGGAGATATTCGATCGCTGGTGAAAGACGCCTTCTCCAGTGCTGCAAGCAGCCTGCAAGAAAGCGGAACTCAAGTCAAAGAAGACATTACTGCATCTGTTGAAGGCGTGATTGAAGGGATTAGTCGCACTCGGCAGCAGCAAATTGCAGAAACCGAAGCTCAAGTGAAGCAATTACAATCGCAATTATCCGAGCAAGAAGAGGAACTTGAGCAAGAAGTAGAAGCGGGAATGCATGGACTGAAAGACGCAGCGAAAGATATGTCAGCCGAAGTTCGAGAGCAGATTGAACAAACCATTGAATCGATTCGCAATAGCGAGGAAGCGACTTTGTTGAAGAGACGATATGCTCAGGTTCAAGCGCAATTGGCAATTCTCAGAGCAAACTTGGCAGCGCGGACAGAAGATTATCACGATCGGGCACAAGCTCATCTCGATGAAGCGAGAGAGTGGTACGACAAAGCACGCCCGCAAGCTGAAGCTGCAAAGACTCAAGCTGATCAGAAGATGGCTCAGCTAGACCAAAAAATGGGAGAGGCAGGAATAGCTTTGGCTCAGAAGGAACGGCAAGTCAAGCAGTTGCTGAAAGATCTTCTGAAACAGGCAACGGATATGGTGAAGGATGCGAGTGAATCTCGCAAAGCCCCCAAATCTTCAGAACCAAAATTGCCCCCGACTCAAATCGAAATCGAGGACAGTAAAATTCGTTAGAACCGTTGTGAGATTTAGTTTCGGCTTTACTCAATCCGCGACGCTCTTAGAGTTATAGGTTGAGCGGAGCCGAGACGCATTCTTCCGGTTGCTTGCTGTGATTGATCCAGCACGATCGAGCAGCCCGATCGTGCATTCATTTAAGATCGTCTTGTTTGCTCGATTGCATCTTCTGCACGTTTCGCATCTTCTGCTTTGCCCTGCTCCTCAAACAGTGTTTTAGCGCGTTCAAATGCCTCGATCGCGTCTCTTGGAAAATCACGCGCCTTCAACGCAGTGCCTAACTGGAAATAGGCACTGGCATTATTTGGATCTAGCTTGATGACTTCTCGAAATACCATAATCGACCGCATCGTTTCTTTCTGTTCTAAAGCTGTTTCTGCTAGAGCAAATTGTGCTTCAACAGAATTTGGATCCAAATTGACCGATCGCTGAAACGCGGCTAAAGCTGCTGCATTATTCCCGACTTCCCGAAGAATCTTGCCGATTTGAAGATGCAGCTTTGAATTATTCGGATCTAATCTGACCGCCCGATTGAATGCAGTCAAAGCAGCCGTCGAATCTCCCTTACTTAACAAAGCAATCCCTATACCAATTTGAGTACTGGTTCGTCTTGGATCAAGCTGAGCTGCCCTTTGAAGTGTAGCGATTCCTTGATCAATCTGCCCTTGTTGAATCTGGATTAGCCCCATTGATTCTTGTGCATCTACATTTCGACTATTGAGCCTTATAGCCTGCTGATAGGCTGCCAAAGCTTGCGACAAATTCCCCTGACGTGCGAGTACCGTTCCTAAACCCAAAAACGCGTTGACATTGCGAGCGTCTAATTCTGTCGCCCGACGATAAGCAGTTGCCGCCGCACTATCATTGCCCAAATTCGCCAGGCTAAATCCCAATGCATAAACAAAATCTGCATTTGCAGGTTCTAGCGTAATTGCCTGCTGATAAGCATCTGCGGCTTCCTGAAACTTTCCTTGCTGAGCGTAAATGTAACCCATGCCAGAAAAGATTCGAGCATTACGATTATCGATCGACGAAGCTCGCTGAAAGGCATCGATCGCCTCAGTCCACTTCTTTTGATCGACTAACTCTCGCCCTTGTTCGAGGAGCTTATCGAGTTCAGTATCTTGAGACTGGGCAAACGCCAACGAAGGCATCAATCCTGCCCAAAGCAAGACAGTCAGTGGCAATATTGATCGACGAATTCGAGTCATTGTGAGCATACGAGAATCTATAAAACAATTACGAGGAACGTCAAGTCGATCAGAAACTAGCGTGTTCAGATGTTCGATGAAACATTGCAATTTCGATGAAACATTGCAATTATCTGCGAGCACTTCTATCAAAGGGCAGTATTCACCTGGATAAATTCTATGATCTTACCTACACCAGATGTGCTTAAAAATCTAGTGATCGGATCATACCTTGCGATTGTCACAGCTGACATCGGGTACGCGATAAATGCGTGAAACACCCTCTTGATGGTATTCAAAGACTGATAGGAAAAGGACTACAAGCTACAAATGCAGATTTGCACAAGAACACCCACCCTAGACAGGTAGAACTTCAGCAGTAGGCAAAACTCTAGCTACACCTGCTGTAATAGGGTATCAAGATCGATACTGAGACGATTTATCTTGTTCAATCTGGCGTTTTTTTCTGATCACTGCAGTGTGGACTACCGTAAAAATTTGCTGATCCCGCAGAATTTCTTTCTAATGATGGATCAAGGTCATCTCACTCTCGATAGAGTGATTTCCATTGAGCAGCCCATATAGTCTTAGGCAAGAGTAATTTCTTTGCAAATGACTATTTTGTTCGAGGAGCAAATTTACAATGGCATATACTAATCGTCCTGTAACTGAAGCGGCTGTCATTCCTGTAGCGGCTGATTATCATGATCGGGTTCGTTGGGGTCCGATTCTCGCTGGCTTATTCGTCGCGCTAGTTTCGCAGTTAATTTTGAGTGCACTGGGTGCAGCAATTGGGGCAACCTCGATCGCAAATTCGGGCGCACCCCGCTCTGACGCAGGTGGAGTTGGTACAGCAGTTGGCATCTGGGCAACGATTAGCTTACTGATTTCTCTGTTTATTGGAAGCTGGATTATGGCACGGGCTTGCGGTCCGATGACCCGAAGTACGGCTTTGCTGAATGGGGCAATTCTTTGGGCAACGACCCTAGCGTTGAGTGCTTTTCTTTTAGCGAGTGGTGTATCAGGCGCGTTTGGCTTAGCAGCTACAACAGCGGCAAATGTTGCAGGGGCGGCTTTGCCTCAAACTGGAGTGCCGAATGTCGATCCAAATGCAGCGCCCAATATCAGCGCTCAAGATGCCCGAAATATCGCAGGTACGACTGCAACCGCAGGTTGGTCATTTGTGATTGGTTCACTTTTGGGCTTAGCGGCATCTCTTGCAGGCGCAGCAACCGGCACTCGCAGACCGCGGGCTGCTTATGTTGAACCAGGTCGTGTCGCGCAGTAATTGTCGCAACAGCGATCGTTGAAAACCCCTCACAGCAGTTAGGGGTTTTTATTTTGGATTTTGGATAAAAAGTACAAGTCAGAAAATAGAATAGTGTGGAACAGGAAAATTGCCTTTAAAACATTAAAGGGGTGTCTCATCAACACCCCTAAAATATTAAACGGGCTAGGAGGGATTCGAACCCCCGACACCGTGGTCCGTAGCCACGTGCTCTAGTCCACTGAGCTACAAGCCCTTGTCAGCACTTATTCAATATACAACAATCTGCTCCAAATGACAAAAAATTCTGAAAATTCCTCAACACTTTCTCATCTTGATGCTCAAGGACAAGCGCAGATGGTTGATGTATCAGCTAAATCTGCAACGATAAGACAAGCAACAGCGATCGCGCGGGTGCGGATGAAGCCCGAAACTTTACTGGCGATCGAGTCGGGTAATAGTCCGAAAGGGGATGTTCTAAGCACAGCCCGAATCGCCGGAATCATGGCAGCGAAGCAAACATCCAATTTAATTCCACTGTGTCACCCACTCCCGATTCAAAAAGTCGAAGTCAATATTATTGCCGTGCCCGAACTTCCCGGATTTGAGATTCAAGCCACTGTGAAAATCAAAGCAGAGACGGGCGTTGAAATGGAGGCTTTGACAGCAGCCTCTATTGCGGCTTTGACGCTCTATGACATGGCGAAAGCGCTCGAGAAATCCATTACGATCGAACAAATTTGCTTGCTGAGCAAAACGGGAGGAAAATCGGGAGATTATCAGCAATCACCAAACCCGTAATTCCTCTTAAATTTTTTGTAAAGCGGGAACTATTTGAAGGCGTTCCCCGTGAAATTGCTTATACTCAGGAAATGCTCCCTTGACATCGCCCCCTCATTTTTCCATTGGCAAATCCAAGGTGGTATTCCCGCAATGAATGAACCGAACGAATTAGAACTGACTGAATCGCTCTTTAATGCGATCGCACAAGCTTTAGAGGCGTGTTGCCACTCCGGACATTTATCGGCAGATGAATACATCTCACTGCTTGACTCTGTATGGTTTACGCTCGACTTCGGCACGCGTCGTCCGAGATGAATCATCAGCCAGGTTGCGGCTCTGCTCAACGTGCAATTCTAAAATTTCTGCGAGTTCAGCGAAACCCAAGCCCGGATCTCACGATCAGTTGAATTGAGTTCTCTTATATTAAGGTGGATTTTGAATTGCAGAATTGATAGGGACAGGACGATTGCTGAAGCCGTCCTTCCTCAATCCAAAATTCACCATTAAAAAAGCGCGGCTAAGCCGCGCATATTTGAGATCCTACAATGAGAGATGAGGGAGACACTTTATCTCAGATAACTTGCTTCTGCTTCCAACATCCGCAGCAGAGCTTGATCGCCACGTGCTCTTGCGGCTTCCATGCGGCGTTGTAGATTTCGTTGTAAGTTTTCGCGGTGAACGCGGGTAACTTCGGCTGCGTGAAGACGATTTCTATTCATATGTAGGGTTCCTAGAGGTTAGTTTTTCTTATCACCATGATTTGATATTAGCATTGGCAAATTAAAACGGTAGCTTATGCTACTAAAAATTCATACTTGAGATGTAGTTTTTTGACAAAACAGATGATTGTTACCCTGATGACAGACTTTGGATTAAGTGATGCTTATGTCGGAGTGATGAAAGGTACGATCGCTCAAATTAATCCAAGGCTGCAAACTATTGACCTTACGCATCAAATTCCTCCGCAAGATATTACTTCTGCCCGTTTTCAACTTATGACTGCCTATCCGTATTTTCCGGACGGGACAGTTCATGTTGTCGTGGTTGATCCAAGCGTGGGCAGTTCGCGCAGAGCGATCGCAGTGCAGCTGAAAGCTGGATTTGTGGTTGCGCCAGATAATGGTTTGGTGAGCGGCATCTTAGAACATGCAGTGGCAGCGGTCGAGTTAACGAATCGAAAATATTGGCGATCGCAAACTCCCAGCGCAACATTCCACGGGCGCGATATCTTTGCCCCGGTTGGAGCACACCTTGCAAGTGGCGTTCCCTTGAAAGAGTTAGGGGATGAAATTGATTTGAATTCGATCATCAAATTGCCAATTCCTGATGCGATCGCAACCGAGAACGGCATTCAAGGAGTAATTCAGGCGATCGATCATTTCGGCAATTTGATCACCAATATTCCGGGGGAAAGGTTTTTCAATTGCTCTTGGTCAGTTCAGATTCATCAATCGATTTATGCAGGTCATACAACCTATGCTGATGCGAAAGTTGGCGAGATCATCGGACTGATTGGAAGTCACGGTTGGGTTGAAATTGCGATGAATCATGGCAATGCTCAGAGCTATTTGAAATTGGGGATTGGAACGTCGATCGTGACTGTTATTCAGTCAAATTAGTCCGAAAACTTCAAGACTTCTGAGAGGATGTTTTAAAAGACAATTGAGGCTGTAAAAAAGCTCTCCGGTCATAAGCTGTAAATACGTAAAAGCACAGCACCGAGAGAGCTACATGAGTAAATCGTATCCCAGTAACCTCACTCCTGCCCAATATGAATTGTTGAGCGACCTGCTACCTGATGCAAAACCAGGGGGACGACCGCGAGAAGTAGACTTATGGGACATTCTCAATGCAATTTTTTATGTTTTAGTCGAAGGAGTGCGGTGGCGAGCGTTACCTGGAGATTTTCCAGCTTGGCAAACGGTCTACACTTACTTTCGTAATTGGCGTAAGGATGGAACCTGGTTGAGCATTCACGACCGTCTCTATCGCTGCATCCGCATCGAAGTCGGGCGCTCTCCGAGCCCATCTGAAGCAATTGTCGATAGCCAAAGCGTGAAAAGTGCGGCAGGAGTGCATGCAGCAATCGGATTTGATGCAGGTAAGGTGATCAAAGGGCGCAAGCGATTCATCACGGTCGATACGCTGGGATTGATCTTACGGGTCTTTGTCACTGCTGCCAGCACCCCAGAACGCGCCGGCGGCAAAACTGTTCTCCAGCGGGTGCGACAACGCGGGAAAGCCGTGTCTCGTCTACACACGATTTGGGTGGATGGCGGCTTCGATGGCTTTCCCTTTATGCACTGGGTGGTCACCATCTGTCGTTGGATTGTCCAAGTGGTCTTACGCCCGGAACAAACCAAAGGCTTTGTCCTGCTCAAAAAGCGATGGGTGGTGGAACGAACTCTGGGCTGGCTGATGCACTGTCGTCGCTTAGTTCGGGATTATGAGTTACTTCCAGAAACTTCAGAGACTTGGATTTACTTAGCAATGATTCGGATCATGGTTAGGAGATTGGCATAAAATTTGACCGACTCCGACTTTTAAAACACCCTCTGAGTTCACCATCCAATCATTGAAAGAACCATGAAGCGTTGAAGGCTTGTAGATTGTTCAAATCACCGCTATTTAAATTTACCGATCGCCCGAACCAACGGCTCAAAAACCTCGATCAACTCTTTGCGACTCACGACTAACGTGGGATACGATCGTGCTCCATAATCTTTCCCAACCTCTAACGGAAAAATCGGGGTTAACTCTAGCGGATACCAAACGGCTCCTGATGCTTGCACGATCGCCCAAACCGCCGCAATATCCCAAATTTTTGGAGTCGCCTCAACTCCGCCCATTGTTGACCCCGCCGCAACGGTCAGCAAATTGTAAGTCGCTACTCCCAACATCCGAATTTTCGCAGGAAACGGCTGCTGCAAAACCGAAGTACTTCTTGCACAGAGATTAAAAAAGTGATTCTTCGTTAAAGCTTCTTGGCTCGATCGAATCGGTTTGCCATTGAGAAAAGCCCCCGACGGCATCTCTAGCCCTGATTCACCCTGCCAATATCCATAAAAAGACTGCCCCAATGGGGGCAAATGTACCAATCCAAAAACCGGAGTGCCCTGATAAAGCAATCCGATCGAGATTCCCCACAGCGGCAACCCTCGTGCAAAATTCGTTGTGCCATCGACTGGATCAATAATCCAGCACCATTCTCGATCGGGAAAAATATGCTCCACTTCTTCACTCAAAACCCCATGATCAGGGAAAACTTGAGCGATCGCGCTGCGAATCCGTTCATCTGCCCACTGATCCGATTGAGTCACCACACTGCCATCAGCTTTTTCGACCGCTTGAGCTTGTCCAAAATCCTTAAGCAATTGCGCGCCAACTTCTGTAGTAATTTGCTGAGCAAAAGAGAGAACTGTATTCCAAAATTCAGACATATCGAAATCCTAAAGCAGTGCAGGAGATAGGGAGCGGGGAGCCTTCTTCCATCATCCTGCAAAATGCTCCTTCATCTTTTCATCCCTCAAACTCAGACGCTCAACCTCAGAACGGGCTATCTTCTCAAGCTACGTTGCCATAAGGAAATCAACGACTGCGCCTGATCGTAAGCATTTGTGCCAAGTGGAATTCTTTGTGCGATCGCGATCGCGCCCGCCGGATCTACACTCGCTTGTGACATTGCCGTTTGCAGCAATTGCTGACTCAGATCATTCATCAACGTCTGAGCTTCTGGGCGGAGTGGGCTAGCTATGGGTACAGTATCTGCAATCTGAATTCCTTCTGTGACCGAATCAACCGTACCACCATTCGCCGCCGCTCTTGCTTTCTGCAACGTGAGTACAGCATCCCCACCCTGTAGCGGAGTTGCTGAATCAGGGACAGGACTAGACACAGGTTGAGCCAACGCCTGTTCGCGCTCGCGAATGGCTTGAAGTTGCTGAGCATACTGACCGCGTTTATCGGCTGCTTCTGCACCGAGCGATCGCCGGGAAGAAATGCGACCCAGCAAATCGATCGCTTGTTGCAACGATCCTGCATCGCCTCGACTCGCAATTTGCTCTGCTTGCTGAATGAGGGGACGATCCTCTTGATCTTGCATCTCGCTGGTAATTCGCTGGATCAACTGGCGAGCTTCCCGAGACTTCGGATTAGAACTAGAAACCTGAGATGCAGCATCAATCGCCGCTTGCAAATCTTCAGGTCGGTTGGATTGCGCAAGCTGCTGTGCTCGATTCAATTGCGCCATATCTCCTTTTTCTGCTTGCCAACGCGCAATTAACCGCTGCGCTTTTCCAAAAGTCGGACGATCTGCACCAATTTTCTGCGCTTGGGCGGTCGCGGCATCATAGTCTTCGGGCAAACCATTGCCGATTCGATTGATCGCACTTGCTAATGTTTCGTAGTCTTCGATCTCTTGCTTCAAATTTGCAGCTTCTGGAATTTGCCGAATAATGTCTAATGCAGCCGTTGTGTCTCTACGATCGAGTGCTGCATCAGCTAACGCCAACATCTTCTTCCCAGCATCGACCAGGGTTTCCTGCGCACCTTGGTAGACATAGCTCTTATTGTTGATGCTAGCCAGCAGTTTGATTGCTTCTTGAAAATTCTGTATCCCGCCGGACTCGATCAAACTTTTTGCTTTCGTAATCTTGCTGATGTCGTCGCGGGTTGCAGCAATGATGCCGCTAATCTCTTGGTATTTTGTAGTTTGCCAGAAGGTATTGTCGATCGACAATAACCGTCCTGCTTCTGTCATTGCTAACCGCCAATTTTGCTGCCGTAGCGCTTCTTCAGCTTTGCGGTAAAGCGTTTCAGCAGATGACCAAATACTCTGCCATTTTTTAATTCGCTCTTCGACTTGAGTATGGGCAGTCCCAACTCTTGGAACCCTTCTTGCTGTTTTAATGGCAGCATCGAGTTTTCCAGCTTGGAATGACTCTTCACTCAAGTCCAAAATCTCTTGTGCCCAAGCTTCAATCAACCGAGTCGCTTCTGCATAAAGCGGATGATCGGAGGGAAGATTTTTGACAAGCTCGATCGCTTCTAATAAATCATTTGGAGTCCGCTTATTTGCTGCGAGCTGAGCACAATGGAGTCTTAGAGAAGCTGAAGCGAGCGGCCAGAAAATTGAAGGACAATTGGGAACGGCAGGAAGCTTGAACAAAAATGCGAGCGAGAGCGCAGTTGTGCCCCCTGTGATTGCGAGTGACAATGCGATCATTGCCCGCCAATCACTAAATAGCCAGGTTCGCGCTTGATTGAGGCGATCGAGCACAGCAGCCAACTTAGTCGGAGACTCTTTCGGGGAAGGGAGTTCTTGAACCGCTTGGGTCGATCGCGAAGAAGCTGCCACGCTTCGGTGAGACGGCGATGACTTACGGTTCCGACGATTAGGAATGCCGCGTTCTCTGGTCATAGGTGAGTGTAAAACTGCAAGAGAGCGATCGATACAAATTGAGAGATCGCAATAGAAGCCATCCTACTCCTCAATGAGGGGAAAAGACCATCTAGCTTCTGCGAGTTAATCATCTTTTCACCAAATTTTCAAGCTATCCGGGATCAGTCCTGGCAGATTCACTGATCTGCGATTCCCGCTTCTCGATATGATCAGATTCGCATATTTACATCGGATTAGACCTCATGGAACTGCAAGGAAAAGTCGCGATCGTCACGGGCGCATCACGAGGAATCGGACGGGCGACCGCATTGGCATTGGCAGAAGAAGGCGCAACAGTCGTTGTGAATTACGCGAGTTCTAGTGGTGCAGCAGATGCAGTGGTAGCAGAAATTGTTGGAAACGGCGGAAGTGCGATCGCGCTGCAAGCCGACGTGTCGAAAGCAGATCAAGTCGATGCCTTAATCAATTCCACCATGGAGAAATACGGCAGAATTGATGTCTTGGTCAATAATGCAGGCATTACACGCGACACGTTGCTGCTAAGAATGAAGCCTGAAGAGTGGCAAGCCGTCATCGATTTGAATTTGACGGGCGTATTTCTCTGCACGAGAGCCGTGAGCAAAACTATGTTGAAGCAGCGGAGCGGCAGAATTGTAAATATTACTTCTGTGGCTGGACTAATGGGCAACCCGGGTCAAGCGAATTACAGTGCAGCAAAAGCGGGTGTTATTGGATTTACAAAAACCGTTGCGAAAGAGTTAGCAAGTCGCGGAATTACCGTCAATGCGGTTGCACCGGGATTCATTGAGACAGATATGACCCATGATCTGAAAGCGGATGAAATTCTCAAATTCATCCCGCTCAATCGCTATGGCAAACCCGAAGAAGTGGCAGGACTGATTCGCTTTTTGGCAGCGTCTCCCGCGGCTGCCTATATCACCGGACAAGTCATGAATGTCGATGGTGGAATGGTGATGGCTTAGTTGAATGCAAAAACCTCGCTCACGAATCGCAACTTTGAGCGAGGTTTATTGTTGTACTGAATTGCAAATGTCTGGGTTAGCGCAATCGGTTGAAATCGCAAAATCGAATCGTAGAGTGATTGAACCAAAAATGGGCAAGTTCGCGATCCGCCTATTTTGGTTTCACCACTAAGACAGAACACGGTGCATCTTCTACAATCTGACTGCTAACAGAGCCAAGCAAAATTCGCTTCATCCCAGTCAAACCTCGACTTCCCAGCACAATCAGATCCGCGTGATGAATCTTTGCGAGCCTCAAAATTTCTTCGGCAGGATCACCCGTGACAATTTCAACTTCGCTCTTACAAGCCAGCGAGTGTTGATAGGTTTGTAACTGCTTTTCAATTTCAGCGTAGGGAAAGCTTTCTAAATCAGCGCTCGGTCGATCGACGACGATATCCACTTCAGATTGATTCGTTGGCACAACATGCGACAACACAACTTTCGATCGCGGTTCGAGTTTCAACTCCTCAACTGTATTGAGCACCTGTCTCGCAGAAGACTCTGCGACATCGATCGCGACTAATACCGTATTTAGCATCAGGTCTGCCTCCCATAGAGCGCCACACTTTGACTGTAGCGCTCTATCTTTAGAGTTCTAAAAACTACCGGAATCCCTTAATCTTCAATCGAGTATTTCTACGGTTCAGGATTGAGCAGCGAATCTTTGCGAACTCGGATCGAGTTTGCATGAGAGTGTAAGCCCTCAGCCGTCGCTAAGATATCGACTGCGCTCGCAACCTTTTGCAGCGCGATCGGCGAATACTGAATCACACTTGAGTGTTTCAAAAACGTTTCCACACCCAGCGGCGAAGCATATCGAGCCGATCCAGACGTTGGCAATGTGTGATTAGGTCCTGCCAAATAATCTCCGACTGCCTCAGGAGTCGAATCTCCTAAGAAAATCGCTCCAGCATGACGGATATTTTGCATCAACTCCCAAGGATCAGCGACTTCGAGTTCTAAGTGTTCTGGCGCGAACTCGTTAGAAAGCTCGGCTGCCGCTTCTAAGGTTTCTACAACAATAATCAAGCCGTAATGCGCGATCGCTTTTTCGGTCAAGGTTCGACGCGGATGATCGACTAACTGCTGCTCAACTTCATCCACAACCTTCCGCGCCAAAATCGCATCGGTTGTAATCAGAATCGAGGCTGCCATTGCATCATGTTCCGCCTGCGCCAACATATCCGCTGCCACATGAGTCGGGTTTGCGGTGTGATCGGCAATGATCAACACTTCAGACGGGCCTGCTAGAGAATCGATGCCAACGGTTCCGTAAACTAATTTTTTTGCCAAGGTCACATAGATATTGCCGGGACCTGTGATCACATCGACTTTCGGAATCGTCTCCGTCCCATACGCCAAAGCACCAACGGCTTGCGCTCCACCTACCCGATAGATATCTGTCACTCCTGCTTCTTGAGCCGCAACCAGAACGGCTGGATTGATGGCTTTATCTTTTCCAGGTGGAGTCACCATGACGATCTTGGGCACTTGCGCCACGATCGCGGGAACCGCATTCATCAAAACCGTACTTGGATACGACGCTTTTCCGCCTGGAACATACAACCCGGCGCGATCGACCGGAGTGTAGCGTTTCCCCAGAACAACATCATCGTCGCCAAAATGCACCCAGCTTTTCGGCACACGCTGACGGTGAAAGGCTTCGATTTGTTTGCGGGCAAGGCGAATTGCATCAATCAGCTCACCAGAGACTTGGCTATAAGCAGCTTCAAGTTCTAGGGGGCTAACTTTTAATTCTTCAGGAGCCAATTCTTGTTGGTCAAACTCTAAGGTATATGCCAAAAGCGCACGATCACCTTGACGTTTGACAGCTTGCAGTACCTCCCGGACTGTCGCTTCTTTGTGTACAACTTGATCGTCATGAGTGCGATCGCAAATGCGTCGCAGTTCAGATGTTGCCTCAGACCACTGAGTAATGATTCGCAGCATGGAGTTAGGAAGTGTCAGTCTCTAAAAGAACCCGTCCGAGATATGCAGGGCTTGAACGATTCTAACGGTCTTGACCCGAATTGGGGAGCGTTTGTCGTTTCTTTATCTAGCTTAACCTGGATTTCTGAAGGAATACACAGATCGAGCGATCCTGATGTTATAGTATTTTATCTGACTATTTTTCTGTCCATCTAGAACAAGCTTTCTAAGACTCACCGTGGCAAACATCAAATCTGCTAAGAAGCGCGTCCAAGTTGCAGAGCGTAATCGCCTGCGTAATAAATCCTATAAATCAGCGGTAAAAACCCTGATGAAGAAGTATTTTGCGGCTGTCGATCAGCTTGCCGCAAATCCGTCAGATTCGGAAGCTAAGAAAGCAGTCGATGAGGCAATGTCGGCAGCTTACAGCAAGATCGATAAGGCTGTAAAACGTGGAGTTCTCCATCGCAACACTGGCGCACGTCGCAAAGCTCGGTTGAGCCGCGTGCTGAAGCAAAAGACCGCAGTCGCTTCGTAATTCATCTCTGAATGCAACTGATCGATACTCACGTTCATATTAATTTCGACGCATTCGAGCCTGACTTGGATGCGATCGCTGAGCGTTGGCGTGAAGCAGGCGTGGTTCGATTAGTCCATTCCTGCGTGGAACCGTCGGAATTTCCGCAAATTCAGAATCTAGCAAATCGTTTTCCCGAACTCTCGTTTGCGGTCGGTCTTCATCCGCTCGATGTCGAGGAGTTATGGTCGGCGAATTCAGAACAGGAAATTCTCACCCTGGCGCAATCGGATTCGCGGGTTGTGGCGATCGGGGAAACCGGGCTAGATTTTTTCAAAGCAGAAAATCGATCTGAGCAGATTGCAGCATTTCGGACACAGTTAGCGATCGCGAAGCAGTTAGATCTGCCCGTGATTATTCACTGTCGAGACGCGGCTGAAACGATGGCAGAAGTGGTGCAAGACTTTTGGCGCGAGCAAGAACAAGTCAAAGGCGTGATGCACTGCTGGGGCGGGACTCCAGCAGAAACTCAGTGGTTTCTGGATTTAGGCTTTTATGTCAGCTTCAGCGGTACAGTTACGTTTAAGAACGCGAAGCAAATCCATGAATCCGCCAAACTTGTTCCGAGCGATCGCATCTTAGTCGAAACCGACTGTCCGTTTTTGGCTCCGGTTCCAAAACGGGGGGAGCGGCGGAATGAACCATCCTATGTTCAGTACGTGGCTCAACACGTCGCAGCACTCCGTGACGTTTCGATCGAGCAGCTTGCAAAACAGACGACAGAAAATGCTTGCCGACTGTTCGGGCTGACGATTTCTGAATCGCTTGCTCCGAATTGAGCAGCGATCTCTAATCGACGTGGGAGGTATGCAGTTTCAGCCGCATCCGCTAAGCCTGCATCTCACAAGTTCCTCGAATCGTCAAGGCACAAAATGAAAAACTTGCGCCATAATGAGAAGAGTGCGAAAATTACTAGGCTAATTTTCATTGACTTGTTGAATTCAGCTTTTCGGGGTTGAATTCTATGAGCTTTTCGCACCGCCAACGAATCAAGGCTACGCGGCTCACCTTTTTCGTTCCACCTTCATTGGCAACCTTGGAGGCTTAACTGGCTAACTCACCCGTTTCTCAACGTCCAACAATCTAATATTCCGTTGTTTTGGGGTTCTTTAGAAGCCCAAACTTTTTGCATTGACATATTTTTGCAATTACCGTAAAATCTGGGATTCGCGATCGCAGCGCGACCCTGCAGAGGAGACGCATGACTGAGCAGCAGACCTATACCACTCCCGCCTTCGTACTACCGGATTTAGTTGAAATCCAGCGGGCAAGCTTCCGTTGGTTTCTCGAAGAAGGGCTTATCGAAGAACTCGACAGCTTTTCACCGATTACTGATTACACCGGGAAGCTAGAACTTCATTTTATCGGCAAAAACTTCAAACTGAAACGTCCGAAGTATGATGTCGATGAAGCTAAGCGTCGAGACAGCACTTACGCCGTTCAGATGTATGTCCCCACTCGCCTCATCAACAAAGAGACTGGGGAAATCAAAGAACAGGAAGTGTTTATTGGTGACTTGCCGCTGATGACCGATCGCGGAACGTTCATCATCAACGGTGCGGAACGTGTGATCGTGAATCAGATCGTTCGTAGCCCTGGCGTCTATTACAAATCAGAAACCGATAAGAATGGTCGTCGGACTTACAATGCGAGTCTGATTCCCAACCGAGGCGCATGGTTGAAGTTTGAAACCGATAAGAACGACTTGGTTTGGGTACGGATCGATAAAACTCGGAAACTGTCGGCGCAAGTGCTCCTCAAAGCGTTGGGTCTGACCGATAACGAGATTTTTGATTCGCTGAGACATCCGGAGTATTTCCAGAAAACGATCGAGAAAGAAGGTCAGTACGGCGAAGAAGAAGCGTTGATGGAGCTTTACCGGAAATTGCGTCCGGGTGAGCCTCCGACCGTTTCAGGTGGAGCACAACTTTTAGAGTCGAGATTCTTTGACCCCAAACGCTACGACTTGGGCAAAGTGGGTCGCTATAAGTTGAACAAAAAATTGCGCCTGAACGTACCGGAAGCGACCAGAGTTCTGACTCCGCAAGATATCTTGTCGGCGATCGACTATCTGATCAACCTGGAATTCGATATCGGCATGATCGACGATATTGACCACTTGGGAAATCGTCGCGTTCGTTCGGTTGGTGAATTGCTGCAAAACCAGGTGCGAGTTGGGCTGAACCGTTTAGAAAGAATCATTCGGGAACGGATGACTGTTTCTGATTCGGATTCATTAACTCCTGCATCTTTGGTCAACCCGAAACCGTTGGTCGCTGCAATCAAAGAGTTCTTTGGTTCGTCGCAGCTATCGCAGTTCATGGATCAAACCAATCCTCTCGCCGAGCTGACCCACAAACGCCGGATCAGCGCACTCGGTCCAGGTGGCCTGACTCGTGAGCGTGCAGGTTTCGCGGTGCGTGATATTCACCCATCGCACTATGGACGGATCTGCCCGATCGAGACTCCTGAAGGTCCGAACGCGGGTCTGATTGGTTCACTTGCAACTCACGCACGCGTTAATCCGTACGGATTTATCGAAACGCCTTATTACAAGGTGGAAAACGGTCGGGTTCGCAAAGACTTGCCAGCCGTCTATATGACCGCGGACGAAGAAGACGATCTGCGGGTGGCAGCAGGTGACATCAACACCGACGAAGACAACAACATCATTGGAGAATCGATCGCAGTTCGATATCGCCAAGACTTTACGACTGCTGCACCTGAAGAAGTGGACTATGTTGCCGTTTCTCCGGTACAGATCATCTCGGTTGCAACTTCGCTGATTCCATTCCTGGAACACGATGACGCGAACCGGGCATTGATGGGATCGAACATGCAACGTCAGGCAGTTCCTCTGCTGCGTCCAGAACGTCCTTTAGTGGGAACTGGATTAGAAGCACAGGCAGCGCGTGACTCTGGGATGGTCGTCGTCAGCCGAACTGATGGTGAAGTGACTTATGTCGATGCGACAACGCTGCGCGTGAAAGATGCTGCAACTGGTAAAGAAATTGAATACCAGATGCAGAAGTATCAGCGATCGAACCAAGATACCTGCTTAAACCAACGCCCGATCGTCTTTGTCGGCGATAAGGTGAGAGCTGGGGAAATTTTGGCAGACGGTTCTGCGACTGAGCGAGGCGAATTAGCGCTAGGTCAAAACATCCTAGTCGCCTACATGCCTTGGGAAGGCTACAACTATGAGGATGCGATTCTAATTAGTGAACGCCTCGTTTACGACGACGTTTATACCTCAATTCACATTGAGAAATATGAAATTGAAGCGCGTCAAACCAAGTTAGGGCCGGAAGAAATCACGCGTGAAATTCCCAACGTTGGGGAAGATTCTCTGCGTCAACTGGATGAAAACGGCATTATCCGAATTGGAGCCTATGTCGAAGCGGGCGATATCCTCGTCGGTAAAGTGACTCCGAAAGGGGAATCTGATCAGCCTCCTGAAGAAAAACTCCTGAGAGCGATCTTCGGTGAAAAGGCGCGCGATGTAAGAGACAACTCTTTGCGTGTACCAAACGGTGAGAAAGGTCGGATCGTTGACGTGCGGGTGTTTACTCGTGAGCAAGGAGACGAATTGCCGCCGGGTGCAAACATGGTTGTTCGGGTTTATGTCGCTCAGAAACGGAAGATCCAAGTCGGCGACAAAATGGCGGGGCGACATGGAAATAAAGGGATTATTTCGCGGATTTTACCGATCGAAGATATGCCCTATCTTCCCGATGGCACACCCGTTGACATCGTTCTGAATCCACTCGGTGTACCGAGCCGGATGAACGTGGGTCAGGTCTATGAATGCCTCTTAGGCTGGGCAGCTCAGTGTCTGGAAGCTCGATTCAAAATCGTGCCATTTGATGAAATGCACGGCGAAGAAAAATCGCGTGAATCGGTGCATGGCAAATTGCAGGAAGCTCAGGACACGCGGATCAAAGCAACCGCAGATGGTTACTGGCTCTACAATCCAGACGATCCAGGTAAGATTCAGGTCTATGACGGACGAACGGGTGAAGCCTTCGATCGACCGATCACAATCGGTAAAGCTTACATGCTGAAACTGGTTCACTTGGTTGACGACAAGATCCACGCGCGATCGACTGGTCCGTACTCGCTCGTTACTCAGCAACCGTTGGGTGGAAAAGCGCAGCAGGGTGGACAGCGATTCGGAGAAATGGAAGTGTGGGCGCTCGAAGCATTTGGAGCTGCTTACACCCTGCAAGAATTGCTGACAGTGAAATCCGACGACATGCAAGGGCGAAATGAAGCGCTCAATGCGATCGTTAAAGGTAAAGCCATTCCGCGACCTGGAACACCGGAATCCTTTAAGGTCTTGATGCGCGAGTTGCAATCTCTCTGTCTTGATGTGGCAGTCCACAAGGTTGAGACCAAAGACGATGGAAGCAGCCGAGATATGGAAGTTGATTTAATGGCGGATGTCAATAGCCGTCGCGCGCCGTCGCGTCCAACTTATGAGTCGATTTCGCGTGAATCGCTGGAAGAGGACGACGATTAAGCCTAGAAGTTAGAACGCTGTAAATTAGCATCTATCCTTATCCAGGCAAGATGTCGCCTTCACAGCGTTCTGCTTCGTACCCCTCACACATTTTTGTCGCTACACCAACTCAAGGACAACACGATGCCAAAGATAGAACAGCGGTTTGACTATGTGAAAATCGGTCTGGCATCTCCGGAACGCATTCGCCAATGGGGAGAACGGACTTTACCGAATGGGCAAGTCGTTGGAGAAGTCACGAAGCCAGAAACCATCAACTACCGTACACTCAAGCCTGAAATGGACGGCTTGTTTTGTGAGCGGATTTTTGGACCTGCAAAAGATTGGGAATGCCATTGTGGCAAATACAAGCGGGTTCGCCATCGCGGGATTGTCTGTGAGCGTTGCGGAGTCGAAGTAACCGAGTCCCGCGTTCGTCGTCACCGGATGGGGTATATCAAACTGGCGGCTCCTGTCGCTCACGTCTGGTACCTCAAAGGGATTCCAAGCTACATGGCGATCTTGCTCGATATGCCACTGCGCGACGTTGAGCAAATTGTTTACTTCAACGCTTACGTTGTTCTCAATCCCGGTAATGCTGACAATCTGACCTACAAGCAATTGCTGACCGAAGATCAGTGGATTGAGATCGAAGATGAACTCTACAGCGAAGATTCTCAGCTGAGCGGAATCGAAGTTGGCATCGGGGCAGAAGCACTGAAACAGCTGCTGCAAGACATCAACTTAGACGAAGAAGCGGAAAGACTGCGCGAAGAAATCGCAGTTTCCAAAGGTCAGAAACGCGCCAAATTGATCAAACGTCTGCGCGTCTTAGATAACTTCATCGCGACAGGCTCACTGCCTGAGTGGATGGTGTTAGATGTCATTCCGGTGATTCCGCCTGACTTGCGCCCGATGGTGCAACTCGATGGTGGACGGTTTGCGACTTCCGACTTGAACGATTTGTATCGTCGCGTGATCAACCGCAACAATCGTCTGGCTCGTCTGCAAGAAATCCTCGCACCTGAGATTATCGTGCGGAATGAAAAGCGGATGTTGCAAGAAGCCGTAGACGCATTGATCGATAACGGTCGTCGCGGTCGAACAGTCGTCGGGGCAAACAACCGTCCGTTGAAATCGCTCTCTGACATTATCGAAGGGAAACAAGGTCGATTCCGTCAGAACTTGCTGGGTAAACGGGTTGACTACTCCGGTCGTTCTGTAATTGTGGTCGGGCCAAAGCTGAAAATTCATCAGTGTGGACTGCCGCGAGAAATGGCGATCGAGCTTTTTCAACCGTTCGTGATTCATCGCCTAATTCGTCAAGGCTTAGTCAACAACATCAAAGCCGCGAAGAAACTGATTCAGCGGAACGATCCGACCGTTTGGGACGTTCTAGAAGAGGTGATCGAAGGACACCCTGTATTCCTGAACCGCGCCCCGACGCTACACCGTCTGGGGATTCAAGCCTTTGAACCCATCCTCGTCGATGGTCGTGCTATTCAACTGCACCCGCTTGTCTGTCCAGCCTTTAACGCTGACTTTGACGGTGACCAAATGGCGGTTCACGTGCCGCTCTCGCTCGAAGCTCAGGCAGAAGCGCGCCTCTTAATGCTGGCATCGAATAACATTCTTTCGCCTGCAACCGGTCGCCCGATCATTACGCCTAGCCAAGATATGGTCTTAGGCTGCTACTACTTGACCGCAGAAAATCCAGAAGCGACAAAGGGCGAAGGACGCTACTTTGCGAATCTCGACGATGCGATCACAGCTTACGAACAGAACCAAATTGATCTGCACTCCTACGTTTGGGTGCGATTTGATGGCGAAGTCGAGGGTGGCAATGGGGACTTGATCGAGCAACAAGAAACCGAGGGCATTGTGACCAAAATCTATGAGTCTTGCCGTCGTCGTGAAGATGCAGACGGGAATTTGATTTCGCAGTACATCAAAACGACAGCAGGGCGAATTATCTACAACAAGACAGTGTTCGACGCATTGGTTAGCTAGTCGGGAGCTAGGAGCTAGGGAAATTGGGGGAAGCTTTGAGAACACTTCCCCACTCCCCACTCCCCACTCCCCCACAAAAACTCACGGCAAACATGGGGCACAGCATGGCAGAGCAGAACTCAGAAAAGCAAGTTTTTCGTAATCAGGTTGTCAACAAAAAAGAATTGACTAACTTGATCGCGTGGTCATTCACCCACTATGGAACTGCCCGCACCGCACAAATGGCAGACTTGATCAAAGATCTTGGCTTCCGATATGCAACGCGCGCAGGCGTTTCCATCAGTGTCGATGACTTACAAATTCCTCCGACAAAGCGAGCGCTACTTGATGCCGCGACTGAAACGATTCGCGACACCGAAGAGAAATATACTCGCGGAGAAATCACGGAAGTCGAACGGTTCCAAAAAGTAATTGATACTTGGAACGGAACCAGTGAAGAACTTAAAGACGAGGTGGTTCGACATTTTCGATCGAATAACCCGCTCAACTCGGTCTACATGATGGCATTCTCCGGAGCACGGGGAAATATCTCACAGGTTCGTCAGTTGGTCGGGATGCGGGGCTTGATGGCAAACCCACAAGGGGAAATTATTGACTTGCCCATTAAGACCAACTTCCGAGAAGGCTTAACGGTAACCGAGTACATTATTTCCTCTTACGGTGCGCGCAAAGGTCTTGTCGATACCGCACTTCGAACAGCAGACTCTGGATACCTCACCCGTCGATTGGTGGATGTCTCTCAGGATGTCATCATTCGTGAACTCGACTGCGGCACGACCCGAGGGATTCCAGCGCGTCCCATGATGGATGGCGATCGCGTTCTTATTCCGTTGAAAAATCGTTTGCTCGGTCGCGTTGCCGCTCAAGATGTCCTGCATCCTGAAACCGGGGAAATCATTGTTGCTCGCAATGAAGCCATTTCAGATGACATTGCTCAACTGATTGGGAAAGCAAAAGTTCAAGAAGTCGTCGTGCGATCGCCGTTGACCTGTGAATCTGCGCGATCGGTTTGTCAGCATTGCTATGGCTGGAGCTTAGCCCATGCTCACATGGTCGATATTGGAGAAGCAGTCGGGATTATCGCGGCTCAATCGATCGGGGAACCCGGTACACAGCTTACGATGCGGACATTCCACACGGGTGGGGTGTTTACTGGAGAAATGGCGCGTCAAGAACGGGCAAACTTTGATGGAACGATCAAGGTTCCCAAACGCTTGAGAACTCGTCCCTACCGGACTCGTCATGGAGAAGATGCGCTGATTGTTGAAAGTGCAGGATCGGAACTGAAAATTACGCTGGAAGGCTCAGGCGGACAGCAACAAGCTTTCACCGTTTCACAAGGGGCGACGCTCTTAGTGAAAGATGGAATGAAGGTGAAAGCTGGACAGACTCTTGCAGAAGTTCCCTTAACCGGACGCGGACGCAAGACGACTGAGAAAGCCTCGAAGGACGTTGCCTCTGACTTAGCTGGAGAAGTTCGGTTCGCAGATGTCGTTCCCGAAGAGAAAAAAGACCGTCAAGGTAACACCACTCGAACTGCACAAAGAGGCGGTTTGATGTGGGTACTCTCGGGCGAAGTGTATAACTTGCCGCCGGGTGCTGAACCTGTGGTGAAAAACGGCGATCGCATTGAAGCCAATAGCACGATCGCTGAAACGAAGCTCGTCACTGAAAATGGTGGGGTCGTTCGTCTACCTGAGAACGGAGTCGAAAATAGCAAAGGCGGTCGCGAGATCCAAATCATCACGGCATCCGTCATGTTGGATCAAGCGCGAGTTCGGGCTGAGACCTCTCAAGGACGGGATCAGTACTTGCTGGAAACCGCTGGAAATCAGACTTTCTTACTGAAAGCGACTCCAGGAACTCAGGTTACAAACGGTCAAGTCGTCGCTGAACTGAGAGACGATCGCTACCATACTCAAACTGGAGGAATCATCAAGTACTCCGGCGTTGAGATTGGCAAGAAAGGCAAGGCAAAACAAGGCTACGAAGTCATCAAAGGTGGAACCATTCTCTGGATTCCCGAAGAAGCGCATGAGGTGAATAAAGACATCTCGCTTCTGATGGTCGAAGACGGTCAGTATGTCGAAGCCGGAACCGAAGTTGTGAAAGACATTTTCTGTCAAAGCAACGGAGTTATCGAAGTCACGCAGAAAAATGACATTCTGCGCGAAGTGGTGATCAAGCCCGGCGATCTGCACATGATCGATAGCTTGGATGAGGTGATCACTCGTGAAGCAACGCTCGTCAATCCAGGGCAGCAAGTCATGCCTGGATTAACCGCGAGTGAACTGCTGTATGCCGAGTACGTTGAAACACCGGAAGGTCCGGCAATTCTGCTGCGTCCGGTGACTGAATTTAACGTACCAGATGATCCAGCGGTTCCAAGCCAAGAATCTGCTAAGGAAGAATCGGGTCGAGCAATTCGTCTGAGAGCTGTTCAACGCCTGCCTTACAAAGATGGTGAGCGGGTCAAATCCGTTGAAGGTTTGGAATTGCTCAGAACTCAACTCGTTCTCGAAGTCGATCAAGACGCGCAACTCGCTGCTGATATCGAATTGATTCCTGATGAGACTGATCCTGAAGTCATGCGGCTTCAGTTGGTGATTCTCGAATCGCTGGTGATTCGGCGTGACATTGCCGCTGACGTGACTCAAGGCAGCACTCAGACTCGCATCATGGTCAAAGATGGCGACCAGATTACCGCAGGAGCGGTTGTTGCTCGGACTGAAATTCTCTGTAAAGAAGCAGGGGAAGTTCAAGGGATTCGCCAAGGGGCTGAATCGATTCGTCGGATTCTCGTCGTTCGTGAAGTCGATACCGTCACCCTGACCGCTAGTAACCCGAGTGTCAAAGCAGGCGATCTGTTGATTGCTGGCAGTGATATCGGTGGAACTGTTCTTGAGGAATCTGGACAGATCTTGAGTGTCCAAGGCGATCAAGTTGTTGTGCGGATTGCTCGTCCGTATCGCGTCTCTCCGGGTGCAGTACTGCACGTCGATGATGGTGACTTGGTACAACGGGGCGATAATCTCGTGCTGCTGATTTTTGAGCGCACGAAGACGGGAGACATCATTCAAGGTTTGCCGAGAATTGAAGAACTTCTAGAAGCTCGTAAGCCAAAAGAAGCTTGTATTCTGGCACGTCGCGCGGGAACGGCTCAGGTCGTTTATGGAGAAGACGATTCGGTTGAAGTGAAGATTGTCGATCGAGAAGGTCTGATCACCGAATACCCAATCGGACCTGGACAAAACGTGATCATCGGGGATAGTCAAGAAGTCGCGGCTGGAGAACGGCTTACAGATGGCCCTGCAAACCCGCACGAATTACTCGAAGTGATGTTCCGAGCCAGAAATGAAGAAGTCAGTTTGCATGATGCGGCTTTGTTTAGCTTGCGGGAAGTTCAGACCTTCTTGGTAAACGAAGTGCAATCGGTGTATCAATCTCAAGGGATTGATATTTCTGACAAACACATCGAAGTCGTCGTGCGTCAGATGACCTCAAAAGCACGAGTCGAAGACGGCGGTGATACAACCATGCTGCCTGGTGAGTTGGTAGAAATTTACCAGATTGAACAGGTAAATGATGCCATGTCGATCACAGGGGGCGCACCTGCTCAATATGAGCCTGTATTGCTCGGGATCACGAAAGCTTCGCTCAACACAGATAGTTTCATCTCTGCGGCAAGTTTCCAAGAAACGACGCGGGTACTGACTGAAGCTGCGATCGAAGGAAAATCTGACTGGTTGCGCGGTCTGAAAGAGAACGTGATCATCGGTCGTCTCATTCCTGCGGGAACGGGCTTCAATGCTTACGAAGAAATGGGTAGCCCAGCCGACATTGATCCAGTTTATGATCCGATGTTCCTAGATGAGGATACTGATTTCTCGGATGTCGTTCTTGACGATCGTACGGCGCGCTCTTATGGCTTAGAAGCAATGGACGATCGTCCTAGCTTTAGCTTTGAGAGCTTCGGCAACTCAGATGAAGCAGATTCAGATTCGATCTATTCGCCGATTATTGATGATGATGATGATCTGATCGCAGATGATATGGATGACGATCTGTAATGCTAGGGAGAGCCGGATGTTGAGGAATTGACCCGCATCCGGCGATTCATGCAAACCGTCGAATGACTCGATCCATAGTTCATATAAAAGCCTCCGGCTAGACACCGGAGGCTTTCTTACTTGAAGAAATAAAATTCTAAGAAAATAGCACTTATACAGATAGTACCTATACAGGTGGAGAGGTGAGAGGAGTTTTAGGAGAAGTACGATTCACTAGGTCGGGTAGGATTGTTCCTTTCAGATAGGTCTGCCTGAAATTCGCCTGATTCGGATTGGTATCGCTTAGATTGGCATTAGTAAGGTTGGCTTGAGTAAAATTCGTGCCTGTTAACGTTGCTCCAGTCAGAATCGCATCTGTGAGGTTGGCATGACTGAGGTTAACTTGAGTCAGATTTGCCTTCGTTAAGTTAGCACCACTCAGATTGATGCCCGCTAGATTCAGATTTCTAAAGTTAACAGCAATCAGATTCAGATTGCTAAAGTCTCGTTGTCCTGCCGCATATCGACTGATAATTTCTTTGATATTCATTGGGATGAGGATAGAGAAGAACATGCCTTGCAACAGCGCATCATAAGAAATGAGGCAGACTGTTAGCCTGCCTGCAAGACTTTATAAGATGCGACTGAATTAAGAATTCAGAAGATTCAACACTCTAATAGCGCCGAGAGGAGCCACCTTTACGATCGAAACTGCCGCCACGAGAAGAGCCTCTGTCTTCACGGGGTCTTGCTTTATTCACTGTTAAATCGCGTCCCATCCATTCCGCACCATTTAAGGCTTCGATCGCGGCATCCTCTTCCGCATCGCTCGCCATTTCAACAAATCCGAATCCGCGTAAGCGTCCTGTTTCGCGATCGGTCGGAAGCTGAACACGCTTGACTGTTCCAAATTCAGCGAAAATCTCAGCAAGATTTTCTTGTACAACCTCATAAGAGAGGTTACCAACATAAATTGACATACAATTGTTGCCCCAGAATTACAGTGTAGAGAGAGTTAGATTCGGAGCAACATTTGATAGAGGAGATCACATTGCCGAAGATAGTCTCTTCTATAAGAAGTTTAGCATAATCTTGACCCTTAGGTGCGATCGCACAAATCAATTTCCCCGCATATTGCTCTCTCTATGCTAAACTTCCTGATAAGGTTTATCTTCGGGCGTGTAAATCGTTCCAGCCTAGCGTTTCTCCGAACATACCTCTCTTCATTGATGATTCTGGAGAATCTTTATGTCAGTTTACGTTGGTAATTTGTCCTATCAGGCAACACAGGATGGTTTAACCCAGGCTTTCTCAGAGTATGGAACCGTGAAGCGGGTGCAACTGCCGACCGATCGCGAAACGGGTCGGATGCGGGGATTTGCTTTTGTCGAGATGGGAACCGATGCAGAAGAAGACGCTGCGATTGAAGCACTCGATGGAGCCGAGTGGATGGGGCGCGATCTCAAGGTGAATAAAGCGAAACCCCGTGAAGACCGCGGGTCGTCTCAGGGGGGGTGGGACAATCGAGGCGGTTCTAGACGTTACTAAACTTAAAGACTGGAGCAGATGCGCAAATTTCGCTGTGCGTTAATGGCAGCTTGAATGCTTACAGTCAAAGTTGGTCAGAGGCTACTCAGTCATGGGTAGCCTTCTTCATCAGCTTTCATCACATTTCATGTTCGGGAGGAGAATGAATGCCCCAAGTTATTCCAGGTGAGAATGAAGGAATCGAATCTACATTACGTCGATTTAAGCGAGAAGTTTCTAAGGCAGAAATTTTTCCAGATATGAGAAAGCATCGCTATTTTGAGACACCAATCGAAAAACGCAAGCGTAAAGCATTGGCGAAGCATAAACAGCGGAAGAGAAAATTCCGGCATTAGCCTGGTAAAAGATGAAAAGCCGAGCTGTTTCGTTCCTGTGCCGCTTGGAACTCAAGTTCAGGATGGGTAAACCCAACATTTTTCAATTACCCTACTGAGCGAACCAAAAGCCTGAGGCGCAAACGTTTTAAACCTATGTTGGGGACTGGCTATCGGATTGGGGGAGCGTTACAGTAACAGTTGTTCCCTGGTTTACCTGACTGTCAACTTGAATGTGTCCATGATGGTTTTCAACAATGGCGAGCGCGATCGCGAGTCCCAATCCTGATCCTCCCGTTGCTTTTGTTCGAGCTGGATCAACTCGATAGAACCGATCGAACAATTTCGCGATCGCGCCTTCTGGAATTCCAATGCCCGTATCAATGACTTTGGTTTGTAATCCAGCTTTCGTTGCGACTAGCTCAACTGTGATTTCTCCCTGCTCGGGAGTGTATTTGATCGCATTACTAATCAAATTTGTAAACAGTCGAGAAAGCTGATCCCGGTCACCCTGTAACCAATATTCTGACGTGCGATCGACCTTAAATGACAATTCCTTGTCTGCGGTGGTAATGCCTTGTTCTTCTAAAACCTCATCAAGTAAATCATCGAGCGCGAGCGCAGTTCTCTGAGGTTGAACAATCCCGCTATCCTGTCTCGCTAAAAATAGTAAATCATCGACTAGTTTGCCTAGTCGCTGAGTGAGCCGTTCAATCACTTGCAAATATTGCTGCTGAATCTGAGGGTCAGGATCGGACAGTGCCACTTGTACATTCGTTTGAATGACAGCGATCGGGTTTCTCAACTCATGCGATGCATCAGCGGTAAACTGCTTCAACCGTTGATAGGATTCGCGAATCGGTTGCATGGCAATTCCCGACAGAAACCACCCGATCGCAGCAACAATTCCCACCATGATCGCCGTGCCAACACTCAAGTCCAATACTAATTGACGAGTTGGCTTTGTGACTTCAAACCAAGGATGGCTCACGCGCAAGTATCCTAATACCCGATTGCCAATCTGAACTTTCTCAGTCACCTGCCGCAAGAGTTGTGTGTCGGAGACATGAACAGTCTCGCCATCGTGATTGACATGCATGGGAATAGAAAGGGGTTCTGCAAAGGTTGACCACAGTTGTTGTCCCTTCGCATCGAACCACTCCAAATCGATGTGATCGTCTTCCAAAGAAATGGAATTATCCCGAAAGCTCGCTTCAACATTGACGCTCACCTGATCCCCGATCGCTTGGATCACCAGCGATCGCTGAACAACTTCTGCCACATGATTTAGAGTGTCATCGATGCGCTCGATTAATGTCGATCGCACATAAAAATAAAACCCACTTGCAAACACTAACAACAACACAGCGGTGACCGTGGTGTACCAAAGTGCTAATCGTCGTCGTGTCGCTTGGAACATAGTTTTAATGACTTCGAGGAGGTGTGAATCGACCCCTTCCATTTGATAGAAGTTGCAGAGCCTTCTACTCGTTAATTTAGCAGAAACTTCTGGCTGAACTCCTTTAGTTTCAGGTTCCGATTACGATCAATTTGATTGATCTTGTATTCATTTGACCAGACGATGCAAAACATTCAAGCCGTTCATCACATTGCAATTATTTGCTCCGACTACGATCGCTCAAAGCATTTCTATGTCCATTTACTAGGCTTTTCAATCATTCGTGAGGTCTTTCGAGAAGCACGCCAATCGTACAAGCTCGATTTGCAAGTTGATTCTCAGACTCAAATTGAATTGTTCTCTTTTCCGAATCCGCCTGAGCGACCCTGCTATCCCGAAGCTTGTGGTTTGAGACATCTCGCTTTTTCGGTGGCAGATTTGGATCTCGCGATCGCTGACCTCTCTGCAAAAGGAATCGAAACTGAACCTGTTCGAGTCGATGAATGGACGGGTAAGCGATTTACTTTCTTCAAAGATCCAGATGGTTTGCCATTAGAACTCTACGAACGCTAGTGAACCTGAATTTGATGCAGAATTGCCTGATCAAAAAATTCAAACTGCTCATCCATGATTTTTGGGTGAATTTCTTCGATCAAGCCGTGCATCTCTATCGGCGAGACTGAAGCTTGCGATAAACATCTTTCAAATCCACACCATGATGCGCGATCGCGACTAATGAATGAAAGAACAAATCCGCCACTTCACCCGCGATCGCATCTTTGTCATCATCCTTACAAGCCATCACCACTTCTGCCGCTTCTTCCCCAATCTTCTTGAGAATCTTGTTATCTCCGCCTTCAAATAATGTCCGAGTGTAAGACTTCTCAATAGGGTTATCTCTGCGATCGCAAACCACAGCAAACACTTGCGACAAGGTATCAGCAAGCGGAGGCGTAATGCTGCCATTCACTTGATGAAAGCAGCTTCTTTCGCCTGTATGACAAGCAATATCACCAATCTGCTCAACTGAAATTAACAGCGCATCACTATCGCAATCGTATCGAATCGCCTTCACCTTCTGCGTATGTCCAGACGTTGCCCCTTTATGCCAAAACTCTTGCCGCGATCGACTCCAAAACCAAGTCTCACCAGTTGCTAGCGTCTTTTGCAGAGACTCTTGGTTCATCCACGCCATCATCAAAACCGCACCATCCAAATAATCCTGCACGATTGCAGGTACCAACCCGCGATCGTCATATTTAATCTTGTCAGTGGGGATGGAATCAGCAGAAACAAGTTCGATGGAAGCCATAACAATCGGTGTTTATTCAGGGCAGTTCTCAATGTAACGTGAATTGAGAGCTAATTTTGCAGCCCCAATCATTCCAGCGCAATTCCCTAACTGAGCAGGAATGATCTGTAATCCTTCTCGCGAAGTTGGCATGACTCGTTGTTCGATTTCTGCGATCGCGCTCGGTAAGAAGAATTCTGCACTCGCACTGATTCCCCCACCAATCAAGATCGCTTCTGGAGTCAGGACATAAATTAAACTCGTCAAACCCAGCCCCAAATCGCGTCCATAGAATCGCCAAAATTCTAAGGCTGCTGGATCGTGCGATCGCGCTAATCTGCACAATTCATCCGGTTCTTTTCCCGTCCGTCGTCGAATTGCTTGAATCGACGTATGCTGCTCCAGAGAGCCGCGATTTCCACTCTTACAGGGCGCGCCATTCGCATCTAAGCTAATCAGCCCTAATTCACCTGCTGCGCCCGTATGTCCGATAAACAGTTCCCCGTTCAAAATAATTGCCCCTCCGACCCCGGTTCCCAGGGTCAGAAGAATGAAATTTTGAAAGGCTTTGCCAGCACCGAGCCACGCTTCTCCTAAACCTGCACAATTGGCATCATTCGACAAAATCGTCGGTCGTCCTGTTTTTTCTTCGATCCAATCGGCTAAGGGAATCTCAATCCAATCCGGCAAATTGATTGCGATTCGGGCGATGCGACCTTTAGCATCGGTTGGTCCTGGCATACCAATTCCGATCGCACAAGCTTCGCGCTTCGGATCAAGGTCAGCGATCGCATCAACGATCGTCATCAGCACCGCTCTAGGCAAAGCGGGTTGAGGCGTTGGAACCGTGAGTGCTTGAAGGCACGTTCCATCTGGAGTAAACCGTCCCAATTTAATTGCTGTCCCACCTAAATCGATGCCCAGAACTTGAATTGCAGCCTTCATCACGTTGCCTGAAAAATAGGATCAATCAAGAGCCTACCGGATAAACTGCAAAACTGGCTCAACCTCGGTAAGCCGCATCCGACTTTTCAAAGAAAGTTTCGGATTTCGCACATACCATGTCCGCTTTAATCACTCCTACACAGACTTCGGCAACCCCCAAATGAAGGTGATTCCGGGATGGACTTCTCATAGAAATTGATCGCTTAGAAGTGTAATTGATAGCTTCTCAACTTAGACATTTCAGCATGAGTGCGGAAAATCCTGCCAAGCTTGCGTCACAATATCGCTGAGCCATTGCCGCTGTTGGGCATCTAGAATTGCGTCGTCGGCTAGGACTTCAGCTTTGATTTCTTCTAAAGACTGTCCCTGAGAGCGAGCGGTTTCGATCACAACAGCGATCGCGTTGAGAATAAGTTCTTCAGCCCCAGGAGACCGTACTGAGATAGATTCAGAAGCGCGCGGTGAAATAGGATAATTCATAGTGCTGATCTGATCCGAGTCCTCGATAATAATGAAAATGATGTAAAGAATTTAATTTGGTATCAGGAGTAGCTTGTTTTTTATTGGTTTGTCAACCGTCTTGCTGAATTGATCGGAGTTTAGATCTTACTCATGGAAGAAATCCTTTACCTAGAAGTCCCCACCCCCGATACGGCTGCGGTCATTTCATGGCTGCATGCTGACTATGCTCCTGAACAAGGCGAGAAAGTCCTCATGCCTGCGGGGATTCGGCTAGGTGAACTTTCGATATTTGTCTGGTCAGTTCAGCGATCGACCTATCTGAAAGTATTTCGCTGGGCAGATCGCGCTGGAGCAGGTGAAGCAAAAATTCTCCGAAAATTAGTGGCGGATTTGAGAGAAGAATTTCCGCCAGTCTATCCTGCCCCTCCAAACATTGATTTATCGCAGCAGTCGATTTTTGAAGCATTAGCGGCAGATTATCCGAAAACGGTTGAGTTTTTCAAGAAAATACCGAATGGCGAGTATGACTTAAATCGCGTGTACTGGTGGGAACAACGCTGGCGTGAGAGTGTCCAGACTCCTCAAACTCCGAAGCAAGTTGTTTTCCGCACGGATGATGGCAATATCACGCCAGCGAAGCCATCTTATGACCTCATCTACATTGGAGGGGCGTTAGGCATTGTTCATGCGGCTGTGATGGCAAAATTGGGCTACCGGGTGCTACTGCTGGAGCGGATGCCGTTTGGACGGATGAATCGGGAATGGAATATTTCACGCAGTGAGTTTCAGAGTTTGATCGATTTGGGATTGTTTACAGTCGCCGAATTCGATCGAGTGATTGCGGCTGAGTATGTCGATGGCTTCCACAAGTTCTTTGATGCAAACAATCCACCGCAAGCTAAGGCAAAGATTCTGCATACGCCGACGGTTTTGAATATTGCGATCGACGCAGAAAGATTTCTCAAACTCTGCGGGGATAAGTTCCGCGAAGCAGGTGGCGAAATTTGGGATGAGACTGAGTTTGAGCGCGCCGACATTAACCCAGATAAGGCGACGATTTACGCCAAACATTTGCCAACGGGAAGCGATCGTCAAGTCACAGGGCGGTTGCTCGTAGATGCAATGGGAACGGCTTCACCGATCGCGTGGCAACTCAATTCAGGTCGAGCCTTTGATAGTGTTTGCCCAACAGTTGGAGCGGTGATTTCTGAAGGATTTGAGCCGGAAGTCTGGGATGTGCAATATGGCGATGTGCTGAATAGCCACGGAGACATTTCTCGCGGACGGCAGTTGATCTGGGAACTTTTTCCGGCTGAGGGCAAAGAACTGACGTTTTATCTGTTCCACTATCATCAAGTGCATCCTGAAAATCCAGGTTCTTTACTTGAGATGTACGAGGATTTCTTTACGATCCTGCCCGAGTATCGGCGTTGTGATATGGAGAAGTTGGTCTGGAAGAAGGCAACATTTGGCTACATTCCAGGGCATTTCAGCATGAGCAGTCGCGATCGCACCATTGCATTCGATCGCTTAATTGCGATTGGCGATGCTGCTTCGTTGCAATCTCCGTTAGTGTTTACAGGCTTTGGGTCATTAGTACGGAATCTATCTCGTCTGACTCATTTACTAGATACAGCACTGAAGCATGATTTACTCGATCAGCGATCGCTGAATGCAATTCGGGCTTATCAAAGTAATGTCTCTGTGACTTGGATGTTCTCAAAAGGCATGATGGTGCCAACCGGTAAGATTTTGCCGCCGCAGCAAGTCAATTCGATGCTGAATACCTTCTTTGATGTCCTTGCTGATCAGCCGCCAGCGATCGCAGATGCATTTATCAAAGATCGGGTGACTTGGACAAGATTTAATCGCATGGCACTCGTTGCTGCTAAGAAAAATCCGCGTCTTTTACTCTGGATCTGGCAAATGGCAGGCGCAAAGGATCTGACCCGCTGGCTAGGGAATTACTTGAACTTTGCCGTCAGTGCGTTGATGAGTTGGATCTTTAGCGGCTGGTTTCCAAAGCTGCTTTATCAGATGCAGCCTTGGTTAGAGCCTCGATTGCCTTCAGTATGGCTGTGGGGATTATCTCAGAGCTATGCACTGACTTATGGGCTAGGAAAACCACATTTGATGCCGAAGTTTCAGCTTACAAAGCCGAGAGCGAAGGTGGAAGTGCGATCGCGATTAGGTAGTCAGGAACCAGAAATCGGATAAGTCCGCGCGGGATCAGAACTCGAAGTTGTCAGAAAACTTCGAGTTCTGGTCAATCAGGGTTACAAAGAGAAAAAGATGCCAACAGCATTAGAATACGAACGCAGAATCACCTGCTACGACTGGGACGAACCCTTAATGCTATGGAACCAAATTCAGTTGGGTGATACTCCTGATTGGGAACGTGGGAAAGCAATGGAATACCTAGTACTCAGGGCATTTCATTTAGAAGGTGCAGAAGTTATCTATCCTTACAGTGTGGTCATTGAGGAAGAAGAATTAGAGCAAATTGATGGTGCAATTTATTCCAATGGGCTTGCTTGCTTAATCGAATGCAAAGACGTAGCAGAGCGTGTCAATATCGAGCCGCTGGCTAAAATGCGAAACCAGCTATTGCGCCGACCTGCATCAACGATCGAGATTTTGTTTAGCCGGAATGGATTTACGTATGCTGCAATTTCTCTTGCTCGGTACATTGCTCCTCAAACAATTTTGCTGTGGACTGGAGACGAGATTGAATATGCGCTACAGTCAAGACAAATGCAACAATCGTTGCTGAAAAAGTATCGATTTTGTGTGCAGCAAGGAATTCCAAACTATCGAATTCAAGCGGAGGAAGGGGGATGAATCGAGTTTATTTGATTACAGAACGTCCTTCTGATGCAGAGATTCTTAGAAAAGTGCTGCCAAAATCGGCACAAGAAGGAGTTCAGTTTGTTGAAAGCAAAAGCGATTATGATGCAGAATCTCGGGCAATGTCTCTGCTTGCCGAGAAGCGTCTACCTGTAGTCTTGGTTCTGAATTCGAGAACAAATGATGAGTCAGCAATTCAGCAAAGAAAAGCAGATTTAGGGTACTTGCTTCGGACTTATGCTGGCTCTGTGCCATTCAAATTAGCGATCGCTGTTCCAGAACTAGAAGTTATCTTTTTCCAAGATCGATCGCTTATCGAAACTCTCATTGGCAAAGCCTTGACTGATCTAGAGTGGAAATTTGCTCAGCGGCATCCTCAAGAGCTATTAGACACTCTAGCAGAAGACAAGACAGCCTTGTTAGCAGAAATCTTGAGACTCCTCTCTCCAGAGACACGTCAACTTTTACAACAGTATCCCTTGATTCATGAAATCACAACATTTTTGCTAGAAATTAGCATTCATCAGAAATCGATTGAAGAAAGCGCAGTTCCAGGTTGACACCAATGCATTAGAGCGTGTCATCAATTAGGCAAATCGTAGATGGGCGTTCAATCTGAGTGCTTATCCCAATTCCAGAGTCGTCGCACCAAAAATACGATCGACAGGCAAGGTTGGAACTTGTCCCCAATACATTCGCACACAAGTGAACATCGGTTCTAATGCATATCGTTGCTTTAAGCTTGGCAAAGCAGGATGAACATCTGGAATATCGATAAACACAGGCTCTGTTCCCGCTTTAACGATCAAGGCTTGCAAAATAGCTTCTGCAATTTCTAGCGAATCTGCAAATAGCGGACAGACTTTAAATCCCTGCACACAGCGGCGAATTACACCATAACCAACTAATCGATTCTGTTCCACAACTCCATACGCTGCACTTTCTGGCATCTGAAGCCATGATTCTAGAAAGTGCGAACGGGATGCCGGAAATAGTTCAGCGTCATATCGAAGAATCTCTGCTAATGGAAGTTGATTGAGAGGAATTACCCAGTCAGGATGCTGAGCTGAACCATCGGGTTGATGAAGATGCCGGATATGACGGTAAGCTGGAACGAATCCAGCCTGGCGATAAGTGGCTTCTCGAGCGAGCACTCCATCTAACCCAATACTGGCATCAGCATCGAGTCTTGATACAAATTGCTGCCATGCCGTCTGCCATAATTTCAAACCGTAGCCTTTCCCTCTCCATTCGGGTTGAACGATGTACAGCCCAATGAAACCAAACTTCTGGCTGTAGCGAACGACAGAGATACAGCCAATCGGTTGTTCATCGAGTTCTGCAAGTAAAAATCCATCGGGGTCAGCTTTGGAGAAAGGTTCTGCATCATAAAGTCCTGGATTCCAGCCTTCTTGGGCTGCCCAGTTTAAGGCAATTTGAACCTCTGCTAGGGTCATCGATCGAATCTTCAAAGTCATCGCCAACCTCTCAAAATTGATCCATCTATACCAATTAACAGTAAAGGTAGAGTTCTCCAAGCGGATCAGAACAATCGATAAATCCTACTTTACACAAAGATTCTTATGTTAAGATTTTCGCGTCTAATTGCGAGAATGAATGCATGTACGCGGATACCGAATTTGGTGGAACCACAGGTTTAATGGATGTCGAAGCTGTTCAGAAAACTCTGAATCGATCGCGCGCTTCGGTCTATCGCTATGCCAATACTGACCTTGAACAACTCAATCCTCCGTTCAATCCCAAACGTCTTAATCCTGAACTGCGGCAATCTCCGAACGATCCATTGATGTTTCACTCAAATGAAGTCGCTCGATTTGCCAAAGAAGTTTTGAAAATCAAACAAGTGACGATCGAGATTCAAGAGCCTCAACCGAATCACACGCAAGAAGTCCTCGAAGCCATTCTCGCTGAACTCAAGAGTATTCATGAACTGCTCAAATCTCGATCGTCTTAGGCACTCAACTGTCAGACCACCTTTCCTGCTACACTCAAAAAACTCATTTTTGGCACTCGACAATGCTGAGAAAAATTGGGCGATCGCTCTTCTTAATCTGTCTTTGTTTCTCACTGGTGGTTGGTTGTACTCGATCGACATACGAACCTCCTGCAAATGCAGATGGACAAATTACGATTGGCTCAACTGCTAGCATTAACACGATCGATCCGGCTGATGCTTATACGAATTTTGCAGGCAGCTTGTTGTACAACTTAGGCGATCGACTTTACGGATATAAGCCTGGCACGAGCGAATTACAGCCTCAATTAGCAACAGCTTTGCCGAAAGTCAGTGCAGATCGATTGACCTATACGATTCCGATTCGTCAAGGCGTTGTGTTTCATGATGGCGAACCGTTTAACGCCAAAGCCATGGAATTTTCGCTGAAACGGTTTATCGAAAATGGCGGCAGTCCTTCGTTTTTACTAGCAGATGTGATTGATTCGATCGCGGCTAAAAGTGAAAATGAGCTTGTGATTAAGCTGAAAAAACCCTTTGCAGCATTTCCTTCGCTACTCGCATTTTCAGGTGCTTGTGCTGTTTCTCCTAAAGCTTACGAGATTGGTCAAAATAAGTTCAATTCCGAAGTGTTTGTAGGAACGGGAGCTTACAAGCTAGTAAAGTATGGAACAGATTCGCTGAAGCTCGAAGCGTTCGATCGCTATTGGGGAACTAAACCTGCGAATCCAGGGATTAATATTCAATTTTTCTCAAGCTCTGCGAATTTGTTTAATGCCTTTCGCACAGGCGCGATCGATGTTGCTTATCAAGGTCTAGCACTCGATCAAATTCGGATGCTCAAAGATGGAGCGAAAAATGCGGCTTGGAAAATGCTGGAACAGTCTGGCAGTGGCATTGATTATTTAACGCTGAACTTGAAGTCTCCGCCCTTAGATCGCTTAGAAGTTCGTCAAGCGATCGCGGCAATGATGGATCGTCCGTTGCTAGAAAGTCGAGTTTTTCAGGGACAGATTGAACCGCTGTATAGTCTGCTTCCGAAAACCATGAAAGAGCAGAAGCCTGTGTTTCAGGAATTGGGCGACCGCAATGTCGAGAAAGCTAAATCATTACTTGCCAAAGCAGGCTACAGCGAATCGAATCCGCTGAAAGTACAACTCTGGTATCGATCGAATGTCTCAACTGATGGCATGGCAGCGATTACTCTCAAAGAGTCTGTACGTAAGAGCTTGGGCAATTTGATGCAGATTCAGCTAGACAGTGTGGAGTCTACTACGGCTTATCGAAACATTGATAAAGCTGCTTATCCGATGTTTCTATTTGACTGGAATCCTGATTTTCTCGATGCTGATAACTACATTCAGCCGTTTATGGAGTGCACTAAGGCAACAGCAGATCAGCGATGTGAGAGTGGTTCAACCGTGTCTCAAGGGTCGTTTTACTTTAGCGATCGCGTCAATCAATTAATTGATCAAAGTCGCCAAGAGCTAGATCCAGTCAAGCGCAAAGGATTGTTTGAGCAGTTGCAGGCTGAATTGGTCAAGGATGTGCCGTTTATTCCATTGTGGCAAAACAAGGACGTTCTGTTTGTGCAGAACAACATTCAGAATGCGAGCTTGGAAGTAACGCAGAAGGTTCCGTTTGGACGAATGAAGAAAGCTTAGAACAATCAAGCGGTGGCTTTCTGCAAGAAAACGCCTGCTATGGAGAGCTATCTTTTGGCAAGCGCTTTTGTCTTTGCCTCTTCCCGATCGAGTTCTATGTCCTAAGCATCTCTAAGTCAATACAAGTTTCTAAGATTCAACTTGAGACAAACTGTAATCTGAGCCTCAAATCACTGCGCCTGCTTGGAATACTCGCCCAATGACTTCTTCGATCGGAGGATCACTCACTGCTAAATCAACCACTTGCAACTCGGCTAGGATTCTCGCGATCGCTTGTGTCAAGTCCTCTTGCTGCACTAAAAAGCGCACGGATTGTTTCTCAACCTCTTGTACATACCCATAAGCTGAAAGTTCCGACTCAGTGTACGTGCGATTAAATTCTACTTTGACCTCGCGACAGGGAGAGAAGCGATCGACTAAGCCATCCAAACTGCCGTCATAAATTAGCTGTCCCTGATGAATCATCAACACCCGCTCACACAAAGCAGTAATATCTGCCATGTAATGACTAGTTAGTAAAACGGTTGCTTTGTATTGAGCATTATATTCTTTCAAAAACTCTCGAACAGAGACTTGTGCATTCACATCTAGCCCTAAAGTCGGCTCGTCTAAAAACAAAACTTGGGGTTCGTGAAGTAAAGCGGCTAGCAATTCGCATTTCATGCGTTCACCGAGCGAAAGTTTGCGGACAGGCTGAGTCAGTTTGCCTTCTAGAGACAGCATCTCTGAAAGTTCGCCGATCCGAGCTTTTAGCGTACGATCGCTAATTCCATATACCGCAGCATTGATGCGCAAAGAATCAGCAGCAGGCAAATCCCAAATCAACTGCTGCTTTTGTCCCATGACTAGCGTGATTTTTTGCAAAAAGCTCGATCGACGCTCAAAAGGCACATGTCCTGCAACGGTCACTTTGCCAGAAGACGGATGAATCAATCCGGTGAGCATTTTCAACGTCGTCGTTTTTCCTGCTCCGTTTGCCCCTAAAAATCCGACCACTTCGCCCGGTTCGATATGAAACGAAACATCCTGAACCGCTTTCACCTGGCGATAAGTGCGTTTGAAAAAGTGGGTCACTGTTCCTCTGAACCCTGCCTCTTTCACAGCAACAGGATAGACTTTCGTTAAGCGATCGACGGTGATGCTAGACATAACAGCAGAGAAAAACACTAATTCTGTTTATTCTAAGACGGCTTGCCGTGAATCGAATCTACTTTAGGGATTGTGACAAACAGGATTGCTCAATTCGCAAGAAGATCGATCGGTCAGCCCGATAAATTCGGCAAGAAACTATCCCTTACGTGCCCCAATCGGCTGTAAGTTCCAATCATCCTCGGTACGTTGTGCCAGTTGCCAGGTTTGCGTTTTGCCTTCGGGTTTCCGTTGGAGATAGAGGTCGAACGGATTGTCACTTTGGCTTTCTTGACGTTTCGGGAGTTTGAGCGTGAAATCATACACGCCTTTGACGTGGAAGCCGTCCGATCCTTGAATCTTTAGGGGCGATTGTTCGGTAATTTTGACCCGATCGATACTCACCTTCGGATCGGCTGACAATTTCAATTCCTGGCTAATCTGTTGCTCGGTTTGATTCACCGAAATGGCGATCGCATTTTTCAACACATTGTCTGGAACCGAATATCGCCCACCGCACGCAACTAAGCCGATTGCTAGGACAATAGATAAGATAATTTGTAGTGATTTTCTCAACATGTTTAAGCAGGCATTTGGTGTAGACGAGTCTCTATACGCCTATATTCTCTCAAACTCGCTGCACGAATCCGACATTCTCGCCCAACTTCGTCACGAAACCAGCGAAATGCCGCAAGCCCGAATGCAGATTTCGCCGGATCAGGGTCAATTCATGGCGCTGTTGGTGCGATTGATGCAGGCAAAAAAAGCGATCGAAGTTGGAGTCTTTACCGGATACAGCTCGCTGTCTGTAGCAATGGCAATGCCAGAAGATGGAAAATTAATTGCCTGTGATGTGAGCGAGGAATATACCGCGATCGCTCGGAAATATTGGAACCTTGCAGGCGTAACAGACAAAATCGATCTGCGAATTTCTCCTGCGATCGAGACGCTCGATCAATTACTTCAAGACCAAGCTGGAACCTTCGATTTTGCGTTTATTGATGCGGATAAGGGAAACTATGCGAATTACTACGATCGTGTAATTCAGTTGGTTCGCTCAGGTGGATTAATTTTGATTGATAACGTGTTGTGGTCAGGTCGAGTGGCAGATGCCAGCGATTCCGATAAGATTGTCAATACGATTCGCGCTTTCAATACAAAACTTGCTCAAGATGAACGTGTTTTGATCACAATTTTACCGATCGCAGATGGATTAACGTTAGCGTTGAAAAAATGAGTTGTCTTTTTAGTTCGAGCGACTACTAGAAACTACAACTTCATCCGTTCTGACTGGGGAAAGACTGGGCTGTTTGAGCAGTGAGATACCATACCAACACAATAGGCTCATAACAATCATTTCACCCCCATCCTCTGCCAATTCAAATGCAAACCCCAGGGGAATTCCAGGTCGATTAATGACCTCAATCATGATATGCAGCGCATCAACTACGACACCAAAAAAAGCAAGACAGCCAAGTAATACGAAGAGACGTTTGCAGATCCAACGAAACTGTTGTGTGCCCAACCAATAGGAAACACCAATGAGCAACAGAAAAAATAGACCCGTACTAGCGGCAACAACTAACTCGCCCAAATCAATTGCTCTTAATCCCAAGACTGGCTGAAAATTTTGAGTCGTTGCAATCCACTCCCCAACTCTCTCATGGACAAGAAATGCATCATCGATCAGCAGATAACCGAATAGCAAGGAAAAAGACAGATATGACCATTCCGCCCGACTGCTCGCCAAAATTGCAAAGCTACAGAACAGCCAAAACTCCTTGACGTATTGAAACGTTTCCCCAAATCCGCGATCGGTAGTGATTGTCCAATAAGTAGACTTAATCTGAGGCGAAAGACGGAGAGCGAAATGCGCCAAGATGGATAAAAAATCAGTTAGCAGCAGTAGCAGGAGAATTTCAGCAGCGGGTTGAAATTTTAGTTTCTTCATGAAGTTTTCAGGCTTTAGGACTTGGGATTGAAGAATGGAGTGTCATAAATTACACTGATTGCTTTCCTAGAGATCAGGAGTAACACATAAAATTTAACCTCTTTTTATTCCAAAATTAATACTCGCTTAACCTAAAGAACGCATGTAACTTAAGACATACATCTGAACAGTTAGGAGTTAATTCTTAAGAGAATTTTTATGAAATCTGGTTATACACTTCCTGTTTTCGCTTGTGCTTCCGCGATCGCTGCCGTGCAACACTTAAAACATCAATCTGCAATTTCTGAAGTGGAAGTGGATCTGATTAATCCAGTTGCACAGGTGAAAATCCCGATCGAACAAGTCGCCAAATTAACACCCCATTCAGCACTAGCAATTACTCGCAGCGATCCCGGCGACAATCTCGACTTGACTCGCAACACCCCAATTTGGGCAATGGTCGAACTGACTCAAGGACAAGGGATTGAAATCATCGGCGGAGAAGGCATCGGACAAAAAGCCGACCAGCAAGCCGCAATTTACGCTTACGCTCAGCAACTCATCCAAACGAATCTAGAACGGCTTTTAGAACCCAATGAAGCGCTCCGCATCACCCTGATTTTGCCGGAAGGTCGGCAACTGGCAAAACGCACATCCAACGAAGCATTTGGCGTGGTTGAAGGCTTATCTTTACTCGGTACATCTGGCATCGCTCACCCTCTCAGCGCCCCGGATCAGTTAGAACTGTTTCGAGCCGAGTTACAGGAGAAAGCGCAGCAATTCGAGACGCTCGTCTTCTGCATTGGTGAAAATGGATTAGATTTGGCAGCCAAGATGGGAATTGAGCGCGATCGCACGCTCAAAACTGCCAATTGGATCGGCTCTCTCCTCGTCGAAGCGGGAATGCAGCGAGTCAAATCGATTCTGCTGTTTGGCTATCACGGGAAACTGATCAAACTTGCAGGTGGCATTTTCCACACGCATCATCATGTGGCAGATGCTCGGCAAGAAATCCTAACAGCACATGCGGCAAAAGTCGGTGTCTCAACTTCTGATCTACAATCAATCTTTACCAGTTCTACGGCTGAGGACGGATTGACATACTTGAGAACCTTGGGCAAAGAGATTGCGGTTTACGATTCGATCGCGGCTGCAATCGAAACTCGCGCTGAAGAATATATTTATACCCACAGCGAAGCAAGCGTTGAAATCGGCGTAATTTTGTTTGATCGATCGCGTCAAGTTTTAAGACAAAGTAGAAAAGCAGAGAAACTGCTTGAGTCGGTTCGAGAATTGTGATTAAAATAGCCAGAATATTCAAAACCCTTGCTTTTTTATTCCGCTTCAAAAGTTCGTTTAACCTCGTTTGACCTTCGTTCTCTCTCATCAGGACACACTCTCGTGACTCCACCTATTGAACCGTCTGTTTTGGATGCACCCGCATCTACTTCGCAAGGATTTGATGCACTCGAACGCCAGATGATTGTAATTCTCGATTTTGGATCGCAATACTCAGAACTGATTGCCCGTCGCATCCGCGAAACGCAAGTTTATTCTGAAGTGTTGTCTTATCGCACAACGGTTGAACAACTCCGCCAACTCAATCCGAAAGGCATTATTTTGTCGGGTGGCCCTAACTCGGTTTACGACCAAGGCGCACCTCAGTGCGATCCAGGGATTTGGGAGCTTGGCATTCCTGTTTTAGGGGTTTGTTACGGGATGCAGTTGATGGTGCAACAGCTTGGCGGTAGCGTTGAGCGCACCGATCGCGGTGAATATGGAAAGGCAAAGATTGAGATCGACGACCCCACCGATTTGCTGACGAATGTCGAAGATAACTCGATCATGTGGATGAGTCACGGAGATTCTGTGACCAAGTTGCCAGAAGGATTTGGCTTACTCGCACATACGACGAATACACCTTGCGCGGCGATCGCAGAACACGATCGCAATCTGTACGGCGTGCAGTTCCATCCCGAAGTCGTGCATTCGCAATTTGGACAAGCGCTGATTCGCAACTTCGTCTATCACATCTGTAAGTGTGAGCCGACTTGGACAACGGAAGCATTTGTTGAAGAATCGATTCGAGAAATTCGCGCCAAAATTGGCGATAAGCGGGTGCTGCTGGCTTTATCGGGTGGCGTTGATTCTTCGACGCTGGCATTTTTGCTGCATCGCGCGATCGGGGATCAACTGACTTGTATGTTCATCGATCAGGGCTTTATGCGGAAGTTAGAGCCAGAGCGTCTGGTGAAACTTTTCCATGAGCAGTTCCACATTGATGTTGCGTATGTGAATGCGCGGGAGCGATTTGTGAACGCGATCGCAGGCATCACCGATCCCGAGGAAAAACGCAAACGCATCGGACATGAATTTATCCGAGTGTTTGAAGAAGAATCGAAGCGATTGGGGCCGTTTGACTATCTGGCGCAAGGAACGTTGTATCCAGACGTGATCGAATCTGCGGATACCAATGTTGATCCTCAGACCGGAGAACGAGTCGCCGTCAAGATCAAGAGCCATCACAATGTAGGCGGACTGCCGAAAGATCTGCAATTCAAGCTGGTTGAACCGTTACGGAAGCTGTTTAAGGATGAAGTGCGGAAAGTTGGGCGATCGATTGGTCTGCCTGAAGAAATCGTCAATCGTCAACCCTTCCCTGGCCCAGGTCTAGCGATCCGGATTTTGGGAGAAGTGACGAATGAGAAGTTAAATATCTTGCGCGATGCAGATTTGATTGTGCGGCAAGAGATCAATCGGGCTGGCATCTATCACGATGTTTGGCAAGCCTTTGCTGTGCTGCTTCCTGTCCGCAGTGTCGGTGTAATGGGAGATCAGCGCACTTATGCTTATCCGATCGTGCTGCGTTGTGTGAAGAGTGAAGATGGCATGACAGCAGATTGGGCACGCATTCCTTACGATTTGTTAGAAACGATTTCTAACCGAATTGTGAATGAAGTGAAGGGTGTGAATCGAGTTGTGTATGACATCACCTCGAAGCCGCCTGGAACCATCGAGTGGGAATAGTTTAGAGACTTGCCCTGATTCGCTCCGAAAGCCCCCGGTTTTACTGGGGGTTTTCCCATTGGTTCAGACCCCCAATTATTGCAGTCACACAGAGGGGGAATTGTTATGTCTAAGTTGATTCGACGAGTCGCAATTGTCGGCGGAACGCATGGAAATGAATGGACAGGCGTTTATCTCGTCAAAAAGTTTCAGCAATTTCCAGCATTGACGACTCGATCGAGCTTTGAAACCATCACACTCTTGGCAAATCCAAAAGCGATCGAACTAAATCGCCGCTATATCGATCAAGACTTGAATCGAAGCTTTGCCAGCGAGGATTTATTGAATCCCAAATTGATCAACTATGAGAATCAACGTGCGCGGGATATTGTCGCTCAACTTGGTTCTAGAGATCGGCCTCAAGTAGATGTGATTATCGATCTGCATAGCACCACGTCGAATATGGGGCTGACGATTCTTCCTTCGACTCCTGATCCCTTTAATCTGCGACTCTCTGCTTATTTGAGCCAGATTTATCCGGATGTGCGAGTGGCTTTAGGAATGAATTGTACGCAAGATGCGCCGTTATTGCGATCGCTCTCGCCCTTGGGCTTCACGATTGAAGTTGGAGCAGTAGCTCAGAGTGTTCTCAACGCTGATTTATTCCTCAAAACCGAGCAACTCATTTACGCCGTTTTGGATTACATCGAAGCTTTGAATCAAGGAAAACCACTGGATGTGCCGCCTCGTTTGACGTTGTATCAAGCGATCGAGGCTATCGATTATCCCAGAGACGCGATCGGGAATCTACAAGCTTTCATTCATCCTGATCGCCAGTTCAAAGACTATGAACCGTTACAGCCTGATGAGCCGATCTTTCTGACTTTTGCGGGAGAATCGATTCGTTATCAAGGCAACTCTACAGTTTTTCCAATTTTTATTAACGAAGCTGCTTACTACGAAAAACAGATTGCGATGATTTTGACTGAAAAGCGCGAGATTGAGCTAGATAAAGAATATTAAAAAACGCTTAATTGATGTGTTTCTCAGTGTTTTTTCGAGCGTAATTTTAATGACAGACTAAAGTCTTAAATTATAAAATTCAAATTGTGGAAAACCGGTGAATAAGCTGTGGAAAATCTGTTTCGCTTGTGGAAAACTTGCGTTTTAGTCGGAGTAATTTGGCTTTTTGTCTCGACTTCTGCATTTGCTTCGGTTCATACTTATTCGGATCAAAATAGCGTATTGTATCGATCGCTATCAAGATTACAAGATGACTCAAATCGAGCCTGGCAAGTGGTTTTTTATAAACGATTTCCGCTTGGACAGCCCAATTCAGTTCATTTAAGATTAGTGGGATTTCCTGGAGCGGTGACGATCGATCATCCGCGATCGTTAGAAGTTGAAGCCAATCGATCGCTCTTGAGCATTGAGGATGTGACCTCAAAAGATTTCCCGATCGCTCATGTGGGCGAATATGATTTCAAACCTATCTTGAACCAGTTAGATACCGATACCAAGCTCACTTTGATTCTGCCCTTGAAATCTGGAGAAGCGCGGTTAAAGGTTCCCCAAGACACGGCATTGGAATGGTGGCGAGTGGCAAGTTGGCAGCCGGAGCAGTAGAGGAGATTAACGACTCCTATAGATCAGTAAAGGAGCGATCGACACAAACTCGATCGCTCCTTCAAACTCAAAGAAAAATTCTCAGACTTACGCCGCAATCACTTGAGTCAGCGGTGACCAGCGGAAATATCGCTCTCCACCGACTTCAATCACAACCTTCACTCGCGGCTCAATCTTCGGCAAGTTCGCTAAATACTCAAGCTCTTGATTCGACAGAATATGTCCCTCAATAATCCAAAGCAATAATCCCTTCGACTTCGGCGGCAAGTGAGCAATTTGACTCGTCACGATCGGCGGAACGAAATAGGTATATCCAACCGCTGCACCCGATCCGGTGCTCTTTTTGCCCAAATGCGGAGGACGAACGCCATGGACTCCTGTCAGATAAGCCGCCACATCCCCTAAACCTCTTGCCGTAATGCTGAGCGACTTGTAACCTGCTGACCGAATTCGACGGCGATAGCGTCCTTCAAATCCGCCTTCGAGGGGAACATAGGCAGCGATCGCGCCGTGGGTTTCAAGATCTTTAATTAGCTGTCCGCCTGTGGTGAGAAGTGCCATGCCGCTCGAACCTTCCTAAATTTAACGGTAAACATTTCAGAGATGCTCAGCATCCCTACTTATTCTAAAGGGTTATCTTCTTCTAAACCTTCAAGAATCTCTATTCCATTCATAATTTTCTCCATCGATTGAACTCAATGGGTCTTTCTCAAGATGGGTGAAAACTAATATGAAAAAGATTATTTGTATACAGTATGCGATTTTACAAACTGAGTGCCTTAGTATACTTCATACTTCAGTGGTGCAATTTATCCTAACCTTATGAAACACTCTGCCCTATGGTTAATGACGATCGCCTGTACGATCTCGATTGGCAGTCTTTACTATAACCAGCCAATGCTGGGATTAATTAGCACGCATTTCCAGGTGTCAATTACGGATGTGAGTGCTGTCCCAACCCTGACCCAGATTGGATATGCGATCGGGATGCTCTTCTTTGTCCCCTTAGGGGATCGGCTGGATCGGCGGAAATTGATTGTTTGGCTGAGTGGATGCAATGCGATCGCGCTGCTGTGTGCCGCGCTGTCTCCTGGATTTTATTGGTTAATTGCTGCAAGCTTCATGATTGGACTCACAGCGGTCGTGCCTCAATTATTGATTCCTTTTGCTGCTCAGTTGGCAGATTCGGAGCAGAGAGGACGAATTGTGGGAACTGTGATGAGCGGCTTGCTCGTTGGGATTGTATTAGGGCGAGTTGCAGGTGGGTTTTTCGGAGGAGAATTCGGCTGGCAGTCCACATTTTTGATTGCGGCAGGATTGATGGTGGGATTAGGCATCGTCTTGGTCAAGCAATTGCCGAGCACGTTGCCTGCTAAAACTGAGATTTCTTATTTGGAATTATTGCGATCGCTGCCTGTTTTATTCGCAGAACATTCAACCTTGAGAAAGCGATCTATTGCGGGAGCAATGTTCTTTGCCGCCTATAGTGGCTTTTGGGCAATCCTGCCCTTCTTATTGGAACGTCCGCCGTTTGAATTTCAAAGTGAGATGATTGGGCTGTTTGGATTAGTTGGGATCATGAGCGCAGGAGCTTCTCCCCTGTTAGGAAAGATGACCGATCGCACCAATCCAAGAGTGATGCTGAGAATTGCGATCGGGCTATTTCTCGGCGCACTTCTCGTTTTATTTCAGTTTCACAGTACGCTTTGGGGATTGATTGTCGGCGCAATCCTACTGGATCTCGGAACACAAACAGGTCAGATTTCTAACAAGGCAAAAATTTATAGCTTACCGATTGAAGTTCATAACCGTCTCACGACAGTTTATATGGTGATCTTCTTTACAGGTGGTGCGATCGGCTCGTGGTTGTGTGCCTATGGATGGAAGTTTTCGGATTATTAATTTAATTGGGGTTTAGAGCAATTTTGTAGTTCAACATACAATTTTGATCCGGCTAGATTGATAAACCTAGAATCTGCCCTAGCTTTGATATACGGTATACGCGATTCATCCGTTTGGACAGTACAAGGATTCAATACGGAGCAAATTACTGTATGTGCAGATGGGTGAACCGCAAGCTCAACGCCCTGAAAAACCCGAAAAACCATGACAATTACTGCACCTGAGAAAGAGCGATTTAGCCTAAGTGCGTTTCTAATTCGTGATGCTCCTGCTCGATTTTTGCTCAGTTGGGTTGCAGGATTTGTCGATACGGCGGCTTTTATTGTGCTGTTCGGTATTTTCACAGCTCATGTGACAGGAAATATTGCACTCGCCGGTTCAGCCTTTGCCAGTTCTGATCCTCAGACGACCTTACTCCGGCTCTCCATGCTTCCCGTTTTTATGCTATCGGTGGCTTTTACGTCACTGTTAGCAAATTTTGCTCGAAAGATCGGATGGGCAGTGTTGCCTGTGTTGTTGAGTGCAGAAGCGATCGCACTGGGGATCTTTATGGTCGTCGGATTGCAGTTCTCAGCGACCTTGCTTGTCGATGTGCAGGATGAGTTGATTTTCCCGATCGCAGTTACGGGCGTTATGGCAATGGGAATTCAGAATGCGCTGATGAAGGAAGCGGCTGCTTCATTTACGGGCTATTTTCCGACCACGGTGATGACCGGAAACTTTACACAGTTCACGATCGATTTAGTTCACTACATCAGTGCGAAGTTTGTCAAACAGACCGAGGAAACAAAGGCAGAAGCAGCAGAAGCAATGAGAAAGTTAAAACTGACTTTGCCCTTGCTGACTGGCTTCTTTTTGGGTGGGACAGGAGCCGCTTACTTTGTGCCTTCAGCTGAATTTTGGTGTTTATCAATGCCATTGTTTGCAGTCAGCCTGCTAGCAGTTGCTGCTTACATTCAGGCAGGAGTAACAAAGACTGTTTAAGAGATTAGGAAATCAACCATGCAACGGACCTTGATTACAATTTTTGCTTGTGTGATGTGCTTATTGGCAGGTCTGAGTTTTGCGAATTTAGTGCAGGCGGCTCCGATGCTTGTTGCTGATGTGACTTCGGCAAGCGATCCATTTACTGCGTTGAAGGCAAAGATTGTTCCAGAGCTTGAGAAGATTTTGACTCCGGATCAGAAGACTCAGTTTGAAGATGCGATCGCGAATGGCGTGACTTTGAAGAAAGCGTTTAAGTCGATTACGCTGACTCCTGCACAGAAAAGCAAAGTTGGAGCGATGCTGAAATCGGTTCCTAAAGATTATTTTGCATCGCTGTCTCCGGCTCAGAAACGGGAGCTTTTTATGCAAAAAAAAGACTTCTATATGGAAAAAGGCAAGGAGAAGGCAGCAGAAGCAATCGAAATCGCCAAGGACGTGATAGAGAAAGTTAAGGATGCTGTAGCAAACTAGCAAGATTCTAAACGTCGGACAAGCCGAACTCAACTAAATCGCAAAATGCTTCATGCTTTAGAGCAAGTGGTGGTTTCAAACATGATTGAAAATCATCACCATCAAGCCAAGAGTCAGAAGCACGATCGCGCTTCCAAGCCAATCTGTCTTGGGATTGCTCAATCGAAATGCAGGCTGTAACCAAAATCGTAATGCGTTACTAATTTGAGGCATCACAATCCAGGTGAGTAAGGATGACACTACGAAATTACTGATTAGAGTCACGAAAGCGGGCGACCAAGACTGCAAAAAACCAAGTGTCGGAAGAATTTTGGTTTGGATCATGACCAGTGGATAGAGTCCCAAAACTACTGACATGACTTGTTTCCAGGGAGGAGTCCCTAAACTGGATCGCTCTTGTCCTGCCGCAGATGAAAACCATCCTTCTAACCCTGTCGTGAAAGATTTGAACTTGTAGTTATCAAAGATATTGTGTCCAGACTCAACGAGTGTGGCGCGATCGCGAGAATTCAGCCAATCATTCAAATGATCAGGCGTATCAAAATGCACGATCGAGTACCACTTCATCACACCATCTACGCACTGCAATGGTAGACAAGAATCTGTTCTGATATAGCCTGGAAATCGCTTTGCAGAGCACATCAGAGTATTATGCCACTTGCGAAACATGGCGCGATTTTGATTTGGAACAATATACTCTAGAACAACGGTGGAGTAGAAGACGCGATCGTTAATTTCAGGATTCAACATTACTAAAAGTTTTAACTAGGACTTCATCGATAACACATTTCTGTGATTCATTAAATCAACATCAAGAGACATATCACTCCTGTCACTTAGGTTACAGAATGTGGAATTGAGCAGGAATTCAAGCAATCTTTTTGCACGAAACTTCTGCCTGGGACACAATCCCCCTCAAGGTATATTTATTGCCAAGATTTTACGCATAGCCTAGTAAGGCGCTAATTTAAGAACAAATCTATATTTCTTCCTAGAAAAACCAGAGTGAATCATTTCACAGTGATATGAATTTTCTGAGTTCAATTTCTATACTTTAGGCTTTGCATGAGCGACGCTTTTTCGATTCTGACCTTTGATCATTTAGAATTTTATGTCGGGAACGCAAAGCAAGCAGCGATGTTCTACGATCGCGGTTTTGGCTTCTCGACGATCGCATATCGAGGACTTGATACTGGAGAACGCCATGTTGCGTCTTATGTCATGCAGCAGGGCGAAATTCGCTTAGTCTTAACTTCTGCACTCAACCCAGATCACCCAATCGCTTCAAGAGCGGCGAAGCATGGAGATCATGTAGCAGTGATTGCTTTGGGTGTTAGAGATGTCGATCGTGCATTTCAAGTCAGTACCTCCCGAGGCGCATTAGAAGCGGTTGCACCGAATGAGGAGCAAGACGAAGCGGGAAAGTATCGTTACGCAATGATTTATGGCTATGGCAATACTTTAATCAAGTTTGTGCAACGCGATCGCTATCAAGGTGTTTTCGCGCCAGGATTTGTCCCCCGCTCGATTCCGTCTCGCGCCAATGCCGGATTGATTCAAATCGATCACGTCGTTGGCAATGTTGAAAAAGGACAAATGAACCACTGGGTGGAGTTTTTTCAGAAGACGTTGGGATTGGAATTACTCGTTAAATTTGACGATCGAGCAATCTCGACCGAATATTCTGCGCTTACGTCATCGGTGATGCAAAGTTCAACAGGAAGGGTCAAACTTCCGATTAATGAACCCGCGATCGGCAAAGGCAAATCTCAGATTCAAGAATTCCTGGAATACAACTACGGTGCGGGTGTACAGCATGTTGCTTGTCTGACTCATAACATTGTTGAAACCGTCACCGAATTGAAAAATTCAGGAATTGAATTTCTCAGTGTCCCGAGTTCTTACTATGCAAATTTAGAAGCTCGGGTTGGCAAAATTGATCAATCGATCGAGCAACTGGCTCAACTCGGAATTTTAGTCGATCGCGATCGCGAAGGATATTTGCTGCAAATCTTTACGCAACCTGTGCAAGATCGCCCGACTTTATTTTTTGAAATCATTGAACGGCATGGATCTCAGGGTTTTGGAGAAGGAAACTTTAAATCTTTGTTTGAAGCGATCGAGCGAGAGCAGCTAATCAGAGGAAATCTTTAAGTCTAAGCAGATCACAGGATCGCTTATGCTATGACAGATTCATTGCGAGACTGTTTTGAATATGGATACCCGCCTTACGCAAGCTCAACTTTCTCAAGTCATAGCTGAAATCGATCGCTTATCTCAACTTCGCGACAACGAACTCGATCGTGAGCAAGTCAAACAGATTTTACAAGAGTTAAATTTGCCCGACGATTTACTCGATGACGCGATCGTGCAATTGCGCCGACGAGAAGCTCTAGCTCAGCAAAACCAGCGCCATAAAATTGTCATTTCAACCATTGCAATTATGATTGTTGGCCTGATTGCAACCGTTGCTGTCGTTCAGCAGAAACAGCACAATAAGATTGCTCGCATTGCTGCGATTCAAGACATTGTGACGTTAAAAGATTCAACTAATTCAGTCACCCAGTTCGATCGCACAAAAGACGCACAAGTGTTTTACCGAGTCACATTGAAAAATCCCCCGATCAACGATCGCTTAGCTGTCAGTTGTGATTGGTTAGATTCAACAGGTGAGAGAATTCATCAGAGTCGTTTCCAGACTCAAGAAATTACACGATCGCCCTGGACAACGTTTTGCTTTGCTCCTTTATCGCCGCAGTCCAAGCCTGGAAATTGGACGGTGAAAATGTCGATCGCAGAACGTCCCATTAGTGAAGAAACGTTTGTGGTGAAGTAATGTTGGGATATTGGGGCTATGGTGATCAGCCCAAACTGATACAGAGACTCTCTGAACTCAGTGATGCAAAGATAGCAACTCAATTCTGCACTGATCAGTGGGGATTTGCAACGACTCAAACTCGGCTCAGTGCTTGCGGAAGAAGCACTATCAATGATGTGTGGGTCAATGCAACTGAAGCGTCTTTAGAACTAGGTCGAGACGCATTTGGTCGAGTTCCACTTTACTGGATCAAAATTGAATCGGTTATCTGGTTCTCAACCCAGTTGAAATCCCTGCTCAAACTCGCTCAACCAACAGTAAGCCATGCTGCACTGTATGCTTATACTTGCTTTTCTTATGTTCCAACACCGCTAAGCCCGATCGCAGAAATCGCTTCTATCTCTGCTGGCACGACGCTGACTTGGACAAAAGATTTTACTTGCACCATTTCTGAGACTGAAGACTGGCGCGAATCCAGCACAATGATTCACGATGAAACTGAAGCCGTCAGACAGCTTCAAGCACTGTTGAAAACAGCGATCGCACATCAGATTGAAGATTTACCCGATGAGCCTGTTGGCGTATTTCTATCTGGTGGGATTGATTCCTCGATCGTGGCTGCTTTACTAGTTCAATCTGGGGTTAAAGTTCGAGCTTATGCTCTTGATTTTGGCGTAGAAGATTCAGAGCTACCTTACGCGCAGCAAGTTGCAGACTATCTCAACATTCCATTGACTCTAGTTCCAGCCCAAGCGAAACAGATTATTCAAGCTATTCCTGAAACGGCTAGAGCTTTAGATGCACCGTATGGAGATGGTGTTACAGCTCCACTATTGTTGCTCAATCAAGCTGCATCTCAAGATGTTCGCGTTGTATTCAACGGGGAACACGGCGATCAGTTATTTGCAGGCTGGACGAATAAGCCTTTAATTGCGAATCAAGTATACGACTCAGAGAATTTCATGTTATCAAAACAGTATCTCAATACATTTGGCAGATTGTACGGTTGTGAATCTCGAATCTTTTCTAATTCTGTTTACCAAAGTATTCGCGAACTTGATCTCCAACCTTATCTCGGTGATGCTTTGAATCCTGAAAAATGTGGTTCTCTTCTGGCTCAATTAAGGCGTGCATCGCTGATGTTAAAAGGCGCACAGAATATTCAACCGCGTGCGACTGCCTTGGCACTTTCACAAGGATTGCAAGTACGATCGCTATTTTGTGATCCCGACCTGACTCGCTGGACATTCAAAATTCCTGGCGAACTGATGTTACAAGGAGCTTGCGAAAAGTACATTCTCAAACGTGCGGTTGAATCTTGGTTGCCCTCAGAGGTCGTTTGGCGAGAGAAACGAGGCATGCGAGTGCCGTTGCGTCCTTGGTACTATGGCGAGTTTTGGCGTGAGATTGGTAAATGGTTGAATCCGGGCGTGCTGCGGGCTGAAGGGCGATGGCAGCCCCAGATTGCAGAACAGATGATGTCAGGACAGATGGGAGCGAATTTACGCGATCGCTATTTAGGCAACAATCTTTGGCTTCTGATCATGTGGCAAGCTTGGCGAATTGAAGTCTTGGGAGAATCAGTTGGGGCATCTTCTTGGGATCATCCATTTTGTCTGCCACCGCAAGTCTGGCAGAGAGTCAGAAAAGTTCGGCAAGTTTTTGAGAGGTCGTTCTAGCGTTGCGGAGACTTAGCAGTAGCTCCGCTAGAAATCGCTCATTCTTTTGTGAACATCACTTCAAAACTGGCGACTCGTCTTTAAAGAGACGATAAAGTTAGTTAGATACAGTAATTACACTGAAATTAGTAATGTAAGCTCTCTGTATTCTTAAGTGAAATTAGGGATATAACAAGCGCTGTTAGATGCCGATCTCGCTCCTAAGTCGCAATTAACACGATTCCTGGCTGTGTCTCATCCGGGCGCAGTGGTTGTTTTAAAACTTGGTTTAATCATGCATCATGAGAAATTTTACGTCAGGACGGTCGAGCGCCCCACGACCGCTTCTAGAGACAACTAACCCCATACAAGAAGATCGTTACTCCTCTCAGAGAGCGATTCTTTACGTCCTGTTAAAGTCCGCGATCGCGATCTTGTTATCACTTTTTGCTTGGGAAATCATTGTCCGAAATACAATCGAGCAGTCCCCAGGAACCACAAAACATCCAAGCCTAGGAAGAATTTATAACCCTGGTGACAGAATCGAATCGGGTGAAGGCTTCAGCCGCACTAGAATGAACAGCTTAGGAATGCGCAACGACGAGATTCTGCCCAAAGCTCAAGGCGAATTTAGAGTTTTGTCGATCGGGGATTCGTTTACGAGTGCAGAACAAGTCGAAGATGCCAAAACCTACAGTGCGCGAATTGGATCGACTTTCAAGCAGCAGAATTCGCCTGTCATGGTTATCAATGGAGGTAGAACCGGGGCGACACCTGCCTACTATTTGCACTTAGCAGATTTCTACAAGACTCAATTGCAGCCTGACGCTGTGATAGTTCAAATTAACGATTCTGATTTTACTGAAGAAGGCTTAGATCCCACAAAAGAGTTCTACATTCGTGCTCAAGGCAACACATTTCAAGCTATTCACAATCAGGATTTTGCTAGTGATGATCGCTTATCTCAACTCTTTCAGCAAAAGTTTCCGCAGCTGAGCTTTATGCTGCAAATTTCGACACTACGAGTCGGCGGAAAGAACCTCCAAGCGATGCTGAAAAAACAGGCGAAACCGACTGAAGCAGCACCGAAAAAATCGCAGGGCAATTACGATCGCTTGATTGAATGGACAGTTGTGAATTTGAAAGCGAAGTACCCGAACTTGGTGATTCTGCATATTCCCTATGTCACTTTCAACAATCCAAATGAGCCACCTAATCCGGCTGAAGCAGCTTTGATCGAAATCGCAGAAAAGCACAAGGTTCCGATCGTGGCAATGCGGCGCGATTTTGTGAACTATCATCAAACGTTCCATCAACCGACCAGCGGGTTTAACAATTCTGTTCCTGGCACAGGTCATATCAATGAAATTGGGCATGAACTGATTGCACAACGGCTCGTTCCCCTGCTCGAAGCAATGCGCAAAAAGACAAATTAGTCACTCATGATGTCTGAGGCTGCTGAACCATGATTTTCTCAAGCTTAGAATTTTTTGTCTTTTTTAGCGTTCTGATTGGAATTTTATTGCTTGCGAGATCGCAGGGATTCAAAAAAATCATTTTACTCGGTGCTAGCTACTTCTTCTACGGCTATTGGGACGAACGCTTTGTTTTTCTGCTTGCTGCACTGACGATCGTGAATTACGCGATTGGTTTCCAGATTGAATCGACCCAGAATCCAGAGAAGAAGCGATGGCTGATTGCAGGGATTACTTTCAATCTGATCGTGCTAGGGTTCTTCAAATATTTCAACTTTTTCATCGATTCGCTCAATCTGGGTCTGAATGTTCTGAACCTGAATTTGTCCAACCTCCGGATCATTTTGCCGATCGGCATTTCGTTCATCACTTTTGAAGTCATTAGCTACCTAGCAGATATCTATCGTGGAACGAGCAGACCCGCAAAAACGTTTTGGGATTTTGCGCTTTTGGTTGCGTTTTTTCCACATTTGATTTCGGGACCAATCCTGAGATCGAGTCAGTTCCTTGGCGAAATTCAGAAAGGCATTCACTTAAACCGGGAGAATTTCAGTCAGGGTGCTCAACTTTTCTTACTGGGCTTAGTCAGAAAAGTGATTGTTGCCGATCGCTTAGCTTTGTTTGTGAATGAAGTGTTTAAGCAGCCTGCTGATTACAGTGCAATGACGCTTTGGCTTGCGGTGATTGGATACGCGATTCAGCTTTATTGTGATTTTTGCGGCTACAGTGATATGGCGATCGGGACTGCAAAAATTCTCGGCTTTGATATTCCCAAAAACTTTGCGACACCTTATCTCTCACGCAGTATTACCGAGTTTTGGCGACGCTGGCATATTTCGCTCTCGAATTGGCTACGCGATTATCTCTATATTCCTCTGGGCGGCGATCGACGTGGGAAAGTTCAGCAATATGGCAATCTGATGATTGTGATGCTGTTAGGTGGATTATGGCATGGAGCAAGCTGGAACTTTGTGGTTTGGGGTGGGCTACATGGTGGAGCACTTGTGGTGCATAAACTGTATGCAGACAGAATCCCAAAAAGCAGCGTTACACAAGCCTGGGACTATCAGCTTTGTGCAAATTTTGTCACTCTACTCTTTGTGTGTCTAACTTGGATCTTTTTTCGATCGTCAGATTTCTCGACCTCTTTGTTCATTTTGCAGAAGCTATGGGGTGTGATTGATCCAACGGGCATCAATTGGTTTGCAACTGCACTGGCGATCGCAGTTCCAATGTTCATTCTGACGGACTATGCAGGTCACCAGCTAGCTCAAGGAATGCGCTTGAGATTAAGTTCACTTCCGGGTCTATGTGCCTTCTTTTTTGTCATGTTTGGCGTACTTTTTCTCGCTCCAGCTCAGCCTGCACCATTTATCTATTTTCAGTTCTAGGATGATCTGAGTTCTCTACATCCGAAGCACGACTATAGTAGAGAATGAGTACACCAAAAATTTCAAGGTGAGGCTATGCTGGCAAAGATTTTATTCCTTGTCGGATCGTTAGTTGCGATCGCATTGATCGCGCTACTCATCATACAAGCAAAAAATAATGCAGAGATTGCACAAATTTGGCAAACCTTAGAACCTAAAACACCCGCAGTCGAACCATTTAGCCAAGACCTAATTGCAGATCAACCGGAACCTGTACAGCGATATTTTTTACATGCGATCGCGCCTGGAACGCCCCTAGCAAACGCTGTCTACCTAACAATGAAAGGTACAATTCGACTTGCACCCAATCAAGACTGGATGCCTCTCCAAGCAGAAGAACTGCTTTCTACTACAGGATTTGTCTGGCAAGCGAACGCAAGACAAGGAATTATCCAGATGCAAGGAGCAGACTACTACACTGCTAGTACTGGACGAATGCGGTTTTCGCTCTGGGGGGTGATTCCTGTTGTCAATGCTCAAAGTCCTGATCTGATGCGCTCGGCAATTGGGCGCTCTGTAGGAGAGTTGTTCTGGTTGCCGTCTGCTTTACTGCCTCAGCGAGGTGTGAGTTGGCAAGTCATTAATGACAACACAATTCAAGCGAGCCTGACGCTCGACAATGAGCCGATTACTCTGACTTTTGTGATTGATAGCCAGGGCAGATTACTCAAGAGTTCTTTTCTTCGTTGGGGGGATCAAACCGAAGATAAACAGTATGCCAAGATTCCTTTTGGTGGGGAATACCAAGCAGAACAGACCTTTGGCGGTTACACAATTCCCTCGCAGATGGGCGCAGGCTGGTGGATTGGCAGCGATCGCTACTTTGAATTCTTTCGCGTCACCCTTGAGCAAGCAGTATTTCAATGAGGTTACAGAGCTTGAATCGTTGAAAAACTGTCCTCCCTCACAACTTCCTCAACTTTTATCTCTACGCTTTAGATATCAATCATGATGGAGATCTATATCTATGAATACTCCTCTCGACGAACCTAAAGAAGTCATCGAAACAGTTCCAACTGAAGTGGTTCCTCCAGAAACTGAAACTCACTTTGAAGAGAAAGGAACGATCGAGGAATTTACAATTAGCGGCGATGCTTTAGTCGCGAAAGTCAGAGAACTGATTCATCAAGGCAATATTCGCCGGATTATTCTCAAAAACGAAGAGCGAACACTCATCGAAATTCCACTCACGGTTGGGGTCGTCGGTGGTGTTGTCAGTGCAGCTTTGTTTCCGGTCATTGCGGCTGTCGGTGTGATTGGAGCAATGGTGGCACATCTGACGATCGTGATTGAGAAAAAAGAATAGCTTTACTTGCCTGTATAGATGCCTAAAGCCCTTGCAGTCTGTACCAGATCACTTGCCGGATCAACAGAACACGGACTCTTTGCTAAAACTGCATCAAGCGGAACGGTTTCAGCATGACCATTCTGCCAGGCAACCATTTTTCGAGTCTCTCCGTTCGCAATTAAATCGACGGCAGTTTTGCCCAAGCTAGCTGCGATCAGGCGATCGAGTGCTGAAGGAATGCCACCTCGCTGAATGTGGCCTAGCACCGAGACTCGGCAATCGACAGGGTAAGGGCTACATTTTGCGATTTCATTCGCAACATATTGTCCCATGCCACATTTTATGGCTTCGCAAGATTGATTTGCGCTTTCTAAACTCCGATGTGCGCCTTCCGCAACGACCACGATCGCAAATCTTCGTCCCCAGCGATCGCGCAGTTCGGCAAGATGTTGACAGACTTGCTCGATCGAGTAAGAAATTTCAGGGATCAGAATCACATCCGCTCCGCCCGCAATTCCAGAATGCAAAGCGAGATGCCCCGCTTCTCGTCCCATCACTTCGACGATCATGACGCGATCGTGACTCGCAGCAGTAAAGGTTAATCGAGTCAGGGCTTCTGTAATCGTATTGACTGCGGTATCGAATCCAATGGCTCGTTCAGTGCAAGCAACATCATTATCGATCGTTTTCGGAATGCCAATAAACTGCCAATTCCCTTGAGTTGCGAGTTGATTGAGAATCGCTAAACTGCCATCTCCACCAATTCCAATCAACGCATCAAGCTCTAAGGCAGCATATCCATCTAAAACATCCTGAATTCTACTCAGGGTATCTCCTTTGTTAATGCTGCCAAGAATCGTTCCGCCCATTGTCAGCAGCGGATCAATTCCTTTTAAATCTAAGCCGTGTAAGCTCAGTGGCATCATTGCTCGATCGAGCAAGCCTCGGGTTGCATAAGGAATCCCCACAACATGCCAACCGTAAGTGAGCACGGCATGGCTGATGACCGCCCGGATGACTGCATTCAACCCTGGGCAATCTCCTCCACTGGTTAAAATTCCGAGTCGTTCCAATGTCTTCATATCTGGCAGTAATTCACGATGCTCGAAGACTAAATCAAGAATCTGAGGATCTCGTGAAGATTAACTTCTCCCCTAACAAAATCGCTGTGTTCTTATCATGATGCGCTTCGGATGCGGGTTGCAGACTGAAAATTGCGTGAAGATTGCAGTGGCACGGTAAACTGATGAGATTGATTAATTCGCTCATTTCGATCGTCCCCAGTCATGCCGTCATTTTTACTAGAAGTTGGAACTGAAGAACTACCCGCAAGTTTTGTCGATGAAGCGTTGTCACAATGGCGATCGCGGATTCCGAAACAATTAGCGGAGTTAAATTTGACGACTGACGCAATTCAGTTTTATGGAACGCCGCGACGATTAGCGATCGTCATTCAAGGGTTGCCTGCTCAACAACCGGATCAAGAGGAAGAAGTCAAAGGACCGCCTGCACAAGCAGCTTTCAAGGATGGACAGCCCACCAAGGCAGCCGAAGGATTTGCCCAAAAACAAGGAGTCTCGATCGCGGATTTTGAAATTCGTCCAACCGAGAAAGGCGAATTCATTTTTGTCAAAAAAACAATCAAAGGCAGAGCGATCGCGCAAATCCTAACGGAATTGATTCCGCAATGGATCACACAATTGGAAGGAAAACGCTTTATGCGTTGGGGAGATGGCGATCTGCGCTTTTCTCGACCAATTCGCTGGTTGGTCACGTTGCTTGATGGCGATGTTTTACCGATCGAGATTACGAGTAATTCGATTGCATACAAGAGCGATCGCATTTCTTGGGGTCATCGCGTTTTACATCCTGATCCGGTTTCAATTCCGAATCCAGAATCTTATGTTTCAACCTTGAAATCTGCATTCGTTGAAGTTGATCCCGAACAACGTCAGATTGTAATTAAACAGCAAGTCGAAGCAGCAGCAAAACAGTTGAATGGAGTTGCCATTATCGATGCTGATTTGCTGCGTGAGGTGACGAACTTAGTCGAGTATCCTTCAGCGGTTGTTGGCAAGTTTGATGCAGAATTTTTAGAACTTCCGGCGGAAGTAATCACAACCGAAATGGAAAGCCATCAGCGGTATTTCCCGGTGCAGAAAGCAGGCAGTTCTGAACTATTGCCGAACTTTATTACGGCATCCAATGGCGATCCTCAAAAAGCAGCAATCATTGCATCCGGAAATGAGCGAGTGATTCGGGCGCGGTTGTCCGATGGGAAGTTCTTCTTTGATGCCGATCGTAAAATCCCTCTGGAAGCCTATTTACCCAAGCTCGAAACAGTGACATTCCAAGCGGATTTGGGATCAGTCCGTGCAAAAGTCGATCGCATTGTGGCGATCGCAGGTCAGATTTGCACTCAGTTACAAGTTGGGGATCGCACTGAAATTGAACAAGCAGCACTCTTATGCAAAGCTGATCTCGTGACTCAAATGGTAGGCGAATTCCCAGAGCTTCAAGGGGTGATGGGACAGAAATACGCGATCGCAGGAGGTCAGTCCGAAACGGTTGCGAATGCGATTTATGAACATTATTTGCCCAGAGGTGCAGGCGATGATTTGCCGCAATCTTTAGCAGGTCAGATTGTCGGAATTAGCGATCGCTTAGATACCTTAGTCAGCATTTTTGGATTGGGATTAATCCCGTCTGGATCGTCTGATCCATTTGCGCTGAGACGAGCAGCAACCGCGATCGTCAACATTACTTGGGCAGCAAACTTAAAGCTGGATCTCAATTTACTTTTAGAACAGTTAGTTAAGGGTTTTAGTGAAAACTACGCGCAAGTCCAGAAATTAGCGACGGCTGATTTGCTCAAGCAGTTGAAAGACTTTTTCTTACAGCGCGTTGAAACATTGCTGAAAGACGAAAAAATTGACTATGACTTAGTCAATGCTGTGTTGGGTGAGAATGACCCAGACTACGCAGCGCGGGCATTGCAGAACTTATTAGATGTCCGCGATCGCGCGAATTTCTTACAGACGATTCGCAATGATCAGCGTCTAGCAACCATTTACGAAACTGTGAATCGTGCGTCTCGACTCGCCGTTCAAGGCACATTAGATCGTCAACAGCTTGATCCCGTTCCCGTCATTCGTTCTGAACTGTTTGAAAAGAATTCTGAGAAAGCTTTCTTTACTGCCCTGCAACAGTTGAATCAAACCCTGCAAGGCAAGACTGATTACACGAAGCTCGTTGAGGCTTTAAGTCAGATTGCTCCAACCGTTAGCGCCTTTTTTGATGGAGAAGATAGCGTGTTGGTGATGGATTCCAATCCAGACATCAAGCAGAATCGTTTGAATTTGTTGGGGATTTTGCGAAATCATGCGCGATCGCTAGCGGATTTTGGCGCGATCGTCAAATCTTAGCGATCTGGGCAACCTTGCAATTCAATCCTCGAATCGTTATCTTCGGGATTGAGTTGCTCCCATCAAATCTATGCCTATCCAACAGAATCAACATGCGATCGTCATTGGTGGCAGTATTGCTGGATTGCTTGCGGCGCGTGTGCTATCCGAATACTTTCAGCAAGTGACAATTGTCGATCGCGATCAGCTTCCTCTGACGGCTGAACCGCGACGAGGCGTACCGCAATCTGTTCAACCGCATGTTCTATTTACCAAAGGCTACCGAATCTTAGAAGCACTCTTTCCTGGCATTGACGATGCACTTGCAACGGCTGGAGCCATTCCGTTTGATTGGGGAAAAGACTTCTTGTACTTTCAAGCGGGTCGTTGGTCACCCACAACTGAAACACCAGTCGGGCTAGAATCTTACACCTGTACCCGCCCATTGCTCGAAAGCGTAATTCGACAGCAGGTGAGTAAAATCGCCAATATTACTTTTTTACAAGAGCAACGAGTGATTGGATTGTTGTCTACTGGAACTGCAATTCAAGGGGTCAAACTTCCAAACGGCGAACTTACTGCCCAACTTGTTGTAGATGCCAGTGGTCGCAGTACCCATGTTCCTCAATGGTTAGAAAGTCTTGGAATCACTCCACCTCCTACAACTGTGATTGATCCAGGATTAGGCTATACAACTCGTCGATACCGCATTCCCTCTCAGTTTCAGCCGGATGGTAGGGTTTTGCTGATTAGCCAAGTCCCCCCTGATCAAACTCGTTTGGGATATTTAGCTCAAGTGGAAAATGATCAATGGATTGCTACCTTGGGAGGATATGCACATGATTATCCGCCGATCGAGGAACAAGGCTTTTTACAATTTGCTCAAAGTTTAGATCATCCTGCTTTCTATGAAGCGATCGCGCAAGCAGAACCCGTGTCTGATATTCAAGCCCATCGCGCCACAATGAATCGACTGTATCACTACGAAAAAATTGCGATGCCAGAAGGGTTAATTGCGATCGGAGATGCGGTCTGCGCGCTCTGTCCCATCTATGGACAAGGGATGACCGTAAGTGCATTAGCCGCGCTGGTTTTACAACAATGGTTAGCAAAATTGCAGAAACCCAATTTTCAAAAGCAACTGGCTCGCAGTAATGCTTTTGCTTGGTCACTAGCAACCGGATCTGATTCTAAGTTTCCAACAACGAAGGGAGCGATCGCGCCGAAACAAGGAGCAAAATTATTCCAGGTTTATCTCGATCGATTGATGGCTACTGCACAAAAAGATGTTGAGGTACATTTGGCTTTTTTACAAATGGCACATATGCTGAAGCCTCCGAGTATTGTGTTTCATCCCAAATTAGTGCTGAAAACATTGTTCTAATGTGAGGTGAATCTGACAGAATGATGCGAAAAGTATCTGTTCTCTCTGAAAGCTAAATTCCACAAATTTGGGAATTGAGGGGCGCAAATCACTTGAAATAGCACCCCTCATCGAATTGACGTTAAGCCTCAATTACCACTCGCAAATTCCCTCGTTTCTTCGACACCCGACAAGACGTAGAAGACCCCGATCGCTCAAATTCGAGATCCAACAATGTTGGACCCACCCGTAAGTTCTGCAACGACAGCGAATTAATCGACTCTGGCAAAGCCGGATCAATCACTCGCAAACAGTTCCCAGGCGCGTCTGGAACCAAGTTCACAATCATATGCACCAATTGGAAAATGCTTCCCGTTGCCCAAGCTTGCGGCGTACAAGCCACTGGATATTGAACTGGCTCATTATCATCTGTGCGATCGTAGCCGCAGAACAATTCCGGCGGACGTTGATACGGCTGATAGCGCGTCATATCGAGCAAGCCTTTACACAGTTCTAACGCTTGGTCAATTAACCCAAGCGAACGTAGCCCGATCGCAATTAAAGCATTGTCATGAGGCCACACCGAGCCAACGTGATAGCCCATCGGATTATAAGCAGGCGACAAACTACTTAATGTCCGAATGCCCCAACCATTGAACATATCCGGCGCACGTAACCGTTCCGCCACACTGTAAGCTTTCTCCGGCGTGAAAATGCCTAAGCTCAAACAGTGCCCTGGATTTGAGGTAATACTATCGACTGGATTGCCATCGCCATCTAATGCCAAAGCACAGAAATCTTGATCTTCCATCCAGAAATCGCGATTGAAGCGAACTTTCAGATCTCTTGCTTCCTCATCCCAGCGATCGGCAAGATCAATCCGCTTCTTCATCCGGGCAATATGGCTCAGCCGAACTTTCGCAGAATACACATAGCCTTGAACCTCGCAAAGCGTAATCGCACCTTGAGCGAGTCTACCTTTACGATCGACAATACAATTCCCCGAATCTTTCCAGCCTTGATTGTCCAGCCCTCGCTTTGACGTGCGGTGATAAGCAAGATAGCCCGTTTCTCGCATATTGCGATCGATCCAATCCATCGCAGCTAGTGCAGAATTCCATAAGCGATCGAGCGTCTCATAGTCTGCTGTCCAGGAGAAATACTCTGCATACAGCATTAACCACAACGGGGTTGCATCCACCGTTCCATAGTAAGGAGTGTGCGGAATCTCCTGACAGCGCGCCATCTCACCAAATCGAATCTCATGCAGAATTTTTCCGGGTTGCTCTTCGCGCCATTCATCATCTGCTTTGCCTTGATAGTGCGCCAGAATTGCTAGCGTTTCTTTCGCAATTTGGGGATCAAGGAGTAACGTCTGAGAAGCGGCAATGATGGAATCGCGTCCAAACAAAGTCGAGAACCACGGAACGCCAGCCGATAACGCTTTATTTCTGCCAAAGGTTTGTCTGAGCAAGTACACATCTTGCTCGGCTCGTTCGATCACTCGATTGAAAGTATTTTTATCCGATCGAATCTGAGTCACCTGCTGCCGCCAATGTTGCTCCTCGGAAAGTTCTGCCGCTTTGGCTTGGGAAAGCGTCATCGGCGTGCTGACTCTCGAAACCGGACGACCGTTACTCAAAGGCTGCAAGCGATAGCCAAATTTCTGAGTCTCATGCGGCTGCAATTTGAGTTGCCATAGGGCTGTATAGCCTTTGAGGAAGTGCGGTTGATGATGCACGAAGTCGATTCGAGATTCTAAAACCGAGCCATCTAACCCTTGATATGCCAGAGTCAGTTCAACCTGAGCCGTTTCTGGCGCTTCAAACGAATCCGGATCTGACTCGACTTCTTCTACAGGTTTGGTCATCTCAACGGGTACATGACGAAGCAGCGTGCCGCGTTGCGATCGATCAAAGCCCCGTACCTCAAACAAATCAATAAAGTCTGCATCAAAGCTAAGACTTAATTCAAACTCAATCGGTTCGGTACTATAGTTCGCGATCTCGATCTCCTCAAAGAGTCCTCCATTTAGCACCAATTCGCGTTTGATCCCGATCGTTTCAGCAGGAATGCGATCGTCAATGCGAGGATTCGTACACAGCACAGATAGTACAAATCCTTTTTCTGCCGTGCTGCTCAGCAAAATGGGAGGGCGACCATCGATCTGAAACTCTAACCGATTCAGAAAGCGCGTATCATGACAAAACAATCCTAAACCGCTACTGCGTCCCTCATCCGAGGAGCCGCCAATGTTGCCAAACGTATCCGTGAGTAGAAACAGATCATCATCTTTGAGCGTCAAAATGGGTTGGGGGCGCTCATTCAACACAGAAGCCCACTCTGGAATGGGCAACTCTTCAGCCGGAACAAACTTTTTACCGTCGATTTCAATGATTTCTGACATTGGTCAAGAAAAATGGGCAAGGGGACAGAATAAAACTTCTCGAAGTTCGTTTAAGGATTAAGACGAGTTATAAATCGTAACCATTTTAACGATGAAGTGATCCGTAGATTTGAGGTTTCGATCTTTTGCTTCTCTTTTTCTTTGATTGCAATTGTTTTAGTTTATTCATGAGTTGTCAGGCTGAACGCGACCAACAATATGTTTTGTAAGCAATTGTCTGTGCTTTGTGTAACATTTTGCTTAAAGTCTTCGTCAATCTCTGTCTGGATGCCATTTTGAGATCGACCTAAACGTGGTAGTATCCCAAGTGCCCTAGATCAGCATTTTGAACGTCCTGGGTCTTACTGCTTTTCGACGAACGGAGAAAGCAGGTTTGGTTTATTTGATCGTCTATAGAGTTGTTCACCGTACATGCCGCTGCCATCTTCCCACCGTCGAACTAAAATTGTCGCTACGATCGGTCCTGCAACCAGTAGTCCCGAAGTCTTGCGCGACCTCATTGAAGCGGGTGCAACAACACTCCGCCTCAATTTCTCCCACGGAACGCACGATGATCATCTCCGAAGCATTCGCTTAATTCGGCAGATTTCCTTTGAATTGAATCAGCCCGTCGGGATTTTACAGGACTTACAAGGACCAAAGATTCGACTTGGGCGCTTCGAGAATGGCCCAATTACGCTGAAAAAAGGCGACCCCTTTACGCTTACCAGTCGCACCGTTCCCGGAACCCAAGAGATTAGCTCAGTCACTTATGAGCATCTCTCTGAAGAAGTTCCTGAAGGCGCAACAATTCTGCTCGATGATGGCAGAGTCGAAATGAAGGTTGAAAAGGTCGATCAAGCTGATCGATCGCTGCATTGTCGAGTCGTTGTCGGTGGTCCGCTTTCTAACAACAAAGGGGTGAATTTCCCTGGCGTTTACCTCTCGATCAAAGCTTTAACCGATAAAGACCGCAAAGATTTGGTCTTTGGCTTGGATCAAGGTGTGGATTGGGTGGCATTGAGCTTTGTGCGCAATCCTCAAGATGTTTTGGAGATCAAAGAACTGATCGCCAGTGCAGGTAAGTCTGTTCCAGTAATTGTGAAGATCGAAAAGCACGAAGCGATCGAGCAAATGGAAGCGATTCTCTCGATCTCAGATGGAGTCATGGTCGCGCGGGGCGATTTAGGCGTTGAACTTCCGGCTGAAGATGTGCCGATTTTGCAGAAGCGATTGATCAAAACGGCGAATCGTTTAGGGATTCCGGTGATTACTGCCACTCAAATGCTCGATAGTATGGTGAGCAGTCCTCGCCCGACTCGTGCAGAAATTTCGGACGTGGCGAATGCGATCTTAGATGGCACCGATGCGGTGATGCTGTCGAATGAAACGGCAGTTGGGAAATACCCGATCGAAGCAGTTTCGCAAATGGCAACGATCGCGATTCGGATCGAGCAAGAGCATTCTCAAAAACTGTTGGAAAATACAGGTCGATCGATTCCGAATGCGATCAGTCAAGCGGTCGGTAATATTGCGATGCAGCTAGATGCAGCCGCAATTATGTCCCTGACGAAGACCGGAGCGACAGCGCGGAACGTGTCAAAATTCCGTCCGAGAACTCCGATTTTGGCAATTACGCCGCACGTAGATGTAGCACGGCAGATGCAGCTTGTCTGGGGCGTAAAACCTTTACTCGTTCTAGATTTGCCTTCCACAGGTCAGACGTTCCAAGCGGCATTGAACGTGGCACAAGAAAAAGGCATGGTGTCTGAAGGAGATCTAGTCGTGCTCACGGCTGGAACACTTCAGGGGGTCGCGGGTTCGACTGATTTAATCAAAGTTGAAGTCGTCACAGCAGTCCGTGGCAAAGGCGTAGGAATCGGACAGGGATCAGTCAGCGGTCGCGCCCGGTTAGCTTCCACCATTCGGGAAATCCACCAATTTCATTCGGGTGAGATTTTAGTTGCACCGAGTACAACGGCAGAGCATATTGATGCGATTCGCAAAGCGGCAGGGATTGTCACAGAAGACAGTAGCCTCACAAGCCATGCAGCGGTGATTGGCTTGCGGTTAGGCATTCCTGTGTTAGTGGGTGTGAAAAATGCAACCGGGGTCATCCGCGATGGTGAAATTGTGACGTTGGATATGCAACGAGGATTGGTTTATTCCGGTTCGAGTGGTGCAACGCAGACAGATGCGGCTCTGTCAGTCTAGAGTTTAGTCTCGACTTGCGTTGAAATGAGAAGCATAAGGCACAGAGAGATAGGAAATTCTCGTATCTTATGCTTCGATTGCTATGTAGCAATGATAGCAACTAGTACGGATTGACATTGATTCCCAAACGTCAGAATCTAGTAAGGCAAAGGTTCGCGTACTTAGGAATAAGAATTGATTCTCTGCAATGTCTCGAACTTGCTCTCATTTTCGATCCGTCTTCCGGTTTGGGAGCAAAGGTCGTTTAAGATGGAGGCAAAGCCGTTCAGAGTTGTAGATCATTAAATTCATGACTCTTGGCACCGTTGAAGTCTGGCTCTTTCTGCATCTTCCTCATAGGTGTTTCCCTGGCAGAATGATATGAAGCAGTTCTGCACTCTTCTCCTGATTCGCCGATCTCAGTTTGACAATGCTCTCTTTCAGCGATCGCTCAGTCAGTCCCCTGACGTTGACTGGAATATCGTTGTAGCACGTTCAGGCAATGCGGCGCTGAATATTTGTTGCCATGCTGCTCCAGATGCGATCTTGATGCACTCCGATCTGCATAATATGGAAGGCGAACAATTTATTAGCAAACTCAAGCAATTTGAAGACACAGTTCCGATCGTTGTGATCGCGCACACATTAGAAATTGCATCGCAACTTCTAAAAGCAGGTGCAAAAGATTACATCCTCTCGCACAAAGTAACGCCAGAAGTATTACAACATACACTGCAGAGCGTAGTACTGCGGCAAATGATCGAGGGAAACCAAAAGGATCGATTAAATCAACAGCTTAAACAAAGTCAAATTGCGCTGAGAAGAGCGATCGCGCAACGCGAAGAAGCAGAAACCGCAAATCAAAATAAAGACGAATTTCTCGCTGTCGTTACGCACGAATTGCGCACACCACTCAATGCCATTTTAGGCTGGGCGAAATTACTGCGATCGCGCAATCTCGATTCTGAAAGTATCGATCGAGCCTTAGAAACGATCGAGCGCAATGCCCAATCTCAATCTCAATTAATTGAAGACCTCTTAGACATTTCACGCATTATTCGAGGTCAATTGCCGATCAAAGTCATGATGGTCAATTTATACGCAGTCATTTCTGCTGCGATCGAGGGCGTTCGACCAACAGCAGCAGAAAAGAACATTCAGCTTGAATTTAGCTCGATGGATTTAGATCTGGTCATTTCAGGCGATCCGAAACGATTGCAGCAGATTTTATTAAACTTGCTCACCAATGCAATTAAGTTCACTCCAGCAGGCGGAAAAGTTACAGTTCAACTCACTGAACTAGATGGAATGGCATACGTCAAAGTGATCGATACCGGGATTGGGATTCAGCCTGAATTTTTACCGCATATTTTCGATCGGTTTCGTCAAGATGAAACCAATGCTGCTTCCGCAGACGGGTTAGGTCTAGGTCTGACGATCGTGCATCAATTGGTCGAACTGCATCGAGGATCAATCACCGTTGAAAGTGAAGGCAGCGATCGCGGTGCGACATTCACCGTCCAGTTTCCACTTGCTTCGCTAAAACTCTGAACTGATCCCAAGTTTCATAAAGAAGCCTTGAAAACTGAAATCATTCTGGCTTTCAGAAAATACGCCTGGACTCGCTCCATCGACAAATCGAATCGAATTCGACACATTAAAGAGATGTTGATATTCATAACCCGCACTCAGATTCAAAGTCGCTTGCTGACTGATTTTGGGTTGCCAACTCACTCCTAAAGCAAACTCCAAACCTGGCACAAACGTTTGATATTTATCCTGCGAAATTCGAGCGACCAGATCAGCACGATTGTTATCGGTTTCTTCGTAGCTCGTTGTCCGATTGCCCACTAGAATCATTCCTGCACCGCGACCAAACAGACTAAAATCTTTGCCGAGTCTAAGATCTGCTTGCGCGCCCATGCGAGGTCCAAACCCACTCAATCGATTCTCAATCCGAGCCGTTGCCTGGTTAAAATCTCGCCCATCATAGGCAACATTCATCACTTGATTCACAGTCGCAAATCGCAATCCTCCAAACACTCGCACACCCAAGCTTTGTCCAATTTTGAACCGATAAGCTAGTTCAGCATCAGTCGCTGCATAATTCATCCGCGCACTGGCGTCCGCCGTATTGGCAGAATCATTCTGAACCGGATGCGTCAACGTAGAGTACAAGAACCCTTGAGTCGGTCGAACGGCACTTTGCTGCCCGCCAGTATTGAAAAACATATGAGTTGCAGCCACTTCCCAAGCCGTCTTTTCAGGACGATAGGTTAAACCCACGCGCAGCGCCGTTGGATCTTCATATCGAACTCTTGCCAGATCCCCACTAACTGCTAGTGCTTGTCCTGAATCTACGATCGCGAAATCCATCGCGTTACTCGTTCGAGCCTTTAAGAATAATGCTTCTGCCGAGACTTCAAACTGTTGAGGACGTTTTTCAGGAGCAGTCACCCCGACTTGATTAGAAGTAGGCTTTTTAGCAGTGCCGGATTGTGGCGAAATCTGCTGCCGTAAGCTTTCAATTTCTTGTTCTAGCTCTTGCTGCTTTTGCTCTAGTAATTGGAGCTTTCTAATTAGCTCTGCATTAGGAGAAGCTTGAGCGATCGTCGAAGGAGCAGGAGAAACTTCAGTCGCAAAAGCACTGAAAGGAGCGAGAAAAATTGCGGAAGCTGCAATCCAAGGGGCATGAATCTTTTTCACGGGAAAGTCCTAACAGGTAAGTGAGCTGGCAAAGGAAGCGTATTACTTATAACTCAATACGCTCGGCTTACTGAAAAAATTAATCCGGGAAGGAAAGCTGGAACCGTCCTTCGAGAGTGAGTTTGTTTTTCTCTTGATCTAGCTCTGAGATATAGCGCTGGAGAGCAGGACTGAGGAAGTTCACAAGATAGGCGTTGATGCGAGGATTGATGATTGTGCTGTCCCCTGCACTGGGATTTGTTGCTCGGATCACATTTGTTCCTAATGTGTCATTCAGTACATCCGTCTCTGCACCTCCAAACAAGTAATCATCTCCAGCATCTCCTTGCATCGTATCAACGCCTCGAAGTCCAAACAGGATGTCATTTCCATCGCCGCCTGTCATCGTATCTTCAGCAAATCGCGTTGCTCCTAGATTTGAATTGCGGTAGATCAAATCGTACTGATGAGGTAGACCTTGACTGAAGTTGTAAGATTCGTCGCTGGAATCGAGATAGCCTCTGACGATTTCAAAGCTGAGATTGATTTGTCGATCGACGATCGGGAGCAGCAGCGTTGCATTATCGCCCAACATCAAGTCATCGCCTGCTTCACCATTCATCACATCGTTTTGAGCAATCAGGGTATGAGACTGATTGTTATTGACATACTCAATGCCGTGATTGGTATTGTGCAGGTCGCGAATGAAGGTTCTGACATCTTCAGCAAACAGTTCGAGATCGCGTTGGAATTGTAGGCGATCGCTTTGAGTGACAGGCGCTTGATTTGCGAGCGGCAGAATCACATTACTATAACCAGCAATCATTAAGTCATTTCCAGAACCACCATTCACCAAATCGTTGCCGAGCTTCAGGTTAAACTCGCGCAGCGTAGAACGAGCAGGCTGATCACCGCCGATAAGTGCATAGTTCCAGAAGCTGCCTTTCACATAGTTGGGATTGCTGAAGTTAGGAGCAAGAACAAAAGTGTCATCAGCGAGAAGCTTGTCATCGCCACTATTTCCAGTGATTTGATCATTGCCGATCGCTAAAGTAAACGGCTGATTCATGGGTCGAGTGGTGAGCGGATCTAATACCGTATCAACGGTGCGATTGAAGTTCGCAATTAATTGCTGAAGATTTCCGACCATTGTACTAATCGCCGCAGCATTACTCGGTGATTTAATCGTTAAGCCCCCGATCAAGAAGGCATTGTCACCCATGACTAAATCGCGATCTCCCCCTGCATCAATCACATCTCCACCGAGTGTAATTTCTCGTGCAGCCGCACCACTGGTTCCAGTTAGTGCGAGTTCTAAACCATGCAGGTCATAGTTCAACTGATACAGCGATCGCATCATCAGATCCAACGATTGATCAATTCCAGCTACTCCTGTTCTCAGCGGAATAGTATTTGTATAGTTATCTCCCACAACCGTGTCTAAGCCAGCACCCGCCGAAATTTGATCATTTCCTGCTAGTAAATCAAGATGATTGATCACATCAGGAATGACAGCAGCTAGCGTTTGGAACGTTACACCCGAGGTTGTACGAAGCGCACCCGTGATCGGAGTCGGAGAATGATCGCGCGTTAAAGTTGGTGAGAGCGTCAAGGCTGGCAGCAAGCCCGAAATTGGGTCAGGCGTTAAGGTCAAGTTTGGCGTAACGATCGTCCCGAAGAAATCGAGAGCTAGGTTTGCATTCTGCTCAATCAGGTGAATCGCACGCGTGACGATCGGGAGTTCCGTGTTAAACGGTGGCAGATTCGAGGTGTCATCTCCAACGATGAAGTCATCGCCTGCAAGATCATCAATGAAATCATTGCCTGCATTACCTTCAATGTAATCATTGCCTGTTCCACCTTGAATCGTGTCGTTACCGCGCTGACCGAAGAGCGCATCATCTCCAGATCCCCCATTAATTGCATCATTCCCATCTGCTAGGAGTTCGACCTCATATCCAGCCGATTCAGTCAGTAACAAGAGATCTGGATTTTGGAATTGTGCCGCAGTCGGTGTGTTGCTGACGGTTCCAGTCACGCGACCAACATCAGTTAGAATCACATCTCGATGCCACGAGCCATTGAGATTTCGACGAGCCGAACCATCTGGATTGACATCGCGAGTAATGATACCGACATCTCCTAAAATCGTGTCTTGTCCGTCTCCACCTTGAATGATGTCATTGCCCAGTTGTCCATAGAGTTCATCATCTCCAGCACCACCATCAATGAAATCGTCTCCACGCTGACCTTGAATGATGTCATCGCCAGTTCCTCCGACCATCGTGTCATTGCCAGCGATGCGATCGACATCATCAAAGCGCACAATATCTCGAATAACCGTCGCAAACGGTGCCACAAATCGCTGCCACGCATTGTTCACCCAACGCCGAGTAATCGTGCCGTTATCACCGAGCATCACATCCGAGTCTGCTTCTCCATCCATCGAATCATTGCCATCGGCACCACCAAGAACATTGTGACCGCCAGTCATGTCATCTTCACCTGCACCACCGTACATGATGTCGTTGCCTTGCTGACCGAGCAGAATATCGTCGCCTTGATTGCCATACAGCACGTCGTCTCCACCGCCATCGGCTGCTTGTGTGTCGATCGAGACGAAATTGCGATCGCGCTGCAATGCCTGATAGACGATCGCATGATCACCCATGACCAAATCATCTGATGCACCAGTGGACACAGGTTTTGAATCTCCTTGACGGTAGAGCGCTGTATCATCAATCTGCACGCCATTGATCATCCACACCGCAGCATCTCCGGTCGCAGCATCCCGCCAGACAAACTCAGCCTTACCATCGTTGTTCAAGTCACTAATCGCTTTGACTTCCCAGTTAAAGGGCACACCCGAAATGATCACAGCGGCTCCTGCCAGTTGAGTGCCATTGATCAACCAAACCGCAGCATCGCCATTACCGCGATCGCGCCAGGCGATATCGCTCTTGCCATCATTGTTAAAGTCGCCAATTCCTTCGATCGTCCAATTGCTCGGAATTCCGGCTAGAACAATTCCAGATCCAGCAATTTGCAACCCATTCATCAACCAAACAGCAATCTCACCGTTCGTTTGCCCTCGCCAGAGCAGATCGGCTTTGCCATCGTTGTTAAAATCGCCAATTCCCTGAATGTTCCAGTTCAACGGCACGCTGCGGAGAACAATTGCAGATCCAGCAATTTGCAGACCATTCATCAACCAAACGGCAACATCGCCATTACTGCGATCGCGCCAAATGAGATCCGCATTACCATCGCCATTGAGATCATCAACGCCTTCAATGGTCCAGGTCAACGGTACGCCTGGAACGACGACTGCGGCTCCCGCAATTTGCGAACCATTCATTAGCCAAACAGCAACATCGCCATTACTGCGATCGCGCCAAATCAGATCCGCTTGATTGTCGTTATTCAGGTCAGAGATACCTTCGATTGCCCAACTCAGTGGCACACCTGGAAGCACAATCGCAGCAGTGTCAATCTTTCTGCCGTTCATTAACCAAAGGGCAACATCGCCATTAGCACGATTGCGCCAGATAAAATCATCCTTGCCGTCTTTGTTGAAGTCGTCAATTCCTTCGATCGTCCAACTCAAAGGCACACCGGGTAAGACCACTGCGAAATCGAGTATTTCTTTGCCATTCATCAACCAAACGGCAACATCCCCCCGAACTTGATTGCGCCAAACGAGATCGGTTCGACCATCTCCGTTAAAGTCACCTTCATCAACAACTGTCCATTCCCGAGTCAAGACAACGTTTGGATCAGCCCCGTTATCGCCTGCAACAAAGTCAGAACCTGAGCCACCGATAACTTGATCTTCACCTGCACCGCCAAAGATACTATCGTCACCGCCCAAAGTTGGATCAGTAGTTGTGATGATATCCAAGGTTGATAGATCAGAATCGGCTCCAACGACCGCATCCCCTGCAAAAGCAAAATCGAATCGACCGTTATCACCTAAGATTCTGTCATTGCCAGAATCGCCGTAGAGAATATCATCGGCAAATCCGCCCAGAATCAGATCAGTCCCATCGCCCCCGGAAACAACATCATCTCCCCCAATGCCTGGGTCGATGCTATCCACGAGTTTTACCCGTCCGCCCGTTAACGTAATTTCAGCCTGATCTCCAATCAGAATGTCGTCTCCTGCATCGCCAGTAACGGTATCGTTTGCGGCTCCAGCGATCGCAATATCATTGCCGTCATTCCCTGCGATTTGATCGTTGCCACCCAAGGTTGGATCAGTGGTCGTAATCAGATCGAGGGTTGTAAAGTCGCTATCGACTCCATAGTTAAGGAGTCCATTGTCACCGAGAATGATGTCTTGTCCTGCATTACCTTGAATGGCATCCGCCCCATTTCCACCAAGAATGCGATCGTCACCCTCATTGCCTTGAATATTATCGTTTCCACCAATTGCTGGCGAGGTTGTGGTGATCAAATCTAAGGTTGTGAGGTTACTATCTAGCGTGTAATCTAGGCTGCCGTTATCGCCGAAGATGACATCATTGCCTTCATTTCCTGTGATCGTGTCGTTTGCGGCTCCACCGAATAAGAGATCGTCGCCTGTATTTCCAGCGATCGTGTCATCTCCACCTTGGTCTGCAAAAGTTGATTCAATCTTCTCAATGACATCGGCAGCATTACGAGTGATGTAACCATGATCGCCCAAGATCACATCGTTGCCTTCATTGCCTGTGATGAGATCGTTGTCTGCCCCTCCCAAGATGATATCGTTGCCCAATCCACCTGTGAGGATGTCTTTTCCACCATTTGCTGGATCAGTTGAGTAGATATCATTTGCTTGAGCAGTTCCATCTCCTCGAACAATGACCCCGTGATCACCCAGAATCACATCATCTGCAAGATCAGAGCCTCCAGTAATCGTGTCATCGCCAGCGCCACCAAGAATAAAGTCGCCTTGGTCATCGCCATCGATCGCATCATTGCCACCGAGGGTTGGATCAGTAGTTTCAATGCGAGCTACAACCCCAGTCGGCATCGTCACTTTCGCATTGTCTCCAGTGATGAAGTCAATTCCAGTACCACCTTTGAGGGTATCGTTCGCGGCTCCACCGATGAGAATGTCATCGCCTGCATTGCCTTCAATCACATCATCTCCGCCTTGAGCTGCGAAGCGTGCTGTGATTTCTTCTACAACATCCGATGCATTGCGAGTGATGTAAGCATGATCGCCATACACGATGTCATTCCCTTCATTACCTGTGATGCGATCGCTCTCAAATCCGCCGAGAATCAAATCATCTCCCAGACCACCAGAGATACTATCTTTTCCGCCACTTAATTCATCGGTTGAAAAGACATCATTCGCTTGGGCTGAACCATCGGCACGAACAACTACGCCATTGTCTCCAAGGATAGTGTCATTGTCTGCTCCTCCCGCGATCGTATCGTCGCCAGAGCCACCCAGAATAATATCTGTGCCATCATTCCCTTGAATGGTGTCATTGCCGCCACTGAGTGCTTCTGCCGTCTCAATCCGGGCTACAACCCCATTCAGCATGGTGATTTTGCCGTTATCTCCGAGGAGGATGTCGCTACCGACATTGCCCTGAATGGTGTCATTGGCGAACCCACCGAAGATTAAGTCATTGCCATCATTACCCGTAATATTGTCGTCGCCGCCATTCGATGCGAAAGAGGTTGCGACTTGCTCAATTTGGTCGTTACTATCGCGAGTGATATAAGCATTGTCGCCAATGATCCAGTCATCGCCTTCGTTTCCTGCCAGGATGTCACCGCCGAGACCTAATGCATCATTGCCACCAGAACCACCGATGATCAAGTCATTGTCTAACCCTCCAGTGATCGTGTCTTTGCCGCCGAAGGTTGGCTCAGTCGAGTAAATATCATTGGCTTCAATCGTGCCATCGGCTCGAACTACAACGCCATTGTCACCGAGTAAGACATCTCGACCGATCTCTCCAGAAACCGTATCGTCCCCAAATCCGCCGATCGCAATGTCATTACCGTCATTTCCAGCGATCGCATCATTTCCTCCGAGTCCTGGATCAATCGATTCAATTCTCGTTAAGATGCCTGCCGAAAATTGCGCGCGTCCGTTGTCTCCAATTAAGAAATCATCGCCAGCATTTCCAGAAATCGTGTCATTTCCAAATCCCCCGATCGCAATGTCGTTGCCTTCATCACCATTTAGCGTGTCGGTTCCGCCAACATTTGCTTCTGTCGTTTCAATCTTGGTGACTGCACTATTCACAAAGTCAATCACACCTTGATCACCGATTAAGCGATCGTCTCCCAAGTTTCCAGAAATCACATCATTGCCGGCTCCACCAAAGAGAGCATCATTACCAATTCCACCGGAGATCGTATCGTTGCCATCTCCTGCAACCGAAGCATTCGCGGCGCGAGTCACTTCTCCTGTCGGAGCAAATGTGAGCGTTCCAGTATCCCCAAAGATGTAATCCGCCGCGCCGTTATTGTCATTGAAAACCGCGATCGAGCGATTGACATCAATCGTGGCATTATCGCCAGCAATCACATCATTTCCGGCTCCACCAAACAGATAGTCCGTTCCATCTGCGACATTCGCAGTAAAACTACCTCCAACGATGTTGTCATCGCCACCTTCCCCATAAACGGTATCGCTTCCAATTCCACCGGAAATTGTGTCATTCCCTTGAGAAGTTTGCTGTGTAGCACTTGGACGCGATCCAGCAGGAGCCGTCATCACATTCGCATCAAAGGTAAAGCTGTTATAAGCCGCATCTGTTGCTTGAACCGGGAAAGTTGAATCGCCATAGATTTCATCATTTCCGGCATTGCCATCAATACGATCGTTCCCTGATCCGCCGCCGATCAAATCGTTGCCTGATCCGCCTTGTAGCGTATCGTCGCCATCCCCACCATTGAGAACAATACCGCGTGTGGATGCAGTTGCATTCACCACATCATTGCCTGCTTCACCATTTACAACTAATGTTCCACCTGGAGTGATCACCGAAACCGTTACGTTATCATCGTTTGCGCCTGCATTAACGGTCGTTGCGCCTGCATTGGATTGAACTGCGATCGTATCAGCACCCGCAGCACTATTTAGAGTCGTAGAACCTGTGTGTGTACTTTGAATCGTAAAGGTGTCTCCACCTGAACCGAGAGTAATGTCTAAAGCTTCAACAGTGTCGTAGTCGATTGCACCTGCCATTCCTAAGCCCGAGACGCGAGTGCTGGTTAAATTGCCTGTGTTTGCAGTAGTATCACCCGAGTCAATCACGTTGAGAGTATCAGTACCCGCATCCCCTTGAACCGTTAGAGTCGCGCCAATATCGTTAACAGTATTGCTCGCGCTTCCAACATTAATTGTGTCGTTGTCTGCACCTGCATTGACTGTAGTCGCGCCTGAGATCGATTGAACATTGACAGTATCCGCGCCTGCATTCGCATTGACCGTAGTTGTTCCTGCGATCGTGCTAGCAACAGTAAACGTATCAGCCCCAGAACCGAGTGCGACCTCGATCGCTTCGACTCCTGCGTAGTTGATCGTGCCTGTCATACCCAATCCGAGCAATTGAGTATTCGTGAGAGTTCCAGTGTTTGCGGTTGTATCACCTGAGTCGTCTGCTTTGAACTGATCGTTTCCGGTTCCTCCGTCGATCGTCAAATTCGCACTGATCCGATTTAGAGTGCCATTCGTATTTGATGTAGGCGTGGAATTACTGCCGATATTGATCGTATCATCACCATCTAAGGTTCTAATGGTTACAGGTGAACCCGTCGAAACATTGGTGAGATTGACGCGATCGTTGTTGCTATCTCCAGTAATTTCGACAACTGGAGCTTGGAGGGTTCCGCGAATGTCGATCGTGCTTCCAACCGCATCTGCATTTCCGTAGTCCCCTTTAATTGCAATTTGAGTTGCAGCCGCGATCGTACCCGTTGGATTCAATGTGAAGTTGTCGCCTGCAAGTAGAGAAATACTAGCACCTGTACTTTCGACTTTCGTATTGGCGACAACTTCAATGTCTTCGCCTTGATTTTGTGTATCTGTTGTCGTGACTTGAACATTCCCAGAAGCCGTCACATTCTCGCTGACCGTTACCGATCCTGCATTGGTGAGAGACAGATCACCTGTGATAGTTAAACCGATCATCGGGCTAATTCCGCCGATCGATAAATTCCCAGTGTTGTTAATCCACATTCCCCCTGAACCATTCGCTTCGAGTCGAGAAACGGCTGTATCGATCGCATTACTGCTAGACCCGATTCCAGCAGTAGCTTGCAGAATTGCATTTTGAGCAATAATGTCTGCACCGACAGTATTTACATCAACTAATTGTCCAACCGTTTTTAGATTCACTGTGCCAGATTGAGCCTGGACTTTGCTAATATTTGCGGTGCCTTGAGCAATGTCAACTTTGACAGAACCTTGAGTCGAAGAGAGATTCTTGAGATTGTAAATTCCATCGATCGCAACACGAGACAGCTCAAAAGTATTGAGATCAAATTGATAAATATCAGCTTGTCGAATTGCGAGATCAATATCTTGTCCAGCCGTAATGCTGTTGATTTCTAACCCATCAAGCTGTGTGATGCCAGTGCTGAGAGCATTGCTTGATAGTTGAAGATTGAGAGAAATGCTCTGTCCAGCATTTGCCTGCAATGTTGCATTCGTTGTCTCATCGAACAAGCGTAAATTCAAACGATTGGTGAGATCTCCAATTCGACCCTGTGCCGCATTCAAATTCGCGCTGGCATTCTCTAGCTGGACATTGCCACCCATGAGGATACTTCCGCCTTGGTTGGTGACCAGCAAGCTACCCGTTGAGTTCTCAATGAGTCCTGCAAAAATCACATTAGAAGCAGTATTGTTCTGAATAGTGATGGAAGGCAGACCGACAACATCTGTAACCGTTGTGACATTAGCAGTATTGATATCGGCTCGAATATCCAAATCAGGAGACTCAACTGCATTATTAATCGTCCGAATCCGATTAATTCGCAGATCCTTCGTCGAGTTATTCGTAATGTCAACGCTTTCTAGAACGCTATTTTTGTGAATGATTACATCTCCAGTCACCGTTCCGAAAGGAGAGTTAATTAAGATCTGTCCAGGTGGCATTGTCGTCACATCGCTGACTACGGCTTCATTTCCAACAATCTGGGCTGAAATATTCCCCTGAGTCAGAACAGACAAATCTGGATTCACTACCAGAGAAGCACGGCTAGGTGCGCCTTGATAGATGTCACCTGCAAGATTAATTGTATTGTTGCTGGAGAAGTTACCAGAGCGTTTTGCTTCTGCTTCGCTGTTCAGAATTTGCTCAACGAGCTTGATGACTGTCCGAGTCACCCATTTCACGAACCAACCAATAATCGGAATTTTACTAACGACTTTGACGACTTCTTCTACTGCTGTCAAGACATAGTTCACAACAGTTTTAGCAACAGTTTCAGGATCGAGAACATAGATCGCATTGCGATCTTGAGGAGAAACAGCTTCTAGTAAAATATCAATCCCAGAAAGCTGTGATCGTGACTGGATATCAATATCGGCATCGAGATCCATATTGTTATGAGCCGTCGCAAACACTGAACCTGTCAGACCTGCGGCAATTTCTGATTTTGCTTTACTATCTGTATCGACTCCATCTTGTCGCGAGATAATTTCAAGACGGTTTTGACCATTTAAACTTGCGCCAATTCCATTTGTGACTTTGGTATCCACATCGGTATTGACATTCGACTGAGCATTCGTTGTAGAATTTGCCGCAATTGTCTTCGAGTAGGCATCTGCATCGACATCAAGCTTAGTGACTTTTGAGTGCAGTTGAATACGATCGCTTAATAGACTCGCACCATCCCCGATGGTTGTACGGACTTGAGAAGTGACATTACTCGTTGAATCGGTACGATTGCTAGTCACTGCACCGCCCGTTGAAATTGATCCACGACTACGTGCCTCATTACTGACTAGCGATTCAACCTTAATCGTTCCGCTAAGAGCCGTAATTCGAGTATTCGCTCCGACGGATGCTGTTGTATTGTCAGTAATGATCGCGGTTCCAGAAGTACTGGCTCCAGCAAACACCCCACCTGCACCCCCGATCGCTTCTGAACGAGTCACTCGATTATCAGACTGAGCCGAAATCGTGACATCTTGCCCTGCATTAATTTGTACGTTCGTGCCTGTGGAAGCAGTATTTGTATTGTCAATTTCTGCTCGCGCTGAAGTCAATCCTCCTGCTGCTATTCCAAAGGCTTGCCCGCTAGCATAGGCATCGACAATATTTGTGGATTGAGATTGGAGTGTGACATTTCCGCTTGCAGTCAATGCTGAACCATTATCTGCAAAAACACTCACCGTTGTCTTCGCTTTTGATGCCGCATCAGACCCAACACCCCCAATCAATCCACCTGTCGAAGATGTCGCGCTCGATTTTACCTGCTGTCCTCGGTGCTGTGCCAAAACCTGAATATTTTGTCCCTGAACCTGAGTATTGGCTCCTAAACGGGCAGAAACATTGACTGTTTCACTCGCATTGGCTAAAGAAACTCCAACTGCTGCTGCTCCATAGCTATTACCTTGAGCATCTGCGATCGTATTACTCGTCGATCGCGACTGCGCCAAGATGTTTCCACCTGCTTTGAGGTTTGTGCGATTCCCGATAGTTGTACTTAGAGTCGGATTAGTAATCGCGGTTGCATCGGCTCCATTGCCACTGAGCAATCCGCCTCCAGACGAATTTGCTGTTGCTCTTACATCCTTACCTGAAACGATTTGCCCCGTGCTGTCCAAATTGAATCGGCTATCGAGTAGAATGCTCGTTCCTGCATCGAGAACAGCATCGCTTCCAACACTAGTGGTTAAGGTTGGAGTCACTTGAGATTTTGCGATCGAAGCCCCAATTGCCAGTCCTCCCGCATTCACGCCAAATACATCGGTCGTGATGTCAGCCGTACCACTCGCGACCACATTGATATTTTGCAGCGTTTTGATATCTGCTTCTGCTCCAATACTTGCGGTAATATTCGGAGAAGCTTCAATCATCGCAACGTTCGCACTCCCTGCACCAATCCCGACCGAAAGCGATCGCGTCGTAGCAGTTGCCGTGAGATTAGAGTCTGCCGAGACATTGAGACTACCAACGGTGCTGCCTGCTAGCTGTCCGATCTGAGCATTGTCTCCAACGACAACCTGAGTTGATCCGCCACCCGTCAGTCGAGAAATTGCGGCTCCAGCAACGTATCCTCCAACTTGCAGGTTGAGCATCGTGCTGGTATTTGTTCGATTCGCACGAGCATTGACCGAGACATTGTTAGCTTGATTAATTCTGGCTCCGTTGCGAATTGCTGCAATTTGACTACTATCATCGTTGACAATTACAACTTGAGCACCCAAGCCCACCAGTCCACCCTGTCCTGCACCTGCAATGCTATCCAGGTTATTCGTAAAGTTCGCAGCAACATTGATATTGTTACCTGCATTGACAACCGAACCTGCTGCCAAGAATGCTTGAGTATTACCGTTGATATTTGCGATCGCAACCGATCCTCCAACACCGACTGCCCCGACTGTAATGTTACCGATTCCCTGATTTAGCGTAATTATCTCAGTCGCAGTCACATTGACATCTGCACCAGCGTTGACGATCGCATTCACGCCCACAAAAGCACTGGTTCCGTTCAGCACTGGAGCAGTCGCCCCAAATCCTGTAGTTCTCATCCCGACAGTCTTGCTATCCGCCTTAGTTTTCGCACGAGTCGCAAAGCTCGAACTACCTAAACCGCTATCAATTTGGCTCTTATTGAGTTGACCATCGGTTGTAGATTGAGTGTCAGAGACAGAACTCGTTCCATCACTGGACATACCACTGCCAATATTGACAACAGAGACCGCCCCTGCGACTCCAACGCCACCGCCTGCGAATGCCATGACAGCCGTTGTCACAGATTTATTCGAGACCGCATTGGCTGAAACAGTACGCCCTGCACTCACCGTTGCGTTATCTCCGATCGAGGCTGAGGTCGTATTCCAAATCCCCGACACCATAACCGAAGCACCAAAGCCTGCAATTCCTGCACCTAGAGATGCAACGCCCCCTGTCAGAGTCGAATCGTTTTCAGCAGTCACTCGGACATCTTGTGTGGCTGTGCGATAAACCTGATTTTGGTTGACTTGGCTTGTTCCATCGATCGTTGCGATCGTGCGAGTGGTCAGTGAGGAGACTAATGATGTACCTGCTACTCCTCCAAATAGCGCCGCCCCTAGAGACGCACCGCCTGTGGTCACGATTTCTACCGAGGTTGCTTTGACTTCAGTCAGTCCACTTGCATTCGTTGTAGAGTTCGTGATTTTTGCCGTTGTCGAATTGGCGATCGTAATGACGGAAATCGCCGCACCAAATCCAACTCCCTTACCCGCAAGTCCTGCTGCTCCTGAGGCTCCAGTTGCTTCGACTCGATCATCAGCAATCACTCGCAGATTACCAAAGGTATTAATGGTCGAACCTGCAATGAATGCTTCATTCTGACTGCGAATATCACTCACTAGAAGTGAACCTGCTACTCCTGCAAAAAATCCACCTGCACCACTTGCAACAACGGACCCAAATTTTTCACGAGTAAAGGAAGTGACATCAACGCCAGCTTGGGCATTAACAATCGGAGCATTGTTAATAAAGGCACGAGTCGTATTTCCAATCACAGTCACATCAACGGTCGCACCAACACCGACTGCGCCACTCCCCGCGATCGAACCTGCTTTAATGTCAACATCAGAATTATTGAATGCCTTAACCTTGACGGTTTGACCCGCATTTGCCCCCGTGTTATTTGCATTAACGGACGCGCCATCGATCGATGCTGTCGTCTGACTTTCTAAAACGGTGACAGATGCTGTTGCTGCTACGCCTGCTTTGCCGCCCCCTGCAAGATTGACGGATACGACATCCACCTGCTCTTCGCTGGTCGCGATGACTGCAACGCCGCGTGTGAGTTCACTCGTTCCTGTACCATCCGCTTTTGGAATCGAACTCGTCGCATTACCTTTTGCGGTAACACTTGCACCTTGGCGAATTGCAGCTTGGGTTGTATTTGCGATCGTATTGACATTCGCAAGACCGCCAACTCCTGCTGCGCCTCCAACCGAAATTGTCCCGCCATAAAACTCGATCGCATTTTGACTATTTGCCAGTACAAGTACGTTGTCATCTGCGCTGACGGTTCCACCGACGATCTCTGCTGTTGTGGTATTTCCCATCATGCTGACGGAGGCAGAACCCGCAACACCGACCTTACCTGCGCCAGAGCCTCCGACAGAAATCGTCCGCACTGTGTCACGAGAATCTGCGCTGACAATCACATTGCCTTGAGAACTTGTAACTGTAGAGCTTGAAATCTGTGCGATCGTTCTATTTTCTAGATCATTCACGGCCAGTGAGCCTGCAACACTCACTTTACCTGCAACTGCTAAAGCTCCCCCATTCGCCTCTAAAGTCGAAGATGCGATCGCTTCGACTTTCACATCTTGAGCCGCAGTCACTGTAGCACTATCTGTAATATGGCTATCTACTGTTTTACGAATCAAGTTAACAGAAACAGATCCCCCAATCGCAACGCTTTGAGCACCTGCGCCTCCGACTGTAATCGTTTTAATCGTTGCGCTTGCTTCAGCAACAGAACGAACGCCTGCATTTTGTGACGTAACCGTAGATTTCTCAATGTAGCTTGTCGTCGTCGTTGAAATATCATTCACTGAGATTGCGGCTCCGATCGCGGCTGTTTGAGAGCCTGCAATTCCACCTGATAAGCCTTCGATCGTGCTAATGTCTTTCGCGCTTAAGTTGATTTGTCCTCCTGCTAGAAGAACAGTATCTTTCTCGATAAAAGCACGGGTTCCGCCTCGGATGAGATTGATCGAGACAGAGCCACCTAACCCAAGTTGTTTACCGCCACCGACTCCTAGTGTTAGAGATTGAATCGTTCCTGAAGATTCTGCGGTGATCTCTGCTCCTGCGGTCGTCGCGAGTGTAGACTCACTGACAAAAGCTTGAGTATTATTTGTGATGCCATTGTAGGCAACGGCTGCTCCGAAACCACCGTTTTGACCGACTCCGACCGCACCTGCTAAAGATTGAATCGTTGCAGTATTTTGAGCAGAGAGTGCGATCGCGCCTGTGGGTAGAGCCGCGCTGATAGTCTGGTTCGTTTTCGTTATCGAAGCTTCTGTAGTTAGAGCGATGTTGTTAACTGAGACGGTTCCCGCGCCGCCAATTCCACTCTGTTGTGGAGAGATGCCAAGAGAGGCTGTGATAGATTGAATTTGAGAGCGATTCAAAGCTGCAAGTGTCAGGCTAGTCTCTAGATCAAGCGTAGAGTTATTGAGATTCGCTCTGACCGTATTCTTGATGATGTTGACCCCTACGCCTGCACCAAATCCAGCCCGTCCACCCAAACTTGCTGCCCCGCCGATCGCGAAAATTTGAGAGTTATCTTCCGCATTCAGTAAGACACTTCCAGCAATCGCAGCTTGTACGCCATCAATGTAAGCCTGAGTGGTATTGCTAATCCGGTTGACCGAGACAGAGCCTGCGATCGCAATTCCATTCTTACTTGGAGCGCCAGAACCACTTGCTGACAGCGCAAATAAATCTCCGCTCCGAGTTGCTTTTAAAGAGAGTTCACTCGCATCCAATGCAAGTTTTTGTCCCCCTGTCGCAGTACCCGAAATGAAAGCACTGGTTGTTCCTGTTAACGTATTAACGCTGACAGAACCTGCAATTCCGACTGATGTAGCATTCGCATCAGTGGATTTCGCAAATGCAGCAGAGCCAGAAGCGACTCGCATCACCGTGTCATTGGTCGCTTCTAGGGCAACTTTTTCTCCCTTGATTGTGCCTGCATCATTGATAAAAGCAGAAACGCGATCCGTCGCTGTGTTGATAGAAACGTCTCCAGAGATGCCAATGCCTGATTTGCCTTGATTCCCTTTGTCGTTGGAGGTGTTCGCAGCGCTATTATTTTGGTTGCCTGGAGACTCTTCTGGGGTCATTTCTCCAAAGAGCGTTGGCAACGTCACTCCATCTAAAGGATCATCAGACTGCCCTTGAGAATCAGCAACATCGGTGGATTGTTCGGGGGGATTTTGATCGGTTTGAGCTTGAGGATTTTTAGACGCGATCGCAGCGGCTAACGAGAACGACCATAAGCCTCCTGTTCCTTTCGCTTGAAGGTTAATATCGCCGACATTAATGGCTGTTCCAGTGATCGGCACGCCCGTTTCCTTGCCAATCAGCGCAGAAACCGTTCGATCCATCTCATTGAGTGAGACTGACAGACCCACACCGACGTTTCCGCCCTTCGCGACACCTCCAACTGCATTGACCCGAGTCGTCTCATCTCCTGCCGTAATGTTTAGTGCTCCACCTGTTACCTTTGCACCACTGCTCAATTGTGCGAGTGTCGTACTCTTCTGATTGGTGTAGGAGAACGTACCCCCCACTCCAAACTGTCCACCGCTTGCACCTGATTGAGCAACATTGACATCAATGTTTTTAGACTGAGCATTGATGGTGAGATTTCCATCTTTTCCAGTACGAATTTCTGCATTCTGGTCTACTTTTGCGATCGTTGCACTGTTGTTAAACAACAAGAAAAGCGACCCGCCCATACCGCCTTTGTCGCTTTGGGAGCCAGCCGGATTCAGTTCTGCTAGGCGATCTTTAGAGGTTCGCAGATCATTGAGCTTGTCTAAAGAAATTTCAAAGTCGAATACACCTGTGACATTGATCAGATTTAAATCAGTTGTTGCTTCGACTGTGACGGTCTGTTCATCTGATTGATAAGCAGCATCTTGATTGATTTTGGCATTTGCGCCGATGATGGCTTGAGCATCGCTATTAAATTGTTGATAATTGACCGATCCTGCTAAACCTAGATTTTTACCTTTTGCCGTGCTCTTTGCCCAAGAATTGAACAATGAACTCTTAAAGCCTAATGTCCCATCAAGATAATCTGTAAAGCCTGATAGCCCATCATCTTTCAGCTTCTGCTTAAAGTCAAACATCTCTTTGAGCGTGGTCAGGAAAGGATAAGTGATTTCTGCGCTAATCGATGTTGTTTTACTCGCGTCGAGCACCGCTCCTGGTGAAATTGTTGCTTTTGCGGTATTGCTATATAGTCCTACAATGACCGCTGCGCTGGCAGATTTTTGCTGTGCAGAAGCATCATCTGCGGCTTCGGAAGAGGCTTCTGAGGCAGTCTGTAGCTTATTCTCGATCGTTGCTTGCACATAGAGATCCGCTTTCGATTTGAGAACGCCAGTTACGCCGATCGTCGCTGCAACAGTATTGTCAACTTTAGAGAATGCTAAAGCACCTGCAAGACTAAAATTAGATTTTGCTCCGCTTCCACCCGATCCGGCATCTTTTGAGGCATTATTTTTAGTCAATGCTTCAATAATTTTCGTCACGGCAATTTCTGGCTTGACATTATCGGCGATCGCAGGATCACCCCCAACTCCTGAAGTTGCATCAGCCTTGTCTTCGCTTTCTAATTGAGCGACAACACGTAGCCCCGGATCGCGGATAAGATGGGCTGATCCAGTCACGCCTGACTTTGATACGTCGATCGCTTTGTTCTCTTCAGTATCAGAAGCGGATTCTGCTAATTTGATGGTATCGCTATCGACCACAATGACATAGTAAGTTTTGCCATCTTCAAGACCTTTGAGATCCGAACCGCCGCCATTGTTATAGACGATCGCTTGTCCTTTCTTAAAACCGTGATCGACAATCTTAATGGTGTCTTCGTCATCACTGACATTAACCGCTGGATCAAATGCTTTTGCGATCGTTGTTGCTGAAGTAACTTGACCATCTACAACCGCTTGAACATCAGAAGTTGTAAATCCAAGCCCTAGAGAAATGCCTGCTCGTCCATCGTCATAGGCGCCAGCTTCCGCACTGGCTTCTCGCTCGACCTTACCCGTTGCCAGAATGTTCGCATTTCGTCTGGCTGTAATCTTCGCTGCTTGTGCGATCGTCGTTTTTGCAGTTAAATCAGCATCAGCAACAGCCAGCGAGACAGCGATTCCGGTATTATCGGCTGGACCAATGCCCATATTCTTCAGCGTGCGAGTTGTCATACTCGCTTTAGCGCTGGCATTGGAGAGAATATCTACATCTCCTTGAGCGGTGATCGTCACGCCTTGAGCGATCTCAGTGATTGCAGAAGCAACTGCATTACTCCAACCAATACTGAAGTATTGACTGATCGCTTTGGATGTCGCATCTGCCGCAGCTTTAGCAGAAATGATCACATCGCCGCTGGTAATCAACTCAGAATTATCTCCAATCGAGATTGTTGAGTTTGATTTGCGAATCATCACGCTGAGCGGTAAAGACGCAATCTCCTGACCAAACTCAACCAGCGGCGTGACTAGTGCGCCTGCCAAATATTTATTGAGTCCTTCAATTGGATTTTTATCTTCTGTTTCTGCACTCAGATTAATGCCTGCGGCTTGGATTTTCGTATTTTTACCGATCGTGATGCTGGCATCTTTGGTATTTCCTGTAAAGCCACCCACAATGGGAATTAAGCTATCCAGCGTTGAGGCAGTTTCACTAGCAGTAAAGGTTAGCTCGCCATCAAGGGTAATATTTACGCCATCGAACACTGTAATCGTTGGAGCCTCAATCGTCAGGTTGCTAAATCCGCCCGTTCCGATTAGCCCTCGCAGGTCAACTCTACCTGTCGCTTTTAAAGTGAGATTGTCCGCTCCACCAGCGTTGTCTCCAGTAATGCCGCTTGCATCGATCGTGATATCCCCAATCACGTCTAAAATCGCGTTGCCTGTGATCCGCGCGATCGCACCTGCTGTATTGATGCCTGTATTCGTAAGGGCGCTTCCAGTAAAGCTAATGCCTAGAACAGATTGATAGTCAGCGAGTGCAGTAGATTGAAAGACTATTCCGGCTTCGATCTTGCCGTGTTGATATTCTAAAGTCCAGTCTCCACCTAGCGCTGCGCTTCCAGTCAAATTCGTTGAAGCTGCAACATCTGCCTGCGTCAATTCGCTCAAAATATTGACAAATGCCTGTCCAATTTCGCCCTGTGCAACCTCACATCCGTAGAGCAAGATATCTGCGTCTTGAGTGAGTGCCTTTGACCAACTTCGGAACTGATCCGCATACTGCTCCAAAGCGTTGCTATCGAGCCAGTTTTGTCCTAATGTCAGTCCGCCGCTGCTTCCATGCGAAAGAATGTGAACTGCCGAGATGCTCGTGCGCTCTAGTAGAATGTCGGTGATTTGCGAAACTGCATCTTTGATGGGATCTAGAACATAGATTTCTGTTCCTGAAGCAGCGTTTGCGAGGAGCTTTTCATATCCTTGAATTCCACGATCGACAAATGCAATCGAACTCGATCGAGAGATATCGTTTAGTGCTGGACTTAAGTTAATCTCAAGCGGCGCAGGGGCAATTGCCGTTGTAGAACCTAGTAAAGCATTACGAAGTAGAGCATCAGATTGCATAAGTCGTTACCGGGATTAAGTTTGGATGAAAAGCAAAACCGCGCGATATCTAGAAGCGATCGCGCTCAGGAAATTAACATGAATTGGATTGGGCTGTTCTCAACCAGAATGCCTATGTTATGAAGGTATTCTGTGCTTTTCAAAGTTTCTCAGTATGCGAGATTGAGGGGCAAAAGTCTGAGGCATTGGCAGAGCTATTCACCCCTACACACCTGATCAACTACATTGTCGCTACCAGTTCCCGTTCTTCTGTCTCAACGGCAGAAGCCTCAGCCAGTTGAGATCCTCCCAATCGAACAGATAACTGCTGGATCTGATGAGCAACCCATTGTTCAAACAGCTGATTTTGTAGCGCAAGCTTTAATTCACCTTCCAAGACAGCAGGAACGACTGCTTCGATGCGGAACACACACCAGCGCTGCTCAACTTCGATTGCGCCCACGGTATCGCCAGCTTGCTTTTGTGCGATCGCGGTCCTGAGGTCTTCAGGCAACTGAGCCAGCGAAAAAGCCCGTCTAACCAAGCTCACTTGCGGCTCTTCTGCTAAAGCATACTCTCTCGCAACTTTCTCAAAACCACCTTCTTGTTCGATTTTGCGCTGAATTTCTTCAGCAATCTCTTGGCTCGAAGCGATCATGTAATAAAGTTCGACCTGATCCAATGCGAGCTTCTGCTGATCAAACAATGCCTGCAAATTTGGCTCTGCGATCAATGCTTTCAGCTTGTCCACCTTCAGCCCAATCACAAACCGACTTCTCAATACTGCGAAGTCGATGCCTTGATTGATTAACCATTGCTCAAAGACATCTGCATCAGACAATTGATTGTTGATTCGGAAATTAATGACTGCTTGATCTACCTCAGATTCAAGAATATTCAAGTCGTTGCGAGATTGAATCGTTTGAAAAACAATATGCTGTTCCAGAATGTCTCTAATCCAAGGCATCAGTTTTCCAGAGAGTTGAAAGTACTGAAGTACCGTGCCAAGAGAAAGGGATTGGTTGTCGATCGTCAACAGGGAGATTTGCTCAAAGTCTGACATTGGGTAATTCCTGAGAAGTAATATAACCAGTTGTGACCCTCTAAAAGTAGGGACACACTAGTTAAACGGGGCAACGTCGCTCATGCAAACCAGTAAATTTAGTAAGCACACTAACTTACCAGCTTGCTTCTTTTACGTGCCAATTAACACATAAATTCCACAAGAATCACCCAGTAAAATTACTTAATTCAGAAGAATTCTCTAGAGAATCGATATATGTCTCTTCAAAGGCATCAGTTTTACAAGATCATTGCCGCGATCGCTTCTAGGTAAACCTGATCGAACGATTCACTTAAAGCATATTGTTCAATCAATCCTTGATATTGAGTTGAAACTTTACTGCCTTGCTTAATCACAACTTTTGCATCTTCAAAAATATTTTTTGCCAACATCATTTCGATCTCTGTTGGATCATTCAGCACAACAAGATTGCTCTTTTCATAAAACATGCCAGAGCGATCGAGAATGGATTCAGGATATTCAGCAATCAGTAAATCTAACTTAGGATTTCTCAGTAGATTCTGAATGTTGGTGTTGTAGTCTGGATGCAGTGGCTTTTCAGAGTGATTGATCAAAATACCATCTTGGCAAGCGGCTCCAATTGTCCAATGTGGATAATGTCGAAGAATGTAAGCGATCGCAGTTTGCAAATCTGAAAGAGTAACGCGATTGAAGGTGATAATCGGAATTCGAGCTTCTGCACTTGAGTGAAAGAAGGTTTTCAAAATATGAGAAGTCACATCGACTCGATTGCCGATCGCAGGTTTTAAGTGCATAAAAATTCCAGGAGCCGCATTGATTTCAATGATGGCAAAGTTTCCTTCTTTCCAAGAGCGGCTGAGATCGCGGGTCATGATATCAATGCCGAGGCAAGTCAAGCGAAAATGTTGAGCGACATCCTGAGCTAGCACAATGTTATCGGGATGAATGTTCGGTGTTGCATCAATGCTCAGTCCACCAGCAGAGAGATTCGCGACTTTGCGCAAGAAGATTGTGCGATCGCGCTCTAGTACTGTCTCAATTGATAAATCCTGCTCAGCTAGATAGCGGTGCATCGCGTCATCGACATGAATCTTACCCATCGGCGAAGTTGGGGTATCGCTGCGTTCAGGAGAGCGATTCGCTCGGTTGATCAATTCCTCGATCGTAGACATTCCATCTCCGACTACCGAAGCAGGTTCGCGCTTCGTCGCAGCAATGAACTTTCCATCCACACACAACAATCGAAAATCATCGCCTTCAATACTCTGTTCAATAATGATCCGAATCGATTGTTCGGGTTCAACAGCTTCTACTGCTCGATCGAATGCGGCTTCTAGATCTTCATCGGATTGGATATTTGCCGTCACGCCGATGCCTTTATGTCCGACCACAGGCTTTACCGCGACTGGATAACCGATGCGATCAACTGCGTTGAGTGCTTCATTGAAGCTCGAAACAATCCGACCTTTTGGCACAGGAAATCCTAAAGTTTGCAAGAACGCTTTGCAGTCATCTTTGCGTGTCGTGAAGTCTGAATCGAGATGACTATCCCGCTCGAAAGTTGTGGCAATGCCTCTGACTTGCTTTCGCCCGTAGCCATACTGCATCAACCCTTCATCCCACAGATAGAAAGTGGGAATGCCTAGCTCTCTAGCCGATTTGAGTAAAGCATAAACCGTAGGGCCACCATACACCGATCGCCGAAACTGCGCCTGCAGCACTTCGATGTGATCTGCGATCGCAAAGTCTTGTCCCTGAGTCATCGCTTCAAACCAGTCCCAAACTGAAAAGATCAGTTCTCGACTGGTTCGAGCATGTAGCGTTTCGACTGCAATACGATCGAACTGTGGATAAGCCGTGACACTCCAGTGCTGCAAATGCAGATCCATCTCCAGTGCACTCACTTTCGCGACGGTCTGAGCAAACAGATCAGCATGAGAAGTAAACGTTTTTTCTCGGAAATCAGGATAGCGATCGCTCACAATCTTGGCATACTGCTCGACGGGCAGCGCATTCTGATTTTTCGTCAGCGTAAAATCGAACACGATGGCAGCCATCGACAAATAGGGATTTGCACCAACGTAAGCACGAATATTAAAAATATCAAACGCATCAGTTTTTCTCGCATTGACGCGGTTGAGTTCGGAGATGCGATCGACAACCATAATTTCACAAGATATTTGTACCTTGAGACTCTACAGAAATCGAAGCGTAAGCTGCGTCTATCCCAAAGAGTAAAACTCAAGCTAGGTGTCAAAAGATTCTGACCTGTATTACAACTCAGACTAAATCAAGTAAAGACTGACATTATGGATACTAATTTACGTGAAGAAGTTCATACCTTAGCGGAAGAAGCATTTCACCTGCACTTAATTTCCGGCTATGGCGATGGTGAATATGACAATGAGTACCAGATTGTTTACAAAGGCAAACCTCGCCATCTTCCTTTAGAAAGAGCAAAGGCGTTTTTGACTGATTTAATTCAGCCTGAAGTCAAGAGCTTTAATCAGTTTCGTTTGGCTTGGATGTTGTTACTTGAAAGCTATCGACGACGATCGAGAGATTCGCGGGCGCTCTAATTTTTGTATCGAAATCTACCGTTCGGTTGTGATGGAGTGATAACCAAATATGGTTCAGTAACATCAAACTCTTATATTGGAGATGGTTATGGTAAGTCAGATTGAAACGCCTGCTCAGGATGACCCTCAAGAGAATGTCGCTTTACCTGAGACGCATGGTGAACTTGTCATTATTGGTGGAGCCGAGGATAAAGAGGGAGAGTGTAAGATTCTGCGGGAATTTGTGCGGCGATCAGGTGGACTTGATGCGCATATTGTTGTGATGACGGTTGCGACGGGCTTACCAGGTGAAGTTGGCGCGCAGTACATTGACATTTTTGAGCGATTAGGCGCAAAAGACGTTCAGGTTGTCGATACGGGCAAGCGTGAGGATGCGAGTGATCCAAGAGCGATCGAAGCTATCTCTCAATCGACCGGGGTGTTCTTCACGGGGGGAAACCAAGCTCGAATTACAGAATGCTTGAAAGATACAGAGCTAGAAGCTGTTTTGCACAGGCGCTTTTCTGAAGGCATTGTAATTGCTGGAACGAGTGCAGGTGCAGCGATGATGCCCGATATGATGATTGTCGAGGGTGAAGGCGAAACGAATCCTCGACGCGAGGTAGCTCGCATGGATCGGGGCATGGGCTTTTTGCCGAATGTGATTATTGATCAGCATTTCGCACAACGCGGACGACTGGGACGATTACTTTCTGCTTTAGCACAGCAGCCTGCTAGCTTAGGCTTTGGGATTGATGAGAATACTGCGATCTCAATCAATGGCAAAATCCTAGAAGTCATTGGTGAAGGTGCAGTAACGATCGTGGATGAATCGACGGTCACGCACAACAATATGGCTGAACTGTTGCATGACGAAGCTTTAGCGCTCTGTGGTGCAAAGCTGCATATTTTGCCACACGGGTATAAGTTCGATTTGGAACAGCGATCGCCGATTCTCTAGTTGATTCTTCAGTGTTTGATTTGGGCAGACGGGCATTCTAGAAGCATTGGTTTTTACCAAAACACTTAGAATAAAAGCCACAAATCTCGTGAGTTCGTCTCTCACGTCTGAAGATCAAAAAGAGGTGATAGCTACGATCGCGCTGATCAAATCCAGTTGGAATCGTTTCAGGAAAGACAACCATGACTTCAACCTCTGCTCCAACAGAACTGTCAGGAACTTCAATCTCAATTCTGTTTCCAGGTAGCACTTTGGCTCTGATTCGGACGGCTGCTTGCATGATGGCTTTTTTCGGTCAACGATGCCTCAATTGGAATTTCATTTACTTCTAAAGCAATGAAGGGGTGAGAGAAGTCTCACCCCTTCATTGCCTATTGCGTGGTCAACACTTCAGAAGGCAAGCGTTTGAATTCTAAGCGCTCCGTTTCACCGACATCGACGAAGATCGTATCGCCTTCAGTGAAGTTGCTGCGTAGAATTTCTTTGGCGATCGTTGTTTCCAACTCCCGCTGAATTGCCCGCTTCAGTGGACGTGCTCCATAAACTGGATCAAAGCCTACTTCTGCTAAGAAATCGAGTGCTGCATCGGAGAGCTTCAGGGACATCTTCCGCTCTGCTAAGCGACTTTCTAAGCGATGCGTTTGAATCTTGACGATCTCGCGGAGTTGAGCCTTTTGCAGACTGTGGAAGATGATGATCTCATCAATCCGGTTCAAGAACTCAGGACGGAAGTTCGATCGCATTGCTTCCATCACTCTCGATCGCATTTCCTCATAGCGATCGTCATCACCACCGTATTCAAAGATGTACTGCGAACCGATGTTCGAGGTCATGATGATAATTGTGTTCTTGAAGTCTACGGTGCGACCTTGGGAGTCTGTCACGCGACCATCATCGAGAATTTGCAGCATCACATTGAAGACATCGGGATGGGCTTTCTCGATTTCATCAAACAGAATCACCGAGTAAGGACGACGACGAACCGCTTCCGTGAGTTGTCCGCCTTCTTCATAGCCGACATATCCAGGAGGCGCACCAATTAAGCGAGAAACAGAATGCTTCTCCATGTATTCGGACATGTCGATCCGAACCATTGCTTCTTCGGTGTCGAATAAGAAAGCAGCGAGTGCTTTCGCAAGCTCAGTTTTACCAACCCCTGTTGGTCCTAAGAAAATGAAGCTAGCCGTTGGACGATTTGGATCAGAAAGTCCGGCTCTCGATCGCTGAATTGCATCCGAAACTGCCGTCACTGCTTCGTCTTGTCCAATCACGCGCTGATGTAAAACATCGTCAAGCTGCAAGAGCTTTTGCATTTCAGATTCAACGAGTTTACTAACGGGGATACCCGTCCATTTGGAAATGATTTCAGCAATGTCTGATTCAAGAACTTCTTCACGGAGCAGCGTCGCTCCCGATTTCTGAGTTTGAGACAGTTGGGATTCCGTTTCTTCAACTTTACGATTGAGTTCATTGAGCTTACCGTACTTCAGTTCAGCGGCTCGGTTGAGGTCGTAATCGCGTTCGGCTTGTTGGATTTCGAGGTTGACTCGATCGATTTCTTCTTTGAGCTTCTGAAGATCTGTGATCACGCTTTTCTCAGCCTGCCACTGAGCATTCAACTTGGATTGATCTTCTTTGAAATCAGCAAGTTCACGCTCTAATCGTTCTAAGCGATCGCGAGATGCTGCATCGTTCTCTTTCTGCAACGAAAGTCGCTCCATCTCAAGCTGAAGAATTTTACGATCGACTTCATCGAGTTCTTCGGGCTTCGACGTAATCTCCATTTTGAGTTTGGCAGCCGCTTCGTCTACGAGGTCGATCGCTTTATCGGGAAGGAAGCGATCGCTAATGTATCGAGTCGAAAGGGTTGCAGCGGCAACTAACGCAGAGTCGGAGATTTTCACCCCGTGGTGAACTTCGTACCGCTCTTTTAGTCCGCGCAGAATCGAGATTGTGTCTTCAACACTCGGCTGATCGACGAAGACTTGCTGGAAGCGCCGCTCTAAGGCTGCATCTTTCTCGATGTATTTGCGATATTCATCTAAAGTCGTTGCACCGATACAGCGCAACTCACCTCTTGCCAGCATCGGCTTCAGTAAGTTTCCGGCATCCATTGCGCCTTGAGTTGCACCTGCACCGACAACGGTATGAATTTCGTCGATAAACAGAATGATGTTGCCGCGAGAATCGGTGACTTCTTTAAGAACAGCTTTCAAGCGTTCCTCAAATTCACCTCGGTATTTTGCACCTGCAATCAGTGCGCCCATATCTAATGCGATCAGTTTGCGGTCTTTGAGGGATTGCGGCACATCTCCACTGAGAATTCGCTGAGCAAGACCTTCTGCGATCGCGGTTTTACCGACACCGGGTTCACCGATCAAAACTGGATTGTTTTTGGTGCGACGGGACAAGATCTGGATCGTGCGTCGGATTTCGTCGTCTCGTCCAATGACCGGATCGAGTTTCCCTTCGCGAGCATACTGGGTCAAATCACGCCCGTATTTTTCTAGGGATTCGTATTTGTTTTCAGGAGTCTGGTCGGTCACTTTTTGATTTCCCCGAACTTGTTCGATCGCGTTTCTTAATTTTGCTTCATCGATTCTAAATTCTGACAGCAATGCTTTTCCGAATCGACTGTCTTGGGCGTACCCGAGCAAAAGATGTTCGATCGAGATAAAGCTGTCCTCGAATTGCTTGCGATATTCTTCAGCCCGATCGAGTAAGGCATCGGCACTGCGTCCCCAGTATACCGAGGTTCCACTTCCAGAAACTTTTGGCTGACGGCGAATAAAATCATCGGTACGATCGCGCACTCGATCGACGGGGACAGCGAGTTTGTTGAAGATGCTGATCGCTAAGCCATCTTGTTCGAGCAGAGCTTTCATCAGATGCTCCGTCTCGATCTGCTGTTGTTGCGCCTGTTTTACAATCTCTTGAGTACGGATGATTGCTTCCCAGACTTTTTCGGTAAATTTTTCTGAGTTGGTCGGCTGCATCGTGTTCCCCCTTCTGTGTCGATCGTGCTATCGCTATTGTAGAGAAGGGATGGAGTCTGGAGAGATCGGAGTACCGTCCTTTGGCGATAGAAATAGCCGAAGTGTTTGGTTCGACTTTGTTTCGAGCCTGATAGGTGAAGTGGGGAGTGGGGAGTAGGGAAGTGTTTCCTTAGTCGCTCTTCCTATTTTCTACCCCCTATTCTTTAGTATTTTCGCCAGTTTGGATCGATTTGAGTCAGCAGGGATTCTGCTGTGGCGCGAGGGACATCGTACTCTGATAAGTCTCTTAGACTCATTGCACCGCCGCCCGATGTGAGAACTTTCCAAGTTTCGTTCTCTTTTCTCAACAGCATCATGCCGCCTGCTTCGCCTTGTTGCCATTGAATGAGAGCGGTGTTTTCGACGATCGCGGTTTTCTCGATCGTTGCTTTGACAGAGCCAGGAGTATTGAGGTGCTGAAGGGCGGTTTGCTCCATAGATTGTGGCTTTGAAGTGCCCGATGGTTGACTTGCGTCTGGATCAAACTGTTCAGAAATCGTCATTAACTGATCTCTCGCACCGAGTTCTAGCTGATTCCAGCGAGCTTCATCGGTGATGACGTTGATTTCTCGTTTTCCGAGGAGTTCGACGATCGTCTTTTTGTCTTCTGGGAGCAGAACGACGACTTCATCAGAATGAAAGTACCGAATTGCGTAGATATCGCCCTGCTCATTTAGCCAATACCCCGCGCCATCGCCTTCGTTCTTCAGAGATGAAGAGGCAGAAACAATGCGGGTGACTCCCTGCGTGTCAGTCATGCTGCAAAGGGTGTAGCGCATATTCCCGACCACTTTTTCCTGCTGTTTACAGGCTTTTTGGGTGAGCCGCTCAAACTCTGTATAAATCGCCTCTGCACTGGGTTGAGTTGGCGAGGGGTTTGGTTTGCTTGAGGATGCTTCGGCTTGTCGGGGTTGCGAGGATGGCTTTTGAGGAGATGCGGAAGCGGGCTGGATAGGAGTGCTAGATAAACTTGCAGTGTTGGGTTGCCCACAGGCTAGTAAACCGAAACTGAATACAATCAGTCCGCTCAATCTGGAGAGTACAGCTATTCTTGTGGGCATGGATTTGCTTCGTGATTAGATTGCTGAGTGAGTATACCCCGCAGAGTCTAAGAATCACTTTATACTTTGGTTCAGAGATCGAGCTTAGTTGCCGAACTGTTGTTTGGCTCGATCGTAAATTTCGACGGTAATTTGAGTTGCACCCATTTCTTGAGCAAGTTTTTCGATTTTCTTGCGGGCGGCGGGTCGTACGAAGAAGGGGATTTCTTTGAGTTTTGCTTCTGCTTCGGCTGTCCATTCCATCGTTCAGAGTCCTCACACCTGGGTTGTGTCTCAATTGTGTGTTCCTATTTTATCGGTTGAATCTGTAAAGAAGCCGATTCGCAATCGAACACTCCCAAATTCTCCAACTCACTCTCCTCACCTAATCTATTCCCTCCTCTCCCCATTTCCCCACTCCCCCACTCCCTACTCCCTCTACCGAATCGATCGAATCCCAAAGCAACGCAGCAGAAACCGAACGAATCGGCGCAGGGGACGCAAGAGGCGACGGAAGGCAGAGCGCGGCGGAGTTGGCGGGGGGATGAGTTGCTGTTGTTGGCGAAGGTAGGCGAGATTGTCGCGAACGATTTGGGTGTTGAGGTGATTGGCTCCTAAGAATTTCTCGAAGAGTTGGAGGGCTTGATGGTAGTAGATTTCAGCTTGCTCTAGTTTTCCTTGTGCTTGGTAGAGGAATGCGAGATGGTTGAGGCTGTTTGCCACATCGGGATGGTCGCCCTCAAAGAGGCGTTGTCGCATATCGAGAGCTTGTACTAAGAGGGGTTCCGCCTCACTCAATCGTCCTTGTGCTTGGTAGAGTCCTGCGAGATTGTTGAGGCTGGTTGCTACATCGGGATGGTCGCCCTCAAAGAGGCGTTGTCGCATATCGAGAGCTTGTACTAAGAGGGGTTCCGCCTCACTCAATCGTCCTTGTGCTTGGTAGAGTCCTGCGAGATTGTTGAGGCTGTTTGCCACATTGGGATGGTCGTCATCAAAGAGGCGTTGTCGCATATCGAGAGCTTGGAGATAGAGGGGTTCCGCCTCACTCAATCGTCCTTGTGCTTGGTAGAGGAATGCGAGATGGTTGAGGCTGTTTGCCACATCAGGATGGTCGCCCTCAAAGAGGCGTTGTCGCATATTGAGAGCTTGTACTAAGAGGGGTTCCGCCTCACTCAATCGTCCTTGTGAGTTGTAGAGTCCTGCGAGATTGTTGAGGCTTTGTGCGACATCGGGATGGTCGTCATCAAAGAGGCGTTGTCGCATATCGAGAGCTTGGAGATAGAGGGGTTCCGCCTCACTCAATCGCCCTTGTGCTTTGTAGAGAAATGCGAGATTGTTGAGGCTGTTTGCCACATCGGGATGGTCGCCCTCAAAGAGGCGTTGGGTGACAGCTAAACAGTCTGCATATTGTGATTCTGCATCTCTAAAGAGTGCCTGTCCTTTATAGAATCGTGCGAGTCCGACGAATGCCCCCAGCAGATCGTCCTCTTCTAATTCTGCTATATGTCGCTTTGAAATTTCTTGAACGTGCAATTCTAGACCCTTAAACTGATTCACCTGTTTCGTCGTCGGGTTTTGTGGCATTTCACTCGCGATCGCAATCATCTCTTTCACAAATGCCGCTCGAATCTCCTCCTCCTCCGGCTGATCGCGCAAGAAACTCTGAATCAAGGGATGCAACCGACAATCCCCAATGCGCTCCGGCTCAAATTCCACCAGCGACGCATTCTCTAGCCGCGCCTTCCATTTCCCAAATCGATACTCCTCCCCCTCCACCCGTTGCATCACCCGTTCCGCCAACTCCCACGGCACCCAATCCAACCCGAAATAACTCAACAACCGCGCCACCCGTTTCCCTTCCGGCTCGATCGTCTCCCAAGTCAAATCAAACGCCGCTCTCACCCCCAACTCCGCCGCCATCTCATACTGCGGCGATCGCTCAAGCGCCTCGTCCCGCACCCCATTCGCGCTCAACCGCTCCCAAACCTCCGAGAGCGTCAAATGTCGATCGTGCCGCAAATAAGATCCAACCAGCTCGATCGCAAGTGGCAAATAGCCCAACCCCGCACAAATCCGGTCAGCAAATGCTCGATCGTTCTCAACCCGTCCAACCTCCTCCAATACCGCCAACAGCGATCGCGCCTGCCCCGGTTCCAGCCGCTTCAACGCGATCGTATGCTGCTGCGGTAAAAGATCGCGCTGTCTCGTCGTCACCAGCACCCGAAAGCGACTCTCCACAGGCATCAGCGATCGTACCTCTGCCCAGTCCGCCACATCATCCACCACAATCAGCGTCGGCTCTTTCGGCAACCAATGATCCCAACACCACTTCGCGATCACTGCCGACTCCTGCAATCGCTCTTTCGCCGCATCCAATCCAGGTAAGTGCAGATCGGATTCTGCTTTATAAATGATCTGAGCCGCTAAATTCTTGGCGCGACCATTCAGCCAATAGATTCCCCCCGGATACTTCGCCTTGTTCTCCGTCGCATACTTCGCCGCCAATTGCGTCTTGCCCAATCCGCCCATTCCGCTCACAACAGCGATCGCCGCAGACGCAGACGATCTCAAAATCTCCTGCAATCGAACAAGCTCATCCTCCCGTCCCACAAAATTCGGTGAGACGCGATAGGGAATTTCAAAAGACGGCGTTACTTGGTCGGAACCGCGATCCGACGAATTCAGTCAATCCTTGCCGTAATTGAAATTAATGCTGGCATTCTCTCCCGCCTGAATCACAGGTGCAGTCGAATCATTCACCTGTAAGCCTTGTCCACCGTAAATATTTTGAATATTCTTCCCTTCAATTCTGCCAACGTTAATGATCTGTTCAGCCATTTGCCGCACCTGCGCCGCAAACTCCTGATCCTCAACCATTGCCACATTCAAATAAGCCCCAACCGTTTTCAATGCTTGCTCATCGCCACTTTCCGCTAATGTGATCGCTTGTTCCGCTGTTGCATTTCCCTGCAATTTCTTGACCACGATCGACTTCAATTCCCCTGCTTTCTTCAATCCCGCCTCAAGCGTCTTCTCGCCAAGCTTTCCGACGATCGACTCAATAAACTTCTTTCCAGGTTCAGACTGAGCAAAATGACTCAAGAAAGCAAACGCAGCAATACCGAGAGCGCTTAAAGGATCAGTCATAAGAATTTTCCGAAAAGGGGCTGTATCTTTTCTACTCTAAGAATGAAAGTCGTTCCGAAAAATCTCAGGATTTCTGTAGAAAAGCGACAGATTAGATCTTCGCTGAGATCTTGGAGGATTGGAAGCGAAAGCGTAGTCAACCGCGATCGCAAATTTTCCGCGCAATCAGCAATAATAGAAGCCTTCTAGAATGTGAGCGTCGTTCTAGAAAGGTAATCGTATCTTTACTTTTCGCGAATGCAATCAACCCCCTTTGGAGCAGGAGGTCGTTGGATTGTTCTGGACGAACAAGACGACCCAACCGTCATCCAGCAGTTTAATCGAGATGCCTGTGCCGCCGCTTGTGGGGAAATCGTTCTTCGCGATCGCAATATTCAAATCAATCAAAGAGAAATTGCCGCGATCGCAGGCGGTGTGCCAATGGATTTGGAAGACTTGGCAGATGCACTCAATTCAACTCGAACTCTCACAGGACAATGGCGAGGAATTGCTGTAACCATTCCAGGCGCAAGTGATGAAGAACTATTGCACACACTCAGCCAGACAGGTTCATGGATTGCAGGCTTTTGGGAAGATGAACAACCCATCGGACATGCTGTTGTCGTGGATGGATTCGATCAAAATGGCTATCTTTTGATTCGTGATCCATGGGGATGTGATTTCTTCGATGTATCCCAGAGCCGCACCCTTCAGTCTAAATATGGTTGCAGATATAAAATGGGTGTACAGGCATTTCTAGAAGTTTGGAGTCGGAAGGCTGTTTTTTACCTAAACTGAGTCCTATGAACATTCAAGTTTTGAAAATCGAATCGAATTCCGAAAACCAATGGAGTGTCAAACTGCTGATTGGTCAGCACGAAGCAATTTATCCCTTCACTCAAGAAGAAGTGATGATCGCAGATCGTCCGGTTGTTGGAATTGTTTCTGATCCAACCTTCAGAAAGTTCTTCAAATTTAATCAGCACATCATTAGCAAAATCACTCGCCTACTCGTTCAAAAAGTGAACGGAGAAAGCATTGAGTTTCCGGTTGAAGTGGGACATTTTTTGACCCCTAATCAAGCTCCAGAAAAAGTGCTTTTAGCAGAATAAATTCCACCTCTGCTGCACCCCAGAGCATCTTGGCTCACTGTATTTACTGCACGCTCGATCTTCAGACCATCCCGCACGCCAGAAATAGTATGGCTAAAGATCGCCACCCGCAACCTTTAGCCATGTTCAGCAATCCAATTTTCCAAATCGTCTAAGCTCCGAAAATCTAGTAAAGCTTCGCTGAGATCTTCGAGGACTGGAAGCGAAAGTGTAGTGAGACGCGATCGCACTTCTTCAGGCAATTCTTGTTGCAATCGACGATTCAACATCCGTGTGATTAGAGCGATCGCTTGCTCCTCTTTAGCTTCTCAAATCGCACGAGGTTCTTCAGACAAATTGATTCCTATCATCGTTCTAATCTCCAAGAGGCTTAAGGCTGAAAACTTGTATGCAATGATCGAGGTGACTACATCTATAATCACTTCTCAATCATTTTTCTTTCTCAACCGCGATCGCTCAAACTCTCTCCTACCAACCCAAACGAGTCGGCTGTTCATACACCCGTTTCAACGTATTCACATCTCGCGCCGAAATGGTTGGTGGCGTGCGCACCTGCGAAAAATACATTACATCGGTTTCTAGAGGGCTATGTCCCCAAATTCCTAAAGCATGACCCAACTCATGCCGCGCTGCTAGCAATAAAGAATCATTTGGACGATTGGGCTGAATCCGAATTTTCATCCGATGCCGCAAAACAGAGTGTTGTTTGTAAAGCTCGAACCGAGCATCCGCAAATCGAACTCGCTCCGTTGGAGGAAACCGGAGCGGAATAGAAGCACGATCGAACACAATTCCTGCTGCTTCTCTTTGATCGGTCAACTCTAAAGGAAAATAAACTTTCCATTCATTCACAGCCTGGGTCATCAACTTTGCCCAAGTCGCATCTCCAGATTGGACATACACCTTGACGGGAAATTCTGACCAAATCAAATACTCTGGCTCAGTTTTCTCAACTCGATCGAAATAATCGCCCGATCGATCAGACCACTGCGCCAAAATCGGTGGCATTGCGTGAATCTTTGGAGTCGCCTGCACCGAAATTGCCCAAAACAAAACGCATCCGATCGCGAAACAGATCGAATGCGCTTTGAACCAATTCCACTTTAACGACCGAGCCATCCGGCACTGAGAACCACCGTGATTCCCATACAAATCGTCATTAATAACCAGGTCAGACGATTCAGCGTCGTCTCTGCACTTTTGGTACTGGTAAACAGTTGCGCTTGACCGCCCAAACCGCCCAAACCATCCCCTTTCGGGCTATGCAGCAGCACCAGAATAATTGTTCCTACCGCAGAAACCATCCAAATTATCTTCAGCACTGCAATTAGCGTCATCTCAACAAATCCAATACGATCGACTCGTTTCTCATTATATGAACATTGCAGATACATTGAAGAATTTTCGGACATTCACTACTGCCCTGTATTACTTGGACTGGGGCTTGCAGTCGCTTCAGGAGAAGGAGTAGTCGTTGGTTCGCTCGTCGATCGCGGTTGTTCTTGACGGGCAGGCTCTTGCTGTTGAGAACTGGGCGTAGAAGGCGAGGTTTGAGGGTTAGGTCTGGGAGATTCAATTCTGACTTCTGGAGCCGGAACGACGACAGGCGCACTTTGCTGAGGTTGGGGAACCGGCACAATGCGATCGCGCTCAATCACTCGCTCGCGCACCTCTGGAGACGGAGACGGAGACGGGGATGCACTCGGAACCACAATCGTGCGTTGCGGAACCGGAGTACGATCGCGCTGGGTGACAAAATATGCCAAAGCTGCGCCGCCTAAAACTAATCCGGTCAACAAGATTCCAATCAAAAAACCATTCGCCGTATTGTTTTCATCTCTGGCTTGCTGTGCATCTGCATACCGCTGCCTTTCAACCGTTTGTCTGGACAAATCGTTACGGTTATAGCTTGGTGGGTTCAGTGGGTCGTTTGAAGTCGAGCCAGGATAGTTTGTGCGATCTTGGGGATCACCAGGATTGGGATTTGCCATTTTTGAATAGTCCTTAATTATTTACAGCCAAAATCACTGAGGTTGATGTCTCAGATTGGTATTCATAGATGCTCTAATGCAACCAAAATACTCAAAACGCCAAGGCAAGTCACTCTGTCTGGAGAAGTGAGCCTTGGGCTGAAAAACTGAAAGTTACGTCAACCTTTAGAAAGAGAAGCGCTCTGAGCGAATGACAAGTTCAATACAGCGGGTCGCAGGTCGCAAACTTAGACTTGCCTCAAAATCCACCTTTTGATGTCTCACCCTAATTCTTTAATCGCTGCTTCAATAGAGATATTTCTATCAGGCGATCGAGTATTCTTAGAATAATAATAAGAATTGTTAACAACAATGACCTGGAATTTTTTATTGGAACTCTTTTGGTTTGACCGATCTGTGCCGCTACGGCGAAAGCGCTCTGCCTTTGAGATCGAGGATTTACCTGGATTGTGGCGCATTCATTGGCAACTGGGCAAGACGATAATTCTTTCAACCTTTTACACCCGCATCGACCAAGCTTGTATCCTCTGGGGAGTTATCTCGACTCTCATTTTTGCCACCGCTCAATTTTTAGCGATCGACTGGCAAATTCAAGCCTTCTTATGGTCGGGATTGTCATTGGTGGGCACGCTCTCAATGGCAAAACTTTCTCAGTGTTGGCGCACGATTAAGCCCCTGAAAGATGTGATCGATGCTTGGGTCATCCTGATGCTGGTAGGAATTACTCTCACGGATTTGAGTATATTTCTAAGTTGGGGAGAACTGATGGCGCGGCTGTGCCCTCTGTGGCTAGGCATTAATGCGATCGGGTATTTGTTCACAGGTATCAGGATTCGATCGCGGGCATTTGCTTGGATCGGAGGGCTAAGTTTTTTGGCGATCGCGCTCCTGCCTTATGTGGGTGGATGGGAATTTCTGACTACGGGACTCGTTACGGGAGTGAGTGCGCTCTTGATTGCTGAGTTGCAGTGGGATTCAGGGGATGTCTGCGCTCATCTCAAACGCCTCGAAAGATAGCGAGATCTAAATATTCCTTAAGTAGTATTGGTGAAATATAAACTGTCACGTAAGATACAGAATATAACCCCGAGTTTATAGATTGCCTGGGGAATCCTCAAGCAATAGCCTTTTTAGATTATCTCTCTTATGCGTCACTCCCGGCTTACTCAATCTTATTTGTCTCCGTTTCCCAGTCTCGAAGTGCGAGAAACGGAAATCGGACGGTCTGTGAAACCTTGGACTTGTCAGACTATCGCTCAAATGAGTATTCCAAAAGCTGATGTCCTGGTTGAGAAATCGCCTGTGAAGGCGCGACGGCTTGGCATTGTCCGCCGCTCTCATTCTGTTGCAGACGCGCATCGCGTGACAATTCACCGGAATGTCACACGTCGAATGCAGGTTGCGAGAGAACGAGGCGATCAAAATCTTTTACGCGCTTTAGAAGCCGAACTGCGAGAAATGATCTCGATTTAAGCGTGAATTCAGTTTGTAGGTGAAGGTTAGCAGGTGGTATTGGAGATGATCCAATGCCACTTTTACTTTGTGAGATTAAATATTTTGTGAGATCAAAGCCGATCGCACAATTCAAAAACTCGGTGGCTGGGATACATTCGATCGCGCTCAGGTTTACTAGAATTCAGAAGTGTTAACTTATGGCATCTGTTTTTGAATGCTCGACTCTGGTACTTCAACTCCGCATTCCAACCCCCAAGCCGCTTCAGAGTGGTCTGCTCGATCAATCCGACCGATCGGGGCTTATGCGCTGCAAGGTTTAGCGACTTGGCACAATCAACTTGTGACGATGGATGCGATCCGAGGCTATTTGCTTCAGGTCAATCCCCTCAGTGACAATACAACAATTCTCAATTCCTATCACACCGAGCTATTTATCGAAGCAACAGGCTTTGCGGTCTGGGAGGATACGATTTGGTTTGCGAAAGGCAAAGAGGTTTATTGCTGTGACTTTGGACAGTTTGAGCCGCAGTTGTTCACTGTTCTACCTTATGAAGCCGATGGAATCGGCATTTGGGAGTCAACAGTTTATATTACGAGTCAAAAACTGGGATATATTCTGATCTACGAACGTCAAACGAAACGCAAGATTACCCAATTTCCGTTGCCTGGCGTTGGAATTACAAATTTGACGGTAAGAGATGAAGAGCTTTGGCTATGCGATCGCACCGAAGAAACGGTTTATTGTCTCGATCGCGCAACGGGTGAACAGAAGTTCAGTATGCTCACTCCGTTTGAGAATCCAACTGCGATCGCGTTCTTGAATTCAACGCTGTATGTTTCCTATGCGGGTGAAGAAGCTTACATTCGTGACAATCCGAATGCCGACCCGAATTTAGAGCTGACCTATCGCGATCGAACGTTCATTCATCCCTTACATTTTCGCCATTATCCAGACGAGCGCTACACGTTATCGACTGGATATTTGGTGGAAATGTCGTACGTTGAGGAACTCCTTCCCCTCGATGACGTGGAATTAACCGATCTAGAATGGCGAATTGCATTGCCAACGGAAACACATCGTCAAAAGATTCGCAGCGTTGAAGCGATCGGGATTCCGTTTACCGAAGATATCCAAGACGGACAAAGAGTTGCAGTCTTTCAATTTCCGAGACTCAAATCTCAGGAGCGGCAGATTTTCGGCTGGAAAGCGGTGCTAGAAGTTCGAGGTATTAAGTATCAGTTTTCGTTTGAGGATGTTGAACAGTCGCCAGAGCTTCCGCCAGAATTTCGCGATCGCTATTTAGTCGATGATGATGAATTGGCAATGGATAAGCCAGCCATTCAACAAGCTGCAAAAGAAGCGATCGGAACGGAGACCAATGTATTACGTAAAATGCTGAAGATTCGGAATTACGTTTACGATCGGTTGTCTTATGGGATTAAGCCTCATATTGATTCTCCTGATGTCGTTCTTGATCGCGGAGTTGGTTCTTGTGGTGAATACGTGGGTGTGTTGCTAGCATTATCTCGTCTGAATGGAATTGCTTGCCGAACGGTTGGACGGTATAAATGTCCGCCTTTTGCCGATCGCCAAAATGTCCCGCTTGAACCTGACTACAACCATGTGTGGATTGAGTTCTATCTGCCTGGATATGGGTGGCTACCGATGGAGTCGAATCCGGATGACATTGTTGAGCGTGGACCTTATCCGACTCGATTTTTCATGGGGCTACCCTGGTATCACGCTGAGATTGGTAAAGGCATTTCTTTTGAATCGCTGAGAAGTCAAGGAATCCCGATTGGTGATTTGATGGATTTATCGATCGGGGATTTAGCATTGAATCATATTCGATTCACGATCTTGGGAGAATTGCCTCCGCCATAACTGCTGTCTTTATAGATCCGCTCAACTTGCAAAACTCTACGTGATTCAATGCCAGAATCTTCTGCGGGTTGAGCGGATCTGAGACCCAAACACCACGATAAATTGAATGTTGTATCCAAACCGATGCGATCCTTAGATCAGACGATCGCGAAACTTAAAAATGTTCTGGCTCGAAATTTTATTAACTATCCCAGTGCTAGGTTCAATGGTCTTTTACCTCGCCTGTGCCTACTTCACACTGCAATTTTTCTCAAAATCTCACTCGATCGCATCTTCCGAAGATCCTGTCTCTGTCTTGGTTCCGATTTGCGGTCTCGACGAAGGTGCATTTGAAAACTGGTCATCTCTCTGTACGCAAGACTATCCGACCTACGAAGTCTTATTCGGTGTTGTCGATGAAACCGATCCAGCCGTCCCTGTGCTCTATCGCCTCAAAGAAACCTACTCGGATCGGGTTCAAGTCTTCGTCGGACTTCCCCCACGCGGAATTAACTTCAAAGACAGTACCCTCAGCTACCTTTTAGAACAGACCCAATACGAAACTCTCATCTTTGCAGACAGCGATATCCGAGTCGCTCCAGACTATATTCGCACTGTCACTGCTCCACTCGCTCAAGTTGACATCATCACCTGTGGCTATATCGCGCATCATCCTCAGTCTTTGACCTCCGCGATCGCGTCTCTGGGGCGCTGCTGTGACTTCATCCCGAGTACTTTAATTGCCCGTACTCTCGATCGAGGATTAAAATTTGCCATCGGCGTGACGATCGCGACTCGAAAATCTACTCTCGTCAACTTTGGCGGACTCCAACTCAACCGCATCGGCTCAGACTATAACCTCGGTAAACGGGCTGCTCAAGCTGGTTACACCGTCGAACTTTCCCACCTGATTCTCGAATCCGATACAGGAAAAGAAAGCCTTTGGGATCTCTTTCAGCGAGAATTACGTTGGTCAAGAACGATCCGCTTCAACCGAGGTAGCATTTATTACAGTATGATCTTTTGCTACGGAACAATATTGTCTCTGCTGTTGCTTTTAGTGTCGAAATTTGCAGCTTGGGCAATCGTGCTGACTGGATTAGTCTATGTGATTCGTTATACTCAAGCAGCGATCGCAGCATTCAGCATGGATGCCTCTGGGCTATTGCGTTGGTTATGGGTTCTGCCATTTCGAGATGCATTGAGTTTGGTAATTTGGGCGATCGGTGGATTTGGGCGAGAAGCCTACTGGCGTGGGCGAAAACTGCGTATTGAAGGAGATGGAATCATTCAGCAAATTGACTAAGTGCAATCCATTTGAAGCTTTCATCAAGAAGCAGGGCGTTTACCGGATTGTGAAACCTGAGTGTGCTAGTTTTTAACACATGTTGCCATTGGGAAGAGTGGAATGTTTGGTTTAACGAAAATCAGCTTAACCAAATCGCGCAAAATTGCTCTTGTAGTCGCAGGTGTTGCTGCTACAGGAGGCATGATTGTGATCGCGACTCAGGCGAGAGCACAATTTCGGCTCTCTCAAGTAATGCCTGCTCCTGCTCCTGATACTCCTGATGCTTTCGCTGCACCGAGCCAGATTGGCATTCCAGGCGCGCCACCTGCCCCGATTACCGCTCCGCCCGCTCCTGCTCGTCCAACTCGAAGACCTCGCCGCATCCCCATCGATCCAGTTCCCATGCCTGGAGATGCCCGCGCTCCGCTGCCTGAACTTCCGAGACCACTCGACATTCGCACGCTTCCCGGTTCTCCGGTCACTCCAATTAGCGGCATCTCTGGCAAAGTGATGTTCACTCCTATCTGTCCTGTCACCGCTCCATCCGCTTCCTGTCGTGTTCGTCCCTACACAGGTGCGATTAAGATCACGACAGTTGCCCGCGATCGCGTAACACGTCTTGTCACTGACCCCGAAGGACTCTTCCAAATTCGTCTGATTCCCGGCATGTACGTGATCGAGCCTGACTCTCCCGACTTCCCGATCGGAACCAGTCAAACGATTACTGTTCTGAACAATGTGATGCGTCAAATGGAATTCAACTTTCAGGGGAATCCGGCAGCAGTCGGTGCAACCCTGCCACCGATCCGTACTGCCCCCGGCACACCCGGTATAGGTGCAGCACCCGCGCCGCTTCCAGGGGCAATGCCGCGATAAATCAAGGATTCACTGCTTCCATGCTCCAATTACCTTGATGCAAGTGATATTGATGTCGATTCTGCGGGTCGCCTCTGAGTTCTAAGTGATCCACAGAAAGCGGCTCAAGTAAGAGTAAGCAAAACTGCGGCAAAGGTTCCGGCTGATTTGGGATAGGCGGCGAGAATGTCTCTGCGGCAGCGCGAGGGAGTCCTGGATGTGCCCAGGCGAATTGAATTCTGGCACTGTCAGACATGTCTTGCCATGCTTGCTGTCTCGCTTTTTGGAGCTTCTCATCTGAATTTGCGCGATCGATGAGCTTCAACTCTCCTGCAATCCGAAACTGCTCACGAGTATTCGGAAAATACCAGCACACCTCTCCCCAAGGGCAATGCTCGATTTGCTGAGGTTTCTCACTGCGATCGTCTGTGACGAATTTAAGCTGATCCGTCTCTTCTAAAAAGCCTCGGAAGACAATCGTGCGATTTGCGGGCTTGCCATCCGGACGAACCGTTGCCAGTTGGACATACCGGGCATTCGGCAGAGCGCGATTTCGATGCAGCGCACGAGCAATCAGAGAACGCCAAGGAGCTAGGGGCATAAACAGTACGATCGAGAAATGCTTTACAATTCTACATAGATGTTCTCTTGGTGTTATGCCCCTACCGACTGTAATTTTGCCAGGCTATCTTGCAGGCGCGATCGACTATCGCGAAATGCAGCAAACTCTCATTGACCTGGGAATTCCAGCCGTAACCGTTCCTTTGGTGAAACGGGACTGGCTGCCAACCTTGGGCGGTCGATCTGTGTTACCGATTTTAGACAAGCTTGATCGCACTGTTCAAGAAGTTCGGCAGACTTACAATACCGAGAAAATTAATCTCATTGGGCATTCCGCAGGCGGATGGATTTCTCGCATCTACTTAGGCGCAAAAGCTTACGACATTCACGGCAGGGTTAGCGATCGCGTTTATAGCTGGCAGGCACATCAATTTGTTTCAACCTTAATCACATTAGGCACACCACAAACGAGCTATGAACGCTGGACATTGAAGAATTTGAACTTTGTCAATCTGACGTATCCAGGTGCGTTTTACCCAGAAGTCAAATATGTCTGTATTGCAGGCAAGTCGATTTTTGGAGTGCGGCGGGTTGGAAGTTGGCTAGCTTATAGCAGCTATCAATTGACAGGAGGCAGAGGGGATACTTGGGGGGATGGAATTACCCCGATCGAAGCCGCCCACTTAGAAGGAGCAGAGAATCTGACTTATGAAAACGTCAGTCATTCTCCACGATCGAGAGGCAAGTGGTATGGCTCTGCTGAGATTGTCCAACAATGGGCAACCTATCTCAATTAAAAAAGAGGGGTGCAATTGCCCCCTCCTTGAAAGAACTAGTAATTCAACTGACCTCGATTCAACTTACCAAAGAGCACGTACTCCACCAGAACTATCGCTGTCATTTGTGTTAGAAGGCGTGGTGGTCGAATCTGGAGTGGTGGAGCCGCCAGGCGTGGTGGTCGAATCTGGGGTGGTGGAACCGCCAGGTGTTGTAGTTGAATCTGGGGTGGTGGAACCGCCAGGTGTTGTAGTTGAATCTGGAGTGGTGGAGCCGCCAGGCGTGGTGGTCGAATCTGGGGTGGTGGAACCGCCAGGTGTTGTAGTTGAATCTGGAGTGGTAGAGCCGCCAGGTGTCGTCGGGACAATCACATCTCCAGAAGGACTCGGCGAAGTTGGGCTAGAAGTTCCCGGAGTTACTGTTGATGGAGTGCTGCTTGGAGACGATTGGGTTGGACTGGAAGATTCGCTCGGGCTAGCCTCAGTCGGAACCGTCGAAGGATTCGATCGTGGAGAAGTCGGCTGCTGAGAAGTCGCTGGGCTGGAACTAGAACCCGGAGCCACAGAACTGCCCGGAGTCATAGAGCCACTGGGCATCGTACTGCTAGGAGCTAGGCTAGGAGTTGAAGTGTCAGGTGATGCCGCAGCAGAGCGATTATAAGGCGCTTCATTAAAAATACTGGGATTGGGATTGACCTTTCCTAGTGACGGTGTTGAGTTACGAGGCAAATCTGTGTTTGGAGAACTAGAAGGCGCGATCGTAGAAGAGTCTGGCGCTGCCTGAGCTAAAGTTCGCGTATAAGGTGCTTCGCTAAAAATGCTAGGATTCGGATTTAATGGCGACTGTGCCATTGCAGGTAGCGAGAGCAAGGAACCAAAACCTGCGACCCCGACCGTGCCTGCTAATTTTGTAAGCGCGTTTCTGTTTTTTCCGTTCATTCGGTCTCTCCTGTTTACCTAAAAGGGTTGTTGCAGATTGAAACTCACCGAGTTTGCGGAAGCGAGAATCCGAATCTGGATCACCACCACAGGTTGTAGTCTAGTGATTGCGAAAAAAGACCTACTCCTCCTCTGGTCTGATTTATCTGAGTAAGAATTTTATGATCTGGGATCAGTGCTTCACGACAACTTCTGTCCCGAGACGAACTGTACCAAAGAGTTCTTCAACATCTCGGTTGTACATGCGGATGCAGCCATGCGAAGCCGCCGTTCCTACAGATTCTGGATTTGGTGTGCCATGAAAGCCGATCCAATTCTTGCCATCTGTCCAGAATCCAATCCAGTATCGCCCTAGGGGATTTTCAGGCGTGCCCCCTGGAATTGTGTATCCTTCCAAAGGATGAACCCAAGCTGGATTACGAATCATTTGACGAATTTTGTAAGTTCCGGTAGGTGTTTCCCAACCTGCGCGCCCAACGGCGATCGGATAACTTGTTACTTTGGTCTCGCCGCGATAAACTGTCACTCGTTTTTGCTTCAACCGAATTTCTAATCGCATTGGTTGAGTTTGCGGCTGAGTGTCTGTCGCAGACTCAATCGCAGGTGGAGCCGAGAAACTAGGTTGCGGCATCAGAATCGTTGCACAGGTGAGCAGAGCGACCCCACACCAGAGTTTTTTTCGCTGCATCGACTTGATTTAGGATTAGCTACGTTAAGACAAAATCAAATTTGCGTTAGGTATTGCATCTATCATCCGCAGGAAATTCTACGATGACCTCGCATCTCACATTGCGATATCATCGGGATCGACGCAATAGAGAGAACTTATGTCTGAGTCAGTCAGTGAAGCCTTTTCGCCTGCGATTAGCGATCGCATCTGCGGTCATATGAATAAAGATCACGGTGATGCAGTCTTAGTTTACGCCCAGTATTTCGGCAAAATCAGCGACGCAACTGCTGCTGAGATGAAATCTATTGACGCGAAAGGCATGGATCTTTCAGCACAGGTAAATGGAGAGACGGTTCCGGTACGTGTGAATTTCGATCGCACCTTAAAAGATGCCAAAGAAGCGCATGTGATCCTAGTAGAAATGCTGAAACGAGTCCGCCCCAGCGACTAACAAACGCAGGATATAAGCCGCATGTTCTTAAGACTGTTCGATCATGCGGCAGTTTTGGGTATTCAAAAAGAGGGTAATCTGATGCTCTTCTGGGCGGACTGCGGTTCGCCCTTTTTCCTGTTTATGGCTCACCACGTTTTTGTCTTTCTCGAAATTCTCTCGTGCGAAGGCGGGATTCAGTCCTATGTCAAAGATATTCTGCAAGCCTATTCGCAATTAGAAACCGCAAACGCTGATATTTTCCTGCTTCGAGATGGCGCTGATGCTGAGAATCCATTGGTGTCTGAACACATGCGATTTCACTATTGCAAAATGGATTCCGCCAAACTCGGACGTGCCAAACTGGCGATCGCACTTTTCACCCATCTCCTCAAGCATCGTCCTAGCCGCGTCTTTTGTGGACATATTCACCTCGCGCCACTGGTCGAGATGCTCTGCAAACCGTTGGGCATTCCTTACACGGTTCTGACTTACGGAAAAGAGGTGTGGGAGCCGTTACCGAGACGAAAACAAAAAGCGCTACAAAATGCCGATCGCATTTGGACAATCAGTCGATATTCGCGCGATCGCACCTGTGCAGCGAATGGGATTGATCGCGATCAGGTCGATTTTCTCTTCTGTGCAGTCGATGGCAACGTATTTCGTCCCCAAGCCAAAGCGCCGGAGTTAGTCCAGCGTTACCACCTTGAAAATCATCAAGTGTTGATGACGGTTGCCCGCTTGTGGTCAGGCGATCCCTACAAAGGTGTTGATGTCACCATTCGTGCGCTGCCCGATATCCTCAAATCTTGCCCCGATGCGAAATATTTAGTGATTGGGCGCGGTGATGATCAGCCCAGATTACAAAAACTTGCCGAAGAATTGGGAGTCAGAGATCGCGTTGTGTTTGCGGGGTTTGTTCCCTCTGAGGAATTGCCAAAGCATTATTGTTTAGCAGATGCGTATGTGATGCCTTCACAAGAAGGATTTGGCATTGTGTATTTAGAAGCAATGGCTTGCGGGGTTCCAGTACTGTCTGGTAATGCAGACGGCTCTGCCGATCCCTTACAGGATGGACGGTTTGGCTGGCAAGTCCCGTATCGCGATCCGGTTGAAGTCGCGATCGCTTGCATCGAGATTTTAAAGGGCGAAGACCAGCGCTGTAAGGGACACTGGCTCCGAGAACAAAGCCTATCGATTTTCGACAAACCTGCCTTTACTCAACGTCTAAAGGCACTGCTATAAAAACTTCATTGAGCGCGTTGCTGTAGCGATTCCCCACTCCCCATCTCCCCGCTCCCCACAAAAATTGCCTCTGACGTTCAATCAAACGTCAGAGGCAAGCAACATTAGATCAGAAAAAGGAATATCTTACTTTTCCCAGTTCTTCGCAACAACTTCCGCTAAGTCTACAACGCGCTGAGAATAGCCCCACTCGTTGTCATACCAAGCGACAACTTTCACCATGTCTCCGCCCATCACCATGGTCAGAGCCGCGTCAATGATCGAAGATTCATCGGTTCCAGCATGATCGCTCGAGACCAACGGCAGATCGCAGTACTTGAGAACGCCTTTCATCGTCGTCTCAGCTGCTTCCTTGATCACCGCATTCACTTGTTCCGCGATCGTGCTCTTCTCAACTTGCACAACCAAATCTACAACAGAGACGTTCGGAGTCGGAACCCGCAACGCAATCCCGTTTAACTTACCTGCTAATTCAGGCAGAACCAACGCTACCGCTTTTGCAGCACCCGTTGAAGTCGGCACAATATTGATTGCTGCTGCCCGTGCGCGTCGCAAATCCCGGTGGCTCGCATCGAGAATCCGCTGATCTCCGGTATAGCTGTGCGTGGTGGTCATTGTCCCTTTGATAATGCCGAAATTGTCATTCAGCACTTTCGCAATTGGAGCCAAGCAGTTGGTTGTACAGCTTGCATTACTAATAATGTGGTGTTTGTGGTGATCATATTCATGATCGTTCACACCCACAACGAAGGTTCCATCTTCGTTCTTACCCGGCGCAGTGATCAGAACTTTTTTCGCACCCGCATTCAGGTGCTTGGTTGCGCCTTCTTTGGAGATGAACACGCCCGTCGATTCAATAATCAAATCGATATCCCACTCTCCCCACGGAAGATTCTCGGGATTGCGATCGGACGTACATTTGATAACGTTACCGTTCACCGTAATGGTGTTTTCGTCCGCGCTCACCTCGCCGGAAAACTTACCCAGCATCGAGTCATACTTGATCAAGTGAGCGTTGGTTCTGGGATCAGACGTGTCGTTAATCGCAACCAATTCGATTCCCGTCTGTTGTCGCCCTGCCCAGCACCGCAAAAAGTTGCGTCCAATGCGTCCAAAGCCGTTGATCGCTACTCTAACCACTGCGTCTTGCCCTCTGAATATAAATACCTATTGATGCAGACATCATACCGTAAAACAATGCGCTCATCTCAACTCAAAATCAATCTGGGATCAACAGATGGTGACAAGCACGAAAAATGAGTCACAGCGACTGATCCCTGAAGCATGCTGAGATGAATGGGCGATCGGGCAATCGGTGAACTTGGGAACGACCACAATTCGCTTGAGAAGCAAAAACATGTTTCTGGCTGTGCAAAAAAATTGTGCATCAGCCATCTGTTGAATGCAGCCCTGAATCTAATCTGAGTCTTTACCAATACTTGTGTTCTTTCTGACTTGCGGGGAACCCTAGGCAATCTAAAGAGTAGATGCCAATTCAAAATAGTTGTGGCAAAATCTGTAGCGACTCTACAACTGTCGTATGGTGAAAAACTTGAGAAATGGAGCAGATTGAAGAAAAAGGTACAAAATTAAATCACGATCAAGTTGAGAATCGATGCAAATTGGCTAAAAAGTTGAGAGCATTTCTCACAAACGTTTAGTACCTTTAGAAGTACACAATTTAGGCTTGAATTTGTTGACAGATTGCGGATTGCAATTCAATTATTAAAAAGTTGAATTCTGTCAGGAATTGGAGCAGATCGACTTGTATCTCGTTGATTACAGCTTGTTCTGATTCAAACTCCCCAATTAAGAGCGTTCAAACTAAAATTATTTTGAATTGTTCTAAATGGACTCGATTTAGATAAGCAGATTTGCTATCAAAATGTTTTCTATTACCGTATCGGTAATAGAAGATCCTTGATATGATAGCGCGTGACATTGGTGTGGTGTTTAAGGAGCAAAAATGCTGAGTTCCGTTGACTTCAGCGGCAGACCATTTCATTTCATCGGCATTGGTGGAATTGGAATGTCAGCCCTAGCTTATGTCTTGTTAGACCGTGGGTTACCTGTTTCTGGTTCGGATCTCAGATCCAGCCACATTACTGAACGACTGCGAAGCTTGGGCGCGCAGATATTCATCGGACAAGATGCGTCGAATTTGGATCATTATCAAGTCAGAGCACAGCTTGCTCAACCCGTTGCCGCTGGTGCAAATGTTGTCACATTGCCTGCACCCGTCAAGGATCTGCCCCAAGTGATTTGCTCAACGGCGATTAATCCTACAAATTCTGAATATCGAGCGGCGCTAGAGCTAGGATGTCCAATTTTTCATCGCTCGGATCTCCTTGCTGCGTTAATTCGAGAGTATCGCAGTATCGCCGTCGCTGGAACGCATGGGAAAACAACGACGAGCAGCATGATCAGTTACATGCTCTACAATGCGAAGCTTGATCCGACGGTCATTGTGGGTGGAGAAGTCAAGGCTTGGCAAGGAAATGCCCGGATTGGACGGGGTGAATACATGGTTGCAGAAGCGGATGAGTCAGATGGCTCATTGGTTAAATTTGCACCTTATATTGGCATCATCACGAATGCAGAATTAGACCACCCCGATCACTATAGCGATTTGGATCAAGTCGTTCAAACGTTTCAAACGTTTGCCAGCCAGTGTCAAGTCACAGTCGGCTCGATCGATTGTCAAACAGTTCGCGATCGCATTCCCCCCAACATTACGTACAGTCTCGATCCGGCGACAAAGGCAGACTACACCGTGGATCAAATCCAGTATGCAGGGGATGGAACGACGGCGAGAGTGTGGGAACGGGGGCAGGTGTTAGGAGAAATCAAGCTGCGAGTGCTTGGACAACACAATTTGAGTAACGCGCTGGCTGCGATCGCGGTCGGTCGCCTCATTGGATTGGAATTTAGTACGATTGCTGCCGCGATCGCGCCGTTTGAAGGTGCGCGGCGGCGGTTTGAACACCGGGGTGATTTTAACGACATTTTATTTATTGATGACTACGCGCATCATCCCAGTGAATTACGGGTCACACTAGAGGCAGCAAGACTGCAAGCTGGCAAGCAATCGCCGCGTCGTCGTGTCGTCGCCATTTTCCAACCGCATCGCTATAGCCGCACTCAAACGTTTTTAGCGGAATTTGCGGAGTCTTTTGGAGATGCTGATGTCGTGATTCTCAGTGATATTTACAGCGCTGGAGAAGTCAATACAGGCGAAATTAGCGGTCAGATCCTTGCTGATCTTGTCGCAACACATCATTCGTGCGTGCATTACCAACCCTCGCTACCTGCGATGGGCGATTTCCTGAACAAACTTCTTGTGCCGGGAGATTTAGCAATTTTTCTAGGAGCTGGAAACTTGAATCAAATCATTCCAGACGTCATGGCGGCTCAACAACGAGTTGAGAAAGCTGCTTCCTAGAAACTTCGTGTTTGTTGTGTTGAATGCAATGTGAGATCTGAACCGTGATTTCTGATTACATTGCGGTAAGGGTCTCAGGTTTAAGCTTACCTGTGACAATGTTATGACACTCTCTATTGATTCCCGGACTGTTCATTCACCCGTTATTTCCGATTTCTCTCGCAAGTCTAGCTCGGTTGCCACTCCGTACTCGTCTAGTGAAGCCACTGCAAAACCTGCACGCAAGATACTCACTCTTCCGCTCCCTGGTACTGACGCTGTGCTAAAAGCCAATGTTCCTCTCGCTTCGTTGACCTCTTTCCGGGTCGGTGGTCCTGCTGAATGGTACGCTGCCCCCCGCACAACTGAAGAATTACAAGCGAGTTTAGAATGGGCGCATGCTCAGGATATTCCAGTGACGATGTTAGGGGCTGGCTCAAATTTATTAGTCAGCGATGCTGGATTGCCAGGGCTTGTGATTTCGACTCGGCATTTGAGATTGACTGAGTTTGATGATGCGACGGGTCAGGTAACCGTGGGTGCGGGTGAGCCATTGCCGAGATTGGCTTGGAAGCTTGCCGATCGCGGATGGCAAGGCTTTGAATGGGCGGTTGGGATTCCAGGAACGGTGGGCGGAGCCGTTGTGATGAATGCTGGCGCGCACAATAGCAGTATTTCCGAGATTCTGGTCAAGACGACAATCTTGCTGCCAGACGGCACGCTGCAGGTGCTAAAACCTGCAGCGTTACAGTATGAATATCGCACGTCTGCTCTGCAAGGCAGTTCGCGCTATGTCACATACGCCACGTTTCAATTGCAGCCTGGGGCTGATCCAACGGCGGTGAATGCAGTGACGGCAAATCATAAGCAGCAGCGACAAAACACTCAGCCTTATCATTTACCGAGTTGCGGCAGTGTATTCCGCAATCCCGATGCGTACAAAGCGGGTTGGTTAATTGAGCAGGTAGGCTTGAAAGGACATCAGATCGGTGGTGCTCAGGTGGCGCAACGACATGCGAATTTTATTCTAAATTGTGGCGGTGCAACTGCATCTGACATTTTTGAGTTAATTCATCATGTGCAGCAACGAGTGCATCAGGAATGGTCGCTCTTGCTGGAGCCGGAAGTGAAAATGTTGGGTGAGTTCTGATTGTTGGGTTGGAATCTCAGATCTAGGTGGGGAATGAGGAGATGGAGAGAACCTAAACTCAGCTTGCTCTCTATTTCCCCATTCGATCGATTATGGTGCGAGTCGTCGAGATCCCACGATCGATAAAATTTAGGTCTTTTGAGTAGGGAAATCCCTAATCAGATTGGCGCAGCTAGAGTGCGTCGGATTTGCATCCCGGTGTCATAATTAAATCTGTTTGATTGTTGCCCTGTTCGGGTTGAGCAGGCGACAATATCCACTCATTATTCACTAAAACGTTATGTCACAAGGACAGGGATTTGGCTTCGGTCTGGGCAAAATGCGCGAATTGACCGACGCAATTAAAAAGGCTCAACAGGTTCAAGAAGGCGCAAAACGGCTTCAAGAAGAACTCGAACAAATGGAGATTCAAGGCGAGGCAGGCGGCGGTCTTGTCAAGGTGACAATGAGTGGAAATCAGGAGCCACTGAAGGTTGAAATCTCACCAGACGCGCTGAAAGAAGATGCGGAAACCTTGTCGGATCTCGTACTCGCTGCGACTCGTGCGGCTTATGAACAATCCACGGCAACGATGCGCGAGAAGATGGAAGACTTGACGGGTGGGTTAAATCTGCCTGGCTTAGGTTAAGCGATCGGTTTGACAGATCTTTACATGAAACCGGACTATGAGTTGATAGTCCGGTTTTTTAGCGTTTATGAAAGGGTTGATCGGTTATCTGGCTGAACTCAAAGTCGGGAAAGCGGCGCTTTGGTGCTATCTCATTTGGTATCTTGTGACGCTTTCGTTTCATTTCGATCCTGCCCCTGCTATTTGGATCAACTCGATTGGGATGAGCGCTGTGATTGGAACGGGTCTGGTTTTCAGTGTTGCTTCCCAGACGGCAAAACTGCGCAGTTGGCAAACCTTACGGCTCTATTTGATGCCTTTTTGTGTTTCAAGTTTTGCAGCTTTGATTAAAGGAAAAGGCTTTATTGTCGTTGTCTCACCCGATTTACGGGAGACATTCGTTGCCGTTGCTTGCTGTATTGCGTTTCTATCGATTGTGATGGCAGTCAAGTTCATGAAACGGCGATCGTTGCTTACCCCTTAACGGTTTTTTTCATGTGACTGTCTGGCTGCAAGGCGAGCTTGCCACGCTCGAATTGCGATGGCGGTTCTGACCAAGGGTGAAACAAATTCCAGGTTTTCCGGTTCCAGTTCAGCTTGAGATAACGGGTAATGACTCAAACAGGGGCGGAGCGTTTCTAAGTGATCTTCGAGTTCTAACATTCGCAAAATCTCATCGGCTGATTTGAAGCGATCGTGCGTTGAAGATTTCAGCATTTTGTCCAGAATTCGCTCAAAATGATCACTCACCCGCGCCAGATTTTGCCAATTTAATTCTCCTGTGTAGGGGTCGTAATCTTGCTCATTGGGGATTCTGCCCGACATGAGATAGAGACAAGTGACACCGAGCGCATAGAGGTCGCTCGCATAGGTCGGACGCATGGCAATTTGTTCAGGAGGCGCAAAGCCAATCGTGCCGACAAAATGAGTTGCCATCGATCGCTCAGAGTAATCCGGCGCAACACAGCGTTCTTTCACTGCACCAAAATCAATCAAAACCCAGCGTCCATCTTCTTTACACCAGACAATATTAGACGGCTTGATGTCGCGGTGAATCACCTTTTGTCGGTGGACGTAATGCAGGAGCGGCAGAAATTCTTTTAGAAACTGTTTCACCGCCTGTTCTGACCAAACGCCTGACTTACGGACATCTTGAGCCAGGGTGCGACCTCGGACGAATTCTTGAGCGAGATAAAACTCGCCCTCAATCTCGAAGTAATCTAACAATTGGGGAATCTGAGAATGGCTGCCCAATCTCGCTAAAGTTCTCGCTTCCTGCTCAAAGCGTTGACGTGCTTTTTTCAGGGCAGAGGGATCTTGAACCTTAGGACAGAGCTGTTTAATCACACAGCGAGGTCTTCCCGGCAGCTGCATATCTCGCGCTATATATGTGACTCCAAAGCCACCGCGTCCCAGCACCCGTCCGATCGCATATCGATCGTGTAACAGATCATCAGAACGTTGTTCTGGACTCGCCTCATGCCTTGAAGAATTCACAGGTAACGTCATGCTGGATAAGCGCCAATCTCGAAGGACTTCGGTAAGAGTTCTAACCTATTGTCTCTCTGTGTTCTTCTAGTTTAGGGGCGCTCGCTCCGGATCACGCTAAATCTTTAAACTCGGCTCATGCCCAAAAGTCAGTTACGTCATATCCCAATTCTGCTAACATCTGCCGTAAGAGCGGTAAGCTCAATCCAATCACGTTGGTATGACAGCCTTCTAGTTTTTCGACAAATAAGCCGCCTCGTCCTTCTAAGGCAAAACAGCCGGCACAATTCATCGGTTCTTGAGTGGCAACATAGGCTTCAATTTGGCGATCGCTAATGTCTGCAAAATAAACCTGCGTCACTTGCGTTCTGACGAGCGGTGGATAAGGCATCAATGCGCCTTGCTCCGTTGTGTAAGGCTGCAAAAATGCATGTCCTGTAAACAATTCGCCCACATTGCCGCGCATCATTTTCCAGCGCGCGATCGCCTCGTCAGGGTCTTTCGGCTTGCCGTGAATTTCACCGTGAATCGCCAAAACTGAATCACAGCCAAGAATCAATCCTGGATGCGTAGAGAAAAAACCAGGCGGTAATTCAGCCTGACGATCGAACAAATCGCGCATCGTCGATCGCGCCTTCCCTTCAGCCAAAACCTGCACGAGTTGTCCGGGGTCGGTAATTTGAATTTGCGACTCGTCAAAATCGCTCGGGTAAACCATGACAGGAATCCCAGCCATCGCTAAAAGTCGCTTTCGAGCCGGAGAAGCAGACGCAAGCACAAAGGGAACAGGCATCGATCTAATCTACCTTGAAGGACTTCACAGATTTGGTCAGCAGCGGAGCCATTTTCTCCCAACGCGTCTCAGAGGTAGACGCATTCATGGTGTAGAGCTTGCCGCGATAGACGATCGCACTTGCCAAATTATGACGCTGCTCTTGATTCGGTAACGTGACCAAATATTCCAACAGGTAATAGGTGCGATCGGCAATCTGACGCTCCTCAGCGCTGATCAATTCAGCCTTGCGACCTGAATCAGGCGGAGCGATCGCGCTTTTGCCCAACTGATATCCCACGTCTGAAGGTGTGCCCAAATCCGACAGCTTCTTCTTACCGGGAACGGGGTTGATCACCATACTGATATTCTCGGTCTGCTCGATAATGTCATGAAACACCACATCAGGACCGTTTGCGACCTTGACCGAAAGCCAACCGTTGGGATAGAGGAAGCGATAGCCGTCGGTGCTATCCACAAAACTATTCAGTCCACCCACGCCAGACACACAGCCCTGCAAACCCAGTGCCAGCACCATCAGCAAAACGGCAACGACTCGTTTGAAATTCTTCAACATACATCCAATCAATTAACGCAGGGCAAAACAATGAGATCTATTGTCCCACTTCCCTCATAAAAATCTGCGCTGAATTGCGATCAAATTTGTCAAAATGGAGCAGCACTGTGCGAGAAGTCCGCTAGACTGTAATGCTGTCTGGGAAAATTTTGATTTCAGCAATTGTATCGGTTGCAACTTCCCGCAACTCTACGGAGGCAGGAATTGGACTTCGCCCACAGAATTTGCTAGGTGCGTTGCTAGACTTCACCCGCGAATTCGTCATAAATTCTCGGTACAATGCTGGCAATTCGTAATTTACCATGCGTGATTCGTAGTTAGGAGCAGTGAATGATGGAATGAAGCATTCTCAAATTCTGGGTCTTTCAGCCTTGAAGAAATAAGGTTGCTTCAGACAAATCGTGTAGTGTGACTAGCTAAATTTAAAGGAATGAGTGTCTCCGTGAATGTAATGCAGTTGAATAGCCCACCTGCTCCGCCAACTCCCCCAACTCCGATTATTCTCGATGGTCTGCCCGATCCACCCGTTGCCGATGGCGTTTGCCCCCGTCGCACCCGGATGCAGATCGATTTGTTATTGCTTGCGATCGAGGCGTTAGATCTCACTGGATCAGAGGCAATCTTGGCGGTTGCAAACGATTTTGACCTGCGCGGAGTCCTCAAAAATCGAGTGGCGCTGTGGCGGATGCGATCGACGAATCCATTCCGTCGCTATGCTCAACGTCGCCCTTTAACGTTAGTTGAAGCCAAAGCGTTAGTCCTGATCACTTGCTATTTGGCACGTCGTTTAACCGTGTTGATTCGGCAATTGCTTTTGGCATATCAGCAGTTGAGTGAAAAGAATCTGTCTCCCGATCATCATTTTCGGCTCTCAGAGTATCTAGAGCGATTTCGGGCGCATTATCGCAGCCGGATGAATTCCAAGCGGGCGGGAGTTTTGGCGTATAGTTCAGATGAAAAACTGAACGAATTGGCGCTGGATTTGTTAGAGCAATTGCTGTTTTGTACGGGGACTTCCGGTGTACAACGGCTGTGGATTAGTTTGTTTGACGGAGAAGTGCAATGACGAATGCAATGACGCTACAACGGCAATACAGTTTGCCGAATTGCACTTTGATTTTGGAAGGGCTATCTGATCCAACTGCCACTGGACAAGCCGATATTCGCCCGGTCATGTCGCTTTTAATCAATGCAGAATGTCATCTGCCTGGGCAAGAAACGCCTCTTAAGGGCGGGCGTGAATTCTTTGAAAGCCTGGTCACAGCAGTGAGTTTGTATGCTCAAGAGTTTCTCAGTGGCGTTCATTTACCGCGTCATACGTATAGCGATCGTCCTTCTTTCGTGACCTTAGAGCGTCTCGATCGGTCTCATCACCGCCTCAGTGTCGGAAAAGATCCGAATAATCCGGCGAGTGAAGAACGCTCTGCGGATTTGACCACGGTGCAATTATTTGATCTCGTTGAAGCGATCGATCAATTTGTGGCAGATACGCAGACTCTGCCGTTTTGGTCACTAAATCTTTCTCCTGTACCGAAACGCTATGCTCGCTCTGGCGAACCGCTTGCAAAACAAGTCGTTCCGGCTTCGATTGGCATTTCTGGCTTGGCATTGGCAGCGGTTGCCTTTTTCTCTCTGCCCACAATGCGGGTGAAAACTCCGGAATGTTTGAGTCCGGGCGCGCCCGATTGTCCGGCTGCGATTGCCAACAACTCTCCGAGTCCGAGTCCATCTATTAGCCCGAGTCCCACCACTTCTCCAACGGCTGCGGCAAGTCCCGATCTGACCCAACTGGAAACGGCGCTGAATGCTGCCCCTGCGATTACCGATGCGGCGGAGTTGAAAACATTGGGCGATCGCGTCACTGAGCAGATTCGCGGTAAATGGACGACTCAATCTGCGGTCACTGAAGAGTTAGCCTATCGAATTGGCGTTGCCAGAAATGGCGATATTGTCGGCTTTAAAGCTGAAACGCCAGTTGCATTAGAAAAAGCAAGACAACAAACACCGCTCTTGGATTTGCTCTATCTTCCACCTGGAGGAAGTACGCCGAATTCTGAGCCACTGGCACAGTACCGAGTGGTTTTCAAACCACAAGGCAATCTTGAAGTGACTCCTGCGAATGCTGCTTCAGCTGTTCCGAGTGCAACGGTTGCGGCATCCCCCAGTCCAGATGCGGCAACCGTTGCCGCATCGCCTAGCCCAACTGCAACGGTTGCGGCATCGCCCAGTCCAACGGCTGCTGCCACACCTGCGACCGAATTGACTGATGCTGAGACTTTAGAGAATTTGCAACCAAAGCTCTATGATGCGATCGACAAAAGTTGGCAAGGCAGACCACCGTTTGACAAAGATTTAGTCTATCGAGTCCGTATCAAACCGGATGGCACGATCGCCGGATTCCAACCCGAGAATCCTCCTGCAAATGAGTTTGCGAAGAACACACCCTTGCCGCAATTGAGCAAGCCGATTGATCCAAATGCACCTGCCGAGTCGGCAGCTTCATTTAAGGTCGTTTTCAAACCCAGTGGGGTACTGCAAATCAATCCTTGGTATGGAGCCGTGAGAAAGAGATAGATTTTCTCAATTCTTTGCAAAATCTAAACTCAGTCCGGGTCGTTGCTCAAGTGCGATACCATCAAGGAACTCTAAGCGTTAGCTAGAACACAATTTCATGGAGCAAGACTCACTACCAACAGAGGTTATTCTGACCCATCCGCGTCGCTCTCTTGGCAATGTCCAGTTAGACTGGTCGCCCCAGCCCGGAGCCTATCTTGACTTGGAGGGTCAGACTTATGCCGTTTTAGAACGCCGTCATCGCTACCAACTCAAATTAGGGCGCTATCGACTCCATAAAGTCGCGCTCTATGTCCAAACAGCTCAACGCCCACTCGAGCGATCATTCGTCGATGGGCGTTGGTTTTTGGGAGATGCGAGTTGTGAATTTAATGCGCGATCGGAGTTAGTCCGATGTGCTGTCAATCCAGATGGTCCTTGCGAAGGGTGCCGTCACTATAGTCCGTTGGATTAAGGTTTTGTGACACTCCATTGTGTAATCGGTGACATGGCTTTCCAGCCTAGAAATTTCCCGATCTCTTCTGCTCTTTGAACAGCAATGCGAGTGAGTTCTCCACCGAGTTGACTTTGATAATGGAATAGTTTGGCTTCTGTTTCGACAGTGACTGCATTTGCCACGAGTCGTCCTCCAGATCGCAGCGATCGCCAACAGGTTTCCACGACATCCGGGACAGTTAATCCGCCTCCAATAAAAATCGTGTCGGGTTCGGGTAGATCTTGAAGTGCGATCGGCGCTTTGCCCGCAACGATCTTTAAATTGGGAACGCCGAGGGTATTGGCATTTTGGGCGATGAGTTTGAGGCGATCAGCGTTGGATTCGATTGCGATCGCGCGGCATCTGCGATCGGATCGCATCCATTCGATTGCGATCGAGCCACACCCTGCGCCGACATCCCAGAGCAATTGTCCTGGATGCGGAGCCAGGGTGGATAAAGTCACTGCTCGAATTTCGCGCTTTGTCAGTTGCCCGTCGTGGATATAAGCCGAGTCAGGAAGACCTGGAATTCGTGCAGGTAAGGGAGTAGAAGCACAAGTAATGGCGATCGTATTTAAGTCAGCGAGATGCTCGAAGTCTCCTCGAACAATTCGTTCTTGAGTGCCGCCTAGATGTTCGAGAACAACGATTTCGCTGTCGTCTAAACCGCGTTGCTTGAGGAGATGCTGAACAATCGCAGGAGTTTGTCGATCGGCACTTAACACGAGAATTTTTGCGCCTGGATACAATACAGCATTCAGCAAAGCTGGATCGCGCCCACAAAGGCTCAGCGTTTCGACTTCTTGGAGTGACCAGCCTAAGCGCGCACAGGCGAGGCTAAAGGCTGAAGGCGCGGGTACGATCGTTATTTCTGCAAGGTCAACGTGACGGGCTAAGGTTGAACCAATTCCGTAGCACATCGGATCGCCGCTTGCGAGGACGCAGACGGATTGCCCTCGGTAGGTGAGAAGTTTTTGAATCGAATGATCGATTGGAGAAGTCCAGCGAATTTTGAGGCGGGAATCGGGTGGCAACATGGCTAAATGTCGATCGCCCCCGAAAATAATTTCGGCGCGATCGATGAGTGTTCGACTCACTGGCGAAATTCCGTCGATTCCATCGTCGCCAATTCCAACGATCGAGAGCCACTTGTCCATACCCTATCCTGATTTGAGCAATCCTGATATGATATGAGGAGAACTTCTCGGATGACTAGCTCAATGGTAGAGCATCGGACTCTTAATCCGCTGGTTCTGGGTTCGAGTCCCAGGTCATCCATCGATTTTAGGTTGCAAAAAATATTTTACAAGTGCGCGGATGCAGTGCTAAGTGATTCAACCAATCACACCAATTGCGATCGCGGCCAGTATCAATGCCCAAGCAAGTGTCGAGTGCATTCTTCCATCATTTACCTCTCATCTCACTGACTGCTCAGAACTGTCCTAAATCTGCTCTAGAGAACTAACTACAGATTGTTGATGTTTTAGGAGAGATAGAAATGAAGTGAGAGATGCATAAGATCAAAAACAGAGTCGTAGGGACTAGTACAGCCTCTAGACAAAAGGAGAACCCTATGAACACAAGGAATCTGCTCTCTGGACTTGCACTGTTTGCTCTACCGATGGCGCTTGGGTTAGCTATGCCCTCACTTGCTGTGCCGAACAACGGTGGAAGTGGAACGAAGATGGACGAGTTAAAGAAAGGTGGATATACCTGTGAAAGAGTGTCAGTCAACTTCATTGAATGTACAAAGGATGGCAGTCCTACGTATTGGTGTACAGACAATGGGGAATGCCAACAGCAAGCTAGAAGGCATGTAACATTTCCTGGTCAGTTACCAGGAGCAGCAGATCCAGGAAGACCAACTGTAGTCATTGAGGCTCAACCGATTCTTTCTCCGTCCAACCTTGGAGTTAGAAACGGTGCTCAATTTTAAGACTCTGCGGACAAAGACTTTGCACATATATCCCTTTGTCCGCAGAGTCTTTGTCAAACACCTGTAACAACTTGGGAAGTGGAGTACGCATTGGTATTGCTTGGAGTTAGTCAGATGTTGAGGAGTTTGCCTCAATCGTTGGCTGCAATGTTTTATTTCAAAAGTGCGTCGCGGCTCAGCGATCGATGAACTAGCATTGGCGGACGTAGGCATAAGTAAACCAACGCACCCAATAGAGGAATCCAAGCGATCCGAGATAGCTGAGAATCCGCTGTCAATCCGCGTCGTGCCATGTCATCCTCTAGCAACGTCGGATAGGGAAATAGAAGACAAAATAACCCATTTGCGAGCGTCATCCCATGCACAAATCGATTCGTCATAAACTCTTGGGCAAATCCAGTCCAATCTCCCCAAGCGATCGCATAAACAACTAAAACGATAGTGCTAATGGTGAGAATGATGCCTGTTTTCTGAGCATCGAGAATCGCAATCCAGGAATCTTTCTCACCCTCAAATGATTGATTGGGCTGACGTAGTGCTAAGTATGGGATGAGACCAATCACACCTGTTGCGATCGCGGCTAGCATAAATGCCCAAGCAGGTATCGATTGCATTCTTCCATCTACAAAGATCAAGCAACTGTAGATCAAGAGCCAGATTCCAACCAGACTAAACATTGCGATCAGAACTGGATTGATCGACAACAAGTGTCCTGAGAGTAACGGTTGAAACGTATCGGCTGCAATCGGTGGGGCAAAGAAGAGGACGTAAACAATAAACCCCACCCAAATCAACCAAAGAACTTGCGATCGTGCCATCATTTAACCCTCATCTCAATATGCTTGATTGTTGAGATTGGGAGCGGTCAAATCCACCCTCTAAAGGCAGATTGAACCTAGCTGATGTGCGCTTCGATCGTGCCTTCCGCTTCTAGTACGATCGCTTTTAGTTGCTCCAGTGTTTTCACGTCTGCACTTTGCCACAAGCCTCGTTGATTCGCTTCTAATAATCGCTCTGCCATGTCTCGCAGCGCCCAAGGATTCTTAGATTGAATAAAATCCTGAACCTGTTGATCAAACAGATATGCCTCAGCAACTCCCTGATACATATAGTCTTCAACACAGTGAGCTGTTGCATCATACGCAAATAGAAAATCGATCGTAGCAGCCAGCTCAAATGCCCCTTTGTAACCGTGTCGCATTGCTCCAGCAATCCATTTTGGATTGATAACTCGCGATCGATACACTCTCGCAATTTGTTGTTTGAGCGATCGTATTTTTGGATTTTCTGGGAGTGAATGATCGCCGAAGTAAGTTGTTGGGTTCTTTCCTTGGCTTGTCCGAACTGCCGCTGTCAGTCCACCTTGGAACTGATAGTAATCGTCGGAATCGAGTAAATCATGCTCTTGATTGTCCTGATTTTGTAGAACAATTTGCATGGAATTCAATCGATTTTGGAACGCTTCGGGAGCAGATTGGGCAACACTAGAACTCATATAGGCGTAACTACTCCAGTTAATATAAGCTCGTGCTAAATCTTCTTCGGTTTCCCAATTTTGAGATTCAATCAATCCTTGCAATCCTGCCCCGTATGCGCCTGGTTTTGAGCCGAAGATGCGATGTCGCGATCGACGATCTGCCTGCTCAGGCGTTAAACCTGTTGCTTTCCACGTTTGCGTCTCTTCTTTGACCTGAGCCGCGAGCGGATTTTGATTAGCGGGTTCATCGAGTTGAGAGATCGCAGCAACGGCTTGATCAAATAAATCAATCAAATTCGGAAATGCATCACGGAAAAAACCTGAAATTCGCAACGTGACATCGACCCGGGGGCGACCGAGAAACGAGAGCGGTAAAATTTCAAAATCGACGACTCGCCGAGAAACGCCGTCCCAAATTGGCTGAACGCCAAGCAATGCGAGAGCTTCTGCAATGTCATCGCCGCCTGTTCGCATCGTAGATGTTCCCCAAATCGAAAGCCCAAGGGTACGAGGATATTCGCCGTTTTCTTGGGTGTAACGTTCTACGATCGCTTCTGCTGCTTTTCGCCCGACTTGCCAAGCACTTTCAGTTGGAATTGCTCGAATATCGACCGAGTAAAAATTGCGTCCGGTTGGTAAAACTTCAGGTCGTCCGCGGGTCGGTGCGCCAGAAGGAGCCGCCGGAACATAGCCCCCATTCAACCCATGTAAGAGATAGCCAATCTCTTGATGCGTATTTTGCAGAGCCGGAAGCAGAAAGCTTTGAATCCACTTAAGTTCTGCGGTGTAAAGATGACCTTCTGCAATGTCATTTTCGAGTAAGCGATCGACTAAGCGAATTGCCTCAAGCTCGATTGCTTCGATCGCGTCTCCAGCATTTTGATAGCCTGGAACTGCATCACTTGGATCAGCAGTGAGTGGATCAAAATCTAAGTTCCAATCTTCTGCGATCGCACGAGTTAATCCCATCCGATTTGCTTGCGGATGACGCGCGATCGCAATGATCAAATCTCTCAACTGCCGATTCTCTGGGCATTTCCCAAAAATATGTAGTCCGTCTCGAATCTGAGCTTCTTTTAACTCACAGAGATAGCGATCAGTATTCGTAATCAGATCAGAATCGCCTGCTAGCTCGTTTTGAAGATTGTCTTGTTCTACTAAGTTGACAATGCGATCGCGAACTAGCTCTAATCGCGAAGGATTGAGATCTTGAGCTTCGTAGTACTCATCAATTAAAGCTTCTAATTTTTGCAAATCCCCATAAAGCTCTGCACGGGTCATTGGAGGAGTCAGGTGATCTAAAATCACAGCTTGAGCGCGACGTTTTGCTTGAGAGCCTTCGCCTGGATCATTGACAATAAAGGGATAGAGGTGAGGTAAAGCCGCGATCGCAGTTTCAGGAAAGCAATTTTCAGATAGTGCAACACTTTTACCTGGTAGCCATTCTAAATTTCCATGCTTGCCGACATGAACGATCGCATGTGCTCCAAAGCTTTGCCGTACCCAGTAATAGAAAGCTAGATAAGCATGAGTCGGTTCCAAATCCGGAGCATGATAGTTCAAAGAAGGATCGAGATCATAGCCTCGCGCAGGTTGAATGCCCACAAATACATTTCCAAGTTGAATGCCTGGAATCGGAAATGATTCAGTTGCAGTATTCCAGCGATTCAAAACAGATTGCTGAATCGATGCAGGCAAGGTTGAAAAGTAAGCTGTGTATTCTGCTAGAGGTAATGCTTGATGAATGGTGCGTAGCTCTCTTGCTTCTGGATCATTCGTTACGCCTGTGGTTAGCAACTTTACTAGCTCGTCTCCAGTTTCAGGAATGTTTTCAACATAATATCCCTCATTCTGTAAAGCTTTGAGGATTTCAATACAGCTTGCTGGCGTATCGAGTCCCACTCCATTAGCTAAACGCCCATCTCGGCTCGGATAGTTCGCCAAAATCAGCGCAATTTTACGATCGCATTTTTCACTCCGTCGCAAGTTCACCCAATTCTGTGCTAGATCTGCGACAAACTCTACTCGATCGCGAACTGCTTGATAAGTGACTACTTCAGTCTGCAATTCTGGATGCCGCGACTGTACCGATTTAAACGAAATTGCTCGACTAATAATTCGTCCATCGACTTCAGGTAACGCAACATTGATCGCAGTATCACGTGGCGAAAGTCCTCGTAATTGATCATTCCATTGTTCAACGCTGCCACTACTTAAAATCACTTGTAGCACTGGAATATCTAAAGTTTGCCAAAGTTCCGGCACCGTTGAAGAAGGCGACGCGATCGAGAAACTGGTTGTATTCAGCAACAGATCAATTGACGGTTGCTCTTTCGGCTGAAAGTAACTCAGCAATTCACTCTGAATATCTGGATCGCGTAACGAAGATACAAAGACGGGAACAGGACACAGATCGCGATCGCATAATGCTTTTGACAATTCATCAATTACCGTCGTGTTACCCGATAAATAATGCGCCCGATAGAATAAAATTCCTACCTTGCGCCGACTACATACGGAGCGATACGGGCAGCTTTCTCCCGCCCGATACAATCCCACACGCGGCACAGGCTGAGGCTCAGCAACCGAAGAATTGAGATCAAAATCCAAATAACGCTGCGCCAAAAGCTGAATCACATTGCGATAGTTTTCAACGCCTCCCTCATTGAAATAGCGCCAAACCCGTTCCACTTGAGTAAATGGAACCGTCGAATGGCTCATCAACTCTAAATCCGGTCGATCGTCTCCGGGCAAGACAATCAATGTTGCCCCCGACTGCCGCACAGTTTCACGCACGACTTCTAGTCCGTACGACCAATACGATCGCCCTCCAATAATTCGCAGCACAATCACTTTTGCCTGCTCTAACACTTCTTCGGCATAAGTATCGATCGTCAATTGCTGCTGAAGCTGTAACAGATTTACGCCTCTGACTTCAGGAAACGGAGTCGGCAACTGCGAAATTGCCCCTGCTAAAGTCTGAATATCTGTATCCGCTGCCGTCATGATGACGATCGGCGCGGGAGTCTGTTCTATAAATACAACCCCTTCTAGATCAGGAGTCCAACCGCCAGGAGTTGCAGCAATCCGATGCATAAAAATCACACAGTGTTATTAGTTTTTTACTCTATCGTGACTCCTTCAGCTTTGCCATTTCTACCTCTTGAAAGATGAGCAGATATTAAGACTTATATAGAATTGCAGAGATATACCTTTGCCTAATAAACTAGAGCGTTACAAATTCCAGTGCATTCAAATTCAGATTAATAATAAAAGAAAGGCTCATAGAGATCGCGGTATTCCTTTTTGGATGCGATCTCTCCTTTACCACCCTCTGCGCCCGCTCCCCGGATATGACAAGCTCCCGAACCCATTCTGTCGGTCAACTCCTGTCTTGGGCAATATTTCACCAAGTAGTAGATCTGCTACAAGCTACAGTTGGAACAGATGCGATCGTTCTGACTGAAAATCAGGCTCCCAAACGGTTTTTCCTGGCAGCTTCACCGAGCTTTAGTGCACTCATTCAAGCTGATGCGATCGATGCCGATTACTGTCAGTTGCATCTCACGTTCTCGCCTGACCAAATTTCGGCTTTTTTAGAAGAAATCAATTATGCTTTGCCGTTCCTGCTGCAAGAAAATCAAAGCGATCATCAAAGCGAATTCACCTTAAATCTGATTAAACTTTTTGCTCACTCTGCGCACCCTTCAATTCAGCATCAAGTTGAACAAGAACGCTTGATCAATCAAGTCACGACCCTGATTCGCCACAGTTTAAATCTGCCCGTGATCTTAGAAACGGCAGTGCATCAAGTGCGTGAGTTTCTCGAAGCCGATCGCGTGATCATTTACCAGTTCAATTTTCCGGCACCTTCTTGCCTGATCGATGGCGAAGTTCTCACAGCCGATCCGACTGTGCCAAATCTGGATGGCATTACTTATGAAGCGCGTAGCAGCGATAGAATTCCGTCTATTCTCAATTTGATGAATGAGTACAGTGCAGCGAGCCTGAAGCACTTGCAAAAACGCCACAGCGATTCTGTAACTTGGGCAGCCAACAGCACAAAATCCAAGAGTTCAACGGTCGCGTCTTTACTCGATGAGCCTACTGCCATTTCAATTCAAGCTGAACTTGTCACGCCGATCATGGTTCAAGAGGAACTCTGGGGACTGCTAATCGTGCATCAATGTCAGCATCCGCGACAATGGCTGGAGCGCGAAAAAATTCTGCTCCAGCGAATCGCTGAACATTTAGCGATCGCAATTTATCAATCCAAACTCTACAGCGAACTGCAACAGCAAAAAAATACCTTAGAGCAGCAAATTATCGATCGCACTCAAGAACTGCGAGACACATTAATTGCAGCCGAATCGGCTAGCCTTGCCAAGTCCGAATTTCTCTCGACGATGAGCCATGAGCTTCGCACCCCGCTGACGACAATTTTGGGAATGGCAGCCACGCTGATTCGCGCGTTCCAAGATACCAACTACATTCTCACGCCTCAAAAACAGATTGAATACTTACAAATCATTCAAGAACGAGGCGAACACCTGCTGGCTTTGATCAATGATTTGCTAGATCTCTCGGAAGTTGAAGCTGGAAAAATGATTTTGGAATGCAAAGAGGTTTCTCTATCAAAATTGGCTCAACAGTCGATTCAACTGGTGCAGGGAAAAGCTGATGCGAAACAAGTCGCATTGTCGCTCGAACTGTTACCACCGGGAGAGCGAACATCCCGTGATTTTCGATTTCAAGCTGACCCGCTGCGGGTGCAACAAATCTGCCTCAATCTGCTAAGTAATGCCATCAAATTCACGCCAGAGAAGGGACAAGTGACCATGCGTGTGCGAGTGAGTAGCACTACAGCGATTCTGCAAGTCGAGGACACAGGCATTGGAATTCCTGCTGAGCAGCGATCGCTGCTGTTTCAAAAATTTAAACAATTGGATGCATCCTACCATCGCAAATATGAAGGGACAGGATTAGGACTGGCATTGACTAAGCAATTAGTGGAACTGCATGGGGGTACGATCGAGGTAGACTCGAAAGTCGGGGTGGGATCAAAATTTACCGTCTTTTTACCTTTGCCAAGAGCTTGAATATTTGTTTTGAAGCTAAAATTTTGAAATGTCAACCCCCTTTGTTGTGAAATTTCAAAGTCACGAAGCTGCGATCGCGACCGTGCAATCATTGCAGGAGATGAAAGCAGCGATCGCTGATATGTCTATCTCTGTCAATTGTCCAGTGCTGGTGGTGATTGGCGGAGCCAGTAAGATTAGTGCTGCTGATTATGAACTGATACAGCAACTGTTTGTAAAAGTTCTTGCCCCGATCGCTCAAAAATGGCAAGCAGCGATCGTCGATGGTGGAACGGATACGGGTGTCATGCAGTTAATGGGTCGAGCACGGCAGCAGATTCAAGGAACATTTCCGCTGATTGGCATCTCTCCAGTTGGGCTGGTGACTTTGCCAGGTCAAGCAATTGACTCAGAACAGGCTGCACCCTTAGAGCCACATCATTCTCATTTCCTACTCGTTCCAGGATCAAATTGGGGCGATGAATCATCCTGGTTAGCAGCAGCAGCATCCGAGATTGCGCAGTCGGCACCCTCTGTGACGGTTTTGTTAAATGGCGGCGAGATCACTTGGGAAGATGCTTTGCAAAATGTCACGGTTCAGCAGCGACCTTTGATTGTGATTTCAGGCAGTGGACGTGCAGCGGATTTGATTACGGCAGGCTTGCGAGGAGAACCAACTGACGATCGCGCGATTCCTTTAATCGACTCGGGACGAGTTCAAGCGATCGAGCTAACCGATTTATACCGATTGGGCAAGACGATCGAGGCGATGTTTGCCGCTAATCCCGTTGACGCAGGATAAATTCCGCAATTGCTAAATCCATCGGCGTTGTGACTTTCAAATTCGTCTCTTCTCCTGGAAGAATTTGCACAGGCAGTTGACACTGTTCAAATAACGCTGCATCGTCTGTGACTTCCCAGCCTTGAGTGCGTCCTTCTAAATGACATTTTTTCAACAAGGGCACCGAAAATCCTTGCGGAGTTTGGGCTGCCCACAATTGCGATCGCTCTGGAGTCGAGGCGACTAGACCCTCTGAGACGACTTTAATCGTGTCTTTGACAGGAATTGCCGCAACCAATCCATCACAGGTTTGCAGGGCTTCCGTACAGCGATCGAACAGTTCTGGAGTTGCTAAGCATCGCGCGCCATCGTGAATGAGCACCTGTTCTGCTTCGGGCGGCAGGGCTTGAAGTCCGTTGTAAACCGATTCTTGGCGAGTTGTGCCGCCTTGAATAAAGTGGACAGGTTTAGTCAACTTCAGAGATTTCACGATTTCTTTAAAGTCATCCCAATCGAACGGCTGTCCGATAATGCCAATCCACTCGATTGTCTGAGATGCTTCTGCGGCAAGCAGTGTCCAAGCCAGAATCGGCCTTCCCAAAAGATCAAGCAGTAATTTGTTGCGGGGAGCTTTGTTCTGGCGTTGCCACGCGCTGCCCATGCGCTGCCCTGAACCTGCCGCAGGAATTAATAAATACACGTTCTCTCAATCCAAGTACACTGACAAAAATAAGGCGATCGCATCCTCATCTGCTCATGCCTGCTTGCTTACGGGCGAGTCAGATCAGGACAAAAAATCGATTTGCTGTTGTCAGTTTATCAGCCTAGCGACAGCCTAAACTCACCCGAGTATCAGTGTTCGTCAAGGTATTCGAGCCGCCTGCTGTCTGACACAGTTGAGCGACAGTGTCCGGATCGAGTCTTGCACCCGAAAAATCAGCATTCGCGATCGTTGTACTTGTAAAACTAGCTCCGCGCAAATCAGCATTTCTAAACACCGCATTGGTCAAATCGCTCGAATCAAACCTGACTCCTGCGAGTTGAGCATTGTCTAATCGAGCATTTCTGAGATACACCCCAACCAACGGCTGATTCGTGAAGTTCGCACCTGTCAAATCTGCTCCACCAAAGAATGTGTTGCCTAACGTTGCGCCTTGAAACACTGCGCCTACTAATCGAGCCGATCCAAAATCCGTATTCAGCAGATACGCATTTGTAAAATTTGCTTGGGCGAGAATCGCTCGGCTCAAAGAAGCCCGACTAATATCGGCTCCTGTGAAATTCACTCCTGAAAAGTCACTAATTCGGCGCTCACTCGATCGCGCATTCACGATCAGTTCCCCGGCTTGAATCCCGCTGAGATTTGCTCCACTGAGATTAGTGCCTCTAAAATCTGTGCCAAACAATGAGGTATTAATCAGCTTTGCATTACTGAGATCGAGGTTTGCCAAACTCGTGTTTGTGAGATCGCAACCGTAACAGGTCTTGGTTGATCGAAATTCTTGAAGTTGCTGCGAATTTTCTGCCCGCGCTGAGACTGCCAATAAATTCGTCAAAACTGCGATCGTCAACCAGCTTTTTTTCATCACGTTCCTTCCAATCCAAAAATCTAAAACCCTTTGCGTAGATCTAGCTAGACCTTATCAAAACTTTAACGAGAGTTCATCAGTAACACCGTAGAGCGAATCAGACTCAGAGTGAACACTGGCGGTGATCCCCCTTGGTGAGAAGCTATGTTCCAAGACTCATCGATCGAAGAAATGCCTGTTGTGTTGGATCGCCTTCCTGATTCAGTCTCCGATTTGTTTCAAGATGCTGGAGTTTGGTTTGATCCAGTAGACTACCCGCTACGTGAAGGAGATCCGGATTGCGATCGCATCTCTCCATCTCTTAAGAAAACAGTACAATCCGATTTCACCACTAGAAAAGCCACTTTACATGCTCTGCAAACTTTGAATCCTGGCAATGCTTTGCGACGTATTGCGCTACATCCTGATGGAAAAACACTTTTAAGCGTTGGTTCTCTCACCCGTACTAGCCCATCTGAACTCACGAATACGGTGCAGATTTGGAATTGGCGCACGGTCCAGCGGCTCTTTTCCTTGCAAGGACATACCGCTCCAATTACCGCAATGGCGCTGAGCCAGGATGGCAAGACTTTAGTCACCGGAAGCCAGGATTGCACGATCAAGGTTTGGCAAGTTGCCACCGGGGAAGAACTCACGACGCTCAAAGGTCATCACAGCCCCATTACCGCGATCGCCATTAGTGCAGACGGGCAGATGGTGGTCAGTAGTGGTTGCAATCAGTATGAGTGGCTAGGTCGTCGCGCGGATCTGACGGTACGCGATCGCAGCTTACGCATCTGGAACCTGCCTCAAGGCGAAAATACTCACATCTTGCCTTGTCTGACTGATGTTCCGATTCTTGCGGTCGCCATGAGTGGAAAAGGCTTGCTCAAGATCGAACAGCGCCCCGAAGCCATTAGCTTAAAGACGGGCGAAGCTCGCTTTAGCTTAAATTGGCTCACACCGTATGAGCAATGGCTCGACATGACTCCAGATTGGCAGCGTGTTGCAACGATCGTGGGTCGGCAGGTCTGGATCCGCAAAGTGGCAACGGGTGAGATCCGCTGTCGAATTCAGCTTGACCCAGCCGATGGCGCGCCACATGTCGCTGCGCTCAGCCCCGATGGTCAATGGTTTGTCGCAGGCTATCAGCGAGTTGATATCCATCCGAAACACCGAAATTATGCGCGTCGCCAGAATCTTTTGAGAATTTGGGATGCAGAGACGGGGCAATTGTTAAATAGCCTTGGGCAAGCAGATCTAGGTCAAGGACTGTGGCAAGCTGTCCAATTTAGTCAAAACAGTCGCTACTTAGTGACCAGTGTTGAGAGTGGGTTAAAAGTTTGGCAATGCGATCGCTAAAGTCGAAAAGACCTGTTTATTCTCGCGTTTCGACTGCGCTCAACCTTCTAGATCCTAGATCTTTACGAGTTGAGTGCAGCCGGAACCTGACCTAACGCAAGCTAGATAATCTTTTCCAATCCATAGACCAAAGACTTCAACGAAATCACTTTCCGAATCGAGAGCAACACGCCAGGCATGTAGCAAGTGCGATCGGTTGCGTCATGCCGCAAGGTATAAATTTGCCCTGCTGCCCCGAAAATGATTTCCTGATGTGCGACCAGCCCAGGCAGGCGAATACTGTGAATGCGAATGCCTTCTTCTGCCTGTGCTCCTCTTGCGCCTGTGATCTTTTCGGTTTCATGCACAAGCGGCTCATTGTAAGTCTTACCCAGTTCTGCGAGCATCTGCGCCGTTTGAACTGCTGTTCCGCTCGGTGCATCTGCTTTTTGATTATGATGAAGTTCAATAATTTCAACATGATCGAAATACTGAGAAGCTTGAATTGCAGCTTGCTGCATCAGCACAACCCCGATCGAGAAATTGGGCACGATCAAACAGCCCGTACTTGCCTTATCTGCAAATTCTGCTAATTCTTGAATCTGTCCCGCACTCAGTCCGGTGGTTCCGACAACAGGACGCACCCCATACGCGATCGCGGATCTGACATTGTTATACACGGCATCGGGGTGAGTCACATCCACGACGACTCCCAACTCTTTTTCTTGAGAGAGCATTGCCATCATCGATTCATATTCGTTGGTTACGGGGACTTCCAATGCTCCGCAACCAATGACTTCACCGATATCTTCTCCGAGATACTTGGGATTTTTCGCCAGTGCGCCGATTAAATTCATATCCGGCGACTGCGAGACGGCTTTAATAATTTCCCGCCCCATTTTTCCGGTCGCTCCATTGACGACCACTGGAATCCGACCCGCCATATGATGTTCCCAAACTCAGCTTTCTTATCTTAAGGGGCGATTCTGCCAACCCGCTAAACAATTCTTCTGGTTGACACAGAATCCGCATGCGGATTTTATAGGGCAGTTGCATCGATCTCAGCTTGAGTCGATCGCCGATTTGCCAGAAAGGACTGTACGGTTTGAACTCCTGCCCACACTGCAATTCCGCCGAAGATACCTGCAACTGTATTCACCCAGGGATTCTCGGTATGTCCGACAGTACTGACGATATGGATAAGGATCATGTGGAACAGATAGATATAGTAGGTTGCGGCTCCAACAGTTTGGAGTGGCGATTTGATGAATTGAGGAATTGGAACGGTAGGAATCCAGAGCAGTAATGTGCCTCCGAGCACCATCCACACGGCATAGGTGTAACTGATATAGGCATAGCTCAGACGAGTTAAGATTGGAACCAGTGCCCAGAGTAGACTTGTTGAGACTGCTTTTTGTTGTTTGGTGTGAGCGAACTGAATGATCCAACCCATCGAGAACATCCAAAACAGCATGTGGGGCAGTCGGTCATACAAGTGAGCAGTATTCCAAACCGCGCCTACTCCAAGCTTGGCAATAATTCCGATAACTAGGGTCGCTAATCCAAATTCCCAAGGAGAGACTCGTGCAAATTGTCGCAGAGGTTTGAGGGTGAACAGTAATGAGAAAAGCAGAATGATTTGGACTAACACACTGACAAACCACACTGGGAAAATCGCAGCGACTTCTGGATTCACAAAGTTACTGAATAAGAAGAGCACACTCAAGTCGAAGTCCCGTTTCCAGAGTTGATAGCTGAGGGAAATGATGAGATAAGGCGTGACCAGGTTGCGGAGCAGGGAGAGAATGGGTTGAACGAGTCGCCCTTGCACCAAGGCTTCAGATTGAAATCGAGCGAGGTTGGCTCCTGCGATCATCAAGAGTAGGAATGCGCCCCCAGAGAAATTCATGAGCCCCGCGTGATCGGCAACGACGACGAAGATCGCGATCGCTCTCAAAATGATATTAGTTTCAATCGGGCTGAACGCCTTTTTCTCAGGTGTGAGTGTTTCTAACTGGGCGATTGACAGATGCTCCCAGCCTTGTGGCAAGTAGCCTAGATGCCGCTCCAGTTCCATCGCGAGTTGCACATACGACAACGAATCTCCACCCAGTGAGATAAACGTATCTTCAGGCTGAAGATGCCGCAAGTTCAACAACCGACAGAACGCGGATTCAATGTAATTTTTCCGCTTCGGATCGACTGTTTCGACAGTCGCGGTTGGTGTCTGCTGAGTATACCAGTCTGCAAGTTGTCGGCGTTGCACTTTTCCGGTTGCTGTTTTCGGAAGTTCATCGAGTTCGACAATTGCGATCGCATTGCCTGCATTGACGTCAAACTCTTGAGTTGCTTCTAACACAGCGTCTCGAAGTTGAGATTTATCGATCGTCACTGCCGGAGTCACGGCGACCAAAAAACCTTCTCCCCGTACTGGATCTGGTTTACGACAAATTGCCAGCCCGGTTGTATACCCAATTTTCTCATAGAGCTTTGTCTCAAGGGCTTCTGGATGAACTTTCAGCCCTCCACAGTTAATCACATCATCGGCTCTGCCTTTGTAATACAGCAGTCCATGCTCCAAACTTCCTAAATCTTTTGTGATCAGCCATCCGTCTGCATCTGGAATCGGGGCTTCTTCTCCTTCGATCAGATAAGTCTGCGCTACATGCTCTCCTCGAATGGCAATCCGCCCATCTTCGGTTAACTGCACCTCAACCGAGCCGATCGCTTTGCCAACGGATTCGAGTGCTTCTCCCTCAGCGTTATGCAGTTCGAGTAATGTTGTTCGAGAAGCCTCAGTTAAGCCGTAATGCTGAACAATCCGCGCCTCTGGAAAGAGAGCTTTCATGGCTTCTTTTTCCTGTCGGCTCATGTACTGGCTTCCAATCTCGATCCAGCGCACACGTCTGCCCGCATTCCCAATCAAATCTGAATTTGCCAATAACACTCGCCACAGGCTCGGAACCGCTGAAATCGCGTTAATTTCACCGCGTTTCAGCATCGCACCGATTTCAGCTGGATTGAAGCCTGTTTCCGGTAAGTAAAGCTGTCCTCCAACCGATGAGATCGCTCTTGCTCGCCCAAATCCGAAAGAATGATAGACCGGAACGCCAATATACTCCCGAATCTCATCAGTGACCTGCATCAAGCCATTGAGTCGGCTAACGACTTCTGCCAAATTGCTGTGGGTCAGTAAAACGCCTTTTGGTTTGCCTTCAGTTCCAGATGTAAAAGAAATAACCGCAGGCTCATGACTCGTAGAAGGTTTGAAGCCTCGACTCATCCAGCCTGCTTCGGAGGTTGGAGTGAAGACACGATCGACTTTTGCAGCATTGATGCGATCGTGATCGTCTCCGTGTTTAAGCGGGACTGCAATTTCTTCGGATTCAAGACAAGTCAATATCGCATCAAGATAGCCTGTGGAATTTAGGGCGACAATTCCAAGGCGCGTTCTCACTGAGTTTCGAGTTTCATCGATCGTCATAGTTCAAGTCAATTTTGCTTGCGACTGACGATTTACCCTAGCTAATTTTGCTTAGATTTAGCAGTATTCTAACGAAGACTTTGTAATAACAAAACAATTTTACGTAATACTAACTCAGTAATCTCCCGCAGGCTAAAACCGTTAATTCAACCGGGGTATAGAAATATCTTGGATTACTATTAGTCTACATTCGGTGAATAATTTAGGAAAACTTGATGGAGCGTGTTAATCGCGATCACCGATTTGCCAAAAACGCCTGCAAGGTTTGATGCTGAGCCAGACACTCAGTCCACCTCATGTTGCTAAGATTGAACAAACTGAATCAGCGTATCATACCAACAGACCAAAGCGATCGCATTCCTCTCAGACTGATCTAGAAGGGATGCGATCGCTCAAGTACACTAGTGCAGCAATTGTGGGTTAGCCGCGATTAATTGTGGCAAAGATATCGTTGAGAATTTCTTGTGCGCCTTGCTCTTTTGCTCGGTGGGCCAGTTCGGTTCCTAATTTCTCAGCATCGACTGCCGCACCAGAAACGCTATCTTTCACAAGCTTTTTGCCATCTAAGCTAGCAACAATTCCGGTCAAGGTGAGTGTGTCGCCTTCAATCTTGGTATTGACACCGATCGGAACCTGACAGCCGCCTTCTAGTTCTCGCAAGAAAGCCCGCTCTGCATAACACCGATAAGCAGTGGGCTGATGTTCTAGCACTTTGAGAATTTCAAGAATCTCAGTATCGCCTTCACGACATTCAATGCCTAATGCACCTTGTCCAACGGCATGAAGCGAGATGTCAGATGGAATGAGTTGATGAATACGATCGCTTAAATCCAACCGATTCAATCCTGCCGCCGCCAAAATCAGCGCATCATACTCACCCGAATCCAACTTTGCCAATCGCGTGATCACATTTCCACGCACATCTTTGAAGCTGAGATGTGGATAGTGATGCCGCAATTGTGCTAGCCGCCGCAGTGAAGAAGTTCCAATCACTGAACCTTCGGGTAACGATGCTAAGTCTTTATCCTTGTGCTTTTCATGGACGACCAAAGCATCTGCGGGGTCTTCGCGTTCCGTCACGCAACCTAGCATCAACCCTTGGGGCAATCGAGTCGGCAAATCTTTCAAGGAATGCACTGCGAAATCGGTTGTGCCATTGAGCATTCCATCTTCAAGTTCTTTGGTAAATAAACCTTTGTCCCCAATTTTCGCCAATGCCACATCAAGGATCTTGTCGCCTTGAGTGTTCATCGTATGAACTTCAAACGTGTGTTGAGGAAAAGCTTTCTGTAACTGCTCCTGCACCCAATAAGTCTGAACTAAAGCAAGCTGACTTTTGCGTGAAGCAATCCGAATAGTACGAGTTGGGCTAGAAACAGTTGAGGACATAATTAACGGAAAGTTGGTACGAGCTTATCAAGTGACTATTCTTCACCTTACCGCAGTGTGTTGCCCGATTTGCGCGTCAACTCCGCCGAATTCGTTACAGATGATTAAGCAACTGATTGTAATTGAGGATTGAGAAATCGCTCGATGGTGTCTTGGGTTTGGCGTAGTCTCCAAACTGTACGTCTGTGGAAAAGGGGAATCAGGTAAGGCGTGTCAGTTTAGCTCTTTCGGTAAAGGTTGATTGAATGTGTAAAGCTGGAGCATCGAAACCTGCTGTTCAGATTCAGTATTACTGCCTGTCGAGATTATATAGATGAATCAATTTGTAGAATTTTTGCTTTGACTTGCTCTGCGGTTGCAGGGGCAAGCAATACTCCATTTCGATAATGTCCAGATGCGAGTAAAACATTGGGCTGAACTTCTTCAATCACTGGAGCCGGACGACCCTGCGGACGCGGACGCAACCCAAACCACGATCGCACAACTTCCGCCCCTTTGAGATTTGGACAAAACGCGATCGCTTGCTTCATCACCGCATCAAACATTTCTCGATCGGGCGGCAACACTTCTCCTGATTCTGTTGGAAACTCAACGGTTGCACCGACCCAGTATTCAGCATTTCCAAGTGGGACAATATGCACATCATTCCCTGTGATTACAGGCAAATCTGAATTACTTAGCGGTTGAGGTAAGCGTAGATGAATCGCTTGTCCTAAGACAGGACGAATATCAACGGCTGAAATCTCACGCGATCCAATTCCTGCTGAAATTACAAGATAGTCCGAGTCGATCGAGCCTTCAGACGTTTGAGTCTGGTGCCCTTGCATCCCCAGTACTTTTGCTCCAAACTTGAAGGCTACACCGCGCATTTTTGCGCCTTCAATCAAAGCTTGAGTGAGTGCGATCGGATGAATTTGTCGATCGCTCGGTGAATAAACCGCAGCACTGGCTTGCTGTAAAAACGGAAACTCTGCATTCAACCGTTCTCGATCCCAAAGCTCTAACGGTAAATCCTGGTTGCGCCGCACTTCAATCAAACGATTCCAGACGGTCAAATCATCTTCTGGAAATTGCAGCATCAAAATTCCCTGACGATTAAACAGAATGGATCGTCCGGTTAATTCTGCTAATTGAGGAACTAAGTGGTTATAGTACTGAATTCCAAACAGTCGCATTCTCAAATTGCGACCTTTTTCTTTTTTACTAATTGCACCCATCAAAACGCCGAGCGCTGCCCCTGTCGAGCTTGGGCACTCGTTCACATCGACTTGAATTGGGGTCGGCTGCGCGTCTACAACCGTAATCTCGAGGTCTGGAACTTGGCTCAGTTCATAAGCGATCGTAGCGCCAACTACACCACAACCTGCGATCGTCACTTTCATAAATGATTAAGGCGGAGAAATCACACTTTTCATTCTCCGCCTTAAGCCTTAACCTTGCGGAATCAATTTATAGAATGATTCCACGTCTTTCACCGTTTCTCCATAGTAGCGAACAGCGACTTTGTAGTTATTTTCTGCAGATGCTTGGTCGATCTCAACCAAATCATTCGCGATCTGTTTTGCGAGATCCCGTGCAGCTTTTTGCTCTTTTGGCAACAAATCAGTCGAAATGCGACCCATCAGGATGCGCATTTCTCCCAAAGGCCCATGAATGAAATTGCGCGCGAAAATGAAATCTTCTTTCTGAATTAACTCTTGCAATTCGGGCAATCGCTCAGTTAACTGCTGCAAGTCCGCTGTATGACCCTGAATTTCAGCAATTCTGTCGGGAGTGTAGGTCGGCTTCACCGCTGCCGGTCCGCCACATCCCACCATCACAATTGCCAGGAGAGTACAACAAATGAGTCCCAAAATAGACCGATACTTTGACATAACCTTAATTTCTAAATCACTGGGTTACCGCGCTCTCAAAGGGTTTTGAGTCACAGCTTATGTAAAGGAGTGTATCTCAAAACGTGCCTACACCAAAGCCTCCTGTTTACAAATCGCCACCGTAATCGAAAGGCAAAGATAAACTAGGATTGTCACTGTTTTTTGCGCTTAAGTTATGGTTCTCTCCTTCAGACAGGTCGCGATCGCCGCTTCATTATTGACGGTCGGCGGCGGCGCGGGTTTGGTTGCCAATCATTATTTGGTCAATCGCGGTCAGGGACAGCCGTTTCAGGTGCAGCTTGCTCCACCGAGTTCGGTCTCCGTTGCGGCGAATGGCAGAAATAATGAGAATTTTATTTCGTCTGCTGTCGATCGTGCAGGTCCCGCAGTGGTGCGAATTAATGCCGTACGACGGGTGTCGAGCAATGTGCCAGAAGCTTTGCGTAATCCAGTGTTTAAGCGATTTTTTGGCGACCAACTCCCTGCGCCTGAAGATCGAGTGGAGCGGGGAACGGGTTCAGGCTTCTTATTGACCGCAGATGGTCGATTGTTAACGAATGCGCATGTGGTCGATGGAACGGATACGGTAGAAGTGACGCTGAAGGATGGGCGTACGTTTGAAGGGCGAGTCGTCGGCAGTGATCCTGTAACCGATGTCGCGGCGGTAAAGATTGACGCGAATCAGTTACCAACAGTGACGCTTGGCAATTCTAAATCCATTCTGCCGGGGCAATGGGCGATCGCGATTGGCAATCCCCTTGGCTTAGATAACACGGTGACGGCGGGAATTATTAGCGCGATCGGACGATCGAGCCGAGAAGTGGGAGTTTCCGACAAGCGAGTCAGTTTTATTCAAACCGATGCAGCGATCAATCCCGGCAATTCGGGTGGTCCGTTACTCAACGATCGCGGAGAAGTGATTGGGATCAATACGGCAATTCGAGCCGACGCTCAAGGGCTAGGATTTGCGATCCCGATTGAAACGGCTCAGCGCGTTGCAGAACAGCTTTTCACCAAAGGTAGCGTCGATCATCCCTATCTTGGAATTCAAATGATTGATCTCAGTGCTGCGATTCGGGATGAACTAAATAAAGAATTGGATGGCAAAACTCAGGTGACTGAGGAGCAGGGCGTATTTATTGCTCGAGTTGCAGAAAATTCTCCAGCCGCACAGGGGGGGCTGAAACCAGGCGACATCGTTCAAAAGATCAATGGTGCGCCTGTCAAAACATCTTCGGATGTACAAGCACAGGTGGAAAGTAGCCGCATCGGAACGCCGCTTGGAATTGAGGTGAAGCGCAGCGGCAAAACTGAAACGTTGCAAGTCCGCCCAGGTGCATTTCCGAAGCGATCGAACTAGAGAGAATTGAGGCGATCGATTTAAAGGTCGCCGATTTGATCTTCAAGTTCCATGCGCTGTTCCATTTGGCGCAAGAAGTAGCCTGTCAGCATGGCAGAGGCGAGCAGTCCCGCAAGGTTTTCGCGATCAGTGGTAATTTTGACGTTGAAGCCGTCACTGGGTAGGACACCGACTAAGCCTTGAACGTTGTGCGAAACGATTTGTTTGACTTGTGGGCTAACGGTACGCGCAACACGTTCTAAAACTTCCGGAGGTTGATGCTGGAGATAACGAAGGAGCGCATTCGCATCATTCGCTTCTGCATCGGTATGAAGGAAATTTGCACGGTCAGGATTAAATGCCATTGAGTTCCATTAAAACCTATCCAATTATTTTGGCATTTCTTTACAGATTCGCCCACACTGAAACGAGACAAAATCAAGTCTTTAAACTGTATGCCGTTCCGGATTGCCCCTCCTGAGATTGATCATCCTGAATATCTTCGCCATCGCAATTGGATGCAGCGATCGCTAGAACTTGCAGAACAGGCGGGAAATGCAGGAGAAGTGCCAGTAGGGGCAGTAATTGTGCGAGGCGATACTGTGATCGCAGAAGGCGAAAATCGGCGAGAACGCGATCGTGATCCGACGGCTCATGCCGAAGTTTTGGCGTTAAGGCAGGCAGGACAGGTGTTAAACAGTTGGCATTTAGAAGACTGTACACTGTATGTCACTCTGGAGCCTTGCCCAATGTGTGCGGGTGCGATCGTGCTCGCGCGCCTGGGATTGTTAGTTTACGGGGCGGATGATCCGAAAGCAGGAGCGGTCAGAACTGTATTGAATCTGCCGGATAGTCCAGCCTCAAACCATCGCTTAACCGTGTTAGGTGGGATTTTAGAAGTACCTTGTCGGGAGCAGTTGCAGGATTGGTTTCGTCAGAGGCGCAATCGTGCTAGAGAGATGGGGAGATAAGAAAATTCTCCCCTCTCATTTCCCAAAACTATGCTCCTAACCAACGTGCTGCATCTTTTGCGTGATAGGTGAGAATTAAATCTGCACCCGCGCGCTTAAAGCTGAGCAAGGTTTCCATCACCACCCGTTCCTCATCAATCCATCCATTCAGCGCTGCTGCTTTCACCATTGCATACTCGCCCGACACATTGTAGGCAGCGACCGGAAGATTGCAGGCTTGCTTCACTTGATGAATGATGTCCATGTAGGCTAGAGCAGGCTTCACCATGAGCATATCTGCTCCTTCGGCAATGTCCAGTTCGATCTCTTTAATTGCTTCGCGTGCATTGCCCGGATCCATCTGGTATGTGCGGCGATCGCCAAATTGCGGAGTTGATTCTGCGGCATCGCGGAATGGGCCATAGTAAGCCGAGGCATACTTCGCGGCATAAGACAGAATCGGAATATCCTGGAATCCTGCTTCATCCAATCCTTCCCGAATCGCAGCAACGAAGCCATCCATCATTCCAGAAGGCGCAATGATATCGGCTCCAGCTTTGGCTTGAGAAACTGCAACTTTCTTCAACAGGTCCAACGTTGGATCATTTAAGACGCGACCTGTTAAATCGCCGACTTCCAAAAATCCACAATGACCGTGCGAAGTATACTCACACAAGCAAGTATCTGCAATCACAATCAACTCTGGAACCGCTTCTTTCACCGCCGTTGCTGCTTTCTGAACAATGCCGCAGTCGTGCCATGCTCCAGTGGCATCTACATCTTTGTCGGCTGGAATCCCAAACAAGATAATCGACGGAATGCCCAAGTCGTAGACTTCTTTGGCTTCTTCAACGATTTTATCGATCGATAATTGATACACGCCAGGCATTGATCTGACTTCGGTCGCCACACTTTCACCTGGAACGGCAAACAAAGGATAGATCAAATCACTCGTTGTTAGGACATTTTCGCGCACCATGCGGCGCAGTTGAGGATGGGTGCGTAACCGACGAGGGCGATGAGTTGGAAACATAGGAATATCAACTTCGATAAAAAATCCGAATCAATTCGGGGAGACTTTACAAGTCTAAAACGTGGCTGGAACCGAACGACTGAAGGTAACGAACTGTAAAATGCCTTTGTTAGGTTAATTTGCGCGATCGGGCATGTTAGGGGAAATCTCACCTTGGAGAAGCCCTATGCTGAAAGCGATTGTCGGACACAGTAACGATCCAGATTCCTCCAGCGCCATTGCAGAAGTCATTGCTCAATGTCAAGCTGCACTGAATGGATTAACACCGAATGCAGGCATGTTATTTGCCGCGATCGACTTTGACCACGCTTTGATTTTGCAAGAGATTGATCAAGCCTTTCCAAACCTTGAACTGATTGGCTGCACAAGCGATGCAGAATTATCCGATACGCTGCAATTTCAATACGATTCGATCGTGCTGACGCTCTTTTGCTCAGATGAAATTGAAATCCGCGCCGGGGTCGCGCGGAATCTTGGTGAAGATGAGATCGCTGCCACTCGATCGGCAGTTGAACAGGCAACAGGTGCTCAACCACCTCGACTCTGCATCACCATCCCAGAAGGGATCAAAACCAATGGAACCCTGATTCTCAAGGGATTACAAGCTGCATTAGGAGAACAGTTTCCGATCTTTGGCGGCATGTCAACTGACAATTATCGGTTTGAAGCGACCTACCAGTTTTATAAGACTGAAGTATTGACCGACGCGGCTCCGATTCTGCTGTTTTCTGGTGCAGCGCTGAAATTTTCATATGGAATCGCCAATGGATGGGAGCCAATTAGTGTCTCTAGCCAAGTGACCAAAGCGCGAGGAAATTGCGTTGTAACGATTGGAGAGCAATCTGCTTTATCGTTTTTTCGTGAACAACTCGGTGGTGCAGATCCCGTTCCCCAGAATCCTTTAGCAGTTTTTGAAGCGGGAGAGCCTGAGTTTTACTTGCGGGGGTTTAGTGGATTTGATGAGACAACAGGAGAGGTGCACTGTCTGGCAGATGTGCCTGAAAACTCGATCGTCCAAGTGAGTACTGCAGGTCGTGAAGATATTCTTGCTGCGTGCAAAACTGCGATTCAGCAAGCGACCCAATCTTATCCCAGCCCCCATCCAACGATCGCTTTAATTTTTAGCTGTGACTGTCGCTTCAAACTGTTAGGCAGTCGAGTCACAGAAGAATACGATTTGATTCGAGATTGTCTACCTGCTGAAGTAGTTTGTAGCGGTTTTTATACTTATGGAGAACTTTCCCCACTTCATGAGTATGGGGCAACTCGGTTACATAATATGACGATCGTGACCTTGCTTTTGGGGACTTGATGGATGGATTGCGAAGCGTTAAAACAACGAGTGCAAGAACTGGAAAAAGCAAATCGGATTCTTGAGAAGAAATTAAAACGCTCGGAATCGAGTCAGGCTGAACTGGAAAGAACGAATGATCTGAAAGAGGCTCTCTTTAGAAAAGCAATTCGGGATTTACAAGTTTCACAGGAGACCGTTCAAAAAAGTCATGAAATCCTACAGCAGCAGGCTGCCGAACTCGAACAAGCATTGTCGAATCTCAAACTGACTCAAGCTCAGTTGATTCAGAGCGAAAAAATGTCGAGTTTGGGGCAACTGGTGGCTGGGGTAGCGCATGAAATTAATAACCCAATCAGTTTTATTTATGGGAATTTACGCCATGCTCAGGAGTACGCAGAAATATTAGTGCAGATGATTCGGGCATATCAGAATAGCTCGATCGAGGAAATTCAAACGCTCAGCGAAGAAGTCGATCTCTCGTTTGTGTTGCAAGACTTCTCCAATGTGCTGCGATCGATGTCATCAGGAGCGGAGCGCATTGAAGAGATTGTGAATCTATTACGGACATTTTCGCGGCTGGATGAAGCAGAACTGAAGTCAGTCAGTCTGCATGAAGGTCTGGAAAGTACGTTGATGATTTTGGGATCACGGCTGCGGGGCAGAGTGAATCGGCAAGAAATTCGGATTGTGCGCACCTATGGAGAATTGCCCAAGATCGAATGCTATGCCGGGCGAATAAATCAGGTGTTCATGTCATTGTTGAGCAATGCGATCGACGCGTTGGATGTGCGATCGCAAAAATCAGAACCCGACTGGCAACCCCAACTGACGATCCGGACAGAAATTGATTCGGACTGGGTACGAGTCGGAATTGCTGACAATGGAACAGGGATTCCAGAAGCGATCCAAACGCGAATCTTTGACCCATTCTTTACGACAAAGCCGATTGGTCAGGGAACAGGATTGGGCTTGTCGATCGCGTACCAAATCATCACAGAGCACCATCGCGGCAAATTGAATTGTCATTCTGTTGTTGATCAGGGCACAGAATTTTTAATTGAGCTTCCACTACTTTGAGAACAAGCGGAAATAAAGCGACTGAAAGAACTCCTTGATCGGAAAAAGAATGTAAGTGATCGGATTAATCGTCACAATGATGTCGCGAAAATCTCGTTTCGCGAGTGCCACGATCGCCCAAGCGACCCCAGAGGCAGACATCACCCCATAAGGATTTAACTGACTCTTAAAGGGTCCTAAAACCAACTTGCGGATAATACAAGGTGCATCTAATCGCCGCAGGGTAATCAAATCTCCTAAAGCTCGCTTCGATAGCTCATAAAGCGGACTCAGCGCCGGATTCACTTCAGCCTCAGAGGTATTAATCCAAAGTTCTTTGAGCGCTTTGTGCGAAGATTCGGTGACTGTTTCAAGGAATAGCTCTGCGAGTCTCCAAGTTGAGAATGTATTCACTTCATAGGAAGTCTGGATTGCGGCTGGTGTGCGATCGCCATAGACATTGACGCCATGATTCAGAATAAAGATGTCTACCTTTTGCAGCCGCGATCGCAATTCTTCTTCCGCTCCAATTTGCCAGTGCAGCACTTCTATGCCTTCAGCAAACGCGCGATCGCTCGTCGTTAGCGCAACAACTTTCGCCCCATGCTTCGATAGCTCTGCAATCAATGCTTGCCCTAATGCTCCGGATGCGCCAGTAATAGCCACTGTTTTGCCTTTCAGCGCCAAACTTGTCCCTAACAATTTGTCCACAATTGTAAAATGACCACAATAATAAGCATTCTGATCATCAAAATGATGTCGCCAATGGTAGGTTCGATTCACAATCCAAGGCTTGGGCAACTCAATTAAGTCACCGGGCTTATGAGTCACATCGGTTTGCAGCAGTAACCCTTGCGATCGGGCAACGGCTGGAATTAAGAAGACCAGCGAATACAAGCAACCGATCCATAAAACAGGCAATTGAGTACAGGCTGCCAGAATTGCAGCGGCACCTAGCATCGCGATCGCTTCTGGCACATCATTATTGAGTTGCGCCTTTTGGTACATCTCTAAGCTTGTAATCGTTAAATCAGGGCGATAAGCCTTGTGATGTAAATTGTGTCCTCGCTTTAATGGCTGCCAGTAGTGTCCAGCAATGTGGTAAGCGTCTCGCACCAGTTCCGTGAACACGATCGCAGACGCTCCCAAGAGGCATTGAATAGCAATCTGAGGCAAAAGGGACAAATCCATGAAGTCGGTATAACGTAATGCTTCTTAATAATTCTTTCCCTACTTTACCTTGAGTCTGGCGATCCAAATCTTAATTCCAATCCATTTCGCGACTGGATTGATCTGATCGCAGTGTTTCAAAGGGATGTTGTAAATCGTCTTGCGCTTCTTCGATCGAGATGCACACCTGTACCGGGCCATAGCGATCGCGAATCGCTCCATCGATCTGCTCGATAATCCATTCACTTGCCCCTAAAAAATCTGGATGGACGAACACTCGCATTTCGACTAAAACTTGTCGCCCGACAATTCCGCGCGATCGCACGTCATAACATTGGGTCACCCCTTGCACCTGTCTGACCATTTGCCCGATCGCTTCAGGTGCAATTGCAACTTGTCTGACCATTAACGGTAATTGCCAATTTAAAACCCGCCAGCAGCTCAATCCGGCGGTAATTACCATGACGATCGCCAACAAGGGATCAAGCCAAGCATATCCCTTCCAAATTCCCAGGAGTCCCAGGAGCAAAAACATCGTCAGCCAAGCGTCCTGCAAAATCTGACGCGCATTCACTTTCAAAATCGAGCTATCGAGCGTCCGTGCCACTTTTCGCTCAAAAAACGCTAAGCCCACACTGGCGAGAGACACGATCGCGAGCAGTCCAATCACAGATAGCCGCATCCGAATCGGTGGCAGGATAGCTAGCGTAGGCTGATTGGCTAATTGCTCGATGGCGGTTCCAGACAAACTGAGGCAGGCAAATCCTAATAATGCGACTAGCAGCAACGCCAACATTGCTTCCAACCGACTATGCCCCCAAATTTCTCGCCCTGGGATGCGATGGGGTGAAGAGATTGCAATTAAACCGAGCACTGTACTGAAGCCATCAATAACAGTATGAAGACATTCAGCCACGATCGCTAAAGATTTTGTTGCCCAAGCTGCACCCACTTTTACAACTAACATGAGTAGCGTCAGCCAAAGTGTCATCAATAGAATTTGGCGGCTTACTCCTTTTTGATTTCTGACTTCAGCCATAACGCGCTCTAAGGTAGGAGGATGATGGAAAAGGCTGACATCCCTCACCCTGAATTTAAGTTATGCAGCACTCTGATATTCGATTATTGGTCTTAGACATTGACGGGACAATCGCAGGCAAGTCTAATAATATCCGCGAACCTGTGCTTGCAGCGATTTCCGCCGCACAGAATTCTGGGGTGCAAATTGCGATCGCGACGGGTCGCATGTATCGCTCTGCACTGCGCTTTTATCAAACCGTGGGGTCTTCTCTGCCGTTAATTGCCTATCAAGGCGCATGGATTCAAGATCCTGCGACGAATCAGATTCTACGGCAATGGTCAGTTCCCAAAGCACAAGTCTTGGAACTGCTCGACTATTTTGAGCAATCGCATCTCCGAGAATTGTTATCAATTCATTTCTATATCAATGACGATCTCTATATTCGATCGATGACTCCGGAGACGGCAGCTTATGTTCAGCGATCGGGCATTGTCCCAATCGAAGTTGGGGATCTGCGGAATACATTAGATCTGGAACTGACAAAAGTTTTGGCGCTCAGCGACGACACTGAACTCATTGATACGATGCTGGGGTCGCTTCAGAAGCAGTACACTCCTGCTGAGCTTTACCTAACAAAATCTGTCGCAACGTTCTTTGAGGCAACGAATCCGGCTGCAAATAAAGGAACGGCTGTGAAGTATTTAGCTGAAGAAATTCTGGGTCTGAAGCCTGAGAACGTGATGACGATCGGTGATAACTTCAACGATCTCGAAATGATTCAATATGCTGGAATTGGGGTGGCAATGGGAGATGCTCCGGGCGGAGTCCAACAATATGCCGATTGGGTTGCGCCGAGCGTTGAAGCAGATGGAGCTGCGATCGCCATTCGGAAATTTTTGCTTTAAAACAGAAAGAACGCCGACGACTGGCCGTGTTTCGTCTCGGCGTTCTAACTGGTTCGCTCCTCACACTCCAATACTATAGGCGGGTTCAATAGCTTTGTCACGTGTTTGTCGATAAAAATTCGTTATGTCGATAACATGACGACGGTGTGACAGGATAAAACGATCCCGAATCGAAAATTAAAGTGTTTCCGGCGCTACAACACCAAGTCCCTGCTCTAAAAGCTGTTTTAACAGCCAATGAGTAATCATTACTAAAGCTAATCGACATTGTGCCACCTGAAGATGAATTGTGTCGTACTTTACAATTTGGCAATTCTGATAAAAAGTCTGAAAGGCTTCACTCAGAGAAATAGCAAGGGTTAGAGGATTTGTCTCCTCCCATTCATCTAGCGTCGCGATGATTTGAGACAGCAACTCTGATTCTTTTTGTAATAAAAATTTACTTTCATTCAGCCATTTAGCTGAATCATTTTCTACACTTTTATCTATGTGATTGGAACGAGATGCCATCTCGATCAGGGCGGTGCATCGCGCGTAACTGTACTGACAGAGGAAGATTTTAGAGTCACCGGAGGATTCGCGCTTCAGTCTGAGAAATGACCTGTCAGAAGCTCTGTTCGTCTCATCGGTGCAGTGAGAAAGGATTTCCTGAAGATATTTGGCGATCGCGCGATCGCCAAATTCAAACACCAATCTGCCCGGCTCTAGGTAAGTCACCGTGAGATCACGGAGAAGCTTATTTTCAGTTTCTCCATCCGAAAGATTAGATGGAGAGTGTCGCAGAAAGTGAATAATTTTGTCCGCAATTTCCGCAGGTGTTGAACTGGATCTCGCCCCCAATTGCAAGGCAATTGTCGAGGCATATGCCACTACCGAAGTCGCACTTTTAACTCGTTTTAAAGCAGGGCGAGGCGCTAGAAGCTTGATGATTTCTCGGTTTTTTTGCAAGTTTGAATCCTTGATCGACTGATTTGCTACTTGAACATCTTTCCGCAGGGAGATTGCTTCATAAATTTTCCGCAGTAACAATGAGCGGAGCGTAGGATAAGTGATCTTCGGTAGGTTACAATTCACAGTAATTACGGTTTGCGCTCTGAAATGGGATAGGTTTCGGTTTAAAAAGTTCAAAAACACCAGCATTTTATGGTCAATTCTGTAAAGATCACCGTGATCTCACTGGCGATATGTCATTTTCTAAGTATGATCTCGTAAGTCAGTGAAATTTAGGCAACCTTACAGCGGTTGATTATCCTACCTGGTTCGCCTGTGACTTGATTGCAATCTTGCTGACAACTCAGCGCTTGTCAAAGTCCCATTGTTCTCAAACAGCCTATAACTTATGTACTCAGTTAATTCTCCTCAAAATTCCGATGCGGCTCGTCCATTCCTAACTTGGCAACGAATTATCGATTGGGCACAAGAACATTACCGCGTCCGCAATTTTAGTAAAGATGAGCGGGTTCCAACTCGCCCCGGTTTGCTCTATCTGGTTCAGAAAGGTGCGGTTCGATTAGTCGGAACGGCGCAGGTGAATGCGACAGGCGGCAATGCATCCCGTTTGGCTCGCATCAGTCCTGAAGAAGCATTTTTGGGATTTGTTGGAACGGGTCAACCGTTTGAAATTGTGGCTCAATCACCGTTTACGCTCCAAGCCTACGCACATGTGGATCAGACTTCGGTCGTGTGGATGTACTGGCACGATCTGGATAATTGGCCGCATTTTCGTCGTGAGGTATTGGATGCGTTCCGGTATCAGCATCAGCGGAAGTTGCTGTGGTTGAGTACGTTAGGTCAGCGTCGAACGATCGATCGCTTACTGGGTTTCTTGACGCTCTTGATCGAAGAGTATGGGGAACCGACTGATGAAGGGTATTGCCTACCGTTCCCATTGACGCATGCGCAAATTGGAAGTGCGATCGGATCTACACGGGTGACCGTGACGCGGTTAATGGGTAAATTGCGTCAGAAAGGCATGATTAAGACTCAGGGTGACAATCTACTATGCTTGCCTACCGATTCAGTGATTACTCGGTCAGAAGGAAAGTTGAACGAAAATTAGATTGGGCTGGTAGCTGTAGAAGGTTGAAGTTAAAAAACGCGGGGTTCCTAAGTGGAATGCCCGCGTTTTTTCAGTCACATAAATGGAGAGAAGCATCTAGTCAACCGCATTAATTTTGCGGAGTGGGGAGATGGGGAGTGGGGGGTAGCAACCATGATTTCAGATCTTCACTTTTATCCCCTATCCCTCTATCTCCCCATCGAATTTAGGTGAACTACTTGGAGATGATTAGAGAGTTGAATCTAGCACATTAGCGAATCGAAGGAGCCGAGACTGCTGGCGTGATGGCAGCTTTGCTGTCGCTGAGCGCGATCGCATTCGTTCCCTTGCGATCTGCTAAGGTCGGCACTTCATCTCGCAGACGTGCCGTTAACTGCAAAGTTTTCGAGTCATAAATCTGTGTCAGCATTTTCGGATAGAAGCCGATGCCGATAATGGGAACCAGCAACGAGGCAATGATAAACACCTCACGCGGCTCTGCATCGATCAGATTTTCGTGTGACGTTAACTCTTTATTCTCAGGACCGTAGAAGATCTCACGCAGCATCGACAATAGATAAATCGGGGTGAGAATGACTCCGATCGCAGCCAGTGCCACGACAATTACCCGGAACGTCATGCTGTAAGCATCACTGGTCGCAAACCCAACAAACACCATCAATTCCGCTACAAATCCGCTCATTCCAGGCAATGCCAAGGATGCGAGCGAACATGCCGTAAACATCGAGAAGATCCTCGGCATCTGTTTACCAACGCCGCCCATCTCGTCCAGCATCAAGGTGTGAGTACGATCGTAAGTTGCTCCCACTAAGAAGAACAAACTCGCTCCGATCAAACCATGCGACACCATTTGTAGCACTGCACCGCTTAAGCCTAAATCAGTAAACGATGCGATCCCAATCAGCACAAAGCCCATATGGGAGATCGAAGAGTAAGCAATTTTCCGCTTGAGGTTGCGTTGTGCAAATGAAGTTAATGCCGCGTAAATGATATTCACGACACCTAGAATCACTAGTGCTGGAGCCACGATCGCATGAGCCGCAGGCAGCATTTCTGCATTCATCCGAATCAAGGCATATCCGCCCATCTTCAAGAGAATTCCAGCCAGCAACATATGCACGGGTGCAGTTGCTTCCCCGTGAGCATCCGGCAACCACGTATGCAACGGGATAATCGGCAACTTCACCGCATAAGCGATTAAGAAAGCCGCATAAATCCATAACTGAAAGTTGACCGGGAAGCCTCGATGCGCCAAGGTTTGCATATCGAACGAAGGCGTATCGCCATAAAACGCCATCGCTAATGCCGCAACCAAAATGAACAGCGAACCGCCTGCGGTGTACAAGATAAACTTTGTTGCTGCATACAACCGCTTTTTCCCGCCCCAAATTGCCAGCAAGAAATAGACCGGAACGAGTTCTAATTCCCACGCTAGGAAGAACAGCAGTAGATCTTGAACGGCAAATACAGCGATCTGTCCGCCGTACATTGCCAACATGAGGAAATAAAATAGGCGTGGCTTGAAGGTCACAGGCCATGCTGCCAAAATTGCCAATGTCGTAATAAATCCAGTCAGAATCACCAACGGCATCGACAGCCCGTCCACGCCAACTGACCAATTGAGATCAATTTGAGGAATCCAGGCATAGCGCTCGACGAGCTGCATCTCTGGGTTGGAGAAATCGTACTGGGTGTAGAACGTATAGACAATGAGCAGAAAATCAAGCAATCCGACAATTAGGGAATACCAGCGAACGGTTTTGCCATCTTTGTCGGGGAGGAAGGGAATGGCGAGTGACGCAACGATCGGGAAAAGAATGATCGTGGTCAGCCAAGGAAAATTTGCTGTCACCATGCGTACTGTTAAGATTTGTTTATGAGTAGCAAAAGAATTCGTATGGATTCGTGATATGACAATCCTAGTCGGTTCTTTTTGAAACCTCAGGATTGTTAAGACTATTTGCAGATGGAGCAGGGTGAGGCGAACCCCACCCTGTGCCAGCCAATCAAGTGATACCGGAGAAGACGACTAATCCTAGAACTGCGATGAAGATAATCAGCGCATAGAATTGAGCGCGCCCATTCTCGAAGTATTTCAGTCCTTCGCCGGTTAAGACGGTGGCGAGTCCAGCGAGGTTGACGACCCCATCTACGACTTTGGAATCCACTTCTAAGACTTGGCGAGCTAAGCGACGGCTTCCCATCACAAACACTTCGTTGTAAATCTCATCGAAGTACCATTTATTCTTGGACAAGCGATATAACGCAGGGAATTTGGCTGCGATCGCGCTGGGATCGATTTTGCCTCGCAGATACATCAGCGATGCCAACGTGATTCCAATCAAAGCGATCCCAACTGAATTTCCGCCCATGATCAGGAATTCCGTCAGGTTTTCCTCACCCGCTTCCGCCGCAACTTGTACAGCCTCGCTCGGTGCATGGATGAAATGTTCAAAGTAGTTTGCGAACGGCGTTCCGACTAAACCAATCAGCATGGATGGAATTGCCAGAATCATCAACGGCAGCGTCATCGTAATCGGAGATTCATGCGGTTCGCTGTCGTGGTGATGATCGTGATCATGATCATCTGCGGGTGCTTCGATCGTGAGTTCACGGGGATCCATTGCTCCAGGACCAAAGGCTAAACCTGCGAGTTGAAGCTGCTCGTTTTTGATGGTTTGTTTGACATCAGCGCTCTCGCCTCGAAATTCGCCTTCAAACGTTGTGAAGTACATTCGGAACATGTAGAACGCTGTGATGCCAGCCGTTGACCAGGCAATCGCCCACATCACCGGATTGACAGCAAAGGTCGAACCCAAAATTTCATCTTTCGACCAGAATCCAGCAAAAGGCGGAATTCCGCAAATTGCTAGCGTTCCAATCAAGAAGGTCGTGGCAGTAATCGGCATGTATTTCCGCAAACCGCCCATCATTCTCATATCTTGGGCGTATGCTGCATCGTGACCGACTACCGATTCCATGCCGTGGATCACGGAGCCGGAACCTAAGAACAGCATTGCTTTGAAATAAGCGTGAGTCATCAGGTGGAATAATCCAGCGCTGTAAGCTCCAACGCCCATTGCCATCACCATGTAGCCAAGCTGCGACATCGTTGAATAGGCTAAGCCTTTCTTGATGTCGTTTTGCGTAATCGCGATCGACGCTCCCAAAAATGCAGTAAAGCATCCTGTCCAAGCGATCGTATCCATGACCACCGGAATGCCCTCAAAGACGGGGAACATCCGCGCGATCAAAAACACACCCGCTGCAACCATCGTCGCTGCGTGAATCAAAGCCGAAATCGGAGTCGGACCTTCCATTGCGTCTGGCAACCAAACATGCAAAGGAAACTGCGCCGATTTTGCGACTGGTCCTAAGAACACCAAAATCGCGAACAATGCTGCGATAAAGCCACTGAGCGATCCCGTTGCCACCATTTCTTGCAAGCGGGTGCCGATTTCTCCGAAGTCAAAGCTTCGAGTTGCCCAGTATAAGCCCAAAATTCCAAGTAATAATCCAAAGTCACCGACTCGGTTGGTTACAAATGCCTTTTGACAAGCATCTGCCGCAGCTTTGCGGGAAAACCAGAACCCGATCAGCAAATACGAACACATCCCCACCAATTCCCAGAAGATGTAGACCTGTACCAGGTTTGGACTGATCACCAAGCCTAACATTGAGGAGCTGAAGAGGCTCAAATAAGCATAAAAGCGTACATAACCCGGATCGTGTGCCATGTAGCCATCGGTGTAGATCATCACCAAGAAAGCTACAGTCGTGACAACCACCAGCATCAGCGAGGAGAGTGGATCAATCACATATCCCATCGTTAGACGGAAATCTCCGGCTGCTGCCCACTCGATCGATTGAGTGTAGGGGGCATGTCCTTGAAATTGGCTCCAGAAGAGAGCAAACGCATAGGTCATCGCCGCGCCGATCAAGGACACGATGAAGATAGAGTTCGCTTTTCGGAGCTTGTTGACATCCTTATTGAAGGTAATCAGCCCGAAGCCCACTAACATCGCGCCTGCCAGGGGCAAGACGGGGATGAGCCAGGCGTATTGATAAATCGATTCCATCGCTCGCGCCCAAAGTTTAAGAGTTCGTTACATTACCAGAGTAGTCAATTTCGGTTGCCCTGGTTCATTCTGGATTGTAAGCCAGAGTTATCAATTTTCTTGATAGTCTCTATCATCCAGGATTTCCAATTTGTTTATAGACAACATCTGCATACAGAAGGGTAAAACTGGTAGATTCTCTTAACAATTCGCAGCAAAATTCAGCGATCTTTTAACTGCGTGAATAAAAATTGCGGCTCTAAAAGTCTCAGCTTTATCTGGTTTACACTCAGATTCAACATGCTGTGTAGCATTAAATACAATGAAACCCCAATTTTTTGCAGTTAAGCTGGCAATTCTCACCTGTTTAGTTCCGGTAAGTGCTCAGGCTCAAGCGATCGCAGGGTTTACAATTTTTGGTGACAGTCTTTCAGATAATGGCAATGCGTTTAGAAATACAAACGGTTTAGTTCCACCGAGTCCGCCATATGTAAATGGTCGTTTTACGAATGGAGTTGTTTGGGTTGAAAATCTTGCGACAAAATTGAATTTGACCCCGACTACGATAAATTTTGCATTCGGCGGAGCCACAAGCGGCACTAACAATACCATTACGCCGCTACTACTTGGGGTCACAACTCAGGTGAATGGCTTTTTACAATCTTCGCCTTCTGTTAGTCCAAGTCAGGCGTTTGTCGTTTGGGCAGGAGCGAATGATTATCTGGGCGGTGGAATCACAAATCCAGCGATCCCGGTTGGAAATATCGGTGCGATTTTGCAGCGTTTGACAGCAGCAGGAGCGAATACGCTAGTTGTACCGAATCTGCCGGATTTAGGGCGGGTTCCAGGGACGGTAGGAAATCCGGTGCAAAGTGCGGGATTGACGCAGCTTTCAACCGCGCATAATCAAGGATTGCAGGCTACTTTACGATCGCTTGCCCAAAGTAATCCGAATTTGAGCATTGTTCCGATCGACATTAATGCGCTATTTAACCAAGTTCTCAACGATCCGGCACGATTTGGCTTTACGAATGTCACGCAGGCTTGTCTTGGAACTGGTGCAAACTGCGACCAGTTTTTATTTTGGGATCAATTGCATCCGACAGCCAGAGGGCATCAGATTATTTCAGAATATGCGTTCTCGCTGTTGAGTGCGCCGTTGTCGATCGCGCCTCAGACTGAAATTGCATTAGGCGTGGCACGTCGTCCTTCCAGGGATTTAGACGGTCGAATTTTAGCGCTTCGGCAAAACCCTAACCCAGATCAAAAACTGGGCGTATTCGTGAATGGAGATTTCAATTTTGGGAATCGGGATAGCAACAACGGCATCATTGGCTACGATTTCGATACCAAGAGCGTCAGCGTTGGGGCAGATTATCGCGTGACCGATAACTTAGCTTTGGGCTTGGCATTGAACTATGGGCGAAACAATAGTGAGCTAAATAATAATCTGGGAGAAGTAGATGTGAGTAGCTTCTCGGTTTCAGCCTATGGCAGCTATAGCCAAGAGAAGTTTTATGCGGATACGTTGATTAATTTCGGATGGAATAAATTTGACATTACACGAAATCTGAACGTGACTGGATTTCGTTCTGCGACTGCGGAGCCAGATGGGAAGCAGTTCTCGGTTCGGTTCAATTCTGGATACAACTTTGGCTCAAATGAACTCTCAGTCGGTCCGATGATTGGAGTGCGATATACCAAAGTGAAGATTGATGGCTACACCGAACGGGATGGCAGCATTTTGAATCTGACTGTGCCTGACCAAGAGGCAGATTCGGTAATTCTAAATATCGGCGCGCAGCTAGCTTATGATTTTCGTTCTCCTTCTGCAACTATTACGCCATTTATTGCAGCGAACTATGAACATGAATTTGCGAATGGTAGCCGCGAGATTGTGACGGAATTAGCGAGTCAGCCGGGGATTCCTAATCGAATTCGTACCGGAGAACCCGATCGAGATTTTGTCAGATTAAGTACTGGCGTGCAGGCGCAGTTTGCCAACAATCTTTCGGTTGGGGTTGGGTATGAGACGGTGTTAGGAAAACAAGATGTGAGTGATCATGCGGTGCAGGCGCAATTGCGATATCAATTTTGATTTCAGGACATTCTTTAGGAAGATCGCGTAGATCAAGATTAAAGCCGTGACGATCGTCGATCGTCACGGCTTTATTTAGCTTTGAACAAAATTTGCTCTGCTGATTTTACTGACCCGCACTTTGAGGCGGATCAACAAAGCCGAGTTCTTGCAGTTGTTGATAAGCTTGTTTGCCCAAATCCCGCGTCGGTTGTTGGCTACGGATAATTTGCACTAACAAAGGCACAGCCAATTCAGGCTGATTCATTGCCCGATGCGCTACCGCCAAGCGATAGGTTGCTTGATCTCGTAATTGTGCTGTCTCCAACGCTTTTTTCCGCTGGCTATCTGCGACACGAGTATCAATCCCAGAAAAGCTAGCTGCCAAATCTTGGTGGAAGTTGGACAACTGATTGTAGACTTGGCGAGCTTCTTGCAGCTTTTTCACCGCCAAAGGCATGTTCTGCGATCGAATCGCTTGCTCAGCTTCATTCATGAGCTTTTGCCCACCCTGTAAACTCAGAACACCCCCTTCACCCTGGGTCGCGGTCGGGCGCACCACATTTGGATCAGTCAGATCGATGGGACGGGGCTGACCTGCTCCGGGTGCAGGTTTGGGAGTCTGTGCTTGGACAGCAGGAGCCGCAAACATCACACCTGCAAGCATTGAGAGCGAAAGAATGCCAGAGATGGAAAGAGGTTGAATCGTTCTCAGATGAGCCATGAATAATTGCAGAATGTTTTTAATAGGACAACTTGGAACTCTCGGATCTTATCACTGAAGAATCCTTTTTCAAATGAAGTAAAAAAAATCCAAAAGTTCGTCCGATTTAATTCGCAATTCCGATTGGACACCAATAAGAATAGTCATCGGTTATTTTGCCTTCTGAAACACGAAGTCCGATTCCGGCGGGAACAAAATGATCCGTTCCATCGTTAAATAACCAGGTACTCCATAAGGCAGTCATCTCTTTATTCGCAAGGTCGATCGTCGGAAATTTCAAGAGTTCCTGATAGACATAAAATTGATCGGTGTACCAAGGATCTTGATTGGGGCTTTGGTCACTGATTTCTCCTGCAATTACGGAAAAACATCCTTCTCCTTGTCTGCCAAATACAGGTTTTCCAAAGTAAGTGTCACCCATTTCTTCAGAAATTTGAACTGTTTTTGGAAACAAATCAAAGACGGTTTCAGCCTGTTCTGGAGAGAAGAAATCTAATCCCAAATCGGTAATTAAAGCGAAAATACTTTTTGGCTGTAATGCAAAAGCAGATGCAAAATTGACGATCACTAGCTTTCTTTTAAGAATCAATTCTTCCAGCGCTGACCAAAGTTCTTGACCGTTTGGATCACGATCGAAAATTGCCCATTCGACCGGATACCACATAAATAAAATGTCGATCGCTTCTCCTGATCTCTCGTTAAACAAGTATTGATGATCTTTAATGCGAAGTTGTTCAATCTCAAAGACCTGATGCGGTTGATCGACAAATTTGCTTAGCCAGCGCATCGTTCCCATATCTTCAGGATTATCCAGCGTGGTCATCGCAATGTTACAGCGATCGAGGGATTTCCCTAGCCAATTTGCAGCGCGTTTAATCGCTTGATTGATTGAATTTCTGAGAACTGATTGAATCTGAGTTTCAGCAGGTTTGAATCCAAAATGTTCTGCAACTTTTGCGTTGCCTTCTAAACATTCAAACCAGAAACTCGGGGTTTGAACATTCGCTTCAATGACTTTATAAACTTCTTCTTGTTCGTTCCAGCACCAATCGAGCCGCATACAAAACGGCGGCAATCCATCAAATTTGATCACTCGAACGGTTTCTTCTGGAAATCCATATTCGAGCAAGGTTTCTTCATCAAATCCACGAATTACTGACCAGAGATGACTCAGCACAGTGCCAACTCGTTCTGCTGCATCTTTCATCCGAGAAATTTGCTGTTGTGAAACGGGATGACAGTGATACAGCGCATACGGTTCTAGCGAAACGCCAGCGTTTGGAACGAGGTTGTACCAAGGCATTTGAAGTTGGCGGAAGAGACGATCGCGCTCTGTTCCAGTAAATAAACTACTCATCCTCCAGAACGACCTCCACCGAAGCTGCCAAATCCACTCCGGCCGGAAGCTGGACTAGACACGCGGCTTCCAGACGAGCTACTTCCGCCAGAACGATAGGAGCTACCTGAAGAACTCCCGCCTGAATAACTTCCGCCTGTCGGTGAGCATCCGGGAGGAAGATATCCTTGAGCATTAGGTTGGCAGTTCTGTGTCGAAGAAGATGAACAGGCTGTAAAAAGCGAGAGTATCATGGAGGACACTGCCAAGCTACACAGCACTTGATAGCGATTAGATTTCATAGATTTCCTGTGAACAGGCACATATATATGTCAGATACAAGCTAATCTCAAGATTCCCGAATCGTTGAGGTTAAAAACCGTAAAGCAGTCGCGAAATTCAGTGAGCGACTGTTGAAATTGAATCAGTGAAACCGTTGGAGAACAGCGCCATGACGAACGCATCTACCCCTCAAGGAAATGCCAGTATTCCTGATGAGAATCGCGGCAAAATTCTACAACGCGGTGGAGAAGAATTACTGGTTGAAAAATTAGACGATCGCTTTGCAGTGAATGCGACTTCTAAACAGCAGGCTTGGGATTTGGTGAATAAAGTTCCAGTCCAGATCAATCCGGGTGCGGCTCCTCCTCAATTGACAGAATTTATTGTCGATCCGGCACAAAAAGATCAAGTCTTAAATCAAGTTCGCTCTGATGCTCAGGTGAACTATGCGAGTCATGTTTATCAGGTTCAGGGTAGCCCTGGTTCTCAACTTTATGTGACGAATCAAATTACGATTCAATTCGATCCTGCTGTCAAAGCTGAAACGATGAGCGCGATCGCGCAAGAATTTGGTTTAGAACAGGTGAAACAGATTGCAGGAATTCCAAATACTTTCGTGTTTCAACTGACTGCCAATTCACAAGAGAATCCGCTGAAAATTACAAATCGTCTCATTTCGCGATCGGAGATTCTTACTGCCGAACCGAATATCATTGTTCGCCAGCAAGCGCATTATCGCCCCAAAGATTCGCTGTATTCAAAGCAATGGCATCTGAATCATTCAGGCGGGCAAGATCTGGCAACTGGAGCGCATGTATTTGCTGAGCAAGCTTGGGATATTACACGTGGAAGTCGATCGATTGTGGTTGCTGTGATGGATGATGCTATTGATCTAGGTCATCCTGACTTTCAAGGCTTGGGTAAGGTTGTTGCGCCGAGGGACTTTAAGGGCAGAGACTTTAATCCGGCACCAGACGACTTGGGTGAAGATCATGGCACTTCTTGTGCAGGCGTTGCGGTCGCTGAAGAGAATGGATTTGGGACAGTGGGAGCGGCTCCGGGCTGTGCTTTGATGCCGATTCGGACAACGGGATTTTTGGATGATCAAACGATCGAGGATTTATTTGGTTGGGCAGTCGATCGAGGTGCTTCAGTCATTTCTTGCAGTTGGGGACCGAGTGCTGTTTACTATCCGTTATCTTTGCGCCAAAGAGCAGCAATTACTCGTGCTGCGACCGAAGGGCGGGACGGAAAAGGCTGCGTGATTGTCTTCGCCGCCGGAAATGCCAATCGTCCGACCAATGGAACCATTAATGAATCGGGCTGGCGGAACAATGCAATTAGCGGTAGGACGAGTTGGTTAGGTGGTTTTACTGTACATCCTGACGTGATCGCGGTTTCGGCTTCTACTAGCTTGAATAAGAAAGCAGCCTATAGTAACTGGGGGGCTGAAATTTCAGTGTGTGCGCCGAGTAACAATGCTCCTCCCGGAATGGGACTGCCGGGAATTGGGTATGTGGCAACGCCTCCAGAAGTTCGGACTGCACTGCGCGGTTTGGGGATTGTCACTGCCGATCGACGAGGAAACGAGGGCTATGATACGGGCGATTTTACTTACGGATTTGGTGGAACGTCGAGTGCTTGCCCTTTGGTTGCAGGCGTTGCTGCATTAGTACTGTCTGCAAATCCAGATCTGACGGCTCAAGAAGTGCGTCAAATCTTGCAACAAACCGCCGATAAGATTGTTGATCCAGATCCAGATCCGCAGTTTGGACTGCGCAAAGGAACGTATGAAGCGAGCGGTCGCTGTGATTGGTTTGGCTATGGGAAAGTTAATGCGGCGAAAGCAACTCAAGCCGCGATCGCGAGAAGAGTCTCGTTAACGGTTGCGCGATCGCTGGTGGTTGAGAATAGCAAGATGGTGATGATTCCTGACAATAGCTCGGTTGGAATTGCGAGCGAAATTCAGATCAACGAGTTTGCAACGATCAAAGATATTCAAGTCACCGTCAACATTACACACGATTTCCTGGGTGATATTGAAGTCAGTTTAGTTTCGCCTTCAGGCAGCGAAACGTTACTCCAAGGTCGCACGCTCGGACGGCAGACGGTGCTGAATCGAACTTATTCTCTGCAAACGACACCGCCGTTGAGAAGAATGCTAGGACAGCCAGTACAAGGGCGTTGGCAGTTGCGAGTGGTCGATGCGATCGCAAATGATACCGGGATTATCAATAGCTGGAAATTAGCGATCGGGGTTTAGCTACTGCTAGATCCGTTGATGCGTCGAATTGAAATTCTCGCTTAGCTGGATGGATTCATCGTCAACCTTCACGCTTGAACCGCTAAAATATAGGATGTTCGTCGTTTTGGCGGCTCAACTTGGGCTAAAAAAGCGCATAAAACTAACTTTATTTAACTTGGATTTGGGGCAGAGTCCGCAAATCCAAATTGCTGTCACGAGGAATTCCTTATATGGTCGAGAGTCGAGATAGAACGCCCACCGCCCAGGAAACCTTTGCTCAAATGGCACAGGCTGCTGGATTGCGGGGACGAATACTGGTAACGATCGGGCTTTTGGTGTTCGTTCGACTGGGAATTTTTATCCCGCTTCCCGGTATCGATCGAGCCGCCTTTTCACAAGCGATTCAAAGCAATAGTGCGCTGAGTTTTGTAGACTTATTCGCCGGGGGCGGTTTGAGAACCTTGGGTCTATTTGCCCTAGGGATTCTTCCCTTCATTAACGCCTCGATTATTATTCAACTGCTCACGGCTGCGATTCCTTCTCTAGAAGACTTGCAGAAGAATGAAGGCGAGGCAGGTCGGCGGAAGATTTCCCAGATTACCCGCTATGTGTCCGCCGGGTGGGCTGTGGTGCAAAGTACGCTTTTAACGATCGGGTTATTACGACCGTTCGCTGAAAGCTGGAGTCCCATGTTCGTTGTGGAAACTGTGTTGGCGTTGACGGCTGGCTCTATGTTTGTCATGTGGGCAGGCGAACTGATCACCGAACGCGGTATTGGTAACGGTGCTTCCCTGTTGATTTTCTTGAACATTGTTGCCACTTTGCCGAATACATTAGGTCAGGCATTCGACTTAGCGCAAACGGGCGATCGCGCAGTCGTCAGTAGTGTCGTAATTCTCCTGCTGGTCTTCCTGGCAATGGTGGTTGGGATTGTCTTCGTTCAGGAAGGGACAAGACGGATTCCGATCATTTCAGCGCGTCGGCAAGTTGGACGACGCGTCATGATGGAAAGAAGCAGTTATCTGCCCTTACGCCTCAACCAAGGCGGTGTAATGCCGATCATTTTTGCCTCGACCGTGTTGACGATTCCGGTGATTATTGCCCAATCGTTTAATAATGCAGATCTGGCAAACTTCATTGGCAAATATTTAGGTCCGGCTTCGATTTGGCATAACTTGCTGTACTTTGTGCTGATTCTGTTCTTTAGCTTTTTCTATGCGTCGCTGATTATGCAGCCGGATGATATGGCGAAGAACTTGAAAAAAATGGGATCGAGTATTCCGGGGATTCGTCCGGGGAATGCAACCACGGAGTACATTGAGGGCGTACTGAATCGTTTGACCTTCTTAGGTGCTATCTTCTTAGGAATCGTGGCGATCGTGCCTTCGATTATCGAAAATGCTACGCCTGTTAAGGTTTTCCAAGGCTTTGGGGCGACTTCATTGTTGATTTTGGTCGGGGTCGCGATCGACACTGCTAAACAGATCCAAACATATGTGATCTCTCAACGTTATGAAGGAATGGTGAAACAATAGTGGCGCGACTGATTTTTGTAGGACCTCCCGGAGCCGGAAAAGGGACTCAATCCAAGTTTTTGGCGGATGCTCATCAGATTCCGCATATCTCGACTGGAGATATTCTCCGGGAGTCCGTGGCTGCGAAAACGTCGCTCGGTGTGCAGGCTCAAGGCTATATGGATCGCGGGGAATTAGTTCCGGATCAGTTAGTGATTGATTTGATTCGGGAACGTCTGAGCAAGCCGGATGCACAATCGGGCTGGATTTTAGATGGATTTCCTCGCAATGTGGCACAGGCTGAGTTCTTAGATGCCTTGCTGAGTGAGTTACATCAAGGCTGCGATCGAGTGGTGAATTTTGATGTTCCAGATCCGGTACTGCTGGTTCGGCTTTTGAGCCGGGGTCGGAAGGATGATAACGAAGAAACGATTCGTCGTCGTCTAGAAGTCTATCGAGAGCAGACTGCACCCTTGATTAGCTACTATGAGTCTCAGCAGAAGTTAGTCACAGTCAATGGTGATCAATCGATGGATGAAGTCGCTGCAGCATTAAATCAGGTTGTCGCTTAGCTTTGTTTGATGAAATGAACCTGGCTCGATCGAACAAATCGAGCCAGGTTTTTGTTTGTAAATCAATCTATCAATTTAGGCAGAAAGCACTGGGTGTAGCGGATATGATGCTCTTATTCATCCTGGAAACGAAAGCCTACCTATGACCCCAACGCTCTTTGGTCGATGGCAAACTCGCATTCTGCTGTTATCTACGATCGGGGTGTTCGTCACTCTTCCCTTCTCCCTAGGCATAATAGCTGAGCCATCTGATAATTACCTTGGGATTCTGATTTGGATCGCAATTCTAGGATTAGGCTGGGATGTTCTGTACGACAGAATTCAAAAATTTCGCTGGGATCGGGATTGGCCCGCGAGTTTTCAGTTGCTTGCAGGAATCTGGGAAGGACTCTTTCTGCTCTTTGTGTTGAATGGATTGGAAATCGCTTTGCCTGGAGTTGAGAGCATCCCGATCGAGGTGGGTATCTTCATTTTCCATTACAGTCTTGTTTGGCTCACAGTGTTTATTGCTTCCCAGAGCCTGATGCGAGTTTTCTTTCCACGCTGGCGATTCCGTGGAGGTAAATGGCTCTAAATGTATGGAATTTTAAGCGTTGCAGGATTACCTTTAGCTGATCCAGTCTATCTTTTTAGCCTGATTCTTGGATTGATCTTTGTGGCAATGAAGCTTGCAACTTGGTTGCGGTTGCCGATGATCGTTCTCTTGATTGTATTCGGTGCGATCGTAGGAATGAATGGCTTGGGCTTGATCGCGCGGGATGCTCAACTGATTTTGCTAGAGCGAATTGGATTGCTCTACATTATGCTTTTAGCAGGACTAGGATTGCAGCTCGATTTCCTCCATCATGCAGGTAAGAAAGTCCTCACCTTTGGGCTGCTAACGTTTGGTGTGCCTTTTGCGATTGGCTTTGTGACTGGACAGGTTCTAACTCAGAATTTACTCGTTGCAGTACTGCTGGGGATTCTTTACTCGCCGCATACTTTAATGGCATATCCCATTGTTGTTGCATTTGGGATTGGGCAGCAAGAAGCAGTTTCTGTTGCAGTGGGCGGATCAATCATCACGACAGTTCTAACCCTAATGGCATATGCGATCGTGAAAGCAATTCAAACTGGGGGAATTGGAATCGACCTGTGGATCAAACTGCTTGTCCTGCTGCCGATCGTGATCGTTAGCTGCTTGAAAGGATTACAGTATCTAGCACAGCGGGTGATCAAAGATGAAACCCATCCTCAGCACGCATTCGTATTTGTGCTTGCGGCAATGTTTTTAACTGCAAGTCTGACTCATGCTATTGGCGTAGATGCTATTGTGGGTGCGTTTATTGCAGGGTTAGCTTTAAGTCGCTCCGTGCCGAGTCAGCCCATGCAGCAGCTTGAATTTGTGGGGAATAGCTTATTTATTCCGATTTTTGCTTTGTCGGTTGGCGTGTTATCTGATCCAAATGTCCTGATTCAGCATCCAGAAAACTTAGGTATTGCAGCTTTCGTGATTCTGGGTGCAGTCGGTGCAAAATTCTTAGCAGCTTGGCTGACTGGATATTGTTTCAAATATGATTGGGCAGCAATTTTTACGATGTTTGGCTTAACAATGTCGCGATCGGCGTTAGTCCTCGTCATTGCTTTATTTGGTCGCAATGCTGGTTTACTTAGCTCCGGAGTATTTAATGCGATCGTTGCTTACATTGCGGTCACTTGCTTAATCGGACCTGTCATTACAACCGTTGCAGGCAAAGCGATCGCCGCACGTTAGGGGGCTTGATTTTGAACCCAGCGTAACCATTGAGTAAACGATCGCAAGCCATTCAATGACTTGATGCCAGGAACCTGTGCCGTGCTCAGATCATCGACGGCAACCAATGCTGCATACTGAAGTCCTAAAAAGCTATCGACGGCTGCATAGGGACCTCCCAAGGTCATCGCCCCTGCTGCATACATTCGTCCTGCACCATTTCTCATTCCATGCATTTCAAACTGATTTGAGACTGAAAGCCGTTTTGTGGGATTAAGATCGAGCTTGTACCGCAGCACCAAATCTTTGAGCAAGGGACTAAACTGAACCTCATTCGTGAGTCCTGTGGCATCAATCAAGAAATCGACTTTGATCATCTGCTCATTGTTCTGAGCTTCGGCTTTTTCTAATACATCAATGCGTAAGCGATCGTGCTCTCGCTGCAAATCTTTGATCTCGCCAAACAGAATGCGATACCAACCGGAACGAATCCCTTGATCAATCATGTCCTGCCAGTCGTGACGGTCTGCCGTAGTTGTCCCGCCCCAATCACTAAGTAACCGTTTCCGTTCTTCAGGGGGTGCTTTTTCTAAAGCTTCTCTAAGTTCACCGCCCCAACATGCTTTAGGCCAATTAAACGGCTGAAGCTCTTGGTGATTTTTCACAAGACGAGTTGAGCTTTGATAGCGATGTCCTTGAGAGACGGGCGATCGCATCATGTGAATCAACTGAATCTTCGTGTCTTCGTATTTTCGCATCTCATCAATGCGTTGAATGATCCGAGAGGCAACAATGCCCCGACCTTGTAACACAATCACTCCGCCGCCTCGTTGTTTGAGCTGCTGATAGACATGTTGATGGTCTTCATAGGCATTGACAACTAAACGATCGTCAAATGCTTCTTGAGTCTTTTCACGATAGGTAGTCACAAGCGGCAGATACCGCAGTGCAGGATATCCGATCGCGATCTGGACATAGCGCGCGACCAAATAATGGTAGCTCCGTCCACTCGCACTACTGCGTGAATAAGCAATCACATAGCGATCGTCTGTGGTTTTGCGAATCGCTCGCACATCACCATAGCGAAACATCTGCTGCCATCCCATCCGTCGGGTCTCACGATCGATCGACGCAAAGACATTGCCCGACTTGGGTGTATAGGTTTCGATGCCTGTTGGCTCTGAAAAAACTTGGTAGAGCAGCTTGAACGCATGACCAAGCTGACCTTTTCCCAAATCTGACCAGGCTTCTCGCAGTGCATAGCTAGGAAATCCCCAGATATTATCTGGGCAAGAATCCGAGTTCGATCGTAATCGTTCATGCGGTGGAATTTGAGAAAATTCGCACAGTTGTTGATAGTTCCAATAGGGCTTCTGTTCTGAGTCGAGACGAAGCTTGCCCTGTTGATCGAATTGCACCTTACCTAAGACACGAATCTGATCGGCTCGAATTCCAGATAGCCTGAGCAAATTTGCCCAAATATAGCTCCCCAATCCACCGCCAACCGCTGCAAAATCAATTTGCTCAACCTCAATCCGATCTCGGTCTAAATCCGAGAGGGAAATGTGTTCAGCTTGAATGAACCAAGGAGGCGGAAAGCTAGATTGTGTGCGAGCAGGTGCAGGAGGTGCAGCAACAGAGATTCGCGACGGAAACTGGGTGCGAAGAATGGAAACCTGAAACGGACCCACTTGTAGCACATCGCCATCGACTAAATCTGCCTGCGTCTGAGCGCGACCATTCACAAAGAGTCCATTACTACTGTGTTGATCGCTGACTATCAAGTTCCCGTCTTTCCACTCGATCAGGGCATGAAACCGTGAAACTTGCAAGCTATTGAGAATCACATGCTGGCGATCAGGAATGCCCTGTTGGCGCATCGTTTCTGCACTTCGCCCAATGGCGATCGGAGTGACCGCAACGATTTCTTGCTCAGCTTCAGTAACAGGATCATTCCAAAAGAGAGTAACGGTAACTGGCATACTTTCGTTAGTTTAGGGAATATAGATAGAAGCTCCATGTAAAAAGAAGCCATCTTTCGGACAGCGTCCATTAAATTTTGTGGCTTCCTCGTAGGTATAGCCTGATGCACAGTGTGGGCAAGTCAGGGGCAAGGCAGATGTTGGAGCACCTTCCGCTTTGAGATCCGCAGGCGCGGTTGGAGCAATCACGATCGGGGTGTGGAGCACAACCGAGATCTGGAACACTCGTCTGCCGAGCTGCAACTCTCCATCATGATCAAGTGGCACAGGTACGTCATCCACCCAATTCCCGTACAGCTTAGGAGGATTGCTTTTGCCTTTGAGATTGCGGAGATAAAACTGGTCTGCAGGGGGGGCAAAGTAGATTTCGACATGTAACTTCGATACGGTTAAGTCTTCCTGTGTGATCGAAGGCAAGACTAAATCACAAGTGACTGGATCTCGACCAATTCGCAATTGCGGGTGAGCAATTCCAGGGTGAGTAGAGTAGAGAGTGCGAGTCATCGTGCCCTTGTTCCAGGTAAGAATCAACTCTTTCATGTTCGATGTCAATTTTCGATGTCAATTTTTATGAGAGTAGAACGGGGTAGTATCTCATCTTGCAATGACTACTGAATGCTGTAGAGCGATTCTGCATTGTTATGGGTAAATTTTCATCACGGATGAGGACGTTGCTTGAATCTAGCGCTCTCCTACAATATTTATCACGCCGTCCTTTTTAGAAAACGTTACATCAACAAAATAATACAAACGAATCTGTAGAATAACTATCTCGTTGCATCCACAGATCTCGCTCAAAGCAGTCTCAGATCCGATCTCTCCAAATTCGTTGAGCCTTTGCTCCGGCTCAGCTTTACTTTTGGCTAGAATTGTCAACCCAATTGAATCCGATTGAAGTCAGCGTATGCAGATCCCCAACTATTACGCTCGCACGGAAACGAATCAATGCGATAACACTGTGTTTTTCTTGCTCGACGATCGAGCCGAACAGATTCCCGTTTTGGTGGTTGCAGATGGGATGGGAGGATATGAGCATGGCGAGGATGTCAGCTGTCAAGTCGTCTTAAAAGTAGAAGATTTTCTTAAGCTAAAAAAATCGCCTGTCGAATGCATTCAACGAGGCGATTACCATGACGTTTGACCTTGTAAAGACGTAAAAGCGTTTAAGCTCTTACGGTTGCTTCTTGATTCAGACGCAACGGGGTTAGGCGACGACTAATGCGTTGAGTTTGCTGAGAATTGCATCAGTGTTCTTCTTCGCATCGCCAAAAAGCATGTGAGTGTTTTCCTTGTAGAACAGGGGGTTTTCAACGCCTGCATATCCACTGCCTAAACTCCGCTTTAGCACGATCGTTGTTTTTGCTTTCCAAACTTCCAGAACAGGCATTCCCGCGATCGCACAATCCGGATCTTCGACAGCGCTAGGATTCACCGTATCATTTGCCCCAATCACTAAAACGACATCCGTTTCAGGAAAATCGTCATTGATTTCGTCCATTTCTAGCACAATATCATAGGGCACTTTTGCTTCTGCTAGTAACACATTCATATGTCCTGGAAGTCTTCCGGCAACCGGATGAATGCCAAACCGAACCTTGATTCCGCGATCGCGCAAAATCTTCGTGATTTCAGAAATCGCATGCTGTGCTTGTGCAACTGCCATGCCGTAGCCTGGAACAATGATTACGCTACTAGCATTTTCTAATTGCTCGACTGTGTCTTCTAGCGAAATCGATTTCGCTTCTCCCGTCATCTCTTTTGCCTTAGCACTCTTCCCAGTTCCAAAGCCGCCCAAGATGACACTGATAAACGATCGATTCATTGCTTTACACATGATGTAACTCAGAATCGCGCCACTACTGCCAACTAATGCGCCCGTAATGATTAGCAAATCATTTGACAACATAAATCCAGCAGCAGCAGCAGCCCAGCCAGAGTAACTATTCAACATCGAAATCACGACGGGCATATCTGCACCCCCGATCGCCATCACCAGATGCACGCCGAGAACTCCAGCTAGCACACTCATGATCAGCAATGCCAACGTCGAATCATGATTCAAAAACTGTGCGCCCAAAGCAACACTTGCACCGAGTAAACCAAGGTTCAGAATGTGCCGTCCTGGAATCATTAACGGCTTACTGCTAACTAAGCCTCGAAGCTTACCAAAAGCAACGATCGAACCTGTAAATGTCACTGCTCCGATAAACACACCAATAAAGACTTCGACTTGGTGAATCGTTGCTTCGGCTCCCGTTAAAGCCTGCGGTTGAAGATGATTCGCAATTCCAACCAGCACGGCTGCCATCCCAACAAAGCTATGCAGCATGGCAACTAGCTCAGGCATTTCAGTCATTGCAACTCGCCCTGCGAGAATTGCGCCGATAATTGCTCCCGGCACAATCACAGTGGCAAGAATTCCATACCCTGTCACATCACTGCGGAGAATGGTTGCGAGAAACGCGATCGCCATTCCAGCAATTCCATACCCATTCCCTTTCTGAGCCGTTTCCTGGTTAGAAAGTCCGCTCAAACTCAAAATGAACAAAGCACTCGCGGCAATGTACGCCACATTAGAAAGACTATCAAACATGGCTCACCTCTATTTCTGGAACATTTTGAGCATCCGCTGAGTGACTAAGAAGCCACCCGCGATATTGATGGTGCCGATCAGAATTGCGATCGCGCCTAAAATTGTCGTTGCAGAAGTGGCAGTCCCCGAAATCTGAAGCATTCCACCCAAGATGATGATGCCGCTAATTGCATTCGTCACACTCATCAAAGGCGTATGCAGTGCGGGTTTCACATTCCAAATCACTTGCCATCCCACAAAGCACGCCAGTACAAAGACGGTAAAGTGGCTGAGGAACGATACAGGCGCGATCGTGCCAATTCCGAGTAAGCCTAATCCGAAGAGAACTGTCCAAATCCAGCTTGTGGATTTGCGAACCTTTGAGACTTCAGCTTTGACTTCAACCTTCAAGGCTTCAGCTTTCGGTGCGGGTTCAACTTTCGAGGTGGGTTCAACTTTCGGCAAAGGCTCGACTTTTTCACCTTGATGTAGAACCAAAGCACCTCGAATCACTTCGTCTTCTAAATCCACGTGATAATGATCATTTCTGCCCATGTCATCGAGCAAATGACACAGATTTTTGCCATAAAGCTGACTGGCTTGAGCCGCCATCCGACTCGGCAAATCCGTTAGACCAATGATCGTTACCCCATGATGCCGAGCAATCTGTCCCGGAGTTGTCACTTCGCAGTTTCCACCCTGCTCTGCTGCCAAATCAACGACAACTGAGCCTTCTTTCATGCTCTCTACCATTTCTTTGGTAATCAAGGTGGGAGCTTTCTTGCCGGGAATCAGAGCGGTTGTAATGATGATATCGACTTCTTTCGCCTGAGCCGCGAACAGTTCCATCTCTGCCTTGATAAATTCAGGACTCATGGTTTTGGCATAGCCGCCTTGTCCAGTGCCATCTTCCTCAAATTCCAATTCGAGGAATTCTGCCCCTAAGCTTTCCACTTGTTCTTTCACGACGGGGCGAGTATCGAAGGCGCGCACAATTGCACCGAGCGATCGCGCGGTTCCCACCGCTGCCAATCCGGCAACTCCTGCGCCAATTACCATTACCTTTGCAGGTGGAACCTTGCCCGCCGCCGTAATTTGTCCGGTAAAAAATCGTCCAAAATGTTCAGCCGCCTCAATCACCGCGCGATATCCAGCGATGTTTGCCATCGAACTCAAGGCATCTAATTTCTGAGCACGGCTGATCCGTGGCACGGCATCCATCGCGAGCACGGTCGCTTTACGATCGGCTAAATGCTTGATTAATTCTGGATTCTGAGCCGCCCAAATGAAACTGATCAAGGTTGCCCCTTCATGCAACAAATCGGCTTCATGTTTGTTTAAACTGGAATTCCAAGTTGGCGGACGAACTTTCAGCACCAGATCTGCATAAGACCAGAGCGTTTCAGTATCGACAATAATTCGGCAACCGGCATCTAAATAGGCTTGATTTGAAAAATTTGCAGCTTCTCCAGCTCCCGATTCAACTAATACTTCAAATCCATATTTCTGTAAGATCTGAGCCGTGTCAGGTGTTGCGGCGACTCGGCATTCGCCTAGATAAATCTCTTTTGGAATTCCAATTTTTCTATACAGGGCAGGGGTTTGATCGGGTGTCCGCTCTGCCCCTGATTCTTTATCGATCGCGATCGTCATAGCATCTCCTGATATGTGGAGGTTTGTAACAACATGTCCCTTAATTCCCAAGCCTTTCTCATTCATACTCGAAAACACAAGGCGAGGTGTCGCTTGTGTTTCAAAAAGTAATTTCTGAGGCAAAGGTTCAGAAATTATAGAGTCAGTATATGAGCGACAAGATGTAAGTTTGTATGAGTTTAAATATCTGAAGAAAAATGCAAATCTAAATTAATAAAATTGCGATAAAAACATAGAGATTTACATAGAAATTTACAACTTTCAATACGTCTGATTCATTTCGAGCAGCGTTAAACACGCAAGATTTTGCTGACCTGGACTAATATTCTTGTTCTAAACTAGATAGAGATATTAATGAGATGTCTAACACTCGGGAACGAATCCTGGGCAAAACTCGTCGCCGTGGAGTAGCCCCTCACGCAACAGTTCCTGCTAATCTCAATGTTGAATGAACTTAACCCCTAATCTATTTTTTTCTATGCTGCTGAAAGGATGTTCAATGCGTCGCACGGTTTCAACTCTCGCGATTGCGGGAAGCTTAATCGCTGCGGCTCCCCTGGTTGCGTTCGCTCAAGGTCTGCCCGGATTGACAATCTTCAGCGGCGTTGAAGCGAAAAACCAACTCAGCTATCGACTCGACTTTGGTGGAAATAGCGGCTCCTGGGATCGCTATCGGTTTCGCATCGGGCGAGAAAAAGTGAAACTCGCGATCGCTCAATTTGCGATCGACTACCCCAACTACTTCAAAGGCACGTTCGATCCGAAAGAAGTTGAACTTTTAGTCAATGACAAAAAAGTTGAGATCGATGAAGTCAAATGGGAGAAAGAAAACTACGTGATTGAGATTTTCCCGAAAGAACCTGTTCCGGCAGGTTCCAATGTCGAAATCATCTTCTCAAACGTCAAGAATCCCAATAGCGGCGGCATGTTCTACTTCAACTGTCGCATCCTCACCCCTGGAGATGTTCCTCTTCTGCGGGATCTTGGAACCTGGATCGTTACGATTCAGTAACCGAAAATCATGATACTCTAGTAGACTGTGACTTTTCCCGCAGTCTACTATTTTTTTGCTTGGGATTTATTATTCACTGGAGCCACGGACATGACGAAGCGTACCCTCGGCGGAACAAGCCGCAAACGCAGACGAGTATCGGGATTTCGCGCTCGGATGCGAACCAAAAACGGACAGAAAGTCATTCAAGCGCGTCGTCGCAAAGGGCGGCTTCGCCTCTCGGTTTCGACTTCTTGAGTTGTTACCTCAGGAAAATAGGCTCAGACATCGACGAGATTTTGATGCTGTTTATCAGCGCGGATTTCGTCGAGGATCGCGCTGTTTTACGCTCAGAGTGCTAAAAACGCCTGAGCAACCGACCCAGATTGGCATTTCAATCAGCAAAAAGGTCAGCAAGCGAGCCGTCATTCGCAACCGAATTAAACGTCAAGTGAGAGCAATTTTGCGGAATTTCTTGCCGCGTCTGAACGCTGGATTCTCGATCGTGATCGGAGTCCGGATCGAGGCGGTTGAGTGTGATTACCCTCAATATCTGCAAGAATTAGAGCAGTTATTGATAAAAGCTGAGGTGCTGAATGGCAGTTAAAGAAGAAGTCTTCTACGAAGGTGGCCCTCACATTGGGGATCTCATTATCAATGTGCTGCTTGGGTTCACGGTGATTTGCTTGCCGTTGACCGTTGGTGCGATCGTGCGTGCCCTTTGGTTGCGCTATCGGATTACGAATCGACGGATCAGTGTGACGGGCGGCTGGCAAGGGCGCGATCGTGCCGACGTGATTTATTCCGAAATTACGAAGGTCGTAACCGTACCGCGTGGGATCGGATCTTACGGCGATATGGTGTTGACGCTTCGAGATGGCAGCCGTGTTGAACTACGCGCTGTGCCTAAGTTTCGGGACGTTTACGATTTCATTAACGAGCGGCTTTCTGAGCGCGCCAAAAAAGTCAGTGGAAGTCTCGGAAGTCAACCCTAGACGCTACACTGTATTTGACAATTTAAGCATTTGACAAAAATTGCCTCAGGAATTGTCACAGTCAAACTTTAGATCCTATTAGGTAGACGTAAAGCGAATGGACTTTGGTGTTAGCTTCCTATCCAATAACGTGATGCTGCCGATCCTGGATTTTTTCTATGGGATCGTGCCGAGCTATGGTTTGGCGATCGTGGCGTTGACTTTAGTCATTCGCTTTGCCCTCTATCCCTTGAGTGCTGGTTCCATCCGTAGTATGCGTCGCATGAAGGTGACTCAGCCTGTCATGCAAAAGCGCGTGAAAGAAGTTCAGGCGAAATATAAAGACGATCCTGCCAAACAGCAGGAAGAAATGAGTGCGCTTTACAAGGAGTTTGGTAATCCTCTAGCAGGCTGTTTGCCTGTTGTGTTGCAGATGCCCATTCTCTTTGCCTTGTTTGCGACTCTGAGAGGATCGCCTTTCTCGGATGTGCCTTACACGGTGAATTTTCAAATTGCGCCTCAGGCTCAAGTTGAACAAGTTGCACCGCAAGCTTTTATTACTGCCCCTCAGAATATTTACTTGGCAGATGGCGTTCACTCAAAAATTACTGCGATCGCTCCTGCTGGGACAAAGCTCGCCGTCGGTGAGAAAACGAAAATCGAGTTTCAAACCGTCGAAGGCAAGCCATTTAGTGCCCTGCAATCTGAATATCCTGACAGTCGTTTAGTTCCGAAGTTCAAAGCAACGGTTGGAGCGGAGCGCATCAAGATTAATGAGGATGGCACGATCGAAGCTCTTCAGCCCGGAGATGCAACGGTTCAAGCGTTTATTCCTGGACTGGCAGCCGATAAAGGATTCCTGTTCATCGATCAGCTAGGTCACGTCGGCGCGATCGATCCAGATGGCACATTGCACTGGGACATCATTGGGATGGTGCTGTTCTTTGGGATTAGCCTTTACATCAGTCAATTGATTTCCGGTCAAGGCTCAACGGGTAATGCTCAGCAAGACACAGTGAATAAGATTACGCCTGTGATTTTCTCTGGCATGTTCTTGTTCTTCCCCTTGCCTGCGGGTGTGTTGATGTACATGGTGCTGGCGAACATTTTCCAGACGGCTCAAACTTTCATTTTGTCGCGTGAACCTTTGCCTGAACATCTCCAGAAGCTGGTGGATGCCGAAGCTGCGGCGACGGCAAAAGCAGGGGGTGGAGCGAAGAAAGATAAAGAAGGTGGAGATGATTCTCTGCCGTTTGAACCCGGTCGTAAGAAAAAAGCATAGTTGGTTGGACGTATGGCTGAGACTCAATTACAGCAGCGAGGTCAGCAATGGCTGGAAACCTTCCTGAAGTTCGCTGATTTTCCGGCAACTGTAACTGCCGAAGTACGAGAAACATTTGCTGAGAAAAGCTGCTGGTTGACGATCGACCATACTGCCCTCCAGCCGAATCAGCTCGAAGCACTGCTGGGCAGTAAAGGTGCAGTTTTAGATTCGATTCAGTATTTAGCAAGTTCGATTCTGAACATTGGGCAGGGCGAACAGATGGCTTATACGATCGAGCTAAACGGCTATCGTGAAAAACGGCATCAAGAACTGCTCGAAATTGCTGAAAATGCAGCGGCAGAAGTTCGTGAGACGGGAAGAGAGTATGAGATCAAATCGCTCTCTTCAGCAGAACGAAGACAGGTGCATTCGATTTTGCAAGGGAGCGAGGATATCGAAACCTTCAGTCGCGGACAAGAACCCGATCGACGATTAGTCGTGAAGCTAGTTGGAGCGGGTTCCGACGAAGACTAGCAAGTTCTAAAATTCGATAAACTAAGAGAAGCGGGAGATTTTGTGGTTTAGAAAACAAATCTGCCGCTTTTGGTTTGATAGATGTACGAACAGTACAGCCTTGTGAGACAGATTTCTGATAACACAGGCAATAACACTGCGATTAACGCTTGAAGATTTTTAGCCTAATCGCCCTCGTGCCGCACTTGAAATCGAGCGGTTTTGCGATCGCGATTCGGTCATTTCTTTCACTTTTTCGACTCGACTCTTTACTGCTGAACATGTTCTGAAAGCTGGATGCTGATCAGAACGATTACGACTCTAAGAAACATCATGGAAGCGATTCACATTCCTCGGCTGACTCAGTGCCCTGAACAAACCCAGAAGATTGAGTTCAAAACCCTCCTCAAAGATCTCAAAACGCTGACTCCGGTTCAAGGCTGGCTAAAGGTTGCTCACCGAGGGAATTTTCTCGAAGTCTCGGCTCACGCTGAAACGATCGTCACCTTAACGTGTCATCGTTGTTTGCAGCAATTTAATCATCGATTAGAGATCGAGCCGAGTGAATTGATTTGGCTCGATGAAACGGCTGATCAACTCGACGAACTCCCACTGGATCAAGATTTATCGATGGATGATCTGGTCGAAACCTTGCCGCCGCACGGTTACTTTGATCCAGAAAGTTGGCTCTATGAGCAGCTTTCCCTGGAAATTCCGCAGCGCCAACTCTGTCAGCAAGACTGTGCGGGCATTGAGGTCGCAGATGAAGTGAAGAACCCAGGCATCGATCAACGCTGGGCATCCTTGCAGTCATTGAAAGGAAAACTCAATTGAGTGTTGTACGGTAATAGAAAGACCGTACTTTAAGAAACTATGAGTTTTAGCGACGAATTTAATCTCCTGCTGCGGGCGCGTTACCCCATTATTTACATCCCCACTCGTGAAGAAGAACGAGTCGAAGCTGCGATCGCACAAGCGGCGAAACTTCAAGGCGATCGTGCCGTTTACACCTGGGATTTTGTCGATGGCTATCAGGGCAATCCGAATGATGTGGGATTTGGGAAACGCAACCCGCTGCAAGCTTTAGAATTCGTCGAAAAACTGCCGATGAGTGCGCCTGCAATTTTCATTTTGCGGGACTTTCATCGGTTTCTAGATGACATTTCGATTTCGCGAAAATTGAGAAATTTAACGCGATTGCTGAAGTCTCAGCCTAAGAATTTAGTTTTACTTTCATCGCAGATTGCGATTCCCGATGATCTGACCGAAGTGCTCACCGTTTTGGAGTTTCCACTGCCAGGAGCCGCAGATATTAAGTCTGAGATTGAGCGACTGTTAAGTGCTACAGGTCAGCAGCTTGAGAGCAAGAATTTGGATGATTTGGTGCGATCGTGCCAGGGTTTATCGATCGAGAGAATTCGGCGCGTTCTCGCTCGTGCTTTTGCCTTACATAGCGAACTGCGCTCTGAAGATATTGAATTGATTTTGGAAGAAAAACGCCAAACGATTCGGCAAACTCAGATTCTCGATTTCTATCCCGCAACGGAAGCGATTTCGGATATTGGCGGATTGGATAATCTCAAAGATTGGCTGATTCGGCGCGGTGGATCATTTAGCGATCGTGCTCGACAATATGGATTACCGCACCCAAAAGGCTTAATGCTCGTCGGCATTCAAGGGACAGGAAAATCTTTAACGGCAAAAGCGATCGCGCATCATTGGCATTTGCCGCTGCTGCGCTTGGATGTTGGGCGTTTGTTTGGTGGCTTAGTCGGAGAATCCGAATCGCGCACTCGTCAAATGATTCAACTCGCAGAAGCGCTTGCGCCTTGTGTGCTTTGGATTGATGAGATCGATAAAGCGTTTGCAGGAGTCGATAGTCGAGGCGATGCGGGAACAACGAGCCGCGTCTTTGGAACTTTTATCACTTGGATGGCTGAGAAAAAATCTCCTGTCTTTGTCGTGGCAACTGCGAATAACATTCAATCTTTGCCGCCTGAGATGCTGAGAAAAGGGCGATTTGACGAGATTTTCTTTGTGGGATTGCCGACTCAAGAAGAACGGAAATCAATTTTTTCAGTGCACCTGTCTCGGCTGCGTCCGCACAATTTGAAACAATATGACCTCGATCGCTTAGCGTATGAAACTCCAGACTTTTCAGGAGCCGAAATCGAGCAGACATTGATCGAAGCCATGCACATTGGATTTAGTCAAAATCGGGATTTCACCACCGATGACATTCTCGAATCCGCGAGTCAGATGGTGCCACTTGCCCGAACTGCGAAAGAGCAGATTGAGTTTTTGCAAGATTGGGCAGCGGCTGGCAAGGCTCGGATGGCTTCTAAACATAGTCCCTTGAGCGATCGCATTCAACGACAGTTACAACAACCCGAGTAAATGATGGAAGACACAATTAAGTTAGATCAATTTCTCAAATTTCAAGGCGTAGTCCAGACTGGAGGGCAGGCAAAAATGCTGATTCAGGCTGGAGAAGTCAAAGTTAATGGAACCATTGAAACGAGACGGGGAAGAAAATTAGTCAAAGGCGATCGCGTCACCACCTTGGGAGAGACGATCGAGGTTTAAAATTAGGGTCAGTAGACCTCTTGCACCCGTGCCCTACGAATTGATTCGCTAGGTACGTCTGCAAGCAATCCAATTAATTTCCGGTCAGCAAACAATGTTTCTTACTTGGCTTGATAGTAATTCTTGGCTGATCGAACTCGCTGGAAAGCGTATCCTGCTCGATCCCTGGCTCGTTGGCGAATTAGTGTTTGGCAATCTGGGATGGTTGTTCAAAGGAACTCGATCGAAAGATCGCCCCATTCCTGACAACATCGATTTGATCCTGCTCTCGCAAGGGATTGAAGATCATGCTCATCCTAAAACCTTGAAAAAGCTCGATCGCTCAATTCCAGTTGTTGGTTCTCCTAGTGCGGCAAAGGTAGCCCAAGCGATCGGATTTACATCGATTACAGCATTGAAGCCTGGAGAAAGCTGGAAGTTCGATCAGCTTCAAATTCAAGCGACTTTAGGATCTCAACTTGGGCCTGGGACACAAGAAAATGGTTATTTGTTAACTGAACTCTCGACGGGAACCACACTCTACTATGAGCCTCATGGCAGTCATCCTGCGAACTTGAAAGCCCCAATCGATGTCGTGATCACGCCTTTAATCGATCTCGCTTTACCGCTCGTCGGCGCAATTATTAAAGGTGCTGAAAGTGGAGTCAATCTTGCTCAACAAGTTCGACCTCAAGTGATTTTGCCGACCGCAGCAGGCGGAGATATTCAGTTTGAAGGCATCTTGAACGCTCTACTCAAAGCCATCGGAACAGTCGATCAGTTTCGTGCAAAACTGGCTCAAGCGAATCTATCGACCACTGTGATTGAGCCAAAGCCCGGCGATCGCATTGAAATTCTTCTTCCATCAAAAGAGGTAGCATCATGACTCCACTTTCTTTACAAGATCTCGAAGCCGAATTAAAAAACCTGGATGGTTGGACGATCGAGCAGGGCAAATTACACCGTGAATTCAAATTTGCTTCCTTTGTCGAAGCATTTGGATTTATGTCAAGCTTGGCACTCGTCTCCGAAGCGAACGGACATCATCCCGAATGGTTCAACGTGTATAATCGCGTCACCGTTGACCTAACCACACACGATGCTGGTGGAATCACTCAGAAGGATATTGACTGGGCGAAAACTGCTAATAAACTGGCATAATCTCTGACAAAACTTCCAGATTTCGAGTTCTGAGCCGGAAGAAAGAAGAAATCGACACAAGAGGTTTTTTATGTTGCATTGGCAACATTGCACTAGCGTCTTATACGGGGTCGATCGCAATTCTTGATTTTGGTGAGGACAGGAAATGTTAGCGCAAGATTCGATGCGGATCAGTATGGCAGGCGTGGAGCTAGATGACCATCACACCCTGCTTTCCCAGATAGAAGCTGAGCTATACCGGAGTGAAATCTACCGTCGAGCCGTTGAGCGCTTAGAAGCAGGTGTGTCTGAAGGAACTTCTGCCCAAGTTTGTCTCAAATCAGTGGCACGCGAAGCAATTCGATTGGCACTACGAGAAATGAAGTTGCAAGAAGCTTCCACACCGAAGCCAGAACCGAAAAAAGTAGAGTCTCCTCGTAAGAAGGTGACGGCTGATCTGTCTGAATCTCATCGGCAGGAGTGTTTGGCACGCTTAGGCGCACAGATTCGAGCCGCCCGTGAGGCGCGATCGATGTCGATCGCGGAACTGCACAGCAAAACGCTCGTTCCAGTTCATCAATTAACTGCGATCGAGGCTGGACAGGGCACCCATTTGCCTGAAGATGTCTATCTCAGAGGGTTTATTCAACGCATTGCGAAAGCCTTGAATGTCGAGAGTACGGTGTTGCTCGATTTGCTGCCTGCTGTTGACCCAGTGAAAGCTGTGTTGCCATCTTGGTATCAGCCAAAGCAGCAGAAGTCGATTTCGCTGGGTGGAATGGCGCTCAGTCCAGTGCATTTATATTTAGGCTATGCTGCTGTGTTGAGTGGTGGAATGGTTTGGTTATCGCAGCATTCTTCGCAACCTGCACGACCGGGAGCAGAGTTAAATGCGCCTCAAGTTACGCCTGCTCAGTCTGACTCTCAACCGACTGCAAAAATGAGTGCCAATATGCAAGTTGCTGCACCTGAGAGATTGTAATAGCTCACTGCATTTCGGCTTTGCTCAATCTTTTGAATCGAGAAAGCTCGTAACGAGTTTAAAGAGAAGTTGTGAGTTGAGCGAAGCCGAAGCCTGATATCCATTTGCAACTTAAAGATGAGCTAATCGTTGCAATTCTGCATCAAGATTGCGGCGTGCGATCGCTTCTCTTGCCTGCATCGTGGGTGTGGAATAAATGCGATCGCGGTGCAAAAAACTTTCTAACACTCGCGATCGCCCAATTCGATAATCCTCGTCTGTTACCCAAAAATACTCTTTCCGAATTGCAGCAGCATAGCTCTGATAGTGTTCTGGCTCAGTGCTGAGAATTGCTAAATCTGCATCTAAGAGAATCTGACTTTCTGCATCAAATGCTTGATGGGTTTTCGTACAAAGAATCAAATTGCGAACTTGATGGATCTGCTCAAATTCAGGAAATAAAGCTGCTGCAAGCTCAGCGCTGTTCTCCTCATTATCCTGAGCATGAGTGTCATACACGGCATCATGAAACCATGCCGCAAGATTCAGCGCAATCGACTCTCCGCCTAACTGCTCTAGCATTGAGAGAACGTGATAGAGATGCTCAAGCGTGTGATAGTAACGATTTTGGCTCGAATACGCTGCAATCAACTGCCAAAATAGTGGGTCTGAAAAACGCCAGCGTTTGCGCAACCAATTTCTACGATCGACGGACATTTAAACAGCACCAATCACCACGCTTCCATAAAGCTGCGACAATCCACCCATTCGCCTCTAACGTATCTGCAACAGGTTTTGCTTGCTCCAACAAAATCCCGCTCAAAATTCCCCACGAAGAAGGCTTAATCAAAGGTGTCCATTGTGGAATCAGATCAATGATGACTTCTGCCAAAATGTTGCAAACTAACCCATCGACTGGTTCTTCGATCATCTCTTGAAGTCGCGTGACACTACCTTGATCCACGACTAATCGCGCCGGATCAAGGTGATTCAGTTCTACATTTTCATGGGTTGCTTTGACGGCTAGCGGATCAGTATCGACGGCATAAGCTTTTTTAGCTCCTAAGAGCAGTGCGCCCACTGAGAGAATGCCAGATCCACACCCAATATCTGCGATCGTCACGGTTTGCGGATCTACACTCAATCGCATTTCTAAAGCTTCTAAACACAGTTGAGTCGTCGCATGATCACCCGTTCCAAATGCAACTCCTGGTTCAAGCTGCATGATAATACGATCGGTCTTTTCGGGCACAGGTAGCCAAGCGGGATTAATCAAAAAGCGATCGCCTAGTTCCTGGGGCTTCCAGTAACTCTTCCAACTACTTGACCAATCTTCTTCATCAATGATTTGCCATTGCACGATCGGTGCAGGCAAATTCATGCAAAGTGCATCTTGTTTGAGCAGTAAAGACAACGCAGATAAATCTAACAACTGTGCCTGTTGCTGAGGCAAATACGCTGAAACCAAACAAGACGAGCCTTGACTCTGACTCGATGCCCCTTTACAGCCAAAATTATCAAATCGCCAAATTGCCGTCTCTTCGAGAGCCGCATCACACAGAACTTGAATTTCCCACCAACTGTTAGACATAAATTTGCAGCACGGCAAAATAAAAATAGAAGCATCTAGGCTGATCTGATCAGAGTCAATCATTTATGACTTTAGACTCTTCTCTTCTCAATCCCCCTGAATCTAAGAGGGGATCAAGACCCACATCTGAGGCAGAAAATTCTCGACTCTCCTGATTCAGGCAGGAAGTAGGAGTGATCTCCTGGCTCCTGCCTGAATTCAGTTCTTACAACGTAACCGTGTAAGCGTCGCGGATTCCAGCGACTTGCTTAATCTCGTTCATGATGTTCTCCGGCAACGGATCATCAATGCTGAGCACCATCACCGCATCGCCCCGAACAATTTTCCGTCCCACCTGCATACTGGCGATATTGACATTGAATTCGCCCAACAGCGAACCAATCCGACCAATGATTCCCGGCATATCCCGGTGCAGGGTGAACAGCATATAGCGATTCGGCGGCACGTTGACTGGAAAATCATTGATGCTCGTGATCCGAATCTCATCATCTCCGAGCAAAGCTCCGGTTACAGAGTGTTCTCCCAGTGTGCCTTTTGCGGAAAGATGCAGTGAACCTGCATAGTCTTTGATCGATGCATCGCGAGTTTCAACGACTCGAATGCCTCGCTCTTTTGCTTCAATGCTGGCATTCACATAGTTCACCCGCTCTTGCAATGCCGGAGATAACAATCCTTTCAACGCAGCAATCACGATCGGTTGGCTTTGATTGGTTGCCAAATCTCCCCGCAGCCCAATATTGAGCGATTCAATACGTCCGCCCGCAAGTTGCCCAACCATCTTTCCGAGCGTTTCCGCAAGCTGCAAGTAGGGCTTCAACTGTTCTAAAACGTCAGGGCGCAGTCCAGGAATGTTGACTGCCGATCGAGCAGGTTCGCCAAGTAAGACATCCCGAATTTGTTCTGCAACGTCGATCGCGACATTGACCTGAGCTTCTTCAGTCGAGGCTCCCAAGTGTGGCGTTAAGACAATTTCCTTACCCAAAGCCGTGAGAGGCGATTCTCCTAACGGTTCGCTGGAGAATACATCTAACGCGGCTCCGGCAATTTTTCCAGCTTTGAGGGCTTCTGCGATCGCAGTTTCATCGATAATTCCGCCTCGCGCACAGTTAATAATGCGCGCATTGGGTTTCATTTTCGCGATCGAGTCTGCATTAATCAGGTTGGCAGTTTCCGGCGTTTTCGGAATGTGCAGGGTGATGTAGTCTGCCGATTGAAACAAAACATCGAGTTCAACTAAGCTACAGCCCAGTTGTTCTGCACGCTCCACTGAAATAAATGGATCATAAGCCAGCAACTTCATGCCCATTGCGCGTGCCACAGTTGCGACATGGGCGCCAATCTTACCGAGTCCCACGACTCCTAACGTTTTGTTATAAACTTCGTTCCCGGTATAGCTTTTGCGATCCCATTTGCCTTGTTTCAACTTGGCATTCGCTTCGGGAATATAGCGAGACAACGATAGCATCATTGCTAGGGTATGTTCAGCTGCCGCGATCGTATTACCTTCGGGCGAGTTGACAACAATAATTCCTTTGCGAGTTGCGGCTGGAACATCGACATTATCGACTCCAACTCCAGCGCGTCCAATAATTTTCAGATTGCGTCCTGCCTCAATGACCTCAGCAGTTACGCGCGTTCCAGAGCGAATCATCAGCGCATCATATTCTGGAATCACTTCGACAAGTTGCTCTTTACTCAGATCAGTTTTGACATCTACTTGAGCGACTTGGGACAAAATATCGATCCCAACTTGATCGATTGGATCGGAAACAAGAACCTTGGGCATAACACGAGTGCGAGAGGCAGAGTGAGTAGTGCATGAAAAACTTTTCCAAGTTTTCCACAGATTGATCATTCTAATGGATTGGTGTGACGCATCCCTCCCTATACTCAAAAAGTTTTCGGATTTGCGCTGATCAAGCAGCGAATCTAGTCCTGCCCCTTTAAACTATTATTCTGAGCTTGCGTAAGGTCTATTTTGGTTAGACCGAACGATGGGCTGCACCTATCAAGCGCGATCGGTTCTCTATTTCCAGGTTGTGGAGACTTAGATTTAGGATTTAACCAACCTGGATTTCAGACGATTTGGGCGAATGAGTTCGATAAGAGTATTTGGGAAACTTACGAAAAGAATTATCCTGAAACCGTTCTAGATAGGCGTGATATCAGCAGCATTCCTTCCGATGATATTCCTGAGTGTGTTGGAATTATTTGAAGAACCTCTTTGTCAAAGCTGGAGTGAAGCCGGAACATAGACAGGAATCGAGGATGCAAGAAGTCAGCTTTTTCTAGAGTATGTTCGGATTCTGAAAGATAAGCAACGGCTCTTTTTCCTGACTGAAAATGTCTCTGGAATGCGGCGAAAAACATCTTCATGCGTTGCTTTCAATCATTACGAGCGTTGAGAAAGCGGGCTATGTTGCTTCACATAAGCTACTAAATGCAGCAATTCGGAGCGGATATGAGCGGACTTTGCCACCTGAATAGCATCACATCAGCAAAGACAAAGCACAACGATCAGAATGCACGAATGGAAATGTTCGACAACAGACTGAACGCTCGCATCGACAGCAGAATAAGTTTTGCAAGGTTTGGAAACAGACAAAGGTGACGACTCGTTAGTTGGGAGCGATTTCAATTGGATTTAGCAGCATCGTCGGTTTCGATCCACCGCCTCACAGCGAGCAGAACTGTCCACTTGGACTTGGACGTGGCATGATATCGCAATCTATCCCACCTTATCCTGACGCATTACCCAATCTTTTTAGGCATGCAAAAGACCAAGTGATGCCAGATATTGTAGACATCGCAAATTTAAGACTTGATGTAGACGACATAGTTTGAATTACTCCGGATTCAGAAGCTCTTGTTGCACATAGTTCTTTTCTATTGCCCTATTGCCCACCTTATCCGCGACACTGAATCTGCAGTCAGTGATAGAGCGATCGCAGATTTGTAGAGTGCGATCGCTCTATCTGTTTCCCTTTAAACCGCCTCAACCTTCTCCCTTTTCAACAGCGGAAACCCTAACTTCTCCCGCTGTTTCAAATAAAGCTGCGCCACCTGCCGCGCCAAATTCCGCACGCGCCCAATATATCGCGCCCGTTCCGTCACCGAAATCACCCCACGCGCATCCAGCAAATTAAACGTGTGCGAGCACTTTAGCACCTGATCGTAAGCAGGCAACACCAACCCACGCTGCATCAACTGCTCCGCCTCCTGCTCAAACAACTTAAACAGCGTAAACAAGAGTTCCGGATTCGATGCCTCAAAATTATAAGTCGAACACTCAATTTCCCCTTGCAGATGCACATCACCATAAGTGATCTCATCATTCCATTGAATATCGAAAATCGAGTTCACCCCTTGTAGATACATCGTCAGTCGTTCCAGACCATATGTAATCTCGATCGAAACCGGACGGCAATCTAATCCTCCACACTGTTGGAAATAAGTGAACTGCGTCACCTCCATACCATCCAACCAAACTTCCCAACCGACTCCCCAAGCGCCAACCGCCGCATCCTCCCAGTTATCCTCCACAAACCGAATATCGTGATCCTCCGGCGAAATCCCCAACGCCTTCAGCGACTCTAAATAAATCTCTTGAATATTGTCAGGCGATGGCTTAATCAGCACTTGATACTGATAATAATGTTGCACCCGATTCGGATTCTCCCCATATCGCCCATCCCCCGGACGACGACAAGGTTCCACATAGGCAACCGCCCAAGGCTCAGGCCCGATCGCTCTCAAAAATGTATGCGGACTCTTCGTCCCTGCTCCCTTCTCCGTATCGTAAGGTTGCACCACCAAACATCCCCGCTCCGCCCAAAACTGATTGAGCGTCGAAATCACAGACTGAAAATTCACGTTCCCTAGCCCTCAGCGACAAAAATCACTTGCCTATTGTCGCCCAAAACCTCATTCTGCGGGCGGTTGAGAACGAACTGAAAAAAACTTGAGTGAAGGAGTTGACACCTTGAAGGTTATCCCGCTATATTATCAAAGCGCGGGTGAGGGAAGAGCGAGCGAAAGCGGACTCAGCTTCATCTGCGAGAAACTGAACCTATAAAACAGAATAGTTTAGAAGCCAGAGAAAGGAAAGCCTTCGTCAGAAAAATATCTCTTTTGTTAGAGACCGGAAGGATAACCGGATAAATTACTGAATTGAGCTACAAGCTTACTCTATATACTATGGAGAGTTTGATCCTGGCTCAGGATGAACGCTGGCGGTATGCTTAACACATGCAAGTCGAACGGTCTCTTCGGAGATAGTGGCGGACGGGTGAGTAACGCGTGAGAACATGCCTTTAGATTGGGGACAACAGTTGGAAACGACTGCTAATACCGAATGTGCCTTAGGGTGAAAGATTTATTGTCTAGAGATTGGCTCGCGTCAGATTAGCTAGTTGGAGTGGTAACGGCACACCAAGGCGACGATCTGTACTTGGTCTGAGAGGATGACCAGGCACACTGGAACTGAGACACGGTCCAGACTCCTACGGGAGGCAGCAGTGGGGAATTTTCCGCAATGGGCGAAAGCCTGACGGAGCAATACCGCGTGAGGGAGGACGGCTTTTGGGTTGTAAACCTCTTTTATCAGGGAAGAATCGATGACGGTACCTGATGAATCAGCATCGGCTAACTCCGTGCCAGCAGCCGCGGTAATACGGAGGATGCAAGCGTTATCCGGAATTATTGGGCGTAAAGCGTCCGTAGGTGGTTTATCAAGTCTGCTGTCAAAGCGTGCGGCTTAACCGCATAAGGGCAGTGGAAACTGATGAACTAGAGTGCGATAGGGGTAACAGGAATTCCCAGTGTAGCGGTGAAATGCGTAGATATTGGGAAGAACACCAGCGGCGAAAGCGTGTTACTGGGTCTGCACTGACACTGAGGGACGAAAGCTAGGGGAGCGAAAGGGATTAGATACCCCTGTAGTCCTAGCCGTAAACGATGACAACTAGGCGTGGTTCGTATCGACCCGAGCCGTGCCGTAGCCAACGCGTTAAGTTGTCCGCCTGGGGAGTACGCACGCAAGTGTGAAACTCAAAGGAATTGACGGGGGCCCGCACAAGCGGTGGAGTATGTGGTTTAATTCGATGCAACGCGAAGAACCTTACCAAGGCTTGACATCCTCGGAACCCTGATGAAAGTTAGGGGTGCCTTCGGGAGCCGAGAGACAGGTGGTGCATGGCTGTCGTCAGCTCGTGTCGTGAGATGTTGGGTTAAGTCCCGCAACGAGCGCAACCCACGTTTTTAGTTGCCAGCATTCAGTTGGGCACTCTAGAGAGACTGCCGGTGACAAACCGGAGGAAGGTGTGGATGACGTCAAGTCAGCATGCCCCATACGCCTTGGGCTACACACGTACTACAATGCGTCGGACAAAGAGCAGCCAGCCAGCGATGGTGAGCCAATCTCATAAACCGACGCTCAGTTCAGATTGCAGGCTGCAACTCGCCTGCATGAAGGCGGAATCGCTAGTAATCGCAGGTCAGCATACTGCGGTGAATACGTTCCCGGGCCTTGTACACACCGCCCGTCACACCATGGGAGTTGGTCACGCCCGAAGTCGTTACTCTAACTGCTTGCAGAGGAGGACGCCGAAGGTGGGGCTGATGACTGGGGTGAAGTCGTAACAAGGTAGCCGTACCGGAAGGTGTGGCTGGATCACCTCCTTAAAAGGAGACCTACCCTCTCACTTAGCTAAAGCTAGGATGAGAAAGGTCAACTAGGTCGTTCGAAGCTTTCCATAAATTTCGATGTGCTTCTAAACTATCCCGGTTCAGGGATGGGGGCTATTAGCTCAGGTGGTTAGAGCGCACCCCTGATAAGGGTGAGGTCCCTGGTTCGAGTCCAGGATGGCCCACTCCATTAAGACAAGGGGGTTTAGCTCAGTTGGTAGAGCGCCTGCTTTGCAAGCAGGATGTCAGCGGTTCGAGTCCGCTAACCTCCACCAACCGATTGATTGAATCACTCTGTTGAATTTTTTGTTGAATTGAGCGATTGAGGATATGCGACAGCAACTCATCTGCGAGATGTAGAGAGCCTGCTGGATTATATCCAGTACAAGAACCAAGAAAACTGCATAGTAATGATGTCAGGTAGAGATACACAGACACCAATGTAAAGGACTAAAACTGATTGAAATAATTAGTGGTCAAGCTACAAAGGGCAGATGGTGGATACCTAGGCACACAGAGGCGATGAAGGACGTGACGACCGACGATATGCTTCGGGGAGCTGGAAGTAAGCATTGATCCGAAGATTTCCGAATAGGGCAACCTTTAACATGACTACCTGAATCTATAGGGTAGAGCAAGCTAACCCAGCGAATTGAAACATCTTAGTAGCTGGAGGAAGAGAAAGCAAACGCGATTTCCGTAGTAGCGGCGAGCGAACTGGAAACAGCCTAAACCAGGTGATTTATCATCTGGGGTTGTGGGACAGCAACGTGTATCAGAGCGGTTAAACGAAGTAGTGAGAAGCTACACCAGAGAAGGTGAAAGTCCTGTAGTTGAAAACTTAACTGAGCTAGCTGTATCCCGAGTAGCATGGAGCACGTGAAATTCCGTGTGAATCATCGAGGACCACCTCGAAAGGCTAAATACTCCTGTGTGACCGATAGAGAACTAGTACCGCGAGGGAACGGTGAAAAGAACCCCGGGAGGGGAGTGAAATAGAACATGAAACCATCTGCTTACAAGCAATGGGAGGACGATTGAACGTCTGACCGTGTGCCTGTTGAAGAATGAGCCGGCGACTTATAGGTACAGGTAGATTAAGGCGGAGATGCCGAAGTCAAAGGGAAACCGAGTCTGAATAGGGCGCGATATCTGTATTTATAGACCCGAACCCCGGTGATCTAACCATGTCCAGGATGAAGCTTGGGTAACACCAAGTGGAGGTCCGAACCGACTGATGTTGAAAAATCAGCGGATGAGGTGTGGTTAGGGGTGAAATGCCAATCGAACCGGGAGCTAGCTGGTTCTCCCCGAAATGTGTTGAGGCGCAGCGGTAATTGTTTAAGTCTGGGGGTAAAGCACTGATTCGGTGCGGGCTGGGAGACCGGTACCAAATCGAGTCAAACTCTGAATACCAGATGAATAGATTGCCAGTGAGACGGTGGGGGATAAGCTTCATCGTCAAGAGGGAAACAGCCCAGACCATCAGCTAAGGTCCCAAAATAACACCTCAGTGATAAAGGAGGTGGGAATGCAGAGACAACCAGGAGGTTTGCCTAGAAGCAGCCATCCTTAAAAGAGTGCGTAATAGCTCACTGGTCAAGCGTTCCTGCGCCGAAAATGAACGGGGCTAAGGTGTTTACCGAAGCTATGGACTTGCATTTATGTGAGTGGTAGGGGAGCGTTCTGTTGTAGTGAGAAGCATCAGCGGCAAGCAGGTGTGGACGAAGCAGAAGTGAGAATGTCGGCTTGAGTAGCGCAAACATTGGTGAGAATCCAATGCCCTGAAATCCTAAGGGTTCCTCCGGAAGGCTCGTCCGCGGAGGGTGAGTCGGGGCCTAAGGCGAGGTCGAAAGACGTAGTCGATGGACAACTGGTGAAGATTCCAGTACTCAATTTGGATTGTGACGGGGGACGGAGAAGGCTAACACAGCCCCATGTTGGTTAGGGGTTCAAGCATTCGAGGTGATGAGAGTCGGCGGAAACGACTTGAGCTGAGGTGTGAGTACGAGAGTCTACGGACTCGAAGTGTGTGATGTCAGGCTTCCAAGAAAATCCCGGATCACGATAATTCAAATTACCCGTACCCGAAACCGACACAGGTAGGATGGTTGAGAAAACTAAAGGGCGCGAGATAACTCTCTCTAAGGAACTCGGCAAAATGACCCCGTAACTTCGGGAGAAGGGGTGCCACCGAGAGGTGGTCGCAGTGAAGAGGCCCAAGCGACTGTTTACCAAAAACACAGGTCTCCGCTAAGTTGCAAAACGATGTATGGGGGCTGACGCCTGCCCAGTGCCGGAAGGTTAAAGAAGTTGGTCAGGGATTCGTCCTGAAGCTAGCGACTGAAGCCCCGGTGAACGGCGGCCGTAACTATAACGGTCCTAAGGTAGCGAAATTCCTTGTCGGGTAAGTTCCGACCCGCACGAAAGGCGTAACGATTTGGGCGCTGTCTCGGAGAGAGGCTCGGCGAAATAGGATTGTCTGTGAAGATACGGACTACCTGCACCTGGACAGAAAGACCCTATGAAGCTTTACTGTAGCCTGGAATTGGGTTCGGGCTTTAACTGCGCAGGATAGGTGGGAGGCTATGATTCAATCCTTGTGGGGATTGAGGAGCCAACGGTGAGATACCACTCTGTTAAGGCTAGAATTCTAACCTTCGCCCGTAATCCGGGGAGGGAACAGTTTCAGGTGGGCAGTTTGACTGGGGCGGTCGCCTCCTAAATGGTAACGGAGGCGCGCAAAGGTTCTCTCAGGCTGGTTGGAAATCAGCCGTAGAGTGTAAAAGCACAAGAGAGCTTGACTGTGAGACGAACATGTCGAGCAGGGACGAAAGTCGGCTTTAGTGATCCGACGGCGCTGCGTGGAAAGGCCGTCGCTAAACGGATAAAAGTTACTCTAGGGATAACAGGCTGATCTCCCCCAAGAGTTCACATCGACGGGGAGGTTTGGCACCTCGATGTCGGCTCATCGCAACCTGGGGCGGTAGTACGTCCCAAGGGTTGGGCTGTTCGCCCATTAAAGCGGTACGTGAGCTGGGTTCAGAACGTCGTGAGACAGTTCGGTCCATATCCGGTGCAGGCGCAAGAGTATTGAGAGGAGTCTTCCTTAGTACGAGAGGACCGGGAAGAACGCACCGCTGGTGTACCAGTTATCGTGCCAACGGTAAACGCTGGGTAGCCAAGTGCGGAGTGGATAACCGCTGAAAGCATCTAAGTGGGAAGCCCACCTCAAGATGAGTACTCTCATGGTGTTAAACCAGTAAGGTCACGCGGAGAACACGCGTTGATAGGCTCTAGGTGGAAGTGCAGTAATGTATGCAGCCGAGGAGTACTAATAGACCGAGGGCTTGACCTCTTGAATCAGATTGAATCTAAGCCTTGGTGTTTGAGATTTCTACATTCAAAACTGACATCAAAAACTATGCAGCCTTCTGGGTTCTGGTGAATTTGAGCCAGACTCAACGAGTTTCCTGGTGGTGATGGCGATGTGGACCCACACTCATCCATCCCGAACTGAGTGGTGAAACGCATTTGCGGCGACGATAGTTGGAGGGTAGCCTCCTGTCAAAATAGCTAACCGCCAGGGTATCATTAGAAAGAAAACGTGCTTTAAGATTTTTCTTAGAGCGCGTTTTTAACTTTAAATCCGCTGGATAGCAAAATTTTGAGAGAAGACGGGCACTATGGTTCTACAAAGTTTATTTGCTAAACACGATTTAAAGCTGGAGATTTTTCATGTCGAGTGCTGGACTCAATCAATGGATTGTTAGCGGCAATTTAGCGGCTGATGCAACCGTGAAAACAGTAACGCTTAAAGATGGTAGAGAAGCGAAAGTTGCAGAAGCAACAATCTATGTTCGGAAGTCTCGCAATCGGGAAGAATCTTTTACAGTGTCTTTGAGCATTTGGGAGAAATCGACAGCTTGGCGAGTATTGCCATATTTGAAGAAAGGGTCGTTGATTATTTGTACGGGGGCAGTTGAGCCAAATCCATTCATTTCAAGCAATGGAAACGTGCCAAGAGCAGGCTTGCAGATGACAGTCATTGATATACATCTCGATCAAGTAAAAGAAGAAGAGATGGAAGATGTAGAAGAACCTGTTGCAGTTCCGGCTTAGAAAAAGTAGTTTGAAATGAAAAGCGATCGCACTTCTGCGATCGCTTTTTGCTAGCTTAATACAGACTTACCTCTGCGATAAATCTCACGTGCGTAATCCGTCCATGCTCCTTGTCCCCAATATCGAAAGCAACTTGTTTGAAGCAACAAGTTATAGAGTAAAGCTTCTTGATAATGAAGATGACTAGTATCAATTTGATGAAACATTGCACTCAGTTCTGTCATCGGTTCTAGAACATTCTCATAGCCTTTTACCCAGCTGAGATCATTTGTCCAAGAAGCTCCATCAATGTGAAAGCGATCGTCATTTTGTTTGAGATTCGCGATCGCTTGCTCTACAGTTTCAGCATGATGATCAACTCGTTGCCAGATTTTGTGTTGTTGGACGGCTTGAACTTTTGGATAGTCGTTGGGGCTAATGCCTGATGCTTCAAGTAGCTCTAAATATTCAGTTCCATTGATTGCAACAATGCCTGAATTGTTATTGCCGGAATCTCGGAGTTCGTGGTAAATGCGAAAGAAATCACGCGGATATTCATTCATCATTACGCCGCCATTTTCACCATCAGCAATTTGGGAAACTAAAGATGGAATTTGGGTGTGATTGAGTTGTTGTTTTGATCGTGTTTTTGCCTCAAAGTAAGGCTGCATTTGAGCCACTAATTTTGTATCTGAACCTTGAGTTTTGATTAATGCAGTAATTGAGATTGTTTCGTGATTTGAATTGCGCGCGACCAGTTGATTAGGAATGTATTTCTGGTCATGAGGTAGGGGCGAACCATCGAAACATTCTACAGAATGTTCTTGGACAAGAAGCCATTGGTAACCACATTCTTTTAAGGCTTTAATGTATTGAAAGAGTGTGTCGGGGTGATTTGGGAGGTGCATTTCTGGGGGAGAGAAGCCTCTGACACGCTTGAGAGCCTCGTCGCCGAAGATGGATGCAAAATGATGTTGCCAAGCCTGGATATGGAGTTTCAGGTCAGGAATAGGCGTAGAAGGGACAACGGCATGACTCCACATCGTTCCGAGCCATTCGACGTAGGGTTGGAATTCGCGATCGCAGGTAATTCGCTTGAGATGATTCAAAATGTCGTCACGCCCCATTTGCTGAAATCCCCAGAGGAGATTACCAGAATAGTCGAGCATAATGCGGGGATTGCAGCCTTGAGAAACCAGTTCAGGAATAAATTCTCCTATACGGCTATAGCACCAAGCGAAGGGAGCTGCGTTGTGGTTATCGCCATCGTTTGGATGCTCGAACATATGCTGGAGATTGCTGATCAATTCGCCGTTTCTGCCTGCGGGGATCGTGGGTTGGTGCATGTGGAGGGCACAAGCGAAGGCGGATTGGATAGAGTCAAGGCGGAGATTTGTGGTGGGAAGGAAAACGGGATCAGAGGAATAGGAGATTTCCGAACCGCAGATCGGTGGGAAACTAGAGGTCGTCAGCGTGGTTGCCATGGGGAGATCCTTGAGTCTGTAGGGTCAGATCTTAGATCAGACGTTCTCAAAAGAGGTTTAAGTTTTGAGGCGACTTGCAAAAAATCAAGGTTACGTATTGAATAAAGACATCAAAAAATGAATTTTTGTTAACTAGGGGGATAGAAATGTATATTGTGCAAATTGCCTCCGAGTGTGCGCCAGTGATTAAGGCGGGCGGTTTGGGGGACGTGGTTTATGGTCTGAGCCGGGAATTGGAGAATCAAGGGCATTGTGTAGAGTTGATTCTGCCTAAGTATGACTGCATGCGGTACGACCATATCTGGGGGCTGCACGATGCATATCGAGATTTATATGTCCCCTGGTTTAATGGGTGGGTTCATTGTTCGGTGTATTGCGGCTGGGTGCATGGTCGGGTTTGTTTCTTTATTGAGCCGCATTCGGAAGATTTTTACTTCGATCGAGGAGTCTATTACGGTTGCGATGATGACAACATGCGGTTTGCATTCTTTAGCAAAGCGGCATTAGAGTTTTTGCTTCAAAGTAATAAGCGACCCGATGTAATTCATTGTCATGATTGGCAAACGGGCTTGGTTCCGGTGATGCTATTCGAGATTTATAAGTATCACGGAATGGCAAATCAGCGAGTTTGCTATACGATTCATAACTTTAAGCATCAAGGATTTGCGGGGACGCAAGTTCTCGAAGCAGTGCAGTTGAGACGACCTGAATACTATTTCAGCTATGACAAATTGAGAGATAACTTTAATCCGTTTTCGATCAATTTTATGAAAGGTGGAATTGTTTATGCAAATGCAGTAACAACTGTCTCACCTCATCATGCCTGGGAAGCTCGACATACAGATGTGAGCTATGGATTAGGACATACTTTAGAAGTCCATCAAGATAAGTTCTCTGGAATTTTGAATGGATTGGATTATGGCTTCTGGAATCCTGAGAACGATCGATATTTGCCTTATCATTACTCAGCGGAAACATTTGATCAAAAGGCTTATAACAAGAAGGCATTGCGAGAGCGATTGTTGTTAGAAGATTCAGATAAGCCGATCGTCTGTTTCATTGGACGATTAGATGATCAAAAAGGGGTGCATTTGGTGCATCATTCGATTTACTATGCCTTAGAAAGAGGAGCACAGTATGTTTTATTAGGATCGGCAACGGAGTCGTCGATCGACAAATGGTTTAGACATGAGAAAGAGTTTCTGAATAATAATCCCGATTGTCATATTGAGCTTGGATTCAATGAGGAGCTATCCCATTTAATCTATGCGGGCGCAGATATGATCGTCGTGCCGAGTAACTTTGAGCCTTGTGGTCTGACACAAGTGATCAGTTTGAAGTATGGAACTGTCCCGATCGTTCGAGGTGTGGGAGGGTTGATCAATACAGTATTTGATCATGATTATGATCAAAACCACCCGCCTGAAGAGAGAAACGGATTTGTATTCTATGACAAGGATAACTATGCCTTAGAGTCCGCGATGGGACGAGCTTTTGATCTTTGGGGACAGAATCGGCAGGTCTTTAATCAGTTGGCGATTCAGGGAATGAAGTATGACTATTCTTGGACGGAATCAGCTAAAGAGTATGCGGAATTATATAACAATATTCGGCATAAGTAGCAGTTGACAGAGCTGGATAAATTCTGAGAAGCTCCAGTGAATTACAGTTCACTGGAGCTTCTTTGTTTAAGTCATTTACAGGCTAGCTTGCAACTGATCTAGTAGCTTCTCAACATAGGTTAAAGCTCCACGGATTGTTGCGGGATCTTCAATGTCAACGCCAACATACTGACGCAGTGCAGTCACTTGGTCTAGGCTGCCACCTGCGGCAAGTAGCTCTAAATACCCAGGAATAAAGTCTTTCCCAACTTCGAGATACTTCTGATAACAAGCAAGACTCACAATGTTTGATGCTGTGTACTGATAGCAGTAGAAGGGCTTGAAGTAGATATGTCCGATTCTTGCCCAATCGTATTGATGTTCAGGCAGAACTTCAACTGCATCACCACAAAGAGTTTGATACAATTTCATCCATTCTTCGTTGACAAAGGAGTGATCAAAACTGCTTTGAGCGGCACGTTCATGAACAGCTAGCTCCAGGCGGCTAATTGTGCTTTGTCGGAATAATAGATTTAACTGATCTTCAAGTTGTCGTGTGATCAATGATTTCGTCAAAGCCTTATCGTCTTTAGCTTGTTTCAGCAGATAGTCTAGCAACAGCAATTCATTGAATGTTGATGCGATTTCAGCTAGCACCATTGGAGGATTGCTGTTGAAGTAGGTTTGTCGATCGTCAATCCAAGCAAAGTGCAATCCATGACCCATTTCGTGTGCTAGGGTGAACAACGAATTGTAGTCATCGGTGTATGACATCAATAGATAGCTATGTTTGCCGTAGGTGTAGGAACAGAATGCACCACCACGTTTGCCAGGGCGGACTTTTGCATCGACCCAGTTTTTCACGAAGAATTCTTCTGCTCGACGGGCATAGTTCGGATCAAACTGATCTAATGCAGAAAGTAGCGTTTCGACTCCTGTTTTATAGGTGACAGGTGGGGTTGCTTCAGTTCCCCAGGGAGCATAAAGATCGGCTGTGCGGATTTTTTGTCCTAGAGCTTGACCTTTTAGGGTGTAGTAGCGCTGGAAAAGATCAAAGCGATCGCCTGTACCCTGCATAATTGCTCGAAATACAGGTTCAGAAACTTCATCTGCTAGCAGTTGCTTCTGCAAAGTAGAGTCATAGCTGCGCATCTGGTTTTCGATCTTATGATCCTGCGCCACAGAATTCAGAATGTAGGCATACAGCGAATTGTGCTGTTTCATAACTTTCCGAACAGATTGATAGCCTGCTGTTCGGATTTCTGCGTCGGGGTGATAGAGCAATGCACTCAGTTCTGATTCGGTGCTGACGATGCGCTCATCGGGAGTCGTTACAGGTTCGTATTCTTGTTCGCCAAGGTGAACGGATCTCAGTTGGATAAAGGCTTGTCGTCCTGTCAAGCTATCTTGGTTCCGAGTCTGCTCAACTTCTTCAGAGAGTGTATGGGGGCGATACTTTGCAATGCGATTGAGATAATGCTGATAGGTTGCTAGGGTAGACGCTTTTTGTAAGGTTTCAAATTGGGCAGCATCTAATTTCTGCAATTCGAGATCAAAGAAAAGAAGCTGGTTTTCAACACCTGTGAGCGCTTCCATAACTTTATCTAGGAATTGCTTGGCTTCAGTATTGCGGGTGTCAGCGGAGAAGATGAGCGAAGGAAACGCATAGAGATAGCCGGATTTTTCAGCGATCGCTTCTAATGTTTTAAAACACTCTGCTAATTGATCGGCGCTCAAATCTTTCACCTTGCCGCGATGTGCATCCCTAAACTCGCTGGCTTGTTGCTGCAACGACTCTAAATCTTGAGAGAAATTTGGATCGCTGAAGTTTTGATATAAATCAGATAAATCCCATTCTTGTGGATTGTCCAACTGCATCTGGTCAATCGCTTGTGTCATTCCATTAGCTCCTTAAACGGACTCATTATGATTACGCTTTGATTTCGATAGTAACACAGTAATCAATTTTGAACGGGAAGGCATCCGCGTTCTGGGTTATTTCGGTTGGTGATGTTCGTGCCAGTGTCGAGCAATATCAATTCGACGACAGAGCCAAACGCGATCGTGCTGCTGCACATAGTCCAAAAATCGCATCAGTGCAGCGGCTCGTCCAGGTCGTCCAACCAAGCGACAGTGTAAGCCAACACTCATCATTTTCGGTGCAGTTTCGCCTTCTGCGTAGAGGACATCGAATGCATCGCGAAGATAGGCAAAAAACTGATCGCCAGAGTTGAATCCTTGAGACGTGGCGAACCGCATATCATTGTTGTCTAAGGTATACGGAATGATCAGATGCGGCTTTTGGTCGGTATTGACCCAGTACGGGAGATCATCGGCATAGCTGTCAGAACTGTAGAGAAAACCGCCTTCCTCGATCACAAGTTTGTCGGTATGCTCGCTGCTGCGCCCGGTGTACCAACCAAGTGGGCGACTGCCTGTGACACGGGTGTGAATGTCGATCGCTAATTTGAGATGCTCTCGTTCAGCTTCTTCTGAAAAGTCTTTGTATTCAATCCAGCGGTACCCATGACTGGCAATCTCCCAATCTGCGGCTTTCATCGCAGCAACGGCTTCGGGATTTCGCTCTAATGCCATAGCGATACCATAGACGGTGACTGGAATTCTGCGTGATGTAAACATGCGATATAACCGCCAAAATCCGGCACGGCTGCCGTATTCGTAACAAGATTCCATATTCATGTGGCGCATTCCCTGGAAGGGAGCCGCGCCAACAATTTCTGACAAGAATGCTTCCGAGGCGGGATCACCGTGGAGGACGCAGTTCTCGCCGCCTTCTTCGTAGTTGATGACAAATTGAACTGCGATTCTGGCTTGATCTTTCCATTGGGGATGGGGTGGATTTTGTCCGTAACCCACGAGATTGCGCGGATATGAATCAGGCATCAGCAATTGACCGATAAAAGTTGCTGATTCAGAAATATAACAAGATCTCGGACGGTATGCAGCATACCAATATCCAAACGATCGCGAATTTCAATGCCAAAGCGATCGTGAAAGTCATCACATAAGGTACATTCCCAATCGAACCAGCAGACCAAAGGCAGTTGAAGATCCTCGGTTAAGCGATCGCTTGGAGTAATTTTTGCGAATTGCAACCCGGAATACGCTTCCATTTGCTGATAAACGAAAATTGCCAGATCTTGAGAAATTGAAAGCGGTTGCCAAAATGAGCGATACCAATCCTCGGATGTGCGAGTGGGGCGAGTTCGCATTGCCTGATTGATCTGTCGTCGAATGCTGAGGTCAGGACTCAGATCGGCGTAGGTTCTGATATTTAGAACGATATTATCTAGCTTGCGCCACATGCTCCCTATTATCCGTTTGCCATCGGTTTGTCTCAGTATTCCCACTCAGAGATCGATTCAAGCTATCGATTTTTTGAGGTTTTACAAAATCTAGGGATTGCATGAAGAATTCCACTTCAACGTGAGAGAAGAGAGAGTTGAGGTTGATGTGATGAAATCTAGATTCCACTTAATTTTAGGAGTGGCAGTCGGGCTGATTGTGCCGCTGCTGGTTTTCGCAAAGGTTGATGAATCTGTGGATCAATCTTGCCAGTTGCAACCGCACGGCAAGGCTTTTATGCGAACAGAGTTATTTTTTGGATTCGCGAAACCCGATCGCTCAGAAGTGACTCAGGTTGAATTTCAGCAATTTGTCGATCGCGTTGTGACTCCGTTATTTCCTGAAGGGCTGACAAGGGTAGCCGCGAAGGGGCAATATCGGAATTCGCAGGGTAAGGTTGTGGCAGAAAACTCTCAACTTCTGACGCTGCTGTATCCGATGAATGTTGAGAGTAGCAAGAAGATTGATCAGATCCGAGCCGCTTATAAACAGGCATTTCAGCAAGAATCTGTATTGCGCGTGGATGAGCGATCGTGTGTTTCGTTTTAATGGTCAACTTGATAGTTTAATTTCTGAACGAGTCTCATCTTTATCGGGCATAGCGTTAGAGTTTTACGAGACATGATCGCTCAGAGGCAACGGTTCCGAGGAATCGCGGCTTTTTAGATCAGCGAACAATAGGACGGCTAACTAGCGATTTGGTATTCTCGTCAACAACATGGAATGTAACCGATATGTGGATCTGTGCAAAATGTGAGAGCCTTCAGAGACTACTTTAGTAAACGATTTAGATGATTGGCTCATTTTCAATCCAGTTTGAGTGGGTGAAGTGCGGCAAAGATGAGTCTAATTTTGCTTGATCGTGCTACTCTCTAGATGAGTATCGGTTCTGATGGGAATCAGCCATTAGACGCAAGGGGGAAAGTTCGGTGCAAACCCGACGCTGTCCCGCAACTGTGATAAGAACTGTGTTCTTTGAGTCAGGATGCCCGCCGATGCATAGCGCCTCTTTAAGAGGTATGTCTGTTGTGTTTCATCTGCGAGGTACGGATGATGATGGTTCTTAGTTTCTTAAAACGGATTTGCTTCCCTATTTTGCAGTTCAGGGGAAGTTGATGAGGTTTCAACATTATGATTTGCGATCGCATTTTGATCACTGGCAAGATCTGGTTATTCAGCAGAATTTTTTGCAGATAGGGTTCACTAGCTGGAATGGCTATTTGAGACTAGGGCGAGGACTAGTAACCTGCAAGATTACGAATCGGATCAATGCTTCAATGAATTGGAGTATTGATTCTGTAGTCTTTGAGCAGGAGTTCGTCGCGCAGGCACAAGTCGAGCTATATTTGCGAATGCTTGAAGTTGATAGCCAAGCTGGGGTTGCGATTCACGAGGCAATCGCGACGTATGACCCAACTCAAGCGATCGTGCTTCTGGCGAGACGGGATCGCGAAGTTCAGGTCAGTCTACTGCAAAACCTAAAAATCTCTCCTGCTGATTGCTATAAACAAGTGCAGCACCGTTGGAGTGAGTTTCAACTAGAAGCCACAGAGCGCAATCGTGCTGAGTGATCACGCTGATTTTATCCAAACCGTTTGAGCAAAATTCATGACCGATGTCTGTTTAATTTCTCCACGTCCTCGTTGGACTGTAATTACTGTTGTTGTTTTCTTGCATTTAGGAGCCTTACTTGCACTGTCTCCCGCTTATTTTAGTTGGTCAGCCGTTGGAGTTGCTCTATTCTTGCATTGGCTGACGATCGGGCTAGGAATCTCTTTAGGATTCCACCGCTTAGCAACGCATCGCAGTTTCAAAACGGTCAAATGGTTAGAATACTTCTTTATCTTGTGTGGCACATTGGCAGGTCAAGGAGCCGTGAAGGGTTGGGTCGGCTATCATCGAATGCACCATTTGTTTGCCGATCGGACTGGTGATCCACATGATTCGACTCAGGGATTTTGGTGGAGTCATATCAGTTGGCTGATGCACGAGGTTCCATCTCATTCAGAACTGCATCGATTCACTCAAGATATTGCTCATGATTCGTTTTATCAGTTTTGCCACAAGCACTACATTGCTTTACAGATTGCATTAGCTGTTTTGCTTTATGGTCTCGGTGGAATGCCCTTCGTAGTTTGGGGAATTTTTGCGCGATTGTTTGTTGGCTTTCACAGTACGTGCTTTGTCAATAGTGCATGTCATACTTTTGGCTATCGGAACTATGCGGTCAATGATCGATCGACGAATTGCTGGTGGGCAGCATTGCTGACTTTCGGAGAAGGATGGCACAACAATCATCATGCTTATCAAGCTTCGGCGCAGTTTGGCAAGCGCTGGTGGGAAGTGGATGTGATATGGTTGACGATTCGACTGTTGGAGAAATTGAAACTTGCAAAAAACGTCAAGACTGCTCATCTAGTAGAGTATTGAATCTCACATAACTAATTTCCAATATTCAAATCGACAAAAGCCCATACCCGTTCCAGAACAAGCATTTACCTTGTGATGCGAACCTTCCAGCCATCGCGCTTCGATGCGATCGCTCTCGCTTGTGAATCAGGTTCAAGAGCGATCGCAGTTCTCCTAATCTTTCAGTGTTGCAACACAGTCGATCTCAACCAAAACATCTTTTGGTAAGCGAGCGACTTCCACACAAACTCTTGCGGGTGCAGTTGCTTCATCAAAATATTTGGCATAGACCGCATTCATTGCCGCAAAATCGTTCATGTCTTTCAAGCAGACCATCGTTTTGACAACATCATCGAGCGACGAACCAGCCGCTTCTAAGATGGCTTTCAAACTGGTCATGGCTCGTTCGGTTTGAGCCGCAACATCGCCAGCACCGACAATTTCACCCGTCTGCGGATCGAGTGAGATTTGACCTGCGACAAAGACTAAACCTTGAGCCACGATCGCTTGATTGTAAGGACCAACCGGAGCCGGAGCCGCATCAGTCCGAATTACTTTTTTCATAATCTTGGGCGCATTCCATAATTTCTGTACTGTAAATAATCGTGCAAAATGCGATCGTGATCAAAACATAAATTCTCAGGGATCTCCCAAATCTCGACAATCCGCACATTTTTGGCATCATCACCTGCTTTGGGTTCGCCCTTGGCAGTGGCAATGTACGCAATGCTCATCGTATGTTGGCGCGCATCTCGATCGGGATCAGAATAAACTCCCAGTAAATCAATGAGTTCAATGTGCAGTCCAGTTTCTTCTTCGGCTTCAAGATGTGCGGTTTTCTCAGCCGAATTTCCGTAATCGATGAAACCGCCGGGAATTGCCCATCCATGTGGGGGATTGAGGCGTTCGATCAGCACGATCGGGCGATGGGGGCGATCAATGAGTTCGATGATAATGTCAACGGTGGGAGCAGGATTGCGATGAGCCATAAAAAATTACGATTTCCGAATTAATCTTGATTCTTCTTGCGGTGGATTTTGTCCTCTCCGCCTCATGTTACAGTTCTCACAGCCTTTTCCTGCTAGATTACTATGCCTTTAATGCGATCAAGTGGCGTTTTGCTGCATCCTACCTGCTTTCCCGGTCGATTTGGAATCGGAGAACTAGGAGCCGAAGCTCATCGATTTATTGAGTTTCTTGTGCAGAGTGGACAGCAATATTGGCAAGTGTTGCCATTAGGTCCTACGGGATATGGAAATTCTCCCTATGCATCTTATTCATCAATGGCAGGCAATCCGTTGTTGATTAGTTTAGAGGCGTTGCGCGATCGCGGCTTGCTAGAAGAATCGGATTTTGCGAATGCTGATGGATTTTGGATCGATTGTGTGGATTTCGATCGCGTCTATGCGTTCAAGGCTCCGTTATGGCGAAAGGCTTGCGATGCCTTTAAACATCAGCGTGATGAACAGCGCGATTTTGCCGATTTTTGTACGAGAAAAGCCTTCTGGTTAGAAGACTATGCGTTGTTCATGGCACTGAAGCATGAGAACGGCGGCAAGAGTTGGTATGAGTGGGAACCCGAATTGATGCAGTCGAAACCGGATGCGATCGAAGCTGCTCGAATCCGACTGCAAGAAGAAATTTACTACCAGAAATTTCTTCAATACGAGTTTTTCAAACAGTGGGTGGCGCTGAAAGAACATGCCAACGAAAATGGTGTGCAAATTATTGGAGACATCCCCATTTATGTTGCACATGATAGTGCGGATGTTTGGGCAAACTCAGAGAACTTTCGGCTTGATCCTGAGACCGGACATCCTGAACTGATGGCAGGTGTACCGCCAGATTATTTTAGTGCAACAGGACAGCTTTGGGGTAATCCCATCTATGACTGGAACTATCTGGAATCGACAGATTTCAAGTGGTGGGTGCAGCGATTTGAAGCCATGTTAGATCTGGTGGACTGGATTCGGATTGATCATTTTCGTGGGCTTGAGGCTTATTGGGCAGTTCCGCAAGGTGAAGAGACAGCGATGAATGGGAACTGGATCGAAGCGCCAGGAGATCAGTTCTTTCAGATGCTCAATACGAAGTTAGGAAAGCTACCGATCTTGGCAGAAGATTTAGGTGTGATTACACCGGAAGTAGAAGCATTACGGGATAAGTATGAGTTTCCAGGCATGAAGATTCTTCACTTTGCTTTTGGGTCTGATCCGGGCAATCCTTATCTGCCATTTAACTATCCTCGTAATTGTGTCGTGTATACAGGTACGCACGATAACGATACAACGATCGGCTGGTATGAGCAGCTTTCAGACTATGAGCGGGGCAATCTTTGGAACTATATGGGCTGTATCGGACAGCAGGGAATTCATTGGGATTTGATTCGAGTCGCCATGAGTTCGGTTGCAGTTCTGTCGATCATCCCAATGCAAGATTTAATGGGGTTGGGAGCGAATACCAGAATGAATGTTCCGGGTCAGGCAGAGGGGAATTGGGGTTGGCGCTATCGATCAGAGATGTTGAATGACGAGATTCGCGATCGATTCGCAAGTTTGACGCATCTATTTGGGCGTGCACCTCACCGGAAGCGAGATTAACTCAAAATGTAAATTGAAGAACAGTAATGATGGTTCTCTAGTTTTCTACAATTTTCTGATAGGGTCAGCAACACGCATCAAGCTCTACAAATTGTTTTTCTAGTAATCATTACTGTCTCAATGATGATACAGACTATTCTGCTGATTGAAGATCATGCTGCGCTTCGAGCGAATTTGGCAGAGATGCTTGAGTTAGAAGGCTATCGAGTGATTGAAGCAGAAGATGGAAGCTCAGGAATCAAACTGGCAACGGAGGAACGCCCAAACCTGATTGTTAGTGATTTCGAGTTGCCTATTTTTGATGGATTTGATGTGTTGAGATTGCTCCGTCAAAATCTGGAAACCATGAATATTCCAATCTTGTTTTTAACCGGAGCAGTTGAGAATAACGATCGCTTGAAAATCCTCAAAGATCGAGGAGAAAAGTATCTATCTAAACCTTGCTCTCTCAGTAAGGTACTAGCAGAGATTAGGGAATGCTTATCTTAAGTTTCAGAATTGAATTCGTGATAAACAATGACACAATGTAACATTGCGTTCAGCATGAGCGATCAGTTCTCTAGTTTTTCACACTATTTCTCTATCGTTCTTTGATGTAGCAAACTTTATCATCAGATGTCAGTATGCTGAGATGAGCATGATTCGAGTTCAATCATTGATGACCGAAGTTTAGTCTAATCGTTTGAGGAATAATATGACGGTGCAGCTTATTTTCTTAGGACTTGAGACTGCGAGTGTGAATACACAGGCAGCAATCTTATCGAAACAACTCGGGATTCCCCATATCTCGATGATCCATTTGTTTTCGCAGTTTATGCGCGATCGCTTGTGCAGCGATCTGCAAGCCATCCTCCCTTCCGATACGATCTCGCCTGATACAGAAAAGCTGGCAATGCTGGAAGTCCGTTTGCGGCAATCTGATACTCGTCAGGGTTGGATTCTCACGGACTTTCCTCAGTGCTTTACTCAAGCGCAATCTCTGCACCTTCTGCTTGAATATATGGGCTATTCACAGCCTCAAGCACTTTATCTCAGTCTTACAAAACATGATTTATTAGAGCGATTATCGGCTGATCAATTAGCGTGGAATCAACGGCTGCTTTCTCCTGTTATCGAGTACTACCAGGAACTAGACTGCTTAATGATGGTTGATGCGAATACAACTCCCTCAATTATTAATGAAAAAATTCTGGATAGATTGCAAATTACGATATTGGCTTAGCGAAACAAGCTGCTTGGATCTCAACTGGCTTGGAACTCGGAGAATGTTACAAATCTTGCTTGTGGTTTGAACCAATTTAAATAGGGTTCTAAGCGATCGAGTAAGGCTAATCCATGGTCTAAACCTTCAGCCGATGCTTTGAATTTTATTGTTTTATCTAACGGTTGCCCGTACTCTTCTGGAACATCAAACCCTTCAACATCAAAGCTCAAAAGAATTAACTTATCCATCTCTCTGCAACCGCGTTCCCGTATTATACTGACGAGCGTGATTTCCACGGTGAGATATGGCGCAAGAGCAAAAAGACCAGGAGCATCCTTTGTGGAAGAGCGATCGTGAAATCGTCGATTCTCTACTGACGGGCGAAGCAACGGATTGGAATCTCGCAGAATTAGCCCGCTTGAGAATTCGCTATAACGGTTTCCCAGGGGCACGCGATATTCAAGCAGACTTAGATACAGTTCTCAAACAGTGGAACTTAACGGAGGATGCTTTGTTTGAAAAAACTCGCCACATTCATGTAGAGACGAAGCCTTATAAGGGGCGTGGCGCGAAGCGGGATGATTGGAGCTAGAAAGAAGTGGGGAGTGGGGAAGAAACAATCTCTACTCCCTACTCCCCACTCCCCACTTAGTAGGCATTCACTGCCAACGCAGAATTCAGACGCAAATTCAAATCAGACTGATTGACTGAAATCACCTGATTGCGATTTCGTCCAAGCAATAAGCCACCTAAAGCACCTGCACCCGTACCGATTAGAACTTTGCCCAACGTGATCCGACGATTCCCGGTGATGCCAGAGATAATCGCTGCTGCACCTGAACCGATTGCAGCTCCCTTCAGAATTGCATCTGTACTCACCCCTCGACGAATTTCTTCAGTCCGAGTGACTAAATCTGTTTGACCATTCAGTGCCACCTGATTGCCATTATTCAAAATCAAGGTATTTGCGACAAAGCGAGTTCCACCATCGGCAGGCTGAAACTCTCCTTTCACTTGGCTACCTGCTGGAATCAACAGGGTTCCATTCGAGGTGCGAATATTATTGGGAACAGTTAACGTAATCGGAAGGCGTTCATTCGGGGCAACCAAAATTTTCTCAGCATCTCGGTAAGCCAAGCGCAACGTTGTGCCTGCCGGAATTCGGAATGCACCTGTCGTTTGCGTCGGTGACGAGGGAGATGAGGGGAACAGCTGCGCGACTTTCATCGGAGCAGGAGTAGCCGCGATCGCGTCTTTCGCAAATACGATCGGAGCGGCTCCAGTCGCCGTTACACCGATCGTCAGTGCGAGCGCAGTGCTAGTTTGCAATTTCTTCAAGTTCAACATAGATTTTTGTCCTTCAAGTCCGAGTCTAACGGCGATACTTTCAATGACTTTGCCGCCAGAGATAAGGTTCCTCATCTTAAAAAATAGAATTTGCGATCGCAAAAAAGTCCTATCTCAGGTCAGAGATTCAGGCTTTTTTCATTCATACTCAAATGTAAGAAGCTGAATCTAAAATTGCCATGAGCGCTGAAATTCCCCCCGATAAGATCGAACTGCCCGATTTGTATCCTTGGGATCAAGGAAGCGATGTTATGCAACTGCAAGCCTTATTGAGAGCACATGGATTTAACCTGAGAATCGATGGAGATTTTGGGAGTCGGACTGAAACAGCAGTGCGATCGTTTCAACATCGACATGGATTGAGAATTGATGGTGTGGTGGGTAAACAGACGTGGTCTGTACTCAACACAGACCTAGAACCAGGCACACGGCTCTTAAAACTGGGCTGTATTGGGACAGATGTGGCTGAACTTCAAGGACTCTTGTTAGTTCATGGCTTCGATGTTGACCGAAATCAGGTTTACGATGCTGCGACAGAAGCTGCGGTTCGACAATTTCAGCAGCGCTCCAGATTACGAGAGACGGGCATTGTGGATGATATAACTTGGACTTTTCTGAGAGGTCGAGGACTTCCTACGATGCCTCGCAAGCAGAATCGCTGGCTTAACAATCCGCGCAAGTGGTGGTGACTTTTGACTTGTCTTTGACACAATCAACACTTAGTAATTGTTAAAGTAGCTTCCTTTTCACGTTCTAGCAGCATTTCTGCAATCACAGAACCCGATGGTTTTTATACACAGTTTCAAACCCATGCGACATACTGATGAAGAGAGAATATGTTGCCCTTAGTTTGTCATGACTCAAGCACCTCGTCCTGGAAGTTGGAAGGCAAAGCTGAATCGATCGACTGAAAACTCTTTCATCGGGCGCGAACTTCAATTGCAAGCGTTTCGGGGTGTATTAAGCACGCCTTACGACGATCGCACAACTTCAATTTTCAGCATCTCTGGGCAAGGCGGAATTGGGAAAACTACTTTGCTCAAGCAGTTTCGCAGAATTACAACTGAGCTTGGACAGGTTGCAGCTTATGTTGATGAGGGATCACAGACGAATTTGGTGGATAATGTGCCGGAAGCGCTCAGTCGATTGGCACTGGATCTAGAGAAGCAAGGAATTGAGTGTAAGAAGTTTCAAGAGCGCTACAAGGTTTATCGTCAGAAGAAACAAGAACTGGAAGCTGATCCTGATGCGCCTCAAGGCTTTGCGGCAGGAATGGGAAAATTTATTGCGAGAGCCGGAATTGGGGTGGCGAAATCGATTCCGGGCAGTGGCGGAGTGATGGAATTTGTAGATTCGGAAGGAGTCGCAAATCAGGCTGGAGAGTGGACAGCTTTTGTGGCTCGTAAGCTGACAAATAAGGATGAAGTGCGATTAGTCCAGGAACCGATCGAGGTTTTGACTCCGCTTTTTCTAGAAGACCTGAATCGAGTTGCTGAAAAGCAAACGATCGTATTGTTGCTCGATACCTATGAGCAAACGGGAGCATTTTTAGACGATTGGCTTCGATCGCTGCTGAACGATCGATATGATGTAAGTCTGCATCCGAATTGTTTGATCTGCATTGCCGGTCGTGATCCGCTCAACAAGAATGCTTGGATTGGGTGGGAAAAACTGATTGCACGATCAGAGTTGGAACCGTTTACTAAGGCTGAGGCACGATTGTATCTGGCAAGCTGTGCGATTACTCAAGAATCGATCGTGCAAGAGATTTGGCGATTATCGTCGGGTGGATTGCCTGTGTTGATTGCGATGATGGCTCAGGGAGCGCCTCGTGAGGTTGAGCAAATTAGCGATCCCTGTGAGGATGCTGTGGAGCGATTTCTGTGGTGGGAGCAGGACGAGAAGAAGCGCAAAATTGCTCAAAATGCTGCATTGCCAAGGTTGATCAATCAAGATGTGTTGGCAGTGCTGACAAGTGATGCAGAAGCAGATAGTTTGTTTGATTGGCTAAAGTCTCGATCGTTTGTGGTACAGCATCCGAATGGGTGGCAATATCACAATTTGGTGCGAGGTCTAATTCTGCGTTATCAGCACAAGGTGTCGTTGAAGTCGTGGGCAGCGCTGCATGAGAAACTGGCGAACTACTACGATGAAATGCGGCAAGGATTGAAGCTAGAGGAATCGCAGCGGTGGAAGGATGAAACGTGGCAGCAATATTCGTTGGAGTGGCTTTATCACACTTTATGTATGGCTCCGCAGCGATCTTTAGGAATTGCTTTAAATGGTTGGTTGGTTGCATTGAACCAAGAACATCAGCTTGCACAAGAATGGGCAACTGTAATGGCAACTGTTGGGGAAATAACTAACTATGAAAAGCTGAGAGGATGGGGAAGTAAGCTCCAGATTTCAGAAGATGATAATACTGAATTAGAGAAAGTGCTGTCATCTTTACTGAAGGAGAACTGTTTAGAAGATAAAGCACGTGCGATCGCACTAACTCAACAGGTGTTTCTGGCTCTGAAACAATCATTTCCGGCTCTTACATCATCTGCTAGTCCAGATGATATTCAGCCTATGGAATTCGGAGAATGTCTAAGAAACATTACAGATGTTCATCATATGATCGAAACTCTAAATCAGGCTCTAAACCTAGCTCCTAATGCAGCAGACTCTCTTTTTTTACGAAGCTTTCTGCATATGCTGGAAGGTAATTTAAGTGAAGCTGAGACTGATTTTACTCTTGCAATGGATGTAGCTAAAGATTCAGAAGAGGAACTCCAGTCTATTCAGAATGAGTATCTTCAAATGATTAAAATACTGAGAGAGGAGAGTAACAGTTCATCGGAAACAATTGGGCTTTTAGAGTTTATTCATAAGCAAGAGAGCGAGATTCAGCAGAAAGAGAAAGAGATTCAACGATTGCGCTCAGAGCAGCAATTAAGAAGCGAAATCCGACGATTACGCTCAGAGCTTTTTAGAGTATTTTGGGCAAAGAAGAATTATGAGAAAGCGTATGATATTGTAAGTGAGTTAATAGCAGACAAGCCGAATGGCTATTGGACACTGTGCTTAGTGGCAGAAGCCTTTTTGTTCTCTAAAGAAGTGAATCCATCAATCAGAGCGCTCAATCGCGCACTTCAGGTTAACTCTCAAGATTCACGAGTTTATTACAATTTTGCTTTATTGCACCTTATTCGTCATGAACTAGATTCATTTAAAGCCAATATAACGCTTGCAATTCAAATTGCTCAGACGTGTTATAGTCATGCTCCAGATGACTGGCGCAATGTTTTGGAGCTTGCTTTGTATCGCCTCGTTGATGAACAAGTTGATGCTGCAGAGCTTCTCTTTAGACAAGTTGTTAATGGGCGGGTTCCTTCAACTCGTATTCGTGTTGCTATTTGCGATCTCCAAATTCTTCTTACTCTCTTCCCAGATTTTAACCTAGCTCAGCAGATGATAGAGCTATTGAAAACCTCGATCGAACAATAAATCAAATCCGCGATCGCGCTATTCTCAATAAACTGCCTCAATTTCTGCCGCACTCATGTCACAGATTCCCTTCGATCAGCTTTCCAAACAGTACCTAGAAGAGTTTCTGTCCCCGCTTGGGAAAGTCACGCGGAATCTGGAGATACCCGGCGAATCAAAGTTTGTAGACATCTACTTCGCACCGACTGTCACTCCTTCGATCGCCGATTTAGGCATCTTAGGGCGAATGGTTCAAACCTCATGTCTACTAGAACCTTACCGCAACGCACCTCGACGAGCAGAACTACGATCGTGCCTGCTCAAACTGCTGTGGCTGCAAGAAAACGATCGCCGCAAAGCTAAATCAGAAAATCGATCGCTCCCCGAACTGCCTCAATTGTGGATTCTCGCTGCAACTACACATCAACCCGTCATTCAAGAAGTTGCAGGACAACTCGATCGAGACTGGCTCCCTGGCATCTACTTTCTGCCCAAATTGTTTAGAAGCGCGATCGTTGCGATCGATCAACTTCCAGAAACTGAAGAAACACTCTGGCTAAGAATTTTAGGTCGAGATAGAACGCAAGAACGAGCGATTCTAGAAGTCTTAGCGCTTCCCAAGCATCATCCTCGTCGAAACAACATTCTACAATTGTTAGCAAATTGGAAAGTTAAAATCGAGTTAGGCGAAATTGAGGATTTTTCTCAGCAGGAGGTACTGATGGCGTTTTCACAAGCTTTTTTGGAATGGGAGCAAGCAACCCGACAAGAAGGACGACAGGAAGGACGACAGGAAGGACGGCAAGAAGGGCAAAGAACGCTGATTCTGCGTCTCTTGACTCGACAAGTCGGAAACTTATCAGAAGAGACGCGATCGCAAATTCACACTCTATCGATCGAACAACTCGAAGCGTTAGCTGATGCCCTACTCGACTTTTCAACCGTAACTGATTTAGAAACCTGGTTGCTCAATCACGGTTGAGCAGGACATTTAGAGAGACTCCCTGAGTAGAATGGAGCGCTCGTCAAAGAATAACCGGAATCGCTATGATCAGAGGCGAAGTGAGTCGATGACGATGCTAGGGGGATTCGGTTCGATGCTGACGGCAGGACAGACGCTGTACGATCGCTATCAACTCCAAGAGAAATTAGGACAGACTGCTGGACGACAGACTTGGCTTGCACTGGATTTGAACGCTCAGTCTGAGCCGATTGTGCTCAAACTCCTGGCATTTGGTGCAGAGATGCAGTGGGAAGATTTGAAACTGTTTGAGCGCGAATCCCAAGTCTTACGCCAGATTGATCATCCTCGGATTCCGAAATGTCGAGACTCTTTTTCGATCGACGATCGCATTCTTTGGTTTGGCTTAGTCCAGGATTATATTCCAGGCACTTCGCTCAAAGAGTTGGTGCAGGATGGAAAAAGATTTACAGAAGAAGAAGTGCGAAAATTCGCGATCGCGGTTCTAGAAATTTTGCGCGATTTGCATCAATTAAATCCTCCGCTTCTGCATCGCGATATCAAACCTAGTAATTTGATTTTGGGAAAAGATGAGCAGATTTATTTAATTGATTTTGGAGCAGTTCAGGATCATGTTCCGATTGAAGGTGGAACCTTTACAGTCGTTGGAACCTATGGCTATACACCGATCGAACAATTTGGCGGTCGGGCTGTTGCTGCTTCGGATCTCTACGCATTGGGGACAACTTTGATTCACCTTTTGACAGGAACCGCGCCTGCGGATTTGCCTCAGCGATATCTGAAATTGCAATGGCGCGATCGTGTAACTTTAACTCCTGCTTTTGCAGATTGGATTGATCGCCTGTCTCATCCTGATGTCGAACAACGATTTCAAACCGCAAATGAAGCGATTCAGGCACTCCATTTAGCGGGAGAATCTGCATTTGGTGCAGTGGAGCGTCCTAAAAATACGCGAGTTCAACTTCAGCGATCGAAAAAACGCTTAGAAATTGTCATCCCACAGCAAAATCAACAAGAAGAATCAGTTTTTGAGATGTTCGGCTTACTGATGGCAGGAGTCGCACTGCCTGCTCTGATGTTCTCGCTGCCGATGTTTATGATGCTGCTCGTTTTTGGGGTAATGAGCGCATCTGTCTGGATTTTACTATTTGCCTTGATTGTATTTTTGATTTTTATTAGTCCATCGTTTCAGCGAACTTACGTCAAGTTCGATCGCAAAGAATTTGCAGTCGAAACCCAGCGATTTCGAGCGATGAGCAATCGAATGACAGGCAAGACTCGCCATATTCGAGATGTGCGCCGGGATAATGGCAAAATTACGATTACTTCAGGACCGTATCGGGATGGATATCACTTGCATCAATTTGGAGAGGAGCTAACTGATTTTGAGCAAGCTTGGGTGTTGAAAGAAATTCGATCGTGGTTAAAGCTCAAAGCAGAGTAAAAAACATTCTGGAACTTGTAGGGATGGGATGGTATCTAGCAAACGTCAAGCACTTTGCCCAAAATCGTTTATGTCTCGATCCATTCATCCCTGGCTTCTCCTGAGTATTTTTACATTGATTGCTCCCACTTTTTTAGTCGTCACACGACATCTAGTAGTACCTCATCCAGCTTCTGCTCAGCCTGCTTCGATAACTTGTAATCCTAATGAACAATTAGAAAGCAAGCTTGCAACTTTGACCAATCAAGCGCGTGAAGCTTTGGATCGACAAGATGCCGAAACAGCAGGCACAGCCTTACAAGAAGCAATTACGATCGCGTTGCAAGTAAAAAATACTCCTTTTCAAGCTGACTTAATTCAATCCTGGCTCATCGAACCGTATAATGGCTTCCCGACATTACGGATCATTCAACTTAATCAGCAACTCAAATCTCCACAAAAAACGCGTGCGTTACTTGATCAGTTTCTAACCCTGACTAATCGTCTTCCATCTGCGAATAGCGTGGAGAAAACTCGTGCATTCGTTGCGATCGCACGTCAATATGCAGCGCTCAAACAACTGCGAATTGCCAATAACTTAATGGCACGAGCGCGGCAACTCGAACCTCAAATCAAAGCACCAGACTTACGTGCGATCGCACTCATCGAAATCGCAGAAGCTTACGCTGAACTTTCACAGCCTCAAGTTGCCCAAACTACGCTTGCTCAGGTTGAGAAAATTTTACCCCGGCTTGCAGTTGAAGAATCGAATCGAATTGTAGAACGCGCTGCTGTAACCTATGCGCGAATCGGCAACTATCCGAAAGCACAACAGACTTTAGAGCGCTTGTCGAAAGTTCCAGAAGCTTTTGCAAACACTCAAGAAGGCATCGTGCAAGCTTATCTGAGCAATGGTAAATTGGCGGATGCCGAAAAACTCGCTCAATCAATCTCTGCAACTCCTCAAAAAATTTCTGCTTTAGCAAAAGTAGCGATCGCTTATCGTAAAAACCCAAGTCAATCTACTTCACTCTTCCGCCAAGCTACAACGCTTGCTCAATCTGTAGAAGATCCCTATCAGAAAGATACATTGCTGCAAGAGATTGTCGAAGCCTATGTGCAAGCTGAACAGTTAGACGCAGCAGTGCAGCTTGCAAAATCGGTAAAAAATCTCCGAAACGATACATTGAAGTCAGTTGTTGTGGCGCATCAAAAAGCTGGCAAAACTGCTCAAGCTAAAGTCCTCTTGTCTCAGCAACTTGTAGCAATTAAAGCTCTCAGCGATTCTTGGGAACAGAGAGGTCAAGTCTGGACTGTAATTGAAACTGCGATCGCTGCCAATCAGTTTGACTGGATTCGCGAAGACTGGGCACAAATTTCGTCGATCGACTACGGTTTGATGGATTGGCAAATTATACAAATCGCCAAGGCTTATGCCCAAACAGGTCAACATTCTCAAGCAGCAGAATGGGTACGCAAATTGCCTTTAGAGAATCGTCCTTTGGAGCAGATTAGAGCACTGTCTGCGATCGCGCTCGTCACGGCTCAAGCTGGCAACTCTACCCTCGCCAATCAAATGCTTGAGCAAGCCTTACAAACGATTGATCCGCTCGATAAAGCTTATCGCGAGAGAATCAACCGTGAAGGCGGCGATCTCTTCAGTCTTGAACGCTTTAAACCCACTGCTTTAGCTAGTATTGCTTTGGTTTATTCTCAAACGCAGCAGCCTGAAAAAGCTCGCCAACTTCTTCAGCAAGTGGTTGTTTTTAGTTCAAAGATTGATGATCCCTCGATCGCATCTTTTACAGATAATCCTTTCGCTCAATTCATTGAAGCGAAACAATATTTAGGCGCATTGCAAATTGCTGAAGGAACTGCATTCCCAGAGGTGAGAAATGCTCGCCTACAAACTAGTGCTCTAGGATTGCTCACGATCAATCGATTTGATTTAGTCCAACCGATCGCGAATCAAACAACGGAACCCGTGAGTAAAACGCAGCTTTTACTTGCGATCGCACAACGTTATACCGAGCTAAATCAATCTCAAAAAGCCGTGTCTTACCTTGCTCAAGCTTTCCAAGTTGCCCAAACGATTCCTGGAGAGGAATCGCAATTCGATCGCCTCGGTACAGATGGCGGTACTGTGATTCCGATCGAAACGGATCGTGGCAGTATGTTAGAAGCGATCGCGATTCAATATGCTCGCGTGAATCGGATGTCTGAAGCGATGAAAGTTGCGAACACGTTGAAAGAAAAAGCGACTCGTGACGAGGCAATTCAGAAAGCCCGCTGTGCAAGAACAACTTCGATGCGCGCTTGACAATGTGCCTACCTAAAGTGGTAGAAGATAAGGGCTAAATAATCCATCAGATTGATCATGCCCAAACCATTTTCTCTCGTTGTCCTGAGTACCCTTCTGTGTGCTGCACTGCCGCAGATCGCGAATGCGGAGACAGTCATGCAGAAGGTCGCTCGATCGGGAGTTTTGGTTGCAGGAACCAGCAGTGAAGCGATTCCATTTGCTTATCAAAATCGACAAGGCAAACTAGTCGGATATTCCGTCGATATGCTGGAATTAATTCGATCGCAGATGGAAAAAGAAACAGGCAAGAAAGTTCAATTGAAATTAGTTGCGTTACCGCCTTCGGATCGCGTCAAAAAGGTCGCCGATCGACAAGTGGATATTGTCTGTGATTTCAGTAGCTTTACTTGGGCGCGCAATCGACAGGTTGATTTTTCGCTGGTGTATGCGACGACTGGCACTCAACTTGCGGTCAAAAAATCAAGCAATTTAGGTACTCCAGAAGCCTTTAATGGCAAGCGTATCGGAGTGTTGCCGGGCACGACTAATGAGCTAGCAGTACAGCGAAAATTACCGAAAGCAAAGCCTGTCTATTTTCAAACTTGGGAACAAGGCTATCAAGCATTGGAGAAAGGTACGATCGATGCATTCGCCGCAGATAGTATTTTACTAGAAGCGCGATTAGCTGGAAAAATCAACCAGTACAACATTTTGCCGGACAGTCCATTATCTCAAGAGGGGATTGCCTGTATGGTTCCTGAAGATAACTCTAGGTTTCTGGATACGGTAAATTATGCTTTGTATCGCTACATGCAAGGCTTTGTGCGCGGAGAACCCAAATCAGTACAAATCTTCGATCGCTGGTTTGGTGCAAATGGAGCATTTCCATTAACAAGAGACATGCGAGATATTGCTGTTCAAACGATGCAGCTTGTTGTTGAATCGCGGGAAGAGATTCCGGCGGATGCAAAGTAGTTTGTCGATCGTGTGAATTTTTCGGAGTGGGTAGATGGGGAGAACCCAGACTAAATTGCTTCCTATCTCCCTATCTGATTGATTGTGGTGAACGAGTAACCTTCTCGAAGATTTACCACGCATGCTCTGAAGCAAAAAGCGAGATGCAATTCGCTCACATCTCGCTCCAGTCTTAAACCAATTGAAATGAACTCCCTATCTATCCTCTCTGGTAGATAGGGAGTTCAGCTCTAAGCACTAAAGTACTTCGCGGTCGGGTGATAGACCACAAAGGCGGTCGTCGATTGTTCTGGATAAAGCTGTTCACTTTCATCTATCGACATCTCAATCTTCTCAGTTCCTAGCAGTTCTAATTGCTTGAATTGATCCGCAACGTTCGGACAAGCTGGATAGCCAAAGCTATAACGTGAGCCTTGATAACGTTGAGCTAGCATATCTCGAATGTTATCTGGCTCAAGCTCTCCATAGCCTAACTCTTTACGAATCTGAGCGTGTGACCATTCAGCCAAAGCTTCCGCCATCTGGACTGCCATACCGTGGAAGTAGAGATACTCCGTATAGTTATTCGCCTTGAATAGCTCTTGAGCGACTTCAGTGGCAATATGTCCCATCGTCACCGCTTGCATGGGTAACACATCGAACTGATTGTCTGACACTGGACGGAAGAAGTCTGAAATACACAAGCGGCGTAAAGATTTCTGACGTGGGAATGTCCAGGTGACTAAGGGTGTTGCAGTTGCAGGCGTGAGGCCCTGCTCGATCACACTCGGATCATAAACATGCAGCGAATTCCCCTCAGCCGCACAAGGGAAATAGCCATAGATCATCCGAGGCTCTAACAGTTTCTCAGTCTGAATCTTCTGCTTCCAGCGCTCCAAGACCGGGTAAACCTTCTCAGCTAAGAACGCATCATATTCCTCTTTCGATTGGTCTTTCGGCTTGCGGAATTGCCATTGTCCAACAATCAACGCCTGCAAATCCATGTGCCAGAAGAGGTCTTCTAAGGAGATATCTTCAGGATTGAGAACTTTAGTTCCCCAGAACGGCGGAGTCGGTCGATCGATATCCAACTCAACCGCTTCCGATCGCGCTAAATCGATCACTTCCGGCTCATCCGATTTCTTCTCTAGTTCGCCGTTTAGTTCGCGTTCAGCTTGTTCGATCGCTTTACGCCCCTTCTGATTGAACTGAGCAAATTCGCCTTGGAAACCTTCGGTATCACTCCATTGCCCCTCTTTTTTCGCAGGCATAAAGCGATCCATAAACGTCAAATCCGCGAACGCATCGCGTCCGTAAATCACTTGCCCCTTGTAAGCATTCTGACAGTCTTCGTAAACGAATTTCGGAGTCAGTGCTGCACCGCCAAGAATCACTGGAACACTGATCCCACGTTCATTAAAGACTTCTAAGTTCTCCTTCATGAATGCAGTCGATTTTACGAGCAATCCGCTCATCGCAATACAATCTGGTTGATGTTCAACGTAAGCATCGACGATCGCATCAACTGGCTGTTTAATCCCTAAGTTAATCACCTTGTAGCCGTTATTGGTGAGAATGATATCAACTAAATTCTTGCCGATATCATGAACATCCCCTTTCACGGTTGCAATTAAGAATTTACCCTTGCCACTGTCATCGCTTTTCTTCTCCATGAATGGTTCAAGGAATGCGACCGCAGATTTCATGGTTTCCGCAGACTGCAACACAAACGGTAATTGCATTTGCCCCGATCCGAACAATTCACCAACCACTTTCATGCCATCCAGCAAGAACGTATTGATGATATGCAACGGCTCATAGGTTTCTAATGCGATTTTCAATGCATCTTCTAAACCAATCCGTTCGCCATCAATGATGTGCTGCTTCAAACGTTCTTCAACGGGTAAATCTGCTAAAGAACTCGTCGATCGAGCATCTTTTGCACTTACGCCTTCAAATAGTTCCGTCAGCTTCGTCAGCGGATCGTAAATGCAAATATCCCCATCAAATCGGCGACGATCGTAAATCAGATCTAAACAGACTTCTTGATGCTCAGGCTCAATTTTCGCAAGTGGAAGAATCTTTGCCGCCGACACGATCGCGCCGTCCATTCCGACCTTCGTGGCTTCATGCAAGAACATCGAATTCAAAGTAATCCGAGCCGCAGGACTCAGACCGAATGAGATATTCGATACCCCGACCATGAAGTGAACGCCAGGCAGATTTTCCCGAATCATCCGAATCGACTCAACTGTTGCTTTTGCGTTCTCCCGGTCTTCTTCAATCCCGGTCGAAATCGGCAGAGCTAATGTGTCAAAGAAAATTTCGTGCGGCGGAATTCCGAATTCTAGTGCATCGCGATAAGCCCGTTGAGCGATCTGGAATTTCTTCTCAGCCGTCCGCGCCATGCCTTCTTCGTCGATCGTTCCAATCACGACTCCAGCACCGTACTCTTTCGCCAATTCCAGCACTTTGAAGAATCGCTCATCGCCATCCTCATAGTTGGTCGAGTTGAGAATGCACTTTCCACCCGCAACTTTGAGTCCGGCTTCCATCTTTGTCCACTCGGTCGAGTCGAGCATCAGAGGCAGCGTGACATTGGTAACGAGGCGGGAAACGAGTTCTTTCATATCGGATTCGCCATTGCGTCCGACATAATCGACGTTTACATCCAATACATGCGCGCCTTCTTTGACTTGGGATTTTGCGATTGCAATCAGTCCATCCCAATCATCCGCATTTAACAACTCTCGAACTTTCTTAGAGCCGCTGGCATTCAGTCGCTCTCCTACAATCAGAAAAGAATTATCCTGCTCATAAGGCTGAGACGTATAAATCGATGCGGCTGAAGGCGTGTAGCTTAAAAGTGGTCTGGGTGTTTCTGATTCAAACACTTGACCATTCATCCATTCGCGCTCCCCGATCCGAACATTGCGTTCTTTCGGTTTCATCGTCGCGGCGGCTTCCGCCAATGCTTGAATATGTGCGGGACGAGTTCCACAACAGCCCCCAATGACTTGCACGCCCCAATCTTCGATGAACTTGTGCAATGCCATCTGAAGCTCAACCGGAGTCAGCTTGTAGTGAGCATGACCGCCGATATTTTCAGGCAAACCTGCGTTCGGAATACAAGAGACGACAAACGGCGCATTCTCCGTCAAATACTTGATATGTTCTGCCATGCGATCGGGTCCTGTCGCACAGTTTAAGCCGAGAATATCGATCGGGTACGGCTCCAAGATTGCCAAAACGCCGCTAATATCTGTCCCGACGAGCATCGTTCCCTGGACTTCCATCGTCACAGATACCATAATCGGACGACGCTCGCCTTTTTTCTCAAAGATAGCTTCGACGGCATTCAAAGCGGCTTTGATTTGCAGTACGTCCTGACAGGTTTCAATGATGAATAAATCAACGCCACCATCAAACAACCCTTCTGCCTGAACGGTAAATGCGTCTTTTAGCTCATCGTATGTGATGTGTCCTAAGGTCGGTAATTTTGTTCCAGGTCCCATCGATCCGGCGACAAATCTAGGCTTTTCAGGAGTTGAGAATTCGGCGGCGCATTGTTTCGCGAGTTCAGCCGCTTTCTTGCTCAAGTCATACGCTAGATCTTGCAGCCCATATTCTGCCAGCACAAACGGGCTACTGCCGAATGTATCGGTTTCAATCACATCCGCGCCTGCTGCTAAGAAATCGCGGTGAACTTTCGCGATCGCTTCTGGTTTCGTATGAATGAGATATTCGTTACAGCCTTCATATTCCGCACCTCCAAAATCCTCTGCTGTTAAATTCTGGGACTGAATATTGGTTCCCATTGCGCCATCGAAGACGAGGACAGGACGATCGGGACTGTGAAGACGGGTCAGAAAAGCGCTGCTCATAGGAAAAGGTTGAGGGACTAGACGACAAGATTGAGTAATTACCCTGAGTTCTCTTTAAGTTTTAGGGTGAATGAAGTCATGGCGGAAAGCGGCAACCATGACATTTCACACTAGCTATACATTTAAACTGTGACATATTTATTTAAGTTTTAGCGATCTGGAGTTCTCTGTAAAAAAAAGAGATGCCCCGGTGGAACATCTCTCGAATTTTCAGTGAAGTAGAAACTTACATGAGTATTCAGCGCTTACGCGAGTATTCAGCGCTTACGCGATCGCTGCAATCTGCACGTCGCTATTGCCTAAAAGCTCTTGCAGTTCTTCAGCATCGACGGTTTCTTTGTCCACCAGCATTTCTGCCAGTTTGTCCAGTACCGGACGATTCTGAACCAGTACCGCTTTTGCACGACGGTAAGCTTGTTCAACCAGGTTGCGAACTTCATCGTCGATCGCGGCTGCCGTTTCTTCGGAAAAGTCCCGCTCAGCAGCGATGTCACGACCCAAGAACATGTTGCCTTGCTGACGACCTAATGCGACTGGTCCTAAGCGATCGCTCATCCCAAATCGAGTCACCATTTGTTTTGCAACGCGTGCTACTTGCTGAAGGTCGTTCGATGCACCTGTGGTAACTTCCTCTTCACCAAAGACGATTTCTTCAGCGATTCGACCACCTAGAGCAACGGCCATCTGGTTTTGCAAGTAAGAGCGAGAATACAAGCCTGAATCCATCCGGTCTTCGCTTGGTGTGAACCAGGTCAAACCGCCTGCGCGACCGCGAGGAATAATGCTGATTTTTTGAACAGGGTCATAGTCAGGCATCAAAGCACCGACAAGCGCATGACCTGCTTCGTGATAAGCCACAAGCTCTTTGCGCTTCTCGCTCATTACACGGTCTTTCTTCTCAGGTCCTGCCAAGACGCGATCGATTGCGTCGTTGATCTCGTCCATTGAAATTTCAGTCAAATTGCGACGAGCGGCAAGAATTGCGGCTTCGTTCAACAAGTTCGACAAGTCTGCTCCGGTAAATCCAGGAGTCCGACGGGCAATCTTTTCGAGGTCAACGTCTTTCGAGAGCGTTTTGCCGCGCGCATGAACGTTGAGCACTTCCAAACGACCGGAGTAGTCAGGACGATCAACGACGACTTGGCGATCGAAACGACCTGGACGTAACAGCGCTGCGTCTAAGACATCAGGACGGTTGGTTGCCGCGATGATGATGATTCCCGTGTTACCTTCAAACCCGTCCATCTCGGTTAAGAGTTGGTTCAAGGTTTGTTCACGTTCATCGTTACCGCCGCCGAGACCTGCACCACGCTGACGACCGACTGCATCAATTTCATCGATGAAGACGATGCAAGGTGCATTCGATTTGGCTTGCTCGAACAGGTCACGGACGCGAGACGCACCCACACCGACGAACATTTCGACAAATTCAGAACCAGAAATCGAGAAGAACGGAACGCCTGCTTCGCCTGCAACAGCTTTTGCCAACAGGGTTTTACCAGTTCCAGGAGGTCCAACGAGTAGGACACCTTTGGGAATTTTTGCACCGATTGCAGTAAAGCGATCGGCGTTTTTCAAAAAGTCCACAACTTCGTTCAATTCCAGCTTCGCTTGGTCAATCCCTGCCACATCGTTAAAGGTGACTTGGGTTTGGGGTTCCATTTGCACACGGGCTTTGGATTTGCCAAAGTTCATCGCTTGGCTACCTGGTCCGTTTTGAGCGCGGCGCAACAGGAAGAACAAGCCCACAAGCAGCAAGATTGGGAAGAAAAGACTGCTGACTGCTCTCAGCCAGAAGTCATTGCCATCGGTTGCAGGTAGAACAGAAATATCGACGTTATTGCGAGTCAGAATGCTGATGAGCTCAGGATCGGTCGGCAGATTCACTAAGACGCGATTTCCGTCTTCAGATTGCACTAAAGCGCGAGTCCGATCGGCGCTCAAACTGACTTTATTGACATTATTTTTTTCAACTTCTTGAATAAACTGGCTATAGCGCCAGGTTTCACGAGTTTGGGGTTGCTTATCGAAGACCGCCGTTGCCAAAGCAATCACGACGATCGCTAAAAGCGCATATAGCCCTGCATTTCTCCACCGCTTGTTCACCGGGGTGTATCCTCCTGAAAATAGGAATAAATCGGGTTCTCGGATTTGTATTTGTAAACTTATATTACTCTGTATTAAGACTTCTTGCATCAATACGAGAGAAATCTGAGAATTACCGATTTATCCAATGTAACGTAAGGATTTACTATCGATCACGTTATGGGGTGGAGTTTTTAGTATCCTGGTCAGGAATCAGGCAGGAACGGTTTGGGGCTAGAAGTCGCTGTCCTTGAGTTCAAGCACGATAGAGATATCGACCTGATTCCGCACCAGAGTGTTAATCAGTTCAGGATCGTCCGGTAGGTTGACTAAAAAGCGCTTTCCATCTTCGGATTGTGCCAAGATTCGAGTTCGATCGGCAGTCAAACTGACTTTGTTAACATTGTCTTTTTCAACTTCTTGAATAAACTGGCTGTATTCCCAGGTTTCACGAGTTTGGGGCTGTTCAGCAAAGACTGCGGTTGATAGCGCGATCGTGACGATCGCGAAAAGTCCATATAATCCTGCGTTTCTCCACCGCTGGTTCATTAAAATGTATCCTTCTGAGAATATATAGAGTCGGATTTTCAGAATCGCTGATTCGATTCGTCCAATCTAACTTAAGGATTCACGATCACCACGTTATGCAACTGAGTTTTTGTATCATTGTCAAAAATGAGGCGGAAAATCTGCCGCGCTGCTTGTCTAGCGTTCAGAATGTGGTCGATGAGATGGTGGTTTTGGACACTGGATCGAGCGATCGCACAATAGAAATTGCTCAGTCTTTTGGTGCAGAAGTTTACTGTTTTGAATGGCGGAATGACTTTTCTGCCGCCCGCAATGAATCGCTGAAGTATGTTCATGGCGATTGGATTTTGGTATTAGATGCGGATGAAGTCTTAGTTCCAGAGATTGTGCCGACCTTGAAACAGGCGATCGCTCAAGACGACTATCTCGTGTTTAATCTAGTCCGACAAGAAATTGGGGCCGCTCAGTCACCGTATTCATTAATTTCACGTCTGTTCAAGCGGCATCCTGAGATTTGGTTTTCTCGTCCGTATCACGCCATGATTGATGATCAAGTTGAGGCGTTGCTGAAACGAGAGCCGCATTGGAAGATTGGAGCGATTTCGGAAGTCGCGATTTTGCATGAGGGTTATCAAGCGGATGTGATTGCTGGACGGGATAAGGCGAATAAAGCGCGATCGACCATGGAAGGCTTTCTGGCAACTCATCCCAATGATCCGTATGTTTGTAGTAAGCTCGGCGCGCTCTATGTTCAGATAGGCGAAACGGCGAAAGGCATCGAACTTTTAGAGCGAGGTTTGTCTACCGTCGAGGATGCTGCGACGCAATATGAACTGCATTACCATTTAGGCAGTGTGCGTGTGCAACTGAATGAAATCGAGCAAGCTGCCCATCATTACCAGCAAGCCATTCAGCAGCCAATCCTACCGAAGCTGAAATTAGGAGCCGTCAATAATTTAGCGAGTTTACTGAAAGATGCCGGGGATTTGCAAAACGCCCAAATTCTGTTTCAGCAGGCATTAAAGATTGATCCGAATTTTGCGATCGCGCATTGCAATTTAGGCGCAACCTTAAAAGCAATGGGACAATTCTCATCGGCGATCGATCATTACAATCAAGCGATCGCGCTAAATCCAAATTATGCCGAGGCTTATCAAAATCTGGGGGTCGTGTTACTGAAATTGGGACAAGTGCCTGAGAGTTTGGCAGCGTTTCAGACTGCGATCGGGCTGCACCAACAGCAGAATTCTCCCGAAGCCGAGAGGCTGAAACAAGGATTAAGAGAAATGGGGTTACTGTGAAATATTGGTACAACGGCAGCGCCATTGCAAGGGATCAAATTCAACTCTCCATCACTGATCCAGGTTTAATCTATGGTGCTACAACCTTTACGACCCTGCGAGTTTACCAATCCTTGGATCATGAATTGACAAATTGGAAGGGGCATTGCGATCGCTTAGAAAAAACGATCGCGGATTTCCACTGGCAGTCTCCAAATTGGGACAACATTCGATCGGGTGCAGAATGGCTCTCAACTGAATATCCAGTTCTAAGAATTGTCGTTTTCCCTGATGGACGAGAATGGATCACAGGTCGATCTCTGCCAGTTGATTTAGCAGAGCGTCAGCAAAAAGGCATTACAGCTTGGGTCGCAGGATCTGAACTTTCGCGATCGCTTCCTCAACATAAGACAGGAAACTACCTTGCCCCTTGGCTCGCTCTCCAAACTGCTCAGCGGTTGAGTGCTCAAGAAGCAATTTTGACGGATTTAGATGGCAACTGGCTTGAATCGAGTACAGGCACGCTTTGGGGTTGGAAAGAGAATACTTGGTGGACTCCGCCTCTAGCAGATGGAATTTTACCGGGATTACTCCGCTCGTATCTCCTCAATTCTTTGGGCAATGCGATTGAACAAACTTGGACACCGGGTCTAGTGCAGGAATTTGAAGCGATCGCGTATACGAACTGTGTGATGGAAGTGATTCCAATTCACACAGTTCTCGATCGTGAGACTCAATTCCAATATGTTGCTGACCATCCTAGTTTTCAACTTCTAAGAGAGTGCTTCACCGTTTAAGGCGCGTTAATGGCTCCAAATCATCGAGTAAAGATGAGGGTGCTAATCGTCTTTGCCATTGCTGCACATCAATTCGATCTGGCTCAACTCCAGCCCATAGATTTAGCCAAAGTTGGGCGGCTTTCGTCTCTTTCTGCGCCAATAGTAACTGCAAATATGAATTAGAGAACGTTGCAAAATCATCGATATGCCAGCGTTTTCTAGAAATCATTGGCTTCAGCAGTGTGTCAGCCGCTTCAATGTTTTTATTGTGTAAATGATATTGAGCCATCGAAGCACGCGCAGGGACATAATTTGGAAATCGATCGATGATCTCCTGGATCAGTGCAAGCATGTCTTCAGTTCGCTCTTGGATGTCATAGGATGCAGCAATATTATTCAAAACATCCGGTGAATCAGGATACAGTTCTAGAACCTGTCTCAATAACCGCTCTGCCTCTTCTGCTTCTGCTTTGTCTCCGAATCGCAACTTGTTCAAAGCTGATCGCATCAGGTCATTTGCTTTTTTCGATCGCTTATAAGGCGACTCATCATAGAACTCATAGGAAATCAACGAAATCTCTCGCCATTCTCCTTGCAACCACATCCGAACATTTTCCGTCGGCAACAATCCAGCTTCAGCGACTTGAATGGCTGCCTCATGGCGCATCGAATCTGATCCCTGCTGACTCAGTGCAAAATCCTTTAACATCTCTAGAAACTCAGGCGTTGCTAGATTTGAAGCGATCACAAAAGCCAGATGTCGTCCGGCTGGATCTCCACGATCGAACAAAATTGGGATAACCGCTTTGATTTCCGGATGGTCTTGCAGGCAAATTTGCATCGATTTCTGAAATGCTTTCTCAGAAGATTGTGCCGATCTCATTGCTTTTTCCAGCGCCTTTAAAGCGGTAGGTGTGAACCAATGACTGAACGGAAAAGCCCAAGCAGGTTCACCCGTCATCCGATTTAGATTATCGAGATTTGACTGTGCTAGCTCAAATCCGGGAGAGATTTCTAACGCCTTCTTCCAATGCTTTCGTGCTTCTGAGGACTGTCCTAATCTTGCAAATGCCGCTCCAGCCAAATGGAAAAACATTGCAGAAGCAATATCGAGGTCGCCTTCTTTCTCGGCTTGTTGAAACACCTCAACAACACTTTGATCGTCTCCCAAGAAGCTCAATCCTTCCATTTTTTTCGTCCAGGCATCCCAGGCAGAAGCTTGGCTTGCTTTTAAGCGATCGCCGATTTGCTGAGCGTTGTCCAATCTGCCCATTAGACAGTCATAACGCACTAAATTCGACAGAGCGTGAATGTTATTCGGTTGAGTTTCCAGAACTTGAGTGCAAACTGCGATCGCGCCTTCAATATTGTCTTGTAAGAATTCGATCAAACTCAAATTATTGCTTGCAGCGACAAAATCTGGTTTGCGCTCTAAAACTTGCTCTTCGAGTTGTCTAGCTCTTGCATAATCGCCTACTTCTAGCGCAGCCTGTCCGCGTTCATGCAAGATCGCAATTTCAAACCCTGCTCCACCAACTAAGCCAGCTTCTCCAAGTAATTCATCCACTTGCGATTCAATTTTGCTGATAATCTCGTTGATCTCTTCAGCATTGGGATAATCTGACCAACGTGAGATCGCAGACTGTAGCGTTTGTAGCGCGAGTAAAAAATGAGAATTGGTGAGATAGGTTTGCCCTAAAGCGAACGCTGCATCTGCATTATTCGGTTCAAGCTCAACCAACCGTTCACTGACGCGCTGAAATGCCAACATATCCTGCATTTCATAGCAGCAATTGCTTAACATCAGCAGGATTTCTGTGTTGTTCGGATAATCCTCACTTAAGCGTTCTAAAATATCTCGCGCTTCAGCCCATTTTTGCCTCGCAGCTAGCGCGATCGCTTTTTGTAATTCAGGAGCTAAATTTTTTGTCCCAAATCCTTTGGATGATTTTGAGGATTGAGGTTTCTGCTTCTTTGCCATAAGAAAAAGGTGGCGATCGCGTTCAGAAAAATTGTAGCGACCCTAGATTTCTCCAGAGTCGCTGATGCAACAAGATTTATCAGGAACCTATCCGAGTAAGTTTTTCTTAGCTCGTTCTTGCCGCGATTCTGCTTCTTCCATCAGTTTCGCAAAATCTTCGATCGCTTCTCCAGGATAGTTCTCAAACACCCGTGTCGAAAGCGAAATCCGACCGCGACCTTCATCGAGATCCACAATCATCGCCTTAATTTCTTGTCCAACTTTTAGCAGTGAAGACAGCGATTCAACATAGTTCTTGCTGATTTGATTAATATGCAACAACCCTGTTGTGCTATCAAACTCAGCAAACGCACCAAACGGCTTTAAGCTGGTAATCGTTGCAGTTACGACTTGCCCAACTTCTAGCTGGCTGAAATTCACAGTCCGCGCTGCGAGACGGTTCGATAAAACAATCTTGTTACGATCGCGATCCAATTCTAAGAACGTTGCGGATAGGGTTTGTCCTTTCAGCGCTTCTAAATTTTCACGCTCAACCAGATGCGATCGCGGAATAAAGCCTCGCAGTCCTTGAACATCTACAGTCACGCCGCCCTTATTCATGCCCGTGACCCGAACTTGGACACTCTGATTGTTCGCTTGCAAATCGGCTAGGCGTTCCCAAACTTTTCGCACTTCAAGCTGACGCAGCGAAATGGTTACCCGTCCATCTGCATCTTGTTCGCGAACAATAATGAATTCGCGTTCTTCATCTAAGGGCAGCACAGCCGAAACATCATTCACGCGCCGTACACTCGCTTCTTCGATCGGCAGAAACGCAGGAGACTTGCCTCCAATATCAACTAATGCCCCATCGCTTTCGTAGCTAAAGGCTTTACCCGTCACGAGTTTTCCTTTCTGAAACTCATAATCGTGTTGCTCTAAGGCTTTTGCGAAATCTTCCATCGAAAAGGAAGCATCTGTCGATCGAGATGGCATTGGAGATAGGTCCTAAGAAACAAAGTATCAGCTTTCCATTTTAGTCCTTCAATCTCGAAAACAACGCGTTAACTTTCTCCCAAGCATCAGCGGCGGCAGTCGAATCATAATCAGCGCGGCGATCGCAGAAAAAACCATGCCCTACTGGATACCGAAACACTTGGTGATCAATATGGTGCGCTTTGAGCGCCGCTTCAATTTGATCAATGTGTTCAACCGGAATTAACGGATCTTGGGTTCCAAAAAAGGCGTAGAGCGTTCCTTGAATGTCTGGAGTTCGAGAAACGGTCGGCTCACCTCCACCGGGAGTCATCGTGACAATGCCTGCGCCATAAAACGAAGCGGTGGCTTGAATATCTGGCAGGGTTGCCGCTAAATAGGCAACGTGTCCACCAAAGCAGAAGCCGATCACCCCAATTTTCTGAATGCCTTTCGCTTTTAGATAATCGATCGTCGCTTTCAAATCGCTTAACAATTGGTCAGCCTGAGTTTGATCTTTATGTGATCGCCCAAGTTTCGTCTCTTCTTGGCTATATCCGACTTCAAATCCAGGAGCCGTTCGCTGAAAAATAGCGGGCGCGATCGCGATATATCCGGCTTGCGCGAATCGTTCTGTCACATCTCGAATGTGAGGATTCACACCAAAGATTTCTTGAATGACAATGATCGCCGCTGAAGTTGGCGAACTGGGTTCAGCCAGATAAGCATCAATGTCGAGAGATTGGTTAGAAATTTTGATCCAAGAGGAATTCACGATCGTTCACACTGCAACTCTCAGTATTTTTAACCAAAACTTGCCAAAAAAATCAGCAGAAGCTTTATTTATCTTTACAGTTCAAAAAAAGAGAAACCTAGATAACCTACATCACGGATTTTTTCAAAAAAGGCAATCGAAATTCTACGAGTTATACTGTTGCCATTGAGGTGAGTGAAGGGGTTGAAAGCGAGTTAGATTCAAGGTTTAAGCAAGTCAGAAATAATACTGATGCGCCAAAGTAAATCAAATGACAAACCGAAAAAATACCCAACTTCTTTATCCAGTGTGGCACTTAAACTAGTGGACGATAAAAGCAGATTCTGATTAACGAATAATGTAAGGATTTGCACGGTAAAAATTATTTAGAGAACGTAGCTTGAGGCACGGGCATGGTGCAGTTTCATATTCAGCCAGATAGTGATATCCCGGCATCAACTCAACTCTATAACCAGATTTTATTCGCGATCGCATCGCGGCAATTTCCACCGGGACATCGCTTGCCGAGTACGCGTCAGTTGGCAATGCAAACCGGGCTGCACCGCAATACGATTAGTAAGGTCTATCGCCAGCTTGAAGATGCAGGGGTCGTAGATGCCCAAGCGGGTTCAGGAATTTATGTACGCGACCAGGGGCATGATGACACCGCAGCGCATATTAAATCGCCTCTGCTTGAGCAATATCCCCAAGCGCATAAAATTATCCAAACCAGCTTAGATGAGCTTGTGAAACAAGGATGTTCGCTCGGACAAGCACGAGAATTATTTCTAGCAGAAATCGATTGGAGATTGCGGTGTAGTGCTTCGGTTCTGGTCACGGCTCCGCTGCATGATATTGCCAATGGGGAAGTGTTGATGCGGGAGTTAGAACGCGCTCTGGCAATTCCGATGCAGCTTGTTCCAATGGAAGAACTGGCGCAAGTGTTGGATCAGACGCGCTCAAGTACGGTGGTTACGAGTCGATATTTTATTGCTCAAGCGGAAGCGATCGCGATGCCAAAAGCGGCGCGGGTGATTCCGGTTGATATTTATGACTTTGAGCAGGAATTGAAGATGGTGAAGACGATGCCGAAGGGAACTTGCCTCGGGATTGTCAGTTTGAGTGCGGGAACGGTTGGCGTGGCTGAGGTGATTATTCACAGTTTACGCGGAGATGATTTGTTGGTCATGACGGCGCAGGTGAACGATCGCTACAAACTCAATGCGATGGTGAGAACTGCACAGACGATTTTTAGTTTTGATCACGTGAGTTGTGCGACGGTGAAGGCGACGATTTCGGCTTCGCGGGATGATATTATTCGTCCGCCGCAAGTGATTTGTTGCGAGAATTTTATTGTCAGTAAGTCGATTAGTTTGCTGAAGCGCGAGTTAGGTTTAGAGTAAATCGACTGCGACCCAGTCAATTCGTTATTTCTGCTCTATTGACAGGCTGTGGGAGCAGTTTGAAGCTTACTGATGAATCGTCAATACCAATCTGCGATCGCCAGTCCCGAAACTCGGGAAAACTCGTTGACATTATGGGTGACAAGAGTTGCCTGAAGTGTCAGGGTTGTTCCTGCAATTAAAATATCTAGTGAACCAATGGGCAGCCCTTGTGCTTTGAAGTAGTAGATCAGGGTATTGGTATCCAAAACATACATCTAAAGGCTCTCCCGCAGGGTGTCCTGTCCTGATTCAGCACGAATTGCTTCTAGGGTAGGAAAGTCTTCTGCCCATGCTCCATCCAGAGAATAAACGAACTCTGACCAGTCCGTTGAGCTTACTGTACTCAATGATTGATTATCCTTGAGATGTTTAGCATGAATAAATTCAGCAAAAGTCAGGACTTCGTTTGCTTGGTCTTGAGGAAGAGATTTCACGAGTGCATAAATCTGTTCAGCAATTATCATCATTGAGGTTCCAGATTAAAGTGCAGTTTGACAATAAGCATTCTAGTCAGCTATTTTCCAAGCTATCCCTACAGTTTATGTTACTATTGCTCGGTAAATTTCAAGCCTCAGCAGGCTCACTCTAGCCGTTCAACTCGCTCTATCAACGCGACAAACTGTTTTACTGTTTTTTGTGCCTGCTAACCACCATTGAGTTCGAGAAAAGTACCTTGAAGGGTCTGTTACTCATTCTTGTCGAGAACGGAACGTATTACGGACTGTATAGTAAACAACCTAAATAACGCGAACTAACGACCCCGCTCACCCGCCGCTAGTAAATTTTCGTTCTCAACCAACCAACTCGATACGATCGGTGTGCAACGGGATTATGTTATGCAGCAACACTTCTCAGTGACTTGCGAAAGACAATTTTATCGACACCGTCTGTGTAGAAATCGCGAATTCTCGCTTCCTCCACGTAATCATTGTTGCGGTAAAATGCGCGAACGTATTCAAAGTCGTCTGTTCCAGATGTTTCCACTAGTAGCACACGCTCACCGCGCTCAGCGAGCATTTGCTCGACATATCGCAACAACACGGCTCCGCGTCCCTGTTTTTGGTGGTTGGGATGAATAGCAATCAGATAGAGATTCCATGTCCCGTCTGTCATACGTTCTGGCGCAACGTAGGCAACCCCCACTGGCTCATTATCGTAGTCGGTGAGCCATATACCTTGGCTATCTGTTTCGTTACTGAAATGCTGATTTAGCATTTGAGCGAGTTCTTCAATTTGATTTGACTCGAAAAGCCCTGTTGCCTCTGCCAAAGCAAGTAATGCACTTGTGTCATGGGGTATGGTCAATCGAATCATAGAAATTTTTAGTTAAGGCTTGTACATTTTACTCCATGCTTCAAGCACTAACGTTAAGATTTCCCATCGCCTTCATAATAAATTTCTGAGGCATTTGTGGCTAACCGATAACCTTTCAACTATTACCCCAACCGATAGATTGGTCTGCATAACAACACGATCGAACAATTAGGTTGGTTTTAGTTCTCCAAATTTTGGACTCCACCAACCTTTTTCTGTTTGGAAGTAAACCACATCTTTGTGCTTAGGATCTGTTCTGGCTTTGGGATTTGAACAACGGAGTAACGTTTTGGTCTGTCCTTCTTTTTGATAGTCATAGCGTTCTAACGCTTTTCGGCAAACTGGACAGGAAAAATCGGTGAGTTGTGGTTTTGCTAACTCAGATGGATCGCTTTTGGCTTGTGGAGCTTCCCAACGTTTCGATCGCTCAGACCAAAACAAAACAACATTCTCACAACCTTCTACACATTTGAGAAAGTATTTCTTTTTGACTTTGCTACTTGGAACTTTAGCAAGCGGCTTTTCACAGCTTGGGCATCGAGTTCTAGAGAGTTGAAGTTGCTTTGTTGATCGTGGAATGGGCGAATTTGTCAAATGTTGCGGAAGAATTCGCTCTGCTTTTAATAACGCGGGTTCAAAGTACGTCTCATTCCAAGCTGTGAGATACTTTTGCCAATTTTGCTGACCTGCTGCAATGTAATCGAGCGATCGCTCCATCTCAGCAGTGAATGCAGATTGAAGTAAATCCGGCAAAGCATCAGCTAAAAAGCGATCAACATCTAAACCTAGAGCAGTCGGTTGTAGAACTCCTTTCACCACATCTACGTAAGCTCGTTCTTTTAAAGTAAGAATCGTCGGAGCATAGGTGCTCGGTCGTCCAATTCCTTGCCGTTCCATGACTTGAACTAATTTGGGTTCACTATAACGAGGTGGAGGTTGGGTTTGCTTTTGTTCGTGTGCTGCTTGCGCTAAGGTTAAAGCCTGATTGGCTTGCAACAAGGGCAATTCAACATCAGCACTTAAGTTATTCCAGTACTTGCTGTAGCCTGCAAATTCAATCACTTGTCCTTTGGCTTGCCAAGAAATGTTGCCCGATCGGGTCAAAATTCGAGTCTGGCGCACCCGAGCAGGCTGACATTGAGATGCGATCGCACGTTTCCAAATCAACACATACAGGGCAAATTCATCACCTGAAAGTTCGAGTTTCAGGTGAGCCGACGCTCGATTGATATCAGTTGGGCGGATTGCTTCGTGGGCTTCTTGTGAGCCTTTTACTTTTCGATGGTTCGTCACTTTCTTCGGAACATTGTCTGGATCATGGTCTGTGAGCCATTGTCGGGCTGCATTGCAATACTCTGGGCTGAGTTCAATGCTATCCGTGCGCATATAGGTGATATGTCCCGCTTCATAGAGCGACTGCGCGACCTGCATCGTTTTTTCAGGACTAAACTTAAGGCGCGAGCCAGCCGCTTGCTGCAAGCTAGAAGTCACAAAGGGCGGTGGCGGGGTACGGTTTACGATTTTGCCCTCGATCGACAAAATGTGATGCGGATAAGCTTGGGCTTGTTGAACTAAGCGATTGGCTTCAGCTTGGCTGAGCACGCGAGTTGATTCGGGAGTGCTGCGTTCATTAGCGGGAGTTGCATCATCTGGTGTAGCTTCAGCTTCAGGCGTGTCTGAGCCGTGGTAGAAAGCGCGAAAGCCTTCTGCATATTCGACAAAGACATTCCAATAATCTTGTGGGACAAACGCTTCGATTTGACGTTGGCGATCGCACAGAATGTGAAGTGTGGCGCTTTGGACTCGTCCCATTGATTTTGCTCCATTCTGCAATTTCCAGAGCAAGGGGGAGCCTTTGTAGCCGACGAGTTTGTCGAGGACGGTGCGGCAGAGTCCGGCATCGACGAGGTTTTGATTGAGAAGGCGGGGATGAGCGATCGCTCGTTTGACCGCAGGTGCAGTAATTTCGCTGTAAACAACGCGCTGCGGTTGTTTGAGGTGGAGCGCTTGTTGCAGATGCCATGCGATCGTTTCGCCTTCTCGATCGTCGTCGGTAGCAAGGTAGACGGTGTTGACTTTTTGGACGGCAGATTTGAGTTGCGCGATCGTCTCTTTGCCACGGGTTCCTCTGGGGACAAATCGGCACTTGACTTTGCCCGGTTCTAGCTCGAATCCGAGGGAGTCAATGCCATCGCTCGCGAGTTCCCGAACGTGTCCCATGCTGGCTTTCACCAGCCAATCTGAGCCGAGAATTTGGCTGAGTTTTTTCACTTTGCCGGGGCTTTCGACAATCAGGAGCTTGGTAGGCATGAGGCAAGTAAAACGAGCAGAACATAAGAACTATATCTTATTTCGTTTTATGGGGTTTGGCGATTCCTTTCATTGATTCAGGAGCAAACTAGATATCAACGCTACTCATCGGTTACTTTTCCGCGCATCGATTTAATTTGACTGCGGCGAGTTTTGGAATCTAACCGTTTCCTCTGAGAACTGCGGGTCGGCTGACTGGGCTTACGAGGCTTGGGCACAATCATTGCACTCTGAATCAGTGCTCGAAGTCGCTGCAATGCTTCTTCCCGATTCTGCTCTTGGCTGCGATGCTCTTGCGATTTAATGACAATGACTCCTTCTTTTGTGATCCGATGATCACTGAGCTTCAGCAGTTTTTCTTTATAGCGATCGGGCAATGTAGAAGCTTGAATATCAAATCGAAGATGAATCGCTGTGGAAACTTTATTCACATTTTGTCCACCCGCTCCCTGAGAACGGACTGCCCTCATCTCAATCTCATCATCGGGAATACTCACAGTTCTAGAAATTTGTAGCATTGTTCGCTTTTAGCTCTGATTCGCGACGATTGATCCAAATCGCCGTCCAGAATGACAGGATTGTCTGAATGATAGCTTGTTCAAGTAGGCTTCGACGAGGCAGAAGAGGGGTAACTTTCAAGCCTGGTGTGACTTCCTAAAGCGAAGAACACAGAAAAAGCCCTATGTAGATACATAAGGCTTTTGATCAAGCGTTATTTAAGGTAGATTTGCAGAGAAAACCTACGCAGAAGCGGCGATCGAGACGGGCATTTTCACAGCTTTGATCACCACTTGCTGATCATCATCGACATCGGCGATCGCGGTGTCTCCCCTCTGAATTTGACCTGCTAAGAAGGCTTCAGCCAAACTATCTTCGAGTAACCGAGCAATCGCGCGACGCAATGGACGTGCTCCATAACTGGGGTTGTAACCGTCTACAACGACTCGTTCTTTGAAGCGATCGCTGACTTCGAGGGAAATGCCTTGCTCCGCAATCCGAGTTGCCGCTTCTTGAATCATCAAGTCAGCAATCTCAATGATTTCGGGACGAGTCAATTGACGGAATACAATAATCTCGTCCACACGGTTGAGAAATTCCGGGCGGAAATATTGCTTCAACTCGTCATTCACGAGAGTCCGGATGCGATTGTACTGGACGCTATCTGAGGAACCCGTTTCAGTCGCAAATCCTAAACCTGCGCCACCTTTCTCGATCACTTTTGACCCTAAGTTTGAAGTCATGATCAACAAGGTATTCTTGAAGCTGACCGTGCGCCCTTTTGCATCGGTCAAACGACCATCATCGAGTAATTGCAGCATCAGATTAAAGACATCTGGGTGCGCTTTCTCGACTTCATCAAACAGAATGACGGTATAGGGGTTGCGGCGAACCGCTTCGGTCAACTGTCCGCCTTCGTCATAGCCGATATAGCCAGGAGGCGAGCCAATCAATTTCGAGACGGTGTGAGATTCCATATATTCGGACATATCTAACCGAATCATGGCATCCTCTGAGCCAAACACCGCAACTGCCAAAGCTTTTGCGAGTTCAGTCTTACCCACACCTGTCGGTCCTGAGAAAATGAAGGATGCGATCGGGCGATCGGCGCTTTGCAGTCCAACGCGAGCGCGCTTAATTGCTCGTGCGACTGCGCTCACTGCTTCATTTTGTCCAATGACTCGCTGATGCAGAACGTCGTCTAAATGCAGCAGCATCGCTGATTCAGATTCCGTCAGTTTGCTAACCGGAACACCTGTCCAAGATGCGACAACTTGCGCGATATCTTCTTCGGTCACAGTCGGCATTGCAGCCTCTGGAACTCCAGCAGACAATTCGCGTTCAAGTTCTAATTCTCGATCGCGGAGTGTGCCAGCTTTGTCAAAATCTTGCGCTGCGACGGTCGCTTGTTTTTCTTTCTGCACTTGCCGGAGTTCTTTCTTCAGAGCTTTTAAGGCGGGATTGGTATGCCGTAATCGCACTAAAGAGCCTGCTTCGTCGATTAAGTCGATCGCTTTATCCGGCAAGAATCGGTCGGTAATATAACGATCGGCTAATTTTGCCGCTGCTTCTACTGCTGCATCGTCAATGAGTAATTGGTGGTGTTGCTCATAGCGATCGCGCAATCCTCGAAGAATGTCGATCGTTTCTTCAACACTGGGTTCGCCCACCATGACGGGTTGGAATCGCCTTTCTAAGGCGGCATCTTGCTCAATATGTTGACGATACTCATCCAAAGTCGTCGCGCCAATGCACTGCAACAGACCGCGTGCCAAAGCAGGTTTCATCAAATTCGCGGCATCCATTCCGCCCCCGATCGAACCTGCGCCAACGAGGGTATGAATTTCGTCAATGAATAAAATGACGTTACCGGACTGCTGAACTTCATCGAGAATCTGCTTCATGCGTTCCTCGAATTCACCTCTAAAGCGAGTTCCTGCCAGCAACCCGCCCATATCGAGCATAAAGACTTGCCGATCTTGCAAAATCTCAGGCACGGCTTGGTCGTAAATTCGTTGGGCGAGTCCTTCTGCGATCGCAGTTTTACCCACACCCGGTTCGCCGACTAAAACTGGATTATTTTTGGAGCGGCGACCGAGAATTTGAATGACGCGATCGAGTTCCTTCTGCCGTCCAATCATGGGATCGAGCTTTCCTTCTGCTGCCATCTGGGTCAAGTTTGTCCCAAACTCGTTCAGGGCGACTAATTTATTCGAGCCAGTCGCTTTTCGAGGTGCAGTCGGTTGTCCTACTGCCATCGGTTCCGCTTGAGCGCGGGTGATGTGGGCACGGATTTCAGCCGGACTTAGACCCAATTGGCTCAAGACTTTGATGGCAACGCCTTGGTTGTCATCGACTAAGGCTAATAAAATGTGTTCTGCACGAACGTAGCGCATTCCCATCATCTGGGCTTGTTGTAGCGCTCGTTCCAGGATTTGGCGCGTTTTGGGCGTAAAGGGAAGTTCTCCAAACGACGCACCATTTCCATAACCGACAATTTTTTCGACCTCTGAGCGCACTTTGCTTAGGTCTGCGCCCAATTCATGCAAGACCGATACGGCGATCGTATCATCCTGTCTGAGTAAGCCCAGCAAAACTGCTTCTGTGCCCACAGAGTTCTGCCGCAGTCGGCGGGCTTCTTCTTGGGCAAACATGATGGTCTCGATCGCCTGATCGGTGAAGTATTCAAACATCGGGCTTTCTCCACTATGCGAGGTCTGCGTTGACAAATGCGCCAACAGCAGAGGAGCGTGAACTACTTACAGTTGTAAACTTTCCTGTAGTTCTACACCCCACTCTACCGAGGGAATTTGCAAACCAACGAGGGAGGATAACCGTCTAATTTTCTAGGACGACCGTACTTAAGGATTTAGCGATCGTCGCCAGGTTCAATCTCGTCTGGCTCATCCGCTTGGGTCATGCCTTCTTTAAAGTTCCGCAGCGTTTTGCCAAAAGTTCCGCCCAGTTCAGGGATCTTTTTCGGCCCAAATATGAGCAGTGCCACAAGGCAAATGACTCCAATTTCAACCCAGCCTAAATTAAACATCGCGTTTCTCCAATGCCATGTCTTTAAATGTAGCGGTTTCGGGGCTTGTTTCACCTACTGGAGTTGATTGCTCTAGTAGGTCATTAAGATGAATGTAGTTGACGACTTGCTCAATCAACTTGTGAAGTGATATCAGAAGAAACACTACAAGTTGCGGATAGGGTTGTGTGGTTAGGTCGATCCGCGATCAATTCGATGCGACCCGTTTGAGGATTACGATACCAGGAAGTCGCTTCGATTAAGGGCGCTGGCGGCAGGGTTGACGGTGAACTAGTAACGGATGTGGGGCTGAGAGCGCGAAGATCTGCCCAAGGACGATCTCGCACGACACGTTCAGTAGGATTTTCAGGCATTCCCCCACGCCCGGTGATAATAAAACTGCCATTTTTCGCAGATGAACACCCTTCTGCAACTTGCTGACTAGTATCGATAAGCGTTTCCGATAACGTCATTAGCCCAGAATTTGGATCAACTCCGACATTTTTGACTTGAACAGAACCATTCACCCCAAATTCGGAACTCGCTGTAATGTCGTTGTCAGGGGTAAGTTGAGGACGATACTGGAGTCCAACAATTCCCTGAGTTGTAATCTGAATATTGCCGCCGCGACCGCGAACTGCATTGGCAATGATGTCACTATTTTCAAAGCCCGCAAGGATTGGAGCATTGATCATGATATTGCCACCATTTCCTTTTTCACCTGCTCGTGCACTGATCAAACTCTGATGCCGCATAATCAGTGAATCGCGTGCTGTGAGTTCTAGATTTCCCCCTTGACCTACAGTGGTTGAGGTTCTAATCTGACCCTGTCGCTCTAGTAAAATCGAGTCGGCTTTAATCTTGAGATCGCCAGCATTGCCACTGCCAACATTCTCAGCTGCAATAAATCCTTGATTTCGGATAGTGATATTCGGCGAATTGACCACTAAGTTCCCACCATTTCCTGTGGGTAGAGCCGGGAGTCCAAAGATCTGCCGAAATCGGGCGGAGAGCTGCTGCCCGGATGCTGAGATTCGGCTGGGTAAAGCTAAAGCCACATTCGAGCCGTCAATCTCGATCGATTCGCGAGCATTCACCGTTAAACTTCCTGCATTCCCAGTACCAGACGTACTTGCAGAAATCGCCCCAGATGCTCCGAGGACAATCCGCCCCGTATCAATCACGATCGCGCCTGCATCTCCACCGAGAAAGGTTGAAGAAACAATGCTGCTATTACCAGCAATAACTGGATTTTCGCCGATTAGGGAAATGCTATCTGAGCGCAGCTGAATCGTCCCAGTGCCTCGTCCCCCCAGAACACGAGAAATGATGCCTGCTCCATTCCTAGCAATAAAATCTCCAGTCGTAATCGAGATGTTACCACCTCGACCTCCCCCTAAATTGGACGGTGCGCCAATGCCGCTAAAGCGAGTGCCATCAAAGGGTGAAACCCCAAAGAGTTGGATTGAGTCACGCGCATTGACTGAAATATCGCCGCCCATTCCTCCATTGCGGAATGTTGTAGAAAGAATTTCACCTCCATCGCGTGCCACGATTTGCCGGGCTGAAATATCGATGTGAGCACCGGGACTGCTGCCTAGATTCTCACTCAGAATTAAACTTTGATCCCGATTGCGGAGTGCACCGCTTAGTTCTAGTAAGTCTGCTTTGACTTGAATACGACCTGCTGCTTGTGTTCCGTAATGTTGAACAAACAGCATAGAACTGTTCTGAATCTGAATGTCTTTTCCCTGTAGATGAATTGACCCCCCAGGATTGCCACTCGTATCAAGGAGCGAAGCTTGCGTAAGCTGAATATTTGCTAATTTTGCAGTGGTGTCCGCTTTGAAATTCCATTGAGGCAGGGTGGAATCAAACTGAACTGTTCCTGTGCTCAAGCTTGCTAGATTCACCTGCCCACTTTCTGCAATGAGCACACCGCCGTTAAGTTGAATTCCGTTGCCAATGAGCGCTAAAGTTCTTCCGGGTTGCACTTTTAAGCCGACCTGCTGAGGGTTACGAGTGGCAGGTTCTAAAAAGATAGGGAGATGCAGAATCTGATGACCTTGACCTTGAACCTGAATGCTACTCGAACTTTGTCCCATTTGCAGCCCGCTGGGGACGCTCATTGTTAAAAGGGGGGCGGGATTGGGATCGGTTGCAACGAATTGAGAGCCATCTGCAAATTGAATGCGATCGGCGGTTGTCCCTACAAATGATCCGCCAATATTTAAGCGAGCATTTGTCCCAAATAAAATCCCTGCCGGATTAAGCAGAAATAGGTTGGCAGTTCCATTCGCCTGAAGGAGTCCATCAATGTTGGAGGCGGCTCCTCCACTCACCCGACTGAAGATATTAACGACATCAAGCGCATTATCAAACGTGGCAGAGCCACCTGTAGGAATAGAAAACTGGCTGAAGCTGTGAAATAGGTTGGAACTGTTGTTTGGACGAGTGCCACCTGTAATTATAGAATTGGCACTGCCTGTAACAATTGTGCCGAGTGAACTATCAGCAACGACATTTTGAGCGTGAGCCTGTTCTAAGATTGAAATTGTGCCTAAGCTGACTAGCCCGATACAGAGCAATCCACGCATCATCTTTCTCAACTCTCTAAAGCATCGATCATTAGCTGTAGAGTGCCCTGCTGATTCTGCGATCGCGACGATGCTCTACGTCATCTATATTCAGGAGCAGTCTGAGCAGGAATCTATGAGCATTATTGTTGGCAGAGATTCCGGCGATCGTGAACTTCTGGATTTGTCCGCAGATAGTCTTTCACCCAATCACAAGCGTAGGCGAAAGGGTTGAGGACACGAATTGCGTGCAAATCCCAGAGAATGACCTGTCCATCATCATCACCCGAGATCAAATGACGGCTATCTGCACTAAAAGCAAGGCTGATGACGATGCCACGATGACCGGGTAATGTTCTGAGCAACTCTCCAGTGATACTCCAGAGTTTTACGGTATTGTCTACTCCAGCCGTTGCGATCATTTGATGATCAGGACTAAAAGCAACTCGTGTTAATCCTCGGCTCTGCCCAGGAATGCTTTTAATTAAGCTGCCATCTGGTCGCCATAGCCTCAGCATATCGTCACGGCTGACCGAAGCAATCATATCCCCTTGAGCACGAATGGCAGCTCCCCAGATAGCTCCTTGTCCGGGTAGAGTTGCGATCTGCTGACCTTTTGTTGTCCAGAGTTTAGCGGTTCCATCTTCGCTGGCTGAAACAAGCATGTTCCCCTGCGGATTAAAAGTAAGCTTCCAAATTCTTTCTTGGTGAGCAATGAAGCGATGCAGCGGTTTGCCCTCGATCGTCCAAAGTCTGATCGTTTTGTCATCTCCGGCAGATGCAATTGTTTGACCATCGGGACTCATTGCGACTGCATAGACACTCGCTTCGTGCCCAGTTAGCGTTCGCAATCGTTGAAGCGAAAATTGTTTAGAGTCGTTCACCTTCCAGAGTTGAACCGTGCGATTCATATCCCCTGTGACCAGAATTCGACTGTCCTGGCTAAAAGCAACACTGCGGAAGCCCGCTTCTCTGCCTTGAATCGTTTGGATCAAAGTTCCGTTCATGTTCCATAGTTTGAGTGTGCCATCTCCACTCACGGTTGCAATCAGTTTTCCATTCGGACTCGTTGCAACTTCCCAAATGACGTCCTGATGACCATTCAGGGGTCTCAAGAGAGATTGATTTCGCTGCCAAAGTTTGACAGTCCCATCGTCACTCGCAGAAGCTGCCATCAGTCCATCAGCACTTAATGCCACACTGCGAATCACGGCATTATGCTGCTTTAGATGTCGAACTAAAGTTCCATCTGGCTTCCAAAGACTGACAAAGTTATCCGTCCCACTTGTGGCAATAAATTGACCATTTGCACTACAAGCAACCCCAATCATGGGACGTTCGCCTTGGAGAGTTCTGACAAGCTTGCCATCTCGGCTCCAAAGTTTTGCTGTGCGATCGCCACTCACCGAAACAATCAAATTCGTCTGCGGGCAAAATGTGACTTCCCAAACGGCTGCTCGATGCCCTTTGAGTGTTTTGAGCTCCTGCCCCTTCAGATTCCACAATTTGATGACACGATCGACCCCTGCTGAAGCAATTGTTTGTCCATCCGGACTAAAAGCAACGCCCCAAACGGCTTTTGCATGACCAGTTAAGGTCGATCGTAGCTTGCCATCTACTGTCCAAACTTTTACTGTTTTATCTGCACTAGCTGACGCGATCGTTTGTCCATCTGCACTAAAAGCAACTCCCCAAGCTGGAGACTGGTGTGCCTGAATTGTCTTTAACGGAGTACCATTGATGTTCCAGAGATTGACTGTGCCATCTAAGCCTCCGGTTACAACGCGAGAACTGTCAGGGCTGAACGCAACGCGATGCACTGTCGCAGTGTGCTTTAACGTTTTGAGTAAGGTTCCATCTTGCGACCAGAGCTTGACTGTTTTATCATTACTACCAGTAGCAATAACTTGGCTGTCTGGACTGATCGCAACTGTCAGAACTGAGCCTTGATGCCCAATTAAACGGTTAGTTTCATTAGTTGCATAGACTGCTTGCCGTAAAGCAGCTTCTACTTTTGCGATCGTATACGTATCGACGGGCTGGAGTTTGCGGAGATGCTGTTCAGCTTCGATCGCGTCAATCATGGCATCCAACTGTCGATTTGAGGCGAACAAGCCTTCTGAAGAAGAAGCTAAGGCTCGAATTTGGCTCACTCTTGACTCTCGATATTGATGCAGCGCAAATCCGCTAATCCCCACTGCGATCGCAGACAGCACTGCTAAACTTCCAAGTAATGTCTGCTGCAACTTGACAACTTTGCGTTCTTGCAGCAATCGGGATTGGATTTCCCTGGCTTGGGTTGCTTCCAAAGCCTGTTGCATTTCTCGACGATCGCATTGTTCACTACTTGACAAAAACCAATAATCTAAGTCGCTTAAATGTTTGCCTTGACTCCACTGCTGAGCATCTGCTAGCGCTTGCCCTCGTAACAAGCGAGAATCATCGGTTTGCTGAGAAACCATCCACGCATTGAAGGCTTCCGCATAAGGGCGCAATCGGCTCAAGTGTTGATTGACCCACTCTAAGGTGAAAACTTCTCGATAAATTCGATTTTTGACTTGTAGCGTCCCTTGTTGCTTCTTGACTAAACCAGAGAGCAATAATTCGGTCTGTTCCAAACTATCATCACAGGCAATCCCACGGTTTTGTAGCACTTGTTGATAGAGTCCGAGCAACCGTCCTGCCCATTCTTCTCGAAGCAATAAGCGATCGCGAATCGTTCTGAGATGTTCAGGTTCATCCTGACTTTCCCAGTGTTGAAGTAAATGGGTCTGAACCAGTTGATCAATCCAGGCTGGCGAAGCTTCTTCAGGATGTTCAAGCAGGGTGTTTTGAACGAGGTTGCAGAGCTTTTGGGTCAGAAATGGCTGTCCGTCTGTCCAATCGAGAATGTGACGCAAAATCATTTCTGGATCGGGAAAGTTGAGCAATCCACAGAGCAGTGGAGTCGATTCTGTTAATTGAAAGCCCTGTAGCGTGATCGCTTGTCCGATATTGAAGGGAGTCCGAGCGCGATCGGCGATCAGATCACTGGGAGTCGTCACGCCGATCAAGCAAAAGGTTAATCGCTGATAGGCAGGATTGTCTGTGCGCTTATTGAAGCAAGTCCGAATGAGGGCAAAGAAGTCATCTGACGGAAAATTCAGACCGAGAACACTATCAACTTCATCAATAAAAATTACAATTGGATCTTGAACTTGAGTCAGTAAAACGATTTCGATGAATTCACCCAAACGATTGACTCGTGAGAGATGAGCATGTGACTCCCACCACTGGGATAGATGAATATCGAGTTGAAATCGTCTGACAAGAAAAGCAGCGATCGTAGCGTACCATTGCTCGATCGTGATTTGTTGGGTACCGATTTCGGTCAGATCGATCGTGACGCAACTGACTCCTTCTGCTTGTAGTCGTAACGCAGTTTGCACCCGCAAGCTAGATTTGCCCATCTGCCGCGCATTGAGCACATAGCAGAACTCCTGATTGCGCAAGGCTTGAAATAAATCTTGATCGGCTTGCCGATAGACATAGCTGGTAGATCGAGGCGGTAGACTGCCCCCAACCTGATAGACAGGTTTAGGATGTTCAGAAGTAATCACGAGCGTTCGATAAGCTTGGGTAGATTTAGCACTCTATCAAACCTTGACACACTCGATTTCAAATTTGCTCGCATTCTAAATCTTCTGTGGGAACAAGAAGATTTAATACTGAATCGAGCAGGTTTGCGAATGAGAGATTTCTCTCAATTTGTCGCATTTTAACTGGGCTGAGCGCTTAAACTCTGGCGTTTCCCCGGATTGAACACTGTTGCAACCAACTTTTGGCGGAAAATAGAGAATGACTTTCCGCACAATTTACCCGCCAAAAGTTGGAGTTTTTAGAGAACTCCAACTTTTGATAGTTCGAGAAGCTAAGCTTTGCCGTTCTCATCGACGATCGACAGCATTCCCTGTAAGGTTGCTGGAATGCTGCGAGGATCCATAAACATTACCTTGCTGCTTCCGCTCTGACCCACAGTTTTGCCCATATCCAGATAGCCGAGTGCCAAGAGGACTTTACCTGCTTCAGCCGCACGTACATCATCTTTCAGGGCTTGAGTCACAATCTGAATTGCTTCAGCAGTTGCTTGAGCTTTCAACACGGCTTGCTGACGTTCTGCTTGAGCTTTCAGAACAATACTTTTCTGCTCAGCTTCAGCAGCCAAAATCACTGCTTTCTGACGCGCTTCTGCATCGAGAACTTGCGCTTCTGCTTTACCCCGAGCTGAGTTGACCGCAGCTTCTCGCTCACCCTCAGAAGTCAAAATTGCTGCCCGCTTGCGACGTTCTGCCGACATTTGCAATTCCATTGATTCTTGGACGGCTTTCGACGGCACAATATCTCGCAACTCAACCCGCGTAACTTTGACTCCCCAAGGATCAGTGGCAGTGTCGAGTTCTCGAAGTAAGATTTCGTTGATTTGCGATCGCGCCGTGAACGTCTCATCTAATTCCAACTGCCCCATCTCGGCTCGAATCTGGGTCAACACGAGATTCACCATTGCCGATTGTAGATTTTGCACTTTGTAATAGGCTTTCTCCATATCGACGATGCGCCAATAGACGACAGCATCCACCGTGATCGAAACGTTATCCCGCGTAATACAGCCTTGCGGTGGAATGTCGAGCACTTTCTCTCGAATCGTTTCTTGGAATGCCACGCGATCGAGTCCCGGCAAGACAAAATTTAACCCTGGCGAAAGTTTACGATCGTAGCTTCCTAAACGTTCAATCAGGGCTTCATTTCCTTGCTGAATAATTTTGACGCTTGAAACTGCACCGCCGCCCACGACTAACGCAATCAACCAACCCCACATAAATTTTTCTCCTTAAATATCTTCGGGCATGACAATTAAAGTTGTTCCCTTGCGTCCGACGACATAAACGCGGACACCTGCGGGAATATCGAGATGAGAACTTTCACAGCGCGCCGCCCAAGAGTTGCCTTCATAGCAAACTCGCCCCAGTTGTCCCGACCGGATTTCAGTGAGGGTTTCAGCTTCACTGGCATCGAGTTTTAAATTGGCACGGCGATTGACGAACCGACGGGAAAACAGCACCATCGCGATCGACAAGATCACCCAAACAATGGCTTGGAGATTCACAGGCAACCAGTGCGCCACCATTGCAACACAAAACGCACTAATCCCCGTGACAAAGGCGACAAATGCGGTTGGCAGAATGAATTCGACTAGACACAATCCCGCCCCAAGCAATAGCCATAGAACAGTAGGATTCATAGAGACATTGAGTTTCCAGTTTGAGGAATTAAAATGTAGCGTTCCCCCGATGAGAAGTCATGCTTTAATACAGACTTCAAACCGCAAATGCAACATTCCGGCAATGACTGTAGCTTTTCCACTCAGTCGGCGCTAAGATGCACTGCGATTCGCTTCTTCATCCTAGCTTCTCCCTTATGAATTCCACGTCTAATCTTCCCAACTATACGTCGGCGCTGGCGATCGATCGGTCTCAAGCGCAAGGGTTTCACTATCTCTGGGCAGTAGGAGCGACCGCCCAAAATCAGAAGCCTGGCACAACAATCGCGGCTCGTTATCAGGTGAAGGCAGCCCAAATCTGGCTAGATACCCAACCCGAAGTCGATCCTCAAGTGCCGCTTGCCGTCTCGGAAATCGCACAGACTTATATGCTGTTGTATCCGTATCGGCTGCATGTGCCAGAAGTGTATGGAGTTTGCCGAGAGGGCGGCGACGAGATTCTACTGTTGGAAAACGTGCCGCTCACTGAGAACGGGGAATTGCAGCCGTCGATCGCGCAAGTATGGCATCAAGGCACTGCGACTCGGCAGGTCTATTGGCTCTGGCAAATGCTGGAATTGTGGACTCCTCTGTCTGAATTAGGCGTGGCATCGAGTTTGTTATCGCCGGAGCAGGTGCGGATTGAAGGCTGGCGGATTCGATTACAAGAGTTGATTTTTGACGAAGGACAGACGAGCGAATCCTTTAATCGACCGACGCTCGCAAATTTGGCGCAGAGTTGGCTCGTGCTATTGCCGGATGCCAAGCCGATTATTGCCGATAAGCTACAAGCGCTGTGTACGTTGATGCAGGCAGCAAATGTCAGCTATCGCGATATTTCAACGCAGTTGAATGCGTTATTGCTCGAACAGGCGGCGGCGTTGCCGTTGCGATCGCAAGTCATCGGGGCAACTGAAGTTGGAAAACGGCGATCGCATAACGAAGACACTTGTTACCCGTTACACACGAAGACGCAATCGTTTGATGAATTATCGGCGCGATTAACGATCGTCTGTGATGGAATTGGCGGACACGATGGCGGAGAAGTGGCAAGTCAACTCGCTGTGCAATCGATTCAACTGCAAGTCAAAGCGTTATTGTCGGAAATCGCGCATCAACCCGAACTTTTGCCGCCGGATTTGATTTGTGATCAACTCGCCGCGATCGTGCGAGTCGTGAATAATCTCATCGCCGCTAAAAATGATGCTCAGAATCGCATGGCGCGGCGACGCATGGGCACGACCTTAGTGATGGCGTTGCAGATTCCCCAATGCGTTACGCTCACGAGTGGGTCTGTTTCTAATAACGGTCACGAACTGTATATCGTCAATGTCGGTGACAGTCGCGCCTATTGGATTACGCCAGAATATTGTCACCAATTGACCGTCGATGATGATGTTGCGGTGCGAGAAGTGCGAATGGGTCGATCGTTGTATCGAGAAGCGCTGAAACGCCCTGATTCGGGCGCATTGACGCAAGCGATGGGAACTCGTGAAGGGCATCATCTCCATCCGAGTGTCAGACGCTTCATCATCGAAGAAGACGGATTATTAGTGCTGTGTTCAGACGGCATGAGCGATAACGGCTTTGTCGAGCAATCTTGGGCAGATTATGCAGAACTGATCTTGCAGGATAAATTTTCGCTAGAGTCGGCGGTGAAATCTTGGCTCGACTTTGCCAATCAGCGCAATGGGCATGACAATGCTTCGATCGTGCTGACGCACTGTCAAGTTTCATCCTCGCTGCCGGAATTGCGATTGCCGATGTCATTTGTGACTGGGGAAGACGATCAGGATTTACCCGCTCCTGTCGTGATCCCGCCGACTGAAGTTGTCCCACGGAAACGCAAGAGCCGGATTTGGCTCAAAACTTTGCTGGTTCTGCTGTTGGGCGGTGGTACTGCACTGGGAACTTGGTATTATCGAGATCCGGTGGGAATGGAGCAGCAAATTAAAGGGATGGAGCAGCAGATCAAGTCGAAAGTCGAATCATTGCGTCAATTCGTGCCTAACGATTTGCTGAAGCGATAGAGCGATTGACACGCATTATGCAAAGATAAAAAGGTTATCTATCGTTCATACAGGGCAAGCGACTGTGGTGAATCTTGCGGAAAGAGGGACACTCAAGGTTATGAATATTGGCGATCGCGTTCGAGTTAAAGAATCAGTGGTGGTGTATCACCATCCAGAACACCGCAACGAGGCATTTGATATCAAAGGTCAAGAAGGTGAAATTATAGCGATCGTCAAAGAATGGCAGGGTCGTCCGGTGAGCGCAAATTTTCCTTATCTCGTCAAGTTTGCTGGCAAGTTTCGTGCTCACCTGCAAGAATTTGAACTTGAGGCGATCTAGCTAACTGGATCTGCGTCGAAACCATCTGAATACATTGACATCGCCGCGCATTGTTTCCAGTTCGCGGCGATGTTGCATTGAAACGGTTGCGTACCATTCACAATAGCGATCGTGCTCATCTCGCGATTGAACTTCATAGTAAAACTGATGTGTCGTTCGATATATCTGAAAGATTTCTGGTTCGACGGGCAATGTTGGCACGAACCAGCGATGATCTCGGATCGGCATAGATGAAGAGAGATTGGGTTGGCTTGTGAACAATCTAGCGTACTTTCTCAGAATCCTGCTCTCTTGATAGAGTTGTCTATCTTAAAAATTTGCAAAAATAGTCACAGAAATTTTTATATCTTTATTCATTTCGTATTTTCAGGGCGATCGGACATTATGAGCCATGAATCAGACAATCTTCGCGATCGTCAAAAAATTGCTGATCAATTAGATACAATCGATGAGCGATTTAATCAAATCCATGAAGCGGTCAATCAATCTGATTCTTCTGATACATTTTCAGATTATCTCAACGCGCTTTCAGAAGCATTATCAGAATTAAAAGTCCTTGAACAAGAAGTGTGCCGTCAAAATCAGCAGCTTTTTGAAACTCGACACGCGCTTGAAATTGAAAGACAACGCTATCAAGAATTATTTGAATTTGCTCCGGATGGATATTTAATTACCAATAAACATGGCAAGATTCAAGAAGCAAATCGCGCCGCTGCTGAGCTATTTAACATAGAAAGAAAGTATATTATCGGCAAACTTCTGATGAATTTTGTCTCAGAGGAGCAGCGAAATATTTTTCGATCGCTCTTGGTTCAACTGCAATCGGTTGAACAAGTTCGAGAATGGGAGATGGGATTTATCACTCAAGATAGACAGAGATTTGAAGCAGCATTAACGATCGCGGCTGTCAAAAACAATCGGGGGGAAACGGCTGCTTTGAGATGGATTTTACGCGATATTTCGGCTCGAAAAGAAATCGAATCTCAACTGAGAGCCATTCAAAAACAGAATTTAGAATTAATTGAATCGGTACAGTTAAAGGAGCAGTTTATTTCAACGATGTCGCATGAATTGCGAACTCCTTTAACTGCCATTATTGGATTTTCCAATTTACTTTTAAGGCAGTTTCATCAGCAAGTTCCGCCGCATCATCTTCGATTAATCGAACGAATTTTTCAAAACGGGAAGCACTTATTGGGCTTGATTGAAGATATTTTAGATTTTTCTAATTTACGAGCCAATCGCTTTGAGTTGAGGCTAGAAACCTTTGATCTGATTGAGTTGATTCAAGCAACCGTTCAAGAAATGCGATCGCTCTCTGAGCAAAAGAGTTTAGACCTGGATGTCCAGTTTGAAAGTCACTCCCTTCTCGTGACGAATGATCGCATTCGGCTGAAGCAAATTATCGTCAATCTGCTCTCAAATGCGATCAAATTTACTCATTCAGGTTCAGTTTCTGTGAAAGTGGAAGTCAGGAAAACTGGGCGAATTGCGATCGTGGTTCAAGATACGGGAATTGGCATTGATGATAGTCAATTAGACGCGATTTTTCAGGAATTTCGACAAGTAGATCAATCTTCCACTCGACTACAGAATGGCACAGGCTTGGGGTTAGCGATTACAAAATCTCTCACGCAACTGATGGGAGGAACGATCTCCGTTCAAAGTCAGGTTGGGCTTGGCTCAATGTTTACAGTGGAACTGCCGACTCACGTTGCCTCCCTCTAGGCATAGGTCTAGCTCTATCAGTGTGCAGATTTAGAGCCGAGATGAGATGTTCTAGAGTAGCGCTGAATGATGGCACAGGAGAGGGACATGCCCGATTTAGGTGAACAGGCAGTCAGTAAAGTTGCAGAGCTAGGAATTAAAAGCCAACTGGATGAGGTGGAAACCTTAGACGTTGAAATTGAAACGGATCCGCTCAAAATCATGACAGGCGCAGTCGATTCAGTTGCGATCGAAGGCGAAGGCATGGTGATGAAGCAAGACTTGCGGATTGAGAAAATGGAACTCAATACGGGAGCGGTTGCAATTAATCCTTTGAGCGTGGCATTTGGAAAGATTGAGCTTGCTCATCCGACTGAAGCAGAAGCGATCGTGACTTTAACTGAAGCAGATATCAATCGTGCATTTAACTCCGATTTCGTCCGAGAAAAAATGCAGAACTTAAATGTGCATGTGAATGGTGAACCTGCCACCGTAGACATGCAGAAAATTGAATTTGGATTACCTGGAGAAGGAAAAGTTTCTTTAGCAACTGATGTACTTTTGCAAGCCAGCCAAGAAAGAAAACACGTTGCATTTACAGCAGTTCCAAAGATTAGCGAATCTGGACAGCAAGTCGTACTTGAAAATGTTGAACCGACTGATAATCAAGAACTTTCTCCAGAGCTAACTGAAGCGTTACTCAATCAGTCAAAAGAGCTATTGAATCTAAGCAATTTTGAGCTTGAGGGAATGTCTTTGCAGTTAAAGCGGTTAGATGTTCAGACCGGAAGAATGATTCTGGAATCTGAAGCAATTGTTCATCAATTTCCAAGTTAATTAGGAGAACACTATGACGAAAACGACACCGGATATTCCTTTATTGATCGAATCAGATGAAGCAGAATTGCGCGATAGTGGCGTGCCTAGCACCGTTCATATTGCTAAGCATCCGCTGCATCCACTGATTGTGACTTTTCCGATCGCATTTCTCACAGGTACATTGGTAACAGATGCAGCGTATTGGTTTACTAGCGATCCATTCTGGGCAAGAGCTTCATTTTGGCTACTGGTTGGAGGACTGGTCACAGGTCTCGTTGCAGCAGCAACTGGAATGAGCGATTTTCTCAGAATTGGGCGCGTTCGGGAGCACAGTGCAGGCTGGGCGCATATGGTAGGAAATATTGCAGCTTTAACTTTATCTGCGATCAATTTATGGTTGAGATGGGGCAACGAAACGGGTGCAATTTTGCCGACTGGAATGATTATTTCGCTATTTGTGTCTGCAATTTTAGGAATTACTGGATGGTATGGAGCAGAGCTAATTTACCGACATAAAGTTGCAGTAATTGGAGTTGGCCCAAATCGCCGTCCTTAGTATCTATCTCACCTTTGAAAGATACGATAACTCACCGTTTGAAAGAGGTATAAACTGCCTCTTTTTTTTATGTTGGTACTAAGAAGAATTCAATTTTTTATTATGAATAAAGATTCAGCAGCAGAAACTCAATCTGGAATCAATCAACCGATGACCTCAGCAGAAGTTGATCCCCAGCAAAAATTAGAACAGCAAAAAGAGCTTGCTAAGGAATATTTAGCATCGAATCCGGGCGATCGCATTGATCCGTCAAAATCTCTCGAAGAAAAAGCACAGCAAGTAGCAGTCGATGCCCCTGACATCACTGGTGATCACATTACAGTCCCAACCTATTTTGTGTTTGAGACTCCAGATGGCGAAAAGAAAGCGTTACACCATGTCAAAGATGCAGAAGAAATTTCCGACATGATCCGCTTAGCAAGACTAGATGAAGATGGCCATCGAGTTTGGCGGTAGAGTCCCGGTTTTGGGCGAGCTCGTTTTGTTTTACATCCATTTCGCCCAATCCTCTACAGAACATCGAAAACAACAGGAGCAAGTCAATGGTACAAGCATCGCCAGAAAAGCAGAAGTCGCAGCCTCCACAGCAGCAAGACCAGCAGCCCGGACATGAGTTGCAAATGACTCCTGCACCACAAAGTTCTGGAGAAAGATATCAAGCAGCAGGGAAACTTTCCGGTAAAGTTGCACTCATAACTGGAGGCGATAGCGGAATTGGTCGTGCGGTGGCGATCTTGTTTGCGAAAGAAGGTGCAGACGTTGCGATCGCGTATTTGAATGAACATGACGACGCAAAAGAAACGGCTCGACTTGTCGAACAAGAAGGGCGCAGATGTCTTGCCCTTCCGGGCGATATTGGGGATGAATCGCTCTGCCAATCGATTGTCAAAAAGACGATCGATGAATTCGGTCATCTCGATATTTTGGTCAATAATGCCGCTGAGCAGCATCCTCAAGAATCGATCGAGAATATTACTTCAGAACAGTTAGAGCGAACTTTCCGCACGAACATTTTTAGTATGTTCTTTTTGACGAAGGCAGCATTGCCGCATCTCAAAGAGGGAAGTTCGATCATCAATACAACTTCTGTAACTGCTTACCAAGGTAGTCCACAGTTACTCGATTACTCTTCGACGAAGGGTGCGATTGTTGCATTTACGCGCTCGCTCTCCCAATCTTTGATTGAAAAAAGAATTCGAGTGAATGGGGTTGCGCCAGGTCCTATCTGGACTCCCTTGATTCCGTCTACATTTCCTGAAGAGAAAGTAGAATCATTCGGTAAGCAAGTTCCGATGCAGCGAGTTGGACAACCTGATGAAGTTGCACCGAGCTATGTCTTCTTAGCATCGAGTGATTCGAGCTACATGAGTGGGCAAATCTTGCATCCAAACGGCGGCAATGTTGTCAACGGTTAAGTAAACTCGCCCGAATTTTAAGCACTCCAAAGTTTCAAACTTTGGAGTGCTTCTGCTATGCAAAACCAGCAGCTTCGGTTCAGCCTGAAATGCTTGCTTCAGTGCCTCAGGTAATTCCAGCATCCAATCCAAAAAACAGAATAAGTTCAGTATATGTGGTCGCTCATAACCGTGCTCATACAGCCGTCGCATGAGCCAAAACTTCTACTCTTTCCGAGCTTGGGCATCGTTGCGTGTCTCCTTTGTTTTCAGATGTGCCATTACTGAGGAAATCATAGCCTTACCTCCAATCAATATCTGTAATTGCTCAACCTAGTAGCCAATCGGTCTGCAGTGAGGGAAGGATACGGGAAATAGCATCAAAATTAGATAAACCTGGTTGAGCAATTACCTTCAGTCACACGAACACATCTCTCACCCAAACAAATCAATCAACAAAGAACATTCCTTTGGCATAGTTGTAATGTGAGTAAAACTCTTGTACTATAAAACAGGCTTGATAGTTGCGATCTCTCATCCTGATCATGCAGTGCAAGAGAGGCTTTATGGAACAAACGATTTCGGCTGTGTTCCCGTTCATGGGGCATTTCCTAAACATCCAAGGTGATCAAATTCACTGTTAGTCACTATCCCGATCTATAAGGCGTTGAGGTCTAAGTGATGGATGAACATTCGATCGAACAAGCTCGCCAGACGGTAGACCATTTCTATCGCACTGAGTCCCGTCGGGTTTTCGCAACTCTGATCCGACTGTTGGGGGACTTCGACCTTGCAGAAGAGGCGCTGCACGAAGCATTTGCGGCAGCAATAGAACAGTGGACACGGGACGGGGTGCCACACAATCCCATATCCTGGTTAGTTTCGACCGGACGATTTAAAGCGATCGATACCCTGCGTCGTCGATTTCGCTTTGATGCTTCACTGGGAGAACTGGGAGCACGACTTGAACACGCAGAAAATTCCCTCGTGTTAGAAGACAATGAAGTTGAAGATGATCGGTTGCGGCTGATTTTTACGTGCTGCCATCCCGCCCTTTCGCTCAATACCCAAGTTGCCCTGACCCTGCGGGAGATCTGTGGTCTGAAAACGGAGGAAATTGCCAGTGCCTTTTTGTCCACACCCTCCACCATTGCCCAACGGATTGTGCGGGGCAAAGCAAAAATTCGAGATGCTCGCATTCCTTACGTCGTACCTGCGATCGCAGATCTTCCCGAACGGTTCGATGCAGTATTATCAGTCATCTATCTCGTCTTCAATGAAGGGTATTCCGCTTCATCCGGTGAGTTTGTGACGCGACCGGATTTGTCAACCGAAGCGATTCGCTTAGGGTGTCTCCTGGTTGAACTCCTGCCCGATGCAGAAGGCATGGGACTTCTCGCACTCATGCTATTTCAGGAGTCACGCCGGACTGCCCGCTCCTCACCGGAAGGAGATTTAATTTTGTTAGAGGATCAAGATCGTTCTCTTTGGAACCGAGAGCAAATTGCAGAAGGTCAGCGATGGGTGGAACAGGCATTAGCTGCCCCGCAGATTGGGGTGTATACGCTGCAAGCCGCGATCGCGGCTGTCCATGCTGAAGCGCCCAGTGCAGAGGCAACCGACTGGGGACAAATCGTGGCATTGTATAACCTCCTAGCGCAGGTGGTACCTTCGCCGATCGTGCGATTGAACCGAGCTGTTGCCGTCGCAATGCAAGAGGGTGCAGGGGCAGGACTGCAACTGGTTGATGGCATTTTAGAGCAAGGTGAATTGTCCGACTATCACCTCGCTCATGCGGCACGGGCGGATTTGTGCCGACGCTTGGGTAAGCTTGCCGATGCCAAGGAATCCTATCACCGCGCCCTTGCCTTAGTGCGACAGGAACCCGAACGCCGATTCCTGGAAAAACGCCTGCGCGAATTAGGTGAAAAAAATTTTTAACGGGATGTCGATTTGTGGGAATCCCGAACGACTAATCAATGAAAGCACCCATTCTCTAGTTTGGAGGAGCGGATGAAATTTATTTGCCTTGGCTATATGGAAGAACGCAAGTGGCACGAGATGCCAGAGCGCGATCGTACTACTCTGATGGAAAAATGTTTTGCCTACGATGACGAATTGTGTCAGGGTGGACACTTCATGGGTGGAGAAGCCCTACAAAGTGTTCGCAATGCGGCAACCCTGCAATACCACAATGGTCAGGTTGCTGTTACCGATGGACCCTACGCAGAAACCAAAGAACAACTCGGCGGATTTTTGGTGCTGGAAGCCAGAGATCTGAACCACGCGATCCAGTTGATGTCAAAGCATCCGGGTGTCCGTTTTGGTTCCTTTGAAATTCGCCCGGTGGATGAAAATCAATGCGTCAGTGACAAAGTTTGAGTTCGCTACTTGACTCATTAACTACGGAGAAAAACAATGCAAGCAACATTACAAAAGCAACACCAATGGTTAGACAAACTGATTGGGGAATGGAATTACGAATCAGAATGCCAAATGGAACCCGCTCAACCACCCTCAAAATTTAAGGGAACTGAAATTGTGAAATCGCTAGGTGGACTCTGGATTATCGCTGAAGGTCAAGGCGAAACGCCAAATGGAGAAATGGGAACAACAATCGTAACCCTAGGGTATGACCCGCAAAACGATCGCTATATCGGAACCTTTGTCTGCTCCATGATGTCCCATCTTTGGCTTTACAACGGTTCTCTGGACGCAACCGAAACCGTGCTCACACTAGATACCGAAGGACCCAGTTGCACTGAAACCGCGTTAGCAAAATATCAAGATATTATTACGTTTGTTAGCAACGACCACCGGATTTTGACCTCCCAAATTTTAGGAGAAGACGGCAACTGGCATCAGTTTATGACGGGTCACTACTGGCGCAAATCCTAGTTCAACGATCAGGTTCAAACCCATGAAATACATGCTGTTGATTTACAGTGACGAAACTGCATGGAGCGAGAGTGAACGGGAGCACTGCTATGCTGAGTCGATTCAACTGACGCAAGAACTCCAAGCAAAGGGACAATATTTGGGTGCGTCACCGTTGCACCCTGTTTCAACCGCAACAAGCGTTCGGGTTCGGGACGGCAAACGGATGATCACCGATGGTCCATTTGCTGAAACTCGCGAACAACTCGGCGGTTACTTCCTGATCGATGCAAAGGATCTCGATGAAGCGATCGCGATCGCTGGAAGCATCCCTAGTGCCCGTGTCGGTACGGTCGAAATCCGTCCTGTTCTGGAGCTATCAAACTTGCCGTCAGATTAGTTATTGCGATCGCGACTCTCCGAAAGGCATCTCTGCTGGATACCTATCAATGTAACGACACAATCACACTCAATTACACTCAACCACGGGAGATTCAACGATGAAAGTCATGGTAATAGTAAAAGCGACTCAAGACTCGGAAGCTGGTGTGATGCCCAGTGAACAACTGCTAACCGAAATGGGAAAGTATAACGAAGAATTGGTCAAGGCTGGCATTATGCTAGCAGGCGAGGGACTGCATCCTAGCTCGAAAGGGGCACGGGTTCAATTTTCTGGAACGAATCGAACGGTTATTGATGGTCCTTTTACGGAAACCAAAGAACTGATTGCTGGGTATTGGCTGTGGCAAGTGCAATCGCTCGAAGAAGCGATCGATTGGGTGAAGCGTTGCCCCAACCCCATGCCGGGAGACTCCGAGATTGAGATTCGTCCAGTGTTCGAGGCAGATGACTTTGGTGAAGCATTGACACCTGAACTCAGAGAACAGGAAGAACGCATTCGCGAAAGGACTGAGAAGCTAACGCAAAGATAGGGAACAAAAGTTCGCCTTGTGTAATCCCCATCCAACCTACCTGTCACAGCTTATGGACTACTAGCATTAAGTCCATAAGCTGTGACGCTGGTTAACTGACAAAACTGGAGGCGAGGAGCAAAATCCCGTCATCTAGGGATTACCACACCACTTCAATTACTGTTATGGAAAATGCTCCTCGCCTTTATTGTCAGTCAATCAGCTTCGCCATCTCAAAGTTTGCTCTTTGACAGGATTAATGAAGGCTCGATGTTCAGATTGCGATCGCGCAAATTCTGCCTTCAATTGGTAGTACCATCGCGCCTGAGTATCTGCATCTTTGATCAACATCAAGCCTGGATTGTGCTGTAATCCAATCTTCTGTTTGACGACCATGTCTCGATCTTGATTCAAGAATGTTCGAGTGAGCGGAAGTAAAAAGGGCTTCAACAGATTGAACCAAGGGATTGTTGAATAAAAGAGCGTAGTAACTTCTGTCTCGGTATCATTCAGCGGAGTCATCGTCGTTAGATTGCAGACTCGATGTCGCTTTGTAATCACTTGCTCAAATCGTACTCCTGGGAGTTGGAATGAGATTTCGACTTCTGGATCACCGCCTACTAGATCGTAAAGAAAGGTCGATCGCTCTAATTTATGCCGCCGCATCGTAAATCCGAGCGGAGACGGATCAAACGTTTTTACTTCTTCTGCCAGGGTCGGATCAGCCCGCCACCACCAGGCTCGATGCACAAAAGGCACATGTGCTGGATCCATTAACCCAACTACCGCATGATCTAAGTACGTTGGAAAGTTCATCACAACAGCGGCTTGATACGTCGTGTCAAAGCCAGGGACTTGAGGCGGTTCATCTTGGGGAGACTGCTCTCCGATGTAAATCCAAATATTGCCTTGTGCTTCTCGAATTGGATACGATCGCACTCGAAATTTAGAAAAATCTAACGTTTGATCCTCAGTCAACGCTGGAATCGCAGTACATTGTCCGGCTGCGTCAAACTTCCAGCCGTGGTAAGCACATTCCACCTCAGTACCGTCAAATCGCCCGCAACTCAGCGGAACAGCCCGATGCGGACAGATATCTCTCAGTGCAAAGACTTTGCCCGCCTGAGTCCTGCCGAGTAAAATCGGTTCATTGAGCAGGGTTTTCGCGATCGTTTGTCCCGGCTTCAAACTTCCACCCGGCAGCGCATAGTACCAAAGGTCGCGCAAAAACAAAGGCTTGTCCATCATTTTGCTGCCCGTACTAATAGCCAACTCACTGCCCCCAGTCCCAACACAGTCGGCAACCAAGCTGCCAAGATCGGCGTGAAAATCTCCAACCGCCCAAACGCATCACAAACAAACGACAGCAGGTAGTAAGTAAAAATGATCAAAATACTAATCGCAAAACTTGCACCTCTGCCGCCTCGTCGGGGTTTCGTGCCCAACGTCGAACCTGCTAATCCAAAAACCAAGCACACAAATGGAAAGGCAATTTTCTGCTGAATTCTCATTCTCAATTGATTGGCGCGCTTCTCATCGCCACTTTGGTTGACCAATTGGAGATAATCCTGAACTTCGGCAATATTCATCTCTGCCGAATCAGTTTTGTGAGTGGCTAAATCCAGCGGGGTTCGGGGCAATTGAATCTGCTGCCGCTCGAATTTGAGAATATTGCGGTAAGACGCATTCGGATCAACTAGGTAAATTGTGCCACTGAAAAAGTCCCAGGTTTGATCCTCATAGTTCCAGCGAGCAGAATCTGCACTAATGATCTGATTCACCCCGTTTTGAGAGAAATCCAGTACGGTTAAGCCCTTCATTTGCTGCCCGTCGAATCGTTGAGCATAAAAAATCCGATCGAGCATTTGTACACTCTTTCCATCGGGCTGCTTCTCATCGCGATACTGCTGAAAGACAATATTCTTCTCATCAAACTTCGGCTTATCTTGCTTTAATGCTTGTGATAGCGTTTGAGTCGCTTGATATTTTGCTGCCGGAACAATTGCTTCATTAAAGCCAAAAGTCATCACAGAAACGAGAAAGCTCAACACGATCGCAGGTGCAACCAGTCGATAGATGCTAATCCCGACACTTCGCAGCGCAATCAACTCACTGTCAGTCGAAAGCCGACTATAGACCATTAACGTCGAAAGCAAGGTTGCCATTGGAAAAGAAAGGCTAGCAAACTCTGGCAGTCGCAAGAGAAAAACGCGAGTTGCGATCGACAACGGCAAGCCCATTTCTGTCATCTGGCGAATCAGATCAAACACCGCTCCTACCGACACCAGAATCGATGTAAACGCTGCCACGCCAAAGATAAATGGACCCGTCAATTGTCCAGCAATATAGCGATCGAGAACCGAAATCGGCGCGCGGGTAGGAGCTAAAGACATAATCTAGGGTTGAAAATTGTCACCGAGATAATACTGGCGGACTAAGGGATTGTTGTAAAGTTCCTCAGCACTGCCCGAGGCAAGAATCTGACCATCTCGCATGATGTAAGCGCGATCGATAATGGCTAACGTCTCGCGCACATTATGATCGGTGATCAGAATCCCCATATGGCGATCGCGCAATTGCGCCACGATCGTCTGGATTTCAGCAACGGCGATCGGGTCAACGCCTGCAAACGGTTCGTCTAATAATAAAAATTTGGGTCCGTCTACCCCTGTTGCCAAAGCCCGCGCGAGTTCTGTCCGACGACGTTCTCCACCCGACACTTGAATTCCGAGCGAAGAGGCAACTTTTTCTAATCGAAATTCTTTCAGCAAACTGTTTAAGCGATCGTTCCACTGCCAGCGCGGAACCTTGGTTTGCTCCAGCACGAGTAGAATATTTTCTCGTACGGTTAAATAGCGAAAAATGCTCGCTTCTTGAGCAAGATAGCCAACTCCGAGATGAGCGCGTTTGTCGATCGAGAGATCCGTCACTTCTTTATCATTCAACCAAACCTTACCGCTGTCTGGTTTTTCTAGCCCAGTTGCGATATAAAACGTCGTCGTCTTTCCGGCTCCGTTGGGACCAAGCAGCCCGACAATCTCACCTTGACCCACAGACAAACTGACGCGATTCACCACTGGGCGATCGCCAAACGATTTGTGAATATTTTCTAGAACGATTCTCAAAACCCGCTCCTAAAACCTGAAAAAGAGGGGACGTAACTCGTTAACGACTCGACCGAAACTGAGATTGTGGGCTAAAAGGAGCAGGAGCCGCAGGTGCAGGCGAAGCAGGAGCCGCAGGTGCTTCAATCAAATAGACCGCTTCTACTTGTTTATTCGGTTGAGGGAGCGCCACAAACCGCCCTTCATCGACTAAATACGTAATCGTTTCTCCCCGCAAACTATTGCCCTGTTGCAAGACGTAGACATCCCCTTGCAGAACAATCCGGCGTTCGTTGCTGTAATAAATGGCTTGAGCAGAAGTGGCTTGAATCTGACGAGCAGGATAGTTAATCTGGACGTTACCTTTTGCAACGACAACCCCTGTTTTCGCGTTTGCCTCAGTACTATTGGCGCGCAAGGTAAGCGGAGTCGAGCCTGCGGGTGCTTGAGCGATAGAAACACGTCCATTCGCAAGCACAGCAGCGGCGATGATCGGCAGAACTAGGAGAGAACGAACGGAGAAGCGAGACATGAGTGGAGACTGGGGATGAGGGTGAACAGGACGAATCGAATATATCACTATCAGAAAGTTAAGCGTATGCGATCAATGAATTCTTTGACATCGGGCGATCGTGCGAATAAAGTTCAAGACGAGCGATCACGAAGACAAGTTTCTACATACATGACTCTTCAACGATTTGCTGTGATTTTCTGGATGATTGGTGGACGGAGAAAAATTTTATCGACAGATTCAAGTGGTGGATCGTCAGTCAAAACGATTTGATCAACGCGATCTTGTCCTGCGGCTTGAATTTCACTGAGTAAGGCTGATACATCTTCTATGAGTTGCTCAACCTCAATCCCACCATATTCAGGTTGATAGTCGCTTAATCGATTTAATCCCTCCCCTATCAGAATGACGGCTCCGCGCCAGTTGTAATTGCCTAAATGGTAGAGTCCCACCGCAATCTGTAAAATGCCCTGATAGAATTTTTTATCGACGACAGGAGCTTCGATCCAAATCGCTTCTAAGGTGTCATGGCAGGCGTAGAATTCGCCCTGATTAAATTGCTCGATTCCCTGCCAAAATTCTTCTGGGATGTCTGTGTCCATGCTGTGATTTTATCGCTAAACACTATCTTGCAACTGCGCCTGCAGCGATCGCTCTTGTTCCACCCGAATTCCCAAGTTCGCTGTCGTCTGTCCCTGTCCCCACAAGACCCAGCGACTTCCACTCGGAAGTGTATTCAAACTGCTCGAATTCTGCGTCAGCCAAACGATGGTTCCTTCAGGCAACCGATCTGATTTCACATCCTGATGCGGCTGAATTTCTGCTAAGGTTTCCAAAACCAGTTGCCGTCCCCGGATTGCCCCAGATTCTGCTGTCCACACTCGAATGCTCAAGGTCTGTCGCTCTCCGTAAAAATACAGCGATGCCGCAGTCGTGACTGCCTGCTCAAATGCTTCACGATCCCAAGTTGCCGCACTATCTAAGGCAATCACAATCTCTTGCCCACTGGTTAAAATCTCTAACTCTCGCACGCGCAACTCGCCATACCGAGCACTACTGCGCCAATGAATCATCCGCATCGGATCGCCCCAACGATAGGGACGCAGCGATCGAGTGATGCCCTGCGTCGAATTCTGCGCCCGCTGCGACTGCATTTGCAAACTCATCTCTTGCCCAATCTGATCAATCAACGGGCAGCGGCTCAACGGCAAAACCTGTGGGTAAATCACCGCGATCGCATCGGCTCGAAACGTCTTGCGATACCAAAACAAACCCAAAGGAGCTGCCGTTCGCAGTTGCACTTCATGCCAGCGGTAAATTCCCCGCTGCTCGGCTCGATGCTGGTAAACCCAGTAATACGGCGTGGCTGGATGAATCAATTCCACAACCTTTTCAACAGGCTTGCCGAAGACAGACGGAATGAAATCGGTTGCTTGAATCAAAGTTTTTCTTTGTCGAGTCGGATTTTGAATAAACAACTCGATCGTTAAATTCTCACCGACACTCACGGGCTGAATTGGACGGCGGGTGATTGATAATCGGGACAGCGTTCGTCGGGAGAGCATAGCCGCGATCGCCAACAGCGCCAACACAACGCCGCTCATGACATATAGCCAACCGGACATCGAATTCGTCGCCGCGAGAAAGAAGAAAATGCCCATCCCCGCCAACAACCCACCGCTATAAGCCGGATTGATCCAATGAGATTCGAGCCAGTCTGTAAGGCGAGAGATACGCATGAGAGTTCTGTAAAGGCTTTGCAAAGGGACGTGATTTCAGAATGCACCAGACTGTGAACCGAGAGAACCTTTTCGATGAAGAGTTTCCCGGAATTTTTCGCTCAGCTGATCACAGCCTCAGTGCTTTATCCGTACAAAAACTTTCTGCAAACTTTTTCTCTCCGTATTTCTACGATGCCATGCCATCAGGTACAGTCTGGGGAATCAGAGTATTTCTCTAGCCGCCCCCTCGTCAACTTGCCCATTCCCCTCGATCCCGGCGAAATACGGAAGCCTGAGTATATGACACAAGTAAATCCTTTTGACGAGTCGGTTAAATCTAGCTCGCGTTCTCGATCGCTGACTGAACCTGTTGCGGTTCCTCCTCCTTCCATTCCTCTCGGAGCCAAACGCAATCCAGTTCCCGCTACGCCGCGATCGATGCCACCGAGTTCAGTGCCGACGATTCGACAACTCGTTCAAGATGCGTATGCGAAACAGGCATCTGATATTCACCTGCGCGTGGGTGAACCCGTTCGCTATCGGATTCGAGGGCAAATGATCCGGCAAAATCAAGCCGCAGTCACCCCCGAAATGTTCGATCGCTTTTTAGCCGAGATGCTCACTCCCGAACAGTGCGAACGGTTTCGGCAAGAGAAAGAACTTGATACCGCCATCTTCTATCCTGGTTTCGTCCGCTGCCGGGTGAACTGCTTTGAGAGTTTGACGGGCGGCGCGATCGTACTTCGTCTGATTAGTCTAGAGGTTCCCACGATCGATCGACTGGGCTTACCTTCAGTGCTCAAACATCTAGTCAGCTATCAGCAAGGCTTGATTCTCCTCACAGGACCCACTGGCTCCGGAAAATCGACCTCGATCGCGGCAATGATTCGCCACTTGAACGAGACCGATCAGCGCCATATTGTCACGATCGAAGATCCGATTGAGTATGTTCACACCTCGCAGAATTGCCTGATTAGCCAACGAGAGGTCGGACTGCATACGCATGAGTTTGAACACGCACTCAGAGCGGTTTTGCGCGAAGATCCAGACGTAATTTTGATCGGGGAAATGCGCGATCGCGTCACGGTCGATACAGCCTTAAAAGCGGCTCAAACTGGGCATTTAGTCCTTGGAACCCTGCACACAAAAAGCGCGATCGCAACTGTGAATCGTCTGCTGAATATCTATACGCCGGATGAGCAGGACGCGATGAGAGTTCAGATTTTAGAATCTCTGATTTCGGTTGTGGCTCAGCAATTGTTACCGACGACAGACGGACATCGAACTGCGGTGCATGAAATCTTGCTCAATACACCTGCAATGCAAGATTACCTGCTCAAAGGCAATGATATCGAAGCATTCCAATTGATGGAGACTGGCACCAATGAAGGAATGCAAGTGATGAACCAAGCGTTGTGTGAGTTGATCTTACTCGGCAAAATTACGCCTGAAGATGCCGTGAAAGCGTCTCCAGATTTGGGAGATCTCCGCCGTCGCGTCCGTAATGAAGGCTACGATCCAGGACGGTCTTCAAATCGGGAATTTGATCCGTCTGCACGAGATTATCATCCGGCTTAAATCCGATTTTGAAAATTGTTGAGTCTTTGCGATCGTATTTCGTGTGAAATAGCATCGTTGACGATCGCAAAATTTATGTCTTTTGACCAACCCGCTCAATTTCTCCAAATCGATCACTTCCTCGCCGATGAGGATCGTCTGAATCTGTTGAAATACGTGCTCGATCGCGAAGCTGATTTTGTCCCAACCAGCACTGCAACTGGCGACCTCGACTATCGCAAATCCTGGATTCTCTATCACTTTGAAGCGTATGAAAACTGGATGATTCAGAAAATCACACCGCTCCTGCCGCGTCTGTTCCATGCCTGGAATATCGAACCCTTTGCCATCTCACAAATTGAGATTCAACTCACCGCTCACAACGACGGTCACTATTACAAAATCCATAACGATAACGGTAGCCCAGATGCAGCAACTCGAACCATGTCGTATGTCTATTATTTCAACCGAGAACCGACAAACTTCTCAGGCGGAGCATTACGGCTTTACGACATGCGAATCGAAAATGGACACTACGTTCAAGCAGAGACTTACCGAGACATCCAGCCCGTGAATAATCGGATTGTGTTCTTTCCTAGCCATTGCCTGCACGAAGTCTTACCGATTTCTTGTCGATCGCGCAATTTTGCCGACAGCCGTTTTACACTAAATGGCTGGGTTCGTCGCGAAGCGACCGAGTATGTCTAAAATTAACAAATGTTGCTAATGCTAGGAAATTTGTATGACTCCTCACGTTGAAATCTACACCTGGAGTACCTGTCCCTTCTGTATTCGGGCAAAAGCGTTACTCGATCGCAAAGGTGTGCAGTACACCGAATATTGTCTCGATGGCGACGAACCCGGACGGGCAAAAATGGCAGAACGCTCAAACGGTCGCCGCTCTGTCCCACAGATTTTTATCAACAATCAGCACATCGGAGGGTGTGACGACATTCACGCCTTGGATCGATCCGGCAAACTCGATCCGCTGCTTGCTGCCTAGATCAATGTCTCGATCAATTTGGGAGTTGGTGACTCCAATTCCCACTCTACCCACTTTTCTCTAACGGACTGAGCTGCTGTGAAAATTGCATTTATCATCGATCCGATCGATCGCCTCGACCCGACTCACGACACCAGCGTGGCATTTATGGAAGCTGCCCAGCAACTTGGGCACGAAGTCTGGATCACACAGGCAAATCGGCTCAGCGTCGTTCAAGGCAAAGCCCATGCGACTTTAGAGCGAGTCACACTTGTCCCAGTCACCCTCGGCGAAAATCGATGGATTGCAGTTGACCAGTGGTTTCAAACTGAAGCACCTGTGTTTCTTCCTCTCGAAACCATGGATGCAGTCTTCATGCGCACTGATCCTCCGGTCAATACAGCCTATCTCTACGCAACGTATATTCTCGACTACGTTGATCCTGCCAAAACGAAAGTGATCAACTCACCGTCAGGAATCCGCGCCGCGAATGAAAAAATGTATGCGCTGCAATTCACTGAGGCGATTCCTGAAACGATCGTCACGCAAGAAAAGCGCGTCATCCTGCAATTTTTAGAACAGCAAGGAACCGCCGTTTTAAAGCCGTTAGGCGGAAAAGCGGGCGAAGGAATTTTGTTCTTGCAAGCGGGCGATCGCAATCTCAACTCGATGATTGAAATCAGCACTCAGCAAGGCACATTACCGATTATGGTGCAAACCTATCTGCCCGAAGCCAAAGACGGCGACAAGCGGATTATTCTGCTCAATGGTGAACCGATCGGAGCCGTCAATCGCATCCCGACAGGCAACGAATTTCGAGGCAATATGGCAGTTGGGGGCAGAAGTGCCCAGACCGACATTACCGATCGCGAAAAAGCCATCTGCAAAATGCTGGCTCCCACACTGCAAAGAGATGGGCTTTTCTTTGTCGGCATCGATGTGATTGGGGGCTACTTGACCGAAGTGAATGTCACAAGCCCAACCGGAATCCGCGAAGTCGATCGACTCAATCACACCCAGTTAGCGGTACAAGTGATCGAGTCCATTCAGAACGTCGGGTCGAAATGATAAAATTCTTCCAGCAATTTCTACTGGCGATTCATTAAAGAAGGTAGCCAGCCACAAGCCCCCTTGTACTGACTACCCGCTCGCAAGGGCGACTTACCCGACCCTTGCTCGACTAAGCTAACTTAACGCTGAGGTCGGCTAGGCAAAGGCAGAATAAAGAAATTGCAGATAAATGATGAAGTTCTCAGCGCTCGTACGTACCGTCAGGCTAGTTTGTGAACTGCAATGATCAAAGAATTTGCGCCGTGGCAAGAAATTTGGAACAGAGTCAAGACAACGCTGCGCCAAACTGCCAGAGTCTGGATTCCAGCTTCTGCAATTGCAGGCAGTGTGATTGGGCTGCGAACGACCGGAATTATTCAGCCCTGGGAATTAAGCTATGTCGATAGTTTCTTTCAGGCACGTCCGGCGGAGCCAACTGACGATCGCATTGTGATTGTCGGCATTCGAGAAGCGGAATTACAACAGCATGGATGGCCGTTGAGCGATCGCACTTTGGCAGGATTACTGACCAAAATTGAAAGTGCTAAACCTCGCGCGATCGGGCTGGATATTTACCGCGATCACGCCGTCAGAGAAGGCAATGCTGAACTCGAAAGAGCCTTTCAAACCATGCCGAATCTGATCGGCATTCAGAAAATGCCCGATCCTGAAAGTCCAGGTGTTGCAGCTTCTCCAACGCTCAAGAAGCTGGGACAAGTTGGATTTAACAATGTGATCTTCGATCCTGATCGCAAGATTCGACGGGCAGTCCTATATTGGTTTGAAAATCGTCAGAAATTTCGGAGTTTCTCGATGATGTTAGCGCTGCGCTATCTCGAAAACCAAGGCATTCGCGAAGAGGGAGCGCCTCATGATGCCAAAATTCTAAAGCTTGGACAAGCAATATTTCCCCGATTTCAACAGAATGATGGGGTTTATGTGAATGCAGATGATGGGGGATATCAGATCATCGCCAATTTTCGAGGTGGGGCAGGACATTTCCGAACGGTGATGATGCAAGATGTCTTGGATGGAAAAGTGCCAGCCGAGCAGTTGCGCGATCGCATTGTTTTGATTGGCTCGCTCGCACCGAGCTTAAAAGATTTTTCAGCCACACCCTTTAGTGGAGGTTTCACTCGTACGCCTATCGAAGTGGCAGGGGTGGAAATTCAGGCAAATTTTATTAGCGAAATTTTGAACGTGGCACTCGGGCAGCGCAGGCTTTTGAAAAGTTGGAGTGAGCCTGTCGAATACATCTGGATTTGGACATGGGCGCTAATTGGCACTAGTGTTTGTTGGCGACTGCGTTCTCCTCAGCGCAGTTTTCTGGCAGTCGTTTTGCTAGGTGGGGGACTTACCGGAATTTGCTACGGATTATTTCTGGCAGGGTGGATTGTGCCCTTTGTGCCCGCAGCGATTACTTTAGTCACTTCAGCCACGGTTGTGATTGCTGCGATCGCGCATTCTCAAGAAGAGTTAAAGCGATCGAAAGAGTTTCTTTCGCGTGTGATTAATTCCATTCCTGATCCGGTATTTGTCAAAGATGCTGAGCATCGGTGGGTAGTTCTGAATGAAGCGTATTCTAAATTACTTGGAAAACCGCTCGAAGAATTAATCGAGAAATCGGATTACGAAATTTTTCCAGAACATGAAGCAGATGTGTTTCACCAGCAGGATGAATTAGTGTTCAGATACAAGAACGAATTAGAACACGAAGAAGAGTTTACAAGCACGAATGGTGTGACTTACCACATTGCAACAAAGCGATCGCTACACAAAGATGCGGCTGGAAATCTATTTTTAGTCGGTGTCATTCGCGACATCACACAACGGAAAACGATTGAAGAAGAATTGAGACGAACAACCGAAGAGTTATATCAGTCAAATGTGGAACTACGCTTATCGCAAGACAGATTGAACTATATTGCCAATCATGATGCGTTAACTGGATTACCGAATCGGATCTTGTTGTACGAACGGATCAAACAAGCGATCGAGATGACGAAGGCAAGTAATCAAATTACCGCTTTACTGTTTCTCGATTTAGACGGATTTAAACAGATTAATGACACATTAGGACATGCAATTGGTGATTTGCTGTTACAGGCAGTTGCCAGACGGCTCAGCGGTTGTTTAAGAACGAGTGATACAGTCGCGCGTTTAGGCGGGGATGAATTTGTTGTGCTGCTACCCGCAATTCCAGACATTCTGACCGTGACGCAGATCGCTAGAAAGATTTTAAGCCGTTTATCACAAGCATTTGCCATTTCGGGACAGACCTTATTGGTGACGACGAGCATCGGGATTGCGATCTTTCCAGAACATGCAGATGATTTGGAACTACTCATCGAGAAGGCAGATGAAGCCATGTATCACGCTAAACGATCGGGTAAAAATCAATTTTCGATCGCCGATCGTATTCCCGTCGAAAACCATGACTAATTGGCAAAATCCGTCGATAGAGAGTGTTTGCAATCACTGAAAACGCTCACACTGGGAGGCGCACTCCTCAGAAACTTAAAAGATGCAGTTTCCAGAGACGTTTCGCGCGCTCGAATCCCGAAACTACCGCCTGTTTTTCATGGGGCAAGGGCTTTCTTTGATTGGAACTTGGATGAGCCAAACAGCCCTAATTTGGCTGGTTTATCATTTAACGAATTCTGCATTACTTCTGGGAGTGGTCGGATTCGCGCAGCAAATTCCGAATTTCCTCTTGAGTCCGTTTGCAGGCGTTTTAGTTGATCGTTGGAACCGTCAACATATCTTGATTGCGACTCAGGCTCTGTCCATGCTGCAATCTTTGCTGTTAGCTGTTTTAGCGTTTAGCAACGCGATCGATCTCTGGCATATCATTGCGCTCAGTGTGTTTCAAGGCTGCGTCAATGCGGTCGATATTCCTGCGCGCCAGTCGTTTGTCGTGCATTTAGTTGATCGACCAGAAAATTTAGGAAATGCGATCGCGCTCAATTCTTCAATTTTTAGTGGAGCACGATTGATGGGTTCTGCGATCGCAGGATTATTAATCGCAGCAGTGGGCATTCCCGCCTGTTTTGCGATTGATACGGTTAGCTATGCCGCTGTGATTGCAGGGCTGTTTGCCATGCGGTTGCGAAAGCGCGAGATGCCAATCCCTTCACAAGATGAAACCGTGCCTCGGCCTATACAATCAATCTCATCCCTATCAACCTCATCCCTAATCATTGGAGGATTGCGTGTCTATTACTGCTAGCGATCGAGATCAGGTTTCATTGAAAACGTGGATCGGGGTGTTTGGCACGGTCTTGGGTGCATTTATGGCAGTGTTGGATATTCAAATTACGAATTCGTCGTTAAGAGATATCCAAGCTGCACTTGGAGCGACTTTAGAAGAAGGATCTTGGATTTCGACTTCTTATTTAGTTGCGGAAATTGTAGTGATTCCGCTGACAGGTTGGCTGTCGCAGATCTTCTCAGTTCGTCGCTATCTCCTCGTCAATGCTTCTCTGTTCATTCTTTTCTCAATCCTGTGTGCATTTGCTTGGAATTTACCCTCGATGATTGTGTTTCGAGCACTTCAGGGGTTCACGGGTGGTGTGCTGATTCCAATGGCATTTACTGTGCTGCTGACGACTTTACCACCGTCGAAACAACCGACTGGGATGGCATTGTTTGGTATTACAGCAACCTTTGCACCATCGATCGGGCCAACCTTCGGAGGTTGGTTAACTGAAAACTTTAGCTGGCACTATGTTTTTTATATCAATCTGATTCCAGGCGTGTTATTGCTCACAGCCGTTTGGTATGCAATCGATTCCCGCCCGATGCAGCTCGATCGCTTAAGGGATGGCGATTGGGGTGGCGTGATTGCGATGGCGATCGGGCTTGGATCTTTTCAAGTCGTGCTTGAAGAAGGCAGTCGAAAAGATTGGTTTAGCTCTGATTTGATCGTTCGATTAGCCGTGATTGCTGTAATCTTCTTGAGTATTTTCTTCTGGATTGAACTGACTCGGAGGCAACCGTTTATCGATCTCAGATTGATCAAAGAACGCAATTTTGGACTAGCCAGTGTCATTAACGTTGCACTTGGGTTAGGACTGTACGGCTCAGTTTATATTTTGCCGCTTTACTTAGGACAGATTCAGGGATACAACGCGCTACAAATCGGTGAAGTGCTGATGTGGGTTGGATTTCCTCAATTACTGGTGATTCCGTTTGTTCCCCGGTTGATGAAAATCGTGGATGTGCGGCTCTTGATTGGAGTTGGGGTGAGTCTGTTTGCTGTCAGTTGTTTTATGAATTCGACTTTTACGAATTTGACCGGGATGGATCAATTGCGAACTGCTTTACTGGTTCGGGCGGCAGGGCAGCCTTTGATTATGGTTCCACTTTCGACAGTCGCGACAGCGGGCTTAGCGCCTAATCAAGCGGGATCAGCGTCTGGATTGTTTAATATGATGCGAAATTTGGGTGGGTCGATTGGTATTGCCGCGATCGCGACGCTCCTCACTCAGCGCCAGCAATTTCACTCCAACCGTTTAGGAGAAAGTATTTCTAATTTCAATCCTGCCACTCAAGAGCGATTGAATCAACTGACGCAATTTTTTGTCAGTCGAGGTTCGGATTTAGCCTCCGCTCAAAATCAGGCATTAGCCGCGATCGATAACGTTGTGCGCCGTGAAGCTTATATTCAAGCGTTCAATGATTGCTTTTACTTCATCGGATTCGCATTGCTCGTCAGCGGTATTGCAGTGCTATTTTTCAAGAAGGTTAAAGCCTCAGGCGTGAGTGCTGGACATTAGCAGAGTCAAGCTTGTTCGTGCATTGAGCAACCGGAGCGTCATAAAACGCTGGTTTCTGATGTTGCAACGGAAACATCTTTTCTGTTCTTTAACCAATAGGTCATCATTTCTCCGCGCCCTTTTACCTCAATCACTCCTCGTGGCTCAAAATGATGTGTCTCTACTAGCCGCAGATAAGTTGCTTCTGTGACTTGAATCCCACCTGCAACTCCGTGAGACTCCATACGACTTGCAATATTCACGGTATCGCCCCACAGGTCATAAATAAATTTCCGCAACCCAATCACGCCCGCAACGACTGCACCCGTATTCATTCCAATCCGAATGCTAAAGGCTTCGCCCGTCTCTAAATTGAATTGATTAATCGCCTTTTGCATGTCAATTGCCATGTCCGCGACTGCGATCGCATGATCGTCACTCGGATGTGGTAATCCGCCCACGACCATATACGCATCACCGATCGTTTTAATTTTCTCTAATCCATGCTGTTCTGCTAAGCGATCGAAGCGCGAAAAAATTTGATTCAATAACCCCACCAACTCCTGGGGCGAGGTTCGAGCCGACAAACTGGTAAAGCCAACAATATCCGCAAATAGAACTGTTACATCTCCAAAGCCATCGGCAATATGCGGCTGAATCTCATCGGGCGTTTCTTTGAGCCGTTGCGCGATCGGGCTTGGCAAAATATTCAACAGGAGACGTTCGGACTGGGCTTGTTCTGCTGCCAGCTGTTGAGCGGTCTCTTGCGTCATCGACAGGGAAGCTTCCAGATCATTGAGTGCCTTCTGCAACTGATCAACCGCAGGACGAAACACCAAAATTCCTTCTAATAGCAAGATCAGCATCAGCAATCCGAACAGACTCAGTTCTACCGCTCGGAGTTGTGCAATTCCTTCTTGTGCCTGCTGGTTGTAAGACAACAGCAACTGATTAATCCGCTCAGAAAATTCTTTCCCACTTTCTCGAATTTCCTTCAGATAGTATAAAGTTTGAGCAGGTCGCTTCCGACCCGATTCCAGTTGCATCAACGCTTCAACTGCTTGCCGAATCCGACGATGCGAGGGGACAAGGGCATCCGCTTGATTGCGAATCTCATTGCCAGACCTGCTAAAACTCATGGCTTCCCGAATTGCACTTTGAACTTTTTGATCGGCAACCTCCCACTCTTGGAGAATGTTTTCAATCTCTTGAATCTGTGTCGCATTACTTTGAGTCGAATCAATTTGTAGTGCCAAAGTCGCTTCTCGTAACTGCCAACTTAGCATTCTCTGTCGGCTTGCAATCTCGACGACTGTTGCATTTTGCTTTTGTTGAGACAGCATCGATTGGACGATCGCTTGACCTAAAAGCGCTAGGAATGCCACTGTACCGAGAGAAACGATATAAAGTAAAGTCAAGCGATGGGTCGAAGATCGGGGAGTTGACATGTTCAACACTTAGGAACGCAGCTAAACGCTATATTTCCCGATTGTGAAAGAGAAGTGACGATTAAACTGTCAGGATGAATGGTGTGATCGAGGAGTAAACGTGATGTTGAGTTGGGATCAAAGTTCGAGTATTGCTCTGATGCAGCGAGAGCGAGCTTGGGTTGAGATTGACCTCGCGGCACTGTCCCATAATGTGCAGCAGATTCTCAGCCTGATGTCTCCCCAGACTGAATTAATGGCAGTGGTCAAAGCGGATGCGTATGGTCATGGATCTGTGACTGTGGCGCAGACCGTTCTACAAGCAGGGGCAAGCTGGCTTGGTGTAGCGACGATCCCAGAAGGCATTGAATTGCGAGAAGCGGGGATTGAAGCGCCGATCTTGGTTTTAGGCGCGACTCATACCGCTGATCAAATTCGAGCGATCGAGCATTGGCGGCTGCAACCCACGCTCTGCACTCCCAAACAGGCTTTGGTGTACTCAGAATCGGTTCGAGGCAGCGTTCTGCCCGTTCATATCAAACTCGATACGGGCATGTCTCGATTGGGGACATCGTGGGAGCAGGCGGTTGAGTTTGTGCAGTTGGTGAAGGGTTTGCCGAATTTGTCGATCGATAGCATTTATTCCCACTTGGCAACGGCTGAAGATCTCGATCCCACGATCCGAAAACAACAGCAAAAACGTTACGAAGCAGCGATTCGAGCCTGTGGATATGACGTAGCGGGCAAGCATCCCCGCTTTCATTTAGCCAATTCAGCCGGAACGATGGTTGATCCGAGTTTGCACTATGACATGGTACGGACGGGGCTGATTTTATATGGATTGTATCCAGCAGAGCATTTGCGATCGGGTTCGCACTTACCGCCAGCGTCGCGGTTAGATCTCCGCCCCGTGATGCAAGTCAAAGCGCGAGTGACCCAGGTTAAAAGGATTCAGCCGGGGACTGGGGTAAGTTATGGGCATCGATTTGTTGCCGATCGAGACACGACGATCGCCGTTGTGGGAATTGGCTATGCCGATGGAGTGCCGCGCAATCTCTCGAACAAGATGAAAGTTTTAGTCCGAGGACAACAGGCAGCCCAAATTGGCTCGATCACGATGGATCAACTCATGCTGGATGTGAGCCATATTCCAGCGTTGCAAGAAGGAGAAGTGGTGACACTCCTTGGACAAGATGGGAACGAAAAAATCTTGGCGGATGATTGGGCAAATCTGTTAGGAACGATTTCCTGGGAGATTCTCTGTGGATTCAAGCATCGCCTGCCGCGAGTTTCGGTGGGTCAGCCTTATGTCGCGAAACGCGCAGCATTTGATCCGATCAAGAGAACTTTAGGTTAGTGCAAAATCTGTTTCGACTCCGCTCAAGACTAGAAAAATCTCGACTTTTCACAGATCCTGTCTAGTTAGCGGGTTGAGCGGAGTTGAAGCCCAAATTCTACCAATTCATGTAGTTTGCTTCTATAGCAAGTTAAATCGATGCAGTTGAGACTCAATTGCTTTTGGCAATAATTTCCGCAATTGGGTTTTATCCTTAAACGTCAACCGATTCTGGCTCGACAAATCAAACGGGAAATATCCGGGCATGTCCGATCTCTCCATTTGCACCAGCAGGACTTGCTCGGTTCGCTTACTGCTCAAGGCATATCCCGTCTCAATACACACTTTCGGACTGGGAATGAGTAGCGGAGGCGTATCAGAAATTTCAGCGATCGAAGTCGCATCGCCAATAAATAATAAGGACTGCCGAATCGATCGCATCAGAGAACTATTGAGTCGAATTGCGCCTTCGCTCAGTCGATGGGATTCGCGTAGCGTTAGAGGTAAGCGCGATCGACGATTCAAGCTTTCTACGACAGAAATCAGTTCTTCGCGGATCAGATCGCTTGATTCATCAAACTCATTTTGATAAGAAAAGAAGATTTCAGGCTCCAAATTCGCCATGACTTCTTGTTTTGAGAAATAGATTTCATGGCTCGACAGATCAATATTAGAAATTGCGTAACCGCCGCTTCCTTCGATATAGAATTCAACAATTTCACCGAGGAGATAGCGTTGGAACCACGATGATTTTTTCACCTCATCGCTATCTTCTAAAAAATCAGCACGCAAGCCCGACTTCAGCAAACTATTCTTGCTCAACCTCAAATCGTGGGGACGTTTTTCTAGTTCCCGAATGGGTTCATACTGTTCCAAATACCAGGCTTTGAGAGCAATAATCGCCATGCTGAAATCTGCCTTCTCTTTAAAATTACAACAACACCCAAGTCTTACTCTCTGAGTGACTTCCTCACATTAATCCATTCTAGATAGAGTTGAACAAATTGGATACTTAATTTTAAGCGCCGACTTGTTAAAGACTCTCAGCTATGCCAGAAGAGGAAATATCAAATTTCGGTCTTGGGTGTTGTTGGACGAGACAGATATAAAGTGAAACAGCAGTTGTACCTCTCTTTATTTAACTAGATTTGGCTGTTTGATCTGCCAGGGAAGTTATTCACTAACCTCAATTTCAAAGATACCACTTTGTCCCCAAAGATCTAGGGCATGAAACCAAAGTTTAGAGTCTTAGAAGCACCCAATTCAATCTATATTTCTACTTGTAAATGACTAAATTTAGAAATATAAATTGCAGCGTGTAAAGCCCTGAAATTAATTGCAATAAAAAAGCGGCTCCGGGAGAAGCCGCTGTACAAGACAAGAATTGGAAGCTTTAACAATATTGACCGATATCTTCGCCGCATTCATCAGCGAGATAGCACAATGCGCGGAACCGTAATCCAACGACTTCTTCGTATAACGGATTCAGTTTGCACAGAGGCGGAATGTGAAAGAGAGTCTTGCCAAAGAGCGAAACCGTTCGCTCGAATGGACACTGGGCTGGAATCGATTTTGCGATGAAGTGAGCAAATTCTGGATTTGTAACTTGGAGGTTGTCTAACTTGCGGCGCAGGGGGGCAAGGAGATCAAAGGACTTACGACTTGGTTGAGAGTAAGGTGTAGAGGCGGTTAGGGGGTGATAAACCCATCCTGAAACTGCGATAGTGTTGTGACTGTGACGATCGCGCTCTGGCGCGGAGCCACCAGGTTTCCGAAAGCTCATGCTGAAACGTTCCTTGGACTGGTGAGAGATGTGTAGAGGTAAAGGATTCCGTCCGTGAAGTGACGACTATAGGAAATGAAGCCATTCCGGGCGAAGCTTACAATTCAGAATCCGGTTGACAGACCAGTTTCTATAGTTATGTATCAAAATAGCTTCACTGATTGTAACAATTTTTACGAGATTACTACTTTCTTTGCAAATTTCCTGCAATTCGGTAGAACTTTGTTGCCACGTTTTTATGAAGTAAATTTGACACTTTTTATTCTAGTCTTTCTTTCTAAAGATAGAAGGTCATTCTCGCCACATTTACAGGATTTATATTTAATTTCTGAATGGAATTGATGCGTTTCACGAATCGCTAAAATTCACTATTCAAAAGTTAAAAATTACAGGCAGAATTCTGTAACAGAGATAACGGAATAATTTAATGTCTCGAAGCTTAATCTGCTGTCTCTCCCCTCCTTACCTGATAGTTCTTTGTACACTCCGCCCATACTGAGTCTGTCCTGCGATGCAAAAGACGATCGCTCAATTGAGAGGAAACTCAGATGCCTAGAACGCCTAGCGAATTTTCCGTGCATATCATGATGGAGGGAGGACACCGGGAAGAGGTGCGTTTCCCAACGATTCAAGAGTTTCAGAAGTGGTACAGCGGCGAACTGATGCCGAAAGCTGCCTCTGAGGATTTTATTAGCGTTCCGATTAAAAATATCCAAGGCGAATACATGGTCGTTCGTCCGGCACGCGTTATTAGCTTGAGAGTTGAGCCGCTGTTTGCAGGCAGTGTAGATCGCTATTAACTTGCTGCTGTGGAACTTGTAGGGGTAATCTATTGTCGGTTTTGATTACCCCATGTTCAGTTCTCCCCATGAAACGATCGCTGATTCTTGCAAGTCTACTTTTTCTCGGTGTGCCTGCGATCCCCTTACTTGCACAGCCCAAACCTACGACTCAACCTGCTGCCAAACCCGCTCAAGTTCCGCTTAAACCGATCGCACCCTCTACCGTTGCGGTAGATGATCAGATTTTGCGCGATCGCCGCTCTGTGCTCGGCGCAATTGATCAGAGTTTGAGATATCTTCAGACCTCGAAAGCGATTCAGGCGTATCAGAACTATCCGGTTAAAGAAATTACGCGCGATCGTGTGATCCGAAGTCTGAGACGATTTCGCCAATTACTCCTGACTGCAAAATCTGAGGCGGCACTTTCAGCGGCGATCGCAAAAGAATTCACGCTTTATCAATCGACTGGGAAAGACAATCAGGGCACGGTTGCGTTTACGGGGTATTTCGAGCCTGTTCACACGGCAAGTCGAAAAAGAACAGCCGAATATCGATATCCGCTTTATGCGCTACCTGCGGGATTTTCGCAGTGGAAAAAGCCGCATCCGACTCGTTTGGAATTAGAAGGCGCGGATGGATTACAAGGCAATCGGGGGAAATTACGGGGTACAGAATTGGTGTGGATGCGCGATCGCTTGGAAGCGTTCTTGATTCAAGTGCAAGGATCGGCGCGATTGAATCTCACGGATGGAACGACGATGACGATCGGCGTTGCCGGAATTACTGATCAGCCTTACAGCGGCATCGGGCGGGAACTGATTAAAGATAACAAGCTGAAATTAGAGGATTTGAATTTGCCGAATGTTCTGAAGTATTTTCAGGAAAATCCCAAAGATTTAGATGTCTATCTGCCTCGAAATCGGCGGTTTGTATTTTTTAGAAATACGTTTGGTGCGCCTGCGTTAGGAAGTTTGGGCGTTCCGCTGACGGGCGATCGCTCCATTGCCACAGATAAGTCTTTGATGCCACCAGGGGCATTGGCGTTGATTCAGACACAATTGCCAATCGCGAATTCACAGAAGCAGCTTGAACAGCGATCGGTGAGTCGGTTTGTGTTAGATCAAGATACCGGAGGCGCAATTATTGGAGCAGGTCGAGTTGATATCTTTACAGGAACAGGTGTACAAGCTGGCAATGAAGCTGGCTTGATTAATGCCACTGGGCAACTCTATTACTTGCTCCTAAAGTAGGACGAAAATGCTTGGCGAATAGAATTTGTCAGGCATCACTCAAAAGCTGTTGATTCTGAATTCCAATAAAAAACTCCACTGATTTCTATCAGTGGAGGCAGTTGCAACTTCAAAAACGCAGCTTTACAGTTTGCCGTAACCGCGCCAAACACCGACTAAAACGCCTTGAACTTCAACTTCCGAAGCTGGAACTTCAGTAATCGGATAAAGTTCACGATTGGGATTACCAGGCTTCAGAATGACTTTGCTGCCTTTGCGCTCAAAATATTTCAAAGTGGCTTTACCCTGGTGATGAGCCGCAACGATCGTGTCATTTTTAATCGTTCTTGCATCATTCACAGGCTGCAAAATCACAATATCGCCATCATCGATCAGCGCATCGATCATGCTATGACCACGCACTTTTAAGGCAAAATGGCTTGGTTTTAGCAGCAAGTTCGATAAGTCGAGATATTCAACTTCCACATCGGGAAAAGTTTCTACCAGACTCGTTGCTGCGATCGCGCCACGAATTGGAATGCCTTGCGGATGTGAATTGAGAATCCGAATTGTGCGGGCTTGCCCTTCTGTCCAGCCGATGTAACCCTTGTTCCGAAGGTGCTCCAGTCGGCTCTGGACAGGAGCCGGAGACTTCAAATTCATTGCGGTCATCATCTGCCGAATTGACGGAGCATGTTGGTGGTCGCGGATATAGTCAACCAGCCAATCGTAAAGTTGTTGTTGGGCTTCGGTAAGGGGTTCCATAAACTTCCTAGGTGGACATACAAACAATTAAGGGATTTTAGAACACTTGTATCACGAATTTGGGCGTTCGTCTAGTAAATTTGTTTATCGTTCTTAGAACGTTTGTATCTTACTTTGTCAAACAATACGCAAGTGAGTTGATGTCGATTGAGATATTTCGATCGACATCAGCCGATGACCTTTGCTGACTTCAATTTCCACAGATTTCTGAATCGGATTTTTGGGAGGAATTTGCTGCAATTGAAGCCAATTAGAACTTCTGTTCTAATTCTATTTTTTCAGGTTTCAAGTGAGTTGCGAGACGAATGATTACCATGCGGTTTCGCGATCTGGTTAAGATGATGTAGTTATCAAAAGAGGCGGTAATGAATCGCCTCTTTTTTCAGCGACTCCGATTTTTCTGACGGAGTAAGGAGAGAACTTTGATCACTGGCAATTTAAAAACCACCAAATCAGATGAGATTTTTTCTGCCGCTCAAAAGCTGATGCCCGGTGGCGTTAGCTCTCCGGTACGAGCATTCAAATCGGTAGGTGGTCAACCGATCGTCTTCGATCGCGTCAAAGGTGCTTATGCTTGGGATGTCGATGGCAATCAATACATCGATTACGTTGGCACATGGGGGCCAGCAATCTGCGGTCATGCTCATCCTGAAGTCATTCGTGCGATTCAAGAGGCTGCCGAAAAAGGAACAAGTTTCGGCGCGCCTTCCGCTCTCGAGAACGTGCTGGCAGAAATGGTCATCGATGCGGTTCCCAGCATTGAAATGGTGCGCTTCGTGAATTCTGGTACAGAAGCTTGTATGTCCGTATTGCGCCTAATGCGGGCATTCACCGGACGCGAGAAAATCATCAAGTTTGAAGGTTGCTATCACGGACATGCGGACATGTTCTTGGTGAAAGCAGGGTCTGGTGTGGCAACGTTGGGATTGCCCGATTCTCCAGGTGTGCCCAAATCAACCGCAGCGAGTACCCTCACTGCGCCTTACAACGATTTGGAAGCGGTGAAGAAGTTATTTGAAGAAAATCCAGGTGAAGTTGCTGGTGTGATGCTAGAACCGATCGTTGGAAATTCTGGCTTCATTGTGCCTGAGCCTGGTTTTCTAGCAGGTCTACGTGAATTGACTCGCGAGTATGGCGCGCTGTTGGTCTTCGACGAAGTGATGACGGGCTTCCGGATTGCTTACGGTGGAGTACAGGAGAAATTTGGCATTACTCCTGATTTGACGACCTTGGGTAAAGTCATCGGTGGTGGCTTGCCTGTCGGAGCTTACGGCGGTCGTCGGGACATTATGGAGATGGTTGCTCCTGCAGGCCCGATGTATCAAGCTGGCACGCTTTCAGGTAATCCTCTGGCGATGACGGCGGGTATTAAGACCTTGGAATTGCTACGGCAGCCGGGAACTTATGAAACTCTCGATCGCATTACGTCTCGTCTGATCGCTGGCTTGCTGAATGCGGCGAAAGAAACAGGTCATGCAGCGTGTGGTGGTTCGATCAGTGGAATGTTTGGCTTCTTCTTTACCGAAGGGCCCGTTCATAACTACGAAGACGCGAAAAAATCGGATCTCAGCAAATTCAGCAAGTTCCATCGCGGCATGTTAGAGCAAGGTGTCTATCTGGCTCCGTCGCAGTTTGAGGCTGGATTTACCTCTCTAGCTCATACCGATGAGGATATCGATCAAACGATCGCAGCTGCGAAATCGGTGATGTCAAACCTTTAATCGAGATATTTCATCACGATCGCTCGATCCTACAGAAAATGAATCGTGAAAAAACCGCAGAAATACTTTCTGCGGTTTTTTCAATTAGCAGGTACAGCCTTGATGACCGCAATCGCCATGTCCGTCTGGATGTCCCTCTGCACAAGCTTCGCTGCAATAGAAATGGTCATTTTTCTTGACTGCATTCTCGATCGACACGATGCACAGACAAGCTTCGCACGCGCATTTCATCTGAGTTACGGTTGCCATGTTCATTCTCCAATTCTTTTCTCATTAACCTAACATATGAACAGGTATTCAGATGTTAAGAAAAATAGAAGGAGCATCGATTCGAGTAACATTCCCGATTCATGCTCCAACTCAAGAAGCTTTAGCCGATGACACTTACCGATAGTTGGTAAACTGCAATGCCACCGGAAAATCTTCTTGTTTCATCCGCTGCATCACGGCTTGCAAATCATCCTTTGATTTTGCAGTCACTCGAACGGCATCGCCTTGAATTGAGCCTTGAACTTTCTTGTATTCATCGCGAATAATCTTAGTGATCTGCTTGGCGATATCTTGGCTGATGCCTTTTTTCAACTTAATTTCTTGTCGAACGCGACTTCCGCTCGCGGATTCAACCTTGCCATAATCGAAAATTTTCAAGGACAAATTCCGTTTTGCAGCTCGCTGTTGCATCAGCGTATGCACTGCATCTAGGGTAAATTCGCTATCGGTGTTAATTACGATCGCATCAGCATTCAACTCGATCTCCGTTTTCGTATCTTTGAGATCGTAGCGGCTGAGAACATCGCGCTTCGTTGTGTCGATCGCATTGACGAGTTCCTGACGATCGAAGTCGCTCACAATATCAAACGAAAAAGTAGAAGCCATAAAACAAAAAAGTCTTTTAGAGCGTGCTGATCAAGCTTAGTCCGATTAATGTAAAGCTGCAAACTGAGCCAATTCCGAACATCAACGATCGCAAAATAGAGAGATTCAGAATGTAAAAAATGGGATACAGAAATCGTGCCACAATCCAAGCGATCGCTGCCCATCCTGCCCAGGCGGAAGTTTGATGAGTTACATACGCCATCAATGCTGCCGCGGCAAAAATCGGAAAGGCTTCGAGCGCATTCTGATGTGCCCAAGTTGCTCGCTTTCCATAGTCCGGCAGTTGATCAAAGGTGGCGCGAGGGGCTGCCATCATTTCTTTGTTCGTGAGATACCCAATCTGAGCGCGGGCGTACGCAACAACTAAAAACGGCACATAAATCCACACGACTGCGACCGCGATCGCAATCAGCAGCAAGCTCGGGACGGACAATCCAAACAACATAAAAATTTAGTCGAAATAGAACAATGTCACAACTTTGCGCTGATCTTCAGCATCGCGGCAGGTTTGTAGCAGCGTGTGACTATCATGGAACGCAAACGAAATGAGCTGTTGACAGCGAGAAATGATTTCCTGGTTACAGAGCGCACTCGCTTCGCCAAGAGAAAGGCTATTATTCTCTGGACACTCGACTAAATGCATGACGGTTTCAAGCTGCTCACGAGACTCACGGGGTTGTCGATCGAGTCCTTGCGGCAAAATCACCGTTAACATCGACGGATCAGCCCGTAATGCTCCTCGAATTGCAGCAAAATTTGTCCCGGTCGAACCCGACGTAATAATCCGGTTCCCTTCTAAAACCAACGCATACGTCATCAGTTCAATCAGAGTTTGGTGCGTAATCGGCACGTGGCGTGAACCGAGAATCGCAATCCGTTTCGACCCTGTTTGCTGAATCGTGGCGAGTTCTTGTAGAAAATCATCTACTTTAGGTAGATCGTCGATCGATTGACTCAAAGGATGTACATCTAATTGACAACGCCGTTCATTGTATCAGACACCCTTGCCTTCCGCTTGATTTGCGAATAGTTTGAGAACTTCATCACACCATTCGATATAGTCTGTTTCATAGCGAATGCCGCGCCGCAACACAAGGTAACGGTATTTTTGGGCAATTAGCAGATGATCGGAATCTGGATAAAATTTGCGCTCGATTTGGTGATACGTCGCGAGTCGCTGCTGATGCAGTTCTCGATGTCGCTGGAATTCTTCGATTAGTTTGGCAACGGAAGCGGACTGTTCGATCGCATGAGCAACGGGGATCAATTGCGCTGCCCAAAGTTTCACGAGCAAGTCTTCTTTGATCGGCATGACTTCACAAGGTTGGAGCAGCCATTCGATTAAGAATGTTTCGCCCGCTTTGGTGATGTGATAGAGCTTTTTGTCGGGTCGTCCTGCTTGCGCGATCGTGCTGACTTCAACCAATGCCTGCTCTTCGAGCTTGCTGAGTTCGCGATAAATTTGCTGGTGCGTTGCCTTCCAGAAAAAATTCACCGACTGATCAAAATCTTTTGCCAGATCGTAGCCGCTGTAAGGGCTGTCGATTAAAAGAGCCAAAATTGCGTGACTCAATGCCATAAATTTGAACCTCAAACCATTTGAATCTTAAATGCAATTTTTTGCATACAAAACTGTTGACATATTCAATTAGTTGCATATATTCTAGCAAGTGTTATGCAACTAAGTGCATAGTAATTAGGAGTTAAAACTATGCAGCAGATTCAACCACGATCGATTGGAATTGCGGTTATTTTGACAGCGTTTGGGGCGATCGCGCTCTATCAATTTCGTCCGAAAACGGTGGCAGTTGCGATTTCTGATGCTCCTGCCATTCAAGCGATAACGGCATTGGGGAGATTAGAACCGAAAGGAGAAGTGATCCAACTGGCAGCCAATCCGCCTGGAAGTCGAATTGCTGAATTGCGGGTGAAGTTGGGAGATCGAGTCCGCAAAGGTCAAATCATTGCCGTGTTGGATACGCACGATCGCGCTTTAGCAGCTTTAACTCAAGCCCAGAAGCGAGTCGGAATTGCTCAAGCAAAATTGGCGCAGGTGGAAGCAGGCGCGAAGCGGGGAGAGATTTCTGCACAGCAGGCAACGATTGCTCGAACTGAAGTGCAATTGCGTGAGGATGTGGCAGCGAAAGATGCGGCGATCGCGAAATTAGAAGCAGAAGTAAAAAATGCCGAATTGGAATTTCAGCGATACGAATTCTTAGAAAAACAGGGTGCGATTTCCACTTCTCTCAAAGATGGGAAGCGATTAACCTTAGATGTTTCACGTCAGCAATTAGCAGAAGCAAAAGCCAATCGAAGACAGGCAGCCGAAACGATCGCGAAACAAGTCAAAGAAGCCGAAGCCACGTTAGATCGGATTGCTGAGGTGCGTCCGGTGGATATCGAGGCAGCACAGGCAGAGGTGCAAAGTGCGATCGCTGCGGTTCAACAGGCTCAAGCAGAGTTGGATTTAACACTCGTTCGTGCGCCGAGAGATGGACAGATTCTCAAAGTTCATACCTGGGAAGGCGAGCTAATCGATAGCAAAAATGGAATTGTCTCGATCGGGCAAACGGATGTGATGTATGCCGTTGCAGAAGTGTATGAGACCGATTTGCCAAAGATTCGAGTCGGGCAGGCAGCAACGATGACGAGCGTATCGGGTGGAAAACTCGCACGATCGCTCAAAGGCAAAGTAGACGAAATTGGCTTAGAAGTTGCCAAGAAAGATGTTTTGAACACCGATCCAGCGGCATCGATCGATGCGCGAGTGGTTGAAGTCAAAGTTCGACTCGATCCAGAGGACAGTCAGAGCGTTGCAGGCTTAACGAATATGAAACTGCAAATCGCGATCGGCCTTCAATAATTACTGATCTTCACTAATTTTAGGAGTAAAACAATGCCCTTAATTTCTGTCACGCGCTTACGAGTGCGCTCTGTTCGATTTCTTCCAGCATTTCTCTGGTATTCCTTCAAAAGCAACCAACAAGCAAAACAAGCTCAAGGCAACTTGGCTTCAACCATTCGAGCAGCGGGCAAAAATGTGTTTTGGACAAAGACGGTTTGGGAAGATGAAGCATCGATGCGATCGTTTATGAGATCGGGTTCTCACCGAGAAGTCATGCCAAAACTGCAAAATTGGTGTGATGAAGCTTCGGTCGTTCATTGGCAATCAGAAAGGGCAACCTCAACAACCTGGGAAGAGGCTGAAACGGCAATGTTTACGAGCGGTCGATTTAGCTCATTGACGCATCCCTCGATCGCGCACCAAAACCATCGATTTAATTGAGGCTTTTATGCTGAAACGCAGAATTCCGTTAGCTTGGAAGCAACTGACCAAAGAACGGGGACGAATGATTGTTGCGATCGCGGGAATTGCTTTTGCCGATGTCTTGATGTTCTTGCAAATGGGATTTCGCAGTGCGTTATTTGAAGGAGCCGTTCAGCTTCATCAGGTTTTGGATGGCGAGATTTTTCTAGTCAGCGATCGCTATAAAGCCGTAATTTCTCTCGATCGATTTACAGAACGGCGATTATATCAAGCATTAGGCTATTCAGGAGTTGAATCAGTCACGCCCGTTTATCTCAGCCCAGTTCAGTGGAAAAATCCAGAAAATCAACAAGTTTGGAATCTCTATGCGATTGGGATTAATCCAGATGATCAAACGATTCTGTTACCAGAAGTGCGATCAAATACTGAATTACTCAAGCGCCCTGATACTGTGCTATTTGATGCAGGAGCGCGGCAAGAATTTGGAAAGATTCCGCAATTATTTCAAGCTTCGGGGAATGTGACGACTGAAGTTGAGCATCGACGAGTTGATGTCGTGGGATTATTTAAGCTCGGAACTTCATTTGGAATTAACGGGCACATGATCACGAGCGATTTGAACTTTTTGCGGATGTTTCGAGAGCGGCGGCAAAAAGGATTGATTGATGTGGGAGTTGTGAAACTGCGATCGGATGCAAATCTAGATCAAGTGCTGCAAAATCTGCGATCGGGCTTGCCGAATGATGTCCGAGTCATGTCAAAAGCAGAATTTATGGAGCGAGAAAAGAGTTTTTGGAACACGAGCACACCCGTCGGGTATGTGTTTGATTTGGGTGCAGTGATTGGTTTTATTGTAGGTGCAGTTGTGGTTTATCAGATTCTCTACAGTGATGTATCTGATCACTTACCGGAGTATGCGACGTTGAAAGCAATCGGATTTCAAGATACTTATCTGCTTTCAGTCGTGTTTCAAGAAGCACTAATTCTGGCATTCATTGGATTTCTGCCTGGATTTACAATTTCTCTTGCCTTCTATCAAGTAACCAGACAAGCAACACTTTTACCAATGGTAATGACAATCGGAAGAGCCATCTTTGTATTAATGCTAACCGCAATGATGTGTACAATCTCAGCCGCAATTTCGGTTAGAAAACTGCGATCGGCTGACCCCGCAGACATTTTCTAATCATGCACACCGCAATCTCAATTCAAAATCTCGATCATTACTACGGTCAAGGTCAACTCAAAAAACAAGTTCTGTCTGGCATCAATCTCAACATTCAAAGCGGCGAAATTGTCATCATGACGGGGCCTTCTGGCTCAGGTAAAACAACACTTTTGAGCTTAATCGGATGTCTACGATCGACGCAATCCGGCACGCTCAATGTTCTCGGACAAAACCTCTCAAATGCCAGCAAACTTCAGCTTGTTCAAGCAAGACAGCAGTTAGGCTACATCTTTCAAGCACACAACCTTCTCGAATGTCTCACTGTACGAGAGAACGTCATGATGCCGCTAGAATTAAGCGAAACCCCTTATAAAACTGCTTCGACAATGGCAGAAGAAATTCTCACTGCGGTCGGATTAGAGCATCGGATGGATTACTATCCCGCAGACTTATCGGGTGGACAAAAACAAAGAGTCGCGATCGCTCGTGCGCTAGTGAGTCATCCAAAAATTGTTCTTGCCGATGAGCCAACTGCTGCACTCGATAAAAAATCCGGTCGAGATGTCGTTGAACTCATGCAACAACTTGCTCAAGAACAAGGCTGCACGATCTTACTCGTCACTCACGACAATCGGATTTTAGATATCGCCGATCGAATTATCGAACTCGAAGACGGCAAGCTACTTCACTAAGAAAAATACTTCGCTAAGAAAAAACATGGTCACTACTGTAAGAACACAACCTTGGACGAAATCTGTCCTCCATACTGCCAAAGGTTTCCCAGCCACAGATCTGTCAATTTTATCTGGCAAAATTCCCGAAGGCTTGAGAGGCTCACTGTATCGTAACGGGCCTGGTCGCCTAGAACGCGGAAATACACGAGTTGGACATTGGTTTGATGGCGATGGTGCAATTTTAGCCGTGCATTTCGGTGAGGCGGGCGCAACGGGCGTTTATCGCTATGTGGAAACGCCAGAATTTCTAGATGAAGAACGGGCTGGACGATTGATGTACAGCGGCTATGGCATGTTGCCACCCGGAGGATTGATCAATCGCTTTACGAAAGGCTTGAAAAATGCGGCAAATACCTCAGTATTGGCATTGAGCGATCGCTTACTTGCTCTCTGGGAAGGCGCACATCCGTACACGCTCAATCTAGAAACCCTAGAGACTGGAGAACCTGACCCTTTAGGAGGCTTACCGGAATCAATTCCTTTTTCTGCTCATCCAAAACGTGACCCCAAAACCGGAGATATCTACAATTTCGGTGTGACCGTTGGGAAAGACCCGGTTCTGAATTTGTATTGTGTCGATGCAAATGGCAAACTCAAGCAGCGAAATAGCTACACCCTAGACGGCTTTCCGCTCATTCACGATTTTGTGATGGCAGGTCAGTATTTACTCTTTTTTGTTTCGCCTGTACGGTTGAATCCGTTTTTGCTGTTAGCAAGAATTAAGAGTTTTAGCGAGTCGTTCGACTGGAAGCCAGAACTCGGAACTCAAGTGTTGGTCTTCGATCGAGAAACGCTACAACTGGTGAGCAAAGGCGAAACTGATCCTTGGTATCAATGGCATTTTGGCAATGCTTGTGTGGATGAGGATGGCAATGCGATTGTCGATATTATCCGCCTTCCCGACTTCAACACCAATGAATACCTCAGACAGATTGCGACTGGCGAGACTCATACATTCGCAAAATCAACTCTGTGGCAAGTTCGAGTCAATCCGAAAACGGGGCAAGTATTCGAGCAGCAGGAACTTGTCGATCGACACTTAGAATTTCCGGTGGTAAACCCAGTCGATGTGGGGCAAGACTGGCGCTATACCTATTTCGCAATGCATCGTAAGGGCAGTGATTCGACGAAAGATTTCTTTGGCGCGATCGGGCGATTCGATCGGAAAACTGAAACGCTGATCGAAGCTGACTGTGGTGAACATCGATATCCAATGGAACCGATTTACGCACCTGATGCGATCGATGCTAATCAAGGTTGGATTATCACCGTTGTTTACGATGCGCGTACAGATAGTAGTGAAGTTTGGGTGTTCGATAGTCATCACTTAGACGATCAGCCCGTATGCCGATTAGCATTGCCGGAAGTCATCCCACTCGGATTTCATGGGACATGGAAACCTGCTCAATAAAAAACGCTACGGAGGTGAGAACTTCCGTAGCGCCCTACATTCATCAGAATTACTTCGAGCAAAATTGCTTCAGGCAAAATTACTTCAACTTCTGCTTCACAAACGCTAAAAGCTGACCCATTTGCTTCTTCATTCCATCAATTTCAGCCTGCATCTTCACGATCTTCTGATTCAGGGCTGCAATTTCAGCTGCGTCCGCACCACTTGTGGTCTCAGCAACCGGAGCAACTGGAGCAACTGGAGCCGGACGACGCTTCGCTTTTGCCATTGCCGTTTTAATGGCATCAATTAGACCCTTCTGGTCAAATGGCTTCTGCACAAACTCGAAATACTCAAACGGCTCTTGCAGCTTTTCCTCAACCTCTTCCTTACGTCCCGACATCAGTACTAAAGGAATCGTTTGTAGTTCAGGCTGGCTCTGAATTTGCTGGTACACTTCCCAACCGCTCATTCGCGGCAGCAGGAAATCTAACATAATCAGAGTTGGACGCTCCTGACGAATCAGGGTAATCCCTTGCACTCCGTCTTTTGCTTCCAAAACCTCAAAATTGCCTTTCGGCAACATGTCACGCACCATGTTCCGAATCACGGCGCTATCATCGATAACAATAACTTTGTGACTAGCCACAACTGAACTCCTCTACGGGTGATCTGGGAAACAACATCGGTCAGGATGGTCGGGAAAACGATGCGACCCGTGAATACTGCACCCCTGACCGAGAAACTCAGCAGTAGAAATGATAGCCGCGATCGTGCTAAATGATACTGACTTTTCGTGAAGGAACACTACAGCGTCGAGCCGATGAGTTTCTCACTTTATAATTGACATAGGCAACAAAACTTTATCTTCTAAGCTGTTGGCTTTTGCCAAGTTTTTATTCATCTGACCCCTAGCATTCCCCCGTTTATGTCTTCCCAAACGAATCCTTCGACAATTTCTGAACGTCGTGCCTTGGTTGCTGCGATGCCAGACTGGTTACGCCGCTCGATCGGGAATGCCAGTGATATTTCAACTGTGCAGCAGATTATTAAACAGCGCCAAATTCACACGATTTGTGAGGAAGGACGCTGTCCAAATCGGGGAGAATGCTATGCCCAGAAGACGGCGACGTTTCTGTTGATGGGGCCAACTTGTACGCGATCGTGTGCGTTCTGTCAGGTGGATAAAGGACACGCGCCCATGCCGCTGGATGCCGAAGAGCCTCAGAAAGTGGCGGAATCGGTTCAGTTACTCGGCTTGAGATACGTCGTGCTAACTTCGGTGGCACGAGATGACATCCCGGATCAAGGAGCAGGTTGGTTTGCAGCAACGATGCAGCAAATTCGCAAATTGAATCCGGAGACTCAGATTGAAGTGCTGACCCCTGATTTTTGGGGCGGAAAACAAGAAGGGTTTTCCGCAGAAGAATTGCAGCGGCAGCGAATTGAGACGATCGTGAAAGCGCAACCCGCTTGCTATAACCACAATATTGAAACCGTCAAGCGGTTACAGGCTCCCGTGCGCCGAGGTGCGAAATACGATCGCACTCTTCGAGTTTTAGAAATCGTCAAAGAACTTGATTCGACGATTCCCACCAAATCAGGCTTGATGTTAGGACATGGTGAAACTGAAGAAGAAGTGATTGAGACACTTCAGGATTTGAGAGCCGTCCAGTGCGATCGCGTAACGATCGGTCAATATATGCGTCCTTCTTTAGACCATTTGCCCGTTCAGAAATATTGGCATCCGGATGAGTTCGAGCGTTTGGGCAAGATTGCCAAAGCGATGGGATTTTCTCATGTGCGATCGGCTCCTCTTGTCCGTAGTTCGTATCATGCAGGCGAAGAGGAATGATTCGGGTCTTTGTGTACGGCACGCTCAAGCCGGGTGAAAGTCAGTATGTGCTCTGTGCTGATCGCGTTATTTCCAGCCGAAGCGCGATCGCTCACGCCTCTCTCTATCATTTACAGCTAGGTTATCCGGCAATTGTTCCTGGAAATGGAAGGACTTACGGTTATCTGTTAACTTTCCAGAATGCTGAGATATTAGAAATCCTAGATGACTACGAACAACATGATTCAACCGAGATCGAGCCGTTTGGATCAGGGAACGATTATCAGCGCCAGGAAATTGAAGTCTTTGATCTCAATCAAATCTCACTAGGAAAAGCTTGGGCGTATGTGATGACGCAAGAGCAAGTCGATCGCTTAAAGGGCGTTCTGACTCCCAGCGGAATTTGGCAGAAAAATCGCCCGCAGTGAAATAACCACGGGCGATTGAAATCTTCAGCAAACCTGAGATTAGTTGCGTTGACGTGAAGGCGGTTGAGAATTTGCCATCTTAATTGACACAACTGGGCGATCGAGCGCCACCATCATGTCAGAGTCAGAGGGCTGCTGCTGAGCTTCAAGAGTCGGTTGAGTTTTGGGTTGAACTTGTGCCATTTGGGGCTGACGAACACTAAAGAGCGTCACGGCACCCATAAAGGCAGCAGCAATGGCAGCCCCTCCCCAGACCAAGCGGAGTTTTGGACGGCGATCGACTTTTGCCATGACTTGTTCAACTGTTTGCTCAACAGATTGAACGGGAGCGGGGGCAGGAATCGAGCGAAATGCCTGACGAAGTTTGAGCAAGCGAGCGTGAAGCTGTTGGATCGAAGTATCGGTTGCTAACCATTCTTCAACCTGTTTGCGCTCACTGGCTGTCACTTCTCCGTCGAGATAGGCACTGAGTAACTCGAAGCGATCGCGGGCTTGTGCGTTTAACTGTGAATTGAGCGGAGATTGCATATCGTTATTCAGCGAATCAAAATTGGAGTTCATCGAGAGTCACTTCACTTATGAATGCCCAGAGATCAAACGATTTTCAGTGTACTTAACCACTCCTCGTAATCACTCACTCCTCAGAATATTAAAGCTCTTGCGGAGATACATCTGAGAGCATATTAACAAAGCCAATCTGAAGTCTTAGCAATATCACGGAGAATTTAAAATTATTGTCCATCAAGGTACTGTTGAAGTTGCGATTGGAGGCGATGGCGCGCTCTCGCAATCCGCGATTTCACAGTTCCGAGTGACACTCCAGTGAGTTCAGCAATTTCTTCATATGCCATACCCTCAATCTCACGTAACACAATCGTGGTACGGAAGACTTCGGGGAGGTCAGCGATCGCTTCGTTGAGCTGATCGTAGAATTCCCGAGTGGTGAGATCTTCATCAGGTCCGGGTGTTGCTGCGGCGATTTCCCAATCTACCTCTCCATCATCCACGGATAAAGGTGCATCCAAAGACAGGGGTGCGGTATTGCGTTTGCGTTTGCGAAGCTCGTCGTAAAACAAATTGGTCGCAATCCGACTCAACCAACCTCGGAACTTGACAGGTTCATTCAGTCGGGTGATGTTGCGATAGACCCGAATCCAGACTTCTTGAGCCAGATCGGCACGATCTTGCCAATCCGGTGCTAAATGATAGAGAACTTTATCGACATGAGACTGATACCGCCGCATGAGTTCCGCAAACACGGCTTTCTCCGGGCGATGTCCGGTCTGACATTGCAACACTAAATCGTAATTGGAGAGTTTTTCTGCTTGCACTGGACTCTGATGAACCTTTGGCTCGATCGATGACCAGGATACAGGAAGGGACTGACTCATGGGCGGATGACGGTATTTTCTACGTTCCACCTTTGATGACCCCAACGGGTTTGAGAAAGTTCCTCACAGTTGCCTAGTTTTTGATCGAGTGATCCTATCCAGGATAGATCGGAGATGTTCTCGTTGGAGAACTCTAGCAACAGAAATACGCTTTAGGGTAGAGTTTCGAGCTGTAAACGAGCGATGTGGTCGGCGATCGCTTCAGTTTGGGTGGTATTTCGGACGCGAATTGGACTAGACCAATCATACAGACAGAGAATTGCGCTTGTGATGGCGATCGCTAGAAATAGCTTTTCTTTCATGACTCACTCCTCACTCCTCACTCAGACCGAAACGAACAGGTTGCCAGCATTGTAAATTTGGGATCACCCTTTGGATCAAGATTTACTCAATCTTTTATCTAACCTAGGTAAGATTGCGGCAGATTCGCCAATTTTCCGGGTTAGGTCAAAGGATTCCCGTATGAATTACGTTACGATCGCGACAATGGTATCCGTGTAAAAGAAAAATCTGCTTGCGTCTTAAGATTCACAATCGGGCAGATGAGTTCCGGGCAGAATGAAAAAAGTAGCAGTTTGAGAAGGAAATGGCGGCAAAGATTCAGGAGTCTCCTCTTTCTAAAGCGTTCATGATGATCTGCGTTGTCCCAGGAATCGCGATCGCGCTTTTCCAGGTGCGTCGGTTGCCTGCGTTGCCAAAATTTGACCTGCCGAATTTTCAGGCGATGGTTGCTCCCAAAGCTTCTCCTGCTCCGTCGCCTGTGATTGAGACAAAATTAGTGGTCGATTTAAGCGATCGCAAGGTGCGACTGTTTGAGAAAAAGAAATTAAAGGCAACTTATCCGATCGCAATTGGGCAAGAAGGATGGGAAACGCCCATTGGATCGTTTAAAGTGTCTCAAATGGTTGAGAATCCAACTTGGCAACATCCGATTACGGGTGAGCATATTCCGGCAGGTGATCAGGACAATCCGTTGGGCAAACGGTGGATTGGCTTTACTTCGCAGGGAAAACTTTTGATTGGATTTCATGGAACAAAGGATTACTCGTTGCTAGGGCAAGCCGTTTCTCATGGATGTTTGAGAATGAGAAATGCGGATGTAGTGGCGCTGTATCAAGCGGTGAAAGTGGGTACGCCTGTTGAGGTGAAGAAATAATTCCACCTATCAATTTCGGGTTGATTTGTTGATCGCGTGCTCCCGCACAGGGTTTAAAACCCCGTGCTAACTGTGCGAAGTCCACTGAAGGGACTGCATCGCTGTATTCTGGTAGTCCCTTTAGGGACTTCGCACGGTTAGACCGCGATTTTCAATCACGGGCGGGAAAGTGCAATCAACGATCAACCGAAAATTTGGAGGTGGAAATCCTTTAAGTTGGCTAGTTGCTGATCGCATTCATTCCCCCACTCCCCACTCCCTACTCCAAATTGATTGTGGTGAACGACGTAAAATAAGCAAAACGATGCATTTCGATACGTTTCGTGGATTGAGCGAAGTCGCAGCCCGCCCCCAACCTGATCATGAACATTGAGGAACTCGAAGGCAGCATTGAATCGATCGTATTTACCTCGGCTGAAACTGGATTTACGGTGGCTCGGTTGCAGACGGTTGCCGAGGTTGTAACGATCGTGGGCAATTTTGCCAGCCTCAATTTAGGACAGTCTTTAATTCTCAGTGGAACTTGGCGCACTCATTCTCGGTACGGGTTGCAATTTCAGGTTGAAAATTATCGCGAAGCACTGCCGAATACGATCGCGAGTCTCGAAGCTTATTTAAGTAGTGGTGCAATTCGGGGCATCGGCTCAGCGATGGCGAAACGAATTGTCGATCGCTTTGGGTTAGAAACTCTGACCATTCTTGAGACTGATATCGATCGACTAATTGAAGTCAAAGGCATCGCTCAATCGAAAATAGCGATGATTCAGTCTTCTTGGCTGGAACAGAAACAGACTCATAGCATCATGATGTTTCTACAGACTTACGGCATTGGTCGAAGTCAAGCGGTGAAAGTTTTTAAGCGCTATGGAGAAGACGCGATCGCGATTGTTTCCCAAAATCCTTACCAGCTTGCGGCGGATATTCGAGGCATTGGATTTCACTCAGCCGATGGCATTGCCACGCAACTCGGAATAAAACCGGATTCTGAAGCGCGTTATCGCAGTGCAATTTTGCATTGTTTACGAGAAGCTGGACGAGATGGACATTGTTTTTTGCCGCAATCTACTCTGGTAGAGCGAACTGCTCGATTGCTGGCTCGTCCAGATTATGCAGCACAAGCTGAACAAATCGAGGATCAAATTGTCTATCTGGTTGCCACGCAAGAACTGGTTGTCGAAGAAAGTCGTCGGTATCCGGGACGGTTGGGGTACTACTTGCCTGCGTTTTATTACGCGGAAATGTCGATCGCGACTCGGCTGAAATTATTGCTTCTTGAGCCATTAGAAATTGATCATCATTTTGTCGAAACTTGGATGCAGCAGTACTGCGAATCTTCAGATCTGCTGCTTTCTCAAGAACAAAGGCAAGCCGTGATTTTAGCCGCAACGCAGCGAGTGGTAATTTTGACGGGCGGGCCAGGGGTTGGAAAATCGCATACAACTCGCGCGATCGTTGAACTGTGGGAAGCAATGGGCAAACAAGTTGCTTTGGCTTCTCCGACTGGGCGAGCCGCGCGCAGACTTTCGGAATTAACGCAAAGAGACGCGTCTACGCTGCATCGGCTCTTGGAATATGACCGCAGTAGTGGATACTTTCAGCGCGATCACACTCGACCGCTCAAAGCAGACTGCATTGTTGTGGATGAGTTTTCCATGACCGATGTGTTTCTTGCGAACGCATTGATCAAAGCGGTTTCGCTTCAATCTCAACTCTTGATCGTTGGCGATGTTGATCAGTTGCCGAGTGTTGGAGCGGGTGCAGTGTTGCGAGATTTAATTGAGTCTGAACAAGTGCCTGTAATCCGGTTAACTCAAGTTTGGCGGCAAGCTCAAAGCTCGGCGATTATCTGTCATGCTCACGCGCTGAATCGAGGTGAAGTGCCAGAGATTGAGCGCTTTTCGACGACTCCTCAATCGGATTGCTTATGGATGCCCTCACATTCTCCTCAACATGGCATTCAATGCATTCAGCAGTTGATTACTGAGACGATTCCTCGGCTTGGATTTAACGCATTTAATGATGTGCAGATTCTTTGTCCGATGATCAAAGGAGACATTGGCACGAAAGCGATTAATGCCGTTGTACAAGCGTTGCTCAATCCACCGCAGGCTGATGGCTTCGAGGTTCAGGCTGAGGAGCGCAAATTTAGAATCGGCGATCGCGTGATTCAGTTGGAAAATGATTACGATCGCGAAGTTATGAACGGCGAATTAGGCATTATTGAAACCTACGATGCTCAGAGACAAATTTTAGGCGTTCAGTTCGAGGAACATTGGGTCGAATATCAGCGCACAGAATGGGATCAGATGACTCTGGCGTACAGCATTACCGGACATAAGGCGCAAGGGTCTGAATTTCCAGTCACGATCGTGCCTTTATTTATGCAAAACACTGTAATGCTCAGCCGCCCTTGGCTTTACACAACGCTGACCCGTGCGAAGCAGTTAGCGATCTTAGTCGGACAACCGCAAGCTTTACGTCAGGCAATTTCCCAGTGTCGAGACAAGCGCCGATATACCTTGCTCAGCCAGCGGTTACAAGAAGAGCAAATTGTCCCCTCTTTCTCATCTAATCCTCAAAATTCTCATCAAAATTCTCATAATTGACCGAGTTCGGTTATCACACCTGACGGGTAGATTGCCTTTTCTGAATAATCTCTGTTACATTAGTTTACATAAAGAAACAGAACTTCACAGGAGGTTGCGATGGTAATCTTGATTAGCCTATTTGTTGTCGGTTGGGTCGCAGTTGCTCTATTGGGTTCGATGACTTATTTCTTGGGTGAGCAATCGAAGCCGATTCATGAGCGCAACTGGCGATCGACTTCTTTTGAAAAGCTGGCTCGCGCTCTGACTGGAAATGAAATCGATTACTCTACACGTGTTCCTGCCTTTGTCGTAGCTGATGCCTACGCCAGTGCAAGATTGCCCGAAGCATAGTTAATAGTTTGGTTGATGAAGACGAGGGTTTGGTTGAGAAACTTAGCCCTTGTTTTTTCGTGAATTGAGCTAAATAAAGACTAAGTTGAGCGGCGACAGATATGCTCATAACATAGTGCTTGAAATTGCCGTTCCAATGATTGGTAGATGTCTGGCTACATGGAGAATTGAACTTATAAATTAGAATCAATTAACCGCTTTAGACTATTACTGTATGAATCATTAAACCTGTTCAGTTTCTCTCGAAAATTCAGCCAGTAAGGTTGAACGGATTGGCTGAGTTCTAGGGACTTCTTGAATAAGGATTCAAATCCCTCTTTACATCTATATGAACCGCAAAGTTGACTATTCTCAAAAAAAGCCTCCAAAATACTTTCCCACTGAACAGGGCTTAAGTACTCAGCAATCTTTATTATCAATCTTGTGTTAATCGCAGCAGAATCAAAAGAGCCTGATTTTTCAAACCTTTTTATTATTTCTAAGACATTATTTTTCAAGATTGGTTCAAGTAAGTTATTGGGAATTTCATCCCAATGTCTTCTTTGCTCAAATAGGTCATTGAAGCGCGTTGACTTCACCTGTTGGCTGATAAATCTATCAAATATTTCAAGTATTCTATTTTCTGGAGTAGCCAAGAATTTGTATGTTGATTTCGCTTCCAGTAGACGATCTAAACTTACAGTAGAGATTTTCTTCTCTAGTTCAGGTTCAACTAGAGCTATAAAGAAATCATCTTCTTCGTATCGTGTGATGAAAGCGACGACTTCTTCTAAAGAAATCTCTCCTACCTCTTGCTTGACTTGCTGCTCAATAGAGATATCAAACAACTCAAGTATTTTGTCTTTTTGTTCATTGATCAATTTATACCTTGCTTTTGCTGCAAGTAAGTTTTTCAAGCTTGCACTAGTCATATTCTCTTCTAGGGCAAGTTCAATTAAGCTAATAAGCCATTCATCTTGATACTTAGATGCTGTTGAAGTTAACTCCCACAATGAGGAAGATTGGATTTTCTCTCTTATATTTGCTTCGATTGTGCCATCAGATTTTAATGAAGCTTCGGTTCTCATTGAGATCAATTCATCCAAATTAGCTTGTGGCGATAGTTCTCGTAGAATAGGAATAATAATCATCTCCTTAAAAGAATCATCTCCGCAAGAATCTTTCAATAATAGTAAGTCTTTCAAAGAGAGTTGAAGTTTCTTTGTTATAGACTGCTTCAAGAAATCTATACGAGATGCTTTCACTAATATAGAGATTGCTTGCTGTGAGAGTCGTCTAGGATATTTTTGTTGCTTCTCAAATATATCGAGTCTGTCAATAAACGCTTCTGCTTTTAATCTACATGGTTCGCTAAGATCCTCCCAAGCAGTAACACTGCCAAGATAGTTGATAACCTTATCCCAATTTTCATCACTGACCCTGCTAAGAATAATTTCAGATAATTGACTATTCAACATCTCTCTTGTTTCTTGAAAATACATACTTGAAACAGCGTTTAGTGCTGAAAGCTGTCGCGCACGCTCATCCTCTGATCTCTCCTCTATTAATAGACTTTTCGTTAAGCCAATAACTACATCTTTAACTAAAGTGAATCTTGCTCTTGCAAGCGGACTGTTCTGGAAATACGTTACTGCTAATTCTGTTTCTGATGGAAAATATGCAGAGCTAATGTCCTGGAAGATCCTTTCTCGGGCAGCGCGACCTTGTACAGGTGGATGTTGTAAAAGATGTGATACTGCACTTCTTAAATGATAACGTGCCAGTTCTGCTGTGGCTTCAAATGGTTCTTCTAATGATGTCATAGAAGGATGAGCACATCGGCTTCGATCCTCAAACAGTCTCTCAATATCTGATTTCTCTACATTTGAAATTAGTTCAAACCTTGTAAGTGCAAATTGAGGAATATCAGACTCAAACTGCCAAAGCTCTCTAAATTTGTTAAGTCTGTCACTTGACCTTAAATTATTAAATTGTTCTAGTAATCTTGATGCCTCCAAATCTCCCAAAAGCTCCAACTCTCTGAGCTTATGCAAAAAATCGAAAACTACTGCATTCCACGTTGCGACTATGCATGAGCGGAATGCTCCAGCGCGGTAACAAGAAACAGCTTCTTGGATAAACTTTCTTGATAATTTATCTCTGCATCGCACTATCAATTCGTCTAAATCGATGAAGGCTTCGTACATACGAGGATTCAAACTTCCCAAAACAGATGACGCTGCTATGGTAGCGCATCCTCATGTGAGTAAAGAAAAGCACCCGTATTTCTGGCTTGAAGTTGTCTCTTGCATCCTCAACCAATGCCTTTCAAGAAACCTCAATAGTGGTTGATCTTGACAATTAAATTAATCGAGAAACTTCAAACCACTGCCACCACCTAAAATCAAAGCCATCCAACGATTCAATTTATCAGCAGCAGATAATCCTGAACCGAGCACAAATGGCTTTCGACTATACTGGTGTCACCGAGGACTAGAGGTTGCCAAGAGTGAAATCTACTCGGACACAGAGGCTTTGGGACTGACTGCGAACTCTAGCTGTGAACGGTAGAAGCAAACATCAAACTCCATGAAAAAATTGACCTGCCCCAGGATAAGCGGTACATTAGTCGCCTGTGTCCAGGCAAATACCAGTTGCACAGGCTCAAATTGCCCAACGACTGCTTGAGCAAGTACAACACGCGCTTCATATTGAGCTAAATTTCCTGTCAAACTTAGGGCTGTGGTTTGCCGTTCCCACTCATACCCAAGCTCGATCCCCATTGAATAGGGCAATACATTGACACTTGCTCCAGTATCTAGCAAACCCGATACAGCAGCAGAAACTTGTTGGTGAACCAAGGTAAATGACAGATACGGACGAAAACTGGCTTCGCCTAATGCCGAATCGCCAGGAGTAAAGGGGTATCGTTCAACATTAGGCATGATCTCGATGCTTGGAAGCCTGTAACACCTTTAACATTGTATCTGCTGCCTCAACTGCATCGTAAGGTGACCATACTGGATAAGCTTGATCAGGTTTAATCAAATCTGCTTCTTGTTGTGCTAGTTCTGAAATCAGAAGTTGCATGATATAGAACTTGTCTGGACGGCTCAGCCCCTTTAACGTAGAGATTAAATCTGATGAAACCATAAGAAGCACTCCAGTTTAATCAAATATACCCCTCTCATGTTAATTGCTTCTACTCACTACTGTGAAATGTTTGATAGCAGGAAGACCTCCATTACAATCGTACGCCCTAACTTATTCAGACGAAGTGACCTAACTAAACAGATCTCTTGAAGATTCTTTTTCTATGTTAACTCTGCGTATCCTTGAGAAAACTTATCGGTGAAAGGGCTGCTTCTAATGGTAGGTCGCGTTTCAGAATCAACTATCATCTAGAATTAGTCCAATCCAGATCCGACAAAGAACCTGCTATGACCGAGACACCTCAAGACCTCCCAAATGCTGACGAACTCCTGCTCTCACTCCGCCGCAAACAGGGATCTTGGGTCGAGTGGGGACATACTTGTCAAACCTTGCAGAAAGCAGGATATACACCCCAAGCCATCTTTGAAGCCTCTGGATTCGAGCCGATTCAGCAAAACCAGATCATTGTTGCTGCACAGGTTTATGACACCATGCTGAGAGTCGGGGTTTCGGATGCGGTTAAAAACCATTTTGGACAAAGAGCCAGCGATATTCTGTACGAATTGCGAGTGCTCAAACAAGAAGAACGTGCGGCCGCCGCTGAATTAGTCTTTGAGAAGAACTTAGACACAGACGAAGTGCATGAAGTTGTACGATCGCTCAAAGAATTTTCTCGCCTGAGCAAAATTCCAGAAAACTTTACGGCTCATCCAGGTGACATTGTTGCGTTCTACGCCTGGAAGACTGCGAAAGAAAAATCCGATTTCCAAGAGCGATCGCGCTACATTGCCAGAGGTCTAAAATTCGCGCACACCGAAACAGCTCGAAAAACGATCGAAGCACTCTTAACCGATTTCACTGTTACCCCCAAGCGTCCTGCCCCTCGCCTTCCGCTCTATCGCGTTGACAGTGATGAGCAACTGCCGCGCATTTTACCCGTTGCAGGCAAACTGCCGCTCAAAGTTGCTGATCTTCATGCTGTCCCGATGTTAGAAGAAACGGGAATCTTTGCGATCGTGCAATTTTCCGGCATCGGCGCAGTGATGACGGTTCCGGGTTGGCAAGTGATCCGCAGTGCAGAAGATCCAGTCGCGATTTTAGGACAAAGCGATCGCTTACCTGTTCCATTAGAAGGTGATGCGGAAGAAGTGATCATTGTCATCGATCGAGCGCAACGAGACTGGGACGCAGACAGTTACTTTGCGATCGCTGAAGGAGAACAATTAGAACTGCAATGGTTTGAAGAAGAACCGACGATCAACTTATTAGGGCGAGTCATTCTCGTCATGCGCCCCAAGAAAGTCCTAGACGAAGCTTATACAACCGAGCTTTGGCAGTTAGATGAGTAGAACTGCCTTTTGCAGGTTTGAACCGTGAAAAAAAATCCCCTTACCTTGTTCGATCGGGGAAGGGGGAAATGCACTAAACTCTACCTTCTCAAAACTTCTACTCAGCGCACTTTTGCATGAAATCAATGACCTCGTGCATAAATCCGGGTTTAGTAACCATTAAAACGGTCGAACCCGGCTCTAAAATCGTGCTCCCATTCGGAATCGCCAGATCCATATGTGCATGAGGCTGATAGCCAATGATCAATGACCCCTTTGGAAATCGAGAATCTTGTGCAACTTCAGCCACACTGCGTCCGACTACATTGCAATTTGCAGGAATTGCCAGCTTAAAGACTTCAATCTGACCTTGCTCGAAGTGCATCATCGATTCTACTTCGGGGTATTCGATGACATTCACCATCGTCGAAACCGCAAGCTCGATCGCATTAACCACATGCGTTGCTCCAGCAAGGCGATAAGGCTCAGCAAAATCCTTGTGCCGCATTCTCACCAAAATATTCGGCACACCATAATGCTTTGCCAAAGTCGCCATTGCCAGATTTAAAGCATCACTTCTCAGAACTGCTGCGATCGCATCTGCCTTGCGAATGCCCGCTTCGAGCAAAACTTCTGTGCTGACTGCACTGCCTTCAAAAGCAATCACTCCCAACTGCTCACGAGCATATCGACAAGCCGCAGGATTCACATCAATCACTGCAACCGTGTGCCCTAGATCGATCAGACGTTGAGCCAAACTCACCCCAATCAGACCCGCGCCCCCGATTAACACGTACATAAACTTCTCTCCTGCAAGCTCCGCTTATAGCTTAGAGCAAGGTGAAAGAATTGGCAGCTAATCGAGCTTCAACGAATTGACAGGAACTTCATCCCAAGAGCTGACTTCTCGCATCCGAGCGATCCAACCATCTGCTTTTTGATCTGCGGTGAGGTTCTCTTCAAAGGATTGATGGCATTCATTTGCTTGCGTTTCATCGCAGCAGGCAATGCAGGCATACATCAGTCCAGATGGATCAACTTGTTCATTTACCCAAATTGTCATGGTCGTATCCTCTAGAATCCTACAGAAAATTTTGACATATTTATTTCGGTTAGAAAGCTGACATTTGTAACAAAGCCTCGCCTGTAACGCGACAAATTCGCCAGTCTGGAAGCACTGTTGCACCCATCCGTTCATAGAACCCGATCGCACTCTCATTCCAGTCCAGAACGCTCCATTCTAAGCGCCCACAGTCTTGCTCTAAGGCAATTTGAGCCAATTGAGTCAGGAGTGCTTTTCCAATCCCTTGACCCCGATATTCTGGTAAAACAAACAGGTCTTCCAGATAGATTCCTGGCTTTGTAAGGAAAGTTGAATAGTTATAAAAATATAATGCAAACCCGATCGCGTGTTCATGGACGGTTGCCACGATCGCTTCAACTACAGGCTTTTCGCCGAAGAGATGTGTGTGAAGCTGCTCGATCGAGCCTGTAACCTGATGCGAGAGTTTTTCGTACTCTGCTAATGCCTGAATCAGCGAGAAAATTGCTGGAACATCAGCCGGGAGTGCAGCACGAATTTGAAACATAAGTACAGTCAGGGTGAGAAACAACAGCACTCACCCTACCGCATCTTTAGGTCAGATGTTGCTGAACAGTCGCAACTAAGCGCTCTGTCCAATGTTCTACCAGATCAGAACTTTCTGCCTCAACCATGACTCGGATTACTGGCTCTGTTCCGGATGCACGGACTAAGATGCGTCCACGATCGCCCATTGCCGCTTCAGCTTCAGAAATTGCGTCTTGAACGGCTGCGTTGTGATGCCAGTTCAAGCGCTGAGTCCGATCTTCGACCCGCACATTGCGAAGCAGTTGAGGATAGGTCTTGAAACTGCGATCGACTAATTCTGCCAAGTTTCCACCCGATTGCTGAATCAAGCTTGCTAAGTGCAACGCCGTTAACAATCCGTCTCCACTGACGCTGTGTTGTGGACACAAAATATGTCCAGACTGTTCACCGCCCAAAGCAGCCCCATGCTTGATCATGTCGGCATGAACATACTGATCGCCAACCGAAGCTCGGATTAACTGACCGCCTAACTTTTCCCAAGCCCGTTCAAATCCAAGATTTGACATCACCGTAGCCACGATCGTGGCTCCTGGGAGTTGTCCTGCTGCTAAAAGGTGCTTGCCCCAAAGGTAGAGAATGTAGTCTCCATCGACTGTCCGACCTTGGCTATCGACCGCTAAGACGCGATCGGCATCGCCATCAAACGCAAATCCAACATCTGCTCCCTGCTCTTTCACCGCAGCTTTTAGCAAATTCAAATGCGTTGAGCCACAATTGACATTAATGCGATCGCCATCGGGATCAGCATGTAATACCGTCACATCCGCACCCAAAGACCGGAAAACATCTGCGGCAGAGCGAGTCGCCGCACCCCACGCCAAATCTAAAACGACTTTCAATCCAGCAAAGGGTTCAGCCGATTCAGCCATCAACGGTTGCTGAATTGCTTGAATATATTGCTCAATCAATTCGGAGCGATGGAAATGCTGTCCCCATTGCGAGGAAATGGATGCAATTTTTCTTTCTCCTCGCAGACAAGCTTCAATTTGCTTTTGAAGTTCTGACGCGAGTTTCGAGCCATCTGAATTAAAAAACTTGATGCCATTATCCTCGGGTGGGTTGTGACTAGCAGAAATCATCACACCGCCGATCGCCTCACTGTAGTGCGTTAAATGCGCTACTACTGGAGTCGGACACAATCCTAAATCCCACACTTCTAAGCCTGCTGCGGTCAATCCTGCAGAAAGTGCCATTGCCAGCATATTGCTTGAATTGCGCGAATCTTGACCAATGACGATCGGGGCGCGATTTCCGGAACCTAAAACCTGTCCAGCCCAATATCCGATCTGCATCGCCAAGGGAGCCGTCAGCAAGTCTCCAGCCTTCCCTCGAATCCCATCCGTTCCAAACAAAGCAGACTCTGGCAAAGGTAACGCTTCCCAGTGTTGGGAACGGGAAGAAAAGCGGCTGAGCGATTCAGCCTTTGATGGCAATGACACCATAGATAACTCACATCCTCACACAAAATAACTGTGGTTAAACCGTTGCACCCTTGCAGTCTATCTCACACTGAGGCGTATCTCTAGGTATTTAGACTACACCCCAGCCGCATCTAACAGCCGTTGGAACTCCAGCCAACTCAATCCCTGCTCGACAAATCGTGGATGATTGGGATTGTAAGGACTCTCCAAGCGATCGACAGATTGCACGATCGCATCATCCGGCAGCACAGGCATATCCGGATCGAATGAGGTTGGATTCATCAGCGAACTGGAGAATCCCTTAAAAATCGCAATTTGATCAGGCTGTCCTTCTGCCTCGATCGACACCAATAAGACTTCATTGGGGCACTTAATGGTGTACTGCTCTAAACGCTGTCCAATTGAATGACTCATGGGAAAACTGATGAATAGATAAACACAAGGACTAATTTTCCATCGCAGAGCGTTTCCGCTTCCCGAGACGGAAAAAGACGAAGTAGCCTAAATAGAGAATGTAGATGACCAGTCCGACAATGCCAAAAAATCCCAGAACAAAGGGTCTGACTCCAGAGTGAAGATATTCTCTGAACAAGAACGGTGGATCTAGCCAAACTCGGCAAGCTGCATCTCCTAAAATCTGCTGACTCGCCAAGGTTGCACAGCGTAAGACTGGGATTTGTCCAATCACCCCGATCGCACAATAGACTGAAACTGCCCAGCGCCAAGACACCAGCGCCAATTTCAGCGAACTCGACGGCGAATCGCGAATTTCTTCATTCAAATCTGCCCAATACCAAAGCCCGATCGGAATCAGAATTCTCGCAAGCCAACCAGAGAAAAACCCGATCGGCAATACACCAATCAGTAAATAGAGGGTAATCGCCAACAAGCTAGAAACGCGCCAATAAATCAAGAGCAATCTTTGCAGGGCTTCAACCTGTTGTACGGTCGCCCAAATCAGGAGAGCGAGTGGCAAGATGACAGTGAACAAGACTGCCAAACGGTAATCTGTCCAAACGATTGAAGATAACCAGGCGGGAACGTCTTGCATAACTCAAAAATATAAACGGGTAGCTCAGCCTAACCAGTATATAAAGGAAACCTAGAATTTCAGCGTTTTTGGCTGTACCTTGCAACAGTTTGCGCTAAAGCATTGAGATCAATCGGCTTTGAGACGTAATCAACAGCTCCGGCTTCGAGACATTTTTCACGATCGCCTTTCATTGCCATTGCGGTTTGGACGATCACCGGAATGGAGCGATAGCGTTTTCTCGATCGTAACTGCTGGGTCAGCGTTAAACCATTCACTTCAGGTAGATGAATGTCCATCAAAATCACGGCAGGAATCGATTGCTTGAGAGATTGCCACATCTCTTTGCTGTCTTTTGACCAGGTGACTTCGTAGCCGAGTTTGCATAGATAAGTGATGATCAAGCGGGCATTGTGGGCGTTGTCTTCGACGAGGAGGATGTGGTTGGAGCGGGTGGGGTTAAGGGGAGTGGGGGAGTGGGGGAGTGGGGGAGTGGGGAGATGGGGAGTGGGGGAGAGGCAGAGTTGGTTGGGGGGGGAGGTGGGATCGGTATTGATGGGCATGGTGAGTGGGAGCGCGATCGTGAAGCGAGAACCAACGCCGAGTTCTGAGTCGAGGCGTACCCATCCACCGTGTAGTTCGGCAAGTTTTTGGGTGAGTGTTAGACCTAAACCTGTGCCTTCACCGGGGGTCGCGTTTTTCAGTTGGGTGTAGGGGCGAAAGAGGAGTTGCTGTTGTTCGGGCGAGATGCCTGTGCCTGTATCCCAGACGATGAAGTGCATGAAATCATCGATCGCTTTAACTTCTAAGCCGACCGACCCACGCTCGGTAAATTTCAGGGCATTGGAGAGCAAGTTGAATAGCATTTGCTTCAGCCGGAGTGGATCGGCTGCAATGGTTGTGATTTCGGGTGCGACGACGAGTTTGAGGGGTAGCCCTTTATCGTTTGCTTTTTCCTGGACGAGTTTGAGTGCAAGTTTGCAGACTTCGATGACATCGATCGTTTCTTGCTGGAGAGTAAGCTGATTGGCTTCGATTTTGGACAGATCGAGAATGTCATTAATCAGAGCGAGAAGATGCTGACCACTGCTGAGAATGATTTTTAGGTATTCCTGGTGGCGTAAGTTAGAGGGATTGTAGCCTTGCTCTCTGAGCAGGTGAGTGAAACCGAGAATTGAACTGAGCGGAGTACGGATCTCGTGGCTGGTGTTGGCGAGAAATTCGCTTTTGAGTTTGCTAATTTGGCTGAGTTCTTGGTTTTGTGCTTTTAGGGCTTGGCATTGCTCGATTAATGCTTCGGTCTTTTTGCCGTGGCGAATCACTTGCACCGTTTGGGAAATCGCGCGACTGACGCATTGATCGCGCAGTTGAATCAATATCGGATCGATCGCTGTTGAAGAAATTGGAGAAGAAACGGTTACGAGCCAGCCGTAAGTCGTTTTGCGATCGCACAATTCCCAAGCGTTTTGCCATTCTAATTGCCGGAGGTTCTGTAGAGCAGCGAGTTCAAAGGTGCGACCGAGTTCGAGTTCGATCGCATGACGGGCGATGCAAATCGAAGGGCTAAGTTGCACCATTGATCCGGCTAAATGCTGAATCTCAAATTGGTCAGCTTGATCAGCTTGGTCAGCTTCCATCGGCAGGGCAATTGCTACGATTTCACCCGATAAGGCGTGACCGAGTTCGTCCGCGAGCATTTGCCAGAGTTTCGCTTCCGTCGGCTCCGAATTTAAACTGTCTTGGAGACGAGCATTTAAATGATTTAAGAAGCGCTCAATCCAAAGTTCGGCTGCAAGTTGATTGGTCGCGCAGGAATCAGATTGCGTGAAAACTTGGCGCAGTGAGGCGCTGATCGCATTGCCTCGAATCGTTTGATGTAGATGCAGTTGCGTAGTCATGCCGCAGTCTCAATCATTGAACGGGTGAAGGTCTGAAACGGCAATCTGATAACTCTGGGGGTGAGATGAGATTGTGAATTAGGTTCACCAACTATCGTACCGAGATCTACGGATGACTTAGAACGGGCAGGGTGGGCACTTAACTAAAGCCTTAAGATTGGGTACGGAAGTATGAAGCTTAGAATTCCCGCCGTGAAAAAATTAGCGACGCGATCGTCAGAACAAACGCAATATAAAGAAATGCATAGAGTGCGTTGCCTAATAAAATCTGTGGAGCCGGAATCAGGTTATAGACCGCTTGATTCTTCAAATCCAACCGTGTCAGGTCAGGCAAGACTAAGTACAGTCCTTGAGTAACGGTTTCAATCACAGGATTTTTAGTCAGTTTGCCAAACTTCACAATGTCTGGGCTGAGTTGTCCCATCAGGTATATCCCGAAGCTCAACATCATCGCCAGCAGTGAACTTGTAAAAACACCGAAGAGAATGGCGATCGCACTAATCAACGACAATTGCAGCAGCAGAAACCCCGATGAGATCAGCAAATTGGGCAGAGAAAACGGAATTTTTTCCACCAATAAAATGCCGACTGCAATCAGACTCATAGCTGCAATCAAAACAGCCAAGACTGCAGACAGCCCCAAATGTTTACCAATGATGAACTCGGCGCGGCTCACAGGTTTCGCAATCAGCACGAAGACGGTGCGTTTCTCAATTTCTTTATTCACTAAGCCTGTGCCGATGAAAATTGCCACGATCAGTCCAATCACTGGCATCGTGGCAAGGGCGAGATCGAGCAGAATTTTTTTCTCAGTCGTAGCCGCGATTTCGGGCAGGAGATAATTGGCGAGGATGAGTGCGCCTGCATAAAACATGACGAGATAAAGAATGCGATCGCGCATCACTTCTCGAAACACATTCGATGCGATCGCACCGATCCGATTGAAGGTGCTACCAATCGTCAAGACTGCCTCACTCATTGCTTTCTCCTTGCTCCATGGGAAAATCAGATTCCTCATTTTGCCCGAAGAATCACAGTTTGGCTTGTTCGATTTGTTTCGGTTGGGTGATGGCTCCACACTGAACCGTCCCAACCAGTTTTGGCGTCGTCGGAGCGGTTGCAGGCGGAGAAGCATTATCGAAATTGAACTGGGTCGCGGGTCCTTGTCTTCGAGCTTGGGCAATGCGGCAGATTCGGCTCAACTCATATCCGCCGCGACGAGAGGTCGGTCCTGTCCAAGTCGCTCTGAGTTGCAAATCATACGCATCTGAAATCACATTAGCATTGAGATTCCATAACTCTGCTTCGGCGACTTTGGGCAGTTGCGATTTCACCTGCTGCTGCAATTCTGGAACTTGTCGATCGAGTTGTTCTAGCCAGCGTTCTACTTCTGACCAAGGTTTTCCTTCAAGGTCGGAACGAACTCTTTGAGCGGCAAGGTTCAAGATATCTGCACCTCTCGATAACGCTGCCGCCTTGTCAAATTCCTGGGGTCGCCAGACAAAAGCGCTCCGGCTGAGGTTATCGGCTCGGAGTGAAGGATATTGCGTCATCCAAGTATTGATTTGGAAGTAAAACTGAAACCAACAGCTGAGGACTAAATTCGAGAGCATCAGCAGAATGATGTCTTGGCGGTGTCCTTTGTTGGGATTCGTGTAGATGGGGCTTTTGGTTTTGGGATCGGATTTGACAAATTTTGGGGCTGCCCAAACAATCGACGAAATCGGAGGCCAACTGATGAATGCGGCTTGAGTCGGAATCGTTCTGCCTTCGATCGTGCCGAAAAACCAAATACAAATCAGCGCGCCGACAATCCAAGGTCCGAGAAATAAGTTAAAAAACGTGAGTTTCTTTTTGACATTCGGTTCGTAGACAAACCACCAAACGCCTAAAACCAGGAACAGCCAGCCAAAGGATGAAATGATCCGTTGGGCAATTTGTGGCGCTGGGGACGTGGTGAGCGCAGCCACGACTGCGCTAAAGATACTCAAAAATATTAGCGTTTGCCAGGATGCCCACTGAGGGGGCTGCAAGAGTTTACGAATTTCTTTAACAATATCGGTGATGAATGCCATACGTGGATGCGATTAAAAATTATTAGGCGGTTCAGAAAATGTCCGAATCGCGATGATCAAGGTGATGGCGCTAAAACTGGCGGCATTTGCCCAAAGCACTGCTAGGGCACGATTTGGGATTTCTGAGAATGCCTGACGCTGAGCTTTTCTGCCTTGAAATTTGGTACGATCGCGGACTTCGATTTCGACTGGCTTTTTATTTTCCAAGATTAAGTCGAGCCAATTGAGGCTTTGGAGTTTTACAACAAATGTGCCTAAAAAGGTCAAGAACGCTAAGCCAATCAGCACAGGCGGAGTGCTGGTCAGATCAAAGAAAATATAGTTAATTAATTGCTGTCGCCAAGTGGGAGGAAGCCAAGGCTCAATGACGAAAAACAAAAACCAGCCCGCGACTGTCGAAAGCAAGTTTGCAGTTGCGGCATACTGAATGCTGGACTTTTTCCCAATTCCAAGATATTTCTGCAGCACGAGGGCTTCGACTGCGATCGCTAAGACGATAAAGAGCAGTTGATATAAGATCGCGCGCAGGGGCAACACATCCCACATAATCTGTTTTGCACAAATTTACAAGAAGATTGTAAGTGCAGTTGTTTGGGTTTGCATTAAAAAAATCAGGAAAATTAGGGGGTTCGCCACTATTTTGCGTTATTTCTGCGGGTTGAGCGATCGCATAGTCTGAGTAAAAATTTCGGCACAAGTTATATGTCTCAAGTCAAAATCGGCATTCTCGGCGGCAGTGGTCTTTACAAAATGGAGGCACTCAAAGATATCGAAGAAATTCAGATCGAAACGCCATTCGGCTCTCCGTCGGATGCGCTCATTGTGGGAACTTTAGAAGGAACCCGCGTGGCTTTTCTAGCGCGGCATGGACGTAATCATCATTTATTGCCATCTGAATTACCGTTTCGCGCCAATATTTATGCGATGAAGAGTCTGGGCGTTGAGTATCTGATTTCAGCTTCAGCGGTTGGGTCGTTGCAAGCAGAAATGAAGCCGTTGGATATGGTCATTCCGGATCAGTTTATCGATCGTACCTTTGGGCGAATGGGGACATTCTTTGGAGACGGCATTGTCGCTCACGTTGCTTTTGGCGATCCAGTCTGTCTTCAGTTGGCAAAAGTGTTAGGCGATGCAGTTGAGAGTTTGCAGCTTGAAGGCGTAACGCTGCATCGAGGGGGAACTTATGTGTGCATGGAAGGACCAGCCTTTTCAACAAAAGCAGAATCGAATTTACATCGGAGTTGGGGTGCTTCGGTGATTGGCATGACGAATTTACCCGAAGCAAAATTAGCACGCGAAGCGGAGATTGCTTATGCGACGCTGGCTTTAGTCACCGATTACGATTGTTGGCATCCCGATCATGATAGTGTCACCGTCGAAATGGTGATTGGAAATTTGCAACGCAATGCAGTGAATGCTCAAAAAGTGATTTTAGAAACGGTGCGGCGATTGAGCAAAAATCCGCCTGTGTCTGACGCCCATTCGGCATTGAAGTATGCAATTTTAACGCCAAAAGATCAGGTTTCAGCAGAGGCGAAAACACGCTTGGAATTCCTGTTACAGAAGTACTTTACTGAGGAATAGACGGCTCAGGATCGGTTGCAGGAAAGGGTTGCAGATAGTAGAGCCGAGCTGCTGCTGCTAAGCCAATAAAGCCCCAAAGTACTAATCCGAATGGAGCCAGCATGACGGTATTCAAGCTAATTTGCGAAACGGTCGCGAGTACGATCGCTCGGCAAGCTCCCACAAACGGATCGATCGCGGCTTCCCGTCCTTGCATCATGCTAAAAATCAGTAATACTAATCCAGCAACATAAGGAATCGTGCCAAACCAACCGAGATTCAAAAGCAAGGTGAGAATTCCACTGTCATTCCCCCCAATATTTGCGTCTCGAATCACATAGCCAATACCGCGCCCTTCTACTTCAACGAGTGCATCATTGAGCAAATTCGTATAGCCAATACTACGATCGACAAAGCTGCCGTCTTGCTGTCCTTGAAACAAGGTTTGTACCCGTGAACTGATCACAGTGGAGAAAGGCTCGATCGCCGTTAAGGGCAAGATGACCAGCGACATCACCATTAAGGTGACGATCAATCGCATCTGCAATCGCGGTTTCAAGGATGGAATAAACACAACTAAGCCGATAAACCAACTTAACCAAGCTGTTCTTGCCAAGGTTAAAAGTAAGGTCAGATAGCCTACAGCGGATGCCGCAATTTTGAGCGGATTTTTGATTGCAAACAGTAACAGCACGCAGGCAACGAGTATACAGGCAAAGGGTTGGGGCGAATGCATTGTGCTCCAAACTCGAATGCGTAACGGATCGGGAGTTCCAAACGAGTAGATCTTCATGATTGCAATCAGATTTTGCAGCCAAAACTGATCCCACAGAGGCGCAAACAAAAACTGAATAATTCCATAGCTCCCCATCACGATCGTTCCCCAGAGAAAGGTACGCTCAGTCACTCGCTTGAGTTCTGGAAATTGTCGCCACTTTGAAAAGAGGTGGTATCCAAAAACAATTGGGGTGAGCCAATTTAACAGCGCGATAATCACCGTTTGCGGTTGAAAACTGAGCAAGCCGATAAACGCTCCGTACAGAACTGCGATCGCCGAAAGTACAAACGGTAACCCATTCCCACGAATTGCTTTTGGCAATTGAGTGAGCAAGGTCAAACTCGCGAGAAATGACACGAGAAAGGGTGCCAGTAACACTGGATTGGGGTCAAGCCAGCCCGCTTGCCAATCGATCATCCGCCGCACCAAGGGTGTGAGGAACCACAACCACCAGGTAAACCCAACATAAAAGAGCGGGTATCGAAAGAACAGTAATGCTCCGACAACTAAGCTTCCAGTAGGAAAAATAAAACGAAGGACTGAACCAACATTGGCAGCGAGACATAGTACAGTCAAGGCAACAAGGGCACCAATCATCAGCCAAGGCTCTGAGACTTGCGGAGTTTTAGGTTGGGGTTGAGCGGTGTACATTAGCTAAGCCCTCATGCGTTGCGCCATTTCATAGAAGTTTAGATTATCCTGAGCAATGTTTTGCCAACTGTATCGCTGTGCCGATCGATAAGCGTTGCGTCGTAAGCGATCGAGGAAAGCCCGATCGAGAATTAAGGTTTCAATCGCTTGCTCAAAAGCTTCACGATCGCGACAGGGTACAATCATTCCGGTTTCTCTATCGCGCACGATTTCTAATGGACCTGGAGCCGTGGTTGTGACGGGTGCGAGTCCACATGCCATCGCTTCGACAAGCGCAACACCAAAGCCTTCGGAAATCGTTGGGAGAACTTTAATGTGATGTCCTTTGAGCAGTTCTGGCAGTTTGTGATTTTCGTAGTAGGGAATGACCGTGACGCGATCGCGCACCTCTGGATCAAAGTCGGCATAAACTTGATCGGCTGAGCATTCTGTTCCAAATAAGCTAACTTCTATTTTGGGATAGCGCTTGAGAATTGCATTCAGTGCAGGGGTTCCGTATTGAATGCCTTTCCGCACGATGTAGCTACTGACTTGGGCAATTCGGATCGGTTCATGCTCGGCTGGAGTCGGCTCAAAGGGTAGATTGAGCATCGTTTCGGGAATGCCATTGGCGACGATATGCGCCCGATCGGGATGAACGCCTAACTGTTCGACGACGAAATCGCGATCGCGTTGATTGAGCAATAAAACGAGGTCAGACTGTCGCATGGAAGTTGCGACTTCCCAAAGGCGAATACTGCCTCGATATAAAGGATATTTCCACTCAAGTTTGAGATGTCCTCGCTGCGATTCTTCGAGATATTCTAAGTGTTCTATGTGTTCTAACCCGTGGCAGCGTGCCACTAAAAGGGGGCGCTGTTTTTGCATTTTTTGTAAACCGAGTCCCCAGATCCAAGCATCTGCTGTGGACGCATCAATCACATCGATCGCAGCATGGCGATGAGAGTGGAGAATTTTTGCAGCAGTGAATTCTGGAAATAAAATAAATCGCGCTAAAGGTGGTAATTTTTTGGGTAAATCGTCGAGCGAGTAAAACTCGACTTCATGCCCTAATTTTTCATATTCTCGCCCCAATCGCCAAGTAACTCCTGGGCCTCCCGCGTTTGGATCAGCGCGATAGTGAAATGTGAATAATGTTCTCATGGGTTTGTTAGATCAGCTTGTTAGATCAAATAGGTTTTTTTCGATACCGTTCACCATGTTTTCATGCGTAAAATACTGTGAGATATGTTGCCGACATCTACTTCCTAAAGACGGATCTTCGGTTCGCCAATCTAAAATGCGATCGAGCTTTTCTGCTAAATCTTGCTCGTTCCCTGGCTCAAATAATAAGTCTGCAAATTCATGAGTGAGAATTTCTGGATTTCCGCCAATTCGACTGGCAACTTTTGGAACGCCACAGGCTAAGGATTCAAACAATCCTAAGCTACAGGGTTCGTTCCAAATGCTCGGTAAAACATTCACATCGCTGGCTTGATAAAGCGATACAGGATCGGTGAGATGTCCCAGGAATTTCACGCGATCGCGGATTCCGAATGTTTCGGCTAACTCGATCAGGGATCTGAGGTAATTCATCCCTTCATCCTCACACTCGTGCCCTTTGGAAAAACTGTAGTGGGTTACAGGTTTTCCTGCAATCAATGTCTGAATTCTTTTTCCTTTCTTGATTAAAGCTGCTGTTGCTTTGATCAGAGTTTCTAGCCCTTTTTCACGGTCAATTCTACCGATATAAGAGATGATTTTAGTGTTGTCGGTGATACCTAGTTTTTGTTGGATAGAAATATAATTTTCAGCAGGTTGAAATCGATTCAGATTGACACCATTGTAGACCACATGAATTAGATCGCTTTTGATGCCAAACCTGACCCAATCTTGCTTGGTTTGTTCTGAAACTGCAATAAAATGATCGACGCCTCGCAATCCAAATTTTCGCTGATGATTGAGATTAAGCGGCGGTAGTTGTAAATAGCACACATAAGGAATGTGCCGAAAAGAAGAAAGAGCATAAGCAAATAACGAAAAATGATAGTCATTGCAAAAAATCAATGAATTTTTAGCCTTCGGAATTTGCCAAAGTTGGATCAGGCTAGGAAGAAATTTCAGAATACTCTTCAAGCTTCGCCAATCGAAACCATAAGCAGAGATGGGAATGGTGCGATCGCAAAATGAAGCATACTGCGGAAGTAGATCACCCGGTTTGAGATACAGCAAAGTAATCCGATGCCCGCGTTGGAATAGCCCTCGACAGATTTCGAGTAGATTTAATTCCTGCCCGCCGCGTTGAGTCGTTGTGTGATTTTCAAGAACAATCAAATGCATCCGTTTTGCAACCTAATGATGTTTTCTCTCCACTCCCTACGCCTTTTCACTCGATCGCATTTCATGCTGAATTTGGTGATAGTGCCAAAGCCGCCCTTGTCGCTCTAGCAACTCCTGATATCGACCTTGCTCGACTAACCGCCCCTGCTCCATCACCACTACTTGATCCGCGCGCATAATCGTCGATAACCGATGCGCGATCGTAATTACGGTTCTGCCTTTCGACAATTGCTCTAGAGACTGTTGAATCAATTGCTCTGATTCAGAATCTAATGCACTGGTTGCTTCATCTAAGATCAAAATTTCTGGATCACGGAGCAATGCCCGCGCGATCGCTAATCTTTGCCGCTGTCCTCCAGATAATCGCACACCGCGATCGCCCAAAATCGTCTCAAATTTCTCCGGCATTTCTAAGATAAATGCCAGTGCATTCGCCTGCACCGCAGCCTGCCAAATCTGTTCGTCAGTCATGTTGGTTAACCCATAAGCAATGTTCTCCCGAACGGTCGTATTGAAAATAAAGGTATCTTGACTGACGATCGCAATCTTCTGCCGCAACGATTTCACAGTAAACGATCGCGCATCTTTGCCATCAAACAAGACATAGCCAGCACTCGGATCGTAAAACCTGGGAATCAAATCGACGAGCGTTGTTTTTCCTGCTCCCGATCCGCCCACGATCGCCGTCACTTTTCCCTTCGGAATCGAGAGGGAGACATCTCGAAGGACGATATGATTTGCGTCATATCCGAAATCAACCGTGAAGAACTCGATCGACTGATGCAACCCTGTAAAAATGCGATCGCCCTCTTGCAAATACGGTTTATCTTCTCGCGCTAACAGTTCCCGCACATTCCGAATCGCGCCCGTCGCTGACAATAGTTGCACTCGGCTCGTATTCATCTCATATATGGCTGGAACGAGCCGAAACAAGATAAACAAAAAAGTCAGTAAAGAGGCAGTTTGTAAACTCCCTTGCTTCACAAAAATCGTGATTGCTAAAACAATCATGCTGATCAAAACGGTCGTTGCTAATCCTTCAGCGAGGGGACGCACAATCGCAAATTGGCGAATCGCTTTCATGCCCGCTTTGACAATGTTGGAGCTAGCTTTATAGAAGCGATCGCGCTCATACTCTTGGGTCGCGAACGCTTGTACGGTGCGAATACCTGTGATAAATTCCAGTGCCGTTGAAGTAAATTGGGCATTCGCGCGCGAAACATCAACACTACTGTTGCGGACGCGCTCATTCACATTCGACAAACAGACGGCAACGAGTGTGAATAAGACGAGTGATGTCAGCGTCAACTGCCATGAGATCGTAAAAAGCAACACGGCGTAGACGGTTAAAGTTAATCCTTTTGTGATAATAAAAGCGATGAGCGTAAATGCAAAATTGAGTCTGCCAATCTCATTCGTTAATGTATTGACCAAATCACCGGACGAAACACGATTGAAATAGCTCAGACTCAACGACTGCAGCTGCTCGAAAATTTGCGTGCGTAAGCGATCGACTAAAGTTTGCTGCGTCAGTTCAGTATAAATCTGAGTCAGATAATTAAATCCAGCCCGTACCCAAGCGGAACATAAAATCAGACCCGAAACCCGCAGCAGCCGTTCGGTCGCATCGCGATCGATGCCCAAAATCCAAACATCGAACCAATGCATCCCGGTTTGAAACGGTTCGAGCGTTGGACTAACTAGGCTTTGCAAAAATGCGAGGAGAAACCCAAATCCAAATCCCTCAAACGCGGCTGAACCAAGTGCAAACAAAATAGCAGCGATCGCGATGTTGGGAAAGTGACGAAATTCTCGGATAAAAAACTCATTTTCTTGCCAAAACCGAGTCGCCCCAAACCATTGTCTTGCGCCTCGTCTGAGATAATGCGGAACCCAAGGCATTCAGGATAAGCCTCATAAAAGATCTAACATGGGTCAGAAAACTTGCGATACAGTGCCAACAGCCCCTAAAAAGCTCCGAATCCAGACAATACCTTCGGAAGTGTCCGCAATAAGATTTGAACATCACCGCGAAATGACCAATTGTGCAGATAGTCTAAGTCCTGTTGGCTCACGGTTTCTAGATCTAATTGAGTCGATCGCCCACTCACTTGCCAAGCTCCAGTCATTCCAGGGAGAGCATTCAAACGCAATTGCATATCAGCACTGAGCCGCACTGCATCATAAAGCGCCCAAGGTCTTGGTCCAACTAAACTCATCTCACCCCGGAGTACATTGATCAACTGAGGTAACTCATCAAGGCTATAGCGTCTCAGCCATTTCCCGATCGCGGTAATTCTCGGATCGTCTTCTCGCTTGTGCAGACAGTGAATCGATTGATCCGCCATGACTCGATGGTGCTGCTGATCTGCATTTATCGTCATGGTGCGAAATTTCAGCACTCGAAATAACTTGCCTCGCTTTCCGACTCGCCACTGGCTAAAGAAAATCGAGCCGGGAGAGGTCAGCGCGATCGCGAGTGCAATGACAAGCAAGATCGGACTGAGCACTATCAGACCCACTCCTGCTAATATCCAATCTGCAACGCGCTTACAACCCCAACGCCAGCCTCTGTGTTTGTGGGGAAGATACGCAGCACTCGGAAGTCGCAAATACAGGGCTTTGCCAGAAGATTCACAGGCTTCTGCCCAAGATTTAAGAGCAGGCTCTCCCAGGTCGAGATCAGCTCGCACAAGTTGTACGGTCGATCGCTTGAGGCATTCTGAAAGCCAGTTTGGATCACGAAGTGGGCGAATTGAGGAAGCGCGCTGAGTGTGATCGCTGCTCTGTCCAGCTTTTGATACAGGAGGCTGCAAGACTAAAAGTTGCTGTTGCCGCCAGTACAGAGAACACCGCAGGGTTTCTAGCTCTGACTTTTCCCAAGTCGAGCTTTGCGTTTCTTGCAAAAATAGCGGATCAAAAGTTGTCATGAGCCATCCGGTAAACTCGCGATATGCAGATCAAATCTTTGAAAGCCAATCTAGTATCAATTCGATTAATCTCTCAGAAACGTTCAGAATTTCTCTGCCATTTCCTCTACTACTCAGATAATTAATCACATTATATCTTAGTAGGTTTTGGGAGAGTTTTATCTACTTTAGGGATGATTCATTATGTTTTCTGATTCCTAAAAATTACCAGTCTAAATTCATCTTATTTATGCAGATTTCTCTCAGCAACTTTTGAATTTGCTCTATCAGCTTATTAGTGATTTTCTATACCTGAATTGACTAAAATGCTTTTTCCGATTGGCTTCTCAGAGATGAATTGATGCATTAATCACATTTTTATCTCTGTATTTATTGATTGTTCTGAATGCCATTTATTCAGAACAAATTAAATGATTTCGGGCTATGACCAAAGGCATATTCCAATTGGACTGTCACAAAATCAAGATTAAAAAAAGAACATTGAGCACTTCAAAAAATACTCAATGTTCTTAGTTTTTTACGTCTCATTAGACTGAAGCTGTGCTCGAGCGATAATAGTAACTATTGCCACTTTCTGCACAATTTGCGACGACCCCTACAAGATTGAGACGATTTAACATTCCGACAGCTTGTGCAATTTCAGATTTCTGAACATGCCCCATGCGCCCGACCAGCAGTACTCCGTCACTACAAGAAGAGGCAAGGAGTGCATCGACAATGCCAAGAACAGGCGGCGCATCTAAGATCACTAAATCGTAATGTTGCTCAAACAGAGTCATTAAGTCACGCATCCGCTTAGAACTCAGTAACTTGACGGAATCTGAAGGCGATGATCCCGCCGTGAGCACTGAAATCGGCAAATCACTATAAGTACTTGCAGGCTGAATCGCACCTTGAGTGATTGCGCGATCGCTCGTCAATAAAGTGGATAATCCATGATCGTTCGGCAACTGCAACTGTTTATGCAATCCGGGGCGACGCAAATCTGCATCGATCAGCAATACTCGCTGATGCAGACGTGCTGCACTAATCGCTAAACCCAATGCCACCGTTGACTTGCCTTCACCCGCTAACGCTGAAGTGACCACCAAAGACTTGAGCGGATCGCCATCAGTCATCAATTGCAGATTCTTGTAAATTAAATCTAATGATTCTCGAAACGGTGCCCAATGCAGAACTTGCAGCATTGAGGAATTCTCTTCAACCGCATTGCGACTAAAGGCAAAATTGGGGGTCGTCGGCATCAGTTCAGACATAGGTAGCTCTGGAACCATGCCAATTAATGGAATCGAAGCTTCTTTGGTGAGATCCTCAGAAGTCCGAATCGACTTATCAGCTGACTCGCGTAAGAAGGCTGCGACACAGCCGAGCATCAAGCCCCCCGCCGCGCCAATCAGTAGATTTCTCATCCAGCTTGGACCGACTTGCCTGCCCAACTTCGGTTGTTCGACCATTTGCCAATCAAAGCCACCTCGCGCGATCTCCAAGCTCAAGTCCTGGCGAGCTTTTTGTAATTCATCCAAGGTGTCGCGATTCAAAGTCACAAGCGGCTGCAAGCGATTGTATTCAGCAAGCAAGGATGGGAATCGCTGAAGCTGTCCTCGAAGCTGCTGCTCGGTTCGCGCCAGTTCTTGATCACGCGCTCGGGCGCCAAAGAATTCAACCTGGGCATCGGTTAAGTCGCTGGCAAACTTCAAATCGTTCTCGCCTAACTGCCCGGTTGCAAACAGGCTTTCACTCGATGCTGCGCCTGCTTCTGAACCTAAAATTCGTTGGGCTTCTTGTTGCAGCAAAGACACTTGTCGCTGTCGCTGTTCGGCAAGTTGCTGTACTTGTGGAGTATTGCTAGTAAACTTGGTTTGCATCTGAGCTAATTCCACTTCAGTCTTCTGAATCTCAGCCAGAAGCGCTTGATACTGCTTCGATTGACTCAGTCGGGCAGCAACGGTTGCTTGTCCGGGCGATCGCTGTAACTGCTGCTGTAATGCAATAAATTTCGCCCGTGAACTCGCAAGCAGACCTCGATTTTCTTGCTGGTTTTGCTGGAGTTCTTTCAACGAATCGACGAGCGATTTTGCTTGCACTTCGGGATCAACTAAATTCGAGGTGCTGCGAAATCGTTCGAGATCTGACTCTGCTTGGTTGACTTTGGCTTGAACCTCTGGAATCTGGCGATCGATGAAAGACAACCCCTTGGTCAACCGATTGCGCTGCTGTTCAAGGTTGTAGTCTTGATAAACCTTCTCTAAAGCTTTGAGAACTTCGCGCGTCTTAATGCGATCGTGGTCGATGTAAGTGGCTTCGACCAAATTTGTCGTCACACGCTCATTTCCGCGAAGCTCCTGAACTTGGGCAATGTTAAGGCGTTTTCGTAACCGATCGACATCAATATCGCTGTACCGAGGTTTCAACTGATCGACTGCGCGCTGTAAAAGTTGACCGCTCCGCATCAAGTTCACTTGAGTTGCGGCATCAGTTTCTACGTTGGGATCTGCAAAAGAAGGACGAGTATCATTGGGCGATCGTCGCTCGCGATAGTTCGACTCCACCATCAATTGCATCGTGCTGCGGTACGTCGGCGGTAAGACGGCAGTCACGCCTGCTGCCAATGCTAAAGTTCCAGCTAATGCACCGAGAAACCAAAGTTTTCGCCGGAGCAGTACGCCAAACAGCTGTCCATACCCCGGATCAGGTTCTTGAGCGTGCGGAGAAGCATTGAAGAGGGTGATATTGCTTTGCGCCACGATTACGGTACTCCATTAAATTCAAAAACTCAGGAAACTCCAAACTCTAGAAAAACCGCTCAGATCCGACTTACCCAGTGCCACAGACGTCTAAGATGAGTTGATCGACCGATTGAAAGAAAACATCTTCTGAGAACCGACTCACAGCATGGTCTCGGATCGTTTGATAGTTCCATTCCATCGATCGAGCTTGCAAAAGCGCTCGATGCAACGCGTGAGGAGTCTGTGAATTGAAAAAGACTCCGGTGATCCCAGGGATTTGGGTATCGAGCACACCGCCCTCCCCGTAAGCAATGACGGGAGTTCCACTCGCATTGGCTTCGACGGGAACGAGTCCGTAGTCTTCCAATGCCATGACAATCACCGATCGAGATTTAGACAAAAGCCGCCTGCGTTCTGCATCACTGACATGCCCCAAAAATTGAACATTCTGCATTGCACGTGCTTCTAGCGTATCGCGTTCAGGTCCATCTCCCGTAATCAATAAATTCCACCCCAACCAGTTAAAAGCTTCAACGACAACATCTAGGCGTTTGTAGCTGACTAATCGTGCCGAAGCGAGGTAAAAGTCTTCTTTCTGACTAGAAAACGCAAACTTTTGTGTATCGATCGGGCAATTGATCACTTGCGCTGGCTTCTGATAGATTTGCTCGATGCGCTGTGCCACAGTTCGAGAGTTGGCAATGTAAACATCCGGCTCTTGTGCATAGGTCAAGTCGGTCTTGCGCATTGCCCGAAAGATTTGTTCAATGACGGGCATAAAGCGGCGATAAGCGGTGTATTCGCGCAGATAGGTCTTCGTGTCCCAGAGAAATCGCGTGATGTTATGACAAAAACAAATGTGCTTTGCATCGGGGCGCTTTCTGATACCAAATCAAAAAATTCCTGCGACAGATAGTGCATCTACGATAAAGCTAAAACCAGTCACAGAAGCAACCGTTTCAGTCGTTAAATCGGCAATCAGTCCATCTACCTTGGTTTGTAGCTGAGTCAGATTTTTGAACAATGCCCAACGCAAATCCTTTTTCAAGTGCTGCCACAATCGCTCAATCGGATTTAACTCCGGGCAATACGGCGGTTGAAACAGCAAGATGATGTTGTCGGGAAGAATCAGGTCTTTGGCTTTGTGAAAGGCTCCGTTATCCACTTGGAGAATGTTGAGACTATCGGGATAGACTTGAGAAAACTGGTCGAGAAAAAGCTGGTAGCAGTCACTATCGACATGCGTAAATTGCAAGAAGAACTGCTCTCCGGTCGTCGGTTCCACGGCTCCATAAATCCAGAAGGCTTTGAACTGCCATTGCCAACTGCCAAGCGGTTTGACTCCCAGGCTTGTGATCAACCGTCCGACGGTCGTTTTCAAGCCAAACCGACTTTCATCTTGAGCAAAGTAGCGCAGTCGCTTAAATTCCGGTTTGGCGATCATCGCATACTGCTTGAGCAGAATTAGGTCATCGCTGAGGTTTGCTTAAATGCCTCCAGGGCTTCGGGATTCTGCTTGGCATGAACTGGACGAGCGGCTTTCAACTTTGCCCCCAAGCGATATCGCACCAGATGATGCACCGTGGCATACTCAGCTTGGACGTTCAAATTGTCGGATAACCACTGCTGCACTTGGGTATAGCTTCCAAAGCCAGTTTCAGGGTCATCTAAGCGCTGCTTTAAGCTCTTGACTGCCCAAGCCGGAATAACTTGCGGTCGTCCTGGACTTTGCCGGGTCTCCAGCAAGCTGGCAAGTCCAGTGCTACGGTACTGCTTCAACCAGCGTTGCACACTCCCACGGTTCCGTCCGACGACTTTTGCAATCTCGCTAATGCTCAGAGCATTCGGTAACTTCAGCAAGTACAACACTTGCAACCGCTCCTTTAGGTTCGGATTCGATTGCTGTTGAATCAGAGCTTCGAGTTCTGCGACTGTTTCTTGAATTTTGATGCGAGTCACGCCTGCCATTGCTGTTTTTCTCCACCCGACAGAACCTATTCTCTCATTTGTTACTCTGTTTTTTCAATTTGGTATGACACCTTTTGCAAAGCTGGTTGTGCTGCTGATAATTAAGTCATATTCGCGCAAATCGAGTGCCCGAAATGCAGAGTAATAAAGGGGGGCAAGCAGTTTGAAGTAGCGAGAGGCTTGGGGGATTTTTTGCAAATAGGTTGTGAAAACTTCGCGATCGCCAAAGTCGATCGACGCTTCCGGCTCATATAGCGATGTAAAGATATCTGCATCCGGATAGCGCTTGCACAGCATCTCAAAGACCCGCTCTGCACCACCTTTTTGCGTTAGATAGTCATGAACTAGGGCTACTTTCATTACACGCCAGATAAGACAACAAGCAATCTGAGAAGCCAGCGCATTCAGAAGTTCAAAGTGTTGATCGTGGAACAATATTGCCAAGCGGAGACGGGCGAGCATCTCTACTTAGCGTGAATGCGCGATCGTCACGAAATGAACTAGCACGGCAAAGTTACGGGCTGAAGCCAACTGTAAATTTATCATGAAGCTTGATTCATCCTTCCTGTGATAGAGATCACTTATTGTCAAAACCTAGGTCTAAAGTCATGGTTGCGTTAATCTTCTTCCAGCAAATCGTCTCTAAGATCGCCGGGTTCATTCAACATTTCCGGCGTGACAGCGGGGTTTTCAACGAGTTCTCTGGGATCGGCATCTGTGCCACCTCGGTAAACGAGATCATCGGGATTGACAATCTTCTGTTTCTTTGGAGGGGTGTCGTTCGTTGGACTGGGCAGACGTTCAGTGGGTTCGGTCATGTTCGATGACGGGGATGAAGAACCTCCGCATCGTATAAAGTTCGAGTCGGTTTCATCCCCTATCAAAAGAGCGACTTATTCCTTGATTCCACTCGGTTCTAACCATCCGGGGACATAGTGACTCGAGCGTCGGAGTTCTTGGTCGATCGCTTTATAGGTGGGATCTTTTTCCTGTACAAGTGCCCAGAATCGCGGCGAGTGATTGAGATGGATGGTGTGACATAGCTCATGCACAAAGACATATCGCACAAGTGCCGGGGGCAAAAATAATAGTTTGTAGTTCAAGCTGATGTTGTATTGTTGCGAGCAGCTTGCCCAAAGAGTTTTTTGTCCGCGAATCGAGGCTTTGTGAAACGGAAGTTCTAGCTCTTGGCTGACTGACCAGAGCCAGGGCACGAGCCGCTGATACGCTTTATGGGCGAGCCACTGTTGGAGTAGTGCTTTGCAGAGGTCTTCGTTGTGAGTACTGCCGCGCAAGATCAGGCGGGATTTGCCCTTTTCAGTCAGAGTGACCCGCGAGAAGCCAGTTGGCTGATAGTCAATCTCCCAAGTTTGGTCGATCGCTCTGAGGATCATTTGCTCTGGCAAAGGCGGGCAGGGGTCGATCGACAATTGCTGCCGTTGGGCTTCGAGCCGTCCAATCGTGCGCTCGATCCAACTTTGTTTGGTATGCAAAATTTCCGGGATACGGCTTTGGTCAAATCCGCGAGGAATGATGACTTCTAAGCCGCCCTGCACCGTCATTTTTAGGCTGACGTGTTTTGCTTTAATGCTTTCTCGAACTCGATACTTGGGGAGTTCCACAAGCTGACCAGTAATCAGTCTTGACTCAACCATTGGTAGGCGTGATAGCGATTCCGAATCTGTCACTTATCTTACTGGATTCTCACGGATTTGAATCAGTAAGTTGGCGGGTTTTATTCGTAGGTCGATCGATTCGAGACCGCAAGATTCAAGAACTTAGTAAATTGTGGCTCAAAGAGCAGTTTGATCGTTCCAGTGGGTCCGTTGCGATGTTTAGTAATCAGCACTTCTGCAATGCCGCGATCGGGGGTGTCTGGGTTGTAATATTCGTCGCGGTAAAGCATCATCACAAGGTCGGCATCTTGCTCGATCGAACCACTTTCGCGCAGATCTGACATCATTGGGCGTTTATCAGCGCGAGCTTCTACACTTCTACTTAATTGCGAGAGCGCAATGACGGGCACGTTCAACTCACGAGCAAGACCTTTTAAGGCGCGTGTAATTCGAGACAGTTCTTGAACGCGATTTTCACTGCCATTCCCTTCCATCAGTTGCAGGTAGTCAATGAGAATCATTCCGAGTGCGCCGCCTTGCTCAGCTTGCAGTTTACGAGCGCGAGATCGCATTTCGACAACGCTGATATTGGGGGTATCGTCAATGAAAATTCTTAAATTGGAAAGTTGCCCGATCGCATTGCTCAAAGGCTCCCAATCGTGTTGAGCAATTCTTCCCGATCTCAATCTTCCACTCTCAATTCTTGCCTCACTTGCGAGTAAGCGCTGCACGATCTGCTCTTTCGACATTTCTAAGCTAAAGACAGCGACAGGAAGCTTGTATTGAGCAGAAATATTTCGCCCCAAACCCAGACAGAAGGCCGTTTTTCCCATTGACGGGCGACCTGCAACGATGATCAGATCCGATCGCTGAAAGCCTTGAGTTTTGCCATCGAGATCATAGAAACCGGAAGCGAGTCCCGGTAGAGCCATGCCTGCCGATCGTTCTTCAATTTCTGAGAATGTCTTTGTCAAAATATCCGAAGTCGGAACTAACCCTTGATTCGGTCTGACTTGGGTAATGCTAAACACCTTTTGTTCAGCTTCATCGAGAATTTTTTCTAACTCTTTCGAGGTTTCATGCCCTAAATGTGAAATCTGATGTCCAGCACTGATCAGCCGCCGCCGCAAATATTTATCAATCACTAACTGTGCATATTGATCGATATTGACAGCACTCACGGTGCGATCGACGAGTTGCACCAGTTTTGACTGCCCGCCCACTTTGTCTAAAAATTCTCGATCGATTAACCAAGTCGTCACACTCATCAAATCGGTCGGCGATCCCTGCTGATGCAGTGCGACACATGCTCGATAAATCTCCTGATGCGCACTACTGTAAAACATCTCGGTTTTCAGAATATCCAGCACGCGCGTAATCGCTTCAGGATCAAGCAAAATTCCGCCTAAAATTGACTCTTCAGCTTCTAAATTTTGGGGCGGAATCCGATCGTTTGCAGGTTGAAAACTAAACTCTTGAACCATGATGCGGGGGCGGGTAGAAGGAGCGCGAATGTATTGAGGGGTTGAATCCAATCAAAAACTGCGGATTCAACCCCCCAATATACAGGCATTTCTAATCTTAGCAAGTTTTTAGTATTTAAGTACTAGCTTGCAACAACTCGAATCACGACTGCAGAAGTCACGTCGGGGTGCAATTTCACGTGAGCGGTGTATTCTCCAATCTTGTGAATTTCCGGCAGTGTAATCGTGCGGCGATCGACCTCTTGATTGGTCTTTGCTTGGATTGCATCTGCGACATCTTGGTTCGTTACGGTTCCGAAGATCGCATCGTTTTCACCGACTTGTTTCGCAATATCAAATCCGCCAGCAGCTTCGATCGCTGCCGAGATTTTGAGCGCTTGCTGTTTCAATTCAGCCAAACGTTGTTCTTCCAACTCACGACGACGTGCGACCTGCTTGAGAATTCCAGGGTTGACGTTCGTTGCTTTTCCTTGGGGTACGAGATAGTTTCTTGCATATCCCGGCGCGACTTCGACTAAGTCTCCCATCCGTCCTAATTTGCTTACGTCCTGCGTCAGGACGAGCTGAATCCGCTTCGCCATAATAATTTGTTCTCAGTTTTCAACTATTTCCGCACAAATATTCCATTGTACCGGAGAGCAGGCAAATTGGATCATACAGCTTTTGGGGGCGGCAGCAGATGAGCAATTTTTTTGACGAGTTGCGCGATCGCAGATCTGTCGATACAGGTGACATGATCTCCCGGCAAAATATGTACCGTTAATTTGTCTTCTGCCAGCATTCGCCAACTGACCCAGCGATCGGGCGGATCAAGCTCATCTTCCGACAGAAATAATTGCACGGGAAATGCACTGGGGCGGGGACGGTAGCGCTGAGCGATGCGATCGTACTGGGGATAGCGCGGGTCAATGCTTTGTGTCACCGTTTCCAGTATCCCAAACAGCATTCTTCTCAAGACTAATTTGATGCTCCAAGTTGCTTTTTTGAAGAAAAGCCAAGCTCGATCGACAAAATTTAGCGATCGTATCTCTATCCCATAAGCATTCCAGCGTGTCAGGAGTTCAAGCAACAACTGCAATTGGGGAAAGTTGTGGAGCACAGACAGCCACTTGGGCAGCGTCACTAAATTTCCAGGTCCAATCAAGCCGAGTAGGGCAACCGATTGCCCTTGAGCATGAAGTTGTTGAGCAATTTCATAGGCGACGATCGCGCCCATCGAGTAGCCCAAAAGGTAATAGGGACCTTCGGGTTGTAATGTCTGCATTTCTCGAATCGCATGGCTTGCCATCTGTTCGAGTGTTGTTTTTCGAGTCATGGCTATTTCTTGAATGCCATAAATGGGCACGCGCGGATCGAGATGTGCCCGTAAGCCCTCACATACTCGAAAGGTTCCCAGTGCTCCTGGAATACAAAATAACGGCGATCGCTCAGGTTCTCCTGCCTGAAATCGAATCAAATCGGTTGACAAATCAGGAGGTTCACCTGTGATCGCGGTTGCTAATTGCCGAATCGTCGGTGCTTGATAGAGCAGTGACATTGATACGGATTTGCCTACAACCTGCTCGATTTTTGCTGCCAACCGCAGCATCAAGAGCGAATGTCCGCCCAGATCAAAGAAGTCATCATCTAATCCAATCGGTTCAACCTGCAACGCCTCTTGCCAAATTTGAGCCAGTTGACGCTCTAGTTTCGTTTCTGGTAGAGCAATCTCTCTGGTCGGCACTGACGGTGCAATTTTTAGCAGTGCTTTGCGATCGACTTTCCCGTTTGGGGTCATTGGAAAAGTTTCTAATTCCACAAACGCACTCGGAATCATGTAGCTCGGAAGTCTTTGCTTTAAGAACTGCTGCAATTGCGTAGGTTCAACACAGGCTTGAGGAATCACATAAGCGATGAGTTGCTGATTTTGGGCAAGCACGATCGCAGTGGTGATTGCAGGATGTTGCGTGAGTTGAAATTCGACTTCTCCTAGCTCAATCCGAAATCCTCGAATCTTGATCTGATCATCATTTCTGCCTAAATATTCAAGCTTGCCGTCTTCGCGGTATCGAACTAAGTCGCCTGTTCGATACAGTCGAGTTTTCGGCAGTCCGGGAAACTGATGTTCGATAAATCTTTCTCTGGTCTGTTCAGGACGACGCAGATAGCCACGCCCAACGCCTACTCCTCCAATCCACAGTTCTCCAGTGACCCCAATCGGAACAGGCTGCATCCGCGCATCTAAAACATAAGTTTGAGTATTCGCGATCGCACTGCCGATCGAAAGTTCCGCTTGATCGAATCCTGAACGGAGCGGATCGTAAAGTGTGGCAATCACCGTTGCTTCCGTTGGTCCATAGGTATTGATCCAGCGTGGATGCTGTCCAACTTTTTCGAGCCAGGTCAGATACGTCGATCGCGAGGCTTTCTCTCCACCGACAACGACTAATCGAACGGTAGACGTTAAGTGCAAATTCAGTTCTGCCAGCGCATAGACAATTTGATGCCACAGTGCGGTCGGTAGATTGAGGACTGTAATTTGATAGGTTTCAATGAATTGTAGAAACTGCTGAGTGGAGAGCAGACAATCAGGAGACCTTAGAACTAACCTTGCACCGCACATTAAGGTGGGAAAGATTTCTTCGATCGCAATATCAAAACTCAACGCAGAAGCTTGTAAAACGCGATCGCTTGCTTGCAATTCATATTCCTGGATCACCGCAAAATGATGATTCACCATACTCTGATGCTCAATCATGACGCCTTTCGGTCTTCCGGTTGAGCCTGATGTGTAAATGACATACGCTAAATCGCTAGGCTTAACGTTGCTCTGAATTGCTGCTGAACTGAACGATCGAATTTCGTTCTGTGCAATCTCGACATCAATGACAGGCGAATCGATTTCAGTCATTGGATTTTGCTGCGTTAAGAGCAGTGTCACTTGAGCATCTGAAATCAGTAAGGCTAAACGCTCTTTCGGATAGGTTGGATCAAGTGGAACAAACGCCCCGCCTGCTTTGAGAATGGCGAGAATTCCCACAATAAAGTCAATCGATCGCGGCATACAAATGCCAACTAAACTTTCAGACTGAACCCCTTTTGCTTGTAAGTAACGGGCAAGCTGATTCGATCGCTGTTCGAGTTCCTGATAAGTTATCTGGTCTTGATCAAACTCGATCGCGATCGCATTCGGTGTCTTTGCAGCCTGAACTGAGATCAATTCATGCACACAACCTGATGGAAAAGACTGTGCGGTTGCATTCCACTCTACAAGCAGTCGATGCTGTTCCTGAACGGGCAAGATTGCAAGGTGAGAAATCCGTTCTTGGGGATTGTGAATGATGCTTTCGAGCAATGTCTCAAACTGCTGAGCCATGCGCGCGATCGTGCTGTCCTCAAACCGATTGGCATTGTATTGCCAAACAACATTAAAGCGATCGCCTGCCTCGACCACTTGCAAATCGAGATCAAAGGTTGCTCCACCTTGATGCTCTAGTAAATACGGTTCGAGGTGCAACCCCTCACCGAGTTGATTCAACCAACGATGCTTCTGCCAAGTAAACGTCACCGAGAACAACTCTTCCCGCTGCTGTTTGACGAGCTCTTGAAACGGCATATCCTGATGAGCTTGTACCTCGGTGACACGTTGATGTACCTGCTGCAAAAGCCTGTCAAATGATAGTTTTCCTTGTATGGGCACTCTCAAAGGAAGCATATTTGAGAAGTACCCGATCATCTCGCGAAATTGCTCCTCGCCCCAACGTCCTGCCATCGCAGTCCCGATCGTTAAATCAGTGAGCTCTGTATAGCGATAAAGCAGCACTAGAAAAGCAGTCAATACAACTCGATAGAGGCTATACCCTTGAGCCTGAGCCAGAGATTTCAGGGCTTGAACGAGTTGCTGAGGCATCGGAAACGACTGAATGCCGCTTTGCTCAGTCTGTAGAATACGGGGCTTACTCGGCAGATCAAGTTGAGGTCGATCGCCTGCAAGTTGATGTTGCCAGAAGTCAAGTAAGTCTTTTGCGTGATCGCTTCTCAGCAGTTCCGTCTGCCACTGAACATAGTCAGCATAATCAAACTGTTGCTTCTGCAAAGGTTGCGCATGATAAAGTTGCTGCCATTCCTGAATCAACAGATCAAATGTCCACATGTCTCCTGCAATGTGGTGCATCGTGATCACTTGAATCTGTTCTTGCGGGCTGCATTCAAACAGGCTGACTCGAATCGCGGGTTCTGTTTCGAGTCGAAAGGGTTTTGTAGTTTCAGCTAAGATCTGGCGCTTTAAGGTGGACTCTCTCCAGTCAGAAGCCTGGATGTACCGTAGAGGAATTCTGCCTGGAGCAATGATACGTAGGGGTTGCCCTTTAAGGTCGAGGTAGCGCGATCGCAAAATTGCATGTGCCTCAAAAAGCTGCTGCCAAGCCTGTTGCCAAGCATTGAAATCAAACTCGCCTCGAATGCGAACGGTTTGATAAATGTTGTAAGCACTGCTTTCAGGAGCGAGTTGGTACAGAAACCAGAGTCCTTGTTGCTGCTGCGAGAGCGGATACCCAGATGAAACTTGGGTCGATGAATCGGCTACAGTCAAACTTTGCATATCTTAATGTGGGCAGGTCAATTCAAGGATGGTTTCCAGGCTGCACATCACACTGAGCGCTCTCACAAATCTGCACGATACACACATGAGACTGCTCCTCATCCAAAACGATAGGAGACTTCTTTGCGAACGTGAATTGATTAAAAACTTGCGTATGCCCTAGGTGTGAATGCTTGCCCCTGGTAGACTGGCATACCCTGATAATGTGAAACCCCAATCTGTTGATAGCGAAGCTCAATGAAATGAGGAATCTAATTATTGGGGATCATAACAAGATTGTAATTTCCTCGTCCATAGTATTAGCAAAGTGTCTGTTTCTACTGAATTGAGTCTTCGTGCAGCTGAACTTTTGGCTCAGTGAAACGATCAAAGCAGGTCGGTCACAGCCCAGACGAATCCCTCAATCCCTCTAGATAAAAGGGGGATAGCCAGTTCCATCTTGAACAATTCAAATTTCTTATGGTATTGAAAGTCTAGACTCAATGCATTGCAATATACTGTCGAGTAAGAGGTGCACTTCCTTGAGCAACAAAAGTCTGAAATCTGAAAAGAAATTTGAAAAGATTGTTGTTGAAATTGCTAAGAAGAGATGCTATTCTAATTAAGCGCCGAAACGTGCGGGCATAGTTTAGTGGTAAAACACCTGCCTTCCAAGCAGGATATCCGGGTTCGATTCCCGGTGCCCGCTTTTGCAAGTTAGAAGCTTCTGAGTGACTCAGAAGCTTTTGTTGCGTTTAAATCACGTCTCGTATTTTTGTAATGATAATTGTTCTCATTCTCTGTGTTAGAATCACCTAGCTTTTAGCGAAAGGAGAAAATAGATGTCCCTAGATGTGAGTGCAGAATTGGTGCAACAGGCGGAAATGGATACGATCGACGAATCTGCTTTTGTTGAAACGATTCGTCAGTCATTGCCCTACGCTTGGGGAATCGTTGAAACACTGGTCAAGGAGATCGAAGCAGAAAACCTAGGCTGGTCAAATCATGCGATCGCGCCGCCCAACGAGCAGGCGCGAGGACAATTGTTACGCATGGTCGGAGGGGATGCAATTCGGGGCGCAGTCGAATCGCATTTCAATATCAAGCTTGCCTTTCAAAACTGTCACAACTTGGCTGTGTTTCGCCGCGATCGCGATACAGCGACTGCCTATGCAGAATTCACCTCAATTCGCAGTCAGATTTTGAATCAAACTCCTGAACTGAAGGATTGCTAAACCACATGCTAAACCTGAAAAAGCAAGGAATGCCCGTCACGATGATTACGGAATTCCTAGGCAGCAGTAAAACAACTTTGCTAAATCAAAATTTCAGGCATTCCTAGATGAGCAGCAAATTCAGCAAAACCTGACACAATGCTGCTATGAATTGCAGATTGCAACGTGACTAATTGCGCTGATTGTCTTCCATTACGAATCCTGCACCACTGCCTGGAACGCGCCAGTCTTCATTCTCTCCACCGACAATCACTCGATCGAGGGTGACGAAATCCTTGCTCAGTTGGCGGAGGGAATTGAGCAAAATGTCTATCGCGATCGCATCACTGGTTCCGAGATCAAACCAGCAGCGTCCCCAATTGCCCTCATATTCAAAATCGCTCATATTGTGCATGACTGCCATCATGCTGTTATCTGCAATACTTTCGTCGTAGGGCATATAGCTGACTTCTAGCCCGACATCTTGGACTTGCAGATTTTCCGCATTAAAACCGCCCAGTTTTCCGAGGAAAAACCAGGAACTAAACGTCTCTTCTACATACTGCTTCTCCATTTCAGAAGGCACAGTATTAAACTCAATCCAGATCCAGACGTTAAACGGATCAAATTCTCGAAACTCAACACGCATAAAAGATTCAGAATTCAGGCAGGGTAAAAGTTGAACTGCCTGAATGCCAAAATTCATTCTAGCGTCCGCTCAGGCGTTGTTGAACTCGGTTGAATTCTCGCTGAATCTGGTTTGCCGTGGCTGGCGGAAGCTGAGCCTTTTTATTCAAGGCTTTCTGGAATAAAGGCACGCTTTCATTTAAGCGCTCCTGCCGCACAAAAATTTGCGCTTTCAGATAGCTCAATTCAGGATTATCCGGAGCCGCTGCGATCGCGCGATCGATCGCCTGCATCGCTTTATCAAACTGTTTGAGATCTCGATATCCTACTGCCAAACCGCGATCGGCAACATAACGCGGTTGAGCCGTTTGTTCGAGTCGAGCGATCGCATCTTTTGGACTGGATAACGGCAAACTCAAATTCGTTGCTAGTGCCAAATCGATCATGCCTTTGACCAGATTTAACTCAGGATCTTTGGCATCAATGCGTTCTGCTGCGTCTAAATACCCAAATGCCTGCTGAAGACTACCCAGAATTCTCGGAACACCGTTGACTGTGCCTTCTGTTGCAGCAATATAACCGCCATCTAGAATTGTGCCTGCTGCCATGTAGAGATTGCCTCGCAGCGGGTCAGATTTCAGTAATGCCTGTGCAACGGTGCGAGTTTGATCTGCATTTGCCTTAAATTCACTGAGCAAAGCTTGTTTACGTCCCGCATTCGATTCGCCTTGAAAATTCATGTACGCAATCATCGCTTTCATTGCGAAAGCAAGCGGCTCATTTGCATCTGCCTGACTGAGAATTTTCTGTGCTTCGGTGTAATTGCCTTTCTCAAACATTGCCCGAAACGCCGATTCTGTTTGCGTGCTAATGGCGCGGGGATTGGTTGTTCTAAACGGATCTTTCGCGAGCGACGGACTCGCTAACATTCCCATCATTAATGCTGCTGCACTTAGACTTTGAGCCAGCCGACTCGATACCCACTTCACCATAACCATATGTTTGATTTCTCGATGCAATCAGAGCTTTAACTGACGATCTTATGCGATCGCAAGTTCCACGCAAGTTTCACAGGTAGCATTCCACAACTGTGTAGGTTGAGCGCGTGTCCTTTCAATGATTTGCCACAATAGAGACAGCCATCCGGAAAACCCTGAACTTGGGTAAACTATGCGGAGAGCCTTGCCCCTTAACTGTCTGAATTCATGCTTTATCTGCGCGACTTGTCTTATCATCCGACGGCTACTCCCGAACCGATTTTGAAATCGATCAATCTAGAAGTTGCGCCTCAGCAATGCAGTTTGATTGTTGGTCCAAGCGGTTCTGGAAAAAGTACGCTGCTAGAGATTTTGGCAGGATTGGCAGAGCATACGAGCGGAGAAATTGTCTGGCGTGAACAAGAATTAAATTTTTTGAATATGCAACAACTCTGTGGACTGGTGTTTCAGTTTCCAGAGCGCCATTTTTGCGGCGGCACGATTTTAGAAGAATTGCGGTTGGGACATCCGGAATTGAGTTCCGATCGCATTCACGAAGCTCTGCAAGAAGTCAGTTTAGATCATCTTCCCCTTTCGACGGCTCCTCATGCGTTAAGCGGCGGACAACAGCGCCGACTCGCTCTAGCGGTGCAGCTGATTCGTCAGCCGAGTATTTTGTTACTCGACGAACCGACTGCGGGACTCGATTGGTCGATTCGGCGACAGTTGGTGCGATTATTAGCAAAGCTCAAAACGCATTGGAGTTTGCTTGTGGTTTCGCATGATGCTGGCGATATGTTAGAAATTGCCGATCGCTGTTGGACATTGAAACACGGAGAACTGAAAGAAGTTTCGCCGCAGGATCTCGTTGATCAGAAATTGGAGCGGGTGGGATGTTAGTTGCAACGCTGCCAGAGTTTGCTGATCTGTGGCAATCGACTCTGAATTGGTGTCCGAGTGAACAGGAGCGATCGCAGTTCCAAGCCTTTTATGAATTAATTCTTCAGGGCAATCAACAGCAAAACCTGACTCGCATCACAGAGCCGTCTGACTTTTGGGAAAAGCATCTTTGGGATTCACTGAGAGGCGTTTTCCCGAAAGTGACGCAATCGCGTTTAAGCGCGATCGATATTGGTACAGGAGCCGGATTTCCAGGCATTCCGATGGCGATCGCTCGTCCGAGTTGGAATGTTACCTTGCTTGATTCCACCCGCAAAAAGATCAATTTTCTCCAGGATGCGAGTCGCTCCTTAGGATTAACCAATGTGCGATTGCTCAGCGATCGCGTTGAACAAATTGGACAATCTGCTGGACATCGGGAAGCTTACCAACTCGCAACGATTCGCGCAGTGGCAGCCGCTCCTGTCTGTGCAGAATATGCGTTGCCTCTGTTAAAAGTCGGTGGCTTGGCAGTGCTTTATCGAGGTCAATGGACAGAAGAAGAAGCGATCGCGCTCGATCAGGCGGTGCAGCAATTGGGTGGAGCAGTGGAAGAGTGCGATCGCTTTGAAACACCTTTGACTCAAGGCGTTCGACATTGTTTATATATTCGCAAAACCGAGCCAACTCCGAGAGAATTTCCAAGAGCGATCGGGATTCCGACTCAAACACCGCTCTAACGCAAGACCTGAAGAATATGATCAAGCGTTATCTCCGAAGCCTCCTGTGATAACGCTTGAATTGCAGCAGCTTTGGCGATGGCTTGAATCTCTCCGCCCGTCAAACGATGCTGCTTTGCTAAAGTTTGCCAATCGAATTCTGACAGCGGCGTTTCTGCCGGAAATGCTTGTTTCCACAATTGCACACGAGCCATCGCATCAGGTTTCGGCAATTCGATCGTGAATTGAAAGCGCGATCGAATTGCAATTGGCATTGCAATTCGATGCCTGACACTAAAGCAGGTAAAAGTTCGACGAGAATTGATTAATTCAATTACTTTCTCGATTGGAGCAGATCGCTTCAGCCAACGCTCAGCCGATTTAATTAATAACACCATCGGTGGTTCAGCGATTAAATCCTCAATCAGCGCAGCAGGGTGATCCACGATCGCTAAATCAATTTCAGTGAGTGGCATTTCTAATTGCTGAGCGATCCACTGTACCGAGAGCGTTTTACCCGTTCCAGGTGCACCAATGAATAAAGCATTGACACCCGGCAATTGTCGAAATCCCCAAGCCTTTAACTGCGGCGTGAACTGAATTTGATTACAGATTTGCTGCAACTGTTCTAAAACTGGATCGGGAAGCACTAAATCGATCGGCGTGCGAGGCACGGATCGCGCAAAGACATCAGAGACTTGAGGCTCTAATAACTCTTCTAATTCCATAAAATCTGCTGCGTCTGACAGCAAGTAATTGACGCACGCTTCTGAGAGCTTCAGCGATCGCATTAAAAAAAGTTGATCGGGTTCTTCGACCGTTATCAATCCTGATTGCATCAGCCGACTGGAACTGAGAAAGCTCGATCGCGCAATTCGCCACTCGGCATCCGTTCGACAGAGCAGACGCAACACTAAATCGATCGTTGGTCGTTCGGGAGTATCTTCTCCTGTCTGCAAATACCCATACATTTGCGCATATCGACGATGGACTTCTGGGGCAAGCGCAATCAAAATCGCATTCTTTTCAAACACATTGAGTTCTAAGCGATCGCATAATATCGGTAAAGCTAACCCGATTCCTTTTTGCCAACTCGCTTGAATTCTCGCGTCTAATTGTTGTTGATAGCTTGCAGTGGGTGCAGATTTGCGTCGGTCTGCTGGAGAGTCAGAAGCGATCACTTCCTCAAAATTTACAACTCCTTTCCACCAATGACTCGTGACGCGATCTGCTTTTGTCTGCGAGATGCGCTCAATCGTTTTTGTGTCTTTGCGTTGTCGTGCGACTGCGGTTAAAAGCAATCGTTCTAGCCAATTTAATTCAACTTTGAGATACGCCCAATTATCAAGAAAAGGTTCAGCACGCATGAAACATCACAGCCATCGAGTGCCGTGATCGTACTCTACTTCACTTGAGGCGATGCAAAAATTCGATCGCGAGTCCATCCGCATCAGAAATAAATGCCACTTCGTAAACGCGATCGCCAATCATTTGCTGAGTCGGCTCCAAGAGCACATTCAATGCTTGATCTTGCGCGGCTAACTTTTCTTTTAACGCCTCAATCCACTGCGGCAGATCATCTGCCAGTTCAGTCACTTCAAATGACAGATGATAATATCCCGTGTAATGCTCATCATGAAACGCATCAGGCGCAGGTTTCGGCTCTGGAATTTGCAGTAGCTCAATCCGTCCACCCAAACCTTCCATCCAACACGCCAACGTGAAGCCGGTCTGGAACCGTTCAGCAACAGTGAACCCAAGCTGCTCATAAAACGCGATCGCGCGAAAAATGTCAGCCGTTCTAATCGAAACGTGATGCATGAGACAAAGTGTTACTCATGATGTTACTCATGAGACAAAGTGTTATTCAAACAGGCGGAAATAAGGATACCGGACAGGTGCGCCAGGTTCTTTTTCCAAATCAAAGTTAATCACGTCCCAACAGGGATCATCTTTTGGATCAGGACTAAATTCGACTGGAAGCCCATAGAGTCGAGGTTTTGGCGAATCAGCTTGTCCCCGCCAAGGTGTACTGCGTTCTAGATAGGTGCTAATCAATTCTTTGTATCGCTGAGCAATAATCACGCGAGTCGCGCGATAGCCCTGCGTATAGAGTCGATCGAGCGCTTCGTGAATCTCAAACCGGATGCCATCGGGATGCGTATGCTGGCGATACCATTCTTCGTTCCAAAGTCGCCAATGCCGCCCGGACTGCAAATGGATTAACTCACCCGTCTTCGGATTTGCTTCAAATGCGCCATGTCGCGGACACAGGTAGGTATCAGTCAGTGTCAGAGCCGGAATCGTTTGGCGGCAGTGGGGACACTGAATTTCAGGGCCGAAAATTGGATATTGAAAACTGGGATTAATCATGAAGTACGGGCACTCAAATCATTTCGTATTTGCGAGGCGCGATCGTGAAATTATTATAACTGGCGTTGATTGCACGTTGTTTGCACGTTTATAGAATCATTATCACCGTGAATTCGCTGGAAATGTCATTTCTTTTTACCCCAAATTTCTGGAATCCCCCTGATCTGTCGCTGGCTGCGTTTGTGGCTCCCAATGCGACGGTGTTGGGCAATGTCGAAATCGCTACAGGCGTAAGCATTTGGTATAACGCAGTCGTGCGTGCGGATATCGAACGGATCAGCTTGGGCGCGAGTACGAATATTCAAGATGGCGCAATTTTGCATGGTGATCCCGGTCAGATCACCCTTTTAGAAGAGTTTGTCACTGTTGGACATCGGGCAGTGATTCACAGTGCCCACATTGAGCGAGGCTGTTTGATCGGCATTGGCGCGATCGTACTGGATGGAGTCCGAGTCGGAGCAGGAAGTATCATCGGCGCGGGATCAGTTGTGACAAAGGATATCCCTCCACGATCGCTTGTAGTAGGCGTGCCCGGAAAACCGATTCGCGAGCTGAGCGATCAAGAAGTCGAACACCTAATCGAACATGCTCAGAAGTACGAAAAACTCGCCTATGTTCACGCAAATCGGGGCACAGATCTCGGTTTTTATGAACAAATGTAAATTACCTGAGAGAACTGCTTTGAAAGCTGGACTAAATGCGCTAAAAATTTACATATAACAATATTGAAACATTTGATTACGCGAGAGCAATACTATGGACCTTCGCATCCTGATCGTGTTATTTCCGATTATCTTGGCTGGCGGTTGGGCAGTAACGCGGATTCTTCCGTATGCTTTACAACAAGTGAAAGGTTTCTTGGCTAAGTAGACTGAATTTTTGCCCACAGTTTGCAGCCGACCCTTCTTTTACTAGGAGGGTCGGTTTTGTTATGCGTTCCTTGCTAAGCTTATCGATCGATGAAATCAACGGTGATTGAATGCTCGACGAACAAGCGAAAAAAGCAATGCTCCTGAAAATTCCACATGGACTCTATGTCTGTGGCGTGAAAGATGGAGACGAAGTGAATGGGTTTACCGCAAGTTGGGTGATGCAAGGTTCGTTTAAGCCCCCTTTAGTGGTGAATTGCGTCAAAAGTGATTCTGGCTCAAATCAAATGATCCGCAATAGCGGTGTGTTTGCGTTGAGCTTCCTAGAAGCCGGGCAGAAAGATCTCGCGCAGAAGTTTTTCAAGCCACAGCGCCGAGTGGGCAACAAATTTGAAGATGTGGAATTTTATCTCGGCGAAACGGGGTGCCCGATTATTTCTGACTCTCTCGGCTATGTGGAATGCCGGGTTGTCGGAACCGTTGATCATGGAGATCACACCGTTTTTGTGGGCGAAGTGATCGCAGCAGGGGTGCATCGAGAGGGAGCGGCTTTGAATTTGGCGGATACGGGTTGGCAATATGGCGGTTGATTGAGGTGGGGAGTGGGGAGTAGGGAGTAAAGAGAGTTGTATTGCTTTTTTGGGCACTTGCAGAAGAACTTCCCCACTCTCCACCTAGATCGGACTTCCGTACCTCTCAGAATCGTCGCAAACTGAAACACTTAAGTAGATAATGAAGTGTCTACTTTGCCAATTTGGCACGAAATTCTCGACATGATAGACCTGAACTTTCCGGATCAACTTAGCCCGCAAACATTTCTGGTGCTGCTCGTTTTAGTAGCTTTGGAATGTGTGCTTTCGGCTGATAATGCGATCGCACTTGCAGCCTTGACTCAGGGATTGCAAAATCTCAAGTTGGAGCGTCAAGCTTTAAACATTGGCTTGGTATTTGCCTATGTTTTGCGGATGTCGCTGATTTTGGCTGCGTCTTGGGTGATTGGCTACTGGCAGTTTGAGTTGGCGGGAGCGCTCTATCTGTTGTGGTTGGTATTTCAGTATTTCACGTCTCAAGAAGATGAGGAACACGCGCATCATGGGCCGCGGTTTACTTCACTTTGGCAGGCGATTCCGTTGATTGCGTTGACGGATTTAGCCTTTTCGCTTGACAGTGTGACTACTGCGATCGCGGTTTCTCAAGAGACTTGGCTGATTCTGCTCGGTGGCACGATCGGGATTGTGGCACTGCGATTTATGGCAGGCTTGTTTATTGGTTGGCTGGAAGAATTCACGCATTTGGAAGATGCAGGCTATATCACAGTTTCGTTTGTGGGCATTCGCTTGCTTCTGCGGGTGGTGAACGATCAGCTTGTCCCACCGGAATGGTTGATGATTACACTCGTCGCGCTCGTCTTTGCTTGGGGATTTTCCAAACGGAATCCGGATGTTGTTGAATCGCTACCTGAACCTGAAAAAGTAGAAGCGAAAGTAGAAGCCATTTCGGAAACTGAATAGCCTGCACGAGTCCGCACGAGTTGAAACCCCGTGATCGTCGGACAAAGTCTCTGAAGAGACTGTCTTTCTGAGCCATTGGCTAGGTTCGGGAGTCCCTTGAGGGAGTTCGCACAGTTAGTACCGGGTTTTGAATCCGGTGCGGGACAGAAACGCAGTCAAGATGATATTCAAGCGTTTTGTCTGTTAACCAGATCTCACAACTCCGGGCTTGGCCAAGCCCGGAGTTTTTGATTTAGGGAATGTAGCTTTGAATCACTCTGGCTGCACCTCGATACTGAGCGAAGTAAGTCTGGCTCACTCGATCGCCCTCTGCCGAAAGCACATCAATTCCAATTCCATTACGCCCCTGATCTTTACCAGAACTGTGAATATAGCGCTGCTCACCCAAGTAAAGCCCAACATGCGTCGCTTTCTCAGGCGTTCCAAAGAAGACTAAATCTCCTGGAATCAAATCTTCAACAGGTTGCAGAAACGCCTCTTGTTGATAAGCATCTCTGGGTAAGCGAATGCCAACCGAAGCAAAAGCAGCTTGCATTAATCCTGAACAATCGTAATTTGGGGCAACTGTTCCACCCCAAAGATACTCATTGGGTACAGCCATTGCTGCTTGAGTAAAGGCAATCACTTCAGGAATACAATCTCGGATTTCCTCTTCTGTCCAAACGGGGGCGTGATAAGGCGTTGCAACGGCTTCTAAAAATTGTAAATCATTCGGATCGAGCCACCCTGGATACTCATCCTCACAGGTCATGACTTTGAGCGGTGATTCCGACAAAATTTGCAGGTAACGACCTTGAGCCGATTGGGTTGCCAGACGCGTTAAATCTGGTGAATCGTAGAGATTGAGATTCGCGATCGTGCGATATTGCATAAGACGAAAATTTCACTGACTATGACTTTCTTCCACAAAGACGAACGGTTAGAAACATTGGGCGATCGCGTATTGCAAGCGACTTGGGCAGCATTTCCGACGCTTGCTCCCAACCAGATCGCAATCACCTGGATTGTGTATGACTCGCCTGTGTTCGTCAATACTGGCGGTGCAATTCGTCCTGAAGAATTTTGGCAGCGCTCTCCTAGAGGATTTGCCTATCGGGGCGTTGAGAATATTTATCCGGCAAGCGTCGTCAAATTATTCTACTTAGTCGCAGCCCATGAATGGTTAGAACGAGGCATGATCCCATCGTCTGCGGAACTCGATCGAGCCATGCGCGATATGATCGTCGACTCCAGCAATGATGCGACCGGATTAGTCGTCGATGTGCTGAGTGGAACGACAGGCGGTCCTGAATTGCCTGCTGCACCCTTTGAAACCTGGAAATATCAGCGCAATATTGTCAATCGCTATTTGCAATCGCTGAATTGGTCGGAGTTCACAACGATTAATGTGAATCAGAAGACGTGGTGTGATGGTCCTTATGGACGAGAAAGAGCCTTTTACGGTGAGAATTTTGAGAATCGGAATATGTTAACGACGATCGCGTCTGCACGGTTGTTGCATAGCATCGTGGGCGGAGTTGCAGTTACACCAGAGAGATCGCAACAAATGATGGAGTTGATGAAGCGATCGCTCAATCCTGCTGATCTCGAAGCTGATCCGGAAAATCAAGTCGTTGGATTTATTGGTGGCGGTGTGCCTCAAAATGCTGGAGTGTGGTCAAAAGCAGGCTTGATGAGCCGAGTGCGTCATGATGCTGCTTATGTAGAAGTTCCAAGCTTGCAGCCTTATTTATTGGTCGTCTTTACCGAAGGCACAGCCCATAGCAATAATGAAGAGATTGTGCCGTTTGTGGCTCGCCAAGTGACAGAAGCCATGCAAGAGATTTAGAGACAGTCTTGCCCGTAAAAGGTCGCTTTACCGTCGTCTGTGGATCGTTCGCAAGATACGCCTTGATTGCGCCAGAGTTGGAACTGATGCCACAGTTGAGGCGTAGTTTGCATCCCGAAAATCAGACAGCCAACGGCGACGGAAACCCCCATCATCATTTGATTGAGTCGAATCATGCGCAGGATTAAGAAAACACTCAGAACATCGTAACTGAGCGATCGAGCATCCTGACATCGTTAATTTCACGTGTTACTTAGTAGGCTGTCGGACAGACAGGTCTAATTTGGCTCGGAGTTCATCTTTAATTCGATTCAGAATCGAATCTTCGTCTAATGAGGAGAGGATTTTCGTCACGACCGCTTTCGGACTTTCTGCCCCCCATGAGGCATCATTCGCGAGGTAAACCTTGGCAATTTGACCGATCGCATAAGTCGAAACGCCTGCAACTGCTCCTTGCGTCACTGCAACCGAGAGATAAGGCGCGAGAGATAATCCGCCTGTTGCGGGAGCCGATAAGCCCAGTAGGCTTTTCAGCGAACTGAGTCCTAAATTGGCTAAAAGCTCGCTTGCTGTAATGCCACCCATCGCGATCGCAATTCGTTGCAGCAGTTTAATCGCGCCTTGCTGCGTCATGCTAATCCCATAGAGTTTTGACAAACTCATAATCATCGCCACATCGATCGCGGCACTGCTAATTAAATCGAGAACCATGACTGGATTAACTGCCGTGGCGATCGCTTTCGTCATGACGCCATTCCAGATCGTGCGATTTGCCGTCTGCTCACGAATGTCGAGTTTTCGTTGGAGTAAGCGATCGTTGATCTGATCGGCAAATAACATCGAATTTAAGGCAACCAGAGATTTCCCCTCTCGATGCAAGACTTCTAGAATTTTGAGTTTGAGATCTTGAACCTGCGGATCAAGTCGGATCATCTGTGCCGACATCCGACCATCAGGACGTTTCACCGCACGAGCGACCATGGGAGAAGCCGCAGCCATGACAATCTCATCCGGTGAAAGCAATTCTTTGACGCGCTCATCTCGGATTTTTTGATAAATACTCATACGATCGGCATCGGGATACTGATCGATCTTGTTAAACACCAAAATCATGGGCTTCCCGAAATTTCGTAGTTCAGAAAGCGCCTGAAATTCAACCTTCGTAATATCGCCTGACACAATAAACAGCAAAAGATCGGCTTGCTGAGCCGCCTGACGCGCTAGCGCCTCTCTCGCTTCACCCTGCACTTCATCAATGCCGGGTGTGTCAATCAGTTCGATCTGAGAGCGATTTACGCTTGGAAGCGTCACGCGCAGAATCTCTTGATCACTGCCCGCGATCGCTTCACTTTCAATACTCCAATTCGCGGACTGCTGCGATCGAGTCACACCATGAATCGCGCCCGTTTCAAAAATCTGTTGCCCCAGTAGAGCATTCAGGAGCGAGGACTTGCCACGCCCGACCATACCAAAAGCTGCGATTTGAACGACGAGTCGATCAAGCTTTTCGAGCATCGTCTCTAGTCCGTGAATTTCTGACTCCAAACCCGATCTCTCTTGGGCGGTTAAATCTAGATTCTCAACTAACTCGCGTAGCGTTGCTTGAGCCTGTCGATAATTTAACTCGGTCTGGATCTGATCAAAGCCTGAAATCGCTTCGTCTAGTTCCTGATCCAAAGATTTGCCCGTATCGGAAATGGAGTCAGTCATAAATTCACAGAGAAGTATCCTCACTTCTCTCCATCCTAGCAACGCCGTTTAGAAACGAACTTTGCCCATTAAAAATCGATTCTCAAAAGCAAGAATCGACCCCGGTCTTTAGCGGTAACGGCGATTACGGCGAGCCACGATCGCTTTGCGCTTGCGCTTTTCGAGCGGAGTTTCAAAATGACGGTGAGATCTGAGATCTGCTAAGATCCCTGCCTTTGAGACTTGGCGCTTAAAGCGGCGCAACGCTGAATCAATGCCTTCGTTTTCTCCTAAAACCACTTGGGTCATGCTGTTCCTCCAGTAGAATAATTCTTGAAAGTGATGGTTCTTTTTTGAACGGACTCAGACGAAAAATGACTGTCCACACCAGAGTATGCACAGCATCCGACAGAATGAGTTACCTACCATTGAGCAGGTTAACACAAATTCTCGTCTTCAGCGCACGAGTTGATGAACAAGACATAAATTTAAATCGCTGAAGTTCGTACTCAGTGCCAATTGTAAGTTTTCCATTGCCGCGACCAGCCATTGAACGCGATCGCGGCTGTAGCCTTCATAGTGATGGAATAACACTGAAAATCGCTTTTCTAGATAAGGTTTGACGCGCTGACAGAGTAAAACAATTTGCAGCAGCAGACGAGTTGTTGCAGTTGCGCCCAGATTGGAGAGCAGATCGATGAAGACAAAATGCTGCGGTTGCTGCAGACTGTCAATGACGAGGAAATTCAGCAATTGGCTACAAGTCCGCGTCATCAGAAAATCGCTCAGCGGCTGGTTTTCACTTTCTGAATAGGTCTGTTTGAGAAACTGCCCAAGTTGTTGATTGAAGTGACGATTTCCATAAGCTGGATTGACTGCATCAGTCAGATAGTGGTACAGGTCAGCTTTGAAATGCTTGTAGGATTTGGCTTGCTGACAGTGCACGGAAAACCGCTTCGCAACGTCTTTACAGGTATAGTTTCCGTCAATTTTCCCCGTGAATTGATGTAACGCTGAACTGAGCGATCGATCATCTAACAACGTTGGATTTTCGACGGGATGAATCACGCGGTTGCTCGATGCTCGACGCACTTGGTACGTGACATATTTGGATAAATCTAGTTCAAACTGCTTCTGGCGTTCGGCTTGAAGCTGGCGAATCGAGGCTTTTTGGACGTTTGGGGTTCCTTCAGTGACAAGACAATGCTCGTAGAGATATGGGTAACGGCGAATTAGGGTTCCGAAAGGTTGCGATTCAGCAGGAGTCAGTTCGGGGAGAAGAACGCTCGATAGCCGTTTCAGGGTCAGGTATTGCTCGGTATGCTGGAAAGCCTGAGTGATTTGTCGTTGTCGATTGATTAAGCGCGATCGCGAAAAATCTCCTGCAATCGGGCGGCTCGGTTTAGACTCGAACAAGCTGATCAGTTCCGCCACTTTTTCGTACTGATGCGGGCGAGATTGCCACCGATTGATCAAAATGTGACAGCAGCGATTGAGAACGAAGCGGAAATTTTGCGCTGCGCTTGGAGATTGGATTAAGAGATCGACGGTTTTTTGAAGTTCTGGATCAGGATATCCGGTGCCTTCGATAAATAAGAGCCGAAATCTTTCAATCAGGCGATGCGGCGGCTCAGTTTGAACAAGGTGTAAAAGATGATGATAAAGCCGTTCTTCTTCTTGCGAAATGCTGCGACCGTGATAGATTGACCCAGTATTCATAACTTCCGTAGCCCTCAACCCCAGTTTTCAGGAACAAAATGCGTCATGTGATTTTTCAGTAAACTCGACCGGGGCAAGGTCAAAGTATGGTTTATAGTAACGAAATCCGTGAAAGCTCAGTGTAATTTGAGTCACTTCACACGGATTTCATACAGAAATACGGTGTGTGCTTCACATATTTTTTACTACCAGACTTATTGGTTTCTTTCCGGGTTTCTAGATTGTGATCCGGATCAACCTGGTTAATTTATACAGGCTTAAAAAAGAGTGGATGAGATTGTTCAAGAGATGAATTTGTTCTGTGACAGATTTTGTTCTGCTACAACGCATTCAATCGATCCGCCCAATCGAATGCGTTGTGCCATCACACCTAAACTATGACCGGATGGAAGTAGAATGCTAATCCCAGCACTAAATACGCTGCCAGTAATAACGTGCCTTCGAGCCAATTTGATCGTCCATCCGAACTAATCGAGTTCGTAATTAGAACCGCAACGGCAACGGCAACTAATTCAAAAGGATTAAAGTCCAAATCCATCGGCTGACCCATAAACCAGCCTGCAATCACTAGCACTGGAGCCACAAATAGCGCAATCTGCAAACTTGAGCCTACGGCAACTGAGACAGACAGATCCATTTTGTCTTTCATTGCGACTGTGACTGCTGTGGCATGTTCTGCGGCATTTCCCACGATCGGGAGCAAGATGACCCCAGTAAAGAGCGCGGTTAATCCTAATTTTGCGGTTGCTTCTTCCAAGCTATCGACAAGCAGTTCAGACTCGATCGCGACTAGGACGGTACAGACTAAAAGCACGATCGACCACAACACAAGATTGGGCTTTTCGTGCGGTTCTTTATGAGTGAGATTTGACTCAGCAGATTCTTCGTTCTCTGCGACGCCGACATCATAGAGATACGTATGAGTCTTCATGGAAAAGAGTAAGGTCAGGGCATAGACCGTGATCAGCACGATCGCGACTGCGATCGACAGTTTTTGTAAAACATCTCCTGAAATCCCGGCAGACGTAATATTCATCGCAGTAGGAAGCAGCATCGCGATCACAGCCAAATTCATCGAAGACGCATTCACGCGAGCGACGATCGGTTGAAACTCTTGCTCTTTGTAACGGAGTCCGCCGAGCAACATCGATAAACCCATGACCAGCAGCAGATTCCCGATAATTGAGCCTGTGAGGCTGGCTTTGACCACATCGATCAGCCCTGCATTCAGGGCAACGAGCGCAATAATCAATTCGGTAGCATTGCCAAATGTGGCATTCATCAAGCCACCTAACGTGGGACCGACCACAACAGCGATTTCTTCTGTTGCTGTCCCCATCCAGGCTGCGAGTGGCAAAATTGCAGCAGCAGCAGTGGCGAAAACGATCAGCGATCCCCATTCGAGGTAGTGGGCTGCGATCGAAACCGGGATCATCACCAGTAGCACTGTAAAAATGATGTTTTTGACTGACATTCGGGTTCCAGAATGAGAAATTTCTCTCAATAGGATACTCACGATTCTTCTTCTTTGATCGAGGAATTGAGGGTGGGAAGTGGGGAGATAGAGAGTAGGGAGATGGGAGAGGTAACGAAGCGTTGAGATTCGTCGCGAAGATGTTAACTCCCGTGCGGGGATCTTAAAAAATTGTGAAATGGAGTGCAAAATGCGGTTGAATCGATACAGATGATTGCAGAATGATGGGTCGCAGCCATTCGATTTGTCGTTCCGCTGTCACATCAGCGTTATCACAATCTAGCTCTGAGCACCCATTTTGGTCAGAATAGACGTTGGTGATGAGTTAGATTGTGTTTTTTTAGGCTTGTTATTGTTGAAGCAGGGAAATTTGCGATCGAGCGCATTCCTGAATCTCTATGCAAGGCTGCCTCCACCTCACTAAGTTTTCTAAGTTTGACCCGTTCTGTTTACGCCCTTGTTCGGATGCAGCGTAAACGCACTTTTAATGTGGAAATTGATTCAATGACTTCATTTGATGTTTCAACTCGTTTGTCTGATGGATCGACGGATCCCCTAGAAACTGCAATTGGGGTTTACGTCACGGTTCACGGTCACTTTTATCAGCCCCCCCGCGAGAATCCTTATCTTGATGCGATCGAGCGGCAACCCAGTGCTGCACCGTTTCACGATTGGAATGAGCGGATTCACTACGAATGCTATCGCCCCAATGCATTTGCCAGAGTGCTAAACGAGTCTGGTGAGTTACTGGGGATCGTCAATAATTTTGAGTATTTGAGCTTTAACATTGGCGCGACGCTGATGAGTTGGATTGAGCGGCATGACGTTGAGGTGTATCAACGGATTGTCGAAGCCGATCGCAAAAGCTGTGAGCGATTGAACGGGCATGGAAATGCGATCGCTCAAGTCTATAACCACATTATTTTGCCCTTGGCAAATGAGCGCGATAAGCGAACTCAGATTCGCTGGGGGAAAGCAGATTTTCGCTCACACTTTGGACGCGATCCTGAAGGCATGTGGTTAGCAGAAACGGCGATCGATTACCCCACGGTCAAAGCGTTGATTGAAGAGGGAATTAAGTTTACGATTCTGGCTCCTTCTCAGGCAGAGCGATGTCGAGCAATTGGAGATGCAGACTGGCAAGAAGTCGGCGGTGGACAAATTGATCCCACCCGTCCTTATCGCTGTTTTCTCAATCCTGGGGATCACAGTTCTCCTTACCTAGATATCTTCTTTTATGACGGCCCCATTTCTCGCGATATGGGATTTGATACTGCGCTCAGTAGTTCGCATCATCTTGCAGGGCGCTTAGGACAGGCTGTGCGCGGGGATCATCGTCCGACTCAGTTGATCTCGGTGGCGACTGATGGAGAAACATTCGGGCATCACAAGGGCGGAACCGAGAAATGTTTGGCGTATGCGTTTATTGAGGAATTTCCGCGTCGAGATTGGACGGTGACGAATTTCGCGCATTATCTCAGTCTTAATCCCCCCACTTGGGAAGTGGAATTGAAGCCTGTTACGGCTTGGAGCTGCGCGCACGGAGTCGATCGTTGGCAAGAGAATTGTGGCTGTGGTGGGGGTGGGGAATGGCATCAACACTGGAGACGACCGCTACGAGATTCACTCGATTGGTTGCGGGATCAGTTGATTCGAGTTTACGAAGAAGAAGGCAAGAAGCTGTTTAATGATCCTTGGGCAGCGCGGGATGAATATATTCAAGTGATCCGCGATCGCGGCAATTTATCGAAGTTTCTTGCCAAGCATCAGGTGCAGAAGTTAGGCAATGGTGAGCGATTAGATGCGGTACGCTTACTCGAAATGCAGCGACATACATTGTTGATGTATACCAGTTGTGGTTGGTTTTTTGAGGAGCTTTCTCGACCAGAAGGAACGCAGATTTTACGCTATGCGGCGCGCGCGTTAGAACTGGCTGGAGATGTGTCTGGAATTCAGCTTGAGAAAGGATTTACCAAGCGGTTGACATCGGCTCCGAGTAATGTTGACTGTTTCAAAAATGGAGCGGAAGTTTATCGGCAGTTAGTGATTCCAGCCCAGATTTCGTTTGAACAAGTGGCGGCACACTATGCGATCAGTTCACTGTTTACGTCTTATGCACGTGAGGAGCGGGTTTACTGCTATACGGCGAATCAGTTAGATTATCAGGCTCAACGGATGGGAGCTGTGACTTTAGCGATCGGGCAGTTGCAATTAACTTCAGAAATTACTCGCGAAAGTCGGCATTTCATTTTTGCGGTGCTGCATCTTTGCGGATGGGATTTTTATTGCTGTATTCAGCCGTTTACTGGACGACGAAGCTATACGCAGGTGAAAGAGCAGGTATTTGAAACGCTGGCTCAAGGCAGTGCGGCTCAGACGATTCTGAAGATGAATCAGACATTTGGAGAAGCTGCCTACAGTCTGCAAGATCTCTTTGCAGAGGAGCGGCATCGGATGATGCAGTTGCTCAGCCAGGAAACTCTGACGCGGTTGGATCAGCTTTACACGCAGGTGTATCGCGATAACTATGGTGTGCTCATGGCGTTTCATCGGGATGAATTGCCTGTGCCACGAGAGTTGCAGGTCGCAGCAGAAATTGCGATCGGGCATCGCTTGTTGCTAACCCTGCGATCGCTCGAACAAGATATGGATGAGTGGAATGCCAGTCTGATGCATTTGGGGCAGTTGGAAGCGATCGCAACTGAGGCGGCGCATTTACGGTGTCAGATGCAGCAACCGGAAGCCCGCGAGATTTTGCAGCGCTTGATTGAGCGATCGTTGTGGATGGTGCTGAATGAGGCTGATCTGAAAACGGTAGAGCCTCAGATTCGGCGGTTAGAACGGTTGGTAGTGCTGAATGGGCAACTCGGCTTAGGGGTGTCGATCGCGAAGAGCCAAGAAGCGTTTTACCAGTGGTTAAATCACAAGCCTGTACTAAGTTCGGCAATGCGGGAATTAGCAGCAAAGTTTGCGATCGTGGTTTAAGTCTCGCGTACTCGTTCACCACAATGAATCTGATAAGGAGATAGGGAGAAATCTAAGTTTGGGTTCTTCCTACTCCCTACTCCCCACTCTTGGTTAAGCAAACCTTACAATTTGCCGATGCGATATCGTTTGAAAAAAGCCCCGCACATCAGTCAGGGACTCGTTTAGCAAAAAGTCGAAGCCAGTTTCTTACAGCAGACAGAGCTTTCTCGATCTCGTAATCTCAAGGTATGATCCTTTTTGAACTTCTCGAATTGTCACAGATGGCTTCGCTTCCAGACTATCGCCCGAAACAACTCTCGCTCGGTCCTTTAGAAGCTGAGATTCTTCGCATCGTTTGGGAACTTGAAACGGTGACTGTGAAGGATGTTCACGATCGCATTTTGACCGATCCTGATCGCGAACTTGCCTACACTTCAGTGACAACCGTTCTCAATCGATTAGTGAAGAAAGGCTGGCTTGCCTGCAATAAACAGAATCGCTCGTTCACTTGGACGGCGATCGTGTCTCAATCTGAGGCAAAAGCGCTGCAAGCGATGGAACAATTAAATCAGTTTCTAGCCGTAACGAATCCAGATATTGTGGCAGCGTTTGCGGATAGTTTGGATCAAGCGAGTTGCGATCAGCTAGACGCGATCGCACAACGGCTGAAAGCGGCTCGTCAAAAACGGGAGGAACGATAATGCATTTGATGTTGCTACTCGTTGCGCTCAGTTTGGCGATCGCGGTTCGATGGGCTTGGCGCGCTCGAACGGAAAGCTGGAATACCCGCTGGCAGACGACACTAGGTGCATTTCTGTTTCCGCCTTTGTTGTTGATTACAAGTGCGATCGCGATTCTGTGTATGGGACCGCGCGGTCAGATGATGCGCTGGCACGAAGGATGGGGAAGTTATGGAATTGCGATCGGGTTTCTCATGGTAGCCGTTTTTCTCTTTGCTCAGTTAGCTTGGCAAGCTCGGAAATCGTTTCAGCAAGTGAAGCAAATGCCAGAAGAAACGGTTTTAGAAATACCCGTTCGATTACTAGAGCATTCGACACCGTACATTGCTCAGATCGGATTCTGGAATCCTGAGTTAGTTGTGAGTGATAGCTTATTAGAAACGCTAGACGAATCGCATTTGCAAGTCACGCTGACTCATGAACAGGCGCATCGACATTATCGGGATACATTTTGGTTCTTTTGGTTGGGTGGATTGCGTCGGCTAACCGCATGGCTCCCGAATACGGAAGCACTGTGGCAGGAATTGATTTTGCTGCGAGAGCTACGGGCAGATCGTTGGGCAGCTCGGCAGACGGATGGTTTGTTACTCGCTGAAGCATTGTTCTCGATCGTGTCTGCTTCTCAAATGCAGACTGAACCTTGGATTGCAGCGTTGAGCGGAACACGTCTGGATGAGCGAATCGATGCTTTGCTAGATGAGACAGAGAGTGAGGAACCGCAGAGCTATTTTGTGTGGATGGGATTATCGATCGTGCTTCTGCCGTTGTTTATGATTCCATTCCATTTCTAAGTCATCCTGTTTATTGAGACGTTCAGGCCTTTCTGTAACACCTCGTTGTAGGGGAACAAAATGTCTTGAATGGTTTGGTTTTACGTGGAAGCTGTTACCTTTTTTGCACAGCAATCCAGTCATCATAATCGCTGGGTTGCTGTGGGCGAAGAACCAATCGCATAGTCTGCATATTGAGGGAGGGTTGGTTAACCTGCACCGCGAGAGCCGCCCTACCTCAACACAAACTCGAAGAGCATCGAAGTGCTCATTTTTAATTTCACGGATCACGCAACAGGTCTATTGAATTCAGTACTTTTTCGATCGTATCGGGTGCAACTTGATCTGTGACAATAACCGTCCCGATTTGGCGCGGCAGGACGAATCGAACTTTTCCGTCTTTTACTTTCTTATCTGCCTGTAAAGTCGGCACAATTTCTGAACGATCGAATCCTCCTGGAATTTGAGTGGGCAATCCTGCTTTTTCGATTAAAGCTTTCTGACGATCGCATTCTGCTCGATCCCACAATCCCATTTCTACCGCAATCAATCCGGCTGCCATCATTCCGATTGCAACTCCTTCACCGTGATTGATCACTTTGTAATTCGTCAGACTTTCGATCGCATGTCCAATCGTATGCCCATAGTTAAGAATTTCTCGTAATCCTGATTCTTTCTCATCTTTGCTAACGACATGTGCTTTTGCTTTCGCCGATCGCACTAACATTTCTCGAACCAGTTCATCTCCAACGGCACGGATTTGATCTAATCGTTTTGCCTGTTCCAGCATTTCAAACAATTCTGCATCCCAGATGATGCCGTATTTGATGACTTCCGCGATCGCCGCTCGAAATTCTCGGGCAGGCAGTGTTTTCAGCACTTCTGGATCGATTAACACTAATCTTGGCTGATGAAATGCGCCAATTAGATTCTTCCCTCTAGGATGATTCACACCCGTTTTGCCACCAATTGCCGCATCTACCATTGCGAGTAACGATGTCGGCACTTGTACGACATTAATTCCTCTTAGCCAAGTCGCTGCTGCAAATCCAGTCATATCTCCGATCACGCCACCGCCGAGGGCAATCATCACCGACGATCGCTCTAATCGATTTTCCAGAGCTGCGTCATAAATCTTTTGCAAGGTGGCGGGTGTTTTATACCGTTCTCCTGCGGGCAATAAGCAAGAACTGACGGTAAAACCTGCTTGTGTCAGGGAATCTGTCACCGTTTGCCCGTACTGCTTAAAAATTGCTGCATTCGAGACAATCAGCGCTTTTTTACCCAGTTTGGAAAGCGGCTGGATACGATCTCCGAGTTCAGCAATCGATGCGATCGCGATGTCATAAGAATTTTGCGGCAGCGAGACAGGAATCACAGAAGACATAAAACCCTTCTTAAAAAATGGCAGTTTGCTGATCTTACCAAGCGATCGAGGTCTGTAGATTAAGATCAACAGAAGTGATCTTCTTTTGCCCTACTTCAGCCAAGACGCTAGGAAGCGTTCAGTGTGATAAAGCGCTAATTGATTGCTAATACCATTGAAAACTGCATCAAAAGCATGTTCTGCCCAGGGTATTTCAATGAATACGGCAATGTTGCCATTTTGGTTTAACTTTTCATACATTGCACGTCCGAATTTTGACTGCACGATGTGATCGCGTCCACCGTAAATGAGTAGAGTCGGGGGGAGATGCGATCGCACAGTTTGATAAGGCGATGCCTGACGATAGAGATCCGAGAATTCTTGGGGTGTACCACCGAGAAAATTTCGTAAAACAGTTCGGCTGTCAATCGGATCAGGAAATGGAGGATTGTTGTAACCATCGGTCAGATCGACGGGGCTATAGTAATTGACAACGGCGCGGAACGGAAAAGCATCGAGTGCAAAAGCCGTTAACATTGCTAAATGTCCGCCTGCAGAACGTCCCATGATTGCCATACGATCGAGATTCACTTCGTATTCGTCGGCATGTTGTTGAATGAATTTTAATGCAGTTTTAATATCTTCAATTTGAGTGGGAAATTTATATTCTGGAGCATGACGATAATCGATTGCTAAAACTGTATATCCTTGTGCTGCAATATATTGACTGAACTGTTCATTAGAATTTGGACTTCCTGATCGCCAGGCTCCTCCGTAAATCACGACGATCGCCGGATTCTCTCCGGTTCTATTCGGACGATAAACATTCATCGTCAGTTGCACATTGTCGAGATTCGCAACTGGAATATCGAGTGTGCGACGGACTTGAGATCGGGGAATTCCTTGAAATGCATCTAAAACATTGAACGGTGACGATCGAAAATTGGGTGAAGATGGAATGTCGCTGAGCTTTGATTGCATTGCAATTTCGGCGCGTTCTGCTGTGGTGGGAAATTGCAATGCAGGCAGTAAGCTTAAGCTCAAAGCAAACAACATTGCGATAAAAATGGGCAGAGATTTGAGGCGGACAAATGCCAGGAAAGCTGCGATCGCATTCGTCACAATTAACCAGTGACTAATCTCTGGTGCGCCAACACTTAATGGTAATAGCGAAAAAATTGGAGCAGGAATGACAACCCAAATCGAAATAAAAAAACTAAGAAAACTAAACAGAATAATCAATACTTGGGCAATCATTATCGAAAACTATCCTCGTAACGCTTCAAATATCACTTGAGCAAATTTACTCCAGGTCGGCGTGATTTGGAGTTCTGCGGCTCGTTTGGCAAAATTTGCTAAATTGCGATGATCGGCAAACCAGAACGGAGTCGGAAAAATTCGGAACGGTGCATATAAGACAGATTTCTGAGGATGTGCAAGCAGATAACCATTGTGGACAAAGCCCTGACCCGATTGAATATCATCTGAATCATTGCCAGGATAAGCACCCCAGGCAAAATCAGGCAAGGCATAGATCACACCCGTCCAGACATTGACTCCGATCGCGCCATAGTTCAACTTTGCGATCGCTGAATCGACGTTTGTTTTCGTCAAAATCACACAAGACAAGTTGCCCCAGACTTGTTCATTCACAAATGGAACGACTCGATCGAGAAATTCGGTTGCAGTTGCCGCGTCCAAACTCACTTCTGCTAGCACTCCACAAAAAGCTTCTATCCTCAGAGCATAGTCATCTTCGACGTTTGGAATCAATGTCCAAGGGACAATTTCCTCGGTTCGAGTTCCGAAAATTTCAGCTTGAGGATAGCGATCGAGAAAGTTTTGATATCGTTGCTGTGCACCAGGATAGTAAGCTTTGCGGCTCGGAATTTTTGTGAATTCTTGGCGGAGCAGCGTGAGAAAGCGATCGCGCAATTTCCATCCCTTCGCAGTTACTAACAATTTCGCAGCGACACAATTGAAGCTGGCATTATGAGCCACCATGCTCGCGACATGACGCGCTTGAAATTTGAGATCTGATTCAGACCACTCTCCTGGAACAATCAACACGGGCGTGACACAGCCTAGCTCAGAGGTGATCGGTTTCGGTTGGGGGAGAGATTGCACGATAGCGTAATACGTATGATGCGATCCAGTGATATGAATGGAATCAATTTTGGGATGCTGACAGAGATAACTTCCTAAATCGGAACCGCCATACACAATTTGCAAAAATCCATCGGTAATCAATGGCTCAAAAGCTTGCTCTAAAAATTTCCCCACATACTCATTCACAGGATTCATTTTGAGCAGAACGACTTGATTCTCTGCAAATAGCTTATAGAGCAAATCCATTGGAGGAGTCGAGCCAACATTTCCGGCTCCTAAGACCAGAGAAATTCCTGGTTCAAAGTTCCTCACTTGTGGGGAATTTAGAGAACTGCTTTCTGTCCAAACTTCTCCCCGAAATCCGAGCCAAAGTAATCGATCGAGCAAATTATCCGGAAAGACTTTGGCAATTCCCTGCTCAATCTTTGCTTGTCGCCCTTCCAACGTTCTGATCAACGCCCGCAACGTCATTAACGTTGTCACCGATCCCGTCAGCCATTCTTCTCCGACTGAATCTGTCCCCTTCGCCTCGCAAGCCGCGATCGCCCAATCCTCTGCGACTGCCATCACGCCTGTCATACAGCGCCTCAGATAATCGATTCGGGCTTGAGTTCCGACGTTTCGCCAAGCGGATTTCTGGGATTCCAGTCTCGCAATTGCAGCGTCAATTTCAGAGGAAAACATATCGCAGGTCAAAATCGTAATGACTATGATATAGTTGTAACTGTTTCGTAATCTTTACTACGAATTGCTACTCTTGCAAGGAGAAAAAATCCCATGACCCAAGAAGGATGCTTGCGCGTTGGTCAAACGGCTCCTGACTTTGCAGCGACTGCTGTGATCGACCAGGAATTCAAAGACATCAAATTGTCCGACTATCGCGGCAAATATGTGGTGCTGTTTTTCTACCCGCTCGATTTTACCTTTGTTTGCCCGACTGAAATTACCGCATTCAGCGATCGCTACGAAGAATTCAAATCGATCAACACTGAAATCCTTGGCGTATCGGTCGATAGCCCCTTCTCACACTTGGCTTGGATTCAAACCGATCGTAAATCAGGCGGAGTTGGCGATTTGACCTATCCGTTGGTTTCGGACATCAAGAAAGAAATCAGCACTGCTTACAACGTGCTCGATCCGAATGAAGGAATTGCACTGCGCGGCTTGTTCATCATCGACAAAGATGGTGTAATCCAGCACTCCACGATTAACAACCTTTCGTTCGGTCGCAGCGTTGATGAAACTCTCCGGACACTGCAAGCGATTCAATACGTTCAATCGCATCCGGATGAAGTGTGCCCCGCAGGTTGGAAGCCTGGTGATCAAACCATGAATCCTGACCCTGTGAAGTCGAAAGAGTACTTCGCAGCAATCTAAGGATTGATTAATCCGTTCATAATAGAGGGTGAATTTCACCCTCTTTTTTACTGCACTTTTTACTGCACAATTCTGAACAATGTTGACATCTACTGATTTCAGTGGTCTAATCAATCCGCGATTTTTCCAGAATTTCATGCCGATCCCGGCGACAAATTCGCTTGCTTTGGGACAGGCGGCTCCAGAGTTTGATCTGCCAGATATTAAAAATGCTCGTCGCGTGAAATTGTCGGATTATCGCAACGATCGACCTGTGCTCTTAGCATTTACAAGGATTTTTACAGAGAAGCAATATTGTCCGTTTTGCTTTCCCCATATCAAGGCGTTGAATGAGCAGTATCAGGAGTTTAGCGATCGACAAGTCGAAATTCTCATGATCACCAGTACCGACGAGCAACAAAGTAAAAAAGTCGTTGAAGACTTGGGATTACAGTTTCCTTTGCTTAGCGATTCCAGTTGTAAAACGTTTCGTCGATACCAGACTGGACAGGCTTTGGGTGCGCCGTTACCTGCTCAATTTTTAGTTGATCGTCAAGGCATTCTCAGATACAAACATCTCTTTTCGTTTCTCGATCACAATGCCAGCGTTGAGACGTTATTAAGCGCGATCGATCAATTGAGCTGAGTTCATCGTTGAGAATTGGGTTTCGACTGCACTCAGAATTCGGAATCTCTGTAGGCAGTCGAAACCTCCACTCTTAAAGCTTCACGGCTTTGATGGCGCTACGGGGATCATAGCTGCGATTATCCCGAATCTTTTCGTATGCCTCACGCTCGATCGCACTTAATTCTTTCGGAGGCGCGATCGTAATTTTCACCATTTGATCGCCGCGATCGCCTTTTTGATTCTTCCATCCTTTGCCGCGTAAGCGTAAGGATTGCCCCGATCGCACGCCTGCTGGAACGTTCACCACAACATTTCCATCCGGAGTCGGGACATCGATTTGTGCGCCCAACACTGCTTCGTCAGGCGAGATCGGCACTTCGCAAACAAGATTGCCATCAGCATCGAATTGGAAAAACGAATGCGGCAACATTTCCACCGTGAGATAGAGATCTCCGCGCTGACTTGTGTAGAATCGGCTGAAACGACCTTTCCCACGGACTCTTACTTTACTGCCCGCTTTTGCACCCGCTGGAATCCGGACGTTAATCTCCTCATTGTTCACGCTGAGCCGCTTTTCAGTTCCGTTAAACGCTTCTGCAAAGGTCAGCTTAATCGAAGCTTCGATATCCAGATTTTCGCCAGTTGAGGCGCGTTCGTCGGTACTAAAACCGCCTGGAGCACGATATCCTGCATTGCGGAAAGGATCGCCCGTCCGTCCGTAGGGCGATTTTCCTAACAAATCATTGATAAATTCCTCGAAGTTGTCATATCGTCCGAATTCGACATCATCGAAACCGCCTGTATTGAATGGCGATCGCGAGGTGGAAGTCGATCGAGATGCACCCGCTTGATCCGCTTGCCGCCAGTATTGTCCAAACTGGTCGTATTTTTTGCGCTTATCGGGATCAGAGAGAACTTCGTTCGCTTCGTTGACTTCTTTAAATTTTGCCTCGGCTGCTTTATCGCCGGGGTTTACGTCAGGGTGATATTGGCGCGCGAGTTTACGAAACGCTTTCTTAATGTCATCAGCGCTTGCGGATTTGCTCACCCCTAAAATTTGGTAATAATCTTTGAAGTTTGTTGCAGCCACTCGCTCATCCCCTCGTAAAAAATAGCGTCGATATTCTATTTGGCATCTTAAGAATGCCCGATTTCCTGTATCTATAGGCTAACAAACTTGCTCCTCTCACTCAGAAAAATTTGATGCGAATTTCCGAACGAATTGAGTAGGGGTGTTTCGCTATCGTCTTTTCCAGAGTGAGGGAGAGCCTGATCAAACTTCTATTATCTCTATCTTACACCTGTGATCATTCGCGCAAATTTGCCTTCGCGTTTCGTCTCAACATGCCAATTTTAATGCGTCGCAATGCTGATCCGGTAAATCGTCGATCGTATTCTGCTTCGGAAATTTCAGCTAATTCTTTCAAAGTCGGAGCAATATTCCACGATCGCGGTTGAAAGTCTTCGACATCTGTCTCTTGAGCAAACCGCTGATTCCAAGGGCAAACATCCTGACAGATATCGCAACCTGCGACCCATCCTTTGAGATCGATCTCTGGCAAATTCTCAGCCCGATTCTCGATCGTATGGTACGCAATGCAGCGATTGGCATCAATTACGAATGGTTCTGTGATTGCATCGGTAGGGCAAGCGTCAATACAACGAGTACAGGTTCCGCAATGCTGGGTATGAGGTTGATCGATCGCTAAATCTAAATTGGTGACAACACCACCGAGAAACACCCAAGACCCATAATCGCGAGTAATCAGATTGCCATTTTTCGCAATCCAGCCGAGTCCTGCTTGCTGTGCCCAAAATTTATCTTGAACGGGAGCAGTATCGGCAAAATAACGAGTTTGCGCTCCATTTTGTTCGAGCCAGATCGAGAAGGCTTTCAGTTTTTTGTGCAAAATTCGGTGATAGTCTCGTCCCCAACCATAGCGAGAAATTTTTGCATATTCCTTGCCTGCGGGTCGCTGCTGCGCAGTGTAATAGTTCAAAGCAACACAGATCATCGATCGCGCATCTGGAACGAGTTCGCGAATATTCTGACGTTTCGGATTTGCCATCCACGCCATGTCCGCTTGAAATCCGCGATCGAGCCAATTCTGCAAAGCCTGAATCGCAGAACTTTGAGCCGGATCAGTCACCGATGCAATTCCAACTTTGTGAAATCCTAGCTCGATCGCTTTTTGCTTAATTTCTTCCGTAAGCGTCATGACATCTCTTTCGCAGCTTCTCTATTCTAGTTTGACTGAAACGAGGGAAATTCTATGGAGATTGAAGGCATTTCACACCCCACGATTTTGCGATACTTTGCAACGTTGAACGCGGGCGAATTCGAGACAACGAGCGAATTATTTGATCCAGAAGGAGCGATGCAAGCGCCGTTTGAATCACCGATCGTGGGACGAAGTGCGATCGCGGATTATCTTCAACGAGAGGCCGTAGGATTACAAGCTTTTCCACGGGAAGGAATCGCGGTTCCTGAAACAACCGACTATCAAATTACTGGAAAAGTTCAAATGCCGATGTTTTCAGTCAATGTCACGTGGTTTTTCACGCTCAATGACAATCAAGAGATTACGTTTACTCGCATCAAACTGAATGCGAGTCCTCAAGAGCTGATGAAACTGCGCGGTTAGAATAAAGACTGTGCGTTTAATCTGACTCAATGAAGCTAACCACACGCGGACATTACAGCGTGAAAGCCCTTTTAGATCTCTGTTTTCAGCCGGAGTATGGCCCTGCTTCGGTGAAAGCAATTAGCGATCGACAGGATCTCCCTGCTCCCTATTTAGAAAAGCTCTTGATTGAGATGCGGCGCGCAGAATTAGTCGTTTCGATTCGCGGCGCACATGGAGGCTATCAACTGGCGCGGCATCCTTCCCAGATTTCGCTGGGAGAGATTCTAGCAGCAGTGGGTGAAAGCATTGATCCTTTGCCGCATCACACACCCGACGAGGCTCAAGCGGAAGATTGGGTGGCATTTAGCGTGTGGAATCGCTTGCATCAGAAATTGCGGCAGGCTTTGCATAGCATTTCGCTAGAGGATCTCTATTACGATGCGCGCAGTTGGCAGGCTTCACAAGGAGAAGGGGCGAGTTTTGTAGTTTGAAGGATTCACTGCGATGGGAGACAGAAGCATCGAAGACCGCCAAGAAAGAGACAGTACAACCGAAACGTTTCTAGCTGTTGTTTCGATCTCAATTGTCGTCTCGAGCTTCGTTGTCATTCATATGTCCTAATACAACTAGGTAGGGCTATATCAGTCTGCCACCTTCTCTCAACACACAAGGAAGTCTATTGATAGCGCGCCCATTGATTCTTACTTGGACTGATTCCGTTCAACTGGATGCTTGGATAGGTCTAGAGTGACGCGGGAAATAGGTGCAGCTGTCGTCATAATGCGGGTGCGGCTCTGGGACTTCCAGTGTTGATATCGAAGCAGCGGGAAAGATGCAACCTGTTTTGCCAACGCCCAGAAGAAGACATAGCTTGCCAACAATCGCTCAAATGCTCCAAAGCGAGCTTCCCGTAGTTGTTCTAGCGTCAATTGTCGATCAACAGTGCTATCGTCTGTTTCCCTCAAAGGCAGCGGGTCACTGGACAGAACAATGGCATCCTGAAAGCCTTGATGTGCGATCGCGCTGTTGTGCCCCAATGCAATGATTTCCGCGCCAGTATTTAGATGTTGGACTCCAGTAGCTTGCTTCCCTGTCATGAGCACTGCATTTTCATCTTCTTTTTGCAGCAAGCTCCGCCGACCATCGGGCACTCCTAAGAAAATTAAGGTTCCTCTGACGACTCGATGACCGAAATGATGCAGCATATGATCCTGGGGATTTGCACCATGTACGTCTAACGATGCAATGCCGTAGCTGAGCGAAAAGAGTTTACTCACGTAGACTTTCAGGAGTTGATGAATCCAGGGCACATCTCCAATCACTAGGGTGCGTTTTCCGGTGCGTGCTAAGAGAGATCTGTGCTGAATGTAGCGTAGTCCCAAACTCCAAAGCCAAGGACCAAAGATGTAGATCAGGATGTCTGCCAAGGTAAGTAACGGGAGCAATAATGCAGGTATTGGAAGATTGGCAAGACTAAACAGAACGCGAAATAGAGTTTGTACTAGCGGCGCGTTCAATCCTACAGTAATGAGAATATAGAGCGCATGAATTCCCCAAACTAATGGCGTTTCGAGAATATGCCATGCCCATTTTCGACTACTGTGAATGAGTTGCTGATAGTCGGAAGAGCGGTTTAGGTCGCCCTTTGTCGTAGTTCCGACAATCGATTCGGCGCGATGGATAAACTCATCTTTGGTTTGCTCCAGCATCAATAGATCAGTCGTCGTCAACGTCATCCCAAAGCAGCCTTGATGTGCTGGAAATCGCTCTCGCAGCCGTTTTGCTAGATACAACAAGAATTCCGTTAAGGTGGCTTGAGCCGCAGCGACAGCAACCGTTGTTGGTTCTGCGGTGCGTCGTCCACTTCCATTGATCAAAATACGTCGAGTGAAACTAGATTCTTGATAGTAATACTGGGAAATTGCAGTTCCCATCAGGCTACACATCTCTCCCGTCAGGATGAAGAGTTCACCAATATGACCTTGGCGACGCAGTTCTTCTAGGGCATTCGTGGCTTGTAGAGTAGGGAAGGTTTGCCCGGACTGACTAATTGCAAGCACGATCGTGGTTTTGCCAAGATGCAGCCCCTTCCAACCATACTGCAATCGCTGGAGTAACTGATTGGCAGAGATAGTCTTAACGGTCAATGCTGGAAATAGTGAGATTAAATCTTCAGCAAATCGCTCTCCCAGCCAAAGACTACTTTCAACCCCTGTAATCATTAAATTGAGGCGGGGCAGATCGGCGGCTTGTTCTAACTTGAAATTCACAGTAGCCCGTTGCCTATGATCCCAGATTTTCGCCTGCTCAATTAGGAGTTCAGCAAAATAGTCTGCTGTTTGACGATTGAATGAAGTCGGATCGCGCCAGGATAGCTCGATCGATTTTAGAACCTTGGGAATCTCCTGAATGTCTCGCTGAACCGGATCTGTTGCTTGTTCTTCGGGCGGCAGAATGTAGGAGTTACCTTGCAGAGGAATCCAGCGTTCTTCGAGTTCTGAACTTCGCAGTTCACGGTCTTCGAGCATGGAGTACACCGTAATGTGATCCACGCCAACCCAGGCAATTTCTCCAGCTTTTTGGTCGAGATCCAAGCGGTAGGATCGGGGAATATGAGACAGGACTGCATCAACCGCCGCAGGTTCTGAGGCATAGACCATATAGTTGTCTTGGACATTGAATCCGGTTGCGATCGGTTGTCCCCAAGCACTGACGACGAGCGTTGCTTCACTCAGTGTCGATGCCGTGACGAGACCAAAGCTGCCCTTAGCTCTCGATAGAAAGAGTTTCGTGGCTTGATACAGGTTGTTGTGGAAGAAAACGTGAACTGCGGTTTTGATCCAGGCAGATTGCTTCGCTGTAGACCATTGGCGGATCGAACTATGCTGGCTTAGGGTTTGTAGCAGTTCTTGTTCAAGCTGATTGACATGTTTTCTGGATAGCTCAACTATTGAGTTGGCATAGGGAAGCAGCAGTTTGTCCTTGTGTTTGAGAAAGACCTGTTCCGCGATCGCGCTCCAATCGCTAATCTGTTCCTCTGTTGGGGCTGTATTTGGAGCGGATGCCGAGGGCTGTTTCCCGCCAAATGCGTCTTCAAGCGATTCAGCAACTGCAAGCTGGTACGCGAGGCGAAGCGAAGCATCCCACATGCCTTGCGTGATGAGTAAATCCATCATTCCAGCGATTTTAGGAGAGTCTCCCCGCGTGGCATTCGGTGTATGGAGTACCCGTTGGAGCCAGAGTCCCAGGTGAGCATTTTCAATCGATTCATCAAAGATCGTCCAAGCGTCGAAGTCGCCATTGTGGGTGATGCGATGGTTCACGAGTTGACGATCGCAGATCCATTGTCCATTCTCAACGCGCCACACGTTCGCAAATCGCGCTGGCATCCACTCATGCCAATGGGTTTCCAAGATAGCTGGAGGGCTGCTAGTCGCATAACGATAGTGCCAGATGCCGACAATGGCTTCGTCTAATGGCTTCGCGCCTTTCTTGGTCGCTTGGCGGCGTGTTGTGGCAAAGGTATGTTCCAGAGACTGCGTCAGATTGCGTCGCTTGAGATTGACGACTTTTTTGCCCACAAAGATCACTCGACCGTCACGATCGCGGGCGAAGACAACGCCTCCCCCGGCTTGTTCGCCCCGAATCTCAGTTTCTCGCCCCATGGTCTGACAGATTTCGACCACTCGTTCAGGAAGCAAATCGGAGCCATCTTGCGGCAATCGCTTGCCTAAAAAACCAAAATTTCCACACATGATTTGCTATTTAGAGGTTGAGCTTTTGAGGCAGTCTTCAATTTTGCTGAGCAGGCGGGGCAACTCAATCGGTTTCGTATCATAGTCATCGCAACCGGAGGCTAAGGCTTTTTCGCGATCGCCTGTCATGGCATGGGCAGTCAAGGCAATGATCGGAATGTGGCGAGTTTCAGCATTTGCTTTCAGATGTTGCGTCGCTTCCCATCCGTCCATTACTGGTAAACTGATGTCCATTAAAATCACCTGCGGCTGTTCGGAGAGCGCTTTCGAGACTCCTTCTGCGCCATCGGTGGCAATCACAACTTCATAGCCATGTCGCTGTAAACGGCGACAGAGCATATCGCAGTTTAAGTCGTTGTCTTCTACGAGGAGAACTTTTAGAGGTTTCAATTCAATGGGTTCAGCATTGGACGAGATCTGTCGAAAATAGTCGGTCTGAACAATTTCTGTGGCTTGATGCGATCGCTTGATTTGCTCTAACTCAACCTGTAATGCTGCGAGTTGCTGATTCAGATCTGCTTCGAGCCGCTTATATTCTCTGAACTCTTCTACAATGCTTTCGTAGTGAGCTAATTGATGCCGTATTCGAGCTTGTTCTAGGCAAGCTGTAACTTTTGCATAGAGGAGAGCGGTCGGAAAGGGTTTCGTCAGGTAGTCAGTTGCCCCCAGTGCGATCGCTTGGGAAATCTGCGCCATCTCATCGGGAGCTGCAATCATTAAGACTGGAATGTGTTGCCATGACTCATGCGATTTAAGCTGTTCCAGCACATTCAAGTCTGTTTGACTATCCAGTACGATCAAGTCAAACGAGCTTGCCAAACCCAGCCCTACGGTTGTGGCATTTTTGACGGAGTAGCCTTGACGTTCGAGTTGTCGATATACTGGACTGCCCGCATGAGCAATCACTAACACTCGGCTATTTTCAATCGATGGATCAATTGCTTTACGCTGTTTCCGTGGGAAATTGAGTGGATCAAAGCGATCGCGCTCCTCGCTAGATTCGAGATAACGAGCCATCAAACTATCTAGGTTGTTCACGAGACTAAGCAAATCTTGAGCGGAAGTGTGAATTTGCTCTAGGTCTGGCAGTAAATCAGAAAGCGACTCTTCTAAAAGCAACTCACAGTAGCCCATGATAGTACTCAAGGGGGTAAGCAATTCTCGGCGCAACGCTGGCGCTAAAAGGTCGGCTGTCCAATCTTGCTGCTGAACTTCTAAGAGTGCTGGATTTAGGATCGCTTGGATCAGTTTTAGTAACTGTAAACCTGAGAGATGGATTTTCTGGAGATCGCTCGCGAACGCTGAATTCTGCTGATCGACGAGTGCATCGAGGAGCATATCACTGTAGCCAACGATGGTATAGATCGGTTGCTCTAGATCATGCCGCAAGCGAGTCCATGCGATCGCTTGTCCGGGCACATCAGGAACCGGATCTAGTGGTTTTGGTAACGGCACTTCTGAAGGCTGGAGCAGCGTATCAATCTTTCCGAGCAGTCGCGTAAAATCAACGGGTTTTGTATCATACTCATCGCAACCCGCAGCTAAGGCTTTTTCACGATCTCCAACGATCGCATTTGCGGTTAACGCAATCACTGGAATCTTTTGAGTTTGGGGATTGGCTTTAATTTGTCGAGTTGCTTCCCATCCATCGAGCACGGGCAAATTTAGATCCATTAACACGATGTCTGGTCGTTCAGTTTGAGCCTTCGCAACGCCTTCCGCGCCATCGATTGCAACAACTACATCAAATCCTTTTCGTTCTAGCCGCCGACGCAGCATATCCCGATTGGTCTCGTTGTCTTCAACTAAAAGAATTCTGGTCATAATGTGTTCCTAAAATGATTTACCTTATAAATTGCTGACCAATCTGATCAATGACTTGTGTAAACGGATGATCGGGATAGCAGACTGAGAAAATTTCACTACTCGATAGATGCATTAACTCTTCGCAAAAGGGCAGGATTCCGGCGACTGGCACTTCGTAAGACGCTTCTAACTGTTGCCGATAGGATTCAACATCAAAGCCCGGAAGCGCCCGATTCACAATCAGCGAGATTGCCTCGACCGATAACATGCGGGCGAGTTCTACAATCACCGCCGTGCCTTGATAGTCCTGATAATCGGGACGGAGAACGAGAAGCAGCAACCCGGAAGCCGCGATCGCTTGTAGCGTCCCAGGATCGATTCCAGGGTGACTATCAATCAGCAGAACATCTAACTTAAGATCCCGACTAATCTCCGAGAAACCATCCAGCAACTTCTCGTCGTGGTAGCCTTCCCGCAGAATACGAGTAATGTCGCTCGCTTTCACACTTGCTGGAATCAGATAGATGGCTCCACTCGGCGAGGGTAAGGCGTGGCTAACATCATAGGCAGCTTCATACAGAGCACAACGACCCGATAAATAGTCATTCAACGTGAGCGTCACCGTTTCTTCGTCCAATCCAAACAGCAGATGAATGCCAGGGGATTGTAAGTCTGAATCGATGATCCCCACTCGCTTGCCCTGTTTTGCCAAACTGACTGCAAGATTACTGGTGAGATTTGACTTACCTGTGCCGCCCCGAAAAGAGTGGACAATGATAGTCTGGGTCGTGCGATCGCTCTGGGTTTCAATTGCTGCGAGATCAACTCGGTGGATTCGAGCGGTAACATTCGTTCGATCGTCAACACTCGATTGATCGCCATTCGCAGCAAAGCGAGATAGCGAAGGATAAAGCGACCCGCGATATAGGTTCTCTGTATCTCGACTGCCTTTTCCGCGTTTTTGGATTTGGCGAAAATGATTCGTCGCCGCGAGTTCATCGGCGATCTGCGATCGCTGCTCTTTGTGAATTGCTGCTTGTAAGAAATTCACCTGTTGCTCTAGCGATCTCTCCCGTGACTGCACTTCCTGAGCCATGCGCTGGAAGACTCGCACCAGTTGACCAAACTCGTCACTGCGTTGATTGAGGTCATCGAGGCTCTTGGGATTAAAGGTTTTTGCTTCGATCTCTGCGGCGGCTGTGGTTAAGCGATCGACCTGCTGTAAGTAGAGAATTTCTTGATCCCGCAGGCGCTTCTTCTCTAAACACGCGCCAATTCTCGCCTTCAGCAAGGTAGGGTCAAACGGCTTCTGCAAGTAGTCCTCTGCACCTAGTTCAATACACTTTACAGCGCCATCGATCTCGTCTAACGCAGAGATCATAATCACAGGAATATGTCGCCAGCTTTCATGTTGCTTCAGTTTCTCTAGCAGTTCCAGCCCGTTCATTCCAGGCATGATCACATCCAGCAAAATCAGATCGCAAGGCATTGCTTTCAGTAGCCGGAGTGCTTGTTGAGCAGAGGTCGCAGTCGTGACGGTATAGCCATGCCGCTTCAGTTGTCGCGCGAGTAGTTCAGGATTGGAGTCATCGATCGCTAAAATTGTTCCGCTTTGCACCTGCTTCTCAGGCGACTCCTGACTCAGTGTTTCAAGAGTTGTTGTGGCACTCCGTATGAAAGTAACTGCTGCTGGACTTTCCAGTAACAGAGGTTGTGCCTCCTGCGTGTTGAGAATTTGCAACTGCTGCTGTGCCAAGCTCACAATGTCATTGACTAGCGTGAGTAACTGTTGGGCAGAGGTGTTGAGACTATCTAAATCCGGAATCAACGAGGCTGGGGCATCCTCTAGCAACATCTCGCAGTAGCCGACAATAGCACTCAACGGGGTGAGCAGTTCTACCCGAAGCGTTGCTCCAAAGCTATCTAACCCGCCCTCAATCTGGCTCATTTCCAACTTGGCGGGATCTAGAATCGTACTGACTAAGGTCAACAACTGCTGACTACAGGCATGAATCTTTTGTAAATCGCTTATTAAGTTAGTCTGCTGCTGAATTTGGATTTCTTCTAGCAGGAGTTCACTGTACCCAATCATGGCGTTGATCGGTGTACAGAGTTCGTGACGGAGGTAAACGAGAAGCCGATGCTGAATTTGGCGATTGCCCATGACGAATGCCCGGAATTTAGATGTTTTTAACTTGAAGTAAGCTGCGAATCTCGTCGAGCAGAACTTGTCGGTTATTCTCGCCTTTTGAATAAATCTGCTGCGTCTGTTCGCCCAACCATTGCCGCTCCTCTAGGGTCAAGTCCTTAGCCGTGAGCACAATTACGGGTAGAGATCGCCATTGAGGATGCTGTCGAAGTTCCCGAATAAACGTAAACCCATCCATTTCCGGCATCATTAGATCAAGTAGGATCACGCCCGGTTGCTCGGTCTGCATCACTTCTAGCGCCTTCCGCCCATTCTCAGCTTCCAAAACGCGCCAGCCTGCTTTGGTGACTTGACGGGTAATCATCTCCCGATTCTCGGTGTTGTCTTCCACCACTAAAACCGAACAAGAAGAGGACTGCGTGCGGTAGGGCTGCAAGAGCGTGAGTAAGCGATCGTAATCTACAGGTTTCAATAAATAATCGACTGCACCCAATGCTGATCCCAATGCTTGATCATCCTCGATCGTCACGATCATCACAGGAATTCTTGACAATTCGGGATCAGACTTGAGCAGGCTCAGAACTTCCCAGCCATTCATGTGTGGCATCCGAATATCCAGCAGAATCACATCGGGCATTTGTTGCTTGGCAAGACGCACACCTTCCTGCCCTCCCAGAGCTGCCATGACGCGATAGCCTTCCCGACCGAGAAAGCGTTGCATCAGATCGTGAACGGCGGGATCATCATCAATCACGAGAATCGTGCTTCCAGTACCGTTGACCTCACGCTGGACATTCATACTAGAGGAGGTCTGTAGCGTGGGTCGGTCTGATTCAGGACTCTGTAGTTGTTCTGGCAATCGCATTGTAAAGGTGGTGCCTCTACCCGCTTCACTCTCAACCTGAATCTCTCCTCCTAGCAGTTTGCAGAATTGCTGAGTAATCACAAGTCCCAATCCTGTGCCCCCATACTTGCGCGTAGTGGATGCGTCCGCTTGAGTAAACGCCTGAAATAGGTTTGCCTGCTGTTCTGGGGTCATGCCAATGCCTGTATCACTTACCGAGAAGGTGATCCAGTCTGGTTCTCTACGTTCTACCGTGAGTGTCACTGTGCCATTTTCAGTAAACTTGCTCGCATTACTAAGCAGGTTAAACAAACTCTGCCGTAGTTTGGTGACATCCGATCGCATCGAACCAATGTCGTCTGGACAATTCACCACCAGCGTATTGTGATTCTTAGTCAGTAGTGGATGTAAGGTATCGGTGATCTCTTGCATCAGAGGCGCGATCGCAAACGTTTCCAAGAAAAGCTCGACTTTACCCGCTTCTACTTTTGAGAGATCGAGAATGTTGTTAATCAATCCCAAAAGATGCTTCCCTGCGCCATGAATCTTCTGCACATCAGGGATCAGACTTGGCACCTTGAGATCGGTGATTTCTTCCACCAAAATCTCGCTGTAGCCAATGATGGCGTTCAATGGTGTTCGCAGTTCATGGCTCATATTCGCCAGAAACTTGCTCTTCGTAGCATTGGCTTCCTCTGCCTGCGCTTTCGCCTGTTGAGCCATTTTCATGCTCTCTGCTAGTTGTGCGGTTCGTTGCTCCACCGCCTGGCTCAAGGTTTGCTCACGGGTTGCGACTTCCCGTGCCATGTGCTGAAACGCCCGTGCTAGTTGTCCCGGTTCATCGGCTCGACGCGCCACCTTGACAATCCTAGGAGAGTTAAATTCGCTGACCTGCTCAGCGGTAATTGTGTCTGTCGTAAGACTGTGAGCGATCGTCGTGAGTTGATCAAGGGGATGGATTACTCTGCGCTTCAGCAGTCGATTAATGACCAGCACAACAACCGCAAAAATCGAGGCAAAAATGCCCATGGTCAACCCTAGATACTGTTGCCCTCGCTGAAACACCTGATCTGAGGGGACATAAATCGTCTGAGCCGCAACAATCTCATTGAGTTGCCAGCCAAAACCTCCTTGATCCCCAAAGCTAGCAAGCTGACTCTTAGGTGCTTTGTCCGGCGTTGAATGGCACTGCAAACAACTTTCCTTTTTGACCGATAGGGGACGTGCCGTGAAGAATAGGTTAACGCCATCCATAGTGCGATAGCCAGACAGTTTTTTCATATCCGGCTGCTGGCGGAACTGATCTACGAGCTTGGCTTCAAACTCATCAGCTTTGTCTCTGGGATTGGTGGGATTGAGTGTTGCTTCTCGGTAGATGTAATCTCGATGCTCCGGCTGACTGCGGAAATTCTCAAATACTGTCAGCGCGGAGTAAGCAGGTACCGTTTCGCTGATAAACTTCGGCGAGATCTCTAACTGTTTTTGCAGCAGGGGTGCAACGTTCTCGCTAGTATAAGTTCTGACAGCATTCATCGTTTGCGTCAGTAGTTCAGCTTTGGTAGAGACTTCATCCTCAGCTTTGCGTTGCATTGCCTGTGACAATGTAACTCCACTCAGAATGATTCCACCTAGAAAAATGAGCGTAAGCAGCAGCGTAAACTGAGTCCCCAACCGAAGCTTTCTAAGCATTTCCACTCCTTGAGTCAGATCTTGCTAGAGCACCATTGCGACTAAGCGTAAACTATTTCGTTCTATGGACAGTAACGGGCTAACTTGCTGCGGAAAATGGGTTTCAGATGAAGGTAGAAAGATGTATCAAGATCCCTACGAATATAGGAAATGCTTAAGTGATTGTCAAATTTACTATTAACGGAATATTAAACAAGAAGATTAATGGTTACAACGATTACAATTTTGACCACAATTTCGACAACATTCTAAAATTACGTACCCTAATACATTTGATATAAAGTATTGGCTGCTTTTTGGCGCAATTTTAATCGACGATGCTGCTAAATCCAATTGAAGTAGCTCACGACTAACCGAGTTGTCACCTTTGTCTGTTCCCAAACCTTGCCAAACTTATTCTGCCGTCGATGCCAGCGTCCGGTCTGTTGTCGAACAATCCCATTCGTGCGCTCTACTAGTTGTGTTTTGTCTTTGCCGATGTGATGCGGAACTTCAGGTGGCAAGACCCGCTCATATCCGCCCCGTCATTGCTATGAAATTGTTTGCACTCTGTTTTCCCTTCAGTGTGGAACACTCACTGCTCAATCATTGCATCGGTGCGTTTGCCCACTCGTGCTGTGAGAATCAGACCGCTGCTGTTGGCTAAGCTCAGCCCAATCCAGCAATCTCCTGCTTCTTGCTCCTGAGTCAAGCACTGCTTTTGTTTTTTGAGGCAATCGAAGCTACATTACCTTTTCCCTATAATCAAACTCGCCAATCATCAGAGCATTGAGAAGCGAGATCGCACAAGGGAGAATGTCGATCGTTGTTCTCGCTATAATTCACATATCGCCATTGTGGAAGGAACGATGATGCAAGCTTCTACTGAGCAACTTTTAGACGCGATCGCGCAACTGCCCCCGCAAGAACTAGAGGCATTTGTTGTCCAGGTCTTGAAGCTTCGCGCCCAACGGCAAGCCCCTCATCTATCTTCTTCAGAATCCGAGTTGCTTTCAAAAATCAACCATAGCCTTTCCAGCGATCGACAAGCTCGATTTGATCAGCTTGTTGCGAAACGGCAAGACCTCACGATCACTGAATCAGAACTTGCTGAACTCATCGAGATCACAGAGCAAGCCGAGCTTTTGAACGCTGAACGCATGGCAGCACTCGCAAAATTAGCAACTGTAAGAAATCAATCGCTCACTCAAGTCATGCGAAATTTAGGAATTCATCCACTTGCCTGTCTGACGTGCCCTTCATAGCTCAACCATCGATCGCGATCTCAAAAATTCGGCGATGTTAAACTAAAAGCAAACATCGATCGCGCAATGGATATCACCCTCACTCCAGAACAAGCCCAAATCATTCAGCAAAAGCTTCAAAGCGGACGTTACAAAACGCTTGATGATCTGCTTGCTCAAGCCTTTCAACTCCTAGATGACTGGGAAGAACACAGCCTTATAGAAGATCCTGCTTGGATTGACTCCGCCCGTCAGAAAGTAGATGCTGCAATTCAATCATTAGAGCAAAACGGCGGTACAGATGGAGAAACCGTCGTGAACCGACTCCTTGAGAAATTCCAGCAGGCGCGACAGAACCAACAATGAGTCGATACATTATTTCTGACGAAGCCATTCGGGATCTGGATGATATCTCTGACTATTTCTTACAAACCAATCTAGAAGCAGGTGAGCAGTTTCTTAGAGCATTCAACGCAAAATGTCAGCAGCTAGCCAGCTTCCCAAAAATGGGTCGCAGTTATGGACATATTCGCCCTGACCTCCGTGGACTAGCATTACGGGGTTTTGTAATCCTTTATCGAGTCAACGAAATAGAAGATCAGCTCGAAATTCTAAGAGTCATCAGCGGGCGACGAGATCTAGAAGCTTTATTCTGAACGCTTCAGCTTTGAGAATAATGTCGATTCGATCGCTGAATCTCAATTGAAGAAGCAATCGTGAATCTATAAAACGCGATCGCATCTCCTCAACTGCGGCTAAAAATCAACGCCACGCTTCAAGTCAACGCCTTTCTCCGCATAATGCTTGTGACACACCATCTCAGAGTGAACCGTTGCTAAATCGAAATAAGCAGGTGGATTCTTACACCGTCCCGTGATCACGATTTCCGTATCGCGAGGCTTCCGCAGCAATGCCTGCACGATCGGTTCTTCTGGCAAAAGCTCTAAATCGACCGTCGGATTCAATTCATCCAAAATAATCGTTTTATACAAGCCCGAAGCAATTGCCGCTCTCGCAATTTCCCAAGCCCGCTCTGCTTCCACATAATCTAGCTCTTGCTGCTGACCCCGCCAAACGATCGCATCTCTTCCCGATCGCTGATGATCGACCAAGTTCGGATAGCTCTGACGCAATGCGTTAATCGCTGCATCTTCGGTATAGCCACTGCCACCCTTCAGCCATTGCATGATCAAAACGCGGTGGGATTTATCCTGACTGATCCCTTTACCGATCGCTTGCAGAGCCTTGCCTAATGCACTCGTCGATTTCCCTTTTCCTGCCCCAGTGTAAATCTCAATTCCTGCAATACCTTCTTCCTTTGCAGAATGATAATGCGGCTTCATTTCAGAATGTAAGTTCGCAATATCAACTAATGCTTGTGGAGCCGCACGTCCGGTTACGATCACTTCCATGTGATCCGGTTTTAACGTCAGCGTTCTCACCACTTCATCTACGGGTAAAAGCCCCAGATCAAGAACCGGATTGAGTTCGTCCATCACCACGACAGAATAAAGCCCAGATGCGATCGCACCTTTCGCCACATCCCATCCTCGCTGAGCTTCTTGGCGATCGAACTTCGTAATCTCATCCGCCCCAAAAAATTCGCCCCGTCCCGTCCGAACTTGGTCAATCAAATGCGGAAAAGCACGTTGCAGCGCTGCGATCGAAGCATCTTCGTCATACGTTCGCCCCGGTCCTTTGAGAAATCGCAGCAATAAGACCCGCGTCGGTGAGAGATTTTGAATTCCGAGTCCAATCGATCGCAAAACCACACCCAAGGCTGCTTGAGACTTGCCTTTTCCTGCGCCGTCGTACACATGAATTTGCCCAGTCATGCGTTCCGATCGTGTTTGGGCTGTGCGAATTCCAACACCCGCTCTAGTCATATCTTAAAATCGCCGCTTCTAAATGCAGATTTACTTTAGCAGGTTTCTTCCAAACGGATCCGCGATCGCGCATTTGATTGATTCTATAAATTAAACCAATGCAAGTTAGCTTGAAATATAAGCTTATCTCAAGTTTAATCAAGTTCATGACTCATTCTTAAGGAGCCACCGCTATGCAGGATTCGATCAAGCCATCGTACTCATCGTTGACTGAGACCGAAGAACGGTGGTCAATCAATTCAAGCCGCACTTACCTGGTTAAAACGTTAGAAACGGTTCAAGATTTGATTGTTGTTTCGCTCTGTATTGGATTGTTCTGTGTAATGGTGATCCAATTGCGGGCAATGTTCTTCTCACTCTTGCCGCCCTTAAATTTTCATGGTGTTACGGCAGACATCTTGTTTTTGCTGATTCTGGTTGAGTTGTTCCGGTTGTTAATCATTTACTTGCAGGAACAGCGTGTCTCGATCGGCGTTGCGGTCGAAGTTGCGATCGTTTCAGTTCTCAGAGAATTTATTGTTCGAGGTGTATTAGAGGTTCAGTGGACGCAAATCCTAGCAGGCTGCGCGTTTCTAGTCGTCATGGCGCTGTTATTAGTCGTTCGGGTTTGGCTACCCCCCACCTTTGAAGGAATTGATCCTGAAAAACAGCTTTCGATGCGCAAGCGGAAAGAAGCGCATTAATCCTGACTGGATTTCGATTGGTCGCCCAAAGTAAAACCTCCGAGATTTTTACAACCTCGGAGGTTTTTGTCAAAATCAGAATTTATTTACCGCCGGAGATCTGTGCAGCGACTTCTGCTGCAAAATCAGACTCTTCTTTCTCAATGCCTTCGCCCAGGACAAAGCGCACAAAGCGACGAATCTGGATATTCTCACCCAACTGAGCAACGTTCTGCTTCACCAATTCCTCAACCGTGATGTTGGGATCTTTGATGTAAGGAGTCGGCAACAAGCACATTTCATTCAAGCGCTTATCAATCCGACCTTGAACGATCTTCTCTTTAATATTGTCAGGCTTACCCGCGAGGTCGTCTTTGCCCATTTCGATCGACTTTTCACGCGCCACGATATCCGCTGGAATATCCTCGACACGGACATACTCAACGTTCGTACTTGCAGCGATCTGCATCGCAATGCTGCGAACTAAGTCTTGGAATGCTTCGTTTCTAGCCACGAAGTCGGTTTGGCAGTTCACTTCTACCAACACCCCGATCCGACCGCCGATATGGATATAGCTTCCGACCAAGCCTTCAGCCGCAGTTTTGCCAGCCTTCTTATCTGCCGAAGCAATCCCTTTCTTCCGCAGCCATTCGATCGACTTTTCCATATCGCCGCCATTTTCGGTCAGCGCTTTTTTACAATCCATCATCCCTGCGCCAGTCTTTTCGCGCAGTTCTTTCACCGCTTTTGCTGAAATGTCTGCCATTTGCCTGAGTTCCCAATTTCTTCTCTGATATTGTCCGACGAATTGGGGGAGTGGGGAGTAGGAAGAAAATCCTTCCCCCATTCCCCGATTCCCCTACTATTCTGCGGCAGCTTCCTCTTCAGTAGCTTCCGTTTCATCGTAGTCGTACTCTTCTTCTGCGCCTTCGTAGTCGTACTCTTCTTCGGCTTCGAGTTGACCATGACGACCTTCGTAAATGGCATCAGCCAAACGTCCTACGATCAACTTGATCGATCGAATTGCGTCATCGTTAGCAGGAATGGGCACGTCAACGGTGTCAGGATCGCAATTGGTATCGAGCAGCGCGACGATCGGAATATTCAACTTGACGCATTCTTGAATCGCGTTGTATTCCCGACGCTGATCCACCATGATGATCACATCTGGCAGTTTGCGCATCAGTTTGATACCGCCGAGGTATTTCTGAAGCCGTTCGAGTTCACGACGCAGCACAGAAGCTTCTTTCTTCGGCAATAGATCCAATCCGCCTGTTTCTTCGCGACGTTCGAGTTCTTTTAAGCGCTCGACACGAGTTTTGATCGTTGACCAGTTGGTGAGCATTCCGCCCAACCAACGTTGGTTCACATAGTAAGCGCCACAACGCGAAGCTTCTTGAGCAATAATTCCGGCAGCTTGGCGCTTGGTGCCAATGAACAAGAATTTTTTGCCCTGTTCAGAAGCAGTCCGCACGTAGTTGTAAGCACTATCCATCAACTGAGCAGTTTGCACCAAGTCGATGATATGTACACCGTTACGAGCGGTGTAAATGTAGGGACTCATTTTGGGGTTCCATCTGCGGGTCTGATGCCCAAAGTGAACGCCCGACTCAAGTAATTGAGCCAATGAAACAACTGGCATGAATTGATCTCCTAATTCGGGTTCATCGTCCATTCAGGAGTAGCTTTCGCCACCCGAAATCCTGAATGTGTGAGTTTAAACAGCTTATCTAGGGTAACACAAGACCTTGCCCTTGCTACGCTGAGATAGAGTTGAGGCTTCTGAGAAATGAGCGTACCGACAGAATTAGATGCAGCGATCGCCGTAGTCGGCGGAATCCTGACGGCAATTGCTATTTTTTGTATTCCCAGACAAAATCTCGATCGAGTCCCGATGTCTGGATTGTTCTTGCTGTTGATCATTCATGCGATCGTGGGTTGGGTTTTGGCGATCTCAGACGTTCAAATCGGATTATGGCTGGTCGCTGCTGGCGCAGTGTTGATTGTGGCAATGATTCGGTCTTTGCAATTAGGGCAGGCGGGTGCAATTGCGTTAGGCGGGGCAGCGATCGGTGCGATCGTCTGGGCTGTACGTCAAGATGCAAATGCACAAATCAGTGCTCTTGCATTTTTATTCCTCGGCATTTGGCTGTGGGCATTTGGGGGTGCGCGATATCGGATGGAAGGTGCGGGATTTGGAAAATCGATTCGATGGGTTTTAGCGATCGTCGGTTGGGAAGGATTATGGATTGGTTGGCTGATTGATACATTTGTGGCACCGCAGGTCGGAATTTGGCTACGTTAGCGTTTCTTCGTTCCATCTCTTATGCTAGAAATAGCTGCTTTAGGAATTGATTCATGCAATCTGGTTGGCGAATTGGGTCACTGTTTGGCATTCCTTTGCTGATTGACCCGTCTTGGTTTTTTATCCTCGTGATCGTCACCCTGAGTAATGCGCTGCGGTGGCAATATCGCTATCCGGATTGGGGTACACCTGTGGCGTGGGGCACAGGCTTCGCCATGGCAATGTTGCTGTTTGCCTCGGTGCTGCTGCATGAATTGGGTCATAGCCTCGTCGCGAAAGTCCAAGGGATTCAAGTGCAGTCGATTACACTGTTCTTCTTTGGAGGGATTGCCGCGATCGCACAAGAGCCGAAAACTCCTGGAAAAGCTTTTCAAGTCGCGATCGCAGGACCCGCCGTCAGCTTTATGCTGTTTGTGATTCTGACGCTGTTGACGCTGGTTTTGCCGAATAATGAAATGCCTTTGAGCATTCTGTTTCGAGATTTGGCAGCGATTAATCTTGTCTTGACCTTATTTAACATGATTCCGGGCTTGCCTTTAGATGGGGGGCAGGTGCTCAAAGCGATCGTCTGGAAATTGACTGGAAGTCAGATTAAAGGAATTCGGACGGCGGCGAAAGTTGGGCGATTCCTGGGGCTGTTTGCGATCGCTTGGGGATTGGCAGATGTTCTGGGTGTCACTCGAAATTTAGGATTGCCGACTGCGGGTGGATTGTGGGCAGCGTTGATTGGATGGTTTGTGGTGCAGAATGCGAGTGCATACGATCGCATTACTGAATTGCAAGAAGCGATGCTGAAGGTGAAAGCCGAAGATGCAATGACCCGAGATTTTCGGGTTGTCGATGCATCGATGTCGGTGCGGAAATTTGCAGACGATTATTTAATTACGGAATCGCGTGCGGCTGTGTATTATGCTGCCTCGAATGGGCGCTATCGCGGCGTGATTAATACGGAAGATTTGCAACGGATTGAGCGCAGCGAGTGGGAGAGCAAGACACTTTTAGACATTGTGCATCCGTTGAATGAAGTACCGACCGTGCAAGAATCCACTCCGATTGTGGAAGTGATTCAGCTTTTGGAAAATCAAAGTTTGCCGCGAATTACGGTCTTGTCTCCGGCTGAGGCAGTTTCTGGGGTGATCGATCGCGGAGATATTGTCAAAGCGATCGCGCTAAAGATGAATTTGAGAATTTCTGATGCGGCAATTAAGCAGATTAAAGAAGAGGGAGTTTATCCGCCAGGATTGCAATTAGGAGCGATCGCGCAAGCGGCATCGGAATTAAGATAGGCACGGTTTGCAGCTTAGACTGTCTATTTTCTGGCAGCATCCATTTAGCAAAGGAGCGATCGGCGCATGAGCATCGCAAGCAATCGAACTGTACAACATCGCCCCCTGAGCTTTGATGAGTTTTTAGCTCAATACGGTAGTGACAATCGCTATGAGCTAATTGATGGAGAGGTATTTGATTTGGAACCGACTGGTTTGCATGAACAGGTCGCAGGATTCATCACTCAAAAAGCTTGTGTGCAAATCGACTTAGCAAATTTGCCTTGGCTGGTTCTGCAACGTCCCCTTTTCCGTCCGCCCAACATTGAGATGACAGCATTTCGACCGGATGTAGCTGTGATCGATGAAATGGCGTTAGAGAATGAATTGCTCTGGCGAGAACAGTCAATTTTGACACAGGGCACTTCGATAAAACTTGTGGCTGAAGTGGTCAGTAGTAATTGGCAAAATGACTATTCTCGCAAGTTGGAAGACTATGAAACTTTGGGAATTCCAGAGTATTGGATTGTAGACTATGCAGGCTTAGGTGGCACTCGTCATATCGGTAGCCCAAAGCGTCCCACACTTTCCATTTGCAGATTAATAGAAGGTCAATATCAGATTCAGCAATTTCGGGGAGAGCAGTTGATCAGTTCACCCACATTTCCGGGTCTGAATCTGACGGCTGACCAAGTTTTAAGAATTAGACCGTAAACCACTTCTCCTATTTTGTTTGTTGCCAGCGTTTCGCCAAGTTCCAGCCTTCAAACACATCAACTATTTCATATTTTAAGCCAGGTGTCTTAGCAAGATTGGGATCAATCCAGGCGTAATCGGTGTTGGGTAGAATCTTGGGATTCTCGATTTCTTGTCCAATTTTGGGGGTGTAGAAATTGAGTAAGAGTTGCGTTTTGCGATCGTCACGACTCAGTGCTTTTTCATCGACGATAAAGCTCACAGGCTGCGATCGCAAAACTTCCTGCACATTGGTTTGGAGTAAAAATCGCTTCAGTTGCGGATCGTAATCTCCCCACAATCCAGTTAAATGTAAAGCTGCGATCGCGAACCAAGACGTGACGAGCCAACTAGCTGCCCAGTAGTTTGCAGAGTGAGCCATGCGATCGCGCAAAATCCAAATGAGCGGCAAACTCAACCAACCTAAGCCAACGGCTAAAACGACCAGTGCAATCTTATCTAATTCACTGCTTCGCAAACTGCTAGATTGCAGCAATTGGGCAATTGTCGTGCGTTTATTCACAACAACTAACAAGAAAATCGCGATCGCACCCATAAGCAAATTCAGACCGATAAACGCTCCCGTATATTTCTTCTCGGTATAGAGATGGACGAGATGAGAAAGCGCGATCGCGGCAAATAGCCCAACGAACGGCATTAATTGCAACGGATAGTAATGTGTTTTCGTTCCAAACAATGTTAATTCAATAAACAGAGTAACAGGATAGCCAATGAGTAAAAATCGAGCTTGATGTGATTTGAGCAATGCTCTAATGTCTGGATGTCGAAATGCTAACCACAATCCGCCTAATGCAAAAAACACCCAGGGAAATCCATTTGCAGGAACATTCCAGAAATAATAAAACTGATTTGCTCCTTGATACGTTTGTCCACCTAAATGAAATAGTTTGCCAAACAATTCTTGAATTGGTGCGGTTCCATATTTCTGAATCGCCGCTCCTAACCAAAAAATCACAGGCATAAGCCCAATTCCGAATCCTAGATACAACCAAGGATCGAGTAGATGCCGGTGCCGACGATGTTGAGCAATCAAATAAGGAAAGAGCGCGATCGCCGCTGGAATGATCATGAAGCCTTTGATCATGAAGCCCCATCCGAACATTGCTCCAGCCACAAATCGCCAAGACCGACCCGAAGTCTCGGCAAGCAGTAATGTCCAAATTGCAATCAGTTCGATGCAGACTAGAACCATGTCTTGAGTTCCGAGCCGAGCATATTGTGAGACTAAGGGAATGACGCTAAAAATTGCGGCTCCGAGCCAAGCCATTCGAGGAGTCGTCAGACGTTTGCCGATCGCATAAGTAAGCAATACACTCAAAATAAATGCGATCGCGCTAGGAAGTCGAGCAGTTCCTTCACTAATCCCGAATCCCAGGTATAAGCTAGCAATCAGCCATTGAATCCCAATGGTACGATCGAAACTATAGCCTCCTCCCCATTGTGGTGTGATCCAATCTCCAGTTTGCAGAATCGTGCGAGCTTGAGTGGCGTAAATCCCTTCGTCGTGAGCCATGAGGCTTTGTTGAGAGCTTCGTAGTAAAACGATAGGGAGTACCCAGAGAAAAAGAGTGAGATAGGGAAGGAGCCGTTTGAGATTCACAACGCACCAGAAAACGCTTTCGGTGCGAATTCTACCTTAGATTCTTCGCGATCGACATTGGATCACTTTTGCGGAAAGTCTCAGGTGTAATTTGAATCTGATGGCAGAATGGTGCTGGTATCGCGCTTTTCGGAGTTGCTTATGCGATCGCTGATTGAAACGATTGATCAAACGCTGTTGCCTGATTTAAATATCGAGAGTTGTGACCCGCATGATCCGATCGTCATTCATCGTGTGCCTGCACCTTGGCAAGTGCTAGGAGCCGGAAATTATGCGGCCGTGTTTACGCATCCAGATTTTCCGGATGAAGTGGTGAAAGTTTACGCACCAGGACGACCAGGTTTTGAAGAAGAAGTTGAAGTGTACGATCGCTTGGGTGCTCATCCAGCTTTTTCGCAGTGTATCTATGCGCGAGATGGAATGCTGGTTTTGAAGCGACTGCATGGAGTAACGCTCTACGACTGTATGCACCGAGGGATTAGAATTCCGGTACAAGTGATTCAAGATATTGATCGCGCTTTGGACTATGCGAGCGATCGCGGGTTGCATCCGCATGATGTTCACGGGCGCAATGTCAACATGTATCAGGGGCGCGGCTATGTGGTGGATGTGTCGGACTTTTTGCATGAAGAAACGTGTTCTGCTTGGACAGATTTGAAGAAGGCTTACTACTGGGTGTATCGCCCGATTCTTTGTCCGTTACGGATTCGGATTCCTTATGCGCTGCTCAATGCGCTTCGGAAGACTTATCGCTGGTTACGATCGCTTAGAGATTAAATTCCAGTCGTCTATGAGATTTGTTCGACAATGGATTTATAGTTGCTGAGCTTTAAGATGCAACTTTGTTCATGGATTGGGTTGTTTCTAACTGAATATCTGCAGGAGCTAAGGTTAGAAGCGCGATTGTATGCCCTTTTGCATTGATGAATTCAATTTCAAAAGCTTGCCCGTCGCTATAACAATGCACAACAGCTCCACGATCGCCAGCTCTTAGACCATTTTCTTGAATATCGCGAGTCAGAATCACTGTGTCTAATTCTTGAATCATTTCAGCCTCTTGTATGTTCAAAGTGGATGTGCAGTTACAAAGCGTGGGGTTTCTTGTCCCATATCAATGATTCAAACGGTTCTTAGCGAAATCAAGTATCCATTGGGGGCTTCTATTTCTCCTTCGATGATGTATTTTGTGCCGTGTGGAGAAGTAACAACTTCCTTGACAGATTGCAATCGCGCAATCTCCAGAAGTCTTTGCTCTAGGATATCTACATTTTCTTCATTAAAGCCAGCATCACGAAGTAATTTTGCTTTTGAGCCTCCAACGGAGTGAGTTTCTGAGAGCAAGTATCCAAGCAACTTTTGGGGTTGAATAAATGCGGTTTCTCGGTTCGGTAAGTTCATACGGTGCGATCGCGAATCCTGTCATATCATCTCAAATTTTCTAGGTGCGATCGCTTTCTCCTATTATCCGCGATCGCACATTTTCCGCAGATTCGCGATCGTAGGATTTTACTCTAGACCTAGCTGCTGTTTTAGAGCGAGCTGCGATGAACTATTTACTGGTGAACTGTGATCTCATTACGACTCAGTTCCAGATAAGAGTGTTGTTCAAACAACTCAACAATTCGTGATAGATTTTGCGTAAATACTGTCTCAAGATCTGAGTTTTTGATATTGCCAGTTGTGACTAACAGCAATTTGTATGGTTGTTGAATGGTTAGAAAAGAATTGAGAAAGTCTGCGTCTTTTGTAATGACAATTCTTTGTTCTGCGATCGAGAGCGTATTGATGTCAGCATCGGAAGTTGCATTCTGTTGTGGAAGATCGCGCGTATGTAGCGTGTCGTATCCTGCTTCTGATAATAGTCGTGCAAGACGAGTGGGCAATTGAGCATCGACTAGAAATTTCATGAAGCAATTTTGTGAATACTTTTAATTTGGCTGAGACGAGCGGCAAATAAAAGCGCTGCGAGGATATCTTCGCGTTCTAAATCTTCATAGTCTGCCAAGATTTCTTCGATCGTCATGCCTGCACTCAGAAGTTCTAAAAGGAAATCCACCGGGTAACGTAAGCCACGAATGCAAGGTTTACCGTGACAAATGTTGATATCGTGGGTGATTCGTTGAAGTAGATTCGTTTCCATAATAAATGTGCGATCGCTTTCTCCTATTATCCGCGATCGCACATTTTCCGCAGATTCGCGATCGCATGTAACTTAGATGATGTCGTTGTCTGAATCTTCTTCTGCGGGGTTAATGGCATCAAGAACTTGTCTAACGATTTTAGGATGCAGAATTTTACCTGAATGGAAAGGTACAACTACTCGAATGCCATTCTTGAAATAGATTCGATGACTACCGTTTGTTCTGATGAGTGTAAAGTCAGCATCTAATAAAAGTTTTTCTGCTTCTTGAGCAGTTAGACGTGGCGCTTTAGGCAACTTGCACCTCTAATGTCATTGTCAAGATTTCCTGCCTTTGAAGAATGCTTTTCTCCTCGTCTGAAAGAGTTTCAAGATATAGCTCGATCGCTTCTTTAATATTGGCTTGAACTTCTTCTAAGGTGTCTCCCTGAGTTTGACAGCCTTTGAGCGCTGGACAGTAAGCATAATAACCGTCTTCGTCTTTTTCAATTACGACATCAATTTTGTACGACATGATATCTGTCCTCGATCGCTTTCTCCTATTATCCGCGATCGCACATTTTCTGCAGATTCGCGATCGCAGGATTTTACTCTAAACCTAGCTGCTGTTTTAGAGCGATCGGAATATTTTGAGCGGTGTCTAAGCCATGTACTTCCTCCCAGTTCGTCTCTTCATTCCAATTAATCTTAGAGAGGTTAGCACTGGCAAGGTTAGCACAGTAGAGATCTGCACTACAGAGATCTGCATAGAAAAGGTTAGCACAGAAGAGGTTAGCTCTAAAGAGATCTGCTCTAAGGAAATCGGTTCTAAAGAAGTCGGTACTGGAAAGATCAGCCCCAGAGAGATTGGCTCTGTAGAAGTTAGCATTGGAAAGATTAGCATTAGAGAGATTGGCATTGGAAAGATTGGCTCTGTAGAAGTTAGCATTGGAAAGATTAGCATTAGAGAGATTGGCATTAGAAAGGTTCGCAAAAGCAAGAAAATCACCGACGATCACTCTAAATCCTCCTAACTCTATGCAATCCCCATAACTAATGATTTGAAGTAGACGGGATGTGTGTTCTTCTCCTTCTGCAAGCTGCCCACTTGGATGAAATACAATCTTTTCCTTGAATTCTTTTCTATCTTGAGCATATTGGTGCAATTCTAGGAGCAAAATCAGCACATTGTATCCTGTATAAACATCAACCTGCCTGAGCCCTAGCGTCCTTTTCTGGTCAGGTTGCTGTTCCCGCAGAGAGCGCATTTTTTCTTGCGGCAAGTTCTCTGGCGATGCATCAATAAATTCTCCCTCACACCAAAGCTCATAGAACTCATTCAATCGCTCAAATAGCTCTAAAGGCTTAAACCAATTACTTCGCTTGAGCAATTCCATTAAATATTCGACAATCTCTTTACTTAGAACAGGCGAACCGAGCAAATCGTAAATCTCTCGATGCAATTGCTCAGTCGGAACATAAAACCGATCCCGCTTTCTCCCTGGTTCAATCCAACTCTCGATCGCATCTTTCAACCGTTCTGCACACAAGAACTCTCCAAAGCTCTTATGCACAAACTCAACTGATCCACCTTTTCCCGGTTTCACATAGAACGCAGCTAAAGCATTCCGAAGCGGATTATCATTCAACCTATGCCGGGCTTCTTCCAAAAGCTTTTGCACATTTGCATTCGATTTCAATCGTGCCTCAATCATAGAAATCGGCGCAGACTCACCTCCTGCTTGCACCGAAGCCAATCCTGCCTCAGTCAAAATCGACCTCAAGTCCTCAACCTCTAGTTCCGTCAAATCTCGATTAAGCATATCTGGGCGTTGTTCTGTGAGTACCCAGTCAATTGTCTTCTCGTAAATTAGAATCTTCGCCTGTATTCCTTCTGCACCTTTAAACGAACTCAATTTGAGCTTTTCATCTCGGTGCATGGCTGCTAAAAGAAAAAGTAGAAGCGGCTCCCGTGCAAGTTCGCGTACCCGCTCCGGACATTGTTCGCTCTGCAAGAACTGCTTAAAGGCATTCGTTCTCTGACTCCCAACTAACTGCGCCCACTTTGCAAACCATTGTTCTCGCAGTTTACTACTCATCTCTACAATTTCGAGCCGTTCCAAATTTGATGGCATCCTGCTCTCAATGCTTTGGAGTGACAATGTTCTTCCAGTAACTAACACAAGATGTCCTTTTTCAGAATTCTCCTGACATCGCCGCTGAAACCTCTCAATTTGCTCCAAAAACTCCTCTAGCCCACTACTTGTCCTACCTTGCATTAGCAATTCATCAAAGCCATCTAACAAAAATAAGAATCTAGTATTACGATCGCTTAACCACCCATTATCGCTCGACGCAAAATCCTTATTTACTGCCTTTCGCAAGGTTTCCTCAAAATCTTTCTCTAAGTTCTGAACATCCCGTAACCTAATCAAGATCGGAGTCCAATTCGGATGTTCATTCACCCGCACCCATTCCGCAAACATACGGCAAAACACACTCTTTCCCCGTCCCGGATGTCCTTGAATAAACAGTACTTTATTTTGATTTGGCTGATTCAACCAAGCTTTTGCCCATTCTTCCAAAACAACCCAATCGCGATCCTCAACCTCACCATTTTTATCAATGAATTGGGCCTCAATCGGCACATAAATTTCTTTCAGCGTGAACGGCTCATTGAAAACTCTCCAGCGATCGCGCAAGACCTGAATCGTCGAATCCGGCGAAATTACATCCCGCAAATACTCTTCAATGCTGAGATACTGTTCAAACTTCTCCTGTCCCCCAGTCGAAAACCATTTCACGACCGGATTGACCTTCTCACCCATTCCAGCCAAGGCAGTCTGAATGTGATGATTTGTATTTCGAGCAACTAGCTCAGCACTTCTCCGCACATCAGAACATCCGACCTCTGTTAATCGCGCTTCTAGTACTGCACTAAAAGCTTTCGCAATCTCTGATTCATGAAAAAACAAAATTGCAGTTCGAGCATCGTCATCCTGAAGTTCAAACTCTCCCAATTTTTGAATCTGCCGCCTCACTGCATCTGAGGCTTGAGATGCCTGAATTTTAGACAAGTCAATCTCTGTCAGAAACTCTCGTACACTATCCAAATAAGCCGACTGAACCACCAACGCCATACACTCTTCTAACGTTGGTTCTTTCTTCGTCGCCTCACAAACCAAATTCAGCAACGTCACCGCGATCGATGCAAACGGAAGCACTTCTTTCACCATCAATCCCAACGGCGAATTCAGCACATCCAGCAACGAAGACATCTGACCCACATAAGGCTGAACCGTCTTCAACAACTCCCCATCCAACGGCTTTTCCTTAATCGTCTTTGCCAGATCAAACACTGCCTTAGTTGAATCTGTAACCTGCTTCGTCAGTTCAACCGCTTGCTTACTTCCAAGTTTTGCCAGAAATGATCCAATCTTGGTTGCCATTGCCATTTGCTCGATCGTCATCGAACTTAAGGTAGCGCGAAAAAAAGCGATCGCCCAATCTCTTAAACATTTGCACGACAACGATCTGGCAATGATTTGGATACTAGCTTGCAAGTGCTGAAAAAGCTTCGAGATCCAGTGACCTCAAACGTCGAATTTTCATCGCCTTCGCTTCTTCTTTTTCGCCTTCGGATCTTCAACTGGAACAGGTTCTAAACGATCTAACTCCGGCAACTTTAGCGCAATCCCCGCAAAAAACCAGTAATACACCGCCACCGGATCAACATCCAACGGATAGTAATACGTGTTGTAACTAATCACCAACACAAACGTCCAAAGAACCGCTCCATATCCCCGAATATTCTTATCTTTGACTGATCGAAACGCTCGAAAACAAGCGATCGTCAAACTCGTCACCAACACCACAAACAACACGGTTCCAATCGGTCCAATCTCATACATCACCTTGGGATAGTACGTCTCAATCAACTGCGTATCCCCCATTGCCCGCGCCGAATTCGTTGCGCGTCCCAACCCTTTCCCAAGGAGACTCGCCCCCCGCACTACCGTTTCAAATTGCTCTCGAATAAACGCATCAGGCGGTGATGCATTCCAGCGACCCACTGCACTATCCAGCCGCTCCTGTACCACCGCTGGATTCGATGCCATCGCCACCATAATCGCTCCCGCCAGTCCAATTCCGATCGGCACAAATCGCTTCAAATTTGCAATCTGCCCCGTCGTAAACAACTGAATCACAATCATCACAGGCACAAGCATCAGCGCAATTCGCTGCCCACAGATCACCGCCATAATGATCGTCATCAGCATTCCAATCCCACCGATGATCTTCCAGACCAAATTGCGATCGAAAAACGTCACTGCAAACGTTGTAAACGCACTCGAAATCAAATACCATCCCCACTGCCACGGAGCTACAAACGTCCCCGGCAATCGAATCACCCCTTGCTCTGGCGTATACAGTAGCGCCCCTCCCACAAAACACCGTGCATCCAGCGACGCCTTAAACAATTCCGCTCCTGTCCCTTCAGTCCCCTTGCACCGTCCTGTCTTCAGCATCATGTACTGCACAAATGCCAATCCACAGCAAATGATCACGACCACCACTGTGATTCGCATAAAGTTATAGACATCCTGCTTCTTCTTCATCAAGTAATAAGCGCAGGGAATCAGCGGCGCATAGCCTAGTAAAACTTTTAAGCCCAAGATGCCCATGAAAAAAGGTCGTTCAAGCGGCTTCTGAGTCGTCATTGCCACCTCAGCCGCAGACAACTGCTGCGAACCATTTACAAACAGCAGCACCAACATACAATAAACGAGCAGCAGCATCAGAGGCGTTTTCATCAACTTCGGGATCATCATCGACAAATCCCGCTGCTTACAGTACTGATAAATACTGATCAAAGCAGGAATATACATCCCATCTTTTGCCAACTGCATCAGCGGATTATTCCCCACCGTGGCATACGTAATCGTTCCGCCAAACGGCATGTAAATCATAAAGGCATGAAGCGCTTGCCAGGGAAACTTGAACGATAGCATCAGCGTCAGCACGCCTGCAAAACCGCCGCCTGCGCCTTTAATGCCTCCAACCGCAAATAATGCTAATCCCACCACGATCGAGATCATCGTGGACATAGAAATAAAATTAACAGCCGCTTTACGGGCTAACATCACCCGACGTTTTTCTGCCAAACGCTCTTTCAGGGACAATCCTGGCTCTGCTTCTGAGACCTTGCTTTTGCGCTTCTTAGCCATATCCGTGTCAAAATAAGCACCTGGATCATAGCCGAGAAAGTCAGAACGGGAAGACTACTTGTAGCCCCTAACCCATGAGAATTATGCTCAATCGCAATTTTCTCCTCTATTGCCGAAAAAGCTTAACGTTAGAAATTTTGCTCGGTTGCACGATCGCATTCGGAATTTTCCTCCGCATTCTCAATCTCGGTACGCGCGAATTCTGGTACGACGAAGTTCTCTCGCTGCTGCTTTCGACCGGACAACGATCTGCATATTCTCTTCCCGCTGATGGCACGATCGCACTTGCTCAACTCACCTCCCTGCTTGATCTGCCCCAAGAATCTTTTGCTAAAACGATACAGGGCTTACTGCGCGGACTCTATGCAGGCGAACCCCATCCGCCCCTGTTCTTCTTTGCACACCATTTCTGGCTGCGCCTGTTTGGCAATCGCGAAATTGCGATGCGCAGCTTGCCGATGCTGTGGAGTTTCGGCGCGATCGCTGCTGCTTATGGTTTGGGGCGCAAACTGCTAGATCATCGCAGCGGACTTTTATTTGCCGCATTGATCGCAACGAATCCCTTTTATCTCTTTCACTCGCTCAATGTCCGAATGTACACACCGCTTGTATTTTGGGCAATTTTGAGCGTTTGGGCATTGCTCGAAATCATGTCTCAGCCTCGCTGGACATGGCAAATTATATTCGTGATGTCGATCGTCAGTGGTCTGCTCACGTTCTATTTATTTGCATATTGGATTGTTGTCGTTTCGGTGCTGATTTTGGTGCTCGATCGACGGCATTGGTTCCATCATGGCATTCGGCTGATCATTGCAGGGCTGCTGACCTTGCCTTGGGCAATTTGGGGCACGTTGAAGCAATTGCGAAATGCCGACCTTGGACGATTTGGCAATCCAGAAGGCAACCCTGCCCTTTTACACCTTCAGGATCTCTTTCAAACGATCGGGATTCATCTGATTGTGGGAGACTGGACAACGAGTTTACCCCCTGGAATCACCATCATTGCTGGATTGTTGGCAACCTGCGGATTGGTTCTATCGATCATCTGCCTTAAGAGATCTGGTCAAAAAATAAGTTTGACAGTAGGGTTAGGAATGGCAATCCTACCTTTGTTGCTTGCACTCTGCGTCGATATTGTGACGCGAAAGTATACATTGGGATTTGGAGAAGGGCGCGCGCTGATCTTTGTTTTGCCCGGGTGTTTGTTGCTTATGACGATCGCAATTCGCCAAGTTAAAGCGTACCAAAGCATCATCGCTCTGACTCTGTTGCTGTTCTATCTGACGATCGATGTGGGTGATTTGACTTTAAGAACCCGTTCGGTGTTTCATCAAGTATCAGAGCTGATCCAACTCGATGCGGCTCCAACGCTGATCGCAATGGACACACAAGCGTGGGGACATGTGAATCGCTTAGCGTATTACATCCCGCCCCAGAGTCGAGTCGATCTGCTGGCTCAACCTGCGGCGAAATTAGGTACAGCTTTGAAGACGGTTTTAACCAATGCTCCATATCGACGGGTGCTCTGGCTAGAAAGCGCTGCACCCATTTGGTCGCCCGCTGCTACCGAGCAAGACCGCCAAAAAATTCAGCAAACATTAGCGGAACGTTTTACGATCGCCAAGACTCAATCTCTATCGGGAACTATGAGCTTAGACGAATTTCAAATCAAGCTGTATCAAGTGAGTCCGTAGTTTCGTCCTTGTTGTCCTACCTAACCGCAAATTCATGATTGTGCCTCCCTCTCTCGTCCCGCCACCTGCGGGTGAATTAAAAATCCCACACGCAAACCCGGCGATCGAGCGACAATCTCACTCGATCTACTTTTCGCTGATCGTTCCCACCTACAACGAAGCGCGAAATGTAGAACAAATCGTTCGCGTCCTGACGGGATTGTTGGATCATGCATTGCCAAATGATTACGAGCTGATTATCGTCGATGATGACAGTCCCGATCGCACGTGGGAAATTGCTCAGCAGATGACGGTGGATTTCCCAAATCTGCGAGTGATGCGGCGGCAGGCGGAGCGCGGCTTATCGACTGCCGTGATTCGCGGTTGGCAAGCCGCACGAGGCGAAGTTTTAGGCGTAATCGATGGTGATTTGCAGCACCCGCCTGAAGTATTGTTGAAACTTCTGCAAGCGATTAAGAATGGCGCGGATCTGGCAGTTGCGAGTCGGCATATTGAAGGGGGCGGAACCAGCGATTGGGGCTTGATTCGACGTGTACTATCGCGAGGCGCACAACTGCTCGGATTGGTGATCTTGCCAAGCGTGGTTGGACGCGTGTCTGATCCGATGAGCGGCTATTTTATGGTGCGACGTAGTGCGATCGCGGACTGTCTGCTGAGTCCACTCGGCTACAAAATTCTCTTAGAAGTAATTGGTCGGGGTCAGGTTGACCGAGTTACCGAGGTCGGCTATGTCTTCCAAGAACGACAAGAAGGCGAGAGTAAAGTCACTTGGCGGCAGTATGTTGAGTATCTCATGCACTTAGGCAAACTGCGATCGCGCGGCAGAATTAGCCGATTGCGGGAAAAATTCCAGTTGGGACGCTTTTTACGCTTTGGACTCGTCGGCTTCAGTGGCGTCTTTGTCGATATGGCAGCCTTTTATTTCCTGCGCACCTCGCTCGGCTTGAATTTGGCGCGCAGTACGATGCTCTCCGCAGAATTGGCGGTGATCAATAATTTTCTCTGGAATGACCTTTGGACATTTGGCGATATCGCGCGCGGTCAACCCGGCAAGCGGCAACGATTTAAGCGTTTTCTGAAGTTCAATACGATCTGTTTGATGGGGATCATTCTCCAAGCCTTAATCGTCAGTCTCTTTCATGATGTGTTTCACGTCAGCGAATTCATCGCCAAACCGATCGCGATTGTGCTGGTTACTTTCTGGAATTTCTGGATCAATCTGAAATTGAGCTGGCGGGTCACTGACGTGCGACGAAAATAGACCTCAGATGTCGAGCTTTGTGGATTTCAAGGAACTATAAAACAGGACTGAAGCCGCACCTCTCAGGCTCAGCATCCCTCAAACTCGTTCCTTGAAATCACAGGTAACCCATGAGCTTCCAGATCGATCGCGGGCTATTTCTCTCAGACTTTTCCGACTCTCACGCCATTTTAGGTGTCTCGATCGAAGCCGATGTCAAAGAGATCCGAAAAAACTATCTAAAAATCGCCCGTCGCTTACACCCCGATAGCTGCATTTCTGAAAGTGAGGGAGATAGACAACTTGCTGAACAACTCTTATCCAAGCTGGTGAATCCAGCCTGGGAAAAACTCTCCCAAGAAAAAGCCCGGACTGATCATTTGATTGTTTTGAAAATGAAAGGGCAGGGAGCCGCCCGCAATTTTCACACCATTGGGGTGCTTAACAGTCTAGCTCAGCAGCTTTTGAGCGCAAGCAATCCCGATCACTTTTACCGCACAGCGCTGCAAGATTTATCCAATCGGCAGTATGAGCAGCTCGATCAGGCTTGCGAACTGATTGCCCAAATCAGCGAACTGAATCTTGCCTATCTGATTCGTCGAGAAGCCGCCAGCGATTCTGTTGGAGTTCCGAAAAACAAGACTTTCATCCCCGCAACTAACAACGCTCAAGCCAAGCCTCAAGAGGTTCAAGCCAAAGCTGAATCGTTGAGTGATCAGTATTATCGTCGCGCCGAAGGATTTGCGGCAAAGGGAAATTTTGCCCAAGCAACGATAGAATTGCGAGATGCCTTAAAAATTGACCCAAACAGTAGCCGCTGTCACAGTTTAATGGGCATGGTTTATTTGCGGCAAAACCAACCGACGATGGCGAAGATTCATTTTACGAAAGCGCTGTCGATCGATCCGCAAGACGAGCGCGCCTTGATTGGCAAGCAGAGACTCGATCCCCCTGCGATCCCTTCGTCTTCAGAGAAGCCGAGTGCAAAATCGAATGCGACGAAGCAACCCTCATCTAAATCTGGCAGCGGTCTGTTTGGCGGTCTTTTCGGTAAGAAAAAGTAACGCTAAATTTCTCTCAAAATGGTTTACCAGCCTCCTGCAGGGGCACGCGACCTCCTGCCTCTCGATGTCGCCCAAAAACGTTGGATTGAAGATCGCCTTCAGCAAGTGTTTCATGCTTGGGGCTATCACCGGATTATTACCTCGACGCTCGAACGCTTAGACACGCTGATGGCAGGGGGCGCGATCGAGCGTTCTACGGTCATTCAACTGCATCAACTCGAAGAAGATCCGCTCGGATTACGTCCAGAACTGACGGCTTCGATCGCACGAACCGTGGCGACTCGATTAGCGAATAGTACATTTCCGCAGCGACTGTACTACAACGCCAACGTCTTCCGGCGCGCCCAAGAAGGCAGCCATACTCGCCAACAAGAGTTTTATCAGGCGGGGGTCGAATTACTCGGCGGAGACGGGGTGTGCTCAGATGCAGAAATTCTGTTGCTCGTCATGGATTGTCTGCACGCAGTGGAGTTGCCCGGACAGTTGATTTTAGGGGAAGCGGGATTAACGCGATCGCTCTTATCGGGATTTCCAGAAGCGATCCGCGCGAAAGTTCGACACGCAATTGCCACGCTCGATCGCTTAAGTTTAGAAGCTTTACCCCTCTCAGACGAATTAAAAGCGCGTGCCTTACTGCTTCTAGATTTGCGCGGCAAGCCGAGTGATGTATTACAGCGCGTCAGCGCCTTGGATTTAGACGACTCAGAACGAGCGATCGTCAATAATCTCAAATCGTTAGTTGAACTCCTGCAAGCGAGTTTGACCGTGCCGATCGTGTTAGATCTCAGCTTGATCCAGACCTTCGACTATTACACCGGAATCGTGTTTGAAGTCGTAACCCAATCCGGGCAAGTCGTTTTAGGACAAGGCGGAAGATACGACCAACTTTTGGGGCAATTTCACTCGCAAGGACAATCGATCCCAGGAATCGGATTTTCACTGCACTTGGAGAATCTGCATCAAATCCTATTGGCAACCGGGCAACTTCCTAAACAAACGCGATCGAGTGATTGGCTAGTCGTGTCAGACTCGCCTCAACTGGCATTTGCACAGGCGCAAAAATTGCGCGAATCGGGAGCCGTGGTCGAGGTGAATTTGACCGCTGGAATCCGTGAGCAGATTCAAACCTATGCCCGACAGCGACGAATTGCCCGAATTGCCTGGGTTCAAGAAGATGGGCAAATCCTTGTTGAAGATCCATTTGACACAGAACGCACCTCGTGAGGATAATGGGAGTTTGTTGAAAACTTTAGACTCCTGAAAACCCTTGGCTAACGTAGTTGTTATTGGCGCCCAGTGGGGCGATGAAGGTAAAGGCAAAATCACCGATTTATTAAGTAAATCGGCAGATGTCGTTGTGCGCTATCAAGGTGGTGTCAATGCAGGGCATACGGTCGTTGTCAAGGATCAGACCTTTAAGCTTCATTTGATTCCGTCTGGAATTTTGTACCCGGATACGGAGTGTATTATCGGCTGTGGAACGGTTATCGATCCCAAGGTGCTGATTCAAGAGTTGGATCAGCTTGAGGCGCTCGGCATTACGACTCAGAACTTACTGATTTCTGAGACGGCACATGTGACGATGCCTTATCACCGTTTGATCGATAAAGCCGCCGAAGAACAGCGCGGAAATCACAAAATTGGCACAACCGGACGCGGCATTGGACCGACCTATGCCGACAAATCTGAGCGCGTCGGCGTTCGGATCGTCGATTTGATGAATCCAGAAGGATTCCGTGAGCAATTGGCTTGGACGATCGCCCAAAAGAACACCATTCTCGAAAAGCTCTATGATCTGCCCCCGCTGAGTGCAGACGAAGTGTTTGAAGAGTATATGGGCTATGCCGATCGCTTGCGTCCGCATGTTGTGGATAGCTCGCTAAAGATTTACGATGCGATTCGCCGCAAACGCAATGTCTTGTTTGAAGGCGCACAAGGCACGCTGCTCGATTTGGATCATGGAACCTATCCTTATGTCACGTCCTCGAATCCGGTATCCGGCGGGGCTTGTGTGGGGACAGGGATTGGGCCGACGGTGATCGATCGCGTCATTGGTGTCGCGAAAGCGTATACCACTCGGGTGGGCGAAGGTCCGTTTCCAACCGAGTTGCATGAAGAAATGGGCGCATTGTTGTGCGATCGTGGTGCTGAGTTTGGTACGACGACGGGGCGACAAAGACGCTGTGGCTGGTTTGATGCAGTGATTGGACGGTATGCCGTTCGCATCAATGGTCTGGACTGTCTAGCGATCACGAAGCTAGACGTTTTAGACGAAATGGATGAAATCAAAGTGTGTGTTGCCTACGAAATCGATGGGCAACGCTGCGAAGATTTTCCCAGTAATTCGCGCTTGTTTGCTCAATGCAAGCCGATTTACGAAACGATGCCAGGATGGAAACGATCGACCGAAGCGTGTCGATCGCTCGATGATTTGCCGAAAGAAGCGCTGGATTATCTCAAGTTCCTGGCAGAATTAATGGATGTGCCGATCGCGATTGTTTCGTTAGGTGCAAAACGCGATCAAACGATCATTGTTGAAGATCCCATTCATGGACCGAAACGGGCGTTGTTGTATACCAACGGAACGCCCCAACCCGCAAACGTTTAGTAGATTTTAGGTTTGAATTATGCCGTTCTCGATCGAAGCTCAAAAACGTCCTGAAGGAACTAAGCCGAATGCGCTGCGTCGCGATGGCAAAATTCCTGCTACTTTGTATGGCCACAATGGTGCTGAGTCGATTCACTTAGTCGTCGATGCTAAGGCTGCGGGCTTCCTAGTTCGGGATGCTGCGCCGAATAAATCTGTTGTAGAAGTGAATATTCCAGAATTGTCCTGGAATGGCAAGACTGTGATGCGTGAAGTTCAAACCCATCCTTGGAAGGGTTCGTTGTATCACATCAGCTTTTTTGCTCAAAAGTAAGCCTTAGCTTACGGAGATTTGAAAAGCCAGGGATTTCTCCCTGGCTTTTTTAGTCAGATGTAACCAGAGTCAGTTCTCGCTTATATGCAGGCTGTAGTCCGAGCACAATGTCTTCGCGATCGATTCCTCCATCTGATAAAGCTTGCACCAAGTCTGTGTCAGTTGTATTCTGCTGAATCCACACTTTGCCATCTTTGATATCAAGATGGATCACAACGTGATAGATGCGTTGCGAGCCTTTCCAGCCTACCCGCATCCATTGATAATGATCTCGCTGTGTGTCGATCAATAGCTGGCTTTCCACTTCCGCTTTTGTTGGAAGTTCAGCAATATAGCGCGTCAGCAGGTCTTGAATAGACTGCCGATAGTGTTCTAGTTTCTCCATTCGAGAATCTCCTCCAGAACTGGCTCATAAATCAACAGATTCAACGGATAGCGCTCCAAAACAATCTGAGCAAATCGAGTCTGAAAGAAGGTTTGATACGTATCTGCTGGAACAGCTAGATACAAGATTCGATCAGGCTCGTTTTCTTCTAGCATAATCTGATAGTCCAAACACTGTCCGAGTGCAGTATGAAACTCGCTAATCGCTGAATCTCCTGCAAAGCTTTTAATTTCTACTGCGATCTTTTCTCCATCCCGTTCTGCCCCAATCAGACGTTCTGCCGCCAAATCGATTTTGACTAAAATTTCCTCAATCTCTAGAATCAGCGGATCATCTGTGATTGACCAGCCTTGTTTCTGTAAGGCTCGTTTGACTGCAAAGTGAAACAGATCTCGATTAGACATCGATCGCATGAAAAAATGGACACTGAAATCATCATATCTAGATGCTTTGAAGATTCTGGGATTTATGACTGCTTGCTGACCGATCTAATGTATATAAAGCTAGGGAGAGATCCCTGGCTTTTTTCATGCCTCTTGAATTCCCGTCCTTCTGTGTAGATGTAATTTATGACGACTACGACTCTTCCTCCGATCGTTGAAGCGCTGCTCAATCCCGAAATTTATGATCATCCGGTTCAAGGCGAGATCGAGTTAATTCAGACTCACGTTTCCTATGTTTTTCTCACCGGAGACTATGTTTATAAGCTGAAAAAACCTGTGAATTTTGGTTTTTTAGACTATTCCACTTTGGAAAAGCGCAAACATTTCTGTGAGGAAGAGTTGCGGCTGAACAAACGCGGTGCAGCAGAATTATATTTGGGCATTGTGCCGATTACGCAAGATGGTGACAAGTTTGTGCTGGATGGTTCAGGCGAAGTCATGGATCATGTGGTGAAAATGCAGCAATTTCCTCAAGAGACATTGCTGAGTGCCATGTACGATCGTGGAGAACTCACCGAGCAGCATTTACTCGATTTAGCAAAGGTTTTAGCAGCATTCCACAAATCTGCACCGACGAATGATTACATTCTCAGCTTTGGGGAAGTGTCTCAGATTCGCCAAGCGATCGACGAAAATTACGATCAAACGGTTGGCTATATTGGAGTGGCTCAGACTCAAGAACAGTTTGATCAGACGAAAGCTTACACCGACAAGCTATTTGCTGAGAGTGCAGCCCTTTTCAAAAGCCGAGTCGAACATAAATTTATCCGAGAATGTCATGGCGATGTTCATTTGAGAAACATCTGCTTCTGGAACAATAAGATTCTTTTGTTCGATTGCATTGAGTTTAATGAGCCGTTCCGATTCGTCGATACGATGTTCGACGTTGCTTACATCATCATGGATTTTGATGCTCGGAATCGTCGGGATCTAAGCAATCTATTTTTGAATGCTTATCTGGAACAATCGGGCGACTGGGAAGGCTTACAAGTTTTGCCACTTTACAATAGCCGTCAGTCTTATGTTCGAGCGAAAGTTACTTCATTCTTGCTGAGTGATCCGAGTGTTCCAGAATCCGTGAAGGCAGAATCGAAAGAAACTGCTAGCCGTTACTATCGTTTGTCTTGGGAGTATACGCAACCGAGACAAGGCAAGATTGTTCTGATGTCGGGACTCTCTGGATCTGGGAAAAGTACGATCGCATCTAAGCTAGCTCGTGAAACTGGAGCAATTCAAATCCGTTCCGATGCAGTTCGCAAGCATTTAGGTGGCATTGCTTTGGATGAGAAAGGCGATGCTTCGCTTTACAGTCCTGAGATGACACAGAAGACTTACGATCGCTTACTAGAACTCGGCACAACTTTAGCATCGCAAGGCTATACCGTGATTTTGGATGCGAAGTACGATCGTCAAGCTTTACGCACTCCCGTGATTGAGAAAGCACAAGCACAGGGAATTGAGATTGAGATTCTCTATTGTGATGTTCCGGCGGAAGTTTTACGCGATCGAGTTGCTCAGCGACAGGGTGACATTTCCGATGCTGATCTCGATGTTTTAGCAAACCAAACGTTTGAAACGTTTAGCGAGACGGAAAAGCCATTGGTTAAAACCCTCAGCTAGTACAAGTTAGAGGCAGACTTCCTTACCTCTGCCTCTCTATACAGAATTTGCAAGTGTTTGAACCGTCGAGCCGCGCGATCGCGATTCGATCATAAGTTGTCCTAAAAAATTCGCATAATGAGGACACAAAGCGATCGACATTGTGCATTCGCCTGTATCCTCATAGAGAAACTTAGGAATGAACGATCGTGGCTGAGAAAGGAGAACCAGTATCTAAAGGCTTTGCCGTTGGGCTTCAGATTTGGCTGTTATTTCTAATTAGCCTCTATGCTCTAGGCTATCCAGCGCTGTTTAGTATTGCACTCGGCGCGATCGGGGGAACGGCAAGCGGATTTATTGTCGATTGGTGGTTATCGAAAGAAGAGAACATCGAACCGACCCGAAGACGGGTGAGTGACGAGGGTGTGGAAAGTGTTGCGAGATCGCGGCAACGTCGCCGAGGCACAACTGCGCTACAACATCGCAAACGCCGCAAAGAGCAGGAACCAGTCACGTTAAAGACGCTGACTAGAACATTTTTTCAGCGCGAGCAACCCAATAATCAAACTAATAACAGTGAAGAATAGCTGTGGATTGCACTTGAATTCAAACGAGAAGCGCGACTTTTTCTAGTTTTTGACTGATTTTTCAGGAAAGAGGTTTTCTGAATGCGCTTGTTTTGGATTTCTGCGCTAGAAAGAAATAGAGCCTCTCATCGAAAGTTTTATGCCTGAAGAACCCTCGAAACAAGCTTCTATTCCAGAACAGCTTGCGGAAATTCTCATAAAAGTGCTGAAGCCGGGTGGGATTGGTCTAGGCGGAGGATATGGGCTGTGGCTCTTGCTGATCGAACACAAAGTGAGTGAAGCGATCGCGTCAACTTTGATTGGATTTTGTTTCTCTTATGCTGGAAAGTTGCTAGAGCCAATTCATAAAGGGAATCAACAGCGGTTAGAAAAAGCTGGAGAAGTCGTTAACAAAAAGCTGGATCAGTTCGGAGAACAAGCGATCGCAAAACTGACTTCAGCCGAGGAGCGATATTTTGAGGCGCAGGCGGCAGAGTGTGAAACTTGTAGCACCGAAGGAATGGCGAAGATTAGCGGCATTTTTACACCGATGCTAGAGCAAGTCTTTGTGCCGCTAGAATTCGATGGGCGTGTGGCATCTCCAGGATTTTCTCGATCGCATGAAGATTTGGAACTGTTGCAGTCGTCAGGTGTGAGTATTTGGGATTTGCTAGCACTGGCAAAGCAGGATGCAATTTATAGCGAGATGGCAATCTTGGCTTGGGGTGGCTATGGCAAAACGACATTACTACGACACATCGCTTATAGCTTAGGCAGAAATAAGCAGCCTAAAGACGTAACTCGGTATATTCCAGTTTTGTTGCTGCTGCGGAAGTACCGAGAGATTTTGAGCCAGGAGACTCCGCCGAGTTTGCCAGAGTTGATCATGCAGCATCACATTCCCAGCTTGCCGATCGCGGATCTGAAAATGCCGAGCAATTGGGCAAAGGAGATGCTGGAGCAGGGCAAAATGCTGGTGATGTTGGATGGATTTGATGAAGTTCCGAAGGCAAAACGTCCGCTGGTGGCACGTTGGTTAAATGATCAGCGCAAAAAATATCGCAAATCGCTGTTTATTCTCACAGCACGCCCGAAGGCTTATAACGAGCAAACGAGTAGCGATCGCATCGATTTTAATTCGCTGCTGTACGTCAGAAACTTTAATGAACCGCAGCGCAAAGCTTTTGTGGAGAAATGGTACTGGTGTCAGGAATATTATCACCACGGTAAAGAAGATATTCCAGCCGTGCGGAAAGCGGCTCAAGATGCGGCGGATGATTTACTCAAACAAATCAACCAGCGGCAGGAGTTGGCAGATCTGTCACAAAATCCACTGCTGCTGAATATGATCGCCATGTTTCATCGACGCTATCCCAGTAGCAAGCTGCCAAAACGTCGAGTAGAACTTTATCAAGAAATCTGCGTGCTGCAATTGCGCGATCGTCCTGGTGCAAGGGATCTTGAAACTTGGCTCACAGGGGACAATGATGAATATGCGACAGCGCAAGTGATCTTGCAAATGTTGGCATTAGAAATGATGCAGCAAAAAGAAGAACGAGTCGAGCAAGCGGTTTTGCTGAAGCGACTGGAGGGATATCTAAAAGCTCAAGAGGAATCGATCGCGCCTGCGGACTTTTTGAGGCAGATTGAGCAGATTAGTGAACTGTTGGTGCAGCGAGAACCGGAGGAGTTTGAGTTTCCGCATCTCAGTTTTCAAGAGTTTTTGGCAGCAAAGGAAGTGATGCGCCGAGGTGAGGAGAGTTTGCTGTATGAACGGTTTGGCGAAGACTGGTGGAAGCCTGTGATTTTGCTGTATGCGGCACAGGTGAAGAAACCGAGTACTCTGATTCGCACAGCGTTGTCTCAAGGCTTTAAAGATCTTGCCTATGCTTGCTTTCAGGAGACGAGCAAGCGAATTGATGCCGACCTTCAGCCAGATTTGGCAGAACTGAATGCACTGCGGGAAGCGGCAACTGAGGTGAAGACCTCGCGCTATCAAAGGCTTGAGGAACTATTGAGCACTCAGCAATGGAAAGCGGCGGATAAAGAAACCTATCGGCTGATGATTACAACAGTGGGCAAGGAAGAAGGGCAATGGTTTAGCTCCGCTGATCTCGAAAACTTTCCTTGTGAAGATTTGCGGATACTAGACCAACTGTGGATAAAATACAGCAGTAACAAATGGGGCCTCAGCGTACAGAAACGAATCTGGCAGGAATGCGGTAGCCCGATGTCTTACAGTGATGACTGGGAACAATTTTGTGATCGCGTCGGTTGGCGCAATGATGGAAACTGGTTGAGTTCCGACGACCTCACATATGACCTAAACAGATCTCCACAAGGAAAGTTTCCTTGTTTTGATGGTTGGAGAGGGTTGGTTTTGGGGTTGTGTCTCTTCTCACGAGCAGAGACTTGTGAACTTTAACACGAGTTAGTCCTAGAAATTTTTGAAGGTTTGTCAACGACTGGCTATTCCATGATTTTCCACTTTTTCAGAAATAAGCTACCTGGAACCATATTTTACTTTTTGCACGGAAAAGACGTTGTTTGGAATTTCCCTCACTCAAACCTCAAACTGGCAATCTTGAGGTCATAGCAGTTTGCAACAAGTCGGGATTAGATTGCTCGATCGATTCCTAGTTCGCGATCCAAATTGTGTTGTATCTATTCCTGATTGATAAATTCCTGCACGGTCTCTACTGAAATTCCAGTATCTTCAGCGATCTCCTCAACAGTCCAGCCTTTCTGAAGAAGTTTTGGAACCATCCGAGTTAGATACTCCTTCTGCGCTTCTTCGCGTCCTTCTTGAAGCGCTTCTTGATATGCCCGTGTTTGCTTTAAATCGCCAAGCCCCAACATTTCACCGACCTCGCTAAAAGATAGTTTTGGAAATTTGTAAACGAAGACCGTCTCCACTAATTCTATAAAATTCCGCTGAACGGTCAAATCTGTGAGTTCTTGCCGAGTTCGGTCAATGAGCGATCGACCTTTTGCCGGAGCCTCTTTCGGTTTCGTTCCCAACAGCTTTAACAATGACAACCCAAGACTACGATCGCTTACATCCGACGGCAATTCATCCAAGTAAATGCGCTGCAACCTTGGATTATTGTCATACTCCGAATAGTGATGCGGCAAAGCTTGATCAAAACGTCGCTCTGTGAAAATCACCACTGCCTGCCAAGCATTTACAGGCTCGTAATCGTTGAGATAGAGATGAATTTGACTGAAGAAGCGATAGTAGAAGTTCCGTTTCTCTTTGTATGCCTGCGCTTCTACGAAATAGATGGGAAATTGGCGCAATCGAGTCGGAGGCATAAAGATGCCATCGAGCCGGAATGCTGTTTGCTTCACTTCTTGAGAGGTGAAGGCATAAGTCACAGTCCGTGGATCATCCTCGCCAATTAACTCGAAAAAGGCACTAGGAAAGAGTTGGAAAATTTTGTAAAAGATGGAATCGGTTTTCAAGGATTACACACTTTTGAGGAATTGAGCAGTGAGAGCGATTTTTATCTGAAGTCAGGCAAATCTATTCTGGATATTTTCTTGCCATGAAGCAATAGAACAAAAGATAAAAGCCTAAAACTGTTTCAGGATAAAGGATTCCGCTCTCAGATGTGAGAGCAGGAATTGACGCTGGATACAACTTGAAATTGGAAAAGCAAGCTTGATTCAATCCGGCGGATCGAAAATCACTTCATACACGGCTTGCCGATTTAATCGTTTCAATGCCTGCATCTGCGCTTGAGCATGATTGCGATTTCGGCAGCGACAGACAACGATGCGCTGCATTTTCGGCAATAAGCGAATGATGCACCAGGGAAAAAGAGAATCGCGATACGTCATCGTCCACCTCCACGCCAAAATGCAGAAGTGTCAACGCATGACAAAACAATTGGTATCATGTCTGTACCTCATTCGTAGGTGCGATCGCTTCAAGTTTTCCAGGCTAAGAGCGATCGCTTTGTTTAATTAAAGACTCAGCTGAGTCTTTCTAACCTTATTAAAGGACTCAGTTGAGTCTTTGTCAATCGCATCGATGGGATTAATTCGGCTAAAGATTCGAGAGCTTGCAGATGAGCGCGGATGGACATTGAAAGAAGTCTCTGAGCGTTCTGGACTGAATTACAGCACCGTCAAGAACTATGTTCAGCGTGAAGCCATGACAATGACTGACTACACAGCGCTTCTGAAATTAGCACGAGCATTTGATGTCTCGATCGAAGAACTCGTCGAAGTTTTAGAAGAATAGCGCTACTTTTTACGAGAAGCGAAGACAATCAACAACCCGCCGGATTCGGTTCGCGCTCTGGTTGGTTCAAACGATAGCCTCTGCTGTGAACCGTTTCGATCAGTTCTTCGGATGCTCCCGCCGCTTTGAGTTTTTGGCGTAGTCCACGAATGTGAACCTTAACCGTCGGTTCTTCGGGCGACGACTCAGAAGACCACGCATGATCAATCATCACACTGCGACTTAAGACTCGACGACCATTGCGTAAGAGCAATTCTAAAATCGCATATTCTTTCGGAGTCAAATGAATCGGAGTCTCTCGATAACTGACCTCACAGGTACTCGGATTCAGACTGAGATCGCCCCAAGTCAGAACCGGAGTCGTACTCACGCTACCTCGACGCAGCAAAGCCCGAATTCGCGCAAAGAGTTTCTGTAAATCGACAGGCTTCACTAAATAGTCATCCGCGCCGACATCCAGCCCATTGATCTCATCGTTGAGTGTGTCGCAGGCAGTCAGCATGAGAATCGGTAAATCATAGCGATGCGATCGTAATCTTTGACAAAGGCTAAATCCATCTAACTCTGGCAGCATCACATCCAGCACGATCAAGTCGTACTCGACTACTCTGGCTTGATGCCAACCCGACTCTCCATCGGTTGCAATATCCACCACGTAAAGCTGATCGCTGAGCGCTTCCGCCAACGTTTCTGCAAGCCGCACATCATCTTCAACCAGGAGAATCCTCATACCGTGAGGGTGACTTCATAGAGATTTATACTCATTCATACCAATTTTACGAGAAGTGAACTTCAAAAAAGATCAGGAAATCTCAAGATTTGTTACCCACGCTGATTCTTTCCGTTTTCTTTACCGTTTCATCACCCATTTCCTTACGGCTCGTATGAGATCCTTCAGCTTGAAGGGTCGCGCTAGAGTGCGATCGCTAGAAAAAACCCGTTTGGAAAACGCTTATGTCCATGTCTCTCTTAACCTATCCCCCCGTTTCTCAAAATCATCGAGTCGAAGGATTTGAGATTCCAGGTGATGAACAGCCTCGGATCTACACAACCGATAATCTCCTTTCTAGAACTGACTTTGATGCATTGATCACAGCAGCTTATCGTCAGATTTTTAATGAGCAACAAATGCTCAGTTACTATCGCCAACAGTTTTTAGAATCACAGTTGCGATCGGGACAAATTACCGTCAAAGGATTCATCGCAGGCTTACTGCTGTCGGATTCCTTCCGACGACTCAACTATGAAAGCAATAACAACTATCGATTTGTTGAGCTTTGCATTCAGCGCGTTTTGGGACGAAATGTGTATGGCGATCGCGAAAAAATTGCTTGGTCGATCGTGCTTGCAACCAAAGGATTGCAGGGATTTGTCGAGCAGTTGCTCAACAGTGAAGAATATTTGACCACTTTTGGCGAAAATACTGTGCCGTATCAACGTCGCCGGATTTTGCCTCAACGATCGCAAGGTGAAGTGACGTTTGCTCACACCGCACGCTATGGCGAGGATTACCGAGATAAACTGCCTCAACCAACCCTAAGAGGAAGCCGCAGAGATTCTGCTCGCTTGGATTACCTGCGTTGGGCTTGGCAAAAGAATCCACCCGCAAGCTTAGAAAAAGCCTGGATCGGTTTATTCTATGGAGGCGCGGCGTTTATTGTGTTGCTGTTTTTGGTAACGTTGTTTGGTTTCTAAAACACGGTGAATCACTTTGTCCTCGGTAGTTTAGCACTCTTCTTTCTCATCGCTCTTTCTCGGTATTTTACGCAGGCAAGAATCCTGCGGCAGCAAACCGATCGAGAGCGATTAGTCAATCAGATTGCTCAGCACATCCGTGAATCTCTGAATCTCGATGAGGTGCTGAGCCGAACGGTTGAGGAAGTTCAACGCTTTTTGAACGTCGATCGAGTACTCATCTATCGGCTCTGGGATGATGGAACAGGTTGTACGATTCACGAAACCGTCTTACCGCCTTATCCCAAGATTCTAGGACAAGGGTTTCCAGAAGAAGTGTTTCCCCAAGAGTACCATCAGGCTTACTCTTGGGGGAAAATTCGGGCGATTACGGATGTTGAGCAAGCAGATGTAGAACCTTGTTTAGCAGAATTTGTTCGGCAGTTTGGGGTGCAAGCAAAGTTAGTTGTCCCCATTCTGCAAAAGCATCGTGAGCCTCTCGAACGACCCTATCTTTGGGGACTGTTGATTGCTCATCACTGTCGGAGTCCTCGCCAATGGAAAAATTGGGAAGTGGAATTGATGAAGCAACTTGCGACTCAAGTTGCGATCGCGATTCAACAATCCGAACTCTATAACCAACTTCAGCAGCTAAATTCTGATCTAGAACAACGAGTTCAACAACGCACCGCAGAACTAGCAGCAGCGAATGTTTCTTTAAGAGCAGAAATCATCGAGCGACAACGCACCGAACTCGCTTTACGTCATACGAACGATACCTTACAAGCTTTAGTTACTGCTTCGCCCCGTGCCATTTTGATGCTCGATCGAGTCGGGCATGTGCAGATTTGGAATCCAGCCGCCGAGCAGATGTTTGGTTGGACTGAAGCAGAAGTACTCGGTCATCCGAGTCCCATTCGTCTCGATGATCCGTTAGAAGGAGAGACGAGCTTACAAAAGAGTGTACTAGCAGGTAAAACGCATCCGCGAGTCGAACTCTGTCGGCATTGCAAAGATGGAACCGCGATCGACATTATTTTTTCGGCTGCACCGCTGCAAGATAGTCATGGCCAGATCAACGGGATGGTTGCTGTGATTGCTGATATTACTGAGCAAAAGCAACGAGCAGAACAATTACGACTCTTACAGTCAGTCGTTGTGCATACGAACGATGCAGTGATCATTACTGAAGCTCAACCGATTGATGAGCCTGGTCCTCGCATTCTCTATGTGAACGAGGCTTTTACGCGCATTACAGGCTACGAGGCAGCAGAAGTTTTAGGAAAAACGCCTCGAATTCTGCAAGGAGCAAAGACCGATCGCGCTGAACTGCAAAAAATCCGCAATGCACTCGATCGATGGGAATCTGTCACCGTAGAAGTGATTAACTATCGGAAAGATGGCTCAGAATTTTGGAATGAATTTAGCTTAGTCCCTGTTGCCGATGCTCAGGGTTGGTATACCCATTGGATTGCAGTCCAACGCGATACCACTGCTCGAAAACGGGCAGATGAGATTCGATTAGCACTAGAGCGTGAGAAAGAACTAAATCTCTTAAAAACTCGCTTTTTCTCAATGGCATCTCATGAGTTTCGCACTCCATTGAGTACTGCTTTAGCCGCTGCTCAAGTGTTAGAAACCTCTCAGGTTGAATGGAATCAGACTGAAAAACGATTACGCAATCTGCATCGAATTCAAGATTCCGTCAAGAATATGGTGCAATTGCTAGATGACATTCTCACCATTAACCGCGCTGAAGCCGGAAACTTAGTGTTTCATCCCAAAGCACTCTGTTTAGACCAGTATTGTCATCAGTTTGTTGAGGAGATGCAGCTCAGTGCAGGAAATCAGCATCGTCTGACGTTTACTTGTCAGGGAACACCTTGCTCGATCGAGCTAGATGAGAAGTTAATGCATTCTGTCTTGTCCAATCTGTTATCGAATGCGATCAAGTACTCTCCAAAAGGCGGAACTGTCAGGCTAGCATTAGAATTTCAATCGGATGCAGTACTTCTCAGCGTTGAAGATGAAGGCATTGGCATTGCTCCAGAAGATCAGCGGCGACTCGTTGAACCCTTTTATCGCGGTAAGAATGTAGGCTCGATTCCAGGCACGGGTTTAGGTTTAGTCGTTGTTCAAAAATGTGTGGACTTACATCAAGGAACAATGCAGATTACTAGTACCCCTGGAAAAGGCACGACTTGCGTAGTGAAGCTACCATTACAGCGCTGACTAGGAATACTCAATTAGTCTAAGTAGGAAGGTGCAATGAATTGCAACATAGTCGCTTCGTTGCTCACCCGCCCTGAACTGGAAGTTCGGGCTAACGGTGCGAAGTGGGTTGAAACCCACTGAAGAAGAGATTGTCATTAGCTTTCAGTCCCTTTAGTGGACTTCGCACAGTTAGTCCCGAATTCATTCCGGGACGGGTGAGCAACGAAGCGAGAAAACTCGCCAAACTGATACTGATGTTGAATTCCGCTCATCTACTTATTGGCTCATCACAATCAATCTAGCAGGGAGATAGGGAAATGGAGGGATCTGAATCTGGGTTCTCCCTACTCCCCACTCCCCACTCTGCAAAATTCATGCAGTTAACGACTCCATCACCCTAGCCACATTGCCCGCGCTGTCTCAGCAAGTGATCACACAGCACCAATGCAACCATCGCTTCCACCATCGGAACCGCACGCGGCAGCACACAAGGATCATGTCTTCCCTTCGCTGCTAACGTCACAGCTTCACCCGTATTCGTCACGGTTTTCTGTTCTTTGCGAATCGTTGCCGTCGGCTTAAATGCAACTCGAATGACGATATTTTCACCATTGGAGATGCCACCTTGCACGCCGCCCGATCGATTGGTCACTGTCCGCAGTCGTCCCGACTCATCGGTATAAAATTCGTCATTATGTTCGCTTCCGGTCATTCTCGTTCCCGCAAAGCCTGAACCGATCTCAAAGCCTTTCGTCGCTGGAAGTGACATCACGGCTTTTGCCAAATCCGCCTCTAGCTTGTCAAACACAGGCTCCCCTAATCCCATCGGAACTTGCCGCGCCACACATTCGACGACTCCACCGATCGAGTCTCCTTGCCCGCCCGTTTTCTGAATCAAATCGATCATTGCTTCTGCACAATCGGGATCAGGACAGCGAACAATATTGCTTTCAACTTGGTCTAAGGTGACGGTATTCGGATCAACAGCTGCTTCAAGGTCTTTAATTTGTTTGACATAAGCTACGATTTCAACGCCGGATTGCTGCAAGATTTTTTTCGCGATCGCACCTGCTGCAACTCGTCCAATCGTTTCTCTCGCAGAAGATCTTCCCCCGCCTGCAACGGCTCGAATCCCATATTTTGCATCGTAGGTTGCATCGGCATGTGACGGGCGATACTTGACTGCCATTTCGGTATAGTCTTGCGATCTCTGATCTTTATTCCGCACCATAATCGCGATCGGCGTTCCCAACGTTTTGCCATCGACGATGCCGGATAGAATCTCACAGTGATCCGCTTCATTTCGAGGCGTTGTAATCTTGCTCTGACCGGGACGACGGCGATCAAGCTCGACTTGGATCTCCTCCGCAGAAATCTCAATCAGGGGCGGACAGCCATCAATCACAACCCCGACTCCACCCCCATGCGATTCGCCAAACGTACTAATCCGAAATAAATGCCCAAACGTGCTGCCCATGTGATCTCTATTGATTGCGTAGGATGTCGATCGTAGCGGAAAAAAGTACTCTAAGGAACACTTCAGAATCCTTGGGATTCTAAAAATTGGAGCTATCTATAATGATTTCCACAATGTCGAAAATCCTACAATCCTGTCTCACCCTTGGAGCCGTGCTGCTGCTGAGCAAATCTGCGATCGCAGCAGAGCGAGTTATTTTCAGATACAAAATTTTGCAAGAATCCGTTTCTGTGCCAGAACTCGCCACCTTCGCAGAGACGGGACAAGCTTCACCCGATTTACAAACTTATTTCCGTCTCTCGGGTCAAAAGCCAGAAACGGTGCGTCAGACCCTCACTCGCCCGATTAAGGTGAATCCAATTGTGCTCGATCGCGTTCTGAATAGCCCAGTTGGCAATACGGTACTCGACCAATTAGGTAAAGCGATTCAAACTCCAAAAGGTGGAGCAGAACGGCAAGCACTTCGGGGTGCTTTGGCAGTTTCAGCCAGTGATGGAAGATTAACCGTTTTGGAAATTTTGCAGAATTATCCGACGCAGGAAGTCGTTGTCGATGGCGATCGCATTGAAGAGGCGTATCGTCAATTGAATCAATTTGTCGATCGTGTACGCAATCCGCTCGATCGATTGCTGCGCTAAATAAAATAGCCGAACTAACCTTAGCTCGGCTTTCAATGAACACCATTGAAAATTAATAAGCTAACGTTTCAAGCGTTTCACGCAAATACTGATGAACTAGCGCATCTAGATCTTGACTTTGGGACGTCCGATCCAGTTGCCAGCTTTGAAACCCTGAACTTTCAGAGATCGCAAGCTTCAAGCTTTCCCACATCTGGGAATCGCTCAATTCGGCTGCATCAGCGGGATAGAAGGAGTTAGCCATAAAATACCTTTGTGTGAGAGAGCAAGACTGATTAGCATAACTATTCCAGAATAACGTACTCACCAAAAACGTCTGTGCTGTTGAAGACATTTTCGGGATCAAGTCGATTTCGGAACGTCCAGCGGCGGCACGATTTGATTCACCGGAATTCCAAATACGAGAAATCGTTTGGCAACTTGATCGACTGGAATCGGTTCAAGCTGCATGACATCTGCATCACTCGATGCCATGACGAGAAAAACACTGAAGGGAACCTGCACAAACAAATTGCTGGCAAGAAAGCCGATCGCGGCAACAATTAAGCCCAATCCATGAGACGAAATCGGGGTGATCGCTTCTGCAATGGGCGCGATCGCATAAATCCATCTCAGAATCAGCACCAACACTAACGCGACTAAGCCAATCCCGATCGGACTTCGCCGCACCAGAAACAGCGCTAATAGTTTTCGTTGCAATTCACTCAACCGCTCCGGTCGCAATGCCACGAAGAGCAGACTAAAAATACAGAAAGGTTTTTGAGACTGCATCCATGCGATCGGCGCAATTCCCGCGATCGCAACGAGTCCAATTTCTAACCAAGGCGGCAAAATCGGATCACCGGCGGCAAATCCCAAGAGGCAAATCAGCAACGACAGCGGCAGTGCCGCAATTCCTGCAAGGTGAATCCACAAATACGGATCAGACCAGAACGATCGCATAAGCCAATGTCGGAGGCAATAACTGAATTAGTATATCGTTCCGAGGAAACCGCAAAAAACAAAGGATAGAAATCGAAAAGCTAGACTTCGCTTTTGTTTCCTATCCTTTATTTTTCGACTGAACTACGAGCTTATGAAATGGTCACGACAGCCTGATCGGTACGTTGTTGCTTGAGTGCTTGAAGCTGTTTGAGGAGGGAATCAGCCTCAGCTTGCAAATCTTGCAGCTTTTCTTGTTGGTCGGCTCCATAGAGAAGTTTTAGTTTCTCTAGGGAAGGATTCGATGCACCTGTCTGAGGTTCACAGACTGCTGTGTTACTAAACTGTCCGTTTGAAGCGTTAGATTTCATATCGTTAGTGATTTGTACTTACTCACACCACCAGAATATCTTAACCTGAACTTTACAGAAGTTTGTATTCTGGTATTCATTTCTATGACGATATCAGATTTTTCCAGTTCCGGCGAAATTGTCAAGAGGTTCAATAGATTTGAAGATGATATACCGCTGTATTGTACGCTACGGATGACGATCGTTTTTCTCAATTTCGGACATTTACATAGACTAAAGAGTTGTAAAAGGTAGTGAGAATTACCCCTGGGATCAGAGATAGTGTTCATAATTAGGCATTGAAAATTGAAGCCACCAAACTGTGATATTCACAACTCGCCTTCATTTCTCTCGCGAATGTCTAATATGTTCGGTACGCCCTGCGGATCACCATCTCGCTATTCGGATCAGACAAGCTCAGCGATCGACGATCTCCCGTCTGTCTCAGCGTCAGGAATGGGTTTAAAAATAAGGAACCGCCCAAACCGAAGTTCAGGCGGAGTGTGGTGTGAGGAGTGAACGGAAACATGCGTCTCCGCTACCCTCATTGTAGACGACAGAATCTGTTTTACCAGGCAATCTTGCAACTCCTGGTAAAACTCTTAAAGAATTGATCAAAAGATTATCGAAGCGTTCGCAATCCTTAAATAAAACTCAGGAATCATACCGCTTTTCGACTGCTTCTATTTGCCCATGCCTAACTGTTGAGCTTTCTGATAGACCTTGCCTTCAGTTAACAATGAAGGCGCAATCACCACCTCAACTTGCTGCATTTCCTTGATATCTTTCGCGCCTAACGTACCCATACTGGTTTGCAGTGCGCCCAGTAAATTGTGCGTCCCATCATCTAATTGAGCAGGTCCACGCAGAATTTGTTCCAAGGTTCCCGTCGTTCCGACTCGAATCCGAGTTCCTCTCGGCAAGACTGGACTCGGTGTTGCCATACCCCAGTGGAATCCTCGACCTGGGGCTTCTTGAGCACGCGCAAACGGCGAGCCAATCATCACTGCATCCGCACCGCACGCAATACATTTACAGATATCACCGCCAGTAATTAAACCTCCGTCCGCAATCACAGGCACATACTTACCCGTTTCACGCTGGAAATCATCGCGGGCAGCCGCACAGTCTGCAACCGCAGTTGCTTGCGGTACACCGACTCCCAACACGCCTCTCGACGTACAGGCTGCACCCGGTCCAATTCCAACTAGAACCGCTGCGGCTCCAGCTTTCATCAAATTCAGGGTCACTTCATAGGTCACACAGTTTCCGAGAATGACCGGGATCGGCATTTCTTCACAGAATTTCGCCAGATCTAAAGGTGCGATCGATTCAGGAGACAAATGCGCAGTCGAAACCACCGTTGCCTGAATGAAGAACAAATCTGCACCTGCTTTCGCTGCGATCATGCCAAATTGACTTGCGCCTGCTGGAGTCGCGCTGACTGCTGCAATGCCACCTTGCGACTTAATTTCTTGAATGCGCTTTTCGATCAGTTCGGGCTTGATCGGTTGAGAGTAGAGTTCTTGCATTAAAGGCACAAACTCAGTCGGTCCTACTGATGCAATGCGATCGAGAATCGGGTTCGGGTCTTCGTAACGAGTTTGAACCCCTTCTAAATTGATGACACCTAATGCTCCAAGCTGAGAGAGTTTGACCGCCATGCCCACATCGACAACGCCATCCATTGCAGAGGCGATGATGGGAATCTCGCGCTCAATGCCGCCGATCGTCCAACGAGTATCGGCTAATTTCGGATCTAGTGTCCGGTTCCCCGGAGAAAGGGCAATTTCATCGAACCCGTAAGCTCTGCGAGCCGTTTTACCTCTACCGATTTGAATATCCACGCCAATGTTCCCCAAGAACTAATTGGATAAGAGTATCAAATTTCAATCCGAATTGTGTGAGAAAAGCCAACGGAAAAATGATCAGGTAGCTGACAATACTGTTTCTTCTTTCCATTAATGTTGTGGCGCTTTCTTGATCAATTCGATTTTCTCGTTCCAAGTCTCTGAAGCGACACGGTTGGAAACGCTCGTATTTGAGGTGAGAGACGGTAAGATTGGCTCTAGTACTTCCCGCATATCCTTTTGCCTTTTTGATCCATGTTTGACACTGCTCAGTTAATTCAAAATGCTCAGTACCTCGGAATTGCCACGATCGCATTCGGCGTTTTAGCGATCGTCGCTTTTCTCTTCAAATGGGGAATTCGATTCCGCTTAGTCGGAGTCACCGGATTTATGGCAGTGCTCACCGGAGGCATTTTTGCACTCAGCTTGGGATTGTATACTCGTCCGCAAATTCCAGACTCGATCCATTATTCACGCGTATTTGATGCAGGAGCGGCGCAAGTCGTGATCACTGTACCGCCAACCGTGACCGAATCTCAAATTGAAGCGACGTTGAAACAAGCTGCGATCGACATTTTCTCTCCGGGTCGCTTATCTCAAGGTTCTGATCAAATGACGATTCGCTTGCGGACAGTTTTGCATCCAGAACCGGGAGTTTCGCAACCTTTATATTTAGGTGAAGTTCGGCGATCCCTTGCCATCCGCGAAGATGAAAACGCTACGATCAAGTTGTATCGTGAAAGCTTGGCACAACTGCCCAAGCCAGCCGCTTAACGTTTGTTTCTCATCTCTGAACATGCCTAAATTGAATCCGATTGTTTCGTTGTCGATCGCACCTGCTCAAGTTGTTCGCGGGTTTAATGCGATCGAACAAGTTGGGGATCAGATTGCGCGCCTCGGTTCTCGTCCTTTGATGATTGGAGGAGATCGATCGCTGGATGTCGTCAAATCTCGGTTCAAGTCTGTTTTCAAATCTCACTCGCTCAGTGCTGAGAAAGCTTCTTATGGCAAGGATTGTAGTGAGAAGACTTTGGCGAATTTGAAGGCAGCCGTTGCAGATCATCAGGCTGATTTGATTATTGGAGTGGGCGGTGGAAAAGCACTGGATACTGCGAAATTAGTCGCGTATCAGTGCAATTTACCGATCGTGACGGTTCCCACGTCTGCTGCAACTTGTGCGGCTTGGACTGCCCTCTCCAATGTTTATTCTGAGCAACATGCGTTTCTCTATGATGTTGCGCTAGCGCGGTGTCCGGATCTGCTGGTGCTCGATTACGATTTGGTCGCGACTGCACCGCAGAGAACGTTGGTCGCAGGCATTGGAGATGCGATCGCGAAATGGTATGAAGCTTCGGTTAGTAGCGGTCATTCTGACAAGACGTTGCTGATTGCCGCAGTTCAACAAGCGCGGGTGTTGAGAGACATCTTGTTTCAGAAGTCTCAAGCTGCATTGCTGAATCCTTTGGGATCAGATTGGCAGGAAGTAGTAGATGCGTCGGTATTAATGGCAGGTGTGATTGGTGGCATCGGTGGGGCACAATGCCGAACTGTTGCAGCTCATGCGGTTCATAACGGGCTGACTCATTTACTAGAAAGCCATCATGCACTGCATGGCGAGAAAGTTGCTTTTGGCATTTTGGTGCAGCTTCGACTCGAAGAGATGCTGCAAGGAAATGTACTAGCAGCATCTTCTCGACAGCAATTGTTGAAGTTTTACGATGAGATTGGTTTGCCGAAGACTTTGGCAGATTTGGGATTAGCTGAAGTAACGATCGCGCAACTTCACCAGGCAGCGGAAGTGGCTTGTTCAGAGAACTCTGACATTCATCGACTGCCGTTTAGTGTTGCTCCGAGCCAGCTCATGGCGGCAATGGTTTCGACCACGGCTCCTGATTCAACGATGCGAGCTGAAATTAGTGATCAGCTAGTATCACGTGACATTGAGGAGAGCGTTCGGCAAGACTGATTCAACTTTGAAAAAGGATTAATTGATCTGTTGAACATTCGAGCTGATAAATCAGCGAGTGTAGGCGAGGCTTGTAAGATCGGGCTTATACAACCCGATCTTTATTAGTTTGCTGAGTCCTTACATTCACTTGATAACTTGATTGAGAAAAATCTAAAAAATGCCCTTTATCCTTGGCTAGAAATTGTCTTATTGATTACCATGAATTCAAACGTTGCTAAAGAAAACGATCTATAAATCGTCGAAAGTAGTTTTCATTATGAATAGTTTCAACAGCATTAAGATATAAATCATCGTGAAAGTTAACGGGATGATTTTGTGTACCAACCTTACTAACAAAATCGTAATCAAGTCTAATAAAGTCCCAATATAACTCCCTAAGATAGCCAGTAGTATAGACGGGGTAGTTGGTACAATATATATCTTCATTCGAGTGGAATTTGTACTCCTCCCATGTCATTGCTCCCCAATCGATTGAAGGCGATTTTCCGGTAATAGTCTTTGTTGCATCCTCTACTACTTTGATAGCAATATTGAAAAGATGATTATCCCACGATGCATAAAGCATTCTGAAAAGGTCACTTGAAACTTCCTTTAATCCAGGAATAATATTTTTCATATTGACTCTATTGAATTGATGTAATGCAATATCTTTTACTTGCTCTCTGTTACCCAAGTAGCGCTGACTTGCAGCAGCATAGGGATTGAGTCCAGCCAAAATCAAAGAATTAGTGAAAGGGAATGCTTCAGAAAGTTCTGACCAAATTTGGGAACAGTAAGCAAAGCCATGAATTCCTTGTTGTTCCATTAGTTTTGCAGCCATGACAGCGATCCAATTTAGTTGATCCTTTACTGTTTGAGAGACTCTTTGTCCAGGCGAAGGATTCCAGTTACCTTCAGAATGTTCCCATGCAATTTTGCAGACGTTGAAATTCTTAGGCTGAAGAACTATATCAGTAAAGCTAATAGCGTCTTCTACAGAAGGTATCCAGGGAGATAGCTTAAGCGATGATATTGCATTCCCTGATAGCTCTGGAATAAGTGCAAGAATTGGCTTATTATCAGTAATTAAGGTCTGAATATAAGCTTCTCTAGCTATTCTTGTTTTCATTGGAGATATAAGAACATAAATTATGTCCTCTTTGCACATTCCAGGAAAACAACCTATTAAGTGATTTGAGTAAGCTAATAGTTCGGTGAAAGCCTCTCTCTCTGTTTGATGACTTCTTTTCAATTCTATAATTGCTATCCCTGTTTTATGTTCCAGTGTTCCTAAGAAGTCTGCTCTTATTGTTGAATCTGATGCTTTTTCTAAAGGAACTTCATAACCGAGAAGTTCAATGCTCTTAACCATCTCATATACTTTATTGACTCTCTCTAATACTTGGTTGTGCAGTAATAATTCTGGTTTCACATCTGAAAGATCATCTAGAAACTGATGTTTTTTAGGTAGATGTAGTGGCTGAATTAACTTCCTCCAGCATTTGCGATTATTCCAGATATAAGCCTGCACATCTTTCTCAAGGAATTGCATTGCGTTTTCTCTAAAAATGTTAGCTTTTTATTTTATTCCGAAGAGGCTTAATAGTATTTCATCACACGCTTTATGAAAACTCTAGACTGAGTTCGCCTCCCTCAAATTCTCTCAATCTCTTCTCACAAATTTCCTGAACTTCATTGACAGATTTGCCCATAAACTCCTCATTCTTCACTTCCCGGATCAGTACAGGCTTAACTCCTGGCTCAAGAATTACAGCAGCGGGATTAGTTAGAACGATAAGGTTTCCAGAGTATTGGTTTTCTGATATTTCTGAGATTTTGAGTATAAAACGATATTCTGAGTTGTATGCTTCGAGATTTACAATTTTCATCCGTCTACCTTCATCTGTTGGTAAGTAACACATAATAGTATGATTCTAAGGATTTATACTACAATTATATTGAAATTGTAGTATAAGCAGTGCGGAATGGTGCGATCACAGAAGTGGTGAAGGATCTTGCATGAGCCTAGATTCAGCAATAATGAAGTATCGAGTTTGGTCACTGCCCATGACTCAGCAATTGATCAATACAGATGAAATCGTCACCGAGCTAGACATCAGCCATTTGACGATCGAGGATGATACGCCTGTGGACAACCTGCAATCTGAGAAACAGCAAAGATTACTGGTGGAGCCGCTTTACAGTTCTAAGCCAATTCCGTCACCGTTTCTCGCCGCAGCTAATGTCGGACTGTTTTACATTCTTAAGGGCGATCCGATTGTGCCAGACATGATGTTAAGTCTGGGAGTGCAGTGTGCAGACGATTTTTCGCAAAGGGAAAATCGCGCTTATTTTTTCTGGGAATTCGGCAAACTCCCAGAAGTTTGTATTGAAATTGTCTCGAATAAAGAGGGCGACGAACTGACGTTGAGTTCTAAGTCGAAGCAGAAGGGAAAAACGACTGCCAAAAAAGACTTGTATGCCCAAATTCGCATTCCTTACTATGTCGTGTTTGATCCCTTGCGCCAGATTCAGACAAAAACTGACATGAATACAGCCCTGTTGCGGGTGTGGTCGAATTCAGCAGGTCGTTATACAGAGTTAACTCCTGCCCAAGGAATTAGCGATGTCGGGCAGATGGTGTGGCTAGAAGAAGTGGGATTAGGACTGACGCTCTGGTCAGGACAATTTGAAGAAGACATCACGCGAGTCTGGTTGCGCTGGTGCTCTCGCGATGGACAAGTCATTCCCACAGGTGCAGAACGAGCGGAGACGGAACGATTACGAGCGGAGACGGAACGGCAGCGAGCAGAACGACTCGCAGAAAAATTGCGATCGCTAGGAGTTGATCCAGATCAAATCTAAGTAAGCCTCGTAAATCCGCATATGTTGGAGGGGTTGGATCTGCGGTAGAATAGCCAACTCAGCCATACAAATGTCGTCCTGACTCCGTTTCAATCCCATGAATTTGCCCTGGATTTCTCCTGCCGATCGCTTAACCAAGCTTCCTCAGTATGTGTTTGCACGTCTCGATGAGCTAAAAGCCAATGCCAGAGCGCAAGGCGTTGATTTAATCGATTTAGGAATGGGAAATCCAGACGGGGCGACTCCAGCCCCGATCGTCGAATCTGCGATCGCAGCCATTCAAGACCGCAAACATCACGGTTATCCTCCCTTTGAAGGCACAGCAAATTTTCGTAAAGCGATTACCAATTGGTATCAACGCCGATATGGAGTCATGCTCGATTCCGAGGGAGAAGCGTTGCCCTTGTTAGGCTCAAAAGAAGGCTTGACTCATTTAGCGCTCGCCTATCTTGATCCGGGAGATGTCGTCCTTGTTCCTAGTCCTTCTTATCCGCCCCATTTCCGTGGACCCTTGATTGCAGGTGCGACACTCTATCCGCTCATGCTCAAAGCTGAGCAGGATTGGTTGATTGATCTGGGTGCAATTCCCGATGAAGTCGCTCAGAAAGCGAAAATTCTGTATTTTAACTATCCGAGTAATCCAACCACGGCAACGGCTCCACGCGAATTCTTTGAAGAGATTGTGGCATTTGCCAAGAAGCATGAGATTTTGCTTGTCCACGATCAAGCTTATGCAGAATTGGCATTTGATGGCTATCAGCCCACGAGCTTGCTGGAAATTCCAGGTGCAAAAGAGATTGGAGTCGAGTTTCACACGCTGTCTAAAACCTACAATATGGCAGGTTGGCGAGTTGGGTTTGTCGTCGGGAATCGTCAGGTGATTCAAGGCTTGCGAACCTTGAAGACGAATCTTGACTATGGAATTTTCTCAGCGATTCAGACTGCGGCAGAAACCGCGTTGAATTTGCCCGATCATTATTTGGTCGAAGTTCAAGAACGCTATCGCACCCGCCGAGATTTTCTGATTGCAGGCTTAGCTGAATTAGGCTGGTCTGTTCCGAAACCGAGTGCAACGATGTATCTCTGGATTCCTTGCCCACCCGGTATGGGATCAACCGATTTTGCGCTGTCCGTGCTGCAAAAAACTGGAGTCGTTGTTACTCCGGGGAATGCATTTGGCGCAGGCGGAGAAGGCTATGTGCGGGTGAGTTTGATTGCAGAATGCGATCGCTTAGGGGAAGCCCTAAACCGATTAAAACAAGCCAATATCCGATTCGCTTAAGAGAAATCAAATTTTCCCAGTAGAACCGCGATCTGACGGTATCATATTCGACGAATTGATACAGGCAAAGGGACATTCTCATGGGTCATCATCTACTCACGATCGAGCAATTTGCAGACGAAGGAATTCGGTTTCCAGGATATATCGTGAGTAGTACTGCACCGATTAATGTCGAAGACAAAGAAGAAATTACAGTTGCAAGAGATCCCAACGAAGTCTTAAAAGAAATTGCAGATTATCTCAAACAGCATGAAGGCAATGCTGAGATTTTAATCGCCATTCACGGTTATAACTCTAGCCCATCTGGTTCAAGATGGTGGTACGAAGAAACGCGAAAATACATTGGCAGAAATTTTGACGCGCAAGTTTCTCCGGGGTTTGTTGTGATTGGATATCGCTGGCCTTCTGAGCAGGTTTTGCCAAATACAGGCAGTTGGATTAAGAATGTTCAAAAATTGACGAAATTTCTTCGTATCGCTTTTAGGGCGCTGCCGAAACCTTTGGCGTTGGCTGGAATTTTTGGGATGTCGATCTGGGCAATTGGCGCAGTTTTGAACACGGCGATCGCAATTTTTAAAGTCATCAACGATTTAACCATTCTGATTGCTTCCTCAGTTGTCCTCACAATTTCACTGTTGATCCTTGTCGTTATTCTGACTGTTTTTGTACTGCGCGTCTCTGGTTATTTTCGAGATACGTATCGCGCAGCAAATTATGGAGTTGCTGATTTAGTTGAATTTATTCGTCAGTTAGATAAGCAGATTGTTTCTCAATCTCCGACGGACAATCTGAGGCAAAACTATGAGTTTTGGGAACAGGAAGAAAATAACGATCGCCGAATTCGGTTGCATTTTATCGGTCACAGCATGGGCGCGTATGTTGTGACGAATACGGTGAAAGTATTGTCAGATGTTTTCGATCGTAGATCGATCGGAAATTTAGAAGTCACAGACAAAGAGAAGTGCCCTTCTTCTAATATTGGCAATGTTTTTCGCTTAGGACGATTAGTCTTAGTCGCGCCTGACATTTCATCGGAATCAATTATCTCAGGACGAGGCAATCCTTTACGATCGTCGCTGCGCCGCTTTGATGAAGCCTATCTCTTTAGCAATGAAGGCGATATGGTTCTGAAGATTGCTTCAACCGCAGCTAATTATTTTAGCTTTCCGGCGAATACGCGCGATGGTGGCTATCGATTGGGCAATGTTTTAGTCAAATCTCCAAATGCCACCGTCGAAAAAATGGGAATTGTCAATTTAGATGATCAAGGGATTCTGATTCCGTTCAAGAGTGAAGAGTTTCTCAATTGTCTTTATTTGCACGAAGGTGTTCCACTTTCAGCCCGTCAAAAAGAAGTTGGAGTAGAAAACGAGCGGTTTATTGCTGAGCTTTTCACATACTTTGATTGCACCGACTACAAAGAAAATGGCAAAGGAATCGTGAGCAAGGCGTTAGGAAAATCGTTTTTAAGCTTTTGGGATTATGTGACTCTCATTTTCTCAGGAATTGATGGGCATGGTGGCTTTTTGTACAATTCTGATGCACATTTTTGCCGTCAAGTTATCTATGGGTTAAGCTGTCTTGGATTTGAGAAATTTCTCACAACGCTCGATCCAAATCAAAGCGGATACGCTTCGCGTGAGCCAAGGCAACGCCGATATTTACTCAAGCTCTTTTCTCAACACTGCCAAGCAAAAGGCATACAGGTTTTACTAGCCAACGAGCGATACGATGTCAGCATTTTGAAATTTTGGGAAAAGGGAAATCGTCAGGGATATTAAAGAAATCTGAGGTCGCGGAATATTTTGAGCAGCAATAAAACCTGCGCCTGGAATATTGGTCTGTTCAAGGATCATAAGCATTGAAGGTAGTGCAAGATCATTGAAATCTTGAGATCTCAAGGTTTAACACAAAACTACTTACAAACACATCGATGCAACCTCTCATGCAGAATGGGCTATTCAGCCCACGATCGGCAACTGAATACAAAACTCAGTCCCTTTGCTCGGCTCTGACTGAACGGTTAAACTACCGCTGTGTTTATCGACCACAATTTGACGGGCGATCGCTAATCCCAACCCCGTCCCTTTGCCCACACCTTTGGTGGTAAATAAATGGTCAAAAATTTTCGCCTTCACCTCTTCTGGCATCCCTTTCCCATTGTCACAAATTTGAATCTGAACCTGATTGGCATCGACGCTTGTACGAATCGTAATTTTTTGAGGATGGGCTGCGAGTTCAGCAAAAGAACGGGTTTGAGCCATTTCGTCAAACATATCGATCGCATTCGCCAAGATATTCATAAACACTTGGTTGAGTTGTCCAGGATAACAGTCTAGTAAGGGCAGATTGCCATACTCTTGAATGACTTCAATCGCAGGACGATGCTCATTCGCTTTGAGGCGATATTTCAAAATCAGAATCGTGCTATCCAGTCCATCATGCAGGTTAGCACTGACCTTGTGTTCCGTATCAGCGCGGGAGAAAGTCCGCAGGCTGGTGCTGATACCGCTAATACGATCGGTTGCACCTTGCATAGAATTGAGCAATTTAGGCAGGTCTTCGCTGAGGAATTCGAGGTCGATGTCTTCGGCATTGTCTTGGATAGGCGAGACCGGATTGGGATAATGTTGCTGATAAAGCGCCAGGTGTCCCAGCAGATCTTCCACATAGTCTTTCCCATTTTTGATGCTGCCATTGAGGAAGCCGATCGGGTTGTTGATTTCGTGAGCCACCCCCGCAACTAGATTCCCTAAGGCTGACATTTTCTCACTCTGGATCATTTGCATTTGAGCATACTTTAGCTCCGTCATCGCCTGTTCTAGGGTGCGATTTTTCTCCTGGATGGCAAGCTCCATCTGCTTACGTTCGGTCACATTGCGAACGACAGATAAGCCACAACGCTTGCCTTTATAGACGAAAGGAACTGATGTGACTTCGATGTAGAAAGGAGTCCCATCCTGTTTTTTACAAATGGCTTCACACGTAAATGGCTGTCCAGCTTTAACAGTCGTCAGAAAGGTATCAAACTTATCATGGCGGTCAGAGGGGATGAAGTCTAGGGGGTTCAAACTCAAGATCTCGCTATAGGAATAGCCATGAAGCTGATGATAGGCAGGATTCGTGTCTATGATTTTGCCAGTTTCTAAATCAGTCACTAACAACCCATCGCTAACCGCTTCAAAAATCCCCCGATACTGGGCTTCTTTCTCCTGAGATTGTTGATAAAGACGGGCATTTTCGAGGGAAATGGCAGCTTGGGTGCAGAGGAAATTGAGGATAAGAATGCGATCGTGGGTAAATACGTCTCTAGTCAACCGATTCTTGAGATACAAGATGCCGACTAAATGCCCTTGATTGAGAATGGGCAAACATAAAATACTCTTGGGACGACGCTGATGTAAATACTCATCCATGACTGGTAGTTCAGTTTCACAGTCATCGATCAACACCATTTCCTGAGTGTTCTTGACGTAGTAAATGAGCTTGGTGGGAATATCAGGATTATCTTGTAGGGGGGCATGGCACAATTGTGTGTCTTCCGGTGTAGCGATCGCCCGCACTTCCCATTCATCTTCAGCATTAGGTAAGATTAATACACACCGATCGGCTCCTGAGTTTTGTAAGATAATTTGGGTCAATTGATGTAAGAGATCATCAAATTGGATTGAACTAGCAAGGGCATGAGTTGACTTCAGGATTGCTGCAAAATCCAAAGCGGTATTGATACTAGTGAAGGATTTGTGACTGGTTTGAGTCACTGTAGGAGCAGAGTGAATCGACACCTGAGAATTTGAAATCACTGCTAAGGTTTCCAACGGGTTGAAAGCAGTTGCCTCAGATTGTAAAATCGGCTGTAACAAGTGGGGATAACACACGGTTAAGTCTTCAATTTTGGCTTGTGCTCCCCAGCGGGCATAGCAATAGTAGGCTTCTTGCATATATCCAGCCGCGATTTTTTCCTTATCCCAAGCGAGATAAAACTTTGCTGCTAGCTCATTCGCTAAAGCTTCTTCTTGAACATAACCATTCGCTTTCGCTCCAGCAATTGCTGCCTCATAGGCCAGAATTGCAGCAGGCCAATCCTCTCGCAGCTTATACGTCTCGGCGCAGATTAGGTCATAGCGGTGCTGACAATTCATCGGCGCATGACTCGCCCAACCTTGGAGTTTGGCTTGAGCCGTTTCGATCGCTTGCCAATACTCTGCTTGTTCTGCCTGGGATAGGTTAGCACCCTTTGTTGCCAAGATTGCTAAGTGAGTCAGTGCCTCATACCAACAAAGAATGGGCACAGTGGGCATCCCAACTCCCCCCGCAGCGTGGGAATAAGCCTGTTCTACTCGTAATTTTGCTTGTTCAAAGTCACCGAATAAATAGCTCAAGATCGTTTGACAGTTTCTCAAATGCCATAAGCCTGTTTGATCCTGTTCGGCTTCTAAGGCTTGAGCAACAGCTTGCTCACCTTGAATCGCTGTAAGTTCGATCGGATCGGTTGCTTCACCCAGGAAATTCGCGATCGTTTGACGGATGATCCGCAGATAGCGTAGCGCTGTTTTTTGTTCAATGCTTTCTAGTACAGCATCGTAGGTCGCTAACTCGGAATGCAAGTCGGTGAGTTCTCGACCCGCTAAAAAGGTATGGAAACAGTACATGAATCCGCCATAGCCCGCATAAGTCAAATCACCTGTTTCGATGCCGATGGTATGGGCAGTCTTCAACCCTTCTAGGGTACTGGTGAGCGATCGTTTCCAGTGATTGACAAAGTGATTGATGATGACTTGGGTTTTTGGCAAATGTTCTTGGCTATTGAAGCGTTCTGAGAGCTGTTGAACCACTTCACCAAGTTGATAGCCTAGCTCAATATCTCCTAGCACACCACAGAGTAACAAGCCATAGACCGAATAACCAAACGTCGAAGCTGCAGCATTTCCTTTCGTTGCTGATAACTGAACTTGCTTAAAAACAACTAAAGGATAGAGGGCAGGTTGAGCGACATAAGTTGGGTTGCTCAAATGCATCAAGATTCGCAAGATTATATTGGAATCTGGACAGGTCATGACTGGCAACTGCACAATTTCGTCAGCACTACGACCTGCTAATTGGCGCTGTGTTTCTCCTAAGTAGGCAGCAAAATCTTGCTCAGTTGGCTGGCTGGGAAATTCAATCCCAAAATATTTCAGAAACTCTAGCCCAATGTTGATTGCTTTAGCAAAATCGCCCTGATTACTATAAGCCTCAATTTTGATTTCGCAGACTTCGGTTGTATCCAGAAAAGTTTTAGCTTGCTGGCAAATCAGATCTGCAAGCGCTTCCATTTGAGATAAATCACCTAATAGATAGGCAACTTCCGCCATCGTGATATAACCGCTTAACGTCAATTCATATTGCGTTTTCCAGCGATCTGGCTTCAGGAGTTCTTGGAAATGGTGTAGGTATTGCTTCGCCGCATCATAGGCGGTTGCCGCGATCGCTTTTTGAGCCGCTTTAAGATTGAGTTGAGCCAGTTCTTCCCGTTCAGCCTCATCCGTGATTAAAGCTTTCCCTGCATTTAACTGGCTGACCAGATTAAATAAATGATCGGCTTGTTGTTCGATCGAGAGATTCTGCAAAAGGCTGCGACCAATTTGCAAATGATAGGTTTCTCGTTGCTCGGTTGGAATTAAAGAATAAGCCGCTTGCTGGACGCGATCGTGCAAGAAGCGATAGGTCGGATTAATCGAACTTTGAGCGGCAATTTGTTCGCCAGCTTGGAAGAACTTATAAACCTGACTCGTGGGCAGAATTAAGCCCTCTTGTAAGGCTTTCCACAGTACAGTTGCGGCTTCTGCCACGGGCTGCTGTAAAACCATGGCGAGGGTTGTCAAATCAAACTGGTTCCCAATGCAAGCTGCCAGCTTCAAAACTTGTTGAGTCTCATCCGACAACTTCCGTAATTGAGTTGCCATGAACTCTACAACATCATCAGTTAACGACAATGCCGTAACTTGCGTAATATCACACTCCCAATACCGAAGCTCTCGATTAAAGCGAATATAGCCTTCTTCATATAACGCTTTGAGGAATTGGGCGGTGAAGAAAGGATTCCCCTTGGTTTTGCGATCGACAAGTTCTGTCAATGGTTTTGCTAGTTCGATCGAGCAATTCAACGTATCCGCAATCAAGCGATTTGTAGTACTAAAGGCTAATGGTTTTAAGGTAATCGTGTGGACGATCGCCGTTGACTTTTGAATTTCCTCAACCATTAGCATCAAGGGGTGCGTCGGCGACACTTCGTTATCGCGATAAGCCCCAAGCATCAGCAAATAGCCATTATCCTTCATCAACAGCTTGAGCAATTGCAGCGAAGCCACATCTGCCCATTGCAAATCATCCAAGAACATTACCAAGGGATGATCGACCGTGGTGAAGACTTCAATAAACTTCTGAAACAGCAGATTAAAGCGATTTTGTGCCGCACTCCCCGTCAGTGCTGGAGCCGCCGGCTGTTGACCAATAATCTGCTCCAGTTCCGGCATCACATCAATGAGCACTTGTCCATTCTCGCCCACCACCGCCAGAATCTTTGACTTCCAAGCTGCCAATTCCGCATCGGACTCTGAGAGCAATTGCCGCATCAAATCACGGAGGGCTTGGGCAAAGGCAGAGAGCGGAATGTTGCGGTTAAACTGGTCAAATTTGCCTTTGATGAAGTAGCCCCGTTGCCGCACGATCGGTTTATGGACTTCATTCACCACAGCCGTTTTACCAATCCCGGAAAAACCTGCCACCAGCATCAGTTCGGAACGACCTGCGGCAACCCGATCGAAGGCATCTAGTAAGGTTTGTACTTCCGATTCTCGACCGTAGAGTTTTTCGGGAATCAAGAAGCGATCGCTGACATCCCGCTGTCCCAACTCAAATTCGGCAATCTCACCGCTAGTTTTCCATTGGTTCAAACACGCTTCTAAATCATGTTTTAAACCGATTGCACTTTGGTAACGGTCTTCGGCATTTTTCGCCATCAGTTTACCGACGATCGCCGCTACCATCCCCGGCACCGCTGGATTGACCTGATTGACAGGTAAAGGCACCTTGGCAATATGGCAATGCACCAATTCCAACGGGTCTTCCGACTCAAACGGGAGTTTGCCACTCAACAATTGATAGAGTGTAACGCCTAGAGCATAGAAATCCGTTCGATAGTCAATCCCCCGATTCATCCGCCCCGTTTGCTCAGGAGCCAGATACGCAAGCGTTCCTTCTAGCGTATTGGCGCTTTGGATTTCTTGAGTTTCCTTTGGCAACAACGAAGCGATACTAAAGTCGATCAGCTTGACCTGTTTCGACTCTGGTTGAATCAAAATATTGGCAGGTTTGATGTCTTTATGCACGACCCGATGCTGACCTAGATCATGCAGAATTTCCGCCAGGTGAAGGGCGATCGCCAAAACTGTGGTCAGATCCAACGATTGCTGCTGGATGTATTGGCTTAAAGCCATGCCACCCCAATCTTCCATGACCAAGACATAGCGGCTCCCCAAGGATTCCAGACTCAGGAGGCGAACAATCCCTGGAATTGGCAAATTTTTGGTGATCGTATACTGGTTGCGAAACTGCACCAATTCGCCAAAAGTGGGATAGTCCCGCAGCAGCACCTTAATCACCACGGGTTGCTGAGTTGCCGTTTGTATCGCTCGGTAGACTGCTGTACGAGAACCTAGGTAGAGTTGCTCAGTGAGTCTGTAGCCAAGAACTTCCGGGAATGACTGAGGGGAGGTTTGTATCGAGAGTGTCATAGTGTTGGCTGGACGATCTGACCTGCATTGGGAATTTTCTTCGCCTAGAGTTCCCAGAAAATTGGGCGACCGCACCCTACACAGTTACAGCACACGGCTCGGCAAGTTAGCTAGAAAGGAAAAAGAGAAGCCGAAGAAATAAGCGAGTTGTAGCGTTAGTTCAAGAGAAGATTATGCCATTTCTACACTAGATACATCTGAATACATAATGCTAAGTCCATGACAAATTAGCAAAGGAGTGATAGATGATGAGTCTCACAGTTGCGTAAGATATTCTTAACTCAACGGATAAGCATTTATTCCTATTATGATCGAACAATTCCCGTGGCTGACCGTGATCGTCCTACTGCCGTTGGTAGCCGCGTTGCTCATTCCTTTGATCCCTAATAAAAGCGGCAAGACTGTCCGCTGGTATGCTTTGGGGGTTGGCATGGCTGATTTTGTCCTGATGTCCTATGCCTTTTGGCAGCATTACGACGCGAGCCAAGCGACATTTCAACTGGCAGAAAAGGTGGTTTGGTTACCGCAGTTGGGCTTGAGTTGGGCGCTGTCGGTGGATGGTATTTCGGCTCCGCTCGTGCTGTTAGCGGGGTTTGTGACGACGCTGTCGATGTTTTCCGCCTGGCAGGTGGATCGGCGATCGCGCCTGTTCTACGCCCTGATGTTGGTTCTATATGCTGCCCAAGTGGGGGTGTTCGTAGCCCAAGATCTGATGCTGTTCTTCATCATGTGGGAAGTGGAACTGGTTCCGGTCTATTTGCTGGTGTGCATTTGGGGCGGACAAAATCGGGGCTATGCAGCGACGAAGTTCTTGATGTATACGGCGCTGGCTTCGATTTTCATTTTGGTGGCAGCCCTGGGGATGGGATTCTATGGTGATACGCTCACCTTTGATATTGCTGAACTCGGGTTAAGGGAGTTTCCCTTAGGGCTGGAATTGTTTTTGTATGCTGGACTGCTGGTGGCGTTTGGGGTCAAATTGGCGATTTTCCCCTTTCATACTTGGCTGGCGGACACCCACGGCGAAGCTTCTTCTCCAGTCTCGATGATTTTGGCAGGAGTATTACTGAAAATGGGGGGGTATGGGCTGATCCGGTTGAACATGGAACTGTTGCCGCATGCCCACGTGTATTTTGCGCCAGTGTTGGTGATTTTAGGAGTGGTTAATATCGTCTATGGGGCGCTAAACTCCTTTGCACAGACCAATATGAAACGGCGGTTAGCCTATTCTTCAATTTCTCATATGGGGTTTGTGCTGCTGGGGATTGCTTCCTATAGTGATTTGGGTGTGAGTGGGGCGATGCTGCAAATGCTCTCCCACGGGTTGATTGCGTCAGTGTTATTTTTCTTGGCAGGCGTGACCTACGATCGCACTCGCACGATGATGATGAATCAGTTGGGTGGGTTGGGGGAAGCGATGCCCGCAGTGTTTGCTCTGTTCACGATTGGGACAATGGCATCTTTGGCTTTGCCTGGGATGAGTGGATTTGCCGGAGAGCTGGAGGTCTTTGTCGGCTTGGCTACAACGGACATCTATAGTTCGACCTTTCGCTGGGTGACCGTTTTCCTGGCAGCAGTGGGGTTGATTCTGACGCCGATCTATTTGCTATCGATGGTGCGGCAGGTGTTTCATGGAGCCAGTGCTGATCAAATGTGTGACTTGGTGCCTGCTTGTGATCTGAATGATCTAGATTTGAAGGCTCAGGGCAACCAAGAGGCGAACTGTTTTGGGACAGACTGTGTGTTGCCAGAGCAGGCAGAGTTTAAGGATGCGAATCTCCGGGAGATTTTTATTGCGGTTTGTTTTCTGGGGTTGATTATTACGATCGGGTGTTATCCCAAGGTGGCGACCCAGATGTATGACGTGAAAACGGTGGCGGTCAATACCCAAGTGCGGGCGGCTTATCATGAGGTCTTTCCAGATGCGTTGCAGCCTTTGGCGCAGGGGCAATGGAGTCCTACGATCGCAGAAGCTCAATCTGCGGATGTCTGGGGTGTTGTCAAATAAGGATCTTTGCATCCTACCCAAGCTGCGCGATCGTTATTTTGTCCGCATTCGGATGTGGTTCTGCGATCGCGCTTCGCGGGTGCCGAAGGCATCGCTGATATATTTCCCATGCTTCAATAGAGCTTGAGCAATTCCTGGTTCGCGATCGCACGGACTTTCCGTTGAGCAGCCTGAATCAGGGTAAGAGCTTCAGTAAGTTGAACGGCGACAATATAGACTAGAAACGAAGTGAGAAGACTCTGTTCGCCGTTCCAACGATTGGTTAGACTGTGCCACAGCGGAGAGAATTTCAACTACGTCATGGCTTCAATCTTCACAATGCCGCCCTCAACTGCTTCAATTTGGAGCTTAGATCCATACAGTAGACTCATGCCTACAAGTGGTTCTGCTTCTGATGCTGCCACATCCACAACTTGATACTGTCCATGCCAAATGACAGAAGCACGATACATATCAAAAAGCACTTCACTACCATCGCCTAACGTTGCGAAATCACGAAATATCCAGGGCAATTCCAGTGATTCAATCAGAGATAATGGAAGCGACAAGAATCCAGTAAACCCTGTATCAATCACCGCCTGAATCATTTGCTGACGGGCTTTGGTATGACCTACGACTACTGGAATGATCGCTTCACAACTTTGATTCACGAAGCCTTGCATCATACCGACTTCTTCAGGCTCCGCGAACCAAACCGATAAACGGTACGATGTCCAATCCGAATCACCCAAGGTTGGGCATCGGGTACACGTTCATAAAGACGATCGGTAGCTTCGATCGTATTATCAGCAACTTCAAAGGCTCCAGTTTCAATGTCGATCGCTACGATTCTGCCGTAATTGCCTTCTTCAACTTGCGATCGTACCTGAGTCTCGTAAATCTCATTGCCAAGACGAGCATATTCTTCTTTAGGATAGCGGGGTTGTCGAACTGTCATCGTCTTGACCTCGTTTCAACTTAATCCTTGCATTTTAACTTACCCCCCGCTCCCGAAGCAGCAAAACTGGTTTATCGCCTTGGAGTCAAAAGTTAAACGCCTCTCCTACTGTTAATGATTTCTTGATCGTTATTTTGTCCCCATTCGGATGTGGTTCTGCGATCGCGCTTCGCGGGTGCCAAAGGCATCGCTGATGTATTTCCCAATGCTCCAATAGAGCTTGATCAACTCCTGGTTCGCGATCGCAAGGACTTTCCGTTGAGCAGCTTGAATCAGAGTAAGAACTTCAGGCAATTGAGGCTGCAAAGGATTTGCTATACATTCGATTCAGAATCGTGATGCTGAAGTTCACCCTCAAGAATAAACTCGTCTTGCTCCGAATTTGCAATCATGAAGCCTCGAATACCTTCCAGCATTGCGATAAACCACTTATGTTCATGCACTGCTTCAGTCTTTTTCAGCAATTGGATCTGCATTTCTAACTTTTCTCCATCGCCCCGGAAAGAATAAGCCGATCTTCAATTTCACTAATTTGATGATATTCTCCAACGCCTAATTCAGTACTGATTCTGCACATCTCTGAGGCTTGTTCACCCAACTTATATTTCCAAACTATCTGATAGCCGCTATCAAATTTACACTCAATGTATCTACTCATAGAGCTTCCGTAGCAATTGTGCTAAAGATACAAGTTTAGAGTAGTACAGAGAACAGAGCCATCCAATGGCGAACGTCACTGGCGACAGATAGCATTGAAACGAAGCCAGGGTTTGCCAATCCGTCCGGTCACACGCTAGGGCAAACGCATGAAAATTATTGAGACAGGATTTTGAGAAGATAACCATCATCCCATCCCGCCTTTTTTCGTTTCGCTGCAATGCCTGCCTTCGTCGTTTTGTCTTGTCCTAATAAGTTGAGCGCAATGTGACGCAACAGGGAAAAGTTTTGCGGTGCGTAATCCTTGCGGATACGGCAAGCATCTTCATCAAAAGCAACGTCTAACACCCAGTGCAAATGGTTTTCCACCGTCCAATGGGTGCGGATGGCAGCTAAGAGTTTCGCCGCGTCTGGGTCGAGACTACTGATGTAGTAGTGCGTTTCGCTGCTCGTTTGTCCCTCAATTTTGCGTTCGCGCTGAAGCATTACTACGGTCTTCAGTCCTTTCCACTGCGGCTTCTGCACCAAATAATCCAGTTCTGCGTCTGCCAACGTCCAGCACCGCCGAATCTCAATGCGTCCGTGTCCTTTGTCTATCGTTTGCACAAAGTCATGCGCGACATCTTGGAATTGCACGGCTTGAGCTTGCTCAAATAACCACTGCACATCTTCAAACAATCCACCCTGATTGCCTTTGAGAGCAAGCACATAGTCTGCACCGCGCTCAATGATTGTCGCAGCGATCTCTTTCTGTGTCCCCATCGCATCAATCGTGACGATACAGCCTTCGAGAGCTAGGACTTCTAGCAATTCTGGAATTGCTGTAATCTCATTCGACTTTGCATCGACTTTCTGTTGTCCTAACACCAAGCGATTCTCACTTGCCCAAGCACTCACCATATGAATCGCACCTTTGCCGTTGGCAGTATCATAAGAGTGGCGCACCTTCTTGCCATCAATGGCGATGACTTCGCCCTTACTCAAGGTGCTAATGGCACGAATCCAACCCAGAAAACATTGCTGCATCGCTTCTGGGTCAAGTCGAGCCAACACCCGCGCAAATGTATCATGCGACGGAATGCCGTTCGGCAACTTCAGAAAACTGCTCAACCACGATTGTTTCGATTGCCCATACAGTTCGATATCCACCCAACTCTCTGCCCCACAGATGACGGCACAAATCGTGATTGTGATGATGTCGATAAGTAAATGATCTTTGCCACGCTCATCGCGAGGGTCTGCCAAATCAGCAAAGTGCGTGAGAATCCGCGCATCCGTAGGTTGAGTCATGAGCAGTGTCTCTCAAGCGGGTTACACTGCTTTTAGCCTACGTCACTTTTTTCTTGCGTTTGCCCTAGGTCACACGCTGATTAGGCAGGTGTTGCACCCGCAATATGTATAGACTTAGACGTTATGCTACGACGTATTGTATTGAGTTCTAAAATCATGTGAGTTTCCAAGTCGCTAATATGCTTAAGCATATGCACCAACTCGCTCCCAGCCTCTAAGGAATCTTTCATAAGCTGTGCTCTAGAATCAGAAGCGGGCATCATACGAAAAGGTTGTGCCCCAGAGTGCGCAGCCTCCACATTCCTCCGACGATTAACAATCTTAAGGTGCTCAAATAGACATCCCTCAAATTCGAGGCACAATCCGTAACGGTGAGCGAGTGAACCAAGCATAGAAATTTTGTGCCGAGCTTTGCCAGCTCCTTTGCAATCACGACACTCGGCCGAAAGTAAAGCGCCTATTGACACGTCTTCGTAATATCTCTTTGATATTTGCGTACAGTAGAGGAGCTGCTTAATTGCTGCCTCACAAAATCGTGCCGTATAAAGAACTTGCTCGTTGTATAGACGAATATACTCAATTTCGGCCTCGGTATCGCTCATAGGCTCCGTACTTGTCGCGAAGGCATGTGTAGCATTAATTACGTGAGTGATAATCCCTGCAATAACAGAGGTACTGTAGCTATACGGATTCGTTAAAGATACCGGTAAAGCAGTTTCTTCTGCTAAAAGCAGCGAAACTTGTCCTTTCCTTAGTAGCCAGTTGTAGAGTTCAGTAGCTAGTGGATGAAAGTTAATCCCGATAGGTTGTTCACCATCCCATAGCAAAGACTCTCGTCGAAATTCCCAGTCAAAGTGATAGGCAATATCAGAGTTTGGGTGAGAATTATGATGCTGTGAAGACATTTGTACCACCGAAGAAATAATCAACAATTCTAATTCAGTGACAATAAGCTTTTCAACTCTGATTAAAAGTAGAACCTAAGATAAAGCGACCTAACGATTGTTTAGAATGACTCTTTCCGTCTAATCGCCCGTACTCGGACATTAGCCCGAACAGTAACGATAAAGCAAACAGCAAAAAGGGCGATCGACAAAACTTCGATCGCCCTTCGCTAAATTGGTCATACCTACGCCATGCTATTTTCGATCGCCCAACGTGCTAACTCAGTACGATTATGCAATCCGGTCTTACCGAGCATATTACTGACGTGACTCTCGATCGTTCTCTGGCTCACATTCAACTCTTCGGCAATCTCACGGTTCGCCATCCCGCGCGCCACAAACTGAACCACCCTTAACTCAGTCGGCGTTAATTCCACATCAAACGGAACTTGAATCTTCGGCGCATTCTCGCCGCCCTTCGCATCCTTATGCTGAATCAATCGCGACGCTTGCTTGAGAGAAGACTCCACCTGCGCCACAAGTTCCTCTGGCTCAAATGGCTTCACCATATACACATCTGCGCCAATATTCAGACCCTTCACCCGATCCTGGCTTTGACCCTTCGCGGACAAGAACAATACTGGAATCCAGCTTGTTTTGGGATCTTGACGAATATTGCTCACGAGTTGATAGCCGTCCATTTCCGGCATCATCACATCGCAAATGATCATATCTGGCACATCTTGTTCCAGGACTTCCAGCGCTTCCCGCCCATTTTCTGCGGTGACGACTTCATATCCCCGGAACTCCAGATAATCTTTAACCAACAGAATTAGGTTAGGGTCATCATCAATCAGCAGTAATCGTCTGTGATTCCCTGAACTGGTTTCCTTCATGCTGTGCTACTCGCTCTGCCTGAATCTAAATCAACGTTTACACAAATCAACTTCATGACTAAGCTTTTCCACGGAATCTGAGAATTCAGCTTCGCGCATCAGGCTCAAATGTACTTGTAATGTACTCGTGGTGTACTTACGTTCCTGGACTACCCATTCATGAGTTAAACTCACAAACTGGAAGAATCCAGATTTTTATCTATAGGTCACGTGCCATTATATCCGACTCGTCAAGAAGTTAAACTTTTTTCAGTTCGAGTTTCAAGATCCTCGAACACCGAGAATTTACCTATCCTCATCTATTAGCTTCAAACGTGTTTTTGTAATGTTTAAACAAAGACAAAAGTTACGAGGGAGTCATAGGTTTTGAGGATCGCAAAGCGTAAATTTACCTGGGGTTCATTGATTTCACTCGATTAGAGAATGATTTGCATTTTAGTTAGAAACAATATGATCGACTTCTTTTTCTAAATCGTTTTTCACGCTCGGAAGCGGATGCGTCAAAAATGCAAACTCCTCAACAATTTGATTGCCAATCAGATGTTCTTGAATAATCCGTTCAATCACTTCAGGAGTGGCAGAATGATACCAAACGCCATCCGGATACACGACGAGAATCGGACCGCGATCGCAGACTCTCAGACAGTTGGCTTTCGTGCGAAAGATACAGCCCGCATCCTGAGTAGGCTTGTCGAGCTTGAGTTCTTGGAGTCTTTTCTTGAGATAATTCCATGATTCAATGCTCGCAGCTTTGTCACAGCACAGCGGTTTTGTCTGGTCGGCACAAATAAAGACATGACGCTCAATGCGATCGAGTCCCAACGTCTGCACACAAGTTGAAAATGTCATACACAAGGCGATCTAGGGAGTTGTTTTCATTCTAGAGGGTGGAACGGGCAAAACGGCTTTTCACAATTTCCAACGGTCTCCAGGACGAAAACCAGTACAGGGTGTGAATCACTTCTAAACTAGAGTCGTCTCGGGTAAAGCTGACGAGCGCAAGATTATTCACACCGACAATTTCCCGTCCGTCTTGAATCCATTTCCAAGTCCAGAATTTGAACAAATTGAAATGGAATAAGCGCGATCTGACCGGAAAGCGATCGAGACTCAAGTCCGTATGTTCGGCTGCCCGTCTCGGAATCCATTCCAGTTCACACTTCCAATCGGGCGAATCGATCGGTTTGGAGCGCTCGATCATATGCGGAGGATGATCCCAACCGAACCATTTTCTCTTGGGTTCTGGAAGCAACCAGTGTTTTAACCGCGTGTGAATGATGCGCGTAATCAGTTCCTCATTTTTCATCGCACTGCTGGTCAGTTGCATCAGCACACCCGGCGCAGAATCCGCCCTTTGATAAGACAGGCGGATCGTTGAACTGTAATGAATATCACCAGAGAGCACCACGATCGAGTCTCTCAGCTTAAACAAATGGGTGAGCAATTGAGCCAGGGCATCGGTATTGACGTTCCAGGCATCTCCGACATCAGTTGAAAACACTTTCTTTTTCCGCAGTTGCCAATGATGAATCCAATCGATCACTTGTAAGCCAAAAAGATTAGTTGGCGCAACGAGAAAGGTTGTCAGGTGCTTGGAGTCTTGGAGCAGCGAGAGTTGCTGAACTAAGGCTGCCGGAGCAATCAACCGGGGCGGCGCGATTTTCTGAGAGACTTGCTCGTGATCTAAGGGATAGCCTCGCCAAGTTCGAGTATCGAGAACCAGGATTTCATGACATTGACTGCGAATGACGAAATGCCAGGTGAGCGCATCCGGATGTCGATCGAGAATGTTGACATCTCCGTCTTGAATAAATTTCGGCAATCCGGTTTTCGGATCTTGAGGCGGCATCCCGACGAGTTTGGCAATTTCTTGCAGCGCAGCGCGATCGCTGCCTTGAGAAGCCGACCATGTTTGCGCCGCATCGAGAAGCCTTGCACCAGATTGCTCCACTTCAAACCGTTCTGGCGTATTTCCCCAGCCTTGAAAGACTGCATAGGCGAGGAGCGCATTCTGCACCACTCTGCGACCCAGAGATCGACCCAGAACTCTCAAACACCAGGCTTGATTTAAATTCCAGTCGTCTGTGACATCATGATCGTCAAAAATCATGTAAGTCGGAATGTTTGCGAGGGCGCGGCGAACTTGCCAGAGCGTATGCACGAACCGCTCTAGATGAGGTTCTGTAGGCTTGAGGATTGCCCAGCCAATCTGTGACCAACTGAGTAAATACGTTGCATAGTATTCGCCCAAACTGAACAGGTGATTTTCAACTTTTTGACGTTTATCTCCGAGTCCGCCTGTAAATCCTGCTTGACGAGTCGCAATCTCTCCGCGTTCTTGAGGCTTCAGTTCTGAGGCAGTCATGAAGGTGGATTTGAGCGGCAATTTTTCTTGCCATCCTAATAGACTGTCACCGAGTAACGTTGCCGTTTCTAAAAGTCGCGCAGAAACATCGTCTCCATAGATCTGATCGCCCGTTAAAAATAACTGATGAGGACGATCGCGAATTTCTGCCGCAGTGGTTTCCAACAAGCTGTCTAAAATCGGCAGCGCATCAATTCCATGTCCGTGTGGTTTTCGGCAAGAGCCATGCACTAGCTTGAGATCTTCAATCTGGGTCGGTGGAAGTAAAAAGGTTGGTTTTCCATGATCGAAGTAGCTGAGATTGATATTGGGAAAGCGATCGCTGGTTAGTCCTTCTTGCAGTGAACATTCACCTTGCCCAAATTTGAAGCATAAATCATAGGCATAAAGTTGATCGGGCTGAAGCGTGGTTTGGGCTGTAACAGCCACAACATGCAAAGATTCACCGAGGGCAACTGTGGCGCGCTTGCCCGTGAATAGGCACTTGTCGATTGCTTGAGTATGATAAATCCTGAGTTCAACCGTGCAAGCTTTTTGTAGTGCAATCCAAACCGTCACAACTTCAGAAGTGGTGTGACGCAAGATTGGGCCTGCTAAAACTAGGGGCAATTCAGGATAAAGCATGTCTAAATTCTTGAGCAATCACTCCCAAAGTTTGACGCGATCGACGGCTTTCTGCCAAGTTTTGAACTCAGCTTGAATGCGGTCTGATCCACTCGGCTCGAACACTCTATCAATGATCCGCCTATCGACGAGTTGATCATAACTTTCCCAAATTCCGGCACTGAGTCCTGCTGCAAAAGCCGCCCCTTGAACGGTTGTATCTCGAATCGCGGGTCGCTCGATCGCAATTCCTAAAACGTCAGTTTGGAACTGCATCAAGAAATCATTTTCACAAGCGCCCCCATCAACGGCAAGTTTCTGAATCGGAGTTGGACTGTATTTTTCAATTTCATCAATGACTTCTTTGACTTGAAACGCGATCGCTTCTAAAACCGAGCGCACCAAATGTTCACGATTTGCCCCTCTTGTGATGCCAAGAAATGCCCCACGCGCGCTCATATCCCAATGAGGTGTTCCAAGTCCACTAAGTGCGGGGACAAAGTAAACGCCCCCATTATCAGGAACACTTGCCGCGATCGCTGCTGTCTCCTGTGCCGTTGAAATCATTTTCAACTCATCTCGGAGCCATTGAACACAGGCTCCGCTGGTAAACATGCTGCCTTCGATCGCGTATCCAACTTGATCGGAGTCTGTCCAAGCGATCGTTGAGATGAGTTGTTGATCAGTTCTCACGATTTCGGAACCTGTGTGAGCAACCAGAAAGGTTCCTGTCCCATAGGTGCATTTCATTAATCCAGGTCGATCGCAGCCTTGCCCAAACAATGCAGCTTGTTGGTCACCTAAGATCGCAGTAATCGGAATTCCAGCATAGTCTCCAAAGTGACTCAGGCTTGGCTGAATTGAGGGCAGAATGTGCAGCGGAATTCCAAAGAGATCGAGTAATGTCTGATCCCATTGACCCGTTTTTAAGTTCATCAGTAAAGTGCGACTGGCATTGCTGTGATCCGTTGCATGAACTTTGCCACCTGTGAGATTCCATAAAATCCAACTATCGATCGTGCCTGCTAAAACATTGTTTAGATCAACGCCTTTAACTTGATCGAGTAACCATCGAAGCTTTGTCGCAGAGAAGTATGCGTCGAGTACTAATCCAGTGCGATCGTAAATTTCTCCTTCTAAACCGCGATCGCGCAATTCATTACAAAACGGTGCGGTTCGTCGATCTTGCCAAACAATGGCACGGTGAAGAGGCTTGCCTGTAGTTTTGTCCCAGAGTAAACAGGTTTCACGCTGAACCGTTAAGCCAATCGCTTTGATTTGATCATTGCCGACGGATTCAATCAGCGATCGTGTCGCATTCCAAATCTCTTCAGCATCATGTTCGACCCATCCTGGCTGCGGATAGTATTGGGTTAATTCTTGATAAGCCTGTCCTGCAATGTTGCCTGCTTGATCAAAGAGAAACGCTCGATTTCCAGTTGTGCCTAAATCGAGTGCCAGAATGTACGACATACCTGAGTACTATGGATTACAAAATGCACAATACATTGGATCTGCAACTTGTGACTCAGTTGGCAACAGTTGTTCAAATCCGCAAGTCTGACATCGATAAATTTCCGCCAAAATCAAATCAGTCGGTGCATTACACCAGCCACAGGGTAATCCTCGTTTGATGTCCGAGACTGAGAATCCCGGTTTCGAGCAGTTAGGACAACTCGATTTCAGTTTTTTGACGAGATCCTGCGTAGCTTGTGCGATCGCGTTCATTCGCGTTGGATTATTCATAGCTCGCATATCTGTCTCGATATGCACTGGCTTCGATGCAGCATTGATCAATTGTTCAAGCTGCTGAAAATCGCAAATGCCTTTGGTGATTTGATCTTGATCAATCACAACGAGCTTATGCTCTGGAAATCCAACTTTGATGGCAAATTCGCGAGCCTGCTCAAAGCTAGACACGCTGCGATGAGCAAAATTTGTTTCAAGTGAGATCACTTCACCAATGATTTCTAAATCGTGAACCGTATCGATTAAGAGCACAATTTCGCGATCGCTAGGCAGCATGGGCATGGCGGGATGCGGTGCGAAGCTACCTTCTGAGGCGATCGCGAAATCGAGTCCGGTTTGCTCGATCGCAGACAACGCTTTTCTGCGTGCAGCTTCGATCTGATCACCAGTTCGAGCAATTTCTCTGGTAAATGTTCCAAACTGATCGGTGTTGAAATCAGGTGGAACGATGATTTTGAGATCGAATTCGGATTCTAAGATGGGCGCGATCGCGTGTTCTTTTCGGTGCATTGTGGCAAGGACAGCCGTTCGACCTTTGAATAAATCCATAGGCTTAAATCATTTCATATCTCATGATGTTAAAGCCTTCTGCTTCCGTCGGAGGTTGAAAATAAGAAGTGATGTGGTCGAATTCTGCTTCAGACATGATGGCTGAACCTTCTGGTAAATCAGCATTGCGTTTCTGTAATTGCACCTTACACAAGGGGTCAGATGCAACAATGTAATGAAGAGCATGATTAACTTGAGCCGCTTCAAAGATTGAACGAAACCATTGCCGTTGAGAAGGAACATTCCCTGGAAAATCCAGAACAACAGGAATCCCCTGCGCTAGAATGCTCTGAACATGCTGTGAAACAACAGGTTTTAAGCGAGCCGAGTATTTCAAATAATCCTCAAAAGTTTGAATCTCTTCTGGATACAACTTTGACAACCAGAGGTCTTCACTGATGAGAATAGCTTGATGTTCTGATGCTAGCTTCCTCGATAAGGTTGTTTTGCCTGATGCCATTTTTCCACAGAAGAAATGCAAAGTTGGATCTGTTGTCATAGCTCCGTTGAATCATAAGTTTCAGTTACTTTCACGGATTGTAAAAGCTCTGGTTCTCAGTCATATTTTATGGCTCACGACCTAACAATCCAGACGGATCTTTTTGGTTCAATTCTGGTTGGAAGGAACGATAGGCAAAGGCTTCTGCCCGATTTAAGTTAGAGGGTGAAATTTCTACCCAGTCAATTGTCCAGTCTGTCCCATACTTACAGACAATCTTGGCAAGAATATGATGATTTTGCCAGCGTTTCTTTAGATTAACGGTTTGACCAACATATATTACTCTCCCCTGATACCATACTCGATAGATTGCACTGATAGAAGGAAGTTGAGCCAGGTCAATCATCGTTTTCAGCTGCCTTATCCATTTCAACACGCTCTGGATGAAACGTTAACGTTCCCAGTTTAGATTTAACAGATGAACGTTCTGTTTCTGCAAGAGACTCAACATCAGAAACACGAATTCCTATCCAGTCTCCGTGAGCCCGTAAATTTTTGAGAACGTATTCCCAAGTTTTGCGCTGGCGGAAATCTCGATCGCGACACAGCGTAGGATACTTTTGCTTCAGTTCTGCGGTCGTTGATGCTCCAGAAAGGGCGTAACATTCCTCCTTGATGGCAATCAACTTCATTGCCTTGATGCCAGTTTTTTTCTGATTTCGAGACGGACGCTTAGCCATTAAAAAGCTCCTTCTGAAGTTTATCGAGCTTATCTTTGGAATTTGCGCTATAGATCGCTTCAATCTGGCGACGAATCTCTGGATCTATAGTTCGGGTTACTTTCAAAATCATCTCTCGTTGGCGGCGATAACGATCATTCCAGGATTTGTACATCAGCTGGGATCTTTTGAGAGTTTTGGTGGCTTCGTAGATAGCTTGCAAATCGATACCTGCATTCAATCCTAGAAACTCACGCATTACTCTTGTAAATTTGGCAAAAGGAGTGCTCGCGTTACCTTGGATTAAGGCTGTATTTTCAACTCGCAATGCGTCAATGATGACATCGGCAGCTCCTTGAGTCAGTGCTTTATTTTCAGCAGGGGTAACATTTCCATACTTCCTTCTTTGCTCGTCTAACAAAAAGTCATAGTTCGTTGCGTTATGTCGCAAGTAGTTGAAGACCTGACGAGAATTGTAGCCGTCAGGAACTTGAGCTAGTAACTCAGGTTTGATGAGTTTGACAGAATCTCTTAGTTCTTTTAATTTCTGGGCAGCAATAGACTGATTCATGAGTGCTGTCTCGCGACACTATTCTTTTTTGGGGAAATTGCGTACATGGCTTGTCAAGATCTTAACCTGGAATACTCAGAACTGAAGATGCAAAAAAATTGTGTCAAGCAGTTGTAATTATGAGGATGTGATCGCGAGAAGGTTCCTATAATTGAGTCAAGACTTTTCTGGATGGAGCGGCTCATGCCTAGCCTAGTGGTCAAATCGGAACAGATGCCATTACCGATCGATCTTTCTTCGCTCACATCGATGCCAAAGCTGAGTGATCAGCAGTTCTATAATTTTTGCCGAACCAATCCAAACCTAAGGATTGAGCGCAATGCGAATGGAGAGATTATTGTAATGCCGCCAGCTTTTTCCGATACAGGAAACCGCAACGGTAGAGTTTTTGGGCAGCTTTTTGTTTGGTCTGAAGCAGATGGAACTGGTGAAGCCTTTGATTCTAGTGCTGGCTTTACTTTACCGAATGGCGCAGTGCGATCGCCTGATGCATCCTGGATTTTGTCTGAACGTTGGAATACTTTACTTCCAGAAAAACAGGCATCTTTTGCAGAGATTGTGCCTGACTTTGTTGTGGAATTGAGATCGAGCAGCGATACGTTGGTGAGTCTGCAAGAAAAGCTAGAAGAATATATCGCCAATGGGGTGCGGTTAGGGTTGTTAATCGATCGGAAGAATCGTCAAGTTCATGTTTATCGATCGAATCAAGAACCCGAAATTTTAGATCATCCCGATTCTGTTAGCTGTGAACCCGAAATGCCAGGATTTGCGCTGAAGATGGCAAAGATTTGGTAATCCAGATGAACTTGGCGCTGTTTGATGCGATCGAGTGATTAGTTGACCACTTAGATGATGGTCAAGCCTTCAAAACGACAACTGTTCACCTTTCCTTTGCGGCAAATCGGTTGGGTTTCGCCTGCTTGTAATCAAATTCATATTCAGGCAGAAGCTCGTCTTCAGAATTTTGTGAATGGTCAGAGGGTGTTTTGCTCATACTTCTCAAGCTCTTAGCGGGGTACGAGTCGGACACTGAATAACTACGAATGCTATCAAATTGTTCAGTAAAAACAATTCAGTTGATTCCTTCGTTTCAAATTCAGCGATCGCCCAAAATTAATCGTCAAAAATCGCTCTAGGCGGATTAGCATAGAGGAGTGATGGATTTTAACTTGCCTCAACGATCGCTAAATCAAGGGCACTGGTTCAAACTTATCTGTGGAGCCAGTTTCCAACATCTGCCCGCCATTCGCACCTTGTCATTGGTCTATGCGCTTGCGGGGGCAGATTGTGTTGATGTCGCTGCCGACCCAGCCATTGTTTCAACAGCAAGAGAAGCATTTGCGATCGCTGATCAACTCGCACCAGAAGCCATCCAGCGCGGATTCACCCCCTCAAATCCCTGGCTCATGGTCAGCCTTAACGATGGCGAAGATCCGCATTTTCGCAAAGCAGAATTTAACCCAGAACTTTGTCCGCCAGACTGTTCAAGACCTTGTGAATTGATTTGTCCAGCCGATGCGATCGATCAGACAGGCGTAATCGACGATCGCTGTTATGGCTGTGGGCGATGCGTGCCCATTTGTCCCATCAACCAGATTGTGACTCGATCGTATGTCTATACTCCCGAAGTGATCGCGCCAATGTTGTTGCAATCGGGCATCGATGCGATCGAAATCCATACTCAGGTTGGTCGATACGATGACTTTAAACGAGTGTGGAACGCCATCCAACCAGGACTCGATCGCTTGAAACTCATCGCGATTAGCTGTCCAGAAGGCGAAGACTTAATTGATTACCTCTGGGCACTCTACGAATTAATTCATCCCCTACCCTGTGCCTTAATCTGGCAAACCGATGGTCGTCCAATGAGTGGGGATATTGGCGATGGCGCAACCCGCGCCTGTGTGAAATTGGGTGAAAAAATTCTCGCTACAGACATACCCGGATATATTCAGCTCGCAGGAGGAACAAATCGGCACACTGTACCAAAGTTAGAAGCATCAGGGATGTTGCACAATAGAGATAGTACACCCGCTTCAAGGTGGGTTTCTGGAATCGCATATGGCAGCTATGCCCGCAGTTTACTTTCACCCGTTCTTACTCAACTAGAAGCAAAGGAGATGATGCCCCTGAGCGATTGCTCGAACCTTTCCCCAGGCGCGATAGAAACCGTTCCTGATTTACTCTGGCAAGCTGTTGAACTTGCATCCGAACTTGTCCACCAAATCAAATCCCCAAATCGAGTTCTGCAAGTGATTTAGCATACACAGAGATAGATCAAGATCCCGTACTCTAAACACCAGATAGGTCTTTTTTCCTATCGTTTTCTCCCATTCTTAGAACACATGGTAGAACAAAGTTTCGTCCCTTTCGAGTCCAATGCCAGTCAGTCTTCTGACCCCGTGACCATGACCGCTTCAGAACATAATCGGATGCAAACAACTGACGACTTAACCAAGCTTTTAGACATTCTGCCGACTCACTTGCGCGATCGTTTAATCGAACATCCTGAACTCGATCGCTTAGTAGAAGTGGTGATGGATTTAGGACGATTCCCCGAAGCCCGTTTTCCAGGTAAAGCGGAATACCTCTCAGATACACCGATTACCAAAGAAGACCTTGCAGAAAGTACGCAAAAAGTCGGTGATTTTGGTGGGGACAACCGGGCAGGAATCGAGAAAACCTTGCACCGAATTAGCGCAATTCGCAATCGGCGCGGTGAAGTGATTGGCTTGACTTGCCGAGTTGGACGAGCCATCTTTGGCACGATCGGGATGATTCGCGATTTAGTCGAAAGTGGTCGATCGATTCTCATGTTGGGTCGTCCTGGGGTGGGTAAAACGACAGCACTGCGAGAAATTGCACGAGTGCTAGCCGATGAACTCGATAAGCGTGTCGTGATCATCGATACGTCGAATGAGATTGCGGGCGACGGAGATGTGCCGCATCCTGCAATTGGTCGAGCAAGACGGATGCAAGTTGCACGCCCTGAATTGCAGCACCAAGTCATGATCGAAGCAGTGGAAAACCACATGCCAGAAGTGATTGTGATCGATGAGATTGGAACTGAGCTAGAAGCTTTAGCTGCTCGAACGATCGCGGAACGCGGTGTGCAATTAGTCGGCACAGCACACGGAAACAAGCTGGAAAACTTGATCAAAAACCCGACGCTTTCGGATCTCGTCGGTGGGATTCAATCCGTAACTTTAGGGGATGAAGAAGCGCGCAGACGAGGTTCGCAAAAGAGTGTTCTAGAACGCAAAGCACCGCCGACATTTGATATTGCAGTCGAAATGGCTGAGCGGCAAAAGTGGGTTGTGCATGAAGAAGTTTCAGACACGATCGATTTGTTACTCCGAGGCAGACAGCCTAGTCCTCAGACTCGTGCAACCGATGATGAAGGCAACATCACCATCACGCATGAGGCTCCGCAACCAGAGCCGGGAAAGACCCGCTTAAAAGCGCTTCCTGATAGTGGTGGCTATTCTGACTCAATGCAGGCGCGCGGTTGGCGATCGACAGGTCGGATGAAAGCAGTTGCCAGTTCGACGAATGTTCGCACCTTAACGCCCGAACAGCAATCGTTTGAACGGATGCTAGATGAATCGTTAGGACGCACTTTTGATTCGATGGAATCGGAATCTTTTCCGGGTCCGAATGGAGAAGAATTGCCCCTGCATGTTTATCCGTATGGCGTGAGTCGGCAACAGCTCGATCAAGTGATTCGGACGTTGAATTTGCCGATTCATTTGACGAAGGATATGGAGGGAGCAGATGCGGTTTTAGCCCTGCGATCGCATGTGAAAAACCATGCAAAACTGCGTCACTTGGCGAAGACTCGTCAGATTCCAATTCATACTGTCAAGTCGAACAATGTGCCTCAAATTGCGATCGCGCTGAGACGATTGTTGAACATGGAGGAGCCAGGTTTGCCGAGCGAAGCAGAATTGAGTCTGATTGTGCGCGGGGACAATGAGGACGAGATGGAAGCTTTAGAAGAAGCGCGGCTAGCAGTCGAGCAGATTGTGATTCCGAAAGGGCAGCCTGTCGAGCTACTTCCACGATCGTCTACGGTGCGGAAGATGCAGCATGAGTTGGTCGAGCATTATCGCTTGACTTCTAGAAGTTTTGGCGAGGAGCCAAATCGCAGGTTGCGGATTTATCCTGCATAGACTGTTTGATTGACGAAACGATCCGAACTCTGAGGAGTGAAAAGCTCAGAGTTCGGATCGTTTTACTATGCACCTTCTCGAAGTTTCTCCAACACACTGCGATCTTCTAGCGTCGAAGTATCGCCTGAAATCTCAACGCCTGCCGCGAGATCTCGGAGCAATCGGCGCATGATTTTGCCCGATCGTGTTTTCGGCAAGGCATCTGCAAAGCGGATTTCACCGGGACGAGCGATCGCACCAATCTCACCGACAACATGCTTCTTCAACTCTTTCGCCAAGTCTTCGCTCGGTTGATAGGTTCCTTCTAGCGTCACAAAGGCGACAATGTCTTGTCCTTTAATTTCATCAGGCTTGCCGACGACTGCGGCTTCTGCAACAGCAGGGTGAGAAACCAATGCAGATTCGACTTCCATTGTGCCTAAACGATGTCCGGCAACGTTGATCACATCATCGACGCGACCCATGACCCAGAAATAGCCATCTTCATCTCGACGTGCGCCATCTCCAGCAAAGTAAATGTACTGGCCGTCTTGAGGTGGAATGTGTTCCCAGTAGGTTTTGCGGAAGCGATCGGGATCTTTATAAACCGTCCGCATCATGCCCGGCCAAGGATAACGGACGGCAAGATAGCCTCCTTCATTGACTCCAGCAGAATTGCCATCCAGATCGACGATATCTGCCAAAATTCCAGGGAAAGGCAAGGTGGCTGATCCGGGCTTGGTTGGAATTGCACCCGGTAGAGCCGTAATCATAATGCCGCCCGTTTCGGTTTGCCACCAGGTATCCACGATCGGGCATTTTTCCTTACCAATAATCGTGTGATACCACATCCACGCTTCAGGATTGATCGGTTCTCCAACTGTTCCCAGTAAGCGCAGAGAAGAGAGGTCGCGCGAGTTGGGATGATCATCGCCCATTTTGATAAAGGCACGAATTGCAGTCGGAGCGGTATAAAAAATAGAAACTTTATGCTTCTCGATCACATCCCAGAAGCAGCCCGGATTGGAGGCACGCGGCGCACCTTCATACATTACAGTCGTCGCACCGTTGGACAGAGGCCCATAAACAACATAGCTATGTCCTGTAATCCAACCTACGTCAGCCGTACACCAGTAGACATCATTCTCTTGCAGATCAAAGATCCACTGAGCCGTCATGTGAGCGTAGAGGTTATAACCGCCAGTAGTGTGAACCACGCCTTTCGGCTTACCTGTACTGCCAGAGGTGTAGAGAATGAACAGCATATCTTCACTGTCCATCGGTTCAGCCGGACAATCAGCGGAAGCATCTTGAATCAAATCGTGCCACCAGAGATCGCGATCGCTCATTGCAATATCTTGAGCGGTTCGCTTGACGACGACGACTTTCTCAACTGAAGTCGTGCCTTCTGCCAACGCTTTATCGACTTGGGGTTTGAGTGGCACGATCGCATCTTTGCGCCATCCGCCGTCAGCAGTGACAACGACTTTGACTTCGGCATCGACTAAGCGATCGCGTAAAGCTTCTGCACTAAATCCTCCAAATACAACCGAGTGAGGCGCGCCGATGCGGGCACAAGCGAGCATCGCGATCGCGGCTTCGGGAACCATCGGCATGTAGATGCCAACCCCATCGCCTTTTTTCACGCCTAAACTTTTTAGAACATTGGCAAATTTACAAACTTCTTGATGGAGTTCTGCATAGGTTAACGTTTTAGAATCGCCCGGTTCTCCTTCCCAAACAATTGCGGGTTTGTTGCGGCGATCGCTGTCTAAATGACGATCGAGGCAATTGTAAGAGAGGTTAATTTTTCCATTGACAAACCACTTGGCAAAAGGTGGATTGCTCCAGTCGAGTACAGTGTCCCACTTTTGGAACCAGTGCAGTTCTTGTTCTGCCAATTCTGACCAAAATTTTAGAGGGTCAGCTTTAGCGCGATCGTAGAGCGATTTATACTCTTCCAAACTCTTGATACGAGCTTGCGCGGAAAACTCCGCAGTCGGGGGAAAGAGGCGTTCTTCTTGTAGGATAGATTCGATCGTCGGTTGTGACATCGCAGTATTTCAAAGTAGCTGAGACAGATTGAGAGATTGATCCCTCATACAAAACGATACTGGCTTCTCGCAATGGATCGGTAAATTTGTGAATTTATTAAACTCTTTTTAGATTTTCTACGTCGATTTAATGGTGTTCTTCTAATTTTGCTATGGCTGTCGATATTTTGATTTTGTCGAATGCACCCGGAGAGTTGGCAACTTGGGTAAAGCCAGTTGTGCGAGAATTACGCGCTCAGCTTGGCGATGCACCGAGAATTTCTGTGATGCTCTCGCCTTGCCCGAATGCAAGTGGACAAGAGGCAGAGATCGCGCTGAGTTATCCGGAGGTCGATCGCGTTCAAGCCGCAGAACATTTTTTCTCGTTTCTCTTGTGGGGCAAGACGGCAGACGATTGGGATTGGCACGATCGAGGAGTTGTGATTTTTCTCGGTGGCGATCAGTTTTTCCCCGTTGTGATTGGCAAACGATTGGGATATCGAACAGTCATTTATGCGGAATGGGAAGCGCGTTGGCATCGCTGGATCGATCGCTTTGGTGTGATGAAATCGGAGATTCGCGATCGCGCTCCGGCTCAGTTCGCGCACAAAATCACGGTTGTCGGAGATTTGATGGCAGAAGTTCAAACCCAACAGGTTGCCAGTGCAACTGAGGAATTGATTGGCATATTACCAGGCTCAAAACCTGCAAAATTGATGCAAGGTGTGCCGTTGATGATCGCGATCGCAGATCAGATCAAACTCCATCGTCCTCAGACTCGATTTGTCATTCCCGTTGCACCGACTTTAGATCTACCGGATTTAGCCAAGTATGCTGATCCAAAACAGAATTCGCTTGTGCCCTTGCTAGGGAATGTTTCAGCTCAGTTAGTGGGAGATCGCTTAGAAACACCAAATGGTTTGTCAGTCGAGCTTTGGCAATCCAAAACTGAGCGAGTTCCGATGTATGAAGTACTCTCACAATGTTGCTTCTGTTTGACAACCGTGGGTGCAAATACTGCTGAACTCGGTTCTTTAGGGATTCCGATGGTGGTTATCGTTCCGACTCAGCAAATGGATGCAATGCGGGCTTGGGATGGCATTCCAGGATTGCTTGCCAATCTTCCTGGAGTGGGGGGATGGTTTGCGAAACAGATTAACTCCGCGATGTTAAAGCGGTTAGGATTACTCGCTTGGCCGAACATCTGGGCAAAAGAAATGATTGTTCCAGAGTTAGTCGGTGAGCTAGACCCCAAAGAAGTTGCTCAGTTTATGATTGATTATCTGGATCATCCAGAAAAATTAGCAGCAATGCGCGATCGCTTACGTCAAGTGCGCGGAGAACCTGGAGCCGCAAAGAAATTAGTTGCGATCGTGGCAGAGGAACTCAACCTAATTTCCGGGTAAAAGGCTCCACAGCGATCGCACAATTTGCTCGACTTCAGCAAGAATTTTGTCGGAGCCGATTCCAAAAAATTGTAGAGCAAACACGATCGCAGCAATCAAAAGTGCAGTTTTTAGCGTTGCTTTGAGAACCCGTACTAGCCAGAGAAAGACTAAAACGGTGATGACGATTGAGCCGATTAGCAGAAAGAGATTCATGATGCTGAGCGGAAATTGAGCAAATCTTACTTTAGCGCACTGGCTCCAATGGATTTAGAAAAATCAGTATTTCGTAAATCCGCGTATGCAAAGCGCGCATGTGTTAATTCTGCACCCCGGAATGATGTGCCGATCGCATGTTGTAATTCATACACAATCCAATTGAGTGATACAAACGTCAATCCTAAATACATCAATGTAATGATACTGAAGACAATGCCAAGCGAAAAGTTTGAATTACCAAAATAAGCATTTGCGATCGTACTCCAGAAAAATGTCGCAACATAGCTTGCGATCGCGCCTAACAGACTCACACCCACTTTGAAGCTCGTTCGATACTGAAAGCGCGACAAAAATAACATCATTACACTGGTCAGGACAGTCAGCCCTACTGCAATCTGGATATGATGTTCATCCAAAGACAACAACAGTTGATGCAGCCATTCTGAAGTACTTGGGATGAATACATTCGGTGGAAAGATCAGAGTTTGAATCAGACCCGGATAAAAGAATCCCACTCCAAATCCCACGATCGCGCTAACCAGTACCGCTGTTACGCTCGTTAAAAAATCTCCTAGCTCTGATTTTCGATTGACAGCCGCGATCGCAGAACTGACTCCCGCCAAACTTGTAGCAGCATAGAAAATTGGAACATAAATCGTTCGCGGATCAAGGGGAGGTTGTCCGATCGTATTAAAGAGCAATCGCACCATCACATCGCCTACAAATAGCGAAACGAAGATGACGAAGCCACCTAGATAAAATCTTTGCCGCAGCGATAGCCCTGCTTTTGTATCTGAGAAATCTGCTCCACTCAAGATCGCGCCTGTGAAATCGCACCCCCGAATATCTGCGCCTCGGAAATTCATGAATGCCAAATTCTTCCTGCGAAATGAGCGATTCCGGAGATCGTGATTAATATAGTGAGTCATAGGGCGTGAAGAATGACGCACATCTAATTTAATCGGTATGACACAGCGCGATCGCTATAATTTCGGAAAAATTCTGAGCGTTTTTATTCTTTTACTCCTGACGATTCCAATTTTGATCTATGGAGTGCGGCAAAATTCTCGCCCACCGCGGATCGATGAAACGCGATCGCTCTTTCCTGGAATTGCCTACGAACGGCAAGCGCTGTCCAGTCCGCGCCCAATCATGGTGCACAAAATCTCGATCGATCTGACGACTCCAGGCATTCGTCCTTTTGTTAATCCAGGCATTACTTCTAATGATGCAAAAAATTCTCCTAGAAATCGCGAAACAATCGCACGAACCGTAACAGAATTCGTTGACGAATTTGATCTTCAACTTGGGATCAATGCAAATTTCTTCCATCCATTTCGCGAAGAAACTCCTTGGGATTTTTATCCTCATGCAGGGAATGTGGTGAATGCTTTAGGACAAGTGACCTCTAACGGAAAAACCTATTCGGCTGCTGAAGAAGGTTGGTCTGCAATCTGCTTCTTGGCTAAAAATCGAGTTGTAATCGATGAGAAAGGAATTTGTCCAGCAGGCACCGAACAAGCGGTTGCGGGCAATGATCTGCTAGTCAAGAAGGGTCAGCCTTTAGCACCCCCAGATTACGAGGCTGTGAAAGATAAGCCTTATCCTCGGACAGTCATTGCGATCGACAAAACTGGAAAAAAACTCTGGCTCGTTCTGATTGATGGCAAACAGTTCCAATACAGCGAAGGAATGACCCTAGCCGAGACATCCGCTTATTTACAAAAACTAGGTGCAGAAACCGCACTGAATTTAGACGGCGGCGGCTCTGTCACGATCGCAATCCAGACTCCCAAAGGTGCAAAAGTTCTCAATTCTCCCATTCAAACGCGCATTCCCCTACGCGAACGCCCTGTTGCAGTGCAGCTTGGCTTTTTTGCTCAAAAAACCTGATTTCCCTACTCCCCACTCCAACATCTGAAAATTGCTGCTAAATTGGGATTTCGATCGCCATCATTCTCCAGATTGAACTTAAATTTTTGCCCAAAGCCCTACCTTCACTGTGATTCACAAGCCCACGAAAGCAGAAATCGCTGCTGCATATCGTCAAACTCTTCCTGATGTCATCGCGCCCGATTTGAACATTCTCTTTAGCGGAATCAATCCCAGTCTTTACAGTGCAGCTGTTGGACATCATTTTGCCCGTCCTGGAAATCGATTTTGGAAGGCAATTCATTTAGCTGGATTTACAGAGCGATTGTTGTCCCCGTTTGAAGATCGGACGTTACTCGATCGAGGATTTGGCCTAACGAATTTGGCGGAACCTGCCACCGCAAGAGCCGATGAACTGACTTCTGAAGATTTCATTGCAGGTCATGAGAAACTTGCCCAAAAGCTCCAGCAATACAAACCAAAGTATTTGGCGGTTTTAGGTGTGAGCGCATATCGGATCGCATTTAATCAGCCAAAAGCTCAGATGGGACGACAACCCGAGACTTTGTTTGACACCACAATTTGGGTCTTGCCAAATCCCAGTGGACTCAACGCGCACTATCAAGTCGATGGGCTGGCGCAGATGTACAAACTTTTACATATGGCAGCCCTAAATCAATTGTGATGGGGGGTGTGAGATGGTGTTGCCTGACTAGCCCCCACTCTCCACTCTTTTTAGCCTCTGCAACTCAAACAGATTGCTACCTTTTCGTAACACAATCTTAATATCTGTCATCTAAGCTTTATGAAGTTTTATGATGAAGGTGGCAGCTATGGCATTAGCCCAATCGTTCAAGCCTAGATTGAATAACGCTTTCAAGCAGTTGATGTCTGTTCACTGGTGGATGAGTGGTGCCTATCTTGTCTTGTTTGTGACGGGCACATTTATGTCACAACTCGATCGTTCTGTGGCTTATCGAGGTTCACTTTACGATTTTCATAAATCGATCGGTGTTATATCGATGGCATTGCTGACTTGGCGAATCTTTCTACTTTTGCAAGTTTGGTGGAAGAAATACACCAAGCGATCGCCCAAATTTACAACTGCTTGGTTTAAGACAGTTGCACTCCATAGCAGTTTATATCTGTTGATGTGGGCAGTTCCGATCGCTGGATTTTTGCTGTCAAATTCATTTCGCCCGAACAATGTAAAGTTCTTTGGGATTGTTCTTCCTGATCTCTTTCCGCAGAATGAAGCGATGGTAGAGATTGGTCGCAGTGCACATTTCTGGCTGGCTTACACGTTCTTAGCGTTGATTGTTCTGCATCTGGTTGCACAATGGAAAGTCGTGCGTGCAAATTGGCGACGATTGATCAACTTACTAAAACCCAGAACCGCATGAAGAAAATGATTGGGAGTACAGCATTATTTTTACTTGTGGGCTGTACTCCGGTTTCGCAAGTCGATGGCGCACAGTCAGGCATTCGCATCATGCCGCTGGGAGATTCGATTACTCAAGGCGATCGCAATCACAATAGCTATCGGCGATCGCTCTGGCTGAAACTGCGACAAGCTGGATATGACATCAATTTTGTCGGTTCAACGCGATCGCACTATCTGGGCAATCCGCCAAATTCTGATTTTGACCTTGATCATGAGGGACATTGGGGTTGGCAAGCCGATGAGGTTTTAGCGCAAATTGATGGCTGGACAGAACAAGCTAATCCTGACATTGTGCTGATTCATTTAGGCACGAATGACATTCTGAGAGGACAGAGTTTTGCAAGTACGATCGCGGAATTACGATCGCTGATTCAAACAATGCGAAAACGCAAGCCTAATCTGAAAATTCTGCTGGCTCAATTGATTCCTTCTCAAGGAGGAGAAACACTGACGCAGCAATTTAATCAGCAGATTTTTGTGCTAGCTCGATCGCTAAACTCTAAGACCAGTCCGGTAATTTTGGTCGATCAATTTAGTGGATTTAATGTCAGTCAAGATACTTACGATGGCTTGCATCCAAACGAATCAGGCGAACAGAAAATGGCAAGTCGTTGGTTTCAAGCCTTACAGACTGTAATCTCGAAAAAGCCCTAGCGATTCCAGGCATCTCTGAAGAGAACATGTCCTAAAACGAACAATGTAATGCCTACACCTAGAAATAGAAATTGTAGAAAACTTCCGACTCGAAAGCTCAAGCCAACGGGAATAAAAGCCGAGCCGAGCATCCATAATACGTAGGTAAAACTGCGGCGTGTTCGCGATTCATAATCCATAGGTTTATACCCCAATTTAGTGATTCGATTGTGAACATTTCGCTGATTTTCTGCCTCTCCCTTCTGTTAGAAATGCAAGCTTGATTTTTTGTTCCTCGTCCATAAGAATGATCACAAGAATGCTGAATTGTGGAGAAATGAAATGGCTTCTGATCCGCTCGTTTCCGTTGTAATTGCCGCTTACAACGCAGAAGCATTCATCTCAGACACAATCAAATCTCTGCAAGCACAGACCTATCGAAACTTTGAAGCCATCATTGTCGATGATGGTTCACAGGATCGCACCGCAGAAATTGTGCGATCGTTTGCTCGAAATGACGATCGCATTAAACTGATTCAGCAACCTAATGCTGGAGTTCCAACGGCTCGCAATCTTGCCATTCAGCATTCTTCTGGCGAATATATTGCTCCAATTGATGCTGATGACATTTGGTATCCAGAACGATTAGCAAAGCATGTTCACTGTTTAGAAACTGCTGATGCGACTGTGGGACTGGTTTACTCTTGGTCAGTTTATCTCAACGAAAAAGGCGAAATCAAAGGCTATTCTCCGTTTGGACAGCTTGGAGCCGTTGAAGGGAATGTGCTTCCGATGCTGGTGTTTTATAACTTTCTCGATAATGCTTGTTCGACGACATTTCGCCGAGAATGTCTCGATCGAGTCGGTTACTATAATTGTGAATTTGAAACCTGTGAAGATTGGGATCTCTATCTGCGGATTGCAGAATGCTATCAGTTTCGGATTGTGCCAGAGTATCTAATCGGCTATCGGCAATACAGTGGCAGCATGTCTACAAAATGCGTCACGATGTCGAAATTTTATGAATTGATCATGTCTCGCGTTTATCAACGTCACCCAGAATTGCCTCAATATGTGCGGCATTGGGCAAATACAGCGTTCTATAACAATCTGCTGAGTAAGAGCTATTTAGCAGGAGATTATCGATTGATGTTTCGCTGGATGTTTTGCAGCTTGAGAAATGATTATGCGCTGTTGCTGCGTCCAGGAATTTATAAAGTGACTTTAATCGCGATCGTGAAAACGCTGCTCAAACCCTTCCTGATTCCATCAAAACCGACAGAGATCGAGTCTCGAAGTGCCATTGATCAGAATCAGCCCGATTCATCTCCTGGACCGAATTTTTGGAAACCTTATGATCTCGTAATCCAACGCCGCTGGCAGCACGTACTCAAAACGACTCAGATTTAACATCAAACTTTAGGGACGGAGAGGGGGGGATTCGAACCCCCGTTGAGTTGCCCCAAAACGCATTTCGAGTGCGCCGCATTCAACCACTCTGCCACCTCTCCCGATGACATGCCTACCTAATATACTACAGGAACGAACCGTCTGACTCATCAACTTCTAAACTTGTTTGAAACCCTTGATTTTTCGTCCATTGCAGCGCTCCATCTGCCTCGGTTTGATAAATCTGGACACGATTTTGCTGCAACTGCGTCAGGGTTTCGGGATGAATGGCTTTAGAATAAGCGATCGCGGTTTTCGGCTGCAATTTCTCAATCAGCTTAGGGTGCAATTGCCGCCCAGACCACCAAAGAATTTCATTTCCGACTAATGCACTTCCCAATGCCTGGGACTGCGAAACGTTCGGCGCATCTCTGAGCCATAACCATCGCTGCTGCGCGATCGCAATCTGTACGATCGTTGGTTCAACGCTTAAGAATTGCATCTTGATCGTCCCAGATTCAATCTTCTGCCCAGGCGTAATCGAGACATACTTGCCACTGCGCTGCGCTAATTGTTCGACCACGTTCAATGAAATCACCTGCTGCTTTTTCCCGGAGAAATCGTAGAGTGCGCGAATCGGCACGGCTTCTAAAAGCGCCTTCCAACCGTCTGACATTGCGGGAGAAGCCGCGATCGCCCAATCGATGTGATTGATGCCTTCTTTGCGCAAAAACGGCAAAACTGTGAATTTTACGGCTTCGGCTTGACCGCTATTGATGAGTCCCACTCGTCCGTGATCTTGCACTACGATTACAGGCTTTGCACCCGCAGAAAGCGCCGTAATTTGAAGTAAGTTCGATCGCGTATACCAAGCTGGAATAAACACTAAATTCATTCCAACTAGCAAAAAAGCCCACCATTGCCGCCGAAACTTAGGAAACAACCAAGGCGTACAAATCAGCGCATATAAAGTAATCAGCAACCCGGTCGAGATGGTTCCAACGGCAATCGAGTTTCCGGGCAGTTGGCAGAAAAACTTGACTAGCTCAATCAACCAGTGAGTTGGATAGTAGAGAATTGGAGACGCGAACTTCGTGATCGCTGGAAGCACAAAGTTCACCCCCGCGCTGACAATCCCACCCAAACTAATAAACGAGATCAATACAGTGGTGAGCAGATTCGCCAGAATGCAGTATGGCGAAACGATTCCGAATGAAAAAAGCTGAAGTGGCAGCGTCCAAAGTAAAGCCGAAATTGGAACTGCGATCGCGGGAACAATCACCGTCGGCAGCCAATCTAATCGTTTTGACAAGGCTGGAACTGTAATCAATAAACCTAACGTGGCGAGAAAGCTAAATTGAAAACTTAAACTCCAAATCCATAATGGATTCCAGATTAATAAAATGATTGCAACGATTAATAGCGATTGTAATGGCTTAACTTTTCTCTCAAACGCTAAACCAATCAAGATTGCAAATCCCATCAAAACTGCTCGCATCACTGAAGGTTGCAGTCCTGTTAATCCCGCAAAACAGATCAAACCTGCTCCGCAACAGCTAATTTGTATCACTTTCGGCAATCGTCGCGTCAAAGCGAGTAACACACCTAAAATTAGCGTCACTTGAAATCCAGATGCAGCAAGCGCGTGAGAAAGCCCAATTTTAGAAAAAGCTTCTTTGACATCAAAAGGAATATCGACAACTTGTCCGCCAATCACCATTGCAGCAACAATCGCACCTTCTGCTTGTCCAAGTTGTTCAGTTTGCGATCGCACAATCTGTTTCTGCACCATCCACCAACCCCATTCTGGTTTCTGATTCAGATCAAGTAATCGAATCGATTTGCCACTCAATCCTGCAAAACTACCTTCTTGTGCCAAGTACTTCTGAAAATCAAATCCACCCGGATTCATCTTGGGCTTTGGTTTGTAGAGATTGCCCGTAATGGCGATCGCTTGTCCTGGAAATAAGTCTTTTCCTTCGATTTCCGGCAATGTGACATAAAGCTTGCCATCTGCTTTCTGCTCTCCGACTGCTGCCACATCGAACCAGACTTGTAACTTCCCACTCCGCGTCAGTTTCGGTAATGCTGCTACTTTTCCAGAAATAGTAACTTCCTGCTTTTCTTGGGGAACAAAGCGACTAACATCAATCTGACTCGGCTGAGGTGTCCGAAACTGGAGATAAATTCCTGCGAGTAAGCCGACTAATCCAGCGATCGCAAAAATTCGCGCATACTTTCGGCTTTTTTTCAGCGCAACGATCGCACTGATGACTCCGCAGCCCAATACGATCGCTCCTCCCATCGGAATTGCTGTAAGCAACAATCCCACAATGTAAGCCAAGCCCCAAACCACCACAGCCTGCATATTTCCTCTCTATCCGTTACCATGCTCCTTAGAATTCCCAACTCCCCTACGCACAAACTAATCTGCTCTCTCTTCCAAGCAGATGTGCATGCTTCTCAATCTTTTCCAACAGATTTGTACGCCACTGCATAATCGTGAAAACCGCAACGTGTCATTGATTAGCGCGATGAGCTACTCAACTCAAACTCGCCATCATCCAACTTCATCATTCAGGAAAATGACACCATGCCTCAAATCACGACCACCATTTCAGAAGAAACGGTCAAAGATCTTAATGCTCGACTCAGTGCTAAAAATAGCCCCTATCAAATTTTGGTTCAGCAATATCCAGGTATCGAATATAGCACTGACATGCAAGTTGAAACCCCAATTCAACAGCCTCAGCCCTTTATCGTTGGCGAAGTGATTCATACAAACGATTCTGCAATCAATCAAAGCTTTACCGATGTGGTCAGCCAATCGTATGAAGTGGCTCAAACCTTCTCAATTACCGCAGGCTTGAAGTCTAGCTTTTCTATCAAAGGAAAAACTGATTTTTTGATAGCAGGTGCAGAAACAACAGCCTCAGTTGAACTGTCCCTCACGGCTGGATTCACTCACAGTACAAAAGAGACTATCACTCTCCAAAAAAGCATTCCGCTAATCGCTCCGCCCCATAGCAAAGTGACGATGCAAGTGATTGGACAAATCTCGAAGGTTAGCAATGTCCCCTTCACGATTGATGTCACGGTTGGCAATGGCAATTGGAAGATTTACACAACTGACATGTTGCCCGTCTATCGAAAATTTGCCAGAGGGAATCATTTCTATACGACGACTCCGCAAGAAGGAGAAGTGCATGGCTATGTGAATGAAGGAATTTTGGGCTTTGTCTACGTGACTCAGCAATCAGGAACAGTTCCGGTCTATCGCAAATTTGGCGGTGGCGATCACTTCTACACAACTAACCTACAAGAAGGTAAAGATCAAGGCTATCAAGATGAGGGCATTTTAGGCTACGTTTACCCCAAACAAGTAGATGAAACGATTCCGGTCTATCGCAAATACAATGGGAAAGACCATTTCTACACAACTAACCTACAAGAAGGTAAAGATCAAGGCTATCAAGATGAGGGCATTTTAGGCTACATCTATCCGCAGACTGGACTCAATCAATCCCTAGATAGCATCTTGTCTGAAAGCGATCGTACTTTCCGTTCAACGGGCATCTTCAATGGAACGCTGATCAATCAGAAAACTGAAATTGCTATCAAGCAAGAAGAGCGCCCCCCTGTAAAAATTCCAGCCCATGCGGCAATCTCATCTCAAGGCAATTCTCTGGTTTCGACGGAAAGGACACCAGCTGCTTTGCTATCTACCTCAAACATCATTGAGGTGAGTCGAGTCAGGTAATTCTGAAAATCTAGTTGTTAACCGCATGAATTTTGCGAAGTGGGGATTTGCGAAGTGGGGAGATGGGGAGAAGCCAGATTTAGATTGATCTCTATCTCCCTATTCGATTGATTGTGGGCAATGACTAGCGATGTCAAGCATGTGCGATTTGAGCTAAAAAAGCGGGATAGAATCACCCCGCTTTTTCTCATGATTTGGGCGTGAGTTAAATGGACAGACCCAACTTCAGTCCAAACACTCCATGCAGAATCAAAATTCCTGCGATCGCAGTTCCTAAATAAGCATGGAACAAGCGTAATCCAGGTTTGTTGCCTGCAAAATTAAACAACGAAATTGCGCTATTCAAATACAGCAGCGCTAACACTGCATTCGCCGTCCAAAAATGCGGACTCTCCAAAATGGGTTTGTGCTGCATCACCAGCGATAGCACGCCGCCTGTGTATCCCATTGTTAAAAACACTACGACCCAAGGCATAATCTTGCGATGATCTGCCCGACTCTTCTCGGCGATTTCCTTATCTTGCGCGATTCGGCTCTGCCAGCCTGCCCAAGCACCATAGCCTCCCATCACCAACACCACAATACTCATCATGGCTGGATGACCCCAATGCACGATCGGTTCCGGCACATTCAGCGATCGAAAAAACGCAGCGATCGGCTCTAGCATCTCCGTCAAGTTCATTTCTCGCTCTCCCGTAAAGAAATATGAACATATTGTACGGAAAGTAACGACACGAAATGAATAAATTCTTCAGCAAAGTGTCAGGGTAAGCAGATTAAAGAATCAATTCGCCTCGCACCCTTGTACCTGAAACAAAGTGCCCATTCTACGAGATACTTTTGTGAGGGCAAACGCGATTTATCCCGCCGAGTCCGCAATTCGTTTAATAAAGAGAGAGATAGAGAGAGTCCAATGGACGAAGACAGCATGGAAAACATGGATGCTCCCACCGTAACCCTGACGGATGACGCAGGCTTAACGCTGACCTGCTATGTCGAGCATTCTTTAGACGTGGAAGACCAAGAATACGTGCTGCTGCTTCCCGTTGACTCGCCGATCGAGATTTTCGCTTGGCAAGAAAATGGCGAAGAAGATGAAGCCGTATTAGTCGAAGATCAGGAAACTATAAACCTCGTTTTTCCGATCGCCAAAGCTGTTCTAGAAGAACAGAATCTAGCGCTCAAGCAAACCGCAGTTGTTTTAACGGTTGAAGGCGACTTGCCAGATCTCGACGACGAAGAAAGCTGGGAAGGCGTGGAATCTGACGGTGAGGATGACCAAGAAGAACTGCAACTCCTCGCGAGCTTCTGGCATGAAGAACAAGAATATGCCATTTATACCCCGCTCGATCCCTACTTCATCTTGGCGCGGCTGGATGACAACGGAAATCCGCATCTCCTTTCCCAAGAAGAACTGAAAAAAATCGAGCCAATGCTACCCATGATCGAAGATCAGCTATTCGATGAAATGGAGTAATTACCCGGACAGTTGGGAACGGGGGATTGATTTGATCCGAATCATCCCCGCCCACTTTCTGAAGTTAAGAAAAAAGTTTTTCCTGATCTGAAATAAAGGCTAAAATTACTGACTGGGTTTGATCCCCCGGCATCAAATTTGTTAAAAATCTTGCTATAAAACTTTATTCAAAGCGGTTGACAGGTTGACAAACTGAATTAATATTTGTTCTGAACGAAGGCATCAGCTGCAGTTCTCCGCATCTCACATTCATTTACTGATGAAAATCGCTAAAAGCTTTGCAAGATTTTCGTTTTTCCTAGCTCTCGTCGGGGTTGCACTTGGACTCTCTGCATGGCGCGCTCAAGCCTGGTGGAGTTTTGCGAGTTCGCCTATGACCCCGCAAGCGACAGCAGACCAAGGAAAACGAATCCTGATCCAAATTCCCCAAGGAACTTCGGCTCAACAAATTGGACAAGAACTCGAAGCTGCTGGGCTGATTCGTTCAGCGAAGGCTTGGGATGTTCTGGCACGCTGGATGATGTGGCAAGACCCAGATGGCGGATTCCAGGCTGGAAATTACGAACTTTCGACCGGAGATTCTTTGCAATCGATCGCGAACACCATCTGGAACGGGCAAGTTGCACAGCGCAGCTTCACCATTCCTGAGGGTTGGTCGATGAAGCAGATGGCAAATTATTTTGAGAAACAAGGCTATTTCAAAGCGAAAGACTTTCTAGCAGCTGCGAGCGAAATCCCGAATTCTGATTATCCTTGGCTGCCTGCGAATCTGCCATTTCTGGAAGGATTTTTGTATCCAGATACCTATCAGATCGAAGCGGGGAGCGCGATTACCCCAAAACAAGTGATTCGCCAAATGCTGAATCGCTTTGAGCAAGTGGCGTTACCGCTCTACAACAAAAACCGAGCCAATACTAATTTGTCTCTGCTGCAATGGGTCACGCTCGCTAGCATTGTTGAGAAAGAAGCCGTGATTCCGTCTGAGCGGGGAATTATTTCTGGAGTCTTTCACAATCGGTTGAAGAAGAATATGACCTTAGGCTCAGACCCCACGGTAGAGTATGCGCTTGGTGTTCAACAAACGCCTGAAAATCCGCTGACCTACGCTCAAGTTGCGACTCCTTCTCCGTATAATACTTACGTCACGCCAGGCTTGCCTCCGACCCCGATCGCGGCTCCTGGGGTTGCAAGTTTAAAGGCAACCTTAAATCCTGAAGCGACCGACTATCTCTATTTCGTGGCGCGATACGATGGGTCGCATGTGTTTAGTCGAACGTTAGCAGAGCATGAATCTGCGCAGGGTAAGATCCGCGATCGCGTCGATGCCCAAGCGCAGAAAGAACAGCAAAAAACTCCGCAAAAAACGGGAAATTAACGCAGCTTCACAATTCGATCCGTGGTCTTCAGGTATGAGATTATAGCTGCAACGTTCTAGACTAGAACCTAGAGCGTTGTTTAATAAACTGACAAAATGCGCAAGAATGTAATTGATTCTACGAATTGCAGCACTTACGCGAGTCGTCAGTATTTTTTCACTTTATTCTGTCCAATCTCACCCGATAACCTGCTATGACTTGGGGCAAACTCCTTCAACCCGATCTTCTTCTCGATACCACGATTTTAGGTTTGACACCTGAAATGCTATCTGAGCGCAACTTGCGTGGTCTTGTGTTAGATGTCGATGAGACGCTGGTTCCAATTACGACCGCGCAGATTTCAACCGAGTTATTGCCTTGGGTTGAGCAGGTGCGCCAAGTGACAGAGATTTGGCTTGCAAGTAACAATATTAGCGAGAATCGCATTAAGCGCATTGCGGATATTTTGGGCGTTCCTTATATTATCGGAGCAGGCAAGCCTTCTCGACGTAAGCTGAGACGAGCCGTAGAAGCGATGAATTTGCCGCCGGAGCAGGTAGGAATGGTGGGCGATCGCTTATTCACCGATGTGTTAGCAGGCAATCGGTTGGGAATGTGTACGATTTTGGTGCAACCGATGGTCGATCCGACGGCTGAAGTGGCGCGAAAATACCCGGTTCACGCGATCGAGGTCTGGCTCTCTCAAGCTTTGGGTGCGACTTTGACTCCTTACAAGCCGTAAATCTGTAGAAAAGATTATGAAACCCGAGAGTCAAGGAAATTGCTGGCATCCTAGATAAAGATTAAATGGAGCCAGCTAATTTAAAGGCTCTAAACGATAAATCTCAGTGAATACTAGCGAAGTGCCGTTCCGAAAGGAGTCGGCACTTCGTTTATGCAAAGCTTTTCAATTGGCAGAATTTGCTAGCAGGATGCCAGGGCTGAGCTAAGTCCAGTTTGTTTGGAGATTGCTAATCTAGATTTCGCCCGGTCAATTCTACAAAAATATCTTCTAGATTCGATGGGCGCACCATCATTCCCGTTTTATCGGGCTGTTGATCCAAAAATTGATTCGCATCTTCGATGGTTGGAAAAAACTTGTAATCCCAAGAATCGCTTGCCTGCTTCATGACAATGCCTTTCCCATGCTGCTGCCGCAATTCTCCTAGCGTGCCGAGTGAAATCAGTTTGCCGCTGTCCATGATGCCAATGCGATCGCACAAATATTCCACTTCATCCATATAGTGAGTGGTCAGAAGGATCGTCATTCCTTGCTTGTTCAAATCGCGGATAATTTCCCACAAGCGGCGACGCGTTTGTGGATCAAGTCCAACGGTCGGTTCATCCAGGAACAAAATTTCAGGTCGATGAAGTAAAGCGCGTGCAATTTGGAGACGGCGCTTCATCCCGCCAGAAAGCGTTTTTGCCGGATCATTTCTGCGATCGTTGAGTTCCACATATTCCAATGCCTGATCAATCTCTTGCTGGCGGACTGGATTGGGAATGTGATGTAAGCGCCCGTGGTATTCCATGTTTTCCCAGACGGTTAGATCACTGTCGATACTAATTTGCTGAAGGACAACTCCGATACGGGACTTCACCAGCGATCGCTGACGAGCCACATCATATCCAGCAACTTGAATCTGACCATCTGAAGGCTTGGTCAACGTGGTTAACATCCGAATTGTGGTTGATTTTCCTGCACCGTTCGGTCCGAGCAATCCAAACATCTCTCCTGCTTGAATTTCAAACGAAAGCCCATTCACGACTGGAACTTTGTTGTAAAGCTTATGCACATTTTGAAGCGAGACAGCAGCAATCATTGATCTTAGCGTTTTAGAAATATTAGTTAACAATATCGTATGGAGTCGGAAGGTGGGGAGTGGGGAGTAGAGAGGGGTTTTCTGATGAATGGTTGTGAACTACCTGTAAATCTGGAAACTTGCCGTCAAATTCGACTCGTAATCTTACGAAAGGTATCGAATTGTGACTAGAAGGGGATGCCTGCTCATTTCCTCATCAATTCCTCAATTTTGAGGCATAGTGTTGAACTTAATACCTTTGCTGACCCTATTTCTCATTCCGACAGAATTCCGATTCTATACCCGAGATAAAAAATGTCTAATTGTCCTTGCTGCTCAGATCGACTTCTCCGCCATATTCGACGCGGATCTTTGTATTGGTTCTGTCGCTCCTGCTGGGCAGAAATGCCTAATCTTGAGATGGATGATCCTGCGACCACAGTCTCTTCTCCTATACTAGAACCTGCTGGATTAAAACCTTTTGTGATTCACTCTGGGCGAAGTGCAGCGCTTCAGCCGATCTCTCATTTTGCAAAAGTCATTCAACATCATCGTTCTGACAAGCCGAATCATCTTCTAGTGAGTTGATCTTCTGATGGTTGATCGCTTTTTTTGACAGCACAAACGAGGAAAATAGAAGATGGAGAACCTGTCTCTCGTTTAGAAACTTCAAGCACATGAGAAAACGCATCTTAGTCGTGGATAACGAAGAGTACATTCAAGAAGTGACAAAGATCTGCCTTGAAACTGTTGCAGGCTGGGATGTGCTGACCGCAAGTTCTGGCTTAGAAGGGATTCAAACCGCGGAACTTGAGCAGCCGGATGCGATTTTGCTCGATGTGATGATGCCAGATATGGATGGTATTGCAACATTTAATCGGCTGCGGGAAAATCCTGCTACTCAGCACATTCCAGTTATGTTCTTCACAGCTAAAGCTCAGGTGAGCGACTATCAGTACTACGAAGAACTCGGAATTAAAGCTGCGATCGCAAAACCATTCGAGCCGATGGTACTTGCGAAGCAAGTCGCTCAGGCTTTGGGCTGGAACTTTGTCCCTTGCTAGACTGCGCTCAGGTATGGATCAGATAGTTCAATTCGGTGGTTAACCATTCATTGAACATACGATCAAGGATTTCTTGCTGACGCTCAGGAGTAAACTCGGCTGGAATGAACTCTTCGACGAGCAATAAATGACTGGCTTGATCCATCTCGATCGGACCAATCACCTGTCCTGGAGTCGCACTAAAGACGCGTGCAGAAAGTTCGGGTTTGAGGTTCCACCGGTAGAGCTTGCCTTCGTACCCACATTGAAATCGACGCTGATCATCTGAATCATACAGATGGGCAGCTTCATAAAAGCTGATTTCGTCTTCTTGAATTTGATAGGCAATCTCTTGAGCAAGTTGCTGATACGGAACCACAATCCGGTAAAGCAGCACTTGATCGAATTCGCGCTGATTTTCTGTGAAAAAGCGATCGGCTTCTTTTGCAAATAGAGTTTGAGCGAGTTTTTTAGTCAGCAAGCGATCGCGAATGCCTGCTTCCCATTCTTCAGGCGTCACGAGTTGATCATTGAGCCACGCGAAGGTATCAGCCGAGCGGAAGAGCCGATTTTCATAGCGAATGTGGTCTGCTTCCGCTTGGATTTCTTCAGGAGTGACGGTGATCTCACGCGACTCGATCGCTTGATTAATGATTTTCTGGTAAGAGATGTTGCGGCAAATTTCTTTCAGTTGCAAAGTTTTTTTTAGCGTTGCAATGATGGTTTCTGAGTGAATCGTTTCCCCCTTAAAGCTAGTCATTTTCTTAGTCCTTTGCGCGTATTACCAAAAAATTTGTCCGTCCCCGAATTGGTTGATCACAATGAAGATGGGCATCGAAATATTGGTTGAAATTGCAGTATTGCCGATGGAATTGCCACCGAGATTGGCAATGGTAGCTGAGGCTGCAGGATTGATATTTAGGGATTGTAGAAGGGGTTGAAATAACGAGAAGAGAGAGAGATTACTTTGTCGTTTTTTGCGACGGCGACCTCCTTTAATAGCGGTGGAATGTTCTGCGATCGCGTCTTCTGTATAGTCGATATCTGCAATGATCATAAAATCGCTCCTTGGCTAGAGATAGAGGGAGTTAGAACTCCGATCTCTTCAAAGAAATCGGAGTTCGAGAGTTTGGGAGCATGGAGTTTCACAAGTTCACATCAGGCAAGGGTGTGAACTTATCGGGCAGTCAATTAAAGACCAAGAACAATCCCACCAAAGCCAGACGTATCAATTTTCAAGCTACCGCCGGTTGCAAAGGAAGTACTTCCGCCAGGACCAGATGTGGAACCTGTTTGCATCAAAGTTGTGTGTTGTTGAAATTGAGTGTAGTTGAGAGAGAAGTCAACTCCGCCTTCGAGTTCGTTAGCTTCGGTTGCGATTTCTTGATAGGTCAATTCGTTGATAATCATGATGGTCTCCGTTGTGGTTGAATGTTTTTTTTGAGAGTAGCAACTGCTGTTTGAGTTGCTATGTATATAAGGTATCTGCTGAATTTCTGGGATGGGGGAATTCTTGCTGTATATGTAGCCAATTTGGCGGACTTATTTTTGGGTTGAAAAAGACCCCCGAAATTTTGACAACTTCGGGGGTCTCAGAACACGATTAAAAGCGGAGAATTTCTCGATCGTAGCCTTCACAAATTGGCTCAGTCTCCCAGACAATGCCTTCTCCAGGGTCTAGCGCGACTTCGATCGAAAGCGATTCAACCGTTGTTTGCGCGATCGCTTCATTGCCTTCAAAGCTCTGCAAATCTTCTGTGAGTAAACGCAGCTTAAAGCCACCTGGAACCATTCCACCGGGTAAAAGGTTGTGCAGTTCAAATCGCCAAGTCTGATCCGCTTGCAGAATGACTTGTAACTCATATTGCTGTCCGGCGATTTCTAGCACACGAGACAGAACATTCGTTGGTGCTGTCAGATCTGCACTTCGGGCTGCTGCATAGCCGGGTTGGAGTTCGAGCCGTTCCCAGTTGAAGAGTTGAGAAACCCCCGACTGTAACCATTCGAGAATCGAGGGTTGAGTGATTCCTTGGCGCGATTGATATAAGCGTTGTCGCCAGCCACCATGCTCGATCAATGCTCCCCACGTCTGAAAGGGAAGTGCTAAGCGTGGAGAAAGTAACTCAGGATTGCTCAGCCGAGTAATGAGATTGTTCGCTTGTTCGATCGACAATGCAGGTAGTGCTGCAAGCTCGGCTCGAAGTTGGGGCTGACAAAGTTCTGAAGTTAGCCAAATCAGTTCAGGATTGGCAAGTTGATCTGAGGTGAGGCAATAAGTGCGATCGTTGAAATCTAAGTGTCCTTGCGTTTTAACAGTATGGTGAGTCGCATAGCCCCAAATGCTGACGCGCCCTTCGTCTGGTTCAACTTGTGCCGCTAAATAGTAATCGCCTGCCCAAGTGGGTAGATCAATCCATTCTTGAGGAATGCGAAGTTCATCATGGTCGATCGATTCAGTGGGAATGACAACGAATCGCAATCCGTTGACGGTGAAAGCTGTTCCATTCACGAATTCCCAAAAGCTAGAAAGTGCGTTGGTGTTGACCCAGGTTTTAGCACTGGGCGTTTCGGATTGAAACCAGGGAAGTAGAGCACTCAAACAAAGTTGATTGAGATAGGCTGTCCAATTGGGTTGCCAGAGTCGGGTCGGGTCAGTTTCGAGAAAGAGATCGAGAGACATGGCTAGTTCTCCAGGTTTTTGTAGTGGGTTTGTAGCCAGTCTTCAAGGACGGCACTCATGCTTTGAAGTAGGGCAGGGGTAAGGGAAATATGCAGTGTTTCTTGACTCCAGGTAGCAAGGCTCTTGAGGAGGAGTTCTTTGGCTTTGGTGAGGCGACGAGAAATTGTGTATTGCTTGATGTTCAGACGAGTTGCCATTTGCTGCTGAGTACAATTTTCGGCATAGTACAAGCGCAAAATTGATTGCAGTTCTTCGTCTAGCTGTGCGATCGCGGTTTCTAAGACTTGGTTGAGGTTCGATCGTTGGGCTTGACGTTCTTGTATTTCCTCTTCTGCAATCAAATCTGCGATCAGAGATTCTCTTGGACTTTCAGGCACATCGTCGAGGAGTTCCCCGGAGTCATATCCAGGTTTCGGTGTATTGATAGAAACTAAAGTGGGATTCAGATAATTTCGGGCAGCATTCGCACAAGTGATGAGCCATTTCTCGATCAGAGTGGGAGTTGTTTCGAGTAGAGCTTCGCGATTTTTGTTGTACTGTTGCGCGATCGTTGTCCAGGTCTGATCATCGGGTCGAGGTAATTTTCGCGTACCTGTGGCTTGAGTCGGAACATACAAGGTTTTGAAACAGTTCCACGCAAGGACATAAGATGCGATCGTTTCTGCGCTCAATCCAGCATTTTCCAGCGATTCGACTAAACGCTTTTGGCTGACTTTCCGAAGCAGTGCCCAGTTCGTGCAGATATCAACTTCTTGCCGCTGACGTAAGGTATCGCGAATCGTACTGGAAAAAATTGCACTGGCGTAGTTTTGTAAGTTGAAGCCTTGTTGGGCGTTGAAGTTTTGGAGAATTTTCTCAACTTTGACGATCGCGACTTGAAAGCAATCCGGCAATGTATATTGCACTGCTGCGAAATTCAGCAGCATCTTATGAGCTGACCAATAGCAGGTTTCTTGCAGGTAAGCGGTCAAATGATCAACTGCACCGCGATCGCTCTTTTCCTGCCAAATTTTCAACCAATAGAGCGACCAAAAATTGAGGGAGCCAGAGGCAGATTCTAAGCATTTCTGCATTCTGCGGCGCAATCGGGCATCGGTTGCCCAGGTGGAAGCGCGATCGCCTTCAAATTGCAGGAAAGTGGAAAAGGTTTCTAATGGGTCTTGGCGCGATCGCATAAATCAAAGAAGTGATTCCTATTGAATCAGTGTGATGACTTCTCAATTTTTTAACTCAGATTGAGGCTTCTGATTCAGTTCTCAAAAGGAAATCGACATGAAACGTAAACTAATTGCTTTGATAATCGGTGCTGTTGCCTTGATTCCCGGTACGGTGAAAGCTCAAGAGTATGGCATTCCGCACAGTATGCTTGACTCTTTTTCAGATGATGCAGACAGCCAAATTGTGATTCGAGTTAGGAAACCGGGCGATCGTTCAAATCTTTGTGGCAGAAGAATGGGAATGATTGACGATGGCTATAGCTTCCCGCGTCCGGGAAGTGCTGCTAATAATTACGATTATCCGCGTCCGGGCGGTTCGAACTATTTTCAATTGCCGACAGGGGCACGCAATCCTGACATTATTGGCTGTGTCGATCGTTCTCGAAATATCTTGTTTATCAATATTTTTAAGGTTGTCGAACAGGTGCAACCGACATCTGAACCTACGCCTTATAATCCGAATCAGATGCCCATTTATGCACCGAAACGTTAATGGCTATGCAACTCACCCAATTTTTACATGCTGCGATCGTGGTTTCTGATTTGGAGAAATCGGAGCAGTTTTATGGAACCGTGTTGGGGTTGAAAAAGATCGATCGAGTGTTGAAGTTTCCGGGGGCTTGGTATGAGATTGGGTCGTTTCAAATTCATTTGATCGCAGATTCGGCTCCGGTTTCGGAAACTTTTGCTGAAAAGTGGGGTAGAAATCGGCATTTAGCGTTTTCGGTCGAGAACATTGAAACTGCTAAAGCAACCTTGATTCAGGCAGGATGTGAGATTCAAATGAGTGCTTCGGGGCGACCCGCCTTATTCGTTAAAGATCCAGATGGAAATATCATTGAATTAGGAGAAGCATAACCGCATGGTGATTGCTTATCTCTACTCTGATCCATTGCTAGAAGAATCGTCAGAGTTAGTATTTTCGGAATACAAAGTCGATCGTATCTATCAAGATTTCACAACGCAAAGAACTCAATTACAGCAACTTATCGACGATCATCAAAATGAACCTGTTCAATTACTAATTCGACAAGTCGAGGATCTCGGAGAATCGATCGCTGAAATCCAAAACCGACTTGCTCAACTCGAAACTCTGAATATCGAACTGATTACGCTTGAATCTGAAACACTCTCTGCGACGGCACTCGAACAATTACAGAACTTACAGTACAACCAACGCAGCCGCAAAATTCGGCAAGGTCACGCCCAAAATCGAGTCAAAACCCTCGCTCCACCCGGAAAAGCCCCTTACGGCTATCGGCGCAGTCGAAATCGCTATATTCTCGATCGCACAACTGCCCCAGTCGTGAAAGAATTCTTCGATCGCTTTCTCCTCTACGGTTCTCTACGCGATGCTGTCCGATTTTTAGAAAAGAAATACGGCAAAAAAATTTCAGTCTCGACCGGACAACGCTGGCTCACTAGCCCTGTTTACCGAGGGGATTTGGAGTATCAAACTGGCGAAACGATTCCCGACACTCATCCTGCTATTTTGTCGCGTGATGAAGCCGCACAAATCGATCGCTTACTGCGCCGCAACCGTCGTTTACCTGCTCGAACTGCGAGCGCACCCCGATCGCTTGCAGGTCTTGTCACTTGTGGTGAGTGTCAATCGGGAATGACGGTGACACGAGTGACATCTCGAAAGAAAGGACAAAAAGAATACTTGTATCTTCGCCCGATGCAATGTCCGAAACAATGCAAAGCGATCGCGTATGATGACATCCTGCAATCGACGATCGAGAGAATTTGCGAAGATCTTCCGCGCGCCGTTTCAGAAGCGGGAATTCCTGATCTCGATGCCATCAAGCAAAGAATTAACAGTGCGATCGTTGAAAAGCAATCAATTCTTGAACAAATTCCACCTTTGATTGAAACTGGAATTTTAGACTCAGAAACAGCAGATTTGCGATCGTACAAATTGCGAAGTGAAATCGCTCAATTACAAGCGCAACTGTCTCAACTGCCTCCGGTGAATTTGAAAGCGATCGCGCAAACGGTTTCGATTCCTCAATTCTGGTTGGATCTTTCAGAAGCAGAACGCCGATTTTATTTTCGAGAATTCATTCGACAAATTGAACTAATTCGCACAGAAACAGGCTGGCAGTTAAAACTGAACTTTATTTTCTGAACCGATTATCAATCTGTAACGCGATCGTGATCATCTGAAAAAACTGCATCTAAGATACTGACATCTCTTGTGTTAGGAGCAGTTTACTGTGTCGCGCCCTCGTCAATTTGTCCAACCCCCACTTGAATTTATCCCGCCCGACCTGAACATGAGCATCCTGCGCGGAATGCGATCGATTCTCCCGTTCTGGATGCGACACAGAACTGCAATTTCCCGAATCGAAGCGATCCAGGTCGAAAAACTTGTTGATCTGTACGAACAATTTCAATCCGGCAAAATCCGCTTACTCATAGCTTTTCGGCATCCGAGTTCGGATGATCCGTTTTGCCTAATGTATTTGATGCACTATCTGCTGCCTCGGACTGCTCGTCGCCAAGGCATTCGGCTCAGATTACCGACTCACTCTCACTTCATGTACGATCGCGGCATTCCGTTATGGGCAGGGTCTAGAGTTGGCTGGATTTACTCGAAACTGGGCGGAACTCCGATTCATCGCGGCAAGCTCGATCGCGTTGGATTGCGCTCAGCACGCGACCTTTTAGCCAATGGACAATTCCCGCTGATGGCTGCCCCCGAAGGCGCAACCAATGGACATAACGAAATTGTCAGCCCGCTCGAACCCGGAATCGCACAGATGGGATTTTGGTGTGTCGAAGACTTACAAAAAGCAAATCGCAATGAAGAAGTGATCATTGTTCCGATCGGAATTCAATATCACTATGTCAAACGCGATTGGACTCCGGTTGATCAACTGTTAGGTGAATTAGAAACCGATACAGGAATCACACCGAAAAATCCCGATCGCTATGCAAGACTGTATACGATCGCAGAACATATGCTAACGGTGATGGAATCGTTTTACAAGAAGTTTTATCATCAAGATCTACCCTCAGTCGAACATGCTGAACCGAATGCGAGACTGGCACTGCGGCTGCAAGTCCTAATGGATTCAGCTTTGACTGTTGCAGAACAGTATTTTGATATTCAACCGAAAGGAAGCGTCATCGATCGCTGTCGCCGCTTAGAGCAAGCAGCCTGGGATTTAATTTTCCGAGAAGATCTGAAATTAGGCGAACTCTCTCCGGTCGATCGAGGACTTGCCGATCGCGTTGCCGAAGAAGCTAGTCTGAGAATTTGGCATATGCGGCTCGTCGAGAGTTTTGTTGCGGTCACTGGAAGATATGTGATCGAAAAACCTTCGCTCGATCGCTTTGCGGAAACGACTTTACTCTTATGGGATATGATTACCCGGATCAAAGGTGGCGATGCCTTTAAACGTCCCAAACTCGGGAAACAATCGGTCTTAATCACCGTGGGAGATCCGATTTCAGTCAGCGATCGTGCGGCGGCTACCAAAGGCGATCGACGTGCTACAAAACAAGCCGTTGCAGATCTCACTCAAGACTTGCAGACTGCAATGGAGAAAATGATCTTGTAGTGCTGAATGATCGGGTAGGTGCTTAAATAAGTGAAGCCAATTTTGCCGTATTTAATGTGACTGAAACACAACCCAAACCGAAACGCTCTCTTGCAGGAATCGCAGGAATCGTTGCGCTTGCAACTCTTATCAGCAAAGTTGTTGGACTGGTTAGACAACTCGCGATCGCCTTTGCATTTGGAGTCGGTACGGCAAAAGCCGCTTATGATATTTCTGCCATTATTCCGAGCTTTTTCCTCATTCTGCTTGGCGGAATTAATGGTCCTTTCCATAGTGGTATGGTGAGCGCTCTAGCCAAGCGGAAAAAAGAAGACTCTGCTCCTTTAGTAGAAGCAATTTCAACCTTAATTGGCAGTATTTTTCTCGTTGTTGCGATCGTTGTTTTTATCTTTGCACCGTTCTTTATTGATCTACTTGCCAGTGGATTGCAGCAAACTGCACAGGGGCTTGAGACGAGAGCGATCGCCATTCAACAATTGCGAATCATGGCTCCGATCGCTTGGTTTGCTGGAATGATTGGCATCGGATTTGGCACATTAAATGCTGCCGATCAGTACTGGCTGCCGTCGATTAGTCCTTTGCTGTCAAGCCTAACGCTAATTGCGGGCATTGGAATTTTTATCCTGACTGCGGGATCTGCAAGTACCAATCCGAATTATGCGCTGATTGGAGGAATGGTACTGGCATTCGGAACGCTGATTGGAACGGTGCTGCAATGGTTAGCTCAGTTCTGGGCACAACGCCAATCGGGATTAGGACGATTCCGAATGCGATTTGTTTGGAATGATCCGGGCGTTCAAGAAGTGCTGCGCGTGATGGGACCCGCTTTATTCTCGTCTGGAATGTTGCAAATTAATGTGATTACAGATTTAACGTTTGCGGCGTTTTTACCGAATGCTGTTGCCGCGATCGCGAGTTTGGATTATGCCAATCTGCTTGTTCAAACGCCGTTGGGGATTCTCTCGAATATGATCCTCGTCCCGCTGTTACCTACATTTTCTAGATTGGCTGATCCGAGTCAGGCTGACCAATTAAAACAGCGGATTCGCCAAGGGATACTTGGAACTGCGGTTGTGATGCTGCCGTTAAGTGCATTGATGATTTCACTAGCAACTCCGATCGTGCGAGTGGTCTACGAAAGAGGCGCATTCAAACCCGAAGCATCTCAGCTTGTGGCGTCTGTCTTAATGGCGTATGCGGTGGGAATGTTTGTTTATCTCAGTCGGGACGTTCTCGTGCGGGTGTTCTATGGCTTGGGAGATGGCGACACCCCGTTCAAAATTAGTATGGTCAATATCTTTCTCAATGCCTTGTTCGATTTTCTGTTTTACAAACCGTTTGGCATTGTTGGGATCGTACTAGCAACCGTGAGCGTGAATATTCTCTCAGTTTTCGTACTGCTCTATTTTCTAAACCGTAGATTGGGAGGCTTACCGTTGTTCCAATGGGGGTATTCGATCCTAGGCTTAGCGAGTAGTAGCATTCTTGCTGGAACTGCAAGCTGGTTTATTTCTAACGCGATCGCCAATTTATCCGGGTTCAAAGGGTTCTTCTTAGCGCTGGCTCAAACAACGATCGCGGGCAGTATCGGTCTTGTCGTCTTCGCGCTCTTAGCGACTCAGCTAAAATTAGAGGAAGTCGATCAATTTGTCGATCGTATTCGTCAACGTTTTAGCCGATGAAACCTTACACCGTCATTTACGATGGGCAATGCAATCTTTGCTCGAATCTCGTTCAAGTCCTCGAACAAATTGATCAAGGCAAGCTCTTTCAATATCTCCCGATGCAAGACGAAGCTGGATTAGCTCAATTTGGTGTTACGGCTGAAGCGTGTGAAATGGGAATGATTGTGATCGATAACAACCAGCCTGATCGACGCTGGCAAGGCAGTGATGCCGCAGAAGAAATTGGACGACTCTTACCGACAGGCAATGTATTTGTGACCGCTTATCGAAATTTGCCGGGAATGAAATGGGTTGGCGATCGCGTGTATGCCCAAGTTCGAGATAATCGATATGCGCTGTTTGGTCGGCAATCCGAGACGTATCAAACCGCTTATCCTGCTTGCGACTGTAACTTCCCCCAATGATTTCTCGAATTCAACAGGCTCAACGCTTGATTACAAGCTTTCAGCATTGGACAGGCAAACCGTTAATCGAAACGCCTGAAGCCTTGTTTGAAGCTCCTTTTGTCGTGGTTTCGCATGGAACCGAATCTGATCCCATTTTTAACTATGCGAATCGGCAAGCGTTAGACCTCTGGGAAATGGACTGGGACACCTTTACACAATTGCCATCGAGATATTCCGCAGAACCGATCAGTCGAGAAGAGCGATCGCGTCTGCTCGCGCAAGCAAAAGCCCAAGGCTATATCAGTGACTATCGGGGCGTTCGGATTTCTAGCACCGGGAAACGATTCTGGATTGAAAACGTCATCCTCTGGACGGTTTTGGATGAACTCGATCAACCTTGTGGACAGGCTGCAACCTTCTCAAGTTGGAAATTTATTTGACGATCCCTAATTCTCTGGTTAGTGTGGGTTATTGTTTTTGCCCCGTTAACCGAGACTAAGGAGCGGATCGACATGCGGAATGTTACTCTTCACGCTTTCAATTGGCGGTATACCGAGATTATTGAAAACCTCGATGCGATTCGTGCGGCAGGTTATGGAGCAATATTAATCCCGCCCCCTCTTTACTCTGATCCCAAAGGCGATCAATGGTGGCAACGCTATCAGCCAAAAGATTATCGGGTCTTGTTGTCTCATCTCGGAGGCAAGCGAGACCTAGAAAATCTGCTTGAAGCTTGTCATAGTGGGAGTTCTAGAATTCAGGTCTATGCAGATTTAGTCATCAATCACATGGCAAATGAAGCGCGCGCGGATCATCTTAACTTTCCAGGAGAAGCCGAGCTTGAGCGCTACAAAGCGGAACCTGCTTTATTTGCAGAAAACCGATTGTATGGGGATTTGAATGAGGGCTTGTTTTCGCCTTGGGATTTTAATCAAGCTGGAGAAATTGAAGGTCACGAATGGGGCGATCGCGGAACTGTTCAGTCTCAAAATCTGTCCGGGTTGCCGGATCTCAAAGATTCTGATTGGGTCTTAAAACAGCAGTATTTAATGGTCGAAGCGCTGGTCGAGATGGGATTTGATGGGTTTCGAGTTGATGCAATTAAGCATATTACAGAACATATGATTGATAATCTTGCAGATGCTCCAGCGTTTCACGATCGCTTCTGGTTTGGTGAGGTGTTAACCGGGAGTGAGAACGACGAAAAGGTGTTTCTCGAACCCTTTCTGCGAGAAACCTGGATGTCTGCCTATGATTTCCCGCTGTTTCAAACGATCCGCGAAGCCTTTGGATTTGGTGGTTCATTGCGGGCTTTAGCCAATCCTCAAGATCAAGGCAATGCTTTACCTTGGAATCGAGCTGTTACCTTTGTGGTGAACCATGATATTCCTCACAATGATGGCTTTCGCTTCTGGCTGCTCGATCCGCAAGATGAACATTTAGCTCATGCTTATATTTTGGGTCGAGATGGCGGTGTGCCGCTGATTTACTCGGATCATAACGAGTCAAAACATGATGTCGATCGCGATCGCTGGCTCGACTTCTACAAGCGTCCCGATATTGTTGCGATGATTGCTTTCCACAATGCAGTTCAGGGAGAATTGATGCACATTCTCTACGAAAGCGATGTTTTGCTCGTCTTCCGAAGAGGAGAACAGGGAATGGTTGCGATTAACAAGAGTGGTACAGAGCAACGAGTAAATTTGAGCACTTGGGGCTTAAAGAATCCGGGTCAGTATCGCGAGCTGATTCAGGGGCAAACGATGACACTTTCAGGCAATCAGTTCTCCCTGAGTGTGCCAGCTCGATCGGCTCAAATGTGGTTGCTAGACTGAATCGCGTTCAATAGTTTACTGAGTCTGTTGAGACGGAATTGAGGTAGCGGGGAGATTTTCGAGTCCCCATTTGATCATCGATCGTAGAACAGGCTGCAAACTTTTCCCTTTTTCGGTCAGTTGATAGTCCATTCGACGGGAATGACTACTGTAAGGTTGCTTTTCAATTAATTCGGCTTCTTCAAGTTTGCGAAGTCGATCGCTCAAAATATTGGTAGAAATTCCTTCCGGCGATTCGAGAAATTCATCGAATCGTCGTTTTTTCATATAAAGCATGTCGCGAATGATGAGAAGTGTCCAACGATCGCCAATGAGATCTAACGTTGAGGCGATCGGACAATGCGATCGAGCAGTCATAATTGATTTCCTCCGATTACTTGCATTTTACAAGTCAATTTGTTACTTTTAACTTGCAATTTACAAGTAATCAATCATGCTTGAAACCAAAACCGGAGAAAACTTTGCAGCAGTTGATTTAGGTAACTTAGAGAATTTAGATCAATTCAAATTTGAAGCGCCCAAACTCCAAGTAGACGGAAAAATCTTTTTAAAAGATCTCCTTCAGCTGACGGGAGCAGAACTCTCATTCAATAAGTTGCCGGTAGGGAAATCTGTGCCCTTTTATCACAAGCATCAGCTGAATGAAGAAATTTATATTTTTATCAAGGGGAAAGGCGAATTTCAGATCGATGGTGAGATTTTCCCGGTTCAAGAAGGTTCGATCGTGCGAGTTGATCCAGCAGGAGAACGGTGTTGGCGCAATTGCGGAGATACTGACCTCTATTGCGTTGTGATTCAGACTCGATCAGGTTCTTATCAAGGCGCAACAATTCAAGACGGAGTTGGGGTGAAGAAGCAGGTTACATGGAGTCAGGATTGAGAAAACTCTATCATCGGCTAGGTGTAATTTCGCGATCGAAGTTCTATAACGAAATGGAGTAGTTGTGGCTTGATGGCGTTGGGTTGGAATTCTTTTAGTGGTTTTTAGATAGTCCATCGAGTCGCGAGTCAGAATCGATCGAACTCTAGGTACTCGATGGATAGTTCTATGCAACAGTTAATTGAAGCAGTTTTACATCATGCTGATGAGCAAGCAGTTTTACAGCAGTTGATTCAAACCCTGAGTCGCTCTAATCAACGGTATTTCCTGAAAAATGAGATCATTCATGCGTTTGCTGATTACTGTCATGAAGCTCGCAAACCGGCTCATTTTTTCCACTCTTCACACCTCGGAACGTTGATTCAGTACAGCCATGAACTGCTGTTAGAAGAAAATTGTATTTGGTTGCTGCTACGCCCTTGGATTGGAGGACAGCAAATTTGGTGTCTCGATTCAGAACTAACTAAAGCTCAGGTCATGCCGCCGAAAGCTTTACTCGAAGCGCGCGATCGCTTTGTGGGCCGGGCGCAAGATCAACTGTTTGAAATCGATGTCACACCGTTTTATGAGCATACGCCGAAGGTTGACGATCCCCGCAATATTGGTCAAGGCTTAGCGTTTCTCAATCGATATCTATCCAGCCAGGTTCTCAACGATCGCTCCTATTGGCTCGAAACCTTATTTGATGTGCTGCATCGGCATCACTATGACGGAATTCCGCTGCTGATTAATGATCAAATTGAATCGGGAGAACAGTTAGCCGAGCAGATTCGCCAAGCCATTCAAATTCTGAAATCGAAAGCTTCAGACGAATCATATCAAAGCGTACATGCAGAATTACAGCCTTTAGGATTCGAGCCAGGATGGGGAAATACGGTTGAGCGCGTCCGCGGAATGATGGAACTCGTCGATCAAATGGTGAACATGCCGCAGCCTGCGATCTTAGAGGCATTTGTTGCCAGATTTCCATCTGTGTTTCGAGTTGCGCTCTGTTCCATTCATGGCTGGGTGGGACAAGACTACTTAGGGCGATCGGAAACGTTGGGACAGGTTGCTTATGTGTTAGATCAAGCCCGAAGTCTCGATCGCAAACTCCAAGAAGAGATTCATCTGGCTGGATTAGACATGCTGAATATCCAGCCGCAAGTTGTAATTTTGACGCGACTCATTCCCAATTGCGAAGGTACACAATGCGATTTACCGCTTGAAAAAGTAGATGATACGAACAATACTTGGATTCTGCGAGTTCCGTTTCGAGAATTTAATTCTAAAATTACCGATAACTGGATTTCTAAATTTGAGATTTGGGGATATTTAGAAACTTTCGCGATCGATGCTCAGTCTCGTCTCTTAGAACAATTAAATGGAAAACCAGACTTAATTATTGGCAATTACAGCGATGGCAATTTAGTTGCTTCATTGATCGCACGTCAGCTTAACGTGACGCATTGTAATATTGCACATTCGCTCGAAAAGCCGAAACATTTATTCAGTAATTTATATTGGCAAGAGTTAGAGCCGCAGTATCATTTTTCCGCGCAATTTACCGCAGATTTAATCAGCATGAATGCGGCAGATTTTATTGTCACTTCATCGTATCAAGAGATTGTTGGTTCCCCAGATACGTTCGGACAGTATGAATCATACAAATGCTTTACGATGCCGCAGCTTTACCATGTGATCAATGGAATTGAGCTTTTTAGCCCCAAATTTAATCGCATTCCACCTGGAGTCGATGAACGGGTATTTTTCCCGTATTCGGAAGCACGATCGTCAGAACACCGCGATCGCTTGACTTATCTCTTATTCGAGCAAGAAGCGTCTCATATTCTCGGCAAACTCGCAGATCCAAGCCTCACGCCTATTCTGGCGATCTCGCCCTTAACAGCCGTGAAAAATCTTTCTGGGCTAGTTGAATGTTTTGGGCGGAGTCCAGAATTGCAGCAGCGTTGTAATTTAATTCTCGTCACTAGCAAACTCAGTGTTGATGCTGCAATTAACGCGGATGAAGCCGAAGAGATTGAAAAAATCCATCGCCTGATTGATTATTATCAACTGCATGAGCATGTGCGCTGGATTGGTGAACGCCTGTCTAATCCTGATCTCGGAGAAATGTATCGTAGCATTGCCGATCGCAGAGGTATTTTTGTACATTTTGCTCGCTTTGAAGCATTTGGACGAGTATTACTCGAAGCAATGGTTTCTGGATTACCCTCTTTTGCCACCGAATTCGGCGGAACGACCGAAATCATTGAAGACGACAAACACGGATTCTTGATCAATCCGACGGATCTCGACGGTTCAACGCGCAAGATTTTAGATTTTCTCGATCGCGCTTACGCTGATCCCAACTATTGGGAGCAAATCTCTGCGAAAAGTATTCAGCGCATTCATGATGAATACAACTGGCAACATCACACCCGACAGCTTTTACTGCTCACCAAACTATATAGTTTCTGGAACTATGTTCACCGAGAAAGTCGCGAGTCTTTGTTACACTATCTCGACGCTCTATTTCACCTGCTGTATAAGCCTAGAGCTGAATCAATTTTAGAAGAACACCAGAAAATTTGATCTTCCCGATTTCCCGGAGTACCTGCATCATGACTCAAATCGACCGCTCGCCTTTGGTCTACACAGATTGGACAGTCATCGAAACGGAATTTGTCCCCGAATTGCTCAATTCGCGCGAAACCGTTTTCACGATCGGCAATGGCTATCTTGGAACCCGTGGCAGTTTTGAAGAGGGCTATGCTCAATCTCAGCCTGCGACGTTAATTCATGGCGTCTATGATGACGTTCCGATTGTCTATACCGAACTGGTCAATTGTCCGGATTGGCTGCCACTGCTGATTATTGTCGATGGCGATCGCTTTCGCTTAGATCAAGGCGAAGTTCTGAGTTACGAGCGTCAATTAGATGTGCGCCGAGCCGTTTTGAGTCGAACGATTCACTGGCGCAGTCCGAGTGGCAGAACCATCCGGCTGCATTTTGAGCGATTTGCTAGTCTTGCCGATGAGCATGTGGTCGGGTTGCGCTGCCAAATCACTGCGTTAGAAGCAGATGCGATCGTGGAAGTGCAAGCGAGTATCAATGGCTATCCAGAAAACCAAGGCTTCAACCATTGGGAACAGCTAGGACAGGGGAAAACCGAGCATGGCGTCTGGTTGCAAGTCCGCACGCGAACGTCTCATATTGAACTCGCAATGGCATCGAGTTTGTCATTGAGTGGCGCACAGGGAAATGTCCAAGTCACGAATGTTCCGGGCTATCCCACGTTGACGACGACCTTTACGGCTCCGGCTGACCAAACGATTACGATCGAGAATTTGATCACAATCTACACTTCTCGCGAGGTGGAAGCTCCGGTTCAATCGGCTCAAAGTAAGCTCGCCGCTTTGACCAACTATCAAGACTTGTTTGATGCTCACGAACAAAGCTGGGCAGAAGCGTGGCAGCAAAGCGACATTGTGATTGAAGGCGATCTCCGCGCTCAGTTGGCGGTGCGATATAACCTATTTCAGTTGTTGATTGCCGCTGCGCGCCATGACGATCGAGTGAGCATCCCCGCGAAAACCCTTTCAGGCTTTGGCTATCGCGGTCACGTTTTCTGGGACACCGAGATTTTTATTCTGCCGTTCTTTACCTTCACTCAGCCGCATCTTGCTCGCAATCTATTGACCTACCGCTATCGAACCATTCAAGGGGCGCGTCGGAAAGCGACTTACTACGGCTACAAAGGCGCAATGTACTCTTGGGAAAGCGCGGATACAGGTGATGAAGTCACCCCACGTTGGGCATTGCCAAAAGATCCTTATGGCGAAGATATTCGGATTTGGTGTCGCGATCGCGAAATTCATATCAGCGCAGACATTGCCTATGCGTCCTGGTACTACTGGCAAGCGACTCAAGATGATGAATGGATGCGCGACTATGGCGCAGAAATCATTCTCGATACTGCTGTGTTTTGGATGAGCCGTGTTGAGTGGAGTACTCGCTATGAACGCTATGAAATTCGGGAAGTGATTGGTGCAGATGAGTACCATGAGCACGTGAATAACAATACATTCACGAATCGCATGGCGCAATGGCATCTGGAAAAAGCGATTTATATTTATGATTGGCTGAAACAGACGCAACCTGAGAAATTAGGCGAATTGTGCGATCGCTTAAAAATTACCTCCGAACGGCGATCGCGCTGGCAAGACATTGCAACGAATATGTTTATTCACAGCCATCCCTCGGGCTTGATCGAGCAATGCGATGGCTTTTTTGATCTCGAAGATATTAATCTGGAGGACTACGAGCCGCGCACGAAATCGATGCAGGAAATTTTAACGATCGCGGGAGCCGACAAAGCTCAAGTGCTCAAACAACCCGATGTCTTGATGCTGCTGTACTTGATGCGGCAATCTCAAGAGTCTCCTTATTCTCTCGAAGCGCTAGAGAAAAATTGGAACTACTATGCGCCTCGCACCGATATTACTTACGGTTCATCTTTGGGTCCTGCGATTCATGCCATCCTTGCGTCGGATTTGAATAATACGGTTGAAGCCTACGATCGATTTATGCAAGCTGTGATGGTCGATCTTGAAGACACTCGCGGCAATGCGGACGATGGCATTCACGGCGCGTCGGCAGGTGGAATCTGGCAAGCTGTTGTTCTCGGTTTTGGAGGCGTGCAATTTGGCGAAGAACCCTTTGCTCATCCTCACTTACCTCCGGGCTGGACACGGTTGAAATTCCGCATTCACTGGCGCGATCAATGGCATGAATTTGATTTGAGAGCAGATCCTACAACCCCCAAAAGAACTATGACTTCTTCTGACATTCAAGGCGTGATTTTTGATCTCGATGGTGTTTTGACCGATACGGCTGAGTATCACTATCGAGCTTGGCAACGATTAGCGGATGAAGAGGGCTTGCCTTTCGATCGCGAAGCCAACGAGGCGTTGCGAGGCATTTCACGCCGAGCTTCTTTGATGAAGATTATCGGCGATCGTGTTTACAGTGAAGCTCAGATCGAAGACATGATGGAGCGCAAAAACCAGTACTATGTTGACTCGATCGACGCGATCTCGCCGACTGATTTACTCCCCGGGGTTTTAGATTTCTTGAAAGAGATCAAACAAGCTGGAGTCAAAACTGCGTTAGGCTCTGCGAGTAAAAATGCGCGTCCGGTGATTGAGAAGCTCGGAATTGCAGAATACATTGATGTGATTGGCGATGGACATAGTGTAGAGCGTCCCAAACCTGCACCGGATTTATTTTTATTTGGGGCAAACGAGTTAGGAGTTGATCCTGCGGCTTGTGTTGTGTTTGAAGATGCAGCAGCAGGCATTGAAGCGGCGCTGGCAGCAGGCATGTGGGCAGTCGGACTCGGACCCGTTGAGCGGGTCGGTGAGGCTCATGTTGTTTTATCGAGTTTGGAAAATGTGCATTGGGCGGATCTGCGGGGAAAGTTGCAGCAGCTTGCAAAGGCGGAGCGGACGGCTGAATTGATTCGATAGCACACCCGAAATATGAGTGTTCAATTTGCCTAGAGAACTAAAAAAGCGCGATCGACACATCTGTCGATCGCGCTTTTTAACTCAATTTCTCAAATCTACTTGTTCGCGTAAGACTTGAACGATTGATAAGCCTCTTCAGGATGATACAGATGACATTGATCTGTGATCTCCTTCATCAATCCCCAAGAGAACTGATATCGTCTCAACTTCGATCCCCAAATCTTCATCAAACTGCTGTCTGCTAATCGCAAATTGTAAGAAGGAATCGCAGTGGAAAGATGATGCGGGATATGCACATTGATGTCGTGGCAGAGAAACTCAACCCACTTCGGATAATCACAATGCACTGTTCCAAACAGTTGCGCCTGTGCTGCATCCCATTCTTCCGGCTCTTTGAATTGGATATCCGGCAAGGTGTGGTGAACCAATGTGAACGTGCTCATCCAGAAGTGATAGACCAACCAAGGCATCAACCAGAATTTCACAAAGCCCCAAACCCCAACCGTGAGGAACAAAGCCGGAAATACAATGGCTGCAAATGCGACGACAACTGCGATCGACAATTTCACTTTGCCGTGGTCGCGAGTTTTATAGTTCGACAGCTTAAAGTGAACCAAAGCCCAATGCAGAATCGAAGCGAGCCACCATAAGCGTCCGCGCGTCGTGGTGTAAGCGGTCTTCGTAATCGGATCAAGGTTGTCATAAACCTCTGTCCGCCAAGGCTGCCACGCATTATCCACATCCATTTTGTTGGTGTGATTGTGATGCTGGTTGTGCCCAATCCGCCAGCAGTGGAAGGGATAGATCAACGGAGCCATAAAAATGTGACCGACGAGATCATTGACCCATTTGCGCTGTGCAAACGATCGATGTCCACAGTCATGCCCAATCACAAAAAATCCGGTCAACGCAGTTCCTGTAAAAATCCACGCGATCGGCAAAAGAAACCAAGGGGAAGCAGCAATACTCCAATACCCCAGACCAACCATCAAAACATTGACCACAACGGCAGTCCAAGCTTTCCGCATATCTTTCTGAAAGCATTCGCGGGGCAAAGTTTTGATAATGTCTTTTAGGCGAAGTTTCGTGTCGGGACTGGTGAGGGTCGTGTAATCGGGCGTGAGCGATACCGTCATGAGCGATTCTTCTCTCCGGGAGGACTGTAATAACCACAATAAGTAGGGCAAGTTTCGACCGAAATTTGCCACTAAAAATCAGGCTGAAATCCCCAGCCCGACTTACTCTGTGAGTCAGTGTTGTTTTCTGTAAAGAAACCTTAATTGTTATATCACGATTCTGGGATCGAGGAGGAGTGATCTCAAGCCGCGATCGCTCAAGTTTCAGGCGGAAACTTGTGCGCTCGTACCTCTTCCCCAAACTCTTGCACCGCTTGCGTAATCAACGCATTCAGATCCAAATAGGTCTTGGCAAACTTCGGTTTCCAAGTTCCTAATCCCAAAACATCTGAGGTCACCAGCACTTGTCCATCGCAATGAATGCCTGCGCCGATTCCAATCGTGGGAATCGTTAGACTCTCCGTAATCGTTTTGGCTAAATCCGCTGGAACATGCTCGATCACAACCGCAAAAGCCCCTGCCTGCTCCAGCGCGATCGCTTCAGCTACGATCTTTTCTCCCGCCTCGTGCGATTTACCTTGCTGACGAAATCCCGTCTGTCTGACTGATTGCGGCGTTAATCCTACATGTCCCATGACAGGAATGCCCGCTTGAACTAATCGAGCGACAGTTTCCGCGATCGCGGGATAGCCGCCTTCTAATTTGACTGCGCCTGCATTCGTTTCTTTCAAAATTCGCCCTGCCGAATGCATTGCCTGCTGCCAACTTTCCTGATAGGTCAGAAACGGTAAATCGACGACTAACAAGGCTTCTTTCACGCCGCGCCGCACTGCTTTTGCATGATGGATCACTTCATCCAGCGTTAACGGCAAAGTTGTCTCATGCCCAAGTGCCACCATGGAGAGCGAATCCCCGACCAGAATCACTTCGATTCCAGCGCGGTCGAGAATTGAAGCGATCGCATAATCCCAAGCTGTGAGAACTGCGATCGCTCTGTTTTGCTGTTTCCACTGAATCAAATGCTGCGGCGTAATGAGCATCAGAACTCCGAAAGAATGAAGAGAGTTGAAGATCTATCTTAATTCTAGGAGTTCCTCTTCAACGCTGCGACTGGACATTATTCTGAGGGGTTCTCTTCAACGCTGCGACTGAACATCAAATGCGGCTTTGTTTGATAAGTGGTCATACTGACCCAAGCTAAACCCTCGGTTGTTCCGACCCACAATTTATTGCCCGTGTCAGGCGCGAGAGACATGACTTGATTCGAGGGAAGATGAGGAACTTGACCGATAATTGCGCCATTGTAAGGATTGACCCGAAAGAGTCCAGCGCTTGTGCCGACCCAAATGCTTCCAACCCCGTCAAATCCTGCTGAGACAATATCGCGTCCTCTGAGTTGAGTTACTGATCGTAAGCGGCGGCGCTGCAACGGATCGATTTTTACCAGTCCGCTGGTGGTTCCTGTCCACAGTGAACCATGTCGATCGAGTGCTAAAGACTGTGCTGTTCCTTCCTCTAAACTCATCCGGTGCAAAATTTTCGCACTTGCTGTATCGACCTGAACCAAGCCGTCCAACGTCCCGACCCAGAGCTGACCTTCAGGATCAAGACTTAAAGCATTAGCGCTAATCCCAGGCAGATTTTGTAGCGTCGTCATTTTTAAGCCTTGATCGGGACTAATCAGGGCGAGTCCAGAATCAGTGCCAACCCAGAGAAAGCCGCGTCGATCAACTAATAACGACAACACGCGATTAGAAGGCAGCGTCAGAGTTTGTGCCGTGACCGTATTGGTTTTTGGATCGATGCGAAACAGCCCTTCTGCTGTACCCACCCAAATGCGTCCGACTTTATCTTGCGCCAATGCCGAGATTGAGAGATTCGGCAATTTCGTCTGAGAGATCACCCTTCCTGTGTTGGGATTAATCCGGCTCACGCCCTGCGGGGTGGCCAGCCAGAGATTGCCTTGAAAATCGCGTTGTAGCGCAGAAATCCGGAAATCAGGTTGAACGAAATTCTCTTTCAGCGGGGGAGCAACGGGGGGTGGAGCCGTTGGCACAAATGTAGAGGGTGTAGAAGAAACTGGGTTTGCGATCGATTTTGGCATCGATACCAATAAACCCACTATCAGCGAAGCAAACCCCAGATGGCGGAACACGGAAGACATAGCCAATCTCACTAAAATCTGGCTTATTGTGCCTCAGAAAATTGCGATCGCAACGCGAGGAAACTCGGAAATGCCATCTCCGACCGAGGGCAAAAATTGCTAGAGTGATGAATTGAGCAAATCACATGCCATTTTTCAATGCAAACTGATCCGATCGTGCAATGCCCGAATTATTTTTGTCAGGCGCTCAACCCCGTCACTCAGGAGTTTTGCCATCACTGCCAAACTCGGATTCCCAAACGCTATCTCTGGGTCATGGGGGTAAAAGCAGGTCAGCCTGGTGAACGGCTCGACGATCGCTATTTGCTCAAATCATCCCAAATTGTTCTAGATACCAAACCTGGAATTCCACCGAATCCAGTCGAGGTTCCTCCCCAACTCGAACCCTATTTGCATTTGATGGCAGAGCGCCCTACGATTCCTCAGCCTTATGCTGTTTTGTCTGATCTGATTCTGCTCGAATCGGCTCCGATTACCACAGATGGGCAACTCATGCCTGCTTTAACTCAAGTGTGGAATGCAAGTTCTGGATTTCGCCAATTACATTTTCTTGAGCAAATTACGCGACTCTGGCAACGATTGAGTGTTGAAAACGTTGCTTCAACTTTGCTTGATCCGAATCAACTGTTTGCCGATGGCGACACCCTGAGACTGTTGGAATTGCGATTTGATCGGCAATCTCCCGCTCTGACGCAGTTAGGAGAATTGTGGACAACTTGGCAGCCGCACTCTGCGATCTCCGATTTCTTTCAGCAAATCTGCCAGAACTTAGTTGACGGAGAGATTTCGAGTATTGAGTCGTTAATTTCAGTCTTGGATCAAGCGATCGCCCATCAAGCCCAATATCAAACTCGCCAGATTCACATTGCAACGGCGACCGATCAAGGACCGAGCCGTCAAAGTAACGAAGATGCGTGCTATCCACCGAGTGCAACGAAGGCAAAGACGAATCTCGTGATCGTCTGTGATGGGATTGGTGGGCATGAGGGTGGAGAGGTTGCCTCACATTTAGCGATCGAGACGATCGCGCGCCAAGTTCAAGCGATTCAATCGGATGAGATTGAGCAGGAATTAGAAGCCGCAGTGTGCGAGGCGAATGATGCGATCTCCGAACAGAACGATGCGGAACGACGGCAAGAACGGCAGCGCATGGGCACGACTGTTGTCATGGGATTAGTTCGAGGGCATGAATTCTATCTCACGCATGTGGGGGATAGTCGCGCCTATCGCATTACTCGCAAGGGCTGCTATCAAGTCACTTTAGATGATGATGTCGCGTCGCGTGAGGCTCGCTTGGGATATTCCTTATACCGAGATGCGTTACAGCGTTCTTCTGCGGGATCATTAGTGCAAGCTTTGGGGATGGGGAGTTCGAGCTATTTGCGCCCCACCGTACAGCGATTGATTCTCGATGAGGATTGTGTCTATCTGCTGTGTTCAGACGGATTGAGTGACAACGATCGGGTCGAAGAAGTTTGGCAAACCGAAATTGCTCCGATTCTAGACGGGAAGATTGATGTGGCTGTAGCCGCACAGCAATTAATCAATATCGCAAACACGCGCAACGGTCACGATAATGTCACGGTCGGCTTGATTCATTGTCAAACGAAAGAATCGCGGCGATCGCAGAATGCTCAAACGATTTCGCCTGCTTTAGCTCAGCCCACTCAGATGCTGGCTGCTCGCGAAGTGTCTCAATTGAGAACTCAGATTGCAGAACCCCGTCGGATCAATTGGTTCAAAGTTTTGTTCATCGTGTTGGCATTATTTGGCATTGCAGGTGCGATCGCGACCCTGCTTGCTCCAGAATTGATTGCCCGTTTTACTAATCGAATGCCTGTGCCTTCTGCGACAGTGCCGCCAGTTCCCGCTTCTCCGACTGTGACTCCGCTGACTTCCGGTTCATTTATCCAAATTCAGACCGCAGATCAAACAGCAGGTCTGCCGCTGTTCAAAAATGCTGCGCAATCGACTGAGACGGCAAATGAGATTCTGGGTCGCATGTCTTCTGGAACCGTTCTGCAAGTTGTCGGACAACAGCGATCGACTTCGGATCAATCGAATTGGTTGAGATTGAAAGTGTGTACTCTGCCGACTGAGGGGAAACTGGTGAACTCAGTTAGGCTAGGAAATATGGGGTGGCAAAGAGAAAGTGCGATCGCGAATTTCACCCGCATCTCCCCCAAACCTGACCAGATTGGAGCTTGTGCTGAGTCTGCTGCTGAGTCTGCAAAAGAGAACCCATCGGCTACGCCATAGATTAATTACCGGATAGCCTTTAAGATTAAAGTTCCGGAGTGTTAACCCAGCCTTTGCCGATTCATGTCACCGTCTGACCTTCCTTGCCTAAGTTTAGCGATCGCACGATTACGCGCCTCTCAAGCTGAACATTTTGCAATTCATGTGATCGAAGCCCCTTACCGAGGCGGCTATCTCTTACGCGATTGTCTATGGACGGCTGAACTGAAACAACATTGGCGATCGTGGCAAGAAATGTTTTCGACGCGCGGGGTTCCGGATGTGCCGCATATCTCCCAGGTGAGTACTCCTCCCATTGAGGTAGCCGAAACACCTGTGGGACAGCCAATTTCGCGAGGTGCGCGGTTGATGCAGAATCTGGGCATCAATTTGTGGCAATGGCTGTTTGATGGCGTGATTGAAAGTAGCCTTAACCGCAGTCAAGGGATCGCTCAAGGGCAAGGAAAAGCGCTGAGATTGCGTTTAGAAGTGCGCGATCCGGATCTGATTTCACTGCCGTGGGAGATTATGCAGCCTGATGCCGGAAAGCAGGCAATTTCGTTGAGTCAGCAGCTTTTATTTAGCCGCACGACGAGCGATGTGGATGCTTTGCCCGTTTTGCGATCGGAGTCGAGTCTCAATGTTTTACTGGTTTTAGGACAAGATGCGGCTCCCGACCTGTCTCAAAGCGGCGACGAATTAAAACGGCTCAAACTTGAGCAAGAAGCACAAGCGCTGACCCGAATTCTCAAGGAGCGTCAGGGAATCAATCGCCTAGCTGCGCCTTGTTTTGTCGATACGTTGTTACAGCCAACTTCGGGGGAATTAATCGATCGCTTGGAAAGCGGTCAATATAATGTGCTGTTTTATGCAGGTCACGGGGTTCCGGCTCCAGATGGCGGCTTGTTATTCCTTCGTCCAAATCTGCCGATGAATGGGACAGAATTGGCGCAGGTTCTGACTCGTTGTCATGTGAAACTGGCAGTTTTTAATGCCTGCTGGGGCGCACAACCCGAGCAGCAAGGAGCAGAAACGATTCCCCGGAGCAGTTTGGCGGAAGTCTTGCTGCATCATGGAGTTCCAGCAGTTTTGGCGATGCGGGATTCGATTACGGATCAAGAGGCGCTAAGTTTTATCGCGACTTTTGCTCAGGCATTGTCAGAACGGATGCCGATCGATCAAGCTGTCGCTGTTGCACGTCAACATTTGCTGACTTTATTTCGGTTTAATCATCAAGCTTGGACGCTGCCTGTTTTGTACATGCACCCTGAATTTGATGGCGAATTAATTAAGCCGATCGCAGAAGGACTCACGCAAATTCCGCATACGCCGAGCCAGTTAGGAATGCAGAATCCGGTCGCCTCGATTCGATCGCTAGAAAATGCCAAAGTTTGGACGATTCGGGGTGGCTTAATGCGCGTCGGAATGAGTGCTGAGAATGATTTAGTCTTGGCGAATGAACCTGGAGTGTCCCGGAAACATGCGGAAATTTTCTACCGCAGTGCCAACCCAGACACGCTGCAACCCAGTTATTTTCTGCGCGATTTTTCCCGGTATGGAACCTGGGTTTCTACCTCAAAAGGGTGGCAGAAAGTCCATAATTATGAAGTGCCACTACAATCTGGGGCACAAATTAAGTTTGGTGGCTCGCAGAATTCGGTTTTAGAATTTTTGGTTTCGCCTGCGGACGGACGGAATTAGGGAGGTCTCCCTACTCCCCACCCCCCACTCTTCTCTCCTAAGAACTTTGAAATTTTAGGAGAATTCGCGTAAATTGTGAGGTCAGTTACGGAACTGGTAACGATCGGCTTGAAGTCATAGCCATCAAACATACCCACCCTTAGTTCACTCGATGCGGAATATTGTCATGGCACACGAAGCAAGTCCCTCTAACTCTCTCGAACTCCAACTTCGGCAGGCACTCGCAGCAGCGTTGCTTGACTCGGAAGCCGTGACAGTGCGGTGGAATGAGCCAGGCAATGTTGAGACGGTCGAAGTTGAAATTGCGGAAGTCTCTCAAAGTAAGATTGCCTATCCGTGGAATCCAGCCGATGCGGAGGCGGAATCTTTCTTTAACGCTTTAGATCAAAAGTTCTCGCTCGATGCGCTGCCAGAATCCGAACTCAACGATCGTGCCGATGCGTTCTTCTCTCATTTAGATACCTTGTTCGCAGCTCCAACTCTGGAAGCTTCTTTGGCTCAGAAGTTTGCAACTGTGCCGCAGGCGATTCTGAATATGATCGCGCGTCAGGCTGAGAAGTTGGCAAACTCTTCAGCAAGTCTGGCGGATCAGTTGGTGCTTTGTGTACAAGAAGCATTGCCGCAGTGGGCAGAAGACGATTTACACGTGCTGGCGCGTCCTTTGGCTTATTCGATGCGCGGCGAAGAACAGAGCGTAAAATCGACCGATTGGGCGAAATTGTCAGAAACTGAGCAGGCGCGCTTAACTTTGGCGATCGCGCAATATGCCTTGAAAGAAATTCAAGACTAATCGTTCCCCACTCCTAAATTGAACTGAACGAAAAAGCCGCGATCGTATTTGAAAGCGATCGCGGCTTTTTGCTGGAAATCAATCCAAAACCACCTGAATAGGATAAGATAATACACGTCCCTTGGAGAGGTGGCAGAGTGGTCGAATGCGTTCGACTTGAAATCGAATGAACCGAAAGGTTCCGTGGGTTCGAATCCCACCCTCTCCGTTTCTACAGACGAGCCTCAATCAGAGGTTGTCCCGTCAAACTGAACGATCTTACTTCGGTAATTCTCACTTTGACGGTTTGACCTCTGAGTTCGTCGATAGAGCCTGCAAAGAACGTCAACCGATTTCCGCGCGTCCGCCCCATCACCTGCGTTGGATCTTTCGGATTCTGAGCTTCTACCAGTACTTCTTCAATTCGTCCTGCATATCGCTGCGATCGCTCTGACGCACTTTGCGACACCAAATGATTCAATCGTTGTAAGCGATCGGCTTTGACTTCTTCAGATAACTGATTCTCCCAAACTGCCGCAGGAGTTCCGGGACGTGGAGAATATGCCGCTGTATTGATCAAATCAAATCCGATATCGCGCACCAAACTTAAGGTGTTCTCAAATTGGGCTTCAGTCTCACCTGGGAATCCAACGATCGCATCAGCGCTAATCGACGCATCTGGCATATATTCGCGAATCGTGTCAATGATTCGACGATATCGTTCGTGCGTATACCCGCGTGACATTGCCTTCAAAACATCGTTATCGCCGGATTGGAACGGAATATGGAAATGCTCACACACTTTCGGCAATTCCGCACAAGCTCGAATCAAACGCTCTGTGAAATAGCGTGGATGACTGGTTGCGAATCGAATGCGATCGATACCCGGTACATCATGCACAAAGTACAACAAATCTGTGAACGTATGCAGATGTCGCCCTTCTGGAGTGGCTCCCGGCAAATCTCGCCCATACGCATCAATGTTCTGACCCAATAAGGTGATTTCTTTGTACCCTCGGGCTGCAAGCTGTTCAATTTCCGCTCGAATCGCTTCCGGTGTCCGAGATTGTTCGATTCCACGCACACCTGGAACGACACAATACGTACAACGCTCATTACAGCCATAAATCACATTCACCCAAGCCGTGACATCGCTATTGCGTCGCGGTTTTGTAATGTCTTCGACAATATGAATGGGATCAGTCGCAACGACTTGCTGACCACTAAAAACCTGTTCCAACAAATCTTCGAGCTGGTTGGCATATTGCGGTCCCATGACTAAATCGAGTTCGGGCACTCGTCGCAGTAAGGCTTCACCTTCTTGCTGTGCGACGCATCCAGCCATGACGATCGTCAAATTCGGATTTTCTTGTTTCCGCTGTGCCTGCCGTCCGAGATAGGAATAAACTTTTTGCTCTGCATTATCCCGAATCGTGCAGGTGTTGTAGAGAATCAGATCGGCTTCGTTGGCTTCTTCTGACCATTCAAAGCCCATTGTTTCTAGAATTCCAGCCATACGCTCGGAATCTGCCTTGTTCATCTGGCAGCCAAACGTCGTGATGTGATAGCGGCGAGCAGCAGTCATGGGCGTTCTCGAAATCTTTGACAGATACCCATTCTAGCTGAATACGACAGAAGCCTCGCATCCCGAAGCTTCTGCCTCATCTAAACTTCTTCACTATCTAATTGCGCGAATACAATTGCACATCCCACAAATGCGATTAATAAAGGCATCGGAGACGCGATCGCGAATCCTAAAGCTGCGGCAAGACCCGTTCCCACCAATGCACTTAAACTCCAGAATCGTTCATCCTGGCTCAAGCCTTTTTCAGCTTTAATGGCGTGTAAAACTGAGCTGGGGATCGGAACAGGCATGACAGAATTGGGCGGAAATGCCCAATAGCTGGAGCGTTCTCTAAACCAGTCTGTCCAGCCATTTGTTTGACACCAATCGGCAATCCATTGTTCGCAGTAAGGGTTCATCTCTAAAAATCGGGTGGGGTTCAAAAGTCAAAAATAGAGTTGTCGATCGTTCAAGATCAGCAACTTCTTCAAATCGCGGTCATGAATCAGATTTTGTGAGAGAGCCGCACGTGGCTCGCTAACACTCACGAAAACGGAATAGTTAAAAAGGGTCAGAAAACTTCGATGCCTTGGATCTTTAGGAACTGTGAGAGTAACAACTCCTTGATCTGTATCGTGAGAATAACAAACTCATGCTTGCCTTTCTAGCGTAAGAAATTAAAGTTTACTTTGGAACTAAGCAGCAATTATCTGTAACATTCACAACAGAAATTAAGTTTTTTGATGAGTCTAATTACTCATTTTGGGTGGCGAGAATTCTAGGCGATATCGATACAATGCGACGGGTGTATTTCCTGCATTGAAATAGTCAGGATCTTGCGGCGAAAGATAGATGGCAGTAATTTGATCTGCTCCAATTTTTCCATCGACAAACTGATAGGCAGTCGTGGTTTCAACCTGGTTTAAGTAGGGTTGAGATGTACTTCTAAAGACTTGTTGAAAAATCTCGCTCGTAATGAATTGTTTGGGATCAGGAGTCTCGATCGCTCGACCTGTAATCGTTGAAGTCAGAATGCGATCGTCTCTCAAAACGGTAATTTGTTTATTCGGAGAATTCGGATCAACTTTGACGGAAAGCACAGCGCGATCGCCCAAATATGCCCGCGCAATATTCAATCCGTTAAAAGCGCGATCGGCAATGACTTGGGTTGGATTCGGTTTGAATCGCACATCAAATTCGATCGGCTGATTCACATATTGCCGATTACTCTCGAATCCTGGCGTGACAATTTTAGGAGCGAGGGGAGCAACGAGATCGATTAAGGTGCTTTTCACATGCCAAGTTCCCGCGATCCAATCGGGGTAGATGAGATCGCCTGTCGCTTGAGAAACGGGTGGTTTATTGTGCCAATCCGGGTAAGCAGAAACGCGATCGGACAATGCACCTGCCCACACTGGAGTCGTGTAAAAGCAGGTGAAAAGCCAAATCAAGCTACACAGCAGAATTTTATAAAGATTTAGGAAGCTGCATCGAACCGATTTCATGCTGGAACAGCCGCTTTCAATTCAAAAATTCGCTCAATAATGTCTGCAACAACTTTATCGGGAGTCGAAGCGCCAGAAGTAATACCTACAACGATTTCGCCTTCAGGTAGCCAATGCTCAGCGATTTCCAAATCTTTGTGCAGTGGCTTATGCTCAATGCGATCGCGAGACAGAATCCGTTCCACGCTATCGATGTGATAAGACGGAATTTTGTAGTCGATAGCAATTTCCTGCAAATGTGTTGTATTCGAAGAATTGTAACCCCCAATCACAATCATCATGTCCAGTTTCTCTTTGACGAGATCGAACATTGCATCTTGCCGTTCTTGAGTCGCATCGCAAATCGTATTAAAACTCAAGAAATGCTGATTCAATTCATTCGGCGGATACTTCTTCAGCATCGTGTGTTCAAACAATTTGCCGATTTGCTCAGTTTCGCCTTTGAGCATCGTGGTTTGATTCGCGATGCCAATTTGAACTAAATCGCGCTCGGGATCAAACCCGACAGAAGTTGCGTTCTTGAATTTGGTCAGAAATTCTTCGCGATTGCCACCGTTTAAGATGTAATCGGCAACGTATTGCGCCTCGGCTAGGTTCAATACAATCAGATACTTTCCAGCAAACGAACTGGTTGCAACCGTCTCTTCGTGATTGTATTTGCCGTGAATGATCGAGGTGTAATCACCTTTTTTGTGTTTCTCCACGGTATTCCAAACTTTAGAAACCCAAGGACAAGTGGTATCGACGATCGTACAACCGCGATCGTTTAACAACTGCATTTCCTGCACACTGGCTCCAAAGGCGGGCAGGATCACGACATCCCCTTTTGCCACTTCTGAGAAATCCTTCTGTCCAGCCGCAACAGGCGTAAACAAGACATTCATTTCTCTCAATCGCTGATTTACCGAGGGATTGTGAATAATCTCATTCGTAATCCAGATCCGTTCGGTTGGAAAATGTTGGCGGGTTTCATAAGCCATTGCGACAGCGCGTTCAACGCCCCAGCAGAAGCCAAACGCTTGCGCCAGTCGAATCGTTACATCGCCGCGTTTGAGCGTATAAGCTTGCTCACGAATTTCCTGAATCAAGTTGCTCTGATATTCGGACTGCATAGTATCTGCAACTTCCGCATCATGTCCGAATCCTTTGCGGTGATAATTTTCAGAACTATTGAGCGATCGCTTAAACGCCTTGGTATCCATTTCACAACTTCCTCGCGCCTACGATCCGATCATAAAACACTAACGCAGCGCCAATTGATTGAAAGTTTGAATTGCTGATCGCCAAACTAAATATCCTTGGGTGCTGAGATGCAAGCCATCGGTGGTTAAGTCCGATCGCAAAAATCCTTCTTTGTCAGCAAAAAGCGGCTGCAAATCTAGAAATTCAACCTTGGTTTGATCGGCTAATGCGGCTAAACGGCGATTAAATTGGTAAATTCGAGCATTTGACAGGGCTTCAACCTGAGTTGCATTGGCAGTGGTAATTTCTTCTTTTGCACGAGGCAACAGCGACTGAAGAACAATTTTTGATTTGGGATGAGATTTCTGCAATTGAGCAATGATGTCGGCTTGGGCATCGAGAATCTCTTGCTCAGAATTGCCTTTGAGCAAATCATTAATTCCGACCATGACGAAGATAGCTTCGGGTTGCGTTTGATCAAAGAGTTTCAAGCGTTTTGCTAAGCCCGACGCGGTTTCACCAGAAATGCCTTGATTGAGCCAAGTGCGATCGCTTGGTAGCAGATCTTGAGGAAACCAAAGCGTCAGCGAATCTCCTGCCATCACGATTAAGCGATCGGGTTTTCGTTTGATCATGGCTTTCGCTTCTTTTTCAAGCAGATCGACCCAATCCTGATACGTCAAAGATCGACCCAACGGCATCGAAGCAGCTTGTGCGACAATCTCTGGGGTTTCAACTGCTTTTGCAACGGTTGCAGTCCGAGCGGCGGGGGGATAGAGCAACGTTTCAGTGAAATAGCGATCGCCTAAGAACCACAATCCTAACGTTGTGCCGAATACGACATTGGTGACAACAGATAGATAAACCCAACCTGGAACGGTTTTAGAAATCGGAGACACTGCCACGATGATTCGCTTTGTATAAAAAACACTGTCGGATCTTATAGCCCAAAATCCGCCTGTTAATAAAGAAATTTAGAAGATCCATAAAAGAAATTCCATTGCCTGATCGTGAATGTCAAACGCTGGCAATTCGGATATGAGAATGTTGCGTTACTGTAAATTCTGATTCAGTTCATGAAACGCTTGAATCTTGACTTCACCGCCTTCAATCGTGTCAAACTGCACTCGATAACCGTATAGCAAACTCATCCCAGCTAAAGGGGTAGCATCTGAAGCGTTAATGTCAATTCGTCTAAATGCTCCATCCCAAATCACAAAGCCACTGTACACGTCAAAAATGACTTCACTGCCGTCTGCTAAGGTTCCTTCTTCCCGACTGTATGGCTTCAGGTTGAGCGTAGATAGAACTGAATGAGGCAATGTCAGAAAACCTGTAAATCCAGTGTCAATAATTGCATCAACGACCTGTCTTTCTGTATCTGCATTGCCAACAACGAGTCGAACTGTCGCTTCACAATTTTGATCAACAACTCCATGAATCAGTACAGCAATCGAATACGTCCATAGCGGTGAACAGCTTTATGTCCGATCCGAATTCTCCAAATTTGGGCATCAGGCAACCGTTCCAGCAGGCGATCAGAGGCGGTGATCGTATCATCCGCAACTTCAAACGCTCCTGTCTCAATGTCGATCGCGACAATCTTGCCATGATGGCCTTCCTCGATCTGAGGACGAATCTGAGTTTCGTAAATCTCATTTCCCCGTCGAGCAAATTCTTCTTTGCTGTAGCGCAGTTCGGCTGGCATAGTTTGAGTCTCAGTTTAGGACTATAACTTTCATTTTAGTTCAGGCATTCTATCGCCAACGCAGTTCTAGATATCCTCGTTCCGGTTGGCTCAATTCTTGCTCTGTCAACCAATCGACGAGCTTATAAGTTCCAAATACATGATCCCACCAATCGACAGCTAAGCCAAAATTGTGATGCCACATGCCATATTTGTGGTGCACGTAATGTACAGGCATCTTCATCCAAAAACATTTCGTCGGATTTTCATGCTGGAGTTGATGCGCGTAAGAAGAAAACGCAGCGTAAACTAATCCGCCTAAGAACCAGCCGATGCCAGCCTCGATCGACACAAAAAACAACAATCCCATAATCAGAATCGTGCCTTTGAGATAATCAAAAAATTCCCAAATCACGCCTTGCCCTTCATTGCGGCGATGGTGATCGCGATGCCGTTCGCCCAATTTGTAAGGCTTGTGCATGAGTCGGTGCACCCAGTACTCGACCAGACTCGCGAGAACAAACGCGATCGCAAAACACGCAACGCCAATAGCAATTTTCCCGATCACAACAAGCTCCTGATTTCCTCACAACATTTGCTATTGTGCCGAAGAAATCTGGAGTATGTCAAAATCCAGAAAACTGATTTGCAACCTTAATGCTGAAATTCATTGCCATTCTCTTAAGTGCTGTTTTACTTTTTTCCTCGCCAGCTTGGGCAGACAATTCACCTGCACAGTTATTTGAGCTTCAATGTGCAGGCTGTCATGTAAATGGCGGCAACATTATTCGACGCGGAAAAACGTTGAAGCTGAAAGCCTTAGAAAAGAATGGATACGGGACAGTCGAAACGATCGTAGCAATTATCACTAATGGAAAAGGAAATATGTCTGCCTACAAAGATCGCTTGAGCGAATCGGAAATTCAATCCGTTGCCGAATATGTTCTCGATCGCGCCCATCAAAACTGGAACTGAAACTGAAATCTTGATGTATCGTGTTGAACACAGGATTATATAAGGATACAGAGATGTCGCAACAAGTTGTTGGCTGGCTGCAAGAAATTAAAGACCTACAGCAACAAGTCAAGGCAGCCCAAGCGTCAGAGCAGGCTGCTCATGCGAGTGCTGATAATTGGCGCAGACGCTATGAGATTGAAGCAGAACAACGCCGTTCTGAAGTTCTTGCACTACAAGATGCGATCGCTCAATTGCACGCAGAACTCGATCGCGTCAAAACTGCCTCGTACGCATCCGAAACTGAAGTAGAATCCGAAATTTTTGAGATGCAAACGGTTCCAGAACTTCAGGCGAAATTAGTTGAAGTGTGGAGCGATCGCAATCAACTCGCCCAAGATCTGCAAGCTGAACAACTCAGCCACAGCGAAACTCGCAAAAGCCTAACCACTGCATTAGGAGATGCAGTCGAAATGCTCTCAAATTTGAAAGCAGGACAAGGTTAGGACGGATCGCCGCATTCGGTGAAGCCGAAACTCAACACTTGCGATAGGTTCGGCTTTGCACTCTACTGCTGCGGCTTCCGTTGCTCTGGATTGTTCTTCGGCGGCATTGGCTTAGGTGGAGCAACTTGTTGTGGTTGCGGCTGATTGATCTGCAACTGTGCCCGACCATTGCGGACAATTCTTAGCATCTCTGTCATCTGCGATTCCATGTCGCGCAGCACCTTATCGGCATACTCATCCGCGCCATTTTGCACGTCTTCGCTTTCCTCGATCGCCATGCGACGCATCTCTTCTAGATCTTGCTGAGCTTGGCGACGCATCTGCTCAATTTGGGCGATCGTTTGCTGCTGTACTGCTTCACACTCTTGCTGTACCGAAAGGCGAATTTGCTGCGCTTCTTGCTCTGCCCGTTGAATAATACCGGACTCATTCATCAACTGAGCCGCTCGACGTTCTGCCTCTTCGACAATCTCTTGAGCATACTGTTCTGCCTGATCGAGAATCTCATCTCGATGGCGGGCAATTTCGACCGCTTCATGAAATGCTTCGGGCAAGCTCAACCGCACTAGATCTAACTGATCGAGAAACTGCTCTTCATCAATCAGCGTGCGACGCGATAGCGGAATTCTGGGGCTGTCGAGAATCATCTCCTCCAGCCGATTCAACTCTCTTTGAATATCGAGACTTCCTACTCTTTGCACGTCTCTTGCACCATTGTTGCGGCGTTCGGGAGCGGTGAATCCGTCAGGGCTGATACTGGGTGATTCTTGGCGTAGCATCGGTAAATATCTTCGGCGACATGGGTAGGAACAAGATGGTCGATCGAACCACCAAATCTGGCGATTTCTCGAACAACACTACTGCTCAGAAAACTGTGCTCGTTCGAGGTGGCAAGAAATACCGTCTCGATTTGAGTCGATAATGTTTTATTGGTGTGTGCCATTTGTAACTCCATCTCAAAGTCGGAAACGGCTCGTAATCCTCGTAAGAGGGCAGATGCGCCTCGCAGTTGAGCGTAAGTTACAGTCAAGCCCTCAAAACTATCGGCTTCCACATTGGGAATGTGCTGGACTGCGATCCGGATCTGCTCTAAACGCTGTTGAACAGTAAAGAGCGGAGTTTTGTTAGGGTTTCGCAGAACGGCGACGATCACTCGATCGAACAACAGCGCACCTCGCTTAATTAAGTCGAGATGTCCGTATGTAATCGGGTCAAAACTGCCAGGATAGATCGCAATCACAGAAAAAATTCAGTGCCTGCACTGAGGGCAATAAAACAGAATCTCCTTACTTTACCCTGTCCGAAAAAGTTTGCACGTTTAAATTTGCAGAAATTTCTAATTTCGTTTCGATGTTTACGGATGGATGAGGAGCGTCGATCGAGAAATTCTTCTATTGTTGCGATAGACGTTTCACGGTTTCGCCTCCCAGCAGTTGATCAGCCTCACGCAGAACGTCGAGAATGCGATCGCGAAATGGACTGTCTTGTAAAACAGGGCGCAATGCTTCTAGATCAATTTCACTGACGCGCGCGCCCGGAAACCAATGGCTGGCTTGACCCAGCAGGTTGTAGCGCATCTTCGCATAATCGACTAAATCGTAAGCGATCGCTAAATTTCTCAACCAGATCACTGTATAAAGATTTAAGCGTCCAGGAGTTTCATCGACCGAGGGTAAGCCAACGTGCCACCGCTTAAACCAATCTTCTCCCAATCGCTCGATCGCGGCTTGCTCTAGACGGTGAATGATTGGAGGCAGAATTTCATCTGCGCGATCTATCCACGCCAATGTTTTCAAATGCTCATCGAAATCAGTCGGTTTCGCGGCTCCAATACTCAAGGTATGAACCTGAGAATGACTGAGGCAGAACAAATCATTAAACACAACTGGAGAAAGCGGTGCACAAAGTTCTCTTAGCCTAGCTGGAGGCTCGTGCAGATTGCCGCCTTTATTCGTCGGGCTGATGATAAAAACGCCCATATCGTGAGCAGTAGCAGCAGCGATCGCGCTCCAATTCAGTTGATTGATGTAGTACCAATGCAGATTGACGTAATCGAATTGATTGGTTGCGATCGCTTGAATAATCAAGTCGGTTGCACCATGCGTCGAAAAGCCCACATGGCGAACTTTTCCTTGGTCTTGCAGCGATCTCACTACGTCTAAACAGCGAAGCGCATCTTCAAATGTTTCCGTGTCATTAATGCCGTGCAGTCCGAGCAGGTCAACATAGTCGAGTTTTAAATAGCTCAGTGAAGTCTCAAACGTTTTTCTAAATTCGTTTGGGTCTGCCACAGGTGCAACTTTGGTTTGAGCAATCAGCTTCTCGCGGGGCAATTTTGGCAGAATGTTGCCCAATTGCATTTCAGAAGAACCATAGCCGCGAGCCGTTTCGATGTGATACATCCCTAATTCAAACGATCGTCGAATTGTCGCTTCTAAGTTTGCCTGCTGATCGTTGGGGACTTCATCCGGCGCAACATCTTGCCATTTGAACTGATATCGCATTCCTCCGCAGGAAAAAACGGGCATTTGCAGTTCGGTGCGTCCAAAACGTCGATATAGCATTCGTCGATCGCCTAAAAGTTCAGACCCTATGTTAACGGATACCGTTTGTGTAGAAAGGCTTCAGCTTGTGAACGATCGCTAATCTCTCCGTCAAGCGTTGCTGCTAGCAAGTCGTCTAACATTTGCTTAAACTGCTTTCCAGGTTTGTATCCCAAGGCTTTGAGATCTGTTCCATCAATTGGTGCTTTGACCAATGACCAGCGCGAGAAATACGTCCAGATCAATCGCCGGATGGTTTTTGAACTTCTGACGGCAACTAATATCAGTGTTTCCGAGCTAAACAGTTTGAGCAATTGCACCATCTGGCTGGTCTTTTCACAGTGCGGCAATTGCTCTAACTGGCGTTCAATTTCTGCTAAATTTGCCAGCCGCTCGATCGCATCTGCGGGAAGCTGTAAGGCTTGAGCAACGTTTGCTCGATCGTCAATTTTCGCAATCAACACTTCGAGCAAAATTTGCCAATGCGGAATGGTCATGTCACATCGCTGTAACCAATCTGCAAGCCTCATTTGTCGCCAGAGGGCTGCATCTAGCTTGAGCATAGGGTGAATACAAGTAAGAGCATCCAGATCAGCAAGTTTGCGAATCGCTGCTCTCCAGTACGGGGCTTGCAAAATGTATTTCAATTCTGCTTTTAGTCGAGTTTGCAATGCTGGAACAATGCGATCGCGCTGTTCATACACACCACTGTCGATCGCATGTCGAATATAGCCTTCGGTCTGCGGTTCGAGGACAAATCCCAATCGCACAGCAAACCGAACGGCGCGATAGATTCGAGTTGGATCTTCAATGAAACTATTCGCATGTAGCACTCGGATTTGCCGCGATCGCAGATCCAACACTCCCCCAAAGAAATCGAGCAACTCACTCGATCGCGGATTGGTCAATCTCAAAGCCAAAGCATTGACGGTAAAATCACGTCGATACAAATCCTGCCGAATCGAACTGGCTTCAACTTCTGGGTTCGCTGCTGGATAAGGATAAAACTCAGTTCGTGCCGTTGCAATATCAATCCAAAGTGAATCTAAGTCTGTATCGTTATGCCAAAGGAGTGCTGCCGTTTGAAACTTGCCGTGGATTTCTAATCGAGCTTGAGGATAGAGTGTTTGCAACGATCGAGCGAGTTCGACTCCCGCTCCAACCGTTGCCGCTTGATGAAAGCCATCTACGACCAAATCAATATCAATGAGCGCGACGGGTTCAGATGGATCAGCCAGTAATAGATCTCGGACGGCTCCGCCCACTAGATAAAGATGCCAGCCCCGTTCTGCGGCGGCTTCAGCCGCGATCGTCAAAAGCTTCTGAAACGGTTCTGCAAATCGCTCCAATCTCAAGAGATATCGGAGTGGAAACAAATCTTTTTCAGGCTCTTTTTTACCCTGATGCAATTGCCGCAACACATCCGTGCGCGTGACAATGCCAACTAAGTTTCCCTGTTCTAAAACTGGAAGCCTGCCAATGTCATACGTCACCATCAACGCTTCGATCTCTGGGAGTGAAGTCTCTGGTGTAATTGTCTTCAAATTTGAAGCCATATAGCCCTTCACTGGCGCATGGCTAAACCCATGATGCAGCGCGATGTCTAAATCTCGACGGGAAATCACGCCAACGAGTTGATCCTCTTGATTCACGATCGACAATCCCGAATGCCCATACCGCAACAAAATCCGCTGTGCATCCTCGATCGTCGTTTCAGGTCGGATCGTCCGCACAGGTGAAGACATCAATTCGCGCGCACTCAAAGGCTTGGGAATCTGCGCCTTGAATTGTTCAATTAAGCGATCGAGAAATGCCTCCGCATCGACATCTCGCACACTCAGCGAAGCGGCTTTTGCATGTCCCCCGCCTTGGGGTTGAAAGAGGTCATTCAGATTCGTCCCGTCAATATTAGATCTTCCAATTACGGTTAAGGCTTCTCCTGTCCCTCTGGAATAGCGATGCCCAAGTAAAAGCGCATCACTTTCGGTCAACTCCATCAAGCTCGAAGCTAAACTCGACAGCCCAGGTACAAATTCCTCTGTTTCGAGCATCACCCAGGCAATCGTATTTCCCTCAATCTCTTGAGTGTGTAAATGCTTCATCGCTGTGCTCAGAAGTGCCTGCAACTGAGGAGATAAACCTGGATCGACATATTGCGCGATCGCTTTTAAGCTTGCCCCTTGCTGCATTAGCCAACCGAGTGCCATCGCATCTCTCGCCGTCGCATGATCAAACGTCAACGAACCTGTATCGACATGAATTCCCAATGCCATCACAGTGGCTTCAATTGGTGTGATAGAGATTTCTTCCGCTTGCAACTGTTCGACAACAATTGTCGTAGTCGCGCCAACGGCATCAAAAAATGTGTGTTCAGCCGAAATATCTCGATCGACTTCAACATGATGGTCATATAGAGTAATTTCCACCTGCGGCAAATCGAGCCATACAGCCGTACTGCCTAAGCGATCGCGCATTTGAGCATCTACGACCGTAATCGATCGAATCGATTCTGGCTTGACCGACCGCCGCTCAATCATCGGATACTCATCTCGATGCAGCGCCAAAAAATCTCGAACTGGAGGATGCGCTCCTCCCGACAAAACGATGCGAGACTGCGGACGTAACCGACTCACCCCAACAGCCGCGCCGAGGGTATCAAAATCCGCTGTTGTATGGCATAGAATCACGTCCATGTTTTCTGATAACGTACTAATCAGGACTTTTCGATCGCGTCTCGGTTATTTATAAAAAGAAATTGAGACACTCACAAACGCTGTTTTAGGGAGAGAAAAATGACATTCATTTTCCAACTCGCATTGTTGGCACTCGTTTTATTTTCGTTCATCATGGTCGTTGGCGTACCTGTCGCTTACGCTTCCCCCCAAAACTGGGACACCTCCAAGCGCTTACTCTATCTTGGCTCCGGAATCTGGTTTGCTTTGGTGATTGTGGTCGGGCTTTTAAACTATCTCGTGATCTAAATTCATGCGTATACTGGGGAGGAACTTGGGGTTCGTCCCCAGTTTTTTGAGTTTACTTGAAGATCTCTCAGTGTTAGTACGGAGAAGAAACTCTAAAATCTGTGGACTCAAATGTAAAATCTAAATAAATAGAGCGATCAGCACTATTCAAAGCCTAAGTTCCCAAGTTAAATTTAAGTGAATCCTCGGAGAAACTCTCTTTGGGGAAAACTGGTAGCTATTGAAGTGTTGATACTCAGATTCAAACGATGACAATTTTTGAAGGAACGTTCTCTCAGACCGAATCTCTGCGGTTTGCGATCGTGGTTGGGCGATTTAACGACCTCGTGACCACCCGCTTGTTAGAAGCTTGTCAAGATTGCCTGAAGCGCCACGGAATCAATGTTGATCCGCATGGCACACAGGTTGATTATGCCTGGGTTCCAGGTGCATTTGAACTCCCTCTAGTGGCACGCCAATTTGCGCTGTCAGGGCGATATGATGCCGTCATTTGTTTGGGGGCTGTGATCAAGGGTCAAACTCCTCACTTTGATCATGTGTCTTCAGAAGTCTCGAAAGGGATTGCTGCGGCAGGTTTTCAGACTGGCGTACCTGTCATTTTTGGAGTCTTGACGACTGATACGATGCAGCAAGCTTTAGAGCGCGCTGGCATCAAGAGCAATTTAGGCTGGGAATATGGTATGAGCGCGCTGGAGATGGCAAGTCTTATGCGACAAGTCAAGGGCAGTGTGAACAATCAGCAGTTCAATCCTTCTCTCTCTTCGTCTCTCCCGCATACGCTGCCTGTGTCTCATTCCGAATCCACGGGCAACAATGTCCATTAAGTTTTAGGTTTGTGGTTGAATGTTTTCAAGACATCTCTTTCGGGGATGTCTTTTTTTTTGCGATTCCTTTAACCAATCGATCGCGGGATTATGTTATAAAACTACAGTAATCTTATCAAGAAAGTGGGAATTCCCTTTCGAGGTCAATGCCGTGGGTATCGTAGTACAGGACGTTTCTAAGCGATTTGGCAGTTTCCAGGCCGTAGATCAGGTCAGTTTGGAAATCAAAAGTGGCTCGTTGGTGGCACTTCTAGGGCCATCAGGTTCAGGTAAATCGACGCTGCTGCGGCTGATCTCAGGATTGGAAAGTCCAGATTCAGGACGAATTTTTCTCACGGGCGAAGATGCGACCGATCGCAGTGTCCAGGATCGCAATATTGGCTTTGTGTTTCAGCACTATGCTTTATTTAAGCATCTCACCGTGCGGCGCAATATTGCATTCGGCATGGACATCCGCAAAATGAATGCTGAAAAGGTCAAACGCCGTGTGGACGAGCTTTTAGAACTAGTGCAGTTGACGGGGTTGGGCGATCGCTATCCGTCTCAACTCTCCGGAGGACAGCGGCAGCGGGTCGCATTGGCGCGAGCATTAGCAGTAGAGCCGAAAGTTTTGTTATTAGATGAGCCATTTGGAGCTTTAGATGCGAAAGTGCGCAAAGATCTGCGGGCTTGGCTGCGGCGACTCCATGATGAGGTACATGTGACGACCGTGTTTGTGACGCACGACCAGGAAGAGGCGATGGAAGTCTCGGACGAAATCGTAGTGATGAATAAGGGCAAAGTCGAACAAATCGGTACGCCTGCCGATGTGTATGATCATCCGGCGACGGCATTTGTGATGAGTTTTATTGGCCCAGTGAACGTGCTGCCCAGTTCGTCTAGAATTTTTCAAAATAATGGCTTTGATTCGGCGCATCCGGAGATGTTCTTGCGACCACATGATGTATTAGTCGAAACCTCTCCAAATGGTTCGACGGTTGCTGCGCGAGTGACGCGATTGATTCACTTAGGTTGGGAAATTCAGGCGGAACTGACGCTGGATGATGGACAAGTCGTGTCGGCACATCTGACCCGCGATCGCTTTGATGAGTTGAATCTTGTTCCTGATCAACGGGTGTATGTCAGACCCAAAGACGCAAAATCTTTCCCGCTCTATTATTCGATTTAATCAAGATTCGATTCAATCGATATTCAACTCTATCAATATCGATTGAATCAATCATTCAATGAGTAAAAGTCAATCAGCAAAAGTGGAGCTGACGGGAGTCGAACCCGTGTCCAAACTGGGTATTAGCTCTATCAATCATTCACAGGTTTAGCTTCTCTAATCCTCGAAGCGGGAACTGTCCTTTGTCCCGGACAATAGGATGCTTTGGTATTGTCTTAGCTAGAATGCCGACCAAAGGCGAAATTCTAGAGCAACCGTTGGGGTTGTGCTTACTATCTTTAACGGTGTCAGACGGTAAGCGCTCGAACCTGAATTAGAGGTGTTTTATGCTGCAACAGGTGCAGTTTTACGAGCGAAAGGTACGATGTTGTTTGCATCTATTTTTTTGAGCCTAGATTTACGAGAGTGGACTCCCTCTCGACCTGCATCTCGATGGAACGTTCGCCAACCTGTCGAAACCGTTACAGCCCCGTGATGTTTTCCTAGTATAGCGCGCATTTTTTGGAATGCGATCGCTCACCTTCAAGAACACCCCATTCAAGAACATCCTATTGTCCGACTTCCCGCCAATTGACAGCCTGTCTCCATCAGTGAGTTGAGATCAAGGTTCCAAATCTTCAAGCCATACTGGTTGCCGACACTGGACAAGGATTGGTCATTGGCGGTGAATGTCAGTTGCTCGATCGGATCTTTAGCGCCGAGGAGGGTTTTGAGGAAAGTTCCATCCTGCATATTCCAGAGACGAATCGTGCGATCGCGTCCGCCGGATGCCAAAATTTGTCCACTAGCATTAAAGCTTAAACTGGTGACTTCCTCTTCATGCCCGGTCAGCGTTTGCGTGGGAATGGCTTCGCGTTCGGTCGTTGCTGAGCCAACATTCCAAAGTCGAATTGTTTTATCAACTCCAGCGGATGCGATCGTTTTGCCGTCCGGTGTGAAAGCCAAATCGTTGATGCCTTGCCCGACTGCTGTGCGGTCGTGACTGCCGAGGAGAACCGGATTTTGACTATCGGGATACCATAGATGGATGGTGTTCGTTGTGGTTCCAGCCGCGAGGATGCGACCATCAGGACTGAATCGAATCACACTCGCGACTGCATTATGTCCTTTAAAGGTGTCGAGGATGCGACCATTTGAGATGCCCCAGAGTTTGATCGTCTGATCGGCACTGCCCGATGCGAGAACTTCACCGTCGGAGCGGAAACTGAGGGCTGTGACAGCTTGAGTATGGGCAGCTAAAGTTTGAATCAGAATGCCTTTTTCGACATCCCAAATTTTGATCGTCTTATCTGCACTTGATGAAGCAAGGCGTTTTCCATCTGGACTGAAGATGAGTTTGGCGATCGCAGCTTTGTGTCCACTCAATTCTGTTTCACGTTGTTGAAGTTGAGCGTCGTTTTGTCGCCAAATCTGAATCGTGTTCTTGCGCGTTGAAACGGCAAAAGTTTTTTGATCAGGACTGAGAGTGACATTTGCAAATCCAGCACCGATTGGTGTTGAGCTACCTTCAGCCATCGAGACAGCTTGTTGAAGCGTGGCGATCGCGCTCAATTTCAAACTCTCTGGCACAAAATTCCAGGGACGATCGACGCTTTGCAACATTTGCCCCGCTTTGAGGGCGGTTGCTAAGGCTTGGCTGTCTTGATTCGACTGCATTTGCGTTGTTGCAGTGCTGGAGAGGGTTTGAACCTGATGAATCCGATCGTTGCGGTACATATAGGCTCCAATGCCTGCCATGCTGAGCGTAACGACTCCTAGCGTTTTGAGCGCCGTTGTTGCCAGTTGGCGAGTTTCAGGGGCTTGTGTACGCTCAGCCGCTTTGCTCCAGGCAGTATTCGCAGTTTGATGGAGGTTGCGGGTGGAGCGATCGAGATTTTGAACCGCATCAGTGGCGATGTGATTCGCTTCAGCCACACTTTGACGATAAAGAGTTTGACCAGAATTTGCGGCTTGGCGGGTCGCCTGGCTCAGCGAACCGATCTTTTTCGAGAGTGAGTTGCGAAGGAGGGACACTTGCTGTTTCGCCTGCGTTTGTTGGGATGTTGCAAAGTTCCCGACCGATTGGGTGGCTCCGCGAACTGTTCCATTAAACGCGATCGCTGCCGAATTCCAGCGTTTTTTTATCACGCGCTGGAAGCGCTGAATCTGCCGTTGAGTGTCAGGGCGTGTTCGAGAGGGTTTAACAGGCGCGATCGAGTCTGCAACTTCAGGCAAAGCGTGTTGAGATTCAACTGAGTGGGAGCCGAGTGCGATCGATTCTGCGAGGTCGGAAGCAGCGGCTTCGTGTTCTGTTTCGATCTCGTTTGGTGGACTTGGTTCTTGCGTCAGTGGAGCCGACTCTACCCATTCGAGGGAAACTTCCGAAACGGCAGGGGCTATTGCGATTGGCTCGACCACTTCTAACCGTGGTTCTTCGATAGGACTCGGTGCGAAGGAAATCGGAGAATCTGCAACGGGTTGTTGAATCGAGTTAAGGTCTGAGATAGGTTCTGGTGCAGCGGAAACGTTGGCTTCTGGTTGTGTTTCCTGAAGTGAAATTGGTTCTGGGATTTCTGGTCGCGCCAGCTCGATCTCATCAATTGCTGGCTCAATGGGTGGAGTCGGTTCGACCGGAATCTCTTCGACTTCTGGAGCTTCAATTAATGGGGTTGGCGGGTTTGCGTCGAGAACAGAAGGCTCAACGAATTCCGAAACAGGCTCTTGCGCTTTTGGCAGGACTGGCTCGATCGAGATTACTTCTGGGATCGGTTCAGGAGCAGGTTGTTCAGGAACAATCTTTTGGAAGGGTGGAATCGTTGGCTCGATCGTGGTTGGTTTCTCGATCGGGGGTGGAATGAGGTTTTGCGCATCAAGCGTTGGCTTGCGTCTCGAGGCAGATCGGGCAAGCGGTGGTTCAATATCAGGTGCTTTGATCTCTGGAAATAGATACTCTAATGGATCTTTGGGGCGAATTCCGATTGGGAGTTGCAGTTGGGCATTACCGAATCGAGCAGGTTTTTGCACGATGGCTTTGGAAGAACGATTTTCTCCATCTCGGTGCAGCCATTCCAACTGCTGATTCGTGCGATCGATGTATTGAATCATGCGATCGTGAACGTAATTTCCCAAAACAGAAGCTGTGACGATGCCTTGAGGATTTGCGGCTCCTCCGCGCAATCCTTCAATCAAGAAATGGCTAAAAATGCTGTGACCCAATTCGGGAAATTTCCAGGACTGTTGCTTGTGATCGCAAGACAGTAACGCCTGAAATCCGGGATTCTGAGATGCGCGTTGCCGAAACATCTCGCTCAATTGCCAGGTTGGATTATCTAAAATTTCAGGTGTATCAGTTTGCAGCGTCATTCCATTTGCATGACATGCATCTATCCAGAGGATTTGCTGTTTTGCCGCGCAGTTTCCAAGTGATCCCAAGAGACTAATCGCGCTTAATCCCGTTTGCAGCATGGCATCTTTCTGCGTGTCAGCTAAGCAGAATACGACTTGCTGCATTCGCGAGTCGAGTGCCCCATGTCCAGCAAAATAGAACAGAACTGTATCGTCTGGCTTGGCATGTTCCACAATGTCTTGCAGGCTCGATCGCACTTCGCTCAGGGTCGGGGGTAGCGCGTTATCGTGATGCAGTTTCAGGCTGGTATCAGGAAATTCCTGAATGACTTCTGTGAAGGCATCTGCCAGCCGCTGAGTATCGACTGTGGAGTATTGCAGGATCGGAAATCGCTGATCGTGGTACTGGCTAACTCCCACAAGGAGAATCCAGAGTTTCGCTTGACCAGTTTTGAGCGCGAGTTGGGCGTGACTCATGGCAAAGGAATTATTGACGCTAATTCAGAATTCGCAACAAGAAACGACGCACCCGGTAAGTTCTGCTACTTGAAATAGTCCGAATTATGTCCGATTGTGGCGTATCAGCTTCGGGTGAGTCAAACTCTAGGTTAAGAACTTCCGACGGAAAAAAGCGGCAAAAGTTCGGATCAGGCGAAAAAATTTATGGAATTGGAGGTTGCGTGAAGTGATCGTAAATTTACGGAGAGGTGGGGAGTAGGGAGAAAAAACATGCCCCACTCCCTACTCCCTACTTCGTCGGTGTAATCCGCCCCTCTTTCACCAGTGCTTGATAGATCAGCGCTGCCGCATCTGCTCGCGTTGCAGTGCGAGTTGGAGTGAGTTCTTGAGGACTGGGATATCCTGTGATGAGTCCTGAGTCGATCGCGGCTGCAACTTTCTCTTGTGACCATTTTGGCAACTGGGCTGCATCTTTAAAGTTTGTCAACGTTTGCGCTACAGGCGTTTGAGGTTGAAGTTTTAACCCTGCGGCAAGTGCGACTTGAAGCTGATATAACGGGATTTGCTGATCGGGACGGAAATCGCCTTCCGAATATCCACTCATAAATCCAGTCTGAATCGCATCATCGATCGCGGATTTTGCCCAATAATTTGCAGGCACATCTTGAAATTCAACGCTTTGTCGCTGTTTCGGTTTCCCAAATGCTTTGCCTAATAAGGAAGCAAATTGTGCGCGGGTGAGCGATTCATTTGGCTTAAAGACTCCACCGTCAAATCCGCTAATAATTCCACGACGTGACAATTCCCCAATATAAGCGCCTGCCCAAAAATCGCTGGGCACATCTGAAAATCCAGTGATTGGCTTCGCAACTCCTGGCGATGCAGGAGTATTCGGCGACGGAACCAGATTTGGCAACGCAGGATTGGGAGCCGGAACAGTTGCGATCGGCGTTTGAATACTGGGAACCATCGTTTGCACATTAGGCTGTGGTGCATCTGTCGCCTCAATTTGCGGAACAGCTAATGTCGCTTGCGGTAGAGGTGATGCGGGTGCTGTTCCGACGATCGCATTCGGTGCAGCCGTTCCACTCGGTAAAGGCGGAGAAGAAGCCGTAGGTTTTGGTGAACCTATCAGGGAGCCGAGATCAAAGCCAGAGTCTTGCTGACCCAGTGCCCAGAAGAAGATGCCCCCAATGCTAAGGAACGCCACAAACATCGCGATGAGTTCATCGGACGTGAGACGATGACGAGGATCTGGAGAAGAAGTCATTTCAGTAGGAATATTACTTTACGGAGCTTTATTCACACCCAAATCCTAAAGCAATTTTCCAACCAGCGATAGAGGGAAACGCAAAGATTGGTGAACCTTAGTTAGGATGGGCTTAAGTCGTGAGAGATTTTGCAATATTTCTGGGTCGGTCAACATCTATCCCGCGTAGGGTTGCTAAGTGGTAAGCCAACAGTTGCAAAGCCACAACTGCAAGGAATGGACTGAACAATTCGGGCACTGATTTTGCGGTTATCTCGATCACATGATTTCCATGAGCACGAATCCGATCGATTGTTTTTTGTATACGAGAATCATCTTCTGTCACGATCGCTAATGTCGGAATTTCTGCATCGAGCAATGCGATCGGACCATGAAGAAATTCTCCGGCAGCATACCCTTCTGCATGTGTGTAAGTTGCTTCTTTGAGTTTCAATGCGCCTTCTAATGCAATCGCAGTATTAATTCCCGAGCCTAAAATGATCAGATCGCGCGTTTCTTTTAGAGTTTGAGCAAGTTCAACGATTGTATTCTCATTTAGCAATTTCTCCATTTGTTGTGGGATTTGCTTGAGTGATTCAAGATGTGATTCAAATTCTCGATCGCTGAGTTTTTGATTCTCATGTGCAATTTGAAATGCTAACTTGTAAAAAAGTACAATCTGTGATGTAAATGTTTTAGTTGCAGCAACGCTTTTCTCTTCACCTGCATTTGTATAAATTGTGTGATCAGCAAATCGAGTAATTGTGCTGTCAATTCCATTGGTAATGGCAACTTGCTTCGATTGAACTTGTTGAAGTGCAGCAATTGTATCGGCTGTTTCACCAGATTGTGTAATCGCGATCGTAATTGTATTTGGAGTTTCCAGCAGTGGGGCTGAAAGAGATTCAGACGACGATCGCACTTGAGTAGGAATTTGAGCAATCTGCTCAAATAGAAATTGCCCAATCAAACCTGCGTTCAGGCTAGTTCCACATGCCAGAATGTTGATGCGATCGGGAATTCCAATTGAAATTGTCCGATCGAGTTGATGACGAATCACGTCTGGCTGTTGGTGAATCTCTTTGAGCATGAAATGAGGAACATTCATCGTTCAACCCACTTTAGAAACTGCATACGGATCTTTTCCATACCCCAAGGCGAATCGAAATGAATCAGCAACGCTCTTACTCGATAACGTCATAAACACAATCAAACCAGCAAACGCCACACAAGCCGCAACGAGATACAAACTGCGATAGCCGACAATATTAGAAACGAGACCCAGAATCGGACCTGCCAACGCAATTCCTAAATCGAAACCCCCGACAAATAATCCAAAAATTCGTCCCCGCTCAAAAGGCTGACAGCGATCGGCAACTAATGCAATCATAATCGGCAAAAATGTGCCGCCTCCAAATCCTTCGATCGCTCCGGCTAAGAGAAATTGATTGGCATCGGTTGCTTGCCACAGAACCAGCATTGAGATGGCATAGCCCAACAGACCAGCCGTAATAAATCGACCTCGCCCATAGCGATCGCTGGCTTTTCCTGCGACAAACCGGGTTAAAAAGCTTGTGATTGCTGCTGCTGTGTAGAACAGTCCTGGATTCAGTCCAACTCCTGAATCTTTGATATAAAGCGGTACGAATGTTGCGATCGCACCAAATGCGATGCCGACGAGCAGCATGGTAATCGTTGGAACTCGAATGCGATCGCTGATCAACAACTGCCAGAACTGATCTTTTTCTTTTTGGTCTTGAGGAGCATACATGACAGGCGGAGCTTTCACAAACATCGCACAAGTCATACTAATCAAGCCAAGAATTGAACTCATCACAAACACAGGTGCATAAGTCGTCAACTCTTGCAGATATCCGCCAAGCGCTGGTCCTAATGCCATTCCAATCGGATTGACCAAGCTCATGTAACCGATCAACTCCCCGCGATTTTCTGGCGGTGCAAGATCAACGACCAGTGAACTATAAGCGGTTGTGAAAGCTGCAATACTCAGTCCATGAAATGCTCGAATCAGCATCAGGACTGGAATCGATTGGGTCAGTAAATGACAGACTGGAGCAAGGGTTGCGGCTGAAATTCCAATCAGTAGCACAATCTTTCGTCCCTGCTGATCGGCTGTCTGACCAGCTTGAGGACGAAAGAGTAATAACCCGATCGCAAATGCTCCCATTACCATACCAAGTTGATCATCGGGCGCGCCGATCGATTTGACATAGAGGGGCAAGGTGGGAAGCAGGCTTGCTAGACTTGCCCAAAATAGCAATCCTGCCGTAAATAGCACCCCTAAATTCCGCTGCGTCCGAGGGGTCAACTTGGCAAACGTACTCAAAATCCTGTCCTGTGCAATGAAGAGATCTTAGGATAGCAAACTGTTTAGCCTCCTGCGAGCAGTGCAGGCATCAACACACCCTCGATCGCATGAATCACGCCATTTTCTGCCAAGATATCGGCTTGTGCGATCGCCAGATCATTCACTTTGATGCCGCCTTGATGATCGACTGCAATCACTGAGCCTTCTAAAGTAGGTGCTTCTTCAATCTCAGTCAAATCCTCAAACCTCACATCTCCTGGCAAAACGTGATAGCTCAAGACTCTCCGTAGTTTGGGCAAGTCTTGTAGCAATTCATCTAGCATTCCCACTGGTAATTTTTCAAAGGCTGCATCGGTGGGAGCGAGCAGTGTAAAAGACCCATCGAGATTTTCTAATTCGGGTGCGATTCCGGCTTTGTCGATCGCGCTCAACAACGTCTTAAATGATCCGACTTCAGCCGCTGTTTGCAAAAGATTCGTCATTGTTTTCGTGTCCTGTACTATTGCTCTTTCTCTAAGGAAAGAACATTGCCCGCCTAACTCGCATCGAACGTAAGAGAGAACTCATTTCTTACAAGCGTCTATAAACGATCGAAAGAATCTCTGATGCGCTGGATCTTGCATGGACAATTCTGGATGCCATTGCAACGCGATCGCCCAAGGATGCTCTGAATGCTCTAACGCCTCGATTAATCCATCGTTGGAGCGAGCCGCCAACTTCCACACATCCGAATGAAACTCAACTGCCTGATGATGCCAAGACACAATATTCATCTGAGTCTTGCCTAATAGCTCCGACAATCGGCTCTCAGCTAGTACTTCAATCTCATGGGGAATCGGACGACGCGGATTATCTAACCGATGATCAATGCTATCTCCAAAGACTTCGGGCACATGCGGAATCAATCCGCCTCCCGTTGCCACCGTCAAAACCTGCATTCCCCGGCAAATCCCCAGTACTGGAATTTCCCGCATCAATGCTAACTTTGCTAGCGTAATCTCAAACGTATCGCGATCGTCATCTATTCCGTAAATCTCAGGATGATCTTCGCCATTGTAATGAATCGGATGAATATCACCGCCCCCGGAAAGAATTAAACCATCGATCGCATCGAGCAACGATTCAAGATGACTTTGAGTGGGAGGAAGCAAAATTGGATTGCCGCCAACCGATTGCACTGCATCGACATAAGTTCCAGGGAGCACAACTTCATTGGTCGCATTGCGGCTGTGGGTCGTAATTCCGATTAAGGGCGCACGAGTCATAGTCTGAGTGAGAGAACAATGACAATAGCTTAACCAGTTCTGCTCGATTGGATCGAGTACATTCGCTACTAACTAGATGCACTGGTGTAGAATCTCAGCGCAAATCGCCAAAAACTGTGTGCAACAAATAAAAGTGCGATCGCTAAACCTCCCGCTCCAAGCATCCATTCAAACTCGACTCTTCCTAACATGGCTTCGGCTGGAATGGTCGTGAGAAAAGCAACGGGAACAATAAACGTAAAAAAGAATTGATACGCGATCGGATAAGCTGCCATTGGATACCGTCCCGCTTCAATCAATCCCCGCAACACTTCTGTCACATTGTAGATTTTGACAAACCAAATGCTTGTCGCCCCCAATATGAACCACAAGCTATAGAGAATTGCTAATCCGAAAACTAATGGAATCAGACTGAGCAAATACGCATTTACACCAATCCCCAATCGAGTGCCCGCATAAAAAATGACGATCGCGCCAAAAATAATATCGGGAATTCCCCAAGGTGAGATGGTATGCCCAGACAACCAAAACTGAGAACTAATCGGTTTTAGCAACACAAAATCCAAGGTTCCTTCCTGCACATGCCGCACAATTCGGTTCAGATTGGGTGCGAGAAAGGTACTGGAAAAGCCTTCTAGTAATGTGAATACTCCCACAACGATCAATGCTTCTTCCCATCTCCATCCAGCAAAGGTGTAGCCTGTTCGATAAAAGAGAAATAATCCAAACAAACTTCCGACTAATCCGCCTAAGCTTGTCAGTGCTGCGATTAGGAAGTTAATGCGATACTCTAGTTCAGCAGCGATCGCAGTACTCCAGAACAATCGCAGCACTTGAAAATACCGTCTCATGCTCCCATCCCCGAATATTGTTTCAAGCCTTGCTGCCACAACCAACGATTGAGCGCGAGAAATCCGACAATCCAACCTGCCATCACTAAAAATCCTTGCGCTGGATTCGTTGGTAATCCAACCAGCAAGCTCGCTGGAAAATTGACTAAGTAAGGGAACGGCGTAAACAAAGCGAGTGTTTTCACGACAGGCGGAAAGACTTCAAGCGGTGCAATCACCCCAGACAAAAATAGATACAGCAAAAACCAGAATTCTTGCAATGAACTTGCCCGCTCTGTCCAAAACGCACAGAGTGCCAAAGTGTACTGAATCAGAAAGTTTAGCGAGAAAGCTAATACGATCGACACCACAAACAGTAACACTGTTCCAACGCTCGGAACCCAGATTGCAGTTGGGTAAAGGAGAAAGAATAAGACAATTAGTAGTATCGCAAATGGAATCCGGGCAAACCGTTCTGAGACATGCGAAAACACATGATGCCAAGCCGGATCAAGCGGTTGTAACAATCTGAGTGAAAGCTTCCCCTCAACAACTTCCCGTTCAAACTCCCAAATCACCCACACAACCGTCAATTGCCGCACTAAAAACACGGCTAAAAAGTAGCGTGCAAAATCGGTCGGAGACAGTCCAAAATTACTTTGCTGAGAAGCTTGTATCCATACTCCCATCAAAATAATAGGCAGTGATCCTGAAAGCACCCACAGAATCAACTCTGCTCGATATTCCACCATATAGGCGTAATACACCAGCAATAAGGTTTTGAACACACGAAAGAGTCGTTTCATTTCTATCTAGATATGGGATGGCATTTACGATCGCGCAAGTCATTTCATTTTTCTTGAAGCGTTTTCATGAAGGCATCGACTGCGTCGTATTGGTCTGCCATGCGAGAATGAAACTCTAGCGATCGCAGATCTAATTCTGGCAGCAACTCACTCTGACGCACCAATTCATAGCCTGTCGATCTTAGACAATAAACTGAAATCACACCATCTTCCCAGAACCACACTTCCTGAACTCCAATCCGGCGATAGATTTCCAGCACATCAATGCCACCACTCGTGACGATGATCTCGATCGCAATATCTGGAATCGGTTTCCGTTCTCCTAAACAGTAAGATTCATCGGGTTCTTTACGCGCACCCAAGGCTTTCATCCCAATCGTTGCACTCCCCGCAGCATAAAAGCGAATTTTCTTCACTCTCATATAGGCTTCTAAGAGTTGAGCGCATGTTTTCTTAGGGGTTTCATGAGCTTCGGACAAAGGGGTCATAATCTCCAACCATCCGTCAAGATAAATGAGACGTGCCCCTGTCCCTGCCATATCTGCATCAAGTTTTTCCAGGGTGTCCCATGTGACATTAGAGAGCAATGCGCTACTCGTTTTAGACGTTGTAACGACCATTTCATTTACCTTGGAGCGTTATTTCTTCATCATACAGGGTCTCCCGATCGCGTCAAGACTAAGTTGAAAGTGCTGATTTACGATCGCTCAATTCGTCATCTACACATCACTTTGCTGTTTGTTCGCCTTCCCAACTTTCTCCTAAATGCCTTTCACACTGGGCTTGGTCGGTTCTTTGCTGATGCTTGTCGAGAATATAGGGCTTGAGGTGTTGGCAGGCGCGGTGCAGGAGGCTGTTGAGGTAAAAGTTGACGTGTTAGAGGTTGAGGATTAGCTTATTTCGACCGAGGAAAATTTAATTGGCTCGATTACGTTGCTGAATCTTCCAACCTTCGCCCAAGTGAACTGCACAGCGCGCTCTATCCTCACTAAGTTCTGGAGTATTGAGTAAATAAGACTTTAGGTGTTCACAAGCACGACCAAGGAGGCTATTGAGGTCGAGATCAACACGATAAAGCCGAACAACTTCACGATTTGAACCGAGAGGGATTTCGACAAGGGCAATCATCTTCAAATCCGAGCTAATTGCAGACGGAGAGCTTCCTGAGAATAGTCCTACCTGATTTCCATCTCTGTCCCATATTTTGATACTGCCTAACCCGCTCGTCGCGATCTTTGTTCCATCTCTGCTAAATACGATATTTTCCACAATGTCTTGATTGATTCTTAACTCCTTGAGTACGCCATTCGTCCCCCATACTCTTACATTACCGTCTTTACCACCTGTAGCAATCTGTGCTCCATCAGGACTGAATGCTATGCTCTGAATACTACCTTCACGATCTTTAAATTCTCTCAAACGTACGCCAGCTTCTGTCCAAAGTGTAATATTGCCTCCATCATCACCCGTTGCGACTTGTGTACCATCAGGACTGAATGCAAAGCTCGTAACGCTCCTATTGTCTCTAAACTCTCTAAGAAGTACGCCGCTTGTGTTCCAAAACCTAATAATACCTTTATCGTCACTCGCCGCAATTCTTGTTCCTTCGGGACTAAATACCAGATTCCGAATAATGCTTCGATCACCACCTTGACTGTTTTTAAATCCTTTTATAAGTACACCGTTTGAATTCCATAAATTGATACTGCCATCACTGTCACTTGTAGCAATGCTTGTTCCATCAGGGCTGAAAGCAACACTACCTACATTACTTTGATTACCACGTAATTCTTTGAATGGTATAGCATCTCTGCTCCAAAGAGTAATGTCACCACTATAAGCCTTAACCGTTACAATCTGTGTGAGATCGGGATTGAACGCAATACTTGTTGCTTCTCCCTGACTATCCTGTATCTGTAAGTCCCTAATGAAAGTTCCATCGCTTCTCCACAAGCTACTCTTGCCGCTCCCATTACCTGATGCAATATGCGAACCATCGTGACTGAAAGTGATACTGATTATGCCGCTTCGCTCTGTATAATTATTTTTTAATTTTCTAGTCAAGCTTCCATCTCTGTTCCATAGGTTGATACTGCCATCACTACCGCCTGAAGCAATTTGATTGCCATCAGGATGAAAAGCGACAGTCCAAACAACGCCTTGATCACTTTTCAAATTTTTGAGGAGATACCCATCTGTGTTCCAAAGCTTGACACTACCATCATCACCACCTGTAGCAATTTCTGTCCCATCAGAGTTAAATGCAATACTCCAAACACCGCTTTGATTGCCTTCTAATTCCTTAAGCAAGATACCATCTATGTTCCAAAGCTTGGTGTTACCATCATCACTACCTGTCGCGATCTTTGTTCCATCAGGGCTGAAAGCAACACTCCATATATTGCCTTGATCGCTTTTCAGCTCCTTAAGCAAAATACCGTCTCTGTTCCAAAGTTTAGTACGGCCATCCTTCCCACCAGTTGCGATATATGCACTATTAGAGCTAAATGCTAGGCTCACAATGCTATCTTGATTGCATTCAAGCTCTTTAATAAGAAGACCATCTCTACTCCATATTCTGACATTCCCATCCTTACCACCTGTCGCAAACCGTGTGCCATCAGAACTAAATGCCACACTTGTAACTAAACCTTGTTTGCTTGGCACTCTGGTTTCACGAATCTTTTCTAATGCTGATTGCAACGCTAAAACTGGACTAATAACAGGATAATCTTGGGATCGTCTTTGTTGAGTCCATTTCTCTAGGTCAAAACCTAGTCGCATTGCCAATAATAATCCTCCAGTTTGATTGACTTCAAACTGTCGCAGTGCTAGCGCACCTGCTCGCTCAAGTTGTGTTCCTGTTTTAGCTTCTTCCTGAAATGCTTCTGCTTTTTCTCTCTGTTCTTCTGCGATTTTGACGGCCCCATTTGCTAGGGCTAATTTCGCTTGTGCAGATTGAACAGATGCCTCTGCATGTTGTCGCTGTTGCTCTGCTCTTTGCGATCTCGCATTTGACTCCCGCGTTTGCTTCTCTGCTGCTGCTAATTGTTCCTGCGCCTGCTGTTGCTGTCGGACTAACTGTGCCAACACTTGTGCTTGTGCCAACTTTGCCGTTTCCACCGCTTTTTGCGCTTCTGCGGCCTTCGTTTCTGCTGCTTTGAGCCTTGCTTCTGCGACTTTCACCTGTCGATCTGCTTGTTGAGTAATTGCATCAGCTTGTTTCTTTGCCGTTGTAACTTGCTGTTCTGCCTGTTGCCTAGTTTTCTGTGCGTCTTGTGTGGCTTGATTTGCATCGTTACTTGTTTTCAATGCCCAACTACCAGCAACACCAGCCCCGATCAATGTCGCAATCAAAATGCCAGACCCAACCTGAACCATGCGTGTTGCCCGTTGCCCTGCTTTGAGCAAAATTGCAGCTTCTTTTTCACTCGTCTGACTCGCACTAACATACTCCCGCTGAAGTTCCGTTGGCTTTGGCTGCTTCTGTTCCGCCTGCACCAGCCAAGCCTGCGATCGCACTAAATCCTCTCCTCGCAGCACAAAACTCGGATTACGTCCCTCTCGCTCCCACTCGATCGCTTTCACTTCTAACCGCGTATGCGATCGCACATGCTCCAAGTCCGTCCCAATTACCGTAACTAATTCGGCAAACGTTGTTTCAAACGGGTCTTGCTCCCGAAAGAACAACCAATTTAATTTCTGGAGTGCTTCATGGACTAGATCCACCGCAACTTCTCGATAGACCACCGGAACCAATCGCTTATTGTGTTTCACCGCATGATCAATCTCATCCCGGCAGACACTTGACGAGATCGAATCTGGCGAAAGCACAAACACAAACGTATTCGCCCCTTCAATTCCCCGCTCGATCACCTGCCACCATGCCTCAGTTTTCTGAATCGAGTCCCAATCCACCCAGGTTTCTTGATTCTGCGATCGCAACGCCTCATGTAACTTCTGAACAAACGCCTTATCTTTGCGAGAGTAGGAAATAAAAACGTCACTCATGAATTCAGTCGGGGCTTTTCATCTCACCATCAGAATACAAGCCCTATGAATTGATTTCAGTAGAAGTACAGGATTTTGTTAGGAAGCGATCACACTTCTTTTCATCCGTGGTGATCGCTTCTCGAGTCTTCTCAATCCGCTCATGAGAGAGACAGGAAGCAGTCCTGTAATTTCTCCATGTCTCTCTCTAACTTGCCTCTGATTTCAACAAGCGATCGAGCAATGAAGCTGGACGCTGAGCATACTGCCACGCAAACGCATGACGAAACGCTGCATCCTGACAAGCCTGCAACTCTTCAAACCCAATCACATCCTGTGTCAGAAGCGTTTCATACTCAAACGGCAGTCGTACATCATTCAAACCCGCATTATCTGTACAGATCGCAATATCAACGCCTGCGTCAAAGCATTGATCAAACACCTGTTTGAGTTGGCGAATCTCCTGAAGCGTTCCCGTTTTCAGATAAGTCGTCGGACAAACCTCCAAACATTGCTTCCGTTGCGCGACTTCTTTCAACAGATGCGGATACCGAAGCGGAATCTGAATCCCATGCCCGATGCGATTCAAAAATGGCAGCAATTCCGGATAATGTCCTTCCGTTTCATACAAATGGCAAGTCGCTTTGATATCGAGCGATCGAGCATATTCAAACAACTCGATAAACTCTTCCATGCGCTCCCCATAGTAGGCATCACCGCCTGCCAAATCGATCGCGCAAATATTCTCCGGCATCTGCGCCGCCAAATCTACGATCGCTCGATTCACCTCATACGGCAGCTTCGAGTGCATACACAGGATTTGACTACTGACGATCGGATACTCTTTCAATCGACTCGATCGCCCCACAATCTGAGCAATTTCAGTCATTTGCTCAATCCGACGCGATTGATCCAAATTCGGATTCGTTCGCAAATAAGGCGTATAGCGAAGCTCCAAATACGCCAAATTCTCGAAAATATAAGCTCCGCGCATCAAACGATAAATGAAATAGGGCAACGCTTCCGCCGTTTGCACCCCTTCCACGATCGTATGCAATTCCAAGTACTCATCCAAGGTATTGCGAGGTCGAGTATAAAAATCCTCAAACTCCGGATAATCGGAAAACCGTTCAATTAAATCTGATTCACTTCGTTCTAAATAACGCCAGAGAATCCGAGGCACAACCGATCCACCCAAGTGACGATGCAATTCTGCGTATAAAGCCACAAGCACCTCTTCATATGATTCTGATGATTTGTTCTCTATTCTGACGTGTTCTTTTAAACTTGTCTGGGTCTTTGCAATACCAAAATCCAAACTTCATTACGACACTCGGTAAAACTCGGAACGCCCCTTCGCCTTATACAATTGAGAGACACTGTAAACTTCGATTAATCCCCGTAAGGAAACAACAATGGATTTGGTTGCACTCCAAGGCGTTTTAGATAATCTGTCATTTGCTGTGTTATTCGCCACAATGCTGATCTATTGGGTTGGTGCAGCCTTTCCCCAGGTGCCTTACGCATCGACTCTGGGGGCGGCAGGAATGGCGATCGCAAATCTCTCTACGGCTGCACTCCTTGCTGCTCGCTGGATCGAAGCAGGCTATTTCCCCCTCAGCAATCTTTACGAATCGCTCTTTTTCCTGGTCTGGGGCATTACCACGATGCACTTGATCGCTGAGAATATGAGCAAAAGCAATCTCGTCGGCATTGTCACAGCGCCCGTTGCAATGGCAATCACGGCTTTTGCCGCTCTGACGCTACCCGATACGATGCAGGCTTCTGCGCCATTGGTTCCTGCCTTGAAATCCAATTGGCTGATGATGCATGTCAGCGTCATGATGCTCAGTTATGCAACTTTGATGGTGGGATCGCTTTTGGCGATCGCGTTTTTAGTCGTCACTCGCGGACAGAATATCGAACTTCGAGGCAGTTCTGTCGGAACAGGCAGCTACCGTGAAAAATCCTATCAACTTCACCGCTCTGAAGAGGTGAGTGTCAATTCAGGTGGAACTGCAGTTTTAGAGAAGACCACCCTTTCTCCGCAACGTCTAACTCTTGCAGATACCTTAGACAATATTAGCTACCGCGTGATTGGACTTGGCTTTCCGCTGTTGACGATTGGCATTATTGCAGGAGGCGTTTGGGCGAATGAGGCTTGGGGTTCTTATTGGAGTTGGGATCCCAAAGAAACGTGGGCATTGATCACGTGGCTAGTTTTTGCGGCTTATCTGCATGCGCGCATCACCAAAGGCTGGCAAGGTCGTCGTCCTGCTATCCTTGCCGCAGTAGGATTTGTCGTGGTTTGGGTCTGTTATTTAGGGGTGAATCTTTTGGGTAAAGGACTCCATAGCTACGGATGGTTCTTATAATGCACAAGAGAACGCGATCGACGAGGATTGAGAATGGATAACGGATTTACCCCAATGAATGATGATGAAGTCTTGTTCGTCGATCGCGGTCGCGTGTTGATGACCAATCCGACGTTCAAGGTGAGTGAATTCCTTGACCAGTTGGCGCAAGCGGTCAGCGATCGAGAAGGGGAATGGACAGAAGATAACGAAGCCTGGTTTGAGGATGGTTTAGAGTGTGAAGCACTGCGCTTCAATTCAGGCACAGGCTGGCAACGTGGCAGAGTCAGAATTCGCCTAGAATTTGCGCCGTTGAAACCGCAAGAACGATTACCAGAGCGCTCCTCGGCACGCCAACCGGATGTGCTCCAGCCAGAACCGCTCACCGATCGTTTGCGTCCGCGCAACATCGACGACATTTACTCTAACGACGACTATTAATGTCATATGGTTTGGGTTTTACGCGCTCACGATCGTAGCCTGCCCTTTCATTGCGGTCGGCAAAATTGCTAACACTGCCGGAGCTAAAGGCTTCAAATCTGCCAAACGGTTAGAAGATGCTTGCAAAACGATGACTGCAATATCGAATGCTGGCAGGTTTTGTTGGAACGCTAGGTTACGATTGACCGTAAGGAAAACATCGAACTCTAATGCTGCAAGTTCAAGCAGTTGCCCGTCTTTGATTCCTGCCCATCCCATTTGCGGAACAGTTTTCACGTCATAGTCAGAGAACTCTCTTGCCAGCCTACGATCGATACACTCGTCCAACAAGAGGTTCATGCTAAGCGACCATCCTGACAATTTGTTTCTCTGCCTCTTCTAGTAAGGCAATGACCTGTTCTCTACTGACCGTTGGAAATCCGTCTAGAAAATCATCGATCGATTCTCCTGCTTTTAGGTAATCCAAAAGAGTCTGCACAGGAACTCTAGTGCCTACAAAAACTGGCGTTCCGCCCATAATTTCAGGAGATGAACTAATTACTGAAGAGTGTTTTGACATGAGTTTCAAAGTTTGAATAAATTTCGCTTTTATCGCTTCTAGTAGAGTCATATCGGCTGAGTTTTGATCTCTCCCAATATTGTGCATTTCATCACTTCATCACTTCTCGTCCTATCATAATTGGACTACGGTTCACTTGAATTGACTTCTTGCTACCATGGCGAGTTCTTGGACACCTCTCCACGCCAAAATTCATCGCACTCTTCGTAGCCGATCGCTACTTCCAAAACACGAATCGATTCTAATTGCGCTCTCCGGGGGTCAGGATTCTCTCTGTCTCGCTCAACTTCTCATCGATTTACGCGATCGTTGGAATTGGCATCTCGCGATTGCTCATTGTGATCATCGCTGGCGCGCCGACTCCCAAGCCAACGCTGATCACATTGCGACTCTCGCTCAATCCTGGAATCTCCCCTTCTATCTCAAAACTGCCGATTCTCCTCCCCCCAACGAAGCGTCCGCAAGAGAATGGCGATACGCTCAACTGCAATCGATCGAAGGATTTCACACCATCGTCACCGGGCACACTGCCAGCGATCGCGCTGAAACTCTTTTATTTAATCTAATCCGAGGCAGCGGAGCAGATGGGTTAAGCTCACTCAATTGGACACGTCAACTGACTCCAACAGTCAAACTGGTACGACCCTTGCTCGAAATCATGCGATCGCAGACTGCTGAATTCTGCCACGATCGCAACCTTCCCATCTGGCAAGACAGCACAAACAATGATCTAGCCTATGCGCGCAATCGCATTCGCCAAGAGTTGCTTCCTTCCCTCAAGCACAATTTCAATGCTCAAGTCGAATCCCATCTCGCCCAAACGATGGAACTCTTATCCGCTGAAGTGGAATATTTAGAAACAGTCGCTTCAGAATTCTATGAAACCGCGATCGACATAACTTCTCAAAGTCTCGATCGCACCATTCTTCGTAAAATTCCTCTCGCGATTCAGCGCAGAGTCATTCGTCAATTTCTGATGCGATCGCTCAATCTCAACCCAAACTTCGAGCAAGTCGAGAAATGCGTGGGATTGATCACGGCTCCGAATCGATCGCGAACCGATCCGTTCATCGGAAAAACGATCGCAGAAGTCAACGCAGATCAGATTCAACTCAAGTCCCTCGACTAACCTCATTCAAAGAATTCCAAGCTCAGAGTGACGAAATTCTCACCACTCTTTAAAGTCCTCTAAGTTTTGGAATCGAGGGAGATTTAACTCCCTCCAATCGAAGTAAGAAACATCGATTAAGCCATCGCAAATTCCGGCTTTCGAGTCAATTCTGTAATCGCCCGCTTCATGTCTTCGATCGCAGAGTGCTGTCCACCTGACTGTGCAATCACTTCCAGATGTTGACGCATTGTTGTAATCGAATCCTGAATCGGTTGCAGCATTTCTTGATACAGGGCAACTCGTCCTGCCAGTTCTGCTGCTGAAACTCGCTGAGATTGCAATGCTTCCTCAAGTTGCTTCAACTCATTCCGCTTTGCTTCTTGCTCACCCGATTGTGAATTCACGTAATCCTGAGCCTGTTGAATCGCAGATTCAATCTCTCGAATCCGTGCCTCAACTTGTTGCAACTCTTCCGACTGCTTTTGACGTTGAGTTTCAATCTGAGCAAATACGACTGACAAATCCAATTCGCTGTCTTGATCCGACTCCGCCCCACCTCGACGAATCAGAACGGCTTTATGCTGACGCAGTTGCAATTCTTTCTCTCTCAAACTACGGCGCTGACCAACCAAGGTCTGATTGAGAAATTCGTAAGCATCCTGCTCATCCGTCAATTCGTTTTCGAGACTCATGCGATCGAACTCACTCGCCTGAGCAATTCTATTTTTAAGTTCTTGAATCTCTTTCTCTTTCAAGCGAAGTTCTTCTTCTTGCCCATGTACAAATTGAGAAGACTGGTCAAACTCGCCCTGTAAGCTCTGGACAATTGATTTAAGTTCCTCGATCGGCAAATTCTCCAGTTCTTGAATATCAACCTGTACCTCTCCACCTCCACCTGCGATCGCGGTTTGCAGATGTTGATGTAACTCAGAATGATATTGAATCTGTGCAGTCAGCGATTGTGCAATTTCTTGCTGGCTCTTTAAGACCGACTGCTGCGACTTGATCTCAATTTTGGCATTTTCGAGCGACTCTTGTGCTTGGTTCCAAATATGCCACTGCTCAGCAACGTAATCTGCTTTCTGACCGACTTCTTGGCGCATTTGCTCGGTTAACTGCCGTTGTTCTTCTAGCAATTGCCAATGGTGGCTGAGCAGACTTTGCTGATAGTCTACGAGTTCATTGCACTGCCGAACCGTTTCTGGAAGAGTTGCGGATTCAGTGAAGCGATCGAGCATGTGACACAGTTCTTGTGCCTTTGCCTCATCTAACACACAAGCACCGAGTAATTTCTCTTTGCGTTCTTCTAGCTGTTGTCTTTGCCCTTGCAACTGCTCCCAAGCGCCAGCCATTTCTTGACGATTGCGTTCTAGCTCTTCTTGCTGACGCATGACCTCTTCGCGAACAGCTTGAAACTCTTGGCGTTGTTGCTCCATTTGTTGGCATTCAATTTCCAACTGCTGCAACTCTTCTTGCCGAGCTTCCATTTCCATTTCGCGGCGAGTTAACTCCTGACTTTGATAAGTCAGCGACTCATTCCATTGCTCAATTTCCTCTTCTTTCGTGCGAATTTTTTCTTGCAGTCGCGAAAAAGTCTGCAAAATGTTCGCAATCGGGCGACCTGCTTCCTGAACGCGCTGTACCTGCTTGTTGCCCGTTAAATCAACCAGTAAAAGTGACCCAGGACTAAATTTATTCGCTTCTTCTGAGGGAATCACTTCTTCTGCGGTAATCGTGCTCCAATTCTGTTCACCTCGCTGACAAGCCAGTAACTTCAGTTCAGACTTGCCACCGCCCATGATTCCGCCTTTCTTCTGAATCACTTCTGCTAGATACAGCACAACTAAAAGCTCTCCTATTCGATGCCCAATGCTTCGCTTAATGTGCCCGAATTGTTTGCGTTCTACCCAACTCACTGAAAAAAACTATCATGCTACGAAATCTTACCTTGCGAAAAATCCGGTTCACCTGAGCATTAATAGATACAATGTGTGGACAATTCACGTAGCTCTCACTCTGAGGTCTCCGTGAATGCCGAATTGTCTCTATAGCACAACTCTATGCAAGGTCAACTCAGCGAAATTGACATTAGGAGTATCCTGCAACTGATCGAACTGGGTCAGCGCACAGGAGAATTGTTCGTTGAAGCGTACTCACCTTCTGGTGTCGTGCATCGTCGATCGCGCAATCACCCCTCTTGGTTTGTCTTTTTCCTGAATGGTCAAATTGTCTATGCAGGGGAAACCGAATCAGATCTGTCTCGCTTAAGAGATTACTTGCATCGGTATCGGGCTGAAACTACGATCGACCAAATTCCTGCTTCGTCGATCGCGACTTTCAATACGCCAGAATACGGCTGCTTGTGGGCGTTACTCGAAAATCATCTCGTGACACCCGCTCAAGGACGCAGCATTATTCAAGGCATGGTGCGTGAGACATTATTTGATCTGCTGAGTTTACATCAAGGCTCTTTTATTTTTGAGCTAGGAAACGCACTGACTCCGCAGCTATTGACGATGGAAATTGCACCCTTGGCGAGAAATGCGTTGAAGCAAGTCCAAGAGTGGAAACAGCTTCATCCGTATTTACATACTCCCGACCAATGTCCCATCATTGTCGATCGAGAGCAGTTATCCGCAGCTTTACCGAAAGCCACTTATCAACTGCTCGATCGCTATACCGATGGACAAACCTCAATTCGGCAGATCGCGCGTTATTTAAACCGTGATATTTCTGCTGTCGCGAGGGCAATCTATCCGTATGTTCAGCGCGGTTGGCTACAACTCAACGCTGTTCATCCTTCGGTGCATTCTACTTCTCGCACTCCTTTAGAATTGGGACTCAATGCTAAGGCTCCAAAAGTCCTTTGTATTGATGACAGTTCAACTGTGTGCAAGGCAGTAGAATTAATGCTGGATCGCAATGGGTACGATGTCAGTACGATCGAGAATCCACTGACTGCACTGAGTCTTGTCTTTCAAATCAAACCGGATTTGATCCTCTGCGATATTGCGATGCCAGAACTCGATGGCTACGAACTTTGTGCCATGTTGCGACAATCCACAGCATTTCGGCAGACTCCAATTTTGATGCTGACTGGGAAAGATGGATTCATCGATCGTGTCCGAGCACGCATGGTTGGAGCTACAGACTATTTAACGAAACCTTTTGGAGAGCATGAGATTTTGATGTTATTAGAAAAATATGTTGGGGTTGGACATCCTGAAATCCTGACAACCACACAGCAAGTTTTAGATGCGTTAGAGGCGGAATTAAATTTAAATGCCTCGTAAAAATACTTGATTTTTGAATGGTATCAGATTAATTCAGTATTTGCGGGTACTTTGTTAGTAATGATTCAAGGTCAACAGGGGCGAGTTTCTCCCGTCATCGGTTTAGCCAAGCTCACAGGTAGGGGGTTATGAGTACAGTTTTAGTCGTGGAAGATAGTGTCACCCAAAGAGAGATGATCACTGATCTGCTTAAGGGAAGTGGCATTGAGGTGACGATCGCGACCGATGGCGTTGAAGCCTTGGAACACATTCAAGGGCATTGTCCTGATCTTGTGGTTTTGGATATTGTCATGCCTCGAATGAATGGCTATGAGGTTTGCCGTCGGCTCAAAGCCGATCCCAAAACTCAGAAAGTGCCAGTCGTGATGTGTTCGTCCAAAGGAGAAGAGTTCGATCGCTATTGGGGCATGAAGCAGGGGGCGGATGCCTATATTGCTAAGCCCTTTCAGCCCACTGAACTCGTCGGTACAGTCAAACAATTGTTGCGCGGTTAGGAACAGTCGTAATGGTGGGAAGTCCAGATTTCTTAACAGGAAGAGGGCAGGATCAAGCGCCCGAATTTCAGGAGTTAGAAAGCCCCGAAGGTGAGTTGCATTTGCGATTTTACACACCCTCTGGAGCTGAGTTTGCGTTACCTGCCACTGGAATTCGAGAAGTCCTTTCTCCATCCCCAGACCGGATTACGCCTGTTCCGAACGTTTCGCCGCTTCTGCTTGGCACACTCAATGTTCGAGGGCGTGTCGTTTGGGTGGCAGATTTGGGTCAATTCTTGGGCGATGCGGCTTCCCTCAACACCGATCGCCCAGAGATTTCGGTGATTGCGATTGAAGATCAAGACATTATGTTAGGGCTAGCGGTTGATCGGATTCTAGGAATGGAATGGCTCGATATCGAGAATGTCCAAGCGACGACGGCGGCTCCCGATAGTGTTGCACCCTTCTTGCGCGGAGAGTGGGTACTCGGTCAAGATGGGAGCCAATGTTTGCGCCTGCTCGATCAGGTGGCGATTTTGCGATCAGCGAGGTGGGCAGCATGAAACAATGCCTAATTGATTCTTCACATTATTCAGATCAATTTGTAGATTCTGTAAAGGAACAGGGGAACTATTTTGCAAAGGAAAGTTCCCTGAACGGTAAAGATTTATTTGCTGAGGGGGGAGGCGAAAACTTGAAATTTTTTTCGGTACATTTCGCCATACTAGGTCGCAGCATGTATTATTCTCACTTTACCCTAACTGCTCCTATTTTCAAATCCCGTTTTCAGAGCAGCACGTACTTGCAGGAGGAGGCATATGGCACGAGGAAATGAATTCGCTCAAGAATATCAGCAGGCAGAGCGCGCCTATATGCAGGGCAAGTATGAAGAAGCGGCTGGCATCGTCGATCGCTTAGTTGATAATTATCCTCAAGATCCTAGTGCTCGACTCTTACGGGGTCACATCTACTGCTATGGCTTACAAAAGTATGATGTGGCGCAAGAGCAATACCAGTCTGTTCTCGATCTCACCTCTGATCCAGAATTTGTTGATTACGCGAATAGTGGTCTGGCTTATGCGGGTCAATTTTCAGATAGCTCTGCCGATAGCTTTGCAGATACCAGTCTAGAAACAGATTATTCAGGATTTGACGAATCTGCTTATCTATCACAAGAATCTGCAAATTCACTGGATGACTTCGCATTCGATGACGATTTCAAAGCAACTACAGAAGAATCGTCGTCTTTTGGAAATCCCTTTGGCGCACAGCACAACGGTGATGGTTCAAAAGTTGGAGCTTCGATCGGGTTAGATGATCCGTTTGCAGTTTCAGCTTCATCGGATGCGCCGTTCTCAATGCAGGACGAATCCGTAGTGAGCCAAGACTTCTCGAATGCACTGGATGATTTTGATCAAGTCTTTGCCTCAGATGATGAGCCTTCGCACGGCAGCATGTCTACAGTTTCAACTGATCCAGGCATGTCCCAGGGAGACATGGCTGTTCCAATCAGTCGCGTTACAAGTCGGGATACCAGTGAAGAAACCTTGTTTATGGCGGCTCCGGGCTTCTATGATGAGCAAGCTGCAGCTGCATTCGAGATGCCAACTGAGCAGAACAAATTTGCGCCGATCTACGATGAGCCGCAAAACGGCAGTCGAAATCATCCGGTCTCAACGCCAGGCAATCAAAGCAATGTTGATTTCCTAGACGATTTTGAAGACTTTGATGATCTGGGAAATCTTTCAGATTTTGATCTATCTGAGGATTCAGCCGGATTTACCAGTCCTTCGATTGGAAGTGCGTTTGGATTCAATTCAAATATGTCCGCTGCTTCGGACAGCGCTGAAGTTGATTTTGGGCAAGGTTCGGATTTTGCACCTTCTAATAGAGATGGTTCAGCCTTCCAGGATGATGAACTTTTCAGCATGTCCAGCACAACTGAACAGGTCCCAAGTTTTACGACTCAATTAGATGTTCCAAGTTCAGAACCGACTCCGACTGTTGAACAAGGTTGGTTAGCTCCACTTGAGAATGCTTCATTCGCAACTAAGCAGTTGATTGCTGCTGGAGCTGCTGGGATTGTCTCAGCAGTAGCGGTTGCAGTGGTTAGCTTTGTCGCTTCCAATCAGGCGGCTCAAAACAATAATGGAGCTGTTGTTTCTCAGCTGCGCACAACTGGGATTGTGATGGCTCTGGCGAGTGGTGTTTGCGGTGGTGGTGCAGCATTTGCGGTCGGTCAAATGACTGCTCGGCATATGAAGCGATCGACCGATGACCTCAAAGCCCAATTTGATTCGGTCTGTCAGGGCAATCTTCAAGCACGGGCTACTGTTTTTGCAGAAGATGAGCTTGGTCAACTCTCGACCAACTTTAACCAAATGACTCGTGTGATTCTGACTACGACCAGCGAGGCGCAACGTAAGGCAGAAGAACAAGAGCAAGCGAAAGAAGATTTACAGCGCCAGGTGATTCGCTTACTCGATGATGTAGAAGGTGCGGCTCGCGGTGATTTGACGGTACAAGCAGAGGTTACTGCTGACGTCCTTGGAGCGGTTGCTGACTCATTCAACTTAACCATTCAGAACCTGCGTGAAATCGTTCAACAGGTAAAACAAGCTGCACGTCAGGTCAGTAAGGGTTCCACGGAAAATGAGATGTTCGCTCGCAGTTTGTCTTCTGACGCATTGCGTCAAGCTGAAGAACTCGCGGTAACCCTGAACTCTGTACAGGTGATGACCAACTCAATTCAGCGTGTAGCAGAGAGCGCTCGTGAAGCCGAAGAAGTCGCAAGAACTGCGTCTTCGACTGCCTTGAAGGGCGGTGAAGCGGTAGAACGTACTGTGGCTGGTATTCTCGAAATTCGAGAAACAGTGGCAGAAACGACGCGTAAAGTTAAACGACTCGCGGAATCTTCGCAAGAGATTTCTAAGATTGTTGCCTTAATTTCGCAGATTGCGTCTCGAACCAATCTTCTTGCATTGAACGCCAGTATTGAGGCAGCAAGAGCAGGAGAAGCAGGACGAGGATTTGCAATCGTTGCAGATGAAGTTCGACAGTTAGCAGACCGAGCCGCAAAAGCGTCGAAAGAGATTGAACAAATCGTATTACAGATTCAAGGTGAAACTGGATCAGTAATGACCGCGATGGAAGAAGGAACTCAACAAGTTATCGAGGGAACCCGGCTCGCTGAACAAGCGAAGCGCTCACTCGAAGACATTATTCAAGTATCGAGCGTCATTGACACACTTGTGAGATCAATTACCGCCGATACGGTTGAGCAGACCGAAACTTCACGGAATGTCGCTCAAGTGATGCAATCCGTGGAATTGACTGCACAAGAGACTTCGCAAGAAGCTCAACGCGTGTCAGGATCACTGCAAAACCTAGTAGGGGTTGCGCGTGACTTGCTAACGTCGGTAGAACGATTCCGGGTAGAAACTGTTGATCGGAAGTAAAAACGATTCTGCACAATCATTTTTGTGCCAGATCGAATAACTTCCAGTACAGTAAAGCCAATTGTACGGAGTGTTCTCACCTTGGTGGAACGCCACCCCAACTGAGATGACTTTTTCATTCTCATTGGTCATTTTCATCCCAGAGGCTCAACCAGTCTCAACGGAGATTACTCATCTACAGAAAGGACAGTGTGATGCAGCCGGAACAACAGCAGCGAATCATGGGCTACTTTATTGAGGAGGCAAAAGACCATCTCAATACGATCGAGCAGGGTTTGCTGAATCTGCAAGACACCATGACAGACCCAGAAATGGTAAATGAGGTCTTCCGAGCGGCACACTCGGTGAAAGGTGGTGCGGCGATGTTGGGCTTGAACAGCATTCAGAAGACCGCCCATCGGTTGGAGGATTACTTCAAAACCTTAAAGGAAACGCCCACAATTCAGTCTGATCAAAAGCTAGAGACGCTCTTGTTAAAGGTGTTTGATACGCTAAAAGAGCATTTAGAACAACTGCAAATGCCGACTGGGTTGGATGAGGATGAGGCACAAGCAGCGCTGGTCACGTTGGAACCTGTCTTTTCGGAAGTTGAATCACATCTAGCGCAATTAGAACGCAAGGCATCGGCAGGTTCGAGTAAGGGAACGGTGATTCAAGCTGAGAGTGTTTTGCAAGATAATGCTCTACTGTTGATTTTCCAAAACGATGTTCCAGCGCAATTGCGGGAAATGCTGCAAATCTTCCGGCAAGCAGAGACAAATCTGGATGCACGAGTTCGCTTACAGGAAATTTGTGCGGGCTTGAAAGGACTTGGAGAAGCATTTGGATTGGCGAACTGGAGTCAGCTGATTGAAACAGCCAGTCAAGCGATCGGTAATTCTCAGAATGCATACCGAGACCTGGCACCACTTGTGATTACTGAGATCAAGTTGGCACAGGGGCTGGTGTTAGCAGGACGAGAAAAAGAGATTGCACCGAGCCATGCTTTACAGGCAATGGCTCCGGCTACGGCTGAAACGGCTGAAACAGATCTAGAATTGGCAGACTTCTTTGCGATCGCCAACACAGAGAGTTCAGAAGAGCTAGACTTCTCTGGCTTAGATTTTGCAACAACCTCTACGGATGCTGCGGATGATCTGAGCTTGGATGATATGTTTGCTGCATCAGATGCGGAAACAGATGACTTGAGCGCATCGAATCTGGATGAAATGTTCGATCTAGCAGTATCTGATAGTGTAAGTGCCTCGGATGATCTGAAGTTAGATGGCATATTGGATTTATCAGCGTTAGATGATCTCCCATCTGAAGAAGTTCTTTCTTTCGATGGCAATGGCGCTGATATGGGAATGGACGAACTCAATAGTCTTGCTGACCTATTTGAAGGTGAAACGCCGGATCTGGGAGCAACTTGGCAGCAGGAAGAAGTCATTGATCTAGAAGTAACTTCTTTTGAGGCGAATCATTCGGAAAGTCATAGTTTTGGCAGTATGTTCTCTGAAGCATCTGAAGAGTTCGGTTCAGATGATTTAGCAGAACTGTTGAGTGGAGAAGCGTCAGATTTAGGAAGTGCTCTATCATCTGAGGCGGCTGATGAGTTTGAATTGCCTGATTTTTCTGACGATATTACTGAATTTGGAGTGCCTCCTACGCCGATCGAAGATCAAGCCATCGATAATCTAGGTTTGGATGAGCTAGACAGTTTGGATTTAGTAGCAGAGAGTAATTTACCTGTGAGTGGGTTTGAAGAAGCTGAAGGCTCTTTAGACAACCTAGGTGAGCTATTTGCAGGACTAGATGATAACGATTTAGGATTGGCTGCTGCAGGCGAATCTGCTGTAGAAGAAGCGCTTACATTCGATTCTGCTGATTTAGAAAATATCTTTGAAGAAAATCCGTCTGATGGACTGAATCTTAACGAATTTGAGATTGAACCTGCTGAAGAAGATGTCTCAACGAATACACCTGCTGAATCTCTGGAAGTAGGTTCAGCAGCAGTGCTATCACCTAATACGTGGGATAGTTTGGATCTAGAGATAAATTCCGACGATTTTCTGGTTGAAACAGAAATTCTCAATGGTCAAGCTGATGCAGAGCAGCTTTTCGATGAGAACGAGTTGGAACTAGGTGGGCTTGAAGATTTAGAACTTGAAGATCTGAATTTGGGACTAGATGACTCAGAAACTCTCAATGGTCAAGCCGCTGCTTCACAGCTTCTTGATGACTCAGATTTCGGGCTTGATGGCTTTGAAGATGCGGGATTAGAAGATTTAGAATTGGGACTAGATGCTTCGGAAGACGCGGGATTAGAAGATTTAGAATTGGGACTAGATGCTTCGGAAGACGCTGTTCTTAATTCTCTCTTTTCTGAAGAATCAGCAGAGGGAGACTCGATCAAAGATTTGGCACTCGAATCACAGTCATCTCTGTCTGAAGACTTTCAGTTGGGTGAATTGCTCAGTGAATCAGACTTCAACCAAAACGGTTCAGCTGTTTCTAAATTGGATGAGTTAGGTTTTGAGCATGAGGGCGATCTGAATCTTGATGGATTGGATCAGCTTGGCATTGAAGAAGATAATCTCTTTGAAGCAACGAACAACTTTTCTGCATCCAACGATGTACTTGCAGATCTCTTGGATTTCTCTTCAGATGAGGCTGAGCTAGAAGCGGAACTTAATCTTGAGAGTTCATCGTCGATCGATGCAGAGGATGCTCTTGCCGATTTGTTAAATTTCTCAAGCACAGAGCCAGATTTTGATGAAGAATTAGGACTTGCCGATGAAGCCCCAGGAACATCAGCAGATCCTCTTTCTGATCTGCTTGACTTCGATGCTGAGCTAGAAAATCTCAACGGCGTAGCGGCAAGAGATGAGGTGGAACTGCTTGACTTTGCAACAGATGATTTATCTCTAGAGTCTGAATCAGAAGAGTCTGAATCAGAGTTACACAACGGTTCCATTTCAGATGCAGACGATGCAGTTGCAGATTTACTTGACTTTTCATTTGAAACTGGTGCTGAAGAACCTTCTGCATCCGCTGATGAAAATCTGTTTGATTTGGATACACTGATTGGTTCTGACTTCTCTGAATTAGCTGACGAATCTTCAGCAGTCGAATTAGAGAGCACTTCAGATTTTGACTTGGGATTTAGTGAAGATTTAGAGGCATTCGCTGATGAATCTCCGGCAGTCGAGTTAGAAAATATTTCGGACTTTGACTTGGGATTTAGTGAAGCTTTAGTGACTGAGCCTCAAGATGATTTTGCCGACCTCAGTTTGGATTTATTCGGGGCAGAGGTACAGGGTCAAGCAGCAGAGGAAATTCAGCCAAGTCTGACAGATAATCTGGAGTTGGGCGATTTTGAGTCTGGAGATGGAATTGAGCCTGATGATCTAGATGCATTGTTGAACGAAACAGAGAGCGATGCAGATGCTGACTTAAATTCGCTGTTGGGAGTTGGAATTGGAACCGCCGCGATCGCAACAGGGTTAGGGGTTGGCATGGCTGCGATGAACTCTCAGCCCGAAACGCCAGCATCACAAGACGAATTAGATGAACTTGATAGTCTGTTAGACTCAGATGATGAGCTGGATGCGTTGTTAGGTGAAACATCGAATGAGCTTGATGATCTTGACTCGCTCTTAGATGAGCCTTTATCGAACGAAGCTGCAGCAGGAGAGAATTTTGATGATCTCGAATCTCTACTCGCAGATGCACCAGAAGTGACCTCTCCGCAAACTAGCGTTGTTGCAAGTCATGCAGATGATGCAGAATTCGGCGACTTGGAGAAAATGCTTGAAGAAGCTGACCAAACGATGGGCGGTTCTCCAGCGAATCGGGCAGCAGTAACTCCAGGGCGGCGTTCTCCTCGTGCTGCAAAAGGCTTTAGTGAGCAAACGATGCGGGTTCCGATCAAGCATCTCGATAACCTGAGCAATTTGGTTGGGGAACTCGTTGTTAATCGAAACAGCTTGGAGCAAGACCAAGAACGTTTGCGGCAATCGCTGGATAATTTGTTGTACCAGGTGCAGCAATTAAGTGATGTTGGTCAACGGATGCAGGACTTGTATGAGCGATCGCTGCTTGAGAGTTCACTGCTTGCAAGTCGTCAAAATCATCGCGTTCCCTTTGGTGGTTCAGAACGCAATGGCGGCAATGGACATTCGACAGGGGTTGAGTATGACCCATTAGAAATGGATCGTTTCACCGGATTTCACTCGCTCTCGCAAGAGATGATTGAGTTAATCGTGAGAGTTCGAGAGTCTTCTTCTGACATCGAGTTTATTGTCGATGAAGCAGATCAAGTGACTCGAATGTTCCGGCAGGTGACGACCCAGTTACAAGAAGGATTAACACGATCGCGAATGGTTCCGTTTGCTCAAACGGCGGATCGGTTGCCTCGTGCGGTTCGAGATATCGCGATGAAGTGTGGAAAGCAAGCTGAGCTTGTAATTGAAGGGCGCGATACCTTGATTGACAAAATGATTCTGGAGCATTTATATGACCCAATGACTCATTTGGTGAACAACGCAATCACCCACGGTATCGAAGATCCTGAAGTTCGTCGTGCAGCAGGAAAGTCGCCGACAGGCCGGATTACGATTCGGGCATTCCACCAAGGAAATCAGACGGTGATTTCTGTGTCTGATGACGGAGCAGGGGTAGACGTGGAACGGGTCAGATCGAAAGCGATCGAGAAAGGTTTGATCACGCCCGCAGAAGCGAAGAATGCGTCTCGTTTGGACATTTATGATCTGCTGTTCCATCCAGGATTTAGTACGAAAGATCAAGCGGATGACTTCTCAGGTCGCGGTGTTGGCATGGACGTGGTTCGTACCAGTCTCAGTGAGATTCGGGGTGCGATCAGTACAGATTCGGGGCAAGGCAAAGGCACGACCTTTACGATTCGCTTACCGCTAACGTTGAGTATTTCTAAAGCGCTCTGTTGTATTAGCGATCGCGCTCGGATTGCATTCCCAATGGATGGGGTCGAAGATATGCTCGATCTCCCGAAAGAGCGGCTTCAAACGGACGCAGAAGGGAATCCCTGTATCAGCTGGCGTGATACATTGCTGCCGGTAAGACCCTTGAAAGATTTGCTGGGATATAACCGTCATCTTAGCCGTGGTAATGTATACGGCGGAAATCAGGAAGACGATATGGTTTCGATTGTCATTTTGAGAAGTGCCGGAAATTATTTGGCGCTGCAAGTCGATCAGGTGTTGGGTGAGCAAGAAATTGTAATCAAGCAACTTGAAGGTCCTGTACCCAAACCAATTGGAGTTGCAGGTGCGACTGTGCTTGGGGATGGGCGGATTATGCCGATTGCGGATGTCTTGGAACTGATTGACTTATCTGTAGGTCGAATTCGTCGCGATGCTGGCTCCATGTGGGAGCAGGGAGCGGGTCAGCCTGTTGTTGAGACAGTTGCGAAGACTGAGCCGATGGTGCTGATTGTCGATGACTCGATTACGGTACGTGAGTTATTGTCGATGACATTTAATAAAGTCGGATATCGGGTGGAACAAGCCCGCGACGGTCAGGAAGCGTGGGAAAAACTCAGATCAGGGTTGCCGTGCGATATTGTATTCTGCGATATCGAAATGCCGCGAATGGACGGATTAGAGTTGCTGTCTCGGATTCAAAAAGATCCGAACTTGGCGAATTTGCCAATCGCAATGCTCACCTCGCGTGGTGCAGACCGACATCGCCAAATGGCAGCATCTCTGGGCGCAAGTGGCTATTTTACAAAGCCTTACCTGGAAGAAGCACTGCTGGATGCGGCGCAGCGGATGTTAAAAGGAGAAGTTTTAATTTCTGCTAATCATTCTGGGAACAGTTAGGACAAATTTGCTTCTAAACCTTCAAGGCGGAACTTTAGGTTCCGCTATTTTTATGAAGTTTTAGACTTGTCCCAAAAAAAGCCGAAATCTGTCGATCGGTAGAGCCTTTTTTGCGATAACCTACAAATCTAGGTCTAAATCTATAGATTTCATGTAGATTTCTCCGAATAGATACTTCCCTACAAAACTTTACATATTTTAATTTTTGGTAGGAAAAGTTACAGGCAGGCTCATTTTTAACGAGTTTGCATTGCGTTTGTGAAGGGCAGGATTTCGCGATATCCGAACACCGAGGTAGCAAGCGATTACGGAGGCGACTATAACCCTGCTGTAGCGTCATATAGAGATGGATCAGGAATAGACTAGGAATTAGACGGAAATGGCAGTTCGAGAGCTGCAGGAATGCGAGTTTCAGTAAGTAAAAATGCTGAGCGCATCTCGTAGTATTCACGTAGTATTTTCGTGAGCAAGGTGGTATTTCTCACGCTGTCAAGTCGAAATGCCCGTCTTGGCAAATTGCAAAATTTACATTAAATCTGACTTAGCTCTCCTAGGAAGCAAGAAAAGAGAGTCTCTGCTAAAGGTGTGAGGCGACCAAATTGTTTGACCTTGTAGGAGGTTTTGTATGCGGATTGCTCAAGTTACCCCGTTGTGGGAGCGTGTTCCTCCCCCAGCGTACGGTGGCATTGAATTAGTCGTGAGCCTGTTGACGGATGAGCTAGTACGTCGAGGTCATGAAGTCACATTATTCGCGACGGGGGACTCGATTACCTTGGCGCAATTAGAATCGGTGCATCCTCGCGCAATTCGGAATGATCCGACGGTGAAGGAGTACCAAATCTATGAAACGATGCAGCTCGGCAACGTTTATCAACGTGCCCACGAGTTTGATGTTATTCATTCTCACATGGGTTGCCCAGCTTTACCCTACGCACAATTAGTGAAAACGCCGACGGTTCATACGCTACATGGCACATTTACTTCGGATACATCAAAGGCATATGCGTATGCTCGATCTCAGCCTTACGTGAGTATCTCAGATGCTCAGCGCGAACCCAGCCTAAATATGAACTGTGTCGCAACGGTTTATAATGGGATTGATGTCGATAGTTACAAGTTTTACGCAGAACCGAGTGATCCGCCTTACTTAGCGTTTCTTGGTCGGTTGTCGCCAGAAAAGGGTCCGCATCACGCGATCGAGATTGCGAAGCGCACCGGAATGCGGTTGAAGATGGCTGGAAAGGTCGATATCGTCGATCAAGAGTTTTACGAAGAGGTGCTTTTACCGCAGATTGATGGTGAACAGATTCAATATCTGGGTGAGGCGAATCACGTTCAGAAGAATACGCTCATGGGTGAGGCCGTGGCGACGCTCTTCCCGATCACTTGGAGAGAGCCGTTTGGGTTAGTGATGGTCGAGTCGATGGCGGCTGGAACTCCAGTGATCGCAATGCGATTGGGTTCGGCTCCAGAAGTGATTCGAGATGGAAAGACGGGATTTTTGTGTGAGACAGTGGATGAGTGTGTTGCGGCTTTGGATCGGGTAGCAGAGATCGATCGAGCGGTGTGTCGTCAGCATGTGATTGAGAATTTCAGCGTCCAGCGGATGACGGATGGATACGAAGCGGTGTACCGCCAGTTGCTAGGAGAGCGGCTGTTTCAGGTTAATGGCAAAGTGTTGAGCAAGTTCAAGTAGCAAAATTGCGAATCTGAAAGGGAAGGGGTTTTAAGGTAGGGACGAGGAAGTAGGGGGCTAGAGAAAAGTGTTTCTTCCCATCTCCTCACTTCTTACCTTCTCACTCTCCTCGCTTGTGCTGTTTAGATTTGTTGAGGTGGAATTTATGGTTATCAGTCCTGAGAAAAATTTAAAGTCTTCGATCCAGAAGGCTCCAAGACAGTCGATCGCGTTAATTTCGGAACATGGTGATCCGGCGGCTGAGATTGGTCGGGAAGAGGCAGGTGGTCAGAATGTCTATGTTCGCCAAGTAGGAGAGGCTCTGTCTCGCTTGGGTTGGCAGGTGGACATGTTTACTCGCAAGGCAAGTCCGGATGATGCAACGATCGTGCAACATAATCCGCATTGTCGAACCATTCGATTGAAAGCGGGTGCAGAAGAGTTTGTACCGCGCGATCAATTGTTTGAGTTTATGCCGGAGTTTGTCGAGTCATTTCTCAAGTACCAAGCCAAGCAGAATTATCCGTTGATTCATACGAATTATTGGATGTCGGCTTGGGTGGGGTTAGAAGTTCAAAAAACACATAATGTTGAGCTTATTCACACCTATCATTCGTTAGGTGCAGTGAAATATCAGTCGGTTCCGAATCGCCCGACGATCGCGGAAACCCGCTTAGCAGTTGAAAAACAAATTTTAGAACAGGCTCGGTGTATCGTTGCGACGAGTCCGCAAGAAGAAATGATGCTGCGATCGCTCGTGTCTGATGCAGGGCGGATTGAAGTCATTCCTTGTGGGACGGACTTAAAGCGATTTCATGTGATTCCGAAGTTGGATGCTCGCAAGGAATTGGGATTAAAGCCGACTGATGAAGTGGTGCTGTATGTCGGACGATTTGATCCGAGGAAGGGAATTGAAACCTTAGTTAGAGCGTTTGCCTTGATTCATCATAGTTCGGCTGATCCGTCGAATTTAAAGCTGGTTATTGTTGGAGGAAGCGCAGCAGATAAGCTGGATGGAGACGAACGCCAACGGATTGAACAACTCGTGGCTGACTTGGGAATTGCTGAAAATGTGATTTTTGCGGGACGTGTGGGTCACGATCGCTTGCCGCTTTATTACACGGCGGCGGATGTGTGTGCGATTCCGAGCCATTATGAGCCGTTTGGATTGGTCGCGATCGAGGCGATGGCGTGCGGGACTCCTGTCGTGGCTTCGGATGTCGGTGGGTTGAAGTTTACGGTGGTTCCGGGTGAGACGGGCTTGCTCGTTCCGCCTCAAGATACGGCGGCATTTGCGGAAGCGATCGGTCGGATTTTGGATGATGAACTGTGGGCGAGAAAATTACGCAAACGGGCTTCGGAACGGGTGCAGCAGAATTTTAGCTGGACTGGGGTTTCGGCACAGTTGAGTGATTTATATCGTCGGTCGTTGGCAGAGTCGATTATGGGAGATGGAGTGATTTTAGCTCCTCGCAAGGTCGCTTATTCCAGAGTCAATACGATTCCAGCGAAGAGTTTGACGAATTTGACGAAGGTGTCGTAGAGGTATTTAGCTCGATTAGAGTGAGCATCTGGCAATCTTCAGTTCTACCGATTAAAACATTGAGGATGAGATCGAATTCGGCGGAATGAAGATTGTCTGATAGTTCAAATCAGGTAATAGCAACTTGGTATATAGCAACTTGGTATGTCGCGACAGTCATCAGCCCTGCTATTCCAGTCGATCGATAATTGTCGTGACAACTACAATCGAAACTCATCTGCGATCGCTTGTCGCAGAGCAGGGCTGATGACTGGTCTACCGCCAATGTGACTATCGTTGAATAGATCTGATTTCAACTCACCGAAACATTCAAGTTGAACATCGCGGTGATACATCACTGAACTTCAGTTCAATTGATAGGCTTAATTCAAAGTAAAAGCAGCGACTTGATCAGGTGGCAGAATCGCGTCTTGAACTTTGACTGGTTTCGGAATCAGCTTGAGTTGGTAGTAGGTATCTGCAACTCTCTGTTGCTCAGCAATGATATCGTTGGTTACTGCAGTGAGTCCAAACACTCTGCGCTGTGTTGCTTTCTTGACAGCTTCTGCATCTAGCTTCAGTGCATCAGTGAGCACAGTTGCAACTTCATCACGATTCTTGTCAGACCAATTTTCTAGATTCCGAACTTCCTCTAAAATTGCTTTCAAGATTTTAGGTTGCTCGGCGGCAAACTTACGTGATGCAATATAGTAGCCGCCTAACTTATTGACATCTGTCCCATCTGCGAGCACGCGAGAATTTGTTCCTACTTCAGCTGCTGCGAAAAAAGGATCCCAAATTACCCAGGCATCTGCATCTCCTTTGACGAATGCTGCGCGAGCATCTGCTGGGGTTAAGTAGATAGGCTCGATATCGCTAAATTTTAATCCTGCCTTTTCTAGTAGTTGCACAATCAAGAAATTTGCACTTGATCCTTTAGCAAACACTACTTTTTTACCTTTGAGATCGGCAACACTCTGAATTGGTGAATCTTTAAGGACAAGTACACCATTACCTTTTGGATTCGGAGCAATCGCGGCTGCGTAAGTTAATGCGGCTCCTGCGGCTTGAGCAAAAATAGGGGGTGATTCTCCGACTGGACCAATATCGATCGCACCTGCATTGAGCGCTTCAAGCATTGGCGGGCCTGCGGGAAATTCTGTCCATTCTACTTTCACGCCTTCTGAAGCTAGGCGCTTATCAATATCTCCTTTTGTTTTGAGCAAGATCGTTGCCTTCTGAATTCCAAAGCGCACTACATTACTTGTCGGCGCTTTTGCTGCAACGGGAGAGGCGTTTGGACTGTTCGAGGCAGTCGGCGTTGTGGGAGAGCAAGCTGCGATCGCAATACTCAAACCAAACCCCAGTAAAGCAAAGCGCAGCCAAACCGGGATAGCTAACGTGCTATCCCTAAGACTAAAGGATCGACCCACAACAGATCGTAAAACAATGAAAATTCGATTGAGCATAGCTGGTTACAATGCAAAAACTAACGGTAAACTTTGGTGTGGTCAGACTGTTGTTGGACAAATGATGAAAATCCGTCAAGTTAAATCTACGTAAAATTGGTAGAGATATTGTAGATTTAACTTGACCGATAATGTCACATCCGCCTTGCAAAATCAAGATCTCTGTTGAGCGATTGCAGCCAATTGAATCGAGCTTTCAGCCATATTTTGTATCGATCTGACTTGACATTTTTGGTCAATCTGCCTGTGTGCAGTATGACGAGAATCTAGAATTTCTTTACGACTTATTCTTGACTAAATCGGTAGATATAACGGAAAATTGCTCAGTTAGTTCGTCTAACAATTCGCTCAACTCGATGCAAAGCGAAGTACAAGACTCTGGAGACTTTTAAGCAATGACAACAACGACAAGTCTAAAAGTTCAACCGATCGCTGGACGGATTGGGGCTGAAATCGGCGAAATTGATTTGCGTGACGCTCTTACGAATGAAACGATTGGTGAGATTCGCAAAGCACTCGTACACTATAAAGTCATTTTCTTTCGCAACCAGAACTTAGATGCTGATGGACAGGTTGCATTTGCGCGTCGGTTTGGTGAGGTCACAACGGCTCATCCCACAGTGCCATCGCTTGAAGGACAGCCAGAAGTTTTAGATTTGGACTACGATCGCACGGTGGCTCGCGCAAATCATTGGCACACTGATGTGACGTTTGTTGATCGCCCACCGCTCGGATCAGTTCTCAGAGCAGTAACCATTCCTCCAGTTGGTGGTGATACTGTTTGGGCAAATTCGGTCACTGCTTATCAAGATCTGCCTGAATCTCTTAGAAATCTAGCCGATCAACTTTGGGCGGTTCATAGTAATGCTTATGACTATGCGGCTCCTGCTCTAGATTTATCGGAAGAATTTAGAGCTTACCGGGAAGTGTTTACTTCAACGGTCTACGAAACAGTTCACCCGGTTGTCAGAGTGCATCCTGAGTCAGGAGAGCGGGGACTTTTTATTGGTGGATTTGTGCGGCGTTTGCAAGGGCTATCTCAAACAGAGTCCAATGATCTGATTCGATTGCTACAGTCTTATGTCACTCGCTTAGAGAATACAGTCCGCTGGCGCTGGCAAGCAGGAGATGTCGCATTTTGGGACAACCGAGCGACTCAGCACTATGCGATCGCAGACTATGGCAATCAGTCTCGCCGGATGCAGCGAGTTACTATCTCAGGAGATCTTCCGCTCAGTGTTGATGGTAAGCATAGTCAAGCCCTGAAGGGAGATTCATCTTCTTATACACCGCAAGAACCTGTCATAGCTTAATGTCAATTTGTCCCAAAGATGGGAATCGATCGTTGAATGAGGTTGAGTCACAAGCATTCACCCGCCCCAAAATGGAATTCGGGACGAAAAGATAACGTGAGCGCAGTAAAACATCCGCTTAGGATTGCTTCGCTCATCGAATTATTTTGGATGTAAAAAGACGAGAAGTACTGTCATCAAGAATAGAAACTGCATAATAATTTTCGCCTAAAAAACTAAGGCGTTTCGGCGAAAATATGAGTGGTTTTTGATTTTTAATGACTTTCCTACTTTTGGGCTTTATAATTCAACAAATTAAGTACAGTTGTAAAAATAGAAGCAAGCTTCAACAGGTAGTTTGCTTCTATTTTCTTGTGTTATTGAGTAAATTGCTTCTACAATGCTTCTATCAATTTTAATAAGCGAAACTCAATTATTAATAATTTTAATTGATGAACTAATCGAAAAAGCTAGAGGATTCTGAGAGCAAATCTTTAAGTTTTGAAAAGTGCTTTTTGGGGATAAAACGCCGACTTGGCGAGCAATCTGCTGAATTAACCTTGTGGTTTGTATACGTGATAACTTAACTGCTTTTTATTATTAATAATTGAATAAGGATTTAATCAGTTCTAAAAATACTCCTCTTTTTTATGAGGTTTAACTGACTTATTTGCTCAATATTTTTTAACAAAAATAGGCATAACACCGTTGTAAAAACTAATTTGTAGGGGATAAATGCAGTTTGAAATTCTTCCGAACTGTTCTCGTTATTTCTAATAGAAGAATTAGAAATAACAGGCTAATTTCCACTTGATGTTTTTCAGGATTTTAGGAAATATAGTATTCCCTTCTATGACTTGAGTTTTAGACTCAAATTTTCGTCAACGTTGCAATTAGGAGAAGGCAATAATGGTACAAGATGCGTTTACAAAAGTGATTTCTCAGGCAGATGCTCGCGGTGACTATCTGAATCCGGGTCAGCTTGATGCTTTGCTCGGTTTGGTGCGGGATGGCAATAAGCGCATTGATGTCGTCAACCGAATTTCCGGTAGTGCATCTGCGATCGTTGCAAATGCTGCTCGCAGTCTGTTTGAAGAACAACCTCAACTGATTGCTCCAGGGGGAAATGCTTACACGAACCGTCGGGCTGCTGCTTGCTTGCGCGACTTGGAAATCATCTTGCGCTATGTCACTTATTCAATTTTCACGGGTGATGTCAGCATTTTGGAAGACCGAGCATTGAACGGCTTGCGAGAAACTTATTTGGCTTTAGGCGTTCCGGGTGCATCGGTTGCGGCTGGAATTCAAAAGCTGAAAGAAGCATCGCTGGCGATCGCAGGTGATCCCAATGGTGTTACGCAAGGAGATTGCAGCAGTCTTCTAGCGGAAGTTGCCACCTACTTCGATCGAGCAGCAGCAGCAGTTGGCTAATCAATTGCACATTTCTCTGTTTTATCTATTCATGTACACATTTAGGAGAATCTTGATCAATGTCCAAAACTCCATTAACTGAAGCGGTGAGCGCTGCTGATTCCCAAGGACGCTTTTTGAGCAGCACTGAATTTCAAGTTGCTTTTGGTCGGTTCCGCCAAGCCGCAAGCTCATTGGAAGCAGCGAAACAACTGTCGAGCAAAGCTCCGAGTTTAGCTGAAGCTGCTGCAAACGCGGTTTACCAAAAGTTCCCCTACACCACACAGTTGCAAGGTCCAAACTATGCTTCTGATGCACGCGGCAAGTCGAAGTGCGTCCGTGACATTGGCTACTACTTGCGGATTATCAGCTATGCTTTGGTTGCTGGAGGGACGGGTCCTATCGATGATTATCTGATTGGGGGTTTGTCTGAAATCAACCGTACATTCGAGCTTTCTCCAAGCTGGTACATCGAAGCTCTCAAACACATCAAATCCAATCACGGTTTGACAGGTGATCCTGCTGTGGAATTGAACTCCTACATTGATTATGTTGTCAATGCTCTGAGTTAGCAGTCTATCTCCGATACAAGTTAAAAGCGTCTAGCCCTTCATGTAGCTTAGTTGAGTTAGCTACATGAAGGTTTTCTTTTTAAGATGAGAAATGAATGTTCTGCAGCAATTTACAGAATGCTGGCTTTCAAGAGACAGATTTGCCTCAAGCTTTTGTGAATATCACGCTTCACGCAATTAGAAAGCTTAAACTCTATTTCAACCTGTTGCCTATAGTGAGTGATGCTCTGATTGCGGCTTGGAAAGATTTACCTCAATGCAAAATTATTTATTTAGAATATCTAACAGTTTGTTTTTCGTATAGTAAGATAACAGAAGATCGATCCCTGAAACTTATTCTAGGTATCAATCTTGTTGGTTTTATCAGTGGAAGCAAATTGTTAGGTTATGGCAAATTTGTATCAGCGATTCAGCAAGCAAGTGCGGTTCAAACTTCACCTGCCTGCATTTCGATCTCGTAACTTTCGACTTTATTTTTTAGGGCAAACTTTTTCTCTATCGGGAACTTTTATGACTCAAGTCGCGGTTCCTTGGTTGATTTATGATTTGACTCATTCGCCTTGGTTACTGGGTCTAGCAGGCTTTCTAGGATTTCTACCTACACTCATTCTCTTGCCTTTAGCAGGCGTATTGTCTGATCGCTGGAGTCGGCATTATATCCTAACGATCGTGCAACTCCTGGGTATGGTTGTTTCGGGTACTTTGACTGCGCTTGTTTTTACTGGGATGGCGAACTTCCAGTCTCTGCTGTTGCTGAGTGTTTTATTGGGGATGGTGAAAGGGTTAGATATGCCAATTCGTCATGCTTTTGTCAGCGAGATGGTCACAGAGCGTGAGGATCTGGCAAACGCGATCGCGCTCAATTCGATTATGCTCAGTAGTTCTCGATTGTTTGGACCTGCACTCGGTGGTATCTTGCTTGCAACGGTTGGAGCAGGCTTTTGCTTTCTATTTGATACGCTGAGCTATCTTGCAGCAATCTGGGCGCTAGCATCAATGCGGTTGAATCGCCCAGCCATTTCAAAATCGAAGGTCAGTGCTTGGAAATCGTTGAAAGAAGGATTTAACTATGTTCAGAATTTTCTGCCTGTTCGTATGATTATTTTGCTTTTGGCAATTCAAGGCGTGTTTGGTATTTCTTATACGGCTTTATTGCCTGTGTTTGCAGCAGATATTCTTCGAGGCGGAGCGAGTTCGCTCGGATTTCTGAGTGCATCAGGAGCCGTGGGATCGGTGCTGGCTTGTGTTTATCTTAGTCAGCGTCGAGGCATTGCTGGATTAGAGCGAACGATTGGATTGTGTCCTGCGGTTATTGGGATCGGGTTGATTGCCTTCTCAGTATCACGATCATTTTTACTTTCTCTTGTGATTTTAGTATTTGTAGGGGCTGCGGGAACACTGCAAGTTGCATGTAGTAATACTGTGGTTCAATCGATCGTGGAGGATAGTAAACGCGGCAGAGTGATGAGCATTTATGCCATGTCTCTGGTGGGAATGATGCCGTTTAGTAACTTGATAGGAGGAACGCTTGCTCACTATCTAGGAGCACCTCAAGCCTTGATGGTCTGCGCGATCGTTTGTTTTCTCGGATCGATTTGGTATGGTCAAAAGTTGCCTGATCTGACGCGCTCAATTCAAATGGTGACTGCATCGCGTCAGAGTGTCAACCTTTAGCAACTCACTTTAGAAACTAAAGTTTGTGCGAACTGTTCCCACCAAAATCGAATCATTATTACGATTTTGCTCAGGATTAGTAATTAGAAAAACACCAGGAGTAATGCTGACGTTGTTGTTCACTTTGAACGTGTAGAACGCTTCTAGATGTAGTGAAGTATCTGAGTCAACGCGGCGAGCGGCTGTGGGGGTCGGGCGGAAATTGTTACTCGTTGCTTTGGGAGGAATCCCAACAATGATCCCGCCGAGATTTCCTTTCTTGAATAGATCGGGAAATGCAACCGATATTGCTCCGTTCAGGATGGTTGCTTCGTTGTCTGCTCCCTTGACCTGGAAAGCGCGAGTATAGCCAAACCATCCTCCAATTTGCAGCGTAGGGCTTGTTTTCCAGAGAAATTGCAGCCCGAAATTATCGGAAACAGTTGCATTTTGCTGGAATGGGTTTCTCGCAAAAGCGCTTCCTGTCCCTCCTGTTAGGTTGAACCCAGTGTTGGAACCAAAGTACTTGCGTCCATAGCTAAACGCAATATCAAAGTTGCGACTCGGCGTAAAAGTGAGTTGGCTATAAAGCAGATTATTGCCGCTAAAAAATCCTCGTCCTGCATTAGGATTTGGAGCTTGAGTATCATCGGTTAAGTAGCCTAAGCCGAATCTAAGCTGCGGACTAAACTGATGAGACACCCCAACACCTGCACCGTCAAAACCAGGTCGATAGATAGTTGGATTGTGAGTTGCAAATCGAGAAATGGCACCATTTGCACCTCCGATCAATGGATTGAGATTCGGTGCAAATACAACAGGCTGAAGCTGACGAGTTCCGACCCAAACTGTGGTCTGATTTCCGAGCGGAAATCGGTAGTGAAGAGAGTCGAGATATAAGGAACTCTCTGGAAAACTGCTTCTGTCGATCGTTAAACGAGTTTCAGCCGTTCCCGTTGATGTTTGTAGATTGGGAACGTTATTGGCAGCAAGACGAGTAAAGAGCAAATCTTTACCCGTGAAGCTCGTCAAGAGAGACAGCCTCACCCGATAGGCAAAGAAAGCTTGAGTGTCATCTTTGGTATCGTTTGCAGCAGTATTGTTTGCGCGATTTCCAAAGGTATCAGCCGCAATGAAGATTGCATCCCCTTGCAGTTTTGTTGTGGTCGAAAATTGTTGTTTTTCTAACGTCGTGGTTCGTGCTTCTAGCTTATCGACCCGCCCCCGCAAGGTTGCTAATTCTGTCGCAAACTGTTCTTGTAATTTTTGTAGGGTTGCTAAATCTTCTTTCTTAACTAAATCTGCTGTCGCTGCTGCAATCAGTTCATTGACTCGATCGAGGCAAGCATTCAGTCCGGCTGCAAACTCATAGCGAGTCAGTGCACGATTGCCGCGATAAGTGCGATCGGGATATCCGGCAATGCACCCATAGCGTTCGACCAAAGACTGTAGTGCTTGAAAAGCCCAATCGGTTGGTCGAACATCTGAAAGCTGAGAAACCGAGGTGACTTGATTCGACAGTCGATTGATGGGTTGTATGGTTGAGTCAAGAGACTGCTCGATTTGAGCAACGCTTGGAGTTGGTAGATTTGAGCGAGTCTGCTCAATCGGTAACGGAGTGACCTCTGAAGCCGCTGCTTTCGTGGCATGACTGGTTGATGCCAGCAAAATACCAGTACTTAGAAACAGTGACCAAGAGAATCGAGAATTCCATGAAATTTTCAACATTCAATAACCTCACATCCAAATTTGCAAACATCGCTAAGGACAAGGGCAAGCATAATTCAAAGCATTCTTGCTTTGATCTCACTGCTAAGAGTCGGCAGCAAGAGATCTGCTTTGTGGTCGGACAATACTTTGGTCAAAGGTTCACCTCAAGCGGCGTACATGACGCACCAACTGAATGGGTGGAATCGACACGAGTAGTGGAATCAACCGGAGTCAATAAACTACTGTAAATCCGTAGAGATTAAGTATTTATATTTGTTCAGAGTATCGTTTCACAAGCCTTTCTATAAATCAAGCTAAATTAAATACATTTTTCTGGAGAAGCTTGTTGCAGACTCATGCTGCTAAAGTTGTTTGGGGGACAAATCATGACCGCGATCGCAATTATTCATAAAGAAGGGGTTGATTTATTCTTAAAAGTGGAGTCATAATACTCCTTAATCTCTATCGATTCACCGTAATTAAAACAAGAAAATTCTGAAACCTCTTATCCTAGACGGAGTGTGTGGACTAGTCGCCAATTAGCTTCATGTGCATCCCGTGATGCGGAGATTGGAATTCTTGTTTCATAAAAAAGCCCTCTTGCTTTTACACATCTTTGGGGGATGTTCTAGAGCGAGAGGGTATAGGTGATTGAGTTTTGCTTGAAGTCTCTTCGAGAGTAAGTGATGATCGCGGACTACCGCTGAGCATGACTGAATTGCGATCGACAGTTCAGTCATGCTCAGGTGTAATAGTCGTGCGAATCTGTCTCTTCTCTTGAAGAGAGCGAGAGCTAGTCACTGATGCGACGTTCAGCCAAGTTGAGTTCGATCGCTCGAATGTATGCTGGGTTGTTTAGTGCATCAGAGGAAACCTGATTCGCTTGAACTCCAGCTTTGACGATATCGTGAGCTGTAATGCGTCCTGTTGCAAGTTCCCAAGAAAGTTGGCTACCGCTAGGAATGCCCTCAAGGTAGCCACTGCGGGCGAGATTGGACAGGTTAAAGGCATTTGCGCCTGCGACGTTGCTAGGAATATTGGGAGTCACGATCGCAACTGATTTTTCAGATGCATCTACTTTTGTAATTGGAGCCAGCGCAAAACAGAGCGACAGCACAGTCATGCCGCCAGCAAGTTTCTTGTATCTCATGGAAAAATCTCCTAACTAATAGATGGACTAGTCGCCAACTCGAACTATCGTTACATTTCTATTCTTCACTAGATCTCTAGAGAAGAAATGTTTTTGGCGCGATGTTTTGCGGCGAATCGAGTCGGAAGTATTAGTTGTGTGCATTGATCTGTGACCTTTGATGTTGAGATGAGATGTTGTCTCAATCTCATGTTTTCCAAGGATTTCAGCTTCCTCGAGGTCGATATCAGACTGATATGAAAGCTGTAAATTCATCGAGAGAAAGTAATGCCGAAAAGTAAATTTACTAATAATCCTTATAGTTGATTGTGCTGCTACGAACAGCTTTTAACTATCCCGCTTTACTGTAGTTTCTTTACTATTTAGGTTTACTTTTAACTATCCCGCTTTACTGTAGTTTCTTTGTGATTCAGGAGTTTTTTATGGTGCTTACTCCTTCAATAATGCTGACTTTAGGAGCATTAGCAGCCGATTTTCAACTTCCCGATGTTGTGACGAGTCAGACGGTTACTCTTGCTAATTTTGCTGACCAGAAAGCTTTGCTTGTTTTATTTATTAGTCGTCACTGCCCGTATGTACAACATATTAAATACGAGCTTGCCCAATTGGGACAAGACACGCGCGATCGAGGTCTTGGAATTGTTGCGATTAGTTCCAATGATGCGATGACTCATCCTGATGATGCACCCGATTCCTTAAGGGAGTTTGCTGAGGAACTCAACTTCTCTTTTCCGCTTTTGTTCGATGAAAGTCAGCAGACAGCGAAAGACTATTTTGCAGCTTGCACTCCCGACATTTTTCTATTTGATCAAGGTCGTCGCTTAGTTTACCGTGGGCAATTAGATGATAGTCGTCCGAGAAATGATATTCCGGTAACGGGCAAAGATTTAAGAGCCGCGATCGCAGCAGTGCTCTCTGACCGGCCTGTTGCTTATGACCAGAAGCCGAGCATCGGATGCAACATCAAATGGAAGCCAGGAAATGAGCCAGTTTATTTCAAAGTGGCGGTCAGCACTCCTGTTTCTTAGGCGCTCTGAAAATCGATGAACGAATGACGAGTGAACTCAGTTAACCTCTCTCTGTAAAGTAAGGATCAACGCGAAACTATGGCAATTGAATTGAACTTGGCTGGAAAATCTGCGATCGTCACTGGAGGAAGTGCAGGAATTGGGTTGGCGATCGCAAAAGCTCTCTATCATGAAGGCGTGAATGTGGCGATCGTGGCTCGTGATGCTCAGCGACTAGAAAGCGCAGTTTCAGAGATTCTTGAACTCTCAGAGCAAGGCAATCGAGTGATTTCGATTCGCGCAGATTTGACCCAAGCAGAAAGCATTGAGAAAGTTGTTTCTCAAGCGATCGCAGAATTTGGGCAAATTGATATTTTGATTAACAATGCGGGATCAGCACGGGCAGGGTCATTGCTTGATCTTGAAGACGAGGCATTTATTGATGCCTGGAATTTAAAATTGCTCGGTTATATTCGCCTAGTCAAAGCAGTCATTCCTGATTTCATTGGTCGTCGCGATGGACGCATCGTGAATATTATTGGTGGTGCTGGCAGAACGCCCCGCGCTAATTTCCTGCCGGGTGGAACAACAAACGCTGCGTTACTCAACTTCACGAGAGGCATTGCGAAAGAACTCGCTGCATATAATGTGAGAATCAATGCAATCTCACCAGGATTTACTGCAACTGAACGAGCCGATCGATTAGCTGCGCAAACTGCTAGCGATCGCGGTATCACGGTCGCAGAAGCCAAAGCAGAAACGATCAAGGCAATTCCCCTCGGAAGAATTGTGCAGCCTGAAGAGATTGCTGCATTAGCGCTGTTTCTGGCGCTGCTTCAATTACAGGCAGCGAAATTTTGGTGGATGGCGGTCAAACGCCTGGAGTCTAGAACGAAATGGTTTCAGCTCCTCTAACGCCTTTGACCGGATTGCTGCTTTTCGGTACTGCCTTTATCGCAGGAGGGCTGAATTCAGTCGCAGGTGGCGGAAGCTTTATCACCTTTCCCACCTTGCTTTTTACAGGAATCAATCCAGTTGTTGCAAACGCGACGAACAATACTGCAATTTGGGTTGCAGCGCTAGCCAGCGCAGGAGCTTACCGAAAAGATCTAGGTGTTCCTAGAAAACAACTCATCTTGCTGTGTGGTGTGAGCCTAATGGGAGGAGTGATTGGCTCGATCGCATTGCTCTTTACATCGCCGGATGTCTTCAAGAAATTGATCCCTTACTTGTTGTTGGTCGCAACGCTTGTTTTTACTTTTGGAGAACCTGTTAAGAAATGGTTGCAGCGTCAAGATCAGAATCCTTCAACTGCACCGCCACTGTTGAATGTAATCCTGGCGCAGCTCGCGATCGCGATCTACGGTGGCTTTTTTGGGGCAGGCTTAGGCATTTTAATGCTGGCAACGCTGTCATTTTTGGGAATTAAAAGCATTCACAGTATGAACGCGTTCAAGACGTTTCTGGGAAGCTGCATCAATGGAATTGCGATCATCCCTTTCATATTTGCAGGCGTGATTGCTTGGCAGCAAGCGACGGTGATGGCGATTGGAGGCTCGCTAGGTGCTTACTTATGCGTTCACTATGCCCGAAAACTAAAGCCTCAAGTGATTCGGAACTTTGTGATTTTGGTTGCGGTGAGTATGACCATCTATTTTTTCGTGCAAAACTGAGTGCAGATGATATGCAGCCAGAAAGTCTAGATTACGATCTCATTAAGAAATAACACGGTCATAGTAAACAGGTGGAAACTGGCATGAAGCATCTATGCATTATTTTCAATCTGGATGGTACGTTAGTTGATGTTGAGAAACTTTATGTTACCCAAACGCGATCGTTAGCCAGTTTGTATCATGATTTTAGAGGTTGCAATCTTAGAAGTTAAACCCGGACTCGCACAGCAGTTTGAAGCAGCGTTCCAAACTGCTGTGCCCATTATTGCTTCAATGTCTGGATATATTTCTCACGAACTGCAAAGCTGTGTCGAAACTCCAAATCGTTATATTTTGCTAGTACGTTGGCAAACTTTAGAAGATCATACAATCGGTTTTAGGCAATCCAAAGAGTATCAGCAATGGCGATCTCTTCTACATCACTTCTATGATCCTTTTCCTACTGTGGAACACTATCAAATCGTGGAATCGAAGTAGTATCTTTTTTGCGATCGCCAATCCTAAAACTAATTTGCGGCATAGGGGCGTGGCAACTGGCGCAGCTTATGGGCTGTATCCTGGTCACTATTGTTTTGTCTGCCATATCCCCAACCTAATGTGCGGCGATATTCGCCCATAATTCCGCGATCGATTAACTCATCCTCATCGACTTCAACTTTCGTATGCGATTCAGGTGCAACATACAGCGCATCCGCAGGACAATACGCCTCACACATGAAACAGGTTTGACAATCTTCTTGACGTGCAATGACAGGCGGTTGATCAAGAACCGCATCAAAGACATTCGTAGGGCACACTTGCACACAGATATTGCAAGTGATGCAACGTTTGGTACTAATTAGTTCGATCATGATCTTGCTCCAACGAGTACAGTTTGAGGAGTAGCAACTGCTTCCGAAATCCAGTTGCGTCTCACCCAAAGTTGATCCAAGCCACCTGTTGCTAGATAGTAACGCTGATGAGGATCGGTTTCTGGATAGTCCACGCGAATATGACCGCTCCGCGTTTCCTGACGATGCAATGCGCTAAAGTATGCCCATCGTGCTACAGCCGTAAGGGCTGCGGCTCGACGTGAAAATTCGATATCTCGAACGGTCTCTTGTTTAGCAGTGCCTTGCACTTGTTGCCAGAGTGTTTCTAGTTGATTTAGAGAAGCCTGGAGTCCCTGTTCAGAACGGAAGTAGTTCTTCTCTAGTGGGAAGACCTCATCCTGAACACCTCGCACGATCGCATCACTATCAAAAGGTGTAGCAGTGGGAGAGTGCGATTGTAATCCGGCTTGACCAGCAGGACGCGCAACCCGCTCATGCGCCTGAGTTCCGAGGCTCTTCGCGAAAGCGGCTGCACCTTCTCCAGCCCATTGTCCGGTCGAGATTGCCCATGCTGCATTCGGGCCACCGCCACCTGAGCCTAACCCTGCAAGAAATTCGCGTGATGCAGTATCACCCGCCGCATAAAGCCCTGGAACTGTTGTGGCACAACTCTCATCCACAATCCGAATTCCACCTGTTCCCCGTACCGTTCCCTCTAAGAGCAATGTAACGGGCACTCGTTCTGTGTAGGGATCAATCTCTGCTTTCTTATAGGGTAGAAATGCGATGAAATGGGACTTTTCAATCACAGCTTTCACTTCAGGTGTCGCGCGATCAAGCTGTGCATAGACCTGACCTTTGAGTAAAGCATTTGGCAAAAAGGAAGGATCATGCCGACCATTGACATAGCCTCCGAGATTATGACCTGCTTCATCTGTGTAGGTTGCCCAACCAAAAGGAACGCCCCGCGTGACGGTAGCATTGAACGCTGTTGAGATCGCATAGTGGCTCGATGCTTCCATACTCGATAGTTCGCCACCTACTTCTGCCGCCATGAGCATTCCATCGCCTGTATTGGTATTGCATCCTAGGACTTTACTCAAGAAAGCACAGCCCCCGTTTGCAAGCACGACTGCACCTGCACGAATAGTATAAGCTCGATGCTGTTGACGTTGGACTCCTCTTGCACCTGCTACTGAACCATCATTCGCAAGTAAAAGCTCTAGGGCAGGACTTTGATCGAGAATCTGCACACCTGCGCGCAGCAGAGTTTTGCGAAGAATCCGCATGTATTCAGGCCCATAGTAGCTCTGACGCACAGATTGGCCATTCTCTTTTGGAAAGCGATAGCCCCAATCTTCGACTAAGGGTAAACTCAGCCAAGTTTTTTCGATGACTCGCTCAATCCATCTCAAATTTGCGAGGGTTTGTCCTGCTTGATAGCGTTCCCATAAAACAGTATTCCAATTTTCTGGCGAAGGAGCCATAATGCCATTCCCACTCGCGGCAGCAGCTCCGCTCGTGCCTAAAAAGCCTTTATCAGCGACAATGACACTCGCACCTTGAGAAGCTGCTGCCCACGCTGCCCATGCAGCGGCAGGCCCACCACCGATCACAAGAACATCGGCAGTTAAATAAAGTTCATTTTCACGGTTAATACTCACGATTCTGATGTTCCCTGAAAGGTTAGAGTGAGGACTCGTTCTACGATCGCACTATTAGTCAATTCTGCGGTTAGCTTACAGCTTTCCCGACTATTACATGAGTCGCTTGCAGAAACAAGTCTAACGGGATACAAATTATATGTTCACCATAATATTAGAATTTCTAACTATTTTTTGAACTATTGTGGAATATAGCTGAATCATCTCAATTGATTCTGACTTAGAGAAGTAACGAAAGACTGAATTCTAGAACCTTAACTATGGCAAATCAGAAATTGGTGATTTTTGATTGTGATGGAGTATTGGTAGATAGTGAGCAGATTCTGCATCGCGTGTTTGCGGAAATGTTGACTGAAGTTGGCTTGCCAATTACGTATGAAGAAACGACTCGGCAGTTGATGGGACAATCGCTCGCAACTTGTATAGCAATGATCGAACAGTCCTATCAAAAAACATTGCCCAAAGATTTTATTGAACGGTGCAAAGCACGAGAATTTGCTGTATTGCGTCAAGAGGTACAACCTGTTTTTGGTATTTCTGAAGCTTTAGAGAAAATTACTTTGCCAAAATGTGTGGCATCGAACAATAGTCATCGTCATATCCAGCTCGTTTTGACCCTAACTCAGCTGTTGGCTCACTTTGATGGAAAAATCTATAGTTCTCATGATGTCGATCGTCCTCAACCGTTTCCAGATGTGTATCTTCATGCAGCACAGCAAATGGGGTTTCAGCCTGAAGAGTGTGTTGTGATTGAAGATTCTATTCCAGGGGTGCAGGCGGCATATGCGGCTGGGATGACTGTTTTCGGTTACACCTCACATCAGCTAATTGAAACACATCGAGATGCGCTAGTCGCAGCAGGAGCAAAAGCTGTTTTTGCCCAGATGCAACAGTTGCCAAATTTGATTGATGCTATCAAATCACCTCAGTAATTCTTTGATCGCTTGATCACATTTTCTATTCTTTTTTTGCTTTACTTGAGCGGTTTCTAGCAACATAAAACGATTGTCAATTCATAAAAAAAGCAGTAAAGTTTCCTCAGCAACGATTCGTTTTTTGGAATGGAATTGGTGAGTGGAAACATTCCGAATTTGCAGATTTTGAAGGTTTTAGTTGCTGAAAGATTTCGAGCTTCTGAGTCACGATCGATAAAGTTTGAGAGCTAAATGTCTATCTGCCCCAATAGATAGACAGATTTCTTTAGACGATCAATCTTACAACTACAACTTTTGCTGCAGACCAAACTTTGAAGACTCTAAAGGAGACTCTAGACATGGGTTATAAGCATATTGAAGTCAAGCCTGTCAGTACTTACATTGGTGCTGAAATTGGCGGTGTGAATCTTGCTCAACCTCTTTCTGAAGATGAAGTGAAAGAGATTCGTAAGGCATTGTTGAAGTGGAAAGTGGTCTTTTTTCGGGGTCAGAATGTTGATCATGCAGGACAAGTCGAGTTTACTTCTCGCTTCGGTGAAGTAACATTTGCACATCCTTTGGGAGAGCCAGAACCAGTGCCAGGCTTTCCGCAGCTTAAGCCTGTCGATCGCAAAATCTATGAAAGACAATATGGCTTTCGCACAGGTGGCCCTTGGCACACTGATGTCACGGCTGCCATCAATCCGCCTGCTGCATCAATTTTAAGAGCCGTCAATGTTCCTGATGTTGGCGGAGATACGCAGTGGACAAATCTTGTGGCTGCTTATGAAGGGCTTTCTGCACCATTGAAAGCATTAGCCGATACTTTGAAAGCGGAACATCGCTTCAATGGTGGAGGCTATCAGCCCAGTAACTCAAAGTTTACTGAACGCATTACTGAACGCATTGCCGTGAATCCTTTGGCTTCGATTCATCCCGTTGTGCGAGTGCATCCTGAAACGGGTGAACGTGCTTTATTTGTGAATCCTGGCTTTGTTTCGCGCATTGTGGATGTCTCGCCTGATGAAAGCAAACTGCTGCTAGAGTTGTTCTTTAAGCAAATTACGAAACCTGCTTATACAACTCGGTTCCGCTGGCAGAATGGAGACATCGCGTTCTGAGATAACCGTGCAACCGCGCATCTGGCTCCTCAAGACTTGGATCATGTCGAAGTCGATCGACTGCTCTACCGTACAACCATTACGGGAGATGTGCCAGTTGGAGTGGATGGCTCTCGCTCAGAAGTCTTGCATGGAGAAGTGTTTGATGCAGAAGTACCGTCTGTTTTCAAACAGACGGCTGAGCAACATGCTGGAGCATCTGCATGAACGATCGTGCTCTGATGAATTGTGGTGTGATTAAGCGATGACCTTTTACTCTGGGCTGTCTTTCGGCAGTCCAGTTCTTTAGTAATTTGAGGAATATAATGATGAGTCAAACTCAATGGACGGCAGTTGATAACTATATTACTGATTTGCTTGTGCCTTCTGATCCGGCTTTAGATGCAGTTCTTCAGTCTACGATCGATGCCAACCTGCCGACAATTAATGTTGCACCCAATCAAGGGAAATTTTTACATATTCTCGCGCAAATTCAAGGTGCTCGTAGAATTCTAGAATTCGGGACATTGGCAGGCTATAGCACGATTTGGCTAGCGAGAGCGCTGCCTACGGATGGCAAGTTAATTACTCTCGAAGCTAATCCAAAACATGCTGAGGTTGCACAAGGAAATATCGATCGTGCGGGTCTAGCAAAGCTTGTTGAAATTCGAGTTGGCGCCGCGCTCAAAACATTGCCAAAACTTGCGACTGAAGGGCAAGAGCCTTTTGATCTGATCTTCATTGATGCTGATAAGGTGAATATTCCAGAGTATTTCACCTGGTCACTGAAGTTGGCACGGCGGAGCAGTGTGATTGTGGTTGATAATGTTGTTCGCAAGGGAGCCGTGATTGAAGCGGATAGTCCAGACGAAAACATTCAGGGCGTTCGTAGATTCAATACACTCTTAGCAAATGAACCGCGAGTCAAAGCAACCACGATTCAGACTGTTGGAAGTAAAGACTACGATGGGTTAACGATCGCGTTTGTCATTTCAGATTGATCAATATTGTTGTCCTCAATTAATTAGATAATCTAAATGTTAGGTTATTTTACAATTGTAATCCAAGTTACACAACATTTCAGATAGAGACGAGTAAGCTTTAGTGAACTTCGCTTGTAATTCACTCAACACGAATTGAGGACAATAAATCATGGTTGAGCATAGCCGTCTGAATACTTCTCGTTCTGCTAGGATTCGCGCCCAACTCAATTATCCGGTGATTGACACCGATGTTCATACCAATGACTTTACGCCTGCATTTGAGGATTATATTGCGAACTATGGAGGTTCGCATTTAGTAGACGAGTTACGCAAGGCAGAGAATTCACGGTTGAATTCTAGAATTGAAGGAAAAGATTGGTATCAGCAAACGCCAGAAGAGCGGCAATACTATCGCACCTTGAGAGCGCCCTGGTGGGCAAGAGTCACGCGTAACACGCTGGATCTCGCAACCTACACGCTACCAGAGTTGCTTTATGAACGTCAGGCGGAGCAAGGCTCAGACTATTCTGTGCTGTTTCCAAACAATGCGCTAGCAGCAGGAGGAGCCAAACCTGAGCATCGTCAGGCGCTGCAAAAAGCGATCAATCACTATCATGCAGATATCTATCGCAAGTACAGCGATCGCTTAACACCTGTGGCTGGAATCACGATGACAACGCCTGAAGAAGCGATCGCGGATCTCGAATTTGCGGTGAACACTTTGGGCTTGAAAGTGATCAATATTCCGGGTGGTGTAAGACGACCAATTAAAGCGATCGCAGATAAGTATCCCCCGGATCAGTTCCCAGAAATTGCCAAGTACGCTTCGTACACTGACTTTTTTGGTTTGGATAGCGAGTACGACTACGATCCATTCTGGGCAAAAGTTGTGGAATTGGGTGTTCCGGTGACCACTTACTATGGAAGCCAAGGTTGGACAGGACGTTCTTCCATCAGTAACTACATGAACAATCACATCGGACACTTTGCAGATGGCTCGCAAGCGTTTGCGAAAGCATTGTTCTTTGGTGGTGTGACGAAGCGCTTCCCGCAACTGCGGGCGGCATTCTTAGAAGGCGGTTCTGATTGGGGGTCTCATGTGTACATTCACCTCGTCGATCGCTACTCCAAGCGCAATATCAAAGCCCTCCAGAACTACAACCCAGCCCTGACTAACTCGAATGAACTGTACCAGTTGTTTGAGCGCTTTGGTGGTGACATCACGAAAGGGTACGATCTCAGTCCAGAAGAATTAACTCACACCGTGCTAGGAGCATCCTTCAATCGTTACAGCCGTGACCCAGTAGGTAGTGAACTCGAAGATTTTGCTGCGGCTGGCATTGAAAGCATTGAAGATATCCGCGATCGCTGGGTGAATCCGTTCTTCTTTGGGTCTGAATCTGACGATCGTACGATCGCAGCAGCCTTCAACGATAAAGCGAATCCGTTGGGTGTGAAGATCAATGCGATCTACTCTTCGGATGTGGGTCACTGGGATGTACCCGATATCACGCTGCCGTTGGCAGAAAGTTGGGAACTCGTGGAAGAAGGCGTGATTTCTGAAGCGGACTTCAAAGCTTATGTGTTTGAGAATCCTTACAGACTCTACACGGAAGCGAATCCTGACTTCTTTAAGGGAACCGCGATCGAATCTAAGTTGAGCAATATTGAAGCTAAGTCGAACACAGAGAATTTTGTTACGGCATAGCAACGTGATGTGAATTAAATCCGGTGGAATTCGTTGGTTTTCCACTGGATTTAAAGCGATCAAGGTCAAATTGGATGAAAACTTGAAACAAAAATTAGATGACATTACGGCTGAGTACCGTCGAGGGGATGCTGTGCGGTAAATGGTGAAGTCAATTCTGTTTGATTTGGATGATACTTTGCTCGATCGCAATACATCGGTTCAGCAGTTCATTGCAGCCCAGTACGATCGACTCTCTCGCTCTTTCAATCACGTCTCTAAAGCGGATTATGTAGGTCGATTTATTGAGCTAGACTGTCATGGTCGAGTTTGGAAAGATCAGGTTTATCAAGCCCTGGTTGTAGAATTTGGCATTGAGACGATTCGTTGGCAAGCTTTGCTTGAGGATTACGAAACTCAGTTTCAGTGGCATTGTATTCCGTTTCCTTTTCTCACCGAAACGTTGCACCAGTTGAAACTACAAGGGTACTTGTTAGGGATTGTGACCAATGGGTTAGGGCATGTTCAGAATCGTTCGATCGATGGATTGGAAATTCGAGATTACTTTGATACCATCCTCATCTCAGAAGTTGAACAAGTCAGAAAACCGGAGCCTGAGATTTTTTCGCGAGCTTTAGCTCGATTAGGAGCCACTGCCCAAAACAGTGTTTTTGTTGGGGATCATCCAAAAGCAGATATTGAGGGGGCAAAAGGGGTTGGGATGAAAACGATTTGGAAACAAGATTTCTATTGGTTAGAAACGCCAACCGCCGATGCCACGATTGACCATCTGAATGAGATTCCTGCCATTCTGCAACAGTTTGACAACAATTAGGGAGAGTCTGCATTGAACCGCCGCGTTGCCTTTTCTCGCTTTGCAAGTCGCCGTTCTTTCCTCAAACATTCTCGTTCTGCTCAACCATTCCAAAGGGCTACGGAAGCGCCCCCTTTACCAACCACCGCGTTTCGATTCATTTGCTATTTTGTGAATCAGTTTCGTTGGTGGTATGTGGCAATGGTGGTCCTGGAGATTATCCATTCCACTTGCGGCATTATGTTGCCCTATGCGATCGGGGAAATTATTCGCAGTGTGACGCGATCGACGGGAGATAGCCAACTGATCTTTGAGACCGTGAGACAACCGCTCATCCTATTCGCAGCATTGAGCGTGGGAGAAGTCGTATTCGGACGAGCTACGGGACTGTTGCAAACCATTCTCCATCCGGTTCATCGTCAGCATATTGTTCGATCGCTCTATGCCTATCTGCAACAGCATTCTCATCGGTATCTCAGTAGTAGTTTTTCTGGAGCGTTGGCGCATCGGATTAGTGAAACTTCCTTAGGTGTAACGCAGACGATGCAAATGGCAATCACAGAATTTTTGCCGGTGATTGTGGGATATGTTGTTGCTGTTGTGTTGCTCTATCGTGCCTATCCGCCTCTCGCGGCATTTGTTGGAGTGTGGGCAGTTGCGTTTATTGGTATTTCCTTCTGGCTTGCGACTCGTTGCCGAATCTATGCCCGTGGTGCTGCTGCTGCGAGAAGTGAAACAACTGGGATGATTGTTGATGCGGTGACGAATCTAGTTAGTACTAAGTTATTTGCACGTCTGGGATTTGAACGGCGTTATTTGAATGAGCAACTAAGGCGTGAACTAATTGAGGTGAGAAAGTCTAATTGGTATTCTGAGCGGATTCGTTGGTTTCAGTTTATCTCTGCTGCGATTTTGAAAATTGGGACGCTTTACTATTCGCTTTCGCTCTGGAGTCAGGGCAAGATTGCTGCGGCTGATTTTGTGGTGGCAACGAGTTTGTCGCTGTTGATCATTAGTGAAGCTCGAAATTTGAGCAAGCGATTTCTGGAATTTTTTGAGCATATTGGCAATGTGATCAATGGCGTTTCCACGATCGTTCAACCGCACGAGATTATCGATCGAGACACAGCGATCGCGCCAACCATTCAAGGTCAGATTGAGTTTCGGCAGGTGCAGTTTAGCTATTCGCCAGAGAAGCCCGTATTCGATAATCTCTCGATTACGATTCAACCAGGAGAACGGGTTGGACTGGTGGGCTTTTCTGGGTCTGGAAAATCGACTTTTGTGAATCTGATTTTGCGGTTGTTTGATCCGCAATCGGGACAGGTTTTGATTGATGGTGTGGATATTCGGGACATGACTCAGGATGCTTTGCACGCGCAGATTAGCCTGATTCCTCAAGATCCTTCGTTGTTTCATCGCACGTTGCGGGAGAACATTCGCTATGGGCGTTTGGATGCAACGGAAGCAGAGGTGATCGACGCGACGCGGAAAGCTCATGCCCATGATTTTATTGTGCCGATGCCAGAGGGATATGATTCTTTGGTGGGGGAACGGGGCGTTAAATTATCAGGGGGACAGCGGCAGCGAATTGCTATAGCCCGAGTGATTCTCAAAGATGCTCCGATCCTGATTTTGGATGAGGCGACTTCGAGTTTGGATTCAATTACCGAGAAAGCTATTCAGGAGACGCTGGATTTAGCGATGGATAATAAAACGGTGATTGTGGTGGCGCATCGGCTGTCTACGATCGCGCATCTCGATCGCATTTTGGTGTTTGATCAAGGTCGCATCATTGAAGATGGAACGCATGACGCTTTGCTGAATCGGAAGGGTGCTTACTACAAATTGTGGAGAATGCAAGCGGGTGGATTTTTACCGATCGAGGCAACGCAGAATGGACAGGTACGAGGGTAAGCAGGAGTATGCAACGGAGTCATAGTGCCGCTGGAATCGCTCAATCAATCTGAAAGATTCTTACAAACTCCTCTACGGTCACTATGTTTACCTCACGGAATGGATTCAGCACAAGCAAATCTTTATCGCCACTGACAATATATTCTGCTTGTCCATTCAATGCCAGTTCTAGAATCTTGTCGTCCTTCGGATCGCGGCATTCCTGCACTCTCTCAATCACCTCAATCAGCGTTGCTCGCTCAACAAATGTTTCCAAGAATTCGTCTCGCTCTTCACTGGTTATAAAACGATCAAATTTCTCTCGTCCAAGCACATCGCTAAGTTCTTCTAATAGCTCGAGCGACAAAAGAACTTCTCCATGTTGCAAAGCGTAACGAAATGCTTTCGAGGGATTGCTGTTCTTGAAGAGTAAGGAACTCACAATCACATTCGTATCGAAAACGTATCGTGCTTTACTACTCATTCAAAATTGAGTCCAAAATTTCCGGGGTCAATCCTCGCTCCTGAGCTTTTTGGCTGATGTCATCCATGACTTCTTCGAGTGTCCTCTTTTCGCGAGTTGCCTGAGTTAGCTTTAGGCTGAGTAATGCCTCAAACTTCCGCTGCTGCTCTTCAGACGCGGTTTCAAAGATATGAGCTGCTTCTGAATTGACATGAATGGTAATGGGCTTTGTTTCCATAACGGGACAAGATTAATAGATTCTAAGACTTTTCTTGTTTGTTGTACTTGATCTATGACTAGCTTAGATCATCCTAATACTGCTTGGCATTTAGCATGAAAATTATTTAGATCCTCAACTTCTACCAATTTGGGAGAACGAGCGATTCTGGTCAACTGCTCAAATGGTTGAGATGCGCGATCGTATTTTGGTATGCAATCAAGAATATTTTGTGGTGGGAAAGATGGGATACGTATCGATCGAGGCAACGCAGAATGGACAGGTACGAGGATAAATCAGGAAGTTCATAGGTTAGCCATCTTTTGCAACCGTTTGTTAGTTGACCTCCACGGAACCGAGCCGAGCTTGTAAGGCTCGAATAAGATCTTGGTATGCCTCATATGCTGCTGTTGCCATAGCATTGAGTTCATCTCTCTTCTTCCAACGAGGATGTGTGTCATTGAATTCATCTAGTTCCATAGAAAAGATATCGCTATCACTTCCTGATCTCCACCCATTAAGACTAAGTTCAGATCGGAATAAGGTTAACTTCTTCATAAAGTCTGTGCGTTTACCCTCAAGCTTAGAATCTAGAAACTCATGTAAAGGATTACTCCAGTTGTCAATAAAACAATCAACTTCTCTCAACCATTCGTAAGGAAATGCATTTGCAAGATCCCAATCACGAAGAAAATATCCTGTGTTGCCGCTTGGGGGAAACTGCTCCAAAAGTTTAGCAAATAGCAGCCGATCAGATTTTACTGATGAACTTGTAGCAGGAGTTGAAAATAGAACACCGCTATCTGCCATTGTTTTAAGTGCTGTGGACAGCTTGGATACAAGTTCTTCATAAACCTTTTTACAAGTTTGCTTATCCGCATCCGTATGTAGGGTGAATGTAATTGGCCAACGACGTGCAGCAAGATTGAAGGGCATTTGATCTTTTGGACTTCCAAAAGCTTCATTCATCACTAAGATCAGCCGCTCGTCACCAAGCGAGTGCAGCGCAAATCCAAGTTCAATAAGAACATTAGCATTTGCACAACGCCTTTTGTTAACTGATTCAGACGTAAAAGATACATCAGCAACAAAAGCAGAACTAGCCTCAATTTTTGAAAAGATTGTATGTACTATATCTGGTAGTCCTGGTATCCCTTTTGTATCATGATCCACCTCCGGACGCTCATCAAGTCCGTAATCTTCTTGAATATTACGCATCGCTCTTTTCAGAGCATCTCGAATGAAATAACGATTGGCAGCTTCAGGAAGTTCACTTTGCCATGAGTAGAAAACTGATACTGCCATATCTTCACTGTACGCACTTTTGGTTATCTTTATAGCCAATTAACGATCTAAGTTGCACCACTCCTGATTAACTTTGTCGTTCTGGTTTCCTGAGGTCAGATTGCTTTATTGGGAATTCTACTCTATTGATTGACCAACTCCCGCAATTCATTGATATCAAGGTCGATACCTTGACGCTTCAAATATTGGTTTAAATTAATTTGGATGAATAAATCCTTGAGTTCTTCCGCAATTTCTGGCGGCGGGTTGCTGGATAGTGCGATCGCAATCAGACACTCTGCGGTTTGGAATTCACCACATTCGATCGCGATTCAGGGTTGTTATTCGGTGATTTCAGGATTAACTTGTGTTCCAACTGGAGGCTGATTCTGTTGCATCACTCGAATGAGAAATCGTAAAGCCTCATTAACAGAATCTGCATCAGGAAACATCTCTGCCACATCTGGCTCTAAACGCACCGTTGTTCCACCAAAACTCTTACGCCCAGAACCCAATCTTCTCACCCGCAGCGCTTTCAAGTCATACTCTGAACGGAGTTTATCTTCCATAGGTGCCTCAACCCTGCTCATAGGCTTCTCGTTCACTTCGCATTTGAGATTCCAAAGCTGGTGCTTAAGTTTACTCAACGATCGAACTCAATATTTTCATAAAGCGCAGCGATTTGGATTTGAATGTCAAACGTTCTCAAAGTCAACGTGACACTCGGATCATCATATTCAGAGAGTAGCCATTGATGGGCAGCCGTTTTAACGTAGTGTTCGATGTGAACGCTGTATTGGTCAATCATCAAATATTCGCCGAAACTCTCGATCGTGCGGTAAGCAGAAAACTTATCCCCGTGATCATAATCTTGTGTTGATTTAGATAGCACTTCAGCGATGAAGCAGGGATTAATCACCGTATCAGTTCGCCCGGTTTGAAGTTGTAAAGGCTTTTCAGTCACCATTACATCAGGATAAGTGTAGAGATTGCGAGCAGGAATCCAAAGCCGTTGATCTGTCGCAAAAATGCGATAAGGCTTTCCTCGCAGAGTAGATTTCAGCAAGGATGCGAGGTTAATTGCCAACTCATTGTGATCAGGAGTCCCTCCGGTCATCGGAATTATTTCTCCATTGCAGTATTCGCTGCGAGTCTCAGAAGCCAGTTCAAGCTCAAGATACTCTTCAGGAGTATAGATTCGCTGTTCGAGTGCCTGTGTCATGGCGAGGTTTCAACTTCCACGGCTCTGGTTGATTCTTTCATGATATACGCAGCGGTCGCGATACCTTAAATCACCATTCACTTCAAACTACGTGCCAATCCTTGAAGCGACCAAATATTATTTGGATAGATTGCCAAATCTTCTCGAAATACTTGTGCCGCTTCTACCGATCGCTTCTGCTCCAGCAACAAAGCACCCAACGATTGCCGCACTGGAGAATGCCAAGGTGCAGGCTCATCATAGGTAAGTTGATCTTCTTTCGCGATCGCACTTCTCAACCATTCGATCGCTGGCTCAATCTCTCCCCGTCTTGACGCAATCTCTGCTGCTAAAACTTCAGACCCAATTTCTAGCAAATCTGCCGTAGTGTTCACATCCCAAATTGTTACGCCATTTAGAGCTGGACTCGACGCGATCGCTCTTAATTGTTTTAGTTCTATTTCTGCTTTCTGCACCTCATTTTGATGTGCCCATGCTAATCCTCGCGCATAGTGCCAAACGCCTGTAGGATAAGCTAAATCAGCTTCAGGAGCAGGTTGAACAAGAATTTTATCCCAATGTCCAAATTTGACCCAAGCATACAGAGGAATCGACAAATAGTGCTGCAATGTTCCATAACCTGGCTTGCGTAGCAAATCGGGATCAACAAGTTTTGCAGTCTGTTCCGCAGCTTGAAGCGCGATCTGTTGTTCTCCGGCAAGTGTAGCCGCGTACCAGAGAAAGTGCTGATTGTGCGGCATGTAAGCGAATCGGTAAATTCCATTCTGCGTTCGTGTTTTTTGGTCAACTGCGATCGCGTCTTGATTACTTCTGACTGCGTCTTGATAGCGCCCAACTCTTAGATAAATGTGAGACGGCATATGAACGAGATGCCCAAGCGGAAGATGTAAATCTCGCAGTCGATCCGCAACCGCGATCGCGAGTTCTGGATGCTTTTCTTCTACTGCATGAATGTAGAAATGTAATGCTCCGATGTGGTTGCGATCTTGTTTTAGAACGGATTGCAGTGTGTCAAGAATTTCTTGCCCCTCTGGTTTTGGCTTGCCATTGTTCTGCCAATAGTTCCAAGGCGTAGTATCCATCAAAGCTTCAGCGAAGAGTGTTGCGGCATCTAAATCAGCCGGATAGCTCTGAGCAACTTTGCGCATTGCATTGGCATAAGCAAGATTGAGAGAAGCGCGATCGTAGTTCAAACTAGCTGTATATCGCTTTGATAATGCTTGAATATATGTCCGTTCTGCTAGAGTAACCGTACTTTGGAGTGAAACCGCTTTCTGCACCGTTTCCCAAGCGAGTGGCATTCGATCTGTTGGCATTTCAGTATTGATATTTGAACCCAATACATAAGCCATTCCCCAGTAGCACATCGCACAATGAGAATCGAGCTTTACAGCGGTCTGAAACGATCGATAAGCTTCTGCATAATTGAAACCGTAAGCAAAGAATAATCCTTGATTAAAATAGTACTGGGCAAGCACTGAACCTGTAGAAATGGTGTGACTTGTCCTGTGGTGAGCACCAGGCAGAAAGCTACCTGCCGGAGCTATCAACAAGCCTAATATCATCGCCAACAGGACAATCCATCGCATGATTAATTTGAGAGTTGAAACAGCGATCGCACCTTCACGCCAATTCCCGTCCCCAAGAGCGCAAACACAATCCAAAGCCAACCATGTAAGCTAGTTGATGCAATCCCGCCAAAGTAAGCACCAACATTACAACCAAATGCAAGCCTTGCACCATAGCCCATCATCAAACCGCCGATCAACGCAGCCGCGATCGCTAACCTTGATTGAGGTTTTTTAACTGCTAACTTTCCTGCTAAAGTTGCTGCGAGTGCGGCTCCTAGAATCACACCGAAATTAGTCACAGAAATTGGATCTGCGAAGACACTTTTTTGTAAAGCGTCTGCTCCAAATCCTTTACTCCAAAATGCACTCGCTGCTGGATTCCACCCTAAGAATTGAGCGATCTTCGCTGTCCAGAGCGTAAAGCCCCAGGTCACGCCCCAAGGTCTTCCAGCAACAAGCAGCGTCAACCAGTTTAGAACAGCAAGCGCGATCGCGCCCCAAACCAACGACCAAGGACTATACAGCAATGAGAACGATCGCTGCACACAGGGAGTCGTATCCCGTCGCTTCCAAAGCACAAACGCAATTAATCCCAAGACTGCGAGCTGAATTGCACCACCAGCCCAACCCCAAGTGTTAACCAAAGAAATTGGATTCAATCTCGGCAATCCTGCCCAAACACCTCCAGTGAGACTTGCCCAGAAAGAACCAATTCCAAATGTCAGCAATGTCAACACCATACCGCTACTGCCACCCCCGATCGTGTATAGCGTTCCACAAGCGCACCCGCTCCCTAATTGCATTCCAATCCCAAATAGAAATGCTCCAATCGCGCCTTGAACAGCAACGGGTGCAACAGCTCCTTCAATCGGTTGTCCCAAGAAAGACCCAGTTGCGAGGAACGGTACAAACAACACAGTCGCGATCGCAAGCATCAAAACTTGAGACAAGACTCCATTCACATCGCCATAAACAAAGAGTCTCCGATAAGCAGAAGCAAAACCGAAACTTGCATGATACAAGCTGATTCCAAACAATCCACCAATCAGAAATAAAACGCTCTGCCGCCATCCAAACAAAGTCAGTCCGATTGCAGCGGCAACTGCGATCGCTAAAATTACCAGCACGCCTAACCGCTGTGGGCGAGGTTGCGACGAGCGCGGTAGAGAAAGTTCAACACTGCTCATAGGTCAATCCTGCTAAATCTATATAAGCTGAAATTTTGGAGCCGGAGCAGGACTCGGAGTAGGAGAGGGACTCGGTTCTGGCTCTGTAGGATAGCAACTAGCGATCTGGACTTGGGGAAAATTAGAGATATGGAGAGTGAAGCTAGGGGAAAAGAGAAAAATTGCGACCCCGCTCTGAGCAAGCGCTGAAAACACCGTGAAAGTTGCCAACATTGCGAAAATTCTTGCTGTCCAAGTGCTGAGTTTCATAGATTGATCCTCGTGTCATAAAGAGCTTAGGTTGTTGATTCTTCTCAAAAGGAGTCATTCAACAAAGGCGTGAAAAGTGTATTCTCACGCCATTCTCTCATAAACAGGCATCAAACACCGAAAAATCTACCGTTAAACCGGAGTTTTTAATCAATTTGCTCTAAACTTGTCCAAAACCTTTACCAGAGTGCAGCGACAGCTGAGATTCAATTTCTTCAAAGCTCTACCCAGAACTCGCAATGTCTAGCTTGCTATTCTTAGCGTTGGCTGATGTTTTGTGGCGTGATTGCAGTATAGAGATCAGAGGGTAACAATGCATCTTGAACATTGACCCTCTTAGGAATCAACGCATTTTCAAAGAACACATCGACGACACGTTGCTGATCCCTAATCAGGTCTGGGCTAATCGCTCTGCGTCCAAATGTGCGCCGATCAATCACTTTCTGCATGACATCTAAATCAAGTTTTTGTTCGGGTGCAATGAGCTTAGCTGCATCGGTTCGATTTGCCTCTGCCCACTGCTCAATTTTGTCAATCTCTTCAATGACAATCTTAAGCAATTCAGGATTTTCCTCAGCAAACTTTCGCTGACCGACATAGTAACCACCGGGCGAGTTCGTTCCAACGGAATCTCGAAGCACCCGAATTCGACCGAGCTTTTCTGCGATCGCGTAGTGAGGATCACCCGACACCCACACAGGTACTTTACCTTCAATAAATGCGGCTCGTGCTTCTACATTGGGGATACTTCTGACTTTGATATCTTTGATGCTTAGTCCTGCTTCTTTTAGTGCGACCAAGATAAAGTAGTGAGAGGCTGAAGCTTTCTGAAAATAAACTTCTTGTCCTTTGATATCTTCAATTTTTTGGATGGGAGACTCCGGCGGAACAGCGATAATACTGCTTTTTCCGGTTTGGGGCGTGGTTTTTGAGCCGACAACATAAACGATTTGTGCTCCTGCTGCTTGAGCAAAAATAGGCGGCGTTTCACCAACTGATCCTAAGTCGATCTTATCCACATTCATTGCTTCCATGAGTTGTGGACCTTGGACAAATTGTGCCCACTCAACTTTGACACCTAATGGCTCTAATCGTTTCTCTAAGACCCCGGTAACTTTTACTAAGTCTCCTGCTTGCTGAAAGCCTAGGCGAAGTACCTTCGTTTTGATTCCAGAGCCGATGCTAGAGCCACTGTTGGCAGCAATATTAGTTGCTGCATTTGGAGAACTAGAGACAGTCGAAGCTGGCTTGCCACAACTGCCCAATACTGCGGTTGAAACTCCGACTAAACCAGGCAGCACAATGCGAACAAACTGGCGACGATGGATCTTAATTCTTGATCTCATTGGACAAACTCCAAGATAGATAGATAATTGAAGACGAATTACTTACGTTTTTGCGCAATCAGTGCAGCAGCAGATAGTACTTCAGTGAAGTTGCCAGATGATTCAATCTCAAGCAATGAGTTTTTGAGATCTGCCTCAAATTCTTCGCGGTTCTCGCCAAAAAAAGAAGGGAGTGCGAACGCTGTTGAGTAGAGGTAGCCTAAATACGAATCAACTGTCCAGGTTTTCTCAAAAGTGACTTCGATCGTAGTGTGCTGTGTAAATCCTGCTGTCTCTAACACCACATCATGAGGCACGTCTAGAGATTTCCAGGTGCCCTGTCCTGCTTGCCCTGTGCGCCGCTGATCTCCAAGCCATCGCTTGACGACAGAAATTGCTGTTTTCTTCCAAGTTAGCTGACTATTCCAGGGATCATCGCCTGTTTTGAGAATGACAATTCCGCCATCATCAGTGAGCAGCGATCGCAATTTTTCCGCAACGAGTTCTCGCTGCATCCAGTGAAACGATCGCCCAAATGTTGCCAGTCGAAATTGACCAAGTTCTTCAGAAATCGATTCTGCGCGATCGTGAATCCAGCGAATGTTATTGACCCCTGTTCTTTTTGCTTCTGCCTGAGCTTCTTTGAGCATGTCAGCATCGGGATCAATTGCAACGACTTCCCGGAAGCGATCGCTAAATGGAATTGCAACTAATCCTGCTCCACAGCCAAGATCTAACAGGCGTTCTTGAGGGCTGAGTTGAAAGTGACCGGCGATTCGATCAAATAGACTTTGAGGATAGCGAGATCGATAGCGCACATAGTACGAAGCTGCGCCCTGAAATAAAGTCGGATCGTAGGCAGTAACCATCTGAAAAACCTCTAAATTAACGTAGCTCAAACCCTAAATTATTCAGAAACTCACGCAGTTGAGCGCGATTTCGCAGCGATTCTGGAGTCGCAATGCGATCGACAGAATGCTGTGACCAATTTCCAGGCGTATTCATCTGCTGCTCTGCGTAAAAGCGAGTCATCGTTTCGTCATAGTGCTCGATCGCTTCGTTTTGAATCTCTAAACTGTACTGCTCCTGATGCAGAACAGCTTCCTGTGGCAAACGAGGTTTAATCGCTGCTGGCTTTTCGGGATCAGCATAACCAACACACAACCCGAATACAGCAAAGACATGCTTCGGCAAATTAAGTTCTGCTGCAACTGCTTCCGGTTGATTTCGCAATGCACCAATGTAGACCGTTCCCAAGCCGAGCGATTCTGCTGCGATGACAGCATTTTGAGCCGCAAGACTCGCATCGATCGAGGCCATCAAAAACATCTCTAGATAGTTCAACCCTTCGTGAGGTAGCCCGCGATTTTCAGCAATATGAGCAAGTCGTGCTAGATCTGCTACCCAGACCAGAAACAATGGACATTGCTGAATATGAGATTGTCCGCCTGCAAGTTGAGCGAATCGTTCTTTACGAGCTTGATCTGTGATCGCAACGACACTCCAAGTCTGTAGATTCGATGAAGTTGAAGCTGATTGAGCTGCCGCAACTAAGAGTTCTAAAGTATCTGATGGTAGCGGTTTAGAAAGATAAGCTCGGATTGAGCGATGAGAGAACAGGTCAGATAAAGTTCGATTCCAAGGAGCATCTAAATCGAATGCTGTCCCATAGCGATCGCGTAACAGAGAAGTTTTAGTTGAAGACAGATCAGGAGCAAGTGTCATAATAGGATAGCTTGAGGTATGAAGGTGAACCTCACGGTATTGTAGAAATTTCAGCAAGTTGATGCGTCGGTATTCCTTTCTGAAAAAATTAAGAAAAATAGCAACCTAACTTATCTATGAAATTGGGGCAGACTAACAGCTACAAAGCATCACATCTGTTTCATAGGGTATGCTAGATTGCTACAGTACTACTTAAATCAATCAACTCACCGTAGATTGTGCGAAGTATCGCATAGTTACCAAGGAGAAAAAAAGTATTTAAAAGACAAAATATCTGTAATTCTGATGATTTGTGTTTCTAATTGTTGGAGCGTGTTTGTGATAGAAGAGATACAGATGAGATTCTGCAAAATTCACCAAGATTTGAATTGAAATTCAGATTTTGGATTCTCCAGCGCTGACGCTCTCAGGGACGCTGATACGTACTCCGTGGATTTAGATCCTGGCGATACAGTACAATGGCACTCTGAGCGTATTTGTGTTAGCGATTTGGAGCGTGTCGGTTGCATGGGAGCCAAAAAGTTGTCTCGGAAAAAGATTTCGGAGCAGTGCGCCTCTAAGGTAGTGGAGGTTATTCCATTAGTGATGCGTTGTCTCCGGGCAGATATGCGGGCACGAAAGAGTACTGAACTCTCTGTTCCGCAGTTCCGAACACTGGCATTTCTCGATCGTACTCCCGGCGCATCGTTATCTGAACTTGCAGAACATTTGGGAGTAACTCGTGCTACCGCATCGGCAAATACAGAAAGGCTCGTCCAGCGGAATTATGTTGAGCGGTATGACAACCCAGAAGAACGCCGCAGAGTTGTACTCAATTTGACCGAGGAAGGTAAGCAGCATCTATATCAGACTCGCGCTCAAACTCGCGCTTACATTACAGATTTGCTCAGTAGCTTGACCGCAGAACAAGTGGCTCAAATTGATGAAGCTTTGGGATTACTGAATGAGATTTTTGAGGAACCTTTGCTAGGTTTATCTGATGAATAACGTTCTGACTATTCAATAACTTATGACTGACATCAAAGATTTCCATGCGCATGTTTACTTTAATCCAGAGAGTCGTGAGGCGGCTGCACGAGTGCGGCAAGGATTGAGCGATCGCTTTGAAGTCCAACTGGGACGCTGGCATGATGCAAATGTAGGACCTCACCCGCAATCGATGTATCAGGTGTTGTTTGCCCCAGAGCAGTTTGGTGAGATTGTTTCATGGCTGATGCTCAATCGTGAAGGATTAGACATCTTAGTGCATCCAACAACAGGAGATGATGTTGCTGATCATACCGCTCATGCGCTATGGCTCGGGAAAAAACTCGCTTTGAACATTGAAACGCTACGCAAATGACATCTTGAGCATCCACAACATTCATTGTGCTGAATTCATGTTGAAGTTTTTTGCTTCGGCATTCGTCGCAGAAGTGACCAGATTCCAGCCTGCTCGACCACCACTGAGATAGGCTAATGAAGCGAATTTGCGAGCGAGATGGTAGGGTTCATTGTAGGTGGTTGAAACCGTTGCAGCTAGACCGATTCGTTCTGTGACAACTGAGAGAGCAGACAGTAACGTCAGCGGTTCAAAATGAGCGACGTGTCCTGCTCGACTCAGCGCGTTGATGTTTCCGCGAACACTACGTGAAGCGGAGCTACCGCGGACTGAAACCCCATCGGCAAAGAAAATCATGTCAAATTTTCCGCGCTCTGCGGTTTGTGCAACTTGCTTAAAATGTTCAAAACTAAGACCGCCATCGGCCTTGGCATCTGGGTGTCGCCATGCTGCTAAGTGATGCCCAGAACTCATCAAAAAAGCGCCTAATCTCAGTTGTTTTCTTGCGCTCATCTCGTCAATTTGCTCCTAGATTATGAGGGATAGAAAATGAAAGTTCGCAGTTCAATACTTTCGCGAGAAGGTGCATCGACTGGACTTGTGGGATCGTCGAATGCACTGTGAGCAGTGAATCTTGCTCGCTCATCTTCTGCGGAATCAAAGCATTTGATCAGTAGAACTTCGTGTTGCTGTTGCTGTGGGAAGTAGAACCAACGATGCAAGGAGTTGTAGGTAATCGCGTAAGTTTCGCCGATGCGATCGCGGTACACCAAATCAAGTGGAACGAGATCTGTCAGGGCAAGACTCTGCGCGTCACAAACTGCGATCGGAGATTCTTGCACAGGGGCAGCGATCGGTCGCCAAACATTCACTACACTGAATCGATGCTGAAGCAATTCATCAATGTTCTCAACGCCTCGCGCCGCTAGCTCAAGCCTGGCACGGCTATAACCAGATTTTGCTGTGAAATCGTTGTGAACACGCTTCACAGGCTCTTTGGCATTGTCTTCATGACGTTGTGCCCGTTGTGCATTCCGAACATTGTGATCAAACACAACGACTTTGAACGCGCCTGTCAATGCTGTTAACAGCTTTTCAGCTTCAGGATAGTAAATGCAGCGAACGGCTTCATCGTCGTAGAAATTCTGAACAGAACTGTGATGATGAACGAGTTGAAAGCCTTCTCGATCGATAGATAAGTTCGAGAGCGATCGCGCATTCTGGATGACTACTTGTCGCGCCTCAAACGATCCACTATGTTGCGGCTGTCCGGCTGGCGTTTCCTGAACATAGTAAACAGGCTTTTGTGTCATCGGAATCAAGTAGTTCAAACTTGCCTCAATTTGAGGAAGTTCATCAACTTGGAGTCTATCTAGAAGCTGACTGTTACTCATACAGGATCTTTCCTACTTTTGAACTGCGCCGACTACAGTGGGTTGGCCTAAAATCTTCGTGAAGCTTTCAATGTAGTATTCAGGAGAATTAGCAACTGATTGGATAGAAGGACGATTCTGCACTTCTTTCCACCAGGCTTGCAGTCGAGGAGTTTCTGTTGGAAGTTCAAACTTGCGGAAATGATTGAGCAGAGGCAACCGTTCAAACCACGGGTAGAAACTAATATCGACTAAGCTAAATTGCTCTCCTAGCCAGTAAGTGCCATTGTTCGAGAGTTTGCCGAGTCCTTCTTGCTCAATATACAAGAGCGCTTCTGTGAACTCTCTCCGCCCTTGCTCTTGTTCTTGAGCATCGTGACCGCGCAGCAGTTTAGTAAAAGCAGGTACAAATCGAGTATTTGCATAGTCGATCCAGATGCGTGCGATCGCTCTTTGTGCTGGATCGCTGGGTAGAAGCGGTGGTTCTGGGAAGACCTCATCAAGATACTCATTGACGATCGCAGACTCATAGAGTTCAACATTGCCATGCTTAATCGCAGGTACTTTCCCGTAGCGAGAAATCTTGAGAAAGTCAGCAGGCTTATCGGCGAGATCAATTTCGACTGGAGTAAATTCAATCTTTTTTTCTGCCAAAACAACGCGAGTGCGTTGAGAGAAGGTAGAACGCCGGGTGAAGTAAAGCTGTAGGGTACTCATAGCGTATGTCCTAAAAGTTCAAATCAGTTTTGCTGTAACGATCCAGACAGGTTAATTCAGAACATCATCCGGTTTGTCGGTCGTATTACCGTAGAATAACTTTGAAGTATTGCATAGCCTCTTTGAGAATTCAAGTCTTCTTGGCGACATAATTATTGAAACGAAATGTTAGATAATCTAATTAGTTTTTTAGATAGAGGTTTTACTCTTTCTTCTTCAGTACATTTGGCGAATCACTGTTTAGAGAACAGGCACAATGAAACCGATTACTCGTCGCAAATTTATGACAACAGCCACACTTGCAACAGGGTTTGCCCTTGCTGTCCAACCTATTTCAGGCGCAACGCTCAAAACAGATTCAGAAAGCTTAGTAACCGGAGCGATCGACATTCCTGTCAAAGATGGAACGATTCCCGCTTATCGATCTGCTCCTGCGACTGGCAGCAACTTTCCGATTGTTCTCGTGATTCAAGAGATCTTCGGTGTGCACGAACATATTCAAGACATTACTCGGCGGTTTGCTAAGTTGGGATATTTAGCGATTGCGCCTGAACTATTTGCACGCCAAGGCGATGTTTCCAAATTGAGTAACATTGAAGAAATTCGATCGATCGTTGCTAAGGTTCCCGATGCTCAAGTGCTCTCTGATCTCGATGCCACAGTAGCCTGGGCAGTTAAATCTGGTCAAGGAGATAAGAGCCGACTCGCAGTAACAGGATTTTGCTGGGGAGGTTGGATTACTTGGCTTTATGCCGCTCACAATCCAAATGTAAGAACGGGCGTGGCTTGGTATGGGCGTCTTGTCGGTAACTCTACTCCGCTCACTCCCAAGCATCCAGCTGATATTGCTTCGGCTTTGACTGTTCCAGTTCTCGGACTCTATGGAGGACAAGATACAGGCATTCCGTTAGATACAGTTGAAACGTTGCGTAATCGTCTTAAATCGAGTTCTAGCAAATCTGAGATCATTGTTTACCCAGATGCGCCTCATGCATTCTTCGCTGACTATCGTCCTTCGTATCGTGAGGCAGAAGCAAAGGATGCTTGGCGACGCTTGCAAGCTTGGTTCAAACAACATGGAGTGTGATGGAGGAGCTAGAAATTTTGTGACCTAGTGCTTCTCCTCGAACCTAACGCGCCTCGATTCGACCTGCACAATTTACTCTAGTGCTGCGCGTGTGGCTTCAACTGAAGAAAGGATCGATTACGGCAATGCGCTATAAATACGATCGCTAAAAGATTAAAGAATCGTCATTATGGCGATTTTCTTAATCAGTGAACAAGTCTTGTCTTCCCAGAAGGATTTATGCAATACTGTTGAACCGAATCTACAATATCTCTACTGATTCAACGTAGATTCTGATTTAGCGAATATACCTGGACTACCGGGTATTGCGTATTACATCCTGTCATCTGTTTTAAGGAGTTAGCGGTGTTCACCCAGTTCAACGTGCGATCGTTCTTTCAGACATTGCCGAAGCGATTTAGACAGCAAGCTAAAAAATCGTTTACATTCTTGTTCACGATCGGATTGAGTTTAAGCTTGGTTGCGGCTTGTTCTTCCAATCCTTCAACTACGTCTGCGCCTTCAGGCAATACAGCAAGTCCAGTTGCAAATGTAGGGGCGATCAGAATCGGCTATCAGAAAGCCGCAACCATTCTGAGCTTATTAAAATCCAGAGGTGAGCTAGAAAAAGCGCTTGCTGGAGCAGGAGGTTCTGTGACTTGGACAGAGTTTCCAGCAGGCCCGCCTATGCTAGAAGCGATGAATGCAGGCGCGATCGACTTTGGTTACACCGGGGAATCTCCGCCTATCATTGCTCAAGCAGCAGGTACGCCCGTTCGATATGTGGCGTATGATCCTTGGAGTCCGAAAGCAGAAGCGATCGTCGTTCGCAAAGATTCTCCAATCCAGAAAATTCAGGATCTTAAAGGAAAGAAAGTTGCTTTTGCAAAAGGTTCCAATACAAATTATTTGGTGATCAGCGCTTTGCAGTCGGCTGGATTGAGCTATAGCGACATCACCCCAGCTTTTCTAACACCTGCGGATGCAAGAGCAGCATTTGAAGGTGGAAATGTAGACGCATGGGCGATCTGGGATCCGTATCTTGCGGTTGCAGAAGAATCAGCAGGAGCAAGAATCATCCAAGATGCGACTGGACTTGCGCCAAATCGGGGTTACTATCTCGCGGCTCAATCTTTTATTGAGAAACAGCCACAAGCTCTGAAAACATTGCTAGAGCAGGTCAAGAAAGTCAGCGACTTTGCAAAGAGCAATCCGTCAGAAGTTGCAAAATTCTTATCGCCTGAACTTGGGATTGATGCAGCTATTTTGGAAAAAGCGGAAAAACGTCGAGAGTATGGTGTACTGCCCTTGACAGATGAAGTGATCACTAAGCAACAAGCGATCGCGGATGCATTTCACGATATCAAGCTGATTCCCAAGAAAATTGCGGTGAAAGAAGCCGTTTCTAATGCACTGTGAGGAATTTTCAATGACAGGCTCTATTCAAACTCAGTGGTTGCAGAAAAATGTGCTGGTGATTGATTGTGGAACTGCCGGAACAATGACAGGCATCAAGGCGAAACAAGCAAATCCAGAACGAGATGTTTGCATTTATGCTCAACGATCGATTCAAAAAATTCAAGCTGTGATATAGTCTGCTACCAATGCCTGATCAGTCTCAAGAAGTTACACAATTACTCAAGCAAGTCATTGAACTAGATCTGAACAATGACATTGTGAGTTTAGGCATGGTGTGAAACTTGCGGATTGTTGATGATTACGTTGGTCTACGGCTCTATGTGGGTTGCCATCAGCACAATTTACAAGACCACATCCAAACGATCCTCTCTCGCCTAGAGTGGTGTAAGAAGGTTGATATTCAACTCTGCACAATTCCAGGCGTGAGAATAACGATCGCAGTTTCGAGCGGGAAAGGTGGCGTTGGCAAATCTACGATCGCGGTCAATCTTGCTACTGCACTCAAACAAAAAGGTGCGTCAGGTGGAGATGCCGAAACTCCGATTGCGATCGCATCCCCTAATTCTTCAGCAGGTCAGACTTTTATGCAACTTGAGCAAGGTTTCAAAGCAACGTTTCAGGAAAATAACTCATCGAAACAACTGCCGTAACTTTCGATGAAACAGCAACACAACTATACTTCCACCGGCCAAGAGAGCCACACCCAAAATTGTTCCATAGGCTTTCGTATGCCACCACAATCGACGCACCCAGTTCATCTCAGCTTTGACCCAGATTGGTAATGAGCGATGTGCTGGAGCAAGCTTTAATACAGAACTAAGCGCGCGCTCTTCTACGGTAGGTAGGCTTACAGGAGAAGCAGGATCATAGTCAGTAGAAATCGTCATTTTTACCTCTGTTTGGGGGATATTAATCTAGCATAACTCGATAGATCTATCGTAGATTAAGTGTACGAATCAATTGGAAGCCTGTCAAGCCGTACTTTCTGGGATTCTGAAGGGGGTTGATCCAATCTGATAAGAAGATGGGAAATAGGGAGATAGGGTGAAGATCTGAAATGATGTCCCTGCTCCCTATCTCCCACTTCTCACAATTAATGCTCTTTTATATCATTTAGGCTTGTGACTTCTCTGCAAGCTCTTTCATTCTCGTGTTCTTAAACTACTGAGGACGCTTTGCTGCTGCGAACACTTGTAGCGCTCTGGTACTTCTGACATAGCGCCAATGCCAAGGTTCATAGCTCACTCCTTGCCAGTTATTGGGCGGAAAAGATAACTCAAACCCGTACTGAACGGCATTCGCTGCTAACCATTGATAAGCACGAGTAGCTTCAAAACTAATCTTAAGATCACTCTCAGGAGATTGCTGATCGGCAATGTCGATCGCATATCCAGTATGGTGCTCGCTATGTCCAGGGGGCGCGCTCCACTTTGCTGCTTCTTCTTTGCTGCCTTTGCGCTCGATCTGGCGAGCAAATAGCTCTGCTTGAACTGAAACCTCGCGGAATCCGGAGAGTGGCATGAGTAAGACCCCCGAAGCCTTTGCCGCTTTTGCCATTTGGCGAAAGGCTTGAGCAGCTTCTATATCTAATCGTTCATCACGAGCGTAACCATCGCGCACATACTGACCCACAACTTCTAAGCGAATGGCATCATTTTCCGCATACGGCAGATGACCATAAGCTGTTTTTACCGTCACGGGGGCGGGATTGGGTTGCGAGAGAATGATAGCGGGTGGAGGTGGAACCGTTGGAACGGAAGATACACTCTTTTCACGCGGTAATGTAACCGCGATCGGAGGAGACTGTCTCTGAGGCGGCACTGAGAACTGAGGCTGAGGGGGCTGCACAACTTGAGTGGCAGGATCTGAAGAAGCCATCTTAGATTCAAGTCCTAACCCGACAAAGACAATAAACCCCGCACTTAGCACTGCGATCAACATAAATCGCAGCGATCGGGAAGACAGAAAAGATTGCCTCATTCAGACCTCTTTACACTCAAAGTTCATTACTAATCTCGTTGAATTAACTGTTCGGCAATCCACCCTATCGCGCCAGAATTCGGGAAGTAGACTTTGTACCAGACATAGCCACCTGAATCATTTCCGATGTCGAGGATGCGAACCCGATCGCCTGTATAAGCAATGTGCGCTACACTATTGTCCGTTCCTGGCGCACTCCGAACGTTCTTGCTGCCCGGTTGCCCGACGATCGTGGCATTCGTGTCAGAAGACTGCGATTGTACGGGAGTTGAAACTGGAGCTTGAACAATCGGTCGATCTGGATTGACGAGTTGACCCGCAATCCATCCTGTACCGCCATCGGGTAACAGTATCTGATACCAAGGATGCCCATCTGAATTACGACTAGTCCCAATAATCCGAACGCGATCTCCGGGAATGCCTCGATACAACACACGGTCACTGGTTGTTGCTCCAGAGCGGATGTTCTTTGCGCCTGGTTCACCCACGATCGTGGCATTGGTATCGGTAACCTGAGTTAAAGCTGGAATGGTAGGTTGAGCCGGGGCTGCCGCAGTCGGAGAGGGTTTCGGTGAGCTTGCTGCACTCGGAGCAGGACTCGACGATGGACTGGGTGACGCAGAAGCAACGGGACTAGGAGAAGCAGATGGTTTGACTTCGGTTGAAACGCCTGGAATTTGACTTTTGAGCAACAAGGCTCCGCCTAGAATGCTTATACCGATGATGCCGCCAGTGATGACTGCTTTTTTCCATTCACTGCCTGGAGCTGAAGTAGGTGTCATTTGAGAGTGTGGAGATGAAAAGTTTGAGGTTGAATTAAATTGGGTGTGAGGAATGCTCGGAAGTGGTTGAGCTGCTGCAATCATGTTTGCAGGCTGCATATGACCAAACGGTAAAGTGCTGCTTCCTAATGCAAGAACTGCTGTGAGCATTTCTTCAGCCGAAGCGAACCGAGCAGCAGGATTAATGTGAATTGATCGGTTCAGTACTGCTGCGAATCCAGGGCTAATCATTGGAGCGTAATGCTGCCAGTGAATCTCTCCGGTGCGTGGATCAGAATCGAGATCTTGCGGTTGTCTACCTGTTAGTAAATAGATGGCGGTCATTCCCAAGCTGTAGAGATCGCTTGCATAAACGGGGCGTCCTGCAAGCTGCTCAGATGCCATGTAACCGGGAGTACCAACGACGATCGAATGTGAACTGTTCGTCTGAGAGTTGATGATTGCTCCCATTGTTTCTTTCACTGCACCAAAGTCAATCAAGACTGGTTTACGATCGCTATTCCGCAGGATGATATTGTCCGGTTTGAGATCGCGGTGAATAATTTGATGACGGTGAATATGTGCGATCGCAGGCAGTATCCCACAGAGAATTTCTTGCACTGTTCCTTCGCTCAATCTCCCTTCAGATTGGATTTTTTGAGTTAGAGTGACTCCATCAATCCATTCTTCAACTAGGTAGAAATGATTGCCTTCGACAAAGTTGGCATAGAGACGGGGAATTTGATCGTAGTTCTCGCCGAGTTTCTCTAGAACGGCAGCTTCGCGTTGAAAGCGTTCTTGCACCATTTGATGCACCTGTGGATTGTCACTCACAGGTTTTAGCTGTTTTACAACACACTTTCGTGCCGAAGGCATCAGTGTATCTTCTACTAAATAGGTCATGCCAAAGCTACCATCGCCTAATACGCCTAAGACTTGATAGCGATTATTCAGAAGCGAAGGTGGTAACGTCGTTCTGTCGAGATTTAACATCGCGGTGATTCAGATAGAGAGAAATCGTCATGGAAATTCGTGCTTGGAGAGGGCTTTTGTCGAGTAGTGTTCCCCACTGAAAAAGCTAGATCACGAAAAAATATTGATCTCTAATCCAGAAAAACGGTGATTTTTGCAGCGTAAAAGTGTTCGCCTAATTCGTGAACATATCGGGCAGTCCTGTCTTCCATCAGCGATCGCGATGAATTGATCTCCAGCGGTCGCGCAATTTCTCCTGGGTGGTTGGGTGTGGATTCTCAATCTTCAGACTCATTGCGGAACTTATCGTTTGGTCGGTGAATCCGATGCCGGAGGCATACTCAACTCAAAAATTGCATGACCTCCTTAGCGTTAATCCTTAGACCTATTCAAAGATTTAAGTAAAACGATGACCGCTCAATCAAAACTCAGTCAAACCATGATCGATAACAGATTCAAAATGCACGATCGCATTCTTCTTGGAGTTGCCTTGATTGCAGGTATCATGCTGGGCACACAACTACCGCTAGTCGCTCAACCTGTTCTGGGTCAAGCCTCATCTTTTTCTCGATCAAACTTGCGATCGTACATTGGGCTAACTTATCGTCAGCTTCCAACCGGATTCAAAGATAACGGCGGTTGGGTAGTGAAAGGGGGACGATATCGGGCTGATTTCGTGCAGCGAGGAAACACCAGAATGATCTGGTTTACCAAGGTTCTCAAATGGGATCGCGGCGGGGCCGTTCCTGTGCAGGTGGTTGATGTCATGGAGCTACCAACATTTCCTAGATCACAAGAATTGCATTATGCGTTTTGTCGATTGGATGGCGTGAACGATCGAGAAATTTTTGCGATCGCAGAAGCAACCCATGACGATATTCGCACAACGATTTATCGAGCATGGAGAGCAAACACGAAGACTGAGAAAATTGAACCAATCAGCACAAAAGGAGTTGCCTGTCCACAGGTCTAAGTTGATTTTCTAGCTTTTCACGACATGACGATCATGAATTCTTACAAATTGATGCCGCTCGCTCTCATCGGATTGATTCAAGCTTGTAATGTAAGCACTCCCTCCTCAGTCGCAACACAATCTAGCTCCACACCTATTCCTAAATCTGCAACTGTTCCTCGATCGAATGAGCCAACCTCTGAAGCTCAAATTGCAAAACGCCCAAATCTACCTGCGTTCTGCGATCGATCTGAATATGAAACCTTTTTTGAGAAATTCGTTTTCGGCAAAGATGAACAAGGTAACGATCTGCGGGCGATGTATACTGCCGATCGTATTGAAGTTCGAGACTACGACAATCCCGCGCAGGTGCTAGAAGTTTTGCGTCGCCAGGATGATGAATTTAGCATCAATTCAGTAGATACTCGCTGGGTTCAACTTGTGCCATCGAGTGTAGACAATAGCCCCTATACTCGGCTCAAGCTCGATATCGATCGAACAAGCGCAGATACATTCCGCGTGAACTATATCAAAGCACAGTACAGATACACCGGAGATGTCACCGGAACTGAGTCTGAAGAAATCGTGCAAACCTACGGAAATCCGGGTGCTTACATTTTTCAGCACCAAAATGGCTGTTGGAGGTTGACTCAAAAATTACAATCCACAAAGAACGTAACTTCGGCAGCTTCTCCAACCCATGTAAACACCTTGGGGCTAACTGAAAATATGCCTTACTCCGAAGCTCGTCAAAAACTAATCGATCAAGGCTGGCAACCGCATACTCAGGGCGATCCTCCTAACCGTCGTGAACAAGTTGTGAGAATGCTTTTAGAACGAGGTTATGTAGAAGTAAAAGATTGTTCTGGCACAGGTCAAGCACCCTGCCGCTTTGAGTTTGTTAACAACAATGGAGAACTACTGGTTGTGTCTACGATTCCCCAGGATAATCCCAATGCTGAAAGGGTTGTATGGCGCTGGTTTATTGAAGCAAAACCATAAAGGTAGTTTCTCAAATTGATTAACGATCAGATTTCATCAATGCAGCATCTAAGATATAGCTTTTCAGCATAAAAAAAGCCCATCCAGTTATGCAGAGGTTGGATGGGCTTGGTGAGGCACTCGAAAGTTAAACGTTTTTGTAGTTTGGATTCCATCGGAGCCACGATCGCTCTAATGCTCTTGCGATCGCATCTGCTAATTTCCCAAACAATGCATAAAGCAAAATACTCAGAACGACAATATCTGTTTGCATAAATTCCCGTGCATTCATTGCCATGTAGCCGATGCCAGAATCCGCCGCGATCGTTTCTGCAACAATCAAAGTCAGCCACATAATTCCCAGTGAAAAACGTACTCCGACTAGAATCGAAGACATTGCACCTGGAAGGATAATCTTCCAAAACAATTGCAGTGGCTTCAAGCCATAGACCCGACCCATTTCAATCAATCCAGGATCAACATTGCGGATTCCATGAAATGTATTGAGGTAAATCGGAAATAGTACTCCTAACGATACTAAGAATAACCGTGCTTCATCGCCAATTCCAAACCACAAAATCACGAGTGGAAGCAATGCCAGGTTCGGAATCGTTCGTAGCATTTGTAAGGTTGTATCAAACAAGGTTTCTGAAATCGGAAACAAACCGTTGAGTACACCTAATATAAAGCCAATCCCGCCCCCAATAATGAATCCAGTGATCGCTCGTCTGGCACTGATTGTAATATGTTTCAGCAATTCACCAGATAGGATCAAATTCCACGCAGCTAGAAACACACTAGAAGGTGAAGGGAGTACTCTAGCTGGAATGATTCCAATCGAGGAGAGTACTTGCCACAGAATGAGAACTGCGATCGGAAAGCCCCACGGTAACAACGCCCGAATCTGCGGGTTTCCTAATGACAATTTAAACGATTCTGTTCTTAGTGCTTGTTGACCCATAGAATTATTCTCGTTAAAGATACGATCAGTAGATTTCGATTCATCTGCGTTATTCAGCTTCAGGACTTAAGCAGCCTTTTCGTACATTCACTTCGCAATTGTTTCAAGCTGAGCAACTTCTGCTTTAGACCATTCTTGCTCGTGCTTTCCCAACACACGCTGTACTAGAGTTTCTACGGTCTTGGCAAAGGTCGCATTTCCGCGCTGCCGAGGACGAGGTAAATCGACTGAAATGTCTAGTGCAATTTGACCGTCTTCGATCAGAACTACACGATCAGCAAGGACTACTGCCTCTTCTACGTCATGCGTGATCAAGAATGCTGTAAATTTCTGCTCTTGCCATAGTCGTTCTAGTAAACTCTGCATTTCTACACGGGTTAACGCATCTAAGGCTCCAAGAGGCTCATCGAGCAATAATAGACGCGGTTCACTAACTAATGCTCTAGCAAGGGAAACCCGCTGCTGTTGCCCACCGGATAGAACAGCAGGCCATTCTTTTCCACGATCGCCGAGTCCAACTGAGACTAATCCTTCTCTGGCTTTCTGTCTCGAAGTTGTATGAGACTTGTGCTTCGTGGCAATCAGTCCGAGTTCGACATTATCAATGACGCGTTGCCAAGGCAGTAGACGCGAATCCTGGAACATCATCCGCACATCGGAATTGAGGTGTTGTGAGCGTTGTCCATCCAGCAGCACACTTCCTTCTGTTGGAGGAACTAAGCTAGAGATGAGGCGCAATAAGGTACTTTTACCACAGCCACTTCGACCGACGATCGCGACAAATTGCCCTGGTAATACTTCGAGATCAATGCCTCGTAAAACTTCTTGAGAATGGAATGATTTTCTCAGGTTTTCAAGCTTGAGATGAATTCCATGATTTGCTGATGTCATTCAAATCTCCCGGAATAGTTCAACAAAAAAAAGACTCATGATGAAAGATGTACTGGTCTCACTGAAATGGCTTGGGTCGGTAATTTGGCGATAAGAAGTTGCTTAATTCTTGAAACCACTGTAAGTTGGTAGAGATATTGTAGTTTCTCTTTTTTAACTCTTCCACATTTGCGCTAGGAAGATGAGTATACTGTGTTACAAATCCTTGAAGTTTTTTAGCTTTGTGCAATTAGTCTGAATGAATCTGCCGTTGTTTGACTCCCTCAAGCCTTTTTGGCAAACTCGTTTGAGCTAGAAGTTCAGGCTTTCTATTTACTGTGCTGTCTTGATCCTGGAGTCTTGAGCCAAGCAAGAATGGTGTGATTGCAAGCTTACTGATGATTGAAGTTGTAGCAGCTCTCTCTGGTCGTCAGTTGCTTCATCTGTGGCGAGAATTCAATTCAGAATTTGAAGCGGGTATGTCTGTGAGTGCTGATCGAGACGAGTGAGCGATCACATTGAATCGGTTCAAACTGCATCATTTATCATTCTGAATCAGGCTGATGTGGAGATGATCGCCTCAATGTTGGACTCAGAATCTTCTGGGATTAAGCGGTCGAGGTGAAAAAAATTGCTGATTTGTATGCGGGATTTCGGTGTGCTCGATCTAAGAGCTAATTCCACACGAGAGAATCAAAAAGACTTGCTTTTGCGTTTTAGATTTGAGATGTTTTTAGGCAAGACTTGAGCTTCTGCTGACCGAAATCCCGACATAGATTCTTCAACGAACTAGCTACCAGAAGAAAGTAGATTTCTCTGCAAAATATCTTGAAATTCGACTTGAACGATATTGATATAGCCCGGATCATTCAAAGCGCTTGAAGGAACTAGATTGTTCTGGATTCCGGCTTGAATGAGTGCCTCAGGCGTAATGGTGCCAGTTGCGATCGCTTGCACTAAGTCTGATCCAGAAGGAATTCCTTGATTTTGAAGATAACCTTGCCGAGCAAGATGCACGAGCGTGATCGGTGGAGTTTGATTAATACTTTGGGCGAAACTGGGAGATGAGATCGCGATCTCACCTGCTGAACTTATAATGAGTGATAGTGCTGTAGCACACCATTTGCCAAAAACAGGCTTCATAATTTGTCTCCTAATCGTCGAGATAAACACAAACAGAAATGTGCCGCTCAAGGTGAAATATCCCCGAACGGGCTAACTAGCTAAGAACAATCGATCAAAGAAAAGCCTCAAGCAATTTCAGACAATTCTTCGGTCTATCTTTGGAATACTCTAATCAGTAATCCAAATCCCTCTGTCATGAGTGCTATTTAATTTTGCTAACTTGAATGTATACGGGGAGACTAATAAAAGCAAATACTTCTGATTGTTAGAATGATAAGTAGAAGTGATGCTCATTAAAAAGCGATCGCTAGCTTAAAGCTAGCGATCGCACGTCGTTTGATATTGTTTCTTAAGGATTAATGCTGCCCAGGATGTTGTGTTAGTGTTTGAGCAATCATTATATTCAGTAGAGAAAGCAGCAGATGAAAAGGAGTAGATTCACCTGCTACCAATAAGCTAGGAGAACACCGTCTAGCTTTAACTGATATGAGCTAGCACTTGAGGAGTCGTTGCACTTTGAATCGCAACAATCAACTCTTGCAATGACTGTTCCAAGCGTTGCTCAATTTCTTCGTCAAGTCGCAGCGATCCGTCAGGTTGTCGCTGAATTTGCTTATCGACTGCGTAAACTGTGCTGATGAAGTGACGCGCTCCAAGTTCAGATAAAACAGGCTTCAACGCATATTCTATCGACAGCAGATGAGCGATCGTTCCTCCGGTTGCAATTGGCAGGACAATTTTATCAACGAGCGCTTTCTGAGGCAGTAAATCTAAAAATGCTTTCAGAACGCCTGTATAAGACGCTTTGTAGATTGGAGTCGAAATAATAATGCCTGCTGCTTTTTCAAGCAAGGCTTTCGGTTCTTCCAAAGCTGGACTGTCATATTGTCCAAATGCGAGTACTTCCGCAGGCAGATCGCGGACGGAGAGGATTTTTGTCTCAATCGAAGCTGATTCTAGCCGTTGAGCCGCTGTTTCCAAGAGACTGTAGGTTCTTGATGGATGAGAGGGACTTCCCGCTATCGCTAAAACATAAGTCATTCGATTAACTCCTTAATTTAATAATCTACGATAAACTGGTCGGTTTATCGGACTATGCAACTTAGGAAGCTAGTATTTCACAGATCAAGATTTGACAAAAGTACTTCTGATACAAATTCTGGAAATCTAGATGGGCTTACAAAATAGTTCTCGTCAAGCACTGAAGTTGGTGCAGTGGCGTAAGTTGATTCAGCGGTAACAAGAGCCTGCGGAGAAACTTCGATTTCTTTTGTAATTCATCACTTTTATTGATGATTTTAAGAGAAAAGAATATTTGCTGTTATGAACTGGAATGTCTACAGTGAAATTGTAAGTTAATTAATGATGACATTGTATGTTTGAGCATTTAAGAGAACGCCGTTATCAAGAGGGACAACGCGATCGTGATGCTGGCTCTCTCCCCAAGCGACAAGATTCGACCTATCTAGAAGGCTATCTGAAAGGTAGACCTGGAGGACTCGATGAAATTGTTCAGTACTTTTCAACGGTTGAGGCATTTCTGAAATGGCGCAATCAGCATTCCGACTCTGCGTTCTTTCCCAAATAATGCCACCTAACCGAGTTCTGGTAATTGAACATTCTCGACGAGCCGAATCAATTCCTGGGGCAAATGAGTGATCTCACTCCAGAGTTGATTCGGGCTGATTCCAAGCAAATATTGCAAGCCTAGAACGATCGCAATAATCGTTAAAATTAATCCTGCTCCGCTATTCAAAATCCTAAAAACGAGTTTCAGCAGCAAAAACGAGACAACGATCGCCGCAATCACTACCAGAGTGTGCGAATTTGCCACAGTTAATAGATCGTTCATACTTCGATAGCGGTAAAGTGTTAAGTCTCTGATTGTAAGCTAATTTGTGGCGGGAGTTCGGATTAAAGGGCAGTTTAGTGAAAGCTTTGAAAACTGCCCCGAAAACTACTCCGAAAACTACCCCACGTCAAAGCGAAATCAGTCATCGAGCGGTTCAGCAGACAATGAACTCGGAATTCGAGAATCGATGAACGCTTGAGAGATGTTCGGAATTGACATTTTTTCGGCTGGCGCATCTGCTATAAGTGGAGCATTGAACACGATTTCTCCAGTCTCAGAGTTGCGTCTTGCAACGAGTCGAGTCCCATCCATAATTTTGAACACTGAAGGCTTGGTTGAGTCACTTTCTGCTGACTTGGTTCCGCTCGGTAAGTAAATGCCGCTGCAATCCCATCCGTCAGGTGTGGTTTGTCCATCTGCGAGAAAGTAGAGGGTATCCGCAGACTTTGATGATTCGCCGGGTGCAGAACCGTAGATTGCGAGGGTGCTTCCAGTTTCGTTGCTGCACTGTCCCCATGTAATTCCTGATGCGATCGCAGCTTTCTGAATTTTTAATTCATCAATTTGTTGCTTGAGTGCTGGCGTTGCGCCGTCGGATTCTTGCTCTTGCAAGAGACGATCAAGCGTTTTTGTGACTTCAATGTAGTCTGCGTTTTTAGTTGCTTTTGGTCGATCTGCCCAGGACGGAGATGCGATCGCAAAGTTCACGAGTAAAATAGCTACGAACAGCGCAATTTTGAAGAGCTTCATACTATTGATCCTATTGATGAAAAGATTGTAACCAAAGCACAGAAATCAAGGCTCACAGACTGTTGTGCTGTGCTTTAGCTGGCATGTCTTCACTATAGTGAAGGGATTTTATAGAATCAAATGCTCTTATTTGTGGAAATGATAATTCTAAGTGATGCAAGACGAGCGATTCTGCTAAAAAGTGGTTGAGGATCTTTTTCTGAGATTGCGACGCTTTTCTGAGAGTGAGATCGAGCCTAATCGATTGTATCGACCTGCAAGTTTCCGCACCCAGTCTGTCGAATATCCGAGCATTGCAGCGACTTGTTCTACAGTCATCGGTTCAGTAGGATGGCTCAAGAGTTGAATCGCAGTCCAATAATTTTTAGCTTTTGAATCTTGGCAAGTTTCCAGGCAGTGTATTATCTCTGCATAAGTGAGATGAGGAGCAATCTGGATGCGAGGGCGGGGCATGGGTAGAACTGCTCTGTAGAGCTAGGCTTAATGTTCTCTAAGATACTCCTTCAATCTAGGGTACATCATTGATAACAGCAAATATTCTTAGCTATTAAATCAATCACTAGATTTGATTGAAAAAAAGCAAAAACAGCGATCGTTATAAGATGAACGATCGCCGTCAAATCAAAAAACTCGCTGCTTAATCTAAGATTTCTTGACTCGCGGGATTGGCATCAATCTGCGCCTGTGTCCAGTTTGGAATTGCCCATGCTACTTCACCTGCATGGAATTGTTTTGCAGGAAGAACATTAAATTCGATCGCACCCGTTTGAAAATTCGTGCTAGTGACGAACTGAGTGCCATCTACAATTTTGAAGGCAATCGGTGTGGTTAGAGGTTGGCTTGGTTCAGTCGGATTTGTTGCAACGATTGTACCCGTTGGTAAATAGACACCATCGCAATCCCAATCATCGTCAGTGATTTTGCCAGGTTCTAAGAAGTAAATCGAAGTCGGGGTTTTCTTGGGAAGATTGGCATAGACTGCTAGCTTGTGATTGGTAGCATTTCGGCATTGTGCCCGCTTCGATGCTGTTTGGATAATCTGCTGCTGAATTTGCAGAGCTGCTAATCTTTGCTGCAAAGCTTCTTGAGTGTAGCCGAGTTGTTCGGGAGTACTTTGTGTTTGTAGCAGTTGAGTCATTTCTTGGGTGACTTCAGTATAGTCAGCACCTTTCGTGAAATCTTTGCCAGCCCAAGAAGGAGGGGCGATCGCAAAGTTCATCAATACTATCAAGCCAACCAATACGAGTCTGAGAAATTTCATTACGTTCTCCTGAATGACTAAGGAAATAACAATTGGTAAGAGCCGTTATCCATCACGATCCGTAGCCCGATCCACATCAAGACAAAGGGGAAAACTTTTCGAGCATACCGAGCAATCACAAACGCGATCGCAGGCTGGCGCGTCAGATGATAAGAAAGGAAACACCAGAGTCCAATCGTTGCGTAACAGATACTCACAATCACGCTTAATCTAGGCAGCGTACTCGTCGCAAATAGAGGAACATAGATGCCAATATTGTTACCGCCGTTTGCGATCGTCACCGCAGACACTCGATAGGTTTGCGGGTCTTTCAGCGTTGCCCAGAAAGATTTTTGTGGTGTTCGTCTTGCTTGAGGTGTTTTGAGACTGCTAGAGACAGTGTGAACTACGTCGTCATCTTCTTCGTGCTTGAGCAGTTGACTCGCCCCGATTGCGATCGGCAAAAAACCGAGTAGTCCAAGCAATTGCTCAGAGATGACTAACCCTCCCAAAAAACCAACGAGGCTCACTCCGATTAATGCTGTAAATCCTAGATACTCACCGATGACCACATGACGAGGGCAGAAAGTCCGATTCACTTTGCCGAAAAAGATCGTTAAATACAGGTTGTCGTCAAACGTTGTTGCAAATGCTACTGCTGTTCCGGTCATTAACGTTCCTTCTAGCCAGTTCATGATTGATCCTCATTGTTCAAGCTCTCGGTTTCCAACGCTCTTTTGTCAAAGAAGCTTCGTGTCTACCAAAATCCGAGGCGAAAAGCTTTTGTAATGACTACAGAATATTTGCTCTGTTCGATAGAGACAAATAGTATTCCTTGTCAAATCGATAAATTCAAATAATTAAAATGAGGAGATGACTTGTACTCTGCTGCAAATCGAGACGATTGGACTCTGTAAAGCTGGTTGAATCGTATTCGATGTGATTAGTCTGCACCATTTCCTGATTAAGCAGAATCGTGCAATTCTAATCTCAACTATAGTATTGAAAAGCCAAAGAATCTGTCTTTTAGAGATAGTTAAGATTTCTATTAATGGAAGATCAGTAATGTTCAGTATATTTTTAATCAAAAATTCCCATAATCTGATCGGAATTGGAGCAAAACTCGCAGGAAAATTGACGATTTTTCAACAGAAAATGCCGCTAAAAATTCCTCGTAAAACGATGGGATTATGAGAAAAGTTAAAGGGACAATTAATGAAGTGAATGGCTGAAAATGTTTCCCTGTAATGATTCTAAAAAAATGGATTTAGAATCTTTCAATTTGTTAATTTCAAAACAATTATTTCTAATCACTTGAAGTTATCGTTTTAAGAAATAAGAATATTTGCTTCCATAGACAGAGCGCGAATACAGTGAATACAGTTTGTGTGAAATAATTTCTGGCTAGAAAGACTGAGAAGCTTGAAATACAACACTCAATTTCAAGCGCTAAAAGAGGAGTTTTTACATGACAGCTGAGGTTCCAATTAGTCCAAGTTTGCATGGCTTGAAACGAGAATGTCTTTCTTATAGCGAGGTTTTAGCTCAATCGATCGCGGTTATTGCTCCTACAACTACGCCCGCAGCAAATCTGGCTTTGATCTATGCGGTGGCTGGAAATGGAACATGGTTAAGCTTTCTACTGGGTCTGGTTGGCTTAGTCTTTGTCAGTATCAATATCAATCAGTTTGCTCGACGATCTGCTTCTCCGGGATCGCTCTATACCTACATTGCGACTGGCTTAGGGACATCGGCAGGTGTGCTTTGTGGTTTGGGGTTAATTCTGGCGTATCTTTTCACGGGGATGGCTGTTCTCTGCGGCTTTGCGAATTTTGGACAAGTCTTGTTCGCACATCTAGGGATTCAAACTCATGTGTTGACATTGTTTGCCGTGGGTACAGCGATCGCTTGGTATGCCGCGCATAAAGATGTTCAACTTTCAGCAAAAGCATTGCTTTGGTTAGAAGGCATTTCGATTGGCTTAATTGCACTGCTAGGCGTGTTGATTTGGAGTCATCAAGGATTCGCGATCGATTGGCATCAACTGACGCTCAAAGATGCTACTCCGGGCGGAATTTCGATGGGGATTGTCCTCGTTGTATTTGGCTTTTCAGGATTTGAAAGCGCAACCTCCCTGGGCGATGAAGCTCAGAAGCCGCTTAAGAATATCCCAAAAGCAGTGATGCGGAGCACTGTGCAAACTGGAATCTTCTTCATCGTCATGGCATACATTGAAGTTCTGGGTTTCAATGGAAGCTCTGCAAATTTGGCTCAGAGTGAGGAACCCTTGAGTTTCCTAGCAGAGCAAGCAGGAGTCGGTTTTTTGGGGAGCTTCATTAGTCTAGGAGCATGGTTGAGCTTTTTTGCTTGCATTCTCGCTGCGATTAATCCGGCGGCAAGAGTGATGTTTCTCATGGCGCGACACGGTGTATTTCATGATGCCTTAGGTGAAGCGCACGAAGAGAATTTGACTCCGCATACTGCTGTTGCGCTGTGTGCTTTGGTCACATTTCTAGTTCCCGCATCTATGAATCTGTTTGGACTCAAGACATTCGAGAGTATGGGGTATCTGGGCACGATTTGTACTTACGGATTCTTGTTGGTCTATATCTTAGTGTCGATCGCGGCTCCAATCTATCTGCATCGACTACAGCAACTTCGGTTTCAAGATGTGATCTTCTCAGTGCTGGGGGTTGGCTTCATGATGCTGCCGGTTGTCGGCACGATCGGGATTCCAGGTAGCACGCTTTTTCCGGCTCCAGAAGCACCTGCGAATGTCTTTCCTTATCTATTCGCCTTGTATCTTGCTGTCGGCTTTGGATGGTTTGTGGTGCAACGGTTTCGGACTCCACATCTAGTCAAACACATGGAGCGATCGATTCATGCGATCCATTCCAATCATGCTAATTCAACAGAGCGAAATTAAATGATGAATGACTTTATCACTGCAATTTCAAAAGGTCTAGCTGCCTTTACTGCGACAAATTTAGACGACATTTTGATTCTGATATTGTTCTTCTCTCAGGTCAATGGAATATTCCGACGAAGGCATATTGTCAGTGGGCAGTATCTAGGATTTGCTGCTCTCGTATTTGCGAGCTTGCCGAGTTACTTTGGAACGGTATTGTTTCCGCGACCTTGGATCGGATTGTTGGGGTTAGTGCCGATTGCGATCGGTGTGAATCGGTTGCTCAATTCTGGTGAAGAAGAAACCGAAGAAGAACTCTCTGAACAGTCTGAGACTTCTTGGTTTAATAATTTTCTCTCTCCTCAAACTTATAGCGTCGCAGCTGTCACTTTCGCTAATGGCGGGGACAATATCGGAATCTATGTTCCTTTGTTTGCGAGTGCGACCTGGGAAAGCTTGCTAGCAATTCTCGCTGTGTTTTTCTCAATGGTAGGAGTCTGGTGCTATGCTGCATATTGTTTAACCTGCTTGCCGGGAGTCGCTCAAACTCTAACTCGCTACGGAAATCAACTGGTGCCTTTTGTACTGCTCGGACTAGGGATGTTAATTCTGATTGATAGTCATACCCTTGAAGACCGAGGACTTGCAGTGTTAGCGTTAGTCATCAGCTGCATGGGATTAATTCATCTGCTGCGGCTGGCGAAAGCTACATCCTCTAAAGCTTTACTAGAAAAAATTCCAGCACTCTATCCCTCCGTAAAAGCTGACGAAAATTGATATGAGGAAGCCAACGATGAACGGTTTTAGAATTATCCTGGTTGCACTTGTGCTATTGCTCAATTTGGTTGGAGTTTCACCTGCCTGGGCTGATCCGCCAAAGCTCACAGGTACGCCAGAGTATGCTGAAGTGACGCAAGCGATCGCAAATCTGATCCGAGCCAAAGCAGCTCCCGAAGAATCTGATTTAACGCCGGTTGAAATTGAGCAAAAGCTAGGAGCATTAAATCTTCAAAAGTACATTCTAGAGACGGCATCGCACTATTCCCAGTGTCGCAACTCGACAGGAAGTACGATCGCAGTTTTCGCCCATAAAGCAAAGAAAACTCCACAATCACCGAGCGCGCTCTACTATCTAGCCAATGGCGAAATGACAGAGGATGAATGGAGTTGTGATGGTGTGTATTTACCAACAGGAACAAAGTTAGCTGGACTATCAGAAGTGACTGAACCGACTGTTGCTCAATTTGTGAGTGGAACGCGACTCAACGCAACGGTGAATGCTCAAGGAGAGCTAGAATTTAATCTTGCTCCTTCAAAATTTGCGAAATCGAGTGATGGTGTCTTACCGATTCCAGATTTAACCGTAGCAACAATACAGGCAAGCCTTCCGAATGCTCCAATTGAAGATTAGTACCCAAAGACGGGAATTCGAGGAGTGAATCCATGACGATCGAAGTAGAAACTCAATCTCCACCCAAGAAGCTCAATCCCAATCGTATCCGAGATCATCTAGCGAATGAGCGGACGTATCTCGCTTGGATGCGGAGCGGGGTTGCTTTGATGGGGTTTGGTGTGCTGATTGTTCGTCTGCGAGTTCTCCGTCCACCGATTGCACCTCAACCTCCGGGTGCAGGCTGGCAGCTAGGGCTGGCTTTTTCTATTGTTGGACTGCTAGCAGTATTGCTCTCAACTCAGCATTATTTTGCAGTTCGGAACGATATTGAGGAAGATACCTATGAACCGCCGGATCGATGGGTGATTCTGTCTAGTTTGACCGTCGCACTCTTGGGGCTTGGCGTAATCTACTATGTCTTCACGGTTCCATTAGACTGGCTGAATTCTGTTTTGATTGAGTAGTAACCGGATCAATGTTCAATCTAGAGAATCGTTTTCAATCTTTTTTGAAGCTATTTCAAAAGCTTCTCATTGCCCACTGGCAAACTTTACTGTTATTGTTTGTCGGAGTCGGGTTGCCGCTGTTGATTTTTGAGCAACTTGCAATCATAGTTTGGCAAAACGGCGGCTTCGTTTGGGATCGTTCCATCTTGCTGAGTATTCATCAAACTGCACAGCCAGGGTTGGATGCTTTTGCGAAAACGATTACACCGCTCGGCGTTAAGAAAGGAGTCGTTCCAGCGACGATCGCAATTGCCGTAATCATGCTCTATCGGAAAAGATGGCGATCGCTGACTTATCTATTACTTGCAGTTGGTGGGACTGGAGTGCTTAACCTGATTGCGAAAGCGCTCTTTCATCGAGATCGCCCTGCTTTGTGGGAATCTGCTGCTCATGCTGGCTTTTCTTTTCCGAGTGGGCATGCGATGTCGAGCATGAGCTTTGTTGCCGCCTTAGTCATTCTCACTTGGGGGACTCGGTGGTGCTGGCTGATTGCAACTCTTGGAAGCGGGTTTGTTGTGGCGATCGGGTGGACTCGTCTTTATCTAGGGGTTCACTTTCCAAGTGATATTTTGGCAGGCTGGATGGTGTCGCTGGCTTGGGTGATTGGAGTAAACTTAATCATTCGACCGCACCTGAAGCCTGAAAACTTGGAACCCCCTTCAGAAGAAACCTCGCTGATGCCGGAAGAATTACAAACCTAACAGGATGACACAACTTGAATATCCTAGAATTTTCATTACTAGTTTGGTTGGGTTCATTCACTGCTGGATTCCTGGGAGCACTGACAGGATTGGGCGGTGGGGTTGTGCTTGTTCCGCTTTTAACGTCAGTGTTTGGGGTTGATATTCGCTATGCGATCGGGGCTTCTCTTGTCTCTGTGATCGCGACTTCTTCTGCGGCTGCTTCAACTTACATTAAGCAGGGGCTTACGAACTTGCGCTTAGGCATGTTTCTAGAGGTCGCAACGGTGATTGGGGCGTTAGTGGGTGCTTTGATTGGAGCCTTTATTTCAGTTAAGGCGTTAACTGTCGTCTTAGCGGTGACATTACTTTATTCTGCGTATTTAGCTCAACAGCCGCGACCTGATTTTTTTGAACATCAAGACTCTGATCCGTTAGCTGTACAACTGAAATTAAATGGAACTTGTCCAACTCCTCAAGGTGAGATGAGCTATGAAGCGCAGTCGGTTCCGGTTGGGTTCAGCGTGATGATGGTTGCAGGCGTTTTGTCTGGATTGTTAGGAATTGGATCGGGTGGATTCAAGGTGCTTGCAATGGATCAAGCGATGCGGCTCCCGTTCAAAGTTTCGACGACGACCAGTAACTTTATGATCGGCGTGACGGCTGCTGCTTCGGCAGGTGTCTATCTGGCGCGAGGGTATATTGATCCGGGTCTATCCATGCCTGTGATGCTAGGAGTATTTCCTGGTGCATTGCTCGGTGCGAAAGTTTTAGTTGGTGCTAAAACTCGATTATTAAGAATTCTCTTTAGCCTAGTTTTGATGGCAATGGCATTTAAGATGGTGTACAACAGTTTGGCTGGAGGGATGTAGATGTACAAGGATCTGATAGCTCGATCGAATTCCTCAAGCGATGAAACGCTGGATCGATCGCAAGAAGCAAAACTAGAACTTTGGATCAGCAATCTACTGCGCTATGGTGTGCAACTCTCTAGCTTGATTGTATTAGTTGGTGGAATTTTGTATTTGATTCATCATCATGCTGAACCTGTTGATTATCGGGTTTTTCAGGGTGAACCTGCGATCTATCGCTCTCCGAGTGGTGTCGTTCAAGCACTGCTTGAAGGGCATCGTCGCGGCATCATTCAACTCGGATTACTCGTCTTAATTGCAACTCCCATTCTTCGAGTCTTGCTTTCTCTGGTGACATTTCTCAGATGGAGAGATTATACTTATGCTGCAATTACGTTTTTAGTTTTATCTGGCTTGATTTATAGCTTTGTGGGTGCGTACTTTTAAGCGGAATGCGCCAGCTTCCAACTCACCATCACAAGCATCAGATAAATCACAAATCTAAGCGGGCGTTGGGGTGTAAGTTTGCAGAGTTTTGCACCCACGATCACACCTGGAACTGATCCGATCCAAATCGGCAAGACTAAGTGCCAATCTATAGTTCCTAGAGTCAGATGTCCGATCGAAGTAAATGTCAATAAAATTGCTGCTTGAGCCAGATCCGTTCCGACTAATTTTTGGGCATCTAGCTGAAAGAATGCAATCAGCACGAGTGCGAACATCGAACCCGATGAAACGCTCGTCATCCCGACAATGTAGCCGAGAATTGCACCGAGTGCGATCGCGCTCATTCGACCTGTCTGTGTCTCTAAATCTAACTTGGGCAAAGTGGGCAGTTCCCACGCTGGTGCAAGGGTCATGAGGAGAAGTTGAACTAATGCGGTCGCTGTCACGAGCAAAATCGCATAGCCAATCAGATGCAAGAGTATCGAATCTAAATTTACTTCGCCAAATTGCCGCAACCAGTGCAATGTTGCAACTCCTAAAAGCGAGCCAGGCACACTTCCGAATGCTAACCAGCGAACGGCACCTAGATCTAATGTTTTCTGTCGCCAATGTTTGACACCGCCGATGACTTTCATCAGGGTCGCTGCGACAACATCGGAACTGACCGCAACAGAAGCAGGCACTTGAAACACGAAAATCAGCATTGGGGTAATCAGTGAAGCGCCACCAATTCCAGTCAGTCCCACAACAATGCCAACCCCGAAGCTAAAGCAAGAGAGTAATAAATAATTCATCTCGGTTATTCTCCTTTGACTCTTGGCAGTAAAGAAGCAAGATCAAAGGAACCTTCTAAAAGTGAAGTCGGAATCTCAAGAATCTGAAATTGAATCAGCGTGATCGCAAGAACGGTAAATGCAGTCGAAGAAACTACACCCCACAACAGGTCTTTCTTTAGATTACGGTCTTGATTTTGAAAAACTTCGATCGCACCCACTTGCATCAGCAAAATTCCGACGAGATTCGAGAGCCAATAACCCGCGATCGTGCCGCCCAAGAACCAATCTGAAGAAAGCTTACTCAATACATATCCAAATCCATATGCGACGGGCAGATTAAAAATCAAATCGTTCCACCAGCACAGCGGCGACAGTAACCAACCCAGTGCAAAAAGTAGACCTCCTCGAATTCTTTTCCAGGTGATTCTTTGAAATCCGGCTTGACTCACAGTATCCTGCTCCCTATTACCTAAATCTTGATAGACTTACCGTATTTTAACAGAACATTGTCACAAGGACGAAAAATTTAGTTTTGTACAAAATATGAGCATGAAAGAAATACCCCTCGGTATTCTCATGCAAACGAGGTGCAGTGATTGAAGCTAGCTCTCAAAATTTAGAAAATCGAAACATTGCTTTTGCAGCAGAAGATTTTGTCTCAGCAGAACGGTGTGCATCCTGAGAACAAAAGCCTATTCTATGTCTTTGATAGCTAAATGTAGTACATCGGATTGCCACGCTGGTTCTCATCCCACTCTCGGTAGAGATCTTCTAGCGTAATGCCCGTGAGAAATTTTTGAGAGAGTGTATTGAGGCTCTGCCAAACGTTATAAACAATTTGCCGCTCTAAATTTGGCGTAACCTCTAATTCTCTGGGTTTGCGTTCTCCATCCACGAACGCAACGATTTCAAATAAAGTAATTTCTTTTGCATCGCGTGCAAGAACATAGCCACCTCTAGACCCTCGATAGCTGCGGACGAGTCCCCCACGCCGGAGAATCGTCATAATCTGTTCTAAATAGCGCTCAGGAATAGAATGTTTTGAAGCAATTTCTGTAATCGTGAGCGGCGCATAACTTCGATTTGCATGACCCACAAGTTCTAAGAGTGTCAGCAATGCATACTCAATCCTAGAAGTCAGTTCTATAGGAGTATAGCTAGAGAGATCTGATTGCATTCAAACACTCGGTAGATTGACTCGTTTTGTATCGTAAAACTGTTAGTCCTAAAAGTAGAGCAGTCTTTCTCTCTGCTTCCTGGGGCACCATTGCAAGAGAGAAAGGCAGTTGGATTCGTCTTTGCTCAAGCTAGCTCAGTGCGTAGGCTGGAAATGTCTTCACAACTTTCGGCTTAATGTAGATACGTTGTTGTGGCTCTAGGCTGAGTTGATTAAAACGATCGCGGCTCAGATTCGCAGTCACTAATTCCCCAGATTCAAGTCGGATTTCAACGACAATTTCCCAACCTAAGTGGATCACGCGATCGACTTGGGCTGAAACTGATTCTGAGGACGGAATTAGCTCAATATCAATGTCATGCGGACGCAAGAACACGCGATCGGAATCTAAAACCTTGTTGCCGTCGTTGGGTAAAATGCCTGCACGAGCAGGAACTACATTGACTGGACCAATAAAGCTCATGACAAACGCAGAAGCAGGATGATCATAGATATCTGTTGCAGTTCCGACTTGCTCAATTCGACCGCGATTCATCACCACGATTTCATCTGCAACTTCCATTGCTTCTTCTTGATCGTGAGTGACAAACACTGTGGTAACGTTCACGTCTTTGTGCAACCGTCGGAGCCAAGCTCGCAGTTCTTTTCTGACTTTGGCATCGAGCGCTCCAAAAGGTTCATCGAGTAGCAATACTTGCGGTTGTACGGCTAAAGCTCTTGCGAGTGCAACCCGTTGGCGTTGTCCGCCAGAGAGTTGAGACGGATAGCGATCGCCAAATCCTTGTAGCTGAACTAGCTCTAGGAGTTCTTCCACGCGCTCTTTAATTTTTGCTTTGGGTTTCTTGCGAATATCCAAAGCAAATGCAATATTTTCTCGAATCGTCAAATGCTTGAACAGTGCATAGTGCTGAAACACAAAGCCAATATTGCGATCCTGGACTGATTGATATGTCGCATCGCGACCAATTAATGCAATCCGTCCTTCATCTGGGGTTTCTAATCCTGCTATCATGCGCAAGAGCGTTGATTTACCTGACCCAGAAGGTCCTAATAATGCAACGAGAGAGCCAGTTTTGATGCTTAAGTTGACTTGATCAACCGCATGAAACGAGCCATAGTGCTTGGAAACGTTTTGTACTTCAATACCCACGGTGCCTCAATCCTCCAGAGAAGTTTTCCCTGCATTCTACGGTTTATCCATAGAATAACAGTATATTAGTCAGGTTCGGGTTTTCTTTGTAACGTTGAACACATATTTTCAGGGTTAGGAAAAACTTGTCTGCTCTGTGCCATCACTGCTATTCCACTTCTTTGATGCGCGTCTTTCGTTCCATAATCTCTTTCAGCACCAAAGTAACGACCGCAAGCAAGGCTAGCAATACGGCTGCTGAGTAAGCTGATTCTGTTTCATATTGTTTGTAGGCTTCTTCTACAAACAACGGTAAACTTTGCGTTTTTCCAGCTAAGTTACCTGACACAACCGAGACCGCTCCAAATTCGCCCATTGCTCTAGCATTGGTCAGGATAATTCCATAGAGCAACCCCCACCGAATACTCGGCAATGTGACCCGCCAGAATGTCTGCCAACCATTTGCGCCCAAGGTTTTTGCCGCTTCTTCTTGATCGGCTCCCGCTTCTTCTAGAACTGGGATCACTTCTCTTGCCACAAAAGGCATACTCACAAACATCGTTGCAAGTAGCATGCCCGGAAAAGCAAACACAATCCGAATATCGTTGGCTTGTAACCATGTTCCGAACCAACCGAGTCGCCCATACAGCAAGACGATCATCAAACCTGCGACAACGGGAGAAATTGCAAACGGTAGGTCAATGATGCTCAGTAACAAGGTGCGTCCTCGGAACTGTTTGCGAGCCAGTGCCCAAGCAGTACAGAGTCCAAAAACTGTATTGAGCGGAACTGCGATCGCGGCTAGCATCACAGTTAACTTAATCGCGTGAATAAAATTCGGCTGTGTCAAGTTCGAGAGAAATGGTGCAACACCTCCCTTAAACGCCTGGTAAAAAACATTGATGGCAGGAATGTATAGGATTAGCCCCAGGTAGGCAATACCGATACCAATGAGTAGAATTGGAACCCAACTTTTTTGTTGCGTTGTTTTTCTTGTTTGAGCTGAACGTGGAGTATCCGCGATCGTCGTCATTGTTTTAATCTCCTAATTAATGCCCAGGCATTCTGCTAGATCCTGTGTCGTAGCGTCTTCCCCAATTTTGCAAGACGTTGAGTGCAAGCAAGATCAAGAGCGAAATCATCAATAGAACCATGCCGATCACTGTTGCTCCAGCGTAGTCATATTGTTCTAAACGCTGGAAAATCAGGATCGGTGCAATCAAATCGCGAAAAGGAGTGTTCGATGAAATGATTACAGTTGAGCCATATTCACCTACAGCGCGTGAGAACCCTAGCGCAACTCCAGTTAAAATTGCTGGAAACAAGGGCGGCAGAACAACTCTTTGAAAAGTCTGCCAAGGTGAAGCTCCTAAACTCCAAGCTGCTTCTTCGACTTCTTTTTCTATTTCTGAGAGAACGGGCTGCACTGTGCGAATTACAAATGGTAATGAGATAAAGAGCATCGCGATCCCAACACCAACCCGAGTAAAGGCAACCTTGATTCCAAATGGGGCAAGTAATGAACCAAGCCAGCCATTTTCGCTATAGACCGTTGCTAAGGTTAGACCTGCAACTGCGGTCGGTAAAGCGAAAGGTAAGTCAACGGAAGCATCGACTAACCGCTTCAGTGGAAAATCATATCGCACTAAAATCCAAGCGATCAGGGTTCCAAAGACTCCATTAATCAATGCAGCAACTAATGAAGTTGTAAAAGTAATGTCATAAGTAGAAAGCGCAATTGGACTCGTCGCAATCCGCCAAAACTCCGCAGGACCGACTGTTGCAGATTTTAATAGCATTGCTACAACCGGAATGAAAAGCATCACGGTCAAATATGACAGCATGATCCGCCATGTCCACGGCATCTGAACGATCGATCGTCCCCACGCTTTCCAAATCGATCCTTTTCGAGAGGGAACTTGAGCAGAAGAAGCCATACAGTACTCCAAATAAAACCAGAAAGTTAGAGCCGCAGAGAGTGAATGTTCTTGCTGCGGCTCTATTTATGCCTAACGTTTGATCGAAGCTTGGACTTGGTCGAAGACCGCTCCATCGTCAAAGAACTTCTTCTGTGCTTCGCTCCACCCGCCATACTCCTGAATCGTGCCCAAGGTCTTCACCGCCGGGTACTTGTCCGTATTTTCTTTCGTCTTCACCGGGGCACCATCCAACGGGCGGAAGCCTAACTTGACGAATTCAGCTTGTGCTTCCGGGGTGTACAAATACTGCACAAATGCCTCTGCAACTTCCCGCGTGCCATGCTTATCCACGTTCTTATCAATCACCGAAATCGGAATATCGATCGACACATTCGGATCCGGCACGACATATTCCAGCTTTTCCCCCTTTTGCTGTGCCAGAATCACCTCATTCTCATAGTTGATCAAGGCATCGCCTTGTCCCTGCTTGGAGAATGCGTCAGTCGATTCACGGGCATCTTTTGCCAGCACTGCCACATTCGCAAACGCTTTGGTGACAAACTCGGTCGCTTTAGCTTCATCCTTATTGTTGGCTCTCAAAGCATGATCCCAGAGGGCGAGGAAGTTCCAGCGAGCGCCCCCTGAGGTTTTCGGGTCTGCCGTGACCCATTTGACATCGGGACGGGTCAAATCATCAAAGGTTTTGATATTTTTGGGATTACCGGGACGGACAATCACCGCAGCGACCGTTTTGGCGACAATGCCATTATTCGGGGTTTTGGTCGTCCAGTCAGAATTGACAAATCCGGCTTTGACGAGCTTTTCGGTGTCGGCAGCGATCGCTAAGTTGGCGACATCGGCTTCAAGACCATCAATAATGGCGCGAGTTTGAGAGCCTGAGCCACCGTAGCTTTGTTTGAAGGTGACGGTTTGACCTTTTTCTTTTTGCCATTTTTCGACGAACTTAGGAATGATGGCATCGTGGGCGGCTTTGGGGACGGCATAGCCGACGAGGGTGAGTTCGACCTCTTTAGCGGCGTTGGCAACGGGGCTAGCGCTGTTGGGACTAGAAGAAGTTGAAGCGGTGTTGCCGCCGCAGGAGGCGATAGCGAGGCTCAAGGTCGTGCCGATCACAAAGAGTGAAACGAATTTTCTGACAGAGTGCAGATTAAATAGTGTTTTGAAGGTTTGAGCCAAGCGTGGTGCTAGCTCATGTGGATGGTGCTTCAACTTCATGAATTGTTCTCCTAATCTACGGTAATATTGTAGGATTACCGTCCTTATCTCAATTTTCAATCGTATCGGAGAAAGAGATAAAGCGCAAGAAAAATACTCCTATTATTTGATCGATTTACTTGGGATTACGATAACTCTAATGCTTGCTGAGGAATCAGATTGTGTCTTTTCATGCGATTTCATACTTGGCTCCAAATTGGTTGGAGTTTTATCAAGCTGTGACTCTTTATTTGGGGCGAGTCTTGGGCTGTCAGGCTGATTTGATGGTCGGTGAATGTGATCCGTTGAAGGATTCGCGACTTTATGAAGATGCGATCGATCTGGCTTTTATTTGTGGACTGCCATTTGTTCGATATGGTCGAATTCGACCTCAGCAGTTCATCGCGATCGCGGCTCCAGTGATGCAAGCTGAGCGGTATCAAAATACGCCAATTTACTTCTCCGATATCATTGTTCATGCGGAGAGTTCGTTTCAAACGTTCTCGGATTTAGCAAATTCAACCGTTTGTTATAACGATCCTGGCTCGAATAGTGGCTACTACTTGCTTCGGGATCGCTTAATTCAGGAACAACGTCCACAATTTTTCAAACATGCGATTCAATCCGGCTCACATCAGCGATCGATTCGTTGGGTGAGCGATTGCAAAGCAGATTGTGCTGCGATTGATAGTACGGTGCTGGAGCAAGAATTTCGCGTCTTTCCCGAACTGGCACATCATGTGAAAATCATCGAGTCGAGTCGGGCTTGTCCGATGCCGCCGATTGTGGTGGCAACACATTTAGGCGATCCAGTGATTGAGAAAATTCAATCAGCATTACTGCATCCAGATTCAGAATTATCAGCAGCTATGACTGCAATGCAGATTCAGCGCTTTGCGGCTGTCACTACAGAAGATTATGCAGCGATCGCTGATCTCTATGACGATGTGACGAATTCGTGCTTTAGCCAGCTTTAACCGTTCGCCATAACTGCCGCACTTTGCCAGACTGATTGCGTAGAACAGCTTGTTGATAAATCTGACCAAACATTTTCTGTTGAGTCCGACTCCCACCGACGGTATGTAGATAAGAGAGTCGAGGCTGCATTGCCGAAACTGTCGTTGACCAATCTTGTTGAGTGTATGCAATTAAGCCTTTGGCAACAGGCAAGACAATTTGCAGCCAGGTGAATTGCGATGTTGCCGGAAGTTGCTGTGCGTGCGATGTGAGACTTTGAAGAAATTCATTCACCCAGTCTGTGTATCCAGCCCGTGCGAGTGCATAAATATAGTGCAAATCTTGAAAAGGTAGCGCATGTTCGTGTAAACGCGAACCCAGATGAGGAGCAAGAGCCTGCCAGCGTTTCCCCACATCAACGCCTTGCACTTCTAAGCGCAGTAAGGTCGCGATCGCACCGACTTGATCTTTTGACGACGACGGATTCGCCCGTCCCCAAACCTTTTGATCGTACAGCTCTAAGACTTTCTGATGATTTCCCAATGCCAGATAGTAAAGGGCGACATGCCACCAATTGTGGGTATACAGCATCGAATTGCACTGCTCCCAAGTGTCTGAATGGCTTTCCATCCAGAGAATTCCATCTTCTGGGCGATTTTGTTCTTCAAGGATATGCGCGATCGCATGTTGCGCCCACGGGTCGAATCGATTTAGTGCGATCGCTTGCAGTCCAGTCTGCATAGCGCGATCTAAGTCTCCGCATTGCTCCAAGCCAAACGCGATCATTCCATATAAATAGTGCAGATGGGGATTGTCGGCATTGGCAGGAAGAACTTTCTCGGCAATTTTGAGTAACGGATCAGATTCGCCTCGATAGAAGTAGTGATATTGTCCTTGCTGCACAGAAATCAGGTCTTGTGGGTATTTCTCTGCGATCGCTTCATGTAGGTCGATGGCTTCAGAAATTGCGCCGACTGCCCAAGCTGAAATCGCGCGAATGTACCATTGTTCTCGTTCAGTTGCCGTTGCAGCATAACGCTCAGCCACTTTGAGGTGATGCATCGCGGTTTGACGCGCGATCGCGGTTTCCTGGGATAGGTAGTAAGCGGCAGCGTATGCTTGAGCAATCGCGCAGGTTGGATCGAGTGCCAGCGCTTGCAGAATCGCTGCTTCGGCTTGATTGCCGTAGTAAAGAGCTTGGTCAATAAATCGATCGAGTTCAGTCCTGAGTTGAGAAGAAAAATCAGTTCGGGTGCTTGTCACCGCGAGTCCTTGAGCGTCAATTATCATGGGGAATCACAAATAACACTAAACCGGTCGGAATACCGTATTATTTGCCAAGTATGTCATACTCCTAGGAGCAATGAAAAGTAAAGCTCGTTACTTATCTCGTCATTTATTTGGAGCCTTGAAACGTACCAACAATTTCCTCACTCCGTTCTATCTCGCTCTGGAATGGAATTCCGGGGGCGGATGAATGCGATGAGCGATACGTTTCAAACATCCTCTTAATATGAGTCCACATATCTAATCTCTTATAGGCGAGTAAGAAATTACTGTTTCTCAATTGAACTCGTATCGATACTTTAAATTGCATGAATTGCTAGTCATTCAAAAATTGGCAAATCGCATCTAAAAAATACTTTTTCAGGTCTTGTTTTCTCATGCGACTTGTGAGATTCTCTTGATACAAACTAATCTACTAAATGCCGATCAATCAATCGTAGATTATTCTAAAAGTATTCTCAATCTATGAAAAATCGTTCTTTTGCCCAATCGCTGCTCGATAAGGTTCAGCATCAAGTTTCTAGCCTAAAAGTTCCTAGTCTTCTAGTAGCTACTGGAGTCACTTTCAGTTTGTCGATCCCTGCTTCTGCTGCGATCGACACTTTACGCAATGAAAGAAAAGCTGTTACTCAGCCGCCTGCTCCAAAGCAGCAGTTGATCAGCCAAAACCCGCAGACTGTTGAGCTGACTCTGGTATCTTTTGCGGTGACGAAAGAAGCTTACTCAAAAGTCATCCCATTGTTTCAGCAGAAATGGAAGCGCGAACGGAACCAAGAGGTTAAGTTTGTTGAAAGCTATGCCGGTTCAGGCACTCAGACTAGAGCCGTGATCGATGGACTAGAAGCAGATATTGTGCATCTTGCACTTGGATTCGATGTCGATCGCATTCAAAAAGCTGGATTGATTGATCCAGGTTGGGAGAAAGAAGCTCCAAATGATGCAGTGGTGAGTCGTTCTGTTGTGGCACTCGTGACCCGTCCCGGTAATCCTAAAAATGTCCGAGGATGGTCAGATCTAGCGAAGCCAGGAATTAGCGTTGTCACAGCAAACCCGAAAACCTCTGGGGTTGCCCGTTGGAACTTTCTGGCATTATGGGGTGCAGTCAGTAAGACAGGTGGCGATGATGCGAAAGCTCAAGACTATGTGACGCAAGTGTTTAAGAATGCTCCTGTGCTTGCTAAAGATGCGCGGGAGCTGAGTGACATTTTCTTCAAGAAGAATCAGGGCGATGTGCTGATTAACTACGAAAACGAGGTCATCTTAGCGTCACAAAAGGGTGAAACAGGATTCTTTACCGTGATCCCGCAGAATAATATCTCGATCGATAACCCGATCGCAGTCGTGGATAAAGTCGTCAATAAACGCAAGACGCGGGAAGTTGCAGAAGCATTTGTTCAGTTCCTTTATTCCCCTGAAGCTCAACGGGAATTTGCAAAAGTCGGATTTCGTCCCGTCAATACGAGCATTACGAAGGAATTTGATAAGAAGTTTCCCAAAGTGAATAAGCTGTACACGATCAAAGATTTTGGAGGTTGGGCAGAAGCGCAGAAGCGATTTTTTGATGATGGTGCAGTCTTTGATCGGATTCAGGCTTCTCGCTAAAGTTCGATCGCGGTTTCTCCAGTATCTACAGTTAGGGGCATTTTGCCCCTTTTCTTCATGATCACAGGTAGGGTTGTTGCTTTGTTTACTTCAGATCAAAATTCACACAAGTCTCAGCTTGAGTCTTCAGCAAACAAGAGCGTTAATCCGAATGATAGTAGCGCGACCGCGGTGCTGGATAAGGTTGCGATCTCCGATGAGAAGATCTCACCCCTGTTTCAAGTGGCTAAACCGAGTAGTACTGCTAAATGGGTTTGGTTAACAGTGCTAGTTTCTCTAGGATTGCATGTAGGATTGATGCTGATCCCAACTGGGAATGAGCCAAAACCCACACCTCCCAAAGAACAAGAAAAACAAGTTCGTGTGACTCAGTTGCCGACTTTGAACAAGACGGCAGTGACCAAAGCACCGCCCAAGCCTTTAACTCCAACCCAACCTCAAAGAATTACACCCGTTCGAGAAACAACAATTCCGCCTGTTGCAAGCCCTGTCGATCGTCCAAAACCTCCGATCCCTCAATCACCGACGAAACCTGCTGAGACGAAACCCGCTGAGTCAGACAGCAACAACTGGGCAGATTTCCCTATCTATCCAACGGCTCAACCGGGTTGTTTTGGGCTACAGTCTTGTCTGCAAACGAGCGATGCTCTCGCAAAGGTCTCTGATTTCTTTACTAAGGAGCTAGCGAAAAAGAAATATGAGAGTAAGCTGACAGTCCAGTCAGTCGATCGCGCAATTTATCAAGTTTCTCGCAACGGGCAAGCGCAATTTCTGAGTATTCTCCAAAGTGAGAAAGGAACGGTTTATGTTTTAGCAGATGCGCCTCGAACACTAGAAGATTTGAAAAAAGCGGTAGAAGTTCCGCCTGAAGTATCCGAGATTTTGAGCAATCTAGATGCTCAAGCCGCTGATCCCACTTTGTTTGCACAGCCGACCTTGTTTTATGACGGGCAAGTTCAGAAAGCCGGAATCCGTAACATTAGCTTAGTCGCAAGCCAAGCAGACACGATGATGGATGAGTACTTTCGATCGAACTTGCAGAACAATGGCTATGAAGTAACAGATTTACCGCAGCAGTATGGGGGAGGTAGCCTCTATCAAGTTAAGAAAGGATCAGTGACACTTTATCTCAATCTAGTTCCAACAAAAGACGGTGCAAACACGCTCGTTGTCGCTTGGAAAAACTTGCCAGTTTAGTTCTCTTAATCTTGGATGTTCTATGTCTATTCTGTTTGATTTGATTGCCAAAGGTGGGCCGGTGATGATTCCGCTAACAGGGTTGTCAGTGGCAACGATCGCCTGTGGGATTGAGCGAACTATCTTTTGGGTTCAAGTCCTCCGAGTCGAAGACAAGATCGCTCATGATGTTTTGGATGCAGCACAATACAGCTTAGATGAGGCAACCGCGATCGCGCTGCGAGCAGCGGATCAGCCGATTGGTCGTTTTCTGCTCGCAGCACTGCAACTTGATTATCCAGAGCCGGAAACATTTCATTTGGCACTTGCAACCGCAGGCGAAGAAGAGTTTGTCCTAATGCGAAAAGGGGACAAGTTATTGGAAACAGTGATTGCGGTTGCGCCGTTGCTTGGGCTGCTGGGAACCGTGACGGGTCTAATTATCACTTTCATTAACTTGAAAATTGGGGGTGGCGGCTCATCTGTCGATACCTCTAAGGCTGCGGGAGGGATTGGGGAAGCTTTGACCACAACGGCAGGAGGCATGATTGTTGCGATCGTTGCATTATTAATTTTTCGACTGTGTGTGACACTACAAGCGAAACAGGTCGATTACTTTTCTAAAGTGGGGTGCCGATTAGAGCTAATTTACCGCCACATTTGGTACAAGCGGTTGAAAGCAGAATCGGAACTGTCGTTGGAAAATCGTGCGATCGCGAATCAATCTCTTCTATAGCGCTTATGTTTTCTAAATCGAAGTCAAATTCTGGTATTCCAGAGGTCAATTTAGTTCCCATGATGGACGTGATTATGACAATTCTCACGTTCTTTATTATTGTGGCAATGACGCTCAGCGATCAACAACGCACGCTCAACGTCAATCTGCCCAATGCCAAGTCAACTCCCTCCAGTGCAAGAACTCCAGAATCTCTAGTGGTGGGCTTGAATGCACAAGGGCAGACTGCGATCCGGGAAAAACTTGTCTCTGAAACCGAACTGGCTCAGCAGATTCAGAGCTATCTCGCGAAAAGTCCACAAGGATCTGTGTTGTTGAAAGCTGATCGCACCGTCTCTTATCAGCAGCTTGCGAAAGTTTTAGGGTCGATGCAGCAAATTGGTGGAGAACGAGTTTCACTTGCGATCGAAAGTAATTAACCATGCGAAAATTTCTCTTACTCTTGGCTGGAACAGCGATTCTTTCTGGGTGTGAAAAAACGTTTGACGTGACTAGCCTACAAGAAGAAATCAAAACCAGCTTGAATCAGCAAAATGGCATTTCGGTGAAATCTGTCCATTGCCCGACAAACATCAAAATTCAACCTGATAGTACGTTTGAGTGTACTGGCGAGCTAAATCCTGATGGTGGTTTCTTTGTGACCGTTCAGCAAGAGAATGAAGGGAAAGCAAAATGGGAAATTCCCAATTCTTGGCGATTGCTCAATTTGGCAAAGCTAGAAGCTGAATTTCAAGAAAAGATCAAAGCTACACCACAAAATGGATTGCGAGTGACTTGCGGCGGCAGCTATCGAGCCATAAAACCTGGCGATAGTTTTGAGTGTCAACTGACTCGCAAGGACAAGACAGATGCAATCTTAGTCAAAATTGAACCCGAGGGACAGGTGAATTGGCAAGAAGTCAGAACAGTGACAGTTTCAGAAAAGACAACTTCTGCTTTACCATCTCCAGCAGCAACTTCAGATGCTACGACAGCAGCGACTCCCTCTTCTGCAACGTCAGAGGGCAAATCGGCAGTTCCTCTAGGAGCGCAGATTAAAGACGAAACAGGCTGGCAGGAACTTAACGATTGAGGCTAGGTGCGATCTCGATCTCGATCTCGATCTCGCTCTTGCTGGGTAGAATTTCCAGTTTGCGGCAATCGAATGACAATCGATCGCTGAACTCGCTTCACTCCACTTAAAGTGAGCAACGTTAAAACTGCACCCACCAGTCCAGTTTGCCAAAAACCACACCCGATCGCGGCTCCTAGTGCGGCTGCAATCCAAATTGAAGCAGCAGTTGTTAATCCTCGAACTTTGGGAAGTTCAGACTTTTTCGAGGACTGCTGCAAGATTAGTCCTGCACCCAGAAAGCCAACGCCTGTCGTTACGCCTTGAATGGTACGGCTCAGAGCATTCGTGGCAGCATAGGGACTATCTCCTTCTGCTTGCAACGGAAGCATTACGAACAAAGCAGACCCCATACTCACTAACATAAAGGTTCGCATTCCTGCGGGTCTGCCTCCTTTTTGGCGATTGATTCCAATCAGGCAACCTACGATTAGCGATAGCGTTAAACGAAATGCAATGTTCATCCAATCATTGGAAGGAATGAACATTTTATCGGTTATGACTAGCAAGCTTTGTAGAATCATCAGAGCGGCACCTCGGTGTGAATGATTACTAGAATAGTAGCGAAGAAACAATTGAAATACTGCTACTTGTTCTATGAAAAAAAGCCCTCTTGCTTTGAGACAAGAGGGTTGGAGTGAACACGGAAACTTTAGTTCAACTGTAATTAGAATCGGAATGTTGTCCGAACAACACCGACATAAAGGGTGTCGTTATTGCTGTTGTTTTCTGGATTAAAAATCACGATTAGACCGGGCGTAATCGAAATCTTGTCAGAAAGTTGGAATCGATAAAGTCCTTCTAAATGCAGCGTTGTATCTTCATCCCGGCGGCGGGCTGTCGTTGCTCCTAGCACAGGTGGCCCAAAATCACTGTTTGTGACTTTAGGCGGCTGACCAAAAATGATGCCAGCTAAGTTACCTTTTCCACCCAAATCTGGAAATCCGAGAGATACTGCCCAACTCCAGATATCGGCTTTATCGCCAGTATTCACGGTTGCGAGTCCTTTACCATTCTCAGCGATCGCTTGAGTGTACAATCCCCATGCTGAAACCGTGAATTTAGGACTAAACCGATAGGTCGCTTGTAATCCAAAATGATTGGCGGAAGTTGCAACGTTACCAAATGGTTGGTTAGCAAAAGCACTTCCATAAGCGCCAGAGACAGAGACATCATTGTTCGCACCGCTAAAGTACGATCGCGCATAAGATAAGCCAAGCGCGAAATCGCGATTCGGTTGGAAAGCTAACTGTGCGATCGCGCCATAGCTTCCGTCTAGCAATCCACGCGATTCTGCTGGATCATTTGGTCTTCTGGCAATGTAACCTGCAGAAAAGCTCAAAGAATCACTCAGCTTTAAGACTGCGCTGACCCCTGCTCCGGTATTGCTGCCTGAGCCAGTGTTACTCGCTCGATAAATCGGTGAAAAACGACCAAATCGAGACACACTTCCAGTGGAGGCAGAAGCAAATAAGGGGTTAAAGGTGTTGAAGTTATCGTAGAATTCACCCCCGATCGCATCTACAGTCACGTTCAAATTCGTGCCTAGAGGGAAGCGATAGAAGAGTTTGCCCAGTTGCACACTGTTGTCTGGATTGTTCGTTGTATCGTAACCGAGACGAGTTTGGCTCGTTCCGGTGACTGGAGTGTTAAAAGCAGTTGTATTGCTTGCCTCTAGACGAGTGAAGAGTCGATCTTTGCCAGTCAAGCTGGTATTGAGATCCAATCGAACCCGATTGCTCAATACCGTATTGTCTTGCACATCTCGCCCTGCTGCACCAAAAGCGGCAGTTCTAGCAGCTTCTCGCGCCGCACCTGCGGGAGCCGCGTTGATGACTCGCCATTGATCAGAGTTCAACGCACGATCTTCTCCCACAACACCAGCAATACCGAAGATAACTTCTCCACTCAGTTTTGTTGTGGTTGAGAATTGCTGCTTTTCTAGTGTCGTGGTTCGAGCTTCGAGAGAATCTACTCGCCCGCGTAAGGTTGCCAGTTCTGCTGCAAATTGTTCTTGCAGTTGTTGCAGGGTTGCTAAGTCTTCTTTTTTGACCAAATCAGCCGTTGCTGCTGCAATCAGTTCATTGACGCGATCGAGACAAGCATTCAGACCTGCTGCAAACTCATAACGGGTTAATGCACGATTGCCGCGATAGGTACGATCGGGATAGCCTGCAATGCAACCATATCGTTCAACTAGAGATTGCAGGGCTTGAAATGCCCAATCTGTTGGACGCACGTCAGACAGTTGGGAAACAGATGTAACTTGTCCAGCAGCATTCACTTCGCTGGTTTCACTGCTGTAGGCTGCAAGCTGACTGAGAGAGTTCTCAGAACTCGCAGGCAGTTCTTTAACTTCTGCCGCGTTTGCTTGGCTCCACAGGCTCACTCCTAACACAATGGGCGATGCCCAAAGCAAGCTCGAAATGCTCTTCCGCATTGTTAAATTCCTCACACCAATCAGAAATAAGATCGTGCCGCAGACGCTTTGAATTATCGAAACCTTCAGATAATCTACGTAATACCGATCGAATTATCGTATTCAAAATAATACTGCCATGAACTTCCTGAAGAAAGCAAGGGGCGATTGTTACTTTTTTATTCACAAAGCGCAAATTTTTAAATCCCTAGAGATTTGTATCAGAAGTACTTTTCTGCTCGATTATGTCTGTGACATACTAGCAGCTTAAATCTAAGTAATCCGGTACATACGATTCAATACCGTAGATTAGGAGAGAGAAAGCGTGCAAGTTCTTTGGTTTATTCCAACTCATGGGGATGGTCGTTACCTGGCAACTTCGATTGCAGGGCGATCGACGAACTATGACTATTTGAAGCAGATCGCTCAGGCGGTGGATCATTTAGGCTACTTTGGAGCATTGTTACCGACAGGTCGATCTTGTGAAGATGCTTGGATTGTTGCCTCTACATTGATGCCGCTTACTCAGCGAATGCGGTTTTTAGTTGCAGTGCGTCCAGGATTAGTTTCGCCTGGAGTTGCGGCTCGGATGGCAGCAACATTTGATCGACTTTCAAATGGGCGGTTGTTGATCAATGTTGTCACAGGTGGCGATCCGGTCGAACTAGCAGGAGATGGGCTGCATTTGAGCCACGACGATCGCTATCATTTAACGGATGAATTTCTTACCGTTTGGCGCGAAATTGCTCAAGGCAATGAAATCACGCACAAAGGCGATCATTTAGACGTTCAGGGTGGAAAGCTTCTTTTTCCAACGGTTCAGAAGCCTTATCCGCCCCTGTGGTTTGGGGGATCGTCTCCGGTTGCGAAAGAAATTGCGGCAAAGCATGTTGATGCTTACTTGACTTGGGGTGAACCTCCTAGCCAAGTTGCTGAAAAAATCAAATCTGTGCGTCAGTTCGCAGAACAACAAGGACGATCGCTGAAATTTGGTATTCGTCTGCACGTGATTGTGCGAGAAACTGAGAGTGAAGCTTGGGATGCTGCAAATCAGTTGATTCGCTATGTGGATGAAGATGCGATCGCGGCAGCACAAAAAGCCTATGCCCGTATGGATTCTCAAGGGCAGCGTCAAATGACTCAGTTGCACAATGGTAGCCGTGAAGCCTTAGAAATTAGCCCAAATCTGTGGGCTGGTGTAGGTTTAGTTCGAGGAGGAGCGGGAACAGCACTGGTCGGTGATCCCGATACCGTTGCCGCTCGAATCTTGGAATACTCAGCGCTAGGAATTGATCATTTTATTCTGTCAGGCTATCCGCATTTAGAAGAAGCCTATCGAGTTGCAGAACTGTTATTCCCTAGACTTCCTCTCAGTCATGCACAGCCAATCGATCAGCAGGTGATGTTTAGTCCATTCGGAGAGATTGTTGCAAACGAAAAGTTTCCAAAGCAAAGTAGTACACTGGCGACTGTCGATTGAGGTCTGAATATGACAGATAGATTCTACGAACAACAGGTCATGCAACAATTAGTTGCGTGTTCACCCGAGCTTTTTAGGAAATCTCGCGTTAGTTTGATCCTTTGTAGAACTGGAAATCTTCTGTTGATGAACAGAGAAGATCTAGTCTTTGATCCGATGCTGTGTCTAGAATTTGTGCCGATCGCGCAATTGTTGCAAAAACAATGCGGGAATACACGAATTTGTATCTGTACTGCAGATGGAGTCATTCTCAACTTGAGCAGCGAGGAAATGATCGAGCTTGCTGAGACTTGGAATATTTGGCATTAGAAGCGTTTGCCTTTCTAGAACTCAAGGAAATAAACTCATGGCATTTTACGATCGCATCGAGCAAGAACTTGCAGTCGATGAATTTTGGGGAACGAAATTATCGCAAAAATATGAGTCGGGAGTTCGAGATATTTGGGAAGTCAAACCTCCTGAAGCACCGAGAGATTCTACATTCCACGTTTTGCATTGGAGCTATCGTTCTCTTTGGAAATTCCGTTATCTTCGCCATTTTGCGCGTTAAACGGTCTTAAGTTTTCATAAATTCCATAATTCCTATCGATTTATCGGAGTCTAATAAATAGAGGCGGGTGATATGCACGTTTGTTTGTGACTGAATTGATCTCCCTCATCACCATGGAGTAGCGCAATGCGAATTGCAAAAAATATTACAGAGTTAGTTGGGAAAACGCCATTAGTTCGCCTCAATCATATCCCTCAGGAAGAAGGGTCTGTTGCTCAAATCGTCGCCAAACTAGAAGGCATGAACCCTGCAGCTTCCGTGAAAGATCGGATTGGGGCGAGTATGATTCAGACTGCTGAAGAGGCGGGGCTGATCGAACCAGGTCGCACGATTTTAGTTGAGCCAACTTCAGGCAATACTGGAATTGCACTCGCAATGGTAGCGGCAGCAAAAGGCTATCGATTGATTTTGACGATGCCAGATACGATGAGCTTGGAGCGTCGAGCTATGCTGAAAGGCTATGGTGCTCAACTTGAGCTAACGCCCGGAACTGAAGGCATGAAAGGAGCGATTCGACGGGCTGAGGAAATCGTGAATTCAGTCCCAAATGCTTACATGCTGCAACAGTTTCGCAATCCAGCTAATCCTAAAGTGCATCGCGAAACTACGGCTGAGGAGCTTTGGGCAGACACCGATGGACAGATTGATATTTTGATCGCGGGTGTTGGCACAGGCGGAACGATTACGGGTGTGGCAGAAGTTTTGAAGCAGCGTAAGCCTGGATTTCAAGCGATCGCGGTTGAACCTGTTGAGAGTCATGTTCTCTCGGGCGGGCAACCTGGAGCGCATAAGATTCAAGGGATTGGAGCAGGGTTTGTGCCGGAAGTCTTGCGCACTGAGTTAATTGATGAAGTGATTCAAGTTAGCAGTGAAGATGCGATCGCGTATAGTCGTCGCTTAGCAAGAGAAGAAGGATTGCTATCTGGAATTTCATCGGGGGCTGCACTGGCTGCTGCGATTCAGGTTGGAAAGCGTCCAGAGAATGCTGGAAAGCTGATTGTCTTTATACAGCCGAGCTTTGGCGAACGCTATCTGAGTACTGCATTGTTTAAGGATCTCACAGAGATTGAAGTTGCGCCGCTCAATGGTGCAAGCCGCTCACTTTCGTCGGTGAGCTAGTTTTAGATTTAGATTTCGAGATGGTATCTGTTTTCCCCCAAATTTAGAGAATTTGGGGGATTTTTATTATGGTGCAGAATCGAGGATTCTACAGCAAAAAGTCATAGACCCATTTTGGGAGAAAAGCAATTCCAATCAGGATGACAATACTTGCTGTACAAACCAGCGTGAGTAAAAGTAAAGGATCAAATCTCAGCACGATTCCCTCCGATCGTGGCACGGGAATTGATTGTAGATTTTGGAGATAAGCAAACTACATTTGGCATTTCTTGCCGACAATTCGAGCAAAACCAATACACACCTGTTGATCGCACATGACGCAGTAATTTCTCAGAGCAGCAAAGACAGTAGCTCATTAGATTCCCCTATTAGCAAGCAAAGACTAAGATACAAGCCCACTGATCACAAGTGCTAGATATAAAACATGGATGATTTCTGCTTGCGAGCAGCACAGCGCTGGACTAAATCTTCTAATGTGCAGCGCTGCAAGGCTTCATGAGAAGCGGTTTGAGCCTGTTTCCAAACTTCTGATAAGAGTTCTCGCTCCAAGTTCACGCTTGATCGATTCTCAATCGGTTCTCCCGTTATCAATGTCACAATTTCTGCGATCGTGATCGATCGAGGTTCGCGAGTCAGCGTATATCCTCCCTTTGCTCCGCGTAGACCTTGAACCAGTCCACCACGTCGCAGCAGATTAAAAATCTGTTCTAAGTACCGCTCTGGAATGGGCTGACGACCGGCGATATCGTGAATTCTCAGCGGGGTTGCTTTGTCAAATTGGCTTGCCAATTCTAAGAGCGCCAGTAACGCATACTCAATCTTGGCAGGCACAGATAATGAATTACTAGACTGTTTCATGGTGACTTTCAATATGGATGAGAGGGGTGTGAGCAACTCCAGAAGCTTTTTTCTCGAAAAAGTCTGGGTGTGATAAGATGCCAACACGATTCAACTACTCTATCTTGATCGATTTAATGTGGTTTTGTTGTCATTATGCTCACAATTGCGTTCAAATTACGCAAAATGATTGAAAAATTTCCAACGGCGTAAGCATCCAACCTCAATTACGACTATGACCCTGGAACAATTACGAATTTTTTTAGCCGTTGCTGAGCAATTGCACTTTACCCGTGCAGCCGAAGCTTTGTATATTACACAGCCTGCTGTGAGTGCAGCTATCCAGAGCTTAGAGCAGGAGTATGGCGTAAAGTTATTTCACCGCATTGGTCGCCGCATTGAAATGGCAGATGCGGGGCGCTTATTTCAGTTGGAAGCGCAGAAAATCTTAGATCAAGTCGAGTTTGCAGAACGTCAGTTGCGAGAGCTAAACAATTTGCAGCGTGGAGAGCTAAAAATCGGCGCGAGTTTAACGATCGGGAACTATTGGCTTCCTGACAAAATTAGCCAATTCAAACAGCAATATCCAGGCATTCAGGTGCAGTGTAAGTTAGGAAATGCAGAAGAAATTTGTGAAGGGACTGCATTAGGGCGGTTTGACTTAGGATTAGTCACAGGCGATGTGAAGCCTGTCTTAAAAGAGCTATTAGAGCAAGAAGCGATCGGCACAGATCGGCTGAGGATTGTGGTCGGTCGATCGCATCCTTGGTTTACCCATCCTCAAATCGCTGTAGAAGACTTATTAAAAACATCGTGGGTGATGCGCGAATCCGGTTCAGGCGCACAGAAGATGTTCGAGCAAGCGCTGGATGATTGGGGTGTTGAATTATCTGAACTGCAAATTGCTTTGGTACTCAGTACGAGTGAAATGGTCAAAGCTGTGGTCGAGCGAGGAGTTGGAGCCGCAGCTTTACCGGAACTGATGGTCGAGAAAGAACTGAAATTGGAAACGCTCAGGGCGATCGAGATCGAAGATGACCAAAGATGCGATCGCGCGATTTTAGAAATTATTCAGCCAATTTTCAAACTCAGGCATCAAAAGCGGTTTCGCACTCAGTCGATCTGTGCTTTTGAGAAAATTTTGATGCCTGAATTGCAGGATAGTGTGATTTGAACCTGGGTTTTTAGCTTGCAACTAAGGCCTCGAAGGTGTCGAAATTCGGGCGACGGAAGTAAGCGCTCGATAATCGACCCATTGAACTACAGTACTGGCTGCAAGCGTGGCAAGCTTCAGCACATGCCATCATTTGCGGATCGTCTGAGTAGATTTCACAAGCTGCTGCACAGCGATCGCACATTTCAGCGCAGATCAAGAATGTGCGTCCCATGAATTCAGATCCATCGATCATTAAGTTAGTACTCATCAGACACATTTCTGCACAGTCTCGCAGCAAGCACATCAATGACAAATCGCGATCTTGCGTGTTGTTGTGCAAGTAGTACGAGAGCGTTGTCGTGCAGGTTTTTTTGCACGTGGTGAGGGCCTGTAGACCCCGTTGCATTTCAAGGCTCATTGATTGTGTCATAGCTGTCACCGTTCCTTTGTTCGTCGGACTGAATATGAGGTTCTTTGATTTGTAGCGTAGTCCGAGTTTTTAGGAGATGCAAGCGCGATCGTACTTCGATTTTTACAATGTTCAGTAACTCTCTCAAAAATAGAGGAATTGAACAAAAACACGATGCATCGCAGGAGTTTTAGCTCGAACTACTATCCATCAAGGCTTGTAATCTTGACTTTACTAGGAGAGATTTGACCTGTGATATTTGAACACTGGATTCAGCGCCAAATTGACCAGAAAAAACGCTCGGCTAATGTCAGGATATCTTGATATTAGCAATGAAATGGCGTTGAAAGTCCGATGAAATCGTTAACTTTTTGATCAGTTGAGTAACGCTTGGAATACATTTTGAACTATTTTGTTGCAGCATTTCCAGGCAAGCTTGTTTTCATCAATTTTTTTAGATCCAATACTGTAGAACTTTCATCGCCAACGACTAGTGGAAGGCTCCCATTCCATTTCTCGATCGCTTGTCTTTGCAGTAATTCCGGTGTGAGCGTTTGTTGCAGAAGTCGCTGAGCTTCTGCTTCTCCCCGTGCTAGATTGGCTTTTGCTTCTGCTTCTTTGACTGCTTTTAATGCAACAAATTCAGCCCGTTTTACTTCCTGCTCTGCAACTTGTTTTGCCTCAACTGCATCGCTAAATCGCTGTGTGAAATGAATATGCACTAATGACAAATCATCGACGGCAATATGATACGGCTTCAAGCGTTCTGTTAGAGCCTGATCTACGCCTGTCTTGACTTCTCCTCGCTTTGTAATGATTTCCTCAGCGGTGTACTTTGCCATGACTGCTTTGAGCACTTCTTCGATCGCCGGGTTGATAATGCGATCGATGACAGCTTGCTGATTCCCAATCTGCTGATAGATCAAATTCGCCTCTTGCGGAAGCACATGCCAATTCAGCGCTACATCTGCATACACATCCTGCAAATCTTTAGAAGAAGCTTCGGCTGAAATTTCCTGGCTCTGAACGCGAACGCTGAGCTTTTCTACAGTCTCAACGATCGGCACAATAAAATGGATACCTTCTCCCAACACGCTGTTTTGAACTGCACCAAATTTCATCAAGACCCCGCGTTCTCCTGCTCGCACAATCACGATAAAGCTGGAGATCAATGCTAAACAAAGCAAGACCAGAATGACTTGAATAGCAATACTCGCGTCGCGACCACTTTTTTTACTGATTTTTCGGGTTGAATTCGCAATGCTTGACGGTTCAGAGTCCAGAGATTTCGTCATGAGCAAGGATTGAGGCAGTTTCCGCTAATATACAACAAATGCTGAGAAGGCTCTATCTGAATGTATTCTTTTAAAGCTCAGTTTATCGATCATGCTATTTCAATCGATTAAAGTTATCGAATCCTATGCCTGAAATTTTGATTCGTGCCGTAGTTACTGGAATCACTGCATTTGCAGCAACTAATCTGGACGATATTCTGGTTTTGATGCTGTTCTTTTCTCAAATCGATCGCACGTTCCGACGGCATCATATTATTACAGGGCAATATCTTGGCTTTGCTGTGCTGTTGCTGATTAGCTTACCGGGTTTCTTCGGCGGATTGCTCATTCCTCGCCCTTGGATTGGGCTACTGGGCTTAGTTCCTATCGCAATCGGCATTTCTAGCTTTTTTCAGCAAGAGGACGATGAACCTGTGCAAACTGTCTCTCAGTCATCTCGCTCTGTTTTTGCTCAATTTCTGAATCCTCAAACTTATCAAGTTGCTGTAGTCACGATCGCAAACGGCGGCGACAATATTGGCATTTATCTTCCTCTATTTGCCAGTAGTACTTGGCTTGAGTTAATTGTGATTTTGGTCGTTTTCCTCATCATGATTGCAATTTGGTGTGCGATCGCACAGTATCTCGCTACGCATCGTCTGATTGCTCGTCCACTGATGAATTATGGGCATCGGATTATCCCCTTTGTTTTGATTGCACTGGGATTTTACATTCTCTGGGAAAACAAGACTCACACATTTCTCAGCTTACTGAAAGCTCAAACTTAACCCATTTATCTTTCAATAGTGCCATTCGTCTCCATCCGAGTTCGGCTTTCCAATGACTTTTAGATCAAGTGATTTTAGATGTGCAAGTCCATGACTAATCTGCTGTGGTGTGCCTCTGAGTTCCAAATCAAAGTAGCCACAGTCATCTGTATTGCTCCCGAGCATTGCCGCTGTAATATTCACAGCCAAACCCGATACTGAAATCAAATCAGAAATTACAGGCTGATGTCGATAGACCATCGGAATCTGTAGATGAATGCGAACTCTGATGTGACGATCGTATCTAGAAACTGACTGCATCAAATTGGCTCCTACATTCGATGAGAACAAAGAGTCTGACTGGTTAAACTCTGACGAAACTGCACAATCAAATCATTCAGCACGGTCATGTCTATCAGAAATGCATCATGACCGTGAGGAGAGTCTAACCATTTTAGGGATGAGTTGGGAATGAAATCAGCGAGTTCTTGTTGTTCGACAGGTGGATAGAGAATATCTGTCGGGATTCCGACAATCAAGGTGGGTTGCTGAATTGTTTGTAACGTTGCTTGATAGCTTTGATTCGGGCGAGCTAGATCATGAGAATCCATTGCTTTACTTAATGTGATGTAGGTATTCGCGTCAAAGCGATCGGCTAATTTTTGTCCCTGATGCTGCAAATAGCGAGCGATCGTAAATTCTTCGGTTTCAGCATTTCGCCCAAAGCGCTGATCAAAGCTTGCCCACGATCGATAAGTGTTCATTGCCATCATTCGTGCCACAGCTAGTCCGTGAGCCGGGGGGTGATCCGGAGCATAGTTGCCATTGTTCCAGTTCGGATCAGCATAAATGGCTTGGCGCTGAGCTTCACTGAGTCCAATACACCAAGCCGAGTGACGACCGGAAACTGCGATCGCAGCGATTGATTCTACTTTCTCTGGATACAGCAATGCCCACTCTAGAACCTGCATTCCGCCGAGCGATCCGCCGATGACTAATTTTAGCGATCGGATCTTCAGTGCCTCGATTAATCGAGCTTGCAGATGAACCATATCTCGGATCGTAATGGCTGGAAAACTGGCTCCATAGGGCTTTTCAGTACTTGGATCAATCGATGTGGCACCTGTTGTTCCGTAGCAACTGCCTAAAATATTGCTACAGACGACGAAATTCGTTTCTAAATCTAGCGCTTTCCCACTTCCAAAAAGGGGTTGCCACCAAGCCTCGACATCTGCCCAGCCTGTGAAGGCATGACATACAAGCACTGCATTATCGCCCGATTCATTCAATTTTCCCCAGGTTTGATAAGCAACTTGCACCCCACGCAACACTTGTCCTGATTCTAGAAAGAACGGGTCAGACAGTTGATAGAACTGCGTTTGAGGCGAAATGATAGAGCAATAGTTCATGCCGGAATGTTCTGGAACGCTTGTTCAAAGTCAGCTTTGATATCATCAATGTGCTCAAGCCCTGTTGAAACTCGGATTAGCTCCGGAGTGACACCCGCCGATCGCTGTTCTGCATCGCTGAGCTGTTGGTGTGTGGTTGAGTTGGGATGAATGACAAGCGTTTTTGCATCTCCAACGTTCGCCAGATGGCTTGCAAGTTTGACGCTATTGATAAATTTCCGTCCTGCTTCTTGACCTCCTTGAATCCCAAAACTGAGCATCCCACTAAAACCATGCCGAAGATATTTTTTTGCACGTTCATGATACGGGTGCTCCGGCAGACCGAGATAGTTCACCCATTCAACTTTCGGGTGCTGTTGCAACCATTGAGCTAGTTCCAACGCATTACTACTATGTCGATCGACGCGTAAGGATAGGGTCTCTAAGCCTTGCAAAAGAAGAAACGCATTAAACGGACTCAAGCTCGGCCCAAAATCTCGCAGTCCCTCAACCCGTGCGCGAATAATAAAAGCAATATTGCCGAATGGACTCTCAGGACCAAACCCTTCATAGAAATTCAAGCCGTGATACCCCGGCGAAGGCTCAGTAAATACTGGAAACTTCCCATTTCCCCAGTCAAACTGACCAGAATCGACGATCACACCCCCGATCGAAGTGCCATGTCCGCCAATCCACTTGGTTGCTGACTGCACAACAATATCCGCGCCATGCTCGATTGGACGTGCCAAATATCCTGCACAGCCGAAGGTATTATCGACGATTAATGGAATGCCATGTTCATGAGCGACGTGTGCCAAATCTGCAAAATCAGGCACATTGTACTGGGGGTTTCCGATTGTTTCGATATAGAGTGCTTTGGTACGATCGTCGATCGCTTGTCGAAAATCCTCAACATTATCGCCATCGACAAACTTGACTTGAATACCCAACCGAGGCAAAGCAACTTTGAACTGATTGTAAGTTCCACCGTACAGATAGCTCGTTGAAACAATGTTATCGCCTGCTTCTGCGATCGTACTAATTGCTAAAAACTGAGCAGCTTGTCCACTGGATGTTGCGAGTGCTGCGGCTCCTCTTTCTAGTGCTGCAATTCGCTTTTCAAACACATCTGTTGTCGGATTCATGATCCGCGTGTAAATATTGCCAAACTCTTGCAGCGCGAATAACTTCGCTCCATGATCAGCGTTGTCAAACACATAAGAGGTCGTTTGATAGATTGGAACTGCACGTGCATTCGTTCCAGGAGCAGGCGTTTGTCCAGCATGAATCTGTAGTGTTTCAAACTGATACTGATCAGACATAAAACTTTCTCTCCTAATGAGTCGATTAGGCTTAGTAGCCCTGATCAAAATTAACTCTGATAGAACTACTAAGCCTATATCAGTTGCGATCAATCAAACCTTGAAGCTAAACTGCTTGCTCTGGACCTGTGGCAACGGGTAAATCAGTTGTGCTGTACTCTGTCCAAGACCCTTCATAAATTCGCACATTCGGATAGCCGAGCAAATGCTTCAGCACAACGTACTGTAGAGTTGCTTCTCGCCCAGTACTGCATGAGACAATGATGTTATCCGACGGCTTGATATTGCGATCGGCAAGCAATTTGCGAATTTCATCTAATGACTTCAGTTTGTGGGGATTCTTCAAAGCGTCTTGTGCATTGTTCGATTCTGTGAAAGTCGGCCAAGGAATGTTCCGAGCACCTGGAATATGCCCGTTTCGTACCCAAATATTCTTCTCGCCTCGGAACAATTCTGGGGGGCGGGGATCAATGAAGACGACACCTGGCTTATTGATGAGTTGCTTGACACCATTCAAATCTACTCGAATCGATGGATTATCGCGCAATGCAAATTGACTAGGGCGATAACGAGGAAACTCTTTGGTAACAGGCTGATTTGCGGCTTTATAGCCTGCGTATCCTCCATCTAATACTGCAATATCTCGCACGCCCGATCGCTCTAGCAAGTAAGCAACCATGGTTGCACCTAAGACATCTCGCCCATCTGAATAGACGAGAACTTTACTCTTATTTGTTACTCCTGCTTGCGTAAACAAACTAGCTAACTTGTTGGTATCCCAGTACTGCACAGGCAGAAATCCATTCGGACCGCGAAAATTGCTATCTGCGATGTTGACTGCCTTTGGAAGATGCCCTTCAACATAATCCAGAGGGCTAGTCCGCACATCCAAAATGCGTAAATTGGGATCGTTCACATTCGCACTGACCCAACTCGGTGATACGAACTGAATTGTAGATTTCGGACTTGCGGCAAAGGATGCCATCCCAGGAATGACAGCAAACGCGATCGCGATCGCTGCAGCGAGTGCAAAAAATTTCGGCTTTCTCAGCCTTGTCCAAAAGAAAGTGTGGCGCATGGAAAATCTCCGCCGTTTATACTACGGCAAACTGATCGAGATAAAGGACTTTTCATTTATAAAATTGCCATAATTCTGAGAGAAAAACAAGGCTATGCCTCTGAAAAATAACGATTAAGCGATTGAGATACCGTAGTTTATAAATCGTGTATTCCTCTGTATGCGATAGAGTGAAAGCAATTCAGGGTCAGGGTAGGCTTGATTTCACTGCACAACTCTGAACTGCACAACAATGCATAACGCGGCTCAGAGCGAGATCGAGACGGTACTGCGTTTGGGATTCTGCACTCGCAACGACGAAACTAGAACGTTTGAGAGCACCCTATAAGACGCACTGTGAGCGTACTAGCAACAGGCACAAAGCTCTTTTTCATCCTGATTTTATTTTTAGGAGCGATTTTGATGAAATTCCTACGCCGATTTTATTCCGAAATCAGGTCTAGTGTTGCCTTGTGTATTTAAAGGTGCTCGTTGAGATGCATTCACCCGCCCTGGAATAGAATTCCGGGCTAACTGTGCGAACTCCTTTAAAGAGGACTGAATTGCTCAAACTCTTGCATAGTAAGGTTTAGTAGGCTTCGCCTTACTAGCCTAGAATAGAATTCTGGGGTGGGATAGCTTTTAAAACATCCTCTAAGGCTTATTCGATTTGCTCATTTCTGCATCATTGGATGACGAGTCAATCGAAATGACTCAGATTGCGGTTGGCAGATTTCGCTCCACTCAGATCAGCTTCCGCAGTTCAAGTTTTCTCATTTTCAGCATATGAGGATGGCATCCCGACGATTCAAGGGGATCACAATGATCATCGAGTTAGATCGATGATGAATCGGCTGCAGAATCCACGTTATTTCTGAGTACTTCATCTCGAAATGTTACGATCGTGGGTTTCTATTAATAAAAGTTGCGGTGTCTTGATTCCCTTGCTAGGGTGTGCATGTCAATTTGCGTTGACTGATTCCTATCGTTCGGAGTGACGTATCTTATGCTTTGTTTCAATCTCACTGCTGACCATTTTTCGTAAATATCAAATGAGTCTGCAGCATCAAAGCACAACAAAATATCGCTTGATCGAACATCAGGTACCTCTCTCAAAGCACAACTCAAAGATTTATTTCAGCTCTTGTCCCGTATCCGTTTAGTTAAAGACAAAGAGCCTGATAGAACCCTAACCGTGGAGATTTTACGATGAATATTCAGGGAAAGACTGCCCTAATTACCGGGGCTTCTCGTGGCATTGGGCGAGAAATTGCATTGGAATTTGCTCGACAAGGCGCGCGACGATTGATCTTAGTCGCACGATCGCACGATCGACTTGTAGAAGTTGCGAATGAAATCAGAGCATTCGGAGTAGAAGCGGTTCCAGTTGCGCTCAATCTGATTGACTGTGTGGCGGTCAATATTGCGATCGCTCAAGTATGGCGCGATTATGCTCCGATTCACATTCTGATCAACTGTGCAGGCGTTGCTTATCAAACTCCGTTTCTCCTCTCCCAGTCATCTCAAATGCAAGAGGAGATGTCACTGAATCTAATGGGGATGTACAACATTACCCGCCTGATTGCTCGCAGAATGGCAGTGCATCAACAAGGAACGATCGTGAATGTATCGAGCCTGATGGGGAAAATTGCGGCTCCCACAATGGCAACTTATTCTGCAACGAAGTTTGCAATTTTGGGATTTACTCAAGCACTGCGGGGAGAACTGGCAGCACATAACATTCGGGTGGTCGCCTTACTGCCATCGCTGACTGATACGGAGATGGTGCAGAACTTCCACTGGTTTCGCTGGATTATGCCTACTACGCCGCGAAAAGTGGCGCAGACTTTGGTTTCAGGGCTAGAGAGAGGATCGACCGAGATTTTGGTGGGATGGCAAAGCTATCTTGCAGTTTTGGGCAATCGCTTGATGCCGTGGGTAACTGAAAAAATTACACAGCTTGCCTCTCCGACAGCTCAAGGTCATTCTGCGATTGATGCTCGACTTCGAGCGGCTCGGCTCGGTTCGCGTTAATCTGCATTGAGATCGAGGCAATTACTTTGGGTTAGAGTGCCCTTCCGGCATGCTGGTCTATGGTGAAGACTGTTGAACCAGCACTGTCTCACAAGTTCCTCAAATTCGTTTTTTATTATCGAGACAACACATAGGGAAAAGGAGTGCATCATGTCGTTCTATACATCCGACAGATTTCAAATCCCAACCTTTAGTAATTGCCCTCGATGTCAGCAAACAGTCTCATCAACCTGCAACTATTGTCCTAACTGTGGAGCTTCGCTAAAACAAACGGCTCCCAATTACACAGCCGATCGCGTGAAAATTCCTCTAGATCGCGATTATTTCAACCCGCCGAACATCAACATAGACCCATCGAAAATCAATATAAAACCGCCGAAGATCAATATAGACTCGCCCATTGGAAGTTCTGCGAATTTCTCAAACATAGCGATGTCAGGAGAGTTTTGTTCCCAATGTGGTCAACGAATCAACCGTTCCCAACCTTTGGATAACAATATCTATGATTTGAACAGAAGAAATAGTGGCGTATGTTTCATCGCTACTGCGTGTAACGCCGATACAGGAACTTTGGACACCTTCTATAAGTTCAGAGACGAAATTCTGTTGCATTCTTCTATCGGCAGGAAAGCGGTTCAGCTTTATTACCGATTCTCGCCAAGAGTAGCGAAGCGTATTCAAAAATCTAAATTGCTTCAACACTCTATTCTGTCCGTACTCCTCAAGCCTTTAGCTGCGTTACTCAGATTCTCAGTTCTTGGCGCTAAAGACGAGGTATGGCACGAGGACTAATCACTGGACTCAATTGTGTCGAGCCGCTCACCTTCACATTGGAGAGCGTGCGAGCGCAAGGGACATATTGCATATTCGGGAATTGCCCTCCAAGGATAGGTCAGCACGCCTTATCAGAGGAAGAGTAAATCCCTATATCAGAAAAATTGAATTTTGTTGACTTTTTGTAACAATAATGTTACATTAGTTTACAGAACGAAACAAATTACCTTTTTAGAGGCAATTGCAATGTATACGACTCGGAATGAAGACGGAATCCTGAATAACTACCCTTCGGAGCCTGTGATGTACTTTGCTGAATTTCCTTCCTCTGAGCAGCAGCAAACTTACGTCACACAAGGCGCGATCGCTGTTTTACTGATCACTTTTACATTCTTGATGGCGCTGGCTGCAAGCTAGAAGCTTCTGAGGCTGTCTCTCCTCAGTCTCTAGATCGCTAAATTGACGTGAAGCACTTTGATGAATTAGAACGAACCCTGGCTTTTGGTTGGGGTTTTCGTGGTTGGGTGAGTGTTCTGCATCAGTCAATCTACAGACTGTCACGACCCATCTCGGAATACCTTTGCTTGAGCATGTTGATTGATTCATCACGAGATCACACTCGTTGCATAAATGATTGAATTCAACCGTATTAATTAGTATCAGACAAAGCCACAGCGCTCTACACTACTGGCATCTAGGAGATCAGACCATGTTGAACTTTACCTCTCACAGATTCATCGCTTCTCTCCTTCAACCCATTGCTGCAAAACTCGACGCAGTGGAAATCCGTAGCCCAGAAGCGGCTCATTTCTTCTGTCGCCTCATTCCTTCTCAATGTCCTTTTGAACGCGATATCCGTTTCTTTGGTCGAGTCCTGCTCCACATTCCGCCAATGTGCAAACTCAATCCGTTTTATGAACAATTAGTAGGACTACGGTTCAAAGCTTTGTGTTACTTAGCTGACGTGTGCGGCGAAGATATTGCTATCTACTGCTAAAGCTGGATAGAACAACAGGATGATTGCCCACAGATATACTTTAGAGCTTGAGATCTAGAACGGTCGCCTATTCACTCTCGCTTTCTTGTCTAAGCTTTTGAATCTACATCGCTCCCTAAGCTTTCCACAAATAGAGTAGCGAAAACAGAATCACCCAAATGCCATCGACAACATGCCAGAACAATGTCGTTGCACTCACTCCAAAGTGACCTTGATTGTAGTTATCCGATCGAAACGATCGAACTAAGCGGACGAATCGTTCTAGTCATAACACCGCTCAACTAATAAATTACGATGGCTCTTGAGGGGGATCGTTCTCGCCATAGGCTCTAGGATTGCCGTAGTCATAGGGCGGAAACATGACCTGAGGAATCTCTTCAAAGTTTTCTCTAGGCGGAGGAGAAGAAGTCATCCACTCTAGTCCCGTTGCTTCCCAAGGGTTGTCACTGGCTCGTGATCCTAAAAATAAAGATGCAACCACATTGGCAATGAAGGGTAACGTCGAAAGTCCGAGCAAGAATGCGCCTAAACTGGCAATTACATTCCAATTTTGATATTCGGGGGGATATGCTGCGACTCGGCGTACCATTCCTTGTAAACCTAAAGGATGCATTGGGAAGAAGGTTAAGTTTGCACCTAAGAAAGTCAACCAAAAATGTAGCTTTCCCCAACCCTCTGCATACATATGTCCAGTAATTTTAGGAAACCAGAAGTAGATGGCTGCAAAGATTGCCATCGTAATCGTGTTTTAGCGATCGATACGTTAGAAAACATAAGCTTGCAGATTATTTCAAAACTAGATTCGGATTTTGTCCCTGTCGGACTAAGTTTGCAGCGGTGTTGTGAATGCCAAACTCATCACCGAGCTGTGCCCCTAAAGTGCCGTGAATGAAGAGGATTCCGAGCATGGCAATTCCGACTAGCAAGTAACTCCATTGCACTTCTCGTCGGGCAGATCTGCGCCAACGGTAGCGTTGGAGTCCTCGCCATAGGGTCATACCAACGATCGCCGTCAAGATGAAGACACCTGCGACTCCATGAATTAACATCGTTGTGCCTGCACTCAAGCCCCAAGCACTGGTTCCTGGTGGTGGCGTTGCGAGGAAAAGCTCAAAACAGCCTGCTGCAACAGTGAAAAACGTGATTACTGCAGCCGCGAATAAGTTGTACCAACCGACGGTGAATAAACTCGATCGCAGAGCAGTCAAACCAAAAAATTTGAAGATCGGTTTTTCTAAGGGAAATAGTGTTCCAGCAATATCAAAAATAATGGCAATAATAAACAGGCCGAGTGTCATGTGGACAAACTGCAGGTGAATCGGAACTGAATAGGGTAAATTATTCGCTCCAAGATTTAATTCGGGTTGGAATTGTTCTGTCACGATTGACCTTACCTTCGGCAGATAGCTGTGATCAGACCGGATTGGCTCTATAGCGATCGCGTCTATCGGATGGCTTAATTTGCTCTCTACCGCAGGAAAGTTTTCAGGGCAATTTCACTGTATCTAATGAGGTTTCAATTGATTGAACAGAGAAAAATTGGAATAATATTTTCTGATTTTTGCTATAAATTCGCGTGATGAGATAACAAAAAAAACTGTACCTTTAGATACTTTTCTGTAGCTTTCTTGAGAAATGTCATGATATTTTAACTTTAACGAAGCATTCATTTCAGGAAATAAAGGTGATTGGGTAGTTCATGCTCCACTATAAGAAAGCTCGGTTGAAATGGGAAAGTTATTGGTTTAAAACCCTTGGCAGATGGCAATCCTGCCCTCTAACCTGTCCAGTCGATCGACCCCATCATCGACATGTGTTTTGGAGTTGGTTCGGTAGTTTTGTTGCGATCTCGGTTACTTCTTACCTTGCCGTCAAAACCAATTCCCCGTTGTTGATGGCTCCTTTTGGTGCGACCAGCGTTTTGATCTTTGGTGTTCCGGACAGTCCTTTGGCTCAACCGCGTAATGTCATTGGTGGAAATCTGTTAGCTGCGATCATCAGTCTGATCATTTTGCATGTTTTCGGGACTTCTCCCGTGGCAATGGGAATGGCTGTTTCGACTGCGATCGGGATTATGCAAATGACTGGTACTGTACATCCTCCTTCAGGAGCTGTTGCTTTGGTTGTCATGATGACGAAACCGGACTGGCAATTTTTGTTAACGCCTGCTTTGGAAGGGTCACTGATTTTAGTTTTATGTGCTGTTGTTTTTAATAACTTAGCTGAAGAAAGAACCTATCCAAGACATTGGTTTTAGAATTGTCTTTAGTGAAGTAAAACTTCAGCACCGAACAAAATACGGTTTTTGCTCAAGTATATTTTTTTAGAATGCAGACGATGGGTGGCTTTTGCTTGGTAAGGCGAAGTCGCACATCGTCTAATTCTATTCTTGGTATTGGAGGACAAATTAATCTGCCTTAAGTCGGTTTGAGTGTTGCTCTTACTCTATATAAAATTCATCTGGCTGATGGATTTTCATCTACAATCCCGGCTCCTGCCAGAATTATGTTTTCTAAACTTCTCGCCTTAAGTAATGGGTTTCTTCAGCAGTTTCAGCTTAAGCCTGGTCAGCCCGCGATCGCGGTTAGCTTCCAAGTGCTGCTCTCAGTTCTAGGTCCATTAATAGTAGGAATCGTGATCGGACAACCAGCACAAAGCACGATCGCAATTATGGGCGCTTGGATGGTGGCGATCGTGAATGTAGAAGGGGTGTATCGACAGCAGGCAACCGCAAAATTTGTCGCAATCATTAGTATTACTGCAATGCTGCTGCTGGCAAATCTGGTGCATGGCATTCTCTGGCTATCAGTACTGACGACGTTTCTCGTGATGTTTTTGCTTGGGTTTGCCGGGTTGTGGGGCGCGACAGCCTCTGCCATCAGCTTAACTGCTTCGATTATGTTTATCGTAGCACTGGCAAAATTTGCTACCTTTCCCAACTTGTCTACGGTGCTTCAGCAGTGTCTTCTATGTTTTGGGGGAGGAATATGGTCAATTATTGTTGCTTTAGGGATCTGGCAACTCAATCCCTATAAACCTGTTATCCAATCTGTTTCTAGCTGTTATCAAGCTCTAAATCAACTGATCGATGCTGCAAAGGGACGAGTTACCTATCCTGACGATCGTCGCGCTCAATTCACTCGTTTTCTTCAAGCTCAAGATAGTTTTACGCAAGCACTCACGGCAGCACGCGATCGCTGGTCAGCTGCTTGGACAGAAGGTGCGAGAAATCTTGCAGGCAACCAATTGCTAATTTTGATCGAAGATACCCCAACGATTGCAAATTACGCGGTTACTTTGGTTGAACAGGTTGTGGTTGTTTCTGATCATTCTTTATTTCAATCCTTACAGCCCGCTATTCAGCAAAGTCTCGAACAGTTAGCAGTTGTATTGCAACAAATGTCTACTGCGATCGCGAAAGGTCGATCCTCGATACATTTGGGTGATCTCGATCGCGCCATTGAAGCGCTCAAACATCAACAGCAAATCTTACATACGCAATTCCATTCCAATCTCGTTTCGACTCCGCCGGATCATCAGACTGCATTAACAAGTTTGGATAAGATTTCCACGATACTGACGCGACTATCAGGCCAACTTTATACCGATGTCGAGTTGATGACTGCCTTGGAACAAGAAACGGTTCATAGAAGAGTGAGGTCAGCTAGAACTCGTTCTAGGCTCTCTTTTCCAAAGCCAGCCAGTTTCGCTGAAGTTCTCACTCCTCTGCGTGACCATCTCACGGTTCATTCGATTTTTTTTCGTCATGCTTTGCGGTTAGCGATCGTTGCCACGATTGCGGAAGTTCTCGCCGCTCAATTTCAGATTCCTCAAGGTTATTGGGTGACGCTTACGGCTGTGATTGCTCTCAAGCCGAACTATGGTGGTACCTCTCAGATGATTCTGCAACGGGTGATTGGAACGGTGATTCGGGGTGTGATTGGGATCGCGATCGTTGCTTTAATTCACAACTCTTGGGTGATTAGTGTCTGTCTTCTCTTACTCATTATGGGCGCAATGGCAGTTCAGCCCCTCAGTATTATTCTATTTATTACGCTTCTGACTCCTGCTATCATTTTGCTTTTGAATGCGACAAGTCAAGGGGGATGGGAAATCGGGGTTTTACGAATTGCGGATAGTCTAGCAGGTGGGGTTCTCGCATTGTTGGGTAGCTTTCTATTGTTTCCTCAATGGGAGCGGCAACAGCTTCCTGCTCAGCTAGAAACGACGATCCGCGCTAATCTGATTTACTTTCAGCAGGTGATTGCAGCTTATCTTCATCCCGATAAAGTCGGGGCTGCTCAATCTATTGCGCTTCCACGCCGTCAAGCTGCGTTAGAAAATACGAACCTTACAGCTTCAGCACAACGGTTATTTAGTGAGCCTCGGAATGTTCAAGGTGATGTTGAATCGATCACAACTTTGATTTTCTATATTCGCCGCTTGTTCAATTCCGTGACAGCGCTTGCAGATCATCGTCAGGAATTAAGCGGGAAGTATCAATGTCCAGAGTTCACACAATTTGCTGATATGGTCGTTCAGGTTTTAGAGAACGGGGCTGATTCTTTACAACAGCGGCAGACTCTCCAGTCTTTGCCTGATCTCGATCGTGTGCTCGACGGAATTCACCATCACCTCAATCAACTGCAAACGGCTCACACTTCTGTTACGCCTGGTTCAAGGACTTCGACTCAGATATTTCATGCCGTCCGGGAACGCGTCCCTGTTTCTGTGGGGCTAGATCAAATTGCTTATGAAATTAAAAATATTCATCACGCGATCGCACAGTTATCACAACCTGTCGTAGAACAGAAATTAAACCTGAGCTAAATCCCTCGATCGATAGAAGCTCAGATCTCTCTGTGGACACATTCTGCTGCGATCGTATTCGGGATACTTTGCGGAAGTCGCTAAATAACCTTAAACCATGAGTGCCAATCCGCAAGATATCCAACCTGTGCCCCCGTTTAATGAAAAGAATGAAGAGGCATTAGACATTGGCGGCGGATTGCCTGTTATTCAGTTCTGGGCAGAAAAGACGCTTTCGCCCGAAGGCGCGAAAATCTGGCAAACCTTGTTCCACCACAGCGCTTGCCTCTCCTGCTCTTGGGGAACGGGCGGGCAGAAAGGAGGCTTTACTGATGAGGAAGGAGAAAAGCTTCAGCGCTGTATGAAGAGTGTTGAAGCAATCTCAGCAGAAATCAAGCCAGGGATTAAGCCTCATTTCTTTGAACAGCATTCGATTACTGAGTTGCAGCAGTTGAGTTCGATGCAAGCTGATCGTTTAGGGCGATTGAGCTATCCTGTCATTCTTCGCGCAGGCAGTTCCCACTACGAGCGGATTAGTTGGGAGGAGATTTATAGCATTGCCGAAGCTGGATTTCAGAAAGCGCCAGAACGAGTGGCTTCTTATAGCTCGGGGCGATCGTCGAATGAAGCGGCGTTTCTGTTGCAATTGATGATGCGGGCATTCGGATCGAACAATCTCGCGGATTGTTCGGATCTTTGCCATGCGCCTTCAACTTTTGCACTTCAGCAGATGTTTGGAACTAAGACCTCGATCGTGTCATTGGAGAGTCTCAAGAAAGCAGATTGTGTGGTTTTAGCAGGTGCAAACTCTGCTTACAATCATCCGCGCTTGATGAATGAGTTGATCAAGCTCCGAGATGATCGAGGCGGCAGAGTGATTGTGATCAATCCAATGATGGAAATTGGATTGGTCAAGTTTGGCTCGCCTGCGTTTCCAGTGAAATCATTGATTCCAGGTTCAGAGATTTCTTCGTTGTATTTACAGCCGATTCCCGGCAGTGATGTCGCTGTCTTTCTTGGGATTCAAAAGGCGCTGATTGAGCAGGGATCTGTCGATCGCGCCTTTCTCGATGCTCACACCGAGAATGCAGAAGCGGTCTTAGAGCAAGCAAGTGCAACATCCTGGGAAACGATTACTTCTACTTGTGGAGTGACTCAGGAAGAACTAGAAGCTGCTGCAACGATTATTGGAACTTCGAAATCAGTTGTGTTTGCTTGGGCAATGGGACTCACACAACATGAAAATGGTGTGGATAACATTTTGAGTATTGCGAATACGGCTCTAATTTCAGGCAATATTGGGCGAGAAGGAACAGGTGTGATGCCTGTTCGCGGACATTCTAATGTTCAGGGATTTGGCTCAATGGGGGTAACGACTCAGAAACTGAAAGAAGGGCTGCAAGAGTCGCTAGAGAAACTACTCGGAAAGCCATTGAGTAGCGTGAAAGGTTATGACACTCGCGCTCTAATTGAAGCTGCTGATCAAGGTAAGGTGGATACGCTGATTTGCTTGGGTGGCAATCTCTATGGTGCGAATCCGGATTCGACTCAAGCTAAGAGAGCGATCGCGCAAATCGAAACGGTGATCTATCTGGCAACTAAGCCGAATATTGGGCACTTCAACGGGCTGGCTCAGCACAACACGATTATCATTCCGGTGTTCAATCGGTTTGAAACCCCTTATCGAACCACGGTTGAATCTGGCAACAATTTTGTGCGGTTGAATGATCCTGGCAAAACCCATTTGAAAGACGCAGATGTCATTCTTGAAATTGATTTTCTGACCGAACTCGCACATCGAGTTCACGGTTCTTATCCGGTAGAGTGGCGAAAGCTGCGCGATCCAAAGTATGTGCGGCAATTGATTGCAGAAATGGTTCCTGGATTCTCGAAGATGGCAACGATCGATGACACTCGCGAGGAGTTCACGATCGAGGGTCGCATCATCACAGAACCTAAGTTCCCCACGCCTTCGGGAAAAGCAAAGATGTTTAGTACCCCGTTGCCTCGGTTGGAATTGCCCGATCGCGCTTCGTTCAATGTTGATGACTCGATCCCCAGTGTTGTTGTGGCGATCATGACGGGGCGCAGCTATTCTCAGCACAATACGGTCGTGTACAAAGATGGCGACAAGTATCGCGGAATGCCGCATCGTAATTGTATTTTGATGCACCCAACTGATGCTGAGAAAGCAGGATTGAAGCAACATCAGCGCGTGACTGTACAAGGCAACGCAGGCAAATTAGAACAGGTGGAATTGATTTATGGAGCTGTGCGTCCGGGAGCGGCAGTGATGTTTTATCCAGAAGTGAATCGAATCTTTAGTGCAAAGGTCGAAACGCGATCGGGGACACCCGCTTATAAACGAGTGCCTGCGATCGTATATGCCAGCTAGAACTGACGCTCGGTTTCTGGTTGTGTCAAACATCGTTTTTAGTAACAAATTTAGTGATTCATGGTGTTTGGTTAAGCGCTCATTACCGAAGAGAGTACAGTCAACCTCATCACATCGGATCAAGGGTTAACCTCAATCCGATGTGATTCGGGATTTTGTTCTCTTAGCTCTCTTCTTGAATTAAGATGCATCGGGTGGCGGAAGTTGGGTAGGTCGTACATTAACTGCAACGCTACGATCGTTGCGTTGGACAGTCATCGGAAGTGGATTATTTAACTGTGCCCCTTCGATCGTTTTCTGAACTTGTTCAGTGTTTTGAACCGCATTGCCATTAATACTTATAAGCACATCTCCTGGACGTAGCCCTGCTCGTGCCGCAGGAGAATTCTCTGCTACTCTCACAATGAGTACGCCAGTCGTCTGATTGACTTGAAAGCCAACATTACTGCGGTTAATTTGATCGCGCAGTTCTGGCGTGAGATCCGTCATCAGCACCCCTAAATAAGGGTGAGAGACTTGTCCTTTCGTAATCAATTGCTCCGCAACTTGTTGGGCAGTGTTAATGGGAATGGCAAAACCGATTCCCTGTGCTCCTTGGATAATGGCAGTATTGATGCCAATGACTTCTCCATTGGCATTGAGTAATGGGCCACCCGAATTTCCTGGATTAATGGCTGCATCGGTTTGAATAAATCTCACCCGTTCAGCCGGAACCCCGACATCCGAACTAGAACGACCTGTTGCACTAACAATTCCTTCTGTCACTGTGTTATCGAGTCCTAATGGATTGCCGATCGCGATCGCGGCTTGTCCAGGCTGCAAATTATCAGAATTGCCGAGTCGAGCAGTGGGCAGTCCCGTTGCGTCAATCTTCAGAACGGCAACATCTGTCACGCGATCGCTGCCTAAGACTTTGGCATCAAATCGTCGCCCGTCCTTCAGCACAATACTCACCGTATCTGCATTGTCAACAACGTGTGCATTGGTGAGGATTCGCCCATCCTGACTAATAATAAATCCCGAACCCGTACCTCGCTGCACTCGCTGCTGAGTGGGAGATTGCTCACCAAAAAACCGTCTTAAGTACGGATCGTTGGTGGGCTGCTGTAATGTTCGAGTTGAGTTAACGCGAACCACTGCAGGGCCAACTTGTTCTACGACTTGAGCCACATAGTTTGGATTCCCTCCTGAATTGGCAACGGGAGTATTGGATGGGGTAGGAACTGGAGTATTGGAACTTTGAGCTTGGGGCGTGACCGTTTGTTCTTGTGGAGCACTGAGATTCCGAACACATCCTGTGCTCAGACTGGCAAGAATTAAGGTCAATGAAACTAGAGAGGGTTTGATAATGCTAGCCATAACACTTCACTGTAATGAATACTAAATCTTGAATAAAAACAAATTCACAACTTCATCCTAGAAACTAAATTGGGCAAGTCATCTCTCTAACGACTAGAGTTCGTTCAATTGAGTTCAATTGATTTGATTCCGCATTTCACTACGGACAAATTGCATAATCGCAGGCATGGTTTCCATTAACGCTGCGGCGGCTTGAGAAGAGACCAATTTCTCGATCGAGCATCTTTGGTTTCATTATTTTTTTATTCCTTGAGAAGTATGACACTCAGAAAAAATATGTCAAATTAATAGTTAGATAAGCTAACTATTAACATACAAAAAACTGGGTTTGCATGATGCCTATTTATGCTTCTCCTCGATCGCACAGCACTTTCAATTTGTTCCATCCTGCAAATCGACAGCAGCGCTGGAAGCTCTGGAGTTTGTTGTTCTTGCTATTGAGTGGTTTGTCTGCCTGTGCTGCTTCCGAAGCGCAATCGGTTCGCTCCAAAGGCGATCGATCCGTTCCAGTGGTGTCAACTCAGGCATCACGTCAAACCATGCCAATTTTGGTGCAGACAACGGGAACGGTGCAAACCTATTCGACGATTGCGCTGAAATCTCAGATGGATGGTCACGATTAGCCAAGTCCGTCCGTCAGGTCTCAGCAAGTTTACCGGATGGCAGTCCCGAAACGATGGCATCTTCGGTGGCAACGCCGTTAGAGCAGCAGTTTTCTAGCATTGCTGGCATTACTTCGATGACTTCGAGTAGTTCCTTGGGCAGTTCTCAGATCACGCTGCAATTCGATCTGAATCGTGATATTGATGGGGCTGCACAAGATGTACAAGCCGCGATCGCGAAAGCTATCCGACAGTTGCCTTCGACGATGACAACGCCACCGTCTTATCGGAAAGTGAATCCTGCCGATCAGCCAGTTCTCTATCTTTCGTTGAGTTCTGAAATCTTGCCGCTTTCTACGATCAATAAATACGCCGAAACGCAGTTAGCTCAGCGGCTTTCGATGGTGAGCGGTGTGGCTCAGGTTAACGTGTTTGGATCACAGAAGTATGCAGTTCGAGCGTTACTTGATCCCAACTCACTAAGTGCTAAAGGAATCGGGACTGATGAAGTTGCAGATGCGATTAGCAAAGGCAATTCTAATCTTCCCACCGGGAATCTCTATGGCAATCAGCAAAACCTAACGATCGAATCGAATGGACAACTCACTAATGCAGATGCCTATCGCAATTTAACGATCGCTTACCGCAATGGTTCTCCGGTACATCTGAGTGATTTGGGGCAGGTAGTTGATAGCGTCGAGAATGATAAAGTTGCAAGCTGGTATTTCTCGCGTAGTTTGGGTTTTGGAGAAACGGAGCAGGCGAAAGCAGGAGAGTTTCCGGGTAGACGGGCGATCGTATTAGCAATTCAGAAACAACCTGGTACGAACACCGTAGAAACTGTTGCACAAATTAAAAAAATTCTGCCGAACTTTCAGAAACAGCTTCCAGCTGCAATCTCGATGGAAGTTTTGTTTGATCGATCGCAGCCGATTAAGGAATCGATTGAGGATGTGCAATTTACGCTGATGTTGACGATCGCGCTGGTTGTGCTTGTGATTTTTTTGTTTCTGCGAAATCTTTCTGCGACGATTATTCCAAGTTTGGCAGTTCCACTTTCACTGGTTGCTACTTTTGGTGTGATGCTTCTGTTGGGATATTCCCTCGATAATTTGTCTTTGATGGCATTGACCTTGGTAGTGGGTCTTGTGGTGGATCGTTGCAATTTTGGTTTCTGGAATCGTTTCCTTAAGTTTGACACCAATGTTGTGCAGTCGATTTTTGCGAGTACCGCATCACGCTGGCGATGATGAAACTTCTCGGGTTCACCAGCGTAAATCTCAATTGCAAAATTTCAAAGCACGTCTCTACAACACCTCAGAATCAGTTTTCAATGCGGTACAGAATGCCTATGCTTGGAGTCTCCGCTTGTCGTTGAAACATCATCGTTTCACCATGTTGCTTTCGGGTGCAATTCTCGTTGCAACTGTGGCGTTGTTTGTGACTGTGTCGAAAGGGTTTATTGCTAGTACTGACGTGGGACAAATTACGGGCAGTCCTCAAGCGGCACAAGACATTTTCTTTGATGAAATGAGCAAACATCAGCAAGCTGTGGTGGCTATTTTGCGCCGCGATCGCAATATTGCTGCCATTAACTCAACGATCGGATCGGGTGGACCCAATGGCTCAGCGAATACAGGACGGATCTTTATTCGCTTGAAACCACGTCACGATCGCACGATGAGTGCTGATGAAATAGTACAGGCTCTTCGTCCTAAACTCTCTCAAGTGCCAGGGATCAAAGTATTCTTGCAAAATCCTCCTGCGATTAACATTGGTGGGCAGCAGACGAAAGCACAATATCAATTCACGCTTTCTAGCCCTAGTTTTGAAGAACTCCAGCAAGCTTCGCCAAAATTAGAGGAGGCTCTGCGAAAATTGCCCGAACTTCAAGATGTGAATAGCGATCTCCAAATTGGCAATCCGCAAGTGCAAGTCACAGGACTAGAGCCACAATATCAGCAGGATGAAAATGCACTCAATCTATTATCGGTGCGCTCAACCAACAATCAACTCGTTCCCCTAAATGCTGTCACAACTCTCGATCGAACAGTTGGACCGTTGACTGTGAATCATACGGGTCAGCTTGCATCAGTTACGCTGTCTTTTAACTTGAAACCAGGCATTTCCCTAGGGGATGTGACGAGTAAGATTGAGCAATTGGCAAAACAAACTCTACCTGAAACGGTTAATACAAGCTTCCAGGGATCGGCTCAGGCATTTCAGTCTTCTTTGCAAGGGCTTGGCTGGTTGCTCGTGGCTGCCATTTTAGTCATTTATATTGTGTTAGGCATTCTGTACGAAGATTTCATCCATCCGTTGACAATTTTATCGAGCCTGCCTTCGGCTGGATTTGGTGCATTGTTAACGTTGCTATTGTTCAAAGTGGATCTGAATATTTATGCGTTCGTGGGCATTATCTTGCTCATCGGGACTGTAAAAAAGAACGGCATTATGATGGTGGACTTTGCGATCGAGGCTCGCAGAGATGGGAAAAGCCCCTATCAAGCCATTTATCAAGCGTGCCTGGTTCGATTTCGCCTGATCATGATGACAACAATGGCAGCATTGATGGGGACGTTACCGATCGCACTCGGCTTTGGTGCGGGTGCAGATGCTCGGCTTGGGCTTGCTGTTGTCGGTGGATTGGTGTTTTCGCAGTTGCTCACGTTATATTTGACGCCTGTGTTTTACACCTATATGGAAGCGTGGCAAACGAAGCTGCGATCGCGCAAGAAACATTCACCTGCTTCTCAAACTGATCTTGTCTAATCGTTGCTGATTTCCTTTGTCTCAGGATTTTTTCAATTGATTCAAGTTTTCAATTCAAACTTCAATGGCTACTACTCGCGATCGCTCTAAAATGCAAAACAACGCAAACTCAACTCAGGCTCAATCTAGTTATGTACAAGGACCTTTAAAATGGGCGATTGCATTTACGGCATCGCTCGGTGCAATTCTAGAAGTCATTGATACGAGTATTGTGAATGTTGCCTTAACGGATATTCAAGCAACACTAGGGGCAACGGTGAGTGAAGTGGGATGGGTCGTCACTGGATATGCGATCGCGAACGTTGTTCTGATTCCCCTCTCGGCTTGGCTAGGTGATGTGTTTGGGAAGAAGACTTACTTTGTGTTCTCGATGGTAGGCTTTACTCTCGCCTCAGTGATGTGTGGGTTTGCCTTCAATTTGCCGATGCTCGTCATTTCTCGGATTCTGCAAGGGCTATTTGGGGGCGGATTGTTGGCGAAAGCTCAAGCGATCTTATTTGAAACCTTTCCGCCCGCAGAACAGGGTCTAGCACAAGCGGTCTTTGGGGTTGGTGTGATTGCTGGTCCCGCGATCGGACCAACCTTGGGCGGGTATCTTACCGATAGTTTGGGTTGGCGCTGGATTTTCTTTATCAATTTGCCAGTTGGGATTGCAGCCGTTCTGATGGCAATCTTTTTTCTGCCGCCTGATCGTGTTCAGGGGAAGAAAATTCATCAAAGAGTCGATTGGCTGGGGATTATTTTGTTAATCGTTGCCGTGGGAAGTTTGCAGACTTTTTTGGAGGAAGGAGAACAGGACGATTGGTTTAATTCCCAATTCATCACAACGTTGGCAATCACGACGGTGATCGGATTGGCGTTATTTATCTGGCGCGAACTCAGTACTAAAGATCCAGCCGTGGATTTGCGGGTCTTACGCCATCGATCTCTGGCAGCAGGCAGTGTCTACTCTGGAATTCTGGGGATGGGACTTTATGGAGCCTTGTTTGCGGTGCCATTATTTGCTCAGAGTGTGCTGCGCTTTACTGCGACACAAACGGGATGGTTGTTAGCTCCCGGTGCGTTGGCATCTGCGATCGTGATGATTCTACTTGGTAAGATTTCGACCAAAGTTGATGCGCGAATTCTGATCGCGATCGGTGCAGTGGGAACGGCTCTCGTAATGTTTCAACTTTCCAATATCACACCGCAAACTGGAACAGAGGATTTATTTTATCCCTTGTTGTGGCGGGGAGCGACCACAGTTTTGATGTTTTTACCGCTGAGTTTAGCAACTCTCGGATCACTACCAAAGCAAGATATTTCGGCTGGATCGGGATTTTATAACCTGACTCGTCAGCTTGGCGGTAGCATTGGCATTGCTATCTTAACGACGCTATTGGCTCAACGAGAAGCGTTTCACGAAGCGATGTTGCTGACGAATTTATCGCCTTACAATCCAGAAACCACTCAACGTCTGAATGCTCTAGCAGGCGCATTTCAAAACCGTGGCTCAGATGCAGCCACCGCCCAACAACAAGCCCTTACCTCTTTGGATCAATTGGTCAATTTGCAAGCGGCAATTTTATCCTATGCCGATATTTTTCGGTTTGTGGGCGTGGTTTTTCTATGTTCGTTGCCGTTGCTTTTACTGCTAGGGAAAGGCGGTGCCGGGGCAAAGGCACCGATCGGTCACTAATCGCCTGTTTCTAGAGTGGACAATGGCGATTGATTTTGAGTTCGACTCTGAGAGCGAATGAAAGGCAACTTGGGAGAGAGGAAAAACCCGACTAAACTTGCAAAGAGAATGGGGGCAAAGGGCGTAAAGCCTGTCAACTTCGTTAAGAGCAGTGTTGTGCTAATCGGAGTCCGAGTTACTGCCGCATTCATGGCCGCCATAATTGCAATCATCGGAAGTACAGGATTAACACCCGGAATCAGTAGCGCGATCGCTTTACCAAGACAAGCTCCTGTAAAAAACAGCGGAATAATAAATCCCCCGCGCCATTCGCCATTTACCGTTACCGCGATCGCAATCATTTTCGCGATCGCGATCCCTAGCAAAGTGAAAGCACCGAGATTTTGTTCAACGACTGAATTTAATTCTTCATGACCAAAATAGCGTGTCAGAGGAACGAGCATGGCGATAATTCCTAACACTAATCCCGCGATGGTCGTCCGAATATAAATCGGTTGCGGAATTTTTGCAAACAGCCAAGCACAACCTCTAAAAATACTAATAAATATCCAAGCCGCGATCGCTCCAACAATTCCATAAGCAATAGAAAGAGCAAAATCATCCACATTATTAATTGTGTATTGGGGAAATTGCCAAGTTGGATTCAGCCCCAAATGCGTAATTAAGGCAAAGACGATGTAGCTAGCACAGCTAGAAACGATCGCAGGTAAAATCGCCTCGTAATATTCCACGACATGCTGGTGATGCAGAATCTCCAATGCAAAGAACGCACCCCCCAATGGCGCACCAAACAATGCTGTAAAGCCTGCTGCCATTGCTGCTAGGCTCAGCGATCGCAGGTTTTCTCCCGTTAACTTTAAGCGATCGGCAACCCAAGTTCCAAAAGAACCCGTGACCTGAACCATCGGAGCTTCGGGACCTAAACTCCCTCCTGCCGAAATGCTCACCAACGAGGTCAGGATCATGGAAGGATTTTCACGAACGTCAATTCGCCCACCGCGAGAATGGATGTTATCCACAATCAAGCCAATTTCACCCGGATGACCTAGAAGGTGGATGATTAGCCCGATTATGAAACCCGCAAAGGGCATGACGATGAGCAGTGAAGTACCGCTGAACGATCGTAAAGTATGGGTCAGAAGTTCTAGTAGGTTCCAGTACAGCCCGGCGAATAAACCGCTGCCCACGCCGATGAGCGCCCAACAAATGATCCAGCGGGATAGCGTGAAAGGATTTCGCTCGGCTAGGCTCACGAGCCAGCTCCCTCTCTGATTTTGATTTTGGCGAGAGCCTTTAGATTGTTTAGGTCGAAATGGAAATACCATCGAATGTTCGTAATCTTCAAGGCTTAGATCGTCTCATAACACGATAGAAATCGGGTAAAAATCAGCTCTACCTTAAGGAGGAATTCTCACCTTACGATTCTATGAATTAAAGTGGAACGGGATTTCTATGCTGACTATGCTCTAGAAAGGACAGTTCAAGATTGTGAATTAAGTTGCGAACTTCCGGCTTTTGAAAAGGGGAACTGCTCAAAGCAGATTAATGTTTGTCATCCATCCGATAACCACAACAAATCACAATTGCGCAATTCGTTGGCCTTATGTCTACACCAAAAGGCTTGCTCCTCTAGGTGTCATATAGAAAATTTCTACTTGTTTAAGTAATTCTAATTTTTCCTTCGATCGTAGCCTCTGCTGCAGTCTTTAAATGTATCCGGTATACAGTGATAAATGGACGTTATTCGCTTCACGTAGCATGAAGCAAATTTTGTAAAGATGAATCTGGTTCCGTAAACCTTTTGTGCGACCGGATTCGTTAGCGTTCTGATTTGTTCGGGCTGATGTTTGTTAGAAATTGGAGATTTGGAGTTTTATGCTCAAACACATTGCGCGTCGGTTGAGTGCAGTAGCAGTTACATTTTTATTATTTTTTAGTCTTTCGTTTGGAGTGATGAGTGTAGCTCAAGCGGCAAGTGCAACGACTGATCTTGAACAGACGAAGGGCTATTATGCTCAAAAAGCAGACGATATGTCTGAAGTGCAAGCTGCTCCTAGTGTAGAAGTAGATTCTGAAGCCGCTGAAGAGGCGGCTGAAGAGGCAGCAAAAGCGGAGAAGAAAGCTGCGAAGAAGGCGGCGAAGGAGGCAAAAGCTGCAGCGAAGGCTGAAGAGAAGAAAGTGAAGGAAGCTGCGAAGGCAGAAGCGAAAAAAGCGAAGGAAGCTGCGAAGGCAGAGGCGAAAAAGGCGAAGGAAGCTGCGAAGGCAGAGAAGGCAAAGGGTGCTGAAAAGTCTACTGATGTGACTGAATCTGATTCTTAGCGTTGGATGCCGACATCTAACGGTTGGTAGTGCGATCGAGCGTCAAATTCCTCGATCGCAGAGACAGATTTCAAGCGGTTTGTATTGGATCATTGCAGGAGATTGATATGAAAAGATTGTTTGTGTCCGTTTTTGCAAGTTTAGTTGTTTTACTCGGTTTTGCAGGAAGGGTGCAGGCAACACCTTTGTCGGTTGCTCCTCCGATTTTATCTGTGGCTGAAGCGGCTCCAGTTGATGTGATTGAGCAACTGAAAACACAAATTTTGCCGCAGCTTCAGAGCATTTTGACTCCAGAGCAGCAACAGCAGCTTGAGAGTGCGATCGTAGAAGGAACGCCGAATCTGCCTAAGGCGATGCAATCATTAATGCTCACGCCAGATCAGAAGGCTAAACTTGCAGGTGTTTTTAAGACGCTTCCGAAAAAGGAAATTTTTGCGTCGATGACTCCAGAGCAGAAGAAGCAGCTTTTTATGAGCAAAAAAGATCTGTTCATGCCGACTGCTGAAGAGATTGCTGGATATAAAGCGATGAAAGGGAAATAGATTAATGTGGAAAGATAGGGAAGCTTGATTTTCTTAGCCTATCTGAGACAAGACTGATTTCAATGTTGGATCGGTTGTGAAGCTGTCAGGAAATCAAAAAGCCAAACCATCGATCAAGATTGAGAACCCTTTGAACTTCTGCGATAACCGCAGAAGTTCAAATTTTAATTACTTTCTCAAATCCAGACTTTTCAAGAGTTCTAGTTCGATAATCTTGGACTATAAAATTAACTGGACTGAAAATGGACTAAATTTTTACCTCTATTTTTCGACTCGATCGCGGCTTGCCTATCCAAATTTGACCTGATTATACCCGTCGATCTCTTCAGTAAATCGCCTCTTTAGTCTTATATGAGACTTATAATGAGTCCTAAATTAAGTCTTATTTGAAACTGTGAATTCGATCGCGGAAGCCAATGAAACAACCACACTCCATTATTTTGACTCTCACAATCATTACCATCACGATTGCAACTCCAACCCTTTCCGAGCCGTACAACTCCAACCCCGATCGGCAGGGTAACTATTTCAGCAATGAAGCCCCAGTCAAAGGCACAGTCCAATCTCCTCTGATGCGCGGCTCACTCTGGCAAGTGACAGTCTCATACTTAAACTGTCGCAGCAATGCAGATGCAAAGTCTCGGATTATCCGACAGTTCAAACGCTCAGAATTACTGCAAGCCGATGTCGGTCGTGGCGGCGCAGACGAAGTTCTCCTTAATGCAAAAGACAAAAACGGCAGTCCCTGGATGCGAGTTAGAAGCGCATCTGGACAAAATTACAAATGCTACGTCAGAGCAAATCGCCGCTATATCCAACCTTACTCTTCTCACCAATAATACTTCTTTCTCATTTAAGACGCTATATGAGACTTAATCTGTGTCTCATTCGAGACACGCTCATCATACAGAAGTTGGGAATGTTTTAGATCTACAGGGCTAAAAGGTTATCGGCTTGCATGTGAAACCCAGACCTATCAAAACTGAATTGGGTGGAGTGTTTGTGGAAGATAGAGTGGATGCCAAGGCATTCCTCGCTTAGTTCGCCTTAAGCAATAAAGATTTGGAAGCATCTTTTTAACGTCAAGATGTCGATCGTGATGAGTTCCATGATTGCCCCAGGCAGCCACAACAATTCTTGCCCTTGCCGAATACTCCAGTAAATACTTGTCATTGTCTGAACCGATTGGATCGACTGAGGCAATCATATCTTTTGGGTTTGTTGCTCGATACGCAAACAAATTTGTCATACAAAGACCCGAATATCCCCAATCTTTCGCAAATTTGATGCAACGGCGAATTGTAGGATCATCCTGTGTTTCATCTGCCGTAGATGGATTCAAGCCAACAAACATGGCGTAATTAGAACTCCAATCGTTCGCCCACCTTCGCCAAAGAACATAGCGATATCTTCGGCAAGGAGAAAATATCGCATCACTAGAAGGTGTTTCAACCGCAGGAAAACAGGACGACTGATTCATGAACTGCCTGACATTGGTGATTGAACTCAGCATATCCATCAAAAACTAGGGCGGCAACGCCTGCTGAAGCAAGTCATAACAAAGCAAATTTCTAACGAATTTGCTCCCTTCCTTGCCGCACTCATCTTTTCTAAAGACGATCCATCGAGCTTTGCTGCTCTAGTTTTTTTGAGTGCGATATCGTTATGAGAGCTAAGCGCACTTGTTCTACACGCTCTATGTTGATTCAACCTACGCCAAGCGAACTCGTTCTTTCTCACACCAATGCCTTAATTATTGGAGGGGGTCCCGCAGGACTCGCGACAGCACTCATGTTGGCACACCGAGGATGGACAAATATTACCGTGCTAGAAAAGCGCACGGCAGCCGACTACTACGAGCCAGATAAGTCCTTTAACTACCTCATTGATGGTCGAGGTCAAAAATTAACAGACTTACTTGGACTGACTGAACAGTTACCTAAAATCGGTGTTCCCAATACAGCGTTCTACATCACCCGCATTCAGCCCAACGGTAAGCGCAAAACCTCAAAATTACCAATCGTCAATTCCAACCGAAAAATAGCGTATTGGATTCCTCGAAGAGTCTTTGTCCAATTGCTCTACGAAGAAATCGAACACAACTGGCAAGACCACATTACGGTTCGCTTCGACACTCAATGTACAGAGATTAATCAAATTAGCACAGAGGAAGGCATCAAAACGCTGGAAGTAGTCGCTCAGAAATCGAACCATGAGATTGAGCGATTTGAACCATTTCTGTTAGTTGGCTGTGATGGAATCCAATCGATTGTTCGCACGACATTGAAGCAGTGGGAGCGCACGGATCGATTTGAGATGCAGCGATTTCCTTCTCCGAGTTCTGGATTGCGCTACAAAGTATTGAGCCTACCCCCAAACTTTCCGCTTGATGCTCAACATCAAGACCAGGCTGTTTCTACAAGAGCTTATGCCATTCGGGGAATATGGCGGAGTCGCACTCAGTTTCTCACGCTCGGTCTTTTGCCCCTCAAAGATGACACCGCGCCGCGCACCGTCAATATCATCACCCATCCAGATCATCAAATCTGGAGCTTGAAAACGGGTGAGCAAGTCCTCCAGTTTTTCGAGCAAGACTTCCCCCAACTGCCCATTCGTCAAATGATCTCGATCGAAGAAGCTGATCGATTTGCTAAAAGTAACGGTGGCGTTTTTCCAATGCCTCAATTCTGCCCTGGATTACACTATCTCTTGAAGCAAGAACCATCAGAAACGATTCAGGCTGGCATCGTGCTGTTAGGAGATGCCATTCATTGTTTTCCCCCGGATATCGGACAAGGTGTGAATGCAGCATTAGAAGATGTGTCTGTTTTAAATGACATCCTGTGTCAAAGTCAAAATGATCTATCACAGGCACTTCCACGGTATGAGGCGATTCGAGCCATGGATGTTCAGGCAGTCGTTCGACTAGCTCAGACCGCAGCCCCTTGGCAATACAATCAGAATCGCTTGCAGGCGCGATTGTGGATGATGCGGTTTTTTCTCCACTTTGGTCTCAGTCGGTTCCTTCCTGGTATGAGTCCTCCAGCATTCTTTCAGCTTCAGAATCAGGAATTGTCTTATCAAGAGATTTGGAGTCAGGAGCAATCGAGCAGCAAAATTCTCAAGGTGTTCAGCATCATTTTGCTCAGTGGTTTACTGGCAAGCGCGATCGCATCTCAATGGTAAGGTCAAGCAATAGATTCATGAACCAAAGAAAAGACCCTCGACGGCAAAGGGTCTTCATTGTTTCTAATCAGATCGAAAGAAAGCTACTGGTAAGACTGCAAATGAATGCGTCCATAGCCTAAGAACAATCCAGAAGCTTGATCTCCTTCAGGATAAGCCGTGACTCCAAACAAATAAACGCCTCCCTGCCAAGGATTTGCTGTTGCATCTAGTACAACAGTCACAGTTTGTCCGGGTTGAATCGGAGGGTTAAATGTGACGGTTGTCTCACTCTTATTGTTGGGGCGTTCACCACCGATCGCGGCGAGTGAAACCGATTGCCCTCTCGCCATGTGATCTCCTAGAAATGCACGACTTTGTGAAGGATCGAAGCTGACACGATCGAGGTTTTCCTCCTGAGCAATTCTAACCGTTTGCAAAGCTGCTCCAGCATCCGATGGCACTTGAATCGTAAACTCATAAGCCGATGGAGTATGAGCTAAAACGTTACTAGCAGCAGTCCGAACGAGATGAGGCGCACGTTCAAAGTAGCTCCGTCCTCCAATTTGCCCTGCTCTCGCAGTCAACGGTAAGAGACTGAGCAGAACTGCACTGATCGTAAATACCGATGCGAAGTGCGATCGCGCTTTCATCGAAGATAGCTTTCTCAACATAATTTCACTCCAACTCTAAACAATCTCAACCATTGGAGTAGGTGAAGAAGTGGACTAGAATGCAAAGACTCAGCGATTCAAGAAGACAAGTTATCCTTGTGAATAAAAAATCATCAACATCACAAGCACGGTAATGCCAAGTGCCAAAGTGACTAAGCTTCCCCAACTTGCAGAATCAGAAATGAGTCTTTCTTTGATCATTCTTAAATATTCAGAAGCTTCCATCTCAGCCTCCTTAAGTCTGTGGTTTTAGAAGTCGATGAGAAGCATTTCGGGTCTCAGAACTGAAGTCCTAGAAACTGCTTAGCAGAATGATGACCGTAAATAGACAGAACAGCCCAACGGATACAGCCGCGATCGTAGCGTATGGAGCACGATTGATGTGATCAAGATACTGGTTTACTTTTTCGTCTTTTTCTTCAGGTAACCAAGTTGCAGGTTTCATAATGTACACCTCTTGAAGCGAATAAAGTGTATCGTCCCATTTCTAACTTTAAGCGGTTTTCCGATGACAGATGAGAAGACTAAAAGAAACTTTGTGCTTGTTTTCAGAAGTTCATCCCAACAAGAGCAGATGTCTTTTTCCAAACTTTCAAGGGTAGGCAAACAGCGATATTGTTGCCTCAATTGGGATTGTTCCCATGGCTCGTACCATCTTTTTCTTATTGTAAGACACGTTACGAGACTTACTTTAAGTCTCAGGCGAGACATATTTGTCGCACAAAGTCTTAAACAAGACTCGTTTTAAGTCCAGCAATAAAACAGTTTTGAGAAAACGAGACTCAAAATCGAGTATTACAATTCTCAACAGATCGTCGATCGCTAAACTGACCCGTTCTACAATATATTTGTACTATATTCAGCGAGGCAACGATGAATAGCAATCCCGTTATCTGGTTTGAAATCTATGTGCAAGACATGGATCGAGCTAAAGCCTTCTACGAATCTGTTTTTCAACGCAAACTAGAAAGCCTGAACAACCCGGATTTAGAAATGTGGAGCTTTCCGATGCAGATGGGAAGCGAAGGTGCAGCGGGTGCATTAGTAAAAATGCCTGGAGTTTCATCGGGGGGTAACAGTACTCTGATCTATTTCAGTTGCGATGACTGTGCAGTAGAAGAAAGTAGAGTCAAAGAATTCGGAGGTCGAATTCAAAAAACTAAGATGTCGATCGGAGAGTATGGTTTCATCTCATTAGTTGCTGATACCGAAGGCAATCTGTTCGGCTTACATTCTATGCAGTAAGCTTTCAGCTTCAAGCATCAACGGCGATCGTAGAGTTGAGCGCCGCGATCGCCTGCCTCACTTTCGTTACCCCGTGCTCGATCGTTTCCGTCTTCTCAAAACTTCCCCTTTTTCAATGTTGGTCAAGATTCGAGCACGCAATGAGTTCGATACCATGTCGCAGAAGCCTAACGATCGCTTTAATCAAATCACTTGAGACTCAGAATGAGTCTATTGATAAAACCCGTTTGAGACATTGAGACTAAAACTCAAAGCAACCCTTCTAACTGGCGACGAATGCGATCGAGTTCCCCATTCGACAGTTCCGACTCCTCACGTTCCGGCTTATCCTCACTGCTCCAATCCGTCTCTTCACGATTCGCCTCAGGCGGAGCCAACAACAACCGCTCAAACTCATTTTGCGGCATAAAATTCTCAGGAATCAGATACGCCTCATAGCCCGCATCCTGACAAAACTCTTCAATCTCTTCTTGATCAATCTTTTCCACCGTCGGAACCGCAAAATCCTGCGCCTCCAGCATCATCGCGTACCGCTCCGCATCATCTTGTTGCGCAAACATCAACACCAAATTCTGAGTTCCCACGCTAATCGTATGAATCCCCGGATTATCGGTGTCAGCATTGAACAGCAGAACGAAAACTTGCATGGCTCTAGTGAAGATGGATGGACTAGATCCAAGGGTACTGCAATTATGTTCGATCGCTACTTTAGATTTCTCATCATTTGACACACGAACACGATAGAATCATCCTGACTTTTTTGCCCCAAAATCTATGACGACTCGTGTAATTCTCGTCCGCCACGGTGAAAGCAGCTACAACGTTGAAAAAAGAGCGCAGGGGCATTGTGATCTCTCCACCTTGACCGAAAAAGGAGAAATCATGGCAACCCAGGTTGCAAAAGCTCTCAAAGATTTGCAATTCGATGCCATCTATACCAGCCCCCTCCAACGTGCAAAACGCACAGCCGAAGTGATTTTTGAAGGATTAGACAATCCCCCCGCTCTGCAAGTCACAGACGATTTAAAAGAAATCAATGTTTTTCTTTGGGAAGGAATGCTCTTCAGCGAAGTCCAAGAAAAATATCCTGAAATGTATGACTACTGGCACACCGAGCCACATAAAGTCAGAATGACGCTACCCGATGGCAGCGAACTCGCTCCAGTTCAAGACTTATACGAGCAAGCAGAACGATTCTGGCGATCGACCATTCCCCAACACGCCAATCAAACCCTCTTGATCGTCGCCCATAGTGGCATTAATCGCGCCTTAATCAATACCGCGATCGGACTCGAACCCGCCGACTATCAACGCTTCCATATCTCCAACTGCGGCATCACCGTTCTCAACTTCTCCGGCGATTTTGGCGAAACCGTTCAAATTGAATCTCTCAACGTCACCTCTCATTTAGGCGAAACCATCCCCAAACTCCGTCCCAAACACAAGGGCGCACGCCTCTTACTCGTCCGACATGGTGAAACCGAATGGAACCGCCAAGGACGCTTCCAAGGACAAATCGATGTTCCCCTCAACGACAACGGACGAGTTCAAGCCTCCCAGGCTGGCGAATTCCTTAAATCTGTCTCCATTGATTCCGCCGTCAGCAGTTCAATGGCACGCCCCAAAGAAACCGCAGAACTCATTCTGAAACATCATCCTGACATCGACTTAAAACTGCGCGACGACCTGCGCGAAATTAGTCATGGACTCTGGGAAGGGAAATTTGAATCTGAAATCGAAGCAGACTATCCCGGTTTACTCGAGCAATGGCAAAGTCGCCCCGAAACCGTTCAAATGCCAGAAGGTGAGAATTTGCAGCAAGTTTGGGATCGAGCGATCGCTGGATGGAACGAAATCGTCAACAATGCCCAACCCGGAGAAACGATCCTCGTCGTCGCCCACGATGCCATCAATAAAGCAATTCTTTGCTACATCTCCGGCTTAACGACTGCTTCTTTCTGGAACTTCAAGCAAGGCAACGGCGCAGTCAGCGTCATCGACTATCCCAAAGGCAACGATGCAACACCATTGCTGATGGCAATGAACATCACAACCCATTTAGGCGGTGTGTTAGACAAGACTGCCGCAGGCGCACTTTAATCCCTCAAGAAAAAGTAGAGAGTGCAAGATGGGATGCGAAACCGTACTTAAATATTGAACGGGAAGCATCCTACTCGATCTCATTCTCCTGTTTTATTCGTTGCACAAAACTATGTTTGTTCTGCTCCAGCAAGTTCGATCGCTTGATCCGGTTGCAAACGTCGATCGCATCACCGACGTTTTAATTGAAGACGGGATTATCCGTGCATTCGCACCCTCTGAAATTCCCCCAGACACGCAAATTCAACCCTGCGCTGGCAAAATTCTCGCCCCCGGACTCATCGATCTCTACAGTCACAGCGGTGAACCCGGATTTGAAGAACGCGAAACGCTCACCTCGATCGAACAAGCCGCGATCGCCGGAGGCTTCACTCAACTCAATCTCCTTCCCGACACAAATCCCGCGATCGACAATCCCGCAAGCGTCACCCAAATTCGCACCAAATTCCCCAAAGTCAACTGCTGGGGCGCACTCACGCTCGGAACAGAAGGTCAACAAATGACCGAACTCGCAGAATTAGCCGCAGCCGGAATTATTGGATTCACCGACGGAAAAGCACTTCCAAATTTAACGCTGATTCGTCGCGCTCTAGAATATCTCCACCCCATTCAAAAACCCGTCGCACTCTGGGCTTGTGATCCAGGACTAGCCGGGAAAGGCGTAATCCGACAAGGCGCAAACTCAATGCGATTCGGTCTGCCTGGAGTCCCAACGATGGCAGAATCAGCCCCCTTGTCCGCCCTACTCGAATGCGTCGCAGAAATTGGCACACCCGTTCATCTCATGCGAATTTCAACAGCACGAGGAGTCGAACTGATTCGCGATGCCAAATTACGAGGCGTACCCGTCACAGCCAGCACCACTTGGCTCCATTTGCTCTTAGATACAGATGCCGTCGGAACCTATGATCCCAATCTGAGACTCGACCCACCCTTAGGCAACCCGCACGATCGAGACGCTTTAATCCAAGCCGTTCAAGATGGCATCATTGACGCGATCGCAGTCGATCACAGCCCCTACACCTACGAAGAAAAAACCGTTGCATTTGGCGAAGCCCCTCCAGGCGCGATCGGCTTAGAACTTGCGTTACCCCTGCTCTGGTCGAATTTAGTCGAATCCGATCGCTGGTCTGCCCTAACACTCTGGCAAAGCTTAACCACCCGCTCAGCCCAGTGCCTCAATCAATCTTTTCAGACTAAAGATTTGATCTTGTTCGATCCAAATGAAAAATGGACAGTCGATCGCTCAAATCTACGATCGCTGTCCACAAATACCTCTTGGCTCAACCACTCAATTACAGGTCGAGTCCTAGAAATCTTTAATACTGAGGCTCTGGCGTAATCTCACCTGCCCGATTCGGAGGCCAAAATCTCACCACTGCCCGTCCAATAATCTTGTCGCGTGGGACAAATCCCCAGTAGTGACTGTCATAGCTATTATTGCGATTGTCGCCTAGCACCAAATAAGAATCAGGCGGAATCACTTGCGGTCCCCATTCATACTGGGGCGCTTCATCTTTTCCAATATAATTTTCGCGCAACGGCTGGTCATTCACATAAACTCGATTGCCCTTGACCTGCACCTTATCCCCCGGCAACCCAATCACACGCTTAATAAACGCATCGTGAAAATTTTGCTTCTCTAGGGCAGGAGTCGGAGCGAAGACCACAATATCACCGCGTTGAGGGTTATTGAAGCGATAGCTGATTTTATCAATGATTAAACGATCGTTAATTTGCAGCGTCGGCAACATCGACCCGGATGGAATATAACGGGCTTCCGCAACAAACTGCCGAATCCCGATCGCTAGAACGGCACTTAAACCGATCGTTTTGAGTCCCTCTAGCCAGGGATTTTCGTCTTTCTGACGCACTTTGTTGTTAGGAGCCGGGTTATCCACTCGATTCATTTCACCTTAAACAGATAAAGATTGTGTAGGCTGATTTGAAAACCTTCGTTCTCAGTCTAATCTACACAAGCAAGTTTGAACTTTCAGAATTTTTTAGATCAAGTTGCGATCGCGTCTCGTACCGATTAGCCCAATCCCTCCGATCACCGTCGCCAAAAATCCCCAGAGTATGATGCTACTTGACACAGGTTGACTTCCCAACGCCCAACTCACGATCGCCGATCCACCCCCAATTCCCCCAAAATAAAGTCCCGTTCCAAACCCCGCTTGATTACTCGGAACCGCTCCCAAAGCATAAGGAATTTGACTAATAAACAACAATCCAAATGCCAAGCCAAAAAGCACCAGAAACAGCCAATTAGCAGGCACATTCAACACGCCTAACAATAACGCGATCACCGAAAAACTCATCAACATCGATCGATGCACCCCCCAAGTCAATGCAAACCGTTCTAACGGCAAAGCACTCACCGCAGAAATGACCAAAATCGCCGAAGTTAGATAAGCTGGCTCCAGCCATTGAATTTGCTGATGCAGCAGTTGTGGCGAATAACCAAATAACAACGTGCTTTGAATTCCCGCTGCCAATCCAACCCAAAAAATCGCGATCGCCTTCTTCAGCGGGATCGGCGGATCATTCGTGACTTCTGCAAGTTGGAGCGGGGGCTGCGACCATTTGAACAGTAGTCCCCCCACCACCAGCGATAGCGCTCCCAGTAGAAAAGTTGCCGAAGCCCCCCATTGAGTAATCAAACGACCTACCAACGGCGACATCGCCCCCATCAAAGCAAACACCAGCGTCAAAATTGCATTTGCTAAGGGAAAGTCAGCCGGAGTAAACTGCCGCAACAGCGCGATCGCAGGTCCGCGAAAAATAATCATTGCGATCACCCAAACCGTCGTCAGAATCGGCACAAAATTCCGAATCGCCAGCATTACTGCCTTCTCTTGCCACAAAACCGAAACCGAAACACAGATCAATCCCGCCAACGTCACCCCAAACGTCACCATCGGAAATCGCGTATTCAACCGCCGAAAAATCTGATCCGATTTCCATCCCACCACAGGTTCAACGATCGCGCCCAATAAACCTTGATAAATCCCCAACTGACTCGCCAAGGCTGTAAACCCTAAGCTGCTTAAAATCCTGGGTTGAAACACTCCATAAATCATCCAAGTAAACATGACTGCTGCGAGCAAAATTGCTAGCCCAATCACTTGCTGCCACGCTTGAAACCGACTTGGTTGTGGGTTAGGAACCAAACCAGACTTCGCATCTTCGCCCATATTCTCATCGCCTTTTTCTAATGCCTCTGTGTCATCAATATCAGTAATCTCTATGTTTAGACATTAAATTCTGCAAACCCTGAAAAATATTCGTCTCCCCGATTCGATTGGTCAATTGCCCGGGATGTTGCCAATCGTCACACTCAGATTCAACATTAAAGAAAAATAAGAAATACAAGGCGTTCCAGCATCAAGTGACAAAATAAAATCTACTCAGATCAGAAGGCATTGACGCAATCTTTTCTTGCTGCCACTCTTCATTATGCAAACCCATTTTCGACTCATTTGCTCTATCTCCACAGTTCCAGGATGGTCCGTTGAGAATGATGCCGTTCTGATTTCAGAGGGACTGTTTGCGATCGCGCTTCCTCTCGGTGTTTGTGTTGCAATTTTTGTGCAGAAAAAACGCAAACGTCGAGCGTTGAAACAGCAAATTGAAATGCTCGAAAAGCTATGGCGCAATAAAGTTTAATAAGAAAATCTCGTAACTCACTCGGGCATTGAAAAGAATAAATTTTATAAACAATAAAAAATTAATTACAAAAGCATTGGATTAACCAAGATGCGATAAATTGTGATGGCTTCTCCAAACGAAACATCTACTAATTTATTGAGGTTGACATGATGATGAGACTCAAAGCAATTAGCGTCTTTGCAGGACTTGCTCTAATGATGGGCTTAACTGCATGTGCTGAAACCGAGCAGGCTGCTCCTCCTGCTGCTCCAACCGCGCCCGCTGCAAAACCTGCCGGGACAGTGAACAAAGCCGGGGAATCTGTAAAGAAAACGGGTGACGCAGCGAAGAAAGCAGGCGAATCTGTAAAAGCCAAAGCAGGCGAAGCCGCAACTAAAGCAGGCGAAGCCGCAACCAAAGCGGGTGAAGCTGCAACCAAAGCAGGCGAAGCCGCAAAAACGATGACTGGCGAAGGCGTAAAGCAAGCCGGCGAAGCAGCTAAACAAGCCGGTGAAGCAGCCAAGCAAGCTGGAGTCGCAGCCAAGCAAGCAGGTGATGCAGCCAAAGAAAAAATCACCCAACCCGCTGAGAAAAAGCAATAAATCACTCCTGTAGCGGCATTTCAGCGACACGTCTCTACAGAAGTTCTGCTCTAACCTAACATTCATGCATTGCTAGGAAGATTGCTTAAGCCACGTGCTTAGGCAATCTTTTTGTCCAAAAACAGTTACAGTTCCCAAAAACTCGCCTATAATCCACCCAATTCTTTCCTCTCCGAGTGTCCCCCACTCGATCGCTAATTTTCTCCTGACTTGCCATGCTGAAGAAAGCCCTCACATTCTCCGAATTGATTAGCGCGATCGTTCTCCTCACCAGCGCATCCGCGATCGCAGCCCCGCTTGAAAACTTGCGGTTCGACCCCGACATCAATCAACTCGAAGTTACCCTCGCAGCAGGCATCAAACCGACCTATTCTCTCCTCTCAAAACCCGATCGCATCGTCCTTGATTTACCCAACACCCAGGTAGGTCAGATTTCTCCCCAACAGACTTTTATGGGCGCAGTTCGGCAAGTTCGCGTCTTCCAATTCCAGCCAGATACCACCCGGATTGTCCTCGAACTTGCGCCCAATCAAACCTTGGCAACCCAACAAGTCCAACTTCAACAAGCCCCAAGCTCAGACAAAATCTGGATACTCCGCCCTACTCTAGCGGCTCGCACTCCTTCCCCCCAAACCCAAGCCGTTTTCAACTCCCTGCGTCCCATCCAGACCGCTCCCCTTCCCAAAACAACTCCAATCCAACCCGCAGAACCAAAAGTCGCCCAAACTTCAGCCACTCCCGCAAACGATTTTGGACTACCGCCCGCTCCCCCCACCATCAACCCCGACCTCCCGCCTGTAACCCCTCCCCCTGCAACTAATTCTGCGCCTCCTGCTGCGACTGTCCCTGATCTACCGCCTGCTCAATCTACTCCCCTCCCCCCCGCTGCCGGATCAGGCAATGCTCCCACCGGAAGTAGTCTTCTTTTTCCAGATGCGCCGATTACTCCTCGCGCTGTCCCTCAATCGCCTGGCTTACAACTTCCAGAAGTCAATCCCAGCTTGGCAATTCCAGATTCGTTTCCGCCCATTAATGCCCCCACAAATTTACCGAGTACACCGCCGACCGTGACCGTTCCCCAACTCGATCGCCGCTCTCCCGATCCCTCTTCGATCGTGGAACCTCGATCGACCTCTGCTCCCGTCGAAGATACTCCTGTTCCTGTCCGCCAGAGAACCATCCAATTCGGTCAACCCTTACCCACCCTCATCAATCAGCAACCCCCATCCACCCCGCAGCAAATCAGTCGTTTTGCCAACGGATCTTCTGAAAGTCTCCTTCCTGTTGGCACAAAGCTTAGCCTGTTTTATCCCGGCAACGAGCCACTCAAACTTCAGGGCAATCAATCTCGACAAGATGTATTGATTTTGCAAAACGAAATCCGCGATCGCGCAGGGCGCTTACTCGTTGCGCCTGGGAGTGCAGTCATGGGAAAGTTTGAAACCGATCGAAACGGAAGTCGATTTGTCACCCAAGCCGTCACCATCCAAGGTCAAAATCTCGCCTTCATTGGCAAATCAGACACGATCAGCGGCAATCCTCAAGTTCAAGACCATCGCTTAATTCAAAACTCTGGACTCGGCGCGATCGCTGGAGCCGTCCTCGGTGGTTTCTCGGGTGGAAACGTGATTGGCGGAGCCGCGCTTGGAGCAGGCGTAACTTATCTCACAGCTTCTAGACCCGCTACAATTCAGCCCAGACAATTAATTCAGATTCAATTAACTCAGGACTTCAACCTCTTCTCCAGATAACCGATGCAAACTCGCACTCTCGCGACTATCCCGCCCACAGCCGAGCATTGATAGCCCGTAGCGCATAGGGGAACACTAGACCTGATTCCTGTTCGGCAAAGTCTACTTTGCGAACCACTGACCTCAGGTAACTGTCTATGATGTCCCGATCAAAACACCGTCGGTTGCTCCATCTTTGCCTCGGCGTTCTCAGCTTGTCTTTAGCGATCGCCATCACGCCTGCTCAAGCAACCCTCCAACCAACTCCTGCCCCGATTGTTGCTGCACAACCCGCGACGCTCTTAGATCAAGGACGTACCCTCTATCAGTCTGGGCGATTTGCAGAAGCAGTTTCCGTATGGCAAACTGCCGCACAACAATCTCAGGCAAAAGGAGATCGTGCCAATGCTGCCCTTAGCCTCAGCTACTTATCTTTGGCACAGCAAGAATTGGGTCAATGGGCTGAAGCGACTCAATCGATCGAGCAAAGCCTCTCCCATCTCAAAGCGACGAAACCCCAAGCAGATGCCATTCTCTGGGCACAGGTTCTCAATACTCAAGCTAGTTTACTCCTCCATACAGGCAAAGCAGAAGCAGCCCTAGAAACCTGGAAACAAGCTCAGACTTATTACACTCAAGCGGGAGACACAATCGGTAGCCTAGGCAGTCAAATTAACCAATCTCAAGCCCTACAAAGCTTAGGCTACTATCGCCGTGCCAAGCAGCAATTAAACGAAATCAACCAGCAATTAGCTAAACTGCCGGACTCTCAAGTCAAAGTTAGCGGATTGAGAACACTCGGCGCGACTCTGCAAATGATTGGAGATTCGACGGAAAGCCGTAAAGTTTTAGAACAAAGTCTAGCGATCGCCAAAGCCAAAAATCTTAAATCCGAAATCAGCGCAATTCTAGCAGGACTTGGAAAAGCGGCAACCGACTTAAACGATCCAGATGCTGCTCTAGCATACCTTGAACAATCCGAACAAGCGGCCGTTAGCCCAATTGAGAAACTGCAAGCTCGTCTCGATCGCTTCAAACTTCTGATTGATTACGGGTTACTCGACCAAGCCGCTCCAATTGCACCCCAGCTATTATCCCAGCTTGAGCAACTCCCCCCAAACCGTACTTCTATGTATGGCGCAATTAATTTTGCCGCCTCGCTCAATCAGCTTGAAAACAGCGAAAAACTATTATCGCTCAACACGCTCTCAAGCCTACTTGAGAAAACAGTTCAGTCTGCCAAGAGCTTGCAAGACTCCCAAGCCGAAGCTTATGCCCTCAACCAATGGGGCAAGCTCTACGGGCGCACGGAGCAATGGGCAGAAGCCGAAACCGTTACGCAGCAATCTCTCGAAATCGCTCGTCAACTTCAAGCCGATGAGATCATTGCTCAATCTGCTTGGCAAATGGGACGGTTGAAAATCGAACAAGGCAAAACTAAGCAAGCGATCTCACCTTACACCGAAGCAGTGAAATCTCTGCGTGCCATCCGAGGCGACCTTGCAGCCATCAATCCTGATGTCCAATTCTCCTTCCGAGAAAGCGTCGAACCGGTCTACCGTGAATTCGTGGCACTCTTACTCGAAGGTCAACCGGGTCAAGCAGAACTCACCCAAGCTCGCGAACTCATCGAATCTCTACAAGTTGCAGAACTCGACAACTTCTTCCGTGAAGCTTGTCTCGATAAAACCCAACAAATTGACCAGGTTGACACGACTGCAACTGTTGTCTATCCGATTATCTTGCCCGATCGCTTAGCCGTGATTTCTTCCACCGCAGGCAAACCTCTGCAATATCACATCACCCCAATATCGCAAGCCGAAGTCGAAGAAACGCTCGATCAACTGCTGGCTGCACTCAACCCAGTTTCCAACCTTCAAGCTCGCGATCGCGTCTCTCAACAAGTCTACGACTGGCTGATTCGTCCAATCGAGTCCGAATTAAAACAGACAAAAACACTGGTGTTTGTTCTAGACGGTAAACTGCGAAATATTCCCATGTCAGCCCTTTACGATGGCAAGCAATACCTCATCGAGAAGTATGCTGTCACCCTATCTCCTGGGCTTCAGTTAATGGCAGCACGTTCCCTCCAGCAAACCAACATTGGCGCAATCGTTGCTGGTATCAGTGAGTCTCGTTCGGGCTTTTCTGCCCTCCCTGCTGTAGAAACTGAAGTTAAAAAAATCGCGCAAACCGTTCCTTCTTCCAAACTGCTTAACGCACAATTTACAGGCAATGCATTATCGACTCAATTAAAAGACAGTAAAGCGAATGTTGTGCATCTTGCCACACATGGACAGTTTAGCTCTCGCCTCGAAGATACCTTCCTGCTGACCTGGGATGGAGTTGTCAACATCAAAGAACTCTCCGAACTCCTACAAAGCCGGGACGCTTCAAAAGCGATCGATCTACTCGTGCTCAGCGCTTGTGATACCGCAAGTGGTGACGATCGCGCTGTTCTTGGACTGGCAGGACTAGCAGTAAAATCAGGAGCACGGTCTACCCTCGCAACGCTTTGGCCTGTAAAAGATAAAGCAGCCGCAACACTCATGACGCAGTTTTATCAAGAACTCGGTCAATCGAGAAGCACCAAAGCAGAAGCTCTACGCCAAGCACAACTCCATTTGATACGCAAAACGGACTTTAAAGATCCCTTTTTCTGGAGTGGATTTGTCATGGTTGGAAATTGGCAGTAAAAAACTGTAGATTCACGGATTCCTCAAGCTGAGAATTACGCAAACTCACCACTGGCTAAAGGGAATATATTCTCTAGGATTAGTTTATAGTGGTGTTCTCTTAGCTCAGTTCGATTGTGTCCAATCTTACTCCGATGCGATGGAAGTTTTATGAAAAAACAAGCAATTGCTAGCACGATGGGCATTGTCGCCCTGATTGCTAGTAGCGCCTGGACTCCAGTTCAAGCATTTCCGTTCTCTCCTCCTCCTGGCAATGGCTCTCCCAGCCAAGCGACAGGCGGAGCTTCTCGTGGCAGCATATTTACGAATCGGCAAAACCGCACTGTCCGTCAAGCGACAGGCGGAGCTTCTCGTGGCAGCATTTTCCAACCCGGTGCAAACCGTCGTGTTCGTGCAGCCGTGGGTGGAGCTTCGCGTGGATTCTTCCAACCTTCGCGGACTAATCGTACAGCTCGCGTAACTGCGGGTGGCGCTTCTCGTCTTGGTAGACAGGAGTTAGATCCCTCACTCGTGGCTTCATCGGGTCCGGCCGCAATGTTGGCTCTTACGCCGCAAAACTACTACGGCACGACGATCTCTGAACGCCCAACGATCTTGGTCTATCTCCCTGCAACCGATGCTGAAGAAGCAGTTTTTAGCCTGAAAGATGAAGCAGGAGCCACGATCTATGAAACAACGATTGCGGTCAATCAAGAAGCGGGCATTCGCGCCATTTCCCTCCCTGAGTCTATACCTGCTTTAGAGGTGGGTAAAGACTACCAGTGGTTTCTAGCACTCAAGATCGATAACAAGTTAAACCCCAGTGCTCCCTATGTGGATGGCTGGATTCAACGAGTTGAGATGAGCGCAGAAATGGCATCAAGTCTCAAACAAGCCGATGCGCTTCAGAAAGCAAAAATTCTGGGACAGAATGGACATTGGTATGACTGTGTTGCAACTCTGGCAATGTTGCGGGCAAGTCACCCCACAGATGAAGTTCTGACCAACCATTGGAGCGAACTCCTCTCATCTGTCGAACTCGGTTCGATCACACAAGCACCAATGCTCGTTTCTCTTAACTAACTCTCTATGAAGCACTGGTCAGTGCGACCAGTGCTTTCCGAATCATGTAACTACTATGCGGCAAAAAATCCAAGCTTTTTTTCGGCGAAATCGTAGCGTCTTGATCATTGCACCTAGCGTTGCTGCAACTGTTACTGCGGGACAAATGCTAGGTGTATTTAATTTGCTTGAGTGGCAAGTGCGCGATCAGTTCTTTCGGCAGCGATCGACCGGAGAAATGGCAAAGTCGATTGTGGTGGTCACAATCGATGAGGAAGATATTCAAAGTGTAAAAAAATGGCCGATTCCAGACTGGTCACTAGCACAGTTAATTGAAAAGATTCGGGCACAAAAGCCAAGAGCAATCGGGCTAGATCTTTATCGCGATTTGCCAGAAGGTGAAGGTCACAAGCAGCTGGTCAATGTATTTGAATCCACACCCAATTTGATTGGAGTTGAGAAAATCACAGGTGATCGCGTTGCACCTCCGCCTGCTTTAAAAAAGAAAGACCAAGTTGCGATCGCAGATTTAGTGTTAGACGGCGATCGCCAAGTTCGGCGTGCCTTGCTCACCTCTGAAGATGCGAAAGATCAGACGGTTAAGCCGGGACTAGCAACACGAGTTGCTTTAAAATATCTAGAAGCTGAAGGCGCTACGTTAGACAGCTCAGATAAAAATCCACTCCAATACAAGCTTGGTCAAACCGTTTATCTTCCTCTAAAAGATCAAGAAGCAGGATACTCAGACGCAGATGTTGGCGGCTACCAGATTCTTCTCAATTGGCATGGCTCAGAAAAAGCATTCCACACAGTATCGATGCGAGATGTTCTCGCAGGACGCGTCCCCGCAGATTTGATGCGCGATCGTATGGTATTTATTGGTTCGATTGCCGCGAGCACCAACGACTTTTTTGGAACTCCCTTTAGTTCTTCGTGGTTCTCTGCTCAAGATCCAACCCCTGGCGTAGTCGTCCATGCCAACATTGCTTATCAACTGGTCAATAGTGTCAAGCAGAACAACATGCTGCATGGCTTGACGATCAAAAAATTCATTGCTTGGATTTTTGCCTGCTCTCTGTTTGGAACCATAGGAAGTTGGACGTTAGCAAGTTTACCTAGTCGCCAGCGCCTTCCGGGTGGAAAAATTCTGTGGGCAACGGTCGGGACAAGTGGTGCAATTGTCTCGGGAGCCTATTTCATTTTTCTAGGAGGAATGCTGATTCCAGTCACACCCGCGCTTGCTTCTTTCATTGCGAGTGTGATTGCGACTGTAAATTCTCACAAACACCAAAAACTAGAAGAAGCGAATCGCGAATTAGAATCTGCGAACAATCAACTCATTGATTATTCCAAAACGCTAGAAACAAAAGTTGAGGAACGTACCCGCGAACTCTTAGAGGCAAAACAGGCAGCAGATTCTGCGAACCAAGCAAAAAGCGAATTTCTTGCCAACATGAGTCATGAGCTGCGGACACCGCTCAATGGAATTTTAGGCTATGCCCAAATCTTAGAGCGATCAGTCGCCCCTAAAGAGCAAGAAGGCATCAAAATTATTCATCAGTGCGGCTCCCACTTGCTGACGTTGATCAATGACATTCTAGATTTGTCAAAAATTGAAGCTCGTAAGCTAGAACTTGATTCGTCTAGCATTCATCTTGCGAGTTTTCTCAATGGGGTTGCTGAAATCTGCCGAATCCGGGCTGAGCAGAAAGGGATTGGATTTCAGGTCGAGATTGACGATTGCTTACCGATTGGCATTGTTGCTGATGAGAAGCGACTGCGACAGATTTTGATCAATCTACTCGGGAATGCGATCAAATTTACAGACCAAGGACAGGTCACCTTCCGCGCACTCTCGGCTCAAGAGTCTAGAATTCGATTTGAAATCGAAGATACAGGCGTAGGGATGTCTACCGAGCAAGTAGGCAAAATTTTTCTCCCTTTTGAACAAGTCGGAGCCGTTGAGCGCAAATCTGAAGGAACAGGGCTAGGACTTGCCATTAGCCAGCGAATTGCAAACTTGATGGGAAGCGGAATTCAAGTGCAGAGTCGCTTAGGAGAAGGCAGTATTTTTTCGCTCGAAGTTGAATTCGCGATCGCATCCGAATGGAATCAATCTACCCAGAATCTAGCGCAAACCCAGACAGTCATTGGAATTCAAGGTCAACCCCCGGTTATTCTCGTTGTAGATGATGATCGGACTCAATGCAGTATGGTGGCAACACTACTACAAGAGATCGGATTTGAAGTCAAAGTCGCTTACACCGGAAGTGATGGCTGGTTAGCAATTGACGAAGATCATCCTGATCTCGTAATTACAGATTTAGCGATGCCTCTGCTAGATGGAATGGGATTGATTGAGCAACTGCGCTCTACTGCTGAAACAAGTGCAATTCCCATCATTGTTTCGAGTGCTAATGTCTTTGGCTCCAATCGTCAGCGTAGCCTTGATGCGGGTGCAAATGCCTTTCTTCCCAAACCTTTTGAAGTTGGAGAATTGCTCAATACACTACAAGCTCTCCTGAATCTGACCTGGATCTATCAAACTCAACCCACGGAATCGCCCGCTCAAGCCGCACCGGCCCAGGGTAAACTCGTTCTTCCAGCACAGAATGTCTTAGATGATATCTATCATCTTGCTATGATGGGCGATATTACTGCGATCGAGGGTATTCTGAGTACATTAATAGAGGAAGACCCTTGCTATACAACGTTTGTAGCCGAATTGAAGAAGCTTACTGCGACGTTTCAAGCTGGAAAAATCCGTCAGTTTATCAAGTCCTACACTAAGGCGGCACATTAAATGATCCCGATTTCATTGGTCCCGGTTCGCATCTTGCTTGTAGATGATACACCAACCAACCTGAAAGTCCTGTCTGAAGCGCTGCAAGGGCAAGGCTGGAAAACATTGATGGCAACAGATGGAGAATCTGCGATCGAGCAGGCCGAGTACGCACTCCCGGATTTGATTTTGCTGGATGTGATGATGCCTGGGATTGATGGCTTTGAAACCTGTCAGCGTCTCAAAGCCAATGCTAAAGTACAGCACATTCCCATCATTTTTATGACCGCTCTCTCTGATTCCATCAATAAAGTTAGAGGGTTAGAACTAGGCGCGGTCGATTATATTACCAAGCCCTTTCAGCAAGAAGAAGTCATTGCTCGCGTTAAGCTGCATTTAAGTATTTCGCACCTCAATCAATCCCTACAAACGAAAATTGCCGAACAAGCCGAAACCGAGGCGCAACTGCAACAATTAGCTCAGGAACTAGAACAACGAGTTCGAGATCGTACCGCCGAATTAGAAATATCACTGCATCAATTAAAGACGACTCAATTGCAATTAGTGCAGAGTGAGAAAATGTCTACACTGGGTCAACTTGTTGCAGGGGTCGGACATGAGATTAATAATCCGATTAATTTTGTCAGCGGCAATCTCAAACACATTGATGATTACACACGCGATTTGTTTGCGTTAATTCAGATGTATCAGCGCAAAGATTCTGCTGAAGATATTGCAGAATTTATTGAAGATATTGATTTAGAGTATGTTGCCGAAGACTTGCCAAAATTAATCAAATCGATTCATGAAGGGGTTCATCGCCTCAAGGATATTAGTCTTTCGCTACGCTCGTTTGCGCGATCAGATATCTCTTCAAAAACTGAATTTCAACTGCGTGAGGGAATTGAAAGCACCATTATGCTGCTCAAACATCGCCTGAAAGCAAATGAGAAACATCCTGAAATTCAAATTATTCGACAATATGCAGAACTACCGCCAATTAGCTGCTATCCAGGGCAACTCAACCAGGTCTTTATGAATTTGATTGCGAATGCGATCGATGCGTTTGAAGAGCAAAATGAAACGCGCTCTTATGCAGAGGTTGCAGCGTCTCCTAATATGATCTGGATTTCAACTGAGATCGATCGCTCCAACCAAACGGTTTCTATCCGCATCAAGGATAACGGGTTGGGAATGCTGCCTGAGATTCAATCCCAGATTTTTGAGCCAAGTTTTACGACGAAGCCAGTAGGAAAAGGAACAGGACTGGGCTTGCCAATTAGTCGGCAAATTGTAAATGAGAAGCATGGAGGGCAGTTAGAATGCCGCTCTATTGTGGGTGAAGGCACGGAATTTACGATCTCGCTGCCGATTTAAGAAAAATAATTTGAACCTTTGAGATAGTGAGTCTGTCTAAGGAAGCGAAGCTAATTTTTTAGCTGATCACTGACCTAATTTTTGACTTACACCATGCAGAAATTCTCAATGAAAAAAGTTGCAATTCTTCTCCCCGGTGCGATCGCGCTGATGATGGCAGTTTCGCCGATGCTTGCAGCTCATGCTCGTCCTATCAACCGCTTGGCACAAGCCCCAAAACAGGAATATGCAAATAAGCTGGGCTTGACTGATGCACAGAAGCAATCCATGAAGTCGATTCGGGAAGCGGTGCAAAAAGATATCTACACCAACGTGCTCAATGATGGGCAGCGTGCTCAGTACGATGCAGCAGTACAGCGAGGTGAAAAGCCTGGAAAGATGATGCGATCGCTGAATTTGTCTGATGCACAGAAAACGCAGATTCGAGACAAGATGAGATCAGCTCAGCAAAAAATCAATCAAGAAGTACTGACGCAGGCACAACGCGATCAAATTCAACAAATGCGTCAGCAACGCAGAAATCGTCGAGGTGCATAGCTAATTCGTTTTTCATCATCAAAGGAGTTCACGGAGGCATCCAGTGTGGATGCCTTTTTCTTTGAGTAAGACCGCAAAACTTTGATGATTCTTAATAGAACTCTGCAGTGAACGGATAGGGTACTGCGTTGTAGGCAGGAGCAGTTGTCTATCTTCCTCACTCTGAAGAACTTTGAATTGGAAAATCGTGGGTAGGACGCAGGAACTGACCTAATCAGCAATTGAACGAAAAGAGCAACAGGGTTAGGTTTAATCTGTTTGTTTTTTGTTCTTATTTTTATAAAAAAAAGAATTCAAGAATTTAAAAATTGCTAAATAACTGCTTAATTCACCTTAGTAAGATTTCTTGGAGTTCTGATAAATATATTCTTCAACTGAATTGTCTTAGCGATGTAACTTCTTTTTGCGAGGACTAGGCAGAAACGGTCTTATCAACAACAATGCAAACAGAACAGATTTGTACTCACCCCTTCAGAGACGACTTAGGAGAACCTTAGAGTGAAACTCGCAGTGTATGGCAAAGGCGGCATCGGCAAATCGACGACAAGCTGCAACATCTCAGTCGCATTGGCAAAACGCGGCAAAAAGGTTTTACAAATCGGTTGCGATCCCAAGCACGATAGTACGTTTACCTTGACTGGCTTTTTGATCCCGACCATTATTGATACGCTTCAGGAAAAGGACTATCACTATGAAGATGTCTGGGCTGAAGATGTCATCTACAAAGGCTATGGCGGTGTGGACTGTGTAGAGGCAGGTGGACCTCCAGCAGGAGCAGGCTGCGGTGGTTATGTAGTCGGTGAAACGGTCAAACTGCTCAAAGAACTGAACGCATTTGATGAATATGATGTGATTCTGTTTGATGTCCTGGGAGACGTGGTTTGTGGAGGATTTGCGGCTCCGTTGAACTATGCAGACTATTGCATGATCGTGACGGATAACGGATTTGATGCGTTGTTTGCAGCAAATCGGATTGCAGCTTCGGTCAGAGAGAAAGCACGAACCCATCCATTACGACTCGCAGGCTTGATTGGAAATCGCACGGCAAAGCGAGATCTGATTGAAAAGTATGTTGATGCAGTGCCGATGCCAATCTTGGAAGTGTTGCCTTTGATTGAAGACATTCGCGTTTCGCGAGTGAAAGGAAAGACATTGTTTGAAATGGCAGAGTCTGATCCCTCATTGAACTATGTGTGTGATTACTATCTGAACATTGCCGATCAGATTTTGGCAAATCCTGAAGGAGTCGTTCCAAAAGATGCTGCCGATCGCGATTTATTCTCGTTGCTGTCTGACTTCTATCTCAATCCACAACAGCCAAAAACTGCCGAGGAAGAATTAGATTTGATGATGGTCTAAAGAAAGAATGAAGGGGAAAGGATGAAGGCTACGAATTGCGATATGTGATCTTTAGTGCCAACTTTGTCCTTTTACTTTGTTTGACTTGTGAACATTGATCAATTACGTCGATCGCTCAAAGACCGCTGGCTCGACTATTACGAAGCAAACCGTTCTTGGATTTCTCGGTTGTCGATCTGGGTCAGTTGCGAAGGGAAACGGCGACCGTCTTCTAGCTTTATTCTGGGTGTTCTCTCAACCGAAGAACCCCGTCTGACCGAAATGCTGCCGCTCATTGTGGACTTGAGCAATCATCCCGATCGCATTGTTGTTGCACTGGGACTGAACTTTGATCCCGAACAAGAACTGAATCACAAACAACTCAAAGCTGAAACTCCCAAGTATCTTCCTGCGAGTTCTGCAACTGAAGCGCCTCAGAAACCTCGTCGTCCGGCTGAAGTTGATGAAGCTTGCGAAGGACGCAACCGAACGACACCATCGCCTCAATAAAATCCTCACTTTAGAGAACTACCGTTATGACTCTCGCTGATGCTCAACCTCAAGCCCTTAATTTCGAGTGCGAAACTGGAAACTATCACACCTTTTGTCCGATTAGCTGTGTTGCATGGCTGTATCAAAAAATTGAAGATAGCTTTTTCCTCGTTATTGGCACGAAAACTTGCGGCTATTTTCTGCAAAACGCGATGGGCGTGATGATTTTTGCAGAACCTCGCTATGCCATGGCAGAGCTGGAAGAAGGCGATATTTCTGCTCAGTTGAATGATTACAACGAATTGAAGCGGCTCTGTGAGCAAATTAAGCGCGATCGTAATCCCAGTGTGATTGTGTTTATCGGCACTTGCACCACCGAAATTATCAAAATGGATTTAGAAGGACTAGCACCGAAACTAGAATCCGAGATTGGTATTCCCATTGTTGTAGCAAGAGCGAATGGTCTCGATTACGCCTTCACACAAGGAGAAGACACGGTTTTAGCAGCAATGGCGCAACGCTGTCCAACCCAAGCTCCAACCGCGGAAGCAGACAAAGAGGAGCGTAATGCAATTCAGAAGTTGATGAACTTTGGACGCAAACAGGAAGATGTGAAGCGCGAAGAGTCAGAATATGTGGATCATCCGCCGCTCGTAATGTTTGGGTCTGTTCCTGATCCGATCGTGACTCAGCTTTCTTTGGAATTAAAGCATCAAGGGATCAAGGTTTCAGGATGGTTGCCTGCGAAGCGCTACACAGAACTTCCCGTAATCGAGGAAGGATACTATGTATCAGGCGTGAATCCGTTCCTGTCAAGAACTGCTACAACATTGATGCGACGACGGAAAACGAAATTGATTGGATCGCCTTTCCCAATTGGTCCAGATGGAACACGGGCTTGGGTTGAAAAGATTTGCTCGGTGTTTAACATTGAACCGAAAGGATTAGAGGAGCGGGAAGCAAAAATTTGGCAAAGTGTTGAAGACTACCTGCAATTGATTCGCGGCAAGTCAGTGTTCTTCATGGGCGATAACTTGCTCGAGATTTCGCTGGCTCGGTTTTTGATTCGGTGTGGGATGACTTGTCATGAGATCGGCATTCCGTACATGGACAAGCGGTATCAGGCAGCGGAATTAGATTTCTTAGTGAAAACCTGTCAGGAGATGGGCGTTCCAGTTCCAACGATCGTTGAAAAGCCAGATAACTATAATCAGTTGCAGCGAATTCATGAATTGAAACCGGACTTAGTCATTACGGGAATGGCTCACGCAAATCCACTAGAGGCGCGTGGAATTAGTACGAAGTGGTCAGTCGAGTTTACGTTTGCTCAGATTCACGGATTTGGGAATACGCGGGACATTTTGGAGTTAGTAACACGACCACTGCGGCGAAACGGGGCGTTGAAGGATTTAGGTTGGGAAAAACTGGTAGAGGAAGCGCGAGTTTAAAGCGTTACTCACTCTAATCTACGAAACCTTAGAAGGCGGAGTTTTGGGACAACTCCGCCTTCTAAGGTTTCAATTATTCCTCGCTTTCTAGGACTTTCTTTGCTTCTAGTAACTCTGCACGCCGGACTTTGCTAACCGTGGGATAGGACAGATGCAAAGACTTTAACGTACTCACAATAATGTCTGAGACGGCTAACCGGGTAAACCATTTATGATCGGCGGGGATAATATACCAAGGAGCATAGCTAGTACTCGTATTGTTAAATACATCTTCAAAAGCTTCCATGTATTGATCCCAGTGTTGCCGTTCTTTAGCATCAGAGACAGAGAACTTCCAATTCTTTTCGGGTTCATTAATCCGAGCTAGAAATCGTTTCTTTTGTTGTTCCTTAGAAACATTCAAAAAGAACTTGAGTACAACAATGCCATTTTCGACAAGATACTGTTCAAAATGGTTGATTTGCTTGAATCGTTTGTCCCAGATCTCTTTGCCATTGGCTTCTGGTGGAAGTTTCTGATGAACTAAGAGTTCTGGGTGAACGCGAACGACTAAAGTTTCTTCGTAGTACGACCGATTGAAGATGCCAATTCGACCGCGTTCTGGTAAGGCCCGATTCGATCGCCAAAGATAATCGTGATCTAATTCTTCAGAAGAAGGCGACTTAAAACTGTAGACTTGGCAACCTTGAGGATTGACACCCGACATCACATGTTTGATCGTGCTATCTTTTCCTGCGGCATCCATTGCTTGAAACAAAATCAGCAATGCGTAGGAATCTTGAGCGTAGAGAATATCTTGATACTTTGCTAGTCGTTGCACCCCTTGTTGAAGTTCGGCTTGAGCCGCAGCTTTATCGGTTAAGCCGTCGGTATAAGCTGGATCATAGTCTTTCAGATTAATCTTTGTGTTCGCGGGAACAATAAATCGATCGTGTTTCATAACAGGCTGTGGGGCAATTCTTCATTATGATCAACCTGTCTTGATTGAGGACATTACCGCAACGTTCTTTAAAAAATTCAGCGGACGTAATTGTTTGAGCGTTTCGAGTTGCTCAGGAGTTTGAACTAAGAGCGCACCTGCAAATGCTAGAGAATTCACTCCAATTCCGCCAAATCCGGGTTGCGATCGCGGCACAATCAACATCCACTCCCTCGTCGCTAATAAATTGTAAGGAGCCGACTGCATCACACGATTAGAGCGGATTCCAACTGTTTCTAGTAGCTCGTAATAGTGTTGAAGAATGTCTTCAGGTGTGGTTTCAGGCTCAAATCTTGCGAATGCGTGGAGAAAGGAAAATTCAGGAATCTGAGTGATGCGATCGCGCGATCTGACCTTTTTAATTAGGGGATCAATCGGAACACGATCAATCTCTTTCTCCATCGGAAAAGGAACAAGTTGCAAATGCTTATGTCGTTGGCTTGCCCCTGCTGCTTTTCCTGCATTGTAGAAAGCTAAACCATCGACTTCCGATAAACATGCCCACATCGCAGTGAAATCATGAAGGGTCAGTAAGGCTTCTTGTTCTTCAAATGCGCGGGTCACAATCAGTAGATGGTTATCAACCACGTTAAATTTATTCAGAAGACACACATGCGTTTCAGAAATATCCATCACAAACAAATCCCGCTCGTACGGTAGAAAAGGATTGATGGGATGTCCGCTTTTTTCTTCTTGTTTTTGTTTAAGGTCTGCTGCCTCTTTGCGAATTAAGTTACTGACAATCCGTACGAGAAATTGAACACCTGCTTGTTCAACAAACTCGTGACTTGTAGGAATAGAAAGCAACGCACCACAAGACAGAGCATGTTGAGTCTGCTCGATCGTGCGTTGCCAGAGAGTTCCTGGATGTTCCAGAAGCGGAAGATGCAATAACTCATTCATAGAGAGAGACAGGGAAATAAAAACACTGTTCTACTATTCCACATCTTTGTGATGAGTTTTGCATAGGACAACAGTTTTATGTGACGTTCTCGCTCAGTTGAGTGCGAATCGATTCAATGCGTTGCCGATTCACACCGAGATCAGATTCGCCAAGACGGGATGCTGATCGCACTTGAATCGCCTTGCTCGTCTTGTCTAGATAAAACTCTACGTCATCAACAAAGCCCATGAGTTTGCTAGTAAATTCAGCGTAAAGATAGTTCTCAGTAGATTCAATAATTTTTGTTCTCGGTTGAGATTCAATTACTTGTTTGAGATCTGCGAAGGCTTTTTCGATGTTAGAAGATTTAAGAGGAGCGATCGCATGGGTCGAATCAGAGCTAAAACTATTGACGCAATTGGGTGTGCTAGGACACTCCGTTAAGCGATCGTTGTGTAGACCTAGATTCGTAGGGCGACTGCCAGAAAAGGAGAAAAGGCTAGCTTGAGCTGGAGAAATATAAGTGAGCCAGCAAAATGCAAGGAGAAAAATGAGAGTGAAGGTTCTACGCATGAGAATTTGTTCAAGAAAGTTTAAGGCGATTGAGTTCTACTTAGAGTGTATTGATAATGCGAGTTCCTTGGGAGTCGATCGCTAAACATTTCGCATCGACTCCAACATTTAATTCTGTCCAAGCCTTTTCCATAGCTAATCGGACTCCTTCTGAGCAGTGTTGATGAGCAAGCGCTAGAACGGTCGATCCGGCTCCACTGATGACCACACCATAAGCACCTGCTGCGATCGCCGCTTCTCTCACTGCATCGTATCCCTTAATCAATTTCTCGCGATACGGCTGATGAATTCGGTCTTGCAAGGCAGCTTTTAGCCAATCAGCATTTCCCGTTTCTACGCCTCGAACAAATAGTCCTAGATGCGCTGTATTAAAAATCGCATCCGCACGGCTATAGTCTGTCGGCAAAACGCCGCGAGCTTCAGCCGTTGAAAGTTCAAAGTTCGGAATGGCAACGATCGGAACAATGCTCGCGTCCCAAGGAATATCACAGATTTCCCATGCTCGATCAATTCCTGATGCAGCCAATCGGCACCCCCCAATCAGAGCAGGCACAACATTGTCCGGATGTCCTTCAATCTCAGTCGCAAAAGCTGCAATCTCACTTTGACTCATCGGCGACCCTGCGATCGCATTTGCTCCTACCAGTCCGCCAACAATCGCTGTTGCTGAACTTCCCAATCCCCGCGCCAAAGGAACATCCATCTTGATATCGATGGAGATCCCAGGAACAGGCTGGTGAATACGATCGAAGAATTTGACGACCGTCTGATAGACCATATTGCTAGAATTGAGAGCAACGCGATCTGCTTCCGCTCCGGTTGCCGTGATTCTCAAACCAGAGTCGATCGGCGAGAATTGAAATTCGTTGTAAAGCGTGAGAGCTGCTCCTAAACAATCAAATCCGGCTCCAAGATTGGCAGTCGTAGCGGGGACACGAACAGTAATAGACATGAGACGCGATCGCACTAAAATTTTGTTCAGTCCTTCATTGTAGTCTTGCGTGCGATGATTTTAGATGGTGGATTCCGTTGAACCTATGACTGATTTCTCTAAAAAAATTGATGCTTTGCTCCAGACCTACGAGCGCTTCGGCGTACATTTAGGTCTAGAAGCAAGTTTGAAGCTGCTCTCAGATTTAGGCAATCCCCAAAAGCAAGTCCCCATCATCCACGTAGCAGGCAGCAATGGCAAAGGATCGGTCTGTGCGTATCTATCTAGCATTTTGACAGAAGCAGGGTATAAAACAGGTCGCTATACTTCACCCCATTTGATCAGTTGGAATGAGCGTATTTGCATTAACGGTCAGCCGATTGAATCAGCAGCGTTATATCAAACATTGCTAAAAGTACAATCTCAGATTGATCCAGAGCATTCACCTACTCAGTTTGAAGTAATTACCGCAGCCATGTGGCTTTACTTCGCTGAGCAGCAAGTGGATATTGCAGTGATTGAAGTCGGACTGGGCGGAAGATTAGATGCAACGAATGTAGTTGAAGATCCTCTAGTCAGCGTCATTGTGTCGATTAGTCGAGAACATTGGCAGCGCTTAGGATTTACGATCGCCAATATTGCCCAAGAAAAAGCAGGAATTCTCAAAGCAAACCATCCTGCTGTGATCGGACAGTTGCCCGATGAAGCAAAAGCAGTTGTCGATCGACAAATTGCCGCGCTCGGTTGTCCTGTCGTTTATCCTCAACCCTCACAACTCATTGGCGGCTGGGCACATCAGGGATCGCTAAAATATCAACTTCCACTTCAAGGAGAGATTCAATTACACAATTCGGCTTTAGCGATCGCTGCTATTCAATTTCTTCGTCAACAAAACTGGAATATTTCAGATGATGCCATCGTCAATGGAATTGCAAATACGACATGGGCAGGGCGGATGCAGTGGTGTGAATGGCAAGGAAATCGGATTTTGATTGATGGCGCACATAATCCGGCAAGTGCGATCGCGCTACGGCAATTTGTAGATTCGCTAAATCGCCCGATTCACTGGGTAATGGGAATGCTAACGACCAAAGATCATGCAGATGTTTTTAGAGCATTATTGCGATCTCAAGATTCGCTTTATCTCGTTCCTGTACCGGGTCATAGTTCGGCTGATCCGAGTGAATTAGCCACGCTTGCAAAAGAAATTTGTCCGGGCTTGGAGACTTGTCAAGTCTATGCCGATGTCTTTGCAGGATTGCAGGCTGCCCAATCCAAGAATCTGACAGTGCTGTGCGGCTCTTTATATTTAATTGGTGACTTTTTTCAGCAGCAGCGCGATCGCAGCTAAATTTGCTGCCAAATTTCGATACAATCTGATCTGCACAAAAAATCGCATTCTTGTGTTCAGATTCTGATCCACCCTGAAATGTACCCGCCATGATCCACGAAATTTTTATGCCCGCCCTCAGTTCCACCATGACCGAAGGAAAAATCGTGTCCTGGCTCAAAGCTCCGGGCGACAAAGTTGAGAAAGGTGAAACCGTTGTGGTGGTTGAGTCTGACAAGGCTGACATGGACGTAGAATCCTTTTATGAAGGTTTTTTAGCCACGATCGTCGTTGATGCAGGCAACTCGGCTCCGGTTGGATCTGCGATCGCGCTGTTAGCTGAAACCGAAGCCGAGATCGAAGCCGCGAAACAACAAGCGACCCAAACAACTCCGAGCGCTCCGGCTGCCACTGCCGCTGCTACAACACCGACTCCAGAACCTGTTGCTGCCGCTGCCACAAATGGCTCATCCAGTGCGCCGACTCAAAATGGACGGATCGTTGCTTCTCCACGGGCACGGAAACTCGCAAAAGAGTTAAAAGTTGAACTGGGTGCTGTGGTTGGAAGTGGTCCGCATGGTCGAATTGTGGCAGAAGATATCGAAAAAGCTGCTGGCAAAACCCCGACGGTCAAGCCTGCCGCAAAACCTGTTGCACCCGTTGCGCCTGCTGCTGTTGCTGCTGCACCCGCTCCGAGAGCCGCCGCTGCACCTGTCGCTCCCACTCAACCAGGTCAAATCAAACCGATGACGACCTTGCAAACCGCAGTCGTCCGGAATATGAATGCGAGTTTAGATGTTCCAGTCTTCCGCGCTTCGTACACGATTACAACAGATGCACTCGACAAACTGTACAAACAGGTGAAATCCAAGGGTGTAACGATGTCCGCCTTGCTGACAAAAGCGATCGCGATGGCGTTGCAAAAACATCCTTTACTGTATGCAAGCTACGTTGAGAACGGCATTCACTTTAACGAGTCGATCAACATTGCAAATGCAGTCGCAATGGAAGATGGTGGCTTGATCACTCCTGTATTGAAAAATGCAGATCAGCAAGATCTTTACTCGCTGTCTCGGAACTGGAAAGATTTAGTCGATCGTGCAAGATCAAAACAACTCCAACCCGATGAATATAGTTCTGGAACGTTCACAGTCTCGAACTTAGGCATGTTTGGTGTGGATGCGTTTGATGCAATCTTGCCACCAGGACAGGGAGCGATTTTAGCGATCGGCGCATCTCGTCCAACCGTAGTTGCAACCGATGATGGACTGCTCGGAGTACGCCGACAAATGCAGGTAAATATCACTTGCGATCACCGCATTATTTACGGTGCAGATGCGGCAATCTTCTTGCGTGATTTAGCAAAACTGATTGAAACCAATGTTCAATCGTTGACGCTGTAATAAATTAGAACTCCGAGGTTCTCAAAATCTCGGAGTTCTGCACTAAGTTGGGAAAGCTAGATTATTATTTATGAGAAGCTTGTTACTATTCGGTGGCAGGGCTTTTTTGGCTTTTCAAATTGTAAGCTAATTCATTAAAAACATGAGAGTAAAATCTATTTCTTTTGAAAATTACAAGGCGTTTTTCGAGAAGCAAACGATTCAACTAAAACCGATCACTATCTTAATTGGTAAAAACAGTTCGGGAAAAAGTTCAATAGCGAAACTATTTACCTTACTGGAAAACTCGCTTAAAGGGGAAAACGATGAGCCATTATTGTTGAGTAATGGTGGTGTTGAGCTAGGCGATGAATTTGACAACTTATTTTTTGACAATAATCCAGGTGGGCTTCCATTAAGCTTTGCAGTCAGTTTTGAAGAGCATGTAGAACTAGAGGTAGGTCTTCTCAAAAAAGAGGAAGGCTACGGGCTAGACATTGTGCAATGGAGATATAAAGACGATAAGCAAGAGTTTGATCTTGAATTAGATCTTGAACTTAACAATGGAGAGTATCTAGATAACATAAGTAATCAGCGCTATGAATGCAAATTTAATGGATTTATTCCAACAAAACTTCTTGAGAAAAATACAATTAACGATCTATCTAAAAGCCTAGCCATCAGCGGAATCGATGTTGACTACATTGGTCCTTTTAGAGCACTGCCTGAAAGGTATTTCTATTTAACAGGTCAGACATGCTTTAAAGATACAGGTATTGCAGGTGAGAATGCCTATAAAATGCTTGGAATCAGCAAATTGAAAAAAGACGATGACCTACATAAGAATGTAGGAAGATGGTATAGAGAGCATTTTGACGGCTGGGAACTAATAGTAGATGACAGAAGCAAAAAGCCTCTCATTCAGGTCTTGCTCTCTAAAAATGATAGCAACGTAAACTTAGTAGACGTTGGGCAAGGAATGAATCAAGCCCTGCCATTAGTAGTTAGAGCAAATATCAGAGATAGACCTGATTCCATGATTGTTCTAGAGCAGCCCGAATTGCATTTACATCCTGCCGCACATGGAGATTTAGCTGAGTTGTTTGCTAAATCTACAAAAGAAAACAATCAATTCTTTATTATTGAGACACATTCCGAAAATATGCTGCTGCGTTTTCGGAAACTGGTAATTGAAAATGATTTTGGATTCACAAAAGATGACATTATCATCTACTGGTTAGAGGATGCAGAACTCAAAGGGCAAGCACTAATGGAAATTACAATTGATGAAGATGGAGTGCTAAGCGATTGGAGAGATGGAGTATTTGATGAAGGACTAAAAGAAGTGTTAGAAATGCAACAAGCACTTAACAGGAAAGACCAAAGTAAATGATCATATCTTTCAATCCTTCTGTTTTTAATAGTCAAGATGAAGATTTACAAAATCTCTTGGCAGAGATCCTTAGGATATTGATGAAGCCTAACAATCATTTCTTAGATTTTAAGAGCATAAAGTCAGTTTTCTATAACAAAAATAATGAATATACCTTTGAGGGACATCCAATATGTAAAAAGTATTTTTCTGCTATTGAGAGAGCAAATTTTAAGGAATTTTTAAGTAAGATAAGCCGCATTAACATTACTCTCTTACACAAGCAACATCTCACAACTATTGTTGTAGGAATTGATAAGAGCAAAGAAGAAGTTCATCCTAGAAGCCTACATAATATTATTACAGAGCGTTCAATGATTATTGTCGAGAATGGAATTAATGATTGGAAGTTTATTCAAGGTATTGTTCAGAAATACAGTAGTGGTAGAACAAAAAGACAAACAATTTATCAACTGATTGATAAAGCAATAAAAAGCGAAGCCCTAGAGTCCGAGCACTGTGGTGGCATTGGAGATATGGAGAAGATAGCAAATAGTCATATCGAAAGCAAAAAATACAACGAAGTTTTTCGCTACAAATTGATGGCAATTTTTGATAGTGATAAAGAGAATCCTGGCGATTTACCTAAGCATAAGAAGAGAATTGAATACTTCAAGGGCAGGCAGATTAATTGTGAAAATGACTATGCTTATGAGCATGACGATTTAATTATTTGGCACGTGCTCCATAAGAGAAAAATTGAAAATTACGTTCCTCTGAATGTTTTATTCTCAGAAATAAAGTCAATAACCCCAATTCAGAAAAATGCATTACTAAGTAAAACTGCTGAAGAATTAGATTTTATAGAATATGATCAAAGCAACATTGGAAAAGGGAAAGCAAGCATAAAAGAAAAATTCCCTCAAATGTTTCTTGCTAGTTTCCCTCATCATGAGCTTGAGAAAAGATGTGAGCATCACAAATTTTTTACAGATGAAGCAGGAGAATGTATTTCTGAGATCGAGCAGATACTACTAAAAATTGCAAAAATACTATGACTGAGAAAATTAATGTTAAGCCTGATACGATTTTTCTTGAAGATTTACTATCTGATGTAGCTGATGGTAAGTATAAAATACCTATATTTCAGAGAGACTTTGTCTGGAAGCCTTCCCAAATGCTTGAACTTTTTGACAGCATCCTAAAAGGATATCCCATAGGAAGTTTACTATTCTGGAAAACCAAAGGATATAAAACTAAACAAGAGGTAGGTCCATATATCATTGAAGAAGATGAAACTGATGATGTGAAATATGTTCTAGATGGATTCCAAAGAATCTCCACATTATTCGGAGCACTTACGAATCCAAAAGATCACAAACAGCACAATAATAGTAATTATAAAGACTTTCTTATTTACTTTAACATTAAGGAAAATAACTTTAGTTTGCTGAAGAACACGAAAGAGAAAAGTGTTCTTTCAATTCCACTTTATGAAATTTACGGTAATCGAGAGCTGTTCAATCTTTTGCGAGAACTAGACAAGGAGGAATTTACAGAATCTGAAAAGAACGAATACATTGAAAATGCTAGAAATCTGCATAATATTCTACATAAGTATAAGTTGCCGTTTGTAGAGATAAAAGGAGGAGATATAAAAAGCGCTGTTGAAATATTCTCACGAATAAACTCAACAGGGACAGAAATTTCTGAAGATTTTATGCTATCTGCACTAAGTTATAACGATAAAACTGGATTTCTACTTAGTGATTCAATTACTGAATTCCTCAATGATTTAAACACCTATAATTTTGAAGACTTAAAGAGAGACACAATTTTAAACTGCATCTCCAATTCAAAAGGAAAAATCTATTTTGATGTGAAAATAGAAGAGCTACGAAGCCAAAATCTAATAGAAGATTTAGAAAATTTTGCCAAGAAAGCATATGCCCATATTAGGAAAGCCGTAGCCTTTTTATATAAAAGACTTCATGTAGTACATGTTCGCTTGCTTCCTTATCCAACACAGCTAATCTTTATTTCAGAATACTTTAGGTTAAATTCAACGCCTTCTCTTGAACAATACAAATCTTTGGAAGATTGGTTTTGGATAACAACTTATTCTAACTATTTTACCTTGTACTCTCTTAGCCAACAGCGAGTTGCTTATCAAGAGTTCTGTCGCTTTGCAGAGGGTGAGCATCCTGATGGAGTTTACAAGCTAAACAATGATATTCGTTTCAGCACTGCAAAATATCCAGACAAGCTAAATTTCACAGGTGTAAGACCAAAAGCGCTTCAATTGTTTTATTTGAACTCTCTTCTCCGAGAGAATGAAACTCAAGATAAGGAAGGAGTAAAAGAATTCTTTATCTCCGCTTCTTCAAAGAAAGATAGAACACCAGCTAATATTGTTCTCAGACTATCTTCCGAGTTTGAAGAAGATAAAAGAAAAAAATCCCTCGATTACTTTATCAGAAATTCTTCCCCTGAAGTTCTAGAGCAGCATTTCATTACTCAGGAAATGCTTGAAATGTATGAGAACAGTATCGATGAATTTATTGTTAAAAGAGAAGACTACTTGAAAGGAAAGGAAAAAGAGTTTGTGGAAAATCTAGGAATTAAATATACGATTTGAATTGGAGCCTATTTACATAAAAATGTGGATGGACATCTCATGGCATCTGTGCAAGTTTTTATCGGTAACTTAGCAACTCAGATTTGTTGGACGCTTTGCAATGGTTGGGAATTGGCTCACCTCTGATAGATGAGTAATTGCTATGCATCGGGAGGAGAGGAAAACCCTGATTTTTCCACTTACAAAACGAGCTAATTAGCGATTCATTAATAACCACTTTCCGCAACACAGATGCCTTGGCATTTGATCCCATTCGTTGCAGTTCGTAAGCAATACGGACAGAGAATTTTTTCAGGCTCAGCTGCTTGTTGAGTCTCTACTGAAGAATTCGTTTGCGGATTATCTTTAGACATACGACTTAGACACGCGAGGACAGGGCGACTTGAACCATTCGCTAGTCTAACAAATTCGTTACATTTAGATCGCCATTTCACGGTTTAGAACCGCGTCTAGCAACAGATCAGCCCCAAATCGAATCGGATCAGTGCAAGGAAGCTGCGTTTCTTCCTGAATCAATGCGATCACTCTCCACGCCGCATCTGGTTCTAAATGAGCTGTATTCAACGCGATCGCTGCCACCTTCACGGCTGCAAACGCTCCACCCGCAGAGGCAAGCGATTCATAAACCTGCACCACATCCTTCAAAGGCGGAATTGGCACCTGCGGAAAGTTGCGAATGCTCATTTGTCCTGCCCGATGCACTAAAACTAAATGAGTCGGCTGCGAACCGCGAATCAGAGGCAAGGTCGCCGTTGAAGCTGGATTAAATATAGAACCTTGCCCCTCGACGTGCAAAATGTCCTGGTCTGCATAACGCATCACAAGCTGTTCAACTGCACCTGAAGCAAAATCAACTCGCACTGCATCGAGCGGAATCCCATCCCCTGCAATCATAATTCCAGCTTGTCCCGTACCCAGAAACCGCGATCGCAATCCTCTCTGCTCGGCAATCTTATGCATCTCCAAACTCGTAGACATCTTGCCAATACTCATATCTGTGCCAACGGTGAGCACTCTTCGGCAAGTCAGCGATCTCGCTGCTCCAGTTCCAATTTGTAATCCAGGTGGCTCTTGACGAATATCCCAGATCCATTGATTCGATTGAAGGTTTTGAAATTTCGGGAGTAAAGGGGTGTGCAGCCCATTGACGATCGACAAACCAGCCTCCACAGCCTGCCGAACTTCCGCAAACCAAGAATCAGGTAAGACTCCTCCAGAAGGCGCAATCCCAATCAATAAAACAGTCGGTTGATGTTTCAAAGCTTCCGTCACCGAACTCACGATCGGAGCCTGACACACAATCTTGGTTAGATCTTGATAAGACTGTTCAGCACATTGATGATCAATAATTGCCACGACTGAATCAGGGCGCACACGAGTAAAAGCTAAGCCTGTTTTACCCTGTGTTCCTTGGATGCCTTCATGCAAAAGTACAGCAACTCGATCGTTTAATCTCAGCATGATCTTGCCCTCAGCGAAACGCCCAAACCTGGATCTTGATTTGGAATCACACGCCCACTTTCAAACATTGCACCGACAAACGGATCATCAACTAAATTCAAATGACTATCGAGATCCAAATAATCCGCGAAGGGCGAGAGATGAGCGAGTGCTGTATTCATTAATGAACTATCCGAATAGCAGCCAAACATAATTTTCAAGCCATGAGCTTTTGCCGTATGAATCATACGCAACGCTTCACTCAACCCTCCAGATTTCATCAGTTTGATATTGATCCCGTGCACTCGATCGCTTAAAGCTGGAATAGATTGACTCGTAAAACAACTCTCATCGACAAAAATTGGCAAAGGAGAAAGATAAAACAGCTTCGTCAGTTCAGCTTCTTGCCCTTTTGCGAGCGGTTGTTCGATATAAGTGACTTTGCGATCGCTCAACCAATGCGCCATTTTCAACGCCGATTCGACTGTCCAACCCCCATTGGCATCGACACTAATCTGCTCAATATCTGGAGCCACTTCTAGCACTGCTTCAAACATTGCCTGATCGGCTGCAATGCCTTCTGGACTTCCTAGCTTGACTTTCAGCGCTCGAATGTCTTGTCGTGGCGATTCGATCGTCCCTTTACCGAGCCAATCCTTAACCCGCTGTTTTGCGCCTTCTGGCGTATTGATCCCGATCGTCACTGAAGTTGGAACAATGAGATCGCGGTCTAGTCCCCAAAGCTTCCAAAGCGGTAGCCCTGCCGATTTGCCCAACCAATCATGTAATGCAATATCGATCGCGGCCCGCGCCGCAGAAGGAATCCGAGCCTGTGAAAGTAATTGATCGATGCGTTGACGCTCCAGAGGATGCAACGCTTTCAGCAAAGGTGCGATCGCTTGAAGAGACCGCGCGATCGCTTCAGTCGTTTGGGGATTTTCTCCAATTGAGAAAGGCGAAGCTTCCCCCCATCCTTCAATACCGTCTTGCTCAATCCTGATCCAAATATTCGTAGTTTGGGCTGTAGTGCCACGGCTAATTTTGAGCGCAAAACGCTTATGAACGGTGAAAGTCTGGATCTGAAGTTGCATCGGTTAATTTTTAACGATCGACAAATGAAAAGCTCACAATCGCAAAGCACACAGTTACCTACCCTAACACCAAGTCAGAGCCGTGATACTCATTGCATTCGTTTAAGATGCCGGAACCAGCCCTTTCAAGGTGAACCAATGTACTATAACGAATCTAGAGCAGCCTGGAGATCGAAACGAGAGCAGATCAATTCAACTTGTTTTCACTGTTGAAAAAGTACTGTAGTTGCTCAATTGTGGAACAAGATTACTGGTTTACAGGGTTTTCATCTGATCTGGAAATAAAACCTTGAAAGGGCTGGAGCGCCCTCCTAACCTGCCAAGCGCGATCGCAGCCAACGGCATAACCTCTCTAAGACTGGAACCTAGAATCAGAAAAGAAGATACACCTTAATTTTCTAAGTGATCCGAAAGATGCAAAGATGTCTGAACCTTAACTTACTCAGTCTAATCGTCGTCTGGGGAACCATTGCTATCCCAGTCGAGCCAAACGCTGCTACGACTCCCCCGACCAATCGCATCCTTGCCCAATCTTCGGCATCGCGTCCAGCCTCTCTGTCCGCATTAATTCAGAAATTGAAAAGCCCGAAGGCAAGCGATCGCACCGCAGCCGCTTTTGAGATCGGACAAATGGGAACAACAGCAAGTCGAGCAACCCCTCACCTGATTCTTCTCCTTGATGATCCAGATAGCGGTGTGCGAGACAAAGCCGTGCAAGCCTTGGGCAGAATGGGGAAAGCCGCAAACGTTGCAATTCCTAAATTAGTGACGCTATTCAAAACTGATCTAGCGGTTCGGGGTCAATACGTCTTTACCTTAGCAAGTCTTGGATCTCCTACTATTCCTCACCTCATGCCACTGCTCAAAGATACAGATGCAACCATACGATTCGATGTTGTCTATACCGTTGCGCTCATCGGTAAATCTGGTAAAGCAGCGATCCCGCATCTCAAACCCCTGTTAAACGATCCTGACCCTGGCGTACACAGCATGGTTGCCCAAACGCTCTGGATGATAGGCGCACCTGCCTCTGATTTCCTTCCTACCCTGATTACGCTGCTCAAAAAATCGACTCATAGCGAAGCGCGGAGTCGGGCAACCTTTGTCTTAAAGGAAATGGGTGCGAAGACACCAGAGGTCATCCCCGCGCTCATTTCCCTATTAAAAGAACCCAATGAGCGAGTGCGAGATGAGGCAGCCCAAATCCTAGGAGAGCTTGGCAAACCTGCCATTCCTCAACTGATTGCACAATTGAAGCATCCAGATGAGGCGGTACGGGGTGCGGCAGCTTATGGGTTGGGCGTAATGCGGTCGGCAGCAAAATCAGCCATTCCTCATCTGACCCCACTCTTGAGAGATCCCAGTCAAAAGGTTCAACTCAAAGCGAGGGAGGCTCTAGCAAAAATCCAACGCCAAGCCCCCAAATCTAGGTAGTCAAACCAGCCCTTCCAAGGTGAGCCAATGTAATATAACGAATCTAGAGCATCCTGGAGATCGAAACGAGAGCAGATCAATAGATTACTGGTTTACAGGGTTTTCATCTGACCTGGAAATAACACCTTGAAAGGGCTGGATGCCGGGACTCGAAGCGATCCCCAAATCCTTTGATTCAAGGTAACTGCGAAGACAGCGTTGCTGCCCGAAAACCCCTGAAAACTCGGCATAATTCCAACTTGATTCGAGATGATCTAAGAAATTTTGAGAAAAGGCTTGCATAATTCTAGAAGGTCGGGTTATGATTAGTCTCGCGAGATACGCAATCCTCAGTAGCTCAGCGGTAGAGCGGTCGACTGTTAATCGATTGGTCACAAGTTCGAATCTTGTCTGGGGAGTTTTAGATGAATCACATTTCCAAACACTGGATGCTTGATCCAGATATTGCCTTTCTCAATCATGGCTCGTTTGGAGCATGTCCGATCGCGGTTTTGCGAGTTCAAGAAGAATTCAGAAACCGCTTAGAACGGCAACCCCTGCGATTTCTAGGACGAGAATTTGAAGGATTGCTCGATCGAGCCAGAGATGGTTTAGCTGAATTCGTTGGTGCGAGTTCGGAAGAATTGGTGTTTGTCCCCAATGCGACCACTGGCGTAAATGCAGTGTTACGATCGCTCACTTTCTCGCCAACCGATGAACTGCTCACCACCAGTCAGGAATACAACGCCTGCCGAAATGCGCTAGATTTCGTCGCCGCGCGCTGTGGTGCGAAAGTTGTGGTCGCTGACATCCCTTTTCCGATCGCATCTCCTTCTCAAGTCATTGAAGCAGTTCTGGCAAAAGTGACTGAGCGAACCCGCTTGGCATTAATCGATCATGTCGTCAGTCAGACCGGGCTTGTATTTCCGATCGCTCAAATCGTCCAAACTCTATCAGAACGTGGAATCGATACCCTGATCGATGGCGCTCACGCCCCTGGAATGGTGGATTTGAATCTCACCACATTAGGGGCGACCTATTACGCTTCAACCTGTCACAAATGGCTATGCGCGCCGAAAGGAGCCGCTTTTCTCTACGTGAAAAAAGAGAAGCAAGCTGAGATTCGCCCCCTAACAATTAGCCACGGTGCAAATTCTCCTCGTCGCGATCGCTCCAAGTTCCACCTCGAATTTGATTGGATGGGCACAGACGATCCGACTGCATATTTAACAGTTCCAAGCGCGATCGCATATATGGGATCGCTGTTGCCGGGAGGCTGGGACGAAATTAGGGCAAAAAATCGAGATAAAGCGATCTCCGCCAGAAAGCAACTCTGTGAAATGCTGAATGTTGCTCCTCCTTGTCCAGAAGAAATGATTGGAGCATTAGCAACTATCCCGTTACCCAATGGTTCTTATGTAGAACTGCAAGACGCATTGTTAGAGAAATTTAACATTGAAGTGCCCATCGTTCCTTTTCCCCAGGCTCCCCAACGCTTAGTGCGAATCTCAGCTCAGTTGTATAACACCCCTGAACAGTACGAATATTTGGGCAATTCTCTCCTGACCCTAATTCAGTAAGATTTCTTTCACTAGAATTACTGAACTTTGCAAAAAAATTGATCAAAAAGGTTCCGCGATCCTTACCAGGGAAGTCCTAGGTGAAATTTGCCATCTTGGTAGTAGCAAAAACCATATCGAATCAGAATGTCACAATCCTGATTCAATTCGGTGTCGCCCTCACATGATACTTAGATGAATGGCTCCCATGATTCCACTAAAACCTCGTTTCCCGGTCTGGCAATATCTCAATCAGCCACTTTTCCATCTTGCATATCCGTTGATTTTGAATCCACGCCGTTACTGGTTCCACTATCGCGTTGAACTGCTCGAACGCTGTTTTATGCAAGACCTTGAATCTCAAGAAAGAAGAGATTAGTTTTCAAACTTGAATCAATTTATTTCTGACGATCGCGCTTCCGGTCATTTTCTCTAACGCCTCCTGACCGAGAATTCAAAAGCACGATCGTCTTTTGGTATGAATGATTTCCTGCAAACAAAATAATTGATGCAAACTTTAAGAAGTTCAAGTTCGCGTGAACTGACCAGTAGCGTTTGATACTCTTAAATCGGACTTAGCGCGTTCTTAAAGTTGGTGTGGGACGAATAGAGCGGGTGTATTTCATAGCTCTTGCATCAAGTCTCACACTGATTTTCAACTTATGGCATTTCAACTCCAGATTCTCCATGCTTCTGACTTTGAAGCTGGAATTCCCGCAATTACCGATTCCGTTAATTTCTCAACTGTAATTAACGCCCTGAAAGATGACTACGCCAACACGTTGATTTTGTCTTCAGGTGACAACTTTATTCCTGGTCCTTTTTTCTCATCAGGCAGTGATCCTGCATTAAGAGCATTACTCGGTCAAGAAGGAGTTGGACGCGCAGACATTGCGATCTTGAACGAACTCGGATTTCAAGCATCGGCACTTGGAAATCATGAATTCGACCTAGGAACCAATACGATCGCAAGTGTCCTCAATGTAAGTGGAGCCTATCCAGGCGCACAATTCCCTTATCTCAGTACAAACCTCAATTTCGCAAATGATGCTTCGTTGAGAGGATTAGTTGTCCCAGATGGACAAGCTCCGCGCCCCAACAGTATCGCCAAAAGTACCGTCATCACGGTTGGAGGTGAAAAAATCGGGATCATTGGCGCAACCACTCCAACTCTGCCCGCAATTTCTTCTCCCGGTGCGGGTGTCGTGGTTACACCTCAACCTTTTGCTGGAAATCCGACTCCAGAACAGTTAGATGCCCTCGCCCAAATCATTCAAGCTGAGGTGAACAATCTCGCGAATACTGGAATCAACAAAATTGTCGTCACGGCGCACATGCAGCAATTGTTCATCGAACGAGAGCTAGCTAAACGCCTGTCAAATGTGGATGTGATCATTGCAGGTGGATCACACACATTACTAGCCGATAGTACCGATCGCTTACGTCCTGGTGATACTGCGGCTGGAATTTATCCATTGGTTGAACAATCTCCAACCGGAAGCGTTCTAGTCGTAAACACGGCTGCAAACTACAATTATGTAGGGCGCTTAGTAGCTGAGTTTGATGCGCAAGGTAAGATTGATCTCTCTACGCTCAATCCTTTAATCAATGGAGCTTATGCCACAGATGCAGCCAGTGTGAGTGCTTTGGTTGCGGTAAATCCCGGAACTCCTGATCCTGAGATTGTCGAAATCGCTCAAACCTTGCGCGATCGCGTCATTATTCCAAAAGACAGCAGCATTTTCGGCAGCACTAGTGTCTTTCTCAATGGAACGCGAGAAGATGTCCGAACGCAGGAGACCAACCTAGGCAATCTCACCGCAGATGCAAATCTGTTTGCAGCCCGTCAGACCGATACAAATGTTGTCCTTTCCCTAAAAAATGGCGGCGGAATTCGTGACAACATTGGCTTTGTCAGTGGATCAGGAGGAGCCACAGGAGCCGTCGATCGCTTACCGCCGAGTGCAAACGACCTAGCAAACAAAAAATCAGGAGAGATCTCTCAACTCGATATTGAAAATTCCTTACGCTTTAACAATGCTTTGACCCTTGTAACCGTGACTGCGGCTCAGCTAAAAGACTTGATAGAGCATGGTGTTGCTGGCGTTCGCCCAGGAGCGACTCCGGGATCTTTTCCACAGATTGGAGGATTTCAGTTTAGCTTTGATCCGACTCGCACCGCTCGCACGGCAACGGCTCCAGGCGAAAGAGTCCAATCGCTCTCAATTACTGATGCCAATGGCAACGCGATCGAGGAAGTTGTCCGAGGTGGGCAAATCATTGGCGATCCAACTCGCACCTTCCGCATGGTGACTTTAAGCTTCCTAGTCGGCGCACCAGGAGCAACAACCGGAGGAGATGGCTATCCATTCCCGCAGATTATCGCTGCCAATCCAACACAGGCGAATCGAGTAGACCTGCTCGATCCATCCCGGACTGGCGTTGCCACCTTTGCAGATAATGGAACCGAACAAGATGCGTTTGCAGAATATCTCAAAGCGATTGGCAGCTTCGATGCAGCCGATGTTGACCCTACCAAAGATACTCGCATTCGGAATCTAGCTCTTGCGCCTGATGCGATTGTACCGAACTCTAGCACGCTCACCAAAATTGGCGGGTTAGCACTAGCAGGTGGCTCAGAAATTTCTGCTTATGATGCTGAGACCAAGCAATTGTTTGTGATTGGAGGAAGCACGAAGCTCGAAATTGTAGACTTGAGCGATCCGAAAGCTCCAAAGTTGGTTAACTCAATCGAGCTTGCTCCTTTTGGGAGTGGGACGAATAGCGTTGCAGTAAAAGATGGCATCGTTGCAGTTGCAATTGATGGCATTCGCAAAACTGATCCGGGTCAAGTTGTCTTTTTAGATGTTCAAGGTAACATTCAAAGAAGTGTCGCAGTCGGTGCAATTCCTGACATGTTGACATTCACCCCAGATGGTAAAAAGATTCTGGTAGCAAATGAAGGGGAGCCGAATAGCTACAATCAGACGGATTCGATTGATCCTGTTGGCTCGATCAGTATCATCGACATCTCCAATGGCATTGCGAATGTAACTGTAAGTACTGCTGGATTTGAGAGCTTCAATAATCAGAAAGCAGATCTACAAGCGAAAGGTATTCGGATCTATGGACCAAATGCAACAGTTGCACAAGATTTAGAGCCGGAATATATCACTGTTTCAGATGATGGCAAGACGGCATGGGTGACGCTTCAGGAAAATAATGCGATCGCAGTTGTGGATATTGCAACTGCGAAAGTGACTGATCTGTTACCGCTAGGTTTGAAGGATCACAGCAAAGGGCTGCCCACGCTGAAATCCTACGAGTTTAAGAATCTGCCTGTTTTGGGTAAGACTGCCACAGCTAATCCCAACAATCCGGCTCAAACGACACCTGGGCAAGAGATTCTACTGGGTGGCTTCTCTGGACTGGTGTTTGAAGGAATTGCCGCGAATGGCAATCTGAAATTTGTGACGCACACCGATCGCGGACCCAATGGTGAAGCTGGCGATCTCGGTCGTCCTTTCGCCTTGCCTGATTTTCAGCCTCAACTGATTCGATTTGAACTCAATCAAGCCTCTGGTGAGATTACCTTAACTGATCGAATTGGATTAAGCCGTCCCGATGGTACTCCACTCACAGGCTTACCAAATCTTCAGAATGGGGCTGTCGGCACTGCTTTTACAGATGAAATTCCAGTAGATCTGTTTGGGAATCGCTTGGAAAATGACCCACTGGGAGGCGATTTTGAAGGGCTAGCTATTGCAGCAGATGGCACATTTTGGCTAGTAGATGAATATCGACCTGCGATTTATCATTTCAATCCACAAGGTCGGTTGATCGATCGCTTTATTCCCAAAGGTTCACCCACTGAAAATGCCAGCTTTGGCACACCTGTTTTACCAGAAGTCTATGCACAGCGCCGCAATAATCGCGGATTTGAAGCAGTTGCTTTAGAAGGAAACAAACTTTATGCCTTCATTCAAAGCGCGATCGACAATCCTGATACTGCAAACGATAGTACTTCCCGGAGTTCTCGCAACCTGAGAGTCCTAGAGTTTGACATCACAACGAAAGCTGTCACGGGTGAATATCTTTACATTCTGGATGATATTAGCGGCAGTGGAAATGCGAGAACTGACAAGATTGGGGATGCCGTCGCACTGGGAAATGGCAAATTCTTAGTCGTTGAGCGAGACGATCGCAGTGGAACGAATGCGAACAAGTTACTGTATGAGATTGATCTCAAAGGTGCGACTAACATTGGCACAGTCACCAGTGTTGGCGGGAAAACGATTGAGCAATTGACGATCGCAGAACTGAGTGCCGCCAATCTTCGACCTATCACGAAGCGGCTGGTCACAAATGCTGCTGCTCTAGGGTATACAGGCATTGAAAAGCTAGAAGGGCTAGCAAGAATTGATGCGAACACGATCGCGTTAATCAACGACAATGATTTTGGAGTCGGCGGTAGTACTGCAAAAGATGGGGTTCTCTCTGGGACAACCGTTCCTAATACGATCAAATTAGGAATTGTCAGCTTTAATCAAAGCAATGGGCTAGATGCCAGCGATCGCGATAATGCAATTAACATTCGCAATCAACCTGTATTCGGCATGTATCAACCCGATGCGATCGCCCAATTTACAGTCAATGGTGAAACTTTCATCATTACTGCCAATGAAGGTGATGCCCGTGACTATACAGGCTTTTCTGAAGAAATTCGAGTAGGAAGTAGTAACTATCGCCTTGATCCTAGTGTCTTTCCCAATGCTACCGATCTGAAGCGCGATACAAATTTGGGACGGTTAACTGTTACGACTGCAACAGGGGATACGAATGGCGATGGCTTCTTCGATCGCATTGAAGTCCTCGGAACTCGTTCATTCTCGATTCGCGACACGAAGGGCAATCTCGTGTTCGACAGTGGTGATCAGTTTGAGCAGATTACAGCTTCTGCTTTTCCTAGCTTCTTTAACTCTGACAATGCAGCAAACAATTTCGACAATCGCAGCGACAACAAAGGACCTGAACCAGAAGCAGTCGTCGTTGGAACGATCAACGATCGTATCTATGCCTTTATCGGGTTAGAACGCATTGGCGGTGTGATGGTGTACGAGGTGACAAATCCGCGCAAACCCGTGTTTGTCGAGTACTTCAATCCGCGTGATTTCAGAGTCAGCCCTACCTCCGGAACAACAGATTCGGGTCCTGAAGGTCTGACTTTTATTGCTGCTAAAGAGAGTCCAAACGGGAAACCTCTCCTCGTTGTCACCAATGAGATTAGTAAAACGACTGCTGTCCTAGAATTCAATCCGCCTACTCGAATTAGTGATATTCAAGGAGCAGCACAGCGATCGCTACTCGTCGGTCAAACTGTGAACAATGTTGCAGGGATTGTCACGGTTGTTCGGAACAATGGCTTCTACATTCAAGATCCAACTCCCGATACTAACTCTGCAACCTCTGAAGGCATTTTCATCTTTACCAATACAGCTCCTACTGTGAAAGTGGGCGATGCAGTTCAAGTGAATGGTGTTGTCGGTGAGTTTCGTCCGGGTGGCACAACGAGTACAAACTTAACCACAACTCAAATTGGTGGAGCAGGTAATCCAGCCGCAACCTTTAGAGTGTTGTCGAGCAACAATCCACTGCCTGATGCAACTGTCATTGGAACGGGTGGACGCATTCCACCAAACCAAGTGATTAGTAGTGGTGCTGTCAATGGCAATGTCGAAAATCCGGGTTCTGTCTTTAACCCGAATACCAATGGCATTGACTTCTACGAAAGCTTAGAAGGAATGCGAGTGCAAGTGAAAGATGCGGTTGCAGTCAGTCCCACGAACAATTTCGGCGAGATTGCTGTACTTGCAAACAATGGTGCACATGCGTCTCCTCGCACCGATCGAGGCGGAATCATCATCCAGCCAAGTGACTTTAATCCAGAGCGGATCATTGTAGATGATGCGATCGTATCTAACCCCCCCCAAGTGAATGTCGGCGATCGCTTCTCTAGCATTACTGGCGTACTCGATTACAGTTTCAACAATTTCAAACTGTTGAACACTGAACCGCTCATTACCACATCGGGTGGGTTACAACGTGAAACGACATCCTTACAAGGCAGTACGAATCAACTCACTGTGGGAACGTTCAACGTTGAGAATCTCAGTCCAACCAGCGGTGTCGCCCAGTTCGCTGCTTTGGCAGATCAGATTGTCAAAAACTTGAAGTCACCGGACATTCTGAATGTTCAAGAAATTCAAGACAATAACGGCGCACAGAACAATGGTGTCGTTGATGCCAGCGTGACGTATCAACGCTTAATTGATGCGATCGTTGCAGCAGGGGGGACGCGGTATGAATATCGCCAAATCGATCCGGTGAACAATCAAGATGGAGGACAACCGGGAGCGAACATTCGGGTCGGCTTCTTGTTCAATCCAGAGCGCGTCAACTTTGTCGATCGTCCGGGGGGCGGTTCCTTAGTAGACACCACGTTTAACAAAGATGGACTTTCCGCAAGTCCAGGTCGCCTGAGTCCAACCAATCCTGCTTTTCTCGATTCGCGTAAGCCGCTAGTCGGTGAGTTTCGATTCAATGGTGGTCATCAAGTGTTTGTCATTAACAATCACTTCAACTCGAAAGGGGGAGATCAACCGCTATTTGGACAGTTCCAACCGCCAACTTTAACGACTGAACCCCAAAGAATCGAGCAAGCACAAATCGTCAAAGATCTCGTCGATCGCATTCTTCAGCAAAATCCGGCTGCGAATGTCATTGTCACAGGCGATCTGAACGACTTCCAGTTTTCTGCACCGTTAGACATTCTGACCGGTGATCAGTCTTTAGTGAATCTGTATGACACGCTCCGTCCAAATCAGCGGTACAACTACAACTTTGAGGGGAATGCTCAGGCGCTCGATCACATCTTAGTCAGCCGCAACCTGTTCACTAACAGCGATGCAAAATTCGATGTGGTTCATATCAACTCCGAATTTGCCAATCAAGTCAGTGATCACGATCCGCTCGTTTCACAATTCACCTTCGCTCAACCCAATGGCAAAGGCGGACAGAAGATTTTTGATATCCAATCTGGCGATCGCACAGTGATTGTCAATTTTGGAGGAATCGGACGTGGCACCAATCCAAGCGCAAACACAATCTCAGAAGTCGATACCCTCAAATTCACAGGTGCAGAACTCAACGCCAAAAATCTCCAACTCACGCAAAAAGGCAACGACCTTGAGATCTCTTTTACGGCTCCCGATAGCCCGATTGTGACGCTCAAAGACTTCCGTCTAGACACCCTAGACAATTTGCGCCGAGAAACTGGAGCCGCACTCAATATCGGTAATATTCTGTTCAATGCACAGAAGACGATCGCAGACGATTTTGATGTGCTCAATTCGGATGTGGTGCGTGGCAGAGTTTTCAACCGAAATACAGTCACCTTCTTAAATCAACTCGATAACGTCATTGACGGGTTCAATAACTCAGACGATGTTATCAACGGTCTAGACGGCAATGACATCATCTACGGACTCAGCGGTAACGATACGCTTCGAGGTGGCGATGGTGACGATACGCTATTTGGAGGATTAGGCAATGATGTTTTAGTCGGCGGCGCAGGTCGCGATACGTTCGTGATTCGCAGACAGGATAGAGCCGATCTGATTCTGGATTTTGAAGTCGGAGTCGATCGCATTGGCTTATCAGGCAACTTGCGATTTGAAGACCTCTCGATCGTTCAAGGGTCTGGCGCGTCGGTCAATCACACCTTAATTCAACTGACACGCAGCCAAGAAGTTCTCACAACGCTAGTTGGAGTGCAATCGAACACCTTACTCCAGTCGAGCTTCACGATCGTCTAAACCGTTCATCTAACCAAAAACGGATGTTGCGTTTTTTTTTGCAACATCCGTTTTTTGGCGTTTTAGAGTTGTATCTCTACCCAGAATGCACAAAATTTATGAAATTCAAGTGATGGAAAAGACACAAAATGTGTAGTATCTTGATAAAGCTTATAAATGTCACTCTATCTTGATAAACTACGGCTAAAAAATTGACATGTCTATCTGATCGAGTGTATTACTTCTACACAACATAGATTCCTCTTCATCTAGCTATGGCAAGTTTAGTTTTGATTAAATTCATTGCGATCGCGACACTCGGCTATTTTCTCTTCCTCAGCCTCTTAGCCGGAACATTAGATAACCCACTCACCTTTGTCGATGCAGGACTACTCTGGTTAGTTGGGAAGAAACTTTAAACGATAAAAACGTCTGATCTTCCCAGAAGATCAGACGTTCAGAAACGTAACGGTTTTCTTTAGAAACGTAACGGGTCTCTTACGATCGAGGCATGGGACCTTTGACGGGTTGTTGAGTTACCTGCATCGCTCTCGTCAACTGAGCCATTGCTTGTTCCAATGATAGTCCTGCATCTTGAGCAACCCAAGTCCCGTCCTGCATTTGTTGACGAAACTCGAAGTGCAAGTGAGGACCAGTCGAATTTCCAGTGCTGCCGACTCGTCCAATCACCGTTCCCTGCTTGACGATATCCCCAGGTTTCACGAACACTTCTGATAAGTGAGCATATAGGGTTTGTTGGGAGCCGTTCGTATGCTCCAGTGCAACGGATGCACCATATCCACCCAACCAATCAGAGAAAATGACTCGACCTGTCAAAGCTGCCAAAACAGGCGTTCCCATCGGCGCACCAATATCAGTTCCGGTATGGAGACGCTGATTGCCGGTAATTGGGTGAACCCGCCAGCCGAATACCGAGGTAATCACTGCCGGAACGGAAAGCGGGAAGAGCAGACGCACATCGCCATTTCCAGGCATACCCAGAGGACGCACCGTACGGTTGAAATAATTTTGGACAAACGAAGGCGGCACAACTGAAGGCGGTGTCCAAGTTGCGCTAGGTGCGGTACTTGCTGCTTCTACTGAGACTGCGGTTTCAGGATCTGCCTGATTAAAGGTCGGGCGAATGACTCCAGAAATCGCTTTTGAGACAGTGTTACCAATGCCTGTAGGTTTTGCAGGAGCGGTTGTGACCTTGGTTGTGGTCGGATTTCGCTGCTCAATGACGATTTCATCGGGAGCTTGATAGCTAGGAGCGGGACTCGCAGCAGGTTGAGGCTGAACCAACGGAGACTCTGAAACGGGAGAAGACTCGGGAATCTCAATCTCAGCCGGAGGTGTAGGTTCGGCTGCAGCTTCCGGAACAGCCGGACTTGGAGTTGAAGTAGTCGTCAGAGCGGCTGCACTTGCAGGAGCCGGAGGCGTTGGCTCGGTCGCTGTAGATGTAGATGATGGTGCAACGACGATCGGGGAAGGAGAAATAATGGGAGCAGCTTGTGCTAGGGTCATGCTGCTACTAAAGACACCCAAACTACCGAGACATCCAAGCCGTCTGAGTAATCGCTTTTGGCTCCGGTCGGGGTGGGTCGGGGTGGGTCGTTGCGTCATACTGTACTGTCCTCTTTCAGCTTTGCTCGTGTTCACTCGTCGGTAATGACTCTGACTAAGTTCCGCTCGATAACTACTTGGGAATTCTTTACATTAGTTAACTATAATCTCCAGTCATATAGTACTGGGTTTTGAGTACAAATCCGGATTTAGGGAATTAGTTTTATCGAAATCTCACAAATGATCTCGCAGTCTTTCGTAGAACAATTCGCTTGCCATGATGCCAGCTTTTTCAGGATTTGAACTGCTTTGTTAACGATTGATTTACCGCTGTGTGACCTGAGTAAAACTGCGGAAGTTTCAAGAGAATGAACAGTCGTATTTCTCTGCGAGTTTGCACCAGATAATTTACGAAATCTTCATTCTTGTGGGCAAAGAACTGCCTGTCATCGCAATAAACCGTTACGATAACGAAGAGAAATTTCGTGAATGCCCTTATGCATAATTGGCACTGGCAAACTTGGAACGAATTGCCTTATTTAACCTGTAGTCTACTTCAGCCTTGGCAGCATGGCTTTTTTACGCAACAGTGTGCGCCACGAATGCCAGAAGAATTGATTGAGGCGTTAGACCCGGCTTCCGAGGTATATCGGGTCAAACAGGTTCACGGCAATACGGTCTTATCCCCGTCAGAGTTGGAGTATCCAGGAAATTTAGAACAGTTATCTGATGCAGATGGCATGATTACCGAGCGATCGCAGCAAGCGGTTTGGGCGTGTAGTGCCGATTGTACGCCTGCCTTAATTGCGGATGCGAAGACAGGAAATGTGGCTGCCGTGCATTCGGGTTGGCGAGGCACATCGTTAAAGATTGTGCCGATGGCGATCGCGAAATTACAAGCCCAAGGAACGCAACTTGAGGATGTCCGAATTGCATTAGGTCCAGCGATTTCGGGTGAAGTTTATCAAGTCTCACATCAAGTTGCATTAGAAGTGGCAGCTTCGATCCGAGCAGAACCCGAGTTGGAGAAATTACTCAGCCTGCCCAGTTCGCCAATTTTGCCAGATTCGACTCCCGGACGCGCTCGTTTAGATGTGCGCCGGGTGATTGCAATTCAACTTGAACAGATGGGAATTGCGCCTGAGCAAATCGCGATCGCACCCCACTGTACTTATCAAGATTCAAAAAACTTTTTTTCATATCGCCGTGAGAAGCTGAAAAAAGTTCAATGGTCAGGAATTGTAAGCGGCTCATTTTGACTTAGGCTAGAAAGCTAGGCTTCATCTCAAAGCTAACGCTCGTGCTTTTCACAACTCAAGCTCCGACCTTCAGCAGTTCGGTGTTCATTGATGCAAACTTACGCAGCTTGTGATGACGATCGTTCAATACACTCAACCGTCCTCCGTGCGGATAAGTGGTGGTCGCGTTCCACCGCGAAGGCATCATCAATACCAAATCTCGCTGCACCTCCCGCCAGTACACATGCGGGAATCGCATATAATCATATCCGCAACGACGAAAAACCCGTTCAATCCGAGCATATCGAGTCATTGACCATTCCCGTAGAATCTGCCAAGACGGATGTAAATCTGGCGACAAAATAAACGGATATGCTCGACGGCGCAGCGTGGGCAAATACTCATAAATCAAGAATTCCATCATTGCTCGGTAGCCTGGATTCTCCTGCGCCCGTAATTCCAAAATCTCAGATCGACTGATCCCAAATCGATCTAGCAGCTCGGTTGGCAAATAGCAAATGCCTTGCTCGGCATCTTCGCGCAGATCGCGAAGAATGTTGTAAAACTGGTCAACCGTACCGAATGCTCCAACAATCTGCCAAGTGGTAGTTGACAAGAATGGTAAAACCTGAAAGAATGAAGCAGCTAGCGCACGCATCATGACTTCAAACTCTTCCATTGTCTCAAAAACCATATCTTTTTGAGTATACCGATCGAGGGCTAAAAGATAGCGCTCCCAAGCTTTTAGAGACAGGTGAGAAGTTGGGTCACAGTTGTTGAACCACAGATTGCACATCGATTCAAATAGCACACGATGCGTCCCCGCAGGCTGCACTCTGCCTGTTGCACTTAGCCAACGCCAAGATGCGCAAAAGTCTTGGAAATGACCAGAATTCCCTTCAATCATTTCGCTTTCAGCCAGTCGATCAGCGATCCGAATCCAGCGAATCCTCTCTAGCCAAACCGCTCGGACTTCCGGTTCGAGTTCCATTACCCAGGCGGCATTGTCCTCATCTTTCAGGGCATCATCCGCGATCGCGCGGTAATGAGACGAACCCACTAACTCAGCAACATACTTGTTCATATCAACAGGTGAATTTCAGTCTTGCCACGGCACTCAAAATTAGAATTCCCAGATTTTGATAGGATGAACGCATGTGTGTTTGAGATCACAGCTAATCCGGTAAAGCTGTGGCACTGCATTCATCTCAGAACAACAAAAAATAGAGCTAAATTTCTGCGGTTACCATTAGGCAACACGTTGGAAAATGGTACTGCAGTTAGCACTGCGAGGATAGTTTATTTCCTCGCGGATTGTTGAGAGCAATGTTCGGAATATAACATGCTGATTAAGTAACATTACGACTAATAAATATATTTACGTGTAATTACGGGAACTCAGTATTTACGGTTACGAATTCTAAAGCAGCACAATTTGTGAGAAAAGCCACGTTTTTATATAGGATTTGAAAGAGGTTGCGCTCATCGTACTTACGATTTATAAAACCTGCTAAATTTCATTGTTCTCACTGCGAAGGATAGGGATTGCCCATGTCACTCTTTGATTGGTTTGCAAATCGGCGCAAGTCCGACTCGAAAATTCCTCAAGGTCAAGAGCGTGAAATCGCCGATGGACTTTGGAAGAAGTGCGAGATGTGCAGTGTTTTGACTTACACCAAAGATTTGAGAGCAAATCAAATGGTGTGCCTGGAGTGCGGTCATCATATGCGCGTCTACAGTCCAGAGCGGATTCGGCAATTGATTGATCCCGATACTTGGGTCGCGATCGATGAGCATATCCTGCCCACTGATCCCTTAAAATTCCGCGCTCGTAAGTCTTACAGCGACTATCTCCGAGATACTCAAGAAAAAACCAAACTTACCGAAGCTGTGCAAACCGGAATTGGTCAGCTTGATGGCTGCCAAGTTGCTTTAGGAGTGATGGACTTTCGCTTTATCGGCGGCAGTATGGGTTCGGTCGTCGGTGAAAAAATTACTCGGCTCATCGAGCGTGCCACTCAACAAAGGCTTCCCGTTGTGATTGTCTGTGCATCAGGCGGTGCAAGAATGCAGGAAGGGTTGCTGAGTCTGATGCAAATGGCAAAAATTTCAGGTGCATTGCAACGCCATCGAGAAAGTCGGTTACTCTACATCCCGGTTTTGACGCATCCAACCACAGGCGGTGTCACTGCAAGTTTTGCCATGCTCGGTGATATCATTCTTGCCGAACCGAAAGCGATGATTGCGTTTGCAGGGCGGCGTGTGATCGAACAAAACTTGCGGCAAAAACTACCCGATGATTTCCAAACGGCAGAATATTTGCTCAATCACGGCTTTGTCGATGCGATCGTGCCGCGCACCCAACTGAAAAAAACCTTAGCGCAACTGATTCGGCTACATCAGCCAACCATTGCCAGCGCTCATGGGGTACAAATTCCTGGCATCAAAACTTTCACACCCACCGCAGAATAGCGTGAATCCAAGATTGGTGAAACCTTGGGTACATCAGCATGATATTGGTATTAGAGAGGTCTATTCTCATCATCAGCAAAGCCGATCGCTCGATTTGCCGATGCCTTCATCCGTTGGGGTGAGGCTGCCATTATCGTCTGCTGTTTTGTTGTGTTGTGTTGTGAAGCCCGATTACTGAGCCACATTTTAAGGAGAACCATGCTTAAAAGATTTCTTTGGCTTGCTGTAGCCACCGTCTTTTTTGCCTTTCAGGTATGTACCCAGTCTGCCCAGGCATCTGAGTTGGATGCGGCGACCCGCACAGTGGCAAAAGATGCCAATGGTGGGACAGTCACGCTTTCGCTCAAGCAAGTGAAAGAAGGCAAACGTTTGTTTCAATATGCTTGCGCCCAGTGCCATGTCGGTGGCGTGACCAAAACGGATCCGAACGTTGGACTTGACCCCGAAGCGCTGTCTTTGGCAACGCCTGCGCGCAATAATATTGATGCGCTGGTCGATTACATGAAAGTGCCGACGAGTTATGACGGAGCAACTGATATTTCTGAAGTGCATCCGAGCCTCAAGAGCAAGGATACCTTCCCTGAAATGCGTAACTTGACCGAACAAGATTTAGTTGCGATCGCAGGTCATATCCTGCTGCAACCGAAAGTTGTCGGTGACAAGTGGGGCGGCGGTAAGATCTATTACTAAACCACGTTGAATTGCAATTTTTTGGGGACTGACCTCGCCTATGTTGATACATGCTTTGCTTCAAAATCGCTGGCTCCGTGGCTTGGTGATCTTCTGCTCGGCTTGTATGGTGCTAGTTGGGGTCAGTTTTCCTGTTGAGGCAGCGGTTGATCCCTACGTTAGACAGTATTTACAGGTTAGCGATCCGGTTCCGGTATTGATGAACGATCGAGGCGAAACACGATTGTTTTCAGCCGAGAACATGATCGCAGGAAAAAAATTATTTGAATTGCACTGTGCCTCTTGCCATGTGGGCGGTTCGACACTGCCGAATCCAGAAGTGTCGTTGTCCCTAGAGACGTTGAGACACGCGACTCCGCCACGTGACACCGTTGAACAACTCGTTAAATTTATGCGTCAGCCCATGAGCTATGACGGTAGCGAAGAAAACCTCCTCTGCCGAGAGGTTCCAGACTCATGGCTATCTGAGGCTGAAGTTGAGAACTTATCAGGATTTATTCTCAGAGCGGCGGACAAAGCAAAAGGATGGGGAACGACGAATTTCTAGCGGTTTTCAGAATCTAATTTTTTTATCTATTACAGCATGTCAAACTGAGTACGACAGGCTGTAAAATAAGCAAATAGTCTAGAGAACAATGTCGTTCGAGAATTTACTATGAAATCGATCGCTTCCGCTATTCGGGGTCTGTCCCTGGTATTCTGTGCAGTCCTATTGATTGCAGGTAGTCTCTTCATTTCTGCTGCTCCTGCTTCAGCAGATACCGTAAAAGTGATTATGGGTGGCAAGAAGGGTCTAGTATTTGAACCCGCAGTTGTCAATGTGAAGGCAGGGGACACGATTCAGTTTGAAGTGGGTCAGTTGCCGCCTCATAACGTTGTGTTTGACAAGGTTCCGGGTGCAGATGCTGCCTTAGCTGCTAGCCTTTCTCACAAAGCCCTAGAAGGTGCGAAGAAGACTTTTGACATCACGATCCCGGCTGATGCTCCTAAAGGGGAATACAGCTATTTCTGCTTGCCTCACCGGGGCGCAGGCATGGTCGGTAAAGTGGTTGTGCAATAGTTTCGGTTCTTCTCGGTTTTGAAGCCTAATCCCCTTCTAGAATAGGGTGAGGTTCGCGGCACAGGATTGAGAAGAATGAGCACAAATCCGCTTAAATGTTGGTCAAAAATTGCGATCGCACTCATCAGTTGTGCGATCGCAATTTTTGTGGGGATTTCTCCAGTCTTGGCTGAAGTTCCGAGCGGAGAACAGTTGTTTAATTCCAATTGTTCAGCCTGTCATATTGGCGGAAATAACGTGATCATTTCGCACAAGACGCTGCGAAAAGAGGCACTGGAAAAATATGCAATGAATTCGTTGGAGGCGATTCGATATCAGGTCGTCAACGGCAAGAATGCCATGCCTGCGTTCGGAGGGCGACTGAATGAAGAGGAAATTGACGCGATCGCGACTTATGTTCTGGGTCAGGCTGAGTTGGATTGGTCTACCAAAGTGGAAGTGAGCACATCGCAGGAAGTTTCAGAACGTAAATCGTGAGTGCGATCGCGCGAATATTTTTGTCAATTTCGCTCCATTTACGATCGCGACAGCCGCTCTCTCACCCATCCCATCGCTTGTTCCCAAGGGCTAACCGCAGCAGGGCCAGTGCAAAGATTTTGATACGGCTTGCCATTGAGATTGTGCTTGAGATAGTCATTGAGCCATTCACAGCCATGCTGTTGCAAGTCGTTGATATCCAAGTTCCAGAGGATACCTTCTCCATCAGACGTGACTGAGGCAAGTAAGAGTTGATTGTGATCTGGGCTAAAACTGACGCTATTCACTTGCTCACGATGCCCTTTGAGGGTTCTCAGTTCTTGTCCCTCCACATTCCAAAGCTTCACCGTCTTGTCTGCACTTCCGGTCGCGATCGTCTTGCCATCTGGGCTAAAGCTCACGCTATTCACTTGCTCACGATGCCCTTTGAGGGTTCTCAGTTCTTGTCCTTCTAGATTCCAGAGTTTTATCGTATTGTCCTCACTGCTCGTCGCGATCGTTTTGCCATCCGGACTAAAACTCAGACTGGTAACCCGCTCACGATGCGCCTTGAAGGTGTTTAGTTCTTGTCCTTCTAGATTCCACAGCTTCACTGTGCCGTCTAAAAGACCTGTTGCGATTGACCTACCATCGGGACTGAAACTTACAGCTAAAGAGATGCTATGCGCTTTGAGGGTTTTCAGTTCTTTGCCTTCTAAGTTCCAGAGCTTTACCGTTTCGTCGCCACTTCCGGTCGCGATCGTCTTGCCATCCGGACTGAAATTTACACTTGAAACAAAAGCGCGATGTCCTTTAAGGATTCTAAGTTCTTTGCCTTCTGAGTTCCAAAGCTTCACTGTGAAATCCCCATCTTCTGCCGCGATCGTCTTGCCATCGGGGCTGAAGTGGATACTCTGAACAACCAGACTACGCCCGTTGAGTTTTTTGAGTTCTTTGCCATCTAAGTTCCAGAGCTTCGCGGTGTACGGCTCACCTGCTGTCGCGATCGTCTTGCCATCCAGACTAAAACTCACAGTAGTACTGCCATAGCCTTTGAGTTTTTTCAGTTCCTTGCCTTCTAAGTTCCAAAGCTTGACCGTGTTATCCCAGCTTCCTGTGGCAAGGGTCTTGCCATCCGGGCTAAAACTCACACTTTCTACAGACTCAAGATGCCCGTTGAGGGTTTTCAATTCCTTGCCCTCTAGGTTCCAGAGCTTCACCGTGTCGTCCCAGCTTCCCGTTGCGATCGTCTTGCCATCGGGACTGAAACTGACACTTGTAATATAACCGCTGTGACCTTTGAGGGTTTTCAGTTCTTTGCCTTCTAAGTTCCAGAGCTTTGCTGTGTAGTCTTCACTCCCTGTTGCGATCGTCTTGCCATCGGGACTAAAATTCACACTTTTCACAGCACTACGATGCCCTTTGAGAGTCTTCAGTTCTTTACCCTCTAAATTCCACAGCTTTGCTGTTGTATCCCCGCTTCCAGTCACGATCGTTTTGCCGTCGGGACTGAAACTCACACTTGCAACAAAAACATCATGCCCTTTCAGCGTTTTCAGTTCTTTGCCCTCTAAATTCCAGAGCTTTGCTGTCCTATCTCCACTTCCGGTCACAATCGTTTTGCCATCTGGACTGAAACTCACACATAAGATATGGCTGCCATGTCCTTTGAGAGTTTTCAGTTCTTTACCTTCTAGATTCCAGAGCTTGATAGTCGCGTCCTCACTTCCAGTCGCAATCGTCTTACCATCCGGACTGAAACTCACGCTTCTAACTACATCGCGATGCCCTTTGAGAGTTTTCAGTTCTTCGCCCTTGAGATTCCAGAGTTTCACCGTGTTGTCCCAACTTCCGGTTGCAATGGTCTTGCCATCCGGACTGAAACTGACACTCTCGATCGTATTGCCATGCCCTTCTAACCGATTTTGTTCATGAACACTGTAAACAATCTGTCGCAACGCAGAAACAACCCGCATCGCTGTTTCTAGCTCGACTTCTTGGGTTGCACTCTTAAGTTTCTGTCCTGCTTTTAAGCCTTCAACCAATGCCTCAATGCCCAAATTAGACTCCAACAGATTGATCGCTGTGAGGCTTTGTGCGTTTAGCTCAGCATTAATTCCTCGTCGTTCTGCGACCTGTCGCTGCTGAACTGCAACCGCCGCTGCTCCAAATGCCAAGAATGCGAACATGCCCACTCCTGCCATAAAGACTTGTTGCCGTCTTGCCTCTGCTTGTTGCCGTTGGATTTCTGCTGCTCGCGATGCACTAATGTATTCTCCCTGTAATTGGGTTGGTTGCGGTTGCTTACTTGCTCCTTTGACCAGCCAAGCCTCTGCTGTCTGTAAATCAACCCCACGCAGCAAAAAGCTCTCATTTCGCGTCTGCTGATTCCACTCGATCGCTTTTTCCAACAGTCGCGTATGTCCCTTCACATACTCCAGATCCATATCGATCGATCGCACTAATTCTCCAAACATTTCAACAAATCGGTCGGCATCGCAAAAGAACAGCCAGTTCAATTTTCCGAGAGCTTCATGCACCTGTTGTGCTTCGACTGGTTGATACACGATCGGAATCAATCGCTTGTTGTGCTTGACCGCATGGTTAATCTCATCCCGACAAACCGCAGATTCCACAGAGTTTGGACTCAGCACAAAAACAAACGTGTTCGTGCCTTCAATTCCGCGTTGGATCGCCTGCCACCAATCTTCTGTCCACTCGATCGCGTGCCAATCGACCCAGGTTTCGCGCCCTTGCTCTTTTAGCGCTTGATACAAATGTTCCACAAATGCTTTATCTTTGCGGGAGTAAGAAATAAAGACATCACTCATAACTGGGGCTTTTTTCTAATCATCAGAACACAAGCCCCCTAAATTGATCCTCGTAGAACTACCAGATTCCCCAGAAGAGCAGAGCAGAAGAAATCGCCTCTATTCCTCCAACTTGTACGCTCTGACACATCAATCAGCAGTGCGATGTCATGCAAAGACAAGCATCAATCAATTTTGAGTAGACAAGAGATCGTACAGGAGCGCGATCGCTGCATTATCCAATCCGCCTTTTCCTTGAGCAATCAAGGCATCCATCAGCATCGTGACCTGACTACTGCCTAGTAAAGGAACACCTAGTTCGCGCCCAGTTTGCAGCACAATATTCATGTCCTTGCGATGCAAATCGAGTTTGAATCCAGGTTGAAAGCTATTCTCTAAGATCCGCTTGCCGTGAACTTCTAACACACGACTCTGGGCAAATCCGCCCAGTAAAGCATCTCGAACTTTCGCCGGATCAACCCCTGATTTTTTCGCAAGCGTCAGCGCTTCTGCAACCGCTTGCACCGTCATCGCTACGACAATTTGATTACAGGCTTTGGTAATTTGTCCGGCTCCTGAATCACCCACGTGAACGATATTTTTTCCCATCGCTTGTAAGACGGGTAAAGCTCGATCGAATGCCGATGCCTCTCCACCAACCATGATCGACAATGTTCCTTGCTGTGCCCCAATATCGCCTCCTGAAACTGGCGCATCTAAGGCTTGAATTCCACGCGCTTGCAGTTCGGCATAAATCTTTTTTGAGGTTGCAGCCGCGATCGTAGACATATCGATGAATAACATCCCGGATCGCAACCCTTTGAGTAGTCCTTGCACCACAGCTTCCACATCGGGCGAATCTGGCAGACAGGTGATCACGATGTCAGATTGTTCTGCAACTTGTTGGAGTGAAGTCGCAGGATTTGCACCCGCTTGAGCGAGTTCGTCGATCGCGGCTTGCGATCGATTAAAGACCGTGACCGCATACCCTGCTTTCAACAGATTCCGCACCATTGGCTTTCCCATGATGCCAAGCCCAATAAATCCGAGGCGTTCCATAGTTGCTAAGACTCGTGATGTACACCGAGCATCTTATCGTCTTGCTTGGAACCCTTGCAGGAATTCGATCACTTCACTTTGGCTAGGCAGCACAAATGAGATCGGTTGATTGAGAAATGGAAGTTCTGCTTCAGGACTGTACTGAATCCGACGCTTGCCGAACAGAGGATTCTCGTAGATGGCAAGCGATCGCTGAGCAGAATTCGAGAGCATTAATCTCGTTGGGGCTTGGAAAAAGCGAATTTTTTGAATCGCCGTTGGAATTGCTTGCACTAACTTTGAGCGGTCAATTTTTTGAATCGAATCGCTCAAAACTTTCACCAGCACCTGAAATGCCTGGATTCCAATCGAATCATCAATCTCTTGAAGTGGAACCGATTTGAGCAGGTGTAATAAATTACTCTGCGCGACTTTGGCATCTGTAAAAGGCAGAATCGCAATAAATGCTGTAGAAAACAGATCCTCATCCCGATCGAGCGCAAATCGTAGAATCGTGCGCCGTTTATGCACTTCGATTTGAGGAGGGACAATCGCGTTCTTCTGGCGTGCGAGTTGTTGATACGCGACTGCCAAAGCACAATGCGCATCTGAACTTAAGCGATCGTCAATCACAAGTTCAACGATCGGTGGAGACTCATGAAAATATTCGCTGAGATTCTCACTGATAAATTGATAAATCTGACTCTGATCGCCATTCTGGCTGAGATCAATCCAGCGACAGGTTGCGCCTGCGGTTTTCACGCCGAACGGAGACACCGCATAGAGTTTTGCGCCTGTGAGATTGGAACCACTCAAATCAGCACCTGCCCAATCTACATGAGCGAGATTCGATCGCGATAAATCAACATGCACTAAAGTTGCATCAAGCAGGATGGCATGACTGAGATCCGCTCCCGTCAAGTTCGCCCCACTTAATTTCGCGCCTGTCAAATCTGCCCATCGTAAATTTGCGCCGCTGAGATCTGCCCAACGTAAGTTTGCACCTCGCAGGTTTGCGCCTTGGAGATTAGCGCGATTCAATGTAGCTTGCCGCAGTTCTGCCCAACGTAAATCGGCACCCGATAAATCGGTGCTACTGAGTTCGCTATTCGTCAAATTTGCGCCTTGTAGCGTTGCGGAGAGTAAGTTAGCGTAGCGAAGATCAGCACGGCTCAGATTTGCCGCATTTAAGTTACTACCTCGCAATTTCGCATCACGTAAATCGGCGTAGCTCAAATTCGCCGATCGCAAGTCTCCCGCGCTAAAGTCTGCACGAGTTAATTCTGCATGGCTTAAGTCTGCGTGTTGAAGATTTGCATGACTAAAATCGGAGAGGGTAAGCTTGGCTCCGTGAAATTTAGCGTACTCACAGCTTGAATTGCTGAAATCTGAATTGGTCAGCTTCGCTGCATTAAAATTTGCCTGAGCGAACGTCGATCGACTTAAATTTACTCCGGGTAGATTGACTCCACTCAAGTTCAGCTCCGAAAATTCCCGCTGATCGGCAGCATATTGTTCTAGAAGTTCCTCAACGTTCATACAGGTCTGTCAATCCTCGTATCGCAAAGTTGAAATTTTCGGAGTAAATTCAGCGCTAACATGCCCACTTGTAGCGCAGAATTACCTGTAACAGGTTGGAGAAATTGGAGATGAAAGTTGGGATTGTCGGTTTGGGGTTGATTGGCGGATCGCTCGGTTTGGATTTGCGATCGCAAGGGCATACCGTGTTGGGGGTGAGTCGCAAAGCACGCACATGCGAATTGGCAATCGCTCGGGGAGCCGTAGACGAAGCCGATTCGGATTTGGCACTGATGGCGGATGTGGATGCGATTTTTGTATGTACCCCGATTGTGCATATTTTGACAACTGTTCAACAATTGATCCCGCATATTTCTCTAGACACCGTTGTAACCGATGTTGGCTCAGTTAAAGCATCGATCGTCAAAGATTTGTCTCCAATCTGGAAAAATTTTGTGGGCGGACATCCTATGGCAGGAACCGCTGAGAGTGGAATTGAGGCAGCGTTGCACGGATTATTTGCAGGCAATCCTTACGTGCTAACTCCCACGGATGTCACACCTAAATCGGCTGTAGAACGAATTGAAACACTGTTACGTCCGCTACAGGTCAAGCTGTTTCATTGCCAGCCAGAGGAGCACGATCGCGCAGTGGCATGGATCTCACATTTGCCAGTCATGGCAAGTGCAAGTCTAATTTCAGCTTGTCTCAGCGAATCGGATCAAGCAGTGCTGAATTTAGCCAAAATGTTAGCGAGTTCAGGATTTCGAGATACGAGCCGCGTCGGAGGTGGAAATCCTGAGCTAGGCGTAATGATGGCTCGGTTTAATAAAAGCGAGGTATTGCGATCGCTCTCGGTTTATCGAGACCGATTAGATCACATCACTCAATTGATTGAGCAAGAGAAATGGGAAGAGTTGCAGGCTGAACTTGAGAAAACGCAAGCCGCGCGATCGGATTTTCTGTAAGGTGAGTTCCGGTCAACATTTGAGAAAGCAGTTTATAAAGTCTGTCTACTCACATTGCTACGCCTGTGAATGGAAACTCAAAAGCCCTTTTGCAGGTGCCACGATAGACGGGCTTTTGCGATCGCCTAGAATTAAAGGCAAGCGTTAGGAAGAAAAGAATGGTTCAAGCTTCCCTAAAATCTATCTCACTTGAGGAATTCCTGCTCCTTCCAGAAACCAAGCCTGCCAGCGAATACATTGATGGCGAAATCATTCAGAAATTCATGCCTAAAGTCAAGCACAGCACCCTTCAAGGAGAGCTTGTTCCAGCCATTAATGCCAAACTCAAACCTCAGAAGATTGCTTGGGCATTTCCAGAATTGCGCTGTACTTTTGCAGGACGCTCTATTGTGCCAGATATTGCAGTCTTTACCTGGAATCGCATTTCATTTGATGAAGCAGGAAACATCAGCGATGATTTTGTCTCTGTTCCAGATTGGATCATTGAAATTCTCTCACCTGAGCAAAGCGCAACCACGCTGACGAAGAAAGTCTTGCGATGTCTTGCAAATGGATGCCAAATGGGCTGGTTAATCGATCCAGATGATTTCTCAGTCTTTATTTATCAACCTAAACAAGAACCTCATTACTTCGATCTCGACGCGCCAGAAGATTTCTTACCTGTTCCCGCGTTTGCTCATGACTTTCAACTGAGCGTTGGAACATTGTTTAACTGGTTAAAAGGAGAAACACCATAAGGCAATGCCGATTGAGGAAGGCGATTAGGAACGAGAGTGATAGAACCCTGTGAAGTTTTCGCCAATACAGACAAAGTATGTGGACAAACTCGGAGAAGCCATAATCTATAGGAATTACCACACGATCGCTAAGTCGAGAACAAATCCTGGTAGGACATCTTCACCAAAAAGTTGAGGAGGATTGTCTAACACTTCAACAGGTTGACCCAAACGATAAATCTCAACTCTTCGAGTCTTGCGATTGATCAGCCAGCCAAGCTTTACCCCGTTTTCTAGGTACTCACGAAGTTTAGCTTGAGTTGCTTCGAGTGCGTCTGTTGGTGACATCAATTCGAGAACAAAATCTGGCGCAATGGGAGGAAAAATTTCCTTCTGTTGCGGAGTGAGAGTATCCCAACGATCTTGAGCAATCCAGGCAACATCAGGAGAACGATTTGCACCATTTGGGAGCTTGAAGCAAGTCGAAGAATCAAAGCAAACTCCTAACTTAGCTTGACGATTCCAGATCCCGAATTCTGTCCCAATTTCAAAATTTCGGTTGCCAGTTTCTCCACCTGTTGGAGACATAATTGTGATTTTCCCGTCTGTGTTGCGTTCAAATTTGAGATCAGGATTTGCGCGACACAGTTGATAGAACTGCTCGTCGGTTAAGTCGATAATCGGTTTCAGATCAAGGGTTGATAAAATCATTTGCCCTATTCATTCGATTTACAGGCATTTTAGCTCGGCTTTCTCTACTTCTGTGATTGAGCATAAGCCGCATAAACTGCTTTGACGTTATACCAGTTCAAGAAAATTCGAGCGACTTGTTCAGCTAGTTGGGGTTTGCCTTGTTGAATCAGAGATCGCATTACAGGAGCCAGCGTTTTCTCGTTCAACAATCCCCCGATCGACAAAACGCCCCATAGGACTCGATGAATCCAAGTCATCTGAATCATCATCTTCACATCAAAGGTCGGATGCTTTTGATAAAACACAACTCCCATTCGTCCGCGTTGAAATTCCACATCAATTAATCGCGGAATTTGATCCAGCGAAAAAGCAGGATGCCAGTGATATCCAACCGCTTCGGGACATTTGATCAACTTCAACCCTAAATTTTTTAAGCGCACTCCAAGTTCTAAATCTTCCCAACCGTATTGTTTAAATCCGGTATCAAAAAGTCCTGCTTCGATTAACCAATGACGCGCGATCGCCACATTTCCCGTCGCAAAGTAAGCCGCAGAAAAGTCCGTCAATTTATACGGTTCAGACGTTGGATCATCAAAATTTGCCGTATTGATCACGCGACCATAGGTAAATAGGCGATCATGTCCGAGTTCTTTTTGCCCTTGAATCAGTGTTTCAACATGGGATTGAAGAAACACATCTGTGACTACCAAATCGCTGTCAATAAAGACGATCGTGTCTCCTTTCGCCTGCTCCACTCCATAATTTCTAGCACCCGCCGCACCCCCGTGATTTTGGCAGAACAATCTAACATGAGGAAATTCTGCCGCATGAGACTGCAACCACTCAACTGTACCGTCGGTTGAACCATCATCGACGACGACAATTTCGTAATCCGAAAAGGTCTGACGTTCCATTGCTCTCAGACACTTTTCTAGAATCGGTTTACGGTTGTACGTGGGAATGACAACACTCAAAAACACAAAGCACTCTCCTCAGTGGCACGTTCTTAGTATCCTCGATCGTGGTTCAAGCCGGAATGTTGCCGGGTCTGAGAAATTCTTAAATAGAAACTCCCCACTCCCCACCCCAGAGAAAAAAAGACTTAAGTCCAGAATTCTACGCAACTCCTGTCATGCGATACAGAATTTTGCCCGCATAATTGTAAACTTGATCGTCTTACATTAGAGAGATGCAAACCATGGGTCGTGCAAAGAAAGTTGTGCTGGCTTATTCCGGAGGAGTCGATACATCCGTTTGTATTCCATACCTCAAGCAAGAATGGGGCGTGGAAGAGGTGATCACGCTAGCAGCAGATTTGGGTCAGGGCGATGAGTTAGAGCCAATTCGAGAGAAAGCCCTGAGTTCGGGAGCTTCGGTTTCTCTCGTCGCAGATGCAAAAGTTAGCTTTATCAAAGATTACGCTTTTCCAGCGATTCAAGCGAATGCCCTGTACGAGAATCGCTATCCCCTTTCAACGGCTTTGGCACGTCCTCTGATTGCAAAGTTGTTGGTCGATGCTGCCGCAGAATATGGAGCTGATGCAGTTGCACACGGTTGTACTGGAAAAGGCAACGATCAGGTGCGGTTTGATGTCGCGATCGCAGCGCTCAACCCTGACTTGAAAGTGCTGGCTCCGGCGCGCGAATGGGGCATGAGCCGGGAAGAAACGATCGCATACGGTGAAAAATTCGGCATTCCGTCGCCTGTGAAAAAATCCTCGCCGTACAGTATTGATCGTAATTTACTCGGTCGCAGTATTGAAGCAGGTCCGCTCGAAGATCCTTGGACAGAACCCTTGGAAGAAATCTATGCGATGACAAAAGCGATCGCTGACACCCCCGACGAGCCAGACTATGTTGAAATCGGGTTTGACAAAGGAATTCCCGTAAGCTTAGACGGTCGAGTCTTGAATCCGATTGATCTCGTGACAGAACTCAATGAGCGAGTCGGCAATCACGGAGTCGGTCGGATTGATATGGTCGAAAATCGCCTCGTCGGTATCAAATCGCGCGAGATTTATGAAACTCCAGCCTTGCTTGTTCTGATTCAAGCGCATCGGGATTTGGAAAGTCTGACGCTGACCGCAGATGTGACTCACTACAAGCGTGGAATTGAAGAGACCTACTCTCAAATGATTTACAACGGTTTGTGGTACAGCCCATTGAAAAGTGCGTTAGATGCCTTTGTGCAGAAGACACAGGAAGTAGTCAGTGGCACTGTGCGCGTGAAATTGTTCAAGGGCAATTCGACGATCGTCGGTCGCAAGTCGGAACTGTCGCTTTACACCCCCGATCTAGCAACCTATGGCGCAGAAGATCAATTCGATCACAAAGCGGCTGAGGGCTTTATCTACGTTTGGGGCTTACCAACTCGCGTCTGGTCACAAATGCACCGCAAGTAAGCTTGCAAATACCTGATTGAGAAAGATTCGGTTCGACTTCACTCAAGACGCTAGGTCACCGAGTTGTGCAGATTGAGCGGAGTCGAAACCGATATAAAACAAGCGAATGGGGGAATAGGGAGAACTCGATTCAGATTGCTCCCCATTCCCCCATTTCCCTATTTCCCTATCAAATCTATCTTTTAGCTAGTGTTCGATCTTCTATATCACAACTGGAGACAGAGAGGAAACTCTGATAATTTTCTTAACTTAGAGTTGTGATGAACCCACATTGATCGAGTGATCGGAGCACAACCTATGCTAGCGAATGATGTTCGATTAGAGCGCCTGAGTACTGAGGAACTGAAGCAAGAAATTTTATCGTTAACGAAAGATAGAGATGGCGCTCCTTTGAAAGAAAAGGTGTTGTTTCATAAGGACGTACTCGCTCCCTATTTTGAACAACTTCAGCAACGTAATCCCTACCCTATCGTTGCCGATCAAATTCCGATCGTACTCGGAGTGTGGACACCGATCTGGTCAACGATTCCATTTCATGATGCGTTACCCGGTCGGGAGCATGATAAGTCGTATCAAATCTTTCACGATAATGGCTACTATGCCAACATCGCACGCTACGCACCTGGGCATCGCGTAGGCTGGCTAAATAAGCTTTCTAGTTTTCTCGCAGCCTATGATCTGATGGTGATGCAGAAATTTGAGATTCGCGACGGGCAATGGTTTATTCAAAATGTCGCGATCGATCAAGCAGTCAGACGGCGAATTTTCCCATTGACGATCGAACGAGCAGAAGCCTGGTTTGATGAAGTCTTAGACAAACGCATCGAAGAATTCAACACAAAAACAGAATTGCCGAAAGAACTGAAGCTAGAAAATCTCGATCGCAATACAGTGAAGAAGTTTGAGAAGACCTATCTGGCGACGCCAAAGTTCGAGCATCTCTATGTCGATCATGACTTGCGGATTGTGAAAACCCAGCGCGAAGCAAAACAAAGACCGTCTTACACAATTGCAATTCGTCGAAAATAGTAGCCCAGGCAATCAAGTCAACTCTGAAAAGGCTCCGCTCAACCCTTAGTGATTCTGGATTTAGGGGCTGAGCGCTTGCTCTGAGGTTGTCGTAGAGGAATTAGAACCCAACTCTTATCACTGGACTGCTTTTACTTTGCTCTCTCAATTCAAACAACTAGATTTCGGGTTTGCACTTCTCGTAGTATCAAACTGCAGAGTCAGTAAAGTTTGCGATCGCAGATTGCAAATGCCACACCTATCCCTTGCTTATTTTGAGCTATAGAAGAATTCTTGCCACTGCAAAGCGCGATCGAAGTTTTGCGGATCTGAATAATTTTGACAAACCAGTAGTTCACCACAATAAATCAGATAGGGAGATAAGAAACAATCTGAGCTTGGGTTTTCCCCATCTCCCCACTCCGAAAAACGAATGCGGTTGATTACTAGGTTAAAGGTTAGCGGCAGGTTTACCGAGAGCAGAAAAAGCCGCATTCAAATAGAGTCTGGATTGAGTTCAATTAATTCCCGCGTTGCATAAGTTCCGATCGGACTCCAAACCAGGTAAGGCACCAGCAGCAAAGCAGCCTGCACATTGATCAAAGCAACCACCACCATAAGCAGAAGTCCCAAACCAACCCCGACTCCGCCTAAAACTGTCCCGATCGCTAAGCTCTGAAGCCTCAACGTTAAAGGAATATAAGCCACAGTGACAATTTCTAACAGCAAGTACCCAAGCATCAAGAGCCAAGTGTTGAATGTGCCTGGTGATTGCTGCCAGACTAAAATTGCAGATCCTGCGCCGCAAGCAAACACAATTGTCCAAATGATAGGAATTGCTGGCTCGATGACTGCTAACCACTGGGGAAGCTCTAATCGCCTTACCCACCCTAAATCTTGACGCGGTCGAAACAAAAAACTCCCTAATGAAACGAAGAAGGTAACACCTGCAATAATCATCCAAGGTTTCATAGCCATTCTGCTCCTAGCTGTATCCTGCAATATTAGACTGCAAGTCCTTTGAGATCTCTCATACTTGAGAATGGGAATTCCATACTTAGGTAGCAATTTGCTTACTTTCAATCTGAGTTTTGGATCAGAAAAGGTATTGCAGATGATTGTTAAAAATTAACTCAGGAACTTGATGGTCACTCTCAAAATTACTAAAGTGAAGTTAAGCATCCTACAGCAATCTTATTCCATTTGTAAAATTCGGAAAGATGGGGAGCAAAATGAATCCTCACTTTCTCTAATTTCACAGATGGTTTAGAATTGCGACATAAGCAATGTTGGAGGAATATAAACGTGCAGAACGCAAACTGCGCTCGATATTGCAGCCGTTGAAGTTGAATCGTAACATTCAATTTAATTCATCTAAATTTACTTAGTTTTTCTAGAGAGGGAGCGCTCTAGCAGCAATGTTAGGTAATTGCTTCATCTCTAATGGGATCGCTTTTCTCTTCATCTACAAAGCGACGGGTTAGATAAGGATTATTAAATCTATGAAACATCGAGAAGGAACTCTTGCCGGATGGCAGGGGATGAATCTTCATTATCAAAGTTGGCATCCTGACGAGCCGAGTCAGGCAGTTGTTACATTAGTTCATGGCTTGGGTGGATATAGCAATGTATTTCAGAATGCGGTGGAGTATTTAGTACCGCAAGGCTATGAAGTCTATGCCTTCGATTTACGAGGGCATGGACGTTCAGCAGGACAACGAGGACATATCAATGCGTGGGCGGAGTTTCGAGAAGACTTACGCCTCTTTTTACGCTTTGTACGATCGCAGCGAACCAGTTGCCCGATGATTCTATGGGGGCATAGTTTGGGCGGTACGATCGTGCTCGATTATGTTCTACGATCGCCCGATGAAATTCAGGGCTTGATTGTCACAGCACCTGCATTGGGAAAAGTAAAAATCTCGCTCGTGAAGTTAGCGCTCGGTCGAATCATGTCGCGGACTGTCCCACGATTTAGCTTACGTTTGGGTCTTCGTCACCTCGGAGCGAGCAATCCAATCGTTGAAGCTTATCTAAACGATCCGCTGCGACATGACTATGCCAGTGCACGACTCGCAACGGAATACTTTTCGACGGTTCGCTGGATTTATCGTCATGCGGCTGAATTGAACATTCCGCTGCTGATTATGCACGGAAGTAGCGACCACGTGACGCTACCCGAAGGCAGTCGTTTATTCTTCCAGCAAGTTATCTTCCCAGACAAAGAGCATCGGGAATATCCAGGAAACTATCACGATCTGTATATGGATGCCGATTGTGAGCTAGTATTCTCAGATCTCAAAGACTGGTTGAAACGGCACTTGATTGGCGCAAAAACGTGTCAGCCGTTGATTATTGAAGCTTAATTCATCTATGGAGGAGAAGAATTGGATTCTTCTTGCGATCGATGTTTGGAGTTAAGGAACTCACTCAACGTGATCACCCGGTATCTGTGTTAGGACAGACGTTGCCCTCGTTGTTAGAAGAAGCTTGCGCGCTACGCCCGAATGCGGCTGCATTGAATCAATGGACAGAAGCAGGCTGGAGATCGCTCTCAAATCAAGCATTTCGGACAAAAGCAGAACTATTAGCGTTGGGACTGTTAAATCTGGGATTGGTGCATGGCGATCGCGTGGCATTGTTAATGCCGAGCGATGTCAACTTTGCGATCGCTGATATGGGGTGTTTGGTAGCAGGGCTTGTCGATGTGCCGATTGATCTGACTCAAACGCTGGAAACCATTGTTTTGGTGCTCCAACAGAGCGGATCAAAGGCATTGATCGTTGCAAATCTGGATCTGCTAGAGCAGGTTTTACCTTATCTAGAGCAGGTCTCTGAGTTAGAGTACATTCTGATTGCAGAAGTGCCCGAAGATTGGCGATCGAGCGCTCCGCAACGCATTTACTCGATCGAGCAAGTGAGCCAGAGTGCTGATTCTGCAAGTCGAGTGCAGGAGCTTTATCAGACGCTTTCTTCTCAAGATCTAGCAACGCTAGTTTATGTACCCGGAGAAGATGGGCAATGGCTTGGAGTCATGCTAACGCATGAGAATCTCTCAGGGAATGCTTTAGCTGCATTTGCCAGTTTATCGCGGTTGCATTGGGGTGCAGAGGACATTGTTCTGTCGTTTTTGCCCCTAACCCACGTGTTTGCTCGATGTTTGCTCTATGGGCATTTCTACTACGGGCATACGATTTATTTTTCGAGTGCGAATCGGGTGTTTAAACATCTGAAAGATGTTCGACCTACGATTCTTGCAACTGTGCCGCTTCTGTTGGAGAGACTGTATAGCAAAACAATGGATCAGGCAGAACGCTTAACGTCTAGGCGAGAACGCATCGCACTTGCAGTGACGCTGTGGTTTGCAAAACGGCATCAATTAGGGCATTCCAGAACGGATGCGCTGCTGCAGAAATTTGTCACTCGGTTTGGATTGTCGCAGTGGCGATCTCTGTTTGGCAATCGATTGAAGTATGTGCTTTGTGGTGGGGCTGCTTTGAAGCCGGAATTAGTAGCAGTATTTGCAGCAGCAGGTCTTGACATCTATCAAGGGTATGGATTGACGCAGGCAAGTGCGATCGTGAGTTGTAATCGCGATCGCGCCAATCGAGCTGGAACCGTGGGGAAACTCATCGAAGGCGTGGAAGTTGCGATCTCGCCGGATCAGGAGATTCTGGTGCGAGGAGCTTATGTGATGCGCGGCTATTATCAGAATGCTGAGGCAACTGAAATTGCGATCGATGAGCAAGGCTGGCTCCATACTGGGGATTTGGGTGCGCTTACGGCAGATGGTTTTTTGCAAGTGACGGGACAGAAGAAAGTACTGTTTAAGCTAGCAAGTGGAAAATATATCGCACCGCGTCCCATTCAGGCGCGATTAAAATCGTCGCCACTAGTGAAAGATGCGATCGTTGTGGGTGCAGGGCAAAAGGGGTGCGGAGCATTGATTGTTCCAAATCTTGAGGCATTGCGGAATTTGAGGCTAGCAGACGATGATGTGACGTTGCTGAAACATCCTTGTGTGCAGTCGCTCTATCAATTGATCGTCGATGAAGCAAACTGTCATCAGCCTTACTGGGCGGCTGTGAAGCGATTTCGCTTGATAGATGAAGCTGCTATCGGAACTAATCTTACGAAAGAGATTCATCTGTTATACAGTGAAAGTAAGGCTCCGCTACAAGACGCTTCAGACTTCGATCTTCAAGAACTAGAGTGTCCAGTTCTTCCAGTTGAAGCTTGTCCAACTTTTGCTCAATCTCTTCATCCTCGGTTTACAACCTCCTAGCAGAGAGGACTTTACAAGTTATGTTGAAACCATTTCAAACCGTAGCAGTATTAGGCGCAGGCGTGATGGGAAGCCAAATTGCAGCACATCTAGCAAATGTGGGGCTCACGGTTCACCTTTTAGACATTGCATCTCCGACCGGATCTAAGAATGATTTAGTCGAAAGTGCTTGGAAGAAAGCCTTGAAACTATCGCCGCCAATTCTATTTACAGAGAAGGTTGCAAGGCGGATCACGCTTGGTAACTTCGATGAACATCTCGATCGACTTCGCCAAGTGGATTGGATTATCGAAGCCGTTGTTGAAGATTTACAGATTAAGCAACAGTTGATGGAGCGTTTAGAATCGATCATTCAGCCTGAGACGATTGTTTCCACCAACACAAGCGGCATCCCGATTCGGTGGATTGCTAAAGGGCGATCGGAATCATTTCGCAAGCGATTTTTAGGAACCCACTTTTTTAATCCGCCTCGCTATCTCAAATTGCTAGAACTTATTCCAACTCAAGACACAGATGCATCCGTTCTCGATCTCATGAAATGGTTTGGCGAATTGTACTTAGGCAAGGGCATCGTCATTGCTAAAGATACGCCGAATTTCATTGCTAATCGAATTGGCATATTTGTGACTTTGCTGGGAGTCAAAGCTTGGGCTGAGAAAGGTTATTCGATCGAGGAAATTGATACCTTGACCGGAACATTGATTGGAAGACCAAAATCTGCAACGTTTCGGACAGCCGATCTAGTCGGGTTAGATACCTTGATAGCAGTCGCTGACCATCTTTATCAAGCTGTACCCAACGATGAGCATCGCGAAATCTTTCAAGTTCCGGATGTGTTGCGAAAAATGGTAGCAACCGGGATGTTGGGTGCAAAAACTAAACAGGGATTTTATAAAAAGCAACAGGGACAGATTTTATCGATTAATCCGAAAACGTTTGCCTATGAAGCAGCGAAGCCTTTGAACTTGGGTGAACTTGATACGATCGCAGGTTTACCTTTACGCGATCGTATCCGCGCTCTTTATGCAAGTCCTGGACGAGCAGGCGATTTCTTCCGGCAAACGACACTCGAAATGCTGAACTATAGCGCCCACCGAGTTCCCGAAATTGCAGATGATCCGCAGGATATTGATCTAGCAATGCGTTGGGGATTTGGTTGGGATATGGGGCCGTTTGAACTTTGGGATGTCCTTGGGGTTGAAACGGTGTTAGCCGATATGCAAGCAGCAGAAATGTCTGTCCCTGCTTGGGTGAAACAATCTTTCTATCCAAGTGTCACGGCTGAGGAAGAGAAAGCAGTTTGGAAAAATGCTGAAGCTGCGTTGCTAGAGATGGGCGATGGTGTATTGCTGTACGAATTTCGCTCGAAAGGCAATACTTTAAGCAATAAAGTACTAGAAGGATTTGCAGCCGCACTCTCGATTCTAGAGACGAGCGATTACAAAGGATTAGTCATTGGAAACAAGAGCGATCATTTCTCAGGCGGTGCGAACCTTGCAGAAATGGGAATGATTGCACAGTCTGGGGATTGGAACGCGATCGCAAAACTCATCTCTGATTTTCAAGGACTCCTCCAGCGAATTCACTATTTCCCGAAACCAATTGTTGCAGCGATTCAGGGGCGCGTCTTGGGTGGCGGATGTGAGTTAGTCATGGCTTGTCCGAAAGTCGTCGCTGCGGCTGAAACCTACATTGGACTCGTGGAAGTTGGAGTAGGGCTGATTCCGGGTGCAGGCGGTCTGATGCGAATGGCAAGTCGAGCCGCAGAACGAGCCGCAACCGAAACGCCAAGCCATGTTCTACCTTTCTTGAGAACTGCGTTTGAAACGATCGCAATTGCTAAGGTTTCGAGCAGTGCAGCCGAGGCGCAAGCTTTGGGATTTTTGCCTCATGATGCACGAATTTTGATCAGTGGGGAACACCGATTAGAAGTTGCGAAAGCAGAAGTCTTGCATCTCGATCGCATTGGTTATGTTCCCCCTCCTCAGAACAATTCGATCTTTGTATTGGGGAAAGCAGGACGAGCCGCATTGGAACAGATTGCTTATGTCTACGAGCAAGGCGGATTTGCGAGTCAATACGATCGTTATTTAGCATCTCGGCTGGCATTTGTATTAACAGGTGGAGAACTCACTGCTCCTGCCTTGGTGTCTGAGGATTATTTACTGCAACTCGAACGAGAATCATTTGTGCCGTTGTTAAGACAGGAAAAAACTCAAGCACGAATGATGCACTTGCTCAAAACCAAAAAGCCGCTCCGGAATTGAGGAAAAGACTATGCAAGAAGCTTACATTGTTAGTAGTGTCAGAACTGCGATCGGTAAAGCTCCCCGTGGAAAGCTGCGGAATATGCGCTCAGATGATTTAGGTGCGATCGCGTTGAAAGCTGCACTGGAAAAAGTTCCTAATCTCGATATCAATCAGATTGAAGATGTGATTTTCGGCTGTGCGTTTCCCGAAGCAGAGCAAGGCATGAATTTAGGACGGGTGATTGCTGAACGTTCTGGATTGCCTGACTCTGTTGCAGGTGCAACTGTGAATCGATTCTGTGCTTCCGGATTGCAAGCGATCGCAATGGCTCATCAAGCCATCATTACTGGACAGGCAGATGTGATAGTTGCGGGGGGTGCGGAGTCGATGAGTTTGATTCCGATGGGTGGACATGATATGTTGCCCAATCCAACACTGGTCGCGGAAATGCCACAACTCTATTGCACGATGGGCGCAACAGCGGAAACAGTAACGCAACAGTATGACATTTCCCGCGCTGATCAAGATGCCTTTGCTTTGCGATCGCACCAGCGAGCCGTTCAAGCTACCCAATCAGGGCGATTTAACGATGAGCTAGTTCCTGTTCCCATTCGCGAAACTATCTACGCTGACGGTAAACCTCAGGTCGTGGAAAGTATTGTAAAAACCGATGAAGGCCCCAGAGCAGATACCAATTTAGAAGCGCTCTCGAAGTTACCTGCGGTGTTTCGAGTCGGCGGATCAGTTACAGCAGGAAATTCTTCTCAAATGTCAGATGGTGCAGCAGCAACGATTTTAGTCAGTGAGGCAAAGCTAAAAGCATTCAATCTACAGCCCTTAGCACGAATGCTGGGATTTGCAGTAGCAGGTGTTCCTCCTGAAATTATGGGCATTGGGCCTGTTGTTGCAGTTCCTAAAGTTCTACAGCAAGTAGGACTGCGTTTAGAAGAGATTGGATTAATTGAGTTGAATGAAGCATTCGCCGCGCAATCGCTAGCCGTGATTCGGAAGCTTGGGCTGAATGAGGAGATTGTGAATGTGAATGGAGGTGCGATCGCATTAGGACATCCTTTGGGGTGTACAGGGGCGAGGGTGACTGCAACACTGCTACACGAGATGAAACGCCGTGGAATTCGGTATGGATTGGCGACGATGTGTGTGGGTGGAGGAATGGGAGCGGCGGCAGTGTTTGAGAATTTGATGCGTTAAAAGCAGGCTTCGAGTTCTGTATTCAATGAGTTTTTAGGAGAATGAGCGATGTTGCTTCTCTTACAATTGACGATTTTGAGTCTTGTACTGCTGACGTTAGGATTTATCGGCGTGTCGCTCTGGATTTGGCTCATCTACGGCGCGATCGTACTCTTCACGTTTCAGTCACCCATCTGGCTTTGGAGCATTTACGTTGCGATCGGGCTAGTTCTAACAATCCCTCAAATCCGGCGACAAGTGCTCACAAAGCCCATCATGAAGGTCATTCGGGTGCCAAAAATTTCGGACACTGAGCGAGCAGCCATTAATGCTGGAACAGTGTGGGTCGAAGGGGAGTTCTTCTCGGGTGTTCCAGATTTTGAGCGAATGAATCAGGCAGCCTATCCAGAAGTTACGCCCGAATTGCAGACCTTTTTAGATGAGCAGGTCGAACAAGTCTGTCGGATGGCAACAGACTGGGAAATTCAGCGTCATAAAGATTTGCCGATCGAAGTATGGCAATATCTCAAGCAAGAACGATTCTTTGGCATGATGATTCCCGTCGAATATGGCGGCTTGGGCTTCTCGAACTTTGCCTATAGCACTGTGATGGCAAAACTAGCTTCACGATCGTTTATTCATACTGCAACTGTTGGAGTTACAAACTCTCTTGGTTCCGCTAAGCTTTTGCTCAATTATGGAACTTTAGAACAAAAAGAATACTACCTACCTCGACTCGCAAGCGGTGAGGAGATTCCTTGCTTTGCCTTAACAGAGCCAACTGCTGGATCAGATGCCGCAAGTATCACAGCTAAAGGAATCGTATTTCGAGACGACGATGGCAAACTCATGGTGCGGTTGAATTTCCGCAAACGCTATATTACTCTGGGCGCGATCGCGACTTTAATCGGGCTTGCCTTTAAGCTATACGACCCAGACAATTTACTCGGCAAAGGTGAAGATGTTGGCATTACCTGTATTCTGATTCCCGCGAATACAGAGGGCATGATTCTCGGAAAACGGCATGATCCGATGGGAGTTCCCTTCTACAATTCTCCCGTGGAAGGGCAAGACGTAGTTGTTTCCGTCGATCAAATCATTGGAGGAGTAGAGCAAGCAGGACAAGGCTGGAAGATGCTGATGCAAGCGTTAGCGGCTGGACGAGGCATTAGTTTTCCGGCAAGTTGTACAGGTGTTGCGAAGTTAGTTGCTCGCGTTACAGGAGCTTATGCCAAAGTCAGACAGCAATTTGGCAGTTCGATCGGTCGATTTGAAGGCATCGAAGAACCGCTTGCAAGAATTGGCGGACTAACTTATGTGCTCGATGCGGCTCGCATCTATACCGTGGGTGCAGTCGATGCGGGTGAAAAACCTGCGGTCGTTTCTGCGATCGCAAAATATCAATTCACAGAAACGACTCGAAAACTTGTGAATGATGGCATGGACATTCTCGGCGGCTCAGGCATTTGTCGCGGACCGAGAAATCTACTCGCAAACTTCTACACTGCAATGCCGATTCCGATTACAGTTGAAGGCTCGAACATTCTCACCCGCACGCTGATGATCTTTGGGCAAGGTGTGATGCGCTGCCATCCTTATCTCTATGCAGAAGTAATGGCGATTGAAACCGGAGATGCGATCGCATTCGATCAGGCTTTGTGGAAGCACATTGGATCAATATTCCGAAATACGTTTAGAACACTATTACTGAGCCTATCACGCGGCCATCTTGCATCTGTCCCAGGGAACAAGTCCACGAAGCGCTACTATCAAAAGCTCGCTTGGTCTTCTGCAATGTTCGCATTCCTCACCGATTTCCTATTGATTCGGTTTGGCGGAGCGCTGAAACGACAGGAAAAACTAACAGGAAGACTTGCAGATTGGTTGTCATGGATGTATCTAAGTATTGCAACATTAAGACGATTTGGGGCAGAAGGATACAGGGCAGAGGATTTAATCTTTGTCCAATGGGCGATGAACTATAGCTTTGCTCAAATGCAACAAGCTTTAGAAGGAATTCTCGTCAATCTGCCGATTCCTAGCATTGCTAAATCCATTCTCCTAAGCCTTGTGAGAATCAATCCACTCGGTGTGCTCCCAACTGATACACAGGGAAGTTATGTAGCACAAGCCTTACAGACGACAGGAGAAGAGCGAGAGCACTTAACGTCTGGCATCTACCTTCCGAAGCATCCCGATGAAGCCTTGGGACGCTTAGAGCAAGCGCTCAAGCTCTGTGAACAGGCTGAAGCGGTCATGAGCAAGGTTAAGCAAGCAATCCGAGCCGGACAGTTACCTCAAGGAAAGGTAGAAACATCGATTGAGGCAGCATTGAAGACTGAAGTGATCACGAAAGCAGAAGCAGACTTACTTCGAGCAGCAGAATCTGCACGATTCGATGCAATTCAGGTCGATGCCTTCACGCTCCAGGAGTATCAGGGCAATGGGTTACAGGTGCCGCAGTTCTCAACAATCCTTGCTCAGAAAAATGTCACCTGAGTTCCAAATCATAGAGGGTTGAAGAGGAACTATCCCAAATTACTCTGACCAATGAGAGATATTCGCTAGGGATCGACAATCCTATCAAAACATCATTACAATAGTACGTAGACAGACATCATCAAACCTCTAACTCAACATGGTTTCTGTATGATGTTTTGTCAATAACGCTGCATTGTTTAATCTGTCAACTTAGCTGTTGTCAGCGATCGCTATCAAACACCCTCATGTTTTTAGATGAGAAGTAACTGGAGTATGGTGCTCTCATAGTATTTCTAATTCAGCGATTTGCTGACAACCAGTCAATTGATGGAGCTACTCGTTTGACTGAAATGAGAAAATCAAATGCTAAATCTATCTAAACTACAAGAATTCATTAAGCCAGAGGCGGATTGTCTGGCTAGTTATGTTTTAGAGATGTTAACCGCGATCGAAGTTGATAAGTTCCGACCATCGTTCGCTCATCTTCCAAAAGATCCCTACTTAGAAGGTAACTATCGATTTAGGCGGCTCTCTCACTTCAAGATTGTAGGAGATCGATTAATCAAGTTACCTCACCGTCGGTTATTCCAGAGCAGGCAATACAATCCATTATTAGGCGACGTAGTTCGAGAGTATTCTGAGCTAGATGATGAGTTAATTCAGCTAGAAGAGTTTCAACGATTGGTTTGGGAGTTTTTCCAGTTTTGCCAACTGTGTTCTACTTCCCAAGAGATTGGAGTTCATCAGATTCGCACCACTGCATCTCCTCACCAATCTGGTAATCCTGCACCAGAGGGAATCCATCGAGATGGAGTCGATGTGGTTGGAATTTTCTCAGTCGATCGCAACAAAATCGAGGGGGGTGAAACTCATCTTTATCAATCAAAAGACGACAAGCTTCCAGCATTTACCAAAGTCTTAAATCCAGGAGAACTTCTCGTCTTTAGGGATGCTCAATACTTTCACTACACATCCCCAGTCAATGTGCTTACAAATGAACAAGGGACTAGAGATGTGTTTGTTTTAACCTGCCCAGGGCTATTCCCGCCTGATGAGAATTGAGTTTGGAGCGTCCTATGACTATTTTTGATCTAGACTGGATTCGCGCCCAATTCCCCGCTCTGCGTCAAGAAATGAATGGGTATCCAGTCGCATTTTTGGATGGACCCGGCGGGACTCAAGTTTCGCAGGGAGTAATTGATGCGATCGCGAACTACTTCACTACGTCGAATTCTAATTTGCACGGAGCTTTTGTGACCAGCGTACGAACTGAGGCTCTAGTCGAACAAGCACGACTAGCAGTTTCGGATTTTCTGAGCTGCGATCGTGATGAAGTTGTGTTTGGAGCCAACATGACGACGCTGACGTTTGCAATTAGTCGATCAATCGGGCGAGAATTGCAGCCTGGGGATGAGATTGTTGTGACAACGCTTGATCACGATGCCAATGTCGCGCCTTGGCTAGCACTTCAAGAACGGGGTGTGATGGTTCGCACAGTTGATATTCATGAGAGCGACTGCACTCTGGATATGCTGGATTTAGAACATCAGATCACAGAACGCACAAAGCTAGTCGCGATCAGCTATGCCTCAAACGCAGTTGGTACGATCAATGATGTTAAAAGAGCAGTTCAACTCGCTCATGCTGTAGGAGCATGGGTATTTGTTGATGCAGTTCACTATGCACCGCATGGGTTGATTGATGTTCGATCGCTAGACTGTGATTTCCTCGTTTGCTCTGCCTACAAGTTTTTTGGGCCACATGTTGGTATCCTCTACGGCAAACGAGAGCATTTAGCTCGTCTACAGCCTTACAAGCCTCGCCCTGCTCCTGAAGAAGTTCCGTTTCGATGGGAAACCGGAACACAAAACTTTGAGGGACTGGCAGGAGTAGTAGCCACGATCGAGTATTTAGCTGAGTTAGGGAGACACGTTTCACCGATCGTTACCAATCGGCGGAGTGCCCTTGCTGCTGCAATGCAAGCAATTCAGAACCATGAGCGATCGCTGTCTGAATATTTGATTCCTCATTTGCTCGAAATTCCTGGAGTGACGCTCTACGGCATCACGGAGCGATCGCAATTGAACTGGCGTACGCCGACATTCGGACTTCGTATTGCTGGCTATTCTCCTGCTGAAATTGCAAAAATATTAGGCGATCGCGGTATTTTTGCCTGGAATGGAAACTTCTATGCTCTGAATCTCACTCAACGGCTCGGCATTGAGAACAGTGGAGGACTGGTGCGAATTGGCTGCACTCACTACAACACGATAGAAGAAATTCAGCGCTTGCTGCATACGCTGCACGATGTCGCTCAGCCGAGTGTCGTAGCGTGAGCAGATACAGCTTGATTTGTAAGGTCTTGCAAGTTGGGGGAATAGGGGACATATCCTTTACTCCCCCTTTTACGAACATTTAGGATGACTAGAGACGCTAAAAGCCTTGAATGCAGAGAGTTACAATTTCATGACTGCTGCGCGCATTCGGTCGATCGCGATTTGAAGATTTTCTAATGAATTCGCATAAGAAATTCTAAGATAGCCCTCACCAAATTTACCAAAGGCTGTGCCTGCTAGTAGCGAAACGCCTGCTTCATTGAGAAAGTAATCCGCGAGCGCGTTACTCGACAACGGTAAATCTTTTACATTTGGAAAGACATAGAATGCACCCGCAGGCTTGAGGCAATGAATTCCTTCGATCGTGTTTAAAGCATCGACAATCGTATCTCGTCGGTGCTTGAACTCAGCGACCATTTGATTGACAAAATCTTGTGAGCCTCGCAGCGCTTCGATGCCAGCCATCTGAGTAAAGGCGCAAGTACAAGAGTTGCAATTAATCATAAGACGAACGATTCCCTCAACAAGATGTTTAGGAATCACACCATAGCCAAGCCGCCATCCTGTCATTGCATAAGTTTTAGAATAACCATCGAGTAGAATAGTACGAGCTTTCATCCCAGGAAATTGAATCAAGCTAATATGCTTACCTTCATAAAGAATTCGAGAATAGATCTCATCAGAGAGAACATAAAAATTATGTCGATCGGCAAGTTCTGCGATCGCTGCTAAATCTTCAGCTTGTAATAACCCTCCGGTGGGATTTTGAGGAGAATTAAGAATGAGTAAGCGAGTTCGATCGGAAATTGCATTGATCAAATCATCTAAATGAAAGCGAAACCCAACATCTTCGCGGAGTGGTAAAGGAATTCCTCTAGCACCGACAAAATTGATCACCGATTGATAAATTGGAAAGCCTGGATCCGGGTAAATCACTTCATCACCTTCATTGACTAACGCCATGAGCGTAAAGAAGATAATCGGCTTAGCTCCGGGCGTAACAACAACTTCGTCTGGGTGAATTTCGACGTTTCTGGTGGTCGAAATATGTTCAGCGATCGCTTCTCGCAATGCGAGCAATCCCGCTGCCGGAGTATAGCCCGTATAGCCATCTTTCATCGCCCGGAATGCTGCTTCACAAATCGGAAATGGCGTGGGAAAGTCAGGCTGCCCAATTTCTAGATGAATAATTGATCGTCCTTGAGCTTCTAGCCGTTGTGCTTTGGCAAAAACATCAAAAGCAGATTCTGTTCCTAATCGACTCATGCGTTCTGCAAGTTCCATGCGGTACACCTCTTTGAATGAATTGTGTTGAATTGATCGCGCAGAACTCGCCGCATGACTTTATTCGATGAAGTGCGAGGCAAAGCGTCTACAATCACCAAGTCGCAAATTTTGAATAACGGATTGAGGCGTTGAGCGATCGCGGTTTGTAACACTGCTTTGAGTTCTGCTTGTGTTTTCTGTAGGTTCGGCTCAACAACGGCATACACAACAAGCTGGCTCGGCCCACCTTCAGAAGTTGGAATGCCTTGAGAATAGTATGGAGTGCTAATCGCTGCGGTTTCACGAATGCCTACAACCGTGTTTAGCACTTGTTCAATCTCTGCTGAACTGATTTTAATTCCACCCAAATTCATGGTGTCGTCCGCACGACCGCCCATCTGATAGTAACCATTCGGCAATCGCTTCAGATAATCCCCATGCCGACGCAAAGACGATTGATCAAGACCATCAGCAAAATAGATCTGATGATGGTCTTTATTCAATAATTCTGTAGAAAGCCCGATCGAAGGTGGAATGATAAAAGCCTCTCCTTCATCTGCGGAATGACCATCAGCATCTAGAATTGTAAAATCTAAGCCTAGCGCAGGTGTTGTAAAAGTTGCTGGAATACAAGGCTGAACAAGAGTACCCGTGATGTAAGCTCCGCCAATTTCCGTTCCACCACAGTATTCAATGACTGGCTTATTGCTTGCAAGAGACATTAAATACTGCATATCTTGAGAATTCGAGCATTCGCCTGTCGAACTAAAAGCTTTAATCGCGCTCCAATTCAATCCCTGCATACAATTCGTCGTTTTCCAAACTCGGACTAAACTCGGTACAACACCCAAGAGAGTAACCTGAGCAGCTTGGATAAATTGACCATATTCTCGCGTCGTCGGTGCGCCATCATAAAGCGCGATCGTAGCTCGGTTCATCAAGCTTGCAAAGATCAGCCAAGGTCCCATCATCCAGCCTAAATTGGTTGACCAAGCAACGACATCGCTCGGATGAATATCTTGGTGCAAATGCCCATCGACTGCACATTTGATCGGGGTTGTTTGTGTCCAGGGAATGGCTTTAGGCTCTCCGGTTGTGCCAGAAGAAAACAGGATATTAATATGGGCTGTGGGAGACATAGGAACCGCATCAAAGATCTCATTCGGACTGAGAAAATTACTCCAAGTTAAGTCATAAGATCGCAATTCAACCGTTGAAGCTGGACGTTGAGAAAGTACGATCGCTTTTGGAGCATTCGCTTCAATAACCTTGCTATAAAGCGGTAACTGCTTTCCACCCCGACAAATGAAGTCCTGAGTAAAAATTGCTTTAGTGTTCGCGATATGTAATCGAGTCGCAATTTCAACTGCTGCAAAACTATCCGCGATCGACACAACAACACAACCCGCTTTGATAATTCCTAAGTAAATTGCGACAGATTCAGCCGTCATCGGCATCGCGATCGCAATTGCATCACCAGGCTGAAATCCTAATTCGACTAAGCTATTTGCAACCCGATTCGTAAGCGACTGTAATTGCTTGTAAGTCCAAGTGTGCAGCGAACCGCCTTCTGATTGAAACACGATCGCGGTTTTGTCTTCACTAGCTTGAAAACAGCTTTCAACAATATTTAATCGAGCATTTACAAGCCATTGCGAAAACTCTACACCCTGTGATAAATCAACAATCTGCGTACACGGCTCCTGAAAACGAATTCCAAGCCGTTGAATCATCACATCCCAGAAAGCTGCACGATCGCGAATTGACCAAGAATGCAGAGCTGCATAGGTGTGAATCTTCAAATCCTGCATCAGTGCTGCAATATTCGTTGCCTGAATTTGTTCGATTGATGGAACCCAGACAGGAGAGAGTTCTTGGTGCATGGTTGCTTCCTCTCAATAAGTGCGATCGTGCTCTAACCCATTCCAAAAAACAGCGATCGCATCTAGAATTTGTTGCCCTCCCTGAATGAATTTAGTGCGATCGAACTCTGGCTTGAAGTACACGGCTTCGAGTTCCTCTAACGTATGTTCTGCATGTTGAGCTTCCACACGATTATGCCAAGTGAAAAAAGCTAAATGCAGAGAGGGATGCCGAGTTTGTTTGATGCGCGTCAATCCATCTTCTAGCTCTTGCCAGAACCCTGCTGCTGCCCAATTCTCAACTGCAAAGCTAGCACCTTCCGCTACATTCGGATCATCACTGCCATAGAGCCGTTGCAATTCATCACAGAAATGTAGTGTGGCAGGGCTACCGTGCTTACGTTGCCCAATCTCCTCATAGTGCAAGCCAATTCCTTCTGCAACCGTTGCTAACCATTCAAAATGAGCAGCCCGAAAGCGACAGATTCCACCATCAACCGTTCCTTCTGTGCTGACCACTTCAGGATCACCTTCTCGATCTTTTTCCTCCTCTGTTTTAACGGTTTGAGCATTGTCTGTCCCTTGCAACTTTCGATAAATCACACCTAGCTCATTTAGTAAAACCTCGCGGCTTGCTCGTGATTGTTGAAGCGTTGGAGAGTTAATGACTTTCAACAATGCTGCAATCAGAAATTGATTCGAGAACACAGAGAACTGACGAATAAAATACCGTAATTGCTCATCTGTGGCTTTGCCTGCTTGAAACCAGCGTGTATAAGCGTTATCTGTGATAATCGGATGCCGCAAAAAGTCGCACTCAACTTGTTGAAGAAAGTCCTGAAAGTCATCAACTTGTTGTTGAGTTAATTTCCCCTGATGCAAGCGCTCCTGAATTCGATCGGAGATCGATAAATGTGTCGAGAGAGTAGTGAGAACCGGAGACATAGAGAGAGTGTCCTTCTTGTGAAACAAACCTGGCTATTAAAATGAACTGAATTATGAAACAAACCTGGAATTGCCTTTAAGCAGCCCAACTATAGGGATATTGCATATCTTCTAGCTCCACTGCTTGTCGAGTCAGTTTTAGCGGACGAAACGTATCGATCATGACAGCAAGTTCATCCGTGCGCTCTTTACCGATCGATCCTTCGTACATCCCGGGATGTGGCCCATGCGGAATGCCGTTCGGATGTACTGTCATCGACGATCGCTCAATCCCCTTACGGGACATAAAATTGCCCTCAACGTAGTACAGCACTTCATCCGAATCGACATTGGAATGATTGTAGGGTGCAGGAATAGCGAGCGGATGGTAGTCAAACAACCGAGGAACAAACGAACAAATAACAAACCCTGGCGCTTCAAAGGTCTGATGTACAGGCGGTGGTTGATGAATGCGCCCAGTTACAGGTTCAAAATCAGCAATATTAAAGGCATAAGGATAAAGATAGCCATCCCAACCTGCCACATCGAGCGGATGATGATGATAAAGATAGGTCGTAATGCGATCGCGCGCCTTAACTCGCACTTCAAACTCACCCATCTCATCGTGAGGAGTTAAAGTTTCGGGTGGGCGCAAATCTCGTTCACTGTAAGGTGCATGTTCTAGGAATTGCCCATATCGATTCAGATACCGAGCAGGCGGATCAATATGTCCTTGAGCTTCGATGACTAACATGCGCTGAGCCGTACTACTATCCGGCAGAATTCGCCAGATAACTCCAGTTGGAATCACCAAATAATCACCCGGATGATAGTGCAACTCACCGTATTGGCTTTCTAGTAAACCACTCCCTTCATGAATAAAGATGACTTCATCCCCATGAGCAAATCGATACCAATACGACATTGGCTCTGTCGGTTGTGCGACTGAAATACAGACCTCTCCATTTGCCATCAGAGGAATGCGAGATGCGATCGCATCTCCTTTACTCAATGCTTTCTGAGTCCGCAAATGGCGATGACGCAGTGCCCCAACCTCTTCAAACTCAAGCGCGATCGTTTGCTCCAGAAACACCTTGTAAACTTGCGTTGGCGGGTACAAATGATAGAGCAGCGATTGAATACCCGTAAAGCCACGAATCCCCATCAATTCTTCGTGATAGAGTGAACCATTTGACGCACGAAATTGGGTATGTCGCTTGTGGGGAATTGTACCGAGCCGATTATAGTACGTCATTGCTGGATACCGTGATTTCTAACTTCTGCCTAGAGATTTCCTCGCAGGGCTTGTTCACGTTCGATCGCCTCAAATAAAGCTTTGAAATTGCCTTCACCAAAGCTTTGAGCACCATGACGCTCAATGATTTCAAAGAACAAAGTCGGACGGTCTTCAACAGGCTGTGTAAATATTTGGAGTAAATAACCCTCCTGATCGCGATCGACTAAAATTCCGAGTTCTGCTAGACGATCAATCGATTCATCAATCTTGCCAACTCGTGTTTCTAAATCTTCGTAGTAGGAGCGTGGGACATTCAGAAACTCAACGCCTGCTTGTTTTAGTTTTGTAACCGTCTCTACAATGTTGTGAGTTGAGTAAGCAATATGCTGCACTCCCGCCCCTTGATGAAATTCCAAATACTCCTGAATCTGCGATTTTCCCTTTCTTAAAGCAGGTTCATTAATCGGGAGTTTAATCTTGCCAGAGCCATCTTGCACCACTTTCGACATCAATGCTGAATACTCAGTCGAAATCGCTGCATCATCAAAGCCAACCAACAACTGAAAGCCCATTGTGTCAGCAAAAAACTTCACCCAATGTTCCATTTCACCTTGTTCAACATTGCCAACAATATGATCAATGGTTTGAAGCCCTGCGTCATGATTTGGTAGCGCTGAATGTCGAGCTTGAAACTGGGGTGCAAAAATGCCTCGATAGTTCTGTCGATCGACAAACTTGAGAAGTACATCTCCGTAAATATGAATCGCTGCATATTGCAGAATTCCTGTTTCATCTTCGACGCGAGTCGGCGGTATTGCAGCGATCGCTCCTCGCATAGTTACATGTTGATAAGCATCCACAACATTCGGCACTTGCACAGCAATCACAGCGACATGATCGCCGTGCTTCAACACACTCTGAGCAATCGGATGATCAGAATTCAGCGCTGTACTGAGAACTAATCGAATTGCGCCTTGCTGCATGACATACGAAGCAACTTTGCGACTCCCTGTTTCTAAGCCCCGATACGCTATGTTTGTGAATTGAAAGAACGTTTCATAAAAACTTGCTGCCTGCCTTGCGTTGCCAACATAAAACTCAAGGTGATCAAAACATAAAATAGAAAATAACTCAGCCATTAGGTTCCTCCTTAGTAGAGGAAAGGTAAATAAAATTAGCCCCTCTCAGCCGAGAAGAATGCATCAAGAGCCTTACTCTTACATACAAGCCCTGTAGAGAAGCAGACAAAACGCCTGAAAGCCCCTTCGCTTCACTTGCCTGTGATTGGAAGTGACAGGCGGAACAATGCAAAGAACTTTAACAGTCAATGAGGTCAAGAACCAGTGACGCCTAAAGTAGCTAGCAAGAATCAAGAAGAAGTTGTGAAAATTTGTGAATCTGATAGATAGCTACCCAACGGGTTTGAAGCGCTGTTTAGGATAGAGTTCCTGAGGCTTCTCAAAATCAGTTACTAGAACCAATCTGAGAAGCCATAATTAGATTATAGATTTAACTTTTCAGAATTGCTAATCACAAGGATAGATTTAAGAGAATGCTGAAGACATACATCAAATCTTCAAGTTGCTGATTAAAGGAGGTATCACCGAGTGTTAACGTCGCTCAAACAACTTCTCACACGGATTATAGACTATGCCGGACTCTTTCCCCCTGCACAGCTAAGCCTACCTGAAGCAATAAATATTTACGATCGTGCTCACGCTTCTCCACATTGCTGGATGCTCGATCGCTTCGTCTTGCCTGCTGCTCGCCTTCTAGAGTTCATCAAGCTTTTACCTTCTGAGAATGCCGCTTCATCTCAGCCCTACTCATTAAGCGTGATTGTGTCTAGAAACTGGCGATCAGACTTGGAGCAGATATATCAACTCACTAAAACAGAGCCTTCTATTCGTATTAGTGCCTTAGAAGTTGCCCCACTCTCACCTATTGAGATGCAGTCAATCAGGCTAGAAATACCGACTGAAGTAGATACTTTTTTTGAAATTCCGTTTAATGTTGATTTAGAACCCTATCTGGATATTCTGCACCAAATCGGAGCAGGCGCAAAGTTGCGAACAGGCGGTATCACGAGCGATGCATTTCCTAATAGTACGCAACTGGGACAACGCATCTTATCCTTAGCAAATGCTAGAATTCCCTTCAAGGTAACGGCTGGATTACATCATGCCATACGAGGTCATTGCTTCACTGATGCTTTGAACAGAACTTCTACAACAATGCACGGCTTTTTGAATGTTGCGGTCGCTTCAGCTTTTGCCTATCAACAAGCTATCCCACTGAATGAAGTTGTGGCAATCCTTGAGGAGTCGTCGATCGATGCATTCCAACTGAGCGATATCGAAATTGGCTGGCATGAGTTCTCGCTTCCCAGATCAGCGATCGAGTATTCTCGACAGCAATTCTTTCGATCGGTCGGTTCTTGTTCTTTTGAAGAACCAATTCATGACCTTTATAACTTGAAACTTTTATGACCTGCGCGATTGATTTCACTCACGATCCAAATTTGCGGAGTTGGGTTCACTCTGCAAATCAAGCCGACACTGATTTCCCAATTCAGAATCTTCCTTTTGGAATATTTCAAGCCCAAAATCGTTCTGAAACACCGCATATTGGCGTTGCGATCGGCGATCAAATTCTCGATCTCATGGCTTGCCAGAAACTTGGGCGACTTGAGGAACTACCAGAAGCTCTGCAAGCTGCCTGCTGTGCTTCGACCTTAAACTCATTGATGGCGATGGGGAAGCCAGCCTCGTTACGCCTGCGCCATCATCTCAGCCAATTACTTCGTGTCGGACAAGCTCCCGATAGCAGAATCCTTGTTTCGATGTCAGACGCACAATTGCTTTTGCCTACCACGATCGGCGATTACACAGATTTCTACGCTTCTATTTTTCACGCAACCAATGTGGGTAAGCTATTTCGCCCCGACAATCCCCTACTGCCGAACTATAAATATGTCCCGATCGCGTATCACGGACGAGCATCATCTATTGTTCCAACTGGCACTTCAATCAAACTTCCCCACGGTCAGCAGAAACCAGCAAATAGCTCAACTCCGACATTTGCCCCGACTCAAATGTTGGACTATGAGCTTGAAGTCGGTTGCTTTGTGGGAAAAGGAAATGACTTAGGAGACACCATCTCGATCGATCAAGCAGAAGACCACTTATTCGGCTTATGCCTTGTAAATGATTGGTCGGCGCGAGACATTCAAGCTTGGGAATACCAGCCCCTTGGTCCTTTTCTGTCTAAAAGCTTTGCAACTACACTCTCTCCCTGGGTTGTGACGATGGAAGCTCTTGCTCCATTTCGAGGCACTGCATTTACAAGGTCAGTCGATGATCCGCCAATTCTGCCTTATCTCATGTCATCTTCTAATCAAAGTACAGGTGGGATTTCCATAAAACTAGAAGTCATGTTGTCTTCTGCAAAAATGCGTCAAGAGAACATAGCCCCCTTGCGTCTAAGTCAGAGCAACTTCCAACATATGTATTGGACAGTGGCACAAATGCTCACCCATCATGCGAGTAATGGCTGCAATCTTCGCCCTGGAGATTTATTTGCTAGCGGAACAATTTCAGGCAATGAAACAGGGACTCAAGGCTGCTTGTTAGAACTCACGCAACGAGGAACACAGCCGATCACGCTTCCAACGGGAGAAGTGCGATCGTTTCTAGTCGAAGGAGATGAAGTTACGCTTCAGGGCTATTGTGAAGAAAAGGGGTACGTCAAGATTGGGATGGGTCAATGCCAGGGCAGAGTGACTGGAACTTGACAATCAATTAAATCGTTGTCTTCTGCTTTCTAGGAATATTTCGAGCTAAAAACTGCCGCTTCACAATTTCATAAGCTTGTTTGTAAATCTGGAAGTCTGTCGGTTTTTCGATCTCTGGCACACTTCGAGTCACGGTATGAAATGCTTGGACGATCGCATTCAATCCAGCGATCGCATCTTCTTGAGGAATCACGATGTGAACTGAATCTTTACTAAATTTCGTGGCATACTCAAGAGCACTGCGCCTCGCAAGTTTCTCGATTTTATTTTCGTGAACCAGCCGTGCAACTTCAGTCAGATCCACTCCAATAATCCGAGCAATGCGATTTGCTGTGCGTTCATCAGGATTGCTTTCTTTGCGGCAAATCCAGCCAAGTCCTGCTCTTGAAATGTTCACATCTCTCGCAAGTTGGCTCATGTTAGTCTGCGGATTTTTTTCGAGATAATTTAAAACTAAAATTCCGAATGCCGAACATTCTTCTAAACGAAGCTTTAATGGGTTCATGACTAAACCATATCGCTTTAAGCGCAGGGGATTTACTTCATACAGTAGGTCGAAGATTTTTCATACTCATCTATCGATTGTTAGACATAAACTGAATCATTAATTGCCTCGTAGAAAAACCCCAAGAGGTAGACTGACTTGCAACCTCAGACGGGTGAAATCAGCTGAGCAACATCTTTACTCTTAAGCAAAAGTAGAGCATTTACTTTAGAAGTTAGGACATGCCCTATGGCACTTCATTAGGAAAGTTGTCCAAATCTCCACCATTCGGAAAGATTTTGCAGACAGATTCTTCACCCAGAGTTTTGTCCGCATGACTTCGATATCCACTTATTACTCAGGAGGATACCGTGAACGTTTTTCAACACAGTCGCAAGGTTCTCGCAACCATTGCGCTCGTTTTCGTTGTGCTATTTACCACTGCATGTAGTGCTGCAACTGCTAAAGCACCTCCAACCAATGTTTCTGCACCCATTACCCGCAGTTATAGCCAGCTTGAACGCGGCAATTCAGGAGTAGGACAAGATTTTGGCAACTGGGTTGTGACGACCAGCAAAGGTTTGATCAAAGATGCCTACGTGCGCGACAACAATAAATTAGGGGTTGTGATTTCTTCACAGGTGCGTCCGACCGAAGTCAAAGATCTGACTCGATCGCTGACGCAAGGATTTCATAAAAACTTTCCCAATCAAGATCTCACGGTCTTAGTTTATGCCCCGGACAAGCAGTTGATTCTGACGGCTCAGTATGATCAACAGTCCAACAAGATTCAATATCAGTCTGCAAGTTAGTAACGTATCTACAGTATTTAGTGATTTGACCAGGAGAAATGATCATGTCGAGTAGTGACGCTTATAAGCGCCAAGTCATGCAAGATTTGGCGGGTGGAAATACCGAGAGCATTGACGAAGAAAGCACTTCACAGAACTATCAAAATTTTGATGATTTTGCTCAACGATCGACAAGAGATGAACGTCATCAGATCTTTAGCCGTTCTTTCAATCCAAATCAGGTGCCCTCAAGCCAGATGGAACCCGAACTGCAAAAAGCGATCGCGCAAATCAAACCCAATGAGCGAGATGATGTGGCGCGAGAATTTTTCAGCCATCTTAAGAAACGCGGCATTCACGATCGCGATTTAGAAAAGCAACTTGGACTATCGACCCATCACCCAAGTCGCATGAGTGCAGATGATGTCAGTAAACTGGCTGCCTTTGTGTATCACAATCACCCGGATATTTTTCATGACGTATTAGCCGATCAACCTGCATTGGTGAAATTTCTGAGTAATCCGGTTGTCGGTGCTGCCTTTGGTGCGATCGCAGCAAAATGGTTGGGTCATCGGTAAATTCAGAACTGAATGAATTCAGTTCGAATTCTTCCCAGTTAGCCTGTAAGGTACTAGCGCTCCGACTACTTTAGCTCATGGATAAGTGGTGGTCGGAATGCGCTGTACTCTATATTTTAAGAGAGCCGATGTCTCAAAGGACGCTTTAAAGACAACAGAGAATGTGGATTTTGAGCAGCAATTGAGACGCAATGCGGTTCAGTGGCGAGACGAGATACAACGCGGATCGGGTAAGGTTGCTTTTTCAGGCTGGCGCGGAAACCAAAAGGCAGTGCGTTTACAGACTTCTATCAGCATCAGCATCACTGGGACTTCGATCAATACCCCGACAACGGTTGCTAGGGCGGCTCCAGAATTTAAGCCAAATAAAACAACAGCGGTGGCGATCGCAACTTCAAAATGATTGCTTGCTCCAATCAGTGCAACGGGAGCTGCATCTTCATAAGGCAATCGAAGTTTCAGAGCAGCAACATATGAAATCAGAAAAATAAAATTGGTTTGCAAAAAGAGTGGGACTGCAATCAGCAAGATGTGTAGGGGATTGCTAACAATTAATTCTCCCTTAAACGCGAACAGCAGAATCAAGGTGATCAGTAGGGCTGAAATTGCGATCGGGTTCAGGTACTTCAAAAACTTTTGCTCAAACCACGCTCGCCCTTTGTGTTTCAAAATCCAGTGGCGCGAGTAAATCCCAGCAATTAATGGCAAACCAACATAAATGGCAACGGAAAGCGCGATCGTTTCCCATGGAACAGCTAAATCATTTGCTGCCAATAACCAACGCCCCAAAGGTGCATACAGAAACAACATCACAAGTGAATTTACCGCAACCATCACTAAGGTATGACCTTGATTGCTATAGGATAAGTAACCCCACATCAGCACCATTGCAGTACATGGCGCAATTCCCAACAGAATCGTTCCAGCAATGTACGAATTCGCTAACGTCACTTCGCTGCCTCTGATCACCTCAGTTCCAGTCAGCAAAGGACGAAACACTCCTCCTAAAAATCCTTGAGCAAAAGCAACCATCGTAAACGGCTTAATGAGCCAGTTCGCGACTAGGGTTAAAATCACAGGAGTCGGAGCGCGAACGGCTTGCTTAGCTTGTGAAAAGTCGATCTTCACCATGATGGGATACATCATGAAAAATAAGCAAACCGCGATCGGAATTGATACCTGATAAAGGCTCATTGCATCTAGCGTTGTTGCAATCTCCGGAAACAGTCTTCCTAGCACAATGCCGATACCAATGCACAAAAAGACCCAAAGAGTTAGATATTTCTCAAAGAAGCTCAATGCACTGCCAGCTTGTACGGGAACAGTATTCGTCGATCGAGGATTGAGGCTCATCGCATTAGTCTCCGTCTTTTGCTTTCCAAGCGATCGCTTTACTCGGCTTTGGGGTTGGCAATTTGAGAGAAATCAGTGCTGCAGCAACAACAAATGCGGCTGAAGTCCACAAGCAGCCGATCAGCCCAAAGCTTTGATAGATTAGCCCTGATAAAACGGTTCCTGCCAATCGTCCTCCAGAGTTTGCCATATAGTAAAACCCAACATTCAGGGCGACTTTATCATCATCCGTATACGCGAGAACCAAGTAAGAATGTACGGCTGAATTGAACGCAAAGACAACACCAAAAATCAGTAAGCCACCGACGATCGCAGAGTTTGGATCGACCCCAACAGCAAGCGCGATCGCGATTAAGGCAGGTACGATCGTCAAAGTAACCGTCCAAAATCGAATCGTACTCGTCGAGGGCGGACGACCCGACCCAAATCGCTGAATTAACGCAGGGGCAGAGGATTGAACAATTCCGTAGCCAATGACCCAGAGCGCCATGAAGCTACCGACTTGGTAGAATGACCAGCCAAGTACTCCACGTAGGAACACAGGTAAGCCAACAACAAACCAAACATCCCGAGAACCAAAGAGAAAAAATCTTGCGGCTGACAAGATATTGATTTCGCGACTCTTAGAAAACAGTTGTGTAAATTTCACCTTGGCTTTGATCTTGCCCATACCTTTCGGCAACATCAATCCAGTGAACATCAAGACAAACAATCCACCTGCCATCCACCACAGCGAATTGACAAAGCCGATCGATGCAAGTAACGCAGCGCCTAGAAAGAATCCGAATCCTTTGAGCGCATTCTTTGATCCAGTGAGAATTGCAACCCATTTGAACAATGAAGACTGTGCATCTTGGGGCACAACCAATCGGATCGCACTCTTAGAACTCATTTTCGTCAGATCTTTTGCAATGCCAGAAAAGGCTTGAGAGACCATCACATATCCAACTGCAAACCATTGCGCCCAGTTACGATCGAGAAATGACAACATCACCAATGCAAAGATCTGCAACCCGATTCCTGCATAGAGCGTCACTTTTAACCCAAGTTGAGAGCCGATCCAACCTCCGAAGAAATTAGTCACAACTCCAAACACTTCATAAAACAGAAAGAGAAATGCAACTTGCAACGGCGAGTAACCAATCTCGTAAAAATAGAGCAGAACTAACAATCTCAATGCGCCATCAGTGATTGTAAATCCCCAATAAGCAAGCGTCACGAGGATGTAGTTTTTTAGGTTGGCATTATGAGCCGTTGTAGATGACATAGGGCAATGATAAAAGGGTTAATTCAAACTCAATGCAACTTTTCGAGCCAGTTCGACCATACGATTCGAGTAGCCCCATTCGTTGTCATACCAAGCCAAAATTTTCACTTGGGTTTCATCGACAACCATTGTGGAGAGGGCATCAATAATCGACGATCGCGGATCATCTTTATAGTCGATCGACACCAACGGACGTTCTTCGTATCCCAAAATGCCGTTTAACGAAGTTTCCGAGGCTGTTTTGAGCAATTGGTTGACTTCTTCAACACTGGTCGATCGCGCGACTTCAAACACGCAATCTGTCAGCGAGGCATTGAGCAAGGGAACTCGCACTGCTAAACCATTCAACTTACCATTGAGTTCCGGATAGATTAGCCCGATCGCGGTTGCTGATCCTGTAGTTGTTGGAATGAGCGATAAGCTTGTGGCTCTCGCACGACGCAAATCTTTATGGGGAGCATCAACGATCGTTTGAGTGTTGGTATTGTCGTGAATCGTTGTAATGATTCCATGCTTGATGCCTAGCCCCTCATGAATCACTTTCACTACAGGCGCAAGGCAATTGGTCGTACAAGATGCGGCAGTTAGGAGGTGATGCTCATCCGACTGATAAAGATGGTCATTGATTCCCATGACAATATTGAGCGCTCCTTGTTTGACGGGAGCCGCGACAATCACCTTTTTCACTCCGCGCTTGAAGTAGGGATCAAGTGTTTCAGGAGTGCGAAACTTACCTGAACATTCCAGCACGATATCAACGCCGTAATCTTCCCAAGGGACTTCACCGGGTTTCGCATATTCGCTGAAGGTCACAGGCTGTCCATCAATGAGAATGCGATCGCTTCCAGCTTCGACATCGGGTGCCCATCGCCCATGCACTGAATCAAATTTGAGTAAATGAGCGGCAGTTTCCGCTCCGCCTTTGACTTCGTTGATGTGAACAAATTCAAATTCCGACCAACCCCAAGCAGCACGGAAATCGAGCCGTCCAATCCGACCAAAACCATTGATTCCAACTCGTACAACCATGTGCCTCACCTTAAAGCTACTGCTTCATTTCAACTTAAATTAGAATAACGTTAGAGTTATTCTAATGCAATACTTCAATTCAGGGCTGTTTTAGATAAATCAAATCTAAAAAACTTGTTTTGACTTTCCAGAGTTGTGACGACTTCGCGACGTATCGATCGCAATCTTGCTCAACGCGATTCCTAAAATACAGCTTGTTTACGAAGGAGTTCACTAATCGTCAAATCAGGCTGAGGAACCCCATCAAATACTGTTCCTACCTTGCCTTGATAGAAGTGCAGGTTCGTCAATCGGTAGCCTTCATCCGGCAGTGGAATGTATCCGAGCTGGGTGACAAACCGTTTAGCATTGTCGAGGTAGTATGTTACGAACGCTTGCAGTTCCGGTTTACGCTGTGCAGCAGTAATGTTGACGTAGATAAATAAGGGACGAGAGAACGGGCGATACTGCGCTTTCTCAACCGCTTCTCGTGAGGGTAAAACTGCACCACGACCCTGACCATAATCCACAGCGAGGGCTTTAAGTTCATTTTGCTGAGCTTCATAGTACGAAAGCCCAAAGTAGCCTAGAGCATTGGGATCTTTTAGGACTCCCGCGACTAACTCATTGTCATTCTCGCTGGCGGTGTAATCTGTCCGGCTCTCATTTGGCTTTCCGGTTGTGACTTCATTGAAATAGTTGAATGTTCCAGACTCTTTGCCTGCACCATATAGTTTGAGTGGTTGGTTTGGATAAGAGGCGCGAACCTGGTTCCAGTTCGTAATTTTGCCTTGAGCAGCAGGTTCCCAAATCTTCTTCAGTTCGGCAACCGTAATATCTTTTGCCCAAGTATTTTGCGGATTAACCACCAGGGTAAGGGCATCAAACGCGATCGGTAGCTCATAGAAACGCACTCCTGTTTTTCCACAAGCCTCGATTTCTTCTTTAAGAATCGGGCGAGAAGCATTGTTGATATCGATTTCACCAGCACAGAATTTTTTGAAGCCGCTGCTTGTGCCAGAGAACTTAACGTCGATCGCACCCGCTTTGTCCCCTTTTTCTTTGCGATACTCTTTCGCAGCGACCTCCGAAACTGGGTAAACTGTGCTCGATCCATCGATTTTAATCCCAGAGTAAGTCGGCACAACTGGGTTTGGCACATCTGCTCTTACAGGAGTAGAAGACTGGGATGGATTAGAGTCAGTTGCCTGATTCGAGGAGGTACACCCAACTAATCCAGCCGTCATGACAAATCCAGTCCCTAGCAAAAACTTGAAGAGAGTTGAGGTCTGCATTTTCATAATGAAGCTCATTGATGCTTCAATAATTAACAGCTCAATCATTTCAAATAAATTTGATTTGCTCAAGTGTGCTACAAAACATTCTGCTTAAGAATTGTAAAAAACTTGATGGATTATTCCGAGTCGCGACAGCTTCGAGCGGGTAAGATTGGGCTGAAACGGCGAAATTCAGCGAGGTACTGTTCGAGGACAACGAACTGTGGCAAATTCAAACTGTAATAAATCCAGCGTCCTTCTTGCCGAGACTTGACCAACTGAGCTTCTTTCAATGTTTTAAGATGAAAAGAAAGCTTTGATTGGGTGACGCTTAAAGCTTCACACAGATCACAAACGCAAAGTTCGCGATCGCGCAGCAAATCTAGCACTTGAACACGCAATGGCTCAGAGAGTGCATGAAAGCCCACAATCACTAAATTTGATGAAACCTCGGTCACTTTAGCCATCAAGTTTTCTCAGAATGACGATTAAAAGAGTACTTCTCAGTTTAGCCTGTAAATCAACGAAAAAGCGAAAAGGCACGCCTGTAATCAGATCAAATTAATACCGCATCATCCGTGACAGTATGAACATCACTGCCGAGGTTATATTTGCGATCGAACGAGAAGAACAATTCCATCCACTGAAATTGCTGCTTATTACGATTAAAGTGTCACATAGATTTCTATCTTTCTAAAATCCCGATCTGGGGAATTAGACAAAGTCGGACGGGCCAAATCCGTCTCAAGCTGAGATGGCGGGCTTCGATTAGTTGGTTGAGGAAAGGTTTGAAGACCGCTAGGGAGTAGACAGGATATACGATTTCTTACGTTTAAGGGAAGAAAGTTTTAAATAAACCTCAAAATTAGGCGGACACTGGGTAATTACTTAGAAATCTTGATTAACATGTGATTAAAATGCTTTCGGTTTACTGGTATGACGTATCTGTTGTTTTTTCTCGCCACTGGCTCAATCACTGCTCTCGTTTTCGTAGTGAAGCAACTGCAACAACACAAAAACGAAAATCGGATACTTCGACAACAAGCAGAAGAGACTAATAGGCGCTTACAAGATGCAGATCGAAAGTATGGCGGACTAATTTCTAAAGAAGAATCTATCAGAACTCTAGACAGCCAAATTACAGCTTTGACTGAGCAATCGAGGCGGATTAATGAGCAATCAAAGGCTGAGGAGTACGAACTATCAACTAGAGTTGCCGTCTTAAGAACAAAGCTTCGAGAGCTAGAGGAACAGGACTTTGTTGAAGAATTCGGATTCTATGACTCCAAGTATGACTTTCAGGAAGCTATAGAGTACAAGCAACGTCTAGATGTGATTCGTGCCCAGCAGAAGCAAATGATAAAAGACAAAACGGCGGCTATCTGTAGTACTGAGTGGTCAGTGAGTGGAAGCCTCAAAGAAGGCAAAAAAATGACCGATAATTTCCTTAGATTAGTTTTGCGTGCTTTCAATGGCGAGTCTGAGGCTGCCGTTATGAAAGTAAAGTACAACAATGTTCAAACGATGGAGAAACGGATTAGAAAAGCATTTGATGAATTGAACAAGTTGTCTCAAACTACATATTGTAAAATTACACCACAGTATTTTGACTTGAAGTTACAGGAGCTTTGGCTGACTCACGAATATCAAGAAAAAAAGTATCAAGAACAAGAGGAACAGCGTGCCATTCGTGAGCAAATGCGTGAAGAGGAACGAGCCTTACGAGAGTTAGAAAAAGCGAAGCAGGAAGCGGAACGTGAAGAGAAACGCTATCAAGAAGCCTTGGAAAAAGCTCGTAAAGATGTAGAAAATGCAACTGGGAAAGCGCAAGAAAAACTTCTGGCTCAAATTGAAGAGTTGCAGCAGAGGTTAACAGAAGCTGAAGCCATCAGACAAAGAGCTATGTCTCAAGCGCAAATGACGAAATCTGGATATGTTTACATCATTTCAAACATTGGTTCATTTGGCGATCATGTTTACAAAATTGGTATGACACGCCGACTCGACCCATTAGATCGAGTCAAAGAATTAGGCGATGCTTCTGTTCCATTCCCCTTTGATGTTCATGCAATGATCAACTGTGCAAATGCTCCGGAACTTGAGTCACGACTGCACAAACGTTTTGATGCTAGGAGAATGAATAAAGCAAACGGTAGAAAGGAGTTTTTCCGAGTTTCGATAGAGGAAATTGTTAAAGCTGTTGGAGAAATTGACACAGAGCTTAGAACTTGTAAATCAGAGATTAAGTTCACCAAGGTTGCTGAGGCTACTGAGTATCGTAAAACTTTGGCACAAGAGCGAGAACAACAAAGAGAGACTGTGCCAGCCAGCTAACAATTCGGTTGGAGTGGCAGTTGAGAGTTCTCTCGTCTAGCGTTATGATCAGTCTACTGCTGCTCAACCGCATCGTTATCTGTATTTTCTGGCGACCACAGCCCATCAGTGTAAGACAGATCCATCTGGGCAAAGTTGATGCAGAATCTATGCCTTAACCTGCCAACATCAATCCTTTATCATGCAGGTGTTGTTCAATTTGCCGCATCTCTTCTCGCGTTGCTCCTGTCACAATGCCATAAATCTCAGTATAAATTTTGCCGTACTTCACTTTCTCTAGTGCTGAGAGAATCAAAAAATCTTTCCGCTCTAGCTCTCGTTTCAACTCCGTCAAGATAAAATCAAGCGTTCCTTCCATGCGATAACTGCTAGCGTATTTCGCGATCGCTTTATCTAACTTCAAGAGTTCATGGCGCTGAAGACACAAAGGAGTAGACCCGTTAATCCGAAAATTAGCATCGATCGCATAGAGTTGTCCGTCTCTATCTTCCAAGATATCTACACCAATCACCCCAAAATATCCTTGTTTGTGAGCATAGTTCCCTACTGCCTCAATGATTTCAAAGAACTGGCTCAAATCATTGTGATAGTCAATCAAACCGCCCAGATAGTCCCCTGTAGAGCTAACCAATTGCTGAGTTACACCAATCAGGGAAATGTTGCCTTGTTGATTGACATAAAATTGAACGCAGTAATTATGCACCTCATGCTGAATGAACTCTGAGACAACAATCGTTTGGAGTAGATTGATCTTGAGATACTTCTCCAGTTCGTGTAAGCAATAGTTCAGATCACTATCATTACGAATGATATAAGTTCCCTCACCTGAAAGACCATGTGAGGTTTTAATCAAATAAGGAAATTGGGCCGGCAGGCTAATTTGATCAAGGCTCGTTTGAGCTAAATGATAGGTTTGATAGTTCGGGCAAGGCACTCCCAGCTCGGCAAGGGTTACTTTACTCAGCAAGTAGTAATGGGTGTCTGGGTGAATCGCGTGCTTTCCGGGTCGTAATCGGTCAAACGGAAATAAAGTGATTATGCGATCGTACTGATCACTCTCATTGAGATCATCCAAGTACGTCGAACAATCCATCATCTTTAACTGCTGATCCTGAAAATCAAACTGATCGCGCCAGTACTGAACAAGCAGAGATGGAGGCGGAACAATCACAATCCCAGGTAGCGTATCCCCTAGAACTGCTAAATTTTTCCAAGGTTCCTTCTGGCAAATTTTATCAAACGAAGTTTTAGTCGCTTCACTACTCCCATCTTGCAAAAAGTATTGCTGCGTGTTTGGATAAGCTGCCCAACTTGCCGTAGCAGGATAGTTCAAAATGAGGGCATCGCGATCGACTTGAATATCCTGAGCAAATAAGTCAGACAGCGAATTGCCTTGAAAAAATGGAAAGGGACTTGGAGAAGACATCACAAAACATTAGACAGGTTTTACAACGATTGAACGAGAGTTTGATCCTTACGGGTAAAAATGGCAGGTTGTACTAAATCCTCGCTCATATAAGCAACTGCCATGTCAGGAGAATTGTGTGCCCAACCGATGCGCCCTTGGCGATCGATTAAAATACATCCAGCTTCTCCCTCGACTCGACTGATTAGCGTGTCGATCGCCCATTGTGCAGCTGCATCAGGATGTTTGTCTTTTAACGCATCGATCGCTGTTTTGGCGAGTACTACTGGAATAATCGACTCACCATCACCCGTTGTCGAGCAGGCTCCCAGTTGATTGTCTGCATACAAGCCACAGCCAACCAATGCAGTATCCCCAACGCGCCCTTGAGGTTGTCCTGTTGTTCCACCCGTGGAAGTCCCCGCCACTAGATTTCCATCGGCATCGAGTGCAACACAACCGACCGTATTCGGACGATCCAAAACTTCGATCTCTTCTTTCCACTCCTGGTACTGTCCCTCACTCACCAGGGCTTCTTTAGCACAAATCTCAACAGCATGATTGCGGGCAAAACGTTCTCCACTGCGGGCAACTAGCAATCGCGGTTTCTCCTCCATAATTTTGCGAGCTACTACAATGGGATGACGAACTCCTTGCACTGCGGCAACTGCTCCCCAACCTAACGTTGCTCCTTCCATCATCGCCGCATCAACTTCAACCTCGCCTTCACTGTTTAAAGTTGCGCCAAACCCTGCATTAAACGTTTGGTCAGATTCTAAGACCCGGATTGCTGCCTCAACTGCTCCTGCTGCACTTCCCCCTTGAATGAGGACTGCCCAACCCGCTTCAATTGCTGCTCGACATCCCGCTTGATTCGCTGCCACATCATTCTCTGAAATCGTTTTGGCTCCCCCATGCACGATGATCACAGGTTTCACGATCGTCATACTTCCCCCTAGCCCTAATGCCCGCTATGAGAACGACTGAGCTAGCAAGCTCACTCACCCCTTAGTAAAGCGCCTAGTTCAATGAAACTGAACAAATTCAGTTTCATTGAACACCAATTAGCATAATAACGATCTGAAAGCGATATCTCTATCTACAGCAACAAAGCAGATTTACACTCTATACCTTTGGGATTCAACCCTAGACCTGTAAACGCGATAACGAGTTCGGCATTCACCCAGGGCAATTGCTGGTTCAAAATGACGATCGCTAAAGTATGTCGAGGTTTATTCTACGGACTGATTACTAATAATTTTAGCCCAATCAGAAGAATTAGCAGCGGACGGGCTGTGGCTCCGTCTTTCCTCCCGAATATTGAGTAATACTAAGCTTGGTAAACAGAGTTGATGAGCAATGTCATGATGGATATAGAAAGATCCCGGTAGAGGGGCTTGCAGATGCTGAGTCGAGTTCTCAATCGCCATCATGCTCAAGTGGTCGGTCAGGGCGAGCAAATCCTAGTGCTTGCACATGGGTTTGGCAGCGATCAAACCGCATGGCGGCACCAAGTTGAAGCGTTTACACCGTTTTACCGCATTCTGTTGTTTGATCACATTGGTGCAGGTCAATCCGATATGAATGCGTATAGTCCGCGTCGCTATCGGTCTTTGTACAGTTATGCTGAAGATGTGCTTGAACTGTTAGCAGAACTTCAGTTAACAGATGTCATTTTTGTCGGACATTCTGTGAGTGGCATGGTGGGATTGCTGGCTGCGCTGCTTGATCCGGCTCGGTTTCGGCAGTTATTGTTTATCAGTGCCTCTCCTCGGTATCTTAACGATCCGGCAACGAATTACATTGGCGGATTTGAGCAGTCAGATCTCGATGCCTTGTATGCGTCGATGTCAGCCAACTACTATGCCTGGGCTGGAGGTTTTGCACCCTTAGCCATGAGAAACCCAGAGCGCCCGGAGTTAGCAGGCGAGTTTGCAAAAACCCTCTCTGCGATTCGTCCTGATGTAGCACAAGCTGTTGCGCGAGTGATTTTTCAATCGGATCACCGCGCCGATCTTCCTAAGCTCACAGTCCCAACAACAATTCTTCAGTCAAACAATGATATCGCGGTACCGCCACAAGTTGGGCGATACATGGCAGATAAAATTTCTCAGGCTACGCTAATCAATATTGATGCTGAGGGGCATCTTCCTCATCTGAGTGCACCTGCCGTGGTAACTCGAACACTTGCAGAATGTTTTATCGTTTAAATCGCTTCGATTCTGATCCAGTTGCGTTTTGCGCTAATCAACATCCTGATTGGCTACCCACGTTTGCGCCGTTGATTTTCATGCTGATGTTGGCAGAGTTAGGGTTAGGAGTGCTGATACAAGCGCCTCTAGTGTGGCTGGTCGCTCCGGTTTTGTTTGCACTTTGCGTTGTATGTCCGCGATCTCAGTGGATGAGCGGACTCGGTTTTGTCGCTTTGTTAAACCGCGACATTCCCATCCGATCTGCGATCGCATTAGGAATTGTAGGTCTCTTGGGATCTGGAGTGAGAGTCTATCTGTTACGACAAGAATGGCAGCAGGCATCTCAAGCAATGCTGGCATCGCTCATTCAAGATGAAACTGCCCTCACACCAGAACACGCGATTCAGCAGGCATTAACTGCGCTAAAAAAAATTACGGGTGCAACAGGCGCGATCGCGCTCCGCCAGTTAGATGAAGTCACCGCTGAAGCACTAGCTGCATTACCGCATAATATCCTACCGGATCGACTGACAACGCCAATGTTGTTTGCAGAAGCACTCAGCCAAAATCAATGTCTGCACTACTCAGACTATGCTTCGACCCCGCAAGCCTCACCTGCTCTCCTAGCGCAAGGCGTTCGATCAATCGCTGTCTTACCGTTACAGCAGGTTGAGAACGTACAGGGAGCAATTGTGCTCCTGTGGCATCAGCGGATAAATCCCTCTCGATCGCTGCAACAATTTCTCGACTCTTTGCGGGGCGGACTAGGCAATCTGCTTAGGTTTCAAGATCTAACACTGCGCTTTGATCAACTCCAAGCGCGATTTGAAGCCATGTTAGAAACAATTCCTCAAGGCATTGTCTTTATCGATGAAAGTGGCGAACAGGGATGGATCAATCACACCGCAGCCAAGTATCTGAATCTAGCGCATGGTGCAGTTGAGCCGAGCGCGATCGCGCAAGCAATGGTTGCTCTGCGCCTGAAAGCAGACAATCAAGCTGAAATTGCCGCTCAAGCAGCCGAGCTATTCACACAACCCGGCGCAAAGATTCGAGATTGGCACTGGTTTTTGAGTGATCCGCAGCCGATCGTATTAAGCCTTTCAAGTACACCAACCGATGGGCGAGATGTGCCCGGTCGCCTTTGGGTACTCGACAACATTACCGAGCGCAAGCAGGCAGAACTCGCGATGCAAACCGCGCGCGAACTTGCAGAATCAGCAACCCGTGCGAAAAGCGAATTTTTAGCGAATATGAGCCATGAGATCCGCACCCCGCTCAATGGCATTCTCGGCTACGCGCAGATTTTAGAAAAAGATCGAAGTCTCAACGAGTTTCAGAAAAAAGGAGTCGGCATCATTCATCAATGTGGAGAGCATCTGCTGACGCTGATCAACGATTTACTCGATTTATCTAAAATTGAAGCCGAGAAAATGGAGCTTGTCCCTCAGAAGTTTCATTTTCCATCCTTTCTCGAAGCGATCGCGGATATCTGCCAAATTCGCGCCGAACAAAGACAGATCACCTTGATTTATCAACCGCGATTGCCCTTGCCTCAATATGTTTATGCAGATGAAAAACGCTTGCGGCAAATTTTACTTAATATTTTAGGAAATGCGGTCAAATTCACCGAAGTTGGCAGCGTTTTATTTCAAGTAGGGTGCATTGAAAATACAAAAGTTCGCTTTGAGATACAAGATACCGGGATTGGCATTGCGCCAGAGCAGTTAGAAGCGATTTTTTCGCCATTTCAACAGGTGGGAGAATCCGATCGTAAAACGGAAGGCACCGGATTAGGGCTTTCGATTAGCAGTCAACTCCTGAAAATCATGGGTTCGGAGATTCATGTGAACAGTACGCTCGGAAAAGGTAGCACATTCTGGTTTGACTTAGTTCTGCCAGAAGTAGAAGCACGATCGCGGAGTGCCGATCCGAGCGCTGCTTCTCCACGTGCCGTAGTTGGCTATGCAGGCAGACCTCGCAGCGTTCTTGTCGTCGATGATCAAGCGGCGAACCGATCAGTTCTCGTTCATCTGCTAGAACCGCTAGGATTTAACGTCATCGAAGCCGAAAACGGTCAAGTCGCACTTCGTGAAGCTCATCAGAACAAACCGGATGCGATCTTGCTCGATCTGGTGATGCCCGTGATGGACGGATTCGAGGCAGTGCGGCAAATTCGGCAATCTCCAGATTTACGAGATACGATCGTCATTGCGACATCTGCTAGTGTTTTTGGATACGATCAGCAAGCCAGTCATGATTCAGGGTGCAATGGCTTTATTGCCAAGCCAATTCGAGAAACCGAACTGCTCGCACAACTTCAAACCCATCTCGATTTAGAGTGGCACTATGAAGCTGAAATTGAGACTTCTAGAGAGCATACTGTCTCTGAAAATGCTTTAGACCCAATTGTTGCTCCACCTCATGCCGAACTCAATACACTCTTCGATCTTGCCCGCATGGGCGATCTCAAAGGAATTCTTGAGCAAGCTACTCATCTAGAGCAACAAAACCCCGAATGGGAACCGTTCGTCGTTCAGCTTCGACGCTTGGCGCAGGGATTTAAGGAACGGCAAATTTTGGAATTAATCAAACGCTATCAGGGGTAGCTATGGAGCCTAAAACATCTGAGCAAGGAATCATATTAGTGGTGGATGACACGCCCACGAACCTGGAAGTGCTGTTTGATTTGCTGGGAAATTCCGGCTTTCGGGTTTTAGTCGCAGAAGACGGCGAAAGCGCGATCGACAAAGCAAACTATGCCCATCCGGATTTGATTTTGCTGGATGTGCTCATGCCGGGAATCGATGGCTTTGAAACCTGCCGCCGCCTCAAAGCTAACGAAGCAACACGCGAGATTCCGATTATTTTTCTCACAGCTCTCACGGATGTCGTAGACAAGGTGCACGGGTTTGACCTGGGCGCGGTTGATTTCATCACCAAACCTTTGCAGTGTGAGGAAGTGATTGCTCGCGTCAAACTGCAACTGCGGCTACAAAACTTAACGAAACAACTTCAGCACCAAATCGAACAAGAACATTTAATCGGAGAAATTGCTCAAGGCATTCGGCGATCGCTCAAGCTCGATGAGATTTTACAATCCACGGTCGATCAGGTACGGCGATTTTTGCACACCGATCGCGTTGTGATTTTTCGCTTTAATTCAGATTTCAGTGGAAAAATTGTCAATGAATCCGTTGATCCTGCCTGGAAATCGGTACTTGCAGTTGAGTTTTATGATCCGTGCTTTAAAGAGCACTATCTTCAGCGCTATCAGCAAGGTCAAACAAGTGCTAAGTCTGATATCTACAATGCAGGCTTAAGTCCTTGTCATATTGAGCTATTAGAGCAAGCCCAAGTTCGAGCCAACTTAGTCGTCCCAATTCTCCAAAACAATTATGTCTGGGGACTGCTGATCGCGCATCATTGCTCAGGAACACATGAATGGCAGATGATCGAAACAACGCTCCTCCAGCAATTAGCAACCCAACTGGGAATTGCAATCCAACAGTCGGAACTCTATGAGCGAACACAAAATGAACTGATCGAGCGTCAGCGAGCAGAGCAAATGGTTCGAGAGCAGGCTGCGTTATTAAACGAAGCATCAGACGCTATCTACGCTCGTGACTTTGCCAATCACATTCTGTTTTGGAATCATGCAGCAGAACAGCTCTATGGCTGGTCACAAGCCGAAATCCAGGAAAAGGATGCAACTGAACTGCTCCACAATCTTCAGCCTCAAGAGTTTGAAACAGCGCTGAAAGTTGTGTTTGATCAAGGCGCATGGCAAGGAGAACTGCAAAAATTCACCAAGTCGGGCAAAGCGATCACGGTGATGAGCCGCATGACGCTGGTGCGAGACAAAGTGGGGATGCCAAAATCGATTCTGACCGTGGATACCGATATCACCGAGAAAAAACAGCTTGAAGCTCAATTCCTCCGCGCTCAAAGATTAGAGAGTATTGGAACTCTAGCAAGCGGTGTTGCCCATGATCTCAACAATATTCTGACCCCTATTTTAGCGACCTCTCAACTGTTGTTGTTGAAGTTTCCCCAGGAAGACGATCGCACTCAGCAACTCCTAAAAATTGCCGAATCCAACGCGAAGCGTGGAGCCGAATTAGTCAAGCAAGTGCTATCGTTTGCGCGCGGAACTGAAGGCAGGCGCACGGCGGTACAAGTTTCTCATTTACTTGGAGAAATTAAAGAAATTACAAACCGCACCTTCCCGAAATCGATTTCCATTCGCACAGAACTCCCCCCTTCTAGCCTCAATCTGGTCTATGCCGACCCCACTCAACTGCATCAGATTCTGATGAATCTCTGCGTGAATGCTCGCGATGCTATGCCTGACGGCGGAATTTTGACCCTTTCTGCCAGCAATGTTGTCATTGATGAATCCTATGCCCGGACGCAGCTTGATGCGAAAGCAGGAGACTATGTCATGATTGCTATCTCTGATACGGGCACGGGCATTCCGCCTGAAGTCGTCGATCGCATTTTTGATCCATTCTTCACCACGAAAGAAGTCGGTAAAGGCACAGGTTTAGGGCTTTCGACCGTGCTAGGCATCATTAAAAGCCATGCGGGCTTTATTGAGGTCGATAGCCGAATCGGTCAAGGAACCTGCTTCAAGGTCTATTTGCCCACGTCTAAAAACCAGAGTACATCTTCAACAGCGACGCTAGAGTTACTGCCTGGACACGGTGAACTCATTTTAGTGGTCGATGACGAAACATCGATTCAAGATATCACCAAAACAATGCTAGAAGACCAGAATTATCGAGTGCTTACGGCGAGTGATGGCTTTGAAGCGATCTCACTTTACGTCAAGCACAATCAAGAGATTGCGGTCGTTTTGATGGATTTGATGATGCCGGAAATGGATGGACTTACGGCAATCCGCACCTTAAAAAAAATGAATGCTGAGGTCAAAGTCATTGCGACAAGCGGTTTAGTGCTGGACAATACATTAGCCGATGTTTCCAGTGTGGGTGTTGATGTGCTTCTACCCAAACCTTATACGGCTGAAGCATTGTTAAAGGAGCTGCGCAGGATTCTAGATACACCGACTTGTGCAACTCCGAAGAGATAATCTTGCTTGCGAAACTATCCATGCTCTATGGTGCAATTTAGACGACTTCATCGCTCTCGAGCATCGCTGTGTGACATGTCAAAATATTACAAAATCTCTTGAGAGATAGAGATCCTCACAACTTCCTCAAATTTTAGAACTAATCTCTATCATGTTCTCCCTCAGGCTTCTATCTCATCGAGATCCTGAAAAAAAATGAGATCGATAGCATTAAATTTTAGGAATCCAGAGTGATGTCTATTTGCCCCTGCTGCTCTAATCTGTTACTCCGTCACATTCGTCAAGGTACGCTGTACTGGCTCTGTCGTTCCTGCTGGGCAGAAATGCCAAACTTTGAAGAGGGTCAATTGACAGGTACATCTCACTCGACTTTAAACAAGCAGTTAAAAATGAATTCAACCGACCATTTTCAAGACATCGCAGCCTAGCTTGTGACTTGAAAAAGCGGTAAGGAGAACTCTATGTTGCATGCAATTGATCTGATGAGTTTGAATGCTGCCAAGATTCAAGCAACTGCAACTGTAGCAGAAGCAGTTCAACTGATGAAAGAGCAAGCTTGTCGATCGCTGATTGTCGATCGACAAAATGAGCAAGACAGTTACGGCATCCTCACAGAAACAGACATCTTGTACAAGGGAGTCGCGCTCGGCAAAAATTTAGAGACAACCTTCGTTGCTGAACTCATGACCAAACCTTGTATTGTCATTGATCCAGCCGCAACAGTTGAAGAAGTTGCACAACTATTTGCAAAACATCGATTGCTGAGAGCGCCTGTTATCCAAGATCAGCAAGTAGGCATGATTTCTGTGTCTGAGCTTTTGAGACATCATCCTGCAATCTCACAGCCGCATCTAGAAGCAGAATTGCAGCAAGCTCGTCAACAGGCAAATCAGCTGTGTACAGAGCAAGGAGCGCGATCGCCTGCCTGTATCGCTGCTTGGAAGACCATAGACGCTTTGCAAGCTGAATTGAGCGAACAGCACATTGATCAACTGCTCAAACACACCTTTGAAGAGTATTGTGAGGAGTTTCCAAAAAGCCCAACATCAGATTTCTACACCAACTTGTGCGGAGGATAGTTCATTGCGATTCTCTAGCTCAACCCCAATCAGGACGCATCATCATGGTAGCCGAACAATTACTCATTCTGATCAAACAAGGCGCTAAGTCTTGGAACGCTTGGAGACAAGCTTATCCTGATTATGTGCCCGATCTTTCTCAAGCTTCACTGCATTCTTTGATCTTGAGAGGTGGAAATCTACAGGGCGTTCACCTCGATCAGGCTCAACTCTGCGAAGCTGACTTAATCAACGCTGATCTTCGTCAGGCAACACTCACAAATGCAAATCTTAGCAATGCTCATCTTTATGGAGCAGATTTTGCCGACAGCGAATTACAAGGCGCGAATCTGCTCAATGCAGACCTCAGTGCGACCAATTTTAACAGTGCGAACCTTGCAGGGGCGAATCTCAGCCACGCAGATCTAAGTGGCGCAGATTTCAGCCAAGCAAACTTAGCAGAAGCAAATTTGAGTCAAGCCGAGTTGCAAGGCACAACGTTTAAGGGTGCATCACTTGCCGGAGGGAACCTCAGCCAAGCGAACATGAAGCATGTAAATTTAGCAGAGACAAACTTACAAGGGGCAAATCTAGGCGAAGCAAATTTGTCAGGGAGCGATTTACGGAGAACGGACTTAACAGGTGCAGATCTAAGCCACACGAATCTAATCGGGGCAAATCTGAGCGGAGCAAATCTCAGTCGAGCTTATCTAATTCATGCAGATTTAAGTCGAGCAAATTTGCAACACGCAAATTTGACCGGGGCAAATTTAGCTCATGTGAAATTGAGTCATGCAAACTTCAGTGATGCAATTTTAACGGATGTAGATTTGACGGGAACTGATCTTGATGCAAACTTTAGCGGAGCAGTGCTTCAAGGTGCAATTGCGATCGATGAAAATCTCGATCGCAAACCTTTAGAATTAAGGCGCAATTATGATGTGCAACGATTAAAAGCTGACGATTTCAGTAGTGAAAACTGATGAGATTGCACTGATTCGCCCTGAATCAGTGCAATCTCGATAAACTATCCCATCGCGTGGGGTTGTATCTTCCCTATTTTCCAAGCTAGCAATGCTCCTAGCCCAAATACACTCACAACAAACAGAACAAGCCCGCCTAGACCGGGAATCAGGGCAAGAACTGTAACAATCAATAATCCAATCAAAAATTGTTGCACTTGAGTGGGCTGACCACTCTTTACGACGATTTGCCCGACCAAGAGCGAGAGTCCTAATGAGCCACCAAAAGAGGCAAGACTCGCGATTAAAATTACTAACGGAATTAAAGGAATGCCGATGAGAGTAATGGCAAGGAAAATATTCAGCGCAATCACAGCAACAATCGCCCCAATCCCCCATAAAGTACTTTGACTCGGATATTGCCGTATCGTTGCTGCTAAGTTTGGCATAAATGCAGGGGCAGCGCGAAGTAAAATCACGCCAACAATCGCAGCAATTATCGCACTCATGATCCGAAAAGCACTTTGTGCTGCATACCTTACCCAGAAAGAATTACGATCGCGATGCATTCCCATGCTGCCATCGTCACCCAATGTGCCTTTTGCGCCTCCAATCGTTGCCCCTTCTTCTTGCACAACTTTACCGCCGATCGCATAAGCATCTCCATCGACTCGTGCCCCTTTCTTGAGTGTGACATTGCCACCAATTGCGATCGCGGTTTGTGTGACTCGCCCATTCGGTTGCACGATCACAGAACCTCCGATCGCATGAGCATTTTCGACGACTTGCTTTTCTTGAACCGTGACATCTCCACCGAATCGAATCAGATTTGTGTTGTTCACATTGATGTCTGTTTGTGCGAGTGCTTGACCCGCAAAGAGCAACACAATCGTAGAGATAAACACCAGAATCCACTGCTTCCAATTCATCGTAATTTTCTCTCAAGGTACAAGAACAGTAGAAGCCCTAGAATTGGCAGATTTAAATGGCTTCCAAATCTGCCAACATCAGACACACTTGAACTTAACCAAACCAATGCGAAGCAGCTTGTCCAGGCATTTCTTCTTGTGGAATATCATGCTCAATTTCTTTCTGATTCTGAGCTAGAACCTCTTGAATCCCTTCTCGAATCACAAATTCTAGACAAGATTTCTGATCGCTACAGTGCGGTGCATAAGTTGGGTGAACAATCGCTTCTTCAGTTTCCTCTGTTACAATAAACACATTAGGAACTCGATTCAAAACCCAAGCTACTAATTGCTGTTGCAGATCGGGATGAGCGAATGCCTGCTGGTAAGGATGATGAGGATACGATTCTAAGATCCTTTCGATTTCTTGCAGAATCGGGTATTGCGCGACGTTGAGGATAGTTTTCGACATAGGAAATCCCTCGCCTAGAGTCAGGATGTTTTTGCGAAATGACGCAAACACGCTTGGTGCGATCCTGTTAACTTGATCGTACCTTTAGCTTTTCGCACCTTCTAGAATACGGAACAATGATGAGGAAGTTGTGAGGAACATCATCTGAGTCTGATTAGTCTGAATCATCCTCACAACTTCCTCACGATTTTTCTCTATAACCATTCATATGAGGACACCCTTAGAAACTTTGATCTGTTCTTCTTGTTGAATGCAGGATTTATTGGAGTGAAATTCTATGTCTCATCTCTCTCTCCAACCGTGGCAGGTTTCAGACCAAGACTTTCCACCGCAAGGCAGTCCAACCCAGCAACTTCAATTCATACTCAATTATGCTGTGCTAGCACCCTCTGGGCACAATACTCAACCTTGGAAATTCACGATTCAGCAGGAGACAATCGAGTTATGGGCAGATCTCGATCGTGCTCTGTCTTATGTTGATCCGGAGCATCGAGAACTGATCATTAGTTGTGGTGCAGCATTGTTAAATTTGCGACTAGCATTACATCATTTTGGTTATCAAGGTGACATTCAGATGTTACCCAATTCAGATCAACCCAATCTACTCGCGCAGATTCGTTTAGGAAGTTGGAACCAGGAAACGGCTGAAGAGAAGTCTTTGTTTGAAGCAATTTCCCAACGCCATACGACCCGACGACCCTTTGAGGCCTGGGACATTCCTACAACCGTTTTGCAATGGTTGCAAGTGATCGCAGTTGAAGAAGGCGCATGGTTGCATCTTGTTCAAGGGCAGAAAGCAAAATCCCATCTTCTGAATTTAGTCAATCTTGCTGATCGCTTACAGATGGCAGATCCAGAAATTCGCAAAGAACTCTCAGCTTGGATGCACTCTGGATCTAATCCACGACATGATGGTCTTCCTGCTTATGCTTTAGGTGTGCCGCCAAGATTTGATTTCTTAACAGTTGTGCTTTCTTGGCTGACTCGCTATTTTAATTTAGGCAATCAGATTGCTAAACAGAATGAGCAACTTTTACAGAGTGCCTCTGCGATCGCAGTCTTAGGAACCAATGGCGACACACCAATCGATTGGCTAAATGTAGGACAAGCCCTTCAGAAAATTCTACTGCGTGCCCAAAGTTTGGGCATTGTTGCCTCATTTTTCAATGCCCCGATTCAGATGCCAGAAGTGCGGTCTCAACTTCAAAGTAGCCTGAACCGTGAGGGATACCCTCAAGTTCTACTACGGCTAGGCTATTGTACCAGCACTCAGCCAACCCCACGTCGCAGTAGTCACGAAGTTCAATTTTGATCTTCACAAGATCCTCAAATTCTTGTTCTACTTTCAGTCTAGAGCTAACAAAAGGCTCTCTCCAATCTAAATCTACAAAGGAGGGAAGATTATGCCGCTTATTCGTTGGCAACCAATGCGAGAATTGGATCTTCTTCATCGGCAAATGGATCGGTTGTTTGAAGGGTTAGCAGACCGCGATTTTCCGATCCCGGCGGTGAATGGTGAAATGAAGTGGATGCCCGCGATCGAACTTCAAGAAACGGATACCGAGATTGTTCTCAAAGCCGCAATTCCTGGAATTGAAGCGAAAGATCTCGATGTGCAAGTTAGTCCAGAAGCAGTCATGCTCAAAGGCGAGCATCAACAAGAAACGAAAACTGAAGAAAAAGGTTACTACCGTTCTGAATTCAACTATGGGCAATTTGCTCGCACCGTGCCTCTTCCATCAACGGTGAAGCATGATCAAGTCAAATCAAACTTCAAAGATGGTGTTCTAACCTTAACGCTTCCGAAAGCAGAAGCAGCAAAACCTAAAGTGATGAAAGTAGATTTGACCCAACAAGCATGAAACCAAAACATAGTCATTTGAAACAGTTTGACTCGTTTGATTGCAAAACTGTAGGAAGCTGTTTTCTCACATTATAATCGCGCTGAAATGGTTGTCTCTCTCTATCATTTCAGCGTTTTCTTTTGTAGTGCTTCTGAAGAATTGTGAGCCATGAACTTACACCTACCAATTTGGACATTACCTCCTGAGACAGTTTATGAACATGCCAACACAAACACAGAAGGGCTTTCCGATCAAGAAGCTGCCGAGCGATTAGTGCACTATGGTTACAACGAATTACCTGAGCCTGCTCAACGATCGCTGTGGTTACGCTTTGCCGACCAATTGACTCACTTCATGGCGTTACTGTTGTGGGCGGCAGGCACTCTCGCTTTTGTTTCAGGCACACCCCAACTCGGTTGGGCAATCTGGGCAGTCATTTGGATTAATGCGATCTTTAGCTTCTGGCAGGAGTTTCAAGCGGAGCAAGCTTTATCTGCGCTCAAGAATGTGCTGCCCATGCAGGTCAAAGCCTATCGTAACGGCCGCTTACAAACCCTTCCCGCTCAAGAATTAGTTCCAGGCGATGTGATCGAACTCGAAGAAGGCGATCGCATTTCTGCGGATGCAAGACTGGTTTCGAGCCAGTCTCTTTCTGTGGATGTTTCAGTCCTGACTGGAGAATCGATGCCTGTTCCGCGATCGAGCGATGCAGTCATGAATGAGAAACTACATCCCTCAGATGCGCCGAATCTCGTCTTTGCAGGATCAACCGTTGCCTCTGGACGTGCTAAAGCTGTCGTCTATGCAACTGCCACACATACAGAATTTGGACAAGTCGCACACTTAACTGCAAATATCCAACGTGATGCCAGTACGCTCGAAGTTGAAATTACCCGAGTCGTGCATGTGATTACTGCAATTGCAGTTGGCATGGGAATTTTACTCTTTGCTTTGACAACCTTGCTTGTGGGTATGGATGTGAAAGAGAGTTTCATCTTTGCGATCGGGATTATTGTTGCATTTATCCCAGAAGGATTGTTGCCAACCGTGAGTTTAGCACTCGCGATCGGGGTTCGACGCATGGCAAGACAGAATGCTCTCGTGCGACGACTCTCGGCAGTAGAAACCTTAAGTGCAACGACAACCATTTGCACCGATAAAACAGGCACTCTGACAAAAAATGAAATGACGGTACGCCAACTCTGGATTCCGGGAGTCGCGTTAGAAGTCACGGGAACCGGATATGATCCGACGGGTCAAGTTCAAATCACCGATGATACTCAAATTCCACACGTGAATCGACTGCTCACCGCAAGTGCTCTATGTTGCAACGCACGACTTAATCATCAAGCAGGGTCAAGTCTATGGCAAGCAATCGGTGATCCCACAGAAGTTGCTTTACTGGTTGCCGCACTTAAAAATAAATTGTCGATCGATAAACTCCAGCACCTCGCTCCCCGAGTTCGAGAAGTCCCCTTTGATTCACATCGACGTATGATGAGTGTTGTCGTTTCAGGCAACTCATCCGCGCATTCATTATTCATGCCGGATGCACACTCTCAAACTACATTCTCTCAAACTACATTCCTGGTATTTACAAAAGGTGCGCCCCTCGATGTTTTAGCTCATAGTCCATTGATCCTTCAGCAGGGACAGACAAAATCGATGACTGAAGCAGATCGTCTTGAGATTACAACAGCAAATGATGAGTTCGCAAAACAAGGCTACCGCGTTTTAGGCATTGCCACAAAATCGGTTGATTCGGATCTCATTCAGCAATCTGATGAAGTGTTGGAGCAGAATTTAACGTTTCTCGGATTAGTTGCAATGATAGATCCACCACGTCCTGAAGTAGCAAAGGCAATTGCACAATGTCACGAGGCAGGCATTCACGTCACGATGATTACCGGGGATTATGGATTGACCGCAGAAGCGATCGCGAAACATATCGGACTCGTCAAGCAGCAGGCACGAGTGATTACCGGAGAGCAACTCAGTCATTTATCCAATACGCAACTGCGGCAAATTCTGGCACGTCAAAACGGCTTAATCTTTGCAAGAGTCATGCCGGAACAGAAATTGCGCTTAGTAGAAGCGTATAAAGCTCTGGGTCATATTGTGGCAGTCACAGGAGATGGTGTGAATGACGCGCCTGCTTTACGGGCTGCCAATATTGGCATCGCAATGGGAATGAGTGGGACAGATGTAGCACGCGAAGCCGCAGATATTGTACTGATCGATGATAACTTTGCCACGATCGTCAGTGCGATCGAACAAGGTCGCGCGGTTTATCAGAATATTCGCAAGTTCTTGACGTATATCTTGGTCTCCAACGTGCCCGAGTTCTTCCCATTTTTGTTTATGGTGTTGTTTAAGATTCCGCCCGCGCTAGTGATTCTGCAAATTCTTGCAATTGATCTAGGAACTGATATGGTTCCGGCGCTGGCGTTAGGAGCAGAAGCACCAGAAGTCGGCACAATGCAGCAACGCCCCCGTCACAAATCAAAGCGCCTGCTTGATAAAAAATTGCTGATGCGAGCATATTGCTTTTTGGGTCCAATTGAAGGAATTCTCGGTATGGCAGGGTTCTTTTTCGTTTGGTTTAGCCAAGGTTATAGCTTCAGCGACTTACAAGCCTTGACTCCGAGTATCTTGTCTCATTCTGCTGATGCAAGAACCATGATCGTCTATAACCAAGCGATGACGATGACTTTAGCTGCGATCGTTGCTGCTCAAGTCGGAAACGTGTTTGCTTGTCGATCCGAACGAGTTTCAATTTTTCGCTTAGGCTTTTTTAGCAATCGCTTGATCTGGTTGGGAATTGCAACTGAATGGATGTTAATTCTGTCAATTATCTATCTCGCTCCACTGCAATCGATCTTTTCCACGATCGCGTTACAACCGATGCAATGGCTAGCACTACTGGTCTGTCCTCCGATTGTTCTGCTTGCAGATGAATGCCGCAAACAGGTGATGCGCGAATGAGTTAATGTCTAATCTTTTGACACTGTATAAAAAATTAGTTTTTTCAGAAAGATCAAATCAAACTGCTCCAACATCGTTGGCTCAGGCGTGAGAAACGCTTGCAATCTTTGGACTCTTCTATCCTAATCTGTGGCAGAAAGACTTACCTTTTGGCGGAAGCGATTTTGCTTGCAAAATGCGAATGTCTCTTTAGACAGATTCACTCAAAAAACGGAGTTTCATTTCGCAGGGAAAAAGACAAACATGCCAGTTAGAAGCTCTGAAACAGCAATGCAAATTCTAACGAGGAACTGGGAAATTGTAATCAGGATGATGAGGTGGATTGCCAGTCTACTGACAGTCGCACATGCTGCTATGTAATAGCACATTTAGCCTAGAGAGTAGTCATCATGAATCAAGCGCCAGATCCCAAAAAACATCGATCGCGTTGGAGTCAGATCAGTACGAATACATTAGTGCGTTTTCTGCTCTTCTTTGCCTCCGGTTGGGCATTAGTTGCTATCTTTCAATATTTTGAGTACGTGATCTTTGTGTTCGCGCTTTCAGGGATTCTAGCGCTCTTGCTCAACTATCCACTGCAATTTTTACAGCGCTTTGTCGGACGCAGACTTGCATTAGGGTTAGTCATTGCACTAAGCCTGATCACGATTATTGCTGCAGTCGTTACGATCGGGCTGACCTTGACCAATCAAGTCCAGCAATTAGCAACGCTACTTCTTCAGGCTTTAAATACTTCAAACAATCCATTTGACCAGCTGCAAAGTACATTGGCAGCGCGCAACATTCCGTTCAACCTTGACGTGATCGAAGCCCAAATTCGCGATGTGTTTGTCGTGAGCTTGAACTGGATCGTTAGTTCTCTGCCCGTTCTCTTCCAGAATTATGTCACGTTTATCATTATCTTAGTTGTTGCATTTTTCATGCTGATCGATGGTGCAAAGCTATGGCGACTCGTACTCAAGTTAGTCCCTGCCCAACACCGCAACCGTGTGTCGATCGCAGTCCAAACAAACTTTTTCGGATTTCTTCGCGGGCAGTTGCTCATCTCATTTTTGCTGAGCATTGCTACGTTTCTCGTTTTTGCACTGTTTCAAATTCCATTTCCGTTTTTGCTTGCGGTCACGATCGGGGTGTTTGACTTAATTCCTGGCATTGGTGCAACGCTCGGCGTGTCTCTTGTTTGTTTAATTATTTTTGTACAAAGTAACTGGCTCATCGCGTTCAAGGTATTACTCATTTGTGTAGTTTTACAACAGTTGCAAGATAATCTTCTGTCTCCGCGTGTCATGCAAAGCACCATTCATCTCAGTCCAGTGGTTGTATTTTTTGCGCTCTTGGTTGGAACGAAGATCTCAGGACTACTAGGTCTCTTTTTAGCAGTCCCGATCGCGGGTGTGATTGTTAGTCTATTCAATCTTGAAGAAGCACAAGGAGAGTAGACACGCATTCTTTTATTGTCCGAAAAAGCTCAAAAAACTCTGTACCAGTTGCACCAAAATAGATCAAAAAGTAAATAAAGATAAATTCAATACAATCACAACGCCTATAGATCGATAATTGAAAGAGTGATGGTCAGGAGAAAGCGTTATGAATCGTGATGCGAATCATTTTAGGAATCAGGATAGTCACTCAAACGCGTCGATGCCTATCCATCACCCATCTTCAGCCTATCCATCGCTTAGGAATATTACGATCGAAGATTTTCAACTACCCTCAACAGGTTTAACCGAGGAACAACGTGCTAAAGCACTCGCTCAATTACACGAATACTTATCTATCCAAAAGGCACATTTCCTCGGATACCAAGTCAATCAGCAGTTGGATTACGAAGATGATCTCAAGCCCTATCTAAACTATCACGTCAATAACGTGGGCGATCCCTTTATCGATGGGAATCTTACGATTCATAGTAAATGGATGGAGCGGGCTGTACTCGATTACTATGCTCGGGTGTGGAATGCTCGCTTACCTCATAATCCCGCCGATGGAGAGTCTTACTGGGGATATGTAGTCAGCATGGGATGCACTGAAGGCAATCTCTATGGGTTATGGAATGCACGCGATTATTTAGCAGGCAATCTCCTCCTAGAAGAACACACGGCTGAAGAAGAAGCGAGGGTCGCCAGTTTTGGAGGACATCCTCGATCTCTACTTCGCCGCCTCATTTACAAACAGGCATTGCCGCTAGATGGAAAGCCTCATGCTTATACCCCTGTTGTGTTTTACTCCGAAGACACTCACTACTCGATTATCAAAGCAGGCATTGTCCTCGGACTCCATACATTTTATGAACTAGGTCAGCACTACTATCCCAACGAGAACCCTCTAGCCCCGGGTCAGCCGTGGCCAAAAGAAGTACCATCCACCCAAGGCAGTACAGGACCAGGCTCGATCGATATTCCCTCGCTAGTAAAGCTCGTCGAGTTTTTTGCAGCAAAAGGCTATCCCATCTTAATCTGTTTCAACTATGGCACCACTTTCAAAGGTGCTTATGACGATGTGGAAGCAGCAGGGAAAGCACTGATGCCGATTTTTCAGCGCTATGGGCTGCAGGAACGCAAAGTGTACTACGACCCGAGCGATCCAAATCAATTCGATATTCGCACTGGATACTGGTTTCATGTGGATGGTGCCTTGGGAGCCGCGTATATGCCATTTGTGGAGATGGCATACAATGCTGAAAAAATTGCTCGACGCGGACCTAATTTTGATTTCCGATTACCATTTGTGCATTCGATCGCGATGAGTGGACATAAGTGGATCGGGGCACCTTGTCCTTGCGGCATCTACATGACGAAAACAAAATATCAGTTGCGTCCACCAGATAATCCAGAGTATATAGGCTCTCCTGATACCACATTTGCCGGGTCACGCAATGGTTTATCGGCGATGATTTTATGGGACTACTTGGCGAAAACTTCCTATGAAGGCGAGATGGAAAAAGCCCTGTATACCGAAAAGATGGCAGAATATGCTGTTCAAAAGCTCAAGAAGCTAGAGCAGCACTTGGGTGAATCTTTGTGGGTAGAACGGACACCACTCTCGCTGACGATTCGGTTTAAGCAAGCGAATCCCAATATTATTTTCAAGTACTCGCTATCTAGTGAAACGCTATTTGTGAATGGGCAAAAGCGAGCCTACAATCACATTTTCATCATGGCGCATGTCGCGACTCAGCTCATTGACCAACTGATTACAGATCTCAGGCAACCGGATGCTTTTCCATCTCAACCCACTGTAGCAAAGCCGCCAGAAATTGCTCCCACTCGTCATCCAAAGCACCTCGCCCACTTCCCGCATTTGGGACGCGGTTTCCATTAACAGAGCTAATGGGAAACGTTCGCCTTTATGCTTCAGACAGTACTTTGAAAAGAGCGTAAAACAGTGAGAGGAAACCTTTTTGGCAATTAAAACTGGTATCTGGATTTACTGGCTATTTTGTGCGATCGCGACCGCTTTAGTGATTGCTAGACGAGATCGTGCAAATGGGTTACTGAGTCCGCGTTCAGCTTCTGGGCAGGAGAAAAAAGGGTATCACCTCACCTTGCTTTTGGGGTGGATTGTGACGCTCTTAGCATCGGGAACTTATGTTTTATTCACCGTAAAGCGGGACACAGGTCATTATCATTTCGTAGACCTCGCTGTATTTTCCGTGTTGAACGGTATTCTTGAGCAATTCATGTTTATCTTTTGGTTCTTGGTTGGCTGCTACATTGGACGCCAGAAGTTTCAAAATGCACCGATTTGCATCTTTATGTGTGGCTATGCCAGCAATGTTTTATATTCTGGCTTGATTCATTCTCTATTTTGGATTCAGGTACTACCCAAGCATGATCTTTTCATTGCACCAGTTTTTATTTCGGCGTTGATGTCAGCAATTTGGGTATGGTTGCTATGGCGCTATCGTGCAGTAATTTCCATTATTGCCATGCACATTGTGGTTGATTTTCTCAGTATCGGTCATCTTCATTTTTCTTGGTTTGAATCATTTCAACTTCTTAAGTCAGGACTCATCCAATGAAGACGACGATTTACTGTTGAGCGTGAGTAGAAATATACTGAACGATATCGTTAAGCGTGATGAGTTTCCCATAGTCGGTTTCTGGAATCTCCACACCAAATTCTTCGTTCAGTCCAATCATGAAATTGAGAAAATCATAAGAATCAATTCCGAGCGTTTCTCGAACATCATCATCCTTGCCTAAAGTTTCTGGAGAAGACCCAGGAGCAATCTTTTGCAAGAGTCTGAACATTGTTTCTTGAATTTGAGTTTTAGTGATTGCCATTGTTTCATCCTTCATAAAATCATTGATGAATCTGTATTCTTTACCATTTCTCTACTGATTGAAGATGTGTGTTGACCGCTTGCAAAAATCTTGCACCAATCATGCCATCCGTTGCGCGATGATCCCCTGCTAGCGTTGCAACTAGTACCGGACGAACATCGAGCATTCCTTGTTCTGCCCAAGGCTGTTCAGAGATTTTGCCGAAACCGACCAAAGCAACTTGGGGTGGATAGATCACCCCATAGACTTTTTCGACACCGATATCTCCCAAGCTTGTTAGTGTCATCGTTGCATCAGACAGTTCTGAGCTACGGAGATGTCCTCCTCGCGTACGCTCAATTAAGTCGCGCATGGTCGCCATCAATTCATCAAGGCTTTTCAGATCCGCATGATGGATCGCAGGCGTGACTAGTCCTCCTTGCCGTAGGGAAATCGCAAAGCCGATGTGAATTGCCTCTTGGACTTGAAGCTGATCTTCAATCCAATATCCATTCAATTCTGGAACGTCAGTTAATGCTTTAGCGACTGCTTTGATCAGCAGAACGACAGGTAAGATACGCTCTTTTATCGATCGCTTCTGATTCTCTGCTTCAAGCCATCTCAGTGCATGGCTCATATCAATTCGAGTTTCGAGATAGTAGTGAGGAATCTCGCGATTAGAGCGAGACATAGCAGCCGCGATCGCGCGTCGCATTCCTGCCTGAAAATCAGTTGTAGTCGGTTTCGCTGCAGGCGATGGAGGGATAACTTTTTCTTCTGGCTTCGGTGTTGGTTTCAGAGCTTTTGCAGCTTCTTCTACATCAATTCGATGAATCGCACCATCGGCTCCAGATCCTTTCACCTGAGTTAAGTCCACACCCAGTTCAGTCGCTACCTTGCGAGCTAGCGGCGAAACGCGCAATCGTTCCTCTTTAGCAAGAGTGGGTACTGAACTCGTCGGAGCTTCGATTGTAGGAGGTGGGCTAGGTTGTTCGCGATCGGTGACCGCAATCGCTTCTTTTTCCGCACCGTTTTCTAATTTCAATCTCGCCATTGGCGTTCCCACGGGCACTTTAGTATCCGGCTCCAGCAGGAGTTCCTCAACAGTACAGTTTTCAAAGACCTCAATTTCCATGATGCCTTTATCGGTTTCCACATCTGCAATAATGTCACCGTACTTGAGATGATCGCCAGGTTTGGCTCTCCAGGCGACTAAGGTTCCGGTTCTCATATCCGCCCCTAAACTGGGCATACGAAATTCAGCCATGTCGAGTCACCATCCTCCGGACTGTATTGACGATCGTCGCAGATTGAGGCAAGGCAGCTTGTTCTAAATGATTGGCATAGGGCACGGGAACTTCGGCTGAGCAAATCCGTTCTACAGGAGCATCTAAGTCATAGAATGCTTTTTCCATAATGCGAGCGCTAATCTCCGCAGAGATACTGCCACTGCGCCAACCTTCATCAATAATCACAGCTCGATGCGTTTTCGCGATCGAGGTGAGAAACGTAGCCTCATCCAGTGGACGCAGAACCCGTAAATCAATCACTTCTGCTTCGATTCCTTCTTGAGCTAGGGTTTCTGCGGCTTCGAGTGCTTTGAATAAACTGGCACTGTAGCTAATGAGCGTTACGTCATGCCCAATTCGACGAATACAAGCACGATCGATATCTACTGCTCCAGCATTAGCTGGAAGTTCCCCTTCCATGTTGTAGAGCAACGTATTCTCAAAAATGAGGACGGGATCGGGATCTTCCAGCGCTGTCCAAAGCATTCCACGCGCATCTTCAAGCACTGCTGGAGTCAGAACTTTAATTCCAGGAATGTGAGCATACCATCCTTCTAAACTATGAGAGTGCTGTGCTGCTAGTTGTTTGCCTCCTCCGGTTCCCATGCGAATCACGAGCGGAACATTGAACAACCCGCCGGACATATGCAGATAGGTTGCTGCTGTATTGAGAATTTGATCGGCAGCCAACAAGCTAAAGTTAACTGTCATCACTTCCACGATCGGGCGCATTCCGTTCAGTGCTGCGCCAATTCCGGCTCCGGTAAACCCAGACTCACACAGCGGCGTGTCCATGATCTTGTCGGCACCCAATTCTTTCAACAGTCCTTTTGTTACTCCAAAAGCACCGCCATACTGTCCGACATCTTCGCCCATCAGGAACACGCGATCGTCTTTCAGAATTGCCTCTCGGATTGCGTCTCGCACTGCTTCTCGATAGGTTGTCTGAATCATCAGCGGTGGATTGTCTGTATGGGTGTCAATTCCATAGTTCATAGTGTCCCCCTAGACGTTTGGCTCTGAGTAGACAAAGCGATTTAATTCTTCCACAGGTTCCCAAGTTCCCGCTTCCGCAAATGCGATCGCATCTTTGATCTCTTGACGGATCGATTGTTCCATCCTTTCCACATCAGCATCTGTGATCTGTCCTTGTGCTTTTAACTGTTGCGTGAGTGTTGAGATGGGACAGCGTTGTTTCCATTCTTCGACTTCAGCTTTATCTCGGTAGAGTTCTGGGTCAAACATCGAGTGCGCTCGGAAACGATAGGTGACACATTCTAGAAAGAAAGGCTTTCCATTTTCCCGGACTTCAACCGCTGCTTTTTGAGCAGCTTGCTCTACTGCTAGAACATCCATGCCATCCACAACTGCATGATCGATGCCATAGCTTTCCGCTTTCTGAACCAGATTTGTGACTGAGTGAGAATACTTCAGAGCCGTTCCCATTGCATACTGATTATTCTCACAAACGAACAATAACGGGACTTGCCAGAGAGACGCTAAATTCATAGATTCGTGAAACTCTCCTTCTGCAACGGCGCCATCACCAAAAAAACAGCAGGTGAGCCGTTTTCTGCCCAATTTCTTATCAGCTAAAGCCAGCCCAACCGCTAAGGGTAAACCACCACCTACGATCGCGTTACCTCCATAGAAGCGATGCTCTTTATCAAATAAATGCATCGATCCTCCCCGCCCTCGACAACAGCCTTCTTGCTTACCGAACATTTCTGCCATTACTGTATTCATGGGAATTCCGCGTGCTAGGGCTTGACCATGTTCGCGATAGGTTGCCACGATCGCATCATCGGGTTTTAAGACTTGCATAACTCCCACGGCAACGGCTTCTTCGCCGTTGTACAGATGCAAAAAACCGCGAATTTTCATGGCGCTATAGAGTTCTGCACACTTATCTTCAAAGCGACGAATCCGTAGCATTTGATAAAGAAGATCGTGCAAATGTGCTTGATTGGAATCAACAGAAGTAGGAGATTGTATCGTTGCATGTTTCTTCTTCATCAGTTCGTCTCCAATGTCGATAGATCGCCTTCGGGTAACCCTAATTCACGCGCTTTCAGCAATCGCCGCATAATCTTACCGCTTCGAGTTTTGGGCAATGATTCTTGAAATTCCAATTCTTTTGGAGCTACAGCAGCCCCTAGTTTTTGTCGAGCAAATCCCAAAAGTTCTAGTTTGAGCGCTTCACTAGGTTCTCGCCCTGGTTTGAGGGCAACAAAGGCTTTGACTAGCTCACCAATCATCGGATTAGGTTTACCAATCACGCCCGCTTCCGCTACCGCTGGATGCTCCATCAATGCACTTTCGACCTCAAAGGGACTAACCATGTGTCCCGAAGTTTTGATGATGTCGTCTTCGCGTCCCATAAACCAGAAGTAGCCATCGCGATCGCGCATGGCTAAGTCGCCTGTGATGTACCAATCTCCAACAAAGCATTTGCGGTAGCGTTCTTCATCATGCAGATAGCCGCGAAAGATTGAGGGAAAATCCGGTTTTAGGGCTAAGTCTCCATCAATGCCCGGTTGGTCAATTTGTTCGATCGTGCCATCCTCATGCCGCCGCACGATCGCGGCTTCTACCCCAGGAATAGGACGACCCATTGATCCTGGACGAATCGGCATTGTGGCATAGTTGGCGATCATGATGCCACCTGTTTCGGTTTGCCACCAGTTATCGTGAATCGGTAAGCCTAGCTTTTCCTGCCCCCAAACCACTGCTTCGGGATTCAGCGGTTCTCCCACACTATGCACGAGTCGCAGATGGCTCAGATCATATTCGGCTTTCGGGTCAATATCGAGGCGCATCAATCGCCGAATCGCCGTCGGAGCCGTGTACCAGACGGTTACTTTTTGAGTTTCGAGAATGCGATACCAGCGATCGGCATCAAACTCTGCTTCATCAATGATGCTAGTGACGCCATGAGTCAGCGGTGCAATGATCCCGTAGGACGTTCCAGTCACCCAACCTGGATCAGCCGTACACCAAAAAATATCATCAGGATGCAAATCGAGCACATACTTTGCCGTCATGTAATGAGCATAAACGGCTTTGTGAACGTGAATTGCACCCTTGGGCATTCCAGTTGTGCCACTCGTGAAGTGCAGCAATGCCATATCTTCTGGTTGAGTGCTTACGATCTCAAACTCAGAAGTAGCCACTTGCATCAGCTTGGGAAGCGACCAAATTCCGTCTTCTACATGATCTGCACTATCTGCTAAAAGAATGTGCTGTAACTTCGGCAATCGATCGCGCAATGCAACGACTTTCTGTTGGTAGAGTGCGGTAGTTGTCACTAAGACTTTGGCATCTCCTCGGTTCATGCGTTGATAAATCGGCTCTGGACCAAAAGCAGAGAAAAGCGGACAAACCACACTGCCATTTTTCAACGTACCAAGAGCAGCAATATAAAGAGATGGAATCCGTCCTGTGAGAGCAAAGACGCGATCGCCCTTCGCAATTCCTAGCGTTTTGAGAACATTCGCGAATTGATTGGTTTGTAGAGCGAGATCGCGATAAGTAAAATCTTGAACATCCCAGTTCTTTCTTAGAAAGCGTAAGACAATGTGATCGGCTCGATCGCTTTTGGCATGTCGATCGATCGCAATATCGGCAATATTCAATCCCTCAATGGTTGCTTTGAGTTCAGCGTCGATTTCTGCCCAAGAAAATATACGGCGCGTTTCTTCATAGTTTTGTAAATTAGGTTTGACTCGCCAATTTTTGAATGATTTCTCGATTGGACTCCAGCCCATTGTTTCACCTCACGTACATGATGAGGAACGATAGTGTCAGGTTACTGGGCAATGATGAGGAACTTGTGAGGATGAGATCGTTAAATTCTTTGAGGAGATTAGATTTTATCTTCGGTTCCTTCTTACGATGAAAGGAGAAAGACTGGATCGTTAGGAAAATTGTCATGAACACAAACAACCCGAACGCCAAGCATTCTTGCACCGACCAGATGAAACACATCCGGAGCTATACAGGCAAACTATCCACAGCTATCCCGGATGTGATGAAGAGTTTCTATGCGCTCAGTAAAGCTTCCTCCACTGCTGGTGCTCTGGATTCTAAAACCAAAGAATTGATTGCCTTAGCCATTTCCGTAGCAATTCACTGCGACGACTGTATTGCCTTTCATACTCATTCGACGCTTCAAGCAGGAGCGACAAAAGAAGAAATTCTGGAAATGTTAGGAGTTGCAGTCTTTATGGGTGGAGGTCCCTCATTGATGTATGCAACTCATGTGATGGAAGCTGTTGAAGAATTACAAAAAGAGCCTAGTAGTCAACCCCATTAATTTCACGGAGTGGGGAGACAGGGAGCAGTAACTATGATTTACGATTTCAGCCCTTCACTCTATCCCCCTATCTCCCCATCAAATTTGTCGTGGAACACTCCCTAAAAATCTCCACTTCAGATGAACTCTTCAACATAGCTATTCATGAATTTCGCCCTGGGGCATGACTGTTCTGGTCAGTGAAGCTTCACTCGTATCAGTTGCATTCAAGTTTGCGTCCTGCAGATTTGCTTCACACAAATTCGCATCACACAAATCTGCACCATACAAATTTGCACCTCGCAAATCTGCTTTCCAGAGCCTTGCCCCACACATTTTACTTCCCGTCAATTTGGCACTCTGTAAATTTGCCTCAGCAAGGCAAATTCCATGTAACAGCGCATCACTCAAATCAGCTTCAACTAAGGATGCTCCACTTAAATCCGCATCGGTCAAGTTGGTCGCTTTGAGCGTTGTGTTATTCAAATTAGCACCACTCAGAAATGCGCCAAACAAATTAGCACGATCGAGATTGGCTCCACTCAAATCGACTTCATTCAAATTAGCTCCACTCAAAGAGGCATCAGTTAATTTTGCGCCTTTCAGGTGCGATCGTCCCAAATTGATGCCACCCAAAGACAAACCACTGAGATCAGCCTGTTCTAGAACAACATCACTGAAATTACGTTCTCCTGCCGCATAGCGATCGAGAAGTTCCTGAACTGTGATCGAGCGTGAGATCGTGTAAGAAGATTCACCAAGGGTCATGATATTGTTCCTACAGTTTATAAATGGCTTCACAATGTTCTAAAGAGAGAAGACCGTTCTAGTTTGAGAGTAGAGGATAAGTTTGAGAAAGTTGTGAAGGGACAAAGACAGACTGCTGAATTCTCTGCCTGAAATCCATTAAGTAAATGGGCGTAATTCAATATCAGCTCAGCAAGTTCTCTCGCTACGTTACTCACCCGCCCCGGAATGAATTCGGGGCTAACAGTGCGAAGTCCGCTCTGGGACTAACAGCCTATGAAAACGCCCTCTTCAGTGGGTTTCAACCCACTTCGCACAGTTAGCCCGAACTTCCAGTTCAGGGCGGGACGCCAACGAGAGCGACAATCTTCCAATTCATTTCACCTCCCTACTTAGCAAATTCTAGGTAACTGCTCTCCACTCAGTCGTGTGATCATGCGTTCTACTCCGATTTTGTTTTTCAAAATCACAGCGGAAGAATTTGATTGAATAACATGCCCCACAATCCGAGGATTATGAGGAGAATGTTGTTCTAGCAGCGCGATCGCGCGCTCAGCATCTTGGGGCGCAACAAAAGCGACAAAGCGTCCTTCGTTTGCTACATATAACGGATCTAAGCCTAAAATTTCACATGCGCCTTGCACTTCGCCGCTGATAGGAATTGCAGCTTCATCGAGTTGAATCTGCATGGCTGCTCCTTCAGAAAGCTCAATTAAGGCACTAGCTAATCCTCCTCGGGTTAAATCTCGCAAACAATGCACAGAAATTTCTGCATCGAGTAAAGCAAACACTGGATCGATTAAAGCAGCACAGTCACTCTCGATCGCACTCTCAAATCTCAATCCTTCTCGCATTGCCATAATTGCTATACCATGCCGACCAATATCGCCATTGATGATGACCACATCTCCGACTTGAATTTGTTGTGGCGCAATTTTGCAGGCATGTTCAATGATTCCAATTCCGGCTGTATTGATGAATAATCCATCTCCGCGACCTCGATCGACAACTTTTGTGTCTCCGGTCACGATTTGAACCTTGGCAGTCTGAGCAGCTTGCTGCATTGAGTCTACGATGTCTTGCAATAGAGGCATGGAGAAGCCTTCTTCTAAGATGAATCCAGCACTGAGATAAAGCGGACGTGCGCCACACATTGCTAGGTCATTGACGGTTCCATTGACTGCTAATGTCCCGATATTGCCACCCGGAAAACAGAGCGGCTGAACGACATAAGAATCTGTTGTAAATGCGATTTGAGCATGATGGACATCTAATACTGCACCATCATGGCGACAAGACAGTGCAGTATTTTCAAAGGTCGGAATAAACAATTGCTCAATGAGTTGATGCGTAAGTTGTCCTCCTCCGCCATGCGCGAGCAGAATTTGAGAAAACTTTTGCATCGGCATAGGACACGATCGAGAATGAGGACTACTCACGATCTTCTACCTTTTCGATTAATTTTTCTGCCATCTCGATCGCAGTAAGAATCAAAATTTGCTCTTGTTGTCCGCGCCCTTCTTCATCGCTAACCGTGGCATAAATATGCGGATTTGCCAGCATTCCAGACAGAATTTGACTGGCAATTTGCTTCAGTTCAGTGTGATTTTTCATAGCATTCTCCTTGCGTAATAGTAAGCTGCACACGCTCCTTCGGAAGAAACCATAGGTGCGCCCAAAGGATGTTCAGGTGTACAGCGTGTTCTAAAGGCAGCACATTCCTGCGGTTTCCGAATTCCTTGCAAAATCAGACCACTGATACAGTCAGATTGTTCTGACTGAGATGTCTGTGCTGAGACTTGAAATCGAAGATTTACATCAAATTCGGCATATTGATCTCGCAGCCCTAAGCCACTTTGAGCGATCGTACCAATTCCTCTCCAGTCACGAGGAACGACAGTAAACACGTCTCGCATCAGTTGTTGTGCAATTTGATTGCCTGATCGCTGAACTGCACGAGCATACTGATTTTCGACCCTTGTTTGTCCTGCCTCTAATTGCTGAACACAGAGATAAACACCCTGCAAAATGTCGGCAGGCTCGAATCCAGTCACGACAATCGGAATGTGATACTTTTGCGCGATCGGCTCATAGTCTTTGTACCCCATCACTGTACAAACATGCCCTGCGGCTAACAGTCCATCAATATTGTGTTCTGGCGAGGAGAGCAGTAATTCGAGCGCGGGAGGCACTAAGACATGAGCGACTAGCAGTGAAAAATTCTGAACGTTTTGTTGTTTGGCTTGATGAACTGCGATCGCGGTTGCTGGAGCCGTCGTTTCAAAGCCAACCGCAAAAAATACAACTTGTCGATCGGGATTCGCTTGAGCAAGGTTGAGTGCATCCAGCGGCGAATAAACGATTCGGACATCTCCTCCCAAAGCTTTCACCGTGAGTAAATCGTATTGACTCCCTGGAACTCGGAGCATGTCACCAAATGAGCAGAAAATGACATCAGGAAGTGCCGCGATCGCACAAGCTTGATCAATTAATTCAGCAGATGTGACACAAACGGGACATCCTGGACCATGAATCAGCGTGATCGATCGAGGTAGCAGTTGATCAATGCCAAATTTAACAATGGTATGAGTTTGTCCGCCGCAGATTTCCATGATTGTCCACGGTCGCGTCGTGATGCGATCGATGGCTTGAGTGTAGCGTTGAGCAAGCTCAGCGGTTCGATATTCGTCAATATATTTCATGGCAATTCTGCTGGAGTGTCACGCAGTTGATTTAAGTGTTCAAAAAATTGGGTTGCAACCGCAGTATCGAGTTGATTAATCGCAATACCCGCATGAACAATCACATAGTCTCCAATCTGGACATCTGGCACAAAGGCTAAGTTTACTTCCTTCACAATTCCACCAAAGCTAACTCGACCCGTTCGCAACAATGGATCATTACCCTCAATGCTGAGAATTTTTCCTGGAATCGCTAAACACATACTTAACCGCCACGCTTTAATAGTTGGGATGCAGCAATGATTGCTTGTCCAACAGCAATGCCGCCATCGTTGGGTGGAATATGCCGATGCCAGTAAGGTTGGAAGCCTTCTGCTTGGAGACGGGCAATCGTGCGATCGCTGAAGTACCGATTTTGAAAACATCCTCCAGACAAGACAACGCGCTTTTGCTTCCATTGTCGCGCAAACTGAAGAATGACTTCGACCATTGTGTTATGAAACTTTGCAGAAACCATTGCAACTGATGTTTTTTGCTCAATTTCTGAAATGATTTCCTCAATCATCGTAGACCAATCGAAAATGCCCTGATGAATGACAGACGGATAAAATTCATCCGTTGAGACACGGTCTAACGCGAATTCCAAGGCCATTGCTGCTTGTCCTTCAAACGTTGAAATTTGCACTAAGTTAAGTAAAGCTGAGATTGCATCAAAGAGCCGCCCTGCACTCGAAGTCCAAGGTGTGTTGAGTTCCTTCTGGAGCATGGCTTGTAGAATGTCGCGCTCCTGGGCATTGAATGCTTGAACAGGGGCTAAATCTGTTCGATCGAATGCGGCTTCTCCCCACAGTTCGTAAAGTACTGCGATCGCGGCTCTGCGAGGTTCTCGAATTGCTTTCTCACCTCCCAGTAGTCTAAAAGGTTTGAAGTGTCCTACCCGTTGAAAATCAGTCAGATTCGCTAAGAAAAACTCTCCGCCCCAGATTGTCCCATCGAGTCCATAGCCTGTGCCATCCCAGGCCACCCCCAACACCGTTTCTTCTAGTCCGTTCTCAGCCATACAGGTAGCAATGTGAGCATGATGATGTTGAACCGGAAAGATTTGGCTGGATGGAAATTTCGAGCCTCGGTGCTGAGCGTACTGAGTTGAAAGATAGTCAGGATGGTCATCACAAGCAATGAGATCGGGATGAACCTCATAAAGTTGCTCAAAGGTGTCGATCGCTTGCTCAAAAGCTTGTAGAGTAGCTTGATTTTCCAAATCTCCGATATGTTGACTGACAAACAGATTGGAATCAATTGTCAGTGCGATCGTATTTTTAAGATGTCCTCCAACCGCTAAACAGGTTGGCATAGGCTTGGAGATCGCAATAGGTAACGGAGCATACCCCCGCGATCGACGCAGAATCATTTCGCGATCGGCAATCACTCGCACAATCGAATCATCAACAACACGAACAATGGGACGATTGTGAACTAGAAACGCATCTGCAATTCCTGATAAACGCTGAATCGCTTCCCGCTCATCTATACAAATCGGTTCATTCGATAAGTTGCCACTCGTTGCAACAATTGGAAAATTTAACGTGGATAGTAATAAATGATGCAGCGGCGTGTATGGAAGTAAAACACCAAGGTGAGCATTATTCGGTGCAACCGTTTCAAGAACGCTAAGATTTGCTTTACGACGAAGTAGAACGATTGGGGCTTCTGAAGCAGTGAGTAGTTGAGCTTCTAAGTCAGAAAGCTCACAGTCTTTTTGCACTGCTGCTAACGAAGGATACATGACTGCAAAGGGTTTATCAGGTCGATGTTTTCGCTGTCGTAGAGTCGCGATCGCGTCTGAATTCCGAGCATCCACCATGAAATGAAATCCACCTAACCCTTTGACTGCAATGATTTGTCCGTTCTGAATCGCTTGGATTGCTGCTTGTAGCGCCGCTTCATCGGATGCTAGTCGTTTGCCGTGATGATCCCACCATTCCAAACGAGGACCACATTCTGGACAGGCAATCGGTTGAGCATGGAATCGACGATCGAGCGGATTTTCGTATTCAGTTCGACAGCGATCGCACATCTGAAACGCATTCATGCTGGTGTTGGGTCGATCGTAGGGCAAAGCGTTGATAATACTAAAGCGCGGACCACAATGAGTGCAGTTAATGAATGGGTAGCGATAGCGAGGATTGTTCGGATCAAAGAGTTCTCGGATACAGTCTGAGCAAGTAGCAAGGTCAGGAAGAACGATCGTCGTTTTTTCTCCACTCACACTCGGATAGATTTCAAAAGAAGAGTCGCCCAGTGGAACAAGCGCAGAGACTTGTAATTGTTGAATCAGGCTATGGACAGGCTTTTCTTGTTCTAGTTTGAGCAGAAAAAGCTCAAGCTGCGATCGCGTTCCTTCTATCTCGATCCAGACTCCCTCTGCTGAATTTTTAACCCATCCAACCATGCCTAAATTTGTAGCAAGACGATAGACAAATGGGCGAAATCCAACCCCTTGAACTGCACCTCGAATCTGAATTTGCAATCGTTCTAAACCATTTTTATCGTTCATTTTTGAGAAAACTATGAGGAATTAGCTTTGCAATGCTTCGTTGATTTCCATATCTAAGCTTTCTAAAACAACGTCTTGTGCGATCGGATCAGTCAAATCATCTGAGGTTTCGATTTCCAATCGTGCGCTTTCCATCAGTGTATGTTGCGAGGCAATCACAAAATGATAGGTGAACTGTTCAGGTGAGAAATGAGACAAAGCACCCAATCGAACTTTAACAGCAAGTATTTTCGTCGCGTTTTGTTCTTGAGCGATCGCTTCAATCGTTTGAATTAAATGGCTCATCAAACTCGCCTCATGCATGGTTGATCTCCAATTCTGATAACACTTGTTGAATGGTAGTTTCTATAGCTTGCTCGACTGCTTCTGACAGTCCGATTCCAATTGCAAAGTTACTTCCTTCTACCCCATAGAGAATGAGTTTGTTTGGAAGTTGATTCAACGATCGAGCAAGTTCAACTGCTTCTGCTACTCCAAACGCATGAGAGGAATAGTGGAAAAATTGCGATGGAATCGATTGAGTATGAACATCAATGCGATGAATGGTAGCAATTTCAGATCCCGAAGACACTGCATCAAATAGATAAACGGTATCGCTGGTTTGCCACAACTCGATTAATGTCGCTCCCTCGCCCGATGCTTCAATCGTTGAAATCGTTTCTGGAAGCTGATTGCGAAGCTGTCTTAAAATCAATAATCCGACTGCATCATCGTGTCGAAATTCATTTCCTACACCAATCAGCATAATGTTTTGCATTGGGTTAGGCTCGATCGACATCTAACTTCAAAAAATGCGTTGAACAGGAAATACAAGGATCGTAGCTGCGGATCAGTTGTTCACACTGCGATCGTAATTGATCATCTGCTAAATCGATCTGTTGCTCTACAAATTGCCACAGATCATGTTCAATCCTGCCTTGATTTTGCGAAGTCGGTGGCGCAATTTTGGCATCTAGAATGTCCCCTTTTTCATCAATCTTGTAGCGATGATAGAGAATCCCGCGAGGTGCTTCTGTACATCCATGCCCGACTCCTGCTTGAATCTTATAATCGACTACTGCTCGATCGGGCATTTCATACGTTTCAATTAACCGCAAGGCTTCTTCCACAGCAAATAGTACTTCAATACTGCGAACCACAATACTCTGAAATGGATTGCGACAGATGGGAAGTAGCCCAACTTCATGTGCGATCGCTTGAGCGCGGGGTGTGAGTTGGTCAAAATTGAGATTAAATCGTGCGATCGGACCTACGAGATAATCTCCACGCTCTTTGATGATGGCATGTAAAGCAGTTGAGTGAGGCTTATGCTGTTCTTCAATGTATTCATAAAACTGATCATTTGAAATATCTAATCCTTTGTTAGAAATGATGCGTCCTTGATTCATTGGATATTCATTCGGATGATGAAGCGCAACAAATTCATAGTCTTGCTCAAACTCAGGAAAGGATAAGGTTGCTGCCCATCGTGCAGTTTCTTCTGCCGCATCACACGCCCATTGCAAATCATCAATCAGCGATCGTAGTTCCTGCCGAGTCGGTAGCTTATAAAATCCACCTACTCGAATGTTAATCGGATGAATTTCTCGCCCACCAATCAAAGCTAGAATTCGATTGCCAATTTTCTTCAGTCTTAAGCCCCGCTGCACAAGTTCCGGATAATCCTTCGCCATGTGAATGGCACTCTCGTAACCGAGAAAATCCGGCGCGTGTAGCATGAAAATATGCAAACTATGACTCTCGATCCATTCGCCACAGTAAATCAATCGCCGGAGTGCGCGCAATCCACCTTCGACTTCAATGCCCAAGATATTTTCCATGGCATGAATCGAACTCATCATGTACGCGATCGGACAAATGCCACAAATTCGAGCCGTGATATCAGGAGCTTCGCTGTATTGCCGTCCGCGTAAAAATGCTTCAAAAAATCGAGGAGGTTCAAAGATTTTAAGCTGCACATCTTGCACTTTACGATCGCGGATCTTCACATACATCGCACCCTCGCCTTCTACGCGAGCGAGATAATCGACTTTGATCGTTTTACTGCTCATGACGCTCACTCTCTTTGCGAAAGGCTTCTGCATAGGCATTAAACGTGCGATATGCCCGAACCAGATCTGTTTCGTCCACTCCCAACTGCTTCCACCATTGGCTCAATGCAGCCGTATTCGGGCTTTCCATCGGACCGTAACAGCCATAGCACCCTCGATTGTACGCCGGACAAAGCGCATTACACCCCGCCTGCGTCACAGGTCCCATACAAGGCGTTCCGTGGGCAACCATCACACAGACATTTCCACGCCGCTTACATTCGATACACACGCTGTAGGTCGGAATAACAGGTTTACGATCGCTCAAAAAAGCACTTATCACTTCTAGCAATTGATGCTTGTTAATCGGACAGCCTCGAAGTTCAAAATCAACGAACACATGATCCGCGATCGCGGTCGATTTATTTAAGGTTTCAATGTACTCTGGCTTAGCGTAAACAATCGAAGTAAAAGCTTTGACATCTTTGAAATTTCGGAGCGCTTGAATGCCTCCAGAGGTTGCACAAGCGCCAATTGTCACGAGTCGTTTTGAAGCCCGCCTGACTTGATGAATTCGCTCTGCATCGTGAGGAGTGGTGATCGAACCTTCAACTAGCGACAAATCATAAGGACCTTTGACAACTGCACTAGAAGCTTCCATAAAATTGGCAATCTCAATCTCTCCTGCCACAGTTAGCAATTCATCTTCGCAATCGAGCAAGCTCAATTGACACCCATCACAGGACGCAAATTTCCAAACAGCAAGTTTCGGCTTATGTAGCTGTTTCATCACTCTAGAACTCCCGCTGGTCAAACCAGAATTTGATGTGGTCATAGCGAAATACGGGACCATTTTTGCAAATGAAGGTCGGTCCTAACTGGCAATGCCCACAAAACCCGATCGCGCATTTCATATTGCGTTCCATCGTAATGTAAATGCTTTCTGGACTCACGCCTCGTTTGAGCAATTCCATCACAGTAAACTGCATCATGATTTCAGGACCACAAATCATCGCAACAGTATTCAGTCGATCAAAAGGCGCACGTCGAATCAAAGCAGTTACGACTCCTACATTGCCTTGCCAACCCGGTTCAGCCCGATCGACCGTGACAAAAACTTCTAAGTCAAGGCGCGATCGCCACTGCTTCAAATCATGCCGAAATAGAATGTCTTGGGGCGTGCGCGTTCCAATTAAAAGCACGACTTTGCCATACTTAGCTCGATTCGCCAACACGTAAGCGATCGCGGGACGCAAGGGAGCTAATCCAATTCCTCCAGCAACAAACACCACATCATTGCCTTCTGCGGCTTGCAAATCCCATCCCTTGCCAAACGGACCTCGAATGCCCATCGAATCACCCGGACGCAATTTACTCAATGCAGTCGTCACGTTACCCACAATCCGAGTCGTGTGTAGAAGTTTATTTGGCTCAGTAGGATTCCCACTAATAGAAATCGCACATTCTCCAGTCCCAAAAGCATAGAGCATGTTGAATTGACCTGGCGCAAAGTAAAACGGTTGATTGCCCTGCGCGGGTTCTAGCTCCATCGTGAAAGTGTCATGGGTTTCTTTCCGCGTTTGTCGTACTCGGTAGATGTGAGGCTGCATCGGTTCTAAGATCATTACGCCCTCCGACTCGGCACATTGTAGAGATCGAGCAATTGGAGGCGAGTCGCTTGTAATGTTTCGAGCATAATCGCTGAGAAGCGTTTCATCAGTTCGTAACCGAGTACCGGATCAGACTCACATTTCCCTCGCAGGCATCGACCATCAAGTGCGATCGCGCGAGTGAGTTCCATCGCTCGGGCATCAAATTGCCAGCGGTAAGGCGGAAAGAGCCAAGACCATCCAATGACATCATGTTCCATTAACGTTTTAATCACGATCGCGGGCTGTCCGGGTGCACTAATCTCGATAGCTACTTTGCCTTGTCGCACTAGATAAAAGCGATCGGCATCTTCCCCTTGTCGAAAAATCAGTTGATTTGCCTCAAACCGAACATTAGACGCACATTCAACCAAGAGTTCAATATACTCGGGCTTCAACCCCTCAAAAAAAGCATGTTCTTTTAACAACGGTGCCAAGTTCGTCATCATTCGTGTTTGACCTCCTGACTGTCTCGAATGGCTTTTACTTCTTCCGTAATGTCAATCCCAACGGGGCACCAAGTAATACATCGTCCACACCCCACACAACCCGACGTGCCAAATTGATCAATCCACGAAGCTAATTTGTGGGTCATCCATTGGCGATAGCGAGATTTTGTACTGACGCGCACACTCCCACCATGCAGATAAGAAAAATCCATCGTGAAGCAGGAATCCCAGTTTCGCCAGCGCTCAGCATGATCGCCTGTTAAATCCGTCGTATCTTCGACTGTCGAGCAAAAGCAAGTCGGACAGACCATTGTACAGTTCGCACAGGTGAGACATCGCGAAGCAACGTCATTCCATCGGGGATGTTCTAGATTGTTGTAGAGCAATTCTTTAATGCCCTCAGTTGGCATCGTGCGTCCCATGTGTTGCGCCGTTTCTGCAACAATCTGTTGAGCAATCTCCTGATCATTTGGCGTTGCGATCGTATGAGGCACAGCTTGAAGCATGTCTCGCCCCGCTTCACTACCAATCTCGACAACAAAGTAATGCGTCGGATTGAGTACCTCTGTTAATGCCAAATCGAATCCGCTCGTAGCTTGCGGTCCCGTTTGCATGGACACACAGAAACAGGTTCCTCCTGCCTGTCCACAGTTCACCGCAATCACAAAATTATCGTGGCGACGGGATTGATAGTGCGGATCAACTGCTTCTCCATGCAGAAAGACTTGATCTTGAATCGCGATCGCATGAAGATCACACGATCGCACACCAATAAAAGCGCGCTTTGTTGTGTCTGGCTGGTCTGCACGGATCGTTATCTCTTGCCCTTTACGCTCTGCTTGCCAGAGTCGAACCTGGGGTGCAAACAAATATTTCTTCCACGAATGTGCGCCCACGGCATAGCCAAACAACGCCTGATCTTCCCGTCGCTTGAGGCGATAGACTCCGCCGGATTGTTCATCAGTCCATCCAATCGGCAAATCCTCAACAGAAGACACTGCATCGTAAACAATTGCTGCTTCCCGAATCGTCGGAGCAATTAGCTCATATCCCAATTGCTGAAGCGCAGCAAAGAGACTTTGCAAATTCTGTCGTTGGATAACAACGCGATCGCCAAGATTGATTTCATTCATGATACATTATCCCCTCACTGCAAGTTGACGAACAGTTACGGCAACGTTCACGCTAGTACATCGCCAGTACAGATCAGCAATATTGTCGAAACGAATACTAGAATCTACTGTTTCCAACTCTCTCCACTGCATAGCAACTTCGCCTTAGAGGGTGTTTTAAAAGTCGGAGTCGGTCAAATTTTATGCCAATCTCCTAACCATGATCCGAATCATTGCTAAGTAAATCCAAGTCTCTGAAGTTTCTGGAAGTAACTCATAATCCCGAACTAAGCGACGACAGTGCATCAGCCAGCCCAGAGTTCGTTCCACCACCCATCGCTTTTTGAGCAGGACAAAGCCTTTGGTTTGTTCCGGGCGTAAGACCACTTGGACAATCCAACGACAGATGGTGACCACCCAGTGCATAAAGGGAAAGCCATCGAAGCCGCCATCCACCCAAATCGTGTGTAGACGAGACACGGCTTTCCCGCGTTGTCGCACCCGCTGGAGAACAGTTTTGCCGCCGGCGCGTTCTGGGGTGCTGGCAGCAGTGACAAAGACCCGTAAGATCAATCCCAGCGTATCGACCGTGATGAATCGCTTGCGCCCTTTGATCACCTTACCTGCATCAAATCCGATTGCTGCATGCACTCCTGCCGCACTTTTCACGCTTTGGCTATCGACAATTGCTTCAGATGGGCTCGGAGAGCGCCCGACTTCGATGCGGATGCAGCGATAGAGACGGTCGTGAATGCTCAACCAGGTTCCATCCTTACGCCAATTACGAAAGTAAGTGTAGACCGTTTGCCAAGCTGGAAAATCTCCAGGTAACGCTCGCCACCGCACTCCTTCGACTAAAACATAAAAAATTGCATTGAGAATGTCCCATAAGTCTACTTCTCGCGGTCGTCCCCCTGGTTTTGCATCAGGTAGCAGGTCGCTCAACAATTCATATTGGGCAGGAGTGAGGTTACTGGGATACGATTTACTCATGTAGCTCTCTCGGTGCTGTGCTTTTACGTATTTACAGCTTATGACCGGAGAGCTTTTTTACAGCCTCAATTGTCTTTTAAAACATCCTCTTAGTTTACAGAAACGATAAAAGCATATCGATAGCCTTTATGCTGCGAGAGCATTTCTAAGGTGTAAACTCCAGTGCGTGGAATTTGACCTGTCCAATTAATTTGGCTCTCTTTCGGATTTCCAAACATTTCTCCGTCTGGATCAAGGACAAAAGGCAACACACCGCGCGTATTCGAGACCGTTAGCGTTGATCCTTGAGTAAGCGGGACACGATAAAGGTGGCTTCCTGATCCCACAAATCGATCGGCGATCGCACTTCGACCTCCTTTCGGACTAAACTTGACCAATTCGACTTTTTCATTACAGCTATTTTGGGTCTGTGTTTTTGGAATCCAGCCTTGCATAGGATTCTGAATCAAGAACCATCCATTTTGCTCTGTTGCCACCGTGACAAACGCATGATTGTCTAAGTGACCCACGATCCGACTCGTCGGATTATTGGCAGCAAAATAGACGGGAAGCGGCGGGTGAGGTGTATCAATTTCTGCCATTGTGATGGTGCAGCTTAGAACCTCTCTCGTGGCTTCCACAGTCGATTGAGCTGTAGGAAAAAGTTGGCTGGCATCGGTTGGATAGAGACGAGGTTGGACAAGATGCCAAATCACATAACCTATTCCACCCAACGAGACCAGACCGAGTAGACTCGCGCCAATCAATCTTGAGGATTTCAGCGATGTCATAGCATACCTCCTCTGAGGAATTGCAGGATATTTCCTCTGCGTTCACAGTAAGAGAAGAGTTTGAGAAACTTGTGAGGATTGCCAATTTGATCAAATCTCACAAGTTCCTCAACTTTGTTGCTTACGATTGCAATGAGGAGAAATCACAATTTAGAGGAGGCAATTATGTTATTAAACATTGCTTCAGACAGACCCTCTCTCGGCTTGTTAGATATCGATCGCTATTCCATCCCTGATCCGTGGGATGAACCGACTGAGCCGCAAGAAAAGCCAGCGATCGTTGTCCCACAATCGACAGCCTTAATTGCCGAAACCCATCTACCTCGATTGCCTGCCGCTCCTAAAGTCAATGCTGCAACCGTGCTGGTACAAGATGAACTCAAACTCAATCGCCAAGGGAATCTGCCATTGTTTAGTAAAATTCAAGATCTCTTAGCTCAGTTGTATTGGGCAGATTCAATTTGCGAGAGATGAGCCTGTAAGAGGTCGAAAGCAATCGACGACATTTTTTCCAAACGTCATCAAAACTCAGCAATCGAATGCTGAAGGAAGTTTTGTTATGAGCAGCATCTCAAAAGTTATGCTGAGCTTTAGTGTTGCAATCGCACTTCTGATCGAGGGATTTTCGATCAGAAATGATGTTCAAGCAGTGCAATACTCATCCTCTTCAAACTTGCAAAATCAAGCCATCTCTATTGCTCAAATTACGGTTGAAGATTGGCTCTGGCAAGCGGTTGAAAAGGCAAATCGAGGCGATTTTAGAGGCGCGATTTCGGACTTAGACCGTGCGATCGAGCTTCATCCCAACAATGCAAGACTTTATGCCAATCGGGCAGGATTGTATTTGATGGTCGATGAGTTCGAGCGTGCAGAAGCAGATGCAACTCGAGCGATCGCATTATCTCCATATCAAGCTTTAGCCTTCTTTAATCGAGCAGCGGCTCGTCATTATCTCAAAAAGTACCAACCAGCCATCGAAGACTACACTCAAGCCCTGAATCTCGGAGTTCCTGGAGACACTCTTGCTGTACTTTACTTTAGTCGAGGTGAAGCACGTCGAATGATTCGGGATTTGACAGGTTCAATCGCAGACAATACAACGGCAATTCAGATCGATCCAACTTCTGGCGAGGCTTATGATAATCGAGGCTTAGCTTACCTTGACCAAGGTGATACTGAACATGCGATCGCAGATTTCCAAAAAGCAGCCGAACTCTTTAAAGCACGAGGAGATCAAGCAAATTACCGAGCAGCGTTAGCTCGAGTACAAAAACTTCAAATGAGTCGGCATGACACCAAATCGCGATCGATTAAAGTGCCTCTTCACAAGATTCTCAAGGTTATGTTCTAGATCTATCGGCTAGAAGTCCGCTCAGGAGAACTCAACATGGAACTGAAAACAGTGCAATTAGACATTCCTGAAGACAGCAATTTAATTTTGGGTCAAACTCATTTCATTAAAACCGTTGAAGATTTGTATGAAATATTGGTCGGGATTTCATCTCAAGTCAAGTTTGGGATTGCTTTCTGTGAAGCATCAGGACCCTGTTTGATTCGGAAAGCCAGCAATGATCCAACCTTAGAAGCAATCGCTGTGAAAAATGCTCAAGCGATCGCAGCAGGACACAGCTTCGTTATCCTCATGAAGGATGCTTATCCCATTAACTTTCTCAACGCGATCAAACAATGTCCTGAAGTTTGCAGCATCTACTGCGCGACTGCGAATCCTGTTGAAGTCATTGTGGCAGAAAGCAAGCAAGGACGCGGGATTTTAGGTGTCATTGATGGATTCTCACCGAAAGGTGTGGAAACAGATAAAGACATTCAAACTCGACAAGCATTCTTACGCCAAATTGGATACAAGTGCTAATTCTTCAACGATCGCCCATGCTAGTCATCTTCTAACGTTAGAAGTTTCTCATCTAACTCTTTGATGTATGTCTGCACCAGATCTTCAGGCAAAATTTGTTTGCGGAGTGCATTCGCCACGGCTCCTTTTTCTGCCAGCAGCAATCGTCGTCGAATTGCATCTAGCTCACTGTGCTCAGGCTCGCGACGAGTTGATTGACGTTGATTGTACAGGTCGCGGAGCACGTGCTCAGATTGCACGACCCGGACTTGGTAGGATGCCCATAACTCTTCATAAATCGCCTTCGGGAGTACCCCCGATCTCAGCAAACTACTGAGTTCTTCCTGAGCCGCTTTCGACGCAATTAACTGCATCTGCAATTGCTTTGCCTGCTGCAATGTATCTGAAATACGGGCAATTTTGAGCCGTTTGACCATCCAGGGCAAGCTTAATCCTTGCCCAACGAGAGAGAATAAGACCGCACCAAATACCAGAGCAATAATGTCACTTCGATACGTCACGGTCAGAGGAATGCTCAAGGCTAATGCCATCGAGAGTGAGCCTTTAATGTTGCCCAGAAATAAAACATGCTGCCAGACGAGTGGAATCGGTCGATCGAACCAACGCAGTCCTGCAAGGAGTAAGTAGACAGAGAGAATCCGACCTAATTGATATGCCAAAATCACAAACAGAATCGCAGGCGCAATTTTCCACAGCGTTTCGATATTAATTTCAATCCCAATCAGCAAAAAGATAAAAGTATTCACACCAAAGCTGGCATAGTTCCAAAAGCTCAAGAGCGCAATTCGTTCTGACGCAGAAGAACTTCGAGACAGCCCCAAATTGCCAAAAATTAGCCCCGCAACCACAACTGATACTGCACCCGAAACGCCCAGAGATTGCCCAATCTGAAACGTTCCTAATGCCAGCGCAACTGTTAATAAAAGGCTACTTAACGGATCTTGCAATCGCACAAAAATGGGAAGGCATAAATACCCTAAAACGGCTCCGACCATTGCCCCGCCGATTGCGACTAAGAGCACTTCTCGTATTCCTTGAACAGCGGTAAGCGAGCCTGTGGCGTAGACAACTAGAAGTAAATTAAACGAGACTAGCGCAGCCGCATCATTGAAGAGTGTTTCTCCCTCCACAATTGTTGTTAATCGAGAAGGAACACGGATCTCCTTGAATACAGCAATCATGGAGACGGTATCCGTGTTTGCCAAAATCACGCCAACCAGACAGGCAGAAATCCAATCGAGTCCCAGTCCAAACTTTAGTAGAGTTGCAATAATTGCTGAGGAAAAGATCGAACCTGGTCCTGCTAATAGCGCGATCGGTTTAAAAGTGCTACGGAGACGACGAATATCTGTATTAATTGCCGCTTCAAAAATCAGAATCGGAAGGAAAAGATTTAAAACCAAGACAGGATCTAATCCAATCCGTCGCGACCAAAGCTCCGTAATTGGCAACCCTGCTAAAACTAATCCAGTTACATAAGGGATTCTCAGACTTTGAGTGACTAAAGCAACAATGGTCGCAATCAGCAGCAGAATAATTAAAATGATGACTACTTCGGGGATAGTAGCGGCTGTCTGTGTATCAACAGCTGAATTGCTGTCCAAAGAAGTTTGTTGAGCGATCGACCACTCTATCACTGATGAGCCTCCTATCCATGAAATCGCACTCATCATACCAATTCCAAATTGGGCAGGTTGTCTGCCCATCGAGTTATGCGATGCCTCAATATGACAAAAGGGAAGCTAGACCTCACATCTAGCTTCCCTTTTCAGGAAAGATTGAAGCTTAAACTAAAGCGTTCTACTTCGCTGCAGCTTCTCGCGCCGCAGTTGCTTCATCCGGATGAATTCCTAGGCGAGTCAAATTCACTCGTCCTCGGTTATCAATCTCCCGAATTTTCACAACCACTTCATCTCCGATCGTGACTTCATCCTCAACCTTGCCAACTCGATGATCAGCCAGTTGCGAAATGTGAATCATTCCTTCCTTACCCGGCAGGAATTCCACAAAAGCCCCAATCGGAATAATTCGTGTGACTTTTCCAGCGTAAACATCTCCAGCACTCAGCTTGCGAGTCATGCCTTGAATGATCGCTTTCGCCCGTTTCGCCTTCTCGCCTTCGATCGCGCTAATCGTCACAGTTCCATCTTCAGCAATATCGATTTTGGCTCCCGTTTCTTCGGTGATGCCTTTAATCGTCTTGCCTCCTGGTCCAATGATCATGCCGATTTGATCAGAATCAATCTTGATCGTCAGCAAGCGAGGTGCATAAGGAGACAACTCCGGACGCGGTTGGTCGATCGCTTCTAGCATTTTGCCGAGAATGTGCAATCGAGCGGGTTTCGCTTGATGAATGGCTGAAGCAATCACATCCATCGGTAGACCTGAGATCTTCATGTCGAGCTGCAATGCCGTAATTCCGGTATCGGTTCCCGCCACTTTGAAGTCCATATCGCCCAAGAAATCTTCAATTCCCTGGATGTCGGTCAGAATGCGAATTTCTTCACCTTCTTTGATCAAGCCCATCGCTGCACCACTCACAGGCTTAGAAATCGGAACGCCTGCATGCATCAACGCCAATGTTGAACCCGAAACCGAACCCATTGAGGTCGAACCGTTAGAAGACAGCACTTCTGAGACGACCCGAATCACGTAAGGGAATTGCTCTTTCGGAGGTAAGACGGGAACCAGAGCACGTTCGGCTAATGCCCCGTGACCAATTTCACGCCGACCGGGAGATCGCATCGGTCGGGTTTCGCCGACTGAGAAAGGCGGGAAATTATAGTGATGCAAGTAGCGTTTTTCGCTGTCTGGATGCAAATCATCCATTTCTTGCTCGTCGCCTGGGCTACCTAACGTCGCGATCGACAAAACTTGAGTCAATCCACGATTAAACACGCCGCTGCCATGCACCCGCTGAGGCAACACCCCAACTCGGCAAGAGATCGGACGAATTTCATCTAATTTCCGACCGTCTACGCGCACATTATCTTCGACGACTTGACGACGCATCAGCGTTTTCGTCACATCTTTGAAAGTATTGCTCAGCGCTTTAGAATCTGCGGCTGCGGCAACTTTCACCGGATCGTCTTCGGCTAATTCTGCGATCGCCGTCACCACCGAAGCCTTCACTTCATCTAATGCTGCATCGCGAGTCGGTTTATCTTTCTCGAACCGTCCGAGAATTTCTTTCACAGGAGCGGTCACTCGCTCTCGAATAAAATTCTCTAGAGTTTGGTCAATCACAGGAGCATCTTCTTGCACCAGTTCAATTCCCAATTCTTTGAGCAAATCGCGCTGTGCCTGAATCAGATCGCGCACCGCTTCGTAACCGAAATCGATCGCTTCGATCATGTCGGCTTCTGGCAGTTGATTCGCGCCAGCTTCAACCATGATCACGCCATCGGGAGAACCAGCCACGACGAGATCCAAATCACCCGTTTCCACTTCTTTATAAGTGGGGTTGATCACGAAATCATCGCCGACTAATCCAACTCGCACCGCAGCCATCGGGCCATTAAATGGAATTTTCGCGAGGAGTACAGCGATCGACGCACCTGTGACCGCTAAAACATCCGGAGGAACTCGCTCATCCATCGACATTGTGGTAGCGACGACCTGAATATCGTCTCGTAACCAGGAGGGAAATAGGGGGCGCAAGGGGCGATCGATTAAACGACTCGTCAAAACTGCTTTTTCAGCGGGTCGTCCTTCACGTCGGAGGAAGCCACCGGGAATTCGTCCGGCTGCATATAAGCGCTCCTCGTAATCAACCAACAGAGGTAGAAAATCGATTCCTTCTCTGGCATTCGCACGGGTCGCGGTAACGAGGACTGCCGTGTCTCCAGATTCGATTAAAACTGAACCTCCAGCTTGGGGTGCTAACAAGCCTACTTTGAGTCGAATATCCCTACCATCAAAGGATATTGACTTCTCGAACTCTTGCATGAAGTGTATTGTCCTTTCTTCTCTTTTTTAGTGTTCTTGCAATCGTAACACTGATATACTTTTGCTGCTTTTTTTATTTGCAAATACCGGGAGATTTTCGGGAGGTTTCTGCTCGACTCAATAAGAAATGTGGCAGGATTTGCTATTTGATCTATAGTGAAGGTTTTTTTAAGTTAGAGCTTGGAGAAAATGGGTGTTCTTGCTCTTTTACTCCGGATCTAAAGCCAGAAGGGTCAAGCGAAATCAAGGGCAACCTGCCTTGTGCGATCGCGCTAGAATAATCGCGTAAACGCAACAGTTCAACAATGTTAACGGCTTGTTAAACTACTTAATAAAATATCAAGCTTATTGATTTTCTGTATTGAGAAATCGCGATCGCTAAAATTAAATTTTGCAGCGGATTCTAAGTCAAACGTGAGATGTCTTGGAAGATTAAATCACCAATTCAGGATTATTTGCTTTTATCCATATAGATCAGCATGGCAGTTTTACACGGTAGTTGGGTTTCTCAGGGCGGTTTTTTTCTATGGGGTGAGACTTGGCGGCGCTTAGAAGCAAAACAAGATGCTCCAGGCGTTCCGCTCCATCCCTATGCGATGAATCAGTCTGAGTTGCTGACGTTTTTAGAAGCTTTGCCGTTAAAAGTGCCGAGCTTAGAAGAGGATACAAAACGGGGGCGGAAGTCAGCAACGACCCTAAAAAATTGGCAAGTTCGCGGTATAGCACTGCCGACTGAAGGAGATGCTCCTCAACTTTCAGCGGCTCCGGTGTCTGAGTGGGTGCTGTATCCGTGGCAGGTCGCAGGACTGTGGCTTGAACCTGCTCAAGCATTTGAATTGCTCAATTCTGTGCCGCTCGGAACGCTCGGCGAGGAATCTTTTGTCGGCGGAGATTTACGATTTTGGTCACATGTCGCGAGATGGGCTTTAGATTTGCTAGCTCGATCGAAGTTTCTCCCCGGCTTGCATCATTGGGAAGTTCTGCTTGATAGCTCCACCGATCAGATGCGATCGCGGCATTTTGCGCGACAGATGCCTTCCGTCTGTCGCCTGTATCAGTCTGGGGAAGAAGTCGCGATTGATCTACCGATTGAACCTCAAGATCTGCTGCGAGATTTTCTGAATCACATGGTCGATGCTCAAGTGCGTCAATCGGTGAGCATCGCCAAACCCTCATCGCTTTTACAAACTTGGATACAAGGATTAGGAACAAAAGCTGCAACGCTCAGTGAAACAGATGCAACAACGCTATCGAATGCGCTAGAGACTTGGAAAGCACCATTACAAAAAGATCAAGAACAGTTTCGCGTCTGTCTCAAGCTGATTCCACCCGTTGAAGCGTATCAGAGTTGGGTGATTGAATACTTGCTCCAAGCGATCGATGATCCGGAGTTCACAGTCAGTGCTCCGATCATTTGGCGAAATCCTGTCGAACGGTTGCAGCATGAAGGACGCATCATCGAACGACCGCAAGAGACTTTACTCATGGGGTTAGGACTCGCTTCTCGGCTGTATCCGCTGATTGAACCAAGCCTGCAAGACGCTCGACCCCAAGCCCTGCAACTCGACCCAAAACAGGCGTACGAATTCATCATGAATACGGTCTGGCGCTTGCAGGATAGTGGGATTGGGGTGATTCTCCCAGAGAGCTTAGCGAATCGCGGCGGACTGGCAAATCGCTTGGGTCTACGCATCAAAGCGTCAACACCAACCAAGCAGAAAAAAGGAAAACTCGGCTTACAAGGCTTGCTGAATTTTCAGTGGGAATTGTCGATCGGGGGTCAGAGCCTAAGCAAAAAAGAATTCGATCGCTTAGTTGCTCAGAATTCACCTTTAGTCGAGATTAACGGCGAGTGGGTCGAACTGCGATCGTCAGATATCAGATCCGCTCAGTCTTTCTTTGCGGCTCGAAAAGATCAAACCACGCTCTCGCTCGAAGATGCTTTGCGAATTAGTACAGGCGATACTCAAACGATCGAGAAACTGCCAGTCGTCAGTTTTGAAGCATCCGGTGCATTGCAAGAGCTAGTCACAACCTTAACCGGAACCGGAACGCTAGAAGAAATCGAAACCCCCAAAGAATTCCGAGGCGAATTGCGACCCTATCAAGCTCGCGGTGTCGCCTGGTTGCAATTTCTAGAAAAATGGGGACTGGGCGCGTGTTTGGCAGATGATATGGGTCTTGGCAAAACGATTCAGCTCATTGCCTTCATTCTGACGCTCAAACAGAACAAATTACTAGAGCAACCGATCCTCCTAATTTGTCCCACGTCTGTGCTCGGAAACTGGGAACGAGAAGTGAAAAAATTTGCACCGACCTTAAAAGTAATCGTGCATCACGGGGACAAGCGATCGCAGAATCAAGCCTTCGCCAAATCTGCTAAAAGTACCAATCTAATCATTACGAGCTATACCCTCGTTCAACGCGATCTCAAATCCCTTCAGCTTGTCGAGTGGCAAGGAATTGTTCTCGACGAAGCACAGAACATTAAAAACGCAGAAGCCAAACAATCTCAAGCCGTTCGAGAACTCGAAGCAGAATTCCGCATTGCACTCACCGGAACCCCTGTTGAGAATCGCTTAACTGAACTCTGGTCAATTCTTGACTTCCTCAATCCCGGCTATTTGGGACAAAAGAACTTCTTCCAAAGACGGTTTGCCATTCCGATCGAGCGGTATGGCGATACGACCTCAATGCAAACTTTGCGATCTCTGACTCAACCTTTCATTTTGCGCCGCCTCAAAACCGATAAAACTATCATTCAAGACCTCCCTGAGAAGCAAGAAATGCCCGTCTACTGTGGTCTTTCTTCCGAACAAGCTGCCTTATACCAAGCAACCGTTGATCAATCACTCGCGGAAATCGAAGCGGCAGACGGAATTCAACGCAAAGGAATTATTCTTGCACTGCTCACGAAGCTCAAACAAATTTGCAATCATCCCGCTTTGTTCAACAAAGAAGAGCAAGCTGAGTCTAATCGATCCGCAAAGCTACAACGTCTCGAAGAAATGCTCGAAGAAGCAGTTTCAGAAGGCGATCGCGCATTAATTTTCACGCAATTCGCTGAATGGGGCAAACTGCTCAAACCCCATCTCGAAGCGCAATTGGGACGAGAAACACTCTTCTTATACGGCAGTACGCCCAAGAAACAGCGCGAAGCCATGATCGATCGCTTTCAAAACGATCCCCAAGCACCAAGAATCTTCATTCTGTCGCTCAAAGCAGGCGGCGTTGGTTTGAATTTGACGCGAGCGAATCATGTGTTTCACTACGATCGCTGGTGGAATCCCGCCGTTGAAAATCAAGCGACCGATCGCGTCTTCCGCATTGGTCAGACTCGCAATGTTCAGGTTCACAAATTCGTTTGTACCGGAACCTTAGAAGAACGAATTCACGACATGATCGAATCCAAAAAAGCCTTAGCCGAACAAGTTGTCGGCACAGGTGAAAACTGGCTGACTGAGTTAAACACCGATCAACTCAGAGACTTACTCTTACTCGATCGAACTGCGGTAATTGAGGAATAAACCATGACAGATAGTTATTCACCTCCCAATCGAGAATGGTGGACAGAACAGTGGATCGAAGTTCTAGAGCGTATCGGATTCACTCAGCGATTAGCTCGCGCCCGCAACTATGCCCGACAAGGCAATGTGTTAAGCCTTGACTTCGTTGGCGCGAAAGTAAAAGCGATGGTTCAAGGAACTGCACCCGAACCGTATGAAGTCTCGTTTTCGCTCGATCGCTTTACCGACGAACAATGGAGCTACATCATCGAATCAATGGCAGAACGTGCGATCTTCTCCGCAAAACTGCTTGCTGGCGAAATGCCTCAAAACATTCAAGATGTCTTTACTGCGAATGGCTTAAGCCTTTTTCCATTCAATAAATTCGATATTCACAGCCGTTGTTCGTGCCCCGATCCTGCAAATCCTTGTAAACATATCGGAGCCGTTTACTATCTACTCGGCGATCGCTTTAGCGAAGATCCATTCGTTCTCTTCCAACTGCGCGGACGCAGCAAAGAAGAAATCATTAGCGCCTTACGAAAAATTCGCAGTTCTGGCAGTGAAGAACCTCAAACTGAAATTGCAGCAATCCGTCCTACAACCCCGCTCGATCGCGATCGACTCTGGAACTACGACGAACAACTTGAATCATCTCTCATCGTCATTACCCCGCCTCCTAGCAGTGAAACTGTGCTGGATGTACTCGGACTTCTCCCCATCGAGCCACCCGCAAATCAAGCCGCAATGGAAACCCTAAAATCGATCTATCAAACCGTCAGCATTGCAGCCGTACAGACCGCAATGACCGCAGGTTCTCCGTAAATTCTTTTAGAAATCAAAATCAGTTTTAGACTTTTTTACAAGCATAGAGAAGCCGTATAGGAAGCTCTGTACTGAGTGGTATTGGTATGAAAATTTACCCATAGGCTCACGGAACCCGCTAGAGAACAGTGCCCAAGAATGGTTAAGTAATCAAATCAATGGACACAAAAATTGCTGGGTGAATCATGCCGGGACAAAGCATCTTAACCGAATCTTTCGCAAACGCAGATGTCAGCCAATTGAACTGGCTCTTTGGAACCAGTCGAGACGGGGCACTCCCGCCTATTTTGACCGCTCGCAGTAACACTTCTGCCTCACCAGGCGGCTTACCTGGAGGAGGAACAGACACCCCTGGAAATGGGGTACTGCGACTGACCAATAACACGCAAAATCAAGGCTCATTCGTCATCTACGACCAACCCATCAACTCAGCCAGCGGGCTGTCTGTACAATTTGACCTCTACGCTTATGGCGGAGATGGCGCAGATGGCATTAGCTTTTTTCTGATTGATGGAGCCGCTAATCCAACGAAGGGTGGAGCAGTCGGAGGTAGCTTAGGATACTCCTCTGATTCAACCCAATCTCCAACCGTAGCAGGACTCGAAGGCGGCTATTTGGGGATTGGCTTTGATGAATTCGGTAACTTCTCCAACACTGGCTATGGAGCAGGCGGTACAGGATTCTCTTCACAAACGATCGCAGTTCGCGGCAAAGAATCTCTCAACTATGCGCTCCTCACCAACGCAAAACTGCCGGGAGGAAACAGAATCGATGTCAACACATCTGTTCGCACCACTGCCCGTCGCCGAGTCGGCATCGATCTCAACCCCAACGGCAACCTCTCTGTCTCCTTCGATGTCAATGGCAATGGCACCTTAGAAGTCGATGAAAAACTAATCAGTGACTTCAACATCACCCAAAGCGATCGCAATGGGGCTTTACCTAGCACGTTTAAATTTGGTTTTGCAGCGTCCACAGGCAATCAATTCAATTTCCACGAAGTCAACAATCTGGCAATTAATACATTTGATGGGCCGTACATTCCACTCGTCGATTTTGATGGCGGGACGCGGGTAATCAAGCCAAGTGGCAGCTTTAATATTACGGCGACCTTAGATGTTGCTTCGACTCAAACTGTGACGATTCCCTTACTCATCTCAGGCGATGCCATCCAAGGAATTGACTATCAACTGTCAAATAACTTCATTACGATCGCGGCGGGGCAAACGACCGGGAGCGTCACTCTCACCGGACTGAGCAATTCTCCAACAGTTTTGGATAAGAATCTCCAGATCAATTTGAATCCACCCGTAAATGCAGCGCTCAGCCCACAGAATTTGCCGCTGAATGTGAAACTGACCCGCATGAGCGACAACGACTGTGCCTTGCCCGACTTCAACGGCGATAACAACGTCGATTTAGCATGGCAAAATTCTAATACTAATCAAACCGCAATCTGGCTCCTGAACGGTACACAAGTCACCGAGGCAGCCTTTACAGCGATCACCGGAGCAAACTGGCGCATTGTCTCAACGCGTGACTTTGACGCAGACGGGAAAACAGATCTTCTCTGGCGCAACACCTCAACCGGAGAAAATGCGATCTGGCTGATGGATGGAACAAGTATCGAGTCAACCAGCTTGATCCCGACCCTAGCGAGTCAAAACTGGCAAGTCGCCGCTTCGCGCGATTTCAACAATGACGGCACAGCAGACATTTTCTGGGTGAATTCGGCAACCGGAGAAACCGAAGTCTGGCTGATGGATGGCTTCAATCGGACAAGCGCAACTTCACTGATAACCGTTGAAGCAGGGTGGCAAGTCGCCGATGTCGCAGACTTTAACTATGACGGCAAAGCCGATCTCGTCTGGCGAAATACCCGCACCGGAGAGAATGCCATCTGGCTGATGAATGGTAATGCGATCGCGTCTGCAGGCTTTATTGCGCCAATCCCGAACCAAGATTGGCGGATTGTTGCAGCCCGAGATACCAGTGGCGATGGCAAAGCAGATTTAATCTGGCGCAATGATGTCACCGGGGAGAATGCGATTTGGCTGATGAATGGTCTGACCTCAACCAGCCAGCAATTCATTCTACAAACCACGACTCCAGGCTGGCGAATTGCAGATGTCTGTGATACCAGTGGCGATGGCAAGGCAGATTTAGTCTGGCGCAATATCCAAACGGGCGAGAACGCAGTCTGGCTCTTGAATGGAACGTCCCTAGCCGATGCAGGCTTTATCGCTCAAATCGCAGATCAAGCCTGGGCAGTGAATGGAGCCAGAGATACCAGCGGCGACGGAAAAGCGGATCTGATCTGGCGCAACAATATCACAGGTGAAACGGCAATCTGGCTGATGGATGGTAAGACTCCGACTAGCCAGCAATTCCTTTTCACGACGGAGCCTCTAGACTGGCGGGCGCAGATTCGTCCGAATGCGATCGCGCTCTAAGAGGTGGGGAGTGGGGAGTAGGGAGTAGAGTCCCCACTCCCCATTCACTTCCCAAAATCTAAAATCCGAAATCGAACTGTCCCCCCAAAGCCGTAGACTGGAGAGTGCAATTTAATCTGTTTATTTCTGAAAAACCGTGCGAAAAGTTATCATTGCTGGCAACTGGAAAATGTTTAAGACTCAAGCAGAAACCTTGGAGTTTTTGCAGGAGTTTAAGCCTCAGCTAGACGAGACACCAGACGATCGAGAAGTTTTACTGTGTGTGCCGTTTACTGATTTAGCAGTGTTGTCGAAAAACTTGCACGGCGGTCGGATTCAAGTTGGGGCGCAAAACGTTCATTGGGCAGAGTCTGGGGCTTTTACAGGCGAGATTTCGGCTGCGATGTTGCAAGAATTGAGTGTGCGCTATGTCGTGATCGGGCACAGCGAAAGACGACAATTTTTTGGCGAAACCGATGAAACCGTGAACCTACGGCTGAAAGCCGCACAGAAAGCCGGATTAAAACCGATTCTCTGTGTAGGTGAAAGTAAGCAGCAACGAGATGCCGGCGAAACCGAAGCCGTCATTTTCAAACAATTAGAACTCGGCTTAGTCGGCGTTGACCAGGAGAATCTGGTGATTGCCTATGAGCCAATTTGGGCGATTGGGACTGGAGATACTTGTGAAGCGATCGAAGCCAATCGCGTGATTGGATTAATCCGCAGTAAGTTGACCAATCCAAATGTCACGATTCAATACGGCGGTTCAGTGAAGCCTGAGAATGTTGATGAAATCATGGCACAGCCTGAGATTGATGGGGCTTTAGTCGGTGGTGCAAGTCTTGATCCGAAAGGGTTTGCGCGGATTGTGAATTACGTCTAATTTAGATGTAACAGTCCTAAATCATTTGTAAAGTGGGGAGTGGGGAGTAGGGTGTGATGCCTTTTGTAGTTCCCTACTCCCCACTCTTGATGCGCTATAAAAACAGCACAGTCAACCAATTTCCCTACGCTGGCGGCGCGAACGGAATCACCAGATTGATCCAGCCCAGAATTTGTAGACCCGGCGAAGAAATCGTGACGCCATCAAAGCTTGAAGTGTACGTTTTGCCAGATTCGGCATAGTTACCACTCAGCGAGAATGGGCCAAACCCGATCGCTTGTTTTCCAGAAGCGACCTGCGTTGCAAATTCTCGATCGACTTTGCTCCAATTCGCACTGATCTTTAGATCACGCACTGCAATAAACCCGATCGGCAACAGCGGAAACGAGCCAAAATTTTCTTCTAACTTTCCAGAAGATAAGCTTCCGGGCGCTTGTCCTGGCAACGTCCAGCCTGTGATTTCGAGTAACGATTTCAGCAACCAGGGACGCGAGAAATTGACGCGACAGCATCGGAATGAGATATTCAAGTCTTTCGTTTCGGTATCGATCGCTCGATCTTCTAACGGACGCAGCTTGATTTTCTCTAAAATATCAGGTCGAATCCGACTGACTAACATTGGATTCGGTGAGATATGTTGCATTTGCAGCGCTTGTTTTGCCGTCACTGCTGGCGTTGCAAGCGTCGCCGTATTCAATGGACGAGCAACTACACGATCGAGACGAGGATTGATTCGAGTACGACGGAGAATTTCCGGATCGATCGGTAATGTTTTAATCGGCGGAGTTTCAATCGTTCCACCTGGCTTTATGCCACCTTTGGGTAATTTCCAAATTCCGTCTTTGATCCGTTTTGCTCCTCCGACCCGCACAAAGGGCGAATCTGCGATCTTCTTCGTCTGATTTGAGTTGACATTGATCTGCGTCCAAGTTTGCATGGCTGCCTCATCACACCAATTCCCAGGAGTCGCATAGGACGGACGATATGACAGAACAGGCTGAATTACACTTGCCATCTTGGTATGCTCAAACAATTGTCGAGCATTTTGCAAAGTAACATTCACCGGATTGGGGGGCACTTGACCACTGGCATCCGGCGGCAATGGAATCGCATTCGCGGCTAAAGCAAATTCGTACATTTCCTCAACGGTTACGCCCGAATCGACATAAGTTGCATCGACCAGCGGAATGGCATCAATCAACGCTGAGAACATCTCAGTCGCTAAAGTCGAACCATTGGGATTTTGAGGAGTCCAGGGATTTTGGTACTGGCTGGCATCGAGTTGTTGACCGGGCCATTCCAAAGTTAAGAGCATTTCTTGCGATCGCGCATTGGGTGCGCCGGGTCGCGGAGGCTGAACTAAAGTTGAAAAAATCGTATCGTAAACAGTTTGAATGAGGGCAATTTGATCGATCGGCATCACAATCTCTCCACAGTCGATGAATCAACAGATCATCAGGCAGCACTTTCAACGATTCCTCTGATCAAAGAGGAGGTTTTCCAAGTCCTGCCCGACTCGATGCGTAACCTATTCCTTCGGCGACATCGGGAGTACTGCGTTAATGAATGCCATCAATTGCAGTCCGGGAGCCGATAAAGTCCGTCCATCAAATTCAGACTGGAAGCGGAAATTCGTCGAATTCGATTCATATGATCCACCCACCGAGAATGGACCCCAACCAAAGCTACCGCCACCTTTGGTCGATTTACTAATGTAGTCTTTCTCAGCACTACTCCAAGTCGCGCTAATCTTCAAATCGCGCACGACAATAAAACCAGTCGGCAACAACGGCATAATTCTGCCATCTGCGGTCGCTGGATTACCCGAAGCAATGCTGCCTTTGCCCATGACTCCATACTTCCAGCCGGGCAGATCGAAGATCATCGGATTCATCCAAGGACGATCGATATTAATCCGCGCATACCGGAAGCTCACCGACAGATCATCAGTTTGACTATCCATATGCCGACGAGTTTCACTATGCGAAGCTCCGCCGCCCACACTCCACAAGCCCAAATTGAACTTCGCTCCACCGCCAAATTTCTTGAAGCTAGAGCTTTCATTTAACTGATAGCGCGAAGAGGTAAAACTCAGAGAAGACCAGCCTTGAGCAGCACTCGACGAGTACCAATTTGCCGGGAAAGCATAGCTTGCAAAGTACTTTTCAGCTTGATCACGAGCACTGCCTTTTTCGAGCAGTACCAGTTTTTCTTGAGCATCTTTGAACACACGACCGACCTGATTTGTGGCAGACTGTGCCATTGTCGCCAGCGCGTCTTCTACGCGTTTCGCCTGAGCCGTTTGGAAATCATTCCAAGCTGTGACCAAGCGACGTTGCAGCGACGGTCCCAACATTGCCCAAGCTCGCTGATCCGCAGGTTTCGTCATGTCATACTTAGAAGACTCTGCGACAAAAGAAGCGACTGCATCAATGTAAGCATTTTGCTTGCGCTTGTAGTTTACATAAAGCATCGAATCAACATCGACTTCGATCGGTTGTCCCAAATCGTTGAAGTCTTGTCCTTTGTCATTGAGCAGATCAAATGCTGCATCGTAAGCTGCTTTGAGTGCTGGATCGACAGGTTGCGGAGTCACACTTGCACCTTCAACCACTTGTTTGTAAACTTCAGAAACTTTCTTGCCTGTGTCTACAAACGTGCCATTGACTAGCGGCACACGATCGACCAATCGAGAAAAGTTTTCAGCAGCGGCAGGAATGCCTTGTGGATTCAGCGGACTGACCGGATTTGCATACTGAGCAACATTGATCGGTTCTCCACCCGGAATCAGGTTGATAAAAACTTTATCCGCCTGACTGCCAGCGGGTAGTCCGCCTGGAGGGGTTTTGGTATAGGCGTTAAATAGCGTGTCATAAATCGACTGCACCATTTTGGTTTCGTCAATCGCCATTTTTGGAACTCCTGTTGTTTAGGGAACGAATCTATCGTCTTCCAGGAGCCAAGCGATCGGCAGTGCCCGTCTGGGTACTTCCTACAAGTCTCGATGTGTAAAGGGTTTCGCGTTTGCGCCTGAGTAAGTTGCTGCGATTTGACCATTTCCAACTAGCTGATACTTGTAAGTCACTAGCCCTTCTAACCCAACTGGACCTCGCGGTGGCATCTTCTGAGTACTAATCCCAACCTCTGCACCAAATCCATAGCGGAAACCATCGGCAAATCGAGTCGAACAGTTGTGATATACACCTGCTGCATCGACTCGATCGAGAAAATACTGCGCCGTTTTTGCATCTTCGGTTGCGATCGCTTCGGTATGTTTTGAGCCGTAAGTGTTGATATGAGCGATCGCATCTTCTGTCGAATCCACAATTTTGATCGCCAGAATCAAATCACTGTACTCGGTTGACCAATCTGCTTCGGTTGCTGCTGCAATGTTGAGAATGTCGCGAGTACGTTCATCTCCCCGCAATTCCACATTCTTCGCTTGTAATGCTGGAGCCGCTTCGAGGAGAAATTCTGAAGCAATCGCTTGATCAACCAGTAAAGTCTCGATCGCATTACAAGCTGCCGGATATTGCGTTTTAGAATCGACTGCAATTTGAATGGCTTTGGGAATATCCGCTGCTCGATCGACGTACAAATGGCAAATTCCATCAGCATGACCTAGCACTGGAATTCGCGTATTGTCTTGAACAAATTTCACAAACGAATTCGAGCCGCGAGGAATAATCAAATCCACATACTGATCAAGCTTTAATAACTCCAGTGTTTCTTCTCGCGTGGTCAAAAGTTGCACCACAGCTGGATCAATTCCTGCTTGCGACAGTCCTTCTTGAATTGCTTTGACTAATGCTTCACACGATCGAATTGCTTCTTTCCCACCTTTAAGAATCACACCATTGCCCGACTTAATCGCAAGGCTAGAAATCTGCATCACCGCATCGGGTCGGGCTTCAAAAATCACGCCTAAAACACCCAAGGGGCAAGTAATTCGCTTCAGAATCAAGCCTTCATCTAATTCGCGATGAATCTGAACCGCCCCAATCGGATCAGCGAGCTTTCCGACATCTCGAACGCCCACGATCGCAGCTTTCAGTTTCGCTTCGTCTAACTTCAATCGGGCATACAAAGCTGATGCAATTCCATCTGATTTTGCCGCTTCGCAATCTGCTGCATTCGCTGCGAGAATTTCAGCAGCATGACTTTCTAACGCATCAGCAATTCTGGCGATCGCATCATTGCGCCGTTCGGTCGGTTGCACCGCAAGCTGCCGGGCTGCGGCTTGAGTTTGCTGCGCCAAAGTTGTAAGCGAAATTCCAGTCGAGGCAGTCATAGTTCAACAAGACGAATGCAACCCATCAATCATACCGAAGATTCGTCAACGCTGGCTTCAAGCACCGGAATCTCCTCGATCTCTGATAGTTTTTCTAACGTCAATTTCGTTTGATTTGAACCACCGAGAACTTTGAGTAACTTCGGTTTGGGATCATGCAAGAGGTAAATTAATCGATCGCCCACTTGCCAAGTCATCTCGGCAGGACAAACTTGTAAACTATTGTCCCGTTCGAGTAAAACTGGCAGCACCGTTTCAGATTCGATCAGCGATCGCAGATATGCCTGTTGTGCTTCAAAATTCTCGCCAAACTCCGTCTCTCCTAACTTCACGGCATTATCCGCGAGAAACTGATTCCAAGTTTTCAAATTAAACTGTGCCGTAAATGCTCCCTGAATCTTGATCGAAGCAGTCGCATCCGCCGGAAATACCGACAACACACGCGGCGGTGCAAATTCCTCGATCGCTCTTTGAGCTAAGACCAGATTCACCTCACTATTATTCGTCATTGCTAGAAAAGTTCCCACTGAAGCTAAGCCCGCTTCTTCTAAAACATCCGTATCTAAAGCACTGCGAATAAAAACTGTCAAATTCGCATCGGTAGGATAAGAGTCTGGATCAGTGTCGATCAGCGCGATCGATTCTCCGCGATCGCGAAACAATCTTGCAATCAACAAACTCAAAGGACTACATCCCACAATCACCGCGCCAGTCGTATCTTCTGCGGTAATCTTCAACAGATTCGCAAGCATCTGAGCACTCACGGATTGCAATACGACTGTTAATATAATCGTCAAAAAGACGAGTGCCTTAATCGAATCACCCCCGTTAATACCTCGTTGCGTGAGAAGAATCGCAAAAATTGACGCAACAGAAGCCGCAATAATTCCCCGGGGAGCAATCCAACTGAGAAAGATTTTTTGTCGCCAATTGAGATCACTTTTCCAAGTACAAGCGAAAACACTAATCGGACGAACTACGAACATTAAAGCGAACACTGTGAATAATCCACCCCAACCCAGAGCAAGAATTCCAGCGATCGACAAATCTGCCGACAATAAAATAAACAGTACCGAAACCGCTAAAGTCGTTAGCTGTCCTTTAAACCGTTTCAACAATCGTTCCTCGGGCAGCGCAAACGCTCTCAGCACGATGCCCGCAACCACCGTTGCCATCAATCCTGCTTCACTGCGAATCGTCTGTGCTAGCCCAAACAAGCCCCACAATCCAGCCAGAACCACTAAGGTTTTCAAGTCTTCAGAGAGAAACGTCGCCCGCCGGAGCAAAACGCCCATGAGCCAAGCTCCGATGGCTCCAATTCCACCCCCAATGCCTAAGCGGAGGATCAAATCTCCGGCAATGTTGAACGGATTCGACTGACCATTCAAAACCACATTCAACACAACCACTGCCAAAATTGCGCCGATGGGGTCAATCAGAACCCCTTCACCTTCTAAAATCGTCGCAACTTGTCGATCAACTTTTACATGCCGCAGCAGCGAGTTAATCACAACGGGGCCTGTGACCACGACTAACGCAGCATATAGAAACGCGATCGACCAAGGAAATTCACTCAACCAATGCGCGGCTAATCCTCCGCCCAATATTGTGATCAGCGTCCCGATCGTCACCAAATTCCGCAAACTGCCTGACACTCGACCCAGTTCTCTCAATTGCAGATTAAATCCGCCTTCAAACAAGATCACTGCCACCAAAAGCGCAATCAGCACTTCTAGCCCAGTCCCCAACTGATCCGGATGCAACCAATTCAGCACGCTCGATCCTAAAATCACCCCAAACAAGAGCAAAAAGACGATCGCCGGAATCTGCACCCATTCCGCAACGACCTGCGCTCCAATTCCTGCCATCACTGTGATGACAATTTGTAAGGTTGTTGCGAGCGTGGCATCCATAAACGCAGAACAAGGGGCAAGAAGACAGAATAACAGGCTTCACTCTTTAATAATGCAGCCAAGACCGTGATTATTCGCAATATTTTGTTACTCAACATTCTGTAATAGCTGAAAGGGAAATCTGCGATCGCTCATGTGGGAACATGAAGACAGTCAACGATTCACGAAGATTTAAGAAAATGGCACAGGATCAAAAACCCACGGTTGTAATTACTGGCGCGTCCTCTGGTGTCGGCTTGTACGCAGCAAAAGCTTTGGTGAAAAGAGGTTGGCATGTGGTGATGGCTTGTCGAAATTTAGAGAAGGCAGAGAGCGCTGCCAAATCTCTCGGCATGCCGCCTGATAGCTATACTCTGATGCATATCGATCTGGGTTCATTAGAAAGCGTTCGCAAGTTTGTCACCCAGTTTCGAGAAAGCGGCAAGTCTCTGGATGCTCTCGTATGTAACGCAGCCGTTTACATGCCGTTACTCAAAGAGCCGATGCGCAGCCCTGAAGGCTACGAACTGAGCGTTGCAACCAATCACTTCGGGCATTTTCTCTTGTGCAATTTGCTTCTCGAAGACCTGAAACATTCGACTCATAATGATCCCCGGTTGATCATCTTAGGAACAGTGACGGCGAACTCGAAAGAATTAGGCGGCAAGATTCCAATTCCGGCTCCAGCAGATTTGGGCGATTTGTCAGGATTAGAAGCTGGATTCAAAGCCCCGATCGCGATGATTGATGGCAAACCCTTTAAGGCAGGAAAAGCTTACAAGGATAGTAAGCTGTGCAACATGATTACTAGCCGAGAGCTACATCGTCGCTATCACGATTCGACTGGCATTGTTTTCAACACACTCTATCCAGGCTGCGTCGCAGATACACCCTTGTTCCGCAATAGTTTACCCGTCTTCCAAAAAGTCTTCCCCTGGTTCCAAAAGAACATTACGGGAGGCTATGTGTCGCAAGAGCTAGCAGGGGAGCGAACTGCTCAAGTGGTCGCTGATCCTGAGTTCAAGCAGTCAGGCGTGCATTGGAGTTGGGGAAATCGGCAGAAAGAAGGACGCGAATCTTTCGTGCAAGAGTTGTCTGAAAAAGTAACTGATGACGCAAAAGCAAAACGCATGTGGGAGTTGAGCGAGAAGCTCGTTGGACTCGCTTAAATGAAGTTGCTGAATGGTGATATCGATTCGCGCTTGTCCCCGCGAATCAGTAGATGAGTCCGTTCGCTTCGTTGCTCACCCGCCCCGGAATGAATTCGGGGCTAACTGTGCGAAGTCCGCTCTGGGACTAACAGCCAATGAAAACGGCTTCTTCAGTGGGTTTCAACCCACTTGGCACGGTTAGCCCGAACTTCCAGTTCAGGGCGGGTGAGCAACGAAGCAACTATCTTCAAGCGAATTGCGCCGATCTACTGAGTAATCAGAGTGGGAATTCACTAGCAGCACTACAACTCAGCCCCCTCAACAATTAAGCCAACGATTCATCATCATCCTTCTCCTCAGAAGGCAATCTCCGTCCTCGACGCTTTCTCGCTTCCATTGCTCGTTCTAGCACCGTCAGCAATCCTGGCGACTCTTCTTGCAATGCCAGCAAGAGGCGCTCCCCTTCTTCGAGATCGCCTGGATCTTCACCCGTTTCCATGACTGTTTTCAAGCGCGGCAGTGCTAACTCATCAACCAATTCGACTAAGCTCAGCAAACAGCGGTTGAACTGTCGTTCTGTCAGCAGAGCATCTTCTAACGGAAACTCAATGATCGCGCGGATTTCACCATCGGATGGATCATACTCCCACTGCAACATCTTCGTTTCCCAAGAAATCGCTAACATGGTTTGTAAAATCGCAGTCTTATGCGGATGATTCTGAACGCCTGCTAAAACTCGTGGCGCAAACATTTCAAAGAATTCGCCATCTTCATCGAGTTGAATCACAATTAAAAAATCTTCTAAATTTGAGCCGAATACCCCAGTCAAAATTCGACTGCCCTCTTCATCAATTCGGTATTTCCAGCCTTTAGCATCGAGATAACCTGCTATTTGTTTTAATGTAGCTGCCATAATAAATTTTGTCTGAGGATTGTGCCTTGATCAGTCTATCTGGCAACGATAGCCCCTTGTCAACTGAGTCGATCGACGGCTTGATCCACTTGTTTTAATAATGCCTCTAAGCTAGTGGAATTCTCTAAAACCACCGTGGCACGATCGCACTTTTCTTGAATCGGCATTTGGCTCTGAATTCGCGCCTTGGCTTGCTCTAAACTTAATTTCTCTCGCTGCATTAATCGCTGAATTTGCTGCTGCTCAGAACAAGTAATCACCCAAATCTCCGTGACTAAATCTGTCATTTGCGCTTCAAATAACAGCGGAATCACAAACACAGTCGGTACAGTCGCATGATCACGTTCTGTCTCAAAAACTTTACGAACATACGGATGAATTTGCTGCTCTAGCCAAGCTCGCTCGCTTGGATTGGCAAAAATAATTTCTCCTAAGCGCGATCGATCGAGCGTGCCATCGAGTCGAATCAGCTTTGATCCATAGCGATCGACAATTTGCGACAGAATTGGCGAGCCGACTGCAACTGCCTCGCGTGCGACTAGATCAGCATCCACGATCGGAAAATGGTAAGTCGTTGCAAGATAGTTTGAAACGGTTGTCTTGCCCATGGCGATTCCGCCTGTAATTCCAATCACCCGCATCTGCCTTTCTCCAGAGTCCCGGTTTTAGTGTAATCTTCAGGCTGGAGTTTCGATCTTTTTCTCTTGAAGCACTGGATGAGTTTGATTGCGGTTCTGCTGATCGGTGGGGTTTTGCGATTTTGGAACCTCGACCTCAAACCGTTGTGGATGGATGAAGTCATTACCGCAATTTTCAGCTTTGGACGGAATTATGGTGAAGTTCCTTTAGAGCAGTTTTTTAATCTATCTGTTTTAGATCAGTTGTTTCAACTGAAGCTAACCACTTGCGCGAATATTGCTCAAACCGTTTCGACACAATCAGTACACCCGCCGCTATTTTTTTGCTGGATGCATCAATGGGTGCAATTTGCTCCCGGCAATTGGATCTGGAAATTGCGATCGCTGAGCGCTGTTGCAGGCGTTGCAGCCATCTTCGGGGTGTATTGGCTCAATCGCTTCGCCTTCTCGACTTCAGCAGGCATTGCCGCCGCCATGACAATGGCAGTTTCGCCTTTTGCGGTCTATCTCTCCCAAGAAGCTCGCCACTATACAGTTCCGATGCTGTTTGTAATCGCGGGATTGATGGGCTTGATTCGGATTCAACAAAATTTAGTCCAGCAGCGACACGATCCGAAGATTTGGATCGGGTGGATTCTCGTAAATGGCATTGGATTCTATGTACATTATTTTTTAGTGCTCGCGATCGCCGCTCAGTTTTTTGCCTTAATCGTGCTGCAAATGCGCTTAAGACCTGCGACCAAGTTTTGGTGGCGGAGTTGGGGCGCGATTGTTGCCGCCGGATTTGGCATTTTTGCCATTGGGTTGCCGTGGCTGCCTACTTTTATCAGTCATATGACCCGTCCTGAAACAGATTGGTTAGCCACGTCTCAGACTGCTTGGTGGAGTTTTTTAGCACCTTTGTATCAGTTTGCGGCAGGCTGGTTGGTGATGGTAGTCGCATTTCCGGTCGAGTTTCAACCGACTTGGATCATTGTGCTGTCGAGTGTATCGATGCTGCTGTTCGCAGGATGGCTCATTTGGTGGATGATTCGCGGATTGAAGTGTCTCTGGAAAGATCCGGATACACATGGGGAAACGCTGGTCTTGATCAGTTTTGTCGGGGGAGTGCTGCTGGAATTTTTAGCGATCGTCTATGTGCTCGGCAAAGATATTACACAAGTGCCGCGATACAACTTTATTTACTATCCGGCAGTCTGTGCATTAATTGGGGCGAGTTTTTGGAAACAGCGCGCAGGCTCGCAATGGATGCTCTATGGAGTTGGCGCACTCAGTTGTATATTCGTAATCTCGAACTTAGTTTTTCTCAAGCCCTATACTCCCGATCGAGTAGCGCAAAATATCGTGACGGATACAGACTGTCGAGCGATCGTCATGGCTTATAACGATTTTCAGGATATTGCGGTCGGCTTAGGATTTGCTCTGGCGGTTCAATCAACTGAGCAACAATCTCCCAAAAATTGTCAGCCTTCTCAATTTGCGTTTTTATCGAAAACTCAAGGAGACAGCGCAGTTTGGAGCAGATTGGCAAGTTTGTCGGCGGATGTCAAAGAGATTTGGGCGATCGTGCCTGGATTGAGAAAACGGGATTTTCCGACAACATTAGCGCTTCAGAATCGAACTTGCGCGTTAAATCCGGACTGGCAATATCGCATCGGACTACCGTATTCGGGATATGAATGCCGGAATTGAGCGTTTGATTTTCGACTCCGCTCAAAATTTTTTCCGAAATTCTTGTTACGAAATTCCCACTTCTCTGCTATTCTAAATAAGGCTTAGGCGGATGTGGCGGAATTGGTATACGCGCACGCTTGAGGTGCGTGTGGCATTGCCTTGCGAGTTCGAGTCTCGCCATCCGCATGCCTAAAGAAAAAGGGAGGCATGATGTCTCCCTTTTTGCTTTTTAAAATTGATCAGTCACTAGAATAGAGGGTGCATGTTAAGAGTCCTTTCTAAATGACTGTCAAAGCTTTTCGTAGTGCCTCCTTAGATTTCGTTGCCGACCCTTTCTATACGTCTGAATCCGAATCTGTTCGCTATATTCGAGATGCCTTGTTGGTTGTAGAAAACGGCAAAATCAAAGACCTGGGAGACTATGCTCAATTAAAAGCCCAATATGCAGACATTGATATCCAATCGCATCCCAATCATCTCATCCTACCTGGCTTCATTGATATTCATATCCATTTCCCGCAGACGGAAATGATTGCAGCTTACGGAAAACAACTGTTGGAATGGCTAGAGAAATATACTTTCCCCACAGAACGGCGATTCAAGCAGAAAACCCATGCCGACTCCATTGCCCCCGTGTTTGTGAATGAACTGCTCCGCAATGGGACAACTACGGCTTTAGTACTCGCCGCAGTATTTCCAGAATCGGCTGAAGCATTGTTTGAAGAATGCGATCGCCGAAATATGCGGATGATCATCGGCAAAGTCATGATGGATCGCAATGTGCCGGATTTTCTCAAAGATACCGCCCAATCCTCGTACGAAGACAGTAAAAGACTGATTGAGCGCTGGCATCACCACAATCGCGTCCTCTATGCAGTCACACCTCGCTTTGCTCCCACTTCCACCCCTGAGCAACTGACCTATGCGGGCAAACTCTTAGCAGAGTTTCCTGATGTTTATTTGCACACCCATCTTTCTGAGAACTTGGCTGAGATCGCCTGGGTGAAAGAACTGTTTCCAGACTGTCAAAACTATTTGGATGTATATGATCAGTTCGGTTTAGTCCGAGAACGATCGATATTCGCGCACTGTATTCATCTCAGCGATCTAGAACTTGAACGATTAGCAGAGGCAAACTCTGCGATCGCATTTTGTCCGACATCAAATACTTTCTTAGGCAGTGGCTTGTTCGACATTGAACGCTCGATCGTTCAACAGGTGAAACTTGGATTAGCAACTGATGTTGGCGGCGGCACCAGCTTTTCGATGCTGAAAACGGCGTGCGAGGCGTACAAAATTGCTCAACTCAACCATCAAACACTTTCGCCGTTCCAAGCCCTATTCTTAGCAACCTTGGGAGGTGCAAAAGCGCTCAGTTTAGATGACAAAATCGGCAACTTTGCCCTTGGTAAAGAAGCCGACTTCATCGTGATGGATCCGCGATCGACCCCGATCATGAGCCTTCGCAATCCCGAAACCATGCCGACTACTTTAGAAGAACTCGCAGATTTACTGTTCAGTTTAATCATCATGGGCGACGATCGCACCATTCATTCAACTTATCTACTCGGCGAGCTTGCTCACCGACGAGACTGAATAAAGCGCGATCGCGCTCCAGATCAGCGTAAAAGTTAGACCATGAATCGCAGTAAACGGCTCATGATAAAACAACACGCCTAATGCAAGCTGAAGGCTCGGAGCTAGGTATTGAAAAAAGCCCATCGTCGAAAGCCTCAGCCGTTTGGCTGCATTGTTGAACCACAGTAACGGCAATGCAGTCACAACTCCACATCCGATTAATAAGAGTGTCACCTGCCCATCCATCCCGAAAAACCCTGTCCCCGTCACCGCTCTATATCCAACCCACCCTAAAGCGATCGGCATCGCCAGCAAGGTTTCGACCGTCAGCCCAACAATCGGCGATACAGTGATCAGTTTGCGAAACAAGCCATAGGTGGCAAATGACAATGCTAGAAAGATAGCAATCCAAGGGACTTGTCCAAAATGCCAAACAAAATTTCCAACCGCGATCGCTGCCATCACCACAGCGAGTTTCTGCCCTCGATTTAGTCTTTCTTTCAAAATCACAGATCCTAACAGCACGCTGACTAAAGGATTGATGTAGTACCCTAAGCTGGTTTCCACAATCCGACCTGTATTGACCCCATAAATATAGACACCCCAGTTGCAGGCAATGATCGCAGTCGTGGCGAACAATGCCCCCACAAGTTTTGGCGATCGCCAAAGTTCCCAAAAATTCGCGTGTTGTTTCTGTATCCGAAGCAGTCCGAGCAACAGTAAAGCTGACCAGATAATCCGATGACAGACTAATTCCACCGCAGGCACTTGCGCCAAAAACTTCCAATACACCGGAAACAGTCCCCACGCAGAGTACGCTAAAACTGCATAAAGAATTCCAGTCTTTGACGATTCAGCAGGCTGATGCAAAATCACAACCAATAACAGCAGGGCTATTATAGCGATCAGATTTCAGCCCCAACTAAACACAACTTCACCAACAGGAAGGATGACAGCGACCCCGCAACTCTGCCCTACGGTAGACGAACAATTTATCACGCTTACTATATTCTAGGTAAGCACCCGTACCCGCACCAATTTTTAGGCATGATTTAGTTCAAAAAAGTCCTAAACTTAGTCCTACCAATTCATTAACCAACCTGACAGCCCAAACTATCTGAGTTGTCGGCTCGTTTATGTTATAGCGTTCACCTATGCCGCCTCTGCTGTCTTATGTCCCAGATTCTCAGCTTAGTAAATGGAGAGCGATATCTATTTATGCGAGTACAGTCATCACATTGATTGGGAGTCTCGTTCTAGCTGGGTGGTTTTTCAATCTTTCCTGGTTGCGAAACATTCTGCTAGTTGGAACCACGAGCATGCGGACGGGTGCTGCTGCTAGTTTCGTTGCAACTGGATTATTTTTACTCCTCACAGTCTCCCCTGTCGAGCGGCGATCGAAAGCTTTAGATCATTTCAAATTCATTGCCGCAGTCGTGCCTCTACTGATTGGTGCAATCGCGCTGCTTCAATCTACCTTTGATGAAAGTTTAGCTCTAGGACAGTTTTTTGCTCCATCCGAGGAAGAGGAGCGAATTGGCATCAATGCTGCCGTGAATTTTGTTTTAACTGGACTCGCGTTATTGGCGCTAAAGTTTCAACGATCGCGAGCAAGATGGTTTCAAGGGTTAGCTTGCGCAATTGGCACGATTGCACTCCAAGCCTTAATCGGATATGTCTACGGAGTACGGCTGTTATATCAAATTGATCTGTCTGCCCCCTCGATGGCGTTTCCAACTGCGATCGCATTTATTGGAGTCGCGATCGCGCTGCTTTGTATTGCGCCAGATCAAGGACTGATGAAATCGATTAGCAGTCCTCTAGTCGGAGGAATCGTTGCACGAAGAATTTTGCTGGTCATTCTGATTTTCCCATTGTTGTTAGGTTGGCTCGTATTACAAGGCTGGAAGCTTGGCTGGTATGATGTAGCGTTCGCGATTTCTGGCTTAGTGTTGATTCTGATTCTGATTTCGTCGGTATTTATCTGGAAAACCGCGAAGATTCTCAATCGTGAAGACCGACAACGGCGGGATGCAGAAGGACAGTTAAAAACAGCATTAGAAACTTTACAAGATCGAGAAGACCGCATTAGTCGCCTCGCAGATGCCAATATTATTGGCATTTTATTTGGAGATGTGGAAGGTGGAATTCATCGCGCCAACGATGAACTGCTACGGATTATTGGCTACACTCAGCAAGAGCTTGAAGCAGGACAAATCAACTGGATCGACATTACCCCCCCAGAATTTTTGCCCTTGGATGAAATGCATGTAGCGGAGGCACAGGCGCGAGGAGCCTGTACACCTTATGAGAAGGAATACATCCGGCGAGATGGGCAGCGAGTTCCTGTATTGATTGGCTATGTGTTAGTCGGAGAGAAACGCCGCGATTCGATCGCATTTATTGTGGACTTAAGAGAGCGCAGACGCTTAGAAGATTCACTGCGCCAACGAACAGAAGAGTTAGAACGAGTCAATCGGCTCAAAGATGAATTCTTAGCCGTACTTTCTCACGAATTGAGAACTCCGTTGAATCCCATTCTGGGCTGGGCGCAGATGCTCAAAACACAGCGATTGGATACCACAAAAGCAGCACAAGCTCTAGAGACGATCGAGCGCAATGCCAAGCTCCAACTCACATTGATTGACGAGCTACTCGATGTCTCTCGAATTCTGCAAGGTAAGCTCAATCTGCGCGCTGCACCTGTCGATTTAGCGGCAGTCGTGGAAGGAGCAATCAGCACAGTTTATCTAGCAGCAGAGTCGAAAGCCATTTCGATAGAATTTTTGCACGATCCTCAGCCAGTAATGGTGCGTGGCGATAGCGATCGACTGCAACAAGTCGTATGGAACGTGTTATCCAATGCAGTGAAATTCACGCCTGCTTCTGGAAACGTGACAATTCATCTTTCTACATCTCCAACCGAGGCGAAACTGACGATCAGCGATACTGGGCGGGGCATTTCTGCCAGTTTTCTGCCCTATGTATTTGATAATTTCCGACAAGAAGACGGCAGTTCGACTCGCAGTTTTGGGGGCTTAGGCTTGGGACTTGCGATCGCGAAACATTTGATCGAACTGCATGGTGGAGTGATTCAAGCGAACAGTTTAGGGGAGGGCAAAGGTGCAACTTTTACGATTAAGTTACCGCTGCTTTCTGAACAGCTTCTATAAATTTCTGCCAGGTTTCATTCGGGTGCCAGATCTTTAGCAAATCCGCTTTTGCCTGCTCTTCACTCAGGTGTTCGTGCAATTTTCGGTATAGATACACAAAAGCTGAGACTCGCATATTTTTTGCACAATGCACAAAGACGGATTCATGTTGAGAGTGCTGCATTGTGTTCGAGAATTGCTCAAAATCTGCGATCGTCGGCTGCTCCCAAATCACCGGAATGTGAAAATACTGCATTCCCAGAGCTTCAACAATTTCGCGTTCCTGCGCGATCGCGCCTTCTGAAGTGGGAACAGCGAGATTGATCACAACGGTATAGCCTGCCTCTTGGATGGTTTGAAATTGCGCGATCGTGGGTTGTCCAGCCGTTGCAAGACCCTCGCGAATCTGTACAAAATTTTGAATGGCTTCCATATTAAAAATGATCCTTTTTCTGACGCAGTGCCGCGAAGGTTTCAACGTCTCCAGTTCGCCCCATTGCTGTTTGAAGTTCAGGCGTATCCCATCTCAAAAATGGATTAATTCGTTTCTCCAAGCCCAAATCTGCCGGAATCGTCGCTTGATTTTGAGCCGATCGCACTTCCACCCATCGCGCTTGCAACTCCGGATTGTCTCGATCGACTGTCACCGCAAATTCCAAATTACTCAACGTATACTCATGCGCGCACCAAACCCGCGTCCGATCCGGCAACGCTCGAATCTGCTTCAACGACTCCACCATCTGAGCAGGCGTTCCCTCTTTCAGCCGTCCACATCCCGCCGAAAATAGCACATCCCCGCAGAATAGCTCTCCCATCTCATCAGCAATCGGCGCAAAATAATAGGCGATATGTCCATGGGTATGTCCCGGCAGAAACAGCACCTCAGCCTCTCGATCGCCAAACTTCACCCGATCCCCTGCATCTAATTCCACCTGCTGTCCTGGAATTCGACCGCGATCGTGCCGACCCGCATAAACGACCGCATTTGGAAATCGCGCTAACACCTCTAAATTGCCATCCACATGATCCCAGTGATGATGCGTATTGAAAATGGCAACCACTTCTGCGCCTAATTCTTCAACCTTTTGCAAAACAGGTTTTGCCTCACCCGGATCGACGATCGCCGCGATTTGCTGAATCGCATCGTAAAGTAGGAAAATATAGTTAGTAGAAAGTGCCGAAATCCGATAAATTTGCATATAGCTAAAGAAAATGACTGTGTTTGTTCCGAGCCTGAAATCGTCAATACTAACGAGAGCCTCTCAAGATTTTACAAAGTCTTGATGGAATTCTCATCCGACCTTTGTGTGTCCCCCGCAAAAACGCGCAACAGTAGAAAAGGATAAAAGTCATCGTACTTTTGTCTTATTTTGACTTGTGTTTGACGTGCCCCAGTTAGACAGCAAAGCGACGATTCTATGGTAAGAGCAACTCAAAATCGATCTAATCTTCCAATTCAGCGCATCCTCGATCGTATTCTTCAACTTCAAACGATCAACCGATACGAGCATCTCCACCTCGCATCTGCCCTCCTTGCCAATCAACGTCTCACACCCGAAGAACGGCGACAGATTAATCAAATTTTTGATTACATCCAAACGGGTCAAATCAAACTTGTAGACGAAGGATTCTCACCCACATGAACGTAATTCAAGCCAGTGCTTGGTTTCCGCCGGATTCGTTTGGCGGGGTTGAAGTCTATCTCGATGGTCTTGTTCAAGATCTCAGAGCACTCGGCATGAATTCTTCAGTTGCAGCAGCGAGATCCATTTCAGATCCCACGATCGAGCAATATCACGAAACTGAGGTCTACCGCTATCCGGCTCAAGACCTCAAAGCCTTTCAAACTTGGTTGAGTCAACACAAGCGTGAAATCTATCATCAACACACGCTAACCGCAGGCTGCGGCATTCCCCATTTACGCAGTGCGAAACAGTTGGGAATGAAAACAGTCGTCACGATTCACATGCCCGATTTAGCCTGCTTGCGTGGAACGATGATGCAAGGGGGTCATTCTGCTTGCAATGGCAAAATTGATCCGGCGAAATGTAGTGCTTGTTTAGGAGTTTCCAAGCGAGTTCCGGCTTGGGCAGCCCGGGGATTGAGTTATTTACCGAACGCGATCGCAACTCAAGCGCGCGATCGCTTACGCCACTCTTCGGATATCCGGTTGCGCCAGTTGGGAACGACGATCGCGACTCCAGCGCAAGTGCGAGTGCAGCGTCAGCAGTTTGATCAAGTCGTGGAATTGAGCGATCGCATTGTTGTCGTTTGCCAATGGCTTTACGATGCCTTTGTCCTCAATGGCGTTCCTGAATCTCAATTGGTTCTCAGTCGTCACGGAGTTTCCGCCGATGCGATCCCTCAAAAATCATCGGTGACACGTCCCATTCGGATTGGCTTTCTCGGTCGCTGGCAAGAAACGAAGGGCGTGCAAATTCTCGTCGAAGCCCTGCAATCGATCCCGAATGTTCCCGTCGAGTTGATCATTCATGCAACTCACGCCGATCAGCATGGAGCAGCAAATCGTGAAAAAGTCATGGCGATCGCTCAACACGATGCCCGGATTCAAATCAAACCACCGCTAGCTCGAACCGAAATTAGTTCAGCGATCGCGAATTTTGATTTGCTGGCTGTCCCTTCGCAATGGTTAGAAACCGGACCTTTGGTCGTGCTGGAATCATTTGCTGCTGGTACGCCTGTGATCGGATCAGATTTAGGAGGCATTGCAGAATTAGTCAAACATGGAGTCGATGGTTGGCTTGTGCCTGCCACGGATTCTCAAGCTTGGGCAAGCGAGATCGCGGAGTTTGCCGAACATCCAGACAAGATTACTCAGTTCAAACAAAACATTTCACCCGTAAAAACACGGCAAGCGGTCGCCCAAGAGATGATGCAGCTTTATCAAAGCTTGATACGGGAACACTAGCTCTCGTTGGGCTGCCTCCGTCTTGACAATGAAAGTTTCTATTCTTACGCCTAATTTTGCAAAAGGGGGAGTCGATCGTGCGTATCTGCTCGCCCAAGTTCTCAAAAAGCTCAATCATCAGGTTGAAATTCTCGGATTTCTGTTTGGTGAAAAAATCTATCCCGAACCACCGACTGATTTACCGATCGTCTGTTTACCGGGTGGTCAATATCCGCAATTTTTTAAGACTGCGGCGCAACTGATAAATCGAATTGATGGCGATCTGATCTATGCCGTCAAACCGAAGCCGACGAGCTTTGGCGTTGGCTTACTGAAAAAAATGCGATCGCAGATTCCAGTCATGCTCGATATCGATGATTGGGAACTTAGCTGGATTGGTGAAAAGCAGTATCGACCTGGACTCAAACAATTCGGACGGGACTTACTGAAAAACGATGGCGCACTGCGATCGCCAGATCATTTCCTCTACTTGCAATGGATAGAGCAGATGATTCAGCAGGCTGATAGCATTACAGTCGATACAACCTTTCTACAAAAACGCTTTGGTGGAACTTACCTCCCAAACGGCAAAGATACTGACATGTTTGATCCAAGCCGTTTCGATGCTGAAGCCAGTCGGCAGAAATATGGCTTATCAGAGTACCGAGTCTTGATGTTTCCTGGAGCATCGCGTCCGCATAAAGGATTAGAAGATGTCCTCGTTGCGTTAGAAAAATTGAACCAGCCAGATTTGCGCTTAGTCATTGTTGGAGGAAGTCCTTATGATGACTACGATCGACATCTGCTCGACACCTGGGGCAACTGGGTGATTAAAATTCCACCCGCTCCGTTCTGGCAAATGCCTGAGATTGTTGCGGCAGCTCATGTCGTCGTCGTTCCGCAGCGTGACACAGTGACCGCGCAAGCTCAATTCCCAATCAAGCTAACTGAGGGAATGTCCATGGCAAAACCCATTTTGGCAACTCGGGTAGGAGATATCCCAGAAATTTTAGCGGGAACTGGCTTTCTTGTTGATCCCCAATCGCCTGATCAAATTGCTGAAAAGTTAAATGAGATTTTCCAAGATTGGGACGCGGCACAGGTTCGAGGCAATCAAGCCAGAGAGCGGTGTTTAGCCCATTACAGTGTCGAAGCAATGGCTCCGATTGTAGAAAATTTACTGTCACAGATTGTTTAATCACTTCGTTTTACCCCAACATCGGGGATTACTCGCCGTTCACAATCCAAACAATGAACATTATTCACGCAGTTAGTGGTTTCCCTCCCGATGCTTATGGCGGAACCGAAGTCTATGTTGCTAAGCTCACCGATTGCTTACACAGCCGAGGTGTTGACTCGATCGTGGCTGCTCCCCGCGAAGGCAATGAATCACACTTCTACCATCACAATACAACTGAAGTCTATCGCTATCCTGTTCCCACCAATCCGCCCCTCGACCAATGGCAAGAACTTGTCCCCCACGACCACTTTGAAGCCTTTGCAACCTGGCTCAAACAGCAATCCGCCCCGATTTTTCATCAACATTCCTACCGTTTCGACTGTGGCTCGCATCATCTACGTTTAGCCAAGCAACTCGGCATGAAAACAGTGATGACGCTCCACATTCCAGAGCCAATTTGCTTACGTCAGACCATGATGCGAAACGGAACCGAACCTTGCGACGGCAGAATTGATGAAGCTCAATGCGGAGTCTGCTTAGGCATGTCTGACAAAGTTCCTGCGACGATCGCGAAAACCCTCGGACATCTGCCCCCGCATCTCGCTCAGCAGATGAAAAAATCTCTGCATCAATTTCCCTCTCCACGCGTTCGTCAACTTGGGACAACGTTTGCAACCCCAACTTTAGTCGCTCAAAATCGCCGCAGAGTTTTGGAAATGGCAGACCTGTGCGATCGCATCGTTGCAGTTTGTCACTGGATGTACGATGTGCTTCTGAGAAATGGCATTCCGGCTGAGAAGATTGTGCTTTGTCCTCAAGGTTCGCCGATTCCACACCAACACTTTGCCCCTAAATCTCTGAGTCAGCCCTTAAAGCTTGGATTCCTGGGACGCTGGCATGAAACAAAAGGCATTCACATTTTAGTAGAAGCTATGCAAAAGCTACCGCGAGACATTCCAGTGACCCTGACGTTACATGGCTCACTTCACGGCAAGTTTCACTCGGGTAGCAAAATCTTAGATCGCGTCAAAGAAATTGCCGAACAAGACGATCGCATTCAGATTAAACCCCTCTTACAGCGGGAAGAAGTCATCCCTGCGATCGCAAACTTCGATTTACTGGCAGTGCCATCGCAATGGTTTGAAACCGGACCTTTAGTCGTTCGAGAAGCTCATGCCGTCGGCACACCCGTCATTGGATCGGATCTGGGTGGAATCGCTGAACTCATCAAACATGGCGTTGATGGCTGGCTTGTGAAAGCAAATGATGTCAATGCTTGGAGAGATGCGATCTCTGAGCTAGCAACTCACCCCGAAATCGTTGCAAAACTTTGCCAGGGAATCGCACCTGTTCGCACCTTTGAAGAGGTTGCCGACGAAATGCAAACGATGTATCAAAGCCTCGTTTCTCAAGAAGCCCTCGTTTAGCTGTTGTCTGTCTTGATCTGGCGGGATAACTAAAAGCAGTTCTTCATCCGTGCTTGATGATCGACGCTTTCAATTTGTTGTTTGCCCAATCCGATCCATGTTGCCCAACCAATTGCTGCTTAAGTTTGCCCTGCGTCATCCCCTTCCATTAATTGGAACAATCGTCTTGGGATTTTCGGGAGCCTTATTCAATGGTGTGAGCACCATGCTGATGATCCCAGTGGTCTTGGGATTGTTGGGTCAAGAGATTAATCTCAAAGGCGCACCTCCCCTGTTACAACAAGCCTTTGCAAGCTTTGAGCATTTGGTCGGAGATGCAAGATTTCTCACCATGATGGCATGTGTCCTGGTCGCAATCTTGCTCAAAAATGTGACAAGTTATGCCAGTACTTTGACTTCTGGGCATTTATCAAGGGCATTGGTAAGCGACATTCGCAAAGAAGGATTAAGACTGCTGTTAGATGTTGATCTAGAATTCTATGTCAAAACGAAAGTCGGCGACTTGATTAATCGCTTAGGCGGCGAAGTGGGCGCAACCGCAACTGCAATTCGGACAGCAGTACAAATGCTGTCCACTGTAATTACTATCTTTGTTTTTCTGATCATTCTGCTGTCGATCTCTTGGCAACTGACGATCATTTCGACCGTTTTGCTCGCGATCGCGTCACTGTCTAACAGCTTCTTTGTCAAACGTGCTGAGAAGTTTGGACAGCAGTTATCTGATCAATCACGCGACTATTCAGTTGCAGTCCTCGAAATGCTGTCTGGAATTCGCCTCGTCAAATCAACCGCCAGCGAAAGCCGAGAGTATCAAAAGCTAGAACAACTCATCCACGCCCGCGAAGATGCTGATTTTCGATCTCAAGCGAACGCTTCCCTGATTCCACCCGTCAATGAAATGATTGGAATCTTGGTGATTGTTGCGATTTTGCTATTAGGTCGTCTCTTCTTTCGCGGTCAGATTGAAGCGCTTTCTGCAATCCTGCTGACTTATCTCTTGATTTTGTTCCGAATGTTGCCATTTGTCGGGCAGTTAAACAACGCGCGAGGCGCTTTTGCGAATCTAGCCCCGAGCGTCTCGGTCGTGAATGAATTTCTCCGACGTGATAACAAGCCCTTCATGTCGAAAGGTCATATTCCTTACACCGCAATGACAGAAGGGATTCGCTTCGAGAATTTATCGTTTACCTACCCAGGACACGATCGACAAGTTTTAAATCAGGTCAATCTCTGGCTCCCAAAAGGCACGACCCTCGCATTAGTCGGATCATCCGGTGCAGGTAAGTCAACGCTAGCAGATCTACTGCCAAGGTTTTATGACCCGACCGCAGGCAGAATTTTACTCGACGATCGCGATCTCAAAGACTTTGAACTTTGCACGCTTCGGCAATCAATGGGCATCGTCAGCCAAGATACGTTCTTATTCAACGATTCAGTTCGCAATAACCTTGCCTATGCCCGTCGAGATGCAAGCGATAAGCAAATTATTGCAGCAGCGAAGCGAGCGAATGCTTACGAATTTATCGTGAAACTGCCCCAGGGCTTTGATACGTTGATCGGCGATCGCGGAGTGATGCTATCTGGCGGGCAACGACAAAGACTCGCGATCGCCCGAGCCTTACTGCGCGATCCCGAAATCCTCATTCTCGATGAAGCGACTTCTGCCTTGGATACCGTTTCTGAGCGATTAGTTCAGGGCGCGATCGATGAATTGAGGCGAGATCGGACGACGTTAGTCATTGCTCATCGCTTGTCTACTATCCAGACCGCAGATCAGATTGCCGTGCTAGACAAAGGGCATGTGGTCGAAATCGGCACTCATGCAGACCTATTGAAGCAAGGCGGACTCTATGCTCAGCTTCATTCGATGCAATTTTCAGAAGAACCTCAGACCGTTTAGGACATAAGACGATGGGAAAAACAATTGTAGGAATGGCAAGTAGCTATGTCGGGTTGAAGCCTAGTCCGACAGATTGGTTGTGGCAGCAGTCTCCTTATCCATTCGGACATTGGGGCAACATTCAACTTGATGCTTCTGCCGAAACGCCAGATTTTTTACTGTTATATCAGTTCGATTTTCCCCGGCGTAAAGTCGATACCTCATGGCGCGCTCGGTTCCGCAAGCCTCAGCCTTTACCCGATGTTACCCCTCAATTCAAAGGCGTTGCAAAAGAACGCATGATTTATCTCTTGCGTGAACCGCCGTTAGAAGAAATTGTTCACATCACAAAAGAGAACTACGAAAAGGCAAGCCAGTATTGTGCTTATGTTTCAGGCCCAGACGATTTTGCACCGATACCCGATTACATGCCCGCAATTTGGTATTTAGGCAATACTTTTCGCGAACTCAATGAGATGCCACCCCCTGAAAAAATTCGGACTTGTAGCTGGATTACTTCAGGCATCAGTCGAACTGAGAATCACCGCAAACGGCTCGCATTTCTCAAAATGCTGCAAGAGAACAAGGTTGATTTTGATCTCTATGGTCGCGATTTACCCGAGTGGGCAACCACAACCGGGAGAATTGGCGGAAAGTGGTATGGCATGGCTCCGTATTACTACAATTTGTCGATCGAGAATTATGCCGAGAATGATTGGTATGTCACTGAGAAGCTATGGGATGCTTTGCTATCTTGGTGTTTACCGATTTACTATGGCGGCTCAGCAGCCGATAAATTACTGCCTCCAGGTAGTTTTCTGCGTCTACCCAGCATGGACGAGAAAGGCATGAAATACATTCAAGAAGTAACGGCAACGCCGGATGCCTGGTTTGAAGCAAGAGACGCGATCGCAGAAGCACGCCAAGTCATCTTGCACAAGTTGAATCTGATGAATTGGCTATCTGAGTATGTGGAGCGGGTGTCTGAATGATGAATGGAATTTGTACGCTGGCAAACGATCGCGTTTTTGATCAATTAGTCGCCTTGCTCAATAGTATTGAAGTAAATGTGGGTCGAGATATTCCGGTTTGTATCTATCCCTTTGATGATCAATTAGATCGCATTCGCACAGAGATTCAGAATCGTCCCAATGTCATGCTGTATGACGATCAGAAATCGATTCGGCAGTGGGATGAATTTATGCGGCAGATTGATCCCACCAAGCTCAATCAGAAAGAGCGTCTGTATGGAGCACATCGGCGATTTTGTGCGTTTGATGCTCCATTCGATCGCTTTATTTATATGGATGCCGATACCTTGGCAATGAGTTCAATGGCTCACATCTTTGCCTTGTTAGAGAATCACGATTGGGTGGTGTATGACTTCCAATTTCTTGATCCGAGCAAGATTTACAACACTGAGTCACCAAAGCTGCATGAAGTCTTTTCAACCGATCGAATTAACAAAGAGATCTTCTGTTCAGGTTTCTATGCCAGTAAGCGAGGACTTTTTAACTTAGAACAGCGTGAAGATTTTATCCAGGCATTGCAATCAGGCGATCGAGAAATTCTCTACGGTGGAGCAGGTGAGCAACCTGTGATCAATTACATGGTGATGAAATCGGGCATTAAAACCTGCAATCTAGCTCACCTTTTACCTTATGGAGAATCGACTGGCTGTTCTGTCACTTCCAACCATTTCGAGGAGAGAGAGCACATTCTATATGACCGAGGTAGACAACTGACCTATTTGCACTATATCGGAGTGAAGCCGCAACGGATGGAGCAAGTTGCGAAGGGTGAAGCTGTTACTTTCCCGTATCGAGATCTGTTTCTCTACTATCGCTTTTTGCATGAGCCAGAAAAGCGTCCGGTTTTGACTCAAGTTCAAAGTCCAACATTCGTTCAGAAAGTTCTACAAAAGCTGAGGATCGCATGAAACGAGGAATTTATATTGTCGCCAACGACAAGGTGATCGAGAATGCGATCGCGCTTCTCAACAGTATTCGATTATTTGATAAAGAAGTACCTGTGTACTTGATTCCGTTTAATGACGAGTATCATCAAGTCATCGAAACGCTGCATCGATTACATCAAGTCGAGCTATTCCCCGATTTAGCATTGCTAGAACGAATCACCAACCGAGTGGGTGAGATCTTCGATCGAGATTTTCTCAAACTGCCCAACAAAATGAGAAAGCTCGCGACTTGGTTCGGGGTCTTAGATGAGTTTCTCTATATTGACACTGATATTGTTGTATTCGACAAGATTGCAGATACGCTCAATCATTTGTCTGAGTGCGATTTCTTCTGCTGTGACTATCACTATTCGAGCGAAGGGTTGAGAAATATTTTCTCTGAAATCGTCAAAGACACAATTTTTACCCCGGAAGCACTGCAAGATGTCTTTAATAGCGGATTTTGGGGATCGCGCCGGGGAGTGATCAGCGAAGAACAACTTTACGACATTCTGAAAGATTGCGCGCAACATCGGGAGTATTTTGACTTTTCCCAAGGAGTGACGGATCAGCCGATTCTGAACTATCTGATACTGAAGTGTTTTGATCGACGAATGAATTTGGTTAAACCACCAGAGAATGCTCCTGGAAGTTGGGCAGGATCAAAGCATTTTGAAAATCGGCAGTACATTTTGTACGATCGCGCTCAAAAGCTGAAGTATTTGCATTGGGCAGGAATTTCGATTCGACCCGGCGCGCCTTACTGGGACGTGTGGGAACATTACCGCTATTTACATGAACCGGAGACGGCTCTCTGGCGCAAATTCTCGCGTTTCATTCCCTTTGCAAATCGCTAGGCATGGATGCGAGATCGGCAAAATACCTCTCCTGACAATTTGTGAGTCAATATCTCAACTCAAACTGGCATGACTTATGGACGGAATCTACATCCTGGCAAATGACTACGTTTACGATCAGCTCGTTGCACTGCTCAATAGCATTGAAACGAATATCAGTCCAACGATGCCAGTTTGTATTCTGCCGTATGACGATCGCTTAGACAAAGTGAGATCGCTGATTGCAGCCCGTCCGCAAGTTTGTCTGTTTGAAAATCACGACTCGATTCAACGTTGGGAACAGTTCGCAACTGAAGCTTGGCAGTCTCACGATCGGGCACAGAAAACCTGGCGCGAACGCGAACTACCGACCGTCTATCGCCTTGCCATGCACCGCAAACTCTGCTGCTTTGATGGTGAATTTGATCAATTTATTTATTTTGATGCGGATACCCTTGCTCTTGGTTCGGTCGCTCCTATTTTTCAAAAGCTGGATGACTATGATTGGGTCACGAACGACTATCAGTATTCTTCTGATTTGAAATACATCTTTGACGGCTCCCAAGCAGACCTACTGAACGTATTTACACCTGAGACACTCAAGAATATTTTCTGTGCGGGTTGGTTCGCCTCTAAGAAAGGCGTATTTACCGATGAAATCCTGCGATCGCTGCTAGACTCTCTCAAATCTGGAGAAGCAGATTTGATGGCGCTTTGGGGACCGGATCAATCTTTGATGAACTACATGGTGCTCCGTAGTCAAATTTCCTACTACAACTTTGCGTCCACGGGGACTGCACCCGGTTCTCACTGGTCAAGCTCATTTGAACAACAAGATCACGTCCTCTATGACAAAGGACAGAGACTAATGTACTTGCACTATATGAGCGTTGCCACCGCTCACTTCAATCGCCTCTGCCAGGGCGAAGAAGCGCAAATTCCTTACCGTGACCTCTTCTTGTATTATCGCTACCTCAACGCGCCTGAAAGCCGCCCACAGCACTTCAAATCTCCAAATCCATTCACTCAGGCTCGATCGCATATCACCCGCTTCTATCAGCAGAAAATGGGGAATCTAAACTACCGATTCCGTAAACTCAAGCAGCAGTTGAACAAAACACAACTTTAAAGCGTCAATTCCAACTGATCCCCACGATCGAGTAAGATCAACCCTTTACAGTGTGAGGCAACGGTTGGAGATATGACCCTAAGTTTAGTGACCGGAGCAGCAGGATTTATTGGTTCGCATCTTGTCGAAGCCTTGCTCGAACGAGGCGATCGCGTCATTGGGGTCGATCAGTTCAATGACTACTACGATCCGGAACTGAAGTGGAAAAATCTCGCCATCAGCTTGCAGCATCCGAATTTTAAGCTGATTGAAGCAGATATTCAGTCCCTAGATTGGCATCACCTCTTGAAAGATGTGGAAGTGATTTACCATCAAGCAGCACAAGCCGGAGTGCGAGCAAGCTGGGGATCAGGATTTCGCACTTACACTGAGCAAAATATTAATGCGACTCAGATTCTACTTGAAGCAGTTAAAACTGCAAAGCGCCTTCAGCGATTTATCTATGCTTCGAGTTCATCCATCTATGGCAATGCAGAAGCACTGCCAACTTCTGAGACAATTTGCCCCCAGCCTGTTTCACCTTACGGCATCACAAAACTAGCAGCCGAGCAGCTTTGTGGACTTTATTATCGAAACTTCGGAGTTCCCACTTGCTCGCTTCGTTACTTCACTGTGTATGGAGCAAGACAACGTCCGGACATGGGATTTCACAAGTTTCTCAAAGCAGCACTTCAAGATCAAGCGATCGTCATTTATGGAGATGGACAGCAAACTCGAGATTTCACAAACGTGAATGATGCGATCGCGGCAAATTTAGCGGCGGCAGAAACCCCAGAAGCAGTTGGAGCAATCTTTAACATTGGAGGAGGCAGTCGCGTCGTTTTAACGGATGTCATTGCAACAATGGAGACGATTTTAGGTCGCTCAATTCGGAAAGAGTTTATCGAAAATGCGATCGGAGATGCCAGACATACTTCTGCAGATGTGACAAAAGCAAAAAAAATCTTGAATTATCAGCCGCAAGTTTCTTTACAAGAAGGGCTGACTCAGGAATGGGAATGGATTCGATCGCTCTATCAATAAATGCTTTCACTGTAAGGGTTTTAGTAGCTATTTAGCTATTCCTAGCACTCAGATTAATGAGATTCCCTAGAACTCCCCAGTAGCTTCTTTCAACATTTTCGAGCTAAGTTGATCTAAAAGTGGCAGAGGGAACTACAATCTACTTACATCACTTTATTTCAGGAAAATATCGTGTCATCCATTCTAACTAAAGACCTGAAATCCAATTTGGAAGAAACTCGCTCTCGTTTACTAAGCGAACGCCAGGCTCTCATTCAGGCAGCACAATCCGAAGCAGAAGCAGAACTCGACAAAACGTTGCAATACATTGAGCAACTGTTGGGCGCAAGTGGTGATAGCGCACCTAGCGCACCAGCAGCTAGTACAGCAAGTCCTAAAGCGACGAAAGCTCCCGCAAAATCCAAGGCAAAAGCAGCAGCTCCCGTTGCGGCTGAGCCGAAGAAAGCAAAAGGACGGAAATCCTCCAAATCCTTCGATGCCTCAGTTCTAAAATCTGAGTTCAAATCCTTGAAGGCCATGCAAGCGATCGTGGAAGTGTTGGGTTCTGCGAAAGAACCATTGTCGATCGATGACCTAATCGATCAAATCTACGATCCGTTCGATCCCGCAGAAATGTCAAAAGCTCGGATGAGTGTTGCAATTACAACCAAACATGCCGAGCGTCGTGGACTATTAAAGAAAGTTCAAGACAATCCTTCTCGCTTCCAAGCAGTCTAAATCAAAGGGCTGACTTACGCTTTTTCTCCGGCAAGTTTCTTGCTGGAGTGCGTTGTCCTTTGTAAAACTTCTGCTCTAAGCGATTCAGTACAAGCCAAATGGAACCAGCAATCAGTGGCACGATCGCAGCCAGTGTCGCGATCGTGATCGACGAGGGGGAAAGTGCGATTGAGAGCAGTGGCAGCAGTGCCCAAGCTAAGCCTCCGATGATTGTGGTTCCAATTTTTATGGTCTGAATTCGGGCAAGCGCAGTGCGACAGCTTGAACAATGAATCGTATGAGAATAATAGCGATCGAGCAGTTGATCGATCGATTGCAACGGCGGTAAAGGTTCGCCGGGAAACGGATCAGCTTCAAACGCATTCACCCACTGACGCAAAGTAGATACAAACGTATCAGCACGAGTCGGTAAGTAAAAAGCTTTTGCAAAGTTATCACTTCCGCCTTTCTCAGCGAGGTATCGCTCTTGGTAGTGCAAAAAGATTTGGTCATCTTCTAGCACAGTGTTGTTACCTAAATGCGAGTACCAGCGGGGTGTCAATCGAATAAAAGTACTCGGAAGTTTAGAGGCAAACTTGAACGGGAAGCGAGCAAAGACCCGACATTCTCCTTTTCGGGTCGGGGTAGCATAAACGACGGTGAGCGTTCGACCAAATTGCTTTGAGGTGAGATCATGCCACATCAGAGCAGGTGCGATAAAAGTCGTCTGCTGTGAGCCTAATGTGCCTTTGCGCGGCCCTTCTTGCCAAAATCCCTTAAAGCCTTGTTTACTCGATTCTAAAACTTCGAGTTCAACCGGAGCCGCATTCAATCGATTGCCAACCGATTTGTGATGCGTAAACGGCAGATGGCTCGAATCGAGAACATTTTCGAGCAAGGTCAAAGCATCGTAAGGCAAATCTCGAAATGTGTTCAGACAGACCCATCCGTCCGGCGTTTCTTCCATCGGTTCGATGATGGGAATTTTGACCTGTTCGGACGGGTTTTGACCAGGATAGACAAAAAGTAAGCCTTGACGCTCAGCCGTGGCGTAGGAGGCGACGCAGGCACGTTTAGACTGATGCGCAAGCGACCCTTCGTGTTGTTGGGGAATGCGATCGCAGGTGCCATCGCCCTGAAATGCCCATCCATGATAGGGACATTCGAGCAGTCCATCTTCTGCGATTCTGCCTTCTGAAAGTGGGGCAAGACGGTGAGGACATTGATCTTCAAAGGCTTGCCAGCTTTCAGCATTTGCATCCCACCAAATCACTAGATCTTGCCCTAGCAGTGTGAATTTAGCGGGCTTGGTTTTGTCCAAGTCTTGAATGTAATAAACGGGATACCATGCTTCTTTCCAGTCGAATCGAGTGGGGTCAGTTCCACCTGCTGGAATTTCTGCGATCGAAGTACGTGCATCAGTCAGCATGAGACAGCCTTTTGGAGATCTTCTTTACATATCTTAATTATATCTCTCTCAATTTCGCTGTGAAAAAATCCACCATTGCCGGGAGTTGCACAACTCTGGGGGCAGGAACAATCGGACTGTTCTGCTTATACAATAAGATTTTTGCAGTGAAAGAGATAGCTATGACGAGTTCTAAGATTGGTGTAGCAGTTGTCGGAACGGGCTTTGGGCAGAAAGTCCATATTCCCGGATTACAGGCACATCCACGCACTGAAGTCGTGGCAGTCTATCATCGTGACTTGCAAAAAGCACAGGCGATCGCTCAAGCTCACAATATTCCTCAGGCAAGTTCGTCGATCGCTGAGATTTTAGCGCTGCCAACAGTCGATGCGGTTAGTATTTCCACTCCACCTTTCCTGCATTATGAGATGGCAAAGTCCGTTTTAGATGCTGGAAAACATTTATTGCTTGAAAAGCCGACTGCTTTGAATGTGAAAGAAGCGAGAGACTTGTATCAGCGATCGCTCGATCGTCGAGTGGTGACAAGCATGAATTTCGAGTTTCGCTTTGTTCCGGCTTGGCAACATTTTGCAGATTTGCTTGCCTCGAATTATGTTGGACAAACGCGGTTAATTAAGATTGATTGGCTCGTTTCAAGCCGCGCTGATGCTTCTCGTCCTTGGAATTGGTACGCGCGTAAAGAGCAAGGGGGAGGTGCATTAGGGGCATTAGCTTCTCATACCTTTGACTATATCGCTTGGCTGTTTGGCACTGTCGATCGCTTAACGGCAAGGTTAAGTACTGCCATTCCAAACCGTCCTGATCCAAGTACAGGCGACCTAAAGCCTGTAGATTCGGATGATACGTGCAACATCACATTAGAGCTAACAGACGGTACGCCTTGTCAGATTTGTATTAGTTCAGTCACAACTCAAGGGCGCGGGCATTGGATTGAAGTGTATGGCGATCGCGGAACGCTAGTACTCGGTAGCGATAATCAGAAAGATTATGTGCATGGATTTAAGCTGTGGGGCGCACCGCTTGGACAAGAATTAGTGGAATTAGAGATTCCTAAGCAGTTTGCATTTGAACAAGTATTCACAGATGGGCGGATTGCACCGTTTATTCGTGTCGTCGATCAGTGGGTGTTAGGCATCGATCGACAAGAATCTCTACCACCCTCTTTGAAAGAAGGAGTTTACTCGCAATTGTTGATGGATTTAGCACATGAATCGAATGAGACTGGAACTTGGGTAACGGTTCCAAAGTGAGCATAACCTCTGGAACCGTCGCTGCGCGTTCTACCAAATCGAGTAAACGGGCTGAGCTTTGAGTTGCTCACAGGGTGGTGAGTTTACAAACCAAATTGGCAGCTTCCCGCCATGTAGAACTTCTTCGGGCTGCTCGACCGTTTCTGAATAAGCCAAGTCCTTGATTTGAGTTAATCGGCTCGGAGTTTGTACGCGATTTTCTTTGAGCAATCGACTGTAGGTACGGTGTGGAATAAAGTGAACAGGATTGTAGCCCGCAAACCGTAGAATCAGCACACAAGCCCAAGAATACCGACCTTCCGTAATCGCATCGACGACTTGCTTAAACTGTTCAGGACTCATGACTTTATTGCGCGACTGAGCTACGCTTCCCCGCTGAAACGTCATAGTAATATCTCTCCTCAGAAATTCTTAAAAATCCGGGCACTACAAACTAATTCCGCCTTTTTGTAATTGGCGAATCGGATCAAGCAGCATTTCCGCGATCGTGCGCCTACGCACGATAATTTCTGCCGACGCAGTCTGACCTGCTTTGAGCGGGGTTGATTGAATCATGTGTCGATCGAGCTGAATTTCGACCCGATACACAGCCCCCAATCGCTCATCTTGCTTAATGTCAGGCGACAGTTTCACAACCTTACCCCCAACAATTCCATAGTCTTGATAAGGATAAGCATCAAACTTCACTTGTACTTTGTCTCCCGGTTTGACAAACCCTGCTTCTCGCGTCGGTAAAGCTGCGACTAAAACTAAAGGCGCAGTCTGAGGTGCAATCTCACTGACCGTTTGCCCTGCTTGCACCACTTCACCAGGCTTACTAACATTCAAGGCGGAAACAATTCCGTCAACGGGAGCTTGCAATTTAAGTTGCTTCATCTCAGCATTCGCTTGCTGAATCAGCTTCTCAGTTTGCTGTTTCTTCGCCATTAACTGCGTTCGCTGCACAAACAAATTTTGAATCGTTTGCTGAGCTTGAATTTGGGCTGTTTGCCCTTCTGCATATTTCTGAGTCAGCTGCGCCCGTAAGCGTCGAGACTCTGCCACAACTTGCTGCAAATCCGATCGCATTTTCTGCGACTCCGCCAAAGCCTGCTGAATGTCTCCGGTTTGCTGAGTAATGCTGCGTTGGCGATCGCCGAAATGTTGCTCTGCTTGATAGAGGTGCTCCCGCGCCAGTGCCCCTTGATCAACAAGGAATTTCAGCCGTTCGAGTCGTTCTTTTTGACTGTCAGCATCGGCTTGAAGTTGGGCCAGTAAAGCTTGACTGGTCGTTGCTCGTTCTTCAGTTTGCAAAATCGTGGTGTCTTGCCCTTGCAATTTTGCTTGAGCTTGAGCGATCGTGGCTTCTTGAGCACGAATCTCAGCCGTGGCAATCGTCGATCGCGTTTGTGCTTCTAATCGAGTTTTATCAATTAAGGCATCAATTTGCAGCAGCTCTTTTTCATAGTTGCGCTCTTCTTGCTGTAAGGCTCCCACTCGATTGAGTGCAATCTCATGATCGAGTTCAGCGATCGTTTGTCCAGCTTTCACCGTCTGACCTTCTTGCACATACACTTGAGCAATTTTGCCAGAAACGACAGGGTGAACTTTGTAAGCTTCCCCTTGAGGCACTAAACGCCCTTGCGCGCGTCCAATTTCTTCCATCTGGCTCGTTGTTGCCCAACCGACACATGCCGCACAAAAGATAACACCACCCGCGACTAAGCGACTGGGAAAAGTTGCAGGAGGACGATCGAGAACATTTTGCAGCGCAGTAGACCATCTCTCCGGCGGAGTGGGGTCGGAAGAGTCCGCCGAACTTGCGGGAGGGTCGGGAAATGCAGAAGGCATGACTGGAGTGGATGCGAGCGTACCCCCATAGAGGTAGGCAAACTCTGACAGTTCATCGGTCTCCAAGTTAGAAGACAGAGTAGGCGGCGGTGAATCTTCAAGAGAGAGTGAATCAATCCGTATCGACATAATAATGACCTAACACTAGAAATTGCATGAAACATTTCCAGTCGTCAGATGAAGTGCAGTGCAATGAGGGCTTTAATTGTTTTCGGCTGCGGAAGATCCAAATCTAGATCTACAAGCAAGCCATTCAGTAAAAAGGTTGTTTCTACCGGGATGATTTGAAGCGATTTTAACCATCAATGCGATGTCTGAAGACTGAACTAAGTGGCGTGGTAGTGCAATCCCTGTGTAGCTAGAGATATCGTCAGTATTGCTAGAAGACTTGATGAGCATTTTGTTATATCTAATACCTATCATAATCGTTCTACGCGGTATGACAACCCCTAGCACGGGTGATCTTACTACCTGTAATATTTGCGACAGCAGTTACAGATCCAGTTGTTGTTGAGCAAGCTGAGTGTAGAGTCCTCCTTGTTTGATTAACTGTTCATGAGTTCCTTGCTCTGCGATGATGCCTTTATCGAGCACTAAGATACAATCTGCGTTGCGAACAGTAGAGAGTCGGTGAGCAATGATGAACGTTGTGCGATCGCGGCTAATTTGCTGCAAGTTTTTCTGAAATCGTCGCTCGGATTCCGTATCGAGTGAGCTGGTGGCTTCATCCAAAATCAAAATTCGAGGCAGATTGAGCAGGGCACGCGCGATCGCGATTCGTTGCCGTTGTCCACCCGATAGCATGGTGCCTCGCTCTCCCACTTTTGTCTGATAACCCAGAGGTAAGCTCTGAATGAAAGCATGGGCTTCTGCGAGTTTTGCAGCTTTTAACACATCTTCTAGGCGATATTGAGGTCGATAGAGCGTAATGTTATCCAGGATCGTTCCCGAAAAGAGAAAGCACTCTTGTGGAACAATTCCAAGCTGCGATCGCAGAGATTGCGGCGAAACATGATGCAGATCGGTGTTGTCGATGAGAATTCTGCCAGAGGTAGGTTGATATAACCCTTGAAGCAAGTTCGCCAAGGTTGTTTTTCCAGACCCGCTGCGACCGACTAAAGCGATCGTATCCCCTGCACGAGCCGTAAATGAAATGTTTTGCAGAATATTGCGACTATCATCCGCATGATAGCGAAAAGTAACATTCTCAAATGTCACTTCCCCGCGAATACGTGGAAGCACGAGCAGAGGTTGATCCGGACTTTCTTCGGGCTGGGCACTGAAGATATCGTCTAATCGCTCGATCGAAACTAAAACCTCTTGGAACTCATCCCAAAGACCGACTAACGACAAAATGGGAGTAATCACACTGCCAATCATCATGTTGAATGCAACCAATTGCCCAATGGTCAATTGATCTGCAATCACGAGCCTTGCCCCATACCAAAGTAGTAACGTACTACCAAATAAATTGATTAATGTACTTGCACCCTGCAAGGCATTCGCCAGCTTCTGCCCCCGAAACTGAGCATTAAACATACTCGTCAGTTCATCCTCCCACTGCCAGCGCAATTCTCGTTCTGACGCAGTTGCTTTCACCGTTGAGATGCCTGTGAGCATTTCCACAAGCGACGAGTTTTGCTTGGCAGATTCATGAAAGATCTGTCGGGACATTTGCCGGAGAAAGGGACTCGCAATCACGGTCATAATGATGATCGGTGGAATCAGCCCAAGGACTAATAGGGTCAACTGCCAGTTATAATGCAGCATCAATCCGACATACACGATCGCCATGACTGCATCCAGCCATGCTGTGATTGCCTGCCGGGTGAGAAAGAGCTGAATTTTATGATTTTCTTGCACGCGCGTCACAATATCACCGACATGCCGAGTCGCAAAGAATTGCAGCGGTAAATTCAACGCATGAGCAATAAAGCCACTAATCAAGGTGAGATCAACTTGATTCGAGAAAAAATCCAGTAAATACTGGCGGGTGCAAGTTAACCCAATTTTCCAACTGCCAAACAGCAACAATCCAAAGATGAAAATTTGCAGTGTGGGTAGGCTTTTGTGAACAACGACTTGATCCAGAATGATCTGAGTAAAGAGAGGTGTGACGACACCAAAGATTTGCAGCAAGACCGACGCGAGCAGAATCGACCAGACAATTGATCGATAAGGCGTAAAAGCTCCCAAAAATCTTCCCAATGAAGGTTTTGATTTTGGTAACGCTTTCAACAGTTGAGTCGGGCTTAAGAGCAGAGCGTAGCCTGTCCAACTGGCTTGAAATTCTTCATAACTTATCGATCGCCGACCGAGTGCTGGATCAGCGACTAGAACTCGATTCCGCTTCATGCGGTAAACGACAATATAATGTTCACCCTGCCAGTGAGCAATCCAAGGCAATGACTGTTCGGTCATGCGATTAAAGCTTGATCGCACAGGTCGCGCCTGAAATCCTAAACTTTCTGCCGCGAGTGCGAGTCCCTTGAGCGAAGCTCCAGATCGTCCCACGCCTGCTAAGTTGCGCAACATATTGATGCTCAATCGTTTGCCCCAGTACTGAGCAATCATCGCTAAACAAGCAGCCCCACAGTCCGAACTGCTTTGCTGAGGAATAAACGGAGCGCGACCAATTCTAATGCGCGATCGCCGAGGTTTCGCAAACTCGATCGCAGCAGGCTTTGTAGGAGCCGGAATTGGTCGAACAGGCTGAGCTTCAACAGGTTGAACTCGCGCCAAAGGCTGAACGATCGGTTTGACCTCGGGTGATGCTTCACTCTGAAAAACAGTATCCCAATGGTTTGCACTCATTTGATAGAGCTGAAGTTCAGTTGCAGCTACCCAATCTGACGGAATGGATTGAGGATAGCCCCACCCTTGCCCAATCGTTGGAGGCTGAGTGCCTTGAACTTGCCCCTGTCGTAACCAAAACCGACCGGATTGATCCGCAAGACTTGATCCAGCAGCAATGCGGATCTCACACAAATGCGGGAGGAGCTTTTTCAGAACATGGCTAGAATGCGATCGCAGATCCGTCTCACTCTTCAAAAACAACAAGCGTTGTCGATCGTGAGCCATCTTCTGAAGGTCAGACTCTAGCTCAGGCGGAATACTGTCGATCTCAGCAACAAATCCAGCACTTGCCGCGATCGCTTGATAAGACAGAACCGGATCACAGAATTGTTCATCTGATCCCCAACTGTCTCCCACGTCTAACACTGCCGCAGGTACACCTGACCGAATCAAGCGGACTCGTCCTTGGCAAAGCATCATGACATGAGAGACGTTCAGCACATCACCGAGTTGAAAGGCTCGAAAATTAAACGATCGCGAGAAAGCAGGATCGACCGAAAATCGGGTCATAAGAATCTCGGACAGTAGCTCATAAGCACTATCCAAGTTGACTGGAGGCGCGTCGCGTCCAATCTCTGAATTTTTCTTCATAAGGGGGGCTAGGAGAATCGGATGGATTGTTGAGAGCGATCCAGCGTTCTAGCAAAAGAGACGATAAATTTTAGCTACTGTGAAGTTCGAGCTTTCCTATTCCTTTCTGCAGTCTGGTTTTCGAGAATCCATACAAACGTAAATAAACTTTATATAGAAGGCAGGGAGCCGCCAGTGAAGTACAAAAGTCTCGCTTTCCACACCAAAAAAGCTAGAGAATTTCTTCCCTAGCCAAATATCTTTGAGTAACAAATCAGGCACTTGGAGATTACAAAACGCCAATGTTGGACAATCCTAAGATCGCACCTGCGCCTAGCACATGACCAAAGCAGGTCGCACCAATCACAGCAGGGAGTCCAAAGCCACCAAACATATTGGATGAAGGCATTTCAGGGGGCGCACTCGGATTCTTCATCGTGTATTTCGCAAACGCGATCGCCAAAATATTGCAAATAATCATCACAGCCCCAACGCTCGGACTCCAATCCACAGCTCTCGGCGCAACTGCTAGCAAGGTAGAGGTCAACAATTGAGTTTCTCCTTAAATCGTATTTTGTGATCAAAAACTTCTGTCTAGAGGTTTTGTACCAAAAAGCATCACGAAACAAGTCGAATCGCAGCAATAGTTAATGATTCTATGCAGTTTGAAACAAATCCCCATCTTTTATACTGAGTATTAAAAAACACACAGTGTTAGCAACTTTCTTGTACTTCTTTGCATGAGCAATGTTGCTTGTTAGATATTGAGTAATTAATTACACAGAATGTTCTAAGAAAGTATGTTTTTCAGAACATGATTTACAGAATTAAAGTTGGCTAAACATGTATTTTGATTGACATAGCAATGAGTGAATCTTGAAATTCAAATTTTATACAAATTTGCCAAACCCTTCTAGAGTAAGCTGTTTCAAATATATGTCTAAATAGAAAAATCTAATGTATTTAGTATTACAAACTACAACTTAGACAAAATGTTCGCGATTCTGACTTGTTATTTGAGAAAGTAACGAGTAATCTAATGATGACCCCGAATACTGAGGTCATTAAACGTTGATTCCCTGAAATTGTCATTCTCTCAATGCAATTTAACGTCAAGCTCAGGAGGTTCGATCTCAAATTTATACTCGATTTAGTGAATGCTTCTCGTCGCGGCTCCGACAGATTCAACAGCAACATTTGTTGAAGTACATATTTGAAGTTCACCTCATGGATGCAGCGGGCTGTCTAGTTCTTAGATAGTTCCGAGTTTTTTGTATCTAAGACTCAACTTCAAATATGAGGAAACGCTCTTACGAGTATCAAGTTTCTATTAAGATGGCACGACTGTTCTCAGTACTGATAGTCTTCCTATAAGGTTGATAGCACCTGAATTTTCTGCTAATCGCTAGATATTTTACAGATGTTTTTTTCTTCTGACTTCTGTCTCAAGGAATACCTCATCTCCTGAAAACTTTGCCTAATGTTTATGGTTAGTTATGGTTAGTCACAGACCGTTTCAACGCCTACAGCCTCTCTCGTTGTTGGCGCAATTGATCAGCCGTCGCGTTGATGGTTGCTTGCAAATTGTTAGTGGTTCCGTTTCTTGGTTACTCTACCTGGATGAGGGCACACTTGCCTTTGCAACCAATTCGATCCAGCCCTTTGATCGGCTCAATCGCGCGCTCGATCAACTCAGCGATCGCGTCCCCTCGCTGACTCGATTCGATCGTGCTCAGCTCCGGCAATTTGAAACGGTGGCTGGAACTTATCCTGCAACCAGCGCAGACTATCAAGCGATCGAATGGCTAATTGGACAAGGATTAATCGATCGATCTCAAGCCATAGAACTGATTGAACTGCTTGCAATCGAAGTGATCAAACCTTTTCTGAGTGTGACAGAAGGCATTTATGAAGTTATTGCGAAACCCAATTTTCTGCATTACCCGAATCTCTGTCAGCTTGATTTGCGCCCGATCGTCGAACGCTGTCATTCCGACTTGAAATCCCACTCACCTACGATTCCAAAAGCGGCTAGCCCAGATGTATCGATTCCGCTCCCTAGCCCAGTCTCAAGTGCTCCCAGCACTAGACCCCTCACCTTCACGACTCCTCAACCGACTCAGACTCCTGATATAACCGTTCCGACTGGTTCAGCATCGCCTCACTCAGCGACAGCAACCGCTCGAGATCAATACAAAATTGCCTGCATTGATGACAGCCCAACGGTATTGCAAGCGATTAGTACCTTCTTAAATGATTCCAGCGTCTCGGTGATTATGATTAACGACCCGGTCAAAGCATTAATGCAAGTCGTTCGGAGTAAACCGGACATCATCTTACTGGATGTCGGAATGCCCAATCTCGATGGCTATGAACTTTGTTCTTTGTTACGCCGTCACCCCAGCTTTAAGCTCACCCCGATCATCATGGTCACGGGTCACACCGGATTCATCGATCGCGCTAAAGCGAAAATCGCGGGTGCATCTGGCTATCTCACCAAACCTTTTACCCAAGCCGAATTAGTCAAAACCGTTTTTCGATACCTTGAGTAACCGAAATGCTACTTTACCTGCTGTGAAACGTTATGAGCCTAACATTAATGCGAACTGTTCTAGTTGTTGAAGATACTCCCTCAGAGATGGAACTGTTGAGCCACTACTTACGAGAAGGTGGCTATAGTGTGGTCGGAGCAGTCACCGCAAAAGACGCACTCAATAAGGCGATCGAGCTTAAGCCCAATGTGATCGTCACCGATGTCGTGATGCCGGGCATGAGTGGATTCGAGCTATGTCGGAGTTTGAAGAAAAATCCAGAAACGCAGAAAGTCCCAATTATTATCTGCACTTCAAAAGGGCAGGACATCGATCGCTTATGGGGAATGCGTCAGGGTGCAGATGTCTACATCACGAAACCTTTTACTCGTGAAGAGTTAATCCGGGCTGTTCAATCTGTCGGAGGATAAACCGCGTGGATGACTCAGTGTTGACATTAGCAACAACGCAAAAAAATGCGATCGCTCCGAAAAATTTGGGCGAAAGCTATCTCAAATTTGAAGTGGGGCAAGGAACCCAGGTCGGCTTACCCATGCGGCATGTTCAAGAAGTACTCGTGCTTCAGCCGCGCTATTTGACGCCGATCCCTAACTTGATGCCCGGAATTTTGGGACTGATGCACCGTCGCAGTCGCGCGTTGTGGGTATTCGATCTCGCAATGCTCCTTGATATCGGCAGACTCGATTACAGTCCCCAACAATATGATCTCGTGATTCTTCGGACTGGCTCGACTGCCGTAGCAGCAGCAGTCAACCGAGTCGATGGAATTGCTTGGGCAAAGCCTGACGACTTACAGCCCGTCCCCAGTCACGTGACCAAAGGCTTGATCCCCTACTCCAAGGCTTGCATCTTACAGTCTCAAGATGTGATTTTCCTCTTAGACGGTGAGGCTATTCTACAAGCTCCGCTTTTGCAAAATCATTAATACGCTCTCTTCATCAGGCGATCGCATCATGTTCTCATCTACCGCTACTACCCGTTTGAAACTTCTAAACCTATGGTTGACCAATTAAATGCCGCCCAACGGGATCAGCTTGCTCAGTCCAACACTCTAAAGCCAAGCTCGATCGATATGCCTCCAACCCCTGTGAAACGCAGATCGCTCTCCATCCCAGGACTTGCCCGATTTAGACGATTGAGCCTGAAAAACAAAGCGACCTTGATCGCGATCACCATCGGAACTCTCCCCGTTCTCGTCATTGGCACGATCGCGTATTCGTTTGCGAATCAATCGATTACGCGCCAAATCGTCAACAGTGAAGAAACCCTGGCAATCATCTTAAATGAGCGCGTTGCCAACTATATGGCAGAACGAACTGCCGACTTACAAATTCTCACAACGTCACCCATTCTCACGACTCCAGGGCTGCGAGATGCGACTTCAGTTGATGATAAACGAACCGTATTTGAGCGAGCGGCTGAGAGTTGGGACTACGAGAGCATTACGCTATTTGATAATGATGGTAATGCCGTCATTCAGACCGATCGCAACCCGATCCCACCCCAAGGCGACCAAGATTACTTCCGAGTCGCACTTCAATCGAGTCGGGTTTCAATTAGTCGCCCCATACGGTTAACACCAACTGCTCCTTATACCATCTACATCACAGTTCCGATTCAAGAAACCGGAACTGGAAGACGCACCGGAATCCTACGGGCAGTCCTGCCGCTCAAGAGTTTGGCAGCCGAACTACAAAACTATAACCAAACTGGCTCGACTTTCAGTGTGTTAGATGCGAGCAATCAGATCTTCTTGTCTTCTCAAGATAAGAACATCGGACAGACTGCTTCATCAATTTATTCATCTTTTTCCTCACTGCAATCTCGTCGAGAGCTCAACTCAAATGTTGTGACGCAGAAACTCAACGATGAATCTAAGCCCGTCCTCGTCAGCTTCGCGCCTTGGAAGGGACGCGATCGACTTCCCGATCTAGGTTGGGATGTTGTGTTGAGTATCCCAACTGAAATCGCTTTTGCACCACAGCGACAGTTACTGCTCACCTTTTTACTGGGAACTGCTGGCGCTGTTCTTCTGACTGGATTGTTCGCGGCTTGGTTAGCAAGTCGAGCAACTCGTCCAATTGTGGCAGCAACTAATGCAGTCCTGGAGCTGGGAAATGGAAGATTAGACACTCGTCTCGCTGTGAAAGGGAGCGATGAAATCAGCATCTTAGGGCGCAACATCAACTTGATGGCCGGACAGTTGCAAACCTTGGTTGTCCAGCAGACAGAAAGTGCTGAACGATCGCAGTTATTGAACCAGATCACCGTCAAAATTCGTCGCTCTCTATCTGTGAATGATATTCTTGCCACCAGTGTAGAAGAGATCCGAGCCGCCTTTAAAACCGACCGAGTCGTGGTTTATCGATTTGCCCCGGACTACCTGAGCGGAACTATCACCGCAGAATCAGTTGGCTCAAATTGGATCAAAGCATTGGGCAAAGTCGTCAGCGATCCGATGGAAGCGTCTTTAGTCGATCGCTATCGAGAAGGGCGCGTTTGGTCGATGGAAGATCTGAAGCAAGCAAAGCTGAGTCATTGTCACTGTGAGATTTTAGAACGATTGGAAGTCCAAGCGAATATGGTTGCTCCGATCGTGCAAAACCAAGAGTTGATTGGATTATTATGTGCGCATCAGTGTTCGGCTCCGCGATCGTGGAAACCCGAAGAAATTGACTTTTTCGGGCAGTTAGCCGTTCAGATTGGCTACGCACTCGATCAAGCAAGCTTGCTGGAACAGACAGAAGACGCGAGAAAATCAGCAGAGCAACTGTCTGAAGAACGGCAACAGCAGAAAGAAGCCTTGCAGATGCAGTTGATCAATCTGCTAGCAGATGTAGAAGGAGCTGTTGAAGGAGATTTGACGGTTCGAGCCGATGTTACGGCCGGAGAAATTGGCACGGTCGCCGACTTCTTTAATTCGATCGTGGAAAGTTTGCGGCAGATTGTTACCCAGGTAAAAGATGCTGCGAGTCAAGTGAATGCCTCGCTGAGTTCGGATGAACAAGCGGTACGGCAGCTTTCAGATGAAGCAACTCGCCAAGCCGATGAAACCAGCCGCACGCTCGATTCGGTTCAGAATATGCTGCGATCGATTCAAACCGTCTCGAACAGTGCTCAACAAGCTGCATCTGTTGCCCGTGAAGCTTCTTCGACCGCAGAAGCAGGCGGGATCGCGATGGAGCTAACCGTACAGAACATTCTCGGTCTGCGAGATACGATCGGAGAAACCGCGAAGAAAGTCAAACGCTTGGGTGAATCGACACAGCAGATTTCTAAAGTCGTTTCGTTGATTAACCAGATTGCGATGCAGACGAACTTACTCGCGATTAATGCTGGAATCGAAGCAGCACGGGCAGATGAAGGATCGCAAGGTTTCGCTGTCGTTGCAGAAGAAGTGGGAGATTTGGCAACGCGATCGGCAACAGCAACGCGCGAAATTGAGCAAATTGTCGCAACGATTCAGCGCGAAACGACTGAAGTGGTCGAAGCGATGGAGCAAGGCACAACTCAGGTCGTGGAAGGCACTCGATTAGTCGATAACGCGAAACAGAGTTTGGAGCAGATTCTAGAGGTATCGCGCCGCATCGATGATTTGGTGCAGTCTATTTCAGAGGCGACGGTGACGCAGGTGCAAACCTCAGATGCAGTCTCGCACTTGATGCAAGAGATCGTAGCCGCAGCAGGACGCACATCGGCATCTTCAATGGAAGTCTCTCGATCGTTGAGACAAACCGTAGAAGTCGCGCAGGAGCTACAAGAATCAGTGGGCACATTTAAGGTGGGCTAATGGCACAAGATAAAGAACTGGAAATTCGCCGTCAGTTTCTCGATGAAGCGCAAGAGTACTTAGATGTTCTTGATGCGACGATTTTAGATTTAGCAAATCATCCGATCGATGTGGCAAAAGCGAATGCCGCCTTGCGGGCAGCGCATTCGATTAAAGGCGGAGCAGGCATGATGGGATTTCAAGTTCTCAGTGAGCTTGCCCATCGGCTCGAAGATTCTTGGAAAGTCCTGAAAATTGACAAGTCGATTGTGGTTAGTCCGCGATTGGAGAATTTACTGCTTGCCTCAGTGGGCTGTCTGCGACAAGTTGTAGAGTTCGATCGCGAATCGATGCAGCGTCATCAGGATTCTTTTGTCGATGCGAATTGGCTCTCGGTTGAAGCGTATCCCGTCTTTGATGCACTACATGCTGAACTCGGCGATCCCCAGGAAGAAAATGCAGCATCGATTCTCTCACCCGAAGAAGGGCAAGACATCGTTCCACTGTTGTTTGAGACAGAAGTAGAAGGATGTTTAGAGCGATTAGAAACGGTGCTCAACACTCCAGATCAGCCTTGCTTGCGAGAAGAGGTAGCAATTCTGGCGCAAGAGTTGGGTGGGTTAGGCGAAATGCTACAACTTTCGCAATTTGTGCAACTGTGCCAATCGATTGCTTACGCGATCGAACAGGATTCACAGAATACTAGCGCCATTGCTGAGTCAGCTTTGACAGCGTGGCGCACCGCGCAAAAGCTTGCGATCGCCGGACAGTATGATCAAATTCCCACTGCGATCGCAGAATCGACTCTACCTCCAGAATTGGCTGATTTTGCAGACGTGCCTTCTGTCCTCGAACCCAATGTCGGCGAAACCGATTGGTTTACCGAAGCATTAGCAGCAGAAGCGTTAGCCGTCGATGATTTTCAGCCGATTCCGATGCCAACTCGCATTCCAGTCGGCGAACCAAAAGGCACAGATTTCAAAATTCTAGATCCCGAACCTGATATCAGTACGGCAACTGAAGCTCAAGATACGACTGTGCGCGTTCCCGTTCGTCAACTCAATCAGTTAAATGATTCGTTTGGTGAATTAACTATCGATCGCAACGGGTTAGATCTCTATCTAAAACGCTTACGAGGTCTAGCTCGGACTTTACACGACCGGGTACAAGTCCTTGATCAAGTCAATTCTAAGTTAAGAACTGCTTACGATCGCGTCACCTTAGATGGCAGTCGATCGCTCCAGGACAATCGTCGATCGGGCTTTGACGCACTAGAACTCGATCGCTATGGCGACTTGCACTTGTTGTCTCAGCAAGTGATGGAAACGATCGTGCAACTGCAAGAGGTGAGCGAAGACATTGATCTGAGTTTGGATGATGCGGATCAATCGGCGCGGAACTTAACCAAAACTGCGAAGCAGCTGCAAAGTGGCTTAACTCAGTTGCGGATGCGCCCCATTTCCGATGTGATCAATCGCTTCCCTCGCGCGATCCGAGAATGGTCATTGCAATATGGGAAAGAGGTGCAGCTTTCGGTGGTTGGGGGCAGCACCCTCATCGATCGCAATCTTCTCGAAGCATTGAATGATCCGTTAATGCATCTGATTCGGAATGCCTTTGATCATGGGATTGAAGAACCAACATTGCGCGCACTCAGAGGAAAGCCACCGCAAGGCACGATCGAGATTCAAGCGGCTAATCAAGGCAACCGCACGATCATTACTGTTAGAGACGATGGCGAAGGAATTCCGATCGACAAAATTCGCGATCGCGCTGAACAAATGGGACTCGATCCCGTCTTACTCGATGCGGCTCGCGATGAAGAACTGTTATCACTAATTTTTGAGCCTGGATTTAGTACGAGTACTCAAGTCACTGCCCTTTCGGGTCGTGGCGTTGGGATGGATGTGGTGCGAAACAATCTCAAGCAAATTCGCGGCGAAATTAGCGTGAATACTCAAGCCGGACAAGGAACAACGTTTACGTTATCGATCCCGTTTGCTCTTTCGACGATCAAAGTATTACTGATTGAATGTCATGGCATGTTGCTTGCTTTGCCAACCGATGTTGTTTCAGAACTCTTTTTACTCCAGCATAATCAAATTATTGAAACAGCGGGAAGTGAGGTTCTCAACTGGCAAGACAAAGTGGTGCAATTGGTGCGATTGCAGAAATGGATGCGATTTAACTGTCCGCAGATTCCGCATGGATTTGAAACACCACCCACGATCTCGATGACGAGTGTTGTGATCATTGATCAAGCACCGCAATGGTTCGGGATTCAAATCGATCGCTGTTGGGGTGAACAAGAAGCAACGATGCGAAAAGTAGAAGGAAACTTAGCTCTGCCCACTGGTTTTAGTGGCTGTACGATTTTGGGTGATGGGCGAGTTGTGCCATTGGTGAATGTGACGGAGCTATTGCGCTGGATTACAAGCTGTGAGCGCTCAGATATTCAACCGGATCAAGCCTTTAGCAAGCAACTGCGCGCAAGTTTAGCGGCATCCCAACCGAGTATGGCGCGATCGACAACGCCAACAATTTTGGTCGTTGATGATTCGATCAATGTGCGTCGGTTCTTAGCCTTGACTTTAGAACGATCGGGCTATCGAGTTGAACAAGCCAAAGATGGTCAAGATGCGATCGAGCGTTTAGAAGCAGGACTGTCTGTGCAAGCGGTGATTTGCGACATTGAAATGCCCCGATTAGACGGATATGGCTTTTTGGCAAAACTGCGATCGGACGAGCAGTTGGCACAGATCCCTGTGATGATGTTGACTTCCCGGAGTGGAGAGAAGCATCGAAAAGTCGCGGAGAATTTGGGAGCAGCAGCCTATTTTTCCAAGCCTTATAACGAACAGGTGCTCTTGCGAACTTTAGAAGGCATGGTGAAATCGACTGCTCTGGTTTAAGGCGATGCAGCGGAGTTTTGGTGTCTGCGAATTGAGTTGAGAGCTAGTAGTTCACCATAACAGACCGATAGGGGAGTGGGGGAAGGGGGAGAGAAGTTCTTACTCCCCACTCCCCCAAATTCATGCGCTTGACAACTAGCCCACGCCCCTAACCTACACACATCATTATTCCGCTCCTTCGATCGGCGCAAATCCTTGCCGCTGAACATTTTCCGTCACCACTCGCGGCTCTAGGAACTGAAGCAAATAATCGACTCCACCTGCTTTCGAGCCAACCCCTGAGAGCTTAAAGCCTCCAAACGGTTGCCGAGCCACGATCGCGCCTGTAATGCCGCGATTGATATACAGATTTCCGACCTCAAAATTAGCCTGTGCCTGCTCAATATGCGATGGCGTGCGCGAATACAATCCCCCGGTCAACGCATAAGGCGTACCATTCGCCAAATCCAAAGCTTCTTGGAATGAACTCGCACGCATCACAGCTAAGACTGGTCCAAAAATCTCTTCTTGAGCAATTTTGGCATTTGCTGGAACATTCGTGAACACTACAGGCGCAACATAGTAACCGCCTTCGGGTTTCGGAAGTTCGATCGCGACTTCTGCCTCTGTTCGTCCCTGTTCGATGTACTCCTGAATCCGCTTCTGAGCTTCGCCATCAATCACGGGTCCCACTTTCGTACTCGGTAATTCAGCTTCTCCAATGTTCAGAGATCGAGTTGCCTCGACCAATCTTGACAAGAATGTCTCATACACAGGTTCAAGCACGATCGCTTTAGAACACGCCGAGCATTTCTGCCCACTATATCCAAACGCAGACTGCACAACCCCCTGAACCGCTTGATCTAAATCTGCGCTCTCATCAATGATTACTGCATTCTTCCCGCCCATTTCAGCGACCACTCGTTTGAGGTGCTTTTGTCCAGGCTGTAACACGGCTGCATCCTTGTAAATCTGACACCCGACCGCTTGCGATCCAGTAAACACAATCATATGCACGTCAGGATGTTTGACGAGATGCGCACCCACGGTATGTCCTTTACCTGGAATAAATTGGAACACCCCAGCCGGAATTCCTGCTTCCACTAGAATCTCTGCAATCTTGGCAGCAATTACAGAAGAAGTCTCGGCAGGTTTCAACAATGCACAGTTGCCCGTGACTAAAGCAGCAACAGTCATACCAACCGGAATTGCTAATGGAAAGTTCCAAGGAGAAATGACTAGAACAATGCCGCGAGCGTGATAGCGATAGTGGTTTGTTTCACCGGGGAAATCGTAGTCCACGCCCCGATCGAGGCGTTCCATCTCATCAGCATAGTAGTTACAGAAATCGATCGCTTCTGAAACCTCGCCGTCTCCTTCCTTCACAGGCTTACCGACTTCGTAAGTCATCCAAGCAATCAATTCCTCTCGACGTTGCTCGAAAAGATTGGCAGCTTTGCGCAGAATATGAGCGCGTTCTTGAGCAGAAGTCCGTTTCCAGGCTGGAAAAGCAGCTTTCGCAGATGCGATCGCGTCTTCTGCTTGGTCAACGCTGATCAGCCCAATTGTGCCAACTGTTTCACTAAACCGCGATGGATTCTCAGATTTCAGCTTCTCAGCCGTTTCTACAAACTCGCCATTGATCAAAGGCAGGTAAGTTTGTCCAAACTGCTGACGAACTGATTTCAAAGCAGATTGAATGCGATCGCGTTTTGCTCGATCGGCATAGTCCGTATCGGCTGCATTCTCAAACTTATCTAGCGCTTTGAGTTGAGAAGGTTCACCGACTTGAGGAGCCGCAATCAAATCCTCGATCGGTCTTTCTTCTAAGTTCTGCCGCAAAAATGAACTATTTGCCGTATTTTCGAGCAACCGCCGAATCAGATACGACATTCCTGGAATCAGTTCACCGTAAGGACAGTAAACTCGAACTCGATAGCCTTGTTCTACAATCGCTTTCGCGAGTTTATCGCCCATGCCGTAAAGGGTTTGAAATTCGATCCGAGATTTCGGAATTTCTAAAGCAGTCGCGATCGCTAACGCATGAGCTTGCGATCGCACATTATGGCTACCAATTGCCGCATTCAAAACCTCGTGATTTTCGAGCAGCAATTCTGTCAAGCGTTCATAGTTCGCATCAGTCTCAGCTTTATCGTTAAAAACGGGCTGTTGCCAATCTTTCTGAACCGCTTTGATGGTTTCTTGATCCCAGTAAGCCCCTTTGACTAAGCGCACTGTGATCGGTGTGCCTCGCTCTTTCGCCCAATCAATCAACCCTTGTAAGTCGGCTTGACTGTCGCGCAAGTAGCCTTGAATCGTCATGCCCACATCAGAGCGCGATCGAAACTCTTCTTCTAAAAGCAACGCCTTCAAAGTCTCTAGCGTCAAATCTTTGTAAGCATACTGCTCCATATCAAAGTGAACGGCTGCTCCTAGCTCCTTCGCCCGACGCAGCAAAGTTCTAGCACGATCGGCAACCCGCACCTGACTTCCTGCCTCATCCAACGGGTCAAACTGCGAGTAGAATGCGGTCAACTTCACAGACACTTGCACCTTCGGCAATGGTTGCCCATCCGCGAAGTCAATTTGCTCAACTTTCGACCAAGATTTTGAGGCTTCGGTCAATTGCTCAAGCAACTCTAAGTAGCGATCGAGATAAGACTGTGCCTCCGCCTCCGTAATCACTGCCTCACCCAACAGATCGACCGTAAACGCCATTTTTTCTTTGCGTAGTCGCTCGATCGTTTTCAGCACTTGTTTCAGGTTCTCGCCTGAAATATATTTATGCGCCAATGTCTCAACCGCAGTAGAAAGCGTCGTTGCGGCAAGCTGTCCCGGCATCGAATCAGCATTGGCAAAATTCAGCAGACTCTTCAACGCTGCAGGTAATTCGACCGTCTGATCGCTCATATATTCCTGCAAATGCCGCGCGATTTCTGGCTTACTGCGGAGCGCAGGCAAACAATCAATTAACCGAAACAACTGCACTCGCAATCCTGGGTTACTCATTGCCCAGCCGAGCAACTTATCATCCCACTGCATCTGATCGCGGACTTGAGCAAACCAAGATCTCGATTCGCGAGTTGCTCGCAGCAATTGTCTCGCGATCGCTTGCGTTTGAGATTCATAATGCTCTCGCGAACCTGTGCCCAAGGCATCTCCAAAAGCTTGACTCACCATAACCTAACTGACTCCAATCGAAAAATCTGGGAAATGTGCAGGGAAAGTATCCAGTCTCCTACTGTTCTATTCTCGAATCTGTCAGGAGCGTCACAGTCGGGATGGATGAAAAAGGTTTATAGTTCCCAATTAAAGTTTGAGTTCGTTTACAGTTCGTAATTCGCTCTCATTGGAGATTCTGGCTGTAATTGTTTAGTTGTCAACTGCTCATACATAGTGGAGAGTGGAGAGTAGCAACCATGATTTTAGATCTTCACTCTATCGCCCTATCCGATTGAATGGAGTGAACTACTAACTTCTATCTTCAAAGCAGACAAGATTGAAATCAGTGGACTGAAACTCAATGAAGAAAATGTTTTAACTGGCTGTTAGTCCCAGAGCGGACTTCGCACGGTTAGTCCCGAATTCATTCCGGGGCGGGTGAGCAACGAAGCGAGAGAACTTGCCGAATTGATGTTGAATTACACCCATCTACATGCCACGGCAGAACTTCCCCAGAAGCGAGAGAACTTGCCGAATTGATGTTGAATCACCCTCTACTTACCACGGCAGAACTTCCCCGTTAGAATGCCAAAACGTCCCTGTATTGTCTAATGAAAGCTGTTCGATTCGCTGCAATAGTCCTTTAACAGAGGTCTCTGGAGTAATCCCGTTTACGGTAAAGTTTGTCATTCGGGTTTGCACCAAACCAGGATGCAAAATTGCGACAGCAATGCCTTGAGGCTTGAGATCGTGAGCCAGTGATTTTCCTGCCATGGACAAGGCAACTTTTGACATCCGATAACCATAAGAACCGCCAGACGTATTGTCTGCGATCGACCCCATCCGGCTCGTCATCAGCGCAATTTTAGAGCCTGACTTGAGCAAAGGCAGCAGTGCATGAGTCAATCTTAGCGGCGCGATCGCATTCACTTCAAACTGCTCTCGGATACTCGCAACATCTAGATGACTGAGGTCAATTCGTTTGGCAATTGCCGCATTGTTGATCAGAACATCGATCGTCATTTCACCTAAGCGCGATCGTAACTCTGCGATCGCAGATCCTGAGGTGAGTTCAATCCCTTCTTCAACTCGAATCCCTAGCTGCCGCAATTCTTCAGAAGCAGTTCGACAAACTGCAATCACCTCATGACCTTGCGCCTGTAATTGACGGCAATATTCATATCCAATGCCACGATTCGCGCCTGTCACCAAATAAGTAGCCATACACTTAGAGGAACACGTCTAAAACTTATTCATAGCCTACCTGAAATCGGTGTTTTCCAGCTTGTTCTATAGCCACCCTAGATTCAGTTGTGAAGTAAGAAGTTGTTCCCTTAGTAACTCCCCAATCCCCACTCTTTTGAGCCTTTACACTCAAACCGGATTGCTATAAATCTCTCTCAGTTGGTCGATTCGCTAACTTTAAGCATCGTGTAAACCTAAATCGTTAGCTTAAGATTCAATTCATGCAAGAGTTTGATTACTCACTGGACTTTAAAGCGATCGACTTTCGCCAGCATCCCGAACTGTATCGTATGGGTCGAGGTGAGCAAGGCGTATTGCTCGTTGAACCCTACAAAAGCGAGATATTGCCGCACTGGAGATTCAAAACGCCAGAGATTGCGCGTCAATCTGCAGACGCAATTTATCAACTCTTTCTCAACTACAAAGCTCAACAAGATTTTGTGGGCATGGACATGGCGCGTAAATTTCTACAGATGGGGTATACGCGCGCTCGACGCTATGCAAATCACAAATCAGGAAGAAAGTATGACAAAGGCGCTCAAGTCGTTCTGCCTCGCGTCGAAGATCCAGTGAAAGCCGAATCCGCTCAAATTTTCTACGAAAAATGGCAGCTTGCTAAAACTGATTCACTCTATATTGAACTGCGCGATCGCCATCGAAAACAGTCTGCTGAAGCGCAAGTTTTAGACTGAAAAAGCCGACTTCCGACAGACCCCACTCCGCATTCTGGTTCTGGCTAAAAAACTGCCTTAACTCAGGTTCTCGATCGCGATAGCATTTGAATACACCGATTCGTTCGTACTTTACATTTCAAATCTGCATTGTGCATCTAAACTGATAAAAATAAATTTATTACGTAAGCGGATTATTTAGTCCGCCGCAAACAATCAAACAGACAGTACAATGGGCAGACTAAATAGAGTGGAATTACCCCACACCTGAACTGTCCTGAAATTCAGACGAGTTCGGGACGGCTCTATATTATTTAAAAACACTCCAGCCAATTTACTAAAAGGAATCTCCGATGCAATCTTTCCTCTCGATCGATGATCTTGAAGCCGCCTCTCAAGAAACACTTGTCCTTATGGATACGCGGCGAGAAATACAGCAAAGATTAGAGCAATACTGTAATCGCTTAGAAGATCTTAAACGCGGCTTCGATGAAAAAGGCATTTTAGAAGGCGATACTCAAGCACGCAACACTTATGAACAATTAGTCATAGCCATTCGACATTACCGCAGCCAGATCCAAAACGATCTCCCTGAACTCTCTCGCCGCTTGATCGAAGCCCGACAATCCCTCGAAGAAAACGGCGAAAACACAACCGATATCGACTTCATCAAGCAAGTGATCGAAGAACGGCGGGAAGAACAAGCACAGCGCGAATACGAAGCGCAAATGAGCCGACACCAAGCCGAAAAACTCACCCAAGAACGACACGAAACTGCCGAACAACTTCTCGATCGCATTAGAGAACAGACCAGCTATTATGATGCCTCTTACTTAGCTATGGACGTTTATCACTATCGAGAGGATTTGAAAGGAGTCGATCGCTTAGATGAAGTCGTAGAGTTTCTGTTTAATCGCGTTCAAGAGTTAAGCGACAAACCAATTACCCTGCAAGGCACTGCCATCCAGAAGCTAAAAATCATGGATGCACATGCCCGCAAACTCTGGGCACAAGCGCAATCCGAACCCAAAGCAATCCTCGAAAAAAAGCCGAAACCTGAAACGGACATCGAAGAAAAAGAACAAAAAGAATCTTATACGCACTTACGCGGCAAAGTCGTTGTCTTTGGGGGACACACGACAACACGCACTTATGTAAAAGAAAAGTTACCGAAAGTTTATTTTGTCTGGTCAACGGTTGAGGATGGCTTACTGATTGTCGATCAAGCCGTGCAGCAGATTCAAACCGCCGATGCAGTTCTCTTACTCACCGATGACACCAGCCATGCGGTCACCCGCAAAGCCATGACCGAACTGCGACGCTTGAAAAAACAACCGATCGAACTGCATCACGAAGGCGTGAACACGATCGTCGAAAAAATCGCCTGGAAACTCATGTTCAAATCTTGTTAAGCCAATTTCTGCATCTGTCCTAACGGATCGGACACAAGAATCGCTATTTTGGTATTGGTATTGCACAATGGCGATAATCGATCGCACTTTAGGACAGGCATGGCTGATCCATTGATTGAATTAAAAGGTGTCAGCAAACGGTTCGGGGACAATGCCGTTCTCGATCAGGTCGATTTAACCGTTTATCGCGGAGAAGCCCTTGCAATTATTGGACCTTCCGGAACTGGCAAATCCACAGTCTTGCGAATTATGGCAGGACTGCTTGCTCCTGATTCGGGGGAGGTATATATCGGCGGCAAACGGCGGAAAGGACTGATCGAAGATGCGGCTGATCCACTGCATATTAGTATGGTGTTTCAGCAAGCAGCACTATTTGACTCGCTGAATGTTGAGGAAAATGTTGGATTTTTGCTCTATCAACATTCCCGGCTACCTCGCAAGAGAATTCGCCAACTCGTGGAAGAACGACTGGAAATGGTTGGCTTATCGGGCATCAGTCAGCGATTTCCCGCTGAGCTTTCGGGTGGGATGAGAAAACGAGTCAGTTTTGCACGGGCAATCATGGCAAATCCTGATAATCCTAGCGATACACCAGACGTACTGCTGTACGATGAGCCGACTGCCGGACTCGATCCGATCGCATCAACGGTGATTGAAGATTTAGTACGATCGCTACAATGTCCGAAGCGGGGATGTCAAAGTTATGTGATGGTGACGCACCAAGAGAGTACAATTCGGCGCACCGCCGATCGAGTTTTATTTCTCCATCGCGGGCAGGTGCAATGGGAAGGCAAAGTCCATGAAATCGACACAACCGATGAGCCATTGATTCGGCAGTTCTTTAGTGGCAGTGTAGAAGGACCAATTCAGGTATTAGGGTAGAGGGGTTATGCGATCGCGAACGGTTCGAGAAGGATCAGTAGGCTTAATGATTTTGGCAGGCGTGGGACTGTTTGGCGGTCTAGTGCTCTGGCTGAAGGGACTGAATCCTGCTAATCGAAGTTTTACCGTAGTAGCAGAATTCGAGACAATCAACGGCGTTCAGGTCGGAAGTCCAGTCCGTTACCGAGGAGTCAATGTCGGGAGAATCTCTAACATTGCAGCTGGCGCAAATGGGGTAGAAGTGAAGCTAGAAATTGCACCAGCGGATTTAGTGATTCCCAGAGACTCAACGTTGAGTGTGAATCAAACCGGGCTACTCGGGGAGACTGTTTTAGACATTTCGCCACTCAAAGATCTCGTAGCGACTGCTGAACCAGGTAAACCCTTGGATCGAGATTGCAATCGAGATTTAATTCTGTGTGAAAACTCTCGCATTCAAGGAGTGATGGGAATTAGCACTGACGAACTCATTCGAGCGACGATCAAATTTGCAGATGTGTATAGCAATCCGCAATTTACAGGCAACATCAATGCTCTGACCAAAAATAGTAGTGTTGCAGCAGCGGAAATTGCTCAACTGAGCCGCGAAGTGACGGGCTTAGTTAAGTCTGCACGTCAAGAAGTTGGCACATTTTCAGCAACTGCCAGATCCATTAGTAATACAGCCGATCGAGCAACTTTAACCATTACTCAAATTAATGATCTGATTGCCGCGAATCGATCGACCCTCGTTTCCACCTTAGACAATCTCAGTGCAACGAGTAGCGAGCTTCGCACGAGCGTCGTTCGGCTCAGCCCGATTTTGAACCGAGTTGAAAGCAGTCAGCTCATCAACAACTTAGAAACCCTGTCTGCGAATGCCGTGCAAACCTCTGCAAACTTGCGGGATATCTCCGTGACCTTAAACAACCCTGCAAATATCACAATGCTTCAACAAACATTAGATTCAGCACGGGCAACCTTTGAAAACACTCAGAAAATCACCTCTGACTTAGATGAACTGACCGGTGATCCGCAGTTAAGAGACAATCTGAAGCGCCTGATCAATGGTTTAAGTGGTCTAGTTTCTTCAACGCAGCAATTGCAACAGCAGGCTGACATCGCTCAAATTTTGGCAGCGCCTAAACCCATCGCATACCCAACTCCGACTCCTTCTCCCTAAGAATCTCCTGTCTCGATCGGATGGTTTAGCACGTACTCCCGCCACAGCGTAGAAAGTTCCTCGGCTTGGGGTCGAGCTGAGGAGGAAAGCTGATACATTCGGCGTGGACGACCTCGCTTTTCTGGCTTTTTCCAATAACTACTGACGAGTCCTTCTTTCTCTAGAAACCGCAGCGAACTTTGCAAAATTGTGTCAGAGAGTCGATAGCCCGGATAGTTCTGTTTTAAAGACTGAACAAACTCAGTCCCATAAGAGTCGCTTTCAACCAAGATCGACAACAGGTAACAAACCGTCAATTGCTGATTGAGGAAAATCACCTGCGGCGTTTGGAAGAATCGGTAAATGTCTTGCAGGGTGAAGGGGCGTTGAGCATCCATCGTTTGAATGTCCATGATTTGGAGAGCTACCGTCGAATAGAGTTACACTGGGCTAGGCATTATCATTGCCAATTGCGGAAAATTTCGGAGAAAGCAAGACAATCCCAATTTGTCTGAGTGATAGCCTTGGAGTTTGGAGTTCAATTGCCAATCTGGTCGATGGTCAAAGCAGATAGATTGTGATCTCATCTTCATTCCTGACACATTTCGATCGCTGACTGCAATCGAACCTACAGCCTCAGACTTTTTCCGGCTAGAAGAATATTAAGTGCAGTAAGGTTGGTCAGATGATCAAAAACGCTCTGGAAAGCGTCTCTAATTTTGTAGTATGTGATACAAAATAGCTGCACTTATCCTAGCAGACGAACGGGAGTATTCCCCTGCTCAATGATCAGAATGATCTTTTACTCAACCCAGACATTTCTTAGAACAATTTCCATGAAGCATCAGCTTTAACATTTCTACTAAAAGGTTGTTATCAATCCCCCAATCGGGTGAGAGCGTTTAGATTTTAGCAGAATATTTTTGCAATCAGCCTAATCATTCTCATCGATTTAATACAGGATTCATGAGGCGGACTCGGAAATTGTGCAACCGTAAGTTTTGACCTGTCACGCAGCTATCGCCGTTAAGAGAAGAACAGCCCGAGAAATTATCTTGATCATCGAACCCTTTCTTCAGTCTTTAGAGAGATGAAGCGATCCCTGATATGCTATATGCAGCGATTCACGGAGAAGGAAATGTCAATCGTTGTCGATTTAGAAATGTCAGACACAGAGTACTTAGAGTTACTGACTCAAGGACGCAATCCGGTGTGTGAGCAAATTTATACTCAGCAACTAAGCAGCTATGGCTTTAGTTTGACCGAAGCCAAACAGCTTGCACCTTTGTTTGAAAAAGCAGATTGTTCGATCGCTGAAAAAATTGCCGTCAATTGCGCCCTCAAACAAGTGTGGAACCACCTGATCAAACTGGCGTAAAACCCGCCACCCTCGCTGAATTTAGCCTTGCCATAATAGAGAAGTAGCAAGCATGAATCAGCATGGTAGCGAGTCCCGTTTTAGCCCGCGAATCGAAGCTTTGGATGCCTGATCGAGTTCTCTTTACACCCGCTGCATTAGATGAACCGTGGGGACAACAGATTTTAGAGCGAGTTCAAAGCTTAGATTTACCGATTGAAGAACTTCCCAAAAACCGTTTGACTGGCTTGCGTGGAGAAGATGATCGTGAGACTTACAGCATTGCGAAACGAACGTTAGCGATCGTCACCGCTCCTCAAAGTCAACTCAAGCTCAGTCCGATCCCACCTTCTGCCGATTGGCAGTTTCATCTTGCAGAAGGCTGCCCTGCGCATTGCCAGTATTGTTATCTCGCTGGCAGTTTATCAGGGCCACCTGTGATTCGAGTGTATGCAAATCTACCTCAGATTTTGGATAACTTAGCTCGATACGAGCATCCTAATCGTGAGACGAGCTATGAAGTGAGTTGCTACACTGATCCGCTGGGGATTGAGCATCTCACGGGCAGCTTAGCCGAGTGTATTCGTTACTTCGGTACGCGCCAAGATGGATATCTGAGATGGGTTTCTAAGTTCAGTCATGTGGAAGGCTTATTAGATCTGCCTCACAATGGACATACGCGCTGTCGAGTCAGCGTGAATGCTGCACCCGTGAGTCAGCGCTTAGAAGGCGGCACAGCTTCTGTCGAGGAGCGCTTGCAAGCCCTGAGAAGATTAGGTTTAGAAGGCGGTTATCCTTTAGGCATTGTGATCGCGCCGATTATGCCGATCGATGATTGGCAAGCGCATTACACACAGTTACTCGATCGCATGTCTGAGCTGATTGACTTCGATTGTGACTTGACCTTTGAACTGATTTCTCATCGCTTTACACCTGGCTCGAAGCAAGTCCTCCTAAGTTGGTATCCGAATACGAAGTTAGATCTCGATGAGTCTGCGCGAGTTGTGAAGCGGAATAAATTCGGCGGCATGAAATATGTATACGATGCGAAGACGATGCGCGAATTGCGACAGTTCTTTGAGCGAGAATTAGCACGGCGATTTCCACATGGGAAAATTCTGTACTGGACATAAGCTCAATACGCTAAGCTGATAGCGTAGATCGTGGGTTTTGCTCATGGCTCTTTTACGCTTTGTCTTTATCCTTGCGGTAGCAGGCATTCTGGTTATCTTCACGCTGTCAAATTCAACAGTGCCGATGTCGATCGTATTTCTAGGAGTGCGATCTCCCACGATGCCACTGTCGTTGTGGATTTTAGGTGCGATCGCGCTTGGGATTGCAACGACAATCATCATCAATTTCCTGTTTGGATTAACACGATTTGCAGCGCGTCGATCAGAACGTAAAACGGTTCGGCAATCGACAAAACCCGCAGGCGTTTACACCTACGGTCAACAATCCCCTCCCTCGAAAAGCGAGGATGCGGACGATTGGTTTAGTGATGGGAGTGATGATTGGGGAGAGACACCGCGCAATCGTCCTCGGCAAGAGTTCGAGAAGCGTCAAGAACCGACTACAGAAACACGATCTGGGTCGTCGTACTCCTACACCTATCGCGAACCTACTACACCGCCGGACGTTGTGGATGCAGACTATAAGGTGATCAAACCACCGACTCGAAATTTGGATGAGGAAGAGTTCTAAATGTTAAACGGGGTGAGTGTTTTTCTCATTGGCATGATGGGGGTGGGAAAAACGACGATCGGGCAATTATTAGCACAGCGCTTGAACTACGAATTTCTCGATACGGATATGTTTATCGAGCAAGCGACTGGGCAAAGTGTTTCGACCATTTTTGCTGAATCTGGAGAAAGCATTTTTCGGCAACTCGAAACGGCGACGTTATCTCAAGTTTCTTCACGGTTGAGAAAGGTTGTTGCAACCGGAGGCGGAATTGTTGTGGCTCCAGATAATTGGAGCTATTTGAAGCATGGCGTAATTGTTTGGTTAGATTTACCCGTTGAGCAGATCCAAAAGCGTCTGAGTGATGACACGACTCGCCCTTTACTTCAGCAGCAAGACTTAGGAGCACGTTTAAACCAGCTTTTATCTGAACGTCGATCGCGCTATGCTCAAGCCGACATTCATATCTTGATCCAGCCCGATGAAACGCCTGATCAAATTACAGAACGAGTTTTGAGAGCGATCGCGCAAGAATGCGATCGTAAACGTCAAATGGATGAAGCGATTCAACAGTTGAACAAGGAGATGCCCTTCCAAACCAATGCAGATTGAACGCAAAAATTATCCTCATCTCGACAGACCCCTAGGTGCGTATGTGCATACCGTACGCCACGGTAGCTTGCTGTTTATTTCGGGCTTAACCGCGTTCAATACACCTGCACAAGACGAAGATCTAATCGCTCAGGCTGAAGTGATTCTCGAACAGATGCAAGGCATTCTCGAAGCAGAAAAGACGAGCTTTCAAGGATTACTCAAAGTCACGATATTCGTTACCGAGCTAGGACAACTGAGTCAGCTTAGAACTGTTTTATTTCGCTACTTTGAACAGCACTTGCCTGCAAGTTCCCTTGTACAAGTCGAGAGCCTTTTTGTGCCAGGGTTGAAAATCGAGGTTGAAGCGATCGCAGCACTCACCGCTGCGTAAAGCAATTCCACCTGTAAATTTTGGGTTGATCATTGATTGCGCTTTCCCGCCCGTGATTGAAAATCACGGTCTAACCGTGCGAAGTCTCTAAAGAGACTACCAGAATATAGCGATTCAGTCCGTTCAGGGACTTTGCACAGTTAGCACGGGGTTTAAAACCCTGTGCGGGAGAGTGAGATCGACAAATCAACCCGAAATTTACAGGTGGAAGCAATTTCCGAGATTCTCCGAAAATTTATCAACCTAACCCCGTAACCCGCTGCAATGTCGGCGTGAAATCTGGATACGAAATCGCTGCCGCCTCTGCCCGATGAATTGTCGTTGTGCCCGCAGCATTCAACGCCGCGATCGCTAAACTCATCGCAATCCGATGATCCGTATAGCTATCCACTTCCGCACCTTTCAAAGGCGTTCCACCTGTAATTTCCATTCCATCCGGGAGTTCTCGAACCGAAGCTCCCATCTGATTTAGCTGCGTCGCCATCACAGTAATGCGATCGCTCTCTTTCACACGTAACTCTTCCGCATCTTTGACGATCGTGGTTCCTTCTGCAAATGCCGCTGCCACTGCCAGAATTGGAATCTCATCAATCAATCTTGGAATCACATCGCCTGAGATTTCACAAGCTTTCAATGCACTATGCCGCACTCGCAAATCTGCTACAGGTTCGCCTGCAACTTCCCGCTGATTTTCCAAGGTAATATCAGCTCCCATGTGCTCGAGAATTTCTAACACTCCTGTTCGGGTTGGATTTACCCCAACATTCTCGATCGTCAAATCCGATCCAGGCACGATCGCCCCTGCAACGAGCCAAAATGCGGCTGAGCTAATATCTCCCGGCACAACAACCGTCTGCCCTGTCAATTGCGATTGTCCGGTTACTGTCACACTATTCGTTTCAGGGTCAACCGTTAAATCTGCCCCAAACGCCCGCAGCATCCGTTCACTATGATCACGAGACAGAGCAGGCTCGGTAACGGTTGTTTTTCCTTGCGTCATTAATCCGGCGAGTAAAACACAGGATTTCACTTGAGCCGACGCGATCGGCGAATGGTAATGAATCGGCTTCAAGACCTGCCCTTGAATGGCTAAAGGCGCGAGCGAATTTTGCTTGCGTCCCCAAATCTGTGCGCCCATTTGCTGAAGGGGTTTCACGACACGAGACATCGGACGAGATCGCAATGATCCATCTCCGGTTACGGTAAAAAATCGATCCGGATGCGATGCCAAAATTCCGAGCATTAATCGTAAGGTTGTGCCAGAATTTCCCGCATCTAAAACATCCACAGGCTCGACTAAATTTCCCAGGCCAATTCCCTTGACTCGCACCTCTTCCGTGTTCAACTCCGAGATTTCGGCTCCCATCGCCCGAAAACAACTAGCTGTGCTTCTTGGATCTTCTCCCAAAAGCAATCCGTGAATAACGGTTTCGCCTTGTGCCAAAGCGCCCAACATTAACGCCCGATGCGAAATCGATTTATCTCCTGGAACCCGAATTCGACCTTGCAAAGCCAGTCCCGCACTCGGGCGCTGAATCACAAGATCGTGGTGAGCATCGGTGACATGAAGCGCGATCGCTTCACTGTACGGGTTCGCAGAAGTCATAACACAATAAAATTACAGACAGCATTCGCTATCATCCGTTAATGCAGCTTTAGCGTCAATCATCCTCAACCTTTAACAACTGCTCATCGATCGCTTTCAATCTGCCTTTCACAACTTCCTCAGACAAAATTCGCTTACGCAACGCATCATTCAAGGCATTTTTTTCCGCTAATAACAACCGTCGCTTCACTGCATCAAACCGAGATGCCTGAAAGGTAAGGACAGTAGATTTCTCCGAGCGACGATTGTAAAAATCTCGCAGCGATCGCTCTGCTGCTGCCACTTTAATTTGATAGCTCGATCGCAATTCCTCATACACTGACTTCGGCAACACTCCACTTTTAAGCAACGTGTCGAGTTCATCCTGGGCTGCTTTCGCCGTCATTAACTGCGATTGCAATCCTTCGACCCACTCTTGCACCTCGGAACGATGAGCCAACTTCAATCGCTGAACAATAAAAGGCAAGCCCACCCCTTGCACAACCAGCGATAACAACACCGACCCAAACACGATCGCAATCAGCGATTCTCGCCCCGGAATACTCGATGGCAAACTTAACACCAAAGCCATCGACAACGAGCCTTTAATATTGCCTAGAAAAAGCACGTGTTGCCACTTGATCGGAATGGGTCGATCAAACACTCCCACCAAAGCGAGCAGCGGATACACCGCTAACATTCGCCCAATCTGATACGCCAACACAGCCAGCAAGACCGCAGGTAAAATTCGCCCCAACGTATCTAATCGCAGCTCTAATCCAATCAGCAGAAAAATAAACGTATTGACTCCGAATCCCGCATACTCCCAAAAGCTCAGTACCGTGATTCGACTCGATGCCGAAACCTTCCGCGATCGCTCCAAGTTTCCCAACATCAAACCCGCAATCACGACTGCTACCACACCCGAAACATGCAGAAATTGACCTAATTGAAATGCACTCAGCGCGATCGCCACAGTCAACAAAATACTGCTGAGTGGATCATCTTCCGATTGCAAATACAATTCCACTCCCAAATACCCCAGAACCAAGCCAACCGCGAGTCCGCCAACAATCACGACCACCAACTCGCGAATCCCATCAGTCAGCGCAATGCTACCAGTCGAATTAAATTTCAAAACCAAACTGAACAGCACCAGCGCAATGCCGTCATTAAATAGGCTTTCTCCTTCGACGATCGTGATCAGTTTGGAGGGAACTTCCACCTCTTTAAACACGGCAATCACCGACACTGTGTCCGTAATCGCCAAAATCACTCCAACCAACAGCGCTGGAATCCACTCCAATGCCAAGCCAAATTTTAGTCCGATCGCCGTAATTCCAACTGCGATCAGCACACCCGGACCTGCGAGCAGCAAAATCGGCTTCAGCGTACTTCTTAACCGACTAATATCAGTATTAATCGCTGCCTCAAACAGCAAAATGGGCAGAAACAAATTAATAATCAGCGCTGAATCTAATCCAACTTTTCGAGGCAGAAATTCCGCGATCGCGACTCCTGCCAGCACCAATCCCGTCACATAAGGCACTCTTAACCGTCGCGACAGCAATGCCACAATCGTCGCCACCAACAGCAAAATAATCAGTACCGTCACTAACTGCGCGAACTGACCCTGATCACCCACCGCGATCGCTAATATTTTTCCTGTCATAAGTTCTGAGCTTCTACCCCAACGCCACTAAAAACCATACCTTTCGTTGGGGAACTAAGCTTACTTTTTGAACCAGGCGATCGTCTAAATCTCCGCGATCGCCGATGGTTCACCCTAATCTTCCAACACAGACGGAATTCCCAACACTGGACAGGGGAACTGCACCCCCAATTGCCTCACCAGCGGATGGTCGCCTGTATCACATCCTAAAATCAACAGCGAAGCCTTCTCAGCCTCGACAACTTCCTTCAACTCTTTTGCAACGCGCCCAAACCGCAAATGCGTCTTCAGGGAACCGCGCCATTCTTCCGCCATACAGCGCGCATTCCATAAGATGCGATCGGCTTGCTCAAACAGTTCCGCCATTCCAAACTGCGGACTTGCCATCGTTTCTAATTCCGCGATCGCAGTTCGGCTGGTCTGCCACTCATTTCCCGCTTCTTTTTTCGAGCGTTTCGAGGTGCTATTAAAAACCGGAATCCGGTTCATCACGCCATCATCAATCACATACACGACTTGAACCGTCACCTGTTTACCCGTTGCCAAGCGTGTTTGGTGAGCAATCCATAATGTCAGATCCAGCGCCGTCTGACTACTCGGCGAATGAGAATAACCAACGACCAGATTGATTTCTGGCTCCTCGGCATGGCTTGCACCTGCCATCAGCAGCATTTTCTGAACCAAATCAGTCCGTCCAAGCGTGCCTTGGAGCCGTACGAGCATCGAATGAATATTCACGAGTTTGAAACCTCTCCTAACTACACAGGGCTGAGAGGTGGGTGAGGGATTTTTGACGATCGCAGATAGACGATCGAAATTCAGGACACCATAATCGCAGAGAACTGCGTTCTGGAGAATCCTCCCAATGCTGACGGAGTTAGCTGACGGGCTAAGACTGGAAGGTGTCTTTCTCAAACGGGTGTTTGAAATTCGCCCCAAAAATTGGTTCCTCCGTTTTGAATTCAAGCACCCTAAAAAGGGCTTAGATTCAAATTAAGCGACCCACAGATTGACTTCCCTAAAGTGTTGACAAAAGCACCCACAACAAAAAACCAGGTACTCTGGTTTGATCTTGCTGTTGGCTAATTTAATACGGACATGCGAGAAAGAACTGCTACTTATAAGACAAAACGAGGGACGTAAGCGAGTCGGCCTCGGTAGCAGAATCATTGCCATTATAACAACTGGTACTGGAGCGTACCATTTTCCTCACATATTGTATTGTTCTTGACAGCAAATTTCTTCCATTTCCACCTTTAGTATTTTCTAAATGCAGCCGCTTTGTCTTCTCTCACGAGATACAGATTGGTTGCAAATGTCACTCAGTTGTTCGAGAAATTAGAACAGGGAAAATCTTCGGGTGGCGTTAAGGATTGGATTTTCGGAGCCGTTAACATTTTTTGATAGAGTCTTGCGGCACGGCTAGAACGCTTAAATTTATCCAGAAGTTCTAAGTAAGCGAAGGGAAGAACGATAACCCAAAATAGACACGCGATCGCAATCACTAAGCCTGATATCCGTTGCTCTTTCTTGGTTAAATCATCTTGATCATGACGGAAAAATTCGAGCCAGCTAATGAAGAGAACTGGCATCACGGCTACGTAAAATAATCCCGAAACCACTAACAAAACTTGCATAAACAACTCTTTCCTCAAACATTGACGTTGCTAGGAATTGAAATCGTAGCGACCCCGTGTTAGTCCCGTAGCTTTCCTCCTCTAGAGATACTATGCAGTTCTGAATATCTGCGTTAGCAAAATCACTGAATGTTGTTCTATAGATTTATGAAAGACATTGTTACACGGCATCGTATCACGTTGTAAATGTTACCCAGCATCACCTGTTACCTACCAGTGATTAAAATCATTGACGCTGAAACAATAAACCCACTCCCAACAGCGCAATCAGGACACCCATGACAGATCGTATGCTAACGCGATCGCCCAAAATCCGAGTTAAGGGTATGACAAATAAGGGACTGGTACTACTCAAGGCTTGTGCGATTCCGGTTGCAGCGAATTTCAGAGACGTTTGCTGAAGTAAAATTCCTAAATAAGTACTCACGAATCCCGTTGTTGCAATCACGACAAACAATCGACGATTTTGTACGGGTTTAACCAGTTCAACCGATTGGCGTTGCAGCAAGATCCAGATGAACAGTGCGATCGTACCGCCTAAAAGCCGAATTAATGTACTCCAGAGTGAGTCAATTTCAGAACTGACCAGTGCGGCTCTTGACATAACGGCACCTGTTGCTTGCCCAAGAGCGGCGAGCAGTCCGAATAAACTGCCCCGAAGCGGACGGAAATCTTCGTGAACATCAGAAGCCCGTTCTAAGATCACCCAAACGACTCCGACAATCGTCAACCCAATCCCAAGCCAAGCCGTGGTTGAAATCTGCTCTTTGAGAAAGAGCAAGGCAAACACAGCAGACATAGGAGGTGCAAGAGTTTCAAATAAAAGGGTTCTTCTTGCGCCGATGCAATTGAGCGCGTTGAAATAAGCAGTATCACCGAAGCCAATGCCGATCGTGCCGCTGAGAAAGAGCAGGAGAAAATGAGCAGGATCGATCGAGGGAATATTCCGCTGAGTGAGGAGTAAGGTCAGGACGAGCAAAACGATCGCAATCCAGCCCTTGGTGAAATTCAAAGCCAGCGGCTTGATTTGCCGTCCAACGCCCGTATAGACGATCGAGGCAGTTGCCCAGATCAGAGCAGCCATCAGCGCCGCAATTTCACCTCGAAATTGAAGAAAAAAAGTCAAAGTAAATCAACCAATTCAAGTGTTTGAGTCAGATCGACGAGCGTATTCGCACAGAGAATCCCCGAAGCCGCAACCGCAGGGACACCGATTCCAGGCATTGTGCTATCCCCGACCCGGTAGAGATTCTGGATCGGCGTATAACAACTCGGAAATAATCCTTGTCCGGCGGGAATTCCAGCTCCGTATGTGCCCTGATAGCGCCGCAAATATCGCGCATGAGTCAGCGGGGTTCCAATCAGTTCTAAAACAATACGGGATTTCAAATCTGGAATAATTCTTTCAATTGCACGAAATAGCGACTGCGATCGCTCCTGTTTTTTCTGCTCATACTCGGCATTTCGCACCCAACCTTCAAAGGGTTCTAACGTATAAGCATGAACAACGTGATGCCCATCTGGAGCCAGCGTCGCATCCCAAACCGAGGGAATCGAAATCATGCAGGTATTTCCAGGAATGGTGATGTCTCGATCGTCATGCACGACCACATGATGACCTGTTAAACCTTCTAAACCCTCTGCGCGAATGCCAAGATGCAAGTGCATAAAACTCTCGATCGCTGGCGTTTTGAGTGCGTCTTGAGTGTTCGGCAAGGGATCTAAAAGTTGCGAATATGTATCCCAAATTGTGGCGTTAGAGATGACGATCGCTGATTTTAATTCTTCGCCATTTCGCAACCGCACGCCTCGAACTTTGCCGGATTCCACGAGAATTTTCTCTACATGTGTACCCAATCGCAGCGATCCGCCCCATTTTTTCAGCCCTCGCACCAGCGCATCGACGATCGCGCCACTTCCCCCGATCGGATAATCAATCACAGAATTTGTCCGCTCTCCAAACATAAAGGCAACTTCAGGCGCGATCGTGCCGTGAGCCTTTAATCCAGACAATAGGAAACATTCCAAATCGATGAGTCTTCGCACCCAAGGATCACGAACCGTTTGATCCATCAAATCGCCAACAGAAGCTTGAATCATCCCCAAATTCGGGAGCAATTTCAGCAACGAAGGAAGATAACGACTCAACAAAAGCGGGGCTAATTTCCAATCGCTGCGTAGAGCGAGCGTCGGAATTCCGCGTAAGCCTTCGTAGAGTTTGAGAAACCGTTTTTCAAGTTCGACAAGCTCGATCGCACCTTGAGGAGAAATGTTCGCGATCGCCGATCGATATTTTTCTAAATTTCCATACACCGGAAGAGTCGCGTCTGGAAAATGATAATGACCAAACGGATCATAAGGAATCGCTGCGACGGGTTCTTCTAACACCGCTAAAACTTGGCGCAGCGGATTGACTGAATGGGCATCGCTCAACCCGCAGTAAAACGATGCCCCAGAATCAAAATGAAATCCTTGCCGCGAAAAGCTGTGAATTGCGCCGCCTGGAATAGTATGGCTTTCACAGACCACCACCGACTTTCCATATCGAGCCAATAATGCCCCTGCGACCAGTCCACCAATTCCACTCCCGATTACAACAATCTCTGTATCGTGCATATGAATGTTCCAAGTAGTGTTTCCACTACTTAACGAGTGTCAGCCCTTGTGAATAAAATGAACTCAAGTATTCTCGTGATTTTAAGACAATGTCATTTTTTGATTCCGAGATCGTTCAAGAAGAAGCTAAGAATCTTTTTCAGGATTATCAATCTCTAATCCAACTAGGCAGCAGCTATGGCAAGTTCGATCGTGAAGGCAAAATCATGTACATCGAACAGATGGAAGCCATTATGGATCGCTACAAAGTATTTATGAAACGCTTTGAGCTATCCGAAGATTTCTCTGCTCAGATGACAGTTGAGCAATTGAAAACTCAGTTGGGTCAGTTTGGCATGACTCCACAGCAAATGTTCGATCAAATGCAGCAAACCTTGAATCGGATGAAATCCCAAATTGACAAATAAAGCGGGTCGGGCAAGCTGCCCAACCCCAAGAATTTGTTACGGTTTTTCAAAGTCCGACATGGGGCGGAACTTCTCAACAGGTACATCCTGCAACGCTTGAGACATAAAATCTCGCCAAATTGGAGCGACAAACGTTCCTCCCGTTGCACCCTGTCCTAGCTGCGAGTAGTTATCGTTTCCAACCCAAACTGCTGTTGCAAGCTGAGGCACATATCCCACAAACCAAATATCGCGTTCTGAAGAAGTTGTTCCCGTCTTTCCGGCAGCAGGACGACCAATTTGGGCTGCCGTTGCTGTTCCGCGCGTGATTACACCTTGTAGAGTGTCATTCAGAGCAGCAGATGCCCAGGAATCAAGGACTAGTCTTGGTTTCGGCGTGTTGTCTAAAATCACATTGCCACTGCTATCTGCAACTTGGGCGATCAAGGTCGTATCTGAATACCAGCCATTGTTTGCGAAGGTTGCATACGCACTCGCCATTTCTAGCGGTGTCAGGTCAACGGCTCCTAATGGCAAAGAGATCACAGGATCGATGGGGCTTTTGATACCAATACTTCGGCAGATTTCAACGACTTTATTTAAGCCGATTTCTTGACCCAGCTTGACCGCAGGGACATTTCGCGACTGCTCTAGCGCGCGGCGTAGCGTCATGGCTCCACCAAAACTACGATCGTAGTTTTGCGGATAATACATTTCATATCCATCTGGATATCCTACTGGCGCATCTAGGATCGTTGCATCGGGAGAATATCTGCCAGAGGCAAAAGCCGCGTAGTACACAAACGGTTTAAAGGCGGATCCAGGTTGGCGAAGGGCTTGAGTTGCACGGTTATATTCGCTCTTCTTCGCATCGACTCCACCCACCATCGCTTTGATAAACTGCGTCCGGGGATCGACTGAAACGATCGCCATCTGGTCGGCATACACCCCTTGGTTATTCAAGGTACTAATCCATCGACGGGCAGTATCTTCAGCAGCCCGCTGCATCTTAGAGTCGATCGTGGTTTGAATGCGCATCCCACCTTTGAGCACTGCATCGCGCCCGAATCTACGTGTGAGTTCTTTCGTGACCTCATTCGTAACATAGGGCATCTGACTGGTCTGGAACGAGGTGATTTTGCCCAGTTTAATCGGCTGTTTGCGAGCGGCAGTTTCCTCTTCAGCCGTAATCCAGCCCAGTTCTCGCATCCGATTGAGCACATCGCCTTGACGGGCTTTTGCCGCTTTCAGATCGACAAAGGGGCTGAGATCTTCCGGCGATTGAATCAAGCCTGCCATCATCGCAGATTCAGCCAGATTCAGCTTCGATACATCTTTGCCAAAATAACTTCTTGCAGCGGTTTGAGCGCCGTAGTTGTTATGTCCCCAATAAATCTGGTTCAGATACATTTCCAAGATTTGGTCTTTCTTGAAAATCTGCTCAACTCGCAAAGATAGAACGGCTTCTGCCACTTTGCGGCTGATCGCACGCTTCGGGGACAGAAATAGGTTTTTCACAAGCTGCATGGTCAGCGTCGAGCCGCCTTCAACCGTGCGTCCTGTCGTGAAATTCGCCATCGTGGCTCGGGCGATCGCGCCGCCATTCACCCCACGGTGTGAATAGAAATAACTATCTTCAATGGCAATCACAGCCCGTTTGAGATGAGGAGAAATTCCATTGAGGGGAACCACTTCTCGATTTGCCTCACCGTGAATACTGGCAAGCATTTTGCCCTTGATATCGTAAATATGAGTGGTTTCGCTCGGTTTGTAGCCTCGCAGCGATCGCACGTCAGGCAAGTTGCGAAAACTGATCGCAAGTCCGACCAGTCCACCTGCAATCACCGAACTTGACAGCATCGTAATCGCAAGTAGCGTTCCTCCTGTCACTTTGCCGATAGATTGAACAAATTCTCGGGTGGTTTCAGGTTGGCGCTGCTTTTGTCTTAAGGTGTTAGACGACACGGCAAACTCTCTTTCGTAAAAGTGGGGTTCGATGCTTGGATGAGTCAAGCGTTTCCGGGTAAGGATTCCGTAACTCTAGTAGGATAATTGAGACTTGCTGAAATGGATCAAAGTTTCAAGAAAGCTCAGCCAAATGAAAACTATAGTAATGGGTCAAACAAGTGATTGAAAATGGCACAGAGTCAGTATTGTAGATTACGGAACAGATGCAGTCGTTGATTTTCTCAAAAGTATAAAGTATGTCTAACTCGCTTGACTGGCTGTTTCGGGGAACGACAGAGATTTTCCCAGACCAGCCGGATTCTCATCTTCCGACTGAAAATTTACGGGTTCGCTTAGAGAAAAGTGAGCGTCCGTTGCGGATTAAGTTCGGAATTGACCCCACTGGAACAGATATTCATCTGGGGCATAGTACTATCTACCGCAAGTTGCGTCAGTTTCAGGATGCCGGACATACTGCGGTGTTGTTAATCGGGGATTTTACGGCAAGAATTGGCGATCCGACAGGGAAATCCGAGGTGCGGAAGCAGTTGACCGAAGAAGATGTCGCCGCGAATGCGAAGACGTATTTGCAGCAGTTGCGCCCGATTCTGGATTTTGATACACCGGGGCGTTTAGAGATTCGCTACAACTCTGAATGGCTGTCTAAATTGGATTTGGCAAAAATCTTAGAGCTGTTAGCGACGATGACCGTGGGGCAAATGCTGGCGAAAGAAGGCTTTGCCGAACGGTATAAGCAAGGAACCGCAATTTATTTGCACGAATTTTTGTACCCGTTGATGCAAGGCTACGATTCGGTGGCGTTAGAAGCCGATGTCGAATTAGGGGGAACGGATCAGAAGTTTAATTTGGCAGTTGCGCGTGATTTACAGCGGCATTTTGGACAAGTCCCTCAATTTGGCTTGTTAATGCCGATTCTGCCAGGATTAGACGGCGTTCAGAAGATGTCGAAATCTTTAGGCAATTATGTGGGACTGTCAGAAGACCCGCTCAGTATGTACTCGAAATTGGAAAAAGTGCCGGATTCGGCGATCGCTCAATATTTCGAGCTGCTGACCAACTTGCCCCTCGACCAATTGCCCGAGAATCCAAGAGAGCGTCAAAAACTTCTCGCACTCGATATCGTCACGCAGTATCACGGGAAAGACAAGGCTTTAGAAGCTCAAACCGCTGCGTTAAGTCTGATTCAAGGTGGTGGAAGTCAGAGCGATGCTGTCCCGGAGTTCTCGCTGTCTGGGCTGCAATTTCCATCGAAATTGTTTTACCTCGTGAGTGCAGCCGGACTGTGTAAGAGCAGTTCCGAAGCGCGGAGACAAATTCAAGGCGGAGCCGTCAAGTTAGATGGAGAGAAAATGAGCAGTCCTGATCTGGTGTTTGAAACGCCAGACGCTTTGACCGGAAAAGTGCTTCAGCTTGGAAAGAATAAATTTGTGCGGTTTGTACCATGAACGATCGAATTATCGTGCCGTTAGATGTCCCGTCTGAGGAACAAGCGATCGCGCTTGTCGATCGCCTTCCTCAAGTCACGTTTTGGAAAGTGGGGCTGGAATTGTTTGTCAGTTCGGGTTCCAACATTCTCAAAATCTTGCAAGAGCGGGAGAAGCGGATCTTCCTCGACCTGAAGTTTCACGATATTCCCAATACGGTAGCAGGAGCTTGCGCGGCGGCGGCTCGGTATGGCGTGGATTTGATTACAGTTCACGCGACAGCCGGAAAGGCAGCCTTGCAAGCCGCACAAAGTGCGATCGAGGCAAATAAAGCGCCGGGGTCAGATCCGAAGTTGATTGCGATCACTGTTTTGACGAGTTTATCGGCGCGATCGCTGGCATTTGAGTTAAAAATTCCGCTGGAATTGCCAGAGTATGCGCTGGAAATGGCGATGTTGGCGAAGGAGAGCGGATTAGGGGGAGCAGTGTGTTCGCCGCATGAGGTGACACAGTTGCGCGAGGTGTGTGGCAAGGATTTTGTCTTGGTTTGTCCGGGGGTGCGTCCAGCATGGGCGGCTGTTGGCGATCAGCAACGGGTCATGACTCCGGGGCAGGCAATGAAGGCGGGAGCGACATATTTAGTCATTGGCAGACCGATTACGGCAGCAGATGATCCGGGGGCAGCGTTTGAGCGAATTTGTGAGGAGATCGAAGCGGCTTCTGTCTCCTAATCGTTTGATTCACTGATTTGATTCACTGAGATGTTTCAAATGAAATCTTTCCCTTATTGGGCGATCATGAGTGTTTGGGTGATCGCGGTTTCTCAATTTCCTGTCCAAGCTGCAACTCGTGTCGCTTGCCCCACTGAGATCGAACCGCTCGTCAGGGCAATGCTGCCTGAATTGCCAGGATATGCCAATCGCATTACAGTGCGAGAACGCTTAACTCGAAGTCAGAAAAGCTCCGTCATTCTAGCAGGACGACCCGAATTTGAACCGCTGCCGCTCAATTCCGATCGCCCCCCCGATCCGACTCTCAAACAAGTCTTTATCACGACGTTAGGACGAGAATATGTGGGGAGCAAGCCAGTCGAACTGCAAGAATTTCACTGGCTCTTTCTCACTCGCAGCCAGCGAGGATGGCAACTTCCGCTCATGTTTACCCGCATTGGCACGACGACACCAGGGCAACCGATCACTCCGCCCCGCGAGAGTCGAGAAAGCTCGATCGGGAAAGCGATCCAACTCTGGTTACAAGATTGCGATCGCCGCGGGATTCGCAAGAGAAATTAGGATTCTTGAATCGATCATTAACAGCGTTACAAGAAAGTGATAATGTGAGTCGCCATTTTTATTGAATCAACAAATAAACAAGATGATTGATTACATTTCTTTATCTTTATGTCATCTCGTTCAACAGTCATCGGGTGAATGGAGTTGAACGGGATCTTAGGCAGAATAGTACAAGCTTTCTTTGGGAAGAAATACGGAAGTTTTCGGGCTAATTCCCCCGTCGATAGGTAATATGCGGAACGTAGTCGATCTAACATTCCAAATCCCGGTATTAGGCAGAAAAAGTCGGTCTAAGCCTCTAATTTGGGATGTTATGCCGACTTTCATCAGCCTAACTCGCCCTGACGGGATGTTATGCCGACCAGATTCGGTCTAACGTCCGAATCTGGATGATTAGGCGGAAAGAGTCAGTCTAAACAATTGTTCCACGAGAACTGGATATATATAATGTTATCTGTTGGGAACACTACATCCGCCCAGTTCCGTAGAACATTTCGTTGGAACCGACACGCTGCAAATAGTCGTAAGGTTAACCGCACAACTCACTAAAGTGAGTGTTGCTTGATTAACTCGGTGCGGTTCAACTCAATCGTTAGCCTGCTGAGTTATCGATGAGGATGTAGCTGAAATATTTATGCTGAGATCGCTGCATTGAGCCAAAATCTCACGTTTTATATCGTATTTCATCAACTCATTCAAGAAATCAAACATAGCTTTGACATAGTTAGAGGCATATGGTGTCTAGGTTGATTGCAATAGGTTGGCCAGTCTATTGCAATCAAACAAAAGCCAGAGGGAAATTCAGTGGCAACACAATATAAAGTAATTAGCGATTGGCTATGTTTGACGACCAGGCAAAAAGCCAGAAAAATTGCGAGCCATCTTAATCGACTCTCTGCGGAAGGATGGGAGCTTGTCACCCTTGATGCCGTGATGTTTTTTGGGAATGACGTTGGATTCTACCTGGTTTTCAAGTGGTCATTTTCAGAAAACCCTAATTAATAGGATTGGGAGGGTAGCTTGTGAAATATAAGATTCTATGGCTGGGAGTATCGCTCTTCCTATACGGCATAGCACTTGCGCTACCTTGCCTCTTATTCAATGTAGTTCCCATAGATTCTGTCGGCGGGAGCCCTTCTGACCCTAATGACGTTTATGCCATGAGGGGGATTGAATTGACCTTCTTTGGCATCATTGGACTACTTTTTCTGCAAATTCCAGCAATTGGCTGGTTCGCTAATCCACTCTATTGGCTGTGCTGCATCACGTTTATGATGCGACGCTATCGGTTTTCAGCGATCGCCAGCCTAGCCGCCGTTCTGATTGGTTTTGGCGGAACGTTTTCAGCCTTTTGGTTCAACTTACCTGCTGACAGTGGTGGTGTTTCTGAACTTGCCCTAAACCAATTATTGTTAGGCTTCTGGCTATGGCTAGCGGCTCCTGGCGTAATCACCCTAGTTTCTGTTATTAGCTTGCTAAAACAGTCCGCTCGATTAACGGCTAGCAGCAATTAAGAGAGGAGCAATAGACAAGAGTCATGAAAACTAAACAGCTTTCCCTCGAGGCTCTATGGGAGTCGGCAACACCCCAAGAGCGAACCTTTAGCCCCGATGACTTTGCCCATTTGCCCGATGCAGCTAGACGGTATCTGGAACATGTGATTGCGCCTGGAACGGCGATCGCCTCGGCAGTGCGCCTAAAAATGCATGGCGAAATCAAGCTCAAGACCTGGAGTCCTTTCACCGCAGAGCAAGTCGTCTGCTGGCAGCGCGGATTTATTTGGAGTGCCACCGCCTGGATGAACCGCTTACCAATCGTGGGATCAGATCGGATCATCGATGGCATCGGGGCGATGCAATGGAAACTGTTGGGGCTATTCCCGGTGATGACTGGCACGGGTTCTGATATTACGCGATCGACGGCGGGCCGCTTCCACACCGAGTTAATGCTGTTGCCATCGGCGTTTTGTCTGGGTGACGTGATCTGGAGCAGCACTGAAGCATCGCACCTCCATGCCAGTTTTATGGCCCAGGGTGAACAGGCAGAACTCGACCTAACCATTGACCAGACAGGGCGGCTAAAAGCTGCAAAACTGCCGCGCTGGGGCAATCCAGGCGGTGCGGCACACCGTTATGTAGACTTTGGAGCAATTGTAGAAGAAGAAGGCACGTTCTGCGGCTACACGATTCCCACTCGGTTGCGAGTTGGATGGTATTTCGGCACTGAGCGGTTTGAGTCAGAAGGCGAGTTCTTCCGAGCCACCATTGATCAGGCCATCTATCGCTAGACTCACTCAGCATCAAAGCTTCTTGTCTTCAGGGCATAGAAATTATCAAAATGAAGAAACATCCCGTTGCTTGGTTCTATAGTTTGGCGTTTGCTATCTCATGGTTGGGCATGATATCAGCCGCCTTAGGATCGCATCGTATTGCCCCATTTGATAGTCCCTACATCCAGCTTCTTACCGTCTTTTATGCCGTTGGCCCCGCTCTTGCGGCGGTCATGGTGTTATGCGTAGTAGAGGGTAAACCAGGGGTTCAGAATTTGCTCAAGGGGCTAATTCGATGGCGCGTTGGCCTAGTCTGGTATATCGTAGCCCTGCTGGGTGCGTTAACGCTTCTGATTACGGCACAAGGCATTACCCAACTACTAGGCTTTTCAGCAACCGTTCCAACCCAACCTGTCGATCTATCTCCCTATGTTGTCCTCAGCTTCACAGTGAATTTTTTCGCCAATATCTGCGAAGAAATTGGCTGGCGCGGTTTCGCCTTGCCACGATTGCAGAAGCGACATAGTGCCTTTATCGCTACTCTGATTGTGGGCACATTATGGGCTTTTTGGCATTTGCCGACTGTCTTTTTGGTCGGCAATCCCATGTCTGAATACCCTTTCCTCTGGTTCATCCTTATCGTAGCCAATGCTTTTATCTACACTTGGATTTACAACAGCACTAAAGGCAGTATTTTGCTAGTGGCACTTTTTCATGGTTCGCTGAACATATTTGGAGCATTTATACCTGGAGTGTCTCCTATCGCGGATGTCCTTCTGAATTGTGTGGTAGCCATCATTCTGATCACCGTGTTTGGAAAAGCAAATCTCTCGCACCAAAAACGAGTTTATGCGGGCTAATAATGGGTCAATGACCTATCACGATAACACTTGTGGCGATCGTGATAGGTCTATTGTGCGATGCGGCACCCCATCTGTCCCTGCGATCGCGATGAAGTCAAAATCAGGTGCAGCATGACATCAAATGCCTAATCTTGCGTTCGGGAAGTCGTTTTGGTGAGGGTCGCAGTCTAACAACCCGCTTGCACACCGGCCGTATTGAGGTTGTCGGTCAATCCGGGAGGTTACTTGCGGCGGGTGAAGCGGAACGTTAGCTAGCTCTATCCCGGGATTGTAAATTAGTTTGTGGGACATGCACAAAACTTTCCTGTTCTTCGAAAGCTCAAGCTAAATCAATCTCGTTAACAAGTCGTAAAACGCTGTTATACAAAGGTTCTGCAACCCAAAATCCAGCTTCATTAATCAACGCATCCAATAGCGGTCTCACCTCAGTGATCAAGCCTTTACTTTTCGCTTCGACTAAAATTCCCAAGATGCCTGTGTAGCGAAGATTCAGCCTGTTTGCAACTAACCGACCTCAGCGTTCATCAATTAAAACTTGATCGGCTTGAATCTCAACTGCTAGAGCGATCGCCTCGGCTTCTCCAATATCAAGTTCGTTGCTCAGTGCTTCGACAAGGATGCGATCGCTAACAGCACGAGTTTGGATCCAGTCAAAAGTTTGTACTTCAGTCGCACCTGCAACAGGAAAATTGGGGTCAGTTAATTCTCGATAAACGGCTTCGGGAATAAAAACCGTTCCATACAGTTGATTAATGAAGATGAAGGTGATTGATGGCAGCAAGATTGTTGATGGGTGATGTGTCACTGACGATAATCACAATCTGCCTATCTCCCGCAGGTTCTGAATATCCTGCTCAAAATCTTCTACTCCGTAATGTACTGGGATATGACGGCTAGCGAGTAGGTGTTGAAAGGCTATACGGTGCATTCCCGCAAAACGACTGGCTTGAGCAAGAGTAAGCTTTTCCCGCTGAAAGAGCATAATAGCGATTTCCTGACGCATTTCAGTCTCAGTCATGCGAGTTGCGGCTAAAATTTCGTCAGGGACAATAATGCTCATGGCTATACTCCTTCCTGCTAGTCCTACTATTTTATGCTTCTAAGGCAGCAAATGTCTGTGTTCCGCCCGATCCAGCTAACTGCGTTGGTGCGGACGGTAAAGAGGTTATCGGTGGGAGTTCAAGCCTACCTGCCGTCGCACAACTTCGACGTTGGTTTCCCCCAAAACGCTCTACATTGGACTGCTGCTCAATAGCACAGGCGTTCCCGGAAAAGATAAATATCAACTGTGATGCTTCGCCCTTATTCTGGGGATGGCTCGCAGGTGAGCGTCAATCCAAGCGCTACGATCGCAGCTTGGGGATTAAGCGACAGTTGCGAGTATCCCGTGAGATTTAGGCATTTCACCGAAAAGGCAATCCTGGGTACTTTAAGCTTTGAAGCTTTGCGATTTCTCTTGTGCAAGCTTTTCATTGCCCCCATGAAAGTCATTTATAAAAGCGAAAATAAACTAGCGCTGCAATTCTGTCCCTGGTTTAAGTGGACATTTGTGAGTGCGTTTAACATCTGTGCGATCGTGGTTCTGTTTGCACTTCTCGCATTAACCTGGGAAACGTTTGAGTGCAATCGCAACCTAGCACTTCCAACTCAGGGGCACTGTACGATCACTCAGCACAATTGGATTAGTAAACGTCAACGGAGTTGGCAACTGGAAGAGATTAAAGATGTGACTCTAAAAACGGTCGGTTCTGAAAGAAGGGGTTCACTGCGCTATCAGATTCAACTGGTCACGACAACAGGAATCATTGAACAGGCAGAAGTTTATCCCAAACACTCACAGCAAGAGGAGATCCAGCAGTTTCTGAAGGCTCAGCGATCGCGCATAAAATTTCAAAGAGATCTGCGATCGTACGCGTTTTTTTGTTTCACGCTTTGTTTAGCAGGGGCAGCAGTCTTTGGGATTTGGGCAGAACGAGTGACGCTGGAGATCAGCCGATACACTCAGCGATTAACGTTGAAACGACGGAATTGGATTAGAACCCGGACGACTGAGTATCCGCTAGACCAAATTGCAGAGGTGACGGTGCAGAAAAAACGGGGTGGAAAATTTGGTCCGATGGGACGGATTGCGATCGCGCTGAAGGATGGCAAAACGATCGTAGTCCATCCTTATGATCGGTTTGATACCGAAGGGAACGGTCACGAAAGAAGTGCGGCAATGATTTGCCGTTTTCTGGCTCTCTAGACGATTTCAGACGGCAGCCCAAATTTTGCACGATTGAGTCTAAATTTCGGCAAGCCTGAAGTTCGGGTTCGTAAGGGTAGAAATTCAGGCAAATCGACCACAAGACATTTATCATTGAGGCAATTTCAAAAAGCGATCGGCGTTGCCCCAGTGCGAGAAGAGTCGGGCACAAGCTTGAAAAAGCGTCGTACAGGCGGATCGTCACTTTGTCGTAAAGCCTTGTGGCAGTGGATGTTTACTCAAATCGAAGTTCGCCGCAAAACTCAAAACACCCGAATTCTCGAAATTCGCCAGATCTACCAGACCGCACTCGATCGCGATAGTCTCAGCAGCGACGAACGACCGCGCGGCATCAAGATTAAATTGGCTCGTGCATACACCCGACGCAAAGTTGCAATTCTTCTGTTTGAAGCCCTTGTGAAAGCCGTCGCCCAAAGCTGATATATTGAGTCGCCATATTTTTTCTATTCACCAACAAATAAACAAGATGATTGATTACATTTCTTTATCTTTATGTCCTCTCGTTCAACCGTCATCGGGTGAATGGAGTTGAACGGGATCTTAGGCAGAATAGTACAAAATTTCTTTGAGAAGAAATACGGAAGTTTTCGGGATAATTCCCCTGTCGAGGGGTAATATGCGGGACGTGAGTCGATCTAACATTCCAAATCCCAGTATTAGGCAGAAAAAGTCGGTCTAATCCTCTAATTTGGGATGTTGTGCCGACTTTCATCAGCCTAATTTGCCCTGGCGGGATGTTATGCCGACCAGCTTCGGTCTAACGTCCGCATCCGGATGATTAGGCGGAAAGAGTCAGTCTAGATAAATAGTTAGCCATTAGTTCACTCCTTGCAGTGAATCCACAGCACAAATTATTCTCTTACTGAATGAATATTTATTCTTGTTTAAGGTGAAAAGATGTTCTCATTACGTCAGGTGTTAATTTATCTAGTTATTTTTGTATTGTTGCTAGCATATGCTATTTCTTGGATCGGACGCGTGAACATTGAAGCAGTTGCCGTAAAACAAGATGGTCATATCTTAATAGTAAGGAGCATATTTTTTGGAGATCAAGTAGAAGAATGCATAGAGGATAAGCTGAAACTTATTTGTCAGCCTTACCATATAAATTTTCAAAACTAAAATAAGTATTCTAATTACAAAGATGGAATAATATGCTGATCATTAACTATCAACGCCTAAGATATTTAGTGGTTCTTGCCTTACTTCTACTCTCTACTGTTTTAAGTGGATGTTCTGATTTTGAAGCAATTGCAACTGCACCAGACGGACATATTTTACTGTTGAAAGAGGTAGAACGAGATAACTCGCCTGATGAGCAATATCTTTACATTTGTAGAGATCTGAGGAGTAAGATACCTCAACTAAATTGTGGTTCAAGTTTGAAATTTTAAGTATTACTCACAGTATTCTAGCGTAATCCTATATTGTCATTACGACTTTAGTACTTAGTAGTTGCATCGCGCTCATAGCTAACAATCCCGCAGCACCGGAACGAAGTCAAGTTGTCAGTAAGATGCAAAGATCACTTGCGTCCGGTGAGCGGGAACTTAAAGCTATATTTTCGAGTTCTGGGAAGCTGCCATCAAGCGCAGAAGTTCACGTATTTGTCTCGTCTTTTAAGACTAATCGGCACACTAGGTGACAAGTCTTTTCTTTCATTAGGTAAATTAACAACATACTATCGAGCAGTTTCTCAAAAAAACCGAACGCTTGACCTTGATAACGTGGATCCCAGTAGCTTATAGGGCTGTGGAAACGAGTGCTCCAATCGAGCGGAAAAAAGAGTAAAGGCCCATCATCTGCATGTGTGAAAATATCGACGCTGGAGTGAAAGAGGCAAGACACTAAAACCCAAAAGAGCCACCGATACACAGTGCCAATGTTGCGCCGTTTTCGCCACACTAGCCCAATTCCCAGCAACAGTAAAAAAGGTGCATGAAGGGTATTGTGAGCCGCAAGCCAGAATGGGTTATCTTAGATCTTGCACCATTCTCGATAAGCGAGACTTGGCAATGCTTTCAATATGATTTCAAACCCATACTGTGCAGCAAGATTCGCTGAGTTTTGAAGCTGACGGAGCAATTGAAACCACAAGACTGACGCAAACAAAACAGATAAGGCAAGATCACTGGCTACTTTCCAATCGAGTTGTGGCAGTGAAACTCCCTGATAGATCCAATGTGCCAAGAGGTAGGCAATTAACGAGAGGATGAGCCAACGGTAGACTCCACGTCTGGTGGATTGTCCAAAGCAATGAAGCCCAAAGCGATGCTTGATCGTTTTGAAAAAGCTTTCGATTGCCCAGCGCTTGCGCCCCAAGCGAACCAGATAAACACCAGAGTAGGGGTAAGTAGAATCCACAAATCTCAGTTCCCGTTTCCCATTCGTTTGTTTGAGCCAGAACCAAGACACCGTAAGCGCAAAGGCAATGCCTTGGACATAGACCTGCTGTCCTCGTTTGCTGTGACGATAAAGCTGTTTGAGACAGCGACCATCTTGCAGTTTGCGATTAGATCGCATTCCAACCACGGCTCGCCAACCGCGCCGATGGACTGCTTGGAGAAAGTCCATCGTGCCAAACTCGGTGTCTGCCAACACAATGATTGGCGCACCTTGAGCCACCTGAGTGGGAACTCCTGCAAGGAGCTTACAAGCTAACTGAGCGGGACTCGGATGCCCTCTGCCTCGCCAAACTCGAAAACTCCATGGAATACGCCACTCGCCCCAGTTGAGATACAGCACGACTAAATGCAATCCCCGCTTGCCATTGAGCATTCGTACCCAAGGGTCAGGGGTCTCTGGATTCTCAGTCGGATTGCTCAGATGTAGAAACTTGCCGCATTTCTCCAAGGTTGTCAGGTCTATCAACACTCGCAGTGGCACATCTCGGCGCGGTCGATGTTCTGCCAGTTGTTCCAAAATCGCGCTCCGAGTCGCTCGAATCACACGGCGCGTAGACCAGGTGTAATGGTTCAAGAATCGACTCAAAGAACTCGCAGATTTCACTTGTGTGCATTGAGGTAACGGATGTCCAAGCGCTTCGAGGAATAATCCAAACAGAGCATTCAAACTTGCTTTCTGATAGGCACTAGGCATCAAGCAGAGGAGACTATACACTAACGATTGGGCGTGTCCAACGATGGTTTCCATAACCGTCCGATTATTATTTCTACGCCCTTTCTTTCAGATTGTGTCCCTTTTAGCAAGCCTTATTGAGACTGGTGCAAGATCTCAGTTATGGAAATATAACTCGACAAACATCCTCCGAAATGTTGCCGTCATGCTCCAACCCAAAACGAAATGGTAATAGACAATTCCACCCGCACTGAGAATCCACAAGGGCAGATCTGGTGCAACTGCCCCAAGTAAAAAGGCTTTTTGATGAATCGGCACTTGTGGCAATGCCTTATCAATCGCGGCAGTCATTAAAAAATGGGAAGGCGTATTCATGGCGCGCAGCGTCAGCCGACCGTTCTATCATGCCATTCGGAAACTATATGTACGCTACTTGAATTCCCTAACGCGTTATGAATTTTGAGTTGTGCTGATTTCAAGTGTGCAGTTTGCGGTTGCCATCACCTGTTTCACTGCTTGTTCTTTGCGTTCACTGTAGCGATCGGTGAGATAGTCAACCTTGTCTCGCAGCAGCAGAGTGAATTTGTAAAGTTCTTCCATCACATCGACCACGAGATCGTACCTGTCTCAGAAGCGTATATCCATCAATCTCAGGCATTTCAATATCGCTAATCACAAGATGGGGAAGAAACGATTCGAGGGCTGCAAAAAAGTCAGCCGCAGTCGCAACCTGTTCTACCACTGCTCCTGACTGAGCAATCATAAAGGCTAAGAGTTCTCTACTATCTTGCTCATCATCGATTACTAAAATGCGAATTCCCCTCAGATCTAATTTTGCCTTTTTAACCCAGTGGATTGAGTAGACTCGATCTCGTCTGGTAGAAGTGGGAGTACCACCGTAAAGGTTGCTCCCTGATCTTTTCCAGGGCTTCTAGCAGTAATGCTTCCCCTGTGGGCTTCGACAAATTGATAAACGATTGCCAGTCCTAACTCTAATCCACCATAGTTCCGCGTAATCGAAGCATCCTCTTGACGGAAGAATTGAAAAATATGAGGCAAAAAATCGGCATCAATGCCACAACCCGTGTCTTTGACCGTCAGTTGAGCTTGGTGCCCAACCTTTTTCAATTGAATGGTGATGCGTCCACCCTTTGGCGTAAACTTAACCGCATTTGAAAGCAGATTCCATATGATCTGATGGAGTCGCACAACATCGCCAGAAACCAATCCAACACGCCCCAGCGTACAGCGCAGTAGAATTGATTTTTCCGTTGCACTTGCCCCGATCGAATCAATGGCAGATGCAATCACATCACGCAAATCGACAGGTGCTAGATTCAGGCTCAATTTTCCACGCAAAATCCGCGCCATATCTAGCAAGTCATCAATTAACTGGACTTGACACTTGGCATTGCGTTCGATCGTTGCTAAGGCTTGCGAAATTCTTGCCGAATCGAGTGTGCCAGATTGCAAAATTTTTGTCCACCCCAAGATCGGATTGAGGGGAGAGCGCAACTCATGGGACAGAATTGCTAAAAATTCATCTTTAATGCGATGCGCACTCTGCGCCTCTAGCAAAGCTGCTTGAGTTGTTTTTAGACAACGATCTCGTTCTAGTTCCGCTTGTTTGCGATCAGTAATGTCTAAGTCGATCCCAACCATTCGGATGGGTTGCGCGTCAGTGTTGTAAAAGACTTGTCCCTTGCTCAACACCCATCGAATGTCATAATTCGATAAAACGATGCGGAACTCTACCTCGTACTGCATTTGTGTAGTGAACGCGGTATAAAGTGCCTGGTTTACGATTTCTCGATCGTCGGGATGCAGACAATCAATAAACGTTGCAAACGAACCATCAAAGGTGCCAGGAGAAAATCCATACAACGCTTCCATCGATGCTGACCAGTGTGTCTGTCCAGTCAGGATATTCCAATTCCAAGCACCGATTTGAGCGGCATCAAGGATTAACCAAAGGTCTTCTAGATCGTGAAGCCCTGTCTCAAACGACTGATCTGGAGCAAGTTGATGCTTGTCTTGTCCGTTTTCAATGGGCATAGAGTACTCCAGTTAATAAACTGAGGCTGTTAAAGTTGCGATAAGATGATCTAACAGGTCAATGAAGTTGCCGCTATGACATCTAATCCTTCAAAAGACTCCTCTGCCTGGGAACGATTAGAACGAGGCAGACAGGAAAAAGCGAGCAGTGGTGGTTATGCAGGATATGGCTCCCCTGCCTTTGGGCAACAATCGATCAATGGTGAATTAGTAGAGAATCCTGCGGAGTGCCAAGTAATCGACCTGATTCGCCGCCACCACAAATCAGGAAAGTCTTTGCAAAAAATTGCGGATTGGCTGAATGCTCAGGGATACACCACGAAGCGAGGACAGTCGTGGCAGAAAATTTCTGTTAAGCGTGTCCTCGATCGACTCTATGGAAAAGAGCCCAGAGTTTCTGGCGTTGAGCATGTTTCCAATCCTCTTCCTTCTGACTTGAAAACGATTGAGATCAAAAACCATTAACTGTTATATTCCTCTTCTCGAAAAGATTGTAGACTTTTTCCAGTAACATCCCTCTATAATACACATAGTTCCACCCCATCGCCGGGTTAAAACTATTGGAATTGTAATAAAGAGTTACGTCTTGAGAGGAAAAATGAAGTGAGGCCATATCTTGTAACACCTCCGGGTTGGATGGAGGGAATACTGTCTTGCGACAGAAAAAGTTCTGACCGCTGGCTTTACTACTTTATGGGTCTATGATGCCACTGGATCACCCGCTTACTTGGGTTCCCAATTTGGAGGCAGCCATCGATCACCACCCTACGATCGTGCCACCGACCACGCTGCTTGTAGATATCATTCCCTTACTGAGCTGTGGGGATCATCCGGTTTGTTCCGTTGTCGATGAAGGGGATGATTCCCTGTCACGAGAAGTCCGGGCGCGCTGTGTCTTAGTCATGCAACAACAAGACCTGTTAGGAATTTTGACGGAACGGGATATTGTGCGCTTGACCGCTGCTGCCCTTGACTTTTCTCAGTTGACGGTTGCGGAAGTCATGGTTCGTCCGGTGATTACCCTACCCCAATCGTTTGTTCAAGACATCTTTGCCGCCGTGTTCTTGTTTCGTCGCTACCGCATTCGCCATTTACCTATTATGAATGAGAGAGAACAATTGATTGGGGTAATTTCCCACGATAGTATCCGTCACATCTTACGCCCAGTAAATTTATTGCGATTTCATCGAGTCTCAGATGTGATGGTAACTCAGGTGATTCAAGCATTGCGAGAGACAACGGTGATGCAATTAGTCCAGTTGATGGCAGTTCATCAGGTGAGTTGTGTCGTCATTACCGATCAGAGCGCAGAAGGCTACGCTCAACCCATAGGAATTGTGACGGAACGGGATATCATTCAGTTGCAGTCACTCCAGGTTGATCTGTTCAGAACTCAAGCCCAAACGGTGATGAGTACACCGCTGTTTCTGCTCACTCCCAATGATTCTCTCTGGACTGCCCTTCAGGAAATGCAACGCAGACGAGTCGGGCGATTAGTGGTGTCTTGGGATTGGGGACAAGGCTTAGGAATTATTACGCAAACCGATCTCCTGCGGATTCTCGACCCGATTGAAATGTATGCAATTCTCGAAACATTGCAAGAAACAGTTCACGCTCTACAGATGGAACGCTCAGGGCAAAATGCACCTGCGATACAACCGTTGATCCAAGAGTTTACTCAACCTGATGCTTTGAAGAATCCAAAGACGCTAAGAAATCCTACGCTCCTGCTTTCCTTACTTGGACAGGTGCAACATGAAATACAGTCCCTCATGGTAAGAAATCTTTCCGTTGATCAGCAACGATCTCAACTCCAGTCAGTTTTAGAAAACCTAGAAAAACTGAGGCGTGAGATTAGCTTATAGCTGTCCCAATAGACATGAATTTCCCACACCATCCTCACCTTGCCAGAACGGTTCTGTCGCAAAGATTTTAAAGTGAGTCGCCATTTTTCTATTAATCAATAAATAAACAAGATGATTGATTACATTTCTTTATCTTTATGTCATCTCGTTCAACAGTCATCGGGTGAATGGAGTTGAACGGGATCTTAGGCAGAATAGTACAAGCTTTCTCCGAGAAGAAATACGGAAGTTTTCGCTCTAGTTCCCCTATTGAGGCGTAATATGCGGAACATGAGTCCATCTAACATTCCAAATCCCGGTATTAGGCAGAAAAAGTGATACCGTTGGCGAATGTATTACAAGCATTTTCGTGGGAAAGTCCTACCTGCGAACCTAGAGCGGTGTCAAAACTTAAACAAAACAAACCGAAACAAAAATTGCGGTTCAAGATAAAGGAGCATCACCAGTAAGGATGTCATGATTCCCTGGAGGTGTACAATGTCGCTTCACGCTGTTCTGGTTCCAGCGATTCCCACCGAAACGGTACGGGTAGCGCAAGCCGTTTTTCGCAAAGGCAACCGTTATCTGCAGATGCGAGATGAGCTAGGTGTCTTTTATCAAGACCGTGATTTTGCTGCTTTATACGCTTCCCAAGGAAAACCGGCAATCGCACCGTGGCGATTGGCACTCGTGACAGTGATGCAATTCGTTGAAGACCTCTCCGACCGTCAGGCAGCAGAAGCTGTGCGGAGTCGAATCGATTGGAAGTATGCTTTGTCGCCGGAATTGGACGACCCTGGCTTTGACCATTCAGTATTGAGTGAGTTTCGGCAGCGATTGGTGGACGCTCAAGCCGAGCAAGCCCTTTTGGAAGCCATGCTCAAGTGCTTTCAAGCCCGAGGGCTGCTCAAAGCCCGAGGAAAACAACGCACCGACTCCACGCATGTGTTATCGAGCGTGCGAGCGATGAGCCGATTAGAACACCTTGGCGAGACGCTGCGGGCTACCCTGAATGATCTGGCAACCGTTGCGCCTATGGCGCGACAATTGTATTGGCTCAACTGACAATTACGTTGCCCACCCCAAATTTTCCAAATAAGAGAACACCTTCTCATTTGCAAACCGGATCAGATCGAGCAGCTTGATTCAGCAATCTTGATCCAACGAGATCTTCAAAGAAAAGACACTAGGATGCGTCCAAACTTGCAATTCGAGACTTCCTAGTGCCCGTATCAATAAAATATCAACAGGTTCAACTGTACATGAACGCGAAACAATCGGGACATTCCCGACAAACCTCGGCAGCCAAAGCTGGGATTTCAAGACGTACCGCCCAGCGGATTGAAAATGGGACGCATCGACCCAAACGCGGACGACCGAGAGATTGGAAAACCCGCAAAGACCCACTCGATGGGCATTGGGAAGCAGACTTGCTTCCGATGCTAGAACGAGAACCTCGCCTACACCCCATCACGTTGTTTGAAACGCTGCAAGAGTTATATCCCGGACAATATGACGACAAACTGAGAACCGTAGAACGACGGGTCAAAGATTGGAAAGCTCAACACGGGAAACCGAAAGAAGTGATGTTCAAGATTCAGCATTCTCCGGGAGTCCTGGGACTGTCTGACTTTACGCACCTCAAGGGTGTCACCGTAACAGTCAGAGGACAAGCGTTTCAGCACATTTTGTATCACTATCGACTGGCGTTTAGTGGGTGGCAATATGTGCAGGTAATTCAGGGTGGGGAGAGCTTTGTGGGCTTATCCCAAGGCTTACAAAATGCGCTGTTTGCCTGTGGAGGAGTGCCCCAGCAACATCGCACCGATAGTCTCAGTGCGGCATATCGCAACACGGGTAGCCGCAATCCGCAATTGACGCAAATGTATGCCGCGATCTGTGACCACTACCGGATGCAACCGACTCGAAACAACCCAGGCGTGGCTCATGAAAACGGTTCCATCGAGTCGTCTCATGGGTACTTCAAACGCCGATTGTGTCAGGCGCTGTACCGTCGAGGCAGCTTTGATTTTGAGAGTGTCGCTCAGTATCAGGTGTTCATCGAATCGGTGATAGCAAAGCTCAATGCCAAGTGCCAGCAAAAATTTGAGCTGGAACGTTCCACTTTGCAAAGCTTACCGCAATATCGGACGGCGGATTATGAGGTTTTAAGTAGTCGAGTCAGTGCCCACAGTACCATCAGTGTGCGTTGCATTCTTTACAGTGTGCCGTCTCGACTGATTGGGCAGCAACTGACATTACATCTCTATCACGACCAGATTGCGGGCTTTGTCGGCACGACTCAAGTCGTTGTGTTGCCTCGTCTTCATGTCCATGGCAGTGCAACGATTCGACGGGCGCGCTGCATCAACTATCGCCATATCGTCGAGAGTCTGCGTCGAAAACCCAGAGCATTTCTGCACTGCCAATGGCAGGAAGACTTACTGCCCGATGCCGACTGGCGCGAACTCTGGCAACAGATGAAACGCGGCACTGATCCCGATACTGCTGCTCGTTGGATGGTTGAGGCCTTGTACATTGCAGCCACTCAAGACCGAGAAGTCGAAGTGGCGAACTATCTCAAAACTGAGCTTGCAGCCGGTACATTCACCCTCTCTCGTCTCCAACATCGATTCAATCTGATGAAATCCCTACCTGTTCCCGAAGTTGCTTCAATGCAACACGCACTATCGAGCTATGACCAACTCTTCCAAACACAGAAACAATCCCCAGTCCCAGTTGAGTCCCTACCAAACCCTGACGACGGTGCTCAAACGCCTCAAGTTGAGCCACTTCCTGTCCGATTGGCAGACGGTCGAACATCAAGCCACTCAGGAGAATTGGAGCTACGCTCAATTCCTCTTAGCACTCGCCGAAGGGGAAGCAACCCGTCGCGACCAGGCTCGGATTGCCCGCGCGCTCACCGAAGCGCAATTGCCTTGCGGAAAATCCTGGTCTAATTTTGAGTTCGCTCATGTTCCTAGTCTCAATCCGGCAGTGGTGATGCAATTTGCCGAATCGACCAGTTGGTTGCAAACTGCCTCCAATATCCTCATCTTTGGACCGAGTGGAACTGGGAAAACACATGTCAGTTCGGCACTAGGGCGTTCCATGATAGAGTTGGGCAAATGGGTGAAGTTCCTGCCTGCCACCACGCTCGTTCAGCAACTTCAGCAAGCAAAACTACAACTGCAATTACCTGCTTTTCTTGTCAAACTCGATAAGTACGATCTGCTGATCATTGACGACTTGGGCTATGTCAAAAAGTCAGAGGCGGAAACCTCGGTGCTGTTTGAGTTGATTGCTCATCGCTATGAACGGCGCAGTCTACTGATTACAGCCAATCAACCTTTCAGCCAGTGGGATAGCATCTTTACGGACTCGATGATGACGGTCGCTGCCATAGATCGCTTAGTCCATCACGCGACCATTCTCGAAATGCAAGCCGAGAGTTTTCGCAAACAAGCCGCAATCTCACGCACTCACACGACTTAATTCAGCACTCCTATCCTGAACTCACTTTACCTTGAGGCTCTGCTTAAAAGTGCAGAAGTTCTTCCGTCCAGCCTGGATTTCAACGATTCAGTTTGACAATTTGTGCTGCTTTTTTGTCCCTGTACTACTCAGCTTGAGTCCATCTTCAGTCCATCCGAGTAGTACAGCATTTTTAGTTGTCGTTTGGAAACGTGATCATCTACACCTTACTTTCAACTTGGATGCGAACACTACCTGATTCCATTGATTTGAAGTTGAATTTTGTAGCAAAAAGGAGGAGAAAATTGATGCTCTAAATGTGCCAATGTAATTGACGGGAGACAATCAGGCACTGCAACACCAAAATCTCCTGCCACAACAACACTTCGTTGACCAAGGCTACACCTCCACCCAACTCCTCATGAGCAGTCAACACGATTACCAGCTTGATTTAGTGGGTCCTGTGCCTGCCAACTCACAGTGGCAAGCTCAAGCCGGGCAAGGATTCAGCTTGAGCGATTTTCAGATCGACTGGCAACAGCAACGGGTCTATTGCCCAGCGGGGCAACAGAACAGCACTTGGCGAGTTGGACAAGATGGAGCAGGACACCCTGCGGTCTTCGTTCGCTTTCCAAAGCAGCAGTGTTTAGTCTGTCCGCTACGCACCAAGTGTACCCGATCTCACAAAACTGGAGCGCGAGCCTTGACGTTCAAACCGCAGCAGGACTTCCAAATGCTGCAAGCAGCGCGAGTTCGTCAGCACACTCAGGAATTTCGCGATGCTTATGCAACCCGGGCAGGCATTGAAGGAACAGTATCGCAAGCATTGCGGGTATGTGGTCTGAGGCAGTGCCGCTATCTCGGGCTTGCCAAAGCTCATCTTCAGCATGTGCTGAGTGCGCTTGCTCTCAATGTGCTTCGAGCTGTTGCTTGGCTGGATGGCGTTCCACTTGCTAGAACTCGTCAATCTCGCTTCGCTCGTTTAGCTCCAGCCCCAGCCTAGTATTCATATTGCTGTATTACATTCGCCAACGGTATCAAAAAGTCGGTCTAATCCTCTAATTTGGGATTTTATGCCGACTTTCATCAGCCTAATTTGCCCTGACGGGATGTTATGCCGACCATTTTCGGTCTAACGTCCGAATCTGGATGATTAGGCGGAAAGAGTCAGTCTAATAAATAGTTAGATTTCAATCAAGCCACAATCATAAAGAGCTTCAAATGCAATCAGAAGGAAGAAAAATTGCTGTTATAGGAGCTAGTCGAGGTATTGGTGCAGCTGTTGCTCAACACTTTGCTCAGAAGGGTGATCGCGTGGTTTCTGTTTCAAGAAGTCAGGCAGTTGCAGGAGAGTGGATTCAAGCAGATATCTCTACGTCGGAAGGAATAAAATCAATTGCCGATAAGCTTGGTGAATCTGCGTTGGATGCCCTTCTTTTTATGGGAGGAGTTTGGGAAGATGGAGCATTTACAGATCAATATGACTTTATGAAAAGCTCCGATCAAGAAACTCGATTTGTGATAGCGGTCAACACTATTGCCCCCATTGAATTGACGAGACAGCTTGCCAAAAATCTTGTGAAATCAGATAACCCAAGGGCGATATTCATTGGTGCATTATCTGGGCTAGATAATTCTGCAACGGCTGAGGTGGCTAATACAGCTTCAAAGTTTGGATTAAGAGGCGCAGTACAAGCATTAAAGTTAGCATTACGTGATTATAAAATTGGTGTTACGGTTATTAACCCCGGCAATGTTGCTACAGAAGAAGTCATGACAGACATTGAAGAGGGTCGATCTCCTCAGCAAGTCCCGATTCCTCTAATAGATTTGATTTCCGCGATTGAATGGATTTTGGAACTTTCAAACACTGTAGATGTTGGAGATATTAATATGCAACAAAAAAGGTGATCGACCAACGTTTACATGCCTATGCAAACCTCGAAGAAATGAAATCTAACAAGCGCAATGCACTGGAACTTTGAAGTATGCTGGATTTTAGCCGAGTTGATCTGAGTCCGGTGATTGCGATCGTTGTGCCGCTTTGTTTCAGGTTGTGGCAGTGATTTGAAGATTACTCTTCAGTACTCAAAGTTAAGTAAATTGGAGCAGCTCGGTTAGGCGGTTGATTAAGAGTTATTAGTGGAGCGATCGCAAAGAGTAACTTAGCTGAGGCGTTAAGCTGGATAGCGTCCAAGTCGCGCAATTTAGGACAGGTAAGTCTGTGGTTAAAGTTCATTTACGCAGAGTCACGCGAGACAATTTCCGAGAATGTCTGAATCTTCAGGTATCAGAGTCTCAGCAAGAGTTGGTTGCAACCACTACACAATCTCTCGCAGAAGCCTATATTGATCCCAATCTTTTTCCCCTGGCTATTTACGATGCTGTTGCATGTGGTTATGAACAACCTGAAGTGCCCATGATTGGATTCACAATGTATGAAATCATTGCAGGTGTAGGCTTTATTACACGGTTGATGGTGGATAAAAAGTATCAAGGGCAAGGTTATGGACGAGCTACCATGATTGAAGTCATTCGCCGCCTCAAGCTGTGTCCCGATATTGAGATCATTGCAACCAGTTATCGAAAGGAGAATGAAATTGCCGCAAATTTGTATCAGAGTTTAGGATTTCAGCATTGGGATATTTCTTTTGCCATTTCTCATCCGACAGAGATGTACGTAAAACTTGAAGGCTAGTGATGTTGACAGCTGCACAACAATTCGGTTGCAGCGGATGTACAACGTTTCTGGTCTAACGTTCAAGTTCTTCTGTCACCGCTAAACTACACCATTAAAGCTACGCAAAACTCAAAACACCCGAATTCTCGAAATTCGCCAGATCTACCAGACCGCACTCGATCGCTATAGTCTCAGCAGCGACGAACGACCGCGCGGCATCAAGATTAAATTGGCTCGCGCTTATACTCAGCGAAAAGTTGCAATTCTCCTGTTTGAAGCTCTTGTGAAAGCCGTCACCCAAAGCTGATATATTGAGTTTAAACATTTTCCAAGACTTAGCGATAAAGGTGAGCCATGGCACAGCGGACTCGGTTGGGAGACATTCTAAAACCTTTAAATTCTGAATACGGTAAAGTTGTACCTGGATGGGGAACCACCCCTTTGATGGGAGTCTTTATGGCACTCTTCTTGGTATTTCTGCTGATCATTCTGCAAATCTATAACCAAGAATTGCTTCTCGATGGCTTTAACGTTGATTGGGGCAACTAAACCCAAAAACGCAATTAGCAAAATCATTCCCGGAGTTTTCCGGGTTTTTTTTTAGGAGCGGGATTGAGGGGAACCCCTACAATAGATCGAATCCCCACTCCCTACTCCACCTTTACTTGACTGACATCAGGAGATCGATATGAACTTCTTCGGCATCGGCTTACCCGAAATGGTACTGATCCTCGTCGTGGCACTCTTAGTCTTTGGTCCCAAAAAACTGCCAGAAATTGGACGCAGTATGGGTAAAGCGATCCGGAGTTTCCAGGACGCTTCTAAAGAATTTGAGAATGAATTCAAACGCGAAGCAGAAAATCTGACTGCCTCGGCTCCACAGACCATGGAAGCAACTTTAGAAGAAAAACCAAAAATCGCCCCGGCAGAAGACCCTCAAACGGTTGAGGAGACTGTCGCTGTCACCCCGATCGAGAAAGAGTCCTAATGTCTTCTGAAGCAACGCCCCCGCAATTGATCGTTGGGCTAGGAAACCCTGGCAGCAAATACGAAAATACTCGTCATAATGTCGGGTTCCTGGCGATCGATCGCTTAGCAAAACTCTGGCAGATTGGACTGTCCGAACATAAAAAATTCCAAGGCTGGTTTGGAGAAGGAATGAGTCCGGTCGGCAAGATTCGCTTGCTGAAACCGACGACTTATATGAATAATTCCGGTCAAGCGATTCGAGCGGTCGTCGATTGGTACAAAATTCCACCCGAAGCGGTGATGGTCATTTACGATGACATGGATTTGCCAGTCGGAAGATTACGATTGCGGTTATCCGGGTCAGCCGGTGGGCAAAATGGAATGAAATCCGCGATCGCTCATCTGGGAACTCAGAAATTTCCTCGCCTAAGAATTGGTATCGGTAGCGCCAAATCGAACGAGAAAGATGCGGTATCTCATGTCTTAGGAACCTTTGCCCCGAATGAGAAAGGTGCGATCGACGAGGTTTTAAACCTCACAGTCAGTGCCGTCGAACTCAGTCTCAAGCAAGGGGTTGAAAAAGCCATGAGCCTTTACAACAATCAATCTGTAGAGTCGAAGTCTGCATCATGAGCAAACGTCTCCCTGAAACCACTGCCCATGTCCGCATTTTGCGCCAGTCCTGGCAACAGGGCAGTATCGAAGGCGAGGTCAGAGCAAACGAATATGAGTGGCAGTTTCACTGGCATTTTCGACGCGGATTGCTGAACATTCAGCCTTCGCTCGGACGAGCCTTGATTAAGGAACCGCTAGGGAGATTTTTGGAAGCGAAAGATTATCAGCTTGAGCCGGGTGGGGATTATTCGTTTACGATTCGGGCGGAGTTGTAAAAATCCCCTACTCCCCCACACCCCCACTCACCAACCGCCCCAAATACCGCTCAATCAACAAAATTGCCACAATGTCATCAATCGGTCGCGGCGGGGTTCGCATTCCTTCAGGAATCAGCCGCGTTAGCCCTTTCGGTGGATACATTTGCCAATAGCGATCGCGCGCCTCTAGCGAACTATTGCGCTCATCGACGGTGATAATTCGCATCGGCTCACTGAGATCAGTCTCTAACTTCTGCCGCCAGGTTTTAGAAGAAGTCTGATCACCCATGACCAACAGCGAAATCGGAAACTGACTCCTCAGAGATGAGATCGTCGAAATCGTCTCTTCAGACGAGATCACTTGATGATAATAAATTCGGCGATCGACTCCCATCACTGCGACTCCGCATTTTTGTCGCCCTGGATCAAATCCCAGAATAACGGGCTGTTCCGCCATACTCACCTCTTGCCGTTGTTCTGTCTACAGATTGCTAATTCGATGCCCGCAGCACAACCTGCCCATCCTGCACCGCTACTAATTCTATTTTGAGCGGTCCCGCTGTGTAAGTCACATCCGATGCAACTGCCCGCAATTCAATCGAATTCGGATAGCGGCGAAGCTGATCGATAAAAGATCCCAGACTCAACAGTTTCTCAACCTCTAGTCTGTCATTCATCACCCCTGCGACACGGGCACGGGCATTAGAAGCTGCAATTAGGTCTTGTAAGGTTTTCTGAAAATCCTGGGGGGACAGTTTAGACGGTTCCAGCGTTTGAGTCGCGATCGTATCTCCTGCTAAAAAGACAACCTGATTCGGCACTGCACTCATATTCACGACAACGCCTCGGTCGTCACCGAGAACATAATTTGCCCCGGCCTGCACCCGCACCAGATAATCTTTACCATCTTGAATTTGCTGAATGAGGTTTTGCACTTCCGCAATCGGGATTTGCACAATTTGCTGATTGTTCTGCCCCAGGCGAAGCGACTCGATCGCGGTCTGATTTGCCAATTGCAGTAATTGATCGACCGCTGCTTTGGCTCCACCTTGTTCGACGACGCGCACAACGCCTGAAGACAGCACTTGTGTCCGAAAAATTGCCAGATCACCTCGGCGAATCTGTTCCACATCTTGCTGAATTTGCTGAACGGCTGCCACGAGAAAAGCTCTCTGCTGTTCCAGGGTTTTCAATTCTGCTTCGCGTTGAGCAATGACTTGATCGCGCTCATTAATTTCGCGATCGCGCTTTTCAATCAGGGCAGTTCGTTCCGCAATTTGCGCATCTCGTTCCGCAATTTGGGCTTTCACCTGATCCCGTTGTTCAATTAACGCCTGCTGCTCAGATTCCAGCTGATTGATTTCGTTGCGGAGCGAGAGTGCTTGCTGAGAAACTGTTTCTAGCTGATTGCGGGTGAGATCTCGCTGCGCTTCTGTCCTGCGAAGTTGGGCATCGGTTTCTCGTTGTCGAGCGACTGAAACTTGAAGATTGGCATTGAGGCGCTTGAGATATTCCTCAATTTGGGCACGTTCCGATCGCGCTTGCTCTAGATCTTTCTCAACCTCAGCTTTTCGCTGATCGGTGGTTTTGAGATCAGCCGTGACTTTATCGAGGTCACGATTTGTCGCCCGCAAATCGGCTTGAATTCGCCCGAAGTTCAACACCATCTCTCGAAAGGTGCGACTGGCAAGCAGTAAAACGCCTAACGTAGAGGCAGAAATCAGCGTGCCCGTCAAAATCGTCACGACAACTGCTGTTTGTTTGGGACGGAGATTGAACAAGCTGAGGCGGGCTTTTCCCACGCGCGTTCCTAAGCGATCGCCGACTGTCGCGATCACCCCTCCTAACACCAACACCACCAAAATTAGAATTAGCCCGACATCGGACATGACGCTCCCACAAACCCCTAGACATACTGCACTCTAAGGGCACTTTCAGACTTTGCCTTTCATTATGACTGCTCGCTCTATGATTCGCGTGAGTCACTCAGGACTGAATTCTAATCGAATTAGGTAAATTGTTGACTAAGCGTTACCGGATTATGAACGGTTATTTTTTTCTTGTGAATTGAGATCATTTTGTCCTGACGCAAATCTCCCAGTAAGCGGGTGACTGTGACGCGAGTCGAGCCGATTGCTTCAGCGATCGCTTGGTGAGACAGTTTGAGATCAATCATGATCCCCTCTTGTGAGGGCACACCAAAGTCACGACACAGAATCAGGAGGAAACTAACAAGACGCGATCCCATATCTCGGTGCGCCAGCGTTTCGATCATCATTTCAGTTTGTAAGATTCTCGACGACAAGCCTTTCAGCATCAGCATCGAGAGTTCGGGATTGTCTTTGAGCGCTTTTTCAACTTGTTCGATCGGAACAGACAGCAATTCGACAGGGGTGAAGGCAACTGCGTGATAAAAGCGATCGGCACGTTGTCCTGTGATCAGAGAAAGCACCCCGAACACGCTGTTTTCTCGCAGCAGCGCGACGGTAATTTCTTCTCCTGCCTCGTACACCCGTGAGAGTTTAACCGCACCCTTGACGAGAAAGTAGACCCGCTCCGCCGGATCGCCCGGAAAGAAGATGGTCTTACCGCGTTCAAACGTCTCTACAACAGGAGGATATGCTCCCCCTCCAATCTGACGAAACATCGCTGCAAGCGGTTTATCCTTGGTCACTACCATTTCTTTCCTTGTCGTATCGAGTGAAGCTGGGAAGTCTAACAGTCTATGTAAGCAATCGATGACTTTAGACCACTAAAACTGAGTCTATGATCTGTTTTAGTGTCGTAAACTACAATTTCGCTTTGATCTTCAGAAAACTCAGTAAATTCTCTAAGAAGAAGGCGCAATTTCGAGTCGATCTACTGGAATCTTCTGGGCAGACCCAATAATTTCCACAGATCATACCGTGAAAGCACGAATATTCTAGGACGAGGCATTAAGGAATCATGAAGGATTCCGAACCAGAATCAGAGAGGATTCGCTGGCAGAAAAACCGAACTGAGAAATGACGCAATTCGATCCTCGATCCGCCAAGCTTGGGACGATCGCGTCAGCGAGGAGCAGTTCGAGAGGGATCCCTTTCTGCTATCCTCATAAATGCTTTACACGGTAGAAGACCATGCTAGACCTGACTGGAAAGAACGCACTTGTAACGGGAATCGCGAACAACCGCTCGATCGCATGGGGCATCGCTCAGCAGCTACACAAAGCAGGCGCAAATATTGGCATCACCTATCTACCGGATGCAACCGGCAAAGCGGAAAAGAAAGTTGCCGACTTGACCGAGCCGCTCAATCCCAGTTTGTTCTTGCCTTTGAACGTGCAAGATGACGCACAGATTGAGAGCGCATTCAATACCGTGAAAGACAAATGGGGCAAGTTGGATATTCTGATCCACTGTCTCGCATTTGCTAGCAAAGATGATTTATCCGGCGATTTCTCCAAAACGTCGCGCGCGGGTTATTCGCTGGCGTTGGATATCAGTTCTTACTCGCTGGTGCAACTAGCTGGAGCCGCAAAACCTCTAATGAGCGAAGGCGGTAGTATCGTGACGCTGACTTACCTCGGTGGTGTGAAAGTCATCCCGAACTATAACGTCATGGGAATTGCCAAGGCAGCATTGGAAATGAACGTGCGCTACCTCGCAAATGAGTTAGGGCAGAACAATATTCGAGTCAATGCGATTTCAGCAGGCCCGATTCGAACATTGGCTTCCTCGGCAGTCGGTGGCATTCTCGATATGATTCACCACGTTGAAGAAGTTGCGCCGTTACGTCGAACTGTGACGCAGATCGAAGTCGGGAATACCGCAGCATTTCTCTGTAGTGATCTATCAAGCGGGATCACGGGTCAGGTGATCTACGTCGATGCAGGCTACGAAATTATGGGGATGACGGGATCGAAGCCCACTGCTGGATAGCAATTAGACGATAGGAGATGTGCCGTGCCCAATTTTGAAACTTTGCAAAATCGAGACTACACCTTGATTTTGGATAAAAGTGGCAGTATGTCTACCAATGATCAAATTGGGGGCGGCAGTCGTTGGGAAGCAGCCCAAGAATCAACGCTGGCACTGGCGCGCAAATGCGAACAGTTTGATCCCGACGGTATTACGGTTTATACGTTTTCTAGCCGATTCAGACGGTACGAGAATGTGACGACGAGCAAAGTCGCACAGATTTTTATGGAAAACGATCCGGTTGGCTCGACCAATCTGGCAGCAGTGTTGCGGGATGCCACCGAAGATTATTTTCGCCGCAAAGCCACAGGGCAGAGCAAAACTGGAGAAACCATTTTAGTCATTACCGATGGTGAGCCGGACGATCGTCGAGCCGTGATTGAAGCGATCGTGCAAGCGACACAGAAAATGGAACGCGATGAAGAATTAGCCATTTCTTTTATTCAAGTTGGCTCAGACGCCAGTGCGACAAAATTCTTGAAGGTTCTCGACGATCAGCTTCAAAGTGTGGGAGCAAAGTTTGATATCTGCGACACGGTGACGATGGATGATATGGCAGATATGAGTTTGGCAGAAGTGTTGTTGAATGCGATCGTAGATTAGCACGCTAAAACAGCGATTAAGTTTGGGCAGAATGAGCGGCGATCGAGCCTAAAATCGCAAGCCCAGTCAATCGACTCGATGCACCCAATTGGGTCAGTCGCAGCAGCAATACCTACCTGAAGGAATAGCCAAGAAACCACAACGAAAAGCTCCGAACCTAATCGGGATACCGACCTGCGTCGCAAAACTGATGACGGTTCTCGATAAGTATAATTGCTCTTCGTTTTAAGCTGACCAATGTTGCAGCCTTGATCCAGTTTTTAATGAAATCGTCACCTTAATGACACTTCAATTTCATATCTGAAAAGTAGCCTAAAATGTCCCCATTTTTTCACAATAAATCTTGGATTGAACTGTCAGAATGAAATCCATAGACCAGTTGATGGATACGGGGTTTGGCTCACTGGAACATTCTCTAAATGCGCAAGTCAGAAATCATAACAGCAGCACTTAAAAAAGTACGGTTATCCCTCTCTAGAGACTCTATCCAACTGTAAATCAAACCGTCATTATAGAAGAATCAATTCACCAAGTTTTAAATGAAGTTTTAGGGTAATGCCCATGTCTTGCAATTTACTTTGGAAAGCTAAATATTTGCTGAAATTCCTGAGTAATTTCCCTGTAAGGCTCTTTACTTTATTTAGAATTCGTCTTATCATTAAGTAAAGTCGAAACGACTTCGATTTAGAGTCCTGAACCTCACCGCTACACTTTCGGCTGTTCGTGCTTGTACCCCTTATTTTGTAAGCGTGCTAAAGATTTATCCCCCTTCCCAGGGTGAAGTTAAACAGCATTTCATTCCTGTATCGGCTTGGAATCGATTCGAGTTTGTTGTCTAAAGTTTTCATTTCACGGAGTTGACTGCACATGGCTACTGCCAATACCAAATCTAAATCCACTCCTAGCCCCACCTATACGGCTGATATGGTGCGGACGTATCTGCATGAGATTGGTCGTGTGCCGATGTTGACACACGAGCAAGAGATTCTCTACGGGAAGCAGGTTCAGCAGATGATGACCTTGCAAGAGAAGAAAGAAAAGCTTGAGAAGAAGCTGGGTCACGCGCCGACGCAGCAGGAGTTTTCTGAGCATGTTCATCTCAGTGATTCTGAGTTGACTGGTATTTTTCAACGGGGTCGTCGCGCTAAGCAGAAGATGATCGAAGCGAATCTTCGCCTGGTTGTGTCGATCGCGAAGAAGTACCAGAAGCGTAATTTAGAGTTCTTGGATTTGATTCAGGAAGGCTCACTCGGCTTAGAGCGTGGCGTAGAGAAGTTTGATCCGACTCGTGGGTATAAGTTCTCGACGTATGCGTACTGGTGGATTCGTCAGGCGATTACAAGAGCGATCGCTCAGCAAGCCCGGACGATTCGATTACCGATTCACATTACGGAGAAGCTGAACAAGATTAAGCGAGTTCAGCGCGAGCTAGCTCAGAAATTAGGGCGCAGTGCGACAGCAGCTGAGATCGCGGCAGAATTAGAGCTTGAGCCGGAACAGATTCGGGAGTTCTTATTGATGTCTCGTCAGCCTGTCTCGCTAGACTTACGAGTTGGAGATAATCAAGATACTGAACTGCAAGAGTTACTTGAGGATAATGGTCCTTCACCGGATGCTTATTTGACTCAAGACTTGCTCCGTCAGGATCTTGAAACGTTAATGACGGATTTGACTCCGCAGCAGAAAGAAGTGCTGAACTTGCGCTATGGGTTGCAAGATGGGCACGAGTTATCGCTGGCAAAAGTCGGCGATCGCTTAAACTTGAGCCGGGAACGGGTTCGTCAGCTAGAGCGGCAAGCTTTGGATCATTTACGTCGTCGCAAGGCGAATGTGCGCGAGTACATTGCTAGCTAAGTTTAGGGTTTTATAACTCACAGAGGGGACATCAGTTTGATGTTCCCTTTTTTTGGTTGGAAGATGCGGCAATTTTCTAGGATGAAGTAAAGCATTGCGTCTAAAATTTAGGCAACAAAAGGATAGGCTCTCTTATGGCATTGGCTCCTATTTTGGCAAAGTCCTATATTGAACAGCGAGAGACAGGGTATTGGGTCGTAGGCACTCGTATTTCTCTCGATTCGATTGTTTATGCATTTTTAGATGGAGAGTCACCTGAAAGTATTGCTCAGAATTTTCCGTTGCTTTCGTTGGAACAGGTCTATGGTGCGATCGCATTCTATCTCGCCAACCGAAAGTTAATTGATGCTTATCTGGAAGCAGGTGAAGCAGAGTTTCAGCAATTACAACAGGATTGTAAAGAGAAGAATCCGTTACTGTATGAGAAATTGAAAGCGGCTCAAGCTCAGAAGCACAATGCAGTATGACAGAAATTCGATTTCAGGCTGATGCTGATTTGAGACAAGCCATTGTAACTGGAACAATTCGCAGAGAGCCAAGACTGGATTTTCGTTCAGCTAATGACGCAGGGTTAGAAGGAATAAAAGACCCAGAAGTTCTGGCACTTGCAGCAAGAGATAACAGAGTGTTAGTAACGCACGATCGTAAGACAATGCCAATTGAATTTGGCCAATTTATTACAGTGCAGACAAGCTCCGGGGTTTTGATTCTTGCTCAGAATCTTCCAATTGGTGAAGCGATCGATGCCATTATCTTAATTTGGGAAGCATCTACAGCTGAAGAATGAACTAATCAGATCATGACGTTTCCATTTTGAAAGGCAGTATGAATGGTTTGAAGCCACAAGTATTACGAATACTTTAGGAGAGTTGAATGTCTAAAGTTCCAGAACGCTTTGTTGGTCATAATGATTTAACGAAGAACCATAACAGAGATTCTTCGTTGAATCATTATGACTCAATAGGAAGACTTGGAATTCGACTCCACTCGTTCCAGGAGCCGTCGTAGTTTCGGACTTTGGGATAGCCGAGAAGGTACTTTAAGACGAACCAGACGAAGGCAGAACGACCGCCGATCGCACAGTAAGGGAAGATTTCTCGATCGCGAATAATACCCTTTTCACCATAGAGCTTCTGAAGTTCCTCAAACGATTTGAATGTACCGTCTGGATTCAACGCTGCAAGGTGTTCAATGTGAATTGCACCGGGAATATGTCCACCTCGTTCGTTCCCAGTTGGCGGTCGATTCAGAAAGATTTTGCCTTGGAATTCTTCGAGCGTCCGAACATCAAGTAACGCTGTATTGGGATTGTCGATCGCAGTTTGGACTTCTTTTTTTAAGACTCTCAAATCGGGATTCAGTGCAACTGCTTTTTCTGGAACTGGAGAAACGGTCGAGAGTTCTGCGGCAAGCGGGCGATTTTCTGCTTTCCATTTTTGATAGCCCCCATTGAGAACGCGGATATTGTCATGTCCGAAGAGTTTGAAAAGCCAGAAGATCCAGGCTCCAGTACCGGGATAGCTCCCGTAAGCAACAACTATTGTTTCTGGAGTAATACCAGAGCGAGAGAGGAGCCATTGGAATGCGATCGCATCTAAATTTTGTCCTAGATTCGGCAGCAGTAAATCATCGAAAATACTCCAAAACACTGCACCCGGAAGATGAGCATCTTTGTAGAGATCAGGACTCATATCGACTTCTAAGATTCGGAGATTCGGATCAGTTAAGTGTTCTTGAAGCCATTGCGTATCGACTAGAACTTCAGGATGAGCGTACATTGTTATGACTCCTGATCAAGATTTGGGAAAAGAACGCGCCCGACCCGATGGACAAGCGTTGAGGAAACGGAAAGCAGAGAGAAGCCGATTAAAGGATGAAACACTGCGATCGGCAAAGATGTTTTGAGATGAATGGTGAGAAATTGCAGTCCGAGCAAGATCGGCAAGCTAATCGTCAGAATTCGGACTCGTTGAGGAAAGGCGCAGAGAAACACATAGCCCAAGAGGATCAGAGAAAGAGCACTGTATCCTCGAACTAGTAAAACGTGAATGTTCCACCAGTCGGTTTTGTAGAAGTAGGCAAGACCAACTGTGAGAACTTGGGCAATCAGACAGAGATTAAAGAGAATCGAAAGCGCATAAAATCCGATCTGGAGCCGATTACTGGATGTTTCGGCGTGAATGTGAGTCATCATTTCAGTGTTGCTCAGCAGTGTTATTGCTAAATTAAACGGAGAACTCATTCACGCCTAGACCTCGATCGAGTACTCTTATGGCAAATTTGCAACCTTTATTTGAAGCGATTTCCACTGCTAAAAACGAGCGAGAACTGCGATCGCAGGTAATTCCAGATTTAGGGAAATATTTCACAGCAACTCGATCAGGTCTCTTTTTCTTTGATCAGTTGCCAATGGTTGATCCCAAGCTACAAAAGGTGTTTGAAACAGCGCTTTCGGCGGATTACAATCCGGTTGTGCGGTATTTAGTCGATCGACATTCTCCGGTGCATGATCAAGTGATTTCACCAAAAGCTTGGAAATTAATTTGTCCACGTCCGGATCATTGGCATGTCTTAGCAGGCCCGCTTGTGAATCGAGGCAAGTTAATTGGAGGCGTAGGATTTACGCGCACGCAAGACATGAAAGCTTTTGATACACAGAATTTGATCGATTTAAGCGCGATTTGTTTGCATCTTTCGACTTGGGTTGCCACGGTGCGATCGACGAGCTTACAGAGCGATCGCTTAACCGATCGAGAACTCGAAATTGCAACACTCGTCGCTCAAGGATTGACCAATGCAGAGATTGGCGCAAAGCTTTGGATTACTGAAAATTCAGTAAAGCAAGCACTTAAGCGAATGTTTCGCAAGTTAGAAGTTTCATCACGAGCAGAAATGGTAGCAATGCTCAAGGCTGTTGAAGTTGCGTCTTGAAATGCACGTGATAAACTGGGCAGAGAAGAACTGTGGGGTGAGATATGACTTCAGCAGTAATAGAAATTTTGAAGTCGATCGAGGCACTGTCTCACGCAGAGCAGCAAGAATTGATTCGAGCATTGTGCGATCGTGAGATGGATCAACCTTTGGAAGTCTCATTAGGAGCTGATCCAAGTTTTGATACATTTGACGCAGAGAGTAAGCGTGAAGCTTTGCGTCAGAAACTCTTGTCTGGATTGGAACAAGTACAACAGGGACGAGTTGTAGACGGAGAAGTCGTGTTTGAACGATTCCAGGCAAGGCTTCGTCAGATGAGCGAGTCGCAGGAATGAGTTATCGATTTTCTGAAGATGCGATCGCTGATCTAGAAGAGATCTTCGAGTATCTAGGAAACTATAGCGTTGAAGCTGCTGCGAAGTTGTTTGATCGAATTCGCCAACGAGCAAAGTTAACCGCACGTTTTCCAGAATCAGGCAGATCTTATGACGACCTAATTCCTGGTTTAAAGGGATTTGTCGTGGACAACTACATTGTGTTTTATGTTCGTTTCGGCGACGGCATTGAGATTTTGCGGGTCATTAGTGGTTATCGGGATCTGAAGTCAATCTTTGAACCGGATTAGCGCGATCGTCAGTGTTGCATCCTAAACCTGTTGAAGTAAATTCTTGATGATGTCTAAGTATTCAGGGGCAACGGTTGGAGCATTCGCAGTTGTTTCGATAATCAGATCGCCAACAGTTTCGATCGCACGTTCATTTAGAGAATCAATCAGCAATTCTGGCATGGTTAAATTCATTTCGGCAATTTGCTTCAAGATTGCGTTGGGATTGGGTTGAGTGACGATCGCGCTTAAAGCCTCCAACTCAGATTGGGGTAGCTGATTAATGAAATCGACCCATTCAGAAGTCGGTTGAGAATCAGCATCCGGTTCGAGTTCGCGCCGCATAGTCGAAAGTTCGAGATCGAGTAGTTCTTTTTGCTGACGACGATCGAGGATTTGATGCTCAAGCTGACCGAGTTCGGATTGCAGTGATGAGATTTGAGATTGAAGATTCTCGATCGCACCTTGTAAAGACTTAGAACTGCCCTCAACTTGCTGGCGCTTGGGTTCAGCCGATTCGAGAAATTGAGTGAGGTCTGAACGATATTTTTCCAGTTCTTTGACTTTGGGCTGAAGCGTTGCCACTTGTATCTCTAACTGTTGTCGTTGTGCAAATAAAGCATTGACTTCTTTGGTTAATTCCGCTTTTTGGCTCTGTTGTTCAGCCAATTGAGCTTGGAATTGATTGACCTGAGCTTGCGTTGTTTTCAATCCCAATTCAGCCCGTTGTTTTGCAGATAATGTTGCGGACAATGATTTATTTAATTCGGCTTCTTTTTGCTCTAATTCTTGCAGTTTCGTTTGCAGCACATAGATTTGATTCGCAGGAGAAGCTTGGGGAGAAGTAATATTCCAGCTTAATTCTTCTTTCTGCTGCCAGAGATTCGAGCTTTGAATCTGTAGATTACGGAGTTGAGTTTGCAGCGCATTCAGACTGTTAGAAATCTGATCGCGCTCTTGGGTCATCATCACCAACGCTTCGTAAGCTTCAGAGCGTTTGCGTTGTAGTGCCCGAATGTGCCCAGTTAATTCTTGCGATCGCTGGTTGAGCGCCTGCCGATGTTGTCCTTCTGCCACGGCTGCACCAACTAAGCTAGCAAACAGGGTGAGTGCCCCAGTGATCAAGGATCTTGAAAAGTCTCGCGTGATCAATAAACTAAGACAGAAACTCACACTGAGCGCAACAAAACTGAGTAACAAGCGGCTTTTGAACATTACAGGCGATGAGAAGGGGTCTGACTGACCATTTTATCCAAGACTCGTAAAATCAGAACCGCGATCGCAACGGTTGCAACTAAAAACAGCCAATATCCAGACGCGATCGCCCTAGATTGATCCAATGCCCAACCGCCTAAGGGCGGTCCAATAAAGTATCCCAATGCCCAGCACTGCGAATTAATGCCTAAATAAACCCCACGCAACGATTCGGGTGCTAAATCCACAACAAACGCTGACGCTGACGGCAAATACGTGACCAACGCAACCGCCAATACGCCAAATACGGCAACTGCCCACGCAAAATGGAAAGCGCCTGTGACCCACACGAGAGTAAATGCGATCGCCCAACATCCCGCAGACATTATCAGCACTCTGGTACGCCGGAACGAATTCAAAAATCGAGTCATCGGCAACTGAATCAGCACTGATAACGCGAGATATGCTGTGTACAAAATGCTAATCGTGGAGGGTTCAAATCCTTTATCACCATTGATTTTGACGAAATTCGTGAGATACAACGGCAACGTACTATCAATTTGCACGATGTAGGTTGTAAACATGGTGTTGACGATCGCGAAAGTCAATAATCGGCGATCGCTCAAGGCAACTTTCCACCCGCTCCATTGAGAATGAGAATAAATCAATCGCTGCGTTTCTTGAATCATGAAATAAATCACAATTAAGAAAATGAGAAACGAAATTCCATCTACTACAAATAGTGCCCGATAGGCTCCTGTCGTACTGATTAACAATCCGCCTAACACTACTCCAATTCCCAGTCCTAACGTATCGGCGAGCCGAGTAATCGAATAGGCTTCATTGCGTTGTTCGGGTGTGGTCAGGTCTGCAACCGTCGCTTCTGTCGCAGGCCAGTAAAGTCCAGTTCCCAACCCCATCAACAGATTGCCAAGCACAAAGACTGGGAAATCATAAGCCGTCGCAAAGGTGAAAGACGCGATCGCTGAAATCATCGCCGACATCAACAACGTCCGTCTGCGTCCCCAAAACTTAGAATCTGCAAACGTGCCCCCCAATACCCGTCCAACAACGCCTGAGATAGAGGCGCTGCCGATTCCGACTCCAACGGCTGTAGCAGAGAGTCCCACCTGATTAACAAAGAAAATCGGAGCGTAGAAGAGGGTGAATCCAGTTCCGACTTGAGAGAGTAAGCGACCAAAGGCAAGTAACCAAACCTGATGCTGAAGACGAGGGAGAAAAGGCATAAATTGAAATTCCATTCACGATCGCCGAAACGTAATCGCGATGAATTGTAATGCAGGCGCGAATCCAGCACGCCAGTATGACCAGGTATGGCTGCCCGATCGCACGCGATATTGATGGGCAATGTTTAATTGTCGCAACCGAATGTGGAACAGGGCAACCCCTTGATTGCGAAAATCTTGATCCCCACAGTCTAAATAGAGCTTAAGCACTTTAAAGCGCTCAGGGTCAGCGGCTTCGGCAATCCGGAACGGATCGTAGGATCTGTAGTGATCCGTCAAGCGATCGATACCCGTTAATCCCTGTCCATGCGCTGAAGCTCGATTCGATGCCCACTCTACATCAGTCATACTGACGATCATTTCATCCGTGTAAATCGAGGGGCTGAATGAAACGCAGGTTGAAAATATCTCTGGATATTTCAACGCATAGACGAGCGCACCGTATCCGCCCATCGACAGTCCTAGAATGCCTCGGAACCATTTCTCAGACTTGATCCGGTATTTCGATTCGATCACAGGCATAAACTCTTGAAAGAAAAAATCTTCATAGCACAAAGAGCGATCGTAGTTATTGATGTAACGGCTGTTTCCTCCGTCGGGCATCACTAGAATCATTGGAGGAATGGTTCTATTGGCAATCAGTTCATCTGCGGTTAAATGGGTTTCCCCATAGCTAATCCAAGACGTATCATCAGCTCGACTACCGTGCAGTAAGTAAACGACTGGATAAGACCGAACGGAAGTTTCGTAGTCGTTAGGAAGATAGATCGTATAGTGAATCGGTTTGCCTAAAATTTGACTCTGGATTGTGAGTCCTTCTTGAACGATGCCTCGTGCCATTCAATCCCCCGTAATTAAGATTTTTGGAGAACGATCGTATTGACTAACCGAAGAAATACGTCCAAATCCTCGATTTCATCTGCTCGAAAAACAACGTTCACAAAAGCAAGCGGGTTAAATCGTCCAGACGACTGTCCATATGTCTTGCGCCGAATTGCAAGATCCCCGTTTCCAGTGGTTAATTCAAGCTCCTGTGCTTCAATCCGTCCTGGCTCCCGATTCCGAAAAACAACATTGATAAATCCCGAACCCACTTCTAAATCAATGTCCTTCGCGGTTGAAAACCGAGCAACACTCACCTGAGCAAACTCACTTTGTGCCCGTTGTAGCCGAATTGCTGTCCAAACTCGTTCCGCAGCTTGAGCAAAAAGGTAGGCATCATTGACTAATAGATCTGGAGCCGCTCCGCTAATAGAGAAACGCTGTTTCATTGTGGGCTGATCCGACAAGAAGGGTTGATTGTTCCAGGAATATTCAAATGAAGTCCTGTGATAGAGTCCATTTCTATAGATGCGCGTCATACGCTTACGCAGTCCCGTTGTTTCTGAAAAGCGCAAAACCTCGCCCTTGATCCCTTTACGAGTTTGCCAGTAATGAGCAATTCCTAGTGCACCGACAAAAGAGCATTCAGATCTAGGAGGGCGAAACATGGTGATATACATCCACGCAAACAGTACTGTTGCCAACCCTCCTCCGAGCCAAGCCCAAATTGACCCTATACCAAAAGAGTTGAGTAGTATCCCAACTAAGAATCCAAACGCGATAACAACTAGGCTGAGGATAGCAAAGAGGAAGAGATAGAAAATACTGCTCAGCAATAATATCCAAGAAGAGAACATAGTCAGTACAAACTCCAGTAAAGTTTGCAAAATTGGTGTTCTCCTCGATCGATTGAGTTCCTCTGTAATGCCTACCCCTGATGCGCTAATCACTGCTCCAATCTCTGGAGGTGGCGATGCAAAGAAAAACGTATCAGGATGGAGCAGCACGCCGTTATGATCCCTCATCTGTGCTGGCGGAGTCCAAACTGTCTGATAAGGAGTTTTCATCAATATCGTCTCGTGGATCACTTCAGTTTCTCAAGTAATTTGATTACTTTTTGGTAATTTCCCGTATTCCCTTGCCGTTGAAATAAATCTGCGGCTTTTTGCAGATCTGAGATCGCGCCTTGTTTGTCGCCCAATCTAGCGCGTGTACTGCCTCGATCGAGGTACATACCAGCATCATCGAGCAAGATCTTAGAGGCTTGGTCATAGTCCTGGATTGCGCCTTGTTTATCCCCTAACTCATAGCGGATAAAGCCTCGATTGTTGTAGGGATTTGCAAAATTCGGCTGAAGTCTAATTGCTTGGTCATAGTCTTGGATTGCGCCTTGTTTATCTCCTAACTCAGAGCGAACAAATCCTCGATTGTTGTAGGCAAGGGCATAATCTGGCTTGACGCGAATCGCTTGACTATAGTCCTGGATAGCACTCTGTTTGTCTCCCGATTCGTAGCGGGCAAGTCCTCGATTGTAGTAAGCCTTGGCATAATCTGGCTTGAGTTTAATCGCTTGGTCATAGTCTTGGATTTCGCCCTGTTTATCCCTTACCATAGAGCGGGCAAGCCCTCGATTGTAGTAAGCTTGGGGGAAATCCGGCTTGAGCTTAATTGCTTCCGTCCAATCCTCGATCGCGCCTTGATAAGCTCGCCTCCTAGCTTTTTCTTGTCCCCTATCAAAAAGCTCCTGGGCGCTCATTGCTGAAAAAGATGAATCTGTCGTCGTTGAAGGCTTTGATACCTGTGCTTGCACTGTAGGGGAAGACAGAGGAGTAGGCGATATTGTCGGTGAATTCGATGTTTGGGTTTGCCCCTGAGTACATGCACCCAAGCTGATCGCGATCGCTAAACTTATGCTGCCTAAAACTTGACCGCTGAGATGCGATCGAAGGTTCTGATTCAGTTGTCTCATTATCTGCAACCCTATCTAAAGATTTCTTGAGCGGTTTCACTAACATAGCTCTGGGCAAAGCTTTGGGAACTTAGAAGGATCTAATCTGACGCGTCAGTCTCGCGGCGTTTTCAAGCTCCTGAAGCTTCACAAGGTAGGAGCAGGCATTCTTATTACCCTGTTGGCATCCACTCCAGAGAATCGAGCGACTTTGTTCCAGCTTGGCGCACTCTGTCGGGTCGTTGAAGTAACCGCAGCCATGAACCGCACCTGATCCAGAGATCGCAGCAGTATCATACCGATCAGCTTGCCTCGCTGGAACCTGCTGCTTTCTAACTCGGCGCTTTCTCAGAGGACGCTTCCGTCTAGACTTGAGTTCATTCACTTGAGTCGTGAACTGCTCTGAGGTTGGTGTTTGAGTTGATTCTGCACTCATTACAGGCAAACAAGTCAATAGTGCTAATGTAAGCAGCGCAAACGGAGCTAAAGCAGCCTTGATTCCAAATTTCATGATTGAACCTCTCGTCTTTACAAGATTGAACAAAAAACTATCGTTCTGAAGCTAGAGAGCTTATGCCTTTGTTTTGAGAACCGCTCATACTCTACAGGACGAGAAATGAATGACAAAATATTGTGCGAGATCTAGTTGAAGCGCAGTCCTGTACGATCGCCTAACTTGCCAGCATTTCATCTCTCCAATCGCTGATAAACATATGCCCCGGTGCGTGAGTGATGGCAAATTCAGGTTTAGCTCTTGCAATGGCAGTCTGAGTCGTAACTCCACAAGCCCAAAATACCGGAACTTCACCCTCTCGGATGGTCACTGCATCTCCATAGTCAGGACAAGATAAATCGGTGATTCCAAGTTGCTCTGGATTGCCAATGTGAATCGGTGAGCCATGAGCCTTGGCAAAGCGACTCGTGACTTCTACTGCTCGAATCGCATCCTGTGGAGTGAGCGGACGCATGGACACAACGAGAGGACTGGAGAACGTACGATTTGCTAAACAATCGATCGAGGTTTTGTACATCGGCACATTCTTACTTTCCTCAATGTGCCGAACGGATAGTCCTGCATTCAGCATTGCAGTCTCGAATGAGAAGGAACACCCAATCAAAAACGCAACCAGGTCATCTCTCCAAAACTCGCAAATGTCTGTGGTTTCCTCAATTAACTGACCGTAGCGAAAGATGCAATAACGCGGTAAATCAGTTCTAATATCTGCACCAAGCGCAATCAGTTTCGGCTCTGGATCACCCACGTCAGTCACATCTAGAATCGGACAAGGTTTGGGATTTCTCAAGCAAAATAGAAGAAATTCAAACGCCAAATCGTAAGGCAATACGACTAGATTCGCTTGTACATAACCAGGCGCAAGTCCAGGTGTCGGGCGATCCAGTTGACCCACCCGGCAAAGGTGGCGAAATTCAGTTGGAATCGTAGGATTGAGCATCAAAAAACTCCTTAGCTAGATATTTAGGGGCGAGACCATTCAAAAGCGCTAAATATTCGGACATTCACTGGGAATCCATCGACGCTCTGAGAAATCTGGTGTCGGGCAACTTATCGCTGGTGGCATTCCAATCACAAATAACCCGATTAACCATGGCAACACAGATGAAGCAAGCACTAAGCAGAGCACACCGTACACACTGGAGCAAAACACAGATGTATCTATCCCGCGTTGCAGGACATAGATCTTTGGCTTCTTTGGATAATAGAATACTGTGAGAGACTTTCTGAGCGAAGACTCCTTCATCGCTGCTGCTTCAGCATCGGCATAGCTGCTAAAGTGACAAGAGTCATCGCCTCTAGCTAGATATATATCACCACCAACAGTATATCCGTAGAAAATAGTGTAGCAATAATAGTCCCAAGTCCCGTCGCTAAGAGAGCGCACAAGAAAATCTGTTGCTTCTGCCTGAATTTCAGGCCATTTTTTGCTTCGAGCGCCCCGCCAGAGCATCTGCAACGAGCACCAGATGAAGAGAATACCAGCACTCCCAAACATACAAAACATTACGAGGCGACCAATGATAGCGAAGATGATCATGGTATCTGAGTGGGTAATGAACTATCGTTTTCCTCATACATCACTCCTAACTTCTTAGCAGTGATAACCTTATCTTTCGCAGCACAGAGAACTGATGCGCTGTCTCAGATCGGAGGTGAGCAAATGTCAAAGTGAGCACCGTTCTGGATCTCCAAATCCACCGCCACCTGGTGTTTCAATCACAAATACATCACCCGGCTTGACTAAAACTTCTGCTTTGCTAGAGAGTGGTTCGATCGTGCCGTCTTGTCGTACCACTGAATTGCATCCCGTCTTGCCAGGTTGCCCCCCCATCAGTCCAAACGGGGGAACAATTCGATGCCCGGATAGAATTGCCGCCGTCATGGGTTCCCGAAACTGAATGCGCCGAACCACCCCATTGCCACCGTGATGTTGCCCCCTGCCGCCACTGTTCGATCGAATCGAAAATTCCTCAACCAGTACAGGAAATCGCCACTCTAGAACTTCTGGATCAGTCAGGCGAGAGTTGGTCATGTGGGTTTGTACCGCATCAGTGCCATCGAACGTTGCCCCCGCGCCAGAACCGCCACAGATGGTTTCATAGTACTGATGCTGTTGATTGCCAAAGGTGAAGTTGTTCATCGTGCCTTGAGAAGCCGCCAGAATACCCAACGCACCATAGAGAGCATTCGCGATCGCTTGTGAGGTCTCGACATTGCCAGCAACCACAGCAGCAGGCGGACGTGGATTGAGGAAACACCCTTCAGGAACAATCATTTCGAGTGGCTTGAGGCAGCCTGCATTCAGCGGGATATCATCCTCGACTAAGCTACGGAAGACATAGAGAACCACCGCCTTGCAAATCGCCAATGGAGCATTCAGATTGCTCGATCGCTGCTCGGATGTCCCGGTGAAATCAATCCGAGCAGAGCGAGTCGCAGAATTAATGGTTAACTCAACACAAATCCGACTGTCATCATCCATTCGATACTCAAAGCGACCTGGATTGAGAGTCTCAATCACTCGCCGAACTGATTCTTCTGCATTGTCTTGAATGTACTGCATATAGTTCTGTACCGTTTCAAGCCCATAGGCGTGAACAATGCGACGAAGTTCTTGTACTCCTCGCTCATTCGCTGCAATTTGAGCTTGCAGATCGGCTAAGTTCTGAACCGAATTACGAACTGGATAGGGATGATTCGTAAATACTTCTAGTAGTTCTGCTTCTAGAAAGCGTCCTTGATCTACGATTTGTAGATTATCGAGAAGGATGCCTTCTTGTTCGATCGATTGACTATGCGGTGGCATCGAACCGGGTGTGATACCGCCAATATCCGCATGGTGCCCGCGTGAAGCCACATAAAACATCGGAGTAGAGCGATCGGCCACAAAGACTGGAGTGATGACTGTGATGTCAGGTAAATGAGTCCCGCCATTGTAGGGATTGTTGGAAGCATAAGCATCTCCAGGCTTGAGAGTTGTGCCTCTTGCCTGAATGAGACTACTCACACTTTCACTCATCGAGCCTAAATGTACGGGAATGTGCGGTGCATTGGCGACCAGTTGCCCAGAGTGATCAAAGATGGCACAAGAGAAGTCGAGCCGCTCTTTGATGTTGACGGAATAGCTTGTATTTTGCAGGGTGATGCCCATTTCTTCTGCGATCGCACGAACCAGATTGTTAAAAATCTCCAGCATCACGGGATCAGGCATCGCAGCAGGCAATGAGAGAGCAGCACCTTGAGTCTCTTCTACCTTGCTCAAAATCAGATAGTTCTGCTGCGTCAGTTCCGCACACCATCCGGGTTCAACGACGTTTGTTCCTGTGGGTTCGAGAATCAGGGCGGCTCCTGTAATGCGATCGCCCGGTCTGAGATCTTGACGACGATAGACCGGAGTTTGATGCCGAGCCTCTTTGGTGTAAATCGGAACGGTTGCAATTGCGATGAGTGGCGTGATTCTCTGATCGGAGAGCAACGGTTCTGCGATTGGGTTTGCGTGGGCGATGGCTTCGACAGAAACTGCCTCTACAATCAAGCTTTTTTCGGGCATTGAAAAGCCATAGCGCTGCTCGTAAATTGCCTCAAATTGCGATCGCATTGCTTCGACTTGATCGAAATCAACGCTCAATGCAGAATCCGTCCCTTGATAGCGCAGCCTTGCTTTGAAGACCGTTTGAATCTGATCGGCACTCACGCCCTGAGCAATAATTTCTGCTCGACTGTCTAAATCGAGTGCGGCTAAAGCTTTTTCTAGTTCAGGCATCTTCGTTTCGTCCAGATTCGCTTCGATCGCGCGATCTTTCAACGTTCGCACATCGGCTAACCCAATCCCGTAAGCGGATAAAACGCCTGCAAACGGATGAATGAAAATCTTGGTCATGCCCAATGCTTCTGCAATCAAGCAGGCATGTTGTCCACCTGCTCCCCCAAAGCAACAGAGCGTGTACTGGGTCACGTCATAGCCGCGTTGAACGGAGATTTTTTTAATCGCATTTGCCATTTTGTCGATCGCAATTGCCAGAAAGCCAGCCGCGACCTGTTCATCGGTGCGATTGTCCCCGGTAGCCGTCCGAATTTCTGCACTGAGCGCTGCAAATTTTTGTTCAACGATCGTGCGATCGAGCGGCAGATTTCCTTCCACTCCAAACACCTGCGGAAAGAACTCAGGCTGAACTTTTCCTAGACGAACATTGCAATCGGTCACGGTTAGCGGTCCACCCTTGCGATAGCACGCAGGACCCGGATTAGCACCCGCCGATTCAGGTCCAACTCGATAGCGCGACCCATCAAACCGCAGGATTGATCCCCCTCCGGCTGCGACCGTGTGAATCGACATCATCGGCGCACACAGTCTAACTCCTGCGACTTCAGTTTCTAAGGTTCGCTCGTACTCGCCATTGTAGTGAGACACATCGGTGGAAGTGCCGCCCATATCAAAACCAATAATTTTGTCAAACCCTGCTGTGGTACTGGTTTTCACAGCCCCGACAATGCCCCCCGCAGGGCCTGAGAGAATACTATCTTTCCCTTGAAATCGCGCTGCTTCAGTCAGTCCACCATCTGATTTCATAAACTCTAGCTTGGTTGTCGAGCGAGGCAATGCCGTGCCCACTTGCTCGACATAGCGCCGTAGAATCGGAGAAAGGTAGGCATCGACGACAGTTGTATCGCCTCGACGAATCAGCTTCATCAATGGACTGACTTCATGAGAAATAGAAACCTGCTGGAAGCCTACTTTACGGGCGAGACCTGCAATCTGTTGTTCGTGTTTTGGGTAGCGGTAACTATGCAGTAGTGCGATCGCAACTGCCCGAATTCCATCTTGGTAAGCCTGTTGAAGAAGAGTGGTCAATCGCAGTTCTTCCTCAGAGGTGATGGAGACCAGTTCTTCTCCTTGTGCCGTGTAGCGTTCTTGAACCTCAATCACTCGTTCATAGACTCGCTCAGGTAAAACGATCTGACGCGCAAAAATATTCGGTCGATTTTGATAGCCGATCGCGAGCGCATCCCGAAAGCCTTGAGTCGTCAGCAGTAAAGTTCGCTCTCCTTTGCGCTCTAGTAGGGCGTTCGTCGCAACTGTCGTGCCCATTTTTACGACTTCAACTGTTCCCGGCGGAATCGCGCGATCGCTCGATAGTCCCAGGATGTCTCGAATGCCTTGAATCACGGCATCTTGATACTGTTCGGGCTGCTCTGAAAGTAGCTTATAAATAATAATCCAGGAGCGATCGGCAAGGGGAGTGACCTGGAAGCGACCCGCAATCATTGAGAGGCGATCGACGATTCCTTGATCATCGGTCACTGCAACTAAATCGGTAAACGTCCCCCCTCGGTCTGCAAATACTTTTAGCATAATTGCCTCGACTAACCCATTGAGTTTAGGTGTTGCTTGTATTTTAGGATTGCCATATCCTACAGGATGAAAATTGAATGACAAAATATCTTTTAGGATATAGTTGACAATGCAGTTTCAAGAACTCAGCGAGATTGAGCTTCGACAGATTTGCTACTTCATGGAAGTTGTGCAGAACCACAACAACTTCACCGAAGCAGCAAAGCGCATCGGCATTAAGCAACCACCACTGAGCAAGCGGATTCAGGCGCTAGAAGCATTTCTCAGCCGCAATCAACCGAATCCAGTGAAGTTATTCGATCGCAGCAAGCGTCCCATCGAGTTAACCGAAGCAGGTCAAGTCTTTCGTTCTGAAGTGCAGCAAGCATTGAGGCATCTAGAGCAAGCAATGTCTACTGCCCGACAAGCGAGCCAAGGAAAGATTGGACGATTAAGCATTGGAATGAATAATGCCATTGCCAATACAACTTTGCCTGAAATTGTGCAAGCCTTCGCCCAACGGTTTCCCAATGTAGAACTAGAACTGCATGAGATCACGATCCAGCAAGAAGTTCAGATGCTGAAGCAGCATCAATTGGATGTCATCTTTCAGCGTTTTTCGAGTTTTGAAGAGACCGATCCCGCATTGAGCGTTCAGCCGATTCTGGAGGAATATTTTGTCGTGGCGCTACCCATTCATCATGTGCTGGCAAATCAGCCGACCGTTCCATTGACGGCGATCGCAAATGAATCGATCCTCTTACCTTCCCTGGATGTGCTGCCTTTTTATGAAAAAATCATCACGCTTTGCCGCGAGGCAGGATTTGAACCGAAAATTAATCCGACCGTAAGTGTAACAGGTGTCGTCACTCTGCTCAGCCTCATCGCATCAGGGGTTGGCGTGTCTATCCTGCCCAATCATGTACAAACGCTCCAGCGAGAAGGTGTCGTATATCGAGCGATCCAGAATGCAACGCTGAACCGACAGATCGCGATCGTGTGGCGACAAGAGGATTCATCGATTGTTTTACGTCAATTTCTCAAAGTCGTACAGGAGGTCATGAATTTGTCGCTGCAAGATTCTTGGTAATCCAGGCAAGTCATCCAAAATCGAGCGGTGGAGTCGTGCTGCATAACGCTCGATCGTCTTCCCTAACAGTACAGTGTAGTCCAGACAGGAAGATTTCCATGAACGCTCGTACCCTTTTGAACTTGGCTTTGTCTATCGCGATCGCAACTCCAATCGCACTGCCTGCATCGGCTGAAGTCGTTATCTCTAGCACAACTTCAGTCACGAGATCCCAACAAGGCGCATTGATTCCTCAAACTGCCGGGGTAATTATTAAGCTGCCAGGAGCAGTCAATGTGGATGTTGGACAAAAGCAGGACTTTCCGCTTACCGTTCCGCTCGCGCAGCCGTTGATGGATTTGCAAGGGAATGAAGTCGTGCCAGCGAATACACCCGTTTCTATCAAGCTGAAGCCCGAAAATGGTGGAGCGCGAATTGTCGCAGAGGCGATTGTTGTACGGGGTCAGATTGTTCCGATTCAAGCGACAACTGCGATCATTCCAGGAACCACGATCGAACAAGTCAGCGGCGCAGAACGGGCACGCGAAAATAGCGGCATGATGGGCAATTTATTTGGCTCAGTTTTGGGTGCGACCGCTCGCAGCAGCCGCAAAGCAGAAATGTTTGATCAAGGAGGCATGATTGGTGGTGCGATCGGCATTCTCAGTGGGATGAGTTCTCCAAAGAACATTCGAGTCGTGCAATTGCCCGCAGATAGCGTGTATGTTTTATCACTGCAAGCACCGATTTCATTACCAATGATCGCGATCGCTCCACAACCTGCACCCCAAGCAGAACAGCCAGAATTTAACTTTCGTAATAGTTCAGAATATCATCAAGGAATTGAGAGTGTGATCGCTGGATTCAAGCAAGGAAAGCTGTCTCAGGCAGAAGCGCGTCGCGTTATTGCGGCAGTCGATCACTATGCAACCCATCAATTAACCCCAAAACTTTATCCACTTGCAGGCTTACGTCGCCAAGTCGGGCAACTGTTCGATTATACTTACGCAATTGATCAAAAATGATCAGGTGCTGTGTCGCGATCTACTCTTTGAAATACTTATCCTATGCCTCGCGCTGTTAATCGTTCAACGGTTTTAGAAACTGGACAAGCTAAACTTTGGATCTTGCTGATTGGGATCAATCGATATCGAGATTCAAGACTGCCCTCTTTACAATATTCCGCGATCGACTGTCAGGGTCTCGCCGAAGCCTTAATTGATGCTACGCAGGCATTTCCTCAGCGATCGATGCAGATCCGACACGATTTTGGGGTGCCAGCGACGCTCCAGCAAGTTCGAGACAGTTTAGCGGCGATCGTGGAATCTGCTCAAAGCCGGGATACGGTGCTGATTTACTTTTCTGGGCATGGGATTTTAGAGGACGAACAGCCTGTCCTATGCTTAGCTGATACTCAGAAAGATGACTTGCTCAATACAGGGTTGAGTATTGCTGAGCTTTTAGAACAGCTAGGTCAGTGTCAAGCTCAGCAGCAGATTGTCTGGTTAGATGCGTGTCACAGTGGAGGCATGACGCTCAGAGGCGCAACACTTCCTAATCCAACGGCTCAGATGATGGGATTGCTCGGACAGCGCGCGGTGCAAAGTCAGGGATTTTATGCGTTGCTCTCTTGTGATCAGTCTCAGCAGTCTTGGGAGTTTCCAGAGTTGGGGCATGGCGTATTTACTTACTTTCTGATGCAAGGATTACGAGGCGCGGCAGCAGATGCCAGTGGCGCGATCGATGCAGATGGATTGTATAAATATGTTTATCATCAGACGCTTCAGTACATCGATAAAAGCAATCAACAACTGCGATTGATCAATCAGCAGAAGCGAGGACGCGGTGAAACGCACTTACAGCCTGAATATCCCTTGCAAACTCCGAAGCGAATCGTTGAGGGGTTTGGGCAGTTTACGTTAGGCGTGAAATCGACCTCGATCGCGCTTTTGCCTTCTCGACAAGCCATCATCATTGATGTGTTGCGCGATCATCGCCTGACTTTGCAATTTAGTAAGTTGCTCAGTAGTGTGGGTGGGTTTGAACTGGTGTATCAATCGAGCGATTGGGAAACGGTGCGATCGCAAATTCAATTCAAGCTCGAAACCCCCGAAGCAACAAGCGTTTTAGTCTACATCCGTGGCAGAATTGCCATCGTGCAAGATGAGCCTTGTGTGATTTTGGGAGAAGGAGAGCGGATTACGCGATCGTGGTTGCGAACGGCTTTGCGTCAGAGTGAAATTGCTCAGCAGATTGTGATCCTCGATTGTCCTGGGGCAGATACTTTACCAGAGTGGGTTGAAGAATTACGACGAGAGCAAGGGCAATGTTTGATCGCAGCAGCAGCGCCTCGGAATGAACCGGAACTATTTACGCGATCGCTGATTGAGACGTTAAATCGCGCCGAAAATCAGAGCGGCTTTCCTGTTGCAGCTTGGATTACTCAGCTTCAATTAGCGCTTGCAGGCAAGATGTCGCTGCATGTCTGGTTATCGGGCACTCAGGGCGTAATTGATATCTTTCCAGAACAGCAGACAGTCAAACCTTCAGAGATTGGAGTGTGTCCGTATCGAGGGCTGCAAGCGTTTAGCGAAGACGATGCAGAGTTCTTCTATGGTCGGGAAGCTCTGACTCAGCAGCTTTTACAAGCCGTTCAGCAGGATGCTTGCCTCGCAGTCGTCGGGGCTTCGGGCAGTGGAAAATCTTCGGTTGTGCAAGCCGGATTAATTGCACAGTTGCGACAAGGAAAGCGAATTCCGGGAAGCGAACAATGGTGGATTGGGCGGATGCGTCCGGGCGATCAACCGTTTGAGTCATTGGTGAAATGCTTGGCACAACCCGGAGAACAAGACCAGATCGAAGGCTTGATGTATCAGGGAACAGAAGGCTTTGTGCAATGGTTACGAACTCGCACTGAGCCGATGGTGTTACTGGTGATCGATCAGTTTGAGGAGATATTTACGCTGGCTTCAGACTACGATCGTCAGGATTTTCTCAACATCATTTTAGAAGCGCTGGAATATACTTCCGATCGCTTTAAACTGGTGCTAACGCTGAGAGCCGACTTTGTAGCCGCCGCATTGGAAATTCCTAAACTTGCCGCGATCCTACAGCGATCGAGCATTTTGGTTCCGCCTTGTTTGAGTGATGAAGACTATCGGCAAGTCATTGTCCGTCCCGCTGAACAGGTTGGCTTAAAAGTCGAGCCGAGCTTAGTCGAAGTCTTGCTCCAAGAGCTTGATCGCACCCCCGGAGATTTACCACTGTTAGAATTCGTTTTAGAACAACTGTGGCAGAAGCGCAAAACAGGAGAATTAACCCTCAAAACTTATCAGTCTGAGATTGGAGGCTTGCAAGGCGCGTTAGAAAACAAAGCACAAGCAACTTATGATCAGTTGCGTACTGATGAACAAGACTGTGCGCGCTGGATTTTTCTATCGTTAACTCAGTTAGGCGAAGGGACAGAAGATACGCGCCGTCGAGTTTTGAAAGCAGATCTCGAAGTTGCAAAATATCCGCCGAATTTAGTCGATCGCACGTTACACGCGCTCAGTGATGCCAAATTAATTGTCATTAACACCGAAGAACTGCCGACGAGTCGAGGAGAGTTAACGACAACTGAAATTCCGCCTGTAGTCACGATCGAAGTGGCTCACGAAATTCTCATTCGTCATTGGTCTACCTTACGCTGGTGGCTGACTGAGAACCGCAAACGGCTGCAAGTACAACGCCCAATCGAGCAATCCGCGATCGATTGGCATAGCAACAATCGCCCGTCTGATCTCCTGCTGCGAGGAATGCGCTTAGCAGAAGCAGAAGAACTCTATGTGAAATACACCGATGAACTGACGCGAGAAACCCAGGAGTTTATTGCAGCCAGTCTTGATGCGCGGCAGGGCGAACAACTTGCACTCAAGCGCCGTTTGCGTCGCGCTCAGCAGGCAATTCTCGCGATCGCATCTTTAGCAATTGCAGCGATCGGTTTCGGAAGCCTCGCTGCTTGGAACCAGCGGAATGCTCAAATTCGTGAAATTCAAGCGCTCTCAGCCTCTTCAGCAGCCTTATTAAACTCAAATCAGCAGCTCGAATCACTAGCAGATGGAATCAAAGCAGGACACCAATTACAACGACTCGATCGACCTTGGAATTTTCTACCTTTCGATGTGAAAACGACTGCGATCGCAACGCTGCAACAAGCAATTTCTCAAACTCAAGAATCCAATCGTCTCGAAGGTCATGCTCAACAAGTCAATGATGTGCAGATGAGTGCAGATGGGCAGCTCATTGCAACCGTGAGCAATGATAATGTAGTAAAACTTTGGTCACGGGAAGGGGCAGCGATTCAAACGCTAACAGATCATCGCGATCGCGTTTTAGCTGTGACATTCAGTTCTGACAATCAACAGATTGCAACGGCAAGTGCTGATAGAACCATCAAAATTTGGAATCGGGATGGAAAATTAATCCACACCTTGAATGGACATCGAGACTGGGTGACTGATGTGCAATTTAGCGAGAATGGTCGATCGCTGATTTCTAGTAGCCGAGATGGAACCATTAAGCTCTGGAACTTGGATCAAAAGAAAGAAGTTCAGACCTTTAGAGGGCATCGAGGATGGGTGAATCAAATTGCATTCGGACAAAGCGATCGCCAAATTCTCTCTGGCGGTGAGGACGGAACGATCAAGATTTGGGAAGTTGGAAAATCTGGAGCGATTAGGAGTTTTAATGCTCATCGAGAGCGAGTGACGAGCGTGAGCATCGCTCCAAATCGGCAATCGATTCTCAGCAGTGGCGACAATCTAGCAAAGCTTTGGACATTGAGCGGCAAAGAGATTGCTACTTTTGAGGGACATCGCGATCAGGTGAATACAGCCATTTACAGTCCTGACGGGCGGACGATCGCGACTGGCTCCATCGATCAGACCATTCGACTCTGGAATTTAGAAGGCGCACTGCTCGCAACCATTCAAGGGCACGGTGCAGCCGTAATGAATCTCAGTTTTAGTCCGGCTGGAACTCAGCTTTTAAGTGCCAGTGCAGACAAGACTGCGCGAGTTTGGCAAGTCAGTACGCTCGCAAAATTGAATACTGGATTTTCTGCCTTAGCAGTGAATGGATCGATGATTGCGATCGCGACTCCAGACCAAACGATTCAAGTCCAACAAGACGGCAATCTTCGCATTCTCAAAGGTCATACGGCTCCCATTACTCAACTTCGGTTCAGCGGCGATACCTTAATCTCAGCGAGTGCAGATAAAACCATTCGGATTTGGAATGCCAAAACAGGCGAACCGATCAAAACGATTGCCGCACATGGCGATCGCGTCACTGCCTTGAGCGTTGATCACGCGCGTAAGACCTTTGCTTCAGGCAGTGCCGATAAAACCATCAAGATTTGGTCAATAGATGGCAATGCGATCGCAACGTTGCAAGGTCACACCGATGAAGTAACCGCCCTCAGTTTTCTTGCAGATGGACGCTTAGCTTCTGGCAGTATCGATAAAAGCATTCGATTGTGGAATGTGGATCAAAAAACCTCAACGGTGCTTGGAGAACATCGATTAGCCATTTCTGATCTCGCTGTAAATGGTGATACTCTAGCTTCAGCCAGTTGGGATAATACGATTCAGCTTTGGTCAATCCAAGAAGCCCGCTCAAAATATACGCTGATTGGACACAACAACGGAGTGACCTCTTTAAGCTTTCACAATTCAGTACTCGCATCAGGCAGTAGTGATAGCACAATTAAGCTCTGGAATGCGGAAACTGGGGAATTGATCAAAACCTTAAATGGCACTCAGGATAGGGTTGCGAGCGTGGCATTTCAGGGCAATACTCTGCTGAGCACAAGCGATCGAGCCGGATTGACGACTTGGGATTTCGATTTAGAGCGCTTGATGAAGCAGAGTTGCGATCGCGTGCAGTTTTTTGCGCGATCGCACTCTGATTTAGCGAAGCTATGTAATTGATAGAGCAGTCCTAAGTAGATGGACGTGATTAAGTATCAGTCCAGCGCGTCCTCTCACTTCGTTGCTCACCCGCCCCGGAATGAATTCGGGGCTAACTCTGCGAAGTCCACTGAACTGGACTAACAGCCAATCGCAACGTCTTCTTCAGTGGGTTTCAACCTACTTCGCACAGCTAGCCCGAACTTCCAGTTCAGGGCGAGACGCAAACGCAGCGACTATCTTGCGACTATCTGCTTAAATTGGTAAGGAGTAGGATGTTTGTTGCCTTGCTAGCTCCCCACTCCCTACCTCTTACAAAATCTGCGCCGAATCATACAACTGACGCAAAATCGTACTAATCTTCTGCCCATACTGCGGATCAGCCGACCATCTCCCGGTCAATTGTTCAATCAAGGGCGCAATTCCGCGCGTCACAAACCGAAATCGCGGAGTGACTACATCCTGCACCAAAGGTTCTGTACTCGCATACGCTTTCAATAGCTGAATATGCGCTCTTACCCCAATTTGAGCATTTGGGAAACTTGCTCCTTCAGGTCCTCCACCCACATCACCTAATCCAGCGAAATTATTCTGAGATGGCTTCACATCCCCGCCAAATCGTAAATAATTGGTCTCTAGTAACATCTGACTAAAGGCAATATCATAGTTCACCCCTTCGATCGCGCCTTCTTGACGATACAAATCCGCGATCGTCGGAAACTGTGCGACCGCAGCTTCATTATTTCTTCTCAGGAACGTGATGAGTTGCGAACTCAAAGTATTGCCATTGCCCATAATGCGATCGAGCGATCCCGCACAGACCCGCAAAATCGATCGCAACGTCACCGTTCTTGTCTTCGCATCCCACCCGATCACAACATTAAACTTTGCCAAATCCGTCGCTCGAATAAAGACGACTTGACGATAGTTAATCCGAGAAATCCCCGGTTCTTTGGACAAATCAAGCCCTAAGCGATCGATAAGATCCAGTGGCACAAAAGAATTTCCATTTACCAAAATTCCTTTCTCACCATAAGTCTGACCATTCAGATTAATCGCAATTTCTGGATACTGATTCGGATCAGGCGGTAAAGCAGTTCCTCGCACCCAAGCCACTAATCCATCCGAAATGCCCAGCGACACATCTCGACGCTGATTTTGAATAATAAAGCGATCGTCTGGATTCGTCAGAAACCCGATCGTCATTAGCAACGATCCACAATTGATTTGACGACAAAAGGGCAGACTCCCTAATCCCGTATCGGTGTCGGGTCGTGCGCCTCGACTAGGAAGTTGCGGCACACGACGAATTAAAGCTTGTAAAAGCAATTCGGCATTGCGTCGTCGCTGATCATTATTCGCAATGAAGTAGACCGTCGAGCCGCGCACACTGGGATTACTGAAGGCATCGGCTCGAATTTCTAGGGCAACATCATCTCTCCGGGCGCGCGCATTAATCCAGTCAATCGCTTGTGCAGCACTCAGCGCATCCGGGACAGATAAAACTTCGACTCCGCGCGATCGCAATTCTGTGACGATCAAATCGCGCGTCAGAATCATTTCTCTGGCTTCGGTTGTCCCGGCAACGACTGCACCCGGATCTGTGACTCCATTGATGCGATTGCCATGCCCTGCGGAAATAAAGATACGTCCCATCAGCTTTACGAATAACGAATTTATAGGTTGAATCGTCAGTCGCCCATTTTATCTCTTTTTCAGGGAATGACCCATTTCCAAGGAGATTGCGATCGCGGTTTATCCAACTGATTGCAGGTGCGATCGCACTCGTCACCGATCAAAGCTCACTCAAATGCTTACTCATTCGTCCTTTGCACTTCTCCTGCGGGTTGCTTCGGCTTTCCGCCTGAATTTCGCACATTCACAACCTTCCCTAATAAATCAAACCAAAACGGCGCACCCATCGCGATCGCAATTCCGCTCACAATCCAGCCCGACAACATCCGTAAAACCCCGAGCGGGCGATTGACCATAATCTGCGCGACCTGCAACGGAACTGGCGCATTCGATGATTGATCCGTATTCAAACAGCCCTTATACAAATTGTCCCATTGCGCCTTGAGCTGATTCGCTTCAGTATTTGCGACATCTTGAGGGGGTGCAGACGAGATTGCACTGGATGGACAGCCCAACTGTCGCCCGAGATTACTCGAATTCCAGCTAATCGGAAACGAAATCTCTCGTAACACTGCATCCGTCTCATTCTTCAACTCCTCAAGCTGAGCCGAAAACCTCGGCGATCGCTGAGCATCCAAATTCAACTGCGAAGCTCGCTCAGTGACTAATCGACGCAAACTATCATCACTCGACAACCGATTGAAAATATGAAACGTATCCGAGTTCGTCGCCGCCGCTAATGTTAACCCAATGAGAATCGCCACCCCTTTTGCATTGCGTTTATACACGCCTGAAGCCCGCGACATCGAGCGATCGAACCAGACCGAAATCTCATCGCGAAACTGATTGACCTGATTTTCCGCTTGATCCACGCGAGCCTGCGACCGTTTTGCCAAAATCGCAATGCTCTCTTTTACAGAATCCGGCAGACGGCTCAACCCATTGCGAATCGTTTTATAGGTTTGATAGTCCTCATACAGTTGCCGTTCTTCGGGCGTGAGATTGGCGAGTGCATTCGCTAGGAAAATTTGCTGCAAATCATAGTCTAGATCCTCGAATTTTGTCGGGTGATCCAGAGCGTTCGCATCCAGTCCCAATCGATAGTCGTTGATTTGCGTCTGAATCGTTGAATTGACTTGAGCGTCAATCGGACGAGCTTGATTCGCAATCCGATCGTACGCTCTCGCCACTTCTTGATGAGTACTACTGCCTTGATGCACCAAGTCTGCAACTTCTGCAATGCTCGGTTTCAACCCACCAGAACTGAATGCTCGCTCATAATTCTGACCAAACACACTCGCCTTGTACGACTGTAATCGCCGGACAAACAGTGCCGTTTCTGGAGACGATTGATCGAAGTTTGCACAGGCTGCAATATACGCATCTAAGCTTTCTCCTAAGCGCTCGACACTCGTTTCTAAGGTCGCTGTACGCACCCGATACGCATTGAGAATTTGATCGTACTCTTCGACAAGCACCCGAAAATTTTGATCAGCACTGAGGCTCGATCGCTCTGATTTTTCCGCGATCGTGCGAATGGCTCCCCGCTCCCACCCATCTTGGAATTGATCATCATCCGGCAATCCCACCTCGCCGAATTCATTGACCCAATAATGTCCTACAATCCGGTGAACGAATTTCTCAAACCGCACCTCGGACAGTTTATCCACCATAGAAGTAATGCCCAACTGCTCAATCAGCGAAGTCGCAAATGTCTCTGGTGCAATGTAAGACGGTCCCGAAGATTGATTATGACCAAACGCGCCAGGTCGATTGCCTGGAAACAGGATTCTGGTAAGTTTCCGAAATGCTTGAGGCACCGCTCCTTTCGCTGCTTGATTGACGTTTTTGAGCAAGGGATCATCATAGAGTCGTCCGACCAAATCCTTGACTCGCTGTTCTTCGGGCGTATTAATCCCGCCTCCTAAGAGTACTTCGATCGAATCTTTCAAATGTTTTGCCCGCCATTGCAGCACTGTTGCCAGTAATTCTTGTAGTTCTGAAGCTAGCAGACTCAGAATTAAGTAAGTAAAGATTAATCCAATAGCAACATCTAAAACAAAAGGTAAATTCATCGATCCAGTTCTCCCTGACGCTGAGTGAAGCGCCTAACATCATACACAGAGCAGTGAAAGTGTAGCGATTTCTTCCTTTTATCTCGTAAAAATTAAGAAAAACATAACTCTGGTATTGCGAATTGGTTACGATTTCTGAATCTTGACCTGATACGCTTAAGGGAGAAGGCGCAGGATCGGGACATGAAACGTCGATCGCTACTACAAGCAGGTATTTTTCTCGGAGTCTGGGGAGCCAGTTCATGCACTCGGACAGCACAAGTTCTCGCTGCGCCGACTGCTCGAAAACTCGCGCTTTTAGTGGGAATTAATCAATATCGCAATGCGGCACTGAATGGCTGTTTGACCGATATTGAATTACAAAAAGAATTGCTGATTCATCGCTTCGGATTTCAGCCCAATGACATTCTGACTTTAACGGATCAGCAAGCAACGCGATCGCGCATTGAAACAGCTTTTATAGAACACCTCATTCGACAAGCCCAACCGAATGATGTGATTGTTTTTCACTTTAGCGGCTTCGGAAGTTTACAAAAACTCGGCACAACGGCAGATGACATTCAGCCAATTTTGATCACAGCCGATGAACCGCAAGATAACGTAATCGCGAACGGAATTTCTCAAGATACTCTGCTGCTGCTTTTGCGATCGCTGCCGACTCAGCAAGTCACCACGATCATTGATGCGGGTTATCTCTATCCGGGCTATCCTTTGCGGGGAAATTTGAAACTGCGATCGCGATCCAGCGATCCAGCGACTCAATTGATTGACGAAGAAATCGAATTTCAAGAACGGCTACTTGCTAATACAAAACTCGATCGCACTCGAACAAAAGTGCAATGGCGATCAGGACAGATGCCAGGAGTGGTTCTATCTGCTGCCGATGCTCAACAATTTGCGACAGAATCCCCTTGGAATGGATTTAGTGCAGGACTGTTTACTTACGCACTGACGCAGCAACTCTGGCGATCGATGCCCGAAACCACGCTGAGAGTCGATCTTAGAGGAGCCTCCGAACTGATTGCAAGGCAGTCTGATGCCAAGCAACAACCCATTTTAATCGGGCAAAAAAGCCGCGAGCGACCGCTCAAACCTTACCAAGTGCCCATAACTCAACCGTCCGCTGATGGAGTTATTACCGCGATCGAAGACAATGGCAAAATCGCATACTTATGGCTCGGAGGTTTACCTCCCCAGGTTCTAGAAGCTTACAGTCTGGGCGGATTATTCAGGACAGATCACTCAGTGCTTCAAGTGTATGAACGCAATGGATTAGTAGCGAAAGCGAAAGCGATAGAATTTCCTGTGCAAGTCGGTCAACCGATTCGAGAAGCGATCCGAACTTTGCCGAAAGATCTGAGCTTAGCGATCGCGATCGATGCGACCTTAAATCGAGTCGAGCGAGTCGATGCCGTGAGTGCTTTTTCGGGACTGCCAAGAGTTGTAGCAGCGATCGCAGGCGAACAAGCAGCCGACTATTTATTTAGCAAAGTTGAAGAACCGACACAAGTTGCTTCACTGACAACAGAAGCGATGAAAGGAACGATTTCACCCGCTGGATATGGATTATTTTCACAAGGGCGAGAAGCGATTCCAAGTACAGCAGGCGAGTCTGGAGAAGCCGTAAAGTTAGCAGTCAAAAGGCTTACGCCACAGTTGCAAACGCGCTTAGGTGCAAAGTTACTCAGCTTAACAGCGAATTCAGATTCATCTCAGCTACCCGTGCGCGCGACTCTCGTCAATGCTGACGCAAAGATTGCCGTCCAGCAGACGAGCCGGGTTGCCGAGCCTGCGAGTGATGTCGTGCCTTCTAATGGAAAAGTTCTCTCACTTCCAATTGGGACTTCGATTCAGATCCGGCTTGAGAATCATGATGCTGAATTGATTCACTTTCTCGTTCTAGGATTAGACAATAATGGAACGGGTGTAGTACTCAGCCCAAGAGAAAATGAGCAAGTAAAATCCACGATCGCTCCCGGCGAAACCTTCACCCTGCCTCAAGCTCAATCCGATTGGATTGTACGTTTGCCCGCGGGTCTATCTGAAGCTTATGTGATTTGTAGCCGTACTCCATTTCAGCAAACTGAAGCTTTAGTAGGAACTCGAGAAAAGTTTATCCGCTCTCTTCCCAATTTCCTTGATGTTGCTCAAGCAGTGCTACAAGATGTGCATCAAGCAAGTAGTACAATCCCTGCAATTACGCCTCCTGAACTCTTCGCTCTGAATGTCAATGCATGGGCAACGTTTCGCTTCTTCTATCAGGTGGTTTAGAGAATAAAATTCAGCGTGCGATCGTAAATAGGCAATTTTGCGAATCAACATTGATGCAGTTCTGGAATACGATCGCAGTAAATTGAATCTAAACTTCGATTTCTGAGTTTCCTTCTACTTCATTCATCGTTATGCAAATGCAACGCGTATTGTTATCTTTAACGGCTGCTCTTGGAATTGGGTTCAGCCTCAATTCCTGGTTTCAAGCTCCCACAGCAGCACAATCTTCTAAAGTTGCACAAAATTCAGAGTCCCCCTTAGAAACACTCCCAAACGTCGATAACATTCGCTTTCGCGCGCTAACTTATCAGCGATCGCAAACTCAAAGTAATTCAGCAATAGAAGCAGCGATTCGCCGAGAGCTTTCTGGAGATGTAGCTGACGTTCGCTATCTTTATAACTCGATCGATTTAGATGGCGATGGTCGCGATGAGAAAATTGTATATTTAGTTTCTCAATCGACCTGTGGCACAGGCGGCTGTACAATGCTGATTCTCAAACCAGCAGGAAACGGTTACAGTTTGCTTTCGCGACATACGATCGTCAATTCTCCGATCGTTGTAAGCAACACCCGCACAAAAGGCTGGCGCGATATTATTCTGTTCGTTGCAGGTGGAGGCATACAACCGAGCTATCGCAGCTTAAAATTTAACGGTTCTACTTATCCGAGCAATCCTTCAAGTGCTCCAAAATTAGCTCCTAGCACGATCGTAACGGGAACTGCTCTCATCTCGAATCAGATTCGCCCAGGCGTTGGCATTCCGCTCACGGCTCAGACAGGAACACCTCAACTGACACCTCAGCAGCAAGCTTCGCTGAAGTCTTTGAAAATTGCGATCGCAGTTCCAAGCTCTGTTCCTGCTGGCTATACGGTGAGCAAAGTGGATGTGAAACCTTGTGCAGGTAGATGCCGATTTGGGCCAGACTATGGCATCGTTTACCGCCATGCACAGCAGGATAAATGTTTTGCGATCGAGGCAACGGGTGGCGGAGTGGGTGGTGTACCTGGAGGGTATGAATTTCCAGTAGAAACGAAGCTTTTCGGGCGAGTCTCTCTGCTGTTTGGTGAGCAAACTGGAGACTTTAAAACCCCATCCGCTCAGCAGCTTTCTACACCTCAGCCCAATTTACTCAATGATTGGGCGACTGCACCAGGTTCGACTTCTCCGTTTTATCGAATTCTTGGTGCTGATTTTGTTCGTCGAACCTACTACGGTGGCAAAACAAATCAATGCCGAAATACGATTACTCCAAATGAAGCGGCAGGAATTTTACGATCGCTGTCCTGGTTAAAGTAACGTTTTGACTCACTGAACCAATTTCGCCAAGCTGCGCTTCTGAGTGTCCAATAATTCATCGACTAAAACGAGATTCATTGTTCTCGGAAGCGCCTGCTAGAGTATTCAAACAGCTTTTTGTCCATTGATCCGATCTGCCCAAAGCTGATTCTGATCTACACTGAGCACAATCCGCCGATAAAACTCGTTCTCAAGCTCCAAAGTCAAATATCGTCCCAACCGTGTCACATACCAAAACTCTTTACCCCGATCGGTATAGTAAGTTCCCGCCTTAATCACCCCTGGCAAAAACGTCCCTGGCATCCTAACATCCGTCCAGCTATGTCGAGGCTCCTCAGTTGATACCTGAGTAATATGACTCAACGGAATGTACAAATCCGCATTAAAGTAAAACGCCCAAATACGTTCCCAACCATCAAGATCGATTTTGAACTGATCATCTGAAATAGATAATTGCATAGCTTTTACTGCGAGGATGTTCTAAAGATATCAAAAGACTTTTCGCTCACATTGCCATCCCACCCCGGCATAGAATTTCGGAGCTAGTAAAACGAAGCCTCCTAACCGGGACTAACCAAAAGATTGAGCGACCCAGTCCTTTTAAGGACTTCGCACCGTTAGCCCTGGAATTCTATTCCGGGGCGGGTGAATGCGTCTCAACGACGACTTTCTAAATCATCCTCTTAAACTGGTTCATAAAAGACCGATCGATAAAATCCTTCGCCCACCACACCCACGGAGCGCGCCACCCAACGCTCCCATAAGATGCCACTGCAACCCTGTCTCCCGTTCCAATCAAACTCAGATAGCGTTTCTGAGGACGATAAGGCTTCAACGCCCGGTTTTCCAACGTAGCAGAGAGATTGTGATACAAAGGCTTGCCCTGCCTCACCGCAAATACCCCTGCCTTCGGTCGATCGTAGTGCATCATTGTGGCAATATCACCCGCTGCAAACACCTCAGGATGAGACACCGACTGTAAAAATTCGTTCACCAAAACGAATCCTTGCGCGTCTACTGCCAGCCCAGACTGCTTGACCCAAGGCGCAGCCGAGGCATGAGTCACCCAAACCGTTGCATCACAATCCGTCGCACGTTCCACAGCTTGCCCAACGTGAAGTTGAATCCCTCTCTGCGTCAAAATCTTTTGAAATTGCTGCCGCACCCAAGCGTTATGACTTGGCAACAACTCGCGATCGCGTTGAAACAAATGAATCTTTAACTCAGGCATCTTCGCCTGCATATTCAACGCCAACTCGACCCCGCCTGTTCCACCGCCTACGATCGCCACACTCTTACCGTCAAACTGATTCCACCATTTGAGAAACTGAGCAATCGGCTTTGCCCCAATTCCCGCCGCTCCTGCTGGCATCATCGGCGTACTGCCAATATCGAGCGACACGAGATCAAACTCAACCTCTCCTGCCTCACATAAGACTTGATGCCGAGCCAAATCCAACCCAATTGCGCGATCGATTCTCAATTCAGCCTTAGCGAATTCACACAGCGATCGCAAATCGATATGACACTCCTCATACGAGTAGAAGCCTGCTACATGTCCCGGCAACAGCCCTGAATAAGGCGTATTTTCTGCCTCACTAATCAACGTAATTTCGACATTAGACAGCGGATGCAATCCGAATTGTCGAAGTGCGATCGCGTGACTATGTCCTCCTCCCACCAAAACCAATTTTTGCATTCCGGTAATTTCTTCAGGTTAGCGATCGACAACCGCGAGAACGCCCACGTATAACTACTAATTTTTACGAAAAATCCGTTAAAACCGATAGCTCAAACGGCAGATAAAACCGTGCGCTCCGTAAACTCATGGCTATTCTGTATAAATGTAAACGACTGGGGTATCCGTATGAGCAAACGACACTGGATGATGAGCGCTGCAACCGGAACAGCACTCTTACTCACAAGTTGCGCGACCAACCGTACCAATACTCAATCTACACCGCCCACCCCCCAAGCCTTCCCGCAACCTGTCGTACCCGCCAAATCGCTCACCCTGCCTCCGGTCAAAATCGCAGGCATGATTCCAACGACCAATAGCAAACTCCCATTAATGCCCGTTGCTGTCGGAAGCAATCGCGATCCCTTCGCAGCGCCTCAAATGCCAACCGACCTGAGAGCCACGATCAAACCAGCCCACACAAAAACGATCGCAGCAAAATCCTCAACCATCAGCACTTCACCTGCCGTTGCTTTACCTCAGCCTCAACCCATTCGGCTCACTTCTACCCCGATGCCTCCGCTCTCAGTCGGCACACTGCCGACCGTCCAACCTGCTCTGCCTGTGATCCCACCCCCTCCTATCTCTCGCCCAAATTTGGCAGACGCGATCGTCTTAAGCGGCGTGATTCAAACTGGCTCAAACATAAGCGCGATCGTTCAAGATACCGACGGAACCTCGCGCTATGTGCAAGTTGGAGAACGCCTCGCAGGTGGAGAAGTGACGGTAAAACGAATCAACCCAAATCCGGCAGGAACTCCCTCGATCGTCTTCCTGGAAAATGGCAAAGAATGGGTCAAATCCGTCGGCAGTTCAGAAAGCTCGATCGCACTTTAGAACTTGCAGAATTGCTACATTGGAGAAATCTGTGATTGCAATTAAAATCGTAGATTCACGATGCAACGATTACTGCGGAAATCGCCATGAAGCTTTCTAAAAAGACACTCGAACAGCGACTTGACCATGTTTACGATGTAATTATTGTAGGCGGCGGAGCGGGTGGACTCTCTGCTGCAATTTATTTACAACGCTATCGGCTGTCGTGTCTGGTGATCGAAAAAGGTCGCGGTCGATCGTTCTGGATGCAAGAACTGCAAAATTATCTCGGTCTGCCCCCTGGCACTCCTGGTCGCACCATGCTCCAGCAGGGGCAAAATCATTTTCTCTCGCTAAATGGCGATTACCTCATGGGCTTTGTCGAAGAGGTGCAAGATGAAGGAGAAACCTTCGCTGTCAAAGTCAAAGTCGGCAAACAAGATAGCATTCACCCAGTTTTTCGCTCTAAATATGTGATTGCTGCGAGTGGGATCATCGACCACTTGCCCAAGCTCGACGATATGCAGAACGTATTCGACTACGCTGGGCACAACCTGCATGTCTGCATGATCTGCGACGGTTGGGAAATGGCGGACAAAAAATGTGGCTTGTTTGTCGGCAGCGAAGGCGCGATTAACACCGCATTTGTGTTGAATTGGTTTACGCCTTACATCACCGTTTTTACCCAGGGCTTATTTGAAGTCAGCGACGAGATGCGAGAAAAATTAAAATCTCACGGATATCCACTCATCGAAACGCCGTTAAAGCGATTCGTTGGACATGATCATGAGATGACAGGCGTAGAACTCGCGGACGGACGGACGATCGAATTACAGACGGGCTTAGTGGCAATGGGTTCGCATTATTACAATGCCTACTTAAAAGGGATTGAACTCGACTGGAAAGGCGGAAACCTCCTAACTGACGACATGTGTAGGACATCGCATCCGAGAATTTTTGCACTGGGAGATTTAAAAGAGGGATTAAATCAGGTATCAATTGCGGTTGCAGATGGTACATTGGCGGCAACTGCAATTTGGCGAGACATTCGTCGATCGTCTCCTCCGCGATTATGGGAGGAAAACCTTAACGTCATAACCCAAGAGGGAGTACCTATCTCGTGATGCAACTTGACGCTTCTCAAGCTCAGCAAATCTTTGCTGAAAATGCCCGTCTCCAAGAAGAACTGCAAATGCGCGATCAGCTCGTGCAGCAGCTCTCGCAGGAATTATTCCGCCTGGTTAAAGGCAATGCGAGTGCGCCCATCCCCGCTTCAGATGAGCCGTCCGATCGACAAGTCGCTGAAGTCCGGGCGCTACGCGAACAGCTTCAGACCGTAGAGGAACAAGTCACGTTCTACCAAGAGCAAATTACGCAACGCGATGAAGAAATGCGCCAGTTACGGCAAACGGCTCAGGAATTAACTGAGCGATCGAAGATGCTCGAACAAGTCGTGCAAGAATTGCCTAAAGTGTATCGGCAGAAATTTGCCGAGCGGATGCAGCCTGTGCGAGAAAAGGTGGCAATGATTCAGCGCGAAAATCGTCAACTTCACGCGGAACTCCAAAGCGTCAATTATCGCTTAGCTGTACAAAATCGCAGAAATGGGCATCTCGATTTGCCGAGTTTTCCGCGCGGTGAAGGTGAAATTTCACTCCCCACGTTTGGGAATGCTTAGATCAAGAATCTCTAACGCATAATCGAACAACTAAGCCCCCACAAGTTCAATCTTGCGAGGGCTTTTTGCTTAGAATGATTTGCTGGAGTGAGGTTTCGACTTCGCTCAACTCGCGCAGACATTGGATCTAGAGCGATTGAAAGCGCCGAACGAGGTCGAAACGCAATGAATAAATTGATTCTGATAAATTAAGCGACTTGTAGCACTTCTTGAACCCGACCGAAAGAATGCTCGATCGCTTCATAATTTTCAAAAATCGAAAACGCCTGATCCAATTGCGTAATCTCAAAGACTAACCGAGTCGAGGGACGCAATCCACATAGAACAAGCTGCGTACCTGACTGTGTCGCAACTTTTAATCCTGAGACCAACGAAACTAACCCCGAACTATCAATAAACTCGACACGCGACAGGTCGATCACCCAAGCCTTATATTGCCGAGGTGCGAGGGTTCCCAACTGTTCGTGTAATGCTGCGCCACCCACTGCATCTAATCGACCTTGGGGCTGTAGCACAACCTCTTCGTGCCGCTCAATTAACGCCATTTCCAATCCCCACATAACTTTCGTTCACTCTCACGTTTATGCTTTGTCCGACAGACTTGATCGGCGCAAGGCTGGTTCCTTCGATAAGTAGTTGTACGCATTACTTAGTGCTTCAACTATAAGGAGTCTGTTTCCGGATGCGCCAAACGACTATCGTAGTTTCATCGAATCTTTATTTTTCTCAGTATCTCAGCGCAATTTTAATAAAGATTTCCCGATTGTTATAGAAAAATACGGATGACAGTTGTGAAAAGATGCTATCGACGCTCCCCTGAATCGCCAAATTGGAGAAACTGTCGATCGATTGATTGACACTTGAGGCGAAACCACGTCAAGATCGAAAGAAGATGAAGGTTTGTAAAGGTTATTGCAATGTCACTTGACTTCATTTCGCCGGAAGCGATCGAGCAGATTGCTCAGCAGTATGGTTATTGGGCGATTTTTTTCGGGATTTTGTTAGAGAATTTAGGGCTGCCCATTCCCGGTGAAACGGTGACGCTTGCGGGTGGCTTTTTGGCAGGAAGCGATCAGTTAAATTATTTCTGGGTAGTGGGCGATGCAGCGCTCGGCGCAACGATCGGTGGCAATATTGGCTACTGGATTGGGCGTTACGGCGGTTGGGCATTGCTGGTCAACTTGGGCAAAGTGTTCCGCATTCAAGAGACTCAAATCGAAGAACTAAAGCGTCAGTTTGGTGAGAATGCTGGCAAGGCAGTTTTCTTGGGTCGATTTGTGGCATTGTTGCGGATTTTTGCCAGTCCACTCGCTGGAATCGCAGAAATGCCCTACTGGAAGTTTACGCTGTACAACACTGCCGGAGCGCTGACTTGGGCAACGGTCATGGTGTCGTTGTCGTATTTTGCGGGTCAGGTTTTCCCCCTAGAGAAGCTGTTTACGCTGGCTTCTCAGTTTGGATTGGTGGCACTCTTGCTCGTGGTGGCTTGGCTCGTGGTTCCGTTTTGGTTGGAGTCTCGGAAATCGAAACAGTTGGTGTCTGAAACGCTAGAAGCCAATGCGCTGCCAACGGTATCAGATGACTCTTCTCAAAGCCAGTAATCTTGTTCAAGTTGCATGAATTTGCGGGAGCCAAATTTGGCTCCTTTTTTGTGGCTTGATTTGAGCGATCGCTTTAGGAGAGTTTCAGGCTTTAATCATTGACGAATTCCTCTCAAAATGAGAGTATTAAATAAAGGATCTTTATTTAATTGAACTTCACTATTTATGAAAAGCTTCTATTACTTGAATGCATTTAATCCACATTCGCAATTTACGCGCTGAGACTGAACGTTATCCAGATGTCACTTCTCAGATAGAAAGTTGGTATACCACGGTCAAAAAAGCAACTTGGCAAAACTTGGAAGAAGTTCGCTTGATCTACCGGGACGCTGAATCTGTCGGGAACTTCACGGTCTTTAATATCAAAGGGAATGCTTATCGTCTTATCGTTTCCATCGACTACGAAGACGGAACGATTTTCTATAAGTACTTCCTCACACACTCCGAATACGACAAGGACAAGTGGAAGAATGACCCTTACTTTTGATGTAGAAAAATACAGCCAGCTTCTCACCCAATCGACTCCTCAAGTTATCGAAAGTCCTGAGGAGTACGATCGCATTATCACGATCGTAGAGAATTTGCATTTCAAGAAAGGTAAGTCCGCTGAGGAGCGTAAGTTATACAAGCTCCTCGTAGCACTTGTCGAACTTTACGAAACTGAACATTTTCCGATTCTGGCTGCCACACCTCGCGAAGTTCTGTTACACATTATGGAAGCGAGCGGAACTCGTCAAGCCGATCTGGTCGGGGTGCTTGGTTCTAGTGGTGTTGTCAGCGAAGTGGTGAATGGCAAGCGGGCAATTAGTAAGGCTCAAGCCAAAGCGCTAGCGGCACGATTTAGAGTGTCTCCTGATCTCTTTCTTTAAGTGAATCGTGCAAGTCTGAGAAAACTTGATTTGCGCGATCGCCTAATGTAGAATAAGAACTCCTCGGGCGATTGGCACAGGGGTAGCGCATTCCCTTCACACGGGAGAGGTCACTGGTTCAAATCCAGTATCGCCCATATTTTAGAAACGAGTTTCGGAGAGAAATTTCACTATGAAGCCGGAAGTCGCGATCGCAATTCTCTATCAGCATCAGACTTTCCTGCTTCAACTCCGAGATAACATTCCAAACATTGCTTATCCAGGACATTGGGGACTGTTTGGGGGACATTTAGACCCAGGCGAGACTCCTGAAGTGGCAGTCGTTCGAGAATTGCAAGAAGAGATTTGCTATACAGCGACGGATCTCGTGAAATTTGGAGTGTACGAAGACGATCGAGCGACTCGCCACGTCTTTGCGGCTCCACTGAGCGTGGATGTTGCTGAACTCAAGCTGATGGAAGGTTGGGACTTGGGGCTATTTACAATCTCAGAGATTCAGCAAGGAGAGCGATTCAGCGATCGAGCCAATCAAATTAGACCCTTGGGCGCAATTCACCAGCGAATTTTGCTAGACTTCATCAATGCAAAAGGGTGAGATGATTTCACATCATGGATTTGGTGCGACTACAAAAGGCGCTTTCGGTCGAAGCTGATCGCGGATTTAATGATCTGGAGGGCAATCAGTTCCGCTTCAGCGAATTTTTGCATCTCACATTGACCGAAGGGACTCCCGCACTCCCGGCAGCTGAGCAAGCACGCTGTCAGACGATCGCGAATCAATTCGCGAAATATTCCGATTTAGAATTTTCACAACGCCAGCATTTAGTTGCTGAAACTCGACGCTTCCTCTATCAAGTCAAAAAATCTGAAGAAAAACCGACGGAGAAAGCCTCGACTAAACCCACTGCAAAAGTTACTCCGAAAGTTACTCCGAAACCGATCGAAGTCGCTACACAAGACATTCCGCTGACACAAGCTATTACTTATCTGCCAGGAATTGGTCCAAAAAGTGCCGAAAAGCTTGCCAAACTTGGACTTTACTTTGTTCGCGATCTACTTTACTACTATCCGCGTGATTATATTGACTATGCTCGCCAAGCCAAAATTCGCGAACTCAAAGTCGGCGAAACGGTCACAATCGTCGCCATTATTAAAAGCTGCAACTGTTTCACCAGTCCGCGAAATAGTAAGCTGACGATTTTAGACTTAAGCATTCAAGACTCTAGCGGTTCGATGAAAATCAGCCGTTTCTATATGGGGAGCCGTTTTGCAAGTCGCGGCTGGCAAGAACAACAGAAAAGACTATATCCGAAAGGAGTCTCGATCGCGGCTTCTGGCTTAGTCAAACAGACAAAATATGGCATTTCACTTGAAGATCCAGAGATCGAAGTGTTGGATCAAGAAGGCGAAACCCTTGATTCTTCAAACATTGGGCGGATTGTTCCGGTCTATCCCTTAACTGAAGGAGTTGGGGCAGATCTAGTCCGTCGGGCAGTGACTGCATCCTTACCTGCGATTAAGAATTTGCATGAACCGATGCCGAAAGGGTTACTCGCAGAATATGGATTAATTGGTATTCAAGACGCGATCGCGAATATTCACTTTCCGACTGATTCGGAGACATTAGAATCGGCTCGACGACGCTTAGTATTTGATGAGTTCTTTTACTTACAGCTTGGCTTACTCAAACGGCGCAGAGAACAGCAGCAAACTCAAGCCAGCGCAGTACTCGCACCCACTGGAGAATTAATCGATCGCTTCCATCAGTTACTTCCTTTTAGCTTAACGAATGCTCAAAGCCGCGTTGTCAATGACATTCTCAATGATCTTCAGAAACAGACTCCGATGAATCGGCTCGTGCAAGGCGATGTCGGCTCAGGGAAAACGGTTGTTGCTGTTATTTCGATCCTAGCAGCGATTCAATCGGGCTATCAGGCAGCGTTTATGGCTCCAACTGAAGTTTTAGCAGAGCAGCACTATCGAAAATTAGTGAGTTGGTTTAATCAACTTCATTTGCCAGTGGAATTGCTCACAGGTTCGACCAAAGCAGCCAAGCGGCGAGAGATTCACAGTGGATTGCAAACCGGGGAACTTCCTTTGCTGGTTGGAACTCATGCTTTGATTCAAGATACAGTCAGCTTCGATCGCTTAGGCTTAGTCGTGATTGATGAACAACATCGCTTTGGCGTTGAACAACGCGCCCGACTTCAGCAGAAAGGCGAACATCCTCATGTGCTTACGATGACTGCAACGCCCATTCCGCGAACCCTTGCTTTAACGCTGCACGGAGACTTAGATGTGAGTCAAATCGATGAATTGCCGCCTGGAAGAAAAGCGATTCAAACAACTGCATTGACCGGTCGCGATCGTCAACAAGCCTACGACCTGATGAAGCGTGAAATTGCACAGGGACGGCAGGTTTACATCGTCTTACCCTTGGTCGAAGAGTCAGAGAAATTGGATCTCAAATCTGCGATCGACGAACATCAACATCTGAGTGAGAATGTTTTTCCAGATTTCAAAGTAGGGTTACTGCATGGTCGCATGACTTCTGCTGAGAAAGACGATGCCATTACTCAGTTTCGAGATAACAAAACCCAGATCCTCGTCTCTACAACCGTTGTAGAAGTCGGTGTCGATGTCCCGAATGCCACCGTGATGATGATTGAACATGCGGAACGATTTGGATTATCACAATTGCACCAGCTTCGAGGTCGAGTCGGACGGGGCGGATCGCAGTCGTTCTGTCTATTGATGAGCAATTCTAAGAGTGAAACCTCAGTTCAGCGCTTGAAAGTGCTCGAACAATCTCAGGATGGTTTCTTTATTTCTGAGATGGATTTGCGATTTAGAGGGCCAGGAGCAGTGTTAGGGACGCGGCAATCCGGCTTGCCAGATTTTGCCTTAGCAAGCTTGGTCGAGGATCAAGAAGTCCTTGTGCTAGCAAGAGAGGCAGCAGAGCGAACGATCGAGAAAGATCCAACGATCGAGAAATGGAATGCAATGAAAGCGGAATTAGAATATCGCTATCAAAGACTGATGGGTGGCGCAATTCTTACTTAAGGCGGGACGCAACCATCGCGGTTAGTGTATAACATATTAGTTTCGACAGAATCACAATCATTGAGGCGACACGAATGCCACGCACGAATGCTCGAAAAACTGAAGCAACCGACCCAGAATTGCTGAAAGAGCTAGGTTTAGAAGAGATCGAAGAGACTGAAGCAGACTCTGAGCCACCTGAAGAGGATGCAGAGGCTCAAGAAGTCGAAGAGCCTCAAGAGGTCGATGCGGTTCAAGATATCGACGAGATTTTGAACTCCTTGAAGACCTTGCTGAGCACAGTTGAGAAGTTGCAAAAAGTTCGGCAAGATGTTGGCGATATTAAGTCGCTACTGGTCAGAATGCTCGATGGCGAACTGATGGCTGGAGAAGAACTTGAGCAACTTAAAACAGGTGTAGCAGGACTATTGCGCCTAGTCCGTGCTCATAGCGATCATCAAGCAGCGTTGGCGAAAGCGCAGGCAGCGAGAGATTTATTAGACGAAGTGCTGAAGTAGGATTATGGCGATGCGGGTTGAGTTGTGAATGTTAATAGGAGTGGGGGGTAGGGAGTAGAGAGCTACTTAAGAAAACAACTCCCCCTCCCCACCTTACGTATCAAATTCATACTTATAAACAGAGCATTAATTCCGATCCAGTTTGAGTCTTAGTGACTTCAATGCGAGCTTGGAAAGCTTCCCGGAAGTGAGGCATATGTGTAATCGTCAAAATGCAGGCAAACTCAGGCGCGATCGCATTAATCGCAGCAATTAAGCGATCGCATCCTTCTTGATCCTGAGTTCCAAAGCCTTCATCGACAATCAGCATTTGCAAGGCTGTTCCTGAGCGTTGAGCCAGTAATCGCGCTAGAGCGAGCCGAATCGCAAAATTGACTCGAAACGCTTCTCCTCCTGAATATGTCTCATAGGGTCGCGTTCCATAGGCATCTGCAATCAAAATGTCTAAAGTTTCCATTGCTTTCGCAGACGTGGATTTAGATTTGCGATTGCGTTGGGTGACGAATTGGACGTGTAATTGATTCGCGCTGAGACGGGACAGAATTTGATTCGTCGTCGCTTCGAGTTGCGGCAAGATGTTCTCAATCATCAAGGCTTGAATTCCATTCTTGCCGAAAGCTTGGGTCAGTTCTTGATAGATTCGAGTCTGCTGACGAGCCGTTTTAAGCTGAGCATTAATCTGTTGGAATTGCTGGCTGAGCGCTTCTTGCTGTTTCTGCTGTTGCTGAAGTCTGCCCAACTTCGATAAATGCTCATCAAGCTGAGTTCGATGATGTTGGATTTGCTGCTCTAAGGCTTGAATATGCGGTGCGAGATCAGGCGTGCGCTCTAAGGCTTGGATCAACTCTTGACAGTGATATGTGATCGTTTGCAAATCGGTGAATCGTGCTTGCGCTGTGTCTGCAAGTTCTTGTAAACGTTGCTGAACATGGGGATAGTTTTGCTTAGCTTGTTGAAGCTCTTGATAGCGAAGTTGCCAAGGTTGAGCTTGACGAATCGCAGCCCGAATTGCATTGTGCTGTTCCAGGTTGTATCCAATTTCTGCAATTTGTCGATCGTAGTATTTCAATCCGCGATCGAGTTCCTGACTCAACTGTTCGAGTTGCTGCTCGATCTGCTCAATTTGCGCTTCTAATTCGGGTTGTCGCTTCAATAAAGTTGCTTGTCGGCGTTTCGCTTGTTTGATTTCTGCTTGACGGATTTCTGCCCAACGCCAGCGATCGACACTTCCGCGAGCCAAAGCATGATTACGATCGTCATAATCGATCTGTTGCAAATGTCGATCGAGCAGTTGCAATTCCTCATGAAGCGGCAACTCAAATTGTCCGGTCTTGAGTTGTTCTTCTAACTTGGCAGATTCAGCCGTAATTTGAGCCAGTTTTTCTTGAACGGCAGCAGTATTTTGTAATTGTTCTTGTAACTGTCCTCGTCGCTCTAACGTTCCGCCATATTGCGCTAATTTCTTTTCAATGTCGGTGTACTCTTGGCGCAAGACTTGAATTTCACGCTCAGAAGTCGTCAACTGTTCACGGATCACCCAAATTTCCGAGAGAATTTCTTCACGCTGTTGTTGTTGCTTTTCGAGAACGAGATGCCAATGATGTTCATCTAAAGGTCGATCGCATAAGGGGCAAGGCGGAAAAGATTGTTGTTTGAGTTGAACAAGTGTATTGCCTTCAGAGTGCTCTGCTTCAGATGCGATCACAGTTGCCTTCTCTTGCTCTAGCATCCGAATCTTCTGATCAATCTCTGCTAGCTGTGCTTCATAGTTGCGTTGATGGGCTTGCAGTTGATCGACAAAACCACGTCGCTCTAAGCCTTTTTCAAGCACTTGGTCTTGATAGGCGCGGAGTTTTTCGAGTTCTTCAATTTTGACTGCAACCTCGACGGCTGCTTTTTTTAAGCTCGGTTGTCGTTGCTGTTGAGTTTGAAGTTGTCGAGCAGAGGTGCGGAGTTCTTCTAGACGAGCAGAAAGACGAGTCGAAGCACGATCGAGTTCTTTTTGCAATTGTTGTCGCCGTTGCAGAAGCGGAGAAGCCTGCAACTGAAGCTGATCGAGTTGCTGAAGTTCTTGACGTGCGGCAATCAGATTTTGAACTGCTGCTTCAACGTCAGCTTCTTTTGTGAGCGCTTTTTCAACTTCTTGAAGCTGTTCTTGTAAAGTAATTTCTTGAGCTTGAACTTTTTGCAGTTGATTCTGAAGCTGTTGAATCTTTTCGGATTGTTGTTGTTCGTGCTGTTGGCGTTGGGACTGTGCGACCTGATGCGCCTGGAATTTTGCTGAGAATGCTTCCTCTTGGGCTTGCAACGCTTGCCAATGACGATATCCGGCAATGATCGTCGTTTCTTGTTGCAGTAATTTTTCTAAGGTTTGACGCTGCTGATCGGTTTGCGATCGCTCTTTCTGCAATCGCTGACAGTCTTGATCCAAATTGCGCTGCTGTTGTTGCTGCCAGCTTAATTGCTGCTGCCAAGTTTGTCGCTGATGCTGAACGGCTTGCAGTTGTTGAAGTTGTTCATTACTGGCAGCTTGTTGGGCTTGCATTTGGGTGAGAAGTGCTTCAAGTTCGGCACGTTCTTGCTCGATCGCGTCTCGTTGCTGAAGCTGTTCTCGAATTGCTTCTAAATTTCGCTCTAGTAGATCAACTTGTCCTTTAAACTGACGCGATTTATCTTTTGCCTGTTCTGCAAGCGTGTCGTATTGGTGAAGTTTCAAAAGATCGGCAAGAATTTGCTTACGTTCCGCAGGACGTTTCAGCATAAATTCATCGGCTCGACCTTGGCGCAGGTAAGCCGAATTTACAAACGTATCGTAATCAATTTTGAGATGGCTCAGGATCAATTGCTGCGTGGATCGAATGCCTTTGGCGGTTAGCGATCGAAACCCACCGTCCTGCATAATTTGAAATTCCAGCGAGATGCCTTGCCCACGTTGGCGAGTTCTGAGCACGCGATAGATCTGCTGATGCATTCCGAAGATAAATTCAACTTGCGCTTCTTTTGCGCCCATATGAATCACATCATCTTCTGAAGCTGCTCGGCTTTCACCCCAAATCACCCAGGAAATTGCTTCTAGTAGCGAAGATTTTCCTGCCCCATTTGCCCCACAAACGCACGCAGTATGAAGCCCCCGGAAGTCAAGCGTGGCTTCCTGGTAGCTCAGAAAATTCCGAAGAGTCAGGCGTTGCGGAATCATAGCGAAACGAGCGGACGGGACAGTACTGATGCACGAAAGTACAATCGCACTTGTACTATTGAGTGTAATCGCAACTGGAACGAATTTGCTAAAAATCGTGGAAGAATTAAGAGCGATTGTCACTTTCTCACATCATGTCTACCCAAAAAATCATTCTCGATACTGATCCAGGCGGTGATGATATCTTTGCTCTATTTTGGCTACAGAGTCTGGTGAAACGGGGGTTTGCTGAACTGATCGCAGTGACGACTGCGGCAGGAAATGTAAGCTCTCGCCAAACATTTTCGAGTGCCAGCCAAATTTTAAGCTTAGGCGGATTGCCAGATGTTGAAGTGGGACGCGGCATTGAAACTTCAGACGCATCTGAAGATGCAGCGCATATTCATGGCAATGATGGCATGGGAAATTTATCGACCCTTTTACCCAGTCCAATCCATTCGTATGAGACAGCGAGATATTCGGACGAGATTTTGATCGATCGCTTAAACGCCATGCCTGGAGAAATTACAATCATTGCGATCGCACCGCTCACCAATCTCGCCGCTGCCGAAATCAAACAGCCCGGAATTTTGCAGAAAGCAAAAGAAATCATTGTCATGGGCGGTGCGTTCCGTTGCCCTGGCAACATTACTTCACATGCAGAATTTAATTTCTGGTTTAACCCTGAAGCAGTTGAGCAAGTTCTCAACAGTCGGAATGATGTCGTCATTACATCGCTCGACATCACACGCCATTTGATTTTTACAAAAGAAATGGCTCTCCAGATCTATCAGACCAATCCAGAAAGCCAGCTTGCTCAGTTCCTGATGAAACTCTGTGAGTTTATGATTGGAACAGCTTTACAGTATCGAGAGACTCAAGGCATCCCAGGCTTCTTAGTTCACGATGCGGCAACTTTAGGGTATTTGTTCTATCCAGAAACGATGCTGTGGCAGCGATCGCGCATTCAAATCGAAACGCAAGGCAAATGGACACGCGGACAGACTTTGATCGACGATCGACTAACAACAAAGCCATCTGCCAATGCTTGGATTGCAACTCAAGTCAATGCAACTCAGTTTTTTACAAGTTTCATCGAAGACTTGAAAGTGCTAGTTCGCTGATTGGCGTGCTTTGATTGCTTTGCGAATTCTGGAAATTCCGAACAAACCGAAACCAAACAAAGGATTGAAAGCAAAGGGGACAGGAACGATCGCCGAAGAAGAATACGCAACCTGATTCAACCGAAACTGCGCGCTTGCAGAAGTAGTGTTATCCCCAATAAAGATTGTGTTCGCAGTGGTATATGGATTAACTGGAGTCACTACTTCTGCCGTGTAATTGCGCAAAAGCCCTGTCAGCAGTGGCGTAGTGTAGTTGCCATTAGTGTAGAGAAAGTAGTTATTGCCCAGAATCGACAAGTCATACTGATTCACATTAGTTTTTGTGTCGAATGCTGCCCCTTCTGCTTGGGTAAACCGAGGTGGTTTTGTAGCGCCCCCTTCCTGTGCCCAAATACGATCGACAAAAAAGCCTAACTCAATTGCCTTCGTTGTATTCGTACTTACAACGATAATGCTCAAGCCCGCGCGATCGTCTTTCCCATCTGCATTCGTGTCGGCTGGATTAATTGGGTCGTTTGAAGCATTCCGAAGCTCTTGTAGCAGTTGCAAATCAAATCGCAAGTTGAAGCCCGTTGTTGAATCTAACGGTGTATTCGTACGACCAAAGCCATACATTATATTGTTGTTGCTTGTTGTATTGAGTGTTATGCCTGCGGCATCGATAGTCCGAGGCGGTGAAGCAGGAAATGGTGGAATGGAAGATGGACTGTTCCAACCTTGGGATTCAGGGGAAGAACCCCCCGTGTAGAGTGCGGTTGCTTTAGCATGACCGAGTAGAAGCAATGCACCAGTTAGGGCAGTTGTTAGTAGGATTTTCATCGATATTACTTAGCCGTAATCAACTTAGGGGCTTGAGTCAAACAGAGTATTACCAAATTACTCGCATTTCTATCAGTTGGCACAGTTTTGAGTTGCGGTCACTCAACCCGTTTTTTAGTCTTCTGCTATCGAAAAATTTAAAAGTACGATCAAAGCTTACTGAGTTATTTTCATCAAAAGTGGGGACAGTAGTTTTTGAATCAGAGATCAGGAGTAATCATTCGATCGATTTGAATCGAATAGCAGAAGCGATCGCCCCGTGAAATTGATTCTCCATGTACGATCGCGCCTGCCTCGGTAAAAGCCGTATGCCGATAAACAATCAAAGGATGTCCCAACGAGACTTCTAATTGCTCACCCGTTTCATAATCCGCTTGCGTACATTCAATCACAGCGTCAATTTTTTTAATGCAGATGCCGTACTGTTCTAAAGTTGTAAAAGTTAATTTTTGACGTAATTCTTTTCCATAAGCTTTTGCTAGCTCTGGCACAATATAAGTAATATCAACACAGCTTGGAACATTATTAAATAAAAGGACTTTCTTTTGCAGATAAGCGATCGCGCAATTCAAGATTTTCTGAACATGAACAGGTGCAGTCACTCGCTCAAAGCTCAAAGTCTGCACAGTAATTTCAATATCCTGTCGTGCTAGATCCGCTTCGAGTAACAGCGGACTAGACAGCGAATACACGACTTTCTGTTGAATGGAAACGAATGCACCTTTTCCCCGTTGTACATTGACTAATCCTTGTTGTGTGAGATTCGCGATCGCACGTCGAGCCGTAATTCGGCTCACCTCAAACTCAGCCATCAATTGATGTTCACTCGGAAGTTGATCGCCAGGTCGATAGATGCCTGCTCGAATACGATCGCGCAACTTCTCAGAAATAGCTAAGTGTAGAGGGAATGTCATTTTTCAGTTTGGTAGCCTCAAGTACAGATCCAGAAATGCTCTAAAACTAGGCTTGTTATAACAAGTTGAAAGATGAGCCATGAACCCGACTATTTCTGAGTCTAACCTGTCAGGAGACAGAACAGTTCTCACGACTGCTACTCTGAAAGAATTGAATACTCGATCGACCCTGAAAGGATTAATCCGTTTTACTGCTCACCTGCTAATTCTGGGAGTGAGCGGATACCTATGGGGAACTAACTTTGGTCACAATTGGGCAATTGCTGTGCCAGCTTTGGTGATCTATGGTTATAGCTTGGCTGCAATGTTTGCTCCGCTGCATGAATGTTCACATCGAACTGCTTTTGAAAACAATACATTGAACGATTTCGTGTGCTGGTTTGCTGGAGTGTTGTCGTTTTATAACAGCGCATTCTATCGGCGCTATCATAAATGGCATCATCGCTATGTGCAAAATCTAGAAAAAGATCCAGAACTCAGCGATCCAATGCCGAAGAATTTAGGAGAGTACTTGTGGACAATGAGTGGATTGCCTTGGTGGTGGAGTAAGCTCACCACTCATATTCGAGTTGCTTTAGGACAAGTCGAAGACTATCCCTACATTTCCGAAGAAGCGCGTGCAGATGTGATTCGCTCAACTCGGCTTCAGCTTGCGGTTTATGGTGTCGCGATTTTAGTGTCGATCGCAGTTCAAAAACCCTGGTTTGTGATGTATTGGCTTTTCCCGCTGTTTGTAGCACAGCCGATTCTGAGAGGCTATCTCTTCGCAGAACATACCGGATGCAGTCATGATGATAATCCATTGACGAATACTCGATCGGTCATGACCTTATTCCCGATGCAATTCATCATGTGGAATATGCCGTTTCATGCGGAACATCACATGTATCCCTCAATCCCATTCCACCAACTGCCAGCAGCACACGAGCACATGAAGCAGCATCTTGCTCACGTTGATTCAGGCTATATCAAAGTCAACCTCGATATTGCAGCAAAGCTTGTATGAGTGAGTGTTTTACGCTGAAAAATTTTGAGCTTTACTGTGGGAAAACGCTCAGTGAAGCTCAGATCGTGTATCAAACTTATGGAGCGTTGAATGACGATCGCTCAAATGCAATTCTCTATCCAACCTCTTACGGCGCGCAGCATTCAGACATTGACTGGTTGATTCGTCCAGATAGCATCTTAGATCCCACAAAGTACTTTGTGATCATTCCCAATATGTTTGGCAATGGTCTTTCAACTTCGCCAAGTAACAGCGATTGGGGGATTTTTAGCCATTTCGATAATGTTCGTGCCCAGAAGCAACTTCTAGAAGAAGTGTTTCAAATCGATCAACTAGCTTTAATTTACGGTTGGTCAATGGGCGCACAGCAAGCTTATCACTGGGGCGCGCTGTATCCTGAGAAGGTGCTACGCATTGCTGCATTATGTGGAACGGCTCGAACCACCGATCACAATCGCATCTTTCTGCAAAGTTTGCGGAGTGCATTAACGGCTGATCCGGCTTGGAATGGAACGAGATTTGAAGCCGTTCCCGATCGAGGATTTCAAGCCTTTGCTCGGATCTATGCAAGTTGGGCAGCTTCTCAAGCCTTTTACCGAGAAAAACTCTACTATCCACTAGGCTATACGTCGCTTGACGACTATCTTGTACGATTTTGGGAAGCGAGCTATCGCAAGCGTGATCCGCATAACCTTTTAGCCATGATTCAGACTTGGTTAGACTGCGATGTGAGTGACAATCCTATCTACCAAGGAGATTATCAAAAGGCGCTTGGCGCGATTCAAGCGAAAACACTGGTCATGCCTGCGACCACAGATTTGTATTTCACGCCAGAAGATTGTGCAGCAGAAGCAGAATTGCTCCCCAATGCAGAGTATCATCCGATTCGATCAATCTGGGGGCATCGCGCAGGCAATCCTTATCAAAGTCCAGACGACGAAACCTTTATTCGATCGCACATTTCCACTCTATTAAGCCACTGACCTATGCTTTCTCAAATCGCTCGTGATCAAGGAATTCGCTACTTTCTGATTTCATTTACTGATCTCTTTGGCGTTCAGCGATCGAAGTTGGTTCCGGCTGAAAGTATCGATCAAATGGCATCCGACGGCGCAGGATTTGCAGGGTTTGCGGCTTGGTTAGACATGACTCCGGCTGATCCTGATATTTTAGCAATTCCTGATCCGGATCAATTGATCCAGCTTCCCTGGCAACCTGATGTCGCTTGGATGCCTGCGGATTTGCATACGATTACTGGAGAACCTTTAGAACAAGCTCCACGAGTCGTCTTGAAACGAGTTCTAAAACAAGCTGAGGATCTAGGCTATCGAGTCAAGACTGGCGTGGAATGTGAGTATTTTTTGCTGAGTGCAGATGGAGAAGACATTTCCGATAAGCTCGATCGGCAAAGTAAGCCTTGCTATGATCAGCAGTCTTTAATGCGTCGATATGAAGTGATTCGCGAAATTTGTGACGTGATGCTATCGCTCGGTTGGGGAGCTTACCAAAATGATCATGAAGATGGCAATGGTCAATTTGAGATGAATTGGAAGTACGCAGATGCTCTCGTCACAGCCGATCGACATGCCTTTTTTAAGTACATGGTCAAAGCGATCGCTGAAAAACACGGACTACGAGCCACCTTCATGCCTAAACCCTTTGCACATTTAACGGGAAATGGTTGCCATACTCATCTTTCAATTTGGGATAGTAGCGACAAAGAGAATCTTTTCTATGACCCACAAGGAGAATTAGGACTTTCGCAACTGGGGTATCAATTCATTGCAGGAGTGTTGAATTCAGCCGAAGCGCTTTGTGCGATTACGAATCCGACTATAAATTCTTACAAGCGAATCAATGCCCCTGCAACGCTATCAGGCGCAACCTGGTCACCTAATACTGTAAGTTATAGCGGGAACAATCGAACTCATACCATTCGGATTCCCGATGCAGGACGGTTTGAATGCCGACTACCAGATGGGTCTGCAAACCCTTACTTACTGCCTGCTGCTTTGATCGCGGCAGGACTGGATGGAATTAATCAGAAGCTTGATCCAGGGGTTCGACGCGATAACAATAGCTATACTGATCCGCTACCTGCTGGCGAGGCTAAGACTCTACCTGCAAACTTGTTAGATGCGTTGCGGTGTTTGGAGAAGAGTGAGGTAATTGGTAAATCTTTGGGTAAGTCTTTTACTTCTGCATATCTCAAACTTAAATATCAAGAATGGCAACAAGCAAATGCTGCCATTACGCCTTGGGAACTGGACAACACATTGGACTGCTAGTATAAGCTAAGTGTCAAAAAGAGTCCCCAGGATCGATCGATTGCATCAGGAAACTTATCGATCGACTGATCCCATCACCAAATCAATACTCGCTAAAATCACAAAAATGTCCGCCACCTTCCGCCCTTGAATCAATTTCGGCAGCACTTGCAGATTGTTGAAATCTCCAGGGCGGATCTTCCAACGCCACGGAAACACATTGTCATCGCCAATGATAAAAATTCCTAGCTCTCCTCGACCTGACTCAACCCGAACATAATGCTCACCCTTCGGAATCTTGAAAGTTGGAGCAATTTTTCTCGCAATAAACTGATAGTCAAACCCATTCCATTCAGATTTCGGGCCTGCCTGAATTCGCTGAGCTTCTAAATTCTCATAAGCTCCACCTGGCAAAGCTTTTAATGCCTGCTGAATTATCTTGATCGATTCTCGCATTTCCCGTATCCGTACCGCATATCGAGCATAGCAATCGCCCGCCGTATCCCACTGAATCTCCCAATCTAGCTCGTCATAGCACTCATAATGATCCACCTTTCGCAAATCCCATTTCACGCCAGATGCCCGTAGCATGGGTCCTGTCATACCCCAATTGATGGCATCTTCACTCGTGAGGACTCCGATCCCTTCTAACCGTCGTCGAAAGATAGGATTATCACTCATCAGTCGCTCATACTCATCTAAGGTCGGCAACATGTAAGTGCAGAAATCAGCACATTTATCGACCCAACCATACGGCAGATCAGCAGCCACTCCACCCACTCGAAAGTAATTGTGATTCACCATGCGATAGCCTGAAACCGCTTCAAATAAATCAAGAATCATTTCGCGATCGCGCATCGTTGGAAAGAATAAAGCCTGCGTTCCCACATCTCCCACAAACGGGCCAAGCCATAGCAAATGATTCACAATTCGCGTCAGTTCGAGCATGATCATCCGAATATAGCTCGCTCGTCTCGGAACTTCGATTTGAGCTAATTTCTCAACTGCATTCACGGTCACTGCTTCATTGAACATTCCACCATAGTAGTCCCAGCGACTCGTATAGGGAATGAACATTGTATTCGTGCGGTTTTCTGCAATCTTTTCCATGCCACGATGCAGATAGCCAATCACAGGTTCACAGTCTAGAACATCTTCGCCATCCAATGTGACAATAATTCGGAAGCAGCCATGCATCGCTGGATGGTGAGGACCCATATTGATCACCATCGGCTCTGTTTTCGTTTCAATCCATCCCATGAGTTGAATTCCTGAAGTGCGCTTGCCTCCACTATCCACAACTCATTCGCACAGATCTTGTAGATTCTTCCGTTTTTTGTAGATTGTTACGCCTGGTTTTGGATCATTCTTGGGGTCACACCGAGCAAGCGCTTACAGTGACGATGTAAATGGCTCTGATCCACGAATCCAACCATTTTGGCAACTTCAGCGATCGACCATTTTCGAGTCATCAACAATTCTCTCGCACGCTCAACCCTTGCTCGAATTACAAACTGATGCGGAGTCACGCCAGTCGATTGTTTGAACAATTGAGAAAAGTAATGCGGACTCATTTGAGCGATCGTAGCAAGTTCATTTAAGCTCAGATCCTGCTCTAAATGAGCCTGAATATACTCAATCACATGCCGCAATCGATAGTGAGAAAGCCCGTTTTCGTAGGTTTGCAGTAAAGGGCGACGATTTGAATAATGCTGGATCGTATGCACAATCAAAGCATTTGAGATCGCTTCACCATAGAGCCGACTTGCACTTCCTTCCTGCTCTAGTACAGATTTCAAAGCAACAGCCGCTTGATAAACGAACGGATCAGCCGTAGCAAATTGGGGAAGTAGCTCAATCCGATCAGAATTTCCTACTTCATGCACAGCATGAGCAATCACTGAAGACTCAACGCTAAAAAAGATCACACCACCATAATCAAACCAGCGACTTTGGCAACTCGTATGAGCTGGAACAATTACCATATTGCCGTCTGCTACTTGTTCGCATCGGAATTGACCATTCAGCGATCGCTCTGCAACTTGAGATTTACCTGTATTCGTAAAAATCGCAATCCCATTTTGCGTAGAAATGACTTCAGGCGTTTCTCCAGGAGGCATGAAATCGTATGCAAAGTAAATCCCTTGCCATCCCGCCTGCAAACTTGTCAACTGAGGCGATCGCCGAAACACCCGTTCATATGCAGCCACTTTCTCTTCAGCAATGTTGATCTTTAACATGCGTTTGATTTTAATTCCTGCAATTTAATTGTGACTCATGCTTGCACACAGTTAATCATTTCTTAAGCTGAAAGCGCGATCGAATTCGCTTGAATAATGGTATTCAGTGTTACAGGGATTAACATGCAGCATCAGAAGATTTTAAGAATCACAACGCAGGGGAAGTCTTTGCTAAAAATTACTTCGCAGGTGAATGCGATCGTAGCTGAATCAGGCATTAAGACTGGATTGTGCAGCTTGTTTTTAAGACATACTTCTGCAAGTTTGATTATTCAGGAAAATGCTGATCCTGATGTGTTGCAAGATCTAGAGAATTTCTTTGCCAAGCTTGTTCCAGAGTGGGAAAACTACATTCATAGTACAGAAGGCCCAGACGATATGCCCGCCCATATTCGGACAGTATTAACTCATTCTTCCGAGCAGATCCCAATTTCTCAGGGTCGGCTCGTGCTCGGAACTTGGCAAGGAATTTATCTATGGGAGCATCGGCAGCATCGGCACACTAGAGAGCTAGTTGTGCATGTGATGGGTGAATAGTGGAGAACAAACCATGAGGCGATGGGCGGTTTCAGTTTTGATCATGGGAAGTCTGGCGCTAGGAGGCTGTAGTGTCGAGAAAGCACGGGCACTTCAGGGAGCAGCACTTCAGTTTCGCAATGAGTCCTTGAGCGCGATCGAAGCCATTGACACCATGCGAAAACGAGAATTGGAAGCGCCGACTCGATCGAGTGCTGAAATCCGTCAGGCTTTTGTAAATCGAATTTTGAACTCTAAGGTTGAAGTGAGTGGGGAGATTATTGATTTAGCGATCGACCCATTCCAACCGCCGAAAGTTGCAGAATGGGATACATTCATTGCAGACTTGCGAAACCAGTATGAAGGCTTTTCAGAGATTTTCACCAAACTCGATAGTAGAAGTACAGTGAGCCGAGATGAAGTGAAAAAATCAGCAGAGTATGCAAAGACTTTAACCGTACAGATGGCAGTGTTAGCAAAAGCAATTAGTGACAATCCGCCTGTGCTAGTACAGCATCGAACCACCGCGATCGTCAAACTACAAGCGATCAAAAAAGAGTATCAATCGATTCAAGCCAGAATTAAAGCAGGCGAAACAGCCTTAATTGCACGAAAAGCCGAGCTAGAAAATCAAGCAGGCGAGGTTCTAGGCGAGTGGCAACAGATTAAACAAGAAGAACAGCGAATTCTAGAACTCACCGTTGCTCAATGTATGCGGGCAGCAGCAATGGGCAAAGAAGTGATTGAAGCTGCAAATCACTATGACGATTTGGATCTCAATCAGATGAATGCTTTGATTCCCAGAATTTTGACGACTGCATCTACCTTTACAGGACGAGACTATACAACCCTCAGAACGAAAGCAACGCGAATTGTCTCGGACATTCAAACTGACCCCTTGTGGCGTGGGGTAGCGCAGAAATTACTCGATCGAGCCAATGCTGCCGCTGGAAGTCGAATTCCCGATCGCGGTGCAGAAGTTGGGATTCGGAATTTGGAGAAATAGAGATGTCCGAGAAAAATGAGCTTTTCTTTCAGCAAGCATCTGAGCTGTTGAGTAAAATCGAGATTCGTTATCGACAAGCAGATTTTGATGAGCAGGTGCAGTTAAAGAAGGAACGCGATCGCGCAATGGCTCTGTTTTCTAAAGCTAGATTAGCAATCTTGAAAGAGGGGATAATTTGTACAGATGCGGACGTGGAACAGATGCAGCAATTGAAGCAGCAGATCGATAGTTCAACAGAGATCCTACAAGTCGTGGCAACCATTGCAAAATTTACTTCATTTGTACGATTGAGATTTCTGCTTTGAGATAAGGAAGTTCAAGTTTGCTGATCGATAAACTCAAAGATTCGATTTCATTGCAAGCCTATCAATTCCTATCGACAACTGCACAATGCTCAAGAAACTGTAGCAGCGAGCACCGCCCCCTGACGAATCGGAATCTCAAGGAAAAACTCTGTTCCTTTGCCCACTTCAGACACACAGTACAATTTGCCTTGATGTCGTTCAGTCACAATCTGATAGCTAATCGACATCCCCATTCCCGTTCCTTTACCGATCGATTTTGTCGTAAAAAACGGATCAAAGATACGGGGCTGAACTTCTGGAGGAATTCCGGGGCCATTGTCTGCGATCGCGATCTGAACTCTCCCGTGCTCCAGCTTTTTCGTCTTAATCCGAATCGTACAAGGCTGAGAGTGAGACAGACCGCGCTGGTCTTCCATCGCATCTAGTGCATTTGCCAAAATGTTCATAAAAACCTGATTCAGTTGGCTCGCATAGCAATCAACGAATGGCAAATCTCCATAGTCCTTCACCACTTCTACAGCAGCTTGATCCGGTGTTGCTTTTAAGCGATGTTGCAAAATCAGTAAAGTACTATCAATTCCGTCATGCAGATTGACGGGTTTGACTTCTGCTTCATCTAACCGTGAGAAATTACGCAGAGAAAGCACAATTTCTTTAATGCGATCGGTTCCGATCCGCATAGAAGCTAGGGTCTTCTCTAAATCCTGCGCGAGAAACTCAAAATCAATTTCTGCTAAATACTCTTGAATCGACTTAGACCCATCGGGAAACTGCTCTTGATAAAGCTGAATCAAGTGCAAGAGAGCTTGAGTATACTCATCCACATAAGTAATATTGCCGTGAATAAAATTGACAGGGTTATTAATCTCATGCGCCACCCCTGCGACTAAATTACCCAGTGCAGACATCTTCTCGCTCTGAATCATCCGCAGTTGCGACTGCTGAAGCTTTGTCATTGCATCCGATAACTCTTTAGTACGTGCTTCTACTCGCTTTTCGAGAAGTTCATTGGATTTCTTAAGATGTCTTTGCTCCATCGCCTGCACCTGCACCAGAATGGCTAACAGAGCCACTGCCATTCCCGCCACAATTAGAGCAATCATGTCGAGAAAGTGCACCTGCGACTCGATATCTTCTCTAGGAATGACCAATGCCAATGCCCACTCTACCTCCTGAAGGGGGAGATAAGCCAGATAGTACATCTGATTGGCGACCTTTACCAACTCAACGCTCTCCTTGCTTTTGCTCATCTGAGGGAGCGCTTTCAACAACTCACTCTCATGAAAGTGCACATGAGCGTGATTATCAGTATGGCTCGTATGCGTAACAATCTGCCCTTGAGAGTCGATCGCAAAAGCATAGCTGTGATTGCCATATTTCACGCTGCTTACCACTCGATTAACGCGATCTAAGCGGACTAGAGTGTGAATCTCTCCGATCGGCGTACTATTCGTATCAAATCCCTGGCGAATGGGAGCGGCAATCGCCAAGGTAGGGGTATTGTTTGCTCGGCTGATAATCGGATCACTGACATTTGTAATCCCTTGCATCACTTTCTGAAAATATGCGCGATCGGATACATTAGCAGGCTTACCTCCCACAACATTGCGCCATCCGTCCGGTTTACCCACTGCGATCGCGTAGACATCACTTAATCGTAATGTTTCCGCCTTTAAGTAAGGTTCAGTCGTTTCCCAATTCATCGATTTCACTTGCTCCGTATTTGCCAGAGTTTCAATGTGAATTTTCTGATTGGAGAGCCAGTGATCGAGGCTATCTCGCCCCTGCGATAGTTCGAGAAAAACATTTTTCTTCAAACTTTCGAGCATCGAATTGCGCACTAATTGATAGCTGTAGTACGCTCCACTACTCACAAGGAGTATCACGCTAGCAATCAATAAGCGAACCAGTAAATTGCGTTGATGAGCAGCTAGATTTGGGGGATTAAAACGCATGAGGAATAAGACAAGGAAGAGTGCGAATTCAGACAGGAAGAGATTTTATGAGATGGGGCGATCGCCAGGTAACAAAGGAACAGTGGGAAGGTTTTCAAATGTCATTTTGAACCAGTCTTGCTGGAGCTTTTTCAGTTCTCCCTGCTGCTGTTGCTGTTGTAAAAATTGGTTCAAAAAATCTAGTAATTCTCGATCGCCTTTCTTCACTGCCCAAGCTGCATATGATTTGCGCCCAACTCGCTCTCCCATCTCAAAAATGGCAGGTTTTTCATCGACGAGTAGAGACAACGACACAATATTGTGCAGCACTGCATCTAATTTTTGATTAACCAAATCCTGATATGCTTCTGTAAATCCTCGATACTCTTTAACTTGTCCGATCTTGCCGCCTTGTTTTTCTAACTCGGCTGATAAGTCGGGCACAGCCGCCGCCGAGATTCCTCCTTGTTGTACTCCCAGGGTTTTCCCAGAGAGGGAGCGAAGACTTTGAATCGAGGAGTCTCCTTTACGTTTGATATAGGCGATCGTGGATTCTGCGATCGGGATTGTAAAGTCGAGAAATCTGGCGCGTTCGTCAGTGATCCCAACGGCGGTGAGTGCGACATCGTATTTGCCATAATTCACGCCAGGCAGAATACCCTGCCAGGGCACAATACTTTGTTGAATTTTAAAAGGCACAAGTTGCTGAAGCCGTGCAAACAGTGCGTGGTTAAAGCCCGCTGGTTTACCGTTGAGTAAAAACTCGAAAGGAGCATAATTGTCCTCAGTCGCAACTTGGAGATAGCCTCGACGCTGGATCTGATGGGTGAGCGCTTGACTAATTTTGAGCGTGGGCTGACCTTGTAGCGGGTTTTGAGAAGTCTGAAGACAGCCCTGCACGCCTGTGGTCATGAGAAAACTGGTTCCAGTCTGAAGAATAAACCGTCTACGAACTGTCATAACAGATCCCAGGGAATTTACTCTTTATAGATTGCCCGGAACTGATTTGCAATTTGACAAACTCAGGCTTGATCGGCAATAGGGGCTTTGTTCTGGGTTTTGAAGGGGGCGGGGGTAAGCGCATTCAGTTTGGGGAGTAGGGAGATGGGGAGTGGGGGATGAACTAGTAGCAGATCGTCTTCTCAGATTTTATTGGGGTACAACGGCTCGATCGCGTTTCTGAACGTGATGTACTGGATTCATACGTCGCTCCAGATAGCTAAAGAGTTGAGATGACAGTAAGGTCAAGGCAAGATAGATCAAAGACACGATCGCATAAAGCTCAAAGGGTCGATAGTTCTCAGCAACAATCAACTGTCCTTGGCGAAAAAGCTCCTCAAATCCAATAATCGCGACCAAAGTTGTGTCCTTGAGCAACGAGATAAACGTATTTCCCAAGGGCGGTAACATCCGACGCAAGGCTTGCGGAAAGATCACATACCGTAGAGTTTGAGTAGTATCCAGCCCTAAAGACGCTGCTGCTTCGGTTTGTCCTACCTCGATCGAGACAATTCCAGCGCGTACAATTTCAGCAATGTAAGCGGCACTATTCAAACTCAAGGCAACGACAGCAGCAATAAAGCGATCGAAGCTAAACTCTATCCCCAGTTCTTGAATCAAAGCCGGAATGCCGAAATAGATCATAAAAATCTGAACCAGCAACGGTGTACCTCGAAAGAAATCAACATAAGCTCTGGCTAACCACCGAACTGGCTTTGTTTTTGAAAGACGAGCAATCCCAATCAATGAACCAGCAACTAAACCAATGGCAATCGAAATCACAGCCAGTTGCAGCGTAATCAACGTTCCTGCTAAAAGAAGCGGAAGTGCGCTCGTAATGGTTGTAAACCAGTTCGACTGGGTCTGATTCGTCGCATTTGGAACTGCTTCGGGTAAAGCAGGTGGCTCTGTATTAAACCATTTGCGATAAATCGTTCGGTATGTTCCATTGCTGAGAATCGTGCCTAACCCTTGATTGATTCGCTCTAAGTTCGGGGAGTTTTTCGGAGTTGGAATGCCCAAGTACTCCTCGGTCAAAAGCTGACCACTGACCTGAATATTTTGCAAGTTCCCCGTTTTGAGCGCGTATTGCAGAATCGGCGCATCATGAACCACAGCCGCAACATTGCCATTTTTCAGTTCTTGCAGAGCTATCACGGAGGCATCAAACGTCCGAATCTGAGCATTCGGAATCTTCTGTGCAGTTTGCGCTCCTGTCGTTCCGATTTGCACTGCGATCGCTTTGCCGTTCAGTTCTTCTAGCGAACTAATGGGCTGATTTTTCGGAGACGCGATCGCGAGTCCTGCCTTAAAGTAAGGGCGCGAGAATGAAACGACCTCTGACCTTGCAGGTGTAATCGTCATCGCCCCAACGGCTGCATCAACTGTTCCCGCCTGTAAAGATGGAATGATTCCATCAAAGGAAATGTTCTGAAATCGCACCCCAAACCCGGCGACTTTACCAATCTCTCGAATCAAATCAATATCAAATCCTTGAAGCTCTCCCGCTCCGTTACGAAACTCAAATGGGGCATACACAGGCTCGACCGCAATATTGAGGACGGGCTGACTGAGCGATCGCAGCGGATTCAAGACAACGAACAATGTACAAATCAGAGCTAAAGCAATTGCACGCCATTTCATAGGAAGTACGTTTAGTTTTTTCCTATATATTAATGAATGATTCTCAATCGCGATAATTCTGTCTGGAGGGACATGTCAGCCTTCTCGATCGCGTTTTATTTTACTCCCATGAAGCACGCAATTCAGTTTGACAACCTAGAGAAGAGTTTCGGATCGCTGCCTGTACTGCAAGGTATCAGTGGCTATGTGGATGCGGGTGAAGTTCTATCGATTATTGGTTCGTCGGGATGCGGTAAAAGTACTCTGCTGCGATGTTTGAATCGATTGGAAACGGTCGATCGCGGAAAGATTGTGATCAGTGATTTAGAAATTTCTAAGCCACAGCTTTCATCACGGGAGTTGAAAGAGGTGCGATCGCGAATCGGGATGGTCTTTCAACAGTTCAATCTCTTCCCACATTTGAGTGTGCTAGACAATCTCACCTTAGCTCCTCAACAAGTTCTCAAGATTTCTCGAAGCGAGAGCAAAGAGCGGGCAAAGTACTATCTTCAAGAAGTTGGCTTAGCAGACAAAGCAGAAATGTATCCCGAACAGCTTTCAGGCGGACAACGGCAGCGAGTTGCGATCGCCAGAAGTCTCTGTATGGAGCCTCAAATTATGCTCTTTGATGAGCCAACGAGCGCCCTTGATCCTGAGCTAGTCGGTGAAGTCCTAGCAGTGATGCGTCGATTAGCTGAAGAAGGCATGACAATGGTGGTTGTGACTCATGAAATCCAGTTTGCGCGAGATGTCGCGAATCGAGTAATGTTCCTTGATCAAGGTCGAGTTGTTGAAGAAGGACTAGCACGGGAAGTTTTGACAAATCCAAACAGCGATCGACTACATACTTTTCTCAGCCGTATGCGGCAAGCTCAAATGATTTAGCTTTTACTAGTCAACCGCTTCCCTTCTCCCTACCAAATTTATTCCGAGACGTTAAGAACACCTTAAGAGAACGGGATTTCGGAATTTCTTTGGTTAAGGTGAAGGCTATATAGATACCTCCTAACTGCGTCTTTTGCCCCGTTGCGTCCTTCTGGAAAGCGGGGTTTTGTTTTATCGCTGAATTGGGACAGCCGAGAACCAGGCTCGGAACATTAGTGCCCCGACTAATCCCATCAAAACAAAGCAGATCAACATCATGCTTCGCTTCAGCCGAACAAAACGGCTATGAGCTTGATTCTTAGTTAGTTCAATTTGTGCCTCTTTCTCCTGCAAAGCTTGCTTGAGTGCGGCGATCTGAGACTGAGCGATCGCTAAATCCCGTTCTTTTGTTTCTACAGTGCGATGAGCGATCGCCAAGGATTGACGCAACTCATCACCTTTTTGCTCTGCAACTGAGAGAGATTGATTCAGCGATCGTTGTTCAGCTTGTAATTGTTCGACTTGCTGGCGAGCAAGAACGAGAACTTGACTCAGTTGTTGTACTTCTTGTTCTTTCTCAGCCAAGGCTCCCTGCTGACAATCATCGACAAACCGCTGCATGGTCTGTTCGCACTCGTCTAGACAATCACTTTCGTATTGATCGATTCTTTTTTGCAGTTCTTCCAACTTTCGGTGAGCTTTCAACGAAAAATCCGCTTCACACTGGGCGAGCACACTTTCTAGCTGATTAATCGTCTGTCTCAATCTTTCTTGTCGTTCCGCATCTTCTGCAGCGCGATCTAATGCGGGTTGATAGATTTCAGTCAATCTTCGCCGCGTCACAATCCGATTACAATCCGCTCCTTCTTGATGGCACTTAAAAGTGATGTGCCCATAGCTCGGCTCATCTGGATAGATAAAAACCCGATGACCACCCTCACTGCGATCTTCCCGCCATCCTTCTTTTTCTGCAATCCGCATCAATGCGCCAGAAGTGAGAACAGGAGGGTAGCTATCAATCGCGGCTCTAATCTCATCCAAGGTCGCCATAACAGTTCTCCTTTCATCTTGAGGATTGAGGAAGCGCCTATGTCGGCAATTGCCCTTGAGGATAACAAATTCTGACGAGTGCTGTCGCGAACGTTAAGGGAAAATGAAGGTCAGGAAGATAGAGAGAAAGATAGAACTTCCAAAATTCATCTCCCCATCTCCCTAATTGCCCAACTTATTGCCCCAACTCTCTCGATCGCTCTGTCGCCACCTTCACTGCCTGAATAAACGCCGATCGCACCCCATTTCTCTCTAACTCTCCAATTCCCGCGATCGTCGTTCCACCTGGACTCGTCACTCGATCTTTCAAGACTCCCGGATGAATTCCCTCTTCGTCTAAAAGCTGCGCGGTTCCTTTGACGGTTTGAATTGCCAATTCCATCGCGATCGCTCTGGGCAATCCTGCTGCCACACCACCATCTGCTAACGCTTCAATCACGATCGCAATATATCCCGGCCCCGATCCCGATAATCCTGTGACTGCATCCAGCATCGACTCTGGCACTTCTACGACTTTGCCAACGGTGCTTAAAATCTCAGTGGCTTGCTCTAGATGATGTTTCTCAGCATGTTGACCGCCCGCGATCGCAGTCATGCCCGCTCCAACTGCGGCTGGCGTATTCGGCATCGCTCGAATCACAGGCTGCCCTGGAAACGCTTTCTCTAACTGCTTTAAGGTTGTGCCTGCCAAAATCGAAATCACTAACGCCGATCGCGTTTGTCCTGCTAACTCCTGAGCAACTTTGGGAAAAATCTGAGGCTTAACTGCCAGCAGAACGATCTCCGACTCTGCCGCTTGCCGATTCTCATTCGTGACGTGAACGTTGTACTGTTGCGCTAAAAGTTCCTGTCTCGCTTGAGAAGGCTCACTCACAACGATCGCATCCGCCTCAAACACCTTTTGAGCAACAAGGCGGGACAAGAGCGCTTCGCCCATCATCCCGCCGCCAATCATGCCAAATTTTTTAGCCAATCTACCGTCCTCGCACGAAATGGATAAGAGGGCTACAGATCTACCATATCTTTCGCCCTTGATCCAGTGCTGCAATTAACCTTGAACAGCTCTTGGTTCAGCCCCCCAAGCCGGAGTCGGAGTCGAGGTACGCGGGCGAGCCGGAGCAGGCTGAGGCACTTCATTCAAGACACCTGCTTGCGTACTGACTTGCACACAGCTTGGCGTAAACAAGAAGATGCTTTCGCCAATGCGCTCTTGATGACCGTCGATCGCGTAAGTTCCACCTGCCACGAAGTCAACTGCGCGTTGAGCTTGATCCGGATCCATAATGGTCAAATTCAGCACCACAGACTTGCGCTCACGCAAAGCCTGAATCACTTGCGGCATTTCTTCAAACGTGCGGGGTTCAACCACCACAACTTCCGAAATTCCATTCGCAGCACCGGGCATTCCAATCACATTGTTCATAGCAGTTCCTACACCAGTTGTTTCATTACCAATTCCCACAGCTCGACTGCGAAAACGATCCCGTCGCGATTGGGGTTCTTCAGCTGCTGCTGTAGGAGCAGGCGCGGGAGCCGCCTCTTCTTGATAGAGAGACTGATACTCTTGCCCGTCCATCTCGTCATATTCGTATTCGTACTCAACCGGTTCGTTGAGTCCGACAAAATCACGTAATTTGCTGAAAATACTCACTGTTCACGCTCCATCCGAATAAGTTCGAGTTTTCTGAAAAGTTACGGTCAAATCATTGAGAGTAGCAGAGTCACCACTGAATTCAATTTGATTACTGGATTGTCATTTCCAAGCTGCTTTGCCGGAAAGCAAATTCAATTTTGTTGTTTGACAGCTTAGATAAGTTCTTATACTGCTGCACAAATAACGAGATTGATGAATTAGTATACATCCAGCCATCAGAGTTGCATACTTTCCTTGGAGTTTTTTGCCCTCCGGGTGCAATTGTATCGATACTTTTGAAAGTTGGATCAATTTTCCGAAATTTTCTTTGAATTTTGTTGCAATTCGGAGCCGTAAACCCTTCCAGCCACTCCAAACTGTTGAGATTTACGCATTGATCGCCTAGCACCAAGAATTTTCCTGATCGAAAAAGCGATCGCTTTTCATTAGAATTCCGGCGTATATATCCAGTCTGATGTAACCTAGCCAATTAAAATACAAGCCAAATTTATCGCTTCACTTTGCGAGAATTCACCAGAAGGCTTAGTAGTATTTGTTACTAGCCGGAATCATATATTTGCAGTTTCAATTCGTTAGGCATGATTTCACTGCTCGCGGACTATATACGCTCTCATAGATATTGAAAATTGGCACAACATTTTAGCGTCTTGCCCCGAATAAGATCCGTCCTGGGCGAATCATTGTTGCACCTGCTTGTAGGGCTAAACCATAGTCATCTGACATGCCCATTGAAAGCTGATCCAGTTGAAGATGGCTCTGAATCTGAATCTTTTCTGCCAACTCTTTTGCCTGCTGAAAGACTTTCAATGTTTCAGATGGCTCTAGATCAAGGGGCGGAATAACCATTAAGCCCCGAATCTGCAAATTCGGTAAAGCAGCAAGCTGGGGCAACGCTTGCCAAAGTTCCTCCACAGAGAATCCTGCTTTATTGGGATCGCTTAACAGCTTCACTTGCAAACAAATCTGCGGATGACGATTTTGTTCTTGCGCCAAACGATCGAGCCTTTGTGCCAATTTCAAGCTATCCACTGATTGAATCCAGTCAAACAACTCGATCGCGCTTTTCGCCTTATTACTCTGTAAGTGCCCAATCAAATGCCAAGTCACATCAGTGAGATCAGCCAGTGCTGCGCGTTTTACTTCCGCTTCCTGCACGCGATTCTCGCCAAAATCTCGAATTCCGGCAGCATAGGCTGCTCGCATTGCCTCAATCGAAACCGTTTTCGTCACGGCAATGACTCGAACCTGGGGTGGAATTGAGGCGCGAAATTGGGCAATACGATCGATCAAATCGGTCATTGGAAGGTGCGTTTATGGATTATCTGAAGTTGATCGTACTCCTTGTTCATCCCGGTTCGTCGTAAGATTCTCATGCGAGCTTCAACGAGCATCTTCGCATCGGTGCGTCCGATCGGCTCAAATTCCAATCCGTCAGAACTGTTAAACACCAAGAAGAATAATCTTTGCGCGTAAAGCGTACTGAATAATTCTCGATTCTCTTCCACCAAACACACCCGGAAGAGCAACCCAAATGTTGGGTGATTTAGATAATTCTCTGTATCCATTTACAGTCCATAAGAAACAAGTGGATAATTTGCTATAGGATTCACAGATTGTAATCATCAATTGCAACAATTTATCTCGTTTGTGATGAATTGAGTAAATTATCGACCGCAAAACCAGGTGGAAAAGCGTCGTAGTGAATAGACCCAAATCTGTTAGATGTCTGAAATTATCTTGATTGCCGCGATCGCGCAAACCAATGGGGTCATTGGCGATCGTGGTCAACTCCCGTGGTCAATTCCTGAAGATCTCAAACGGTTCCGACAACTCACGCTGCATCATACCGTTATTATGGGTCGAAAAACTTGGGAATTTGATCTCCGAAAACGTCCCCTCCCTGACCGTCGAAATATTATCATCTCTTCGCAGAGTTTACAGGCAGATGGAGTGGAATTTGTGCGATCGCTGTCGCAAGCCTTGGAATGTACAGATGCGAAACGATTTATCATCGGTGGTGCATCGATTTATCGACAGGCTTTAGCTGTGGTCGATCGTATGGAGTTAACGATCGTCGAAGGCAATTATTCCGGTGATGTGTTCTTTTGCGAATGGCGCGATCGTCTTTCAGATTTTGAATTGCTGAACCTCGATCAGCAAGATGGATATCGCTTTGAAACCTATCAGCGCCTCGTACCCACTTGAAAATATTTGTGTAATACCGAATCAATTTATTAGCGCGACAGATCCTTTGCCTCCTAACTCCCCAATAAAAAAGCCCGATGACCAATGCCATCGGGCTTGCAACCAAAGAACTTTAAACCTTATCGAATGTATTCCTTCAGAACGCTATTCCGATTCGGGTGACGTAGTTTTCTCAACGCCTTCGCCTCGATTTGACGAATCCGTTCGCGAGTCACATTGAAGATTTGACCGATTTCTTCGAGGGTCTTCATCCGACCGTCGTCTAAACCGTAACGCAGGCGCAACACGTCTTTCTCACGGGGGCTGAGTGTTGCCAAAACGCCTTCGAGATCTTCACGGAGCAAATTCTTAGAAACTTGATCTTCCGGAGTTTCGCCATCCGATTCGATAAAGTCACCCAAGCGAGAATCTTCTTCTTTCCCGATCGGCGTTTCCAACGAAATCGGCAACTGAGCAGACTTAGCAATGAAACGCAGCTTCTCAATGGTCATTTCCATCCGAGTTGCGATTTCTTCTTCAGTCGGCTTGCGTCCCATTTCTTGAGACAACAATTTCGTTGTCTTCTTAATTCTAGAAATGGTTTCGTACAAGTGAACCGGAAGGCGAATCGTTCTCGACTGATCCGCGATCGCTCGCGTAATCGCCTGACGAATCCACCAAGTTGCGTAGGTCGAGAATTTGTACCCTTTTTCGTGGTCAAACTTCTCAGCCGCACGAATCAGACCCAAGCTGCCTTCTTGAATCAAATCTTGGAACGACAGGCCGCGATTCATATACTTCTTCGCGATCGACACAACCAGTCGTAGGTTTGACTGCACCATCTTATCTTTGGCGCGACGACCTAAATGCAGGCGATGTCGGAACTGTTGCAGCGGCATTTTTACTTCTTGTGCCCAATCTGCGTCGGTTGGTTCGCGATCTAACTTATCTGCAAGTCGGAACCGAATCCGCTCGAGTTCGAGCAAATCAGCAATCTTCCGTGCCAATTCGATCTCTTCGTCGGCGCGCAACAGGCGAATCCGACCGATTTCTTGCAAATACAACCGGATCGAATCTTCGGTGTAATGCTTTTTCTTAGCTTGAGTCCGGCGACGAGTGGCACGTCCCTTACCGGGTTTCCCCTCTTCATCGTCATCCGCTTGATCGGAATCGTCGAGATCCTCAAGGTCGTCTAGATCTACGTCTACGTCTAGCACTTCTGAAGGGTCGAATGCTTCTTCAACAAGTAAGTCTTTGGCTTGGGTCATGCCGCGTTCCTCATGCTCCTTAAGTAATGAAGTAAAATGTCCCAGCACTGAAATTCCAGAGGCTGATCTGGTCGATGCAGTCTAACTGACCAGAGGCGACGACTTTCGCGAGAAACCTCTCACGATTCAATCTGGCTGGTATGCAGTAGAGCGATCGCGTCAATGATCATTCAAAATCTCTTGCCACTTTTATTTTCCGAGGAAATACGGTTGGCATCTCGCGATTTTTTGAGATCATTATTTCTAAATGTTTGGAATGTCTCCCCGATTGTAGCCTTTCTCACAAAAGTTGCACCCTCTTTCTGATTTCTTTATTTGCAATTTTGGTTAAATGTGCTGTGCTTGGCGTTCACGTTGCCATTTCGATAGAGCGCATTACCGTTGATGTAGCGGCTCTTTTGTTGGGTTTGCACAGGCATTCTCCAGATTGCAGAAGATTGGGGTCTCTTGCAGGGGGCATCGAATCTAATTTAAATCTAGCGCAAAATCTTGATGTAATCTCCGCTTAATTTCTTGATGCGTCCTCCAAAAGATGTAAATCTATCTATCTCTGTTGATAACGGTAGCCGATCTTTTGAAGACTGAAACATACCAAAGATTAGCTTAATTAATCAGGGTACTCACCAGAATTGGGGATTGAATTCGACGAAAAGCGTGAAATTACCGAGATCTGATGCCACTTAATTATAGATAACGAGGATTTATTGTTCGTCAGCTTTCTCTGATGAACAGGGACAGAGAATCAGATATTTTTATACCTTTCTAAAGATAAATTAGAGAAATCTGTCAATGGGCAGATCTCAAACAGGATGACAGTAGTGTCGGGCAGAGGCGGAGTGAATTAAGGAGAACAGAACCTCAGTACTGAGGGGTTTGACCAAGAACCCATCTACGTCTGGTCGTTGTTCTTGATGGAGCCAGCTTGGAGAATCGGTTTCGGTGACGATGACAAGGGTTGTGCGATCGGCATTAGAAAGCAGTCTGAGTTGATGAATGACGGTTTCGGAGCGGAGATGCTCTTGCAAAATGATCAAGCAAGGGGGATTCTGAGTAACCTTCGCAAGCGCTTGATCGGCGTTCTCTACAATTTCAACGTCGAGTACTACTTGTTGAAGTAACGATTCCAATCCGTCTAATTCTTCAAGTTGAGGAGCTAACAGTAGGATATAAGTGGACGGAAAAACCATGACAGAGTTACAAAGCTAGAGTTTTAATATAGCGGCTGCCGAATTGGGTTCTTTTTAGATGAAATTCGCTGAAAATCTTTCAAGGATTGGGTTTGAATCCTCATTTATTGTTTTTTATGCTTCGGTTTTTCTTAGCTTTTAAGCTTTTAGAAATCTTTCCTGTAAACTTTATAGAACGAATCTTCAATTTCCTTAGAAACACTCAGACTGGTGATTCACTAAAAAAGATGAATTCTGAAGGTTACCTGCGCTACAAATGTCTTACACCAATACTTTCAAGAATCGTTGAGCAAAAATCTAGTCGATCTTAGATGCAATCGACGATCCATTTTTTTAGATTTCATCACAACTTTATTCATCAATGAATGGAAGATTACTTTCATTTAGATTTAAGCTTTTATTCATGATTTCAAGCACTTATTTTGAATTGTTTTCTTAATAGTTTTGATAGAATTCTCTTCCTGATGCTGTTGCGAATTTTGGATAGCCTGCTTCGATCAAGGCGCGATCGCGAATTCGGCAAGAGTCACAGATTCCACAAGGTTCGGTTTCGCCTTGATAGCATGACCAAGTTTTCTCGATCGGCACGCCTAATTTCACCGCCCGTTTCACAATGTCGGTCTTGGAATCGGTAATCAAGGGTGCAATTAATTTCGGCGCATTCCCTTCTAATCCTGCTTTAGACGAGAGTTGAGCGAGCGTCTGAAACGCGGCAAGATATTCAGGGCGGCAATCTGGATAACCTGAATAATCGACAGCATTAATGCCTAAATAGATTGCCTCTGCGTTTTGAGCTTCTGCCAAAGACAGCGCGATCGCAATAAACACCGTGTTTCGTCCGGGGACATAAGTAATCGGAATCTCATCGGGCTGAACACCTGCGATCGGAACTTCAATGGCTGAATCTGTTAAGGCTGATCCTCCCCACTGAGCAAGGTTGACATCCACAATGAAGTGCTGCGGGAGGTGCAAATGTTGAGCAATGTCCTGAGCAGATTGGAGTTCGCGATCGTGGCGCTGACCATAGCGAAATGAAAGCGCGATCACATCATATCCATCTGCGATCGCTTGGGCAGCGACGGTTGCTGAATCTAGACCACCGGACAATAAAACAACGGCTTTCGGCATCGCGACTGATTGAACAACGACTTACGTCCTTTTTACCATTCCGTCTCTCTGTTGCCTGCCTGCTCACATGTTTGCTTAATCTTGCTCACCGTTTTTATGAACAGCTCGATTCATCGAGCGGGATAGATGCGGATTGAGCTGCCAGTGCGGAAGGAGTCGTGAACTCAAAACTAGGACGCAACTGATAGGCATGAAGTTGCTCCTGTAGCGATTGAGCGACGGAAGAGACAAATAAGTCTGGACAGCGAAAGGAAATGTAATCTAACGCGATCGCGATCTGTAAACTTGCTACATCTGGTCGCTGTTGGGCTGAAAAGCTCGGTAAATCTTGAACCGATAAAGTTTGTAAGACTCGCGTCAGTCCTCGTTCCGTCTGTTCAATCAAAGGATGGGGAGGCAGATCCGCTGGAGCATAGCGTTTTAGACTGGTATGACGAAAAGCAGTTTCCAGCAGCATTTTACCCAAGGCTAATCGCTGCAATTCTTGTAAAGAGGACGATTGTGCGATCGAGGCTGGAATCAGATAGCGAACAATAATACTACTTTCATATAAAGCTTCAGTTTGATTCATCTGCAACACTGGAACCGTAGAGAATGGATTCACTCTAGTTAGCGTTTCGGGAGTATCCCACGGGTTGACCCAGATTAATTCCAAATCGGGAACTGCATATTCTAGAGCGCAAACTAATACCCATCGGGCAAAGGGAGAAGTCGTATTCAGATAAAGTTTCATCGCTTAAATGGACTCTGGAGCGCGAATCGAAGCGGGTTGAGGAATACACAGGATACAAACCGTCGAGATGACCAGCGCGATCGCACTGATCGCATAGAGAGGAAGATAAGAACTCACTTGACGCAGTAGAATTGCCATCCCCATACCCGCGATCGCCTGCGTCAAAGCAAACGAGAACGTCATCGCTCCCCAAGCCCGATGATGTTCCTGTGTACCCACTAACTGCAAACAATACGTCGAAACCAGTGTCACAATCCCTGGCGTAAACATCCCAACTAAAAACGCAGAACCATGCAACATCCAAAGCTTTTGTGTCAACAGAGGTATCATAACCCCCAGTGCTTTCAGCCCAAAACCTAGCACCAAGCACCGACGCACTCCCAACCGATCTCCCATCACTCCGGTCAAGAGCGGGCCGACAGCCGCACCAATGCCGAATAATGCCCAGGACAGTCCTCCTGATGCCAGTGAGAACCCTAAATCTCGAACTAGAAAATCAACCCAGAACAAGGTATGCGGCAAAAAACCGACCGCATTCAGCGCATAGGCAATCAAGAGACACCCGATTCCCCGGTTCAGAGAGTGCGATTTCATCACAGGCGGAGTCACCGTGGAGGGATTTGGAGCAACATCCAGTTCAGCCCAGGTTTTCCAGGTCATCAGTGTTAGCCCAGCGCAAGCTAGCCCCATCGCCACCCAAGCAACCTTGATATGAATCTGTACCAATACTGGAATCAGCAGTCCAGACAAGGCAGCACCTAACCCAATCCCCGAAAAGATGACTCCAGCAACGCGACTCCGCCTGTCCTGGCGAACGTGGGGAAGAACCATAGGAGCAGCCAAAATCATCAAGATCGCTCCACCCACGCCTGAAAGAAATCGCCAACTATAAAACCATCCAAACCCCATTTGCGGAAAAGCACAGGCAAAGTAGCTGCTAGAACAACACAGCATCGCTATCCGCATCAAAGTTGCACGGTTTACTTGCGAGCCAAAACGCCGAATCAGGAAAGGACCCAATAGATAACCTAATAATGCTGCAACGCCAAATTGGGCTGCTTCTTCTTGAGAAAACCAGTTAGCTTGAATCAGCACAGGCATCAGTGTGATGTAAGCAAATCGCCCAATACCGTTACCTGTAAAGGTTGCCGCTAAACCAGCGAACCAAAAGTTCGATCGATAAAAACTCTTCACTTGATGACTGGAGGTATAGAGTGCAATCAAATTAACGCTGATACAGCGACTGAACCTGACTTGGTGGCTGTGAGTTGATCACGCAGTGCTTGGACAACGCGATCGGCATCTAAGAGCGCTGTCGAATTGACAAACGGACGCGGCAAGATGAACGTGTAAAATTTAGGTCCTTCGATCGGCGTGCCTAAAACCCAAAAGTTCGGATATACAACATTCGCTGGACTAATCAGATTCAGATCGCTGGAGACATCTAAGCCACCCGGATGAAACTGCCCATTCATAAAAGGTCGAGAGATTCCATCTGCAATCAACTGGCGAAGCAGGGGGTTCGCACTGGCTTGAGGAGGAGGCATCGCAATTCGAGAACGAATTAACGCGTGGGCTTCAACCTGCTCAAACATGCCTTGAATCACGAATCGCCGCCGAGTTTGATCAAACTGACAGCGTGGATGAGGTCCTAAATCAAGTTTGAGAATTCCGGCGGATTGCAGGGCAAGCATTTCTTCAAGTCTTGCTTTGGGTGGACCAACTGCTAGGCGATTCATAACAGGAAGAAAGGTCTGGACAAACCAACGGTGACTGTCTTCAGTCAGTCCCCCAAAATCAACGACGTAGCGCAAATTATCTCGCAGATCTCGCAGCACATCGCAAGCTGCTTTAAACGGGTTCGAGAGATTGCCTTCGTTCGCGGAACTTAAATCCTCGTGCAAGTAGCTGTCTAACCAGGTTTTGTAGTGCTCATATGTCGATAAGCTTTGAGAGGGAATTGGATTGACTAAGCGCTGCCAGTCAAAGTGCTGATGCAATGGAATCTCAGCAGCGATCAGCGATCGCCGTTGTCTCTGTGTGGCAGCAAGATAGGAATTCGAGAACTGATGAGCAGCAGTAAAACCTTTGTGTTTTTGCACATAAGTTCTGCTGTATACGAATTCCATATCTGCTAAGAGCAATGGGAGAACTTGCGTTTGAAAATCGAGTTGTCCATGTTTTGCTTTGAGTTGAGCGATCGCTGATCGGTTGAGAAAGCGAGCTTGATACTGCTCACGCACTTCTTTCTCATTCCGGGCGCGCGCCGTAATCGGCAGCCCGGATCTGGCAAAGCCAATCATTTTTGGTTCCTGACCCGAAGCTTGATAGCAGACTTGACCATTTTGCTCGCGATTAAATTTACCGCCTCGTCCGATCGTCAGCATCGAGATCACATCACACGCTGAGAGTCCTAGACCTTCGATCGCGACCGTTTCATCAGGCTGAATTCCTTGAACCGCTGGATCTAGAGGATAGACCGGAAACAATCGCTGTTCGCATTGCTCTGGAGTTAATGGCTCCTGCTCATGACCTGTGGTGAGAAAAGTGTATCGAACAAAATGAGTGTCACCCGACTCATCTTTTAATTTCCAGATTGTCCCTTCTGAAGCTGCGATCGGCGATGCTGCGACGACATACTTTGAAACTGTGACAATCTTAACGGTGGTGGGTGCTAGGCTGCACAAGTAGTCAAAGCTCCAGGCTAAATACTCTCCCAGTCGCTTTCTTGGATAGTAGGCATTTGGATCAGAGGGAGAACTAGAGCGATCTCGATCGCAAAGCCATTCATAGAAGGAAGGACCTGCAAGCTGAAATCCTGAGCCTTGAACAGTTGGATCAGAAAAGACAGTGATTTGACTGGCAATTGTATTCACCAACAAATGTTCGGGCTGATGGACTGAGTGGCAGCCCGAACCAAAGGGATCACGATCGAAAACCTTAACAACAATCGGAGCTAAAAACTGATCGGCTCTGGCGAATGCAACAATTCGTTCTAAAACACTTAAGCCTCTAGCGCCTGCACCAATAATCGCAATCAGATCTCCCGTGGTATCTGCCTGATTCAGTGAGTTTATCTTCATTCGATCGTCTTACGGTTGTTAGACATCCTATGGCTCAATCGGGAACTGCTCTCATCTTTAGCTCGAACTCAATAATGCCCACGCCAGGGATGCTTTAACCAGGTGATCTATGTATTTAGTATAAAGAAGTACTTCTAATACAAGGTGTCCTCATGATGGTTAAGTAGAAGATTTGCCTGATAAATTATGGTGATTACAATTCTGGAACCCAGAGTATAATTCGTTGAATTCAGTACTCATTTGGTATATTCAAATGCTTCAAACTCCTCCTACCATTGCAGAACTAAAGCAAGGTGACTTAGCGGTGGTTGTTGCCGATCAGCAAGGAAATGTGGTTGATGTCAATTCACACTTTGAACGCATTTTTGGGTGGACATCAACAGAAATTATTGGACAACCGCTCACCGTAATTCTCCCACCATTTTTTCAAGATGCTCACAACTTAGGATTTGCACGCTTTTCAGCAACGGGACACTCAAAAGTCCTGAATCACCCCTTAAACCTAAAGGCTGTCACGAAAGACAATCAAGAAATTGAGTCTGAGCATTTTATCGTTGCAGAAAAGCAGGGCGAACAATGGTTATTTGCAGCAACTTTGCGTCCACTATAACGATCATCGAGCCTGAGTGTAGAAGTAGATGTTGGGGGAGAAAATCCTTGCTGCAATGCACTTAAGCATCCTTAACACGGAATTAAAGTAGATGGCTAACGAAGATTATCAGTTGAGACACCTTCGTTCTACCCTCAGTAAGATGGAAATCGCTCTTAGTGCTGTTAAGGAGTGCATTGTCTGGACAGATGGTAAGGGGCGAATTAAGTGGTGCAATGAAGCATTAGAGGTGCTTTTGGGTCAACCGAGGTTGATGCTGTTGAGTGCTTCACTTGCGTATAAGCTTCCACTCTGGCTAGAAGGCGAAGCCGTGGAAATGAGCCAGCATCCTGTCACGATCGCTTTAGAAACCCATCAAAGTGGAACACAGTGTTATGAATTTCAAGCTTCTGAGCAAACGCATATTCTAGAGATTTCCTGGGCATTTGTTGAAATCGATCAGCAGGGTATCTTGGAGCATGAAGAGGGGTCAGTATTAGTTTTGCGAGATGTAACTCAGCAATATCTAGCAGAGCGTCAACTCCAAGGCAGCAAAAAACACCTAGAAGAACAGGTCGCTCAGCGAACTCAAGAATTACGTGAAACCAATACTCGTTTGCAAAGAGAGTCAGAACAATTACAACGATTGCTGAGAGAATTACAGGACACGCAGGCTCAACTGATTCAAGCTGAAAAAATGTCTTCTTTAGGGCAGCTCGTAGCAGGCGTTGCTCATGAAATTAACAACCCGGTTTCTTTTATCTACGGCAATCTCTCGCACTTACAAGGATACATCGCTGATATTCTCCACATCTTGCATCTCTATCAACAGCATTATCCAAATCCTGTCATAGAAATTCAGGAGGCTTCAGATGACGCAGACCTTGACTTTATTCAAATAGATTTGCTGAAGATTCTAGACTCGATGCAGATTGGAACAGATCGGATTCAAGAAATCGTTTTGTCGCTCCGTAATTTTTCTCGACTTGATGAAGCTGAGTTCAAAAGAGTCGATCTGCATGAGGGAATTGAAAGTACGCTCTTAATTTTGCAGCATCGCTTGAAACAACAGCCCAACCGTCCAGAAATTCAAATCGTGCGCCACTACGGGCAACTCCCTCAGGTTGAATGTTTGGCAGGGCAACTCAATCAAGTCTTTATGAATCTTCTCAGTAATGCGATCGATGCTTTAGAAGAAGTCAGCCAACCTCAAATTACAATTCAAACCTGCGTGATCGGAGATTCAGTGGAAATTACGATCGCAGATAATGGTTCTGGCATCTCTGAAACAGTTCGAGCAAAAATCTTCAATCCGTTTTTCACAACCAAACCGATTGGCAAAGGTACAGGCATGGGACTGTCAATTAGCTATCAGTTGATTGTAGAAAAACATCACGGGAAGCTAGAGTGTTTCTCCCGTGAAGGAGAAGGCGCTGAGTTTTTGATCCGAGTTCCAATTCACCAGCGGATTCACTCTCAAATCTAATTTTTCAAAGCTATGGTTATCGTTGGGCAAGTTGGGGAGCACGTCCTGTTAAGCCGGACATGATGCGAAAGACCAGCGATCGTATCGGCGGGATATTCTGCAAAAACCATAAGCTAAACCGACGGAGTTGAACAATCGGAAAAATCTGATTCGAGAATGTCCGATTGAGGATGTCGGTAATGCTCAAGATGATGAGATTTTCCCACTGTCGCCAGCGCTCATATCGCCGCAACACTTTCAAACTGGCAATGTCTTCACCGCGTTTTTGTGCAGTTTGTAGAACTTGAGCCAGCGCTGCCGCGTCTCGAATTCCCATGTTGATGCCTTGCCCTCCTAAGGGATGACAACTATGGGCTGCATCGCCAATTAATGCGAGTTGCGGCAGGACATAGCGCCGACTGTGCATGAGTTGAATCGGAAATAGATAGCGATTTCCTTCGATTTGGGGTGTGCCAAATTTTGAGCCGTAGCGCTGTTGGAACGTTTCGATAAATTGACGATCGTCTAATGCCACTAACTTCTCAGCTTCGGCTCTGTTGGTTGTCCAAACAATTCGATAGCGATCGTCAGTCAGCGGCAAAATTCCAGAAGGACCTGTACTCCAGAACCATTCGTAAGCTGTGTTGTCGTGAGGTGATTCGAGTTTGAGCGTGGCGACGACGCAGGCTTGCCCATATTGCCAGCCGAATGTTTTGATTCCGGCTTGTTGACGGAGGGGCGATCGTGATCCATCCGCTGCAATAACTAAATGCGATCGGATCTGCTGGATCTCTCCATTTAGCATCACATCAAGGGTTGCTCCGTTCGGTTGAAATTCAGTTTTCACGACTTTAGCAGGGCAGAACAACTCGACATTCGAGCAAGACTTGAGCAATTGATGCAGTGCGGAAATTAATACGCGATGCTCAGCGACATAGCCGAGCGTTTCTGTCCCAATGTCATTGGGTGCAAACTTCACAGCATTGGGAGAATTTGCATCGGTTAACTGAACCCGCTTGTAGGTTTCGACCTGAGAGCGAATTTCTTGCCAAATGCCCATACCTTCAAAAATTCGACTGGAGAGGAGCGAAATTGAGTAGGCTTGAGCACGGGATACAGCTTGCGATGTGAGTTCGGCTTCGATCAGTGCAACTCGGAATCCGGAGTCTTTCAAGGCACAAGCGAAGGTTGTCCCGACAACTCCGCCTCCGACGATCGCAATATCAAATTCAGGCAATTGCATATCTGAGCGCACGATACGAAACTTTACATCCTATTGTCGCGTAGAGTTCCAAGACGAGCAAGTGCGATCGGCAATTTCTTCCGCCTCACATTTTAGGGAAAATTCCGTAATTGCGCTGAGATACGATTTGAGTAATTTTGAGAATCACCCAGTCAGGCGAACGTTGTGGGCGAAGTGCAGGAGAGGGTAAAACTTTATTCTATTCATCGAATAGAGCACAGATACCCCGAAGGGCGATGGATGGGGGCATCCAAATCTCCATCGGGGCTTTTTTTTAGAAGTTGAGAGTTCACAGGGCTGCCAACATCAGGTCTTCAGCAATGTCGAAGTTGGCGGTGGCGTTCTGAACGTCATCTAAGCTATCGAGTGCGTCCATGAGTTTGAGGAGCGATCGCGCATGATCGGGGTCGGTAACTTCGATCGTATTCTGAGGAATCCAACGCAGTTCGACCTGGGCTACGGTGTATCCTTGTTCTTTCAAAGCTTGGCTGAGCGCTTCTAAATTTCCGACTTCGGTAAACACTTCTGCAGCTTGACCGTCTTCGGTTTCAATCAATTCATAGGCATCTGCACCGCCTTCAAGACAGGCTTCGAGGAGCGCATCTTCGTCAATTTCTACTGCTTCGAGCTTACGACCTCGTTTCTGAGGAGCAAAGGACAGTTCGACAATTCCCTTTTGCTCAAACATCCAGTTCACGCAGCCAGTTTCACCTAAGTTTCCGCCGTTTTTGCTAAATGCCTCTCTCAAATCAGCCGCAGTTCGATTGCGGTTATCGGTTAGCGCTTCGATTAAGACAGCAACTCCGCCTGCCCCGTAACCTTCATACTGAATTGCTTCGAGTGGCGCATCTGTCCCGAGTTTGCCAGCACCTTTAGCGATCGCTCGTTCAATATTGTCGTTTGGGATTCCGGCGGCTTTGGCTTTCTCGATCGCAGTTCTCAACTGAAAATTGCCTGCGGGGTCAGGTACACCATTTCGGGCCGCTACAATAATTTCGCGCGAAACCTTGGTAAAGACATTGGCTCTTTTCGCGTCTACTCTCGCTTTTTGCCGCTTAATATTTGCCCACTTACTATGTCCTGCCATAACCTGAAAATCGAAACGGTGCGATTCTTAGGATATCGGATGAGCAGAAATTTCGGCTAGGATTTGCCGCCTGTGAAGGTGACACCTTGAATGAAATAGCGATTGAAAAAGGCATAGATTGCGAGAGCAGGTAGAGTGAATATCATTGAGGCTGCCATGATGTAATTCCAGTAGGTAATGTATTGACCTTTGAAGGCATTTAGACCGATTGGTAAAGTAAACATTTCGGGGTTAGACATGACGACCAGTGGAAGCAGAAATTCATTCCACGACCCCATAAAAATAAAAATAGTTTGTGCCGCAAGTGCAGGTTTTGCAAGCGGTAAAACAATTTGAAAGAATGTCTCAAATCGATTCAGTCCGTCCAGTTCAGCAGCTTCTTCTAACTCTTTTGGAAAGTTAATAAAAAACTGTCGCATCATGAAAATGAATGTGGCATTAACGGCGGTTGGAATAATTAAACCCTGGTAGGAATTCAGCCAGCCTAATGATTTGAGAATGAGAAATTTTGGTAAGAGTGTAATTTGAGCCGGGACAACTAATACAGCCAGAATTAGAAAGAAAAATAAGCGATTTCCTGGAAATCGAATTCGAGCCAGGGCATAGCCTGCCATTGAATTAAATAAAAGATTGAAAGCTGTGACTATCGCAGCTACGATCGCGCTATTTAATAGCCATCTTCCGAACAAAGGTTCGCGCGAAAAAATCTGCTGATAATTCTCGAATGTGAAATTATTTGGGATAAAGTTTGAGCCGCTCCCGGAAATTTCAGCGAGGGGTTTGAATGAAGCGGAAAGCGCCCAGAGAAAGGGAATAAAAGTGACGATCGCATAAAGAATGAGTCCCGCATACATTACCCAAATTAGCCATTTTGTTTTCATGAATCTAATCTCTCTTCTTTGAATAAAGCGCGCTGAATCAAAGTTGCAGTCATGATCACCAAAGCAAGAATTAGAGTTAATGCCAGCGCATATCCCATGTCTAAACTTTTGAAGGCGTACTGATAAATCAAAAGAACAATGGTTAAAGTTGCATTGTCAGGGCCACCCGATCCGTTTGAGAAAATATAAGACTGATCAAATAGTTGAAATGTCCCAATAATTCCCATCGTGATCACAAAGAATGTGACAGGTTTTAGAAAGGGCAATGTGATACACCAAAACTTCTCCCAAGCTGTTGCTCCATCAATTGAAGCGGCTTCATATAAGCTCTCCGGGATGTCTTGAAGTGCGGCTAAATAAATCACCATAAATAGCGGAGCAGTTGCCCAAATATTCATCAACATGATGCCTTTGAGTGCAACTTGTGGATCGCCTAACCAGTTGTAAGTCGGCAGCCCGATCGCGCTTAGAAATCCATTTAGTAATCCGTTCGAGTTGTAAATCCACATGAAAATCAGTGTGAGAACGGCTGATGATGTGACGGTGGGCAGAAAAAAAGCAACTCGAAACCAGCTTTTACCTCGGATCTTTGCATTCAATAACAGTGCTAAAACGAGTGCGAGAATTGTTTGGATCGGTACAACGATCGAGACGTATTGAATCGTATTGAGTAAAGCAATCCGAACTCTTTCATCATCTTGAATTCGGATGAAATTCTTCAATCCTGTAAAGTTGTAATTGACTTCGCCGAGCAATTGAACTTTGTAGAAAGCAAGAACGATCGCGTAAATGACAGGCAGCATCAAAAAGACACCCAAGATAATAATCGTTGGGGTCATAAATGCGTAACCCGATATCGCTTCTCTAAGTTTCTTAGTTTGATAAATAGATTTCACGGTTGGCAGTTTCCTGGGCGCGCTTCATTGCATTGGGCAAAGTTTGTTGTCCTAATAGGGCACTAACAAACTGATTATCAAAATTGGTCATAATCGTTGGCAGAGTTTCGCCTGCTTGCCAGATTGTTCCATATTTTGCGCCTGCGACAAGTGGTGCATAAATTGGATTACGATCGTATTTTAATTCTGCTAAAACTGAGCGACGAGAAGGCAGCGCAACGCCTTGATTTGCCCAGGCTTTCATTCCGGATTGATTCGTTAAATATTGAATCAATTTCCAAGCTGCATCTTTATGCTTGGATTGGCGATTCATTACATATCCGACTGTGAAAATCATTGTTCCATTTCGGTTATTAATCGTAGGAATCTCTGCAGTTTGAAATTTCAGATTTGGGAATGTTTCTTTTAAGTAAGGGACTGCCCAAGCGCCCTCGATCGCCATTGCGACTCGACCTTGCCCAAAGGCTTCGCTGTTTGAGTTTGCGCCGACATCGGAGGGTTGAGCAGCAGAGCGATCGCGGCGATACTGATCGATTACAAGCTGCAAGCCTTGAATGCCATTTGAACTTGCAAATGCAGCGTTATTATTCTGATCAACGAGACTGCCGCCAAAGGCTTTGATCATAAAAGCTTGGCGCGGCAATTCTGGAGCGATTCCGATTCCGTACTGATCGATTTTGCCATCTTTGTTTTTATCGATCGTTAATTTCTTCGCATAATCTGTCAACTCGCTCCAAGTTTTTGGAGGTTTCGAGAATCCAGCATTTTTTAGCTCAGTTGAATTATAAAAAAGAGCGAGTGTTGAAAAGTCTTTTGGGATTCCGTAAACGGTATTACCTTGCTTAAATGCGTTTAATAGATTGGGTTCAAAATCGTCCAGTTTAAAATCTGGTTTGATATATGAATTGAGCGGTTCTAATACGCCATATTTAATTAATGTCGGTGCTTCAAATGCTTCGAGATAAAAGACATCTGGCGCAACTTCACCAATTAAACGAGTTCGGATTACATCCATATATTGGCTATTAATCACTTCTCGTTTGACTCGAATCGTTGGATTCTTCGCCTCAAATTCTCGAATAACTTTGTCGAGTAATTTCCCTTCATTCGGATTACTTTGCCATCCGCTTAATGTAATTTCAATTTTGCGATCCGACTGCGATCGACAGCCTAACGTGAAGAAAACTAAACTGATCGCGATCGAACAAGAAAGCAATTTCCTCATACACTTGTAATCTGAAGTCATTCTTTCATCCTAATCATGCCGTCTCGGTTTGCAAGCCTGCTGAAATCAATCTTCTTCATGGGAATGGTCTGTCTCAGTCTGTGCCTCAGCAGTTGCCAATCGACTCAGGCATCGGGCGTGATTCACCTGACTTTGTGGCAAGGCGTGAATCCGCCTCCGAATCGGGATGTGCTGCAAAAACTCGTCGATCGCTTTAATCAGCAAAATCCCAAGATCCAAGTCGAATCACTCTACGTCGGACAAGGCGACCAACAAATGCCCAAAATTCTGGCGGCAGTCGTTGGCAATGCGGCTCCTGATATGTTGTGGTTTGCGCCGATGATTACCGGGCAATTGGTTGAACTCAATGCACTGCGATCGCTTGATGACTTCGATCCTCCTGTCAAATCTGAACTCGACCCCACGCTCAAAGAAACAACAAACTACGAGGGTAAAACCTGGTCGATTCCATTTAGCACGAATAATGTTGGCATCTACTATCGCCCTAGTCTGTTCAAAGCAGCAGGCATCAAAGACCTGCCAAAAACTTGGACAGAGTTTCGCTCCGTCGCAAAACAACTGACTCGCGATACAAACGGAGATGGAAAAGCAGATCGATTCGGAATGCTTTTACCGCTAGGCAAAGGTGAATGGACAGTTTTTACTTGGCTTCCCTTTATGTTTAGCGGCGGTGGGGAACTGGCAACTCCTCAAATTGCTGAAGTCGTTTTGAAAAAATTAAATGAAACAACAAAGCAGCAATCCTCAAACTCTTCATCAAATATCGGTCAACAGATGATGATGGATGGACGAGCAGATGTGAGTTCAGTTCATTTAAGGCAGTTAAATATTGTAAATTCGGGAGCGATCGCTGCTCTCAACTTCTGGCGCGACTTAATGCAAGATGGTTCCGCAATTCTCTCTCAACCCGAACGCGGCTATGAGCTAGACAGCTTCCTTGCTGGCAAAGTCGCAATGCAGCTTTCAGGGCCTTGGACACTTGGGCAACTGCAAGCTACAAAAGTTGATTTCGGAGTGTTACCGATTCCGTCTGAAAAGCAACCTGCAACCGTTATTGGAGGCGAGAATTTATTCCTCTTCAAATCCAAGCCAGAACGAGAACAAGCCGCATTAAAATTTGCCGAATTTGTCATGAGCGAAGCGTTTCAGACCGAATGGGCGATCGGGACTGGCTATCTTCCAACTAATTTAAAATCCCGTGAAAGCCAAGCTTATAAGGAGTTTCGAGCGAAACAGCCTGCGGTTGATGTCTTCCTAAATCAAGCAAAATTTGGTAAATCTCGTCCGATTTTCCCCGGTTACAATCGCATTTCTGACAACTTGGGACGCGCGATCGAAGCGACATTACTCGATCGTGCTACTCCTGAAGCTGCTCTCAAATCCTCACAACAACGACTCGATTTGATCTTTAAGTAAGCGCATATTTCACGACCCAACGCCGAAAGAGTTCGACTTTGATGCACCAAGTTTGATTCACTTCGTGAACGACATCGTGACGGCGAAGGGCTTCGATCGCGGTATCAAATTGGGCGGGGTCGAATTGTTGTAAAAGAACGTCGCGGGATAGACCTTGGTGAGCGATCGCTTTGAGGATGTCTTGCTGTCCGGGGGGAGATTGGGCGGTTTGTTGCCAGACTCCGGTGAAGTAGTAGCGTCCGTTGTCGTAGAGGTCGGAGCTTTCGGTGATGGTGGTGAGATCGTCGATCGAGAATTGGTGGGATCTGTCGCGCCCTTGCTCGAAGACTTGGGCGTTGTAGCGGCGGACGAGTTGAAAGCCGAGGAGTTGGACGAGGTAGGGCTGTCCGGCGGTGAGGTCGAAGATTTCGTCGTAGAGGTCGGGGGCGTAGTCGAGGGGGAAGTCGTCGGAGGGGTTGGCGAGGAGTTGGCGGGTGGAAGCTCGATCGAGGAAGCTCAAACGGATCGGGATGACGCTGGCAAAGAAGGGGCTGAAGTAGTCTTCGGTCATTTCTTCGAGGGTGTGGAGTCCGGCGAAGGCGAAGGCGATTTTGGGACTCATTTGGACGAGTCCGCGCAGGTAGCTGAGAAAGTCGGGGCTGAGTTTTTCGGCTGTGATCAGGTCTTCGAGTTTTTCAAATTCGTCGAGGGCGATGATTAGTCCTTTGGAGTCGGGGGATTGGATGAGGGATTGCAGGTAGCGGCGGAAGGTGGGATAGGGGAGATTGATCAGATCGGTGTCAGAGGGAGCGGGGTGGTTGGTGGCTTGGGCGATTTCGTCGCAGATGGAGAGGAGGACTTCGCCTGCGCCTTGGGTGACTTCGCCGAGGTTGAGGAGGTTGACGTAGATCAGTTGGGTGTTGGAGCCGAGGCGATCGTTGATGTTGCGAAGCAGTGAGGTTTTGCCCATGCGGCGATGACCATAGAGGACGACGGATTGGAGTCGATCGCTCATGAACCAGAGTTCTTCGAGTTGTTTGAGGATGTCATCGCGTCCGACGAAGAGGCTGCCTTCTACGGGGTCGCCTGCGATATAGGGATTTTGGACGGGTTTGAGGATTTCGATTCTGCCGATTTCGCCAACGGACTTGAGGAGAGAATCGCGCCAGGTTCGGGCGATCGATAAAATCAGTTTTCGCTCTGCTTTGGGGAGTTGGTCGGGGGCTTCGAGGATGGAGTTGAGATCGCCTAAAGCGCGGTTTGAGGCGAAAGCTCTAGCGGTTCGAGATGCGGCATTGCAGACGACTCGGATATCTTCGGAGGCGCGGCGGATAGCGGCGATCGCGTTCCAGCTTTCGGGGCGGAGGAGTGGGGGGTGGGGAGTGGGGGGAAGGTTTAAGGTTGCGATTTGCTGAAGGTCTGAGACTTGAGCACGATCGAGAATCGTGGCGAGCAGGAGCATTTCTTTGCCGTGGGGAAGATCTTCGACGACTTGGAAAGCTTCGATCGCGATTTTGGCATCTTCTTGGTAAAGAAACCAAAAACCAGCGGCAGCAGCGCGAGTTGGTGAATTAAACCGAAAGTTCGTATTTACTTTTTCGGGAAATATCTGCTTGATGATTTTTGGCAGAATCAGGAGAGTATCAATGCATTCGGCTTTTATAGCTGTGTTAAGAGAGACAGAAGCGTATTTGACAATTTCTTGATTCCGAATGAGATCAGAAAGAGAAGCAACTTGAGAGATCGCGCTGTTAGGAGGAGTTTTTGCAAGAACCGAATTAACTGCTTGAATAACGATAGTAAATTGTAGTGTGTATGTTAGTAGTTCATTGGCAATCTTCAAGCCAGCTTCCCAATCTTGCTGCATCCAAGCAAATATCCGCTGTTCAACTGAAGGAATCGGTAAAAGCGTGATGCGAGGAAGTAGCCATTGCTGCTGTTGAAACCTTCGTATTCCAGGATGCAACCCCCAGAGCCAGTTCTCAGGACGTAATATAGCGACGCCAAAAGCCGCGACCATCAGCACGCCAAAAGCCGCGATAACCACCGCACCAACAACTCTGCCAGAAATTACGCCAACACTTATGCCAATAGCCACAAAAAAAGATGCGCTAACCACCATGCTAAAAGCTGTGTCTGAAGCTGCGTCTGAAGGTATGTCAGAAGTTACACCAAAAGCCACACCAAGAGCCACACCAGAAGCCACACCAAAAGCTGAGATTATCAGCACGCTAAAAGCCGTGTAAGAAGCTAAGGCAATGCCTAAACTAATGCCTAAAGCAACGCCTGAAGGTATGCTAGAAGCTATGCCAGAAGCTATGCCAGAAGCCACACCAGAAGTTATGTTAGAAGCAAGAGTTGCACCTAAAGCAGCACCTAAAGTTGTACCTAAAGCTACACGAAACCAACTTACAGATAATCCTGCCACCTCAAGCAAGTAGCAGATTAGAAAAGGAGTCGCAATTTGCAGAATTAACCCTTGCAGGTACAGTTTTGCTTGAACTGGATTATTAAAAACCCATTGGAGCTTCTCATGCCAAGACTTGATATCATCAAAGGCTGTCTCACGCCATGCAAATTCATTCACATACCATCGGAGTGCCTGCGGAAAGTAGAACACCCAGTACAGCAAGCGCACGTAATCTAACGGGTTCCACAGCGAGAGCGGACGACGCAGCTTTGGGGCGAGATCAAGCTTAGGGACGGGCTGGCTCATAGATTGGGCGATCGAGATTGATAGAAGTGTTAGGCTGTCTGAATGACGACTAGGAGAATTGTATATGTCCTCTGATGCTCAAGAGGATTACAACAAAATTATTCAAGCGCTCTCTCCAACGGCTCAAAAAGTCTATGACGAGATTGTTCAAACGCTCTCTCCAACTGAATAACTCCGACTCGCTACAAGGGTTCTGAATCGATTTGTGCGCGAGATTTTACCTGCGATCGAGCAACGCGACTACTGGACTGAGCAAGACCAAATCGATGCCGCTAATTTTTCAATGCAGTATGCTGAGTCGTAACGTTCTCCTAATTCGTTCTTGAGATATTGTTCGTAGAGGTTTCGCTCGTAGGGAAAAGCTTTGCGAAGTGAAATAATTCGGGTAGTTTCCTTGTTTGGTTCTGTAGCTCCGTTCTAGCTCGCCCCGGACTGAAAGTCGGGGCTAACAGTGCGAAGTCCTTTGAAAAGGACTGAAGACCCCATTCTAATTGGCTGTTAGTCCCTTCAGTAGACTTTATTCAACTAGCCCCGAATTTTATTCCGGGGGCGGGTGAATGCGATGAACGAAACGTTTCAAACATCCTCTTGAGCCTTCTCTGACAAACATCTTCTCGATTCAACAAACTATACGATCGACACTCAGAACATCATCTCTGTCATCACGACGATCGCAACATTCTCCGTGAACCCCGCAATCTTCTCAACGACGATCGCGCAATTCGTCACGAACCTTCCAACCTTACCGACGAACGCTAAGCCATTCATCACAAATCTCGTCATCTTCTCAGCAAAAACACTCCCCTACCTGTATTGATACTGCCGAAATAACTCGTACCCTCCCCGCATCAGCCGTTTCGGATACCCCCCACTCTCCTCAATCAATCGCTCAATCTCCTCCGACGTAAACTGAAGCGGCAATCCCCGCAACTTTCTCGCCACAAATTCCCCCATCTCCCTATCTCCCCATCTCTCCACCCTCTCCTCCAAACAAATCCCCGCCAACGGCGAAGTCATCCCATCCTGCCCATCTGGAAACAACCGATCCAGCGAACTCCCCGCCGCCAAAACCAACCGCAACGGCGCATCCGCCCCCTCTGCTAATCCCCGCAACTGCGATCGCAGTCCATGCGTAAACCCCTGCCAGGTCATCTTCTCCACCTCATCCAGCAGCAAGACCAGCCGCTTAGCGGAAAGAGATCGCTTCAACCGCGCCCCCTGACAAGTCGCCACCCCTGCTTGATGACATAACTCCTCATAAAAATCCTCATCACTCTCGATCGAATTCAAATCCAGATAAATCGGCACTCGCCCCAACCGTGTCTGACAATCGCGATAAACCGCCCGCAGCAAAGACGATTTGCCAATTTCTCGATCGCCAATTACCGCCACACTATTACGACTTTCCAACAATTCAAAAATTCGCTGCAATTCCCGATCGCGTCCAAAAAACTGCATCGGATCATCGACCCTGCCACTCAACGGCTCAAACGGATTTTTCAGCGATCGCACCGCTTTGCGTTCCTGAATTCGCTGAACAACTGCCCGAATTCCAGTCACGACATTCAAAAACGCCTCATCCTGATTGTCCCAAGTCGTCACAGGCTTAAAATTCTTCGGCAATCCTTGAATCTCAGCAAACGGTAGCCCTGTACAATCTGCCGGACGAAGCGCAATCGGAATCACGATCGCTTCCTTTGCCTTATGTCGCTCGATCGCCCGCTTCATTTCCAACTCAAAACAATAGTCCGACGCAATAAAGTCAGAGCTAATCAGCAACAGAATAATTTCTGCTGCCTCCAAATTCTCATCAATCTTTCCCGCCCATTTCTCACCCGGCAAAATCTTACGATCGTGCCACTGCTGAATCAAATTTTGCCGCTTCAGCGTTGCAAGATGCGCCTCAAGTCGATCGCGCAAATCCTCATCCTTGTGAGAATAGGAATAAAACAATGAAAGGGGTGAAGTCATCGGGGCAGTTCATCGTCTGGGGCAAACGTCGAGTGGAATCCACCTGCTTATTATCCACGAGAAATTTAGCGATCGCGTCAAACGACACGCCAATCCTAAATCCTAATTAGCGCTTTCGTCTAAGGTTTAGAGTCTGCAACTCTGGGAACACTAACGGCGTTGTTTGCTAGCCCCGTTATGACTCAGCCCTTTATCTCGGTCGTCATTCCCACGTATGGGCGTGAAGAACCTCTGCGCGACACAATCATTGATGTTCTAAAACAAAATTATCCTCACTACGAAGTGCTAGTCGTCGATCAAACTCCTGTACATGAACCCGATGTGCAGAAGTTCCTCGAAGACCTAGCAGAAGTGGGGAAAATCCATTGGTTTAAGCTTGATTGGGCAAGCTTACCAGGGGCGAGAAACTATGCAGTACGGCGATCGCAAGGTGAAATCCTTCTCTTCATTGATGATGATGTGCAGTTAGAGCCGGGATATTTAGCCGCACATGCCAAGAACTATCAGAGAGCAGAGATTGGTGCAGTTGCGGGCAGAGTCTTTGATCGCATGAAGCTCGCTGATTTTGCACCAGGGCTAGAGATTCAAGACTTACCACCCGAAGCACACGATCCTGGAATCGCTTGGTATCACTTAAATCTAGTCCATACGGTAAAACCGCAGCAGGTTTTAAGCGCGCGCGGGTGCAATATGTCTTATCGCCGCGAAATATTTGAGAAACATAATGTTTGGTTTGATGAGCGGTTTCGGGGAAGTGCAGTTCGGGAAGAGTCTGACTTCTGTTTGAAGTTGCGGAAGACGGGCTTGATGATTTGGTATGACCCAGAAGCTTCATTAGTCCATTTGGGTGAGGAAACGGGCGGCTGTCACGATATCAGTACGAAGTCGCTGAAATATCAGATGACCTTCTATCACAATCATTTTTTGATGGGATTGAACAATCTAACCGTTTCGCAAGCAGCACGTTTCTTTTTCCGATTGTTTGACTGTCATGTGTTGGGTCGTCCGCCTTGTCACAAAAGCGGTTCGCCACTCAAAATCCTCACGAGATTTTGCTTTTATTCATTGGGATTTTTCAGCGCGATCGTGACACTCATTCGATCTCTCTGGGATGACGGACAAATTTATAGCCGACGAGATGAGGTGAAACGATGAAAATTCTAGTTGCGAGTCATTCTTATATCGTCGATCTCAATTGTGAAAAGCTCCGAGCTTTAGCGAATTTAGAACCTAGTATTGAAGTCACGATCGTCGTTCCCAAACGTTGGAAACCGGGTGGCGTGATGAAAGATACAATCGAAACTCGCTATCGCGAAGAAGGATCGTTTCGAGTTGTTCCTATTTCTAATTTCAGTCAAAATAATCAGGGCTTACTTACATTTGGAGCCGATTTAATTTCGCTACTGAAGTCGTTTCGACCCGATATTATTCAAGTTGAGCAAGGGTCTAAGTCTTTTGCATATGCACAGTTTATTACTGCGAATCGGCTCTTAAATTTGAAAGCCAAGAATCTCTTTTTTACGTGGTGGAATTTGCCTTATACGTTGCAGTTTCCGGTGTCATTACTTGAGACATACAATCTCAAAAATACAGACGGAATCGTGGTTGGAAATCAGGACGGAGCTAAGATTTTACGCGATCGCGGTTACACAAAAAAAATGAGCATCATGCCGCAGCTTGGTGTTGATGAATCTCTCTTTTGCCCTCAGTCTCAGCCGGAACTTTCTGCAAAATTCGGGATTCAGCCGGACGACTTTGTCGTGGGATTTGTTGGGCGATTTGTGCCTGAGAAAGGGATTTTGACGTTAGTGAAAGCATTGGAGAAATTGCGCGATCGCAATTGGAAACTGCTTCTACTCGGACGAGGTGAACTCAAAGCAGAAATCCAACAACAAGCTGAAAAATTCGGATTTAGCGACCGCTTGATTTGGATTGAAAGTGTTCCTCATGCCGAGGTTTATCGCTACATCAATTTGATGAATACCTTAGTTTTACCTTCTGAAACAACGTATCAGTTCAAAACATTAACTTCAGTCGGCTGGAAGGAACAATTCGGACATGTCTTGATCGAAGCAATGGCTTGTCAGGTTCCAGTGATTGGATCAGATTCAGGCGAGATTCCGAATGTGATTGCAGATTCAGGCTTGGTGTTTCCAGAAGGAAATGTCGAGGAATTGAGCGATCGACTAGCACGATTAATGGACGATCGTGAGTTCGCTACGGATTTGGGACAGCGAGGGTATCAGAGAGCAATGGCGAAATATACGAATCGGGCGTTAGCGAAGGAGTTGTTGGAGTTTTATCGATCGCTTTGAAAAATAGGATCGGTAGAATGAATCCCATAGATGACCAAGTTTTAGCATATGAAGAACCTAGAAGAAATCGAACTGGCTGTGCGTCAATTGTCCGCCGAAGAACTTGCTGCTTTTCGGATCTGGTTTGCTGAATTTGATGCAGAACTGTGGGATCGGCAATTTGAAGAAGATGTAGCAGCCGGAAAGCTCAATCACTTAGCTGAACGAGCGCGACAACATTTACGAGAAGAGAACTGTACTGACCTGTGAGATATCGCGCGACCCCTGATTTCTGGTACTACTATCGACAACTGCCCGAAGAAATTCAGGAACTTGCCGATCGCTGTTACGAATTACTCAAGCAGGATTCTCGCTATCCATCATTGCACTTCAAAAAAGTCGGGCAATTCTGGTCAGTCAGAATCGGGCTACACTATCGCGCACTAGCACTTGAAGAAGGTGACGACATTGCATGGTTTTGGATTGGAACCCATGCGGAATATGACCAACTCCTGCGGGGTTAAAAATCACATGAAAATCTTACAAATCGTTCCATCAATCTCTTTAGTTTATGGCGGGCCTAGTCAAATGGTGCTGGGGCTGTCAAGCGCATTGGCAAAAGCTGGTGTCGAGATTACAATCGCGACAACCAACTCTAACGGTGATGTCGGACAAGCTCCACTGGATGTTCCTTTAGGCGTTCCTATTGCTCAAAACGGCTATGAAATTTACTACTTTCGATGCTCCCCATTTCGACGGTATAAATTCTCGATCGAGCTTCTCCAATGGCTTCACAAAAACGCCAAAGCTTACGATCTTGCACACATTCACGCACTCTTCTCTCCTGTAAGTTCATGCTCAGCAGCTATTGCGCGATCGCAGCAGCTACCTTACATTCTTCGACCTCTCGGAACCCTCGATCCGGCTGACTTACAGAAAAAACGCCAGCTCAAGCGTCTTTATGCAGCAGTGCTAGAACGTCCCAACTTAGCCGGAGCCGCAGCAATTCATTTCACCAGCGAGCAAGAAGCGAAAACTTCAGAGCGATTCAATACAGTGACTCGCGATGTCGTGTTGCCATTAGGAGTCAGCTTGCCGCTTTCTGCATCGAGTTCAATTCATGAAAAATATGGCATTCCCACAAACAAGCCAATTCTGCTTTTCATGTCTCGAATCGATCCCAAGAAAGGATTAGATCTCTTACTCCCCGCGCTGGAAAATCTCGACTCAAACTTTCACTTTGTCCTAGCTGGCGGCAACCCTCAAGATCCAAGCTACGAAGCAACGATTCGCGATCGCATTCAATACTCTCAACTCAAAGATAAAACCTCGATCGTCGGCTTCGTCACAGGCGGTGAGAAAACGGCACTGCTCGAAGCAGCAGATTTGTTTGTCTTACCGTCTTACTACGAAAATTTTGGAATCGCAGTCGCAGAAGCAATGAGTGTTGGAACGCCTGTTGTGATTTCAGATCAGGTTCATATCTGGCAAGACATTGAGCGATCGCGCTCTGGTTGGATCGCTCAATGCAATGTGGAGAGCCTAACGCAAGCTTTAAAAGAAGCACTAGCAAATCGCGTAGAACAAATCCAACGCGGTAAAAACGCCCAAATTTTTGCACAACAAAATTACAGTTGGGATGCGATCGCCCAACAAGTGATCAAAACCTACCAAGACTTGATATGAATTCGCGCGGTCAAAGGCGCGAATTATCTTGCAAACAGCAAATCCGCAAACCCGTACAAGCTCACTCCTAACAGCAAAGTCGCCATTACCTGCGTTGGACGCGGACGTACTGCTGGAATCAACGCCTCGCGCACCAAAATCGACGCACAAGCTCCCACCGTAAACACTAATCCCAACAACAAATACGCCAATTCTGAATTAAAAATCCAGACACTAAACAGCAGCATCGATAACGCCAACATCAACGTTTCAACTAATTGAGGCGGATTATCCTGACTCATAAACTCGATCGTGTGCCAAAAACTGCGCCACTGCCGCATCTGTCTCCCTCGCGTCAAAGAGTTAGTCATCACTAACTTTTATCAGCTTTGCAAAGTTCTTTTCAAGTCCGCGATCGCACTTTCCATCTCCACCTGCGGAAACGATCGATAAAATCGACTCACACTTAAAAACGGTTCCGGGGTTGCCAGTACTAAAACGCGATCGCAAATCCCCTCAAGTTGCTGAATCATCACTTGCGGTGCAACTGGCGCACAGATCCAAATCTCTTTTGGCTCTTGTTTTCGTAGCGATTTCGCTGCGACTGAAATCGTCATTCCTGTCGCAATCCCGTCATCGACGAGCAGCGCAATTTTTCCCGTTGCCGTGACATTCGGACGATCGCGAAATTGCTCAAACTGACCTTTTGCTTTCGCCAAAGCGCGATTTAGCGCATCCTCCCACCCTGGAATTCTCGAATGAACCGACCTTAAGACTTGTCCATCTGCGGTCACTGCCCCGATCGCTAATTCTGGATTTTCAGGTCGCGTAATCTTCTTCGCGACTAAAATATCGAGTGGACAATGTAAAACCTGCGCGATCGCCGCACCAATTTCCACCCCGCCTCGGGGCAACGCATAAACGATAAATGATCCATCGACCGACTGCGCTTGTTCCAACACCAAATGCGCCAGCTGTTCCCCCGCATCTTTGCGATCGTCAAATAAAACGGTATCCGAAGACAATTGAGAAGAAAACATCGGTTCCTCCTGCCTGAAGGATATCTTCAGCATAGATCCAGAATTTCAACTCTGTCTTCTTTCTTTCGATTGCCGCAATCCGATCGCAATTCCCTTTAGAATTTATGGGTTAATAAATTTCTGCGCGATCCGATTCATGGCGAACGACGAACAAATTAGCCTGTTTGATATCCCTGCGGCTGAACCTTCTGCTCCACCCAGTTTTGACCCGGAGTTGATTCCGACGAGTGCCAAGATTCCGATTCCAACAGGGACGTATCAAACGATGGAAGCGATGAGCGCACATTGTAATCGCTGTCATCGCTGCGACTTGGGTGCGTCTCGAACTCATGCAGTGATTGGACGCGGCAATTTGAAAGCGCCGATTATGATTGTTGGGGAAGGGCCTGGACAGACTGAGGATGAGACGGGAATGCCCTTTGTCGGAAAATCGGGGCAGTTGCTCGATCGCATTCTGGCTTCAGTGAATCTCACGACCGAAGAAGATGTCTTTATCTGTAACGTCGTCAAATGTCGTCCCCCTGAGAATCGCACGCCAACGACTGACGAGGCAGCAGCTTGCAGTGGCTACTTAGCCGAACAAATTCGCATGGTTGATCCAAAAATTATTCTCTTAACTGGGGCAACAGCGATGAAAGCCCTAGTCGGAATCAAACAGGGAATCACCAAAGTTCGCGGGCAGTGGATCGAAAAAGACGATCGCTTTTACATGCCAATCTTCCACCCGGCTTATCTGCTCAGAAACCAATCTCGTGAGAAAGGTCAACCGAAATGGCTGATGTGGCAAGATATTCAGGCAGTGCGAGCAAAACTCGATCAACTCAGAGGTGCAGATTAGTTTCGTCTCAATCTGCGCGCTTCATCGTCGAGCCGACTTCGAGTTTCTAAATTTGCCAACCCTGTAACTCGCAATCCGTAACGGGCTTGGAATTGTCGGACTGCGGCTTGAGTCGCTGGATCGTAATATTGTGCGATCGCAAAATCACTCCGCAAAATCGCTTTCAAATTATTCCGCAGATTTCGCATCACGCTCGAAAGCTTTTCTTCAGTGGCACGATTGACCAATCCCGTTTCAGAAAGCCCATAAATTTGCTGAAGCTCTCGAATAGCTCGCCGAGTTGGGGCATCAGTTAACGGAGCTTTCTGATTGATGTCATAGCCAAACCCCGCCAGGATGGCTTTAATTTGTGCATCAGTATAAATGCTCAGCGCTGGAGATTGGAGTGCAGGTTGAGAAGGTGGCGAGTTTTGGGATTCTGTTCTTGGAACTGCATCATTGAGCAGGTCATTCAATCGCCGTCGAGTTTCAAGATTGGCAATTCCAGTCGCAGGTAAGCGATTTTGCTGCTGAAACTTTTTCACCGCTTCTTCGGTTTGTTTACCGTAAAACTGGCTCCCCGGAAGCTCGGGACTAGGACGAACCGTCCGATTTAAGCCAAGTTGCAGCGTGCGTACAATATCTGCTGCTTTGTCTTGAGTGGGAATATTCAATGTTTCATCAACTGGGAGTTGAAACTGAAACTGAAACTCACGAATGCCTTGCCGAACTCTCGGATCGTCGATTGGCGCATTCAGTGGAACCGCATACCCTAATCCATTGAGAACTGAGAGAAATTGTGCCACGGTGTAGTCTTGCGATCGCGCTGCATTAACCGCTGGACATAGAATCATTCCTGACACCAAGCTCCCCATCACCCATCCAGAAATCCGTCTCACGTTTTACATTCCCTTACGTTTTATCTGAAGAAATTATCGCTTGTTCTGCTAGTGTCTCATTGTATTTACCGTCAGGGATTAATGAAGAAATTGTGATATTTCGCGGTTCATGACGTATTCAATTCGGATTGCTGACCTACCAGAGAGTGAACGCCCTCGCGAACGCCTGATCGCTCAAGGTGCAAAAACACTTGCAACGGCTGAACTTCTAGCAATTTTGCTGAGTACAGGGTCAGGGAAACTGTCCGCTGTGGGGCTAGGGCAATATATTTTGCAAACCCTGAGCCAGCATCAGCGCGATCCGTTGAGTGCATTGCGAGAAGTGACAATTTCAGAGCTGACGAAAGTGTCAGGAGTTGGAACTGCGAAGGCGACAACGATCTTAGCCGCGATCGAACTTGGCAAACGAGTCTATCAATCTCGACCTCCCGAAAAAACAGTCATTGATGATCCGAATGTAGCTGCTGCTGCTTTGAGTCATGAATTGATGTGGCAGTCTCAAGAGCGATTTGCCGTGCTGATTCTCGATGTGAAGCATCGCTTAATTGCAACTCAAGTGATTACGATCGGGACTGCAACCGAGACGTTAGCACATCCGCGTGAGATTTTTCGAGAAGTAATTCGGCAAGGGGGAACACGGTTAATCGTGGCGCACAATCATCCGTCGGGTAATACGGAACCGAGTGCAGAGGATATCAATTTGACACGCCAATTGCTCGAAGGTGCTCGATTTTTGGGAATTCCATTGCTCGATCATCTCATTCTCGGAAATGGCAATCATCTGAGTTTGAGACAGACCACATCGTTGTGGGATGAAGTCGCACAAGAGGTTTGATTTTTGATGTGAATGATTGTCTTTCTTCACGCCATTGGCTCGATTTGGCGCAACTATCTACAATCTTTGTTTGAAACGGAAAGGCTCACTCTAAGGGGAGATTTGTAAGGAAGCGCACCTCGGATTTAATAAAGTACGCCGTTTACGCCTACGGATGACTCTTTATGAAGCGCGATGCTACCGGTAAGTTTGTTCAAAATTGGGATGCAGAAACCAAACAACGCATTAGCATTTCTCTTACCCGTACAGCTTGGCGATCGCTCGATAAAGAAGCACAAAAACGGGGAATGTCTCGCTCTGAAGTCATTGAACACTTTGCTCGCAGTCTAGAAGCAGAGCATTCTAACGAATCTACCTATGCAAACGCTCCAACGGCGTTGCTTCCAGCTCAAATTTTTGAGCAACAGCAGGAAATTGCTGCTCTGAAATGTCAGAAGCAGGAGTTAGAGGCACGCTTAGAAGGCTTGCTCAATACAAGTGCCCAAACCAATGAACGCAAGGTAGAAACCATTCTAGAAAGTATTGCCGATGCTTTCGTTGCTTTCGATCGAGACTGGCGCTACACCTATGTCAATCGGGCAGCGGCTCGAATTCTGCACCGATTACCCGAAGAATTGCTGGGTAAAAATGTTTGGAATGAAGTTTTTCCTGAACTCATTGGCGGAATCGCCTATCGAGCAATGCATCAAGCCGTAGCAGAACAAGTCGCACTGACCTGGGAAGAGTTTGGCGAACCCGTTCAATCCTGGCTAGAAGTCAATGCTTATCCCTCGCAAGAAGGACTCGCCGTTTATTTTCGGGATGTGACAGAACGCAAGCAAGCAGAGGCAGAACGGGAACGATTACTCCAAGCGTTGGAAACGGAAAGGGCGCAATTTGAAGCAGTTCTGCACCAGATGCCTGCGGGAGTTTTCATCGCGGATGCTACTACTGGTAAGTTGGTGCTTGCAAACGAACAAGCCAAACAAATTGTCAAATATGACTTTGAACAGTCCCATGAGCTAGAGGACTATGTTCCCGTGACTCCATTTGCAGCATTTCGCCCGAATGGACAAATTTATGCACCAGATGAGTATCCATTGGTGCGATCGCTCAAAACCGGGGAAGTCATTACGCAAGAGAAAATGGAGCTACGCCAGGAAGATGGTAGCTATAGCATTATTTCAGTCAGTTCCAGTCCAATCTTAGATAAGCAGCAGCGAACTCTAGCAGCCGTTGTGGTCTTTCAAGATGTCACTCACCTCAAACAGGTTGAAGAAAACCTGCGGCAGACAGAAGAACGCTTACAGCTTGCCCTCGTATCCGCCGCAATGATTGCTTGGGATATCGATTTGGAGACCAATCAAGTGGTGTGTTCTCCAAATGCGCTGGAGATTTTTGGGATGCATGTAGGCACCGCAGAAGCATTTCGTGCAGTAATTCATCCCGACGATCGACAACTTGTCAGGCAAGCGATGGAACAGGCAATCGCAAGTGACCACTCCTTTTCTCAGGAATACCGAGTGATCAGTCCCGGTGGTGCAATTCGCTGGCTCAAAAGTCAGGGGCGCGTCTATCTCAATGACGCGGGACATGCGATTCGGATGCTAGGGGTCTCGCTCAACATTACCGAACGCAAGCAAATCGAAGCTGAACGCGATCGACTTCTCAAACAAGAGCAGGCTAGCCGTCGATTAGCTGAAAATGAACGTCAGCGACTGCGAGACATTCTGATGCAAGTGCCTGCTATGTTTGCCGTGTTGTCGGGTTCTGATCACGTCTTTGAACTGGCAAACTCTAAGTTTCTGGCTGTCTCCGGACGTTCCGAAGACATTTTGGGGAAGAGAGCACACGAAGTATTTCCTGAAATGGCAGCTCAGGGATATTCTGAGATTTACGATCGGGTCTATCAGACTGGGGAAATTATTCAAGGAGATGAGTACTTGTCTCGTTGGAACCCGAATGGGGACGGCAATGTCGTCGAAGGATTTTTCAATTTCGTGTTTCTGCCGCTAAGAGACATTGATGGTTGTATCGATAGCATCTTGATTCATGGAATCGAAGTTACGGCTCAAGTACAAGCCCGTCAGCAGGCAGAAGCCTTACTGGTAGAACTTCAGCGCAAAGAAAGACAACAGCAGTTCTTGATCGAATTGAATGATGCAATTCGTGCCCTGCAAGACTCTGAAGAAATTATGTGGCAGGTGGTTAGCTCCACCGGGCATCATTTCAATGTCACTCGCTGTACTTATGGTGAAATTGATCCAACCCAGGAATATGTTCTTGTCGATCGCGACTACTGCAATGAAGTCAGGAGCGTCGTTGGTAGACTGCCGATGAGTTTGTTTGGGTCTGAGATTATTGCTGAATTGCAGCAAGGCAAAACGATTGTGATTGATGATGTCGATCGCGATTCTCGAACTGCTGGAGCAAGAGCCGCTGCTTTTGCTGAAATACAAACCAAATCGTTGCTGTGCGTCCCCTTCGTGAAGGCAGGACGGTTCCTTGCATTGTTGATGTTGCACCATGCTACTCCTCGGCAGTGGACATCAGAAGACGGGAAATTACTGGAACGTATCGCTGAAAAAACCTGGCTAGCTGTAGAGCGATCGCGAGCAGAAGCAGAATTGCGAGAGCGTGAAGCTCACCTACAACTTGCGCTGAAAGTGGGACGGATGGGCACTTGGCATTGGGATTTGCAAGCAGATACGCTCCTCTGGTCATCAGGACATTTCACGATTCTGGGGCTACAGCCTGATGAGGATAAGCCTAGCTACGAACTTTGGGCAAGTCGCGTGCATCCGGATGACTTGGGAGAAACAGAGACAAAGTGGCAGCAAGCGATCGCGGAACGAACCGAGTACCATCACGAATATCGCCTGCGCTTGCCAGATGGCTTGATTCACTGGGTCGATGTGAGAGGACAGTTCTCCTATGATGCGCAAGGACAACCGAAGCACTCGATTGGCGTTGTGATTGACATTACAGAGCGCAAGCAAGCGGAAGAGACCTTGCATCAAACGCTACAAAAGCTCAATTTCCATGTCGAAAATACGCCGATGGCAGTCGTGGAATGGGACGATAACTTTCGAGTCCTTCGGTGGTCTGCTGGTGCAGAACGTATTTTGGGCTGGAAAGCTGAAGAAATACTGGGTAAACCTTTAATGGAGATTCCGTTTGTCTTTGAAGAAGACCTGGAATCGGTTGCTGATGTCTGTCAGCGATTAGTTTATGGTGAGGAACCGCATATTCTCTCGTACAACCGCAATTATACGAAAGACCGCAACGTGGTGCATTGCGAGTGGTACAACTCCAGCCTCAGAGATAAATCGGGACGAATGACTTCGGTTTTGTCACTCGTGTTGGATGTCACGCAACGCAAGCAAGCCGAACAGGAACGAGAACAGTTGTTAGAGCGCGAACGCCTTGCTCGTGCCCAATCCGAAGCGGCACAGCAGCAATTGGCGACTATCTTTGAAACCTCTCCGATTGGCTTAGCTTTACTGGATGCCGAGCAACGATATGTTGCCATCAATGAAGCCTTAGCTGAAATTAACGGATTAACCCGTGAGCAACATTTAGGCAATTCAATTTCGACGCTGTTTGGTCAAACCGACCCCAGATTAGTGGAAATCTTTGAGCGAATTTACACGACGGGAGATCCCTTCATTTCACCTAACTTTGCCGTAAATCCTCCGGGGCGCAACGATCGTCGTCCCGGTTACTACAACGTTTACTATCTACCGACTGTCAACGCGAGTCACCAGGTGGAAAGCGTCTTGATCTATGTGGTCGATGTCACGGAACGCGTTAGGTTAGAATGTGCCCAACAGTTTCTCTCCGAAACTAGTGCAGTGCTAGCGTCTTCCCTAGATTATCAAACGACGTTGGAGCGAGTCGCACAGCTAACCGTCCCGGAATTAGCCGACTGGTGTACGGTTCACATCGTTGAGGAGGATGGCACCATTGACCAGATTGCCGTTGCTCACATCAATCCTACCAAACTGGAATGGGCACATCAGCATTGACCAGATTGCCGTTGCTCACATCAATCCTACCAAACTGGAATGGGCACATCAGCTGCAAGAAAAGTATCCACTCGACCCGAATGCGGCTCGTGGTGCAGCCTTAACCCTGCGAACTGGAGAGCCTGATTTTGTGCCAGAGATCCTAGATGAAATGCTCGTTCAGGCTGCTCGTAATCCAGAGCATTTAGAGATTCTACGGCAGGTCGGGTTTAGTTCTGTGATGGCTGTGCCGCTCCGAACTCAGGCGAGAATTATTGGGGTCATCTCTTTTATCTCGGCTGAGTCTGGACGACGCTACACGATGACAGATTTGCAATTAGCTGAGGAATTGGCGCGTCGTGCCTCGCTCGCGATCGACAATGCCCAACTCTATCAAGCCGCCCAACGCGATCGCGCCAAAGCAGAATCGGCGAACCGGATCAAGGATGAATTTCTTGCGGTGTTGTCGCATGAATTGCGATCGCCCCTCAATCCCATTCTCGGTTGGACAAAAATGCTGCGGTGCAAACGGTTAGATGCCACGAAAACGAACCAAGCTTTGGAAACGATCGAACGCAATGCGAAACTGCAAGCGCAATTAATCGAAGACTTGCTCGATGTCTCCCGCATTTTGCAAGGAAAAATGACGTTAAACATTGCGCCTGTCAATCTGGCGACGACGGTTGAGGCGGCTTTAGAAACCGTCCACCTAGCGGCTGAAGCGAAACAGATTCACATTCAAACCCTGCTCAATCCGATTTCAGGAGCAGTTTTAGGCGACACAAACCGTCTCCAACAGATCGTTTGGAATCTCTTGTCGAATGCTGTGAAGTTCACGCCATCGGGCGGGCAAGTCGAGGTGCGCTTAGAGCAGGTTGGCGCTCATGTGCACATTCAAGTTCAAGATACGGGCAGAGGCATTCATCCAGAGTTTCTCCCTTATGTATTTGATTACTTCCGCCAAGAAGATGGCAGCACGACTCGAAAATTTGGGGGATTGGGGTTGGGGCTGGCGATCGTGCGTCAGCTCGTTGAATTGCATGGTGGAAGCGTTTGGGCAGAGAGTCCCGGATCTAATCTAGGCGCGACTTTCGTTGTTCGTCTGCCGCTCAACCACATCGAGCACACCCCTTCTGAGATCGAGAATATAGAAGCTGCGGCAGATTTAACCGGGATTTGCGTCTTGGTGGTGGATGATGATGCAGACATGCGAGAGTTGGCATCATTTGTCTTGATCCAAGCAGGCGCAAAAGTGACAGTCGCAGCTTCGGCAGCAGAGGCACTGTGTCTCATGAGCCAATCGATTCCTGATCTCTTGTTATGCGATATTGGGATGCCAGAAATGAATGGCTATTCTCTGATTCAGCAAATTAGAAAGCAGTCACTGGAGCAAGGAGGGACGATTAAAGCGATCGCGCTAACGGCTTACGCTGGCGAGGTCAATCAGCAGCAAGCCTTAGCCGCAGGTTTTCAAATGCACCTCTCAAAGCCAACGGAACCGGATGTATTGGTCAAAGCCGTCTCATCCCTGATCGCGACTCCTGCGGCTTGAGAGGAAAACTAGCGCCTTTAGCAAGCTTGGGCAACCAAAGTCCGATGGCGCGGAGTGTTGCAGGTCAAAGTCGGTTTAGAGAAACCTGCTTCAACGATTTCTTTCTCCAAATCCAACCCAAAATACTGATCCAAATAGGGTTCTGTACTCTTGAGTAATGTCAAAATGTACGGGGGCATTTTGGCATAAATTTCCGAGTTGGGATTCATATCCATGATGGCAAGATGTCCACCCGGACGAAGTAATCTTCTGGCTTCTTTGAGAATGTCGATCGCTGCACTTTTCGGCAACTCATGAAACAACAAGCAAGCCGAAACTAAGTCATACGAGCCAGAGGATAAACCTGTTGCTGCGGCATCGGCATGTACCCAGTTAATGTTTTCCCGTTCTCCGACTCGATGCTTCGCAACGGCTAAGAAATAAGGGGAAAGGTCAACTCCGGTGAGCGTTGCACCTGGGAAAGCGTCTTGTAGCGCAACGGTGCTCATTCCCACGCTGCATCCGAGATCCACGATCGCTGTCGGAGATTCAGAAATTTCAGCTTGCAAAACGTTGTGATAGCTCTGACGCAATCGGGGATCGCCATCTTTTCCCGAATCACTCCAAATCCTTGCATGAACCGCATAGGCAGCCACTTCTACTTCAGTAGCAGGCTCCCACCCTAAATTCCCTTCTTCGTAGGCGTGAAAAGAACGCACATAATACTCTGGATATTTCAAATCAGGATTATTGACTTGATTAAATTCCGTTGACCAATCGCGAGCTTGCAAATCAGCCACAATCTTCGTCCAGGGAACCCCGATCGATTCTGCCCGTTTGATCATCATCGTTCGAGCACGATATCTCGCCAAATCAAACACAGGTTTGATCGATAAAATTCCATTCACAAGCCGAGAAGCGAGTCTGAGCTTGGGTTCACTGGTTACGGTCATATCAAAAACTAAGTTTATGAACAGTCTTAATTTTACCGTTAGCGATCGCTCGACGAATCAATCCATGAAATCTCTGTCGCATCAGTGGGGAGTGGGGAATTGTTTCCTAATTAGCTCCCTACTCCCTACCCCCCACTCTCAAACCCGATCGCAATTAACCTCTAAGTCTGCGAGTGTTCTCTACTAAACTCTGAGCAAATGCATCAAACCGCTGCGAAAGGTCTTCATCGAGTAACTTGCCATCTTCCCCAAATGCCTGCCAAGCTTGCCCAATTGCAATCTGCTCGGGAATTGTCCAGGCATGAATCGCCCGCAAAATCACTCGCAAATCATTGAGCGAATTACTATTCGACTGCCCGCCCAAGACACTAATCGCACCCGTTACCTTGCCCGTAAACTCGACAAACCCCATCAGATCCAGCGCATTCTTGAGCACGCCACTAATACTGCCGTGGTATTCAGGAGTCGCTAAAATAATCGCATCCGCTTCGCTGACGACCTGCTTCATTTTTGCCACATCAGGATAGTCCGAATAGTCCTTCCCACCATCACAGAACGGTAAATTCAGCGATCGTAAATCCAAAATTTCTACCTCTGCTCCCAAAGCGGCAACCCGTTGAATCGCAACTTTCAGAGCGAGTTGACTGTAAGAACCCGATCTTAAACTTCCAGCAATGCCAACAACTTTGACCATCAGATGAAATTCCTTGAATAACCTCCCTATCATAACCAAGTTGAATTCATTATGACTACGCTTTAAGAGAGGTATCTCTGTGAAATGTTTAAAAGCATTATGAAAAAGCCAAGAATTCGAGCTATCCGTGGGATAATTCCCGAAATAGTCCACTGGTAAAGGGTTCTACCCTAGGTGAGGAGTTTAATACGATGAAATTAAATCTTTGGCAGCATTCGGTTTCCGCCCTAACAATTGCTGGACTGACAGCCCCTTTCATCATGCCTGCTGCTCAAGCACAACTCGTCGGTCAAGTTCGGTGTGCAAAGCAGTCTACTGCCATTTTCGCAGAGCGTTCTGCTGCTAGTCCTGTTGTTCGCGCTGTCCCTGAAAACCAAAGAATGACGATCGCGGAAAATACAGCTGAAAATGGTTTTCTTGCTGTGAGCGCTCCCTCTAAAGGCTTTGTGCAAACGGTAACGCTGAGACTCTGCCCTGGTGGTAATCCAAATCCGAACCCGAATCCAAATCCGAATCCGAATCCTTCCCCATCGACCTGCCGCCGTGTCACTCAAACGCAAGGTTTAATCGTGCGTCAAGGACCCGATGTGTCAACTGCGGTTGTAGGGAGTGTTGCGTTCAATTCTCAAGTTAATGTCTCAACCACGCCAACGACATCCAAGACAGATGCAAGTGGACGGGTATGGGTGCAGATTGCAAAACCCGTTTCAGGTTGGGTTTCTAACGGATTTGTGAATGTTCCTGGCAGTAATCTTCTGAATTGTCAGTAAACGTCCGGTTATTTCTCGAATGTTTCAAATCTGTGGCTTGAACGAGTGATTAGACTCGTTCAAGCCGTTTTTATCTGAGCTAATTCAAACTCTAATCTCTGGCTCAAGTCCCTTCATAAAGCTTAGGGAGTTGCCGTCTCAGAATGCAAATCTCGCCAAAGCCAAATTCCATCCGTTCCCGCTGCCACGATCGCTTGTCCCTTTAAGGCAAACTCCACAAACAAACTACTAAAGGACGTTGCATACAACGATCCCAACGATTGTTCTGTAAATAGATGCCACAGATGCACCGATCCCCCCGATGAAGTCGCTAAAGTCTGTCCATCCGGGCTGAGTACCATATCCGAAGCTCCCGCATCAAACTCATGCAGCAGTTTGCCATTCCGCAAATCCCAGAGTTTGAGCTTACTACTTCCTGTAATCAATGTTTGTCCATCTTGGCAGAAGACTAGCCCTGTCACCTCGCCTGAATTCAGAGTCTGCAGTCGTTCGCCATCTCGAACCTGCCAGAGTTCTGTCTTCATCCGATCTCCTGCCGCTAACAGATGCCCATCTGGACTAAACGCGATCGCGCGGACTGGCTGAGTCCCCAAACCATACACCCGTTGCCGCGACGCAATGTCCCACATCTGCACCCCCAGTGGACTAAATACCCCATCTGCCCAACGATGCACTCCACTCGAACTCGCTAACATGCGCCCATCCGGGCTAAACGCTAAATTAGAAGCCCGTCCCGCATTCAGGGTCGAAACTAAACGATGATGGGGTAAATCCCAGAGCTTGATCGTTCCATCTAAACTACTGCTTGCCAAAATTTTCTCATCTGGGCTAATCGCGATCGCGCTGACTAAATCCGTGTGATCCTGTAACCTGGGTAGGGCTTTGCCAGTCTTGAGATCCCATAGCTCGATCTCTCTTTCATAACCTGCTGCTAAAATTCCACCCAGAGGACTGACGGTGATCGTCGTCGGCTTATGTGAAGTCATCAATTGTCGCTGTCCGTAACACATCACATCTGCCGCATAGATTGGCATGCAGACCTTGGCGACTCCACGAGAACTCGTCGCCTGCCATAGTAGCAAAAACATTGCAGCTAGAAACGCAATCAATGCAACGCCAGCAATGCTCAACTTCTGTACCCAGCGATTTTGTGTCACGTTTGTCTGACTCCTAAGCTCACAATTCTAAAACGCGATGCCACCAAATTCGTGAAGTAGTATATTAAGGAGAATTTACTCGATCTTAAAATTCCGTGAATAAAACTAGAATACTAACGGCGATCGCGTTAATCCTTACAACCTTTTTAAGTGTTGTTCTTTTATACCTAGGAATTGATAAATTCTATTACGTTCTGGCGGGTGGGCGAAAATTCGCAACGTTTCCAGACCTCAAAACGCAACTCGCGATCGGCGGTAGTTATCTGGCACTTTCGATTATTTATCTGATCTGGCTGGCAAATCTTCTCAGTACCTCGTGGATACATTCCACTTGGAGCTTTCGCCAAATCTTAATTCGGACTTCTGCCTTCTGGATGCTTGCCTTCATTGCCTATCCGCTCGGCAATGATACTTATCTCTATTTGCATTCGGGATTGATGAATCTCAATGGAGCCAATCCCTATTTGATCCGAGCCGGGGCATACGTTACCGAACTGTCGCCTTATGTCGATTGGGCACAAACTTCGACGTATGGACTGATTTCTCAAGCTGTTTTCACTTTCTCAGCCGTCTTTGTCACGATGAGTCCGATCGTGGCACTTTATATTTTTAAGCTAATTTGCTTACTGCTGCATCTCTTGAATGGCTATTTAATTTGGCGTTGGTTGCCGATTCCGGAGCGTGGCAGGATTACGATCGCCTATCTACTCCACCCCTTGCTGTTGATGGAACAGGTGAGTTCGGCGCATGTTGATATTTTTGTCTCGACGAGCATCGTGCTGTTTGCGGTTTCCTATGCAAGACAGCAATACTGGATGGCGTTTGTCGCCCTTTGGGGTGGCTTTTTAAGTAAAACGCTACCAATAATTTGGACTCCCTGGGTGGCTGTAACCTTACTGCGTCAAGGACATTGGCGGTGGCTGCTCGGCATGATTGTGGCATCTGGTGCAATTGTCACGGGGCTGGTGTTCACGGTCATGCCGAATCTAGCGGCTTGGCAAAGTATCCTCAATCCGGGTGTGTCGGGGCAGTATCAGTCTTCGCTGATGGCGATCGCGAAATTTTTCCTCGATCTCGTTCGCATTTTTCATCCAGATCGCTTAGATCTTACTCAGCAGCGCGTGATTCTCGCCCTGTTGTCCAATCTGACGCTGGCGGGATTTTTTGGCTTTTATGGTTGGCAGCTCCATCGCAGCGACAAACGCTGGAACAATACGCCACAGATGTTGTTAGAAGATATGGGCTGGACAACTTTAGTCCTCATGCTTCTTGCGACCTCGTGGTTAATGCCTTGGTATTGTTCGATTTTGATTACATTTGCTGCCTTGATCCCGAAAGCGCGACTGTTTGGACTAACAACTCTGGCGTTTGGGTTGGCAAGTAGCGCTCAATATTTACTGGGGATGAATAGTAGCTTGAAGAGTGTGGTGTCGATCGGCATACCCATTTTGACGCTGATCATTGGGGCTATCGTTCTACGATCGCAGTCTCTGCCTCCAACTGAGCCGCCGACGATCGCGCTCAAACCTCTGCAAGGGCAAGATGTACAAACTGAGCTTAATTAAAGCGAAGCGAGAATTTCTGAACCTTGTCTACAACGCACTTCGTGTAATAAAGCGTTGCAGACCTGACTGAATCAATCATTTTTGGTGATAATTACGATATCCGTTTTGGATACGACAGTCTGTCAAAGTTATGCAACGCTTTTGTGCATACAGACCCCTATGGCGTTAAAATTCCTCTACTCAGCGTTTAGCTGTTTAACGGCTACGGTCTGCCCTTGATGTCTGACGCTCCGATTTTTGCACCCCAAGTCCATCCCTTAATCCAGCGCTTTTTAGTTTAGTTAACATCAATGATTTCTTCCCAGGTTGAACCGATCCCAATGCATCTCAAATGCCTGCTTGCCCCGCACGGAATTGGCTATCGTATCAAACTACTATCACAACTCGCAAATCGCAAGTTTCAGGAGCGTCTTGACCCCTATAAGCTTACGCCGTTTCATTGGATTGTTCTGTGCTGCCTCTGGCAAGAAGACGGGCAAGCGACTTCGAGTATTGGCGATCGCTTACAGCAAGTTGGCGGCACACTGACCGGAGTTCTGGATCGCATGAGTGAGCGAGGGCTAATTCGGCGAGAGCGTGATGCTCAGGATCGGCGCATTTGGCGCATTTGGCTCACCGATGCTGGACGAAAATTTGAAGAAATTCTGCCGCCTCTTGCAACTGAGCTTCGCGATGCGGCGCTGCAAGGGATTTCGATACCAAATCGCGAACAGTTGTCAACGATTGTCGATCGCATGATTGCAAATCTCGGAGAGTCACCGATCATCCATCCGGCTGAAGGGTGGGAAGCGATTTTTGCGCCGAATAATTTGGGATATCGGATGAAGCTCATTGCTCAATTGGGCACTCGTCGGTTTCAAGATCTTCTTGAACCCTTTGGTCTGACTCCATTTCATTGGGTCGTGCTGTGCTGTCTGTGGCAAGAGGATGGACAAGCGACCTCCAGCATTGGCGAGAATTTGCAACAAGTCGGTGGCACACTCACCGGGGTACTCGATCGCATGAGTGAGCGGGGGCTAATCCGGCGTGAGCGTGACGCTCAGGATCGGCGCATTTGGCGCATTTGGCTCACTGATGCTGGGCTAGAACTCAGACAAACTTTGCCGATGGCTGCCTTGGAATTATTACAGATGATGATGCAGGATATCTCAGAAGACGAGCAAACGTTGTTGTCAAAATGCGTGGATCGTTTGATCGCAAACCTGGCTGAGGTGTAAGAAAGAGGCGTAAAAAAACTGGGTAATGTCTTACCCAGCTTGAAAATCACAGCGATCAAAGCTTATTTGTTCGGTTGTGGAGTCATTCTCAGATAAGGCTTCACTTCAGTGACACCTTTCGGGAATTTCTCACGAGCCTGATCGGTTGGGATCGAAGGCACAACCACACAGTCATTGCCATCTACCCAGTTTGCAGGCGTAGCTACACTGTAGTTATCAGTCAATTGCAGCGAATCAATCACCCGCAGCAATTCGTCAAAGTTCCGTCCGGTGCTTGCCGGATAGGTGAAGGTCAGACGCAACTTCTTGTTGTTGTCGATGATGAAAACAGAGCGAACAGTCAGCGTCGAACCCGTGCTGGAGTTCGGGTGAATCATGTCGTACAGTTCGGAAACTTTCTTGTCGCCATCTGCCAAAATGGGATAGTTGACGCTGCAGGCTTGCGTTTCATTGATGTCACTAATCCAGCCTTTGTGGGATTCTGCATCATCGACGCTGAGGGCAATCACTTTGACGTTGCGCTTGTCAAACTCAGGCTTGATTTTTGCAACTTGACCGAGTTCGGTGGTGCAAACCGGGGTGTAATCAGCGGGGTGCGAGAAGAGGACAACCCAGCTATCCCCTGCCCAGTCGTAAAAATTGATCGTTCCCTCAGACGAGTCTTGGGTAAAGTTGGGAACTGTGTCGCCTAAACGGAGAGCCATAATCTTTTATATTTCCTGTCGATCGCAGATAGGTACTGATTGATCATGCCACAAAACCCGGTTTTCCGGTCGGACTTTAGATCTTTTTATGATTTTACCGCGATCGTGATTGTGATGAAGAATGGACACGTGAAATTTTGCCGATGTAGGGTTCCCTACTCTGCGTATTTTTTTAAAGTTTCATGGATTGGGGCAGGGAATTAGTTGAAATTGCGGACTCTAGATGAACAAAGTTTTAGTTTAATCGCAATGGTTTGCGGTAAATCGCTGAGATTTTACGGACTTGCGGCAAAATTTCAGTAGATTTAGGCACGTTACCATCGATTTGGATATTGCATCAGCACGGATTACCTTATGGAAAATAACGCATTTCTGACGATCGATGAGCAGTCTCTCAGCCTCCGAGAGTGCCTTCGCTATTTACAAACCTCCGGTAAGCTGCAAGGCTTTATTGGTGATATCCTCCGGCAATATGTCTTGGAAACCGAGGTAAAAAATCGAGATGATCTGGAGATCAATCCAGCCGTGATCGAGCAAGCTGTGGTCGATTTTCGCCTCCAACAGAAACTGACCGATCCGAACGTTTTTCAAGAATGGCTCAGTCGCAACGGGTTGGATTACACCACGTTCCATCAGCAAATTGCGACCAATTTCAAGAATGAAAAGCTGAAGATCGTGGCAACCGAGCCAAGACTGCAAGAGTATTTTATTGAGCGCAAAGTGTTTCTCGATCGCGTCGTGCTGTCTCGGATTATTGTCGAAAGCAAAGAAATTGCAGAAGAGTTAAAGCTGCAAATTAGCGAGGGAGAAAACTTTGAAGCGTTAGCGCGCGAGCATTCAATTGCCGATGATCGTATTGCAAATGGCATGATGGGTCCGGTCAGTCGTGGGACAATGCCGGATACAGTCAGGGCTGTGATCGATTCATCTGAAAAAGGTGATTTAGTCGGCCCGATTGAATTAGAGGGACGCTGGGCTTTGTTTCGGGTTGAAGATATTCTCCCGGCAACGCTCGACAATCCTCAACTCAAGCAAATGCTGACGACGGAATTATTCGATCGTTGGATTGCAGAAAAAATTCAAAAAATGACGGTGAAACTTCAGGTTAGCGACTAGACTGACTTGAATAAATAAACGGCTCTTTTCGGATAGATTAGAGTGCCTTGCCGACGGTTTCAGCCCCTAAAATTCATTTGCGCTCATGCTGACGAACGATATTGCTGCCAATCTGCCCTGGGAATCTCCACCCTTATGTTTTCTCAATCCTGAACAACAGGTGCAATTTAAATCAAGAGCCGAAGTCCGTCACTACAAGTTAGGAGACGTGCTTTGGTCGAGTGAGGATGCGGGCATTCAATTGCTAATCCTGGCTGGAAAAGTGCGCCTAGTTGGAGAAGACAACAGTTCACGAGTCTTAAATCCGGGTGAATGGATTGGGGATTTGTTGGATTTGTCAGGCTGGAAAGCTCGTGCTGCTAGCAGTGAGGTGCAGGCGGTGTTGTGGAGCGCTCAGATGTGGGAGGGGTTACAAACTCCTGATATCGATCGCTTTTGGGCAATTCAACGTGCGCGCTACGTGCCCCAAACGGATCTTTCTCCGCAGACGATAACGGGTTTCCCGTTTGTGCCTGGGATGAATAGTGCGGCGGCTTGTCTGACGATGGTGGCAAACCATTTGCAGAATCCAGTTCAGATGGAGTGGGTGCAGCGACAGTTGCGGGGGCAGCGTCCGACAAATGTGGTCGATGCGGCGGAGAAACTCGGGCTGCAATTGCGCCGGATTCAGTCGAGTTGGCAAGATGCGCGCTTGTTGGATTTTCCGGCGCTGATGCTGTGGGGTGATAGTGAAGAGCCGCATTGGGTCGTCGTGTATGGCGTGCGGGGCGATCGCTTTGTGATCTCTGATCCGCATGATCCGATCATGTCACCGCAAGCGATTCATCGATCGACCGTGGAGCAGTTCTGGGACGGGCAACTCTGGCAGGTCGAGACGGTTCAGAAGCAAGAGCGCTTTAATCTCGCTTGGTTTTTGCCTGCGGTTTGGAAGTATAAGGTGCTGCTTGGCGAGGTGTTGTTTGCTTCGTTTACGTTGCAGCTATTGGGCTTGGCGACTCCGCTAATTACGCAGGTCGTCATTGATAAGGTGATGGTGCAGGGCAGCATTCCGACACTAGATGTGATGGCGATGGCGCTGCTGGCGGTGGCGTTGTTTGAAGCAGTTCTTGGTATTCTGCGGCTATTTATTTTTACGCACACGGCTCGACGATTAGATTTAAGTCTGTCGGCTCAGTTGTTCCGTCACTTGATGCGGTTGCCTTTGGCATACTTTGAGTCGCGACGGGTCGGAGATACAGTTGCGCGGGTTCAGGAACTTGAGAATATTCGGCAATTTTTGACGGGGACAGCTTTAACGGTTGTGCTTGATTCGATTTTTGCTGTGGTGTATCTAGCCTTAATGTTTTTCTACAGCATTCCGTTAACTGGGGTCGCTTTAGCGGTGTTGCCGTTGTATGCAGCGTTAACGTTAACGACGACTCCAATCTTGCGGAATTGGTTGAATGAGACGTTTAACCGCAATGCGGATAGTCAGTCGTTTCTCGTGGAGACGGTGACGGGGATTCACTCGGTGAAAGCGCATAGTGCCGAGAAGCCTTCGCGCGATCGCTGGGAGGGGTTATTTGCCCGCTATATTCGCACGAGTTTCAAAGCTTCTACCACCTCGAACATTAGTAATAATTTGGGAGATTTTCTCACGAATTTCTCGTATTTACTGATTCTCTGGGTGGGGGCGCATTTAGTTATTAAGCAAGAACTCACGGTCGGTCAGTTGGTGGCGTTTCAGATGTTGTCTGGACGGGTGACAGGTCCATTGTTGCGATTAGTTCAGCTTTGGCAGAATTTGCAGCAGGTGTTGCTCTCAGTCGATCGAATTGGCGACATTCTTAATGTTGCTCCGGAAGCAGAACCGGGTTCGGGATTGGTGTTACCGACGTTGCAAGGGCAAGTTTCATTTGATCAAGTCTTTTTCCGCTATAACCCAAATCAAGAGCCTGTGCTGAAAGGAATTTCCTTTGATGTTCAGCCGGGAATGCTGGTTGGCGTTGTAGGACGAAGTGGTTCTGGTAAGAGTACGCTGTCAAAGCTTTTGCAGCGGTTGTATTTACCAGAAGCCGGACGGATTCTCGTCGATGGCTTTGATATCAAGAGTGCCGATCTGCACTCGCTGCGGAGTCAGATGGGAGTTGTGTTGCAGGAAGATTTTCTTTTCAATGGCAACATTATCGACAACATTAGTTTGGGTCGTCCTGATATTACGGCTGAACAGGTTGTAGCTGCGGCACGAATGGCAGCGGCGCATGATTTTGTGAGTGAGTTGCCGCAGGGCTATGAGACGAATGTAGGAGAGCGGGGAACTGCACTGTCGGGGGGACAACGACAGCGGATTGCTTTGGCGCGATTGTTCTTATCGAATAGCCCGATCTTGGTACTCGATGAAGCGACCAGTGCTTTAGATAGTGAAACCGAGCAACAGGTTTTACAGAGTTTGCAGTCGATTTCGGACAATCGAACGGTCTTCTTAATTGCTCACCGATTTGCGCCTTTGAAGAAAGCAGATTTAATTCTGGTGATGGAGAAGGGCGTAATTGCTGAGAAAGGCACGCACGAAGAATTACTGCGCAAGAAAGGTTTGTATTGGTCGTTGTATCAGCGACAGCAAGCTTCGGTGTAGTTAGGTTGGATTGAGTAAAGGTTAGCGATCGCTTCATTTGTGGAGCGATCGTTTTTTTATTGATTGCTAAGTTACGAAAGACTTACGATCGTCCAGATAAGCTACTTCGATTCTCATTCGCAGATTGCTCAGCATAAGCTTTGAACTCGATCGCATCATGACTGCAAAAGAGTTTGGCATCGTTACTTAAGGCGAGCTGACGCAGGCGATCTTGATTGAGCAATCTCGCTTTACGATCGACTTCCATCATCCATTGATAAGCCTTTAAACCAGGTGTGCAGTGATACTCTGGCTTCATTTCATCGCGATAAAAGTAAGCATCGCCTGCATGTAACAGCCAACCTTCGGAAGTCTCGATCGCAACTCCAGCATGACCTCGTGTATGTCCTGTTAAGGGGATCAATAGAATTTCTGGTGGCAATCCTTCTAAGTCTCTGACTGCTTCAAATCCAAACCAAGACTCGCCGTTCGCCGCATAGAATTTCCAGGATTTTACTTCATCCCATTGACCGGGGCGATAGCGACGATGAGCAATAAAACCTTGGCGATCGCGAGTTGCATCGATTTCAGTTTGCATCACATGCACTGTTGCATTGGGAAAATCTTCTAAGCCGCCTGCATGATCAAAATCGAGATGCGTCAGAATAATGTGACGAACATCTTGTGGCGAAAATCCTAGACGTTCGATTTGGTCGATCGCGCTGAGTTGACGATCGAATTGAATGTTATTGAACGCTATAAAAAATGGACTGAGCCGACTGCGAGGTGCTTGAATATCGCGAAGACCGAATCCAGTATCCACCAAAACCAATCCCTGATTCGTTTCGATCAACAAACAGTGACAGACAAGATGTGACGTTAAACCTCGACTGAAGCCATCAAACAATGCTCCACCGACAGGACACATACAGCCGCAGTTAAGATGATGAATTCGCATAGGTCGTTGGGTGCGATCGACGATTTCAAGCCTAGAAAATCTGCGATCGCACACCGTCTTCCTAACGAGAGAGTTGAAGTCCTGAAAGTCTTTTGACAATCTGTAGTGCTAAAGATTTTGAGCACTTAAAGGGATAATTCCACCAGGATTGAGTGGGAATAAGTTGCCGTAATAGTCTCGTTTGACAGATTCTAAGTCACAGGTTTCTGCTACGCCTGGAAGCTGATAGAAATCATTGAGATAAACACTTAAGTGATCATAATCTTGAATGCGGCGAATACTACACTTGAACAGACTATAGTAAACAACATCGAAACGAAACAGAGTCGTGAAGAGGCGAACATCTGCAAGGGTTAAAGTATCGATGCAGAGATATCGACGAGTAGAAAGCGTTTCATTGATCGTATCTAACATTGTAAATAACTCTCGACACGCAGTTTCATAAGCTGCTTGAGTTTGAGCAAATCCGCAACGATACACGCCATTGTTGACTGCGTGATAGATTTTCTCATTCCAGCTATCGATTTCTGGCTGTAAGGCTTCTGGATATAGATCAAGTTCTGGATGCTTTGCAAATTCGTTAAAGGCTGAGTTGAGGATGACGATAATTTCAGAACTTTCGTTATTGACGATCGTATTGGTTTCACAGTCCCATAAGACCGGAACTGTCGATCGACCTTGATAGCCTGGCTTTGCTCGTCGATATAGCTCTGCCAACGTGGTGCAGCCTAGCTCAGGTTTTTCTAAAATCCAGCCTCCATTCTCCGGAGAAGGAATCACGATCGAGACTGAAATAACGTCTTCTAATCCTTTCAAGGCGCGAGTCACTAACGTTCGATGTGCCCAAGGACAACCTAGACCTACGAACAATCGATAACGTCCTGGCGCAGCGGTCAGGCTTTGACTCCGAAATTCGCTCTCAGGACGAATGTAAGCGCCTGATGTGTCTCTTGGCGCAAGCTTGGACATCATGATTCGCCATAGAGTTGTCCAGCCAAAACGAACCAGTTGAATGAGCAATTTTGGAGGCATGATTTTACTGAAGCTTTTTCTGAATTTTAGCGATGATTCGCTGAAGAGCGAGTTTCGCTAAGCGCGATCGCGTTAATGGTTCGATCGTAGCGGGATGCGTCTGTTTGTGATCAAAAAACTCGTTCACTTCGCGCAAAATGACTGCTAAGCGATCCAGAATATTTTGACCGCGATATTCTGCCAAAAAGCTTTCAGGAATTACAGGCGCAGGTCGCTCGATCGCGCTTAAAATTCGCTGCACATCAAACTCAGTCGAATAAGCCGCGATCTTATAGCAGTTAAATCCTGGATCGAGATAGTCTGATAAACCACCGTTGACGCTGGAAAACACTTGGCAACCACACGCGATCGCTTCCATCGGTTGGAGTCCAAATCCTTCGCTGACTTTCTGCTGTGCCCAATACTCCGCAGAATCATATAAGTAAACTTTCGTTCGATTGAAAACGGCTGCAAGACTATCAACGTGAGTATTAATGATTTCTACTTTGCAGCGTTTCTGAAGCGCAGGAATCAACTGCTTTAATAGATACTCTGATGATTTTCGAGTATGAATTAGAACATCAATATCGCGATCCAAATTCTGATTACTAAACTCATCAGAGATCTGATTTGGTAAGTAGTAAATTAGTGAATGCGGTGCATGTTGTCCCCAGTAACCTAATGTGTTACGACTGACAGTCACAATCGGGACGCTTGATGGAACTGTAAACCCATATCCTGCACTATGTGCGTGATAAATAGCATTATGTTTTTTCAAGCGTTTTGCGAGTTTCGCAACATCGAATCCCCAACTCATCACAAAGATGACATCCTTGAGATCTTCTTGAAGGACATCATCTAAAAAACGTGTATTTTGCTCACGCTGGCGGTATGTGACGATTTCAGCCGGGCAAATCTGCTTGGCAAGCTCAAACGCCTTTAACTCCGCCCACAGACCCCCGCAGGCAAAACGTTTTCCGGTTCCAGGAAGGAGAAAATAAAGCGATCGCATGACAGCCGCCAAGAGTTGAAGGTAAGATGTGAGCCATCATATCAGCCGAAAGATCATTCTGATCTGAATCATCCGCTCTGCCGACTGAGCGATCGCGCAAATTGATATTGATAAAGCTGTTGCAGTGTTGCTAATACTTCTTCTGCATAGGAAGGATCAGAAGAGTAGTAAAAGCTCAACTGCTGAATTCGCGGGGCACTGCCACGGATGATAAAGCGGAATCGGGGAGTCACAACGTCTTGGCTGAATGGCTCTAAACTGGCATAAGCTTTCAACAATTGAATATGAGCACGTACTCCGGTGCGAGCATTCGGAAAGGCTGCACTTTCCCAAGGACTGCCAACTTCTCGCAAAGTGGCAAAGTTATTTTGAGTCGGCTGAAGGGTTTTCCCAAAACGAAAAAAATCGGTTTCGATGAGGGCTTGTGTAAACGCAATATCAGAGTTGACATCCTCGATCGCAGCTTCTTCTAAATACAATTCGGCAATGTTAGGGAAGGTTTGGAGAGCTTGAGGATTGTGCTGCTGTAAAAAGGCTTCTAACGTATTTTTTGAAAGATAACCCTGTCCCATAATGCTGCTGATTTTATTCGGATTCAAAGGCAGCATGTTTCGCAAAATCACTCCTCGATCGCTGGAATTCCAGCCGACAAAAACGCCGACTTTGCGGAGATCGATCGCTCTAATGTAGGTTTGATTGTTGTAAATTATCAATCGAGCATTTTGAGGACGTTTGACTCGAATGGCAAGCTGATCTAACAGATCAATAGGAATGTATGAGTTTCCTTCCACAATCACACCTTGCTGATCAGAAGCTTGCCCATTCAAATTGATACTCATCGGCACGATCGTTTGATTCCAGAGTGCTAACCCTTGGGCAATGCCTTGTGCGATCGCTTGAGAGCGATTCAGAATAATGGCTCGATCTTCTGGGCTAGAAGTAAACCCGACCGTTAATACGATCGCAGGAATCTTCATTTGGCGAATAAAATCAAGGCTCCCCAATGCTGTTTCAGTATCCGGCTTTGTGCCCCGATTCATCCAAGCGGGAACATTGACCAGAATTTGATCCAGCAGTTGTTGTGCTTTCTGTCGGCGGTTCTCATCTCCTGCACGATAAAAAGCAGTCACGCCTCTCGTATTCGGGTTCAAGAAAGCATCCGTTCGGATCGATAACGCGATGTCTCCCGGTTTGGCGCGGCGATTGATCCAAGCGATCGCTTCAGCGGGTTCTAAATTGGCTGGCACAATGACAACCGGAAAGCCCTGCGTTTTTAACTCTGTGGCTGCTTGATTGCGAATCTTAACCAATGCTGCTGAGATCGGTTGATTGGCAAATTGAATTGGATTTGCGACCAGAAAAACTTGCTTGACTTGTTGCGTGTCTTGTCGAATCGTTTCTAAGCGATCAGATAAAACCGTGGTCAGGCGTTCTGGCGCGATACTACGACGATCGTTGAGTTGAGTTTTAGATTGAGCAAGCAATTTTTTGCAGGGTTTGATTTCTACACCCCCGCAATCCGGGCAGCAATTCGATGCGAAGATCATGGTCTAACTTTTATGATGCAGGCATAATTTTTTCACCTCGGTAGATACGCAAGTCATCATATCAAACGAAACCGCGTTAACAAATACACCCTGACTGGCTCGGACAGCACGATTTACACCTAGCGCATTGCTAGGTGCTGGAATATCTTGCCAATCTTTTACTCGATCGATAATTCAGCCTTTGCTAGAATACATCGTCGTCTGAACACGATAGGAAAACGGATTAAAAGACCTTGGTTCTATGACTTCAGTGATTGCCACTTGTTCCAGTCAGAAAATTGAGTACAGCTTGATTGAACCGGGCTGGATGCTCCAAATGCGGATAGTGTCCACACCGATCGAGCAATAATGGTTGTTCTGCATTGGGCAGTCGCTTCGCTGCAACATGGGCATGAGCGACCGGAAGAATGCGATCCTGTTTTCCCCAGATAATCAGTGCAGGCGCAATGATGTTTTTCAGATTTTCAACGATCGGCTGATAGACAGTTTCTCTAACCCCTCGCAAACATAGATTGGTTCGCGCCATTTGGATCAAGGGTTCCTTACGTCCTGGAAGCGCGAAAATTGGATAGCGCAAATCAATCCACTCTTGTGGAATCGTATCGACATCAAAGACATTCTGCTTCAACATCGGACGCATGACCTTCGGACTTGGCTGGAGCGATCTCACGGCAAAAGGTAAGGTTGCTAACCGGGCTGAAAACGTCACTTCTCGCCCTAATCCAAAACTGCCAACGAGCACTAATTTCTCAACCCGCTTGGGAGCCATGAATGCAAGCTGTAAAGCCGCTCCACCGGACATCGAATGTCCTACTAAAACTGCCGATGAAATCGACATCGCATCCATGAACCCCAAAATAAATTCTGCCTGGTAAGCCAGCGAATACGAAGCGGAGGGTTTATCAGAGCGTCCTGATCCGACCATATCGATCGCGATCACACGATGCTGTCGAGCTAAACCCGGAAGATTGTAATACCAGAACTCCGCAGATCCTCCTGCCCCATGTAACAGCAGAATCGTATGTTTTCCTTCTCCCGCCTGCCAAAATCGAGTTCTAACAGAACCAACCTGCACATATTGATCCGAAAGAGTCTGGGTTAGAAGCATGAATTCACCGTCTCAAGACACACCGCGATCGCATGTAAAGCAATTTCTACACGATCGTTACAAACTGAAAATGAGTATAGCTGCGGTTTTAAATTTCGCTCAGGAAGTTGTTCGGCTGATTTTATTTTGAGAGTTGGGCTTGAAATTCCGGATCAAACTCTGCGCTCTGCCAATTTCTTGCTTCTTTGATTTGATCGACAGTTAGCCCGATCGCACCTCGAAAGTCAGCATTCTCTAAATCCGCCCCAATCAGTCTGGTCTGCTGTAGGTTCGCCTGATATAGAGAAGCTTCGACTAGAACTGCATAGCTCAGATTTGCACCCCTAAAATCAACTTGGGTTAAATAGGCTCCGCTGAGATTGGAGTTTAACAGTAAAGCTCTGCTCAGATTTGCCCCACTTAATTCAGCCTTGCACAAGTGCGTTTCAATTAAATTCAAGCGAGTTGCAGAGCTAGAAGGATTGTAAGGCGGATCGAACTCGATGCGACGACGAGCGATGACTGATAGGCAAGCTTGAATGTCTCTTGCAATTTTCGAGGAAGCTGAATTTATGGGCGATCGCGCTTGAATATAAGACGTTAGCACTTGCATGATTGTCCAATGTTCTTGCAGCGATTCTTGAGCGATTCTTTCGAGCACATGGATGCCACCAAATCGAGTCTCTAAGCTTGAACTACCGAGGTGATTAATCGCTTGGCTATAGCGTTCTGCGACTTGCTTTTCAGCCGCGATCGCAACATTCTTTTGAGTCGCTTTGAGATTCTTCCAAGAAATGAATGCAGTTAAAAATAGTAAAAAACCACCGCCAGTCTGAACGATGCTACTATGAATCGCATTTTCTAAAACAATGCGGTCTTTTTCGAGTGCTAGTAAGTCTTTCTGGAGGGTTGGATTCGCTTGTGTCGTCTTTCTCAATCCGTTGATTTGGTCTTGAAGTTGATGCAGATTTGCCCGTTGTTGTTGCCAGTAAAACCCAGTCCCTAGAACAATTGCTGCACCCATCAACGCACCGACTATCAATTCCGATCGACGAAAAGATTGAGATAAACGATGCTGCATAAGTTAACTCAACTTAGATTTAGTCATAAAAATAAACAAGCGAAAGCTAAGGGGTGAGAAGAAGATGAGGTCTAGCACCTGCGTAAGCGCAACGATCAATTTCGTTCATCTAATCTAGGATTTCCCTACAGTAAACCAAAATAGGGTGTTATGGTTTTACTCAAATCCCTAGAAAATACAGAGGAGACATATTTTTTTGCACTTTAACAATTGGAATTGAATCTTTTTTTAACAATCACACAATTTAGTCCTTTTAAATCATGCTTCTGAGAGATGCCGAGTAAGAAATATTTAGCAAGCGATTCTGATCAAAGTTGTTTTGCACCTCAGTTTTACTGTGATTACCCTCGACAACCGACGTTCCCTGAACGCGATCTGCAATATCCAACAGAGGAGAGAAGAGATTTCCCATTGATTGCGAGTGGCTGTAATACATTCGATCTTGCTTATGCCAATCTAGCAGGAGCAAATCTGGCTGGGGTGAATCTAGCAGGAGCCAATTTGGTTGGGGCGAATCTAGCAGGAGCGAATCTCGCTGAAGCAAATTTGCGAGGTGCAGTGATGCGCAGTGCTAACCTTCAGAAAGCGATTTTACGTCGAGCGAATCTCCCACGTACCGATCTCGTCAGAGCCGATCTGAGCGATGCAGACTTAGAAGAAGCTGATTTAGGAGGGGCAAGGCTAGTAGAAGGCATTTTGTGTGGGGCAATCCTTAAAGGTACCTGTCTGCGAAGAACCAACCTAAGTAAAGCAAATTTAAGCCATGCCTGTTTATCCGAAGCAGACTTGACAGGCTCGAAGCTCTCTGAAGCTCATTTTGAAAACACAGATCTGAGCCATGCCATCTTAGAACGGGTTGATCTCTGCAATGCTCAGATGCAACATACGATCGAGCTATTCAAAGCCGATCTGAAAAATGCAGTGTTAAGGAAGGCAGATCTGAGCCACGCTAATCTGACGGAAGCCGATCTCAGTGGCAGCGATCTCACCGATGCGATTCTCCATCAGGCAAAGTTAAATCGCACCGTCCTCAATGGCGCTTCGCTCAAATACGCAAAGATGCAAGGTGCAGAGTTTAAGAATGCTTCGCTATTTGGGGCAGATTTAACCGGGGCGAATTTGCAACATGCATTTTTGAAAAAAGCAATTTTACGGCGATCGCAGTTAAGCCAAGCTGATCTCAGTTATGCACATCTAGAACAAGTTCAACTCAATTCTGCTGTGATTCGTCGTGCTAAGCTCGTCTCTGCTAATCTCTACAAAGCGAGGCTCGATGGTGCAAGTTTACGCGGCTCTGATCTGAGCAATGCCAATCTAGAGCAGGCTTCTCTGAGTCGCTCGAACTTCTCCTTTGCCAATCTGTCCCGCGCTATACTGACCGATGCCAATCTTAGAAATGCTGAATTAAACGGCGCAAATCTGACGCAGGCAACTTTAATTCGAGCTAGGCTCAGCAGTGCACGAGTCATGATGGCAACTTTAACGGATGCTAATTTAACTGGAGCAACTTTAACTCGTGCCTCATTTCGAGATTCTGACTTGCGACATTGTACGCTCACAGGTGCAACGCTCAATCGAGCTTACTGCTGTGCAGTCGATCTGACAGCAGCGCAGGTATCATTTGCTGAAATGAGCGGTGTGAATCTGCTGCGAGCTTGCTTACAGCAAACCAATCTCCATACTGCTTTACTGCGGCGAGCTTACATGAGTAATGCCATTCTGACTGAAACGGATCTGACGAGGGCTGAGCTAGCAGGTGCAGATTTATCGAGTGTTAATTTGAGCAGTGCGATCGTAGACCATGCAAGATTTGAGCACAACTTGGGATTGAGCGCGGATCAGATTCCTGAATTACAAGAAAAGCTTGCGATCGTGCTGCGTCAAGCTGGAGGAGAACGGGACGGACTTGCAGATGGGCAGCAACGCATGGAGGAAATTCGAGGAGACTTAGAATTTCGATTTTCCGATTTGGAAGAAACTCTGCGATTGTTTCAAGAAGCGATCGAAATTTTCAAAGATGGCTTAGATGAGCAGCAAGAAATCGGTCGAACCTCTGGCTCGCCTAATTTTTATCAACTGCATCTAGTCCTTGAGCGCAAGGCAGAACAGTTTACTAAAAACATTCAAGCCTATCGTGAAGACATGTTTCAGTCTTTGGAAAATATGACGGCACAACAGCGGGATCTCTGGATTCAAGAAGAATTTCACGCTGTTCTAGACCATATCCAAGAACAAATTCTAAACCTTCTCAAACATGCAAAGTTGATTCATAGAATTTGGTTTACTTTGGATGATGATGCCTGAGGAGGACACGAAGTGCTCTGAATCCGAGCCGTTGCATAGCCAAGCCAGAACATGAGCACCATGGCACAGATATAGAGCAGCACAAATCTTTTAGGGAGCGCAAATCTTTTAGGGGTAGAGATTCTGCGGCGTGGAGACGGTTCGACGATCTCGTCAATGTCTTGAATTTTCAGGCTACCTTTGCCAATGTTATGTTCACGTTCTAACCAGCGATCGAGAGAGAGGGGCGTTTTGTCATCTTCATTGTTCAAGCCCTGCTGTTGACCCATTGTTGCCCCTCCTGCAATCGTCAAAAATTAGGATGTTGTAATCTCTTGAATCACTTTTTCTTGATGGACAATTCCAAGCGTCAAGCCTGTTTTATTCGCTTCTTGTGCAACGCTGTACAGTGCTAATCCCATCTGCAGCACCTCAGCCATGTTCTTCCCTGATTCTGCTGATAAGGTTTGCAAGAGGGCATAAGCCTCCTGGCTCAAATCCAAGTTCAACTGTTTTCGATAACGACTGTCTATCTCGTCATCGGCTTCATTACTTTGTTCTGACCTAAACATATAAAAATCTCCTGAATTACAACTCCGATGCTTTGAGAGTGCCGATGTTGAAATCTACAACTCTCAGAGTAGCTTCTAAATCTATACTATCATTTCCACAAATTATACATATTTTTTATACAAAATCCTCGATTTTTCGCTCTGCCCCTCATTCTTCGCGCGGTGTTATGATGTAGGAAAGTTAACTTATGTAAACGAGCGTGACTGCGACCTTTCGATCCTCCGATAGCGCAACGTTGCCAACGACCTGGCACTGTCTTGACCCCATCTGGGAGGCAAGCGAACTTGAGATTCAGCAAGGACTACCGCACAGCCAGCTTTCTCCAGCTTGGCAAATGATGTTACTAGGAGATGGGTCTCCGACGCGGCATTTACAGCTTTTAACGGGCGAGCCGACTGAGGTAGATGTCATCGATATGTCGTCGATCGGGTTTTCGTTAGATCATGCACCGAGCGCGATCGAGCAAATTCCAGGTAGTCGGTTGCGGCGACAGATTTGGTTAAGAACAGCTTCAGGTCAGCGGTTAGGCTATGCGGCTTCGTGGTGGGAGTCGAGCCATATCGATGAGTATTTGCAGAATCGATCGCAGCCCATCTGGTCGAATTTATCGCGATCGCGCATGGAGCTATACCGCGAGATTAAAGGATTGCATTACGGACGGTCAGCGGCATTAGAGGCAGCATTTGGGGTTTCTGCTCCACTGTGGGGACGGCATTATTTGTTCTGGCATCATGGCAAACCGTTTACGCTGATTTATGAGGTGTTTTCGCCTTATTTGGAGCGATATTTGGGTAAGGCGCGTTGACGCTCAACGAAGACGCTGACTTCTAAAAATCCGCCTCAAAGCCTGAATATTTCCGAATTCGATTCGCCAGGATATTCATGCAGACCGTCTGTTCAATCTGGTCAATCTTCCGACAATGCAAAGAAGAATGGTTCGAGTAGAGGAAATTAAATCCGGTTTTGCCCTAAAATAGCGGATTATGTCAACAGATCCAGCGAGGAATTCTTCGGATAAAGGCAGCTCCGTCTGGCATGAAGCTGCAGCCCATGTAGTGGATTTATTAATTCACTACGGTTTTGATTTGGGCGAAGAACGGGTGCGGCAACTCGTCGATCGTTGGCAAACTACCTATTCTGTCAGTTGGGTGCGTTGGGCGGTGATCGAAGCCCTTTACCAGGGACGCTACAAAGTGGTCTCCGTCGAGCAGATTTTGCAACTCTGGCAGCGTCGGCAGCAACCTTGCTATCACTTCAACTACGAATTTGAACGCCTAGTCTGCAATAAATTCCCTCGCGATCTGTCCCAACCGAACCGACCTCAAGAGCCTGTGGATGTTGCCGCGCTTCCAGCTTTGCCAGCCCCCAGTCGATCGCCCGTTCCCGTTAGCGAAGATCCCCCCGCTTGGGCAGAACTTGCTGAGCAGATTCAAAAAGAACCCGAAGTCGTCGAGCCTGGGATTCCACCCTTAGAACTCGATCACTTAGCTCCTCCTGAAATGCTGCTGAATCGAGTGGCTCGTCTGCAAGCAGGTGTAGATGCTTTAATCGAACAAGCGACCTCCAGCCTGAATGCATCCCACGAAGCGATGAGAATCAAATGGCAGGATGACACACAGCCAACTGAACAATCGATTGAAAATGGGCAAGCTGCACCCGAATCTGTTTTAGAACTTCCAGAAGAAGTGCATCCTCCCATTCATCAATTTATGCCAACGGCGGTGGGCACTGAGTTTCATAGCAAGTTAAAAGCGGTTGCAGAACAAGAAGAACCCGCAGCTAGCGAGTGATCCCGGCAAGCGTGCTAATTGACCCAAAATCTAAAGATATTCCGCAGGGCAGGCGATTTACTGCCAGATTGCGGGGATACTCGAAGATATCCAATCTCCTGGAGGCGGCTTGAATGTCGTACCAAAGTAATCGTGAACTACCGGATAGTGTTCGCGATCGCCTTTCTGAACCGGCTCAACACTTTTATCGAGTAGCATTTAACTCTGCCCTTCAATGGTATGGAGAGGAGTCTAAGGCTCATCAAATTGCTTGGAGCGCGATTAGAAGCCAAGCATTCAGCCCAAATAGTGAAATTGCTGAAGTCCTGTAATTAAGCTCAACTGAATCCGAAGCCTTCGCTTGTGCAAACAGGTGAGGGCTTTTTGCATTGATTTAGTTTTGTTCACAAAATTTAAAAATATTTCGCTTTATATCGAATAACACCTTCGTCCGTATTTTTTAGATTCATTGCGTAACTCTATCAATGGAGAGATGAAGGTAGACATTTTGCGAGTTAATCACTCCTAGAATCGATAGCCGCATAACCGACTCGTGATCTGTTCGATCGCTCCATCTACCCCAAGCGTGCGATTTATTGTCCTGCAAGTTCAAAGGTCTTCGGTTATGCCTACGGTTTCAATGTCGCAATTGAATACAGCTCAGTTTGATCACGTCACTTCAGATACAGAGAGTTGGAACATTCTCGAAACAGCGCTCAATCCTGAAAAACTTCATGCTCAGGAAACTGTCTTTACGATCGGGAATGGATATTTAGGAACACGGGGGAGCTTTGAAGAAGGATTTCCTGGCGATCAGTCCGCAACTTTAATTCATGGGATGTTTGATAATGCTCCGATCGTGCAAACGGAATTAGTCAACTGTCCAAATTGGTTGCCTTTGGTCATCAAGTTAGACGGTGAAAAGTTTCAACTTGATCATGGAGCAATTCTCAACTACGAGCGACGCTTGAATTTGAAAGCAGGCTTGCTGACGCGTACGGTGCAATGGCGTAGTCCAAGCGGTCATCACTTTGCATTTCGATTTGAGCGGTTTTGTAGTCTGTCTGATCGACATGTCATGGCAATGCGGGTACATGTTACCTCGATCGACTTTTCCGGTTCAGTAGAAATCGAGGCTGGATTTGAAGCGCATCCGACGACGGTGACCATTCCGCATTGGATGACCCTGAAAACGGGCAGTCTGAACAATTTAATGTGGTTATCGACCCAGACGTTGCATACTGGGCTGCAATTAGGACTAGCCGCAAAACTAACCGTCACGAAAGCTGATGAAACGATTCCAGTTCGTGATTGCGCGAACACATTAATGGCTGCAACGACGATCGCACCGAATCAAACTGTGATTGCTGAAAAAGTCGTTTCGATCTATACCTCGCGTGATATAGAATTTCCGCTGACGGTAGCACTTCGACGACTAGCAAAGTCGCCCAGTTATCAAACGCTCTTTGCAGCACATCTGCTGGCTTGGGGAATCACTTGGCAGAACAGTGATGTGGTCATTGAAGGCGATTTAACAGCGCAGATTAGTATTCGCTACAATCTTTTTCAACTCATGATTGCAGCTCCGCGTCACGATAATCGTGTGAGCATTCCTGCAAAAACGCTGTCGGGCTTTGCATACCGAGGGCACGTTTTTTGGGACACAGAGATTTTTATCGTGCCGTTTTTTGCCTTGACGCAGCCCGCGATCGCAGAAAATCTTCTGACCTATCGCTATAACACGTTAGCAGGAGCACGCCGGAAAGCGAGAGAAGCAGGCTATCAAGGTGCAATGTATGCGTGGGAGAGCGCAGCAACAGGCGATGAAGTAACCCCGCGATGGGTTCCGGGTGCGAAAGGAGAATTGATTCGGATTTGGTGTGGTGACATTGAACATCACATTACTGCGGATGTTGCTTATGCGGTTTGGCAATACTGGCAGATCACAGGCGATCACGATTGGATGAGGAACTGTGGAGCAGAGATTCTCATTGAAACGGCAAAGTTCTGGGCAAGTGCTGTCAAATGGACGGGGAGACGCTATGAGCTTTTAGATGTGATTGGTCCTGATGAAAATCATGAGCATTGCAACAATAATGCGTTTACGAATGCAATGGCGCAATTTAATTTACGCTCTGCGCGAATGGTGTGGGATTGGCTCGCGAAATCGTATCCGGAAACAGCATTGCGATTGCGTCAGAAGTTAAATTTGACTCTAGAGGAGCTTAAAACTTGGGGTACGATCGCGCAATCTCTAACAATTTATCCTGACCCTGAAACCAAGCTGATCGAGCAGTTTGACGGGTTCTTCGATTTGATCGATGTGAATCTTCAAGAGTACGAACCGCGATCGCAATCGATGCAAGCATTATTAGGCATTGAACCGACCAATCAGCGTCAGATTCTCAAGCAGCCTGATGTGTTGATGATGTTGTATCTCTTGCGGCAGCAGTTTGATCATGAGACGTTGCAGGCAAACTGGAATTACTATGTGCCGCGTACTGACCATACCTATGGCTCATCTCTGGGACCAGCCGTCCATGCGATTTTAGCGTGTGGTTTGTCTCACGTGGATGAAGCGTATCAGCATTTTATGCAAGCAGCATTAGTGGATCTCGAAGATGTGCGAGGCAATGCTTCAGAAGGAGTTCATGCGGCTTCAGCAGGTGGGCTTTGGCAAGCGATCGTGTTTGGATTTGCAGGAATTCGCTTAACAGACTTAGGTCCTGTCGCTTGTCCGAGTTTGCCTGCTCATTGGACAAGATTGAAGTTCCGCCTCTGTTGGCAAGACCAATGGTATGAATTCGATTTGTCGCAGACAGGTGTGCTGTGTGAAGCGGTTGAGCAATCGATGCAGAGCCATTTTGCTTCTGCGTAACGATTGAGTTGAACTGCACCGAGTTAATCAAGCAACACTCACTTTAGTGAGTTGTGCGGTTAACCTTACGACTATTTTCAGCGTGTCGGTTCCAGCGAAATGTTCTACAGAACTGGGCGGATGTAGTGTTTCCAATAGATAACATGTATATATATCCAGTTCTCGTGGAACTATTATTTGGACTGAAAGCTTCCGCCTAAGATCCCATTTTGAGGCACTTAGCCCGAATCTTTCCACCTAAGTCACGTCAGTTCGGGTTAAGCCGGAATCAGGAGATTGTGGTCAAGTGCAATGGACGGCTTCTTGGGTTGATGGCAATACGCAATCAATCCGCTTCCATTGCGGTTCAAAGCTTGTGCAGAAGTCATCGACGGAGCAGAACAGTTCTTCTAGACTAGGCATGAGGGCAAACTGGGCGTGAAGTTTTAGCATTTTCAGCCTATCAAGTTTGCCCCTTTCTTGGCTTATGCCTTATCCCGAACTTAGGTAAGCTTAGTAATTATGCCTAGGAACCAAAGTTTTCCGCTTACTTAAACATTGGTATTTACAGATATGCTTTCAACTACACCTAACCGAAGATGAACAATCTAACGGCAAAACACAGCGGCGATAAGATAACCTTGGCAACTCCATAAGCGACTTTTGTCCGTCTGCTAACGTGAAGTGTTAGCTTGCATAGGGATTAATCTAGAGACTTCAAAAGGGATACCAATCTGGATTTTTCAACGACATACACCTTACGCAATTGGTTAGATGATACAGATACCTTAGCTTCAGAAAACGCTATGATTGGGGTCACAAATTTTAAGTTCTTTTGCTTTTTTACCTGTAAAGCTTGCTTCATCGCTTGGCTAATAAAGTCTTTCTCAAACGGATAGCTTGTCTTTCCCATTCGACGGCAAAGTTGTTCGCCATCAACGCTCACTTCACCTCTATGAGATTTCACATCAATCACATATGCTTTTTCTTGAGGTGAGATACACACAATATCAGCATCACCAAGTCTATTCCCTAAACGCATACCGTACTCGATTTCCCATCCCTCGTACTTAAGTTGAGACAATTCCCTGCTAACATCTTCTTCTCCTTGAGCACCTTGATCAGCATGATTTGCTCGCTTCCATAGAGAAATTCCATTCACTATGAGACCTAAAGCACTGGCAATCAGCATTACATAGAAGATAAGAAGTATATTGAATGCTGGCTGTGACTGAGGAAGATTATTAGATGTAATTGCCTTTACAAAGTTATCCAAGGGTCGAACTAATAAAAGTGGCACGAATATGAAGAGTCCTGCTTCAACAAAAGAGATAACTGCTTTGCCTCGCCTTTTTCGTGCAAGTTCACGTATATTTTGCCCTGCCCGCCGACCCCGTTTTGACATAGAACCTTAGTTGGAGCTTTGAGAATTTTATAATCAGACAAACCTATGACAGATTTGCTAGTGGATTATTAGATCGACTCACATTCCGCATATTACCCCTCCTCAGACTCAGAGTAACTAGACAGAATTTTTCAGTATTTTTTGCTTGTACTCCTCTATCTCAGATCCTGTTCAACCACACTTACCGGATAAGCATTGAACCAGATGCATTCAAATAAGGCTTTCAGTGCCTTGCTGTTTCTGTACCAGCAGGTATTGCGCTTGAATCAATTCATGCAATTCGTGCCAAGTGATTTAACCAAAAGGATGTCAAGATGACAATGATTTACACTTATGTTTTAAATCAGGGTAGTAGAGGAGTACGAAATCCGCTTGATCCTTAAGACGCGATCGCACTCCTCTAGCTTTCTCAAAAGATAAAAGATTTTGAGCAACATCCTGGGCAGTTTGATTACGCTGTCTAAAGAACACGTAGAACACTAGCGACTTTTTCGATCTCCTTCATCTCCTCAATTTCTTTCAGCGCATTGCGGAAATTTCCTTCTTGAACTTCATGCGTTACAACCACAATTTCTGCGGCTCCATCTCGGAACCCTGCTTGCACCACTGATTCCAAGCTGACTTCGTGATCGCCAAAGCAAGTTCCAATCTTCCCAATCACCCCTGGATAATCCCGAGTCAGAAAACGAGCATAAAAGCGCGTATAGAGATCTGACATGGGTGCGATCGCACAGTAATGCTGATGCGCACAAGCGATTAAAGGATCAAGAATTGGAGGCTGACCTGCTAGCTCTGATAGATCGGTCTTCAACAAGGCAGCAATGTTCAAGACATCTGCAACTACAGCACTTGCTGTCGGTCCTGCGCCCGCACCCCGCCCGAAAAACATCACCTGTCCAACCGGATCGCCTTCGATCAAGATTGCGTTATATACATCATTTACACTTGCCAAGGGGTGAGCTTTTGGAACTAACGTTGGATGAACTCTTACCTCAAGCTCCTCTTCACTCGCTTTCCGTTTCGCGATCGCCAACAGTTTAATCACAAACCCTAACTTCTCGGCATAGCCAATCTCGATCGCGCTCACATGGCGAATCCCTTCACAATAGACCTCTGGCAATTTGATCCGTCCGCCAAACGCCAAAGATGCCAAAATCGCGATCTTATCCGCTGCATCTAATCCATCGACATCGGCAGTCGGATCAGCCTCAGCATATCCAAGCTTTTGGGCATCCGCGAGAATTTCAGCAAAATCGCCGCCCTCAAGCTGCATCCGCGTCAGAATATAGTTCGTGGTTCCATTGATGATACCTGTGACCGTGCGAATCCGATTCGAGCAAAGCGACTGTTTAATCGGAGCAATCACAGGAATTCCGCCCCCAACTGCGGCTTCTAACAAGACATGCACTCCTGCTTCTGTCGCTGCTGTAAAAATCTCATCGCCGAATTTTGCGATCGCGGCTTTGTTTGCCGTCACAACATGCTTTTTGTGCTGAATTGCTTTCAGCATTAACGATCGAGCAGGCTCTAACCCACCCATCACTTCGATCACAATATCAATTTCTGGATCGGTCACGATCGACTCTAAATCCGTTGTGAGAATTTCTTTAGGAATCCGAGGATCACGAGGCTTATCGAGCGATCGCACGCCCACTTTATGAATGACTAATTCTTGTACTAAAGGGTGACGCTGAGCCGGATCGCTCAGAATTTCGACTGTTCCAAGTCCGACTGTTCCCAATCCTAATAAACCGACTTTAAACGCCACAGCTTTTTTCCCACTACAACAGATCTTCCATTTTATGGGAAGGGAAGACCCTGAAGAAACCGCGATCGCGCTTTAGGCGATCGCGCTATTTTCATCAACTGGGCTAAAAACGAATTAATCAGGTAAGTCTACTCGATTGCCGCTGTTATCTTCGTAATAGATCGGTGGCTCAACTGCGAAATTGTTGATTTGACCCGATTCAGTAATCACATAGCCGTCTGTCGTTTTCAAATCAGTCTCCGCCTCAGCTTCGACTGCTGCCTCAAGATCATGCACATTCCGCTCTACATCTACTCCAGACGGAATCCGCTCATCGGGTGGATTGACATCGGTCGGCTGTGCAGTCTGAACTGCCCAATGGTCGTTTCCTGCTGCCCCTTTTCCTGGTTCTGCTGCTTTTGGATCGGTTGCCATATCGATTCGCCCCAAAAATGTTATCTGTTTCTGACAGTAGCTCGATCAAGGTCGGCAAAATTCCCTCGATCGAGGTAGCCCGACGGTACCTTAAGGTAGAAAAGCACGAGCAATCTACGGCATGATGAGAGCAGTTTGTCTACGATCGCTCATGGCAAGAAATTTTTTCACAACCGGGTGCGCTTTATCCCTAAGTTTGCTAGTTCTCTGGATTGCACCCGCTTGTGCTCAACCCATTTCTACTGAGGTTTCCGTTAGTACTCCAACTCAATCACAGCTTGACCCTCAAACCGTGATCCAGCAACTCGCCAAGTCGAGAGTGATATATCTAGGCGAAACTCATGACAGCAAGGAAGATCACCAAGCTCAAATAGAATTGCTGAAAGCTTTACATCAGCAGAATCCTAAGTTAGCGATCGGTCTCGAAATGTTTCAACGCCCATTTCAATCAGGCTTAGATCGCTATCTTGCAGGAGCGATAACCGAGGAAGCGCTGCGAGAATCCACCGAATACGATCAGCGATGGGGGTTCCCCTGGGAGTTTTATGCGCCGATCGTTGCCTTCGCCAAAGAAAACCAGCTCCCGATCGTGGCTTTGAATGCGCCGACTGAAGTGACTCGCAAAGTTTCGCGTCAAGGGCTGAACAGTCTGACACCGCAAGAGCAGCGCTACATTGCCCCCATTGCTGAAATTCGCCTTGAGCCAACTCGATATCGCGATCGCCTCCGCACAATATTCGATAGCTTTCACAGCCGAAAAGGCAACAATCGCGGATTTGAACGATTTTTTGAAGCTCAAGTTTTATGGGACGAAACGATGGCAGACGCGATCGCGCAATTTTTGAGAAAAAATCCCGATCGACAAATGGTCGTCCTCGCAGGTCAAGGTCATGTCGTTTATGGAGATGGAATTCCTAACCGCGTCGCACGCCGTCTGCCGAATATCAAGCAATCGATTGTTCTCTTGAATCCTTCAGAAGAGCTTTTGCAAGAAAGTGCGATCGCAGACTATTTCTGGAAAAACTAAATGAATATATAAAGCTGAACGCTGAGAATTCTAATTGCGCGCTCTTGTAAGAACGATTTCTCCTTGGGGAAAGCTTGTAAAAGTGCAAGTTATTACCAAAACCCGCTGAATGCAGAATTTACCTGTGCCCGATCAACACTTTAGCGCTCTCAAACAAGCCGCTTATCAACTCTCCACCTGTACAGATCAAATCTTTCAGCAGATTGAACAAGCGGAAGTATTAAACGGCATTATTGATCGAATCCGTTCCTCGCTTGATTTAGAAGAGATTTTCAACACTACGGCGATAGAGATTCGACAGTTACTTAATGTCGATCGGGTTGGTGTATTACGGTTCTTCGCAGACAATGAGGTAAACAAAGGCAAGTTTGTGGCAGAAGATGTCGCGGCAGGATTTCCCTCAGCCCTTGCTGCTCAAGCCTATGATTCCTGTTTCATCTCCCAATTTGCTGCTCACCATACTCAGAGCACAGTGCAAGCAGTTGCCGATATTTACACGGCTGAATTTAGTGATTGTCATATTAAGCTTCTTGAGCAATTTCAAGTGCGTGCCAAACTCATCGTCCCTGTGCTCAAAGGGATGGAACTCTGGGGATTTCTCTGTGTTCATCAATGCAGTGGCCCTCGTCGTTGGCAACTTTCAGAAATCGAATTTGTTCGTAAAATTGCCAATCACTTTGCGATCGCCTTACAACAGGCAGAACAACTCGAACAAATCACCAATCAAACCGCTTTACTCGCCGAAACCAAAGCTCAAACCAAAGCACTGCTCTACCAAAAAACTTTAGTCAAAATTACCAATCGCATTCGACAATCTTTCGATTTTGCGGCGATTTGTCAAATCGCTTGTGATGAAGTGCGGCAATTGCTCACAGCAGATCGAGTCAGTATCTATCGCTTTAACTCGGATTGGAGCGGCAACTTCTTATTTGAGTCAGTTGCAGAAGACTGGAAGCCGCTTGTTGGTGTGTCCCCAACCATTGAAGATACGCACTTAATGGAAACACAGGGCGGACGTTACGCAAAGAACGAAACCTTCGCTGTGCCCGATATTTATGAAGCGGGACATTCAGACTGCCATATTGCACTCCTCGAAGAATTTCAAGCCAGAGCGTACGCGATCGCGCCCATTTTTGATGGCGAACGTCTCTGGGGGCTTCTGACAACATTTCAAAATGCTGCACCTCGACAGTGGCAAGCGGATGAAATTGAACTGCTTGCCCAGATTGGCGAACAACTTGGTATTGCGCTACAACAAGCCGATTTTGTACGCCAAATTCAAGCTCAGGCAACCGAACTTAAAGAGACCCTAGAAGAACTACAACAGTCGCAGATACAACTCATCCAAAATGAAAAAATGGCAAGTCTGGGACAATTGGTCGCTGGAGTTGCCCATGAAATCAACAATCCAGTCAACTTCATTCACGGCAATATCGGGCATGTCAAGGGATACGCTCAAGATCTCCTGACTCTCGTTCGGTTATATCAACAACTGGATCCGACTTCTGAAACGGATCTCAAAGCATTACGTCAGCACATTGAAGCATTAGACATCGACTTTATTCTGGAAGATTTTCCCAAGACCATTGCTTCGATGGAAGTTGGAACCGATCGGATCAAACAAATTGTTCTATCGCTGCGTAATTTTTCACGGTTAGATGAAGCCTTAGTTAAAGTTGTGGATCTTCATGAAGGCATCGATAGCACGTTGCTGATTTTGGGACATCGCCTCAAAACTTGTAGCGATATCACAATTGAAGTGATCAAAAACTATGGCGAACTTCCTCAAATCGAAAGCTATCCAGCGCAACTCAATCAAGTGTTTATGAACCTTGTCGCGAATTCTCTCGATGCGATCGAAGAAGCGATCTCCTGTGGAAAACTTGGCAATTCGGATCAACCTTCACCGACGCTTTGGATCACGACTCAACCCTATGACTCCGATCAAGTTGAAATCCGGATTCGGGATAATGGAATTGGGCTAGCACCCGATACCGCAACTAAGATTTTTGATCACTTCTTCACGACGAAACCCGTTAGCAAAGGAACAGGGTTAGGCTTAGCCATCTCTCGACAAATTGTGGTTGAAAAACATAGGGGCAGTCTTGTCTGTACGCCCAATCCAGATCAAGGGGTTGAATTCACCATGCGATTACCCTGTAAGTTACCCATAGACTCTTAGTCTGCCCTGCCGAATTGATCTACTCTTTAGCTTTTTCGGGAAGGAGGTAAATTGCTCCTGAAATCCAGGTTAAAGCAACCGAAACCCAGAAAAGGCTGACCGCTAGACTCTGCCATTCTTTAGAAAGGGGTGCGATGAGCAGTGCGATCGCAGCAATCTGACTCACCGTTTTGAGCTTGCCCCAGAAATTTGCTCCTTGCACCGATTTTTGCAGATTCGGATCAACGCGCCATCCTGCGATCGTCAATTCCCGCGCCAAAATCATAAACACTCCCCAAGCCGGAATCTGCTGCAATTCTACCAACGAGAGTAAAGGAGCCAGCACCAAGAGTTTATCCACCAAGGGATCGAGAAATTTACCTAAATCCGTCACTTGATTGAGCTTTCGCGCCAGATAGCCATCGACCCAATCGGTTCCAGCAGCAATGAGAAAAACCCCGACCATTATCCAGCGAGTCTCGATCGTCGGAGACTGCAAGCCATAGAGCAAAATCGGCACACCGAGCAGGCGCGACACTGTAATCCAAGTTGGCAGATTCATAAAACGATTGACATAAAAAAATTGGAAGAATCCAAACAGGACTCTCCCAATTATCAAGCTAAAGGAGTTACCGAACGCTGGCAAGCCTTAACAAGCACCATCCTTCTTGAGGACAACTGCAACCGTCTTGAAAATTAATTGCAAATCGTAGAGTACTGACCATTTGCGCTGATATTCCAAATCCATTTCGACGATGCTTTCAAAATCGCTGACATTAGAGCGCCCGTTTGCCTGCCATTCTCCCGTAATGCCGGGTTTCACTCTCAAGCGTTTCCAGTGATGTGCTTCATAGGCTTTCACTTCGTCAACGGTCGGCGGACGGGTTCCAACCAGACTCATTTCACCTCGCAACACATTCCAGAATTGCGGAAACTCATCTAAGCTAGTGCGACGTAAAAACTTACCTACCCGAGTAATTCTCGGATCGTCTTTGCTCTTGAAGATATTGCCCTTCGCCTCATTCTGAACCAGATGCTTCAAATTCTCGGCATTCGTCACCATCGAGCGAAATTTCCAGATACGGAACGGACGACCATTTACACCGCAACGAATTTGGCTGTAGAAGACTTTGCCCGGATTATCAATTTGGATCGCGATCGCAATCGGAATCAAAATCAAGCCTGTGATCAATAAGCCAACCGCAGCGCCTAAGATGTCGATCGTACGCTTGAGTTTACTCTGCACTGAAGCATGAGGTAGACGGACTTCAGGACTTAAGCGGAGGGCATGGCGCGCTGAGGCACCTTCTTGAGAATTGAGATGAGAAGCAGGAAAGTGGGAGGGAGGAAGTTCAGTAAACGTCATCACGGAGATAGCCAGGTAGTAGGATTCGGAGAACTCATCTGTCACTATATTCATGCCTACTGATCCCGAACCTGACATCCCGTAAGGGTTTGTCTAAACTTTGAACTGCCGCTCAATTGTATGAAGTTTGAATGTTGATAAGGGAAAATCCGCCTTTTCAGTGATGAAACGCTTCCAACTCAGCCATTAGGCGGATTTTTCGATTCCTCAAGAAATAAATTTTCGATGCCCTCCAAGGTGAAAATAATGGGTTCCTCAGCACTCGGAGTGCTCTGAGACGAGTGAGGGACAGACGGATTTAACTGTTCTAACGTGGTTTCTTGGCTCAACTCGGAATAAGCCATTGCATCGATCGTCGGTTCAACCTTGGGTGAACCCGCCTGAAACAGACTTTTGAGGTCAGATGGGATGTCCCGACCACTGCTGATCCCGTTTTGAGGCGGGGCCGCTGGAATCGACAGTGGAAATTCATCGACTTCTACTTCTAATTGATCAATGAGTTGAGTCAATACAGTAATGGTTTCAAGCGAGGACGATCGTTCCGACTTGATCTGATTCGGGACGAATTCAGTCCCGGCATAAGGCATCCTGAAAGCCTCTGGTGAAATGGAGGGGTCAGAGGCTTGTAGAAAGGTCGAGGCATCTCGCCCCATCTGGGCTGCCAATCGCCCGACAATTCCAGAAAACATCGCTTCACTCTGCTGTCCCAGACTATGCAGTTTATCGATACCTTGGGACAGAGAATCCTGATACGCCTGAATGTCTTTTTGCAGAGATTCAAAGACGACATGCAGAGTTGTATCTAAAGTCGTCAGCGCTTGATCAGCTTGATTCACATCAGGTAGACCAGGTTGCGAAACTGCTTCAGTCGGCGCGGGTTGCTCTAGCATTTGGCGATGTGCTTCGAGTTGACGAATTTCTTTGGTGAGCGCGTTTCGCTGCTGCATTAAGGTTGCAACTTCAGCGTGCAGTGGATGTAGCAGGGTCGATCGCAAAGCATTCATTTCTTGGATCACAGATTGCATGACATCCTGAGCTTGAGCCTCAGTTTTCGTCGTCTGATCGGCTTGATTGAGGTGCGATAATACGGCTTCTAAATAAGCTCGAACTTGTTTGAGAACTTGGCGCTGCCGGGCAATTTGTGCCGCAGATCCCCAAGGCAATCGAGGACTCCGCTGAGCGAGAACATCTTGCACTTCCGTCAGCAAACGCTGAATTTGATCTTGATTAGCAGTCACAACAAAAAACCCTTGAGTAAAAATTCGGCAAGACCGGACTTGGCTTGACTCTCAACTTATCTTTAAGGTTGCCCGAACTGCGTCATCTGTTGCCAGTGTTACAGGGAATTACACGATCGTTCTATTTCACGAAACAAAGCTTTACGCCAAAATCAGGAGAATTTTCAGGTTGAATTTTAGATTTTGCGGTTTGGCGGGTGACGAATTTGGCTAAATTCATGCCAAATTCTACAAACCATCTAAAATATGTCTAAATTGCTGAGGAGCGCGGCTGTGCAATCGTTGAGGTGAATGGGCATTCTAGCCTCGTCCCTCATTATGTCATTTGGGTCATCTCGCGCTCATTTTCATGCCGCACTCTGGTTATACCCTCAATGGAAGACCGATTCACAACTCTCCGCGACACGACGATTAACGCTTCGATCCGCTCAGCCCCGTTCTTTGAGGGGTTGCCTGAAAGTGCGATCGAAAAAGCGATCGCCCATGTCGTCATGCGAAACCATCCTGCGAATCAAGTGATCCTGCTAGAGAATGATTGGGGTAGCTCGGTCTACTTCATTCTCAGCGGTTGGGTGAAGATTCGCACCTATAACCTAGATGGCAAAGAAGTCACCCTGAATATTTTGGGCAAAGGTGAGCTATTTGGCGAAATGGCTCCGCTCGATGAAGTTCCGCGATCGACCGATGTGATTACGCTGGCTCCCACCGTGATTGGCAATATGCCCGCTCAAGATTTTGTGCAATTGTTAGGGTCTGAGCCAGAAGCCGGAATTCGGTTGGCGCAATTAATGGCGCGACGGTTGCGCCAAGTGAATCGACGCTTGAGATTGCGCGAGTCGGATAGTACATCGCGGGTCGCGGACATTCTGTTGTTCTTAGCGGATGGTCAAGGGAAGCGCAGTCCATCTGGAACAGAAATTCCAAACTTACCGCATCGAGAACTCAGTAGTTTGAGTGGATTAGCACGTGAGACAGTAACGCGAGTGTTGAGCAAGTTAGAGAAAAAAGGACTGATCGTGCGAGATCGAGATGTGCTGTGCATTCCCGATGCTCATGCTCTAGAACGGCTCATGATTTAGCATCATGCGTCAAGATTTTAAGGCTCCAAGATTTGAGAAATCTTGGAGCTTTTTTATAGCTGAATGCCGCGAATCGAATAATCTAACAATTGCATCGGATGCAGCACCGGAACTGCTTTGCCCTGCAGTTTCAAATGTCGAGAAATTTGCACATAACAGCCAATATTTGCCGATGCGATGACACTCGCACCTGTATTCGTTAAATTCTCAACCTTTTGCTGCCCTAACTCATTCGCCACTTCTGGCTGAAGAATATTGTAGATGCCAGCACTTCCACAGCAGAGTGCAGCATCGATGGGTTCACGCAATTGTACGCCCGGAATCTTTCTGAGCAGTTGTCGAGGTTGAACGCTGATCTTTTGACCGTGCAGCATATGGCAAGCATCCTGGTAAACCAGAGTTAGCGGCTGTTCTTGTAGGGGAGAAAGCTTTGCCGTTAAGCCGACTTCGGCAAGAAATTCTTGCACATCTTTCACCTTTTTAACAAAGGCCTTTGCTGGCTCTGCATAATTCGGATCGTCTTGCAGAATGTGACCATATTCTTTCAGCGTATGACCGCACCCGGAGGCATTGACCAAAACGGCATCAACCTCAGTATTGGCAAAGGTATCAATCATCTGGCGGGCAAAGTGTTTCGCCTGTTCTTCTTGCCCTTGGTGATGAGACAGCGCGCCACAACAGCCTTGAGTTTGGGGCACAAGGACTTCACAGCCGTTTGCGGTTAAAACCCGCACAGTCGCATCGTTGACCTCTGGATTAAATAATCTCTGCACACAGCCGAGCAGCATTCCGACTCGATAGCGTTTTTCGCCTTGGGCAGGAATGAGAGCCGGAATGGTATCGGTAAACGCTTTCGCTGGAATATCTGGCAGAATTGCTTCCATCGCAGACAGTTGAGGCGCGATCGCGCTCAAAAATCCCATCGATCTGACGATTTTTTGTAATCCCGACTTCTGATAAATGCCCAACGGTCGCAGCAACGCCCGCATCCGATTCGGATAAGGAAAGACCGAGAAAATAAATTGGCGTAACAGCTTTTGCGGCAGCGATCGCGCATCTTGTCGCTCCACCTGCGGACGAGTCGCGGCAATGAGCTGGTCATATTGCACCCCCGACGGACAAGTCGTGACGCAAGCCAAACAGCCCAAACACGAATCAAAATGCTGAATCGTTGCGGGGTTCAGTGGAATCTCACCTTCGTTGATCCCATCCATCAAATAAATTCGTCCTCTGGGCGAATCCATTTCTTTACCGATGACCCGGTAACTGGGGCAGGTTGATAGACAAAAGCCACAATGCACACAAGAATCGATCAGCTTCGGATCAGGAGGATTTTGGGCATCGAAGCCGCCAGAATTTTTCGCTGGGTTAGAAGTTTGCATTCTTAAATTCCGCCGACAAAACGATGAGGACTAAACAGGGTTTGCGGATCAAATTGAGCTTTGACGCGCTGCATCACGTTCAGAGCATTGCCAGAATAACCCCAAACATCAAGCTGTTGCTTAAACGCGATCGAGCCTTGCAACACAGATAGATATCCTCCACTCGCGGCACAAATCGATCGGGCTTCGAGAATTTGCGTGGAGCGCGCATCAGGGACACTCAACTGCCCGATGCCGCTTCCGGCATGAATCACCACTTTCGCAGCAGGCAAAATGGATGCGAGTTGATCCAAAACTGTCACTGCGCTCGACGGTCTAACTCCTATTTTGCAAACAATTGTGTTCCTTTGGTCAGAGACATCCATACGATCCTGGAATGTCTGCCATAGATCTGCATCTGAAACGAATAAGCCTAGGGCAGTTGCGACTTCTGTGAGCCGCTGAATCTGTAAATTCACGCTTTCAGGAATGCTCTGAAACCGAACGAGTAAGCCCACCGTAGATTTCTCCGTGAGCGAGTTTGAGAGCAGATCAACACTGGTCGGAGTCAACGCTGAACTTAACAGCGTTTGAGCCGCTTGTGCTAGTGAATCTGAATCACCATAAACCAGAATTGATTGGGTATTTGCTGGGATGGGATAAACTCGCAGCGTCGCCTGCGCCAGAATTCCGAGCGTGCCATACGATCCGGTGAGGAGCTTCATCAGATCGTACCCTGCCACATTTTTCACGACTCGTCCGCCTGCTTTGACAATTTCACCATCGTAGCGAACAAATGTAATGCCCAGTAGCATGTCGCGCACGCTGTTGTAGCGATGTCTGAGCGATCCAGTATCTGCAGTTGCAATAATTCCGCCGAGCGTTGCCCGATCGCGAAATTGCGGATCGATCGCACAAAATTGACCGACTTTTCCCACGATCGCTTGCAATTGCGCAAACGAAATTCCAACTTCAGTCGTCACCGTCAGGTCGCCTTCTGCATGTTCGACTAAGCGATCGAGCTTTTCGGTACTTACAACCAGGGTCACTTCATCGATCACTCCGCCCCAATGCAACTTGGTCGCATGACCACAGGGTAAAATTCGCCATTGATGTTGATAGGCACAGGCGACAATCGCGCCCAATTCCTCGATCGTCGCGGGAGAAACCCAATAAATCCGATCTGGATGAACCAGCGATCGCGAGAGTTGTGTCTGCTGACATTCGGTCAAATCTTGCCAAGACCGAATTTCTGAAATAGAGCCGAGTGTTTGAAGAACTGCTTGCATCCGATAATTTACGTAAGTGCCCGTACGGGAAAATAGTGAGAGCTTTATGAGAAAAATTCGGTTCAGATCCCATTATCTAGGGAATAATGCGCTTATGTTCAAGGCAAAAGGCAAACATGAGAAAACTCGTCTGAATTTCATGTGAATTCTGAAATTCTTGGTTTGCCTTTTTTTATTCTTTGGAACGATCGATGCACCAGATTGATGCGCCGCCAACCCTGACTCAACTTCGCGACCTTTTGAACCGCTCAGATACTAATCTCGCGGAACCCTCTACGATCGAGCTTCTCCACTCGACTTTTACCCAACTCGAATCGACCATAGTTGCCCTTCAGCAAGAACTCCGCCAAGAGAGAGCCGCTCGGCAGCAAGCTGAAGCAGCCCTCCAAAATGCAACCCAACGTAATGACTCTACTGGGTTAAAACACTCTCTAGAATTGACGCAAGCAGTCCTTGAATCGATTACCGATGGACTTTTAGCGATCGACTGTGACGGTAAAATCCTCAGCCTCAATCAAAAATTTCGCCAACAATGGGGGCTTTTAGACCATCCCATGCAGAACGATAGGGATTCTGTCAAAGCATCCTGTGAACTGCTGGTCAATCCAGAGGCGTTAGATCAGCAAATTGAGGCTGAGTACGCAGATTTTGAAATCGAAAATCGTGCGGTAATCCAGTTCAAGGATGGGCGATTTTTGGAGCGATTCTCGAAGCCGTTACGCCTGAATCAAATCACGATTGGACGAGTCATTAGTACGCGGGACATTACAGAACAATACTGCGCTCAACTCGCGCTCACTGAAAGTGAACGGTTATTACGTACCGTTGTCACCAATACGCCAACGATTCTCTATGCGATCGATCAACACGGCGTTTACACATTGGCTGAAGGCAAAGGGTTAGACGCGATCAATCTAAAATCTAGCGATCTCGTTGGCAAATCGATTTACGAGTTCTATCGAGAGTTTCCCAACATTATTCAGGATATCGATCGCGTATTGAGCGGCGAAGAACACCGTTCTGTCTTAGACTTCGGAGGCGTAACGTTTGATAACCGCGCGACTCCCCTCTACAATGCCCAACACCAGGTCGTCGGCATGATCGGAGTGGCAACAGATGTCACGGCTCAGCGCCAAGCTGAACGAGCCTTGTATCGAGCCAAACAAGATTTAGAAGTGCGCGTGGCAGCCCGTACCGCCGAACTTCAAGCCTCCAATATCAATTTACAAAGAGAAATTAATCAGCGAAGACGCATCGAGCAAAGCCTGCTTGAGAAGCAAAATTGTCTGGAATTGTTGAATCGCCTCTCACAAGGAACGACAGCTGGATTGTCGGTAGAAGCATTGATCAAGTTAGCGATCGACGAAACCGCACAACTCTTTCCAGAGGTGCGCGTGCTCTATGGCGTGATCGAATCGCGGCAGATCAAGGTGCTTCATTCTGCACAGCGCGATGAGATGCCCGCTCTAACTGGAATCTTAGAAGGACTTTATCTCACACCTCAATACTTAGCACTGGTTGCCGAACGGAATCCGGTGCTGATCGAAGATGTACTGCAAGAGCCTGCCCTTGCATCTATGTCCACTGAGATGCTCAAGCGCAGAACACGCGCGATCGCTATGATTGCAGTGCAGCATACCGCCGATCAGATTGCCATTTTGTCACTCAATGCTGCCTATCCAAAACAATGGTCTTTCTGTGAAGCGCAGACGCTGACAGAAGTATCGAATTATTTGTCGATCGTGCTGCAAAAAATCCGCGCCCAGGAAGAACGCCAAAAAGCTGAAGAGCGCTTGAAGTTATTTAAGTCGGTTGTGATCAATGGCAATGATGCCGTCATTATTACAAATGCCGACGTTGATGAACCCAAGATTAGCTATGTCAACGAAGCGTTTATCGAATCAACCGGCTACACCCCCGAAGAAGTGATTGGAAAAACGCCACATATTCTGCAAGGAGAGCGAACAGATCGGGCGCAATTGGCACGAATTCGCGAAGCAATGCACGAAGGTAGAGCAATCCAAGTCGAGATCATGAACTATCGCAAAGATGGTTCAGAATACTGGGCAGATTTAAACATTGTGCCGATTTCAGATGCGCGTGGGACTTTGACTCACTTTGTCGCGCTACAGCGAGATATTACCGATCGCAAATGGTCAGAAAGAGCATTACTCGCGACTCAAGCAAGATTAAAGTATCTACTGTCTTCAAGTCCTTCTGTGATCTATACCTGCCAGCCGAAACGGAATCGAGCTTGTACCTTCGTAAGTGAGAATATCACGCGGCAATTGGGGTATGAGATCTGGCAATATCTCAAAGATCCGCATTTTTGGATTGATCATATTCATCCTGAAGACTTGCCTAACGTTTTAGAACATCTCGATCGACTCACAGAAACAGGTGGAGCCACGTGCGAGTATCGTTTCTTGCATCAAGATGGGTCTTATCGCTGGCTCCGAGACGATATGAAATTACTCAGTGATCAATCGGTCGAAGTGATTGGGTCGGTCGTGGATATTAGCGATCGCAAACGGGCAGAAGAACAAATTCGGGCATCGCTGCAAGAAAAAGAAGTGATGCTGAAAGAAATTCATCATCGAGTCAAAAATAACCTGCAAGTTGTGTCAAGTTTACTCAAGTTACAAGCAGGCTACATTGACGATAAACGCATTGTCGAAGTCTTTAAGGAAAGCCAAAATCGTGTGAGCGCAATGGCACTAATTCACGAAAAACTTTATCAATCTGAAGATCTAGCGAAAACTAATTTTTCAGAGTATATTCAAAGTCTGGTGACGGCTCTATTTCGGTCTTATTCCGCACATTCGCGTGCCATTCAACTCCGGTTAGATGTCCAGGATGTCAGGCTAAGTATCGATACCGCGATTCCTTGCGGTCTGATTATCAATGAGCTGGTTTCCAATGCTCTGAAATATGCATTCCCAGTTGGTGAGCCTGGCGAGATCTATATCAAACTTCAGGCGCAAGAAGTTGATGCCCACGAATCACTCCGATATCAACTTATCGTCGGTGACAATGGTCGAGGATTTCCTTCAGACCTCGATTTCCGTAATACAAAATCGCTTGGTTTGCAGCTTGTCTGCTCTCTCATTCGACAGCTTCGAGGGGAGATAGACCTCACAAGCAATTCGGGCGTTCAGTATACGATGTGCTTTATGGAACAGAAGATCAGGGTTTAGATATGTCTACTGCTAGGGTGTTAATTGTAGAAGATGAGAGTATTATTGCGCTGGATATTCAAACGAGTTTGCAATCAGCAGGGTATCAAGTGGTGTCGATCGCGGCGACTTCAGAAGAGGCTCTAGATGATACGGCAAATTTTCAACCCGATCTTGTGCTGATGGATATTCGCTTACATGGCGAAATGGATGGGGTTGAAACGGCTGAACAAATTCGCCAAAAGTGGCGGCTCCCTGTCGTGTTTTTAACCGCTCATGCAGACGAAAATACGCTATCTCGCGCGAAACAGTCTCAACCCTTTGGTTATATCTTGAAGCCCTTTGAAGATCGAGAGTTAGTCACCACGATCGAGATTGCGCTCTCGCGACATAAAGCTGAAACAGCAGTTCGAGCCGCCCTGGAAAAGGAGCGAGAAATGAGCGAACTCAAGTCTCGATTTGTTTCAGTGGTTTCCCATGAATTTCGCAATCCGTTAAATACGATTCTGTTTTCAACTGAGTTACTTCAACGCTACGGAACTCAACTCAGCGATCAAAAGAAAGAGACTTACCTCGAACGCATTCAAGGGTCGGTCAAACGCATGAATCAGCTTTTATCGAATGTGCTGACTGTCGGCGAAACCGAATCTGGAAAGCTGCAATTCTCTCCGCAACCGATCAATTTAGTTCAGTTTTGCCAGGAATTAGTAGACGAGTTTCATATCGAGGAAAAGCGATCAATTCAGTTCTCACACCGCTCCTCTGAGCCGAGCGATTCGTTATTTTGTGTAGACGATCGCTTACTGCGCCACATTTTGACCAATTTGCTCTCGAACGCGGTGAAATATTCTCCAAAAGGAGAAATTGTCGAATTTAAACTGAGCGTGAACCATCAAACCGCAATTTTCTGGGTTCAGGATTATGGAATTGGCATTCCTAGTGGGGATCAAGCTGACTTGTTTCAGTCATTTTATCGGGCGAGCAATGCGAGATCGATTCCAGGAACGGGCTTAGGATTGTCGATCGTCAAACAGTGCGTCGATCTACACGGTGGAACCATTACTGTAGAAAGCGAAGAGAATCAGGGAACTCTGTTTACAGTCACGCTACCGTTAAACAGACAGTCCAAGCATGAAAACAATCCTCGTTATTGAAGACGAACAGACGGTTCGGGAATCGATTTTAGATTTGCTGGAAGCCGAAGGATTTCATGGGATTGGGGGAGAAAACGGTAACGTCGGGGTGCAACTGGCTCAAGAACATCATCCAGATTTGATTTTGTGTGATGTGACGATGCCCGATCTCGATGGTTTCTCAGTTCTCTCACAACTCCGCAAGTCACCGAATACGGCAGGGATTCCGTTCATTTTTCTGACCGCTCGCGGAACAAAAGCCGATCAGCGTCAAGGGATGGAGCTAGGCGCGGATGATTATTTGACAAAGCCTTGTACAGCAACAGATTTGCTTGGTGCTGTGACGGGGCGCTTGGCGAAGTATGCGGCTTTGGCAGAGCGATATCGCCAGGTCTCTGAAGTCTCGCAACCTCAGAAGGCTGACGCGACTTTAGAACCTGTGGATCAGGCAGTTCCTGATTCGGCGAGTGACACAGGGGCGCGTGACGGATTGCTCAATCATTTCTACCAAGAACTTCGGAATCCACTCTCGAATATCAACATGGCGCTGCATTTGTTGAGAACGGAACGGATTGGCTACGAATCGACGATCGCAACGGTTCAACGAGAATACGCGCGGGAGTTGGCAGTGCTGCAAGAGGTTTATAAGTTGCAGGACTATTTGATACCGGAAAGCGCGGAGTTGTTGCGGTGTTGTAATTTGGCTAGTTTGGTTGAGGCTGCCTAGTCGTTGAGCAAATTTGTTGTGGGGAGTGGGGAGAACCCAGACAGCAACTGTTCCCTATCTTCCTATCAGTCCTAAAAAAAAGCCGATCGCGTAATGCGCGATCGGCTTTTTCTGATCTCTTCAGACAACTAGACTTTTGCAAGTTCAGGCGAGGGGCGCTTGCTGTTGCGGATGCCTTCGATCGCGGCTGCATAATCGGGGGCGTTAAATACGGCTGAACCAGCAACGATCGCATTTGCGCCTGCTTCGATCACTTGCCAGGTGTTGTTGCCTTTCAGACCGCCATCGACTTCGATCCAGGGGTCGAGTCCGCGCTCATCACACATCTGACGCAATTTGCGAATTTTCGGCAATACGCCAGGAATAAAGCTCTGACCGCCAAATCCTGGGTTGACACTCATGATCAACACGAGGTCACACAGTTCCAACACATAGTCAATTAGCTCCAAGGGGCTACCCGGGTTCAGAACAACACCCGCTTTTTTGCCATATTCCTTGATCTGTCCGAGCGTGCGGTGCAAGTGAGGCGAAGCGTTGTGCTCAGCGTGAACATAAATGTGATCCGCACCTGCTTTTGCAAAATCGCCGACGTACTTTTCAGGCTCTACAATCATCAAGTGAACATCGAGCGGCTTCTGAGTCACGGGGCGAATTGCTTCCACGATCAAGGGACCGATCGTGATGTTCGGGACAAAACGTCCGTCCATGACATCAACGTGAATCCAATCGGCTCCGGCTGCGTCAACGGCGCGAATCTCATCGCCCAACCGACTAAAATCAGCAGAGAGAATCGATGGTGCAACTACGATCGGTTTATTGGACATGACGGTTGGTTCCCCTTGAAAAGCTTGAGAATGTGTGATCAGTTTAACAAATTGTGAAGGTTTTCTCTCAGAATTTGGTCAGGGTTTGCACAAATTTTTAGGAATAAATACTTATTAGGGTTGAAAGATGAAGTGGATGGTTGGATTCGGCGGAGTTTTGATCGCGATCGCGGCACAGGCAACCCCTGTTTCAGAAAGCTCGATCGGGAAAGAAGGAATTGACGCACTCCGATTGCAGCAAGCTCCTTATGGCTTGACGGGAAAGAAAATCGCGATCGGACAAGTCGAAATCGGTCGTCCGCCGCAATTCGGCATCGATAAAGCAGGGGCGAATAACCAAGTAATTGATTTATCTCGCACTTTTTTCCGCAATCAACCCGCGAAGACGAACACCAATTTAGATACACATGCCGCTCAAGTTGCGAGTGTCATGGTTGGAAATAGCAAGGCTGTTTTAGGAGTCGCTCCCAATGCGCGACTCTTTTCTTCTGCTGCCGCCACTCCACAGCGCAGCGGACAATCAGAGGAATGTCTGTCTGCTCAACATATTGCTTTACAGAATGGGGGGGATGTCCGTGCCGTTAATTTCAGTTTTGGAGAAGCACTCCAGCAAGACCCACGCCCGAATGCGCGATTAGACGGCAATGCGCTCTTAACTCAATGTATTGATTGGCTCTCACAGACCCATAATTCGCTGTTTATTGTGGCGGGAAATCAGGGCAAAGGGGGAATTCCGATTCCGACGGATAACTTTAATGGCATGACTGTTTCATTCACCCGCCGAGTCGGAGAAGAATATACCAAGATCGATTTTTCCAATATTGGCGATACGCATCCTCGACTCTTGAAGCGCAATGATGGAATTGAAACGAGTTTGGGAGGTCGGCGATCGCTGTCTCTCACGGCACCGGGTAGCAAAATCAATGTCGCAAATCTCAAAGGTGAACAGACGAGCGCAATCGGGTCAAGTTTTGCGGCTCCTCATGTGACGGGAACGGTGGCATTGTTGCAGGAATTTAGCGATCGACAACTCCGACAAAGTTGTAAAGGCGGGTGTAAATTGCCTTGGACATTAGATGCCCGACGGCATGAAGTCATGAAAGCCGTGTTGATGAATTCGGCAGACAAAATTAAAGACAAAGGGGACGGTCGCGCTTTAGGAATGACGCGGACGATCGTTGAAAAAAATAATCAAACCTGGATTGATTCTGATGCGTATAAAAATCCGAAAATTCCTCTGAATATCCAGATGGGTGCAGGACAACTGAATGCGTTTCGCGCCTATCAGCAGTTTAGTGCAGGGCAATGGGCACCGAATAAGCCTGTACCTGCGATTGGCTGGAATTACGGCAAGATTGAAGCCGGAAAAGCTGCACAAGATTATATGATCGATCGACCGTTACTTCAAGGCAGCTATGTTGCAGCAACGCTCGCTTGGGATCGATTAGTGGAATTGAACGATAAGAACCGCAACAAAGTTTATGACTTAGGGGAAACGTTTCGCGATCGAGGATTGAATAACTTAGACATCTACTTAATGCGCGCAGAAGACAACGATATTCAGAAAAGTATCTGGTCATCAGTCAGCAGCATTGATAGTGTCGAGCACATTTTTTTCCCGGTTCCGAGTAATGGGCGGTACAAGATTCGCGTTGTTTTCCGTCAAAAAGCCAATGAACCTATTCAATCTTATGCGTTGGCATGGTGGACTGTTCCGTCGCAAAAATAGTAACGGTACCTCTACGCAATTCATTGAGCAGCTAATGTATCAATTAATAACGTGGCGATTTGTACACGATTGAGGTCAAACTATTCGGGATTCAGTCGCTTGAGTTCCGAATTTTCGTGGAGTGATTAACTATGAGAATATCTCAATGGATTGGCTATTCATGCGCTGTAATTCTTGCAATGACTGCGCTATCTTGTTCGACATCAGCAAATTCGCAGAATCCAAAGCAAGCCCTACCAAAACAGCAAGTTCCACCGTCGCTTGAAGCTCCTTCTGTGAATCCAAAATTAGTTGCAGCGAATACGAAGTTTGGATTCAAGTTATTTTCTGAAATTCTTAAAAAAGACAGTCAAAAGAATGTCTTTGTCTCACCTTCTAGCGTTGCGATCGCGCTTTCGATGACCTACAACGGCGCAAACGGCAACACGAAGCAAGCGATGGCAAATGCGTTGCAATTCCAGGGAATGACGCTGGAAGAACTCAATAATTCGCAGCGGAATTTGATGGCAAATTTGACCCAAGTTGATCCGAAAGTGAAATTGTCGATCGCAAATTCGCTCTGGGCAAAAGAAGGCATTGCATTTAATCTCAACTTCTTACAGCAAAATGAGAAATTCTATGACGCTAAAGTCAAAACTTTAGATTTTAAACGACCCACTGCATCTGATGAAATTAACGGTTGGGTCAAAGAAAATACGAATGGAAAAATTGAGAAAATTGTCGATCGCATTACTCCTGAGCATGTGATGTTTTTGATCAATGCCATTTATTTCAAAGGAGCATGGTCGAACGAATTTGATCAGAAAAACACCGAAAATCGTCCATTTTCCCTGATTAATGGAACAAAGAAACAAGTTCCACTCATGAAGCGGCAAGGAGAATATCGCTACTCAGAAACCGACCAGTTTCAAGCGATTAGTTTGCCGTATGGCAATGGGCGAATGAGCATGTATGTGTTTTTGCCAAAGTCAAATCTGACTGCATTTCAAAAGAGTTTGACGGCTGAGAATTGGCAAACCTGGATGAAGCAATTTTCCAGCCGTGAAGGTCAGATTCAACTGCCTCGATTCAAGATGGATTATGAGGTGGATCTAAAAACGGCGTTGTCCGCTTTAGGAATGGGCGTTGCGTTTCAAGATGCTGCAGATTTCTCGAATTTAAGTAAAGCTACAACGAAAATCAATGAGGTTAAACATAAGACATTCGTTGAGGTGAATGAAGAAGGAACGGAAGCGGCAGCAGTTACCTCAGTAGGAGTTGTTGCGACTTCGGCTCAAATTCAAGAAGAGCCGTTCAAAATGATTGTCGATCGACCGTTCTTCTGCGCGATTCGAGACAATCAAACGGGTGAAATTTTGTTCATGGGTTCGATCGTGAATCCAGAATAAGTTCTATGCTCAGCACTCCAAACTCTTTAGTATTTTAGAGTTCTGAGCATACGATCGCTACTCAACTGCACCCAAAGCTTTCAACGTTGTCTTTTGTGCATTCGTTACCCCGCTCACCTGAGTAATCTTCATTCCATCATAAGGTTGTGGTTTTTGCAGGACTTTCATACAGTCTCCCGATTCTACATTCCACAAACGCACCGTTTGATCTTCGCTGCCACTGGCAAGCATCGAACCGTCATTATTGAATTTAACTGACCAAATGCGATCGCGATGTCCTCTCAAAATTCGACATTCGCCCGTTTTGAGATGCCAAACTTTCACAAGCTGATCAATTCCACCACTCGCAACCCGATCGCCGTTTGGAGAAAATGCCACTGAAGCAATCCGCTCATCGGCTGGTAAGACCATCACGCATTCTCCAGATTTGATGTCCCAAATTCTCACAGTTCCATCTTCACTGCCACTGACTAACTGTTTGCCATCGGCTCGAAACGCGATCGACATTACCCGATTCGTATGTCCTTGCAAGGTTTTGATGCATTGCCCAGTCTGGGGATTCCAGAGATGAATATTGTGATTTTCTTCTCCACTGGCAAGGAACTGTCCATCTGAACTGTAATCGATCGCCCAAATTCGACTCTGAGCCGCAAGAATCTGTAAACACTCACCTGTTCTAGGATTCCATACTCGAATGGTTTGATCAAAGCTGCCACTCGCAACCGTTTCTCCATCCGGGCTAAAGGCAACTGACCAAACCCAGTTCGTGTGCCCGCGTAAAACTTTTAGGCATTGATTCGTCGATCGATTCCACACCCGAACCGTGTGATCAAAACTGCCGCTCGCAAGTAGTCGATCGTCAGGACTAAAAGCAACTGTCCAGACCCAATTCTCGTGACCGTAAAAACTATTGAGACAAACTCCCGTCGAACTATCCCAAAGATTAACCGTGTGATCAGTGCTAGTACTCGCCAGTAGAGAATCATCAAAGCTAAATGCAACGGATAAAACGAAGTTCGTATAGCCTTGCAGCGTCTTGCAACATTCTCCAGTTTGCGTATGCCAAAGTCGAACAGACTGATCTGCGCTCCCACTCGCAATCATGTTGCCACAAGGGCTAAATGTTGCAGAGCGAACTACGCCTCGATGCTGCTGTAATGTTTTGAGGCACTTGCCAGTTGTTGCATCCCAGAGCTTAATCGTTTCATCAAAGCTACTGCTGAGAATTGCTTGACCATCTGGGCTAAAAGTGACGCATCTCACTTGTTCTAAATGCCCTGAAAGCGTCTTTACACAGTGAGTGGTTTCAATATCCCAAAGCTTGATTGTGGCATCTTCACTCCCAGTAACAAGCATCAAGCCATCAGGACTAAACGCAACACTTCGGACGGTGTTCGTATGTCCTTCAAACGTTTTCAAACAGGCTCCAGTTTCCACATCCCAAAGCTTCATGGTGCGATCGTCACTTGCGCTGGCTAGGAATTTTCCATCCGGGCTAAAAGTAACTTTGCAAATCCAGTGCTGGTGACCTTCGAGTGTTCGGATCGGCTGACCCGTGTGCAAATCCCAAAGGCGAATCGTGCGGTCGGCACTACTACTCGCAATCATGCGATCGTCAGGAGAAATCGCGATCGAAATTGCCCAGTCTTGATGATCGCTGAACGTCCGCAAACATTCGCCTGTTTTTGCATGCCAAACTTTCACCGTATTGTCGCCACTTGCTGAAACGAGCCATTGACTATCTGACGTGAAAGCAACTTCACACACCCAATGCTGGTGTCCTTCACACGTGAGTAATTTCTGCCAATCCGAAACCCGCCAGAGATGAATGGCTCCAGCCGTATCACTCGCTGCCAAAATCTCGCCATCTGGACTAAAAGCAACCGACCAAACATTCCCCAACACTTCTGAGAACACAGACTTTCTCAAATCAGCTTGAGTAAAATTGACGCGATGTAAATCTACACCTTGCAAATAGGCTTGCCAAACTGCTAGCTCTGAAAAGTCGTAGCCTGTTAGATCCGTTTTCAAACAGCACAGCATATTGAGAATATTTCCGGCTGCATATCCCGGCGCGCAGCCTACTTGCTCTCGGAGCTTACCGAGCATTCGTTTGAGCTTTGCTTCGACATCCGTTTGACAGTGAAATGGAGCCAATAATCGATCGAGTAACGGCTGTAGGATCATGCGAATTTGACGATCGCGAATATGATCTTCCACATTCGCCTTCATCAACGCATGAGACATCAACAGTTGAACATTCTCGGTACAAAGCTCTTGAAAAATGCGATCGCTCAATCGCTCAATCACATATTCCATCACCACAGGCTGCAAGGTAAATTTCGAGCCTTGCTTTTCGACGATCGGGCGACGCGCTAAAGAAGCTAAAGCCTCAATTAAGTAACGCTTCGGAATCGCAGGAACAATATCCTCTGCTAGCTCAGATAAAGCAGTTCCATCGCGATTGATCGCAATCCAATACATAATGTGCTGCTCAAGCTGCGATAAGCGATCGAACTGTTCATCTAGCAAATCTGAAATTCCACCAAATACAGACGTTCCTTCAGTCAGAAATTCTGCCACACTGCCATCAAAGAGATCTTGAATGGTCGATGCCGCGATTTTTAGCGCGAGTGGATTACCACCATAGAGATTGTTCAATCGCGCAAAAATTGCAAAATCGACTCTCAACTGTTTCGGTTTCAGCAGTTCTTCTGCTTCTGACGTATCCAATCCGTCTAGGCGAAACGATCGCACAAACTGACCTTCTAATGCTGCGACTTCTTTCGGCTTTTCGCGACTCGTCAAAACGAGACAGCTTTGATGTACCGTTTCCCCAATCCGACGAAATAACTCTCCGTAAGATTCATACCCACTCGGGTAATGTCCAGTTCGATCTCCTCCCTCTAAAATAGATTCAACATTATCGAGGATCAACAGACAGCGCGACGATCGCAAATAGTACATCAGCCGTCCTAATTTCCCATCGACGGTATCGGGGATCTCAGTTTCCTGTTGGCGTGATAGAAATGGAATCCAGTCTGACAAGATGACATCTAAAGGGGGCGCATCTTGCAGCGATCGCCAAATTACCGCCTCAAACTTCCCTTGTACCTGCTGGGCTAACTTGACCGAGAGAGCCGTTTTGCCGATTCCGCCCATGCCGAGAATTGTCACAAATCGACATTGCTCTGCTGTCAACATGTGATCGAGTGCGCTAAGTTCTTGTGTCCGCCCACAAAAGCTAGACACATCCACTGCCTCACCCCAATCGACGAGCGATGATTCGATCACGGTTGGGATCGCTGGAATTTTTGCCTCTACCCATTGCCGGAGCACGACCCGAAAATTACTTTTCGTGACACGTTGTCCTAAGCGATCGGACAAGATTTGCCACAATTGTGAGCCAACGAGCTTCACATAATCCGGATCATAATCTTCAGTGGTTGCAATCTGTTCATAGGTCAGCCCTTCCCAGGCAGATCGAAACACTATCTCTTGTAAATGCGTCAAGCGATCCTGCTCGAACACCTGATCCAACACGCTGAGTGCATTCTCGATCGTAATCACGGTAGTTCACCCTTTCTGATTATTCTCGCTATGAGCGATATTGACAGCTTCAAGCGAAGTCAGGGAAATTACGGACACCTTAATTTTCCGCTAAGTTGCCGTGTCACGAAATAACGTTTTATAACCCTAAACTCCTAACTTTTTCTCACGGTCAAACGCGTTTAAATTGCGTACCTTCAGATTAGGCAAGGGTGAGTCGGGTGCATAAAACCAAAACATCAACCGTATTCAGCCTTATCAACAGTTCATTTGCCCCTGAAGATGATGAACATTATGGCTAACACTACCCCCAATGATTTCTTATTGTCTGTGCTTGAAGGCTTAGTTGATGGCATTTTAATTCTGAATCCGCAAGGTGAAGTCATATTCGCAAATACACCTGCAACGGAGCTATGTTATCAGCTCAATCCGACTGAGCAGTATCCCACTGAGGTCTGGCGTTCCTGCGAAGCGTTGATCGATAGCCGCCAGTGGTATGGCGATCGCCCTTTAGTCATCGAGTCCGAACTCAAAACCGAGGACAATCACACCTACCGTATCCAGGTTCAATGGCTCGAACTTGAGCAAGCCTGTCTCCTCGTGCGGCTCGAAGACCAACAGCGATCGCTGCAAAGTCTGGCTGTCACCGAGGCAAAGAAATTCGGTTTAACACCGCGCGAAGCCGAAGTCTGGTTTCTAAAACGCTGTAATCTTTCGCGCAAAGAAATCGCATCACGTCTCTTTATTACGATCGATACTGTGAAAAAACATTTAGGTAATATCCAATCCAAACGCCAAGCCCATCAAGAAGGCTGGTGTTAGCGAACTTACTGAAACCGCCATTTTTAAAATTGGGTACTCTGAGCCAGTTGACGTTTGTGACCGTCCGGTTTGAAGCCTAAGAGCTTCAAGTGGGGAGTAGGGAGTGGGGAAATCGAAAACGTTACTCCCCCACTCCCCACCCCCTACTCCATCACAAACCATTCTCCAACTTCCCTGAGTTTCCACTCGGCTTGCTCATCTTTCGTGGCGGCTTCAAGTATGCAGAGCGTCTCTCCTTCCATTCCTTTTGTCGATCTCGCACCTCTCCATCAACCGATTCAATCCCAGATTGAACAGGCAATTCAGGGCGTACTTCAACGTGGCGATTATGTCATGGGACAGTCTGTCCTGGAATTCGAGCAAGCATTTTCTAAAGCCTGTAGCGTGAGTCATGGTGTCGGTGTCGCTTGTGGCACAGATGCGATCGCGCTCGGTCTGCAAGCCTGTGGAATTGCTCAAGGCGATGAAGTGCTTTTGCCTGCCAATACTTTCGTTGCCACACTCATTGGAGTATTGCGTTGCGGAGCGACTCCCGTTTTAGTCGATTGCGATCCGAAAACGGCGCTGATCGATCTCGCTGCTGCAGAACGAGCGATTACGCCTCGAACGAGAGCAATTGTGCCTGTGCATCTCTATGGACAAATGGTTTCGCCTAGCCTTTTGCGAGATTTAGCACATACTTATGAACTGATTATTTTTGAGGACGCAGCCCAAGCTCATTTGGCAGAACGCGAAGGCGTGCGAGCCGGAGCGATTGGGTTAGCAGCAGCTTTTAGCTTCTATCCGAGCAAGAATTTAGGCGCATTGGGTGATGGCGGTATGGTCGTAACCAAAGATGAAGCGATCGCGCACAAAGTCCGCACCTTAAGAAACTACGGCGCGCCGCGCAAGTACTTTCACACCGAATTTGGCACAAATAGCCGCCTCGACTCAATTCAAGCGGCGATTTTGAATGTGAAACTTCCTCATTTAAAAAGCTGGAATCGCGATCGCGCTCAAATCGCAGAACAATATAACGCACTTTTGAAACCCTTACTTTCACGCGGTTTGATGCCAATTTCTAACCTGAGTGGGAAAGGGCATGTCTATCATTTATACGTGATGCGAGTCATGCAAGACCAAGCAGAATCGCTCGATCGAGAAACCCTGCAAAATCGCCTCGAAGCACAAGGAATTCAGACTGGAATTCACTATCCTCTCCCTTGCCATTTGCAGCCTGCATTCAAGCATCTGGGCTATCGAGAAGGAGCGTTTCCAGTTGCCGAAAATCTATGCAAAGAAATTCTTTCACTTCCGATGTACCCAGGTATGAGTGAAGCTCAGGTAATTCAAGTTGTCGGTGCGATCGAAGAAAGTCTCGCTACTCCTGCTGCTGTAAAAATGTCAGCTTGAACCTGATATTGACACCCCCATCCTGCTCTATTAGCTGCTCAAAATCATGCAAATCCGGCGTTCATCTTTCCTCGATCGATACTGGAGCGAATTCGTTCTCCTCGGACTTCTCGCCGTTTTATATGTCCCGCTTCTGATCCATTGGTACAACGGCTGGATTAAGAAATCGATCAGCATCGAACACGAATACTTCAGCCACGGCTTAATCGGACTCCCATTTGCTGCCTACATTGCTTGGTATAACCGCAAACGCTGGGTACGGCTCTCCGATGAAGTCGGGTCAGCTCGCTTTGTCAGTCTCGGCTTCATGATGTTGGCAGGCGTACTTTATCTTTCAGGATTGCCTGATCCGGTCAATCTTTCATTTCCGATTTTACTGACCGGAATTTGCTTGTGGCTCAAAGGTCTTCCAGGTCTGAAACTGCAATCGTTCGCCCTACTGCTCGTTTTTCTCGCAACGCCAAACGAGATTCCTTACTTACTTGCCCCGTACACCCTACCGCTGCAAAGTTTCATTGCTGGAACTGCAGGTTTTATCCTGAATCAGTTGGGAATGGATGTGACGGTTCAAAACATTTACATCTTCGTCAATCAGCGCTTAGTTGAAGTCGCACCCTATTGCGCTGGACTCAAAATGTTATTCACCAGTTTTTATGTCAGCTTGATGCTGTTGTACTGGACAAACAATTTACGATCGCGCAATTTCTGCATCACCTTCATCAGCCTCGCGCTGCTGACCAGCGTCATTGCAAACATTATCCGCAATACTATCCTCACCTTTTTCCACGGAACCGGACAAGATGCCGCTTTCAAATGGCTACATGACGGTTGGGGTGGAGATGTCTACTCAGCTGCAATGTTGGGCTTACTAGTACTGCTTATTAGTCCGCTCGAAAACCTGTTCAATCGCCCTGAATCCTAAAATGCTCACCTCACTCTCTAAATCGCTACGAGTCAATTTATCGAAAGTCGTGCTCTTGCTGATTGTGAGTGGATTAGTGCTTTTAGGCGCACTCCCCGGATATCTCTCGGGCGGCAAATGGCGTTGGACAGCTCCACCCGAGGTAAAAGTCTTATCGGAATTGCGATCGCTCAAAAAAGAGGGACTGAACATTTCAGGCTGGCAAACGATCGAGAAAAAAAACGTCCAAATCGGTGATCACAAATGGATGTACCAAGAACTCCAAGACGCATCACAAACGAAAGCCTCGGTTCTGTTTTATCCGCAAGCTCGATCGATTGACCAGCCCCAAGTTGAATGGACAGACCTAGAAGGCTCTCAAGGGTGGAAAACTGATTCCTATCGTCAGATTCAGATCGATTCCATCACAGTCGAATTTCATCGCGCCTGGACGCAAAATCAAACTTATGCCGTGATGCGGTGGTATGCCTGGGCGAACGGCGGACATCCTGCACCGATGCAGTGGTTTATCAGCGATCGACTGGCTCAATGGCAAAATCAGCGAGCCGCTTGGGTAGCCGTGAGCGTGATTTTACCGATTGAACCCTTAGAAGACATCGAACCGCATCGCAGCAGACTCGAACCCCTGGTGCAAACCGTACAATCCACCTTGACGAATCAAGTTCTGCGTTCAAATTAGCCAATCTGGGCATACTAAGCGCGGAAATCTCGGATGCCATCTGAGGTTAGCTCAATACAATGTAGCGATCGTAGTGAGCCAAATTCCCCGCTCTGACTGGATAGCTTGCCCCATGCGTTTAGTTGAACTCCATTTCTTTAAGTCCGCTCCGCGTGGATGGATTACGTCTCTTCTCATGGCAGGAGTGTACACGCTCACGCCAACACTCTCAATCTGGCTCAACACCCAACGGGCATCGGCTCAAGCTTCTGCACCTTTACCGACCGCACAAGCTCGCCCCACTCCTCTAGAACTGATCGAACAAGCGCGTCAGAAATTGCGCGACACTCCTGCAACACCGACCGCGCCTGCTACATCAACCGCACCTACTGTTCCACCGATCAAATCCTTCAATCTCTATCGCTTAGGAGCAGGAGATACGATCGCAGTGCAAGTGCAACGATTTGCCGATTTGAATTTTCAAGCTGCGATCGACCAAGAAGGCAATATTACGGCTCCACTCCTCGGTAAAATCTCGCTGCAAGGTTTAACGATCTCCGAAGCGCAAGAAAAAATTCGCCAAGCTGTGAATCGAATCGTCATCGATCCAGTTGTATTCGTCTCCCTAATCGGACAGCGCCCCGTTCTCGTCACCGTGACAGGCGAAATTGCTAAACCCGGACTCTACACGTTGCAACTCCCTAGAACTTCAGCCGCGCTTCTGCTTGCCGGAGGTGCAACGGGACGAGCGGATCTCAGAGCAGTACAAGTCAAACGAGTTTTAGCAGATGGATCAGTCTTAGAAGAAAAACTAGATTTAGTCACACCGCTACAAGATGGAACGCCATTGCCCGATCTGAAATTGCAAGATGGGGATGTCATGGTAATTCCGAAGCTTTCTGAGCAAGATCAAAATTACGATCGACTCTTAATGGGTCGATCAACGTTAGTCAAACCTCAAATTACCGTGCGCTTTCTCAGCTATGCCAGCAATGGGCTAGGAACACTGACGTTACCCAATGGTAGTACATTTCTCGATGCGCTCACTTCAGTCAGACCCGGTCCTGATAATGCAAATCTGCGCCGAGTCGCTTTGATTCGATTTGACCCGATTCAGAAGAAAGCCGTCACTCGCAACATCGATGCACGGAGCATTTTGCAGGGCAACATGGGAGAAAACATTGCGCTCGAAGACAATGACGTCATTGTGGTAGGACGGAATCTGATTGGCAGAATCACCTACGCACTCAACACCTTTACACAGCCATTCCGAGATGTTTTGGGCTTCTTATTGTTCTTCAGAGAACTGCAAAACGGAGCGGAGAACTTGTTTGGTCCAACTGGACGAGAGTAAATCATCTACCCCTATTTTCTAGTGAAGGCTTCTTATGGTTCCACCGATCGTGAAACGTTATCTACTCGCGGTTAATCGCTACAAATGGGTGATTCCGGCAGGGTGTGTCGTGGGTTTAGGAGCCAGTGGAGTGGTTGCAGTTCAGCCTGAACCGCCCATTGGCTATCTAGGAGAAGCGCAACTCGTCGGCAATGCACCTCCGATTACGTTTTCCACGATCGGCGCACAGGTTCGCCAACCGGTCGAAAGTTTTACAAAAGAATCTTTACTCACAGATGCAGTTCTAGAAGCAGTCGCTAAAGAAATTGGGATTGAGCCAAAAAGCCTTGTCAAAGGGTTAACCATCAAAATCACAGGGGGAGGTGATCCCAAAGATGCAGCTGCGGCAAAAGCGGAAGTCAATCTAACTTTTGCAGATAGCAATCCACAACGCGCTGGAGACATTCTGAGCTTATTGTCTCGAAAATTGATTGAACAAAGTCGATTGAATAATTCAGCGAGATTGCGAGCGATTATTGCTGAGATTGAACAACGCCTACCTAAAGTAAAGCAGGAACTTTTCCAAGCTGAACGAACCTTAGAACAATACGATCGCATCGAAGGTCCGCAGCTTTTTGCGGCGCAGGATGGCAATATTGTTAAATCAATCAGTGGTAGCCAACAGCAGCAACAGCAGCTTCGATTACAACTAGAAGGGATTAATGCTCAAATTGCCAGTCTTGAGCAAAAGCTAGGACTCAGTGCCGATCAAGCCTATGTGTCTTCCGCTTTGAGTGCTGATCCAATCATTGCAAGTCTCCGAGCACAACTTCAACAAATCGAATCACAAATGGCGGTCTTACTTAAAGATCTCCGTCCTGAACATCCGCAGGTCGAAACATTGAGGAAACAACAGCAAGCGTATGAGGAAGAGATTCGGAAACGAGCGGTTGAAGTTATCGGGGGCAACGGAAATGCGGCTCCCTTTATCGCCAATGTGCGGCAAGATAGCAGCCTCGATCCGGCACGGCAGCAGCTCGCAAACACCTTGGTGAATCTGAAAACGCAGCAAGAATCCATTCAGCAGCAGATTGTTTCCAGTGTGCGATCGGAGCAAGAACTGCGACAACAGTTTTCGAGCATTCCCAATAAGCAACTGGCTCGAACTCGGCTTGAAGATCAAGTCAAACTGAGAAAGAATCTCCACGATCAGATGCAGCAAAAGCTGGTTGATGCGAAAGCGGCTGAAGTCGAAATTGTTAGTAGTTTAGGCATGAGTAAGCCGCCCAGTGTCGCTCCAACCGGGGTCAAAGCTCCAAAAAGTATTCCCATGACGCTAGCAGTCGGGGCAATCGTGGGCTTAGTCGCAGGAGCAGGACTGATCTTCTTACTCGATACTCTCGAAGGCACAATTTACACGGCAGAAGATTTACGAGAAGCAATTCGTCAGCGAGATGTCGCAATTCTTGGAGTTTTGCCACAGGTGAAGTCTTTTATTCCAAATGCTTCGCCAATCTTGATCAAGCCCGATTCACCTTATGCGGAATATTATGAGCGATTCCGGAGTAATCTTCGCTTGACCGAGACGAAGAACTTGCGAGTGCTGATGATGATTAGTATTGTGGACGGCGAAGGTAAGACTGTGACCGCTTACAATTTGGCGATCGCATCGGCTCGTGCTGGAAAACGCACCTTATTGATTGAAACTGATCTGCGTTCTCCCTCATCGGCTCAGGGGGTGAATCTCACGGCTGATCCAGATAGTCAGATCGAACCCTTGCGATATTTTGGGCAAATTAGCGATTGTATTCGGCTTGCTCCTGATGTCGAAAACCTTTATATTGTCGCAAGTCCAGGCCCACAGGCGTCTGCGGCTTCCTTGCTGGAGTCGAGCGAACTCCGCCGCTTACTCGAAGATGCGAGAGCGCGCTTTGATCTTGTCGTTCTGGATTCTCCTTGTCTGAGTAAGTGTAACGATGCATTTATTTTGGAGCCTTATACAGATGGCATGATTTTAGTGACTCGTCCGGGGGTCACTCAGCAGAGCTTGCTAGAAGAAGCGATCGATCAACTCACCGAAAATGCAAATCTGCGACTACTCGGTGCAGTCACCAATGGCGTTGATGTACAATTGCCTCGCGCTGCAGAAGATGCGCTGATGAACGATGCACAAGAGTGGTTATTTACGACCAATTCTCAATCTGAAAATCAGGTCATCAGCAATCGAAATTAATTTTTGTCAGAAAACTTAACCGAATTACGGGATCTTAATTACGAAATACGAAGTCTCGAAAGCCAGCTAGAAGATCACGTTAAGCTTGCGAAAGCTTGCCGTTGAGTTCATAGTATAGGTTTATCGGGATTAACTATGCGTGTTTTGTTGCTCTATCCAGTCTTTCCACAAAGTTTTTGGTCGTTTGAAAAAGCGTTACAGCTTGTCGGACGCAAAGCAATGTTACCGCCGCTTGGATTGATTACGGTGGCTGCAATTTTACCGCAAGAATGGGAGTTTAAATTAGTCGATCGCAATCTCCGCGAAGCAACGGAAGCGGAATGGGATTGGGCAGATCTCGTGATCATGTCTGCCATGATTGTTCAGAAAGGCGATCTTTTAGATCAAATCCGAGAAGCAAAACGTCGCGGGAAGAAGGTCGCTGTCGGCGGCCCTTATGCAACGGCGTTACCGAATGAAGTCGCCGAGGCAGATTACTTAATTTTGGATGAGGGTGAGATCACCTTGCCGATGTTTATCGAAGCTGTGCAGAAAGGCGAGACACACGGGATTTATCGTGCAGGTGGAGATCGACCTGATGTTAGCACGACACCGATTCCCAGATTTGATCTATTAGATTTTGATGCTTACGATAATATGTCGGTGCAGTTCTCACGAGGCTGTCCGTTCCAGTGTGAATTCTGTGACATCATTGTGCTTTATGGGCGCAAACCTCGAACCAAAAGTCCTGAACAACTGCTAGCAGAACTCGATCGCTTATACGAATTGGGCTGGCGACGATCGATTTTTATGGTCGATGATAATTTCATTGGCAACAAGCGCAACGTTAAATTGCTTTTAAAGGCATTGAAAGAATGGATGATCGAGCATCAACATCCTTTTAGTTTGAGTACTGAAGCTTCTGTTGATTTAGCACAAGATCCAGAACTGATGGAGATGATGGTCGAGTGTAACTTTAACAGTGTGTTTTTGGGGATTGAAACCCCGGATGAGTCTAGCTTAACCTTAACGAATAAGCATCAAAATACACGCGATTCTCTGTCTGATGCAGTCGATGCGATCGCTCGGAAAGGATTGCGGGTGATGGCAGGTTTCATTATTGGATTTGATGGTGAAACATCGGGTGCGGGAGATCGTATTGTGCGATTTGTAGAACAAACCACAATTCCGATCGCAATTTTCTCAATGTTGCAAGCTTTACCTGATACGGCTTTGTGGCATCGCTTGAAGAAGGAAGGGCGCTTGGTTGAAGATGTCGCGAACATTAATCAGACAACACTGATGAACTTTGTTCCGACTCGCCCGCTCGAAGAAGTCACGCGCGAATACATTGATGGATTTTGGCGATTGTACGATCCGGTGAACTATCTCGATCGAGCGTATCGGCATTTCATGAAATTAGGCGCACCGAGACATCGATCGAAGCTGAGAAAAGTAACCTGGAAAGTAGTTCAAGCTTTTCTTACGATTTGCTGGCGACAAGGGGTCGTTCGAGAAACCCGCTGGATATTCTGGCATCATCTGTTTAGCATTTTGAGAAACAATCCCAAAGTAGTTGAACATTACCTAGCAGTTTGTGCTTTGAATGAGCATTTCTATGAGTATCGGCAAGAGGTACGAACTAAAATCGAAGCTCAGCTTGCTGACTATCTAGCTCGACAAAGATTAGAATCCTCGATCGAATCCGTCAACGCCCCAGTTGTCTAAAGTTATGGCTTTTCTTACTTTAATCATTGGCAATAAAAACTATTCATCTTGGTCATTGCGTCCGTGGCTTGCTTTGAAACAGTTTGGCTTTTCCTTTGATGAAGTTCGGATTCCACTTTATACACCGGAAGCTTCTGAGCAAATTCGCCAGTACTGCCCAAATGGAAATGGAAAAGTTCCCATTTTGATTCACGAATCTCGAACGGTTTGGGATTCAATGGCGATTTTCGAGTATCTGAGCGAGATGTTTCCTGAGCGATCGTGGTGGGCAGGCGATCGCTCTGCTCGTGCAATGGCGCGATCGATTTGTGCAGAGATGCATGCTGGATTTCTGCCGCTCCGAACTCAAATGTCGATGAATTGCCGAGAGCATTTTCCGAACTATGAGATTCAGGCGGAAGTTCAGAAAGATATCGATCGCATTACAACCATTTGGAAGTATTGCCGGGAAACATATGGAGCAGGAGGAGCGTTTTTGTTTGGCAGGTTTACGATCGCGGATGCGGTTTATGCGCCTGTTTTGTTGAGATTTCGGACATATGATGTGAAGCTTGATGCGGTTTGTCAGGCTTATGCAGATGCGATTTTGGCACTTCCAGCAATGCAGGAATGGTTAGAAGCAGCAAATGCCGAGACGGAAACGATTCAGTTTTAGCGCGTCCTACCTTGTGTGCAGGTGATGCGCTTCCTAAGTCCCCCAATTTTGGGGGATTTTGAGTTTTAGACCTTGATAATCGATCAGCATTTCTGTTGAAGTTTAAGTGCTGCCCTACGATCGACGTGCTGATTTTGCCCGTTTTGTCTTCTTCTGTTGCTCTATGGAAGACGGAACGGCTTAACCTGTTTGCAAACTTGCAACTTGCTCTCACGGCGAATTCGCAAACGCGATCGTAGCTGTCTCGGTTGTCGCATTCTCAGCGAACCCATCTGACGACTTGCACGCTGTTCTAGCTCCTGACGGCGTTGTGCTCAATTCAGTGCCGTAACTTTCAAGATTCGGTTGGAAATGAGGAGAAGGAAACGGCTGCAAGATATCGATCTCCCTGATCGCTGCTTAAAAAGATTTCGGATATTGCAACTGACTGCACTGCATAAAAGTCAGAAGTCCACCGTGTAGGTTGTTGGGTAGCAACATCAGACGAGACAGGATCTATTCAAGGCTCAATCCTTTGTTAGCTGAAACCTTTTTTAGGTAGGCTTTCTCGTCCTAGGTCACTATCCAGTTATCAACAATATCTAGTTCCAAAAGGAGAAATATTCATGGCTATCTGCAACACGCAATTCAGAGTTGATCCGCTGCACAACGCTACTCATCGCCGTGTACTAGCCGCGCTTACTATGGCACTAGCTGTCTCGTTCGGCGCTACCGTGCCGTTCGGCGCTACGTCGCCAGCTACCGCAGCCGGGGTCAAATGCCAAGCCACTGTGAAAGTAACAAATAAGAAGGGAGCCTCAATCAAAGTGCTTCGATTGCTGTACAAAGTCGGTGGCAACACAGTCTACACGGAAGGACTGCTTAACAAAGTCCTGACACCGAACGAAACTGAGACTTGGTCAAGCCAAACGCTAAACAATGCAGCGACTGGCGTTGTCGTCACCTCCACTGCGATCGAGTACAGGGACGACACGGGTAGAGGTTACGGGTCTCCGCGCACCTCGGAATGGTTTCCGCACAGCTTCACTTGTGCCCCAAATCATAACTATGTCCACGCGATTCAGTAGAAGTAATTCAGATTGAGTGAGCGCGATCGAGGTTTTCTCGATCGCTTTTTTGTACCTACTCAGATTCGGCTTGCTTCTTTTCCTGTCGTTTACGCTTTGCCCATTCCGCTTTGTATTTGCGGCGTTTTTCAGATTGCTCGAAATTGGTGCGTTTTTTCCATTCCTGCTGTCGATTTTCATGCACACGCGGTCTACCACGCTTGGGCTTGTCCTCACTCATTACGACCTCCGATGGTTATATCTCGACACAATCGCGCCAGTCTTGCCACAGTAGTAATCGCGCTTCTGTCTAAGATTGACCAAATAGAAGCCAGTCTCGCCATGATCGATCTGAAACAATATCAATCTACGATCGACGTGCCGATTTTGCCCGTTTTGCCTTCGCCTTCGGTTGCTCTGCTGGGGGCAAACCAGCTTGACCTGCTTGCAAACTTGCAGCTTGCTCTAGTAACGAATCTGCAAACGCGATCGCGGCTGCTTCGGTTGTTGCATTCTCAGTCGAACCCACCTGACCACTGGCAAGCTGAGCTAGTTCCTGACGGCGTTGTTCTCGATCAAGAGGAGTCACCTTTACGATCGTTCTCAAATCCGCACCTTTACCATTCTGTGACTTGTGCAGTTCAACCACTTGCTTCGCAACATTGAAATGCTGGTCAGCCATTGCTGCGACAATTGGCTGGTGCGTCACACAGAGAACTTGGTGATGGCGACCGAGATGATAGAGCTTTTCAGCGATCGCTTGCGCCACCCGTCCCGATACACCCACATCAATCTCGTCAAAGACTAACGTTTCCGCAGAATCGACTTGAGAGAAACAGGCTTGAAGCGCCAGTAAAAATCGGCTCATTTCTCCACCGGAAGCAATTTCTGTTAGAGGCTGCAACGGTTCGCCAGGATTCGGACTGAAGAGATAAGTAATACGATCGCTTCCGGCAGCAGTCGGAGCAATGGGTGTAATTCCAACTTGAAATTGCACCTTCTCCATTGCTAACGGCTTCAATTCGGCAACTAATCGCGCTTCTAACCCTTGTGCGGTTGATTTGCGCAATTGAGTCAGATGCTCAGATGCTTCAATCAATGCAGCTTTACGAGTTTCAGTGAGTTCAGCGAGTTCTTCGATCGATTGTCCTGCACCAGTCAGTTCTTCCAGTTCGGATTGGAGAGATTGTTGCAGTGCGATCGCGTCGGTTAAAGTTGGTCCATATTTACGACAAATTTGCTTGAGTTCGAGGACGCGATCTTCTACTTCTTGCAGCCGTTGTGGATCGGTTTCGAGATCATCGCCGTAAGCATTCATTTGCTGCCCTGCTTCTTCAACAAGAGCAAGCGCCGAAGTGACAATCTCCAGAATCGGCTGAATTTGCTCGTCATATCGAGCCATATCCGTCAGCAAGTTTTCTGCTTTTCCGAGCAAATCGGCACAAGCATCTTCGCCATTTTCATTCTGATAAAGCGCTTGATAAACCTGATAGCTTTGCTGCTGCAATTCGACACTATGGCTCAAACGCTTCCGTTCTTGCTCTAATTGATCCAATTCATCGGGATCGGTCAGATTTGCCGCATTCAATTCCCGCAACTGATACTCAAACAGATCAAGCTGTTGGAGACGCTGCTGTTCTGAATGGCGACGTTTCTCTAATGCTTGAGCCGCTTGCTGATAGGTTGTAAATGCCTGACTGACAACTTCACGCGCCTTGAGCAGAGCAACGCCCCCATAACTATCGAGCCAATCTCGCTGAAGGCTAGGCTGACCTAATTGCACCGTTTGCCCTTGCGCGGTAATTTCGACTAAGCGATCGCGCAATCCCTCCATCTGTTGCTTGTTGACCAATACCCCGTTAATTCTCGATCGATTCCGCTGACTACTGCCCAGAGCCACAATCTCGCGACTACAGACGGCAATATCCTCATCGAGTAAATCAATCTGTTCCTGCTCAAACCAGGATTTGAGGAGATCATTGACGCGGAACGTTGCCTCGATCGAGGCTCTTTCCTCTCCCGTTCGGACAGCCCGACCTGTGACCTTGCCACCTAGTGCGGCATCGATCGCGTCTAAAATAATCGATTTCCCTGCGCCCGTTTCGCCAGTCAAAACGTGCAGTCCTGACCCAAAGGTAAGGTCAAGATGGTCAATCAGTGCAAAGTTTTCGATCCGCAGAGACAATAGCATGAAGGCTCACAAAAGATGATCCACACCCTTTAATGTTAGCGGGGACGGCTAGGAGTACAAGAGAGATTTGATCTCGATAATAGTAAATCCGTTCTGATGAAGCGTCAAGAGAATGAGGCAGAAAATTCAAGGTCTCGCCCTTTTTCGGGATTTCTCTGCTGTTTTGATACGGTAATCTGGCGATCAAACTTCTCCCAATCCTTGGAACAAGATGATTTACTGAGAATATTAACTCTCGCAAAGCTTCTTGTTACAATAGTTTACATTGCCGTATCCGGTGCCGATCGATGAATGGAACTCCCACACGCCCCGCAATCTCTACTGAAGCTCAGATCCCGGATGCTCTGCCGTTTATTCGGACAGAGAACGGCATGATTACGTCAGAACTCGCGCTGATCCCAAATCAGGCGGATATGACAACTTTGCGATATGACCCAGATTTAATCGCAGCCTATTACCGAACTCGCACGCTCAAGGTTTGGCAACGGACGGCTGGAATTTTCTTGCCCTTTTTATTTTTTGCGACTCGGTTATGGTGGGATCGCATCACGGGCCAAAGTGTGGCACATCAGGAACAACAGGCAGTACATCTGCGAGAGATGTTGACCAAACTGGGTCCTGCCTTTATCAAAATCGGTCAAGCGCTTTCGACACGACCCGATCTGGTGCCCCCGATTTATTTAGAAGAATTAACAAAGCTTCAGGATCAGTTGCCACCATTTCCGAATGAAGTCGCCTTTCAATTTATTCAAGAAGAATTAGGCAAAACTCCTGATCAGATTTATGCAGAACTTAGCCCGATGCCGATCGCGGCTGCGTCTTTGGGTCAGGTTTACAAAGGCAAGCTGAAAACGGGAGAAACGGTTGCAGTCAAGGTTCAGCGTCCCGGGTTGGCGCAAAGTATTGCCTTGGATATGTTTATCCTGCGCCGCTTGTCAGCATGGGCGATGAAGAATATTAAGCGTATACGGAGTAATTTAGTCGCGATCGCTGATGAGCTAGCGACCCGCATCTTCGAGGAGATGGACTACACCCAAGAAGGTCACAACGCTGAACGGTTTGAAGAACTTTATGGACATCTGCCTGAAATCTATGTGCCTAAGATCTATTGGGAGTACACCGGGCGGCGCGTACTCACGATGGAGTGGATCACAGGGACAAAATTGACTCAGCTAGAAGCGATTCGTGAACAAGGAATCGATGCAACGCACCTCATCGATGTTGGGGTGCAATGTTCACTCAGACAGCTTCTAGAGCACGGATTCTTTCACGCTGATCCTCATCCAGGGAATTTGCTAGCGATGCCGGATGGACGCTTAGCTTATCTGGACTTCGGCATGATGAGCCAGGTAGAACCCTATCAGCGATATGGATTAATTGAAGCGATCGTGCATTTAGTCAATCGCGATTTTGAAGGGTTAGCCAACGATTACGTGAATCTAGGATTTCTATCGCCGACGATGGATCTCACGCCGATCATTCCAGCATTTGCAGAAGTGTTTAACGAAGCATTAGGTGCTTCCGTTGCTGAAATTAATATCAAGAGTATTACGGATAAATTATCGGCATTGATGTACGAATATCCGTTTCAAGTGCCTGCCTTCTTTGCCTTGATTATTCGATCTCTGGTCACCTTAGAAGGGATTGCCATCAACGTTGATCCCGACTTCAAGGTGCTGAGTAAGGCTTATCCTTATGTTTCTAAGCGATTACTCACCGATCCAGCTCCAGAATTGCGGGCATCTTTGCGCGACTTGTTGTTCAAAGATGGCAGCTTCCGCTGGAATCGCTTAGAGAATTTGCTGAAAAACGCCAAAGACAATTCTGATTACAACTTGGATCAGGCATTGGATCAAGCGACGGAATTTTTGTTTAGCGATCGTGGTGAATTTATCCGCGTCAATTTAGTCAATGAAATCGTCAAGAGTTTAGATTCGCTGTCTCAAGCGGCTTGGCAGAATTTAACGTATGGTTTCCGCGAGCGAGTTGGCTTAGCCGTAGAACGTCCTGCTTTAGCGCCTGAGAATCAAGCTACTTTAGACCACCTCAAAAAAGTCTGGGAAATTTTGAGACAGAGCCGTGGTTTTGATCAAACTAAGATGCTGGCTTTGATTCCGCGCTTGTTAACAAAACCGGAAACTCAGAAAATGGGGCAGCAAATTGTCGGAGATTTCACGCAGCGAATGGCAGCCCGATTGATTCGAGAAGTTTTGCTCAAAGATGAAAGAGCCGCTGTTCGAGCCATGAATTAAATCCAGATACTTTCTGCGCCTTGCGAATGGAATTCGCGGCAATGTAAACAAAGCCCGTCGTTGCAGACTAAGAGCACTCAAAATCTCTTGAACTTGCGGAGGCGGGTTTTGTCTGTATAGCTGCTGTTTCAACCGCTAAGCGAGAGGTGCTCACCCCGTCGCCTTTGCAGAATTCATGCTGAGCGCAGCAGAGTTTTTGGCTTCCGGAGGTTAGAATCAAACTTCAGTCCTAGATCAAACCCCCTATGCCCGTACTCGCGCTCAGATCCGTTAAAAAAGACTTCGGCATCAAAGAAATTGTTCGAGATGCGAATTTCACCCTAGAAGCTGGTGAAAAGGTCGGTTTGATCGGAACCAATGGATCAGGCAAATCGACTTTGCTGAAGATGGTCGCTGGAATGGAATCGATCGATAGTGGTCAACTGACCACCAGTTCTGGCAGTCGGATGATTTATTTACCGCAGCAACCCGACCTCGATCCAGAACGCACCGTTTTAGAACAAGTGTTTGCCGACAGCGGCGAGCAGATGGCATTGGTGAAAGAATATGAGCATCTCTCTGAACAATTAGCGCATGGCAATCAAGATGCAGTGATGGCGCGATTGTCTCAGGTCACGCAAAAAATGGATGCAATCAATGCTTGGGAACTCGAGACAAAAGCGAAGATCGTTCTGTCTAAGCTAGGCATTCAAGATTTAGAAGCCAAGATTGAAAAGCTTTCCGGTGGATATCGTAAGCGGGTCGCATTAGCAACTGCATTGCTTGCGGAACCTGATGTCTTACTCATGGACGAGCCGACGAACCATTTAGATGCTTTGTCGATCGAGTGGTTACAAAGCTATCTCAGTCGCTATCGTGGTGCATTGTTGCTTGTGACTCACGATCGCTATTTTCTCGATCAAGTGACGAATCGAATTATCGAACTCGATCGCGGCGATCTCTTCAGCTATAGCGGCAATTACTCGTACTATTTAGAGAAAAAAGCAGCACAAGAAGCGTCTGAAGCAAGTTCACAACGCAAGCATCAAGGGGTATTGCGCCGAGAATTAGAATGGCTCAAACGAGGAGCAAAAGCACGCAGTACCAAGCAAAAAGCTCGAATCGATCGCGTCCATGAGATGCAAGAAACTGAGTTTAAGCAAGTTCAAACTAAAGTGCAGATTTCAACCGCAGGACGAAGAATCGGCAAGAAAGTAGTTGAACTCGAAAAAGTAACCAAGGGATTCGGCGATCGTACTCTGATCAAAGAGTTCACCTACAATTTCAACCCAGAAGATCGCGTTGGCATTATTGGCGGAAATGGCGCGGGGAAATCGACTTTACTGAATTTGATTACAGGCAGGCTCGAACCCGATTCAGGCACGATCGAGACGGGCAGCACGATTCATTTCGGGTACTTCGATCAACATTCGGATGATCTGCTCGTTAATGAAAATCAGCGGGTGATCGAATATCTCAAAGACGTAGCCGAGTTAGTCAAAACGGCAGACGGTGAAGTGATTACTGCGTCTCAAATGTTGGAGCGGTTTCTTTTCTCACCGAATCAACAATATGCGCCGATTAATAAGCTCTCCGGTGGAGAAAGACGGCGTTTATTCTTACTGCGCGTTTTAATGAGTGCGCCGAATGTTTTGATTCTGGACGAGCCGACGAATGATTTAGATGTGCAGACGTTAGGCGTTTTAGAAGAATACTTAGAAGATTTCAACGGCTGTGTGATTGTGGTTTCGCACGATCGCTATTTTCTCGATCGCACCGTGGATAAGATTTTCGCGCTCGAATCCGGTGGAACCGTTCGAGAATATCCCGGCAATTATTCTGTGTACTTGGATTTCAAAAAAAACGAAGAAGTCACAGTCGAGAAACCACAAGTCGAGAAGAAATCCGAGCCAAAGCCCGCTTCAAACAAGCCGCGTAAGCTTTCTTTCAAAGAGAAGCGCGAACTAGAAGCTTTAGAGACGCAAATTCCGCAGATGGAAGAGGAGAAATCCACGATCGAGCAAAAGCTCTATCACAATCCACCCGCCGGATTCAGTGAAGTTCAGAAACTTTCTGAGCGACTCGCTGAACTCGACGAGCAGATTGAAACAGCAACGATTCGCTGGATGGAACTCTCAGAGATTGAAGCTTAGGATCAAGAATTCAATTCATCTAGATTTTGCTAATCAACCGGAAATTGTCGGGCAAGTTGAACTCATGATCCTGAGTCTTCTCCTATCTCCGTCGAATAAAATGCGCCCAAACTTCTCCATCAGGGCCACACACTCGATTCGTGTAGCCATAGGGATAAAGTAACTTACGCCCCTCAGTATTCGAGTAACCTGTCAAAGCATCACCCCAAGGATCATTCACAATGAATCCATCGGGTGTGTACCCAATGACAGTCACAATATGACCGTAGGACGTGAACATTCCACATAAGACAACGGGGCGACCATTGATCAATTCTTCCCTAATGTCTCGGAATGTCCATCTCGTACTAAAGATCCCGTCATATCCATAGGCATTAATCAAATTCGTCAGCGTATTGTGATTGATCTGCGACCCTTGTCCGTCTTTGTTAAAGCACCATTGCAAAAGCTCATCTTCTAGCTGGCTCCCCCAGCGCGCACGAGTTCCCAGATAGTACATGCACATCGCGATCGAGGTGACATTACAAGTAGACCAATAGAAACGCGGATTGTCTCGCTGTGAAAAGTACGGCACATTTAACTCTACTGATCCAGGGATCGGGTTAAACGATCGATTACCGCGACTCATTCGCACAAAGTCTGGAAACAGATAGCCTGTATTGCCAAATCCTGGAAGCTCCTCATTCAGCGAAACTTTGATGTGCCCACCCTCGATCATGTAGCTCGAGACACTGTAGAACTGATTCGCATTGAAGGTCGCTCTCTCATCGGGTTGAAGTTGTGACGACTCGACAGGACGTTTCTTGATGATGGTATCGCGCAAGGCTGTCACTGTCAGAGAACTCGAATCATAAGGAATTTCCTTTCCGTTGCGTTTGATCTGAGCATATTGCCAGAAGATAAACCCTCGATTGCCAAACCCTGGAATCGGATCTTTCAACGTCACTCTGAAATGTCCCTGCGTAAACGCATAGCCTATGATTTGGAACACTTGACCTTCTAGCACCTGGGTTCTCTGATTCGCAGCTAACGCCGACGAATCAGCCGCAGAAGTTTTTAAGAAGGTTGTTTGACGAATTAAAAGCTGCGCAGCCAAGGGAATATCTGGGACATCATCGAGCGAAAATCTGAAAATCTGCGATCCCTTGCTCAGTTGGACATGATCTTCATAGAAATAACCGAAATTGCCGATCGGTGCGATCGCACTGGCTAGATCTAACTTCAAATGTCCATCAATAAATCCATAGCGATTGACCGTGTAAGTCTGTCCCGCTTTGACTAAAATTTTCTGCTGATTGTTCAACCGGGACGAATCATCGGTCGAGACTTTGAAAAACGTATCTCGAAGCACTTTCACAGTCAAAGCTTGTCCAACCGTCAGCGGATCGCGACTAACGGTAATGTAAAACACTCGATTTTCAACCAGTTTATTATTACCATCGAAACCTTTTAGCCTCAACCAGCGTGCGCCTGGTGTTGAAAATCCCCTCGGCATCGAAACTTGCCAAGTTCCATTATTCAGCGTCACGCCTAAATTGAATTTATCCTCTGCCATGACGGTGATACGCCGGATGCGCCGGGCATCATAACTGCCTTTAAGCACAACAGGTTTATTCACTAAAACTTCTTGTGGTCCGGCATAAGTTGGAGGTGCACTGCCGCCCCCGGATGTAAGCGATTCTGTCGCGATCGTGCTGTCAGTCATGTGGATATCCCTGAATTAGTTCCGACCAGTTCGCCTCTTAATATACTCATGCTTTTTGAAAGCGAAAAAAATCTGACCATCGATAAATCTTTCGATCGTCAGATTCTTCTTAAAATTGGTGGAATGAGGGAATAGGAGCATGGGGAGCAAGCACTTCACTCCCCACTCTCCCTAAGCCCCTATCGCCTGCAAAATATCCGTCGCATGCGTATCCGTCTGAATCGTCGTAAACACCTGAGCAATCTTGCCATCTGACCCAATCACGTAAGTCACGCGCTTCGAGTAGCCGCCGCCATCGACATCATACGCCTTGGTAATTGCCCCATCGGTATCTGCCAATAAAGGGAACGGCAAGCTGAATTTCTCTGTAAAGCGCTGGTGAGAGACTTCATCGTCCATGCTCACTCCAAACACGGGAATCCCCTTGCTGGTGTACTGTGCGTAATTATCGCGGAAACTGCACGCTTCTTTGGTGCAGCCTGGGGTATCGTCTTTCGGATAGAAATACATCACAACCGTTTGACCCGCATAATCTGAGAGTTTCACGGTATTGCCGTTCGTATCTTTGACAGTGAAATCGGGGGCGGTATCGCCTACATTTAACGGCATGAGTCTGACTCCTGAACAAAATTAATTTGCTTCACAAATTGTAATCTCTTTAGTTCTGCGATTTAATTTGAATTGAAGATCGCTCTCAGAGGCAGTGTATTTTGAGAGAAAACCAAAAAATCGCAATTATGAAAAAGCTCCTCCATTCTTTTTTGAGAGGGTTGCTGCTAGCAATGGTTTTATTCACCTCGCTATCTGCGGCTCCTGCCTACGCTACCAGTTTGTATGAAGTGCCGCCAGTCTCTGAGGAGACACGAGTGGTCGATTTAGGGGACATTATTAGCCGTTTTAATGAAGGCAAGCTGACGGATACCCTGAATGATCTGGCAGATAAAACAGGTCAAGAAGTCCATTTTGTGACGATTCGCCGCCTCGATTATGACGAGACGATCGAGAGTTTTACGACCAAGCTGTTCCAACAGTGGTTTCCTACGCCTGAAGCGGGTGCAACTCAGACGATCGTGGTTTTAGACAGTTTGACGAATAATTCTGCGATCGCAACCGGCGAAGAGGTAAAAGCCTTGATGTCGGATGAAGTTGCGAAAAGCGTGGCTCAGGAAACAATGCAGGCTCCTCTGCAAAAGGGCGATCGCTATAATCAGGCATTTTTGGATGTGAGCGATCGTTTAGTGGCAGTGTTATCTGGTGAGCCTGATCCAGGTCCTCCAGAAATCGTAGATAACGTGAAGACAGAAGGCACGTTTGCATCGCGCGAAGAAACAGCGCAAAGTAATGCGGTTCCCTGGGTGATTGGATTGTTGATTGCAGCAACGATTATTCCGATGGCGACCTATTACTGGTATGTGCGGTAGGAGAGTGGGGAGTAGGGAGTGGGGAGATTAGGAAAAACAAGGGACATAATTGTGGTTCTTATTTCCCTAGCAGTTCATACCCATTCCCAACGTTCATTACAGACGCTCAAGGGTCTTCTAGGCGAGTAAAACAGACTACCGTTTGATTTTGGATGGAATTCAGACCGTATAGAAATTCCCGTCTGAGTTGATTTTCTCTTTTACAATGCAGCCTTTATGGGATTTACTTACGATCGAACCATTCATTTCTCCGAAACTGATGCAGCCGGAGTCGTCTACTTTGCGAATGTGTTGACGCTTTGCCATGAGGCTTACGAGGCATCATTAGCTGCCAGCGGGATTTCAGTGCGATCGTTCTTTTCTGGGCAAGACATTGCCGTGCCGATTGTTCATGCTGAAGTCGATTTTTTTAGTCCGATGTTTTGTGGGGATCTCATTACGATTGAATTAACTCCTCACCTGCTAAAACCGAGTGAATTTGAGATCCGATATCAGTTGATGCAGGATTCAAAGTCGGTTGGGAATGCTTTGACGCGGCACGTTTGTATTGCGACCAAGACGAGAACCCGAATCGAACTTTCGGAACAATTGCAGTGTTGGGTCGATCGCTTTCGGTAAGAGCCTCCGAAAAACGTCTACAATCGGAAACGCTTAGCCACACTCTTCACAGACATGGAACAAGAAGTTATTACCCTCCTTTCGAGTCGCGAAATTGAGAAAATGCGTCGGGCTGGGAAGCTTGCAGCGCAGTTATTACACCATTTAGAGCCGTTTGTTAAGCCTGGGGTGAGTACCCTCGAACTCAATGACGAGGCAGAACGATGGACACAGGCACATGGCGCAAAAAGTGCGCCCCTGGGATATAACGGATTTCCAAAATCGATTTGCACGAGTGTGAACGAAGTCGTTTGTCATGGGATTCCCAATGCCAAGCAGATTTTGAAGGACGGCGACATTATTAATATCGATGTCACGCTGATTGTGGATGGGTATCACGGAGACACGTCGAAAATGTATTTCGTGGGTGAACCTTCTCCTTTGGCGCGTCGGTTGGTTGAAGTCACCGACAAGTGCCGCCAGTTAGGCATGGATGAAGTGAAACCTGGGGCAAGAATTGGCGACATTGGAGCGGCGATTCAAGAGTATGCAGAATCGCAAGGATTCTCAGTTGTGCAAGATTTTGTCGGGCACGGTATTAGCCATATTTTCCATACCGCACCGCAGATTCCTCACTATGGGAAGCGGGGAACTGGGAAAAAGTTAAGACCGGGAATGGTGTTTACGATCGAGCCGATGATCAATGAGGGCACTTGGGAAGTTGAGGTGATGTCCGACAAGTGGACAGCTTTGACGAAGGATCGCAAGCTGTCAGCGCAATGTGAACATACGATCGCCGTTACTAGCACAGGCTACGAAATTTTGACGCAGGCTTAGGTGATTCTTCCCGCGAGAATGGAAAGGGTTGGGAATGTCACAGTAAGCGACCAACCTTTCCAAGCAGAGGTAGAGCAATCACCTTACGCTGCCATAGCCGTACCATGAGCAACACATTCAAGCCGAAATAGCCTGAAGTCATAAAACTAGCAGTCAGCAGCAACGGTAGGGGAATCGAGTCTGCATTGATGGCACTGGCTCCGAGCAAACCATAGAGCAGCAGCCAGCCCATCGCCATTTTGATCACAAATCGACTCAAGGCGCGTTCTTGCCGACTTCCGGCGTGACGATAAAGCGTCCAAACTGCTGGAAAAAATCCAAAAATCGGAACAAGGTAGAAAAATAGCCGCACGTGCCGAATTGCATCCGGTTCAATCTCGTCAAGTTGGAGATCATCAAATTCTTTCATCGGTTAAATCACAGGGAAGGAAGATGTACCACGAATCAAAACGCGATAATAATAACTAGAGACTGCCCAAAATCGTCTCGTGATTTAACTGTTGTTCATTGATGCATCATGCTTCATCGCAATAAGCTGTGGATTTGGTGGGATGCGTTGTCCCCCGTGTCAAAAGCGATCGCATTCGCGTCGTTTGCTCCCTTACTCGTTCTCAATGCCTGGGCAATTTCCTCGATTTTTGGATATTTCCATTCGCTGTTAGCGATCATTGTGGGTGCGTCTTTGCTGACGTTTTTACTGAACTATCCCGTCAGTTATATGCAGCAGCATGGAACTACACGAGGACGAGCGGCAATTATCGTCTTTCTGTTTACGATCTCGGTCTTACTCGCGATCGGCGTCACGCTTGTTCCGCTCGCCCTACAACAAGCGCAACAGTTAGTGACCCGGTTGCCTGACTGGATCGACTCCGGTCAGCGACAATTGATTCTGCTCAACGATCAGATCGAAAAAGCTGGATTTCCAATTAGCTTGGACGTTTTAGCCGATCAAATTACTGCACCCCTAAAAAATCAACTCCAACGATTGGCGGGTGACATTTTAGGACTGGCAGTGATTACGGTGACGAGCCTTCTAGATTTACTGCTGACGTTGGTGCTGACGTTTTATTTACTTCAACACAGCGATCGACTTTGGCAAAGTTTGGTGGAATGGCTGCCGCATCAGATTCGCGATCCGTTTAGCGATACCTTACGGCTGAGTTTTCAGAATTTCTTTTTTAGCCAGTTGATTTCTTCGACGTCGATGGGCTTTGTGTTGACAGTCATCTTTCTGACGTTGCGTGTTCCATTCGGATTGCTGTTTGGATTGTCCATTGGAACAATGGCACTGATTCCATTTGGTGGATCGGTAGGAATTGCGATCGTGTCACTCCTAGTCGCGCTGCGCGATATTGGCTTAGGCGTTGAAGTGTTGATTGCATCTTTAATTGTGCAGCAGATTATTGAAAATCTGATTATGCCAAGAATTTTGGGTAGCTTTACAGGCTTAAATCCGGTCTGGGTGTTTATTTCGATCCTGATGGGCGCACGCGTCGGAGGACTGCTAGGAGTGGTTGTCGCTGTCCCCATTGCAGTCGTGATTAAAAGCATTTTGGTCTCTTTGCGATCGCCGCATTCGGCAATTATTATGTCGAGTGATATCCAACTCGCAGAAATTCCTGCAGGTCAGACCTCTGAGCCTTGAAGTCGAACCGACTTGAGGTCAGAACAAAGGCACAGATCGAGGATTTGTGCCTCAAGCGCTCGCAAAATGAAGACGGCGATCGGACAGGAGCAACGCCTCCATTTCAATCGCTGAAATGGGTGGGCTGTACAGAAAGCCTTGAATCGCATCACAGCCCCGTTTACGGAAAAATGCGAGCTGTTCCTTGTCTTCAATGCCTTCAGCGACGATATGCAGCTTTAAGCCTTTTGCCATGCTGATAATGGCATCGGAAATTGCGATCGCACCGGCGCTGACGCGAATCTGTTTGACGAAACTGCGATCGATCTTTAAAGCATCGATCGGCAGTTGATACAGATGATTCAACGACGAATATCCTGTACCAAAATCATCGATCGAAATCTCAATTCCGAGCTTTTTCAACGCTTTTAACGTCAAGATTGTTGCTTCGACATCGTGCATCACGCAGCTCTCGGTCAACTCCAACGTCAATAGCTTCGGATCAAGTCCCGTCTCTGCCAAAATTGCTTCAACTCTCTGCGGTAAATTCGGCTGCTGAAACTGCCGCATCGACAGATTCACAGAGACACGCAACGGCTGCATACACAGAATTTGCCAACGCTTCGCATGCTGACATGCTGTTGTCAAAATCCACTCGCCCAACGGCACAATTAACCCCAACTCTTCCGCGATCGGAATAAATTTGGCAGGAGAAACAACCCCCCGCACCGGATTGTGCCACCGCACCAGCGATTCCATGCCGACAACTCGCCCCGTTTGCAGATCGACTTGCGGCTGATAATGAACCTGGAACTCTGCCCGTTCGATCGCTTTGGTCAAATCCATCTCGATTAAGCGCCGCTCGACCTCTAACGCATCCAACTCGGCATCATAGAGGCGATAGCGATTCAGCCCAGGCTGCTGACACCAATGCTGCGCGGTTTCAGCCTGCGTCAGTAGATCCTGCGGTGTCCCCTGCGGCTGATCCGTCCAAGTCATGCCGACATTGGCGTGAAATCGAATCTCATGTCCATCAATCATGCAGGGCAGTGTCACGCGATCGAGCAACAGTTGAGCAAACTCACCTAGCTCCTCTTGTGCCACATCTTTCAGGACAATCCCAAACTGGTCTCCATTCAGTCGAGCTAAAAATCCATTCGCCTGTACGACTTTACTCAGCCGATTTGCGACCATCTGCAACACAATATCGCCCGCAATATGCCCGAACCCAGAATTAATCAAGTGAAATCGCTGCAAATTTAAGCAAAGAATTGCAATTCCCCGTGAAGACGGAAACTGCGCAAATGAAGCCATTAAATGATGCAAGTGCTGATATAACAATCCACGGGTCGGTAGATGCGTCAGTGGATCTAACATCGCTCCCCGCCGAATTGCCGCTGTCGCCTGCTGTTGCTGCTCTGTGTAGCGTTCGATGAGAACAGCCTGTTTCTTTAATCGGGATGAAATTGCTCCCAGCAATTCACTGACCGAGCAAGGCTTGATGAGATAATCATCTGCGCCTGAATTCATACCTTGCCGCACATCACTTTTATCACTCTTGGCGGTGAGAAAAATCACGGGCATCGTCGCAGTTTGGACATTTGAGCGAAGCTCTTCAAGCACGCCATAGCCATCTAACTCCGGCATACAGACATCACAAAGCACTAAATCGGGATGGTAAGCACGAGCTTTTTGTACCCCGATTCGACCATTTTCTGCTTCGATCGCTCGAAATCCCTCGAACTCTAAAATCTCTAGCAGATTGTTCCGAATCAACTCATCGTCTTCAATTATCAAAATGGTCTTCATGGGTCAGAGCAGCCTAGCGAATCATCAAAGGGCAAGGAAAGTCCATCGCAGCGACTTTCTTAAAAAGAAATTAAAAGAAGAGATTAAAATGGTAGGCAATCATACAATTGAGTACTGAACCGTTCCACAAGAATTGAATGAAAGGCAATACCTACTGAGTACAGAGCTGTTAATCTAATCTATTCTGTAATCTCCAAGAGGATATAGTTGACACCATTGCTCCACCTGATATACGGCAGTCCTGATCGATACTGTATTCACGCTTTTTGCATCCTGTAACATAGAACTTATTTACGCCGAAATTCAGGAAGGTTGTCACTCTTTTGTCTCTTTCTATAGCAGAATTAAAGCGCAAATTTGACTTTTGCTCAGAAATATTTCCGATTCTGCACATCTAGTTCATCGCTGGGTTGCTGATGAAACCACTGAAATAGAGCTTGCTAGAGACTACTGGATTAGTTTGCCCCTGAAATCCATAATTGGCTACTAAAGATCACAACTTAAGCAACCAATTTAATCTTCAGATGATCCTGTATGGTCATAGAACTCAGTCAAGTCCTTAGAAATTGCCAATCGAGCCTTTAATCCCTTTTAAAACACACAATTCGTGATTTTCTCTGAGACAGCGATTGATTGCGAGAATATCTTGAAGTTTAGAGATTTAAATGCGAAATTCTACGGATTCGTTACGAATTTCAACTGAGACCGGATTTACCGCAGAATCACGCTGTAAAATGTCGCAATCTCTCACTCTTGAGACAAGAGTCGCATCAGTTTCACAAATTAGCTGCGAGTTTAAGCCATCAACTCCTCCGAAGTCTTACGGATAAACTGCTGCAATTAAAATCAGTTAGCGTATAATGCTGAGTCTAATCAATCGCAAATTGATCTCAAAGCGTCAAGTTGACTCAACAGTTACGCTAATAGGACTCACTTGATGGTTTCTGTCTCTATGTCACAGTTGTTCTCCATGTCACACTCTCAGCCCCCTCGACCTCCCGTGAAGCGAAAACGAGGAATTATCCTCAGCACCCGAGGCTGGCAGCGCCTTCAAGCTGCTGAGCAGAGATCCGTCACTCAAGATAATTTTGGCAAGTCTTACACTCTGCAAGACCTGAGTGAACGCACTGCGCTGAGTCCGAATACACTAGCACGGGTTCGCAGCCGCAAAGTGGCAGTCGATCAACAAACTTTAGAAAACTATTTTCGGGCGTTTGACTTGTTGCTCACGCCGGATGACTACACGGATTCGGAAACTGCAACGCTCAGTAACCGCCAGCATATTCTACTGAGTGGACAGCTTCCCGTCGATTCGCCATTTTACGTCTATCGTCCGCCGATCGAGAATATTTGCTACGAGTCTTTGCTCAAACCTGGAGCACTGGTTCGGATTCGCGCCCCGCGGCAGATGGGGAAGACTTCTCTAACGGCAAGAACACTGACTCAATTGAGAGAGCAACAGCAGTTTCTCACCACGATTACGAGTTTACAGTTGGCAGATGCGTCGGTTTTCCAGGACTTGAAGCGGTTTTTGCAGTGGTTTTGTGCGATCGTCACGCAGAATTTGGGACTGCCGAATCAGCTCGATCGCTACTGGGATGATCTGTTTGGGAACAGCTACAACTGCACGAACTATTTTGAAAGTTACGTGCTAGCAGAAATTAATGCCCCGATCGTGCTGGCTCTCGATGAAGTAGATGCGGTGTTTGACCATCCAGAAATTGCCACCGATTTCTTTGGGATGTTACGGGCTTGGTATGAAAAATCGCGCTACGGCGATGCGAAAAGCGAGCTTTGGCAGAAACTGCGATTAGTACTGGTGCATTCGACCGAAGTTTATGTGCCGCTCAACTTGAATCAATCTCCATTCAATGCCGGTTTAGCGATCGAACTTCCAACCTTAACGCTTGAAAATGTGATTGATTTAGCTCAACGCTATGGAATCGAGCAGGCAGAAGAAACCGCCGCAGCGCTCTTAAACCTGACTGGGGGCAATCCTTATCTGGTACAAGTCGGACTGCATCATCTCAGTACTCAGGTTGTCAGCCTTAACGAACTGCTCGAATCTGCTGCGACGAGCGATGGCGTTTATGCCAATCATCTGCGCAATTTACTGTGGGATTTACAAAAGTATCCAGAGTTAATGTCAGCCTTTAAGCGCATCGTTTTGGCAGATAGTGCGGTTGAATTGGAGCCGATTCTGGCATTTAAATTGCAGAGTAAGGGATTGGTCAAGATCAAAGACCCGATGATCCAGCCCAGTTGCCAACTGTATCGGACGTACTTTCAGCAAGCACTCACGACAACGTGACTCTTCAACTTCTCAATTTGCGCTATCAAGTCGGGGGCAGTTTGCCTCCAGATTCAGCCTGCTATGTGCAACGGCAAGCCGACCAAGACTTATATGAAGCGCTCTTAGCAGGAGAGTTCTGCTATGTGTTCAATTCTCGACAGATGGGCAAATCGAGTCTGCGGGTGCGATCAATGCAGCGACTGCGAGAAGCAGGGGTCGCGTGCTGTACGGTTGACATGACCGGAATCGGAGTGCAGCAGGTGAGTGCTGAACAGTGGTATGCCTCGATCGCGGCTTCGATTGTCAGCAGTTTTAATTTGCAGATTCAGTTTGGTCAGTGGTGGCGCGATCGAGCACATCTCACATTTGTCAATCGGCTGGAACTCTTGTTTGAAGAGGTGTTACTGAAGCAAGTACAGCAGAACATTGTGATTTTTATTGATGAGATCGACAGTGTGCTGGCACTGAAGTTTCCGGCAGATGATTTTTTTGCCTTGATTCGGGCGTGCTATGACCAGCGATCGGAAAAGCCCGCTTTTAATCGCTTAAGTTTTGCGCTCTTAGGAGTGACGACCCCCGCAGATTTGATCAGTAATAAACAACGTACACCGTTTAATATTGGGCGCGCGATCGAGTTAAGTGGGTTTCAATTTGCAGAAGCAACGCCATTGCTGGATGGACTGAGCCGGGTTGCAAAAAATCCAGAATCCGTGTTGCGACATATTCTGAACTGGACGGGGGGACAGCCTTTTCTGACTCAAAAGCTGTGCGATTTAGTCGTCCGAGAGGTCACAGACCACGATCCATTTGCGATCGAAGTGGCTCAGCCGATCCACATTTCAGAACTCACGTTAGAGCATTTGTTTCATCTGCGCGTGATCGAGAATTGGGAAGCGCAGGATCGCCCTGAGCATTTAAGAACGATTCGCGATCGCCTCTTGAGCAACGAAGATCAAACCGGGCGATTGCTTGAGCTATATCAGCAAATCTTACAGTCTCCAAAAATCCCCCACACGGAAGACTATCCCCTGTTTCAGCAGCGGCATCAAGGCATTGCGATCGATCATCGTTCTGAGCAAATTGCCCTCACGCTGTCTGGATTAGTAGAAAAAGTAGATGGATATTTACGCATCAAAAATCCAATTTACGAGGCAGTCTTTAATTCAAACTGGATCGACCGTCAGTTCGCCAAACTGCGTCCTTATTCAGAAGCTTTGAATCAGTGGAAGCAATCCATGTATCTTGATACATCGCGGTTGTTGCATGGACAAGCCTTGATTGATGCCAAAGAATGGTCAACCGGAAAGCGTTTAAGTGATGAAGATTATCGTTTTCTGACCGCGAGCCAAGCCTTTCAGGAAGAACGGTTGCGGCGCAGTCTCGAAGTCGATCGCGCTCAAGAGATCGCTGCCCGTCTACAGCTCGAACACCGTAACACACGACTCCAGCGACGACTGCTCGCACTCCTGAGCGCTGGACTTTTGACTTCATTGATGCTCGGAACGGTTGCTTTTTTGCAATATCGCAGAGCCTCGCGCAACGAAGTGAATACCCTGACCAGTAACGCCGAACTGCTCTATATGATGGGCAAAGGGTTAGATGCAATGGTCGTCGCATTGCGGGCGCGTGAGAAAGTCAACGCTCTGAACTTACAGGATCAAACTACCCTCAGAGAAGTCGATCGCGTGTTGCGACAAGCCGTTTATACAGCCGCAGAGTCGAACCGATTTTCTGCTCATACGGGCAGCGTTCGCTGTGTCGCTTTTAGTCCCGATGGAGATTTTTTTGCGACCTGTTCTGAGGATCAAACGATCCGACTTTGGCATACCGATGGTGCGCCAGTGGCAACCTTAAAAGGACATAGAGGCGGCATTATAGCGGCGACGTTTAGCCCTGATGGCAAGCTGATTGCAACGGGGAGCGCAGACAATGCCGTGCGATTATGGAGCCATGATGGGTGGCAAGTCGATCGATTGCTCGGGCATCATGGCAGTGTGCAAAGCGTCGCTTTTAGTCCAGATAGTTCAGTGTTAGCGACAGCAAGTGCCGATCATACGGTTAAACTCTGGACACGATCTGGAGCCTTGATTCGCACGCTGATGGGGCATCAGAGTGGCGTGAATGCGGTTGCGTTCAGCCAAGATGGAGAAAGGCTTGTCACGGCGAGTAATGACCAAACGATTAAACTTTGGACAAGAGACGGGGTATTACTGAAAACTCTGACTGGACATCGCGATCCAGTGCTGAGCATTGCGTTTAGTCCAGAGGGTGAAGAATTCGCCTCTGTTAGCCTCGACGATACGATGCGAATCTGGACACGAGACGGAAAATTGATTCGCACCATTCAGACGCAGAGTGATGGGTTGACGAGTTTGGCTTGGAGTCCAGATGGGCAAACGATCGCGACGGTCGGATTTGATAAAGCTCTGAAATTGTGGCGGCGCGATGGCATTTTGCTCAGAACATTACGGGGACATGAGCAGACGATTTGGAGTGTGGCATTCCGCCCGAATGGAGATTCGATCCTGACAGGGAGTGCCGATAAAACGGCTCGGCTTTGGCGAATTGCCAATGGATTGCTGACTCGGTTAGAGGGGCATACCAGCGATGTGAATCAAGTTGAATTTAGCCCCGATGGGCAGCAACTTGTGACGGCGAGTAAGGATCGATCGATTAAACTTTGGTCACCGGGGGGCAGTTTGATCCGAGAGTTGGTGCGGAATTTTGCCTGGAAATATGATGCGAAATTTAGTCCGAATGGAGAAGAGGTGCTATCGGCTGGTTTAAGCGGCTCCTTGCAGCGTTGGCGCTTGGATCGCACAGTGAGCGCGCCGCTTTTAACACCGTCGGCAGAGGGGATTCAGAGTATTGCTTATAGTCCAAAAGGGGATTTGATCGCGGCAGGGGGACAGGATAAGCACCTGCGAATTTGGCAGAAGAATGGCAAGTTGGTGCGATCGTTGAAGGCTCACGAAGCTCCGATTCAAAAGGTGGCATTTAGTCGCGATCAGCAGATGGTTGCCACAGCGGGTGCTGAGGGAACGGTCAAGTTGTGGCAAGTCAAGAGTGGAAGATTGCGATCGACCTTAGTCGGGCATGAGGGGGATATTAGCGCGATCGCGTTTTCGGATTCGCTGATTGCGACAGGAAGTAGCGATCGCACCATTAAGCTGTGGCGATTTGATGGAACGTTGATTCGGACTTTAGAAGGGCATCAGGATAATGTGCTCGGTCTTGCTTTCAATCCCGATGGCAAGATTATTGCTTCTGCCAGTCTGGATAAAACCGTGCGGCTTTGGAAGGTAGAGGGTGCTCTAATTGCGACATTAAGCGCTCATACTGAGGGGGTTCGGAGTGTTGCGTTTCATCCGGATGGCGGCTTGTTAGCGTCTGCAAGTAACGATAATACGGTGATTTTGTGGAATCTCAATCAAGTGTTACAGACTGATCCTGAGATTGCGGCTTGTCGCTGGGTACAAGAGTATTTGGCAACGAACTCTGCACTTTCGGAAAGTGATCGATCGCTGTGTTGGACGATCGAGCCGAACAAATCTAGGTTCTAGCATCCTCTAGTTCATTCCATTGAGGTCATGGGAATCAGCAGAACCAGACTTGAGATCAATGGCATCCTACAGCTTACTGTTCCAATCCCCCACTCCTCAATTTGCTAAGCGTAGTCCAGAATACTATCCAAAACATAAAACAATTGAACAATAGCAGCATCAATTACTAGGCAATTTTCCTATGAGTCTTCTTGGTGAATCACAGGTTGCCGATCGCACTCAGGCAAGCCAGGACTATCCGCTTGCTGCTGTTCCCATGAGCGATCGTAAACCTCTCTGGTCGCTAGCACCCTTGTTAATGGGATTCGCCCTCACTTCAACGACTTTGCTGGCGGGAGGAACATTAGGATCTTCTCTGCGCTTTGCAGACATGATCTGGGTCATGCTGATTGGGAATGCAGTACTGGGTGCATATTGTGCTGCATTGGCATATATTGCATCAAAAAGTGGTCTGAGTACCGTCTTAATGGCGAGATTTAGCTTTGGAGCAATTGGGTCACGGTGGGTCGATTTCATCCTCGGCTTTACTCAAATTGGTTGGTATGCAGTGACGAATGCCTTTATTGCACAGGCATTACTCAAACTCCTGAACTTACCTCCGACTTGGGAATGGCTAGGGATTATCTTTTTTACCTATGCCTTCTGTATCACAGCGTATATGGGCTATACGGCAATGGATTGGCTGAGCCGCTTAGCAGTGCCAGCGATGTTGATGCTGATTGCGCTCAGTTTGACTCTGGGATTCCGGGATGCAGGTGATTTATTTGCGCTAGCTCCCACAAAGTCGCTCGGGATGAATGAAGCGATCGCAATTGTGATCGCCACGTTTATCTCAGGTGGAACCCAAGCAACAAACTGGAGCCGATTCGCAGATTCAACGAAGAATGCAGTTTGGAGTACATGGGCTGCATTTTTCTTTATCAATGGACTCCTCATCTTTACAGGCGCATTCTGCACCTTAGTCTATGGCACAAACGACTTAATTGAAGCGATGGCAAAACAAGGGCTACTGCTTGGGGGCTTAGTCTTGCTGATTCTGAATGTTTGGACAACGCAAGACAACACGATTTATGCCTTCTCGATTGCTGGAAGTAACTTTTTTCGCACCTCAAAGCGCACGGCGTTTGTTCTCGGTGGCTCAACTCTTGCTTTAGCCCTAGCATTAGGGGGTATCTACGGAAAAATAATTCCATTTCTGCTCTTTCTGGGAACCGTCATTCCTCCGGTGGGCGGCATTATCATGGCAGACTACTGGTTGTGTCGAGGTAGCAGATTTCCGTCGCTCGATACTCAACTGCCAGCTTTTAACTGGGCAGGCATCATTGCTTACATCGTTGCATCTGCGATCGCATACTTCTCAGGTTTAGCCGGAGTGGGCGTTGCACCGATCAATGGTGTGATTTCAGCAGCAATTCTTTATGTGATTCTGAGCCGTATTCTTCCGAACTCGATGCATGTATAACCTGAGTGAATTCCAAAGTCGAAAACTTTTTCAGAAAACGCAATAAATTATTGATAAAGTTTGCTGTAGACTTTGGACTTCACGTAGGACTAGACGAGATGGCGGCTCATGGTCTTGAATTGGAAGCTCGTGTGCAAGCTTTCAAGCAACAGATTCAAGAATTTCAGCACTATTTAGATACAGTTTCCAACGCAAATCAGCCGTTGATTGAGCGATCGCTGACCAAGATTTTGACGCAGTTGGATACATTGGTTGAGCCGAATCCTGTCGCGCTAGACATCTCGCGAACCATTGAAGAACAATGGTCAACCCTGAGTACTTGTCTGCCTTTTGGCATCTTTAGCACGGATGCGCAAGGACGATGTACCTACATCAATCCCCGTTGCCAAGAAATGATCGGCTACATGCTAGAAGAAAAGCTAGGAGAAGGCTGGTGCGATTTTCTGCATCCTGAAGATTGCGATCGCGTTCTCTTGGCTTGGACAGAGGCAATTTCCAAGGGCATTCCCTACACAAATCAGTTTAGAGTGATCACGCCACAAAAAGAAACGTGTTGGCTCTCGGTTCGCACCACCCCCACTTTTTCAGATGCCGGAACCGTACAGGGACATCTTGGAACGATCGAAGATATTACTGCACAAAAATTAGCAGAAGAACAAATCAAACTCTCTCTACGAGAGAAAGAAGCGCTACTCAAAGAAATTCATCATCGGGTCAAAAATAATCTTCAAATTATCTCCAGCTTGATTTACTTGCAGGCACAGCGCATCGAAGATCCAGAAGTACGACAAATCTTTGAAGATAGCCAAAGTCGAATTAGCTCAATGGCGTTAGTGCATGATAGTTTGTATCGGTCTCAAGATTTTGCGCGAGTTAATCTTTCTGAATATGTGCAAACCCTGACATCGAGCCTATTTAATGCTTACCGGACGCAGCCTGAAGAAATTCATCTCATCGTTCAAGTCGATCCTGATGTGATCGTCAGCTTAGAAAAAGCGATTCCTTGCGGTTTAATTCTGAATGAACTGATGACGAATGCCTTAAAGCATGGGTTTAATGGTGAGGAAACCGGAGAGGTGGCGGTCAAACTCGAAACCCATTCTTCTCAAGTTTTTCTAATGGTAGAAAATAGCGGAAATAATCTACCTGAAAGTTTCCAACTGCAAAAAATTCGTTCAATGGGTCTGCGACTTGTGAATGCTCTTGTCAATCAAATTAATGGACAACTTAGCGTTGAAAATGCTCAGAAAACCCGATTTAAAGTAGAATTTAATGCGGCTTAAATATTTGCTGAAATAAATGCGCCACAGCCTACAATGATGGGAATTTAGTGAGCGAGTGGAACATTGAAAGCAGCAAGAATTCTCGTTGTGGAAGATGAAAGCGTAGTGGCTTGGCATGTGCAAGAAGCGTTGCAGAGCTTGGGTCATGAAGTCATTGCGATCGCTACAACTGCTCGCCAAGCGATCGATATTGCCAGATCCCATCACCCAGATCTGGTGTTAATGGACATCTGTTTACAAGGAAAAAATGATGGGGTATACGCTGCCGAAGAACTCTATCTGAAACTGAATGTTCCTGTTGTCTTTCTGACCGCACATTCTGATGAACAGACGCTCGGATATGCGATGAAGACTTCTCCTTTTGGATATCTCGTCAAGCCCTTCAAAGACGCAGATCTACATTTAGCGATTCAGGTTGCTTTACAGCGGTATCGCTTGGAAGCGGCAATCAAAGCAACTCAGCGCTGGTATGCTACAACTTTAGTCAGTATCGGAGATGCAACGATTGCGACCGATGTCGATGGATTTATCACCTTTATGAATCCTGCGGCGGAATTTTTTACAGGATGGACACAAGAACAAGCCCTGGGGGAATTTGCAGGTCGTGTTTTAAACTTAGTGCATGAAGAGACAGGTGAAGCGATCGACAATCCGATTTTGGCAGCGCTGTGTCGGGGTGATACGATCACCTTACCGAGTCGTGCTGCTTTACGATCGCGAGATGGAACGGAACGACCCGTTGGCGATAGTGCCTCCCCGATTCGGGATCGAGATGGAGCGATTATCGGTGGCGTTATGGTGTTTCAAGATATGAGCGATCGTCGCCAACGCGAATCGAAACTTGATGCCCAGCGGCAGATTTTAGAAGCAACCCAGAGTTTGCTGACACAGCAGTTAAAATCTCGCACGGAGCAACTGCATTTCTCGATCGCGGCAGATCGATTGCGACGGCATCTTCTGGAGCAGTGTCGCACAGAGCGCAGCGATTTTCTGCAATGGATGCTGCAAGAAGTGGTTACCATTCTCAAAGCCGAGCGAGGTTGGATCGCGTTCTACGATTCTGCCGCAACTGTGGCAACGATCATTGGCGAATTTAATCTGCAAGAGACCGATGTGCGCTCACGGCTGCAAGAGACGATCGAGATTGCAGAATTTCCTGCGTTTTACTTGCAACTGTTCAGACAGCAATGCTGGATTTGCCCACCGCTTGAAGTGATTCCTCCAATTTATGCCACTGCGAATCCTTTGATCGTCTGCCCGATTCAAGGTAAACCAACTGCGATCGGCGAGATTGGACTCGTTTTACCCGAAGGAACTTTGTGGACAGATTACAAAGCTGATTTGATCGGAGAGATTGTTACTCAAGTTGTCCAAGCGTATCAAACCGAACAGCAAACTCGAACCGCCCAAGCAAAAGTGCGGGAATTAGAGCATTTAAAAACGCTGCAAGATGACTTTATCGAGGCGCTTTCTCACGAGTTGCGCACTCCTTTGACGAATATGCGGATGGCGATCGAGTTGATGCAGCGCATGGTCGAACAAGGGCAAAATCTAGAAAATCCCAATCCTCAGCATCAGCGACTCGAACAGTACTTGAAAATTCTCCAGCAAGAATGGCATGAAAGTTATAATCTCGTGACCGATTTGCTGGTGTTTCAAACTGCATCTGCTACGAACAATACTCTGCCGATGAGTGAGATTCATTTGCAAAATTGGCTCGCGATCGTGCTCGATCGGTTTGCCAGCCAAACGGGAATTGCCGTGCAGCTTGTTCCCGCTTCAGAAATGCTTCCGAATATTTGGGTTCACTTACCGACGTTGGAGAAAATCTTGTCGCAGATGTTGGCGCACTTACATCATGCCAATCCTGCATTAGTGATCCAACTGCAGACTTCCGCAACTGAAACCGCACTGCATCTGTCGGCAAGCTGCCAAGCCGAGGAGGGTGTCTCTCAACGCCAGCAGAATGTTTCGAGTTTGCGGTTGGCGTTGCTGAGAAGATTCGCGATCGAGCTAAATGCCAAAATCGAGTTAGACCAGCAATTCGGAAGTACAACTTTGACCTTGAGCTTACCCATTCGCGCCGAATAAAGCCTTAAAATCCTCAGATTGGTTTAATTTGTGCCCTATGACTTTTTTGGCTCCTTGGATTTGGCGATCGCTGCCCCTGAACGAACGCACAGGCTCAGAAGTCTTTGCCGCTGGTTTTCTGAATCACGAAATTGCGACACTGCTCGAAAGTCCTTATCCTGCCTCCTCGGATTATCCGCAGCTAGGACGATTTTCGATTTGTGCAGGTGCGCCTCGCCAAGTTTGGACTCCGAGCATTGGTGAAATTCTGCCGTTTCTCAGCGATCTGATTCAACAACAATCCAATTCAGCCGAACCTGAGCATTTGCCGTTTACTGGGGGTTGGCTCGGCTGGCTTGGGTACGACTTAGCTTGGGAAATTGAAAAGCTACCGCATTTAAAAGATGACAAATTGCCGTTTCCAGTCGCGTTTTGGTACGAGCCAGACTGCTTTGCTGTGCTAGATCATGAGCAACAAACCCTTTGGCTTGCAGCAAGGAGTGAAGCTCAGTTAGATCAGCTTGAACAATCCACTCAACAAGCTAATCAATCTAATCGGGGTAAGACTCCGCAAACGGGTGCTGCATTTCAGACTGAGTTTTGTATGAGTCAGACGGAGTACGAAGCGATCGTCCTCAAAGCAAAACAGCACATTCAAGCAGGCGATATCTTTCAGGCAAATTTGTCTTTGCGATTTGAGGCAAAAACAACAGCAGAGAGTTGGAGCATTTATCGCGCGCTGCAATCGATTAATCCCTCGCCGTTCTCAAGCTATTGGAAAACTCCTTGGGGGGATGTGATTAGTTGTTCTCCGGAGCGATTAGTAAAGTTGAGCGATCGCATTGCAGAAACTCGCCCGATCGCTGGAACTCGTCCAAGAGGGCTGAGCATTGAACAAGATCATCAATTTGAGCAAGACCTGTTAGACAACACGAAAGAACGTGCCGAACATATTATGCTCGTTGACCTGGAGCGTAATGATTTAGGTCGCGTGTGTGAGTGGGGTACGGTAGAGGTAGATGAGCTACTCGTGATTGAGCGATACAGCCATGTGATGCACTTAGTTAGTAATGTCGTAGGCACAGTGCGATCGCAGTTTACACCGATTGATGTGATCCGCGCTTTGTTTCCAGGTGGAACGATTACGGGATGCCCGAAAGTGCGCTGTATGGAGATCGTAGAAGCATTAGAACCTGTGCGGCGTAGTTTGTTTTATGGATCTTGTGGGTTTCTCGATCGACGTGGAAATTTGGATTTGAATATTTTAATTCGCACGTTGTTGTATGCAAAATCGGGAGAGGTCGCAACAGTTTGGGGACAAGTTGGGGCGGGAATTGTTGCCGATAGTGATCCGGAGAAAGAATGGTTTGAGTCGTTGCAGAAAGCACGAGCACAGTTAGCCGCTTTGGGGCATTAAAGTGCTGATTTGCTTGGGCAGATTTCACGTTAAATTCGACCATACAGACTCGTCATCGATCGTAGCTTCTCCGCCAGTTCATCTGTTAGCAATTCAGAACTGCGATATCGCCAGCGCCAATTTCCAGCGTTTTGACTCGGATCGTTCATCCTGGCACTTCCATCTAACCCAAGCACATCTTGCAAAGCGACGATCGCCCAATTTGCGACCGAAGCTAATGCCATCCGATTCAATGTCCAGTGAATTTCTTCGATTGGGTAACCCACATAAGCCGCTAACCTATCTTTCTCCGACTGAGATATGGTATTCCACCATCCGCTCGCCGTATCGTTATCGTGCGTTCCAGGATAGACCACGCTATTGTGAACATAATGATGCGGTAAGTGTGTGTTACTCGCATCATCGCTGAATGCGAACATGAGAATTTTCATGCCGGGAAAATTGAAGTGATCGCGCAATTCCTCCACTTCAGGCGTAATGATCCCTAAGTCTTCAGCTAGGATCGGCAATTGTCCTAATCGCTGCCCTAAGGTTTCAAAAAAGTCCGCTCCGGGTGCTTCGATCCATTCGCCATTGATCGCAGTCTCTTCGCCTGCCGGAACTTGCCAGTAAGCTTGAAATCCCCGAAAGTGATCGACTCGCACAATATCGACATACTGTAACGTGGTTTGAAAGCGCTGAATCCACCATTCATACTGACTACTCTGGAGTTGATCCCAGTCGTAAACAGGATTGCCCCAAAGCTGCCCGGTCGCACTGAAATAATCGGGTGGCACACCTGCGATGAAAGTAGGTTCAAACGTTTCAGGATCGAGCTTAAAAATCTCTGGATGTGCCCACACATCGACGCTATTGAAGCAAACGTAAATCGAGATATCTCCAATGAGCTGAATGTTTTTCGAGTTGGTATACTCGCGCAGCTTCATCCATTGCTGAAAGAACTTGAATTGCAAAAATTGCTGAAATTGGATAGCTGGTTTTAAGGCATCTTGAGCATTTCGCATCGCTTGCAGGTCGCGTTGTGCGATCGAGCGATCCCATTGATTCCAATTCTTGCCATCATTCGCTTCTAACAATGCCATGAACAATGCAAAATCATCGAGCCACGCTGCTTGCTGCTGACAGAACTGATCAAATTCAGGAGTCGGAGCAAAGCGGTTGAATGCCAATTGCAGTAACTTTGTTTTGTACGGGATCACGCGATCGAACTCGACTTTTTCAACGCTGCCTTCGAGCGGAACTAACTCATCTGACTTCAGCAATCCTTCTTCTGCAAGCTGTTCTAAGCTAATGAGCAACGGATTTCCAGCAAACACACTGAAGTTCATCGTGTAGGGTGAATGCTCATATCCAGTCGGCGCTAAAGGCAAAATTTGCCAAAGCGACTGACCACTTTTTGCCAGAAAATCCACAAATTCGTAGGCGGATTGTCCTAAATCTCCGATGCCAAACTTGCTGGGTAAACTGGTAGGCTGAAGTACGATACCACTCGATCGCTGAAACATAAAATCATCACTGGTTCATTGATCGAAACGCTATTCGACTTTGGCGGGCTGGTCATGCTCCCACAGACAGAAATTAAAAACCTCTCTCAGGATGAAGACAGTGACCGACAAAACCGACTAGCTTTGTACGGTAAAGTTTAGGCAACTTTGACGATGATGCAGTTCTCCACACTCAATTACGATCCGCAATGGTACAAAGACGCAATCATCTACGAAGTTCCCGTCCGCGCTTTTTCCGATAGTAACAATGATGGCATTGGAGATTTTGTCGGCTTAACTGGAAAGCTAGATTATCTCCAGAGTTTAGGAGTAACTGCGCTTTGGATACTGCCCTTCTTTCCTTCGCCTCTGCGAGATGATGGGTATGACATTTCGGACTATACGAGCGTCAATCCCATTTATGGCACGATCGAGGATTTTCAAGCGTTTCTAGAAGCGGCTCATGCGCGTGGAATTCGGGTGATCATCGAACTAATTATCAACCATACGTCTGATCAACATCCCTGGTTTCAAAGGGCGCGACGTGCGCCTGTCGGTTCACCCGAACGAGATTTTTATGTATGGAGCGATACCCCAGATAAGTACCAGGAAGCTCGAATTATTTTTCAAGATTTCGAGACTTCTAACTGGACATGGGATTCCGTTGCAAATGCCTACTTCTGGCATCGCTTCTACTCTCACCAGCCTGATTTGAACTATGACAATCCGGCTGTTCAGCAAGCCGTTTTTGAGGTACTCGATTTCTGGCTGGCGATGGGCGTAGATGGCTTGCGCATGGATGCTGTACCTTACTTATACGAACGAGAAGGAACCAACTGCGAAAATCTCCCTGAAACCCATGCTTTCTTGAAAAAGCTACGCAAGCATGTGGAATCGAACTATCCTGAGTGCATGTTGCTTGCAGAAGCCAATCAGTGGGCTGAAGATGCTGCTGCCTACTATGGCGATGGCGATGAATGTCATATGAATTTTCATTTTCCATTGATGCCGCGCTTGTTTATGTCTGTGCGAATGGAAGATAGCTTTCCGATCAATGACATTCTGCAACAGACTCCGCCCATTCCTGAAAACTGTCAGTGGGGCATTTTCTTGCGGAATCATGATGAACTGACGCTGGAAATGGTGACTGATGAAGACCGAGATTATATGTATCGGGTCTATGCTCAAGACAAAGAGATGCGGGTGAATCTGGGAATTCGGCGGAGATTAGCACCATTACTCGGTAACGATCGACGACAGATCGAACTGCTCAACAGTCTCTTACTGACTTTTCCGGGTACACCTGTGCTGTACTATGGCGATGAGATTGGTATGGGGGACAATGTGTATGTGGGCGATCGCAATGGGGTGAGAACTCCAATGCAGTGGAGTGACGATCGCAATGCCGGATTCAGTCGCGCGAATCCTCATAAACTATACTTACCAATCATTGTGGATTCTGAGTACAACTATACGACGGTGAATGTTGAAGCTCAGCGATCGAATCCGAACTCTCTGCTTAGTGCAATGCGCCGCCTCATTGCAACTCGTAAACGTTTTCAGGCATTCGGACGGGGAGACTTCCAACTGTTACACCCAGAAAATCGCAAAGTTCTAGCTTTCACTCGCACGTATAAAGATGAATGTATTCTGGTTGTGGCAAATCTGTCGCGATTTGTGCAAACGGTTGAGCTAGATCTCTCTGCTTTCTCAGGTTCGATTCCAGTTGAAGTGTTTGGACGGACTGAGTTTCCAGCGGTGAAAGAGGCTCCTTACTTCTTGAGCTTAGGAGCTTACGCTTTCTACTGGTTCAGTCTAAAGCCTGTTGATTCTTCAACTCAAACAGAACTTCCCACAATTAGAAGCACCTGGGAGACATTGCTGGCTCGTTCTAGTAGCAGAGCAAAGCTAGAAAATATTCTGGTTGATCACTTTAAACAATATCGTTGGTTCAAGGCGAGAACGCAATCGGTTCAATCGGCTCAAATTATTGAAATGATTCCGATCTCCCCTGAGGTTCAACTCATTTGGCTGCAAGTAAGCTACATTCAAGAGCAACCCGAAACGTATGTGATGTTTATTGCGCATGGCGATCGCGAACTCGATGCTTCTGTGATTGCTCAGCTTGAGGAGGGTGTTTTATTTGAGGCGGTGACTGATCCAACTTTTCTGACTATCTTACTCAGTCTCTTGCGACATGGTGTGCAAGCAACGGGAGAGTTTGGACAACTGAAGTCAACGACTGTCAATCTTCCCAATTCTTTTGAAGCTTGTTTACTTAAAGGCGAGCATAACAATACTTCGATTCTCTACGGCGAATCTGTCAAAACTGGGGCAGAAGCTGAACTTCTTCTAAAAATATTCCGTCACGTTGAAGAGGGGATGAATCCGGATCTCGAAATCCGTCGATTTCTCGATTCAAAGTTCAACCATATTCCCCGAATTCTAGGCTCGATCGAGTATCAAATTCCTGGACGTGCTCCGATGACGATCGCGGTTCTTCAAGAGTTCATTGCAGGAGCGCAAAGCACTTGGGACTATACTCTCGACAGTCTTCGCACCTACTTCGAGTCGCTGAACAATCATGAAGTTCCTGAAGTTGCGACGCTAGAGGATATTCCTGATTTTATTCAAACTGCGATCGGAACTTATCTCGCGAATATTCAACTCCTAGGACAACGAACTGCTGAATTGCATCTTGCACTAGCTACTGAGTCTGAACATCCTGACTTCAAGCCAGAACCCTTTACGTCGTTGTATCAGCGATCGATTTACCAATACGCTCGCAATCTCACAGGGCGAGTCTTTTTAGCACTCAGAAACCAACTTCATCACATTGCTGATCCGTTACTAGCGCGCGATGTTTTAGAACTATACGAGCCTTGTCTAGAACAGTTTCGCGGCATTTTAGATCAGAAGATTACAGCTTTGCGGACTCGATATCATGGCGACTATCATCTGGGTCAAGCGCTCTATACGGGCAAAGACTTTGTTCTGATCGATTTCGAGGGGAATTCGTTGCGGAGCTTAAGCGATCGACGAATTAAACGTTCTCCGCTCAGAGATGCTGCGGGGATGATGCAATCGTTTCATGTTGCGGCTGAAATTGCTTTAGCCAATGAGATCAGCACGGCTGAGCATTCACCGAATCAACTCAAAAAGATGAAACAAGGGGCGCAGCATTGGAAGTATTGGGCGGGCGGAACTTTCCTCAAGTCATATTTTGAGACGGCACAGTCGGGGAAATTTTTACCTCAAAGCAGTGATGAATTAAAGCGATTGCTCAATCACTATTTACTAGAAAAAGCGATCGCATCTTTAGGTAAAGAATTAAATGAGCGATCGGACAAAATCGAAATCGCTCTCCTCCGAATCCTTGAACTGTTGAATTAATCTCAGTTCAAGTGATTTTGATACAATTAGACCAGTATCAAAAGAAAAAGGGTGTCTGCCAGAGATCGATATCACAATGCTGTAAAGGTCGCTCTCCTTAAAGAGCAGTGGACAATTACAGATGATCCACTCAGATTAAAATTTGAAGACAAGGATGAAGTTAGGATTGACTTAGGTGCGGAACAGCTTCTTGCAGCACAGAAAGGAACTCAGAAAATCGCAGTTGAGATCAAGAGCTTTTTGAGTGAGTCAGCACTTTTTGATTATCATGCGGCATTAGGGCAGTTTCTCAATTATCGATTAGTACTGGAAACGTTGGAGCCTGAGCGAGTACTTTACTTGGCAGTTCCCCTAAAAGCATATGAAGAGTTTTTTCAACGTCCTTTAGCGATCGCTTCGGTACAAAAGTATGCAGTTAAATTATTGATATATGACGTGCTGACAGAGGTGATTGTGCAATGGAGAAATTAGAACAGTATCGGCAAGCAATTCGGTCATTACTCAAAGAGTATGCCACTAATGAAAATCAAGATGATTTAGAGACTCAAGTCATTTTTGATCAAGAGCATGATCATTATCAGTTGGTAAGTTTAGGCTGGCAGGGACAGCGACGATTTTATAGCTGTCTAATGCACTTGGATATCAAGGGTGGAAAGATCTGGATTCAACGTAATCAAACCGATCGATTAATTGCTCAAGAACTCGTAGAGATGGGCGTGCCAAGAGAGGATATCGTCCTGGGGTTACAGCCTGCTTATGCTAGACCTGACACAGGTTATGGAGTCGCTTAAATCTTTTGGAGTTCGCTTCAGTCAAGAATGATTTTATACTTCATCATCCTGAAACTTCACCCGATCGCTAATCTCGCCACCCAAAATCCACCTAGCAACACCAACGCCACCCAATCAAATCGCTTCAAAACTAAATGATGCCACTGCACCCGATGCTGATTTGGGCTAGTAAATCCTCTCACCTTCATTGCATTTGCCATCTGTTCCGCCCGCAGCAGCAAATTCTGCAACAACCGCTCCGCCACCGACAAACACACCTGCGCCGTCCGCTTAAAGCCTAATTTCTTCCAGTTAATCGCCCGGGTTCGCACCGATCGCACTAAATTCTGAAATTCCTCTAGCACCAACGGAATGAACCGCAAAGATAATGTCAATGTCAATGCAACCTCGGTCACGGGCAGATTAAACCGTCGCAACGGACGCATCAAATCCTCCAAACCTGCGGTCACTTCCTCTGGAGCAGTCGTCAGCAAAAATAAATTCGTACTATAAATCAGCGTAAACAGCAGAGTACTGACTCGAATCGCCAAATCCAGTGATCGCCGAGTCACCCGAATTGGACCGCGTTGAAATACGACATACCGATAATCTGTCGGCTGCTTTAATTCCGGTCGTCTCTGGCTTTTCGCAAACTCTTCTTGCGCCTTCGGAGTCGGCTGAAATGGGTTAAACCAGGGCTTTTGCGGTGCGGGTTCCGGTATCGTCGCAGGCTGTTGCACAAACGCCAATTCATTCTCCGGCAATCTCGGTCGCGGTTCCACACTCAACCCATCCGGAGCGATTGCCACTAGCGAGAACACATACAGCGCCAAAGCCAGCAACCATCCCATCTGCTGTCGCCATACGCGCATCGGAATCCGCGCCACCACCGTCAGCAGAATCAGCACCACCACGATCGCCAATCGCCATTCCGCTGTCGCCAAAATTGGAGCCGCCAAAAAACTCATCAACCAGGCAATTTTTACCCGGGGATCGAGTCGGTGCATCCAGGTAATAGGCTGCTCCAAATACAACCCGATTGGCAACGATCGCAGTAAATCCATGCTTTAGACCACCGTCTTAAACTTTGGTTGCACGATTCGGGCTATTTCCCCGTTCCACTTCCCGCAGTTTCTTACCTCGCCATAATAGCCGCAACGGAGTGCCTTGGAACCCTAACGATTCGCGGAATTTACGATCGATATAACGCCGATAGTTGTCGTTAAATAAATGCGGATCGTTGACAAATAGCGCGATCGTTGGAGGCGCAGAGCTGACCTGCGTACCGTAGTAGATCTTCCCTTGTCGCCCTTGGCGAGTCGTGGGCGGTGTATGCCAGGAGAGCGCATCTTCTAGCACTTCATTAATCACAGAAGTCGAAATGCGTCGCTTATGCTGCTCGGCAGCGCGATCGACGAGTTCAAAAATCTTTTCGACCCGCTGCCCGGTTTTCGCACTGATAAAAATGCTTTCCGCCCATTCGACGAAATGCAAGCGATCGCGAATTTGCTGATCGTATTCATAAATCGTGTGCGAGTCTTTCTCGATCGCATCCCACTTATTCACAATTACGACGCAGGCACGCCCTTCATCATCAATCCGCCCTGCCAATTTCTGATCCTGCTCGGTCACGCCATCCAAAGCATCAATGACGAGCAACACGACATCAGATCGATCAATTGCCTTAAATGCCCGATTGATCCCGAAAAATTCCGGCCCATATTCAACATTCTTCTTTTTACGAATCCCGGCTGTATCAATCAATCGATACATCTTGTCATCGCGTTCCACCAGCATGTCGATCGCATCTCGTGTCGTGCCAGAAATCGGACTGACAATCGAGCGATTCTCACCGACAAACGCATTCAAAAGACTGGATTTACCAACATTCGGACGACCCGCGATCGCAACTTTAATTTCAGGACTTTCCTCGATCTCATCAGTCGGTGGAAAATGTTCAACCACCCGATCGAGCAAATCCCCTGTGCCGCTGCCATGAATGCTGGAAACTGCGAAAGGCTCACCCAGTCCTAACTCCCAAAACTCTGCTGCCTGCACTAATCCTTGATCCACGGACTCGCACTTATTCACAGCGATCAGGACTGGAACAGGTTGCTGTCTCAACCATCGAGCAATTTCTTCATCTGCCTGGGTCAATCCCGCCTGCCCATCGACGACGAAAATCGCTGCTTTTGATTCTGCAAGTGCCGCCATGGCTTGCTCTCGAATCAAGGGCAAAAATTCTGTGTCGTCATCAAACACTAATCCACCTGTATCGACCACCTGAAATTCTCGATCGCGCCAAAATGCCCTTTTGTAAGTGCGATCTCGGGTGACTCCAGGCTGGTCAAAGACGATCGCATCCTGTACCTGAGCTAAGCGGTTTACCAGGGTAGACTTACCCACATTCGGACGACCAATAATGGCAACGATCGGCAATGACATAATGTTTGAAATGGAATTGATTCAAGGCAGCATATCATTGTAGCGCGATCGTTTCGAGATTTGGTTTGATACGATTTGAAATTGTCTGTTAAGGAAAGCCGAATTCTTGGGATGGACATCGACGCACGCATTAAGATCAGTTTCAGATTGGCAATCTGTCGCGATCGAACTGAGACTTTGTACCTATGACACAGTCTTAGTTCGATTGCTTATGATTCAGTGAGTAATTTTATAAATTTATAGAGTTTTGCACCTATGTCTGAACGGTCTTATGATGTCATTCTCTACGGTGCTAGCGGTTTCGTCGGCAAACAGACTGTGCAGTATTTTGCGAAACACGCCGCATCTCAGACCGTACGATGGGCGATCGCAGGACGAAATCGGCAAAAGTTAGAAGCAGTTCGGGATCAAGTCGGGGTGAATGTCGATGTACTGGTTGCTGATAGTCGGGATCAGCAGGCGATTGATGCGATCGTGGCTCAAACCAGAGTGATTCTCACCACAGCAGGCCCATTTGCACTTTATGGCGATGCAATAGTCGATGCCTGTGTGCGCTACAAAACACATTATGTAGACATCACAGGAGAAACGCCTTGGGTGAGAACGTTAATCGATCGCTATCATTCTCAAGCTGCCCTCGACGGAACTCGCATTATTCCCTGCTGTGGCTTTGATTCGGTTCCATCGGATTTAGGCGCTTACTTGATTGTTCGCTATCTGCAACAAGAATTCCAGCTCTCTTGTCAGCAAGTGAAGGCTTATTTTCAAGCGGCGGGCGGTTTTAATGGGGGCACTTTGGCATCGGCATTCAATCTCTACGATTCAAAAGGATTGGCGCAGATGAACCGCCCTTTTTTGCTGAATCCATCCGCAAATCAGTCTCCCACCCAAATTGAGCGCAGCCATGACCCGCAAGTGCCCTTCTTTGATGCTGACCTGAAAACTTGGGTAGCACCTTTCTTCATGGGTGTCGTCAACACTCGCATTGTGCGCCGCAGTGCTGGACTGTATGAAGACTGGCAGGAGTCATATGGTGCAGAGTTTAGCTATCAAGAGTATCTGAAGTTTAATGAGCCACTGTCTGCTTTTGGACTGACGGCAGCACTGGGATTGATGGTCGGAGTGCTCCAACAACCACAATTGAGATCGCTGATAAAACCCATCTTGCCGCAACCTGGTAGTGGTCCATCTGAGCAAACCATGAATGATGGCTGGTTCTCGTGTGAATTAATTGGAACCGCGAGCGACGGGCGAAAGGTACAAGCCACGATTCGAGATCAGGGCGATCCGGGCAATCGTGCAACGGTCAAATTCGTCTGCGAGTCTGCCTTGTGTCTAGCACTTCAGGCAGATGAACTCCCAGGAGGTTCAGCAAGAGGAGGAATTCTCACACCCGCAACTGGACTGGGCGAAGTTTTAGCAGAACGCTTACGAGGTGCGGGGATGACAGTGGACGTATACTTGTCATCCAATTGACTAGGCTCGCAAGGCAGGCGTTTGGGGAGCGGAAATGCCAGCACAAGAACAGCGGTGGAATCAATTCTGCGAGATTTCCTGCTAAAGTCTATTCAACTCGATTCGCCTGCGTCTCAAACCTTCGCCCAACAAGTAAATTGATGAGCTTCTACCGTTTCTGACATGATAAGGGATAGCGATTCCCGCGCCACGTTGTCCAACCTGTTGCCGATCGCGTTTGCGGATCGTAGCGAAGGAACCAATTATCCTGCTCTTTCCCTTGATATCGAATGCCAAAATCATTGCCGCGACTGTAGCGCTTTGCTAAAGGAACCCAAGCACTCCCACTGTCGCTAAACCACCCGACCACTTTTACTCCCGAAGTCGTGGAGCAGACTCCGCCTTGGCAATGTGTGTTTGGAGCATCTACTACTTTCCATTGCATTTGGGCAGGTCGTCCATCAATTCGACAGTTCCATTTACCGAAGTACCATTCAGAAACAACTTGGCTGGCATGAGCCGTTCCAACAGTCAGCAAAACAGTAAACGGTAAGAGAGCAACACCAAGCGTGCGTTTTTGGAAAAGCTGATGTAGAGATTTCATAGTTTTGGGATGTTTGGGAATGTGTGTCAGTGGTTTCTACTCAACCAGTACGATTCAAATTTGGGAATTATGCAGCGATAATTTGCGATCGCACTGCAGCGGTCATCTCGTCTCAACGGATTCCTGAACCCAAGGTGAGCAGGTCGAGCGAGCTAAAAAGCGTGAATTACAGCCTTGGACACTGATCGTATAGATTCGGTTGGGTCGAACATTCTTAAACGTGAAGCGTCCAGAGCGGTTAACGACTTGCTTCTCACCGCCTCCCTTCACGCGGTAGCGAACATTGTAAAAGTCCCACCCCGAAATTCCGTCAAATCGGAAAATTACCTGATTCCCTGACTGATAACTTTCTGTGAAACAGGGTTGATCAACCGGGCAAAGCCGAGGGTTACTAGCCATGACAGTTTGGCTCGACGATAAACCTAAACCCATCAGCAGTGTCAACAGAGCACCAGCTTTCAACATTTTCATTTTCGTTCTCCTAAGTGAGTTGAGTGAGGCAGCTTTTCAGAATGCGTATCTAATGCTCTCTACGATTTATTTTTTGTCTTATGCAAGTGCGAGTTGAAATCGTCTGAAGCTCGATCGTCATCGCAAATTGTGTGGACGCAGGCTCCCATTGCGCTATCAGACTTGCCTCCTGCCCGTCTTTGCGAAGATGGCGAGGGATCTCCGCCACAAGACACTATCTGCACGCTTTTCAAAAGAATCGCAAAGTTGTCTAAACTTTAGAGCTAAAGAAATTCAATTGCTGCGATCAGGGCAGTAAAAATAGAAAAGGAAGTGTTGCAGGAGCGATCGCATGATGCCCGGTCGGGGAGCCAAATCAAAAAAACTACTCCACCATTCACCACCGGATCAGCGCGACTGGTCTTGGTTCTTCTGGTTCACCTTACCCCTTTATCCCTACAGCAAGCGCCGAACCATTTGTCGGGAAATTGTGGAGAACACAATCTGGAGCTTTGAACAACTTCATGGCATTCTCTATACGGTGACTCCGATTCGGATGACGGTCGTGCGTCTCGAAGCTGGAGGGTTACTCGTTTATGCGCCTGTTGCTCCCACGCCCGAATGTTTGCGTTTGGTCAAAGCCTTGGTCGCAGAGCACGGTGATGTGAAGTATATTCTGCTGCCGACCGCTTCAGGGCTAGAGCATAAAGTGTTTGTCGGCCCGTTTGCGCGGTGTTTCCCAACGGCTCAAGTGTTCGTTGCGCCGCATCAGTGGAGCTTTCCGGTAAATCTTCCCCTGAGTTGGCTAGGCTTTCCCAAGGATCGCACCCAGATTCTGCCGCAAGATAGCAAGCTTGCTCCGTTTGCTGACGAATTTGATTATGCAGTCCTCGATATTGATCTCGGTCGGGGATCGTTTGTAGAAGTAGCAGTACTGCACAAAGCATCACGATCGCTGTTGCTGACCGATACCCTTCTTTCAATCTCCGAAGACCCACCTACGATCGCGCAACTCGATCCCTATCCCTTACTCTTTCATGCCAGAGAAGATGCGGCGGAACCCATCGAAGATACTGAAGCGAATCGGCGCAAAGGATGGCAGCGCATTGCTTTATTTGCCGTGTATTTCCGTCCCGCAACACTCGAACCGATTGGACTCAAGCAGGCAGTTCGCGGGGCACTGAAAGCACCGAATCGCACAAGAAAAGCCTATTTTGGGTTATTTCCCTGGCGATGGCAAGCCGATTGGCAGCGATCGTTTCAGGCACTCCGCGCCAACGGACGACCCTTTGTGGCTCCCATCTTACAGACGCTAATTTTGCCGCAAGCCCCGCAGCAGGTGATTGAGTGGGCAAATCAAATTGCTACTTGGGAGTTTTGCCGGATTATTCCTTGCCATTTTGACGCACCCATTGCAGCAACACCCTCTCAGTTCCGACAAGCCTTCACCTTTTTAGAGCCATCTGAAATCAATCTCGTGACGTTGCCTGAAACCGATGTTGCCTTCATTAAAAGCATTGAAACGAAGCTACTAGAGCTAGGAATTGCCACCCTGCCGCCAGAAAACGATATATCCTATTGAGGAACCTAGCTCCTGCTGGGCAACACAACTTCTCGTTTCTCGCGAGCTTTTTCATGTCTCCTACTCTAACGCTGCGGCAAACTCTCCTCTATAGTTGCACTTCGATCGGCATCAATCTGATCAATACTTCTGTATCCACTTGGCTGCTTTATTACTACGCGCCACCTGATACCGCAGGGGTGCAATATCTCTCGGTTGCAGTCGTCGGTACATTGCTGGCGATCGGTCGAGTTTGGAATGCCATCATTGACCCTTGGATTGGACATTGGAGCGATGTTACTCGCAGTCGATGGGGGCGACGTAAACCCTTTTTGATGGTGGGTAGCGTCATCACACTATTCTCGCTGCTGTTGCTTTGGATGCCTCCGACTGCACAGCCTAGTCTGCTGAATGCAATCTACTTCCTCACAATGACGATCGTCTTTTATACAGGGATTAGTCTAGTTGGTGTTCCGTACGATGGCAGCTTGGCTGAACTCGCAACAACGGCAGCGGAGCGGGTTCGTCTCAGTATGTGGAAGAACATTTTTGGCATCGTTGGTGTGTTGGCAGGTGCAGTGATCGCAAGTGTGGTTTATGGTCGCTGGGGTGCAGTGGCAATGGGGGCGGTCATTGGAGTGATCGGGCTAGTGACGGCGGGACTCACGGTGCAGGTACTCCCAGAGCATCCAAAACACAATGCCACCGTGACGATGAGCTTTGGGCAAAGTCTTCGCGCAATGTTGCAAAATCGACCCTTTCTGATTCTCTGTAGCTCGACGATTCTAGTACAGACTGCGTATGCAATGTTGCTGTCGAATCTACCTTACTTTGTCACTCTGATTCTGCGCGAGCCAGAGGCAGCAGTAGGACGATATCAAGCGATCGTGGTAATTGCGATGCTGATTGCTGCGCCGATTTGGAATCGGTTGAGCCGAATCTACCGCGATCGCGCTTTGCTGCGAGTCTCTTTACTAGGATTTGCGATAACCAGCGCATTACTCACCGGAGTAGGATGGTTTATCAATGTTTCCAGTACGCTCCAAGCTGCGATCGTCTTTGGTATTCTTGGACCTTTTTTGGGCGGATATTTTGTCTTAATTTACGCCATGATGGGAGATGTTGTAGAGCAGGATGCTAAGGTGACAGGACAGCGACGAGAAGCTTTTCATTACAGTATTTTCTCTTTCTCGATCGGGATGGGACTCTCGTTCTCAACTCTGATCATACCGCTCATTTTTTCTCAATATGGTTATTCTCTGGAGAATCCAACAGGGGTTCGGATTGTATTTCTGGTTGCTGCGGTGCTTGTGATATTGAGTGTTATGACCTTACGGGGCTACAGGTTGACAGAGGCTGATACGAAAAGGTGAGCATCAACGATCTAACTTCAGTTTGAGACCGCATTCACTAGGGTTTGCGGCACAGTCAAGGCAATCTTTCCAAATCGACGATCGCGGTTTTGATACTGTACTAAAGCATCATGCAGCATTGATCGATCGAAGTCGGGAAACAGCACATCAGTAAAATACAGTTCCGTGTAAGCCATTTGCCAGAGCAGATAGTTACTAAGCCGCATTTCGCCGCTCGTACGAATCAGTAAATCTGGATCAGCCATTCCTGCTGTGTAAAGCTGTTCCTCTAGTCGGGAAGCATCAATATCTGAAGCATCTAACGTTCCCTGCTGCACCTGTTGAGCAAGCTGACGACAGGCAGTCACCAGTTCGTGACGACTTCCATAGTTGATTGCAACATTGAGATGAACCGCAGAATTACAAGCCGTTTCCTGTACAGTCCGTTGCATCTCCTGACGGAGCGAGGCAGAAAGACTGGAGACATCCCCAATAAAGGTAATTTTGACTCCTTCGCGCTGCATTTCTGCCAGTTCATGACAGAGGAGTTGTTCAAACAAATTCATGAGGAACTGAACTTCTGAGCGGGGACGGTTCCAGTTTTCGGTAGAAAACGCATACGCAGTCAGAGTGGGAATTCCCCAATCTTTGCAGCAGCGTAGTAGTTCTTTTAGAGCATTCGCTCCCTTACGGTGTCCAGCGAAGCGAGGCAACCCCCGTCGCGTTGCCCAACGCCCATTCCCATCCATAATGATTGCAATATGGGAAGGCAGTCGTGTCGGATCTAAATTCTTAGGTAAGCTTGAAAAGTCTTGACTACTCATCGTTCAATCTCCCTAGTAACACGGGCTTGCACCCAGTACATCTTGCAAGAATGTGGGCGTGAGCGTTCGATTCCAACGACCCAAGAGACGGAGCGCTTGGATGCAGGTCAATGCAAACGTCCATCGATTTTTCGCAGACCAAGTTTGCCAGGCTAGTACCTGAGTCATGCGATCGAGCGTACCGACTAAACTACTGCGATCGCGTTGATACGTCATTCGTCCTTTTGTGGTTTGAAGTAAACTCCATCCCACTCGCGGTAACGATGAGTTAGGATATGCCCAAACCCCAAAGCCCCAAAACTTTGCCATGTGGTTGATTTCGTCGAGTAACAGTTCATGTAGTACAGCGTGTAAAGCTCCGGTCGTCTGTGCCATCAACCAAAGGTAAAGACACGCTGCCCCATACTCTGTTGCCACTCGATGCAATCCGTGACGGTAAAGCGCGATCGCGGGATCACTCACCGATTGATAAGCTCGAACCGTGTGAGGCTGAACAATAACTTTTTCAGACGTGAGTTGTGTATAAACTTTCAGCAATGCAGGCGTGTGCTGCCGCTCTTCTTTTTCCCAAAGACCTGGTTCGAGCAATTTCCCGTCTGCTGACACAACTCCGCCCACAAAGCGAGCCATCCGAGCATCGATCGGTTCTAAATACTGGCGACTGGTTTGGGTGTAATCTCGAATCGGCGCTTCTGTGTTAATTGCACCCCTTAGAATTGACAGGAATACCTCAGGATCGATGCCAACAATTTGATTAACAGAGATCGCCTGCCAATCGATCGAGTTCCAAGGGCGAGGTTGGGGATGATGAAACTGATGGGGTAAGTCCTGAAGCCGATCGTTTAAGTGAGCGATCGAAAAATAATGATTGAGCAGTTCCCGTAAATGCGGCTGAAGATCGGAATTTGATGGAGTGTGATGCAGCAGTGGAGAATCAATTGTCATAAAGTAATTTTGTAGTAGATTCAGTTTCGGTCGCCTACAGCCTAAGCAATCCCGCTGTTTCGTGTCAGTCGGTGAGAGTCGGGAATTGAATCTGTGCAGAAGTCGGAAAAGTCGGAAAGTTGGAGGGAGAGACAGGGACTAGCCTGACCGATTAGAATGGATGGAACTCTTGATCAATGATTCCGCAATGGAAGCTGAAACTGCACTGGCGTGGGTGGATCAGCTACTCGCTCGAAAAACCGGGAAACGTCTTAGCGTCTTACAAAGAGACATTCTGAGCAAGGTGCTGCGCGGGCAAAAATATTTGGAGATTGCAGCGCACTCGGGTTACACAGAGGGACACATTAAAGATGTGAGTGCCCATCTCTGGAAATTGCTGTCTGGGCTATTGGGTGAGCGAATTACTAAAAGTACCTGTCGAGCAGTACTAACGCAGTATTCGCAGCCATTATTTGAGGTTTCGGCAACATTTCTACCTGCACCGTCTCCGCTCGACGATCGCAGATCGAGCAATCTTCTAGGGCGTGAAGGTGCGATCGCAGATCTCGATCGTCTGATTCAGCAAGGTTGCAAAGTCATTGTCATTCAAGGTGAAGGCGGTTTAGGCAAAACAACGCTGGCACAGCACTATCTCCAAGCGCAGGGGTTTGAACAAGTGCTGGAATTGTTAATCGCTAAAGAAAGTCAGAACATTACTTCGGCTGAACGAATTGTCGAAGAGTGGTTAAAACAAGACTTTCAACAAGAAGCCGGATCGGAATACGGAATTTCGCTCGGACGCTTAAAGCGCCAACTGCACCAACGGCGCATCGGAATCTTGATTGACAATTTAGAACCTGCGCTCGATTCAGAAGGGCGATTGATTCCACCACATCGAGCTTATGTTGAACTGCTACGAGTTCTAACCGATGCCGGAGTTCAGGCAGTTACTCTGATTACGAGTCGCGATCGCTTGTGTGAGCCTGATTTGGCAGTCGAACACTATCGTCTCCCCCGACTCGATCTCACTGCATGGCAAACTTTTTTCAGCCGCTCCATGTCGATCGATGCTGTGACGCTTGAGCAGATGCACCGAGCTTATGGCGGGAATGCCAAAGCAATGGGGATTCTATGTGGTGCAATTCGTGAAGACTTCGATCGAGACATGGCAGCCTACTGGCAGGAAAATAGGCAAGACTTGCTCGCAACACGAGATCTCAAAAATCTTGTGATTAGTCAGATCAACCGTCTGCAAGCGCTCGATCCGGTTGCCTATCAGTTACTCTGTCGCTTGGGATGTTACCGATATCAAGAAATACCAGCGATTTCCTCCGAAGGAATGCTCTGTTTGCTCTGGGATGTGCCCACGGATCAACAACGACAAGTGCTGACCTCGCTGCGAAATCGATCGCTAGTCGAGTGCGAACAGGGCAAATACTGGCTGCATCCTGCCATTCAAGCCGAAGCCATCGCTCGACTGCGAAAGAGTTCAGATTGGGAAATCGCCCACCGCAAAGCCGCAGAATTTTGGACGACTCAGGTTTTGACGATCGAGACTGTTCAAGACGCGCTGCAAGCCCTGCAAGCCCACTACCACTACATTGAGATCCAGGACTTTGAAGCGGCAGCGGGTGTGATTCTCAAAAGCCGCACCAATCAATGGCGGCAGTTTTTACCCCTCGGCAGCACGCTTTACCGGATGGGATTGTTACAACCTGTTCTCAGCGCGATCGTGCAAGTGATTCCAAATCTTGAAAATCCTGCCAAACTCAGCGAACTTCACAATATTTTGGGAGATTTGTACTGGATTACGGGTCGCGTTCAAGACGCAATCGCTTGTCAGGAAAAAACCATTGCTCTAATTGGTGCTGCTGAGCAAAAACGTTCTGCTGCCGCGCCCAGTCAGCACACCGCTTACTACTTCCAAATGCTAAAAGTTGATGCTCAGCTCAGCATCGGACTCTATCAGATGGATCTTTGGGAATTAGAAATGGCGGCTCAATCCTTCCAGCAAGTGATTGATCTGGCGCAGAACACCGCTCATCATCCCTGGGCAGAAAAAGCAGCCGTCTGTTTAGCCCTGACCTATTCCTATTTGGAACGATTTGAGGCGGCTTATCACTTAGCAGAAGCAGCTTATCAATCGATCGTCACTGAGAAATTAGTCGAACAAAGCGGACGATTCGCTTATTTCATTCAAATGTTAGGGCAAACCTATACGAATCTAGGAGAATTTGAGCGAGCCAAGGCAATGTACGATTGCGCCCTAGAATTTGCAGAGGAAAGTCATTACACCCAAGTCAAAGCAAAGACGCTGAGTGGACTTGCAGAACTTTGTCGCTGCCAAAATGCTTTAGACGCTTCACTGATGTACCACACGCAGGCAATTGCCCTACTTGAAACGATTGGAGCAATGTGTGATTTAGCAAACGCCTATTTCCAACTCGGATTAACTTATCAAGCAAGTGGTCGATCGCAACTATGCCAGAACTCTTTAGAACAGGCATTACGGCTGTTTGAACAAATGCAAGCAACGAGGCAAGTTGAAAAGGTTCGAGCGCAAACTCGATTTGACGATCGCTAAACCGCTTCTGCAAGCGTAGGATGATGGACATTCAATAAGGCTCTAGAATCTATTTCTGGAGCCTTAAATTGTCAAAGGCAGCATCCAGATTCAAACTGGGGGTAGAGGTTTTGCAGACCTTTAGATCGATCGAGATATCAAGGGTTTCATCGCTTAATATAAGCTTCTAAGTACAGATACCGTCTTGAAAGTCAAGCAGCTTAAATTTTACAGTTCAACAAGCGTCAATGCCTTGCTTGCAGCAAAATGAGCAGTCAAAAGTAGATGAGAACAAAAACGACTCAACACTAGGGTGATCAATAATCGGAACATAAGCGTTCCGATTACGTGTATTTTATTGCAATGCTGAAACAATCGCTGACTGATTTCCATAGTCCAAGCTGAACGGTTTGCCCGACTTCAGCACTCCGTAGATCGCGATCGCTCCAGCATCCTCTTGCCCCAACAGATGAAATATTCTTTGCTCGCGATGAAATTTGCTACGCAGATCAAATCTTTGGTGTGAAATAGGCAGAAGCTTGATGCAGACATCCAACGCTTCTTGGGACACATTCGATTTTTCTGCGGAATATACTGAACTGTTGCGATCATCCGTCTTTATAAAATCACCCCTGAAATGCGAAAAGTCTGTTATTTGGCTGGTATCTTAACAAAACTCAGGATAAATTATCGGGTAACGTCACGATTCATTTAGGAGCGAACGTCATATGTGCGGAATTGTCGGCTACATCGGGACACAAGAAGCCAGTGGAATTCTGCTGGAAGGGCTTCGCAAATTAGAATATCGCGGCTACGATTCTGCCGGAATCGCAACGATTTTAGAAGGCGAAATTCACTGTATACGGGCAAAAGGGAAACTGCATAATCTGGAAGAAAAATTAGCAGGCGAAACCAATCCCGCTCGTACCGGAATCGCGCATACACGCTGGGCAACTCACGGGAAACCCGAAGAATATAACGCCCATCCACACATGGATATGCAACAGCGGATTGCGGTGATTCAAAATGGCATTATCGAAAATTATCGCGAATTGCGCGAAGAACTAAAAGCGCGCGGCTGTGAGTTTCGATCGGAAACAGATACCGAAGTCGTGCCGCACCTCATCGCAGAAGAATTGAGTAAAGCGGAAAAATCTGCCGAATTTCCCTTGCTCGAAGCCGTTCGATCAGTTGTGAATAAGCTGCAAGGAGCCTTTGCGATCGCAGTGATTTGCGCCGATTATCCCGATGAAATTATCGTCGCCCGTCAACAGGCTCCCGTCGTTCTCGGCTTTGGGCAAGGTGAATTCTACTGTGCGTCTGATACGCCTGCATTAATTCCCTACACCCGTGCCGTGTTGAATCTGGAGAACGGGGAATTAGCAAGAATGACACCGATCGGGGTGGAAATTTACAGCTTTGAAGGACAACGCTTGAAGAAGAAACCCCGCACCCTGGATGTCAATCCAGTCATGGTGGAGAAGCAAGGCTTCAAACACTACATGCTGAAAGAAATTTACGAACAGCCTGGTGTAGTTCGCGCCTGTTTAGAGGCTTACTTTGACACAGAATGGAGTGCGGCGAAAGCTTCTTCTCCAACGAAGATTGGACTTTCGGATGCTGTGTTGGATGATTTACAACAAGTTCAGATCATTGCTTGTGGAACCAGTTGGCACGCAGGCTTAGTCGGAAAATACTTGCTCGAACAATTAGCAGGCATTCCCACCTCAGTACACTATGCGTCTGAGTACCGCTATTCGGCATCGCCGTTAACTAAAAATACGTTGACGATCGGGGTGACTCAATCCGGCGAAACGGCTGATACCTTAGCAGCGTTAGCAATGGAACAAGAACGTCGATCGACGTTAAGTTCAGGCTTTGAGGCGAGACTCTTGGGGATTACAAATCGTCCTGAAAGCTCACTGGGTCATCTCGTTCCCAATATCATTGAGACTCATGCAGGGATTGAGATTGGCGTAGCTGCTACAAAGACTTTTGTAGCACAAGTCATGGCATTTTATAGTTTGGCGATCGATCTCACGTACCGCCGCCAAGCAAGATCATCTGAAGCTTTAGAACAGTTGCTTGACGGATTGCGGCAGCTCCCTGCTCAGATTGAATTGATTCTAGAAAGCCAAGAGCGCTATATCGAAGAACTAGCGCATGATTTCGCAGAAACACAGGATTTCATTTTCCTCGGACGAGGCATCAATTTCCCGATCGCGTTAGAAGGGGCGCTGAAATTGAAAGAGATCAGCTACATTCACGCAGAAGGCTATCCAGCGGGTGAGATGAAACATGGACCGATCGCATTATTAGATGCTAAGGTTCCGGTTGTCACGATCGCAATGCCAGGAACTGTGTTTGAGAAAGTGTTGTCGAATGCTCAGGAAGCACGGGCGCGGGATGCTCGCTTGATTGGTGTTACCCCAATGGATGAGCAGGAAGCAGCAGATACATTTGACACACTGATTCCAGTGCCTCATGTCGATGAGATCCTATCGCCGATCTTAACGGTGATTCCGTTGCAGTTATTGGCGTATCACATTGCAGCACGACGCGGTTTAGATGTGGATCAGCCCCGAAATTTAGCGAAAAGTGTCACTGTAGAGTAAAGCATACTCCTAGTAGCTTGTATTGTTTGACTGAAAAAAGTCAAATCGTCGTTCAACAGCTACTAGGAGACTATATGACTAATCCTGGATATATTTTGTACTATCCAGGATTTTTTATAGCATGTTGGATAGTACGTGACAAGTCAATCAATTTTATCTTTCGGATCTTCGCGCCTTGCTAATTGACTCCGAGTAACTTATGAGTCTGCAATCCCATTCGCCATTTTGGCTGCTGCTTTACGTATTCAAAAATTAAACTTGTGCTTTCTTGGCTGCTCCATTCGGGTTGTAAGTAACGCACTGCTCGATCGCTGACTTGCTGAGACTGCTGTTCTGCCCATTCAAAATCTGCTGCCTGAGCAATCACAACTTTCAACTCATCCACATGAGCATAAACACTGTCATGCGGCGGCTTAAATTGCTTCGGTGAAAGCGTCACCCAATCAAATGTCCCGCTGAATGGATGTGCGCCAGAGGTTTCGAGATGGAGCCTTAATCCCTCGTCTTTTAATGCTTTGGTTAATTCAGTTAAGTCGTGCATTAAAGGTTCGCCTCCGGTAATCACGACGATCGCGCTTTTCACCTCGATCGCCAGGTTCACGAGTTCTTGAATGGATTGACGGGGATGTCGTTTTGCGACCCAAGATTCTTTCGTGTCACAGAACCAGCAACCAACATCACAACCGCCTAATCGAATAAACAACGCACTGGTTCCTGTCCAAGCGCCCTCTCCTTGGACAGAGTGAAACGTCTCCACAATCGGTAAAGTCTGTGCTTCTGTCCTAATCATCTTCGTACTCTGCCCAAGAATTTGGGGTTTCTGATACTGCAACTTTGAGCTTAATTTCAGCCGGAAGGTCTTTCTTGGTTTTGTCGTAAATGTATTTGGCGATCATTTCAGCCGTCGTTTCGTATCCTTCTGGCAAAACTTCATTTAATACACAATGATCCAAGCCACCTTTGAGCACATCTTTTTTCGCCCATTTTAAGGTTCTAAAGTCAGCCACCATGACCGGATGGGGACAGAATTCAGAGGCATGAAGTTGAGATGCGATCGCGCTAATTCTCACCGTGTAAGTATGTCCATGCATACGCCCACAGGGTCCGTCATAATCCCGAATCCAATGTGCGGCATTGAACGTAAATTCTGTAGTGACTGTCCATTTCGGCATACGCCCCTCGCAAAAAACGCTAGAAGTTCTAGCGTAAATCACATAGGACTTTTTTTGGGGTAGATTTATTCACAATTGTGAGATTGTGTCAGTATCGTATGCAGCTTTTTCATAAAAAAGGAGTCTCATTGTTGAGACTCCGGGCTGCGTGAAAAGTGAACACCTGAAGTGAATCGTCTAGCACTCGTTCAGCGAAGTTAAAACGAGCGACCTAGACAAGCTGATTGCGTTCTGCTTCAAGCAGAGAGAGGAGATTGTAATCGCCATTTTGACGTGCAACTTCGATGCGGTGCTGCAAATTGCGTTGCAAGTTCGCGTGGTGGGTTGCAGCCAAGTTGGCGATCGTATTCAACCTAGAGGTCACTGGTCGATCCCCCGATGCGCCAACCCAGTATCGCACGCCGCGATAAATTAACTCATGCGGACGGCGCGCTTCGGCAGGTTGGGCAGGTTGAGTCGGATCCATTTGGTAGCGATTGCCGCGATAGGTCAATGTAATCGGCTCGCGAGAACTAAAAACGCGATCGACCGGATTGGTTCGCGGTTGGGTTGGGTCGTATTCGTATTCAACACCACGGTAAATCAGTCTCATAACCGCCTCGAAAAGTAAGAATGAAGTGAGTTTGAGGCGCGTTCCTTCAGGAGAACTCCTTACTTCCGTCTCTGGTTACCAGAGATGAACGTTTATGTTTGTATTATACACTACGGTTTTCAGGTTTCCGCAAGAGGATTGTAATATTCTGTCAATAGTTAGAGCGCGATCTGCGTGGGGATCATTACGCTACTAAGTGATGTGATCCATAGAAGTTATGCAGATTCAAACGCCGGATTGGGTGAAGCACGCAATTTTTTATCAGATTTTTCCCGATCGCTTTTCCCGGGCGACTCAGCCGTATAAGAAACTTCTCAAGCAGATGCCCTGGGAAGACTGGGATGCGACCCCAACACTGCAAGGTTACAAAGGGGGAGACTTATGGGGCGTAATGGAACGGTTGGATTACATTCAAGACTTGGGCGTGAATGCGATTTACTTCACGCCGATCTTTCAGTCTGCTAGTAATCATCGCTATCATACGCACGATTACTATCGGGTTGACCCAATGCTCGGTGGCAATGAGGCGTTTCGCGATTTACTAGATGCAGCGCACGATCGCGATATTAAAGTCGTGCTAGATGGTGTGTTTAATCACTCCAGTCGCGGCTTCTTCTTTTTTCATGACGTTCTAGAAAATGGGAGCAATTCTCCCTGGCTCGATTGGTTCAAGATTCACGAATTTCCGCTGCATCCTTACACGGGCGAGTTTCCGGCAAACTATGAAGGATGGGCAGGAAATCGGGCGCTGCCTGTGTTTAATCATGACAATCCAGCCGTGCGCGAATACATCATGGAGATTGCTGAATATTGGATCGAATTCGGGATTGATGGTTGGCGTTTAGATGTCCCCTTCGAGGTTAAGGCTCCCGGATTTTGGCAGGAGTTTCGCGATCGCGTCAAAGCGATTAATCCAGAAGCTTACATTGTTGGTGAAGTGTGGGGTGATTCGCGCGAATGGCTCGATGGAACTCAGTTTGATGGCGTGATGAATTACTTGTTTGCAGGTCCAACGATCGCATTTGCAGCAGGTGATCGCGTTGTTTTAGAGCAAGTTCAGGATCGCGATTATCACCCGTATCCGCCTCTATTCGCAGGTGAGTACGCTCAGAAAATGCAGAGCTTACTCGAACTTTATCCCTGGGAAATTCAGCTTACACAACTCAATTTACTCGCGAGCCATGACACTGCACGATTACTCACGATTGCAGGAGGTGATCATGCGAGTGTTGAACTTTGTACACTCTTACTGATGACCTTTCCGGGCGCACCTAGTATTTACTATGGGGATGAAGTTGGCTTACCGGGTGGCATTGATCCAGATTCTCGTCGGGGGTTTCCAACTGAGGAAAATTGGAACTTAGATATTGATAAAGTCCATCGTCAATTGATTGCAATTCGTCATGCCTATCCAGCCTTGAGAACCGGAACTTATCAAGTGCTTCATGCCGAGGGAACGGTTTATGTGTTTGAGCGATCGCTGGAGGATCAAACCGTGATCATTGCAGTGAATGTTGGCACAGTTCCCGTGAAAGTTGCGCTCCCTAAAATTGAGAAAGTTCTATATGGAGAACTCACCCTTGGGGAACAGGTAGAATTGCGCGATCGCGCAGGCTACATTCTGCTAGCATCCTCATCCCGATAGATCACCGAAGCTTTCTTTTGAAAGATGCCTCAGCGGTGGGACAGGACTAGGATAGTTCCAGATTTAATATTCTAGGAGTTATTCATATGCCAACAGGAAGCGAACGGACTCAAGCCAATCCGCAAATCGATGCAGAAGATAAACAGCTTGAGCAGGTGAATACGGTCAGTAGCGGTGAAGATCAAGCCTCACTTGCTGAACCGAAATCAACTGCGGATAAGATGGCAGCAGGGCGAGATGATGTTGATGAGCAAAACGAAAGCTTGCCCTCTGAAGTAACCGATAAGTTACTGGACGGTGCTGATCAAGTCTTTATGGCAGCGTTCAAGAACTCTCAAAGTGATGGTTTGAGCCGTGAGGCTGCGATGCAGGTAGCTTGGAACAGTGTCAAGCAAGGTTTTGAGAAAGGTGAAGATGGAAGCTGGCATCGCAAAGGTCATCCCGATGACAATGTTTACAGCGCAGGTGTTGAAGGTAGCGCAAGCTAGTCTACGGATTGTAAATTGATGCTAGAAAATTGCCCAACGATCAAGTCTAACCGTTGGGCAATTTTTTTGGCATAGTTTTAGAGGGTATTTGAAACGTATCAACAGTTTCCTCGCTTCGTTCTATCTCGCCCCGGACTGGAAGTCGGGGCTAACAATGCGAAGTCCTTTGAAAAGGACTGAAGACCTAATTCTGATTGGCTGGTAGTCCTTGAATGGACTTCGTTCAACTAGCCCTGGAATTCGATTCCGGGGCGGGTGAATGCGTCTCGACGATTACTTTTAAAACAGACTCTTAAAGCTGCTCACGGACTGATCATCACCCAATATCGCATTCGACCTCAACCGAAATGGCAGAACTCGGTAACGACAAGGGCTGATTGAAATACACCATTGTTGTTGTCTGATTCACCTCAAATCCGATGCGCTTATAAAATTCCTGCTGATTCGTCGTCATCAGATAAAGCCGTTCTACGTTCGACACCTGCGGATGGCTTAGCACCGTCTGGACTAATTTTCGTCCCAATCCTGCGCCTTGATAGTCCGGATGTACGACCACATCCCAAATCGTAGCGCGATAAATTCCGTCCGAAGTCGCCCTGGCAAATCCAATCAACCGATCGCCATCCCAAGCCGAAATCACCGGGTCGCTATGCTTAATGGCGATCGCTAAATCTTCGACTTTGCGATCGCGCGCCCAAAATGCACTAAGTTGAAATAATTCTTGAAGTTGTTGGAGATCGATCTGAGTTTTGCGATCGCAAAACTGAACCTGACTGCAATCCATCCTGATGTCCTAAATTCTGAGTTGAAACTTTGTTGTATCGGAATTGGCGAAAAGTAACAGTCACAAATTTGTCACTTTAAAAACTATTCTGTGAAAGGTGAGTACTCAGAAACAATTTAATCTTGTTTTAAGTCACCCTTTCATCGGACTCAATGCAGTAAAGGTCTTCGCATGTCAAATTCACCTAAGCGCCGTCGGATTCGCAGACGATCTCCTGTGATTTTAATCGGAATTCTGTTGATTTGGAGTCTGATTTTAGGATGGGGTTTTTCTCAAGCAATGGAATCCCCCCCTGTCTCCAATGCGCCAGCCGAGATTGGCACAGTCGATGCTGTGACTGGCAATCTTAAACTCGCACAAGATGCTTATTTACAAAATTGCGCCACCTGTCATATCGGCATTCCACCTGCGATTTTCCCAACTCAAACCTGGCGCGACTTGCTGCAAGATTCCCAGCATTACGGCGCGACGCTGACTCCGCTTGTCGATCCAACGCGATCGCTCGTCTGGCGATATCTGAGAACCTTCTCGCGTCAAGCCTTTGAAGATGAACGCATTCCCTACCGCGTCAATGAATCCAAAGCCTTTAAAGTCCTCCACCCCAAAGTCGAACTCCCAAAACCGCTCAATCTTTCAACCTGCATCACTTGCCATCCTGGAACGAATCAATATAATTTCCGCAAGCTCAGCGCTGACTGGGAGAACGCTCCGTAAGGATTGAACCATACTCTCATTGTAGTAAAATAGTCAGCGTTCTCCGGAAAGTTCTGAATGAAAGTCTCCGTCTCTTTACCTGACGATTTGATTGCTGATATCGATCAGCATGTAGAAGATCGAAGCCAACTCATTGAATCCCTTCTGCAATACTGGCGCAGGGAACAGGAACAGCAAGCCTTAGTCGAAGCCTCTCTTGCACTGGATGAACTAAAGGGGAACTGGGAGGAGGAATGGCAACAAGCAGCCATTACCGATTGGGAAGCATCGGGTGGTTTGTAACGTTTGAATCTTCGGTTGGAACAGAAATTCAAAAATCCCTGTTCTGGCAAGTCAAGCCAGAACAGATGCAGCAAGTTCAACGTATTCTCGCTGCTTATCTAGAATTGCAGTCGATCGAGTGAATTGAATTACAATACCTAGTTGTTCGGCTTTCCCCCGATCCCCTTGCCCGTTCAGGTTTCGTTCTGGGTGATAGGATTGGAATACCTTTGATTAGAATCGATACGGAAACGTTAAAATGCGTCTCTTGTCTCGATACGAACCCATACCCACATTCAGCGATCTCTGATTTTCCCCCGTCATGTTTAAATCTATTCTGGGCGATCCCAATGCGCGTAAGCTCAAAAAATATAAGCCACTCGTTAATGACATCAAGCTTTTGGAAGAGGAGATTGAGCCACTTTCAGATGAAGAACTGAGAGGCAAGACTGCTGAATTTAGAGCGCGACTCGCCAAGGCAAGAAATCTCGACGAGGAGAAGCAGATTCTCGACGATATTCTGCCAGAAGCCTTTGCAGTCGTGCGGGAAGCTGGAAAGCGCGTTTTGGGGATGCGGCACTTCGATGTGCAGTTAATCGGCGGCATGGTGCTGCATGATGGACAAATCGCGGAAATGAAAACGGGTGAAGGAAAAACTCTGGTTTCGACACTGCCCGCTTATCTGAATGCGCTCTCTGGTAAAGGCGTTCACGTCGTCACGGTGAACGATTACCTGGCAAAACGAGACGCAGAATGGATGGGACAGGTGCACCGCTTTTTGGGCTTGAGTGTGGGGCTGATTCAGCAAAACATGGCTCCGGCTGAGCGTCAAAAAAACTATGCCTGCGATGTCACTTACGCCACGAACAGCGAATTAGGCTTCGATTATCTGCGCGATAACATGGCAACTTCGATGGAAGAAGTTGTACAGCGCCCCTTTAACTTCTGCGTAATTGATGAAGTGGATTCGGTGCTGATTGATGAAGCCCGGACTCCGCTGATCATCTCTGGTCAGGTTGAACGTCCGACTGAGAAATATCTGCAGGCGGCAGATGTGGCGCGATCGCTCAAACGCGATGATCATTACGAAGTTGATGAGAAACAGCGCAACATTCTCCTGACGGATGAAGGCTTTATCGAAGCAGAAAAACTGCTCGGTGTATCGGATCTCTTTGATCCGAATGATCCTTGGGCGCACTACGTTTTTAATGCGATTAAAGCAAAAGAACTGTTTATCAATGATGTGAACTACATCGTCCGTAGCGGCGAGATCGTGATCGTCGATGAATTTACAGGTCGCGTCATGCCGGGTCGCCGTTGGAGTGATGGCTTGCACCAAGCGATCGAAGCAAAAGAAGGCGTGGACATCCAAAACGAAACGCAAACACTCGCGACGATCACCTATCAAAACTTCTTCCTGCTGTATCCGAAACTTGCAGGCATGACCGGAACGGCGAAGACCGAAGAAGCTGAACTTGAGAAGATTTACAAGCTAGAAGTCACCCAAATTCCAACCAACCGGGAACGTCGTCGGGTGGATTTATCAGATGTGGTGTACAAAACCGAAGCCGGGGATTTAACCGTCTTTACGCGCGAAGCGGCAGAGAAATCTGAGCAAGGTCGCCCCGTCTTGATTTGGGTAATGAACTTGGAAGCGTTGAGCAATCTGTCTCAACTGCTCGATAAACAGGGTCTTGCTCATAATCTTTGCCCAGGATTACCCCAAAGCCAAGAGCAAGCCAAAGAAATTCTGCGGCAGGCGAAACATCCGGGCATGATCACCGTGACGAATAGCTACGAAGTTTATCGGATGATTCGGCAAGGTGTGCCAGAAGGTGAAAACGGGCTGTTCGTTCTGGGCATTACCGGAAAGTGGAGCGCGATCGCACTCGAGTGTGATGAGATGCACCGCACCGGTCGTCCGGTTCTGGTTGGAACGACCAGCGTTGAGAAATCTGAATTGCTCTCTCAACTGCTGCAAGAGTTGAATGTGCCCCATAACTTGCTGAACGCGAAACCTGAGAACGTCGAGCGAGAATCAGAGATCATTGCTCAAGCAGGTCGCAAGGGCAAAGTGACGATCGCGACCAACATGGCAGGACGCGGAACCGACATCATTCTGGGTGGAAACTCAGACTATATGGCACGTCTGAAGATTCGTGAGTACTTCATGCCGCGCATTGTTGAGCCTGAAGATGACGAAGATTTTTCGGGCATGGGTTTTGCCCAAGATCAGCGCGGTGGCGGTCAAGGATTTGGGCTGGCAACCAAGATTAAAACTTGGAAAGCCAAATCGGATATCTATCCGGTCGAACTTTCGGCAGAGACAGAGCAAGCTCTCAAAGATGCGGTACATGTTGCAGTTCAGCAATATGGTGAGCGCAGTTTGCCGGAACTTGAAGCAGAAGACAAGATCGCAACGGCGGCGGAAAAAGCTCCGACGACTGATCTAGTGATTCAGAAACTGCGGGAAGTCTACAAGCTGATCCGATCTGAGTACGATGCCTTTACCGATCGCGAACACGAAGAAGTGGTTCAACTCGGAGGATTGCACGTCATTGGGACAGAACGTCATGAATCGCGCCGGATTGACAACCAGTTGCGAGGACGGGCAGGACGGCAAGGTGACCCGGGTTCGACCAAGTTCTTCCTAAGTTTGCAAGATAACTTGCTGCGGATTTTTGGCGGCGATCGCGTTGCAGGCATGATGAATGCTTTCCGCGTGGAAGAAGATATGCCGATCGAGTCGAAGATGCTTACGCGATCGCTTGAAGGCGCGCAGAAGAAAGTCGAGACTTACTACTACGACATTCGGAAGCAAGTCTTTGAGTATGACGAAGTGATGAACAATCAGCGTCGTGCTATCTACGCTGAACGCCGTCGGGTACTTGAAGGACAAGACCTGAAAGAGAAAGTGATTGAATATGCTGAACGTACAATGGATGACATTGTGGAAGCCTATATCAATCCAGAGCTACCGCCGGAAGAATGGGAGCTAGACAAGCTTGTCAGCAAGGTGCAAGAGTTTGTTTACTTGCTTCAGGACATGCAGCCAGAAGATTTGGCAGACATGACCTTGAGCGAAATGAAGGCATTCTTACATGAGCAGGCACGAATTGCTTATGACTTGAAAGAGGCGGAAGTAGATTCGGTGCAGCCTGGATTGATGCGTCAGGCAGAGCGGTTCTTTATTCTGAATCGAATTGATACCCTCTGGCGTGAACACCTCCAAGCAATGGATGGCTTGCGTGAGTCGGTCGGATTGCGAGGATACGGTCAGAAAGACCCGTTGATCGAGTACAAGAGCGAAGGATATGAGCTGTTCCTGGAAATGATGATCAACATTCGTCGAGATGTAGTTTACTCATTGTTCCAATTCCAGCCTCAGCAACCTCAGCCTCAAGTTGAAGTTGAAGTCGTTTAGTTGAATTGAACACTGAAGTCCCAGGTACATGTTCGATCGTACCTGGGATTTTTTGTGCCGTATCGCGATCGTGGTTGAGGTGTAATACCCAATCAATTTTTGATCGCGACACTTGATGTCCTGGCGATTGGAAATCGCGACTCAGCAGACAAAACCCGCCTGTACGCGTTAAAGAAATGGCTGTTAGTCCGCCTGTGCGGACTTCGTTTGTGTAGCCGCGAATTCCATGCGCAAGGCATTTGTCGCAAACACTCTTCAATTTGGTATAACTGCACAAAAAAGTCCACCTGTAAATTTCGGGTTGATTTATTGATCGCGCTCTCACGCACAGGGTTTAAAACCCCGTGCTAGCTGTACGAAGTCCCTAAAGGGACTGCATCGCTGTATTCTGGTAGTCTCTTTAGAGACTTTGCGCGGTTAGACCGTGATTTTCAACCACGGGCGGGCAAGCACAATCAACGATCAACCGAAAATTTAGAGGTGGGAAAAAGTGGGGAGATACCAAGAAAACAACTCTCCCTCCCCACCGCGACAGACTGAATTTACAAGCGCAATCAGCTTGCGATCGCGCTGACGTTGTTCACAACTCCGCTCCACTGATCGAGATCAGCAAAAGCGCGATCGCGATATTGTCCATACCGCTCTTGCTTGTTGCGAATCTTCTTGGGTAGCTCCGGTAAGATGCCAAAGTTGGGTGGCATTGGCTGGAAATGCTTGGGAGAAGCAGAACTAATAAAATCAAACAAAGCTCCCATCATGGTCGTTACAGGTAAGGCTAAAGGAGCTAGCCCTAAAGCAATTCGAGCGGCATTAGTTCCAGCGAGCCAACCGCCTGCACAAGCGGCAGTATAGCCTTCGGTTCCACTGATTTGTCCGGCTGCGAGTAACGTCGATCGCGATTTAAACTGCAACGTTGGCAACAACAATTCTGGCGAATTGATAAACGTATTGCGGTGCATCACACCCATCCGAACGAATTCTGCATTCTCTAAGCCAGGAATCAGCTTAAAGACTCGCTTTTGTTCGCCCCATTTCAGATTGGTCTGAAACCCGACCATGTTCCAGAGTTGCCCCGCTTTATCTTCTTGTCGCAGTTGCACCACTGCATACGGGCGTTTTTCTCGATTTGCGGGATCTCGAAAGTCACCTAATCGCGCATCGAACAATCCCACAGGTTTCAACGGGCCGTAGCGCATCGTATCTTCACCTCGACGCGCCATTTCCTCGATCGGTAAACATGCCTCAAAAAACTTCGCCGTTTCGCGCTCAAAATCTTTCAATTCTGCCTGTTCTGCCTGACAAAGCTCCTGCCAAAAGTGCAGATATTGCTCTTTACTCATCGGACAGTTTAGATAAGCAGCTTCGCCGCGATCGTAGCGCGATGCCAAAAATGCCGTTTCAAAATCGATCGATTCACCCACCACGATCGGACTAGCTGCATCGAAGAAACTCATATACGCCATGCCTGTAAATTGGCGCAAATCTTCAGCTAGTGCATCGGTTGTTAAAGGTCCGGTCGTCAGTACCACGATTCCGTCTTTGGGAATCTCCGTAATTTCCTCACGCCGCAATTCGATCAGCGGATGAGCCGAGAGCGTTTCAGTCAAATCCTGGCTAAAAATTCCGCGATCGACCGCTAACGCTCCACCTGCCGGAACTTGATGAGCATCGGCTTTCTGAATGACGATCGACCCCAATCTCCGTAATTCTTCGTGTAAGAGTCCCGAAGCGCGATCTGTTGCCTGCGCTCCAAACGAATTGCTGCACACTAATTCTGCCAAATGCTCAGAATGATGAGCCGGACTTTGGCGCATCGGGCGCATTTCGTGCAGCACAACAGGAACGCCTGCTTGAGCAATTTGCCAAGCAGCTTCTGTGCCTGCTAAGCCACCGCCGATAACGTGGATTGGAGAGTGTTCAGTCATATGAAAAAAGCGCGCGTCAACAGTCCTTTTCTAGGATAAGCCTTTCGGCTAAAACTCAGGAGTTTTAAATATTCGATAAGCAGCGTTGCGATCCGTAAACAATATAAAACTTCATTGAAGCTTTATATTCAAGTCTGTAAAGACTGTCGCATCTCCGTGAAAATACGAATACCCGTACTGATTTAAGCCGATTGAAAAGAAAAAACGAATTTTCGAGGGTTTGAGCCATTTTCACTCTATATTTCATTCTTCAGAGTGATGAATAATGCCGGAACCATCTGAAAACGTGGTCAGATACGTCCGTATTTTTCAAATCCACCTGTGAAGAACTAATAAATTATCCGTAATAACACTGGCTTCTTATGGGGAAGTCCCCTAAAGTATGTACAGAAACCGAAACAGATTATCTCTACTCAGAGCCGTTTAGGTCAGGTTGCTCTACCTTTATTCAAGATTTTCAAGGGATTCAACGTGCTGAAGTCTCCACAACACTAAAACCTAATATCAGCCAAGTTGAAATAGCAGCGGGAGTATTTTTACGGAAATGTTGCTGTCTTTATCATTGTGAAGCGATCGCGCTTAAAATTCAGAAGGTGAATGCTGGTTGGAATTTTATGCGATCGTCTCCTTCTCGTTTCCCACCTCGTCGAAATCTCTGGTTTGAGAGAGCGATGGCAGGGTTGGCACTTGTAAATTTGGGACTTGTTGCCTTTGACTTTGCGTATATTCCTTGGCGGGATTTCTGGTTTCGCAACTTTCCAGCCGTCACCCGCCTCTACGATCCGATAAAGGGAATCGAGCCGCATCGCGATACGGAAGCCTATCTAAGTACGGTAGACACTTTAGAGCAAGAACTTCAACAGTTTGGATTAGAAAGTGTGCAGGTACAGACTCGATTGCAAGATTTGCGCGATCGCAGTTCAGAACTTGTGAGCACGAATCCTTTTGCCGTTGCGAATAAAAGCGGCACGCTTGAACGAATCAAGAATCGTATGCGAGAGCATGTGTTTGGTCAGCGTCGAGGAGAATCGGCAAAGCAAGCGTTTGCAACATTCTGGAGCCAGGAAAATTTAGCACAGCGAGGCGTAGCCACAGAACAGAAGTTTTTCAATCAAGAGATTCGTCCTTTAATCGCTGTGAACTACTATCGACCCATTGGAGAGAATGGCGAATTTGTTGATTGGTTTTGGCTCGTTGATGCACCATTTGTTGGAATTTTTGCTTTAGAATTCATTGCTCGAACGTTCTATCTCAGCCGTCGCTATCAAAGTTTGTCTTGGTTAGATGCAATGCTATGGCGATGGTATGACATCTTTTTGCTGTTGCCTTTTCTCAGATGGTTACGGGTGATCCCGACTGTGGTTCGGTTGGATCAGTCCGGGATGGTTAACCTTGCGCGGGTGCGGACTCAAGCAAGTCAAGGCTTTGTCGCGAACATTTCTGAAGATATGGCAGAAGTCGTTGTCATACAGGTTATCGATCGCTTTCAAGATGCGATCGCGCGCGGTGAGATTTCACGCTGGCTGATTCAATCTGTGAATCGTCCTTACATTGATCTCAATCAGCGCGATGAGGTTCAAGAGCTTGCAACGCATTTAGTCAAAACGACCGTCTACAATGTTTTGCCAAAGATCAAGCCTGAGCTAGAAGCAGTGCTGAGACATAATGTTGATATGATTCTCAGCCAGTCGCCTGCTTATCAAGGCTTGAAAGCAATGCCATTAGTAGGGGATCTACCGCGTCAGATCAATGAGAGACTCGTGGCAGAGGTCACAAGCGGGGTTTATGATGCGATCGTGCTGGCGCTAGAAGATAAAAAAGGTGGTGAATTGATCAGTCAACTCGTGAAAAGTTTTGGTCAAAATCTAGCAACAGAATTACAAGATCAGCGATCGCTGCAAGAGCTTCAGTCTTTAGCAACAGATTTACTCGAAGAGATCAAAGTCAATTATGTGCGGCGATTGAGTGAGGAAGATGTAGAAAGCATTCTAGAGGAAACTCGGCAAATTAGACAGATTCGCTGAGAGGTGGAGAAAAGCAGTGCTAGTAAATCTGACGGAGAGACGGGAAGAACCCAAACTCAGATTGCTCCCTGTCCCCACTCCGAACTGTGCAATTAAGATTGACCCGATGGATCAGCGGCATTGACGAGTTCAGGTTGCTTCTCAAGCGGCGGGCGCTGAATCGATTGATGTAGCCCAGGGCGGGACTCTCGCTGCATGGTGGGAAGCTGAACAAAGCGACCGGATTGAATTGAATTATAGAGCGCTTGAATGATCCGAATATCAATCAAACCCTCTTGACCTGAAGGTTCTGGGTCTTTGTTCTGTAAAATGCAATCTGAGAAGTAAACGAACACGGCTGCAAGCTGATCACGACCTTCAAACGTTTGAGTTTGTGTTTTGTCGTCGATCGTCAAAATATGCTTGATCTCACCTTGCCCTGAATAACCTGGGTCAACTCGCAAATTGCCTTTTGTCCCGACCACTTGATAACTCGAAGTTTTTGCTGCACCAAAGCTGACCGTAAACGAAGCGAGTTGATCGTCTGGGAAACGCAAAATTGCACTCGACATCTCTGCGACATCTCGAAAACGAGGTTCGTCTTTACTAGCTGCTGTTGCAAAAACCTCGATCGGATCTGCCTGAAAGAGATAGCGAGCCGCATTGATACAGTAGATGCCAATATCATCTAGCGTGCCGCCACCAACTGCTTTCTGAACGCGAATATTTCCCGCATTTACTTGCTGAGTAAACACAGAGTTAAAGATGCGTGGTTCGCCAATTTGCCCAGACTTGAGAATTTCGACTGCCTGCATATTCGCTTCTTCGAGATGCAAACGGTAAGCAATCATCAGCTTGACTTGATTGCGATCGCACGCATCAATCATTTGTTGACACTCGTCTTCTGTCACTGCCATCGGCTTCTCACAAAGGACGTGGATGCCTGCATTTGCAGCACGCACCGTATACTCACAGTGCAGATGATTGGGCAATGCGATATAGACGGCATCCACTTCACCACTGTTTAGGCAGTCTTCGTACTGATCATAAGCATAGGTATGCTGAACTCCATACTGTTTAGCAATTTCTTCTCGCTTTGTTGGGTCGTCTGAAACCAAAGCTACGAGTTCAGAATTTTCAGCATGAGCAAAAGCGGGAAGTGCGGAAGCTTGAGCAAACCAACCCAAGCCGACAACAGCATAGCGAATCTTCCTTTGAGTAACTTGATTGGGAGTCATAATGTTAGGAGAAACGGGATTAGGATGAATTTCAGAGGATTTTTGAAACGTATCGTTCCTTGCATTCACCCGCCCCCGGAATAAAACAGAGCGAGGACACGGTGGATGCGTTTCAACCACTCTTGCAGGCTTACTGTAACGAGCGAAAATAGACCGTTCCTCTTGCTAATGAAAGATTAGGACTAAACCAATTGACTTGAGGTGCATCGAATTCTCATCAGTTAAGAAGGACTTGGGGATCATCATCTAACGAAAGCATGAACTCAATCGCAGCAGTCTGCTCCTCTGGGGTGAATCCCGCAGCTTGATCAATCCAATACTCATGTCCACTACCATCTATGTTCGATCGCACTAAATCAGCATTTGCCCGATTTGCCTCAATCATCGGTTTGCGTAAATTGCGATCGACTAACATCCGCAAGCTTGCCGCTGGATCAGGCAAAACATGCTGCATCAATGTTCCTGCCATCCCAATTTGATCAGCTTGAGTAATTTGATAAGCTCCGGTCACGTCAGGCTGCAATGCTTCTGAACTCGCTGCGACTCCACCATCATGCAGATAAGGAGCAGTGACTGCTAAGCCAATCAAGCTAGGAACTTTATACCCTCCAGATGAATCATTCAGCGCAAATGCTCTTTGTTGATCAGACTTTGGCGTAATATCCGTTGGAACAGGCAAAACAGATGGATTCTCAGGCAGGGGAACGGATTCCCCATTGGGATACGTTTTAGGTGCAACGAAGCTTTTGGCAAAGACTTTCAAAGCAGGAGCACGCGAAGGCTGAGTTTTGACTTCTTGCTGAGAAATGACCCGGTGATTCGTGAACGTTCGCCCACTGTGACATTCTGCACAGCCTGCTCGATCGAAGACTTTTGCGCCTTGCTGCAACTGCTGTAAATTTTGAGCTTCAGAGTAGGGAGGTGGAGCTAAGGTATTTTGCCAAGCAGACATCGCATTCAGTTGTTGACCTACAGGCAACCCTGGAGAACTTGCCATTAAGCCATCTAACATAAATGGTGAGCCTTTCGGATAACCAGGCATCCGAATCACTTCATTGATTGCAGGTTCGCCGGGAGTTGGATCAAATTGATCGAAAAATTCAGCCGGATTCACACCATCGGGTAGACGAAATTTCGGATTTGAAGCATTTTGCAGCAGAATGCCGAGATAGGTCTCTTTATCAATCCCAAGTGATGCCTGACTTCCATCTGCTCCAGTCGTCGTATCAGAATTGGTTGCATGGACATTGCTATTGAGCGTTGTAAGTCCGTGAAACCAGCCGATCGCTGAATGTCCGCTCCAACCGTAGGGATAAGCCTCAAACGTGTAAGACGAAGGATTTTGAGAAGGGTTACTCGTCATGGTTCCCGTTGAGTCGAAATTACCGGGTGCCCAACTTAGAAAATCTGCATCTACCGCATCTTCTACTGCTTTCGCATCGGGTAGCTGAGCTTCGTTGCCTTGAGCATTGATGTAACGTCGATCGCCGAATTGCAATTGAGTCGGATTGATCCCTGTATGTCGGAACATCGCGGCTGAATTCGATGCAGATGCCAGAATTAGCCCCGTGTCCAAATCATTGTTAGGCGCACCTTCTAGAATTTTGCCTGTTTGACGATCGACTGCTGCATGACAAAACGCACAGGTAATTCCAACTCGGACTTTACCTTGAGATAATTCAGTCCGCATTCCGAGCGGTAAAAGCGATCGAGCCGGAATATCTAACCCCGTATTCAACAAGGTCCCTGCTTTGAATTCTCGCCCACCGAGAGTGACATCTCGATCAACTGCAACTTGTAAATTCGTGGTGGGTTGTCCTGCGAGTTTGACGATCGCTTTTGTAATACTTGCTAAATTAATTGGTCCATCTAACGCTCCTACTACATCGGTCAGAAAGCGCTCATTGCCAAAGGTTTCGCGATAAAAGGTATCTCGTCCGAGTGTGAGCAAGTCTTGATTAATCTCGACTGCACCTTGTTCTGGGGAGAGTTGTTCTTTTCCGGCTTCGGTTTGCAGCAGTTGTTCTGCATCCGATGGATTAACTACGTGACCCAAGACATCGTAGGAACCGAGACTGCTAGGCGGTGCTTGAGTCACTGGAGTGTAAGTACTGCTGAGATTTGGAGTTCGCATCGGTAAGACAAGCTCAGCCTGATACCCCAGAAAGCCAAAAAAGATCAAACTTAGCAATAGCGCGATCGCACGAATGGGCAGACGTTTCGGTTGCGACTCAAGAGAAGAAGAGTCTGGAAAAGATTCGGCTGTCTCTAGCTTGTTCGATGAACTCATGCATGACCTCGATCGTGCGAATGACCTCCCGTAAAACTAAAAATTTTCTCGGCAAGAATTCGTCTACCCAAAGCGGGAGACAGCTCTATACAAAAAACGACTTGATGAATACGAAGGTTCTCTATGGAAATCCTTACAAACTTGCATCATAATCAATTCAGCTTTTGCAACATAATGATCAGTTAGAAAACACTGAGGTAAGGTATGCCAATTAAGAAAGGCGAGATGGTGCGCGTTGTGCGTGAGAAATTAGAAAACAGCGTCGAAGCAAAAGCCAGCGATCCGCGCTTCCCTAGCTATATCTTTGAAACCCAGGGTGAAGTCGTCGATTTGAAGGGCGATTATGCTTTCGTCAAATTTGGCAAAGTTCCCACTCCTAATATTTGGCTGCGTCAAGACCAGCTTGAATCCTTCAAATAGGCGCGATTCTTAAAGGATTCCAATTGTGCCGCTAGTTTCTTGATCGACAGCGCTAAGATGAAATCAAGAAGCACTGGCGGCAATTTTCATGTCTTCTTCTTTTCCAACCTGCTCCCAATTCCGCGTTTCGATCGTTGGCTCAGGCAATGTTGGGAGTGCATTAGCTCAGCGAGTTGCAGAGAAAAATTTAGCAGATGTTGTCCTACTTGATGTAGTTCGGGGTCGTCCGCAGGGATTAGCGCTCGATTTGATGGAAGCGCGCGGGGTAGAACGGCACGATCGCCACATTTTTGGAACCAACGACTATCTCGATACGGCGAATTCTGATGTCATTGTGATTACAGCCGGACTGCCTCGCAAGCCGGGGATGAGCCGAGATGATTTGCTTTTAACCAATGCCAAAATCGTGCGCGATGTAGTGAAACAAGCGATCGCACATTCTCCTCATGCGGTGATTATCGTCGTTACGAATCCACTCGATGTCATGACGCATCTCGCTTGGGCAGTGAGCGATCTGCCGCCTCAACAAGTCATGGGCATGGCAGGTGTTCTCGATTCCGCTCGGTTTCAAACCTTTATCGCAATGGAACTGAATGTCTCAGTGTCAGACATTAATGCCACCGTCCTAGGCGGGCATGGCGATCTCATGGTTCCATTGCCTCGATATTCGACTGTCAATGGAATTCCAATTACAGAACTTTTACCCGAAACCACGATCGACAAACTCATCAAACGCACCCGCAACGGCGGTGCAGAGATTGTTGAATTAATGCAGACCGGAAGCGCATTCTACGCACCTGCATCTTCAGCTTGTGCGATGGTTGAAGCAATTTTGTACAACAAATCTCGCCTGTTACCGATCGCCGCGTACCTTCAAGGAGAATATGGACTGAACGAGGTCTTCATTGGAGTTCCTTGCCGATTAGGATGCGGTGGCATCGAGAAAATCATCGAACTCAATCTCACAGATTCTGAGTTAACAGCACTTCATACTTCAGCAAAATCGATTCGAGAAAATATTGATCGTGCAAATCAACTTTTAGCAGCTACAGTGTAACCATGCTGAAAAACCCCGCTGTAGGGGGAGTCTGAACATTTAGAAACAGTGCAAACTATCGAAAGGAAATTCATCAACTTTTTGTCACCGCAAGGAACCGAAGAACATGAATCGTCGCTGGCTGATGGGCATAGTGGGTCTGATTTGTCTTGGAACCGTTGGATACACAGTCTCGATCGTGGCTGCAACGCCTGAAGAAATGCTACGTCGCCCATTTAGTTGTCCTGGCTCATCCAAAGCTGAAGCAAAGGATTTTCAGGTCTTGACGGTGCGAAAATGGGAAAAAGGCATTGTAGCTTTGTCGCGTGGAAATTGTCCGAGTGAAGCCAAATCGTTGCAAAAAGAAGCTTCAGTTCAGCCTGCCCTCAGTTATCGAGTTGTCAAACGCAATGGCATGGAATGGAGCCTAAAATCGACAGGCAGTTCCTTCAATCAGAATCCTGACAAACCCACCGCTGGAAAACAGCAAAAACTGATTCGATACCACGTCGGACGGACTCATCCCAACGTTAAAGAGCGCCATACGGTGTTCTATGGTGAAATTTTTTCTCCCGATGTTGCAGCCGTCGAGGTTGTCTTTGATAACGGTAAGGTTCTCCGAGATACAGGCACGAATGGAATGCTACTGCTGGTCGGATCTGGAGCGACGGGTATCTGCGATGTACGGGCTTTAGGGACCGATAATCAGATCTTGCAACGAGACGAGCCGATTCCCATCCAACCGACGCTGGGAAGTAATACCTGTCAACCAATTTCGGGGCAGTTATAGACTGCTCGATCGATTAAATTTCATCCATAGACTCCAGTGAATTGATAAGTATATATTGATCAATTTCCCGTAATTTGCCGGAGATTAAATTCTTGGGATGGTATCAAAAATGGGCTGCCTCCGAAGAGAGCAGCCCACTTATCTTAGATGCGGAACCCGGGACTTGAACCCGGAAGTCCTTGCGAACACTAGAACCTGAATCTAGCGCGTCTACCAATTCCGCCAGTCCCGCATTTATCGGTCGCGATCTCCAAGTATCGTGGATTGCATTGAAATTGTCAATCTTTTTGGAAATTGATTTTTTCTGAGTTTACGCAAAACGGGCGACGTGGAATGCCGGGCAGTGCAGAGTGATGCTGGACAATTTCCTGCTTTCCGGTAGAATCTAAACCAACTTTGAAGTCCCAAATCTTAGCGTAAATTTCAACATGCCGACCCAGGAGGACAGACCCATTACTCTCGCGCCCAATTTGTCTCAAGATTCTTCACCTGAAGAAAGTCACTCTGTACTACACATTTGGGGACAACAACCCCTGAGTGGACACGTCAAGATCAGCGGGGCTAAAAATTCCGCCCTTGTCCTCATGGCTGGGTCGATTCTTTGCTCAGGAACTTGTCGGTTACGAAATGTCCCTTCGCTGCTCGATATCACTCGCATTGGCGAGATCTTGTCAGCCTTGGGCGTTAAAGTACTCCACGATCAAGAAGCTGGCATTCTTGATTTGGATGCCTCTGATATTAACCAATCCAAAGCGCCTTACGAGATCGTTAGCAAACTCCGGGCAAGCTTCTTTGTCATTGGTCCCTTGCTGGCGCGTTTAGGCGTTGCTCAAGTGCCGTTGCCGGGTGGATGCTCGATCGGCGATCGTCCCGTTGATTTGCACGTAAAAGGCTTACAAGCCCTAGGTGCAGAAGTCATCATCGAACATGGGGTTGTCAATGCGTACGTGCGTGGAAATCGCAAACGCTTGACAGGCGCACGGATTTATCTCGATTTCCCAAGCGTGGGTGCAACCGAGAATATCATGATGGCAGCGACCTTAGCAGAAGGCGAAACAATTATTGAAAATGCCGCTCAAGAGCCGGAAGTCGTCGATTTGGCGAATTTCTGTAATGCGATGGGTGCAAAGATTCAAGGTGCAGGAACTAACCGGATTGTGATCAACGGCGTTCCCAAATTGCACGAAATTGATTATTCGGTTGTCCCGGATCGGATTGAAGCGGGAACGTTTTTGATGGCGGGTGCAATTACGCGATCGGAAATTAGCTTATCTCCTGTTGTGCCGGATCATTTGAGTGCAGCGATCGCGAAACTCAGCGAAATCGGAATTCATGTGGCAATTGATGCTCCCGATTGTGTTCGAGTGTTGCCTGCCAAAACTTTCCGGGGTACGGATATTGAAACCTTGCCTTTCCCTGGATTTCCTACAGATCTGCAAGCTCCGTTTATGTCATTGCTGACCTTAGCCGAGGGAGACAGCATGATTACAGAGACGCTGTTTGAGAATCGGCTTCAGCATGTGGCAGAACTGAATCGCATGGGCGCAGATATTCGCTTAAAAGGCAATATTGCGATCGTGCGCGGTGTGCCTCAACTGTCTGGTGCGCCTGTCCAAGGTACAGATCTGAGAGCTTCTGCCGCCTTAGTAATTGCGGGCTTGGCAGCGAATGGCATGACGACTGTGAAAGGGTTGAATCACCTCGATCGTGGGTATGACAACATTGAGGCGAAACTGCGAGGACTGGGTGCAAAAATCCAGCGTGCGCTCGATACTTCTGTTGTCAGCGCTCCCATGAAAGTCACCCTCTAAGTTCAGGCGTTTTCGTTATACTGGCTTTGAGAGATTCTGTACGCCTGAACATGTCATTCTCAAAGTCAGCCCTGATTGGGCTAAAAGCTGATCAGTTCCGTCACCCTCTAGATTTAGAGGCGACCCAAGCGTTGAAACAGTTGCCCGGATTGGATCTGGCAATTCGCGCTCTGTTGGGGAATGTGGCGGAACAATTTTTTTATCTTGAAAATATTGCCTCCAGCATTTTGGTGAGCGAGCAGCAACTCCCTGAGTTGCACCAGCTTTTGGTTGAAGCTTGTAAAGTTTTAGATCTCGACGTGCCGCAGCTTTATGTGCGTCAACATCCTGTACCGAATGCTTATACCTTCGCGATGAGAGGGAAGCAACCGTTTATTGTGATGCACACATCGCTGATTGATCTGCTCACACTTGAAGAGATTCAAGCCGTGATCGCGCATGAATTAGGGCATCTGAAGTGCGATCACAGCGTTTATTTGACGTTGGCAAATCTGCTGATTTTGGCGGCAGGTCAGTTGCCGATGGGAGGCGTTTTGACCCAAGGATTGCAAGCGCAGATTATGAATTGGGTGCGCTGTGCGGAGTTTACTTGCGATCGTGCAGCCTTGCTTGCGACTCAAGATCCGAGAATTACGATGTCGGTGATGATGAAGCTGACGGGAGGATCGCCCAAGTTGGCGAATCAGTTGAATCTCGATGCCTTTATCGCTCAAGCGCGGGCTTACGACGAGGTGAGCAAGACGGAGATTGGAGAGATGTTGAAGCAGTTGCAGACGGCGCAACTATCGCATCCGGTTCCAGTTTTGCGAGCACGGGAAATCGATCGCTGGGCGAGTTCGCAAGAGTATCAGAAGTTAATCAGTGAGCGGTCAGAAAAACCCGCGATCGGCGGCTGGCGAAACTGGTAAAAGCAATCAGCGATTTAGCACTCCCACTGCTTCAATCCGTTGAAGTGCTAAATCGCTTGGAGAGTCTTTAGAGATAAGTAGGAGAACTTGTCCACGCTTCCAGAAATGAGAGAACAAGGCTGATCCGGTTCTCCCAATTGATCAACGACGAGCGCAGCCCCAGAAAAATCGTGGCGGCAGGTGTAATCATTCATCGTGATCACCGTTTTGAGATTAGCTTGCAGAGCCGCTTGTAAGCCTGGATAGGAATCTTCGATCGCAATACAGTCTTCAGACTCTAAATTCAATTGCTCCAACGCATACAGATAAATATCAGGTGCGGGCTTTTTCTGAGGCACAATGTCCCCTGCTGCAATCACTTCAAACCAATTCGGGCTATCGGGCGCAAGCGTCGTTTCGAGCAGGGCAATCACATTCTCAAATTGGCTCGTTGTCGCGATCGCTAATCTCACGCCTGCGTCTTTTGCCTCTTGAATCAAGCGCTGGACACCGGGACGTAATGGAATCAGCCCTTCTTTGACCAGCGTTTGATAATGCCCAGTCTTCGCAGCATGAAGCTGTGCCGCAAACGCTTTGAGATCCGCTTCAGGAGATGGCACATCATACGTTTTCACATAATGCTGAATGCGCTCTTTGCCTCCTGCAACTTCGAGGAGATCGTGATACAGGTCAATCGACCAATTCCAATCCAAGCCAAAATCCGCGAAGGCACGATTGAACGCAATGCGATGTCCATCCCGTTCGGTGTCAGCCAGCGTTCCGTCCACGTCAAAAATTAGAGCCTTAAGTGCCATAAGAATTTTGTAATCAATTTCCTGATTCGTCGAAGATGCGCCTGTAGAGAACAATATCAAGATGTGCTTTTAATTACTCAGTGATTTGTTCAGGGGCGAAAACAATGAAGAACGGAAAATGGTTGAACCTAGCTGAATCCTTAACGTTAGTTGGCTCAGGAGTTGGAGCGATCGCATCGATCGCATCTCAACAATTAGCGTTCACTGCTGCTCCCGTGTCTTTTCTGTTACTTTTGAACGTTGCAAATCGCCGTCGTCTTGATAAAGAAACCCTAAACGCGGCAAATCGTAACATTGCTCATCTTGACCAGCGCTTCTCCGATGATATCAAAGCTTTAGATCAGCAAATGCGAACACTGCCCACCTTTGTTGATCTTGCCAGCGTTCGCAAAACAATTCAGCAGCGGCACGATAACGCGATCGCTCAATTACAGCACAATGTCTCCAGCCGATTGAGCGCAATCGAAAGTCGGGATCATGAACAGCTTGAAAAAGAATTAGAGTACCTGAAGACGAAGTACTCTCAGCTAGCAGAATCGATGGCAACCGTTTCGCAGTATTTGAATCGGTTAGTGACCACAAATCGCGTCGAAAGTGCCGAAAGTGAGATTGCCGAATTACGCACCGAAGTGGAGCAATTAGCGTCGAAACTCAGCGAGGTTTCGACCAGTCAGAAGCAAGTAATTCCGCGGCTGATGCAAGATGAAATTCATCAAATTCATCGGCGGTTGAATAGCTTGCCCTCGCCTTTTGATGCGACTGCCTTAAAGCAAGAAGTAGATGGACTCGTCAAAATTGTCGGAGATTTGGTATCTCGGCGAGATATGGCAAAGCTGATGGCAGAAATTGAAAAAATCCGCCATCAACATCAAGCTTTAGAGCAAACAGTCGTTCCGATGCGATCGGTAAATACCATTATGCGAAAGCAGATGGAAACTTTATCGTCTTGGATGACCACCGGACATCCGGCTTCGCCTGGGAGCAATATCAATCTTGAGCAGTTGCAGAATACCGTCGCTCAACTCGAAGCGCGGTTAGAAGAAAGTGCAAATCTCAAAGATATGCATACCGAAATGGAAACCATGCTCAATGGGCATTTGAGCCATTTGCAAGAGCAATTTGAAAGCGTTCAGCAGCATACCCGCAGTCTCGATCGCCAACAGAAACAGCTTGCTGAATGGATGGGTCGTTTGCCTGAAATGTTGGATGCAAAAGCATTGCAAAATCAGATGAAGTATCTCACTTCTCGTTTAGAAGTCACTGAAGCTCAGCTTTCAGACCTGGTGAATACGCCAAAATCTGAGTATGAATTGATGTTTAACCTATCTCAGGCACAATCTGATCCGTTTTCAAATACTCGCGCTGTGCTACAAGAAGCATTAAGTTCGGCTCAGTCTCGTGTGATTGTGGTATTCCCTTACCCCGACCAGGCAACGCTAGATGCAGAACTGATGCAAAGCTTTCAAGACTTTCTCAATCGGGGAGGACAGCTTGATATTGGTTGGGGACATTTGGGAGATCGGCAAGCGATGCAACAAGCAAAACTGATCTCCGATCGCGAAGCTCCTTCAACCTCCAAGAGCTATATTAAGCAAATTCTGCAACAGCTTACCCAACTCAAGCGCGAGTATTCTGAGCAATTTCATTTTAAGATTTTAGGCACGAATGAAAATTTCCTGGTTTGTGATTCCAGCTATGGCGTGGTTGGAATTCAACCAATTCCGACCGCTAGCGTTGCCTTTCCTGAAGTTGCATTTGGCATTCGGACTGAAAATCAAACGGTGATTCAGGGATTAGTCGATCGCTTTAACAAGCCGATGCTCGATGCGAAAGATGTAACGTCGCATTTGAATCGAGCGATCACCCGGTATGAGATGGGCGATTTTCAAGGTGCGATCGAAGACTATTCTAAAGTCGTTGAACTCGATTCAAACCATTACATTGCTTATAACAATCGGGCGCTGATTAAGTTTGAATTGGGGAATTACGCAGAAGCGATCGCAGATTTGAATCGGGCTGTGATTAGTCATTCGGGCAACTGTATTGCTTACTGTAATCGGGGTGTCATTTGGGCACAGATGGGTGAGAAAAATAACGCGATCGATGATTTTAGCTATGCCATTCAAGTCGATCCAGCTTGTCTGAATGCCTATTTTCAAAGAGGCTTGGCACGGATGAAATTTGAGAATACGCTCGGTGCGATCGATGATTTTACTGCCATGATTTGTATTGATGCAATGAATGCTGTGGCTTACTTTCATCGAGGGCTAGCTCGCAGTAAAGTGAGTGATAAAACTGGAGCGATTCGGGATTTGAAAGAGGCCGCTTGGTTGTTTTCGGTACAAGGCGATCAGGCGAAACATCAACATGCGATCGCGGCAATTCATAAACTCCGTAAACGTTTTGTGACCGTAGACACACCAGATTTGCACTTAGTTTGTGAGGCTTAATATTGCGGCATCGCCCTTTGCGGTTTAATTGAGAGTGGACATTGCGACCTCGAAGACCATGACTCTCCAAAGTAAGCCTGCTTGGGCTGGCGATGATTTTCTCTCTCGTTGTGTAAATTTGCTGATTCAGACTCAGCCTGTTTACGCTGTGATGAAACAGCAGGCGCGCCAAGTCTTGATTAAAACGGCTGAACGAAACGGTGTGCCCTGGCGGAAACGAGTTGAAGAATTTGCGGCGGCTGAAATTGAACAATCTGCTGCTCAACTTACAAATCAGAAGGTCAGCTATCCTGATTATTATCAAGTTCCATTTCATGCTTACGAGCACGGGAATCTATGCTGGCAAGCTGCGTTTGAGGCAGAACCTGCGACTCATGCGATGGCACTCCGAGTCTGGAAGGATGAACCGCTGACGTGGGAGGAAGCTCAAGCTCGACTGCGGGGGAGCTTCCATCAGGTACTTGCTCAAAATATTCAACAGCCTGTGCAAGACATTCTCGACATCGGTTGCTCGATTGGACTGTCTACTATAGCTCTACATCGGTTCTATCAGAATCGGCAGCAGCAGCAAGTTCGCACGGTTGGGCTAGATTTATCCCCTTATATGCTGGCAGTCGCTCAGTATCGGGATGGCGATCGCGAGATCAGTCAATGGATTCATGCCAATGCTGAAGCAACCGAGTTGCCCGATTGCTCATTGGATTTGATCACGATCCAGTTTGTGCTGCATGAGTTGCCGCGATATGCGACGATCGCGATTTTTCAAGAAGCATTGCGATTGCTGCGTCCGGGTGGGCATTTGGCAATCGTCGATAACAATCCCAAGTCTCCAGTCATTCAGAATCTACCGCCTGTACTCTTTACGCTGATGAAAAGTACTGAGCCTTGGTCAGATGATTACTACACGTTTAATGTTGAGGCGGCTCTAGAATCTGTTGGGTTTGAGCAAGTGAAAACTGTGGCGAGTGATCCTCGCCATCGCACAATCTTGGGGCATAAACCGTGAATTTCCAGAACAAAACGATCATTCTGACCGGAGCATCGGCGGGAATTGGGAAAGAGCTAGCGCGCTCCCTCGCTCAAAAGGGCGCAAATTTGGTGCTTGCTGCTCGGAATTCAGCCGCTTTAGAAGAAACGGTTGCGTTGTGTATGGCACAGGGAGGGCAAGCAATAGCAGTGCCGACCGATGTGACTCAACCGGAAGCCTGTCAAAAACTGATTGAATCTGCGATCGCAAGATTTGGACAGATTGATGGTCTGATTAACAATGCTGGCATCTCGATGATTTGTCGGTTTGAGGAAGTCACGGATCTGACAACTTTTGATCAGATTATGCGAGTGAACTATCTAGGAGCTGTGTATTGTACGCATTCTGCTTTACCTCATCTCAAACACAGTCAAGGACTTTTAGTTGCGATCTCTTCTCTTTGCGGTAAAACGGGAGTTCCGACACGCACAGGATATGTGGCGAGTAAACATGCAATGCAAGGTTTTTTCGATACACTCCGAATTGAACTGCAAGGGAGTGGTGTCGATGTATTAGTAGTATCTCCGGGATTTGTTGCAACTGACATTCGAGAACGTGCTTTCGATGGGAAGGGGCAACTACTAGGGCAGAGTCCTCGCGATGAAGAACAAGGCACAATGTCTGTAGAGGAATGTGTGCGGCAAATTGTGGGTGCAATGGAAAAACGGAAACGAGAGCATTTGATGACCTTGAAAGGCAAAGCAATTCCGTGGGTAAAACTCATCGCGCCGGGGCTAGTCGATCGCATCGCTGCCTATGCTGCGCGTGTTAAGGCGGAGAAAAATAGCCCTCTTGCGTAAATCCCTGCGCCTTGACCCAAAGCAATATGCCATGAAGCACAGAACTAGATGATTCAACCCTCTCCAAGATCGCCCTACAAAGTGATCCAGTCCTAGTTCTTCCTTTAGGTGCTGATAAGCTTGCTCGATCGTCCAGCTTTGATGTGCCCAAGCCAAGAGTTGCAGCAAAAAAGTTGGGCGTTGCTGAATCACAGTATGTTTTCTTCGTTTGAATCGGTTGCAGCCCTCACCCCAACCCTCTCCCAAATTGGGAGAGGGAGCCAGAATTCTAGTTCCCCTTCTCCCAAATTGGGAGAAGGGGTTAGGGGATGAGGGCAGAATTCATGCCATCATTCAGCAACGCCAAAAGCTGAGATGGAAGCATTAGAAACTTAATACCGAATCGTCCCATCTTCAAACTTCTTTGCATCTTTGAAGGTCATGTTCTGCTCGCGCTTTAGTTCTATTCCTATTGTAGAAAGTCTTAACGCTACTTAACGGAGTAGTATCTGCGCGCAACTAAAGCACAGGCAGGTTAGCTCTTTAGCTATTCATGTAAACAATGGCTTCAAATTACTATCTCTCGTCTCGAATCATGACGTTAATTATATTCTTCTCCAATTATATTTCTCATCTATTATCCCAGTAATTACATCTGTGCTATTTGTCTACAACACTGGCAATTCATCAAAAAAATCTATTCACACACCTCAGGAGGAAAACACTATGAGCAGCGAAAGTGGATGTCCATTTATGGGTGGAGGTCAGAAACTTCAACCTCGTCATGTACCGACAAACCGAGAGTGGTGGCCAAATTATTTGAATCTGAACATCCTCCATCAGCATACCCCCCAGGCAAATCCTATGGGTGAGGAATTCAACTACGCGGAGGAGTTCAAGAGCCTTGATTTAGCTGCCCTTAGAGCAGATATCTACGAGCTGATGACGACCTCTCAGGACTGGTGGCCAGCCGATTACGGTCATTATGGACCGCTCTTCATCCGAATGGCTTGGCACAGCGCAGGTACGTATCGGATTGGCGATGGTCGGGGTGGCGCAGGCTCGGGTAGTCAGCGCTTTGAGCCGCTCAATAGTTGGCCAGACAATGCCAACCTCGATAAGGCGCGCATGTTGCTTTGGCCGATTAAGCAGAAATATGGCAAGAAAATCTCGTGGGCTGATCTCATGGTCTTTGCGGGCAACTGCGCTCTAGAGTCGATGGGCTTCAAGACGTTGGGCTTTGCTGGCGGACGCGTGGATGTCTGGCAGCCCGAGGAAGACATCTACTGGGGGTCTGAGAAAGCTTGGCTCGGCAATGAGCGTTACCAAGACGATCGAGTTCTGCTGAATCCCCTTGCCGCTGTTCAGATGGGTCTGATCTATGTGAACCCGGAAGGACCAGACGGCGAGCCTGATCCAGTGGGTTCAGGTCGCGATATTCGCGAGACCTTTGGTCGGATGGCGATGAATGATGCAGAGACAGTCGCGCTGGTGGCGGGCGGACATACCTTTGGCAAATGTCACGGTGCGGGCGATCCATCGCATGTTGGTGCTGAACCTGGAGGTGCGACTATAATCGATCAGGGACTGGGCTGGAAGAGCACCTTCAACACGGGTATCGGTGTCGATGCAATCACCAGTGGGATCGAAGGTGCATGGACTACTCATCCGACTCAGTGGGATAACAACTACTTCGAGAACCTATTTAACTATGAGTGGGAATTGACAAAGAGTCCTGCTGGCGCGCATCAATGGATGCCTAAGAATGGTGCTGGTGCAAATACAGTGCCGGATGCACATGATCCATCAAAACGGCATGCTCCCATGATGACCACAGCCGACATGGCAATGAGGATGGATCCTACCTATGAGCCGATTTCACGGCGTTACTATGAGAACCCGAATGAGTTTGCAGATGCGTTCGCCAAAGCATGGTTCAAGTTGACACACCGCGACATGGGACCACGATCGCGTTATCTCGGTTCAGAAGTTCCTGAGGAAGAATTCTTGTGGCAAGATCCTATCCCCACAGTTGACCATGAATTGATCAATGAGTCGGACATTGCCACTCTCAAAGGCAAGATTCTGGCTTCGGGACTATCTGTTTCCCAACTGGTTTCAACGGCTTGGGCATCAGCATCAACGTTTCGCTGCTCTGATATGCGGGGTGGAGCGAACGGAGGGCGCATTCGTCTCGCGCCGCAGAAGGATTGGAAAGTCAATGAACCCGCCCAATTGGCAACAGTAATCCAAACGTTAGAAGCGATCCAACAGGAGTTCAACACCTCGCAGTCTAGCGGGAAGCAGGTTTCGCTTGCTGACTTGATCGTTCTGGGCGGATGTGCAGGCATTGAACAAGCTGCAAAAAATGCGGGTCATGACGTAACGGTTCCCTTCCAGCCGGGACGCACGGATGCGGTGCAAGAGAAAACAGACGTCGAGTCCTTCGCTGTGCTCGAGCCAACGGCAGACGGGTTTCGCAACTACTCTAGCGGCAACCACAGCGAATCGCTCGAAGAGTTGCTGGTCGATCGAGCACAATTGTTGTCTCTATCAGCCCCTCAGATGACGGCTCTCTTGGGCGGCTTGCGCGTCTTGGGGGCGAACTTTGGAGGAGCCAAACAGGGTGTCTTCACCCATCGACCCGAGACGTTGACTAATGACTTCTTCGTCAACCTGCTCGACTTAGGCACGACATGGAAGGCGACTTCTGAAGATGAGTATGAGTTCGAGGGGAGCGATCGCAAAACGGGTGAACCCAAATGGACTGCGACCCGCGTTGACCTTATCTTTGGGTCAAATTCTCAGCTTCGCGCGCTTGCAGAAGTCTATGGCGCGGAGGACTCGCAACCGAAATTTGTGCAGGACTTCGTGGCAGCGTGGAACAAGGTGATGAACCTCGATCGCTATGATCTTCGTGCGGTTTCGGCGAAAAGCGCTGCGAGGGGCTTCTAAGCATCACTCATCCTCCGAGGTAAGCCACTCTTTCTCCCAAGGGCTTACCTCAAGAATTCTCATTTCGAGAACTGATCGAGAGAGCACATTGAAATCACAATTGCATTCAGGTTGCGAGGCTAGGATCATCGCCTTCTAGCATCGTGCCCTTGAGCGTCGTGTCTTTGAGGTCTGCGCCGCTCAGGTTAGCATTCTCTAGAGAAGCATCTGTTAGATTTGCTTGCTCTAGTTCAGCATTGGCGAGGTCTGCTTCACTCAAATCCGCAGCCTCTAAGTTTGCACCACTCAGTATGGCTTGATTGAGATCTGCCTGGGTTAAAGTCGCTTGAATGAGATTTGCTACTTCGAGATCGGCATTGCTCAAATCCGCGCGATCGAGCAATGCGCCTTCTAAAATTGTGCCTCCTAGCATGGCATTACTGAGATTTGCCCCTGTCAAATCGGCTCCCGCTAGGTCTGCCCCACTCAGGTCGGTGCTGCTGAAGTCAGCATTGATCAAGGTCGCGTTTCTTAGGCTCGCGCCTTCTAAGTTAGCACCTGCGAACACGGCATTACTGAGATTCACCCCTGATAAATCTGCTTCTGCGAGATCTACGTTACTAAAGTCGCGATCGCCACTTTCATACCGCTGCTGTAGTTGCTGAACGTCTATCGGTTGTACCATCGCAAACCTCCTAGTCCCCTTATGTCGCTTTCTTCGGCTTTTGTAAAGTTTGAGTGTATGGGTTCTCACGACGAAAAGCGTCTACCTGTTGTCATACGCCCCGCAATCAAAACACTTCTTAATACTTCCGATTCACATCCATCCGATGTTGTAGCGTTTTTAGTTAAGGCAATTCTTTCGGGTTACTTAATCTTTTTGACTGATTCTGACTTGAAATCGACAATCAATCAAGGCATCAAAGGGCGCGATGGGCTGAACCTATAGCCTAACCCTATCCGTGTAAGAGGATGTTTTAAAAGACAATTGAGGCTGTAAAAAAGCTCTCCGGTCATAAGCTGTAAATACGTAAAAGCACAGCACCGAGAGAGCTACATGAGTAAATCGTATCCCAGTAACCTCACTCCTGCCCAATATGAATTGTTGAGCGACCTGCTACCTGATGCAAAACCAGGGGGACGACCGCGAGAAGTAGACTTATGGGACATTCTCAATGCAATTTTTTATGTTTTAGTCGAAGGAGTGCGGTGGCGAGCGTTACCTGGAGATTTTCCAGCTTGGCAAACGGTCTACACTTACTTTCGTAATTGGCGTAAGGATGGAACCTGGTTGAGCATTCACGACCGTCTCTATCGCTGCATCCGCATCGAAGTCGGGCGCTCTCCGAGCCCATCTGAAGCAATTGTCGATAGCCAAAGCGTGAAAAGTGCGGCAGGAGTGCATGCAGCAATCGGATTTGATGCAGGTAAGGTGATCAAAGGGCGCAAGCGATTCATCACGGTCGATACGCTGGGATTGATCTTACGGGTCTTTGTCACTGCTGCCAGCACCCCAGAACGCGCCGGCGGCAAAACTGTTCTCCAGCGGGTGCGACAACGCGGGAAAGCCGTGTCTCGTCTACACACGATTTGGGTGGATGGCGGCTTCGATGGCTTTCCCTTTATGCACTGGGTGGTCACCATCTGTCGTTGGATTGTCCAAGTGGTCTTACGCCCGGAACAAACCAAAGGCTTTGTCCTGCTCAAAAAGCGATGGGTGGTGGAACGAACTCTGGGCTGGCTGATGCACTGTCGTCGCTTAGTTCGGGATTATGAGTTACTTCCAGAAACTTCAGAGACTTGGATTTACTTAGCAATGATTCGGATCATGGTTAGGAGATTGGCATAAAATTTGACCGACTCCGACTTTTAAAACACCCTCTAAGAACTCACCCCCGAAAGTCAGACTCGGCAGACCTATTTAATTTTCGTCAATTTTTTCATTCGCAGAGGAACAGAAGAGGGACATAAGGAGCCTGTGAGGAAGAATTTCCCGCAGCTAAGGGGGCAGGATAACTTTTTGAGCTAACCCAACCTGTCTAAGCAGCCAAATTGCCCACCACGTTACATCGATTTCCCACCAGCGCCATCCTGCTTTCGCTACATGAGGATAAGCATGATGATTGTTATGCCACCCTTCACCATAGGTCAGAATTGCTGCCCACCATAAATTTCGAGAGCCATCGGGAATATCAAACGATCGATATCCCCAAACATGCGTCACAGAATTAATAAACCAAGTACTATGCCAGAGCAGCACCGCTCTGACAAACATGCCATAAATCACGAACGACCAACCGCCAATCATATAGAGCAAGAGTCCGAGCGGAAGCTGTAGGAGAACAAAGTAACGATTCAACCAGCAATAGAATGGATCGCGCGCGAGATCTGGCGCAAAGCGTTTATATTGCTCATAGTCAAAAAACTCAGCATGAGGATAGAAGATCCACAGCATATGGCTCCACCAGAAGCCTCGCCGAGCAGAGTAAGGATCTTTCTCTTCATCTTCTGTATGAGCATGATGTAAGCGATGCCCAGCTACCCAAAAAATTGGTCCGCCTTGTAAAGCTAAAGCACCAATCAGTGCGATCGCATATTCCAACCCTTTCGGAACTTGAAAACTTCGATGGCTCAATAGGCGATGATACCCCAGACAAATCCCAATGCTGCCAAAGAACCAATGAAGCACTAGCATTGTCCCCAAAGCCGACCATGAAAAGAACCAAGGCGCTAGCAGTGCAAGGGCATGAATCAGTGCAAAAAATGCGACGGTTCCCCAATTCAAAGGCGGATTAGACCTTGACAATAAAGATTCAGATGACATAACGTTCTTCCTCAACCACACTATCAGTCAATTAGAGCCATTCCTATGACGTTACTGAAGCTTGTCGCAGTGCTGAGATCGCTGGATAGCGAACAGCTCGTTCAGAACTCATTAATTCACTGCATCACTAGCCAGTAAAGAATGGCAGCAGAATCATGGAATGCTCATCACTCCATGATCTTTTGCATTAAGCTTAGCGCTTAGACATCTTCTGGATAGAGATTGCTATAGCGATTGAGTTCATCGACAGTAATCAGATTTTTCAGTCCTTCTTGACGCGATCGCAGAAGTTCCTGGCTCAGATGTGCAATTTCGCCGTCTGGTAAGTCTGCTTGTGCTAGCTCATCAAAAAACTGATGATAAACATCCCGAAGCTGATGAGCAAACTTAAATCGAAGTTGCTGGGCTTGGAGTCGCTTTTGTGCCAGCGTCGATTCTGGTGCTTGATTTGCCCAATCTTGCGGCTTGAGAAAGACTTCGGTCAGTTCAGCTTCTGGACTACCCGGTTCCGACTCGTAGGCATATTCCCATCGCGCCAGGGGTGGCAATGACATGAGAATCGATTCAGTCCGTCCATTCGTTTGCAAGCCGAATACAGTGCCACGATCGTAGACCAAATTAAATTCGGCATAGCGTCCTCGGCGGTAAAGTTGGAAATTGCGTTCGCGATCGCCATAGTTCATTGATTGGCGTTTTTGTGCAATCGGTAAGTAAGCAGGAAGAAACGCATTCCCACAGCTTTGAACGAAGGCAAAAAGTTCTTCCCAAGTCCGAGGAACAGAACCAACTTGCTGACTATATTGTGCAGCGAGTGACTCTGATTGTGATCCAACATAAAGCGATCCATTACCATCCTGGTAATCGAAGAAGATGCCGCCAATACCTCGCTGCTCTTGACGATGACGCAAGTAAAAATACTCGTCACACCACAATTTGAAGGCAGAATAGTAAGCCGGATGATGGGCATCGCAGGCATTTTTTAGGGTTTGATGGAAGTGAATAGCATCTTCTGCGAAAGGATAGTACGGTGTTAAATCTGCACCGCCGCCAAACCACCAAATCGAACCTGCTTCAAAGTAGCGATAGTTGAGGTGAACAGTCGGAACATAAGGGTTGCGAGGATGCAGTACCATTGAGATTCCAGTGGCGAAGAAAGGCTGTCCAGCAGCCTCTGGACGCTGTGCCAGAATAGAGGGGGGCAAACTTTCACCCCAAACCTCAGAAAAGTTCACGCCACCTTGTTCAAACACTCGCCCATCGCGAATCACGCGAGTCCTTCCCTCGCCGCCTTCGGTGCGTTCCCAATGGTCTTCTTGAAATTTTGCTTCTCCATCTAGTTGCTCTAGTGCAGCACAAATTTCATCTTGTAGGTTCTGGACAAATTGTTTTGCTCTCTGCCGTGAGTCTACAGGGGGCAGAGAGTTTGTCGAAGAAGTGGATTGCAAAAGAGTATTTCTAGCCATAGCAGGGGTAGTGAGTTGCTTTAATCACTTTATGGTTATCAAACTGATTAACTACAAAACTGTTTCAAAACTTAATACAAAGCGTTAAATCATCAAACGAGCTAGAAAGGCTCTAATCATGCACGCTTCCATCGGGCATAATTGCGCCTTGCAAATCTGCATCGGTCAAATCGGTTCCCGTCAGATCTGCACCTTGCAAATTCGCATTGCATAGGTTTGCGCCGCTCAAGTTCGCATAACTTAAATCAGCCCCGCGCAAACTTGATGCACTCAAGTCCGTAATCAAATCTCCCCAGAGCAATCTGCGACTCAAATTTGCTCGACATAGCTTCGCACCATCTAGATCCGCATGATGAAGTACTACAGCCCCTAAATCGGCATAGCTCAAATCTGCACCACTCAACACTGCAAATCCGAGATCCGTTCGCTGGTCAGAACTAGGGCGAAGATCCGCTTCAATTAACAATGCGTGTGAGAGCTTGGCATGAGTGAGATTTGCACCGCATAAACTCGCTTTCACTAAATTGGCTTCATCTAATCGAGCGTGGACTAACTTGGCTCCCGTGAGATCAGCCTCACGTAAACTGACTCGATATAAATCTGCTTCACTTAAATCAGTTCCCCAAAGAATTGCTTCACTTAAGTTTGCTTCGCGCAGACAAGCTTGATGAAAGTTAATTTTGCCGAGTCGCGTCTGACGTAGATCTGCATGACTAAAATCGGCTCGGCTCAAGTTCGCATTGGTTAGCTCAGCATCTTGTAAAGCAATGCGCTGAAAGTTGCGTTCTCCAGTGTCATATCGTTTGAGTAGCTCATCTACTTTCATCGCGTTCACTCTTCCTCGATCGTAGTTTCATTCTTCATCTTATGCTGTGAGTGCTGGAATACAGCCCACCCCAGATACGATGTTTTCTTCGAGCATGACTATACTCTCGAAAAATTCAACGAATGGGCTTGACATTTTATAACTGTCTAGCTATTAAGTTAGATAGCTGATTATTCAGACTACTTTGTATTTTACTCATCCATACGGATTTATCAACTCATGACAACGCTATTGCAAAGACGTGATCGTGTCCCCCTCTGGGATCGCTTCTGTGATTGGATTACGAGTACCGAGAATCGGCTTTATATTGGTTGGTTTGGGGTGTTGTTGATTCCGACTGCACTGACCGCCGCGATCGTATTTATTCTTGCGATGATTGCGGCTCCTCCGGTAGATATTGATGGCATTCGAGAACCCGTTTCTGGGTCATTGCTCTACGGAAATAACATTATTACAGCGACCGTTGTGCCAACTTCTGCGGCAATTGGCTTACATTTTTATCCCATTTGGGAAGCCGCTTCATTGGATGAATGGCTCTACAATGGTGGTCCTTATGAATTGATTGTCTTTCACTTCCTGATTGCGATTTTTGCCTACATGGGGCGGCAATGGGAATTGAGCTATCGCCTAGGAATGCGTCCTTGGATTCCAGTTGCATTCTCTGCTCCAGTCGCAGCAGCAACCTCTGTACTCCTGATTTACCCGATCGGACAAGGAAGCTTTTCTGATGGTTTGATGCTCGGCATTTCAGGAACGTTCAACTTTATGATTGTGTTCACGGCTGAACATAACATTCTCATGCACCCGTTTCACATGCTAGGGGTGATCGGGGTCTTTGGAGGTGCATTATTTAGCGCAATGCATGGTTCGTTAGTGACATCTTCTTTGATTCGCGAAACAGCAGAAACGGAATCTCAGAACTATGGCTATAAGTTTGGGCAAGAAGAAGAAACCTACAATATCATCGCAGCACACGGGTACTTTGGGCGATTGATCTTCCAGTATGCGAGCTTCAACAATTCGCGCTGGCTACACTTCGTGCTTGCTGCTTTTCCAGTGATGGGAATTTGGTTTGCTGCTCTGGGAATTAGCACCATGGCGTTTAATCTCAATGGGTTTAACTTCAATAGTTCGATTCTCGATAGTCAAGGGCGAACGATCGAGACTTGGGCAGATTTGCTCAATCGGGCAAATGTTGGGATTGAAGTGATGCACGAGCGCAATGCTCACAATTTTCCACTTGATTTAGCATCAGGTGCAGCTCAACCGCTAGCACTGATAGCCCCGACCATCCAGAGTTAGTCTGATCTTCCTTCATCAACGAGCGTCCTCTAACCAGGACGCTTTCTTGCCAGAGTTTTTAGGAGAGCCTGAATGAAATCCCCCATCCGAGAATTCTTTTTCTGGTCATTGCTGAGTACCTGGGTAATGGTGATCTCACTAGGATTAGGAGTATTGATGAGTTCACCTGCAAGGGCAGAGATTCGGCAGTTAGAAGAAGCACCGGGACAAAGTGTGATCCAATCTCGACAATTGCTGCAAGACCAGCATGGAAATCGCTGGCAAGCGATCGCATTTCAACGCAGTTATCCCAATGGTCAAACCAGTTTTGATCTCAGGCTTGTGGGGTTTCCGGGAATTGCCAACATTGATCACTCTCAGCCTTTGATGCTCACAAATTCTTTGGGCGCAAATTTGACTGCTCACGCAAATGATCAAGCAATTTTTACCGATAAAACTCATCCCGAACCGAATGTTGGTCAATACGATTTACAGGCTGTATTCCCTCAGATGCAGGCAGAAATCCCACTCAAACTTTCAATCCCAACGCTTCAAGACGAGTCGGTTCGTCTCTCAGTTTCACCTTTGATTATTCAGGAATGGAAGGCTGTTGCAAGCAGTGAATTGCAGATTAAAAAATAGAGGTTTTATTCCGTAAACTCTTTAAGCTTGCTGCTTGCTGTTGGACTCGTTCACTGATGCGATCGCACGCTAGCTCGCAAAACTCAAAAATCATTGGATCAGCGATTTCGTAGTAGGCACTTGTACCTTTCGCCTCCCGCGATAAGATTCCGGCTTGATAGAGCACTTTGAGATGCTTTGATAAATTCGCCTGCCCTAAACCTGTTGCTTCGGAGATTTCCATCACATTCATCGCGCCCGATCGCAGACAAGTCAGAATCTGAAGCCGACTCATCTCTGACAAGACTTTGAAATAGTCGGCAACAGCAGCAAGAATCGCTGGATCTGCTTTTGATGGTTTAGTTTTTGGCATAGGGAAATTCAGCAATCGATAGGGTAATTTTATAACTAATTAGGATTATAGCCAATTACCGAACTAACTCAGATCAGAGCATCGATCATAGATATACATAGATATATAGCGGTAGTCACATAGCTTGCGGCACTGAGTTTTCGTAACCGAACGCTGCTGCTTAGCGAGCTTTAATATTCTGCCGCAACCTTACGGGCGACCGCTATAAATGCTTTAAAGGACTTGTGCTATGTCACGTGCATAGTAAGAGAGAGCATTATCGGCTTAACTCTGAAGATATAAGACCTATGGAGACCTTCGCTCTTTAGCGTTGCTAAATGCTGCGCGGACTTCGTTTGTGTAGCCGCGAATTCCATTCGCACGGCATTTGTCGCAAACATTCTTCAATTCGGTATCAGGTCTATTTTTGAGTAGATGCTATCTTTGTGTGATTTCTTCGCTATAATACTACGGTGAATCGACCAACTCACCGTAGTATTTCATAAAATCGCCAAATGTTAGTTTTTGCTGAGCAAATTCCGTTAATTTGGTCAAACCGATCAAGCTTTATTTGATTATTCCTTCAAGTCACAACTAGAATTTATGCAATACAATTCCCTTGGTGAAAGTAACCTCAAAGTTTCTGAAATTTGCCTAGGTACGATGACCTTTGGGCAGCAAAATACAATCGAAGAAGCCCATCAACAACTTGATTACGCTCTCGATCGTGGCATTAATTTTATTGATGCCGCAGAAATGTATCCTGTTCCGCCACGTGCTGAAACCCACGGCGTGACTGAAACTTACATTGGTGAGTGGCTAAAACACCAGCAAAGAGACAAAGTGATTGTCGCCACGAAAGTGATTGGTGCAGGACGACGGTTCAAATGGGTACGTGAGGGGGTGAACAAAGTCGATCGCGATAGTGTAAAACAAGCGATCGACGATAGCCTCAAGCGGCTCCAAACTGATTATGTCGATCTGTACCAAATTCATTGGCCCGATCGCTATGTGCCACAATTTGGACAAACCATTTTTGATCCCAAGCAAGAGCGGGAAACAGTTCCCATTGCTGAACAGTTGGAAGTATTTGCAGATCTGATCAAGGCTGGAAAAATTCGCTACTTGGGACTGAGCAATGAAACCCCTTGGGGCATTACAACGTTTAGCTCTCTTGCTCAACAATTAGGATTACCGAAAGTGGTGTCGATTCAAAATGCTTACAACTTATTGAATCGGGTCTTTGATTCTGCATTGGCAGAAGCTTCGTACCGCGAGAATGTGAGTTTACTAGCTTATAGTCCTTTAGCATTTGGATTTTTGTCTGGAAAGTATTTACAAGGCGATCCTGGAACGACTCGAATTACCCTATTTGAGCAGTTTGGACAGCGTTATCTTAAACCTAGAGTCAAGGAAGCGGTTGCGGCTTATGCTGAGGTTGCAAAACGTCACAATCTTAGTCCGACAGCATTAGCGTTAGCATTTGTTCGGAGTCGTTGGTTTGTGAGCAGTACTATTATCGGTGCAACAACCCTAGACCAACTTCGAGAAAATATCGATAGCATCAAGGTTGATCTAACTCCAGACATTCTCAAAGACATTGAGGAAGTTTACACGCAATATCCCAATCCGGCTCCTTAAGTCGGTTTGCACTCAATGTCTGACCATCGAGCGTTCTGCTGCGAGGTGCAGCGGTGGGAGATGTCGATCGCAGGACTAAAAATTACGAGTCGGTCAAGCAATTCGACATCTCCAGAAGAAATCTTGAGAAGCGTAGTCAGTTCGATTCGGCAATACCTGAAGAAAAGACAGAACTCATAGCCAATCAATTTGTAAAGGGACAGAACTCCGCCCCCTAAATTCCCCATTTTCGGGAACTTTGAGAATCTTAGATCACTACGATCGTGGAAATTTTCTAAGATTTGATCAGCGTTGATCGTTAGGAATATCTCAATGTCGCATTTGTTTGAACCCCTTACCCTTCGAGATGTTACTCTCCGCAATCGCATTGTCGTCTCCCCCATGTGCCAATACTCCAGCATTGATGGATATGCCAATCATTGGCACTGGGTTCATTTAACAAGTCGTGCTGTTGGTGGAGCAGGATTAGTGTTTACTGAAGCAGCCGCGATCGAACCCCAGGGACGCATTAGCCCCGAAGATTTAGGAATTTGGTCAGATGATCAGATTGAAGCTTTAGCAAAAATTGTCACGAGTATTCATAACTGTGGTGCGGTTGCAGGCATTCAACTCGCCCATGCAGGCAGAAAAGCAAGTACTGCAAAACCGAGTGAAGGGGGACATGCGATCGACGAGTCTCAGGGAGGATGGCGACCGATTGTATCGAGTAGTGCCGTTGCATTTAGTCCCAAGCATCCAACACCAGAAGCCTTGACTGTCGAAGAAATTCAGCAAACGACTGAGGCATTTGCTCAAGCCGCGCGTCGATCAGTAGAAGCTGGATTTCGAGTCATTGAAATTCACGCAGCACATGGGTATTTACTGCATCAATTTCTCTCGCCTTTGGTGAATCAACGACAAGATGAGTATGGTGGCAGCTTTGAAAATCGCACTCGATTTCTCCAAGAGGTCGTTCGAGCAGTGCGGGAGATTGTACCAGAACGCGATTCGCTCTGGGTTCGCATCTCAGCAACCGATTGGGCAGAGCAAGGATGGGACATTGAACAAAGCATTTCTCTGAGCGATAAGATCAAATCTCTTGGCGTTGATGTGATTGACTGTTCTTCGGGTGGAACGATCCCTGGCGTGAAAATCCCTCTATCTCCGGGCTACCAAGTGCCCTTTGCTGAACGAATTCGTCGAGAAGCCAAAATTCAAACGGGTGCAGTGGGATTGATCACCTCTGCTGAACTAGCAGATTATATTATCCGTGCAGGTCAAGCAGATGTTGTCTTGATAGGGCGGGAATTCTTGCGGAATCCCTATTGGGCACTTCAAGCAGCAAAAGAACTAGGTCAGGAAAAATTCTATCCCGTGCAATATGAACGAGCCTGGATTTAATGACAGAGTGTCGCGGTCGGATGGAACCTGTATGAACGCACCTCTAGCACCTCTACAGTTGGGGCTAGTGGGGTTAGAGAGTAACTTACTTCGGATTGTCGATCGTCACTTCATAGTTCACCACTCCGAGCCAAGGAGCTTGAGGTTGCTGATAAGGTTTGAACTTCAAAGGTGCTAGATCAGCGTTGCGGATGAGGTGAGCCATAAAGTGCAGCGAACCTTGTAGCAAATCTGCGCTGAGTAAATCGCGTTCTAAATTTGTCGATCGTAGTTTTTGTGTAAACGATTTCATCAATTTCTTGAGAAAACTTGCATTCTGAGACAATTCTAAATACGCAAACGTAGCACTGCGAATTTCAGCTTCAATCTTGGCAGGATTCGTAATTCTCTGACCATCTAGGATGCCATTAAATCTGCGCTGAATGAATGTTCTTACATGCTCCGAATAAGGCTGAGCATGATATTTCTGCATCGCTTCAGATAAAAGCATCTTGGAATTTCCATTGAGCATTGCGCCAACCACCCAAGCAGCAACATCTGCCGCATAATCTGACTCTGAAGCAAACCGATCGAGCGCATCCCCTAAGCCTTTGAACTTTTCTGGAGTGGCGCGATACGTCTCGATCGAAGACCCAATATCACCCGCCCAAGAGGTATGATCTCCTGTCCAGCGCGTCAAATCTGACCATTGCAGCCCTGGCTGATTGATTTGATCCGACAAAGACGCAATGAAATGTCCAAAATCTATAGTTGCACCTGCTAAGATCACATCTTGATTGAGTTTACCTTCAATAAATGCTTGCTCAAACCCTGTCACAACCGTCCAGACTTTCGTCGTATAGCTCGGCTTCGTATAGCCGCGTAAACGATTTGTAATCTCGTAAGTCGAGGCATCAGGGTGAGATTGTTCAAAATCGCTGATAAATTGAAGAACGGTTGTGAAATCAGTCATAGGACAGAAAGAGAAGCGACACTTAAGAGAATATTAGCGAGACATTACTGTGCCCACACAATTAGACACATCATTCAGCGATAACACTACGGAATGGCGGCAAGGTGAATTGCTGGAGGTCACGATTACCGATTTGAGCGATCGCGGTGATGGAGTAGGTCGCGCAGGCTCACGGGTCGTCTTTGTGCCCGATACGGTCACCGGCGATCGCGCTTTAGTCCGATTGATGCACGTCAAGCCGAATCTTGCTCATGCGAAGTTATACAAACTCCTCGAAGCTTCGCCCCATCGGATTCGACCCGGATGTATTGTTGCTGACAAGTGTGGCGGCTGTCAGTGGCAGCATGTCGATTATGACTATCAACGAGAGGCGAAACGGAATCAGGTCGTTCAGGCATTAGAGCGAATTGGCGGATTTCGTGACATTGCAGTTGATCCCGTTCTGAATGTGAGCGAACCTCTGCACTATCGCAACAAATCGACTTATCCGCTCGGAAGTTCCAACACGCGACAAGTTCAAGCGGGATACTATCAAAAAGGCACGCATCAGATTGTAAATCTGAATCAGTGCCCGATTCAGGATGAGCGATTGAATCCTTTACTGGCTGAAGTCAAACAGGACATTCAGCAGCAGGGATGGCGAATCTATGATGAGAAATATCATCGCGGTCAATTGCGGCATTTAGCCTTAAGAATTGGGCAGCGCACAGGTGAAATCTTGCTGACGTTGATTACAGCTGATCCAGACTTGCCGAACTTAGAAGCTCAGGCTCAGGAATGGCTGCAACGCTATGAGAATTTAGTCGGTGTTTCGCTGAATGTGCAGCGCGATCGCACGAATGCCATTTTTGGTTCAGAGACACATTGCATCGCAGGTCAGCCTTTTCTCTCAGAACGATTCGCAAATCTGACGTTCCACATTCGACCCGATACTTTCTTTCAAGTCCATACTGAGCAGACTGAAGCTTTGTTAAACATTGTTTTGGAACAGTTAAACTTACAAGGTGACGAAACATTTGTTGATGCTTATTGTGGAATTGGAACAATGACTTTACCGATCGCACAACGTGTCAAAACTGCGATCGGATTAGAAATTCAACCGGAAGCGATTGAACAAGCTCAACAGAACGCAAGTTTGAATGGAATCGAGAACGTCAGATTTGAAGTGGGAGCGGTTGAAAAAGTTTTACAATCGCTTGAGATTCATCCGGATTTAGTCATGCTCGATCCACCTCGTAAAGGATGTAATGCAACTGTCTTGGAGACGCTTCGACAACAGAAACCTAAGCAAATTGTTTACGTCAGTTGTAATGCTGCGACATTAGCACGAGATCTGAAATTGTTATGTGCAGATGATGCCTATCAACTGATACGAGTTCAGCCTGCGGACTTTTTCCCGCAGACGGCTCATGTCGAATGTGCTGCTTTTTTAAACCGAGTGGAGGAGTAAATGCTGTTTAAGGATCTGGTAGAAAAGTTAGGGCAATCCGTGAAGAGTAGTAGCGAAACACCTGATCTAGAAATTTCAGGAGTTTCCGCAGTACTTGATAGTAAGCCGAATACGCTGACCTATTCTGAAAGCCTGAAATTTGCAAAGCAGCTTCGCGAAACCCAAGCTGCTGCGGTGATTTTGCCTGCAAATGAGGAATTACTAGTGATCGCGAAAGAACGCGGTTTAGCTTGGATCATTGTAGGCAATCCGCGCTATGCGTTTGCTCAAGCGATCGCGCTTTTCTACCAACCTTACAAACCTGCCGCAACAATTCATCCGTCTGCAATCATTGATCCGTCTGCTCAGATTGGTCAAAACGTTGCGATTGGCGCGCATGTTGTGATTGAAGCCAACGTGACAATTGGCAATGATGTTGTTATTCATCCGGGTGTTGTCATTTACCCAGACGTGATAATTGGCGATCGTACAGTTCTCCATGCCAATTGTGTGATTCACGAACGCGCTCAAATCGGTGCAGACTGTGTGATTCATGCAGGGGCAGTGATTGGCTCAGAAGGCTTTGGCTTTGTGCCGACTCGTGAAGGCTGGCTGAAAATGGAGCAATCAGGCTGTACCGTGCTCGAAGATGGCGTTGAAGTAGGGTGCAATTCTTCGATCGATCGCCCTTCTGTCGGTGAGACTCGAATTGGGCGTAATACAAAGATTGATAACTGTGTGCAGGTTGGGCATGGAGTCAAAACTGGAGAGGCTTGTGCATTTGCCGCTCAAGTTGGGATTGCCGGGGGATCTGTACTGGGCAATCGCGTGATTTTGGCAGGACAGGTCGGTGTGGGCAATGAGAGCCGGATGGGCGATGGTTCGGTTGCCTCTGCAAAAACTGGAGTTCATGCCAGCGTGGCGGCAGGACAAACAGTATCGGGTTATCCTGCGGTCGATCATCGAATTTTTCTACGATCGTCTGCTGTCTATAGCCACTTGTCTGAGATGTACAAAGCGATCAAGCAAATTCAGAAGCGCTTAGGAATGGATGCGGATTCATAAGCAACGGTTGAGGAGAATGCGATCCAATTTGTATCCAGACAACTGTACCCAAGCAAAATAGTAGGGGTTCGTGCATCATCACTGATTGCTCTATACTCCTACTATTGTATTCATGTGAGCAATAGATTAACCGTCGTCTTTATCTTTGCTCTCTTTGCGATCTTCTTGATCATTCTCTCGATCGTTGTTGTTGCGAGCGTTGGATTTCTCGCCATCTTTCTCATCATCGCTATCATTATCCTTAGCTTTGTCTTCTTGGCGCTTTTCATCGCCATCTTCAGATTGATTTGAGGCTTCTTGCTCCTTGGATGACTCTTCTTTTGCCTCAGTCTCAGATTGTCCACTGCCACAACTTGTAAGTGCAGCACCTCCGATTAAGAGGGAAACGCTCACGAGGAAGACTCCTATCGTTTTTTTCAAATTCACCATAATCATTTACGCTGTTTTTAATCTCTCTTTAAGAATTTAGCGAATAGAGCTACAAACAACATTCCTCGTTTTCTATTGATAGAATTTGCTAAATTCAATGCCTTACGAAATGGAGGTCTTGAAATCGTAGACGATCGCATCATTCGTCATCTGAATCATGCCTTCTACGGTTGCAAAGATTGAGCCAGCGTTTTGAACTAATTTTGGAACGTCAAGCGTGGTCTGAATGATGCCGAAATCGCCCGTCATCTCGATCGGAGGCGTTCCATCTTGCACAGTCACAGTTCCTGAAACTTGCAGGGTGCTAGGTTTGACTAATGCTGATAGATCAAAATTTGTTGCAAATGCTCCAAAAGGAGTTGGAATATTCAGAATCGCTTGTCCATCGTTGAAGGTGACATTGCCGCTGAGTGCATTGATTGGAATTGCGATTTCGTCATCTTGGGTTTGAGGCTGGAAATCCAGGATGACTAAGCCATCGTCTAGATTGACAATGCCTGGAGTGCCGTTGAAATTGAATGGATATTGATCAGAGGATTTGAAGTCGATCGATGAAAAATAACTTCCAAAAGGCGTTGTTAAATTAGATATAAGTGCCCCATTACCAAACTCGATCGAGCCTTGGACTGCTCCTGCTGAAGTTGAAAGATCGACATCGATTGTGCCATTTGCGAATGGAACTGTGCCTGAGATCTCTTTGACCAACCTGCTGATGGAGACAACGATATCTTGAGCAGATTGAACCGAATCTGTTTGATCACTGCGGGAAGCGGTTAAACCGCTAGTGACAATTTCTCGGTTTAGGGAATTCGAGAAATCAGGGGGCAATTGAGCGATCGCACTAGTCACTTGCGTGTTGCCCGAAGGGGGTTGTAAGTCTGTTGTCAGTCGTGCTTGATCGAACGTGAGCGTTCTACTTGCTTGCTGGAACGTTGGAAGATCAGGGAATAAAGATGAGGATGCAAAAAAGACAGGTAACCGATTGGGCTTCAGCGGCGATTTTAAGGTAGATGGCTCTAACATAAGGCGACTGGCAACTCCTGTGCTTGTACATTATCAGCCCAGTTACAGGACGGTCTACCTCTGGAGTCATAGATTAAAAGATTTCTACATCTCGACAAAACTCTACCAAAAAACTCGACTAATAGTGATACAGTGAGTCACACCTTAAATAAAGTTGGATTGGGGAAAGTGTAGTGCAAAGCTGCCGCTGTCCCGCAACTGTAAAGCGAGATTTCGCTAAGCCAGAATGCCCACCAGCTTTACGGTTGTTAGTTCTGCGAGGTACAGAATGAGGACTCGGAAATGGATGAGCCTTGCTGCAATGGCAGGGCTGAGTTTGTATTTAGTATTGGGATCAGCAACTCCAGCCCAGGCAATGCACATTGCAGAGGGTTTTTTGCCCGTTCAGTGGGCAGCGTTTTGGTGGGCGATCTCGCTGCCGTTCTTTGCGTTTGGACTGCGATCGCTGACGCGGATTACACGCCAAAATCCTGAATTGAAACTGCTCTTAGCATTAGCTGGCGCATTCACATTTGTCTTATCTGCGTTAAAGCTTCCTTCCGTGACAGGAAGCTGCTCGCATCCCACGGGAACTGGACTCGGCGCAATTTTATTTGGACCTGCGGTAATGACCGTTTTAGGGGGATTGGTGCTGCTGTTTCAAGCCGTTTTGTTAGCGCATGGAGGCTTGACAACGCTCGGAGCCAATTTGTTTTCAATGGCGATCGTGGGACCTTTCGTCGCATACGGTATTTATCATTTAGTGCTGAGAACTGGGAATCAAAAAGCTGCAATTTTCCTAGCTTCAGCATTCGCGAATCTTTTAACCTATGTCACAACTTCGATCCAGTTGGCATTGGCGTTTCCGGCGGCAACGGGTGGAGTATGGGCTGCATTTCTAAAGTTTGCTGGAATTTTTGCGCTGACTCAAATTCCCTTAGCCATTAGCGAGGGCTTACTCACGGTCTTAGTCTGGAATTGGCTACAGACCTACAATCGGACTGAATTGGAAACCTTAAACTTAATGAAGACATGAGACAATCATCGACGCGACAGAATTGGTTCCTTGCGATCGCAGTCATTCTCCTCACTGTGGCTCCTTTGGTGTTTGTGCGAGCAGAGTTTAATGGAGCAGATGGACAGGCACAACAACTGATCGAAGAGAGCCATCCGACTTATGAACCCTGGTTTAAGCCCATGTTTGAGCCTGCGAGTACAGAAGTTGCAAGTTTACTCTTTGCATCGCAAGCAGCATTGGGTGCAGGTGTACTTGGATATGTTATCGGGCTGTATAAAGGGCGATCGCAAGGTAAATAAAACCATGCACCTTTGGCTGGATACGCTTTCCCATCGCAATCGATTACGACAACTACCACCGCAACATAAATTACTATTTGCAACGATCGTACTGTTGATTGCTCTGATTGCAACTCCAATCATTCAGATCGCGATCGCAATCTGGCTAGGAATTTGGATTGTCATCTATGCTCAAATTCCTTGTCGTATCTATTTACGGTTGCTCAGTCTTGCGATCGGGTTTTGGCTGATCAGTATTCCAGCCTTGATCCTGGGGATTGCGGATCGCTCGGCAAGCGATGCAGTTTTGGGTTTCTCACTTGGATCGACTTACTTTTATTTGAGCCAGCAAGGGATTTTACAAGCTGTCGTCATCTTGACTCGGACACTTTCGACAGTCTCGTGCTTATATTTCGTCTTATTCACAACCCCATTTACAGAAATATTACAAGTTCTCAAACAAATCAGATGTCCAGAGGTACTCACAGAACTGCTGATGCTGATGTACCGATTCATTTTTATTTTGCTCTCAACTGCTCGTGAACTTTGGATTGCTCAACATTCACGCAATGGTTATCGCAGTGTCCGACGCTGGTTTTATAGCTTGAGTCTGCTGATCAGTCAGCTTTTTCGTAAAACAATGGAGAACTATCAACAATTCGTTTTATCCACTGCAGCAAGAGGGTTTAATGGGGAATTTCGAGTCTATTCGCCACGAACCTATCGCCCTTCTCGACGCTATGCGATCGAAGCTAGTTTAGGATGTCTCATATTGCTTCTTATCAGCCTATGTCGTTAGCCTTTGATCAAGTCGAATATACGTATCCCGGAACCAAAAACCCTGTGATTCAGGGCTTGACGGTAGAGATTCCGATCGCAAAACGAACGGCTTTGATTGGGCAAAATGGCTGTGGTAAAACCACATTGTTTCTCCTGGCAAATGGTTTATACAAGCCACAACGCGGCACGATTGCTTGGAAAGGTCAGACGTTGAGTTACGATCGCCGATCGCTGATCGAACTTCGGCAAAAAGTAGGCTTAGTCTTTCAAAACCCCGAACAGCAGTTGATCGCATCAACCGTTGCAGAAGATATTTCATATGGATTGTGTAACTTAGGCTGGACAGAATCAGAGATCGAACCTGCGATCGCGAAATCTCTAGCCGAATTTGGTTTAACTGAACTCGCTCATCATCCGATTCATCACTTGAGCCTAGGGCAGAAAAAGCGAGTTTCCCTAGCAGATGTCATGGTTCTCAAGCCTGAGCTATTGCTACTAGATGAGCCAACAGCTTATCTAGATCCACTCCACACTCGAATGCTCGCGCAGACTTTAGAAACCATTCATGCCAATGGCACAACCATTCTGATGGCAACGCATGATCTAGAGTGGGTTTATCGCTGGGCAGATTGGGTGATTGTGCTCGATCGAGGAACCCTCGCCCTAGAAGGAACTCCGCAAACTGTTTTCGCTCAGAAATCGATTTTAGACCACCTAAAACTCGGAGTTCCGCTCACTATAGACCTAATCTCACTGCTCAACCACTTAGAGGAACAGCACGGCAACCATCCGATCATCCATCAAATCCGAGAAAGGCTACACCCAAATCAGCCCTAATTCTCAACTAAATTTTCAAAATCTCCCCAATTCCCGAAAACACCTACGCCTGCGCCTGCTGTGCTTCCCACAAATCCGGCACAGTCTTCCCCTGCCGACGCAATTCTGAATCCAGAAATAACCAATACAAAATCTCTTCGGCTCGATCGCGTTCTTCACGAATTTGATCTAGATGCCGCGCCATATCTTCGTACTGAGTTTCATCTGTACAGGCAAACGCTTGATTAAACTCTGCCCAATGCCGATCTTGAATCAATCGGAATCGATACGCATATTCATCTATCACTGGATCTTCGACCATCCAGCAGTGATCGATTACATAAAGCACATCCGATCGAGAGACAGGTTGCATACCTACTTAGTATCCTTAAATACACGATATTCCGTCACGTATTATGTCAGGCATCGGGCAATTGGACAGAAATTTTAATCGATCGTCAGAGAGATCATAGGGCAAAAATGTCAGACAAACGCCAGAAAATAAAAAAATCTGAATCTAAATGAACAGTTTTTAATATGGAGTTTTGCAAAATAAATCCAATCTCCTAAACTAAATCCGCTAAGTTAAAAGAATTAGAAGCCTCTCATCGTTTTGCCCTTCTCTTCTATATGAAAATTCGACTAGACCGGAAGCTGCCTTCTTGCCCCAAACTGCTTCTCTGTACTGTTACCAATGCCGCATTTGAAGTCGGCAATATTCGCATTTTCCTCTATACCGATCGCGGACTGTTGCTCGGTGATATCTCACCGGATTGTTTAAGACTCTCTTCTTCCGAAATTCGTCAGAAATTAAGAGAACAAGCCTGTGCAATCTTACATCCTGAAGAAGCAGGCTGCGATCACGATGCTAGCCCGACTCGAGAGCGAGCGTTAGAACTCTTGCAAGCTGCTCAAGAAAAGGTAAAATTTCCCAGTGCATTCGATTGGTGGATCAAAAAATTTGAGATCTTTTCTGAAGAATCTCAAGAGATCGAAGCAGCGCGCACGGGACTTTCAGACTATTACGTTTTGGAGCGATCGCGCTTACAAAAAATCTTGGACGACGATCGCGAATAGAGATCATCCCCACATCGATCGCAGTTTGCGCTAGTGTTGAAACGTGGTCATGGATTTAATCGATCGTGCTGTCGTTGCAAAAGATTACGCTTGGACTTGTAAGCTTATGTTTGTTCGCGAGTTGTTCTAACACACCCGCTGCGAATTCAGTTCGGGATGCGTTGTCCGCAGATCCGCGCCTGACAAACAGTTCGCCTAGCCCACAAGCTTCTCCGAGTCCTTCGCCTTCTGACTCTCCAACTCCTTCCCCTGAAACAACGACAGAGCCGAGTCCGACTCCCTCTGCCACTCCGGCTCCGACTGTTGATTCTTCTAGTTCCTTCTCAGATCTCGATAAAGCACCGCAAGCCCTCCGCCAAGCGGTCAAAGAGACGGCTGAATTAGGGATTCTCACGCATAGCAATTCAGCAAAAGCCAATGAATCAACTGTATTTGAACCAAACAAAAATGTAACTCGACGGGTCTATGCGCGATGGCTCGTTGCTGCGAATAACCGCATTTACAGCACTCGTCCTGCTCGTCAAATTCGGTTAGCAGTTGAATCCTCAACGCCTGCTTTTAAAGACGTTCCCACAAAAGATCCTGACTTTGCTTCAATTCAAGGCTTAGCTGAAGCAGGATTGATTCCAAGCTCTTTGTCTGGCGATTCAACCGCAAGTCTGTTTCGTCCCGATGCACCACTGACGCGCGAGGATTTGATTTTGTGGAAGATTCCGGTCGATACTCGTCAAGTTTTGCCAAATGCCACGATCGAATCTGTCAAGCAATCCTGGGGCTTCCAAGATGCGAACAAAATTGATGCAAAAGCATTGAGAGCTGTCTATGCTGACTTTCAGAATGGCGATCAAGCGAATATCCGCCGAGCATTTGCTTACACGACTCTGTTTCAACCGAAACGCCCTGTAACCCGTGCGGAGGCTGCTGCAGTTCTCTCGTATTTCGGCTTTCAAGGCGATGGCATCTCGGCTCAAGAAGCGTTGAAAGGCACGCCTAAGCCTTAATTTAGGTGCATAGATAGCAAGCCCCAAAAGCTGGATATGCACATTGATAAGCTGGAATTGCATGTGTTGAGATTTATCAATTTCAACACATCGATCTTAGAATCTCTTACTATCACAGAGGTTTTTGATCATCCATCATCATTCATGTCAAATTTTTTCAAGGTTAGTGTTTTCCTTTCAGGAATCATTGCGATCGCTCTATCTACCCCGGCTCAAGCTGCTGTCACGACTCAGTGCCAAATTCAGTCTCGCGAAGGTCAGCCTAGCCCGTTAGCCATGCGGGCATTGTTCACACTAGAGTCTACTTCAGACGGAAATGTAGCAGTCACTTACACGAATTTGCCCTCTCCAGTAGGTGTAGGTCAGCCCGTGACGATCGAACAAACGCGTAAAATGATTTTCTACAACTCTACGATTCCCGCTGTTCGGCAGCAAATGTTGAGTAATCCGACCTTCTTTACTGAACTGCGCGGATTTTCTGACCCCGAAGGGTTTAAGCCGTTTAACGATTTGCTCGTTTGCCGATCAGTTGGAGCAGATAAGCCTCAATCAAGTCCACCTCAATCAAGTCCACCTCAATCAAGCACGCCTCAGCCAGGTGCAGCGATCGCTGATCTCGTCGATGGCTCATATCGATACTGGAACGATGCGCCTTCGATGAATGTTACTGACAAGCAGCTCAGACCCGGAAGTTTTACTTTTCTGTTTACTAAAGCAGGCAATCGAATTGTTGGAATCTTTGCCCGCCCTGATGATCTAGCAATATGTATGACCGGAACTGTGAAAGGAAATACCATCTCAGGAGTGGTAAATCTGCCTGTGCGATTTTCAGATGCAGAGGGACGATCGCGGCAAAATAAACCGTTTGATCCGCCAGGATATCTGAAACTAGGCACTTGGTCAAATGCGGGAAATGCGTTTAGTTCTTCTACCCTAAACTTGTCTGAGTTCAATCGCATCAATATCGGACCTCGCAAAGCACCCAGTAGCTGTCGCTAAAGCAAAAAAATGGGATGGTTGACATTCCATCCCATCGCACTACCAAACTTGAACTAGACCAAACTTGAACGAGCAGCTTACTTGGCTTGATTGCGTTGTTGTCTCGCGACATCAAGCAATGCTCCCCATCGCTTCTGAAGCTGCTTGGTTGTGCATTTGAGGATCTGCACAATCTCTTGGTCACTCACACCCGATCGCTTTAACTGCAACAACTGTTGTTGCTCGTCTGAAAGCGTATCGAGAAACATTTCCCACTGATTCGGAGACAAGCCCAAATTTTGATCTAAATCTGCACCTAACCATTCATGCACCAGCTTCCAATTGCCAGACGTGACGAACTTTTCGACGTGGTACTTAAAGCGCTGTTGGAGATAGTCACGCTTGCGAGGCGTAAGCCCTAGAATCTCATCAATTTCTGGAACAGAGAGGTCTTGTAGCTTCAAGGTGAGATAGTCTACACAGTCCTTTTGATCTTGCGATTCTAGATAGTGCATCAGTTCCATCACAACTCGATCGCGCAAGACCGACTCGGAACCATCGCCTTTGTCCGAAACCATCTGCTCTCGAATCATCTGCATCACTGCAGATCGGCCGTACGTGTCTGCTTCATCGTTTTTTGCAGTTTCCATTGCAGTTTCAATATCGACTGCAATCTCTTGCGGTTGTCGGCTCGCAAACCGCTGAGCGCGTAAGATAATGAGCTGCTGATTATGTTGAGAAGGCAGCGTGATCCGGCGCTTTGCATACTGCTCAGTAAACGCCATATATTCTGCTAGCTCTAGCTTCGTTCGAGGCTGATAAGTCTCTGCGAGTTCATTCTCACGCCGAAAAGCTCTTAAAGACTCAGTGTAGAACCCTTGTAAGAAATCTTCAATTAGGGTGTAACGAGCTTGAAAGGTCAGTTGCAAATGAGCGGGTGCAATCGGACGATACACCATGGTACTCAGGTTGCTATGAAGCTCAACTCTGCCGCGCTGAGAGCCAAGCTGATAGTAATGCACGCATTTCTGAGAACGGTAACGGGCAAGCGTCAGCCGCCATGAACTGATCTGTCCAGATGACTGAATGCGATCGCTCTTACTGCAAATGCGATCGACTTCAGTCGCAATGCGGTGAGCGACTTGTGCGATCGTATTCGATTGAATGTTTAACTCAGCTTCAATCTCGGTTTTAAGCAAACTCGCAAGCTGTGCAGTGCGATCGAGTTGGGCTTGAACTGCGTTGGCAGCGATATCTGTTTCTGGCATAGGTACTGTCAGCAGAGAAGAATCGCGCGGGGTAGATTGGGTAGACTTTGCTTTCATGAGAATCCTGACTTGGTAGTGCACATCAGTCGCTACACGCAGATCCAGCAGCGCTTCGGGAAGAGTTCCCAAATCGTGTGTCAGTTTCTGGTCTGGTTACATACGATGTGAGGCTGGTATAAAGTGTTTGTCCCGTTTGAGAGTCGCAAAGTTCCAAGTGTTCGTAGTTCAAGGGCATTCGATCGCATAAGAGGATGAATCGAGTGTACCCCCCAAGTCGTGACAGTCACCAAAGTGGCGAGAGTTGGGCGATGGCTGTTATTCCAACACCCAGTCTGCAGCAGTTTCCCATCCTAATCCCTTGCGAACAATTTCAGGCTCGTCATTTGTTAAATCCAAAATGGTTGAAACCAGTTGAGTCGGTTCTTGTCCCGTATCGACAATTACATCCACCAGTCGATCCATGCTGTCAAAAAGTTCCGGTAAAGAAAGATTTTCAGGGTCACGGACTTTGAGCGGAACCGTTTCATCTTCAACCGGAATATGGGCAGACGTGGAAATGATCGGATTGTCGATCGCTTTTAACAATGCCTGACAGACCGGATGATCGGGAACTCGAATCCCGGTAGTTCTGCGCTTCGGACTCATCACCAATTTTGGAACGAGTTTGGTGGCAGGCAGAAGAAACGTGTAACTACCAGGAATCAGACTGCGCATGATGCGATAGGCACGATCGCTCACGACCGCATAATGAGCAATATTCGATAGCGATGAGCAAAGGAAGGTCAGCGGTTTGTCGTTAGCAAGTTGTTTGAGTTGCCGAACGCGCTGAATGGCAGATTTTGAATTGAGATCGCACCCGATCGCGTAAACGGTATCGGTTGGGTAGAGCATGACTGCGCCGTTGCGGAGTTCAGCCACGATTTGGTCGATCGTGCGGGATTGGGGATTGTCGGGATGGAGTCGGTAAAGCGTTGCCATAAGCGAGTGCGGGTGTAATGTGGAAAATGTCAATTCACCCTTTTCAAAGTGTAATGAGCAAGATTGCGTATCTAGATTGTCCGACTGGAATTGCTGGAGATATGTGCCTCGGCGCACTAGTTGATTTGGGTGTTCCTCTAGCCTATCTGACAGAGAGACTCGATCGCTTAGGAATTTCAGAAGAATATCAACTGAAAGCCGAAACCGTTCAACGCAATGGGCAACGCGCTACGAAAGTTCATGTGATGCTGAAATCTGAGCAGCACCATTCCCATCATCACGAGCACGAGCATTCTCATCATCAAAATCAGCACCATCATTCTGATCATCACCACGATCACCATTCCCATCATCACGAGCACGAGCATTCTCATCATCATGAGCATCATCACGCACATGATCACAATGAATTACGGAATCTGCCAGATATCGAAAAAATGATCAAGGGTGCAAACTTACCACCGAGAGCCGAAGCTTGGAGTTTGGCAGTGTTTCGGCAGTTGGCAGTCTCGGAAGGGGCAGTGCATGGAATTCCGCCCGAAGCAGTGCATTTTCACGAAGTCGGGGCGATCGATGCGATTGTCGATATTGTGGGTACTTGTTTGGGGTTGGATTGGCTGGATGTCGATCGCATCGTTTGCTCAGCCTTGCCCACAGGAGGTGGGACAGTGTGGGCGGCTCATGGTCGCTTGCCCGTTCCGGTTCCCGCTGTGCTGAAATTGTTTGAGATGGGGAATGTACCGATTTATAGCAATGGCATTGAGAAAGAATTAGTCACGCCAACCGGAGCCGCGATCGCAGTGACGTTGGCAGATGAGTTTGGCGCGGCTCCTCGCATGAGAGTCAAACAAATTGGCTTAGGAGCCGGATCGATCGACTTACAAATTCCCAATATGATACGGATTTGGATTGGGGAAGTAGAACATCGGGAAGCATTCCAGAGCATCGCTGTTTCTCCTGCGAAAGATTCCAAAAGTGGCAGGCTCGACTCGACTCCTGAGCAAGAGACGAATACAGAAACGATTACCGTGCTTGAGACTCAAGTCGATGATCTCAACCCCCAAGCGATCGGGTATCTGTTTGAGCAATTGCTAGAAGCGGGGGCACTCGACGTTTTTACTCAAGCGATCGGCATGAAAAAATCGCGTCCTGGGCTTTTATTAACGGTGATTTGCGCGCCTGAACAGGTCGAACGGTGTGAAACGATCGTGTTTCAGGAAACGACGACGCTCGGAATTCGGCGAACCGTTCAACAGAGAACCGCGCTCGATCGACGATTTGATCCGGTGCAGACTGAATTGGGGACAGTGCAGGTCAAAGTGGCATCGCGGCATGGCGCGATCGTCAATGTGCAGCCCGAATACGAAGACTGCGCCAAACTTGCGAAAGCGACACGGTTGCCTTGGCGAGAGGTGCATCGAATTGCGCTGCAAGCCTGGTACATGGCACAGACTGAAAATCTTTCGTAGAATAAAGCCAATTTGCTTCCGTAATTCCACAGAGAAATTCAGCGGAGGAATGGGCGAGTGTGCGAAAACTATGAAAGACGAAGCCTTCGAGGTCAGGATTTCAGTGGGTTAGATTTAACGCGATCGAACTTTCAAAACTGCGATCTGACAGGCGCAAACTTTACCGGAACAACGCTGATCGGCGCGGATTTCAGCGGCGCAATTCTGCGAGTGACCAATTTTCAAGGAGCAAACCTTTCTCATGCTCGGATGATTCGAGTTGATTGCTGCTTTGCAGATTTCTCTCAGGCAACGTTGCGCCATGCCAACCTCTGCGAATCCAATTTTAGTCACGCACAATTCCAAGAAGCGAACCTAGGCGGCTCAGCCTTGTGCGAAACCACTTTTTATCAAGCGATTTTGAGTGATGCTTGGATTCGAGGAGCAAATTTTTTTCAAGCTGATTTGAGACACGCTGTCTTTATCGGAGCCGATCTCAAAGGGGCAAAATTAGAAGGCGCAGATTTAACGCGATCGAACTTTGCCGAAGCGACACTCGAACGCGTCAATCTTAGTTTTGCTTGTCTCGAATCTGCTACACTGCGCAGTGCAAATCTGCAAAATGCTTATTTGAGAGAAGCCAACCTCAAAGGCACAGATTTGCGTGATGCACGAATGTATGAAGCTAACTTCAGACGCGCATTGCTCGATGAAGCAAACCTAGCATGTGCTTTTCTAGCAGGGGCAGACTTCAAAAATGCTCGTCTGTCTCGTGCGAATCTAACCAGCGCAGAATTGCAAGGCGCTTATCTCAAGTTAGCGAATCTGCAAGAGGCAATTCTCGATCGCGCTAATCTGCGCCGTGCCAAGCTCTATGGCGCAAACCTGTATCGGGCAAGCTTAATCGGCACGATTTTAGAGAATGCGAATCTGTGCTTTGTGCAATTGAGCCGAGCAAAATTGCACGAAGCCATACTCGAAGGGGCGGAATTAGAAGGAGCAGACGGATTTAAAGTAGAAATGGCTGGCGCTTGTCTGAGCCGCGCAAATTTAAACACCGCAAAGCTCTGGGGCGCAGATTTGACCGATACGGTCATGCGAGGTGCTGACTTTAGCAATGCGAATCTCAGTCGCGCAGATTTAAGTCGATCGATGATGCGAGGCGCAAATTTCACAGGTGCAACGCTGAATGGTGCAAAGTTAGTAGCTGCGATTGCCACACGATCGAGCTTGAACGATAGTACATTTCATGAAGCAGACTTGACTGAGATTAAGCTGAACCGGGCTTATCTGAGCGGAGCTTCATTTGAAAATGCTATTCTGACCAATGCTCAACTCAGTGGTGCAGCTATGCTTAGAACACACTTCAAGGATGCGAGCTTGCGCGGGGCAAGATTAAACCGAACTTATCTGAGCTATTCTGATTTCACCGCAGCGATGCTCAACAATGCCAACTTACTTGCATCAACTTTAGTCGGTGTGACTTGGCAAAGTGCGATCGTGCAGCAAGCTCGATTTGGTGGAAACCAAGGACTATCCAATTCGCAAAGACGTTTCCTAGAACAGCATGGAGCAAGTTTTAGGACGGAGCCAGTTGACCGCGCATTGCTTCCGACTATCGAGGTTTTAGACGGCTTGCAGAGTGATTTAAGCGATCGCTTATCTGATCTCGATGATGCGTGTGAGAAGCTCCGCAAGACGGTGACAAAACTAAAAATCAGTTGTGAAATGTTGACCCGACAGGGACGATTCGATCGCCTGAATGGGATTCAAAAACAGATTGAAAGAATCGAGCAGGTCTGCGATCGCGCTGCCGCAGACAGCGAGACTTATCAATCTAAAATTTTTGCCTTAACTGAACTAGAGATTGATCAATCTTTTGATCAAAGCGACATCATCATTGAATTACTAGATGGAATTCAAGCGAACAATCTTCAGCTACATCAGCTTACACGAGAAGCATTTGAGCAGATTCGCCGCAACAATCTAGGAGATGAAGATTCAATCATTGATTTGGAAGAACGCAGCAATGAGATTGATTTGAATGTAGACTCGATCCAGGACAACGATTAGACCCTTGCACCGATAATCTCTATAAATCAATGAGAATTTTATTAGTAGAAGATGATACCCAAGTATCTACTGTGTTGGCAGCAACATTAGTTCGTCAGAGTCACGTTGTCGATATTGCTACAGATGGACAGGAAGGATGGGAAATGCTGCAATTTTTTCCCTATGACCTCGTACTCCTGGACATCATGCTCCCCAAACTAGATGGCATCAGCTTTTGCCGAAAATTAAGAACGCATCAACCCGATATCTTGATTATGCTGCTGACAGCTCGCAGCAATCAAGCCGATCGCGTTTTAGGACTCGATGCGGGCGCAGATGATTATATGATTAAGCCTTTTGATCCAGAAGAATTGGTGGCGCGGGTACGGGCACTTCAGCGTCGAGGCATCAGTTCGTCTCCCGTTTTAGAATGGGGCAGATTGCGATTAGAACCTGCCCATCGCAAATTCACCTTTGCAGGTCAACCCATCAATTTAAGACCCAAAGAATATGCCTTGCTAGAGCTATTTCTCCGCAATCCTCAGCGCATTTTCAGTCGGCGTGAAATCCTCGATCGACTATGGGCACTTGATGATGATCTGCCCGATGAATCAACGATCAAAGCCCATATCAAAGGCATTCGCCGAGCGTTGCGCCCAGTCGGTGCAGAGCATTTGATTCAAACGCTATACGGGCAAGGCTACGGGCTAAGTGCGAATGAAGCCATCAACGATGCACCTCAAATTCCGCCCAATCCGCAAGCGGAACGAACACAAATGCTCGTCGCTGAAATTTGGCAACAGGTCAAAGGCTTGAGTTTTGAGCGTTTGAGCGTTTTACAACAAGCTGCAACGGCTCTAAGGACAGGCGAATGCTCCGAAACGCTACGCTCGAACGCCACGCAGAGTGCCCATCAGTTGACAGGTGCTTTAGGCATGTTTGGGTTCTCAGAAGGTTCACAGATTGCTCAACAACTCGAAATTCTGTTTGAGTCTGATCGGTTGCATGAGCCTCAAGTAATTCAGCGAATTGCAGACTTGGTTCATGACTTACAGCAGTATTTAAGAATAAAAGATCAAGCCTCCTCTTCTGAGGCAAGTTCCCAGAATGCAGCTAGTCCTCTCTCTGCCTCTGATTCGACTCCGGTTCCCATTCAAGCGAAAGTTTTAGCGATCGATGATGATGAAATGCTGCTGAACCTGCTGCAAGAAGTGCTGCGTCCCTTAGGAGTCGAGATCATTCCGCTGCCATCTCCATCGAAGCTGTGGCAAACCTTAGATGAGATACAGCCGAATCTCGTGTTACTCGATGTGCAAATGCCCGAAATGAACGGATTAGAGTTGTGCAAGGCGATTCGTGCTAGTGAGCAATGGTGCTGGCTCCCCATTATTTTTCTCACCGTCTGCGAAGATTTTCAGACTCAGAGTACAAGTTTTGAAATCGGTGCAGATGACTATTTGATGAAACCTGTGGTTCCGTCTATCCTGGCGACCCGAATCTTCAATCGCCTTGCTCGCCTGCAAACGATCCAACAACATGCAGTCTCGGAACTCGCCCAACTGTAAATGGAAAATTCGCTCAGATTGCTACTGGTTGAGGACTCGCAGGAGGATGCGCTTTTACTGCTGTACCCCCTACGCAAAGCAGGGTATCAGTTAGAGGTTGAGCGCGTTCTCTCCTTAGAAGCTGTACGCTCAGCGCTGAGTTCCAAAACTTGGGACATGATCATCTCTGACTATGTGCTCCCTGGTTTCACGGCTCACCAAGTTCTAGAACTCGTTCAATCTTTCGACTTAGATCTGCCGTTCATCGTGGTGTCGGGAAGCATGGGAGAAGAAACAGCAGTTGCAGTCATGCGGGCGGGCGCACATGACTATCTCCTCAAAGAATCGCTGAGTCGGTTAGTTCCCGCGATCGAGCGAGAACTGCGCGAAGCGGAAGTTCGACGACAGAAACGACAGGCAGAAGCAGCCCTCCGTCAGGCTTACGAAGGATTAGAAAGCCTAGTCCAGCAACGCACTGCTGAACTGCAAATTGCAAATGAATCGTTGCAACAGTTAGCTGCGATCGTCGAATCTTCCAATGATGCAATTATGAGCACCACGTTAGATGGAATCATTCTGAGTTGGAATAAGGGTGCAGAAAAAACCTATGGCTATTGTCGAGAAGAAGCACAAGGACACTCGATTACAACATTAGTCTGTCGGCACAATCCCGTATACATTGACGAACAGAAAGACCAGCAGACCCAAAAGACTGTTCACTACCGCAAAGATGGAACCGCGATCGATGTCTTCCTAACGATCTCACCTGTCAAATCCTCGGCAGGAATTGTCACTGGGCAATCGTGGATTGTTCGAGATATTAGTGAACTGCAAGCTGTCGAAAAAATGAAAGATGAGTTTGTGTCTGTCGTCAGCCATGAACTGCGCACTCCCTTAACGTCAATTCGCGCCTCGCTCGGTTTGATGCTGATGGGCAGACTGGGCGAATTACCTGAAGCGTATCAGCCTTTTCTGCAAGTTGCCGTGAATAACACCGATCGCTTAGTTCGATTGATCAATGACATTCTCGATCTTGAGCGCCTGAATGCGGCTGAAGTCAACATTTCCCCTCAGCTTTGTAACCTGAACGATCTGATGATGCAATCGCTGCAATTAATGCAGGGGAGTGCGAATGCTGCCAATGTTCAACTGAAAGCAAACACACTGTCCATTACGGTGTGTGTTGACCACGATCGCATGATTCAAACCTTAACGAATCTTTTGAGCAATGCGATTAAGTTTTCTGCGCCGCAGAGCGTGGTGGAACTGAGTGCAGCATTGCATCCTGGAGAAGTTTGGATTGCCGTGAAAGATCAAGGGCGGGGAATTCCGAGTGATAAGATCGAGCGAATTTTTGGGCGATTTCAGCAAGTGGATGCTTCGGATTCAAGACAGCAAGGTGGCACAGGGTTAGGACTTGCGATTTGTAAAAGCATTGTTAATCAGCATGGTGGAAGAATTTGGGTTGAGAGTATATTAGGGGCGGGTAGCACATTCTTCTTTACGCTCCCGATCGATCCGATTTAATTCTATGACTATGGCTGCACATCGCGTTTTGCTGATTGACGATGAAATGGATATTCGCATGGTTGTCAAAGCCACATTAGAACTGGTCGGCGGTATGCAAGTGAGCGTCGCAACTTCTGGCGCAGAAGGAATCAAGACCGCAGAATTTGAACAGCCCGATGCGATTTTGCTCGATATGATGCTGCCGGATATGGATGGGTTGACGACGTTAAAAAAGCTGCAAGAAAATCCCAAAACTTCTCAGATTCCGGTTATTTTTTTAACAGCTAAAACTCAGGTTTTAGATCTGCAATCTTCCATCAATTCTGGTGCGATCGCAGTAATTAAAAAACCTTTTGATCCCGCCATGCTCTCTGAGCAAGTTGCTGATGCGTTAGGCTGGTCACTTCGCTAAACTTATCATTCACCAGTTTTTCACCTTGATTATCCTATGCTTTCTAATGAATAAAATTAGCGTTTTATTTATAAATAGTGATAGGAGTATAAAAATCGGACTTTTGGCACAATTTGCGATGAAATCACTCGTCTGACACTACCCTATGAAGAATTTTCAGGATTTAACTTTTGCTGAGAAATCCGCAAAAATCAGTGTCTTATTGCTCTGTGGAATTGGGGTACTGATTGGGATAAAAGTTGTCCAAGCAAGAGATGTCACGGTCAGAGTGAATCGATGGTTGAGTCTACAACAATTAAAAGGGCAAGTGACCTATTGGCGGAATGCAGGCTCGCGTCCTGCTCGATCGGGCGATCGCTTACAGACCGTTGGAGATGGAGCGAGTACTGGGAGAAACTCCAGCGCAGTTCTTCAGATTGATTTAGGCATTGGGCAAGTCAAGCTGTCAGAAAATACTAGAGTCAATGTGCGTCAGCTAGTGTCTACCTCTAATGGTGGGCGAGTCACCCGCTTAAACGTGGCGACGGGACGAGTGCAAGTGCAAGTTCGTCCTTTTACTAACCCTGATTCGCAGCTTGAGATTGAAACCCCAGCAGGAGTTGCAGGAGTGCGGGGAACTCAATTTGGGGTAAATGTTCAGCAGAGCGGCAAAATGAGTATTGCGACCAATGCAGGGAGTGTGGCATCGAGCGCTCAAGGTAAAAGTGTTCTTGTGAATGCTGGATTTCAAAATTTTACGATTCCAGGCGAGCCTCCGTCTGCTCCGGTTCCGCTCCGCAACGATACGACTTTGAAGTATGAGTTTGTCAAATCGTTTGAGAATGGGGTGAGACGATTGCGATTAGAAGGGCAAGTCGATGCAGTCAATACTGTTCTCGTCAACGAGATTGAGCAGAATACCGATCGCAATGGTAAATTTAGGGTCGAACTGGATACGACATCGTTTCCGCAGGTGCGGGTGACGGTGCTGACTCCGCTTGGACTTCGACGTGACTATGCGCTGGCTTTCCAATAACTTACGACGATTTCGACCAGGCTTGATCTCGATCGTGCTGACTTTAGCGTTGTCATGGCTTGGAGTCTTACAACCGCTGGAACATCTCGCTTATCAAGTGCTCTTTCTGGTTCGTGGGGAGCAGCCTTGGGATTCGAGAATCGTGATTGTCAAGATCGACGATCGCAGTTTGGCAGAATTGGGACGGTTTCCTTGGAAGCGCGATCGGTTTGCCCAACTCTTAAACGTACTAGCCAAAGCAGAAGATAACGTCGTTGCGTTTGATATCATCTGGTCAGAGCCGAGCGCTGAAGATTTACAACTTGCGGATGCGATCGCGCAGCATCAAGCCGTAGTGCTGGCAACAGCTCAGGATAATCTTGGCGTACCGTTGCTTCCTGTCGATTCATTGCGGTCTCAGGCTAGCGCAATGGGGCATATTCGCAAGCAGATTGATGCCGATGGGATTTCTCGCAGCATTCCGGCTTCGCCTCCGGATCGCCCATCTTTTGCAATTGCAACTTTGGAACGGTATTTCATGATGGGCAAGGATGTAACCCTGCCTCCGCCAAATCAACCGCTCTGGTTGAACTGGTCAAGCGCGAGTCAGCATATTCCGAGCTATTCTTTTGTGGATGTGCTGCGCGATCGAGTGCCGATCCAAGCGTTTGAGAACAAGATTATTTTAGTGGGAATGACGGCAACAGGTTATGACGAATTGATTACCCCGTTTAATCGTGCGCCTCCAACGAGTGGAGTCTATCTCCATGCAACGGCGATCAATAATGTACTCCAGCATAAACTGCTACAACCTGTGCCCAAGAGTTGGAGCTTTGGGGTGCTTGTGTTCTTCGGATTGGGTTTGAGTCGATGGCTCGATCGCTGGCAAACGATGACACAAGTTTGGATCGGGTTGGGTTTAGTAATTTTTTGGTTCGGTTACTGTGTCCTTGCTTTGAAGTTCGGTTCAGTTTGGTTCAGTGTTGCGGCTCCGATTTTATTTGTTCTAGCAGTTGTCAGTATTACGATTCTCCAAGAGCGACTCAGCTTAAATGCGATGCTACAGCGCCAAGTTCAAGAACTCTGGAATCGTTACTATAGCGATATTGTGCTTCGCCAAGTTGATGAATCTTTGCTCGTCTCTCCTCAACTTTCTCAGCAACCTGTTTCAATGAGGCGTGTGCAGCAACTTGCAACACTTGCAGAACAATTTGGGCGATCGCATGCCGCTCAAGCTGCGATCGCTCGAAATTTATCGATCGGGTTACTTGCCGCAGATTTAGATGGCTTTATCTGGTTCTGCAATCCGGCGGCGGCAACTTGGCTGAATGTCAAAGTTGGAATGCTACTTCAATCACAATTAGTTCCCAACTGGATCACTCCGCACCAATGGCAGGAAAAATTGCAGCAGTTAACTCCGTTTGAAGTAGAGCGATCGCAGCGCTGGTTTGAGCTGAAATTCGAGCCATTGTTTTATCAGCCTCAAGATCAATCTCCAAGCGGACTGTTGCTGATTCTAGAAGAGATTACAGACCGCAAGCAAACGGCGATCGCGCTTCAGGACTATGCAGATACTCAAACTCAATTGAATCAACGCTTAACTGAAATCAATCAAGAATTAGAAGCATTTAGTTTTGCAGTCTCTCATGACCTACGTGCGCCCTTGAGACGGATTAAAAGTTTTAGTGACATGCTACTTGAGGATCATGTTACGCAACTTGAGGGTGAGGCCAAAAGCTATTTGAACTATATTCAAGCGTCTGTGCAGCGGATGGGAGATTTGATCGAAGATTTACTTAAGCTCTCTCGCATCATTCGATTGGATATGCAGGTCGAGCAAGTCGATTTGAGCCAGATCGCCAGTGCGATCGTACAAGACCTAAAACAGACTCAGCCTAATCGCCAAGTAGAGGTTACGATTCAGGCAGATTTAACAGCCTATGGAGATGCAAGACTACTCAGAGTTGCTCTAGAGAATTTACTAGGCAATGCCTGGAAATACACGAGCCGCCGAGCGATCGCAGAAATTGAATTTGGAGTCATGCCGAAAGCTCCGGTTTTTTTCGTCAGAGACAATGGGGCTGGATTTGACATGGCTCAATCAGGGCGCTTGTTTAATGCGTTTCAAAGATTGCATGCGTATGAGGACTTTCCGGGTAATGGCATTGGATTAATGACGGTTCGACGGATTATCCAACGCCATCAAGGACAAATTTGGGTAGACTCAGAGGCCGATCGAGGGACAACTTTCTATTTCACGACTTTGCCGCCCAATTCCTAGTCCTCATACATGTTTAATCACGCGATCGTTTTCACCATCAATTGATACCCGCGATCGTCATAGCCTACTTTTTGATAAACCTGTTTCGCGCGATCGTTGTCACGATGTACGAGAAGCGAGATCACATCAATTCCCATCTGCTGGCACGACTCCTCGACAAATCTCAGCGTCTTCGTGCCAATTCCTTGCCCTCGACAGTCGGCACGGAGATACAACTCATCTAGAACTGCACTGATCCCACGAAATTCGATACTGTAGCTAAACGTAACAGCTGCATAACCAATCACGTTTTTACGATCGTAAATGAGCCAAATTTTTCCGAGGGTTGGATTGAGCAAAAATTGCTGAAGTGAAACGCGATCGAGTACGGGATCAAACGGCAATTTTTCTAACTTGTGAAACTCTTCAACCAGTTGCAATAAAACATCAATATCTTTCGACGTAGCGACACGATAAGCTACGTTTACATCAATAGACAACATACAAATTTTGTCCTTCTCAAATGCTACGAATCTTGAAACGTGAAATATTCGATCGCACAACCGAGTGTTGGACGCAAAATGATTTGCATCAAACCCTAATAAATTAGAAAAAAGGTAAAAATCTTCCACCTTCGACCTATACCTTAAAACAGGTCGAAGAATAGGGATTAAAATGGCTTAAATTCCAATTTCAATTAACTAATTGTGCTTCCTGACAATGCCCGCTATATGTCTGGAATTCCTTTTAGATAATACATAAAATCACCGTGTTTATTGCCTTTGGGCGCGGAAGCAATCTCAAACTAACTGATTGCTTCTCTAGCTTTAGAGCGCGAGGACTTGTCAAAAGATCTCAACTTTTGCAATTCCATACTCCCAGGGTAATGCGTTCCTAAATTTAAGTCAACTAGAAAATGTTCGAGCTATCCGAACACAAGTTTTTAAATCAGCATCGGTTTTAATTGCTTCACGATCGACATGCGTTAAACTCGCTCGATATCCCAGTTCTTTCAGCGTTTGAATCAAATAATTTGACTTTGGAATATCTAATTTTCCGCGTCTTCCAATCTCCCCTAGGGTATAAAAATAGGGCGGCATTTCTGCTTCAGCTTGCATCAGTTCTAATAAGCGAACTTGCGAGATCCAACCCCATTCTTTTGCAAGTTTAATCATTTGTGTAATCTGCAAAACATCATGTAGTTTTCCAAGCCACATGGCTCCACTGACGACTAGCCATCGCTGGTCATGAGGACAGTGCGATCGCCCTAAACTTCGCCATCCAACGGTTTGATAGGTTCCGCATTCATGACAAAATCCTAAAAATCCATAGTTCTTTTCATTCAATTGAATCGACGATACTAAGCGCACCATGACGCGATAGGTTTGCCCTGTAAAGTAGGAAAATACAGGCTCAATCCCCATTCCTCGCGAGGCTGCTTGCTGTTGAACATTGCCGAGAATTAGCCTCAATCCTTGTTCATGAATGGCAGGATGACTTCGAGCTACTGCGCCATAATCTGAAAGGCAATTGTCTGCGGCACGACCTGTCACCGTTCGCCCATCGGTGCTGGTTAAGTAAATCATTCCCCCGATCGCGCAAGCACTGAGGCAAGCATGAACATAGGGAACTGGAGAGCCAAAGCCATCCACATCGACTAAATCATAGTAATCCTGCTGGTTATAGCAATCAAAAAAGACTCGAATTGCATCACGATCGCTAATTCGATACTGCGTCGATTTCAATTGTGCTAAGTTCTGGTGCAGAATGTCTTGAATGTCAGAATTACTATCATTTGCCCATACAAAGTCCGCTTGGCTTTCGAGGGCATATCTGAGCGATCGCACTCCGCAGCCTGCCATCGCATCCAAAACTCGTAAATGTCCGCGATCGCGTCGATAGATTGCCGCTGCTAAAATTGCCAAATCTCTGACCATTTCAGCTTTTGGATTATAAAAAGCGGAACCGACTTCAAATGTTGCCTTGCCTTCGAGCATTTTAGAACCGTAAATAATGCATCAGATTGGCAATCATCTCACTCGGAAGGGACAATCGTTGCTGAAGATCGACGAGATTTTTGTATTCGCCTCGAATTTGTCGATTTCTGACGATCGCTCTGGCTAATACGGATCGAATTTCTGGAATTTGAGTTAAGTCATTCACCGTTGCTGTGTTCAAATTCACGCGCTGAATCTGATGTAAACTTTCTGGATCGTAATAACAGAATTTCATGATCGGTTCTAACGGCTTCAAGCGCTGAACCGATAAGCCTAAAGCGGCTGCAACATCTTCAATGCAAAGAAATTGCACGCCGAATTCGCTCATTTGGGTTAAAGTTTTGGCTTGATGAATCGACAATCCCGGAAATCTGAGCCAATCATCAACGGCTGCCTGATTCACATCAATTTGTATCCCTAAATCTGCCGCAATTTTAATCTCAGCCAGTGACTGGAAGCGATAGTAAGGATCGTTTTGAATTTTAGACTTGAGCAGAGAAGAAGAGAGCCAGCTTAGCATTTTTGTCTCACATCAGAAGGGATTCGCTGCGGTAGGGTTTTGGGGAAACCCTAAGAGGATGTTTGAAAAGTATCGTTCATTGCATTCACCCGCCCCCGGACTGAAAGTCCAGGGCTAGTTGAACGAAGTCCACTGAAGGGACTAACAGCCAATCAAGATCAGGTCTTCAGTCCTTTTCAAAGGACTTCGCACGGTTAGCCCGGAATTCTATTCCAGGGCGAGATAGAACGGAGCGAGGAAATAATTGATACTTTTCACACACCCTAAACGCCGTTCCCCTTGCTTAGGAGAACCAGATTATTTGATTCGATCGAGCAGTTTCCGCCGTTTCTGTTCAAATTCATACTCTGAAATTAAACCATCTTGTCGAAGCTGATCAAGCTCTCGCAAACTATCGGAAACCGCAACGACTGCATTTGGCTTTGTTCCCCCGATCGTCCCCGTCTCTGGGAGCGGCTGATCATTAAAGTTCGCATCAAACTCATCTGGATTTTGAATCAGATAAAACGCTGCATCAAACAGCCCTGCAATCCAAGCTGCTTTACTCCCGGTCAATGCCAGTGCGACATAGATCAAGCACCACCAGCGCTGCCCCAAATACAGCTTGTGCAATCCAACCAGATGGAAGCCACCCACAATGGGAACGGCTCCTGCTAATGCCAGGATTGCGGCAACTCTTCGGCTTTTGAGACTGCTCAACATAGTCAAATGGGTCAAACTGCGCGAGAATTGCTCCACTATAACCAATCTGCGATCGCTTGTTGAACAAATCTTGATTCAATGGATCATCAGCTTTTACATCGATTAAACTATGGAAGCAGGATTAATTGTGGCTGCATTGCATTTGAGATAGACCTTTGAAAACGGATTCAATTTTTTATCGAATTTTTCAGCTTGCTCCGAGTGCTTTCTTTGAGTTGATTGGCGATGGTGATCCTCGAACTAGCACTTATGGGTTTAGTTCTCAAGAAGTGAAGCAAGCGAGCTTTACTATTGATGGTATTTTCATGCCGCCGCTCCGAATGCGTCAAGCACCCATCTATTTTGTGGAAGCTCAGGCTTATAGAGAAGAAGAAAACTTCTACTATCGCTTCTTTGGGGAGATTCATCTGTATCTGAAAGACTACAAACCATTTCATAATTGGCGAGCAGTCGTGATCTTTACTGAAAAGCGCTTTGACCCTGGAATTCCAGAACACTATTCAGAGTACGAAGATAATCCAAGAGTGCAACGAATCTATTTGAACAAGTTGCCGCCAGAAGTGGGAGAACGATCGATAGGTTTAGGATTGCTGCAACTGATCGCAACGAAACCGAAACAGGCTCCAGCAAGAGGACGGGCGTTAATCGATCGAACTCGGCAAGAGCTTACGGATGTGACAGCACAACGAAATCTCATAGAATTAATTGAGACAATTTTCGTTTACAAGTTTCCACAGTTAAATTTCCAGGAGATAGGCGAAATGTTAGGACTTGGTGATCTAAAACAGACTCGCGCATATCAGGAAGCGGAGCAAGCGGGTGAAGAAAAGGTTTTAAAGGTAACTGTCCCCTTACTTCTAGAGAAGGGTATGACAGTAGAAGAGATTGCTCAGCACTGCAACTTGTCCGTTGAAACTGTCCAACAGTTTGTCTCTAAGAATTAGGAGCGCGAAATGTGGGGACGAGATGACCTTAGAAAAACTCGCGTTTATCAAGAAGGACAGGAAGAAATCCTTGAGAAGACAGTACCGCTTCTCTTAGAAAAAGGGATGACGATCGAGGAAATAGCCCAACATTTCAAATTGTCGATCGAAACAATTCAGAAGTTTACTCCTCAAAATTAGGAGCGCGAAATGTGGGGACAAGCCGATTTGAAGAAAACTCGCGCATATCAGGAAGCGAAGCAAGAAGGATACAGAGCAGGACGGGAAGAAGTACGAGCGGAAGAATATAGAGCAGGACGAGAAGAAGTACGGCAAGAAATTTTACAAATTACGGTGCCGTTGCTTTTAGATAAGGGAATGACGATCGAAGAAATTGCCCAACATTTCAAATTGTCGATCGAAACAATTCAAAAATTTGCTTCGCAGAAGTAGAAGTGCGAAACATGGAAACGAGCCAAAAATTTTGATCGCGCAAAGCGCGAAGAGTTAAGAGAGAAAGAGTATAGAAGTGAAGAGGGTAAAAGGGTAAAAGAATAGAGTTTAAGAAGTTCTGGGGCGGGAAAGAGCAAGACGGAACCCCCTCCTGTTGAGGAAGATGACGCTCAAGAACCCGGAGCGAAACGCAGCACGGCAGTCCCTCGCAAAGTCGTTCCAAGAGCCGCCGCGTGGAATTCGACTAACGTTCTTATTGCTTTCCCAAACCCGACCATCAGTAGGTGCATCCGCATAGCTGTCATGCCACGGGTCAGCACACCATTCCCAAACATTTCCGTGCATGTCATACAGTCCGAACGCATTCGGTGGAAAACTCCCTACTTCAATCGTTTGTTTTCGATAAATCCCTTTCGGCGCATTTGCGTAAATGTAATTGCCGTTATAATTCGCGATTTCAGGGGTAATCGTCTCTCCAAAGTGAAACGGTGTCGTTGTTCCAGCCCGACAAGCGTATTCCCATTCAGCCTCACTTGGTAGTCGGTAAAGCTGTCCTGTTTTTTGATTTAATCGATCGCAAAACTCGATCGCATCTTCCCAAGAAACGTGCTCAACAGGTCGGTTATCCCCTTTGAAGTGAGACGGCTCCAGTTTGAGATCTCGATTAACTTTAGGCAACTGAGCGATCGCTCTCCATTGCGCCTGAGTCACCGTAAACTTACCCATGAAGAAAGGCTCGATAGTAACTTGATGTCGAGGTTTCTCGGCTTCTCTTGCTCCGAGTTCTCCTTCTGCCGTACCCATCCAAAAGGTTCCACCCGGAATTGCAACCATGTCGAGAAATACACCTTCTGCAAGTTCTTCTCTGTAGTAGCTCGCTTGCCCTGGACGACGATCGATTTCTTCTCCTCGATCGTTGACTGTAATCACCTCAAAACTAAACGTCGGCAGTGAAGCTTCAGAAACCAAAGCTGTCCGAATTTGAGCTAAGAAAGTTTCTCGATTTCCGACTGTCACGCGATGCTGCTGATGCAATTCTGCAATTTGCGCTAAGGTCATCTCTAATCCAATGCAAAAGATTCGAGAGTCAGAAATCTCAAGCCTTTGCGCACTTTGAGAAATTCTTTGAATCGTACGATCGATATCTCGATCTGTGAAACATTCAATTAAAAGCGGCTCATCTTCTACTAAAAAGAACAGATCTAGCTCAAAGCGATCGCGGTTAGGCAAAGTAACAGTTACATGACTCAGAGAGCTAAACCTCAATTCTCGCTCTCGAAGCAGATTCGCAACTTTCTGATAGATATATCGCTCAAACCATTCGCCCATAAAAAACTCAGCGAGATCAGGCTGATCTGCCATCGTTCCTCGAATCGTCTTCGTCGCTCGATCGTAGTGAAATTCAGCCAGCAACTCTGCATTCAGAAGGTTGTGCCCAAACCCAACACAGCGAGAAATCATCTCCTCCGAGATCTCGCCCAAAGCATAGTGAAAATCTCTTTGCTTCCGCAAAAAAGCTCGTCTCATCTGCACAAGAACAGGAGCTAGCACATCGTAATGATCGCCCAGATCCAACGCAAATCGATCGAACACTTCCATTTCATTCGATCGAAACTGAACTTCGATTTGTCGCTCTCGAAACCAAGCGATCGCTTCATTTTCTTCTTCAACCTCGATCGTCGCCTCAACCTCTTGCAAGGATGGAATCGCACTTTCTTGGCTGGAATTCGGATCAACTTCTAGCGATCGCGTTAACTCCTCTGCCCATGCCGCATACTCCCCACCCCACCGCTCCAACACCTGCCGAGTCACCCGCGCAAACGGCAAAATCTCACCCTCCGCAGCCTCCCCCCAAGGCAAATCCGGAATCAAAAACGCCTCAAAATAACTCAGCGCATCCCCAAACCGCCGCGAAATATCAGCATTCACCCGCTCCTGCACCTCCGGCGGCAACTGCTTAAACACTGCCTCCGACACTTCCTCTCCCACTGCCTGAGCCTCAGAAATCGGAATCGTCCCTAGCAGAACCTCCCGCACCCCCTCCACAAAATCATAGTGAGACAACACCGGACACAGTAACCCACTCAAAAAAATCTCCGCCAAATACAGCGCATTCGTTGGCTCTGTACTCTCTGACAACAAATTCTTCTGAATCAGCCGAATCACAGACCAATTCACAGGCAAAACCGCCATCATATCTGCCAGTTCTTGAGCCTTTGCAGACGCGGTAGACCGAAATCGCTGAACTAACTGTTTTGCTGTCAAAGGAGCCGCTTGAGCCAGAGACGGCATCGGAAAAGCTTGTAAATTCAACACAACTCCAATCGTTTGCTGCTCATCCATTGCAGAGAGCGCTTTTGCCCACTGCCGAAAAGATTCAGGCTGCATCGTCACCACAGGCAAATTCAAGCCCTCTGGCAATCGCTGTCGCTGTCGTGCTGAAAGTCCTTCAATGCTCCAATCTCGACTGAGCGCGCCCGGTAATCTCGACTTCAAACCGACCGGATAGCCTGCCGACAATGCACTTCGCTCCCAATACGACTCCGGTAAAAGCTGCACGATCGTCACTGGATTTTCCTGCGACCATAATTCCAGCAGTTCAGGGATCTTTCCTGAACGCCAAGCCCTCGAAGTACAATCACTCAGCAATAAAATCAACCTTCGTCCAGCCGAATCCAGTAGCTCTCTTGGACTTCGCGCCCGACTGCGTAGCCCGGCTGAGGTTTGTAAAAATAGCTGCGGCTCTCCATCTTCATTCGGCTTCAGTTGCCACGTTCGTACTGTCCGAAATGCCCCATGCCGCTCCATTAACTGCTGAAATTCAGCGATCGTATCCCGCCAAACCTCCAAAAGATTTGTCACCTCAATCACGATCGCTAACTCTAACCATCGCTCCGGATCGGGCTGCACAACTGGACTCCAAGTTTGCGTCTCGGCAATTTGAATCGCAGTTGCTTCTTCATCGATCGACCGACGTTGTTTCGATGCCACTTTCCGCATCAACGGACGAATCGATCGAGCAATTGCTTGGCGATTTCGTAATGCAACTGACTCTGGAATCTTCACAGGTAAAGCAGATTCTTGCGATCGCGGTTCTGATTCCTCGACTTCCTCTGCCTCCAAAGGTTTTGGCAGTTCTGTCACCACAGCAGCCGATTCAGAATTCGATCGAATTGGATCTGAAACGGGTTCGACTTCTTGATTCTGTTCTATTGGAGTCTGTAATGCTGGAGTTTCCGATTCATCTGGTTCAATCTCTCCTTGCTGCAATGCCAACCACAAAATCTCAGCCAATTCGATAGGACTCAATTCAAGTCCTGCACGATCGCTTAAGAGCGCTTTGAGATGTGCGATCGGATAGTCCAAACCTTATACCTCCTCTGGACTACTCAAATCTTTTAACAATCGCTGCTCCAACTCGCTGAGCTTAAATTCCTTTGTCGCTTTAGTTCGCTCCTGAGTTCTCAGATGAATCGCATTGAGCAGTTGATCGGTGGCTAAAATTGCGCCTGTATCAATCTGCTCACAGAACCATTCGATCAACGCTTTCGACTGCTGTGCAGCTTGTTCTCCTAAGTGCTTTTCTACGATCGCTTCAAGCTCTTTCGGACTCGGATTTGGCATTCTCAACCGCAAACACCGACGCAAAAAAGGCGGCGGAAAATCTCGCTCCCCATTGCTCGTCATAATCACCAAAGGAAACGCTCGACACCGCACCACCCCATCTCGAATCGTTACTTTGCGCTGCTTGCCATTTTCTCGATCGAGCGTTCGCACTGGAGTCTCCGACATTTCTAATCGCTGCAACTCCGGGATCGGAAACTCCCCATCTTCAAACAAATTCAGCAAATCATTCGGCAAATCAATATCGCTTTTATCAATTTCATCGATTAACAATACTCTCGGTCGATCAGCCGCCAGAAAAGCCGTTCCCAAAGCACCCAACGTAATGTAATTTCCAGTGTCTTGTCGATTGTCTTGCCCGCTGGCTTGAGCATCTTGAAGCCGAGCGATCGCATCATAACTATACAGCCCATCTTTGAGCGTTGTCCGAGTCGTAATCGCCCATTTCAGAACCGTTCCTAATCTCAACTCTCGCGCCACCGCATAGGCTAAAGAAGATTTCCCAGTCCCCGGATTTCCAGTAATCAAAAGCGGTCGCCGCAATGCTAACGCCGCATTCACCATCTCGATCGCAACATCAGGCGGTTGAAACGTTTCGCCTTTTTTCTGTTGCTGTTCGATCGCACCTTCTGCATCATCTCTAAACTGTCGCCAACTAGGAGGCGCAGGAAGCTGGATCGAGTCTTGAGGTTGACCATCTCCCCGGTAGATATTCCAATTGGGTCGATTAGAGCTTGGCATAGTTAGGCACTTTGGTAATCAATAGTCGGAAAGGGGCGAAATGGATTATCCAGCAATAAGCAGAGCGAAGCAGCTTCTAGCCTATCAGTCTCGCAGTCATGAGATAAAGCTTTTTGTCGATGTCGTGCCAGAGAATCAGGCAACTCAGCGATCGAACATTTCGTAACCGATTGCATCACTTTTTTAGCTTTCTCAGCATCGCCCTTTGACTGACGCATCCAAAGCGCAACGGGCAAGCCCTGACCCAATAGCGCATCCCAAAGTCTTTCTTGTTTCTGCAATTCATGATGTTCGACAAACTTGCAGCCGACGACTTGTGTTTTTATCCAATTGATTGTCGTTCTACCTTTGATTGGGTCTAAAGCTTCAAGCGTTTGAGCACAGCGAGACTCTCGACAATCTAGCAAGCGCATCCAATACTTCTTCCAGTCTCCTGATGCAGGTAAGTAATACTGTCGATCAGAAGACCGAACAATCACTGCCTTACACCTCAACCCATTACATTGTTTCTGAATTCTGCCAATTTGAATTTGCCAATGCTCTAGCGGTAAGCTCATTAGCTCGATCGGTAAAAACCATTGAATCACCAAATCACTCAAAGGAATTTGATATTGGCTTCCACAGGTTGCAAGGAGCTGATCTAAAATCTGTGGCAAATCTTCTTGAGCATATCCGGGAGCGCGTTTTGGGTCGGGCGCGAATGGAATTGAGATCGGAGTTTTAATCGCTTCAATTGTAGAATCCCAGGGATCGGGATCTTGCGAGATCGCAGCTTCAACCAGATATCCAAGCGATGGATTGCCTCGCGTCTTTACCTTGATCATGAGACAAATTTCGGCTGTGCGTACTTCTGCTTCTGGTAGAGTCATCCCCTGTTGAATCGCCCAAGCTTTTAGAGCATCCCTTTGTTCAATTGGCTCTTGAATCAGAAGACCGATAAACCGCACAAGCAGGTCTTTAGGAAGATCGGTCAATTGCTGAACAAGCGCTTCTAAAGTATCAGGAATCGATCGAGCGCGACCTTCGGCTAGGCAATCTCGATAAATTTTGATGACAACCTCAAACCGAATCGGGCTAAGAAGGTCAATCAATGTTTGCGTTTCATCTACTTTCGACTGAAATTTCTGGAGTTCTGCTTCTAGTCGATCGCAAACTTCTGCGACTCGCTCCATCTCTTTTTCACATTGCTTGAGATCTCTTTCAAGTCGCTGACGATCTACACTGCTGATTGTAGAACTGATATCGTCCGAAATCGCCTGATAATCAGCAGTCAAATCCTCCAAGCGTTGTTTCTGCTTTGCCAATCGTTCTAACTTAACTTGGTACAGATTGCTCACCTTACTTTCCCAAACTATCAAGTTCTGCTGCTACTTTCTCCATCTTTTCTGCGATTTCAGTTAATTGACGCTCCAATCTTTTCTGATCCGCAGCATTATTGGTATAGCTAATCTGATTTGCAACTGCCTCATAGTCTTCTGCTAAGCTTTCAAGCCGTTGCTGCAAGCCCTTTTCTACAACCTGCTGGACTCGGCTCAATGCACTTGGATATGCAACCGTTTTTGGAGCTTCTTGCTTTGGTGATTCTTCTCCAGGAAATTTTGGTTTTTGAGCAGGTTTCCCCGTTGGCTTCAGCCCATCTAATAAAGCTTGCCGACCTTCTTCCTGCCCAAGTCCCACCAAATCAATGTAAACAATCGATCGCAGCATTCCTTCTGGTTTACATTCCTTCACCCGTACCGGAATCAATTTGCGATCGAGAGATTGCGGATCTTGTGCAAATGCTGCCGCCCATTCTGGCTGAGTAAAAGACGACTTAAGATAAGACTCTGACAAAACCGCGATCGTCTTTTTCGAGTCTGCGGCTGCCCTCTGCATGTCTAAAATAAAATTACCACCCGGACGAAAATCCCATGCCTGAATCAAGACCGAATATCCCGCTTCATCGAGCGTCCAGGCAATCCATTCCGCCCATTGTTTATCCGCCCGGTTGTAGCTGATAAAGAAATCTTTTGTTTCGCTCATCAATTCCAGAAAATTTCAGGGGCAACCCTAGAGTAGCGATTCGTTGTATCAAATGCCAAGATCTAATCAGAGAAATACAGAGAGTCTTAAGCCTTGAAGGCTGTGATGTATGATTACTTCGCTTGGCAATGTGGACAGTAATAGAGTCGCCGTCCGCCCAGAATTTCTTTGACGATCGAGGTTCCGCAGACAAAGCAAGGTTGATTGTCTCGATTAAAAACATAGTGCCGATAGTAGCCGCGCTTGTAGCCTTGTGCCTTGAGTCGCATTGCTATTTCTAAATCATTCGTAATGCCTTTCGTCTGATAAGATTGCTGAGTCACGGATAAAACTGCTTGCGAAAGGGCTTCAATTTGCTGGTCTGAGCAGTCCACTGGGCGTAAGGTCGGAAACACCTTTGCAACGAATAAAATTTCACTGCGAAGATAGTTACCCAATCCGCCTAAAAAATGCTGATCTAACAATAAAATCGGCAACTGTCGTCGATAAAACCGCTTGTCTCGAAACCGTTGTGCAATCTGTTCTACGGTAACTGCTTCATCAAGCACATCTAATTCAATTCGGCTCAGAAATGGATGGGTAGCCAGATCTGAGTGCTGGAGGACTTCGATATCAGAAGCACTGTAAAGCAATGCCGATTTTTTGGCATGAATTGCTAATCTGAGCTGTCGATTGGTTTGGGGATAAGAATGCAGTTTGCGGACAAACCAACGTCCATAAAGCTGATTATGACTGTAGATGTAAAGCTGATTGCTAAAACTCATCACCATGCCTTTGCCACGAGTCCGCACTGCCGTCACACAATGTCCAATAAATTCTGCTTCGTAAGGCTTCAGATGCTCGAACGCAAAGAACATTTCCGTCACCCGTTGATTGACGAGTGCGGCAGCAAGTTGATCGGCGGCTTGGCGAATTTCAGGGCCTTCAGGCATAGGTAAAATGCGTTAAGTTAGAAGCATGTTAGAACTACATTGCCACACAACTTTCTCCGATGGAATGCTCACACCGACCGAGCTAGTCGAAGCGGCTTTGGTGTCAGGTGTGCGGGCGCTTGCAATTACTGATCATGATACCGTTGCAGGTTGGGATGAAGCGATCGCGGCAGCTCCTCCTGAGTTAGAGATTGTGCCTGGCTTAGAGTTGAGTACGGTTTATCGCGATCGCTCAATGCACATTTTGGGATTTTATCCAGATCGCGATCGCTTAGTTCCCCCGCTGAACGAACGTCTTGCAGGCCGAAAACGTCGCGCTCAAGCAATGATCGATAAATTGGCAGCGCTAGGCTATCCGATCGAACTGCCCGAAATGGGTGAAGGCATGGCTCCAGGTCGCCCGCATATTGCGGCTGCAATGGTAAAAGCGGGTTATGTAGAATCAACGCGCGATGCCTTTGATGAATTTCTCGGCGATGCTCAGCCTGCGTTTGTGCAGTATGAAAAATTTAGTGCGGTCGATGGCATCAAGCTTTTACGCGACTGTGGGGCGGTTCCGGTTTGGGCGCATCCGTTTCTGTATCGAGGCAGACCTGTGAAGGATATTTTGCCGGAATTAGTCGAAGCAGGTTTGATGGGCGTGGAAGTCTTTCATCCGAGTCATACGTTGTGGCAGGCAGAACGGTTAAAAGAGATGTGCGCCAAATATGGCTTGTTAATGACGGGCGGCAGTGATTTTCACGGAATGCCTGCGGACGTGAAAGCGGATGAGTTTCGATCGCTTAATAGCCTGCATGTTTCTTTAGATCTCTTAGAGCCTGTGAAGCAAGCGGCAGAACTATTGAGGCGTTGATTAGGGAAAATTTTCGGCAATTTTCCGGATCGAGAGGGGTTTTTGGGTATAGGGGAATGGTAGATGCACCCTGATGATTCACCCCTGGCGATTTGGTCGGGGGTTTTTTGTATCCAATATCAATTCAGATTTGATAAGCCAGTGCGATCCAATCCCCTTCTTGAAGTCGATCGCGTAACTCAAACCCTAACGCCCCCAATGTTTCGGTTAATTCCTCTTCGTATTCGATCGTAAATCCTGCCAAAATCAATCGCCCTGGCGATCGCACTGCCTTTCTCAAATCCTCACTCAGCCGAATCAAAATTCGCGCAAACACATTTGCCACAATCAGATCGAAATTCTCATTGGGTTCGATCGCGCAAACTTCTCCGGTTTCGCCTCCCATCCAATGTCCAAGCTCACTTCCCTTACCCAAACTTGCCAGTTGAACCGTGACCAGATCTTGAACTGTATTTTGTTCTACTGCTGTTTGAGTTGCCTCAACTGCGATCGCATCATTGTCGATCGCTAAAACTTTCGCACCTAACTTTGCGATTGCTACACTCAAAATTCCAGACCCACAGCCTAAATCCAAGACTTCTAATCCAGGTGTGATATGCCGTTCAATCAATCGCAGACTGAGAATCGTTGCGGGATGAAATCCACTGCCAAATGCCAGACTTTCTTGAATGTTGAGCGCGATATCATCCGTTTGATTGGCAGAACCGATAACGAAACGATTCCCGATTCGATAAGATTCAGCAGTCGATTCTATTTTTTGTTCGACGATCGCGGTTTCTAATTCTGTTGTCATTCCGGTTCGATACAACGAAGAAAGAGCCTGTTCGATCTGATTTAATTTCGTACGATCGCTTAAATAAAACCGAACATGAAACGCCCAAGGAGATTCACCTTTCTCGATTTGAAGCTCTCCCGTGTAATTTACAGTTGCGAGAAGCGATCGAATCCAATCGATCGCTTCTTCAGTCGCATCTAAGCTCAGTTCGATCAAACTCATAAATACACAGTCCAGCTTCAGCAAGCACGATTTCTCATTCTAAAGGTACATTGGCACATCACGACCACTGTACAAGCTTGCTGCGCTTTACTAACTTAGCCACCTGTCGGCTCTAATCGAATCAACTGACCATTCGATGCATCCGTGAGAATGTACAACAATCCATCTGGACTTTGCCGAACATCTCGCACCCGCTGCCCAATCTTGATCGATTGCTGACTTCGGACATTTCCAGCTTGATCTAACTCAATTCGACGCACATCTTGAGATACTAGACCGCCTGCGAATAGATTTCCTTGCCAGCCAGGAAAGCGATCGCCCGTATAAAATGTAAGCCCAGAAGGAGCCTTGGCTGGAGTCCAAACCGTTTTTGGATCAACCATGCCAGGTCGCGATCGTTCCTGTGAAATCTCACCACCAAAGTACTCTTGGCTATGTGTAACCACAGGCCAGCCATAGTTCTGACCCGCGGCAATAAGATTCAATTCATCACCGCCCCGCGACCCGTGTTCAGTTGACCAAACTCTTTTCGCGCCAGGATCAAAGGCAAGCCCTTGAATGTTGCGATGTCCATAGCTCCAAATCGCTGAATCTGCATTCGAATTTGCTGCAAAGGGGTTATCCGACGGAATGGAACCATCATCATTCAAGCGCACAATTTTGCCAAGACGACTCTGTAAGTTCTGAGCTTGCTCGCGAATTAACTCACTCCCTAGCTGAACGGGAGGATTTCCACCATCTCCGATCGCAACGAGCATCGTGTTATCCGGCAACCAAAGAATTCGCGATCCAAAATGCTGTCCACCCGATTTGGCTTGAACGACTTCAAAAATGACTCGCACATCGCGCAATGCTTTGCCGTCAAAGGTCGCTCTCGCAAGACGGGTACGATTTGAGTCGCGTGTACCGTGCGCATAGGTGAGGTAGATCCATCGATTCTCGCTAAATCGAGGATGAACAGAGACATCCAGCAATCCGCCTTGCCCTGTTGCCAAGACTTCGGGCACACCTGCGATCGCAGTCGGATCTAGCTTGCCATCGCGAACAATTCGTAGCCGACCGGGTCTTTCAGTAATGAGCATGGTGCCATCGGGAAGCCAAGCCATACTCCAAGGGTTTTCTAATCCTTCTAAGACCTTTGTTTGCCGAAATCCCTGAGTTGTTCCATTGGTTGGGGTTGTTTGAGCAACAGGTGCAGGCGCAGCAGTATTTGCAGATGGGGAAGAACATGCCGCAATGCCGATGGCAAATACTTGCATCATTGCTATGCCAACCCTGCCGATCTGTGTCCTAAGAGTGAACTGTTTCAACATGAACATTTTTCCTAACCATACGGTTCATCAAATGTTCTAACACTGCCTGAAGATCTTGACAAAGCCCGGTATGAACTTTAGAAGTTTGAATAATCGTACTTCTGGGCGCAACTAGCCAATGGAATCGCTCTCGATGGGGAAGTTGTCCGATCGCGCCTGCTTGCTCCCCACCCTGACAAATCTTGGGAATCACCGCGAGATGATCGCGAATCATTTCGATATCTAGAGTTGGGTCAAGCGCGAGTAAGCGCGATTCATCCAACTCAATCCGAGCGTCGAGAAAGCGTTTCACACCACAAGAAACAATCACCCCAACATTGATAAATTCTTCGCGCTCAACTTTGGGGACGACGCGAATAATAGCGTAATCATAAGTAAAGTGACTGGGCACGAATCGCTTCCTCCAAAAACACCTGCGATGACTCTAAGCGCTTGAGTAGATACTCAATATAGGCTTCCCGATGCTGATCAGGTTCTGTAAACGGAGAACCTTCGACCAGCCAATTTTCTGGAATGAGATTGATAATGTGACGGATGATATCAGGTGTCAGGCGCGCCGTCATCTTGGTATGAGCTGCTTCGAGATGAGTGGCAAAGCGCAGAAGCACATGATCTTTAATCGCAGGAAAGCGATCGAGACTGCGATCGAGATAGTGCGTCCAAGTATGCTGAAAGTACAGAGCCGCGCCATGATCAATTAGCCAAAGTTTGCGATGCCAAACTAGCATATTGGCGTTTCTAGCAGTGCGATCGATATTGGTCACATAGGCATCGAACCAAACAATGTCAGAGGCAAGCTCAGCTTCGGCTTTGCCTGCAACGGGGTCGAACGTAATCGATCCAGGTAGATAATCGAGTGCAAGATTCAGACCCGCACTCGCTCGAATCAAATCTTGAATTTCTGGATCAGGCTCAGTGCGGGCTAAGTCTGGATCAAGTTCAATGAATACAATTTCTGGAACAGGTAAGCCGAGCGATCGCGCAAGTTCGCCAGCGATCAGTTCCGCAATCAGAGATTTTACACCCTGTCCCGCACCCCGAAATTTGAGGACATACATGCCATCATCATCAGCTTCTACGATCGCGGGCAGTGATCCACCTTCGCGTAAAGGGGTGACGTATCTTGTAGCTTGAATCGATCGTAGTTCCATCGTCAGCATTACTCATGAGGTAGACAGGCACAAACAGCAGTTACATTTCTGCTAAGAGGGTGTTTGAAACATATCATTCATCACATTCGCCCGCTAGGAGGGTGTTTAAAAGTATCGTTCATCGGATTCACCCGCCCTGGAATGGAATTCCGGGCTAGTTGAACAAAGTCTACTAAAGGGACTAACAGCCAATCAGAATGGGGTCTTCAGTCCTTTTCAAAGGACTTCGCACCGTTAGCCCTGGAATTCTATTCCGGGGCGAGATAGACCGGAGCAAGGAAACTGTTGATACTTGTCAAACCCTTTAAAGCATCCTCTTACAGAAGCTTAGCGAAGTCGAAACCCACCTCCTACAACTAATTTTACTTGGGTTCTTCTCCTCACAACTTACAGCACGATGTCACCGTTTCCGAAGCTTTACCTTCCAGCTTTTGTTGTCGGAGCAATTCATTCCAAGCTTCCAAGATTGCTTTATTCGGTCTTTGAGCCGTTTGAATTTGTTTGCCCAAGACGGTTAAAGCATCATACCAAATGCCATATCTTGCATAGACTTTTGCTTGGTCTAATGGAGTTTTAGCCGTTGCTAATTCTTGTTGCAAAGCTGGAGGCGTGGCAACTTTTTGAACTCGTCCTTTTTTCACTAAAGGTCGATCGATAATATCGTCGCTCGGATTGTTCGGGTCGCGAGTTCCACTCTCACAGTAGATTGCAAAATCCCATTGATAAGTCGAAACTGCTAACGGAGCAACAGTTTCGGGAATCGAAAAGCTTACAACGCCTGGATCTGTTTTGGGTAGGCGCATTGTAGTTCTGTAAATCACTTTATTCGTAGCATTCCGTAGTTTCCATTCAACAAGCGTGCCTGCTTTGACTCCGGTTGGAATATTAAACCAAATGGTGGGTCGATCGCTGACCGTTAAGCCCCACTGATCATTCGGAGATGGCGATGGCACTAAAGCTTTTAATCCCGCAAATTCTTTATCACATCCGCGAGCACCTGCACCTGTGCCACGATCGGACGGAGTACTGGTACTCGGAGAAGGCGGTGGAGTAAATCGAATGCGTTGCTGAGCAGAAGTAAATTGAGAGATCGAGACAACGCTGAGCAATGAGACGCTTAAGGCAATTTGAGACGGTTTGAACTTCATAATTGATCCTTCTTAAATTCGGTTTAGAGTGAGTTCGGTTGAGATGAAGCAAGAAATCGGTAGGCAACTGTGCCGCCATTGAGCAAAAATCCTAGCAATGCTGGTACAAGCGGAATCCATCCGGCTTGAGTTAGCACAAACCAACATCCAGCAATCAGGAGGAAAATGCAGCCTGCACCTGCGATCGCGATCCATTTCAACTGACGAAACCGCCAGATGAGTAAGCCTCCGAACACTGTCCAAGCTCCGATCCACATCACCTCGATCGCAGTTGACCAAACCCAGAGCAAAGGTCGTTTATCTAAAACAGCACTGATCATCTGGCTGACCATATGTGCCTGAACGATCACCCCTGGAAGTTGTTGCGAAAAGCCTCTGCCATAAGGCGTTGCAAAATAGTCTTTTGCGCTCGGAGCCGTTACGCCAATCAGCACAATGCGATCTTGAATAGCATTGAGATTCATTTCACCGTTGAGCAATTGGCGAACGGTTACTTGCTGCGCGACCTCGATCGGGGATTTTGTCGATCGATAGTTCAGTAAAATCTGACTGCCGCGTGCATCAAAGCGCTGATAGCCACTCGTCGGCTCAGTTAAAGCCGGAAACACAGTACTGCCAAACTTCAAATGCTGATCAGAAGTAAACTCTGGCGCGATCGGAGACGGTTGAGTACTGAGATAGCGAAAGGCAAGCTGAACGCTAAGCGAATAAGCCGTCGCACAAGTGCCAATCTCATCGGCACTTGCAAAGAGGAGATGCCGCCGCAAGACACCATCGCGATCTTGCACAACGTCACTAAACCCAACGGCATCAGCACTGATTTCAGCAGGCGGTGCAATGCCTGTCGGATCATTGGAGTCAGGATCGCGACGTTTGCAGATGGCGACGAGTTGAGCATTTTGTGCCATCTGTGCCATGCGCTTTTTTAAGCTCGGACGTTGCGTGGGAAAGTCGCGATAGAGATCAAGCCCTACTACACGCGCTTGATGACGTTCTAACGTTTCTAAAACGCGATCGAGCGTTTCATCAGAGATCGATCCGCCATTCTGAGGCTGTCGCTGAATGTCTTCTTCTTCAATTTTGACAATCAAGACTCGCGGGTCAGGTGGTTCAACTGGGCGATGTTGCATCAACACATCAAACGCTTGAAGTTCGATCGACTGCATTGCTCCAAACCAGCGAATTCCTGAGACTAATCCAGTAATCGCAAGGGTACTGAGTGCGATCGTTTGTAGCTGCGATCGCGACATTGGGGGTAAGAACTGCCGTTTTTGACCACACCAATCCTGCCAAGTTGGAGGAACTTCAGAGGGATTCTGACAAATCACAGGTAGCCAAGTCGCACAGGGAAAATCAGATTCTAATCCCTGTAATTTCTCTCTCGCTTCTCGCACCGATTGATAGAGAGACTGTCCACTCGAAAATGAACTGAGAAAAGATTTGAGGAATTCTTGAGCAATGTGATCCGGTACAGGTTCGCGCATGACAATCACTTGCGGAAGTTGTAAATCAGCTAAGTCCTGAGCTAGCCCCAACCCATCACAAGAGTTAAAAATCGCAAGCTTCAGACCTTGAGCGATCGCATGACGCAAACTGTACTTTAATTGCTCGATCGTTAATGTTTCGGTTCGATTAATTTGAATGTAGCCTTTCACATCTGTCGAACTATGTCCCGCAAAAAATAAAACATCCCAAGCAGATTGCCAGAGCGTCTCTTGTAAAGCTTGAGGGGTTGGTTCAACTAAACAATGAACTTCTGCATTCGGAAGCTTTTGCAGCAAAGCGCGATCGCGTTCGACATCAATGCCTTGAGAATTGCCGAGAATGCTGAGAATTCGCACTTTCTTGCGGCGACTTGGATTCGGAAGCTGTAGCGATCGCGCAAATTCCGGCAAGCTCAATGCGACCTCTGCATAGGGATAGTCCGATAGAAAATCCCACAAGCACCAAGGTAATTGAAGAATTTGTCGATCGTGCGCCACAACCATCAGCCGAATTGAATCTTTCGGAGAAAGGCGGGTGCGAAGTTGTCGATCGATCGCCCGAAAGGAACTAGCACTAAGCCAGAGATTAAATTGACTTTGAACTTCGTGCGTCAGTTGATGAAATTCAGCCGCAGAGATATGAGTCGGTTCATCGTCATCGAGTTCAAATTCTGAGCGACGTAACCCAAGGTGAGCATAGAGGGCTGTATAAATTGACCGCCAGCGAGTTAAGCGATCGACTAAAGTTGGAGTCGCAGGCAGACTGCCCGTAAACTGCATCGGGGTTGATCGTCCAGACTCCCACAGTTGAGCAATAACTGTGGGAAATCCATCTTTCCAGTTGCCTTGCCCTAGATTGAGAACAATCAGATGATCCATTGTTCGCACCTATGCAATAAAGTCTTCAGTGACTTGAATTCGATCGAATGAAATCTGTAAGCTGAATTCAGTTCCCGCCGAGCATCGGAAACGACGGAGTTGAATCAGATTATCTTGGTCGCGGGCTTCCACCGATTGCACAACCTCGCCTGCACTCGAAAGCATCGTTAGCATTACTCCACTCGGTAGGATTTCATCGCGTTCTGCACCTCGCAGTTGCACCCGCACCGATAAGCGATCGTCCTCTTCTTGCTCGATCACCACTGACAACCAGAAGGTATGTTCTCTGAGTTCTAAAATTTTGACACATTGAACCGTGGGACGAGTTGCATCAGCCGTTTGACGAAAGCGATAAGCTAGAGCAGGTTCATCACCCAGTAAGCTGTCTAGGGTTTGCCAGCCTTCTGCGATCGTGTTTTGCAACCATTGGCGCAGCGATACACTTCTCACGCCTTGTCGCAATTGCCCTAATCTTTGTTGCCATTCAGATTGTTCGAGTAATGCTCCCCAGAGTTGGAAGGGAATTTCTAAGCGAGGTTGGAGAATTTCGGGATTTGCTAATCGTTGCACAAGATTCTCGGCTTGAATCGCAGGAACAGGGGCAAGTGCCGCAATCTCAGCACGAGTAACTGCTTGCGGATACAGTTCTCGCGTCAATGCAAAGACAGCAAAATCTTGAGACATTTGTTCTGCATCTAAGCTGTACATGCGATCGCTTGCATCATATTCACCCAAAGCTTTCAACTGAGCATGAGTCGTATATCCCCAAATTAAAATCGTCGCCTCATCGGGATCGACCTGAGCCGCAAAGTAGTAATCCCCCACCCAACTTGGAATATCCACCCATTCTTGCGGCACTCGAAATTCGCGCGTATCCATTGTTTTATCTGGAATCACAATGATTCGGTGCGCGTCGAGCCGAAACGATGTTCCATTGACTAATTGCCAGAGATTCTGCAACGCAGTTCGATCTAGAGTTTCACGAGCGTCTTGAAGCCAATCTGAAACGGTTTGAGAACAGACCTGATTGAGGTATGTGTTCCAGCGAGCCGGAGCAGTGCGAGATCGATTTTGCCAGGCAGCAGCATTGATCGATGGCGGAATTTCTAGAACAGGTTGAGCTAGAGCGTTTAAGTAAGTCATAGGAAGATCGTTTGGGTGTGCGACATAGCGGTATTCACGTTGCAAGATCTGAACTTATGCAACCTACCAAGGATTTCCAATCAGCGTAAAGGCTGCCCAATGATACGGATGCGCTAAATTCTGATCCGCCAAGGCTCTGATTTCTTCCGGCAATCGACGATCGCGAATTTGTGCCCGAAGGCGATCGGAGTTTTGAATCATCTCAATCTGGGCTTCTCGTAAGGCATCTGCTTTGACAGGAGCCGATTTCAAGGCTCGATAAAACTCTTTCATCAACATTAATGTACTGGCATCACTGACTGACCACAAAGACGCGATCGCCGCTTTACTGCCTGCCTTCACTGCCAATCCTGCAAATCCCATTTCTGCTCTCGTATCTCCCAGTGCAGTCCGACAAGCGCTGAGGACTAACAACTGTACAGGCGGATTTTGCAAGCCCAATTCTTGAAGCTGACTCAACTTCAACTGTTGATCCCAGAATTGAATATAAGACCGATTCACATCGCCAGACGAGAACTCAGCATGAGTTGCTAAATGCACAATGCCATAGGGAGTTTTTTGTCGATGTGCTCTGAGGTTTTTTAGCGTAAATTCTTGATTCAACAGAGATGTGCCTTGCCAGGGAGTTTGGGTGATCGATGCAATTTCGATCGGTACACCGGGCAGGGGCGGTTTATTGCTAAACGTAGAGGCTCCCATCGCGAGAATTTCAGTGTTGGGAGAGGTACGCGATTGTCGATCGAGTAAATTAAACGCCGGAATAATCGCTAAGTTATACTTCTCAATCAAAAATTTCTGTCCATCATGTAATGCTGCAAGGGGTAAGCTCCTTAGCCCACTGCCCAAGCAGAAGATAATCTGATTGATCCCCTCGGCTCGAAGTTGCGCTTCTAAGGGTGCGACGATCCAGCGATAAAGTTGCTGTCCGGGGACTAAGTAATCGTCCGGGTCAGAATCGTCTCGCACAACTCCCATGCGAAAAGATTGCAGCGTTTGAGTGAGAACAGATCGATTTGCGGCGGGAATGCGGCGATGAATCGGTTTACCGTTGGCAGTGACCAGCATCAAATCTAAATGGTTCACGCTTGGAATTGCATAGAATAGAGCCGATTTCCGTCTCGTGCGTTGATTGATCTGGTTCAGCGATCGTGCAATTTCCGCAGCAGGCACAATTTGGGTTTTGAATTTTCCTTGAAAATAGTCTTCGTATTGGCTTTTCCAGCGGATTTCGATTTGTCGAATGGCTTCAGGCACATCTGAACGATCGAGCGCTTCAGTCACGCGATCGGGTTCTGGTTTGAGGACAGAACTCGGACTTTGAGCAAGAACATCCTCCTGTGCCGAGATCGTGACATTGGAGTGGGAACATCCGACTGTAATCAGCAAGGCAACCAGAACAATGGGTAGGAACCATTGAGGATATTTCATAGCGTTCTCACCAAGGGATTTGAATAAAGCAAATGAATCACAAGCTGAGAATTAGGGCGTTTCAGTCTTTTTAACATCAAAGCTCAGGGGATGGAAAAAGATTAAGAAATAGATCAGACTGCATCGAGCGATCGTGTTCATTTACACGAATGAAGATGAGCGGTTATGCAACGCCCTAAAAAAGTCGCCTCGCATTCAAAATCAGGCTGGAATATTGGGTGGCTCCGAAAAGCTTTGTCTCAACGACCTTGCCATTGCGCCACAATTCAATCTAGACTTTTTCTCAACAACTTAAGTTCTAAACAAGCAAATTTAAACCAGACTTTGCGCTCTCAAAGCCTTAGAAAGTCTGGTTTTTCTTATTTGCTTGATTTTTTTAATATTTTTTAACAGTCCTTAGATGCAAATTTATTTCAATAAAAATGGTAAGCTTGTTTTTGAAGCTTATTGAGACTTTTAATCAATAAGGCTGGCTAAGTAACTCACAGAATGAAGGATCAACGATGGCAAAGGTCGGCTTATTTTACGGCACGCAAACTGGCAACACAGAGACAATTGCAGAATCAATTCAAGCTCAACTGGGAGGAGACTCGATCGTTGAGTTGAACGATATTGCCAATGCAAGTTCTGAAGATTTTGAACCGTATGAATACCTCATCATCGGCTGTCCCACCTGGAACATTGGAGAGCTTCAAGCCGATTGGGAAGGCTTTTACGATGAGCTAGACAATATCAATTTCAATGGCAAAAAGGTTGCCTACTTTGGCTGTGGCGATCAGATTGGCTATGCGGATAACTTCCAAGATGCGATGGGGATCTTGGAAGAAAAAATTTCTGGACTCGGAGGACAAACGGTGGGGATGACTTCCACCGCAGGCTACGAGCATCAAGAATCGAAGGCAGTTCGCGGAGATAAATTTTGCGGACTTGCCATTGATGAAGATAACCAATCCGATCTGACAGACGAACGGATCAAAGCTTGGGCGACTCAACTCAAATCTGCATTTGGCATCTAAGTTGTATTGCCTGATTTTGCAACAGTCTAGGAGTGACAAAGATGGACAAATTATTAATCCTGATTCTGAGTTTGTGGTTAGAGCAGTTCACTTGACCTAAGGCTTAGCAAGCCGCTCACGCTGATGCTCATCTGCCTCGAATTCTACTCCGGAGCGGATGAGCATGAGCGCGAGTTGATTGGTCGAAGCTCAGGTCAATTTAGAATTCAATTTGTTAAGGAGATGGCGATGGATCAGGTGGTAGATGCGGTTTGGGTTAGTGCAAGTGCTGGAGTGAAAGCTTTAGATCGTCCTTTGATACAGTATCTTTCTCGACAAGCAACGATCGCATTATGGCAGTACGAACAAGATCTAGACGAAGCAAGTTCTTTAGCGAGTGCCGTTGAACTTCTCCATCAGTATTTAGAGACTCAGCACCATTCTGTTCATCTACTTGGACATGGAACCAGTGGCATTGTCGCACTGTTATATGCTCGTCTCTATCCTGAAAAAGTGAAGTCACTGACGCTTTTCAGCGTAGCTGCTCAACCTGCAATTACTTGGCATACACATTATTACGTTCAACGGAAGCTTTTACCCTGTAGCCGTCAGCAGGTTTTGGGACAAATGGTACGAAACTTATTCGGCACACATCTGCCCTTCCAGACTCAAGCGTTTGTGGCATTACTCGATCGAGATTTAGAAACATCGCCGAGTCTCCATTCGCTATACGGATTGGTGCAATTGCCAAAAGGCGGAGTCGAAATCCCATTATTAGTCTGTGCTGCCAATGATGATTCGGTCATCGATCGGCGATCTCATGCTCAATGGAGCCGGATGCTGAAATTAGGCGATCGCTTATGGCGATGCCCAGAGGGCAGGCATTTCTTTCACTTTTTTCATCCAGAGCCAGTTGGAAATGAAGTGGTGCAGTTTTGGCAATCTCTTTCTCGAATGCCTGAGCTAGAGTTGACAGCTTGAGGAGCAATCAAAATGACGACACAATTTAGACAGATTATTCTCATGGTTGAGAATGTTAGTGCTTCTGTAGAGTTTTACCGGGAAGGATTGGGGCTAAAAGTCAATGTAGTCACAGAAACTTGGGCAGAGCTAGAAGCAGACGGAACAGAGATTGCGCTACATGCTACAACTCGTTCATATCAAACTGAAAGTTCACCGATTTTGAGTTTTCATGTGGCAGATGTGTATACCACGGTCGAAGATCTCGAAGCGATGGGCGGAAGATTAGAAGGGATTGTTCGCCAACTATCTTTCGGTAAAGTTGCTTTGGTGAGAACTCCTGACGGACATTTGCTCAATCTATTACAGCCTGTCGATGATCATCAACTTCGTGAGCTTTTGAGCTATGAGTCCTGATCCGCGATCGCGATTGAACTCTTAATTCATGATCAAGCCATGGATCAGAGCAGGCAGATCCGGAATCAGGTTGATGGTAATTGTGTAAATGATTGAGCACACAAGCGATTTTGGGCTGCTCGATTCTTTACTCATTGTATTTTCAATATCATGAAATCTTGGTTATGGTGTGTTGCCTTCGTTGGCATGGCTTCTGTTGTTTCTCTAAGCGCGATCGCAAAAACTCCGGCTCCAACTTCTGCAAATTCAGCACGCGAGTTTATCGTTCGCGGAAATGAACCATTCTGGAATATTACGATCGGCAAAAAAGGCATTGTTTATACGACTCCTGATACAAAGCCGCGCACCTTCCCGTATGTCGCTCCAATCGGGGCACAGGGTCGCCCGATCGACAATGTTCGAGTCTACCGTTTACAAGGCAATAACATCTTAGTTCTTAAGAAAGTCGATTCCTGTAGCGATACGATGTCAGATAAGAACTATCCCTACGCTGCAACTTTGATGATGGGAAATACAGTCCGCGAGGGTTGTGCAGAACCGAAATAAGGAAATGGGGAGAAATAGCGCTTGTCCCTACTCCCCACTCCCCACTAAACCCACTCCGCGATCGTATCTGTCGATTCCACAATCTTCATTCCAGCCGCTGCGAATCGTTCATACGCCTGATCTGCTTGCTCAGTGTAATCGACAACGCCCGGTACAACGACTGCGGAAGTGCAATCTTCGAGCAGATACACTTTCTGAGCTAGGTTAGGATCATAGACTTGAATTTCCGTGAGCAAATCATCGATCGTCCAAGCGACACAATGACTTTTTGCCTGACCTGCAATAATCACCGCATCGAACTTCAACAATTTCTCAATCAATCGGCTGTTTTTCTGTGCAAGCAATTCACCACCCGTGGTTGTCAACACTTCAGGACGCAGAACAGAATAGTTTTCAGTTAAAGGGTGATTGCCTTTGATTTCAAAACTGGTCTGACTACTGCGAGCAATGCAATGAAAGAACATTGCTTCTTCAACGGCTGACACTAACGCATGTCCAATTCCACCTAGCATTGAGTGATAGGGCCATACCGTTAGAGGATATTTCCCTGCGTCGGTGAGTTGCTTCGTATAATGTAAAGCGTGCTGATTCAGCCTGTCATAGCTTGCTTGCAAACTTGCTGCAACCGAGGGATTGACCCGCCAGACTCCATTTTGCACATCCTCGAATTGAATTAAGGTTGCCGCTGGAATCGGATGCTCTCCTGCTTCATTCACCCAGAAAATCGGATGAAAGATTTGCATTGCCGTGTGAGTATCCATCGTGGGAGCAATCTCGGTGATTGTTCCTAAATTGCGATAGATAAACTCACACAGCCGCACATTGTCTTCGATCGCACCCTGACCCGATCGACCCCCCACAAACAACTCAAAATCGGGAAGACAGAAGGTATTTTGTACATCGATCGCTAATAGACAAATGCGTTTGCGATCGTCAGCAGCGGGTTTGATCTGATGCTGTTTTGCCCAGGCTTCTGCATCTGTGGCGCGTTGCTGATAAGGAACACGCCACACCGAATTCACAGAAGTACGATCGAAGAATGAAGGAATGGGATACATAGGCTGACTCGATTTTTATCGATCGTAGATGAATTCTCTTAAATTGATTCACTCGGATTTTGTTCTGCACCACAGTTGCGACAGTAGGGAAGATGCTGATAAGTCGGTTGGTGACAATTGTGGCACTCGTGATGTTGGTGATAGCCACAGTGAGGACAGTAATCTTCTCCGCCTTTGAGAACTCTGGTGCAGTTAAGACAGCGAGATTGTTGAACTAAAATCGAAGGCTGAGGTTTCGATTTTTTCACAATGGTCTGGAACAGTTTGATCAGTGCGAAACCTGCGATCGGGATAATCAAAATGTAGGCATAACTGACCAGAAAGACTAATCCTCCAAAAATTGTACTGATCAGATCAAACAGAACTTTGAACAGGACACCGACTTGGAGAAATTCAAAGACTTTCAGAATCAACGGAATGAAGAAAATGATCAGCAAGTGCCAGCTAATCAGTGCAACTAATCCGTAGCGTTTGCGCTCGGCAAATCGATTGACGATCGCGGCTCCAATCAAGAGCGGGACGAGAAAGAGCGCTTGTAAGGTCAGTTGAATGCTGGGATACCAGAATGAAGCATGTTTATAGCTTCTTTCAACTTCACTAAAGGTGTTGCCGTCATTCAGAAGTTTGAGAAATGCAGTGCTTTCTGGTTTTGCTAACAAATCAGCTTTAAGTTTCTCGATTTCTTGTCTCAGTTGAGCAATTTGCTGATTATTATTATCGAGTTGTTGTTTTGCTTTTTCTGCGCCAACATTGTTGATTGATTGCTCTCGATTCTGACCTGCAATCTTTTCGAGTAGAGTTGAATCATATTGAGCGCGAATATTTCGATTGCTATTTTCAAGTTTCGCGATCGCGTCTTGTTTTTGAGCAATCGATTTCACGAGCTTTTCGTTGTCTGGCGTATTGACTTTATCGGCAGCGGTGGCAAACCCTTGACAGGTCGGCGATACATCGCCCAATTGTCCTCTTGAATTCTGTCGATAACTGTCTTGTAAGGTCTGATTTGCTGAGTTTGGCGGGAAGCTCGAAATTGGAGGGTAGAAATCTTTATCTGCGGCAGCACGGACGATATTGAAATCTTTATTTTTGTCTTTGGACTCTCGATAGTTTTGCCATTCGGTGTAGCAAGGATTGGCTTGAGTGGGGCTGAGAACCCAATTGCTAATATCATTGAGTCCTGTAAAGACATTTACAAGGATGAAGATGTCGATCAAGATCAGCACGATCAGGCTTGCCGGGTTTAAGGGCTGTTTATTGACCGTTCTGGTTCTAGTAAAAAATTGCCGAATGATTCGCCGAAGTCTTGAAAGCATAGGTTTTTTCTCACCGCCTGAATCGGGGAAGCTTCAGGGCGCGTCTGTATCGATCGTATCCCCGTGATTATTCTTCTATTAAGCCGTGATCTTAGTGGTTTGAAGCATCTAATTTGTGACAGGTCTTCAACCTGCCTAAGCAACTCAAATTTGAAGAGAAATTTGAAGAGATTGTCTTGCTGTATTTTGCCCGTCAAACTCTCCTCAGCATTTTTTCTCGCGATCGCTCATCTATTGCCTGAATGAGCTACCTCATAGATTAATTCATCTGAGTCTAATACTTTGTGAAAAGTGAACAAGAGGAAGCGCTGTATGCCTTTAAATGTTGAATTGTTAGAGTCCAGTTTTTCGCAGATTAAAGCACAGGAGCTTGAGTTTACGAATCACTTCTACACAAATTTATTTGCCGACTATCCAGAGGTCAAGCCGCTTTTTGCAAACACCCATATGGAAGACCAAGCCAAGAAGCTCTTTCAATCGCTTGTCCTAGTTGTAGAAAGTCTCCGTCATCCTGATCGCTTGGCTCACCCACTTCAGGGTTTAGGCACTCGCCATATCCAATACGGGGTGCTGCCCGAACATTATCCGATGGTGGGCAGAACGTTGTTGAAAGCACTCGCCCTTTGTCTAGGAGAGGCTTGGACTCCTAACGCTGAACAGGCATGGAGCGAAGCATATTCAGTTGTGACAGAACTGATGTTAAGTGGTGCAGCCTATTCCCCTGAAATTCTGTCTCCTGCCCTTCAGAAACGTTAGGAGCTTGGGGATGTGAGATACTGATGGATCTAGTTCGCTCAAATTAAGTGATGAGTTGCGATCGCAGAGACTATTCTCTGTGAAGTTAGAAGCCTAGACCATACTGAAGGTTAGTACAGATCGTTCACGAATAATGCTTCTGTAACCATTCTTCCAAAACTAGACCCATGCTCTTAATCACTTCTGGGTCAGTTGCAGGATTGATCGCTTGACTCCACCGAACTAATTTCAACAGTAATGCTTCCCGCGCTTTCGATAACTTTCGGGACACTGTGTACTGTTGCACCTCAAGCTGTTTCGCAATCTGCTGCTGAGTGAATTGTTGCTGGTAATAAAGCTGTAACAGTTGTTGGACAGACACATCGAATTCGGCGATCGCAGTTTCCAAGACTTGATTGAGCTGCGATCGCTGATCCTGCCTTTCCCGCTGTTCTTCTTGCTCAATCAACTCAGTTAATAGCGAATCTCTTGAATCTATAACCTCATCTTGTAATTCGCCATCGTCTTGTCCAGGTCTTGGCATATTTAAAGAGGAGACCGTCGGAAAAGACTGCGATCGCACCCGATTTGCACAATCGGTTAGCCAACGCTCCAAAGTGGCTGGACTCACCGCTTCGCCTGTTTCTTTTTTATATTGAGTGACGATCGCATTCCAAACTTCTGCACTGGGAGCCGCACTCTGTCTCATGCCTAGCGTTTTTGCAGGTAGATAACATAACTCAAAGCATTTCCAAGCCACGAGATATTGCTCGATCGTTGAAGCATCTAATCCTTGCAGCGCTTCAATTAAGCGTTTGCGGCTCAGCTTCAAGAGCAATCCCCAGTGATTGCACAGATCAATCTCTCGACGCTGGCGTAACCAATCTCGAACTACGTTGCCAAATGCTGAACTGGCATAAGTCTTCAGGCTGGCTCGTTCGTCGGGATCGCAGGCTTTGAGAATTTTAGGCACGGCAGCGATCGCAACTTGAAACAAATCGGCAAGCTGAAATTGCTGCGATGAAGTTTTAGGTTGAATCTTTTGCACACTCCAGTAGCACGCTTCTTGCAAATAAGCCGAAATATGCCCTGCTGAAATTTGCTGACGTGGAGAGGCTTCCTCTTTTCTCCAGCAGCGATGCCAATACATTACCCAAAAGCGATCGACTGTTTCTTCGGGCATTTGAGCCAAATGCTTCTGAATGCTGCGATGCAATCTCGAATCGGTGCTCCAACTTGTGATTTGATCGGATTCAAATCGCAAAAAGGTTGAGAATAGTTCGGGAATGCTTTGACGGACACGCATATCGCCAACATCCTAGATCATTGCCGTTCTCATCATGACCTGTTGCCCAATTCGAGTCAAATCTTGTTTGTTAACATAAGTTTATAGTTCTACCTCTTATGAATATGCTGCTTCATCCGAATCAACGCGAGAAATTAGATCCCACCGATGACAAATTGTTTTACGACCAGCCTCGATTTGTCACGCATGTCGATACGGGGTTTATTCAACAATTGACGGATCTGTATCGCGATCGCTTAAAGCCGAATTCGCGGATTTTCGACATGATGAGTAGCTGGGTGTCGCATTTGCCGGATGATGTGCAGTTTGAGCATATCGAAGGACATGGATTGAATGCCGCAGAACTCGCTCGCAATCCTCGGTTAAATCATTACTTTGTGCAGAATTTGAATTTAGATCCGAAGTTTCCTTTACCGGATCAATCCTTCGATGCGGTTTTGAATACGGTGTCTGTGCAGTATGTTCAATATCCCGAAGCCGTTTTTACTGAGATTCATCGAGTGCTCAAACCGGGTGGAATTGTCATCATTAGCTTCTCGAATCGGATGTTTTATCAAAAAGCGATTGCCGCTTGGCGAGACGGATCAGAACGCGATCGCGTTGAACTCGTCAAAAACTATTTCAAAGCTGTACCTGGATTTTCAGAACCGGAAGTGGTGATCAAACAATCCCAGATTCCGCCTGTGTTCCAAATGCTAGGGATGGGAGGTGGTGATCCGTTTTATGCAGTGATTGCGAGTCGGGTCGAATAAAATGGAGAAAAGTGAGGCTCGTTTCTATGACCACTGAAGAATTAGTCATTGAAAAAATCCGCAGACTCAACCCAGAACAGCAGCAACAAGTCTGGGAGTTTATCAACACGCTTCCCAAACCCAAAGAAGAGCCTGAAATCAGCCCACTGGGTAAGAGACTGCGTGAGCTTCGCGCTGAAATTGTTGCATCGGGTGAACCACTGCTTAGTCGAGAAGACCTTGAGCGAGAACTCGCAGAACGACGTGGAGGCATCAGCACTTGGGATGAATAAGACGAACCTTCCTAGATGCAGGAGTTCTGATTATTGCAGCACGAGGTAACACAGTGGATTCTGCTCTCGCGTTGAATATCTTGAGTGATACGAATCGGGAGTTTGTCTCTAGTCCTTTCATACAGCTAGAAGTTCTCCCGAAAGCGACCTATCACAAAAAACGGCAAGAGCTTGAATTCTATGAAGCCTATTTTGCAACAGTTGCGCATTGGACAGTTAATCTCGAAAAACTGCTTCAGGATGCGAGACAAATCGCTTCTACTTACGGTCTAGCCAGTATCGATGCTTTGCACATTGCAGCAGCACTTTCTTGCAATGTAGATGAGTTCATCACAACGGAGAAACCCACGAAACCCATGTATCGCGTGCCGAATCTGAATTTTGTTTCAATTTAAAGCATTGCGCTTCTGCTCAAATTTACAGAAGCGCAATGCTTTTAAGTACCGATCCATTAACCGCGATCGATTTCTTCCAAAAGCGCGATCGCGGTTTGGCACAACTCCCCATGCACCTGTCCGTTACTTGCTAAAATTCCGCCCCACTGGCTGACATCTTCGCGGTTGTACTGAATTGGAGATTGATCGAAGTAAGTGAACTGTCCGCCCGCTTCGGTCAAAATCAACTCTGGAGCCGCAAAATCCCAATCTTTTGCAGCCGATTTACCAGAAAGAGACAGATATACATCAGCGTTTTGCTCGACGATCGCTGCAATCTTACATCCGACACTGCCAATCTGTTTTTGCTGCGTGACTGGAAAGCGATCCATCAATTGATTAAATCTGGCATCTCGATGGCTGCGACTGGCAACAACAGTCAGATCATTGAATTCAGCTTTGTTGGATACTTGTAAGCGTTGTCGATCGCCATTCTGATTTTCTACCCAAGTTCCGCCTCTCAAGGTGGCTGAATAAAGTTTTCCAAAGCCTGGACACGCGACAACTGCAACCACCGGACGACCTCGATAAGTCAGTGCAATATGCATTGCATACTCACCCGTGCGATTGATAAAGTCCTTCGTTCCATCTAACGGATCAATAATCCAAACCCAATCTCGCCCAATTCGACTTTCGAGGGGTTCAGATTGATACGTCTCTTCGCTTAAATACGCGAACACCTGGGGATCAAAGACTGCTTGCAGCTTTTCTAAAATATATCGATTTGCCGCTAAATCCGCCGAAGTAACAGGACTGTCCCCTGACTTCTCAACTTCAAAGCTCTGAGCCTGGTTTGCGAGAATCTCTGCTGCGCCCCAGCCGACTGAGCGAACAATTGCACAAATGCCTTCAAAGTTTGGTTCCATTGGGTTGAATGCTAGAGGGGTGAAGAGGTGGGGAGTGGGGAGGTGGGGAGTGGCTATTTCCCCATCTCTCCCTGAAATGCAGCACTCCAATAGCGCCGACAACTCCAGAGCAATGCTGCTCCAACTGCTAGGTAGATTAATCCTCGGATCTCATAGCTCACACCTGCGATTCGTAAACCTAAGCCAAATAGCATCATTGTTGCAATTAAGGCGATCGTCTTGCCGCCAAAGAGTTGAAATACACTCTTGATTGGGTTCGGTTCCTGTAAGGTTTCGGCGCGTTCAATCACTCGGTTGGCTGTGCGATCGAGGACGAACTTTCCTTTGATTAGCCCGACTGACAAGGCAAGGGAGCCAAATCCTAAATGCTGAGCATCTAGAAAACCGAGATATGGCAAATGAAACCAGAACAATAGTCCCATTGCTAGCAATCCGGCTCCCACAAATGTCCAAATCGCACCAGCGATCGAGAGATGCTGTCTGTAGGATAAACCGACACGAGGTTGAGTACTTTCCATGTCCACAGAGTTGTCAACGAGCCTCAATATTATAAGAGTGCGCTGATCGCATCCATTGTCTTGTGCCAAAGAATTCACACGAATAAGATGCTACCCTCGCAGCTTCCGCCAAAGCGGTAACAAAGTCATGCTGCAAAATGAAATGGCAAAAGGCTCCGTGAAAAATGTCTCCGGCTCCTAATGTGTCCTTTACATTGACTTGGGGCACTTTGATTTGCGGATGATTGAACACCTCGATCGCATGTTCACCCTGAGTGATCGCAATGTTCTCAATTCCATAACTATATAAATAGTCAAAAACAGATTGTTCAGTCGGAGCCTGAAAGTTGGCAGAACAGATCGCATAGTCCACATATGGGAAAATTTGCTCAAATCCAGGTTTCCAACTTCCGGCATCGATCACCACCGGAATAGTTCCAGCCATTTTGGCAATCTCTGCCCCAACTGCCATCTGATGACCGTCAATTAATATAATGTCTACTTCATCTAAAATGCTGGACGGAATGCAATCTGGAGAAAGCTGCGTGCGAACTGCATTCAAAGAAATCACCGCTCGATCGCCTGTAGATTGACTGACCACGATCGAAGAAATGGATGGCGGCTCTTGTCGATCAGGATCTAAATCCATCACATTGATCGATTTCAAGTCTGCTTTAATCAGATGACAAATTGGATGACACCCGATCGCACTAAATAATGTAGAAGAATTGCCAAGATGCTGAAACGCGATCGCTGCATTTGTCGCTGGACCTCCGGCTGCAATCGTCGTCTCTTGTGCCACAATTTTCTGATTTGGTTGAGGTGGCGCATCTGCAAGATAAATTAGATCTAGCGTCACCAAACCCACAAACAACCCACGATTTGCCATAATTCTCACATGACTGCAACTCTATATATTGTGGGCACACCACTGGGCAACTTAGAAGACATGACCTTCCGAGCGATTAAAACGCTGCAATCAGTCGATTTAATCGCCGCAGAAGACACGCGCCACACTGGAAAACTCTTGCAACATTTCCAAGTCAAAACGCCACAAATTAGCTATCACGATCACAATCGCCATTCTCGAACAGCAGAACTCGTCGATCGACTCCAGCAAGGAACCTCGATCGCGCTCGTCACCGATGCTGGAATGCCCGGAATTTCCGATCCAGGTTACGAACTGGTCAAGGCCTGTGCCGAATCCGGCATTCCTATTGTTCCAATTCCGGGCGCAACGGCTGCGATGACGGCTTTGAGTGCATCGGGTCTCAAGAGCGATCGATTTGCGTTTGAGGGCTTTTTACCCACGAAAGAACAAGAGCGCAGAACTCATCTTGAAACCTTAATCACCGATGAGCGATCGCTGATTTTTTACGAAGCTCCTCACCGCATTCAGAAAACCCTGCAAGACATTGCCACTGTTTTAGGCGAGGATCGACAGATTGTTCTCGCGCGCGAACTGACAAAACTGCATGAAGAATTTTGGCGAGGAACCGTCAAAGCTGCGATCGCACATTACACCACGACTGAACCCAAGGGAGAATTTACACTGATTGTTTCTGGTGCAGAACCGAACAATGTGCCCCTGACGGAGGATGTTCTAAAAGCTGAATTACTTGCACTCATGCAGCAGGGAATTTCCCGCTCCCAAGCGAGCCGACAGTTAGCCCAACAAACAGACCTCCCCCGGCGACACCTCTATCAACTTGCTTTGCAGATTGAACTGACATGAAGGAATCTGACCTGGATGCTCTACTCGATACAGCCTTCCAGCAATGTGAGTCGCTGGGACATCCTTTAAGTGAGGAGCAAAAATGGATACTCCGCACTACCTTAAAGCAAGCCACGCGCATCAATCCGCTCGACCAATTAACCCCGCAACAGCGGCAAGCTTTCCTACAATTCGCCCAAGAGAATGCGGAGTGGAAAACAGTCATTTTGAACGATTGGCTCGAAAGTCGAGATTCAGGCACCGTTCAATTCATTCGAGATGAGTACGGGATTGAATGGTTAAACTCAATTACCGCCGATGATCTGGCTGCTTATCGAGATTCAGAAGCAGTGTTGAAAATCGGCGATCGCATTGAAGTTTCGAGCGCACTCTGGGAATGGGTACAAGAGAATGACAATGAATGGGTCTCGTGTACTGTAATCGGATTGAATGAGTCAGACAATGCTCAAGAGACAAGCTGTGTGGTTCGATTTGACAATGGGCAAGAATTTGAAATTCAAGGTCTGTATGACTGGAATCGATCGAACTGGCGCTAATCTATTTACGATTGCTGAGCGAAATCAAAACTAATCCCCCTAACACACAGCTCATGCCAATCCATTCTGTCAATTGGGGCTGTTCTCCAAGCTGCAAGGCTGCAAACAACACACCCAGAACAGGGGTTAACAACATGCCTAAGCCTGACATTCCTGCTGATAACTGGGTCAAGACATACAGCCACAACACCATCGGAATGGCTGTACCGGGCAGAATGTTATACAACAATGCACCGATAAAAGCAGGTGTCCATTGAATCGGTTGTTGTGGAAGCAAGAGCGCGATCGCGATCAATGGCAAAGCCCCAAACAAGGTTTGCCAAGCGGTCAACGCTAACAAGTTGACCTGCGCTTTAGCATTAATTTTTTTCGCAACAATCGAGCCAGCTGCCCAACTCAACCCTGCCAACACAGCTAAAATGCCACTGAACACCGAGCCTTGCATCTGAAATGGGTCAAGAATGATCAACAATCCTGAGAAAGCAATGGCGATCGCGATCCATTGTGTTCGGTTCACCCGCTCTCCTAGAAAATATCCAGCCAGCAAGACTGTCCAAAATGGCATGGTATAGACCAGAACCGAGGTCTTTCCGGCTCCGCCGCTCACCAATGCCCAAGATGCCAATCCATACACTCCAGCCGTTTGAAATACGCCCAACCAGAACGTCAATGAGAGTTCTTTGATCTGAAAAGGCTGACGTAGGATCACCATGCCGCCAAACAATGCCAGCCCACCGCAGAGAGTTCGTAATGCTGCGAAAGTGAAAGGCGACGAATATTGAACCGCAATCTTCATCTGCGTCCAGTTATAGCCCCAGAGAATTGCGATCGCGAGGAGTGCCAAAATTGCCAGCTTCGGAAATCGAGCTTGAGTCATGGTGATTGATCAGAATTTCGGATCAACATTAGTCCTAAAAATTAGCTCTGACAATCTATCGAGCGCGTTACAAAGCTTAAAATAGAAGAAAAAGGCTTGAACAATGTCGAATTCAGTCAGCAACTCCTCACAATCAACTTGGCAAATCAAGCTACTCTACGACAGTGAATGTCCGCTATGTATGCGAGAAGTGAATTTCTTGAGAAAGCGAGATGGCGATCGTGGCTTAGTCGAATTCGTAGATATTGCCGATGAGAACTATTCACCTGAAGCCAATGGTGGCATTGACTACGAAACGGCAATGGGTCGGATTCACGCAATTTTGCCAGACGGAACTGCAATCAAGAATGTTGAAGTCTTTCGCCGAGTGTATGAAGTGTTAGGCATGGGATGGGTTTATGCGATTACGCGCATTCCAGTGTTCGGATGGATTGCAGATCAACTTTACGCGATTTGGGCAGATTGGCGATTGAAGCTGACGGGTAGAGCGGATTTAGCAGCGATCGTCGCCGAACGGCAAAAGCGTTTGGATTGCTCGGTTTCAGGGCGCTGCCGAATTGAAGAGAATTAGAACAATGCTGAATAAGCTTATACATGGCGATACCTATCGAGATGCTCTAAACAATGGAATCGAAGCACTAGAATCTCTGGTTGCTGCTTATCAGGCGACTGGAGAACTTCTGCCTGAACCGAATACAGTTTGTGTTGTCGCTTGACTCATGCGTTATTCGATCTCAATTTACCTTGATGATGAAGGCGGTGATGTTGCTGAGATTCTAGAATTTAGAGGTTGCCTGGCTCAGGGAGAAACTCTAATCGAAACATGGGAAGAACTTCAAATCGTGGCTAATCTCTGGATTGAAACTGCAGAAAAACACGGACGAAAACTTCCCGATGCTGACCTCGCGATCGCGAAAGTGAAGCTGCTGAGCCAGTAAAGCAATTTTGCGGATGTGAATCGATCGTAAATGCTCAACTCGAATCGAGAAAAATTGCTCTAGGATAGACCTTTGTTCTGAGCACGAGGACTTGAACATTGAGCATCGAAGCACAAGCCTGGGAATTGTTAGAAAAATCAATTTTGACCTATCAAGGTCGAGAAATTGGCACGATCGCCGCAAAAGATCCAGAGGTCGTAGCCTTGAACTACGACCAATGTTTTGTTCGGGATTTCATCTCATCCGCGCTCTTGTTCTTGATGCGAGGCAGAACTGAAATCGTCCGCTACTTTCTCGAAGAAACCCTCAAACTCCAGCCCAAAACCACACAGTTCGATTCCTCAAAGCCCAGTCGGGGATTGATGCCTGCTAGTTTCAAAATCATTGCCTACGAAGGCGGTGAATACCTCAAAGCAGACTTTGGAGATCATGCGATCGGCAGAGTTGCCCCAGCCGATTCTGGACTCTGGTGGATTATCTTGCTGAGAGCTTATACGATCGCGACTCAAGACTTCAGCTTGGCACATCAACCCGACTTTCAAGAAGGCATTCGCTTCATCCTCGAACTGTGCCTCGTGACTCGCTTCGATATGTACCCGATGGTACTGGTTCCCGATGGTGCAAGCATGATCGATCGCCGCATGGGCATGTATGGTCATCCACTCGATATTCAGTCCTTGTTCTATGGAGCCTTGCGAGCGAGCCTAGAACTGCTCGTCGAGAACGATGACAATCAAAAAATGATTCAAGGGATTCACAGCCGCCTCATCCCCCTCAGACGACAACTGAGAGAGAATTATTGGCTCGATCCAGACCGCTTGAACGTGATTTACCGCTATCGAGTCGAAGAATACGGCGAAGAGGCTCTGAATCAGTTCAATATCTACTCAGATTCAATTCCGTTCTATCGATTGGCAAAATGGCTCCCCGAAGCTGGTGGATACATGGCAGGCAACTTAGGACCGTCTCAGATGGATGTTCGCTTCTTCACTCTGGGGAACTTAATGTCGATCGTGTCTGCGCTTGCCACAGAACGCCAGTCCCACAAGATTCTCAACCTGATCGAACTACGCTGGACGGACTTAGTCGGACAGATGCCCATGAAGCTCTGCTACCCTGCTCTCGAAGATGCTGAATGGCGAATTGTCACGGGAGCCGATCCGAAAAATCGCCCTTGGTCGTACCACAATGGCGGAAGCTGGCCAGTTCTACTTTGGATGCTGACTGCCGCCGCGAAAAAGATGAACCGTGGAGAACTTGCCCACCATGCGATCGCAGTTGCCGAACGTCGTCTGGTTGAAGACCAATTTCCGGAATACTACGATGGGCCAGATGGGCGATTGATTGGCAAAGAAGCGCGGCGATATCAAACTTGGACGATCGCAGGTTATCTACTCGCCAAAGAACTACTCGCGCATCCTGAACACCTACAGTTGATCAGCTTTGATTGGGAACCCAAATAATCACAGTTCCGATCCGCCGAAACACTTGCCGCTGGACTTACAGGCAAATTTCTTCAAGCCAGCGGCAATGTTATCTAGAAGGTGAAAAAGTGGGTGAAATACTTAGAGATCGGGCATTGTACCTGCTGATAGTTCAGTAACATCGCAGACTTTTACCTTGAAATTGCTAATTTAAACATACAAAATTGCAAAATTAGTGTTCTGATTGATCCAAGTAGGACTACAATCAAAAACATTTACTAGTGAGGTTTCAACAATGCCCTACGCTATTCTCGACAAATCAGTTCGGAGCAATCTCGAACAAGAACGCGATCGCTTGAAAAAAGATAGAGCTTCTATCATCGAAGCTGCTGTTGCATCAGCAACCTCTGAGATTGATAAAACGCTGGAATATCTAAACGGTTTGCTCGGCGGTACGATTGAACCCAATGGCACGGCTGTTGTTGCTGCTGCTCCTGCTGCTGCTCCTGCTGCTAAGAAAGGTCGTGGCAAAGCGAAAGCTGCTCCTGCTCCTGCTCCTGCCCCCGCTCCTGCTAAGAAAGCTCCTGCTGCGAAAGCTGCGAAGGCACCTGCTGCGAAAGCTGTGAAGGCACCTGCTGCGAAAGCTACGAAAGCACCTGCTGCAAAGGCTCCCAAAGAAGAGAAGCCGAAACGGAATGTTAAACCCTCGGTTCCTTTTGATGCAACCATGAAGCGCGACTTCAAAGGCTTAACTCCTGCTGAAGCTGTGCTGAAAGTGATGACGGATTCCCCCAAAGACACCTTCACCACTGACGAAATGATCCAAATTCTCTACGGATCACTCGAAAGCGAAAAAATGCCTGAAGCACGCAAGCGGGTTGCTTTGATGATGGCGCACGGCATGAGAAAAGGCGCGTATGAGAAGGTTGGAGACAATCCTAGCCGTTTCAAAATCGTTGCTTAGTGGTGTGGGGATTAAATCCAGTACAGGTTTAATCCTTCTCAATCCTTTCCCGGTTGCACTCAGGGAATTTCTCATGACGACAATCCTGCAGGGTGGCTCGGAGCATCCTCCAGTCGTTTACTTTCCTGTGTTGTCTCAGATTTTGCTGGAGCCAGTAAACGCTGAGATTCAATCTGCTCGAACTGCTGTCAGGAATGATGTTTGACCGCTATCTTTCTCTGACTTCAGACATCGTGACGCTATTTGCTTGACGATCGCGGAGCAACGGGGCAGACAAATCTGGCAAAAACAGGTGGTTGACTCGAATGCGAAAAACAATGAAGCGAAGCTGAATGAATCTCAGCTTCGCCAATTTGCTATCAAAGCATGTCCGGATTTGATGAAGAGTTCAAGCAACATCCAGCCGGGCTACGTTTCAGAAGCCGATCAGGCTTCAACTTTTACGCCTTTCCAGAAGGCAATGTAGCCTGCAATGTTTTTCGCCGCATCTTTAGGGGTTGGGTAATACCAAGCCGCATCTTTATTGGTTTGTCCGTCCACAACAATGCTGTAATAGCTGGCAACGCCTTTCCAAGGGCAGGTGGTGTGCGTACTGCTGTCTTGAAAATACTCTGATTTGAGAGCGTCGGGCGGAAAATAGTGATTTCCTTCGACGATTTCTGTCTGTTCGCTTTCTGCTAAAACGGCTCCATTCCAAACTGCTTTCGGCATCAGTTTTCTCTCAATGCAACCTTCAAAGCCTAACATTTCTACTCACCTTGCGGAATGTAACAGGCGTGATCGCTTAATCGGTAGACTTCAAAGGATTCACACTCTGAACGATTCACGTCCGGTACAGAAGAACTCAAATGAAATGCGACTGCGCCGATCGTTAGGCAAAGTGTGACAATTCCAGAAATTGTAGCAACCATTGAACTGAAGAAATTCAGATGTACGGTTTTACATTAAACAGGAATCACCGAGAGATTACGTAGAAACCCAACCGTGCCTTATCAAGTCTTTAAAGTTTCTTGATGCTTATCCTAGAAAATCTTGAAGCGACTTCGGACAATTTCTCAATCATTCCGTCGAATCTCAGACAAAATGAATTCTGTCTGCTCTCAGTGATTTAACGTAATGACTGAGGCATATCGTTAGAGTCAATCCCGCTTTTTTGAACAGGAGTCCCCTCTATGAGCCTCGCCTATCCCTCTCATCCGCTCTATTCCAACGTACAGTCACTGCCAGAGGTCTGGTCGATCGCGGCAAAACAGTTTGCCAATGTTCTTGCCGTCCATGATCCGCACAGTAGCCCAGAAGTCAAATTAACGTATGCACAACTCTACGATCAGATGCAGGCGTTTGCAGCAGGGATTCAAGCTTTAGGGGTTCGCGTTGAGGACGGAGACAGTGTACCGCCCCGGGTTGCCTTGTTCTCAGATAACTGTCCGAGATGGTTAGTGGCAGACCAGGGAATTATGCGATCGGGTGCTGTGGACGTGGTTCGAGGAGCGCAGGCTGATCCGGTCGAGTTACGCTACATTTTGGAGCATAGTGGCTCGGTCGGAGTCGTGCTACAAGATGCGGAACTCCTGAAGAAATTGCGCGGTATTCTCTCAGAAGTTCCGTTACAGTTTGTGATTTTGCTCTCGGATGAAGCGGTAGCTTCAGAAACTTACAAAGTGATGACCTTTTCGGAAGTGTTAGAACTCGGTCGATCGCATTCTCTTCAGCCTGTTCAACAAGACCGCAGTACGCTGGCTACTTTGATGTATACCTCTGGCACTTCGGGAATGCCGAAAGGGGTCATGCTCAGTCATGGAAATTTAATCTATGAGATCAATGGGGCTTATGCGGTGGCACAACCGGAAGCAGGAGAGCGAGTCTTAAGCATTCTGCCGATTTGGCACTCGTATGAGCGCTCCTTTGAGTACTTCATTTTCTCGAATGGGTGTACTCAGATTTATACCAATATTCGCTTTGTGAAAAAGGATTTAAAAGAATTCCAGCCGCACTACATGGTCGGTGTACCGCGCTTGTGGGAGTCGATTTATGAAGGGATTCAGAAACAATTTCGCGATCAGCCTGCTCGGAAGCAAAAATTGGTGAAATTCTTTTTAGAACAGAGTCAGAAGTACATCTTGGCTCAACGTACTGCTAAGAATTTGAACTTGGATAATTTAAATCCGTCTGCGACTGAGAAGTTAACGGCAAGTGTGAAAGCAGCGTTGCGATTTCCATTGCATCTGTTGGGCGATCGCTTAGTCTATCAAAAGGTTAGAGCAGGCACAGGTGGTCAGATCAAGTTTGTCGTCAGTGGCGGTGGCTCGATCGCAGATCACCTAGAGGACTTTTTTGAGATTGTCGGCATTAACATTTTAGGAGGGTACGGACTGACCGAAACTTCTCCGATTACTCATGCTCGTCGCCCTTGGCGGAATGTTCGGGGGGCAGATGGTGAACCTTTACCGACGACTGAAACGCGAATTGTTGATCCAGAGACGCGCCAAGATTTAGCGATCGGGCAGAAAGGGTTAATTTTGTTGCGCGGACATCAGATTATGCAAGGGTATTACAAAAATCCCGAAGCAACTGCAAAAGCGATCGACAAAGACGGTTGGTTTGACACGGGCGATTTGGGCATGGTCACGCCTCACGATGATTTGATCATTACAGGACGGGCAAAAGATACGATTGTGTTAACCAATGGCGAAAATATTGAGCCACAACCGATCGAAGATGCTTGCCTGCGGAGTGTTTATATTGATCAGATTATGTTGGTGGGACAGGATCAAAAAGTTCTCGGTGCGTTAGTAGTTCCCAACATGGAAGCTTTGGAACAGTGGGGTAGTACTGACTTAAATAGCTCCTCGGTGCAGGATTTATTCCGGGGAGAATTGGCGCGATTGGTTAAAGATCGCCCTGCCTATCGTCCGGATGATCGCATTGGCTGTTTTAGATTATTGAGTGAGCCATTCTCGATCGAGAATGGATTGCTAACGCAGACGCTGAAAATTCGCCGCAATGTTGTGATGGAGCGCTACCAAGGTATGATTGACGAGATGTTTTTGCCGTAGTGTGAAATCATCAGGGCTAAACTGTTCACAGCCGAGGTTTAGCCCACTTTTACGTTCCCCCTTTCTAACTCACAGTATGGAAATCTCTAAGTCTCATTTGCTCCTTCAGCGCAATGTTAATGTGAAAGCGATCGTCACTCCTCGCTGGAAGGAAGAGGCACAGCAAACGCTGCAAGCACAGTTAAATCAGACGGATACGCAGTTACAGCAGCTTGAAATGCAGATGCAGCAGGTTTTGACGGAAGTTCAACGTCAGACGCTTCAGCCTGGAAGTCCAGAGGCTTTGCAGCAGAGCGAAAATATTCGGATGCAGTTCAATCAGCGCAAGAGTGAGCTACTAGAACAAAAGAATCAAAGCTTGCAGCAGCTTCAGCAGATTCAAATGCTGGAATTGAATGAGGAAGTGCAACAGGGTCAGATTGGCAGCGTGTTTCAGATTCAGCCCGGTGACAATTTGATCGAGATGATGAATGTTGAGATTCTCTTGCGCGATGGCGTTGTGGAAGAGATTCGTGGAGTGATTTAAGAGAAGTGGGGAGTGGGGAGTGGAGAGTCATGACGACTCCGTTCTGGTGATCTGAAAATTGCTTTTCCTATTTCCCCACCAACCTGATCGAAATCGCACTCAGTCAACTCGGTGATTCAGAGATTCAATTCGTGGCAAAAGTGCGATGGCATCACCGAAATTGAAGTTTTACAATGGTGGAAAGTCGCCACTGATCAAACTATGACAGCAATCTTTCACCAGAGAACTCAGGCTGATCGGCGTATTACTTATTCCGATCGCACTTGGACACATTTCAAGCTGATGCAGCAGAGCTTGGAAGGTGTCTCTGGCGTGCATTTATCCTACTTCAATGGCGAGATCGAACTGTTTATGCCTGGACGTGATCATGAGTTTTTCTCGCGCATTATTTGTTATTTGATTATGACATTCTGCTTTGATCACGGAATTCATTGTTTTCCGACTGGCTCAATGACACAGGAGAAAGAAGGCGAATGTGCGATCGAGGCAGACGAATCTTATTGCATTGGCGATCGCAAATCCACGCCTGATCTGTCGATTGAAGTCGTTTTTACCAGTGGCAGTGAAACGAAGCTTGCGAAGTATCAAGTGCTAGAAGTCCCTGAAGTTTGGTTCTGGGAAGATGGGGTCTTTGCACTTTATGGATTTATCGATGGGAATTATCAGCGTCTCGTTCAGAGTCGAATTCTACCCGGTTTGGATATTGATCTGCTGACTCGATGCGTGTTGATGGCAGAGACAAATGAGCTTGAAGCGATCGCAACTTTTCGGCAAGGTTTGTAGTCAAGTATCTTTGAACACTTTGCTGATACTGAACTATGAAATCTTGGATCACGATTGCTCTGCTTGCCGGATTGCTTGGAGGCGCTGTGAGTCTGCCTGCGGTCGCTCAGACCTCAACCTTTGAAACAAGAGTCAAAGAAATCGAAGCGCTGAGTCGGGCAAAAAATTTAGCGCGGCAAGCGGCTGAAACCGAAAATGGAGGCTTATCGCAATATCGTGCTGAACTCTCAATGCACGGATTCGCGGCAAAATCGCCGTTTGTGGATCAAGGGGATCACTGGATTTTTACTTTCAAAGGGAATGTTCCAGGTGTGATCGAACCTTCGATCGAGAGTGAAGTTCGAGTCGATAAGGCAGATTTTCAGACCACTGTGCTGTATAACGGCGCAATTCGATCACAACGTTAAGATATTTCCGGTCGATTCTCCAATTGCCTTGGTAAATTGGAGAATAGTACAACCTCTCAACGCGATCGGGCAATTTTCTATGCGTCATCAGAATCAATCAGTGTTTGCCTTTTTATTGGGTAGCTTGCTTGTCTGTTCTGTTCCGGTTGGCGCAGAAAGTGTACAAGCTCAAACCGCTCAGCAAGAAGAATTAAACCAGTTACGCCAAGAGCAACAACTGCGATCGCAAGTTCAATCTGAAATTGATCGGGCATTTAGTCGCTCTAGCTTACTGCTGAATGTTGCGCTGATTACCTTAACGCTGTTCCCGATCGCGATTTTGGCATCGCTGTGGCGGTTCCGGCAGGTGATTATTCGAGAAATTGTCGATCGCGGCATGTACCAGCTTCAGAACTTGTCAGAAGTTGAACATCAATTGCACGAGGTTCAGCAAGAAGCAGAACGTAAAATTCAACAGTCGCGCCAAATTATTCAGCAGCTTGAAACTGAAGTTCAAGAATTGCAAAGAAGAATTTCAGAAGATGCAGAAAGTTTAACCGGATTAACGACTCAGCTTTCTCAGTCTCAATCCGAATTACTGGCAGGGTTAGAAACTCAGGTCAATCTCTCGAAGCGAGAATTAGAGAAACTGTCTTCAGAGTTTGCGGCGCATCTATCCATGCTGCAAACTGATGTAGATGAGCAAAATGCGACTGCTAAAAATACTTTCAGTGACCTGCATCAGCAATTAATGTCACAACTCGATGAAATTGGTACGTTTGCAACTCAGCAGCAGCAGTTGACTCAAGAGCATTTAACGCGATCGCAAGCCCAAATTGCTACACACCTCGAGCAACAACACGCGCAACTCCTCGAACGGTTAGAACAATTCGAGCAAGAGTACATCGCTCGACTGAATGAATCCGAATCACAAACTGCCGAGCAGCGCACTCAGATTTTAGAGAACCTGGGACAACTTAAAACTGAATTTGCAGCCCAACTCTCTGTTCTACATGCAGATACCCAACAGCAACGCGATCAAGTGCGGGAACGGATCGAGCACTTAGAAACTGAATTTGCAGCATCGCTCTCAGCCAAGCAATCTGATGTAGAGCAACATCAGCAATCAGCGAAAGATGCGATAACAGCAAAACAATCCGATCTCATGTCACAATTCTCGGAGCTTGAATCGAGTGCAATCCAAGGTCGAACAAATTTCCTCGACAAACTAAGATTGCTCGAATCCGATGCAACCCAACAGAAACAAGCGATTTTCAACAAGTTGCAGAGCTTAGAAATCGAATTTGTTTCACAGTTGTCTGGCTTGCGTGAACAAGCTCAAAATCGCCGTCCCGCAGAACCGATCACAGCGCCTGAATCGAACGATTTGGAGCAAGCAGAAGCTCAATTTAAAGCCGGACAATTTGAAGCCGCGATCGCACATTACGATCAAGCGCTCAAACACCAATCAAACCATCCTGAAGTTTGGCTGAAACGCGGGTTAGCACTGGCACGTCTGAAACAATATAAAGAAGCAATTTTCTCTTACGATCGAGCAACACAACTTGACCCCGATTACTCAGAAGCATGGTGCGATCGCGGAGTCGCCTTAGGAAAACTGCAACGGCATGAAGAAGCATTTCGCTCGTTTGATCAAGCCGTGAAAGTTCGCGCAAACAATGAAATTGCCTGGTTAAATCGGGGCTTAGCGTTGCAGATGTTAGGACGCTACTCGGAGGCTCTAGCATCCTTTGATGCGGCATTGAAGCTGAACACAGAAGCTTACAAAGTTTGGAATTATCGCGGTTATTTGCTGATTCAGCTAGAGCGCGATCGCGAAGCTTTAGACTGTTTTGATAACGCGATCGACATTCAACCGAAGTATTCTCCGGCGTACTACAACAAAGCAATTTGTTACGCACTGCAAGGACATACCCAAGCCGCGATCGAGAATTTAGAAGAAGCAATTCGATTAAATCCACGCTATCGAGATGATGCGAAAAACGATCCAGAATTCGAGCAGATCATGAGCGATCATCGATTTCGGGAACTGGTTGAACATTAGACTCCCTGGATGAATCATTGCGCCTTGGCGAATTCGATTCGGAGGGCATTCGTGCAGGAGGAGGTCTATTAATTTAGAGGAAGCGAAGTAGCAACATCGCGAAAATCAACTCCTGAGATAGAGCCAGAATTTTCTTGATCGTGACAAGCTAGTTGTAAACTCTACAGTTACTCCTAAGTGTTATGAACCAAGCAAAATTATGGATCGGGGTGATCGGCGTATTAGTTCTGTACTGGGTTTTAGCCAATATGTTTGTCTAGGCTGTACAGGATTCCGAAAACATGGGATAAACAGCATTGCAGTTTAGAACACAATCCTGATGAGTCTTCAAGTTTACGGAATTCCGACCTGTGGAACCTGCAAAAAAGCGATTTCCTGGCTCGATGCTCAGAACATTGCCTACGAATTCATCAACACTAAAGAACATCCTCCCACCAAAACCACCATCCAAAAATGGGTCGCCGAACTGGGAGCAAAACCGATGCGAAATACGTCAGGGCAATCTTACCGCGCCTTAGGTGACGAAAAGCAAACTTGGACAGATGCCGAATGGATTGAAGCCTTTGCCCAAGATGCAATGTTGCTGAAGCGCCCTTTATTTGTCAAAGACCAAACTGCGATCGCAGTTGGCTTCAAAGTAGATCAAATTCAGCAAGCCCTGAGCGAATAAGGAGACTTTAGATTATGGTGAGCCGCGCTAGAAATGTCCTCGGTGACGAACTGCAAAACTGTTGTCGATCGCCGGTAACTGGCTACTACCGCGATGGATTTTGCAGTACGGGAGCCGGAGATGTCGGCATTCACGTTGTCTGTGCCCAAGTCACGGCTGAATTTCTCGAATTTAGCAAAGCCCAAGGCAATGATTTAGTCACGCCCATGCCGCTTTACGACTTCCCTGGGCTTAAACCCGGCGATCGCTGGTGTCTTTGTGCCTCTCGCTGGAAAGAAGCCCTAGATGCAGGGGTTGCACCTCCGGTCGTTCTTGCCGCAACTCACGCGGCTGCATTAGAGTTTGTCTCTCTGAATGATTTAAAGCAACATGCTGTTACCGACTAGAAATAAATCAATAGGTTGTGTTTAACGAATAAAACCAGGCAGTACCTTGGATCGCTTGAGATAGAAATCTAAGGAGACGCGATCGCATGGTATTGCCCGGAGCTTGTCACGCTACCGCAGCAGCAGGAATGGCTGCACTACAAGTCTTTTATAGTTCTACAACCGGACTTTGGAACTCGACGGGTTGGTGGAATGCAGCGAATGCACTGGAGACAACGATTGATTACTCTCGCCTCACGAAGCAGAAAAAATATCATCCCATCATCGTGAATACTTACGAAAAGCATAAGTCACAAGGCTTTCTGGAGGCAAATGTCTATGACGATCAGGGGTGGTGGGCACTGACTTGGATCAAAGCCTACGATTTGACTGGAGAGAAACGCTATCTCGACACAGCAAAATCCATCTTCAAAGACATGACCAAAGGCTGGGACTCTAAATGCGGGGGTGGAATGTGGTGGCGCAAAGATCGCCAGTATAAAAATGCGATTACCAATGGACTATTTTTTACGATCGCGATTCGGCTGCATCAGCGCACCGTGAATGACTATGGCAAAGGCAGTTACATCGACTGGGCAAAACACGGCTGGAATTGGTTCAAAAAGTCCGGCATGATCAACAAGCAGAACTTGGTCAATGATGGATTAAATGATCACTGTCGCAACAATGGCGATGTTACTTGGACTTACAACCAAGGCGTTGTGATGGGGGGATTAGTTGATTTCTATAAAAGTACAAAAGATCAGGCTTACTTGAAGCAGGCACATGCGATCGCTACTGCAACGATCAAGCACCTCTCTCGCAAGGGCATCTTGATCGAATACTGTGAACCTGAGTGTGGAGATGATGGTCCACAGTTCAAGGGCATCTTCATGCGTAATCTAGCTTACCTGCAAGAAACGTCTCCTAAAGCGCAGTACAAAGCTTTCATTCTCAAAAATGCAGATACTGTTTGGGCGAAACGCAACCAGCGGGATCAGTTTGGCTTAAGTTGGTCTAAAAAATTTGATAGTGCAGATGCGGCTCGTCAAAGTTCTGCGATCGACGCTCTCAATGCTGCCATTCCGCTCAAAGATCCCGCTTGTGTTGTGGAGAGAGTTCCACCGACTCGGCAATCTCGTTTAGAAGACAAGAACCAAAGCTTCTATCCATTATTTTCGATGCAAGTGAATGCAACCGATCAGATCAGCTTCGAGGTTCCCAACCTGTTCTCGCTGATCGATCAATTAGATCTCCCGTTTGATCTATTCAGCGTTCAAGAAAATTCTTAAAGATTAAATATCACTCGCGATCGTTCCCCGATTACGGCATAATTAGGAGGTTTTCTAATTTTTAAACCCCTTATTTCTGAGATATGCGTACCCAGTACTGTGGTCAACTTCGAGCGAATCATATTGGTGAAACGGTCACTCTCTTCGGATGGGTGGATCGGCGACGTGACCACGGGTACGTGATCTTTATCGATTTGCGCGATCGCGAAGGCATTGTTCAGGTCGTTAGCGATCCAGAACGCACGCCGAATTCCTACAAAATTGCGGGCGATCTGCGAAATGAGTATGTGATCAAGATTGTTGGACGGGTGACCAAGCGCCCTGATGAATCACTGAATCCGAAGATTCCCACGGGCGAAGTCGAGATCTATGCAGATGAGATTGAAATTCTCAGCACAGTTCGCAAACAATTGCCCTTCCAAGTTTCTGCTGCTGAGACAGAATCCGTTCGCGAAGAATTGCGCTTGAAATATCGCTATCTCGATTTGCGCCGCGATCGCATGAGCCGCAATCTACAACTTCGCCACCAATTGATCAAAACGATGCGACGGTTCCTCGAAGATCAAGAAGGCTTTGTGGAAGTTGAAACGCCGATTCTGACTCGTTCTACACCTGAGGGAGCGCGAGACTATCTCGTCCCTTCGCGCGTTAATCCGGGCGAATGGTATGCGTTACCGCAATCGCCTCAGCTATTTAAGCAATTGCTAATGGTCTCAGGACTCGATCGCTATTATCAAATTGCGCGTTGTTTCCGTGATGAAGATTTGCGAGCTGAGCGTCAGCCAGAATTTACCCAGCTAGACATGGAAATGAGTTTCATGAGCCAAGAGGAAATCTTGGATCTGAACGAAAGTCTAGTCTGTACCATTCTCAAAACCATGAAAGGCATCGAAGTTCCTCGTCCTTTCCCGCGTCTCACCTATGCCGAAGCAATGGATCGCTATGGCAGTGATAAGCCTGATACTCGTTTTGGCTTAGAGCTAGTCGATGTTTCCGATGTCGTGAAAGATTCCGGTTTCAAAGTCTTTGCGGATGCCGTGAAAAAAGGTGGATTAGTAAAAATCCTCCCGATTCCAAATGGCAACGATGCAATTTCCAATGTTCGGATTAAGCCTGGCGGAGATGTGTTCAAAGAAGCGTCCGAAGCGGGTGCGCGTGGACTCGCTTACATTCGAGTGCGTGAAGATGGCGAGATTGATACGATCGGCGCAATCAAAGACAATCTCACCGAAGAACAAAAGCAAGAAATCCTCAAGCGCACGAATGCGAAACCCGGACATCTTCTACTGTTTGCTGCTGCCGATGCGAATACGGTGAATAAAACCCTCGATCGCTTACGTCAGTACCTTGGCAATGAACTCGGCATGATCGATCCGGATAAGCTCAGCTTACTTTGGATTGTCGATTTTCCAATGTTCGAGTGGAATGCTGACGAGAAGCGATATGAAGCATTGCACCATCCGTTTACAGCGCCCCATCCCGATGATGTAAATGATTTGACCACTGCGCGCGCTCAAGCGTATGACCTTGCTTTCAATGGTTTTGAAGTCGGTGGTGGCAGTGTGCGGATTCACCAACCTGATCTGCAAGCGAAAGTGTTTGAAACGATCGGAATTTCCGAAGAAGAAGCACAAAACAAATTCGGCTTCTTACTCGAAGCATTTGAATACGGCGCACCTCCGCATGGTGGGATTGCCTATGGAATCGATCGCTGGGTCATGTTGCTCTCTGGCGAAGACTCAATTCGCGATGTGATTGCTTTCCCGAAAACACAGCAGGCTCGTTGTTTGTTAACCAGTGCACCTTCTAGTGTTGATGAGAAGCAGTTAAAAGAACTACAAGTTGCTTCTACTTACAAGCCGAAGCCAGCCGTTTCATAGTAAGTCTCGACTTTATTCAACTTAGGGATAAAGTCGAGACTCATTCTGTGGATTATGCCGATCTGAGATCGAGCAAAGTTGATAGATCGCCTAGCAACCCTAAGAAACAGGTAGAATAGGCTCTGTTCTGCACTTTGCTAGTTTATGCGTAATCCTCCTCAGCCTTTACCCGACAATTTTTGGGGAGAACAGTGGCGATTTGCTTCTCTACGATCAAGTGATTTAGTTGAAACAATTTCCAACCGGACAATCCCGATCGTAGATATGCCTGAAGCTTTGCATCCTTTGAATTTAGGAGTTGCATCAACGGCGCAAATCCCAGGTGTCGTGATTGACGGGGGACGACGATCGATGCAATTAGCCCGTTGGATTCAAGCCAATGATCCGAGATCAATGAATGCGATCGCAGGGACACCGGATGGACTAATTTTGTATGCGGGAGAACTCGATCGTTGGATTCTTGCAACCTTTGATGATCCAGAAATGCGCACTGCTGCTCAATTGTTTGAACAACGGAAGAAAGAAAGTAAGCAATTGCATTTTTTGTTAGTTGAACCTGATGATTCAGGTATGACCTATACGGGGTTTTGGTTGCTTAGAAGTCAAGGTGTTTAGCTGATTGGTGAAATCTAAACTCAACGCACTGAGCGATCGCTTTCAAGCAGAAGAATCATCGATTGTCTGTCGATGATTTTGACAGAGGGCGAATTGAAAGTTTGTAAGTTACAGATACAAATGTGGCAAGATTGGGGGGTAGAGACACTTCATGAAGACTATGACTGTAGAACTTCAACAAGCCATTCATCTTGCTCAGTCTCTCTCCTTTGCGGAACAGCTTGAGCTTCTCAAAATGCTCTCGGTAATGATTCAGCAATCTCATGCCCTAGAGACTCAAACTTCGACCTCAGAAGTTGATACAGAGTTCTCAGCAGCAAGCTTTCAGCAATCTTGGGAGCAAGCGATAACGGGGCAAACTTTACCACTGTCTCAGTTGTGGGAGGGAATCGACGTTGAGTGATCTGCCTGTGGAGATTCGTCTGACTTCTGAGTTTCAGCGCAAATTGAAGAACCTTGCGAAGAAATATCGCCAAATCCCAAACGATCTTCAACCTGTGCTTGCTCAGTTACAAACTGGAGAATTTCTAGGAGATCAGATTTCTGGCGTTGGTTTTCGCGTCATGAAAGTGCGAGTTAGAAACAGCGATACGCAGAAGGGAAAGAGTGGCGGTTATCGTTTGATTTACTGGATTTCATCAAATTCTTTGGTTGTGTTAGTAGATATTTACTCAAAGTCAGAGCAAGAGGATATTGAGGTAGAAGAGATTCAGCAAATCATCAAAGGATTTAGCTCAACTTCTGAAACAACGAATGATTAGGATGCGATCGCAAAATTTAGAAGAGCAATCGCGAAAATCGAACTAGGAGTAACGCTCGATCTTCTCCATAAAAAGCTATATTCAGAGAATCAGCCTTTTGGGACACGATCAATGTATCAAATTAACCTGCAAGAAGCTGAAACTCAACTGGTAGAGCTCATTGAGCAGGCAGCAAAGGGAGAGGAAGTCATCATTACCCGAAGTGATGGAACAGCTTTCAAGATTGTGCCGATCGTCGATCGAGTTGCAGTTCCCAAATTTGGCAGCGCGCGGGGACGTATCAAAATATCAGATGATTTTGACGATCCATTGGAGGGTTTTGAGGAATACACTCCATGAGATTGTTGCTCGATACCCATGCGTTTCTCTGGTTCATCGCAGGAAGTTCTGATCTCAGCAACAAAGCAAGAACCTTAATCGAAGATCCGAATAATCAAAGGTTTTTGAGTGTTGCGAGTCTTTGGGAGATGTCGATTAAAGTTAGCATTGGCAAGCTTGATATCGGTATGACCTTTACAGAACTGATGCAGCATGAAGTTTATGGCAATGCGATCGAAGTGCTGCAAATTCAATCTGAGCATTTGGACACTTTGGCAAAGCTCCCGTTTCATCACAAAGATCCATTTGATCGGCTGATGATTGCTCAAAGTCTGGCAGAATCAATACCTCTGGTGTCAAAAGATGGCGAATTTGGAAATTACTCAGTAACGCTGCTTTGGTAGGAGAGTTACGGTCGAACTTTTACGCCAAGGGGTGTCGAACGATATCATTTCTCCTTCTGAATTGTAGACCGAGGAAGTCCAACAACTCCAACCAATTAGAGAATCCTAAGCACAATTAGAAGTAGGTTATGAATTTATGCAGAAGTGGGGATTCTGGCGGTCAATAGGGTTGTGCAATTGCCAGAAGCGGAGAAAGTGTGAGTGGCTGCGGTCTATTGGAATAAAATTCAGCGAGTCGAACATCTAGTCGTTCAAATTCAAAGTTGATTATGCTTGAGCAATTCATTGAGGATCTGTATCTGTGATTAGAGGATGTTTTAAAAGACAATTGAGGCTGTAAAAAAGCTCTCCGGTCATAAGCTGTAAATACGTAAAAGCACAGCACCGAGAGAGCTACATGAGTAAATCGTATCCCAGTAACCTCACTCCTGCCCAATATGAATTGTTGAGCGACCTGCTACCTGATGCAAAACCAGGGGGACGACCGCGAGAAGTAGACTTATGGGACATTCTCAATGCAATTTTTTATGTTTTAGTCGAAGGAGTGCGGTGGCGAGCGTTACCTGGAGATTTTCCAGCTTGGCAAACGGTCTACACTTACTTTCGTAATTGGCGTAAGGATGGAACCTGGTTGAGCATTCACGACCGTCTCTATCGCTGCATCCGCATCGAAGTCGGGCGCTCTCCGAGCCCATCTGAAGCAATTGTCGATAGCCAAAGCGTGAAAAGTGCGGCAGGAGTGCATGCAGCAATCGGATTTGATGCAGGTAAGGTGATCAAAGGGCGCAAGCGATTCATCACGGTCGATACGCTGGGATTGATCTTACGGGTCTTTGTCACTGCTGCCAGCACCCCAGAACGCGCCGGCGGCAAAACTGTTCTCCAGCGGGTGCGACAACGCGGGAAAGCCGTGTCTCGTCTACACACGATTTGGGTGGATGGCGGCTTCGATGGCTTTCCCTTTATGCACTGGGTGGTCACCATCTGTCGTTGGATTGTCCAAGTGGTCTTACGCCCGGAACAAACCAAAGGCTTTGTCCTGCTCAAAAAGCGATGGGTGGTGGAACGAACTCTGGGCTGGCTGATGCACTGTCGTCGCTTAGTTCGGGATTATGAGTTACTTCCAGAAACTTCAGAGACTTGGATTTACTTAGCAATGATTCGGATCATGGTTAGGAGATTGGCATAAAATTTGACCGACTCCGACTTTTAAAACACCCTCTTAATTTCCCATGCTAAATCAAAATCAAAGCTTAAGCTTCTATTGGCAAAACACATTTGTCTATTAAGATTTGAGTACGTATATATTGAAAGCCAGTCAACAACCTTCTCCTCATAGACCATCGGAGACATAGTATGGCAAGCAATAATCTAACAGAACGGCAGAAAACACTATTGAATTGGCTGGTTCAAGAAGTTCGATCTGGGAAACTGGAGGAAGATGAAATTTGGATTTTTCAAACATTTGAAGGGACAGGTATTGCTGGATATGCAGGTAATGTTCCTGAAATTAAAACAACAACTCTTCAAGCACTGGATCGCATGAATTATCTTACTTGTGATTTCAGCCAAAAGAATTTATATAAATGCAGTTTGACTAAGTTAGCTTATGAAGCGTTTGATGATACCTGTAGCACTGTCAGTAAGTCTAGTGACGAGACTGTATCTCTAGCGCACTCGTCGCGAATTATAACTCTTGAAAAAGCTATACAGTTTTTTCAAGTATCTCCCCTCATCCAGCGTTATGATACCTGGGCTGTGACTACTTATGGAGTAGAATGTGGGTAGTGTTCTAGATGTGTGGGCATAACGTTATACTGCTCGCCCGAACTCATGACGGTTGATGAATAATCCAATCACAGTATCATGCATCTTCTCAGTCTTGGAAAAACAGATCGTCTTTCTGGCAAGTCGCTTGATCCGAGTTCTCAAAGTTAGATGCTTCCGCTCAATGCGCTGTGTGTTGGCTTTGCCAACCGTATGGTGCTGCTCATCTAGCAATCGCAAGTAAGCTCCCCAACTATCGGTGTAAAACCGCTGAATCGAAAAAGGAGCTAACAGTTGCTGAAGTTGCTTAAGAGCTGAGTCTTCATGGGTGGCTAGCACATAGGCAAGTACTTTTCCAGTTTGATGGTCAATCGCGTGCCACAACCATCGTTGATGCTGCTTTGACTCGACAAAACTCCACATCTCGTCCAGCTCCGCCGCCTCGACTCTGACGACCATGACTGCCGTGTTATCCGGTTGGTGCTGTTCGAGCAGACTTGTGTTTACTTGTTCAAGTTGGCTTGACTTTTTTTCAGCGTTTCAATCACAGTCGTTGGGCTAATCTTCAACACTCTGGCGGTATCACGAATACCACTGCCGTTGATTGCCATGTCACTGATTTGCGCTTTGACTTCAGGCAGTCGTCCTCGATAGCTAAAGTTCAAGATAAATGATCGTCTGGAACACTCTAAGTTACGGCAACAATACCGTTGTTTTCCAGCAGCACTGCGACCATGCTTAACGACATCCACACTCTGGCAATCGGGACATTGAACAGGTTCTAGGACCATCTCTAGACTCAGCCCTCTAACACATCGTTTTCATTCTGCCATATATCCACACATCTAGAACACTGCCGTAGAATGTCTTACTGATTATTATCCAATTGAGATGAGTAGAGTTAACGAAATCGATTGGATTGACCATATGCGGGGAAAAAATTGGGTCAACATAGCTGATTTTGTAAAAGCCTTATCCTATGCACGTGAATTAAATAAGATGCAGCAGAAACTTTCTCTTTCTGGTAAACCTCTAAAGGTGTTTTTATGTCACGGTAGCGAAGATAAACCTGCTGTACGGCAACTCTACAATCAACTTCTAAGCCTTGGAATTGAGCCTTGGCTCGATGAAGAAAATCTACTACCTGGACAAGACTGGAGATATGAAATTGCACAAGCAGTAAAAATAAGTGACGTAGTCATAGTTTGTCTATCGCGCACATCAGTCAATAAGGCTGGTTTTGTTCAAAAGAAAATTAAGTACGCTCTTGATGTCGCTGATGAAAAACCTGAAGGTTCAATCTTCCTTATCCCCGCAAGGCTAGAGGAATGTTTACTTCCTGATCGACTTAGTGGAATACAATGGGTTGACCTCTTTCAAAAACAAGGCTTTGAACGCTTAATTAAATCTTTAGAGATCTGCGCAATTCAGTATCAGCAGCCGGAACTTTAGAATTAAGCCGATGCATGGTGTTTTACGCGAGGCGATCGCTCATTCCCATTACCTCTGTTGATTCGGAAACATCTTCCCTAACAGCCGATTCACATACGCCTGCCCATACACCTGCCCATTTTGGGAAGTAGGCGACTCAATCTCATCCGACTCTTGCGGCTCTGGTGTCGGCTTTGATCCATTCATCTCAGCATCCGGCTTCGATCCGTTCGTCTCAGCCGTTTCTACTTCTGGTGCTGAACCGTTATTATCTTGTGGAGCCTCTTCCGCACTGGTCTCCTCAGGTGGCGGTGGACAAAATCCAGGCTCAAATACTTCTTCTTCTGTTGACGCTACTTCTTCGACATTCGCTTGCTGCACCATCAAAGATCCCGGAGGCACGATCGACAAACTCTCAATCGATCGATTCATCACCGTCGTCCCCGATCCGACACAAGCGCGATCGCCAACGATCACCGATCCAATCAATAACACCCCAGCCCCGATGATCACACCCTCGCCGACTTCGATCGCTCCATCATGAGCATGAATCACCGAGCCAAGCCCAACACAAACGCTGGCACGAATCACAATTTGACAACCCGGATCAGCTTGCAGCAAAACCCCAGGTGCGATCGCTGCCCCTGCATGGATCGTGACATCACCACTCACATAATAGTGGGTCGTACTCACGGGCAATAGTTGTAGGGGCGGCGATTGCATTGGAGTTACTACTTACCTGGCTGTTGAATCACTAACTCAGCCACACGTCGCTTTGCTTTCGGATCAATTCCGATTAAACGAACATACAGACCAGAATAGTTCGCGATCGCAGCTTCAACCTCTAAGATTGCCTCAGCATCGCGGCTCGTCTGAATCGAAGTCGCAGTCTGCCAAGAACTGGTCTTGTAGCGTCGCTGATCCGCGAACTCTACCCCAATCTTGTAGCCTTGACGCACAAACTGACGAATCTGATCCACAGTATCCGAACTTAGACGACCGTTACCATTGCTAGAAGGCGTATAAAGCGGAGGCTCAGATTTGTAGCTTGCAGGTGCATTGTACATCGGAGGCTCAGAAGCAGCAGAACCGCTGTAACCATTGCCGTTAGAAGCATGAGCTTTTCCCGGACGGTGAATCACGACTTCAGCAATGCGCTTTTTCTGTCTCGGATCAACACCAACTAAGCGAACATAGTCATGGCTGTGTTCGTGTAAGAAAGCATTGAGAGAAGCCAAGGCTTGCGAAGCAGAACCCGCCTGAATCGGAGGTGCACTGTTCCAAGAGCCATATTTAAAGCGTCGCTCATCCGCAAATTCCAAACCGATCACTGCACCTTGAGCTAGCAGTTGATTGATTTGATCAGCAACGTCGCCCGAAGTCGAACCGCCGCTACCACCTGAAGGCGCAGAAGCCGGAGCCGCAACATGCGAAGTCGGTTGAGCGACAGGCTTACCATCCGGACGTTGAATGATGGTTTCCAACATCCGACGCTTATTCTGAGTATCAATCCCGATTAAGCGAACATATTCACCGCTATGCTCTGCCAAACAGCGCTGCAGTTCACTGACCACCGCAGATTCTTGCGTAGACTGAATCGGCGCACAGCTTTTCCAAGAGCTAGTCTGGAACTGCCGCTTATCAGCATGTTCGGTTCCGATGCGTCCGCCCCTCGACAAGATTTGGCGGATTTGAGCCAAAACTGCCGAATCTAAACCGCCTGCACTATAGCCATTGCCGTTAGAAGCAGGCTGACTGCTGTAAGACGAATTGCTATAAGACGGAGCTGCCGCATAGCTCGAACCGCCACCCAACGATACAGGCTTGTCGCCCGGACGCTGAATAATTGCCTCTAAAACTCGTCGCTTATTCTTCGTATCAATTCCGATCAAGCGAACATACTCGCCACTGTGTTCTGCAAGGCAGGCTTGTAATGCTGCCAAAACACCGGACTCGTTTGTTGCTTGAATCGGCGCACAACTTTTCCAAGAACTGGTCTGGAACTGCCGCTTATCTGCATGTTCTGACCCGATCCGATATCCTTGCGCCAGCAATTGCCGAACGTGGTTAATAACTTCGCCGCTCATAGTTGACCCATTTTCTGTAGCGCTACTGCTAGCTTTAACATCTGCTGTGGACTGATTCGCGGCATCCCGACTCGGAACAGCCGCATTTCTGGCACTGGGAACATTCAATGCCGAATTCACACCGACCATATAAGTCGCAAAGGCGCGATCGCGCTCACTCACTTCTGGTAATCGATCGGCTTGCTGCTGGGTTGTAATCACTGCACCGGACGGTACAAGCTTCCCAGCCGGAATTTCGACATCTTGAACCAGTGCGTGCATCATCACAATGCAACCCTCTCCGATTCGGGCGTTAAACACCGTCGATCGAAATCCAATAAAACAACCGTCACCCACATAGGCAGGTCCGTGAATCAGTGCCATGTGGGTGATCGAAGTATTGTTTCCAATCCAGACCGAATAGGAATTTCCGTCGTCCCCAACGACTCTCCCCTGCTCTAATCCATGAATCACAACTCCGTCTTGCACTTTGGAATTTTGTCCAATGAAAAACGGATTCCCTTCATCTGCCCGAATTGATGTCCCCGGCGCAATCAACACATTCGCCCCGATCCGCACATCGCCGATCAGATTTGAGAATGAGTGAACTTGCGCTGACTCATCAATTTTCGGTTCAGCTAGGGTTTGCGACCACGGGGTAGGCGGAGCCGCATAGCTACGGACTGCCATATCTTTTCTCCTAACAAAACCGCACATTCAGCAAGCTAAATCTGTGCAGGGAGAAGCTTCTAGTATTGAGTTCCTTTGTTGTACAGCGGGCGATTATCCACGCTCACTGTATCAATAATGGCGATCACAGCCGCATCGACGGGACGGTTCTCGCTACCGGGAACCTGTCTCGCCGCACTGCCACGACTCACTAAAACCCATTCATCGACCCCTGCGCCAACGTTGTCCGCAGCCACTTCGTAGACTGAAAGTGGCTGCCCTTCCTCATCTAGGAATTCCACCAGAAGAAACTTTACCCCTCTCAGGCTCGGCTCCTTCTGAGTGCTAACAACGGTTCCCCGAACTTTCGCAATTTGCATCAGGGATTATGGACGGTTCAACGGACGGATGCCGCTCACGCTTTCACGGAACGGTTCAACTGCCTCGGTGTAACGGATCGGCAGCACGTATTCGAGGTTTTCGTGCGGGCGCGCGATGATGTGAGTTGACAGAACTTGTCCGCCGTTAACGCGCTTCACATTTTCAATTCCAGCCGCGACTGAAGCTTGCACTTCGGAAACGTCGCCTCGCACGATCACAGTTACGCGACCGCTACCGATCTTTTCGTATCCAACCAAGGTGACACGAGCTGCTTTGACCATTGCGTCTGCGGCTTCCACAACTGCGGGAAACCCTAACGTTTCGATCATGCCAACTGCAATAGCCATTGTAATTCTCCCTTCCAATCAAAAAACGATGTCAATTCAAACCAGACAAACTTGCGTCAAACGCTAACTTCGGAATTGTTCAACCGCTTCGGTATATCGAATCGGCAACACATATTCTAAGTTCTCATGTGGACGCGCGATGATGTGACTTGAAGCAGTTTCGCCTCCGTTGACGCGCTTGATTGATTCCAATCCCGCTGCCAAAGAAGCTTGTACTTCAGAAACATCGCCCCGAACGATAACAGTCACGCGACCGCTACCAATCTTTTCATAGCCAACCAGGGTGACACGAGCGGCTTTCACCATCGCGTCTGCGGCTTCCACCACAGCCGGGAAGCCCCGCGTCTCAATCATTCCCACAGCGATCGGCATTTTCGATTCTCCAAAAGTTAGGTGGAACTAATTCATCATCTTAAACTGAAAGAAGCGACGGGGATCGCCCATCATCCTTAGCCTTTTTGAATCTTCCACAGTGCCATACTTAAAAGAATAGAGTCGAGCCTGACCCTTGGCAATATAAAGTCCAATGATAGTTGCAAATTTCTGACATAAGTTGGGCTGATGTAGAAACGGCATCTCAGTTCGTCAACTTTTAACCATAGAACGATTTCTAGGCAATGTATAAAATATTAATAAATTATAAAATAAATCTATATAAGTCCAAGTGAATCACAATGATTGGTTCTGTCTATCGATCGCATTTTACTTTTCCACAGTCGAGACGCTAAGCTGAATCTCAAGCATTTTTAAAGCGTTCTATTTGAAGACAACCTTTTGAGGCTCCCCAGGTTTGAGCGGTCGGGGGGCATTTTTATCAAACTTAACGATTGTGAGCGGAGAAAGATGCAGCAGTTCCTAATTGAAACAAGCTGGTGGGTTCCGTGTTATGGGTTACTGGGTGCAATCCTAACCCTACCTTGGTCGGTGGGATTGATTCAGTCTTCCGGTCAGCGTCCAGCGGCGTATCTCAATATATTGACGACGGTGCTGGCGTTTGTGCATGGATTGGCACTATTTAGTGCGGTCTGGGGACAGGAACCCCAGTATTTTGATATTCATTGGTTGAAGGCGGCAGATTTGGATCTGACGTTTTCGCTGGAACTTTCTCCAATCAGCGTTGGGGCGATGGGGGTCATTACAGGGTTGAGTTTGCTGGCTCAATTCTTTGCGATCGGCTACATGGAGAAAGACTGGGCATTGGGTCGGTTTTTCGGGCTGATGGGCTTTTTTGAAGCCGCAATGAGCGGGCTAGTGATCAGTAATTCACTATTTCTGACCTACGCGCTGTTGGAAATGCTGACGCTCTCAACTTATTTATTAGTTGGGTTCTGGTATGCACAGCCTTTGGTCGTGACGGCGGCACGAGATGCGTTTCTAACAAAACGAGTTGGGGATGTATTGCTTCTGATGGGTGTCGTTGCCCTTTCAGCATTCTCTGGTAGCTTGAATTTTCCAGATTTATATGAGTGGGCGGAACATGCAGAGTTGTCCCCTACTGTTTCGGCTTTGCTCGGATTGGCTTTGATTTCAGGCCCGATTGGGAAATGTGCTCAGTTTCCGCTGCACCTCTGGCTTGATGAAGCAATGGAAGGACCGAATCCAGCTTCGATTTTGAGAAATTCGGTCGTTGTGGGGTGTGGAGCTTATGTCTTGATTAAGCTGCAACCGATTATTAGTTTGTCTCCGGTCGCTTCGACTGCTTTAGTGGCGCTTGGGACAGTAACGGCGATCGGGACTTCATTAGTTTCTCTTGCTCAGATTGACATCAAACGAGCGTTATCCCATTCGACGAGTGCTTATTTAGGATTAGTCTTTATTGCGGTTGGAATTGGTTGGACAGATTTCGCGTTGATTTTGCTGTTTGCTCATGCGATCGCGAAAGCGCTTTTATTTATGAGTACTGGCTCGATTATTCTGACGACCAGTGGTCAAGACATTACAGAAATGGGCGGATTGTGGTCGAGAATGCCTGCAACGACGACCGCATTTTTGACCGGAGCCGCAGGATTAGTTGGCTTGCTGCCACTGGGCGGATTTTGGGCATTGCAGCGAGGCTTAGATGATTTTTGGTATGGCGAGCCTTGGTTGATTGTTGTGATCTTAGCGGTGAATGCTTTGACAGCGCTGAGTTTGACGAGAGTGTATCGCTTAGTGTTTATGGGCAATCCACAGCCAAAAACGCGACGTGCGCCAGAAGTCCCTTGGACAATGGCAGTGCCGATGATTTCGCTGAGTGTGGTGACCTTACTCGTTCCGGTCATCTTGAATTCGTTGCAGCTTTTGCCCAGTTGGGAGTTTATGAATTGGTCAGCCGCGGGGTTGTTGCTGATGTCAGGGATTACAGGCTGTGCGTTGGGAGCCTCACTGAAGCTCAACTATGCTTGGACTCGCCCGATTCAGGCTCCACTGCGGTTTGTGCAAGATTTCTTAGCGTATGACTTTTATATTGATCGGCTGTATCGGTTCAGTGTTGTGCTGTTAGTCAGTTCGATTTCGCAATTTAGTGCATGGTTCGATCGCTATATTGTCGATGGTGTGGTGAATTTAGTTGGGCTTGCTTCTATTTTGAGTGGTGAGACGCTGAAATATAGTGCTTCTGGGCGCTCTCAAGCTTATATGTTGACGATCGCGTTGGTCGTAGGATTGCTGGGAGCTTTGCTCACTTGGTCGATGTGGTAACTTTCTAAACTTCGGAATCGCTTATGTTAAGTGCATTGATTTGGATTCCCATACTGGGTGCGATCGTGGTTGGACTGTTGCCAGGATCGATCTCAGATTTGGTGGTGAGAAGAAGCGCGATCGCGGTGATCAGTCTCACGCTTATTGTTTCGCTCGTGGTGGCGACCCAGTTTGATGTGATTAATATCGGCCTGCAATTTAGTGAGAATATTCCCTGGTTAGAACCTTTGGGGTTGACTTACCGCCTAGGGCTAGATGGATTGTCGCTGCCGTTGATTGTGCTGAATAGCTTTTTGACGCTGATTGCGCTGTTTTCAACGGATTTGAAGGTTCAGCGATCGCGCTTATACTATGCGCTCGTGCTTGTGATTAATGCGGCAGTTGCAGGAGCATTTCTCTCTCATAATCTGCTGCTGTTTTTCTTGTTCTACGAGATGGAACTGATTCCGCTCTATCTGCTGATTGCGATTTGGGGCGGAGCGAGACGGGGATATGCTTCGACCAAGTTTTTGATCTACACCGCAGTTTCAGGAATTTTGATTCTGATGGCGTTTTTAGGTCTGACTTGGTTAAGTGGAGCTAGTTCGTTTGAATATAATCCAACCCTCTCTCAGACGTTGCCGTTAGCCACTCAGATCATTTTGCTCGGTGCAATTCTGATCGGATTTGGCATCAAGATTCCTCTGTTTCCGCTGCATACTTGGTTGCCGGATGCTCACGTCGAAGCTTCGACTCCGATTTCAGTTTTACTGGCTGGGGTGTTGTTGAAGCTCGGAACTTATGGATTGCTGCGATTTGGGTTGCAGCTATTTCCGCAAGCTTGGGCAACTTTGGCTCCGGGTCTAGCGATTTGGGCAGTGGTAAGCGTGCTATTTGGAGCATTCACTGCGATCGCTCAAACCGATATGAAAAAGATGGTGGCTTACAGTTCTGTCGGGCATATGGGATTCATCTTGCTGGCAGCAGCAGCAGCAACACCGTTGAGTATGTTGGGCGCAGTTTTCCAGATGATCAGTCATGGATTGATTTCGGCGCTGCTCTTTGCATTAGTAGGTGTGGTGTATACCAAGACCGGGACTCGCGATATTACCGTTCTCAAAGGATTACTTGCTCCTGAAAAAGGCTTGCCGATTATCGGAAGTTTGATGATTGTGGGCGTGATGGCGAGTGCTGGAATTCCTGGAATGGTCGGATTTATCTCTGAGTTTTTAATTTTTAGAGGGAGCTTTAATGCATTTCCACTGCAAACGTTGCTCAGCATGATTGGGACAGGCTTAACTGCGGTTTATTTCTTGCTGTTGGTGAATCGGACGTTCTTTGGACGCTTGCCCGATCAGTTTGCAAATTTGCCTCCGGTACAGTGGTCTGAGCGTGCGCCTTCGTTTGTGTTAGCCGCATTGATTGTCGTGTTTGGATTGCAGCCGAGTTGGATGATTCGGTGGACAGAAAGTACGACGACCGCCATGTTGCAAGAATATTCGACGATCGCGAAAACCCATTCCTCGATCGAACCCGTTTCAAGTTTACCGATGGAGTAGAGAGAAGTTATGGTTGCTGCCCCGATCAAATCCACGCATCCCTTGGCTGACATCATTGAGCGCCTCGAATCTGGTGGCGCATTGTTGCCAGAGTCGCCTCAGAATTTAGTTGAAGTTGTGGGTGTCCTGAAAAGCTATGGCGTTGTCTTAGGCGCTTACTCGAAAAATCTCAACTTTATTGCTGAGAAGCAATTTTTAGTCTTATTTCCGTTCTTCAAGTACTTTGATGGCGAGATTACAACTCAAAAGCTTTTCAAGCATTGGTGGCACGATCGCATTAATTACGAGTTCTCTGAGTACTGTATGAAAGCCATGATGTGGCACGGGGGAGGTGGATTAGATGCTTACCTCGATAGCGCTGAATTCATTGAGCTAGCAAAAAAAGCGATCGCAGCCAAAACCAAAAAGAATCTCTTTATTCAAGGTGTATCAAAAGTCTTTCCAGACTTTTTGCTAGAGCAAGTTCGCTTATCTTGCTACTACAGCGGGATTGGACAATTCTGGACGGTCATGAGTGAGATGTTCTTGGAATTGAGCGATCGCTATGATCGTGGCGAAATCAAAACGATTCAGGATGTCGTCAATCATGTCAAAGCAGGCTTAGTCAACAATGCGAGCTTGCCGATTACGCTGAGTGTTGAAATTGAGGGTCAGACTTACGACCTCATGCCAAAATCTGCGGGGCTGACTTTCTTGATGGATACTGCCGTTCCTTATGTTGAGGCAGTTTTCTTTAAGTCTTTTCCGTTTATGGGAACGGTTTCTTACAATGCTCAGGCGCGCCAAATTCCGCTAGAGCAAGAGCGATTCTCTTACGGGGCGCTTTATGCTGATCCGTTACCGATCGGGGGTGGCGGAATTCCGCCCACCTTGCTGATGCAAGATATGACGCATTACTTGCCAGAATATCTGCATGAGATTTATCGGCACTCGGTCAGAGGCGAAACGGATCTGAGAGTTCAAATTTGTTACAGCTTCCAGAAATCAATGTTCTGTGTGACGACCGCCGCAATTTTGGGCTTGGCTCCGCATCCAATTGAGACTCAAGATCCGAAAGAACAAGAAATCAATCGCAGGTATCTAGAAGGTTGGATGGATAAATTGTTAGAGTCGAGGCTACTCACTTTCCAGTCTTGTGATGTTTGAACAAATTGATGGAACTGTGCAAGCAGGGTACGGGGTCGCATCAGGTAAAGCTGAACATAGCCCCTACCCGAAAGGCACGATCGAGATGCAGACTCCGATTTTTAAGGCACGTGGACTTGATTTGACCGCGTGCTTTCCGGGCACGTTGAACATTGATATCAGTCCGAAACGATTTGAAATTCTTGCTGCTCCCTATGTCTTTAGAGATGTTGAGTGGGCAGAAGGATTTGCTCCAGAGAATTTTTCGTTTGTCCCCTGTCAGATTATCTATCAGCATCAAAGCTTTGAGAGTTTCGTTTACTATCCGCATCCTGAAACGAAGATTGGACATTTTCAGAATCCCTCGATCGTAGAAGTGATTGCTCCTTTCATTTCAGGGTTAAAGTATGGCGATCGCGTGATTTTCAGAGCGGATTCTAATCAGATTAAGATATTTGACTGATAGATTTTTCTCAATAAAATTTGATCAAAAAAACATTTATTGAGCTACAAGCTATTTTCTGGATTAACCATAGAAATCTATCAATCTCGGAAATCAGTATCGACAATAATTGATTCGGTGAATTGAAACCATAATCTAAATACTATATGTATTGCAGCCATTGAATTTCAGCGGTCGATCTCTCGCGATAGCAAGGTTTCTTTCAATGTTTAGGTGTGGTAAATATTAAGGGAACACAAATCATTAAGGGAATCTAAACCTTAATTCTGCAGCGCGATCGCGTAGAGTTCGGCGCAATTTTTTCTATCTCAAATTTCTGACTGGTTCAGCTTGCTATCTAGAGGTGAATTTCGATGGCTCACCCTTTGCTCCAGAGCATTTGGTTAATCCCTTGTTATGCTCTTTTGGGCGCGATTTTGTCCGCCCTTTGGTTTCCGGGTATCACACGGCGGACAGGTCCTCGTCCTTCCGGTTACCTTAACGGTCTGATGTCTTTTGCTTCCTTCTTGCACGCTGCTTTTGCACTGCCTGCAACTTGGAACCAACCTCCCCAGGAAATTCTGATTCCTTGGCTCGATGTCGCAGGATTAAATCTGACGATTCCGATCGAAATTTCGACTCTTAGCGTTGGTGCGATCGTCCTCGTAACCGGGATTAACCTGCTGGCACAAACTTATGCGTTTGGCTACATGGAGATGGATTGGGGATGGGCGCGATTCTTCTCGCTGCTTGCCTTCTTTGAAGCGGGAATGACTGCTTTAGTGCTCTGCAATTCTTTGTTCTTCTCCTACTTTATTCTGGAAATTCTGACCCTTGCAACTTATCTGCTGGTCGGAGTCTGGTTTAACCAATCGCTCGTCGTCACGGGTGCGAGAGATGCATTCTTAACGAAGCGGTTGGGCGACTTGTTCTTGTTGATGGGTGTGGTCGCACTCTTACCCCTAGCAGGAACATGGGATTTTAATGAACTGGCAGAATGGGCAAAAACGGCTCAGGTTGATCCGAAAGTGATTACTTTGGTTGGATTAGCGCTAATTGCAGGTCCAATGGGTAAATGCGCGCAGTTCCCTCTGCACTTATGGCTCGATGAGGCGATGGAAGGACCAGTTCCCGCTTCAATTCTGCGGAACTCGGTCGTGGTTGCAACCGGAGCTTGGGTGCTGTTTAAGTTAGAACCCGTTTTGGCGTTGTCTCCGACGGTGTTAGGCGTGACGATCTTTATTGGTGCAGTCAGTGCGATCGGGGGTTCGTTGATCGCGATCGCGCAGATTGATATCAAACGGACGCAATCTTATCTCGTGACGGCATACATGGGCTTGGTGTTCATTGCTGTGGGAACGCAGCAACCGGATGCTGCTTTGCTGTTGGTCTTGTCTCACGCTTTGGCATCAGCGCTGTTGATCATGGGCAGTGGTGCAGTCGTTTGGAATAGCATCACGCAAGATGTCACGCAGTTGGGTGGATTGTGGTCGCGTCGTCCGGTTTCTGGATTGAGCTTTTTAATTGGATTAGCGGGCTTAGTTGCATTTCCCCCGTTGGGCGGTTTCTGGGCATTGCTCAAAATCACGACCGGAATCTGGGAAACGCAGCCTTGGCTTGTGGGTGTGGTTCTATTAGTGAATGCTTTTGCCGCATTTGGTGTGACGCGAGTCTTTTGTCTCGTGTTTAAAGGCGAGTCGAAACAGATGGCTCAGCGATCGCCAGAAATTCACTACTGGATGGCACTGCCGATGATCGTGTTGATGGGCTTTATCCTGCATCTGCCGTTGATTATGCAAGCCTTGAATCTGTTGCCAAGTTGGGCTGAAGTGAATACAGATTTGGCATTGCTGCTGATTTGGTCAACGGTGACAGGAATTGCCGCAAGCGCGATCGTCTATCTCAACAAGAACATTGCGAAACCTGTGGTTCTGCCTTGGAAAGGAGTGCAAGATTTGTTGGCGTATGACTTCTACACGCCAAATCTGTATCGCAGCACCGTTGTTTTCCTCGTTGCGCTCGTTTCTCAAATTACCTCTTGGTTTGATAAATATCTCGTCGATGGTGGATTGAACTTATTTGGCGTACTGACGCTGATTAGTGGACGCAATCTGCGGTATAGCAACTCTGGGCAATCGCAATTCTATATGTTGACCATTCTGTTTGGAATTGCATTGATCAGCGTGTTGTTGAGCTTGCCCTTTCTGTCGCAGGTTTCGATTTCGCTATTCCCTCAAAGTGCGACTGACATTGTGATGAATGTTCAGCGTTAAGAAGCCTCTAAATTCCCTCTAGAACCGATCTGCGAAAGGAAAACATTATGATGCTGAGTCCTTTGATTTGGCTACCGCTCATTGGGGCGTTAGTCATTGGGTTAGTCCCAAATTTGTCTGAAAAACAAGCTCGAACCAGTGCGATCGCAGTCTCTAGCGCAATTTTGCTTTGGACGATTGTGCTAATGTTTAATTTCAATCTCAGCGTGCCCGGATTCCAAATGCAGGAATATCACGCTTGGATTCCAACGTTGGGAATTAGCTACAGCTTGGCAGTGGATGGTTTATCTCTTCCTTTGCTGGCATTAGGCAGCTTGATTACTGCGCTCGTGGCATTTAGTGGCACGTTCGGATTGAAAACTGGGGAAGTTCTACAACGTCCTCGCTTGTTTTATTCGATGCTCCTGATTGTGAATGCGGGTGTTGCAGGGGCATTCCTAGCTCAGAATTTGCTGCTGTTCTTCTTGTTCTACGAATTGGAATTAGTGCCGTTCTACTTGCTGATTCTGATTTGGGGTGGACAGAAGCGCGAATATGCGGCAATGAAGTTTCTGATTTACACCGCAATGTCTGGGATGCTGATTTTGGCAGGATTCCTGGGTGTGACCTGGTTAAGTCATGCACCGAGCTTTGATTATGCAGATATCAATGTTGCTGCTTTGCCACAGAACGCGCAGTTAATTCTGTTGACCCTATTGCTGGTTGGATTTGGAATCAAAACGCCTCTCGTGCCTCTGCACACTTGGCTACCAGATACGTATGTCGAAGCTTCGACTCCCGTTGCAATTTTGCTAGGTGGAATTTTGGCGAAGCTTGGAACTTACGGTTTAGTTCGATTCTGCTTGGGCTTATTTCCAGACTCGTGGCAGCTTGTCAGTCCTGGATTAGCGATTATTGCAGCCGTTTCGATTCTATATGGTGCTTTGTCTGCACTCGCGCAGCATGATATTAAGCGAATGGTCGCATTTAGCTCGATCGCGCATATGGGCTATGTGTTGCTCGGTGCTGCTGCTTTGACTCCGCTCGCAATGGTGGGCGCAGTGTCGCAGATGGTGGCTCACGGGTTGATCTTGGCGCTCTTGTTCTATCTGGTTGGATTAGTTGAGGCGAAGACTGGAACGCGCGATCGCGATATTCTCAACGGGCTGCTGAATCCGATTCGGGGGCTGCCGCTGACCAGTGCGTTGTTGATTCTGGCTGCAATGGCGAGTGCTGGGATTCCAGGATTAGCAGGCTTTGTTGCTGAGTTCTTGGTGTTCCAAGGTAGTTTTGCTCGGTTCCCGTGGCAAACCTTGATCGCGATTCTGGGGACAGGACTGACTGCGGTTTACTTTGTGATTCTGCTGAATCGGACTTGTTTTGGAAAGTTAGACAACAAGACGGCTTACTTCCCGAAGGTGCGATTTGTCGAGTATGTTCCGGCTTTAGCGTTGACTGCATTGATCTTTTGGCTTGGAATTCAGCCAACTTGGTTAGTGTGCTGGAGTGAGCAGACGACCAAGGCTCTCGTCACGGCTGCTTTACCTCAAGCCGAGCAAGTTGCTTTTAATTCTGCTGATCGTTCCTAGTACGGTCGGATACCCATCATCGATCGCTCATTTGCATTCTTGATCCAGGAGAGAACTGACCATGAACATGCCCGCTCCTCGCACGAAGCTGCCCCCATCACAGCATCCTTTTGCTGACGTGATTCATCGTTTGGAAGCAGGGGGTGCAATGCTTCCCGATACGCCTGAGAATCTGATGCAGATTATTGGGCTATACAAAGCGTATGCTGTGCCAATGGATTTTTACTGGCGCGATTTGCTCTATATCGGTGAGCAAGTGTTTCTGAATCCGCTGCCCATCTTCAAATATTTCATCTCAGATGAGTATATGAAGCGCCACAATCACTATGCAGGCGATGACGCTGATCTGCGGATTTGGCGAGGCACAGCAGAAGCGCATCCAGAACTGATTGAGTTTATGGAAAAGGGCGAACTCAATCAGAAATTGCCGCGCGCGTTGCATCACCTTTGGCACGATCGCATCAACATGGAGTTTGCGGAAGAATGTATGCGATCGATGTTGTGGCATCGTGGCATGTATGTTCCGGTGAATCAGTTCGATCCGTATCTCGATAGCGATGAATATAAGGCGAATGCCGATCGCGCCATCAAGGCTTATTTCCGCAAGAATCCAGTGATGGCAGGATTGTACAAGCTGTTTCCAGATATGTTTATGGAACAGTGCCGTCAAGCATCGTACTATGCGAATCTCGGATTGTTCTGGGAAGTGATGGCTCCTGTATTCTTCGAGATGTCAGATTTGTATGATGAAGGGAAGATAGCGACTGTCCCGCAAGCGATGGACTTCCTTGTGAATGGAATTTTCGCGATCGCAGGTCGCCCAATTTATCATCATGTGTACATTGATGGTGAATGCTTTGAAATTATTCCTAAGTCAAAAGGATTCACCTGGTTATATGAGGCAGCGTTGCCTTATGTAGAAGCTGTCTTTTACAGAACGTCTCCGTTCCGAGGTACGAAGTCCTACAACGCTCAGGCAAAACAGGTTCCTGACGATCAAAAGGACTTCCATTACGGTGTTCTGTATGCGGACAAGTTTCCAGTGGGAACGGCTGGAATTCCGCCGACATTCTTAGCTCAGGATATGTTGCACTTCTTGCCGCCTTATTTGGTGGACTATTATAAGCAGCATTGTCGCGGTGAGGATGACATGCTGGTGCAGCTTGCCGTCAGTTTTCAGCGATCGATGTATTGCGTGACTTCTGCCGTGATTCAGGCATTACGCTGTGCATTGCTGTATCCATTGGATGATACAAACCCGAATCACTTGATGGCGAATCGACGGTTCTTTGAATCTCAGTTGGATCGATTCTTGCGCCCAGAATCCCGAATCCGGGAGATTCAAAGCCAGGATTATCGGTAAAATGACGCGCTGTTGTCAGGAATTGCAGAGAGCGATATTTCCTGACAACGCAACTTCATTTCACAAAAAAGAACGATCGTCTAAATGACGATCGTTCTTTCAAACTCACCCGATATCTAACCCATCAGAATCACGGTATCAATCACATGAATCACGCCGTTATCTGCCTCGATATCTGCTGCTAAGACGGTTGCATTCTTCACCTCGAACCCATCCTCAAAATGAAATGGAATCGGTGAGCCTTCGAGCGAAGGCAGCGATCCGAGTTTCTCTAAATCGGCTTTCATGTACTTACCAGCTACGACATGAAACGTCAGGATGCGAGCTAATTGAGGGATGTTTTGCACTAACGTTTGAATGGTTCCAGGAGGAAGCTTAGCAAACGCTTCGTCGTTCGGTGCAAACACCGTAAATGGTCCCGGGCTTTTCAGCGCATCGACTAGATTCGCGGCTTGAACTGCCGTTACTAATGTCGTAAACGAACCCGCGCCAACTGCAATATCAACAATGTCTGCCATAGTGCGATCGCAAAATAAAGGACAAAAGGGAGGCTAGAATTTTTCACACCATTAGCATCACATACCAACCGGACGCTAATTCAGTTCAGTTAGAAAATCTCTGTTAGCAGCCATAAGGAAAGCGTTGCACGCCATAGACTGAAGGGAAGCAACGGACTGCAAAAACTACAATCTGCGACTCGCTCCGACAAAACTTTGAATCGTACAACGCCAGATTGGAAGGGAGCAATATGCTCTTATGCATTATCATAGCTACAAAACCTATAAGAAAAAATCACTGTTGTCTATGAAAAACATAGATTTGATTCTATACAGTGGTTTTTTGATGCTCCGATTAAAAGTTTTTTCCGCTTGTCAATCTGCCATTTCTCGAATTAGGAGAGTTCGCTTTGCAAAATGCTACATTGCACCAACTAAAAGTTTTTGAAGCGGTCGCACGTCATAGTAGTTTTACACGCGCCGCTGAGGAATTGTTTCTCACTCAGCCAACCGTCTCGATGCAAGTCAAACAACTGTCGAAAACAGTTGGATTGCCGCTCTTTGAACAAGTCGGTAAACGTTTGTATCTGACGGCAGCGGGCAAAGAGTTGTACTCGACTTGTCGAGATGTGTTTGAACGGCTGGATCAGTTTCAGATTTCGGTGGCTGATCTCAAAGGGTTGAAGCAGGGGACGTTGCGCCTTGCGGTCGTTACCACTGCGAAGTATGTGATTCCGAGAATTTTGGGGCCGTTTTGTCAGCGGTATCCAGGGATCGATGTGTCGCTGACGGTAACGAACCATCAGTACGTGCTAGATAGCTTGGCAGATAATCGGGATGATTTGTACATTCTGAGTCAGTTGCCGGATGATTCGGATGCTCATTGTGAGCCATTTATGGAGAACCCGCTGGTGGTACTTGCTCCCCGGACGCATCCGCTCGCACATGAGAAGAATATTCCGATTTCACGGATTTGTGAGGAGCCGTTTATTATGCGGGAACCCGGATCGGGGACGCGGAAGGCGGTGCAGAAGTTGTTTGATGCTCACGGGTTGCCCTTGAAGGTGAAGCTCGATTTGGGCAGCAATGAGGCGATTAAGCAGGCGATCGCGGGTGGAATGGGATTATCTGTTCTCTCGAAGCATACGCTGGCGCTGGAAGGGTTAAATAATCAACTGACGATTTTGGATGTTGAAGGCTTCCCGATCGAGCGGTCTTGGTATGTGGTGCATCCGTCTGGAAAGCAGCTTTCTGCGATCGCGAAAGCCTTCTACGATTACTTGATGAATGAAGGGAAGCAGGTGGCTGAAGCAACTTCGCTGCTGGGCATGGAACAACAGCAACCGCAAAAAGTTGAGGTGTAGCTCTTGTTCAGTGGAGCTAGAAGTTGGAGTGCTTCAACACTTCCAACTTCTAACGGCTTCAGCTTCAATCCGGCAATTTATATTGTTCGACGATGCGTTTTGCATAGTCGGGAACATGTTGCTCTAGTTTTTCAGGATGATTGCGTTTCACATACAAATAATTGCGAGTGAAATGAGAATCGATCGAGAAGCGCGCATATTCCAATCCTTTCGGCCCGATTTTCTCAATCACAACGCCCATGAGTTTTGCTGCCCACATCGGCAATGTGACTGCTTTATCGTAAGCCGGAATACTTTGCTGGACGGCTTGACGTCGATCGCCTTTTGACATCACGGGTTGAGTTTCAATCTGGTCTTGAACGAGATCGAGCATTTCTTGTCCGCGATCGTTTCTCACGACAATCCACTGCCACCCAAACGGCGCACCCATATAGCCAACGACTAAATCGGCTAACGAATTCACATAGTCAAAGCAACTGAGACAAGAGGGTGCAAACACGTCTTTGAGTTCGTTTGTTTTCAAGCCAAAGAAGGGGACTAATTCAGTTGAGCCGTCTTCGTGTTTGAAATGCACTTGGAAGTCTTGCATGAATTCGTAGTAGACTACGGTTTCGGGCGATCGACTGGTGGTGTCTAAGAATTTCTGCAAGCCGGCACGGGTGACATTATCGGTGCAAGGTGTGCCTAAAACATAAAGCTTCTCAAGCCCCAGTTTTTTCTCAACGGCTCTCAAAGCTTGAATTTGACACCCGACTCCGATGACGAGAAGCCGTTTCATTCCCGATTGTTCGATCTGCTCTAAAACTGAGAGATTCGGGGAAAGTGTTGGCTTATTGACCCGAGCTGCGAGAATTTCTTCTGGTGTTGTGGCGATGATGGGTTTGGGTTGGAATCGGTCTTCTTCGGTATTTTGAACGCAGACGACCCCTTCGACCATGCCGCGAGTCAGCATTTCAATGGCGATCGTGCTTACAATTCCTGTCCATTGCGCTCCGGGAATCGGTTCTGTTTTGCGGGCTGCCATCATGTCTTGGCTGACTCCGAAATACAGATCGTCTTCGTTTTCTAGATCTCGGCTGCGTCCGTGCGTTTGAGTTTCGAGTTCGGGGATCTGCTGATTGATAAACGCGCAGGCTTCTTTAACGTAGTGAATATAGTAGGTGTCGCACAATCCACATTCGCTGCACAGTTCTTTCGCAGGACGACGGCTCGACGGTTTTAGCGCTTTTGCTTTCTTGTGAGGAACTAGGGTCATTGTTAAAAAAGAATTTTCTCGATCGCTATTGATCACAATACCTTGAACGGGGGTGCGATCGATGCACTCAGATTGCGATTCGCAATGTCCCGGATGAATTGGTCGATGGCAACAGATTAAAGGTCAAATATCAGGAGCTAAATCTAGACGATCGACCGATGAATTAGGATCTAGAAGATGAGCCAGATAAAATGCGATGAAAAATTTAGAGGAAATTCGACAATGGCTGGTGCTGCATAAGCCAATTCTGCAAGAGCGCTATCACGTGAAAGAATTGGGAATTTTTGGTTCTTATGTAAGGCAAGAGCAGACAGAAACGAGTGATGTTGATTTGCTGGTGGAGTTTTCTGAGATACCCAGTTTATTGAAATTTGTCACTTTAGAGAACTACCTCAGTGATAGTCTCGGCATCAAAGTGGATTTAGTTCATAAATCTGGCTTGAAGCCTCGGATTGGGGAACGGATTTTAGCAGAGGTTGTTTATCTGTGAGTCAACGATATACGGAGGACTATCTTCAGGATATTTTGGATGCGATCGCGAAGTCGCCAAATTTATGAATCTACGCTTGCTACCTCTGCGAGCGAAATAAATCTAATCCACCTAGCACTAGCAGCCAACTAGCAACGATCGACCAATGCAAGACGATCGCTGTCCAGATCGATTTGCTTCTGAGATAAGAAATCGTACAGACCATTCCCACAAGTCCTGCGCCGATCAAAAAAGCAGGTGTTCGGAAGAATGCAGGTACGAAGGGATGCAGGTGATAGAGCAAAAATAAGAGCCAACTAAAAGCGATCTCCCATTTTCGCGAACCAGTCCGAGGAATCAGCAAGCCTCGAAATATGAGTTCTTCATTCACTCCCGGCATCCAGAACGAACTGAAGAGAACGGCAATGATCGTTTGCCAGTTTGACTCGGGCTGGAACTTGAGGAAGTTTAGGCTGAAACCGATCGGTAAATAAATTGCGCCGAAGAGTGTGAGGAGTACGAGCGCTTCTTGCCAATCTCTCCACGTTGGAACGGTGAGAAGTGCATCCCGGAGTCGAAGTAAAACTTTCATGATTAGTTTTCTCGGTTCGTAATGGCGATGATTCTACACAAGAAGGTCTGAGGATTTGGGTGAAAGGTGGGCGATCGCTCAATTGGCTCGTGAGTTCGGAATCAGTTCGTCTAGAATTAGGATTACATTTGAAGTGTAAATGTACTGAGTCGGGAGCAGGAATCATGACGACGTTGCTGATTCAATCTGAGCCAATTCCTTTAACCGTTAGCTTTCCGGCGCTGGTACAGATGACAGACAAGCAGTTTTATGAGTTTTGCCTAGCAAATCGAGATTTGCGAATTGAGCGGACGGCGAAGGGAGAAGTGATTATTATGCCGCCTGCTTTCTCGGATACGGGCAATCGAAACATGAAAATTAGTCAGCAAGTTGCAAACTGGGCTGACCAAGATGGGACGGGTGAGGTATTTGATTCGAGTGCAGGGTTTACGTTGCCGAATGGAGCGACACGATCGCCAGATGCTTCCTGGATTCGATCAGAGCGGTGGAATGCGTTAACTGATGAGCAAAAAGCTTCGTTTGCGCCGATTTGTCCTGATTTTGTGATTGAACTTCGGTCTTCGAGTGATACGCTAAGCAGACTGCAAGCGAAGATGCAAGAGTACATCGAGAATGGGGCAGTGTTGGGGTTTTTGATCGATCGCAAAAACACGACGGTTCACGTTTATCGTCGGGGTCAATCGCCTGAGATTTTGGAGCAACCTGAGATGGTGAGCGGTGATCCAGAACTCCCAGGATTTGTGCTGCGGATGGCGAAGATTTGGTAAATGTTACTCGTTTCCCATTTCCTTGCGGGCTTCTTCCAAAGTCAGAGGCTTCTCGCGACGAGCTTCGAGCATGACGCAATAAAGTCCTTCATCTTCGATCGCTTCAATTAACTTCCGATAATCCGTAATATCAATCACAACCTTGCGAATTTTTCCTTCCGCATCTGTAATGAATTCCTGAGCAAAGGGATAGTTTTGAGCGCTCATTTGATCGAGTCACATAGGCGTGCAATTTCATCTTAATCTGGAATCCTTGCTAACCCAAGCTGTTCAACTTGCAATAATCGTTCTCGCGATCGTAAATCACGGTTCAGTGATCGATGCAATGGCGAATGAGTGCGATCGCAAACTCTAATATCGAGGTTTACAATCGACGAAACTTAGAGCTTCTCCGTCGAGGAAACCTACAATTGCCATTTCTAACACGGCTTCTACGGGATAGTTAATGGCTTTAGCGCGTCGTTCAAATGCTGCCTGAATGTGGGGCGGAAATGCGGCTAACATCATTCGGGCTGCAACTGGGCTTAAATGCTCGATGGTTTCTGGTTCTGGATTGAAGGATTCGATACTGCTGGAAGTCATGGTTCATCTCTCATCTGGCTAGTAGATGTGACTTTATAAGTGGTTTATTCTTCCACAATCTTACAGTGGTAAAATTGCGCCTTACGAACATCTATTTCAAGAGGCGGCTTTACCACGATGCAGTTAGAGGAAGAAGCCCAAACAATTCTAAATCGGCTATCCTTGATGCCTTTTGATGAGTGCTATCCGCTAAGTCGTGAGTTTAGAAATATGCCTGCTGTCGGTGGGTTGTATGCTGTGCGCCATCGAGCAGAAGGAATCTTGTATATTGGGTTAGCGGTGAGTCTGCGGCGGCGATTTCGAGATAATGGGCATAAGGCTTTTTTTTGGGCGTTTCTGGATTGTTACAGTCCTTTTGATATCCGTATTGCGGTAGAACTGCTCACGATTCAGTCTTTTCGAGAGGGCGATCGACTCGAAACACTGATGATCCGATCTGCACAGCCACGCTATAACGTTCGTAAGAAGCGGGAGGAATAATCATGCAAGCCCAAACTCGTGAACATCTTAGCCCAGAGGTAGCTCAAGCATTTCTAGATGGACTGCCGGAGAAGATTCGGTTGGGACTTTTGACTTATGCGGCGCAGGTGAATTTTCCCGTTGAGGCTGTGATTGAAATGGCGATCGCTGGTTTTCTTGATGAGGATGCGGTCAATTTTCCGGGCTGCAATCCCGTTTCTGTAGATTTTGGCAGCAAGTCAACGGGTCTGAGTTAAAACGACGGATGGATTTGTGATGAGAAGCTGCAATCTGATGAGGTTGTGGCTTTTTTGATGGCGATCGCTGAATTGGCTAATGCGTGCGATCGCAGAGATTCAGGGGTTAGTGGTGCGCGATCGTAATTTTTTCAAATTAGACTGAAAGACCTTGGATTGATTACATTGAGAAGAAAGAATTCTCTCATTCTCTTCGATCGCTGATGAGTGTTGCCCCATGACGCTGAAGCTTTTCATTTCCTATTCGCACAAAGACGAGCATCTGAGAGAGAAACTGAATACTCATCTCAAATTGCTTGAGCGACAGGGTGTGATCGGAACTTGGCACGATCGAATGATTCCGCTTGGAAATGAATGGGCAGAAGAAATCGATGAAAACTTGAATACGGCTGACTTAATTTTGCTGCTCGTCAGTGCTGATTTTCTAGCTTCTGATTACTGTTATGAGAAGGAGATGCAACGCGCGATCGAGCTTCACAATCAAAAGCTTGCTCGTGTGATTCCGGTGATTCTGCGTTCTTGCGATTGGGAGTCTGCGCCGTTCGGCAAACTTCAGGGGCTTCCAACTGTAACAGGTGGTGGAATTAAACCTGTGACAAAGTGGGACGATGAAGATGAGGTTTTTACAGAAATTGCAAAGGGAATTCGGAAGGTTGCGACAGAGAAGCAGCAACGGATTGAAGAAATTCGATCGCGCTGTCGCCAAAAGATGATTTCTCAATACAACTCGATTCGCCTACTAAATCAAACTGAGATTAGAGTCGATCAGCTTTATGTTGATGTGTGGTTGCTGAATCGTTCTCCTCGGACATATCAAGCGGGATCGGGGATGCTGGCATCGTTTGATTTTCGGAATGATCGCTTAGGGTTGGGCGATCGTATTCGCCGCGATGAGGGAATGACCGTTGCGAATCGAAACAATCGCTTGCTGATTCTAGGAAAACCGGGAGCAGGAAAAACAACGTTTCTCAAGCATTTGGCAGTGGATTGCAGTAAAGAGCGGTTTCAACCAGATCTAATTCCAGTTTTAATTGAATTACGGCGGATTAGATCGACAAACTGGAAGTTGTTAGATGCAATTTCTGAACAGCTAGAGCTATCTTCTCAGCAGACAGAAAAGCTTTTAGAGCAAGGGCAGCTACTCATCTTGATGGATGGGCTGGATGAAGTTCCGAGCAGTCTGTTTCGAGGGGATGTACAAAGGCAAGTATGCGAACTTGCTCAGAAGTCACAATATGCAAGCAATCGATTTATCCTGACCTGTCGGACTCAGATTATTACTGGAGAGATGCCGCAGGGTTTTACGGCGGTCGAGGTAGCAGATTTCACTTCAGAGCAAGTGCAGCGATTTGTCGAGAATTGGTTTCGGGCGAGTGGATCGACAGAACACGAAGCTTGGCAGCAATGGCAAACATTTGCAAGTGAGATTGATAAGAATCCAGCCCTTAAAGAATTGACCGTCACGCCAGTCCTGTTGAGTTTGATGTGCTGGGTGTTTGAGGATACAGGAGACTTACCAACTCAAGCAGCTTCGCTCTACGACAAAGGAATCAATTTACTGCTAGAGCGATGGAATGAGCTGAAGGAAATTCCTGAATGGGAGATTGGAAACGAAGTCTATCGCGCCCTCACTCTGGAACAGAAAAAGCAACTGCTCACCAAGCTTGCAGCGTGGAAATTTGAGCATCCAGAAAACTTTGTGTTGTTTGAGCAGAATTCTTTGATATGGCAGATTGCCAAATTTGTCAGGCGTAACAATTTGAGGGATGGGGAGGCGGTGTTGAGAGCGATCGAGGCGCAGCATGGATTACTGGTCGAACGGGCTGATCAGCTATGGTCGTTCTCCCACCTCACCTTTCAGGAACACTTCACAATGCAATGGCTGACTCAACTTCCTCCTGAGCACTGTGCTAGCAAGATAGCCAATCAACAGTGGCAAGAGCGGGTGAAGCAACTCGTCAAATCTCAACCCTCTGACAAATTACTCAAGCTGATTAAACAGACAATCGATTTCTCTATCTCCTACGATGCCAAATGTCAGGAGTTTCTGACATGGGTTTGTCAAAAAGCTGAATCCGTTGATGCGGCATGGAGATCTTCGGTGTTTCGGGCATTTTACTTTTACCTCGTTCTCATCTTTGCCCTCGACCACACCCTCGACGAAATCCACTTGCCTAGCAGCGACTTATTACTCAGGAACATCTCTCACTTCGACAACATCCTCGACCTCGACCGTGGCATTACCCTCTCCCACATCGATGACCTCGCCCTTGACTGTGACCTCTCCTACTCCTTCTTCCTCGCCCGCTCCTTCTCTCTCTACCCTATCCGTGCTAACTTCAACTGCGTCCTTAATCACTCCCGTAAGCTCAACCTCTTCCTCTCCCGTAGCCTTGACTTTGCTCTCGACCCGGAGATGGTAGAAAAATTACAAAAGCTTAGAAAACAGCTACCCCAAGACTTGTCATGGAATAGTTTCAAGTCCTTCAAGCATTGGTGGTGTAGCGAAGGACAGCAGTGGATTCAAACATTGCGTCAGATCATGATCGAACATAGGAATATTGGTCACGACTGGCAGTTTAGCGAATCCCAGAGGCAGGCTTTATGGTATTACTACGATGCCAATAAATTTCTGGTCGAATTGCTCAAGGAGGGTAAGGTCAGTGAGGAGGTGCGGCAGGAAATTGAAGATAAGCTGCTGTTGCCGATCGATCAACTCTAGAAATGGGGGAGTAGGGGAATGGGGGGAATGGGGAAGTTTTCCTCGATCGAAGTTTTGAACCGAAGGGCGATCTCTCCTACAACGCTCGAACCGCAATCGCACTTCAAAAACAACAAAGATTCATTGCACGAGAAAGATTTGCTCACGATCGCATTCTTGATCGTTGTGTGGAAATACGAAAATTCACCCTGCGTCGCATTCGATTCACCCTGCGTCGCATTCGATTCGCCCTGCGGAATATACATAATTCCCTTGTGTTAGAAGGATTCGCTCACGATCCACAGCTTGTTCGCACTGGAGAAATCGCGATCGCACGAACAGATTCATGATTCACTCATGCCACGTTCCGGAGCGGTACAATGATGAGCGTTCTAAAATTCTTGTCGTCCCATGTCTGTTGGTCAAAAACTCTACGAAGGCAAAGCTAAGATTCTCTACGCTACAGAAGATCCAGAAGTTTTGCTGACATATTTCAAAGACGACGCGACGGCTTTTAATGCTCAGAAACGCGGCAGCATTCAGGGCAAAGGCGAAATGAATTGCGCGATCGCCACCCATCTTTTCAAATTAATGATTGCCAATGGAGTCCCAACTCACTTCATCGAGCAGACTTCAGGCAACGAAATGCGGGTCAAAGCCGTCAAAATTATCCCCTTAGAAGTCGTCGTCAGGAACATTGCAGCGGGGAGTCTCTGTCAACAGACAGGACTGAAGTTAGGCACGACCCTCAATCCCCCCCTCGTCGAGTTCTACCTCAAAGACGACGCGCTCGGAGATCCCTTATTGACTCCCGATCGACTGCGAGTGCTCAATCTCGCATCAGCCGCGCAAATCGAGCAACTGATTCAAATGGCAAACCAGATTAACTCGGTCTTGCAAACTTTCTTTCAGCAATGTGGCATTACATTGGTGGACTTTAAGTTGGAATTTGGAACAGATTCGAACGGAGAAATTATCCTGGCAGACGAAATCAGCCCGGATACCTGTCGGCTGTGGGATCAATCCGAAACCGATCCCGATCGTCGCGTCTTAGATAAAGATCGCTTCCGGCGGGACTTGGGAAATGTGGAAGGTGCTTATCGGCAAGTAATGGAAAGGGTGCTAGGTCAGACGGTATGATCTGCAAAATGTTGAAAAATGCAGCATCAGCCAGTTGAAAATCCTTCACATGGATGGGTATTGATACTCAGGGTGCGGTACAATCTTGCCGATTAGCGGGATCGTGACTAACTTCTGTGATGTTGTTGTGTCTGCTTTGAGCAGAAAGAGTGTGAGGACGTGCGAAAAACTGTGAATACTATGCGCTTATCTCCTGTTGTGATGGCTGCGGTTGCGTTGACGGCAACGCTTGGCTTGTCGCATTCTGCTGAGGCAAAATCGCCCCTTCAGCCAGCTAAATTGACGGATCGATCGACCGTTTCCAAATCTAAACCTTCTGCAAAAGATGTCGTTGTGAAAACGACTCCTGTGATGCAGACGAGCCAGCCTGTCGAGACGCGACTGAACGGAAAAATGGCTCCAGTAATCGCTCAGGCAGGAACGATCGAGCAAGAAACGCCCGATCGGATTCAAATTAATCCAACGGCTCCCATCACGCCAACTACGCCGACTCTTCCAACGGTTCCAGAAACCGCACCGATTACGCCTGAAGGACAGCAGACTCCTTCAGAAACGCCTTCAGAAGCGGTTCCAACCCAGCCTTTACAGCCAGGGCAGCCAACTCCTCAACCAGAGCAGCCAACTTCCCAACCCGGACAACCGACCCAACCTCCCGCTGAAGCTGAGCCAAGAGTGTTAGTGTCTGAAGTCGTTGTCTCAGGTGTTGACGGGGAATTGCAGCAAGAAGTCTATCGCGTGATTCAAACTCAGCCCGGACGGACAACAACGCGATCGCAGTTGCAAAACGATATCAACGCCATCTTTGCGACTGGATTTTTCTCGAATGTGAGAGCGACCCCGGAAGATACACCGCTTGGAGTGCGGGTCACGTTTGAAGTAACTGCGAATCCGCCGTTGAAGTCGGTACAGCTTGAAGGCAGCAAAGTCGTACCCGCAGATGTGGTCAATCGAATCTTTAGCCCTCAGTACGGCAAGATTACGAACTTCCGAGATTTGCAGAGCGGCATTCAAGAACTGACGAAATACTACCAAGATCGTGGGTTTGTCTTGGCGCAGGTGATTAACGCACAACAGCCGCAGATTAACCCAGACGGAACAGTTGTCTTGCAGGTCGCAGAAGGTGAAATCGAGCGAATTCAGGTTCGATTTATTAATAAAGAAGGCAGCGATCGCGATGCCAAAGGCAATCCGATTCGGGGTAGAACGCGGGACTTTATTATTACGCGCGAACTCGAATTAAAGCCTGGACAAGTTTTTAACCGTCAAATTTTAGAGCGCGATTTCCAACGACTATTTGGACTAGGACTGTTTGAAGATCTCCGTCCGTCTTTGGATGTGGGTGAAGATCGCCGAAAAGTGGTTCTTGTCGTAAATGCCGTCGAGAAAAATACCGGAAATATTGGGCTTGCGGGCGGTTTTAGTTCAGCTAGTGGCTTCTTTGGAAGTCTCAGCTATGGACAGCAAAACGTTGGCGGGAACAACCAAAAGCTGAATGCTGAAGTGCAAATTGGTCAGCGAGATCAGCAGTATGAACTGTCGTTTACTGATCCTTGGATTGCAGGTGATCCGTACCGGACTTCTTACACGTTAAGCGTGTTCCGACGCAGAACGATTTCGCTGATTTTTGATGGGGGTGATCCCGAAGTTCGACTGGGAAATGAAGATCGCGATCGACCCAGAATTAACCGAACAGGTGGCGGCATTAGCTTTGCCCGTCCGCTGTCGCGCAATGTGTTTGAGCGAGCCGAATGGACAGCTTCACTCGGATTACAGTATCAACGAGTCACCGCAACCGATGCGGATGGAATTCGTCGCCGAGTCGATGAATTGGGCAACCCGCTGACCTTTGATCCTTCGGGTAAAGATGATTTGTTCACCGGGCAGTTAGTACTGAGACGCGATCGCAGAAATGATTTTCTGCAACCGACAGGCGGCTCCGTTCTGCAATTTAGTACCGAACAATCGCTACCGATTGGGTCAGGCAGTATTTTCTTCAACCGATTGCGGGGAAGTTATAGCTTCTACATTCCGACTCGATTGACGAAATTTACGCCTGAATGTCGCGATCGCGATACCCGTCGAGTTGATTTGCAGAACCAACCTCAAGGGCGCTGTGCCCAAGCCTTTGCGTTCAACATTCAAGGTGGAACAATCCTGGGAGATGTGCCGCCGTATGAAGCGTTTCCATTGGGTGGAACCAACTCGGTACGCGGTTACGATGAAGGCGATGTCGGAAGTGGTAAGAGCTACTTGCAAGCGACCGCAGAATACCGATTCCCGATCTTCTCGATTATTTCGGGCGCGCTATTCGTCGATGCCGCGACTGATCTCGGATCAGGCGATAAGGTTCCAGGAAATCCGGCAGGTGTGCGGGGGAAACCTGGCAGCGGTTTGGGCTATGGAGTTGGCGTGAGAGTGCGATCGCCCTTAGGTCCAATTCGGATCGACTTTGGTTGGAATGATCAAGGCGGCAACAACATTCGCTTCGGCTTTGGGGAGCGATTCTAAACATGGTAAGCACGCAGAATCAGGGGCGCAAGACTCGACAGGTGCAACGATCACTTTGTCAAAGCTTCTCTTGTTATGGAGTCGGACTGCATAGCGGCGAAGAAACGACAGCGAGAGTGTTACCTGCTGAGCCAGGACGAGGACGATATTTTGTTCGGACAGACTTACCTGGTGCGCCTGAGATTCCGGCTCGAATTGAGTCGGTGCGTGAAACGATGCTGTCAACCGAACTGGTAAATGGAGATGCCAGAATTCGCACAGTCGAGCATTTGCTGGCATCTCTCACAGGCATGGGCATTGATAACGCTCGCATTGAAGTCGATGGAGCGGAAATTCCCTTATTAGACGGCTCTGCGCGATCGTGGACAAGCGCGATCGCCCAAGCAGGAATTGTCGAGCAGACCGAAGAGAAATCTGCGATCGTCATTTCCGAACCTGTATTCGTGCGTCATGGCGATGCATTTGTGGCGGCATTGCCATCGAGCGAACTGCGATTTTCTTATGGCATTGATTTTGATCTCAGCGCGATCGGAAATCAATGGCACAGTTGGAAATTTGATCCAGAGACATTTGCCACCGAAATTGCTCCAGCCAGAACATTTGGATTAGCTCATCAGATCGAACAGTTACGAGCGAATGGTTTAATTAAAGGCGGATCACTTGAAAATGCGTTGGTTTGCAGTAGTGAAGGATGGATAAATCCACCTTTGCGCTTTTCAAATGAACCAGCGCGCCATAAACTTCTAGACTTAATAGGAGATCTCAGTTTATTGGGGACGTTGCCAACGGCTCATTTTTTGGCGTACAAGGCGAGTCATGAATTGCATACTCAACTCGTGCGTCAACTGTCTGAGATTTTACCTGCACATTTTTAGTTCTATACTCCTTACCCGCCCATGACAACCGTGATCGAAACCCATACTGCACCGCTCGAAAATGTTGAGACTCCCGCTGAGCCTGAAGTGAAGAAAACCTTCACCACTGAGGAGATTCATCAGCTTCTGCCGCATCGCTATCCGTTTGCTTTAGTCGATCGCATTATCGATTTTGTGCCTGGAAAATTGGCGGTTGGAATTAAGAATGTCTCGTTTAATGAGCCTCAGTTTCAAGGGCACTTTCCAGGTCGCCCGATTATGCCGGGTGTGCTGATTGTTGAAGCGATGGCACAGGTTGGTGGCGTTGTTTTAACTCAAATGGCAGATGTGCAAGAGGGCTTGTTCATGTTTGCTGGAATCGATGGTGTTAGATTCCGTCGTCCGGTTGTGCCAGGTGATCAACTGGTTATGACTGTGGAACTGCTTTCAGTCAAGGGTCGTCGATTTGGAAAGATGCGCGGTCGTGCCGAAGTTGACGGACAACTTGCGTGTGAAGGTGATTTAATGTTTGCGCTAGTCGATTAAGATTAGTGCGATCTGAGCCTATGTATCGATCGCGGCTATGTCTTCCTTTTAACCCTTCTACCCTTCGCTATGGCCCCAACCTTGATCCATCCGACCGCTGTAATTCACCCGAATGCTCAACTTCACCCAACCGTCCAAGTTGGTGCATATGCTGTGATTGGAGAACACGTAAAGATTGGTGCGGGGTCAAGTGTTGGGCATCATGCGGTGATTGAAGGGTGGGTTGAGATTGGGGAGCGGAATCAGATTTTTCCGGGTGCTGCAATCGGGCTTGAACCCCAAGATTTGAAATACGACGGATCGCGGGGGCTAGTGAGAATCGGCAACGGCAATCAGATCCGAGAATATGTCACGATTCACCGCCCGACCTTTGCCGATCGCATTACGCTCATCGGTAATGGCAATCTGCTCATGGCTTATGTGCATGTGGGGCATGAGTGCGTGATTGAGGATCAAGTGATTATTGCCAATTCGGTGCAGATGGCGGGACATGTGCATATTGAATCGAAGGCGAGATTGAGTGGCGTGATGGGCATTCATCAGTTTGTCTGGATTGGGCGACATGCGATGATTGGAGGCATGAGTCGCATCGATCGAGATGTGCCACCGTTTGTGATTGTTGAAGGAAATCCGTCTCGGATTCGGGCATTTCATCAGGTCGGCCCGCAGCGATCGGGGTTTTCGTCAGAAGATTTGAGTTTGTTGAAAAAAGCGTATCGTACTGTATTTCGATCGGGCTTGGCGATGAATGAGGCGTTAGAGCGATTGGATCTATTGCCCGAAAATGAGCATGTCCAGCATTTTCAGCGATTTCTGCAACTGTCAATGTTGCCAGGGCGTAGAGGATTGACTCCGAGTGCGACGTTGAAGGACTGATTCGCTGTGTTTGCGGATCAGAGGATCGAGACAGAAGGAGTTATGAAAAAGCGAATTTTTATTAGCACGGGCGAAGTCTCTGGCGATTTGCAAGGCTCATTACTCGTCAAAGCTCTCTACGAACAAGCCAGCGAACTCGGAATCGATATCGAAATTCTGGCACTCGGCGGCGATCGTATGGCAGCAGCAGGTGTAAAACTTCTCGGCAATACGGTCGGAATTGGGTCGATCGGGATTATTGAAGGTCTACCCTACCTTCTGCCGACGCTGAAAGTTCAGAAACAAGCCAAGCGATATCTCCAAGCGCATCCGCCCGATCTCGTTGTGATGATGGATTATAGCGATCCAAACATCAGCATTGGCTTATATGTGCGGAAGCACTTGCCCACAATTCCAACGGTGTACTTTATTGCGCCTCAAGAATGGGTGGTCAGAATTAATCAGAAGAAAACGGATTGGATTGTGCAGATTAGCGATCGCATTCTCTCGATCTTTCCTGCTGAGGCTGAATACTACGCCGAACATGGTGCGAAAACTGAATTTGTCGGACATCCTTTAATCGATCGCATGAAAGATGCACCTGATCGGAGTTCTGCTCGCGAAAAGTTAGGGATCTCGTCCGATGAAACGGCGATCGTGCTTGTTCCTGCTTCGCGTCAGCAAGAAATTAAATACATGCTGCCTGCAATTTTTGGCGCGGCACAGCAGATTCAGGCGAAACTTCCCGATGTGAAATTTCTGATTCCCTTGTCGTTGGAACGGTATCGATCGCAAATTTTAAGCGCGATCGCACAATATGGCTTAAATGCGGTGATTGTAGAAGGCTCACCCTTGAACGCGATCGCTGCTGCGGATTTAGCGATTACAAAATCGGGAACGGTGAATCTCGAAATTGCACTGCTGAATGTTCCGCAAGTTGTGATGTATCGATTAGCTCCTTTTACGGCTTGGGTGGCTGAGCATATTTTGAAATTGGAAATTCCCTTTGCATCGCCACCCAATCTAGTCGGAATGAAAGAGATTGTGCCGGAGTTTCTGCAAGATGAAGCAACCCCAGAGAATTTAGCGCGATCGGCAATGGAATTGTTGCAGACAGAGAAGCGGGAGAAAACGATCGCCGATTATCAAGAAATGAGACGAGTATTAGGTGAACCTGGTGCCTGTCGTCGAGCAGCGAAATCAATGCTGGAAATGGTGGGATAGAAGCTGGAAAACCTGATTCAACACTCTGTCGATGTGCAAAAATGCAAAAGTCGGAGCTTCCAAAAAAAACTCCGACTCGACGGGATTGTGTCTGTTTTGAGATCTGTCTTTAAAGCAATGCGCCAATCACCGTTTGCATGTGTTGAGCGATCGTGCTGACCATCTGATGCGTCATCGGCAGCGAATCAATTCCCATGCCTGCACAGAGCAGCATTAAGTACAGAATCGAATATTTGAACGTCGATCGAGCCACCATCAAATCCGATGGAGCCTGCATCAACTTCCAAGCTTTCTGAACAAAAATTCCGCCCAACAAAAGCGCGATCGTCGCATAAACTGCTCCCATCACATGCAGTGGATAAACGAGCAAGAGCGAAACCGGAATCAAAGACAACGTGTAGTAAAAAATTTGCTTACTGGTTGGTTCATTGCCATCAACAACGGGCAACATTGGCACGCCAACTTTGGCATAATCTTCGCGAATCATAATCGCCAACGCCCAGAAATGGGGCGGTGTCCAAAGAAAAATAATCGCAAATAAGACCCAAGCTGCCCAACTCAGATCCCCTGTGACCGCAGCCCAACCCACAAGCGGAGGAATCGCGCCCGCCGCACCACCGATTACAATGTTTTGGGTGCTGTGACGCTTGAGCCAGTGAGTATAGACGACAACGTAGAAGAAAATGCCTGACATTGCCAAGCAAGCACTGAGCAGATTCGCGAAATAGGTTAATAAGCCAAATGATAATACTGCTAACGTAATCGCAAAAATCAAGGCATCTCGGGGACTCACCCGCCCAGAAGGGAGCGGACGAGAGCGAGTCCGTTCCATGATGTAATCGATATCGCGATCGTACAGACAATTAATCGTATTTGCTGAGCCTGCGGCAAACGTACCACTCAACAAAGTTACGATCAACAACACAGGATCAACTTGACCTTGAGCTGCGATCCACATTCCGCCTGCAGTCGTGATGAGCAGCAGCAAGATAATTCTTGGCTTTGTTAACTGCCAATAGCTTTTAATCACTTGCAGAACATCTTGGTTATGGCGAATTACGCCTGTCGCTGAATTTTGCATTTCCATACCTGGTCAAACGAGAGAGTAGAACTATAGGTTTAAGCTTCGGCTTCGAGGGCTGGAGTCGAGTCTCTCAGCGCTAAAACCGTAAACACCAGTAAAGTCCCAAGCAGTGCGGCTCCAGTAGCTTGATGGGCAACCGTCAAAGGTTCAACCTGTAGCCGTAGCTTGAATGTTGCAACGCCCAAAGTTAACTGAAGAACAAGCAACAATCCCGCTACGTTGATTAAACGACGGAGGAGAGGATGCAGCGCCGGAGTCCGCCAAGCCAAAATCACCAAAGATAAAACTGCGATCGTCGGTGGAACAATTCCCGCAATGTGGCTATTCATCACGCTGCATAATTGCGATTGTCCAAAACATTGATGCAATGCCCACTGAGAAGAGACTAAGCCGCCCAGAATGCTTTGAAAATAGACAAAGCCAGTTGCAGCAACACCGAACCAGCGCAGCTTACCGACCGTTCCGGTTCCCTGATAGGGCATTAAAGACGTTGCGATCGCCAGCAAAGTACTAAAGAACAACAAGCCAGTTCCAAGATGTGCAGTCACAATGTCAAACCGTAACAATTCTGTAACAGTTAGACCTCCTAAAACACCTTGGAAAACCACGAGAAACAGTGCAAACACGGTTGCCCAGGGTGTCCATTTTGGCAGGTCTTGTCGGAACCACCAAGCGACTGCCACTAGTGCGATCGCGCCAAACCCGATCGAGGTTGCAATCAATCGGTGAAACCATTCTAGAAAGACTTCTAGATTCATTTGCGCACGAGGGACAAATTCGCCATAACACAAGGGCCAATCCGGGCAAGACAATCCTGCGTTCATGACGCGTGTGGCGCTGCCCAGTGCCATCAAGAACAACGTTGAGATTGCGAGCGCAAAGACGAGCCGCGTAATCCAACTGCGAGCCGCAGCGGGTCGAACGAGCGTTGAGGGGTTAAACGATGAATCAGACATAGAGGTATTTCGCGGGGCAGATTACTAAAACTGTCCAAAACAAAATAAAAGTTTATCAATTGCGAGAGCATCCGCTCTAAGCTCTACTTTAGACATGGAATCCTAGAACGCCTGCGACCTTTGGGAATTCTTCGGATTTGAGAAAAACCAAATCGGTATCCTGTAATACTTTCAGCTAGATCCCAAAGAAAATCTTAAAGTTCAGGTTGAAAGTGGGCATTTTCTGGGCAACCTGACCTACCGTGGAAGGAGACTAGACCAGGATCTAGAACTCTTGAAGTCGTAAAGGCAAGATGGGTGAGCCGTGAATATTCCTAGTCAAATTTCAACTCTTCTTGCAGGCATTGTTTTGACGCTTGTCAGCCTCTGGTATGGTCAAAACCATAACCTGCTTCCCGTGGCGGCGACAGAAGCTGCGCCACTGGTCGATAATTTATTCAATGCCATGTTAACGATTGGGACAGGTATTTTCCTGCTCGTTAACTTTGTATTGGTGTTCGCATTGTTACGTTTTCGTCGGAAGTCAGGTGATGAAAGCGATGGTGATCCAGTTCATGGAAATATTCCGCTCGAGATTGTCTGGACAGCGATTCCTGCCATCATTGTGTTAGGCATTTCGATTTATAGCTTTGATATCTACAATTCTGAAGGTGGCTTCGACCCGATGGATCATTCGGTCGCGCATGGACAACATCATCAGATGAAGGGATCTGCAATCGCTGCTCCTTTAATCGCAGACGTTGATCCCAATCAAGCCACAGATACAGCCGTGAAGCAAAATCCAGTCACAAATGCGGTTGAAGAAGACATTCCCGCTCGTCGTGATGCTCCGGTGATGGGCATTGAATCTCCCAAGGTTGGCAGGATTCCTGCCGGAAAAGAACCGCTGACGATTGCAGCAGCAGGCATGCAATATGCTTGGCTATTTACTTACCCAGACGAAATTATTTCTGGTGAGTTACATTTACCCGTGGGTCGTCCTGTGGTCATGAATATCACCGCTAACGATGTGCTGCATGCGTTTTGGGTTCCTGAGTTTCGCTTAAAACAAGATGCGGTGCCGGGTCGCCAATCTGAGATTCGGTTTACGCCGACTGTCGAAGGAGACTATCCAGTCATTTGTGCTGAGCTTTGTGGGGCGTATCATGGCGCGATGAAGACACATGTTTTGGTTGAATCGCAAGAAAGCTATGACGCTTGGCTACAAAGTATGAAAGTGGCGCAGGCAGATGAACAAAACCGAGCGATCGCGCTCAGTCCAGCACAGATGACTGATGCGGAATATCTTGCTCCTTATGCTCAGGATGCAGGGGTTACTCCTGAAATGCTGCACCAGCTTCACCCGATGAGCGAAGGCTCAGAAGCGTATTCCTCTTAAGAATTTGTTATGACACAAGCAGCCGAATTTCAAGAACAAGCGAATCGCCCTGCTCACGGGCAAGAACCCGGAAACTGGCGACGCTACTTTAGCTTTAGTACCGATCATAAAGTGATTGGGATTCAATACCTGGTCACGACGTTTGCGTTTTACCTGATTGGAGGTGTGCTGGCAACGATGGTGCGAACGGAGTTAGCAACTCCGGATTCGGATTTCGTGAGCCGCGAAGTTTATAACAGTTTGTTTACCGTTCACGCGACGGTCATGATCTTTTTATGGATTGTGCCAGCGGGAACAGGTGGCTTTGGCAACTATCTTGTGCCCTTGATGATTGGGGCGCGAGATATGGCGTTTCCTAGACTGAATGCGCTGGCGTTTTGGATCATTCCCCCGGCAGGGCTAATGTTGATGAGTAGCTTCCTCGTCGGTGCGCCGGAAGCAGGCTGGACAAACTATCCGCCGCTCAGTTTGATTACAGGCAAAGCGGGAGAAATGATCTGGATTCTCAGCGTGCTTCTACTGGGAACTTCATCAATTCTGGCTGCAATTAATTTTCTCGTCACGATTTGGAAAATGCGGGTTCCCGGCATGGGCTGGAATCAGATGCCGCTCTTTTGCTGGGCAATGTTCGCGACTTCAATTTTGGCGTTGATTGCGACTCCAGTGCTGGCGGGTGCTCTGATTTTGCTCTCGTTTGATGTGCTGATTGGGACGGCGTTTTTTAATCCCACGGGTGGCGGAGACCCGATCGTTTATCAGCATTTATTCTGGTTTTATTCTCATCCCGCCGTTTACATCATGATCTTGCCTGTGTTTGGCATGATCTCCGATATCATTTCGGTTCACGCTCGAAAACCAATTTTTGGCTATAAAGCGATCGCGTATTCTAGTCTGGCAATTTGTGGATTGGGCTTGATTGTTTGGGTTCACCACATGTTTACGAGTGGAACACCGCCCTGGATGCGGATGTTCTTTATGATCACCACGATGATTATCGCGGTTCCAACCGGAATTAAGATTTTTAGCTGGTTGGCGACGCTTTGGGGGGGCAAGTTGGACGGAAGTTCAGCGTTGCTGTTTGCAATGGGATTTATTTCTCTGTTCGTGGTGGGTGGTATTAGCGGCGTAATGGTCGCTTCTGTTCCATTTGATATTCACGTCCATGATACTTACTTCATTGTTGCTCACCTGCACTACGTTTTATTTGGTGGCAGTGTGTTTGGGCTATATGCCGGATTCTACCACTGGTTCCCGAAAATCACGGGACGAATGATGAATGAGACTTGGGGCAAGGTGCATTTTTGGCTCAGCTTTGTAGGCTTTAACTTAGCCTTTATGCCGATGCACAAGTTGGGACTCGAAGGCATGAACCGCCGAGTGGCTGAGTACGATCCCAAGTTTGCGACGTTGAATTTGATTTGTACGATCGGGGCTTATTTGCTCGCAGTTTCAACCTTGCCGTTTATTGTCAATGCGACTTGGAGTTGGTTGCGGGGTGAGCCTGCGGGGGATAATCCTTGGCGGGGGTTGACCTTAGAATGGATGACAACCTCGCCCCCTCCGGTTGAGAATTTTGACGCTGATCCAGTCTTAGCGACAGGTCCGTATGACTATGGGATGGGTTCGCGATCGCAAGATGTGGATGTTCCGTTCTCGGATGCGAGTGATCCTGCCTTGTCGGCTGGCCCAAGCTCAACTTTGAGAGCGAAACCTGATCCGGTAGTTGCGGCTGATCCAAGCGATCGAGGTTCTGAAAGTCACAATCGCTAACGTCTGTCAGGATGAAAACTTTGCTTTTCATCCTTTGCCCTTTAATTGCTCAAAGCTATGACCACTATCGATCCTGCAAAAACTTCTCTCAACTATCATCACGAAGCTGCGGCAGAGGCACATCACGAGCATCCTGATCTGCGGATTCCAGGACTGATTGTGTTTTTGCTGGCAGAAGGCATGATCTTTCTGGGGCTGTTTATGGCGTATTTGGCATTTCGAGCCGTTACGCCGGTTTGGCCTCCAGAAGGAACTCCGAAACTGGAATTGTTACTGCCTGGCATCAACACAGCGATTCTGATTGGCAGTAGCTTTGTGATTCATAATGCCGATTCTTCGATTAAGAAGAATGATGTGAAAGGCTTAAGGCTGTGGTTTGCGATTACTGCAGCGATGGGCGCTGTGTTTTTAGCGGGTCAACTTTATGAGTACTTTCATCTAGAGTTCGGATTGAAGACGAACATTTTTGCAAGTACATTTTATGTTCTGACTGGGTTCCACGGGCTGCACGTTTGTTTTGGGCTGATTTTGATTCTGGCGGTGCTTTGGCGATCGCTGAAACCCAACCACTACAATAGTGAAAAACATTTCGGAGTAGAAGCCGCAGAAATCTACTGGCACTTTGTTGATGTCATCTGGATTATTTTGTTTTTGCTACTCTATATTCTCTAGAGTTAGAACCCTAGTAAAAAGCGGATGTGGGTTTCTACATCCGCTTTTTGTTGGCTTACATCAGGGATTGTCCGGCTTGTGATAGAAGTTCGCCTAGCTGCTCGACCTTAACTGCGACATCTCCTGTTGCCTCAGATGCAGCTTCCGAAGTATCCTCGCCTAAATCACTCAGGATTTGAGCGATCGTAGACGTATCGCCATCAGTTAACGCTTGTTTGAGATCCCCCAGATCTTCTGCTAAATCTGTGCCTTGAAGTTGCTGCTGCCAGCTTTCGATGACTGCGATCGCTTGCTCAACAGGGATCGCAGTTAAACCCTGCTGCAAGGCTGCGATCGTGGTGTCTACATCGATTGTTCTCAGTGAATCAGCCATGGTTCTCTTCCTAAAATCAAATTGTTTTACAGGTTTTGCCCACACCTCCTCGATTCTTGCAATCCTCCTTTAGAATTCGTCACTCTTTTGGAAGAAAGCGAATTTGCTTACCCCCAAGGCGAGTCATCAAGTTCAGCCTTTAGAAAGATTTATTTAGGGTGTAAATCATTAAAAATTGTGAACATGCTTTTTTATCTTTCAGACCTATGAGACTTCCGCTCCCTGCTCGCCTGACTCTGAGCTATGTCGGACTTGCCGGAGTGCTAGCGCTAAGTAGCTGCAACTTGATCCCACCAGGGGATGCTCAGCAGCAGCCGAATGTTCAACAAAATCGAGGCGGTGCAGTGGCAGTCGATGCTGCGATCGCCGAAGTTGGCACATTGAACTCTGAACAGACTTATACGGGAACGACTCGACCTGCGAGAGAAGTCTCTCTGCGCGCCCAAGCTGAAGGGCGAATTACAGATATTACAGTTGATGTTGGGGATGCCGTGCAGGCGGGACAAGTCATTGCCAGATTAGACGGCTCGATCGCGAACTCAGCCGTTGCCCAAGCAGAGGCAGAAGTTGCAGCCAGAGAGTCAGAGGTTGCGAGCCTGCAAGTTGAGGTCGAGGAGGCTCGTACTCAAGTGGAACGCACAAGATTGGAGCTTGCACAAGCGCGATCGGATTATCAACGGCAAGCCCAACTCTTCCGACAAGGTGCAGTCTCAGAGCAGACGGCAGAAACAGCAAGAACTCGGGTTGGCACAGCCGAGCAAGCTTTGCGATCGGCAGAGAAACAGGTAGGGACTCGCCAGCAGGCAGTTACGGCATCGGCGAGACGGATTACGGCTCAGCAAGCTGTGGTCGAGCAAGAGCGGGAGCGGCAATCTTACAGTGTATTAACTTCTCCGGTGACCGGATCTGTTTTGGCACGTCCGACTGAACCCGGAAATTTAGCGCAAGCCGGAGTCGAGGTTGTGAGATTGGGCGATTTTAGTCAAGTGAAAGTCGAAGTTCAGGTTTCGGAATTGGAACTCGCTCAGATTCGAGTGGGACAAGCAGCCCAGGTGCGATTAGATGCACTCCCAAATCAGACTTTGAATGGGAGAGTCACCCGCATTGCGCCTGTAACCCAGTCCCGCGCTCGATTGATTCCGGTTGAAGTCACGATTCCAAATACGACAGGGCAGATTAGCAGCGGATTGCTCGCGCGAGTGAATTTTCAGCAGCAGCAAGGTCAGAGAATTGTTGTGCCTGAAACCGCAACTCAGATTGGAACAAAACCGCAGCAGAATCGGCAAAATCAGTCTCAACCCAAGACTGCGACGATCTATGTTGTGACTCGATCGGGGGAGCAAGCCAGTGTAAGCCCTAGAGAGGTGCAACTGGGCGAGCGTGCAGATGGGCAGGTTGAGGTTCTCTCTGGATTAAAGCCGGGTGAATCTTTTGTTGTTCGCAGTAGTGGCGAGTTGAAAGCAGGCGCACCAGTACGATTGAGCTTTTTATCACGAGAATAGAATTCATGTCCATGCAGCACCTTCCTCAACGTAGTAGTTTTAGTATTAGCGGTCTTTCAATTCGGCAACACATTGGCACATTGATGCTGACGTTGTGTGTTGTGGTCATTGGTGTGTTCTTTTTGAATTCGATTCAAGTTGATCTTTTACCCTCGATTACCTATCCCAGAATTGGTGTGCGAGTGAATGCTCCTGGCATTTCGCCTGATGTTGCAGTCGATGAAGTGACAAGACCTCTAGAGGAAGCGCTCTCAACAACAGAGGGTGTGGTTCAAATCTATTCTCAAACTCGTGAAGGGCAAGTGAGTTTGGATTTGTTTTTTCAGCCGGGAGGCAACATTGATCAGGCTTTAAATGATGCTACGGCTTCATTTAACCGGGCACGAGGGAACTTACCCGATACGATCGAAGAACCAAGGCTTTTCAAAGTCGATCCTTCTCAGCTTCCGGTTTATGAATTAGCACTGACTTCTGACTCAATTCAGTCTTCTCAGTTGCGGATTTTTGCGGATGAAGAACTAGCGCGAGAATTAGGAGTCGTACAGGGGGTTGCAGCCGTTGATGTCTCGGGGGGTGTCGAAGAAGAAGTACGCGTGATTGTTGATCTCAATCGGCTGCAAGCTTTAGGAATTGGATTAAATGATGTTTTAGATGAGTTAGAGCAGACGAATCGCGATATTTCAGGAGGACGGATTTTAGGTAATCGATCCGAGCCGTTGACTCGAACGATTGGTCGATTTGCCAATGCTCAAGAGATTCGCAATCTATCCTTTGAAGTCAATGATTCTCAGCCTGTTACAACTGACGCGCAAGCGACAACACAAGCTCCAGGCACATCCCAACGGGTTTATCTGAGAGACTTTGCAGAGATAATTGATGGAACGCAGCAGCAACGAGTTTTTACAGTGTTGAATGGCAAAGATGCTGTGAAAGTGAGTATCCAGAAACAACCGGATGCCAATACGATTCAAGTGGTCGAAGGTGTGAAAAAGAGAATTGAAGAATTACGGCAGTCAAACGTCATTCCTCAAGATGCTCAACTTTTACCAACTTTAGATGAATCTATTTTTATTCAAAATTCAATTTCCAATGTGACCAGTTCAGGCTTGATCGGGGCAGCATTAGCAGCCGTTGCAGTATTACTATTTCTTGGCTCATTGCGGCAGACCTTGATCATCGTGTTGTCGATTCCGCTGGCAACTTTGGCTGCAATTATCTTAATGCGATTGTTTGGATTATCCTTAAACGTTTTCAGCTTGGGCGGTCTAGCGCTTGGGGTGGGAATTGTCGTGGATAACTCGATCGTCATGTTAGAAACAATCTCTGATAATTTAGGAGCTGGTTTTGGCACGAGTTCTCGCAGTCATTTAGGGAAAGAAGAAATCATTGAGCAATCGATCGCAGGTGGGCAATCTGTCGAATCAGCTTTAGTTGCTTCAACGAGTACAAACTTGGTTGCGGTGTTACCGTTTCTGCTGATTGGTGGATTCATTGCGCTATTGTTCAATGAATTGATCTTGACGATTAGCTTCTCAGTTGCCGCATCGATTTTAGTTGCGGTTACAGTTGTCCCCATGGCAACTTCGCGGTTGCTAGCAATTCGTTACTCCAGCGGAGTTGGGCGATTTTGGCTGCTTCGAGAATTCAACCGAAGATTTGAAGCGGCAACTGCGGGATATGGGCGATTGCTCGATCGAGTCCTACGCAATCGCTTTTTAGTCATTGGATTTGCCTTTCTGATCTTTGGTGGCAGTAGTTTATTTGCAGTCAGTCGCATTCCCCAAGAGATCCTGCCTCGCATCAACACGGGACAAGCAAATATTTTTGCTCAATTTCCTCCTGGTACTCCGCTCGAAACGAGCCGCAGAGTCATGAAAGCAGTCGATGAACTGCTGCTCAATCAACCTGAGACGGAATACGTGTTTACGACAGTGGGAGGTTTTCTATTTGGAAGTAATACCAGTGAAAATCCACTCCGAGCTTCCAGTAACATTACGCTGAAGCAGAACACGAACGTTGAAAAGTTTGCAGAAAAGATGAACCAGGAGTTTCGCAAACTCAATTTGGTAGATATCTTGCTGCGAATTAGTCCTGGGCAAGTGCGGGGCTTGATTTTGAATAATTCTCCAGTTCGAGGTGCCGAAGTAGATGTAATTCTGCAAGGTGAGAACACTGAATTACTAGAACAGACAGGGCGACAGCTAGTTGGCAGGCTTTCTCAAGCAAAATTTGCCAGATATCGCCCGGATACGGACGAGCGGCAACCTGAAATCCAAATTCGCCGCGATCGCGAACGTGCCGCAGCCCTCGGACTCAATACACAGGATATCGGAGAAACGATTCAAACTGCGATCGAAGGAACAACTCCAACTCAAATCCAAAGGGGGAATCGGCTTGTCGATGTTCGAGTCGAACTGAATGAAAACTTAATCGATCGACCTTCTAAAATTGGGCAGATTCCTCTGTTCACTGACAACAATGAATTAGTTCGACTCAGCGATGTAGCGCAGATCGAAAACGGACAAGCACCCGGGCAAATTCAACGCATCAATCAGCGGCAGGTGTATCAAATCGCGGGGACTTTGAATGATGGGGCAAGCTTAGGGGCAGCCCTAAAAGAAGTTGACGAAATTCTGCAACAATTTCAGATGCCTGAAGGAATCAGCCGCTTGCCAAGTTCGGCTGCTGAAAGTAATCAACAGATTCAATCTGCTTTGCCGTTATTAGGCGGGTTAGCTGCTTTTCTGGTCTTTGTAGTCATGGCAGTTCAGTACAATTCGCTGATCGATCCGCTGGTGATTATGTTCACGATTCCGCTAGCGCTAGCAGGTGGGATTTTAGGATTGTTTGTTACGCAAACTGCGATCGGAGCAACGGTGATTGTTGGTGCAGTACTGCTGGTTGGGATTGTCGTGAATAATGCGATCGTCATGGTGGAACTTGCCAATCAAATTCGAGAGCGAGAAGGCATCGATCGCAAATCAGCAATCCTGCGTGCTGCTCCTCAACGCTTAAGACCGATTCTGATGACGACAATTACAACCGTGCTAGGGATGTTTCCTTTGGCATTAGGACTAGGGCAAGGTGGAGAATTTCTACAACCGTTAGGAATCGTCGTCTTTTCTGGGTTGTCATTGGCGACACTTTTAACCTTGTTTATCATTCCGTGCTTCTATGTTCTGTTGCATGATCTCATTGGTGGGTTTCCCCCCAAACTCAGAAAATTACGGCACTCTTCCAAAACGCGAGATCGCGTTCAACCGCTCATTCCAAAAACCTCTGAAGAAACCTAATAAATAGAAATTAATTTGGTTTTAAATCGCGCTTAACCTTGTAAAGCCATAAAGTTGCTTATTGTAAGAATTGGTTCAGTGCATCGTATCGTCTGATCGATTGAAGCAGAACCGATGTTACTTGGTTATTTATGCGATCGTCCGGCTCCGGATTCTCTTTCAGTTTGTCTCAAGCGCGTATTTTAGTCGTCGATGATGATGAAGCCATTCTTGAAGCTCTGACTCCTACTCTCACACAAGAAGGCTATGGGGTAGTAACGGCGAATAATGGGCTACAAGCCCTGGAATTGATGCGCGCTCTAAAAACTGAGGAATCAGCGATCGACCTACTCGTTTTAGATTTGATGCTCCCTGGAATCAGTGGACTAGATATCTGTCGAATGTTACGGCAGGAAGGCAACACGATTCCGATCCTGATTCTGAGCGCGAGAGGAAGCGAGACTGATATTGTCGTTGGCTTAGAGGTAGGGGCAGATGATTATCTGACCAAGCCTTTTGGCATTCGCGAATTAATTGCACGCTGTCGGGCATTGCTAAGACGACGATCGCATCTTCAACCTGAAGAACAGCCCACCTTGCAGCATGGGGAAATCACACTCTATTTGCAGGAGTATCGCGTCACGATCGAGGGGAGAGAAATTAATCTCTCTCCCAAAGAGTTTTCGTTGCTCGAACTGTTTATGAACAATCCGCGTCGTGTTTATTCTCGCGAACAACTCTTAGAGCAGATCTGGGGAATGAGCTATCTGGGAGATTCTAAAACCGTCGATGTGCATATCCGATGGCTCCGAGAAAAAATAGAACTTGATCCAAGTTCACCTCGCTACATCATGACAGTGCGAGGATTTGGCTATCGATTTGGATGATTTTGCGCAGGAACTAGTGCGGAACGAGGAGAAAAGCCGTTTTCTCCTCGTTCTTTCACTCTCCATTTCGTCAAACTAATGGCGAAACCTGCAACTGAGTCGCTTCCCAAAGTTTGTAGACAAAGAACTCGATTCGATCGCCTAACGCAGTTACAAACATTCCAGAATGTGCGTCTGCTGTGTCTGCGATCCAGCTTCCTTGAACACTCACTTCCACAAACCCATCATCCACGGGCACGATCGACACCATTGCTGCCCGTTCCAAGCGCACCATTTTTTCTAACTCTGCAAATCCTGGTGCATGGACTGACAGCAAAAATGCCGCACGGCTCGGCTCAACATGCAGCGTTTGACCTAATCTCATCGCCAAAGTTACCCGTCCAGCTACTAAGGTTTCCAGAGAAATCGTCACCCGTTCCAAGTGCAATCCAAATTCGGTATAAGTGAGCTTTAACATGCGTTGCTCCATTTGAAATTGGCAAAAAATAAACCCCCGTCTCAGTCTCTTGAGCGGGGGTAATCAGAAAAGCTCTGATGTGCTAACTCATACTGGCGTTCGACTACAACGCCACCCGCTGTCAATTCGGTCTAGATTAAATTTCTCGTCGCTAATATAAATTTCAGCTCTGCGATCGCTCCGGAGAATCTCTGTCCCCAAGCCGCCGCTGATATTGCCTAAGATTTGTCCTAGCAAGGTCGCGACCGGATTCGCTCCTGACGGCTGTTGCATGGCCACACCCAATTTGCCCCACAGCTGTGGGCACAGTTTGGAGACATGGCAGTGGCGCAACGAAGTAGGACGAATCATATTCCTCAATGAAAAATTTCCTTTTTACATACTACAAGCGTAGTATGAAATTGTCCATACCTTTTCGGGGAATTTTGCGAAAAAAAACTGATTTCAACTGCCAAAGCGCACAAAAAATCGATGGCAAGAACTTGAGAAACAGCGATCCGGTTGTTCTCAAATTGAGTTATGATGTTGCTTCTGTACACTTAGTAAATGCGTCTAAATCGATCAAGTCGCAACTTGGTCGAAGGTGTAGGCTGCACATCATTCGATATGTGCGTTGCATCGAGAGGAGGCAAATTTTAGCGGAGACAACTGGGAAACGTTTAGCATGACCAATCAGAACACTTTAGCAATGGATGTTGGTTTTACCCACGAAGATTTTGCGGCTCTACTGGATAAGTATGACTATCACTTCAGTCCTGGAGATGTAGTTGCAGGAACCGTATTCAGTCTGGAGCCGAGAGGCGCTCTGATTGATATCGGTGCGAAAACGGCAGCTTATATTCCCATTCAGGAGATGTCAATTAACCGGATTGATGCTCCTGAAGAAGTCTTACAGTCTAACGAGACTCGCGAGTTTTTCATCTTGGCTGATGAAAATGAGGATGGGCAGTTGACCCTCTCGATCCGCCGCATAGAGTATATGCGGGCATGGGAACGGGTTCGCCAACTTCAAGCAGAAGACGCGACTGTGCGATCGCTGGTATTTGCCACGAATCGAGGCGGTGCGCTGGTTCGGATTGAGGGCTTGCGTGGATTTATTCCCGGATCTCACATCAGTACCCGCAAACCCAAAGAAGATTTAGTGGGTGAAGAATTGCCCCTGAAATTCTTAGAAGTGGACGAAGAGCGCAACCGTCTAGTTCTCAGCCATCGTCGTGCGTTAGTTGAACGCAAGATGAACCGCCTAGAAGTGGGCGAAGTCGTCATCGGAACGGTACGCGGCATCAAGCCGTATGGTGCATTCATCGATATCGGTGGAGTCAGCGGTCTGCTGCACATTTCCGAAATCTCTCACGATCACATTGATACGCCGCATAGCGTGTTTAACGTCAATGATGAAGTGAAAGTGATGATCATTGATCTGGACGCTGAGCGCGGTCGGATTTCGCTTTCGACCAAGCAGCTTGAGCCAGAACCCGGCGATATGGTGAAGAACCCGCAAGTCGTGTATGACAAGGCTGAAGAAATGGCAGCGAAGTATCGCGAGAACATGAAGCAGCAACAGCAAGGCGCTCCGGCTGCGCTAGAACTCCCCGTGGTTGAGGAAGTTCCTGTTGCACTTGAAGAAGTTGAAGAAATTCCTGAAGCAACGGAAGCCGTTGAATAATTTCAGTTGAATTTACATTTGTAGAGAGGGAGAAATCCCTCTTTTTTATTGCAGTTTTATTGCAAGGCTATGGCGACAGTTTTCTGTAATGGAGTGCAGTTTGATAGCATCGATGCCATTCTTTTTGACAAAGATGGCACGCTATCAAACTCTCACCAGTTTCTAAAGTATCTCGGTGAAAAACGCGCAGATTGTATTACGGCGCTCGTTCCCAATCTCAAGCCTTCAATCCTGACTACCTTCGGATTCGAGCAACATAATCTCAATCCCTCGGGACTACTTGCCGTCGGAACTCGCGAAGAAAATGAAATCGGGATCGCGGCTCTGATTGCTCAAACGGGCTATGACTGGATCGCAGCAAAAGCGATCGCCCAATCGAGCTTTCAACTTGCCGATCAGCAGCTTCCACGAAAAGCACCGCTAACTCCCCCGTTTGAAGGCATTGTGGAATTACTAGAATCGCTCACATCACTCAAACTTGGAGTTCTTTCCAGCGATAGTACCGACAATATTCAAGAGTTTGTAGATCACTACAAACTCTCCAATTATTTCCAGACGATCATCGGAGCGCAAGTAGGAATCAGTAAACCGAATCCAGCCCTCCTGACTCTCGCTTGTCGATCGCTGGAAGTTGAGCCTCACAGGACGTTAATGATTGGAGACACGCTTGCTGATGTCCGGTTGACCCGGCTTTCAATCGGTGTGACCTGGGGTGGAAGTGCGGTTGCTCAACTTGCAGAAGCTGGTGCGATCGCTCATCAACCTGCAGAGATTCGATTAACTCACACTTGAGTAGGAATGCGCTGAAGATGGATAAGCATGAGTGTATTTTGCAACTTTATCTAACAGCTCATCAAAGTCAACGGGCTTACGAATTAAATCGTTCGCACCGATCTCTATATACGGCATTTGTTCACACTCATCGTGTGCTGTCAAAAACACGATCGGCAATTCAGCAAAGCGTTCATTTTGACGAACCCGTTGCGTCACCTCATACCCATTTAGCTCTGGCATCATAATGTCTAGCAAAACTAAATCAGGATCGGTATCGTTAATCTTCTCAAGTGCACTCTTGCCGTTCAAGGCAGTTTCAACAGTATATCCTTCAGACTCCAAGACAGTCTGGAGCAGAAATACATTATCTGCAACATCGTCTACGACAAGAATACGGTGGTGACTGGTTAGCATGATCTTAAAAGGCGGCTTTTTAAAGAAAAGTGGTTGATATAGATGGGAACCCATCTTACATATATGGGTTTTCTAGAAGACATCGCTCTAGCTACAGACAGAGATCTATGATGAATTTTGAAACTTGAATAACTTCTGTATTCTGTCTAATTACGGTACGTGTTTATGACTCAGTGAACCAAATTAATTCTCATCGTCGATCGGCTGAATAAGTTTGCAACCGATAACAAAGGTTACTCAATTCATATGATGAATTTCCGTAATTTTGTCAAAGATCGTATGAAGACGAAGTGAAGAAATACGCATTCTTCATCGAAATTGTTCTTTTTTTCCTGAAACCTCCGCAGAAATGCGTACTAGCTGGATGTCCCTCCATCGGCTGATTTCTGTATGTTAGAACTCATCCCTACGCTACTTGCTCAACAATCAAAGCAAGTCGCGCCCCCGGCACAACCGATCGAGACCCCTGCTCAGACGCAAACAAAAGCTGCCTCTGCTGCTCCTGTAGAGGTGGCTCCTGCAGTAGCAACTCCAGAACCTATCGTTGTTCCTGCTGCGTTGGTAACTTCACCGAAACCGCTTGAGATTCCGCAACCTGCCCCATCAAATTCTGGTTCTGTTCAAGCGGATTCTGCTGCTCCTCAAGTTGCAACTTCCCCGATTCCACTCCCTCCAATTCCCCTCAAACGACAACTTGCCCCCCAACCTGCAAATTCTCAAATCCAAACCCCATCTACAGCCGTTAAAAAACCAACAACTCCAAAACCAGTTGACAAACCTAGCGCGAAAGCCCCTTCAGGACTACCGCAGCTCTCACAGCAGAATTCAGCGCTGAATTCTACATCAGCCCAACCTGAAGCGAATTCTTCTGCGGCATCTGCGATCGACATTCCCGTTCCAAAAGTGTTTCCAAAATCTACCGCCTCAAATCTTCAGCGCCAGCTCTTAGAACAACGTCTTGCCGATATCGTGGCAAAAGATCGAGCTGCAAAACAAGCTCAACAAGCGCAAGCACAAACTCAACAAAGAGATAAGCTTGTTTCGCGTGCTTATGACTATGCAGCGCAGCGCCAGTATGCACAAGCAAGAAAGCTGCTACAAAATCCGACGATTTCGGCAGATGTGCGATCGCAGATTCTGAATAATATCAATGCGTTAGAAGCTGCAAACCGCGCAGTTAGTCTTCCGTCTGTAAAACCGTCAACAGTCGCCAAGCCAGTTCCGCCTGCTCGAACTGTGACTGCACAAAAACCACCCGCCATCTTTAGAGGAGTTCCATCGATTACTGGACCTTCACAACAAACGATTACGATTCGAGTTCCACAAGTTGTTAAGTCTTTGCCAGTTCAGCGGCGCGCGATCGCAGCGAACAATCTCCCTGCTAAGCCCATTGCCAAAGAGAGTTCTGACTCATCCTATATTGATCAAATTGGCAGCTCTGTCGATCGAACTAGCAGTTCTGTGGATCAAATGAACACTGCGAAAGATCTCCAAGCATTCAATCGCAATTTACCGAAGCCTACGTCGCGCGACCAGCTGGTTTATCCGCTGCCTGACCCGGTTTCTGTCACCTCTAGATTTGGATGGAGACGGCATCCGGTCACAGGCGTGCGTCGTTTCCATGCTGGAGTCGATCTCGGTGCAGGTCAAGGAACACCGATTATTGCCTCGCATTCAGGACGAGTCACAGCCGCCGATCGCATGGGGGGCTATGGGCTAGCTGTGGTGATGGAACAGCCAAACGGATCGCAAGACACGCTCTACGCCCATATGTCGCAAATCTTAGTTCGTCCAGGTCAACGGATTGAGGCTGGAACTGTGATTGGACGTGTTGGAAGTACTGGGCTTTCTACGGGACCTCATCTGCATTATGAAGCACGCCAGAAGACCAATTCTGGCTGGACTCCAGTTGATCCAGGTGGGCAACTAGAAGCAGCACGAGTTCGATTAGTGCAGGCGCGTCAACTCAATGCTCAAGCTCCTACTCAGAATTTGCAATCTGCACTTCCCAGTTCAAATCGAGGCGTGTAGAACTCACTGCGTCAGCACAAGGTACAGAGTAGCTCTAGAAAAGCTCTATCATCGGTCGGACTACTAGCTTCGACCCATAGATGTAAGGCAAACTGCGATCGCGCCTTTATCTTAGAAGTATAGAGAAACGAAATTTGGAGCTACTACAATGCAAACACGAAATAGCACTGATTTACCGCCTGTTGCTACCGAGTACAACGGCAAAGACCGGAATGCCTTTCTATTTGGCTGGAATCCTCAAGCTGAACTTTGGAATGGTCGCCTTGCCATGATTGGATTTTTAGCTTATCTGTTGTGGGATATTGCAGGTTTTAGTGTTGTCCGCGATATTTTGCACTTAGTAAGCTATTAATTTCTGAACTGCGCTTGTTGAATTGCAAATAAGAATACTGCCCTAAACTTTGATTGAAGTTTAGGGCAATTTTTTGTCATCATTCTGCGGAGTGATTATTTGCGCACATTTGTATCTATTAGCTTAGAAGCATCATTGAATGATTGAGCAATACGCAAAATAATTAACAGAACTTGTTACATTTAAGCGATAAATCAGAAACTCAGCCCTTACAATATGAATGAATTAACGAAGTAATAATCTTGAGACGCATATGGTAGATAGAAAATCTAATGCGGCAGTCAAAGTAAAAACAACGATGCTTGATCAAGCGGCATCCTTACTGGATGAACTGCCCGAAAAACCTGAAGCGACAGTTTCTCTCCGACAAGCGATCGAACTTCTACAAGACGATCTTCGGGCTTCACTCGATAAAGGCTATAGTTACGAAGAACTCGCTGACGTTTTGGCAAAGCAAGGAATTGAAATTAGCCCTTCGACACTGAAACGTTATCTGGCTCTAAGTCAGAGAGATTCTGGTCGTCCGCGGCGACGACGGACTCGACGAACAAAAACTGAAGGCGAGGATTAGGAAATCAGGAGTGCAAACGTATTTTGTACTCCTGATTATGGATTTATGGGGCAGTTTTTATTGCTTTTCCATCAATCTGAAGTGTGATAATTCTGGGAGTCGCAGCTGGCGCATTTGTTGTGGATTTTAGGACGACATTGAATAGATCACCCGAATTGACTAACAGATTGTAAGCAATGGTCTGTGCGTCATCTTTGAGATTGGGTGCTGTCTGTAGGGTAGGGCTACTGTCTAGGACTTTAACATCAAGCACCGTACCATCTTGATTGTCGATAATTACTGCAACTCGAAGATCCAGCACTTGATTAGGCACTGTAATTGGCAAGATCTGAGTAATTTTAGTCGTCTTAAATGTTACAGAGAGCGCACCATCATCCTGCTTTGCATTCGGATCGACTTGTAGTTCTGACATTTGACCACTAAAGGAGCCATTTCCATAGCCAGATAAGTCTGTTGATGATGTAGCAGGTTGACTTTGATCGTCAGGATTCGTAGTTCCAGGATTCGTGGTTCCAGGATTTGTAGTTCCAGGATTCGTGGTTCCAGGATTCGTAGTTCCAGGATTTGTAGTTCCAGGATTTGTAGTTCCAGGATTCGTGGTTCCAGGATTTGTGGTTCCAGGATTCGTATTTCTAGAAGAGGTTGGGGGGCGGCTCGTTGAATTGTCTTTCGGAGTCGTTGGGTTTGTCGAAAGTTCTCTCGAAGTCGATCTCGAATCTGATCTGATGGGTTGAACGGGTTCAGGTTTCGCTGAGGCTTCGGGTTGCGATCGCTGCGCAGTCACCGGACGATTAAGACTCTGAATCGAAGTTTGTGCCTGTTCAGGCGTTGCAGCTTCAGGTGAAGCTTGTGGAACTGTAGCATTTTCTGTCGCTGTTGCAGAAGGAGCAGATCCCTTTAACGGGGGAGCATTTGGATCAATTTCAACAAACTCCAGCGGAGCTTGCGAATCCCCACCTGCCTTTCCGCTCGCAGGTTGGCTCAGATACCAGCGTCCGACTAAAAGCAAAACAAGATGCAACGCAAGCGAACCGGCTAAAACCGAAAGCCATAGCATCGGAGACTCTTGCGATCGCGATCGAGAATTGGAAAGAGAAAACGCCATGCTGAACACTTACCCACACAAAGAGCCACGGGGATCACTCCTAATATCCTAGCTTTTCGTCTGGAATCGGGAGGAATTAGTTCCGAACATGGCTCATTTTTCCGGCGATTTTAGTGATGTGTCGGAACTGCGTCAGGGTAAGGGCTGACCGAGAAGGTTAGAACTGTTTCATCTACTCCCTTCAGCTTGAGCGGACTTTCTTTGGTGATGTTATCTTCATCAACGTAATCTGCTACTGCTGCGGAAATGAGAATCGCACCCGGAGCCGCTGCTTCTTGCAGTCGAGCTGCAATATTGACACTTGGACCAATTGCCGTATAGTCCGATCGCTCTTCGCCGCCAAACATTCCCACCACAGCCGTTCCTTGGTGAATTCCACAGCGGAACTGAACGCGATCGATCCCTTGTGCCATCCACTGGTTATTCAGATTGTCCAGAATACTGTACATTTCTCGAGCCGTTGCGATCGCACGTCGAACCTGTTCATTAGGGGTGAGTTCTTCTGGCGCACCAAAAATCGCCAAAATTGCATCGCCCATAAATTTATCGACTGTCCCGCCGTTGTTAAACACGCAGCGAGTCATTGCGGTCAGATACTCATTCAAGAGTTCTGCAACTCGACGCGATCGCAATGTGTTCGAGAGTTGCGTGAAACCGACAATATCGCTAAATAGAACCGTGATCATGCGAGGTTCAGGACGCAAATCGAGGGTTAATTCACCCTGAGCCGCCCGTTTGACTAAGGTTTGCGGCAAGAAACGACTCAAGACCGAATCTGTCAGATAAGAATTGATGCGCGAGACGCGCTGCTCGTTTTCTTTGAGTGCTAGTAAATTTCGTACTTCCGCTAACAATTCTCGATCGTTGAATGGCTTCGACAAATAGGCATCTGCACCGCGTTCGACTCCTTCAAGTCGCGTGTCTTCATCCGCTTTGGCAGTTAGCAAAACGATGGGAGTGCCTTTGAGATCGTCTTGAGCACGGATCATCCGAATCATGTCTAGACCTGACACAATCGGCATCATTAAATCAGTCACAATCAACGATGGACGATGGGTCTTGACCTGTTCAAATCCTTCTGCACCATTCCGGGCAGTCAAAACGGTATAGCCTTGACCTCTGAGAATGCCAGAGACATACGAGCGTAGATCTGGATTATCATCCACAACGAGCACTCTCGCATGGTTTTCACCGACCTCAAGGATGGGTTCAGGTTCGTAATCTTCTTGAAGTTCGACTTCAATATCCGCTAGTTCGACCGCTGCTCGATTTGCCTGAAGTTCGTGCTGAGCATGGCTGACTTGCTCTGGAGGCAAATGCTCTGCACCGGAGTGTAAGTCGATCGTGAATGTCGTGCCTTGTCCATAGGTCGAATCCACGTTGATCTGACCGCTATGCAGTTCGACTAATTCTTTGACGAGAGCTAATCCTAGACCTGTCCCTTCAAAGCTGCGGTTTTCTGAACCTTCAGCCTGACGGAATCGCTCAAATAGATGGGGGATTTGGTCTTCTCGAATACCGATGCCGGTATCGCGCACTTTTAAGCGACAGCGATCGTCGATCATTTCTAGCGATACACTAATGCTCTGTCCTGCGGGCGTAAATTTCATCGCATTCGAGAGTAGGTTGTACAGCACTTTGTCAAACTTCTCTAAATCGAGATACACAGGAGCACAAGGCTCTAATTGAGTGATCAGGCTCAGCCCTTTCTTTTCGCAGTAAGGACGGAACGTGTCTACGATTTGGCTGACAAATTCTACTAAGTCACATGCCTGGAATTTCGGCTGCATCCGTCCTGCATCTAAGCGCTGGAGATCGAGCAGTTGATTGACCAATCGCAGGAGTCGGCGAGAGTTCCGCAATGCGATCGCCGATTGTTCGGCAGACAGTCCTTGACCTGTGGCGACTGCGCTTTCCAGTGGACCGACCATTAAAGTCAAAGGAGTGCGAAATTCGTGCGAAATGTTTTGGAAAAACTCGGTCTTTTGCTGGTCGAGTTGCAGGAGTTTTTCGGCTTGCTGACGTGTGGTTTGGTAGAGCCGAGATTGTTGAACTGCGATCGCGGCTTGTGATGCAACGGATTGAGCGAGCTGAATTTCAGAGGATTGCCAGTTGCGGGTGCGATGGTTTTGGCGGAGTGAAATACTGCCGATAATTTTGCCATCTGCAATTAAGGGCACAACGAGCAAGGCCCGGGCAGGAGTCCGAAATTCTGAAATATTGAATTGTGGATGCTGCTTCAAATCGCTGAGAACGATCGGCTGCTGAGTGACGATCAATTGCTTCAGAACGGGATTGCCTTCAATAGGAACCGAAGATTGCGGCAGGTGAGATTCTGGGGGAGTCTTGTGTTCCCAACTTGAATCATGGAGTCCCACACATTGGACAAATTCGTCGCCTTCTTTCCACAGTGAAAGCGCGCAACCATCGACTTGTAAGCCTTGCCCCAGTTGTTGAGTAATGGCGGCAAAGATTTCTTGGGGATCGAGGCTCGATCGAATAGCGGTTGTAATGGTATTGATCAAGGCTTCTCGCTTGGCTAAAGCGCGAACTTGCTCGTATGCATGGGCTTGCGAGAGTGCGAGTGCGGCTTGATCGGCAACCGCGTGAATTAGATCGACTTCTTCAGGTTGCCAAATGCGGCTTTTTCCAGATTCATGCAGTGCGAGCACGGCGATGAGTTTCTGTTGGCAGATCAGCGGAACCATGAGAGTTGAGTGAATGTCTGCGTCTGCGTAAGCTGCATGACGAGTGGGATCTTCCTCGATCCGATCGCAGACTTGAACATCTGGAATGACTTCGACTTCGTAAGTTTCCCAAATTGTGGGGACGAGATTGGGCTGTGGCAGTTCCGGATGATTCCAGTAGGTGAAGCTATTTTCCTGAATTTCGCCGTCTTGAAAGGGACAGACGATCGCACCACTTACACCAAAATTTTTGCCAATGGTCTCGACGATCGTTTGCAGAATTTCGTCATAACTCAATGCGCTCCGAATGGTGCTGGTAACTGCATTGAGTAGCGATTCACGCTGAAGGGTGCGCCGGAGTTCTTCGGTGCGGGTTCTTAATAGGGTATGCGTATCGATCGCGCTTTTAACAACGTCGCGCAGCTCCATATCGCTCCAAGGCTTCGTGACGTATTTGAAGACTTTGCCGGAGTTGATGGCTTCGACGAGATCTTCAACATCGGTATAGCCTGTGAGAATAATCCGGATAATGTCCGGATACTTAGTAGCAGTGAGGCTCAGGAACTCTGTCCCACTCATCATGGGCATTCGTTGATCTGAAATGATCACCGCGACATCGCCTTCTTTCTCAAGAATATCAAGTGCTGTGGGACCATTTTCTGCCCGCAAAACTTTAAATTCTCGATAAAATGTTCGGTAGAGAAGATCGAGATTATCCGGTTCATCATCGACGACGAGCAATTTCTGCTTTTGAATGTCACGAGATTTCATGTGCCAGCTGCCAACCTGCTATGGAGTGCGCCCAGTAAAAGACTTTACGATTGGGCTGGAACTACGTCAGTTCAGGGAACGTTCTAACGCAGTTCGCTTTAGTAAAGTTGCCCTCGATCAGGGAATTTCTAACGTCTTTGCTCATAATTCGTGTGATTTAAATCGCAAAAGATGGGGATCGTGATCAGGGCTTGTGGTGTTGGTGATCAGCAGAAATGCAAAGGAATTGTGAAGAGTCCTATCCGCGAATAATAAAGTTGCCCCCTGCCCGTAGCGGATCTGAAAAAAATAATCAGACTTGCTACACTAGCGGTATGATGTGTCTGATCATCCATTGACAAAATTTATGCGTTGTCCTGCTTGTCATCATCTCGAAAACCGGGTCCTGGAGTCGCGCTCTGCGGAAAGTGGTCAGAGTGTACGACGACGGCGGGAATGTTTGAAGTGTAATCATCGGTTTACGACGTACGAGCGAGTTGAGTTTGCGCCGCTTGTGGTGGTGAAGGAGAACGGAAATCGCGAGTCGTTTGATCGAGAAAAGTTAGTGCGATCGCTGATGCGAGTTTGCGAACGGACTGCAATTTCAGAAGTGCAGATTGAAACATTAGTCAGTTCGATCGAGGGAATGTTGCAGCAGCGAACGAATCGTGAGATCTTTAGTCGTGAGATTAGTGAGTTGGTGCTGCAGCAGCTACGGGCAATGAGTGAGGCGGCTTGCATTCGCTATGCCTCGGTATACTGTGAATTTGAAAATGTGCATGAATTTTTGGCAACCCTAGAACGGGTCAATCGTTTGCCGGAACGGGAAGATCCTGAAATGGCTGCGACACAAACGCCGTCACTGAACTAAGTTTTTTGTCTCAGTGTTGACGTGGTTCTCGCGATTCGCTTAGTATGCTGTTGCTTTGAAATCTATTGCGACTGATGTCCAGTTCTGCCCTTTCCAGCACAATTGAGATGGCATTGGCAGGCAAAGTTGTTGCTCGATTCGTTCTTGAGCAAGGCGAGTTGCTGATTGGTTCAGATTATGGTGTCATTTTGTTGCCATTACAGATGGCGCTCAGATCGTTTGAGCCAATTCTGCCAACAATGGAAGTGTATGCAAGTTTTGGACAGGATGACGCTATCGTACAACAGGTTTTAGGGGCATTAGAAACGCATCAGTCGATCGAGATTTTTGGATGTTCCAACGCTGAATCATCGTTTTTATTACGATCGCTGGCACATCAGTTTGAGATGGAACATGTTGTTTTGTATGTTGAGCAAGCCGATGTGCTCGAAGATGTGTTGCAGTGGATATTTGAGCAGTTGTATCGAGTTCCTGCTGATGTCAAGGCTTCTAGAGCAGAGATTCGGGCGGGATTGCGTGACCGACAGGTTCTAGTTTTGCTGAATCATCCAACTTTAACGGGATCTGAGCTTGAACAGCTCAATCAAATCTTGCCGGAAAGTCTGTTCGTGGTGGCTTCGAGTAAACGAAGATTTTTTCAGGCGGATTGTGCGATCGAGGTTTCCGGGCTGGATGAGGGATCATGCCAACCGCAGATTCGTGCTGATCGTGACCCTGAAGCGATTTTTGCAGAGAGCAGATTGCTGAGGGAAACCTTGCAAGCCTATATGAAGCAGAAGCGATGGGCGGAAGTGCTGAGAATGGTGAAATCGACAGAGAAGGTGTTTGCGATTGCGAAGTGGTGGGGAGCCTGGGAGCAACTCTTGAACTTGGGATTACAGGCTGCCTGGGCGTTGGAAGATGAGGGGGCAGAAGCTTGGGCACTACACCAGCTAGGAACCTTAGCGTTTTGCCAAGAACAAGTGACGCTCGGATATGATTTGCTGAAACAGGCGTTAGATTTACGGACTGACTTGGGGGAGAAAACTGCGATCGCGTTTAGTCAGCATAATTTATCGCAATTGAAGGCGCTGATTGTTCCAGTTGAGACTAAAAATCTGCCTCAATACAACCAGCGCTATTTGTTTTAGCAGTATCTATTTGTCACCGGGCTTGCCGAGTTCGATCGCTTTCTTTACGAGATCATCGTCAACGTTTCCAGCGGTTCCAGACATCGGATTGACTTCTTTTGCGAGGTCTTTGAAATCGTTTGGATCACCTGTTGAGTCAAGCGTTGAAGTTGGGATTTCGACTTCTTCGGGGCGATGAACTTCAAACTGTGGTGCAGTTGCTTCTTCTGCAGCTTTTTTACCTGTTTCAGTGCCGTCAATGCTGCTGGTGCTAAATTCTTGAGCCGCTTCGTAGTCAGCAGAAACATTAATTTTCGGCTCAGGACGATCGCCGCTAGCAACTTCTTCAGCTGCGAGTTGAGCGTCATGTGTTTGGTTTTCTGTATTGAGTTCGGACATAAAAATTCTCCTATCAGAATTGCAGTTGCAATGCTGATAACTTACGCAATTTTGGCTACCGCTTAAACGATCGAAAGGCAGATCTTGAAAGTCGGTCTTTAGAGGGGAGACTTGGAATCGTAAAGCCTGATACCTCTTGTTGTAGATCGAATTACTATAGGAGAGTATTGAATGCCTCAGTCAGCAAGTCAGAACGTTGATCCGTCTGAGTATTTAGGAGATGCAATTACCAGCGCCATTTCAGACTTTAACCAGCTTCAAGTGGATGATAAATTGGCGTTGCTTTATTACGTTTATGAAAAGATGGGTGACTCGATTACACCTGCGGCTCCACAAGCGGCTGAGCCTGAATTAGCACCAATGCTGCTGGGAGATTTTTATAATTTGTCCCATCAGGATCAACTGCAAGTGATGCGCGATATTGCTAATCGTACAGATAGTGAATATTCGCGCGCTTATGGTGCTCTAAAGGAGAATAATCAGTTACTCGTTTGGTATGTGTGGGCGGTTGCGATGGGAGAATCTGTTGTGGGAATGCCTGCTGAGTATTCTGCGTCTGACAAGATTACAAACTTGTTGAGACGACTCGAATCGTTTGAGTTTGAGCAACAGATCTCGCTATTGAGAGAGCTAGCAAGCGAGATGGGTTACACCGATGTGAAGCCGGTACAATCACAAGCGGAAACGGGGAAAACAGCAAGTTTGTAGTTGTTAAGCTTGAAGCGATCTCACTACGTGAGATCGCTTCAAAACAGTTTAGAGTGCTTCTCTCTGCTCATTTGGCTTAACGGATTTCGTTGCAATCATGTTGACACTGATGAGAGTGCCAAGTAAACGTATCGTACTACAGTCATTGAACAAGCCAAACTCTTCAACACAAGTACAATCGACAAACCCGACTTCTTGTAGAAATGCTGCTAATGTGTCTGGATCAAATCCGGCTCGATGAATATCATACGGATTGGTCTGCCCACCATACATGATTCTCATCAGATGATGGCGATCGTAGATAGAAAGATTTGGATTGAGATATAACCAGCAAAGAATCTGTAGGTTCGGAACACTGACCATCAGTTGTCCACCGGGTTTGAGCACACGATGCCATTCTGTCAATGTTCTAATCAATTCATTGTTCAAGCTATGGTGAAAATGCTCTAGGATGTGGCTTGCATAAATTGCTTCGATCGAGTTGTCTGCAAACTGGCTCAGATCGCCTGCGTCTCCAATAAAATCAACTTCTGGGCGAGCTTCGATATCAAAAATTTTCCAGTCTGAATGAACCTCTTTTCCGCCAAGATGTAATTTAATCGAATCCATACGATGGGTCTCCTACACATTATTTCAATTGTCTCTCTGCTTCTGTTTAAACTTGTGGTGCAAATTAGAGGAAGCAAGCTTTAATAAAAACGAAGAATGTCGCGGTAAATCAGTTTCAGTTTGAGAAATCGCTAAACGCTAATTCTTTATATCGCTAAGTCAGCCAGTAGAATCACTTTTTTGAAAAGGCTGATACAAATACGGAAGGAGTCCAACATGCCATTTTTTCTACCGAAGCTGAAAGAAAGCGGTCACTTAGCGCGCCTTGATATGACGATCTGCAATGTTGGTTCGCGTAAAATTTCCATGGCAGATGATTATGGTGAGGCTTGGCAGATTTTTGCCCCAGGATTAACGATCTATGGGTTTGATGCAGATCCAGATGCTTGTGATGCTGCGAATCAGCAATTTGAAGCGAAAAATGCGGATTGGAACGAGTTCCATCTCCCAGTTGCGATCGCTGAAAAATCTGAAGCGGCAACTTTGTATATTACTCAGCATCCAATGTGTAGTTCGCTTTATCCACCAAACGAGGCTTTTCTAAAAAAATTCGCAAGTTTATCGGTGATGGCATTGAATCGCACGGCTCAAGTAGAAACTGTGAGCCTGGACGAGTTCTGTGCTTCAGAAGAAATCGGTGGCATTGATTTTTTACAAATTGATGTTCAAGGAGCAGATCTTCAGGTTCTTAAAGGAGCGAAGCATCTTTTAAGCAGTAGTGTTTTAGCGATTCAGGTTGAGATTGAGTATGCGCCTTTGTACATTGGACAACCTCTGTTCGCGGATGTTGATCTCTACCTTAGAGAACAAGGATTTTCGCTGTTTGATGTCACGGTTGCTCGTCGTCCTCGATCGATGATTCAATCGGTAAATCGCCCTGGACAGCCGCTTTGGGGAGATGCAATCTATTTACGTGATCTTCAGCAAAATGCAGATGATAGCTTTCAATTTCCTGAACAAGCTTTTAAGCTAGCTTGCATTGCGGATGCGCTTGAGTTAGTAGATTATTCATTGGAACTTTTAAAAACTCTAACCTTGCAGCATGGCAGCGGCTACAACTTTGCAACTGATATTCTTGAAAGCTTGGAGCAAATTTCAGGATTAGAGCAGACGGAAGAGGCAAGAACTCTGATTGCCGAACTGAAGCCTTTTGTAAAAGTTCAGAGTTTATAAATAGTTTTGTGTCAATGCGCAAAATTAGTAATTTAAACGGAAGCCTTCGTTTAGCTGAAGGCAACGCTCAAATCGTTATGCTATTAATTTGAGCGTTGCCTTCTAATCTTGAAAGGTTTCGTCACGTAAACAAGCGGTATCTTGTTTTTTCGGGCGGGAAAACAAAGAACGGGATGCTCCGTTGCCAGTGGTTCATCCAGAAAGACTAGCTTTCTAGATAAGTTCTCCACATCGCTTGATAAGCGCCTTCCATTTCGCGGGCAAACTGCTTACCATTCCACAAAGGAGCAGTTCGTTTCGCTTGATGTAGCTTAGAGATGACACTTTGTCTCAAAGCGGCATCTGTGCCTAAGCGAATTCCCCATTCAATATACTCGCGATCGCTAAAAGCAATTCCTTCAGTGACTCCAACATTCATCATCATGCCGTAGCTATTGCGAGCGGCAAATTGCTCACCCACGCGAGTTACGATTGGAATGCCCATCCAAAGCGTTTCTAGAGTTGTCGTTGCGCCGTTGTAGGGAAACGTATCAAGAACAATATCCGCGATTTGCAAATTCGCCCGATGCGATTGGCAAGACGGATCACCTTCTAAGAACCGAAGCTGGTCTCGCGATACACCCTCTTCTTCAGCAAGTTTATAGAAAAAGTCTTGAACTGAAGCCGTATCAGCGATTCCTTTGATCAAGAAATAGCTGTTTGGTACTTGTTTGATGATCTGTAACTGAGTTCTAGCATGATCTTGATGCCGTTTATAGCCGCGTTGAGCACTGAGATAGACAATTGCATCTTCAGGAATATCTAAATCTTCGCGGCGCAAAGTCGGGGGATCGACTTCAAAGCCATCGACTGCAATATAGGTTTGAGGTAAGCGCCAGATTTTCTCACTGTAGTAGCTCTGTGCATCATTCGGGAGGACATAGGGGTCAGCAATGAAATAATCGATCGCTGGAAGCCCAGACGCATCCCAACCGAGCCAAGTGACTTGAATAGGAGCAGGCTTGAGACATAAGACTTGGCAGCTAATATCTAGAGTGATGCTATCGAGATCAATGAGAATGTCAATCTCATCACGGTAAATCTGATCAGCAATTTCTAGATGAGTATCAGCACCGCCTGCATTGAATTTATACGCGTGGTCAACGGCATCAACATACCAGGTTTGTAATGGATCATATACTTCTCGATAGCCGAGAAAATAGCCATAGATTTCAAACTGGTTATGATCATGATGTTGAAATAGCCAGCGGGCTAGCCATCCGACTGAGTGGGTTGCCATGCAGTGAGAGAGATAACCAATTTTGAGAGGCTTGTTTGTTCGATCTCGTTTTTGATGGATGTATTGCTTTCCGTTTTCCGTTGCGTGACGTTGAAGTTCTGTCTGGGCAAATTCTAGAACTTGATTTTCGAGAGTTCGCCACTGTTTCGGTTGATCCTGAAGGTAGACAAGATAGTATCCTGAATTCAGCAATCGTGTTAGATAAGTTGATCCGAGGTTTTCTGGCTGCTGTTTGACAATTGCTGCAAGTAATTCTCTGTGATGCTGAGCGGTTTCTACAGCTTCTTGCCATCGCCCTCCTGTTTCAAGAAATCCCCGCAGAAGCAAGTTGTTGGAGTAGATCTGTTCAGGGAGAGTGTGGGAAAGCTCGTATCGCCGCCGTGCAATCTCAATTCCTTTGTCATAATTGCCTGCGATTTGATGTAGAGAGGCAACTAATCCTAGAATTTCAGTGTGATCGGGATTAATTTTTAACGCGCATTCGGCAAGTTCGATCGCGAATTTACTATTACGATGACTAAAGCCAAATCGGAGTATTCCCGATAAGATAGCATCGACTAGACCAATCGTATCTTGCAAAAGAACGGTCGCAACCTCAGCAAATTTGATCAGTGATGGAGAAGCAGGGGCAGTCTGTAGCAACTTCTGAAAGACATTGAGAAGATATTGAAGTGGAATTTCTTCTGTCGGATCTGTCAGTTGCTGAATCAGTCCAATTTCCTCAAAGGTTGAATCGGTGAGAAGTTCGAGATCGATCGAGAGTGAAACAAGGCTTAGTAGGTTACTGATATTGGTTGGGCAGATTTCTCGTAAGTGCTGTCGAATTGCCCAAGCTGTAGTCTGTTCTTGCTTCTCTACACGTCGCTCTGCTTCAAGTTGTAAAATTTCACTTAATTCTGCAATCGCTGCATCGATTTGGTTTGCATCGATCTCTGATAGTGCGAATAACCAAGTCGTTTGTGCTTCTTGCTCTTGCTCTTGTAGCAGCAGCAGCAATCCTAATTGCCAGTAGTATGAATATTGAGCAGGCTCTATTTCTATCGCTTTCTCATACAGCTCTGCGGCTTGAGCAAATCTGCCTTGCTCAGTGTAAAACTTGGCTTGCTGCTGCCAATCTTGCGACAAACTAGCGGGGGGCATAAAGATTGTCATAATTTGTCTCTCAGTCTATTTAACAGTGATGGGGAATCAGGCAGATCATGATCTAAAAAATGCAAAGTGGATAGAGAGAATCTACCCACTTTGCATTTGAGTAATTTCAGCGCTAAGCTAAATTACTTGATGACGGAAGAGCCAGCTGCACAAGTTGTTACGTTAGTAGCGGCTGCCAAAGCGGTTTTGGTAGGCGCGTCGCTTTCACAGAGTACTGCGGTCGTGTTAGTTTCGCTGGTGGTAGCATCAGTTTCTACAAATACGGTGCCACCATAGGAGCGGAGCGGATCTTTTTTGGAAGTCCCAGTGCTCAAGCTGGTGGTGGCAGTGCCGCCGCCAGTTGCGTAGAGATAGTTTTCAGTTTCGGAAGCAATGGGCTTCGACAGCTTGGTTAAGTCAGTTGCAAATGCGCTTTTCTCCAAGTAGAATGCCTGCTGAGTCCGAACCAGAGTGCCAACGTAGGTTTTAGCTTCGGATTGCTTACCTTTGTTTGCTTGGTTCAAGAAAGAAGGAAGTGCAATTGCCGAGAGAATGCCGATGATGATGATAACAACGAGCAATTCAATCAGGGTGAAACCACCGTCTTTCTTTTTGGAGAGCAAGTGGGTCAAGAATTTTGCTTTGAGTTCGGATTTCATGAGAAAGGTTTCTCCTTTTAAGGTGCGGTTTGTTTGAACTTCTAACGCCTGAATCTAACTTGCCCAACAGTTTCAAGTTTCATATCACCTTGCAAAAAGATCTTCTGTTTCAATCTGGCGAGTCCAGCAATAGATATAAATAGGATTCAAGTTGCTGAATAATCTGTTGCAACTGTTCAATGGCGATTTCTACTGAAGTTGCTTCTAGTGTTACAGGATGAACGGGTCTAACTTTCAAATAGCGATCGAGCACGGCTGTAAAGGGCTGAGGGCTGTCCCAAAGTGGTAACAATGCAGCAACGATCGCACCATCAATAAATAAGCTCTCTCCGTCGGGTACTGAGGCAGTCAGGTAGCGTGTGATTAAAAATGGAGCTTGTTGCTCGATGCATCGCTCTAAGCTTTCGCGAACTTCTGAAGTTTTGAGTTGGGGGTGAAGGTGAAGGGTCGCTTCTTTCCAGTGAGTAATGTCCCATTCTGCGATCGGAAGTTTGGGTGTTGTTGAATTGGCATGACCACACCAGAAGTCTAATAATCGATGTCTTGCATGAAAAAGCTCATATAGATGAAGTTGTTGTTCAATAGAGCATCCCGGTAAACCCATTGCTAAGAAAGGGGGAAGATTATCTGGTTCTTGAAAAAGAGTGGTCAAATTCCATTGCTGCCAGTTCACCATGCTAATGAAGCCGAGATCAGCGCGCTGCAATCCATCAAATAAGTCTGGAATGGTGTAACCCTTGTCTTCTTGGAAAAGCAGATTCATTAACACCCATTCGTTCCGCCCGTCGCCCTCTGGGTTATGGCGAAGCGTTGTCTTGAGTGAAACCTCTGGTTTGAGAGCTTTTAGGGTTTCGAGTGCAATTTCAATCTCTAAATCTTCTGGGTTGTTTTCCATTAGCCCCATTAATTTAAATAGCTTTTGCGCTCGAAAGTACATAAACCGTTGAAGCTCGCTATGGAGATTGCTGCGAATGATGCCGCGTGGTTTCAGCACAGACTTCATTGCTCTGAGTCCATCTGCAATATCGGGAAATAAGTAGAGGACTTCATCACAGTTGATGTAATCAAATTCCATGCCAAGCTGGGGGAGTTCCTCAATCGAGAGGACATGAAATTCGGCGTTCTCAATGCCGTGATACGCGAGGCGTTTCCGGGCAAGCTCGATCGATTTCTCAGAGAGATCGACTCCAACAATCTTTGCTCCTGGATTTGCTAACGCTAGAGACAGGCATTTACTGCCACTTCCACATCCTGCATCTAAAATGCAAGCCGTTGAGGGATCGATCATCGTTCGATCTCTTCGATAGAATGCTGTCATTAGATTGTGAATAAACAGCAGATTTGCATTGCCTTGGGGCGAAGTTTCGATCGGGATGCGCGGATAAGGTTCAAATTCAAACTGCTGCCGAATCTTCTCAAGTTGGTCTGGGGATGCGGCGCTGCTCGTCATTGGTGTTTCTCCTAGGATGCGACTGAAGCTGAAAACTTCAACCAATATGCCTGCAAGATCTAGATGTACCTCCGTGCGTTTACGGTGAGCCTTGAAAGTTGGGAAAGTCGAAGGTGGGGAATCTGCGGGGTTTGGACGGTAAAATTGCAGTAGGTCAAGGCAGGAGACTGATCTCGATGACGGTTACTACTTATCGCTGGACGCTCGATCGCTATCATCAAGCCGTAGAAGCAGGCATTTTCGACGATCAGCCTGTGGAGCTGTTGAATGGAGAATTAGTGACGATGTCGCCAGAGGGATTGCCTCATGCAAGTTTGAGCAGTAGTGGAGCGAACTACATTAGAAAGCTGCTGGGAGAACGCGCCTTTATTCGAGAAGGCAAGCCGATCACAATTCCTGAAAGTGCGTCCGAACCCGAACCCGATATTGTGATCGTAGATGCGGATGAAGAGATCTATTTTCAGCACCATCCGTATCCAGAAAATATCTTTTGGGTGATTGAATACTCAAATTCAAGCTTGAATAAAGATACGGAATCCAAGCGGAAAATCTATGCAGCAGCCGAAATTCGAGAGTATTGGGTGGTGAACTTGAAGCAGATGGAATTGATTGTTTACCGCGATCCAGTCGAGGGTGATTATCGATCCGAGCAAAAATTGATTGCAGGCAAGATTCGACCATTGGCTTTTTTGGATGTAGAAATTGAGGTCGATCGCTTGATTCGGAGATCGGTCTAATATCTTTCACGCTAAATTTTGGGCAGATGCGATGCAGAATACTCGACTTAGTACGATCGTCAATACAACCGCCGCACAGCTAAATCAAACCTTTCAAAATCCTTGGCGACGGATTTCGCTGCTGTTGATTAGTTGGCTGTTGGGATTTTTTCTGGGAAGCGCAATCTCAACGACTGCAGGGCAGCAGGCTGAGTTGGATATTGTTGCAGCCGCTGTTATTGTGCTCGTGATAGAAGTGATTAGCTGGCTTGCTTATGGCGGGAGTGAACGGTATCGGCGATCGTTGATTGCGGATGTTCTGAATTCCCTAAAGATTGGGGTAATGTATAGCCTATTTCTCGAGGCATTTAAGCTGGGGAGTTAGAGGAAGAGGTTGCAGATGCTCGTTAGAATAACAAAGGGCTAGATGTGTCCTAGGAGAACTCATATAACAAGACTCTGGAGAGACTATGACGGAAAGTACAGAAATTAATTGTGCCGAGATGTGCCAAAACGGCTGCGTTTTAGGAGATAAATGTCCGAATCGCGAGTATACACAGCAAGCGAGTCAGTTTATTAGTGATACTCCGTTGGATAAGATGTTGGAAATTGCGGAAGAGGCAGTACGGAAAAAAGCGATGGAGCGGATGTCTGCGCCGCCGCAATGGGTTATTCCAGAAGAGTAGAACAAGATTGTTGTAAGGTGAGAACTCCGAGTTTTTTGAAAAACTCGGAGTTCTTGAGTTATACAGGAAGATTTTTTCGAGGATTGAATTGCTCGATTTGACGGAGCTTTTCGTAGAGATCGCGTTCTTGATCGCTGAGTTCTTTGGGAATGACGATCGTGAGTTCAACGATCTGATCACCGCGATCGCCGTTCAAATCTGGATATCCTTTATTGGCTAAACGAAGTTTTTGACCAGAACGGACTCCTGGAGGAATATTCATTTTCACCAGTCCGTCTAAGGTTGGAACTTCCACAGGTGCGCCTAACACCGCCTCACTGGGCGTAATGGGAAGAAGGCAACTAATATCTGAGCCATCGATTTTGAAAAATGGATGGGGAAGCACTTCGATTTTGAGATACAGATCGCCGCCATTCACGCCTTGGTCACGCAGGCGGATTTTTTGACCGGTCACCATATGTTTGGGCATGTTGACTTCTAACGATCGACCATCTTCGAGTCGAATTCGCTCTCGTCCTCCGGCATAGGCTTTTTCGAGCGGAACTGTCAAACGCGCCTCTGCATCTCGTGGAGTTGGTTTTTTAACGGTATAGCTTTCTTTCACCGTACCCGGGCGGAATGGGTCAGGTTCTCTTCGGGGAGGTGGAGAAGCCGTACGAGGAGGTCGCTGAATGGGAATCTCCTCAAACATCGGTTCAGGGTTTGGCGTGCGCTGGCTCAAGACCTCATCAAAGAATTCATGGAAATCTTTCCATTTGCTGTAGCTCGATTCATTGCTCCGTCCTTTTTGACCGTTTTGGAAACCCCGCTGTTTCCAGAAGCCGCCAAACTCGTCGTACTTGGCGCGCTTTTGAGGGTCAGAAAGAACACCATACGCTTCGCTGAGGGCTTTAAATTTCTCTTCTGCTGTCTTGTTTCCGGGATTGAGATCAGGGTGATACTGGCGTGCTAAGCGACGGTAAGCACGTTTGATGTCTTCAGCAGGTGCGCTATTGTTAACGCCCAAAATCTCGTAATAATTGCGGAAACTTTGCATAGAAAAGAACGGCTAGGAAAGCGGCTTAGGGAGTAGAGTGTAACACTGTTTTGAGAAATCAGAGCAGTCTGGCTCTCCTCTAGTTCTCTCTTACAGCCAGTCGTCTTCATCGTCCCAGTTATCCTGGCGATAATCAGGGCGGTTGGGACGTTTGCGCGGGGTGTCGTCACGACGAGATTGACGATCGTTGTAATAATCGTCTTCGTAATCATCACGACGCGGCGGATTCGTTGGTTTGTCGTAATTCTCGCGTCGGGGCGGAGTTCCATAATCGTAATACTCAGAATCGCCAGAGCTTGGGCTACCGTAAGGATCTGGGTTACGACGCGGCGGCGGGGTGGATGTGCGATCGCTATAAGGATCTGGATTGCGGCGCGGCGGATTGTAATCGTCGGAGCCGCCATAAGGATCTGGTTTACGACGCGGTGGGTTGTAATCGTCAGACCCGCTGTAAGGATCTGGGTTACGGCGTGGCGGATTGTAATCAGAACCACTGCCATATGCGTCAGGATTACGACGGGGTGGAGTGGTGAAATCGGCATTGTTGCGCGGTGGATTTGCGCTGTACGGATCGCGATAATCGTCTCGGCGGGGATAGATTTCAGGTTCGCGCGACGGATTTAGGGCATAGCCGCTGCGTCCACCGCTCCAATAGTCATCTCGACGAGAAGAATCGTAGTAGTCGCGGCGATTGTCGTAGTAATAGTCGTCATCGTCTTCGAGGAAGAAGTCTTTGATCGATTGCAGAATGCCGCCTTCGCCTTCTTCGATTTTGTTTTGCTGGTAAATTTCGCGGTTGAGATCGTAGATGGCATCTTTGAGATCGGCTTCTGCAATATCGACTCCGCGATCGTCATTATTGGCAAGCGCTTGCCGTAGACGTTGCACTAGGGGTTCGATCCGGTTGCGATATGGCGTGACAAATTGATAGCCGAAATCGAGTGTGGCTTCTCGCAGTTGCCGCTCGGCTTGGAAAGTCATCGCCTCGGCGCGGTTGCGCTTTTCCACTTTTTGTTTGCGAAGTTCATCAACTTGGGCAAATTCTTCAGCGTTGCGGATCATTTGCTTGATCTCTTCATCGCTTAAAGTGGAAGCGCCTTGAATCGTGATGCTTTGTTCGCGTCCAGTGGTGCGATCCATCGCAGTCACTTGAAGAATTCCGTTGGCATCGATATCGAAAGCAACTTGAATTTGCGGTATCCCACGAGGTGCGGGGGGAATGCCCATGAGTTTAAAGCGACCCAGCGATTTATTGCCGGATGCCATGTCGCGTTCACCTTGAAGCACGTGAACTTCAACGACCGTTTGATTGTCCTCAGAGGTTGAAAACGTATCCGATCGACGAGTCGGAATTGTTGTGCCACGGGGAATGAGTTTTTTCATAATTCCGCCGATCGTTTCTAAACCAACCGAGAGCGGAGTGACATCTAAGAGCAGGATATCTTTGAGTTCGCCTGCGAGAATTCCAGCTTGAATTGCTGCGCCAACTGCAACGACTTCATCGGGGTTGACGTTTTGATTCGGTTCGAGGTTAATCAGCGATCGTACAACTTCTTGAACCATCGGCATTCGCGTTGCGCCACCGACCAGCACGACTTCATCAATGTCGCGAGGAGACAGTCCTGCGTCGCGGAAGGCATTGCGGAGCGGTTCTCTCAGACGAGAGAGCAGATCGCCGCAGAGGCTTTCAAATTGCGATCGCGTTAAGCGAGTTTCTAAGTGTTTGGGTCCGTTTTGATCGGCTGCAATGAAGGGGAGGTTGATTTCTGTGACGCCTACACCCGAAAGCTCGATTTTTGCTTTTTCGGCTGCTTCAGTCAGACGCTGCAAGGATTGACGTTCTTTACGGAGATCGATGCCTTCTTGTTCTAAAAATTGTTCGGCGAGCCAATCGACGATCTTTTTGTCGAACTCGCCACCGCCGAGTTCCGTGTCGCCACTGGTCGATTTGACTTCAAATACGCCATCGCCCACGTCGAGAATTGATACGTCAAACGTTCCACCGCCGAGGTCAAAGACGAGAATCGTTTCACTTTGAACGCGATCGAGACCGTAAGCGAGAGAAGCGGCAGTCGGTTCGTTGAGAATTCGTTTGACTTCTAAGCCTGCAATTCTTCCGGCATCGCGGGTCGCTTGACGTTGGGAGTCGTTGAAATAGGCGGGAACGGTGATGACTGCGCCGGTGACTTTTTCGCCCAGGTAGCGCCCTGCTTCGTCGGCAAGTTTTTTGAGGATTTGGGCAGAGATTTCTTCAGGGGCGAAATCGCGCTCAAGTCTGGGGCATTTCAGTTTGATATTGCCCGATTCGTCTTTGCGAATGGTGTAGGGAACTCGTTTGGATTCGGGGTTGAGTTCGGCATATCTTCGTCCCATAAAGCGTTTGACCCCAAAAAAGGTGTTTTGGGGGTCGAGAACGGCTTGGCGACGGGCAAGTTGACCGACGAGGCGTTCCCCTTCTTTGCTGACACCCACAACGGAGGGGGTGGTTCGCATTCCTTCGGCGTTGGCAATGACGACGGGTTTTCCGCCTTCCATGACTGCCACGACTGAATTAGTTGTACCGAGGTCAATTCCAACGACTCTACCCATTCGTTTCTCTAACCTTTCACTGCAAAAGAAGGTTTGCTGGATTTATTCTATCTTGCTACTCATCCATCGGGGTTTCCGGCTGATGATGAGATGCAGTGCGATCGCAGCTTGATTATTTTAGTGAAGTTTGCAGGAATTATCTTAAGAAGCGTGAAAGTAGTGTGATATGAAATGGATTTTGGTGTTAGTCAGTTCCCTAACAATCGGTGGCGCAATTGCCGATATGACTCCAGTACGGGCAGATTGGAGAGAGACGGCAGAGATTGTGCTGTCTGAGCCGCAGCCGAGTTTGATGCGAGTAGTCGTGCGGACGAAAGCGCGCCGGGTTTATGTCTATGAGGGAAATGTGATTACTGCGAGTTTTGCGATCGCGGTTGGCAAAAAAGGCTGGGAGACTCCGCCCGGACAGTATCAGGTGTTTTCTAAGGAAGTGAATCCAGTTTTTAAGAACTTTAAGACGGGAAATGTGATTCAGCCAGGTGCGAATAATCCATTAGGCGTGAGATGGATTGGATTTTGGACGGATGGCAAGACGCAACTGGGATTTCATGGAACGAATCAGCCTGAGTTGATTGGACAGGCTGTGTCGCATGGATGTATTCGGATGAAGAATAAAGATGTGGTTGCGCTGTTTGAGAAAGTGTCGATCGGGACTCCGGTGATTGTCGAGCCTTGAGATCTGTAAAAAACCGGATTCGCTAAATGTGAGGCAGCGAATCCGGTTAAAGATAAAACGAGTATTTTTAGGCTGAAATTGGCAGGACTTCGATCTTCCGTTGAGGAGCGATCGGGTGAATTTCAGGCTGTGGCGCAACGGGTGCAGTTGCCGGGGCAAAGTGTTCATCGATGAGCGTCGCCACATCTTTGGGATTGAGTTTGGTGTAGCGGGTTTTGTCGAGTACGACGGGGACTTTGCCGCAGGCTTTCATGCAGCCCGTCCCTTTGAGGGTGACTTGATCTTCGAGACCTCGATCGCTTAAAGCTTGCTCGATCGCGCCGCAGATCGCTTTGCCGCCTCGTTTCATACAGCTTGATTTCTGGCAGACGAGAATCGATTGTTTTTTGGGTTTGGGGCTTGAGGCTTGAGGAGCCGGAAGTTCGAGTTGAGCGACCGAGTTTACAGGTTTGATCCAATAGGCTTTGAACTTGAAGGCGTTTTCGGAGCGATCGTATTTTTGCCAGCCGCCGACTTGAATTTGATCACCGGGTAAGAGCGTTTGACCGAGGGTGGCTCGGGCAAGTTTAGTCATTTTGATGGAATATTCACCATTTTCAGTGGCAAGGTTGAGGCGCTTGATTTTGTAGCCATCTTTGAAGACGTAGCCGAGAAACTTACCCGAAAAGCAAAATTCTGTCGATCGCTGGTCTTGAGTCATGGTTTTACGGAGAATGCGTCCTAGGTTATTGCTAATAATATGCAATAGCTCCTAAAATCAAACATACCCGAATTGCATATTATTTGCAAATACTTCTCATTAAAAATGGATTAAGCGAGCGAGAAAGATTTAGTGCTTGCCGAGAATGCTGCCGTTGAGGCTAAGCGTGTAGGTGAGTGATTTCTGGTTGTTTGTCACAGTGACTTTCCAGCCATTCATCGATTTTGTGGGCAGGCAGGGTGTGTTTGGGGGATCGGTCGGAGAGCGGAAACAGTTGAAAGTAGGAGCAACTTGCGTGATTTTGAGGCTTGCAATGGGTCGCTGCAAGTCTTTCTGAGCAGTGCTGAACACTTTGCGAGCGATCGCTGTGGGTAATTCATCGGTGCGAGTAGGCAAACCTGCGATCGCTTCAGTCCTGCGAAATTTTGTATTATTGCTAATGCGATAAATTTGCTGTTGATTTTTTTGACCTGTGACGGTCACGCGATATCCTTTGAGATCTTGACGCACACAGGTTTCTGCTAAATCTCCTAGACCGAGGCAGCTATCTGAAAAAGTTTGGAGATCAATGTTTGTAATCAACACGACAGAGGGTGAAAGTTGAAAGTGATTGCCTGCAATGCGCTTGATCTCATCCCGCACGTTAGCGGGTAAGCGTTGTTCAACTCCTGACGTGCGTTCGATGAGTTGCAGATCTTGTGCAGTTTCGCCCCGAAACACCCATCGAGCGTTTTGTCGTAGCATCGTGATTTTCCAGCCTTGGTGTAAGACTGGATCACAGGCAAAGGGAGCCGAAACATTTTCACAACCACTTGTCCAAGTCACTTTCTCTGAAAGAATTTGAGGTAGGTGTTTTGCTGGATAGTCCCACTGCGCGATCGCGCTGTTTAAGGCTGTAGTCCTCATCTCAGCAGGAGCAATTTCTTGAGCCGGTTTTCCAACGGGATGGGTGGGTTGTCCATTTCGAGACATTAAGACTCTGAACCTACCTTCTTGAGTTGTGAGATAAATGAGCGTTTGACGCTGATCTGCGATCGTCACCTTCCAATAGGGCACAGGATTGTACATCCAGATTTCTCGTCCGACTCGCTCAATCCTGGCTTTTGCAGTTTGATCGAGTTTCTCTTTCGCGATCGCATCTTGGCGAACTTGTTCGGCGATCGTCTTCGGGTCGGGTGAATTGAATGATGAATCGATGATGGGTGCTGATGCCACTGTGGAGTGCATCGCAACGCCAGAACTCGTCAGCATGAGACACCCAAGCAGCGTTGAGTTGACAAGATGTTGCAGCATAAGCATTGAGAAGCGTAAGATATCGCTTAGCTTAGTCACTCAACGCTGCTGTTCAGAACGAGATTACCAATTTTGAAACGCAAACGGGTTGAGTTAAACGATCATTCCAGACGCATTTTTGCTCGGTTCTAGCGGGAGAAAGAGCGTGTAAATTTCGCCTTGTTCGGGTCGTTCTCGAACGATCAGCTTTCCGCCTAATGCCTGAAAAATATTCTTAGTTACATTGAGATTGAGACTGAGACTTCCGGTTTCAGGTTGAAAGACAAGCACTTGACCGAGAGATTTGAGCAGTGGCATCTGGTGCGTGTCATGGGGGAGATCATCTTTTTGCGCCTGAAGTTGAAGTTTGAGTTGATGTCCTGCGAGCGAAACTTCGACTTGAATTGAACTGCCTGCGGGCAGACTACGTGCCGATCGCTCAATCAGACTCGATAATGCTTGATCGAGCATCGTCGGATCGCTCATGACCGATGGAATGTGCTGCGGCAAGATGACATCCAGTGTGAGGTTGCGCTGGTTTGCCTGTTTTTGCCAGCGTGGAATGCTCTGCTCTAAGACTTCTTCGAGAGAAGTTGTGGCGAGCGAGGAGACTTTTGTAGCTGAGGTTTCAAGCTCGACGGCGCGAAAGATTAAGCCAAAGCGATCAATCTGTTCACTGCATTCGCGATCGATCATTTCAAGCCGTTTGACGGCATCCGCTGGCAGATCGCGGCGTTTGAGCAGGAGGCGAGTTAGCGTCCGGATTGTTGTCAGAGGCGTGCGGACTTCATGCGCGATCGCTTGCAGCAGTTCTACATCCGCGCTTTTTAGGACATCAGCAGTCGGCGTTTGTAAGGGTCTAGGATCGCGAATGGTACGTTTCTCAGATTCAGCAATCGGGTCAGGCAGATGACTGAGCAACGCATGGCTGAATTGAGTAATCAGTTTGTAGTTAGGTGCGATCGGGGGGAAGGTTGCGTAAAGACGATCGAGCTTTTGCAAATGTCCAGGATTCATCAAGACAACACGCAGGCGCAGAACTTGCCAAGCTTTAGTGATCTCTTCGGGGTCGAATGAGAAGAAAAAGGCAGGATTTTTGGCACGGTCTTCGCCGAGCACCATGAGAAGACTGAATTTTGAGGTCAGGGCAAGGCAGAAGGCTTCGGCGGCAAGTGCATCGCCGGGGAAAAGACCGAGGGTATTGGTTTCACACTCTGAAGTTTCACCGTTTGCAGAAGGAAGCTGAAAGGAAAAACCTGAAAATAGAGCGTTCGGGGTGAAGGAGTAGGTGGTGATATTGGGAAAGCTTTCTGGCTGGCTGAGAATCGGTAGAGGGGCTGAGAAGAGTACGCCTTCGGTGGATGAGAGAAGGGATTCTAGAGCCGCGATCGCGCTAAACCATTCGCGCTCTGCTTTGATTTGTCGCAGGGCTGCACTGGGAGGGTGAGACGATTCTGGAACTTCACGAGACAGAAGTTCGCTTAACGTTGGGAAGATCCACTCAGACATATCACGACTGTTGACGGCGACTTATTTAGAGAGTATCGGTTTTTCGGACTTAGGGTAGATCGTAGAACCGAACCTAAATGGACGCAATTGCCGCTGAGGAAGTGGGAAGACTCCTTTATTCCTCGCTCCCTCCTCTCTACGAATCCAATAGAATTGACTTATAGATACCCTTCGCGCGTGCAGATTGCTCATGGATTGGCAGGAAATTTCGGGGAATTGGGTTTTGATTCCGGATCGTCCGATCGCGATCGTTCATTTTTTAGGTGGGGCGTTTGTGGCGACGGCTCCGCAGTTAACGTATCGGCGATTGTTAGAGTTTTTAGGCGAGCAGGGATACTTGGTCGTGGCAACTCCGTTTGTGAATACGTTTGATCATACGGAGATTGCCAAGTCAGTTTTAGTCAGTTTTGAACGGGCAATGGAAAATGTGCGATCGCGTGTCTCAGTGCGATATTTACCCATTTATGGGATTGGGCACAGTATGGGATGCAAATTGCATCTGTTGATTGGCAGTCTGTTTGCGGTAGAACGAGCAGGGAATGTGCTGATTTCGTTTAATAACTATGCGGCACGGGATGCGGTGCCCTTGGTTGAGCAGTTTTCACAGTTTTTCAAGCCGCAAGGAGTAGCAGTCGAGTTTACTCCGTCACCTGTCGAGACGAATGTACTGATTCGCGATCGCTACGCAGTTCGACGAAATTTGTTGATTAAGTTTGCGGATGATTCGATCGATCAATCGTTGGGGTTGGCGCAGTTGTTAGAAGAGAGTTTTCCAGGCATGATTGCGACACGGCGGTTGAAAGGGACGCATGTGACTCCCCTTGGTCCGGATGTCAAGTGGCAGGTTGGGGGATCATTTACGCCAATTGATGCGATCGGGCAGTGGATGAGACAAGAGGTATATCGAGAGTTACGACAGTTAGAGCAGGTGGTTTTACAGTGGCTTGATCCCGTCGGCAGAATTAGAAGATAGAGTGTGAGGAGTGAGACTTGGAACTAAGACTTGAGTTGAGATGGGATGCCAGTCTGGACTAAGCGGATTGCCTGAGATTGGCGGAAAGATGCGATCGAAACTAAAGAGTTTGAATCGGGATCCCAGAGAATAAACTTTGCACAGGTAAACATCTTACCGATGGTTAGCGTTTTGACCTTGGAGAGCAGGTGAATATTTTGATTGTGGCAAGCTTCTAGATGATAGTTTGGGATCCGCTCGGAAAGATGATGGATGTTGTGGTAACCAATATTGGCTGTGAACCATTTGAGAATGGGGTGAAGTTGTAAGTAGCTACTGCCTTCGATCGCTCCAGTAATATAGTTCCAGCCTTCTGTTGTATGCGCATAGGAGCCTTCAAAGATGTGCTGCATGAAGAAAATCCAGATGAAAATCATCGCCGATAAGGTGAGAACACTGGAGTAGATACTAAAAAAGAAGCTTGCTCCGAGTAGAGAGCTAAGAATGATCCAACTGCTGATCACACAAACATTGTTCAGCAAGAGATCCCAAAATTCGGTAGATGACTTCCAATGCTTTGATTGATGAGTTGAGAGAATCTCTGATAGATGGATGCGCGGATTTGTGCTTAAGCAGGTAGCAGCATGGACAATAAAGCCGTATATTCCGGCGATTAGGGATAGGCGAGGTTGGAGAGCCAGGTAGAAGAAACCGCCGGGCAAAGCCATGAGGGGATGGCGAAGAATTTCGTAAGTCTTTTGCTGTGATGGCGTGAGTTGGGCGAATTCGGTGGTAGAGAGGAAGTCTGCTACGCCACGGTAGCGTTCCCAATCGCCATTGGTTTTGTGATGGTAGGCATGATCTCTTGACCAGGCATATTGCGGGATCGCATTGATGATCCCCAGCAGGAATCCGACAATGCGGTTGATTTGTTTCGATCGAAACAGTGAGTAATGTCCGCAGTCGTGCATCAAAGAGAAGCAGCGCAGCGAAAATAGCGTCATCAGGATGATGAGTGGTGGAAGAAGCCAGACGGAAATGGCAGCAGCTTTGACCGTGAGAAACCACAGGAAGCAATAAGGAACAACGGTGTTGAGAATCTGGAAGGTTGCTCGCCAGTCGTTGCTTTTCATGTACGGGGTCAGCACAAATTCAGACTTTTCGATCACGGTTTCCATTCGGCACAATACTCTTGTAAAGATAAGCAGATCGTCTTTGCCACGATCGCAGAGGCTAGACAATGCGATCGCGCAAACTCAAGACTGGAAAAATTCGTCAATTGAGACTGAATCGACACGATTCACTCACGATTCAATCTGTGTATATGTCCAAAGCATTGTAATGCCAATAATTGACCAATATTGAGATATCTCCCTATAGATTTAATCTAATTTTGTTGTAGAGGAAATTTTGAAATATGCAAGCGTCCAGGGTTTAAGAGGTACTAGAGCTGAAGACTGCTCGATTGACTTTCTGTTCCAATTAGCGTTGAAGAAGAGAGACGATTGCAACTCAGTTGCCGTAATTGAGAGAAGTGAAGCTGTTGTCCAACCTGGACGTGATGGGCTTTCTTGTTTTGTCAGAACGCTTTGTTGCTTCCGATGTCGCAATTCTGGGCGATTTGATAGCCTAACTTTTTAGACGTTGAGATAGGCTGCATTGTCTTGAATTGTCCGAATCATTTCAGAATCAGAAGTAACTCAACATGGAAAAGCTCACGATCTCGAATCTAGATGGTTATTATTTGCCGATCGCGCCTTGGACGGGACGACTGATTTTGCCGCAAGCTGAGCAACGACGGCAGGATGGCGGAGTGTTTATTGAGATTCAAAATGCTCCCGTAAGTCAGGCTTACCTGAAAGGTCAACAAGTTTGGTTGACGTGGCATGAAGATTCGATTCATCAGCCTTGGCTTGCTAAAGCAACGCGTGATCTGCGATTTGATCAAATTACGCGCGATAGTCAAGCGAAAGGCAATATACATCCAGTTCGATTAGATGGATGGCAGCGGGTGAGTCCTTTGGAGTCGCTGGCTGGAGCAAGGACAGAAGATGAGATGCAGGTAGAACTAGATGTCGTTTCTGTCGATCGAGAAGCAGAAAGTTGGATTATTCGGATTAATGATGAACCGATTCAGATTGAGGGGATCGCACGCGGGTTTGTGCAGTTTGTTGCGCCTGTGGGTGGGAAAGACTATCGGGTGCGACATTACGATCGTACGAGTCGTCGGTTTGAAGGCGCGGAAGAGATTGTGAGTTTGCCTGCATCCGGGACTCTGAATCCGAAGTTTAATTTGGAGCAAAGCTCGATCGTGAATATTGAGAAGTTGCCTCTGAATGCAAATGGCTGGTACATCTATGGTGCAAGAGGTCGTGATGGAAAGTTTATGGTGCAGGCATTGGAACCTGCTGAGATTCTGCGATTGCCACCAGAGCAGATGGTGATTGGACGGGAGGAAACACAGAACTATGTCGATCGAGACAAGTGGAAGCAGATGCCACTACATCAAGTGAATTCGACGCTAGTAGACAATAATGGACAGGTCGTTCCACCGACTCAGAGAACAGTGAGTTTACTTGAGCGGCGAACGAAAGAGTTATGGCAGCGTGGGGATGAAGCTTTGGTGCTGCATACGTTTGGGTGGCGAGGAGGGGCGCGGGCGAATAAGATACCGATCGTGACAGGGCACTTCTCGTTTGGGTTTGCGAAGCTGCTGCCGGATGAGTTTACTGGGGCGTTGCGGTTTCGGTTAATTTATCGACAGGTTTATGCACATAGTCCATTGTCGATCGTGTCTGGAGCACAGAGTTGGCATTGTTATATGGGCAGTTTGCAGCGGGGTTGGATGTATACGATTCCGGTGTCGGATGTGTTGGTGAGAATGCCGGAATTGGTTGCGTACAAGATGGGAAGTTACACGTTTAATCCGTTGAATTTGATTAAGCGAGAGTTAGCTTATATGGAGACAAGATATCGATCGGGAGATGGAAACGGAGCTTCGGTTGTGACTCCTTCGACTTCTTGTGTGCGAGATTCTAATCAGGCGTTGTTTGGTGCAATTCGCAAGTTTCGCGATCAGGTCGTTAATGATCCGACGGTAAGTGCTTGGCTCGTTGCCAATCCGAATGACTATCATGCGCGGCGGTTTGCAGGGTTGCGATCGCTCTTAGAACGGGTTGAAAACAATGTGCTATTTCCAATGGGATATGTGCCTCGGAGTTGGCGGGGTGAGAATGATCGAGTGGCAGTGCAAGATCGCGATCGCTTTAATGGGTTGGGGAATGTATTGGAAGCGTTGAGGACTTGGCGGACGATGTTACCTCGCAGGGCTGAGCGATCGTTGTTAGCGGTGTTTCGAGAGCATGGGGCAACGATGATTGATTATCAGTCAGCAATGCTAGGAGGAGAAGTACCGGGGATTGTGCCATTGCCGCCGGGAGTTATTTTGTAGAAAGTTTGGGTGTTCTTGTGGTTTGGCATGTTACTGCCTACGCCAGATGAAAGACCTGTCATTGCAACATAGAGTAGTAAGCCTCTCTCATCAGTGAGAGCAAAGTTGCAAGCAGCGTACCAGTAACATTGGCAGTCGTATGAATCATCATCAACACTCCCTCTCTCAAGCCCGGAACGAGATTTTACAACAACTCGAAGAATGGCTCGATATTCCAATGTTAGTCCTGAGCTTTGTTTGGCTAGCCTTGTTTGTTGTAGAACTTATTGTGGGACTGAATCCATTCCTAGATGTCGCGGGGACTACGATTTGGCTGCTCTTTATCTTCAATTTTCTATTAGAGTTTGCGATCGCACCGTATAAGCGCGTCTATCTTCGACAGAATTGGTTGACCGTCTGCTCACTCGCATTGCCAGCGCTACGCATTTTGCGAGTCTTTCGAGTAGTACGAGCAGCGCGGGGAATCCGATTGCTAGGCATTATGACACGCACTAATCGCGGCATGAAATCACTGAGTACTAGCTTTCAACGACGCGGATTTGGTTATGTTATTGCTTCAACCGCGATCGTAATCTTAGTAGGTGCTGCGGGAATGTACGCATTTGAGCGAGAAGTGCCAAATGGATTACAGAATTACGGAACTGCCTTATGGTGGACGGCAATGCTCTTAACGACCATGGGATCAGATTACTTTCCGCGATCGCCAGAAGGACGAATTCTGTGCTTTGTCTTAGCAGTCTATGGTTTTGCAGTGTTTGGATATGTCACAGCTACGATCGCAACTTTTTTTGTCGATCGAGATGCTGAAGATGATGCCGCCGAGATTGCCGGGACAAAATCAATTCAAGCTTTACACGTGGAGATTGCAGCGCTACGAACCGAGATCCAATCCTTAGCGAGTCATTTAACTGCACCATCTGCACCATCAGAATCAGAAAACCTTTAGATGCTTGCAATTCAGATAAATTGAGCAATCCATCTCACTCGGGCTTGGGAAGAAGTCAGCAAAACTGGATGTCGAGGGTTCAAAAAATGAGGAACTTGTGCAAACGATTTATTATTCATCCTCACGAGTTCCTCAACTTGCTGGATTAAAGTGAACTCTGTAGAAGCTCGATGAAAAGAAGTGTTTCGAGGAATCTGATCTGTGCTTGAAGAAGTTCAAAAATCGTGACAATTTGTCGTTTTGTTGGCTCCCCTCACTCAAGCTGTGACTTCTGCCTCGATCCCGATTGGTGTCTTATTTTTCTCGATTCGTTAAACTAGAACAAGAAGGGGCTGTATATACAATGACTCATTTTTACCCTACTATCCAAGCAGAAGCTCGATTTGTATCGCAACTTCCTACCCCGGTTGATTCTACCGCAGTTGCAGGGAGCTTTTTCTTAGTATTTTTCATATTTTTCTTAATTGCGAGTGTTGTACATCGTCGGGATCAGCGTGAAGTAGAACAGCTAGAAGCCGATCGAGAATTTCTAGAACGTATTTGGCAGATCAACTCTAACCTAGAGCGCTAACAGCTAGGTCAGGCAAAATGGGGGAAACAAGCGACCCAATCGACAAAATTTCGAGGATGAAAAAATGCTTGCACCGCCCAAGCCATAGCATCTTCACAAGTTCCTCAAGTTTGCCATCTAGTCTGAATAGTGTGCGCAAATTCTAAAAGTAGCGCCTCAAGCTTCAGACGGAGCTTTGTTGATTACACGAGGATAATTACGATGATAGATATTGATGAAATGAATTCAAAAGACATTTTTGAACTTTTAGAAAAAGTCGGATATGGTCATTTAGGCTGTATTCATGAAGGAAGACCCTACGTTCTTCCGATGCAGTATTATCTCAAAGACTCAGCGATTTACCTGTTTACAACCGAAGGTATGAAGACGCATGATCTAGATGCAAATCCTGCGCTATGTTTGCAGGTTGAAGAAGTTCAGGATCTAGAACATTGGCGAAGTGCGATCGTCACAGGTGAAGCGGAGCGTCTGACAGAGCAATCCGATATCGATCAGGTTATGCATCTCGCCAAGACACGGAATTCTAGCCTATCGCCTGCAATCAATCGCACTTGGATCGATGCTCAAGGTAGGGCTGAAGCCATTAAGGTCTATCGGGTTCAGCCGACCGAAATGACGGGACGGATGACGAGCAGAGAGGCGGATTCGTAATCCTCACCATTTTCAAATTTCTAGTGCACTTTAGTGGACTAGGATCGTATCGCCTCACCTCTCATTTGGAAAGCATTGATGGTGTAGACGGTTCAATCATGCCGTCTACACCCCAATTAAAATCTATGTTCAAAGCAGCCGAATCACGAAACTCATCCGACATTCAGGTTTTTCTACGTTGCACTCACAGCGTTCGCCATTTCTGATTGGCTTTGAGACTGAGGAACGCCTTGAATCGTCAGGACGTGACAAGGTGCATGATGCAATACATAGTTACTGACACTCCCCATCCAAAACTCTTGGAGACCCCTGAATCCTCGGCGTCCGACGATAATCAGATCGGCATTCCAAGTTTTTGCAGTAGCACAAATGACTTTGCCAGGATTGCCTACATTTTGCGAGAACTCTAGAGCAACCTCTGCTGGTCTCGCCTGTTCTTCCAGTAGCTTCAATCGGTTCAACCCTGCTTGCTCGCGTTCATGCCAGTGTTTCCAATACGCTTGCATTGCCGACTCGGAGACTCCCACATATGGATCACCCGGATAACTCTCCATAAAGGGTTCGAGTACATGCAGGAGCATCAATTCTGCCTGGTTGGTCTTTGCCAGTGATAAAGCCTGCTCAAAAACCGCTTGGCTGAGGTCAGAATCATCGATCGCGGCTAGAATTTTGCGAAACATAGTTTAATCTCACTTACTCGTCTTGAGTCTCAGGAATTTTCTACACTTCAAGTTATAGATAACAAAGTTGAGGAACTTGTGAGCAAGGCTATTCAGAACTCTAGAATCCAAGTGTGAAGTGGTGCTCTTGCCTACTCCTTAATCGTGATCTTCTAATCTCTGTCTTCTTTGCGGTCAATCATAACTGTGAAAAAAAATCTGAGGATAACTTATGCGTGCAATGGTTTTACATACGCCTAATACCTTGCTCAAGCTCACCGACTGCCCGATTCCAACCCCTAATCCTGAGCAAGTACTCATTCACGTGAATGCTTGTGGGATCTGTCGCACAGACTTGCATATTCTAGATGGAGAGCTAACGCAGCCTAAGCTACCTCTGATTCCAGGGCATCAGATTGTTGGAACGATTGCAGCACTGGGAAGTCAGGTGACGCAGTTTCGGGTCGGCGATCGCATTGGTGTACCTTGGCTTGGTCATACCTGCAATCACTGTCGCTACTGTCAAAGCCAACGAGAAAATTTATGTGATACAGCTGAATTTACTGGCTATCAGATTGATGGTGGATATGCAGAGTACACCGTCGCAGATCACCGCTTCTGCTTTGCGATTCCTGACACTTATCCTGCTTTACAGGCGGCTCCATTGCTGTGTGCCGGATTGATTGGATATCGAGCTTATCAAATGATTGGAGATGCCCAGCGGATTGGATTCTATGGATTTGGAGCAGCGGCTCACATTTTAATTCAAGTAGCCCGCTACGAAGGTCGTCAAGTCTTCGCGTTTACCCGTAGCGGCGATGAGGCAGGTCAACAGTTCGCAAAGAAGCTAGGAGCAGTTTGGGCTGGTGCTTCTGATCAAGTTCCTCCAGAATTACTCGATGCAGCGATTATTTTTGCGCCGACTGGTTCTTTGGTTCCAGCGGCACTTCGAGCCGTTGCAAAAGGCGGAGTTGTCGTCTGTGCCGGAATTCATATGAGCGAGATTCCTGCTTTTTCTTATGACTTATTGTGGGGAGAGCGAGTCTTGCGATCGGTTGCGAATCTAACGCGCCGAGATGGAGAAGCATTTTTAGCACTGGCTCCCAAAATCCCTATCCAGACGCAAGTGCAAGCTTTTCCACTGATTCAGGCAAATGAAGCTCTACAAGCATTACGCAATGGACAAATTCAAGGTGCAGCCGTTTTAGAAATCAATCCCTAAACCAGTAATCATGCAACAAAAATACAAATCCATTGCAATCCAAAGTGCTATTATATAGGTGGAATCGTAAAGAGTCTCCAACCTAAAAGCAAATAGCTCAACCATTGATAGCGAGCATTGGTGTGTTAGCTAGCCCAAAGTCAAGTTCTGACTGCGAAGGTTCAGGGGAAGTACGAGATCCGACATCCAAGGTTACGGAGGAACCTAATCTTGAATAGTTCAGTTGGTAGAGGGGATTAATCGATTGTGATTGATCCCCTCTGCGTTTTAAAACACTTTGAAACGTAATATTTCACCCTCACACCTTCTTCAACATTTCGCTGTATAACAAGAATTATAGGAGCTGAATCGACCCTTCAGAATAACTACGAATTTCAGCTTTTATCCGGCAGTACTGACAGCTAGGAGTGGACAAATGCTGAAAAAGATTTTAGTTGCTTTAGATGACTCTGCAATGAGCGCGATCGTATTAGAACAAGCGTTGGCGATCGCACGGGCGATGAATGCTCACCTGATGATTCTTCACGTTCTAGCAGTGGATGAAGCAGGGCTTCCACTAGAAAAATTCTTGAAGGCTGATCAGCCAATGAGCTTTCAAGTAGGGCAAAAGTTTCAGCAGGCGTGGCAAACCTATCAAACTGAATGGGAAACGCGATTGCAATCTTACGTACAGCAAGCAAGCGCCCTTGGTGTCCCCGCTGAAGCATCCCAAAGCTATGGCAATCCTGGGCATGTGATTTGCGATTGGGTCTGGGCATGGAAGGCTGATCTCATTGTGATGGGGCGACAAGGACAAAGCCAACTTCCGGGTTGGATGATGGGAAGTGTCAGTGCTTATGTGACTCAACACGCCTCTTGTTCAGTTTTCCTAGTGTCTGCTGCGCAAAAACAAGAATCGACTGAGATTCGCGATCGCGCTTTGACTGAAGTTTGATTCATACGGGAATCGAGACAATGAAAGGATTCTTAAACGGTGCAGTTGCATTACTCTCCTGCATTGCTATATTTTCGATGCTTCAAATGAGTCAAGCTCGATCCCCTACTTTGGCACAACTCCGCGATGGAGACTATCAGATTTGCACTCAACCGCCGCCTAAAGGGTGGCAACAAGGCGAAGGAGTCTGTTTTGTGTTTCGGAAGCAGAACCAGCAGATTGAGGGCTATTATGGCTATCCGCACTCGGATGCGTTTGTTTGTCTGCGGGGGCAACTGAATCTTGATCGCCGCATTGTTGGACAGGGTTATCTCGTCTCCTGGGAAGGGAGCCAATGGGGAACTCCTGAAAAGAAAGCATTTTTCTGGGATGAGGAACAACAGCTTCAGCTTGCACAAGGAAGAGTAGTTCGGCATGAGCAGGATGGTCAATCTGAAGCACACTGGATTTTATTTCAGCAAGCAACCTTAAATTTTCAGTCATTTTATCTTTATCCCAAGCCTGAAATGACTGCCCCTCAGCAATTGTGCAATTGGAATTTTGAGCGATCGCCAAATTCTAGCCAATTCTAGATCAAGCTTCTGTTGATCGTTCTAAATAGAAAGTTATCTCAGAGCATTTTTGATGACAAGATTTTCTGCTTACTCACAAGATCCTCAAGTTTTGCTTCTAGCCTTAAATCGAAACAATTGAAAGTGCCGCATTAGGCAGTGCGATCGCAACATCAGGGGGATCGTATGAATGAGTCGAACCTTGTCTCAGTCTATCTTCAAGAATATAGCAAGCTCAAAGATGAGCAAGCTCAGCGTATTGGATTTCGAGATAACTTGTTGTATGTCACTCTCAGTCTGTTTGGCGTGATTATGGCATTAGCGGTCGGGGAAAGATCAACTCCCTATGCGCTGCTTGTCCTACCGTGGATCTGTCTAGTGCTAGGTTGGACTTATGTGAACAATGATCAAAAAATTTCCGCGATCGGGCACTACATTCACAACCATTTAGGTGCTCAAGTGCATCAAGTCCTTCATGATCAGTGCAGTGATCTACAGTACTCTATCTTCGGATGGGAAATTGAAAACCGTCGCGATCAGACTCGTAAGCGGAGGAAGATCGAGCAATTGATCGTGAATGAGATGGCATTTATCTGTTCAGGAGTCACTGCGTTAATTGTATTTAGCAGATTAATGCCGCAGATAGATTGGCAAGTTCGTCTATTTAGCGCGATCGAACTTGTGCTGCTTTTGATCTTAGGATTTGAAATTTGGCGACATGCAGATCTAACCAAAGGGTGCTGATCATGAAAGAACATTGTATTGATTTTGCGATCGTGACTGCGCTCGAACTAGAACGGATGGCAGTCTGTCACGCATTTGGCATGAGCGATCGCCATCGAGTCAGAAAAGAATCGCGAACCTACTGGCAAAAACAGCTCAAACTCAAAGATGGCGAATTCTACGAAATCGTTGTTACCCAATTAGCGAATATGGCAACTGCTGATGCCGTGAGTTCAACTGCAGACTTGATTCGTCACTGGAGTCCGGGCGCTATTGTGTTAGTCGGAATTGCTGCTGGAGTCGATCCAAAAGAGCAAAACCTTGGTGATTTAGTGATTAGCAGCAGCATTTACTACTATGAGCGAAGCAAAGTCACGCCTCAAGGTCAACAATTAGAGCCTTACATGATTGATACCGATGTTACTCTGTGGAATCGAGTACAAAATCTGGCGGCATGGAAAGCTTCAATTCCAGAACCTAGACCCGATCAAGCCAAGACTCGACCTAAAATTCATCGCGGTGTGATTGCATCTGGAGAAAAAGTCATTGCAGACGCGATCGCCCGGAATAAATTAGTTGAAGAGCATCGCAAAATTATCGCGATCGAGATGGAAGGATATGGGTTGAGCAAGGCTGTCCAGCAGAATTTTCAGCACATTCGCCACTTAGTCATCAAAGCGATTTGTGACTGGGCAGATGAGAGTAAAGATAAAGAATGGCAACCTTATGCAGCAGCCGTTGCTGCAGCGTTTACAAAGCATTTCTTACTCGATCGCCCGATTGATCCCGGTAATCCCCGCTCAACGATTGTCAAAACGAGAGCTAAAAACGAATCTTTTGACGATCGTTTTGCAGAAATCATCTCAGCTTTTAGCACAGGGAGTATTGTGCCTTTCTTGGGATCAGGCATTAACTTATACAATCGTACTCCCATGTCCAGCGACCAATTAGCGCAGCTGTGCGATCGCATTTTACATGAAGGACTGTCGATCGCTCAAAGCGAACTCGGAGATATTCCGCTCAGTGAGATTGAGCTTGCGCCCTTGTTAGGTGAAGAACTCAAGCGATTGCTGCGGCTGAATCGAGACAACCCAGAGCAAGATTTACTCAGATCCTTGCTCGGCGTGCCTTGCTTGTTTTGCCACGTTGATCCGATGAATCGTCCAGCCCACTGCCCTCTTCAAGGTGATCATGCAACGTGGGACTGCCCGCTTGCTATCGAACAACGATTAGCGATCGCGAAGATGAACTTGCGCTTTATCTCGCAGTACTTCAAACTAACCAGGAGTTCGGATGCCCTTTATGGTGCAATTCGGCGATTTTCGAGACAAGCAAAGCCGAATGCAATTCACCACTTTTTTGCGACTTTACCGCAGCAGTTCGCTCAATCGAGTGGTGAGCTTCCTTATCAACTGATTGCAACGACAAATTATGACACGCTTTTAGAAGATGCCTTTCTTCTCGCCGGGCAACCTTTCGATGTTGTGTTTTATGACTCCGAAGGTGACGATCGCGGTAAATTCAAACATCGGCGCTATCGACAGCAGGTATCAGAAGTCATCGAGCACCGTGAATATCGGGAAGAACTACCTTTAGGAGAATATCCAATCATTCTCAAGCTCTATGGCTCGATAGATGAAGACTTTGTGATCACTGAGGATCATCACCTGCACTATCTCAGTACAGGGAGCTTTGATCAAAAAATACCCAATCGCTTACTCAAAATCCTCAAAAACAGCAGCATTCTGTTCATGGGATATAGTCCAAATGATTACGATTTACAGCTTCTCCATCCGATCTGGGAACAGGGACATCTCCAAGGACATTCCTGGTTTATCCATCAATCCGAACCTGGAAATATCGATCAGAAGCTTTGGGAAAAACGCAATATTACTCCCATTGAGAGCGACTTACAAACTTGTTTGACCGAACTACAAAAAGGGATTGCCAGGGAGACGAAGAAGTATGCTCAACACCATTAAGCCTTATCGAGGACTGGTTCCCTACTCTGAAGCCGATAGCCGCTTCTTTTTTGGACGAGAAAGCGATCGCGATAGTATTCTTGACAATCTAGAACTTCGCCGTCTCACCATCTTATATGGAGAGAGCGGAGTCGGAAAAAGCTCAGTCCTTCGCGCCGGAGTCGCTCGATATTTCCGTCAGGCTGCCTTGCAGAATTTGAAAAAATACAAGCATCCAAAATCTATCATTGTTGTTTTCCCACCTGATCCCCCTCCTGCCAAGCAAGCTCATAGCGATCTCTATCTCTCTTGGCAAGAAGATGATCCACTGCATGCCCTAAAGCAGCAGATTGCCAAAGATATCAAAAAGCTGCTCCCAAAACTGAAGCCTCCAGATCCGCATCTATCCTTTGTGGATACCTTGCAAGCTTGGACAGAAGGATTTGATCAACAACCCGGATGCGGGGACTTGTTTATCATTCTGGATCAGTTTGAAGAGTATTTCTTCTACCATCCTAATGAGGTAGGCTTGGGAACATTTTTGAGTGAGTTTCCACGGGCAGTTAATCGTGCCAACTTACGGGTAAATTTTCTCATTTCGATTCGAGCAGACTCACTTGCCAAGCTAGATCGCTTCAAAGGCAAGATACCAGAACTATTTGAGAATGAGCTACGGATTAATCATCTCAATCGCAAATCAGCGACGGATGCGATCGTCAAACCGATCCGGGAAGCTTATAATCACCAGGTTCCTGAAGCAGCCCAATTTCAAATCGAAGATGATCTTGTAGAAGTCGTCTTAAATGAAGTCAGCCAAATCCTACCGAAAGGCGACGGAGTTGGAGGTCGCGAGAAACTGAAGGCACAGCAAAGTAAAGAAATTGAAGCTCCTTATCTCCAGATGGTCATGACGGTGCTTTGGGAAAAAGAGCTTGCAGAACATTCTCAGTGTCTTCGCCTGAAGACGTTAAGGGAACTCAAAGGAGCAGATAAAATCGTTGAGCAATATCTCAATAGCAAAATGGATGTTCTGAGTCTAGATGAGCAATATGCTGCATCTGTGATCTTTCAACATTTAGTCACCCCTTATGGCACGAAAATTGCTTATCCAGTGTTAGAGCTAGAACAATCCACTGAGTTAGATCAAGCTAAGCTGCAATCGCTGTTAAAACAGCTTGATGATCAGCGTATTGTCCGCTCAACTCGCGCTTCTGATGAGCAGCCTCGGTATGAAATCTTTCACGATCGCTTAATCAAACCGATTCAAAACTGGCTGAAAGACTGGGAAATTGACGCAGTACGTCAAGAAAGAGCTAAAGTCCTCAAACAAACGTTGCCCATTCAAGCTCTGCGTCAGCATAAACGCAACCAAGATGCTCTTGCGGCTTTACTCGCACGTCAAGCCTATTGTTTTGAAGCACGGGAGCACTTACAAATGCTCAGTTCAGTGACTCACGCACTCTGGAAAATTTTGAGCACTCCCTATTTCAGCAATGTTTTGCAGTGCAATCAAGCGATATGGTCGATCGCAATTCTGAATGCTCAAAGGTTCGTTGTTGGTGGAGCAGGCGGTGAACTTTACTTATGGACGCTGCCCGGTCAAACGCCTAAGGTTGCCCACAAGCATAAGGGGGATGTTTATGCGCTCGCACTCAGTGCTGATCACCGTTTGCTTGTGTCGGGTAGTCAAGACCATACGATTCGGCTTTGGAACTTGTCTGCGAACGAGATTGTCTATCAGGGCAAACTTGGACACCACGATCAAGCAGTGACTTGCCTCGCCCTCAGTCCGGATGGAGAACTTCTTGCTTCAGGCAGTGAAGACAACACAATTCGACTTTGGAAGGTCAAGCACCCTTACGCGAAACCGATCATCTTGGGCACGCACAATGGGACAGTGAGATCGCTTGTCTTTCGGGATGAAACAACATTGGCTTCAGGCGGCGAGGATAGGCTGATCAAACTTTGGAACCTGCAAACTCATCCTGCAACTTTTGTTAATCTCGATCGACATCAAGATCAAGTGCGATCGGTTGCTTTTAGCCCAGACGGGCAACTTCTTGCCTCCTGTGGTGACGATGAAGTGATTTGGCTGTGGGATGTCAGTCAGCCTGATCCTTTGCCGATTGAACAGTTTAGTGGGCATAAGGAAAGAATTCGAGCGATCGCGTTTGACCCAAATCGTCCGATTCTTGCTTCTGCAAGTGATGATCAAACGATCCGCCTTTGGGATCTGCGGCAACCCGAAACTGAGCCAGAAATTCTCAGAGGGCATTACTTCGATATTCTTTCACTCGTCTTCAGTCCTGACAGCCGAAGGTTAATTTCAACCAGTGGTGATAATACGATTCGACTTTGGGATTTAAGCGATCCAGTCGCCGTTGCACAGATTCCGAAAGGGCACGATCAGCAGGTCGTCACGGTTGCTTTTAGTCGGGATGGAACTTTTCTTGCGTCAGGCGGATTTGATAAAACAGTCCGAGTGTGGAAACTCGATGCTCTACATCACACGGCTGAAGAATTTTACTGCTTCCAAGGGACACCTGAAGAAGATTGGCAGCGCGTGACCTCTGTTGCTTTTAGTTCAGACGGGCAATTTCTAGCAGCAGGGAGTGCCGATCGTCAGATCCGAATTTGGACACTCCACCAACCAGAAAATCCACCTCGGATTTTGGCAGGTCATGACGATCAAGTGACATCAGTTGCCTTTCATCCCTGCAAACCGCTACTAGCCTCGGGAAGTGTTGATTGCACAGTCCGAGTGTGGGACTTAGAGAAGCCAAATCCGACTGCACAAGTTTTGGTTGGACATCAAGACCATGTGACATCGGTTGCCTTCAGTGAGGATGGACAACAGCTTGCGTCGGGAAGTAACGATCGCACAATTCGAGTCTGGAACATGGAGCAGTTTGAGGCTGAACCAGTTGTCTTAGCAGATCATCAAGGTCGAGTTTGGTCTGTTGCATTTAATCGAGATGGATTACTTGCCTCTGCCAGTAATGACTGGACAGTTCGACTATGGAATTTACACCCTCAGCCTGATCAGGTATTTAACTACCTGATTTTAGAAGGACATAGTAGTTGGGTGAGTTCGGTCGCATTTAGTCCAGATGGTAAAACGCTTGCGTCAAGTAGTTACGATCGCAGTATCCGCCTATGGAATTTGAGTCGTTTAGATTGGAAAACTCCACAGTTAGATGAAGAACCTATTTTGCTCGAAGGGCACGAGCAAAGCGTGATTTCAGTTGCGTTTAACGCAGATGGTAAAACCTTAGCCTCTGGCAGTTATGATGCTTCGGTTCGGCTCTGGATGACCAATACCCAAGATTTAGCAGATCAAGTTTGCCAAAAAGTGCTGCGAAATTTAACGATCGAAGAATGGAAACAGTTTATGGGTACTGACATTCCTTACGAACAAACCTGTCCGTTGTAAAAAACTCACGAAATCCTCACAAGCTTCAGTTACCTTCAAGGTAGAACATCTTCACTGTGTTCTAATTGATTCTGGGAGGACTGAAGTGCCAATCTGGTGATGTTCATAGGTGAGCCGTGCTAATGGAGGTGACGTATGCTTCATCGATTTTTCCATCTCTCGCATGAGCAGGTGCATGTTTGGAGCAATATTATCCTGCTAATTTTAGTCTTGCTTGTTTGGTTAGTTGTACTAGGAGCACCTGTTATCTGAAGCGCAAATGCTCAAGCCGCCTTCTGAACTTAAAAGGCGGCTTGATTAGGTTAGCTTGCTCGTGCTTTCTTGAGAGGATTATGCCGAGCTAAAGCGGCTTTGAGTTTTCGCAGTCCAGAGGTTTCGAGTTGGCGTACCCGTTCCCGGCTGAGTCCTCCTAATTTTCGTGCAGTAGCAGCACGATTCAAGGGATTGCCATCTTCTAATCCATATCGAGTCTGAATCACTGCTCGCTCGCGAGGCGTTAAACAATAGAGCAAATCTTTGAGCTGTTGATTAAAAATTCTCTCCTCGACTTGCTCTTCGAGCGGAGCGACATCATCGGCTAGTAAATCCCCTAACGATGTATCTTCCTCAAATCCAACCAGTTGATCGAGCGAAGCAACATGATGAGAGTAAGCGAGCAGTTCCTCGAAGGCTTTTCTGTCTATGTCCATCGCATCTGCTATTTCTTGCTGAGTTGGTTGCCGCTTTAAAGTCTGGCTCAGCGATCGATAAGTCTTTTTTAGGCAGTTCAAGCGTTCGATCACCGAGGTCGGCAGACAAATAGATCGCGATTGAGTTGCGATTGCTCGGCTAATTGTTTGGCGAATCCACCAGTAAGCATAAGTTGAAAACTTATATCCTCGCGTCGGATCAAACTTCTCGGTTGCTCGGGTCAGTCCCAGACTGCCTTCTTGAACCAAATCCATCATATCGAGTCCGCGATAGGTGTAGTGCTTTGCAATACTCACAACCAATCGTAGGTTTGCCTTAATCATTGCTTGCTTTGCTCGATTGCCAACTCGGATGAGTTCCCTTTGTTCATGAGTCCGCTGGTCTTCAGGAATCTCCGACAAAGACTGCATGACCTGAATTTGTTGGGCGAATTGTTGTTCTTCTGATCGACTGAGCAGAGGCACCTTGCCAATTGTTTTTAAGTAGTCGCGCACTAAATCGTGGCTCATATAACCTCCTCTTTCAATCTAACTGCATTCTTGAATAAGACTGTGAGGAAGTTGTGAGGAGAAGTGATAGAGATTACTCAGATATTCTATTTTCTACGGACGCTGACACTGAGGTGAATCAGTCTTGCCTTTTTACTTCCAGCAGATTCATCTAGCATCAATACAAACAAGCTTGGCTCAGCACTTTCAGGGAGAATGCGCGAGTTCTGAAAGTGGGACAACTCGATAGCCTTGACGATCGAGCATCGGTAAAATCTTTTCTAGAGTCGTAGCAGTTCTTTTTCCCCACATTCCGGTATCGTGCAAAATGATGATCGACCCAGGACGAATCTTGCAGAGAATAAACAAGCTTGCAAACCAGGATGAAGGGATATGCGTGTCGTAGGGAAAGATATCACCTAAAACTACCCGATATCCATGCTTCTGAGCGATGTCGATCGTAGATTTCTTGTACCAACCTCCACCCGGGCGAAGCCACTTCGGGCGTGTATACTTGGACAGAATATTCTCAGCTTCGATGACTGCTGCTTCAAACTCTATTTCTGACAGCAAAACGCTCGGTTCGTCTTGGGTGAGATGATTGCCAACTTCATGTCCTCGATCGAGTAGTTCAGTCATCAACTCTGGATTAGGTTCGACTCTGCTACTAATCAAGAAAAATGTGGCATGAACTTGATACTTTTCTAGCACGCTGAGGATTTTCGGAGTGGTTGCTGGATCGAGTCCATCATCGATCGATAAAGCTACGATTCGTTCCTGGGTTTTAAAAAAGTAGGTCACTCCTGGAGACAACTTCTCAATGATTCTCAACAGCCAACGAGGTTGAAACAAGAGTACGACTATCAACCCTAAAAGCAACTCCAAAGAGATTAAAAAGATTTGAGAGTAGAACATATTCGCTCCGTTAGAATGTCGATCGCATCAATTGAAGGCAATGATAATGGCGATTCCATTCTCAAACGCATTGGCGCAGGAATTATTAGAAACTTATGGTTCGCCGTTATATGTTTATCAGGCAGAGCGATTAGAAACGACGATCGCTGAAATTACCCAAGCAATTCCTTATCCAAAAACGAAGTTTCATTTTGCCAGTGTCACGAATGGAAATCTTGCGCTCCTCAAGCGATTTCTGAAAGCGGGTTGGGGGCTACATGCGAATACGCCTGGAGATGTGTATTTAGGGCTTCATGCTGGATTTGCGCCGCATCAGATTGTGTATAGCGGCAGTAACTTGAGCCGTGAGGATTTTGAGCAGATTTTTGACTGGGGAGTAAGGCGGATTAATCTCGATAGTGTTTCGCAGGTTCAGCACTGTTGCGAGATTGCGCAAGTTCCGATCGAGCTAGGACTCCGCTTGAATTTACCTGAAATTACGGGAGAAAGTCGAATTGGGGTGCATCCTGATGAGTTTCGAGATGCGATCGCAGTTTCTAAATTTCCGATTACTGGACTGCATTTCTATCGCGGCACAGGGACGAATGCGACTGAGGCATTTACACAAGTAATTGATACTGTGATTACGACAGCGAAGCAGCTTCCGGATTGGCGAGTGCTAGATTTTGGCGGAGGATTTGGATATCCCTATCGCAAAGATGGTGCGCGATTTGATTGGCAAGAATTTGGCACAGTGCTAAGTGAGAAATTGAGTGATGTGGACTTGATTATTGAACCGGGGAGGGCCGCGATCGCTGAATCAGGTTGTCTTCTCGCACGAGTCGTTTCAGTGAAATGGCAGGGAGAAAAGCAGATTGTTGGCGTGGATACCTCGATCGCGAATTTAGCAGTTTTAGCTGTGCATGGTGGCTATCGCGAGATTGTGAGTTGGAAGGAGGGAGCGTATTACTTAACGGATGTTTGTGGAAATACAACGTATTCGCGGGACTATTTAGGAAAGGGTTGCCAATTACCTGAACTTAGCGTTGGCGATTGTGTTGCAATTTTGGACACTGGAGCATACGGTTATGCAATGTCCTCGCATTTCTTACATCGGTTTAGACCTGCGGAAGTTCTGCTTGAGAATCAGATACATCGATTGATTCGCGATCGAGAAGATTATTCGGTTTTGCTAGGGGGACAGAGATGAAATGTATTGAATGTGGAACAAATAATTGGTTAAGCGATCGCACAAAAAATCAAGGCTTCTGTAGAAAGTGTCAACATCAATTTGCATTTGAGCCTGGGCATATGGAAGGCTCGAAAATGACAGATCAGTATTTTAAGGAGACAATTTCTTCAATCTCTAGTGGTGATATTCTTTTCTTTACAGAGAAACAGTTTTTATATGCAATAAATCGTAGATTAGCTCGTTATAAAATCACTGACGCAGAAGATAAAATTCCGACTTCAATCAATACATTTGGAGTAATTTTTATAATTTTAAGTGTTATTAGTTTTACAAGTTCTGAAATTCGTGAGCTTCCATTTTCTGATAATCTTATTGCAATTCTGGTTTTATCTTTTGTGTTCAGTCTATTTGCTTCACCTTTGATATATGCTGCTGATTTATTGTTTGGAAATAGAAGACAGAAGCAATTTTCAGTAACGGAGGCAGAATTGCATGGCTGGATTGAACGCTGGAAATTTGTGGGCAATTCGATCGATAAGCTTTTAGATCCACCTCAGCTTACAGCAGCAGCAGCAACAATCAGCGACGAGGTGAGTGCGTATAGCTTTGATCGAGTGATTATTTGCGATCGCGCTACGATCGCACAACTTTTAATTGCAAATAATGTCCACTTTGAAAATAGCTGTGCGATTCTCAGCCTAAATGGTTATCCTGCTGCAATTTTTGACACAGTGATGCAAATGTTGAGAAGAAATTCAGATTTAACAGTTTATGTTTTACATGACGCAACACCGCAAGGAATCAGTTTAATTCATACCTTAAAGACCAGTTCTGAATGGTTTGAAAATCAGACCCTACGATATTTTGAATTAGGGATTTTACCTCGACAAGCGATCGGAAAACGACAAATGATTGTCAATCAATCGGCTGTCTTTGTTCAAGAAGCAGAATTACTTCCGGAATCAGTTCGCCAATCTTTATCAAAAGCAGAATTGGAATGGCTCGATCGAGGATATTACGTCGAACTTGAATCTTTCTCACCTCGCCGCATTATTCGAGTTGTCACCCAAGGAATTGCAAAAAGTTTCGAGCCAAACAATTCTGATACTCTAGTTGAGTTTGAAGAAAATGATTGGAGCAATAGTTCTACCTATTATGCAGATAGTTTTGGTTAGCTTCAGATGATTTCATCAAATCAAAGTATTTCAATCATTCCAAATCCCCTAAATTTGGGCAATTCAGGAAACACAAGCCGCTAACAACAAAGCGCGATCGATACTAGGAGCAATAGCTATGGGCATGAAATGCATACAATGTAATACCGATAATGATCTGCGCGATCGCACAAGAAACTCCGGTCGCTGCAAAAAATGCAATCATCCATTCGTCTTCGAGCCAAGTGCCGAAAGTAATCCCCGCTTAAAGTTTACCGATGCCTTCTTCCAAAAAGCACTACAAGATATCTCAAATAACGGAACGATCCATTTCACCCCTAGACAGCTTCAATACTTACTCGATCGACGATTAAACAAACTGACTAGCTTTCATCCCATTGTTTTACTCATTTTCAGTTTCATTGTTATTGTTATTTCTATCTTGTTGTTCCTCGCAAATCCGGTGATTACTATCATTGGAATATTCGTTTCAGCTTCCCTACTATCTGGAGCCTGGAAAAGCTTTCAAGAAAGAAGAAACCCCCGCTCCGAACTGATTACGCTGCCTCAAGTTCGAGAATGGCTGCGTCGCTGGCAAACGATTAACGGCGATACGACGTTGCTTTTACCGCCTCTTGCACAGTCAGCTCAACCGAGATCGATTAGTCCCGATGTCAGTGCTTATAGTTTCGATCGTGCCATGATTTGCGATCGCGATGAGATTGCTCAATTTCTCATTGCAAACAATTTCCACTTTGAAAACAACTGTGCTGTTCTGAGTATTGATGGCTATCCACAAGATATTTTCTCAACTGTGATGGAAATGCTCAAACGCAATCCGGAGCTAAAAGTGTATGCCATTCACAATGCTGATGCCAAAGGCGTGAACTTAGTCCATCAACTGCGAACTGATCCGAATTGGTTTGGGGATCGACCGATTCAAATTTTTGATTTAGGACTTTCACCTTATCAAGTACTGAAAGGCAAACGATTCCGAGTCATCCAATCTTCTCCCTCTCAAACCCTCTCTAGTGAGGCACGCCAATCTTTAGCACCTCAAGAAGTGCAATGGCTAGAAGCAGGCAATCTAGTCGAACTCGACTCATTGATGCCTCAACGATTGCTCCAAGTTCTCAATCATGGAATTGCCACCAGCCAGAGCAGCGATTTGGGAAGCGATTCTGGAGGCGATTTCTTCTTGATGACGGATACGTCGAGTAGCAGCGTTTATGGAGCGGACAGCTTTGGCTAGAAATTTTCTGTTTCGGTCAATCGCTGTACTGCAAGCCGCACGATCGACAACACTAAAATGATCAAAAACATGACGAGTCCGATCGTGCAAGCATAACTAATCTGCAATTCCCCAAAGGCTTGATCATAAACGTAATACACGATCGTCTTAGAGCTATTCAGCGGCCCTCCTTTGGTCATGATAAAAATCTCTTCAAACACCTTAGTTGCAGAAATCGCACTGATCACTGCAACTAAGAGCAAGTAAGGCTGCATCAATGGCACAGTGATATCCCAATGCTTCCGAATCCCGTCTGAACCGTCGATCGCTCCCGCTTCATAAAGTTCTTCTGGAATCGACTGCAATCCTGCCAAATAGATCACCATGTAGTAGCCCAAGCCCTTCCAGATGGTGACTGCCATGACGCTAAAAAGCGCCAAATTCGGATCAGTTAACCAGGGAACTCCAGAAAGTCCCAGCGATCGCAGAAATTGATTCAATAAGCCATTGTCCGCATAGAGCCATTTCCAGGCGATTCCAGCGACGACCATCGAAATAATCACCGGAGTGTAGTAAGCCACCCGAAACCAGCGAATCCCTTTGAGTTTCTGATTGACTAAAATCGCTAAAGCTAAAGGTGCGATCGCCAAAACTGGAACGACACACACCAAATACAAAATCGTATTGCGGAGCGTTTGCCAAAACACTCGATCGCCACTCAACCGCTTAAAATTTTCCCACCCGATCCACTCCGGCGGCGCAATCAGATCGTACCGGGTAAAACTGAGATAAAACGCTTGCAGTGCTGGATAAAAAACCGTTAGCCCCAACACAATCAAAGCGGGCAACAGAAACAAATAAGGCGTGAGTCGCCTCTGAATCGGATACCAGCTTTCGAGAAATATCTTATTCATCGGGTATGAGTTTGCGAAAAGCCAACTCACACTTTACCTCTAATCGATTTCTTCTGCTTCAACTCGTCTAATCGCCCGTCGAGCTGGTAAAACTTGCGTCCGGCGACGATTCAAATATCCCGGATATTCATCGTGAATCACTTCGATCGTTCGAGACGGACGTTGCTGTTTCGCAAATAAAACGAACATCCCCACTAAAGCAATTCCGCCTCCAAATGCGAGAATCACGCCCCCGAGCATCCAAAGTAAATTCGAGAACACGGGGTTCTCTTCGATCGACAAATTTGGATTCGCAGCTCCAGGCTTTTGCAAAGTCAAGTTCGACTTGCTTTGAGCATTCATCGTATCGATCAGGGCTTGCTGGCTTTGAAGTTGAGTCTTCAGTTGCTCAGTCTGAACTCGTTGCTGCTCGACCAAAGCCTTTAATTGCTCAGTTTCAATTCGCTGCTTTTCAGTATCCACAGGAGCGGGCGGCGCAGTTGGAGCTACACCAACGGGCGCACCTGGCGCAACACCTGGATAGCCGTAATTGGGAAGGGGTTGAGTTGGGGCAAGTGTGGGTGAGTTTGTACTCACGCCTCCTTTCAACAAAACGACAGCCGCAAGACCTGCGAGTGCCGCTCCTCCTAAAAATGATGTCGTTTCACTCATCTCCCCTTCACCTTTCTCATACTGGATTGCGATGCTCCGGTGCGATCTCCTAAACAGTATTCTGCGTATTGTGACTCAATCCAGGATTTTTGGATGAATTAATGGGTGACTTTGCCACCTCATTCAGTAATTCCTCTACCTATTCAAGGACAGAATCTCCAATTTGTCTATATCAGTTTATCCAGATCTCGATAAAAAGTTGCATTTCCTAACAAATTTAATGATTAGGTTGATTGAATTTTCATCATTTTCGCTGGAGACTAGAGTGCCCTTTCATTGAAAAAACTCTACTTTTTGAAGTTATGCCCGTTGGCAGAGGAGAACGGCAAACCACTGATTCGGATCAGTCCAAACTTGCACACAATCAAGGTTTTTTGCAGAGAGTAATTCTTTCATTTCTTCTAAATCGAATTTGCGTGAGATTTCACTTAAAATCGTTTCACCCTCGCGAAATTCTACCGTTAAATTTAACGATTGCAGATGAACTGTTTGAGCACGCAAACTCTGTAAATGCATTTCAATTTGGCGATCGCGCTCATTATAAATTGCCACATGTGCAAACTGTGTGAGATCAAAATCTCCTTGAAATCGCTGATTCAAATGGCGCAACATATTTAAGTTGAATTCGGCAGTGATGCCTTGTCGATCGTTATATGCCGCTTCTAATTGAGCGCTGGATTTGTGTAGATCAATTCCTAACAGAAAATATTCTTTAGGATTTAAAGCCGCCGTGATTTGGCTGAGAAAGAGATCACATTCGGCAGGACTCAAATTACCAAGCGTGCTGCCAATAAATCCGATCAGTCTCGTCGGCAGTTGAGCATGAGGGAGCTTTTTCAATGCCAGTTCATAAGTTCCAACTAATCCATACACTTCTAGGTCTGGATAATCGATTAAAAGACTTTGGGCACTGCTTTCTAAAATTCCTGCACTAATATCGATCGGACAATAAATTAAAGGATGTCCCGCAGATCGATAAGCATCAAGCAAAATTCTCGTCTTGGTTGAATTTCCGCTGCCTAATTCGATCAACTCACACGCACCTGTAATGTCAACGATTTCGGGCGCACAAGTATTCAGAATCTCAGTTTCGGTGCGGGTTAAATAATATTCGGGGAGTTCAGTAATTTGTTCAAACAGCAGAGAACCGCGATCGTCATAAAAATATCGAGGTGGTAGTGTTTTCGGAGTCTGGCTGAGTCCGCGAACCACATCACTCCCCGGATGTAATTCATCTTCAGACGGGGTTGAGCGATCGACGAGATAAGCAAGATGAATCCGATCAGACAATTGAGACGTATAAGACGCAGACATCCGAACTAAGCTCCTTTCACCACAACACAGCGAAATCCAGCGAAAATTTCGCGAACTTGGGGATAATACCAGTTTCGGAAGGAATTGCGCATCGCCCAAGGGAAAGTTGCCCAACTTCCTCCTTTTAAGACTCGATGTTTTCCATCAAAGTACTGCTGGGAATAGCCTGGGTAAGGATAGCTCTCAAAGTTGGCATAGCCCGAAAACCAAGTTGATGTCCATTGCCAAACTTCACCTAGCATATTTTGAGATCTGGCTGCTTTTTCCCATTCCGCCTCGCTGGGCAAACGCTTGCCGACGAATCGCGCATAGGCATCTGCTTCGTACCAACTTACGCCACAAACAGGCTGATCTGCTTTACCAGAGTAAAGCGGCTGCGTGATTTCGTTGGATTTCACCCAGTCCCACCCTTCTGCTGTCCAATATTCGGGCTGCTGATATCCGCCCGCTTCAATGAACGCTCGATATTCTCCATAGGTGACAGGATGGCGATCGATCCAATAGTCATCTAAATAGACTGAATGTGCTGGACGCTCATTGTCTTGGGCTTCGATCTCATGACTGCCCTGGATAAAATTTCCTGCTGGAATCAGGATCATGTTGTTGAATTTCTCTGAGGTATGACTCGCTTGGGAATGCCCCCTAAATCCCCCATTCTGGGGAACTTTGAAACTAGAGCATCCGGCTTGAAATCCCCCATACATGGGGGATTTAGGGGGCTGAATCTGCCCAAATCGTAGCGAGGAATTCTCAATTAACGCCAGTATGATCGCAATTGTCTCTGCATGTTGACATTCATGTTGGATCAACCATTTCCACAGTCGTTCTTGCTGTTCGAGGGGCACGATCGCTAAATACTCAAATACTTGCGATCGCACAATTTCCAAATACTCTAAAACAGTCGCAATCTCTGGTAATTTCACCCGTTGAGATTTTGGCAATCCATCTTGAGCAAATAAGCGATGATATTCCGGCATCAAAGGCGGATACCCTGCTAAACGCTGCAAAATCCAAAGTGCTTCCGTATAAGCAATATGTCCCACATGCCATCCGATCGGGCTGAAATCAGCATGTGCCTGGGTGCAGAACGTGTCGTAATCAATTGATCGAATTCGCTCTAAGGTTCGCGATCGACACTGCTGCATGTCAGAACGAATTTCAGATTGGAGTGATATCAAGCTTGAGGTCATGATGAACAGTCAACAAACAGCGATCGGGCAATGCTTTCCAGTTTCCATCAAACATCGGTTCAGAAACAACCAGAACTGATCCAGAGTCTTGCAGGTAATAGAGCGTTGGAGTTGGCACACCTTGAGCATATCGAGATGCTACAAGTTGATTGCCATCACTCAAAATCAGATTGGCAGAAAACGGAGTTTGATGTGCTTCACCTAATTCCATCAATACTTTTAGAGTGTGATGCAGTGCTTCGGTGAGATTTGCGCTGGTTTCTAGTTCATCAATCACAGTTGCAAAGATATGCTCTGAATCCGTCAATCCCTGAATGAATTGATACGCCAGATCACTTAAGCGATCGCGCATCGGACGATATAGAGTCTGCCGAAAGTCTTTGATGAATCCGTTGTGAATGCCTAGAAGCGATGCATGTTGAAAGGGTTGGCAATTACTCAAATCGGTCGCTAATCCTGCGGTCGCACTCCGAACATTGGCAAGGACACAGCCTGATTCGACATATCGACTCAAACTCTGCAAATTCAAGTCATTCCAAATGGGTAGCGTATTTCGGTAAGTAAAAGGCTCTGCTTTGCGCGTCGCATGATACCAACCGACTCCAAATCCATCCGCATTCAACAATCCTGCGGTCATTTCTTTGGGCTGATAGCTTTGGACAACGAGAGAATGATCAGGCTGAGAAATCAAGCGATCCAGCAAGACAGGCTGTCCGAAATAGCCAAGTAATCGACACATATGAAACTCATCGATCGAACTTTCTCATGGTGACACAAACCTTTCAATTATGGTTTCCACTGAAAAGCCGCGATCGCGAGACACGCCCATCCAATTAAAAAGCCTGCTCCTCCCAAAGGCGCAACGGCTCCCAAAATTTTCACACCAGATAAAGAGAGTGCATAAAGACTGCCAGAAAAGAGAACAATACCGCTGATAAATGCAATGCCTGAAGTAGTGAGTAGAGGCGCTCCAAGTTCAGCGCGGCTCATGAATAGGGCGACGAGGATTAATGCGATCGCGTGATACATCTGATAGCGCGCCCCAGTTTCAAAAATGCTTAAAGCTCGATCGTCTAATTTGGCTCGTAAAGCATGAGTTGCAAAAGCACCGAAAGCCACTGACAAGCCTGCCAGAATCGCTCCTGACGCTAAAAAAAATCGGATCATAAATACTTCACTGCAATGGATTTTGAAGGAGTTTTCAGAGAGTGAAAACCTGATCTGTGTAGAAGACTTCTGAAACATAAAAGCTCTCCTGAGTATTCAAGAGAGCTTTTGAAATCGAATTTGAGAAGCTTAGTAAGCGTCTTGCAGTTCGTAGAAATCGTGAGCAATGTAATCTTTGCGCAACGGATAGCCGACCCAATCTTCCGGCATCAGCAATCGCTTCAGATTCGGATGTCCTTCGTAAACAATTCCGTACATATCGTAGGATTCACGTTCTTGCCAATCTGCTCCTTTCCAAATCCAGAACACCGAAGGCACTCTCGGATCTTCACGCGGCAAAAAGACTTTCAACCGAACTTCATCCGGTTTGACCACATTGTCGCTGACCTTAATCAGATGGTAAAAACTTACCAACTGATCCCCAGGACCGACATCATAAGCGCCTTGGCACTGAAGGCAGTTAAACCCATACGCCTGAAGTGCTGTTGCAAAAGGAATCAGCAATTCAGGCTCAACTTTGATCAGTTCCACACCGCTTGCATCCAAGCCAATGAACTCATGATCAAACCCGTTTTCAGTCAGCCACTTTGAGGTTTTACCCGCTTCAACGATCGTTGATTGTTGTTCTTCAGCCACGATCGACACCCTCCTTTGCTTCTTGCAAGACTGCCGGGACTTCTAGACCCATTGCTTCAGCCAATTCACGCGGCGGCGCAATCCGGCTTTCAGCTTGGAGATATTTTCCATCGTGAATCACTTCAGTCGGGATCATGCTGTGAGTCGTGCTGTAGTAGCGATGAGTTTGACGCAACTGGGCACGCTCTTGAATCGATTCGTTAGAAACTTTTTTGCGCAATTTGATGATCGCATCCACGATCGCTTCAGGACGAGGAGGACAACCCGGTAAATAAATATCCACCGGAATCAGTTTGTCAACGCCTCGCACTGCGGTCGGTGAGTCTACGCTGAACATTCCACCCGTGATTGTGCAAGCTCCCATTGCAATCACATACTTTGGTTCAGGCATTTGTTCATAAAGACGAACCAACGCCGGAGCCATTTTCATCGTGATCGTGCCAGCCGTAATAATCAAATCTGCTTGGCGAGGGGTCGATCGCGGAACCAATCCAAAGCGATCGAAGTCAAATCTTGAACCAATCAAAGCTGCAAATTCGATAAAGCAGCAAGCGGTTCCAAACAACAAAGGCCACAAACTCGAAAGTCTTGCCCAGTTATACAAATCGTCTACCGTCGTCAAAATGACATTTTCCGACAATTCTTGCGTCACACTAGGACGCTCGATCGGATTAATAATCGACCCGCCATTGAGCGAAGCCGCTTCTGGATTCATGACCATTCCAATGCTCCTTTGCGCCAAGCGTAGACGAGTCCAACAACTAGAATTGCAATGAAAATTAGGGCTTCAATAAACGCTAACAAGCCTAAACGATTGAAAGCGACCGCCCAGGGATACAAAAACACCGTTTCCACGTCGAAGATCACAAAGACCAAGGCGAACATGTAATAACGGATATTAAACTGAATCCAGGCTCCGCCCATTGGCTCCATTCCGGATTCGTACGTCGTACGGCGTTCAGGACCTCGACGGCTAGGGCGAACTAGCTTAGAAGCCAGAAGAGCCAGAACCGGAACTAAGCTGCAAATCAGCAAAAAGCCTAAAAGATATTCATAACCACTTAGGACATACACAGGTATTCGCCGCCTCTCGTTCTACAAAAATGGACTTCGCGCTTTACACTTTCATTATTATAGTGTGCTGCAATTTCTCATGGTGCGCTGAAATACTTACTAAATCAAGAACTTTCAGAGATCGCTTCTAAATCGAAGCCATCAAGAAAAATCTATCAGAATCAGATTCAACTCCCAGATCAGTATATGTGATACGCAATCCCTCGATCGACGTTCAGAATGATCGCAAAATGTCATAATAATTAACGTACATTTTAAGGTTTGGGTAACTCCCTGACGTTTGCCATGAGTACCGAATCTGTTGAACCCCAAGAGAATGCCGTCGAAACGCCTGCACCGCTTGAGCCAAAAGATATGGATCAACATGAGTGTGCGGCTTGTGGATATATCTATCAGCCGACCAAAGGCGACGATCGCTCAGGCATCGCTGCAGGTGTTGCATTTGAGGAATTGCCAATTACCTGGAAATGCCCAGTCTGTGGCGCTCCTAAGAAACGCTTTCAGAATATTGGTCCGCTCAATGCTCCGTCTGGATTTAAGCAAAATTTGGGATATGGGTTTGGGGTGAATACCTTAACACCGGGGCAGAAAAACCTGCTAATTTTCGGTGCGCTGATTGTTGGATTTATTTTCTTTTTAAGTCTTTATGGCTTACAGTAACGAACCCTTTTATTTATTGAGATCAAGTGCAATGTATCGGATTTTGAGAGCCTGGAAACAGTTTGTAATATTATTGGCAGTTGTCTTCCTGGCGACTGGATGTAAAGGGTTTTTGCCAGCGGTTGTGAATAATCCCTGGCAGGTGGTTCCGTTACCGATCGAAGAAAATATGCTCGATATTAGCTTCACCGGTGACAAGCAGCATGGCTGGATGGTCGGCACCAATACGGCATTGCTCGAAACTACAAATGGCGGAAAATCCTGGAAGCAAAAGATTCTGAATTTAGGTGAGCAGTCCTATCGTCTGACTTCAGTAAATTTTTCTGGAGATGATGGTTGGATTGCTGGACAGCCTTCGATTCTGCTGCATACGGGTGATGGCGGTAAGTCTTGGGCACGTCTGCCATTGAGCAGCAAGCTTCCTGGCTCTCCTGAGAAGATCGTTGCATTGGGCAAAGATACGGCTGAGATGACCACGGACGTTGGAGCAGTGTATCGCACAACGGACGGCGGTAAAAACTGGAAAGCTTTGGTGAAGGAAGCGTTTGGGGTGATGCGGAGTATCGATCGCACTCCCGACGGAAAATACCTTGCAGTATCTTCGACCGGAAACTTCTTCTCAACTTGGGAACCCGGTCAAGACATTTGGCAGCCTTTCAACCGGAATAGCTCACGCAAATTACAAAATATGGGATTTGCGCCAGATGGTCGGCTGTGGATGTTGGCAAGAGGCGGGCAGATTCAATTCACAAATTCAGCGAGTCCTGAAGACTGGTCAGAAGCACAGAATCCTGAATTCTCAACCAGTTGGGGTTTATTGGATCTCGGCTATCGCACACCGAATGAACTCTGGGTCGTCGGTGGCAGTGGTAACCTGTTAGCTAGCTTCGATGGCGGTAAATCTTGGCAAAAGGATCGCGATGTTGAGAACATTCCAGCGAACCTCTACAGGATTATGTTCTTTGACTCGAAGACAGGTTTCATTATGGGACAACGCGGCACGTTGTTGAAATATGAGCCGGTGGCTTAGAAATTAGGGGAATAGGGGAAGGAGTGAAGGGTGACTATTTTATAAACTCCCCCACTCCCCATCTCCCCAATTATGAGAAACACGGGATCAAATTTTAACGATCGACTTGTGAGGGCATCTCCCGTCCCGTATGATACAGATAAGGCTTTTGTTCGTTGACTTCTGGAGAGAGCAAACATGGCAGGTACTACTGGTGAGCGCCCGTTTGGCGACATTGTAACTAGCATTCGCTACTGGATTATTCACAGCATCACGATTCCGGCATTGTTCATTGCGGGATGGTTGTTTGTCAGTACGGGATTGGCGTATGACGTGTTTGGCACGCCTCGCCCGAACGAATACTATCCAACTGCACGTCAAGAGCAGCTTCCGATCGTCAGCAACCGCTCGGCTGCAAAACAGCAAGTGGATAAATTTGCTTCGCAAGTTGGAAAGTAGTTTTGAGTCAAAAAGGTTGAGAAAATTATGACAGGCAACACCCCGAACGAACCTATTTCATATCCGATTTTTACAGTCCGCTGGTTGGCAGTTCATACTTTGGCTGTGCCAGCAATCTTCTTCATTGGCGCGATCGCGTCGATGCAATTTATTCAACGATAGGAGTTTGAACCGTGGCAGGAATTAAAGGCGCTCCCAACCCTAACAAGCAGCCCGTTGAACTTAACCGGACTTCTCTGTATTTGGGGCTTTTGTTGATTTTTACGCTGGGAATTTTGTTCTCTAGCTATTTCTTCAATTAGTGTTTGATTGTTCAGATTGCTGTTTTAGTTAGGAGGTAAGACCGTGCAGACTGGTGGAAGAATTCCCCTGTGGCTTGTAGCAACTGTTGCAGGCTTGGGCGTGATCGGTGTAATGAGCTTGTTTTTCTATGGTTCTTATACCAGCATTGGCTCTTCGCTGTAAGTTCATTCAAAGATAAGAAAAAGCCGCCTAGTACTAGGCGGCTTTGTTTTGCTAATGCGTTTGGAACCAAGAGGCTTAGATGCCGCTTGGATCTTCACGTTCGATGTACAAGAACAACAAGCCCATGACAACCGTGGGAAGTAACCAGGTCACAACGGGAATGAGAATCCAAGGCAGATATGAAGCTGCATATGAACCTGTCATAAGAAAAGTTTCCTATTCGTTAGATGATTCCATTTGTGAATTTACATGCCTTGGGTAACGCTGAGCGCGTTGCTCTTAGAATTCTTAACATTAGAAGACGTTCTGACAGGGGCAACTGCTTTTGGAAAAGCTCAATGGTTTCAGGTTAGGTTTGTCAGAGTTGGGCTGAGCTATAAGGAAATCGAGTCCGTATCGAGATCGTCGAGCCATAAGTCCGGCAGTTCTTCCGGGACAACTTGGCGAGTCACAATAACCTTGTGGCTTTCTCGATTCGTCATCACTTCAACGGCGATCGCTTCGATTTGAATTTCAACACACTCAAAGGGGACTTTGATTTCGGTGGTGGCTTCAAGATTGCCATGTCCGTCCGGTTTGAAGTCGATGATCCAGCGTGAGGGTTCGATTAAGCTGCGATTTTGGCGATCGCTCACCCAGAGCTTGGCATAAATTTTCGGCACCATGTCTGGGAGTTTGAGGCGGACAGTCGTTGATTTTCCACCGATGAGTTCTGGTTCAGCAATCAGAACAATTGGATCGGGGACAGGCTCCGTTTCAGGTAGCAGCAGTGGATTACGGGCACGTTCAGATGCGATCGAGTGATTACGACGCGAGATAATCAGATCATTCAGAGGTAAAATCGGCTCGTCATCAACCACAAACTCATTGACGACCTCATCAGAACTAGGCTGAAGATTGAGTGTGGCAGTTTCGGGGATAGAATCTCGATCGTCTGCTTGAACTTTGAGGTCGCTGGCAGGTGCAGATTCTTCGAGCGGCGCGAGATAGAGATCTTCTACCTTAGGCGGTTCTGGCTCTTGAATCGGTTCTGGCTCTTGAATTGGGTCTGGTGTGACTTCAAGTGGGACAAATGCGCCAGAGAGCGGAATTTCTAGCTGAGTTCCATCGGTGTATTCCGGGTTCGCGACATCAGGCTGAATGCCAAAAGTAGGAAGGTCGAGCTTGCGGCGGACATACGGATTGGGTTGGCGCAGTTGCGGCGGCAAACTGGAAGATTCTTTGACCGTAAAGTTTGTGCCTTCAGATTCTTTGGCAGTTGTGACGAAATTCAGAAACGTGAGATTGAGCGGGGGATGTGCAGCAGTGGGGCGAGTCGTCGGGAGATCGAGCATGTCTTCTGCCATGTTGCGATCGCTTCGCTTCGCTTCGTGCATCGCATCGACTAGCTCATCTACAGCAGACATCAAACTAAAAGATTGGGTTGCTAACGCAGGATGACCTTCCACTCTGAGATCGTGCAGGGTGATCTCGCCCAAAATGACCTGAGTCTTGAGTTCAATCGGCAAGGTGACGCGATACTTCAACTGAAAGGGTAAAGCTTCGTTTTGAAGCATTTCGCGGGTTTCTAGAAGCATTTTCGAGCTTTGGGGATCACGCAGACAGATTCGCAGTTCTGCATGAGCGATTTCGGTCAATTCTTCAGACGTAATTTGCCCTGAGATCGTTAACGGTTCGCCGCGATTAGCAATAAAGGTGTCTTGCACGAGCGCGATCGCCACAACAGAATCCGGCAACATCGGATTCTGTGGCACTCTGAAATCTTCATAAGGCGATTCTGAAACTAAGCCATATTCTCGTAAAATCTCGTCTGCGATCGTGCCGGATTCGGATTCGGCATCCTGCAGAATATCATCGATAGAAAGTAAATCAGCAGACGTTTCTTTGGGTTCTAACAGGTCGGATTCTAAAGCAGGGGCGACAAATTCGAGCGTGGCGTGCTCTGCATCTTCCCAGTCAGGGTTCCAATCTTCGACGAGATCAGCCGCGATCGATAAAACTTTCAACTGCATTGACTGCACGGTTCCTGTTTCAGAGGTGCATTGAAACTCCCAGAAACCGGGAAGGAGGGTTGTGTAGGGAATGACTACCATCAGTCCTTTCTGATTGGTCTGCTGAGTGCGAGTCTGAGTCCGGCGTTTGGGAGGAATTTCGTCGATCGCATCGTAGCGGACTCGGACTGAAACCGAGGTGTTTTTGAGTGGAGATTTTGCGGCGATGCGATACCGACCTTCGAGAATCTCGACATCGGCGGTGTCGAGCGGTAGCCAAGCGCGATCGCCATCTTGCTGAATTAAAAATTCCCAGGGTTGCATGTCAGGCATAGGTCGGTAAAGAGGCGTTCACCAGAATTTGCAGTTAACAGGGTATACCATGTCTGGCGGATTTTGGCGAATTTATTGCATTGATTTTAAGTGAGAGAGTGGGGAGTGGGGAGAAAGAGCAATCGCTTATCTTTTCAGGGCTGTAGGTAAGGCAGCACAAAAAAGCTCGATCGACAAAGGCGATCGAGCTAAATTGGCAAGATATTTCAGTACGGGTAGAAATCTAGTTAAACTCTAGTTAAATGCGCCCGTGAAGATTTTATCGATGATCGGGAAGTTCGATAGGAGCAAGAAAGCAACGGCTGCGCCACCGGTTGCTCCGACGAAGAATCCACCTGCAAATTGGCTCCAACCTTCAGAGGTTTGCAGCGAATCTGTTGCGGAGTCATTATCTCCTTGGAAAGTAGCTAAGCCATAAGTTGAAAGGCAGGCCGTTGCGATCAAAATCAATGCAATTGCAGAAATTAATCCGCCAACTGCTGCATGATCAGAGTCGCGCAGAGGACCTAGGAGCGTCCAAGGACCGACCAAAAAGTACCCATGTGCCATTCCGATTTCAAGACCGCGCAACAGGGGCGATAAGCCTTTTCGGTAAGCCGGGAGGTTACCGATGAAAGCGCGGGTGAAGCCAGAATCACTGATAGGGGTCGAGAGATGTCCTGTGAACGGATCGCCGTTGTAAGGTTTAATAAGCTCGTCAGCCATATCTTAATATTTCCTAATGATTCTGAAGAGAACAAAAAGAATTCGAGACCATTGTAAGTATGACGGGGGGCTGATCCTGACAAATGCTTCAGAAAAGTTCACTATCTGAGATAAGAAGGAAATGATTTGGTTTTTGCGGCTACAAATTGCTCTAACACGGTTTGGCGGAGTAACTGTTGCGGCATAAAACCTTGAGCCAAAATAAAATCGTGAAAAGCAGTTTGATCAAACTGCTGACCCATCTGTTTTTCGACTTCTTGACGAAGTTGCATGAGCCTTTGATAGCCGTAGAAATAAGAAGGCGCATGACCCGGAAGTTTCACCGTGTAACGATTAATTTCTTGCTGAGCAAAGAACTTTGAGAACCCAACATCTTCAGTCAGAATTCGCATGGCTTCGTCGATCGAGGCTTTTCCGAGATGCAGTTCTGGCTCCAGAAATGCTCGTGCTGCTCGGAGTAACTGAAACTGGAGCGAAATAAATTGCCCCTCGATCGGCATAAATGGCAACGTAATTGCTTCTGCATATAGTGCCCATCCTTCATGATTTGCAGGATTGTAACCAAAGCGCGATCGCGCTTCTGACGTGCCTTTGTCCTGAATCGTCGTGAATTGCAAATCGTGTCCGGGTCTACCTTCATGTGCGGTTAGTGTCCAGGCAACGGCGGGATAGGTAAAGTCATCGTAAGCTCGCGGCTGTTTGTCAGGTTTTAGCAGTGGAACAATGAACACACCCGCAGTGTTTTGCGAGGATTTGGGCGGGGAATATTGGGGAACTGGGAAATTGGTGTTTTCTCGATCGTTGGTTAAGCGAATGGTCAGATTTCGTTTTGGCAATGTGACTAGCTTTTCTCGTCGAATGATCGCTTCAAGATCTTTTTGGCGTTGTGCATATTGAGGCAGAATCTTGTCTGCGGGTAATTGTTCTTTTTTCAAACTGCGGATAACTTCTCGATATCCTGTGGTTTGTAAGCCTTTTTGTTTCGCAACTTGAGCCGCGAGGACATCCATTTCTTGTTGGATGGATTCAAATGCAGTGTGAGCTTGCTTGAGCAGTTCATCGATCGAGATTTCAACGCCTCGTTCTTGTAATTCCAGTGCGTAAAGTTCCGGTGACAATCGAAAATCTAATCTTGATTTCGGTAAAATTTCTTGTCGGACAAAAGTTGTATATTCTGTGATTTGAGCTTTCAGCTTTGTATAACTTTCTTGATCGATTTTCTGTTGCTCTAAGCGTTTCTGAATTCGCTCGAGTTGAAAGGATGTATTCGATAAATCCTTCTCGATTTGCGACTTAGAGGGAAAGAAAATATTGGGACGAGACACAGATCCGCGCAGATTTTGAATGGCTAAAGTCGCGATCGCTGGTTTTCCCGTTTCGTCTCCATTCAATTGCTGCAATAGTTTCACGAGATCCGGTCTGCTCAAATCATCTAAGCTATTGTGAATCTCTTTAGCTAAATCGACATAAGGTAGGCGAAGTTGGCGATGGAATTCATCTGATTTCAATGATTCAGTTGCAGACTGGATCAGAATTTCTAAATCGAGTTTTACGGCAGGATCGCGTTCTTGTTTGAGCTTCGTCTGAAACCTTTGAAGGAGAGTATTGATGCCTTTCTCACGGCACTGTCTATAGTTTGAATCCAGTTGCAGCAGGGATTTGCTCAGGGCTAAATCGCTACATTGTTTGGCTGATTCGGCTTCGGTCAATAAATTTGTATTCTCGTTGCTACGCTTGATCCAATCGGGTTGTGCAGATGCGATCGCATCAACGACCGAATGAGACATGATCGCAAAGACAAAAGTCGCGATCGCCAACCATAACACTGTTTTACGTGAGACTCGCACGACACGACGAATAATCTTCACAATCTAAAATCAACCTCTAAAATCTAAGCGCGCTACTGTTTACACTGAAGCGAATCAAATACAGTCGAGGCTTTTTCTGCTGCCGTTTTGAGATCCTGTCCATTCGTCAGCAAATTCACAACATACCGACTATCTTCTAAATTCACACTAGCGCGATAAATCACGGTAGCTTGCTCAGGAGAATCGGGGTACTTCAACTGCCCTTCGCGAATCACAACTGAGGTAGACGTGCCACAGAGATTTTTGTTCTCCACCCGCACGGATTTAATCTTCAGTTCTTCCTCATCCGCACCCAGGGCAATGCTATCTAAAATGCGATCGACTTGCTTGCGTCCCGATTCTTGCTCGATGGGAACCCGTGCGACTAAGAGCTGAATGTCCGGTTCATCTCCTTCACTGGCGATCAATGCCACTTTCGCCCCTGCAAGATTCACGCCCAATAAGCCCTGTGATGCTCCTGGCAGTGAATAACTCATAATATTGCTGGCGATCGCTTCTGCCCGTTGGGGGGTTGCCGCATTGCTCAAAAACTTGAGCGCTAACCCTGTTAAACCAACTCCTAATGTGGCGATCGCGCCGAGTACGATCGCGACCGTTTCCCAAATCGAGACTTTGTACTGTGGAATTCTAGATGGTACTTCTCTCATGAGGGCTACTCCAAATCCACGCCTAAAAAGCGATCGAGAAACCGAGTTCGCCAAGCGAGTCGCACGATCAATCCCCACTCTAGCGCAACTAATCCTAGGAAGAGACAGTCCTGCACACTAATTTGAGAAAGCTCAAAAAACGTTCGGAGCGGCGGAATAAATAAAATGAGTAAATAAACAACCAGCAGCGCTAACGCAACCCAGGTATAGCGCCAATCTCCGCTCAGCGGTTCTCCTCCCACCCAAGCGGTTGTCGGTGGTTTTAAGAATGGGATTAACAGCAGTTCACAAAATACTAAAATTGTCACAAGTGCAGTCCGAGGAATATTGAATTCGATCTTAGTTAGACCAATATTCGGAGGTAAGTCTAAAGCAGCGCTGACTAAATAAAATAGATACACTGTCAGTGACACTAAAGTGATGGTAATTGTCGCAGGAATCACAAAATGGAGCATTGATCGGACTAAACTCCGTTTCTGGCATTCTCCCGGTTGCGCCCAGATTGGAATAAAAGTGGTTGGAATGCCAACTCCAATCAACGTGACGATCGCACTATGTTTGTTTAATAAGGGGAAGCTATCTGAGACAATCGCGATCGCAAAAATCAACAACGCGACACAACTCAATCGCACCATAAAGAGCTTAACGACATCTCGAATGCCATTCTGGATCCGTTGTCCTTCCAAAAAAGTATGCGGTAATGCTTCAAATGTATCTTTGAGCAACACAATGTCCGCAATGCTGCGAGTCGCTTTACTCCCGCTCTCCATTGCGATTCCGAGATTCGCCTGTTTCAGCGACAGCACATCATTCACACCGTCTCCAGTCATCGCGACATAAGAACCGCTGCGTCTCAGGCTGCGAACGAGTTGTGCTTTTTGCTGAGGTGTAATGCGCCCAAATACGTTGTAGTTTCTTGCCGCCTGCACAAATTGAGCGTCATCCATTTGAGCCAGTTCTGCCCCGGAGATGACTCGAACCTCGTCGGTGAAGCCCGCCTGTTTTGCTAATGCTGCAACGGTTTGGGGATTGTCTCCTGAAATGATTTTGAGCGTGATGCCTGCTTTGACAAAGCCTTGTAGAGTTTCCTGTGCAGAAGGGCGAAGTTGATCCGAAAAACAGAGAATTCCTAGCGGGTTGAGCGGCGGAAGAGTTGTCTCGATTTCAAATTCCGTATGGGCAAACAAAACGACTCGAAATCCCTGATTTACCTGTTCATCGATATAGTTCAGAATTTCGTCTGTGACCGCGATCGACTTCATGAGGATTTCTGGTGCACCCATCACGTAGGTTCCGGGGAGATCTTCAAATGCGATCGCGCTCCATTTCCGCGCTGATGAAAAGGGAATCTCATTCCGAATCGGCTTTGCATATCCAGAACAGGCAATTAAAACAGCTTCACTCGTCCGATTTCCAGACGCAGTACTCGCCGCAAAATCCCCAATCAACCATTTCAGTTCTTCCTCAGGAATTCCTAATGGATGGAGAGAATGAAGTTCAATCTGATTCGTGGTCAATGTGCCCGTCTTATCTAAACACAAGACATCAATATTACTGAGTGACTCGACGGCATTCGTTTGCTGAATCAAAACATTTTGTCCTAACATCCGAATTGCACCCATGGCATATGCAAGCGTGATTGCTAATAACAATCCGGCTGGAATCAATCCAGCGATCACGGCAGCACGCTGCACAACTTCATTAAGAGTTTGCGATCGACTAATGAAACTAATGCCAACGAGCAACCATAAGAACGATGCTAAGAGTAACAGAATCCGAATGATGAGATTAATCTCAGCTTGCAGCGGAGTATAGACTTGGCGAAATTCTCGCGCTCCCACTGTAAGCTGATAGGCAACCGTATCCGCTCCAACTTTCTGCGCCTCATAGCAAGCCGTTCCACTGACACAAAAGCTGCCCGAATAGACAGGTTTCTCTGCGACTTTTACGATCAGATCTGATTCTCCAGTCAACAAAGATTCATCAATTTCGACTCGCCCCTCTCCAACAATTTGTCCATCGACGAGGACTTGATCACCTGGGCGCAGCACCAGTACATCGCCGAGAACGATTGCACAGGGATCGATATTCACCTCCTGCCCGTTGCGAATCACGGTTGCATGAGGTCGATTCAGTAAGGCGATTTCGTCTAACTTTTGCTTTGCCCAAATTTCTTGCACGATTCCAATTACAACGCCGCTAAAAATAATCACCGCTACGAAGACGGCATCGCTCGGGCGTTGTAGCAGAATGAAAACGCCGCTAATCGCAAAAAAGACGGCGTTAACAAAGGTAAACAGGTTTTCTTGCAGGATGCGTGCATACGATCGACTGGTTGGCAGTTTTACGTCGTTCGTATTGCCTGCTAACTGTTGATCTCGAACTTCTCGATCGCTTAATCCGGGGAGCATCGCCATGAATCACACATTGTCTCTATCAGGTGATGACCATTATCATAGATGCTCTTTCCCGGTTCAAATGATTCGTTGCAGATTGCGATCGCTCAATCCCAAATGTTTCAGGCTACACTTTCTTGGCTACGAGTGTTGAACTCTCATACCACTGCTTCGTGTGCTTGGAGACACGAGTCATTGAGCAAATCCAAACGGCTCTTATCCGATCGCGATCGACCCCAACAGCCGCGCTACAATCTCATGTGCTCGTCTGCCGCTCGCTGCAATCATCCGATGGGCTAACACATGCGGTGCGATCGCTTTGACATCATCTGGAATGGCGTAATCTCTGCCTTCTAGAAATGCAAAGGCTTGAACTGCTTTCTGAAGCGCAACTGTTCCACGGGGGCTGACTCCGAGAAGGATTTCTTCATCGTGTCTCGTCGATCGCACAATGTTCAATAAATACTGCTGAAGCGAAGATTCCACTCGAACTAAAGCACACTGCTGTTGCAGTTCTCGAATCTCATCCAGCGTAATGCAAGGCGGCAACTCTTCAACGCGCCGTCCTGATTGCAACCGCTCCAGCATTTTCAATTCTTCTGCTTCCGTCGGATAGCCCAGAGAAAGCGACAACGCAAATCGATCCATTTGCGCTTCGGGGAGCGGAAACGTGCCCTGATATTCCACCGGATTCTGAGTTGCAATGACGAAAAACGGCTCTGGAACTTTGCGCGAGGTTCCATCGATCGTCACTTGATGTTCTTCCATTACTTCGAGCAATGCCGATTGAGTTCTGGGCGTGGCTCGGTTAATTTCATCGGCTAACAAAACATTGGCAAAAATCGGACCTGCCATGAATTCAAACTCGCCCGTGCGCGGATTCCAAACGTTTGTCCCAGTCACATCGGTTGGCAGTAAATCGGGAGTACATTGCAACCGTTGGAACTTGCCTTGAATCGATTTCGCTAAAGACTTTGCCAGTAAAGTTTTTCCGACTCCAGGCACATCTTCAAGCAGTGCGTGACCTCCAGAAAGCAGCGCAACTAAAACGAGTTGAATCGCTTCTTCTTTACCGACGATCGCGGTTGCTAAGTGTTGCGTGAGTTGCTCAATTCGATCGCGCATAGGGGAAGCTCCATTAGAACCTGTTCATCATAGCCAGAGTTCCCCAGAGTGGCGATGATCGTAATCTAGACTCGCGATCGCGCAGGTTCTGATCGCAGTCGCCGCACTCCACTCAGCAAAAGCCATCCTAAAAAACACCCGATCGCATAAGGCGGAAAATCCGACCACACAAAGGTATTTCCGAGGACTAAACGACCTGGCAATGTGGCACGAATCGCTTGTAGAAAAGGAGGTTGCCAAAGTTGCAGAAACTCAATCGCACAAGAAAAACAGAACACTGCGATCGCAGTTTTGGCGATCGAGAATTTTGGAAAGCAAAACTGCACGAGCGCCATCCAAAAAATCTGATAAGCCAAGCTGCCTGAAATATCTGTTATCCAACCAGGTAAAGCCGTCGTGAATCGCACGAAGTACCCTAGTGGAACAATTAAGATAATGGTCAGCAGCACCGCAAGACGGTAAGGCATAAAGTTTAAGTTTGGGCGAGTTGGGTTGGAGTCGATTCAGATTTACCCTGATCGATCGCTTCCAGAATGCCCAAAAATTCTCGTTCAAAGGTGACTTGAGCACGATTGGTTCTGCCTCCAATGTAGATGGCTCCATCTTTCTCTAATCCCCAAATCTGCGAGTGAGAAACATAGCTCATAATCACACCGAGCATCAGTAAGCCGAAGCCGAGATAGACAATGGGAATTCCTGGATCAGCTTTGATTTGCAGTCCAGTACTGCCGATCAGATCCACGATCGATAATTTCAATCCTTTCACATCAACCGCCATGCCTTTACGCACCGTTGCGATCAGCTTGCCGTCCATGTCATAGACCAGTAACAAGCCTTGTAAATCTTTAGCAACGAGAGACACGCCATCACTCATATCGGGCTTCAACGGCAGCCAGGTTCCCCAAATTCGCCCGCTGCCCTGGTCAATTCTTGCCATCGGCGATTGCAGGACTGGGCTGTTGTTGAGTCGAACTTGAATTGCCGCGATCGACCAATCTGCCTGATAGAGCGTTACGCCTTTGTGTTTCAGGGGTTCATTGACGTGAATGGTTTTACGATCGACTTCTTTTCCGTTTTGATCGAGCACAGAAAGATCCGAGTAAAACTGATCGATCTCTCCAGTCGGCAAGTAATCAATCCAAAATCGATTGACTTTCACAGACCAATCTTTCGGAATCTGCGGAGCCGCCCAAATTCCCGCATCCGTTACGTTGTCAATCTGAAATGTGGCTCCACTGGGAACCATTTCTTGAGCAATAAAGCCCGTCATCGCACCGATAATGCCGCCTAGCAGAATCAGCAACATCGCGGCATGAACCACGATCGGACCAATTCGCCCAACAATTCCTTTGTGCGCGTAAAGCTTGTCACCGTCTTGAAAAATTTTGTACTTGCGCTGTTCCAGCAGCGGTAAAAGCTGATCAATTCCAGCTTTGGGGAACTCGGCACTTAACGCAAATTTGCGAAACTGACGCGGCTGACTGTAGAAATTCCAAGTTCGCGAAAACCAGCGCAGCGCAGGCAATTGGCGCGTAAATGTACAAGCGGTCAAACTCGCTCCAAACAGAATCAGTAACGCTAAATACCACCAAGTTCGATACACATGATCAAGTCCGGCTGTCAGCAGAACTTTCCAAGTGAGAAAGCCGAAGAGAGCAGGCTTTTCAGGGTAATTCGCTTGATAAAACTGAACGGATTGTCCTTGCTCAATGATTGTTCCAGCGATACTAAAAACCGCGATCGCGAGTAAAAGCACGATCGCTAATCTCAAATCGGCTAAAACGGGCAGCAATTCTTTTTTCAAATACCGCTTGGGAGCGTTCACTAATTCTGTAAAAGTCATCTTCTAAAACACAAATCGCGACATTAACGAAAACACACCAAATCCCACAAGCAACACACCACTTGTTGGCGTAATCCAACCCGACCAACGCCGCAACTCCAATAATTTCTTAATCGCTGCGGTGAATGTTCCGGCAATAATCAACGGCGCAACATATCCAGCCGTATAACACAGTAAAAGCGATCCACCCAGAATCGGATCTTTTGTCGTACTAATCCAAGCTAAAATTGTCGCCAAAACCGGAGTGCTACAAGGCGACGCGACTAAACCGAACATCACTCCTAATAGATACGATCGCACACCTGTCGGCAATTCTTCAGAGATCCAATCTGTTCCTCCAATCGTCGGCATCTGTAACGGCAACGCTTCTAATAAATTCAATCCCATGATGATCGCGACAACGCTAATCACGATCGGTAAACCTGTCCCAACCTGCCCATACACTCTGCCAAATAGCGTTGCTGCAATGCCCAGTCCTGCTAAGGTCGTCGCCAATCCTAGGGCAAACCAGGTGGATTGTGCCGCAGCCTGTACCCGAGATTTTGCTTCATACCCGCCGATATAGCCCACCGTAATCGGCAACATCGACAGCGTACAAGGCGTTAAACTCGTCAGCAATCCTGCCGCAAAAATTACCCCAATACTGACCGGAGTAATATGCGTCAATTGGCTAGAAACTAAGCGATCGGCAAATTGCGAAAGCTCATAAAGTTGAGTCTGGAACGTATCAAACATGGTTAAGCAATCCGAAGCGCCTTTCCCATTCTACCGATTTAGCGCGACGGTCTGGGTTTCATTCGTCGGGTTCTCGCTTCTGCAAATGAAACAATTTTGGGATTTTCGGAGATCGGAGATACGCTTGCTTCACTGCTTTCTCGTGCGACCCGAATCAACAATGCTGCACAGACGAGACTAGAAATCATTGAACTCCCACCGTAACTAAACAACGGCAGAGGTAATCCAGTCGTCGGCAATGCACCTGTTGCTACACCAATATTCAGCAAAGACTGACCAACCATGATTACCATGACCCCGATCGCGACCAATCGATGAATGGCATTTCGCGCTTGTTTTGCCACAATCAATGCCAAGGTCGCATAAGCAATCAGCATCACCATAAATGCGAAACACCCGATTAAACCAAACTCCTCAGCAAAGACTGCAAAAATGAAGTCGGTATACTGAATCGGCAAATAAAATAATTTCTGTTGAGAAAGCCCAAATCCTGTTCCGGCAAATCCTCCTGAGCCGATCGCTAACAAACTTTGGATGAGCTGATAGCCATCTTGCAAGGGATCAGACCAAGGATTGAGAAATGACATGACTCTGCGGCGTTGATACTCTCGAATACTAATACTCAAGGTCGCCAAAAATAGCCCTCCAACCGCTGTTCCGCCTAAATAGAGATAGGGTAATCCGGCAGCCAAAGCGACGAGCCATAATGCCATTCCACAAAGAGCAGTGGTACTGAGATTTGGCTGAAGGAGAATTCCGATCAGCATCAGCCCAAACAGTCCAATCCAAGTCAGTCGCACTCGCCAAGTCAGTCGTTCCCATTGTCCAAAAATTCGAGCGCTCTGCAAGACCAGAAATGGCTTAATCAACTCCGAAGGCTGAATCAAAAATGGACCGACTTCAAACCAACGCTGTCCTCCGTTTACTTCTCGCCCAATCACAGTTGTCAGAAAAATTCCGCCGAGCAGCGAGATAAATCCTAAACTTGAAACGCCCTGAATGTAGCGCAGGGGAGCGTGAATTAGGACGTTAAACAGAATCATGCCTAACGCGATCGCGATTAGTTGCCGTTTGAAGTAGTACAACCCATCGCCGATCGCGTCTCCGACAGGATATGAGGCACTAAACATTACCGCCAATCCTACAAACAACCACACAAAGGTCAGCCAGCGCAACAAGCGAGGCGTGACTGCCCAGTCCATTGCAGTTGTGTCAAAAAACGGAATGAAGTGCCGCCAGTTCATCGATTTGCTAACTCCGATCGCAATTTTTCCAAGTCATCGAGTAGAAACACCGTCAATTGTCCTGAGTAAGCTTTGCCGACATCGGTTTGAGCAATCTCAAGCCAGTAGGCAAATTGTTCTCCCTGCCGTAATTCTCCTTGCAAAGCGGCAATTTGAGGGTTTTGTTTTTGCACCGCTTCTTGAATTCGGGAGTCTGTGGGATAAGATTTGACGATCTTTGCTTGCTCAAAGTCACGGGCGATTTCAAATCCGTAGATCGATCGCACTGATTCTCTGAGTCGAGCTAGGGTTACGCCGTTTCGCATATCAAACAGAGAGAGAGTTTCACTGCGAATGATACGTCTTCCGGGGGCAAAGCGCGCCAATTGTCCCGGAGGATTTAACGACGCATGAAATGTAAACTGCTGCGCGGACGAATTAATGCGCCGCACTAAAAATTTTTCATTTTGGCTCGGTCGCACCGTGGAATTAGATTTCATCCATACGGCAGCTTCGTCGAGTGTTTGTCCTGGAATGGCTTGAGCCGGAGCCGCCATCAGCAATATTCCACTTAAGATTACGCCAATCTTTCTCATATGTTGACTCCAAAAAAGACAGGCTTATCATTCACCGTCCCGATGGTTTTCGAGTCAGATCATTGTAATGGAGTTGTTTGAGATTGGCGGATTTTTTGGAGAGGGTGTTTGTCGATCGCGCTTAAAATAGAAGCAATTCAATCGATACAGAAATATGGCAGAACTCACACTGCAATTAGATCCAGCACTGCTCCAGAAAGTGAATCGCTGGGCAGAGAGTCGAGGAATGTCTGTGAATGAAGCGATCGCAGCTTTAATTGGGCAGATTCCGAATCAAGATTCATCCCTAGACCTGTCTCCGTGGACTCAAAGCTTGGTTGGGACTTCTGGGCAGGAAACTGAAGTGCTGGACGATGAAACGTTGCGGCAGCAGTACCTTGACTATTTAGAGGAAAAATATAAGTGAAGCGGGTAATTTTTGATAGTGATGTGCTGTTGGATGTCTTTCTACACCGACAACCCTTCTTCATAAATTCTGCTTCAGCATTAGATCGGGTTGGGCGAGGAAACGTTGAAGGATTTGTATCTGGACATGCCATCACGAACCTCTTCTACCTCATGAGGAAGCCTTTAGGAAGCGAGAGAAGCCGAGAATTACTCTCGATCTTGTTGGAGAAAGTGAGAGTGGCTTCAGTAACACACGAAGTGATTCAGATTGCGATCGCGAGTCCAATTTCTGATTTTGAAGATGCAGTAACTAATGCGGCGGCTCAGGCAGCATCGATTGAAATTATTGTCACTCGCAATACGAAGGATTTTCGCCAAAGTATCATTCCGGCGATGATACCAGAAGATTTCTTGCAAGTCTCGATTTGAGCAGTTGCACTCTTGCCCTGCTATTACCCTGAATTGCTTGAAGTCTCTAGGAGTTCTTCGACAAACTGATACAGTTCAGCCGTTGCTCTCTCTTCTAACTGCATTTCTTTCAATCCGATCAATCCCTTTGCTAATTCGGGGGCACGATTTTTATAGTGATTATGTGCTGTCAGCAAATCTGTGAAAATTTCTTGCTCAATCTGAGTCCGACTTGCATCTTCTGGAATTGGAGAAGCAAACTCCACGGACTCTGCCTCATATTTCAATAAGAAAATGAGTGCATTACTGAGTTGCTGTAGCTCTTGCTGAAGCTTACGAACATCGAGATCTAAGCGATCGAATCCCACCTGTCCTTCAATTCGCAATTCCACCATTGGACGCACATCGGGATTCAGTTCTTTGGATCGAATTGCCGATTGGACGAGTTCGATCGCATTTTCCTGAATCTGCTCTAAACTTTCCTGCCCGCGTGCTTTCAATTTCAATCGCACCCATCGCCGCTGCTGATAATCTTGTTTCAGTTGAGCGTCAATGCCTTGTTCGCTCAGTTCAACAAGGAAAACACCGCGATCGTATTTCGCTTCTTCAACGCTATTGGTTTCAGTTGATCCAGGGTTAAAAATCCATCCCTGCTCGATGTAGCTTTTATGGATATGTCCTAAAGCCAGATAATCCACGCCTGCCTCTTTCAACGGTAGCAAATCGTTATACTTCAATGCACCTTGATATCGAGCAATCTGACCTTCTAGCCCTTGATGAAACAGCATTACGGTATGTCCTGGACTGGGCGGAAGCGCTTGCATTGCTTCTGACAATTGCAAAATTGCTCTCGGTGCAGATGCTCCATACCAACGCGAGCCTAAAACTCTCACCCCACAAGGCAAATCATAATATCCACCCGCAATGCCATCCCACGGTTCGTAAACAATGCGATCGTCTACTCGGTCAGGTTCTAGCAAAATGACCAATTCATCTTCAGCTAGATATTTCAGCCAACTGGTCACAGTTCCATAGGGGCGATTATCGTGATTTCCTTCGATCGCAATCACTGGAATTCCAGCTGCTTTTACCATCTGAAAACAAATCTTTGCCTGATTGAGAATATTCGGCTGAATCACCCGATGCTCGAATAAATCGCCTGCAATGATCACAAAATCAACTTGAGTGTCGATCGCATATTTTTGTAGTGCATCCTCGAACGCCAAGTAAAAATCCTTCGTGCGTTCTTTGCTGTCGTAGCGATCGAACCCCAAATGAACATCAGCCAAATGTAAAAATCGCGGCATTGCATTCATCCATGAGCAGTAAGAACGAGTTTACTATTAAAACCCAAAAGCTGTAATTTGAGTCTTAGATTATCGCTGCAAGTCTTATGAGTCTAGCGATCGCAAAATGAGTGTAAAAACTGTAACTGCCAATGGAGTTTCGGATTTCTGAGAATGGCAGCTACAACTGGAACGATTGAGGCAATTGCATTTCCAGCAATTTTGATCTCAATCGATCTCGTGATCGACAGCTAGAGAGATAGCTCGGTGTCGCATAATAACGATATGGCTATCACTCTTACTCACTACCAAGTTCTTGACCTCCAACCAACCGCGACGCAAGCGGAGATTAAGCAAGCCTATCGGCGGTTGGCAAAGGAATTTCACCCCGATACCAATCGGGTCAGTTCGAGTCATGAAAAAATTTCTCGGATCAATGCAGCCTACGAAGTTTTAGGCGATCCCCAAAGACGGCGTTCTTACGATCAGCAGCTTCAGTATGCAGAGGTTGGCTACTCAGAAGCAGGTGTGCGATCGCGAAAAGAACGCACCGAAGCCGCTCAAGCGCACTACCGCAGACGAAGACAAGCCGAGGAGCAAGAAGACAATCAGTTGAAACTTTGGTTGAAAGCGCACACGTCAATCAATCGCGTTTTGAACCAGATTATTCGTCCTTTGAAATCTCAAATTAATGAACTCGCAGCCGATCCCTTTGATGACGAGTTAATGGAGAATTTTCAGGCGTATTTAGAAGAATGCCAAGAGCTGTTAGGCAAAGCGCAAAAAACGTTTCAGTCCACACCCAATCCCCCAAACGCCGCGGCTGCCGCCGCCAATCTCTATTACTGCTTGAATCAACTCAGCGATGGCATCGACGAATTATTCTACTTCACGAATAATTACGACGATCATTATCTTCGCAATGGGCGCGAACTGTTTCGGATTGCAGAAGGATTGCGTCGAGAAGCACAAGCTGCCGTCCGTGAAATTCCTCGGTAATTTCTACTTCATCTCACTGGTAGATGTGAATGGAGTTTTGGCTTGACTAGGATTAACCCCAGTCGTGATTTGAGTTACAGAATCTTCATGAATGATTAGGTTAACATCTGATTAAGAGAGGTTAAACTGAAAATCTTGATAGATTCAGAGATCCTTTCTTCCTCTGTTGTAGGAGTCACTCGCACCGTGCAACCCAATGAGCTGGATCGCCCATTGAAGCGCAAGTTTAAATTTTTCATGTGGAGATAAGAACGATGGCAGACCAACACAATTTCTTTTACCCCCGCAGTCGCTACCGGGGTCAAGTCAAACCAGAGAACTTGGTGTTTAATGCGAACTTGCAGGAATTTTCTCAGCGAGTGTCGTATATCTGCTGTCTAGAGACAGGCGGTAAGATGACGCCAGAAGAGTCGTATCAAGAAATTCGATCGCTGTGGAAACAGTTGAAGAAGAGCCGTAAGCAACTTGGTATTTCGACTGGCCCTTCTCCTGACTCCGGCGATATGGCAGTCTAGCAACATGAAATCGAAAAAAAAACGCGATCTACTCACTGAGCGATCGCGTTTTACATACATTAAGTTAGTTTAATAGCTATCTTCTCCAGGCACTTTGAAGGGATCTTTCTGACTTGGCAGTTGTTCGAGAGAAGCGTCTCGAATTGCTTGCCAGAGGGGAAGAGATTCTTCTTCAGTTTGCCAATCTGTTGCGTTGTAGCGTCTTACCGCTTCATCGACTTCCTGTAGCGTGTGGAGAACGGGTCTGACCTGTACATCTGCCATACAACACCTCTATGTGTTCTAGAGATTTGGGTTTGACACCATTTTACTCGTCTTAGAAAAAACGATGTGACATGCGCTACAAATTCTCCAACTTATTGAAGTTTGTACGCATTCGGTAACGAAAATTCATAAATATCCGTGATGACTTGTATCCATCCCGTTACCAGTGCCGCTAAAAGACGATCGCCTTTTTCTTTAGATGCAGTTGTGGGATCTCCTAAAACGCCACTTTTACTCAGATCGCGAGTCATCCAAGCAAACGGAAGCGCCCCCTCCATACTCAGCACACCGTTTTGTGGTTCACCGAGCGGATATTCTGCGGCGGCGCGATCCATTTTGACCTGATCCGGCAAAATCGAAAGTAGCAAGCTCGTCTCGGCATCACCCGCATGAATCCCTAGCTCTAATTCTTTCGGCGTGAGCAGCTCAGTCGCGATCGCGCTAATGGTCGGAACTTTCCAGGTGAACAACGGGAAAACTGCAAAATTCTCGTACTGCTGATGCAAATCCCGTGCAGCAATTTCGAGAATTTGGGGCTGTCCTCCATGAGAATTCATGAACACGAGCTTACGAAATCCGGCTCGATAGATGCTTTCTGCAACTTCCATCAAAATTGCGAGTAAGGTCTGTGTACTCAGCGTAATCGTTCCTGGAAAGTGCCAATGCTCATTCGATTTGCCATAGTACAACGGCGGCAAAGCATAGGCTGGAATGCTTGGATCTAACTGCGCTAATGCTTTGCCAAGAACGGCGACACTGATCGCAGAATCAACGGCTAAAGGCAGATGTGCCCCGTGTTGTTCGATCGCACCCATCGGCTGCACAATCACGACATTCTCCTTATTAGGCATTGCTTGGATATCTGTCCAAGTGAGATAAGGAAAATAGCGATCGCTCGGGATAAACCCATGCATCATACAACCCCCGGTTCTGCATAGCCTTGCAGACTTTCAGGATCAAATGCTCTGAGACTTCGAGTAGCTTGCCGCACTAACACATCTGACCCATTCACAACAATCAGATACTTTCCAGCATTGATGCGATTTCGATACGGCAAAGCATCTCCGCCACCGATGACTAAACCAACTCCGCCTCCGACAAAGACACTGCCCATCAGTCCTGACAATGCACCTAAAACGCCAGCAATCAAAGGGCTGCCAATCTCACCTGCCCAAGCAAATGTATCTAATCCGGTAATCAGATTGAATGCACTCCCGCCGACAAACCCAAACGGCACAAGCCAAGATGCCATCAATCGAACTTGCTTTCTTGCTTGTTCATTTGGATCGATCAATCCGTATTCATCAGCACTCTGATAGCCGCGACCCAAAATTGCCACTTTGTCCATCGGTAAGCCTTCTGTTTCTAAGGCTGAGTAGGCTGCTTCGGCTTGTATACGATCTTTCAAAACTGCAACGAGATAAGTCATTTTCTACCTTTTAAGATTGCTTCTGCGGTTCATTCTAAGACTGACATCATGGGCGAAGGATTTTGAGTCACTCCGCTCAATTGCCCAAATTTACATGAGTCTGATTGTCAGGTCTAAGTTCGATAAAATGGGATTTTCTAAGTCGATATTGTTATGTTACCAAGGGAAGACCTTCTGAAAGGGGTAGAAAATCGAGAGGCGATCGCGCGAGTGATTGATCAGGCTGAACAAGCGATCAAGACTTGGGAAGTGGTCACCAGTGACTTTCTTTCGCCTCCAGAACTCGCAGAGATTCAACGATCGTTTAGTCGGCTGACCGAAGTTCAGCTTCTCGCATGGGGTGGATATCCCCAGGCAGAACGGCAAAGACTCGCGATCGCTCGATCTGAAATTCCCTTAGATCCGTCTCAAGTTGAACTGGTTGCCCTAGACATTGCTGGAAACTTTCTCTTCGACCCCGCAACGCATCGCGACTTTCTCGGTGCAATCTTAGGAACCGGAATTGTCCGCGATAAAGTTGGGGACATTATTGTTTTAGGAGAACGAGGAGCACAAGCGATCGTCACTCCTGAACTCGGAGAATTCTTGCAAACTGCTTTAACCCAAGTGCGATCGGTTCCGGTGAAAACTCAACCCATTCCGTTTGAGGAATTGAAGATCCGGGAGCCGAAAAAGAAAGAAATCACAACGGTTGAAGCTTCGATGCGATTAGATGCGATCGCGTCTGCTGGCTTTGGTATGTCACGCAGTAAGATGGCAGATTTGATCACAGCAGGCGATGTGCGTGTCAATTGGAAAGAAATCACATCGTCTAGTTACTCAGTCAAAGCAGGGGATCTGATTGCGATTCGAGGGAAAGGGCGTGTTGAGGTTGGAGATGTAATGGTCACCAAGAAAGACCGTTACCGAGTACAACTCACTCGTTTTGTTTAAGAGCTTGCCCCCCGGACGAGAATGACGGTGCAGTCACAGCGTTTGGCGATCGCTTCTGGAATATTTCCTTGGATCGCTTGCTGTAACAGCCCTTCACGCGTTGCTCCCAGCACAATCACATCACACTGATCTTTCTGTGCCAAATCGATTAGTGCGGTTGAAACCGCATTGGCGCAGACAGGCATTAATGCGATTGGGCAAGTTAAGCGATCGCCCAAAAATTCCATCGCTTCATTCAAGACATTGAGATCGGGTAGTTCGCGTTGCGGGTGATGCACTTGGCATAAACAAATTTCAGGCTGTTCTGCTAGTTTTGTCAGCGCAGGTAACAGCCGAATTGCTTGCCGAGAATTTGGACCACCCGCAGTCGGAACTAACCAGCGATCGAGGGCAGGGCGTTTTCCAAACTTGACAAGAACGACATTGCAGCTCGCTTGGCGAATCATTGTATCGACAACATTGCCAAAAATTCGACCTGGTGTAGAAGTTTCGCCATTCCAGCCCATGATTAAGAGGTCGATATGACGTTCTTTAATTGTTTCTAGAATTGCTTCTGAGATGTCATGCGTCACCCGCACTTGGGTATGAACGGGAATGTTCCATTGTTTGCCAAGCCGACCTGCTTTCTTTAATAATTTTCGACTGATTGCAGTTGAGACAGGCGTTTCGGCAGGTGTGTAATGACGCGCGATCGGAATTGCCTGTAAACATTCCAATTCATATCCTCGCTCTTGAGCAATGGCAGCCGCCATTTGCAGTAAACTTCCGGCAGTTTGAGGATTCGCGATCGGCACTAAAACTCGACCCTTTCCGGTTTCCGGCGCACGGGTTTGATAAACCACATACGATCGCTCTTTTTGAGATCCGAGATTGGTTAGCTTATCCGACTCCGCTCGAATAATATCGGCGCGAGTAATGATGCCGACTAATTTTTTACGATCAACAACAGGCAAGCGGCTAATTTTATAGCGATTGAGAAGATAGAGAACTTGGCTGAGTGGATCGTCAGGATGAACTGTGACCGGGCGCGCTGTCATAAACTCACTCAGCCGTTGCTGCTTATCTGCGATATTCGCTAAATCTGTTTGTGTGACAATTCCAACTAAAACGCCGTCTTCGATCACTGGAAAGCCGCGATGATGCGATCGCGAAAATGCTTGCATCGCTTCATCTAAACTAATCTGGCTCGACAACGTTTCGACTCGTGGCTGCATTAAATCTTTTGCTGTCAAACCTGATAATCGATTTTCGATTTCTAAATTTGCACTTAGGTGAATGCCATTAGAAGCCAGTAAGTGTTTATAAATTGATCCACTAAAAAGACTTTCTGCGACCAGATACGCACTCACAGAGCCAATCATCAGCGGCAATACAATCGTAAAATCTGTGGTTATCTCAAAGACAATGACGATTGCCGTAATGGGTCCACGAGTGACCGCACTAAAAAATGCTGCCATCCCAGTTAGGGCAGCCGTTGTTGTAAACGCTTGAGTTAGATCTAAACCGAGTGGAACTCCCATCGTTTCTAGACTTTGCGCGCCAAAGCTAATCAAAAAGCCCAAGGCAGATCCCAAAATCAGCGAGGGTGCAAATAGTCCTCCGGGTGCGCCTGACCCAAACGCCAATAGCGTGAGCACAAATTTAGTAATAAAAAGAACTGCCGTAATCCTCCAGCCTAATTCGCTGGTGAGCCAAACTTCTTGAAGACTGGCTGTGCCCCGCAGCGCATCAGGAAGGATGGCGATCACAAGTCCTGACAATCCTCCGGCAAAAGCGATCCGCAGCGGCAAACTCCACTTCAGCACTTTGCGATTCATGCTTACACTCAAAAGAATGCCGCGCATAAACAGCGATCCCAGCACGCCTGCCGATATTCCAACCATCAACAGAATGGGAATCGCCTGAACATTAAAGCTCGTCATCAACTCTAGCGAGGAAGATGAACCATTAAATCCATTGCCTCCTAACAGCCTTGAAACCACTGCCCCGACAAATGACGCTAAAATTGCAGTTCCTAACGTCAGTCCAGACACATCTTGTAGCAATTCTTCGACGACAAATAACACCCCCGCGATCGGGGCATTAAATCCAGCGGCTAATCCAGCGGCGGCTCCGGCGGCAATTAATTGCCTACGATGCACAGGCGAAGTCGGAACCCAATCACTCAACTGGGCAGCGATCGCGGCTCCAATCTGAACGGTCGGACCTTGCCGTCCCAAATTTAATCCCGATCCTAATGACAGTAAGGTTGTAACCAGTTTCGCGATCGCAACTCTTATTGTCAGCGCGCTTGAAACGCCACCCAAGGCAGCCTTCACTTGCGGAATGCCGCTGCCCGCTGCTTCTGGGGCAAACTGCTCGATCAACCATCCGGCGAGCAATCCGCCTACGAGTCCCACAAAAGGGAGTACCATCCAATCTGGATGATCGGTTGCGGCTGACAGTCGCCACTTGCCGAGCCAGTTCACACCTTGTTTTAAAACAACCGCTGCCACCCCTGACACTAATCCGATTAGACATGCCTCGAAGATGGCTAATCGTTTTTGAGAAATCGCACTGAGCCTGAATCTCGATTTCCACATATTTCATTCAAGTGTTCAACTCTCTTTCGCCTGACAGCGATCGCACATGCCAAAAAATTCCAACATGTGATAGTAAATCTTAAACCGATGTGATTGATTCAACTGCTTTTCTAAATCGTGAACCGGACACTCGTCGATCGCAATTGAGTTGCCACATTGTAAACAAGTCAAATGATGGCGATCCTCTTGAATCAAGCTATAGAGCGCTTCTCCATTCGCCAACGTTCTCACCTGTACCATTCCTTCGAGTTTCAATGCCTCTAATGCTCGGTACACCGTTGCCAAACCCAAACTCTGATCGCGATTTCGCAACTCAACATAAAGATCCTGAGCAGAAATCGGTCGGTTTAAATGCTTCAAAATATCGAGAATGCGATCTTGGCTGCGGGTTCGGTGGGATTTCATAGCAAAGAAAGAAGATCAGACCTTTAACATTGTACGTTTTGAGCCGTCGCAGTCTTAGAATAGATGAGCTTTGGAACCTTCTTCACGTTCAGGACAACGACTGTGACTCAAAAATTTCAGGCTCAGATCTATGTTACTCTCCGTCCGTCGGTCTTAGATCCGGCGGGAACAGCGGTACAGTCAGGACTCGCCCACATGGGATATACCAATGTGGAGCAGATCCGAATTGGTAAATATGTCGAATTATCGTTGACTGCCGAAAGTGAATCGGCAGCGCGATCGCAACTCGATACGATTTGTGACCAGCTATTGGCAAATCCGGTAATCGAAAATTACCGCATCGAATTGCAAGCTCTTGCAACCGTCTAGGAGAAAGCGATGAAGTTTGGAGTTTTGGTGTTCCCAGGATCGAATTGCGATCGCGATATTCTCTGGGTGACTCAAGGATTGTTGAATCAGCCGACTCGGATGATTTGGCATGAAGAAAGTGATCTGTCTGATATTGATGTAGTGGTCGTTCCGGGTGGATTTAGTTACGGAGACTATTTAAGATGTGGCGCGATCGCTCGGTTCTCTCCCGTGATGCGAGCGACGATCGATCATGCCAAGGCTGGAAAACTCGTCTTGGGGATTTGTAACGGATTTCAAGTGTTAACCGAAGCGGGATTACTGCCGGGTGCATTAGTGCGAAATCGAGATCTGCATTTTATTTGCGATCGCGTTCCGGTACGAGTCGAGCGAACAGATTTACCTTGGACACAGGGATATGAATCGGGGCAAGTGATTGAATTGCCGATCGCGCATGGAGAAGGAAGTTACTATGCAGATCCCGATACGCTGAAAGCACTCGAAGACAATGGGCAAGTTTTATTCCGTTACTCGGATGCAACGGGCAATATTACAACTGAGGGCAATCCAAATGGTTCGCTGAATAATATTGCAGGCATTTGCAATCAGCAGGGTAACGTTTTGGGCATGATGCCACACCCAGAGCGCGCTTCAGACCAAGCATTAGGACAAGTAGACGGACTTGCATTGTTTGAAGGAATTTTGAAAGCAGTGCCGACTCTTGTCTAACCCTTTTCAAACGAATTGTGACGTTCTACTGGAAGGCAGAATCTTGCCTTCTTTTTTATAGATAAGCCTTAAAACCCTTCACAAATCAGCTTTGCTTAAAAACCCTAAGCAAACTAACAGTATTACTCGAATTAAATTTAATAATTTGATCCAATTTCTGTAACTTGAGGTTCATGAAGATATTTAAACTAAATCTGTAAATTTATATTTCTATCACTGCTGTAATAATACTAGACTAACGGATTAAAAGGCATCAATCTCATCGGATTTACTTTCCTTAATCAAATCCGAGGGCAACAATCCTGACTAAACAAACTTTTGTTTTAAGTCATGAACAAACATGAAATCTTTTGCCATAAAATTTCACACTTAAACACTAGAAAAATGAAGATAGATTTCCATAAGATGAGGTCAGGTAAATTGCGGATTTCAAAATTTACCAAAATTCATTTCTTGTACCTCCAGTAATTATTAAAACCATGACCACAACATTACAAAGACGCGAAAGCGGCAATGTGTGGGAGCGCTTCTGTAACTGGGTCACTTCGACCGACAACCGCATTTATGTAGGTTGGTTCGGCGTATTGATGATCCCCACCTTGCTCTCTGCAACCATCTGCTACATCATCGCCTTCGTCGCTGCTCCTCCTGTAGACATCGACGGCATCCGTGAACCTGTTGCAGGTTCCTTGCTCTACGGCAACAACATCATCTCTGGTGCAGTTGTTCCTTCCTCGAACGCCATTGGCTTGCACTTCTACCCGATTTGGGAAGCAGCATCCTTAGATGAGTGGTTGTACAACGGTGGTCCTTACCAACTCGTCGTATTCCACTTCTTGATCGGTGTCTTCTCTTACTTGGGACGTCAGTGGGAACTTTCCTACCGTCTCGGCATGCGTCCTTGGATCTGTGTTGCTTATAGCGCTCCGGTGTCTGCAGCAACCGCAGTCTTCTTGATCTACCCGATTGGGCAAGGATCGTTCTCCGATGGTATGCCCCTCGGAATCTCTGGAACCTTCAACTTCATGATCGTGTTCCAAGCAGAGCACAACATCTTGATGCACCCGTTCCACATGTTGGGCGTAGCTGGTGTATTCGGCGGTAGCTTGTTCTCGGCAATGCACGGTTCGTTGGTAACTTCTTCGTTGGTACGTGAGACCACTGAAGTTGAGAGCCAAAACTACGGTTACAAGTTTGGACAAGAAGAAGAGACCTACAACATCGTTGCAGCGCACGGCTACTTCGGACGGTTGATCTTCCAATACGCATCGTTCAACAACTCTCGCGCACTGCACTTCTTCTTGGGTGCATGGCCGGTCGTTTGTATCTGGTTCACCGCATTGGGCGTGTCCACGATGGCGTTCAACCTGAACGGATTCAACTTCAACCAATCGATCTTGGATTCTCAAGGTCGTGTGGTTTCGACTTGGGCAGACTTGATCAACCGTGCGAACCTGGGTATGGAAGTGATGCACGAGCGTAACGCTCACAACTTCCCGCTCGACTTGGCTGCAAGTGATGCAACTCCGGTTGCTGTTCAAGCACCTGCAATCAACGGCTAATCAAAAAAGTAGGGTTGAATCAACAACCCCACGGCATAACCCTTGATTACAAGCAATCCCTCAGCTATAGCTGGGGGATTGCTGCTTTAAAGATTAGTTTAACTTAACAAAAGTTGATTTACTGCACAAACGATTTCTTTGAGTTTGAACTGGCACAGTCAGAAAATGACGCAGAAGAAAGACTGTGAGATGATGACTAACGTTCTCGCAATCCGCTGCATGTTGTGAATATTCAACCGTATCTTAAAGTGTTTCGGAGTCGAAAAATGGCGGCTCTGAGTTTGTTGGGCTTCTCATCTGGTCTGCCATTTCTGTTGACGGGGACGGGACGAGCGTTGCAGGCTTGGCTAAAGACGGCGGGGGTTTCGGATACGATGATTGGGCTGTTCGGGCTAGCGGCATTGCCTTATTCATTGAAGGTGTTTTGGGCACCGTTTCTCGATCGCTACATACCACCGCTGTTCGGCAGAAGACGGGGTTGGTTAATTTTGACGCAGATTGCACTGGTGGCAGCGATTTTGCTGTTGAGTCGGCAAGATCCGATGAGCCTGACACAACTGGGGGTCGCTTCGACTGAGGTTTGTGCAAGTTCAGCGGTCAAAGGTTTGTGTGAGTTTGGACAATCGTTTAAGACGCTGATTCCCAGTGCATTTTTTCAGATTGCTTTATTGGTCGCGTTTTTGAGTGCAACGCAGGATATTAGTGCCGATGCGTACCGCACGGATGTGCTCAATCCAGCCCAGATGGGAAGCGGGGCGGCTTTTTTTGTGACAGGGTATCGGATTGCGCTGGTGATTGCGGGTGGGATTGCGCTGATGATTGCAGATCCGAAGAATCCTGGGCATTGGGCATGGTCGCAGGTTTATCTGTTGATGGCAGGATTGATGGCGATCGGGATTATAGCTACAGTGTTCGCGCCGGAACCGAAAAACTACGCGCCACCCACAACAATGCAGGCAGCCATTATTCAGCCTTTTCAGGATTTTATTCGGCGGTTGGGTTGGGGACGGTTGTTGGCCGTTTTGGCATTTGTGGTGCTGTATCGGTATGGCGATGCTTTACTCAGTGTGATGGTTGTGCCGTTTTTGTTGGGAGCAAAGTATAGCCAGAGTGATATTGGAGCGATTCAGGGATTTTTGGGAATTTTGGCGACGATCGGGGGGACGATCATGGGGGGTGGAATTTTTAGCAAGATTGGGGTGAATAAGTCGCTGTGGATTTTTGGGATTCTGCAAGCGTTGAGCAATGTGGCTTATTGGCTGCTGGCAATGTTGGGCAAGAGTGGAATCATGGTGTGGATTCCGATGTTGATTTTTGATCAGTCAATGTCGATCGGTTGGTATCAAACGGATTTGGGGCTGTTAGCGACGATTTTTATTGAAAATTTCTGTACAGGCTTAGGGACAGCGGGATTCCTTGGTTTTATGATGACGGTTTGTAATCCGCAGTTTTCGGCGACGCAATTTGCGCTGTTGTCGAGTTTGATGGCAGTGAGCCGCGATATTATGGCTTCTCCGGCGGGGGCTTTCTCGAAGTCGATGGGCTGGAGCAATTTCTTCTTGGCTACAATTTTGGCGGCGATTCCGGGGTTGTTGCTGCTCCCGTTTTTTGCGCCTTGGAATGAGAAGAATCCTGAGTGATGGCTTATCAATTCTTACAGTTGTGAGGGGATGTAAATGATGAATTCTGTTCCCTCTGGGAATTGAGAGTGATCAATGTCCTGTTAATCTTATGGCTGAAGCTTTTGACGTGCCTAGACATTGTGTCTTTCCAGCGAGCTTTTTATTTCCTTTGGTTTTCCCATTCGGACTTGTGAATTCTCAAAACTCGCCCCGATCGAAATGCTTCTATCCCGTTTGGTAATCGCATCAGGAGCCGTCCTTCTTCATCAATTCCTGCTGCTTCTCCAATTAAGATTTCACTTGAGGTTTGAAATTCAATGATTTGTCGATATAGAAAATCTTTAGCTCGAAGTTCTGGAAGTAATTCTGCTAAAGAGTACTGACTGAATCGCAAGAGAGAGTCGCGCAAGTGAGTGATTAATTCTTCCTCATCTGGCACGGTTGCTGAAAGCTGGCTGAGACTAATGGCTTGAGTGACGAATTCTGGAACACTGATGCGATTTAATCCAACTCCGACGACGAGGCGCGCTTGATCTGCTTGCAGGCGTGATTCGCATAAAATTCCTGCTAGCTTTTGACCTGCTGCAAACACATCATTTGTCCATTTGAGTTGAAGCTTAACGGGCAGTAGGGATTCAATGGCTTGAATCACAGCAAGACCAGCAATGAGGCTGAATCCAGATAATTGCGTGACTGGTAAATCTAGTACAAAGCTGGCTGTGAGTATTCCAGGCTGTGAATGCCAGACGCGATCAAACTGTCCCCGTCCTGCGGTCTGCTCACGGGTAAATACTACATCCCCATGTTTTAACTGAGAAAGTTGTTCTAATGCCCAAGTATTCGTACTTTCGCAGCTTTCGAGCAGACATAGCCAATCATACACAAATTCATCAACCGATTAAAACACCTGTGATCATTGTAATCTCACTGTGTTCCCGCTCTATGCGGCAGAATCCCGCATTCCACAACTCAATAAGCGTTCGGAGTCCGATTCGGGCTGATGGATCGGAATTTCAATCCCAAATTCAGTTCCCTGCCCCAGAATCGATCGACAATACAAATTTCCGCCATGCTTGCCAACAACAATCTGATGGCTAATCGATAAACCTAATCCTGTCCCTTTGCCAACTTCTTTCGTTGTGAAAAATGGATTAAAAATCTTTTGTTGAATTGTTTCTGGAATACCTGCACCATTATCAATAATGCGAATTCTAACCGAATCTGCACCAGCAAGTTCAGTCTGAATCCGAATCTCAGGCTGGGCAATACGTTTACTTTCTAACTCATCGATCGCATTCGCTAGAAGATTCATTACGACTTGGTTGAGCTGTCCCGGAAAACAAACGACTTTGGGTATCTCACCGTATTCTCGCAACAATTTAATCTCGGGTTGTGTTGTCTGAACCTTCAAACGATGGCTCAAAATCATTAACGTATTTTCGATGCCTTCATGCAGATCGACGCATTTGCGTTCTGCCTCATCTAGTCGGGAAAAATTACGGAGCGATCGCACAATGTCGTGAATCCGATCTGCTCCAACTTGCATCGAATTGAGCAGCTTCGGGAGATCCACGGCAATGAAATCAAAATCGAGATCTTCGAGTGCAGACTGAATCACAGAATTCGGTTCAGGATACTGAGAGCGATAGAGATTTACAAGACTTAGCAAGTCTTCCACATACTGTTGAGCCGGAACAACATTGCCATAAATAAAGTTCACAGGATTGTTAATCTCATGCGCAACACCTGCAACCATTTGCCCTAAAGATGATAGTTTTTCTTGTTGAATGAGTTGTATCTGAGCCTGCTGTAGCTCAGCTGTACGCTGCTCAACTTTCTCTTCTAGTGTTTCATTAAATTGTTTCAGCACCTCATTTTGAACTTCGAGTTGTTGGCTCAGATGGCGCAATCGTAGATGCACTTTTACGCGCGCCAATACTTCCTCATGCTGAAAAGGTTTGGTAATATAATCGACTGCTCCAACGGCTAGCCCTTTTACTTTATGTTCAGTCTCAGATAAAGCGGTCATGAAAATCACAGGAATATCTTGGAAAATCGGATTCGCCTGCATTCGGCGGCAAGTTTCAAACCCATCAATTCCCGGCATCATGACATCTAATAAGACTAAAGCAGGTTGATGATACGCCATTTGCTCTAAGGCACTCTCGCCATCTAAAGCAACCGAAACTTGGAATCCCTCACTGGTGATCGCTTCGGATAGTACCTTGAGATTCGTCGGATTATCATCCACGATAAGAATACTTTGATCGGCAGACTTCATGATCTCTCCTTATCTACTAAGTGCTGTTCTAAGAATGTACGAATCTTTTTTAACTGGAAATCTTCTGCCCAAGTGCTGATCAAGTGACAGAACGGTTTCAGCATTGGATTAGCGCTCTCTAAGGTCTCAAGCTGTTGAGTTAGATCATTCAGCAAACCCTTGCGAGCAAGGTCGTAGAGTCCGGATAATACAGATGGATCAGGCAGTTCCACTGCATCTGAAGTCGGTGATTCAGGCGGCTGAGCAAGTTCACTTTCTGATTTAGAGTCGTCGTAAATCCATTCAAGCTGAAGCAGTTGCTGAAGTAAATCAAACAGCACATAAGCTTCGATCGGCTTCGGCAGAAAAGCATCTGCGCCTGCATCTACGCTGATTTGGCGATCTTCTTCAAACACACTGGCCGAAGACATAATCGCTCTTAAATCCTGAAATTCTGACATTTTCCGAATCTGTATGAGCAGTTCGTCACCTTGCATCTCAGGCATCATCAGGTCTGTAATGAGGAGATCAGGATGAATTCGCAGTACTTCATTGAGTCCAGCTCTTCCGGTCTCTGCCTCAAAAATCTCAAATCCAATCGGTTCTAGTAGACTTCGCAGAACCAATCGATTTTCTTCTCGATCGTCAACGATGAGAATTTTGCGTCGGCTGCCAATCATACCGATAATCCGACTCGCGTTAAAGTCAGGAGTCTGTGGAACATTGTCGATCGCAGCAGCGAGTGGAATTTCAAACCAGAATCGGCTACCCTGACCCAATTGGCTTTCAACTTGGATAGTTCCGCCCATCAATTGCACGATCGTCTGACTGATGGTTAGACCTAGCCCAGTTCCTTCTGAGCGTTTCTCAACGCCTCCAACCTGCTCGAAAGGCAGGAAGATTTTTTGCAATTGCTCAGGAGTCATGCCTGATCCGGTATCTTCTACTTCAAACCTCAAATTATAAGGGCTACCTTCAGAGCAGGTAAGGACTGAAAATGTCACTTGCCCTTGTTCGGTAAACTTGATCGCGTTGCCTAATAAATTGATTAAGACTTGTCGAAGTCGCTTTTCGTCTGCATGAACATACTTGGGCAGTGTACTTTGAAACTGATATCGAAACTCAATGCCACGTTGTTCTGCCCGAATGCTGCACATCTCGACTACACTCTGCAAGAAAGAAGAGAGTGAAAAGTCAACTGAGTTCAACTCCATTTTGCGCGCTTCGATCTTTGACAGATCTAAAACATCATTGATGAGGGTGAGCAAATGAGTTGCACATTGGTGAATCACGCCAATTCCACGTTGCTCTTTAATATCGAGCCGCGTTGATCGCTGTAAAATCTGGGTATATCCCAAAATCCCGTTGAGCGGCGTTCGCAGTTCGTGGCTCATATTTGCCAAAAATTCGCTCTTGGCGCGATTCGCACTATCTGCAAGTTCTTTGGCGTGCTTTAATTCAGACGTTCTTGCCTCAACTCGGAGTTCTAATTCTTCAAATGATTCGTTGATCTGGGCCGCCATTCGTTGAAACGCAGATTCTAGAACTTCCAGTTCGTCCGCATGCTGGATGCTCGAAGTTGAAGTCTCAGTTTCTGTCAGCTCTCTATTTAAGCGCGAAAGGCGCTGAGCATCGGCTTCTGCAAGTTGGTTACACCCTACTAGAATGGGTTCTAATCGGGAATTAAGACGGCGCACAAACAGAAAAACGACGATCGCTAAAACAGTTCCTGCACCGACTGCCCCACCGACTGTAATCGATAAAACAGGCAGTAAGATAATTGATCGAGGAACAGAAGCGAGCATCGTCCAGTTTGTGCCGCGTACCCGCTCATACGCCCAATACGAACCTTCAGCTTGTAAAATCCCAGCTTGTTGCCCCTGAATTTGTTGCCAGACTCGATCGAGTTCTGGCACATCTTTATGGGATGCCAGTTTTTTTGCTTTCGCTTGATCGGGTGGATAAGTCAGAAGATTACCTTTCTCACTTAAAATCGCGAAGTAGCCTCCTCCACTCTTGACTGAAGTATATAGCTGTTCACTCAGCACAGATACGTTAATGTCCAGCCCCGTGACCCCGATTGCCCGATTTTGGTCATCAAAGATGAAGCTCGAAAATGTCGTTAGCGTTTGACCATACCAAAGGTAGGGTTCTAGCCAAATGTCCTGCCCAGCCCGAATGACATCTTTGTAGTAAGCTTTGTTGGGATAGTCGTCATCTTGAAAGAGATCGGCAAACCGGATGTGTTGATTTGGAGCGGGAAGTAATTGACCAATTTGACCGGGTGCTTTCTGATCAACGTAGAAGTAAGGCCAGTACCATTGACGATCAGGCACAACCTGATTAGAAAGTTGCCCAAACCCGAAAGCCATTGTTAAGGGTGAACGTCGTTGGAAGAGTTCAAAGACAAGCTGCTTATAGGCATCTGCGTCTTTTACTCCAAGATTGTGAAGCGTGCGAACACTAGCTTCTAAATCTTCAGTCGATTGTTCAACTTTGGCTAACTGGGATTCAATCGATCGAACTTGTGTTTTGAGACGGCTTTGAATCTCGCTTTCAGCATTCTTCTCCAAAGTCCTATAAAAGAAGTAGGACATGCCGCCCAGTCCAATCAATGCACCGCTCAAAACATAGATAAATAAGTTCGATCCAATTGAGTGTCGCAATGCTTTTTTCATAGTCAAGGTGAGAATGCTTACCACAATGTTCCCTAATTCAACTCATAAACATTCCGGAGTCGGGAACACCTACCTAGTAGGTGTTTTCGAAAATGATGGCGATTCAGTTGCGAGGTTCGGAATCCAGCGCACTGAGGAGTGGGACTGGTTTTGAGTTAGGAATTTAGTCCGATCGAAATAGTCAAAGTAAGTTTTCAACAACTGAGTGTTACTAGCAGGGCAGACAATGGAAGTCCCTCGCAAGCCTTGGAGAGTAGATTGACAATCGAAATGCTGGTTACTCAACAGCGACGTTTCTAAATAAGTTTGATGGACGTCTGAGCGTTCATTGAAAAGGGCAGCGAGTGGAGCTAGCGCATTCTCTTCTGAGAGAGATCTCAGAAGAGACAGCCAGCGATCGTAGGGGATTTCTTCAATCTCGTAGCCGAATTGCTGGAGGTCATGAACGAGTTGCCCAAGCTGTGAAGAATTGGGATTGGTCAGGTGAAAAACTTGTCCGCATTCGGTCGATTGTTGTGCGAGATGCACGATCGCCTTACTCACATAATCGACTGGAACCATTGAAATGGGTCGGTCAAGAATCGGGGCAGTTTTCAGTTGAATGATGCCTTTTAAGAACCGACATAGTAAATCAGTGACGGGTGATACGCCCGTTTCGCTATGTCCAGAGATCATTCCTGGACGATAGATATTTACTGGAATTCCGCGATCGCGGGCTGTCTGTAGCAGTCTTTCTGCGACCCATTTTGTTTGAGCGTAGCCGCGATAAAGTTCATGACCGTGAGTGAGGGGAGTCTGTTCAAAGATAGGCTGATCCTGGAAATAGGCTGGCGATTGGAACACATCCAACGTGGAAACAAAGTGAACAGATTTGAGTTTGACCCAGCTTGCCAGTCTCAAAATCTCTTCTGTCCCTCCAACATTGCTGGCTCGCAGTGCAGAGTATGGATAAGCAAGATTAATTAACGCACCGCTGTGATAGATAACTTCTGTTTGACTTGCTAGGGTCAGAAACTCAGATTCTGAGAGTCCAAGATAGGGCTGGGTCAAATCGCCGATGACTGGAATAATGCGATCACTGAGTTCCTGATTCCAAATTAAGTACCGTTCTAGATTCGCCTGAATTCGAGCGAATCCATCTCTGGCATTGGAAGCGCGAACTAAACAGTAGAGCTTAGCAGAAGTTTGCTGGAGGAGTTCATAGAGCAAGAATGCGCCTAGAAAGCCTGTTGCACCTGTGAGAAAGATTCCAGTTGGAGTCGTTGGGATGAATTCTGTTTCAGGCTTGATTTTGGGATCTAGCTGAGTTTCAGCCTCTAAGTCGAGTAGACTGTGGGGCTGGCTGATATCCAAGGACTGAATTTGGGCGATCGCATTGAGCAATCCTTTGATAGTTGGATCTTTGAATAAATAAAACAACGGAATTTCAACATCAAAAGTTGCTTTGACCTGTGCTAGAAGCTGAACTGCCAACAGCGAATGTCCACCAACTTCAAAGAAATTGTCCTCAATGCCAATTGCTTCGGTTTCTAGCACCTCTGCCCAAATTGCTGCCATTTGCTGCTCTTGAGGAGTTTTGGGAGCAGATGAACTGCGTTCTGCATGCACAGTTTTGGGTTCTGGCAACGCACGACGGTCAATTTTTCCATTTGGCGTGAGTGGAAGTTTTTCTAGCCACACAAATACTGACGGAATCATGTAGCTGGGCAGTTTATCGCGAAGAAATTGGCGAAGTTGTAGCGTGAGTTGAGGTTTCTCAATGACCTGAAGTGGAGAATTCGTATAAGCTTCTGGAATCGGAAATACTGCACTTGGAAATTGACAGACTTCAGATTGATAAATCCAAGCCTCGTAGAATCCAGGCTGGTCTGAACACATCAGCTTAACTTTGTAGCCGAATGCTCGGCTGATTAAGTCTTCCGGATGAATCCCAGAATATGTTTGGGGGGCTGTAAGCAACTGCTCAATCGTGGCAGAATCCTGTGCATTTTTGAGCAGTTCTACTGCTTGTAAGTCTGCTTGTAGGCGAGCATCTGGAATTCCAGTAATCCTGAGCGGCATTTTTCCAAAATGCGATCGCAGCGTTGCTAAGCTGACTCGATCTCGCACCCAATCCAATTGATGAAATTGAGAGATACTAGGCTGTTCGGACTCAAGGTGTAAGGTGACATCATACCGAAATCGGTTCAGTTCAGAGTCAGATCGACCTCGTTTTAGCTCGATTTCAGCAGTCTTGAGGTGGGGAATACGCTGAACAAGATTCTGGAAAAATGCAGGATCAATGACTAATTCTTTTTCTTGAATGATGCGATCGTATACTCTCGATCGAAGTTGCGTCACCGAGTCAACAGGTTGCCTAAGCTGAACTGACGTGTGGAATGTTTCGAGTAAAGGCAAACTACGCACATCGCCAATAAAGATGCGTCCCCCAGGTTGCAGAAGTTTTACTGCTTTCTCAATCACTGTTGTCAAGTATTGTGCATTTGGAAAATACTGCACAACAGAATTGATAATAATGGTGTCAAAGCTTTCTAAATCGTCAATTTCATGAGCAGCACATTGAGCAACGGTCACATGTGCCCGTCTGCCCAATTGGTTGAGTTCTTGGCGTTGAATATACTTCACGGCTTCTGAAGTCACATCAATTCCGTGATAGCGATCGCAGTACTGAGCTAAGCGGAATAAAAGTAGACCTGTTCCACACCCAATTTCTAGAATTCGTTTTGGACGGAGTGCCAAAATGCGATCGATCGTCAAATTAAGCCATTCCTGCATGACTTGTGCGTCTGTTCGTAATCCCGTATAGCTATCTATCCAGCCTTGGAGATTAAACGTACTATCTTCGACTGGAGTCGTCTGTTGATAGGCATGATCCCATACGGTTTTCCAGTGCTCAACTTGCTGAAATTGCAGTGTTTTTTCTTCGCTTTCTTTTGAGACGATGTAAGCAATTAAGCGCTGATTTCCAGAACTATCTTCTTTTGCGATGACTGCTGTTTCTTGCACGATCGAGGATTGACTAATGGCAGCTTCGACCTCGCCGAGTTCAACTCGGTAGCCCCGGATTTTTGCTTGATGGTCAATGCGACCAATAAACTCGATTGTGCCATCTGCTCGATACCGCGCTAAGTCTCCAGTTCGATACAATCGATCTCCGGTTCTGGTGCTAAATGGATCAGCAATGAATTTTTCGTCATTGAGTTCTGGACGCTTATAGTAACCTCTTGCAACTCCCTCACCACCGATACACAATTCGCCCGCCACACCGACCGGGACTGGAATAATTGGATCAGTTTTTCGTCGCGATTTCGTCTCGATGAGATAGATTTGCGTGTTGGCAATGGGGTGTCCAATGGGAACGGACTCAGTGCCAGGTTCTACTCGATGTAGTGCAGACCAGATCGTTGTCTCAGTTGGACCGTACAGGTTCCAAAGCGACGCACCTTTGTCTAAGAGTTGATTGGCAAGCGATCGAGTCATTGCTTCGCCGCCACAGAGCATCTTCAGGGTTGGACGACCTTGCCAACCGGATTGCAAGAGAAGTCGCCAAGTTGCTGGAGTTGCCTGCATGATGGTTGCCTCGAAAGTATCAAGGAGTTGAATCAGACGTTGCCCATCTGCTGTGATCTGAGTCGGGACAATATTAACGCAAGCTCCAACGATTAGCGGCAAAAAGAGTTCTAAAACTGCGATGTCGAAGGAGATCGTCGTAACCGCAAGCAAACGATCGTCAGATGAAATCCCTGGCTCTTGCTGCATCGAAAGCAGAAAATTTACAACTCCTCGATGAGTAATCTGTACCCCTTTCGGTTTGCCTGTAGAGCCAGAAGTATAGATCACATAAGCAAGGTGATCAGAATGACCTGTGATTTCTAGGTTGTGAGTTGGTTGCTGCGAGATAGTTGCCCAGTCTGCGTCAATATCGAGAGTTTGGCAGTTTGAGAAAGATGCCAGATGAGATTGGGTAATGACGATCGAGAGTTCTGAGTTCTCTACAATAAACGTCAGACGTTCAGCAGGATAGTTCGGATCAAGGGGGATGTAGGTTCCGCCAGCCTTGAGAATGCCGAGCATGACGATCAGCATTTTCAGCGATCGCTCAACACAAATACCCACGAATGTTTCTGGCGATACCCCAACTGACCTTAAGTAATGTGCGAGTTGGTTGGCACGCTGATTCAGTTCTTGGTAAGTGATTGTTTCTTCATCAAAGATGGCAGCGATCTCATGCGGAGATCGAATGACTTGAGATTCAACCAATTGGTGAATGAGACAATCTTGAAGAGCAGTGCGCATATGTTTTCTGTAAAGTTGAAGAAAGTAGGGAGACTATCGCATCTTTCCTACAACGAGAATTCCCGAACTCAAATTAATAAAGACTCAACTCTTTGAGATTTATAGAATCAAGTCATAGATCAAAAAAATATAAAAATCACTCAGTTTTCCGGAATTTACTTGAGGCTGGGAGATATTAAACTGGGTTGTGTCAAAATCTGCCTCTGCAGATTTTGGATAGGCTCTAAACTATATATTTCCCAGCCCATAGAATAATTAGTCAGGGATATCTAAAATTAGGAAATGTACTCAGAAGCAAAGCTGAGTAGGGCAGCTAAGAATACTGAACAGACAGAGGAAGATACGCTCAACTCAGAGATACGGTACACCGCATGGATAATTGAAGCACTTAGGTAAAATCAAGGCTGATACTTAAAGAATCTGTATAATTCAAGGTCTTCTTTTCAGCGAATATTCAGAGCCTGACTTAAAGATAGTGATCAACTTATGCATTTTTTCTACTTAACAATCTGCGCTAATTAAGTAAAATGCCACTATCTTAATTAAGATACATTTCTTTTAGTGCTAGTAGCACTTCCTGCTTTGATTTTGTTTGAGGCTTTTCACTTGAGTTAATAGATGAAATTCTTTAATTTTAAATTTCTAAAACTTGTGAAATTTCAAATTGAATCGACTTTAATATGCTTTAGCTTGAAAAGAAGCATGCTTTATTCTAACTATGCAAGTGCTAATTGTAAGAACACTAATTAATGTCGATCTAAAGTAGTCGATCTCATAGTTTAGATTTCTCTCAAGTTTTAGATGAGGGGAGCAAGAACTATCATTTCTAGCATCCCTCTCCCCTCTCTACCCGCTCCACAACATAAATGCAATTGACGACTAGAGCCATCATCCCTTATGGTCAACTCTTTCTCTTCGCCCGCTCTAATTCCTGGGTAAAATTCTCAAATCGTCGCATCAAATATGCAACCCCAAAATCCCCGTGCGAATGCTTCTCCAACTCTTCTGCCAACGCAAACACTCGGTGTGCTAAATCCTCTCCCAAGCGATCGATAGTCGCCTGCTTCTCGATCGCCAAATGCTCTCGCTCTCTCGACAAAACCTGCCACTCGCTTGAAAATAGTTGCTCGATCGCAATATTCAAGCCCATCGTTTCCAGTGCAGCCCATTCTCCGCGATCGCACCAAATTCCTCCACAACTCAAACACCGCTCTACATAAAACGGATTTTTCATCCCCACTTTGACCCGCGCCAAATAACAGCCACACTCAGGACAAAAAGCCGCCTTCGCATCATGAGGCGATGGAGTAAATTCGACATCTAATGTTTTTGGGATCAAGTCTGCAACCGTTTTCGGTCGTTCGCGTTCTGCTTGCCACACCTGATAATTTTCCAGTGGAATCCACGCTCCCTGACACTCTGGGCATTCCTTCACCTCTAACGACTCAGCCAATCGCCCATCGTTTAGCGTAATTTTCCGTTCTTTAGGACACTGCATCACGCGACCTCAAATTCCATCCGACTCCAAAAGTACAGTGCAGTAGTTCATTAGTAAAGTCACTCGATCGCGAATCTGTTCGATCCGACCTTGCACCGTCTCTGGCTGTCGTGCTGTCTTGAGAAACATCGCATCCATTCCTAACAGCCTCATCTGTTTATTGATTTCAACCAAAACTGAATGGATTCGGTAGACATCCGATTGGATGGATTGAATTTCTTCTGAAAAGATTTTTTGAAGTGACTGCCACGTTTGAGCAAAGATTTGTCGATCGAATTCGGAAGAGTTTAACAATTGATTGAGCGATCCTAATCCAGTGTGAAACGCACGAAATAAATGTACTTGGTTCTCTGTTAACATATCTAAACTTTTTCAATTCAGTATAAAAACGGGGATCACTGACCCCACAAGACTTACGCAAAATCTTGTTTTCGTAGAATGCGATAAACCTCAGTGTAAATTCGAGCTAAAACCGAAGACATCGTGTAGAGTACAGACTCATAACTGTGAGAATTCACTGGGTTAGATTCGATCAAAAATTTTCAATTCTAGCGAGGATCTTTGGGAAGAAACGTATCGCCATTGATAAAATGAACGGTACGTGCGATCGTCTTAACCAAGTTTAAGGCAGACTCTCAATTTTCCTCCGGCATCGATGTCTGAACACCTTCTTCAAGTCCGAGCGACTTGGACAAGCCGTCTTACAGGTTATCGATTGTTCATTTTAACTTTGTTGTCTAGCAGATGGGCAGGTTCCTCATGCTAGACTCTTTCTCTATTACTTCTAAACTTTGTATAGGACGATACGTTTTATTCAATTTCATAAATTCACAATCTGAAACTGCACTCTAGTCACGCGAAACAGCATGAATGTAGCTGCCTCTCTACCCACCATTGATTTTGCTTTACCGGATTGGTTACGGGAGTGTTTTCTCGACCCTTCAGACGACGATCCGAGTCTAGTTTGCCGCGCGTTCGAGTTTGCCTACAAACTACACGAAGGGCAAACCCGCGCTTCTGGAGAACCTTATATTGCTCATCCAGTTGCGGTAGCAGGGATTCTCCGGGATCTCGGTGGCAGTAGCGTCATGATTGCAGCGGGCTTTCTTCATGATGTCGTTGAGGACACAGACGTTACCGTCGAAGAAATTGAAGAACGCTTTGGTTCAGAAGTGCGATGTTTGGTTGAAGGCGTAACCAAGCTTTCAAAACTCAATATTTCTAGCAAAACAGAGCGACAAGCTGAAAATTTCCGCCGCATGTTCTTAGCTATGGCGCAAGACATTCGCGTGATTGTGGTGAAGCTTGCCGATCGCTTACACAATATGCGGACGCTCGAACATCTTGCTCCGGAGAAGCAACGCCGCATCTCCCTCGAAACTCGCGAAATCTTTGCACCGCTCGCGAATCGATTGGGGATTGGAAACATCAAGTGGGAACTCGAAGATCTCGCCTTTAAGTATCTTGAAACTGAGGGCTATCGAGAAATCCAGCAATTAGTATCCGAGAAACGAGCCGATCGCGAATCTCGCCTGAGTGAAGTTGCAGCCGCTTTTAAGAAACGACTGGAAGAAGTGGGTGTGCGCTGTGTCGAAGTGAGCGGACGACCGAAACACTTGTACGGCATTTATCAAAAGATGCAGCGTCAGCAAAAAGGCTATGACGAAATTTATGATGTCGCTGCAATTCGGATCATTGTCGAGAGCAATGATGAATGTTATCGTGCCCTCGCGATCGTACATGACACATTTCGTCCGATTCCTGGACGCTTCAAAGATTACATTGGTCTACCCAAACCGAACCGATATCAATCGTTGCATACGGTTGTGATTGGTGAAACGGGTCAGCCTTTAGAAGTTCAGATCCGCACCCTAGAAATGCATCATGTTGCGGAATATGGGATCGCGGCTCACTGGAAATATAAAGAGTCGGGTGGTTCTACGTCGCAACTGACGAAAACCGATGAGAAGTTTACCTGGCTACGTCAGCTACTCGATTGGCAAAAAGACCTCAAAGACGCGCAAGAATATCTCGATGGCATCAAAGACAATTTATTTGATGGCGATGTCTTTGTCTTTACGCCCAAAGGTGAGGTCGTTTCACTCAGTCCACGATCGACTCCGGTAGATTTTGCGTATCGGATTCACACCGAAGTGGGAAATCACTGTGCAGGTGCAAGAGTCAATGGTCGGATGGTTCAACTCGATACCCCGCTGCAAATGGGCGATATTGTTGAAATCATTACGCAAAAGAATGCCCGTCCTAGCTTGGATTGGTTGAATTTTGTCGTGACAGCAGGCGCAAGAAATCGAATTCGGCAGGCTTATAAGCGATCGCATCATGATGAGAATGTCTTGCGCGGTCGAGAAATGCTGGAGAAAGAACTCGGCAAAAATGGCTTTGAAGCTTTAATGAAATCGGCTCCGATGCTGACAGCGGCTGAGCGATGTAACTATCACAATGTTGAGGATTTCGTTGCCGCAGTCGGTTATGGCGAAATCACTCTCAACCTGGCACTCAACCGGATTCGCGATGCCGTCAAAGCTCAGCAGTCTCTGGCTAATCCCGCTCCTGCTCCCTCGGATAGCTTGAATAGTGGTGTGATTCCGCTCCCGTCTGCGCCGCGATCGCTTCCTGCTCCCACGACAAAACATCCGATCGCAGGTGTTGAAGATCTGCTGCACCATATGGCGGGATGTTGTAACCCGATTCCTGGAGAGCCGATTATTGGCGTGGTCACTCGTAGTAATCGTGGGATTTCCATTCACCGTCAAGGCTGTCCGAATGTGGATTCGATTCCGGGTGATCGCTTAGTGCCGCTGAGTTGGAATCCAGTCGAACCTGCGAAAGGGCGCGCTCAGACTTATCCGATTGATATTCAAATTGAAGTCATCGATCGCGTTGGAGTCCTCAAAGATATTCTGTCTCGCTTAACGGACAACAATATCAACGTCCGCAATGCCCAAGTCAAAACCTTCCCGGATCAAACGGCGGTAATTGATTTGGGTATTGATATTTGTGATCATGCTCAGCTTGAACGCACGTTTGCTCAGATTAAGAAAATGACAGACGTGCTGAATATGCGACGTGTGAGCCAGCTAGAAGAAGCTTAGTTGGGGATTCAACTGCGCTCAATTCACGGATTGAGCGCGTTAATCGCAGTCTCTAGCTTGAATGAGCTAACCCCAAATGGTTCTGTAAAGCTTGTCGCATCACCTCGACTGGAACCTCTTGCTGAGTCCAGATTTTCAATGCTGCTGCACCTTGCTGAACGAGCATCTCTAATCCGTCGATCGCGGTTGCTCCCTGTTGCTGTGCCTGTTTTAAAAATCGCGTCGGATTCGGCACATAGATGAGATCATATGCGATCGCATTTTCTTGAATCCGTTCTGCTTGGTGATCCGTGATGGGAGAATCATCAAAATTCGGCGACATGCCGATCGGCGTTGTATTGACAATCAAATCGGCATGAGGCAACAGATCAGAAAGCTGATCCCAAGTGTGCGTCTTCAAAGCGCTTAAGTTCCAAGCTGCCTGAAATTCCTGAAGTTTGCTGCGTCCCACTACATGAATTTCAGAACATCCTAACTCAGCACATCCGGCAACAACTGCCCGCGCCGCACCTCCATTTCCTAGGACAACTGCAACCGAGGGGGCGTGAGATCGCAAGGGCGCAAGAAATCCTGTGATATCGGTATTTGTTCCAATCCAGCCCGATTCCCCTTTCCACACGGTATTCACCGCGCCAATGGCTTTTGCTGCATCCGTAATTTCAGACAGCAGAGGAATGATTGCCTGCTTATGCGGAATCGTAATACTAAACCCTTGCAAATCGATCGCGGCAAAACCTGCGATCGCAGGTTTCAAATCTCGAACTCGAAATGGAACATAGATAAAATCTAGGCCCATCTTCTCGATCGCAGCATTGTGCATGATTGGGGAGAGAGAATGCTCGATCGGATCGCCAATCACTCCCAGAAGTTTCGTTTTACCCGTTATTTGCTTCATTCTCAGGCTTGAGCAAATCGAGTTGCTTATGATCAGAGTCTTCTTCAGTTAACGTTGCTTCAGTCAGCGTCAAATCTGGAACAGCCATTGCCATTTCTTCGGGAGTCGGATCTGGAATAGGACGAATTCGACGAATCGGCAAATTTGCGATCAGCGAAGTCGATCGCTGATGATTTTCGAGTTGGAACTCCGTACCCTCATCCAATTCCACATATCGCGAAACGACATCTAGAATTTCCTTACGTAATTCTTCAACTAAATGCGGCGGCAAATCTGCTCGATCATGGGCGAGGACTAGCTTCAATCGCCGTTTGACATCATTGCGGCTATTGTCGAACCCGCGAGGAAATATTCGTTCTAGAAATTCAGTGATCATTGGCTAAAGATGCAAACGGGATAAGCGAACAAGGACAGCCCAAAACACAGGGACTATTTTTTCTTAAATTTACCGAAGAGACGTGAAAAGAAGCCTTCGGGTGGAGCTTCGAGACTCATCAAGGGTACTCGTTCTCCCTCCAGACGACGCACAATATTGTCAAAAGCAGTCGCTGCCTGTGAGGGTGTTTCTGATAATACCAGCGGCTCACCTTTATTCGTTGAGACGATCACTTTTTCATCATCTGGGACGACGCCGAGCAATTGCACTGCCAGAATTTCCTGCACGTCTTCGACTGACATCATGTCGTTGGCTTGTACCATGCCTGGTCTGATCCGGTTGACAATGAGGTTAATCCGTTTGATGCCACTCGCTTCGAGCAGTCCAATCACGCGATCGCCATCTCGAACCGCCGCAATTTCCGGGGTCGTAACAATAATTGCTTCACGCGCAGCCGCGATCGCGTTTTGGAATCCCATTTCAATCCCAGCGGGACAGTCGATCAAGATATATTCATACACCCGTGCTAATGCATTCACCAGTTGCCGCATTTGATCCGGAGTCACGGCTTCTTTGGTGCGGTTTTGAGCCGCCGGAAGTAAGACCAAATTCTGAAAGCGTTTATCTTTGACTAAGGCTTGTTCGAGGCGGCATTGACCTGCCAAAACTTCGACCGCAGTATAGACAACCCGATTTTCCAGTCCCAGTAACAAGTCTAGATTTCTCAACCCAAAGTCAGCATCAATGACCGCCACTTTGCGTCGCCGTTTTGCAAGTGCCATGCCGAGATTGGCAGTTGTGGTGGTTTTGCCGACTCCACCTTTTCCGGAGGTAATTACGATGATACGCGCCATTAATTAAGATCAGCTTTTGAAAGGAACGGAGTTTGCCGATTACAGGTTTTATAGGATATCAGAATTCGGCATTTTTCTAAGCTCGAATTCTAAATTCATCGCAAAATAGAAAATCTTTCCGATTTTACGATCGCTTCAGCATAGCGCAAGCCAAAAAAGCAACATCGCTTCTCTACAAAGATTTACCGCTTTTGTGAATCATCGTTACGGTTTGCGAACCGCCTGAGAAAACGGCGGCTGGCAGTTCGGACAAAAATGTGCCGATCTCCCGGCTAATTTGACTCGCTCGATTGGGGTTTCACAGGTTCGGCAGCGATCGCCCTCTCGCCCATATACCCAAGCGATGCCGCCATAGTTACCATTCACACCCGATACATCTCGAAAGTCACTAAAACTTGTGCCGCGCGCGGCAATGCTATCTGTGAGCACTCGGATCACGTTGACTCGCAGTCGTTGGGCTTGCTCAGGATCGAGATCAGCACAGAGCGTTTCTGGGTGAATTCCACTTAAAAATAAGGCTTCATCGGCGTAGATATTGCCGACTCCTGCGACAAGCATTTGATCGAGTAGAGCCGTTTTAATTGAGCGTTTTCGTCCCTGCAACTGCGCGTAAAAGTACTCGTCTGAAAATTCCGCCGAAAAGGGTTCGTGACCCAATCGTTGCAAGCCTGTGATGATGGTTTTGGGGTCTTGTTCCCCGATGACATGCCAGATTTGCCCAAACGTGCGCTGATCGACAAAGCGTAATTCTCGATCGTGCTCAAAAAAGAATCTCACGCGCGTGTGTTTCTGTAACGGTTCAGCTTGATTCATCCACAAAAGCTGCCCGGTCATTCGCAAATGCACGCCTAACCAACCGACCGGATCGAGTTTGGCAAGCAGATATTTTCCGTAGCGATGCCATTCTCGGATGGATAATCCGATCAGACCGTCGATGAATTCAGACGATAAAGGATGAGCGATCGTGCGATCGAGTAAAACGGCTCCGCCTTGGATCGGTTGATGGAGCGTCACCTGATTGAGTCCTAATCGCACAGTTTCGACTTCAGGCAGTTCTGGCACAGAAAACTCACGGGGAATAAAAAATCGGGCAAGAACAAACAGAAGAAACGTTCTTGCCCGATTTATTGTATCAATTACAAAGCCGCGATTTCTCGCCCTTTGCTTATTTTGCCGCAGCTTTAGGAGCTTTCTTGGGTGCTTCGACTTCTTCAAGTTCGCTAAGGGCGAAGTTGTTGGTATTGACACCGCTGGCAGTACCGCTGTATCCGGTATAGTTCACCTTGTCAAAACGGACGATCACTGGATATTTGATACCGCTTTGGTCGATCGACGCAACTGTGCCGATGTCGCGATACCAGTAGGACTCTTTGCGCAAAATGCGGACTTTAGAACCACGTTGAACCATGATTGTTCTTTTCCCTTTATTTTGAAAATTAACGGACTCAGTGTGGCGATCAAATGCAAGAGCGGATGATGCCAGATTTGCCACACGATGGTCAATTTTCCCCAATTTACTACGCTATCTGAACGGTTCAGCGATTGGCTTCACAGGTTGAAACATTCTGAAACATTAGCGCGATCGCGAATCGGCAGATTGAGGGGAGAAATTTGCCGGGCTAGGCACGATCGAGAACTGTAATGCCTCGGGGAATGCGGGCTGCACTTGGGCTAATCGCTGCCGCGACGAGTGCACTAGACTGAGAACTTCGCCCTTTATAGTGACTGATCCTGTGGAAGGACTAGGTGCAGATGGAGATAGCCCGGTCTTCATCGTCCGAGGATTGAGAGGTTGAGTCACTTTCGCGGTGACGACGGGAGCGCTCATGAGCTTTGCTTGACGATCGACTTGCGATCGCATTGTCGTGAAGTCATGCGTCGATTGGTGCAGCGCGCAATATACTTGCACTTGTTCTAAGCTTGCGCCGTCGGTTCCTGCGACTTCTCCAAGTTCTGAAGGGGGTGAGCAAAGGAAATCCGGCTTGGGATAATTGGATTTGAGAAAGCGCTCAACCGCAGAAATATGGAGCAAAATTTGTCCACCGATCGTTTTGAGACGCGTTGCTTCGGGAGTCGCTGCAGATCGTTCCACACGATCGAGCAATCTGACTTGGTCTTGGGTCAATCGATGCGCTTCTCGCCAATAATCACGCGTTGCATCCTCAATGGGTGCGTTAGAGCGGGTACTTGCTCCGGCAAACGGTGCACTGAGCAAAAAACCAGCTGATGCTAGCCCGATCAAAAGAACATACCGCATATTTCTCCGTCCCGCTTTATCTGCCACAGGTACGATTTTCCTGTTTATCCAATTCATTCAACACTGAGAAAGGGTGGCTCTGCCGATCTACATCCGTATCTTTACGGGATTTTTAATTTTAGAGTTGTAGCATCTTTTGTAAATTTCAAGCCGCATCCTAATTTTCAAATTTTCGTATGCACTTCCGTGGGATTCTTTGTCGATCGCATAGACTCAGGATGGAGCATCGATCAAGCCTCGCAATGTATACCTACGCTTTCTTTAAAACACCAAGTTCGTCCCTACAGTTGAGTGAAGGGATCGCCGGAAGACTGGAAATCATTACGACTCAGGGTTTGTCTGCTTTAGTAGAACCAGATTTCGAGTTTGAGACGATCGAGAAGGATGATACGCAATTAGTCCAAGCTGTTTTGACGCACGATCGCGTGATCTGCGATTTGTTTTGGCAGGTGACAATTCTCCCGCTGCGATTTGGGACGCAGTTTTTATCGCGCGATCGCTTACTCAAACACTTATCAAAGAATGCAACCCAATATTTAGACAAGCTGAATCAGCTTGAAGGAAAAGCAGAGTATCGATTGAAATTAACGCCGATCGAGATCGAGTTACCGAATGATCCAGAGATGAACGGCAAACTAAAGGGACGAGAGTATTTTGAGGCGAAGCGACAGCATTTCCAGTTACAACTCGATCAGCAGGAATTGCAGCGGCAGGAATTTCAACGAATTCTGACTGAGATCGAACAGATTTATCCCGATACGATGCTGAAGGCGGGGTCTGATGGAGTGGAGAAACTCTATTTATTAGTAAATAAGCAAGAAGAGATGGAGTTATATCAGCATTTGGATGAATGGCAGCAGCAGTATCCGCATTGGGAATTGGGTTTAGGTGAGGCGTTACCGCCTTATCACTTTGTCTAACCTGTCTAACGTTTTGCCAAAACCAAACCGAGACTTAAAACGATTAACGCAATTAATGCGATCCAACCCGCATTACGACGAAGCCAGACTCCGGGCTGCATCTCATATCGAGTGGGTGTACTCAGGATCGGCACGGTGATGTTGTGGTACATGGTACATTCCCGTGCCTCTGGGCGCTGTGGATAGTTACAAGAATCATCTGCGTCATAAATGCAGGTTTTACACAGCGATTCAGTTCCGGTAGCACGGTGTAGGACAATACCGGGATGTCCATAGGCTTTGAGCGGTGTGCGACAGCGTGAACAGGCGATCGCGTTAGAGGGCATCGATTGGCCACAACGAGGACAATTTGGCATGACTATCGGTAGCTTTACTTCACGGAATGTGCGTTAAATTTACGAACCTGATATTCTTTTTGCTCTAAAAATGGGAAGCTTTGTCCCATCGCTTTGACAAACCGTTGTTCAGTCTCTTCTAAGACCGAAGCCGGAACATTCTTCCACGCATCTTTTGTTTCCCAATGAATGACCATGGTTAATTCCGATTCATCCTGAGGATTCAACCAGATTTCTTTTCCAACATAGCCCGGATACTTTGAAAGTGTCGCTGTCCAAATCTCGGCATCTTTTTGAATATAAGTTTCTCTTAGCTCGATCGGAACTTTCACTTTCAACCATTCAATTACCATAGTTCTACCTGCAGAGGAATGACGTTAATCTGCTCAATCGACTAGCTTAGATTCTAACGCTTTCGGATAAGGCTAATGCTGAGGATGCAGGTTGAGGAGCAGTGGAAAACTGAGCTTACAGATTTAGTACGGGGTGCATCGGGCGGCTTCTTATTCGGAATTCCATTACTTTACACCATGGAAGTTTGGTGGATTGGCTCATATGTTAGTCCCGTGAGAATGCTATTCGCACTGGGATTCACTTTCTTAATTGTCTTTCTGCTGAATCAAACATCAGGGTTCAGAAATGATACGACGACACAAACTTTTGATGCGTTGAAAGATTCAGTTGAAGCTTTAGCGATCGGGATTGTCTGTAGTGGCTTAACGCTGGTTCTACTGCAAGAAATTACATTCAATGTGTCACTTTCAGGAGCCTTAGGAAAGCTGATCTATGAAAGTGTGCCTTTTACGCTTGGGGTCGCCTTGGCGAATCAATTTTTAGGCAAAGATCAATCGCGATTAGGAACCGATTCCAATCCCAAACAAGGTTCCAAGCCCAAAAAAGGGAGTGCAACTCTATCAGATATTTCAGCCACTTTGATTGGCGCGCTGATCATTGCATTTAACATTGCGCCAACCGATGAAATTCCGATGCTCGCTTCGGCTGCAACTGGAGGCTGGTTACTCGCAATGATGGCAGCTTCTTTGGTGATTTCCTATTGCATTGTGTTCGCAGCAGGATTTGGTCGGCAAGCTCAACGATATCAGCATCAGGGGGTGTTTCAGCGCCCGTTCGGAGAAACGATCGCTGCTTATTTAGTCTCTCTGTTTGCTGCCATGTTAATGCTAGTATTTTTCCAAAAGCTGCACTTCGATGATCCGTGGCAGCTTTGGTTGAGATACACGATCTTATTAGGACTGCCTGCTGCGGTGGGGGGAGCGGCAGGACGGTTAGCAGCTTAGGAGGATGAGATGACAGACCGGAAACCTAGAACGATCGCGGAGTGGGTGACATTTGGGATTGCCAGTTCGATATTGAGCACGATCGCGGGACTTGTGATCTATGTTTGGGCTTCTGAGCGCCACGAGCCGTCTGCGATTTCAATCGAACAGAATCAAGAGATTCGGCAAACTCAGGGTAAGTTCTATGTTCCGTTTGCGGTGACGAATACAGGTGGAGAAACTGTAGAGTCGCTGCAAGTGATTGCAGAATTGAGAGTGAACAATCAGATTGTTGAAGCAGGCGATCAACAGATTGATTTTTTATCGAAAGATGAGAAGGAAGAAGGCGCATTTGTGTTTCAGCGCGATCCACGTTTGGGAGAATTAACTGTAAGAGTAACAGGTTATAAAATTCCTTAGAGAGTATTTGAGAGCATCGCACTGATATTCTGGTTGATTCATCCAATTCGCGAGATTTGAGCTACCTCGCGAGAAATGCAAAAAAGTGCTGTGCTATTGAAATCCAAACTTAGGACGGAACGACTAAAAAAGAGACTTCTGTTGCTCCATAAAATTTGTCGAACTGAAGATTGCCGTGTTGCGTCAAGACTTCTCCTTGTCCACTGTAGATGCGCGAGACGCGAAAGCGATGATAGTTCCTGACGAGCGATCGCAAAATGAGGTAATGGCTCTGACTATCTGGATAGAGTTGTCGATCGAGCTTTGGCAAAGAATACCAGGGACACGTCATATCTGCATGATGAGCATTGTGATACCCAAAATTGAGCAGGATTAGATTCAGCCAGGGATATTGATGAGAGATGATATTAGAAAAAGTGTTCGCTTGCTCATAGATATTGGCTTCCTCGCGAGAAATGTTTTGAAACTTTTGAGGTAAGGGAACTCCTACAGGTAGCGATTCATAAGTATGTTGAAACGCATCCATTAACCGTAGGATGTGAATCATGCTGATATAAGCAACTAAATATAGAAGTAGCGCTTTGAGAGAAATCGCCCCGAGTACAGCAAAGAGAGCGCTGCGAATCAAAAAAATCGAGACAACCCGAATGCGATCGTGTCTGCGCTCAAATTGCCTAAAAGGAGCAAGTATCAAACGAATTCGCAAGAAGAATGCGAGCGAGGGAATGTAGAGCCACTCGCTCGCCAGAAAAGTAAATCTGAGGAGCGATGGTAGCGAGTCAAGAAATGCAACGAGATTGAATCGGCAATAGTCAATGCGATCGGTATGATGAGCAATGTGCATCTTCATTAACTCAGAGAATCGCACATAGCAACTTCCATTCAGCCACAGCATCACATTGCCTCCAAACGCATTCCAGCGCAGATGCGAGAAAACGTTAGCGTGCATAAACTCATGTGCAAGATATGTTGCTAACGTTAAACTGTGAGTGAGAAGTAACACGCCAACAATGTTCAGCCAACTAGCAGGCAGTAAGAGAAGCCCAATTCCTGTACTATAACCGCTCAATGTATAAAAGATAGCGAGTCCATTCCAAAACAGCTTTAGGGAATGTAAATCTCGTTTTAAGTACATTGTTCTAGACACCATAAATAGATAGGCATAATTAAACATCAGTTCGGTGAGTTCTCTTGCTTCGTTACTGACCCACCCCGGAATGAATTCGGGGCTAGTTGAACGAAGTCCACTCAAGGGACTAACAGCCAATGATCACACCTTCTTCAGTGGGTTTCAACCCACTTCGTACAGTTAGCTCTGGAATTTCATTCCGGGGCGGGACGCAAACCAGAGCGGTAATCTTCCAATTTATCTCACCTTCCTACTTTTGATGACTTTAGGTTAGAGCGATCTGTTCGATGAGTTACCCCTCCTGAAATAGCACTGTACTCAGATATCGCTCTCCAAAGCTTGGCTGAATAAAGACAATTAACTTTCCAACATTCTCCGGACGTTTTGCTAGCTGAATTGCTGCACTCAAGTTCGCCCCCGCAGAAATGCCTGACAATAATCCTTCTTCGCGAGCTAAGCGACGACTATAGTAGATTGCATCCTCATCCTTAATTTGTATGACTTCATCAACCAGTTCAAGTCGCATCACATCCGGCACAAATCCTGCTCCAATGCCTTGAATCTTATGCATTCCTGCTTGCCCACCGGATAGCACAGGACTATTTTGCGGCTCGACTGCGATCGCTTGAATTTCTGGTTTCTTCTGTTTGAGGGTTTCTGCTAATCCCGTAATCGTGCCGCCTGTTCCGACACCTGCAACCACGATATCAACCTGTCCATCGGTATCTGCCCAAATCTCCTCGGCAGTTGTTTCTCGATGAATTTTAGGATTCGCCGGGTTTTTAAATTGATTCAACATAAACGCATTGGGAATCGTCGCAACTAATTCCATGGCTCGATCGACGGCTCCCTGGCTAAATAGATGACCGGGTGTAAGTTCTAACTCCGCTCCGTAAGCTTTTAACATTGCCCGCCGTTCCATGCTCATTGTGTCTGGCATGGCAACAATCAAGCGATATCCTTTAGCAGCGGCAACCATTGCAAGCGCAATTCCAGTATTGCCCGTCGTTGGCTCGACTAAAACCGTTTTACCGGGTTCAATCAGACCTGCGGCTTCTGCCGCTTCAACCATGCTGATCCCAATGCGATCTTTGATAGAAGCGGCGGGATTCATCCCTTCTAGCTTCGCCACAATCTGTGCGATGCACCCTTCTGTTTGAGGAATGCGCTTGAGTCGGACGAGGGGAGTCCGACCAATAAGATCAGTGACATCATCGGCAATTCGCATGATTTTATCTCTGCAACTTGAACGGAAATTGCTAGCGGATTAGTCAACAATCATACTCCACTCAATGATGAGATTGAGTGGAGGTGCTGCGCTCTTATTTCTGAAAGTCGTTTTACAAGGATTTCGCTGAGTTACCCTTTGGGTAATGGGACAAGGACATCGATAATTTGGGAAAACAGAAACGTGATACCAATTCCACAAATTACAAATCCAGTAGAGCGTAAGCTAGCAGAAACCTGTGATTGCTCAAGCAAACGTTTCCCTAACTTAAAGACAACCAGGACTACCCCCAACTGAATACAAGTAAAGCCGAGCAAATAGGCGAGCATCGGAGTCATCTGTGCTCCAAAAATTGCCTCGCCATAAGCATAGCCATGACAGACTCCTGCGATCGCACTCAGTCCAAAGACTGTTGTACTATTTAGGTCGTCTTTTCGAGTCAGCAAGATGCCTACAATGAGAATGGATGCAGCGATCAGGAGTTCAACCCCTGGCAAACTCAGTCCAATCAGGTGTAGTCCTGCTCCTAGCATTGCCGACAAGATAAACGCGATTGGAATCATAATCCCTTGTCGTTTCGCGACAGCTAAGAGTGCGATCGCGACGACGAATGCAAAGTGATCCACGCCAATGAGAGGGTGTGCTAGCCCCGACAGAAAGCCTTCAAAGAAGTTCCTCGGCATTTTTCCGTCCATCGCATGGTGAGCCATTGCGGGAGATGCGATCAGTAAAACACTGGCGATGCTTAGAAGAAGGACTCGCTTTGGTTGCAGAAGTTGACTGAAGGAAGCTAGTCTAGAAACCTTGCTTTGATTGATCATTCTGACCTCATGTATCGTACTTAGGATGTTATTGAATTGCAGAAAGAGCAGTCTTCTCTTGAGCAATCATTTCAGCCGTTCGCTGCTCTAGTTCTTCTGGCGAAATCAGATCAGAGTCTAACGTTAATCGCTCTAAAGCCAATAGCCAACGCATGTAATAGTCCCAATCCGGATCGTCTTTACAGTGTGTTGCTTCCCACTCTGCGATCGAAGTAATTAAGCCTTGGCGAAAATCTTCCCACTCATAGTGTCCTTTCTTAGAGAGCGCGATCGCCATCCCAAACGCGCGTCCTTCCCAAGGTCTTGCAAATAAAAGTTCTCCATTGCTGCGAGGCGGAGCATTCGGATCAACTAGCATACTCGCAGCCGCAAACTGCTCAAATTTGACCTGCATTTAACTCTCCCTCCGCTTTCTAAGCGGGAACAACAACTTTAGCTGCCCCTTGCATTGATTCAGGGGTAATGATGGCAGCAAGCTGCTCCTCTGTCCAATCCTCGGTTCCATCTGGGCGTTCTGGAACCACAAACCATCGGATTTGGGCGCTCGTATCCCAGACTCGAATTTCAGTCGATTCGGGAATGTCTAGCCCAAACTCTTGCAAGACTTTGCGAGGTTCGCGAATTGCTCTCGCTCGAAACGTCGGATCTTTGAACCAGTAGGGCGGCAGTCCTAACACAGGCCAAGGGTAGCAGGAACACATCGTACAAACAATGAGATTGTGAACGTCATCAGTATTCGCAACTGCTTTCATGTGTTCACCTTCTGCGCCTGCCATGCCGCGTGGAAAATTCATCACTGCGATCGCAGACGGCGTATCTTCGAGCAATTGCTGCTTAAACTCTGGATCAACCCAGGCTTTTGCAACAATTTTGGCACCATTAAACGGTCCCATATCTTTCTCAAAAAACTCGATTACCTTGTCAACCGTTGCACTGGTAATGACCCCTTTCTCAATTAGCAACGACTCTAACGCTCTCACACGAGCAGCACTATAAGTTTCGCGATCAATGCTATCAGCCATGTCTCACATCCTTAATCAAACAAAATCAAGCGCACCCAAATTAAGCCGGATCTTCTAGATAGCCTTCGAAAATTTGGACGTAAATCCATGTTTTTGGCTCGGTCAAATTGCCCCAAATTTCGTGAGAATCAAATTTGACGTTGTAGATGGGCATCGGATCGCCGACTCCATCGCCTGTTGGGAAGTAATAGTTATAAGCCCCTTCATAGACCACATCAATCACTCCCTGCTTCGTGCGGAGGTAGCCTGGTAGCTTGCAGTGATCGGTTGGAGGTGGATTTCTGACCGTGACCACATCGCCAACCTTGAACTTCGGCTGAATGGCAACGTCACACTTCGGCGAATCTCCAACCCGCAAGTATTCCATCACTTGATCGTCGATCGCAGGTTCTTCTGCTTGAGGGAGCGGTGCATCTAGCTGTTCTAGGTAAGCTGCTGTTTTTGAATCCAGTTCTTCTTTAGAAACATAGCCAGATTCAACAAAGAAACCAGAGATGCCACCGAGCCACTTTTCGTAGTAGCGGTACTTGAAATAGTCGAAGGGGTTTAAACCTTCAGCACCTTTGCGAAGATGTCCCCACGTCCAGAAACTCTTAAACTGAGTCGGAACTGTCTTGACTGCTTCTAGATGATTACTTAACGCCATCATTGCCACATGAATGCCAAAGATGCGCTCTTCCCAAGGTTGCACAAAGACTCGCTTTTCAAAGCTAGAAGGTTCAAGTCCCTCAAGTCCACCCAGGTAGTGCTGTAGCTTCATTTTTTCGTTTCTCCTAATTGAACACGCAAAGGTGAATCACGATTTATCTAAACGCGGGACTGCTCTCTGGCGGAGATGGGTTGTGTGGTCATCGCATCTCCCCACATTTCGGAGAGATAGCCGAAGATTCCGCCTAAAATCATTGCTGCTGCTGCGACCAGTGCTGGATTTTCTAGTCCTGGAGTTGTAATCGCTTTCCCAGTTGCAATCGTAGTTCCAACGGTCGAGGCAAATCCCCAAACAATGGCAGGAATCGCCCTAAGTAGAGGAACTTTGGAAGCCTGCACCATCGCTGCACTGCCGATGCCAACACAGATTGCCGCGATCAAAGGATTGCTTCCCAAGGCTGAAATCGAGAGCAGTGTCAAAGATGCGATCGCAATTCCGGTGAGGTTAGAAGCAATGCTCTGCTTTAAGCCAGAAGATTTACCCCCTAAGATAAAGAAGGATGCCCAAGCAATGAATGTCACCCACACGGGGACAAGAATCAATGTTGCTGTGAGATAAGTATCCAATGCTCCTAAAGCACCAATACTGACACTGTACGCATCTAGCTTTTTCATACCCTTACTTCCTGTTTGTGAATGATTTAGAGAACCTTACCTAAGCGAAACTTAGGACAAACATGATTGAAATCCACTTTTCAGTTCTGATTCCGGCAACTCCCGCCCGATGAAAACCATCTCATTTCGGCGCAGTTCGTCAAATTTCCACGGGCGTCCCGGTCTTCCTTCTAGAAGCATATGAACCCCTTGCAGCACAAACCGTCGATCTTCATCGTCTACATTCAAGATGCCTTTCATCCGAAAAATATTTTGCCCTTGCATCTGAATGAGTTGGTTGAGCCAAGTTGTGAGCTTATCGCCATTGACGACACCCGGTTCAACGATCGAAATCGAGAAAACAGTGTCATCATGCTCATGCGCGGCTTCATTGAGAAACTCTGGATCAATTGATAAAGCATTCTTGAGGTCAAAGGCTTTGACTCCTAAAATCGAGTCAATTTCTACATCGCAGTTGTGAGTTCGATAGATCTTGGCAAAGGCATTCATCGATCGAATTCGGTTTTCTATTGTTTCGATTTGTTGAGGAGAAACGAGATCAATCTTGTTGAGTAAGATAACATCTGCAAAAGCGACTTGTTCTTGAGCTTCACTGCTGTCCCAATGTTCCTCAATGTGTTTAGCATCGACAACCGTGACCACTGCGTCTAAGTGAGTTTTAAATCGCATGGTTTCATCGACGAAAAATGACTGAATCACAGGTGCTGGATCAGCTAATCCAGTTGTTTCAATCACCAAATGATCAAACTTTTCGCGCTTCTCCATCAAGCTGCCGATAATGCGAATTAAATCCCCCCGGACTGTACAACAAATGCAGCCATTATTCATTTCTAAGATTTCTTCATCTGCATTCAAGACAAGCTGACCATCGATGCCCACATCTCCAAATTCGTTCACAATCACAGCAACCTTTTTGCCATGTTCATAGTGAAGAATGTGATTGAGCAGTGTCGTTTTTCCTGAGCCAAGATAACCTGTAATGATCGTAACGGGAATAGAGCTACTCAGCATACACAAATGCCTATAATTGCGAGCGGTTGAACGACTAAGTGGCTTGAAAGAATTTACTAACTGCGCCTTTTGCTTTGCTGTATCTTACGCCTATTGATCTCATTAATGCTGGTTGAAAAAAGTAGTGGCTGAGACAAAAGAATTAGAAGGTTAAATTGTGTCTAAGATGAACAAAAAATTCAACTTTATTCATCATGAAACAATAATTTCTCCTCTCAGTTCTGATCACAAAGCCTTCTTTAAAAACTTTATCTCCTGATTTGACTGCAAGTTTTATTTCTCAATGTCGAAAAGCTTAATTGAAGCAATAAATAGAAGTCAAAGCATTTTTGATATCGTATCTATCATCAAAATAGATAGATACGATACCTTCTCTTTGTCCATTGTCTGAAAAAATCCTGTTTACTACCATTCACACCCCTTTTCCTGGACTTATGGAACGAAAGCGTCAAAGCAAGATCAAGCTGGCGCAACTTCATGCTTTTATTGCAGTTGCAGAACACAATAGCTTCAGTGAGGCGGCTCTTGAGTTGGAGGTGGCGCAGTCAGCCGTAAGTAATGCGATCGCAGCACTCGAATCAGATCTCGGGATTGTTTTATTTTCTCGTGGGCGTTATGGTGCAGAACTGACTCCCGCCGGAGAGAGGGTGCTTACCCATGCTCAACAGATCGTACATCTGCAAGGACAAATCTTGAAAGAGGCAAATTTGCTGCGGGGTCTTCAAGGAGGCAAGGTGCGCCTGACCTCGATTCGCAGCGTTGCAACTCACCTGCTTCCAACAATTATTGCCCAGTTTCAACGACAGTTTCCAGGAATCACGGTGAGTGTGATCGAGCAGTTTGATGAACAGAGCATTGAGGATGATTTGTGTAAAGGACATGCTGACATTGGGTTTACAGATGACTTGATGACGGATGAGTTTGAAACTTGGGAGTTTTTGCAGGATGAGTTTGTGGTGCTACTTCCCTTGTCTTACACAGAACCACCCTTCAAGTTGGGGTGGGAGCACCTAAAATCCTATCCCCTGATCGTCGCGACGAATGGATTCACCTCTGACAAGTATGCTTACGAACACTGTGCGAGATTTTGCAGATCGATTCAACCTGTCTATCAAGCGAAATCTGACTCAACTGTTGTCAATATGGTTGCCCAAGGTCTAGGCGTTGCGATTCTGCCTCGTCTAGCGGCTGAACCCATCCCGCCCAATGTTGAAGTTCGTAGCTTGCCGATCCCCTTTTTTAGAACCATTCGGATGGCGATCGTCGCAAATCGTCCCCTTTCTCCTCATGCCTTTGCATTCATGGAATCCTTGAAATCCTCGACAGGTTGCTTCAACTCATCTTCTCTAGGACGGGCTAGCTAGTACAAATTCTGCTCCCGATTTGCACAATCTACAGCTTTCACAAGCCGAACTATCAACCCTCTCTAACTTCAATCCACTCAGTCGTTTCCAGACTCTACTAGGATAGAATGTTAGCTACTATCGCTTTGTTTTAAATTGAAATGAGCATGATTGAACCAGTCATCCGGCAGCAGTATGACCAAATGTCGGCGATCTATGATCAACGCTGGAGCCAATATATTTCCAATACGCTCAATTTTTTGAAAGCTTGGGCAGAGCTTGCCCCAACTGAAAAAGTGCTGGATATCGCCTGTGGTACTGGAGAGTTTGAGCAGTTGATTCTGACCGAACACTCAGAACAAAATATGGTCGGAGTAGATATCTCTGAAAAAATGCTAGCGATCGCACAACAAAAACTGCAAGCTTATCCAAACGTCACGCTTTCTCTAGCATCTGCGGAACACTTACCCTTTGCGGATCAAAGCTTTGATGTCATTGTTTCTGCAAGTGCTTTCCATTATTTCGAGAATCCCGCGATCGCGCTTGCAGAGATGAAACGGGTACTGAAACCAAATGGGAAAATCATGATTCTCGATTGGTGTAAAGACTATTTACTGTGCCGGATCTGTGATCTAATCTTAAAAGTTACTGATCCGGCTCATCAACAGTGCTATACCCAAGCTGAATTGCACGGTTTCCTGAAGGCTTCAGGCTTTGACCTTACTCGTGCAACGAAAGTTCGGTTTGGTCTAGTCTGGGGAATGATGGTCGCGACTGCTTCGCCAAAGTTAAACTAGCACCAGGATTGCTCGTCGGGTGGATTGTGTAGCAGTTCTCGGATATTTGCTTCGATCACCCGATAACCTACATTGCCGTTGAGCCTTTGCCGTCCTTCGTTAAAGATCAGCGTTGGACTCACTGCAACCGTATGCTCTTTTACTAAGTCAAGATCTTTCGAGAGTTGGGCATAAGCTTCCCCACTATCAATTTGTGCCTGAATCTCTGCAATCGGCAGTCCCAATTTCTCGGCAATTTCTAATTGAACTGCGCGATCGCCAATATTTGCCAAGTGCGTGAAAAACTGTTCTCGAAACGTCCAGATTGCTTTTTCAAAGACCTTTTCTGACTTTGGAATGATGCCCTTGAGTTCGAGTAACTGAATCGCGTGAAGAAACAAGTGACAAGAGGTGGAGGATGGAGGAACTACTGCTGTCCAAATCTCAGGGTGAACGGTAATGTGATTGAACTTTCCCGCCACATCTTGAACATGCTGACTATATCCTTGGAAGCCACCTTTATCCCGCCAGCGTTGCTCTAACTTTTCCCGAGCATTACCAAAAATGGGAACGAAATGATACTCGATCGCAATCTTGTCTTGAAAATTCGTTTTCAGTTCATCTAAACGAACTTGCGCAATATATGCCCAAACGCAAAGAACATCTGAGAAGTAAGAGATGCGAATAGGTTGCATGAGCTTCTCCAATAGCAGTCATGTTGACTCTATGCTGTTAATGCCGATCTTAGCAACTGACGGACGGCATCAAAATGGCGCTGCAATCGGGTAGGTTCACTGTATAAGCGCCCAAGCAATAGAGCACCTTCGATCATGACGAGTAATTGTTCTGCTAAACTATCGGGGTCGATGTCCGGCTTGAGCTGATTTTGTCCGGCTTTCAGCGATCGAGCAATGGTGGCTTGCCATTCGTCAAACACTTGCATGAGATGATGCTGAAATGCCACATCTTGCTTGACGACTTCCACGATTAAATTTCCTAAAAAGCAACCTGCGCAATCGGGTTCAGCTAAATGTTTGGCTTCAAGTTGATCAATCATCCAAAAGACTTGAGCGATCGGATCATTCGAGGATGCTTGCGCGGGGTCAAGCACAGCAGTTTTGATCTGATTCCATTTAAAGTCAATCAGCGCATGAGCCAATTCATCTTTTGACCCAAAGTAGTTGTAGAAACTACCCGAGGACATGCCGCTCGCTGCGAACAGTTCCTTCAGTCCGGTTGACTGAAAACCTTGATGATGAATCAGAGCCTCAACAGCAAACAAAATATCTTCACGGGTACGTTTCAGATTGACCATGCGCTTGTCATTGAACGACGGTTAGCTTCTCCAATATTATGGCAGACACGAGCCTCGCTGCTTTCGTTTGAGCTATTTAAGACTTCAACGAGAAGAGCGAGTTACCTTTCCTGATTTACCACTTCTTATAGGGTAAGAACTTTCCGTTCATGATCACTTTGACGCGATCGCCTTTTGGATCTTCGATTTTTTCGATGTCTAACGTGAAGTCGATCGCGCTCATGATTCCATCTCCGAATTTTTCGTGGATGATCTCTTTCATCGGCATTCCGTAGACTTGCATGATTTCGTAGAACCGATAAATCAAGGGGTCGGTGGGAACGATCGGACCTAATCCTTTTGACGTAGAAGCCGTGAGTTCTGGTACGAGATCTTGGCTCAAATCCAACGCATGGAGTAACTTGCTTGCTTCGTCTTCAGAGGCAGTCGCTTGCCCATAAAACAGGGCGGCAATCCAAACTTCGTCACGGTTGAGAATCGTTTCTAAATCCGTGAAACTGATGCCTTTTGCTTTTTTAGCTGCAAGCAATTTCTGAGTCATTGCCGGAAATTCGGTACTTGACATAGTTCAATTTCTCCAAATCACAGATCAATCGTCTAGTTACACTTCAAAGCGCTTCAGCAGATCAAGATCAGCTACGGTTTTGGAGCCGGGATTCTTCGATCGCGCGCGTTTCACGAGATAAGTGGTGTTCGAGTTCTGCTTTCAGTTCATGGTAGCGCGGGTATTGGTCTAAGGCTTCACGACTGCGCGGGCGGGGAAAGGGAACATCCAGAACTTCAACAATTTGGGCAGCGGGTCCACGGCTCATCATTACAATTTTGTCAGACAGCAATAAAGCTTCTTCGATACTATGCGTGATCAGAACGACCGTTTTGCGGTGCTGCTCCCAAATCCGTTCGATTTCGTCTTGTAAAAAGCCTCGCGTTAGTGCATCAAGTGCGCCGAAGGGTTCATCCATCAACAGAATTTGGGGATTGATCGACAAGGCTCGGGCAATGCCGACGCGCTGCTTCATCCCACCCGATAATTCATGCGGATGCTTGTGCTCAGCACCATGCAGTCCCACCAAGTCGATGTACTCTCGAACAATGTCTTTTTGCTGCGCGATCGACAGATTCGGCTGCACCGTTTCAATGGCAAACCGAATGTTCTCAGCCACTGTCATCCAAGGCATCAGAGAATAGTTCTGAAACACAACTCCGCGATCGGGTCCCGGACGATCGACCGGAACCCCATTGAGTAACACTTCTCCATGAGTGGGCTGTGTTAATCCAGCGATGATGTTGAGCAGGGTAGATTTCCCGCAGCCTGATGGACCAATAATCGAAACGAATGTATTGGGTTCAATCGTGAGATTAATCTCCGAGAGTGCAATGAAATCCGAAGAGGATCGCTTGAGTAACTTGTCTTGCCAGGTTTGCCGACCTGGAAAGACTTTGAATACATCCTTGAGAACAAGCTGAGCGCTAATTCCGGTTGTCGAAGTGGATAAATCAGTGTGCGAAGAAATCATAGCCCCTAGTGCCCTAATACAGTGTTGAGTCGTAGTTCGAGAAAGTCATGGAAGCGCTTGAGAGATGCCTATTGGGTTCGTTGTCCAAATGACACCCAGCTATGCAGTAGCCCGAGTAGACGATCGAGACAAACTCCTGCCAGTCCAATCACGACGATCGCGGTAATGATACTGGTGACATTGAGATTGTTCCACTCTGCCCAAACAAAGCTTCCTAGCCCTGTTCCGCCGACAATCATCTCGGCTGCTACAATCACGAGCCAAGAAATCCCAATACTAATTCGTAAGCCAGAAACAATACTGGGCGCAGCGGCAGGCAGAATGACTTTGCAAATGGTACGCCAGCGGGAAGCCCCAAGTGTTCGAGCGACATTGAGATAGTCGGTTGAGACGTTACTCACCCCAAATTTTGTATTGATCAGCGTCGCCCAAATGCTACTAATCGCGATCACAAACAGCGCTGTGCCCTCTGAGCTTTTGAGAATGCCTAACCCCAGGGGAAGCCATGCAAGTGGAGAGACAGGACGTAGAAGTTGGATGAATGGATCAACGGCTTTAGAAGCAACGTCAGATAATCCAATCAAAATTCCTAGCGGAATCGCGATCGCGGAACCGAGTAAGAATCCCAACAGTACCCGCTGTAGGCTAGCGAATAGATGAGTTCCAATGCCTTTGTCATTGGGACCGTTATCGTAAAACGGATCGGAAATCCAACCCAAAAAATCTGAGATCGTGCGACTTGCAGGAGGCATCACCGGAGAAAAAATTTGATACTGTACGCCCAGTTCCCAGATGATTAAGATCCCAGAGAGCAATAGCAAAAACAGAATCAATGCCTGAATATTCTGATTTTCAAACCAAGGTTTGGACTTTTGCTGTTTTGATCCGAGCGATCGCGAGTTTGTGAGAGATGAGTTTGCCATGGCACTTACTAGACTCCAAATTGCTTCACTTGATCTTGAACATAGCTATCGACCTTGGCAGGATCAAAGGTGTCAAACTTGAGCGTTTCTACTCTAGTGGGTTCTGTCGGAGGAGTCTGTCCTAGCTCTTTTGACAAGTCTCGGGCTAAGTCAGTCATGTAAATTTGGTCAGCGATTTCTTGGAACTTAGCTTTGTCGGTCGGCATTAAGTCCCAACGTACCATCTGGCTGGAAATCCACTTCGCGAAGCTCTTCCAAGGATACGGATCAAACTTAATGCGATCGGGAACATCCAAGGATTCACCCAAACCATTGTCAAATTTTCCGGTCATCACAGCTTTGAGCACTGGCTCTGGCTGATTGAGATATTTCCGGGCTGCCATTTGTTGAGAGACACTTTCTCGGTTCTTCGCATCATCGGCATACGCGGCAGCTTCAATGATCGATTTATTGATCGTGCGGAAGGTGTTAGGATTCGCATCAATCCATTTCTGACTCGCTGCAAAAGCACAGCAAGGATGACCATTCCACAGGTCTTTGGTCAGCATATGAATGAAGCCAACTTTCTCAAAAATAGCGCGTTGCCCAAAGTTGTCGGGCATTAAAAAGGCATCGATTTGTCCGGCTGCCATTTTTGCAACAGAGTCAGGCGGTGGAACAATTTCCAGCTTGACATCTTGATCCGGATTCAAGCCTCCAGAAGCAAGGTAGTACCGCATCAGCAGATTGTGCATTGAATAGGGGAACGGCACCCCGATCGTCATTCCCTTAAAGTCTGCTGCACCTTTTACTCTGTCCTTGTGCTTCATCGCGACTGCGATCGATTGCCCATTGATGTTTTCAATGCTGGCAAGTTTGATCGGAAATACCGAGGAGCCTAGCCCTAACGACATCGCGATCGGCATCGGAGAAAGCATATGATAGGCATCGAGTTCACCTGCGATCGCCGATTCTCGCACTGCTGCCCAGTTTGGCATTTTCTTCAGTGTGACATTTAAGCCGTATTTCTTGTAGATTTCAGCAGATTCAGCAACCAAAATGGGAATCGAGCAAGCAATGGGAATAAAGCCGATCGTCAAGTCTTTCTTCTCTAAATTTCCGGTGGTTGCTGTCGTGGAAGAAGTCGTGTTCTGCTGATTATTACCACCCGCGCAACTGGTTACAGTCACAACCGCAGCAGCAGCAGCAACTTTAATGAGAAAGTCACGACGACGGAACCGACTCAAGCGAATCGCATCCCCTAGAAACTCGGTTGCATTGGGACCAAATGCTGCTGCTAGCGCTTCGTCGAGTCCACCAGCGAGTTTGATCAGTTCATTACAGATTTGGCGCTGTTCTGGAGGAGCTTGATCGATCGCTTTTAATAAAATCGCTTTACGAAACTCAGCATGGGTCAATGCTTGACCAAGCTGCAAAGCATCTTCTGAGTAATGCCCCATTTGCACTAAGTCATCGACCAAGTCCACTGGATCTTGAGGCATTCCCTCGATGAATTTCCAATGGTCTTCTGCAACATGAGTCCCGCCACATGGACAAAACATTGAGCTTGTCAAAGGATCGAGAGAATAAGTCCGATCGGATTGAGAAAGATCCAGAGAAGTGGGCATACAGTATGAAAAATATATAGTGAATCAGAGTAGAAACATCTTACAAACTTGATCAAAGAAATAGTGTAGTAATGAATACGAAATAGTTTATAAAAGCAAATTAGATGTATCTGTGAAACGGGAGTCTTCTTATCATAAATAAATTTTTTATAGGCAGGTTTAATCTCTTAAATTCCAAATCAGATCGCCGAAACTAGCCTTCTAATTCGGAAGCGCTGAATTTGAAAAATTCTTGCGATATTTTCATCAGAAAAAAATCTCAAAACCTGTGAAAATAGGGTATTTGAAAAGATAATTTTATCTTTTCAAATACCCATCTTGCTTAAAAAATAGTTCTGTTCTAGCTGATCTTGTCGAGATCATGCAACATTTTTTTAAGCTGTTTAAGCGCAGGAGTGACAATTGCGACGAAGTAAGCTTCTCTCAGTTTTCGTTCAACTTTTGAACCGTGAAGATAGGCTCTTGCGCCAGCATGTAACATCGCTGATTGAGCTGCTCTTAAAGATAATTCTGAGCCAAGAATTCTGGCTTTAATGACTTCCTTAAACAGCGATCGCTCAATTTTCTCTTGACCTACTAACTCATCTGCTAAAGCATAAGTTGTCTGCCGAGCCGTTTCTAATTCTGCGGTTAATTCCTCAGCTTGATCGGGTAAAAATTGATTGACATGTCCATAGCGTTGATTCGATCGCTCAATCAAATCAATGCAGCTTTCGACGAGTCCTAATCCCATACCGACCTGAGTTAAAACAAAGCCAGGACGAATCCGAGCAACATAATTCTCACAAGGTGCTGCCAAAATCCATTCATCAGGCACAAACACATCGCGAAAGACACAGCTAAAGGTATTACTTCCTTCTAGTGCAATGAAATGAGCATTGCACCGAAGCGTTAAGCCTTCTAGCTCATCCGATACGATCGCCATCAGATAGTCATCGCTGTCTGCCATCTGAGCCGCAATGCCAAAGTAATGTCCTGCCCCAATGTTCGACACCCAAGGCAACATGCCATTCAGCTTGTAGCCGCCAGCAACTCGTTCTGCTATCAGCGCAATTTTCTCAATCCCGGCAAAGTGCTTCATCGGGTTCGATAGTCCTGTGCCTCCCAAGGCTTGTCCAGTTGCAACTAACGGCAGAATTTGCGTTTTCAAATAGTCGTTGTCGCTATTTTCCATGTACCAAGTGCAAGCAACTTGGCACCAACTCATAAATCCTGTGCAGAGACACTCCTGCGAAATTGCTTCGATCGCTTGAATTGCCCCGCGCAATCCAGTCCCAACTCCGCCATATTTTTGGGACACTGCTTGCCCAAAGCCTCCGACTTCTCCAACCCGGTGCATAAATGCACGCGGATATACGCCTTGTTGATCGATCGCCTCAACTTGCGGTGCGAGATCTGATGCGATCGCGCTCTGCAACTGGGCGAGCATCAAATCAACCGATGCAGATGTCTCACAACTGGGATCGACTCTCGAATGGATCATTGAATCAGTCATGGGATCGATCGTCGAATCGATCATTGTCCTGGAAATTGCTTGCATATTCTTGATGACTTCAATAATGGATTCTGACCTGATCAGATTGGATTTTTAGTATCGAACCTGATCAGGAACCGAGTCGGTCAAAAGCACTACTTCAAGGAAACATCCATATTGACCGGGAGCCGCAACGTGTTCGCAACAGGCGACCAAACATTAGAGTGAGCAACCAGATCGTCTAATTCCTCGCGGCTAGCATCGCCTTCTAAATCGACTTTGACGCGAATATCGGTAAAGCCCAAGCGCTTGTCCGATAAGTCACCGATGCCCCAAACGCCCGTAATATTGATGTCTCCTTCAAGTTCAAGCTCTAGCTTTGTCAGAGTGATTCCTCGCATGGTTGCATTGGCATGGATGCCCACCGATAGACAAGAGCCAAGACATGCTAGCACTGCTTCAGAAGGGTTCGGTGCAGTGTCTTCTCCTAAGAGTCCAGGCGGTTCGTCAATCACGTGCGCGGGCAAATCCCGAACATAGGTCAAATTGCGAAATTGACCTTCGCAGACAGTCTTCACTTTGAGCGCTTTCACAACCGTCGGGTCAGCTTTAGCGGTTTCGGCTAATTTGTCGAGTCCGACTTTGCTAATCGGGCGGAGGGGAGTTTTGACCTGAGCGGTGACAGTCGTATCAGCCATAGCGATTTCATCTAAATAGAATGTTCTATCTAATTGAATCAGAGATGGCTTGGCGAATCGGTTCGTTTCGTTACAAAATTGCATTCATGACGCTGAATTCTCAAAAATTGCCAAAATCCCCAGAGCCGTCCTTAAACTTCAGCTGGTTCACTTGAACCAAGGTATCGAGCCGAAGGATGGTTCCGCTTTGCAGTCGCAAAAATTCTTGCTTGTTTTGGGAATACACATCGACGATTTGATCTTCGAGAACAATTTTCTGATGGGCAGCATCCTGGTAAACGATCGTACAAGACTGATGACGCATTGCCAGTAATACAAGCTCGTCATACAAATCGCAACGAATAGGCTGATAAGGTTGCATCGGATTAAAGCGGAACAACACTGTTAAAAGGCTAAATGATTTGGCATCTGAAGAGGTTAAAACTTGCTCTGAAACAGAATGAGTTTTGTCGGTTCGAGTTCACCCATCAGAAGGCAAACTTCTCTTCATTTGACAGTTCAGTACTTTGCCTAATTCGTCAAAGAACTCCGTAGGTCATCACTTCGATCGTCGTATGTGTTGGGGACGACTTCCAACTTATAACAGTTCTTGGGAGGATAAGTGTTACTGACTTCTAATCAAAAAATATGCCTAGGGCAAAACAAACCGCTTCGAAGTTCCACCTCGACGACCCCCAGTACTATCTCAACCGAGAATTGAGTTGGCTAGAGTTTAATCGCCGCGTTCTGCATGAAGCGATCGATATACGCACTCCTCTACTAGAGAGAATTAAATTTACGGCGATCTTCAGTGCCAATCTCGATGAGTTTTTCATGGTGCGGGTCGCCATTTTAAGAGAACAGGTCGAAGCGCAAGTTGGTACGTTAACGCCCGATGGTCGTACTCCCGAGCAACAGCTTGCTGAAATTAGCCAACAGCTTCGTCCTATGCTGGTTCAGCAGCATCAGCTATTTGAACAAGACTTACGCCCACAGTTAGCCAAAAACAGCATTCATATTCTTAATTACATCGATCTCAGTCAAGACCAGCAGACTTATTTACACCAGTACTTTGAGAAACGAATTTTTCCAGTTCTGACCCCGCTTGCGGTTGATCCTGCCCATCCTTTTCCGCAGATGTCGAACCTCAGCCTCAATCTAGCGGTTGTTATCAAAGACCCAGATACCGGAGAACAGGACTTTGCTAGAGTCAAAGTTCCAAGCAATCTGTCTCGATTTGTGACTTTTCCCAAAGAGTTACAGCAATACAAAGGAGAGTCATGTTTGTGGCTCGGGGTTCCCCTAGAACAAGTAATTGCTCATAACTTATCGCTATTATTTCCAGGAATGGAGATTCAGGAATACTATCCCTTTCGAGTCACGCGGGATGCTGACTTGGATGTGCAGGAATATGAAGCAGATGATTTGCTGCTCGCGATCGAACAAGAATTACGGAAACGACTGCGAGGCGGCTCGGTCTTACGACTGCAAATTCCAACCTCTACCTCTGAGTTTGTCCGCCAAAAATTGATGCAAGGCATGAGTCTAACCGAACTAGAAGTGTACGAAACCGAGGGACTGCTTGGGCTAAAAGACTTAATGGCATTGACAGCAATTCCTTGCCCATCGCTGAAAGATTCGCCTTGGACACCAGTGATTCCCGCGCGGTTGAAAGGGCTAGCCCCCCAATTAGACACTCGAATCGATGCGGACGATCGTGGCGATGGGCTAGATATCTTCTCTGTTATTCAACAGCAGGACTTACTGGTACATCATCCCTATGAATCGTTTACCGCTTCGGTTGAAACGTTTATTACCCATGCGGCAACTGATCCAGATGTTCTAGCGATCAAAATGACTCTTTATCGTACCTCTGGGGATACCTTACCCAAAGCGCTCATGCAGGCAGCAGAGAATGGTAAACAAGTGGTCGTCTTAGTCGAACTGAAAGCACGATTTGATGAAGAAAACAACATTAACTGGGCGCGTCGATTAGAAGACGCAGGGGTGCATGTTGTTTATGGCTTAGTTGGATTTAAGACCCATACGAAAGTCGTGCTCGTGGTTCGCCAAGAAGCGGATCAAATTCGTCGCTATGTTCATATCGGCACTGGAAACTACAGCCCAAAAACCGCAAAACTCTACACGGATTTAGGATTGCTGAGTTGTCGTGAGGATCTCGGTGCCGATTTAACCGATCTCTTTAACTATCTCACTGGATTTTCTAAACAACGATCGTATCGGAAATTGCTGATTTCACCCATGACCATGCGCGATCGCATAACGGCAATGATTCGGCGTGAGATCCAACATTGTCAACAGGGGCAACCGGGTCGCATCATTGCTAAGATGAATTCCCTCACGGATGTTGAGATGATCCGCACTTTGTACGAAGCATCACAAGCGGGTGTGCAGATTGACTTGATTGTGCGCGGGATGTGCTGTTTGCGTCCTAGTATTTCAGGAATTAGCGACAATATTCGAGTGGTGAGTATTGTCGGACGATTTCTCGAACACTCTCGAATCTTCTACTTCCATAACAATGAGGAGACTGAACTCTATTTAGGAAGCGCGGATTGGATGCGACGCAATCTCGATCGACGAGTGGAAGCTGTCACGCCCATAGAAGACCCATCCATTAAGCACACCTTAACAGACACTCTGCATCTGCTGCTGTCGGATACTCGCCAAGCTTGGCTGCTTCATGCCGATGGTCAGTATACCCAATTACGCCCACAAGAAAATGAGGCAGAGTGTAGTGCCCAACAACGGCTGATGGAACTGACTCAGCATCATTAATCAATAGGATTAGCTCACAACGCGAGTCTAGATGCCATAATCTGAAGACAAGCTTACCAGAGCAGGATTTTTGGAATCTTTCGGAATCTCTGGCAAGCTTTTGTTTTCCGGTGCGCCATCTAGCCTATTTTCTATTGAACCAATGTCGTTGTCACAGTCGTTCGGTTCCGATGATCATTCCGTTCAGCCATCATCTGACTTCATCTTAGTGTGTGGCTTGGGGAGTTTGGGTCAGCAATGTGTACGCTATCTCAAAGAATTTGATGCGCGTGTGATTGCGATCGAAGAAGCGAGCAGCAGAACTTGGGAACTTCCAGAACTGCCAACCCTGCTAGATGAATTCGTGATTGGAGATTGTCGGCAACTCGAAGTGCTAGAGCGAGCGAAAATTGCTCAATGCCGCGCGATTTTACTAGTGACGAGTAGTGAAACTGTCAATATCCAAGCAGCTTTGGCAGCGCGATCGCTCAATCCAGCGATTCGATTGGTGATTCGTTCTGACCAGCAAAATCTCAATCAGCTTTTGGGACAGCAACTCGGTAACTTTGTTGCATTTGAAGCCACTCAGCTTCCAGCACCTGCGTTTGCTTTGGCAGCATTACACCAGGAAACTATCGGATTATTTCGATTAGGCAATCAACTGGTGCGAGTTGTTCAACAGCAAATTGAACCAGAGCATCCTTGGTGCGATCGACGCAAGATTTATGAGCTAAACAACTCAACTCGAACGGTTCTCGCTCACAATCAAGTCTCACCTCGTTTCTATCAGTGGGAGCAAGAACAGACAATTTTTTCAGGAGATACGATCGCTTACGTTGAAGTAAATGAAATTCCACACCATCGATTACCTGATAGGTCGTGGAGGAGAATCAAACTATCAATTGCTTTAAAGGCACTGATCAGTTCACTACAGAAACAGGATTTAAAGCAACTCCTATATCAATTCTGGCAAGATAGTAATCAAACTCAGAAAGTCACGATCGTTTCAGGTGCAACAATTGGTGGATTAGCATTATTAGGCACGCTACTGTTTTGGTTGAACTACCCTGACATTACGCTACAAGACGCATTCTTTACAACAGCAGTTTTATTACTCGGCGGTTATGGTGACTTATTTGGGCAGGTCAAACTAGAGCTACCGATTCCGTTGAGCCTAAGACTGTTTAGTTTGCTGCTTGCGATCGCAGGTACTGCCTTTGTTGGTGTATTGTATGCCCTCTTAACGGAACGTTTGCTCACTGCAAAATTTCAACTTCTCAAGCGCCGTCCTCCAGTTCCGAAAGAAGAACACATTGTCATCGTTGGTCTCGGACGAGTCGGACAGCGAACGGCAACCCTGCTCCAGGAAATGAGACAATCCTTGGTTGGTCTCAACAGCACCAATCTCGATCCGACTATTTTGCCGACGATGCCTTTATTAACGGGTAAACTGACCAGCACATTAGCAAAAGCAAATTTGCAAACCGCAAAAAGCGTAATTGTGTGTACCGATGATGAAGTCGCAAATTTAGAAATCGCATTAACAGCTTGCCAACAAAATCCAGGGCTGAATTTGGTGATTCGGGTCTTTGATCCTCGCTTTAGCAAGAGTATCGCCCAACTATTACCTTATGCAAAAGTATTGGGCGCTTATCGCTTGTCTGCGGCAGCATTTTCAGCCGCCGCATTTGGGGAAAATATTCTGAGTCTATTTCGGCTCAATCAACAAACAGTTCTAGTAACCGAGTACCAAATCACCGAAACCGACACGCTACACAGACATCTTCTTTCAGATGTGAGCTACGGCTATGGCATCGTTCCTATTTTGTATCAATCTGCCCAACATGAGCCTGAACAATGGATGCCTTCGGGGGATATTCGAGTGGGGAGCGGCGATCGCTTAGTCGTGTTAGCCACAATGGAAGGATTGCGAAATGTAGAACAGGGAAAAATGACGGCGAAAACCTGGCAGGTGCGGGTCACAAAAGTCCTGACTCAGGATGCACAGTTTGAAGCAACAATGGCGATCGCACGAATTTCGGGCTGTGAGATTGACGCAGCAACCCACGCTCTGAAGACCTTACCGACAACACTCCCGATTGACCTTTACCCCCATCAAGCCCAACGTTTAGTGCTACAACTTAGACGAGTGCAAGTCGTTGCTGAAGCATTCCCCAATTCCTCAAGTCATGATTAGAAGGTCTGATGTTCTGCTTTATGCTCTAGAACGGCGGCGGTTCCACTTCAGCAACTCAATCAGCAAGTAAACTCCTAGCGAAGTTGCCAAAATCACGCCCCATTCACTTGGCTGTACTGGAGCCGTTCCGAACACTTGGTTCATCCACGGAGCATAGGTAAAGAGCATTTGGAGTGCAATCATCACCCCAACTCCTAGCAGTAAAATCGGATTCGAGAATATCCCTAACTGAAACATCGAGTACGAGAGCGATCGACAATTAAACAATAAGAAAATCTGACCAAATACGATCGCATTCACTGCGGCCGTACGAGCCGATTCGATACTTGCCTGATTGCGAATCGCAACTTCATAGACCACAAACGCGAAAATACAAAGGAGGATGCCTGCCAATGCGATAAATCGCACCATTGATGGTCGTAGTAATGGAGATCGAGGTGGACGCGGCGATCGCGTCATAATCTCTGGTTCTTTCGGTTCAACTGCTAGTCCTGTACCGAGTAAAACGGCGGTCGTCGTGTTAATCCACAAAATTTGCAGCGGTAAAATCGGTAAAGTAATCCCCAACAAAGTCGCGACAAAAATGACTAATCCTTCACTCAGATTGGTCGGTAACGCCCAGACAATAAACTTGATAATGTTATCGTAAACGCCTCGTCCTTCTTCTACAGCCGCTTCGATTGTGGCAAAGTTGTCATCTGTCAAAATCATCGAAGCAGCTTCTTTTGCAACTTCTGTACCTGTAATTCCCATTGCAATGCCAATATCAGCTTGACGCAAGGCAGGCGCATCATTCACCCCGTCTCCCGTCATCGCAACCACATGCCCTCGGGATTGCAAAGCTCTGACTAGGCGTAATTTCTGTTCTGGAGTCACTCGTGCAAACACAGCCGTATGTTCTGCGATCGCTGGAAGTTCTTGATCGGATCGCTTGGAAATCTCAGTTCCCGTCATCGCGGCTCCGGTGCGATCTTGGGGCGGCGATTTGGCCAGTCCAATTTGTTCCCCGATCGCGGCGGCTGTGCCAATATGATCTCCGGTGATCATTTTCACTTTAATGCCAGCATTTCGACAGGCTTGAACAGCTTGAACGGCTTCTTCGCGAGGCGGATCAATCATGCCTTGCAAGCCCAAAAAGGTTAAGCCATGCTCTAAGCTTTCATGCGTCAGAGAGGGCGGAACAGTTGGCAGGTCTAATTTTGCAAATGCTAAAACTCGTAGTCCTTTGGTGGTCATTTGCTCGACATGGTGATGAATCGGATCGACTGCTAACGCGATCGTGTCTCCCGATGCAGACAATTCTCCGGTACAACGAGGAAGCAGGCTTTCTACAGAGCCTTTAATATAGATCAATGCCTGATCTGCAACCGGATGTAAGGTTGCCATATATTGATACTGTGACTCGAACGGAATACTATCGTGTCTGGGCAACTCTTGTGCAAGCGTATGACGATCTAACCCTGCTTTGTGAGCAACGGTAATCAGCGCGGCTTCAGTCGGATCACCAACAATCGTCCAGCCTTGATCTTCCTCAACAATGCGAGAATCATTACACAAGAGTCCTGCTTTCAAACATTCGATGAGCGCTTGATTTTCACCTGAAGTCGAAAGCTCTCCTTTTGGTGCATAGCCAACGCCTGACACCCGGATGACTTGATCTCCTGCATAAATTTCTTGCACGGTCATTGCATTCTGCGTCAAGGTTCCAGTCTTGTCAGAACAGATTACCGTTGTGCTACCCAAGGTTTCGACTGTTGGGAGTTTGCGAATGATGGCATTGCGTTTTGCCATGCGATTCACCCCGATCGCTAACGTGATCGTGACCGCAGCAGGCAATCCTTCAGGAATTGCGGCGACTGCTAACGCAACGACGCCTAAAAAATTATCGTCCAAAGAGTAGCCTCGCAGTGCACCTGCCACAAATGCGATCGCAGATGCTCCCAAGACGACATACATCAAAGTCTGACTAAAGTGGTTAATTTTACGAGTCAGAGGAGTCGTGAGGACATCGGCGGAAGAAATGAGTTCGTTAATATGTCCGATCTCGGTTCGATCTCCAGTGGCAATCACGACTCCCGTTGCTGTTCCATACGTAACCAAGGTGGAAGCATAGGCAAGATTTAAGCGATCGGCTAAAGCAGTTTCGAGATCGAGTTGTGCGATCGTATTCTTTTCAACCGGAACAGATTCACCGGTCAGCGCAGATTCATCAATCTGAAGATCGCGCGATCGCAAGAGTCGCAAATCTGCTGGTACTTTATTCCCAGATTGAAGTGTTACGAGATCACCTGGAACTAATTCAGTCGCTGGAATTTGTTGCTTTTGCCCGCCGCGAATGACAGTAGCATCACTTTGCGCCGTTTGCGCGAGCGCTTGCATGGCTTTGATCGCTTTGTATTCCTGAGCAAACCCAATCAAAGCATTGATCACAACTACTGCTAAAATCACCCACGTTTCAACCCAATCTTGCAATAGGGCAGTAATTCCAGCAGAAACTAACAAGATATAGATCAGCGGCTGATTAAACTGTTCGAGCAGCAAAATTAGCGGGTTTTTTCCGGCTTTCTGCGTCAATTGATTCGCACCATATTTTTGCTGACGCTGTTCTACTGCTAGAGGATGCAATCCCTGATCCGGATGAGTTTCCAACCGAGTCACCACTTCAGGAGGAGGAAGATGATGCCAGTCTGAAGCAGATTGTTCAATATCGGACGAAGACTCACGCGTGATCATAGTTGCTCGTTAAGGCAAAGTACAACAACTCTTCTTTTGTGGAGAGAGTTTAGCCTCAAGACTATCTTGGGGCTAAAATTGCAACCTCAGCCTTAAGACTTAGGCATTGCTCAGCCAAAGACAGATGTAATTCTAGAAGGGCAAATCACTTGCGAAAATTAGTCTTTCTGGAGTTACACCTGCCTTACAGCAGATACTCAAAATTCTTCTGTATGATAATATCGCTGAATTTATCAGTGAAGAGTAGGATTACCTTGACTCAATCGCAGGACAATTCATCGATCGCGGCACTTCAACGAGTGCTGCAAGGTCTCAGATCGCATCGGTACGTAGCGCTTGGAGCAGTGTTAAGTCTGATCTTGCTGACGATCGCAACAGCGGTCACTCCGCAGATTTTTCGATGGGGAATTGATCAAGGGATTGCTGCGAAGAATTCTACTGTCGTCTGGGAAAGTGCAGCCCTGATGGTCGTTGCTGCGCTCGCGCGCGGATTGTTTAACTTTGGGCAAACATTCTGGTCAGAATCGACTTCACAAGGCGTGGCGTATGATCTACGCAATCAGCTTTTTATTAAGCTGGAAACGCTGAGTTTTAGCTATCACGATCGCGCGCAAACCTCACAACTGCTCACCCGTGCGACGAGCGACATCGAGCAGATTCGATCGTTTATTGGCACAAGCTTGATTCAAGTCATTGGAGCCGTCATCACGCTTGTCACGATTTCAACGATTTTGCTGATTATGAATTGGCAATTAGCGCTGATGACGCTCTCAGTTTTGCCGATCGCGGCTTGGATATTGACGCGGTTTTTCACTCGGAATGGCAGTGTGTTTCAGCGAGTGCAGGAGCAACTCGGCGACCTCAATGCTGTTTTGCAAGAAAATCTAATCGGTGTGCGGGCTGTCAAAGCTTTTGTGCGGGAGTCCCAAGAGGCAACTCGCTACACTGCATTGAACAATGAACTGATTGCCGTCAGCATGAAAACGCTGTATGCGATTCGGAACACGTTTCCAATCATTTTTCTGCTCAGCAATTTGATTACAGTTGTGGTGATTGGCTATGGCGGCGCACAGGTGATTCGCCAACAATTTTCTATCGGTGAACTCGTTGCGTTTAATTCATACCTACTCTTCATTCTTCAACCGATTTTACTGATTGGATTTGCTGCACCTGCGATCGCTCAAGCCGCAGCTTCTGCCCAACGCGTCTATGAAGTGCTGGATGCAGAAGTCGAAATTCGCGATCGACCGAATGCGATTCCGTTTCGGACTTGTGGGGGCAGGATTACATTTGAGAATGTGTCATTTCGCTATCCAGGCGCGACAGTCGAAGCCTTGAAAAATGTTTCTTTTGAAACGAAGCCGAACGAATTGATTGCAATTCTCGGCATGACTGGATCAGGAAAAAGCACGATCGTCAATTTGCTCCCTCGATTCTATGATCCAACTGAAGGTGCAGTCCGCATTGATGGGCATGATGTTCGAGAATTTAACCTGATGAGTCTGCGATCGCACATTGGCATTGTGTTTCAAGAAACAACTTTGTTCTCAGGGACATTGCGAGAAAATATTGCGTATGCAAAGCCGGATGCGACCCTTGCAGAAATCATTGAAGCAGCGAAAACAGCCCAAATTCATGACTTTATTTCAGAGCTTCCAGAAGGCTATGACACGGTAGTGGGCGAGCGGGGAGTTGGATTATCCGGAGGACAGCGCCAGCGAATTGCGATCGCTCGCACGTTACTAACCAACTACCACATTCTGATTCTCGATGATAGTACTTCCGCCGTCGATGCGAAAACTGCTACACAGATTCAAACAGCACTCGATGATTTGATGGAGCAAAAAACTTGTACTGCCTTTGTCATCGCGCAGCGGATTACAACCGTTCGCAATGCCGATCGTATTTTACTGATGGATCAAGGGTTGCTCGTCGCACAGGGAACCCATGAAGAACTCATGCGAAACAGCCCATTGTACAGCGCGATTTTAGAATCTCAGGTGAAATCAACATGAGCAGTGCTTTTGGAGCAACCGAAAAGTCCACCCGCCAAGTGTCTACACTGCGGCGATTTTTACGATATGTTCGACCCTATCGAAAACAAGTTCCGATCGCATTATTGTGCGTATTGATTGGTGCTGCATCTCAAGCTGTTGGACCATTCTTTATTGGATGGTCGATCGATCATTTAATTGCACAGGGCAATCTGCAAGGGTTACTTCTCGCTTTACTCGCCTTGACTACGATTTACGTGCTCGGTATCCAAGCCATTCGGGAGCAGATTGTCCGGGTCGGTTGGATTGTGCAGCATGTTCTCGCGCAATTGAGGCAAGATATTTTTACTAAGGTACAAAGCTTACCCTTGAGCTATTTCGATCGCAGTGAAGCAGGCGATTTGATGAGTCGGTTGCTCAATGATGTAAGTACCGTCAACCAAGCCTTTGGTCAAACGATCGCGCAAATGTTGGGGAATTTGTTTAGTTTGATCGGCATTATCATTGCGATGTTGTCAATCAATCTTCAGCTTGGATTAGTTAGCAATTTTGTTGTGCCGTTGATGATTCTCACGACTGCGCTCTTTTCACGATGGGCGCGATCGCGATTTCGAGTTACACGTAAAACGATCGGAGAACTCTCAACCAAGCTCGAAGAAGATATTGGCAGCGTGCGGGAAGCCCAAGCATTTAACCGGGTGCAGTTGAATATTGACGAATTTGATCAATTGAATGCGGCAAATCGCGATGCCAATATTGAAGCTGTTGCGATCACGGCTGCATTTTTACCTTCGATCGATTTTCTCAATACTCTAGCAACTGCGGGTGTCCTTGCCTATGGTGGGTATCTAGCCGTAAGCGGGCAAGCAACCGTCGGAGTCGTCACGGCATTCTTGATCTATGTGCAGCAGTTCTTCAGACCGATTCAGATTTTGAGCCAGTTCTATACTCAAGCACAATCGGCTTTAGCAGGACTGGAACGAATTTTTAGTTTACTGGATGAACCCTCGCAGTTAAACGATGCACCGAATGCGATCGAGATGCCCCCGATTCAAGGTGAGGTCAAATTTCAGAATGTTGCTTTTGGCTACACGCCTAACCAGCGCGTTTTGAATCAAGTGAACTTGCTAGCAAAACCTGGACAAACGATCGCGCTTGTCGGTGCGACTGGAGCGGGAAAAAGTACCATCATTAATTTAATTCTGCGCTTCTATGATGTGACCGAGGGAGCAGTGCTGATTGATGGAATTGATGTTCGATCAGTGACTCAAGCGAGTTTACGTCGTCAGATTGGTATTGTTTTACAAGATACGGTCTTGTTTAGTGGAACGGTTGCCGAAAATATTGCCTTTGGTCGTCCAGATGCCACTCACGCTGAGATTGAATCTGCCGCCCAGATTGCCAATGTGCATGAACTGATTACTACCTTGCCGAAAGGGTATTCGACCTATCTCGGTGAGCGAGGAGCAATGCTCAGTCAAGGTCAACGCCAGTTGATTAGTATTGCGCGTGCTGTGTTGATTCAGCCTCGGATTTTGATTTTAGACGAAGCAACCAGTAGCATTGATACGCGGACTGAGGCACTGGTACAAGATGCGATCGCTCGGTTATTGCAAAATCGAACGAGTTTTGTAATTGCTCATCGACTTAGTACAGTGACTCAAGCAGATCAAGTGCTGGTCGTGCAAGGTGGACAGATTGTAGAACATGGAACCCATCAAGAATTACTAGACCAGCAAGGGATCTATGCCAATCTCTATGCGTTACAGCTTGGGTCAACGACATCCGTGAATACAGCACCTTAAGTCGATAGCCAAACCCGCAAGAGCGAGATCAGTTGATCTAAATTGAGCGGCTTTGTAATGTAATCTGACGCGCCTGCTGCTAAACATTGTTCTCGATCGTCTTTCATCGCCTTTGCCGTCAGGGCAATGATTGGCAGCGATTTGAAGCGGGGTTGTGCTCGAATTGCACGAGTCGCATCGTACCCATCCATTTCTGGCATCATAATATCCATCAATACAAGATGGATGTCTGGATTCTGATTCAAGACTTGCAGCCCAGTCCTACCATTCTCTGCATAGAGGACTTCCATGTCATATTCTTCTAGCAGACTCGTAATCGCAAAAATATTGCGGACATCATCATCGACAATTAAGACTTTTTTTCCAACCAGAATTGCATCAGAGGGCTGCAATGACTGAGTGAACGATTGAGATTGAACTGATTTGAGTTGAACTTGATGGAGAAAGAGCATCATTTCATCAGACAAGCGCTCGGGCGATCGCGCATCTTTGATAATGATGGTTTCGGCGAGTCGCTTCAGTCGAGCTTCTTCTTCAAGCGTCAATTCTTTTGCGGTATAGACCACAATTGCCAAGGTTGGATAATGAGTTTTGATGTCTTCAAGTAACTCAAATCCGTCTCGATCCGGCAGCATTAAGTCTAAAACAGCACAATCAAATTCTGTCGATTGCAGCATTTCTAAAGCTTGTACTCCGGATCGAGCGATCGCAATTTGTACCTGATCCTGTTTGAGCAATTCACATAGACTTTCAGCCTGCGTTGGATCGTCCTCAATGATTAAAAGCTGCTTGACTCGATCAGCTAAAAACTGTTTGAGGATCGAAAAAGCCTCATTCAGTGCAGTTAGCGTAGCGGGTTTTTGCAAATATGCGATCGCACCAAGCTGTAAACTGCGCTCTAAATAGTCATCTCCTGACAGCACATAGACAGGCAGATCATGTTGAGGATTTGATCTCAAGTAGTTTAAGATACTCAATCCGTTGCCATCCGGCAGGTAGACATCCAGCATCATTGCCACAGGTTGAAACTGTCGTAAAAGTTCAAGCGCTCTATCACTTTGCGTCGCAATTAGCCCCTTAAAGCCTTGTTGATGAGCGATTTCTAGCAAGCTGTAGGCAAAGTTTAAGTCATCTTCAACAATCAGCAAAACAGCATCCTCCGGTTGCAGTGATGCGAGATCGTCTGCAACGACCCTAGTCATAGAACGCTCACTGGTCTCAGGCACGATCGCAGGCTGCACCGTTTCAACAATCGGCAAATAGAGCGTAAACGTACTGCCCTGATTTTCTTGACTCGTAACCGTCAATCTTCCCCCCAAAAGCATGGCGAGTTCTCGACTAATCGACAGTCCTAATCCTGTCCCACCATACTTACGACTGGTCGTTCCATCGGCTTGCTGAAATGCCTCGAAAATCGCAGTCTGCTTATGAGCCGGAATCCCAATTCCGGTATCTTTTACTGAAAATGCAATCTCAGAGGATTCAGCCGCTATGCTGATCTCAATGCTTCCTCGTTGAGTAAACTTAAAAGCATTCGATAACAGATTTCTGAGAATTTGTTGAAGGCGTTTTGGATCGGTCGTAAAGTTGGTTGGCAGGTGCGGATCGAGCGCAATCGTAAAGTCTAATCCTTTACTCAAAGCGACCTGCTGAAAGATTTGTTCGAGGGCTATCTTCAAATTGGGGAATGAGATGGGTTGTAGCTCGATCGACAATTTACCCGATTCAATTTTGGCAAGGTCTAAAATATCGTTGATCAGATCGAGCAAATCATTGCCCGCCGCATAAATGGTTTGGCTATATTCAACTTGTTTTGCCGTCAAATTACCATCGCGGTTCTCGCTGAGCAAATTTGCCAGAATCAATAAACTATTGAGCGGAGTTCGTAGCTCATGCGACATGTTGGCGAGAAATTCAGATTTATAGCGTGAACTGAGTGCAAGTTGTGCCGCTTTCTCTTCTAGCTCTACATTCAACTCTTGCAACTGTTCATTGGTCTGCTGTAATTCTTCTTGCTGCTCGCGTAACTGAGCTTCAGAGACTTTCAGTTCTTCTGCTTGTTCTTCTAATCGGCAATTCGTATCTTGAAGCTCAGTTTGCTGGCGTTGTAGCTCTTGCGTCAGCGCTTGAGACTGTGCGAGTAATTCTGTTGTCCGAGCCGTTGCCGCGATCGTTGTCAGCACGACGCCCAAAATCTTACTTGCCTCATCAAGAAAAATCAGCGAAATTTCACTAAACGGCTGAAATGAAGCAAGCTCAATCACTGCGACTACTTCAGACTCAAACAACACAGGCAGAACAATCAGTTGCCGAGGAGAGGCATTGCCTAAGCCGGAACTAATTTGAAGATAATCACTGGGAATATCACTCAGCAGTAAAGATTTCTTATCGATCGCACATTGCCCAATTAGCCCTTCTCCCAGTTGGATCTGGGGTTTGAGTTGTGCTGAGGCTTGACTTGCATAGCTGCCAACTAATTTCAGCACAGGCACGCCTGAGTCTTGCTCGAGCCAGTAGAATACGCCTTGTTGCGCTTCCACCAGAGAACAGAAATGAGAAAGCACGCTTGCCGCAGTACTGGCTAGATCTCGTTGCCCTTGCAGTCTCTGGCTCAGTTCTGCCACATTCGACTTGAGCCAAGTTTGAGCAGCATTATTTTGCTGTGCGACTTCTAACTGTTGCCGTCGCTCCTCAGCCAGTTTCAGCGTTTTCAGCAGGTTTTCGACTCTGGGAACGAGTGGAGGTAACGTCAGTGCAGCAGAAATTGAAGCGAGTGCTGTCAGCAGTTTGATATCACCTGATAGCCAATACATCGGATTCCAGAGTGTGACGACCTCCATGAAATGGGTTGCACCACAGGCGACGATAAATGCACCAAAAACGAGAAAGATCCAGTGAAAGGGAATTTCTCGGCGGGTTCGATACACGAGATACGCAAGCGTCGCCGAAATCGCGACGTAGCAGATCCCAATAATCGTATCGGTCGCAACATGGAGCCAAACTAATTCTGGTTTCCACAAATAACAGTGACCGTGAGGAATAAATCCAGCAGCGGTCAGCAAGTTCTGGGCGAGTCCAGGATATAACAGCGTAGCGGCAATCGCAAACGCGATCGCGAGGGTAATGTAAAGAGAATTATTCTCCTGGCGACTCTGTAACATCTATCCGATGGGTGAGAACTGAGGTGATTCCTTCAAGGATATCGCAATTCACTCGTTCCACTGATCGAGATCAAAACCTCGCGTCCACGCACGATCGCGAACATTGCTCTCAAGATAGTAAAACACCTCGACCTAGCACTACTTTGTGAAGGTAATAGTACCTGTCCTAGGTCTGAACGTACTGCACCGCAAAGTTCAAGAAATATACAGGTAAAGTTGCTCGAAAAATCGCATGCGCAACGACAAAGCAAAGTCGATCGACTGCTGACACTGAATAAACCAGTAGGGCTTGTCCGAATAAGCCATCATAATTTCCTCAAGTGTCTCTGCATGGGCATCGTCCACCTCCATATGAAGCTTAAAGAAATAAAGATGTGTTTCTGGAATACCCGCTTTGAGCAGACCTTCTACAAAGATGCCGTACATTCGAGGCACAATCGCTTCTGTTCCTAGTGAAAGAAATGCGCTGCTTAAGGAGGCAGACGATCGCAAACAAAAATCTAGATACTCTTTGACGAACAAAACCGTTGAATCTAAATATTGAATTTGAGAAGTATCAACATTCAACCCTTCTCGAAGAAACTGGTGAAAAATCTCTGTGTGCCGCTCGTCTGGATTAGTTCCACCGCTCTCTTCCCAAAGATTATCAATCAGTTTGACCCGCAACGCATCGAACTCCATATTTGCCATTAGCCCGGCAAGGTAGCGCGTGAAATTTTGAGAGTAGAGCGAGTATTGGGCAAAGATCAGTTGAAAATCTGATTGAGAGAGGCTACCGGAGCGACAAGCTTGAAAGAGCGAGTTCTGCCAGAACGGATGCGACTGCATGAATTGATTGAGCGCCATTCTAGCCTCAGCAGGAGTGCTTGGTGGCTCACATGCCCCAGACTCTACGGATGCTAAATCTTGTCGAATCGAAACAACCGATTGCCCAACTTCACGATTGAATTTCAGGATCGTTCGCTTGAACGGGGGAAGAGCATTGTGCATAGGGGTTAGGGAGATCTAGATGAATGGAACAAGGACAAAGCATACTTACAAAACTGATCAATCAAACGAAAACAGAATCGGATTCAAACTTGTTCGAGCCACATCCGTAGCAATAAACGTTTCTGATCAGGCTCATCATAATCTTGATAGTTCGTTCGGTTGTGAGCCACTTTGAAGTTGTTGACCCACAGGATGTCTCGCGCTTCGAGCTTAAATTGCAGAACCAGATCCTCAGCGCATAAAGTGAGATCGAGCGCATCAAATGCTGCCGTTTGCGCTGCATCCAGTAAAGCTCCTGCTTTTTGATGACCCCGCTCAATCCAATAGCGCATATAGCGAAACGTTAAACCGCGCCGTCCTTGGTGAGAAAAGATAGGAAACTGGTTTTTTCGTAAGTTTTCTAACGAAAACGCAGATCCTGGGGTAACAATATCGCGAATGTAGTCCTGATGAAGAAGCGATATTGCCTTCGGATCACTTGCTGCTAGGCGCTGATAAACAGCAGGGACACTCACCACTTGCGACTCTCCACCCGATAGCGCAGGACGAAGACACATCAAACCCACAACATCTGGCAAACAATCGATCGCGCTGCTGTCAGTGTGAAAAGACGTTTCGGCATTCGTCTGAGAAATAGGAATTCGGCTAGTTTGATACGATCGCCCCAAATTTGTTACGTCATAAACCAGACCATAGCGATCGATGGGTTTACCAATTCGTTGACCCAATGCCAAGTAAAAGTTGCGGCAGACCAATTCACTAAAATTGAGGGGAACGCCCCGCAGCAAGACGATGCCACTCCCATCAAACAGTTCTTTCTGAATGGTGCGGGCAAGCTGATCGAGGTGTTGCAAACCAGCAGACGGATTTGCAGATGCCCGATGAAATTCTTGGAAAACGACTGCCGGAATTGTCAGTTGCCATTGAGACGATCGCAGCATATCGGCTCTTGTCCAGTCCTGATCACGGATGAGATCGACCTGGTTCTGAGCCTTAGTTAAGGATTGAATCATGGAAGTTATGATGAACGGGTCACTCGCATCAGTAAGTGGAGCGGAATATCAACAACAGGCTCAAAGAAAGACGAATCTAGCTCAAGTAACTCAGGCGTAACGGTGAGTTCTTTCAATTCAGGCATGGCTGTGAATCCAGCCGTTTTTAGGGCTGTAAAGTAGTCTGAGAAGACTTTATGAAAACTACGCACATCTAATGCAATTCCATCGCGCCGCCAAATCTTTCCAGTGAAAGCATGATCGCGTCCTGAGAAGTATCCTTGAGATTCGGAGTCGAAGTAGAATGGCGCAGACTGACGGTGAGTGAATGCTAGCATCGGATGGGGAACGACAAAGATAAAATCTCCCCCGACAATCAGTAACCGATGAACTTCTTGCATCACACAGAGCATTTCATCGATCGAAAGATAGTTAAACAAAAAGACTGCAACCGCTAGGTCAAAGCTTTCTGTCTTTAATGCTTTTAGGTCGGTTGCGCTACCAGCCTGATACTGAATACCTAGAGGAGATTGGCGCTCTTGAATTTGGGCGCGCTCAATCATCTCTGGAGAAATATCAATGCCGAAAACGGATGCTGCTCCTCGTTCTTTGAGTTGTCGCGCACAGTATCCTTCTCCACACCCTAAATCCAGAACTCGCTTTCCAGTAACGTTCCCGCAAAAATCCAAGGTTGGTGGACGAGCGGTAAAGTCCGAGAGAATCGTCGGCTCATGTCTGACCCAACTAGGCGCACTTTTATCGTATATCGCCTGAACGGTTGAAGGTGGCTCTCGCATAACGCTTGAAATTTCTAATTATTTTTACGTAATCTAAAAACATACTTAAGACCATAACTCAATAGATTTACGGTGTCTAGGCACTCTTCAAATATAATCTTCACAATATGATAAGTATTATCTATAGTTCAATCGACTTGGATGCAGTTTTGCTAAACGCATGAAACGGCAAATTTACTGAATTATCGATTCAAGAATTCAGTACAGCAACAGTAGCCGCCTTTGCTCTGTCCAATCACAGGCTCAATAGCACTACGGCACTTGAACAATCGCAGTACTTTCCTAGTAGACAACCTGTCTGCGGATTCAGAAGCAATGACTTCGATTGTGCTACTAACTATTCCTATAAAGCCGAATCGTAAACTTTGTCATCGGCGCTGTGTTTTTGATGTATTTACAGCTGATAACCGGAGAGCTTTTTTACCCCCTTGATGGTCTTTTCAAACATCCTCTAACTCTTGCTTTATTTTTTCCTTCAGCATGATGTTCTAGAGATCCTGCACTTCTAGTATGAGCGATCGCTATTCTTCCTCCTCAGCAGGAACTAGCATAATGTCTTCGTAGAGAAGCTCGATCGGGAATTTGTAATCAATACTAGTCAGCTCAATTTCATCTCCTTCAGCATAAGCAGTCAGTTCCCATTTCTCTTTCTCATTCAATCGGAAAATCTCAACATTGATAGTATCAGAGCTAATTAAGACATATTCTTTTAGGCTTTTCAGTTGGCGGTATTTTGCGAACTTTTTACCGCGATCGTAAGATTCAGTAGTGGGTAAGAGGACTTCAGCAATCATGCAAGGATGTTCAGCAAATTTTAATGCAGTACGATCGCGCTCATCGCAAGTCACAGTTGCATCAGGATAAAAGAAAGGACCTTTCTCGCTGATTCTAACTTTTGCATCAGAACTAAAAACGCGACAGCCATGTCCCCGTAAATGGCTTTTTAACACAGTAACAAAGTTAACAGCAATTTCACTGGGCGGAAGTGTTCCGCCTGTCATCGCGTATACTTCACCCTCTAGATACTCATAGCGAATTTCCTGCCGTTCTTCCCATTCGAGATATTCTTCAGGACTCAAAGAGAATTGGGGACTCGCAACCATAAGAATCTCTCCGCCGAGATCAGATGTTTCTACTTTAACGGCTTCTACTTCTTGATAAGCTATGGATTCAAGAAAAAGAAACAATTCAGCACTGCCAATATTCCTAATATTCTTACTGTGTCGTTGATTCAAATGCCTGATTCAGAAGCTAACGGTTGTGCGGATTGTACCCACATCAATTGGATCGTTGCTGGCATTGTCATCGAGATTAAGGAGCGAAAGATTCAGATTGAGCGAGTTCGATCGTTGGAAACATTCCTAAAGCTATTTCTGCCACCATTATGCCAAAGCGAAGAAACTGATACCCAATCAATTTTTGATCGCGACACTTGATGTCCTAGCGAATTCCATTCACAAGGCATTGGTCGCAAACATTTTTCAATTTGGTATGAGTCATAGACAGTCCAAGATTCAATCGATGCGACCTTCAACCTGAGGGCGATTATCTCAGCACCAAAGACGGTTGCTTCAATCGATGCTCGCAGTGTTCCAAAATCGCTTCTGTAAAAGGCTGACGTTCCGGAAATTGCGTACTGAGGTAGATATGCCGGACTAACGTCAGAGTAGTATACACTTCGATCGCATGATGAGTTGCTTCACCGCTAATCTGAATAAAGCGATCGCTAAGTGCAGCTTGCTGAGTTGCTAGAGCATTCGGATCACCCAATAAACGCAAGCTTTGTTCAATGAGATGTCCATTGAAATTGCCAATATCAAGCTCTCTGTCACCGCCTGCAAATAAATCAAAATCTAGCAAATAGAGCCGCGATCCATCGACCAGCACTTGATCCGGGTAAAAATCGCGATGAATGCCGCAGATCAAATTTGATCCAATTGAACCGGCTAAGCGATCGCATTGAGCTAAAACTTGTTCTAGTCGGGTTTGCCATTGAGGGTATTGCACGATGACTCGAGATAAGCGATCGTGCAAAATCGCCATTTCTTCCTCAATGCCATGACAACGTTTCGGCAGAATCCAAGCACGATGGAGTTTGTGTGCTGCATCTGCAATCTGCTGTGCAAGTTCTGTTCCTGCCGCTGTTGAGATGACCTCAGTTGCTAGAATGCCAGGGACTTTGCACTGAAGCCACATCCGCCATTGAGGAACCACCCCGATCGGTTCTGGTACAGAAATCCCATCGGTACTATCCTGTCCAAATCCGTGATCCCAGAGGAGTTGCTGCAATCGGTAGCAGGATCGATCGAGTTTTTTCGATCGTACTTTCGCGATCCAGGTCATAGATCGTACCTCACCTGCGTGCTCGATTAAGACATCGTACTCAATCAAACAGCGTCGTTGAGGTTTGTAGCGAATCACGCGAATCGCTTGTATCTCTATTGCTTTAAGCCGCTCTGAGCGGTAGAAAAGCTGAGTTTGGAATTGCTGTTGGACTTGTACTGGATCAAATGCAGTCGCTAAAAAACTCAACTTTGGATCAGCAAGAATGTGGAATGGGTCTTGAATCGCGATCGACATAACAGACAAAACCTAAATTGAACACTAAATCGAACACTCAAGGTTAGATGCAGCAGCATACTGTCGTTCAGTTGCTTGCAGTCGATAAAGAGCAGCGTAGCGATCGTTGAGTTGCATTAAGGCTTCATGGGTTCCTCGTTCGACCAATCGCCCTCGCTCCATGTAAAAAATAAAATCAGCACGGGCAGCAAGTTCTAAATCATGCACAATCAAAAAGGTCGTGCGTCCAACTGACAAACGTTCTAAGGCATCGATTACTTCTTGCTCGTTTGCTTTATCTAAGCCCGTCGTCGGTTCATCTAAAATCAAAATCGGAGCCTGACGAATGGCGGCTCGTGCGATCGAGAGCCGCTGGCGTTGTCCACCCGATAGTGTTACACCCCGTTCGCCCAAAATCGTGTCATAGCCTTGGGGCAAGTTCAGAATAAACTCATGGGCATTTGCAAGTTTAGCAGCCGCGATCACATCGGCTTCGGTGGCTGTCGATGCCCCATAAGCAATGTTATCCCAAACACTAGCAGCAAAGAGTAAACTATCTTGCAAGACAACACTCATCTGAGTGCGCAAAGACTCCAGGGTATAACGGCGAATGTCTTGATTATCAATCAAAATTGTGCCTTGATCCGGTTCGTAGAGGCGTAGTAATAATGTTGTTAACGTCGATTTGCCACTGCCAGAATAGCCTACAATTGCAACGCGCTGCCCTGGTTTCACTGTAAAACTAATGTCTTGTAGAACCGAATAGCCTGGCTCATACGCAAAGCTCACGTTGTCAAACTGAACGGCTCCAGCCAATCGAGGGGCTGGTTTTGCTTCGGGCAAGTCGTAGATGTCTGGGGCTTGATCCAGCAGATCGAGAATGCGATCGCCAGCGGCAGAAGCTTTTGCCAATCGTCCAATATACTTGGCAAAGTCGCGCACGGGCTTAAAGGCATTTTTCAGATAAGTGAGAAATACAAGCAGATCTCCCGGAGTCAGCGCGTTCCTCAATACTAATTCTGCTCCACGCCATAGCACAAGCGCGGTTGCTGTCGCCAGAAGCACTTCTACTGTACGTTCTAGTTGAGCCGATAAGCGCTTTGCCTTCACGCCTTCTTTCAAGCTTTTCTGATTTTGATGCGTGAAGACTGTCGTAAATTTATCTTGTAACGATAATGCTTGAACTAATTTGATGGCTCCGATGGACTCGGCGGCGGTCGCTGCCATAGATCCTTCTCGTTGCCGCTGCTGTTTGGAGACAGCACGAATGCGTTGGGTGAGCCGAAAGGTAGAAAACCAGAAGATCGGCAATAAGGTTAGCCCTAGTATCGCGAGTTGTGCATTCAGCCAAAACATTACACCCACCATGCCGAAAAGAATCAGGCAGTTCGCGAGTAGGGGCAGTAATGCCGTAACAACGACCTCTTGAAGCACCGCTACATCACTGATCACCCGAAGGGTTAAATCTCCACTGCGCGTACGACTGTAGAACGATAAAGAGAGCGTTTGCAAATGGGTATAAAGTACACTGCGAATTTCAGTGAGCACCCGATTTCCTGCTAATGCAAATCCCACCGTGCTCCAATAGGCAGCGATACCTCTTATTCCAGCGAGTGCCACGATTGCGATCGCGCAAAGCAACAACAGCGATCGCGTATCTAAAGCCCCAATCAACGGCACAGGATGCAAAACGGCTCCACCTGCTTGTTGAACAAAAAGCTCATCAAAAATGAACTTGAGCGGCAATGGTTCTAGCAATCGCAGCGCAATTTCGCCAAACAATGCCAGCATCGAGAGTGTGATCAAAGATTGCTGCTTGCGAATGTAAGGCGAAAACCGTTTCAGGATTCGCCCGATGCCCGGAATCACCACTTGAAGCTGTTGAGCAGGATTCATCAAGCAACCTCCAGCGTTGAAACCGTTTGCTGCATGAAGCCGACGATCTGCTGTGCTACTCGTTCCCAAGTATGCTCTCGCAGAACAGTTGCTCGTGCTCGTTGTCCTAGTTGCAGACGTAATGATGGAGATTGATAGAGTTCAGCGAACTGTTGGGCTAACTGCCCCTGATTCCCTGGCTCATAGAGCAGCCCATTGACATCAGATTGAATCAAGGTCTGGATTTCTCCAATCCGGCTGGCAACGACAGGTAATCCGGCAGCCATATACTCATACACCTTGAGCGGCGAGAAATAAAAATCAGGATAGTCAGGATAAGGAGCGACAGCAACTTGCATTGATGCTAGCAGTCCTGGAATTTCGGTTGGAGCAACCTTGCCTGTGAACTGCACGGCTGTGTGGATATTGCGATCAAGGAGATCTGCTTCTAAACCAGCACGTTCAGGGCCGTCTCCCACGATCAAAAGTCGCGTTCGAGGAAACTCATCGTAAAACTGAACAAAAGCTTCGACTAAGGTGGGCAACCCATGCCAAGGTTTCATGGTGCCGACAAAGCCGATCGTAAAATCGTCGCTCGGTTGAGTCGGAATTTGCGGCTTCGTGAACCGATCAGGATTCACACCATTCGGAATAACCTGCACCTTTCCCTGAGTTTCCCGATAGTGCTTGAGATAGTTCGCAACTCCTTGGGAAACTGCAACAATGACATGAGCGGCGCGAAATACTCGCTGTGCAACAGCTTCTGCACTCTCGCGATGGACTAAGCCCCGATGAGTCGCTTGTTCTTGAATCAAAGGGGCATTGACCTCTAACACTCCCGGGATACCGTGACTGCGAGCATATTCCATGCCAGTAAAGCTCCACAACGAGTAGCGCTCATAGACGGCATCAAACGGTTCTGCTTGCTCTAATGCCAGTCGTAGCTCTAGATTGAGAGAGAGTAAGGTCAGTTCGCGTTGTCCGGTTTGGCGCGGTTCTATGGCAGCTTGACTCACCGCTCTCGGTAATGTAGGCAAGGTGTGGCAAGGAACAGCAGCAAAATCTGCTGGAGGTTCTCCGCCCCAGCGCATTGCAAATAGTTCTACTTGATGTCCTTGTTGCAGCAGTGCTCGAATCACTTCTTGTACATGAATCGAACACCCTTTACACCCAAATACGGGAATGCCTGGATCAGCACAAACATAGGCAATTCGCATTGTCATTCCTCCTACGTCACAATCGGATGTACTGCGATCGCGGCTCGAAACAAGGTTCGTAACTGAGCCGCATTGCGATGAATATCAAATTCTTGCTCAATCAGTTGTCTCGCTTGTGTCGCAAGTTGCACCCCGAATTTCGGGTTTTGTAGCAAATGCGCGATCGCATCCGCAAGCGCGATCGCGTCATGCTGGGGAACGCTTAATCCAGTCTTTTCGTGACGCACTACTTCTGGAATTCCTGCCACATCCGTGGAAATACAAGGCGTACCCAGTGCCATTGCTTCGAGTAACACAGTCGGTAAACCATCTTGATTACTATCCCTGCCAACGACACAGGGAGCCACTAACATCGCTGCGGATTGCACGTGCTGCACTAGTTCACCTTGCGGACGTGGGCCTAAGAGTTTAACTTGGTCTTGCACCCCGGACTGGAGAATTTGACGCTGTAAATTCGCTTCTTCTTCGCCTGTGCCGATAATGTCGCAGGTAAAGGAGATCCGGCGATCGACGAGAATTTTGCACGCCTCAATCAGTACTGCAAATCCCTTTTTCTCGATCAAGCGTCCGACTGCCAGAATCTTAGGGTTGCGCGGGTAGGGAGCCGCAAACGGAAAGCGCTGTAAATTGAGTCCATTGTAAATTCGCTGCACTCGGCTTGCGACAGAATCGTAGGTTTGCTGAAGATAGTTGAGGTTGTAATCACTCACTGTCACGACAGCATCAGCATCGTTCAAGAGTTGCTGATACTTGGTGGGAATCACACTGTTGTGAAAGATATCTTTCGCATGAGTCGTGAAAGAGTAAGGAATTTCGGCAAAGTAACTTGCTAATCGCGCCACGATCGTGGCAGAGGTCGCAAAATGTGCGTGTAGATGCGTAAAGCCTTGTTGCCGAACGATGCAGGCAAGCTGCACCGCTCTGTAAACATGATTGACCTCTTCTGCCTGAGCAACTTCTAGTTTTTGCCAAAAATTCGGTAGGATGCTACTCGCATCGTTGAACTGAGTCCACAAAGCAATGCCTGTTAGATCGTATGCAAACAGGTAAGTGACCCGCGATCGCACTTGAGCAATAATGTCTTGAAAATGCCCATCCAAGGGTGGATAGAGTGCAAAAATTTGTAAGTCTAATCCAGCCGCTTCATGGGCGAGAATCTCTGAAACAACAAAGGTTTCAGAATAACGCGGGTAGCGCTTCAAGACATATGCGACTTTTGCAGAATCGGGAACAGAACGGCAAGTATTCATTTTCTACTATGAGGCACAATAAGCAGATGCAGGCAATGCTGATTGGGTTAAGACAGCCATCACGAATTCGGGCAACCGATTTAAGCCATTGAGATCAATCGGCGATCGCGATGTTGCGGGTGTTGTCGGCTGATGCGCTAACCAATCGGTCAGGGCTGTTGGACTGAGATGATCTGGATGCAACACATCAATCCAACCTAGGTCTTGTAACCGTTTTGCTCGAATCCATTGTTCCAATCGGGGCTTGACGCGCGGCACAATCAGCGATCGCTTGCCAAACGACAGCAATTCGCAGGTCGTATTATAGCCGCCCATCGAAACGACAGAATCCGCCTGCTGCAATAGTTGAGTGGGTTCTTCGAGATACTCTACGATCCGTAAACGAGGATGAGTTGCCGCGTACGTTTGGAGAAGTTGTCGATCGCTAGCTGACATAAACGGACCTGTTAAAATCACGCCATTTGTATCCGGCGGAAAAGTTGCTTGAGCGAAGTGCTGCGCCAATGCTGCACCATCCTGTCCGCCCCCCACCAAACAAAGCGCTAATTTTCCCCCTGGCAAACCCAGATCATTGATAACCGTTTCGGGTGATGCAAGATACTGCAAGCGTTGACGCTGATCGAAATAACCCACGTAGCAAATTTTATTGGCAACCGTTCGCGAAAAACGATATTCCTGGGTGAGATCAAATACGGCTGGATCACCGTAAACCCAAACAGCATCATAATATCGCGCGATCGCTTCTTCGTTTGAGGCACGCTGCCATTCTCGTTGGACGATCCTCGGCTCATCCAACACATCCCGTAGTCCTAACACCATGCGGGTTTGACCCTGAGATCGCAAGTACTCTAGGGTCGGATTGAGTTCTCGCACCGCTCCGCGTGGCACGTTATCTACAATCAACAAATCCGGCGCAAAGGCTTTGAGCGCGGCTTGAATCACCTGCGATCGCATTGCAATTAAGGCTTGCAGCGGCATCTCTAAACGGCGGGGTTGGTACTGTCCCTCGCCATCCTTGTGCAAAGCAGGCAATGACAAATAATCGATATTCGGTGGGAGACTGGTACTGCGCCCTTCTTCCATTCCACTGATCAGGAGAATCGAGGCTTGCGGGAGTGATTGAGCCAGTGTCTGAGCAATCAGCAAATTGCGGCGCTTGTGCCCGAGTCCCATCGTGTCATGGGAGTAAAGCGCAATGCGGAGTGGAACGGATCGCTGAGAAAACTGTGACCAAGCATGTGATGTCATAAAATTGAATAACGATGGGTTGCACTGATGCTTGTAAGATTCGTTTTATCGATGGGTAAGGGGGATACTCTCTCAGCATGAATCGAGCAGAGATGACAAAAAATAACCAAAGGTAAAACCTTCATTAACCGTAAATTAACGTGGCGTTCACCCTTGTGTCATGAGCCTTCTGTGAGAAATGGATGAGAAGATTCTCATGAAGCTGTTTTCGTGAAACGATTGAATCTTGAGAACCAAGCTGCCAAGCTCCTCAAAATCGATAAAGCTATGGAATTTAAAGGCTCCTCTACGTCTGACTCAACGAAGCGACGAGTCCCGACAGTGATATCGAAGAATCCTCACTCGACCATCAGGCAATTTTTGGGGCAAAAACTGTTTTGGGCTGCCCGGACTCGCATCTTGTTTTGGTACACCGCGATCCTGCTATTTATTTTTTTAGTTTCGATTCCCGCCTTTCGCTATCTTCTGGCGATCGCAATTGATCAACGGGTCAGCCAGGACGTGAGTGAAAAAATTGAGGTCTTCAAAAATTTGCTAGAGGGGGAACTGTTGGATGAGCATAACGTCGAAGTAGACGACCCAGAGCTAATTAAGAACGACAAGCGGTTTCAAACTCCTTATTCCAAAGAAGAGTTAATTGATTTTTTTGATGCGTACTTAGCACGGCAAATTGTAGAAGATGATATCTTCCTGCTCACGTTTGTGGAGGGGAGATTTTACCAATCAAGCCCTAGGGCTAGACCCACTATTTTCAAAAGTGATTCCGCGCTCATGAAACAGTGGAAACAACAGACGACAGCGACACAAGGAAGATTCTCGATCAATGATCCCAAGAGCGGAGACGTTGTTTATATGCTTGAACCTGTAAAGGTGCGAGGTCAAACTCTGGGGGTACTGGTTATTGCTCATACAACTCGTGGAGAGGAGGCAGAGACCATTGAGGCGGTGGGTGTCGTGGTTAGGGTCGTTGCGGCATTGCTGCTACTAGCATTGCTGCTCGCGTGGTTAGCGTCAGAGCAAGTCTTATTACCCCTACAGTCGTTGAGTCATGCCACTCGCAGAATTAGCGAATCCGATCTAAATCAGCGCTTAGAAGTGCAAGGCACAGGACAAATTGCAGACTTAGCACATTCGTTTAATGCCATGATGGATCGGCTAGAGGCATCCTTTATCAGTCAGCGCAACTTGATTAATGATGCGGGGCACGAACTCCGTACTCCGATCACGATTATCCAAGGGCATTTGGAACTCATCAGCGACGATCCAATCGAACATCAGGAAACGCTGGCAGTGGTGAGAGACGAATTGGATCGAATGACGCGACTGGTGAATGATTTAATTCTGTTAGCCAAATCAGAGCGTCCGGATTTCTTGCAGGTTGAGCCAGTTGATCTAGATGGGTTTACTGAAGAACTCTTCTCAAAAGCACAGGCATTGGCGGAACGCAACTGGGCGCTAGAAGGCAATGCGACAGGGATAGCGATGTTCGATCGCCAGCGCATGACGCAGGCAATCATGAATCTGGCACAAAACGCAACGCAGTTTACACAAGCGCGTGACACGATTACTCTCGGCTTAGCGATCGCGCAAGGGGATGTGCACTTCTGGGTACGCGATACTGGAGAAGGCATTGCTTTGAGCGATCAAACCCGGATTTTCAATCGTTTCGCCCGTGCTGCGAACAGTCGGCGGCGCTCGGAAGGATCTGGACTAGGATTATCTATTGTCAAATCGATCGCCGAAGCGCACGGTGGCGAAGTTACGGTTCGGAGTCAACCGGGGCAAGGGGCAACCTTTGCGATCGTCATTCCCCTTCAAATCGAGGAGAAGTAATGCTCATGCAGATTTTAATTGCAGAAGATGAACCGAGAATTGCAGCATTCATTGAAAAAGGCTTACGTGCGAATGGATTTACCACGACGATCGCATCCACAGCAAGCGATGTGCTGAACTTGGCAGTCAAGAGCGACTTTGATCTGTTGATTCTGGATTTAGGATTGCCCGAAAAAGACGGGCTAGAGGTGTTAGAAGAACTGCGCGGACAAGGCTGTCAGATCCCGATTGTGATCCTCACGGCTCGAGACGATATTCAGGACAAAATTGCAGGCTTAGAAGGTGGGGCGGATGACTATATGACAAAGCCCTTTCGGTTTGAAGAACTGCTAGTACGGGTAAAGCTGAGACTGCGTGGACACACGAACACCGCAGCGCCAGAGGATACCATTCTGAGTGCCGGGAATGCTGTTCTAAATTTGCGAACGCGCAAAGTGCAAGTGGGTAGCAAAATGATTGAATTACCCGCGCGTGAGTTCACGTTAGCTGAGATGTTCTTTCGGCATCCCGGTCAGGTGTTAAGCCGCCAGCAATTACTCGATCGCGTTTGGGGTTATGACTACGATCCTGGTTCCAATATCTTAGATGTGTATGTGGGTTATTTGCGAAAAAAGCTTGGAGGCGAGTTGTTTGAAACCGTCCGAGGTGTAGGCTATCGCTTGCGTGCCTAAGCGTGTTTTCATCGAACATTCATTGAGTTTTGATGAAAGATGTCGAGGCTTCAAGGAGAACATTTTTTCTGCCTAGCTCAGATGTTTCTGCTTTAACAACTGTGACTTCTTGATAAGCTATGAATTCAAGAAAGAGCAACCTGTCCAACCATGAAATTACAAGTCAAAATTTGTGGAATTACCAAAACCGATCAAGCGATCGACATTGAAAACGCAGGCGCAACCGCGATCGGGTTTATCTGTGTGCCGGACACACCTCGCTACATCGCTCCAGAACAAATTCGACTCATTACTCAACAGTTAAGCGTCGATCGAGTCGGCGTGTTTCTCGATGCGGATATCGATACCATTCGCGAAACAGTTGAGATTTCAAATCTCAACGTCGTTCAACTGCATGGCAAAGAATCCCCAGAATTTTGTCAAGCCCTGCGATCGCTCAACATTAAATTAATCAAGGCATTGCGGATACGATCGCAACAAGATCTCGCACAAGCTCAGAACTATCACACTCACGTCGATGTGCTACTACTCGATGCGTATCATCCCCAGCAAGCAGGCGGAACTGGATTAACGATCGACTGGACAATGCTCAAAGAATTCGATCCCACTTGTGAATGGTGGTTAGCAGGCGGATTGAACCCAGAAAATATTTTAGAAGCCCTTGCCTTAGTCACCCCGCATGGCATTGATCTTTCCAGCGGATTAGAAAACGCCCCAGGTGATAAAAGCCTGGAGCGTGTCCATCAACTATTCACTTGCTTGAAGAGTTACCAGAATGAAGGCTGGTGACGAATCAAGTTCAGATACTCCTCGCGAGTCTTCTGATCATCTTGAAACACTCCGACCATTGCACTCGTTACTGTCCAAGAACCAGGCTTTTGCACCCCACGCATCACCATGCACATGTGCGTTGCTTCCATCACAACCGCAACACCGCGAGGTTGTAGGACTTCTTGCAACGCCTCAGCAACTTGGCGCGTCAAACGCTCTTGAACCTGCAAGCGGCGAGAATACATCTCCACAATCCGTGCTAGCTTACTTAACCCCACAACCTTCTCATTGGGAATGTAAGCAACATGCGCGCGACCCATAAACGGCAGCATATGATGTTCGCACAAGCTAAAGAAATTGATGTCGCGCACCAACACCATTTCATTGTGACCTTCATCAAAGATTGCACCATTGACTAACTCTTCAAGCGATTGGTTATAACCGCTCGTCAAAAAGCGCATCGCATCCGCAACCCGTTTGGGTGTTTTCAGTAAACCTTCGCGCTCGGGATCTTCCCCCACCCCGACTAACATTGTGCGTACCGCATCCATCATCTGTTCGCGGGTTTCATCACTAGGAGGCGTAATTTTAGCTTCCTGACCGTTCTGTGTATTGCGATCGGGTCTGGATTCTAAATTCTTGGAGCTAAATCCGTTCGGTGTGGCAAGAGTCATAATGAATGTTGCAAAAAGTAAGTGTGCAAAAAGAGAACCAGCTAAAACGTCCCGGCATTGGGCATGAGAATCATCTCTTCTACCACAGCCCGATCGTTCATTGTTGCCGCCTGCAAAATCGCATCCGCTACAATGTCAGGCGTTAACATTGCAGCACGATCGAAGTCGGCATGAACCGTCTCGGTATCCCAGATGGCAGTATTGACTGATCCAGGCGAAATGGTTACAACTCGAATCCCATGTGCTCGTTCCTCGGCAGCAAGGGTTTTCGAGAGTGCTAAAACTCCAAACTTACTGACGCAATACGCGCCCCAGTTTGGAAAAGTCTGATGTGCTGCGATCGAGGCGACGTTGATAATCGTGCCGCGTTTGCGCGATCGCATGCCGGGTAAAACGGCTTGCACACATTGGAAAACACTGGTGACATTGAGATCGATCACCCGTTGCCAATCGGATAATGGCATTTCACCCAAAGTTCCGGTGTATGCCATTCCTGCATTGTTGACCAGAATGTCGATCGTGCCAGCTTTAGAAATCAACTCTTCTAAGCGCGATCGCACAGTCGTTACATCAGCTAAATCAATAGCATAGGCTTGGGCATCGACCCCAAGCGATCGCGCTTCTTGTGCCACTGCATCCAATTTGGATTGAGAGCGGCTGACCAAGACCAGATCAATTCCGCTACGCGCGAACGCTAGAGCAGTTGCCTGACCGATTCCGCTACTCGCCCCGGTAATCAGGGCACGTCGATTGATGGAGGAAGTCATGAATCCCCAGTTAAAACCTCAATAGATGGAAAACTTTTCTCAATTTGCAAACGTTCTAGATCTCGGTGTCATTGCGATGAAATAGACGCGCACGCAGCTTGAATGAATCTGTGGCGAACATGGAAAAACAGCTTAAATGAACGGCGTTGGCAAATGAATGAGAATGAGCCAGTTTTTTAACAAATCGTTACGTTCTCAATTATATCGTGGTGTGACGCGGTTTGTGAGGGGGAATTGGATTTAGGTGGATGAGGGTGGGGAGTAGGGAGTGGGGAGTAGAGCCACTCCCCACTCAAAAACTCTAAACGTGAGTCGGCATCCCCGCTTCTGTAAACACGCCGATACTGCGGAATTTTTGATAGCGCAGTTCGCGCCGTTGTTGGGGAGTCAGTTGATCTAATTCGGCTAAATTTCTCAGAATTGCGGTTTTTAGGGTTTCGGCAGCTTCTAGAGGATGATTGTGCGCGCCGCCGATCGGTTCTGGTAACACCTCGTCGGCAATGCCTAGTTCTTTCAAGTCGGGTGCAGTGATTTTTAGGGCTTCGGCTGCTTGTGCTGATTTTGTTGAGTCTCGCCAGAGAATCGTTGCACAAGTTTCGGGTGGAGCCACACTATAGACGGCATGTTCAAACATCAGCAGGCGTTCTCCAACCCCGATCGCGAGTGCTCCTCCCGATCCGCCTTCGCCAATTACACTACAAATAATCGGCACTTCAAATCCAAACATCTCACGCAAGTTATACGCGATCGCTTCTCCTTGTCCGAATTGTTCTGCTTCGAGTCCTGCCCAAGCTGCCGGAGTATCAATGAAGGTCAAAATCGGCATACCAAAGCGATCAGCATGTTCCATTAATCGAATCGCCTTGCGGTAGCCACTGGGCGAAGCCTGACCAAAATTTCGTCGAATGTTGTCTTTGGTGTTGCGTCCTTTTTGTTGACCGAGCATCACTACAGGGCGACCGTTGATCCGACCAACTCCTCCGACGACGGCAGGATCATCATGCCCACCGCGATCGCCATGTAGCTCCATCCATTCGTCACTAATTGCCTGAATATAATCGAGCGTACTGGGGCGACGGGGGTGACGGGCGACTTGCAAGCGCTGCCCAGGCGTGAGGCTGCTAAAAATTTCTTTGCGAAGCTCAACGGCACGGGCTTCTAACAAGGCAATTTGATCAGACAAATCCACCTCATTTTCTTCTGCCAATTCCCGAACCTGAGTAATTCGGGCTTCGAGTTCAGCAAGCGGCTTTTCAAAATCAAGCAAAATTGGACGACGATCGGCAGAATTGGGCATAACTACACCACTCCAAGACTGTGGAGATGTGAGGGATTTTCTTTGGTCTAGCGTAGCGGTATTCGGACAGATTCACAACTCAGAGCGTTGTGCAGTCAAATTTGCTACACCTTCATTACTGTACAGAAATTATTCATCCACATCTGAAAATATTGATGTCGAAATCGTTCAAATCCTGCAACATTGACTAAAACTTGCTTGAGTTTTTGGCGATCGTAATAGCGTTTATGATCGCGAATTTCGGCTTCATCGATAATTCCGATGCGATAGGAAAGAAACTCTAAAACAGGTTGTGCCCAAACGGAAGGAACCGTTAAAACCAGTCTCCCACCCGGTTTGAGTACTCGATGAATTTCTTTTAAAATTGCTTGCTCATGCTCGATATGCTCTAAAACAGCCAGCATGGTGACGGTATCAAAACTCGCATCAGCAAAGGGAAGTTCTTCCCCCAGATGGACTTGCACGGCTTTGAGCTTATCCGTTTGAAATTCTGCGACTTTGAAATCGACGCCATAGCCTTTTTGAATTCGCGGCTCGATCGCTCTTAAGAAAGCGGCATTGCGACCGCAACCGACATCTAAGACGATCGCGTTTTCGGGAATTTCTGCGATGACTCGTCGGAGCCGCAACCAACGCAACAACGGTTCTAAAAGAGGTTCACGCTGCTTTTTCAACTTTCTACTCTCCTACTTGAACGGGAATGTCTAGGGCTTTGGTTTTGGCATCGAACCAAGTGACAGATTCTTGAACCATTGTGAGCCGCAAGGTGTACTGACCTGCGCGATTGGGTGCTGTAATTTTAGCGTTCAATGCTACCGCTTGATTGGGCGGCAGGTCAAAGGGAAGGGGCGTGCGATCGTACTCGATCGGCTCACTCTGAGACTTTTCATTGATCCAGCGATAAGAGAAATTGACGGGAGTATTGCCACTTCTGAACCAGGTAAAATCACCTGTGTTACGAACGAGAACTGGCAAGGTGATCGCAGATTTGACTCTCATCTGGGTTGGTGCGGTCGTGATGATGCGGATCGCCTGGGCATAATCGGGCAAGGGGCTATTCGGCGGTACTGGAATCACAAAGGAAGTAAACCCTCCGGATTGAAAGGTTTGAATTCCCGCGATCGACGAAGCAGGCAGATCTCGACCCGGTTGATTGTTTCCTGTAGTCGCCTGAATCAGGCACAATCGACCTTTAGCTTTTCCTCGTGAAGCTGTATGCAGCCACTCCAGTAAGCCCGACAGAGGAATATTTTGTCGCATTGGTAAGCCAGGGGGATCGGCACCGCTATAGCCATTAATCATAGGCACATTGGCTCGCATTCCTGCCCACATTGCCTGGGTTTGCTCATTGTAAAAGGCATCTTTGCCGCTTAAAGCAACATAGGCAAAGCTACAGTCTTTCTGCATTAAAGATTGTAGTTCTGCTTCAGGTTGCAAGACTGCCATGCGATCGAAGCTTTGCGGAGTCCAGACGATTTGTTCAGGTAGGGTGAGCAGAATCAAGCTCAAGGCGATCGCAGTTCTAATCTTTGGATTGGCAAAGCGATGTTTTAAATAAGCATCCACGCAGAGCAGAACGCCGAGCAGTAGATAGAAATACATCATCAGCGCAATCCGAGATACGGCTCGAACCGAGTTTGCGCCTGGAATCAGTTGGGCAATGAATTTCCATAGAGAGTAATCAAAGACTGAAAGCGAAAGCAGGAAAATGATGCCAAAGGTGAACAGACAAGCTTGAGCAAGTAGTTTTCGCTCTGGATCAAGGACGTGAGCCTGTGCTTTCAAAACATAAAGCGCAAATCCGGTTACGCCTAAGATGACAAAGCCGAGAAAGATCTGATGCTCATGAACCATCGGCGTATGGGCTGAAAGTGGAAACAGCCACGGTCGCCACAAACTTCCATCTGCGGGCAAGAGCCAAGATTGCAGTCGCGGCAGCATCGATGCAATTTCTGAATAAGGCTTTTTGCCGATGACCTTACTAATTTCCAGGTAAGGCAGAAAGAGTGCTATCACTGCCCCCATCCAAACTAAAAGCGCGATCGCAGTTTCTTTCCAGGTTCGTTTGAGAAATTCCGTGATGCGCGTCTTAAAGTCACGATCAAGCCAAAACATTACAGGCAAGAACACAAGTAAACTGAAAACGAGAAACCAACCTAGATAGACTGCTGCCAAGAGTTGCAGATAGATCAAAGTCAACGCCCAGCGCAATCGATTGGAGGTCGGCTTCTGAATGAATCGCCAAACACAGAGAAATGCGATCGGGGTAAAAAACTGAGGAAAGAGTTGATGATGTCCGAGTTTTGCGGCTCTCGGCAGTCCAAATGCAAATAAAAAACCTCCGAATCCAGAGAGAACAGGACTGACCCGCAAGCGGCGCAAGACAATCACAAAGGCAGCAAAGCAGAGCCAAATGATGGTGATCATCCAGAGTTGAAAGGCGTGATCTGGATTCAATACCGATCGAAATAACCAATAAATCGGCGCACAACCAAATAAGTTTTCTGAAAATGCTAAAGCATTCTTGAAAGGATAGAAAAAAGAAGGTGACCAGAGCGTTCCTGTATAGTTACGATTCACTAGAAGCTGAAAGGAATGCTCCAAAAAATAGTGCAGGATGCGAGTATCTCCGCGCTCTGCTTGAATTTTGGTGAAGCCGCTGAGGATGGTGGGTGAATACATCATCAGGGTGCCAATCAAGCTGATGACGATATAGAAAAGGCTCGTCATGAATTTGCGATTGGGAGCTTTTGATAAAGTCATAACTGCTAGTAACGCTGATCAATAGACGTAACCGTTGCTTCAATTGCTTGAGTTGACTGTGGCAGATGGGTTGGCATCTCGCTGACTCCTTCAGCAATCAAAGAAAATCTCAGGGTGTATGTTCCAGGTTTGGACGGGAACGTGATATCTCCGATCGCTTCTGCGGTTTTTCCACGTCGGGGCTGTCCAGAGATAAATAGGCGATATTCCAGCACGTTCTGCTTGAGAATATCAGTAAATAAGACCCGAACTCGGGCTTCTCCTAGATGGCTTGCCCCGGTTTGATAGCCAAACCAGCGAGATGTGCCTGTATTTTGTACGATCGCACGCACGCGAATTTTTCCGCCCACTGGAATCGAGAGCGTGTCCGGTAGAGGATTTTTTTCTGCATCTCGAAGCTGGAGAATTTGACCAGCTAATCCAGATGTATAGTTGGGCTGACGAGTGGGGTGCGTGATCCGAAACATCAGACTATGGGCATGTCGCTCGATTTGGCTGTCTGGATGCTGCCACAGTTTTCCTTCTGCATCAGTTAATTTTGATGAGAACGGGTCATATTCGATCACCGTCGGAATTCCATCCCAAAAACATGCACCAAACACGCCAACAACTTGGACAAAGACTGAGAAGGTCAATAACCCGGAAACGATCAAAATTTTCAAATTCAGCAGTTTACGCCGGGAAAGAGCATCTGCGATCGCATAGTTCACGGAAAAGCATAGAATCGGCAGCAGATCCGTTAAAAAACGATATCCATAAGACGCACCTGCCCACCACATTCTAAAAAAGCAATATTGCAACAAGAGCGGAATACAGCTTAAAAACAGCAGAATCAATAATTTTTCATCTTTTTGCTTCCAGCGTCGAAAGATCTGTATGAATCCTAGAATTGCCAAAATTAGGATTGGACTGTAAACAAATAAACCTCGACTTGGGCTAAATAAAAGTCCCGTAAATCCTGCAATAAACTGTTCAAATGTCAGTGTAAAAAGATTAGAAAACGTGCCATATCCGCCTGTGAAACTTTTAAAGTAATAGAGATTCCAAGCAATACTAATTAGGGCAGAAGATAACCCTAGAACTGTAAAAAATGCTTGGCGGCGATACAGCGCGATCGCATAAACCACGATCGATAATAAAAACACCAAATTCGTCGGGCGAATCCCTAACATCAATCCGCCCAAAATTCCGGCATTTAAGAGCAAGAGAGATTTTGTCGTTGGGTCACGATTTGCTTTGAAAAAGCAGAGCATGACGGCAATCAAGACCAAATTTGTCGAGCCATGCTGCCATAAAGCTTGTGAATTAATCACCCAATGATGCGTTGCAAACGCATAAATAAAAGCAGAAATCAGTGCAACTGATCGCTCAAACTTCAGGCGACTTAATTGATAAAACAAAGCGACAGCAAAGCTTGCGATGATCGCAGCAGCAAATCTTTCTAACAGTAATCGCGTGTCAGAAAATGCAGCACTGGTAATCTCGATCGACTGAAAGCCATGACTGATCCATAACAAGAGCGCAAAGCAGACATAAATCGGAAAACTGACGATCGCAGGTCCAATCGGATAGACCGAGACAAGATGAGCACTCTTCGACTCCCAAAAGAAGTAAGGAGGCAGACCGCCGTTGTAGTAAATTCCCTGCCTGAAGTTATCAAAATCCAATCTGCCGTTGAATAACCAATTGAAGGCAAGTAAGGAATTCGGAATACTATCCGGTGATGCGAGCGCCTGATAATTGACGATGCCCTTTGCACTCCATGAGTAGACAAGCAGGCAAGCAAAAAAAATCAGCCACGAATCTTTGAGCTTAAAGCGCTGTGCATCAAGTAAAGACTGCCATTTTATCGACATAGCAGATTATCGGTGAGGTGAGGGCTGCTGTCTGAGCGTTTGGCTAGCGTCTGAAACAGGATAAGCACGCTTCGAGGCGAATAAGTTGTATTTCATAATGCAGTAGATGGCGCGAAATCCATCTTTCCAGCCAATTTTCTTGCCTTCTTTGTAGGTTCGCCCATAGTAAGAGATGCCAACTTCGTAGATACGACATCCCATGCGAGCGACTTTAGCAGTGACTTCAGGTTCAAATCCAAATCGATTTTCTTCAATCCGAATCGATTGAATCACCTCACGCCGAAATGCCTTGTAGCAGGTTTCCATATCGGTCAGATTAATATTGGTCAGCATATTCGAGAGTGTGGTCAGAAATTTGTTGCCGACCATATGCCAATAGTAAACGACGCGATGCGGCTGATTTCCCGCAAATCGTGAACCAAATACAACGTCTGCTCGACCCTCTGCGATCGGCCTTAACAATAGCGGAAATTCCTGCGGATCATATTCTAAATCTGCGTCTTGAACGATCGCAACATCTCCTGTCACCGCTGCGAATCCGGTTCGTAATGCTGCCCCTTTGCCCCGATTTGTACTGTGGTAGAGCACTTGATCAACGATCGGTTCAATTCTCGATTTCAACAGTTCTGTTGTGCCATCTGTAGAGCAATCATCGACAATAATGATTTCGAGATTGCGAATAGGAGAGGCTTTTACCGCTTGAATTACGGTCTCGATCGTGCCTCGCTCGTTATAGCAAGGAATCACAACCGAGAGTTTTAAGCGAGACAAGCGATCGAAACCGATAGTAGATCCCTCAGTACCGTGCATAGGCTGATTCAGAGTTAGGGGCTTTCACACAGCGACAGTATATCGTATCCCTTAGCACTTTACTCAAGGGATCAAGGCTTTCAGCCGAGACAGTACTGAAAGCTAGTGCGATCGCTAGTTTGGATTCGGCAGCAATAATGGACGGAATCCATGTCGAACCGATGCCTCTCCAATCTGCTCCATCTTCTCGACGGTGATGCGATTGCGACCCCAAGAGAAGTTCGTATGCAGTTTCTCGAATTCCAGCAGCATCGATTCTGCAAAACAAGCAAACAATTGCCGTGCCGGGACATCCATATTGACAATGCTCATGATTTTCCAATCAATGTCCAGTGAATGTTCCACAATGCCACCGTTGAGTACGGTCACGCCCGGATGCTGAATCTTGGTTCCCAAGTTTTTCGGGTAGCCGCCATCAATCAGCAAACAAGGTTGTTTTAACTGAGTCGGATCAATCTCCACACCTTTCGGCATACTGGCGACCCAGACAATGATGTCTGCTTGCGGCAGGGCTTCTTCTAAGCCCTGAATTTTGCCGCGCCCAAGTTCATCTTGCAAAGCTTGCAAGCGTTCTTGATTACGAGCAATCAGCAGCAATTCTGCCACATCAGCGCGTGTGTTCAACCAGCGACAGACGGCACTGCCAATATCGCCCGTTGCACCACAAACCGCCACCGTTGCATCTGACAAGTTGATGCCCAACTGTCTGGAAGCTTGTTCGACCTGGCGACACAAAATGTACGCCGTGTGAGTATTTCCGGTCGTAAACCGTTCAAACTCCAGCATGACATTCCGCACTTGTTTAATCTGTGCCAGATTGAAATTCTCAAAAATAATCGAAGAGAATCCGCCGAGTGCTGTAATATTAATGCCATTTTTTTGAGCATGTGCCATGGCGTTAATCACTTTGCGTGTCGCTGCTTTAATCCGTCGAGTTGCCAACATTTCTGGCAAAAAGCAAGATTCCACGTAGCGTCCTTCAATTTCTTGCCCCGTGGCGCTTTTGACTCGGATTGTATCGACAATCTGCGGCGGTGCACTACACCAGAAGTCTAAACCTTGATCCGCGTATTCGGGATACCCTAGTTCTCGTGCAACAGACTGAGCGTGTTCCAAACTTGTGAGATGACCAATTAAACCAAACATCGATCGTATGAAGAAGCCCGGTATCAGGCGGCGAGATGGATATGAACGGAACCGTATTCTAATTTAAGAGAAAATATCAAAAAATTGGCAATGAATTTGTAGGAGGGAGTGGGGAGTGGGGAGTGGGGGAGTGGGAAGCCTTGTATTTTGCCATTTCCCGATTCCCTCATTTCCCGATTCCCCGATTCCCCTAACTCCAGAGTTCACTGCCGCAGACTTCAAATTCGGTGACTTATGCCGCAGCTAATCCATGCGCGGACATCCGCATCACATCACGGGTCGTAAATCCAATGTTGGTGAGGGCTTCGCCGTATTGAATCATGAAGTCTTCGACGAGGGCTTCGCGTTCCATGCCGAGAACTTGTGCGTCGTCTGCAACTTGATTCAGCATTTTCCAGACTAAAGGCAAATTGGCTTTATTGGCTTCTTCCAATTCGGCTTTCGAGGCTTCAAAGTTGGCTTTTAGCCATTCTTCGCCGTAGTTGAGGTGCATGTATTCGTCTTTGATGACACCTTCAGTGATTTTGCGAGCAAAGTCGTCTGCAACAGGAATGTAGATGTTGTATGCCGAGATCGCAAAGCATTCAATAATCAGCGATTGAATCAACAGACAGGTGACGATTTTTCCTTCGGCTGCCGCAACTTGGAAGTTTTTGTGCAATTCGGAGAAAAATTCGCGTGCGAAGTCCATGTCTGGGGTGACGCTGAGATTCCGACCACAGGCTTCAAAGCCTTTTTTGTGGCGGTTTTCCATGCGAGCGAGTCCGATCAATTGGTCTTTATCATTGGGCAGCAGGTCTGCCAATTTTTGATAATTGTCGTTCGCTTCCTGTTCGCCTTCGATGACGATCGCGTTAATTCGGCTATAGGCATCTTTATAGAGTTCACTCTGGAAGTCAATCTCTGGGGTCGCCTCAAGTTGCGGCATAGATCAGATTTCTCCTGGTCATGACTACATTTCCGCGTGCTGCGGGTTAGGGTTTGGGGTGGTCTGAGTAGAATTTCTCATTCTTCCCCCCTCTCACTTTACCGTCTAAGGTTGAGGATGACGCTAAGAATCGATAAAATCTATAGGCGATCGAGCATTGAAGCGCTAAAATAACCGATTCTTCAGTTTTGTGAGCGGTATGGAAGTTCAGAAGCGTCTCAGTTTGGGACTGCTGGTGGCGGGGGCAGGAGTGGTGCTGTTGCCATTAGGAGTCGTTTTTCTTACGTCGTTGCAGCCGACGGAAGGTTCCCCAGGTTGGACGCTGGAAAATTATCGCTCAGCTTGGGAAAAGGGACAGTTTTTGCTGGCATTTGCGAATTCGATTTTTGTGGCGATCGCGGTAACGCTGTTTCAACTGTTTACGTCGGCGCTGGCGGGGTATGCGCTGGCGCGGCTGAAGTTTCAAGGAAAACAGGCGATTTTATTAATCATTCTGGCGACGTTGGTGATTCCGTTTCAGATTTTGGTGATTCCGATTTTTCTCGTGTTGAAAGCGGGACATTTGATTAATACTTACGGAGCCTTAATTCTTCCAACTGCGGTGAATGGGTTCGGGATTTTTCTGATGCGGCAATTTTTTCAGGGGATTCCGATCGAGCTTGAGGAAGCGGCGATGTTGGATGGGGCGAATCGGTGGCAGGTGATTTGGCGGGTGATGTTGCCGTTGTCGCGTCCGGCGTTGGTGACGTTATCGCTGTTTACGTTTATTGGCGAGTGGAATGATTTGTTTAAGCCGTTGGTGTTTACGACGCGACCGGAGTTAAGAACGGTGCAGTTGGCGTTGGCGAGTTTTCAGGAGCAGTTTACGAATAGTTGGTCGCTGATGATGGCGGCAGTGGTGATTGCGACTTTACCGATCGTGGTGATTTTCGCATTGGGTCAACGGCAATTGATTCGGGGCATTGCGACGACAGGAATTAAGAATTAGGTTTTGCAAAAAACGACCGTGAAGATTCCCACAGATGCAATTCTTCCAGATAAAAAATGCCTGGCTATCTCGTGGTGCAGAAGCTCAGACATGACAAATCAAAGTTTTTAGCACCAGCTGGATTTACGCAAGAGAACCCGGAAGGTTTGAAAGCAGCAATTCTATCGTTTGCTGACGAGGGAGAAGCGATCGCAGATAAAACCTGATTCGAGTTTGTGCGTCGGAGTCGAGATACGATCGCTGCCGCTCGTAATGCGCTCAACGCTGGATGTACGATTGTCGGTGATATCTTCCCAGTAGTTTCGGTATTGGATCAAACTCGCATTGCTCCTCTCAACTGCTTGGTTGAAATCTTAAGTGGCGGACTCCCATCGGCAACAGCTTGAAATGCGCTCGTTGAATCGTTGATTGAGAAGCCTGATTTTCATTGATTTCTGAGTCACGCTAACTATTTCGCTTGAAACGGAGTAAATTGACCTCTCAATCCTTCGACGATCGCTTTTGTGTTTGCAATTAGCATCTTCTGATAAGTTTCTCCACGACTCCCTGCTTCACCCAATCCATCGGCATAGATCTCTTCTTCAGCAACCTTGACGTTTGCCTCGTTCGCAACTGTTTTAATGACCTGCGGATTGATCGAGAGTTCAGCGTAGATAGTCGGGACTTTTTTCTCTTGGATTTCCCCGACTAGCTCTTTTACCTTCGCAGCCGTTGGTTTTTCTTCAGTACTGATACCTTCGAGGGCTGCAACAGGAATGTTATAAGCTTGTGAATAGTATCCTAGTGCATCGTGGGTTGTTACTAATGTTCTAGAAGCTTGAGGAATGCTATTGATCTGGGTTTTGATCCAGCTATCAATTTGACTAATTTCTCCGGTTACTTTTTTAGCATTGTCTGCATAGAGTGTGGCATTGTTTGGAGCAATGTTTGCAAGGTTATCGCGAATAACTTCTGCAATTCGCACTCCGTTTTGGGCATTGTGCCAGACATGAGGATCAGTCTCGGTTTGTCCATCTTCTTCAAACTGCTGAGGCTTGGGAACTGCAAGTTCGTTGACTGCAACTTTTAGAGCCGAATTCGATGAGGCTTGAATCAGTTTGATCAGAGTTGGTTCAAAATTGTAACCTCCATATAGAACTAAATTGGCTTGCTCGATCGCTTTACGATCTTCGGGAGTCGCTTGATAGATATGCGGATCTGCACCAGGTTTGACTAAACAAGTTAAATTCACTGTCGCTGCTGCAATCTGCTTGGTTAAATCACAGAGGATTGTATTGGTCGCAACAACTTTGGGTACACCTTCTAACCTGGGTGAGGCTTGCGGAGTTGAGGCGGTTTGATGAGTAGAGGGTGACTGAGGCGTACAGGCGAATCCACTGAGAGCGATTGAGATTGTTGCCATAGTCCAACGCAGCCGAAAGGGCTTATCCATACTTTTTTAAGATTTAAAGTGAACATCTTGACTCTACAATGATAATCGTTCTCACTTAACTCAAATCTAAATGAATGTTGAAGGTTCAGCAATTAGCAGTTAGTTATCGAGGAATGAGGGGGCTGGATGCAGTGAGCTTCTCAATTCGAGCGGGTGAACTCGTTGGGGTGGTTGGACCGAACGGAGCCGGGAAAAGTACGATGCTCAAAGCAATGTTGGGCTTGATCCCGATTGAGCATGGAAAAGTTGAATATTGTACTTGTCCGTTGCATCGTCAGTTGGAAAAAGTCGCCTATATTCCCCAGCGATCGCAGATTGATTGGGACTATCCAATCACGGTTTGGAATGTGGTGCTCATGGCGCGAACTCGTAACTTAGGCTGGTTTCGCAGTCCCGGTCGCCCTGCAAACGAGCTTGTCAAGTCTGCTTTGGCACGAGTTGAGATGCTCGATTTGAGACATCGTAGAATCGGAGAGCTATCGGGTGGACAACAACAACGGGTATTTCTCGCACGAGCATTAGCCCAACAAGCAGATCTCTTCTTGTTTGATGAGCCATTTACGGGTGTAGACAAGAAGACAGAGGGAATTATGCTCGATGTGTTTGATGAACTGCGATCGCAAGGGAAAATCCTGCTGCTGAGTACTCATGAATGGGGAAAATCGCTCTCGCAACTCGATCGACTGCTGTTGCTCAATCAGCGGCTCATTGCATCCGGAACGCCGCAAGAAGTGATGACGGCTGAAAATTTGCAACAGGCTTATGGAACATATCTACAGAACCCGTTCCATCAAGATTTTGATTCTACACTCGCTTGCTAAGGTAAATGATGCTACAGATACTGACAGAGCCACTTGGATTTGAGTTTATGCGAAATGCTCTAGCAATCGGGCTTTTAGTCGGTATACTCTGCCCAGTGGTCGGAAGCTACCTCATTGTGCAACGAATGGCACTGTTTGGGGATGTGGTCGCGCATTGCGTGCTACCAGGACTATCGATTTCGTTCTTTTTGGGGATTGATATTTTGATTGGGGCATTCGGTGCTGGAATCTTAGGCGCGTCTTTGATTGCTTGGATTCGATCTCAAAGTCGTGTAAAAGCTGATGCAGCCATGGCGTTAACTTTCTCGTCTTTCTTCGCGCTTGGTGTGACGCTGATTACAGTTCTAAAAAATAAGCTCGATCTAGATAGCTTTTTGTTTGGTGATATTCTCGGTGTAACGGGTGCAGATATCCAACGGACTTTAATGGTTACTTTGATCATTCTGCTTGTCGTTCGATTGGCTTATAAGGAAATGCTGTTCTATACGTTTGATAAGACGGGCGCTCAAGCAATTGGACTCCCAATCAATCTCATTTACTTTGCATTTATGTCAGCCGTTACACTTACAATCATTGTCAGTATGAAGGCGGTCGGCGTAATTTTAGTCATTTCGATGCTAGTCGGTCCCGCTTTGAGTGCTTACTTACTAGTCAAAGAACTCCATCATATGATGATATTAGGCTCAGTGATCGGAGTTTTCTCTAGTATCACAGGAATCTATCTCAGCTATTATTACAATCTGCCATCGGGACCTGCGATCGTGCTCGTTTCATCGACCCTATTCATTCTATCGCTACTATTCAGCCCCACCCAGGGCATTCTCACCCGGACTCAAAATCCTTTATCACAACGATTTCGTTAGAATGAAAACACGCTGCTGTTCAGCTTCAATCGTCGCTAGCGCCGCTTAAATCCTTGCCCTCGCGAAGATTTCCCCCAAATCAGAAGCTCACCTTGTTCTCCGCCTGCTACAAGGTAGCTCCCTTGAGGATGCCACGCGAGGCAGGAAAACCCATCTGAGACGCCTTCTAAGACTTGAGCCATTGAAGTTGCTTGCCACCATAAAATGACCGAACCGTCTTCAGAAGCTGAAGCCAATAGCATTGTAGCCGGTTGAAAACAAAGTCCTTGAACGACACCCTCATGAGTGCCCAAAACGCGGCTTTCCCATCCGATCGCTTCCTCTTCATGCTTTTCCCAGACCACAATGCCCTCTGCGCTCGCAGAGGCTAGTAAGGGCGCATTGCTAGCGAATTGATCTGACCAAGCCAGGTCGCGAATCTTTCCTGGAAAACCTCTCATCATCCACGGTTCAGGATTTCCCCACTCTAAAACAGTGATTGTGCGATCGAGGTTTCCCGATGCCACATATCGACCACTCGGCGACCAAGCTACTGCAACACTCGCAGAAGGAACCATCAAATGATAGGGATCATCATCCCAGTTGCTTGTCATCCAAATTTTGATCCCTTGATAACCACCGAGACTGATACTCTCTCCGCTAGGATGCCAAACGATTTGAGAGACTGAAGAATCACCAAATAAGAGTGTCGTTACTCGCTCTCTAGATTCAGCATTCCAAATCTGTACTGTTTTGCCTAGACTGAATGCAAGATCGTTCTGAGTAGGACTCCATTGAAGTTGATCAATCCAAGCTGATTTGTTTTTGAAGGTCTGAATCAGTTCGGGCTTTGGCTTGAACTGCCAAATATTGACTTCTCCTGACTGTCCTCCTGCGGCGAGAAATTGCCCATCATGAGAAAAGGCTAAACCATCGATCGAGTACCCTGTTGCAGCTTGCAGAACAACTGATTCAAGAGTCTTCATCGAATAGAGGAGGATTTCTCCCGCAGCAGAACACACTGCTAACCCTTCGCCACTGGGCGACCAGGCAATTCCAGTCACATAGTCAGATAGCGCACTCTGATGACGTAACTCAAAGAGCGATCGCTGTTTTGAACTTACACTAAACATGCTCGAAAATCCTCTTTCAATGCTGTTTCATCTAAGTTGCGACCAATAAAGACTAATTCATTTTTGCGCGTCTCATTCGGTTTCCAAGGTCGATCGGGCTTACCATCAAACAACATATGCACCCCTTGAAATACAAAACGATTGTCTTCGCTTGCAATGTTTAGAATTCCTTTCATCCGAAAGATATCTTGTCCTTGATAGCGCAACAATCTACCCAACCAGGCATTTAGCTTTTCTCCATCCAGTGCACCAGATTCAACGATCGCGACTGAAGTCACTGTTTCATCATGTTCGTGAGCATCTTCACCGAGGAAATTCGGATCGATTTCTAAAGCGCGATCGAGATCAAATGCTTTCACACCTAGCAACGCATCCATCTCGATTTGAGCATCTCTAGTTCGATAAATTTTTGCCATTACATTCATCGATCGAATCTTCTTTTCAAGCTCATCGAGTTCTGCTCCTGAAATTAAATCGATCTTATTCAGCAAAATCACATCCGCAAATGCAATTTGTTCTTGTGCCTCATCTGCTTCCCAATGCTGTGCAATATGCTTTGCATCTACAACCGTAACAACGGCATCTAGACTGGTCAGAGTTTGCACATCTTCATCCATGAAAAAGGTCTGAATGACGGGAGCCGGATCAGCTAGACCAGTCGTTTCAATGACAATGTGATCAAAGCGATCACGCCGTTTCATCAGATTGCCAATCATCCGGATTAGATCACCCCGCACTGTACAGCAGATACAGCCATTATTCATCTCAAAAATTTCTTCATCGGTATCGATCACAAGCTGATTATCGATTCCGACTTCGCCAAACTCATTCACAATCACCGCAACTTTCTTGCCGTGTTCGTGGGTGAGAATGCGGTTTAACAAAGTTGTTTTTCCTGCTCCTAAGTAGCCCGTCAAGACGGTGACAGGTACGGCCGTTTCTAGTCCAGTAACCATCGCAACCTTTATAATGATAATCGTTATCAAGCTTATTATTAAAGAGATCGTTCGAGTAGGCAAGCAGGCTTATTGAATTTCAACAAAGCACGATCGAAACTCTGCGCTCAATGCTTCTGTCTTCACACGGCGGGGTGGTTTATTCTGTAAACATACGACACACGGTTTGAGATCGCACCAAATACTTTGCTTGCTCACGATTCATCAGGAAAGAAAAAGTCTGTTGCGTCCTCAGATGGAAGAGATTGATTTTGATAGTAAAGTTCTAGTTCTTCTGGGCTGATCGTCTGCCGAGTCGGATCAAGAAAAAAAGCTTGTACTTTCAGATAACGCCGCAATCCTTCAGAACTAGCATCTAAATGAGTTGCATCTTTGAAATCTTCAGGAAAAGTATGACTCACTTTCAGCCAAGCCTCTTGTAGAATCTGCTCAATCTCTTGAGTGGGAGCAATTTCCATCGCGTTCTCTAAGTGTTCGAGAACATCAATTGCTTTTAATAATCGCGTCATCAGTTCCGAATCTGCCATACGCTATCGCAACATTAATGCAACTTCTTTCGCAAAGTAGGTCAAAATTAAATCTGCTCCTGCCCGTTTGATGCTCAGCAATGTCTCTAGAATTACCTTTTTCTCATCAATCCAGCCCTGTTGTCCAGCCGCTTTGATCATCGCATATTCGCCGCTCACGTTGTACGCTGCAACTGGAAGATGTGTATGTTTTCGAACGCGGTGAATGATATCCAGATACGCCAGTGCAGGTTTGACCATGACAATATCTGCACCTTCTGCAATATCCAGTGCCACCTCTTTTAAGGCTTCTTGAGCATTGGCGGCATCCATTTGATAAGTCTTTTTATCGCCGAACTTGGGAGCCGAATCGAGCGCATCCCGAAACGGACCATAGTAAGCAGACGCATACTTCGCAGAATAAGCCAGAATGCTCACGTCAATGAATCCACGCTGATCTAGAGCTTTGCGAATGGCTCCCACTCGTCCATCCATCATGTCAGATGGAGCGACCATATCTGCCCCTGCTTCAGCATGTGCGATCGCTTGCTTTACCAACACTGCAACCGTCTGATCATTCAAAATCTTGCCATTTTCGACGATGCCATCGTGTCCTTGATTGCTATAAGGATCAAGCGCGACATCAGTAATCACCACAATCTCAGGAGTCTGCTGTTTAATCGCTCGAACAGTGCGAGGAATCAAACCGTCTGGATTGTAGCTTTCGGTGCCAGCATTATCTTTCTGAGCATCGGGAATTAGAGGAAATAGAGCGATCGCACCAATTCCTAGCTCAAACCCCTCAGCCACTTCTTTCAGCAGAAAATCTAGTGAGTATCGGTAGCATCCAGGCATCGAATCGACTTCAACCTTTTGTCCTTCGCCTTCCATCACAAACAGAGGATAGATCAAATCTGCGACTCGAAGCTGAGTTTCTTGCACCATGCTGCGTAAGGTAGATGTACAACGCAGACGACGCGGGCGATTGGTCAAATGTAGACTCGATTCAGCAGTCATAACATTCTAAAGAACGACAACGATTATCATTATGAGATATTTTGTGAAACAATGATAATCATTCTCTGAATTGTCGTATTTCTCATGCCCCAGGAAATTGATATCGCGATCGTTGGTGCTGGAATGCAAGCTCTTACGCTCGTTGCTCATCTGCTCCAGAAGCGCGAAAAGATGCGAAATCGGTTTAGGGTGTTCGATCCAAGCGGCAACTGGATACAGCAGTGGAATCATCAATTTGCAGCGTATGAGATTCCGCATTTGCGATCGCCCGCTGCTCATCATCCTGACCCCGATTCGTTTGCACTGCGACGATTTGCAGAGTCCCGACCGAATCAACTATTTCCGCCCTATGATTTGCCGGGAACTGCTTTGTATGAATCGTTTTGCCAGGATGTGATTCGACGTTGGCAGCTACAAGAGTGTGTAATTTCAGCTTCGATCGTGCGAATTGAGCCTTTAGCGCAACGGTTTCGATTATGGCTTCGAGATGGGCGAACAGTTCTAGCACGAAGAGTCATTATGGCAACCGGAAGTGCTGTGACGCAAGTTCCAAGTTGGGTGAACCAGATTTCAACAGCTTATCCAGACGATCGCTTAGTCCATGCAACGGCAATCGATTTACGCCTACTGAAATTAACTGGAGATCGCATTTTGATTGTAGGAGGTGGATTAACGAGCGGACACTTAGCGATCGGAGCAATGAATCGAGGCGCACAAGTAAGTTTAATGTCACGTCGATCGCTCTACGAAAAGCTATTTGACGCTGATCCAGGCTGGACAAGACCGAAGCACTTAAAAGGCTTTTATCGGGAACCTGATTGGTTCGTTCGCTGGCAGATGATCCAACAAGCTCGCAATGGCGGATCAATGACCCCGGCAATGATGACTCAACTGCGTCGTGCCCGTCATGGTGGACAACTCACGTTTTATCCTAACTGTCAAATCGCTCAAGCAAGTTGGAACGGTCAGCACTGGAAGGTCGTCTGTGAGGATGGCATAGTGCAGGAATACGATCGTATCTGGTTGGCTACAGGAACCCGATTCGATGTGACTCAAGATCCGTTGTTGGCAGAGATGCTAGAAGCTTATCCAATTCAAATTGTGAACGGACTACCTGTGTTAGATCCATGCTTGCGATGGGCAAGTTCTGAACTCTATGTGATGGGCGGATTAGCAGCACTGCAAGTCGGACCAACAGCCCGAAATATTTCTGGGGCAATGTTAGCCAGCGATCGGATGGTTCCAACTTTGATCAAACCGAGAACCGCACTCGGTCGAAAAATCGCTTGATTGATCAACTAAAATGATAATGGTTATCAAGCAACGCGATCTAAAGCAATGGCAACCCAAACACGACAAACACGTGGACAAGTCAAAGTCTTGGAAGTATTGAAACAGAGTCAGCAACCGATTTCTGCTCAAACGCTCTTCGCAGAACTGAGACAGCGAGATCAACCCTTAGGATTAGCAACCATTTATCGAGCATTAGAAGCGCTCAAGCGTGAGGGGTTAGTCCAGAGTCGAGTGACTCCGCAAGGCGAAGCCCTTTATACGATTGTAGCTGACGATCATCGGCACTTTATGACTTGTCTACGCTGTGGCACTTCAACCCCATTAGAAACTTGTCCCTTTGAAACATTAGAACAACAGTGGCGACAGTCTCAAACCTTCCAACTGTACTATCACACGCTAGAACTGTTTGGAATCTGCTGGCTTTGTCAAAACAATTCTTAAGCTTTTTAGATTGAGTGAACAAAATCGCTAGAAGCCTGTATAATTTACGAGAATGATTTTCATTCTAATTATGGACTTCCCGGTAATTCTCGTGGCTGGTGCGTCTGGAACAGGTAAGACAACCTGGATTCAGCAGCAAGGTTTGAATTCATCGATCGCGTATTGTTCGCTTGGTAGCGATGGCATTGCGATCGATGCAACGTATCTGACGACTGAAATGAGCAGCATTAATGTGTTCTCCGATCTGACGGAACTCCTATCTTTGAGGGTTCCAGTCTATCTGGAAGTTAGCGCTCAGTTAGATTTAGACTCGCTGACAATTCCGCTAGGGCATTTCCAAAAGCTTGCGATCGTGGCTCCCAATACGAACGACACAGAATGGCATCAATGGGCAGATCGAATTGTCGTAGGAATTCAAGCTGCAAAGGGTTCACAAATTTGGCGATCGAACTTGTCCGGTCAGGTTCTTGATCCCGCAAGCCTCGATACCTTGTGGGATGAACTGATCGAAGGCGCGTACGGAACCATTCAACGTGCAAAGGGAATCTTTGAAGTCGTTGATGGTAGAGCCTTTCACTTTAACTATGTTCAGGGGCATGAAACGAACTACACCGAATTGAATGTTGCGCGATCGTTCAAAGGTAGACCCGATCGCTTTAGTGGCATTGAGGTCGTTGGTGAAGCCTTTGATCAAACTGCTATTAAGCAAACGCTTCAGGACTGTTGTTTGGCAGACGATGCATTGGCATATTATCAACATCAAATTCGGCAGTCGTTAGAAATCCCTGCTTAGAGGAGAACACAATGAGAACAGCAGTTTTATCCTGCATTCATGGAAACTTTGAGGCGCTGAATGCCGTGCTATCAGATATCGATGATCAAAACGTCGATCGAATGTTCTGTCTCGGTGATTTGGTTGGATATGGTCCGTATCCCAATGCAGTTGTGGAAATGATTCGCTCTCTAGATATTCCGACCGTTCAAGGCTGTTGGGATGAAGATGTGGTTGAAGGCTTGAACGCTTGTGAATGTAGCTATCCATCTCTACTCGCTGAAAAACGAGGACGACAGGCGCATGAATGGACAAACCAAGAAATTCATCCAGAAGTGAGAGCATTTTTAGCACAACTCCCTCATACTTTACGGGATGGAAATCTCTGCTTTGTCCATGGAAGCCCGCATAGTAATCATGAATACTTGCTGCCTGAGATTGATGCATTTGTGGCGATGGAACGCGTGCTATCAACCGGAGCCGATATTCTATTTTGCGGTCATACGCATGTGCCCTATGTGCGATCGCTGGACTCTGGAGAACTCCAAATCAAAGTACAACAGTCGAAACAAGATCAATCCATTCGCTTTACTGCGCCCTTAAAGCGCATTGTTAATGCTGGCTCAGTCGGTGAACCTCGACATGGCAGACCCAATGCAACGTATGTGATTTACGACGATAGTACTGAGCACATTGCGCTGCGAGAAGTTGAATATGACTACCAAAAAACCTGTGCTGCAATTGTCGAAAAAGGACTGCCTGCCATCTTTGCCTGGAGACTCTCAAAAGGGATGGAATTTGCAGAACGCGCCGACGATCCGACTCATATCTGTGAGCGATAATTAAATGATGTCATCTTGGGCAATTTTGAGCGGTATTGAAGGTAATCTTGCCGCCTACGAAGCAGTTCTAAAAGATATTCAGCGGCAAAGGGTTGATGCTTTGTTTGTGTTGGGCGATGTGATTAGTCCCAGAGCCGATAATGAGAAATTGATTAATCGATTGACTTCTCCACGTCGAGGTGAACTTGTCCCACAAGTCTGTCAGGGTTGGTGGGAAGAACAATTACTCGTTTTGCATGGTTTAGGGCGTGTGGGAGAACCAACCGAGCTAATTGGGCGATATGGCATTCAGATGACTAAGAAACTCTGGGATTCTGTGCCTCGTAATTTAGTACGGTGGGTACAATCACTAGAATTTGGCATCTTTGAGCTAGATTGCTTACTGATTCATGGCAGTACAGTCAGCGTCAGCGATGAGCTAACCCCTGAGACTGATCCAATTCAAATGCTCGATCGCGCCATGCGAATGGATGCAAACTATCTCTTCTGCGGTCGCTCTGGACTGGCTTTTGAATACGAGATCGAATCTGGAGGAGTGCTGACTTCAGTGACAACGCTCGATCGACGATCAGAACCAGAGCCAACGAGCCTTCATCCGCGTAAAATTATTGGAGTTGGAAACGTTGGGCGAACTGCGGGACAGGCGATTTACACGATCTACAATCCGAATACCAACGCACTCAAGTTTTGCACCGTTCGGTATGATTCAGGAAAAGGATTTCAGATCAAAAGGTAGTGCAATATGACGACTGGTCGAAGATTTGCACGATCACATTAGCTTTCTCCTAAAGACTGTAGACCCAGAATGAATGACTTTGCTGCATGTCTGATCCGATTTCTCAGTTTACGCTAAAATGAGAATGATTATCGTTATTTTGCTTCTATGGTCAGCCAACTTTCTCGCTCCTTCTCCGGTAATACCTGGCAGCAGAGCGATCCGCAACAATTGCTGAAAATTCGCCATACTTGTGCTCACATTTTGGCAATGGCAGTTCAAACGCTGTTTCCTGAGGCGAAAGCGACGATTGGACCTTGGACAGACACCGGATTCTATTACGACTTTGATCGAGCCATTTCCTTTACTTCAGAAGATTTGGTGCAGATTGAAGCAGAAATGCAGCGAATCATTCGAGCCAATCTTCCCATCATTCGAGAGGTGGTGGAATATGACTCGATTCGAGCCGAGATTGTGCAGTTGAATGAGCCGTATAAGTTGGAAATCCTCGATCGCATTCCTAATGGAGAACCGATTACTCGCTACTTTATTGGTAATCCTGATAGTGGGCGTGCAACTCAGATCGAACCTTCGCTGATTGATGCGATCGCACTGCCGCCTGATGAATATTGGTGGGATCTCTGTGCAGGACCGCATTTAGACTTTACAGGTGAAATTCATCCCGATGCGATCTCGTTAGAAAGCATTGCGGGCGCGTACTGGCGCGGGGATGAAACCAAAGCACAACTCCAACGCATTTATGGCACAGCCTGGGAAACTCCAGAACAGCTACAAGCCTACTTACAGCAACGAGAAGAAGCAAAACGTCGCGACCATCGTAAGCTCGGACAAGACTTGAAGCTGTTTAGTTTGGAGGAAGATGCAGGCGGTGGATTAGTCTTCTGGCATCCACGCGGCGCAAGAATGCGTCGAATCATTGAAGATTACTGGAGACAGTCACACATTGATGCAGGCTATGAATTGCTCTACACTCCGCACATTGCGAACCTAGACCTCTGGAAAACATCGGGTCATTTCGATTTCTATCGTGACAGTATGTTTGATCAGATGGACATCGAAGAACAGCAGTATCAAATTAAGCCCATGAACTGCCCGTTTCATGTGTTGACCTACAAGCATGAACTCCATTCCTACCGAGAGTTCCCGATCCGATGGGCAGAGCTTGGAACTGTGTATCGATATGAGCGTTCAGGGGCGTTACATGGTTTGATGCGAGTACGCGGCTTTACTCAAGATGATGCGCATATCTTTTGTCTGCCGGAACAGATTGAAGATGAAATTCTCGGCGTTCTCAATCTCACAGAGCAGATTTTGTCAGACTTTGGTTTCTCGAACTATGAGGTCAATCTTTCCACTCGTCCACCTCAATCGGTTGGGAGTGATCAGATTTGGGAGAAAGCCACGATCGCGCTCCAACAAGCCTTAGATAGAAAAGGTTGGAACTATGTGATCGATGAAGGCGGCGGCGCATTCTACGGACCTAAAATTGATCTAAAAATTGAAGATGCGATCGCACGTCGTTGGCAATGTTCCACGATTCAAGTTGATTTCAATTTACCAGAACGGTTTGAGATGGAATATGTGGCGGCAGATGGGACTCGCCAGCGTCCGATCATGATTCACCGAGCAATCTTCGGATCGTTAGAGCGCTTCTTTGGCATTCTCATTGAGAACTATGCGGGAGACTTTCCGCTGTGGCTTGCACCGATTCAAGTTCGATTACTTCCAATCAGTCAAGACCAACGGGACTATGCCGAAGCGATCGCGCTGCAACTTAAGCAGGCTGGATTCCGTGCTGAAGTCGATCGCACCAACGAACGATTAGGTAAGCAAATTCGCACGGCTGAACTTGAAAAAATTCCAGTTGTCGCGGTTGTTGGCAAAAAAGAAGTTGAGTCTCAAACCCTGAGCATTCGGACTCGACCCAAAGGAGAATTAGGAGCCTTGACGCTCTCGGAACTCTGCGATCGACTCCAGCAAGCCGTCTTCAATCACGCAACTCTGTAACCATTGCATCAAAAGGCATCAGGCAATGACAACCTTTCTTCGTTCAATCCCTGAAACTATCGAACTGTTTTGTATTTCACGAGGCTTTAGATGACGGATCATGTCCTGTTTATTTGTCGATCGTGTGCTGTTTCCAAGCACCAGCGAGAACATCTCAAACATCGTGGCGGATTTCATCTGCTAGAACACCTCAAGCAGCAATCTAAAACTTGGGAGATGAATGCACCCTTTGTAATTCGAGAAGTGGAATGTTTGAGCGCCTGTAATCGTCCTTGTGTCGTTGCGCTTTCGGCTCCAGGTAAAACGACGTTGATGTTTGGAGACTTATCACCGTTTGAAAGTGCTCCTGCCATTCGAGAACTTTGCCAGCAGTATTTCCGCAGTGCTGACGGCATTGTACCGAGAAGCGATCGTCCAGACCTTCTGAAAAGAGGCATCTTAGCAAGAATTCCACCTGTGACGTAGATTTCTCTCAAATTAATGTAGAATGATAACCGTTCTCAAAACCTCCTCATACTATGAACGCAGCAACTCAATCCCACCTCGAGATCCCGAAGCGGGGGATGCCCGTTACGATCATCACCGGATTCTTAGGCAGTGGCAAAACAACCCTGCTGAATCAAATCCTGAAAAATCGCGATGATCTCAAAGTTGCAGTGCTAGTCAATGAATTTGGAGACATCAACATTGACTCGCAGCTTCTCGTTTCGCTAGATGAAGACATGATGGAACTGAGCAACGGCTGTATCTGCTGCACAATCAATGATGACTTGATCAATGCGGTCTATCGGATCTTGGAGCGAGAAGATCGAATTGATTACATGGTGATTGAGACGACAGGGGTGGCTGATCCGTTACCGATCGTGCTTACCTTTGTTAGCTCTGAACTCAGAGACTTAACGCATCTCGATTCAATTTTGACGGTTGTTGATGCAGAGACATTCACACCGGAGCATTTTGAGAGTCAAGCTGCAATCAGCCAGATTACATATGGCGATATCATTCTGCTCAACAAAACAGATTTGGCAGGACAAGAGAAAGTTGCTGAACTCGATCATTGGATTCGTAGTACTAAAACAGGTGCAAGAGTTCTACAGACTCAGTATGGCGAGGTTCCACTACCTCTAATTTTGGATGTCGGCTACTTCCAACCCGAAGCCTATGAGGACGAACATCACGAACATCACGAACATCACGAACATCACGAACATCACCACCACGATCATGACCACCATCACCACCATTCCGATCACTTAGCCAATGATGGTTTTGTTTCAATGTCTTACCAGAGCGATCGACCTTTTTCGGTTCACAAATTTCAAAGCTTTCTGGATGAATTACCGATCGAGATTTTCCGTGCAAAAGGATTGCTCTGGTTCAAAGAAAGCTATCTGAAACATATCTTTCAGTTGAGTGGAAAACGGTACGACATTCAAACCGAAGAATGGCAAAAATCTCCCTCGAATCAGCTTGTGCTGATTGGTCGAAATTTAGACACTGAGCAGCTGCGACAACAGCTTGATCAATGCTTAGAGCCGATTCCTTCTAAGCTAGTTGCTCAGTAATTTCAGCTTTCACACTCCATGTTAGAGGTGAAAACCGTCAGTGCAGAACTGGCGTAATGTCCGATTGTCTACCCTTCTAGAAATAGCAACATGAACCCACAATCCTCCTCTGATCTTGTCCTGCCCGATTCGTCTGAAACGTTTGCTGCGCTTAAGACTCAATCAAAGCCACCTGTTTCCGATGCTGAAATGATGCAAGCCGTCAGGACTTTGCTGCTGGGATTGGGAGAAGATCCTGATCGAGAAGGCTTACGCGATACGCCGAAACGAGTTGTAAAAGCCTTGAAGTTCTTGACCCAAGGCTACAATCAATCGCTAGATGAATTGCTCAATGGTGCGGTCTTTCACGAGAATGCCAATGAGATGGTGTTAGTTCGTGACATCGATCTGTTTAGCTCTTGCGAACATCACATCTTACCGATTCTGGGACGCGCTCATGTTGCGTACATTCCCAATGGAAAAGTGATCGGACTGTCAAAAATCGCTCGAATTTGTGAAATGTATGCTCGACGTTTACAGGTTCAAGAGCGATTAACCAGCCAAATTGCAGATGCACTTCAGGGCTTGCTCAAGCCACAAGGCGTTGCAGTTGTCGTCGAAGCATCGCACATGTGTATGGTCATGAGAGGGGTACAAAAGCCTGGATCATGGACGGTTACCAGCGCAATGAAAGGTGTGTTTGCGGATGATGCGAAGACGCGGCAGGAATTTATGGATTTGATTCGCCATAGTCCAAAGTTTAACTAAATGCTTTGTCGAGCAATCCATATCCTCAAGCCCGATTGGATTGCTCTTTCCTAATCATTTGAGTGTGCCTGCAATGCCAGAAGAATTGTCCATTCCAGAAACTCGCCTACCTGTAACCATCATTACAGGTTTTTTAGGAAGCGGAAAGACAACACTGCTCAATCAAATTCTGAAGAACTATCATGATGTCAAAGTTGCAGTTTTAGTCAATGAGTTTGGCAGTATCAATATTGATAGTCAGTTACTTATCTCGATCGACGAAGATATGATCGAGCTTTCAAATGGCTGTATCTGCTGTACGATGAATGGCAATTTAGTAGATGCAGTTTACTCGATTTTAGAACGACGCGATCGCATTGACTATCTCATTGTCGAGACAACAGGACTCGCTGATCCGTTACCGATCGCACTAACTTTTTTAAGCACAGAACTTCGCGATTTTACCCGACTCGATTCGATCTTAACGCTGGTTGATGCTGCAACCTTTACACCTGACCACTATGAGAGTGCAATCGCGCTACAGCAAATCTGTTATGGAGATATCATCATTCTCAACAAAATGGATCTCGTTTCAGAAGATCAAGCAAACGAGCTAGAAGACTTTATCCGAGATGTCAAAGAGAAAGCGCGAGTTCTAAGAACTCAACAAGGGTATCTGCCGCTGTCACTCATTTTAGATGTGAATCTATCCCAAAACAGCTTTTATCAAGGAATCCAATCGGCTCCAGAGAGTTTAGAACAATCAAGGCAATTGCGATCGATTGAAGGATTCACGGCGGTTGCTTTCGAGAGCGATCGACCCTTTTCAGTCAAAAAGTTCCAGGAATTTCTCGACTATCAACTTCCTGAAAATGTATTTCGCGCCAAAGGCATTCTCTGGTTTTCCGAGAGTCCAGCCCGTCATATTTTTCAACTGAGTGGAAAGCGATTTCACCTTGAAGACAGCGATTGGGATGGCAAGCCTAGAAATGAAATGGTTCTAATCGGGCGTAAACTCGATGCTTTATTTCTGACGCAAACCCTGAATAATTGCCTCACCCGATGACAACGATCGATCAAAATTACCTGTGGATAGAACGCCTCAAATTTAACGAAGCAGGGTTAGTTCCAGCCATTGCTCAAGACTATCAAGATAGCTTTGTACTCATGATGGCGTGGATGAGCCGTGAATCGATCCAGCGAACGCTAGAGACAGGAGAAGCACACTACTGGAGCCGTTCTCGCGCTGAACTGTGGCATAAAGGTGCAACTTCAGGGCATATTCAGAAAGTCAAAGCGTTGTACTACGATTGTGATGCAGATGCTCTTTTGCTCCAAGTTGAGCAAGTGGGAAATGTTGCCTGTCACACAGGGGTAAAAAGCTGCTTTTTTAACCCTGTTCGACTTCGCGTTTAAGGCTGTTGAATCACTAAACTTTTACCCCGCTGCCTAGTCTTTGGGGCAACACTAAATAGGCGCAAATACTGGCGTGGATATTGATGGAGAAGCTGCTCTAAAGTCGCGATCGCATCGCCTTCATGACGAGTCCTAATCAAACCACAATTTGACCAGGAATTTGCTCGAAAGCGTCTATTATCCGCCTGCTCAATTCCAATCTCTAATCCTTGAGCTAATTGATCTTGAACCCAAGCCAATGTTGCAGAATTCAAAGTTGCAGAATTTAAAGTTGTCGATCGTAGCTTTTGAGCACCATTTTCTGGTTCAGACTGTCCATCCACTTCATTCTGAATTGCAGCAATGCAAGCATTATCTTCAGCACAGAGATAACCTTGACGCAGCTTTTGATTGATACTCACCACATGACGTGCAAATGTTGAATCTGTATCCTGAACAGTTGGTAAGCGATCCGCTTGTTGCTGATGCGTGATGATAGAACCAGAAGCAATGTATCTCCCGGCTGGAATTTGAACATTCTCGATCAGCGCATGAGACATTACAATACAGCCATTGCCCACACGAGCATTAAACACTGTAGAGCGGAAGCCAATAAAGCAATCTTTTCCCACATAAGCAGGCCCATGAATCAACGCCATGTGAGTAATCGAAGCATTCTCACCAATCCACACTGAGTAAGATTCACCATCCTCTCCCGTGATCCGCCCCTGTTCCAAACCGTGAATCACCGCGCCATCTTGAATATTCACATTTGAGCCAATGTAAAACGGCATCCCTTCATCTGCCCGAATCGAGACTCCAGGCGCGATATGAACCTGTGTGCCAATTCTCACGTCTCCAATCACGTTTGTTAATGGATGGATATAGACACTCGGATCAAGGGTTGGCTCAATTAGAGTTTGTGCCCAAGGTGTGGGTGGAGCGGGAATCGAATGAATGTCCATGTTAATATGAGAACGATTATCATTATGAAGTGTACCTGAAAGTTGCTGCTGTTCACGATCGAACTTTATCTGCCATGAGTCTTACCCTCTACAACACCCTGACGCGCCGCAAAGAACCCTTCACGCCACTCAATCGGGATCAGGTGACAATGTACTGCTGCGGAGTGACGGTATACGATGACTGCCACTTAGGTCATGCTCGTTCTTACATTGGCTGGGATGTGGTGCGGCGATATTTACAGTGGCGAGGCTATTCTGTGCGCCATGTTCAGAACTTTACGGATATCGACGATAAGATTCTGAACCGCGCGAAAGCGGAAAAGCTTGCAATGAAAGACGTAGCAGATCGCTATATTGCTGCCTATTTTCGAGACATTCGACCGTTAAACATTCTCGATGCAGATGAGTATCCTCGTGTTACCGACCATATTCCAGAGATTCATCAACTGATTCAAGCATTAGAAGCCAAAGGATATGCTTACGCGATCGAGGGGGATATCTATTATGACGTGCGGCAGTTTGCAGACTACGGCAAACTGTCTGGACGATCGCTCAACCAAATGCAAGCAGGCGCAAGTAGACGAGTTGACCCTAACGATCCGGAGCGAAAAAAGCGTTATCCGGCGGACTTCGCTCTGTGGAAAGCAGCAAAATCTGATGAATCTGCATGGGATTCTCCTTGGGGAAAAGGACGACCTGGATGGCATATTGAATGCTCTGCGATGATTCGGGCGCGGTTAGGAGGCACGATCGATATTCATGGTGGTGGTGGCGATTTAGTCTTTCCGCACCACGAGAATGAAATTGCTCAATCGGAAGCTCTAACTGACCAGCCATTAGCTCGGTACTGGCTGCATAACGGCATGGTGACAGTAAACGGCGAGAAAATGTCGAAGTCGCTTGGCAATTTCACCACGATTCGAGATTTACTAGACGGCAAATGGTTGGAGTATCCGCATCCAATTGATCCGATGGCGATTCGATTGTTTGTGCTACAAGCGCATTATCGTAAGCCGCTCGATTTTACGCCAAACGCGATCGAGGCTGCCGAGAAGGGTTGGCAAACACTCAAAGAAGCATTATCTCTCGATCTTCAGTTGCTTAATCTATCCCCTCAGATTCTCAGTCAGCCTGATTCAGCATCAGTAGAGCAATTTCAAACAGCATTGGACGATGATCTCAACACAGCAACAGCCCTAGCGATGCTGTTTGAGTTAGCAAAGTTACTGAAGCGAGAGTTCTACTTGCGTTACTACTGTGAATCGCATAAACTATCCGACATTCAATTGTTTCAGCGATCTCAAGCCTTAATTCAACTGGCTCAAGTATTAGGTCTGGAAATTCAACAATCTCCAGCTAAATTCGTGATTGATGCAGATTGGATTGAAGCACGCCTTCAGCAGCGGCAACAAGCGCGTCAGGCTAAACAGTATGCAGAGAGCGATCGTATTCGGGATGAATTGCAATCAATGGGAATTACTATAATCGATCAACCTAGCGGACTGACTCGCTGGCATCAAACTTGATCTGGCTGCATCGTAGAGTCAGAGGATGCTTTCGAGGGGGTAGAAAAGCTCTCTGGCGATAAGCTGTAAATACACAAAAAACACAGCAGCAAGAGAGCCATCGCGAACTTGGTTGAAGAGTGGGGAGTGGGGAGCTCATTGATTGAGAATGCTATAACTTCTTGAATTGTGATTGAACTAATTGACCTTGGTTGCAGTGCCCTTGTACAAATATGCGGCAACTTTCGGGGCATTTTCTAAATACAATTCTTGTACTCTAACCTGCTCAAACTGATGTTCAATTAACTCTCGAATATTCCGATTGAAGTGACATCCTCCTGCAATTTTCTTCTGAATCGGTGTGAGTCGATTTTGCCAAACTTGCACATTCGGTTCACAACTCAAGCCATGTTCAACAAAAAAGAATTTTCCTCCTGGCTTCAGGACTCGATATATCTCTGCAAGCGCTTGAGCTACATCAGGAATGCTACAGAGCGTAAAAGTACTCACGACACTATCAAAAGAACAATCCGCCATTGGCAAGTTTTCACCACTGAGAACATGGTGTTCTACGGTAATGGGAGAAGCTGCAATCCGTTTTTGAGCGATCGTATGCACGCCAGCATTTGAGTCAACTGTTACGATTTTACGAACACTCTCGGGATAGTAAGGCAAGTTCAAACCCGTTCCAAATCCAATTTCTAAGATGTCTCCTGTCACACCTGCCAAAATTGCTCGGCGATGCTTTTCTATCGCAGATGCAGAGCAAGATAAATCGATGAGATAAGGCAGAATTCGTTGTTCATAAAAACTCATATAGCCGTCCTAAATTAGTTGAGGAGTGGGGAATGGGGGAACTTACTAGCTCTCTACTCCCTACTCTTTTTTTAGCATTTACAACTCAATCAGGATTGCTACAGTGATGTTACATGCTCGATCGACGAATCAATCAAGGCACATAAACGGGCATCGGCTCAATTCCTAACTCGGCTCGCCATTCTGCAACAGGTTTCTCCCAATGATCTTCCCATTTCTGTGCCAATAGTGGTTTCGCCTTTGCACCCATGCGATAGCCTGATGCGACTCGATCGAGCAATCGATCCAACTGTTCTGGTTGATTGAGCAATGTACTCACAAAAGCTGCCGCGATTAAAATTCCAGCGAGTGGACGACGAGTTTGTGCCAATTCAAACGCTTTTAACCCAATTTCGCCAGCTACATCCACACTCATCCCGGTGACCACATGCCAGATGTCATGGGTCTGCCGCAGTCGAAACAATAAGCAAGACGCATCATCCACAACGTCCATTTTGCGGTAGAACCCTGGATCAAATCCCGAGGATGAAATGTACTGTGCAAATGCATAGCCTAAAGAGTTTGGCGGATACGTCATCAGCTTGACTAACTCTGGCTCAGACGGCGAGTAACGCTCTTTGGCAAAAGCCGCAATTTCAGGGCGATTCAGCATGTAATTTAAAGAGGCTGCCATCGTTTGAGGATGAGATCGCAAGAGCGAATCCTCAATGTCATAAATCGAGTCTGTCTGTGTTGGATCGCGCAACACATTCACAACCGACTTTAAGGTATTTAAGTAATTTAAGTTTAAACGGCGTAATTCTTTGAAATGCATAACGCTCCTGATCAAAGGTCATGCCCACCATAATCGATGGCTTCTCAAACGTCCTCGATTATTTCGCTTTCTTTTTACCTTTTTTCGCTTTCTCATCCAATGCCCCTTCAATTTTGGCATTGAATCCATACACCTGCCGGGAGCCAACTAAAGGCACAAGCGTCACTTCGCGATCGTCTCCCGGTTCAAATCGTACGGCTGTCCCTGCCGGAATATCTAACCGCATTCCACGGGCGCGATCGCGATCAAATTCCAAAGCTGCATTCACTTCAAAAAAGTGAAAATGAGAGCCAACTTGAATCGGTCGATCGCCTTGATTTGCAACCTGTATTGTGACCGTTTCGCGTCCTGCATTCAGTTCGATCTCGCCTTCTTCAATCAACATTTCACCGGGAATCATCGCTTGCTCCTATCGAATCGGATGATGAACTGTAACTAATTTTGTACCATCTGGAAAAGTTGCTTCGACTTGCACTTCATGAATCATCTCTGCCACACCTTCCATCACCTCATCTTGGGTGAGAAGCGTTGTGCCATAGTTCATCAATTCGGCAACCGTTTGTCCATCTCTTGCGCCTTCCAAAATTGCCGCAGAAATCAACGCCACTGCTTCAGGATAGTTCAATTTCAAGCCTCTCGCCTTACGACGCTCGGCAACCAAAGCAGCCGTGAAAATCAAAAGCTTATCTTTTTCTTGCGGTGTGAGTTGCATCGTTTCTTTCTGTCAATTAAGCCAAACAAAGACAGTTTATCAATCGAATTGCTTTGACCAAATTCTGTAATCTTGTCTAAAGGAAGTTCAGCGCATTTCCAGCTGCCAAACTCTGGGAATACAGGCTGGACGCTGAAAATAAGACACCCGAATCAACTGCCAAACCGCCAGAAACCATCGGCGGGCTTCGTTGCTGGAATGTCCTCGATATCGGCACAGTAGCCCGATCGATAATCGCGTCACCCCGATCTCACCGGATGATCCCGCCCAGAGTTCTCTCGCTTTCTCGACTAATTCTGGTGTGACCACTTGCCCGACCCAAGCAAAACTTCCCACCACAGGACAACCCGCTAAGCCATGCGGACTCGCAAAATTTTCTTCGCTGCCAGGCATCCATTGACGATCGATCCAAATCGGCTTGCCCGCTTGCCAAACTTCAGTTCGCGATCGCCAATTGCCTTCAACAAATTTCTCACCCCGAGCACTGCGCCCAAATCGGGTAATCTCCCAGCCGAGCCAGTTTGCTCCCTGAGCTAAATTGATCTGCATCGTTTGCCGATAGATCGCTTGGTTAAACACGATCGAGTCAAGCGGCAACCATTCTAAGCACGCGCCTTCGGCAACATCAACCCGAATGACCTGATGAGCCTCGCGCCCATTGGTGCGGTAAATCTTACTGGCTGCCGGAGTTGTGATCAGTGCTTGACTACCTGATGCAAGGTGGAAGTCAAAGGTTAAACGATCTCCCCCGACGATGCCGCCTGCTGTGTGCATAATCACGCTATGACAAACCTCGTCGCCTTCTGGATAAAAAGGGCGCTGCACTTTTAGGGGAGCTTGCCCCTGGTTCCGAATCAGTTGAGTTTTCCCCTGGCGATATTCAAATCCCAATTGCAGGATGCCATGCCAATCGGTCGGGTTTAAATCAGGTTCAACGAGACGAGGATAATTCACGGAATAGAGCAGCTATTAAGGAGTTCATCCTTAGCTTTTCGTAAAATCGCCTCTTGTCTACAAATTCACCGAGTATTTTTACATTTGCCCCAAGAGTATGCGGTTTGGCACAGATGAATCTCTATCTCTTTTCAGATTTGATCGTTAGTGTAAAAATAAGCTGGCAACTTGTTACAAAAGGTAAAGTGAGGAGAAAAGCTTGTGCAATGGAATGTCTCTCAGTTAGCGCTACTGGCTCTCGGATCAAGTGCGATGATCGCAACGGTCGCTCAAGCCAATCCAACCAGTAACTTCACGGTCGTCGTGGGTGGCGTGCAAAATCAGCAGGGTAGAGTCTGTGTCAGCCTATTTGCCAATAGTCAGGGATTTCCGGATCGAGGAGATCGAGCTGTGCGAGCGCAATGTGTTGGGGTTGGAAAAGGACAGACTGCTGTGACCTTCCAGAATTTGCCGTTAGGAAATTATGGGGTCGCAGTGTTTCACGATCGCAATAGTAACGGAAAGCTCGATCGCAATTTTCTCGGCATTCCCAAAGAAGGATTTGGCTTCTCACGCAATCCAACGATTCGCACAGGTGCGCCGAAGTTTAGTGAAGTTGCTGTTTTTGTCGCAGGCACAAACAATACGGCGCAGGTGCAATTGCAGTATTTGCTAGGCGGCTAACCTTTAGAAGCGATGGATTGAGCAGGCATCTGTGTCAGCGTTGGCTTTTTGGTTTGCCGGAAGTGTTTGGGCAAGAAGTAACGCCAGTTGCCTGCTTTGGTTAAATAGCGTAGGACAACTCCCATGCATTGAACTCGTTCTGCTGGAGTCAGGTCTGCCTGAAAAACCGCTTGCATAAATCCGACTGAACCACGTTCCCAGATCGAACGTTTCCGATTGCCGCTGTGCCATTGTTGCCGCTCTTTTGCTGATTGCATACACGTCGATTGCTTGAGATGAAAGCGCCGAAAGAACAGCATTTCGGGAACGTGAACGAGCCGACCTTGTAGGCTCAGTTCTGCCAAGATGACGCGATCGCTGCCATAATTACTGCGCCGCAAATTCAGTTTTTTCAGCGCGCTCGAACGGATCAGACCAAAGATTTCATAAGACCAGAACGTTTTTAATACGATCGCCTCAAACCGTTCAGCCACTTCCCATGCATCGATCGGGCGAGGACTATCCGCTTTCGGAGGTTGCTCGTTGCCTGCCCAATCGATGCGTCCTGCTTCAGAAGTGCAGAGAACAACGGAGAGGTCACGGTCTAGAACTTCGACGCAGCGTTCTAAGAAAGTGGGTTTGCAGAGGTCATCATGTGCTGCCCATTTGAAGTATTTGCCGCGAGAGAGTTGAAAGACGCGATCGAAGTTTTCTGCGGCTCCAATGTTGTGATCGTTACGGTAGTAGCGAATTCGAGCATCTTTTGCCGCGTAGGTTTGGCAAATTTCTGCGGTGCGATCGCTCGAAGCGTTATCGCAGAGAACGATCTCAAAATTAGTATAAGTTTGTGCTAAGAGAGACTCTAAAGCTGCTTCTAAATAGTCTTCACCATTAAAAACAGGCAGCCCGATCGAAACGGTGGGTAGATTACTGTCCATATTGCTGGATTGTCAAAGAATTAAGTCTTAAATGCTGAGGCGATCGGTCAACGATACGGTGCTGACTCTATTGGAGGGTTGACTTAATTCTCTCGATTTTCCAAGCAATTTAGGTGAATTTACAGAGAACTTTGTGTAAACTCTGCTTGAATTATAGAAGCAAGCTAAATTAATGCACCCCCACAAGAACTTCCCGAGCCGGCAGTGCAACCAAAACAATGCCGATCTGTGATTACAGTCCGGTTTCTTAACCGGGCTAAATCAAACGATCGAATATGATTCGTCTCGCACTTGAGATCGAGCATCTGATTAAAATCGCAATCATAGAGATACCCGTCCCAGGAGATTGAGAGCGTGTTGCGACACATTAACCCATCGACGGTAGCTGGATTAAATGAATTGACCAATAACTCCATGTAGCCTTGAAGATTACCAGATGATTCTAACCATTCCAGAAATCGAGAAATCGGCATGTTGTTGAGTGTAATTAAGCGATCGAAGCTGACACCCTGATATTTCTTCAATCCAGCTTTCCATTCTTGTTCCAGTTTTGTTTGTCCACTCGCAAGAAAAGCTCCAACCGGATTGCTCATTAAAGTCAGTTGGCGATTTGGATCACCTGTTCCATATCCGACTGCATTTAATCGTTTCAGTGCCTCGATCGATTTTTCAAATGTGCCATCACCGCGTTGTGCATCGGTATTGCGTTGCCGATAGTGCGGCAGAGAACAGACGATTTCGACTCCTCGTTCTGCGAACCATTTGGGTAAGTTTTGCAGCGTTGGGAGCAGGAGAACAGTGAGATTACAGCGATCGATCACATGTTTTCCACGGGCGACACATTGATCGACGAGGTAGCGAAAGTTTGGATTCAGTTCAGGTGCGCCACCTGTGAGATCAACAGTGTGAGCAGAGGTTTGATCTAACGCCTGTAAGCAAAGATCGATAGTTTCGCGAGTCATGATCTCTTTGCGATCGGGACTGGCATCGACATGGCAATGGCGACAAGTCATATTACAGAGCTTGCCAACATTGATTTGAAAGATTTCTAGCTCGCTTGGGTGGAGCGATGCTCCTAATCGTTCTGCAAAGTTTGCATTGTTCAGAGGCAGGCTGTTTAAAAGCGTTTGCTGATACTTGGTGGAGGTAAGCGGCGATTGACGGTTCAGTAACGAAGACATAACTCAAGTAGATGGGCGTAATTCAACATTAGTTCGGCACATTCTTTCGCTTCGTTGCTCACCCGCCCCAGAATGAATTCGGGGCTAACGGTGCGAAGTCTGCTCTGGGACTAACAGCCAATGAAAACGGCTTCTTCAGTGGGTTTCAACCCACTTCGCACGGTTAGCCCAAACTTCTAGTTCAGGGCGAGACGCAAACGAGAGCGACGATCTTCCAATTCATTTCACCTCCCGACTTACATTGCGAGTTTGTTCACTTGATCCAACATTTGCAAACCGTGGATTAATGAAGCTCCGCCTCGAATTGCAGTCGCAACATGAACTGCTTCGGTCATTTGTTCTAGGTCTGCGCCTTGCTGTAAGCATTCTTTGGTGTAGGCATCAATGCAGTAGGGACATTGAACCGTGTGAGCAACTGCGATCGCGATTAACGCTTTTTCCCGCTTCGACAATGCACCTTCTTCAAAAACTGAATTGTAGTAGGCAAAAAACTTTTCTGCGAGTTCTGGATTGCCTTCGCCAATTTTGCCAAAATTTGGTAAGTGTTCAGGATTGTAATAGGTCTGCATTGCAACTCTCGGAAACGGATGAGCTAGGTGATAGACAACTTTTCTGTGCCAAGCGTAGGTTTTCACCCCTCGAACTTGGAGTTGCACATCACGTTGAGTGTTCTCATCATAATCAGAATAATCAGAGATTTGCAGGTTTGCATGTTATTGCATTCGATCGATGGTTCGATATTGTATCGCTTCTGCAACATGCTGGGTTTGTAGCTGCTCATCGCCTGCTAAATCTGCGATCGTTCTTGCCACTTTGAGAATGCGATCGCTGGCGCGAACCGATAAGCCTAAGCGTCGAATTGCATTTTCAAGCAGCGATCGCGTTGTCTCATCTAAACTGCACCACTGACGAAGATGCGCGCTTTGCATTTCAGCATTGCAGCGTAGAGAAGTGCCTTTGAAACGAACAGAAGCGCGATCGCGAGCCTGCTGAACTCTAGCGCGAACTGTTGCGGAATCTTCTCCAGTCGGTTGTTGGGTAATTTCTTCTGGCTTGAGACGATTGACCCCGACTTGTAAATCAATTCTGTCCATCAATGGACCAGATAACCTTGCCCAATATTGCTCTCTTGCTCTAGGCGAACAAGTACAAGCTTGCACCGTATCCGCATAAAATCCACAAGGACAAGGATTTGTACTCGCAACTAATGTAAACTGAGCCGGGAAGGAGACAGATTGACGAGTCCGAGAAATCGTGACATTGCCATCTTCAAGCGGCTGTCGTAAAAACTCTAAAACGTCTCGTCGAAATTCTGTCAATTCGTCCAAAAAGAGAATGCCTCTATGAGCTAATGAAATTTCGCCCGGACGAGGAAAACTCCCCCCACCGACTAAAGCTGTCCCTGAAGCTGAATGATGCGGACTCCGAAACGGTCGAACGCCGATCAAGGCTCCTTTATCTTTCAGCAAGCCTGCAACAGAGTGAATTTGTGTGACTTCTAAAGCTTCTTGAAATTGCAAAGGCGGCATAATTCCAGGAAGTCTACGAGCCAGCATGGTTTTGCCACTGCCAGGCGGTCCGACAAAAATTAAGTTATGTCCGCCCGCAGCAGCAATTTCTAAGGCACGACGAGCATGAGCTTGCCCTTTGACATCGCCGAGATCTGGAGCCGAGATCTGCCCCTGTGTCAGTTCCAATTCGCCATCAATGCGAGCTGGAATATAGCCGTTTGGATCATTGAGGAATGCGCCAACTTCAGAGAGATGCTTGAAACCATATACATTCAAATTTTGAACGACCGCAGCTTCGCGAACGTTATCCGCCGGAATAATCAAGTTCTTAATTCCAAGCTGTTGAGCCGCAGCTGCGATCGCCAAAACTCCTGCGACGGGTCTGAGACTTCCATCTAAAAGAACTTCCCCTAAGAACAATGAATCTTCGAGCAAGTCAAGCTTAATCTGTTGAGTCGCGGCTAAGATTCCAATGCTGATGGGAAGATCAAAACTGGGGCCTTCTTTCCTGAGATCGGCAGGCGATAAGTTGATGACGATGCGACGCATGGGGAAGGTAAATCCGGCGTTTTTGAGAGCGGTTCTCACCCGTTCTTTGGATTCTTGCACCGCCGCATCCGGAAGACCGACGACGACAATTGCAGGCAATCCTCCAGCTACATCAACTTCGACTCCAACCTTGACTGCATCAATGCCAATCAGTGATGCACTCCAAACTCTTGACAGCATGAACTTTTCCCGCAACTGTTGATCTTCAACATGCCCAAATGCCGAAGAGGATAACGGGGAAAGAAGGGTTAAGGCAGTAACGAGGTCGGTAAGCCGATCGCTTCAATCAAATTCGTCCAAGCCTGCTTCACCATCGGATGATGAGGCTGTTGTTGGTGGAGCATTGCCCATTCTGAGAAAGCGTCGTACCAGAAGCCCTTTCTTGCATACAGTTCGATGCGCTCAATGGGCAGAAGCCGGGAAATATCCTCAGACAGATTGCGATGTTGAATCCAGCCCCCGATGATTTGATCTTCAGTGCGATCGTCGATATTACAAATCACCGCGACTGTCCAATAGTAGTTTTTTCCTTGAACAAGTTTAGGCGCATCGCTCGGGAATGCTACACGAATTAAACCGGATTGATTGTGAATCGAGAGCGTCGTTTGATAAAGTCCGCGCTTTTTTTCATCGAAGAGGCTAAACTCAAGCGCGTGCGCTTCGTTGCGAGGAATATAAACGAAAAGCGTTGGCTGATCTGAACGAGTCAATCCGATTGTTTTACTAGGATTCAGGACCATCAGCCTTTGAGAGACTTTCGGGATGGATTTGAGGCAGGTTTGGGTTGGACGAGTTCCACCGCTTGTGGTTGCAGTAGGGGCAGGCGAACCTTCGGGTGGCTCGATTTGGGCGCGGAGTGGAGCTGCTAGTGAAATCAACAGACTTGCTAGTGGAATCGACAGATTTATAGCCAGAAAAAAAGTAGACTTGTTCATTGCATTCAATGCCGGGAGCTTATAGCAGACAATCTTTTTTACTACAGTTTTTTACTTGGTCGAGAAGGTACTAGACATTCATTACCGAATCTTTATATCCATCTTCCTACTAAAACAAAAGATGCCCAGTAGTAAGGATGACGAAACTCCGCTCTCTGTAGGAGTTTCAGTTGGGCTTGACGAACAGCTTCTGCTTTAGAGGGCTTCTCAGTGCTGAGGAAAGATTTATAGAATTCAATCATAAACGATGTCGTTGATGTATCGTTTACTGTCCATAAGCTTGCAAGGGTGCTGCTAGCGCCAGAACGAACTGCGACACCCGCAAGACCGATCGCAGAACGACGATCACCTTGAGCCGTTTGGCAGGCACTTAAAATGAGGAGATCAATAGATGTGGATTGTTCTAGCTCGCGATTGTTCAAGATAGTTCTCAGTTCTTCTAAGTTAATGCGACCATCCCAAGTTAAGAGAAAAGTATCGTCTGGATTGGAGCTAAATTGCCCATGAGTGGCAAGATGTACGATCGAGAAAGGAGAGTCTTCTGTGGTTGTCTTAAACGATCGAGTGGTAAAGGTTTCATTGAGTAGAACCTTTGAGGGTAGCATTGAGCGAATTTGCTCAACTTCTTGCTGAACGCCTGGCAGTGCATCTTCATCTTGCACAGGTTTGCTTAATCCTGCGATTAAAGCTTGCGTATTTTTCGGTTCTGGACTTGCAAAAAGCTGCAAACTTGGGGTCACTGCAATTCGATAGTCTTCGATGAGATAGCGTTGTCCGTTATGCAGGGCTGCCATCGGAATATTGCGGAGCGAGCCATCAAGTACAAACGCGATCGTTTTAATTTGAGCCTTCTCTAAGTCTGCCTGCGTAGGTTGAATGAGCCACGAATATAAGGTTTGAGCCAGTGGAAGCCGCTCTTGATCAAAAGATGTCGGACGCAGAGATTGCCGCATTTTGAAGATAATATCTTCGATTTCGGATTGCGATCGCATGGTGGCAAAGTGCTTCAGAGGTTGATTCGGGAGCGAAATAATAACTTCTAGTCGATTCGGAAGAATGATTGGATAGATGACGGCAGCCGTTGAATCAATCGATTCGATCGGCTGTGTTGAGGCATTTAAGCAAGCTTCTCGGAAGAAATTGTTAAGTTCTGCTAATTGTAAGGATTCAATGGCTTGACGAGCTTTTCTCAGGTTCTCGGGAGGCGTTTGCTCGACGAGAAGCAGATCGACGAATTCGCGGTAGACGGGTTCGATTTGTTCGCGAAATGAGAATTGAATCGATTGATCAATGGCGGCAATGTCTCGACGTAGAGTTTTGAGCGAATCGATTGCATCTGCATAAGCAATCTCAGCAGGTTGGACTTTGCCCTGTGCTTTGAGAATTCTGCCGAGTTGCCACTGCCATTGGTACGCAATTTCTGGAATGTTTAACTGTTTTGCTAATCTTAAAGCTTGCTCAGTCAGTTGAGCGGCTTCTGACCATTGTTTCGATTGTTCATATAAGTGTGCTAAAGTTCCGAGCGCATAAGATTCAACTCGTTTGTTTTTAAGCTGTCTGGCATCTTGAATGGTCGCAGCTAGTAGCTGTGCTGAATTCAGTGTTTCTGATGCGATCGAGGCAAGCTCAATCTTTTCATAGAGGGTTTGCTGAGTGGCAGGGAGGGCTGTAAGTTGAGTTTGCAATGTTTTGATGATAGTTGCGGCTTCAGTTGCGCGATCGAGCTTTTGGAGAACTCTAACTTGTTGAAGTTGTGCTGCATGTTGTAAGTCACCTTCGTAAGTAGTAGCTTGCTGCAGTAAGTTCAGTGCAAGTTCAAATTGTTGTTGTGCGATCGCAGTATTGCCCAATTGTAAAAGCGCTGCTTGAATGTCAGAATTTGCCTGAACCTTCTGAGCAATCTCTAAACTTTTCTTTAAAGCTTGTTGAGAGCCTGCAAAGTCTCCGATCAGTCGTAGATTCTTGCCAAATGTTAGAAATTGATTGGCTTTTAGGGTGGAATCAGGTTGCTGAGTGGACGTTAAGCGTTCTAAAAGCTGTTGAGCACGACGGTAGAATCCTAAAGCTTCAAGTGCTTTAGCCTGATTGAGTTGAGAACCGAGAATTCCGGTCTGATCTTTGCGATCGCGATAAGCTTGTTCCGCTTTTTGCCAGCTTTCCAAGGCGAGTTCAGGTTGTCCCTGCTCAAATTGTTGTCGTCCTGTTTCATTCAAAGATTGAGCTGTCGCGAGTTGTGCGAATCCTGGATATTGCAACATCAGTGCTAGAAAACAACTCAGGCACAGAATTAAAACATACTGTTTTTTCACTTCGATTCTCCTGCCGAGCAGTAGTCTATCGTTGTTTGAGGATAAGGAGCAGCAGCAACCAGTGCGATCGTGCCATCGGATTGCCGAATCCATCGTGTGGCTTCAGCGATCGCAGTCGGTTCAATTTGGTCTTTAATTGTCTTTCCACCACGTTCATCTACCCAGAGTGGAGTCGATTGCACGACTTCACTGATTGGAGGCTCTAATCCGCCTCTTTCGGTCATCACAAATTGATTATTTTTGGCGAGTCTTCCACAAGCTGGAGCGATCCGAGCAGAGCTATCAATTGTGGTAACAGGGAGTTCAGTCGTTACTTTTGGCTCAGTGCCAAAGGTTGTTAAGGTGACTGTCCCGTCTAGAATTTTAGAACTCGAACTCGCAGTAATGTCACTTTTCGAGGTTAAAGATCGACTTTGCTGGAAGCCAAAAATGCCTTGAGCCGTAATGTTGATATTTCCACCTCGACCGCGCTCCGCAGTTGCAGTAATGTTACTATTTTCAGATGGGACTGCAAGGAGCAGTCCAGAATTGATAGTGATATTGCCGCCATTTGAGCGATTTGCATCGGTTTGAATGTTGCTGCCGCGACGTAAGAGAATGAGTCGCGATCGCAGATTCACATTCCCACCCCCTGCATCTCCAGTTCTGGCATTGATACTAGCTGCACGATCGAGGTAAATGCGATTCGCAACGATTCTAAGGTTTCCAGCCTTCCCAGTTCCGCTGTTTTCCACAGTGATTGTGCCACCCTCTCGGAGCAGTAACTCTTGGACATTGAGATTCAGATCTCCAGCATCCGCAAAGACGATAGGATTGGATGGAAAAGTCGCAGAGTTGCCGGTGGAGGCTTCAATTCGGCTGACACTATCATTTTTGCGTCCTGAAACCTCCACTCGCTTGGCATTGATCGTCAGATTACCGACTCGACCCAATCCGGCTGAACCTGCCGAGATCGCAGTTCCATCTAAAACTCGTACAACAGGAGCTTGAATGAAAAGATTACCGCCCGGGCTGGTTGTTGCTGTTCCAGTTCCCAAGTAGCTTGTCGTCTGAGTTCCATTCGCTAAAACTTCAGAGATCCCCGATAGCTCGATCGATTCCATTGCGAAAATAGTGAGATTTCCACCTTGCCCACCTATCTGCGAAATTAACCGTTGACCTGAGGTTCCACTTGAACCAGTACTAATTCCAGCACCATCCGTAAGGGCTAACCGTCCAGTTTCAATCGTGATATTACCCGCTCGTCCTCGCTCTCCACCCAAAGCATTTGATGCGATCACAGTCTGATTAATGCTTCCTTTTGGAGTCTCTGCTAGAACTAAGGCATCTCTTATTTTCAAAGTAATGTTTCCTGAGTTGCCTTGCCCAAAGGTGCTAGTTGTGATGGCTGACCCTTCTCGAAGTGTTAAGAGATCGGCTTGAATATTGAGATCTCCTGCTGCACCTGTACTGTCACGAAACGCCGAGTTTAAGATTGTTCCATTGACAATCCTAATTTCTCTTGCTTGTAGATTGATCATTCCACCCTGTCCAGATTGTGTGGTTGCAGTGCCCATTCCGATGCCATTCTCTAGCTGGATCTGATCCGCAGCCATCGAGATGTTACCGCCTTGACCTGTGCCAAACGTCGCATTCGCTATCGCGATCAGTGGACTATTCACATCAAGAGTTCCAGTCTGGAGGATAGCCGCAAGTTCTTTCTGATAGAAGAGCGGACTGATTCCTCTTAAGACTAAGGAATCAGCAACATTGATATCAATGTCTCCTCCTTTTCCCGATCCGGTTGTGGTTGCATCAATTCGAGTGCCATCTTGCGCTTGTAACTGCTGCGATCGAATCGAAATTCCTTGTCCTGTTTGATCGCCAACCGTCAAAGACAAAATTCGAGCATTGCTGAGTAAGACGTTTCCTGCATCAATTTCAACGCGTCCTCCACCTAGTCCACTGGTATCAAGTTGTGCTTGATTCAAGATTTCAAGATTGCCGTCTTGGAAATTCCTAGGCTCAGACAAACTCACATATTCGGGACGGCTGACAGTTTTTAGCGAAATTTTTCCAGAATTTGCAGTGAGACTTCCCCCATCTACTCGCACATCTCCACCAAACAAGGCTAAAGTTTGTCCGGGTGGAACAAGCAGCCGCGAACCGATTTGATCGATACTGCCTGGACGATCGCCAAACTGTAAGCCAATGGGAGTACTAATCGTTAAGAGTGGCGGAGCTTTAGGGTTTTTGGCACTAAACTCACTGCCATCTGAAAACTTTACGCTATCCGCAGTACTGGCATAGAATGAACCATTCATGCCAAGTTGAGCATTTTGACCAAACGTAATGCCGTTGGGATTGATCAAGAAGAAATTTGCAGTTCCGTTGACCGCTAGTAAGCCATCCATGGTCGATCGCTCAGTTCCCGTCACACGAGTCACAATATTCTGAATTCCGGCTGTGGGCAAAAACTGAGCGGCTCCCCCTGTCAGAATTGAAAACGTTTGAAAACTATGAAACAGCGTTGCTCCTGAAGCAGTGCCGCCTGTGATGATGTTTTGATTGACGATCGAAGGCTGCGGCAACGTCCCATCTGGAACAATCTGAGCGAGTAACTTTTGAGGCGTTACAAGCGAGCAGCATAATACACATAGAGAACACCGTATCTGTTTCATGGAGCCGAATAAACACGAGCAGGAATCAAGCAGGGAGACAGAATCGGACGATTTGCCGATTCTGAGACTAACATGATCTCTCCATCCGCTCGCTTCACCCATCCGGATGCTTCTGTAATTTCAGGCACAGAGTCTTGAACCGGATGGGGTGTTTTCTGACTTTGTCGATCGTCGATCCAGAGTGGAGTCGATCGCACCGCTTCATTCACATTGGGTTCTAAGCCACTTCGCTGTGTGACGACAAACTGACTAGTGGTTGCGACCTTTGCACAAGTTGGAGCAATTTGAGTCGAACGATCGACCATGCCATTCGGCAAATTACTTCTAATCGTAGGTTCCTGTGCAAAAGTTGTGAGCTTGACTGTGCCATCTAGCCCAAGTCCAGAACTCGCATTGACATCACTGAAATCAGAGGTACTTCCTAGCTGAAAACCAAAAATTCCTTGAGTGTTGATAGTGATATTGCCACCCCGACCTGCCTGTGCGTCTGCTGTAATGTCACTATTTTCTAATGGAATTGCCAACAGAATTTTGGTTTGAAGATCAATGTTGCCACCATCTGAATCTCCTGCATTGGTTTGAATCTGGCTGCCGTTTCTCAGCACAATATTTTGTGCCTGAATTCCGATATTGCCTTTGCTGCCTGCGCGAGTTGTGGCGCTGATTCGACTGTTGTTGAGTTCGATCGTATCTGCCTGCACATCAATTGATCCAGTTGCCCCTTTTCCAAAACTTGAGACACTAATTTGTCCAAGATTGCTCAGTGATAGTTTGGACGTGCGAAGTCTAATATTTCCAGCCGAATTGGTGTTCGTGAAAGGCTCACCTCCTTCAGCATTCGTATTAATTCCAATCACACGATTGAGATTTCCCGCAATTTGGATGGATTCAGAGGCATTAATCGTAATGTTTCCGCCTTTGCCGAAAGTCAAACTTGAAGCCTCGATCAAGCTTTGATCGAAAATCAGGAGCCGACGAGTCTTGATATAAATGTCTCCTGCCTGGGCTGTCCCAAATGTCAGCGTCGAGATTGAACTATTCGGACTTTGAGGTAGACCGACTCCTGATAAGCGAATTTCATCCGATGCATTGAGAATGATGTTCCCCCCTTTTCCAGAACTGACCAAAACGCTGCCTCCAAGATTCACGCCACTTTCGCTGACGATCGAGGCTCCATTCTCAATTTGGATCTGTCGAGCATTGATCGTTAAGTTGCCTGCGTTCCCGCTTCCTGCCAGAGTAGACGTGACAATATTGGATGCAACGACCCCTTGAGGAAATGCGCCACTGACCTTGACTGTATCGGCAGTAATCGTTAGATTTCCGCTATTTCCTGCCCCGATCGTCCCGGACGTAATAATTCCAGTGTTACTCACGTTCAAGCGCCCGGTTTGAATTTGGACATCTCCAGACTTTCCATCTCCACTGGCGAGCGTTCCGAGTGCAGAACTGATAACCTCGATCGTATCTGCCCCTCGAACCGATAAATTTCCCCCTGCGCCTGATGCTTGTGTGAGATCGACGATTGCAGATCCTTCTTTCAGGCTCAATTTTGGAGTTGAGATTGTCAGGTTGCCTGCTCGCCCAGATCCAGAGGTTCCTGTCAAAATCGAACTTTCTACAGTGCGCGGATCGAGATTGCCAAGGAGATAATTGCCTAAAAGGTTCTGCTCAAAAGCTTCATAGCCTGTACCAGTGAGCGCGATCGCATCTTTGGCTCGAATCGATAAATTCCCCCCACTTCCAGAGCCAACCGTAAAGGCTCGAACGAAAGCACGATCTTGCAGGCTAAATTGATTGGACTGAATCTCCATGTCTCGACCGTCGATCGCACCAATCGTATCCGAGACAATCGTGGCTTGATCGCGCAATGTGACTTGATTACCTCGAATCTGAACAGATCCACCACCCAAACCGCTGGCATCGATCGCACTCGCTCCTGATAGCTCAATATTGCCAAACTGTTCGATGTTCGTTTCTCCAAGTCCTGTTGTTAGCAGTTGCAGCGTGCCTGATTGCATCGCACTGACCAAGAAAATCGTGCCACTCGGACTGTTTAAGCTCGCATTGTCGAGCCGAATCTCTCCGCCTGCGAGTCCGAGTATTTTTCCAGGAGGAAGCGAGAGGTTAGCTTGATGGACAATGTTTCCTGGACGAGCGCCAAACTGTAAGCCGATAGGCGTGCTAATCGTGAGAATTGGAGGAGCTTGAGGGTTTCTGGCACTGTATTCGCTGCCATTGGAGAAAGTCCAGCTATCGGCGGTACTGGCAATCAGAGAGCCATTGATTGCCAAGCGAGCATTCTGCCCGAAGGTGATGCCATTGGGATTGAGAAAGAAGAGATTAGCGGTGCCATTGACTGAGAGCGTGCCATCAATGAGCGATCGCTGATTGCCTGTGACGCGCAAAATAATGTTTTGAACTTGAGCATCGGGGAGAAACTGAGCTTGGCTATCTGTTGGAATTGAGAACTCTTTAAAGCTGTGAAAGAGGGCTGTTCCAGAGCGTGTTCCACCTTGAATCGTATTGTTGTTCACGATCGAAGGTTGAGACAGTGTTGCATCAGGAACAATCTGAGCGAGTAATGTTTGAGAGCCTGAAAGTAAGGGTAGAAATGAACAGAATGAGACTGGAAAGCCGAGTATCTTTTTCATGAGCCATGAGCAGCACGAGATGGCAAGAGGCAAGATGCTAGAATCTGACGATGAGTAGATTCAGAAACTAACATGATCTCTCCATCGGTTCGCTTCACCCATCCGGTTGCTTCTATCATTTCTGGCATAGATTTTTGTAAGCTAAGTGAGTGAGTGCTCGCTCTTTCATCCATCCAAATCGGAGTTGATTGCACAACTTCACTCACAGGCGGTTCTAATCCTCCTCTGGCTGTAATCACAAACTGACCTGTTTTAGCTAAGCTCGTGCAGGTTTGGGAGATCTGATCTGACGAGATAATCTGAGTCCCTGGAAGATCAGTGCTCACGTTGGGTTCTGTGCCAAATGTCGTCAGTGTTACGGTTCCATCCAACCCAATTCTTGAGCTAGCAGTAATATCGCTGTTAGAGGTCAGAGATCGACTCTGCTGCAAGCCAAAGATGCCTTGAGCCGTGATAGTGATATTACCACCACGACCGCCTTCAGCAGTTGCAGTAATGTTACTCTCTTCGGTCGGCACTGCGAGTAAAAGTCCCGTATTGATGGTGATATTGCCGCCATTGGAGAGATTTGCATCGGTTTGAATGTTGCTTCCGCGACGTAAGAGAATGAGGTGCGATCGCAGATTCACGTTTCCGCCTCCCGCAGTCCCAGTTCTGGCATCGATACTTGAGCCATTATTGACGAAGATCCGATCGGCATTAATATTCAGATTGCCAGCTTCGCCAGAACCAATATTTTCTACGGTGACAGTTGCACCATCTCGAATCGATAGTTCCCGCACGTTGAGATTTAAATCCCCAGCATCGGAAGTTGCTTTGGGATTGATGATTGAAGAAAAAGAAAGTTTGCCAGTAGACGCTTGAATTCGGCTGGGTAAGTCTCCTTTGCGTCCTAACACTTCGATCCGGGCGGCATTAATGGTCAAAGTACCTGCTTGACCAAATCCCAGTGACCCTACCGAAATGTTCGCTCCATCTCGGACTCGCAAAATAGGAGTTTGAATAAAAAGGTTGCCGCTCTGACTACTTGTGCCAGTATCAGTTGAAAGGTAGCTAGAAGTTTGAGTGCCATTTGCTAAGACTTCAGAAATCCCGGATACATCAATCAATTCGGTTGCTGAAATCTCCAAATCTCCAGCTTTTCCACCGGTTGGTGAGATTAAAACTGTACCCGATGCTCCACCGGAACCAGCGCTAATTCCAGCTCCGTCAGAAACTAAGAGCCTGCCCGTCTTAATGCTGATATTGCCTGCTTGTGCTTGATTCTCTCCAAAAGCATTTGATCCGATCGTAGTCTGAATCACGCTGCCTTTTGGAGTGTCTGCTAGGGTAATTGTATCTTTCACATTCAGATCAATCTTGCCAGAATTACCCCGACCAAACGTACTAGTCGTAATCGCTGCACCTTCTCGAACAGTTAAGCGATCGGCTTGAATATTAATATTGCCTGCTGCTCCTGTACTGCCTCGAAATGCTGAGGTTACGACTGATCCACTTGCAATACTGACATCTTTTGCCTGTAAATTGACTGCTCCAACTTGTCCGGCTTGTAGCGTGGTTCCACCAATTCCAATGCCATTCTCAAACTGAATTTGATTCGCAACAATTGAAATATTTCCCGCTTGACCTTGACCAAAAGTACTGTTTGTAATGGCAATTGTTGGACTATTCAGATCTAGCACTCCAGTCTGAATGAGACTCGCTACGTCTCTTTGATAAAGTGCAGAATCAATTCCTCGTAGTCTAAAAGACTCAGTTGCAGAAATATCAATATTGCCACCTTTTCCCGATCCAGTTGTGATAGCTGCGATTTGTGCGCCATCTTGGAGTCGGAACTGATTGGATCGGATCGAAATTCCTTGCCCATCTTGATCGCCAACCGTAAGAGAGACAATTCGAGCATTCCTCAGGACGACGTTACCTGCATCAATTTCAATGCGTCCCCCACCCAGCCCACTGGCATCAAGTTGTGCTTGATGCGAAATTTCAAGATTTCCCAGTCGTAAGTTACTCGGTTCAGACAAACTCACGTATTCGGGACGGTCTACAGTCTTTAGCGAAATTTTTCCAGAATTTGCGATGAGACTCCCCCCATTCACCAGCACATCTCCACCCAGTAAAGCTAAAGTTTGCCCTGGTGGCACGAGCAATTGCGAACCCGTTTGCTCAATGCTAGCTGGACGAGTCCCAAACTGTAAGCCAATGGGAGCACTAATCGTGAGGAGTGGAGCTTGAGGCGATTTTGCACTAAATTCACTGCCATCTGAAAATTTCACGCTCTGTGCAGTACTGGCAAAGACTAAACCACTATGCACTGAAAGTACATAGGTTCCTTCAGGGCTGAAAGCCCAAGTTAACTCATTCCAGCAAGAAATTGTCGTTGTCCTGATTTGATGGATTTCGATGATGTTCCAGATACTCTTGCACTAACTCCTCCGTTAAGTTCCCGGTACTCCAAGCTCCGTACCCAATCGCCCAAAAATGCTTCCCCCAATACCGCTTCTCCAATTCTGGGTATTCCTGCTGTAGCAATCGTGACGTGCGACCCTTGATCCGCCTCACGAGATCACTAATAGATTTTGAGGGTGGATACTCAATGTGCATATGCACATGATCCTTACTCACCACACCCTTGAGGATCTTGACATCTTCAGCATCACAAATCTGGATAATTAGTTCTCGACACCGTTTCTGAATCTCGCCTTTGAGAACTGGATATCGATACTTTGTCACCCAGACTAGATGCACTGTCAATCGGGTTACCGTATGGCTACCTCGGCGTTGGTCACTCATGATAGTTTTTCTCTCAAACCTATCACGTTCGCCTATTTCAGCCATCGGGAGGTGTGTAGCAACTAAAGTCTCCCACTGAAGTGGGTAGTTTCGACTAGCGTGCTGGGACAATGAACCATTGATGCCAAGTTGAGCATTTTGACCGAAAGTAATGCCATTCGGATTGATTAAGAAAAAGTTGGCTCTCCCGTTGACTGCGAGGATGCCATCAATCCGCGATCGCTGATTGCCTGTGACGCGAGTAATGATGTTGCGAATGTCTGGATCTGGAACAAAGAGAATTGATCCCTTGACAGAAAAATCTTGAAAGCTGTGAAAAAGGTTTGTGCCTGATTTCGTTCCGCCTGTGACTAAGGTATCTGTGACGAGCGAATTTTGCGGCAAGGTACGATCGGGAATAACCTGGGCAAAAGATCGCTGTGCTGTTGAAGCAAAGGCTAACGGATACAAGCCACCTAGGGCAATGACGAGAAAAGATTTAGGAGATTCAGAACTTAAACAGGTCAGGAACTCGGATATGAAAAGCATCGGACAGATAAGGGCGACATTTATCACGATCGCACACTAACGAGTTTTTTGCTCGATTAGCGTTGCGATCGTCACCCGTATCTTAGAACGATTTAATCAGGAAAATTAAGGACACTCTAGCGATTCGCGAGTACTGATTCCCGTTTTTGAATTCACACCACTGGCAGTCTTACAAAGTTCGACCACTTGCGGACGATCGAGCACTGCAAAGCTAAAATCTGCGCCCGTGATCTTCGCACCCTTCAATACCGAACCAATCATCATGGCAGAAGTCAGAACAGTATCTGTCAGATCTGCACCAGACAGGTCTGTAATGTAAGCAATGCCATCGCTAAAATCTGCTCCACTCCAGTTTGAATTTCTCAAATCTGAACCGCTAAATACCGCACCCCTGAGATCAGCGTTGCTAAAATTACTATTCGGCAATCGCACCGCAGCAAACTCAGCCCGAATTAAATTTTGTCCCGAATAGTCCTTTGTTGTTGCTGCAACATCATCGATCGCGCGAGTTGCATTAGAACTCGCAGCATGAGCCATTCCAGGCATTCCAATCATCACGAGGACGGCAAGACACAGTCCAAAAAACACGCGCAGAGTTTGCATACGATCGCTCAATATCCCAACAGCTTTACATTTCGTAATTCTATCAGGCATTCTCCTCCTTAAGGTTTTCTCTGATTAACTCTGATGGCAGATGGGTAAATTCGAGGCAAATTGATACCTTCTACTCATGGGCTAAAAACTTTTAAGAGGCACTGAATTATGAATCTGATTGCGTGGATTATTTTAGGTCTGATTGCAGGAGCGATCGCGAAAGCAATTTATCCGGGTAGTCAAGGCGGCGGCATTCTCGGAACAATCATCCTAGGCATCATTGGTGCCTTTTTCGGAGGAAGTCTCTATACTTTCCTAACTACGGGCGCGCTGAATTTGACCGCAGCATCCCTCAGTATTGGTGGAATTTTGATTGCAGTCTTAGGCGCAATTGTGGCAATTTTCCTGTGGGGACTCTTAACCCGTCGCGCAGCGTAACTGCATGGCTTCAAGATCGATAAAAGCGCTTTCCAACTGAATTGCCGGAAAGCGCTTTTACTCAACGATGCAAAGGTGCGATGTATTCGGTTTTAGATTTACTCTCCCTTCGGTTTCGCTTTATTGACTCGAAGCTGCCGACCCATCCACTCTGCCCCGTCTAAGTCAGTAATTGCGGCATCTTCTTGCGCGTCTTGTTCCATTTCCACAAATGCGAAGCCTCGCATCCGTCCAGTTTCGCGATCGGTAGGCAGGACGACCCGCTTTACCGTGCCATATTCGGCAAAGACCGACTTCAGGTCGTCTACGGTCGCTTGGTATGAAAGATTTCCAACGTAAATGGTCATGAGAATGTCCGAAACGAAGAGCAAAACTGGATTCTATGAACTGTTGAGCCGGAAGCACTGCGTCCTAGGGCAATTTGCACACGAGCTGATAAATTCTCCAGCTCATTCAGGTCATTGCAGTGTTCATTTTCAAATTCGTCAAGAACCCAATCTGATCATCCCTCTTTTTGAACCATTATTTTTGTTCTTCACACTACATCTTGATAGAAAATTACAACTTAAATCGATTAATTTTTTTGGAATTCAACTTAATCAAGTCTGATGATCGCGTTAAGAGCCTTGGATTATTTGTCTTCTGAGCGTAATCCTTTCGTAATTCGTGACAGATCAACTTTCTCATCGACTGCAATCCGAGTCGGTGAACCGCTAATAATTCGCTCGAAATTGCGGAACGAGTCCTTAATTTCTGGACCTTGAGCACTAATGGTGTATTCGCGAATTCCCTTATCATGCCAAGATCCCCGCATCTTAAACACGTTCAAGGCACGCGACATTTCGCCCCGGATCTCGACGTATTGCAGCATGATGATCGTGTCGGTGATCGTGGAAATATGCGAATCGGTGATCGAATGCGATCCCATAAACTGATCGGTCGTATTCGTGAAGAATCCGGTAATCTCTTCTTGTTTCGCAAATCCGGTCACGCCAATCACAAACTGTCGGAACGCATTGTTACTTACGCCTCGCGCCAGGGCAGAAAGCGAGTCGATCGCAATTCTGGACGGCTTAAATTCCGAAATTTCCGATTTAATAATCTGCAAGTGATCTTCTAAGCCTGCTGACTCAGGATACGCACAAATAATTTTTAACAATCCTTGTTGTTCGAGTTCTTCAAAGTCGATGCCCCACGAGTAGGCGTTTCGTGACAATTGCGCCCGCGATTCTTCGTAGGCAAACAAGATTGCGCGATCGCCTCTTTGACACGCTTCCTGCAAAAATTTGCTAACCAGCAGCGTTTTTCCGGTTCCGGTTGCGCCCGTTGCCAGAATAATCGAATCTTTGAAGAATCCACCGCCACACATTTCGTCTAGGGTGGTGACTCCCGACGAGACGCGCACATTCGACGATCGCTGAGTCAGGCGCATCGCACCTAGCGGGAAGATATTGACCCCTTGATTCGTGATCGTGAAAGGGTATTCCCCTTTCATGTGAGTTGTCCCGCGAAGTTTGAGAATCTCGATCGTTCTTCTGCGCCGCTCTCCTTCGAGGACGTTGCGCACAATCACGACATTATCTGAGACAAATTCTTCCACACCAAAGCGTGCGACCGGACCATATTCCTCAACGCGCTCGGTGGTCATAATCGTGGTTGCCCCGACTTGCTTTAACCGGGCGACGAGGCGAAAAATTTCTCGCCGCACTACCGAAGCAGCATCGTATTGCTGAAACACTGCCGTCACCGAGTCGATCGACACCCGCCGCGCTTTGTATTTCCGAATCGCGTACTGAATTCGTTCAATTAAAGCTGAAAGATCAAAATTTCCGACGACATCCTGACCTTCAGGATCAGGAGACGCATCGAGAATAAACAGTTTTCCTTCATCTACAAATCGTTGTAGATCCCATCCAAAGCTATAGGCGTTTTTGATAATGTCAGCTGGGGATTCTTCAAAGGTGACAAACACACCTGCTTCGTCAAATTGAGTGATTCCGTTATAGAGAAATTGTACTGCGAGTAGCGTTTTGCCTGTTCCAGAAGTGCCACTGACGAGGGTTGTGCGACCAACGGGCAGTCCTCCGTGACTAATATCGTCGAAGCCTTCGATCAGCGTACGAATTTTTCGCACGCTAGAAAGATCAGCGGGATTACGCGGTTCGGTTTGATTAATCGAAGTCATAGGGTTAGGGTCAGACAAATGGAGCAAGCTCCTAATTATCAGAGGATCTCAAAGGGTTAGATTATGCTGTTTCACTTATTTACCACAAAACTCGTAAATAAGCCGTTCAATTCCAGAGTTATTGCGAATCAAGCTCTTCTTCTCGCAGTTCTTCGTAAAGCAAGTCCAACCCGATCAAGACTTTTTCTCGATCGGACAAATCGCCAATAATTTTGCGCACAGGCGGTGGCAGAATTTTCGCCAAGGTTGGAGTCGCGAGAATTTTGTCTTCTTCCGCGAGTTGCGGGTTTTTTAAAACATCAATGACTTTCAGCGCATAGACTCCTTGAAACTCCTTTTCGAGAATGTTATTTAACGTCTTTAATGCCCGAACTGAATTCGGTGTATTCCCAGCGACGTATAGTTTTAAGACGTAGGTCTTCTTTAAAGGACTCATAGTTCGATCGATCTCGATTCACTCTAGATTACGACTAGCATTACAGTCAAAATCCGCATTCTAAGTTAAGATTCTCGCGGAATAGAACGCCGATACATCTCACACAAATGTGCGATCGTATCAATCAGCGTCAGTCGATAATCCAGCAAAACTTCTTCATTTCGCCCTTCTAATTTTAGCTGTTTGGCAAATTCATCCATGAGTTCCATGTGGATTTCCACAATTTGGGCGACTGAGACATCTGCGAAAAAAGCAGCATTCACGAAATTGTCAATGCGATGATTGAGAGCCGTCTCGTCTGTGAAATAGCTCAAAATAATCGCACGATATTCCAGCCGCAGCGCCTCGATCAATTCATGCTGCTCTTGAGGCGGAAGATTTCTCAGATAAGACTGAGGATTGCGTTTGTAATAGACCCCCAAATATCCAAGTCGCTCATGCAGTTTTTCAGTCAGCCGTCGCTGTTGCAGCATGAGAAAATTCTGGGTCGTCAGATCTCGTGTCGGATCCGGCGGAGCCGTTTCGCGCGGAATTTGACAAGATGGCGAGAGATTGAGAAATCCTTCGATCGCGTTCGCGATCAGATTGTCAACCTGTTCGAGGTCAGCTAGAGTCGCCCAAACTTCGCCTGTGTGATACAAAAATGTGAAATCCGGTGGACGAGTGGTGTGGGGTTCAGATTCGACTAAAATCGCAGGCAATAATGTAGCTTGGCTGTGAAGCCATTCAATAATTGCAGGCAGTTCAGAACTATCTTGCAAAATTAGGCAATCGAGCTGCTGTTTGTGCTGCTGAATGAGCTGAAAAAAGTCCTGGGTCGATTCGACCACCGTCATTGCATAGCGCTCGTGGCTAGCCAGAATTTGCTCCAGTGATTGCGGCAACGCTGGAGAGTTGAGATATACGCCAATCGAAAGTTGAGGACGCACGATCGAGGAAACTAGGGCTATCAAGGGCAAATTTTAGAAGGAATGGTTAGCGCTTGTTATCTGATCGTTCTATTGTGACACTCCGAGCCAGGACTTACCTGGAATAAAAGGAAAGTGCCATCAAACTCTCGAATTTGCATTGATATAGATTTACAGACTTGGCGAACTGTTAACTATAATTACATAAACGCTTTCCATTCGAGCGTCAATTACGCTGAATGAGATAGATTTGAATTTCTTTTTAAATTTTCGCTTCGTTTGAAGCATTTACATTTGCACTTATTAATTTCCATTTCAGGCAGTGCGTTTGTCGGCTAAATTACCGTCTACAGCGGTTGAGAAGCGATTAAGATCAGAACCAGCACTGGTTTGCGATGCGTTGTGCCGCTCGGCAGGATAGAAGAGAGTGATATATCCACCCTCGATTCGTGAATTTATCGAGCCTGCTCCGGTTTGTTTTCAGTCAGCGACTCTGGCAGAAGCGATCGAGGTCATGGGGCAGTATCGATCCGACCGCTTGGTATTAATCGATGAGCGGCAATTTCCGATTGGCGTGATTCATGCTCATCGCTTACTGTCTCATGCGCGCCAAAATGACCCCCGCTTAGATCAATGTGTGGAAGAGTTGCCCACGATCGCAGACACTCTCTCTTTCCATCAGCTCGAATTTGTCAGTCCGATGCGATATTGGGCTGTTCTTGATGCAGAACAGCGATTTTTAGGATTAGTGGATAGTGTTTATTTGCGCTTGTGGGTCGAAGTCATTTCGACTCGATCGCCGAATAAGCCTTCATCTGAATCGCTCTGGCGACAAGCAAAAACCGAGGCTTCTGTTGAACCTGAGTCTTCTTCGACTCGCCTGAAGCAAAAAATTCAAGTCCAAATTGCCGAGATGGGTTATTCCAAATCGCTAGAGTTAGGCTTGTCGCCTGCTCAATTGGCCTTAACTGAACTCGAAACGAAGACCACACTGATGCAGTTTTTGGAGCATTTGCCCCTGCCGCTGATGTTGCAGACAAGCACCGGACGGGTGATTGCACGCAATCAACATTGGAGCGAGCAACTGACAGATTTTGTAGATACAGGTTGGGTACAGCGTGATGTTGCATCAGTGCTAGAAGATAGCGCCGCCGATCATCCGTTGCTTGCAAAATTATGTCAGCTTGGATCTGACCCCAATACTTGCGTGTGTGTCTGTCCTTTAAAGAATGGGCAGGAACGAATTTTACAGTTTGCAAAAATTCCACTCGGAGCGCTGCTATCGGGTCGAGAGGCGTTGAGTGAAACGGTTCATCAGCCTTTTCATTTAGCCACATTTGAGGGGGGAGAACGGGCAACTGAGCGATCGACGGCAGAAGAGTTGTGGCTCGTTTTAGTGCAAGATGTGACTGAGCAACAGCAACTTTCTCGCGAACTCGCCGCGAAAAATGCGGATTTAGTGCAATTGAATCGTCTCAAAGATGAGTTTCTCAATTGCATCAGCCATGAATTAAGAACGCCGTTGACTGCGGTATTGGGCTTATCAAGTCTGCTCAAAGATCAACTGTCGGGCACCTTGAACGATCGCCAAATTCGCTATGCGCAATTGATTCACCGCAGCGGTCGGCATTTAATGGCGATCGTCAATGACATTCTTGACCTGACTCGAATTGAGACGGGTCAGATTGAATTGACGTTGTATTCGGTGAATGTCAAAAACTTGTGTGAGCGCGCCGTTGAGCAAGCCCAGCAGCTTTGTCTTGAAGAAGAAAAGCCAGAGACGCGCACCAAGTTGAACGCGACGGCTGATCTAGCTCAATTCAGCTTAGAAATTGAACCCGGATTAGAAACATTAGTCGCTGATGAATTGCGTCTGCGTCAAATGCTGGTGCATCTTCTGTCCAATGCACTGAAATTCACAGAGCCATCGGGACGGATTGGCTTAAAGGTCAGTCGATGGGAAGGCTGGATTGCATTTACAGTTTGGGATACCGGAATCGGCATTCCGGCTGAGAAGCAGCATCTAATTTTCCAAAAGTTTCAGCAGCTTGAGAATCCCCTGACTCGTCGATTTGAAGGTGCAGGATTGGGACTGGTGCTTACCCAGCGTTTGGCGCGATTACACGGAGGAGATGTCTCCTTTGTGTCGCGCGAGCATCAAGGCAGTCAATTTACACTGTTACTGCCGCCAACGCATCCTCAACCGACGACCAGTATTGTGGTGCAGCGCGGTCAGATTCTCAGAACCCCGACTGCGATCGAGAATCGTTTAGTCCTCGTTGTCGAAGCGGTTGTGAAGTCGATCGAGGTGCTGTCTGAGCAATTAGCGGCACTGGGATATCGAGTGGTGATTGCGCGATCGGGAACGGAGGCAGTTGAAAAAGCTCGCCGTCTCCAACCTTGTGCGGTTTTTCTCAATCCCTTGTTGCCGACTTTATCGGGTTGGGATGTCTTGACATTATTAAAAGCAGAACCGCAGACGCGAGAGATTCCGATAATTGTCACGGGAACTCGGGGCGATCGAGAACAAGCTTATCGCAATCATGCCGATGGATTTTTGGCATTGCCGATTCTTCAGAAATCGCTTCAGCAAGTTCTCAATCAACTGACTCCGGATGAAGTGCCGATCTCGATTGTGGAATCCTCTCCTCAAACATTGGTGATTCTCCGTCTTAGTCCGACTCGGTATGGCGAACTTCACCGATTAGGAACCGTTTCAGAAGTCGATCTGAATGCCTTGCTGCATAGCCACAATTATCGGGTTGTCGAAGCGGACGATTTAGAACAAGCTGAACTTTTAGCGCAAGTTTGGAAACCCAATCTTGTACTCCTCGATGCTGCTATCCCTGATCCAATCGGCTATCTCAAACTCTTAGGAGACTGTAGTTTCCTCGCGTCGTTGCCTTTGGTCACACTTGATCCGGCTACAACTCAAGCGGCAAATCAGATCCAAAACTTATCCGTTTTTCCCTGCTTAGCTCCGATTTCAGATGCGTCTGAGCCTTCTGCACTGTTACAAGTGATTCAAGTGGCAGCAGGATTTGCGTGGCGACCGTTGGTATTAGCGATCGAGTCTTCTAAGCTGCGCTCGACCGAAACGACCGATAAGCGCTCAGACTGGCTACAAGCGGTGATGCAATATCTCCAAACGGCTGGATTCCGAGGAATGATTGCGCGATCGTGGCAAGATGTGCTGCAAAAGCTCGACACTCAGAGTATTGATCTATTGCTGATTCACGCCGAGGATTTAGATGAATCGGCGATCTCGCAACTGTCGAGCTTGAAGAAATTTAAGGAGAAAGTCTCGATCGTCATCATCAATCAGCAAGCTCAACTCGATCCTGTGTTAGAGGAAATTTCAACGATCGTCTTACCTCCCCTGACAATGGAAGAGTTATTAGAACATCTCAATCAGCTTTTATCGGTATGAGTGGAACCTATTTGACTGATTTTCAGCAGTGGATTGATCAGACTGTAGAACGCTTGCGCGATCGACGGTGGCAAGACATTGAAATAGAACCACTGATTGAGGAGATCGAAAACTTGGGTAAGAGTGAACGCCGTGGAATTACAAGCCAACTCACTCGCCTCTTGTTACATCTGCTCAAATGGCAATATCAGCCTCAACGCCGTTCTGATAGCTGGCTGGATTCAATTACAGATGCTCGCACCCAAATTGAACTCGCGATAGCAGATAGCCCAAGTCTTAGCACGTACCCGCTCGAACAACTTGAAATCAGCTATCAACGCGCTCGGCGGCAAGCGGCTCAGCAAACGAACTTGCCTATCGCGACTTTTCCTGAGCAATGTCCTTATGGAATCGAACTGGTTTTGTCCGAAGATTGGCTACCCCAAGAAAGTTAAATACTCTTGGCTAATGTCTTTCACTGCCAACTGATACAACCGCTCTCCATGTTCTGGAGTTGCCAAACCAGGATTTGATCCCATACGTCCATCTGGGTAGTTGCGTCGAAAGTCGATCGCGCCATAGATCCGATGTCCTTTCGCGACTGGTTCACTCAACGGTGCAGACTTAATGAAATCGGGATAGACATATTGAGTCACAGCAACTTCGCTCGGTGTCGCATGAGAACCTTCTTGATCGCCATATAATTCCTTCGCCAACTGATAGACAGAGCCACACATATACCAGTTACTCACCACACACTGCACTTCATTGGAAATGCCCAAATTTGACAGATGATCATAAGTCTCTGAAAACGCAGCTTTTAGGGTCGCAATATTCCCACCATGTCCATTGATAAAGAAAAATTTCCGAAATCCAGCTTTCGCCAAACTGGTGAGATAGTCTCGAATCACGAGAATCATTGTGCTTGGTCGTAAGCTCATACTGCCCGGAAAAGCCGTGTGATGCAGTGCCATTCCGACCTGGATCGTCGGCGCAACCAAAGCCTCGATCTCGGTTCCCACCCCTTGCGCGATCGCTTCTGCACAAATCGCATCTGTGCCAATCAGCCCCGTCGGTCCATGTTGTTCGGTTGAGCCGATCGGTAAAATAATTCCCGTCGATCGTTCTAAATATGCTTCAACCTCTAACCAGGTCGATAAGTGCAATAACATAAGAGTTCGCTCAGAGTTGAAAATCCTATTTTAAATTTCGCATTCCGAATCGCGTTATCATTTTCAATATTGATGTTGCTTAGAAAGTCGGTTTTGTGGGCGCTGTGGACTTAAAACAAATATTCAAAACTCCAAATCCTATTATTGGTGTCGTTCATCTTCTGCCCCTGCCGACTTCTCCGCGCTGGGGCGGTAGTTTGAAGACCGTGATCGATCGCGCTGAACAAGAGGCAACCGCCTTAGCAGCAGGTGGCGTAGACGGCATTATTGTTGAAAATTTCTTTGACGCACCATTCCCGAAAGATCACGTTGATCCGGCTGTTGTCAGCGCGATGACGGTGATTATTCAGCGGTTGATGCAGATGGTCGCGTTACCGATCGGCATTAATGTTTTGAGAAATGATGCTCAAAGTGCGTTAGCGATCGCGTCTTGTACACAGGCTCAGTTCATTCGCGTGAATGTCTGGACGGGCATCATGGCGACCGATCAAGGTTTGATCGAAGGTCGTGCCCATGAGTTGATGCGCTATCGGCGCGAATTGGGCAGTGATGTGAAAATTTTTGCCGATGTGCTGGTGAAACATGCGCGCCCCTTGAGTTCGACGAATCTCACGGTTGCAGTGCAAGACACGATCGAGCGTGGTTTGGCAGATGCCGTGATTCTTTCCGGTTGGGCAACAGGTGATCCGCCTAACTTAGAAGATCTAGAGTTAGCGCGAGATGCGGCTCAGGGCACGCCTGTCTTTGTCGGCAGTGGAGCAGATTGGGAAAATGTGCCTCAGATGATGCAGGTTGCCGATGGGGTGATTGTCTCGAGTTCACTGAAACGGCAAGGGAAACGAGAGAATTCAATTGATCCGATTCGGGTAAGTCGATTTGTAGAAGCAGCAAGACGAGGGGTTCCAATGCCAAAAAATGACAAGGTTCCGCCTTCTGTCAAACTGCATACTTAAGAAATTTTTGAGAAATTTCACAGAAAGCAAGAAATCGGAGCTTGTAAAAACTCCGATTTTTTTTGCAGTTTGAGATGTTCTGCGGTTTGAGATTACGTGAACGATCTCGTTACCAAAATTCCCATTGCCAACAAAAATACTAACCCTAATAATCCTGCTAAGGGTTTGCGATCGATGCCCGTTCCCCATTCTGGAGCAGTGGCTTCGTACCTCAACATCTTTGCAGTATCCAGGCTCGCAATCATCCAGACCCAGCCCGCATGAAGTCCCCAAGGGAGTCCAATACTATTTTGATCTTGCACAAACGCCAAACATAAAACCACACCCATTAATGCCAACCCTGGCAATTGTGGAATCTGGGCACGACCTTCCCAAATCAAATGCAGTGCCGAAAAAATGACGCTAGAGACAATCGCGGCGCTCCAAAAATCAGACGCAAATTCTCCAAAACAGAACCCGCGAAACACCCATTCTTCCGTAAATCCAATCCAAATCCCTAATACTAACGTCGGCAAACATGCCGCGAACCACTGCTTCCAATTCTCCAGGTTCCAGTGCAGCCAACCGATCGCAGTTTGCACGCCAAACAGAATTAAAATTCCGATCGCACCAATCCCCAACCCGATCGCACTGGAACTGAAAAGATGCAAATCCCAACTCACTCCAAATGTCGGGAAATCCCGCTCTTTTACCCGTGAAACTCCCCATAAAACGAGTGGAGCAATTCCGTAAAGTGAGGCGACAAGCGGTAATTTCTGCGACGATTGTAGCGGTTCAAATGGTCTCCACTTCATGGCAATTGCGATCGGAATCGCGAGCGGTAGCCATAACAGGAACCATGCCAAAAAAAAGAATCCTATCTGAATCAGAGGAGGCGCTTGTGAGAGACTCTTAACAAACGAATCCAACGCGATCGAGATAGGAAAATTCATTATCAAACTCAACTGATATTTATTTAGAAAGCGAACTAATCTTCTTCAGCGGTGTCCACTGAGCCATTTTTACTCGCTTTGTCGCTATCGAGTTGAATCAGATGGATATGCTTGTAACCCAGCTTAATTTCAAACTCGTCTCCCGGCTTTAAACCCATCGCTTTTGTATAAGCTGCGCCGATCACAATTTGCCCATTTTGATGAACACTGACGCGATAAGTCGGTTCACGTCCCCGTCCATCTTTTGTGCCTTCTGGGTCGAGAGGTAGCCCTTTCGCAACCAATAAAGCATCATAAAAATCAGTCAAATTGACACGAGTTTGGTTGTTCTTCGTGACAGTGTAATAGCCACATCGCTTAGCCGTTTCTCGACGAGGCAGATGGGACAGTTCTTTTACTTTTTGAAGTAATGCCTTCCCTGTTAATGGGGTGGTTGCAGGTTCACTCATCTGCTACAGGATTTCCCTAACGAATTCTGAAATGGTTCTTGAGCGTCAATGTTTGAATGTTTGACTTAATAAAATATATCTCTAAACGCCTATTTTTGAACAGTCACTTTGAATAATTTGCCACACTATCAATATTTTTGATTAAATCTTGCAATTCCATCCGGATACATTTCTAAGAATGCCTTTTTACATTGCTTGATGAAGTAGAATCTATGACTCTGAATGTCAGAAAAAATCCGTGCTCGAATCAAGAATTGTGATCACAATTATGAATTTGAATCGAAAGTTTAAGCTCGATTTAATGAAGACGATCGCTTTTATTTCAGGAGTTTACATCGATCGCCTAGCTTGAAACAACAGTGTTAAACTATGCTTCTGGATCAGCCGTACTCTGAGAGTGTATGCAAGTTGTTTTTAAGATTGTCCGACAGGATCAAAATGCTGCCTCGCGTGTGGAATCGTATTCATTAGAGGTAAAACCCGGAACTACGATTCTCGACTGCCTGAATCGAATTAAGTGGGAGCAAGATGGCACACTTGCCTATCGTAAAAATTGCCGCAATACAATTTGTGGCAGTTGTTCGATGCGAATTAATGGACGCTCGGCATTAGCTTGTAAGGAAAATGTGGGCAGTGAGGTAGCGAGATTTTCCCCCGATGCTGAGATTCCAGAAATTACGATCGCACCGATGGGAAATATGCCTGTGATCAAAGATTTGGTTGTGGATATGTCCAGCTTCTGGGCAAATTTGAAGGCGGTTGATCCCTATGTCAGTACTGCATCTCGCCAAATTCCAGAACGCGAATTTTTGCAATCTCCAGAAGAGCGTGACAAGCTCAATCAGACGGGCAATTGTATTATGTGCGGAGCCTGCTATTCCGAATGTAATGCCCGCGAGGTGAATCCGAATTTTGTCGGGCCTCATGCGCTCGCGAAAGCTTATCGGATGGTGGAAGATTCGCGTGACGATCGCAGCGACGATCGCTTGGATAAATACAACCAATCGACCGATGGAGTCTGGGGCTGTACTCGCTGTTATTACTGCAATGCGGTTTGTCCAATGGAGGTTGCTCCGATGGATCAAATTGGCAAGATTAAGCAAGAAATTCTCGCGTGTAAAACGACCGAAGTGACGCGCTCAATTCGCCACCGCAGAACTTTAATCGATTTAGTGAAAAAGGGCGGTTGGATTGATGAGCGTCAATTTGGGTTACAGGTGGTTGCCAATAATTTTCGCGATTTAGGTGGGTTGATTAGTCTGGCTCCATTGGGCGTGAGAATGTTGACGAAGCGCAAGCTGCCGATGGGATTCGAGCCGTCTGAAGGCGTGAAGACTGTACGATCGCTGATTGAATCTGTGCAGGCATTTGAGGCACAATCAAAAAGTTGAGTTTTCGGAACGATTTGATGACTGAAAGTGCCCCTGAATCCCAGGAAACTGTGGAACAAGAAACCGAGAATCAACCTGCATTGGGTTGGACACCTTATGCAGAGTTAATGAATGGACGTTTTGCCATGATTGGATTTGTGGCACTGTTGATTCTACAATTTGTCACCCGCCAAGACTTTTTCACCTGGTTAGGATTTTAATCTCTAGGTACAGAATCTAGATACAGAAAAGGAGCGCTAGTCTAGCGCTCCTTTTTCAATTCGTTCAATTCTTTAATTCAATCGTTACCAGGTGTCTTGCCGATTTCCATCGATCGGGCGGTAGTCTACATAACCGCCTTCTTCGGGTTGATTGATATCTTCAACCGAGGAAGAACTCCGACGTGGGCGAGCGGATTTAGAGGAATTGCGACGCGGCGGGCGGCTCGTCAAATCTTCTTGAGGCTCATCAAACGACGCATCCCGACGCGGGCGACGACCTGACGGACCTAAACGAGGTTCACCTGCCCGCTCCGAACGCACTGGACGCTCGTACTCTTCTTCACGCTCAGGTCTTCTACGCCGAGCTTCGCGAAGCTGCTCACGACGTTCCCGTTCTGCAAAGCTTACGGTATAGTCGTCTTCAAACTCAGCCTGATAATTCCGGCTGACTGGACGACTGTCATCGACGATCGGGGTTTCCCGTTTTGCTTGCTCGGTCGAAATTTGACGTAATCTCAAATTCTCAAACACAAAGTAGATAGCAGCTCCCGTCAGCAGGACTTGACCGAACTGCATGATCGGGTCAAACCGCCAGCCGTAAAAAATCAGAATCAACCCGCACAGTAGCCCAACTGCCGAAAAGAAAATATCGGTATCACGAGCAATTTGCGGTCGAAACGATCGAACTGCATACAGGGAAGTCCCGCCGACCGCCAGGACGATCCCAGAGATACTTGCCAAATTGAACTGAAAATTAACCATGTCCGGTCTCCAAGGATAGTCCTATGTTAGCGGCTTCTCCCGCAATTCTCCACGAAAATCTACTTTTAGAATAGGCAAAAACCTCAGTCTGTTCGCAAGCGTCCAGGTTCTGAGGTTCGACTCTAATATAACTGGTTCGGTTCAAATCACCAGTGTTTCTAATTAATTGCGTTGAATTTTGTCTTTTTGGCTAACGAAAATCAAAAATGCAGTTGCGGGAACCACGACGATTACGAGTCCTGCAACTAAGCTCAACAGAAAGTTCATTAAAGAAGGGGTCATAGGTCTTTCAAGTCCTTATCGACAACACGCAAGTCATCATAATTTTAATAGTTTGTCATGTATTTGTATAGCAAACCGTCGCAAAGTCCTGGATTTCTCGATTCAAGAATGAGGAACCGCTTGACTGCTACAATGCTTGCGTCGATTCTCGATAGAATGAGATCAAGTTACAAAGCTTAAAGATTTGGCGCGAAAACTTATGGATGCTACAACGATCGCTCTTACTTCTCTCAGCATTGCGTTGGGTGCGATGACGTTTCTGTTTATTGTCCGAATTGTTTTGACTTGGTATCCGCAGGTGGAATTGCAGAAATTTCCGTTCAATCTAGCCGCGATTCCAACCGAACCTTTTTTAGCGCTGACTCGCAAAGTGATTCAACCGTTGGGCGGAGTAGATATCACGCCAATTATTTGGGTCGGAATTTTCAGCCTGTTGCGTGAAATGTTGTTGGGTCAGCAAGGCATTTTGACGATGATGTTTTAAGCTGAAAGAACCTCAGCACTACCTGAAATGACACAAGCGAAACTTCGATTTAGCACGATCGAGGAATATTTGGCATATGACGATGGAACTGACACCCGTTACGAGTTGGTGGATGGGGTGTTGGTAAACATGGGATCGGAAAAGAGACTGAATGAAAAAATTGCACTATGGCTGTTGAGTCAATTTCTACAAGTTGTCTCGATCGATTTAATTGCCAGAGGAACGCAAATCGCGGTTAAGAGTTCATCTGTAACGGCTCGGAACCCTGATTTGATGATTCTGACAGAAGACTTAGATCAGATGCTGAGCCAGCAGAATCAATCTCTAATCACGGCAAATATGCCTGCCCCAGTGCTTATCGTTGAAGTCGTCTCGCCCGGTGAACCTGGAAGCGAAAATTATGACAGAGACTACATCGATAAGCGAAGAGAATACGCAGAACGTGGTATCCCTGAATATTGGATCATTGATCCGGCTCGAAGTGTAGTGACTGTATTGCGCTTAGATGGAAAGCAATATCAAGAAGTCGGGCAATTTCAAGACTCTGATATTGTCCTTTCTCCAAGCTTTCCGCAACTGAATTTAACTGCGATGCAGATTCTAAAAGCAGGCTGAAAGTTTGTCGATCGCTCGAGTTGAGCCGCTCCTAGTCTCTTCTCGAATTCACCAACTTACTCGATACACTTGGCATGGAATGCAGTCTTTATACTAGTCCGTAACTCTTCGCAGACTCCAATGAAATATCTGGCAGATTGCAAAGCATATCATCCCACGTTTTCTGTGAGTGCAACGAATCTACAATCAGTGGAAGAGGATCTGAAAGAATTGCTGGAAAATCAGCCTCTTCAGGAAATTGAATTGTGAACGCTAACTGCTCTTGAGGAGGAGTAAATTGAGCGTTAACTCCTGCCTTGTTCCCTCTTGCATCAATCCGATACCAACCAATTTCAGGCAAATAGATTGCATTGAATCCGTGTAAGCTGTACGGCGCACCCTGATCATCAATACTCAAGCGCTGATAACAGAAACCTGTTGGAATCTGGTTTGCCCGTAATAGTGCTGCAAGCAAATGGCTTTTCGCAAAGCAATACCCTGTTTTATGTTGAAGCACATCTGATGCCCGACAAGTCACAGGATTCAGTTGGTAATCATAACTGTGACGAATTTCATCTCGTACCCACTCAAAACACGCTTTTGCAATTGCGATCGGAGTCTCACATTTTAATGCGATCTGATTGGCGCATTCCAGGATGTCGAGATGCTGCCAATCAATCATTTCACTAACTTTCAAAAACTCTTCCATCTCAAGCAAAGTGATCTGTCCAGGAGTTCCTATTTTCCCGACATCATTACCTTATCGACGAAATTTGTGTAAATATCGCCTTTCTGAAACTCAGGGGTTTCCAGAATTCGTTGATGGAAGTTGATTGTCGTTGGTAAACCTGTGACTGCACATTCTCGCAGCGCCCGCTTCATCCGCAGAATGGCAGACGGACGATCGTGCCCCCAAACAATTAACTTACCAATCAAAGAATCGTAATACGGCGGAATCTCATAGTCGGTATAAACATGAGAATCCATCCGCACACCCGGCCCACTCGGCGGAAGATACCCGCTAATGCGTCCAGGGCTAGGTCGGAAATTGTGATCGGGGTCTTCTGCATTAATTCGACACTCGATCGCATGTCCGCGCAGTTCAATATCGTTTTGAGCAAAGCGAAGTTCTTCACCTTGGGCGATCCGAATTTGCTCTGCAATTAAGTCGGTTCCTGTAATCATCTCAGTCACAGGATGCTCAACCTGAATGCGAGTATTCATCTCCATGAAATAGAACTCGCCCGAACGATCGAGCAAAAACTCAACGGTTCCTGCACCGACGTAATTAATCGACTTGGCGGCTGCAACCGCTGCTATTCCCATTTTTTGACGCAACTCAGGCGTAATTGCAGAACTGGGAGCTTCTTCTAACAGTTTTTGGTGACGACGCTGAATCGAGCATTCACGCTCACCCAAATGCACCACATTTCCATAACTATCTGCCAAAATCTGAAACTCAATATGTCGAGGATTTTGCACAAATTTTTCAACATACACCCCTGGATTGCCAAAAGCTGCTTCTGCTTCTCCTTGCGCTGCATGAAAGAGCTTTTCAAGTTGATCATCGTCGGGAACGAGCCGCATACCACGCCCGCCTCCTCCGGCTGTCGCTTTGATGATGACGGGATATCCGATCGATCTTGCAATCTCTCTCGCTTCTTCTTCGCTATGCACTAAGCCCTTACTGCCGGGAACTGTTGGCACTCCGACTTGCTGCATCGTTTTTTTCGCAGTCGATTTGTCCCCCATCGCTCGAATCGAATCGGGAGAAGGCCCAATAAACGCGATTTGGTGATCCGCACAAATTTCTGCGAAGCGAGCATTCTCGGCTAAGAATCCATAGCCAGGGTGAATCGCTGTGGCGTTGCGCGTCAGAGCTGCGGCAATAATATTGGGAATGTTGAGATAGCTCTTGCTACTGGCAGGTTCGCCAATACAGACCGCTTCATCGGCTAACTGAACGTGAAGAGAATTACGATCGATGGTCGAGTGCACCGCCACCGTCGAGATTCCCATCTCTTCACAGGTGCGAATGATTCGTAGGGCAATTTCTCCCCGGTTTGCAATTAAAATTTTTGAGAAACGCATTTCAGTAGCCTAGATCCGTAAACAGTAGGATAAAGCGAATAGGGGTGCATTGCGTAGATTTTTGTCGATTAGTTCGGGAGTTGCCGCATCACCGCAGGCGCAAGGGCTGACCAGAGCGGCGTATTAATTCCTGCCGCGTCTAAAGCTTCGGCTGACCAACTGTTACAAGTTCGTAATGCAGAATACTGTCCAGTTGCCACATAAAAGCCATCGGTGGTGGCGGCTCCATCTTTAAGATGGATTAACTTACCTTGAGCATCGTGATCGAAGGAGTTCTGCACGAAATTGACAAACGCAAGATACTGTTCTCGATCGACTCCGACACATCGAACTTCTTTGGGTCGCTCCGCATAGCCTTGCACATACATGACCGAGGCATTGCCCGGTTTGAATAAGACTCTAGCAATATCGAAAACGTTCATACTCTGCCAATCTGGGACTTCTGTGTACCAAATACGATCGCCCCATCCCATTTTCAAATATCGGTAATCTTCATGTATATCACTGCCAATTTGTTCCAGGTTCAGAAATTTTTGCCAATCATAAACGCCGTTGTCAACTGGCATTATTAAATTCACATGCATCGCATCACCCTCAACATAGATTTGATACGGGTGATCGCTGCAAGATTGTGCAGTGTTCCAGCGACGGGGAGTGAAAAAGCCGATCGTCAAGGCACTGCTTAGTAACAAAACTCCACATATTGCGCTCTGAGCGAGGCGAATAAACGCAGTACGATACTTCATGTGAACTTATGAGTAGAGATTATGGGCAGAAAACCGACTCCCACTGAAAAAAGAGTGACGCTATCGGGGGTGAGTTGGCAAGCATTTGAAGAATTGCTTGGGGAGTTGGGGACAGAGCGCACCGCCCGGATGACCTACGATCGCGGCAAGTTGGAAATGATGACCCCGCTTGAAGAACACGATCGCTGTAATCGCTTGATCGAGTCTCTGATTTTGGTGATTGCAGATGAACTCTATCTAAAAATTCAGTCGCTTGGATCGGTGTTGCTGACACTTCCGGAGGTGGGTCGCGCGATTCAACCGGAAGGCGCTTATTCGCTGAGTGAGGTGCGCTTGACGAAGCGAGCAGAGATGGATATGAGCCGAGTGGCTCCTCCTGATTTAGCCGTTGAAATTGCGATTAATGTCGGCAAGCTCGATCGCTTTTCGATGTATGCCTCAATGGGTGTGCCGGAACTGTGGTTTTATCTGACTACAGTTGGGGATGATGTGCTGAAAGGGAATTTGCAGATTTTTCAGCTTCAAGGCGATCGCTATGTGGAGACGGCGAATAGTCGATTATTTCCGACGTTACCTGGAAAGCGAATTTTAGAGTTTTTGGAGCAGAGCGATACGATCGGGCTAGCGCAGGCTTTAACTGTGCTACGCGACTGGGCAAAAAAGCAACTTTGAAGCTAGAAGTGCAGTTGTGTATTTAAGAGAATGTTCTACAAAGTATCAACTGTTTCCTTGCTCCGTTCTAGCTCGCCCCGGAATGAAATCCCAGGGCTAACGGTGCGAAGTCCACTAAAGGGACTGAAGACCCCATTCTGGTTGGCTGTTAGTCCCTTCAGTGGACTTTGTTCAACTAGCCCCGAATTCATTCCGGGGCGGGTGAGTGTGTCTCAACGATTACTTTGTAAAACATCCTCTAAAACTCTACATCGTCCTCCTCTTCCGCTTCTCCAATGACTGAAAGCTGAAATTGCTGCTTTAAAGCTGGAATGACTGGGCAAGGTGCGCGATCGTCTAAACTTTCCGGCTTGCTCCAGCTAAACGGAGCTTGCTTTGCCGCAGAAAGCCACAACAATCGTTTTGCTCGCGTCATCGCAACATACAACAGTCGAAACTCTTCAGCCGTTTTCAGATATCCGGCACGTTCCCAAGCTTGATCATTATCAGGAATCGGTTCTTGATGCACGATCGCTCTAATTTGTGCTCGTGCAACTTCTGGCAAAGTATACTCTCCCAAGAACCTTGCTGCTGGAGGAATGTAGAGCGATCCAGGAATCATATTCTCATGCAAAAAAGGCATGAACACATAGTCCCAATCTAATCCTTTAGCTTTGTGCATTGTAATGATAGTAATCTGACTGGCACGAACATAGCGATCGTCATCTTCTGCTTCGACTGGCTCAAATCGCTCCGAAGTCACAATCTCTGCGAGTACTTCTAAAATAGCAGTCAGCGAATTCTCCCGCGTTTGCTGCATGATGCGTTCTGCAAGCTTATCTGCGGTTGCTAATTCGGTTTGCTCATAGTTCAGCGTATAAGCTAAAAACGAAATGAGTTGATACAGCGGTAGCTCTAATCTAGCTCGGAGCAAGCTAGTACAGAACCGACTAGCTTGTTGTACTTGCGGAGATTGCGGTGGATCAAGCGGAGCCGGATATAGAAACTGCTCAGGAAAAGCAATCAGCGCATTGAGATCTTGGGCGGGAATGATGCGACGATGCACAAACACTGATAAGGCTGCTTTGAGATTATCCGGTGAATGCGGTCGATCGAGAAATTGCAAAAGTGAGAGCATTTCAGCCGGAATATGCGACTGACGATCGCGCATTCCCACCTCAAAAATTGCAAGCTTTTCATCAAACCAGCGTGTGAGTTCTCTCGCCACAAATCGCCCTTGATCATTCGTTCTAACTAACACAGCAGCAGTGCGGTGTGGAAACTGGTTGAATAGTGCGATCGCTCTCTTACCAATCCATTCCACAGTTTGATGCACATCTTCTGGCGTGTGAATCTCAAAGCCTAATCCTTCAGGATTGGGATTGGCATCTGCTTGTGGGTCATTCGCCGCAACAGGGTGAATCATCTGCGATCGAAATGGTGCAGTTTCTTCTTTGGCATAAGTTCGATTTACCCATTTCAAAACATAGTTAGCCGCTTCAAGAATAATGCGACTGCTGCGACCTGCTTGATTCATTTCCGCAAGTCGATTTTCTAAAGAACAAGCCTGACAGAATTCTCGAAAGAAAACCGGATCAGCAGGCGTAAAGGTTGAGTTAATGGCTTGATTCGGATCACCCACTCGAATCAAATTCTGCTGATCGGAATCTGCATCAGTCGCCAATAGTTCTAGTAACTGAGTCTGAAGCGGGCTAGAATCTTGAGCTTCATCTTCAAACACTGCAAAAACTTGAGATTGCCAACGCGATCGCACACTCGGATGCTCCAAGACTCTCAATGCACCGAGAATCATCTCATCGTAATCAATAAAATTTCTTTGCTGTAATTGCAGTTGATATTGCTCATACAGTCCTGCTGCGATCGCCAAAATGTCATACTCATCCGAGGTCACTTGATTTCTCAAATCCTCAGGTGCCAATCCCGAACTCTTAGCTTCTCGAATTACGGTTTCAGCTAATGCAGGCAGAACTTCAGTTCTCAAGACAGATTGCCGTCTCAAGCGTTCTGTCTCTTCTCCATCGAATTGCTGCCCCTCTAACAAGCGTTGATACAAGGTTGGATTCATACCAATCCATTGCTCAACACTGGTTCGGATCAGGCGACTGCCTTGTGTTGGAGTAATCAGCACTGCGTCTGGATTCAAGTTCGATCGCTCAGGAGCACTTCGAGCGATCGACCAGGCTAATCCATGCAAGGTATGTACGACGAAACCGCCTTGAGGCAAACTGAGCGTTTTCAGATGCGCTCGAATTTTAGATTTAATATTTGCAGCGGCAGATCGCGTAAAGGTGACGACGACTAACTGCCGCCGACTATGCAGTTGATATTTCGCGATCGTCATGGCTGCCGCAACTGCCATTCCGGTCGATTTCCCGGCTCCTGGCACGGCTGAAACTGCCAACCGACCTTCGCTCCAATCTGCAATCTCTCGTTGCCCAGGACGAAGTGTACTGCGCAATTCTTGCAGCAACTTCTCGCGCATTTCTAAGACTGTTGAAACGACAGGTTCGGTTGTCATATATGAATCAGATAGTTTGTACTACTAATTTAAACGGTATTCTGGTTGATTGCAGAACTGAAACGAAATCTATTCAGAAGCTGAGCCTATCTTTGAAGACAGAGAATTTGTCTTCAAAGGGTACGACCTCGAACTGTCATACTCTTGCTGTTTGCAGCCCAAAACACTTTTTGTTGCAACTCTAACAAATCGTTTTAACGTGAGGATACTTCAGAATTTTTTGATCGTAGGTGACGAGTTCAATATCGTAGCGGCGTGCGATCGCAATGAGAATTCGATCAGCAGGATCTTTATGAAACTCATCAGGGAGTTGAGTGCTTGCAATAGCATCGAGTGGATTGAGAGGCTCAATCGTTATGCCAGGTCGAGTTTTTGCAAGTGCAAACCACTCATCCATTGGAAGTGGTAATGGCAATTTTCCTGCACTATTCTTGACTGCAATTTCCCAAACCGAAATGGCAGAAACAAGAATCGCGTCTTGATTTTCGTTGAGTGTGATTAAATTTCGAGCGCGATCGGATAGCTGCTCTGGGGTATGGAGCCACCAAAGCCAAGTGTGAGTATCGAGCAAAATCATTGTTCCAAAGCATCCCATAACTCGGTCATTGGCTCATCAAAGTCTGGAGGAATTGTCAGAGGGAGACTGCGTAGGGGATGGTTTGGACTACGATCTCGATTCGGCTTGTCAGTGTCTTGGGAAGATTCGCTGGTGACAGTTGGAATCAGACTTTGGATGACCGACTGAATGATGCGAAGTCGATCAGTGGGACTGAGACTGAGAAGTTGTTTTTCGAGTTCTTCGAGCGGCATGGCTGGAAAGACCAATGGGTTCTCTTTTTCCTCAGTTTACTTCATTTCCACTGTTGGCAAACCTCACGCATGGCATCGACCATCCCTCGAACCGCTTCTTTTCCGCCGAGATGAACGATCGCTGGATATAGTTTGCCAAAGTCTTGCATAAGTTGAGCGCGGGAGCGGTGGGCAAGGAGGCGCAGACAGAATGTCCAACGCTTTACTGGAAGAATATCAAGAGGAAGACGAGGGAGTAACTCAGCCAACTCTTGAGCTTGGTCAACTTTCTTTGTAATAAGGTTCAAGTTTTGTAACTCTTCAGATAGCGAAATTGTATTCATTCGTTTGGGCAAAACCTTACGATGCACGATTCTGAACAGAATCTCTTCCCGTAGTTGGCTATTCTCTATCTCGCTTGCTAGCTTGAAAAACTCAGGGATTAGTGCCGAAGATGAATTGTTAATTAAGTCTTTTAACGCAAGATTGCGCTGACTCTTATCCTGAATAGTACAAGCTGATTGAAAGGCGACGGGAATGAGTTGAGAATATTTACAGGCTAATTGATTGAGGAGCAGGGCACAATCAAATCGACTTTGAATCGTTTGAATAAAATCAACAGCATCCTCAATATAAGTCACATCAATACAGGCTAAATCACACAGAAAAACAGCCCAAAATGCTTCATTGTTTCCAAGAACATTCTTTAGACGCTGAAAGGCTCCGTACACATCATGTTCCGACTGATAAATCTGAAAAATAGCTGCTACTCGAACTATATATTTTAAGCAAAGATGTTTATCGTCAATTGATCGTGTTACTGCCAGTGCTTCTTCAAGATAGCTAGAATCAAGTTTAGCCAAATCACATATCATTAAAGCACGCTTAGATCTGTTTTCAATCAACCGTGCTGCTGACAATGCCTCTTGAAGATGGCTAGGATCAAACTTAGCCAGACTACACAATGCTGAGGCACGTTCGACTTTGTCCTCAATCAACCGCGCTGCTGACAATGCCTCTTGAAGATGGCTAGGATCAAACTTAGCTAGGCTACACAATGCTGAGGCACGTTCGACTTTGTCCTCAATCAACCGCGCTGCTGACAATGCCTCTTGAAGATGGCTAGGATCAAACTTAGCTAGGCTACACAATGCTGAGGCACGTTCGACTTTGTCCTCAATCAACTGTGCTGCTGACAACAGGTGTGAAGAACTTACTGAACCAATTTGAGCAAGATCGCATAGAAAATCGCATAATAGACTGGGGCTATGAAATAGAAATATTCCATATTGAGTACAAGGGTCATCAATTAACTGTACTGCTGTCAGTGCTTCTTCAAAGCAGCTAGAGTCAAGTTTGGCTAGGTTACATAAAGCTGAGGCACGCTCACCCTCGTCATCAATTAACCGTACTGCTGTCAGTGCTTCTTCAAAGCAGCTAGAGTCAAGTTTGGCTAGGTTACATAAAGCTGAGGCACGTTGAACTTTGTTCTTAATCAACCGTGCTGCTGCCAATGCCTCTGCAAAAAAAACTAGAGTCAATCTGGGCAAGTTTACACAACACTGAAGTACGTGTGAACTTGTTGATAATTGATTGAACTGCTGCCAACAACTGCGAAAAACTCATTGAGTTAAGCTGTACTAGACTGCAAAAAACTGATTCTATGAAATTGTTCTGTTCATAAGGTGAAATTGATGCTATCACCTCGACATTGCTATAGCCAGACCTTTCACGGAAATTTTCAGCCTGAATCGCTGTTATTAGTACTTCTTCAAAGTAACTAGATTCAATTTGAGCTAGACCGTATAGTGTGCGAGCGTAACTGCAATAATCCTCAACACATTGTCTTACTATAAAACGATCTGTATTAGACCTAGCCAACTCATCCAGTATTGCAGTAAGCCTAGAATCACTTTCAATCAATCGTGTTGCTTCTAGCGCTTCTTCAAAGTAACTAGATTCAAGTTTGGCTAGTTCATATAGAATTGAGGCGCGGCTGCATCTATTCCCAATTGACTTTGCTTTTTTAACCGCCAATTTAAAGATTAGCTTAGGCAAATACGGCGCAAGTACTCGAATTGCTGTAGCAATTTTCTCCTCATCTTGGATCTGTTCTACATATGCCCAAGCTTGTTCTGGTGTCCAATACTTCTGTTTCACTAATTCTACTATTATTGTGATTGGCAAATTCTCCACCAAACTATTCAGCGTCGCTGTAATCAACGCATACCGACACTGAAGTACGATCGCTCTTGTTCTATTCTCTTCATACTGCTGCTCCGCAATCTCCCACCCTCGTTTCACATCCTGCACAAAAATCGCAGGCTGCCCAATTCGATCGCACGCCTCAAACCAAGCATTCCGTCCACGCTCATCACTCGTCGCCATCAACGCATGAATCTCATCCTCCATTCCCGCCTGCACAAAATGCCAAGTCAAATGCCGATGAACATGTCCATCATTCGGCAATTGATCCCACCGTCCCTCAGCTTGCAGACGATAACGATCTAGCAATTGAGCATGAGCCAAGGCAAGATTTTGGATTTTAGATTTTGGATTGCAGACTTTGGATTGCAGACTTTGGATCGGATCATTGATCGCATTCTGCTCCAGCAATCCCCGCGCTGTATCATGCATCAAATCATGCACTCGAAACGCCGGTTCTCCCTCTAAAGTCTCTGTTTCGCTCGTCAGAAACGATCGATTCTTCAATAACACCAGCACTTTTTTCGCCTGCACCCGTGGCAACTCCCACAAAGTCATCGCCATCCGTACATCCAGACTCACATCCTCTGGCAACACTCCCAACCAAGCAAACTGCCGCAACTGCTCCGCGCTCAATCGCCGCAAACTTAAATTAAAACAAGCCCGCAAGCTATATTTGCGCTGTTCTTTCTCATCGAGCGTTTCCCAAGCCTCTGACGAATCTAGCACCTCTAACGCTACTGCCCGACGCTCAGTCTCAAACTCCGATCTCAATTCTCCCCAACTCAACCCATCGCGCACCTGATTCGCCGCTAAATCCAACGCTAACGGCAAATATCCCAATGATTTCGCAAACGCTTTTACCTCAGATTCCTGTGCTGGATTCCATTGTCGATTTAACTTCTGTCGAACAAGCGCGATCGCTTCTTCCTCCGACATCAAATCCAACGCATGAACCTCTGCACCCTCAATCTGAGCCTCCCGCGTCGTCACCAACATCCGACACTCAGCACCTCCCACCCGAAAATGCTCTACATGCGCCCCAATCCAGACATCATCGACTACAAGCAGCATTCGCTTTTCAATCAACAACGTCTGCAAATACCGCGAAGCAGCTTCTAAGGTCGTTGCCGAATAGCTCTCGCGCGACTTATCCAATGTCCGAATCCAATCTCCTAGCAAACTCTGAAGATCCGGATTCTGCCCCAAAGTCACCCAAAGAATTCCATCCTCAAAGCGTTCTTGAACTTCAGCATCAAGAACTAAAGCAGTCGCCAACACCGATTTTCCTACTCCGCCCAATCCAGCGATCGCACTCACTACTAAAGGCTTCTCACTCTCTTCCAGCAATAATGCTTTCACCGCATTCAAAGCTTCGGGTCGCTCCACAAAATTTTCCGGCAATCGCACCCCTGGCAACGGCGCACCCAGTTTCATTACCGATTTTCTAGGTTTTGCCAAAGCCGGATTCAGTTCTACTGCTACCCTCCGAATTTCTTGAGCGATCGCACTCAACGCCGTCTCGATATCTCCTGCTGTAACGGGCTTTCCCCCCTTCGGTAAAACTTCCAACTCTGCAAACGGCGCACTTTCCCAGTCACAAGGCTTGAGCAAAATCGGAATCACCCGCGCCTGTCGATTTTCATGCCGCTCGATCGCTCTTTGCATCTCAACGTCATAGCGATCTGACGCAATAAAAGCTGCGCTGATGAGCAACAAAATAATCTCAGCTTGGTCAATTTGCTGTGCGATCGCGGGTTCGCGCTCTGTCCCCGCCGTAATTTCAGAAATATCCCAGGTATCAAGAATGCGCTCTCGCTTCAGCAAACTCAGATGCTGAATCAGTCGATCGCGCAGATCTTGGTCAGGTTGAGCATACGAGAGAAACAGACGCATGAGGCAGCATTCAGGGAAATTGAGCAGATCAGAGCAACGTTTTTCTCTAGCTTAAGGTAGAGACGGTATTCTAAGAGAGCGGAAAACTAAAACAAAAGACTATGACGCGATCGGAAGCTGAGACTATTTTGCGGCAATTTATTTGTAATGATCCGAAGACTGTAACAACCGATTACTCTGTCTTACGAGAAGCGGTTTCACAAGTTGTAGAACTTTCGGACTATCAGATTTTCGGAGTCTGTGCCGGAACCGCGGAAGAGGGACTCCAAGCCCTTTCAGAGTATATGGCTGCAATCGGTTACGACATGCCAGAGATCCAAGAAATCGTAGGTGAGGTCTATATCAAGTTCAATCCAAATTTACGGCGATCGCACATTGAACCCTATGTAGGCAAACATCGTGGCGTTTTAATTTCTTGCCAGTCTGCTTATGATGACGGAGTGAACGAAACATTCGGACATTTGCCGCTCGATTTGTTTGCTTAAGATCTATCGCAAGATGCTTCGGGATTCACAAGCGAGACGATAATCTGTTCAAAGACGATCGAGGTAATTTATGGTGGATGCAATTTTGGCGCGATCGAAAGAACTCAAACAAGCGCTGACCGATTTTGTTTACGACGCAGAAGGAGAGTTAGCGACTGCATTTGAAAAGTTCGTCGCCGATCGCTTAGAGCAATCTCAAGCACGAGATAGCAAACACCGAGAGACGGTTGTCGATATCTTTCTGAGTCATGGGCAGATTGGCACGAAATCACCCTTGGAATTGTTTGTTGAAAACGAGCCAGAATTGTCAGCGAGCGATCGACAACTCGTTTTGAACTGGAAACATAACTTTTCAGGATTGTTTGCAATTCAAGAAATCTTACCGGATGGTTTCAAATTAATGAATTGGCTCACGACTAAGCTGTATATCGTGAAGCCGAATGATGAAGACACGCAAAATGCAATGTCGCGGCTCAAACTCGGAGAAATGCTCACAACACGCATTGCACCTGTGGAAGAGTACTGGACGTTTTTTAGTCCGTTTACTCAGCTAGGAAAGCTCGGCAAGCCAAAGCTAGCAGTCGCGATCGGAAATTTTCGCCAAAACTATAAATCTGATCTTTACGGCGATGCACCTGAGTTACTAGAAGAAGCTTGGAAGTCAGTAGAACGCTATCACCAGGACTTTCTCGACTTTTTTGGAAGTGAACAGATAACCTTGTCGGGCTACCATCTGAGCAAGAAAATCTCTGAGTTTCAAGAGTTTCTCACACAGCGACGACTCGATGAAGTTGGACTCGATAAAAACAAGTCCATCACAGAACTTGCGCAAGAAGCAGGCGTGAGTGATGAAGAACTTGCTGAAATGGCAGAAGCAATGGGATTAGATGCAGAATCGGCTGCCAAAATGCTACAAAACAAAACGGCTGCTAAGATGGCAGCCCCGCACGTCGAACTGCCACCTGATTTGAAAAAAGCTGAAGAAGTAACAGTTCTAGCTCATCCACGATGGGGGCAGATATTGCTCACCACTTACACACAATTTGAGGCGCTACTAAAAGCAGAAGATTGGAGAAGTGTGAAAGGGGCGGAAGCATTGGTTCAGAAATATCTCAATGATGCTGAAATCAATGCGTTTGTGTGGCATCGATTTGCTGAACAGTATCCGACTCAGTTAGAGAAAGTATTGCAGGACTACACGGGACTGCCGTTTAACTTGGAGCGAGATTTAGATCCCTTACTTCAGATGCATCGTAAACCTTTAGAACCTACTTTGCCTGATATAGCGAGTGTTCCGATTCATCTGCACAATCTATTTCAGGAAGCATTAGCAGAAGTTAGTAAAACAAAATCGAAAGAAAAAGCAGCAAAGAAAGCGAAAGGATTTCAGCGTTGATCAGCGGATGATGTGAGAACTTCGACTTTACCTGAAAAGCTGGAGTTCTCACTGGTCCATAACAAAGCCAAGGTTAAAGCCAGTGTTTAGGATAGGGTCTTCCGGGCACTAGATTATTGAATGCGATCGTACAGAGCAAAATGACAATCGAGCCTGTCAGTACGGGAGTCAATAAAAAATCCCATGAAGCCTCGCTCATCACACCAACTAGCGCCACAGCACCTCCCGGAGGATGCAGCGTTTTTGTTAACTGCATCAGTTTAATTGCAGTTGCAACGGCAAGTGCCATCACCCAAGGCGCTGTGCCAAAGGCATACACCAAAGTAATGCAGACGATCGCGCCGATGAGATTACCACCAATCAGGTTGCGGGGCTGGGCAAGCGGGCTATCCGGAACAGCAAATGCAAGCACAGCGATTGCACCAAACGGAGCCGCAATTAAAGGATATTGAGTATGTACAGATAAATAAGCGAGTGTTGCAATTCCTAAGAAGCTCCCCATCCAAGATAAGAAGATTTGAGAGTAAGAAAATTCAGGCTGATAGATTGAGCTTCCCATCGTCCTGAAATTTTGCGATCGCACTCGTCGTCTTGCCTGACTAATATTCTTTACAAGTAAGGATTTCATAGGAAGGTTTTCTGAACGAGGTGTCTGAACTACTGTCAGATTACCGTAATAATTTCATCAGAAAGATTGTAAAAGTAGTTTCTGATACAGAAAATTCCTATGGAGTTTATACAGATTTACTTATTCCTGCCACAATCGCCGTCCAGCTTTTCCATTTAAGCGATCGTGTGTCTCTCTCAACAATCTCGGAATCTCTAACTTCTCTGGGCATTTGGGCAGACAGTCTCCGCAATCTGTACAGCGATTGCCTTTATTCCCTGGAAACCAATGCCCCGCATTCTCAAACATCCGATAGCGGTACTCTCCAAACTGCTGCATGTCATAAGCCGTTGCTAAATTTCTCAGTCGCAGAACTTCCGGAATATTGATGCCCTCTGGACAAGGCAAACATTCATAACACTGGCTGCACTGTTCCGGCGCGCGAATTTCGCGCAATCGTTCAAAGACTTGCTGTTCTTCTGCACTCAATGCTCCAGTTCGATAGTCTAAATTCAATTCATTCGGATTTGCAGCACCCACACTTAACGTCGTAATTCGTCGATCGCTCAACAAAAATCGATAATTCATCTCCAGCGGCGACATCGGCGCACACAACTGAGTTAATTTCTGAGGCGGTGTGTGTAACATGCCCGCTTTGTCAGCAGGCGAAATGATAAAAATCCCTAAATCTTTTTGAGCAGCAAGCTCGATCGCAGGTGCATTTCGTTGAAAAAAGAACGAGTAATGCAAATTCACAAACTCAAAGAAATCCGTCGCGATCGCTGCCAAAATCACATCTAAACTGCCATGCGTCGAGAATCCGACATGTCGTACCCGACCATCAGCGATCGCATCTCGAACGGCTTTCATGCAGCCATTGTCTGCCTTCACCCATTCCAAATGCTCCCAAGTATTCAGCCCATGAATGGCTAAACTATCGACAAAATCAACTTGCAGCCGTTCTAAAGACTCATCAATCCAGCGATCGGTTTGGTCAGCATCCAAACTCGGTGGTAACTTTGTGGTCAAAAAAACGCGGGAGCGCGCACCTTGCAATGCGGCTCCCAAAAACTCTTCACTTTTCCCATAGCCTCGTGCAGTTTCAATATGGTTAATGCCAAGCTCGATCGCTCTTTGCACGGTTGCTTCCATCACCGACGCAGAAGAGAGACAGCGCATTGTTCCTAACGAAAATACCGAATACGCAAGCTCAGTTTTACCGAATCGCCGATCGTCCACGAGCTACTGCGCTTCTCCACTACTAAACCGTCCTCGTTGGATCAATTCATCCGGGCTGAGATTCGAGATAAATTCTCTAAAGGCGCGACGTTCTGCTTCGTCTGCGTCTCGATCAACCGGAATCGAGGCATCTGCCACGACTTCTTCCATCACCCAAATTGGGCTATTCGTTCTCAGAGCGATTGCGATCGCATCACTGGGGCGAGAATCAATCTCGCGCCGGGTTTCGCCCTGCTTCGTCACTAAAATCGCGTAGAATGTATTATCTTGCAATGAGTGAATAATGACTTTCTCGACCTCTATTTCCCAGGCTTCTAAGAAATTGACCATTAAGTCGTGAGTCAGAGGACGAGGATGGGTCTGACCTTCAAGAACGCTAATAATTGCTTTTGCTTGGTCTTGACCAATATAGATTGGCAGCGCTCGTCGATCGGTTGCATCTTTTAACAAAATGATCGGACTTCGAGTGGATGCTTCTAGTGCAATGCCTGCAACCTTCATTTCAATCATGGTGTAGCCTCTAGATCTCCAGAGATCACGAAATGGATAGAGAAGTGTCTAAAACGAACTTCGTTCAAGAGACGTAATCGATCGCGCTCCGGGAGCAGGATTGCGTTCGAGAAATCGCATTCGGGTGCGTTCTTAGATCAGATCCTAATTCATCCCTTTCAGAATTTGACAAAATAAAAGAGGACTTCCAAATTTCATCATTTTCTTGAGGAAAAGATTAAAGTAGCGCTAAACCACCCTAAACTCTCTATTGTGATTTTAGACTGTAATTCGTCTGACTTTGAATGTCTAGATAGGATTCAAAAAAATTCTGAATCTCCCGTTACATCAGCAAATCAGATTGGGGACGATCGGGATCTTATTGTCAATAAGGACTTAATTTTGTGTTTACAGGACTTGTACAAACGGTTGGTCATTTAGCAGTTCTCAATCCCGAACAGGTAAAAATTTCGGGGTCTGCAATGTCGGTGATTTTGCAGGGTTTAGAACTTGGCGATAGTGTCGCAGTGGATGGAGTTTGTTTGACTGTTACGGAGATTCTCGATGATGGGTTTGTCGCAGATGTTTCTCCGGAAACGGTGAATCGTACAACTCTCGGACGCGCGGCAGATAGTGCAAAATCGGTGAATTTGGAAACTTCGCTGCGGGTCGGCAGTAAATTAGGCGGGCATTTTGTCACAGGGCATGTGGATGGGGTAGGAACGTTTCATTCTGCGGCTGAGTCTGCGACGTCTTGGGAGATGCGCTTCAATACGGAGAGTGACCAAGTTGCCCGCTACATTTTGCCGAAAGGGAGTATTTCCGTCAATGGCATCAGTTTGACTGTGGCAAATTGTGCGCCGGATGGTTCCTGGTTTACCGTTGCAGTCATTCCTCACACTTATGCTGCAACGAATTTGTGTGAACTGAAGCCTGGGGATTGGGTGAATTTAGAAGGCGATATTTTAGGAAAATATGTAGAGCGGTTTTTGCGGGGTGAGAAACCGGGAGCAGAAGTGCCCGATCGCGTTTCGATGGATTTTTTGGCGGAGCATGGTTACGTTTAGATTAAGGTAGTCTTTCACCGCAATTCATCCTGATAGGGAGATGGGCGTCATTCAACATCAGTTCGGCACATTCTTTCGCTTCGTTGCTCACCCCTCCGGCATGAATTCGGGACTAGCTGTGCGAAGTCCGCTCTGGGACTGACAGCCCATGAAAACACTTTCTTCAGTGGGTTTCAACCCACTTCGCACAGTTAGCCCGAACTTCCAGTTCAGGGCGGGACGCAAACGAGAGCGACAATCTTCCAATTCATTTTCCCGACTTAGTTGCGGCTCCCCATTTCCCCACTTCGCAAAATGAATGCCGTTAACTAGCAAAGTGAAATTAACGGCTCAGCTTACCAGATCACTTTCTGAGCAGTGTCTACTGACATCAGAGAATCCCCTGGCAATTTATCCTGCAACTCGCTCGAATTCAAGAGCGGCAATCGCACCGTGAATGTCGCTCCTGCTCCTGCTCCTGGACTATCCGCTGCGATCGTTCCTCCATGCATTTCGACCAAATGTCGCACGATCGCGAGTCCTAAGCCTAGCCCATTATGCGATCGAGTCGTAGTACTGTCTGCTTGGCGAAAGCGATCGAACACATGCGGCAAAAATTCTGACTCAATCCCCATGCCCGTATCCATCACAGCAATTTTCGCCATGTTCGCATCATCCAACGTGAGACGAATGGTAATTTGTCCCTCGGATGGCGTAAATTTCACCGCATTTGTGAGCAAATTCCAGATAATCTGCTGCAATCGGGTCGAATCTCCCCAAAGGCTCGGTAAATCGGGTTCAAACTCTGTTTCGAGTAAAATCGATTTTGCCTCGATTTGAGGACGGACGGCATCGATCGCGGCTTGAATCACAGCGATCGGATGAACCGCCCGATAATTCAGTCGCAGCTTGCCGCGAATAATCTTCGACACGTCTAAAATATCTTCAACTAACTGCGCCTGAGTTTCCGCATTGCGTTCGATCGTTTCTAAGGCGCGATCGATCATTTTCTGGTCGTACTGTTTCGATCGCAGTAATCGCACCCAGCCCAGCATCGAATTGAGCGGCGTTCTCAACTCATGAGAAAGCACCGCCAAAAACTCATCTTTCATGCGATTGGCGACTTCTGCTTCTTGGCGCGCGAGCTGTTCGCGCATGACTTGAGCACGGGTGGCTTCCGCTTCTTTGCGCTCTGTAATGTCCTCGATTGTGCCAACATACCCTTGAGGTTCACCAGTTTGGGAAAACATCGGACACGATCGCACTTGTACCCACAACGCGCGCGTATCTTGAGTGTGTAGGCGAAATTCTTCGGAAAATTCTCCGCCCTGTTCGAGATAGACCTGCCACTGAGAAATCGCGCGATCGCGATCCTCTAAGTGAACACACTCACACCAATTCTCAGCCAACCTGCCACAAATCGCGTCGTAGCGGGGATTGGTATAGGTACATTGTCCCGTCGGATCAATCACAAAAATTCCAGATGGCGAGGATGCTGATAGAGAGCGAAACTGTTCTTCACTCCGCCGCAATTCAGCATTGACTGCCTTAAGCTGCGCTGCTTGTAGCTTAACCGCTGCCGTTTTCTTAAATAAATCGACGAATACTGCAACTTTAGAAACCAAAATGTCGGAATTAATCGGCTTGATCAAATAGTCCACTGCACCGAGTGAATAGCCTCGAAAAATCCCGTGATCACTCGAATCAAAAGCCGTCAGAAAGATAATTGGCGTATGCTGCGATCGCGCTCTTGATCGAATCAAACTTGCCGTTTCAAACCCATCGATCCCGGGCATCTGGACATCGAGCAGAATCACCGCAAAATCTTGATTCAGCAGACATCGCAGCGCTTCTTCTCCAGAGGATGCCTGTATCAGATTCTCCCCGAGCTTGCCTAAGACCGCTTCCAATGCCAGCAAGTTTTCAGGTTGGTCATCGACAAGAAGAATGTTAACGGGTTTGTTCAACGACATGGGCACGATCCTAAAACAGCGGGAGTAGGGTGAGGTTAGGAGCAGAGAGTAACCAGCATAGATGGAATCTGATGCAACGGGAGAACATAATCAACAGTGCTTTTAGCAATTGCGGCTTCCGGCATAATCGGGCATTCAGCAGTACGAGGATCTTGCACGATGGTCGTGCCGCCTTGCGCTTTAATCTGAGCCAGACCTTCTGAACCATCTTGATTTGCACCCGTCAAGATGATCCCGATGACCGACTGAGCGTAAACCTTTGCTGCGGACTCGAACAAGACATCGATCGAAGGTCTTGCAAAAGCAACGGGGGGATCAATTGAAAGCGAAAAATACTCAGGTTCAGCAAGAAGATGGTAATTCGGCGGAGCTAAGTAAACGAATCCAGGGCGAATCGGCTCTTTGTCCTCCACTTCCAAAATGGTCAACGCGCTTTCCTGCTGTAAAATCCGGCTGAGCATGTCTGTCGATCCTTGATCCCGATGCTGTACGATGGCGATCGGCACTGTGAAACATCCTGGTACCCCTTTTAACATAGTCCGCAGCGCGGATAATCCCCCTAGAGAAGTACCTATCGCCACCAAAGCAGGTGCCATTAGTCTAACCTCCGATAAAGCTTCTCAGAGGTTGAAAGGGGTTCGTAGCGATCGTGATACGCCGTAAATCGGAGGGATTCTTGCCGTCCTAATGCCAAAATGCCAAAAGGGCAGAGGCTTTGATAAAACAGCTCATGCACGCGATTTTGTAAGACACGATCGAAGTAAATCAAGACATTGCGGCACAAAATCACATTGAATTCATTGAATGATCCATCAGTCACAAGATTGTGTTGCGAGAAGACAATGTTGTCGCGCAGCGAAGCGCGAAAAATCGCATTTTCGTACGCGGCTGTATAGTACTCAGAGAATGATTTGCTACCTCCTGCTTTGAGATATTGCTGCGTATATTCTTGCATTGCAGACAGTGAAAATATTCCAGTCTTGGCAGCTTGCAATGCTTTCTCATTAGTGTCGGTTGCGTAGATCCGACAGCGATGGTAGATGCCTGCTTCTTGCAATAAAATTGCCATGGAATACACTTCTTCTCCGGTTGAGCAGCCTGCGTGCCAAATCCGAATAAAGGGATAAGTGCGCAACATAGGCAAGACGACGTTTCTGAAGGTCAGAAAGAAGCTCGGATCGCGAAACATAGAGGTGACATTGACGGTCAAGTTGAGCAAGAAGCGATCGAGCGTGGCGCGATCGTGCAAGACTTTTTCCTGTAATGCTGAGATTGTCTCGATTCTTTCAGACTGCATAAAATTTTGCACTCTTCGTCTCCGAGATGAAGAGGCATAGTTGCGAAAATCATAGCCGTAGTAGCGATAAATGCCATCAAACAGCAGTTGAACTTCAATATCTTCGAGGGTAGGCGACTGTGACAGCATGGGGATTGAGCGTAAATGCCGATGAATTTGCCAATTCGCTAAGTTGAGATCCCCATAGCCCTCAAGGTGAAGGCGCTAAACAAGATCTCTACAAGTATTGATGACAGAGTGAATTTCTTGAACCAATCCTTTCTAAATTGACACAATTCCAGACGGGATGGAATCCTCCCGCCGCCCTAATTTCTAGCCATCGCGTTTTCCCGGAATCTGGCTTGTGGGGCAAACGATCTCACTAGAAGAATCACCCTTTGGAGAGTTTAAGCGCGATCGCAACGCATCCTCCCATGCCTGCTAGCAAACTCGCTAAAATGACCCAAAGCTGTCCAGGTCGGTGTGTCCGAATATTCAGCGTCTTTGCAGTTGTGTCGGCAATAAAGCGATCGAGCAAATCCCGTTGCTGCAACAATTGCTGATTGTTGCTGGTTGACCAATTGTGAGTGAGAGGAATCACTGCACCGGATTGTAAAACGATTGCTAACCGTTGATCTGTAGAGCGCCGTCCTTGCTGGATGGTGGTCATCTTTAACTCTTGCTTCTCAAACTCAATTGTTTTCAATGAACCGATTAAAGGTTCATGCGTTAATTCACAGATCACACGGTTTGCGGTTGGGCGACAGTTAAAGTGAACGAGGCTGCCCATTGTCTCAATCGTCATCTCACCGATCTTGCCTAGCCCAGCGATGCCTAATCCTGCGATCGCAAATATCAACCATTTCACCATCAGTCTAAAATTTCCGTATCTTGAGGGCGCAGAGGCAACATCACTTGAACCATTGTTCCTTGATTTTCATGACTCGTTAATTGAATCTGCCCTTGATGAATTTCAACTGATTGTTTGACGATCGCCAGTCCTAATCCATTTCCAGAAATCATTCCGACATTCGTAGCTCGATGAAATGCTTCAAAGAGCCGCACTTGATCACTTTCCGGGATTCCAATGCCTTGATCTTGCACTTCAAAGTAAACGTGGGTCTGATCTTGCCGGATTCGGAATGTGATGGTGGACTCAGCCGGAGAGTATTTCAACGCATTAGAAAGCAGATTGGTAAAAATTTGCCGCATCAATTTCGCATCCATGTAGCCGCGAATCTCTGACACATCCGCTTCCGGTTCAAACCTAATCTGGTGCTGAGCTTGATCATTCAATCGCATTTCATCGATCAGGTTCTCGCAAAAAGACAAAATATTGAGTGGAGCCGGTTCAAACTTGACTTTCTTGGCATCAGCCCGCTCCAGCATCAGAATGTCACTGAGAAGGTCTTTCATGTTCAAAGATGCCGCTTGAATGCGCTGGATATGTTCAAGTTGTTTATCGATCGAACAATTTCCCGCATAAAACTCCAGCATGTCTGCCGAAGAAAGAATCGTACTCAAGGGCGTGCGAAACTCATGCGAAACAGTGGTGACAAAGTTTGATTTCAGTTCGCTTAGCTCGCGTTCTTTTTCTAATGCTTTTCGCATTTCAATCTCAGCTTGTTTGCGGTGGGTAATTTCACGCTGCAAGCCGACCCAATAAGTGTAATGTCCGGTTTGGTCGGTGACTGGGAAAATACTCAGTTCGATCCACACTTCAGACCCGTCTTTGTGATAGTTGATCAGTTCGGTAATCACAGGCTGCCAGTTCTTTAAAGCCGATCGCAGATTCTTCAAGACTGTCCAATTCGTTTTCGGACCTTGCAAAATCCGAGGGGTCTTGCCAATCACCTCATGCTTCTCGTAGCCCATCATGCGCGTGAAGGCATCATTCACAAAGACAATTCTCGGACCTGGTGGCTCCACGGGTTCTGCTTCAGTAATCACGATCGCATCATTTGCATTTAAGACGACAGACTCTAAAAGTAACAAGCGCTGCTCTTGTACTTGGCGTTCTGCTTCTCGATGCTTAGCTTCGGTAATATCTTCTGCAATTCCCGCTATGCGATAGACTTTGCCTTGCTGATTGCGCACGGGAAAGGCACGTGCGAGTAACCAGCGCTTTTCTTGATCGGGGCGCTGGAACTGAAATGTTGCCTCTGCGGATTTGCCTCTGAGTGCTTGCCGACTGACTTTCATCAGATGGGGGATATCTTCTGGTAGCCCCCGATTGAGCCAAAAACTTAACGGTTTCTCATAACAGCTTTGACTGTCATACCCCAAAACTTGCTGACATCCTGGACTGATGTAAATCAGCTTGCGTTGCTCGACATCGTACATCCAGAAGATCTGTTCAATGTTCTCAGCTAACTGCCGGAATCGTTCTTCACTTTCTCGCAGTTCCGCAGCCGCAGCTTTGCGTTCATCTTCGACTTGCTGTCGCTCTCGCACATTCAAAATCAGCGACAAGACTGAAATTAGCTCACCTGAGCTATCAAACAGGACGGAGTTATACCATTCACAGGGCACGATCGAGCCATCTTTCGAGACATTGCGGCTGGTACAAACATTGCGAGTCGTCTGCCCGTTGAGAAGTTGCGCGATCGCGCGATCAACCGTGCCTAAATCCTCTGGTACGACTAATTCCCAACTTCCAAACTGTTTGCCAATCACTTCAGACGCATCCCATCCGAGTAAGGCTTCGGCTTCGCGTGACCAGCGAGTGATCCGTAAATTTTGATCCCATTCAATGACAGCAAACGGTGAATTATCCACATGGAAGGATAACCGCTGTAAGGCGCATCTGAGCGCTTGCTGAGCTTGGTCGCGCTCTCTTGCGGTTTCGACCGAATCGGTCATATTGCGGAAAAATAAAGATACGCCAGACTTAGCAGGATAGGCGCGCATTGAATACCAGCCCTGGCAGGGGATATAGTAATCGACAATTTCGAGGGGGACACCTTCTGCCATCGCACGTCGATAGAGTTGCCCAAAACTCGTTTCTGCAAAGTCGGGAAACTCCTGCCAAAGCACTTTGCCGAGCAAATCTCGGGCAGGCTTCCCTAAGATCTGTGCGGCAGCGTGATTGACATAGGTAAAACGAGCAGAGCGATCGAGCGCGACAAATCCATCGGTAATGCTCTGCAAAACCCGGTTAATCTGTTCACGGGCTAATTCTGCTTCAGCACGGGCAGTTTGCTCACGGGCTAACAGTTGATGCCGCTCCTCTTCGATCCAGCGGCGCAGACTAATATCTGAAAAAGAAACAACGACCGCGTAGGGTAAAACTTGTCCAGGCTGAAACAGCGGCTGAGAATTGATCGAAATCCAAGTCACCTGTTTCTCAGGTTTGCAGAGACCCAGAATGACTTCTGAGCAGGGAATCCCCGTTTTTGCCGTGATCAGACCCGGAAAAGTTGCGAGATCAAATGCAGAACCATCTTCATGGATCGCTTCCCAGCCCAACTCCAAAATATTGCGATCGATCAATTCATCGATCGCACATTCCAAAATTTTCTCAGTACTGGCATTACAAGTTTCGATGAGTCCTTCTGCATTGAGCATCATCACAGCTTCATGCATCGCTTCTACAACGGATCGATAGCGTTGTTCGCTCGTTCTAAGGCTTTCTTGCTCACGACGGCGACGACTGACTTCAGCTTGAAGTTGTTCGATCTTATGTTCGAGTTTGGTGATTTGATAGCGCAGCGATCGCACGGTATCCAGATCAAATTCCGCCTCCACGCTCGACACTGAAGGAGCGATTGCTTTGGGGGTTTTCGTCAGTTCTTGCACAGATTGGGATTGAAGTTGCGATCGCAGTTCGGCGACGAGTACTTCGAGTTCCGCATTGCGCTGTTGTAACTGGATCTGGTCAGTTTCTCGCATGACTCACGCTCGAATTCAGGGGTGAATAAATCTTTGCCTCTAAAATCTTTACTTAAATTTTGATCGAACTTCATGGAGACTTGCTGAAGTTCATTTAAAGAGTTTCATAAGGCAGTTCGATGACAAAAGTAGTCCACCCAGTCTGGCTTTTTACAATAATACTGCCTTGAAGCTGTTCAACGAGCTTTCTGACGAGGGCAAGTCCTAGTCCTGTGCCGCCTTTTTGCCAGCGATCGCTGCCCGGAACTCGATAAAATTTGTCAAAAATATGCGGCAAGTTTTTTGTCGGAATTTCGGATTGATTGGCGATCGTAAATTGCAAAAGTGGAGTCTGATTTTCACTCAATCCTTCGCGAACTTTGAGGCAGATTTCACCTCCACTTTGTGTATATTTGCAGGCATTATTTAAAAGCTCAACGAGAATTCGGCGCAAACTGACTCCATCCGCCACAATCACAGGCAAGGTTTCGGGAAGATTCACTTTGAGAAGTTGTTGACAATCCCGAGTTCTGACTTGAAACGCATCTGTTGTTTTCCGCAAAAGCTCTCTTAAATTGAGCGGTTCGGGTGGAGCTAACGCTTCTCCAGATTCCAGTTGATACAAATCTAATAAGTTTTGGATCAATTCATCGCCTTGATCGCACGCATTCAGCGCAATATCGATATATTGCCGCCGATTGTCCGGCATCGCATCCATTAATTGCAGCGCCACTTTAATTGTCGTGAGTGGTGCGCGCAGATCGTGCGTAATCGTGTTGAGCAGATCGTTTTTCTGACTATTGATGGATTGCAGTTCATCGACCTTTCTCTGAATCTCAAGTTGGGCGCTATGCCGTTTCAGACGAGCAGCGATCGTCTCTAATAATTCCACCCGGCGAAAGGGTTTGGTTAAGTAGTCATCCGCGCCCAAATTCATCCCCTGTCGCATATCGGCTTTATCGGCTTTGGCAGTCAGAAAAATAAACGGAATCATTGCTGTGCTTGGATCTTGACGCAATGCTTCTAAAACGTTGTAGCCGTCAAAATCAGGCATTTTGATATCGCAGAGAATCAAATCGGGCGATCGCTCCTTTGCCAATTGAATTCCGGTCATACCACTATCGGCATTCAGGGAGTCAAAGCCCCCAGAGGCAAGAATTTCTAGAATATTCAGCCGAACATCTTTTTCGTCTTCAATCACCAAAATTTTCATGAAGGTTCCCCGATCTGGCGGCTGAGTCGATTGAGATCTGATGATGGAATCATTGCAGTTTTGCATTGCAGTCGAATGGGAACGTTTTTGGGGGTGTACTCGCTTTGATGCTCACTGACATCTGAAATTACGATCCTGCTCCGTAATTGTGACGATGCTCCCCGTATAAGCATGGATTCAAAATTCCGAGCACCCTCGTAAAAACACGGCAATTAAAGCTGATTTTAGCGAATTTTATGCCGAAAATGCCAGATCCCTTATGACAGTCTGATCCCTTCCTTCAGAGAAACTGTGGAAATTACTTAAACTTTATCGCTGAGGCTGTTTTTTGATGTCTGCGCGACAAACTGCATATTTCGTCTGTCTTAGGATAGATAGGTTGCCCGACTTTATTAAATAGTATTAAGAATAAGAACTGAATCAACCTGAGTTTGACATTCAATACCCCAAGAAATGGGGGTGCACTGACTGCGCCAATTGGATTGAAAAGATACATTTATATGTTCTAAAACTGGCACAATGAACCGGAAACTCTGAATTTTCCTTTGAAGTATTTAATGATTGGGCTGATCTATTATTTTGCATGAACCTGCTACTCGCAAATGAATCCGATTGTCGATTTTTTAAGTTTTGGTCTCACGATCAACTCTGTGATGGAATTAGCTATCAAGGTGAGTTGTTTTGCCAGTTTCATAGCTTTAGTGCGCAGCGTCGAGATCAAGCGTATGACTTAGGCTCAAGATTGCTCGATCGCGGAATTTCGGTGATTATTTGTTGTTCTAGACAACGGTACTCATTAGGCATTAATTTGCGAAATAACTGGGATGCCTATGGTGAGCGTGAAAAGCAACAGGTTTTACTAGAAGTGCAGGGCATGGATTCAGTGCTGAGCCAGCTTTTACGGTGATAGTCTAGTAGGTGCAATTTTCTAGATCGCTCATGCAAACCTACGATGTCGTTGTTATCGGTGCAGGCCCCTCTGGCTCGATCGCTGCTGCTCAACTTGCCCAAGCTGGATTCACTGTAGCTCTACTGGAAAAACAGTTTTTGCCTCGTCATAAGACGTGCGGTGGCGGGATGCCGATGGTGATGCAGTCTCAGTTACAAGATTTAGCTCCAGAGGCGTTTGTCGAGTCGGATGTTACCCAGATGCGGCATACCTGGAAGTTTGAAGATCCCTATCTTGTTTCGATGAATCCGCGATCGACCGATGAGCGCTTATCGCTCTGGATGGTTCAACGACCTCTTTTCGACAATGCTCTGGCTCAAAGAGCGAGCCAGTTTGGAGCCGAGTTGCGAGATGGAATTGCACTCCGATCGCTCGAACCTGAACCTGATGGCGTGATTGTCCGAGCGCAAGGAATTAAGACAGGAGCAGAATTTACAGCAAAGGCGCGATATGTGATTGGAGCCGATGGCGCGAATGGAGTGGTTGCAAAGGCAACTCAGTTGAGAAAGCGCAAAGCGATCGCGTTAGCAATGGAGATTGAGCATCCACATCAATGGGGCGATGGTCATGCAGATTTACGTCCCGATATTGCTCATTTAGAATACGGTGCGGTGAAACGCGGATATGCCTGGATTTTTCCGAAAGCTGATCATTTGAATATTGGAGCAGGTGTGTTCCGTCCAGATAATCAAGATGCGAGACGTGATCGCGATTTACCCGCACAGTTGCAGAAGACGATTCTGGAATATATGGATGCGTTGGGATTGAAATACGATCGTTCAGCTTTGAAATTTCACGCTCATCCGTTGCCGACGTGGAGTGGGAAAGAGCCATTACATGAAGGACGGATTTTACTAGTCGGGGATGCAGCAGGATTGATCAATCCATTGTTTGGTGATGGAATTCTCCATGCGGTGAAAAGTGGTGCGATCGCAGCTCAAAGCATTATTGATCAAGCAGCAGATGAATATACCGATCGCATTCACGCCGAGTTTGGAGCAAATTTTGATGCAGCTTTGAATTTAGCGCGGGTGTTTTACCAGTGGACGGGAGTTTGCTATAAGTACGGCGTGAAGTATGAGAAAAGTACACGCTATGCTACTCAGCTTTTGTGTGGCGATTTACTATTTACGGATATGGCAGGGCGGGCGATGCGGCGATTGAAAAAATCGGTGGGATCAAACTTCTTTCCAGCGTTCAATAGCTAGGTGATGATTGTTCAGAAGTCGGAGTTTTGTAAAATTCTGACTTCTCGCTCCGCACTGCTAGTTTTACTTCAATTTACTAGCTGTTCTCAAAATCTGACCTGCTAACATGGCGGCTCCAAATCCGTTGTCAATATTGACGACCCCAATTCCAGTCGCACAAGAATTCAACATCGTGAGCAATGCGGATAGTCCATTAAAACTGGCTCCATATCCGATACTGGTGGGAACAGCGACGATCGCACAATCTGACAGACCAGCTACTACACTCGGCAATGCTCCTTCCATTCCTGCGACGACAATTAGCACATCTGCCTGAGTCAACACATGCACATTACTGAGTAAGCGATGAATTCCAGCAACGCCGACATCCCAAAGTCGATTCACCCGAAATCCACAGAGTTCAGCAGTAATGGCTGCTTCTTCGGCAACAGGAAGATCTGCTGTGCCTGCTGAAAGAATCCCAATCGTCCCTGGATAAATCGGAGCTTTTGGACTACCTAACGCGCAAATCTTAGCAGTCGCATAGTAAAGGGCATCTGGAACCATTTCTTTCACCCAAGCATACACTTCAGGCTCCATGCGGGTTGCCATGATGACAGTCGCTTTATCCCGCATCGTTTCCATGATTTGAGCAATTTGCTCTGGCGTTTTACCCGGACTCCAAATGACTTCCGGGAAACCAGTTCTCAGCGATCGATGATGATCAATATTAGCAAAACCTCCAACTGGCTCATAAGTGAGATATCTCAGCTTGCTCAATGCATCTTCTGAACTCAGTTTGCCTTGAGATACATCATCTAACAGTGCTTTTAGTGCTTCGGGATGGGTCATGTGAAGGGTACTACTCTTTGATTTTAAGTTCTTGAATGTTCCAAAGTCCCCAACTGGGTAACCCAGAATACTTCAATCCTTGAACTCGATTTCTGACTGCCATGATTGCAGAGTCATTGACTAAGTGGATCACAGGAAGCTGTTCTTGAACAAGCTTCTGAAACTCACCATAGATTTTTTTGCGTTTCTCTGGATTCAGTTCTTGAGCACCTTGGATAAATAAGCGATCGATTTCTTTCTCCCACTCATTTGCTACATATCCTTGGATTTTCGGCTGTCCAACTTGCTGGCTCAAATTAAATGAATGCGATCCCCCACTGGTCATCCACAGATTTGCTAGTCCATGTGGCTCGGTTCCGCCCGTAAATCCGATAATGTGAGCATCCCAATCTCTTGCTCCATTGATTTTATCGATCAAAACGTTAAAATTCAGCGGATTATAGTCAACTTGAATTCCAATTGCAGCTAAATCTTGCCGAATTTGAGCGCCGATTGCAACACGAGTTAAATTATTCGAGTTGGTGAGTAAAGTAAAGCGAACTCGATTGCCATCTGAGTCAAAGAGCTGACCGCGATCGTCATATTTGAATCCAGCTTTCTTTAGCAAGTTTTTTGATTGATTCGGATCGTAATTGTAGGCTTTTAAACCTTCCTTGAGAGTGAATGGGCTTTGCACCGAAATCGGCGAATTTTGGACGACTCCTAAACCTCGGAATAGATTAGTGTTAATGCGATCGCGATTAATTGCATAAGCGACAGCTTTCCGAAATTCAAGGGTATTAAACCAACGCGATTTAACCGGATCAACAAAGGGCTTGCCATTTTTATCTTTTGCCTGACTGAGATTAAAAGTAAGATACAAAACACCCGACCAAGGGCCGCCATTTAAGACCTGGAAATTTCCGCGTTTTTCTTCTCGCTTTAATAATGAAAAATACTCCGATCGTAAAGGTCGAGTATCACCCATCACATCCAAATCGCCAGAGCGAAATCTCAGCAATTGCGTATCTAAATTCTCGATAAATTGCCAAACAATGCGATCGATATAAGGCAGTTGCTTGCCGTCTTTGTCTTTCCGCCAGTAATACGGATTTCGCTTTAAAACTAATCGCTGGCTTGGGCTATAGCTATCAATGACATACGCCCCATTCGTAATAATTTTTTTCGGATCGGTGTCTGTTCCCCAAGTTGAAATGAATTTAGGATTTCCATCCGGTAGTTTTGAATTTATTGCTTCTGCTAAGGCATGTTTCGGCAAAATCATAATGCCCTCAGGTGCAGCAGTCGCAGCAATAAGAGGCGCGAAGGGTTCAGGCAAGATGAATTCAACTTGGCGATCGTTGATTTTCCGAATCTCTGGAAAAATCTTTTTCGCTCCAATCTGAATACTCTCTTTCTGATCCGTTGGAATCAACGGATTAAAAACAATATCTCGATAGGTAAAAACAACATCATCTGCCGTCAGAGGTTTTCCATCTGACCACTTCAAGTTGGGTCTTAAAGTAAAAGCGACTCGTTTATTATCAGGCGAGAATTTCCAAGATTCAGCTAATGCAGGTTCATACTCTCCTGTTAAACCATTCTCTCTTGTTAACCCTTCATAAATGAAAGGAAAAACAGATGGGAAAGTTTGATTATTGGCGTAGTTAAACGTTTTGGGATCAGTTGGACTCGCTAAGACTAACTGAGGAACTTGTGCAGCAACCGTTCTATATCGATGAGGATTACAGCTCGACAAAAAGAGAAGTGCGATCGTCAAACACACTCCAATCTGGATTCTGACCTTTTTCATCACTAATCCTCAATTCTCAGGTCAGTCAAATTCCAAAGTGCACCGCCACTTTCAGGATAATTCACTCCTTTAATCCGATTGCGAACCACAGCCATCACACGCGCATTCACAAGTGGAATCCAAGGCAAATATTCTTGTGAAATTTTCTGAATCTTTCCGTAAATTTCCTTCCGTTTTGCTTCATCTAATTCTTGAGCACCTTCGACATATAATCGCCCAATTTCCGCTTCCCAATCTGCAACAACCCGACCTTCAAGCGGCGGTTTTCCAGGTGCACTCGATTGATTAAAACTATGCGATCTACTTTCCGGCAACCAAACGTTTGCTCCACTATTTGGCTCTTTACTTCCGCCCATTGCCAGTAGATACGATTCCCATTCTTGAGTGTTATCTAACTTATCCAACAACACTCCAAAGTTAATCGGATTAATATCAACTTGAATCCCCAACTGGCTCAAATCCTGCTTAATTTGCGCCACCATCGACTCACGCACCACATTCCCCGCATTCGTCATCAACGTAAAACGCACGACATTCCCGTCTGGGTCAGCAAGTTGTCCGCGATCGTTGAGCTTAAACCCGGCTTCTTTCAGCAGTTGCTTTGATTTGTTTTGGTCGTATTGGTAAACTTTTAAGCCTTCTTCGGGCTTGAGATAATAGGGGCTAGTCTCCAAAATTTGCGAATTGATCAAGACTCCCAAGCCTCGGAAGATATTTGTGTTCATCCGTTCTCGATCGATAGCATATGCGACTGCCTGACGGAATTTTGGATTGTTAAACCACTTTGATTTCACGGGATCAACGACAGGCTTTCCGTTTCGCCGTCCTTGATTTAAGTTAAACGCCATAAAAGTCGTAATCGGACGAGTGCCGCCAATATACGCTGTGAAATCACCTCGTTTTTCTTCTTTTTTGAGAATGGGATAATCTTCAGCCCGAATCGGTTCAGAGATATCGACTCCACCTGATCGAAATTGAAGAAGCTCAGTATTCTGGTTTTCAATCACACTCCAAACAATCCGCTCGATGTAAGGCTTCTGATTGCCTTGCTCATCTTTTCTCCAATAGTTCGGGTTACGTTTGAAAATGATCCGCTGTGTCGCAAAATATTGGTCGAGCGTATAAGGTCCGTTGCAAATCACTTTCCTCGGATCGGTATCCGTTCCCCAAGTTGAGAAAAAGAGCGGATTGCCGTCTGAGCCAGTCTTGCGAATTGTTTCTTCAAGCGCATGTTTGGGCAAAATTGCCAATCCGCCTGTCACTCTCAAAAAGGGAGCAAACGGTTCAGGTGTGGTGAACTCAACTCGGCGATCGTCGATTTTTCGCACGGTTGGAAATGCCCGTCCTTTACCAATTCGCAGGACATCTTGAATATCCGTTGGCACTTTAGGATTCAGAAAAATATCCCGGAACGTGAACACAACGTCATCGACTGTCAGCGGCACACCATCTGACCATTTCAAGTTTTCGCGCAGGGTAAATGTTACTTTCTTCTTATCTGGCGAAAGTTCCCATTTCTCTGCAAGTTCTGGCTCAAGCTCATTGGTCAATGCGTTTTCTGTGATTAATCCCACATACAAGAATCCCGCGACATTTGGATCTTCGTTAATCAACGCATAGTTAAATGATTTGGGATCGCTCAGGGTCGTATCGACAAGCTGAGGAACTTTTGCTGCTTGTGTTTTGTAGCCCTGCGGATTGCAAGCCGTAATGCCCAATATCAGGCAAAATGCTGCCATTGCCACTGCCCAAAACCGCCAAAAACCTGTAAGAGCGGAAAATTTCATAGCCGATCGCGCATCATTTAGAAAGTGATTCTATCCTTTCTACACCTTTTGCGCGGTTTCTGCTCGATTTAATTATCAATCATGCGATCGATACGGTCACGCATTTTCAACCCAATCAATGCTTTGACTAAAAATAAGCCTGCAATTGCTGCGATCGCAAAAGCAAACATTGAACCGCTCACTTTCCCGACGAGCAAAATCGCTCCAGTTAGTGCTGCGAATCCTGAAATACAGGCGTAAAGCAACGCTCTCAGCGAAAGATTGAGCTTTTTCAAGGCGCGTTCTTGCTCGATCGAGCGCACCTGAATTTGTAATTCTCCTTGCTCTAAGCGGGCTTCTAATCGCTCGATCGCAGTCTGAGTGGGATTCGGCTTCGTCATGCGATACGCCAAATATCCCTTCGCCTGCCGCGCCAATTCTCCCAGCCCACCTTGCTTCGCAGGAATTGTCGCCAAACTCTTCACAAATGGTTTCGCTGCCGCTAACAAGTTATAGTTCGGGTCAAGATCGCGCGCAACTCCGTCCAACGTCGTCAAGGCTTTAATAATAAAAGTCATCCGCGCAGGCAATCGGAACGGTTGCTGCTCAAACACAGCATAGAGTTCATTTCTAACGCTCTTAAAGGCTTGAATCTCAACAGGCTTATCCGCAAATCGTTCAACCAACACGCCCACAATTCGCTTCACGGGGGTCATGTCTGCCATCGGCTCAACCAAACCCATATCCACCAGCGTTTGCACGACTTGATCGGTATCTTTCTTCAATACTGCAAAGAAAGTCTGAACCATCTGATTGCGGTTGATCGGCTGCACTTCTGCCATCATGCCAAAATCGTAAAAGATTAGCTTTCCATCGTGGCTCACTGCCATATTTCCAGGATGGGGATCAGCTTGAAAAAAGCCATCTTGGAGCAGTTGCTTGAGATACGAACAAATTCCTAAATGATTAATCTCACGAGGATCAATCCCGATCGCAAGTAACCCTTGCCGATCGTTGACCTTGATTCCTGGCACATATTCCATCGTCAGCACACGCTTCGTCGTGTACTTAGGATAAATTTTCGGAACGACAATGAGATCGTGATCAGCAAAATTATGTCGAAAGCGATCGGCATTCATCGCTTCTTGCACATAATCAATCTCACGATTCAAAATCTCAGAAAATTCCTCATGAATCGCCAAAATATCGTAGTGTCTTGCGGTTGGAACAATGCGATCAATCCAACGCACGAGCCGACCTACAATCTGAAAATCCATCGCAAAGAGTTGCTCTAACCCCGGACGTTGTACTTTCACAACAACTTCCTCGCCCGTATGCAGCCGAGCACGATGCACTTGTCCTAAGCTAGCAGCTGCGATCGGAGTCGAATCAAATTCTCGATACAAGACATGCAGCGGATAGCCTAGTTCAGATTCAATAATGGCGATCGCTTGGCTCGAATCAAATTCTGGGACTCGATCTTGAAGTTGTCCCAATGCTTTGACATACTCCAAAGGTAGCAAATCAGCTCGAGTCGAGAGCGATTGCCCAATTTTGATAAACGTTGGTCCTAAATCTAACAGCGTCCCGACTAACCACTGAGCACGGCGATTGCGGTGATGAGCAGACTGCCTTGCGATCTGACGATCCCACCACAAATAAAACGTCAATTTGGCAGCCGACACAGAAATATCCACCTGCCGAGCCAGTGGAGAAGAGAGTTGCCGTTGCCAGCGTAGAGGTTTAGAGGCTGTAGTTTGTAACATAACTTCAAATTATTATAGCGCTGGAGGGTTGAAGAACTGCTCCAGAAGCAGAAGATTCCTGCACGAATATCATTGGGAAAATTCGACACTGCTAGAAATCTTGACAAAATCCCTCTTGGTTCGTCATTCATTGCATTTCTTGCGGAGTGCCAAACTTAGCATACCCGTCGAGAAACGTAGCCGTACGGAGCGATCGAAAATTGCTGGCTTCTTCCTACAAACGCCCAAATTCTGAACCAAGAGCGAGATCATTAGGATTGAATCGCCTATACATATTGGCTCAGATCAACACACAATTTCAGTTTTTCTACCAGTTAGGCAAAGTCAAAACCTAAATGACATCACAGATCTAATGGAGTTTCTGATGGAGTTCTCCTGACTCAAACCTCTACGATTTCCAAGTTCTGCGGTAAGGTTATCGTAAAGCAAGTCTCGTAAGACTGAGTTCCTTCCATCTCCGTACTCGTTGCCTCGATCGTGCCATTGAGATGCTGGACTAAACTTTTGACCAGTGCCAAACCGAGTCCAGTTCCAGGAACTGCATTTTGCGTCATTCCTTGACAACGCCGGAACTTGTCAAAGATATGGGGTAATTCTTCCTCGGAAATCGCTGATCCAATGTTTGAGATTGAGAATTTTATTTGCTGTCCAGGCTGAGGCATCACCTGTAAGTAAACCATGCTATTCGGATCAGCATATTTACCCGCATTAGTTAGCAGTTCTAGCAAGATTCGATTGAAGCTAGTTAAATCAGTATTGAGAAGGGGCAAGCGTTTTGGAAGTTCAAGTTCGAGCGTTAAGCCCTTCGATGACCACCGCTGGTTAAAGGAATTCGATAAGTCAGCCATCAATTCCTTCACATTCACTTGTTGAAGCTGGAACGCAACTTGTTTCGTTTCTAACTCTTGAAGGGCAAGTAGATCGTTAATCAGATTCGTTTCTTGAGCACATTGCTGCTCCAAGATGTTGAGATATTGCTGACGGCGATCAGGAGAAAGATTTGCTTGCTGCAACATCCGAATGGCTAACATCATGCTTGTGAGCGGCGTGCGCAGTTCATGGCTAAGTGTGCTGAGAAACTCATCCATTCGCTGATTCATTTCCCGCAGTTTCTCGATTTGTTTGCGGGTGATCTCGTAGAGTTTGGCTTGCAGTTCTAGACTTTGCTGAAGTTGCGCTGTTCTTTCCTCAACAAGAGATTCAACTTGTCGCAGCGTTTCGGTTTGAATAATTGCAGTGCTGATTTGAGCGCTGACAAGTTCGACGAGTTCGACTTCTTCGGGTTGCCAGGCGCGGGGTTCTTTTTGTTGAAGAGCGATAAATCCTAACAGGCGATTCTTGCTTTCTAAAGGAACTAGTAACAGTGCAGGCATTTTCTCAGCATCAAAAATTGGCGCAGTTTCTAGGTTACTGGGAAACTTACCTGAATTGCTGAAGGCAAAAAATTTAGCTGGACTCAGAAACGCACTCTGGCAAACCGCGCAGTCTGTAATCCAGAAAGACTGGCTGAGCGGCGTTTCTGACTCATCGACCTCAATTGGGTCACGGTTCCACTCGCTGTCAATCATCACGCGCGCTTTCGGAACTCGATCGCTCTTTGCCCGCAAGCTATGCCGTGGATCCCAAAACTTGGTGCGCAGGACAAAGGCTCGATCGATTTCAAGGGTACGAGCTAGTCCCTCTAGTACCATGACTTGGATTTGAGGCACATCGACTGAGTTCTGAATCGCGATCGAGACTTCTCGCAATAGCGCTTGCGATTGCGACTGTTTTGCGACTTTGCGCTGAAGGGTGAGTTGGGTGAGTGCAATCGCAATGTGATCAACAACTTGAGTCAACGTTTCGATTTCCAAGTCTGACCAGCGATGCGCCTGTGCTGTCAGCAAGCTGATCACACCGTTGATGTGTCCCTGAAATTGAGTTGGTAAGCTGAGTACGCCTCGAATTGGCAGCGCTTTCGATATGCTGTTAATTTCGCTGAGGTTCAAATCGGAGACAAATAAGCTGGAACGTTCCAGCGTCGCAGCCTGAATCATGCCATAGTTTGCCAGAATTTCGCCCTGTTGGTTGGCGCTAAGGTGCGTCTTGGCAAACCAAGCAGTCAATGACTTGGAATAAGGTTCACCCTGATTTGAAATGATACAAGCTTGAACCCCATAAGCTTCTCCTAGCAACGCTGCAATTTCCACAAGAACTGTTTCGCTCTGAGTGGCGTGAGCGAGAGCTGTAGTAATCTTGCGTCCGACACTTGCCAAACTAGAAACGAGAGGGCTGGAATGCGGCACAGTTTCAACCGGATGGGTAGACAAAGAAGTTAGTCGATCAGTTTCGATCCGAAGGGCTTCTTCTCTTGTAGTGTTGACAACATCCATGACTCGCCCCACAACTTCCTGAGATTCTGTCGGTCTCGATCGCGAAACTTTTGCTTGCATCCTGCTACATGCCTATCGTTGCATTACTTTTTCAGGAATCTCCCATCACAAATCTCTTTCGGAATCCGTTACGGGAAGCGCATGGCTCTGTATACGAAAAATAAACTAGGTAAGATTTTACCTATCTTGCATTTCGTTAGACCATCGCTTTCAGATTAGCGTCTTAACGCTTTGAAAGTATCCGTAATTTCCCTCGATTGCTGTTCTTGATTGACTAAATTCTCAAAAATTTATGCATTTCCACATGAAGACGATGTGAAGTTGCGCTCTATAAAGCAATTCAAAGGATTTCACACCTTTTTTTCTTAGACATAGTACACTTGAACGAAGCTTGCACTGCCTCTCTATTCCACGATAATTCGCCTTGGATCTTATGAATTTAGAGCCTGGAACTGCCAATCCAATCAGCGTTGTCGGTACGGTAAAGGGACCGGGTGAAAACGGCAATCAGTATGTTTTCATTACGTCTGATAACCGCCATGTGCGAATTGGCGAGTATGTCTATTATGAAGTTTATGAAGCTGGGCTTCTCCGTAAAATCCTCGGTAAGATCTCGGATCGAAGACTCATTGATCACTTACCTGATCGCATTTTTGCGGACACTGAGATTAGTCCAGAAGCGATCGCGGCTCTTGTCGGATTTACGTACGAGCATCCGGAGATCTATGAAGTTGCAGTGGATGTGATCGGTTATTTCGATCCGTCGCTGGGATTTATGAATCCGCGAAAAAGTCCAGATCCAGGCGCAAAAGTAGTGTTGGCAAGTGACGAGATGCTAAGGGAGATCTTAAATCGTCGTCAGCCTCAGTCGGTGGGATCAGCTCATATTGGCTCACTTTTGTTGAGAGAAGTCGGCTCTGTGCCGATCGCATTAGATGTCAAAGAATTAGTTAGTACCCATATGGCGATTCTGGCGGGAACTGGCTCAGGGAAATCCTATACGGCTGGAGTTCTGGTAGAAGAGTTGCTCCTTCCCCACAATCGAGCGGCGGTTTTAATTTTTGATCCGCATGGAGAGTATGGAACGCTGACAGATATGCGGGGGCATCCAGCATTTAAATCAGCAGATGGCTATGCTCCCAAAGTGAAAGTGATGACACCGGAAGAAGTGAGGATTCGAGTGTCTTCGCTAGATTACTACGATATTTTGGCATTACTGCCGGAAATGAGCGATCGTCAACAAGCTATGTTGAGCAAAGCCTTTCGGATTTTGCAGCGACATCGCAAAGGAGATTATCGTTGGGGTATTCAAGATCTAATCGCAGCCGTTCGAGAAGCCGATGTGCAGGTCGATGACGATGGCAATGAAAAGACGGGATCATCTGCTCCAGCTTTGGAATGGAAATTGGAGAAGATTGAGCGATCGGACTATTTTCATAATGTGGAACACACGGTTAGCCCAAAAGAACTATTTGAACCGGGACAAGTGACCGTCCTGCAAATGAACGAAATCAGTCAAGAAGAACAGCAAGTGATTTGTGCGGCAGTGCTGCGGCAAGTCAATCATGCACGGATGAGTACTCAGAAAGAACTCATTTCACCGCAAGATGAGAATTACTTGCCCTACCCCGTGTTTATTCTGGTTGAAGAGGCGCATCGTTTTGCCCCTGCTCATGAACCCTCTCGCTGTAAGTCAGTGATTCGGACAATTTTGAGCGAAGGGCGGAAGTTTGGCTTAGGAATGGGATTAATTACGCAACGTCCAGGTAAGTTAGATGCGGATGTCCTGTCTCAATGTATGAGTCAGTTTTTGATGCGCATTGTGAATCCGGTGGATCAAGAGAGTCTAAAGTATGGAGTTGAAGCAGCAGGACGGGATTTGCTGAAAGAACTGCCTGCTTTGACCAAGGGACAGATCATTATTTCTGGGGCTTGCGTGAATACGCCAGTGCTATGTAAGGTGCGGCAGCGTTTGACGAAGCATGGCGGTGAGACGTTGAATGCACCAGAACTCTGGCAGAAGCATTTTGAAGGGCATCGGCTTCAGGAACGTAAGATTGAGCTTGCACCCGTTGCGGCTCCCCGACGATCGCAGACGGTTCGCGGGCGAAGCATTGATTAGATTGTTCCTGATGTTGAGCAGTTTTTATGGGGAACGATCAATCGGCACTAACTCAACTTAGATTGCTTGCGCACCGGAAAAAGATGTGCGTTAGGAAGGATCTGAAGGGCGAGAAGTTATTTATTGACCAACGATTGAGGTTGCGATCGCGGTTTCAATGAGTGCTGCCAATATCCTTTTGAGGTATCGACGGGGACGGTTGCTGCAACAGAATTAGACTGAGATCGCGGTGAAGCGAATAGAAGTCTATCTGCCTTCTGAACTCTTACATTCGCTGACTGAGCAGCACGGGACACTGCTGGTGGATCCGTTGCTCGAATTGCCAATCCGACTAAGCCTGCGATCGATGCGACCCATCCTGCAAGTGCAGCGATCGTTAACCACTTTTCGATCATTCGATTCATTCCTCAACTCCGCAAACTGCACAGTTACCAACTTCAGATCGCAGACATGACGTTTCAGGGGGTGATGAGTCTAATTATATCTTGTTCGATGAAATGATCAAAGATCTTGTTCTTTTGTCAACCGTAAAGTTTGGCAAATTTATCGGAAAAATCGCCAGAGAATTGATTAAGAAATTATGGGGTCAATATGCGATCGCGCAAATTCAGCCAGCATAATAGCGTCGGAGATTCAGCGCGCAACTCCTCATGATTCATCGATAGGCGCGCTCCGTATTTTGACGCAATCTTTTCAGTTATGAACTTCAAACGATTTCTAAAATGGCTTGCTCCGGTGAGTTTGACTGCAATTCTGATTCTCTGCACAATTGTTCAGGGATGGAGTGCCCCTACAGCCGCACAAACCCAATTGCACTGGTATGGACAATCCGCGTTTAAGCTGACAACGCCGACTGGAAAAGTCATTTTGATTGATCCTTGGATTACGAATCCCGTGAATCCCAACGGCAAGACTGACTTAGCGACTCTGAATCGTGCCGATTTGATTTTAGTGACGCATGGACATTTCGATCACGTTGGCGATGCGATGACGATCGCGAAAAAGACGAATGCTCCTCTCGTCAGTACTGCCGATTTAGGACAGGCATTAGTCGAATCAGGCTATCCAAAAAATCTCGTGACCTTGGACACTCAAGGAAATTTTGGCGGCGAAATCTCATTGCTGAATAATGAGGTCAAGGTTGCCTTTATTCCCGCGATTCACAGTTCGGTGATCGCTTCTGATGGCAGTCCCGCAAAGTATGCAGGAAATCCAGGGGGCTTTTTGGTGACTGTACAAAATGGTCCTACGATTTATCACACGGGTGATACGGATGTCTTTGCGGATATGGCGTTGATTCCGCGGTTTCGCAAAGTGACGCTGATGTTGGCGTGTATTGGAGATCGGTTCACAATGGGACCGCAACGAGCTGCAACAGCCGTCGGCTATGTCAAACCCGATCGAGTGATTCCAATGCATTTCGGTACATTTCCAGCTTTGACTGGGACACCTGCTGCTTTTGCCGCAGAATTGAAGCAGCAAAGAGTGGGCAGTCGATTGCAGGTAATGAAGGTCGGAGAAACAATTCGGTTGTGAGATTTCTACTGTCTAGCGAGCTAGGGATTCAGTAAATTCAACACGCTGATAGAGACGGGTCGCCGACTCGTCTCTATGAGTTTGAAGGAACACGCAAGCTATTGAGTCAGGCGGAATCGTCCGATCATATTTTTGAAGTCCCAGCGTACAGCATTGCCGGGATATTCATAGAGCGCACTGAGAACAAATACTTTTGTGCGATCTCGGCTTGGCACAATTACGCTATCTCCGCAGTTATTGGTGCCACACCAGGAGTAGGAAATTGCAGGCTGACCCGCGAAACTGTAAGCTCGATAGTCACTTTGTCGCCCATCAAAAAAGGATTTATCTCGGTTTTGTTCTGCCCACTGCTGTGCAGATAAACGTTTAGGATTAGAAAATTCGGCGACGATAATTTTGTCTCCTGGGGAAGATTGAGATTGCACATTACTATCGACAGGTGCAGGTTCATCACTTCCGACTGCTGTGGGAGCTTCTACCGTACTCCGAAGTACGATTGTTCCTTTCGATTCTTGAGAAGTATCCAAGTTGTAAGTAGTTGGAAAATCAAATCGAAATCCTAATGGACTTTTATGCGTTTGAAATGTGCCAGCGGAGGCTTGAGCGATCGTATAGATGGTTTGATCTGAATTGCTCGTGAAGGGAGATGCTTGAGCAACTGCGGGCACTGCAAGGCTTAGTAACCCTGCACAGAAAAACATTTGGGGGCGAGATAATTTTGTTAGTTTCATACAAGAACTCCAACCATCGCTGGATGAAAACCATGAGCTAGAAATCTATTAAGACTCAGAACTAAATCTGTTTTGATGCTACAGATCATGCACCCTTATAAATTGAATTCTACCATGAAAAATATAGGACATCTAGACTCTCAGCTCTACCCTTTTGTAGACTTTACTTAGTTCTTTTTATAGATATTATGGAATCCTGAAATTCTATTAATTAGATTTAGAAATTTGTTTACTTTCGATTGATAGAACGTCTGTTTTCTTCTATTACTTAGAAGTACAAGCAATTGAGCTGGCAATTCTCAATTGAGAATTGCCTAAGCTGAGGTGAACTATTCGATCGTGATTGATTTCGGGGCGTTCCCGTTGGGGCTATGTCCGTTTGTCGTGTAGGTGGTTGAACCTGTTTGTTGATTGAGCCAGCTTCGGACGGGTTCCTCGGTCAGGCTCAATTTGAGGAATCCGGTAAACAGTCCCCCCATGAAGGCGAGCGGCTGTTGGGTAAACTCTTGGACGAGCGGTGAAAGTTCGGTCAGAAACATGCAACAAACCCTTTGTAGTTAGACTTTAAGCCCGATCGTACCTTAGACCGTCAGGATTTGGGTCGGTGGGTCGCTGCGATCGTAAGATGGTAGAGAAATTTGACCTGAAGAATTGCCATGACGAACCCTGCCGCGATCGACACTGCTGATCAAACTGTAGAACTTGCTCCGAGCTATGTGATTCCGATCGTTTTAATTGGGGCTGCCATCCCGTTAGTCTTGATCCAAATCTGGGTCAGTGCAGGGATTGCGCTATTTGGAGTATTTTTGCTGATTCAGACGGTTCTGCTACGGCTGAAGTTTACGCCGACAGATTTAGATGTCTATCGAGGGGAAACGTTGATTCGGCGCTTTCCGTATCGGGAATGGCAAAACTGGGAAATCTTCTGGCCGCCTGTACCGATTCTCTTCTACTTTAGAGAAGTTAAAAGTATTCATTTTCTGCCGATCATTTTTGACCCTAAAATGTTACGGATCTGTCTAGAGCAGCATTTTCCCAAAGCCTGATTTTTGTTGAGTGTAATTTATGAATTCTGATGAGTTGCCAATTGCAGATGAGAATGCCTCCTCGGATGAGACGGGAGCGGTGTTGCCTGAGTTGAAGCTGCCTGAGCGGGAGCGGATTGCTGATCTGATACAGCGCGAACAAGCGATCCAGCAGGAGATCGCGGATCTCACGACGACTCGTGATCAGCTTCAAGCTCAGGTAGTTGCGACGCAAAATAGTCTTGCTCAGGTGGTTCAGCAGAATTTATCGGAGTTGGAGCAACGCAGACAGGCTTTGCAATTGTCGATCGAACAACTCGAACGCCGACAAGAACGGATTCGCAATGAGATGAAAACCAGTTTCGCTGGAACATCTCAGGAAATCGCAATTCGGGTGCAGAGTTTTAAGGATTATTTGGTCGGAAGTTTGCAGGATTTGGCGATCGCTGCTGAGCGGTTGGAGTTACCGAAATTTCAAGAACCTCAGGTGGTTGCACCGACTCAACCTGTGGTCGAAGAACCGAGTGCGATCGCGGCTCCGAAGTTTGCGGAATCGAAGTTTCAAGATCAAGCACGTGAGATTCGCAATGTGATTGATCAGTTTCGCAATCAGCCCGATTATTACGGTCCGGTGTGGAAGTTACGTCGGACGTTTGAGCCAGTTCATGCAGAGCGAGTCTCCACGTGGTTTTTTGATCAAGGCGGACGGGGGGCGGTGCGAACGATGGGATCGCGCTTGCAGAATATTTTGATCGCGTCGGCGACAATTTCGATTTTGTATAAGCTCCATCGCGATCGTGTGAGAACGTTAATTTTGGCAAACTCGCCAGAACGATTAGGAGAATGGCGACGCGGATTGCAGGATTGTTTGGGAGTGACCCGCAGCGATTTTGGCAGCGATCGCGGCATTACTTTGTTTGAAGCTCCAGAACAGTTGGCGCTAAAAGCAGAACGGTTAGAGAAGGATGGCTTTTTGCCGCTGATCGTGGTAGATGAAACAGAAGAAAATATTAGTCTTGCCTTGTTGCAGTTTCCGCTGCTGCTTGCGTTTGCACCGAGTCCTCAACAAATGATTCAACAGCAATCTTATTTCTAAGCGATCGTGGGGTTTGAGCTTTGGCTCCGCTCAACCCACGTAGGATCTCAATTTTGGATGTTGAGCAAAACCGAAAGACGGGCGTTTGTGGAGTCGAAGCGCAGTCTGTCATTATTCTACTGGTCTCATTACCTATGCTTCCCTGGTTTATTAACAATGCTTTGCTGCTGATTGTTGCCTACCTCTTAGGCTCGATTCCGACCGGCTATCTGGCTGGACGCTTACTAAAAGGCATTGATATTCGGCAGGAAGGCTCAGGCTCAACAGGCGCAACGAATGTGCTCCGCACGCTTGGGAAAGTTCCCGCGATCGTGGTGTTGGCTGTTGATGTTGCCAAAGGCGCATTAGCGATTGCAGCCGTGAACTATGCGTTTACTACGCTTCCGGGTTGGCTCTACTTCTCGAAGATTGTGGGGTTAGATTTTAATCTTTGGCAGCCTGTGATGGTGACGTTAGCAGGTCTGGCAGCTTTAATTGGGCATAGCAAATCAATCTGGCTAGGATTCACAGGGGGCAAGTCAGTTGCCACCAGTTTAGGGATTTTGCTGGCAATGAATTGGGTGGTGGGATTAGCAACGCTTGGGGTGTTTGGGTTAACGATCGCCATCACGAGGATTGTGTCGATTAGCTCGATTCTGGGTGCAGTTTCGGTGATTGTGTCGATGATTCTCTTTGCTCAGCCATTGCCGTATGTGCTATTTGCGATCGCGGGTGGCGGATATGTGATTTGGCGACATCGATCGAATATTGAGCGATTGATCGCTGGAACAGAGCCGAAACTTGGACAGAAGCTGGAGGAAGCGGAGAATGCGCCGGGTGAATCAGCTTAGTGTTGGTTAAATTGATGTTGCACTAAAAGACAAACAAAATAATTCAACGGGATAACACCTTTAGGTAGAGTTCTGATTGCTAAAGCCGAGTTGAATAGAGAAGTAGGCAGCAAATGAATCTGGCTCATGGTTTCTTGAAAAGATTGAGAAACTCAGGATTAGTCAAATTGGTTTTTGCTGAAAGTTTTTAATAACTGAGGTTTTAGTATGCAAGAGTCTTCTGCTTTGATGTTTAAGAAATTGATTGATGCCCAACGGCTTTGTGCATTAATCCTTGGAATTACTTTCTTGTTCATTGGAATTGCTGGATTTGTTCCAGGTTTTATGTCACTTCCAGGTGATGCACCTGTGACGGGTGCTGTTGTACCGCGATTAATTTCACCAGATGGATATGGACATCTCTTTGGCATTTTTCCGACCAATTTTGTCCATAATGCGGTTCATATTGTCGTTGGATTGTTAGGGATTGCAGCCGCAACGAGTTTTAGTGGTTCGTTAGTGTTTAATCAGGGATTTGCAGTTTCTTATATTGCGATCGCAATTCTCGGAATTTTGCCGATTACGAATACGACGTTTGGTTTAATGCCCATTTACGGTAACAATGTTTGGTTCAATTTACTGACTGGAATTGCAGCCGCTTATTTTGGTTTTGTGAAGCCTGCTGAACTCGCCAAAATGGAATCGCCGAACGCCTAAAAATCCATTGATTGGAAATAGAAAAGGCATCATTCATCGTGATGCCTCTTTTTTGTGCCCAAGCTCTCGTTAGAATATGCCTTCTCGATTCTTCGCAAAGTCTTCGAGTTGCTTAGTTCGATCGTTGGTCATTTTCTCAATGCAATTGGAATAAACCATCGGCTGAATTGAGCCACCCTCATACGCAGCACTCGTGAATGTACAATTTGTATCTCGGAACTTAATCCAGGCTTGTTGTGCTGCGACCAATTGCGATTCGCGACGGGTTCCTTTGTAGCTGCGGATTAAGGTTTGATACGCCTGATTGAGTTTGCGATCGGCAGCTCTTGCTTGCTGATTCGCGCAAAAATTCATATCAAATTGCGTTTGCTGATTCTTACAATCTACTCGAATGTTTCTTGGTAAATTCTCTGAGGGGGTAGGTTTATTTTGAGCTGTTGCATGCTGAGAAATCGTACTCATTACCCCAATCATTACTAGAGCAATTAACTTTCGTTGCATGAATTTATTCCTAAATCGTTCTCAGATTGTAAATCTTTCAGTAGCAGTTTAATTTGCTGTTGAATCGTCTCCCATTTTCCGGTTTCGATCGCGATTTTTGGAAATAAGTTTCCTCCGATCCCAACCGCGATCGCACCAGCTTGAATCAAAGATTTTGCATTCTCGATCGTCACGCCTCCTGTGGGGATCATCGGAATATGTCCGAGCGGCGCTCGCACTGCTTTGAGATAACTGACCGAGGGAATTGGAAAAACTTTGACACAGCTCGCTTTTGCATTCCAGGCAGTCATAATCTCAGTCGGCGTGAATGCACCCGGAATAATCGGGATCTCTTGACGTTTGGCGATCGCAATTAAATCAAAGTCTGTATGAGGCATGAATGCGAACTGTGCCCCTGCGGCGATCGCATTCTTTAAATCAGATGCAGCGAGAATTGTGCCAACCCCAATTGTGCAATCAGGAAACATCGATCGCAATTGAGAAACTAATTCAGTCGAGGCATCTGTATTCCAAGAAATTTCGATTAATCTCATTCCCCCTAAGATCGCAGTTTTTGCCATTTGCAGCCCCATTTGGAAATTCGGGGCGCGAATAATACTAATCGATCGCTCTTTTTCAAGTAAGTTCAACCAGGCTTGATCTTCCATTACAAATTCAGCAAAAAATAACGCAAATTTTCTAATTTCAAAAAATATCATTCTAGCCGATTTCACTCATTAGGAAGAGTCAGTTCGGTCATTAGAAGGACGAAGGAAAAAATTGAAACTCTTAAGCTAAAAAACATGTTCAGAAAGGAGATATCAACAATGGTTTTATACAGAATTAAAGACTTTGATCCAGATTACCGGAACCACTTTGATGGCAACGATATCAAAGATTTGGATCTCTATAGTGGAGATGACAAAATTGGTTCGGTGAATGATGCTCTAGTTGATGAAGATGGAAAGTTCCGCTACCTTGTCATTAGCACTGGTGCGTGGATTTTTGGCAAGAAAGTATTGCTTCCGATCGGACGTGCGCAAATTGATTACAATGCTCATCGCGTTTATGCACCCGGCTTGACTAAGGAACAAGTTGAGCAACTGCCTGAATTTACCGATGAAATGAAGATCGATTACAACGACGAAGAACGGGTTCGGGGTGTCTATCGATCGGGTGATTATTCTGCAACTGGTGCAGGTTTGGGTACAGCAGCAGGGACAACTACAACAGATGCATCGATGATGGGTTCGACGGCAACCGCAATGGGTTCTAGCCCGCTGGAAAGCTCGGCAGCTCTAGAAGCTGAAGGAACAGCTTACACAGGTTCGTCGATGGGTGCAACTCCTGCAACGTATGACCGGGATTCCTATCGCTACGATATGGATCGCGACTTGTACAACATGGATCAGCATGACGATCGCATTCGGTTGTATGAAGAACGTCTGATTGCGAACAAGCGTCGGATGAAAGCAGGCGAAGTGACTGTCGGCAAGCATATTGAGACGGAAACGGCTCGCGTCGATGTGCCGCTTGAGAAAGAGCGCGTTGTAGTGGAGCGCGTTACCCCGACGAATACTTCAGCGGTTCCGGGCGAAGCAGCATTTCATGAAGGTGAAGTGGCTCGCATGGAAGTGTATGAAGAAACGCCAGACATTCAGAAAGAAGCGTTTGTGCGTGAAGAAGTTCGCGTGAAGAAAGTGGTAGACCAAGACATCGTGAACAGCGAAGAAGAAATTCGTCGCGAAGAATTGGATGTTAATACTCAAGGTCGCCCGATCGTGGATGATGACACTGCACGCCGCCGCGTGTAGATTCAGTTGAGGCGTTCTCTTGAGAACGTCTCTGATTTGATTGACGTTCAATTGCTCGAGCACGAACCCCGTAACGATCGTTGCGGGGTTTAATCAATGGGTCTAAATTTTTCGACATCGGCGCGGGTTTGAATCGATGGAGGCAATTCGATCATACGAATTTGATCAAACCGAATCGATGGATTGAGAGGAATTTCGGGGATTAGCGATCGCTTTTCAGATTCTGGTAAATTCGCATAAATCAGGCTGAGATGTGGATTGAGGATGAAAGGCGACTCAAAGTTTTGCTGAAATGATTCGTGAAGCTGATCTAATTGCGAATTTGAAAAGAACTGAATAAATAATGATTTAGTGAATGAATCAGAGTATAAAATTTGATCGAATTCTAGAACGATATCGACAGCAGTTTGAAAAGTATTTAACGTCTCAACTTTGCAACTATGCAGTGTAACGTGCGGCGCAAACGTTGGAGCGTTGTATCGATGCGCGAAATCTTGAATGAGAGACTGATAAATTGTGCGATCGGGTTCCGCCGGAATCAACCAGAATGCAATTTTCATCATAAAAACTTGTAGAGACGCGATTAGTCGCGTCTCTAACAAAATGCCTAAATCGTCTGAATCTAAGACGCGATCGCAGAAACCAATTTGGCTTCTTCCTCTTTCGAGAGGACGCGACCTTCATCCTCAAATCCAGCAATGCGATCGAAGTTCAAGTACCGATATAGATCAGCCGCAAACGGGTCGATCTTCGTCGTCACGACTTCCATATATTCCTGAATCGTCGGAATCTTACCGAGCAACGCACAGACTGCCGCAAGTTCAGCAGAGCCAAGATAGACTTGTGCGCCTTTGCCCATGCGGTTGTTGAAGTTCCGAGTGGAAGTCGAGAACACGGTTACACCGTCATCGACTCGCGCTTGGTTCCCCATACAGAGCGAACAGCCTGGAACTTCAGTCCGTGCTCCAGCCGCAACGAAAATGTCATAAATGCCTTCGGCTCGAAGTTGTTGTTCATCCATCCGAGTTGGAGGAGCAATCCAGAGCTTCGCTTTGGCAACGCCTGCACCTTCGAGAATTTTCGCAGCAGCGCGGTAATGCCCGATATTCGTCATACAAGAGCCAATGAAGACCTCTTGAATCGGATCGCCTGCGCATTCTGACATCAGTTTGATGTTGTCAGGATCGTTAGGAGCCGCAACGATCGGTTCTTTGAGTTGATCCAAATCGACTTCGATGATGTCTGCATATTCAGCATCCGCATCGGCTTGCAGGAGATGGGGATTGGCGAGCCATTCTTCCATCTTGCGAACGCGGCGGAGAATGGTACGCGCATCGCCATACCCACGCGCCACCATGTTTTTCAGCAATGCAACGTTCGATCGTAGGTATTCAGAAACCGTTTCGATCGAAAGCGCGATCGTACATCCGGCAGCCGATCGTTCAGCCGTTGCATCGGTCAGTTCAAACGCTTGCTCTAGCTGCAAATCAGGCAAGCCTTCCATTTCGATAATCTTGCCAGAGTAAACATTGATTTTGTTCTCTTTAGAAACAGTGAGCTTTCCTTGCTGCATTGCCACATAAGGGATTGCATTCACCACATCGCGCAAGGTTACACCAGGCTGCAACTTTCCTTTGAAGCGAACTAACACAGATTCAGGCATGTCGAGCGGCATCGCACCTAAAGCAGCAGCAAAAGCGACGAGACCCGATCCGGCGGGGAATGAGATTCCGAGTGGGAAACGGGTATGAGAATCGCCTCCGGTTCCAACCGTGTCAGGAAGCAGCATCCGATTCAGCCAAGAGTGAATAATGCCATCTCCTGGACGCAGAGAAACCCCGCCGCGAGAATTGATGAAGTCGGGAAGCTCGTGATGAGTTTTGAGATCGACAGGCTTGGGATAAGCTGCAGTGTGACAGAAACTTTGCATGACCAAATCCGCGCTGAAACCGAGACAAGCGAGTTCTTTTAATTCATCGCGAGTCATGGGGCCTGTCGTATCTTGCGATCCCACGGTGGTCATGATCGGTTCACAAGAAGTTCCAGGACGAACACCGGGCAACCCGCAGGCTTTTCCGACCATTTTTTGAGCTAGGGTAAAGCCTTTTCCGGTGTCAGCAGGCATTTGCGGACGGACGAATAAATCACTCGGCGTAAGTCCTAATGTCGTGCGAGTTTTATCCGTTAAAGTGCGTCCGATCAGAAGAGGGATTCTACCGCCTGCGCGCACTTCATCCAGAATCGTGTCGGGTTTAAGTGCGAAAGTTGAAATGACTGCACCCGATTCATTGGTGATCTCGCCTTTGTAGGGATAGATCGTGATCACATCGCCTGTGTTCAGTTGGGTGACATCACATTCGATCGGTAACGCACCCGAATCTTCTGCTGTATTGAAGAAAATCGGAGCAATTTTACCGCCGAGAACATATCCGCCTGATCGCTTATTCGGCACAAAGGGAATATCCTGTCCGATATGCCACAGCACGGAATTGATCGCTGATTTCCGCGATGATCCTGTGCCGACAACATCGCCGACATACGCGAGGGGATGCCCTTTTTTCTTCAAATCTTCGATGACTTCCAGCGATCCCGGTTGTCGTGTTTCCAGCATTGCCAAGGCATGGAGTGGAATGTCTGGGCGAGTTGTAGCGTGAGTTGCAGGAGACAAATCATCGGTATTGGTCTCACCTGGAACTTTGAAAACGGTTACTGTAATCGAGTCAGGCAAGGGAGCGCGGCTGGTAAACCAGTCTGCATTTGCCCAAGCATTCATGACTTGCTGAGCATAAGCATTGCCACTTTCCGCTAATTCTTGGACATCGTGGAAGGCATCATACACGAGCAGCGTTTTGCTCAATGCTGCGGTTGCGGTTTCTGCGATTTCGGAATTGTCAGACTTGAGCAGGTCGATTAGCGAATGCACGTTATAGCCGCCCATCATTGTGCCAAGCAGTTCGACGGCATCTTTGGGGGAAATGAGCGGGCTGGTGGTTTCACCTTTGGCGATCGCGCTTAAAAATCCAGCTTTGACATAAGCGGCTTGATCGACTCCGGGGGGAACGCGATCGCGCAACAGCGAGAGGAGAAATTCTTCTTCGCCTGCGGGCGGAGTTTTCAGGAGTTCGCACAGTTCCGATGTTTGTTGCGGACTCAGGGGTAAAGGCGGAATTCCTAAAGCGGCGCGTTCTGCAACGTGTTGGCGGTAAGATTCAAGCATGTTCGGGTTTAAGTTCCTGTGTGGATGTAGGTAGTCAGCTTTACAAGATTTTGCGGCTTTGCGGTCATCGATTCAAGCGGTAGCGATCGAAAATCTGAATTGGCGGCTCAATCTTCAGTGTAGAACTTGAGAAAACGGGACGACTATTCAAGCAAGCTCAGTTGAATCACGTTCGGATCAGGCTGAGATTTTTTTCGACGAGACGTGGTTTTTTGCGGTTTAATTTCGACATGGGCAACTAACCACGATCGCAACCAAGTCGATCGCTCAATATCTAACTGATCTAAATCCAATGCTGCCGGAAAGAGAGAAGGAGAAGATTTTTGCGCCCATTGAATCTCACTTTCAAATCGATCGCTTCCAAATGGCAAAACTGATTTCGGCATACGAGCCAAATGTGGCAAAATGTCGAATTGCTGACGGAAACTCGATCGCTGTTCTTCGAGTTGCTGAACGCGACGCGCCCGCGCTTCTCGATAGTTCAAAATTGGCTGAGGGTAGTCTTTCACCCGTGGCGGTAAGCCGAGTTGAACAGCCGGAATCTTTGCCAGTTCTGGAACCCATTTTTTGATAAATGCACCTTCGGGATCACAGCGATCGACGGCTGCCTGTTCGGGATTATAGATGCGAGTCCAACTTTTATCTAAACAATGCGTCACTCCGGCTTGCATTGCCCATTGATAATGATCGATCGGGCAATCTCCATCAATTAAATGCCGCATAAAATGCAGCGCACCATACCGCCAATCGTGGTTCATCAAATTGCTGAGAAAGCTAGAATACAGCGCCCGCGATCGAAAATTTAACGCCATCCAGCCACCCGTTGCTTCTAAACATCTTGCAGCCGCATCGATGATCGGGAATCCGGTTTGTCCGGTCTTCCAAGCTTCGTAGAGGGTTTCATCGAATTCCCATCCGTCTTGATCAAAAATTGAATAGAGAGATCGTAGTTCTAACTGCGGTAAATATCGAAATCGTTGAGCAAATCCACTTCCCCAACGCAAACGTGAAATAAACTGCTTACAACTTCGTTCAATTCTCTGATCGCTTGTGTATTTCAAAATACGTTGTGCAGTTTGATAACATTCTCGAATCGAAATTGCTCCAAATTTGATATGTGGGCTTAATCCAGATGTGACTTCTGCACCGGGATACGAAAGTTGCCAATAATAGCGATCGAGCTTTTCATTCAAAAATTGTCCCAAGATATCGCGAGCGGCACTCGTTCCCGCAGGCGGGATTAACTTACCATCGGGAACTAAACCCAAATCAGTCAGTTTCGGAATGGGTTCGCTGGCAATATCCTCAGGAGTCGGAATGTTCAACGGAGTCGAGAGCATTTCTGCACTCATGTCTCGATACCACAATTTCCGATAGTCGCGATAGTCCATCAATCCTGATGCGGCTCCGCTTGGCTCGAACCAGCGAATTTTTAGACCTTGTTCTACTAACGCTTGATTTAATCGGGCATCTCGAACTCTGCCATAGATGCGTTCGTAATCGACATATGCATAGATTCCATCTGCTCCAGTTTCGCGAATCAGATCGGGCAAGAGTTCAACCGGATCACCGAATCTGAGAATTAAGCGTCCACCGCGATCGCGCAAATCCTCATCGAGCGATCGTAAACAATCGAGCATAAATGCGACTCGCGCTGATCCGGTTTCAGGATGATGTAAAAGCGCACGATCGAAGATAAACACCGGAATTACAGCACCTCGTGAGATTGCACGATGCAAAGGTGCATGATCACTGATACGTAAATCCCGGCGAAACCAAACGATCGTCCGATTCATTGCTGTTCGATAAATTGGTTGACATCCTCAATCAGGCGGCTCAGTTCGGCTTCGGTGTTGAGTCGAATTCGATCGTCTCGCAAGGTCACGAGCACTCTAGCAGCAAACGGAGATGCCCAAATATTGGGATTGCAGAAAAGCTCTAAAAAGACATCTCCAGTGTAGCGATATTCCATCGACGGTTGGGGTGCGGTTTTACTCCCTGGTGTTGTTTTAGTTGCCGTATTTTTCAGCCGCCCCATTAATTCATTTAACGCGGTTTTTAATTGCTGTGCGGCTTCAGGCGTGAACTGAAACATAACTGAGCCAGTATCAAGGTTTAACGTAAGTTGAGACATTTTCATTTTGATGCGTCGTTTTCAATTATCTGACAATTTTTTACAACAAGTACACTAATCAAATTTGCAATTAATCGAGAAATGGCATGATTACAGTTTGATATTGAGAATTCTTGTAAGAAAACAATCAGATTATGAATAGATAAAAGCACTTATTTCTAAAGCTTTCGAGCTTTTTTTGAGCGTCAGATCTACACTAAAAATCGTAGCAATATTAAACCGATATGCTTTTCGATAATCGATCGACAGTTCGCAAAGTTTTATTGATCACTTTATTCTTAAATCTCTTTGTTTTGTTGCTCAAGGCAGTGGTCGGTTGGCTAACAGGTTCGCTGAGTTTACTTGCTGATGCACTGCATAGCCTAACGGATAGTGCGAGTAACATTTTGGGATTAGCTTCAAGTCGGTTTTCTTCGCCTTTGCCCGATCGCGATCACCCCTATGGTCATCAGAAATATGAAGCGATCGGAGCTTTAGGAGTCGCTGCGTTTCTAGGCATTGCCTGTTTTGAAATCGTGCAAAGTGCGATCGAGCGCATTGGAAAAAACCATATTGTGGCGATCTCTGGTACGGAATTGTGGTTGTTATTGCTGGTGCTAGGTGTGAACCTATTTGTCACGTTCTACGAACGACGAGAAGGACTCCGGGTGAATAGTCCCATTCTGATTGCCGACGCTCAACATACGATGAGTGACGTTTGGGTGACGATCAGTGTGCTAGGAGGGCTGATTGGAATTTGGGTATTCAACTGGCAATGGTTAGATGTAGTCCTAGCATTTCCAGTCGCGATTCTCGTTTTCCGAAGTGGCTGGTCAGTCCTAAAGCAGAATTTGCCGTGGTTAGTCGATGAAATTGCGATCGCACCCGAAGCCATTCATGCGATCGCGATGTCGGTTCCGGGTGTGTTGAACTGTCACGATATTGCTTCGCGGGGTGTGGTTGGGCGACAGACGTTTATCGAAATGCACTTGGTTGTAGACACGAATGAGGTTGAAATTGCCCATCAGATTACAGAAGACGTGGAAGCAAAACTGATGGAGCGTTATAGTCCGGTGCGGGTGATCATTCACGTTGAACCGCCTTCTTATCAGGAGAATCGTATTAGTTTTGGGGGATGAGAAGTGATTCATAGGTCATCGATCGCAGTGCATAATAGAACTAAATTCTCCAGAACACATCGACATGCTAGATATTCAGAAGCAGTACATTCTTGATGAGAATCAACGTCCTATTGCAGTACAAATTGCGATCTCTGATTTCGAGCAAATTGAAGAAATCCTAGAAAACTACGGGCTAGTTCAACTGATGGAAAATTCAGATGAACCTGAACGGCTCTCCAAAAAAGAAGCTCTAAAGTATTATCAGTCGCTCAAAGGCAAGCAGCATGTGGGCGGTTGAATACACAAAACGATTTCTGAAAGAGTTAGCAGATTTGCCAACAGAGATTCAAGAACGAGTAGAGCCGATTGTCTTCGAGGAGCTAGAGTCGGAAAATCCTTTTGAATTGGGATACTTGGAGAAGCTAAAAGGCTATTCTGACAAATACAAAATCCGTGTAGGCAACTATCGGATTGGAATTACGTTGGACAAAGACGCACAAATCCTGGTCTGTGAGAGAATTGCTCATCGAAAAGAGATTTACAGGCTTTTTCCATAACAAGAGTTAAGGCAACACGAGAATTAAGCATTCTGTTGGCGATCTCAAAATCAGAAAACTTGGGTTGATTGGCAGTCGCTCCAAAAAACTGAGGAATGGTGGCAAGCAACTGAGCAAGGCATCGAAGGAACTAATACCTCTGTGTTTGTGATTGTGCCAGATGAGATTGTTTCAGAGAGATCTGCCATAGCAATTGCCCTTTTGACTGAAACGCGATCGCCGAATTTTCCAGAGTACAATTAAGCCAACCCTACTTCAGAAGTATCATGAGTCCTCTACTCCAGCAAGTTTTGAGTGAGATTGCTCAACTCGCACCCGAAGAGCGATTGCAACTGATTGAACACATTCAACACATGGAAAATCAAACTCAACCGAAGAAATCTTGGCAAGATCTAGAAGGAATTGCTCCAAACCTTCTCAAAGGTCAAGATGCTCAAGATTGGGTGAATCAGATTCGCGAAGAATGGGACGATCGCGAAGAAATGCTTCGAGGATAGTCATGCAATTTGAGCAAGCTTTTTTAGCAGCAACTAAGATTTTCTTAGATACTGCTCCAGTCATCTACTACATTGAGCGAAATGCTCAGTATTTTGCGATCGTTCAACCCATTTTCCAAGAAATACAAAACGGAACTTTTCAAGCAGTAACTTCGCCAATCACACTAGCAGAGTGCTTAATCCTTCCTACACGTCAGGGCTTACAGAAACTCCAGCAAGATTTCACAGCCGTGATTGTTTCTGGAACCAACACCTTTTTTCAACCCAGTGATACGGTAGTCGGATGCAAAACCGCAGAAATTCGAGTGAAATACAATCTAAAACTGCCTGATGCTCTCCAAATTTCAACCGCGATCGTCGCTGGATGTGATGTATTTCTGACCAACGATACAGCTTTAGAGCGAGTCACAGAACTGAGAGTCGTTACGATCAAAAATTTGACGCTTTCATCGTAATCAGGATTTGCGCCTTTGATTTGCTCGCTCACAACTGGATTACACTTTCCAAATCTCGCGATCTTGGAATCACAGAATTACAATTCGCCTGACGAATCTGGTTCCACAGTCACTCCATCTAATCCCACTGAAATCGATTCCCCTTTGATCAAATCGCTCAACTCATGAAACTCGATCCGCATATGGTCGCAAGCCTGCTTCAGTTCTGAGCGAAACCCGTTCAAATCCGAACCATATCCACAGAGCATTGCTGCCTCTTCGATTCCTTGTTTCGCATTCGCTCTGGCACAATCTACTAAATCTAATCCAGTCAGCCGAGTGGAAGAAGCCATTAGATACTCCTAAAATCAACTCGTTTCAGTATTCGCGATCGCGTTACAATCGCGCTTCTCTCACAAGAAAGAACCTTACTGATGCCAATACTGATATGCAGCACACGCCATCGTCACAACTCCCGTCACGATCGCACTTTCATCGACCTCAAACTGCGGATGATGCAACGGATAATTTTTCTTGTCTGCAAATCCAACGCCTAAACGAAACATACTCCCCGGCGCATGTTGCAAATAGCACGAAAAATCTTCTGCACCTAAGGAAGGTTCTGGAATAATCTGAATACTTTCGCTGCCCCAAACCTCGCGCGCCGCCGACTCTAACAAATTCGTCAATTTCGCATCATTCTGCACCGAAGGCGTACCGCGTCGATAGTTCATCTCATACTTCGCCCCGTAAGTCTGACAGACACTCGACACAATATTCTCAATCCAAGTCGGGAGTGCATCATTCGTCTCAGGATGCAGCGATCGCACAGTGCCCATCATCGTCACCTGATCCGCGATCACATTCGGCGCACGTCCGCCGCTAATTTTCCCGATCGTCAACACCACCGGGCGCAACGGATTCTGAGTCCGACTAATCGCCTGCTGCAACGCCGTAATCACCTGCGACGCAATCCAAATTGCATCGATCGCCTCATGCGGACGCGCCCCATGCCCCGACTCGCCAAGAATCGTCAACTCCAGATCATCCGCTGCCGCTGTCAATGCACCATATCGAATACCAATCTTTCCAGCTGGAATACTGGGAAACACATGCACCGATAAGATCGCATTCACATCATTCATCGCGCCATCCTGAACCATCCACTGCGCACCTTGAGCAATTTCCTCCGCAGGCTGAAATAGAAATCGAACCTTTCCTGGAAGAGAAACACCTAGTTGCGATAATACCATCGCCGTTCCAAGCCCCACAGTCGTATGTACATCATGACCACACGCATGCATAATTCCGGGCTGTCGAGACGCAAATTCGAGTCCGGTGCGCTCTTGAATCGGTAATGCATCCATATCGGTGCGAATCGCTAGCAGTCGCGGATCATCCCCGCCCGAAAGCTCACCGATGACTCCAACTTTCCCGATCGCTTCTTTTACATGCAATCCACAAGACGACAAAACCCCAGCGACATACACTGCGGTTTGCTGTTCTTGTCCACTTAGCTCTGGATGACTATGCAAATGGCGACGGATTTCAATGAGGCGAGGCGCAAGTGAAAGGGCGAGATCTTTAATGCGGTCTTTCATGGGTGAAAATCGTTGCGTTTCACCCATGATAAAACGGTCAATTTGCAAACAGCACAATATTGCGCCAAGTTCCAGCATCTAATTGCTCGATCGGCAAAACTTGATCGAGCGATCGCATCTCTGCATACTGCACGTAGCCCAATTCGCGCAAAAGTTGTTTCATTTCTGCTGCGGGTGTTCTGGCTGCTTTTAATGTGTCAGGATTGATTTCCATAATCAGAATCGGCTTTCGTGCGGCAATCATCTTTCTCGCGCCGTTGAGAAAACGATATTCACAGCCTTCCACATCCAGCTTCATCACCACTCTGCCCGGAAGACTCTGCCAATCTAGAGCATCAAACGGCTTCATGGGCACCGTCACTTTCTCATAGTCCTGAGTGCCCGAATGTTCTTGATACAATCCTGCTGCACCGGATGTATCTTTCGGAATCATCAACTCCACTTCGCCTTCTGAATCTCCAACAGCAATTTGATGCACCTGAAAAGGCGAGAAGCGATTTTCAGACAGTGAAAGTTCGATCGCTTTTGCCAGTTTTGGCTGCGGCTCGATCGCAATCACTTTGCCTTGAGTCGCGACTAATTGACTCGCTACGATCGAGAAACTGCCGTGATTTGCCCCGACATCCAAAAAGGTATCTCCTGCACTCAAGTAGCGCGACAGAATCTTAGTATCTGCCTTATGGCTCATTAATTCATGCACCACCGCAAACATTCGCCAATCCTTCGCATCAAGAAAGACTGTAAATTCTGGAAGTTGAAGTTTGAGATACTGCTGGTTCGAGAATTTGGCAACCATTGGAAAAAGGAGATGTCCTCCTCGTAGATATCCGGCTCCTGTGATGTCAAAGAACCATTGGCAATAGACTCCAAAGAAGCGATACAAACCAGGGAGCTGCTGTCTCAAAGTCGGATCACAGATCCACTGCAAAATTGGGCGTTGAAACACCCATCCCCCCATCCCGTCATACTTAAGAACAGAGGCAAGATAATTCAAACCTGGAATTGTTTTCACTGCCTTCTTCAGACGAAGGGTTTGAGAAGTCATAACTGTATGCAATGCAACGTCTTTCCCAGGATTCCCCATTGGTTCCCTAACTTTTCGTTAAGAGAAAACGTTGCAAATTGCATACAAGTACTCTGAATCATTACCCCCGATGGACTAGAGTGATAAGAGGTAGAGTTCCTCTACCGCTCACATCACGTCATCCGAAGGATACCCCGGTATGCATTTGAGTGAATTGACCCACCCAAACCAGTTGCACGGTTTGTCGATTTTTCAGCTTCAGCAAATTGCACGTCAAATTCGCGAAAAGCACTTACAAACGGTCGCAGCGATCGGGGGGCACCTCGGTCCCGGATTGGGTGTTGTCGAACTAACCCTCGCCCTTTATCAAACCCTAGATCTCGATCGCGACAAAGTGATCTGGGATGTCGGACATCAAGCGTACCCGCACAAACTGATTACGGGTCGTTATGCCAATTTCGATACGTTGCGGCAAAAAGACGGCGTTGCAGGCTATCTAAAGCGCTGTGAAAGCAAATTCGATCATTTTGGCGCAGGTCACGCTTCCACCAGCATCTCTGCTGCATTAGGCATGGCGCTGGCTCGCGATGCCAAAGGTGAAAATTACAAAACTGTTGCTGTGATCGGTGACGGTGCGCTCACTGGCGGTATGGCACTCGAAGCGATCAACCATGCAGGACATTTGCCCAAAACAAATCTTCTGGTGGTGCTCAATGATAACGAAATGTCGATTTCGCCCAACGTTGGTGCAATTCCCCGCTATTTGAATAAAATGCGGCTCAGCCCGCCTGTCCAATTCCTCACTGACAACATTGAGGAACAAATGAAGAACATGCCATTTTCTCCAGAGTTGTCGCGACTCAAAGAAGGCATGAAGCGACTGGCAGTGCCCAAAGTCGGAGCCGTGTTTGAAGAACTTGGCTTTACTTATATGGGTCCAGTCGATGGACATAACTTAGAGGAATTGATCGCAACCTTTAAAGAAGCGCATAAACAAACTGGCCCCGTGCTGGTGCATGTGGCAACCGTAAAGGGAAAAGGATATGCGATCGCCGAACAAGATCAAGTCGGCTACCATGCCCAAACGCCATTTAATCTGGCAACAGGTAAAGCGATTCCTTCGAGCAAGCCCAAACCTCCGAGCTACTCGAAAGTGTTTGGCGAAACCCTGAGCACGTTGGCTGAAAACGATCCTCGAATTCTCGGCATCACAGCAGCGATGGCAACGGGAACCGGATTGGACATTTTCCAAAAACGAGTGCCCAAGCAGTATATCGATGTTGGTATTGCTGAACAACATGCTGTCACTTTGGCAGCAGGTCTCGCGTGTGAAGGAATGCGTCCAGTCGCGACGATCTATTCCACCTTCTTGCAGCGTGCTTACGACCAGATCGTGCATGATGTCTGTATCCAGAACATTCCGGTGTTCTTCTGTATGGATCGTGCCGGAATTGTTGGCTCAGATGGGCCGACACACCAAGGCATGTATGACATCGCCTATCTGCGATCGATTCCCAACATGGTGCTGATGGCTCCGAAAGATGAAGCCGAATTGCAGCGCATGATTGTTACGGGAATCAATCACACGCAGGGACCGATCGCGATGCGTTATCCGCGCGGCAATGGCTACGGTGTGCCGTTGATGGAAGAAGGTTGGGAAGAATTACCGATCGGTAAGGCTGAAATTCTCCGTCAAGGGGATGATTTGCTGCTGCTTGGATATGGCTCGATGGTCTATCCCGCCATGCAAACGGCTGAAATTCTCAGCGAGCATGGCATTGAAGCAACTGTAGTGAATGCTCGGTTTGCGAAGCCGCTCGATGAAGAGTTGATCCTGCCATTGGCTCAAAAAATTGGGCGAGTCGTGACGCTGGAAGAAGGCTGTCTGCAAGGCGGATTTGGTTCTGCGGTGCTCGAATCCTTGATGGATGCTGAGGTAATTGTGCCTGTGACGCGGATTGGTGTACCGGATATTCTGGTCGATCATGCGACTCCGGATCAGTCTAAAGCGGAGTTAGGTTTAACTCCCCCTCAAATGGCAGAACGAATTCTGAAATCGTTTGCGAAACAGCCCTCTGTAGCAGCGATTTAGATACGATCGAGGTTCCTAGTTGTAGAAATTAGGAACCTCGATTTTTAAGAAGAAGCGTTATGGCAACTTCATTTTTTGCGGTTCGATTCTTGAAAATCCAGAACTTTTCCATATAGACTCGCAACAGATTCCTGATCAAAAAGCACATCTTTCGTCTTAAGATAATCGCCATTTCCCAGATGGCAAGCTGCCCAGAACTTCGCGACTTCTGAGGGTTCCATATTCGCTAAGAGGATCTGTAACCCCTGCTGAAGAACTTGTTGTTCATTCTTCACTTGAATCATTGCTGCTCATCTCCAATACAAAATCCGCTGGGTTGACAACTCTCATCGTCAGAGCTTGGCAACGATTAATCAATCGCTTATCGCAAGTAATGAAATAATCGCTATTTGCCGTCTCAGCACATGCCACATGAAGTGCATCGATCGCTTTCACTCCATTATGTCCTAGTTGTTCTGCTCGCTGCTGGATTGCCTCATTCACTTCTTGTCGGATTTCAGCAAGCTGAAGATATCGAGTCATCGCTTCTTGCCGGAGCAGATCTGAATTTCGGCTATTTTCATACTCCAACACAGAGGATGTAACTAACTCAACGATTCAAGCTTCAACCATTTGTAGAATGATCACGACTGCTTGAAGTTCAAGGAAAATTTTCGGTTGAGTTTGATCATCGAAAGGGCGATTGTAGGCACTTGTATCCAGATAGATTCTTGTCATTCAATCAAGCAACACTAATATTGCCATCTTAAAATCTCCTCAGAAATTACGATCGCACTTTTCGTAACTCGATTCCAGAATTGAAATCCCAAATTTTTCCGTCCAAACCCCTGTAGATGTGGAATAATAGATCTTCGTGTCTTGACACATTTATCGTTCTCGTCAGTGCAAAAATCATGGCAAAGAATAAAGGCGTAAGACTAATCATTACGCTGGAATGTACCGAATGTCGGACGAATCCGGCAAAGCGTTCTCCTGGTGTTTCTCGATACACCACCTCCAAGAATCGTCGTAACACCACAGCTCGTTTAGAACTGAAGAAGTTCTGTACGCACTGCAACAAGCATACGGCTCATAAAGAGATCAAATAACCGAATCTCGGTTGTCAGCAAAAGCTGGTAAGTTTTTGCCCGCAGTGATAACTGCCGCCCAATGACCTTTTACCAAACATACTTCCATGAGCTATTTCCGTCGTCGAATTTCTCCAATCAAACCAGGTGATCCGATCGATTACAAAGATGTCGATCTCCTGCGCAAATTCATCACCGAACGCGGCAAAATCTTGCCCCGTCGAATCACAGGACTCACTGCAAAACAACAACGGGATTTGACCGTTGCGATCAAGCGCGCCCGTGTGATTGCATTACTGCCCTTCGTCAACGCAGAAGGCTAAAAGAATTGTTTTAGGGAGATGGGGAGACAGGGAGAAGTGCCACCGCGATTCTTGCTCCCCGTTTCCCCATCTTTTGTGATCACCCTAGTTACACCCCACAGATTTCAATGGAGAAGGGAACCTTAGTCGAATTTCGCGTCAATGGTGAGCGTCGTCTCGCTGTTGCCGAGCGTCCAGAAGGCAAAAAGCACTGGATCGTAATTGACGATCGTTCTCAGAATCATACGCTTCACCCGCGACAAATCACCTACGAAGTCGCCAACCAAAGTTTTAAACCGACGGATATCCCTAGTTTTCTCAAAGAGACGCAGCCTTATCTCGACCCTTCAAGCCTAGAGGTTGCTTGGGAAATTCTTATCGAAACCGGAGACAGCACTAACCCTGAGGAAATGGCAATACTGCTGTTTTCCGACAAAAGTGCAGCGATGTGTTACGCTGCTCACTACTTACTTTCAGAAGATAAGCTTTACTTTAAGCAGAAGGGCGATCGCTATGAGCCACGTTCTGCGAATCAAGTGGCAGAATTAAAGCATCAGATCGAGATGGAAGCTCAACGCCAACGCGAATGGCAGAGTTTCTTAGAGCGAGTCCGATTCGCCTTGGACGGGGAAACGGTCGAATGGCAAGCCAGCGATCGACCTCGTTTAGATGCGTTAGAGCGATTTGCAGTCAGCGAAGAAACTCCCAATCGGGCTAGCGCACTCGAACTGATGTCTGCTCTAAAGCGTCCTGAAACCTCTCCCGCCGCCTTTCAACTTCTCGTTGACCTGAGAATTTGGAGTCCTCACGAGAACTTGTTTCTACGGCGCGCACAGGTTCCGATGCAATTTTCTCAGAAGGTTTTGGAAGTGGCGCACCACCGTTTGGAATCCCCACCTGAAGATTTAGATGTCAATCGTCTTGATTTGACACACTTAAAGGTTTATACGATCGACGATGAAAGCACAAAAGAAATCGACGATGGTTTGAGCTTGGAAGTGTTACCTGATGGGCGAGAGCGCATTTGGATTCATATTGCTGACCCGACTCGGTGGGTGGTACCGGGGGATGAGTTAGACCTCGATGCGCGCAAGCGGATTACAACGATTTATTTGCCAACGGGCATGATTCCGATGTTTCCGTCGGAGTTGGCGACGGGTCCGATGAGCTTGAATCCGGGTGTAATTTGCTGTGCGTTGAGTTTTGCAGTGACCCTGACCGCAGAGGGTGCGATCGAGGACTACAGTATTCATGCGAGTTCGATTCGATCGACGTATCGTCTGACCTATGATGATGTCGATGAAATGCTGCATTTAAACGTGCAGGGCGAACCGGAAATCGAAGGATTAGCCAAGTGGGCAAAGCAGCGCACAGCATGGCGGCAGACTCAAGGCGCGATTAGTATTCATATGCCGGAGTCTTCGATCAAAGTCAAAAATGACGGAGAAGTGACGATCGAGGTTCTAGACGATTCGATGTCTCGGCAATTGGTCGCTGAAATGATGATTTTGGCGGGTGAAGTGGCGGCGCGCTATGCTCAGACTCACAGTTTGCCATTACCGTTTCGGGGACAGCCTCAACCAGAGCTTCCTTCAGATGAGGAATTGTTGCAGCTTCCAGCGGGACCTGTGCGATCGTGTGCGATTCGGCGCTGTATGCCTCGGAGCGAATTGACGATTACGCCTGCGCGTCATGCGAGTTTGGGATTAGATACATATACACAAGTCACTTCTCCCATTCGCCGCTATAGCGATTTACTCGCGCATTTTCAGATCAAGGCACATTTGCGGGGAGATGTGCTGCCCTTCTCTGAAGAAGAAGTCAAAGAATTGATGATCAATATTGGCTTAGCCGTTCAAGAAGCGGTCTTTGTGGAGCGACATACCAATCGCTACTGGAGTTTGGAGTATCTCCGCCGACATTCAGATGAGGTTTGGGATGCTCTGATGCTGCGCTGGTTGCGAGAGCATGAAGGCTTAGGATTAGTGTTGCTAGAAGAGCTAGGTTTAGAATTACCAATGGTGTTTCAACAGCGATCGATTCGCCCTGGTGATCAATTGCGCTTAAAAGTGAGCTTAGTTGATCCACGTCGCGACGAAATCCGATTCCAAGAAGTAACTTCACAAGAAGCTCAGCAGGTTGCAGGTTAATTAAAGGTTACAGTAGGCGCGATTCGCATGGAGTTTGAGTGGAACCCAGAGAAAGCGGAATCAAATTATAGAAAACATGGCATCTCCTTATGAAGCAGCAGCAACTGTATTTGATGATGCTCTGTCTTTCACCTTCCCAGATCCAGATCATTCGATCGGAGAAAGTCGCTACGTTATCATTGGGATGTCTCAATATGGAGAACTGCTAGTCGTTGCTCATACTGACCGAGACGAAAAAATCCGAATTATCAGCGCCCGAAAAGCCACTCGTTCAGAAAGGAGGTTCTATGAGCAAGGAGAATGAGATGGAAGATGAATTACGCTCTGAGTATGACTTTTCTCAACTTGGAGAAGGAGTCCGAGGGAAATATATTGAACGATATCGAAAAGGAACCAATTTAGTTCTCCTAGCTCCTGATGTTGCACAAGCTTTCCCAACCGAAGAAGATGTCAATAATGCTTTACGGCTATTGATGCAAGTTGCTCAGCGCCAAGTGAGTAGATCATCCGAGTCAGAGGCATAGGCAGCTCGATTCGCCCCGGTGATCAATTGCGCTTGAAAGTGAGCTTAGTTGATCCACGTCGCGATGAAATCCGATTCCAAGAAGTAACTTCACAAGAAGCTCAGCAGGTTGCAGGCTAATTGTGAGCATTTACATTGCTACAATTTAGAGCTAGCAAGCAAGCTCTAATTGCTGCTGGATGATTTGAATTGACCTAGAATTAGACCAAGCATTCAATTTCTAGTCATGCCTACTGCACAGACTCATTCTCAGGATTCTGTAATCCTGCTCCATAACAAAAGTTGGCAAGATTTTGAGCAAATGGATCGTCTTTTCTCTGAGGTGAAAAGACGGTTGAGTTTTTATCAAGGAACCATTGAATTACGGATGCCTGGACAAGACCACGAAGTTTTTTCGGGAATCATTGCTTTTCTGCTAGGGCTTTACTGCTTAGACAAAGGAGTCTGGTTTCTTCCTACAGGAAGTTTTACTCAGAAAAAACCGCCTGAAGCTGCGGCAGAAGCAGATGAAAGCTATTGTTTTGGGTCTAGAAAACCGATTCCAGATCTCGCGATCGATATTATTTTCACTTCTGGTAGTGAGTCTAAATTGTTGAAGTATCAAGCTCTAGGAGTGCTAGAAGTCTGGTTTTGGGAAGATGGTGTATTTAAGCTGTATCGCTTATCTGACAATGGATATCAAGCGATTCAAAGCAGTTTGATTCCAGGGTTAGAAGATTTGGATATTCAACTTCTCAGTCGATGCGTTTTGATAGCAGAAACGGATATGCAGACTGCTGTCAATGAATTGAGAAAAGGGATTTAGGAAATTAGCGTCGTAGCTCTTGAATGCTCTGGCGAATCAGTGGAATGGTTGAGCCTAGAATTAAAACTGCGATCGCTAAACTAATCGCGCCATCTGCCCACATCCAATGAAATGCCGCCACCGAGATCGCTGCGATAATCACTCCAATTGCTCCCAACGCATCTGCAACCACATGCAGAAAAGCGGCACGCAAATTCAAATCGAATTCGCTGCCTTGATGTAGCACTGCAATGTTAATTCCATTGACAACTAAGCCTACGATCGCAGTCAGTAACATTGGAATGCTGGAAATCTCTGGTGTAGCCGTTTGAAATCGCTCGATCGCTTCCCAAATAATCCAAATCGTGACGGCAACTAGTCCCAAGCCATTGAGTAAAGCAGCCCAAGTTTCAGGCGATCGGCTCGGTTTAATCGCAACGGTGTTCTCTCCAATCCAGCCCCATTGCATCGGAGATTGAGCGATGCGAGTGGCGAGCAATGCCAGCAACAAAGCAAAGCAATCAGAAACTAAATGTCCTGCTTCAGCCACTAATGCAAGACTATGACTTGATAGCCCGATCGTACATTCCGCAACAGCGAAACTTCCCACCAGAATGAGAGCGGTGAGAAGTTGACGCTGCTTGGTTTGCGGATCGTGGACAGGACAGGAACAATCGTGCGGGTGCATCGGCTCTCTCAACTAACACAAAGAGTCAGGGATCTCTGACTGTGATTAGTGTAGATGAGTTTCCGAGGATTGTCCGAAAAATCTACCACTTCTTATAAGGGAGGAATTTTCCATTCATTGTGACGAGGACGCGATCGCCTTTTGGATCTGCAACTTTCTCAATATCAAGCGTGAAGTCGATCGCGCTCATGATGCCGTCGCCAAATTTCTCATGGATAACCTCTTTCATCGGCATTCCATACACCTGCATGATTTCATAGAACCGATAGACCAAAGGATCTGTCGGCACGATCGGCCCTAATCCTTTCACCGTGGAGCTTACTAATTCAGGCACAAGATCCAGGCTTAAGCCTAATGCTTCTAATAATTTGGTTGCTTCTTCTTCAGATGCACTCGCTTGTCGATAAAACAACGCTGCGATCCAAACTTCATCGCGTCCAAGCACAGATTCGAGATCTACAAAGCTCAATCCTTTTGCTTTTTTCGCGGCGAATAGTTTCTGTGAAATTTCTGGAATAGTCATCATGCAATCAAACTCGATACCGTTCTACTTGTAGTCGAGTTTGATCCCGCTGCGTTGTTACAAACGATACAAAAAATGGGGAGCGCTTTCTACTCTCCCCATTCTGCATTTGCGATCGCCTTATGATTCAGACGTTGCTTCATCTTTCGGTTTTGCTTGGGCTTGCTCACGCTCTTCTCGTTTTTTACGATCGGCAGCCAAAGCTTCTGCAATCACAACTTGCATCTGATTCATTTTTTCGAGATTGCTGCGATACAGTTCTAAATCTTTCTGAACTTTCTCTTCGGAAATATTTAACGCTTGGCAAATTTGCTTAAACGTCTCGTTCAGTTTTGCGGTGTCTTTGACCACATCAGGGCTAGACGCTTCCAAAATCGTATATAAACCCACGGCAAAAAGGCGGCTGTACTTGAATTTTGGATTCGACGCGACGGCTTGTAACGCCTCTCGATAATCGTATGCCTTATCTGGAATCAGCATTGAATCCCAAGCTGCGCTCGATGCCGTCGAAACTAATCGCTGAGCATCAGTGCGATATTGCTGTGGATCCGCTTCTAATGCTTTGCATAATGCTGTAAAAATCGACTCTTTATCAGCTTCAGGGCGATACCCTTGCATAAAGCGATCGAAAGTTGTCACGACACCCAATGCATAAAACGGGTCGTAACGAAAATCAGTATTCACAGCCAGTAGGTGCATTTCGACCATCAATTCTTCCACGACTCGGCGGAAAATCGAATTCACCGGACGGGTGTGAAGACTATAAAACGATCGCTTAGTATCGGAAACAGTACGGACGCTATTCACGGTTTAATTTCTGTGGGATTCTACATTCAACCATTGTAAAGGGTATTGTGGGATCGATATTTTTTTGATCAACCTAGGGAACTGAATCTGCCAAAATCATTCAAGCCATTTGTATTCGGATGAGGTCTGTATGCAGCGCTTAATCACTATGACACTTGCTCTTGCCATTTTGGGTCAGAGTTCAGCAATGGCAGCACTTCCTGATGTTGAAACGTTTAATTTCGTGATGAGAAAATATAGTCTGCTGATGCGGCAGACGCGGGATGGTTGCGAATTTTATACAGATCCAGAATTTATCGTGGCACGTCAGGAACGCCCCAATCAGCCAGATAAAAATATTCGTCAACTGATCGTTGTGCAGACGATGGGAAAAAATAGCGGGACAGCGTGCAGTGGCGTGTTTCAGTTTCTCTATGCAGATGTGAATTGCAAAACCAATCAGATCACGTATACCAACGGAGTCGGCTCTCCTGCAACTTGGAAAACCGATCGCTATTCTGATCCACAGATGACGAAAAAGATTTGTGCGCTGCCGACGGTTGAATTCGGTACGCCTACTCAGAATCTCCCGCCTGCAAAATAGTTTTAGAAACGAGTCGAGTTTTTTTACGATCGACTTCCGATAAGTCTTCTCCTAAACTCAGTTGAGTTGCATTAGTTTGTAAAACGGTTGCCGCATTGCGATCGCCCATTTGCAAAGCAGTTTGTGCGGCTGTTTGCAGCATGGTTACGGCTCCTTGTCGATCACCTTGCTGCAATTTGGTTTCGGCGATTTGGGTTTGTCGATATTTTGCGAGAGCGAGAATATGCTGCTGAACGTCTGAGTTTGGTGCGGGTTGGTATTGAGTTTGAGCTGTAATTTCAACCGGGAAGGTTTCAGAGGCGAGTGCTAATTCACCTGAAGTTGGATCATCGTATTTCACTTGAATTTCGGCGATCGTATTTTTCCCTTCCGGCAACTGCGTCAGGTAAACATTCGCCAAAATCACGCGAGGTGAGCCGACCATCAAATCGCCTAAGCGCGCGCCGACTAAGTTATCTTCATGCTGCACAAGTAATTCGACGGTTTCGGGTGCAACTTGGGCGACAGGCTTAAAGTCTGCGAGGCGAACTCCTGGCGATAAAACAATGCGTAAAAAGGCATTCGTTAAGCCGATCGATTGAATGCGATCGAACAATCGCCCAAACTCTGTCACCGCTTGCTCAGGTTCTTGAATATAAGAAAGTGCCCCACCACCCGCATCGGCGATTTTTTCTAAAACGTCTTGATTCCAAGCACTTCCGAATCCGAGTGAATTAATCGACAGACCGTATCCGGTCGCGACTTGAGCGAGTTTGAGACAGCGATCGTTACTGCCGTGTTCATTCTCTCCGTCCGTCAAGAGAAACATCTGTGAAACGGCATTCTTTTTCCCTTTTGCGACTTCTTCAATTCCGAGTCGAATCCCTTCGTCGATCGCAGTGCCGCCCGAAGCTTCCAGACGGTTTAAGGCAAGTTTTAACGGCTCTGGATCCTCAACGATTTGATTGGGGAGGAGAACTTTGGCTTTGTGATTGAACGTGACGATCGAGAGTCGATCTCCTGGGGATAAGCGATCGATGAGCCTAGCGGCGGCTTGTTGAACAGTTTGCAGCGATCGACCTGCCATCGATCCACTCTGATCGAGAACCAGACAGAGATTGAGCGGAGTCTCACGAGGCGACGCTTGGGGGATGGCTTCGATCGAGATTGCCATCTGACGCTGACTACTTGCTTGAGCAGCATCAATATGGACATCACTCAGCGCACAGTTCAAACCGACCTGCATGATAACAACTCCACTTTGGAGAACTTTGACTTGCTCAACAACTACAGCTTAGCTTATGCTCTCTCCGCATTCGGATTGCCGAACGATTCAAATTGATTGGTTCAAGTTTGTCTGACGGGTGCAGGGAGTGTGAGCAGAGCACACCGAAACTCTGAACATATTCTTGTATGATACCTGTGCAAATCAAAATCAATGTCTAATAACGATGCAGAGCAACATCTTCACCTCTGTTTTACTACCGCTGGCTCTGGCAATTGTGATGTTGGGTATGGGGTTAAGTCTGGTTCCAGAAGATTTTAAGCGAATTACTCGTGATCCCAAAGCAGTTGCGGTGGGCACGATCTGCCAGCTATTACTGCTGCCGCTGATTGGGGTACTGATCACGCTGGTCGTTCCCATGCAACCCGAAATCGCGGTTGGTCTGATTGTTCTGGCAGTTTGTCCGGGTGGTCCTTCTTCTAATCTCATAACTTATCTGGCAAAGGGCGATGTTGCTCTGTCAGTAACGCTCACAGCGCTGAGTAGCATTGCTACTGTGTTTACGATTCCCATTTTTACAAATCTGGCGCTGCAATATTTCCTGGGGCAAAGTGCTGCAATCGCTTTACCGATTGGTCAAACCATGCTGCAAATTTTTCTGATCACACTGCTACCGACAGCGATCGGCATGGCAATTCGTCATCAGTTTCCTGACACAGCACGCCGTCTAGAAAAGCAAATGAGCCGACTTGCCATAGGATTGTTAGCGCTGATTATTGTGCTGTTGCTGGTACGAGAAGGAAGTAAGCTCCCAGGATTTCTGGTGCAGGTGGGAATCGGTGTCGTATTGCTCAACCTCCTGGCAACACTGGCAGGATTTCTGGTCGGAAAGCTGTTTCGGCTGCCGCTCGCTCAACAAATCTGTATCGCTATTGAAGTCGGGATTCAAAACGGAACGCTAGCAATTGCTATCACTGCGGGTTTACTCAACAACCCCGATATGGCTGTGCCCGCTGCGGTTTATAGCTTATTGATGTATATTACTGGCTTCGGTTCTATCCTTTATGGCAGACAAGCGAGCAGTAGAGTGTCCAGTAGTTCACTACAGTAAATCTGATGGGGATAGGGAGCAATGTGAATCTGGGTTCTCCCCACTCCCCCATCTCCCCACTTCGCACGACTAGCTTAAAGTCCTGAACCTCGAAAGATATCTATGGCTTCTCAGTCAACACCATTCGCACTCCACCTGTCGGAGCGAGCGTAAACCCACGGCGCTGTAGTTTCACAGGTTTATCGTCAGCTAAAGCAAGTTGGTATTTCGATAAGATTGTTGCCAGAACGAGCTTCATTTCTAACTGAGCCAGCGCATATCCCAAACATCGCCGACTCCCGCCTCCAAAGGGAAAATACTCAGCAGGCGAGTACTGTCGATCGAGAAATCGTTCCGGCTCAAAGTGGTGAGCATTTGGATATACATCTTCTCGATAATGCACCAGATAAGGAGATATCCAGAGAGTCGTATCTGCATCAAATGAATAGTCTGCAACCTTCACAGGCACTTTAGAAATGCGCGGAAACAGCACAGGAATCACAGGATACATTCGGAGTGTTTCCTGACAGATAGCATTCAAGTAGGGAAGTTGAGCCATGCTCATTGGAGACGCATGTGCATCTAGGCTTTCAAGCTCTTTGAGCAATTTCTCACGCACTTCTGGCTGTTGATGAATCTGGTAAAACGCCCAAGATAGAGTTGTTGCAGTGGTCTCATGTCCAGCAAACAAGATCGTGAGCAATTCATCTCTCAATTCTTCATCGCTCATGGCTTGCCCAGTTTCATCTCGCACTGCCATCATCAGGCTGAGAACATCACTCCGTTTCTCATCTCCCTTCGTTCTTCTCTCGTCAATTTCTGCCTGAAGTAGGTCATGAATTTGGCGTTGGCGCTGTTGCATCCGTCCCCAAGGAGTCCAAGCTCCCCAGTCTTTCTGCAAAAATTTTAGGAATAACATGCTCGATCGTGAAGGTGAATCGGTCATGTCCAGCCATTCGGTCAGGAGAACTTTAAGCTGTTGATATCGCTCTCCTTCACTCAACCCGAAAACAACTTGCAAGATGATTTCTAAGCTAATATTTTGCATCGAGGTTCGGACAATAAAAGGCTGTCCAGTTTGCCACTGACTTGCCACTTGATCAGCAACTTTGCAGATTTGCGTGGCGTAAGTGTGCAGTCTTTCCCCATGAAAAGGCGGCATGAGTAATTTGCGTTCTCGTCGGTGGCGATCGCCATCCAGTAACAGCAAAGAATTTCGTCCTAACAGCGGTTCTGCGAGCGCATTACCCCGTCCCATATCAAACTTTGCATCTTGATTAAAGATTTCCTGAATCGCTTTCGGATTGGCAATGACGACAGACAATCCCAGTCCAGCCAGTTGCATGGTAAAAACATCACTATGCTTCTGAGTGTATTTGTCCAGGAATCCAAGCGGATCAACAATCCAATTGAAAAGTTGCACCCAAGCTGGAGCCGTAATCTGATTCGGGAGTTGGCTCATCATGATTGTTTCTCGTGAAGCGATACATGTTTAGCTCTTAAACGATAGCATTCTTGAGCGATCGCCCAATCTTCTTGCGTATGAATGACTAAAACTCGTACCGTTGAATCTGTTGTGGCAATATCTTGATCAACGGGGCGATTTGCATTCTTGTGAGCATCAAGCTTTAAGCCCAGAAAACCAAAGGATTCACAAGCTAGAGAACGCACGATCGCTGAATTTTCCCCCACGCCTGCTGTAAAAATCAAAGCATCTACCCCTCCTAAACTGGCGAGCATTGCCCCGATGTAAGCGCGCAAGCGATGAATGTAAATGTCGAGTGCTAACTGTGCTTGAGAATTGTTGTCTGCGATCGCCTTCATGACTTGGCGCAAATCAGCAGAAACGCCAGAAATTCCTTTCAAACCCGATTCTCGATTCAGTTCGCGATCTAAGCGATCGACAGAATAGCCTTCTTGTCGCATCAAGTGAATTAAAATCCCTGGATCAACCGAACCAGAGCGCGTTCCCATCATTAAGCCATCGAGCGGCGTGAATCCCATTGTTGTATCAATACTATGTCCTTGGGCGATGGCAGAAAGTGAGCACCCGTTGCCAAGATGACAAACAATCAGGCGCAAGTCTTCTAAGTTTCGCTGTAACAAGTGTGCGGCTCGTTCAGCACAGTACTGATGACTAATGCCATGAAATCCATAGCGCCGAATTCCTTGCTCGACCCAAGCATAAGGAACGGGGTAGATTGCAGCAGCATCGGGGATTTGACGATGAAAGGCAGTATCGAATACGGCAATCTGTGGAATTTCAGTTCCTAAAAATTGCTCGATCGCTTCAATACCTTCGAGATTAGCAGGATTGTGATTTGGAGCCAGTGTAGAAAGCCGATCGATCGTTGCTTTCACTGTTTGATCAATCTGTACAGGTTGAGAGTATTCTTGCCCACCTTGTACGACTCGATGTCCAACCACATCAATGTCAGTCGGGTGATTGAGAACTGCGGTCTTCCCTTGCCAAAGCATTGAGAGCAGATGCGCCATAATCTCAAGACGCGATTTGACTTCAATCTCTTCTGTCAGTTCTTCAGTTGCAGTTTTGACCTTGATCTCTGCAAAGCCGGGATGATGTGCCCAATCGATCGCGGCTTCCCACATTGGCTCTGGGGGTTCATTGGGTAGGCGATCGTCGATTGAATACAGACAACTCTTTTGGCTGCTTGAGCCTGCGTTCAGCACCAGAATTTTCATAGTAAAGCTGGAGAAGGGTGGTAGACAACTTCGTTCTTCAATGGCTTTCCTTGCTCAAAATCTGAAATATTGGAGAGCGTTGTTGTTGCGATCGCTTCTAAGGCATTCCGAGTAAAAAATGCTTGGTGCGCGGTAATCAAAACATTCGGAAAAGATTGTAAAAGCTGAAAGGTGTCATCTTGAATAATGGTGTCAGAGAGATCTTGGAAAAATAAGTTCTCTTCCTGCTCATAAACATCAATTCCTAGATAGCCAATTTTGCCAGTTTTAATTCCTGTGATCACAGCATCCGTATCAATTAAAGCCCCCCGACTTGTATTGATCAGCATGACTCCGGGCTTCATTTGTGCGATCGCACTTTGATCAATCAAATGATAGGTTTCTGGCAACAATGGACAATGCAGCGAGATAATATCAGACTTCTCAAATAGTTCAGGTAAGGAAACATACTGTGTCAATTGCTCGTTTGGATAGGCATCATATCCAATCACAGAACATCCAAATCCCTGCATGATTTGAGCAAAGACCATGCCAACTCTGCCTGTACCAATCACCCCAACGGTACACCCATGCAAATCAAATCCAAGGAGTCCTTCTAATGCAAAGTTATCATCTCGAACTCGATTGTAAGCTCTGTAAATTTTACGATTCAACGCCAAAATGAGAGCAACGGCATGTTCTGCAACGGCATAGGGAGAATAAGCTGGAACACGGACTACTTTGATGTCTAGCTCTGCTGCTCGTTGTAAGTTCACGGTGTTAAATCCAGCCGATCGTAAGGCGAGAAGCTGAGTTCCATATGCAGCGAGACTGTTCAAAGTCTCGGTATCTGCGACATCATTCACGAACATACAAACTGCGGGATAGCCTGTCGCAAGCATTGCCGTATCGGCGTTTAGTGGTACTTCAAAAAAGGTGATGTCGTGCTGATAGGTTGCATTGATAGCTTCAAAAAATCGGCGATCGTATGATTTGGTACTGAAAAAAGCAACTTTCATAAATCTGGCTCACTTTGCGACGATCATTTTAACGAAATTGCCTGTGCGAGTCTTGTCTCTTCAGCTACGAGTTCTGATTCTTTGGATTTCCTCAAGGATTGATGTGTGTGTGGAGTGGGGACTCCCTACTCCACACTCTGCATAATGAATGAGATCGACGAGTAGAGCTAGCAAATCTTATAGCCGAAAGCGCTCAACTTTCTCTTTGAAGATAGTTTGCCAGCCTGCTTTGCGATCGCCAATCGGTTCAGGCGATTTATTCCACAGGGTTTCATAGAAAAAAAACGACATTCCAGCATAGCCTTGATCGCGGACGGCTTTGACTTGACGCTGAATTTCTTCGATTGGGCGAGGTGTGCTAGACAATCCACTTAAAATCCCGATCGCAGTGGGAACCGTATCGCGAGCAGCTTTTAAGGTTACCCAGTTGTCAGGGTTACTACGATCGACAAACTTCTGTCCCTGAAAGTAGATTTGGGGAATGACTTCTTCAAGCAAACCTGCTTCTCTCCACTTATGCCAATCCACTAGATGTTCCTCATAAGCAAAGGGTAAATCTAGCGGTGACAGTGAGATCAGAACATTCGGCTTGCGAGATTTGACCGTTTGGAAAAGCTTGGTCAGAAAGTCTTGTAGTTTATCTGAGCGCCAACGTGACCATTCTGGATCTCGCTCATTGCTAGGTGGAGCTTTACCTTGATGTTCTTTTTTGTAGAGATTAACCGTAAAGTCGTCGTATCCAAAGCTCACAGGTAAACCAAAGTGATCATCGAACTGAATCCCATCAACATCATATTTTTCAACCACTTCAGTGACTAAGTTCAGAAGATACTGTTGAACTTCAGGTTTGAAGGGATTGAACCAGACTGGAATTTGCTTGCCGTCGAGGGCTGAAGGTTGATAATCAACCGAGCCATTGCGTTTCTGTGTCCACCAATCTTTGTGTTTTTGAGCAAGTTCTGAATCTTTGGGAGCCATAAACCCAAACTCAAACCAAGGAATCACCGCCATCCCTTTTGAGCGAGCTTCGGTGATCAGTTCTTGCAGCATATCGCGATCGCGTAATCCTGCTGCAACGGGGCGCGGATCGACTGGAAATCCAATCTCTTGCTGCATGACATTACTGGGATACAAGGTATATCCCCAATTCAGTACCGTCGGATAAAGCGTATTAAAGTTCAATCGCGATAGTTCATTGACAGCATTACTCAGGCGCTCTTTCTCAAACAAGACATCACTATCAATGTTAGTTAGCCATACACCACGAATTTCTCGCGCCTGTGTTTCTGGTTTAGGAATGAATTGGTTGCTAATCAAGCCTTTAGTATCGGGTAATGCCTGACAGAGAAACGCTGCGATTTCACCGCGTTGAGCAGTTCGATTCGGGTTCAATCGACGCATGATTGGATAGTTGACGGTAATTTGCTTTGCGGTGGTTGCCGCGATCGCGCTTTTCGCAAAGTTAGGAATAGTTCGAGTGTCAATGAATGCTTTGTTGCTGAGTTCAACATCATTAGTTGGTTTGAGCTTCAAGCCGCTTGCTAATGCGGTTAATGCTTGCGCTCTCGGAATTTCTAAATCGGGCTTAAAGGTCTGATTCTCAAAGCCTGAAAAAAACTGCGATCGATACGCTTTCTGAATGACATCTCGCGCCCAGAAATTCGCGGGAACATCGCGAAACTGAATCGCAGGACGACTGGGAGCATTCATCTGTTCAGGAAATGCCTTAGCAATCATTGCCGCAAATTGTGCGCGGGTGACTGGTGCATTCGGACGAAACTGATTGCCTGGGAAACCGCTAATGATTCCTTTTTGTGCCAATTTCTCAATGCAGGGTTTTGCCCAGTGAGATTGAATGTCCGTGAAATTGGTTTGGGAGAAAGTGGGATGTGCGATCGTCAAGAGTGTCAGGAGTGTGACGAACCCAAAGATCCAAGCACGACGCATAGATAGGACTCCGATGATATTGAGCTGGTTTGTCTCAAAGCTCTGCGTCGATTCCTGTGAGTTGGGAAGGACGAACGCATCACTCTCTGTGAGTCAAACCAGAAAGCTTGATTCAACATCGCATCTGTGTCGTTCAATTCCGCATTTTGTTAGCGTTTCTTATCTTCGCCGCGCTTTACTAATCATCTTGCGAGACAGTCTCAGGGTCAGATCTTCTTTTTCTGCCCACTCTTGTAACAATCGATAAAAGGTTTGGCGATCGTCATTTTTCAAAACTGCGACTTGATCCGCCGTTTCGATCACATAAGGATATCCGCCGCCAATGATGACCTCAGCCCGAACCCAATCGAGAATTTGATCGTGCCAGCCTTCTTCATAAATCCACAGGGGCAGTTCAATTCGAGCCGCATAGCTATCCCGATTGGTTTTGAGGTAAGTAAATGCGATGCGATCGCGATGTTCCTGATATAAGTCTAGAACTCCAGACCGTTGAGACAAAAAAATCGGCGTGCGATCGCCCCACTGCATCTGATTTTTCGCGCGATTTAACAATTGAGCATCATGAATCGTTTTACTATCGGGTAGCTGAGCTAATCGCTGAATCATCTCTGTTAAATCTCGTGCGCTGGAAGTATCGATATATCCAATCACCGGAACGCGATAATCTTCACTCGCACGTAATACGTTGAGAATACATCTCAAATAAAAACTGCGTGTCTCTTCATCAAACGCTTCTGAAAATGTTGCAATCAGCGATCCATCGAAAAATGCTAAACAATCGCGTTGTCCTGCATGTTCTTCCATATATTGAATAATGCGATCGCATTCCATTTCAAATCGACGTAAATTTACTCGTCGATCGGCAAGATCACCGCGTCCAACTTTCAGATCATTGGGTGTAAGAACATCTAACTCAATATCTTTTTGATACTCACCTGAAGGTAAATGAAAGTTTTCATACCAGCCAATCTGCACAAGTGCGACCGGAATTGAAAAGTCTTTACTAGGATAAATCTGTGATCCGTCTACTGAAAACGTTGAGACGCCAGTAATTCGATCGCGCACCCATTCCAAACTTTCTTCACGATTTTGCCAGGACAATCCTGCGTGCATGACCCATTCTGGAAACATTCCCAACGGCTCTAAGGGTCTAGCTCCACACTCTCTGATCCCGTCGAGTGCTGCTGATATGGCTTGATCAGATTTCTGCGACAGTTGAATTAATGCAGTTCCATACTGCTGCAACGCTTGTAGAGCAGCGCGATCGAACAGTGCAAAATCTTCGCGTTTACGATCGAGCAGATTGAGAATTTGCGAGGGCTTAATCGGCATAGGGAGATACCATTTGGTATCTAGGTACTATATCAGACCTTTGAAGAGGTGAGGAGTGGAGAGTGGGGAGGTGGGGAAATGTTTTTCTGTCCTCACTCCCTACTCCTCTACTCCCCACTCTCCCTACCATTTTCAACGGGACAAACTACTCACAAAAAACAGCTACCGATTCAGCAAAATTCCCCGCAACCCTGCCGCATTCGCCGCTTCATAATCCTCTTGCTGACTATCGCCAATGTGCCAAGCATTCTCAGGCTGGCAATCATGTTTCTCAAGCGCGATCGCAAAAATTTTTGGATCGGGTTTTGCGACTCCGACTTCTGTTGAAATCGTAATTGAGTCGAAAAAATCTTCTAGATTCAACGCTTTTAGAACTTTATATAATCGGGAATCAAAATTTGATAAAACTCCGAGCGGGATGTCTAAAGAGCGCAATTTTTCTAGCGTTGGAACGGTATCGGGATAAATGAACCAAGGTTTTGCAGTCTCGAAATGGTAGTAGAGATCTGAGAAGAATTCAGAAAAATCTGCAAACTGATGCAAAACGCCAGCCCGATCGAAAGTCTGTTGTGCGATCGTATTCCACCACTGCTGCTCAAGCTGCGGAATTTCTAATACATCCACTCCTGGAAATGTACAGGGCGGAGAAGCCTTGAAACTCTCATAAAATGCGCGATCAATCTTCGCGGCATCGACTTCTACACCATGAGCACGAGCAATTTCTCGATAAACTTGCCCGACACTTCCTCGCACACCAAATAATGTACCAACAGCATCAAAAAACACCACTTGGGGGCGTTTCATAACAACAAAATCCCGATTTCAACTAGGAACAGACCCAATAGCCTTCTAATTATTCACCCATTTGCGCGATCGCGGAAATAATTGGGCGAGTGATCCAGTTGAATCCTACACGGAGTTGATGCTTTAAAGTAGGCATCCGATTTAAATACGCTAAACGGCGGATTAAGTGAGCCGCAGTGCCTTCTAATTGAATGCCAAGCCCGGTTAAAGTTGCGTCATGAATGCCTAAAGTCATCATTTCGCCAAAATATTGATACCGAAATGGCAGTAATGGGCGATCGCTCAACGATGCCCAAAGATTCCACCCAGTATAGTCAGACTGCTGAAAGGCAGCTTGTGCAGTGGCAGGCACTTGCTGACCATCGGCATCCTTGCAATCTGCTAAGTCGCCAATAGCAAAAATCTCAGGATGATCCACAACTTGCAATGTCGAAGTGACGAGAATCTGACCGCGCTCATTTTGTTTCAGTGGCAAATTCTTGACGACTTCATTCATGCGCGTCCCGATTGTCCACAGCACCAAATCGACTGGAATCGTATCAACGACCCCTTTGTACAACAGTGAAATACTTCCAGCACCAACCGATTCAACCGAGGTTTCTAAATCTGTCCAGACTCCGCGTTCTTCGAGGGCTTTTGTGGCAGCATCGCGGTTATGCGTAGACGACGATCGCAAAATCTGATCTCCGACTTCGATCACGCGTACTCGACCGCGATCGCCTAACTTATCCGCGAGTTTACAAGCTAGTTCAATCCCGCTATACCCGGCTCCAACGACTGCAACTCGAATCTTATCGGTATCAGATGCTTCTAACTGACGGAGCCGATCTGCGAGTTGATAGGCATCCGAGATCGTTCTAAAAGGAATGGCAAATTCTGCGGCTCCTGGAACCCTGTCCATCGGAGTTTCGCCGCCCATCGCCAGCACTAAGCGATCGTAATCGAGCAGTCCACCATCTGCGAGTCGGACTTGTTTCGTGTCGGTATTAATATCTGCAACCGCCGTTTGGCGAAATCGGATCGTTGTGTCTTCGAGCAATTCTTCGTAAGGCGGAGCAACTTCCCAAGATTGCAGTTCTCCGGTGACTAATTCATACAGCAACGGCGAAAAGACAAAGCGATCGCGCGCATCGACTAACGTAATTTCGGGCTGCTCGTTTCTTCCCCAAGGAAGGTTACTGAGTCGAAGTGCGGTGTACAAGCCTCCGAAGCCACCACCGAGAATGCAGATTTTTGCAGGAGTCTGAGACATAGGGCAACGCAGGAAAGGGCTACTTTAGAGGATGTTTGAAATGTATCGTTCATCGCATTCACCCGCTCCCGACACGAAGCGAGGAAATTGATACGTTTCAAACACTCTCTAAACTATTCTAAGTTCGGATTCTCAATTCTGGAATCACCGCATCCTTGATCGCCTGAATTTCTACCTTGCGTCCTTCGTCTTGATAGGTCAGAACTATCTCAAGGTAGGAATCTGGCTTAAATGCTAACCGCTCTGCCCATTCGATCGCGCAAATTCCCGGCTCCACTTCAATGCCTTCCCAATAGATCTCAGGATAAAGCGTTGCCGTTTGCTCTGGCTCTAATCGGTACAAATCAAAGTGATAGAGCGGAATTCTTCCGGTTAAATACTCATTGATCAGCGTGAAGGTCGGAGACTCGATCGCATCTCGAATTCCCAAGCCTTCCCCAATTCCTTGCACTAAAGAAGTCTTGCCACTGCCTAAATCGCCCTGAAGCAGTAAAACTGTGCCTGCGGGTAAAACTTGACCGAGTTGAATGCCGAGCGATCGCGTTGCTGCTGCATTTTGGAGTTCAATTACCATTTTTGCCGTGCCCGTTCCGACCATCGATAAATCACCCGTGCTAAGCGCCGCGAATCATGGCGGACATAGCCCGTCTCTTCATCTTCGATCATAATATTGGCACGAATGATTTGCCGACCTAACTGCGTCACCGCATCCGCATCGAGATCCACCGGATGAGACTGTTCTTGAGCGTATCGAATCAACGCTTTGGCAGAAGGTGGCGTTTTCTGAACGAGTACTGAATCGAATAATCTTTGTCCACACGCACGATCGATGGCCTGAATATGATCCGCGACCGAATAGCCATCGGTTTCTCCAGGCTGCGTCATGATATTGCACACATAGATGCAAGGCACTTGTCGAGCGGAAATCGCTTCTGCAATTTCTGGAACGAGTAAGTTCGGAATTACGCTGGTATAGAGGCTTCCCGGTCCAATCACAATATAATCCGCTTCATCGATCGCATCTAAAGCTTTCGGCAATGCAGGCGGATTGGCAGGCTTACAGCCCATGCGGACAATTTTTCCCCGTGCTTCTGTAATGTTCGATTCGCCTTCGATATAGCGTCCATCAGCAAGTTCTGCCCAAAGCCTGACATCACTCAACGTCGCAGGGAGCACATGTCCTCGAATCGCCAAAACTTTAGAACTGGCTGCGATCGCGCGTTCAAAATCTCCGGTGATATCACTCAATACGGTTAAAAACAAATTCCCAAAACTATGCCCGACTAAACCATCGCCTGCTTTAAATCGATATTGAAATAATTCGGTTAAAAGTTTTTCTTCATCCGCTAAAGCTGCAATACAGTTGCGAATGTCTCCGGGTGGCAGTACACCAATTTCTCGTCTCAGTCGCCCCGAAGATCCACCATCATCTGCCACAGTCACGATCGCGGTAATATTGGCGCTGATCACTTTTAAGCCCCGCAGCAGCGTCGATAACCCGGTTCCGCCCCCGATTGTAACGACTTTCGCGCCTCGGTTTAATTTGCGATGATTAATCAACACATCGACTAATTCTTCATCGCGATCGCTCATCAAAACTTCACTGATGGAGCGGACGGTGCGCTTTTGTCCCCAAAACACCAGCAACAAGCCCAAACCCAGGACGAGCGGTCCACTGACATAATTCGGAATTAAGCGAGTCAGCAATTCGAGCAAATCACCGAACAACTGCGTAAGATGAAACACTGGAGTCCGTCTGCTCCAAATTCCCACTCCCAGTAGAATCAACAACACCCCGCTGGCACTGATAAACATCCAGCGCTTTACCAGTAACCCCGGAGATAGCCACTTAAACCAGTGATTGGCTCGATTGGGGAGCCGTTGTGATGCCGATCGCGAAACGCGAATGGCTCGTTTCAAAAAACGGTTGCTCGTCATGTGGATTTTCAACTTCAAACGGCTCGAACTATCTCAGCAGGACACACTAACTTTTGACTCTCAAGGGGACTCGCCCGTTCAGAAAAATGCAACGTAGTGATCTTTGAGTGATATTTGACAACTACTCTGTTTTCTCAGAAATCGCCTCAAAACCCGGGAAGTCTTTACGCAAAGTTTACTGAATAACTGTGGTAATTGCGGATTTAATTAGAATTTTTGGGCGTGTCGGGAGTGCGATAAATTCCAATCAGGAGACAAATAATCCCCAGATTGATAAAAACATCCGCTAGATTAAAAATTGGAAACTGAATCCAAACGAAGTTCGGAAATGGGTTGGGATAAGGAACATAGACGAATGGCACTTTAATAAAATCGACAACATGCCCGAGTACAAAGCGATCGATGCCATTTCCGAGCGCTCCACTCAAGACCAATCCGTAACCCCATTGCTCCCAGCGCAGCATTCTCCGCCCAAACCACGCCCACGCCATCAATGCGACACTGGCAAGCAGTGACAACCACCGCAGAATCGGACTCCCCGATAAAATCCCAAACGCTGCCCCATCATTGATCACATACGCCCAATGTAAAATCCCTGGAATCACGATCGTTTCTTGGGGCGGAATGGTCAATACCATCGTTTTCACGACCCACAATTTCGTCAACCGATCAAGGAGTAATCCTGCGATCGCGGCAATCCAGAAAAAACGATTTCTCAGCATGAAAGAATCAGCAAAGGGCAAGATACTCAATTCTCACAGAAAATTGGTTCTGTTAGTAAAACATCACCCGTCGGAGCACAAACGCCAGGACAGCAACCGAGCACGTGACTGCCATTTGTCCGGGCAACAAATTAACCGAATAGGAGAGAAAAGCCTGCCACAGCGACTGTTCGCCGAAATTGATCCAGCGGAATATCGATCCGAAAATTAAATACAGAATCCCGATCGCATGAATCACGACGACTCCACACAATCCACTAAAAGCGAGTGATTCCAAGCGCGGGGGCACCCGAAAAGCGAGATATCCGCAAATCCAAGCTGCCGGGACAAATCCGAGCAAATATCCAAATCCGGGTGAACTCATATACTGAATGCCGCCGCCTTGAGAAAAGACGGGAAATCCAGCAAGTCCCAGAGCAAGGTAAGCAATCTGCGACATGACGGCTGCATTTTTCCCTCCCAAACAGCCAATCAGTAAAACGGCTCCAATCTGATAGCTAGTTCCTAAAAAGTGGAGGGGAACCGCTTGGGGTGTCCATGCCCAGGGTGCGCCTGCGATCGTGGCTCGAAGCAAGGTTCCACCAATCGTCAACATCAGCCCAATCAGTGCCCACAGCATGTCGGTGAGCGTGATCCGAAATCGTTTAGGACGAACCGGAGGACGTTGGCGGGAAGGGGTTCGGGTCATCATCGTGGAATTGTACATTGAAAGAGGGTAGATGGGAGAATGGGGGAGTAGGGAGTGGGGAGTAGGGGGTAGAGGATCTAAAAAATGTCTCTCCAGTCTCCAATTCCCACTCAAAACAAAATCCGGCAGTCGAGATTGTATCTCAGGTCAGAATCACCGATGATAAAGAATCGTTCTTTCTCGACTGTTGCTCATGATTTCTGCTGTTCACACGCGCGATCGCATTGCCCAGATTTATCACCAGCCTTTTCCAGACTTGTTATTTGAGGCGCAGCGGGTACACCGCGAACATCACGATCCGCGGGCGATTCAGTTTTGTACGCTCGGCAATATTAAGAGTGGGGCTTGTCCGGAAGATTGCGGCTATTGCGCTCAGAGTGTGCATCACAATACAGGCTTGAAGCCGGAACCTTTGATGCAACTCGATGCGGTTCTTGAAGAAGCACGAGCCGCAAAAGCAGGAGGTTCGACTCGGTTCTGTATGGGTGCGGCTTGGCGAGAAGTGAAAGATGGATCACAGTTCGATCGCGTTCTCGACATGGTGCGACAAGTGGCAGCCTTGGATTTAGAAGTGTGCTGCACGTTGGGAATGCTGAAACCGCATCAGGCACAACAACTCAAAGAAGCGGGACTCACGGCGTACAATCATAATCTCGATACCTCTGAAGAGTACTACGACAAAATTATTACGACTCGGACGTATCAAGATCGACTAGAGACGATTCGCGCTGTCAGTGACGCAGGAATTTCCGTCTGTTGTGGTGGAATTGTCGGATTGGGTGAAACGATCGACGATCGCTTATCGCTCCTCGAAACTCTCACAAAATTAAATCCGCCTCCTGAATCGATTCCCATTAATGCACTGATTCCAATCGACGGAACGCCTTTGGAGGCGGCAAAACCGATTGACGCGATCGCGCTCGTTCGGATGGTCGCGACAACTCGGATTCTCTTTCCAAAGGCAATGGTAAGGCTGTCTGCGGGTCGGACTGAAATGAGTGATGAATTGCAGGCGATGTGTTTCTTTGCAGGGGCAAATTCAATCTTTACGGGTGCGAAGTTATTAACAGCACCGAACCCAGAGCGATCGCACGATGAAGAATTAATTCTCGATCGATTAGGAATGATTCCAAAACCGCTTTAGAATCGCGTCGAGCCACTAGAATGAAACTGAATTTCAAGCAAATCTTAGAAAGTGCTTGAAAAGCTTAGCTTGCTTGCAGATAATTTCTGATACGACTCGGTAGATTTCTGCTGCAATTCAGTCATCAACTCTGTGTTCCATTCATCTAGTCGGGGGATCTGATATGACAGAAGCACTACTCATCGGCATTGGTCAGTACGATGATGCCAATTTGCAGCCCCTGGCAGCACCCGATCGCGATGTTGCTGCTCTGCAAGAACTCCTTCGCCGTCCTGATATTGGCGCAAGTCGTACCGATGAGGTCACGGTTCTCAATCATCCAACCCTCCAGCAGATTCGAGACACGATCGAGACATTCTGCACGCTGCGTGACCCGAACGAAACGGTTTTAATTTACATTTCGGGTAACGCCATCGTCACTGATCAAAGAGAACTGTTTCTGCCTTGTCGCAATACGTCGCGATCGCATTTAGAACAAACAGCCTACTCGCTGTCTGAACTCAAAGCCGAACTTGAGTCCTGTCCGGCTCGCCAGCAAACTGTGATTCTCGATTGCTGCTTCAGCGGCACGTTTGCCAAAGACATGATCGCCCCCGAAGACTTTAGTGCGATCGCCGCATCCTTCGTCAGTCCAAGCCGTGCCTTGCTGACTTCTCCGATCTCGATCGAGTACTCTGCCAAACACAAATCGAATCGCAATTCAACCTATACCCAATTGATCATTGATGCGTTTGAAACAGGGATGGCAGACGGTGCAGCGAACCAACCGATGCGAGGCGAAATTAATGTCACCGAGCTTCATGCTTACATTGCGACCCGTCTACAAGATAGCTTGCCTGCTCTATCCCCAACTCTACACAGCCAAGAGCAAGGCTATTTCATACAGCTTGTGAATGCGCCTTATCTGAACTTCCGTCAAGAAGCAATGAGCCTAGCAAGTCAAGGAGAAATCTCGATCGTCGGGCACAACATTTTAGAAGCGCTCCGGATCAAAGAAGGCATTCCCGAAAATATTGCGAATGCGATTCGAGAGGATGCGTTACTTCCGCATCGTCAGCAAGCTGAGAAACAGCGCCAGTATGAAAACATCCGCGAACAAGTCAGTCAGCGCGAGTCTCCGTTAAGCGACAATACTCAAGCTGAGTTAATGCAACTGCGGCAACTATACGGGCTGCAAGACAATCCGTTAGTCACACAACCGCTGCCAGTAGATTCAGCAAATGCAACGCTTGCCCCCCTCCCCACAGAAATCGAAGTCCCTGTCGAAGCATCGGTCGAAGCTCCTGTGGAGAATGAGATTCCCGTCGAAGCTCCGACGACTGGCGATCGATTGACTCAATTTCTCAGAAATCGTCGAATTTTGCGATCGTCGGATGAAGCAGTCGAACCTGCAACTGATCCAGCCTCGCGGTTTCTGCAAGAGCGCAATATTTCTCCAGAACTAGTGCGGCTTGGACTAGCAAGCTTAGCGGTACTGGCTCTCTTTGGGGCAGTGCTTTGGGCGTTGTTCCAACCTTTCCCAAATTCGCGTCCTCAAATTGCGACTGCAGATGGCTGGTTTGAGGAAGGCATTCGCAAGTCGAAAGAGGGCAATCACAATGCTGCGATCGCAGCATATACCGAAGCGCTCAATCTCAGTCCCACCCCTGCGAATCGTGCTGCGAATCTTTACTACAACCGAGGAGTGGAATACGCGAAGAATAGCAACTTTGATCAAGCGTTTGCAGACTATAACGAAGCAATCCGGCTCGATCCGAAATTAGCAGATGCTTACTTTAATCGAGCAAACATTGCAGCAAAAAGAGGCGATCGCAGTTCTGCGATTAAAGACTATCGCGCAGCAGCTCGACTCTATCAAGCTCAAAATGCAAGAAATCTTCAGCAGAATGCCCAGAATGCAATTCGCGCATTAGAGCAACCTGCGACTTAATGGGATTGAAAGCAACCTGTGATAGAAAACGTATCAACAGGTTGCCGCTCCGTTCTAGCTCGCCCCGGACTGGAAGTTCGGGGCTAACCGTGCGAAGTCCTTTGAAAAGGACTGAAGAGCTTATTCTGATTGGCTATTAGTCCCTTTAGTGAACTTCGTTCTGTTAGCCCGGATTTTCAATCACGGGTGGGTGAATGCGATAAACAATACTTTTCAAACGTTTTCTGATAGGGATATGGAGAGATAGAAAGCAATCTGAGTTTAGGTTCTCCCTACTCCCTACTCCCCACAATGAATGCCGTTGACTACTAACCCAATTGAGTCAGGAACTGCATTGCTTTTGCTACAAAACTCGCACAGTCATAAGGTGAAGTTTCATAGAACGATCGCCAAGCTGAACCTTTGAACTCATCATAGCGATCGTGATGTTCGGGATGTTTATCAAGCCAAGCTAAGCGAACTGCGTGACCGATGAGGACATCCATCACGATGTATTCTTCTACTTTGAAATCGGGGTTGCGTTCTGCGATCGCAGCAAGTTCCATCAAAGCTTCAACATTCGCCTGTCGATACTCAGGAGCTTGCATTTTGTTCAGCAAATGCTCAATTTTCAAAGCAAAGTTCTTTTCGCCTGCGGTCATTTCTGTGGTCAAGAACTCACTTTCTAACCGATTGCGGCGTTCGAGCTTGTCTCCGACGACTAAGCCTTTGCAGTGATGGAGTACCTTCCACACACTCGGATAGAAGTCTGGCGGAACGCGATTTAATGCACCATCTAATTGACGTTTGCGCCACCAATCTTGAGCAGTCGGTTCGACCTCCGCTTGATCGACGATGACAACCCAATCGATCGCTTGTTTGGGCAGTTTAACTTTCAGAGATTCTTGCTTGAGTAATGCTTTGTTCAAGTCAGCATAACCAACGACGATCTGCCGCAGTCGAGTTTTAATCTCAAAGGGGCTGAGAGTCATTAACTTCTCATAAGCTTCGTCTTGCGTTAGGTCTAGCTCACGAGCCAGATCAGTCGTAATCAGCAAAATCAGATAGCCGACTCGCAGTGTCAGTAATCCCTTAAAAAGATTGGGTTCTGCTTTAATCAGCAAACTGAGATAGATGATCACTTCTTGCGTGAGAACGCGATCGCTAATATCTTCGCGACAGAACTGACGAATTTTTTCTAGTACTTCAGTGTGTGGAAGCGGTTGCACAATCAAAGAATCTTCGCTGTACGCTCGTCCGATCGCAATTTGTTTCTGCCTGACCAGAATATCAGTGACCGCATCAGAAAGCCCAACATCGACTTTATCCAGCAATCCTGCACAACGCCGCAGTAAGCTCCAGTAAGGCTGTCCACTCGAATCTCCCTTACTTGCTCTTGCATAGCTCTCATTAAGCAAGTCTCGCACTGTGACTGGTTTTCCTGCGCCTGCTAATCCGGTGTCAAACTCTAATCCCTCTAATCGAGCTAAGGTTCCGAGTAGCTCAACTTGTTCATAGAGATTTTGCGACGATCGTAAGCTGTCAAGTAAAACTTTGACATCCGATTCGTACTCTAGTTTGAACTCTTGTGAAATGCTGAGTGGATGCGTTTTATCGGGATCGAAGCCCAGATGATAGCGAGACACACTCAATCTAGCAACCGAAGCAGTTTCAAACTTGAACGCATGGAGTGAATCAATTCGCTCCGTTCCTGCTGTAAGAATGAACTGTTTAAGCTGTCCCAACTGCACCGGAATATCACCACATCGTCCAGCTTGAAGTTCTTGAGCGAGATCCAGTAATGCTTCTCGACCCAGTTCAAACATCTCTTTGGTCAATAGTAAGGTGACAATCGGTCTGCCTAAACTTTGCCAATGTCGATGAATGTAAGCGAGTTCGGTTTTGATATTAGAGACGAGGAAGTGATAGTCCAATGTGAGGTAGAAACGCTCAGGTTCGAGAAATGAGGGAAGAAAGACGATCGTATCTTTCTTGATCTTGTAAACCCTTGCAGTGGTCAGACTTCGCATTCGTCGCTGAGGACGACCTGAGAGTGCTAATTTTGAGTTTTGCCCAACGTAGGTATAAGCTGCGGCAAGTTCACGAGCATGTCGGACTTGAATCGGTTCAACTTGTTTGAGCGTTTGAGTCGTAATGTTATTGGCTTCAAGCTTGACCTGTAGTGATTCGTCCTCTGCAATTAGAGCAATTTGAATCGTTGCTTTGCGGCGTTGTCCTCGACGGAGATAGCGTCCACACGGATCAATGTCTCCGACTGAAATGATGCCCTCATGCAGCATTTGAGCAAGCAGATATAAGCTCTGCGCCCAAACTAACGGGACATTGTCATTGGGGACGCGAATTTGGCTACGCGGAGCAGCTTTCTCAGCTTCGATCAACTCTTCTGGAACAATGTACAACTCGGGTAACAGTTTGAAGCCATCTCGCTCGACAGTGAGGGTATCTAAGCGATCGAGATAAGCTTGAGCTTGTGCGCGATCTCCTCTAAAAATTCCATCTAAGGCAAGGTAGGTAAAAAACAACGGCCATTCGCATTCAATATGCTCGAATTGCTTCAGTTCAAATGGCTCGTAGTGTAATCGGGTCGTGTCTTCGATAACGGTTTGATGTCCATCTCGGAGGAAGCGCTTACAGCCGTAATTACCTTGCAGTAAATCAATGATTTTATTGCGAGTGCGATCGACTAATTCCGAGTCTTCGACTGCAAATGCAGGAAACCCGATCGCGCTTAATAACGCTGCATCTACTTCTTTAGAACTTGATTCCCGTGGTAGCAGTGATTCTAATGTCGTGCGGCATCTTGCAATCTCATCCGGCAACACGTGAATAACCGAAGCTTGTCCGCCTTGCGTTCCAAACAGATTTAAGCCGCTCATAGCTTCGAGCGCAGCTTTTGCCATCCCGACAGAACTGCCGTTTAATTCTGGATTGCCATGATTGATCTTATTGCCACGTTCCCAAATTCCGTAATCAGGAGTGCGATAGGTGCGACCAATGTAATAAACCAAGTTTTGGACAAAGTTGACTTCATCGATCGTGTACACAATTGACAATCCCGAATTTGTCATTTGCGCCAACATTAAGAGAAACACTGAAGTCGCATCTAACTGCAAATGTCCCCATTCGTCATCGCCAACAACAGTTGATCCGGTAGCGGTGTCGTATTTGGCGTGGAGTGCTTCTAAAGGATTCTGAGTTTCTTTGAATTTCTCCACTTTCTGCGCTTGGTGCATCATGGCATTGAGCAATCCGCGCATGAGTTTGACAACGCTATATTCTAACTCGTAGGTACGTCCACGATCGTCATCAAATTTGCGATACGCAAGTGACAATCCCCAAACTGCCAAAATGCTATAAACGTTGTCTCGTACCCAGGCATCGGTATAGTTCCCGTGTTCGTTGATCGCCGTACTCGCGGGCAGCAATCCAGAGATCGGATTTTGGCGACTCAAAATAATCGCTTGAACCTGCTCATAATAGCGATCAAGACGATTTGCGAGATCAACTGCGGAAGTTGCCATAGCGGGATTCAGGGTTAAGAGTTGAAAGACGACATTCGGACAGATCTGAAGATCTTAACCGAAGTTGTTGTTATTATTTCATCTTGTCTTAAGGTTTGTAGTTCGGCTTTCCTCCCAATTCAATTTCAAATTCAATGCAATGGGGCGCAATCATTTATGTTGAAGACTGCTCGATCGCGATTTCAGGCAATCCCATCACAGATCGATATCGCGCCTCTGTTTGGGCAACTGCTGCCGATTTTCGTTTCGGGTTCCATTCACTTTGCTCAAACAATTTCCCTGCAAGATCATTGACGCTAACATTACAAATTTCATGATCTGAGATAACTTGTTTCCCATTCACCCAAGCATGACTTATTACACTCACGGGACGACCCAAAATCAGTAACCCAATTGGATCAGTTCTCGGCAATAACGATAAACTCTTGAGATTGTATAGAACGAGATCGGCTTTTTTGCCAACTTCTAGTGAACCAAATTGATCAGCCCGATTTAATCCGATAGCACCTCCTCGCGATGCCATTTCTACAGCTTGTCGAGGCGTGATCCAGTGTAGATAATCAAAATCGGTCACATTATGCAAAATTGACCCCATTTTGATAGCTTCTAGCAAATCTTGAGAATCATTGCTGGCTGAGCCATCACATCCGAATGAGACATTCACCCCGGCTTGTCGGTATTTCAAAATCGGCGCGATGCCGCTGCCTAAACGTAGGTTACTCAGAGGATTATGTACGACGGTCGATCGCGTTTCTGCCATAATTTCGATATCACGATCGTCAAGCCAAACACAGTGAGCGAGAGAAGTTTTCGGACTGAGAAATCCAATCTCTTGCAGATGTTGCACAGCACTACAGCCATACTTCTCTTGTGCTAAAAGTTGCTGTGCTTTGGTTTCTAAAAGATGAGCATGGCGATTGAGATTATAGCGATCGCTCAATTCAATGCAGCCGGCAAACAAAGCATCTGAACACATTTGAATGCCCGTGGGAGCGACCATAATTTCTACGCCTTCGTCAGGACGATGAAACTTTTCTACAGCCGTTTGTACCAAATCGAGCATTGCTTCTGTTGTCGCTTGATAACTGCTGTGTTTTACTTCATCGCCTCCAGTCGGAATACCCGCACTCAAGGCTTCGTCCTGAATCAGCGGTGCAATAAAGGCGCGAATTCCGACGTCGCGATAGCCTCGTTCCGCAGCCGCGATCGTTTCAAGCTCCCGACCTGGGATCAACACTAAATGATCGACAACACTCGTTCCCCCCGTCATTAATGTTTCAACAGCTGTTCCAACCGCGCTGAGATAAGCTTGCTCTGGATCGAGAGGCGTAAACTCGTACAGTTCTGCAATCCAGAGTTCAAGTGGACTCGGAGGAATGATGCCGCGTTGCCACATCTCAGAAGAGTGCGTATGAGCATTGACAAATCCAGGTAGTAAAAGCTGATGACTGCCATCGATCACCGTTCCAACCGCGGGTAAATTCGGCGCGATCGCAGTAATACGATCCGCTTGAATCTGTACGTCCACGGTTTTGTAACCCTGATCGTCTGGAATCAAAACATTCTGAATTGTAAAGCTCATAGATTACGATATCCGATCACGTTCTTGTAGCAGTGTACGTGATTAATTTCGATCGCGAAGTTGTTTAATCCACAATTTCGGGTGATCATCAGGACGCACTCGAAAACTGAGGATGGAGAGTAAAAGCGGAACTCCACCCACTTTTGCACTCATCAATAGGTGTAGAGCGAGACAAATCAGCATCGTTGCCCAGGCTATCAAGTGAAAACTGTAAGCGACATGGAATAACTGACCTTGGGGCAACCAAGTTTCATCCATGAGTTTGCCAGTTCCAGCGGCAAAGACGATCGCCACAATCATCAAGGTGTTGGTGCAGCGTTGCAGCGTTGCCCACCAAATCGGTTTGCCAACTTGGGTGAGATTCGCGATCGTATTGTTTTGAATCAGCTTCTTTCTGCCTAGCCAAAGACTATAAATTAAGAACAAAGGTGAAAACAGAAAAAAAGTCAACCCGATCGTACCGTGATAATCAATAATTGCATTAATTCTCGGTAACGGAATTTTGCCAAATCTTTGATCAAATGTGTCATAGACCCAGAATCCACTGAGCAAAGCAGCGATCACTAATAGCGCATTGATCCCGTGTAAAAATCTCAGCAGTGAAGGTTGATAAGGCTTTGTACGAGACATAAATTCTGAATTTCTAGACAATACTCTTTACTGATATACCTTAGAAATTGCACAAAACTCAAAATTAGTTATTGTTTTTTTTCAGGATGTAACATGATTATTTCCTGACAAATTTCACCAAGCCTGATCAAAAGATTACGTCTGAAGGCTTATTGAAATAAATGCGATACCGTATGTGAACACCAAAAATTTTGAAGTGTGATTTTCTCGATTTCATACTTCATTTTTCCATCATTATTGTTGGAGTTCTTCACATGGCTACTGTGAAAATAGGGATCAATGGTTTCGGTCGCATTGGTCGCCTTGTGTTTCGCGCCGCACTTGAGCATCCCGATCTGGAAGTGGTTGGGATCAATGACTTAGTTCCGCCTGATAATTTGGCATATTTGCTGAAATACGATTCAACTCATGGGGTATATCCCGGCAAGGTGCAAGCTAAGCCGGATGGCATTGTGATGAATGACAGGTTTATTCCCTGTTTTGCAATGCGGAATCCGGCTGAGTTGCCCTGGGGCAATTTGGATGTAGATTATGTTGTGGAATCGACTGGATTATTTACCGATTTTGAAACTGCTTCAGCTCACTTGAAAGCAGGTGCAAAACGGGTGATCATTTCTGCTCCGACCAAAGACCCTGAACGGGTCAAAACTCTGCTCATGGGAGTCAATCACGATTCGTATAATCCTGAGCACGATACGATCGTCTCGAATGCAAGCTGTACCACAAACTGTCTTGCCCCAGTTGCGAAAGTCCTCAATGATCATTTTGGGATTACTGAAGGCTTGATGACGACGGTTCACGCGATGACCGCGACTCAGCCAACGGTGGATGGCCCCAGTAAAAAAGACTGGCGCGGCGGACGCGGTGCTGCCCAAAATATCATTCCTTCTTCAACAGGTGCAGCAAAAGCAGTGAGTTTGGTGCTGCCAGAGTTGAAAGGGAAGCTGACAGGAATGGCATTCCGGGTTCCGACTCCAGATGTGTCTGTCGTGGATTTGACGTTTAAAACTGAGAAGCCAACGACCTACAAGGAAATCTGCGAAGTTATGAAAGAAGCCGCGGAAAATTCTCTGAAAGGGGTTTTGGGCTATACCGATGAAGAAGTTGTTTCCACTGATTTTCAGGGCGATCGCCGTTCTAGCATTTTTGATGCAGGTGCAGGAATTGAACTGAATTCCAATTTCTTTAAAATTGTGTCTTGGTATGACAACGAATGGGGATATTCCAATCGGGTCGTTGATTTGATGATGATGATGGCGAAAAAAGACGGCATTTTAGATTAACTTTGAGACTTGAAGGACTCTGACTTTTTGAAGAATCGGAGTCCTTTTATCTTCAAACGAAGCGAGCGATCCACAATAATGCGTCTTTCACGTCTGTTACTCTTTCCCCCGTTGGCATTGCCGGACGTTTGACCATGACGATCGGTAAATCCAGTTCTCGTGCTGCAATGAGTTTTGCAGCGGTGGCATCTCCGCCACTATTTTTACTGACGATCGCTGAAATCTGATAATGCTGCATCCACGATCGCTCTTGTTCTAACGTAAAAGGCCCCCGAGCAAGTAACACTTCTCCGGGCGGAATTAGACCCGTCGGCGGATCAATCATTCGCATTAAAAACCACAGTTGCCGCAAATGAGCAAATGCTGCAAGTTCTTGTCGCCCGATCGTTAAAAAGACCCGCTGTGCGAGATCGGGTAGGATCTCTGCAGCGGCTTCGTTACTTTCGACTTCAATCCAATTCGATTCGGGCTTCCATGCAGGACGACTCAGCATCAATCGAGGAATCGCATCGCGATCGGCTGCTGCTGCCGCATTCCAAGAAATCTGTGCAGCAAATGGATGAGTCGCATCGATTAATAAATCGATCGATTGCTCTTGAAGATAGTGCGCTAATCCCACCTCTCCCCCAAATCCACCGACTCTGACCGTTCCAGATAGAGGGATTGCCGTCTGAGTCCGTCCTGCTAGTGAAGAAATGACTTCTATGTTGGCAATCTCTATGGCTCGTGCTGCCAATTCCTTTGCTTCAGTTGTCCCACCCAGAATGAGTAACCGCTTTTTCACGATAATATTGTTCAGATCGTGATTTCAAAGTATATGGCAGACTCTCCCATCTGGCGACCTTTTACTCAAATGAAAACCACTCCCGAACCGTTGAAGGTGAAACGGGGCGAGGGAGTTTGGCTTGAACTAGAAGACGATCGCCGAATTCTCGATTGCATTTCAAGTTGGTGGGTGACGATTCACGGACATGCTCATCCGAAACTTGCAGAAGCGTTGTATCAGCAAGCAAATAACTTAGAGCATGTCATCTTTGCCGGATTTACACACGAACCCGCTGAGCAACTTGCTCGTAAGTTACTGAAGCATCTGCCGTCACAGCTTACTAGAGTCTTCTTCTCCGATAATGGTTCTACCGCTGTTGAAGTCGCGCTGAAAATGGCGTATCAGTACTGGCGCAACTTAGGAGAAGAACGCACAACCTTCATCACATTCGATGGCGGCTACCACGGTGACACGATCGGCGCAATGTCAGTCGGTGCAGGCTCAACCTGGTGGCAAAAGTTTCGATCGCTGATGTTCGAGACAGCGCTAGTTCCCTTCCCTGAAACGTATGACGGAGATTTAGAAGTCGATCGCAAAGAAGCTGAAGCGTTAGCCGCGATCAAGCAATTTCTCAAGCAGCAAACCATCATTGGGATCTTTATCGAACCCTTAGTTCAAGGTGCAGCCGGGATGCGGATGTGCCGCCCTCAATTCTTACAAGCATTGAGAAAGCTAGCAGATCAGTACAATGTGCTACTAATTTACGATGAAGTGATGACGGGATTTGGTCGCACTGGAGAGCTATTTGCCTGTCTCAAATCTTCAACCGCTCCCGATATTATTTGCCTGTCTAAAGGGCTGTCAGGTGGGTGCTTGCCGCTCTCTGTCACTGTTGCAACGGAAGCCATCTATCAAGCCTTTTATCAAGATGATCCGACTCAAGCTTTTTACCACGGACATTCCTATACGGGGAATCCTTTAGCTTGTGCAACGGGTGTCGTGTCATTAGAGCTACTCGAACAGAACCCTGATGGTTATCAAAAATTAGAAAGCTTGCATTGGAAATTTCTCGATCGCTATCTCTTCTCAAATCCCCGCTTAAAACAGTTTCGAGTTTGCGGCACAATCGCAGCAATGGAAGTCAAAACTGAAGAACAATCGGGTTACTTTAATGCGATCGCACCTTTGCTCAAAGCTAAATTCTTAGAGGCTGGATTTCTACTACGTCCATTGGGTGACACTCTTTACATTATGCCTCCCTATTGCATTACTGCGGATGAGTTAGAGACAGTTTATCAAGTGATCGATCTCACCTTAAAAAACCTCTAACGTTTAGCAGAAAATTTACACTTTTTTATCAAAGTTCTCCGGAGAAGGAAAAATAAGTACTGAATATTGCTAGTAGCAAAATACACAAGTAGCTTTTAGGCTCACACTAGCAATGTCTAAACTTAACGATGTTGAGTTAATTCGGAAATTCATTCAGGGCGATCTTAGCTTTCTTGCGAATCAAAATCTACGACTTGAGCCTGTCTTCAACTCGGCTCAACTGCTTGCAAAAAGAGGCGAACTCATTGCAACAGCCAAACTCGTTGGAAAGATTCGAGCGATCTTAGTTCGACAATCTTCTGCCTATCAGGAATTACTTAATCGCATCTTGACCGAGCATCAATACCTGCCAATCGGAATCAACGATCAGGGTTTAGTGGAATATGAACATTCCCCGATTCCGTCAGGTTACGAAGCAAACTATACCGAGGTGCGTCATCTGTGGAAAGCGTGGCGTACGCACTACAGCCGCAAGACAAATCTGAAAATTTTGATTCGATCGAATCAAAACTGGCTCCCGATTCAGAAAATTGAATTTGGTCAAGAGAACTTCTTTCTGCACGTTCCAGGTGATGAGAAAATGCTGTGTGTCAGCGATCGGATTATTTGGCTGAGTCCGATTGAGACAGAAGAACCTGCAACACAATTTTTTGTGGATCAGCCTTGTATCCAAACGACAAAAAAAACTGCTCTCTAAGCCTTTAAGAGTCACTGTGCTAGCAGGAACAACTGCCATTTCTGCGACCAGCATTTCTGAAGCAATCTTGATACACAGGTTAAATAAGCTTCCACATCCCGTAACGCCTCTAAATTTAGGTATTGTGGCAAGAAAAACGGTGATACTGCCAAACAACCACTCTGAAATTTGAACTCTTTTCGCGATCGCGCTGTCTAAACTTCATTTCTATTCATTAGACTGTGAAACAGATAGATTGGGGGCGAGAGCGTGAAAGATTGGATTAAAACTCGACCAAAAATTCCAAAATGGCTATTGTGGCTTGGAATTGCCGGACTATTGGGCATAGGCGGATATTTGGGATATCAGCAATACACGGCTTCTCAACGGCAAGAATCGCGGCGAAGAGTGCAGACGGTGACCGTCGATCGAGTTGATACTGCACTAACCATTTCCGCCAACGGAACTGTCCAACCTGCTCAATCGGTCAATGTCAGCCCGAAAAGTTCGGGTGTGCTCAGACAATTATTAGTGAAAGAAGGCGATCGAGTTGAAGCAGGTCAAGTGCTTGCTTACATGGACGACTCCAACTTTCAAGGACAATTGATGCAAGCACAAGCACAGGTTGCTACTGCTCAAGCGAACGTAACAAAGCTTGAATCTGGCAATCGCCCGCAGGAAATTGCTCAAGCCGAGGCGCAACTCGCAGCAGCCCAAGCCAATCTCGATAAATTAGTCGCGGGCAATCGTCCTCAAGAAATTGCTCAATCGCGATCGCAATTAGCCGCAGCCGAAGCGAACTTACAACAAGCCGAACTGAACTTTAATCAGAATCAGAGGCTCTTTGGATCTGGAGCATTGTCTCAGCGAGAATTGGACACCTCTCGAACCGCATTAGCGACTGCCCGTGCGCAAGTTGAACAAGCAAAACAAGCCACCAATTTGCAGCAGACAGGAACTCGACCCGAAGACATTGAAGCGGCGCGCGCTCAGGTTGAACAACTCAAGCAAGCATTGAGCTTGCAAAAGGAAGGGGCACGATCCGAAGACATAGAAGCCGCTCGCGCTCAGTTAATGAATGCTCAAGGACAGCTCAAAACCGTTCAAACTCAGATTAACGACACGATTATTCGCGCACCGTTTCGGGGAGTGGTGACTCGGAAGTTTGCTGATCCGGGTTCATTTGTTACTCCGACGACTTCAAGTAGTGATGTGAGTTCTGCGACCTCTTCTTCGATTCTGGCTCTTGCCGCAACCAATCAAATTGTGGCAAAAGTTCCAGAAACGAGTATTCCTCGAATTAAAGTCGGACAGACGGTAACGATCGAAGCAGATGCTTTTCCAGGCAAGTCCTTTAAAGGAACCGTTGTGCAAGTTGCTAATCAATCGACCGTGGATCAAAATGTCACGAACTTTGAGGTCAAGTCTGCGATCGACGATCGAGACAACCAACTGCAAGCAGGCATGAATGTCAATGTGAAATTTAATGTTGGCAAGCTTGAAAATGCGCTGGTTGTGCCCACTGTTGCAATTGTTCGGCGGGCTGAAGGGACAGGAGTTTTACTAGCAGGACAAGACAGACCCCGATTTCAGAAAATTACAACCGGAGCTTTGATCGACGACAAAACAGTCGTTGAATCAGGATTAAAAGAAGGCGATCGCGTGTTGCTCAGTTTTCCGCAGGGTGAGCGACCTACTTCAAGAACGCCCTCTGTGTTCCCAGGTGCGCCTGGTGGCGGTGCGCCTGGTGGTGGCAGTAGACGGAGCGGAGGTTAGAGCTATGGGAAAACTTCGAGTCAGACAAGTTCCACTGCTAGAGATCTTCAGCATGGCAGTAGAAGCGCTGTGGAGCAATCGATTAAGAACGAGTTTGACCATGCTCGGTGTGATTATTGGGATTGCTTCGGTGATCACAGTAACTTCAGTTGGGCAAGGCGTGCAGAAAGCGACTGAGCAGCAGATTCAGGCATTAGGGACAAACGTGATGCTGGTTCTGTCTGGGGTTGCTCGATCGGGTGGGATCAGTCAAGGAGCAGGCTCAGCAAGTACATTGACCTTTGAAGATGCTCAAGCCGTTGGCAAACAAGCTCCAGCAGCAGCAGGAGTCACTGCTTTTTTGCAACGGGGTGGGCAGGTTGTCTATGGCAGTCAGAATACTTCGACTTCAATTTTAGGTGTGGATTTGAACTATTCTGATGTCAAAGAGATTCAACCACAAGAAGGACAGTTTTTCACACAAGATGATCTAGTCAATGCCACTTCAGTGGTTGTTTTAGGCAGTGCGGTACGGGATAACTTATTTGCATCTGGAGAACGAGCGATCGGAGCAAATATTCGGATTCAGAATGGGCGCTATACAGTCGTCGGTGTGGCAGAGTCAAAAGGATCAGTCGGGGGGCAAGATCAAGACGATCGCGTTTACATCCCATTGACGAATATGTCGGCGCGGATTGTGGGAAATAATTCGCTCAATGGTCGGGCAATTAGCGGGTTTTGGGTGAAGGCAAACAGTCAAGAAGAACTTGAAGCAGCGCAATTTCAAGTCACGAATCTGCTGAGAGTTCGACATAATATCTATCCTCCCAAACCGGATGATTTTCGGATTAGTAATCAGGTGGACATTATTAATACATTTAGTAGTGTTGTGGGATTGTTTACGGTATTGGTGAGCGCGATCGCGGGGATTTCGTTAATTGTGGGCGGAATTGGGATCGCGAATATTATGCTCGTTTCGGTTGTCGAGCGAACTCGTGAAATTGGAGTCAGAAAAGCGATCGGGGCGACAAATCAAGCAGTACTGAGTCAGTTTCTCACCGAAGCAATTTTAGTCTCCCTGATGGGAGGCGCAATCGGGGTGGCAGTCGGTTTAGGCTTAGCGTTTGCTGCTTCAACGGCGTTTAGCTTTCCATTCATTATTTCTGGAGTCGCGATCGCGGCTGGACTCACTTTAGCGTTAGGAGTGGGATTAGTCGCCGGAGTAATTCCAGCGAGAAATGCGGCTCGACTGGATCCGATTACAGCATTACGCAGTGAGTAAGGGGCATTCTTGAGATAAATCGAGCAGTCTGAGGTAACGGATTATGACTGAAAATAATTTGCCTTTTCACGTCGTTCATAGTGTGACTCGTGGTGGCACGACGTTTGAATTGTTGGAATATAAACCACTGGCGGGAAGTGAAACCCTTGCGATCGCGGAGCAACTGCACGTTCTGAACAAAGCAGGCGTGCATTTACGCCAGTTACGAGTGCGCTTAGACAAAGATGGAATTCGCACAGAACCGGGAGCACTGCAATTTAGTAAAGGTCGGATTGAGATGGAAAGCTCAACCGGAATGGGAGAAGGGGTTGGAGGACTCGTCAAAGGCGCACTGGCAGCAGCACGTACGGGTGAAACGATGTTCAAGCCGTTGTACAGTGGCACGGGTGAAATTTACTTAGAACCCACCTTTGGACATTACTGGTTCATGCAGCTAAACAACCAAACGCTGTATGCGGATCAGGGATTGTTTTGCTGTAGTGAGAATTCCATACAAGTTGGCGCGCATCGGGTTGAAAGCTTTAGCGCACGAGTTGCAGGTGGAGAAGGACGCTATCAAACGAAGGTGATGGGCACAGGAATTGTCGTGTTTCGGATTCCTGTCCCGTTAAGCGAGATTATGGAATTAACATTAGAGAATGAAACCCTGCAAGTCGATGGGTCGTTTGCGTTGTTGCGAACCAGTGGAATTCAGTTCAGTGTGGAGAAAGCCTCGAACTCTCTGATGGGAGCTATGACCAGTGGTGAAGGATTTCTGCAAACGTTCCGAGGAACAGGGCGCGTGTGGATTGCTCCGACGCAATCGGTCTATCAGCGAATGGCAGGATTAGGAGTGACTCGTTTAACTTGATGATCTGTTGTGGGAAAAGCACTCTGAGCTTTTCCATCCTCGGAGTGCTCCAGATTTTAGCTTGCGATGTGCGTGATTAATGGGTCGGGGACGGGGAACGATCGCTTTTCCATCAACATGAAACGGTGTTTCTCTGCATTAAAGGCAAATACAGTGCCCGTCTCGATCTCATACATCCAGGCATGAAGGTTTAACTTACCTGCATGGAGTTTGGAGCGAATTGCCGGATAGGTTTCAAGGTTTTCAATTTGGGTGAGGATGTTTTGTTCGATCGCGATTTTCAATAATTTCTCTGGCTCAATTCCTGCATAGTTATCTTGTACGACTCGACGGGTCGCTTCTCCATGGCGTTTGAGCCAGTCATAAACAGCAGGCATTTGTTCAGCCAGCGTGCCAATTTGCAGCAATCCTTTCATTGCCCCACAGTGCGAATGCCCGCAGACAATAATGTCTTTGATGCCCAACGCCTGCACTGCATACTCGATTCCGGCTGATTCCGCACTACTCGCTGCTCCATAAGACGGAATAATATTGCCGACATTGCGCATCACGAACAGTTCGCCGGGTTGGGCTTGGGTGATCAGACAGGGATCAATGCGTGAATCAGAACAGGTGATGAATAAAACGTCGGGAGATTGTCCTCCAGAGAGCCGCTCAAATAATTCTCGGTGATCGTTGAAGTAATTGCTGTGAAACGAGTTTACGCCTTGAATCAGTCCGGTCAGCGACATAATCTTTACCTGAATGCGGTGAGGTCAGCAAGTCTGCGAACGATAGAGCCAAGTCATACTTGACGATTGGCTTTATTCTTCCTTTTCTACAGCGCTAATGTAACACTTTCCGAATTTTTGTAAACATCTTTTCCGCATTTTCTAGTTTAAAGGCAGCAAAATTTCAAACACTGTGCCCCGTAATCTCGGTGAAATGTCGCAGTAAACTCGGAAGATGCCGCTATGTCTTGCTGTCACAATTCGATAACTTGTCGCAAGACTGGTTTCTTTCGTGAGTTCGGTAGAAAAGGCTTGCATGAGTTGACGTTGAATTTCGATCGACATTTCGCTTGAGTTGTCTGCGATTTGAATCGCAACCCAACGCTGTCCAGTTCCATCGATCGAGCAAACTTCGGTTGAAATTCTAATTTGTGGAGCGTCAGAGCTTACTAGATCAGGATTTTGTTCTCGGTATGCAGCTTGATTCAGCAGCGTATCGATTGAACAATTCAAAATATTCATAAACACCTGGCTCAGTTGGCTAATGAAGCAAGGCACTGGCGGCAGGTGTCCATAATTTTTCGTGACTTGAATGTCGCTCGACAGGCGGCTTTTCAGCAGCAGCAGCACCGAGTCGAGACAGTCATGTAAATTGGCTGGACGCGGATACACTTCATCGATATGGCAGAAATTCTGCAAGCTATTGGCAAGACGGGAGAGACGCTCGGCTCCAGTTTTGATGCTGTCTAGCGTTTTGGGCAGATCTTCGCGAATATAATCGAACTCGATCGCTTCTTTGAGATCGATCACTTTCTGGGGAACGTCCGTAATACATTTCTCGTAAGCGCTGATAATTTCCAACAAACTGCGGCTGTACTCGGCAATATGACTCAAATTTCCCCAGATAAAACTGACGGGATCGAGAATTTCGTGAGACACTCCATCGACCAAGCGTCCCAAACTTGCCATTTTCTCGCTCTGGAGCATTTGAAGCTGGAGGCGTTCGATTCTGACTTGGGTTTCAATACCGCGCAGTTGCCAATAGGCAATATTTAATTCATGTGGATCGAGAATTCGGTATTGATCTGCACCGAGACGCACGACAATCGGATCGCGCAGTCGGTCAAACGGACGACGCAAGGCTTGTTGGGCAGCGGTGAGAATCGGAGTGTCGCCACTGAGAATCAGCGGCACTGTGCGATCGTAACTCTGTAAAATCCGCAACGGTTTCTCAAGAAACAGGTCAATTCCGTAGGGACGGAGCAAATATTCCAACAGACGATGGCGGGAAATCAGGCTCAAAAAGCGCCCATTTTCAGTCAAAATTACCCCTGGGAGTAACGGATGCTGCTCAAAGATCTCAGCCACCTCCGTTCCCAAAACGTCCAACTCTGCCGCAAAATCATACAGAGGCAAATCTTGTAGCATCGATTCGAGCTGAATTGTCTGTACGTTTCCGGGAGCCAACACGGGAACGTTTAGTTTCGATCGAAACTCAGATGTAGATGGTGTCATCACAAGGGTAATCGTCCATAAACTTGCTAAATCTACACTGCCCAAATTTGCGTCTACCTTACCAGAACCCTTTTAACTCCTGCTATGCAATTGATTTCATTTTTGTTCCGCTCATCTCGTAAATTAGTGTCGATCGCGATTTTGACGGGTTTTTTGAGCGGGGCGAGTAGTGCAGGATTAATTGCATTAATTAGCCGCGCCTTGGGCAATGGTGCCGTGTCACAGATTGCGTGGGCATTTGTCGGATTAGCGATCGTGTCGCTGATTACGAGCGTGATTTCGCAGATGGTGCTGATTCAGTTGGCGCAGGATGCAGTCTTTAAATTGAGATTGCAGTTAAGCCGACAAATTTTGTCGTCGGAGTTGCGGCATTTGGAGCAGCTTGGAAATGCGCGCATGATGGCAACTTTGACCGAAGATGTACAAGCGGTCGCCACTGCGGTTTCTTCGTTTCCGTTTTTGTGTATCGATTTGGCGACAGTTGTTGGCTGTTTTGTTTATATTGGTTCGCTGTCTTGGGTTGTGTTTGCGATGGTGATGGGGTTGTTTTTCTTTGCATTCGCAACTTGTCAATGGATGCTCAACCAAGCTCGTCGTCGGATGGTATTTGCACGCGAAGATCAAGATGTGTTGTTTCGGCATTTTCGATCGATTACCGATGGCATCAAAGAGATGAAGCTGCATTACCCGCGCCGTCAGGTGTTTCTGCGCGATGAGTTAGAGACCGCTTCCGCGTCATTTCGTCGGCATAACATTCACGCTTTAGTGCTCTTTGCGTCGGCAGGAAGTTGGGGCAAGCTGATCTTCTTTTTTGCGATCGGGTTTGTGATGTTTGCCTTGCCAGGTCTTGTATCGATTCCGCCTGAAACCTTGTCCGGCTATGTTTTGACGTTTACTTATTTGATGTTGCCATTGGATAAGATGGTGCTGAAATTGCCGATTCTGAGCCAAGCAAGTGTGTCATTGCAAAAGATCGACATGCTAGGGTTGTCCTTGAAGCAAAAAGCCGAGTCTACAACGATTCCCAGTCCAGTTCAGACGTGGAACCGCTTAGAACTGAAAAGTGTGACGCATAGCTACTATCAGTCTGAAGATACGAAGTTTACTTTAGGCACGATCGATTTAACATTGAATGCAGGCGAGATTGTGTTTATCGTTGGTGGTAACGGCAGCGGAAAATCTACCTTCGCTAAGCTTTTAACGGGATTATATGCGCCCGAAACTGGCACGATTTTACTCGATGGCGAACCGATTACTGAGCACAATCGAGAATGGTATCGACAGCATTTTTCAACAGTGTTTGCTGACTTCTACTTATTCGATCGCTTACTCGGCTTAGATGCGTCTGACGAGGATGCTCAGCGCTATCTTCAGCAGTTACAGCTTGAACACAAAGTTCAGGTTGTAGATGGAAGATTATCAACCACGGAACTGTCGCAAGGTCAAAGAAAACGGTTGGCATTGTTGACGGCTTACTTGGAGGATCGTCCGATCTATTTGTTCGACGAATGGGCTTCGGATCAAGATCCAATCTTCCGAGAATTGTTTTACACCGAGTTTTTGCCGAAATTAAAGCATCGGGGTAAAACGGTTTGGGTGATTAGTCATGATGATCATTATTTTCAATTTAGCGATCGTGTGATCAAGCTCGATTACGGCAAGGTAGAGTACGATCGCGTGACTTCAGAACATCCTTAGAGGATGTTTAAAGACAATCGAGGATGTAAAAAAGCTCTCTGGTTATAAGCTGTAAAGACGTTTCAGGGATCAGGTTCGATCGCATTCCTAAGCTCACAAGCAGTTAACGAGCCATTTCGCGCTGAAGCAAAAGCCGTTGATAGGCGATCGTAAAGTCATCCATTGTAATCCTCAAACAGGTCGGATCATTCATGCCTTGAGTACGATAGCGGCGCACTGCTTCTAATGCTGCTTGATTGCTTAACAGCGCTAGATCAGCCCCATTCCAGCCTTCTGTTTGGGCAGCGAATGAGTCTAACTCTACCTCCTCCAACGGGCGATCGCGATTATGCACGTGCAAGATAGCAAGGCGACTCATGTGATCAGGGAGATCTACTTTGAGTTGCAAATCTAATCGTCCTGCTCTCAGTAAAGCAGGATCGAGGGTTTCCGGGCGATTTGTGGCTCCGACGAAGAGCACATTCGTACAGTCATGCAAGCCGTCGAGTTCTGTGAGTAGTTGACCGACAACGCGATCGCTCACTCCTGAATCGCTTTGATATCTCCCGCGTGCTGGCGCAAGCGTATCAATTTCATCGACAAAAACAACGCAGGGAGATGCCTGACGCGCTTTTGTGAAAAGTTCTCGCACTGCTTGTTCTGAGGCTCCAACCCATTTACTCAGCAATTCAGGTCCATTCACTGCAATGAAGTTTGCCCGAGCTTGAGCCGCAACCGCTTTCGCCAAAAGCGTTTTACCTGTTCCAGGTTCTCCCCATAGCAAAATTCCGCGTGGTGCTTTCGCTTTAGTATGATCATACAGTTCAGGATAGAGCAATGCGCCTTCTACAGAGTCTTGTAGCGTTTGTTTAATGTGATCCAGTCCGCCGATCGCATCCCAGGTAACTTTCGGTGCTTCGATTTCAATCGATCGCAGTACCGCAGGCTTAATGTGTCGAATTGCTTCTAGAAAGTCAACCTGCGTCACACTCATCTGTGCAGGCATCGGACTATCCAAGCTCGGCAACAGTCGCCGCAGTGCTAAGTAAGCTGCTTGTTGAGAGAGTGCTTTGAGATCTGCACCAACCATACCTCCAGATAAATCCGCGATCGCATTGAGATCCACGGATTCGTGCAGGGGCATCATTGCCGTTAAAATCTCAAGAATTTCTAAGCGCCCACCGCGATCAGGCACACGGAATGCAATCTCTCGATCGAACCGACCTGGACGACGTAACGCAGGGTCAAGATGATCCGGGCGATTGGTTGCAGCTAGGACAATAATCCCTTTTGTCTTAGCAAACCCATCCATTAGACTCAAGAGTTGCGCCACGACCCGCTTTTCGACCTCGCCTTCGACTTTAGAACGGTCGGGAGCAAGACTATCAATTTCGTCGATAAAGATAATACAAGGAGCAGACCGTGCTGCTTTTTGAAAAATGCTGCGCAGTCGAGATTCGGCTTCTCCGTAGTATTTTCCGATGACTTCTGGACCCACGATCGCAATGTAGTTCACATCGAGATCTGTGGCTAAAGCTCGCGCAGTGAGAGTTTTTCCGGTTCCAGGTGGTCCTGTCAGCAACACGCCTGTCGTCGGTTCTAATCCGAGCGCGGCTAATACATTAGGACGCTTGAGCGGAAGCTCGACAAGTTCGCGTAGCTCTCGCAGTACGCTAGACAATCCACCCACACCTGCCAGGGTCGGCTGTACACTATCCTCGCTCGATGGCGTACTCAGAACTGTATTTTCGCTAAAGAAAGATTGCCTTTCATCAGTTGGGGAGCTGTGATCGACATTTTCCGACTGGTTCACACGAAATTCAGGCTCTCTTGGCTCTCGCCCTTCGATCACTCGCACAATATCCAGCAATCCTTCAAAGCCTTGATCAACCAGTGCTTCAATCTCTTGGAATAAATCATCCATCTGTCTTGCCTACCCAATATCTCCAGTATAGAGACTGAGAATCGACACTCGCAGATCATGCGATACAACCCTTTACGTTCTCACGAGAGCCTATTGTGCTTCTAGTCGTCAATCACATCAAGTTGGCGAAGTGAAGAAATGGGAAGACCGGGAGTCTGATTTGCTGCTGAGAAAACTTAGGACTGTTCACTTAGGACTGTTCACTAAAGATGCGATCGCTTGAATTAATAAATCTGGCGCGACTGGCTTTGCAAAATGTTTCTGAAATCCAGCCTCAATTGCTTTTCGCTGATTCAATTCTCCGACATAGGCTGTAAGCGCGATCGCTGGAATCATCCCTCCTTGCTCCGGAGGACGCGATCGGATCAGTTGCATCAGCGTATACCCATCCATATTGGGCATACCAATATCACTGAGAAGAACGTCAGGCATGACTTGATTCAATTGTTGTAGAGCCGCGATCGCAGAGTCTACCACGGTTACGTTCGCTCCTCGTTGCTCCAACACAAACGCCTGAAAATCGCGCGCATCTGGCTCATCATCCACAATCAGCACATGGATGCCGACCAGAGAAGCATGGGCGACAGCAAACAATTCATCTGAATTGGGCGAGCTTGGCGATTCGATCTGCTCCAAGGGCAGCGTAACCGTAAACGTTGCTCCTTGATGTTCTCCAGGACTACTGACGTTGACAGTTCCACCATGCAATTCAACAATTTGCTGTACGATCGCAAGCCCTAAACCCAATCCGCCAAACTGGCGCGTTGTCGAGCCATCTTCTTGCCGAAACCGCTCAAACACATAAGGCAAGAACTCCGCAGAAATGCCTTTCCCGGTATCACTGACTTCGATTTGCGCGTGATGCCCAACTTCGCTTAAGCAGATTTCAACTCGTCCTTGCTCAGGCGTAAACTTCACCGCATTCGACAAAAGATTCCAAACCACTTGTTGGAGCCGAGCAACATCCCCAGAAACTCGCCATCTTGTTCCCTCAAACATTGTCTGGATCTGAATATTTTTTGCTTCTGCGGCTAATCGAATTGTTTCCAGCGCGGCTCGAATAATACTTGCTAAATCAACAGAAACAACATTTAAGACGAGTTTGCCGCGTAAAATTCGGGAGATATCAAGTAGATCCTCAATCAATTGAGCTTGCAGTGTGGCATTCCGCTCGATCGTGGCTAACGCTTGCTGCGTTTGAGGCGCATTTAATCTGCCAGTTTGTAGCATCCTCGTCCAGCCCAAAATCGGATTCAGCGGCGATCGTAGTTCGTGAGATAGAACCGCAAGAAATTCATCTTTAATCCGGTTTGCAGTTTCAGCAGCTTCCTTCGCAACTTGAGTTTGCTGAAGTAATTGTTCGCGTTCTACTTCGGCTGATTTACGATCCGTCATATCCCGCGCCACACAGTACATGAGCTTTTGCTCGATAAAGGGAGCAACGCTCCAGGATATCCAACGGTAAGAGCCATTTCGAGCACGATACCGATTTTCAAACTCATGCAGTGGAATTCCTTGAGCAATGAGGTCTGCTGCAGCCACAGTTGCCGCGCGATCGTCAGGATGCACAAACTCAATGTAAGGCTGAGCAGTTAGCTCTGGTAACGTATAGCCGAGCGTGGTTTCCCAGGCTGGATTCGTCTGGAGAAAGTACCCGTCCATATGCACAATCGCTAGCATGTCTTGAGACAATTGAAAGAAGCGATCGCGGTCTTCTTCTGCCCGTCTGCGGCTCTCTTCAAGACGCTTCGCAACCGTCATATCGGCAAGTGCGCCAAGTAATGCAATGGGATTGCCTGTAGCATCATACTCAACCTGACCGCGTGCTGTGAACCACCGTTTCTCTCCGGTGGCAAGCTGAACGCGATATTCAGAGGTGTACGCTTCGCCCGTTGTGATTGCCTGCTGAAGGGCAGCGAAGCCAAGAACGCGATCGTCGGGATGCATCCAGTTGATGAACGTTTCGATCGGGAGTCCTTCAGTGGTAGCTACAGCAGCATCAATGTCAAGCAATCGGGCAAACTTCGCATCGATGATGACTCGATAAGCAGGAATGTTCCAGCGCCAGGTATAAACGGCTCCCGCCGCCAAAGCAGATTCTAGTTGCTTATGTGCATTACGCAAGGCAGCTTCAGCACTCGCACGTTCAACCGCCGCCCAAGTCCGCTCAGCAACTTCTTCGGCTAGAGCAATTTCCTGGGGCAACCACACTCGCGGAGTAGCGTTATGCACTGCCAGCCCTGCTACAAACTCACCATTTTTGATCAGCGGTATGCCAATGTGAGCCTTGATCTGAATCGCGGCATACGCGGAGTGCTGCTCTGGAGACAAATTTGGATCGGCGGTCACGTCAGATGCAGAAGTTGTCTGCCCAGCACGGTAAGCCTTGAGTACCTTTTCTCCAAATGATTCGATCGCGTATCTACCTGCCAGCGCATCTGCACCATTCACGTAATCGCGCTCAACGACATAATCTGCGCCTTGAACCTCGAAGTACACGACGCGAGTGACATTCAAATATTCACCCAGCATTCGGCTCGCTGTTGCCTGAACTTCAACTGGATGCGCAAGCGGACGGAGCGCATCGACTAAGGACACCCGAAATGTCTCGATTTCGGTCGCTTGACGTGCAAGTTTTTCGGCCTGTTTGCGCTCAGTAACGTTCGTAAACAACAACGCGAACTGATGGCGCTGTGGCTCACCGATGCGAAAAGCGTTAACATCAAACCAATGACCGAGCGCGATCGATTCCTGCTCAAATCGAATCGACTTGCCTGTCTGGACAACTTGAGCATAAGTCTCTAACCAAAAATCCTCAAGATTGGGAACCAGTTCTCGTGCCGTTTTCCCTGTCGCTTGCTCTAGCCCTGTTAATTTCTCAAAAGCAGAATTGACTTCTAGAAGTCGATAGTCCTGAGGTTCACCATTCTGATTCAACAGCAGTTCGCAAATGCAGAAGCCCTCATCGATCGATTCAAACAGCGTGCGATACTGTTTTTCCCGGTCTTGACAAACAAGGTCGGTTCGATCTCGCTCAAATACGATACTCGCAATCTGAGTACCAAACTGGGCAAGTTGAAACTCCCAATCTGTTCGTATCCGTGCTTGTTCAAAACATAACATCAGCAACCCGAACGGTAGATGATTGACACCTATGAGAGGTTCAGAATGACACGCCAGGATATTGTGAGCAACACAGAGCGATCGCCATTCCGAAGACCAGCGATCGTCATTGGCAATTTCAGGACAGGAAACGGGCTGACCTCGATACATCGCGTCGCCGAAGCTTCCAATACAGAATTCATTGATCAGAGCACCTTCGAGTCTTTGCCGAAACGCAGCAGGCAGGCTGGGCGCAATCACCTGCAAAAAAGACACCCGTTGTGCATCGGCAATCAAAAAACAAGCGTGAGTCCCAGGATTAAGTTGAGCGATCGAGTGACAAACCTCAGTCAGACAAGTTTCCAACGGCTGACCGGATGCAACTAACTTTAAGAGCCGATTTTGCTCGATGAGCATCAGTCGCGCTTGTTCTGGAGAAGAGTGATCGTGGTAAGGATCGATCTGTTGGTTCATACACTCTTCTGCAAGATTTTGCCCCCCTCAACATCAGTAAATTGCTCTTGAGCCAGTTCTGTAAACTGCGACTGTTGACGATTGAAAGAATTGATGTCGGGCTGTTTTAAAAAATTGATTTGATGAAGTCGGGCAACTTGCATAGTGATAAAAAAATGGTATCAGACAGAAAAAGCATTCCTCTTAACTTCTACCAAATGGCAGAAGTAGTCATCTATCCAACGAGAGAAGCAGAGCTAGCAGAACTTATTCGAGGCACGCAAAGCCATCTCAGGTAGCGTTTTCCGACTGTGAAATCTGACCCAGGCTTTTTATTGAGATGATGATATAGCATTTTTAAGCTAGTTCCTGTTGCTTGATCAATCTAACTTGAGTTAGATGAAGCATCCATGAGAATCACTACGGACTGGACTAGCTTTGAGAATTAAGCCATTGAATATCGGGCTAGGGAAGGTCGTTTGTTGTTTGAGTTTGAATTATGTTTGCGGATAGCACACATTTCGAGGATGAAAATGCAAACTCCAACTGCGATCGACCATGACTCCCTCTCTCATAAGTTAGAGCAAATTGGTAAGATCCTTCGTTTAATTGGCTGGGTCGGCATTATCACACAGCTTGGGTTTGGCATTGTGGCTGGCGTGATGCTGCTATTTGCGATCGCTGGACGGAATTTTAATCAAGCTGTTGCTCCTGCTGTCTCAGGGATAGCTATCGGCAGAGGTTTTCAGAATGCAACGACTCCCGGACTAGGCATTGGCATATTTTGGGCGGTCTGTGGCATCATCGCGTTGCTGTTTACGGCTTATCTTGCATTCCGTCAACTTCGTTTCGCGCGTCGCCTTCGCAATCCAAACCCAGAACTTCATCCCAAAAAAAGTGAAGTAATGCGAATTCTGCGAATTGGAATCATTGCGGGATTTATTGGCATGGGGCTTACAATTCTCGGCGGAGGTGCAGCAATGGGAGTCTTACTCTCTAAATCGATCGCTCAACCGCAAGGGGTCGCCATCTATGATCCCACTCGCATCATCCGCCCCTTAGATGTGCTCGTTGCAATGGCAAATATGATTGGGATCAGCGCACATTTTCTCGGCACGATCGCATCTGTCGCCACAGCAAACTGGCTCCATCGGCAGTAGTTGATTCGGACGATCGTTAGAGTAAAAATTGACTGAGCGATCGTAAATCGCTTTGATCCAGATATCTAAGCATTTGCAGTCTCGATTGTAGTTCTCAAAAAAGAGGACGCAAGAAATCTACCCATTCCTGCGCCCGTTTGCGATTCTCTAGAGCAAAGACAGACTAAGAATGTGCTTCATTTGCCTCATCCTCATCTGTCTCATGTTTTGGATTGAGCAATGTTGGTGTTTGACTACCAAGCAGTCCAAAAATTGTGCCGATGCCAATCTTCCAAGTTGTGTCAAGCGTTTCGAGAATACGAGATTGTTCTGGAGTGAGTTCGGGTTGACTCGCGATGCTAATCGCTCCGCCACCGGATAGCAGCGTGAACGCAACGACGGTGAAGAAAACCTGCTGAAAGAGAGAAGGTGTCGATTTGTGCATAATCATCAGTTTGTAACTAACACTCTTACTATCAGCGAGATCGATTTGAAGTTCAGGCTCTACAAGGGTTATCGTCTGGATGAGTTTGGGTTGACTTGCGGATAACTTTGAATGAGATGTGTAAAATTGTGGGATTGTGCTGGTGAGAGAGTATGGCAAGTCGATCGCTTCAAGCATGTCCAACAGGAGTTGAGCAAATTGCTCATGCACTGACTCATCAAGGATTAAGTCAAGAGAAATTGGCAGGAGAAGATTGTTCGTCAGCGACCTCGAAGAAGTTTTGTCGAGGAGAAAAGGTCGATCGACGGATTTTCGTCAAACTTTGCGAGAAGCTTGACTTGAATTGGGAAGAAATTGCGGGAATTGCTGCTCAATCTCCAGATGTGAAGATCGACGCTTCGATGGATTTGGTGCAGAAGTTTCGCGATCGCATCAAGCCCCATCTGCAAAAACGCTGTGGCACGATGCGAGTATTGGATATGTCGCAACCAATTGGCTTAGATGACATTTACACCAGCGTCAACATTCTGGAGAAAATCACCGGATGTAGACAATTAAAGCTATCAGAATTGGTGCGAGAGGCGTCGGCTGAGCAAGTTGAGCAATCTGGTTTGGGAGCTGTTAAAGAAGAACCAGTTCCGGGATTAGTCGCGATTGATATATACAGCAAGCTGATGATTTTAGGAAAACCGGGAGCCGGAAAAACGACGTTTCTCAAGCATTTGGCGATTCAGTGCATCGGGGAGAGGTTCCAACCGCAGCGAGTCCCGATCTTTATCACCTTGAAAGAGTTCGCGGAGTCGCAAGACCGTCCTGACTTACTGGAATACATTCGTTTGTATCTTGAAAGCAATGAACTTGATGAGATTCGGGAATTGCTCGATCGTGGAAATGCGCTGATTCTGCTCGATGGTTTGGATGAGGTTCGGGAAACTGATGTTTCTCATGTTCTGCGACAGGTTCAAAAGCTTTCAGAGCGTTACCATCGCAATCAATTCGTTGTGACTTGTCGAATTGCTGCTCGTGAATATACGTTTGAGCAGTTTACAGAGGTCGAAGTGGCTGATTTTGATGAGGATCAAATTGCAGATTTTGCTCGGAAGTGGTTTCGCAGCCGAGAAGATAGGGTGAAGGGCGATCGCTTTCTCAAACAGTTGAAGGCTTATCCACCCATTCAGGAATTAGCCACAAATCCACTGTTACTGACGCTGTTATGTTTAGTGTTTGAAGATATAGAAAGTTTTCCATTACCAAAATGGAAATTGTATAGAGATGCCTTTAATGTGCTTCTCAAACGATGGGATCAAAAGCGGTGGAATGTGGTTCTAGACAGATCTTGTGAACCTATTTACAAAAAGCTTTCTTCTAAAAGTAGAGAAGCGTTATTTAGACATATTGCATATCAAAGCTTTAAAGAAAATTATTACCTTTTTGATATTGATTATCTTGAATCCCTTGTAGGAAGTTTTTTAGAAAATTTAACCTATTTTGACTCTAAAGTAGAGGACTTAGAGGTTGAGGAATTTGTAAGATCTATTGAAGCGCAGCACGGAATCCTTGTGAAACGCACACGAGAATATTATTCATTTTCACATTCAACTTTTCGTGAGTATTTCGCAGCATGTCAAATTGTCAAAAACTCTAATCCATCAACAAACAACTTGATATTAAATCAGTTAGCAGCTCATGTAGCAGATAAACGATGGCGTGAAGTATTCCTATTAACTGTTGAGATGTTACCAGAAGCAGATGCTTTAGTTAAACTCGTGAAAAGGGAGATTGATAGCCTAGTAGCTAGAACACCTAAAATAGATCTACTACTTAATCAAATTAATCATAATTATCCCAATGCGGAAGCTCTCTTACAAGAATCAGAACTGGAGTTTCCTTCGCTTGCTGATGCCGAAGATTGGTTGCACATAATTCGTGCTATTTGTTTTGAGGAAGCAATAGAGTACGTCTACAATATTGCTTCTGCTCTCTTCTTAATTTATTCTGAAAAACAAATTGGGCTACAAGATGCCTTGTATTTTGCAAGAGATCGTGTTCGATATAAGTGTTATGAACTGGCACAATCTCTAGAAAGTTGCGTTGGTGAAGCTCCCATAAACCAACTGAAGGCTATTGCGAAACTTCCAATAGCTGGCGAACTAGATAGAATTTTGCAGCCCGTGAAGCATCCATTCATGTTTGTGGAAGTAGAGTTTATGACAGTAGGGCGCAATGCATTCGATCATTTGAAGCATCTTATCGAATGGTGGAATTTAAACGGAGCAGATTGGAATAAAAAACTTAGAGGCTTTGTAGCGAAACACGAATCCGTTTTTCAAGAATTAGAATTTAGCGATTTAGAGTTGCGTGCTTTGAGAGATTATTATAGTGCCAACGTATTGCTCGCTGACTGCCTCAAGAGTGATTGCAAGATTAGCGCTAGAGTGAGATCTGAAATTGAAAGTGCCTTGTTGTTACCGATCGCTGAAATTCAAAAACTCCAATCATCCGAATCTAAGCCTTGAAACATAGATAAAATGGAGCAATCACAACATCACTACTGGTAATGACTCACTCGCTCAATCTAGATGAATCTTTAATTCAGGAAGCATTGGCACTCGATGAACAACAGAACCTAGAATCTGTCATCGAAGCTGCTTTGCGCGAATATATCCAGCGTCGCCAACGTCGCAAAATTATTGATTTATTCGGAACGATCGATTACGACGAAACCTACGACTACAAAGCGCAACGCCAAATTTCATGAGCGTGATCGTAGATACCTCAATTTGGTCGCTGGCTTTGCGTCGCAATACGCCTAATTCTGAAATTGTCGATCGACTTCGCACTCTCATTGCTGAAGATGAGGTCAGCATTCTCGGAGCCATTCGCCAAGAAATTCTCTCCGGAATTCGCACAACCGAACAATTTACAAGGCTACGGGACTATCTTCGAGCGTTTCCAGACTTAACCCTAGTGCAAGACGACTACGAAATCGCTGCTGAATTCTTTAATACTTGTCGCCGCAATGGAATTCAAGGATCGAATACAGACTTTCTGATCTGTGCTGCTGCTTATCGCCGTAACGATTCTATTTTTACAACAGACCAAGACTTTAGAAGCTTCCAAACTTACTTACCGATCCAGCTTTTAGAATAATGGCTCACTTGAGCGATCGCAAAACGCTTTGATCTAAAAATTTGAGTATTTGAAGTCTCGATCGTAATTTTCAAAAAAAGCGGACGTAAAAAATCCATCGTTTTCTACGTCCATCTGCCGATCCTCTAGAGAGGAGAACACTGAAAATCACTATAAAGCTTATTGAAAACTCTTGTCAATACAGATGAGAATTTATTTCAATAACTTGTCGCGATCCAATGATTTTCCGCTGATTAAAATAACCGAAAATATTAGAGCAGAAGGAGTATGATGGTTCAGATTCAATTCTGATGAGCGATTTATGACTCTGCAACTGCGTGTATACGTTCCCCCCCATCCGTTAATTAAGCATTGGCTTGGCGTTGCTCGTGACGCTTCTACGCCTTCAGCACTCTTCCGCAGTGCCATTACAGAATTAGGGCGCTGGTTGACCTATGAAGCAATTCGGGAATGGTTGCCCACGACAGACATGACGATCGAGACTCCGCTTGCACCCTGTCCTGCCACCTTTATCAACCCAGAAGTTCCGGTCGTCGTCGTACCGATCTTGCGGGCGGGACTCGGATTGCTCGATGGCGCACAGGCGCTTTTGCCTTTAGCCTCGATTTATCATTTAGGACTTGTCCGCAACGAAGAAACCCTAGAAGCAAGTTGCTACTTGAATAAACTGCCGGATCAATTCAATCCTGAAACGCGCGTTTTGATCGTTGACCCAATGTTGGCAACTGGTGGCAGTTCGGTATGCGCAATGGAAGAATTGACCAAGCGGGGAATCGATCCTGCACTTGTCCGAATCGTGGCAGTCGTTGCCGCTCCGCCAGCGCTGCAAAAATTGGGAACGGCTTATCCGAGTTTGACGATTTATACAGCAGGAATTGACGAAACGTTGAACGATCGCGGATTTATCGTCCCAGGATTGGGGGATGCGGGCGATCGTATTTTCGGAACGTAAAGGTCGATACAATAAGAGAGATGTTCAGAGACGACCAACCATGAGTCAGCAAGATAATTTTTCCGGTGGATTTGTCCTCGGCGCGATCGTGGGCGGCGTGGTAGGCGGCATTATTGGTGCAGCACTGACTTCGCAACGCTTGGCAGAAGAAGGAGAAGACGGCACAAAGCCTGAATTGGCAGATGCGAGAGTCAAATCGAAGCGGCGGATGCGGGCATCGGCTGAACAGAATATCGAATTGGCTCGACGCAGTTTGGAAGATAAAATCGCACAGTTGAATGATGCGATCGATGATGTGCGTCAGCAGTTGGGAAACGTCAATGGACGCGCAATCGAGCAAGATCGAGAAGGATCGATGCGAGAAGATTAAGGCAGGATGTACTGCGAGCAAGAGTACAAGTCGCAAAAAAATCGCTTAAACTATTCTCAATGTGAATCACCCATCCCTACATTCAGAGGAACCGAAAAGGCTATGAATCCAGCTATTCTCTTGATCACGACGATTCAACAGTTTTTAGGAATCTACTTTGCACTGTTGATTATCAGAATTTTGCTCAGTTGGTTCCCGACGATCGATTGGTATAGCCAACCGTTCGCAATTTTGAGCCAGTTGACCGATCCGTATTTGAATATCTTTCGTCGAATTATTCCGCCACTGGGTGGAATCGATTTTTCCGCAATTCTGGCAATCTTCGCGCTGCAATTTGCGATGCAACTCATTCCCGGATTGTTGAGTCAAGTGCTCGCTGGTATTCCTGTTTTCGTTAGCTAGAACTTTAATTCGTAGGGAATTGCTCAGCGATCGCCAAATTGGCGATCGCTGAGCTTTTTTGTTAAAAAACGTTACGATCGAGCGTGAAGCGTTATGGAATCGATCGTGGCAGAACAGCGGATTATTATTTGGTATCGCAATGATTTACGGGTGCATGATCATGAGCCGTTAATGAAAGCGATTCGTTCAGGGGCAACGGTGATTCCCGTTTACTGTTTTGAACCGAGGCAGTTTGGTACAACTCCTTACGGATTTCCGAAAACTGGAGCATTTCGGGCGCAGTTTTTGTTAGAGAGCGTCGCCGATTTGCGGCAGAATTTACGATCGCTGGGGAGTGATTTGATCATTCGGCAGGGAAAAGCAGAAGAAATGATTCCCGCGATCGCCAAAGCATTAGCAGTAGAGTCCGTTTATTACTATCACGAAGTTACTTCAGAAGAGACACAGGTTGAAGACAACCTCAGAGAAGCATTAAAAGCGATCGGGACTTCGATACAAGCATTTTGGGGAATGACGCTTTATCATCCCGATGATTTGCCGTTTGCAATCAAGGAAATTCCAGAGCTATTCACGAACTTTCGCAAAGGCGTTGAGAAGTCTGCGACTGTCAATGAAATGTTTCCCACGCCTGAACGATTAGCAGAATTGCCCGATATCGATCGAGGTGAAATTCCAACTTTAGAAGAGTTAGGACTAGAACCGCCTCAACGTGACCCTAGAGGGATGATTCCTTACCAGGGTGGAGAAACGGCGGGGAAAGCTCGGTTAGCAGAATATTTTTGGAAGCAGGATGCTTTAAAGGCTTACAAAGAGACGCGTAATGGAATGCTAGGAGTGGATTATTCGTCAAAATTCTCAGCTTGGTTAGCATTAGGCTGTCTGTCCCCGCGTTACATCTATTCGCAAGTTCAGAACTATGAATCTCAGCGCGTTCGCAATGATTCAACGTACTGGTTAATTTTTGAACTGTTGTGGCGGGACTTTTTCCGATTTATCTGCGCGAAGCATGGCAATCAGATTTTTTATCAATCGGGCTTACTGGGAATTTCGATCCCATGGAAAGATGATGTCGATCGCTTTGAACTTTGGCAAACTGGAAACACTGGATTTCCACTCATTGATGCCAACATGCAAGAGATTGCGGCAACTGGATTTATGTCGAATCGGGGACGGCAGAATGTTGCTAGTTTTCTAACCAAGAATCTGGGTATCAATTGGCAGTGGGGCGCTGAATGGTTTGAATCAATTTTGATTGACTATGACGTATGTAGTAACTGGGGAAATTGGAACTATAACGCAGGTGTGGGAAATGATGCGCGGGGATTTCGGTTTTTTAACATCATCAAGCAGTCAAAGGACTACGATCCAGATGGGTCTTATGTGAAACATTGGCTGCCTGCATTGAAGGATGTTCCAGCAGCGAAGGTACATGAGCCTTGGAAGTTACTACCCGTTGAGCAGCAGCGATTTCAGGTACGCATTGGAGTAGACTATCCGCGCCCGATCGTCGATTTGTTTAAGTCGGCTCAAGCGAATGAGAGCATCTATAATGCGGCAGTTGAGCGATCGGCTCCAAAACGAGCTAAAAGCCGAAAGTAGAAAATAGTAAATCTGCTGATTGAACTAGAGGAACGTAGGGGGCTAGACCCCTACGCTACCATGTTCGCTACGATTGAGTTTTGCTAATCTGCTTCATAGGTGTAGTCCATTTATCTACCGCTCTGCTAGCTTCAGTATTTTCGTATTCGCTATCAATTCTCGATCTTTCATTTCATTACGACAGTCTTTCAGCCATTGAGGAGTCTGATACTCTGAAGGTAATAAGTCTCTCAACAATGATCAGGGGCAGAGAGATATGAAATACTTTGATTGGAATTCGTACCTACGTTCGAGAAGACAAGCGATCGATAAGCAGATTGAAGATTTGCAACGAGAGCGATCTGAAATCAATCAGAACTTAGGAGAAACGAGTTATGTTCCTCCGGTGCTCCATCCACCTTTCGATATTAATGATGTCCTTCATGGAAGATCAGCTCCTATTTTTCCCCCACGCGTTACACCCACATGGGTCGATATCTCAACTCAGACCGAAAAACCCCTGTGGGACGATCAGGCAGTCTATTGCGTTAATCAAAAGGGCGAACGTTCCGCAGTTTGGGTAGGAGCACCTTCAGAGGTAAGAAGGAATAGAAAAGCAACAACCCCGACCTCTGTGGAGAAATCGGAGCCATCGACCTCAATTCAAAGAGTAACACCGACATCTCAGCCTCAAACACCACCCTATAAAGTTGTACTTGGAGCGATTGGTCTTTTAATCGCTTTAGGCTTTTTTATGTGTCAAGGCAACAATCAGCCGCCAAATAACACACCCAATCCTAATCAGTCCGCTCCTACTCAACCTGATTGAATCCATTTAAGCTAACGAGAATCACGAGATTCAATCTTCATCAGGCGATTTCCGATGTAGCTAGCTCTCACATCCTGCCCTGATCGAATTGCTCTCGCTGCTTCTCGATAGGTGAGTGCATCCGTTGAAAGTGTTCCATTCTCACATTGCAATTGATACGTCACCGATCGCTGTAATTGAGGCGGATCATTACGTTCCTGAATATCACGACGCTGATCAACTTCATCAGCAGTCGGGCGTGGAGGAATTGCACCCCACCCTACCCCGTTATCATCAACGGAAACTGCATCAACAGGCTTCTCACCGTTCAGATTAGTAATCGTGTTGCTCTGAAAGGTTTGAATTCGTTGCGTGTTCAAACCGCCACTGGTTTTGTTGATATAGTAATTCACTGTCCAGGTTTGGGTCGCGATCGCGACTGCGGTTTTACACCGAGTTTTTGGAATCAACCCGTTTTGTCCAGCGCAACTGCTGAGCATCAAGATGACAGCGCTGATTCGCACAACCCGAAATTTCATACACAGAGCAGACTGATTTGAGAGCTAGAACAACATTGTAGCGAATTAATCATTTGAACCTCCTCCTCTGCTTCCAGGGGGTTCCGGTTGCGGATTCAAGCTGACCGAGCCATTGCTCAATATAACTGAGCTATCTTTCCGTTCTTGAGCAGCATTAGAGGTTCGCTCATTAGCTCGAACAGAGGCTGCATGTAACATCACAACTCCTAAAAGCGCGATCGCGAAAGCCAAGCGCTCGAAAGATTCATAAAGCATCATCAACTCTCCAAATTCATAGGTGTACATTCTTGTACACGAGCACAATTGGGGAGATATGCAAAGTCTTCTGACAAGTCGCCCTGCTCAGCAATTTCTGCCTTATTTGAGACGCTAGAACTGCATCGTGCTATCTCTAGACAGACGCGATCGCTCTAAACGCTCGACTATGATGTCCGCGTACTTCTCTCTTGCTCTAAAGTATGAACATTAAACCAATTCGGCGTAAAGAGATTCTTCGAGGCATCCTCGCTGTTTCTCTGATTATTATAGGTATCACACATTTTGTGAGCGCAGAACAATACGCTCGCATTGTCCCTCCTGTATTTCCTGCTTTTCCTTCAGTGTATGTCAGCGGCTTTTTTGAAATTTTAGGTGGCATTGGTTTACTGATTCCTTGGCTCTCTGTTGCTGCCGCTTGGGGTTTAATTTCCCTATTTATTGCTGTATTTCCCGCCAACATCTACTTGGCAGTGCATGATATTCAAATCGATGGCATTCCTCACAGCCAATTTTTATACTGGGCAAGACTGCCCCTGCAAGCCGTTTTACTAGCTTGGGCATATTGGTATACCCGCGATCCAGAAGAACAACCTGGCGCATCATTACTCAACTAGTAATCCAGTGCGAGTTGCTCTTATCAGATTGCGTCTGAATTTTGCAGGTTGATCAACCGGATGTAATCACACAAAGCATCTGTCCAACGGATACCATCTGCCCTTCAGCACAGAAAATCTCAGACACAACGCCATCTACAGGCGCAGTAATGGCAATCTCCATTTTCATCGATTCAAGAATGACTAAGCGATCGCCCACTTTAACGATCGCATCTTTCTCAACAACAATCTGCCAGACATTTGCTGGAACTTGGGCAATGACAGCTTCGCTATCGGGAGGTAGCTCAAATGTTTGTTCTGCGATCGCAACGTCTTCATCCTCAAGAACTTGATTCAAAAGAGGATTTGCTGCCCAGCGATCGCGTTCTGCCTCAAAAGCAGCTTGCTGAATCGATTTAAATTGAGTCGTTTCAGCAGCAATCGATTGGAGAAACTCATTGTACTGCTTGAGATTGAAGGTTTCCTCTTCGATTCTGAGGTGAACTCTGCCATGAATAAAGTCTTGCCGGAATTGTAAGAGTTCAGCAGGCGAAACTGGATAGAAGCGAATTTGATCAAAGAAGCGCAGCAGCCAAGGTTTACCTGGTTCAAATTCTGTGGTTTCGTGGAAGGTATTCCACATTTGGATAGTTCGCCCAACAAATTGATAACCTCCAGGACCTTCCATGCCATAGACACAGAGATAGGCTCCACCAATTCCAACAGCATTCTCGGGTGTCCAAGTTCGAGCAGGATTGTACTTTGTCGTAACGAGCCGATGTCGAGGATCAATCGGCGTAGCAACTGGAGCACCTAAGTAAACATCACCTAAGCCCATGACTAAATAGCTTGCGTTAAATACAATCTCGCGAACTTGCTCGATCGTATCTAAACCATTGATGCGCCGGATAAATTCGATGTTACTCGGACACCAAGGAGCATGAGGATTGACAGATCGGACATATTTCTCGATCGCGAGTTTGGTCGAGTCATCATCCCAAGAGAGCGGCAGATAAACAATCCGAGTTGGGACTTCCATTTCATCGATCGAAGGAAGCTCACCCTCTGCGGCAATCAATATAGACAGTAATGTTTGTAGAGGTAAAACACGATTATCGTAGTGAATTTGTAGCGATCGAATTCCAGGCGTGAGATCTAAAATTCCGGCTTGAGGATGATCGAGTAACCAGTTCATTAACGCATGAACATGAAACCGCAGATTGAGATCGAGCACAAGCGGGCCATATTCGACGAGTAGATACTTATCTCCTGACCTGCGATACTTCACAGCAATTTGCTCAGCAGAACCTGGAATTTCATGCAGAATCGCACTGTCTGGTTCTGATGAATGAACAGGGTCAACTTTTTGCGGTTTTAAGGTACTAATTTCTTGATCTTGAACCTGTTCTTTTTGAATTGCTTCTGCAAGCGATAAGCGTTTGAAACGAACTTTATCACCGGGTTTAAGCTGTCCCATTTTCCAAAGTTCAGCTTGGACGATCGTTGCTGGACAGACAAACCCACCGAGGCTAGGCCCATCGGGGCCGAGAATAATCGGCATGTCTCCTGTAAAGTCAATTGTCCCGATCGCATAAGCATTGTCATGAATATTCGACGGATGCAATCCCGCTTCACCGCCATCCTGACGCGCCCATTGGGGTTTCGGGCCGATCAATCTCACTCCGGTTCGAGCAGAGTTGTAATGCACTTCCCAGTCGGTTGAAAAGAGCATTTCAATATCATCATCAGTAAAGAAATCCGGCGCACCATGAGGCCCATAAAGCACTCCGATTTCCCAGTTGTGAGTGTAGGTCGGGATAAGCTCGGTTGGTAGCGAATGGCAACGAGCAGGCTCATCCGGTACATTCAGTTTGAGAATATCCCCAATCCGCAAAACTCTGCCGCAGTGCCCGCCAAATTTACCTAACGTAAAAGTTGATTTACTGCCGAGATAATCTGGAACATCAAAACCATTTTGTACTGCAAGATAGGTACGTGTCCCTGCTCCCTCGATCGTACTCAGTTTCAAAGTATTTCCTGCTAAAACTGGAACCGCTGACCAAAACGGAATCGCAACCCCATCTAGCTCTGCGCGCATTGGCGCACCTGTTAAGCAAATGACAGTATCACAGTTGAATCGTAAGGTAGGCCCTGTAACAGTAAGTTCTAGTGCAGCACAAGATTCAGAATTTCCAACTAACCGATTGGCTAAGCGAAAAGCAAGATGATCCATCGGTCCCGAAGGAGGAACACCAACATTCCAATAGCCCATGCGACCCGGATAATCTTGAATTGTGCTAAAGGTTCCGGGTTGTAGAACTTCGATCGAGTTGGGCAAGTACTCAAACGAATCGAGAAACCGAGTACTGAGATCTGCTGCGGCAAAGGTTGAACTTGCTAGAATTTGGCGCAAAAAGTCGAGATTTGTCTCAATGCCTGCAACGGTAGATTGATCTAATGCAGATTTGAGTTGAGCGATCGCGCTTTCTCGCGATTCTGCATGAGCAATCAGTTTTGCAATTAACGGATCATAGTAAGGGGTAATTTCTGTCCCGCGATCGATCCAAGCATCACATCGAACGGTTGCTGGAAATTTGACTTCAGTTAAGATCCCAGAACTTGGCTGAAAGTTTTTACCCGGATCTTCAGCATAGAGACGCACCTGAATCGAATGTCCTTCTGTTTGCGGTTGGTAATTTTCTAGAAAACTGCGATCGCCTGCTGCGAGCCGAACCATCCATTCGACCAAATCAACGCCTGTCACCTCTTCAGTCACGCCATGTTCGACTTGTAGACGAGTATTGACTTCAAGAAAGTAAAACTCTTGTCGATCGACATCAAAGACAAATTCAACGGTTCCAGCGGATTGATAATCGATCGCTTTTGTAAGCCGCAATGCTGCCTCGTATAACTGTTGTCGGAGAGATTCACTGATTCCAGGACAGGGGGTTTCTTCGATGACTTTCTGATTACGACGTTGCACTGAACAATCGCGATCGCCGAGTGCAATCACTTGCCCTTGCCCATCGCCAAAAATTTGTACCTCGATATGTCTCGCTTTTTGGACATAGCGTTCTAGATAGATTCCGCTTTGCTTAAAGTTGTTTTGACTGAGGCGTTGTACTGTTTGGAACAATTCCGCCAGTTGATCTTGGCTGTGGCAAAGCTGTAAGCCAATTCCTCCTCCTCCCGCTGTACTTTTGAGCATGACGGGATAACCAATTTTCTCAGCCTCAGCTTGTGCTTGTTCAACATTTTCGAGGAGCGAAGTACCCGGAAGCAAGGGAACTTGATTCTGAGCCGCAAGTTCTCGTGCAGTATGCTTCAGACCAAAGCTTCGCATCTGTGCAGGAGTCGGCCCAATAAAGACAATTCCTACTGCTGTACAAGCTTCTGCAAATTCAGCATTTTCGCTCAAAAAGCCATAGCCTGGGTGAATTGCTTCTGCGCCTGTTTGTTTTGCTGCTTCGAGAATTCGATCCCATCTCAGATAGCTATCTGCTGCGGATGCAGAACCAATCGCCACGGCTTCAGTTGCGATCGCGACATGCCGAGCATATTGATCTGCTTCCGAATAGACGGCAACTGAAGCAATATTTAAGCGATCGAGCGTCCGAATAATCCGGCAAGCAATCTCTCCGCGATTGGCGATCAGAATTTTTTGAAACATAAAAGGCACTTGTAGGGTAAGGGGGATAGAAATTGTGGCTCTAGGAGTTAGTCATATTGGGGAGGTGGGGAGTGGGGAGCAAGAATCATTTCTAGTGTTTCCCCTATTCCCCTACCCTTCATAGCAAATCTGCCCGATCACTAGCTATCCCACACAATGAGTTGAATCGGAGTTGGATTGTAGCCGTTACACGGATTATTCATTTGAGGGCAATTTGAGATCACCACTAGGGCATTCATTTCTGCACGTAGATCAACGATGCTACCAGGATCAGAAATGCCATCCACAATTTCTAGCGTTCCATCTTCACTGACTGGAACATTCATGAAAAAGTTGATGTTGCTCGTCATGTCTCGCTTGCCCATGCCGTAGTCTTTCAAGGCATAAAGGAAGTTTTCTACGCAGGCATGTTGCCATTTTTTATCTAGTCCAAATCGCACAGAGTTACTTTCACAACTGCAAGCTCCACCCGACGTATCATGCCGACCACAGGTATCGTTGAGAACAGTCATGAGAACATTGCCATCGTTCGAGTAGAGCTTTGTTCCAGTGGTAATAAAAATATTTCCTTGGGCGCGAATGGTATCTGGAGCACTGTAACGTTCACTCGTATCATCGGCATTGTAAACCAGAAAATCAACCGCTTGATTTCCACCTAAATCTACAATCCGCAGGGTTTGTCCTTTTTTGATTACTTTCGCCCAAGGTTTGCGAGATGGAAGAACTTGATCGTAGATTGCGAGCTTGGGATCGAGTTGAGTACTAATCGTTGAAGTCATCACTGAAAGGCTCCTACATTACGCGAAAACGGCATCAGTATTTTGGAAGCCACGCTTGGCTTCTGGGTTCGCAGTTCGGCACAGATCATCCGCAGTGGGAGCAGGTGAACTCCAGACAGTTGCTTGAATCGGTTTCGGGTCATACGCTGGATTTGGATCAAGCGGATGCGGGCAATTCGAGAGGACGACCAGCACATTCATCTCGGCTCTGAGATCAATGTATTGTCCGGGTTGAGCCGTTTTGTTTGCCCAAACTAGATTGCCATTTGGCTCTACTGCAATGCGGGTGAAGAGATTTAAGTTCGGCATGATATCTTTTTTGCCCAGATCACGCTTCGTCAGGGCAAGCAGAAAGTTGTCTCGCGAATTTTTGTAGTCGCCTTCGCCATACTTTGCATTGGTTGCGAGGTTACTACATCCGCCGAGAGTGTCATGGTAACCGCAGGTATCTTCAACGATCGAGAACAAAATTCGTCCCATGTCTGAATAAATGACCATGCCTTTCTTTAAGAAAGCATTGAACTGAATTTTCGCGGTATCCGCTGCATTGTATCGCTCGATCGGATTGTCCGCGTTATAGCACAAGAGCGCTACGCCACTCGAACCTTCTGGAGCTAGAATCCGCAATGTGTCATTGCGCCGAATCACTCGTGACCAGTAGGCACCGCCTGGAATCGTTTCTTCATAGGTGATGTGTGCAGAATCGATCGTCATTCTCAGTTCCTCATTGCAACTACAAAAGCCCAGGAAGCCGTCAGCAAGATTAGTCTGCTGGTTGGCTCTCCCGGGCTTTTATCCCTCCGTGTAACTTATCTAGAAGATGTTCTCAACTCTAGATAAGCGGCTTCTCTTGGACCAGCCATTCAACTCAACATTGAACCGGAACCCTAGAAGCAAATTTGTACTGTAAGCTTGAAACCTGTTTGATGCTGCTAAAACTTGTAGCACAAGTCAAGCAATGAAGTAAATCCTCTCAAATGTACGGAATAGAGCAGTATTAAAAAGTACTTCTCTCTTCTAGGGAGTGGGGAGTGGGGAGTAGAGAGCTAGCAAGGAAATATTCCTCAACTCCTACTTCCTATCCCCTACTCTTTTGAGCACTTACAATTCAAACAGGCTCGCTCCAAACTACAGCGACTTCACAATCGAATCATCGTACAGCGACTTCACATCAAGCGGCTGTGGCACGGCTTTGAAATCATAAGCCCCTTTCGCCATCAGTTCAAAGCTCTTAATGGCGTTATTCGGATTCTCAGGATTAAATCCAATCGTTTTATTGCCTTCAATATCGAACAAAGTAATGCCCGCAAGCTGTTCTTTCAACTCTTCAGGCTTAATTCCTAGTCGGCTCGCAGCAGCAGCGATCGCGTCCGGATCACCCGATTTCAGTAACTTAATTCCCCGATCGGCAGCTTTGAGAAACTTGATTAAATCGTCTCTGCGACTAGCAATCAGATTCGCACGGGTCACAATCACATCTGCAATCAGATTCGTTCCTTTCGTACTGAAAATAATCTCTCCGCCCCCTTCTTTGGCTGCCTTCGTCAAAAAGGGTTCATAGGTCACAGCAGCATCGACTCGCTTCGCGCTAAACGCAGTTGCCGCATCAGGCGCAGGTAGATCTCTAATGGTGATATCTTTTTCCGTCAAACCGCCTTTTTCGAGATACGCCCGCAGCAACACTTTTTCAAACAACACATCTTCACGTGCTACTGTTTTACCTTTCAACTCTGCTGGGGACTTAATCCCGCGTCCCAAGATGCCATCAGATCCGTTTGAATAGTCAACGAGAAAGATAATTTTCACATTCGGATCTTTCCCTGCCATTTGCATGACATCGCCTGCGGTCAACCAAGCCACATCCGTCTTCCCAGATAGAAAAGCAGTAATTTGCTCGGTGTTTGACTGAAACAAAGTGTCCTCAACCTGGAGTCCTGCTTCCTGGTAAAACCCTTTCTTCACCGTAACATGATGACCTGAATACCCAGACCATGGATTCGTCGAAACAGAGAGTTGAGGTGTATTGTTCGCTGTATTGTTTGAAGCCTGGGGAGAGCAAGCGATCGTCCAAAATAGAGCAATGAATGCAAATGCGAAAAGTTTGACAAAACGAGATCTGAACATCTAAAACTTCCTTCTAGAGTGTGAAATCAATGCAAAACAGGAAATGCACCACTTAAAAAGCCTGAAAGAGGCGCAACAGCACCATTGCTGTTCATCGTCTCTCCCAGGCTTTTATCCTTCCGTGTGACTGCTCGGAAATCCGAAACAGTTTGCTTCTCTTGGACCAGACATTCGTGCTGAATCGGAACCCTAGAAGCGATAAATTTTTCGGCGATATGATTGAATCGATCGCGCGCTCCAAATTGCTAAAGCTAACTTACTTCTAGCACGTAGCAGTAGAAATAAAGTATTCAAAATCACAATTCTGTCGCTCTGAAGATTTTACTACTCGCGCAGTGAGTGAAGAATTTGCCGTTTGATCGCAACAAACTCAGACGAGAGCTTCATGTCTAAGTCGCGATGTTCAGGTAGTCCAACTGGAATTTCTAGTTTCATCCGTCCAGGACGAGCGCTCATCACATACACGCGCTGTGACAGAAAAATTGCTTCTTCGACATCATGGGTAATCATTAAAACTGTGACATGAGTTTGCTCCCAGAGTTCGAGCAAAAATTGCTGCATCTGTTCTTTGGTCTGAGCATCGAGTGCGCCAAAGGGTTCGTCCATGAGCAAAACAGCAGGTTCATTGGCTAAAGCACGAGCGATCGCGACTCGCTGCTTCATTCCACCAGAAAGCTGTTTTGGGTAAGATTTCGCGAACTGCGTTAAGCCAACAACATCGAGATAGTAATTGATGCGATCGCGCTGTTCTGCTTTGGGCATCTTGCGCAGATTCAGACCAAAGGCAATATTTTGAGAGACAGTCAGCCAGGGATAAAGGGTGTAATTCTGAAAGACCATGCCGCGATCGGAACCCGGCCCCGTGACTTTATGCCCATCGACTAAGACACTTCCAGAGGAGGGAGGCGTGAGTCCTGCCACAATGTTGAGTAAGGTCGATTTGCCGCATCCTGATGCACCGACTAAGCAAACAAATTCTCTTGGAAAAAGCTGAAGATTGATGTCTTCTAGCACAGTCATTGAGCCAGTTTGCAAGTTAAATGACTTAGACAGGCTACGGACTTCAAGCTTGGCAGTTGAGAGTTCAGATGCGATCTCAAGTTCAGATCGCTGCTGTAGTGCTTGAGATCGGGTGTTGAGCATAGTGTTGGCGTGCAGAAGGAGACAAAGTATTAGTTAAGTCGATCTCAGAACTTAAAAATGTTAATTCAGATACATAAGGTACGAGAACTTAGAAAATTTGGAATTTCGTCGCAAATGCAAGAGATGTAGTTGTCAATACAAAAACGCAGTCAACTCTCTCTCTAGACTGAACCCATGTCATTGATCGATGACGTTTTAATCTGCACTCAAAGGATGAATCCCGTGACTGATGCAAGTCTTAGTTCGCCTCAATCTGTCGATCGACAATATAAGTATCTAAAACCCTCCGTGTTTTGGAGTATCCGTCAAGGATTTCCGCGTCGATTGTCGGCACTGATTGTGATGATCTCGCTGGCAGTTCCACTCTTGCTCTGGTCGCTGATTAGCTATGCTCAAGTCGTTCCACCGATGTTTTTGCCCACACCAACTGCCGTTGTGCAGTCTGGGATTGAAATGTTCATCAACAATGATCTGATCTCAGATGTACTGACCAGTTGTGGGCGAGTGCTAGCAGGATTTGTTGTGGCAGCATTAATTGGTGTACCGATGGGCATTGCTATGGGAACGTTCTACAGCATGGAGAGCCTGTTCGCTCCTTTTGTCGGAACCGTGCGCTACATGCCTGTGACTGCTTTTGTGCCGCTGATTGTGATTTGGTTAGGCTTGGGTGAGGAGTCTAAGATTCTAATCATTACGTTGGGTGTCGTGCTTTATAACGCGATTATGATTGCAGATGCAGTAAAGTTCATTCCCAGTGAGATGATCAATGTTGCTTATACGTTAGGTGCGACACGGCGAGATGTGTTGTTTCGGGTGATTGTTCCGGCGACATTTCCGAGTGTGTTAGATACACTGCGAGTAAATATTTCGGGAGCTTGGAACTATCTCGTGATTGCTGAACTAGTCGCGGCTCAAACTGGCATAGGCTTCAGAATTATTCAAGCCCAACGCTATTTGCAAACTGAGAAAGTGTTGTTCTGCATTTTGCTGATTGGTTTGATTGGACTTGCGATCGATTACGGTCTGAAATGGATGTCGGCAGTGCTCACACCTTGGGCGGATCAGACGCGGCACTAGTAGAGTATTTGAAAAGTAATCGTTGAGACGCACTCACCCGCCCCGAAATGGAATTCCAGGGCTAACTGTGCGAAGCCCTTTGAAAGGACTGCATCGCTCAAGCCTCTGGTTAGTCCAGTTTAGTACTAGCCCCGAATTCACTCCGGGGTAGGATAGCAACGAGAGCGCAGAGTCTTTTCATACTCTCTATCAAACATCCTCCTTAGACTAGGCGAAATTCCCCCCTCAGGTTTCGCCTAGAGTTAGTCAGATTGATTGTAAAAAATGGGGAGCTAGAAGAACTTCATATAGCGCTGAACTTCCCAATCTGAAACATGATTGTGATACTCAAACCATTCTTGAGTTTTGAAATCAACATAGGTTTGATACATTAACGAACCCATTACCGATTCGCTCAACGGGTCAGCAGCAAACGCTTCGATCGCTTCTCCCAAGGTTCGAGGAAGCATCTTAATTCCCATTTCTGCTAGTTCTGCTGTCGTGTAGGTATACATATTCTCAGTATGCGGTTCACCGGGGTCGAGTCCTTCTCGAATCCCTTCTAACCCTGCTGCTAAAATCATCGCTGCACCCAAGTAGGGATTGCAGGAAATATCAGCCGCCCGACATTCAACTCGTCCACCTGCTAGTGGAATGCGCAACATATTCGTGCGATTGTTGTTGCCATAGCAAATATACACAGGTGCCCAAGTAAACCCAGACATACTTCCTCGTGCGATCAACCGCTTGTAGCTATTCACAGTCGGAGCAATCACCGCACAAATCGCAGGCGCATGACGAAGCACACCCGCAATAAACTGATAGCCCAACTTCGACAAACCACAGCGGCGCGGATCTGCTCGATCGACAAACAAATTCTCCCCAGTTTTCAAATCTGCAAGCGACATATTGTAATGCGCGCCGCTTCCTGTACGATTCGCAAACGGCTTGGGCATAAACGTTGCAAAGTAACCATGCTTCCGCGCAATTTCCTTCACCATCAAGCGGAAAAAGATCAAGCGATCGGACATCGTCAGCGCATCTGTATAAGTAAAATCCGTTTCAAACTGACCATTGCCATCTTCGTGATCAAACGAATACACATCCCAACCGAGATGATTCATCGCTTGCACAATCTCGTCTACCCAAGCATAGTTATCGAGCAGTCCTTGTAGGTCATAGCAAGGCTTTGCTAGCGTATCGCGATCGCTGATTGGAACCGCTTGTCCATCCTGATCTTTGAGAATAAAAAACTCAGTTTCAATCCCCAGATTAAACTGAAACCCCATTTCTGCTGCTTGCTGCAACACAGATTTAAGAATGCTGCGACAACACGCCTCAAACGGTTGACCCCGCAAATACAAATCACTCGCAAGCCAAACCATCTCTGAATTCCACGGCAAAATCGTTGCACTGGCAAGATCAGGCATTGTTGCTACTTCTTCATCACTGACCTCTTGAGGAACGCCATCCAAAGCAGCTCCCGTAAATAGCTCTGACCCTTGCATCATTTGGTCAAAATGCGACAGAGGAACCATTTTCGCTTTGCACATGCCATGAATATCAACAAAGCTCGCGATCGCATATTTCACACCTTGGTCTTTGAGCATCGTTTTGAACTGCTGCAAATCCGGATTAAGCTGATGGGTCATAGATTGAGATAGTTATTAAGACTGGACTTTACCGTATCAGACGCAGATTTAATTGCTGATTGGCACTTGTTCAGGTTAAGCAAAATTCTATCTAAAGATAGTGTCTAGCGATACGCGATTGTTTTATCTTTTCTGCTAGTCAACCCTACGCTTACTAAGCCGTTCATCAGAGGGAAAATTGGGAGAATAGAGCGTGGCTCAGGATGAGAAAGCAACAGGCACTGAAGACATCCTGATAGGAAATCAGATTGATGCCTTTTGTATCGTACTGAATGATGCATTACGTCCACTGACAGATGCGGAAGCAATTCAGTCAACAGCAGCGCATGTGCTAGGCGAGTCGTTAGGGGCAAGCCGTGTTGCTTATGCTGAAATTTTACTGAATCCTCAACAAGTGAGCATCTACCGGAGCTACACAAACGGCGTAGCAGAACTGAGCGGGGTATTTAGTACAGAAGAATATGGTCGAGACTTGATCAAAGACTACAGAATGGGGCAACAAGTGATTGTCTCAGATATTCAGCACAGTAAGCGCCTGACAGAGCGTGAGAAAGCAAAGTTCAAAGAGATCGACATTGCCGCCTATTGTGATACGCCTTTGATCAAGAACGGTCAATTAGTCGCCTTGCTCATTGTGCATCAATCGACTCCGCGACAATGGACAAAGCTGGAAGCAAGACAGATCGAAGAAACCGCAGAGCGAACTTGGGCAGCCGTTGAACGGGCACGCGCAGAAGCAGCCCTCCGACAATCTGAGACAAAATATCGCACCTTGTTTGAGTCGATGAATCAAGGATTCTGCCTTTGTGAAATGATGTTTGACGAACAAGGAAATCCGCAAGACTATCGATTCCTAGAAGCCAATTCTATTTTTGAATCGATGACAGGGCTGAAAGGTGCAATCGGAAAAACAGCACGAGAATTAGTCCCTAATTTAGAAGAGTTTTGGTTCGAAACCTATAGTAGAGTTGTACAGACGAGGAAACCTGAACGCTTTGAGAGTGGCTCTCAGGCTATGAATCGATGGTTTGAAGTCAGTGCTTTCCCAATCGATACCTATCCACAGTTTGCCATTTTATTCACCGATATTAGCGATCGTAAACAAGCCGCGATCGCACTGCAAGACAGTGAAGAACAGAGTCGTAACATTCTAGAAAGTATTACCGATGGGTTCTTTGCACTGAATGCCCAATGGCAGTTTACTTACATGAACAAATCGGCTGAAGCATTGCTTGAGCGATCAAGCAACGCTTCGGTCAGCAAGAACCTGTGGACAGAATATCCAGGCTTGATCGGAACTGAGTTTGAGCGAATTTATCGCGGTGCAATGCACGATCAAGTTGTCGGCGCAACAACCGCATTTTATCCCGACCACAATCGATGGTACGAAGTTCGTGCCTATCCAGCCAGGCCAGGCATTACCGTTTACTTTAGAAACGTAACCGAGCAGATCCAAGCTCAAGCAGCACTCCAACACTCTGAGAAACGATATCAAACCTTGTTTGAATCGATCGATGAAGGCTTCTGTGTAATTGAACTCGTGTTTGAGAAGGACATAGCAATTGATTATCGCCTTGTTGAAGTCAATCCAGCTTTTGAACAGCAAACGGGACTGACACAAGCCGTTGGCAAAACAATTCGTGAGCTAATTCCTGAGATTGAAACATTCTGGTTTGATATCTATGCGCAAGTGCTGCGGACAGGCGAACCGACGCGATTTCAGGATCACTCGGCTGCGATGAATCGTTGGTTTGATATCTATGCATTCCGGCTTGAACCTGCTGAAAGCAACAGAGTTGCAGTGCTATTTCAGGATGTGACCGAGCGCAGGCGAATCGAAACAGAGCGCGAAGCTGCACGAGAAGCAGCCGATCAAGCAAATCAGATCAAAGATGAATTTCTCGCGGTTCTCTCTCACGAACTGAGAACGCCACTGAATCCGATTTTAGGCTGGATCAAATTGCTACAATCGGGCAAACTCGATGCCAATCAACAGCGAGGAGCTTTAGCCACGATCGAGCGCAATGCCAAGCTGCAATCTCGACTGATCGAAGATTTACTCGATATCTCCCGAATTATTCAAGGCAAGCTGCTGTTAAATCCTACGATTGTTGATTTGACTCAGATCATTTCTGCCGCCGTTGAGACAGTACGTCTCGCCGCTGCCGCAAAAAACATTCAGTTAACGCTCACTTTTAATCCGACGGCTCCCGTATCGGCTGATCCAGTTCGATTACAGCAAGCTATCTGCAATTTGCTCACCAATGCCGTCAAGTTCACGCCAGACGGCGGAACTGTGACAGTCACATTAAGGTCTAGCGATCACCGGGCTGAAATTCAGGTCATCGACACAGGTAAAGGCATTCAGCCTAATTTTTTGCCTCGGATCTTTGACTCCTTTCAGCAAGAAGATGGCTCAACGACTCGCAAATTTGGCGGATTAGGACTGGGACTCGCGATCGTACAGCGCATCATCGAAATGCATGGCGGAACCGTCCAGGCAGAAAGTCAGGGAGTCAATCACGGCGCGACATTTATTGTAAAACTGCCGATGAATTTGCAAGCGCAATTGAGCAAGAGCGCGCTTGAGCCGCATTGCCCGGATGCAGCGCAAGAAGGAGAGTTAAACCATGTAACAGTTTTACTCATCGACGATGATCTCGATACTCGCGAATATCAGGCTTTCTTACTTGAACAAAATGGTGCAACAGTCATTGCCGTGCCATCTGGACTCGCCGCCTTACAGGTACTCGATCAGACCTTGCCCAATGTCATCGTCAGTGACTTAGGGATGCCTGAGATGGATGGCTACCTGTTAATTCGACAGATTCGTGCTAGAACATCGAAATGGGGAGGAAAAATTCCCGCGATCGCAGTTTCTGCCTATGCAGGAGAGTTTAACCAGCAGCAAGCGCTTGAAGCCGGATTTCAGCAGCATCTTGCCAAACCCATCGAGCCAGAAGAATTGATTCGTGCGATCGCCACATTATCAAGGAGCCAAGCATGAAACCTGAACCGAGCACAGCAAGCTTTCTCCAAGGCGGTGGCGAAATGGGCAGACGCATTCGAGAACTCGATTGGTCAAAGACTCCACTAGGTGAGCCAGAACAATGGCAGCAAAGCTTAAAAACAGCGGTGCGAATTATGCTGACCTCGCGTCAACCAATGTGGATTGCCTGGGGAACCAACTTAACCTACCTCTATAACGACGCGTATCGAGCGATTCTCGGCGGCAAACATCCAGAAATGTTAGGACAGCCGACCTCGGTTGTGTGGCGTGAAATTTGGGATGAGGTCGAGCCGCGAACGGCTTCAGTCATGCTGAGAAACGAAGCGACCTATGATGAATCGCTGCTGCTGATCATGGAGCGCAACGGGTATCCCGAAGAAACTTACTACACGTTTTCATATAGTCCTATCCCGGATGATCAAGGCGGAACAGGCGGGATTATTTGCGCCAATACTGACAATACGCAGCAAGTGATTGGAGAGCGACAGTTAGCATTGTTACGTGTCCTTGCGGCTAAAACTGCGGATGCTCGGACGTTCGATGAGGCTTGTACTTTCAGTGCCCAGTGTTTAGCTGCAAATCCTTATGATCTGCCGTTTGCTTTGATTTATCTGATTGATGTTGAACAGCAGCAAGTGATCTTATCCGGCACAGCGGGAATCGAGCGTGATCATCCGCTGGCGCTTGAAGCGGTCGGATTCGACCAAGATTCGATTTGGCAGTTGAGTGAGGTTGTGCGATCGCAAACATCCGCAATCATTACAAACCTCACCGCTGAGCTTCCCAAAGGCGCATGGCAGCATCCCCCTCATCAAGCCATTGTTATGCCGATCGTCGCCTCAGGAGACACAGGACAAGCTGGTATTTTAGTCGCAGGTCTCAATCCGTTCCGATTGCTAGATGATAACTATCAAGGCTTTCTTGATCTAGTTGCAGGTCAGATCGCAGCAAGCATTGCCAATGCTCAGGCGTATGAAGAAGAACGCAAGCGCGCCGAAACCCTCGCAGAACTCGATCGAGCAAAAACCGTCTTCTTTAACAATATCAGCCACGAATTTCGCACGCCTCTGACGCTGATGTTAAGCCCCACTGAAGAGGCACTCAGCGATCCGATTCATCCCCTTCCTCCGACCCAGCGAGAACGCATCGAGATCGTTCAACGCAACGGAATGCGCTTGCTAAAGCTAGTGAACACTCTGCTAGACTTTTCTCGAATTGAAGCCGGACGAGTGCAAGCCGTTTATGAACCAACTGATCTGGCAAGCTACACAACAGATTTAGCGAGTGTCTTTCGATCTGCGATCGAGCGTGCCAATCTCCAGTTCGTGGTCGATTGTCCTGCACTTCCAGAAGCGGTGTATGTCGATCATGAGATGTGGGAAAAGATTGTTCTGAATCTTCTCTCGAATGCCTTCAAATTTACCTTTGAAGGCAAGATTACTGTGCAGTTGTGCTGGCGGATAGACCAGGTTCAACTGATCGTTCGAGACACCGGAGTTGGCATTCCCGCAGCAGAAATTCCGCATCTGTTTGAGCGGTTCCATCGGGTGAAAGCGTCACAAGGACGAAGCTTTGAAGGATCAGGAATTGGACTTTCTTTAGTTCAAGAATTAGTCAAACTGCACCAAGGCACGATCGAGGTCATCAGCCAGGAAGGAGAAGGAACTTGTTTTACGATCGCCATTCCAACCGGAACCGCTCATCTTCCGGTTGAACAGATTAGCGAAACTCGTACGACCAGCGCAACGGGTGCAAGCTCTTATGTCGAAGAAGCGCTACGATGGCTACCAGACTCAAGTTCCGTTGCTACCCCACTGGACTTGAATCCGGTGATGCAGTCTTCGAGTCCTCAGGCTTACGTTCTACTTGCCGATGATAATGCGGATATGCGGGATTATGTCAAACGTCTTCTCGCTCAGCAGTATGAAGTCAAAGCAGTTTCGGATGGTTTAGCCGTGTTGGATGCGGTTTGCGATCGCACTCCAGATCTCATTCTCACAGATGTGATGATGCCCCAACTCGATGGATTTGGGGTCTTAAGTGCCCTGCGAGACAGCCCGCAAACCCGAGAGATTCCCATCATTCTCCTCTCTGCCCGTGCAGGAGAAGAAGCCAGAGTCGAAGGCTTAGCCGCCGGAGCCGATGATTATCTGACGAAGCCTTTTTCTGCACGTGAGCTATTAGCGAGAGTCGAAGCCACCCTCAAACTCTCGAAACTTCGACAAGAAGCACTCCAACGAGAGCAAACCTTACGAGCCGCGAGTGAAACGGCAAAACAACAAGCCGAAACTGCTCTAAGACGGATCGATCAGCTTCTAGAAAGTATGAGTGATGCGTTTGTGGCTTTAGACCATCACTGGAAAATCATTTATCAAAATGCTACTGCCGAACGCATTAACAATAAACCTCGCTCTGAAGTCATCGGTAAAACACTTTGGGAAGAATGGCCTGCGGCGATCGGAACCGAAATTGAAACGCAATACCGTCGAGCGATCGCGCAACAGACAGCAGCGCACTTTGAACATCACTACTATGAACCGCCGAGCCACGATGTTTGGTTAGAAGTGAACGCTTATCCATTTGAGGAAGGGTTAGGAATTTTTTATCGCGATATTAGCCAACGCAAACAGCTTGAAGCCGAGCAAGCTCATATTCTTCAGCTTGAGCAAGTTGCCCGTGAGAAAGCCGAACAAGCGAATCGGATTAAAGATGAATTTCTCGCGGTGCTCTCGCATGAATTACGATCTCCCTTGAATCCGATCTTAGGCTGGTCGAGGCTCTTGCAAACAGGCAGGTTAGATGCAGAGAAAACGGCTTATGCGTTAGCTACGATCGAGCGCAATGCCAAACTTCAATCGGATCTGATTGCGGATCTACTCGATGTCTCTCGAATTTTGCAGGGCAAGATCAACCTCAATGTAAGCACGGTGAATTTAGCAACGGTGATTCGAGCCGCGATCGAGACGGTTCGGTTAGCAGCTGAATCGAAATCGATTGAGATTGAGACTGCTTTTGAGTCGATGAGCAGCGACATTGCAGGAGATGCGACTCGCTTACAGCAAATTGTCTGGAATTTGCTCTCGAATGCCGTGAAATTTACGCCGACTGGAGGACGGGTGCAGATTTATCTGATTTCGATGGATGATCAAGTTCAAATGACGGTACACGACACAGGAAAGGGGATTGCTCCCGAATTTCTACCGTATGTGTTTGACTATTTTCGGCAAGAAGATGGCGCAACCACTCGTCAGTTTGGTGGGTTAGGATTGGGACTCGCGATCGTTCGATATCTAACTGAACTGCATGGTGGAACTGTAGCGGTTGAAAGCCCCGGTGAAGGACAGGGGGCAACATTTATGGTGCGATTGCCTCGGTTGTCAACTGCATCCGAGCTTCCATTAGAAGCACAATCGCCTGATTCATCTAGCTTGAAAAATATCAAAGTTTTAGCTGTCGATGATGATCCCGATGCGCTTGGGCTTGTGGAGTTTTTGCTCGAAGAAGCTGGAGCGATCGTGGTCTCTGTCAGTTCAGCGCATGCAGCTTTGGCAGCGTTGGCACAATCGCGTTTCGATATTCTCGTCAGTGATATTGGGATGCCAGAGATAGACGGGTACATGCTGATGCAGCGCATCCGAACGTTACCCCCAGAGCAAGGCGGAGAAATCTGCGCGATCGCGCTCACTGCCTATGCAGGAGAGTTGAATCAAAAACAAGCGATCGCCGCTGGATTTCAAAAGCATCTCGCGAAACCGTTGGAATCTGAGGAATTAATTGATGCGATCGCGGCATTGACGAAAAAATAGAGACTTTCGGAGGTGGGGAGTGGGGAGCACCCAGATTGAGATTGCTCCCCACTCCCTATCCAAAATTTATTGCGGTGAAACTCGCCCCTCAATCGTTTTCTCCGCAACTCTAAATCTGCAACATTTTCGGATATTCCAGGAGCATCTCATCGTAAGTGAGGCTATCTCCGTCTGCCTGTGGAGTCCATTGCAGTTCAAACTTCATTAAATACTCTGCATTCAAACTCGCTAACTGATTCAGCACCTCAGTCAACGCTTCCATCGATCGAATCTCCATAAACAGCGGCTTATCATCTGCCGTCCCGACAAGCAATGTCACCACAATATAAGAGGCAGGCTCCTTATCCGGATCAACCTCAAACTCTTTCAGCACCAACTGACCTCCTGCATTCGAGATCGTCTCTGTGGTGTACTTTGTCCGTTCGGCGATCGACAACCGATTAAACGCTTTCTCCGCCTCGTCTCGGGTCTTCACCGTCTCAGAACTCGCCTGCACATGGCTCCAATTTTCCGGCATTCTCAGCAACGCCAAAACTGCCTCTTGCAGCTGCGCGTGCAGCCCTTCGATCGAATCCGTTTCACCCTGCTCCACAATCTCCGTCAATTCCTTCTGAATCGCTCGACCTTCCGCCAGCAATCCCACCTGAATCATGGAAACCGTCACAATATCATTGTCAAGCTCATTGCCCTTGCTCTTTTTCGCACTCTTCAGCAAGTACCACACGAAAAATCCAGCACCACCGACGAGAATTAACGCCACAATCCATAACACGATGCTCGCGCCACTGGAATACCCGCTGCTATAGCCGCCCCCATAATAGCCGCCCCCATAATAGCCACCCCCCTGATATCCCCCAGAATTTGAGCGTCCAGAACTTGAACTTCCAGAGCTTGAGCCACCCGGAGTCGAACTGCCAGAAGAGCGAGAAGACCCACTACTGCGATTAAACGATCCGCCACTGCTGCGACCACCACTGCGTTTCGCATATGCCGCAGAATCAAGCAGCAATTCTGAAGATCGAAACGGCATCGGCACGTGTATCGAGTTCAAAACAGCAGAACTCGCGATCGTGGCACAGAGTAAGCGGAATTTTTTCGTCAACATGGTTCGTGATTTACTTCATCAGGTTTAAATTGCCCCGTCTGCTCCAGCCACTCTTGATATAAATCCGGGCGACGAGTTCGAGTGCGTTCGATCTGTTGCTGCGTCCGCCAGCGATCGATTTCAGCATGGTTGCCCGATCGCAAAACAGTCGGAACTTCCCATTCTCGAAACACGGGCGGACGGGTGTATTGCGGATAATCGAGCAATCCTGTTTCAAAACTTTCCAATTTCAGCGACTCTTCCTTGCCAATCGCACCCGGTAACAGCCGAATCGTGCCGTTTAAAAGCGCTAAAGCCGGAATCTCTCCACACGTCAACACAAAATCTCCTAACGAGACCTCGCGCGTCACCAAATTCAGCACCCGCTCGTCTATCCCTTCATAATGTCCGCAAATGATGACAATCTGATCAAAATTCGCCGAAAATTCCTTGAGCAAATCTTGTCGCATCGGCTCACCTTGCGGTGTCACAAATACTACCTCGCGACGGGGCAGTACGGGTAAAGATTCGACCGCTGCGAAAATTGGCTCTGGCTTCATCAACATGCCGACCCCGCCCCCGTAAGGCTCATCATCGACTCGGCGATGTTTATCGATCGCAAAATCTCGCGGATTAGTTAGATGCACCTCCGCGATTTGTTTCGCCAAAGCTTTCCCCAGTAATCCAGATTGCAGCGGCGACGCAAAAAAATCTGGAAACAACGTGACAATATCGAAGCGCATGTTGATAAATAAGAACGAAGAACTGTTAACAAAAAATTAATAGTTTGGCATGATGGAGAGTCATAAGAAATCAAAAATTAAATTTATAGCGTTAGACGATACAACTCCCGCGCCAGCGCGATGCGAATTTCGATTTCCCTGTTCACCCTTCACATATCATCCCTCATCCCTTCATGCTAGAGTCAGTCTTGCAATCGTTTGAACCGCAGATGCCTCAGTCTCTCAATACCGCCATTATGGTAATTGGCGGCGCAGAAGATAAAATTCATGGACGCGAAATCCTGCAAAACTTTTTCTTTCGGGCAGGAGGAAGTGATGCCCGCATCGCGATTATTCCCTCCGCTTCCCGTGAACCCCTAGTGATTGGCGATCGCTATTACACTATCTTCTCCGATATGGGCGCTCAGGAAATCAAGGTACTGAACATTCTTGATCGGGCGCAATGTGACGCACCCGAGATGCAAGAGTATGTCAGCGAATGTAGCGCTGTTTTCCTGACTGGAGGCGATCAATTACGCCTGTGTGGATTGTTATCGGATACGCCTGTGATGGATATTGTGCGATCGCGCGCCCAATCCGGCGAAATTACCCTCGCAGGCACCAGCGCTGGTGCCGCTGTCATGGGACATCACATGATTGCTGGCGGCGGCAGTGGTGAATCTCCCAATCATTCTTTAGTCGATATGACCCTCGGACTTGGCATCATTCCAGAAGTCTTAGTCGATCAACATTTTCATAATCGCAATCGCATGGCGAGATTAATGAGCGCGATCGTTGCCCATCCCGACCGATTAGGAATTGGAATTGATGAAGACACCTGTGCATTATTTGAAGGAGACGGCATTTTACAAGTCCTAGGCAAAGGAGCTGTCACCATCCTTGACCCCAGCGAAATGAACTACACCAATCAAGCCGAAATCAACAAAACCGACCCGATTTGTATGGGAAATTTGCGCTTGCATGTTCTCAGTGCGGGTTGTCGATTTGACCTACGGCGGCGCACCATACTCTTGCGGGAATCTCGGAGAAAGCCATTCTGGGATCGCCCCTAGAGATTGAAGAAATCAGATTTTCTTAACTTGTAGATTTGAGGATGTCTGGTAGCGTTTCGATGAGATCAGGTTGCACGATGTTACAGAATTGCTTGAATTCCCGACTTTTGGCGGCAACAGTTCTTTACACAAACTGTTTATCATGGACACTTCCCTGCTCAGATTGCATCTGAAACTAGATAACTGCTTTTGCAGGTAATCTAGTTCAGATCTTGATTGCCCAACTAACTAAACGCCAGCCTGTATCCCTGAATAGACCCCTATGAAGATACTCAAAGTTCAGACGTTACGTGGACCCAACTATTGGAGTATTCGCCGCCATAAAGTTGTTTTAATGCGTCTAGATCTCGAAGATCTGGCAGAAACACCTTCTAACTTAATTCCTGGGTTCTACGAAGGTCTGGTCGAGTTACTTCCTTCGCTTGTCGAACATTTCTGTTCTCCAGGCTGCCGAGGTGGCTTTTTGGCGCGCGTTCGCGAAGGCACAATGATGGGACATATCATTGAGCATGTGGCGCTAGAACTTCAAGAATTAACCGGAATGCTGGTTGGGTTTGGACGAACTCGCGAAACCGCCGAACCGGGCGTGTACCAAGTTGCGATCGAATATATTCACGAACGCGCCGGACGCTATGCAGCGAGGGCTGCCGTCCGAATTTGCCAAACCCTGGTTGAAACCGGACGATATCCAAAAGAAGAACTTGAAAAAGATCTCAACGACCTGCGCGAAATTGCCGCAGAGTGCAGTTTAGGACCGAGTACCGAAACGATCGTCAAAGAAGCCGAAACCCGCAATATTCCTTGGACAGAACTCGGCGCGCGCGCCATGATTCAACTGGGCTTTGGTGTCCATCAGAAGCGCATTCAAGCGACGTTGAGCAATCGGACTGGCATTCTTGGAGTTGAGCTTGCCTCCGATAAAGAAGGAACGAAACAAATGCTGCGAGCGTCTGGAGTTCCAGTTCCGCGTGGCACTGTTATTAGCTATTTAGACGAATTAGAAGATGCGATCGCGGATGTCGGTGGATATCCGATCGTGATTAAGCCGCTGAATGGCAATCATGGGCGAGGCATTACGATTAACATTACAACCTGGGAACAAGCCGAAGCTGCTTACGATGCAGCCAAAGATGTTTCTAAGTCGGTCATCATTGAACGGTTCTATCAGGGTCGCGATCACCGAGTTTTAGTCGTCAATGGGAAAGTTGTTGCTGTAGCTGAAAGAGTTCCTGCACATGTAGTAGGAGATGGTCGCTCGACGATTCAACAATTAATTGATGAAACGAATCGAGATCCGCGACGTGGTACAGGTCACGATAATGTCCTGACGAAGATCGAAGTCGATCGCACGTCTTGGGAATTGTTAGAACAGAAAGGCTATAACTTGGAAACGGTACTACCAGCAGGCGAGATGTGCTATCTGAGAGCAACTGCGAACCTCAGTACTGGCGGCATTGCTATCGATCGTACCGATGACATTCATCCTGAAAATCTCTGGTTAGCTGAGCGCGTCGTAAAAATTATCGGCTTAGATATTGCGGGAATTGATATCGTCACTGAGGATATCTCAAAGCCGTTGCGCGAAGTCGATGGTGTGATTGTCGAAGTCAATGCGGCTCCCGGGTTCCGGATGCACGTTTGTCCGAGTGAAGGGATTCCGCGCAATGTCGCTGAACCCGTGATCGATATGCTATTTCCGAATCATTCCAATGGTCGCATCCCAATCATTGCGATTACTGGAACAAACGGAAAAACAACCACAACGCGCTTAATTGCTCATCTGTTTAAACAGACGAAGCAAGTCGTAGGTTACACCACAACCGATGGCACTTATATTGGGGACTACCTCGTTGAACCTGGCGATAATACCGGGCCTCAAAGCGCACAGTTAATCCTGCAAGATCCAACTGTAGAAGTTGCTGTACTCGAAAGTGCTAGAGGTGGAATTCTGCGATCGGGTTTAGCCTTCAATGCCTGTGATGTGGGTGTCGTTCTGAACGTCGCCGCTGATCACCTGGGGCTTGGAGATATTAATACGATCGACGAAATGGCGCGAGTCAAAAGCGTCGTCGCGGAAGCTGCACTGCCCAAAGGCTATGTCGTCTTGAATGCGGATGATCCGTTAGTTTCAGCAATGGCAAGTCGCGTTTCGGCTCAGATTGCTTACTTCTCGATGAATGCAGAGAATGAATTAATTCGATCGCATACCCAACGAGGTGGACTCGCAGCCGTGTATGAAAATGGCTATCTCTCGATCTTGAAAGGCGATTGGACACTGAGAATCGAACAAGCGATCAATGTTCCCTTAACTTTGGGTGGACGTGCGCCCTTCATGATTGCTAATGCTCTAGCTGCAAGTTTGGCAGCATTTGCTCAAGGCGTTCGGATTGAAGAAATTCGAGCAGCCTTGATGACATTCCAAGCTTCAACCAAGCAAACACCAGGGCGGATGAATCTCTTCAACTTGGGTCATTTCCATGTGTTGATCGACTATGCCCACAATCCGCATAGCTACAAGGCATTAGGTGGCTTTGTTCAGAATTGGACGGATGGCGATCGCATTGGAGTAATCGGCGCACCGGGAGATCGACGCGATGAAGATTTTGTCGAGTTAGGCACACTCTCCGCAGACTTATTCGATCGCATGATCATTAAAGAAGATGACGACAATCGCGGACGCGAGCGTGGCAATACCGCTGAATTCATTGTGCAAGGCGTAAAAGCAACGAAACCGGATGCTCGATATGAAGTCATTCTCGATGAAACTCAAGCGATCGAGGCGGCGCTAGAAAGTGCAACTCCTGGCAGTTTAGTGGTGATCTTGCCGGAAAGTGTCACGAGAGCGATCAAGCTCATTGAGGCTCGAAATGCAGTTCAGGTCATGACCCCGGTTGTAACTCTAAATGGCAATTCAGATCCTGTGCAGCCCCAGATGGTCGCGAGAGAAGCAATCCCAACTTCCTAGTAATTTCTAGCGAATGATTGGACGCTGCCTTGTACTTTAGCCAACCAATTAAAAAAATCCCTCGCACATCAAACGCGAGGGATTTTGCACTTGAGTCTGTCAAAATCAGTTGAACTGCGATCGCTTACAAAAACCGCTTACGTACACGCTTTGGAACCGTCAAATTTCGAGACGAATGAAAATCTTCTTGAACTTTATGCGTTAGACGACGCGAAACCTGACGAACAACCTGTTTGAGAATCCGCTCTCCCGTACTTTTAATCAACGCATCTGGCAAAGCATGAATAAAGCGCGGAAACTGAATCGCCACATTCAAATCAAGCTGCCACTGCACCTGAGTCATTTTCGAGTTGGAATCAGTGGGGCTTGGATGCTCCACCAGATTCAATGCCGCTTTAAAATCTACCTCGTAACCCAGATAAGTATCGTCTGGAACCGGAACCGTCTCAATCCGATAAATCCCTTCCTGCTGTGGCAACAGATCTAACCCCACTCGCGGCTCCACATCGTATCCAAACGCCCCGAAATGTCCAATGATCAGCGCATAGCTATTTTGTCCGATCGGTTCGACCTGCATCGGATGCGCGCAGCGTCGAAACCATTCTTGATGCACATCCAGATAGGCTGCTACCGTTCGCGCATCAGCATTCATCTCCATGCAGTCCACAAACTGGCTCGAAAACACCGTTGGCTCATTAATCAGAGCATCCGTGTGAGCAGGAGTCACATTTCCACCCGCAGCATCGGTGGGGCGGGCGAAATTGGGATTCGCGAAGTCTGAGGGATCGGTCGGTTGCGATTGCATTCACTCTCTCTTCCGTTTGCCGTGGTTCTACGTCAAGGTTCCCCAAAGGATACTGATAGGCTCCACTTTCAGTCGGGGCTTCTCCTGAAAATCAGTAAAATCCATGCGGATTTCAGATGAGTACAGCCATCTATTTCTATCTTTACAAAAGTTAAGGATGTGCCTTACATATCCTACTCCGTGTACGAGGGTTTGGGAAGGGTAAGCCAAAAAAATCGCGGATCGAGCTGGCATTGATCACACTTCTGCACGATGTAGATTAGAAAGGGTCAGCAAAATATTGATAGACAGTGATTTGGTAAATTCTATGAAAGCATTTGTAGCAGGGGCGACGGGTGAAACGGGACGTAGGATTGTTCAACAACTCGTCGATCGCGGAATTCCTGTGCGCGCGCTCGTGCGCGATCCCGAAAAAGCACGATCGATTTTACCCACTGGGGTTGAATTGGTGAAAGGGGATGTCTTGAATAAAGCAGACTTAGTCGGCGCGATCGCAGACTCCACCGTGTTGTTCTGCGCAACGGGAGCGAAACCGAGCTTCGATCCCACCCAACCCTATAAAGTCGATTTAGAAGGCACAAAGAATCTCGTCGATGCTGCGAAAGCGAAAGGAATTGAGCATTTTGTATTCGTTTCCTCACTGTGTACCTCACAGTTTTTTCACCCATTAAACTTGTTCTGGTTAATTCTGGTCTGGAAGAAACAGGCAGAAGAATATCTACAAAAGAGCGGACTCACTTACACGATCGTGCGTCCGGGGGGCTTAAAGAACGAAGACAATCAAGATCGCATTATCATGTCCTCGGCAGATACCCTCAGCGAAGGCAGCATTCCCCGCACCAAAGTTGCACAAGTTTGCATCGAGTCTGCCTTTCAGCCCAGTGCTCGCAACAAAATTGTAGAAATCGTGGCAAAACCAGAAGCCCCTGAGCAATCGTTTGAAGCGCTCTTTGCTTCAGTTGCTTAAGCCTCTATGTTTGATCTTTCGCTCCGTTCTTTTGCGAAACGGAGTGAAAGATTCCAAGGTTCCACGATACCCCGCAATCATTTGTTAGATTTCAGGAAGCGCATGTTTCAAGAGTTGGATATGGAATCTGAGAAAAGAGAAATTGTTGTAGTCGGAGCGAGTCGGGGGATTGGAGCGGCTGTGGCGCAGCACTTTGCCCAAAAAGGTGATTCTGTGTTCTCGATTTCCAGAAGTCAGCCGATAGCAGGAAAGTGGATTCAAGCAGATATTTCCACTCCAGAAGGAATCCAATCCATTGTCAGTCGCATTGGTGACTCAACAATCGATGCCCTCTTGTTTATGGGAGGAGTTTGGGAAAACGGCGCATTTACCGATCAATATGACTTTATGACAAGCTCTGATCAAGAAACTCGCTTTGTGATAGCTGTCAATACGATTGCGCCGATTGAACTGACCAAGCAGCTTGCTAAAAACCTTGCCCAGTCTGACAATCCAAGAGCCATATTTATTGGTGCACTCTCAGGATTGGATCACTCTCCAACGATCGAGGTCGCAAATACAGCATCTAAATTTGGGTTAAGGGGAGCAGCCCAGGCATTGAAACTTGCTCTTTGTGATTACAAGATTGGGATTACGGTCATTAACCCAGGCAATATCGCAACTGAAGAAGTCATAGCAGATATTGAAGAGGGTAGATTTACACCACAAGTTCCAATTTCACTGGCAGATGTCATTTCTACAATTGAATGGATTCTCACACTTTCAAATACTGTCGATATTGGAGAGATTAATATGTATCAGAAAGGGTAATCAAGAAATCTTCTAAAGAGATAGAGATTATCAAGGTCGCTGAGAAATTGCGACATCTAAAAACCCTTGTACAGCGGACTACCCAAGAGAGATCGCTGAGTGATTGAAATTTCTAGTTGTTCCGATATAGACACCGTCAAGTTAGAAAGCGATCGAGGGCTGTTTTCAGTTCTTCAATTTCCGCTTCAATATTGCCTTCTTGAGCCGCACGCGCCACACATTGAGATAAGTGCTCGTCTAAAATCAAACGAGCTACTCGATCGAGTGCCCCGCGGACTGCGGCAACTTGGACTAAAACATCTGGGCAAGGTCGATCGCTTTCTACCATCGCTTTAATACCCCGCACATGTCCTTCAATTCGAGAAAGACGATTGACCACCTTCCGAATCGATTCTTCGCTATGGACATGATCATGCGGCTCATGATCGTGATGATGAGAGTGCGACTCCGTACCGTGAGGCAAATCTGAGGTCGTCATCGTCTTCAAACTCATTAGAGATCCTGTCTGATCTTAGTGCGAGGTGTGGAGAATGGGGTGAAATCTCTACCAGACTCGATTTTGTTTTCAGTCGTAGGATAGGAATAATGGCTAGACAGCGGCATTTTCATTAGGTTTAAGAATTATGCAACGCGCTCAACTCTCAAATCAGCTTCGGCGAATTCAAATTGCGATCGTCACACTCGCGCTGATGTTCGGCTTTACCCTATCGCTTCCCCAATCGGTGAAAGCCGAGACAACTGAAGCAGCACAACCCGCTCCGCGCGCCATTACACGCGGTAGCTTTGTTGCGGAAGCCGTGCAAAAAGTGGGAAAAGCGGTCGTCAGAATCGACACCGAGAAAACCGTTACAAGACGGGCTGATCCGATGCTCGATGATCCCATGTTTCGCCGATTCTTTGGGGAAGATTTTGCTCCACGATCGGAGACATTACGCGGTCAAGGGTCGGGATTTGTGATTGAGAAAAGCGGCATTATTCTGACTAATTCGCATGTGGTCAACGGTGCGGACAAAGTGACTGTGACCTTGAAAGACGGACGAGTGTTTGAAGGAAAAGTCCGAGGCTTTGATGAAGTGACGGATTTAGCTGTGGTCAAAGTTGAGGGCAAAGATCTGCCCACTGCACCTTTAGCCGATTCTGACCAAGTGCAAGTTGGAGATTGGGCGATCGCAGTCGGCAATCCCCTCGGCTTAGATAACACTGTGACCTTGGGAATTGTCAGTACGTTACATCGATCGAGCGCTCAGATTGGTTTATCCGATAAACGCTTAGATTTCTTACAAACCGATGCCGCAATCAATCCCGGAAATTCGGGTGGCCCCTTGCTCAACGATCGTGGCGAAGTGATCGGAATTAACACTGCCATCCGCCCGGATGCGATGGGAATTGGGTTTGCGATTCCGATCAATAAAGCGAAATCCGTCAAAGATGCACTTGCTAAGGGTGAAAAGATTCCACATCCTTACATTGGCGTGCAAATGACGACCTTAACTCCTGAAATTGCGCGTCAAAACAATACCGATCCAAATTCGCCGTTTGAAGTCCCTGAAGTCAATGGCGTGATTGTCGTGCGCGTTGTGCCAAATTCTCCGGCTGCTGCGGCTGGCTTCCGCCGAGGTGATGTCGTCACTGAAATTGATGGACAAGCAATTTCTAAAGCAGAACAGCTTCAAGCCCTGGTGGAAAATGTGAAACCCGGTCAAACCTTGAAAGTTCAGGTTCAGCGGGGCAAGCAAATGCAGCAATTGTTAGTTAAGCCTGCGGAACTGCAAGACGTGGGCTAGTAGTTTCTCACTAGCATTCGGAGGAATTTAAACATGGCTCAGAATCGATTTTTGATGTTTCTGATTGGGTTGGCAGTTGGACTGTTCATCGCCTGGGTTCCGTTGTCGATCGCAGTTTACTTTAACCAAAGCGGATATCACTTGGCTCACTATCTCGTTCTCACCGTATCCTCGATTTTCTTTGGGGGATTAGCGGCAGTGCAACAAGAAAAATTTGGCAACACCATCCAACGAGTCTTAGATTCGATGACTTGGGGCTAATCCTGGTAGATTTGCTACTCTTAAAAGAACAACGCTCCTTTACTGTCTAAGTGAGGAGCGATTTTTATTTCTTGATTTGTGAGGAGCATCATATGGGTTCACTTAAAGGACGGGATTTATTGAAATTGTCAGATCTCAGCCCAGACGAAGTGATGGAGTTGCTAGAGATTGCAGCACAGCTTAAATCTGGAAAATTAAACCCACGGATCACGGTCAACGGTCATCCGCCCGTGTTGGGATTGCTGTTCTATAAAGCCTCGACTCGAACCCGTGTGAGCTTCTCAACTGCCATGTATCACCTGGGTGGGCAAGTTCTTGATTTGCCCTTGAATGCCACTCAGGTGAGCCGTGGAGAACCGATCGAAGATACGGCAAGAGTCCTCGATCGCTATCTCGACATCTTGGCAATTCGCACCTTTGAACAGTCGGATCTCGACACATTTGCTCAAGAAATGCAGATTCCAGTCATCAATGCCCTGACGGATTTAGAGCATCCTTGCCAGGTTTTAGCCGACTTACAAACGATTCAAGAAACCTTTTCGACCCTTTCCGGTTTGACGCTGACGTATGTCGGAGATGGCAATAATGTCGCGCATTCGCTCATGTTGGGCTGTGCCTTAGTGGGTATGAATGTCCGCATTGCAACTCCTACAGACTACCGACCTCTGCCCGAAATTGTGCAACTGACGGAAAAAATTGCCAACGGTAAATCCGAAGTGCTGTTAACCGATGATCCGATCGCGGCCGCAAAAGATTCCCATGTGCTCTATACCGATGTCTGGGCAAGTATGGGACAAGAGGATCTCGCCGAAAGCCGAATTCCGATTTTTCAGCCTTACCAAGTGAATTCCGAGTTGATGAGTTATGCGGATAAAGACGCGATCGTGCTGCACTGTCTTCCGGCACATCGGGGCGAAGAAATCACCGAGGATGTGATCGAAGGCTCTCAATCGAAAGTTTGGGATCAAGCCGAAAATCGTATGCACGCTCAAAAAGCGCTCATGGCAAGTTTGCTCGGTGCAGTCTGATCCCAAACTTCCTTAAAATGTCGTAAACTTTTGTTAATAAGGACACTTCTAACTTGAGATTATGACAAGCTCTCCTGGATTCGGAAAAAAGGTTCATAAAGAGAAGAAGCAAACGACTGGGACGGCAAAACGTGCCCAAGCCTCGAAGCAGTTTGACGACTTCAAATCGAAAGGGCTACCCGAATATGAGATCTACCTCCGAGTCCAGGGCAAAAAGAAACTGCAATGGTTTCCCATTGGCGCGATCGCAGTAAAACGCTCCTCTCAAATCAGTGCAGCCATTTACGCCAACGAAGAAGAACTCTTAAAAGGCGCATTCCGTCTCTTCCCTGGCTTACGCAAAGAGCGCGAATCGCTGGAATATGGCTATCGCTTGAAAGAATTTAAAGACGAAGAAATTCAATTAGCCGTCCGCCCGACACCTGGAGTTCCCGGAGTGCTGCAAGGTGCGATCGCCTCGGTGGGCGAAAAAATCGGCGGATTATTCAGCAAAGCAAAATAATGCCCATCTGCTTAGCTTGAGCATCTTGAAATTAGAAAGGACTCGGAGCGTTCAAAACTCCGAGTCCTTCAAGATCCAATCAGGTTAATTTAGTATTCCGGCACAGAGGAATCGATTTCTTTGCTCCAGGCAGTAATCCCACCTTTCACATTGATGCCATCAATTCCTGAAGACTTGAGAATGCCAAGCGCTTTCGCCGATCGGCCTCCCATTTTGCAATGAGCAATGAGCTTGTGCCCATTCAGCAATTCTTTGACTTTCGCAACGCCGTCACCATTTTCAATGTCAGGGAGCGGAATCAAGACAGAGCCAGGGATCTTAGCGATATCGTACTCGTTTGGATTGCGGACATCGAGGAGAACATATTCGCTTCCGATCGCACCACTGTCGATCAGTTGCTTCAATTCCTGAACAGTCACTTCTTGCATATTGGCTTTTTCCTGTTCTTCGGCAGCTTTAGCTTGAGGAATGCCACAGAACATCTCGTAATCGATTAATTTCTCAATCACAGGACGCACTGGATTTGGGCGCAGTTTCAACTCGCGGAACTTCATATCGAGCGCATTGTAAAGCATTAGTCGCCCGCTTAATGTTTCGCCTGTACCCAAAATGATCTTGACCGTCTCAGTCGCTTGAATCACACCGATAATACCCGGCAAAATTCCCAAGACTCCACCTTCGGCGCAAGACGGAACCAATCCAGGTGGCGGGGGTTCTGGATACAAATCTCGATAGTTCGGTCCGCCCTCGTAGTTAAAGACCGTTGCCTGTCCTTCAAAGCGGAAAATCGAACCATATACATTCGGTTTGTTCAACAGCACGCAGGCATCATTGACCAAATACCGAGTCGGGAAATTATCCGTTCCATCCACCACGATGTCGTAAGGCGCGACGATATCGAGCGCATTTTCCGAACTGAGGCGCGTTTCATACAAATCAACTTGGCAGAATGGATTAATTTCGTGAATCCGATTCTTAGCTGATTCGATCTTCGGTTTGCCGACCCACGATGTGCCGTGAATGACTTGCCGTTGCAAATTCGAGTGATCGACGACATCAAAATCGACAATCCCGATCCGTCCAATCCCGGCAGCAGCAAGATACAGCAATAAAGGCGACCCCAAGCCACCCGTTCCAATACAAAGAACGCTGGCTGCTTTTAGGCGTTTCTGTCCATCGACCCCAACTTCCGGCAAAATTAAATGCCTGGAGTATCGGGCAATATCATCTTGAGTTAACTGGATCTCGTCCAGATTTGGATTTAACATGATGCGTTGCTGAACAAGTTGACAATCGTTTTCTAGGGAGTTATCAGCAGGCTTTCAGGTTGGAAAACTTGCCGATCGTCGAGGCTCCAGCTTTGAAGATCAGCCGAAGTTCCATTCAAAACTGAAACGATCGCATAACTGTACTGTGACCAGGCAGCGGCACGATCGCATTCTGAAGGGATTGCCGGATGATTCGGATGAGAATGATAGATCCCGATAATCTCAAGATTGTGCGATCGAGCTTCTTGCATGACCGCCAGCATTTCTGCGGGAGCAATTTCGTATCGACGCATTTTCGTCAGATCATTCTGGTCGTCATTCCATCCATTCTTCGTGGCTTTCACTTCCATGACGGTTTTCCCAGTGGGGTCACTCTTGCCTAACAGCAACCCGCAGCACTCTTCGGGATAGGTGCGTTCGGCATGAGCACGAATGCTCATGATGTGCTGAGCGTTGAGTCTGAGAATCACGGGCATGATGCTGATTCAGGGTGAATGCAAGCTCGATCAGTCGCCACGTTGCCAACTCGATCCGCTTTCTATGGACGGACGAAGTGCAAGCAAAGCGAAAGTCCGATCGAAATTTGCGTTAAATCAGATACTTATTCTAAGGGATTCAGGGGTAAGGGAGTTGGAAGATTGACGATTGATTTTTATGAAGATGATGAGAATGCTTCGGGGCGAAGATGTGCCCAAGGTTGTATCGTTTCCAATTGCGCCGCCAATGCCAGAATCGTTGCTTCGTCTGCTGGACGACCGACAAGCTGGATGCCGATCGGTAACCCATTTTGATCAAATCCCGCTGGTAAACTGATTCCAGGCTGCCCGGAGACATTGAATGCCGGACAAGGGGCAATCCATTTGATAATTTCGTCGATCGTTCTCATCGGGCTGAGATTTTTCCATTCCCCAACTCGAATCGTTGGATGCATGTAGGTTGGGGTTAACAAGACATCAAATTGATCAAACATCTTGACGATTTTACGAGCGAAAATTTGCAGTTGCTGCTGCGATCGTACCAATCGGCTCGCAGGCGTAAATTTTGCCCGCCACCATAACCATTGATTCACTTTTTCAAGCAAAAAGGGCGGTACTCCTACATCGGTTTGATTGCGCCAAGCAATCATAAACGGTTCGATCATGTCGCTTAAATCTGGAGTAATTTCTTCGATCGAATGTCCCATTTCTTCAAGCAGCCGCGCCGTTTTCATCACCGCTGCTAAGCAGTCGGGATCGGCTTTTCCAGCAGGCTCGATCGCGGTCACTAATCCAATTTTTAACGGTTCTAACTCCTGTCGAGTTGACTCGAGAAAAGAAGTCTCAGGGGAAGGAAGCCAATAGGGATCACCCGTGACATAGCCTTCTGTCATATCTAAAAAGGCGGCGGCATCCGCCACAGTTCGCGATAAGACTCCATTCACGGCAAATCCTGAGAAAGCTTCACCGATGGGAGCCATCGAAATTCGACCGCGTGAGGGTTTGAGTCCGACTAACCCACAACACGCCGCTGGACCTCGAACTGATCCCCCGCCATCACTGCCTTGAGCAATTCCACATAGTCCTGCTGCAACTGCCGAAGATGATCCCCCACTCGATCCCCCAGGTGTATAGTCTAAATTCCAAGGATTGCGGGCAGGTGGAAATCCAGGCGGTTCGGTATAAGGAAAAGAACCAAGCTGAGCCGTTGCGGTTTTCCCCAAAATAATAAATCCAGCTTGTTTCAGTTTTTTGACCACGAGGTCGTCCTGCGTCGCAAGTCGCTGCTTTGCAACTTTCAAGCCATAAGAACAGGGCACGCCATCCACTGCATTGAGATCTTTAATCGCGATCGGCACTCCATGAAACGGCGGTATTTCCACGTCTGATAGCTGATTCGTTTTCGTCTGGGCTTCTGCGATCGCTTGCTCTCGCATCACAGTATAAAAACTGCCTAATCGCGGATTAAATTTCTCGATTCGATCCAGGTAAAGCTGGGTGAGTTCAAGCGGAGAAATTTCTTTATTCCGAACGAGTTTTGCTTGATCAAGGGCTGAGCTAAAAGCTAAATCAACAGAATCCATAAAATACGACCTTGAGGCAGAGTAATTTAAGAAGCAATGTAACGAATACTGGGTTCTAATTTGATTGGAATTGTGGCATGAGATTTCTAAGAGAGATCGATCCCAAGTGACATTTAAATTTAAACTTTTTGGAAGCGCAGGCACGGATCGTCGAGGTTATTCTGTGGAGCCATTACCGATTACCCCCACTCCCGCACATATTACAGAGTCCCCAGAGCCAATTACAGGCAGTGAAGCCGTTTTTCCGTTGGCTGCAATGCCCGAATCGAGATTTTCTAAGAGTGAAATTCGATCGAGCCTGCGCGCCTCTACTTTAGATGGGATCTTTGCCGCAGTCTTCTCCAATATTGCTGGAGGAGTCCTCCTCAGTAATTTCTTAGTTGAACTTCATGCCAGTCCGGTTGAAATTGGGTTATCTGCTTCGATTCCCATGATGGCGAATTTGCTGCAACCGCTCGGAGCTTGGCTCGGCGATCGTACGACTAGCCGCCATAATTACTGTCTGGCCATTTATACGCCTTCTCGATTAATCTGGCTTTTATTGCCAATTTGTATTGGCTTATTTACTGCTGGAAAAATTGCGGATCATACGCTCGTTCTTTTCACGTTAGCGATCGTCTTTTGCACGCATTTTTTAGGCGCTTTGGGCGGGGCTTCCTGGCTGTCTTGGCTGGCGTCGCTGGTTCCCAGACGCTTACGCGGTCGATATTTCAGCATTCGTAACAGTGCGGCAAATCTCACTTGTTTAATTAGCGTGCCACTGGGTGGATTTTTAGTCTCGAAATTTGCAACCGGATCGATTTTGGGGTACGGAGTCATCTTAGTGTTCGGCATTGTGGCGGGAATTCTCAGTCTTGGATTTCAGTGGTTTATGAACGATGTGAATCCGCAAGAGCAGCAGAAAGCCGTGACGGCTTCCGATGAGATCGCGACCGATGCAATTCCTTTAATCACCGTTCTCAAAGATGCCAATTTTGTCCGATTTCTGATTTACTTCAGCGTTTGGATGTTTGCAGTCAATTTGAGTGCGCCCTTTTTTAATCTCTATTTGCTCGATAATTTGGGCTTGGATGTGAGTTGGGTGACGATTTATAGCAGTCTGACTTCTGCGGCAAATTTGCTGATGCTCGTTTTTTGGGGAAGAATTGCCGATCGCGTAGGCAATCGATTTTTGCTCCTCAGCGTTGGCGTGCTCGTTGCAGCGACTCCGATTTTCTGGCTGGGGACAGGAACGGATCTGTTATCCCTCTGGCTATGGTTGCCGTTGCTGCACATCTTAGCGGGCGGAACTTGGGCTGCGATCGACCTTTGCAATAACAATATTCAGCTTGAAATCGCACCCCTGCAAAATCAATCGACATATTTTGCACTGGCGGCTGCGATCGCGGGTGTCAGCGGTGCGTTGGGAACGACAGCAGGCGGATTTCTCGCAGAGCTTGCCAATTATGGCGGGTTGCCCGGATTATTCGTGATTTCCACGATCGTCCGATTTGTGGCGCTCGCGCCGTTAATTTGGGTGCAGGAAAGGGGAGGGCGATCAGTCCGGCAGGTTCTACGATCGTATTTTGCGAAGGATCAAGTCGATTTACAACTGTCAGAAAAATCTTGATGCTGCGGGTTGAAAACCTACTGTAACGTCAGTTCGGGTTAACGTTTGGGCGGCTAGCAAATTCCATTCGCATCGGCACATGGACGAAATCTCTTATCCCGAATTCACGTTACTGTACAAAAAACTCCGAGTTTGAAGGCTCGGAGTTCTAAATTGAGTAATGCTGAATTAACTCGCTGGTTTTTGCTGCTCTAGTTGTTTTTTGCGTTCCAATTGCTGCTGCGCTAAATCCTGTTGTGCCTTCTGAATATTCGTCTTCAGTTCTGATCGCTCCGTAGGATCTGTCGTGTTCTCTAATACACGAGTCCACATCTCGATCGCAGCGGCATAATGTCCCATCTTGTATCGCTGCATCGCGTCAAGCTTCGTCATCGTCATCCCTGCCTCAAACGCAGCATGAGCACGCAGCGGAGTCGCGATCGTAATTGGAATCAGACAAATCAGCAATCCGATCACCAGCAAGAAGCAAAATCGTACGAAATGTTTCAAGTCAAACATGGTTTTCTGCATTGACGAAATGAACTCCAATCTCTATCCGAAGATTCACTGTCTAGAGTTCACCGATCGACCCAAAAAATTACACCTAACGACAGCCTAAACTTTCACGAGTATCCACACCCGTCATCGGATTCGTTCCAGCCGCCCGTTTACACAGTTGTGCCGTTGTATAGCGATCGAGGATAGCATCCGTAAAATCGACCCCGGTAATTTCTGCCTCATCTAAAATCGTGTTTGTCAAGGTCGCTCCAACTAAAATCGCATTGCTGAGATTTGCTTTGTAGAGCGTCACTCGATCGATCAACGATCCCTGCAAATTTGCTCCACTCAAATCGGCACCCAACAAATTTCCTTTGGTGAGCATCGAATTTTTCAGATTTGCGCCTTTGAAATTTGTCTCTCGCATCTCTGCCGAAACAAACACTCCGCCTTCAAAATCTTGATTCGAGAGATCTTGACCTGTCAAATTGGCATTCGAGTAATTGAGAAATTTGGTTTCAGCATAAGCAGGGCTTGCGCCCATAAGAATCCAAAACCAGGCTAATGCCAAAATTAGCAGCGCATAAATGAAACGCCTGATCGATCGCGGAATCGCTAAAAACATGAGGACAAACCGAAGTATTGGGCTATCTCAAGCTTAACGACTACTGAGGCAGTTTAGACCGCATAGCGCTCCAGTCGCTGCCAATCCGAATCGTCAAATCTGAATCCAGCTCTCCGGTCGAAGTGGCTTCAACCTTGCCAAATCCCAATTCCCCCTGCAGCACTTTCGCACCTTGCAAGTCGCCTTTTTGCACAATAATTTGAGTTTTTTGCTGGAGATCTTGCCAGTTCTCAGCTTGGTAAACGTTGGTATACCCCAGCGTGCTCAAGTACTGCGCAAATTGCGCACCAGCTTGGGGATCATTAGAAGCATTCTGAATGGCAATTTTCAGATTTGCCAGCGGGAGTTCGTCAGCAGTTGCAGTAGAAGCTTTGAAATACTCTTGCATGACGCGATCGCGTCCCTGCTCATCCATAATCCAATAGCTGGCACGAAACTCATTCGGAGCGCTAAACCGTCCAGGCAACAGCACCATTTTAAAGTCATCTTTATCCAGCTTTTGCCCAAAGTTGACCAACGCCAGCATTTCTTCCATGCTGAGATTCGTATCAATGTACTTCTGCATCATGCTAACCAGGTTTGGAATACGCGGCAGAATCAACGGATTCGTCAATTTAGCCCGCAGTGCCTTGATCAGAGCTTGCTGACGCTGTACCCGCCCGATGTCACCGAACGAATCGTGGCGGAATCGAGCGAACTGTTCTGCTTTCGCACCATCCAAAGTTTGCCAACCTGGCTGAAGATCGATCTTGAGTTTTTGAGTGTTATCTGTATATTCCATCCGCTGCGGAACATACACATCGATACCGCCAACTAAATCAACTAATTCACGAAACGCATCGGTGCTGACGCGAACATAGCGATCGACTTCTACGCCATTGAGCGTTTTACTAATCGTCTCGCGAGCAAGAAGAGGGCCACCACTGGCATTGGCTTGGTTGATCTTTGTCACACCAATTCCTGGAACTTCGACTTGAGTGTCGCGAGGAATCGACAGCACATTCACCGAATTATCTGTTGGATCAAGTCGGAGCAACAGCATCGTATCGCTGCGACCTGAAAAGACTTCGTCCGAACCAGGCTTAGCGTCCACAACCCGATCAATTCCCATCACCAGAACGTTCACCGGACGAGAAATCTTGTACTGAAATCCGCTGCTCCACAAGTCGCCAAGCAGCTTCCGACCTTGCTCTGGAGCCGCACCTGGAATCGGAGCAAGCAGGGCAAGCGTGGTTCCAAGCATTGCAGAAATCGTCGTTGCCCCTAAAAAGGCAGCAATCCAAGTCAACGTCTTAGTCAGAGAAGGCTTTGGGCGAGGCGGTTCCACTGGAACAGGCAGCCGAGATTTTGCCGGGATAGACTGCCCAGGCACACTAGTGGGATCTAGCGTCGGTTGGCTTCTAGACTCTTTCACTCCGCTCACACCTCAAAAACATCTCGGTCAAAACGATCGCCAGAACTATATTGTTCGTTATCTTAACCAGAAAATTTTCAATTTCCTTCAGCTTTTGGAAATAGATTTTCTCGTTAATCTGAGTGAAAACCGCTTGTAGTCTGGGCTACAAAAACGCGATTTGTCCGAACTTAAGCATTTCCTGGGAATTTTACACTCGAACTTCGACTTTCGGCTAGTCTCCCTACGATCGGAATCACAATACTGGAGTTGTAGTCCGGAGAGAACCGTAGAACTCACCAGAAAATAAGACCAAGCTTGGGAAAATTAGAAGAGTCAGCAAAGATCGCAGTCAGCACCTTCAGAATGTGCTGACATTGATTACAATCCAAATCGTTTAGCCCCGAATTACTGAGTGCGCTTATGACTCAATCTCTGGTTCCGATTATTTTAGCGGGTGGAAAAGGTGAGCGGTTTTGGCCCCTCAGCCGCAAACAGCGTCCAAAACAGTTTCTTTGTCTCGATGGCAGTGGACGGAGTTTGTTACAAACAACGGCCGATCGCTTATTAAAAACAGCAGGCGGTTGGGACAATCTCTGGGTCGTGACCGCTTCGCATTTGGCAGATGGTGTGCGCGAACAGTTACCGGAGCTACCAGAAGCAAATATTTTGGTGGAGCCAGAAGGGCGTGATACCGCTCCGGCTGTGGCTTGGAGTACGGTCGAAGTGGCAAAACGCTACGGCAAAGATGTCGTGACCGGATTTTTCCCTGCGGATCACTGGATTGCCGAGCAGGATATTTTTGAAGCCACGTTGATGGCGGCAGTAGAGGCGGCAGTTGAGCATTCAGCGATCGTCACATTGGGCATTGCGCCAACTCATGCCGCGACAGGCTACGGCTATATCGAGCAGGGTGAAAAGATTGGGTTATTTGGTCAAGCCTATCCGGCATTTAAGGTCGATCGCTTTACAGAAAAGCCGGATAAAGATACTGCAGAAACATTTGTCAGCAGTGGACGTTTTAGCTGGAATGGCGGGATGTTCGTGTTTCTAGCCAGCGTGATGCTCGCTGAATTGCACCAACACGCTCCTGAAATCATTCAACTCCTAGAAGAGAAAGGAATTGACGCATATTCGACTCTCCCCAAGCTCAGCATTGACTACGCAGTGATGGAAAAGACCGATCGTGCCTGTGTGCTTCCGGTGCAATTTAGTTGGGACGATTTGGGAGATTGGGGCGCGATCGAGCGATTGATGAAATCAGCGGATCATCCGAATGTCGAATTCGGACAGCATGTTTGTCTTGATACGAGCGGCGCAATTGTTTACACCTCAGATGAGGATGAATTAATTGTGACAATCGGACTAGACGATACTGTCGTCGTCCGGGATGGGAAAGTCACACTCATTGTGAAAAAAGACCGGACGCAAGAGATTAAAGCCGTGCTGAAAACCATTCAAGAGCGATCGGAATTTCAAGGACTGCTCTGAATAATCTTGCAAAACCTGGAGGCTTACATACTTTCAGGCTCTTTGCGCTCAAGCTGCGGTTCGGGGATAGGGAGATAGGGTCAAGAACTGAACTCTAGATCTAAACTCTATAGCTGCTACTCCCCACTCCCCACTCCCAAAACTAAATGCGGTTGACGACTAAAGCACATATACCGCGATCGAGAAAGAATTCGGCACACGCGGCACTGAGTATCAAAACACTTAGAAAGACCTAACCACACTTACCAAACTCGACGACATTACGCTTGATCGTAATATCGCAATCTCCAAAGAAATCGTGACCTAAAAGCCCGATATCCATAGGACCGATCGAGACTGGGACATCTCGAATCGTCTTACCTGACACCGACATCGATTGCACCATTGCAATTTGCACGGTGGTCACACCTGCTGCCGTCATCGCTTGAGTTTCACCAATTGATCGAGCACCCAACTGTCGTGCCATTTCTTGGGTGATCATTGTTGCCGAAGCCCCAGTATCCACCATCATTTCAAATCGCTGACGATTGTTAAACAACACATCCACGACCGGAATATTATTCTTTCGGTATTTAATTGGGACTTGTAACGTGCGCGATCGTTGGGCTGCAATCGTCGCGATCTCTTTAGACGACAAGGCTGGATCAACTTTAATCCCTGGGTCAAGCACTGCTACTTTTTCTTTGCCAGTTCGAGCAGCCCGATCCTCAGCATTTGCCAAAGCTTGATTAAATTCCCCAAGTTTCTGGTTGACGAATTTGCGATTGGGATCAGATTTAGGAACTTGTTTGAGTGCGGCGATCGCACTTTTCCACCGACTCGCCACTAATTGCCAATCTTCTGGAGACAGCGCCGATTGGCTAATTGATCGCGCACTAGCAGCACTGTCGAGAGCCGATTGATAAAAATCTTCGATCGTCTCCGGAGTCGGAGTTGGCTTGGGGGGAGCAGAAGGTGTCGCAACTTGAAGCGATCGCGTCTGTGTCAATTGCATCCGACTACAGCCCACCCCGATTGCAGCCGAGGTCGCCATTAACAGCGGCAAAATCACGCAAGTTCCAAATCTGAGCATAGTTCCGACGTCCGAAGTCTGTCTGTCTTAGCGTTCCCTCAAAATCTATGTAAAAGCTTAGGTAATCCTTGCAACCTGAAACAGACATGAAATAATGGATAGGATTTTTTAGAAGTTGCTCCTGTTTATGTCTTCTGCTGTTCAGCCTGCTTTACTTGTGCTTGCCGATGGAACGACGTATCGCGGATTCTCGTTCGGCGCAACCGGAACCACGATCGGAGAAGTCGTTTTTAATACTGGAATGACGGGTTATCAGGAAGTCATGACCGATCCCAGCTATCGCGGTCAAATCGTCACGTTCACTTATCCAGAACTGGGAAATACTGGAGTCAACCCAGAAGACGAAGAGTCAGATGTCCCGCATGTGCGGGGTGTAATTGCGAGAAATATCTGTGAGCGTCCGAGCAATTGGAGATCGACAGCGACGCTCAGCGATTATCTCAAACAGCATCGACTCCTGGGAATTTATGGGATTGACACGCGTGCCCTAACCCGCAAACTGCGATCGGCAGGGGCGATGAATGGCGCAATCTCAACTGAAATTCTCGATCCCGGCGAACTGTTAGAACAAGTTCAGAACGCTCCCAGTATGGCTGGATTAAATCTCGTCAAAGAAGTTTCCACCGACAAAGTTTACGAGTGGTCAGAAAAAACAGAGACGATTTGGGAATTTAGCAGCACGGCTCAAACCCAAGAAGAACCCCTGACCGTCGTCGCGATCGATTTCGGAGTCAAGCGCAATATTCTGCGGCGCTTAGCGAGCTACGGCTGCCGAGTCATCGTTGTGCCCGTTGACACCCCACCCGAAGAAATCCTCAAATACAATCCTGACGGCATTTTCCTTTCCAATGGACCTGGCGATCCCGCCGCTGTCACTGAAGGAATTGCGACAACCAAAGCATTACTGGAAGCTCAAAAACCTCTATTTGGAATTTGCATGGGACACCAAATTTTAGGATTGTCTCTGGGAGCGGAAACCTTCAAGCTCAAATTCGGACATCGGGGATTAAATCAACCCTGTGGCTTGAGTCAGCAAATTGAAATTACCAGTCAAAATCATGGATTCGCCATTGATGCGAATTCTCTCTCTGACGCGACTGTCGAGATTACACATTTGAATTTGAACGACAAAACAGTTGCAGGACTGCGCCACAAGACGTTACCAATGTTTTCGGTGCAGTACCATCCAGAGGCAAGTCCAGGTCCACATGATGCCGATTATCTGTTCGAGAACTTCGTGCAATCGATGCGCGAAAACAAACAGTAGTCAAGTCTGCAGTAAGAGGGTATACTGGAGCGTCGAATTATATATTTGATTCTTCAATTATGGTAGGAGGGGGCTATTCCTGAGCAACTAACCCTAACAGTCAGTCTTCGAGGCACACGCGAAGTTAGGGACAATACATATCAACTCTTTCGCCTCGTAGGGCAACTTGATGCCTTTTCTGAACCGACCTTCCGGAAGGTGCTGACGAAGTGTATTGAGGATGGTCCTAAGCACGTTGTTTTAGATTTATCCAAAATCGACTTTGTGGATAGTTCGGGTTTGGGCGCTTTGGTGCAGGTCGCTAAAAAAGCGCAACAAGCCTCTGGAACCTTGCAGATTGTCACGAATGCACGGGTTACACAGACCGTGAAGCTAGTTCGCCTAGAGCAATTTCTTGCTTTACAACCGTCTGTGGAAACGGCGATTGAAAATATTCAATCTGCCTCTTAAGTCGATACATTTTCAGGAGTCTAGCGAATTCTATTTGCTGAGTCTCTCGAAGTTAGACCGCTATTCGTCTGCGCTCGAATAGTCGGTTTTTTCATGGTCTGCTAGGATCAGTAAGCTTGATTTCTCACGTGGAGCTAGAACAGATGTGATCTCAAATGAGTTAGGTTTTTTGGAATTGTCTCCAGGGTTGTCTGCTCCTTCCTCGTCTGAGATCCAGCGTCTTTCTCCGGCTGCATTTGCCTATTTGGGAGATGCAGTTTACGAACTGTATATTCGGAGGCAGTTTCTCTTGCCACCGAAGCGTTCTGAAGATTATCATCGGCAAGTTGTGTCGCATGTAAAAGCGGAGTCCCAAGCCGCGCATTTACGATCGCTCATGCCCCACTTAAGCGAAGCTGAACATGAGTTTGTCAAACGAGGTCGCAATGCCGCTTTAAACCGCCCGAAACGACTTGAGCCGGAAATTTATCAGCTTGCCACCAGTTTGGAAGCACTGATTGGCTATCTCTATCTCACTAACCCCGATCGTTTGTTTGAATTACTAGGATTTCTCGACCTTCAGTAAACAGAATCAATACCAAGCTTGAGGCGAAGGTTACTGCTCGTCTCAAATTCGTATCTCTTCGCCTTCTCTTCAACAGGATTAAATCATTATGGCTACTTCCGATAGACGCAACTCCAATTCCAAGGGTCGAGCAAATCGCGATGCTGGTGGAGGCAAACCGAAGTTTAAGGGCAAGCGGGTTGGTGCTCCTAAACGCCGCGACAGTGAGAGCAGTTTTGATCGCGATTCTCGCCCTGAGCGCCGCTCTTACGATTCGGGTGAGCAACGCTTTGAAAAACGCGATAACTCTGCACGGGATCGCAATGAGGGTTCCGGTGAGCGCCGATATGAGCGCAAAGAGCGCAGCTTCGATCGTCCAAACCGAAATGATTCAGGTGAACGACGCTTTGAAAAGCGCGATGGCTCTGGCTCACGTGGGCGGGATCGTTCAGAATTTAATGGCGAGAGAAGAGAGCGCAACTTTGACCGTCCCAAAGGCGAGTTCAATGGCGAAAAACGCAGCTTCGATCGCCCCAACCGTGAATTCAATGGCGAGAGAAGAGAGCGCAACTTCGATCGTCCGAATCGTGAGTTCAACGGCGAAAAACGCAGCTTCGATCGTCCCAACCGTGAATTTAATGGTGAGAGAAGAGAGCGCAACTTCGATCGTCCGAATCGTGAGTTCAACGGCGAAAGAAGAGAACGACGTGGCGGCTACGAAAGCCGTGAGCGCAACTTTGACCGTCCAAGAGACGGATTTAAGGGCGAACAACGGAAAGAGCGCAACTTTGACCGTCCCACGGGTGAACGACAAGAACGGAGCTTTGATCGCCCAAGAGGTGAGTTCGGGGGGCGGAAATTTGATCGGTCTGCACCTGGATCAGACTCACGATTTGAGAAGCGCGATCGCTTCTTAGCTGAACAAGCGCGCGATGATATTCCTTCGCATTTCGTTTCACATGATGAACCTTTTGAAAGCAATGAAGAACCCGATCTGCTCTATGGTCGCCATCCTGTCTTAACTGCTCTACAGGGAGAGCGCACTTTAAACCGAATTTGGGTAACTGAAAAGCTGCATTACGATCCCCGCTATTTGTCTTTACTAAACCAAGCAAAAGCCAACGGAACTGTCATTGATGAAGTAACCCCGAAACGATTGGATCAAATTACGCATGGTGCCAATCATCAGGGGATCGCAGCCCAAGTTGCAGCTTATGAGTACACCGAGCTAGACAATTTAATTGTGCGAGCTAAAGCAGCAACCGATCAGCCTGTGATTGTCGTTGCTGATGGGATTACTGATCCCCATAACTTAGGTGCAATCATTCGGACAGCCGAAGCTTTAGGAGCACAGGGGATCGTGATCCCGCAACGGCGTGCTGTTGGCGTAACCTCAACTGTGATGAAGGTTGCAGCAGGTGCGATCGAAAAACTCCCCGTTGCCCGTGTCGTCAATCTTGCGCGTGCTTTGGAAGATTTAAAATCAGCAGGATTTTGGATTTATGGCACAGCTTCTGAATCCAGTCAGCCGATTCATACGGTAAAATTTGCGAAAGCTGCTGTGGTGGTAATCGGTGCAGAAGGGGAAGGTTTAGGATTAGTGGTGCAGCGCGGGTGTGATGTACTGGTCTCAGTTCCACTACAAGGCACAACGCCCAGCTTAAATGCTTCTGTAGCAGCAGGAATGGCACTTTATGAAGTGTTCCGCCAACGCTGGGAAAGCACCATCCACATTGATGGACTTAAGCCAACTTTTGGATTGAAAAGTTAAGTGTAACGGAGTATAAAGAAGTTTGAACTCCAGTTTTGAAACATCAAGCACAGCACTGAACCGTCGATCGGATGCACAATCTAGGCATGATGCTTCTCAAAGTTTGCAGTTTGAACGGATGATTGCTCCTGTTTGCAGGTAGTTCTTTGGGTAAATAAACAGGCTTATGAATGAACTTTGGACAAGTTTTCTTAGCGCGGTCGGTTTTGCCTGGTGGGTTGAGGTGACAACCGATAATCCCCGCTGTGTGTATTATTTTGGTCCTTTTCCAAACCAGAAGACAGCAGCAACCCATCAAGGCGGCTATGTAGAAGATTTGGAGAAAGAGGGCGCAACGAATATCCGCATTGATGTAAAGCGTTGTAAGCCGTCGAATCTGACGATTTACGACGAGAAGGTGGATGTGGGGTTTAAAGTCTCCGGCGTGTTTAGTAGCCAGTATTAAACCATTCCTGTAGAGGCGGTTCGGTGAGCCGTCTCTACACCGTTTTATCAGGCATGATCCCTGCATCTGAGAGTTTGAGAAGACCGCCGAATCACCCTCGCCTAGAAAACTACTAGGGGTGTGGATGAATGAAGTTCTACGATCACCTCCAACTTTCAAGGTGTTGATCGAGCCATTGATCGATATCGTCGAGGATTGTTTCGGGGATCTCCCAAGGCAATAAGTGCGCGGTGTTTGGATAAACTTTATATTCGCAGTTTGGTAGATTTTTCGCAGTTTCAACACTAGAAATCGCGGTGATATGTCGATCGTGTTCTCCTGCTAGCATGAGCACCGGACAGTTAATGTCTTCAAAATTTTGAACTCGATAGTAACCTGGACTCAACGCTGCATTCAAAGCTCGATTTGCAGCCAGCGAAGTCTTGAGAAAGGCATACATTGCATCACTCGCAATGTAGCGATAGGTTGCGGGTGTATGGTGTCGGACTAAGTAACGAAACAGCGATCGCTTTGCAAACGTATCAATGTTCCACTGCCAACCGGGGCGGACTGCATTGAGAATTCCAGCAATTGCAGTGAATAGATTGTCCTGAAAGCTAATTTTGGGATGATCTCCCCAGGGGCGCGCGGAAGTTGCAATCAAGATGAGTCCGCTGACTCGATCTGGAAATCGTGCAGCAAGTTCAAGTGCGATGATCCCGCCCAGTGACCAACCCAGAATTAAACAGCGATCGATTCCATACTGATCCAACACGCCCTGCAAATCATCCAGATGATCCAGCATGACGAAGTTTTCGCGTGTCTTGGATTGTCCGTAGCCACGTAGGTCAGGCGAAATTGTATAAAACCGTTGCGCGAAATGCTCAGTAAACACGCTCATACTGCGACCTGAGCCGGGATGCCCATGCAAACAGAGGATCGGATACCCGCTTCCATCAATCCAAACCTTCAAAGAAAATCGATTCATCGAGACACCTAAATCCTTTCGCTCACTTGCCGCTGTTCGATATTATTAAAGACGAGTACTCCCAAACGGAATTGGTGTTATGGCAACGGAAGAAACGAACCCTCAAGGTGAAGACAAGGAACTCCCACCAACCGTCGGTGGCAATGTCCCGGAGGTTGTCAAAGAAAACTTGCATAGCGAATCTACATCTGCGACGACTGAAATTCCTTCTGCGAATGCGCCTGATCCCACTGCCGTTGAGAATAATGTTAACTCAGCAAAACCGAAAGCTGCGAAATCTGATGAGGCGCTAAAACCTGCAAAGGCGAAGAAAGAAAAGGCTCCTAGTGTTGAAGACAAACCATTTGGAGAGTTCATTCAGCAAGATTATTTGCCGGCGCTCAAGCAAGGGCTAGAGAAATTAGGCACTCGATCGCTAGAGCTACATTTCGAGAAGCGCAAAATTCCGATCAAAGGATATGATCAGGCTCCAGAATGTTGGCAAGTGATTGGCAAGTGGCAGCCGAGTTACAAGCAGTTGCGCGAGTTCAACATTTACTTCTTTGATGAAAGCATTAATGGTCTGAAAGGCTTTGCGTGCGCCGAGGGTGATCTCCTGAGTACGATGGAGTCTTTTCTGATTGATGAGCGGAAAGTTTCGCTCGACCTTTTGGTTTTTGGTGCAGTGCAGCGCTTGAATGGTCAAAAGTGGTTAGCACGGAATTAGTGAAAGCATGAATTAAAAAATCGCGATCGCACAAGTTACGATCGCGATTTTTTATGGAATTCAACTTGAATTCAACTTGAGATCACGAAACAGATTCTGCGATCGCTTGCGCCTCCTGTTCCTTAGCGAGGCGGCGTTTTCTTGCATACAACTGAATGAATGCTGCCATCGCGATCGTCATTGCAAAAATGCCCCAAGCCGTTGCACTGGTTGGAATGTTATTCTTAAACACCGCCAGCATCACAACAATCACAAAAAACACCGTTGGAAACTCATTAAACCAGCGAAACTGCTGACCTGTCATTTTGCAAGTGTCTGATGCAAATTGTTTCATGATGCGCTTACAGAGATGGTGATATCCCACAAGCAAAGCAACACAGGCTAATTTGACATGCAGCCAAGGCTCTTTCAACACATCGGGTTCAGTTGAAATTAGCCCAATCGCCATGGCGATTGTGAGTAACATCGCTGGGGTCATAATGATGCTGTATAAGCGCTTCTCCATGATCTGATACTGCGCCTTAAGAATGCTGCGGGCAGGTTCGGGTTGTTCATTTGCTTCAGCATGGTAGACAAAGAGCCGAGGCAGATAAAACATTCCCGCAAACCAGCAGACAATTCCTACGATGTGAAACGCCTTAAACCACTGATATGCCATAGAAAATAATTAAGTGGAGTGTTTGAAAAGCGTATCGAGGTAAACCGAGGTTATTTGTCGATCGCATTCTCCATTCTGCAATAAAAAGAGGCTCAATGCGGCGGTTAGAACTTGATCTTGATCCCAATCTGGATGCTGCTCTAAATATTGGGTCAAGGAGGTATGAAGGGCTTCGGGAAGGTCGGTTAAGATGCTGATGATCGGGTACATAAAAGCTCTCGATTTGGAGATGTAAACAAACGAGCCTGGTTTTTCAACAGGCTGTGGAAAACTTCAATCGACACAAAAAAGTTCAGCCAGAGCTTACGATGCGAGTTTGCATCATTAAGATCGGCTAGGACGTTGCATATGTACTGGTTTCAGCCGTTTTTGAAGCGGTTTCTGAAACGGTCTTATTGTGCTTCCAAATGCTTATTTCTGTCAATGCTAGAAAATGTATCGTAAAGGATCATTTCAGCAGAATACGACGGTGGAATGGGGGTTTCAGCGATTTCACTTTCTGAATTCTGATCACTACAGCCTGTTATTATACATTTTCTGATGGTTTTTTCAGTGTAAACACGGTTTTTCCACAGGATCACCTTTTTTCCTGTGGAAAACTACGCTACCCTGTGGAAAAGTAGCGTAAAGATCTGTGGAAAACTTGAATTTTCAGTCTCCGTTGGGGTTAAACTGTGTGCCGAAATTCGGGCAGTTCTGCGAGGGATGATATGTTGAGGTTTGCTGGGGAACCAGATGCAACCCTAAGCGATGCCGACTGGCAGGATGTCGATCAAGAAAGTCTCAAGAAAAAATAATTTGGACATGCCTTCTTGCCGATTCGGGCTTTTGATTTTAGCAGGAGTTGGCTCAGGAAGTCACGGTTTTTTTGCTTTAGTTTGCGGAAGAATCCGGTTTGCGGAACAGCAGTTGGATGGCGAGGGCAAATAGTCCCAGAGCTGCAAGTCCGAAAATTCCGGTTCCCATTGCGCTCATGCCCAAAACGAGGGTGCGGACGGCGGAGGAAATGCGCTGAACGATAAGTGTCGTGTCGGTATCGATCGGTTTGGTGGCGAAAGAAATCGCGATCGAGCTTGTCATGTTGTAGAGCGCATAAGCGAGGACAGCGGCAACGATCGCGCCGAGGAGGCAGCGGAGTGGGGTAGGGGATTGGGGAGTAGGGGATTGGGGGGTAGGGGAGTCTGACATGAGGGGTCTATCGATCGAGTGTCTGTCTAGTTTAAAACATCGCCTGCTGCTGAAGTGACTAATTCTCATCCCCTTTCCCAGGCAGACTTTAGAAAGGTTGTGCTGAGCTATGTTTAGAGATTGAGTACAGGGTAATAGCTGTCGCGAGTCTGCAAATCTAATGTTCTAAACTGAAAAAAGCTTCTGCTGTTTCAGCCGCAGAGATTGAGATGGCGCAAAGCTTCTGAGCAGGAGGGCTGACTTTCAATTCAAAGGTTTAGATGATTTCTGAGCGATCGGCGTTATCGCGAGCCTTGGAATATCGAGGCGACTGAAACAGGTCGTCTACGAGCGATCGCTCATTGCATCAGAGGAGATAACCCGCTAATGACACCCTTTCTTCCCTGGGATGATCTTCCCCCAGAACAGCTTGGAATCGACGATCGCGACCTGCGCCGTCAGCTTGACTTATCTCTTACCCAACGCTTTCGACAACAGTGCACTTCAGAACTCCAAACCTTACTCAATGCCTGTGCTTGGGCAATCACAACTACCACGAATGTTGTCACGTTAGTGATTGTTTGTCCTAATCGTGTAACGAATTGGGCAATACTCAGTCAGGTTGTCAATCTGGGCAATGAGCTAGCAGAATTTTCTACAGATGCTCGAATCCGCATCTACCCTACTCCAGAGATGCTCGATCAGTTTGAGATTCGAGTCGATGAACTCTCCATTTATCAAGATGGAGCTTGATAAATGCAAAAATCATTGCAAAAAAAAAGAGGCAATATCCTAATTACCTCCTTAGTCTGCATTTATCCACGTTTAAGCCAGCTGTAGGATTTAGTCATTCATTGAGTTCATCGCTTTCTTCGCTGCTCTTTCTGCTTGCTTAGCGGTTTTCTTAGCGGTCTTCTCAGCATCTTTTGCAGCTTTCTTGGCTTCACTGCTGAGCTTTGCAGGTGCTTCTCCAGCGTTATCTAACCCTTCTTCGATCTGTTGCTCGATCGATTTAGCGTCGGTATTCGATGGGCGCTTCATGTTATAGAAGCCTGCGGTGCCTTGCACTTCGTTGATCGCGCCACCTTTCGAGCGATCGCGAACTTCTTCGAGTGATTGCAAACCACCTTTATCGATCGTGTCTTTCGCAGTCCGCTCATATTCTTTTGCGACTTCGGATGCTTCGTTCGTCATCGGTTTGTCTTTGACAACAGCTTGAGCCGAAGCGCTCGATACCACTGAGACAAACATCATCGTTGCACAGAGGCAAACCGTGAAGAAAAACCGGAGTCCAGATAACAAAGATTTCATACAGATACCCTCCATAGGTACAGAGTTTTTTTAGAAACTTGCCAAAGGCAGTTCGCGTTAAATCTGCAACTATCTACTCAAACTTTCCCATCGATCACCATCTGCATCAGGGTGAGTTTTTCTTCCAGTGATTCCTATCTCAAGGTGGATGAGGCTAAGATTTTGACAGAAATTCGATGGTAGGAATCAAAGGGTCTTTGACGATGCCAAATCCCTTATAGCCCCAGCGATCAAGCAAACTCGTCATTTGCGAGCCAATGATCGATTCGGTGACAAAACGATCGCTCATTTCACCTGCATACTTGTTCAGGTATCCCAATGCATCGAATTGTTCTTGAAAGAGTAGGACATACCCATTTGCAGGCGATCGCGCTTCGTCTTCTTTTAACTTCGGATAAGCAGCAAGATAGCTGCCGTCAATTCTCGATCGAATTAAATAGTAAGTCTGTGAAAACATTTTTAGCTCTCATCTTGATGTCCTGAACTTTAAAGTCAGGTTTAGTTCAGACGAATCATGATTGATGCTCATCTGCCTAGAATCCATGCTAATTCAAGTCATCAATGCTAATTCGTGGATCAACTGCTTTCAGCAGTAAATCAGCGAGTAAATTCCCAACAATGAGCATCACTGCTCCCATCATCAAGCTCGACATAATCAAGTACAGATCTTGAGCCTGAACAGCTTGCAAAATCAATCTCCCCAAGCCTGGGAGATTAAAGAAATTCTCCGTGATAAAGGCCCCACCTAACAGGCTGGCAAATTCAAAGCCCAAAAGCGTAATCAGCGGGTTGATTGCATTTCGCAACGCATGAACATAAATCACGCGATTTTCGGACAGTCCCTTTGCGCGCGCCGTTTGCACATAATCTTGGCGCAACACATCGAGCAACTGACCTCGCATAATTCGCTGCAATCCGGCAAATCCTGCGATCGCTAAAGCCAAAGTCGGCAAAATCAAATGCCAGGCAACATCGAGAATCTTACCGAACCAATTCAAATCTGCAAAATCAATGCTGGTCAGATCTCCCACTGGAAACAGGGGCGAAGTATTCTGTGCAAAAATGAGCAGCAGCAAAGCAGTCACAAAGCTTGGAAATCCTTGTCCTGCATAGCTGAGTACTTGTAAAACTCGATCCACCCATTTTTGCTGTTTAATCGCTGCTAAGATTCCCAACGGAATCGCCACGCCCCACGTTACAACCAGCGAAGTGATTGCTAGTAAAAGCGTGGGTGGAACTCGTTCCCAGAGCAATGATACAACCGAGCGATTGTAAACAAAACTCGTTCCGAAGTCACCTTTTGTAATGATGTTCCAGACCCACAAGAAGAACTGTTCGATCCAAGATCGATCCAACCCATATTGCTTGCGAAGTTGATCAATCCGTTCTGGCGAAATTTTCGGGTTTTCGCGCAGCGTATCGAGGTAGTCACCTGGCGCAAGCTGAATGATGAAAAAGCTTAATGCGGCGGCAAGCAAGAGTGTAAATAATGCTTGCAATAATCGCTTCATCACATAAATCGAAGTTTCACTGGTCAGCGCTTCAAGGATTCGATCGAAACCAGATTGGAATCTTCTAGGGGTTGAAGTAGTCATGTGGAAAACCAGAGCGATCGGTTTCGTGATTATAGCGCTAGTATTCGACGAGCGTAACGATCGGAACTTGCGGCAAGCGATCGCGTCCTTGCAATTCTTTTAATTCAATCAAAAACGCACAGCCGACTAATTCACACCCAATTTGTTGAACCAGTTTTGCCGTTGCACCTGCGGTTCCGCCCGTGGCAATCAGATCGTCCACAATTAAGATGCGGCTTCCAGGCTGTACTGCGTCTTGATGCATCTCTAAGGTGTCTGTCCCATATTCCAATTCGTATTCGACAGAATGCACCGCAGCGGGCAGTTTTCCAGGCTTACGGACAGGCACAAATCCGATATTCATTCGGTAAGCCAAGGGTGCGCCGAAAATAAACCCTCGCGATTCCATGCCCACGATGTAGTCAGGATTGAGGTGAGAACATTTTTCCTCAAATAGCTCGATCGTGGCTCTTAGTCCGGCTGGATTTTGTAATAAAGTTGTAATGTCTCTGAACAGAATACCGGGTTTGGGAAAATCTGGAATTTCGCGGATGAAGGGTTTGAGATCCATAATGGGCAAGACTGGAAGAAGGTCAGTCATATCTTACCGTTCGCTTGAGTCTCGGCAAAGATTTCTACAGTTTGCAACTGAGACGATCGCTCAAAAATCTCGGCACCGATCACGATCGTAGACAAATTTGATTTTCCCGCTGTCATTCAATACTTGGGAATTCTCTCTGGTTTCCTGCAAATTTGTCATGTCACTCTCAGCTTCTCAACCTCCAATCTGCGACATCGTGCGGTGATACTTCCCAGTGGTGCCCGAATCACGCTGTTTGTAGTTAATCTCAGGCTTCAGTCCTAAAAGTTCACTGACCTGCTCGCGCAGTGCTTGAGTCGAAACGCCCGATCGCAGTTGCGATCGCAAATCAATCTGTCCGATCTCATTGAGCAAACAAGGGCGGAGCCAACCATCGGCAGATAATCGCATTCGATTACAGCGATCGCAAAAACATTCCGACATTTGACTAATAAATCCCAACGTCCCCTTCGCCCCTGGAATCCGAAACACATCCGCTGGACCATTTCCTTTCACAGTCGCTTCTGTTAATCCCCAGCGTTCTCGAATCTGTTGACGAATGGTTTCTGAATCGATCCAACCCTGTTGCTGAAACAATTGATCATTCCCAATCGGCATGAACTCAATAAATCGCACATGCCATTCTCGATCAAGACTCAGAGCTGCTAACTCTAGCACTTCATGATCATTCACACCTGGAATCACCACAACATTCAGCTTCAAAGGACTAAATCCAATCCGATGCGCGGCTTGAATTCCATCCCAAACCTGCTGCCAACGAGACTTACCTCGATGACCAATAATTTGATCAAAGATTTCTGGAACGAGTGAATCTAAACTAATATTGATTCTTCTCAAGCCTGCATCATAGAGATCCTGCGCCATCGACTCTAGTAAGAAGGCATTGGTCGTCATCGACAAGTCTTTGGTTTCAGGAAATTGTGCGATTGCGCTGACAATCTCGACGACTCCCGGACGAATCAAAGGCTCTCCCCCCGTCAGCCGAAATCGTGTAAACCCAACTGGAATAAACACCTCTCGCAGCAATGTCAGCAACTCCGCCTGAGTCAACAGAGCTTGCTGCAATACATACGCTAAGTCACTTCCTTCCGGCATACAATATTGGCACCGGAAATTACAGCGATCGACTAAACTAATTCGTAGATAATCAACTTGGTTCATCGTTCCATTCTGCCGGATGCGCCCCGAAAGCCGCAATCTCCTCAAAACTACTCAGGCGATTCATAAATCTTATAAAGCGTGTATCAATTGCAACTCGGTCATTTCAGCCTGACAGTGGAACATCAACTTCGGTCTTCATCAAACCTCTATCATCTCTTCAGGAAAACTTGTTTGAAGAAGCAGGAAACCGCCGTAAAAATACTGAGATATCTTCCTGGGTTTGTATAGTAACTTAATTGCGTCCGAACCCCGTATCCATCGACAGTTTCACCGATCGCTCTATTCTTTAATTTGCGTGAACCATCTCTTCTCTCTTAAGTCATTTGATGCGACTGAGGCAACTCACCCGCTCATTTACTGACCTACTGGTTCACATCATGGCTCAACCTCGTTACGACAAAACTGTCGATCGAAGACTCAGAACAGTGTCATCAGATTATTCCATTGGGCAAAAATATGACTACTTCTCGCCTTGCTTACACAGTTTGCGCTATCGGTTTGTCGGTTGGGATTCAGATTATTTCCGCTTCAAGCTATTCTGCCTACGCCCAAATCACACCGCCTCCAAATTCAGGTTCACCCGGAACCACCACAGGTGGCGGATCGCGATCTTAATTATTTTCAGTTGCGGTAGACAACTTCATCACACTGCCCTAAAGTTTGTAAAGACTTGACAATAACAGCAGCTTAGGGGCTAGGAGTGGTGAAAATCAGTGCGGCAGTGGGTAAGAGTTAGTCTCAGCACGATCGCAACAGCAACAGCAGTTCTCGGAATGCAGCTTGCTGGCGCATTCCAGCAATTGGAGTTAATGGTGCTCGATCAATGGTTTCGGGCACGTCTCTTAGAACCTGTCGACTCCCGGTTGGTCATCGTCACGATCGACGAATCTGACTTTAATTCACTCAGACAATACCCAATTTCAGATGAACTCCTGGCTGAGTTGCTCACCAAGATTCAGCGCCAAAAGCCACGAGTCGTGGGAATGGATCTGTATCGAAATCTGCCTGTTGAACCTGGACATGCCGCCTTGCAAAAGGTTTATAGTCAAATGTCCAATCTGATTGGTATTGAGAAAACGATCAGCGGCAACAACTTTCCTTCCGTTGATCCCCCGCCTATCCTGCGTCAGCGCAATCAAATTGCAGCGAGCGATATTGTTCTCGATCACGATGGCAAAGTGCGGCGCAACCTGCTTTCGCTGAGAGTCAATAAGCTATGGGGAAAAGATTCGCGGACGCTGGAAACCTTGGGAACTCGCTTGGCGCTAGAGTATCTCAAAGCAGAAGGCATTACGCCAAAACCGATCTCCGGAACATCTCAGATCCAACTCGGGCGCGCCCGCTTGGAAGCTTTGTCGCCGACAACTGGGGGGTATGTTCGCGCGGACACGGGTGGATTTCAGCTGATGGCGAATTTTCGCAATCTGAGGCAGCGCTTTACCTCGGTTAGTTTTAACGATGTGCTACAAGATCGGGTTCCCGCCGGATTGATGCAAGATCGCATCGTGGTGATTGGGTCGATCGCAGAAAGTCTGAACGATCGCTTTTTTACCCCCTATTCGCAAACGGCTCAAATGACTTCAGCAGGCGTTGAAGTGCATGCAGATTTCTCCAGCCAGTTGATCAGCGCTGCGATCGAGGGCAGACCACTTTTACGAGGGGTTCCGGCTGGAGTCGGGGGCGCTTGGTTGTTAATTTGGCTCGGAGGCGGTGCGGTCTTAGGGTGGCGAGTAAAATCGTTGCGATTGGCACTGATATTAGCCGTTGGCGTTACATTAAGCGGCATTGCTGGAACGTATCTTTTATTTTTGGCAGGCTGGTGGATGCCAATCGTCGCTCCAATTTTGGGAATGAAATTGGTCGCGTTAACCATGCGGATGCATTTAGTTTGGCGATCGCTCTCTGAATCTCATGACATGCTGCAACATTATGCAAAAACTTTAGAACAGAAAGTCGAAGAGCGCACCCAAGCTTTAAAGCAACAGAATCTTGAATTGATGCAGGCAAAACAAGAAGCCGAAGCTGCTGATCGAGCTAAAACAACGTTTCTTGCCAATGTGAATCATGAGTTGCGCACGCCACTGTCCATTATTCTCAGCAGCAGCGAATTGATGGGTTACGATAAATCGCTTGCACCGAAACAGAAAGAGCGATTGACGATGATTACTCAAAGTGTGCAGCACCTTTTAGATTTGATCAACGGTGTTTTAGAGTTGGCAAAACTCGAAGCGAATGCAGAAACTGTCGAGTTGCAAGCCGTGTCGATTCCCCAGATGTTGCACAGTTTAGAAGAACTCTATCAACCTCAAGCGATCGCGCGTGATTTAACCCTAACGCTGCACTGCGATCAAGAGGTTCCAGAGTGGGTACAAACTGACGAATGCAAGTTACGGCAAGTCTTAATGAATCTTCTGACCAATGCACTGAAGTTTACTCAACAAGGTGCTATTTCTCTGCGCGTCTTATGGATAGAAGCATCGCGATTGCGCTTTGAAGTCGAAGATACTGGGATTGGAATTGCGCCGCACGAGATGCAGTCGCTGTTTAAACCATTTATGCAAACTGAGTCAGGGCGCAGATCTGGACAAGGTTCTGGCTTAGGCTTATCGATTAGCCAACAATTACTCCAGCTACTTGGCTCCAAGCTCCAAGTTCACAGTACTCTGCAAGTTGGGACTATGTTTTGGTTTGATCTGGATGCAGAATTCGTCACGTCTGCCGAGAGCGATGCTTCTGCCTCCGAAGTTGCAATCACTCACTTAGAATTACGCGATCGCCTCGGTGCATAAGCATACAAGACCTTGATCTGCTATGAAGCCTCACTCTCCCTTTGTCCAGGCAAAAATGTCAATGCAAAAAAAGGGGCTGCATCCAATCAGCCCCTTCAGTCGCAAATTTTAGTACTCCCGCAAGCTATTTGCTCGCTCTCCGCAAGTAAACCCAATGACGATAGTTCGGATGAACATGACCTTCTGGCTCACGTTGCGGACTGTGTTCTACTTGGGGTTGGTCTTTTTCCGAGTTCTGACGTTGAAAGAATTTCATAAGAGTCCTCCTCAATGAAGTAATTGCAGGAGGCACTTCCAAACCTGTCACCATGCAAATCGACGCATGTCCGAATCTTTTTTGTGCCCTGTGATACTATTTTAACTCACTTTACGTGAACGTCATATGACTTGAGATAGAATCTTATCCCTGCCGAAGTACGAGTATCAGAAAATTCTGAATGATGAATTAAATCGTTTTGTAAACTCGAAGTAAAAAATTGAACAATAGCTTTAGTACACTTACGGTCGTAGATTATTAAATAAAAATTTTATTGCTTTGTTAAAAGCAAAGAGGAAGATATAGTATCTCCACAGATAGAAAAAGTCGGTCGCTATTCTATACCTGCGATCGCACATTCTTATCAGCTAAGACTTTGAAGCTCTAGGAGAAACTTCTGTGAACATTATTGCTTGGGCATTACTTGGAATTGTCGCTGGCGCGATCGCTAAGCTGCTTTATCCCGGTCGCCAAGGCGGCGGCATTCTCAGCACCATGATTTTGGGAATTGCAGGCGCAATGCTAGGAGGTAGCTTATTCTCGCTGATCACGGGCGGCGGTAAGATTGCCATCTCGGTATTTAGCCTACCGAGCTTAATTGTGGCAATTCTGGGTGCAATGATTGCAATCTTCTTGTGGGGATTAGTCACTCGCAGCGCTTCTTAAGATTGTAAAACTCTTTTAAGTTCAACATTAGGGGTTGTACTACTTCTCTTCCTCTGAATAGGGAGATGAATTGTACGATCCCTTCTTTTTAGTAGAGGTCAAACTGCGATCGCAAATCGTATGCTGATGTGCATTCAAGATTTGTAACTAAGGTAAAACAGTGATGACCTACCTCGGACAGCACATCGAAATCACAGAGCAAGATTCCGGTTGGATTGGGGTCTGGTGGCATGAAGGAGGCATGATCCAGCTTGGATTTTTCCTGAACGCGCCAGATGCATGGCAAGCCGTTACAGAATTGATTCAGCGGGATTTAGCCGTACGCTGTTTACTTGGTGTCTTGGATGAATGGCGCGACTACGATCAGATTGATGACATTGAATATGCGCTAGGTGTCAATTCACTCGTCGAATTTGTCTTAGCTTAGCTTGTCTGAGCATAGTCGGTTAGCTCTACTCAGAGAGTACAGTTTACGCGACTGTCGATTGCCTCAAGATGCGGCACGATAAGGACATGAAGATTCAAGTTCTTAATCGTTTTTCAAGAGGTGACAAGATGTTAGTTCGTTACTGGCAACCCTGGCGAGAAATCGATACATTCCGTCGCCAATTTGACCAATTGCTTGATTCGATGGCTCCGATGACCCATGAGCCGACTGACTGGACTCCTGCAGTCGAATTAAAAGATACAGGTCATGAGTTTGTTCTCCGCGCCCAACTCCCTGGCATTGACGCAAAGGATCTTGATGTTCAGGTGACCAAAGATGCGGTTTCGTTAGCAGGTGAGCATCGCCAAGAATCAAAGACCGAAGAAGGTGGATTCTTTAGAAGCGAATTCCGCTATGGTAAGTTTCAACGAGTCATTCCTCTTCCAGTTGAAGTGAAGAATGATCAAGTCAACGCTGAGTTCAAAGATGGAATTTTGAGCTTGATCTTGCCGAAAGTTGATCAAGTCAAGACTGTGAAGTTGAATTTGGCAGATGCCACAGGCGCGATCGCAGGGACACCTGAACCGACCAACGCATAGTTTGCAGATTGAATTCTAAACAGATTGAACTCTGAAGAGGTGGAAGGCACGATCGTGCCTTCCATTTTTTGTGTGTGCTAGCAGTCAAATATGAATCTCTGCAAAACTCCGGATGTCATCTCAGAAGATTATGTCAAACTGAAACTGTCTCTTCGCAACAACGCTACAACAACCGCGAAAAATGAACTGATTCTGCATTCAATCGATCACACTCAGGATACTCAGTCCCATGCCAAACACAATCTTAATTGCAGACAAATTGCACCCGAACAAACAGCCTCTGTTTGAAAATGCAATCCTAACAACCGTCAACAATTTATATCAACAGATCCATCGCTCTGAACTGTCTTCGCCTGAATGTGAGCCGACTTGCTGCTTCATCAAGGTTGCATCATTGCTGAGTACCCACAAAGCACCTGCTCATCCCGCTGATTTACTCATCACAGCTAGCCTAGTCACGCCCAATTTTGCCCCGACCTTGATCCGGCTTTACGAACAAATGCCCGATCCAAAATTTGTCATCGCACTCGGAGGATGTAGCCCGATCGAGAATTCGCTCACTGCTGTAGGCAGTCTGATTCCAGTCAATACTTACATTATGGAATGCCCATTGCGATCGCAAACGCTGTTAAACGCGATCGCATCTTTGCATCATTCGTGATCCTGCTCAATCCGAGCAATTCCCGTTTTCGGATAGTAGCGTGCCAAAATCTGACGATAGTTATATCCTTGTTCGGCAAGGCTCAATGCTCCTAGTTGGCTCATTCCCTTGCCTCGAAAGGCTTCTGCGACAATATCATCCGATGCCGCATACAGCGACTCGACAATTCCGCCGCGATAGCTGACAAACTCCCCTGCGGTCTGATCAACCGCCCGATTGGTGGCATCTGCTTCTCTAGAGATACCGCTATAGACTTGAAAATATTCGTCAGACCCCATGTGATAAAGCGGTTGAGCACGCCGGAAATAGTAAGTTAAGGCATACGATCGCGCCGCAACGGCTTGAGCTTTTAGCGCTTCTGCACTCCAGCTAGGTGAAACTTCACTGGCAACGACACTATGCAAATAGTGTCGCAAATTAATATAGTTCACGACCCAAATTCTTCCGCCTTGAGCCGCGAGTAAAAATCGACCTCGGTACGGTTTGTCTCCAAGATAGAGAATTCCGTTCGGCGGGGGCTGAATCATCACCATTCCTGGTAATTGTCCGTTGCCGAAATTCATGCGATCGCCAATTCCCTGAATCGGGTAAGAATTTCCAGACGAAAGTTGACCGATGGGCTTTCCTTCTCCATCCAGAATCGTTGCACCTTGAGAAGCCGCGATCGCCAAACTCGGTTGTCCCATTGCGATCGCAACTTGCATTTCAATTAATGAATCAACCGTTCCAATCGAAGCCATCAATGCCGCTTTGGTTTTCGCATTCAGGGCAGCTTCTTCTGGAGTAAATTGCTTCGGATCAACGGGCGTTAACGTCTTTTTTGGAGCGGGAGACTTAACGGGTTGCGCTAATTTCGGCGGAGGTGAGGGTAACGCGATCGGGCTTGGCAACGGAGATGCGATCGGAGAAGGCAGCGGTGCAGGTTCACTATGACTTTGCTGATTCAAATAAACGCCAGCCAGCGGAATTAATGCCAGACACGGAACCAATAACCAGGGACGCTGTTTTAGCCACTCTAAAATCGATTTACGCCACATATGAATAAAGTGCGGAATTCAGGATTGAATATTCGGAACAGATCTCCACCTTACCCTCTATTCAAGCCTGAATTCCAAAATCCGCTTACCAACCTTTCTCTGCTTTATCTAAGACGTAGAGTGCAACGGATTGGATTTGGTCATCGCTGAGACGACCTTTGAATGCGGGCATTGCGCCTTTGCCATTCGTCACTTGAGCAACGATCGCTTCAACTGTATCTTTGCCATTTGCGGTCAGCGCATCTTTCTTTAAAGTTTTTGCGCCGTTAATTGCGTTACCGCCGCCTGCATGACAAGCTGCACAGTTTGCATTAAAGACTTTTCCGCCTGCTGCTGCGTCGGCCGCAAATGCAGGTTGGCTGATCAATGTGGTTAGAAACACCACAGACAGGACGATTGTAGCCAACAGTGTTCTCATTCTGCGAATCATTTTGTTCTTCTCTTAAACGTCAACATTCGGTAAGCAGTTCTCACCAGTGTCATGCTGTCTTCAGGAAAATCCCTACGTCAAAAGACAGCGCGTAAAACTTTTCGGTTTCGTTATTAACCGCAATAGTTCGTTACCTGAGATGCAAATAAAGGTTTACAGAAGTTTACAGTTTTAGGGCTTTCAGTAATGATTCATTGTGGATTCGCTCAATGGATAGAGCAACCCAATTAATTACCTTAATTTCATCTATTCATCTCAAAGAATCAATGCCATTATTGAATCTCATCAATGTATGTTTGATTTTGATAATTCCAATGAGTTGAGCCTATGAGATGAGGAGAGATACTTTCTAAAAAATAGAAATAAGTCTATTAATTTAGGCCATATACAAATTATTTAAAACATGCGTAGTCTTCTCACAGTAGGAATTTCAGCAGAATACATAGTATTTTTTCAGCTGTAACTCATCACTAATATATCCTTTGCTTATCGGAGTAATTACTATCCAGGAATGAGAATCTATAGACTGAAATCCATCTATTAGATTTGAGATTTATGGTCTTATTTGCACTTCAACGTCTAGACTTTCTACAGAATTTCAGAGTATCTTAATATTCAACAGATTAATCAAGTTTGATTGACTTAAACAAGTGAGTTAAACCGATTAATAACTGCCAAAGCTGGTCTAATTTTTGCGGCTCAAAGGGCTGCTTTTGCTTGGTGTGATGCAGCAATTCAACTTAATTTTTGTCGTTGAATTTGCACATTAGATTTTCGCAGTCTGAATAGCTAGACTCCAGTGATTACAAGAATCTCTGGATCAGATTCGCTTGCTCAATCGAGCGCTTAATTTGTTGATTTATCTATGTTTGGGAGTTGGATATGAAGCGTTTTTCGTCGATGTCACGGCGCAACTTTTTATTAACAGCAGGAGCAACTACTGCTTCTACGCTCTTATTAAAAGGATGTCTAGGAAATCCCCCAGAGCAGACGACCGGTGGACTACAAGCTTCTCCCGTTGCTAATGTAGGTTCTGCCGTCAAAGCAGGCGAAGAACCTGAAGTTAAAACGGTCAAATTGGGCTATTTACCGATCGTTGAAGCAGCCCCGCTGATCATCGCTCAGGCAAAAGGTTTCTTTGCCAAGCATGGCTTAACTGAAGTTTCGCTCGATAAGCAAGCAAACTGGGGTGCAGCCCGCGATAACGTCAAAATTGGCGCAGGTGGCGGCGGAATTGATGGGGGACAATGGCAAATGCCGATGCCCTACTTGATTTCTGAAGGCATTATTACCGATGGCGCTCAAGTTCCAATGTATGTATTGGCGCAATTAAACACTCAAGGAAACGGAATTGCGATCGCCAATAAACACTTAGGCAAAAACATCGGAGTCAAGCTCGCAGATCAAACAGCATTCTTCAGCGGTCTGAAATCTCAAGGCGGACGCTTCAAAGCTGCTTACACCTTCCCCAAAGCAAACCAAGAGTTCTGGATTCGCTACTGGCTCGCAGCAGGCGGCATTGATCCAGTCGAAGATGTAGAACTGCTGACAGTTCCAACTGCACAAACCGTTGCAGACATGAAACGGGGGGCAATGGATGCCTTTAGTACTGGCGACCCTTGGCCCGCTCGAATTGTGTCAGATAAGTCTGGATTTATTGCTGCCTTGACCGGAGAAATCTGGAAAGCCCATCCAGAAGAGTACTTAGCAGTACGGAAAGATTGGGTTGATAAGCACCCCAAAGCAACGAAGGCATTGCTCAAGGCAGTGATGGAAGCCCAGCAATGGTGTGATGATTTCAACAACCGGGCTGAAATGGCAAAAATCTTTTCTACTCGTGAGTATTTCGGACTGCCAGAGGATATCATCCTCGAGCCGCTCATGGGCAAGTACAACTTGGGTGAGCGCACCGTCGATGACAAATCACTGGCTGTGATGTACTGGAAAGATAGCAAAGGCAGCGTGTCTTACCCTTACAAGAGCCATGATCTGTGGTTCTTAACCGAAAGTGTCCGTTGGGGCTTCCTGCCACAAAACACGCTAGACAAAGCGAAAGAAATGATTGATAAAGTCAATCGCGAAGACCTCTGGAAACAAGCTGCTCAAGAATTAGGAGTTGCTGCTGCTGACATTCCCACCAGTACATCCCGAGGCGTGGAAGAGTTCTTCGATGGAGTCAAGTTTGACCCAGAGAATCCCAAAGCTTATCTCGACAGCTTAAAGATTAAGAAGCTAGCAGCGTAGTTGCTAAATCGGTGCATCTCGCACTTTGAATGACTTGTCTGATTTGTTAAACACTTACCGCAGTTAATAAGGAGCAAACCGTCATGACTATCGCCCGGAAGCGGACACCTAACGGTGAGCCGAAGGCAACGACAACATTCCCCGCCTTCACTTGGGACGACAAGACCAAAGAGACACTCGACAACATTCTGATGCCGATTGGAGCATTGTTCGGATTGCTCGCCCTTTGGCAAATTCTGACCATGATTGTGCCGACCGATTTGCCAGGGCCTTTCAAAGTCATTGAAGAAACTCGGATTTTGATTCTATACCCGTTCTATGACAAGGGTGGCACAGACAAAGGGCTATTCTGGCAAGTGTTCTCCAGCTTGCAACGGGTTGCAGTTGGCTATACGTTTGCCGCAGTGGTAGGCATTAGCTTAGGCATCTTGGTTGGATTGAACAAACGTCTTTCAAAAGGTCTCGATCCAATTTTCAACATCTTAAGAACTGTTCCGCCTTTGGCATGGGTTCCGATCGCACTTGCTGCATTGAAGCAAAACCAGCCTGCTGCACTGTTCGTGATCTTCATTACTGCAATTTGGCCGATCTTAATCAACACCGCAGTGGGAGTCCGACAGATTCCGCAGGACTATAACAACGTTGCTCAAGTGCTGCAATTGCCCAAGTCGGAGTACTTCTTCAAGATTTTGATTCCCTCTGCACTGCCTTACATCTTTACTGGATTGAGAATTGCAATTGGTCTGGCTTGGTTGGCGATTATTGCAGCAGAGATTGTGATGTCCGGGATTGTGGGGATTGGCTTCTTTATCTGGAACGCTTATCAGAACAGTCAGGTGAGTGAAATCATCTTAGCCTTGGTTTACATTGGCTTAGTCGGTTGGTTGCTCGATAACCTGATGGCATGGCTTCAGAATAAGATCTTGCCGCAAAGCCAACGGTAATCCAAGAACTAGCGCGCTTGCTCCACTGCGGTAGCAAGAGGTGAAGGATGATGAGGACTGGATTTGTTCTCCGACGTTTGCGCCTCTGCATCCTTCACTTTTTATCCCAGCGATCGTTCTCTATCCCGTTCTGAAACACTTAACCACTGTCGTTCCAGGTTTTAGTTATGACTTCCTTTGTTACTGTCGAAAGTCTTGAAAAGACCTTTGCCCTTCAAGGTGGTGGCAGCTACGTTGCACTGAAGGGAATTGATTTAGAAATTAAGCAGGGCGAATTTATTTCCCTGATTGGTCACTCGGGTTGTGGGAAATCTACCTTGCTGAATATGGTGGCAGGTTTAGATTTACCGACAGATGGTGTCGTGATGCTGCAAGGCGAGCAAATCCTGCGCCCTGGTCCCGATAAAATGGTGGTTTTTCAAAACTACTCGCTCTTGCCTTGGATGACCGTGCGCCAAAACATTGCGCTGGCGGTTAACAATGTGATGAAAGATCTTTCAGCAGCAGAGCGGAACCAAATTGTTGAAGAACACATTGATTTAGTTGGTCTTCGACATGCCGTGGATAAGCCACCGGATCAGCTTTCTGGCGGAATGAAGCAGCGAGTCGCGATCGCACGGGCGCTAGCAACTCGTCCGAAGCTCTTACTGCTAGATGAGCCTTTCGGTGCGTTAGATGCGCTGACTCGCGGGAACTTGCAAGAGCAATTGATGAAAATCTGCGAAGAGAGCCATGTAACAGCAATCATGGTGACGCACGATGTCGATGAAGCTTTGTTGTTGAGCGATCGCATTGTCATGCTCACGAATGGACCCGAATCAAAAATCGGGCAAATCATGGAAGTAGACATTCCTCGCCCTCGCAAGCGCATGGAAGTCGTCAATCATCCCAACTACTACAGCTATCGCAGTGAAATCATTTACTTCTTGAATCAGCAAAAGCAGAGCAAGAAACTGAGAGCAAGAAAAACAACCGCGATCGCTCGTCATGGCTTAGAGAAGATCAATCTTGAAATCGGATTTGTCCCGCTCACAGCTGCGGCTCCCCTGATCATTGCCAAAGAGAAAGGCTTCTTCGCGCATCATGGCTTAGATGAAGTCAACTTAGTGCGTGAATCAAGCTGGCGGGGAATTCAAGATGGTATTGCGGGCAAATATTTAGATGCCGCACAAATGCCTTCTGGGATGCCTGTTTGGTTAACCGTCGGTGGACTAGGAGAACCCCTCCCTGTCGTCAGTGCTTTAACCATGACCCGAAACGGAAATGCAATTACACTCGACAAGCGATTCTTTGACAAAAGCATTACCACCTTGGCTGAGCTAAAGCGGATGCTGCTCGAGAGTGTAGATGAACGGCATACTTTCGGAGTCGTTCACCCGGCTTCGATGCACAACCTACTCTTGCGCTACTGGCTCGCGGCAGGTGGAGTCGATCCAGATAAAGACTTAACCATTTCAACCATTCCGCCAGCGCAGATGGTTGCTCAGCTAGAAGCTGGAAACATTGATGGTTACTGTATTGGTGAACCTTGGAACATTCGGGCTTCGCTCGACAAAATTGGGTATACGATCGCAACTGACCTAGAAATCTGGGATGGTCATCCTGGTAAGGTTCTAGGCGTTCGAGAAGATTGGGCGAATACTTATCCCAACACCCACGTTGCCCTCGTCAAAGCACTGCTCGAAGCTTGTGCTTATTGTGCAAATCCAGAAAATCATCTAGAAGTTCAAGCGATTCTGTCTCAACCGCAATATCTCGATTGCGAGATGGACTACATTGGGCTTGGCGATGGCAGCCATAGTACTTGTGACATTAAAGGGTCGCCGCGCGAGAACTCACACCCTCAGTTCTTTGGAGCAGGGGTCAACCGTCCCAGCCGGACAGAGCATCTTTGGATTCTGACGCAGTTGGCTCGGTGGGGCGATATTCCCTTCCCGCGGAACTGGGTGGAAATTCTAGAGCGGATTTGTAAGGTGAGTGTCTTTAGTATCGCGTCTCGTGAACTTGAACTAGAGGATGTTTCCTACAGTCGCGGACCAATTCAACTGTTTGATGGCACAACCTTTACCGCAGAAGATCCAATCGGCTATCTCAACCACCTCAAGATTAAGCACGATGTCTACATGGCAGACATTCCGCTAAAAGCTCCAGGCATTCTGGCAGCTTAAGGTGTGCGCGATCGCGAATCCACACATTCGCTCGATCCTCCAGATTTGGAGGATTAAGAGAACACCGATCCGTCGATCGCGCAGCAACACCGCCGTGCTACCTCATTCTGCACATCAACCCTCTCCTAACCATGCAAACCACTCAATCATCTAGAACAATGGTGACTTCGGCACAATCTGCACAAAGCTCTGCGTCCAGAGCAGCCAATCCCTTTCTCGTGATCGATCAAGTCTCCAAAGTGTATCCCACCAAAGATGGGGACTACACTGTTTTGAAAGATGTCAACCTCACTGTCAATCAGGGCGAATTCATCTGCGTCATTGGTCACTCCGGTTGTGGAAAATCCACCCTGCTCAACATGGTGAGCGGATTTTCCAAGCCCACCACAGGTTCTGTCCTGCTACAAGGTAAACCGATCGAGAAACCCGGTCCCGATCGTATGGTCGTATTCCAGGGATATGCATTGCTTCCTTGGCTCACCGTGTTTGAAAACGTCTATCTCGGGGTCAACGTCGTTTACCCTGACAAGCCCAAATCTGAAAAAACTCAGATTGTCAAAGACTTTTTGGCAATGGTTGGGCTAGCCGATGCAATGGAGAAAAAACCCACCCAAATCTCAGGCGGGATGAAACAGCGAGTTGCGATCGCCCGTGCGCTTGCCATTTGTCCAGAAGTTTTGATCTTAGATGAGCCATTTGGTGCATTAGATGCCATCACCAAAGAAGAATTGCAAGAAGAACTTTTGAAGATCTGGAACACTCACAAATGCACGGTGTTGATGATTACGCATGACATTGATGAAGCGTTATTTCTTGCAGATAAATTAGTGATGATGACTAACGGACCTGCGGCAAACATTGGAGAAGTGATGGAGATTCCATTCCGCCGTCCTCGAAATCGTGGGCGGATGATGGAAACACCAGAGTATTACAAACTGCGAAACTATGCATTGGATTTCCTCTATAATCGCTTCGCTCACGACGACGAATAACGTAACTAATCTTCAGGAGCCAGTGAAGGGCATTCAATTGAAATCTAATACTAAAAATTAGTATTGAATCCCCTTCATTACCGAACGAATGCAATGCCCAACGCTCTCAAAAGTTTGCTTGCACCGAAGCCTGTCCCAAGTAGTTGAACAGATGCGCTACTTTGAATCGATTTATAAGAAGCGCATCTATTTTTTCTCTCTCATCGCCAAAACGTCTCTCTGGCTTCTGTCCAATTCGCTTGATTTACAAAATAGAAGAAGAAGCTTAATTATAGATATTCTTAGGACTCAAGATTGGGCGAATTCAATACTGTTCGTAGATGCCCATGAAATAGCGCCAATCTATCAACAAATATCAATACTGTTCAAAAGTCTAGAGCGAATTAAGAGGTTTTTCTTATTCGCTCCATTTGGTTTTTCTTGGATTTTCATCTATTTAAGACTAGACGGAATACAAGAAATAACGATAAGGTTATTTCAATCATTTACTTGAACTGAATATAGTTAATCAAATCGTTCGTGGGGTCAATCATATCGATTGATTGAAATCAATGATTTTCCCACTGACATTGATCAACTACTTCAAAATCAGACGCTGTTGAGATTAATTCATGAGATTGATCTAGGGATTTTTGCGCCCAATTTTCTTGAGCAACGGCGTGCAGTTCAGTCCCTTTTTGGAGAGGAACATGGCTCAATTTTTAGACTCATTTTGGAGAGTGACCCTTGTGAGCGCCCTGACTACAGGTTTTCGTGCACCACAGGTGTTTCAAGAGTGAAGCGCCTCACTCTTACTCTCGATTAACTCTTGAAAGTTCATTCAGTTCATTCACTGCAACACTCCTCGACAGAGGAGAAGGAGGTATTTATGGATTTTTGGTCCTTGTTTGTCATGGACTTCGTGCAGCAGTTGCAGTCCCCAACACTCGCTTTTTTGATTGGTGGGATGATCATTGCTGCTCTCGGGAGTGAATTGGTAATTCCCGAGTCGATTTGTACAATCATCGTCTTCATGCTGCTCACCAAAATCGGTCTGACCGGTGGCATTGCTATCCGTAACTCCAACCTGGCGGACATGGTGTTACCCATGATCTGTGCAGTAGTCGTAGGGATTCTGGTTGTCTTCATCGCGCGCTATACATTGGCGAAGCTGCCAAAGGTCAAAGTCGTCGATGCGATCGCGACTGGAGGATTGTTTGGAGCCGTGAGTGGCTCCACGATGGCTGCTGGACTGACAGTACTGGAAGAACAAAAAGTGCCATTCGAGGCATGGGCAGGCGCACTCTATCCCTTTATGGATATCCCCGCCCTCGTGACTGCGATTGTGGTCGCCAACATTTATCTCAACAAGAAGAAGCTGAAGGCTGCACAGGCGCATCTCACCGAGGAGGAGTATCTCAGCAAGCAGGAGTATCTCAGCAATCAAGGGGCTGCGAATAATCGGGTCAAGATATGGCCGATCATTGAGGAAAGCCTTCGGGGTCCTGCCTTATCAGCAATGTTGTTAGGTCTTGCGCTTGGCATATTCACCCGACCAGAGAGTGTCTATAAAGGTTTCTACGACCCTGCCTTTCGCGGCTTGCTCTCGATCTTGATGTTGGTCATGGGCATGGAAGCATGGTCAAGACTTGGCGAACTGCGCAAGGTGGCTCAATGGTATGTCGTGTATAGCGTGGCAGCACCGTTTGTGCATGGGCTAATCGCCTTTGGTCTCGGCATGATTGCCCACTACGTTGCAGGATTCAGCATGGGCGGTGTCGTGATCCTGGCTGTCATTGCTTCCTCTAGTTCAGACATCTCAGGTCCACCCACGTTGAGAGCGGGTATCCCATCGGCTAACCCCTCTGCCTATATCGGCGCGTCCACAGCCATCGGTACACCCATTGCGATCGGCTTATGTATCCCGTTCTTCGTCGGTCTCGCCCAAGCGATCGGCGGACTATAATGACGGGCCGTGGTCTGTCGGTGTTCCCTTAGCTCGACAGACCCAGCATGTTAATGTACATCGTTTAAGGAAACAGCCAATATGTCTAAGAAAGCCAACAAGCTTGTCATCGTTACGGAAAAGGTTCTGCTGAAAAAGGTCGCCAAGATCATTGAGGAATGCGGGGCAACCGGTTACACAGTGGTGGACACTGGCGGTAAAGGCAGTCGCAACGTGCGCTCTACAGGTAAACCCAACACTGCCGACACCGACTCGAATGTGAAGTTCGAGATCCTCACCGAAACTCGGGAGATGGCTGAGAAAATTGCAGATCAAGTTGCATTGACGTTTTTCACCGATTATGCCGGCATTGCCTATCTCTGTGAAGCAGAGGTACTGTACGGGAGAAGTTTCTGTGGACCAGAGGGCTGTTGAGATCATCTCAACACTCATTTGCCCCCGTTACTCATTGAAAGCTATGACTCCGGCAATGATTGAGAGTGCATTTTTGAGGCTGGAACCCTTGAAAATTCTAGATTTTCTTTGATAGCTTTCATTGTCGGTTTAATAGGCTTGTCTCGATCCAGGCAACCGCATCCAAAGCATGAGAGTCTTTGATTCGATCGGTTGCTTTTTTCATAACTGTCCGCAGTTTGATGAATCTTTCAAACCCTTAACCTTCGTTGTTCTAAATTCATGATTTTGTCCAACATTCTGCATCCTTTTAGTGGGGGGATAGCCGCTCTCATGACTCCAATACCATTCCTGGCGACCGCTGTTGCTGAAGATTCACCCCTAATTCTGTCTGGCGTATTGCTGACGCTGGTGGTGATTTACCTAGCCAGCAAGCTCGGCGCAGAAGTCGCTAGGCGATTAGATTTTCCGCCCGTTTTGGGGGAACTGGTCGCGGGTGTGATTGTCGGCGTTTCAGCATTGCATCTGGTGATCTTTCCCGAAGGGGGGCTATCTGCCTCTGACTCGGTGATTATGTCAGCGCTGCAAGGATTAAATCAGTTAGCACCGGATGCGATGACTCGGATCTTTGAGTCGCAAAGTGAAGTGATTTCGGTTCTGGCTGAAATCGGCGTGATTATTCTGCTGTTTGAAATTGGACTGGAATCCGATCTGCGACAGCTAAAGGAAGTGGGAATTCAAGCCACGGTGGTCGCCTGCGTCGGAGTCGCAGCACCTTTTGCAGCGGGTACGGCAGGGTTAATGATGCTCTTTCATGTCGCAGCAATTCCAGCAATTTTTGCGGGAGCCGCATTAACGGCAACGAGTATCGGCATTACCTCTAAAGTGTTGTCAGAGCTAGGTCAACTCAAATCCAAAGAAGGGCAAATCATTGTTGGCGCAGCAGTGATTGATGATGTCCTCGGCATTATTGTTCTAGCTGTCGTCGCTAGCTTAGCTAAAACGGGTGAGATTGATGTTGCCAATGTCATTTACTTGATTGTCAGCGCGACGGCATTTTTGATGGGTTCAATTTTGTTGGGGGGTATCTTTAACAAAACTTTTGTAGCGATCGTAGATAAGCTCAAAACCCGTGGAAATATTGTTATTCCGGCATTCATCTTTGCGTTCTTTATGGCATTTTTAGGGAATGCCATTCATCTCGAAGCGATTTTGGGCGCGTTTGCAGCGGGTTTGGTGCTCGATGAAACCGATGCCCGGAACGAGTTAGATGAATTAATCAAACCGATCGCCGATTTACTGGTACCCATCTTCTTTGTGACAGTGGGAGCGCGTGCCGACCTCGGTGTGTTGAACCCGACAGTACCGGAGAATCGGGCGGGTCTCTTGATTGCTATCTTTTTGATGGTGGTAGCGATTATCGGCAAGCTGATCACAGGTTGGGCAGTGTTCGGACAACCCGGCATCAATCGAGTGGCGATCGGGGTTGGGATGATCCCTCGAGGTGAGGTAGGTCTAGTGTTTGCTGGCATCGGCTCAGCTAGCGGCATTTTGGATAAGCCGTTGGAGGTATCGATTATTATCATGGTCATTCTGACAACTTTTCTGGCTCCACCCTTTTTACGGGTTGCCTTTGGTTCATCCACAAATTCCATCCCAGAATCTACCCCGGCTGTGGAAACAGCTAGCAAGTAACGGTTTTACGAGATTACATCTGTTTACTCAACAGATGTAATCGATGATTGTGGCGCGATCCTCTGATCTACGGAACCGAGCATTAGAATTCTTGTATAGCAAGGTTACTCATACTGCGTAGCAATTCGGTGACGCAATCTTAAGAATCCTAGTTGGAACTTGTCATCGCTCCCAATCTTTCAGAAAAGATAGAGAAAATTTTCTCTATCTTTTTTTTGTTTCATCCGCAAACCGATCGCGTCTCCCTGTTGTCACAGGCAACCATTTGTCAGGAGCGTCAGATGCTACAACTCAAAGTCTTAGTCAATTCAGTGCTCAAGCAGCAGCCCATCGACTCTAGCAAGCTTCCTGCTGATCAGAAACAGTCGATCGCAGCCGAAACGGTTTTAGAGATTAGCTCGTTTACTGTTGTTGCAGACCATCTCAAAGTTACGTTTGCTGATCGATCGTTTCAAGGTCAAAAAACCTGGATGATCTTCCAACGTCATGCGGTCATTCTCAAAGATGGAAAGGTGAACTTTCCGCAAGCCACTCGTTTAGCCGTACCTTATCTCGATCAGTTAGATAACTCCGATAATCCGTACGGAACTTGCAATGTTACAAGTCTTGCAATGGTGCTGTCTTACTTCCGAGTTCCTCCGCGTAATCCAAGTATCCGCTTTCCTGATGAACTCGATCGCTATTGCACTGAAAAGAATTTAGATCGCCATGAACCCGCAACGATCGCTCAAGTCGCTGAAGATTATGGCTGCCACGATCGCTTTACGCAAACTGCAAGCTTTGAGCAAGTTAAGGAATGGTTAGCTCAGGGCAATCCAGCGATCGTGCATGGTTACTTTACTCCATCCGGACATATCATTTGCATCATTGGCTACAACGAAAAAGGCTTTATCGTCAATGATCCGTATGGTGAATTAATGTTTGATCCAAATCCTGAACTCAGCCACTACGATATCTACACCACAGGTGCAGGACTGACTTATTCTTACAATCTGATCTATCAAACTTGCTGTACAGATCATCAGTTCTGGGTGCATTTCATCTCAAAGCGTTAACTTCGTTTCTGGTTTGCGAGCGTTCTGAGATTCGGAATGCTCTTTTTAATTTAAATTATTTTCGGAATATCTTGCCGTCGTTGAGCACGAGAAGGTTGGCTAATGCAGTTTGTGAGCGCTACGATCGCATTAAGCCTCTCTTCATGAGTTCATCGTTTGCTGACACATTTTAGGAATTAAGCGTTCCCTTTGTTCCTAGAATGGATCGAATGTCTGCCGCTACAAGTTCGACGTTAGCCCAGGATGTCCTGTAGTCATCGATACAACATCGAGACAACCTTGGGGTGCACACTCTCATTCATTGAGGGACACCCCAGAATACACATTTACCCAGATTTTTCTCTATGACATCTTCGATTCGGATTTTGATGTGTGCTCCTGACCATTACGATGTGGATTATGTGATTAATCCGTGGATGGAAGGGAATATTCACAAGTCGTCGCGCGATCGCGCAGTAGAACAATGGCACGGTTTGCATGACTTGATCAAGCAACATGCGATCGTGGATCTGGTCACGCCACAAAAAGGTGTCCCCGATATGGTCTTTACCGCTAATGCGGGTTTAGTACTAGGAGATACGGCTGTCTTGAGTCGTTTTTATCACAAGGAACGGCAGGGAGAAGAACCCTTTTTCAAAGAATGGTTCGAGAACAATGGGTTCACCGTGTACGAGCTTCCGCCAGAACTGCCGTTTGAAGGCGCGGGCGATGCTTTGTTCGATCGTGAAGGACGCTGGCTTTGGGCAGGGTATGGCTTCCGATCTGAATTGGATTCGCATCCTTACTTGGCAAAATGGCTGGATGTCGAAGTGTTATCCCTGCGCTTAATGGATGAGCGCTTTTATCACTTAGATACTTGCTTCTGTCCGTTGAGCAATGGCTATTTGCTTTACTATCCACCTGCGTTTGATGCGTATTCTAATCGCTTGATTGAGATGCGAGTTCCCGCTGAGAAACGCATCGCGATCGCAGAACCTGATGCGGTGAATTTCGCGTGTAATGCGGTGAATCTCGATCATATTGTGATTATGAATAAAGCGAGTGCTGAACTGAAACAGCGCTTAGCAGATGCCGGATTTACAGTGCTAGAAACGCCGCTGACAGAATTTCTCAAAGCTGGAGGAGCCGCAAAATGTTTGACCTTACGGGTGACTGAACCTGTCCGGGTGGAACTTCATGCGGTGGCAACGATCGAGAGCCGAGTGGTGCAACTTGAAGGTCACTTGCTCGATTCGGGTCTGATCAACCGAGCATTGGATGTGATTGTTGAAGCGGGGGGAAGCTTCCAGGTCTTGAATTTCAGCTTGGGAACACAGCGTCAAAGTACGTCTTCTGCGGAAGTGAAGGTATCGGCTCCGTCGCATGATCTGATGGAAACGATCATGTCACAGTTGATCGATTTAGGAGCCTTGCCGCGTCCAACCGAAGTCTGTGATGCTGAACTTGAGGCAGTGGTTCAAGATGGCGTTGCACCGGATGATTTCTATGTGACGACGATTTATCCAACCGAGGTTCGGGTGAATTGCGAATGGGTGAGAGTTGATCGTCAGAGAATGGATGGTGCGATCGCAGTTTCCGCCGATGGTAAAAGTGCTCAGTGTAAATTACTGCGAGATTTGACGACCGACGATCGCGTTGTGGTCGGAGTGGAAGGCATTCGCACGATTCGGAAGACGAGCACTCGCGATCAGCGCAACACTCAAGAATTTAGCTTTATGGGTGCAGGCGTTTCGAGTGAGCGGCGCGTGGAATTAGTCGTTGAGCAGATTGCTTGGGAATTGCGGCAAATTCGCGATCAAGGTGGTCGAGTTGTGGTGACAGCAGGCCCTGTTGTGATTCATACAGGCGGCGGCGAACACTTGGCGAAATTGATTCGAGAAGGCTATGTGCAGGCATTGCTCGGTGGCAATGCGATCGCAGTTCACGACATGGAGCAATCATTGCTCGGGACATCGCTCGGTGTGGATATGAAACGAGGGGTTTCTGTCCGAGGTGGGCATCGCCATCACTTGAAAGTGATCAACACAGTCCGGAGCTACGGTAGCATTGCCAAAACTGTGGAAGCAGGTGTGCTCAAGAGTGGCATCTTGTACGAATGCGTTCGGAATGATATTCCATTCTCGCTTGCTGGATCGATTCGTGATGATGGTCCATTGCCCGATACGAAGATGGATCTGATCGAAGCACAGCAAGATTATGCGCGTTTGATCGAAGGCGCAGACATGATTTTGATGTTGTCTTCGATGTTGCATTCGATCGGGGTAGGCAATATGACCCCATCGGGCGTGAAGATGGTGTGTGTTGATATCAATCCAGCAGTTGTGACGAAACTCAGCGATCGTGGTTCGGTTGAATCGGTTGGCGTTGTGACCGATGTAGGCTTGTTCTTGAGTTTGTTGGTGCAGCAACTTGAGAAATTGACGAGTGCTTATCGCTTGGCTGAGAAAGTGTAAGCGGAGTGGGGAGATGGGGAGTGGGGAGAAACCAGGCTTAGCTCGCTCCTTATCCTCTACAGATTTTGTGATGAACTACTAGAGCTGCTAGAAGCCGGATTTTTCAGAAAAATCCGGCTTCTATTTTTAGGGCACGATCCCATCAGGAGTGAAGTTTGCGATAGTGGAAGTCTAAGCTTAGAGTTTTCCTATCACGAAAAAGGTTTTTCCTATCATGGTTTCTACTTTCCTAAGTTCACCTTCAGTCGATGTTTCACAAATTCGACTGGAAATTCGATCGCTGCAAGCTCAACTCGTCACCTGGCGCAGACAACTTCATCAACGTCCTGAACTCGGCTTTCGCGAACAGTTAACGGCTGAATTTATCACCCAAAAACTTCAGGAATGGCAGATTCCACACGAAACCGGAATTGCAAAAACCGGAATTGTCGCCACGATCGCAGGAAATCGTCCGGGTCGAGTCTTGGCAATTCGAGCCGATATGGATGCGTTGCCGATTCAAGAGCAAAATGATGTGCCCTATAAGTCGCAGCATGATGGACTGATGCACGCTTGCGGACATGATGGACATGTGACGATCGCGCTTGGAACAGCTTATTATCTGTCGCAACATCGTGATTTTTCAGGCACGGTAAAAATCATTTTCCAACCCGCTGAAGAAGGGCCAGGTGGAGCAAAACCGATGATCGAAGCAGGGGTTCTCAAAAATCCAGATGTCGATGCGATCGTCGGATTGCATATTTGGAATAATTTGCCCTTGGGAATGGTGGGTGTGCGGACTGGGGCATTGATGGCAGCCGTGGAAACGTTTGACTTCACGATCGTTGGGAAAGGCGGACATGGAGCAATTCCGCAACAAACGATCGATTCTGTTTTGGTCGGTGCTCAAATCGTGAATACGCTGCAAACGATCGTGGCGCGGAACGTTGATCCGATCGATTCAGCAGTCGTGACGGTCGGTGAATTCCATTCTGGGACAGCTTGTAATGTGATTGCGGCTTCAGCGCGGCTCAGAGGCACAGTCCGCTACTTTAACCCCAAATATGCGGGATATTTTGCGCAACGGATTGAACAGATCGTCGCCGGAATTTGTCAGGCACATGGCGCAACGTATGAATTCAACTATGACGTACTGTATCCGCCTGTGATTAATGATGGCGCGATCGCGGATTTAGTTCGGTCGATCGCGGAAACGGTGATCGAATCGCCCTTAGGAGTTGTGCCGGATTGCCAAACGATGGGGGGCGAAGATATGGCGTTCTTTCTGCAAGAAGTTCCAGGCTGCTATTTCTTCTTAGGATCGGCTAATTCAGAGAAAGGATTAGATTTTCCACACCACCATCCTCGATTCGATTTTGATGAAACGGTATTGGGGATGGGTGTCGAGTTCTTTGTCCGCATTGTTGAGACGTTTCGCTGAAACGACTGAGCGAAGTTTGTAGAAATCAAGAATTATCCATGTTAGGGGCATTTGCCCCTTTTTTAATGAGAATCAGTATCAAGATAGATGTTGTCAGCATTTTCTAAAATATTCGGATTCAAAAGGCTTTTTGCCCCTAATTGTACGGTTAACCCGCCCTAGAATTTCGGATTTACTAATGCAACTCAAAATCAGAATGACTATGATTTAGATATTAAAGCTGACTTGTCACTTCAGCCAACAAGTTTTCGGACAATTCATTGGAGAGATTCAAATCATGGCTTTTGAACTGAAACCGTTACCTTATGCTTACGATGCGTTGGAGCCTTACATTGATGCAACGACGATGCAACTCCATCACGATAAGCACCATGCCGCTTATGTGAATAACTTGAACGCAGCGATCGAGAAACATAGCGACCTACAAAGTATGTCTGTTGAGGATCTCGTGACTCACCTCGATCGAGTTCCTGAAGATGTTCGTACTACTGTCCGCAACAATGCAGGTGGGCATGTGAACCATACAATGTTCTGGGAAATTATGGGCGCAAATGGTAGCGGCGCACCGACTGGAGCAATTTCTGAAGCGATTAACAATTCCTTCAGTAGTTTTGATGCCTTTAAGCAGCAGTTTAATGATGCAGGTACAAAACGTTTTGGTAGCGGTTGGGTTTGGCTTGTGCGATCGCAACAGGGCGATTTGCAAATTCTTTCAACGCCAAATCAAGATAGCCCGCTGATAGATGGTCATACGCCGATTATGGGAAATGACGTTTGGGAACATGCTTACTATTTGAAGTATCAGAACCGACGACCGGAATATCTCAATGCTTGGTGGAATGTCTTGAATTGGGAAGAGATTAACCGTCGATTCGATGCGGCGATGAGCGGGCATTAATCTATCGATGATTAGAATCATCCACTTGTGTGATCTCGATCACTCACAGTATCATTAACCACAGACATACTGTAGAAGACTCAACTTTAGCCGAGTCATCAACAGGGAACACACGACTGGCCGACAGATTTCTCAGGAAGACTGTCGGTTTTTATTATTTAGACAGAAAACGCTAAACTAGAATCCCTGATTCTTCGTATCTCATGTTGGTTGCTGCTTTTTACAAGTTCGTTTCTCTCCCAGATTATGTGGAGTTGCGCGCTCCCTTGCTGGCACTGTGTCAAGAGCAAGAAATTCGTGGCACGATTTTGCTGGCGCAAGAAGGAATTAATGGCACGATCGCGGGATCAAGACCTGCGATCGCTCAAGTTCTCGACTATCTCCGCAGCGATTCAAGATTTGCTGACCTGAACGTGAAAGAATCTGAAACCGAATCGCGGATGTTCGATCGCTTAAAGATCAAACTCAAAAAAGAAATCGTCACCTTAGGAATTCCCGAAGTCGATCCGACTCAGCAAGTTGGAACCTATGTGAAACCGCAAGAGTGGAATGCGGTGATTTCTGATCCTGAGACGATCGTGATTGACGTGCGCAATCGATTTGAGGTCAGTGTCGGCAGTTTTGAAGGGGCGATCGATCCTGAAACTGCTTCGTTTCGACAGTTTCCAGACTATGTGCGATCGCAGCTTGACCCAACGCAGCACCAGAAAGTTGCGATGTTCTGCACAGGTGGAATTCGCTGCGAAAAAGCTTCGGCGTATCTGCTGTCTCAAGGATTTAAGCAGGTCTATCACTTGGAAGGCGGGATTCTCAAGTATTTAGAAGAAGTGCCTTCAGAGGAGAGCTTGTGGCGGGGTGAATGTTTTGTGTTTGACCAACGGGTGGCAGTGACGCAAGGAGTCAAAGATGGCTCGTATGATATGTGCTATGCCTGCGGACATCCAATCTCTCTCGATGAAAAAGCCTCTCCTCTATATCAAGAAGGAATTTCTTGCCCATATTGTTCAGAGACTTGTTCGGAGTCATCAGAGTGATTCGGAGCCATCAGAAATTGAACGAGAATCTAACGATTGCTACTCTTAAAGTCAAAGTGCTTTGTGATCGCATTCTCTTCAGAAGCTTGATTGGTACTGGCAAAGCTTGAACTGATTTAACCTTCTTGAATCAAGTGAAGCAGTTCATCGGTCGAGATTTTGCCGCTGACTTCTGTGCCTTCGAGTAGACTGTCTGCTAGCTCGCGTTTGTGTTGATGGAGATCAACAATCTTATCTTCGATCGTGTCTTTTGCCACGAGTCGATAAATGGTTACTGGACGCTGCTGACCAATTCGATGTGCGCGATCGCTGGCTTGATCTTCAACAGCAGGATTCCACCACGGATCCATATGAATCACATAGTCTGCGGCTGTCAGATTGAGTCCTGTTCCTCCTGCTTTCAGGCTAATTAAGAACACATCGCCTTCCCCTGCTTGGAAAGCATTAATGCGCTTCTTGCGTTCAGGGGTTGAAGTCGAACCATCGAGATATTGATAAGCGATCGCTTTTTCTTTCAATAGTTCTTGCAAAATTTTGAGATGATCGACAAATTGACTAAAGACTAGAACTTTATGTTTGTTGTCGAGTAACTCGTCTAGCACTTCGCCAAACAGTTGCAGCTTTGCACTGGGAAGTGGAGAATCTGGTGTTACTAAGCGAGTATTACAGCACGAACGACGAAGCTTCATAATCTCAGCTAAGACTTGCAGGTGCTTCTGTCCCGCAGTTGCATCGGATTCTGCAAGACGCTGCATTGCGCTTTTTCTCAGTGCTTCATAGAAAAGTCGTTCGTCAGTACTCAACTCGACATGAAGGACAATCTCAGTTCGAGAAGGCAATTCTTGTAAGACCTGAGTTTTAGTCCGGCGCAGGATGAACGGTTGAATCAGTTTTCTTAAGCGAGTTCGGGCTTGTTTATCTTCAAATCGTTCGATTGGAGTCGCAAAACGTTCGTTAAAGTGCTCAAGCGAACCGAGTAAACCAGGATTGATAAATCGGAAGAGATTCCACAATTCGCCTAAGTGATTCTCGATCGGGGTTCCGGTCGTAATCAGTTTGAAGCCGCCTCTGAGGTTCATTGCAGCTTGCGATCGCTTAGTTGCAAAGTTCTTAATCGATTGAGCTTCATCCAGCACAATGGTTTGCCATTCGATTTGAGCTAGCTTTTGGGCAACGTCATCTTGCTGAAGTAAGCCATAGCTGCAAATCAAAATGTCAAACGGTTGTAGACGATCGAGAACTTTTTGGCGATCGCCACTTCCAAACTGCACAACATTCAATGTTGGAGCAAAGCGCTCAACCTCACTAATCCAGTTCAAACAAACCGAAGTTGGAGCGATGACTAAAGTTGCTCCATTTGCGGCGCGGGTGAGGATTAGGGCGATCGATTGCAACGTTTTACCTAATCCCATTCCATCGGCTAAACAGGCTCCTACGCCCCAGTGAGCAAGCTTTGCCATCCAGCGAAATCCTTCGATTTGATAGTCGCGTAGTTCGGCTTGTAGCGTTGAAGGAAGAACCGGATCGAGAGATTCTACTTCTTTGAGCTTTTGAATGTGTTTTTGCCAATATTGGTCGGCTTTTAGTTCGCCAATTTCATCGATCCAATCCTCGATCGCAACTGCGGCAAGTGGATGAAATCGAGTTTTCTTGCCTTGCTGTTCTGCGATCGCTCGAAATTCATCGAGTCGTTTGCGAAACTCTTTGGTGAGTGCGAGAAACTGACCATCTTCTAGACGAATAAATCGACTGTTCGATTGTCCTAATAGTTCTAACAGTCGTTGCATTTCCAGCACTGAGTCTTCGTCAATTCTCAGTTCACCGCTTGCTTCAAACCAATCTCGCTGGCGTTGAATCTTCATCTGAAAATTGCCGATTCCAACTTCGCGGCGAATGCGGAACTTTTCACCTTCGGGATGAGAAATAATAATGCGATCGCCCAATTCCTGAAGCTCTAGCAATAGCTCCAAACAATCCTCTGGATCTTCAATGAGCCATTCGCCATCTTCTTGCTCATGTTCCATTAAAATATCGCAGTCGAGCATGGCATCATTTGCCAATTTTCGTTCTAGCTTCAGGTCTCGTGTAGTCTGTAATCGCTGACCTTCGACTTCTGCAATGACAGTTTCTCCGCCCATTCCAGGACGATAGTATGATCCACCCGTTGCAAAGGGACGAACTAATACGGCAACTCTCAGCCCGGATCGTGCAGGCAGAAGATGAAAATTAGGAGTTGGGTCAGCAGGTACTTCTTCAGCACTCACACCACCACCGATATCTGAATGAACGGTCACCAGTCCAGAGATTGCGTGAATCGCATTGAGCACTCGATCTTTCGCTTGTTCAGGGACTTCTAATTTGTTGCGCGATCCTAGAATTTCTCCAATTCGTCGATGCTCAGCCGTCAGTTCAATAATTTTCAGCCGAGTTGGACTTTCTTTGATTAATAAAATGCTTTGATTGTCTTTGAGAGCCGGAGATAGTTCTAAGGTTAAGCGATCGTGCTTTCCCTTTTTCACAATCAATTCTGGCTCACCTCGGACTACCTCAATCCTTGTGCCTGGTGCATCGTCCCAAAAGACATAGGGATGACCGATTAAACCTAGAATTGCTTTCTCGTCAAATCGATAATCGACCTGTCCATAATATCCGCCTGATGAATAAGCTTTGAGTCCAGCACAAATTTTCTGATCTTGCTCGGTTAAGTAAGGAAAATCCTCACTTGATCGCACTAAACGCTTCAAGGCAACATTTCGACCTTTTCCCCATTCGCCTTTTGCATTCAAAGATTGCTCTTTGGGTTGAATTGTCCAAGAGCTAGCATACATTGTAATAAACCAAGCTAAGCGCTGTTTTGTTTCGGAAGGTTCAGAAACAACGGGAGCTTGATTGAGGTTTGTCAATGCATTTAGGCAAAGCTCCCAAGGTTCGAGTGACTTGACTAAATCAACTAAAGGTACAATTTCCGTTGATCGCTGAAGTTGTTCTGCAATTTCAGCAAATTCGCTCTTGGGTTTGAATCGTGAGAGTAACATAGCAACTTCTAGCGCGACCCAGTAATAACCTGATGCCTGAGCTTGAGCATAGAAAGCACTGAGTCCGCCTGAAAGTCTTGATTTCGCAGTCGATGCATCTGTCCAGTAAACGACTAGGGCATTCACAATGGTTTCGATGCCATGCTGATGTCGATAAGGAGCTAAATCGAGAATCCAATCTTTCTGACCAATGTCTCCTTGCTGAAGCTGAATGATTTTCTCTAGCGTTTCATAGGTTGGACTCAGCCAATTCTTTGCCTGTTTTCCAATCCCTGCATAGGTTTTAGCTTCACTCAATTGAGCGGTCGATCCCGCTTTTAGCAATGCCAAGATGAAAAAGATGCCAAGTAGCCCGCTGAAATAGGCTTTGCGTTTGCCGATAGCTTTGCGAAAGGCAGCAAGCCCGATTGTATATTGTGCGATCGCAGTCTCGAAATCCCCGCTTAACGTTTTTAGCCATCCGGATAATGCGGCACTTGGCTCTGCGGGCAGGCTGTTCAAAGTAGCTTGTGCTTCAGCAAGTTTTCCTCTCAGTAACAGTTGCTCGACTAAAAGCAGCGGTTGCCACCTGAATTTAGTCTTGTTTTGCTGACAATCTTCCTGAAGCAGTGTAAATGCTTCATTCGCAGGAACGAATTGCTGCACGGAATGATTCAAAATTCCGAGGAGGACTGTTTCATATAAAGGTGCTGGCAATGAGCGCACCCACTCTGCATCAAATGAACGATTACAGACTTGAAAGATGGCTTCATCGATCGTGATTTTTGTTCGATTGAAACTGTAGCGAGAGTAGTGCTCAAACTGTTTGCTGGCGTAGGTGAGATCGTTTCGATAAATGCCGATGCGAAATTCGCGCAAAAACTGTTGCTCAGTCTTGAAATATTTAGCGCTGCCTGAAAGTACTTGAATGGGATTCACTGCCTCAATCGCGGCGACCAGGGTTTCAAACTTGTTGTCTGCGATCGCGTCCCGAGTTGCAATTTCAACGATCGCTGGATTGCACTGAAACCCGTTTGAAACTTGCACTAAGATTTCATCATTGATTAAGCGATCGAGTCTCGTCTTCAGCATCGCATCGCTCAAGACTTTCCCACCCTCTCTGATCCCCGCATGCTGGAGACATTTCAAACAAGCTGCACGGTATATCGGTTCATACATAACCGAGAACACCTGTACGATTTGGCGCTTGATCTTGTCTAATTTGCGATAGCGATTGAGAATCTGAGCGTGATCATCACTCATAAGCGTTTAGCTCAATGAAGTTTAATCAGGATAACAAGAAATTTAGGCTGCTCTCAAACCTGAATTCCCAAAAAAATTAGCATTTAAGATCAGGGGATCACGTTAAGATCTAAATCCTAATTTAACCTCCGCGTTCTGGAACTGATATGAAACTGGCAGGAAGAGTAAGTCAGGTGACTCCATCCCTCACCCTCGCGATCGACGCAAAAGCCAAGGCGATGAAGCGTGACGGTATTGATGTCTGTAGCTTTAGCGCAGGCGAACCCGATTTCGATACGCCAGACCATATCAAGCAAGCGGCGGTTGATGCGTTAAAACAAGGTAAAACTCGATACGGCCCTGCTGCTGGAGAACCGCTCTTAAGAGAAGCGATCGCGCACAAACTGCAAACCGAGAATCAACTCTCCTATGCTCCCGAAAATATCATCGTGACGAATGGCGGTAAACATTCGCTCTACAACTTGATGATGGCAATGATTGATCCGGGCGATGAAGTGATCATTCCGGCTCCCTATTGGGTGAGTTATCCCGAAATGGTCAAACTCGCGGGGGGTGTGCCTGTGATCGTCAAAACTACTGCCGAAACGGGCTACAAAATTACGCCAGAGCAGTTGCGCCAAGCGATTACGGATAAAACGCAGCTTTTCATTCTCAACTCGCCCTCGAATCCCACGGGTATGGTTTACACGCCGGATGAGATTCGCGCGATCGCTCAAGTGATCGTTGAGAAAAATATCTACGTGGTTTCAGACGAAATCTATGAGCGCTTGCTCTATGACGGTGCAGAGCATTTGAGCATTGGGGCAGTGAGTCCAGAAGCATTTGAGCGAACCATTATCAGTCATGGATTTGCCAAAGCTTATTCGATGACGGGCTGGCGAGTCGGCTATCTCGCGGGGAATCTGGATTTAATCAAAGCGGTGACGAAGATTCAAGGGCATAGCACCTCGAATGTCTGTACGTTTGCTCAATATGGCGCGATCGCGGCGTATGAAGGCTCACAAGATTGTGTCGAGAAGATGCGCCAAGCCTTTGCTGAGCGGCGACAGGTGATGTTTGACGGGGTGACTGCGATTCCCAAATTAACTTGTGTAAAACCGGATGGAGCTTTCTATCTGTTTATCAACATTAGTCAGCTCGGCATGACTTCGCTTGAGTTTTGTGATGGTTTGCTGACAGAACAGAAAGTTGCCGGAATTCCAGGAATTGCATTTGACGCAGACGATCATATTCGCTTCTCTTACGCGACGGATATGAATACGATCGAGCGAGGACTCGATCGCTTAGCTGCCTTTGTCAAATCTAAGATCTGATTGGTTTGGCAGAGCATCGAATCGCGTTTGTCTGAGCAAATGGAATTCGATGCTACATCAGCAAAGTATGCCTGCATGTTCGAGCAGGGTGTTTTAAAGGTTTTCTTCAGGTTCCTCGCTCCGTTCTATCTCGCCCCGGAATGAATTCGGGGCTAACAGTGCGAAGTCCTTTGAAAAGGACTGAAGACCCTATTCTGATTGGCTGTTCGTCCCTTGAGTGGACTTCGTTCTGTTAGCCCGGATTTTCAATCACGGGCGGGTGAATGCAATGAACGATTACTTCTCAAACGTCCTCTAACAGCCATTGTTTTCAGATCAGTATGCTGCTAGTTTTGTGCACATTGCTCGAATTCCATTGAGGAACAGTCTTAATTACGATCGGCAACGGCTGCTTTGGCTCGACGAGTGGGTAATTTGCGATCGGATTTGCGTTTGAGTCCGATGGCGACGGCTTCTTTACCATCGGAGCCGAATTGTCCTCGAACGGCTTCTTTCATGGCGAGAACGGCATTGTGAAAGTCTTGTTCTGCTTGGCGTGCAGCTTCTGCGGCTTCGCGGGCGAGAACTTGCTGTTCGGTTTCGAGTTGTTGTTTGGCGAGCATGGTGCGGTAAGCGGTTTGTAAGCCTTCGGTGGTGGCTTCTGGGCGATGGGTTTGGTAACCGGAGATGGTGCTTAGTCCGTTTATGGATGCGACATCTTGTTGAAGGACATCGCGGGAGATTCGTTTCGTTGGCATTGGAGTTGATCCTCTGTCTGAAGGTTTGGTTTATTATGCCCAGGAATGATTTACGACTAAAGTCTAGAGAATGAGTTGGTTTTGACATTGCAAAACGGTAGTTCGAGTCGTGCAGATTGAGAAACGTTGTCGGAATTCAGTAAATCCCGCAGGCGAATCGAGATCGACGAAAGGCGAATCGAAATGGCGCGATCGAATTATGTATATTCCGCAGGGCGAATCGAATGCGACGTAGGGCGAATCGAAATGGCGCGATCGAATTATGTATATTCCGCAGGGCGAATCGAATGCGACGCAGGGCGAATCGAATACGATGCAGGGGAAATTCGATTCGCCCTCATTTCTTTTTGATTGTGAACAAAAGAAATGCTTCATCTCCCCGGTATTTCAAGTCTGGATGTGTAGGATAAAAGACAAGCCCTTTCTCCTGTTGCTCGATCGATGTCCTCTCAATTTCAGCCCTATCTGGAATCGATTCTGAAAGCTTATGAATCGCGATCGCGATTTTATACGCAAACGGATGCGGAAGGTCGGGAGACGTGTTTAGGCTTGATGGTGAAAACGGCGGAAGAGACTAGACCGGGCGAAAGAGATCGAGAAAAAGAACGAGAACAGATTGAACGATTGCCTGTGCTGGAAGGATTGCAGAAATATGCTTCAGAGCACAAGCACGTTTTGCTGGTAGGTCGTCCGGGATCGGGGAAGTCAACGGCATTAGAGCAATTGTTGTTGGAATTGGCAAGGAAAGCGCAAGCGGATGAAGCGTTGCCGATTCCAGTATTGGTGCAGTTGAAAGCGGATCGACCAATTTTGGCATTGATTCGAGAAACGTTACGACGGCATCGGTTGCTTTTGAAGGATAACGACTGTGTAGATGAACTGCTCTTTGAAGGAAAACTGCTGCTGCTGTTGGATGGTGTGAACGAAATTCCTCAAGAGTCATTACGGCGAGAATTGGAGCAGTTTCGAGAAGATAATAGCGCTGTGCCGATGGTGTTTACGACCCGTGATTTGGAACTGGGTGGAACACTGGGCGTTGAGAAAAAGCTGAAGATGCAGCCTTTGACTCCTGAGCAGCTAAAGGAGTTTGTGCAAAAGTATTTGGGGATAAAAGGAGAAGCGCTTTTAAGGGGGTTGAACGATCGCTTAAAGGAGTTAACGGAAACGCCATTGTTGTTGAAAATGCTCTGTGATGTCTATGGGTTACAGGGGGAATTGCCACGGAGTCGAGGGGAGTTATTCCGCGCGTTTGACCAGAAGTATGAGGAAATTAAGGGCAACCCGCCGATTTCGGCAGATTCTCGGCGGTTTAAGTCTGAGCTATTGCAGCATCTGGCATTTGGAATGTTGGAGGGGGATGCGCTGGAGCCACAATTGAGATTGTCTAGAACGGAAGCAGAGCAGAGATTAGAGGAATTGCTAAAAGGGCGAGTCGATGCACCTGGGCAGAAGGCGAAGGAATGGTTAGAGGATTTGCTGGAGCATCATCTATTGCAGGTGGCGGACGATCCGAAGGAGATTGAGTTTCATCACCAACTGTTTTTGGAATATTATGCAGCAGAGTGTTTGCTAAATCGGGTTGCTCGACTAGAGGATGAGCAACTGCAACAGAAGTATTTGAATTTTCTGAAGTGGACGGAGCCTGTAGCGATGCTGCTGGTGCTGGTAGATGAAGCGCAGGCGGAACGAGTGATCAGGCTGGCGTTACAGGTTGATTGGAGGATGGGATCGAGATTCGCCGGGACAGTAAAGCCAGAGTTTCAGAAGAAGACCGTTAGATTTGTGGAGGAATTGAAGGTTCCCGATTGGTTGAAAGTTGAGTGTTTGGGGGAAATGCGATCGGAAAGCGCGATCCCTGAATTGCTCGAACGGTTGGAAGATGATCACTCTAATGTTCGTGAGAGAGCAGCATTTGCGTTAGGCAAGCTAAGAAGTGAAGCTGCAATTCCTGAATTGCTCGAACGATTGGAACATGCTGACTCTGACGTGCGTGGGAGAGCAGCAGATGCGTTAGGCAAGATAGGAAGCGAAGCTGCAATTCCTGGATTGCTCGAACGATTGGAGCATGCTGACTCTGACGTGCGTGGGAGAGCAGCAGATGCGTTAGGTGAGATAGGAAGTGAAGCTGCAATTCCTGGATTGCTTGAACGGTTGGAAGATCCTGACTCTGATGTGCGTTGGATCGCAGCGATTGCGTTAGGTGAGATAGGAAGTGAAGCTGCAATTCCTGGATTGCTTGAACGGTTAGAGCATGCTGACTCTGACGTGCGTGGGAGTGCAGCATTTGCGTTAGGTGAGATAGGAAGTGAAGCTGCAATTCCTGGATTGCTTGAACGGTTAGAGCATGCTGACTCTAATGTGCGTGGGAGTGCAGCATTTGCGTTAAGCAAGATAAGAAGTAAAGCTGCAATTCATGCATTGCTTGAACGGTTAGAACATGCTGACTCTGATATGCGTTGGAGTGCAGCATTTGCGTTAGGTGAGATAGGAAGTGAAGCTGCAATTCCTGGATTGCTCGAACGATTGGAAGATCCTGACTCTGATGTGCGTAGAAGTGCAGCAGATGCGTTAGGCAAGATAGGAAGTGAAGCTGCAATTCCTGGATTGCTTGAACGGTTAGAGCATGCTGACTCTGATGTGCGTGGGAGAGCAGCATTTGCGTTAGGTGAGATAGGAAGTGAAGCTGCAATTCCTGGATTGCTTGAACGGTTAGAGCATGCTGACTCTAATGTGCGTGGGAGAGCAGCATTTGCGTTAGGCAAGATAAGAAGTGAAGCTGCAATTCCTGGATTGCTCGAACGATTGGAACATGCTGACTCTAATGTGCGTGGGAGAGCAGCATTTGCGTTAGGCAAGATAGGAAGCGAAGCTGCAATTCCTGGATTGCTCAAACGATTGGAAGATCCTGACTCTGATGTGCGTAGAAGTGCAGCAGATGCGTTAGGCAAGATAGGAAGTGAAGCTGCAATTCCTGGATTGCTCGAACGGTTGGAAGATCCTGACTCTGATGTGCGTAGAAGTGCAGCAGATGCGTTAGGCAAGATAGGAAGTGAAGCTGCAATTCCTGGATTGCTCAAACGATTGGAACATGCTGACTCTGACGTGCGTAGAAGTGCAGCATTTGCGTTAGACAGCACTACAGAAAAACATGCAGAAACGATCGCTCAACACCTCCCTCATCTTCTAACCTTAATCCCAACCGATTCAGGTGAAGATGCTTATCGCGTCACCCTCGCCACCCAGAGGAACTGCAAATATTACAACTACGAAATCTATCAAGCCTATCTAGAAGCGCAGAAGCACGATCGACAAACTCCACAAAACAGCGATCTCACACACACAATCATCAATAACTATCCCAACGTTACCGACGTTAAACAAACTATCATGAGCAACTCATCTAAATACAACTTCCCCAACGCTCAGAAAGTTCAAATCTTTGAGCAAGTGAACACCTACATCGAAAACAACCATCCCACAGATCCCGAAATCAAAAAAGCGATCGCTGACCTCACACTTCTCCTCACTCAACTCCAAACGCAACATCCCCAAGTCAAGACCGAATCTCAAGCCCTCACCATTCTCGATGCAGAATTTACCGAAATTCAACACTCCACAACTCATCCCCTCGTCACCCTCCGCCAACAACTGCTCAATCCAGAGCGTCATCTCCAAGCCATCAAAGCCACCCTCGCAGAAATCGCCAAACACTACCTCGAAGAAAGCGTCTGGTCAAAAGCAGCAATTACCTATCTCGATAAAATGAGTGAAACCCCCGACCAAGGAGCCTAAATCATGCAAATCACGATCGACATCCCCGACTCTCTCCACCTCAGCGAAGCCGAACTCCGCAGCGAACTCGCGATCGCGCTTTTCCAGCAAGATCGCGTCAGCCTCGGTAGCGCCAGCAAAATCGCAGGAATGCACATCATGGACTTCCAAAAGCTGATCAGCGATCGCGGCATCTGCATCCATTACGATGTTGAAGAATTCCAACAAGACGTGCAACATCTTCAAGAACGCGGCTGGCTATGATCATCGTCAGTGACACCTCCGCGATTGGAAACTTAGCGATCGTCAACCGTCTTTGGCTACTTCAGATCATCTATAGCAAAGTGAGTACCTTACAAGAGCTTCCAGAATGAGCAATCCATCCAAGTACAACTTCCCCAATGCTCAGAAAGTCCAAATCTTCGAGCGAGTCGATACCTACATCGAAAACAACAATCCCTCAACTTCTGAAAGTAAAACCTCATCTGCTTCATCTGCTGCAAATCCAGAAAAATCATCCACTTCTTCAGATACTCCGTTCACCCTCTTCTACTCCTACGCCCACGCAGACGAAACCCTCCGCGACGAACTCAACAAACATCTCAAGCTCCTTCAACGCCAAAGAATTATCACAGCTTGGCACGATCGCAACATCACCGCCGGAACCGAATGGGCAACCGCGATCGATCAAAACCTCAACACCGCCGACATCATCCTGCTCCTCATCAGCGCCAACTTCCTCGCCTCCGACTACTGCTACGAAACAGAACTCACTCGCGCCCTCGATCGTCACACAAAAGGCGAAGCCCGCATCATCCCCATCATTCTCAAACCCTGCGACTGGGAATCCGCCCCCTTCGGCAAACTCCAAGCGCTCCCCATTGCTCACGGAGCAGGCGCAAAAGCCATCACAACTTGGAGCAATCAAGATGAAGCATTTTTAGCGATCGTCAAAGGCATCCGCAAAGCTGCCGAAGAGATCCGGCAAAAGAAAACCTCAAGTTAAAATCAAACTATCCTCTTTCTCTACTCGATTCATGCAAATCACGATCGACCTCTCACCAGACATTCAATTAGACGATGCCATTCGTCAGCAAGCAGAGTCTAAAGCGCGTGAGTCCTACATTATGGAACTCCTACGTCACGGCAGCATTAGCACAGGTTACGCAGCGCAGAGTCTCAACCTCAGCCGTTTAGAAATTCTGGATTTAATGGCACAGTTCAAAATCTCACCCTTTCCAGAACAAACTCCAGAAGAACTCGCTCAAGAAATCGCTGAAACCCGCAATTTGCTCTAATCGTGATCATTGTTTCCAACACCACACCCCTCAGCGAACTTGCCAAAATCGATCGCCTCGATTTGTTATCTTCCCTCTTTACCAAAATTCTCATCCCCCCAACGGTTCACGCAGAACTCACGACCGGAAATCATCCCGCTAGCCTGTTGATTCCGAAGGCAACTTGGATTGAAATACGACCCCTCCAACAGACTGAAAGAATTGAACAACTTCTAAAAACTCCTGGACTCGATCGAGGTGAATGTGCTGCAATTGCACTCGCAGAAGAATTGCAAGCCGATCGATTGCTGATGGATGAAAGAGCAGGGCGCAACCTTGCTCAAACTTTAGGATTACCAATCATTGGAACGATTGGAATTCTGCTTCTTGCCAGAGAGCAAAGAATCATCAGTGAAGTCTCTCCCTTGCTAAACGGATTAATCGACCAGGGAACCTGGATAAGCCCTGCGTTTTATCAACAAGTGCTACAAATGGCAGGCGAAGAATAGCAAAGAGTAAAACCATCACGATCGCCCAAGGCATCCGCAAAGTCGCCGAAGAGATTCGGCAACACAGAACCGCAAGTTAAAATCAAACTATCCTCTTTCTCTACTCGATCCATGCAAATCACGATCGACATCCCCGACGAATATATTCAACAGCTAGAACCTAACTTAGAAGATCTGCCTCAGCAAGTTCTTGAAACCCTTATCGTAGAGGCTTACAAAGATCAACGCCTCACCCATGCAGAAGTCGGGCGCATTCTCAAACTCGATCGATTTCAAGTCGATGCCTTTCTCAAGCAACATCAAGCCTACCTTCATTACACGATCGATGACTTCAATCAAGACTTACAAACACTTCAGAAAGTCCTTGGGGAACAAAGCTAGGACATATCAATGATTGTTGTCTCCGATACCTCACCAATTCTTTATCTGCTTCTCATCGATCAGTTAGACCTCCTGCCACGTCTCTATCAACGCATTATTATTCCTGATGTTGTTCAAGCTGAAATGCAAAATCTAGGTGCACCACTTGAACTACAAAACTGGATTGCTTCTCCTCCACATTGGCTAGAAATCCATCCTGTTTCAAACAGCGCTAGCTCTGCTCCAACAAATGTTCGCACGCTCTTACAGCGACTCGATCCCGGAGAACAAGCAGCAATTCTTCTTGCTCAGTATTTAAACGCTGGTTTGCTAATTGTGGATGATCTTGATGCCCGTCAAACTGCTCAAACTCTAGGTCTCAACATCACTGGAATGTTAGGAATTCTGGGCGAAGCAGCAAAACGCAACTGGATTACCTTATCAGAAACTCTAGAACGGCTCTTACAAGAAACAAATTTTCGTGCCTCCCCGAAACTCATTCAAGCCCTGCTTGATCAGTTCTCTAATTCTCAAGGTTAGAACAATTACGATCGCTCTCAGTGACACGCTGGAACAAAACTTGAAATACGATCGAGATTCAACCAATCGCAAAAATAAACTCTAGAATCGTTGAGCGGTGAACTCTCAAGGCTAGATGTCAATGGAATTCCATCCAAAGCTACTGTGGAAGATTTTAGCGATCGCATTGCGAATTTATGCGATCGTCTGTTTCGTCTTATTTCTGATTCAATCTCGATTCATCTTCTTTCCCACCCGCACCATTTACCAAACTCCTGCCGATTTAGGCTTATCTGCCGAAGAAATTTGGATTCCTGTAAAAAACTGGCTTGGAAAACCGGAGCGAATTCATGCTTGGTGGGTACAAGGCAGCAAGCCGAACTTAGGAACCGTGCTGTATTTTCACGGCAACGGCGGCACATTAGGCGGCATTGACCAAATGGATCGCATTCATCAGCTTGGATTCTCAGTACTTGTGATTAGCTATCGCGGCTACGGCAAAAGCGAAGGCGGATTTCCCTCAGAATCACAAGTGTATGCCGATGCAGAAGCCGCTTGGAATTATTTAACTCAGACGCGCAATATTCCACCCAAGCAAATCACAATTTATGGATACTCGATCGGCGGTGCAGTCGCCATTGATCTCGCCACAAAACATCCCGAAGCCAGAGCATTAGTCACCCAAAGCACATTCACTTCTATGCAGGATATGGCAGAAAGAAATCCTTATTTTCGCGTCTTTCCCTTAGAGATCATTTTGACTCAGCGATTTAACTCGATCGACAAAGTACGATCGCTGAAAATTCCCGCCTTTTTCATTCATGGCGATGCCGATGATCTGGTTCCGCCTGCGATGAGTCAAGCCTTATATGATGCCACTCCAACGACGAAACAATTATTATTTATTCCAGGCGCAAAACATAACGACGCTGAATTTACAATTGAACACTTAGAAACCATTCGGAAATTCGTTGAAGCGGTTCGATAAAATGCCAGACAAAACAACGATCGATTACAACAGTCAGCTCAAGCAGGAGTTTGGAGCGCTCATCGACTCGCTCAATCTCAAAGAACAGCGCAGCAAAGAATACTTGCGAATGCGCTGGCTCGATCAAGTCATGTGGATGGAAAAACGCGCGGGAGAAATGCGCGATAAACATCGACGGCTAAGGCTGAATGTGATTATCTGTAGTGCTCTAGTGCCGATTGTTGTCGCATTAAACTTCAATCAAGACAAAGAAGTCGATAAAATCCTCAAAATTACGATCGTTGCGATTAGTGCGGTTGTTACTGTCAGTTCTGCGATCGACGAATTCTATCAATATGGTGAGCGTTGGTATAGCTATCGTAAATCTGCGGAATTGTTAAAGACTCACGGGTGGCAGTTTTTCCAACTCAGCGGCGCTTATCGGAGTTATAAAACGCACGAAGAAGCATTACCAATCTTTAGTGACGAGATTGAAAGCATCATTCAGCGCGATGTCGAAATCTATGTCGCTGAAGGAGCAAGACGGACTCAAGAAGATAACAAACCTGAAGAACTTCCGCCTGCTGAGTAGAACTGTTGAGTAGAAACTATGTCTGACCTACCCCCATTGAACTCCGATACGATTTGGGCAATTCTCAAAGATGAAATCGATGATGCTACTGCAAATCGTTTAGTCTGTCATTACTTAGGCTATGACGATGCCGCTGTTGCACCGGATTGGCTCGAAACCTATCCTGAGCCGCCGAATTTTATCGAAAGCCGTCCAGCAGTCGTGAAATTAACCCGATCGATTCCCTCTGAAAACAAGCAACTTCTGAAAGAACAACTGGGATTTGGCGGCTACAAAGTTGATGAACTGGTGCCCCGAAAAACTCGTCGTGCCACAATGGCGAACTGGTTGTTAAGCTACATGCAGCAGCATGACATTAGCCTTTAGAGGATGAAATCATGGGAATCGAACGCCGCCTATCTCGAACAATGTTTCTCGCAGCGGAAACAGTACAATTGCGTCAAATGTGTTTTACACCGGGCAAAGTCTTTCAACCCGGTCGTTATCTCGCCGGAGAATTGCCCGATGTGGCGTTTGAAATGGGTTTAGTCGATAAATTGCCGCCCGTTCGAGGCAAGAGTGCTGAAATCACAGAAAAACCGGATGAAGAATGATCCTTATGCTTGGCTTGAGCAGTCCTTAAAGTCGATCGAGCGTGCAGGTTGGCAGCGATCCACTAAAACAATCGATCGTCCGGGTGCAGTGATTCAACTTGACGATCGTCAATTTCTCAATTTCGCCAGCAATGATTATTTAGGACTCGCCACTGACGATCGTTTAGTCAATGCCGCGATTCAAGCGATTCAGAGCTATGGAACTGGAAGTACTGGCTCGCGGCTCCTCACGGGGCATCGGGCTTTACATCGAGAGTTAGAGACTGCGATCGCACAACTCAAACAAGCTGAAGATGCGATCGTATTTAGTTCAGGCTATTTAGCGAATTTAGGCGCGATCGCTGCTTTAGTCGGAAAACGCGATTTAATTCTGTCTGATCAATACAATCATTCAAGCTTACGAAATGGTGCGATTGTTAGCGGTGCAACAACGCTCGACTATGCTCATTGTGATATTCAAGACTTACGAACTAAGCTAGAACAACAACGCCAACATTTTCAGCATTGTTTGATCATTACAGACACAGTGTTTAGTATGGATGGCGATCTCTGCCCGCTTCCAGAGATTCTTGACCTAGCAGATGAATTTGAGTGCATGGTGCTAGTAGACGAAGCTCATGCAACAGGTGTGATGGGTGCAACAGGTGCAGGATGTGTTGAACATTTAGGCTGTACAGGACGTGCGATCGTTCAAATGGGAACACTCAGCAAGGCATTAGGAAGTTTAGGCGGTTATATTGCTGGCTCAGCGCAATTGATTGATTTCTTAAGAAACCGCGCACCCAGTTGGATCTACACAACTGGGCTGTCTCCGGCTGATACTGCGGCGGCATTAACAGCAATTCAAATTGTGCAACAAGAACGCGATCGCCGAAATACCCTTTGGCAGAATGTTGCTTATCTCAAATCACAGCTTCCAAATTTCGCACTTCTCCCTTCAGAGTCTCCGATTCTCTGCTGGCAATTGCCGAATGTGCAAACTGCACTAGAAGCTGCAAAATCTCTACAAGCAGAAGGAATCTTCGCCCCTGCAATCCGCCCGCCGACTGTGCCGACGAGCCGGATTCGGATGACGATAATGGCAACTCATGAGAAAGCGCATCTCGATCGCTTAGTTGCTGCTTTGAATCGAGTTCAGAAAGACGTTGAGTAAGGTGTGTTTTAGCTAGCTCAAATCACTCTCGATCGACTTTGCAACACAGCTATTGTGGTTTTTCACGTCAATATTAGAAGTATTGCGGCTCAAGATTTGTCTGAACTGCGTTGCATTACATTGGCTAGGTGCAGGAATCTGATTGAAAATAAACTCTTTTGAAGCAGTAGAAAGTTGCCAACCGAGCGGAAGCCTGATCTGTTGGTCTAAGTTTACTTTTTCTAGCATTAGAGTTCTGAACCTTAGCTTAAACGGGTCAGTAATTCCATCATTCAAGGTATAGGTAGATAGCTCGATCGCGCTGGCACTCCGAGCTTCACGCGCACTGAATAGAGCGCGAATCGGCGACAAGATCTCATTCATTCCTGCCGACTTGAGCGGTTTTCCTGAATCAACTTGTGGTTGATCTACGATCGCTAAATAAATCAATTCAAAGCTTTTCCCATACCCTTTTACTTTCTGCAAAGCTCGACCAATATCAAGAGCAGTAGGAATCCCCGAATTATCAAAATACCCACCATCCGCAAGCCGTAACTTACTTCCGTCACTCTTGCGTTGAAACCAACCCACCGGAGTTACAAAAGGAAACCTAGCACTCAATACAGCCGCCGTACTCAACCTTAAATCTAACTGACTCTCGTTTAGAGTAATCCTTTCTTGAGTCGGTAATACAATCTCAAAAGGACTCATTACCAAGCGTTTTCCGTTCTCAACGATGGTTGAATTGAATACCAGCGCAGGAGCAATTCCTTGAGGTTGCCAATGTTTGTAAAAGGACTGCTTCAAAGGATTTTCACGATTATTACCAAGCTGATTCCAACTATTTTCAAAGGCAAGTTCTAACCCAGTCGCTCTGTCCCAGTCATAGATCGGAAAGGGAATAAATCTCTGAATCAGATCTGGAAAAAAGCCCAGTGTCAGTAACGGAGAAAGTAACTCTTGCTCAAAAAGCTGGCTAGCTTTTTCACTAAGATTTTGCTCCTCTCCGGTCTTGAGTAAGCTCGCATACGCTGCTGATCCCAAACTCCCACCAGAAACGCTACTAATCGTAAAAAGATGCTGAGGAAAGCTTGGAATCGATTCAGTCAAGTGTGCAAAAGTAGTCGCTGCATGATACGCCGCAAAAATCCCGCCCCCTTGGGCTGATGCAATATACACTGGATAAGGTTTTCCTGAATATTGATCGCGATCGGGACGACTCGCTAGCCAGGTTTGAAAACTTGCTTCTAAAGATGGCAATGGAGAATTATCAGAGGTTGCAATTTGCCGAAACCGATGATTGTCATTCAGGTTCAGTAGACTTGAAATCGCAACTAATCCTAGTAAAATCGTGAGAGCTGGAACATTATTTCTAAATGCCCAATAATAGATAGTTGAAAACACAACAACGAGCGTAGTCAATGCGATCGCAATCACACTCACCGCTCCAACCGCATTAGGAATCACCGTAGATGGCAGAGCAATGACGAAAATAGCAGAAGCGGAAATCGATGCAATCCACCACAAAACGATCCTCGCTGCTAGATGGGAATGCCAAGAATACAGAATGAGGTTAAGCAGGACAGACAGACCAAAAACGATAATGACTCCCAAAGCTGCTCTCGAATCTGCTGCTGCTGCAATCAAAGGCAAAGAAAATGTACTAAAGATCGTGTACGCAACATTCGCAAGCCCAATTTCAACCTGTGGAGCAAACAGCCCTTCCCCTTGAGACTTAGATCCCAAAAAGCATCGATGAAATAAGTCTGTGCGTTTCCAAAGTAGGAAGAAAATAGTTATCCCAGTGCTTAAGCTTGAAATCATCCAAATCATTAAAAAAGATCGAGCTTGATCATTAATCGATTCGTTCCAAGCCTTGAGAATTCCGAGCACTAAGCTAAGAATTGGAATTATCCCTAAAATCCTCGGTGTCCAATTTGCTAAGCCATTCTGAAATCTACTCCCTTGCTCCAGAATTAGAAAACGGGAGACATACCAAATGAAGATTGTGAGCAATAAGACAGAACTGACCGTTACGGATGCCTCATAAAATTTGTTACTATCCGAAGCGATCGCGCGATAGACCTCTATAGTCTGATCAACTTTTGTAAAAATTAAGGACGCGACGATCGCGATCGTCACCGGAACTCTTAAGTAGATCCCGATCTCAAAGATCGGTTGAATCCACGTTTTGATCAATTCAGAAACCGTTTGCACCCATCCATTAGAATTCGATGCTGTCATGATTGAATCTCTTGAACTCGGCTGTGTCTAAGCGGACATGCTCAATTCTTGGAAACAATATCCCAAAAATTGCATTGACACACCACCTCGTCACGAATCGAGTCAAAATGATCAGCAAAATGGGGAGATGGGGAGCATTTGAAGTTCCCTCGTCTCCCCATCTCTCCCTCTTCCTACTAGGGTTTAAGTTTCAGACGTAGACGATCGACCCAAAGTGGGTGCTAAAAATGCCACTAAAGCCCCGATCGCAAATCCTGCAACATTCCGAAACAGCGGCAACCAATCGGTGGTACGAGTGATGACTGGCCCAATTCCAAACGCCAAAAATAAGATCCCCCACAGCGGCGAGAAAATCAGCGCCCACTGCCAAGCGAAGACCTGTCCTTCTTTACGAGGTTGTGCTGCAAATCCAAACACTAACCCCCCAACCGTTGAAGTAATCAGGGTTAACAACCACTGTTCACGCGGCAACCCAGGGACAACCTTACATCCACCCTGGCGTAAACATCCTTTGACTGATTCCAACGCTTCTAAGATGGCTTGATCCCCGCCGTTATCTCGCACGAAAAATTGATTCCCGAATCGAGTTTGTAACTCGATCCAAAACGTCCGAGACAGCAAGGGATAAAAATCATCACCCACACTGAAATTCAGCAGATTTCCGCCTCGTGTATCTGCAACTAACAAAACGCTTTTGTTATCCAATCCCCAAAAGCCTTTGACGGCGGTTCCAGGTGTACGATCGCTTTGTGTCAGAACCCGTAATTTCCAGCCCGTCTCAGCTTCAAACTTTGACAAGTCAGCAGACAGTGCTTCTTCCTGAGTCTTCGTAAACTCATTTGCCAAGTCAATCACGTTCGTCGGATGATCCGGCAATAAATCAGGATTGTCATATGCCTGTGCCGCTGGTGCGATCGTCCAGACAGAAATGACGACCATCAGTGCCATCAAACCTTGAAATAGACGGCGGACTCGAAGATTAGGCATAGCACGATCTCACGAATGGGTCACTAAAGAACATTAAAAGTAATCGTAAATGAGGCATTTAGAATAGACGCTCATTTTTGTTTACATTTGTTTAACTAATTCTAATATAGGAATGCTGTCAGCGATTCATCTCGCTGGAACAGGATCAATAATTTTGCTTATTCTGGGTCGTGGCGCACTGGCGATCGCGAAGGTTCAGACGGCTTGTTCGTCTGCGATTCGTCCTGATCTTCCCACTCATAATTTAGTTCCAGATCAGAAGTCACTTCTTCAAAATGATGATTTCCATTTTGTTCGTGTGGTAACAATCGTGGCTCTCCACTTGCTGTCATCCGATTCGCTCGCCGCGATTTATTCTGAGGTTGGTTCAGTGTCCGCCATGCCGCTTTCACGCCTGCAAAAACACTGCGCCCAGTTGTTTGGGCTTTCTGTGCTTGTTGCTTCACACCGGTCAGAGTCTCATCTACCTGCTTCACCACTTGACTGGCGCTCTGAACGCCTTGAGTCACATCATCGGTGAGATCAGTCACCTCATTTCCGGTAATCCGGAGCGCCTCTAACGTCGGTGGCAACTCCCGATTCAACGTCTCGAATAATTTTTCGGCACTGCGGGCTGCCCGTCCCATCTCGTTAAATGCAGGAATTGCCACAGTTAAGAGGGCGGTCAAACTGATCGCCACGAGTAAAATCGATAAGCCTAGCCAAAAAATAGGATCAGTCACACTTCATCTCATCTCGCTTAGCGCAAACGATCGCGAACTGGAGGTTTAGGATCGCTCCCCGATTCAGACTCTCGACTGAGAATTTGATGCTCACGCTGGGTTGCTTCCAATCCAGCGGCGATCGCTTCTTTTAATCGTCCCAGTGTGTCATCCCAGTTTCGCAGCGCAGACTCAGAAAAGCGATCTGCCTGAAGTTGGACACTGGTGGATAAATCTTCCGCAAGTTCAGGCAGAGCATCTGCCGACTTTTTGATCAACTGTCGAGTTTCTCGTCCTGGACGGGGTGCAATTAATAATCCTGCGATCGTCCCCATTGCTGCTCCGATGATCATGCCGCCTAAAAATGATCCCGATCGATTGTCAGACATATCTTGGCTCTACCCCTTGCGACTCACTAAACCAACTCTGTAACACCAGACCTTTCCTCATTCTGCCAGACTGAACCGCAATCTAGCGATTGATTCGTCCTTTAGCTGATTTTGTAGCAAATTTTTTCGCGCGTTGGTTTAGGAGAGGGGTGAGGAATAGCGATCGTCCCATTCCCATCCCCATTCCCAACAGGGCAAATGCCTGCTGTGCCTGCCGAACTTTCGGTTCAAGCTGGCGATACGTATGCCTTATTCTTTGTACGCCGAGCTGTTGACGCTCGATCGCGCTCGGTGCACCATACAAAACTTGATGCGTTTGCCGTTCTGCGACAACCAGTGCATCTGCGGCTCTAGAAAAAGCTTGCCGCAACTGCCACATTTGCCAGGTGAGATAAAACCCATACAAAGCCAGCGCAAGATTTAAGACAATAACCGCTATCAACATATCTCGACCGATTGTTTTTCTAATAATAGCGAGTCTTTGTCATTACAAAATGCCTCTTTTGCCATTTGGGCGGACGGTGAGCCAGTTAGTCTTTGCCATCGCTAACTGCTCTGCGGTGAGTTTTGCGCCTGTGAGGTTTGCGCCACACAAATTTGCATTCCGCAAATTCGCATTGAGTAAATACGCTTGCGTAAGATTTGCACCTCGTAAATCTGCCCCTTCTAAATCGGCATTACTCAAATAAGCTTGTGCCAAGTTAGTATCGCGCAAGTTGGCTCGCTGCAAACTCGCCTTGCCAAAATCAGCATTGAATAAATTTGCGCCTTGTAGATTAATCTGTTTCAAATTCGATTGATGAAACACAGCGCCTGACAAATTAATTTTCGGAATGGCGAGTAACGACAGATCATGCGACGCAAAATCTCGTTTACCCTTACCGTACAGAGACACGAGAGTTGCAGAATCAAGTTTTGGAGCCGCCTGAGTCTTGTTGCCGGATGTGTTGCTATTGCTCCCGGTTCGTCCGCCTGAATCACGAGTCGTTGGGCGAGCTGCCATCACGCGATTCCGAGCCACTCCGGTCTGTAAATTCGTCGATTCCGATCGCTGATTGCGCGCCCGAATTGCCATGGCTGCCCGTGCTGCCGGAGAACTCGGTTGAGAATCAGGGTCACGTTTTGTCAACGTTGATCGGGTTGAAACGCTATTCATACTATTTGCCAAACTGTCGAGATACGGCTCCAAATCCAACGCGCGTAAAATCTCATTGGCTGACTGAAACCGATGCCGCACGGAGACTTCCAGCATTTTCTTCAAAACGCCTGCAAAGTGCTCACTCAGATGCACCTGTTTTTGCCACAACAATTCACCTGTGGCAGGATCGTAATCGAGATCTTTTGGAGATTTTGCGGTCAATAAGTAAATGCAAGTCACACCCAATGCATAGAGATCGCTTGCATAAACCGGACGCATTGCCATTTGTTCGGGTGGCGCAAATCCGGGAGTCCCGATCGCATAAGCGGTGAGTGCAGTCTGATCCGATAAACTCGCGGCAGATACAGAGTTCACTTGGTTTTTGACGGCTCCAAAGTCAATCAGCACAAGTTTGCAGTCTTGCGATCGCCGAATCAAGTTTGCAGGTTTAAGATCTCGGTGAATCACTTGATGACTGTGAACATACTGCATAATCGGCAGAATCTCGCTGAGAAACTGCTTGACCCCTGCTTCGCTAAAAGCTCCTGAGCGTTTGATTTCCTGCTGAAGGGTGGAACCGCTGATATATTCCTGAACCAGATAAAATTCTTGATTTGCCTCGAAATAATCGAGTAAGCGGGGAATTTGGGGATGATTGCCGATGCGCCCCAAGGTTTGGGCTTCCCGTTCAAACAAGTCTCGCGCCATCTGCATCACATGAGGTGCAGTTGTGGTCGGACGGAGCTGTTTAATCACACAGTAAGGTTGACCCGGCAGAGATTCATCTTTTGCGAGAAACGTTGCACCAAATCCACCTTGTCCTAATGCATGCAAGACACGATAACGATCGCGCAACAGCAAACTAGCGCCACAGGCTTGACAGCGCTCTGTATTGGCGAGGTTTTCTGGGCTTGGGCAGACTGGGTTCAAACAGTAGCTCATGAGGGCAGCAATCTGTAAGGGTGGATTCCAAAAAATGGCAAAGCTTTGGGGGGAAGCAAAGTGTGAGTTTGCAAGACGCAGCTTGTATTGAGAGGTTACCCAGAAGTGGGAGAGCAGGGAACAGGAACGCTGAGAGAGGCGCAACAGCGATAGAATAAGGTCTGTCTTGGCGTGATTTTTGAAGGCGACGGATGCGTATCTCTCTGAACTGGTTGCGGGAATTGGTAGATATTTCAATGACTCCAGAGGCGTTGGCGGAAAAGCTGACGATGGCGGGGTTTGAGGTGGAAGACATTGAGGATCGGCGCACTTGGGCAGATGGCGTGGTCGTCGGAAAAGTGCTGACGCGCGAACAACATCCCAATGCCGATCGCTTAAGTCTCTGTACAGTGGATATTGGGGCTGAAAGTCCGTCTCAGATTGTTTGCGGTGCGGCAAATGTGCGCGCTGATATTTTTGTTGCAGTGGCGACGTTAGGCACATACTTGCCGAATGTCGATTTGAAGATTAAGCCTGCAAAACTCAGAGGCGTGGAATCGAAGGGCATGATTTGCTCTTTGTCAGAGTTAGGCTTGACGAAAGAATCGGAAGGCATCCATATTTTTGATGAAACTGTGACAGGAGCGTTAACGCCTGGTATGGATGTGCGTCCCTTGTTGGGATTGGATGACGCGATTTTGGATCTGACTTCGACCGCGAATCGAGCAGACGCTTTGAGCATGGTGGGTATTGCGCGAGAAGTGGCAGCATTAACCGGTGCAACGTTGCGCTTGCCGGAACCGAGTGTGCCTGAGTCTCAGAAGACCAAATCGGTGTCGATTAAAATTTCAGATGCTCAAGCTTGTCCGGCGTATATTGGCACGCTGATCGAGAATGTGAAAATTGCGCCTTCGCCGTTGTGGTTGCAGCGTCGCTTACTCGCGTCGGGTGTGCGATCGATTAATAATATTGTCGATATCACCAACTACATCATGCTGGAATGGGGGCAACCACTCCATGCCTTTGATTTCGACAGTTTGGTGAAAGTGGCTGGAACGGATCAGATCGAAATGGGCGTGAGATTTGCGCGATCGGGCGAATCGGTTAAAACGCTCGATGGCCAAGATCGCACGCTTCAAGAGCAAGCTTTGTTAATCACCGTCAATGACAAGCCAACGATGTTGGCGGGCGTGTTTGGTGGTGAAGAAACAGAAGTGAGTGACAGCACTCAGCATATTTTTCTCGAAGCTGCAATTTTTGACTCTGCTGCAATTCGCAAATCTGGGCGATCGCAAGGGTTGAGAACAGAAGCCTCTGCTCGTTACGAACGGGGTGTGAACTGGGCAGGTTTGGAAACGGCGGCTCGTCGAGCAGTGCAACTGATTCTTGAGCTTGCAGGTGGAACGATTACGGCTCAAGAAACGGTTGACACCCGACAAGGTTCGTTGACGAGATCGATCGCGCTACGACTTGAACGAGTTCGAGAAGTGCTCGGCATGGTTGAACTCGGTGACGATGTTGGGGAATTGCAAGCGAAGGATGTGGAACACACTCTGACAGCACTAGGCTGTGAGTTGAAATCAACGGGTTCAGAAACTTGGAATGTTACGGTTCCGCCTTACCGCTATCGAGATTTGGAACGTGAGATTGATCTGATTGAAGAAATTGCGCGGCTGTATGGCTATAACAATTTCTCAGATACGCTACCTGCGAAAACTGAGCCAGGATATTTGTCGATCGAGCAATTGATTTCTCGCAAAGTTCGCGAAGCCTTCCGAGGTATGGGGCTGACCGAATTGATTCATTATTCACTCGGCAAACCTGGAGAAGAACGGCAAATCGTTCTCGCGAATCCTTTATTTACCGAGTATTCTGCGCTGAGAACTGATCTAATCAATGGCTTAATTGAGGCATTCCAGTACAACCTTGAGCAAGGCAATGGAGCTTTGAATGGCTTTGAGATTGGGCATGTCTTTACTCAGGAAGAAGATCTGATTGAAGCTGAAGCGATCGCTGGTATCTTGGGTGGAGATCCGAGCCAAGGTAAGTGGGTTCGGGGCGGCAAAGATCAGCCGATGACCTGGTTTGAGGCGAAAGGCATTTTAGAAAGTGTCTTCGATCGAGTCGGGTTACCTGTAGAATTTCAGCCTGATCGACGCGATCCGCGCTTGCATCCGGGACGAACGGCTTCGCTTTGGGTTAGAGGCGATCGCTTAGGAACGTTTGGACAGTTACATCCTCAACTGCGTCAAGAGCGCGGCTTACCGGATGAAGTTTATGTTTTCCAATTGGATCTCGAAGTGATCATTCGCCATTTGGAAACAGATGAAGCGATGGTTCCGGTTTTCAAGCCGTTCTCTACTTATCCTGCTTCCGATCGCGATATTGCTTTCTATGCATCGCGTGAGGTAGGCGTGAGCGATTTGGAACGCACGATCGTCAAAGCAGGCGGTAAGTTACTAGAATCGGTGGAACTGTTTGATGAATACAAGGGCGATCGCGTTCCAGAAGGTCAGCGCAGTTTAGCGTTCCGATTAGTCTATCGGGCTGACGATCGCACTTTGAAAGATGAAGATGTAGACCCGGTGCATCAAAAAGTGCGCGAAGCACTGGTTGAGAAGTTCCGGGTTGAGTTGAGAAGCTAGAGGTGAAATTGTGCCGAAATATGTTGTTTGGGGAAGCTACTGTGACGATGTTCTAGAGAAAAGAACGCCCTATCGTCAGGCTCATTTAGATGGGTTAGCGAAGCAAAAAGAAGATGGGATTTTAGTGACGATCGGACCGACGAAAGATGTAACGAAAGTGTTTGGCATCTATGAAGCGGAGAATGAAGCGATCGTTCGGAATCTGATCGAGTCTGATCCGTATTGGCAGAATCAGATTTGGACGGAATATGACGTGAAGGAGTGGATTCAGGCGATTTAGGTGTGATGGGGAGATAGGGAGCAAGAATTTTTTTGCTTGTCTCTCTGTCTCCTCAATCTTAACCTTCACAGCGATCAGATCTTTAACTGTTTCACCCTGTTGCTGCGGCCAATATTGGCTCAGTAAATATGATTCCAAGAATGGAGAACCATCGAAACGATTCAGGAACATCAGGATCATAAGTTGCTAACAGTTGCGATAATGATATGCCCAGTACAAACGGGTAGTAAACACAGCGCACCTGACCAGCTTTTGCCGTTATAGTTCCGTAGCTCTTCTTGGATAACCCATTTGTAGTAACCGTAGTAGAGCGATCCGATCAAAGCCGACTGCCACAGGTTCCACAATCACTCCACACCTGTACCTAAGTAATATCAACAGTATTGCTTGTATTTAAAGTGACTTTATTTTCCGGAAGAATAAGCTTTGCTGGGGAAGAATTATCAGAATGGTAATCTTCTTCTTCTGGCTCCCTCATGCCTCTACCACTTGCTAAAATCATCCGAAAATTTCATGTGCTTTGGATCACAATTCCTAGCGTAGCAGGATTAATCGTGCTTCTGCGGGTTGCTGGGGCATTACAATCTTTAGAATGGATGGCATTTGATCAATATGTTCGGCTGCGTCCCCAAGAAGCAACTGACGATCGCGTCATTATTGTAGGCGTAAACGAAAATGATATCCGGCAACTTAAACGTTATCCGTTTGATGATGCTACCTTTGCCAAACTGTTGACGAAAATTAAGCAGCAACAGCCGCGAGCGATCGGTTTAGATATCTATCGGGATCTGCCAGTAGAGCCAGGACATTCAGAGCTAGCTAAAGTATTCCAGACAACCCCTAACCTGATAGGCATTGAAAAACGAGGCGGAAGTACAGAAGTCGAGGTTGCACCTCCCCCCATTCTGAAACAGCGCAATCAAACTGCTTCAAACGATGTAGTCCTTGATGGCGATGGGAAACTGCGCCGAGGTCTACTGTATTGGACAAGTCCCAATGGAGAAGAATCTTTAGAAAGTTTGGGATTACGCCTTGCAATGCTCTATTTAGAAGCTCAAGGAATTACATCTCAACCAGCGAAAACCAATTCACAGTATCTCCAGCTTGGGCATGGGATCTTTCCTATTTTTGAGCCAAGCGATGGGAGCTATGTCTCGGCGGATGCAGGCGGCTATCAAATCTTGCTGAACTATCGAGGCGCTTCTGGCAAGTTCCGCACGGTGTCACTGATGGACGTGCTTCAAGACCGACTGCCTGCTGATCTCATGCGTGATTCGCAAGGACAGCCCTTCCGAGGCAAAATTGTTTTGATTGGAGTGACAGCTCGAAGTCTTAAAGATGTCTTTTACACTCCCTATAGCGGCGACTCGATCACGACTCCAGAGAGAATGGCGGGGGTTGAGGTACAGGCAAATTTAGCGAGTCAAATTATCAGTGCTGCGATCGACGGACGATCGGGCTTCCAAGTTTGGACAGATGCAATGGAGGCAGGTTGGATTCTGCTGTGGTCGGGTGTGGGAACAGGCTTAGGCTGGATGGTGCGATCGCCACGTTGGGCAGTGGCAGGCACAGTTGTTGCAGTCGGAGGGCTAGGACTAGGAAGCTTTGCAGCATTCGTCTTTTCCTGGTGGATTCCGGTTGTCCCACCTGCCTTAGCGCTGCTCACGTCTGCGATGGTCGTCACGGTTCACATTGCCCACTCCGAGCGGCGCGATCGCCAAACTGTGATGAATCTCTTTGGGCGATATGTGACTCCAACGATTGCTGAGACAATTTGGCGCGATCGCGATCAACTGCTCTCCCAAGGTCGCCTGCGGGGACAAAAACTCACTGCAACGGTACTATTTACCGATATTAAAAACTTCAGCACAATTGCCGAACGGTTCGACCCTGAAACGCTGATGATCTGGCTCAATGAATACATGGAAGCGATGACGGAAGTGGTGTTGAAGCATGGGGCAGTGGTCGATAAATTTATTGGAGATGCGATTATGGCAGTCTTTGGTGTGCCGATCGCTCGTAAAACTAGTAAAGATATTGCTCATGATGCGTACAGTGCTGTGCAATGCGCGATCGAAATGTCCGCTGCACTAGCTGCACTGAATCAACGCTGGGCACAGCAAGGACATCCCACGATTCAAATGCGAGTAGGTATCTCGACAGGCACAGTCGTTACAGGCAGCTTAGGTGGTCAGCAGCGCATGGACTATACCGCGATCGGCGATAGTGTTAACGTAGCAGCGCGACTCGAAAGTTTTGATAAATCGATCGAGGGTGGACTCTGCCGAATTTTAATCAGTGAAGAGACCTTTACGCTGGTTGAAGGTCAATTTCCAGTGCAAGCCGTTGGGACAGTTCAACTAAAAGGGCGGGAGCAACCGACGAACGTTTATCAAGTTTTATGGGAACCCTCGAAGAGTGGGCGTGGAAGAGTTTAGCGTCTGTTCGACAGGAGAGAATTGCTCCAAAGTTTTCCCACCCTTGCAACCGAGCTAGATCATCGATCATCACCCTCTATTGATTCACAAGACGATGGCTTCTGATTTCTCTAAACTCAAACGAGTTAACCCGATATTCTTGTTTGGAATTGGGACACTTTCTTTCACTATCCTACAAAGTTTATTGCCGCTGGAGTTCCCCTTACCTAGTCCTCTCAATTCATTGCAGCCTGCCCCCGCAAATGCTCAATACAAGCCTCCTAAACGTTCGGGTTTCAGAAGTAGTGAAGGCACGGGAACGCGAGAAGACGCATTACGCCTTTGTGGTCAGCGCAAAACAGCTTCTTTTACTCCCCTCGCACCAACCAACCACATCGGGGAAACGATTTCATCCCGTCCAACCTTATTCTGGTATCTATCCAGCCGCCAAACTGTGGAACTTAAGCTCATGGAGTCAGGAGTCCAAAAGCCTGTGTTTATGACCACAGTACAAGTAGATAAGCCTGGTATTGTCCCATTTGAATTACCGAAAACTGCGCCTGAGCTAGTTCCTGAAAAAGTTTATCGCTGGTCGATCGCTATCGTTTGTGAAGATGGCACAAAGGATGCTTTGAAGATGACATTGATCCGACGAGTTGCACCGACTCCAGAGGTAAAACAGCAATTAGCGATCGCGAAATCCGATCAGAATCGCGGTCAAATCTACGCAGCCCAAGGTCTGTGGTACGACGCAGTCACAATGTTCTCGAAAGCGATTGCGGCAAATCCCAAAGATCGAACGGCTCCTGACAAGCTCTTATCACTGCTCGATCAAGGAGGATTTGCAAAGATTACGGAACAGGAGCGCAAAAAAAGCAGCCGATAGAACATTGAACGATGCCAAGATTGCTGCAATTGCAGGATGATTCGTCTTTAATCATGCGATCGACATAAACCCATCCTGAGAGGTAACAATGTTACTCAAGAAAATTAGCTTCTCGATCTGTTTTACGCTTCTCTTCATCTGGCAACCTTTATCTTGTCAACAGTTCGCAGCAATCAGTGCAGAGCGCCAATCTGAAAAAATCGCTCAATCCAAACAAATTACACAGACGAGCGCGCAGCCTCTCACACTTTATCAACCCCTCCAGCGCTTGCAATGGGAAGGAGAAACGAGCAAAACTGGAATTGCTTACTTTCCCATTGAGGGATTGCCAGATATTTCTGTTTCTGAAGCTGATTTAGACATCGCTCGTCGATCGCAAGACCCAAAGCTAGTGGCTAAAACATTAGCTGCTTTGGGATTATCACATCATCTTCAGGGTGAATATGACAAAGCGATCGACTACTATCAGCAAGCCTTAAACATTGCCCGCAACCTAGATTCAACCTTAGAAACAACATTACTAGGTAATTTAGGACTCGCGCATGTACAGTCTGGAAATTACTATGCTGAGGCTGTAGATTATTTAGCCCAGTATTTAACTGCTGCTCAAGATCGTAAAAAACTCCAAGCCTTCGGCAATCTAGCAAACGCCTATTTTGGAACAGATTTATATGTAAACGCGATCGAGCTTCACCAAAAACGTCTTACCTTATCTCGAAAATTCAAGGATCAAGCCAGCGAAGCTAAAACATTCAGCGATCTGGGCATAGTCTATCAAGCCCTCGGAGAACGTGCCAAAGCGATTCAGTATCAAGAACAAGCGCTAACCTTAGCGCAGAACATCAAAAATCAATCGATAGAATCACTGGCGTTGGGAAATTTAGGCGTGATTTACCAATCACAACGCAACTATGCCAAATCAACTGAATATCAGCAGAAACGCCTTACCCTTGCCCGTCAGTCTCAAGACCTACGAGGAGAAGCAGAAGCGTTAGGAAATTTGGGCGGAATTGCTTATTTTCAGGGAAATTATCAAGAAGCGATCGCTCAATATGAGCAAGCCTGGAACATTGCTTGGAACAAACTGCGCGATGCCGATCTGATCTATCGAATTCGCGGCAATCAAGGGCTGATCTACGCACAAATGGGCAACTCTGATAAAGCATTAGAGTTCTACGGACAATATCTTCGTTACGCTGCTTCCCGGAGCAATCGACGAGAGGAAGGAATTGCCAGGATCAATGCTGCCGCAGTTCGGTTTCAATCTGGGAACTTAGACGCTGCCGCGAAAAATCTTCAAGCGGCGATCGAGACTTGGGAATCACTGCGATCGCGACTCGGCAACAATGATAGCTTCAAAGTCTCTATCTTTGAAACTCAAAATTCACCTTATAGCAATCTCCAAAGTGTTCTCGTCGCTCAAAATCAACCCGAAGCTGCCCTCGAAATTTCTGAGCGAGGACGTGCCCGCGCCTTTGCCGAACTCCTCGATCGCCGTCTTTCTGGGCTTTCTTCCCGAAAAGAAACGCCGCGATCGCCCCTTGCCTCTTTGACGATCGCGCAAATCAAACAAATTGCTCAAAAGCGCCGCGCGACTCTAGTTGAATACTCGATCATTCCTGCACAGTTCAACGTGAATGGCAAACTAGAAACACGCGAGTCAGAGCTATTGATCTGGGTGATTCAACCGACCGGAACTGTCACTTTACGTCGCGTTGACCTCAAACCGCTTTGGCAATGTCAGGATGCTCAGCCTTGTGCTCCTGAAGAACTCTCTGATATCGTTTCGCTAGGTCGAGCAACGCTAAATGAGGACAGTCAAGCTACTCAAGATGCTGCACATCCCTTACGGCGGCTGCATGAACTCTTGATTCAACCGATCGCAGATCTGCTTCCTCAAGATCCGAATGCTCAAGTTGTCTTTGTGCCGCATCGATCGCTCCTGCTCGTGCCATTTACTGCCTTGCAAGATGCAAAAGGCAAATTCTTGATTGAGCAGCACACTATTTCGATCTCACCTTCGATTCAAGTTCTCGATCTGACGGATCAATTAAGAAAAAAACTAGACACCGTTAGTCAGAAACAAACAGAGAAACAATTAAGCGAAGCTCTGATTATTGGCAATCCGGTCATGCCAAAAGTCGTGACTGAGGTAGGAGAACCCCCTGAACAACTGCCGCCTTTACCCGGATCAGAGCAAGAAGCAAAAACGATCTCTCAAATGCTCAAGTCTTCGGCATTAGTTGGCGAAGCTGCAACAAAATCGAACGTCCTGCAACGTATGAATCGCGCTCGTTTGATTCATCTTGCGACTCACGGCTTGATGGGTGATTTTGTTGGATTAGGAGTACCAGGTGCGATCGCGCTTGCACCAGATACGATCGCCACCGGACAACCTTCTTTAGAAGAAAACGGATTGCTGACTGCGAATGAAATTTTCGATCTCAAACTGAATGCTGAACTCATTGTTCTCAGTGCGTGCAACACTGGACGAGGCAGAATTACCGGAGATGGAGTCATCGGATTATCTCGTGCTTTGATTGCGGCTCAAGTCCCAAGTGTTGTCGTTTCGCTCTGGGCAGTCCCCGATGAAGCAACTGCATTACTCATGACAGAGTTTTATCGAAATTTGCAACAACAGCCGAATAAAGCCCAAGCCTTACGCCAAGCAATGTTGACAACGATGAAGCAATATCCTGCCCCCGTAAATTGGGCAGCATTCATGCTCATTGGCGAAACACATTAGCGATGTTATAAGTTCAACTTTTTTGAGAGAGCTGGAATATTATAAACCTGTCCCCGCGTGGCGAAGCGATCGCGGTTTCTCAGTGGAGATCAAGCTATCTCTACAAAAGTGATTCGGCAACTTTCAGATACGGCGATTACTATGGTAACGGTTCAGGAGCTTTTTAATGGCTGGGTAGGCAGGATCAATGACCTGATTCAAGTCGATCATGAGAATTTATCTTGTTGTATGGAATGCATTCAAAATATTTCTTGCCATATCGAGTGTCGCGTCAAATTCGCGAATCACACTGTCCAAAGAAGCAATCACGTTCCTCCTGGATTTGTTGAACCGACTGTCTATCTTTGGCAGTGCTGCAAGAATACCTCTAAAAGCAGCAATCTCTCCTTTCACATTTGAGATTCCTTCTTCCAAATCACGAATTTGATCTTCTAATACTCCTTCACTGTCATTAGAAGAAGATTCTCTTCCCAGTGCAATACCCCGGCTCAACGCTTCAAAAGCATTGTCTCTAGACTCGGAGAAACTTGGCAATTGTTTTTCTAAGACAATTGAGTATCGACTCATATCTTCAGCAACCAATTGTACTACCTGTTTGAAGCGTGTGTAGTCACCTTGAGTGCCTAAAGTACCTAATGAGTCAACTTCATCTGAACGTCTCTGTATCTGTGTTCCTATATCAATAGTCGCTTCTGCAATCGCTCGTAGAGGTGTGAGCATTGCTTCAGACTCTCTCGTAACAATGTCGTAGTAATCCAGAAGCCCGTAGTCGTTCTCATCTTCAGTAGTTGTATCAAGGCTAGGCTCAAGTATTTTATTTTGAAGTGTTGAAGATTCAGTAAGTAAAAAATCTCTTGCCGAAAGCCTGTTTTTCCAACGTTGTACCACGAGACTCAGATGCGTCCGTACTGTGGATTCAAAAGCAGTTGTGCTTTCAAATGAGCAGTAAATTGACTCATCTGCAATACTAGAGTTGTTGGGGAATAAGTTGTAGAGTTGTGAAATTCCTGCTTTTTGCCATCAGGTTAAGCAGCGATCAAGTAAAAGTTCCAGAGTCCGGCAGCAGTCAGCATCAAACGGTCATCAAAATCTTGTGTGCGATTCCGATAAATCGCACTCGCCGCCCCATAACGCTTGATGCCTGCAAACGCATTTTCACAGACAACTCGCGATTGGCTCAAACTGCGATTTTCTTGTTTCTGTTCCTCGCTTAGCTCACCTCCTCTCGGTTTCTTGTGTGGAATACGAATATTGACATACTCGGATTGCAAGCCTTGAAAGCCTAAATCTACCTCGATTGGGATCTCATCCGGGATATGAAAAGCGATCTCCTCTTCCGCTTCAAATCGCTTATCGTGGAGCTTTCCCTCACGAGATGGACTCAACACTAACACTCGCTTGGTTTGGTCTACTGCCGCAAGATGCTTGCGAGTATGTCGGCGCTTTTTGCCGGAGTAGTTCTGCGTCTGAGTGTCTGGATCTTGCGGACGTTGAATCGGGCGCTCTGTCCCATCAATCATCACCCGCTCCACACCTGGAAACATTTCTAGGAACGCTTCAATACTCCGCAGCTTGCGCTCTGGTAGCACCATCTCATGACCCAACGCTGCTTCAAGAACAGGTTGCAGTTCGTGCATCCATTCGTGTGTTTGGGAGCGGTCCAGGTCAAACAAAATTCCCGCTAAATCAAACGTCGGGTAGCACTTGAAGTAGAGCAAAATATAGAACAGCTTCGCTTCTATGCTTTGCAGTCTCGCTTTGCGTCCACCTCCCCTTGCTCGTTTTCGCACGGGCTTTGCTGCTACTCGACTTGCCTCATACGCCTGCTCAAAACTCGGCAGCAAGGCATCAAAAGCTTTGCGATTTAGCCCTGTCAATGCTCGCAGCAGTCGGTCTTGGTTCAGTGCGCGTTCAAGGTTTAGCATCGGGTAAGATGACGGTTCTCTTGTCTATTATCACTTATTTCCCAACAGGTCTACTGTTTCTGAATTCTTGAACTTTGCTTAACTGTTGACTATCAATCTTAGAGGGGGCAATAGGAGCATCTTTGAAGTAGAGCATCAAATCAACAGACTCAGGATCTACCTTGAATCTGGAGTAAGCACGCTCAAATTCTTCGATTGCGCCTGATGTAGCCCTAAGTGTTGGTGTTCCTGCCCTACCCCAAAAGATTCCAATAAAAATGTCGTAATCATTAATCATTTGCGAATTTACGATATCCTGAGGATCACTGCCAAAACTGGGATATACGTGAGTTTCCCACCTATTCAGCTCCAATCGTAACCTTAAGTTTTTTGCCCAAGTTCTGTTTAATTCTGAGATGACAGCTTCTAAAATATCTCGTTCTTCTTTGACATCGGAAGGAGACGCAACGAAGACTTGCAGTACAGTTTCAATTTTCGGCATTTTGTCGTGAAGAAGAATTATAGATGCCCAAATCTTACTGTGTTGTTCAGTACCTTTGTACGACTTAGCATGTAGAGATTACCGAACTAATGTATTAACTGAAATTCTTCAAACAAAAAAGCGCCCAGAATTTCCCTGGACGCTCTCAGAATATTTGAGATAACTCTAGTTCAGTGCATCTGCACCTGCAACTACTTCAAGCAGTTCCTGAGTAATCGCCGCTTGACGTGCCTTGTTATAAGACAACGTCAACGAACCAATCAAATTCTTCGCGTTATCACTCGCATTGTTCATCGCTGTCATCCGAGCCGCCAACTCACTAGCTGCCGCTTCTTGCAGCGCCCGCAGTAATTGGTTATTCAGATACAACGGCAGCAATGCGTCGAGAATTTGTACTGGATCTTGCTCGAAGATCATATCTTGTGGGAAAGACTGAACTTCAGGAGCCGACACTTTCTCACGTTCGACTTGAAACTGACCGCCACGAGTCGTCAAGCGAAAGATCTCATCATCTGCAACTTCCAATCCTTGCGGATCAAGCGGTAACAGCGTTTGAACAACCGGACGAGAGGCAATCAAGGAAACAAATTTCGTGTAGATCAGCTCAACTCGATCGACACTTTCCGACAAGAACTGAGATAAGACCACATCCGCGATCTGAGCCGCTTCTGATGCGGTCGGGATCTGTTCTAGCCCAGAGTAAGTTTCCACGATCGGATAATCCCGACGTTGGAAATATTGCGTTGCTTTTCGACCGACAATGACCATTTTGTAGTCAATGCCTTCCGCTTTCAGTTCCTTAGCACGAATTTCAGCCCGACGGATAACGTTAGCATTGTAACCACCGCACAATCCACGATCGCCCGAAATTACTAATAAACCAACAGTACCGACATTCCGCTTTCTCAAAAGCGGTAAGTCAGCTTCTTCAAACTTCAATCGAGCTTGCAAGCCGTAGAGCACTTGCGCTAAGCGATCGGCAAACGGACGAGTCGCAGTCACTTGCTCTTGTGCACGACGCACCTTCGCTGCTGCCACAAGCCGCATTGCTTCTGTAATCTTTTTCGTGTTCTTGACCGACTGAATGCGATCGCGAATAAATTTTAGGTTTGCCATGATTTGAAACGATTTTAGAGTTTAGCGTTTGGATTCTGAATCGATCGAAGATCCAGAATCCAAAATCCGTCTTAGGCAGCAACCATCAAGGCTTGCTTCGTCTCGGTAATCGCTTCTTTCAACAGCGCTTCCGCTTCATCGCTCAACACTTTCGAGGTCTGAACGATCTCAAGATACTTCGGCTTGCCAGTCTTCAGATACTCACGCAGATTCGTCACAAAAGTCGTGACCTTATCCACAGGGATATCATCCAAGTAACCATTAATGCCGGAGTAGATCACAGCAACTTGCTCAGCCACCGAAAGCGGCGAATACTGAGGCTGTTTCAAAATCTCACGCAGACGCACACCGCGAGCAAGTTGGTTCTGGGTAGACTTATCCAAGTCAGATGCAAACTGTGCAAACGCTTCCAATTCAGCGAACTGTGCAAGCTCAAGTTTCACCTTACCTGCAACTTTCTTCATCGCCTTGGTTTGTGCCGCAGAACCTACACGGGATACCGAAATACCCGCGTTCACCGCTGGGCGCAGACCTGAGTTAAACAAGTCAGAGGACAAGAAGATCTGACCATCCGTAATCGAAATCACGTTCGTTGGAATATATGCAGATACGTCACCCGCTTGGGTTTCGATGATCGGCAATGCTGTCATGCTACCGCCACCCAATTCATCGCTGAGTTTTGCAGCACGCTCAAGCAAGCGAGAGTGAACGTAGAATACGTCTCCAGGATAAGCTTCACGGCCCGGCGGACGACGCAGCAAGAGCGACATTTGGCGATAAGCCTGAGCTTGCTTAGACAAGTCATCATAGATCACCAGGGTTGCTTGACCTTTGTACATGAAGTACTCAGCCAAAGCTGCACCCGTGTAAGGTGCGAAGTATTGCAGAGTTGCCGGATCGTTTGCGTTTGCTGCAACGACAATCGTGTATTCCATCGCGCCACGATCTTGCAGCACTTGGACAATGTTCGCAACAGTCGAAGCTTTTTGTCCAATCGCAACGTAAACGCAGATTACGCCTTCGCCTGCTTGGTTTAGAATCGTGTCAACCGCAACGGAAGTCTTTCCAGTTTGACGGTCACCAATAATCAACTCACGCTGACCCCGACCGATGGGAATCATTGAGTCGATCGCAGTAATTCCGGTTTGCATCGGCTCACAAACCGACTTCCGGGCAATAATCCCTGGAGCCATCGATTCGATGAGACGGGTTTCAGTCGTCGCAATATCGCCTTTACCATCGATCGGACGTGCCAAAGAATCGACCACGCGACCGATCATTGCTTCGCCTACGGGAATTTGAGCAATCCGCCCGGTTGAAGTCACAGCACTTCCTTCTTGAATGCTGCGACCGTCGGACATCAATACCGCACCGACGTTATCTTCTTCCAGGTTCAATGCCATCCCGACCGAACCATCTTCAAACTGCACCAATTCGCCGGACATGCACTTTTCCAAGCCATAGATCCGAGCGATGCCGTCACCGACTTGTAGGACAGTTCCAACATTTTGAACTTTTACGCCTTGATCGTAAGTTTCGATCTGCTGACGAATAATGTTACTAATTTCGTCTGGTCTGATTGCTGCCATTGGAAACCTCTATTAAAGGATGAGAAATGAAGAAAAAAGGGGGAAGTCTAAGTCGCACTGGTCAGACGTAGCGTAATCCGACGCAGTTGACCGCGGAGACTTGCATCAATTACCTGCGAACCAACTTTGATGATCACACCACCAATGAGTTCAGGATCGATTTTTGTTTCGATGTCGACCGAGTTCGCATTCGTCATCGCAATGACTTTGCTACGAATCGCATTTTTCTGATCGTCGCTCAGTTCAACCGTCGAAATCACTTCTGCCAAAACTGCCTGCTTCAATTTCCGCAGCAGTTTTCGATATTGCTGGCAGATGCCTTCGAGAAAAGTGATCCGTCGTCGATCGACCAGTAACATCAAGAAATTCCGCGTAAACGGATGAATCGCATCACCAAAGACTTGATTCAGTACGGCTTTCTTCACATCAGCTTTCGCCAAAGGACTCGCTACCAGGGCTTTTAGATCTTCTGACGCATTCAGCGTGTCGAGAATGTTCGCCATATCTTCGCCGAAGCGATCGACTAAATCATTCGACTGTCCCAAAGACATCAACGCCTGAGCGTAAGGTTCTAAAACCTCAGAGGTCAAAATATTTTCTGCCATTGATTAACCCTCGCTCAATAACGCAATACTGCGATCGACTAATCTCTGCTGCGAATCATCGTTCAAGCGATTTGGCAATTCGCCAGATGCGCGTTCCAGTGCCATCGCTGCCACTCGTTGACGCAATTCGTTGATGATGCGTTCTTGCTCTGAAGAAATATCCGCCGCAGCCGTTTCCCGCATCCGAACGATATCTTGTTCAGCCTTTGCAAGAATTTCGTCTGCCGACTTCTTCGCCGCAACTTCAGCATCGGATCGAATCTTTGCTGCTTCTTGTTGAGCTTGAGCCAATTTCTGTTGCTGCTCTGCCAATGCTGATGCAGCAGTCTTTTTCCGGCTTTCCGCTTCAGAAATTGCTTGCTCGATCGCGGCACGCCGTTCGCCCAGTGCTTTACTGAGAAAACCGCGTCCAAAATATACCACTATCGCAATAACGATGCTGAGGTTAATCAGGTTGGTTTCGAGGATATCGAAGTTTAATCCGAAACCGCCCCCCTCTGCTTCTGCCAAAATCGGATGAATCACTCCGCTGGCAAGTCGCAAATACATTTCCATGACACTTTTCCAAAACTGCGCGTTGTCTATCCCAAACCGGACGGGGAATTGTTCTCATCGGGAGCCTTGATCAACCAGCAGCCTCGTTAAATTCCAACTAATAATTTGTCTAGAATTTCACGACTTAAGGCTTCCACTTGCTGCTCTAGCGTTTGCATCGCAGCCGCTTTTTGCTGGTCTAACTCTTTCTGAGTTTGTTCCCGCTGTTGTTGTGCTTCTTGCTGTGCCGCTGCAATTTTCTGTGCCGCGATTTGGTTTGCGTCAGCTTGAGCTTTTGCGATCGCGCTTTGATAAGCCCGACGCGATTCAGCGAGTTCAGTTTCGTACTGTTTCGCTAATGCTTCTGCTTTTGCCAACCGCTCCTTCGCATCAGCTTCAGTGCCGCGAATAAAATCATTACGATCTTCAACAACCTTGGTCAAAGGCTTGAAGAACACAATGTTCAACACTGCAACCAACAGTAAAAATTGCACCGCCATCAACGGCAGCGTTGCATCAAAATCAAACATTGTAGGAAGTAAGAGCTAGAAGGACACACTCAAAACTCGGAACACAGAATCGATCTGAATTCCGAGTTTTGAACTCGAACTTATGCAAATGGGTTCGCGAACAAGAGAACCAACGCGATTACCAGACCGTAGATGGTCAGAGATTCCATAAACGCGAGGGTCAACAGCAACGTACCGCGAATTTTGCCTTCTGCTTCAGGCTGACGTGCAATTCCTGCAACAGCTTCTCCAGAAGCATTACCTTGACCAATACCAGGTCCAATTGCAGCAAGACCGATCGCGAGTGCAGCAGCGATTACAGAAGCAGCAGCAACGGTAGGATTCATAGTGATTTTCCTTCGATTGAATACGGTGAACAGATTCGGACAAGAAAATGCGGCTAATCGTGATGTTCGTCGCCGTGACCTTCAAGTGCTTCGTGAATGTAAGCACCTGCCAGAGTCGCAAACACCAAAGCCTGAATTGCACTGGTAAATAAACCCAGCAGCATCACAGGAAGTGGGACGAACAGCGGCACTAGAAGCACCAATACACCGACCACCAATTCATCCGCCAAGATGTTACCAAAAAGTCGGAAGCTGAGTGAAAGCGGCTTCGTGAAGTCTTCTAGAATCGCGATGGGCAGAAGAACCGGAGTAGGTTGAACGTACTTCGCAAAGTAGCCCAATCCTTTCTTACTGAAGCCTGCGTAAAAATATGCCAGCGACACCAAGAGTGCTAAAGCAACTGTGGTGTTGATGTCATTCGTGGGGGCAGCGAGTTCGCCTTCTGGTAGCTTAATCAGCTTCCAGGGAACGAGTGCGCCCGACCAGTTAGAGACAAAGATGAACAGAAACAGAGTGCCAATAAACGGAACCCAAGGACGGTACTCTTTCTCGCCTAGCTGGTTTTTTGCCAACTCACGCACAAACTCCAGCGCGTACTCCATCAGGTTCTGAATGCCTTTTGGAACGCGTTGAGCGTTACGGGTTGCGAGCAATGAAGCTCCAACCAATAGCCCGATGACGATCCAAGAGACAATAAATACCTGCCCATGAATCTTCAGATTGCCAATTTGCCAGTAGAGGTGATGACCCACTTCTAAGCTGGCGATCGGTAAAACGTTGGGAGCGTCGAGGAAATTAAGCATTTCAGTTCAGGCGGCTTTCCCCAGATTCAAGGAGCAATATTTTTTTCGCGAATTTCTATTAAGTTAGGTCTGAGTTTGTTCAGGCTTAAACAGAATCCGCAAGGTATGGACGAGTAGGGTTCCTTTATACGTTAAAAAGCCTAGAAATACAGGCAGCACATGAAGATCTTTCACTTGAGTAACGAGAACCATTACCCCAATAAAAACAGCTAAATGTGTTTTGCTGATTTTTTGCTTTTCCGTACCGAGTCGCTCTACATTTCGCGCCAATAACTTTAAGTAAACCACACCTGTACACGCTCCAATTAAATAATTCAGAGCAGTGTTGAGCGAATAGAAATACCAGACAGGGAAGAATATTAGCCCAGTCAAGATCACGGTTACGATTAGCAACTCATTTTGGAGTCGATAAAAGTCATCCATGGACTGACTTGACTCTGGTTTTTCTGTACCAGTTTGGATCGTTTCTTCCATAGCAGGCGCGGCTCCAAAGTTAGATTCACATTGTCATGATAACGATCGAATATCATTGATGTCCGAGCGATCCCCAACAATCTGAACCAGAAGCAATCATATCATGTGGAGGTAATAATACTTAATGACTTTTGACACGGGGATTTTGTCAATTGCCGATCAAAGAATTTCTACTCTGAGGGTTGTCAAAAGCGCCTGAGTGATGCTGTGAGAACGGACATCAGCCGAGAAAATCGTATTCTGGCTGAAGGGATTCATGACCGCTTGCTTGAATCGGCAGCCATGAATTCCTTCACAAACGGCAACAAATCCTACGGAGTCAGTAAGATAAGCTGCTGTTCTTGCAGCGATCGCACTTTATCGATCGAAATCGAAACCGTCGAGAGAATCTCTTGCACCGATTGTGTCTGATTACCATCGCAAGCCTTCAAAAATTCAAACTCATCTTCAGCCAGATTGATGATTTGGTAATCGTAATTAAACAAACAGCGGCTCTCCCATCCGTCCATACAAGGACTGCGTTCAGGAATTGCCTGTAAAAGGGCTTCATCCGAACTCCAATCTGATTTTGGTAATTCCCCTCGACTCAAGAAGAATTCGTAATGAGTCACCGACTCTGGATCAAGGAGTTCAATTAAGCGATATCTTTCTTGATCGCTCAATTTGTCCGCCCGTTCCAGCAAGTCCGGCTGATTGAACAGTCGCGATGCCTCCCACTGACGCGGATTTGAGAAGCCTAAAAAATTCAATCCAGACGCATCAATCAACTCAAACAGCGTGTGAATGTTGTAATCGACTTCACGCGGATGGACATACATGTCGGCAAAACACTCATCGCGCGTATTCTCCATCGACCAGCGCTCTTGTTCTCGGCGCACCAGACGATTGTTTGGAGGCAAGGACGCAAAAATCTGCCGCCCGATCGCTACGCCTTCGCGATAGTCGGATCGATCCGATTGCAAAAGCTTAATCGCTTCTTGCATCAGTTGAATTTCATATCGTCCCAATTCTGAATACACAAAAATGTGCATCAATCCACCCGGCGCCAGTTTGGTTGCCAAGGATTGAATCCCTCGGTTTGGATCGGGTAAATGGTGCAATACGCCCACGCAATTAATTAAATCGAACTGACCGGAAAGTTGATTGGCATCGTAGAGACTGAGGTGATGAAACTCAACACGATCGGCTCCCGATCTCTGACAGCGCTCTCGCGCAACGGTTAACGCCCCTGCACTCAAATCAATCCCCGTCACCTGAGCGTGAGGATTCAAATGCACAAGATATTCTGTGCCAACGCCTGTTCCACATCCCGCATCTAAAATCCGGACATCTTGGCGTTTCGGTTTCTGTCCGGTACAAAAACTATACGCAGCCAGCCAATTCCAGCGCCAGTTGTAGCCGGGTGGTGGCTCATCTAATAAAGGCTCTGGTGGAAAAGGGTAGGTGTTATAAAGTGCGGCAACTGCAGCACTAATGGTTTGAGAATCTGACATAAAATTCGCGAAAATCACAGCAAGCGTGTATTTCTAGTGTCGCACTGGATGGACGCAGACGGGAAACCGTCCTGTTGCGGATTAACAAGGATTTGCCAGAATGAATGCAGCCACGATCGACGAACGACTAAAAATATGGATAACAACAATTGGATCACGCAACTGCTGATGCTCGGTGTGGGCACAACGTCTTTGGTCGCTGAAAAACTCAAAGAAGTTGGGGATCAGTGGGTGAAAGAGGGCAAACTCAATCCCGATCAGGCAAAAGGCTTCGTCGATGATCTGATGAATCAACTGAAAACCGAGCAGGGCGGATTTGAAGCCCAGTTTCAGCGGCAGCTTCGCAACATGCTGATGGATTTGGGTGTGCCTCGCCAGAACGAAATGGATGAATTGCGCGGCAGACTCGATCGCTTAGAGCGACAGGTGCGAGATTTAGAAAATAAGCTCTGGAAATGAGAATCAGTGTGAAAATTGAAAAGCACATTCAAGAAAACTGATCATGAGAGAGATTTTGATCAGCTTCGGCGTCATGGTGGCTTGTATTGCGGTGCTGGTCGTGGCACAGATTACGGGAGGTTCTCGTGATAGCGCGATCGCTGCTGAAATGCCTAAGACCGAAGCTGCTCCTGTAGTTCAAGTAGCACAAGCTGCTGATTTAAAACCGATGACAACTCCGAATCCTGCTGAATCGAAAGAACCGACCGAAACTGCGTCTGGTCTGAAATATGTTGATGTGGTTGAAGGAACGGGCGAGACTCCTGAAGTGGGTCAACTCGTGACGGTTCATTACACGGGAACGTTAAAAGACGGCACGAAGTTTGATAGTTCTCGCGATCGCGGTCAGCCTTTCAAATTCAAAATTGGCGTAGGGCAGGTGATCAAAGGCTGGGATGAAGGCGTTGGCTCAATGAAAGTGGGCGGTCGTCGCACTTTAGAAATTCCACCCGATTTGGGGTATGGAAGTCGAGGCATTGGCCCGATTCCACCAAATTCGACGCTATTTTTTGATGTGGAATTGCTCAAGGTTGGCTAGATTTTTTAATTGAGCGATCGTCTAAGCTCCCTGATTCTCAACCAATCGGGGAGCTTATTTTATTGAAATCTTGAAAGACAAGAAACGCCGGATTGATTCAATCCGGCGACTCGATAGATGAAAAATTTGGCTGTCAATTTCTTAGGGATCGCTCTGCATCACTTGAGGATGAAGCAATCCGACCATTTGTTGAATTCCGCGATGAATCCGGCGCGTCACCGTCATCGGGCTGACTCCAATCTGTTCTGCGACTTCTTTACGCGATAAATCATGTAGGAAAACATATTCGATCGCTTGGCGGGTCTTATCTTCAAGCTGATTTAAGGCGCGTTGTAATTGCTGGCGGTCTTCTTCGAGCACTTGGAGGGCTTGATATCTGACATCGGGTAAGGTGTCGCCCAATGTCATCGGAGAATCTAACTGCTGACACACGGTTGCGTCTAAACTCAGCGGTAATCGGTTCTTTGCAGCCAGTTTGCTCTCGCGCCATTCGTTCACCGACACTTTTAATACATCTGCAATCTCTTCGTCACTGGGTTGCCGTCCGAAGGCTTCCATTAATTGTTCGCGGACTCGTTGCCCTTCTTTATTCAATTGCTGCCAGCGACGGGGAATTTTGACGGTTCCAGCGCGATCGCGTAAGAAGTGAAGCATTTCGCCTCGAATATACGGTACGGCGAACGAACTGAACGCGCATCCTTGATTGGGATTAAACCGTTCGATCGCTCGAATCAGCCCTAAATATCCAATCTGTTCGAGGTCTTCATAGGGTTCTGCACATTGATGACTCACCCGATGAGCGATTTTCCGCACTAAACCTGCATTCATCTGCACCAACTGGTTTCGCAGTCTTACCGAGGGGTTTTGGTGATACGAAACTAACAGTTCCATTCCACGGGAGCGTAAAGAAGATTGAGTTGCCATCATCTACCACAAGGTCAAAGTTCACATCAGCGTTGAGCTTATTTTCTGTATAGAAATGGTTTCAAGCCATCGTCGATATACGGTACTGATCGAGTTTCTTCTGGTATGAATTCGGCAGAAACACGCAAGATCTCAATCCTTTGTATAGAGGGCATTTCGACCAATTTAGGGCTGTGATCTGTGTCATATTTCGGATGTGATTGTACTCATCCAAAAGTGTGATTTATATCTCTTCTTTTAGATGAGGAAATACATTTTTAATAACTTTATTTTGAATGTCATAACTCGGCTGAAACATAGCAGGAATAACAATTATGGCAACCCAAAAAGACAAAAAACCACAAAAAGAAATGGATTCTTCTAAGTTAGAAAAAGAGCAAAATTCGGCTCAACAAACAAGCGGAGGATCAGATCTCGATAATGCTCCCGATGTCGAATCTTTGACAGAGATTCTACACGGAGATCCTACGGAGATCGAATCCAATGAAGCGATCGATTCGATCGATGAATGGGTGGATTTTCTCAAAGGTCACAAGGAGGACAATATCAAAGAGTTGTCTGCATCTTTGAAGGAACTGAAAAAACTCTTGAGGGGCAAAAAGTCTGATGGAAGTGAAATTGCGGAGGTGCTAGAGACGCTTGGCGAGCAAACGAATGCGATCGGAGATGAAGCGGCTCGCGGTGTGAAAGGGCCTCTGCACACCTTGGGCAAGGCGTTAATTACGTTCAGCCACAAGATCGAACGCACGGCTGCAAAAGATGAGGAATAGTCTGCTGATAAACGCTCTGAAGTCTGTCTAAAACTTGCGAGCAGCGAGATTGGACGAAATGTAAGTTCAATCTCGCTGCCTCGTTTGTAAGATTTTCTAGCGTGGGTAATCTAGACGAGCGATCGTTAACGAGTATTTCACGCTATATGGATCATCGTAAGCTTCAGAATCAGCACTTTACTGCTCTCAAGGAGAAGTATCAAGTTGAGCACAACCAATCTGCTGAACCGGACATTTTTCTGTATTTCATTCTTAGGAAAGCTGAGTTAGGGATTCAGATTACAGAGATAGAGTTTCAATGGCTCATTGAGAATCGCTTCACTAAAACCGCTGGCATCATTGATTTGCAGCAATACAAAACCGAAGAGCTACAAAGACTAGAAGCTGAACTTTTGCGGCTCCGAGTTCGCTATTGTATTCCAGAAGATGCAGAGCTTACGATCTCAAATCCTATCAGTTCATTGCTCTGGAAAGTAGAATCTGGAGGTGTTATTTCAGCTTCGGAGTTAGAACTTCTCAATCATGATGCTCTTGTAGATACAAGGAAAGTGATTCAGGAAGTTTTGCAGTTTTCGCAACTCAAAGTGACCTACAAAGCGGCAAAACATCTTGATCGTCTCCCAGAGGAGCCTCTCTTCTCAATTCTGAAAAAACTGGATGTTCGTGAACAGTTAACTGATGCTGAAGCAGATTGGCTTTTAGCTCATGATTTCTATGAAACATTAGACATTTATTGGCAGCAGGAAAACGAGAGAAAAGCTGAACGCGAGTTTTCAGTGCTTAAGACAAAATATCAAGTTGAAGCGCATCCGGATACTTCTATTTCTAGTCCGCTCTATACCATTCTCAAGAAGTTAGACGCAGAAGAGGCGCTAGTCAATCGGGAATGCAAATGGCTAAGCAAGCAAAATCTAAACACGCTCGTCATTCTTGCACAGCATCATAAAGATAAAATTCTTTTTGCATCACTGAAATCGAAGTATCAAGCAACTCAGTGCGAGAGTTCAGAGCCTACTAATCCTTTGTTCCTGATTTTGAAACGTCTTGAGGCACTCAATTCAGAAACCTCTATGCGGAACTGGGATTCCCAAGTTATTGCAGGAGACATTCAATGGCTATCAGATCAAGGATTGGCTGGAACAGCACAGATACTGATACAGACGCATTTCAGGATGTTAAAAACAAAATATCGAATTTTCGGAGCATTAGCGATCGAGCCATTCTACGAAATCATGCTCAGATTGGAGCGAGGAGAACGACTTGACCCAAAACAAGTTGTGCAACTTATTGAAGAAGGTCGTCTTTCTCGAACTGGCAACATTGCGATCGCTCACTATCGATTAGAAGCTATTTTCTATGAGAAAGAATACCGACGTACTGGAAATCGATGGAATCTAGCAAGTGCAAGTAGTAATTGGCGCAAAGCAGGTAAACCTGAAAAAGCGTTACAGGTGACAGAGACTCTGAATTGGGACAAAGTAAAAGAACTAGACTTGAAAGCAGCTTTGCTCGTTACAAGAGGAGCAGCTTTCCGCGATTTGGAACAGCTAGATGAGGCAGAACAGTGTGCAACAAAAGCTATGGAATACCAACCGGAGAGTCATCAGCCTTTCACCTTAATGGGCGCTTTGTCCTACGATCGAGGTAACTATACTCAGGGCGATGATTGGTTTGAAATGGCAGTAGAGCGTGGAGCGACTGATACAGACAATGAAATTGAAAAAATTGTCAGGATGACGAAACAGAAGGAAAAACGCCGAGAAGTTGTCGAGTATCTTCTCAATAAAGATCCAGACCGCTACAAATGGGCGAAGGTCTATCTTAAACCAGAGTCACTTTAGGAGCGACGAGCACGAAGCTACGTTATACATTCAGAGATTTGACAGGCTTAGATGTTGCTAACTGAACATATTCTTTAGATGCTTAAAAAAGCTGGTGGTCTCCTATGAGTGGAGCTACCAGCTTCATTTCTCAATCAACTAGAGAACTTACTTCGACTCGGTGAAGTCAGCATCGATGACATCATCGCCACCCGAGGTCGAACCACCGCCACCAGCACTTGCACCTGGATCAGCGCCAGGTGCTTCGCCGCCTGCTTGCTGATAGAGGTTTTGGCTAATGCCGTATAAGGACTGTTGCAGGTCGGTCTGGAGAGACTTGATTCTATCGAAGTCTTCAGCAGCGATGCCCTAGTAAGAATTTTCTGAAGGCTTGCCTGATTCGTAGAAATCATAAATGTTCTTCAATCAGTCTCCACTTTCAAGCTTTTCCAAATCAGCTAAATCCTGTAACCGTCCTGATGCTTTCTTATTCCGCTTCAGATTCTCCAAGTCGATAAAATTGACCATGACTCCATCAACTTCGATTTCAGACCTTGTACGAAAACAAGTCGCAAAATCCACACCATCTGGCGTTGTAATCATATCAATCCGATTGGGTGGATATCCGAGTTGAATCACTTGATCCGAAGTTAGAAAATCTTCAACGGTTAAATTCAGGGAACCAAAACCGAACTGTTGCAATGCCTGCATGATATTAGTTGCATTCTCCTGGGTCATCTCAATCCAGACATCCAAATCCTTTGTGTAGCGAGGATGCCCGTAAATTGCAACTGCATAGCCGCCCACAACTAGATATCGAACCTGATTATCGTTTAATGATTGTATAAACTCTCTGAAGTCTTGGTTCAGCATCACCGTATTTCCAGAGATGGTACTCTCGACGAATCTCTTCTAATGCATTGATTCTCGCCTGAAAAGATTGAGTTTGCCAATAAGCAATATCTTGGTTTGGCGCTCTCATGCTTGTCTTTACAATTGGCATTGATCGACGAGGAGAATCTTGCATAAGCTTATGTCAATGTTATCTGCATTATACAAGAGGTCTAGCTCAAGCTATAAAAAAGCTGGTAGCTCCAGCAAAGGGAACTACCAGCCTCATTTCTCAATCAACTAGAGAACTTACTTCGACTCGGTGAAGTCAGCATCGATGACATCATCGCCACCCGAGGTCGAACCACCGCCACCAGCACTTGCACCTGGATCAGCGCCAGGTGCTTCGCCGCCTGCTTGCTGATAGAGGTTTTGGCTAATGCCGTACAAGGACTGTTGCAGGTCGGTCTGGAGAGACTTAATTCTGTCGAAGTCTTCAGCAGCGATCGCATCTCTGAGATCCTTGACCAATCCTTCAACTTTAGTCTTATCATCGGCAGGGACTTTATCGCCTAGCTCGCTGATTTGCTTCTCAGCTTGGTATGCCAAGGAATCTGCTTGGTTCTTGAGATCAATCCGCTCACGACGTTCTTTATCGGTCGAAGCATTTTGCTCAGCATCGCGTACCATCCGTTCAACATCATCTTTCGGTAAGGTTGAAGCTCCGGTAATGCTGATCGATTGTTCTTTACCTGTGCCCTTATCTTTCGCAGAGACAGTCAAGATACCGTTCGCATCAATGTCGAAGGTGACTTCGATTTGAGGAACGCCACGGGGAGCAGGAGGAATTCCATCGAGACGGAAGGTTCCAAGGCTCTTGTTGTCGTTCGACATTTCGCGCTCACCTTGCAGCACATGGATTTCTACATTGCTTTGTCCATCGACTGCGGTTGAGAATACTTCCGATTTCTTGGTCGGAATCGTGGTGTTGCGAGGAATGATTTTGGTCATCACACCGCCCAAGGTTTCAACACCCAAGGACAACGGCGATACGTCGAGCAAGAGAATGTCTTTAACTTCACCTGCCAAGACACCTGCTTGAATTGCTGCACCAATTGCAACCACTTCATCTGGGTTCACGGTTTGGTTCGGATCTTTGCCCAAGACGCGTTTTACAACTTCCTGGACTGCGGGAATCCGGGTCGAACCTCCGACGAGAACGACTTCATCGATCTTGCTCTTGTCAAGCTTCGAGTCGCGGAGTGCAGTTTCAACCGGGATGCGGCAGCGATCGATAAGATCCGCACACAATTCCTCAAACTTCGCACGAGTCAACGTGGTATCGAGGTGCTTCGGCCCATCTTGAGTTGCAGTGATAAACGGGAGGTTAATATCCGCTTGAGTCACGCTCGACAGTTCGATTTTTGCTTTCTCAGCCGCTTCAGTCAAACGCTGAAGTGCTTGCTTATCTTTGCGGAGGTCAATGCCTTCTGCACGGGCAAAACCATCAGCTAAGAAATCTACGATCTTTTTATCGAAGTCGTCTCCACCTAAGTGAGTGTCTCCAGAAGTCGCGAGTACTTCAAATACACCGTCGCCAACTTCAAGGATTGATACGTCAAACGTACCACCACCTAAGTCGAATACGAGAATCGTTTCATTGCTCTTCTTATCAAGACCGTATGCGAGAGATGCAGCAGTCGGCTCGTTAATAATTCGGAGCACTTCTAGACCTGCAATTTTCCCTGCGTCTTTGGTTGCCTGTCGCTGAGAGTCGTTAAAGTAAGCGGGAACTGTGATCACCGCTTGGGTCACATCTTCGCCGAGGTACTTACTTGCGTCTTCTTTCAGCTTCCGGAGGACTTGAGCAGAGATTTCTTCCGGTGCAAATTGCTTGCCTTGGGCGGTGCAATCGAGTTTAACGTTTCCGCCAACGTTCAGGACTTTATAAGCAACTTCTGTTGCTTCATGGGTCACTTCGTCAAATCTGCGACCGATAAACCGTTTGACCGAGTAGAACGTATTCTCTGGGTTCATGACGGCTTGGCGCTTGGCAATTTGACCAACTAAGCGATCGCCATTTTTTGCGTAACCGACGACTGAGGGGGTCGTGCGAAATCCTTCCGCGTTTGCGATTACAGTGGGTTTACCACCTTCCATCACAGCGACACACGAGTTTGTCGTTCCTAAGTCAATTCCAACAACTTTTGCCATATGGGTGCTTCGGCTCCATCACTTAATCAATGCGGTTCGGGGTAGGGGACTGGCGCAAGTGCCAGAATTTATATCGGGGCGGCGGGACTCAAACGGGTAATTTTCAGTTCAGTGCCACCAAAGCATTCCATCCCCTACCTAATATACTGTTCGGGTTCTGGCGTTCCATGAAGGGGTATTTACCGTACCTACCGAACCATTTCGGGGACGGTTGAGGGGGAGTGGGGAGTGGGGGGTGGGGAGATGGGGAGAATCAAAATTGCGCTTCTTGCTCCCTATCTCCCTATCTCCCAAGCCCACATTTAGGAGTTCCAAACGTCTGCCGTTTCTTCAGCTTGCGCTTCTGATTCGACGAGATTGAGTTTGACGATTGTGGGTTTCACGGCTTGTAGACGAGGTAGGGTGAGGGTCAAGATACCGTCTTTCAATTCAGCCTTGGCTTGATCGTTTTGCACAGCAGCAGGGAGCGAAATCACGCGGCGGAATTTGCCATAGCGGAATTCAGAACGGAGTCCTTTGGCTTCTGTCGCTTCTAATTTGTGCTCACCTGAGATCGAAACGGTGTCTTGTCCGATTTGGACATCAACGTCTTTGGCAGCGATGCCTGGGAGTTGAGCGCGAAGAATGAATTCGGCTTCTGTCGCGGTGAATTCGATCGCAGGTGACCAAGTTGTTTCGCGAGTCGGCATCAGTTCGCTGAAGAGTTGATTAAACTGACGACGTGCCATTTCCATTTCTTGCAAACGAGTAGAAGTCATCATGGCGGTTACCTTGTCTAGAGAGTAGCGTTCTGTGTTTCGATGTTTCTAATTTAGGAGGAATCAAGGTTAGGCGCATTGGGGCAAACCGGAAGCCAAAGGTTGGGGTTGCCGCCCCGGATGAAATTCATAGGTACGGTGAACCGTCGAGGCGGTTGGGTTTACCCGCGCTGAACGACCTCAATGCGTTGTGCTGATGGCGTTTTCTTTAACCACGGACTCGGCTGAACCACAGTTGCATCGATGTTTGCACCCCATACTTTCTGCAAAGCTTGCAGGAGTAAATCTTGTTGATATCGCAGTTCCAGAATGTCAGTGCCGCGATTGATCACCGCGAAATAGATCAAACCGCGATCGCGAGTCGGTAACACTCCTGCTAAAGCGCTCACTTCTCTAAGAGTTCCGGTTTTAATGACGGCATGTTCTGGCACTGCTCGATCTTCTAGGGTTCCGTTGCGATCGACACCGGAAGCCGGGAAAAAATCAGCGATCGACAAGTTTAATGGATACAGAGTACGATCAAGGGCTGCAAACATGGCACAAGCTGCATGAGGAGAGATGCGATTTTCAACTCCGAGTCCAGACCCATTTGCTAGCAAGAGTTCATTGGGTGAAACGTTTGCGGCTGAAGATGCTTTTTCAATCACAGTCTTCACGCCTCCTAAGTTATCTGCTAGCATCTGCGCCATCTCATTTTGGCTATGAACATTGAGATGTTTGAGCACATGCACTAACGGTAGCGATCGATGTTTTAACAATGTCGTCTGCTGGCTAGCTGATCCAGTCCTGACTTTTCCTTTGATTTCAATGGTTGGACGTTTTCCTGAAACTTCCCCAAATTCATCACGAATGTCAGAATCCCACGTTTTTGAGTTGAGTGCTTGTTTGAGCAGTTCACCGGACTGCAGAGTGCTCTCTCGAAAGTTGAGCATAAAGCTACCTGTGATAACTAAATCTCCTGTCACACGAGTAATTCCAAGCTGATTTAAGGCATTGCCAAGCGCGATCGCATCTTCCCAGACAAACAGAGGATCACCACCACCTTGAATGACTAAATCCCCCTGTAACACTCCGTTTTCAATAGCTTCAGTTGTACCGATCAGCGTCTCAAATTGGTGATCGACTCCCCAAGTCTGTAAGGCTGCCAGCGAAGTTGCAACTTTGGTCAGAGAAGCTGCTGGCACAGGAGTTGTACCTTGATTGCTAAGCAGCAGATTTGCGCCAGATTGTAGCCAAATTCCTTGCTCATTCGCCTTTAATCCTTGGCTGTTGAGGAATTTCAGATAATCTTTGACCACTTTTTCTGCATCTGGATCGCTCGCCTGCCAGAATGGAGTCTGAACCGTGACGCGATCGAGCATTTCGCTCGGATCAAATGAGGTGGGTAATCCCGCCATTTTCAGCCACCCTGACAGTAATCCTGCACTCAACAGATCCAGCAAATCACATCCTCCTGTACGGTTAAAGAATATTGCTCAACTAAGTCCTATGGCAAAGTCTGATCCGAATCGAATTTTACGCCTTTTACCGATCGCAGTTGGCGTTTTGGGTGGAAGTTTGTTGTTTACGAATCGAATTCTCACCCCTGCTCTCACAGATTCTCAAGCGCGATCGGATGCATTGGGTGTGATTTTGAGCGCGATTCTGATTTTGACGGGCTTAATCTGGCAGCAAATCCAGCCTCGTACACCTGATAGTGTCGAATTAATCGGTGAAGAAGGGTTTGATCTCGATCCAAATTTACCGGAAGCTGTAAAGACTGAGTTAGCATGGGCTTCTCATATTCTGCTGACGAATACGGTAACGCGATCGCTGATTGTTTTCTATCGCGGCAAAGTGCTGCTGCGTCGTGGCATTCTTAGCCCTGTGAAAGAGGTAAAACCGGGCGCAATCTTAGCGCGAGTTCTCGAGAAGCAAAAACCGATTTATCTCGTCGCACTCAATGTTTATCCTGGCAAGATTGAGTTTGACTATCTGCCCGAAAATACGCAGGGTGTGATTTGTCAGCCCATCGGTAAAGAAGGCGTTTTGATTTTAGGAGCGAATGCACCTCGAAGCTTTACCAAGCAGGATGAAAATTGGGTGAGTGCGATCGCGGAAAAACTCGATTACAGCCTGAGTCAATTATCAACTTGAAAGAGTGCTAGCTTCGTAATGCTTTAACAGTCTGCAAAACACATTGTGCTGCTTGATCAATGTCTGCCTCTGTATTGAATCTGCCAATGCCAAATCGGATCGAAGCAAAGGCTAATTCATCAGGGACACCGATCGCGGTTAAAACGTGGGAGGGTGCAATTTTTGCAGAGGTACAAGCAGAGCCGGATGAAACCGCGATCGTGGATTGCGCTCCGAGGAGGAGCGCTTGTCCATCGACATTCTCAATGCTGATATTTAAGTTTCCGGGGAGGCGTTGAGTGGGATGTCCGTTGAGATGGATGCCTTCAATGTTCAACTGCTGCCATAAGCGATCGCGCAGGACTCGGATTTTTTCTTCGGGTTCAGCAAGCTCGATCGCTTTGCCGAGTCCAACAATTTGAGGCGTGTAAAGTGTTCCCGATCGCATTCCTCGCTCATGTCCGCCTCCATGTAACTGAGCAGAGAGTTGAACTCGCGGATTCTTGCGCCGAACATACAAAGCTCCAATGCCTTTGGGCGCATAGACCTTGTGCCCTGTAATCGACATGAGATCAATATTTTTCACAGTCAGGGGAATTTTACCAATGGCTTGTGCGGCATCGGTGTGAAACAGGACATTGCGACTGTGACAAAGCTCGCCAATCTGCTCAATCGGTTGAATGACTCCGATTTCATTATTTGCAGCCATAATCGAGACTAGAATTGTATCTTCTCGCATGGCTTTTTCGAGTTCTTCTAGATCAATTAAGCCAAAGCGATCGACTCCTAAGTAAGTCACTTCAAATCCAAGCGATTCTAAATACCGGCAAGGGTCTAACACTGCATTGTGCTCAGTTTGAACCGTGATGATATGTCGTCCTTGGCTAAAGTAAGCTTCTGCAACACCTTTAATCGCTAAATTATTTGCCTCAGTTGCACCGCTAGTAAAAATAATTTCTTCTGGAGTTGCGCCTATCTTATCGGCGATGATTTCTCGTGCTTGTTTGACAGCGGCTTCTGCTTCCCATCCGTACGCATGAGTCACACTCGCAGGATTGCCGTAATGCTCAGTGAAGTAGGGAAGCATTGCGGCTAAAACGCGATCGTCTACCCGTGTGGTTGAATGATTATCAAGATAAATGGGACGCATGAGCGAATGAGGGGGTAAATGGTAAATCCGCTTGATCCGTATGAACAAATTTTATTTGCAACTTACACAGAAGCGGAGGCTTTATAGATTGAAGCACTCCTAGCAGATTGGGATCAGGCGACTTATGAGACTCTTGCTCATAGTATCGTTGACCACGCTGAACGACATGGATATTCTGGCAATTATTTGCGCTATCTCCGCAAGGCTAAGAATTTCAACAAGAAGAGCGCGAAACAGAAGACTTTAGCGGATGGCGCAATAAGATGGAACAAAGGATTTGAATTTTTGATTGAGCGGTCAGGGAAAATCATCTCATATGGAGAGAATTAACGAATTATGAGTGAGCAACTTCTATCTCGTTCGTCTGACCTTGAACTCGTTCACATTCGCAAGCGGATTGAACAACTCAACATAGATTACCAAGCGCTCAAATCGGAGCGGCATCAACTCTCAGAATGGGAAGAGGATCAACCCTTCAGTATCCTAGGCGAAATTGAGCTGTTCACGACTCAAATTCAAGGCTATGCTCATCAGATTTTGAGCCAAAACATGCGCTCGTCGATCGAGGAAACGATTCAACATCTCAAATCAATCAAACTGTTTGAGATTGATTATTTTTCAGATTGGTATTTCGCTGAAAACAATGACTACACGCAACTCAAACGCTATGTAGAAGCGCAAGATTATCTAAGATTACTATTACTAGAATATCTCAACCAAACTCAATTACATCCAGTCGTGCAATGAATGTGCCAACGCTAAAACGGTTCACGATCGAGGAATATCACCGCTTAACCGAGTTGGGATTTTTCCAGGAAGACGATCATATTGAACTGATTCGAGGACAATTGATTCACATGGCAGCAAAAGGCAAAGCACACGAAACCTGCAATCGAAAACTGCTCCGAGAATTGCCACGCTTGCTAGGCGATCGCGCAACGCTTCAGAATCAATCGCCGATTACACTTCCCAACGATGGAGAGCCAGAACCTGATTTTGCAATTGTTCAGAATCGCCCGGATGATTACCTTTCAGGACATCCTAGACCCGAAGATATTTTGCTCGTGATTGAGATTTCAGATTCGTCTCTCACCTATGATCAAGAGACGAAATTAGAGATGTACGCAGAAGATAAAATCCAAAATTATTGGATTTTCAATCTCCTCGATCGCGTCTTAGAAATGTATAGCGAACCGTATCGTAAGTCAGACTCAGAATTTGGTTATCGAGTGAAGCGGATTGCTTTACCGAATGAGAGGGTGAAGTTGCCTCAGTTTTCGGATTTGGATTTGGAGTTATCGATCGTATTTCCCCTACAACAAAACCTTGAGCGCTAGAGTAAACCCTGGAACGACATCTTCTCCACTTAAAGTCGCTGATTCAGGATATTGAGTAATTGATCCATCAGCACGATAGACGTAAGCAGTTTTATTTTGACGATCGATCAACCAGCCCAATTTCACTCCATTTTCAATATATTCCTGCATCTTTTCTTTCAAGCCTTCAAGCGAATCAGACTTGGAGCGAATTTCAATGACGAAATCAGGCACAACTGAAATAAACTTATCTTCTTGCTGATCCCAATCTTCAGGCAATCGACCCTTCGCAACAAACGCTGCATCAGGCGATCGCACAGCAGTGTTTGGCAATCGAAAGCCCCCACTTGAGCTGAAGACTTCGCCTAAATCATTTTGTTCGACATGAATCAGAAGATAAGCCCCTGCTTTAATTTCTCGATTGCTCGAAATTCCCCCGGTTGGTGGCATGGTGACTAAACTCCCGTCTGCATTACGCTCGAATCGCAGTTCAGGATTCTTAGAACTCATCTGCATTAGTTCTTCATCGGTAATCTCGGTGAACGCAGGATGTACCATTAGCTTGTCTAGAATGCGGCGATATTGTTCGACTATAACAGGAAAAATTTAGGAACTCGATCGACGAAAACCCAAATGATTTCTGAAGCTATCGGTTGAATCTTAGAGTTGAGAGGTCAGCGATGAGTGATCCAGTAGGTTAAAGCTCCAAGTGCTAAACCGATCGTTGAAGTGAAAGCCAAAATAAAACATGTATCAATTCTACTGAACGACTCCAAAAGCTGTTTCCCAGCCCAAACCCCAGCAAAAACCAAAGTCCATATTCCAACTGCAACACTAGCACCAGATCCATTTAACACCTTACCTAAAGCTCCATATAAAGCTCCAGACAAAGCCCACGCTCCAACGAGAACCCAAGCCCAACCCCAAGCTTTCGCCGAAACCCAAGCTCCAGCCTCAATCAAAACTCCAGCCAGAGTCAAAGCCCACACTCGAATCTCAGCAGCAGATACGGATAGTAAAAAGCCTAACAGACCATACCCTAATACAAGGCAGGTTAGCGGACTCCAAGGTAGTCTTTTGACTAGACAATCATGCTTTCTGACTTGTTTATTATTTTGCTGAGGGGTGTCTTGCTCAGATGGCTGTTGCACAGCTTGCTGCTGTCTTTCCTGATGTTCTTTAATTTGACCTAGTTTTGGTGAGTTTTGTCGTTCTCTCTCTGGTTGTTCTAGCTTATCGTGATGTGCTTGTTTCAATCGTTCTATCGTCTGACGAATCCCCCGCGTCACGCTGAGAAAAGCATCGTCAAGATTTTCCCATTTGGTCACAGGTACAGCATTCTCAGGTAGCGCTTGGAGTTTTCCAAACGGAGCGTCATTCCAATCGACAGGGCGCAAAATAATCGGGATGACGCAGGCTTCTTTGCGGTCGTGCCTCTCTAATGCTTTTGTCAATTCAATGTCATAACAATAATCTGAAGCCAAAAAATCTGCGCTAATCAGCAACAAAATAATCTTCGCCGAATTCAGATGAGCAGCGATCTCGCCTTTCCATTCTGATCCTGGGCTAATTTCTCGATCGTGCCACTCTTTAATCACGCCCTGACGCTTCAGAATACTCAGATGCTTTGCCAATTCATCCCGCAACAACTCGTCTCGATGTGAATACGAGACGAACACCTCAATTGGTTCCGGCGTGAGATTCGACACAGGGCAGAAAGAGCCACTCTACAGCTATAGGATAAATCTTAATCTGATGGAGTCTGAAATTGCACGATCGCTCACCGCTCACCATGCTTTGAACCTCGCGCATCAAGATCAGAGCAGCGCGATCGCTCATCCAAAATTCGCCCGCCATTCTCAAATATTCACGCGCGACACTTAGAGCATCTCGCTCGAATCTCAGAGCGTCTCATGCGAACCTTTAGAACATCTCGCGTGAACCAATTTGCATCGTGCTCAATCGTTCAAACAGTTCCAACCCTGATCAAACGCTCGTCATTCAAGTCGATTCAATGTGCGTCGATTCCGTTGACTATAATTGATAGCCCAACCACAAACCTCATCTGATGAAATACGCGATCGCACTTGGCAGTAACTTAGGAGATTCTCAAGCCATTCTAGAATCTGCGCTCAGTCGGTTAGAAACTGTGATTGCGCGATCGTCTTGGTATCAGACCAAAGCCGTCACCTTACCCAATAGCCCACCTCAGCCGGACTATCTCAACGGCTGCGCTATTCTCGAAACTTCATTAGAACCCCTTGACCTCTTGGCAAAACTTCAGCAAATTGAAGCGGAGTTTGGACGAATTCGACACCAAAAATGGGATGCTCGCACGCTTGACTTGGACATTTTGCTGTTTGATGATGTAGTATTCCAAACCAAGACGCTCTGCATTCCACATCCTCGGATGAGCGATCGCGCTTTTGTGCTGGTGCCATTAGCCGAAATCGCCCCCGATTGGAGACATCCCCAATTGAATCGTTCGATCGCTGAACTGGCTCAATTCGTCGATGGCTCTGGTGTCAGAAAGCTCTGAGCTTCGATTCACCTTCACCCTGTAAGAGTCATGTCTCTGGGATCAGAACCTCCTCAACTCCTCAAACAACGCCTTTTGTACAAAGGGCGGAAGTTTAACTTTGAAGTCAATCATTTGCGGCTGCCGAATCGGGCAGAGGGCGATTGGGAATGTATTCGGCATCCCGGCGGTGCTTTAGTGATTCCGGTTACGCCCGATGGAAAGTTGGTGCTGGTGAAGCAATATCGATTTGCCGTGCAGCGTCGATTGTATGAGTTTCCAGCGGGGACAGTCGAGAAAGGAGAAGATCCGCTCGAAACTGTGCAACGTGAGATTCAGGAAGAGACAGGATATACCTCAGAGAATTGGAAGAAGTTGGGAGAGTTTTTCTTAGCTCCGGGCTATTCGGATGAGGTGATTTATGCGTTTCTCGCAACAGACGTAACGATCGTGGATCAACCTCCTCCTCAAGATGACGATGAGGATATTGAAACTGTGTTAATGTCTGCGCAAGAAGTAGAAGCGGCAATCCATGCTGGAGATCTTGCAGATTCTAAGTCGATTTCTAGCTTCTTTTTAGCCCGATCTTTGTTGTCCGACTCCTGAGTTATGTCTGATTTGATTTTGTTTTGGCATCGTCGGGATCTGCGGATTTCTGACAATCTTGGTTTGGCTGCGGCACGCGCACGATCGCGCAAAATTGTTGGTGTATTTTGTCTTGACCCCTTGATTCTCGATCGAGATGATGTAGCTTCCGCACGAGTGAAGTATTTGATCGGAAGCTTGCAGTCTTTGCAAAAAAGGTATGCAGAGGCAGGCAGCGAATTGCTGATTATTCAAGCCGATCCGAAAGAGGGAATTCCGAAATTAGCACGATCGCTGAATGCTGCGGCTGTGTTTTTCAACCAAGATGTGGAACCGTATGGACGCGATCGCGATCAATCTGTAGTTACTGCTCTGAATCATCTGGGTATTGAAGTACAGACATTCTGGGATCAATTGCTGCATTCACCTGAAGAAATCAAATCAGGATCAGGCACACCTTATACGGTGTATTCTCCATTTTGGAAGAATTGGAGCCTTCAGAAGAAAAAAGCGCCTGCACCGGATCTCGCAGGTGTAGAAGGATTGACTGATTCAGAGCGAGAGCAAGCAGAAGGCACGATCGAGCTACCCACCGAAAAAGAACTTGGGTACGTTTGGGAGCATCCCCTCCTACTTGATCCAGGTGAAAAAGCAGCCCAGGAAAGACTCGAAGAATTTTGCGCTAGTGCAATTTACTCGTATCAAGAACAACGAAATTTTCCGGCTCAGTCTGGAACGTCTTTACTCAGTGCTGCATTGAAATTTGGTGTGATTGGCGTTCGGAAGGTTTGGGCAGCGACCGTTGAGACAGCCGAGAATCGCGGGGAAAGTGATGATATTCGAGTTTGGCGGCAGGAGCTTGCTTGGCGCGAGTTTTATCAACATGCGATGTATCATTTTCCTGAATTAGCAGACGGCGCTTACCGCAAAGTTCTCAAGGATTTTCCTTGGGAGAATAACGAGAAGTATTTTCAGGCTTGGTGCGAAGGCAAAACGGGCTATCCGATTATCGATGCGGCGATGCGGCAGATGAATGCAACCGCTTGGATGCATAATCGCTGTCGCATGATTGTGGCAAGCTTTTTGACGAAAGATTTGCTGGTCGATTATCGGCTCGGTGAGAAGTACTTTATGCAGCGGTTGTATGATGGCGATTTGTCGGCAAACAATGGTGGCTGGCAGTGGAGTACTTCGAGCGGAATGGATCCAAAGCCGTTGCGAATTTTTAATCCAGCGAGTCAGGCGAAGAAGTTTGATGCGGAGGCGGAATATATTCGCGAATGGTTGCCAGAATTGCGGGGTGTAGAGACACAAGATTTGATTTCGGGCAAGATTTCAGCAGCAGAGCGCGATCGAGCCGGATATCCAAAGCCGATCATTGATCACGCGGTGCAGCAACGAGTTTTTAAGGAACGGTATGCAGCGCAGAAGGCGACAACCGGAGAGAGTGGGGGTGATTGATCAGAAGCGATCGCGTAAACTAGCTCTAACCCTGATTTTTGATCGCTATGTCCTTTTCTCAAATCACTGTTGAAGACTTGGCTCAATGCCTCGACAATCCAAATATCCAATTTGTCGATGTGCGCGAACCCTGGGAAGTTGAAATGGCTTCTCTAAAACCGTTTCAAAATCTTCCACTCAGCCAATTTTCGGAATGGGCTGAGCAAATCTATAGCCAGCTTGATCCTGAAACGGAAACATTAGTGCTTTGTCATCATGGCGTGAGATCAGCGCAGATGTGTCACTGGCTCACCCAGCAAGGATTTACCAATGTAAAAAATATCTCAGGTGGAATTGATGCTTACTCGATCGTAGTCGATCGCTCAGTTCCCCGATACTAAAACTGCTGTCATAGGCACATGATGACATTGCTCAATTCGTCGCTGTTTTCATTCAAGCTTTTTGCTGCCCTTGGCTGTGGATTAGTTGGGGGTGTTTTCTTTGCGTTTTCAACCTTTGTGATGCCTGCTCTGGAGAGCCTGCAACCTGCTCAAGGTATTGCAGCCATGCAATCCATCAACATCAAAGCGATTAATCCGTTCTTTATGTTTGCGATCTTCGGTACAGCATCAGTTTGTCTACTGCTCGCGATCGCTGCATTGCTGAACTGGCATCAACCGCACACGGCATTTCTTCTAGCAGGCAGTTTACTTTATCTCATGGGTACAGTCGGAGTGACGATCGTATTCAATGTTCCGCTAAATGATGCATTAGCAGTTGTCAAACCCGAGAGTACCGAAGGCGCGAATCTCTGGGCAAGATATTTGACGAATTGGACATTTTGGAATCATATTCGGACAATTGCAGCACTCATTGCATCAGCATTGTTTGCAGCAAGCTAAATGATTTCCCACTCTAATCCATCCTCATCGCGCACGATTTGACAAGACTGTTCTAACTGATCAATCCATTCATCGATCGTTGTTTGAGACTGAGCTAATTTTGCCAGACGACCTGCAACAGTTGCGGCAGCTCCGCTCGTGTCTCCGGGCGCACCCGGTTCTACAAAAAATGTGGTATGGCAACCTCTTCCAGTACTAGGATGTAGCCGTTGTGAATGGTTTGCGAGTTGCAATCCGGCTGGCGTTTGTGCGATCGCTCCAACACTGATCACTTCTCGCAAAATTGCTGGAAATGCCATGCCTTGCCGATGATGATGTGCATACCCATTTCCGGCTGCTGCAACCGTTGCAACTTGTGAATTTCGGAGCTGAGAAATCAAAGGACGCAAAGGATGCTCAGCATAGTACTCATCGGATTCAGAACAGGTTATATCTGCGATCGCAGCACACACGACTCGGATATTCAGTCGATCGTGATGTTCGAGAATCCATTCAAATGCGATCGACATTGCTTCTAGATTGCGAAGAATCCCTTGCCGATTCACGATTTTAATCGGAACAATCCGTACTTCTGGCACGATTTGTAGAATCGTTTGAGCGATCGCGGTTCCGTGTGTTCCATAGTCGATGGTTTCATTGCGATCTCCTTCATCACTCAAATTTAATCCGGTCAGCAAGTGAGCAGCATTCACTCGCTCAGGATCAACACCTGTATCGATCACAGCCACACTGATGAGATTCGATGATTGCATAAGCACCTCTCTGAAACCACTCTCATCCTATTAAAAACCACCATTCAGCACTCTATTTTCAACTCCATAACTTTCCATAACTTTCCATTATCGACTGACCTAAGCAGTTCCCATATCGTAAAAGGGTCTTCAACAAGACACCACAAACCTATCTGAGGAACCGCAACATGTTTCTAAAAAACAGAGCTATTCTACGCGCAAATGAAGTTCGGAGCGTAGCAAAACGGGGTGATAGTAAAAATGCCCTCACTGATTTTGATATGGCATTAGCCTTGACGCAACAAGCAATCAACACTCAGCTTCAATACGCTTGGAAAGCATGGGTACGCCGCAAAAACATTGAAAGTGAAATTGTTCTTCCTAAATTTAAACTGAATAAAAATGGTCAACAAGTTCCTGCAACTTACGGCATTCGTACAAAACTGGCACCAATCACCATTGATTTTAATGTTCCAAACGGCAAACTGGGGCAAGTCAATGTTACTCTGCATCTACAATCAGGAGTAGTAACTTACTACGATGAAGAAGCAGAAGATAAAGCTACCTATCCGATCGAAAATTGGAGCATTGGAGTTGTAGTCGATCTCGATAAGAAACCTGTCGATCTCAAAACCTTAGCAGCGATTGATCCGGATGCTAAAAATCTTGCAAGTGAAACGATCTCAAAGTCGGGTCTACCCGAATCCGTTTTCTCGATCGAATATTTATTCCTAAAGTTTACGACTGTTGATCTCCTCCTTTCTGGCGGACAACAGATTCAGATCCCTGCGGAAGTTCCACAAGCTGCAAAAACGAAAGCACTTGAATCTCTGAATCTATTGCTGCAAGGCGAGATGGGCGAATTTATGCTCGGAACGGTGGTGCGACGAAACCGTGAACAAGCAACGCCAACGTTTGCGATGACCGACTTTATCTTCCATGTCGATCCGAATGAGATCGCTCCGGAAGCAAGTACTTTGAGCTATTTAGGGATGTTCTCGGATCGTGCTCTGCCGAGCGATCGTAATGGAGCACGCATTAATCTCAAAGATGATTGGATTCGCCCTGATCAAATCAATGGTCAAACCTCGACGATTTCCGGCGTGATGGCGATTCGCAAAGAGAAGTTTTTTGATGAATATTTAATTCCTCTGTTTACTCAACAGTTTGGCTTTTCTCCAATGGTCAACGGGAATACTCGGACTTACTCCAAGTCGGATTCTAGAAGCGATCGACGCAAAGACATCGTACAACGGATTCTCGATTCCAGTGATAGTTATGCCGTGAGTATTACGCTCGTACCAGGCACGAATACTCTGAGTATCTCTGGTCAAATTTCTAGCTCTCGGACATATCGAGAGCGCACTCTCCCTACCCTAGTTAATAAAGATGGATTGCCGAGCCTATCTGTGAATGGTTCAGGAACTCGAACTTTCAGTGCTTCTATTACACTAACTGCTGAAGGAATTGGAACTGAGTTTAGTATTCATCCCGATCTCAACGATCCTCAATTTTCACCCATTCAGATTTCCGGCGATACCGATGGTTTTGCAGAAGTAACGAAAGCTTTCCAAAAGCTTTTCGGGATCAAAGATATGGAAACAGAACTAGGGAATGCTGCACAAGATCAGGTCAATCAAATTAGCCAAGTTCTTCAAGGTGTACTGTCGCGCATTGATATTGACCTCTCGAAACATCAATTCATTCCTCCAGGTGGTGGCGTATTTACGTTCCAGAATCTCCACTTCTCCGATCAGACGGGCGATCTGCTCATGGACGTAATCTATCAAGCTCCTTAGTTCTGCTTGCAATTCGGGATCTGTTGGATCTCAGATCCCGAACCCACTTCAACTCTTCAACATAAAATCATGAACACTCCAAACGTTACTAGCTTTTCCACTCTCGACCAGCAAGGACAATCCACCCGCTTCACAGTTTCAACCGATATCATCGATTACATGGCATCTGCTCGCACCTTTGGGCGAGAAGATCTCGCTGATCCACAACAACAAGGACGCTTCCAACGTCGAGTCATTGCGATTCCCGATCGACGTTCTACTGTCCTTACGCCAATGGTGCTAACGATCGGCAATCGCAACCAATTCTCGCTCGTTCGCCAAGATAGCTCAGGCTGGAAACGATTTGATCTCAATCGTGCTTTCGGAAATTCTCAAGTTCATGCTTTGGGTGCTGCCTGGACAGATGACGATCGCATTACGATCTCCGTTGCAGTCAGCGATCCCGTTCAACCTGCGCTCAGTCGCGTCTTTGTTGCCTATGATCTCAGTAGCCAACATACCGATTGGGATAACATTCCTTGGGTTGATTGTGGAACTCGCGCCATGATGCGACTCGCTGCAATTCGAGTCTTGGATGATGGAGATAGCTGGACGATTGTTCTAGCAGGTAATCAAGGTGCAAATGAAGCCGTTTACTTATTAAGACCAGGACAGAAGTTTAATCAAGCTTTTGTCTTCAATCCAGCTGTGACTTTGCAAGAAATCTTTGATTTTGAAGTTGGAGTACATCCTGTCTTTGGAGGTGGATTGCATGTCCTCGGAACTAGTGGAGGGAAGCGCGTGCTTTCTTTCCGTCCATTCCCGACCTATGACAAGACAGGGCGGATTGTATCGACTCCTCCCGTCGTTGTTTTACCTTGTCCAGCAGGAGCAACGGTGCTCGAATCAACTGTCACTCGCGATGGTGCTAGCGATCTCTACATTGCCGGACAAGGCACGCAGTTCATCTCAGCCGATGAGCAGGATCAAGCAGCAAAAGCAAAAGTTGAAGCAATTGTGCCAGCAGAATTAGCACCGAATGTTGAAGATTTAGTCATCGGAGATAATGCAGACGGAACGATCGCAGTTTGGACATTACTACAAAATGGTGACTTGAACATTGTAAAGCGATCGACGAATGGCTGGAGTGCGCCGTTACGCCTGCGCACGGATGTACAAGAGATTGCACCGATCCAAGGAGATGACTATGCAACAACTTCTCTGTTGATTGTTTACACGAATAGTCGTGCTAGCTATCTTTGGCAAGATGCAGGAACGGGTGTTTGGCAAGAAACTCCGATTCTCCTTGTAGATGCGGGTGAGCTAACTCGGATTCCCTGCTATGGCACTTCACTTCGAGTGCTTGATGCAGTAGGAACACCCCAACCGAATCGCAAAGTAACTGTTTCAGCATCCGTACTGTGTAGCGTAGTGATGAACAATGAAACCGTCTTTCTCAGTCCTAATGTGTCAATCGAGACGGAAACGGATGCCAATGGCGCTGTGAGCATATTTGATGCAGTGCGATCGCTGACTCCTGCGATTTATCGTTTCTCAGTCGAATCGATTGATAAAGCGATCGAAGTTAATCCTGCTGCAAGTGTGCATCAACGATTCAAAACGATGACTGCGGATGATCTGCGATCGGCAACCTTTACAACTCCAGAAGGCACGTTTTCACTGTTATCCGAAAGCTTCCGTACTGGAGCGAATCGGACTCAAGTCGATGCGATCGCGGCTGCATTAAATCAAGTCGCAAAACTCACTGATTCAACCACCACCGTTGCTCCAGGAGTGCGGCTCGTCGAACCCAATGCAGCTTACAGTTCTGAATTACGATCGGACACCGTACCACAAGGGTATCAGTGGGGGATCATCGCTACAGCTAAAGGCTTAAAGGCAGCGTTGCAGAGTGATGTCGATCGGCTTGTCAAATCCAAGAGTGCAGGCGAATTCTTTACGAACTTAGGAGATACGATCGCAGATTTCTTTGAGGGAGTAGGCGACCTCATTTACAAAGGTGCAGTGTTTGTGATCCAAAAAGCTGGAGAAGCCTATGAGTTTATTTGCCAACTGGGAGACAAAATTAAGCGATTTGCTATCAAGACCTTAGAAGAAGTCGGGTCTTTCTTCAAATGGCTTTGGGAGCAAGTAAAAATCAAAGCTGAGTGGGTTTGGGAACATCTGAAGCTCCTCTTTGACTGGAATGATATTCTGTTCGTGCGTGATGCAATGGTCGATGCAACAGATGAAGCTCTCCGCTATTTTCAAGCTTCGATTTCTACTCTCAAAACTCATGTCGATAAAGGATTCGATATAGCATTGAACCAAATCGAAGATTGGCGGACAGAAGCAGGAGTGCCACCGAAAAAGCTAGCACCTATCGCTCCTAGTGCAAGTATTTTGGATGACTTGCAATCGATCACAGCTCCGATTCAAACATTGATTGATCGAGCGACTGGCAATAGTGTAGTTGCTTGGATCAATGAGCGTATCAAAGATATTGGCTCGCAAATTATCAGTATCGAAAGTCCAAATCCTATAACTGAAGCAACCGAAGCTGCGGAATCTTTTATCAAAGGACTATTTTCAGATACAGCGGACAATCTATTCGCGTGCTGGCAGCAGATTGAAGCTGACTTGTCTGCACTGTTTAACCATCAGCTCCCAACAGGCAAAGACTTGAATTTTCAATTGATTCGGAATGTCTTGATTGCAGTCGGTGCAGAAGCGTTGTCTGGCTTGCTACAGACATTACGAGATCTGTTAATGCGATCGCTCGAATTGATGAAAGATATTATCGGAGTCCTTCGAGATACTTTATTTCTCAAAGTGCGCTTTCCCTTCATTGAGAAGTTGGTCAATCTGGTGCTTCCGGGTATGAAAGTCGATACTTCATTCCGGTTAATTGATGCCTTGATGTTACTATTCGCGATCCCCGGCACACTCAGCTACAAGGTGTTTTTCCAAGAAGCTCCCCTCAAAAAAGGAGAGAAGTTGATTCTGCCGTTTAACACTCCCATGACCGTACAGTCTGGTGTTGCAGACATCAAGCGATATGCTTGGATTGGCACACTCGTCGGTGCATTTGCGAAATCCGCCATCTCGCTTTATCAAAGTGCCTCCGCAGCTTCAGAAGAAGAACCTGCTTTTCCACCCGAAGTCGCACTTGGACTCGCTTCTGCTTTTGGTGGAATTGGGCTTGCAGCAGAAATCATGGGTCGTCGGGACGTGTCTAGCTTGCCAGCAGCGTTGCGAACCGCAGTAGAAGCGTTGCAGTGGTCGATGATTGCGATTTCAGGTTGGATTGCAATGAAAGGAGCCGCAGCCGCAATTCTAGCAAAAGCCAAAGGGGCAAAAGACGTAGGCACAGTCAAAAAGGTGAATGCTGGATTAGAAACTGTCCTCTATCCGAGCCATTTCCTCTTGCAAACGGTCGCGTACAGTATTGTGATCGATGATGCACGTCGATCGAGCAATCATGATGTTCGCGAGCGGCAGTTACCAGATTCGTTCATCTGGGTCGCGGGCTTGTTTGATCAAGGTGGCTCAACTCTATTTGCAAGTGCAGAACTAGCAAAAGCTCAAGTGAAGTTAGCTTTGCTCGCCGCTGGAACAACCTCAAAACTCTTAGCCTTCTTAACGTCAATTGGAGGAGTTGCAGCAGAAATATCAGTTTGATTGAGATCATCAGATTTGAGAGGAGATAGAAGCCTTACCAGCTTCTATCTTTTTCTTTTAAAGTCAGTCCTCTGAGTCTGGATTCTCCCCACTCCCCACTCCCCACTCCCCACTTCCTCTATCAGATTGATTGTGCTGCACAACAAACCGACCCACACTCTTTTCCCTTGCACAAAAAATCCCCCAGGCAAATTCTCACCTAGGGGACAGTTCAAACATGACTCTCGAAAATTACCTAGCGCGCAATCTTAACAGGTGTGCGATTTGCTCTCACATCAAATTCCGCCTTCTCGATCAGCGATCGACCTGTCATCTCTTCCGGGATCGGTAACTTCAAGATATCCAAAATTGTCGGCGCAATATCCGCCAACCTTCCGTCATCTCGCAAAGAAACTTCAGTTCCATGCCCCGGAATCTTTAAGCCCTCTCCTTCCACCAAAATGAAAGGAACCGGATTCGTCGTATGCGCTGTCCAAGGATTGTGGTTTTCATCCCACATTACCTCTGCATTGCCGTGATCGGCTGTGATTAGGGCTGTTCCACCTGTTCGATTAATCGATTCCAGCAATTGCCCTAAACATCGATCGACGGTTTCTAGCGCTTCTACCGTCGCATCCATTTGTCCCGTATGCCCCACCATATCCGGGTTGGCATAGTTAATCACAATCATGGAATAGATGCGCTTTTCCACAGCCGCGATCGCGCCTGCTGTGACTTTTTCCGCCGACATCGCAGGCTTTTTGTCGTAAGTCAGTACCATTGGACTCGGAACTAACTCGCGATCTTCTCCTGGGAAAGGCTCCTCTAGCCCCCCGTTGAAAAAGTAAGTCACGTGAGCATATTTCTCAGTTTCAGCCGTGCGCAGTTGCCGCAATCCGTGACGAGAGATCACCTCGCCTAAGATGTTGTTGAAGTTTTGCGCTTCAAATGCGACCTTGACCGAAAGCGAGGGATCGTATTGGGTAAACGTCACAAATGCCAGCGGAGAGATTAGGGTTCTCTCAAATCCGTTAAACGCAGGATCAACAAACACCTGCGTCAATTGCCGGGCGCGATCCGGACGGAAGTTAAAGAAAATAATGCCGTCGCCAGGTTCAATCGCTCCCGCAGCCAGTCGAGTCGGCTCAACAAACTCATCGGTCACGCCAGCTTCGTAAGACTGTTTCAGCACGTCGATCGCACTTTGTCCCGTTCCCTCTCCGGGTTGAGTCATCGTCCGATAAGCCTTTTCAACACGATCCCAACGGCGATCGCGATCCATCGCATAATAGCGACCGCTAATGGTGACAATCTTGCCAATCCCGACGCGGTCGATTTCAGCTTGCAAGTGCTGGATTTCTTGAATTGCAGCCTTTGGAGGCGTATCGCGACCGTCCGTGATCGCATGAATATAAACTTCTTCCAGTCCTTGTGACTTCGCTAAGTTGAGCAATCCAACCAAGTGAGAAATGTGAGAATGAACGCCACCCGTCGAACATAACCCAACTAGATGCAACTTCGTCTTCCGATGCTGCACAGTTTGACAAACTTCGACTAACTTTGGATTCTGTGACAGCGTTCCAGTCTCGACTGCATCAGAAATCCGCACCAATTCTTGAGGGACGACGCGCCCTGCCCCGATGTTCAGGTGTCCGACTTCTGAATTGCCCATTTGCCCATCGGGTAATCCGACATCTCGACCAGAAGTCCGAATTAACGTGTGCGGATACGCTGCCCACAGACTATCCATCACCGGAGTCTTCGCCTGCGCGATCGCGTTGCCATCGCGACTATCGCGGTAGCCCCAGCCATCCAGAATAATAAGCACCACAGGAGAAACAGGCGCTTGCCCCATATTTTTCTGCCCTTTCACTGAAATATTCTCCGCAAATCATAGCATTGCTCAGTAATCCTTCGCGTTTTCCCTGCATATAAAAATCAACTTCGCTCTTTTGTTAACAATTTCTTAACAAGTTGATTTACTTCTTAAATCTTGCTAGGAAAACTACTCAGAAGAATCAACGATTTGCGATCAAGTCAAAGATTGATCACAAATCGTTTTCTCGAATTCTAATGCTTTGAATCTTAGCGGTTTTTTCTGGAAATTACGCGCTTCTTTGAGCTTTTTTCGTTTTTTCTTTTTCTTTCTGCTTCGCGCGTTTTTCGGCAGCTTTCGCTTCTTTTTCAGCCTCGATCGCGGTTAATCTGGCTTTCTCTTTCTCCTCAGCGATTTTATCCAGGTAGTAGTGGTAATCTCCCCGGTACAAGCGGAGTTCGCCGTCTCGAATCTCGACGATTTTGTTGGCAGTTCGAGAGATAAAGTAGCGATCGTGCGACACGATGACGACACTGCCATCGTAATTTTGAATCGCTTCTTCTAACATTTCTTTGGCAGGAATATCTAAATGATTCGTTGGCTCATCCAGAATCAGCAAATTAGCGGGTTGAAGCAGCATTTTTGCTAATGCCAACCGCGCTTTTTCTCCTCCGCTGAGTGATTCTACCTTCTTGAAAACGGTATCACCACTAAACAGAAATCGCCCTAAATGTGTGCGAACTTCCTCATTTTTCCAATCTGGGACTTCATCGTGAATTGTATCGGCGACGGTTTTATTCAAATCCAGTGCTTCCGCCTGATTTTGCTCAAAATAACTGGGGATCACGTTGTGATCCCCTAACTTAATGGTGCCTTCGACTGCCTGTTCACTTCCGGTCATGAGGTGCAGCAGGGTTGATTTTCCAGCTCCGTTGGGTCCGAGAATGGCAATATGATCCCCACGTTCAATCAGCAACTCTGCGCCTAAGAACAGAATTTTGTCGCCATACATATGCGTGAGATCTTCAATGATCACCACTTCGCGTCCGCTTCGGGGTGCGGGCGGGAATCGAAAATGCAGCGTTCTCACATCAGAATCGGGCGCTTCGATCCGCTCAATTTTATCGAGTTGTTTTTCGCGGCTCTTTGCCTGCGTGCTTCGAGTCGCACTGGCACGGAAGCGATCGACAAATGCCTGTTGTTTCTCCAATTCTTTCTGCTGCCGCTCAAATGCGCTCATTTGTGCGTCTCGCTGTTCCTGCTTCTGCTGCAAGTAAGCGGAGTAATTGCCGAGATACGTGGTCGATACACCGCGCTCAGTTTCCACAATTTGGGTGCAGAGTCGATCAAGAAATTCTCGGTCGTGAGACACAATCACCATTGGAGTAGAAAGGTCTTTGAGATAGTTTTCTAACCATTCGATCGTTTCTAAGTCCAAATGGTTCGTCGGCTCGTCAAGGAGTAAGAGATCAGGCGATTGAAGGAGAATCTTGCCCAAACTCATCCGCATCTGCCATCCGCCACTGAAAGCGCTGACCAAACGATCTCCATCATCAGAATCAAATCCCATTTCGGGCAAAATTTTCTCAATCCGAGTTTCTAGCCCATACCCATCCATCGCCTCGAATTGCCGCTGCAGCCGATCCATTTTGTTCAGCAACTTGTCTAACTCTTCTGGCGTTGCGGATTCCATCGCCACATGCACTTTAGATAGCGCTTCATGCACCTCGTTTGCCTCTTTGAAGGCACGCCAAAATTCTTCCCGGACAGTGCGCGTGGGATCGACTTCAAATTCTTGCGTCAAGTAGGCTATATGCAGACTCGCAGGACGAATCACTTCACCATCGGTGGGTTCAATTTCGCCTGCAATGATTTTGAGCTGCGTCGATTTGCCTGCGCCATTCACACCGACTAACCCGATGCGATCGCCCGGTTTGACTTCCCAGTTAATGTCTTTTAGGACTTCGCCAGTGGGATAGATCTTACTAACGTGTTCGAGGCGCAACATAAAAAACTCCAGGGTTAGGCAAGTTTTAAAATCTTAACAAAACCTAACCACTTCGGATTTTTAGTTACAGATTATTTGGGAGCGAAAATGTCCCGTCTGCATGGGGTGGAAAGTCGAGAATTTTGACGATCGCATCTGCATTCAATTCGCCATAGATATGCGGAAAAGTTCCAACGCCTTCAACTGCTTCATATCGAATCTCTGAATTCACCTTTTGAGGATCAATGCAGAGTAAAACGAGGTCACGCTGTCCTGCGTAAAACTGATTGGCAACCCAAATCACCTGATCCTGAGTTGAACAGTGAATAAACCCTTCCGTATCCAAAGAATCAGCGCGATAAACTCCGGTTCGCTGTGCAATTTCGGCGCGATCGCGAGTCGTAATGTGCAAAATCAATTGATCGATCCCCATTCTCGCATCGGAAATGAGAAGAGAGCATGAAAGAGTGGGCTAGATGTTTCTTTAGGTTTAGGCATACCAATCCCAGCGAGCAGTGCTAAGAGTACTGTGATGGCGATCGCCTGGAGAAGCTTCTCTAACATCTCAAACCTCACTCAATCAATTTTCAGGCAAGGATGATCGGGTAGGCATCCTTGATAAGATCTTACTTAAGATTGATGCAAATGCCTACATCCTTTAGGATCCTATCAACTTAGCCTCTAAACTTAGCGTCTAGTTGAGTGTTGTCTGTGCCTGAAGTTTTTTTTCCTTGATCCCGCAGAATGCTCCTGCTACAGGTCTCGGTGCTTGAAGATGGGGCAACGTTGGAGGAGATGCGATCGCACTCGCAATCGGTTGGGTCAACAATGTAATCAGACACGAACAACCTGCCAACAAAAATAGCTCTAACCGTTTCGTTTTCATTGCACTTAAATAATCCGCGATCGGGCAATCTGCTCTGCCAAGATAGCAAAAAAATACCGCAATGACTCGTCTACATTGCAGAAGTCGAAACGTACAGACAATTCTAGGAATGCTAAAGAACCCAGATCAAAAGGCCTAAAGAGTTATTTCTGACAGAATTCAATTGACGTAAAAGAACATTAGTACTAAACTACTAAAGGCAAGCGAGCAGAATTCCGAATTTGCTTACAGAGTCGCAATTCCGTTCCTTCTTCGTTCCATTCAACTTGGTCAAAAACCTGATATAAGATATACAATCCCCGCCCTGATTCACCTTCGTAGCAAGGGAGTTGACCTTCAACTTCTTCTTCACAACAGCAGACCGGAGCATCAAAACCGCATCCCTGATCTGAAATGATCCACCAATACTCATCAGCGACCATTGAAAACTGAATTAGAACTTTTTTGCCAGGATCAAGGCAATTCCCGTGTTTTGCGGCATTGACAAGAGCTTCTTGGAGTCCTAACCGCACCTCAGCCCGCCAGCGGCTAGGAACTTTTGAGAGGAGAAGATCCAAAATCGGAATCAGATACAGCGTCGATGGGAAGCTGACTGTGTTCCAATTGCGCCCAACCGGACGAGGAGACATCGCAATCACTCAGAAAACCCCGTTGCTTTCAAATGGATCAACATACCGATCATTCAGCAATCGCACCTGGGAACGTTTGGTTACTTCTAAAAACCGAGTCAGAAATGATTGAAGAACCGTGAAGTTTTTATCTACCTTTACTGCCAATCTGTTAAATGTGAAAGTCTTGGCAACGAGTTATATAAAGTCGAAAATTTATATGAAACTACGCAGAGCAAGCTTGCTCAATGTAGCCTTCTACATTCATCCTATACCAAAATACGCGCCTCGGAGTACGTTTTTTGGCTGAATTGCAGCTAGCGCCGTCGATAAATTTTTTCTTCAAGACGACGAAAGTCTTGTTCGATTTCTGCCCAAAGTCTGCGATTGTGGGGATCAGTACGGAGCGCCTTTTTCAAATAATTCCGGGCTTTTTCATAATCGCGATCTTGAATCAGATGTTGTCCCCAACGGTGATAAGTGATCGCTTGCCATTGTCGAACATCGGGGTGATCAGGAAAGCGTTGCGCTAATCCTTCTGCTAAAGCAATTGCGCGCGGGAATTTCTTTTGTTTGAATAAGTCTTGCAGTTGCTCATAGGACGACTGTAGAAGATGGCGATCGACCAATGAGAGTTCTGGCGCATCGGGATTCTGTGCGACTTTATGAACTTTGACTTTGATTTCTGCGGGTTCTGCTGCAACAGGGGGATCTTGGGGTGACACTTCAGCAGGCAGAATGCTCAGCAAAAATTGATATGCCTCAGTGATGCGGATGAAGCGTTCTTTTGCGCGATCGTCATTTGGATTCAGATCAGGATGCAGTTGACGGGCGAGCCGACGATAAGCAGTTTTGATGTCTTCGTAGGTCGCTCCTGCCCTCAATCCTAAGAGTCGATAAGAATCAGCAATGTTCATGAATACAAAAAAGGGCAGAACTATTTGCATTCTGCCACTTGTTTTTGAATTTGGTGTATCGCAGATTTGACGAATCGTGCTGAATCATTCACTCTAGCGAACAAAATTTGCTAGAGCACACTGCAAATCATCATTAAACGGTTTCGATCACGCGATCGATTAATCCATATTCTTTTGCTTCAGCAGCAGACATGAAATAATCGCGATCGGTATCCCGCTCAATCTTCTCCAGCGGTTGACCTGTACGCTCAGCCAGCATTTCATTCAGTTGCCGACGCATCCGAATGATTTCTCTCGCTTCGATTTCGATGTCGGTTGCTTGCTGACGACCGGTTCCCCCTAACGGCTGGTGAATCATGATCCGGGTGTGCGGTAGTGCAACCCGTTTGCCTTTGCTGCCAGCGGCAAGTAAGAATGCACCCATTGAGGCTGCTAGACCCACACAAATGGTGATCACTTCAGATTTGATGTGCTGCATGGTGTCGTAGATCGCCATCCCTGCTGTGACAGAGCCACCGGGGGAATTGATATACAACTGAATCGGTTTCGTCGGATCTTCAGAGTCGAGGTAGAGCATGATCGCCACGATTTGGTTAGCGATATTGTCATCTACGTCTTGGCTCAAGAAAATGATGCGCTCTAAGCTTAAGCGCTGATAGATATCGATCCATTGCTCATAGGAGCTACCTGGCAAACGATACGGGACTTTGGGAGTTCCAATTGGCATAGGACAGTCTCTTGGGTAATTAAACTAAAGCGGGAATTTGCTTGGGTAACTCTTTGGGGCTTTCCAGAACTCGATCGATGAGTCCGTAGTCTTTTGCTTCTTGAGCAGTGAGATAGAATCTGCGATCGAGATCTTTGGTCAGTTTCTCAACCGATTGCCCCGTATTCATCGAGAGAATTTCGAGGAACGTTGCGCGATCGGCAAGTACCTTTTTCGCATCCACTTGAATGTCTGTGGCTTGACCGCGCGATCGCCCGTATTGCGGAGACAGCACAATTTCAGCGTTCGGCAAACTCAGCCTTGAGCCTTTTGTACCGGACGACAATAACAAGACGGCGCTACTCGCTGCCATTCCCATACAAATCGTATGAACGGGTGCTTTGATGTATTGCATCGTGTCGTAGATTGCCATACTCGCCGCGAGCGACGAGACTCCTCCAAAGGCTTCACCAGGAGAGTTGATGTAGAGATAAATGGGTTTGGTTGCGTCTTCTGAATTGAGATACAGCAAGAGTGCAACGATCCCATTGGCGTTGTTGTCGTCGATTTCGTCATCGAGGAAAATGATTCGCTCGAATGCCATGCGGGTGTAAATGTCCACCCACTGCACCATTTGACTGCCGGGGAGGCGGTAAGGAACTTGCATAGGGCAAAAGAAGTAGAAGGTGGGGAGTGGGGAGTGGGGGAGTGGGGAATCCGTTTAAATTCTCCCCATTCCCCTATTCCTCGAAATTATGTCAAGGCAGCAACAGGTTTGGGTAATTCCTTGGTGCTTTCGAGAACCCGATCGATTAGCCCATACTCTTTTGCTTCTTGCGGAGTTAGATAGAAGGTGCGATCGGTGTCTTTGATGATTTTCTCGATCGACTGTCCGGTGTTCTTAGAAAGAATGTCCAGGATTGCCGCGCGGTTGTCGAGGACTTCTTTTGCTCGAATTTGAATATCTGTCGCTTGTCCGCGTGTGCCCGATTTGGGTTGATTGAGCACGATCGTGGCATGAGGAAGACTAGCTCGGAAGCCTTTGGTTCCGGCAGAGAGAATCATTGCCGCCGTTCCGACTGCTTGACCGATGCAGATTGTGTGAACGGGAGGTTTGATGTAATTAATCGTGTCACAGACTGCAAACGCTTCGGTTTCAAACCCAATCGTTTCTCCTTGCCACGAGGTTCCGGTGGAGTTGATATAGAAGAAAATCGGTTTTTCGGGATCGTCGAATTGCAGATATAAGAGCTGTGCGATGATCAGACGAGTGTAGTCTTGGTTGGGGTTTCTGCGATATTCATCGATCGAGTGCAGAGGTCCACCGAGATATACAATGCGCTCTTTCAGCATCAGAGATGCGAGGTCTGGAGGGGGCGTGCGATAAGACGCATCGCCATAGTAAGTCGAGGACTGAACAGCCTTAATCGGTGATTCCATAGCAGCTTGCCTGAAACAATTGCCTAAAGTGGCGGTTTATTCATGGTAGCGCGTGAGACGAGGAATAATGCAGTCACCGGAGGATGGGAATCCCGAAATCGCTGAAAGTTCCCGAAATTGCTGAAAGTTAACGAGACGAAGAGACGCTAAATGTAAAACAGGTTTGCGCCCGTAGTTTGTTCGAGCATAGAAGATTCAGAATCATTCTGCAAAAAATTCCCTCTACTTTTTCTGGCAAATTCTGCGGCAGAGAAAGTAGAGGGAATGCCATTAGATTTCTAACATTAGATTTCTAAGGAGTCTAAGCTGAGAGAAGCAGTCTTCTCTTGATACAGGCTGACGATCGTATTCAGCACATCCGCCACACTCATTGCATCGGATTGAATCTCGATCGCATCTGATGCCTTTCTCAAAGGTGAAATTGTGCGAGTGCTATCTTTGCGATCGCGCTCAAAAATCGCCTGCTCTAAATCTGCGAGATTCGCCGCAGGTTGACCCATACTTTTGAGATCAAGCTGTCTGCGTCGCGCCCGTTCCTGAATTGAAGCTGTCAGATAAATTTTGACTTCTGCATCTGGAAAAACATGCGTTCCGATGTCACGCCCATCTACTACGATGCCGCCGCGCCGACCATAACTTTGCTGCTGTTTGACCAATGCCTCACGCACGGCTGCCTGCGCCGCGATCGTCGAAACATGCGCCGTCACTTCCGGAGTCCGAATTGCTTGGGTTACATCCTGTCCATTCACCAATACAACTGGAATTGCCGTATCGGTTTGAAAATCGATCTCACACTGATGCGCCAACTCAGCAACGGCTGGTTCATCGCGCAAATCGACTCCAGCTTCGAGTACAAACCAGGTTAACGCCCGATACATTGCGCCTGTATCGAGATAAAACAGTCCCAATTGTTTCGCTACGCTGCGTGCTACGGTCGATTTGCCTGCACCTGCTGGTCCATCGATCGCAATAATAGGACGACGATCGCGCAAGATTGTGTTGTCGATCAGGCGGGTCGAACCCAGGCGCGCCGCCAATGCCAGCAAGCCCTCATCAGTTACGGTGTCTAAAGATTTCAGCGTCATCGGATCTACAAGTTCGATATACTCCGGTTGCAGTGACGGGACTTTTTCGAGTTCCTGTTTAACTGCCTGCACTAAGGTAGCACTTACACGCTCCCCAGATCGAAATAGTTTTTCAGCTTGTGACAATCCTCGATAAAGCGCGCTTGCCTTTATTCTTTCTTCATCACTAAGATATTGGTTCCGGGAACTCAGCGCTAAACCGCTTGGTTCGCGGACAATCGGGCAAGGCACGATCGTAACGGGCAGATTCAAATCTCGAACGACTTGTTGAAGAATGGCAAGCTGTTGGGCATCTTTCTGACCAAAATAAGCGCGATCGGGTTGGACTAAATTAAAGAATTTTGTCACAATCGTCGCTACCCCTTCAAAGTGCCCAGGACGCACGACACCACACAACCCGGACATCATTTCAGCGGGAGGTTGAACCCGAGTTTGGATCGGGGGAACTGTCGCCATTTCAGCGACGGTGGGCGCAAATATGACATCGACTCCGGCTTGTTCGCACAAGGCACGATCTCGCTCCAGAGTTCGAGGATACCGTCCAAAGTCTTCGTTCACGCCAAACTGCAATGGATTGACGAAAATGCTGACAACAACGATTTGATTTTCTTGACGTGCGCGCTCAATTAAGCTCAGATGCCCGGTGTGGAGTGCACCCATTGTGGGGACGAACCCGATCGTCGATTCTGCTGAATCCGTCGCCACGGGCTGTTTTTTCTGTACCGATTTTAGATAGCACCGCAATCCCGCAACGGTCGTGAACAAGCGCACAAGTCCTCCTGAACTCTGTCGATGACAAATCTATTTAAGTTTAGTGAATCTCCGCACTTTTTCGCGAGCTTCTAAAAGTTTGCAAACACAAGGAGGAGAGCGACTTAAAATTTGCTAAAGTGTAAACCTTTCTTAGAATAGACCCCTCTATGTTATTGAACGAGAAGCAGCAGCGAATCTTGTCGATTATTGATGCCGGACATACAACAGGCGAGGGGATTGCAGATGAGATCGGGTCTTCGATGCAGATGATTCGCTATTACTTGGATACGCTGGCTGAAGATGGCTATCTCAAGGTGGCGAAGGTTTACGATAATGCGACACGCGAGTTCCAAGTGGTACGCGCGTATTTAACCGACAAAGGCAAGGCGGCACTGGTCAAGGTGGCTCCAGATGCAGTAGTGCAGACGATCGAGCAGACCGTAGCTCCGACCGCATCGAATGAGATGGAGTTGATTATTCAGGCGTTAGACCGAGTCCAGCCGATTGTGGAGGCGTTGCCGAGCGATCGTGCGGAGATTGCTTGTGTGTATCTAGAAGATTTGCAGAATGAGATGAAAGTGGCATACCGTCGAAAGCCACAGCGGATTAAGGCGTATTTTTTAGCGTTGTTGGGGACGGCATTGCCTGCGATTCAGCAAACGGGAAGGGCTGATGCCTTTGTTGAGGATGCACGATTTTTAGCAGATAAGTTCGGGGTAACGGTGAAGTTACCAGAGAATGTTGGGGATTTGAGTTGAGCGAGTTACGGTTGGCGATCGCAGCGAATTTCTAACATAAATCCATCGGGATCGTAAAAATAAATTCCGCGTCCGGTTGGGCGAGAAACAGGTCCGTGATCGATGAGCACGTTGTAATGATGGAGCACTTCAACGGCTCGATCGAATAATTCGGGCGCAATATCAAATGCAAAATGATTCATTCGAGTAAATTGCTGTTTCGGGTCAGAATCGGGTGGCGATAGTTCTGGCTCCCAAAATAAATCGATAATCGTTCCGTCGGGGGTTTTGAAATTGGCAATTTTTCCTGCTTCCACTTCCGCCTTTAACGTCTCAGGCACTTCTGCCCCGGTCAGTTCGTGCAGTCCTAAAACCGTGCCATAAAAATGCCGCGCGACTTGTAAATCTTTTACGTTCAACGCGAGATGATGAACTTCCCGCAGACAGCCCGCGAGTGAAACAGTGGAAGGTTGAGGAGTAGAGAGCATCGCGAATTCCATTGCTTTTACTTTCGCTCTGATTCTATCAAACTCACATCAAGGACGCTTTTTCGCTTGCAGCCATAACGTACTGCTTTTCCACTTCACCGTTTGATTGAGCAAGCGAGTTGAGAAAAGCTGTTGAATCTGCGCTACTTCCGCAGGCTTCAAGGATTGCGCTAAGTGTTCAGCATAGGTGAGTTGCTCAGAACCGGATGTGAACCAACGATCGAAAAGCGATCGCGATAAATACACTTCAGTTTGGGTCTGCTCAGTCTGCACTTCAACCTCAAACCCTGCTTGCTCAAAATTAGCTTGCAACGTTTCAATTGACCAATTCAGTTTTGGATCGTCTGGATTCAGATAAATTGCTTCTTCGGCTTGTTGCCAGCGATCGTATAGTTTCGGCTTCAACCAGAGTCGATCAGCAAGTTGATACAACCGTTGGGCAGCCCTTGGCATCGATTCTGCTAAAACAATTTGACCATGAGATTCAAGTAATGCAGACAAAGCTGCAATCGCGCTAACTTTATCCGATTCCGCATAGAGTGCATTGCGCCCGATGATGCGATCGAACTTCAGAGGTTGAGATAACGCTTGAACAAGAATCGGGCGAGAGAGTTCGGGTAAGGATTGTATTTGTTCATTAAGAGCTGCGAACTCTTTTTCGGTTCCTACATGGCCATATACTCCTCCTTCAGGAACTTGGCGAACTGCCTCCCAAAGTAATAATCCACTGCCTGCATTCAAATCGAGAACGAGATGATGACGTTGAAGATGTGCTAGTGCAAAAATGCGATCGCGTACAGTTCCCAATCTTTCTCCGACTTGGCTCAGCGATCGAGCTAGCCATCGATCTAAGCTCGAATTCTTCGGACTCGTCGTCAGTCTTTCCCCAATTCCTTCGACAAAAGCTGCCAGTTGTGCTTCGCGATCGCGCTGGACTTTATCTCGAATCGTTGCTTCAAAGCCTTGATCTGAAGGTTGATAAAAGACTTGCCCTTGCAGGCTACTGGGTAAGTATTGCTGTGCGACCCAATGTTCGCGATATGAGTGTGGATAGAGATAGTTCGCACCATGTCCAAAGCCTTCTTTATCTCGATTCGGATCTCTCAAATGCAGAGGGACATCTGATTCACGTTCTCGTTCTACTGCTGACAGCGCATCAAAGAAGCCCATCACGCTGTTTGATTTTGGTGCATTTGCTAGATAGAGGGCTGCTTGAGCTAACGGATAGCGCCCTTCTGGCATTCCCACTCGATCGAATGCCTCTGCACAAGCATTGACTGTGACAACTGCATTCGGATCTGCTAAGCCCACATCTTCACTCGCTAAAATCAACATACGGCGCAAGATAAATCGCGGATCTTCTCCGGCATAAATCATTCGAGCTAACCAATACAGCGCAGCATCCGGATCAGAACCGCGCAAGCTTTTAATGAAAGCACTAATCGTATCGAAATGGGCATCGCCTTCTTTGTCGTAAAGCACGGCTCGTTGCTGAATGGATTCTTCAGCAATGGCAACCGTGATGTGAATGATACCTTGCTGATTCGGTGGGGTAGTTTCAACTGCAAGCTCTAAAGCATTGAGCAATGATCGAGCATCGCCATTCGCAATGTTAACCAGATGAGCGATCGCATCGGCATCTATCTGAATCTTCAGGCTTCCATATCCTCGCTCCGAATCGTGAAGGGTCTGTTCAACAACTTGCTTTAGATCTTCTGAAGCAAGCGGTTTTAGTTGAAAAAGACGAGATCGACTAACTAAAGCTTTATTCACCTCAAAATAGGGATTTTCGGTTGTTGCACCGATGAGGATAACTGTTCCATTTTCAACCCAAGGCAGCAATGCATCTTGCTGAGCTTTGTTGAATCGATGAACTTCATCAACGAATAAAATTGTGCGTTGATTGAAGGTTTTGCGACGTTCTTGCGCAGTTGCAATGGCATCGCGAATATCTTTAATCCCGGCAAGAACAGCATTAATCGCAATAAAGTGAGCTTGCGTTGTGTTCGCAATAATTTGAGCAAGCGTCGTCTTTCCAGTGCCAGGAGGTCCGTAAAAAATCAGCGATGACAATTGATCAGCTTGAATTGCACGACGGAGTAAGCGTCCTTGACCCACGATCGCAGTTTGTCCAACAAATTCATCGATCGTTCTTGGACGCATTCTTGCAGCAAGCGGTGCGGCGGAATCACGCTGATCAAATAAGTTCACGAGTTCAAAGCCCTCACTACATTTTTAACCAATGCAAACACAGGTTCTCTCAAGATTCAGTGTTGCAAACCCTGATCATAACGACATCAGGAGCGTTTGAAGTCGAAAACACAACATCAGCGAACAAATTCAAATTGTTCCCTGAGATACAATTAAACCCTTTAAAAGCAGATTTACTTTAGTAGGGTTTATATTCAAGGAAAATATACTTGTACTAAGTTCCTAAGCACGACTTTATCCATATAGTCGCCAAGCTTTCGTGCGTAGTGATTGAGTTTTGCCTATTCTCTTAGACTTTTTGCCAGATCACTTTCGGCAATTCCAGAACCAGCAATCCGGCTTCATTCAACAGATAGTACGAAAGCATTGCTGTTTGATGATCCCGAGAATCAGCCCAGCAGTGAGACTTGCAATCACAGGTGTACCCTTGGCTTCCTGTTTTGAAGACGAAAGCATTGTTTGACCTCTTTCGCATTGGGCTAGAAATCGAGCAGTTGACAACTGACTAAGTTCAAGTTAGCCGATCGATTCCGTAGTAAATTGGAGGAAATAATGATGTTATGATCCTTCCACGACAACCAAATTGTAGAGTAGAGAGCAGTTGAAGACTAGTATTCATGGCTCAAACCCTTATAGATTGTGACGCTCAACAGTCTATTCGTCAGGAAGGCTTGACGAGCCTATCAAGTTCAGATCCTTCTCTCAGTTTGTCGTGAACTTTCAAGACAAAGCTTCTCTGATGATTTCTAAATACTTTAACCGCTCCGTCCAGTCGCCTGTTTTTCCGAACATTCTGGCAGGGCTAATTTCTGGGTTAGTGTGTGTTACGTATAGTCTATCCTTCGCAGCGCTGATTTTCTCTGGTAGTCTGAGCACTCATCTGTCTGCTGGCATTTATAGTGCTCTGATTAGTGCCACGATCGTTGGGATTGCAGTTGCGCTGAAGAGTTCTTTTACCTGCGCGATCGCAGGTCCAGATTCTAATACCTCTGCCATTCTCGCCCTGATGGCAAGCGCAATTGCATCTCAGTTAAGCAATGCACCCAGTCTTTTACCAACTGTCTGGACAATGCTGGTGATCAGTTCTATTGTGTCTGGTATTTTCTTAATCGGACTGAACTATTTACAGCTAGGACAATTTGTTCGCTTTATTCCTTACCCTGTGATTGGCGGATTCCTCGCTGGAGCGGGTTGGCTGATCATTCGCGGTGGATTTGTTGTCACGACTGGGATAGCTTTAGAATTTGAAAATTTTAGCGCCTTATTTCACTTGAGCCATTTGCTTCATTGGCTATCTGCTGCGGGATTTGCGCTGCTGCTCAAACTCGTTCTTAGTCGGTATAACCACTATCTTGTCGTTCCTGCATTTTTGCTTGCAGGATTTGTGCTGACCTATCTCGTGCTGGGAAGTATGGGAATTTCTTTAGAACAAGCAAGAGCTGAAGATTGGTTATTTTCAGCGTCCAGCATCAACCAGCAGGAGTCTTTTACTGGATTGCCGAGTGTGTTGCAGATTGATTGGCGGGTTTTGTGGAAGGAGATTCCCAGCCTACTCGCAATGATGTGCGTCCTGGCACTTTCAACACTGCTGAATGCTACAGGATTAGAACTCATCAGCCAACAAGACATTGATATCAATCGAGAACTGAAAACCTGTGGCGTTGCGAACTTAGCAGCCGGAATTGGAGGCGGAATAGTCGGCTTTCTGTCTTTTAATCGCAGTGTTTTGAATCGTTCTGCCGGGGCGACTGGTCGATTATCAGGCATCGTTGCTAGCCTGTTTTGCGCTGCATTTCTGTTTTTAGGAACTGAGGTGATTGCCTTTGTTCCGAAGCCACTGTTGGGAGGACTCCTGTTCTATATTGGTCTCAACTCCTTGATTGAATGGCTCTACAACGCTCGGAAGAGATTACCGACGATCGAGTACACGCTGATTATCTTGATTTTGGTGATTATTGCTGGATCAGGTTTTCTGCAAGGAGTCGGGGCTGGACTTGTGATTGCCTGTCTCATCTTTGCTGTGAACTATAGCCGTACGCCTTTAATCCATTCTGAGATGTTTGGCAACAATCGCCCTAGTAATTTTGAGAGATCGTTTCAACAACAGCGAATTCTGCGTCAGCAAGGGCAGCAAATTTATATCTTATGTCTTCGCGGATATATCTTTTTTGGCACATCGAATACATTCCTCAACCATGTGCGAGATGTCTTGGCACGCGCGAAAACGCCCATTCGTTATCTCGTCTTTGATTTTCACCTGATTAATGGATTGGATTCATCTGCTGTTTCTAGCTTTGTCAAACTCCGCCGCTTTGCCCAGCAACAAGATTTACATTTAGTCTTTACGCATCTTCCGCCTGAACTTGAGCGGCAATTCATTCAGAATGATTGTTTGAAAGTCGAAGATGATCCGATCTGTCGTCGATTTCCTGACCTCGATCGAGGAATTGAGTGGTGCGAAGAACAGATTCTCAAAGCAATTCAATTGAGAAGAAGGCGATTTCTGCCTCTGACTCTGCAAATCCCAGAGCTTTTGATGCTTTCAAAGGAAGAGACTCGGCAATTTATGAGCTATCTTGAGCCACTTCAGATCCCAGAAAATCACATCTTATTTACCCCAGGAGCAGCAGCAGACACGCTGTATTTTTTAGAGAATGGTCAGATGAGCCTCTTGAGCCAGTCTACCTCTGGAGAACCTAAACGGGTGCGGACTTTGAGTTCTGGTACGGTGCTAGGAGAAGTTGAGTTTTATCAAGATAGTGTTCGCTTGGTGAGCGCGATCGCAGATAAAGGAAGCAGTCTATATTGTCTTTCCAAACAAAACTTACAAGCGATGCAGAAAAATCATCCTCAGCTAGCGGCTGCATTCCACCAATTCATTGCTCATCTTTTGGCAGAGCGTCTATTTTCATCGACCCATTCCAATGTTGAGCAACAGTAGCGATTCAATCTTACCTATGGACTCTTCACCATCACAATCAATGCTTTCCTCGCTTCAATCCTTTCTCACAACTCCGCTGAGCGATCGGCTTCGCTCGACTCCAGGCGAAGCAGAAACAGAGGCTGTTCGACTGTTTCAGACGGTTGCAGCTCATGTCCCGGCTTATCGATCGTTTTTGCAAGAACACAACATCGATCCAGCATCGATTCAAACTTTTGCTGATTTTCAGACCCTTCCACTCACAACTAAATCTTCTTACCTCAAACGTTATTCACTGGCTCAACTTTGCCGCAATGGCAAGTTAGAAGTTTGTGATATGATTGCAGTCTCTTCTGGCTCAACTGGACAGCCGAGCTTTTTTCCTCGATCGCTCTCAGATGAATTTCAAATTGCTACTCGATTTGAACAGATTTTTCACGATAGCTTTCAAGCCGATCAGAAACGTACACTCGCGATCGTATGTTTTGCGCTAGGAACTTGGGTCGGAGGAATGTTTACTGCAAGCTGCTGTCGGCATGTTGCAAGTAAAGGCTATCCGATCACCGTGATTACTCCTGGCAATCAAAAGGCTGAGATTTTTCGAGTGCTAGAAGCGCTAGCACCGGAATTTGAGCAAGTTGTTTTACTCGGATATCCGCCCTTTCTCAAAGATGTGATTGATAGTGGCATTGCTCAGGGAGTTCCCTGGCAGAACTATCACATCAAATGGGTATCGGCGGGGGAAGTGTTTAGTGAAGCTTGGCGATCGCTGGTTGGGCAACGGATTGGCTCGACGAATATTAACTATGATTCTGCGAGCTTGTATGGAACTGCGGATGCAGGTGTGCTAGGAAATGAAACGCCTTTGAGTATTTGTATTCGTCGGTGGCTAGCAGACCATCCCGATGCTGCTCGTGAATTGTTTGGGGAATCTCGTTTACCGACTTTAGTTCAGTATGATCCGTTGAGCCGATTTTTTGAAGTCCAAGATGGAACATTGTTGTTTTCTGGCGATAGTGGACTGCCGCTGATTCGCTACCACATTGCAGATAATGGAGGAGTGCTCACATACGAGCAAATGATCGAGTTTCTCGCAGCACAAGGATTTGATCCGATTCAGGAACTTCAAGGCGATCGAGGCATACATCCCCTGCCATTTGTCTATGTTTTTGGTCGATCGGCATTTACTGTGTCTTACTTTGGAGCAAATGTCTATCCGGAGAATGTCAGTGTCGGACTCGAACAATCTCCGATTTGTGATTGGGTCACCGGTAAGTTTGTCATGCAAGTGAAAGAGGATGACGATCGTAATTCTATTTTCTCGATCGTCGTAGAGCTAGCAGCCAACGTTAGTGCAAGTGAAGAGAAGCAACAAACGATCTCGATCGCAATTTTGCAGCAGTTACAACGGCTGAATAGTGAATTTGAGAACTATGTTCCTCAAGCCTATCAACTTCCTCAAATCACCCTAAAAACAACAGGTGATCCAGAGTATTTTCCTCCCGGTGTGAAGCATCGTTATACACGCCCATCGAATGCTTGAACCACGGTTTCTTGAATGCGTTGATCGTTCATCATAAACGTGTGATACACCGGGAAAGTAATCACGCGATCGCGGCTCGACAGATAGGTTTCATTCAATGCCACAATGCCATCGTTCACATCTGTTCCAAAGGGACTCCATGCTCCTCTAAGACCGCTGGTTCCGGCAATGATGGTATAGGACGACGTGAGCGGAGGCAATTTGTCAAAAAAGGCTGGATCTGCGAGATTTGCGCCACACTGACCTGTCCACCATTGAAACAGAGGAATCTGATTGGCGAAGGTTGCAAGCCGAGGCTGACGATTGGGAGTTCCGAGCATCACAATCTGTTTGGGCAAGGCTGAGCGGATTTTTCCCAATGCCGATCGCGTTAACAATCCACCGAGCGAGTGCGCGACAATTCCGTAAGGTTCTCGATCCGCGATCGCATCTAACCGAGTTCGCAGACGTTCAACGATTTGATCATAGGATTCTAGAACAGCAGCGTAAGCAAACTGTTCTGTTGTCCATCCCGCCTGTTGTAACCGCCGTTCTAAAGTGAGTAGAGAAAACGGGCTGCGCGACAGCCCATGAATCAAAAGTAGTTTCATCCCAATTGAGGTTTCAATTTCTTACAAGTGACCTAATGGTTTATCCTGCTCTCTAGGATTATATTTGCTTCTCAACCCGTCGTAATCAGCAACATGGTTTTACAGTCCCATTCGTCTAGGGAACCCGGATGGTCATTAGATCTCCGTAATCCACAAGTCATTCAATCGCTCGTCCCGATATTTGGATGGTTTTACGAGCATTACTTTCGGGTTCAGACGAGCGGTTGGGAACTGATTCCCACTGAAGAGCCTGTTTTGATTGTCGGTTCGCACAATGGCGGCATGGCAGCACCAGACATGATCATGATGATGTATGACTGGTTTCAACGATTTGGCTACGATCGCCGAATTTATGGATTGATGCACCCGCAGATGTGGAACGTATTACCGCCACCTTTGACAAAATTAGCGGCTGAAGTGGGTGCGGTTCAGGCTCATCCTAAGATGGCGATCGCGGCTTTGCGGAGTGGTGCGAATGTGCTGGTCTATCCGGGTGGCCCGTATGATGTTTTTCGTCCACATCGATTACGCGATCGCATTTGTTTAGAGGAGAACCGAGCATTTATTAAGCTTGCTTTGCGAGAGAAGGTGGCGATCGTTCCTGCGATTTCTTGGGGTGCTCACGATACGCTGATTGTTCTCGAAGATTACTATGCGCTCGTGAAGCAACTACATCGCTGGGGAATGCCTTGGCTGTTTGGGATTGATCCGATCGTGTTTCCGATTTATCTGGGATTGCCTTGGGGTTTAGCGATCGGCCCACTGCCGAACATTCCTTTTCCAATACAGATTCATACTCAAGTTTGCGCTCCGATTCGATTTGAACGATATGGACGAGATGCTGCAAACGATCACGCTTATGTGGAAGCGTGTTATCAGCAGGTGCGTCTGCAAATGCAAAAGGATCTCGATCGTTTAATCGAATCGACGACTTCAACACATCGTTGAGGCAACTTATCTATTGGTTACTTTCCTCTTGCTCATGATTGATCAGCAATCTTAGGGGGGAATTACTTGCGATCTCTTGATGATGAGGTTCACGATCACGCTGTTTCGATCCTAAGTTGAATGATTCTCTGTTTTGGTGGCTCCGTTCAGTCAAAATGATGCACCATTCTGTCTCAGAGATGGAATGTTTTGATTTTGAGTCGGAACGTTTTATGTTTTTGGATGAACGATCGCACTTTTTGTAGAAGTGTTCTATCTTTTTCTCAAAACATTCACCAGTAAAGATAGAACGCCCACACTTTGAGATGGAATTTTGAGCAAAAAAGATAGAACTTCCACACTTTTTGTATGAAAATTCGTTACTCAAGATAGAACGATCGCACTTTGAGATGGAATTTTCATATTTTTTGGTAGAACGATCGTATTTCAGATAGGAATGTTCTCATTTGAAAGCAAAATCAAGGAGAGTTGGAAGAGTTCAATTGCATTTTCTCCTGCAACAATTCAAGATTTCGGATGTAAATTTGCGTGTTGGGATGGTCGATTCCTAAAGCTTTCTTGGCAATTTCTATCGATCGTACATAGAGCGGTTCTGCTTCGCTGTAGCGTCCTTGCAAGTCGTACAGTGCTGCCAGATTATTTAGACTGCTTGCTGTAGCCGGATGCGCTTCCCCTAATTGTTGCTCATGAATTGAAAGCGATCGTACATAGAGCGGTTCTGCTTCGCTGTAGCGTCCTTGCAAGTCGTACAGTGCTGCCAGATTATTTAGACTGCTTGCTGTAGCCGGATGCGCCTCCCCTAATTGTTGTTCTCGTATTGAAAGCGATCGTACTAAAAGCAGTTCTGCTTCGCTGTAGCGTCCTTGCGATTTGTACAGTCCTGCCAGATTATTCAAACTCTGCGCTGTATCCAGATGCATCTCCCCTAATTGTTGCTCTCGTATTGAAAGCGATCGTACATAGAGCAGTTCTGCTTCGCTATAGCGTCCTTGCGATTTGTACAGTGCTGCCAGATTATTCAAACCTCTTGCTGTAGCCGGATGCGCTTCCCCTAATTGTTGCTCATAAATTGAAAGCGATCGTATATAGAGTGGTTCTGCTTTGCCATATTCACCCTTCTGATGAAGTGCATATCCAAGATTATTCAATCTCAAAGCCGTTTCAACTGTATTCTCAAACTCTCCGACTTGAACACTCGCGTTATATCGCTGTGCAAACCTCTCTGCCACATCATATTCCCCTATCTTCCGACAAACTGCCCTCAAAAATCGCAAGAGGTTCAGCACTTGCGGATGATCCATTCCCAAAACTTCCTCGCCCAACTCCAACGCAGCACTCAATTCTTCATAAGCCGCCTGAAGCTTCCGCCCACCCATCCGCAAATACACAAACCCCAACATCCCCCGGCTTACAATCACCTCCGGGTGTCGGTCTCCCAATGCCTCTATTCCCAGTTCAATCGTCTCCTGACACAACCGCAACGCCTCATCCAATCGATCATGTCGCAACATCAGATTCGCCTGCGTCTGCATCAGCTTGATCACCCGCAACGTCGATCGCTCCTCTAACCCCGAATAAATCCACAACGCCTGCCGATTCAGTTCGATCGCTCTCGCTAACTCATTTCGTCGATCGAACACCTGCGCCAACAGATCCAACGTCTCCACAACCTCCGAAGACTCCTCACCAAATAGCGCCATTCTCAACCGCTTCGATCGCTCTGCCGCATTCCCCGCATCAAACGTATTCTCACTCTGCAAATACGCCCGTCCCAGATAAAACTCCACCGTCGCACTCTCCGCAGATTCCGCCTTTTGCAACGCTGCCCAACTTGATCTCGCCTGCTCCAAAGTCTCGATCGCGTTCTCCGTCTGTCCTAATTCCACCTGGGACATTCCGAACCGCATCAATGCGATCGCGCCCAACTCTGCCGATAACTGCGATCCCATCTGTGCCGTTTGCTGAATCAAAGCGATCGCTTCCGTATGCCGAGACTCCGCCTGTAATGCAACAATTTGCTCCAGCGTCCAACCTGCTACAACTTCAGGATCAATCCCTCGCAAGCCGTGATAAACCGACTCAACCAATCGCCCTAAATCTGCTTGTTTAGAGTGTTGCGATCGCTCAAATTCATACAACCACTGATGAATCAATTTCTGCTCTGGCAAGGTCGATCGCGCCTGCAAATGTTGGCTCACCAAAGGATACAACCGCCAAAGCTGATCTTCTAGCTCCTCGACAAACGGCGATGCCAAAATCTGCTTCAACCTCGCTTCAACCTCACCCAAGTCACGATCCTGCACGATCGCACTCACCAATTCCACATCCCAAGTCCGCGCAAATGCTAACACCTTGAGAATTTCCGCCTCAGCCGCATCCCATCCCTGCACCAACTGCTGCAACACTTCTTCTCGCGATCGCGCCTCACTCTGCGGAAACTGCCGATACATCTCAACCCGCAATTTGAGATCCGCTGGAATTCCTTTTGATGCGATCGCAATCTGCCCTGCAATCACCTCATCTTCGATTCCAAATCCTTCCAGCCATTTCAAACTCTCTTCATACGTCAACGGCTCGATTTTTACCTGTTGAGCAGCCATGAATCCTGAGATCTCCTGCTTCGCAAATAGCACCCAAAGCACCGCAGGATTCTCAACTGCCAGCATTTCCTCCAACCACAAACATCGTCCATTCTGATCCAGCAAATCCTCATAGCCATCGATCAGAATTGTAACTTTTCGCCCCTGATCTTCAAGCTGCGATCGCAACGTCTGCATCAAAAGCTTAGGCAACAGTTCCAAAAATTCGTAAGCTTCTGCACAATCATTCAACTGCTGCAAAACTTCCTTCTGCCGTCCCGGATTTTCCATAAACCGCAGCGCAAACCAAGCCAGCTTACTCATCGTTCCGGCGAATGGAACCTGTTTCTCTAAATCTTGTGCAACTGCTCCCAATAAATCGCCAAGCGTACTGATAATATCTCCGACATCAGTTCGCCCTTGTCGATCGCTGGGATCATATGCTTGTCCTGGACGCGACCAATTCAAGTAATAAGCATACGCCCATCCAAAATCTCTCAACTCAAGTCCATCTCGCGCCAACTCGCAAAACAGCAACTCTAGCGATCTTTCCATACTCAAATCATTGTGTCGCTTCATTGCACTGCCATTCAGCACCACACACTGATCCCGATACGCTTTTTCCAGAAATCTCATCAACTCGGTCTTGCCAAGTCCATCTTCGCCATGAAACACCAGAATATTTTGTGCCGCTGCTCCTACCTGCTCAAACGATCGTGCAAACTGCTGCTCATACTTTTTCCGAGCAAGTCTCACAGTCAAACCTGTCTGCATCTCCAACTCCCCAAAACCGCAATCAATACATACCGTACTGACTTCCTTCTTCGAGGGTATAAAATCTTTTTCCTGAATTAGCCCAATGCTTTCTTAAAGTTTGTTATCGATCGCTCAAACTCACTCTTCCAATTGTCCAAAAATTGCCTCAATATCCCGCCGCCCATCAATTACTCTGGCAATCTCAATCCCATCCGGCAGTGGGTAATAAAACACACAATAGCTATCTACAACAAATCCTCGAAGGTCTGGCGCAAGCTCCTCATAACGCTTTCCCATATTTGGAAAACCCGCCACCAACTTACATTTTTGTCGAATGCGATCAAAAAGCCGAGAAGCCACAGCAGCATTAACCAGAGTCAGCCCATCACAAATCTCTTCAAGATCTCGAATTGCATCAGGTGAAAACGTATAGTGGCTCATGATTCCGAAGAGGACTGTTGCTGGATTCTAGCTTGCAGTCGCTCAAAAACCGCTTCCCCATCAACTCCCTCACCATTTCTCAATTGCTCAGTTCCAGATTGAATCTTCTGACGCAGATCAGTCAATCGCTTTTCTCGTTCAGCAAAAACTTCCAGGGCAGCGTTGATGACCTCTTCAGCACTCGCAAACCTGCCTGTTTGAATTTGCGTCTGAATAAATCTTTCATTATCAGGGTTGAGAGTCATATTCATGGCTTGAATTCTCACGATAGTCTAATGATAAGTTCTCGATGATCATTGAACTCTTCGCACCATTGAACAACATCTATTTCATGCTGGATCTCTTTGACTTAATCCACAATATCGAAAAACGTCCCGCCATGTATCTCGGACAGCTGGACATTACCCATCTCAGCGCCTTTCTTTCAGGCTATTTCTTCGCCCGTCGCCAATCTGGAATCCCCGAAACTCTGCAAGAACAGCAGTTTGCCGAATTCCAAGCCTGGGTCGAACAAAAATTTAACGTTACTTACAGCCAGCCCTGGGAAAAAATCATTCGCTTCTTCTCCCCAGACGAAACCGCTTCGCTCCAACAATTCTTTATCCTATTCAACGAATTCACCGAATCTCAAACCGCAAAGGAGATCGCTTCCTAAAGTCGTTCTATGCTGGATTGAAGCGTTTAATACAATCCAGGTGAATCACATGGATACTTCAGAGCGAATCGAATGGCTACAATCGAGAACAGAATTCGCAAGATTGAGTGAAAAAGCGCTAAGTGCGATCGCTCAAGCCATCCAAGAACAGCAAATTCAAGAAAATCGTCGCATCGGACTCGAAGATACTCAGCCCAACGCCCTTTACATTCTTTACAACGGGCATCTAGAGAGCTATCGCACCAGTAAAGCCAGTGCCGCCAAAGCAACTAGTCTTCTTCCAGGCGCGATCGTCTATCTCAAAGAATTGCTCTTAGATGAAGCCGCAGAAGAAACCGTAATTACCCTGGATGATTGCACGCTTTGGACAATTCCACGCGAAGAATTTATTGCGATCACTCAACAATTTTCCGAACTGGGGCAAGCCATTTCGCGACAATTGGCAACCCAACTCGAACAAGCCGAAGCAGAACTCGCATACGAGCGAGAAAAACAGATCGCATTGCGACCTTACCTTGTGCCGAAAGTAAAACGCGGCATTGTTGGCACAAGCCGATATGCAACCCGACTGCGACAGGAAATTAAAAAGGCATCCAGCGATCGCGGTTCGGTGCTGATTTTCGGAGAACCGGGACTGGAAAAAGATAATTCCGCCGCATTGATTCATTTTGGTTCCAGCGATCGTAAAGAACCTTTGATCAAAATCAATTGCAACACCATGCAACCGAATGGGGCTGAGCTTTTTGGACGAGTGGGCAAACCTGGATTGCTCGATTGGATTGGGCGCGGCACACTCATGCTGAACAATCTCGAAGACATCTCACCCGAATTTGAAGAAAAGCTCGTACAACTGCTCAAAACCGGGCAATTTACCCCGATCGCGCGCGAAGGAGAACCCGGACCGGAACCGCGATCGTATGAAGCGCGGTTGATCATGACTTCAGAAAAAGTCCTGCCGCAACTTGAGAAATGCAAACTGATTACGCATGTGATCAAAGTCCCACCCTTGCGCGTCAGAAAATCAGACATTGCACTGCAAGCAGATTACTACCTGAGTTTACTAACAAAATCGCGAGGCATCGCAAAACCCAAAATTACTCCAGAAGCATTGCGCCGACTTCAAGGTTATGACTTTCCAGGCAATTATGTAGAGTTAGAAAACTTACTCAACCGAGCCATTACCCAAGCCGAAGGCAGAGAACTTACCGAAGAAGTCTTCTGGTCAGCCGGAGATAAAAATCGACGCTTTCGAGTCAACCTGCTCAACGCTTATCCAAAACTCCGCCAGTTTCTCAGAAGTTCTTGGTGGCCAGATCGGATTAACTATGGGTTTACTTTGGGAGTGTTTGCAGTCGTAGTTGTTGTGCTATTTGCTGCTCCGCAAACGCGCGATCGCAACTTTGCTTTAAATCTGTTTTGGGCATGGTGGTGGATGCTGATTCTCATCTCCTTCCCCTTTGTCGGCAGGCTTTGGTGTGCAATCTGTCCATTTATGATTTATGGAGAACTCGCACAAAAAATCTCGCTCTGGCTCTTTCCCCGTAAGCTTCAACCTTGGGCAAGACAATCTGCCGAAAAGTGGGGGGGATGGTTTTTGTTCGGACTGTTCACCCTGATTTTGCTATGGGAAGAACTCTGGAACTTAGAAAACACAGCTTACTTATCTGGATGTCTATTACTTTTGATCACAGCCGGAGCCGTGATCTTTTCAGTGCTATTTGAGCGGCGATTTTGGTGTCGATATCTTTGCCCGATCGGTGGCATGAATGGTCTATTTGCAAAGCTTTCTATGATTGAACTCAGAGCGCAACAAGGCATCTGTTCCGCAACTTGCACAACTTACCAATGCTACAAAGGCGGTCCTCAAAAAGGCGAAGGCATGGAAACTGGAGGCTGTCCGATCTATTCACACCCCGCCCAACTGCAAGACAACAAAGACTGTGTATTGTGTATGACTTGCCTCAAAGCCTGTCCGCATCGATCTGTCGAACTTAACCTTCGTCCACCTGGAATCGAGCTATGGACAACACATCATCCGTCTTATTCGGAAGTGTGCTTACTATTTCTTCTCTTTGGAGCCGTTTTTTTACATCGCCTGCCTCAAGTTGAACAACTTTTCGGCATCAATCTACACTTAGACCACTTTGGGATTCATACGATCGTTTCAATGCTTGCTCTGATGTTTCCCGCAGCAATTTCACTGCTCTTTCACCAAATTCTGCGATTGTTAAATCGGCGATCGCGTCCGTTTCTCGAACTTGCCTATGGCTATCTGCCACTGGTTCTGGGCGTGAGTCTAGCGCATTACTTACATCTAGGCTTAACCGAAGCTGGACAAATTTTACCCGTCACCGCAGCAACTTTTGGAGGAAACGCAGAACTGATTGCAACATTACCGATCGCAGTTGCTCATCCTGCTGTGATTGAATTTTTACAAGCAGTAACACTCATTGGATCATTTTGGTGCAGCGTATTTTTAACCCAAAAGATTGCGCGACAACCCATTCAAAACTTACTGCCTCAACATTTTGCACTGGTGATTCTTGGTTCGGGATTGTGGAAGTTAATTATTGTTTCCTAGATCATTCTGACGGGATCATCTCTGATCGAATAAGACTATACAGTTTATGTCTTTAGATGGGTTGCGCGCGATCGCTGAATCGGGCATTATTAGCCAAATAAAGAAATTTTCTGTAGTACAATTTCAAACCGACTGTTGACGTTGAACGCAAGATACTCAATATGGGCAATCCATCCAACACCCTGAAATCTGTCACCCGCCCACACCCTGTGAGACAATCTGCACGTCAAAAAGCTGTGAAGCCGCCATCTACTGCAAAACGATCGACTTCTCGCTTCTTGCTGCACTTTGCCCAACGCCATCCCTTCATCTGCTTATTTGCAACTTGGGGTGCAATTCTGTACTTTGGCTGGCTCGCTGCTCGGGGACTGACCTACACCAATTCCGCTCCGCTTGAAACACCCAAACCTCAAGCCACTGCCAAAGCTCCACAAGCCAATTCGCACATCCCGACTCCTGCCAGCTCATTTGGACTATTAGCGATCGTCGCGGGCAGTTGCGCCTTGACTTCCGTCGTGCTGGCGAAGCAGTTGCGACCTGTGAAATCAAGCCCTAAAACCCCGGCAAGGTCTGTCGTCATTCAACCGAAACCTGTAAAATCGCGCGAAATGACCAGTTCACGCCGACCTCGAATGCCGATTCCGCAAGCGAATCTCCCAACGCCTCCAACTCGACAAGCCGCAGCAACTGCGAAAGCAACGTTCAAGCGATCGACTCCTCCGCCTGTCCCTATTTCTGAACAAGAGAATGCATTGGAAATGCAAGATCCTAGCTTGGCAGAAATGTTGGATATCCGTCGGCAAGCGTAATGCGGTTTGGATTGAGAAAAACCGAACAACAGAGAGTTTTGCTGTTTTATTTCACAGCAATCAATGCTTTCCAGTCGGCGATCGCAGCTTCACTCCAGAGCCAGTTCTTACTCAAGCCACTGATTTGAAAGTCCTGCCCTGCTTCTCGCAGTAAACGATCGCGGGTTGCTACTGCCTGCTGTCTCAGCTGATTGCGCTGATTTCCCGTCTGAGACTGCGCTGTTTTATTGGCAACTAATGCTAACCCAGCCAACGCCGTACGTCGATCCAGTTTGCCTGCATCTCCTGCCTGTGCTGCCAGCTTCTCAGCATTGAGCCAAGTTCTTCCGGCACGACCAAAATTACCTTGAGCGTAGTAAACAAACCCCAAAGCATTGAGCGTCTGAGGTGTACGATTCCCTGCCAGCGAGGTTTCAAAAAATCGCTGAGCATCATCTAATTTGTAATTGCTCTTCCTCGCCTGCACCGATTGCCAAGCAATTCGTCCCAATAGGAAATTCGCGGTTGGATTATCGCGTCGTTTGTCGGCAGGAACATTTTGAATCGCCGTCTCCGCAGCCACTAATTCACCATTATTCAGCAACTCTTCGATCGCATCTTGTCCCTGACGCAGATTTCCCTGAGCCAGTGCAGTTGTCGCAGTCGCAACCAGATTGTTCGATCGACTGACATTTGCGCCTGGAGATTGGTTGATCTGGCTAATATTATCAATCAACTCACTCGGAGAAGGAGTCGTCGAAGCGCGCCAAGTCGAAAAGCCCCAAACCCCCAAAACCGCAGCCGCAGCCGTTCCTAAAATGCCAGCGAAAATCCAAGGACGACGAGGACGCGGAGCCGAGGGCGCTTTCATCTCCCCGAAAATCCGATTCGGCATTGGCTCCTCGAAGGTCACATCCTCGACATGCAGTTCAGGCACAACGGGATTGGGGGACGGTTGTACTGCGCTGCCATTGCTCCCACTGCCCAAATTGTGCGCGGTTTCCAGTCGTTGCAGGTTGCGACGGGCATCGCTCAAACTCGGCTCATGCTGAAGTGCCATCTTGTAAGCCACGATCGCTTCTGTTGGACTGCCTAATTTTTCTAAGACGACGCCCATTTCACTGAAGGCTTCAGCGCATTGCGGATCAAGCTCGATCGCGCGACCATACGCAATGATTGCCCCCGTCAAATTCTCAGCTTGGGCGCGCATTCGACCGACTGCGAGGCAATCCTCGGGATTTTGCAGCGTTGATTCGTCAGTCGTCACTGAGAGTGGTTCAAAGAATGGTTCTGCGGCTCTAGCTTGAGAAAAAGGATTCTCAGTTGGCTCATGCAGTTCTTGCAGTAATTCGAGCACCGCTTGACGATCGCTATCTTCAGGATCAGCAAATTCTAGATCGTCAAACAACATTTCCGCCTCGTCTAAGTCAGCGGGATCATTTGCGATCGCGAGGGGATCAAATGCAAAATTTGCGGGTTGCGGCTCTTGTCCTGCATTCGTCATTGAAGGCAGCGCAGTCGGTTGCAGATAGCCATCAAAATCAGGATGCAGATAAAGGATCGGCAATGCCCAATACAACTGATTCGAGCCATAAGATGACAGCAATCCTTGACGCGCTCGGCTGAGACTTAAATCGATCGGATAGCGCTGCTTCAAATTGCGATAAAACAAACGGCTAAGCGTCAATGCCACATCATCTGGAATTCGCTCCGCCATTGCCAAAACCGCCGGAATTCCCCGCTTCAGCAAGGCATCGGTTAAATTGCTCGACTCCGTTTCATTCGTCGGATCAGCGGTCGCCGTATAAACCCCTCGGCAAGAATTAAACACTGCCATACGAATGCCATTATTCACAAGCAATCCAGCCAGATCATCGCCGCTGAGAACTTCAGTCAGTCCAGTACGATCGCTGACGAGATATAAATCTCCGCCTGCCAAACCTAAATTGCTGTGACCCGCATAATGCAAGACCTGATAATGCCCTTGCTCCAACGCTTGCGTCAATTGCTCACGTCCAGGCTGATCCAAAATCGTCAGGTCAATTTTGCCATTTGCCTCTTCTTTCAATTCATCGCGCAAATGATTCGCTTCTCGGCGGAGTTCCAAGACTTCTTGATCCGTCGGAGCCGCCAAAACCATGAGAATTCTCAGCGGCTGATTTGCATCGATTACCGTCGCAGATCGATGTGGCTGCAAAATCGTCCCCATCGGCGCAAATGCCGCCTGATAGCGCGAAAACACCACATCGGTTCCCGTGGCTAAAGGACGTGCCCCTGCGTGCAACACTTCCCAGGGCAAACGAGGCAAGCGATCTCCTTTCAGTCCTAATCTCAATCTCAAGCCTTCGCGACGATTCTGCGCAATCCCCTGCGCTGTGACCCAGCTATCCCGAATCGTCCCTTGAAATAGTGCATTGTAGAGTTTCTGACCTAATTCAACGAGATTGGGAGAAAGGGCATCGCTGCCCGTTGCCGATGGACTGAGCGATCCCATTCTGCCCCGCAGAATTCCCAACAGCGGATCGTGCATCAATTGACGTGCCTGTTCGAGCCACTCTTCGACTTGCCAAGTGACGAGTTCCTCCGCCAAAGGAACGCCCGGTGAGACGCGCTCTGTTCTCACCAAATATTCATCGCCCCGAACTGGCGTAACAGAAATGTAGAACTCCTGATTCACTCGACACCCTCCGTCAACCTGACTGGTTTCGACTTGCCCCCACCTGAAGACAATTCGATCCTAATTTCTAATAACCGCACATGATCGTCATCGGTCAGGGAAAATTCTGAATTTACACGATCACACCTATTAGCATTGCAAATTTTGACGCGATCGATAGCAAAGTCATTGGCATCCTGACGAACAACTCCACGAGTAGACTGAACGTTTACTTAAACGTTACTGAAAGTTCAAGAAAACTTTGTCTCATCTTTAAGTATTCCCACCCAGAGTCTCCGGAGAACAAGCGTAAATTCTAGGAAGAAGGAATGGTAGATGCACCCTGATTTATTGCCCTCGTCCATGCCTAGTGGACAGGGCTTTTTTGGTTTTCGGTGTGATTCTAACCTTGCCCCCTCGCTTTTGAGATAGAATTTTCAGGGTTAAGTAATGTTTCTGCCCCGCAATCGACGGCAGATTTTAGATCTAGAGAGGAACTGGACACATGGCATTCACACAACCCCCTTTACCGTTTCCAAAAGATGCACTTGAGCCATATGGCATGAAGGCAGAAACATTTGATTATCACTACGGTAAGCATCATGCAGCTTACGTTACCAACTTGAATAAGTTGGTAGAAGGAACGCCGATGGAAAGCCTATCGCTAGAAGATGTGATCAAACAGTCGTTTGGGGATTCCTCGAAAGTGGGCGTATTTAACAATGCGGCTCAAGTTTGGAACCACACCTTCTTCTGGAATTGCCTGAAAGCAGGCGGCGGTGGCGCACCGACAGGTGAACTGGCAGCCAAAATCGATGCTGCATTCGGTAGCCTTGACAAGTTCAAAGAAGAGTTTAGCAATGCGGCTGCAACTCAATTTGGCAGTGGTTGGGCATGGTTGGTAGACGATGGCGGTACGCTAAAAGTGACCAAAACTCCGAATGCAGAGAATCCTCTGGTGCATGGTCAAAAGCCTTTGTTGACGTTGGATGTTTGGGAACACGCTTACTACTTGGATTTCCAAAATGCACGTCCTGCCTTCATCAAGAACTTCTTGGATAATTTGGTCAACTGGGATTTTGTTGCTCAAAACTTAGCTGCTTAAAAACAGATTGGTCAGAATTGTGATGAAGAGTGAGGTGAGTTTTCTGCCTCACTCTTTTTTTTAGGGAAGCAAGACGAGGCTGAGGATTTCTGTTAGTCGTATCGTCAGGGTTTGAATTTTCCTTTGATCCCCGTAAGCCCGTAAAATACGGAATGAAGTGTCAAACAACTAACCCGTGAAAGCAATCACCCTCCTTGGTTCAACCGGATCGATCGGGACACAAACGCTGGATATCGTATCCGAGCATCCTGATCAGTTTCGCATTGTCGGAATGGCGGCTGGGCGGAATGTCGAACTCTTTGCCCAACAAATTCGCACTTTTCGTCCCGAAATTGTTGCGATTTGTGATGAGAGCAAATTGACCGAATTGAAAGACGCGATCGCGGACTTGACTCCACAGCCGATTATCTTATCTGGCGAATCTGGAGTGGTGGATGTGGCGCGCTACGGCGATGCAGAATCAGTTGTGAGCGGGATTGTGGGATGTGCGGGATTGTTGCCGACTCTAGCCGCGATCTCAGCCGGGAAAAACATTGCCTTAGCCAACAAAGAAACCATCATTGCAGGCGCGCCTGTGGTGCTGCCCTTGATGAAAAAACATGGCGTGAAGATGCTGCCTGCGGATTCAGAACATTCTGCAATCTTCCAATGTTTGCAAGGTGTGCCTGAGGGAGGTCTGAGAAAAATTATTCTCACCGCTTCAGGTGGTTCGTTCCGCGATCTGCCCGTGGAAAAGCTCGCATCGGTCACGGTTGCAGATGCGCTCAAACACCCGAATTGGTCAATGGGACGCAAAATCACGATCGATTCTGCCACGCTGATGAACAAAGGCTTAGAAGTGATCGAAGCTCATTATCTATTCGGCGTGGACTATGACGATATCGAAATTGTGATTCATCCACAGAGCATTATTCACTCTTTGATTGAGTTGCAAGATACTTCGGTGTTAGCTCAACTGGGGTGGGCAGATATGCGCTTGCCTTTGTTGTATTCCTTGTCTTATCCCGATCGCGTTCCGACCAACTGGGAACGCTTAGACCTTGTGAAGCTCGGAACCTTAACCTTCCGTGCGCCGGATCACGCGAAGTATCCTTGCATGAAGCTTGCTTATGCAGCAGGTCGAGCAGGTGGCTGTATGCCTGCGGTCTTGAATGCAGCCAATGAACAAGCAGTCGCACTCTTTTTAGAAGAAAAAATTGGCTTCTTGGACATTCCGCGCTTGATTGAAGCAACCTGCGATCGTTACACCACTCAAAACCGCTCAACCCCAACGCTTGAAGAGATTCTAGCTGCGGACGCATGGGCACGTGAAACAGTTGTAGCAACTAGCCAACTTGTCCAAGTTTAGCGATCGTAACTTTACTATGGTAAGCGAGAATTCGTGCAATCAAAATCTGCTTAAGAAAGCAATAAAACCCTGACATCTTAACGCTTTCTTTTAGTCAAACAATATTTTGAGGTGCCATACTGGGGAGCAGTTTCTCAATCTCATCCCTTGGATAGGTGACTGTCCGATTTTCTGCCCCCTCGCTTACTCACATATCGCATGAATTCCTTCAACCATTTCCCCTGGTGGGACTATCTCAATCAACATTTATTCGATTCCGAGCGCCCGTTTATTTGGAGCTTTGAGAAGTTCCGGCATGTGAATCGAGTGCAGAAACTTGAACGCTGTTGGGAACAGTCAGAAGTTCGTCTATTAGAACGCTGTTGGCAACAAGAAACAGACGAAAAAAACTTCTAGCAGCCAAAGATTAATCCTTGCCAGTTCTATCGTTTGGCAAGGATTCTTTGTTTCAATGACTGATGACGATCGCGCTGGCTCTTGAGTAATTCACCCTAGTACTGCGGGTAGATTCTATAGCTGCCTCCACCGTCTAGCAAACTCATCCAAGGTCGATTTCGGAATTTGACTCTGTAACCATTTCAAAGATGAATCTTGATGAGCTGCACCTCGGTAGGACTTACAGACATTGATTAAATCGATGGGGAGCGGTGCAGGAGGAACGCTTGGGCTAGTTTTTTGCAGTGCACTCCAAGTCGCCGCTCCAACAATGCCATCAGTGAGTAAGCTCTTTGCTTTCTGAAAAGCAACAACTTGCGCTTTCGTTTTGGGTCCAAAATCTCCATCTGGTGTGCCTAGGTCAAAGCCTTGAGCTTTCAGTAAAGATTGCATTTCTTGAACGACATTGCCTTCACAGCCTTGTCTTAACGGAATGCGACCTTTCAACAGCTTTTGCAGTCCATCTAAATCCCCATTAAATTGATTGAGATCGACATTTCCAACAATGCCGCGCAGGGTTCCAGATTCCGAATATTGATGAAATACCCAAAGCTTCCAAGCTGAAGGAATATACGGTCTTCCAGGTGTCCCAAAGTTCGCGACCCACAGTGGGTATTCCGAAAATCTGGCGGTATTGCCAAGTTTATCTTCCCAGAACGAAGGATAAGTGTAGAGAATTGGTTTGCGTCCTGTTTTCGCTTCAATGATTTCTAACCATTTCAACGCTCGATCGATGACCACACTTGCGCTCTGTCCATCATTGATCTCTAGATCGAGTACTGGAGGTAAATCGAAATCTTCGATCGTTTGCACCGTTTTCAAAAAGTTATCGGCTTGCTGAGCGGGATCTCGACCCGGACGAAAGAAGTGATATGCTCCGCGGACAATTCCGACCGATCGCATTCCTGACCAATTTCGGGCAAACTTCTCATCGCTGCTAGTCACACCTTCTGTGGCTTTCGCAAATCCATAAAAGACGCTTTGGCTCGCAACCGTTGCCCAGTTGACATCTTCTTGATAAGCCGAAATATCAATCCCTAATAGAGCCATTCTTCAAACCTCTGAAACCTTGCTGTACTAAATTCACGATCGATCAGGAACATTCCTCAAGCTTGCCGAAGATCATCGGAAAGATCGATTAAATTGCTTGAAGCAGCCATTCACTGACGATCTGATTCCCACCTTGACTTAAATGAATGTGATCTCGATAAAGTGTTTCTGGGGAAGCCGATTTTGCTGCGCCTGCAAAGATCGCTAAGAAGTCAATGTACTTAATTTGCTCAGTTTGAGTCATATCCATTAATCGTTTTCGGGCAACAATTTCATACTCTCGCGAACCTGGTGGTGTTAATTCCCTCAACAACGGGGTCATTGCTAAGACGAATTCCGCATGATTGCGATGTGCAAGGTCGCGAATTTCTCGAATTGCATCTAAGATTATGCCGACGCGATCGCCGCCTTCAGCCTGGATTTTTTTGAATGCCTCGGGCATGGCGGGCGCAGGTAAAAGGTATCGATCGAGGACTTCTTGAATTGCACTCATCGGTTTGCGATCGGGATAGTTGCGATCGCGTCCGACTCCTAAAGAAGTAGGCTGCGTTCCAAATAAATCGTCGGTATTGATGACTAAAATAATGACTTCTGCATTGAAAGTTCCGAATCGTTTGAGATACGCTAATTCATTCCGAGGCGACCAAGAATTTGCCGAAGCGTTTAGGACTTCCAGTTTGCCATGAGCCGTCCCCAAGCGCTGCATGACTTCCGAAATGACATCTTTTTGATCTGTCCACCAGCCGCCGTTAATAATCGAATCCCCAAGCAGCAAAATTCGTTTCGCTTCAGGTTTCGGGGTGAAATTTGGCGATCGCATGGAAAATTGATTCGTCTCGATCCGGTTGCCAAACCGCTTGACTGACTGATTCGGAGCGAGCAGATAGCCAATCTCAGGATCAGCGACATAAAGCAGCGGATCGCCAAAACCAAAGAGAATTCTCAGGGCGATTTCGAGCAGGATGAGAACGGTTGCCAGAAGCGCGATCGTGATGCTGAGCCAAGTCATTCCGGGGCAGTGTGTGATTTGCTCTACCATCTTGACCGCTGAGTGCAAAATTGATGCAAAAATTCGGTCAAGATACGGAGATTATTTAAACTTATTTGAGCAGAAAGATAAAATAATGCTTGAGAAAGAAGGATGTAGAAAAATCTATGAATTACCCTAAAGGAAAATCACCGACCTTTTACTAAACGTTACGGAGTGTTGCACTCATGTCAGACCTAAATCGTGGGATTATGAAGTTCGAGGGCGCAGACAGTCCGCTTGTGATTGCTATTTCTGCGGCTCTTATTCTCGGCAGTATCGGCGTGCTAATTTTATGGGCACTTCGCTCTGCCTACCTGTTAGGTTAGTTAGCTTGATTTCGTTTACTCAAAGATTAGAGAGCTTGCAATCTGTAGGCTCTTTTTTATTTTTTTATTTAGCGTGAATTCGGGATAAGAGATTTCACCGTTCGCTAGCCGCCCAAACGTCAATCTGAACTGACGTTATTTAGGGCGATCGCAAAACTCTCGTTCTATCGGATCAGCATTCGGATGTGTTCATCGAACATTTGACTATAAGTAGATGGGCGTAATCCAACATCAGTTCGGCGCATTCTCTCGCTTCGTTGCTCACTCGCCCCGGAATGAATTCGGGGCTAACAATGCGAAGTCCGCTTCGGGACTAACAGCCAATAGAAACACTTTCTTCAGTGGGTTTCAACCCACTTCGCACAGTTAGCCCGAACTTCCAGTTCAGGGCGGGACGCAAACGAGAGCGACGATCTTTAGCTTGAAATTCACCAACCAAGCTTTTAGATGTGCTGAGAACTATTTGCCTCGTATCGGATTCGATCGACGTACTAAGGCATCCGCTGTCACTGCTAGAACTAGCACAATTCCCTGAACAATGTTCTTTACACTCTGATCTTGGTTGAGCAAATCTAGTCCATTGTCCAAGCTCCCAATCACAAGCGCGCCTAAAATGACTGCCCAGACTGAGCCGCGACCGCCGAATAAACTAACCCCACCAATGACTGCTGCCGCGATCGCATTTAACAATAACGTTGCACTAATCTGAGTCGCGACTGCTGTACTCCGCGAAGTCAGCATAATTCCGGCGACTGCTGCTAGCATTGATGCCAATGTAAAGACTGCCATCTTCATGCCAATGACATTAATGCCCGCTCGTCTTGCCGCTTCTTCATTACCACCAACTGCATAAAGATGCCGACCAAACAGCGTTTTTCTCAGAACGAGCCAGAGCGCAACAACAATTCCAAGCGAAATCATCACCGATTGCGGCACACCTTGATAAGTCTGGAACAAGAACACGATCAGAAATACGATCGCGAAAATTGCTGCAACTTGAGCCAGAAGGGTTGAAGATCGTTTCACAGGCAATCCTGCTTGCAGTCGTTTCCGCCGTTCATACCAGACCCCGATCGCATAAAGTGCCGCGAGCACAATCGGAATCCCCCAACCTAAAACCGGATTTAAATAAGTGGGAGCCAGCGATCGGATCACAGGATCACGAACAATCAGCGTGGTTTGTCGCCCTAGAACTAATAGCAAGAATCCAGCATATCCAATCGATCCTGCTAGGGTCACAATAAACGACGGGACGCGCAGAATTGCAATAAAAAAGCCGTTGACTAACCCAATGATTGCACCTGCGACTAACGCGGCTAAAATCGACGGAATTGCACCCCAGTTTTGATAGACCGAAAGCGTCGCCATGATGGCTGCACAAGCTTGTGCGACGGCTGCTAGGCTCAAATCAATCTCGCCGAGTAAAAGCACTAAAACAGCAGCAGTACTGAGAATACTAATTACAACAATCTGCTGAGTCAGATTCGTCAGATTCCGAGCTTGGAGAAAGATGCCACTCGTTGTAAGTTGAAAATATAGCGTGATCAATGCAAGCGTAACGAGAACGGGGATAAATCCTAGATCACCCCGCATCAGAGAACTTAAAGTAAATTTCGATCGAGAACTTTGTGGATCGCTCATTTCAGCATTCGCTGAAGCTCGATCGTTCGCATCTGTTTTCATAATATTTCGGGTTGAGGATCGCGATATTCTGCGCCTGTGATGGCAGCAACAACTTGTTCTGATGTAGAACTCTGAATGTCAAACGTTGCACTTCGTTGTCCTAACCGCATGACAATCACGCGATCGCAGACTTCAAAGACATCATGTAAGTTATGCGAAATAACGACGACTGCTAAGCCTTGTTGTTTGAGCCGTTGGATCAAGTTGAGGACTTGGCGAGTCTGAGCCACACCTAAAGCTGCGGTCGGTTCGTCGAGAAGAACAACTTTCGGCGATCGCAGAATCGTTTTCGCGACTGCAATACATTGCCGTTGTCCACCTGATAGGGCAGCAACCGGACGGCGAACCGATGGAATTTTCACATCCAGGAGTTTGAGAACTTCGATCGTGCGGCGCTCCATTTCAGTCTCATCGAGAACCTTGAGAACGCCTGGAATCAACCAGCGATAGGCTTCTCGCCCTAACCAGAGATTGCCAACCACATCGAGATTGTCACAGAGCGCGAGGTCTTGATAAACCGTTTCAATGCCGAGACGGGTCGCATCTTGAGGTGAAGCGATCGAGACTCGCTCTCCGTTGAGAAAAATTTCACCCGAATCCGGCACATAAGCGCCTGACATGGTTTTCACGAGCGTAGACTTTCCTGCCCCGTTATCGCCAACTAAACCCACGACTTCGCCTGCATAGACTTCAAAATCGACATTCTTGAGAGCTTGTACCCCTCCAAAAGATTTGCAGATGTTGCGGAGTTCTAGCGTCGGTCGAGTTGAGCTTGAAGACGCTTCTGATTGTGTTGATAAAACTGAGTTACTCATAGAGATGTTGTAGTTGCAAGAATTCTATGTAAACGAGAAGTTGGAGTTCTGAAAAAACTCCAACTTCCGAGGATCTCAGCTTTTAACTTCTACAAAGTCCAGTTGTATCCCCATTTAGCCCATTGCAGACCTGCTCCTTCTTCAAGAATCCATCTGCAAAAACTGTCTGCTGAACATTCGTCTTATCGACTGCGATCGGAGCAAGCAAGACTGATTTCACTTGTCCTCCGCCCTGCTGCAAATTCGTCTGTCCGTTCACCAAACTTCCTGGATCAGTGCCATTGCTCAAAGCTGCAACTAATTGCGCCGTTGCCTCCGCTTCTTTTGCGATCGGCTTATAAACCGTCATCGCCTGATCGCCTGTCAGAATATTCTGAATGCCCGTCAAAGTTGCATCCTGACCTGTGACTAGCACTTTTCCATCTAGCTTCTGCGCTCTCAATGCTGCAATGACCGTATTGGCTAAACCATCATTGGCAACATAAGCCGCTTGAACGTTGTTCTTTTGCTGTGTCAACACTCCTTCCATCAATGATTGCGCTCTCGCACTATCCCAGTTTGGCGTGTATTGATCAAACACCAAATTTAAGTCTTTACTATCAACTAATGGCTGCAAAGCTTTCAATGCTCCTTCTCGGAACTGCAACGCATTGCTATCCGTTTGTGAGCCATTGATCATGACTAGATTCGCGCCGCGCTTTAAGCCGTACCCTCCCTTGCGATACTGATCAGCAATGTACTGCCCTTGCAGCTCACCGACTCGTACATTGTCGAATGAGACATAGTAAGCCACATCTGGATCTTGAATTAAGCGATCGTATGCAATCACTGGAACCTGACTTGCTTTTGCTTTTTGCACGATCGCAGACGCTTTCTCACTGTCATTGGGATCAACAACGAGAATACAAGCGCCTTTGGTCAAAGCTGCATCCGCTTGATTTTGTTGAGTGTCTGCATTGTTATTCGCATTGGCATATTGAATGGTTGCGTCAGGCAAGACCTTCTTGATTTCCCGCTCTAACAAAGGACGATCGTATGCCTCATAGCGCGCTGAAGAATCTGATTCAGGCAAAAGAATTCCAATGTTTTTACAGCCTTTCGCAGCAGTGAAGCTGGCTGAAGTTGCGGGCGCATTATTTGCAGTGGGTGTATTTGAATTGCTGCAAGCTGAAAAAAACAACAGACCGAGTAAAGGAAGAAATTTAGAAGTTGCTTTGAGAATTACGTTCATAGCTGTGTGTCCTAAAGGTCAAAACTAGGAGCACTCTCTGCTCCTAGTTTGAGATCTACTAAAAAGAGAAAACTGTCCGAACAACACCAATCACCGCATCGTTATTGTTCTCGTTGTAGTCTGGATTCGTCACCCAGATCACACCGGGTGTGATCGAAATGTTGTCATTGATGCGATAGCGGTAAAAAGCTTCTAAGTGCAGAGAAGTATCGCGATCGCGAAATCCCAAATCACTCCGCGTCAATTTTGGCTCTTGTCCAACCAATAAGCCTCCCAAATTGCCCTGCTTAAACAAGTCAGGGAACGCCAAAGTCACCGCCCAATTCCAAACATCTCCACGCCCGCGCCCAATATAATTATGATTGGCATAGCCAACCCATCCACCTAGCGCAAACTTCGGTGACACCTGAAAGTTTCCAGAAATTCCATAGGCGTTGATACTCACCGCACTATCGAAGTTACTATTTGCGAGATTACTTCCCGTTGCACTCAGGTTAAACGGATCATCCGGCTGAAGATTCGCACCAAATGGAGCATACGCATTGATGTAAGTAAACCCAATCCGTGAACTTGGACTCAAGTTAAGGATCAACTGCGCCAGCGCCCCATATTGACCATTAAACAAGCCGTTTTTATCAGTGGGAATCGAAGCATTCGGAACGAGATAGCCTAAGTTGACCTCAGCCGCTGTCCCAATCCTTTGACGTACACCAATGCCTGCTCCGCCCGAATAGTTGTAGATCGGATTCCGCAAGCCAAACAGGGAGACTGCACCGCCATCAAAGTAAGGATTAAGCTGTGAAGACGCATCCAAGTCTACAAAGCCATTTCCGGTTGCTGCTAAATAGACATCCGTGCTCTCTGTCAATGGGAAGCGGTAGCGGAGGAGTGCAATACTCGCTGATCCACCACTATCTCCATCAAACTCTAGTCGCCCCATGTTCGTACCGAGTACTCCTAAGCCTCGCACTCCGGTCGGACTTGTGGCATCTTGAGTCGTCTGCCCCAAGGGCGTAATGTTGTTTGCCTGAATTCGAGTCGTGAGCAAATCTCGCCCAGAAAAGCTGGTATTGAGATTCAACCGCACTCGATAACCAAGCGTTGGATTTCGCTCGGCTTCGGTTCCATTGGCATTGTCTCCACTGACTACACTGGAAGCGGCAATGATCACTTCACCTTGAAGTTTTGTGGTCGTTGAGAATTGTTGCCTTTCTAACGTTCCAGTGCGAGTTTCCAATGCATCGACTCGTCCGCGCAAGGTTGCAAGTTCAGTTGCAAATTCTTGCTGAAGCCTTTGCAGCGTTGCGAGGTCTTCTTTCTTGACTAAATCTGCCGTTGAAGCTGCGATTAGCTCGTTGACGCGATCGAGACAAGCATTCAATCCTGCCGCGAACTCAAATCGGGTCAAAGCCCGATTGCCGCGATACGTGCGATCGGGATATCCCGCAATACAGCCATAGCGCTCGACTAGAGACTGCAAAGCCTGAAAAGCCCAATCCGTCGGTCGAACATCCGATAACTGCGAAACCGAGGTCACTTGTCCTGCATTATTTTCAAGCGGTTGAGGATTTGCAGGAACGATTGGGGAAATTTGAGCAACAAGATTAGGGGTTTCCGCAGCACGAACACTAATTGCTGAAACAAGAAGTGAACTAACAGTAACAGCACAGGTTAATAAATGAAGTTTCACAAGTCATCCTCACAGTAAAAAATTGACCCTGCAGCAATGTGCAGCACCAAAAATAAGCTGAATTTCAACCGAATAAAATTCCAGAATGACGATCACCAACTCTGTTGCTTTATGAGAAGTATGAGAGTGATCCTGATAGGTTTGAGATTAATTTTTTTCTGCAAACGATTTCGTCTATCTGGAGACTGAACAGTCGAATTTACAGTGACATTTGAATTCAAATTTCTTTACAGTTTTCAGTAGGGGAAAACCGCTTCAGAATCGCGATTAAAAATATAATCATGATCAAATACGACTGCGTCCGGATGCCGAATGACAGAGAAGCCAAACTGAATAATTGCTTCAGTTGTAAACGTTGCGATCGCGAGTTCTATCAACTTTTTATCTGATATACTGGGTCGCTCGACAAAGTAGTCACGGCGGGCAAAAAAGAGCTTTTCGTCTCTTGGCACAATGATCTGATTGAGCCGATGAGTGCGCTGAATTGGCTTTAAATACAGTGTGATAAATTCTTCTTGATTATGTTGCAATCTGTAAAGTCTTTCGTGTTGCAACCAGCTCATCCGAAACAATAATTTAACCAATTCAAAGCCTAAAACATAGTTAAAAATATTATTTCTTTCTTCAGTACTGACGACGACACGGAGTGCTGATTCTAAAATTAATTCCGGTTGCCTTCTCGCATCTTGAGCAGAATGAATATAGAACTGTCGAATATATCCTCTTAATAAGCGTTCAGATAGCTCAGTGGTAATGTGAAAGCGATCGAGATTATTTTTGACTTTCTGCCGAATCTCATGATTTTCGATCAGCTTAGAAATCAGTCCATTTGCCGTATATTCATCTAAAAATTCAGCTTGCACCTCTGGCGAAGCTGCACACAGCAAGTGACAGAGCGAAAGCACATAGCGTCGCTGATTCCACGGCAAACTTTCCGCCCACTGTTTTGCTTCGGGCGGTAGCTTGTCGAGAACATTTTCGATCGCATCAGCATTTGCAGGATGAGTCATTCGACGATCGGAGAAAGCAGGAAACATTCAATCAGTGTGCCCAAAAAAAGCAGCGACATGATGTCGCTGCTATAAAGAGGTATTTTCTTGATTCGTGTACAGATCACTGTACGAGCAGTTGTCTTGCAATGACAAACAGTCTTTACGATTTTCAGGAGGCTCATAGCCCTTGCTTCGGGGCAGTCCTTCTCGATTCACTATAAAAAGTTTCGCGATCCAAGACTTCACCTGATCGGATTACCTGACCGGGCGAGTTCGCGTAACTTCCCGGATCTTGGTATTGTGGATCAAGATAAATATCCGAAATTTCAATGCCTTCTACGATCGACTCCCAAGTGACTGCTTTTCCTCTTGCTGCCGTTGTCGGGCAGGAAGCGATCAAATTAGCGCTGCTGCTGGCAGCGGTTGATCCAGGCTTAGGTGGCGTGGTGATTGCTGGACGACGCGGCACAGCAAAATCCGTCATGGCACGCGCGATTCATGCCTTATTGCCCCCGATCGAAGTGGTTCAAGATTCGATTAGTAACTGTGAACCTAATGCGATCTCCGAGTGGGATGATCTTACGCTGGAGAAATACGGCAGCACTGAAGAAGTGCCGACTGAAATTATTCGCGCGCCCTTTGTGCAGATTCCTTTGGGGGTCACTGAAGATCGATTGCTCGGTTCAGTTGATGTCAGCCAATCGATTAAGCAAGGTGAAACGGTTTTTCAGCCTGGGTTGTTGGCTGAAGCAAATCGAGGCGTATTGTACGTCGATGAAATTAATTTATTAGATGATCAAATCTCTAATTTATTGCTCTCTGTTCTGACCGATGGGCGCAATCAGATTGAGCGCGAAGGCATTAGCTTTCAACATCCTTGCCGACCTTTGTTGATTGCAACTTACAACCCGGAAGAAGGGAATTTAAGAGAGCATTTACTCGATCGCATTGCTATCTCACTTTCAGCCGACATGGTGTTGGGATTAGACGATCGCATTCAAGCCGTCGAACAAGCCACCCGCTATTCTGATTCGCCTCAGGCTTTCTTAACGCAGTACACCGAAGATATTGACGCACTGAAAACGCAGATTATTTTGGCTCGCGAATGGCTGAAAGATGTGCAGATTAGTGCAGAGCAAATTGAATATTTAGTCACTGAAGCCGTGCGAGGCGGTGTGCAAGGGCATCGAGCCGAATTGTTTGCTCTAAGAGTGGCAAAAGCTCATGCCGCTTTAGACGGGCGCACTGCTGTAAATGCTGAGGATTTGAGAAAAGCAGTTGAATTAGTGATCATTCCGCGATCGACGATCGTTCAACAAGCTCCCCCTGAAGAAGCGCCTCCTCCCCCTCCCCCGCCTCAAGATCAGTCGGATCAAGAGCAAGACCAGCAAGAAGACCAAGACGATCCAGAAGACGAATCGGAAGATCAACCCGAACAAGACACGCCAAACATTCCCGAAGAGTTCGTGTTTGATCCTGAAGGAGTGATTCTCGATCCGGAAGTGCTGTATTTTGCTCAGATGGCAACGCGGCAAGGAAAATCGGGAAGTCGCACGATCGTATTTTCAGAAGATCGAGGCAGATATATCAAACCGATGTTGCCCAAAGGCAAAGTGCGCCGGATTGCTGTTGATGCGACTTTGAGAACAGCCGCTCCTTATCAGCGATCGAGAAGACAACGCGCGGATCAAGTCCTACCCGGTCGTAAGCGAGTCTTCGTTGAAGAAAGTGACATTCGGGCGAAACGACTGGCTCGAAAGGCTGGAGCCTTGATTGTATTCGTGGTCGATGCGTCTGGCTCAATGGCACTGAATCGGATGAATGCTGCCAAAGGTGCAGTATTGCGCTTACTCACCGAGGCATATCAAAACCGAGATCAAATTTCGCTGATTCCCTTCCGAGGTGAGCAAGCTGAGGTCTTATTACCGCCAACGAGATCGATCGAAGCCGCAAAACGCAGACTCGATCGCTTACCGTGCGGCGGCGGTTCTCCCTTAGCACATGGCTTAACCCAGGCAGTTCGAGTCGGATTGAATGCAAAACAGTCCGGCGATATTGGACAAGTCGTGATTGTGGCAATTACCGATGGTCGAGGCAATATTCCGCTGGCGCGATCGCTCGGTGAAACTTTGCCTGAAGGTGAAAAGCCGGATATCAAAGGTGAACTGTTAGAGCTTGCCGCAAAAATTCGCGCCTTGGGGATTCAGTTGCTCGTCATTGACACCGAGAATAAATTTATCTCAACTGGATTCGCGAAAGAGTTGGCGAAGCAAGCAGGCGGAAAATATCATCATTTGCCGAAAGCCTCAGATGCCGCGATCGCAGGAGTTGCGCGCAATGCTATCTCAGATATTAAGACTCGTTAGTACGGAGTCCTGTCGTGCTAGTCGATTGAAACATCTCGGGTGATCGCCTCTCATGTTGGTGAAGCTCTAGCCCGAGAGAATGTTTTAAAAGTAATCTATGAAAAAGCCCTGGGGAGATGGGGAGAATCCAGACGCGGATCACTCTCTACCAGCTTTATTTGTAGTGAACGGCTAGAAACGCGCGAAGCCGAACTGCGGTAAACATGTCAAAGGGTCTGGCGACTTGCCAGACCCTGAAAAAATGGTGGTCACTTAAGTTGTCAAGGTGTATCGAACAAACAACAGATAAGGTGGACAAAATCGCAAACAGTCTAATCAACAATCTCCCCGAATCAGCCGAACCAGGCTGTAGTTTTCGCTAGTTCAAATTTGCGACTCAAATAAAGCGGAATTGAAGTGAGAATCTTGAGTGCAGTTGAGACTAAGGTGAAGTTCGATCGGTGAAATATCTTTCAGGATTTGCGAGGGATTAAAGCGGGAGACACGGGCTTTAATCGGCTTGGGAGAAGGGTTTGAACTTCTCTTGTGTCTTGAATATAAAGTAGCATCCTCATCCCCGAGTCGCGCACCTGTTTTACTAAAGTTCACTCCATGTTACCGATCGCAATATTTCTCTCAACCTACCGCAAAATCGCTGCCCAAGTTGCGCCGCCGACAATACCATCCGCTTCGAGTCCAAACTTCTGCTGTGCCGCTTTTACCGCTTCCTCGGTTCCGGCTCCAAAGACCCCATCGACTTCACCGTCATAAACGCCGATCGCTCTTAATCGACTCTGCAATCCCCGCACACTTTCACCCGTGGCTCCGCGTCTTAAAATTGGAAACTCGGTGGAAGCGGGTGCAGTAGTTTCAACCCGACGTGGCGCAGTGGGATCAGGATTCGCTGGGGGCGCGACAGGTTCATTGGAGGGAAATAAGCGATTCCAGGTCGCAGCGCCAACAATGCCATCTGCATCCAGTCCAGCGACTTGTTGAAAGCGTCGGACGGCTTGAGCAGTGCTTTCATCAAATACACCATTGACCGAGCCGCCATAATAGCCCAATAGCTTTAAGGTACTTTGTAATTCGGTAACATCTGCCCCTTGGCTTCCTAGGCGGATAATGTTTCGGGCTGGAGTCTGGCTCAATCCAGGATGGATAATCGTAGCCGTAAGAGCGATCGCGAGTGTGAAGAGAAACAGCGATTTGATAAATCGGGTTGGCATCATAGAAAGAAGTTGAAGACGAATCATGGGACGCATGGCGAGGAGCTAAAGTTGCAGAATAAAAACGGTGAGAAATGAACCAAATCAGCGAGAATTCTACACTAGGTTTCGGAAAATAATCATGCAATCTGCACTTCTCTATCGATTTCAAGCAACAATGATGGGCGCGATTATGGGAGAGATGATCGGCATTCAGGCATCGGGTCGCCTGCCGTCGCGTCACTATTCTCTAGAAGATCTAATGGAGTTTTATGCAGAATCTTTGATTGATCCCAGTCGTATCGAGAATTCTAGCGATCCGATTTTCCGAGAACCCCTGACGAATGCGGAAGCAGCGATCGCGCTTCTCCCCGTATTTTTGTATTTCCATGATGACTTTACAAAACTGCGGCAGAATCTCCAAACTGTTCTGAAAGTTTGGCAAAATTTGCTGATCTCAGAGTTGGATCTCTTAGCGATCGGATACACGATCGCTCAAGCCTTGAAAGGCGATCTCAATCCGCGCCGTTTAGTTTCTCCCATGTTTGAAGCATTGCTAGCTCCACCCGAAGGAATTCCCAGACTTCAACGATTGCAGCAAGTGGAAACGATGGTGCAACAGAAAGTGGGATTAGAAGATGCGGTGCAGTTAATTCTGACCTTGAGTGAAGCGACGACTGGAGATGCCGCGATCGCACTTGCACTCTATTGTTTTCTCAGCACGGCAGGAGATTTTAGATTATCGATTTTGCGGGCGGCTCAGACGCGATATCAGGTTCCTGGAGTCACTGCTTTAACAGGTGCGCTATCGGGAGCATTGAATAGCACGATCGGTCTGCCCGCAGATTGGCGAATGACCTTGAATCAAGAGGAGCATATTCGCCAAATTTGTACGCGATTGTTAGCAAGCTGGTCGGGAATGTATCACTTGAATGATGAGAATATGCGATCGCCCAGTGCTCAAAGTATTACGGCTCCGCGCTAGTGGGGAGTGGGGTGAATGACTACCCTAATGCCACATCTAAGAACAACATCAATACAAATCCAATCATCACGCCTAACGTCGCCTGCTTCTCGATTCCCAAGCGATGCGACTCTGGGATAATTTCATCACTAATCACAAACAGCATCGCTCCGGCTGCAAATGCCATTCCCCACGGCAAAATTGCGGCGGCGATCGACACGACTGCTGCACCGATTACGCCACCAATCGGCTCTGCTAATCCGGTTAATAACGCCACGCCAAACACACTGCGACGACGATATCCTTCTCCTAAAAGCGCGATCGCAACAACCAATCCTTCTGGAAAATTCTGCAATCCGATTCCCAAAGTCAGCGCAATTCCATTCGCAACATCGCCACCGCCAAATCCGACTCCAACCGCCAATCCCTCTGGAAAATTGTGCAGCGTAATGGCAATGATAAATAACCAGACCTGCCGTAATCGATTCGCTTGGGCTGAACCTTCCGATCCTTTAATAAAATGCTCATGTGGAAAATAGCGATTTGAGCACCAGAGGAACCCACCCCCCAATAAGATTCCAGCAACGACGATCGCGGCTGCGCTCAAGTGATTTGCACCCAGTTTCTCAGCCGCTTCTATTCCCGGAATCACCAAGGAAAACGAAGTCGCGGCTAACATCACTCCCGCCCCAAACCCCAGAAGTGCACCTTGAGTTTGAGGCGTAATTTCTTTGATGAAAAAGATCGGCAATGCCCCTGCCCCAGTTGCGAGTCCCGCAACAAGACTGCCAGCCAAACCTAGGAGCGTTACATTATCCCCCATAGGTTCGACCTCGCCAGCTTTTTGGCTTGCGAGTAGACGAGAGGAAAATTCTAAACACAGCGGCTGGATCAGCGAACGGAGACAGCCAGAACAATCCTGCTCCTTTCGCTTGAGCGCGATCGTAAGATTGCAAGATCGCCGCATTCAATCCCAATCGCATCGCAATCAAGGCTCCATTCAATCCCAACGTGATCAAAGCAGGCAAGGTTGTATTTCCAGAAGCAACGATCGCAGCCGTGAAAATCAGCAACGGAATCGGCAAGGCTTGCACTAATGTGAGAAATGCCAGATCCCCCCAAATTTGCGCCGAAGTTGAAGCATCCTTGAGATCGAGCGATCGCCCCCATTCTTCCCATGTTTCTTTCATGCCCTCATACATGCGAACCTTTAAAACATTCGCACCATCTAAGAACGCGACCTTTGCACCCGTTGCTGCAATATTTCGCACTAAGGTGACATCATCGCAGAAAGACCCTTTGGCGCTGGTATAGCCGCCAACTTTTTCTAACAGCGATCGCCGACAAAAGAAGCATTGCCCATTCGCCATAACTCGCTCCGGAGAACTTCCGACTTCTCCTGCTGCTCCAAATCGATACACCAAGGTCATCAATAAAGCAGGCTGTAACCAAAGCTCGCCGGGATACTTGAGAATGAACCGGGGCGAGAGGGTAATCAGGTCGAATCCTTCCCGATTCGCCATTTCGAGCAAGCTACAGACCAAACTCGGATGCGGAATCGTATCAGCATCAATCCCCAAAATCCATTCGCTATGAGAAGAACTTGCCAAGAATCCGTTGTGCAATGCCCAAGGACGACCCACCCAGTCTGAAGGCAGCGGAGGATCATTAATCAATCGAAATCGCGGATCAGTCGCTTGTGCGGCTCGGACTAAATCCGGCGTTTTGTCGGTCGATCGACTATCCACGATCGTAATTTCTCGCACCTCATACGTTTGGCGAGTCAGACCTTCTAGACAAGGCGCAATACGATCGGCTTCATTCAGCGTCGGCACAACGACACTCACCGCTCCGAAAAAGTTTGGATTCGGCAGTTGAGGTTGAAGCGGAGGACGACGCACAGCCCCTTTGAGCAATCGCGAGAGTAAAATCGCTGCCGCCGGAATTTGAATTGCTAACAGTACGAGGAAAAATACATCCTGAAATACAAAAGCCTGGGAATCAATCAATCCCAGGCAATAGATTCCGGTCTGTCCGATGAAATTCGTCAACCTTCCAACCCCTTAAAATCAAATGCTGTTCATTATTACAAGAAGGACGGGAAGGTAGAGAGAATGCGTGACTTTCTCTTCCCCCTATCTTCCCATCTCCTCTACTTCTGCCCGATACCTACCGAAACCGTCGGCACTTCGCGCGTCAAACTTCCTGACAAAGCAGGCTCAATTCCTTGACTAGGCTTCGTCATCCACCAAAGCGCGATCGCGGGAACGACGCCCAGAACAATACTCATTGAGGTCGGAATCAAATAGCGCGCATCCAACTCGGTAACGGTGATGATCGCACCAAAAGCAAAGTTAATCAGATAGACGATCAGCGGCACAGACAACTGAGCGCGATTCAAATTTAACGGCTTTGCACCCCAAAACAGCGATGCCACAAACATAAAGATTGCACCCGTTCCCAGCCAGCCTGTAACATTTCGATAAGGCATACCGAAGAACTCACCGACTTCACCAAATTCCCAGAAAGGATAAGACGCCTGACTCATTGCCGGATCGAGAACGAAATCCCAGGCGGTTAATAACACAGATCCGAGCGCGATCGAGCCGATCAGTTTCGCCCAAAGCGGCAGTCCAATGCTTTCTAAACCTGATCGTGCCAGTACATAGCAGCACAATCCGACATAGAACCAAGACAAGGGAATAGTGAACGGCACAAGACCTGCAATCTTATAGCCCAATCCACTCAAATACCCATACGCACCAAACGGAAAGCCAGTACTAGTTCCTAGCAATTCACTTCCCAAAGAAAGAATGACTGCAGGAAGCATAAATGTCAGCCAGTGCCGTATTCCGAGCGTCCGGTAAGCATAAATTGCCACCGTCACAGCCCCGAGTAAGATATACCCGACTCCGCCATTCGCCATGCTCCACCCAAACGCGGTTTGCCCAACCGTCGGAAGAGATGCAATAAATTCTGGATTGGGCAGCACCAGCAATAATCCCGCTAATCCAAAAGCCAGCGCCAACGAATGTCCTGCCAAACACAGGCGCTCAACTGTAACCAGATGCTTCATACCGTTTCCTCAGAAAATATGGCACTAACTTTGCCTGACTACTTAGTTTACAAATCTTCAGGTCTTTTCAGGCGTTTGTTTGGATGCTTTTTTCCAGATTTCCAAAAAAAGTATCTGATTTTGGGTTTAGATTTTGGGTTGAGAGGCGTATCAAGAGTAAGCCACGACAACCAATCTGGACAGTTTTCTTTCAATCGATATCGCAAATCTATCCTCCTCAGGATAGAAATCTCCTCTTCAACTTCTATCGCAGCAGGTCGCTCTCAAATCCAACATTGCTTCGTTCCCTTAGTTAGGATAAGTCTTTTATACTTACGAATATCCTTCTAGTTTCTTCGTTTCGTCATGAATTCTGTTACTTGTCCAGTTCCCGACGAACAGCAACCGCTCAATGAATATCAAGAACTGAAGGAATCTTGGTTTTTTCGCTGGGCAACGCTCGATCGCATTTCCTATCTCAAGCCCGTTGTCATTCTCTGGGCACTGAGTTGGCTCGTCGCTGCGCCTGTCGCTGCGGTGAGTTTTCCGCCTGCAAAGCATTTACCCCAATTTCTCTTATTTGCATCGGCAGGAGCATTTGTGATTCCGGGTTTGGCACTGGTGCGGCTCTATCTGGGCTGGGCATATGTGCAACGGCGCTTAAGTGATACGGCGATCTTTTACGAGGAATCTGGCTGGTATGACGGGCAGATGTGGGAAAAACCACCCGAAATTCTCGCGCAAGATCGATTGGTGGTCAGCTATCAAGTTCAGCCGATTTTGCAGCGATTGAAAAAGACATTCATTACGATCGTTGTCAGTTTCGCGATCGGGATTCTGCTCTGGATCATTCTGTAGAGTCTGGACTTTAGCGCTGAATGCAAAATCGGCGCTACAATCAGAAATGCCATTTTATGCTTGTTTAGTATGGATACCGTTGAATTAAAACGGAATGTCGAATCGCTCACTTCGCGCCTGGGAACTACCCAGGACTATCTTTGACGTTCCTGCTCTGACTGCGAAAATTCAAGATCTTGAGCAAATTGCGTCTCAACCGAATTTCTGGGACGACCAAACTCAGGCACAACGCACCCTTCAAGAATTAAACGACTACAAATCTCACCTCGAACAGTTCGATCGCTGGAAATCTGATCTCGCTGACGCTGAAGCGACTTTAGAATTGCTCGAACTCGAAATGGATCAATCTCTGCTCGAAGAAGCTGAAGCGAAAACACAGCAGCTTCAACGGGATCTCGACCAGTGGGAACTGCAACAAATGCTGTCTGGCACTTACGATGCCAAGGGCGCAATTCTAACCATCAATGCAGGCGCAGGTGGAACAGATGCCCAAGACTGGGCGGAAATGTTGTTACGCATGTATACCCGTTGGGGTGAAGCACATGGGTATAAGGTGCATTTGATGGAAGTTTCCGAAGGAGACGAAGCGGGGATTAAGTCTGCCACGCTTGAGATCGATGGGCGCTATGCCTATGGTTATCTCAAAGTCGAGAAAGGGACGCATCGCTTAGTTCGGATTTCGCCGTTTAATGCGAATGACAAGCGACAAACGAGCTTTGCTGGCGTGGAAGTGATGCCGATGATTGATTTATCGGTGCAGTTAGATATTCCTGAGAAGGATTTAGAAATCACGACTTCTCGCGCGGGCGGTAAAGGTGGGCAGAACGTCAACAAAGTTGAGACGGCTGTGCGAGTTGTCCATAAGCCAACAGGCATTGCAGTGCGGTGTACAGAAGAGCGATCGCAGCTTCAAAACAAAGAGAAAGCACTGGCATATCTAAAAGCCAAACTGCTGATCATCGCAGAAGAACAACGCGCCAAAGAGATCGCGGAGATTCGAGGCGATATGGTTGAGGCGGCTTGGGGAATGCAGATTCGTAACTATGTGTTCCATCCTTATCAGATGGTGAAAGATCTCAGAACGAATGTGGAGACAACTGCCGTTCAGGACGTAATGAATGGGGAACTTGATCCATTCATTGAGGCTTGTTTGAGACAAGAGAATCAACTGGTGGAAGCTTAGAAACCCTAAAAGGGTGTTTTAAAAGTATCAAATGTTTCCTCGCTGCGTTCTATCTCGCCCCGGAATGAATTCGGGGCTAACAGTGCGAAGTCCTTTGAAAAGGACTGAAGACCCCATTCTGATTGAATTTTAGTCCCTTCAGTGGACTTCGTTCAACTAGCCCCGACTTTCAGTCCGGGGGCGGGTGAATGTGTCTGAAAGATTACCTTTAAAACACTTTCTAAGAGTTTATCGTCCGGGTCTTGTGTCCGTAGCCAGTTGGGAAATCGGGAGAATCCAGGCTTAAATTTCTCCCTATCTCTCAATTCTGTTTTTCACGCGTCAAATACGGGAGTGCAACAATCTCACCGAGATCAGTCTGTAATCCTGCTCCACCTGCTTTGGTGCGAATATAGGCAAGTCCGATCGCATCGACAACGCTAGTAATTTTTCCAACTTTTTCACCCGCGATCGTCACAACTGTTCCAGGCTCAACCACTTGATTGAGCTTGATGCCCCAGAGGTTTTGCTTCACGCCGTTATAGGCATCTAAACGGGCAATGGTTTCTTGTCCGATATAGCACCCTTTATTCCATGAAATCGTGTGCCACAATCCGGCTTCTAAAGGATTGTAATCATCGGTCAATTCCTCTCCTGGCATCGGACGACCTTGTTCAACCCGCAACTGATTCCAAGTTTGATCATCGATTTCAGTTGCGCCCAATTCTTTGAGCTTTGCAGTGAGATCAATTGAGCGATCGCTGATTAAAGTATAGCCTTCGGTTGCAAGTCCACTGCCAACTGCAATCCGAATTCCATCGACAAGGCAGTGCGTTCCGTAAGGCTGAGCGATCAACTCGGCGGCACCCAGTTCTTTGACAATGTCATGGCTCTTTGAACCCAAGACTGAGACTGTTTGAGTCTCGGGAGTGATATCAGCAAGTTTCACTTTATCTGCGAAGAATATATAGCGATCGAGAAACTTCATCAGCTTCTCAGTCAGCCCAGGTGAAACGAGCAAAATCACCGAATCTTCTAGAATGTACGCCGTTGCGAGATCGATCGTTCTAGCCGTTGAAGTGACGAAGACAGTATCGCAACCTTCGCCGGGTTTTCTGAGATTAAATGTATTGGTGCTTTGATTGTGGAGAAAATTGAGGCGATCAGCATCTGAGACTTGGATGCGTCCCCAGGATGAGCGATCGTAAAAAACAGCACCTTCAACTTGAGTCATAGCAATTTCAAATAAGCGTGAATCAAATTACCTTCTCACTTTATTCTTCATCATTTCGGTCTTCTTGCTGGGATTCCATCCCACCCGTCAATGAAAATCCGGGGCGAGATGGAATCCCAGCGAGACAGAATCAAACCAGAGTGAAATTGACAAACTATTTCACAACTGCGGGACGAGTAGCAGAAGGCTTACGATCGATGACTTGATCCACCAATCCATAGTCCTTCGCTTCTGTGGCAGACATAAAGAAGTCGCGCTCTGTATCCTGTTCGATTCGCTCAAGCGGTTGACCTGTGTGATCCGCGAGAATCGTATTCAAGCGCTTCTTGAGATACAGAATTTCTTTCGCTTGAATTTCAATATCCGTCGCTTGTCCTTGAGCACCACCGAGCGGTTGGTGAATCATAATCCGCGAGTGAGGCAGGCTCATCCGTTTGCCTTTTGTGCCAGAACTTAGGAGAAATGCGCCCATCGAAGCCGCAAAACCGACACAAATCGTCGAGACATCAGGGCCGATCTGCTTAATCGTGTCATAAATACCCATCCCGGCTGACACCGAGCCACCCGGAGAATTGATGTAGAGATAGATATCTTTTTCGGGATCTTCGGCTTCGAGAAACAGCAGTTGAGCTACGACCAAATTGGCGACATCGGAATCGATCGCGCTACCGAGGAACACAATTCGCTCCCGTAAGAGTCGAGAGTAGATATCAAAGGCGCGTTCGCCGCGTCCGGAGGTTTCAATAACGGTAGGAATCATGAATCCAGTCCAGTGAATTTTCTACATTTTAGCGACCTAAGCGCGATCGTGTTGCATAGGTCGTATCAGTGCAGTATCTGAACAAGTGATTGATTAACTCGAATTTACATAATAGATTGACTGAAGATCCTACAAGATTGACTTGAGGTAGCTGTGAAGAAATCTGGTGTTTTATTTCTATTGATCACGACGGGAATTGTGCTTGGAACTGCGTCAGGAATTTATTATTTCTGGAGACAGTTGACACAATTACCCGAATGGTATGCGCAGGGAGAAAAGAATCCCAAAACTTATGCCCAAATTCAAAAGTCTGGGGCAGCTATTGAAAAAAAGATTGAGGAGAAAGCTCAATCAATTCCACAACCCAATCGGGTTTCTCCTGATACAAAGATTGTTGCTAATGCTTCGCCTGACAAGCCTTCCAGCCCAAATCCAAATGTACAAGTTGCCCTAAATTCTCAGGAATTGAATGATCTTTTGGTAACAAAGATCACTGAAAAAAGCGGCGGTCAACCCTTACCAAACTCTGTGAAAGGATTTCATACTTCGCTGAAAGATGACAAGCTAAAAACAGGAGCGGTTGTAGATGTTCAGGAGTTAAAAAATAGCGGACTGGGATCAAAACAGCAAAACTTGTTATCTGAAATTACGCAAAAAATTCCGATGAGCGATCGCAAAGTTTACATCGGCGTTGAAGGCAAACCAGAAATGCAAAATGGCAAGTTACGGTTTGATCAAAATGCAAAAATCCAGATTGGGAATATGAGTTTTACGATCGCAGAAGTTGCCAATCGGTTGGGTGTCCCTGCTGCCAAAGTGCAGGAGCAACTCAATATCGAGATGAAGCTGCGCGGTCTGGATATCAAGGATATTGACTTCAAAGACGGCAATGCGATTTTGCGGGGAGAAGCAAAATAAGCTCAAATTAGCTCAGAGGGGTGAAGAATTTGCGGATTTCAAGCACAATTTTGAAATCGTGTTCTTCACCCCTCTATGCCGAATCGCTTACTCCATGCCCAAAGCCTTTATCTACGCAAACATGCTCACAATCCGATCAACTGGTGGGCTTGGAGCGAAGATGCGATCGAGACGGCGCGCCGAGAAAACAAAATCATCTTTCTCTCGATCGGGTACTCTTCTTGTCACTGGTGTACGGTGATGGAAGGTGAAGCGTTTTCAGATGAGACGATCGCTGACTATCTAAATGAGAATTTCTTACCGATCAAGGTCGATCGCGAGGAACGCCCAGATCTCGACAGCATTTATATGCAAGCGCTGCAAATGCTTACGGGACAAGGAGGATGGCCCTTAAATATTTTTCTGACTCCAGACGATTTAGTCCCGTTCTATGGTGGAACGTATTTCCCAATCGATCCCAAGTATGGTCGTCCTGGTTTTTTGCAAATTTTGCAGACGTTGCGGCGATTGTATGACAGCGATCGTGCCAAGATCGATGGAGTCAAATCAGAAATTCTCACAAATCTCCAAAACTCAGTTCTGCTTCCCACTCAGACTTTAAGCGACGAACTCTTAAAACTGGGGTTGGAATATAGTACCGGGATTCTATCGGCACAAATGCCTGGTACAAGATTTCCGATGATTCCTTATGCGGATGCAGTCCTGCACGCAGTTCGGTTCGACTTCGATCGGTATGACGCGCGCGAAGCAGTGACTCAACGCGGCTTAGATTTAGCTTTAGGTGGCATCTTTGACCATGTCGCAGGCGGATTCCATCGCTATACCGTGGACGCGACTTGGACAGTTCCGCACTTTGAGAAAATGCTGTACGACAATGGGCAGATTGTCGAATATTTAGCAAATCTCTGGGCATTAGGTGTGCAAGAACCTGCGTTTGAAAGAGCGATCGCGAAAACGGCTCAATGGCTCAAACGCGAAATGACTGCACCCGAAGGCTACTTTTATGCCGCACAAGATGCCGATAGTTTTGTCACTCCAGAAGATACAGAACCCGAAGAAGGAGCTTTCTATGTATGGAGCTATTCAGAACTGCAAGCGTTACTAACTTCGGAAGAATTCACAGAGCTATCGGAACAGTTCTCAATTGTTCCTGCTGGAAATTTTGAAGGCAAAATCGTACTACAACGCCAGAACTCTAACCAACTTTCACAGACTGCTGAAACTGCCCTCAGCAAGTTGTTTGAAGTTCGATATGGAGCTTGTGTGAGTGATCCGTTTCCGCCTGCTCGGAATGCAGAAGAAGCAAAATCTATTGCTTGGTCAGGACGAATTCCAGCCGTTACCGACACAAAAATGATTGTTGCTTGGAATAGTTTAATGATTTCGGGACTCGCTCGATCGTATGCAGTTTTCCGAGAATTAGAATACCTAGAACTTGCGACCCAAGCCGCAGATTTCATTCTGCAAAATCAATGGATCAATCAGCGCTTCTATCGCCTAAATTATGGCGGCAAAGTTGAGCTACTTGCTCAAGCTGAGGACTTTGCTCTATTCATCAAAGCTCTACTTGATTTACATCAAGCCACGCGGAGCATTCGATCCGATGCGCCAGAGAATCAGACAGATTGGCTAGCAGCAGCGATTCGGATTCAAGCTGAGTTTGACGAGTATCTTTGGAGCCTAGAGCAAGGTGGATATTACAACACAGCAAAAGATGCGAGCCGAGATCTACTCATTCGAGAACGGAGCTATGCAGATAATGCGACACCCGCAGCGAATGGAATCGCGATCGCGAATTTAGTCCGTTTATCGTTACTGACTGAGAACTTAGATTACTTCGATCGAGCAGAGCAAGCCTTACAAGCGTTTGCAAGCGTGATGGAACAATCGCCTTCTGCTTGCCCAAGTTTGTTTGTTGCACTCGATTGGTTTCGCAATCAAACACTGGTTCGGAGTTCGATCGAGCAAATTACTCCGCTCGAAACCCAATACTTGCCCACAACTGCGCTAATTGTCATTGATGCTTTACCAGAAAACGCTGTGGCGCTAGTGTGCCAGGGGTTAAGTTGCAAAGAGCCAGCATTGACGCAAGAACAAATGATGCAGCAACTCCAACAGAGCCAGATTAGAAGCCGATAAATTCTGAAAAATGGCTTGTCACATTTTGAGTATCTTGCCTCAGAATGTGAAAATCTCCGTTTTTTGCGAATAAATATTGCAGGTGTTCAATTGCCTTGTGAGAGTATGGTTGCCGAACTTTCCTTTTGTTTTTCGCAACATTTAAGTCCTTACTGGTATTCTCGTTTCTAATTCAGTTTGTACTTGCTAGGCAGCGTAGCCAAAAGAGACAGGTAACTCACCCCATGAAGCCTGAACTTTCTGACCCTCAACGGACAGTCAACTCCCGCACAGCAAAAAAGGCACATTACATCACGTTTTATCAGGATTAGGCAATGAGGGGAGATGGCTTACAGATGACTCACGATCGACTACTGACGGGAATTTCAGGACTCAACGAAGTGCTTCATGGTGGATATGTACCCGGTCGTGCTTATCTGGTTCGAGGCGGACCGGGTACAGGTAAAACAACGTTAGGAATGCACTTTTTAGCGTCGGGAACCGCAAACGGCGAAACCGTTCTATTCATTACACTGGCAGAAACAGTTGCCCAACTGCGAAAAACAGCTGAAGGCTTAAACTTCAACACTCAGGGCATCACGTTTCTTGACCTTAGCCCCACCTCCGACTTTTTTGCTCAAGTACAAACCTACGATATTTTCTCAGCCGCTGAAGTCGAGCGCGAGCCAACAACCCAACGCATTGTAGAACAAGTTGAAAGCCTGAAGCCGCAGCGAATTTTCATCGACTCAATGACCCAATTTCGCTACCTGGCAACCAATACCTTTCAGTTCCGTAAGCAGGTATTGTCGTTTCTGCGATTTCTGACAGAGAAAGATATTACGGTGCTGTTTACCTCAGAACACAGCGTCGAAGCCCCCGACGATGATTTACAGTTCATGAGCGACGGGGTGCTTGACTTGAACTTTAATGAGGACAATCGTACCCTGTCGGTTTCCAAGTTTCGAGGAAGCGATTTTCGCAGCGGCAATCACAGCTTTCGCCTCACCAGTGAAGGAATGCAGCTTTTTCCGAAACTATTACCCAGACTATCGGAACAAGCGCTGACCGTAGAAACGATTTCCTCGGGGATTCCAGAAATTGATGCACTGTTGCATGGTGGTCTTGAACGCAGCACGATTACCATCATCAGTGGACCGAGTGGGGTAGGCAAGAGTACGTTAGGGCTTCAGTTTATGAAAGAAGCAGCCGGACGGGGAGAGCGATCCGTAATTTACACCTTTGAGGAAAACAAGGAAACGCTGTTGCATCGGGCTGAAGGAGTCAATATTCCGGTTCACGCCATGCAGGAGCGCAGCACTTTATCGATCGTGCAAATCGAACCGCTCCACTATACCCCTGATGAATTTGCTAACCTCGTGCGCCAGGAAGTCGAAGAACATCAGGCGCGGATTGTCATGATCGATAGTGTATCGGGGTATCGGCTCTCAGTTCGAGGCGAAGACTTGACCCCTCACATTCATTCCCTCTGTAAGTATTTGCAAAACATGGGGGTTGCTGTTCTGCTGATTAATGAGGTTGAATCGATTACCGGAGAATTTAAGGCAACTGAAATTGGGATTAGCTACCTAGCAGATAATATGATCTTTCTGCGCTATCTGGAAATGCACGGTGAATTGAGACGTGTGATCGGCGTACTGAAGAAGCGGATCAGCGATTTTGAGAAAACCCTGCGTGAATTTCAAATTAGTCGGGATGGGATTAAAGTTGGTAATCCGCTCAATCGACTTCGAGGTATCCTCACAGGTATCCCCGAATTGCTAGAGGGTGAGTAAGCGATGAACCGAATTGTGATCTTTATTGAGCAAACGGAGAATCGCCGCCTCCTGACAGAGTGGCTAGGACGATATTACGATGTCACCGTTGGGGAGTCTGTGGTGCAGGCAAAGCATGCTGTCCCACTGCTCAATGAACCGTTTGACCTGTGCATTTTGGATGGACCAGCCTTACACCATTTGTGGGAATGGGTACAGGCGAGGAAAAACGCAGAGCAACCTGTATTTTTGCCTGTTTTGCTGATTACGCTCCAACCGGATATCAGACTGGTGACGCGACATCTTTGGCAAACTGTTGATGAACTGATTAGCAAACCAATCGAAAAGTTAGAGTTACAGGCGCGAGTGGAAATTTTGCTGCGATCGCGACGACTTTCCCTTCAACTTCAAGCTGCCCTAGAACAAGAACGCGAACTCAAACAGATCAAAACACGCTTTGTCTCAATGGTGTCCCATGAATTTCGCAATCCTCTCAATATCATTTTTGGGTTCTCTCGACTGCTAGAGAAAAGCGACTTATCACCAGAACGGCGAGCCGACTTTGCTCAACGCATCCATATCGCCGTCAGAACAATGACTGCTCTACTCGATGATGTCTTGGCATTGGGCAAAGCAGAAGCGATCGGGGCGACGGCAAATATGACATTGATTGTCATTGAGCCGTTCTGCCGTAAATTAGTGGAAGAGATCAAGTTTGGTATGGGAGCTAACCATACAATTCAGTTTGACTGTGCAGCAGAATGCCTGAGCGTTCATGTAAATGAGGTATTGCTGCGCCAAGTTCTCACCAATCTGCTCTCCAATGCCATCAAATATTCTCCCCCTCAAAGCACTGTTCGGCTTCGATTGCAGTGTGAATCAGCAGCAGTGATCATCCAAGTCCAGGATGAAGGGATTGGTATTTCTCCCACGGATCAAGCACACCTGTTTGAATCCTTTTTTCGTGCAAGCAATGTCGGCAATATTTCAGGAACAGGGTTAGGGCTAGCCATTGTGAAACAGGTCATTGAGCAATCGGGTGGAACAATTTCCGTCGCAAGTGAGGTGAATGTTGGCACGACATTTACAGTAACTTTGCCGATCAATCAATAACTAATCCAGTACCATCACTCCTCTCTTACTGACAAAACCCCGTTCGATTTTCTGAATATCTCTCGTAGGCTAGAATCGCTAACTTCGTCAAGCCAGTAGAATCGGAGCGAAATTGCTCAGCTATAAAAATGACGAAAGAGTTTACGCGCCGGAAATTCATTGCTACTGCTACTCTCGCAACAGGGTTTGCCCTAGCGGTACAACCTATTTCAGCCAAAACAATCACGACTGACGCGAAGGGATTGATTGTAGGTGCCGTCAAAATTCCCGTTGCAGATGGCGAGCTTCCTGCTTACAGAGCGCAGCCAGCGACAGGTTCTAATTTTCCAATTGTTTTGGTGATTCAAGAAATCTTTGGGGTGCATGAGCATATCCAAGATGTTTGCCGCCGATTTGCCAAGTTAGGTTATGTCGCGATCGCACCTGAATTATTTATCCGGCAAGGCGATGTCTCAAAGTTAAGCAGCATTGATCAAATTCGTCCGATTGTTGCCAAGGTTCCAGATGCCCAAGTCATGTCTGATCTAGATGCAACCGTGAATTGGGCGGTGCGCTCAGCCAAGGGAAATGCTGAACGGTTAGGAATCACAGGCTTTTGTTGGGGAGGACGAATTACCTGGCTCTATGCAGCACATCGTCCCCAAGTCAAAGCAGGAGTGGCATGGTACGGGCGCCTCGTCGGTGATGCAACACCAGTCACCCCTAAGCATCCAATCGATATTGCAGCATCGCTCAAGGTTCCAGTTCTAGGACTGTACGGCGGCAAAGATACAGGCATTCCGCTTGAAACAGTACAACAGATGCAAGCTCGACTCAAAACCGGGCAGAGCCAGTCTGAAATCATTGTTTATCCAGATGCACCTCATGCTTTCTTTGCGGATTATCGTCCCTCTTATCGGGAGAGAGAAGCGATCGAAGGATGGCAACGGCTTCAAGCATGGTTTAAGCGGCAGGGAGTTTAGTCCGCGATCGCAACAGTGCTGCTCGCAATTTCGCTGCCTCCAAATACTTCCTCGCTCAGCAACTCGCTCTCCATGCTTCCTCACCATTGGACACGCCAAACACTGCATCGGAATCCCTATCCGCTTAGCTCATCCCTCATGTTTGACGAATTCCCTCAGCCTGATGAACCCAGTAGAACTAACTGAGCAATTTCATCAAACTAGAAGAACTGATTGATCGTATTCAGGAGCAAAATTATGAGAAAGCCTATTTATGCTGCTTTGATTTATGCCTGTATCATCATCAATACGTCTTGCAATACCAAGCACGCATTTGCTTCACCTTTTCCACAAACTGTCGCGACGGATCAAATCCCCTTCTTCCACCAAGTAGAGCGCAGCAACATTACGATTGCTTCCCAAACTCCCAAACAAACTGCTACTACTTCAGACTCAGCAGATATTTACTTTCCTATTCCTACCACCTCGAAGAAATTTCCCATTGCCTTGCTCCTACAAGGAGGATTAGTCGATAAATCAGCCTACTCAAGCTTTGCCACTGAGGTTGCCCGCTATGGATTCATCGTTGTTGTTCCCAATCACACTCGATCGCTGACGGCTCCAAATGGACAAACCATCACTGGGTTCGCAGCAGAACAACAGCAAGTTAACGATGTGCTCAAACAGATGATTGCCGAAAATGCAAATTCTAAATCCCGTCTCGCGAACCGAGTTGACACAACCAAACTAGGACTATTAGGGCACTCGCTCGGTGGTTATGTCGGATTAGGCGCGATTCAGAATCAGTGCTTTCCGGGGATATGCACAGGCAATTTTACTCGACCACCCGAATTAAAAGCGGGAATCTTTTACGGCACAAATTTCCGGACTCCACCCATCACTGGCGCATTTCCAGCGATCAAGAATCAAAATATTCCGACTGCTTTAATTGCTGGCAGTCTTGATGGCGTATCTGACTTAGACGAAACCCAACAAACTTACAAGCACATTCAAACGCCGCCAAAGGCACTCATTATCGTCAAGGGGGCAAATCACTACAGCATGACCAATCAAGATAATCCCCGTGATCCAAGCCGACCCACTCTAAATCAACCTCAAGCAATTGCAACGATCGCCCGATGGAGCGCATTGTTTTTACGAGCGCACCTACTGAATGATTCAGTCGCTTTTAATCGTGTATACAAGAGGGGAACCGACGACGATCGTGCTACTACTGTGACCAGTGAGCCTCCTCAATCCATTCGCTCTCAACCATAGATGTAATCTACTTCACCTTTCACACTCACTGAGTTACTCTTAAGCTCTACTTCTGCAAGTCGCACCTGCACAAAACCAAGATAAAAACAAAATAGGGATGAGATTAAACGCATGAATTCAAAGCCCCCCTTTCGAGAACTCGGGCGGAAATCCCAAAAGCACAAGCTCAAATCTGGAATCAAACAACGATTCAATGGAGCCTGTGCCTACTGTGGACGTACTCCCAAAGTTCTCACCTTGGATCACATCGTGGCTGAATCCAAAGGGGGCAGGAATGTCATATCGAATTTAGTCGCAGTCTGTAACCGCTGCAATCTCAGTAAAGGCAGTCTTCCCCTCTGGCAATGGTGGCAAGCCTCTCCCTGGTGGAATGAAGAAAGAGCGATCGCGGTTGCTGCAACGGTATTGATCTGTGCGCTTAAGTCGCCAGCATCCGCAACGCTACCGCTTCCGCCGTCTTAATGCCGTCAATTCCTGCTGAAAGAATTCCGCCTGCATAGCCTGCGCCTTCTCCCGCTGGAAACAAACCCTGAGTATTCACACTCTGCCCATCTTCCCCACGCTTGATCCGAATCGGGGAAGAGGTTCGAGTTTCTACACCCGTCAGAACCGCATCGGGCATCGCAAACCCTGCGATTTGTTTTTCAAAGGCGGGGAGAGCTTCGCGGATTGCCGCGATCGCGTACTCTGGTAAGCTCGATCCCAAATCTCCTAACCGCACACCCGGCGCATAGGACGGCAACACACTGCCAAATTCGCGCGACGGACGATCGGCAATAAAGTCTCCTACTAACTGCCCTGGAGCCTCATAGGTTCTGCCCCCTAACTCAAACGCCCGCTTTTCTAACTGTCGCTGCAAGGCAATTCCCCCTAAAGGACTTCCTGGATAATCGTCGGGCGAAATGCCAACGACAATCCCACTATTAGCATTACGTTCATTGCGAGAATACTGGCTCATACCGTTTGTGACAACATGCCCTGGCTCTGAAGTCGCAGCAACGACTAATCCACCGGGACACATACAGAAGCTATACACCGATCGCCCATTTTTGGCATGATGCACTAACTTATAATCTGCTGCCCCCAATCGTCGATCGCCTGCATATTGTCCGTATCGGGCGCGATCAATCACGGGCTGCGGATGCTCAACCCGGAAGCCGATCGAGAACGGTTTCGGCTCAATATAAACACCTTGATCGAACAACATTTGGAACGTATCGCGAGCGCTGTGTCCAATCGCGAGCACCACATACCGACTTTCGAGGATTTCTCCACTCTCTAAGCGAACGCCCTGCACTTTCCGATTTTCAATCAAGACCTCTTCGACTCGGCTTTGGAAGCGAATCTCACCGCCCAAGGATTCGATCGTTGCTCTCATCTTCTCAACGATTCCCACCAGCTTAAATGTCCCAATGTGCGGACGATTTACATACAGGATCTCCGGTGAAGCGCCCGCATTGACTAATTCTGTCAACACTTTCCGCCCATAGTGTTGCGGATCGCGAACTTGGCTGTAGAGTTTGCCATCGGAGAAAGTTCCTGCTCCGCCTTCGCCAAACTGAGCATTCGATTCTGGATTAAAGTCAGCTCTCTTTTTCCAAAAGCCAAACGTATCGGCCGTGCGATCGCGGACTTGTTTTCCCCGCTCCAGCAGAATCGGGCGAAATCCCATCCGCGCCAGCATCAGTCCCGTAAACATCCCACAAGGCCCTGTGCCAATGACGATCGGTCGCTCTGTAAATCCTTGCGGCGCGTGAGCCACGGAACGATAGCTCATATCCGGTGTCTCTTTCACCCGCGGATCTTTCTTAAACCGTTGCAGTACTCGTTTTTCTTGCTTGATTTCTACGTCCAGAATATAGACCGCAGTAATCTTCTCCCCTCGATTGCGGGCATCATAGCTGCGCTTAAAAATGGAATACCCAACCAATTCTTCTGCCCTAAGGTGCAGCATGTCGAGAATGGCGCTTTCAATTTCCGCTTCGGTATGATCTAACGGGAGCTTTATTTCACTGAGCCGCAACATAATCTAGAGTCCAACCTACAAGGTTCAGGATAACGTCTCCGCGATACCAACTCACTCCATTTTGAGAACATTGCCTTTGGCACAGCAAAGCTGTTCGCGCACTGCTTAGAAAAAGGTAGAACACTCTGCTCCTTCCATCAACATCTGCAGCTGTCGATCGACAATGTTCAATTTGATATCCGTCGAGTGCCAAAATTTTCAAGTAGCGCTCTCTGTTGTACCATCTCTGAAGCTCAAAGTCTTCCAAGTCACCTTGCATAAACCATCCAGTTCAACCGTATAAGTCAGTAGCAGAGAACAAATCCCCAACACCTCACAGCTCAGGAGATCAGTCATGTTGTACCCTACACTTCACAAACTTGCAGCTTCCCTTCTCCGTCCGATCGCTGAAAAACTCGACAATCTTGAAATTCACACCGCTGAAACTGCTCACTTCTTCTGTCGCCTCATTCCTGCCCAATGCCCGTTTGAACGTGATGTCCGCTTCTTCGGTCGCGTTTTGTTTCACATTCCGCCGATGTGCAAACTGAACCCGTTCTACGAACAACTTGTAGGATTACGATTCAAAGCACTGTGTTACTTAGCAGATGTCTGTGGTGAAGATATTGCAGCTTACTGCTAGGGTTCTTGCCATCCGTTCACTAAACCACTATGCACTGAAAGTACATAGGTTCTTTTAGGGCTGAAAGCCCAAGTTAACTCATTCCAGCATGAAATTGTCGTTGTCCTGATTCGATGGATTTCGATGATGTTCCAGATACTCTTGCACTAACTCCTCCGTTAGGTTCCCTGTACTCCATGCTCCGTATCCAATCGCCCAAAAGTGCTTCCCCCAATACCGTTTCTCCAACTCTGGATATTCTTGCTGTAGCAATCGCGACGTGCGACCCTTGATCCGCCTCACGAGATCGCTTATTGATTTTGAGGGTGGATACTCGATGTGCATATGCACATGGTCTTTACTCACCACTCCCTTGAGGATCTTCACGTCCTCAGCATCGCAAATCTGGATGATCAATTCTCGACACCGCTTCTGGATCTCGCCTTTGAGGACAGGATATCGATACTTTGTCACCCAGACGAGATGGGCGCTTAGACGGGTGACGGTATGGCTACCTCGGCGTTGGTCACTCATGATAGTGTTTTTCTTTCAAACCTATCACGGCTCCCTTTTACAGCCATCGGGAGGTGTGTAGCAACTAAAGTCTCCCACGAAAGTGGGTAGTTTCAACTAGCGTGCGGGGACAATGAACCGAACTGTTCACTGTACTTTCATCGACTGTACTCTCAGTTTGTGAAAGTTTCTGGATGGTGGCTAGACTTGGGTATATCTGCGCTACAATGTCCGCTAGTATTGGGTTTGGCCAATCTACCCAGAAAGTCTAAGCCATTACTAAAGTGTTTTCAGCAGTCTCATAATGAGCATTCTCAAATTCATCACGCTTTCGAGCATTTTGACTGTCTCTCTTCCCGCGATCGCACAACCTAAACAAGTTCTTGATTCGGGATGTCGTCAAGGTACTTGCTGGGAATCATCTTTACTGAGCAGAACATTAGTCCATCAAAATCAGCTGGGTGGAGCAGCAAATCAGCTCTACAGAATTGAAGTTGAAACTCAATTTACAGGTAACGACTCTAAGGCTGAACGAACCTCACGATGGGTTTATTGCTCAACCAGCCAACCTTTTGTAGCATTCACCTCTTCACCGAATGACGAGCTAATTTACCTTCACTACCTGAATCCTGGTGGCGATGTATTCGGCTATAACTCTGGATCTAACAGAATATATTGGGCAGTCTGTCATGATATCTGGAATGCTAAAGTTTTTAGCCCACAAGAAGGGCTTGCACGAAAAGCTCAGCAACTAGGATATTCACGTTCATTGCAAAGTGATCAAAGAGAAATTCCTAAACAGCTATTCCAGCCCTAACCCTGCACAACGATCTGCTTCGCTTCTCCATTACGAAACACAATTTCCTTATACCGCAGTCCCAAATTAATCGTGAAATGCACGATCTGTTGTGTTTCCTAAATCCCCCAAATTTTGGAGACTTTGAAACTGGGAATTTTGAGACTTCTCAGTCCCTCAGCATGGAGAATTTAGGAGCGTTCTCAAATTTCACAACTCAAATCGGATTGCTCTATGTGTAGATTGAAAGAACAGCAAATTGCTAGCAGAATAAAGTGTTATTCGACAACAATCACACGAATTTAAACAAAAAATTGCCTGACTCTTAAAAGCCCCCAGAGTCAGGCAGTCTACCTGTAAGGCACGCCTTTAACCGGATACACCAAACAAACTTAGTTGCCCCCTAGTTGCTTAGCTTTTCCGAGTGCGTTCCTCAGATTTGAATCTATTCTCAGTGACAAGCAGGTCGAATCCCCTCGCAAAAAGTACCGATTTTTATCTCAGACTAAAGTCGAATATCCAGACGGTTCCGTAAATTTTCCCTGCACACTTCACCTAAAATCAATTCAACCAAAGTCTAAGTCGGCGAAGTCCAGATAGACCGGATAAAATTGAAAATATTTCGATTTTTGTGTCCACTATGCTAGTCCCTCTAAGTCGCAAAAAGTTTGAAGACCTGATTCCATTAGTCGGAACTGGCGCACAGTACAAATATTATTGGGGAAAGCTTTCTGACGTTCTGAGACGGGTTCTGATCTCGATTTCTGCGGTAGCAGGAGCCTTGCTGATTCGCGCCTTCTTTGCAACCGGGGAATTGCAGGATGTAGTGCAGGCAGTCACGTTTTTTCTGATTATCCTGGCGCTGGTTTATTGGTTGTGGAGTCCTGCTATTCAGGCGGCAGTTCGGAATGCAGGTTATCGCCGATATAAATATGCAGGGTTCTTGCGCGGCGAAGTTCTGGATGTGTTCGTGACCGATGAACTCGTCGGGACAGAAGAAAGCGTGAATAACCGAGGAGAATTAGTTGTCACTGAGAATCGGGAACGGCGAATCAATGTCGTCGTAGGAGATGAAACAGGGTTTGAGACTCGGATTCAGGTCCCCCTAAAACGAGAACATCAGGCAATCCGAATTGGAGATACGGCTGAAATGTTGGCACTTTCGGATCGTCCTGATTTAGGGCGGATTGCTAAAGTGAGTGATATTTTCGTGAGCCGAGTCGGAGTTTGGGTGAGCGATTATCCTTATCTACGACGGGACGAATTTGAGGCGGTCAGTCGGCAAATTAATACGATCGAGCCTGAAGATGATTACCGTGAACCGCCGCGATCGAAACGGAATGAGCGGCGTTGGGACGAAGAATATGACGAGCCTCGTCCTAGAAAACGCATTCCTAAATCCAAGCGGCGATCGTCCGATTGGGATTAAACTGCATTATCCCCCCCGTAAGCTTGCCATGCCAGATCTACTAGACTGTTGACGATCGCGGCTGCAACCACTGCATTGCCTTTTCTTCCTTGGGTACAAATGTTTGGAACTAAGGCATTACTCAATCTGGCTTTCGCGGCTTCAATATCGAGAAACCCAGAAGGCGTGGCAATCACAAGGGTAGGTTTGATTTCTTCTTTCTGAATTAACGCAGCCAGTGTAATCAGAGCCGTCTGAGATTGCCCAACGACAAAAATACCTTCTGGGTAACGTCTAGCAAGCGTTTCGATCCCCCAAGCAGCGCGGGTTTTCTCTTTTTGGGGACGGGTGATCGCTTCCATACTGCAGTAGATGGGATTAGCGAACGTATTTTGGATATTCGTATTAATGCCAACTTGCACCATTGGCACATCAACAATAATGGTCGTGCGCGCAGCAAGGGCAGCCGCACCAGACTGCAAGGCAAGATCAGAGAAGTGAATCAGGGATTTGTAGTCGAAATCAGCCGTTGCATAGATAACCCGTCGGACAATTTCGTATTCAGCAGGAGAAAGCATGTGATCGCCAACTTCTCGATCGATCAGGGCTAAACTCTGCGCGTCTGTGGGATGCCACTCCATAAGTATGTCGCTTTTAATACATTAACTTTCGAGCTTTTTCAGTGTACTCGGATTTCGATAATTTGCATGGCAGAATCATCTATAGCGAAATTCCCCAAACTTATGATTTTTGATGCGCATCACTACTGGATCAGAAATGCTCATGTGCCCGCTTCCCTGGTGGTGAATGGGAATAAATGGGCAACCCGTAAGCCACCCACAGATCATTTGCTGCATGTTGATCTAGAAATTGTTGAAGGTGTGATCAGCGCGATTCTAGCAGCAGGAACTTATCAGAATTATGTCTATCCGTCGATCGATTTACAGGGGGGAATGATCTGGGCGTGTTTTGCAGATTTACATACGCATTTAGATAAAGGTCACATCTGGAATCGCACTCCAAATCCGGATGGAACATTTGAAAGTGCGCTGAATACAGTTAGAGTAGATGCTCAGAAAAATTGGAATCCAGATGATATTTATCGTCGAATGGAGTTTGGTCTGAAATGTAGTTATGCTCATGGAACAAAAGCGATTCGGACGCATTTAGATTCAGCCGGAAAGCTCGGTGAGATGAGCTTTGAGATATTTCGAGCATTGAGAGATCAATGGGCGGATCGAATTATTTTACAGGCGGTTTGTCTTGTCTCTTTGGATTATTTTCTAACACCTGAAGGAGAGAAATTAGCTGATCTAGTTGCAGAGTCAGATGGAATTTTAGGTGGCGTTTCATTTATTAATCCTGACATTGATCAACAGATCAATCGCGTTTTTTCAATGGCGAAAGATCGCAAACTCAATCTAGATTTTCATACAGATGAAAATAATGATCCCGACTCGAATACTTTGCGACGAATTGCTGAAACCGCGATTCGACATCGATACCGCAATAAAACAGTCTGTGGACATTGTTGTAGTCTGGCAGTCCAAGATGCAGCAGAAGCAGAAACCACGATCGCTTTAGTCAAAAAAGCTGGAATCGGTGTCGTGAGCCTGCCCATGTGCAATCTATACTTGCAAGACCGCACCCCTAATCGAACTCCCCGCTGGCGCGGTGTGACGCTTCTGCACGAATTGAAACAAGCAAAGGTTCCAGTGGCGATCGCATCAGACAATTGCCGGGATCCCTTCCATGCCTATGGCGATCATGATGCATTAGAAGTGTTCAGCCAATCGGTAAAGATTGCTCAACTCGATCGTCCCTTTGGGGATTGGGCAAATGCCATTACCTCTACCCCGGCGGATTTAATGGGATTGCCGAATGTCGGGCGGATTGGGGTTGGACTCCCCGCAGATTTGGTGCTATTCAAAGCTCGAAATTATGGAGAACTGTTATCGCGATCGCAGCACGATCGCATTGTTTTGCGGAATGGAAAAGCGATCGACACCACCTTGCCTAGCTATGCAGAATTAGACGATTTGGCTAAACCGTAAGAAGCCGCAACCAAAGCAAGACTAAATTCTCTAACTCGCGAGTCAACAGCAGAATCCGTCAGATTAGAACTCTTGCCTATCTCTTTTAAATCGGGATGATAGGATTTGAACCTACGACCCCCTCGTCCCGAACGAGGTGCGCTACCAAGCTGCGCTACATCCCGCGATGCGTTTCTTACTATAAAGCAAAACTTTGTTAAAGTCGAGCCAATTCCTTAAAAAATTTCCCGATCTAACCGCAGAAATGCCGAAAATTAATTAAATGATCTACACTCAAATAGGGTAAAATTTGACCCCGACTATCTTTTGGAGGAAAGCACCGCTTGTCTAAACAAGACTTGATTGAAATGGAAGGGACTGTCGTCGATTCACTACCGAACGCAATGTTTCGCGTAGACCTCGACAATGGATTCAACGTACTCGCACATATTTCGGGCAAAATCCGCCGCAACTACATCAAAATTCTTCCCGGCGATCGCGTCAAAGTCGAACTCACTCCGTACGACCTGACCAAAGGCAGAATTACCTATCGACTCAAAAATAAAGGGCGTTAGGATTGCGCTATAAAGATCACTTTGACAATTGTTATAAGAAATTGTTAGGATATTGTGTTTGTAATGTTGCCGAGACTTGGGCATGAAAGTACGTGCGTCAGTGAAACGAATTTGCGAAAAATGCCGCGTCATTCGTCGGAAAGGGCGCGTCATGGTGATCTGTGAAAACCCGAAGCACAAACAACGCCAGGGTTAACAAGATGCTCGTGTACGAGTCTGCCGCAGTTAGACAGTTTCTAGCTCGCTGGCAGACTTTTCGACTGTTTATCAATAACGTTCAGGAGAACTCAACGTGGCGCGGATTGCGGGCGTAGACCTCCCTCGTGACAAGCGAGTGGAAATCGGTCTTCGATATATTTACGGAATTGGACCCACCCGGTCTAAAGAGATCATCGCGAAAACAGGAGTCAATCCTGACACTCGCGTCAAAGATCTCAGCGAAGCAGATGTCGCAGCACTGCGGGAAGCAGTGGAAGGCGGCTATCAGATTGAAGGGGATTTGCGGCGATTTGAATCGATGTCAATCAAACGATTGATGGATATCGGTTGCTATCGGGGTCGGAGACATCGGATGGGCTTGCCCGTTCGCGGTCAACGCACTCGAACCAATGCACGCACCCGTCGAGGCGGTCGTCGAACTGTCGCTGGGAAGAAAAAAGCTCCCGGTAAGAAATAGCGTGATTTGCCTCCAGGTAAATTACTTGTGGGCAATGGCTTGTAGGAACGTAGCAGCTTAACTGATTGAGAATTTGACATGGCAAGACAACCGCAGCGGAAAACGGGTCCGCGCAAGGCGAAAAAGAATATTCCGAACGGAGTCGCTCACATTCAATCGACCTTCAACAACACGATCGTGACGATCTCCGATACTCAAGGTGAAGTTATCTCCTGGGCATCGGCTGGATCGAGTGGTTTCAAAGGTGCAAAGAAGGGAACTCCCTTTGCGGCACAAACCGCTGCCGAAGCAGCCGCTCGTCGTGCGATCGACCAAGGAATGCGTCAGCTTGAAGTGATGGTCAGTGGACCGGGTGCTGGACGGGAAACCGCGATCCGTGCACTTCAAGGAACAGGGCTAGAAATTACCCTGATCCGGGATGTCACTCCCATTCCTCACAACGGTTGCCGTCCGCCGAAACGCCGTCGCGTTTAATAAAACGACGATCGCGCAGATTGCTGCTTATAATGGGCAGCACAAAACGGTATGGATGTCATCAGCAAGGAAGAAGGAGGGCTACTCCGTGGCACAGTTTCAGGTTGAATGTATTGATACGAGTACTGAGGAAGACCAAAGTCAGTACAGCAAGTTCGTATTAGAACCGCTAGAGCGAGGACAAGGAACCACCGTTGGCAACGCATTGCGGCGGGTGTTACTGTCGAACTTAGAAGGCGCTGCCGTGACTGCTGTGAGAATTGCAGGCGTGACCCATGAATTCGCAACGATTCCAGGCGTTCGAGAAGACGTTTTGGACATCTTGCTGAACATGAAAAAGCTCGTCTTTAGAACTTACTCGTCTCAGCCTCAGATTGGTCGGCTCTTAGTTCAAGGTCAGTCCACCGTGACGGCTGAAAACTTTGACCTGCCTTCAGAAGTTGAGCTGGTTGACCCGACTCAGTACATTGCAACCCTATCTCCTAACGCAACGTTAGAGATGGAATTCAAAATTGAGAAAGGCAAAGGCTATCGCGGCGCTGGCAAATTCACCGATGATACTGCACTCGACTTTTTACAGATTGACTCTGTATTCATGCCGGTGCGTAAGGTGCAATACAGCGTTGAAGATGCTCGCCAAGGTGGAACGGCTGAAAAAGACCGTTTGATCATGGAAATCTGGACAAATGGCAGTTTGACTCCGCAAGAAGCGCTGAGCCAAGCCGCAAATATCCTCGTTGATCTGTTTAATCCGCTGAAAGACATCACATTCGAGCCTTCGGATGATGATGGCATGAGCGATGAGCGGATCGAAAATCAAATCCCGATCGAAGAATTGCAGCTATCAGTTCGGGCATACAACTGTCTGAAACGCGCGCAAATCAACTCGGTCGCGGACTTGCTCGACTACAGCCAAGAAGACCTGCTCGAAATCAAAAATTTTGGAGCCAAGTCTGCCGAGGAAGTCGTCGAAGCCTTACAACAACGGTTGGGGATCACCCTGCCGCAAGAAAAATCTAAATCCTAAGAGTAGCTATGCGTCACGGTTGTAAAGTCCCCTTGTTGGGAAAACCTGCGGATCAGCGTAAAGCACTCCTCCGAGCGCTGACCACTGAACTCATCCGCAACGGTCGAATCAAAACGACCAAGATTCGCGCTCAAGCAGTGCGATCGGAAGCTGAAAAGATGATCACTTTGGCAAAAGACGGTTCGCTTGCAGCACGTCGTCAGGCAATGGGATACATCTACGACAAGCAGCTTGTTCATGCTTTGTTCGAGAATGCTCCTGAGCGTTATGCCGATCGCCAAGGCGGATATACCCGCATCTTGAGAACGGTACGTCGTCGCGGTGACAACGCTGAAATGGCAATTATCGAATTGACCTAAGATGGCACCTGCTCAGCCGTCCTTGCAGCGAATTGCCCTCCTGATTCAGTACTTGGGCACTCGATTTTATGGGTGGCAGCGGCAGCCGAATCATCGTAGCGTTCAAGAAGAGATCGAAACTGCGATCGCGTCTGTAGTCGGATATCCGGTGGTGATTCATGCCGCAGGGCGAACGGATACAGGCGTTCATGCAGCGGCTCAGGTGGCACATTTCGATGTGATGACGCTGATCCCAGCACACCGATGGGCAGATGTGATCAATGCTCGGCTTCCCGATGATGTTCTGATTCGGGCTTCGGCTCAGGTTCCAGCCGACTGGCACGCCCGGTTTTCAGCTTCTTGGAGACGCTACCGATACACGATCTACACCGAGGCACGTCCGAATTTATTTGCGCGATCGTTGTCTTGGCACTACTACCACGCTCCGCTGGATGAGTCCAAAATGCAGCAGGCTTTAGATCCCATGATTGGTCGCCATCATATGGCAGCCTTTCAGAGAGCGAACTCTAGCCGTCCCCATGCCTGGGTAGACCTTCAATTTGCGGAATGTATTCGACAAGATTCATTTCTCTATATTGAAGTGCAGGCAAGCGGATTTCTGTATGGGATGATGCGACTGCTCGTCGGATTATTGGTAGAAGTGGGACGCGGTGATCGTTCGGTTGAGAGCTTCACTCAGTTGTGGCAAAACGAGCGACGTCATGAAGTGCGGTATGCGGCTCCCCCGCAAGGGCTGTGCCTCTTAAGAGTGGGCTATCCCGACATGCCATTTCCCCCAGAACTCTGGTTTGATGCACAGCCGAAACTGAATTTATCTCGGATGACGCTCGAACCTTCTTTGTAAACAAACTCACGGTCATGGAAAACAAAACCTACCTTCCTGCTATCGCTGAGATTCAACGCGACTGGTACGTTGTGGATGCAGCGGGTCAACGCTTGGGTCGATTAGCGACTGAAATCGCGATGGTACTTCGCGGCAAAAATAAACCGACTTACACGCCTCACTTAGACACAGGCGATTTTGTTATCGTGATCAACGCTGACAAAATTGACGTGACTGGTAAGAAACGCAGCCAAAAGCTGTATCGTCGTCACTCCGGTCGTCCGGGTGGAATGAAGACCGAATCTTTTGAAAAGCTGCAAGCTCGTTTGCCAGAGCGCATCATTGAGCAAGCGGTGAAAGGAATGCTACCGAAGAATTCCTTGGGTCGCCAACTGTTCACCAAAATGAAAGTGTATGCAGGTGCAGAGCATCCCCATGCTGCACAGCAACCCAAAGTTTTAGACATCAAAACGATTCCGGGAGAAAAGTAATCCATGCAAGCAACTGAAGGAAGAGTGATGTATCAAGGAACGGGTCGTCGCAAATCTGCGATCGCTCGTGTCCGTCTCGTTCCCGGCGAAGGCAACATCGTCGTCAACGGCAAGCCTGGAGATCTCTATCTCCAATTCAACCAAGAGTACATCTCGGGTGCAAAAGCTCCCCTGGAAACCTTGGGTTTGGAAGCGGAATACGATATTCTCGTCAACGCTCATGGCGGTGGTTTGACTGGACAAGCAGATGCGATCCGCATGGGTGTTGCCCGGGCACTGTGCCAACTCGACCCTGAAAACCGGAAGCCGTTGAAAGTCGAAGGCTATTTGACTCGCGATCCGAGAGCGAAAGAGCGGAGAAAGTACGGCTTGCGCAAAGCTCGGAAAGCTCCTCAATACTCGAAACGCTAATTGTTACACTGTATTTGAAGCGGATTTGGAGATAAGGCAATGGCAAAACCAGGTATTCATCCAGCGTGGTATCCCGAAGCAAAGGTTTACTGCAATGGTGAAGTTGTGGCGGTCGTGGGTTCGACCAAGCCTGAACTACACGTGGATGTGTGGTCTGGCAATCACCCGTTCTTCACGGGAACTCAGAAGATCATTGACACTGAGGGTCGTGTGGAGCGCTTCTTGCGGAAGTATGGCATGAGCGACGAACAGAAGTAGCGAGATTTAGGTTGATTGATGTGACGATCGCGTTTTGAGTTGCCGCGATTGTCTTTTCGCCTAAATTTTTTCTACTTTTTTCCGAGGCTACTATGGCTGAAGCATATTTGATTGACAAATTAAATTCCGTTGAGCAGACCTTTAACGAATTGACGCGGAAACTTGCTGACCCGGATATCGCCCGAGATCCGGGCGAGTTTCAGCGGGTCGCAAGATCGCGATCGGCGTTAGAGGAAACGGTCAACACCTATGAGCTTTGGCGCAAGACTGAGCAAGATTTAGCAGGTGCACGTCAGATCGTCAAAGAATCAGGCGGCGATATTGAGCTGCAACAAATGGCGGCGATGGAGGCGGAAGAACTCCAAGAAAAGCTGCAAGAGTTAGAAAATCGATTGAAAATTTTGCTGCTTCCCAGTGATCCGAATGATGACAAGAACATCATGTTGGAAATTCGGGCGGGCACAGGTGGAGATGAAGCCAGCATTTGGGCTGGGGATTTGGTGAGAATGTACTCGCGGTATGCGGAGCGTCAAGGCTGGCGCATCAAAATGGCGAGTGAATCCCTGGCTGAAGGTTTGGGTGGATTCAAAGAAGCCATTATGGAAATTCAAGGCGATCGCGTCTATAGCAAATTGAAGTTTGAGGCAGGTGTTCACCGGGTGCAGCGCGTTCCGGTCACTGAAGCTTCTGGACGAGTTCATACTTCAACTGCAACCGTCGCAATTATGCCGGAAGTGGATGATGTGGAAATTCACATCGACCCGAAAGACATTGAAATGAAGACGGCACGATCCGGTGGTGCGGGTGGTCAGAACGTCAACAAAGTTGAAACTGCGGTCGATTTGATTCACAAGCCGACGGGAATTCGGGTGTTTTGTACCGAGGAGCGATCGCAGCTTCAGAACCGGGAACGCGCGATGCAAATTCTGCGGGCTAAGCTGTATGAGATCAAGTTGCGAGAGCAGCAAGATGCGATCACTTCGATGCGGCGATCGCAGGTTGGGACAGGAGAGCGATCGGAAAAGATTCGCACGTACAACTACAAAGACAATCGCGTAACTGACCATCGATTAGGACAGAACTTTGCATTGAATCCTGTGCTAGAGGGTGATCTAGAAGATGTTATCGAAACTTGCATCTCTCAAGATCAACAAGAGCGCCTAGAGCAGTTAGCTGCTGAGAGTGGAAATGAAGCTGCTGTCAGATAGATTTGAGCATCGATTTTGACTACTGTTATGTATAGAAGATGAATCAGCGAACTTCCGAAGTCATGGCTTCTATTAGAGGCTTTTCCTCCATTCGAGAAGCCATGTCTGTCATAGATACCGTTTGAATTGGCTAAATTGGTATCATTTTTCACCATATAGTGCCTGAAATGTCTCTGTCTGTCGGATGTTTCGGAAGAGGGGCCAACTTCTTAAATCATCTTCAGTCAGTGCGCCTGTATCTAGCAGGATAGGTAATAGCTCAAAACACTGCTTTTCATCATCAAGTAAGACTAATTTAGCTAGTCTGAATATCATGCCCTTAGCAGAAAAATCTGCCGCTTCAATCTCTTTACGAGCCTTGTCAAAGTTGTCTTGCCACTTGAGAGATTGCCAGTAATTAATCTGTCCTGTTAAACGACTAGATTCTGAAAGTCTCTTATCATTTATGAGAAAGAAGCTTATGCTCTCCGCAATACTCCATCTTTCACTACATAAATTTTTGTAAGCAACATCGATTAAAGCTTGACCACGCTCTTCATCTGTAGGGCGTAAGCTTTTCCAAAGCTCAAAACATAATAACGATAGGAATTTTTCAAATCGATTTATCGCTTGATCCAAGTATTCTTGAGAAATGCCCACTTCTTTTCCAATCTGAGCTTCTGGATGTAAATCTCTTGTAACTTTGTTCAAGTAAATTTTGTTCACCATTCCACCATTATGAACAAAAAGGTTTCTGCGCTGGCAAATTTCAATTAAGTAAATTTCCTCTTTCAATAGATAGCCGTCCATAGACAGTTTTAAGTGTTCTTTGAAGAACGTAATCCAATCACTAAAGCTTCCCCTTAAAACTTCTTCAATTCTCAAGTCAATTAAATAATTTCTTGCCTCATCAACTGTTCCTATCGCTTGCAACTCATTGAGAGTTAGACTGCGGTTGCGAATGCCAGCAGCATCTGGATGTAGATTAAAGTATTCATGCAGCAGTTGAGATAAAAACCACTCAACAGCGCTAACTAAAGAAATCAGCGCGTTTTGGTACAGTAAAGTTTTTTGGTAGGTTCTTTTCCTGAATCTATCCATACCAGAGTAAAATGCCTTCTCTCCTGCTCCATGAATCTGAACTTTGACAGATTTTCCATGCTCTTCATCTTTTACATTCAGATCGATTTCTCCATCGAACCTAGAACGCAGCCTTTCTATCGTTTCTGTTGAAAGTGAGTTTTCTCCAAACAATTCTGGACTGATCGCATTCATGGCAATCATGAAAGGGATAAAAGCAGTGGGATCTTCTTCAATTTCCTTCAGAGTAGCCTTCTCAAGAATCGGACTCACGAGGTCTACAAAATCTCTAAGGGTATCCAGGTTGTCTGAAAATTTACGTATAAGACCTGATAGCATATATACCTTAATACGCCAGATTTTCAGTAATTGTACATCAATAATATAGAATTACTATTCAGATTTAGGTAGTGCTTTATAGGGAAGGACGTAGAAAAGAGAGGAAGCGATAATAGAAAAGGAGATTGACTTGAGCTGACTCTTGATGATCAAACCCTTACTAACCTGTCCGAACTGCGGTTCACACGACATCAATAAAAACGGAACGACTCGGCACGGTAACCAGAACCATAAATGTCGGGACTGTGGACGGCAGTTTGTGGAAAATCCCAAGTGGAGACGAATTAGCGATGACACGAAATCAACTATTGAGCGAATGCTGCGAGAGAAGATCCCACTGGTTGGGATTGCTCGAAGCTCGCGAGTGAGTGAAAGCTGGCTCCAGCAGTTTGTTAATGCTTACTATGCAACCGTTTCTCGCCAGGTGCAAGTGCAACCCAAGCCGCAAAAGCGATTGACCGTGCAAATGGATGAACTGTGGTCATTTGTCGAGGACAAAGACCATGAATTCTGGATCTGGTTGGCGTTGGATGCCGAAACCCGTGAAATCGTTGGATGCTATATCGGTGACCGTTCTGGAGAATCCGCGAAAGCTTTATGGGACTCGTTGCCTCCGGTCTATCGTCAGTGCGCTGTGTGCTATACCGATTTTTGGACATCTTACCCCGTTGCCCTGCCAAGCAACCGACATCATGCCGTGGAAAAAGCAAGTGGATTGACGAGCTATATTGAGCGCTTCAACAACACTTTAAGACAACGAGTGTCTCGGTTAGTGCGGAAAACTTTATCGTTCTCGAAGGATGTCAACAATCATATTGCTGCCATCTGGAACTTCATCCACTACTACAATGAGCAATGCCGACACATGTTTGCATGAAATCAGCCTATTTTCTACAGCATTTCCTAAAAGGCACTACCCAGATTTATTTAAATCTGGATTTCTGTTAAATGCTTTCGCACTTAACAGTAGCTCCCCGAAAAACAAGATGGCGATACTGGTCAAAGCGCAATCCAACCTCATAAGGAATTGCCAGACTTACCACTCCGCCAACCGGAATTCGGATTGGACGGTCAGCGATTTGAGCCTGTATCTGCATTAGCCAGGGAATCGGAATCAAAGTACAGTCCGAACCTGTGTCGAGAATCGCTTGACCAACGATTGAAGGTTGCTCGAATCTTCCAGGCTTGATGAGTTCTAGAGGAACGATCGGAATTGCGGGAATCTCTGACCCAATGCGAGTGTAGCGGTAAGTTCCCATAATCTAAGACAGGCGGAGTGGCGATCGCACAATAAATTCAGGCTCAACCTTCACGACTTTTCGGATAACGAGCGGACGAGGTTCACTCTCTGCATATAGGCTAGAAATTCAGCAGAGGGATAAACTTGGGATAACTGAGGTTTTGCAAGGAACATCGCTGAAATTGTCGAGAATTTGACTCCAAAATAGCGCGCTCACACAATGAGAAATAGAAACAGTGCTGTACGATCGCATTAATTTCTGAGGTAACTATGGTTTCCGTAACGATAGCAACCGACTTTACATTTGATGATTTCATCGAGTGGTATCCGGAAAACTCAACCACTCGATATGAGTTGCATGATGGTGAGATTGTTGAGATACCAAATCCAACGGGCAAGCATTCAAAAGTGGCAGGTTTTCTCTCTGGCAATCTTTTTTTAGAGATTATGCGGTTACAGTTGCCACATTTTATTCCAACAGAATGCGTCGTTCGTTCCGCTGATGAGCGATCGGGTTATAAACCTGATGTGATTGTTTTAGATGAGAATGCGATCGCAGATGATCCTCGATGGGATAAAGAATCTGTCATTACACAGGGAAGCTCTGTTCGTCTGATCGTTGAAGTTGTCAGCACAAACTGGGCTGATGATTATGCCAGGAAACTGGAAGAATATGAGAGCCTTGGAATTGCTGAGTACTGGATTGTAGATTATCTGGGCTTAGGCGGAAAACGCTTTATCGGATCTCCGAAAATGCCAACGGTTTCGGTTTATCAATTGATTGATGGCGAGTATCAAGTCAAACAGTTTCGGGGAAGTGAGAGAATCGAGTCACCCACTTTTTCAGAATTAACTCTCACAGTTGAACAGCTTGTTCAGGCTGGAGCTTAGTATTTGACTGTATCAGGAAGTGAGTTTGAATTTTGACGATCGCGATCGCCTCGTTGAAATCGAAATTCTAAGCATCATCAATCGCATTGCTTTGACAGATTTCAACAAGATTCAGGGTAATGTATCGGCATAAAATGTTTTTTCAGGATGCCCAGGAGAGACAGCATGAATCAGAAATTAGTCGAATCACTGGCACAGATCATCCTCTCTCTGTCTGCTGAAGAGAGACAACTTCTAGAGGAATCCATTCAATCTCCAATTGCAAAAGAAGTAAAAGAAATTGGTGAACGATTGAAGAGGTTTGAGGAAACCTATCAGATGTCTTCAGAGCGGTTCTATCAAAAGTTTCAGGCTGGTGAACTTGGGGACTCGATCGACTTTTTTGAGTGGAATACTTACTACGAAATGTATCGCTCAGCGCAATTGCAAGCTTCTTAAAGATGGACTTACATCAGTACATTGCGAGTATTAAAGCAAAGCTGAATGCAAGTTCAATCATTTCGTCGATCGAAATTGTGGATGAGCGCGTGTTATTCGATCGAGGTTACTTTCGTGCAAGATTAACGCTGAGTAACGAAGATTTTCTGGAGATTGCAGAATCCTTCACGGCTCAGAGTGATCAAGTCACAACGTTAGACTATCGCTATCAGTGGATGGATAGCACAAAACAAACTCTTAGAAAGCGTTGGGATAGTGTCAAACATTTTCCAGATTTGCCTAATTTTCCGCATCATGTTCACATTGGTTCGGAATCTAACGTTGAGCCAGGACAATCTCGTAGCATCCTAGAATTGATTGAGCATGTAGAGAATGAGTTCAGCCGAGATGAGTAGATTTCATCGGGAAGAATCTATCTGATACTAAAAGTTATACGTAATCCGATTGTTTACTTCAGCGACTTTACCTTGTAGAAACAGATCATTGATCACTGAATCAAGCTCTTGTTGATTAACTTTATGAGGACGCATGATTGATTGAACGTGTTGAGACAGAGCATTGCGGCTTCGAGGACGACACTTATCTTCAATTTTTGAGAGCTTTGCAATGACTTGCATCATTATTTTTTCCTGCCGAGAAGAACCGTTATTCTGCTGAGATAGGGCTTTGACACATTCAATTCTTCGACAGGAAATTTTGCGATTGCAGAGATATCGAATTAGCGGATCGTAACCTTTGTCTTTAGAAAGTACTGTAAACGAAAGCTTAGGATTCACTTGGCTTAATTGCCCCAGATAAAAAGCGATATGAAAATCTAGAGAATTGTTGCCCTTGCCTTCGATTTTGATCCACTCGATCGCATTACCAAATGGCTGCGCTGCTTGAACAAGTTCTAGGGGCAGTTTGCTTTGAGACTGTCCGACAAAAATTTTGATCTGAAGCTCCTGTTCCTGAATGATGGATAGATCAAGGGTCTGGACGTTCTCATAATCAACTAGCAAAACTGATGTGCCCATTGTCTCAATGCTTAAAATAGTTAAAAAATAAGCTTTGTCTTATTTCTCCCCTGAATTCGTCAAAATTATCAGAGCGAATCGCGATCGCATATCACGCTCAAGTTGCAAGCCGTTTGGATTTGTGCGATCGACAATTTCGCGATCGACGTTAGAATCTATTCCATTGCCATTTTTAGATCAGAACATCTGATCTGCCGTAGAATCAAAACTATGGAAATTCTCTCGGTTAGCCTCAAAAACTTCAAGTTTCACAGCGATCGCTCGTTCTCGTTTCAACCGGGAACGAATGCAATTTGTGGCGAAAATGGTGCGGGCAAAACCAGCATTCTCGAAGCGATCGCTTGGGTGCTATTCGACTATTCGGGTGCGTATACCAAAGATGATTTGATCCGCAATGGCTCGAATAGTGCCCAAGTTGCAGTCAATTTTGTTTCCAGTCGGGATCAGCGAACTTATACTGTCACGCGCTGTACTCGATCGAGCTATACGATTTACGATCCAGAACTAGATGAACGGCTGGATTACACCAAGAAAGAAGACGTTTTACCTTGGTTAAGAGAACATCTAGGAGTGCCAGCTGGAACAAATTTAGGGCAATTGTTTCGCAATACGATCGGGGTTCCGCAAGGGACATTTACAATCGACTTTCTTGGCACTGCTGAGGAGCGCAAAAAAGTCTTTGATCCGATTCTCAAAGTCGAAGAATACAAGAAAGTATTCAAAGAGTTAGGCGACTTAGAGAAGTTCGCAAAAGCACAGTCTGAAAGCTTAGAGCGCGATATTCAGCAGTATGACGAATCCTTGCAAGAATGGGATGAACTTACCGCGACTCAACAGGGACTGACGCAAACCATTTTGCAGATTCAGACGGATTTGAACCACTGGCAGCAGCGCCATGAAGAGTTAAAAGATGAGCAAGCTAAATGGAGCGAAATTGAATCGCAAGTTCAGCAAGTTACTTTACAGCTCGAAACGGTTTCGGGGCAGATTCGAGCCGAGCAGTTGAATGTCGATCGCTTAAAAACAGAACTAGACCGTGCTGAGAAATCTGTGGCTCTCTGCACAGAGCGGCGGGATAGCTATCAAGCTTACACACAAGCTGATCAAGCATTACAAGAATTTGATCGAAGTCGATCGCAGCAAGAAAAGCTACTCAAAGAACGGCAAAAGCTAGCTGAGTCTTTGGGAGCCTATCAGACGAAGCTTGCTGTTCTAGCGCAGAAGGGAGAGCGGCGATCTCAGATTGAAACTGAACTCAAACAACTCGAACCTTTAATTGAGCAACAATCTCAGCTTGAGCAAGAGCAAAGCCAACTCAATGAAAAGCTGCAATCCTGTCAAAGCTGGAAGCAAACCATTCAACGCGATGAGAAACGACTCGCACAACTTCAGCAGCGCCAAAAGCAGTTAGGAGAAGAGATTGAGCGACTAGAAGGCTTAGGTGCGATCGTCAAACAAATTCCTCAACTTGAAGAACAACAAAGCCGCTATCAGCAACAACTGAGCCGGATCGAAGCTGCGACTCAATTTGATTCTGATCTGCGTCAAATTCTGGCGCAGGCTCAACATCGCGAAGGAATTCAAGCGAATCATATTCAGACAGCAACTTTAACCTTACAAGAGCTACAGCAGGCAGCCCCATCCTGGCAGCCTCGAATTGAAAGTGTTCTCGCTACGATCGCAAATAGCTCAAAACTCAACAATCATTTAATGCGTGACCTGCAAGGCATTTTAGATGATCTATCTGAGCAACTACTTGCCGATCGCTTAAAGCAACGCTTAGGTGAAGTTCAAACTCAACTCAAAACAATTCGAGAACAGGAATCACAATATCGTAAGCTTGAGGCAAAGTTTGACGAAGAAGAAAAGCTCGATAGTGAAATTGCAGAACTGCGATCGCTGATCACCGAACATCAATCTCAATTAGCAGCAGAGCCAGAACTCAGAGAACAGCTTGCTCATCTCGCGGGACAGCTTCAAACATTAGAAAATCCTCGCGGACGAAGCAGTATTTTACAAAAGGAACTCAAAACGCTGACTCAGCTTGATTCCGAACTGCTTCAAGCTCAGGCTGATTTGAAGCGAGTAGAAGACGAAATTAGTACGATCGACGATTCTCTACAAGCCTTTGAGAACCTAGCTGATCAAATTCGAGAACAGCAGCTTCGACGCGATCAGTACAAAGAAGACTATCAAATCTATCTCGAACATCAGCAATCGGCAAATAGCTTCAAAGGGCGTAAAGTACAGCACGAAGACGCGATCGCGCAACTCAAACAGCTAGAAGAAAAGCAAGCAGAATTCACAAATCAGAAAGCTCAACTGGCTGAAACTTATGATCCTGAGCAAGTTAAAGCAATCAAAACCGGATATGAAGAAGCAAACAATCAACGGATTTCGCTGAGTACTCGATTACCAATAGAATCTCAGCGTTTAGAAGAATGTGAAACCCGACTTTCTAAACTCAAAACCATTCAGCAAAAACGTACAGAAACTCAGGCTCAACTCAAACAAAAGCAAAAAACCGAACGCTTCATCAAAGCCGCTCGAAAATTCTACAAAGAAGCGGCTCCACGGATTACAGAGCGCTATGTTCAAAGCATTTCCCATGAAGCCGATCGCTTATTCCGTGAATTGCTCAATCGTCCCAATGTCGCTCTCGAATGGACACGCGACTACGAAATTATGGTTCAAGAAGGCGCACATTCTCGGAGATTTATCAATCTCTCAGGGGGTGAGCAGATGTGTGCTGCTTTAGCAGTTCGTTTAGCTCTACTCAAAGTACTAGCAGACATCGATATCGCATTCTTCGATGAGCCGACAACTAATATGGATCGCCCAAGGAGAGAGAGCCTAGCAGAAGCGATCGCGAATATCAAATCCTTCCGACAGCTTTTTGTGATTAGCCACGACGATACATTCGAGAAAGTCACCGAAAATGTCATCCTCGTTGAGCGCGAAGCCTAACCAGAATTCTACTTCAATCACTGGTGTAATAGTGGCGAGTTCCTTTTGCATCGATCGCTTCTCCCAATCGTCGCAAAGCATGAACATAAGCGGCAGTACGGATTGAAATCGAAAGCTCTTTGGCAATTTCCCAAATCTGCTGCGCCTCTGCTACCATTTTTTGCTGAAGTGACTGATTCACCTCACCTAATGTCCAGTACAGTCCATTCCGGTTCTGCACCCACTCAAAGTAGCTCACCGTCACACCCCCCGCATTGACCAGAATATCAGGGAATACATAAATCCCTTTCTGCTCCAAAATAGCATCCGCAGCAGAGTTAATCGGACCATTTGCTAGCTCAAAAATGAGCTTTGCTTTGATATTGTGTGCATTCACCTCTGTAATCTGATTTTCTAAGGCAGCAGGTAATAGAATATCGACCTCTAGCTCTAGTAATTCTTCATTCGTAATACGCTCGTGTTCTGCAATGTTGCACACACTGCCCTGACAGTAAACCGCTTGAATTTCACGGGTCGAATTCTTATGTTGGCGAATGCTCGGAATATCAAGTCCGTCTTTCGAGTAAATTGCTCCCTTAGAATCACTCACCGCGACGACCTTACAGCCTGCACGGTACGCTAATTCAGCGATCGTTGCTCCCGCATTGCCAAATCCTTGCACTGCTACCGTTGTTTCGGTTGGGCGCATATCGAACTTCGGTAACATTGCCTCGATCGTAAACCAGGCTCCCAATGCAGTTGCCGCATCTCGTCCCAAACTCCCCCCCATCGTGATCGGTTTTCCAGTCACCACTCCAGGCACATTCTGCCGCCGAATGATGCTGTACTGATCCATCATCCAGCCCATCACCATGGCATTCGTGTAGACATCAGGAGCCAGAATATCCACATCAGGTCCAATAAAATCTGCGATCGCATCAATATATCCGCGGCTCAATCGCTCTAATTCCAACCGCGACATCTCTTTGGGATTCACAGCAATCCCGCCCTTTGCTCCTCCGAATGGCAAATTTAACACCGCACACTTAAACGTCATCCAAAATGCTAAAGACTGTACTTCATCGAGCGTTACATTCGGATGGTATCGCACCCCACCTTTTCCGGCTCCACGTGAGTCGTCATACCGAACTCGATGCCCCTGAAACACTCGCAATGAGCCATTGTCCATTCGCACAGGAATCGACACAGAAAGAGAAGCTTTCGGATATTTCAAAGACTCGATCGCGTCTTCTGACAATGTTGTATGCTTCAAAGCTTGCTGTAATCGTTGTGAAGCGTCAGCAAATAGGGAGGACATAACCAACTCCGCAGACTATAATTTTTAGCCTACCAAGTCATGAGAACCTAAAGAGATTAAGAATTAATTGCGATCGTAAAATTCCGAAATTCTTCGTGTCATCGCATCTGAACAATCCTTTGTCAATGAGAGTTCAAGATTGTTAGACTGTGCGAGAAATTTCCAGGAGATAAAGACTCATGAAAGTTCAAGGTGCGATCGCGCTGGTCACTGGAGCAAATGGTGGAATTGGACGGCATTTTGTCGAGACATTGAGAACCGCTGATGCGGCAAAAATTTATGTTTGCGCTCGCAGCATTGCAAAATTAGAGTCACTGGTCGCGCTCGATCCCGATCGCATTGTTCCAATCGAACTGGAAGTGACGAACCCCGAATCTGTACAGGCGGCTGCCGCACAATGTTCTGATGTCACTCTATTGATCAACAATGCTGGCACTTCTTTAAATCAAGGCATCATTGCCGCTGATAATCTAGACAGCGCGCGTGCAGAACTCGAAGTAAACTACTTCGGACTGTGCCATATGTGTCGAGCCTTTGCTCCCGTTTTGAAAGCAAATGGCGGAGGGACGATCGTGAATGTTCTTTCTTTACTTGCAAAAGTCAATCTTCCCTTCAGTGGCTCATACAGTGCTTCAAAAGCCGCAGCACTCTCAGCAACTCACTGTATTCGGGCAGAGCTAGGCAGTCAAGGAACTTTAGTGGTAGCAGTAATGCCAGGAACAGTCGATACAGATTTAGCAAAAGACTGGCCCGATCCGACAGTTTCTCCCGCAGAGGTTGCCCAGGCTGCGATTCGAGCAGTTGAAGAACAACTCGAAGATGTTTATCCAGGTGAGCAAGCGACTCAAGTTTCAGGGCAACTTTTACAAGACCCAAAAGGGGTCGAAAAGTATCTTGCCACTTTCTTACCCGGCATGGAACTAGCTGGAACCCAAGCTTAGCTCGATCGCAGCAGAAGTCAGAGTCTTCAAAAAACTCTGACTTCTCAGCTTAAGCCGGATCTAGTCGCGTATTGGATCGTAAACAAACAGACCTGCTATGCTCAAGACACGCTGAATTCGTGAGCATCTATGCGGCTTCCTCTTCCTCAATTTTCTGCTCAAAATCGCCCTGCAAACCACATTGCAGAAGTGATCGAGACAGCAACCACTGAATTTCTCGCTCAGTGTCTTGAACCAGACGATCTTGCTTTTCCGGTGATGCCTCCGTTTGGAAGTTGGGTAAAAGCGATCGATGAAGAATCGAATAATCTCATTTATGCGGTGGTCTATCATGCCACCACTAGCCCGATCGACACCGTTCACCGCGCGCGCGCATTAGGGATGTCCATGCAAGAACTGCGCGAACAACAGCCGCAGATTTTTGCCATGCTCAGAACGGAATTTCGATCCGCGATCGTCGGTTATCAAGCAGGCGGAAATAAAAAGAACGGCTCAAAAGGCGGAACGCTTTATCAACATCTTCCCCCTCGTCCCCCTCAGATTCACCAAGCCGTTTATGCTTGCGATTCAGATGAGATTATTGAATTTAGTAACGAACTTGATTTTCTCAGAACCTTGCTGCAAGTTGGGAGCGCTCCGGTCGATGCTTTAACAGCAGCAGCAATTCGCGAAATTTATCAGTTGCGAAAAGCCGATCGTGCTTGGCTGGTACAGGCCGGGCGAATGCTCAGCTTATTGTTAAAAGATGATTACGATCGCCTCAGAGTCATTCTCAGCCAAATTCACCTCTAGATAGAGTTTGGCAGGCATCTGGATCGATACACATTAAGTTTATGCACATGAATCTATGTTATTGCTAACCGCTGGCTTGTTTCAAGAACCGATTGTTGCCTTCGTGATTCTGCTGGCGGTTATTCTCGTCGTTCCTTTGATATTTGAGCGATTACGCCTGCCAGGATTAGTCGGCTTACTTGCCGCAGGAGTCGCATTAGGGCCCAATGGTCTGAATATTTTTCAGACCGAGTCTGAAACGATGAATCTGCTCTCGGACATCGGACTGATTTATTTGATGTTTGTGGCAGGACTAGAAATTGATATTGACCAATTTACACGCACTCGAAACCGCTCGATTGGATTTGGGACTTTTACTTTTTTAGTTCCATTAATCGTCGGAACGATTGTGGGTCGATTGTTTGGATTTGATTGGAACCCTGCTATTTTGATAGGTTCTTTGTTTGCGTCTCACACCTTACTTGCTTATCCGATCGTCAGTCGGCTAGGTATCGTCAATAATGAAGCCGTGACCGTCACGATTGGCGCAACGATTTTTACTGATATTGGCGCGTTGCTGGTTTTAGCAATCTGTATCGGAATTCATGCAGGAGATTTCACAGTCTTCAAGCTGTTCACACTCTTGGGATCGTTAGGGATTTATACGATCGTGATTCTTGTCGGGTTTGACAAAGCAGGACGTGAATTCTTCAAACGCTCTGGCGATGAAGAAGGCAATCAATTTCTTTTTGTGCTACTCGCCGTATTTCTCGCATCAGTTGGAGCACAACTAATTGGCGTTGAAAAGATTGTCGGTGCGTTTCTGTCGGGGCTTGCCGTCAATCGGGTGGTCGGCGATAGCCCGGTCAAAGAGAAAGTTGTCTTTGTCGGCAGTGTTTTGTTTATTCCGATTTTCTTTGTGGACATGGGATTGCTGATTCGGGTTCCGGTGTTTATTCAAAGTTTGAGCGATCCGAAATTACTAGGACTGACGATCGCGATCGTGGTCGGTCTAATTTTCAGCAAAATGGCGGCGGCAGTTCTGGCGAAACTGGCATACCGCTACAGTTGGACAGAGATGATGGTGATGGGATCGCTGTCTCTGCCTCAAGTTGCTGCCACACTTGCTGCTACCTTAGTTGGCTATCGGGCTGGATTGCTGACAGAAGGCGTTCTCAACAGTGTGATTGTGCTGATGTTAGTCACTTCGACACTCGGTCCGATTCTGACTGCCCGATTCGCCACCGAACTTCAAGCCGAAACCGTCGAAGATTTACCCCCCACGCTCGCTGATCCAGTTTGGATCAGTCAAATGACCGTCTTAGTTCCGGTGTACAACCCGAATACCGAAGCGAACTTGCTAGAATTAGCCGCGTTAATTGCCCGATCGCATTCGGGGCGATTAATTCCATTTGCCGTCGCATTTTCTCAATCGCATCTTAACTCCTCACAGATGCAAGAACGCCTCGATCGCAGTGAATTACTGCTCGAACGGGCAACTCAATTCGCGCAATCGTTTGATGTTGAAGTCTCACCGATTCTTCGCATTGATGATCGCATCGCTCAAGGCATCACTCGTGCGAGCCGAGAACATCACGCGAATCTAATCATCATGGGCTGGGGACGACAAAGCCGATTTGGAGAACGATTATTTAGAACGATCGTCAGCGATGTCTTGTATGCTGCTCCTTGTCCTGTTGCCGTGGCGCGTTTGCTCAAATCGCCAAGTCAATTTCAGAAAATTCTGATCCCGATAGAAAATCTGACATTGCGATCGATTTCTGCTCTCCAATTTGCGCTGAACATTGCAACTGCGACAAACGGGCAAATGACACTGATGCATGTCTGTGGTCGAGCCACTTCTGCAAGCAAAATTGCCTGGATCAGATCCCAACTCGACCTCCTCGTTGAAAAGCTAGCTCCCCAAGTCGAGCAGATCGCCACCGAAATTGTGATTATCCCCGAGGACGATATCGGACGAGCGATCGTTGCTGCCTCAAAATCTTTTGACCTGCTGATTTTACGGTCGTCTCAGACTCCCAATACAGCCGGAGGATTGATTTTGGGTAATCTCGTCTCCCAAATTTCGGTACAAATCCAATGCTCGATGATTTTATTCGATGAGCCTGAAGTTGTCGATCGCCCGCTCTTGCTCCCCAACGCCTAAGTTCATACGGATCTTAAATTAATCTCTAATTTTTCTAAAGTTTGCCGATTAGACTTGATTTGCTGAGACAGCCATGTGAAATTTGATACATAAAGGACTGTTTCGGGTAATTTATTCCCCAGATTTAAGCCTATGAATTGGCGAATTACTCTCGCTATTTCTCCACGTTGACCGAAAATAGAGTCAACAAGGGTGCATACGAGATGACAACTGATCAAGAAACAGGAGCGATCGATTCGATCCGAATTCTACTCATTGAGGACAATGAGCCAAACCGACGATTACTCGAAGATTATCTGGTCTACCAGGGCTTTGAAGTGCAATCGTTGGCAACAGGAACAGGCTTTGAACGCGCATTGACGGACTTCAAACCTCAAATTGTCCTGCTAGATTTGAAGCTACCAGACATGGATGGATGTGACATTTTAGAGCGCATGCAGGAGTCTCCAGACTGGCGGGAGATTCCCGTGATTGTGGTCTCGGCTCGTGCATTTATCGCAGATCAGCGCCGAGCGCTAGGTCTAGGAGCACAACGATATTTAGTCAAACCGATTCGACTCTTAGAATTGCTTGAGGTGATTCGATCCGTGCTTGGATAAGCAAAAATCGGGGGCGACATGAATTTCTCGCTCCCGATCGCTGCAATCAAAAACCTTTAGACGATCGTCGTTTCGCTGTCCTGCTGCGTATTGATAAATTGTTCGATCGTCAAACTTAAATTCTTCACGGTATCGCCGGATTCTAAAATCTGAATTTCGAGAGCAGACAGTAAGAGAGTTGCGGTCTGCAATTGGGTGAGCGCTCGTTCAATGTTGTTGCGAGTTTGGCTCTCAAACTCTTGTAGATTCATAGGGGTTGTGGCAAGTCAAGACTGATATCTCGCACTATAGTCACTCAGGTTCGGTGATCGTCACCCTTATCCTTGAGGATTGATTTAAAATTTAAACAATCCCCTCTTAGATAAAGTTTTAAGTGACTGATCACCCTGAAACTCCGTTACTAATCGATGATCTCGAACGTTTAGAGACTCGGCTAAAAGAAATTCCGCAAGAGCCGGGTGTGTATTACATGCGCGATCGTACGGATCAAATTCTCTACATTGGTAAATCAAAACGACTGCGATCGCGGCTCCGGTCTTATTTCAATGGTCATGATACTCGACCCCGAATCGCGCTGATGATGCGCCAAGTGGTCGAAATCGAAGTGATTGTGACCGATACTGAAGCAGAAGCTTTAGCATTAGAGGCAAACCTGATTCGTCAACATCAGCCGCACTTTAATGTGTTGTTGAAAGATGACAAGAAATATCCATACCTTTGTATCACCTGGTCAGAGCCGTATCCTCGGATTTTCATTACGCGCAAGCGGCGCATGGCGAAAGAACGCGATCGCTATTATGGGCCTTATGTGGATAGCCGCACGCTGCGAACCACGTTGCATTTGGTGAAACGCATCTTTCCGCTGCGCCAACGTCCCCAACCTTTATTCAAAGATCGTCCTTGTCTCAATTACGATATTGGGCGCTGTCCAGGCGTTTGTCAGGCTTTAATCTCGTCTGAGGATTACCGGAAAACAGTTCAGAAAGTCGCCATGATTTTCCAGGGACGAACTCGCGAACTGGAAGAATCTCTGATGGCTCAGATGGAAGTTGCCGCAGAGAATCTGAACTTTGAACATGCGGCACGACTGCGAGATCAGATTGCAGGCTTGAAAAGCTTGAGTGCAGAGCAAAAAGTTGCGTTACCCGATGACACGATTTCACGAGATGCGATCGCGCTTGCGGCTGACGATCAGCACGCCTGCATCCAACTTTTCCAAATCCGGGCAGGTCGCTTGGTTGGGCGATTAGGATTCTTTGCGGATGCTCATGCTGAACCGGGTGCAATCTTGCAGCGCGTGTTAGAAGAACATTACCAAACGGTCGATCCAGTTGAGATTCCGGCGGAAATTCTCGTTCAACATGAATTACCCGATGGTGAGATGTTGGCGGAGTTTTTGAGCCAAGCGAAAGGGCGAAAAATCTCGATCGTGGCTCCTCAACGTCAAACCAAAGCAGAACTGATTGAAATGGTTGAGCGCAATGCGGGGTTTGAGTTGGCACGAACGCAAAAATTTGCCGATCGTAATACTCAATCGATGCAAGATCTGGCTGAAATCCTGGATCTCCCAGAGTTGCCGCGCCGAATCGAAGGCTATGACATTTCGCATATTCAAGGGTCAGATGCAGTGGCATCCCAGGTTGTCTTCATCGATGGGCAACCTGCGAAACAGCATTATCGACACTACAAAATCAAGAATCCAGAAGTGCGATCGGGTCGTTCCGATGACTTTGCCAGTATGGCGGAAGTGATTTCTCGTCGATTTAAGAAGTACGCGACGGCAAAAGCGAGAGGTGAAGAGATCGTGGCTGCGTCTCAAACCTCTGCATTGAAATCTCAAACCTCTGCACTGGCTGATTTTCCTGATGTTGTGATGATTGATGGCGGAAAAGGTCAACTTTCAGCGGTCGTCAAAGTACTGCGCGAGATGAACCTGCTCGAAGACATCAAAGTGATTAGCTTGGCGAAACAGCGAGAAGAGATTTTCTTGCCGGGTGAATCTCTCCCACTTGAAACCGAAGCAGAACAGCCTGGAGTGCAGTTACTTCGACGATTACGAGATGAAGCACACCGATTTGCAGTCAGCTTCCATCGTCAGCAACGCACAACTCGAATGCGACGATCAAGCTTAGATGAAATTCCCGGCTTAGGTCATCATCGGCAAAAGCTACTTTTAGCGGAATTTCGATCAATTGATTACATTCGCGAAGCAAGCCCTGAGCAATTAGCCACGGTTCCAGGAATTGGGATGGCGATCGCAAAGCAAATCTATCAATATTTCCATCCCAGTGATGAAGGAATCGACAACATTCCAGAAGCTGAACATTCTACAAACTCTGAAGTAGCTTCCTAAAGCAGCGATTTCTGACATGAAACATCGCTGAAATCTCACTGAAATCCCTGTGTCCTGATTGCTCGGTTACCAATCAAAGTGGCAATGAAAAGTCAATGAAAAACTGAGTTACGACTGAACCTTACATAAAGATTCATATCGAATTGGTAACTTAGATTACTTTTTAATTGCGACCATAGCGATCCTGATACTGTTAAAGAACTCGTTAAGACACAGGAAAACAAATATGCAGACTTCTAAGAAGCACTTGGGTCAATCTGTGGGAATGGCTGTGTTGTTTGCTATGGCTTGTATGATGCTGGTTACGTTTATGTCTCGCATGGGCTAAGTTCTTGCAAACCTAAAGCGCTGCATTTCAACATCACAAGTCTTGATCTTCATTAATTTTCTAGAATTTTCTAGCAATATTTCTCATAATTTAACGGGCAGAAGCATTTTCAAGTTGCTTTTGCCCTTCGCAGTCTTTAAGCCTACAATCTCTGCAATAAGCTCATGCCATGTGTATCTGTCCCACAGGTACTGAGCAACTGATACTGAGATTGCAGCTTTGCGACTCGGTAAGTTTCCTTCGGGCTAGGAGTCCAAGGCTTTGGATTGTTGTAGGCGTAGAACGTTTCCACGCCATCGATGCCAATCATTGCCGCCGCCGGAATTAATTCATCTGCCGATCGACGATATCGAGCTGGATGCGCCAAAACTGCGATGCCGCCTGCTTGTTGAATTGCCCCAACCACATTCACTGCATGAGCACGATCTCCTTGGGGAGCAACCCCGGTAAAATAAGACGCGATCGCAGAATGCCCTGGATTAAACGCAAACCCTAAAATATGAACTTCCGTATCGAGCAATCTAGCCGTAATTTCCGTTCCCGTCCATAACTGGGGAACCGCAAATCCCAAAGCCTGCTGCGCCTTCAAATAACGCTGAGCCGCTTGATTTCCAGAGATCTGATGGTGATCCGTAATTGCAAACCCTTGGAGAGACAAATCGATCGCCTGTTGCGCCAACGCTTCAGGAACTAACTGCCCATCTGAATGCTTGGTATGCATATGGAAGTTATAAGTACGCGGACAGCTTTCCGCTGTCAACGAAGCAAACACCTTTCTGAGAGCCACCGCATCTTGCGCGGCTGGAACGTCTACAATCGAACCGGGAGCAAGATAAGCAGCCATAAATCGCCTCAAACATTACTGGCAGGTTACGGGACTATATCTAATGTAATGTACAGCTTAAAAAAACGTTTCAGTAATCGATACCTAAGTCATTGAGTATAACTGATGTCATTGATTACTCTCATCAAAAAACTGTCACAGAAGGGATTTCAGCCCATGTACATTCAATGGTAGATTGCATACACAATCCCCCTAGTTGCATTTATTGATGTGTAAGTTCCTGTCCGCGAGAGTACTTCGGTAAGCAAGTTGCGAACATTTCGCACCCTATCCGAAGTCTCTGCGTCGGCTAATTGATCCGCCCCCTCAATCCGCCCTCGCAACGGCAAATCGGCTGATTTTGGTTGAGTTCCCTGAAAACGTGAATGATTTCTAGTCCGAGTAATAATGGGTTTTCCCAGCAGTTAGATGCCATTCGGCAACGTATTGCTGTCATTCGAGATCGAGTGTTATCGCAGTCTAATTTAAGTCTGTCCAGTGAGATTCACGAAGAGTTCCAGTCTGCGCTCAACGTGCTCGAAAGTGCTCAGACGGTGATTCAGCAAGCAGAAACGAGTTTAGACGTTGCTCAACTTCGAGCGTCTGTGCGAGAAAAAGAGATTTTACTGCGTGAGATTCACCATCGGGTGAAAAACAATTTGCAAGTCGTTTCGAGTTTGCTCGATCTACAAGCAATGCGAACACAAGATCCGACTGTGCAAACGATCTTGCGAAATAATCAGAGCCGGATTCGATCGATCGCGCTCGTTCACGAACGGCTTTCTCAGTCGAGTCAGATAACTCGAACCAATTTAGGCGAATACATTCAGAGCTTGACGGCAATTCTAGTGCGAATCTATGCGATCGAACCAAATCGCATTACCTTCCGGACTGAAATTCAAGGAGAGATTGAACTCTCCTCAAATCGAGCCGTTCCGGTCGGGTTAATTTTGAATGAGCTTGTTTCCAACGCTCTGAAACATGGCTTAGCGGGGGAATTTGGAGAAATTACCGTTTCATTGCGAATTACAGATGCTCAGATCACACTGATTGTCAGCGATAGCGGGGAGCGGTTTCCAACCGACTTAGATTTGATGTCGCCGCGATCACTGGGTTTTCAGTTGATTAATTCACTTGTACAGCAAATCGACGGCATTCTCACCGTCAGCCGCATTCCGAATACGATGATTGCCGTTCGATTTAGTGCTAATGACTTGCAGGAGTCGTAAGCCCGTGTTCTAATGCGAATCTGACTAATTCGGTGCGGCTATTTGTTCCCGTTTTGCTAAAAAGACGGCTGACGTATTTCTCGACATTACGAACGCTGGTGTCGAGCCGACGGGCGATTTCTTTGTTCATCAAACCATCGACGACGAGATCCAAAACGCTCTGCTCTCTCGGAGTAAAGTCAAGTTTCATCGGCGCGGGCGTTTGCGCGATCGCGCCCCGCTGCATCAAAATTGCTCGAATTTCTGCAATCTGGCGCGAGAGTTCTGCAATATCTGCATCACTATCGCCACTGGAGACTTTCGCGGCTGCGCGTTGTTTGAGAATTCGAGTGACGATCGCAACTAGCTCATCTGGATCAAACGGTTTGGGTAAATACGCATCACAGCCTGCGTCATAGCCTTGAATGCGATCGTTGGTCATCCCCCGCGCCGTCAGAAAGATCACAGGTAAGGTTTCAAATCTGGGATCGTCGCGGAGTTGCTTCAGGAATTCCAAGCCACTGACCTGCGGCATCATAATGTCAGTGATTACGAGATCGGGCATCACACGCTGAACAGTGTCCCAGCCCTCACGGGCATTACTGGCAGTATGCACGGTGTAGCCACTGTCTTCGAGATAGGCTTGCACTGCTTCTCTGAGTCCAGGCTCATCATCGACTAATACGAGTTGCTCCGGCATTGTTGATCCCTCTGACACGTTCGCTTTTTAATTTAACGAATTTTGGGGCTGTTGTATCAATGGCTCGATTGTGTGTGCTTGTGGTGAGAGGGTTGCTTGTCGCTGCCCTTGGGCACGGGCATGAAGACAGAACAATCCGATCGGAGTGTTAATCAAATCGACAAACGCCGCTTTGCCTTTGATTAAATTCAGCGTTGCGATCGGAAATTCTTTCAAAATCCAACGCAGCAATCGATATCGATATTCTCCAAACTGGGGTTCGCGCATTAAATCGATGCCATGTAAGTCATGCAGATAGCGATTTGAACGTCCATATCTGCGCCATTGGCTTTGCAGTTCGGAGAACGTCGTACGATGACGGTGACGAACGATCGCAGTTTCAGCAAAGCGCAGTTGCCAAGCCGTCTCGCGCAGAATGCGCCAACAGATATCGGCATCGCCACCCGTTGTCAGGTAGGGGCGGAATAATCCAACTTCTTTGAATGCTGCGGCACGAATGGCAAGATTTGCAGTTTGTCCGTAAGCGCAGAAAGGATGATTGAGCGTGTGTTTTTGAGACAGGGTTTCTTGTCGATCGGCGTATTGTTCTAATAATGTATTGCCGGGTAATGCTTTGATTTCGCCTGCAACGAGTCCGACAGCGGGATCGCAAAATGGCTGAATCAAATCTTCTAGCCAATTGGGTTCGGGACGGCAATCTGCATCCGTAAAGGCAAGAATTTCACCTTTGGCGTTTTGAATTCCGAGGTTTCTTGCGGCGTAGGAGCTTTGAATTTCGGATTGCTTGAGCGATCGTAGTCTTGGATCTTCAATCTCATTTAATAATTCTGCCGTACGATCGTTGCTATTGTTATCTACCAATAAGCACTCAAAATTAGCATATGTCTGCGCTTGTAGGCAGGCGAGGAGCGGCGGTAAATCTGCTTCACCGTTATAAATTGGCACAATCACAGAAACAAAGGGTAAAAAGCTCATGCCAAGTTCTCAGAATTCGATTCTGATGTCAACATGCCCAAAACAATCATTGGGGTAATGGGAGCGGGCGAACATGCAACTCCGCTCGATCTGCAAAATGCTTATGAACTGGGTCAGCGCATTGCTGAAGCAGGTTGGATCGTGCTGAGTGGGGGGCGCAATGTAGGGGTGATGGATGCAGTCAGCCGTGGGGCAAAAAGTCGTGATGGATTGACGATCGGGATTTTGCCTCGGATCAATTCTGCGATGTCAGACGCGATCGACATTCCGATCATCACGGATATGGGCAACGCGCGAAACAATATTAATGTGCTGTCGAGTCACGCAATTGTCGCCTGTGGAATGGGAGCGGGAACAGCTTCAGAGATTGCTTTGGCGATTAAAGCGGGTAAGCCTGTGATTTTAATGACAGAAGATCTGCCAGCGCGGGAATTTTTTCGATCGCTCAATCCAAATTTAGTCAGCATTGCAGAAACAGCCGCGATCTCGCTGGAACAACTGAAAGTGATTCTCTCTACACAAAAATAATCGTGTCCTACTTTTCGCCTACTAGGGTAGACATTAGGATAGGGGTGCACCTCTATCGTGTAGGGCTGAATCGTGACGAACAATCCAGACCAAAGAAAAGAAGAGTTCTTTTATCCAACCGCACACTATCGAGGAGAATTCACACCTGAACGCCTCGCATTTAACGCAAACTTACAGGAATTTGCTCAGCGCGTATCGTTACTCTGTGGTTTGGAAACTTCAGGCAAGATTCCTCCAGGAGACGCTTATAAGCAGATCAAAGAATTATGGCATCAGCTAAAGGAGTCTAAGAAAAACTTGCTTGATCAAACTAGCGGATCAGAAGAGAGTTAGAACCTTCAAAAACTAAGATGGCGATGACTTCTGAAGCATCGAACTCGGTTCGTCCTCAGCATAAGAAGTCATCGTCCACCAAGCTTATTTAAGACAGACACTAGCGCGAGACGCAAGACTACCCAACATCTCAGACGGCAGAATTCGGGGGCAAGCATTTGGGAAGTCCGATGATAAAGGTCGTGCCCTGCCCAAGCGTTGAGTCACACGCTAACGTTCCGTCATGCTGTTCGACAATAATTTGATAACTCAAAGATAGACCTAACCCAGTTCCTCGCCCTACAGGTTTCGTGGTGAAAAACGGATCGAAGATTCGACTTCGGACTGCTTCGGACAAGCCCACACCCGTGTCTCTAATAGCAATCTCGATCTTGTCATTGTTTTGGCAACGGGTGCGGATCGTAATCGTGCCAGCGGGATTATGAGTTTTCAATGATGAAGCCTCATTCGATTGAGCGGCGATCGCTTGTCTAGCGCCGCTTGCCTCCTCAATGGCATCGATCGCATTCGCCAGAATGTTCATAAAGGCTTGATTCAACTGCCCAGCGTAACATTCAACCAAGGGCAGTTGCCCGTAATCCTTCACAATTTGAATCGCTGAATTGCTCCCCTTCACGGTCAATCGGCTCTGTAAGAGCAACAAAATACTATCGATACTGGTATGGATATCAACTACTTTGACTGTCGCTTCATCTAGCCGTGAGAATGTTCTGAGTGATGTCACAATCTCCTGAATTCGCTCGGCTCCGGTTTTCATCGAGGTGAAGGCTTTGGGCAAGTCGGTGATCACGAATTCTAGATCGAGCGATTCGATCGCAGATTGCAAAGATGGGGGAGGAGTGGAATACTCCTGTTGATATAAGCGCAATATCTGCAAGAGGTCGTCAACGTAATTTTTGGTATGCTCGAGGTTGCCGTAGATGAAACTAACGGGATTGTTAATTTCATGGGCAATGCCAGCGACGAGCTGCCCCAAGCTGGACATTTTTTCACTCTGCACTAACTGCATCTGCATCTGCTGCAACTCCGATAGCATTTGCTCTAAAGAGTGCGTCTGGTGTCTCAATTGCTCTTCGGATTGTCGCAGTGCGTCCTCGACTCGCTGTCGCTCCCAGATCTCGCCCTGCAACTGTTCCACGACCGTTTGTAGTTCCCCATTGGTCTGTGTGACTTGATCGAGTGCTGATTTTGTTTCTCCTTGGGCTTGCTCCAGCGTTTCCAGCAGTTCATTGATGTTCTGGGTCAAACTCGAGATTTCATCCTGTCCTGCTCCGGTCAGTCGGTGAGCCAAGTTTTGACTGATGCGAATACTATTGACACCGCTACTTAAACGAAGTAGGCGAGACAAGACTAACTGTTCCGAGAGAAAGATGGTGATGCCCCCGAACGTAATCCCAAGGAGAACGATCGCGATCATTAGCTGCTGTTGGCTTTTTGCTGCTTCCTGATAGAGCTTGCGAGGAATCTTAACCTGAAGGAGAAGCGCAGGTTGGTTACGCAAATCCGTTACTCGCCCGTAGCCGACAAGCGTTGTTTCAGTCAACGGATGAATAAGAATGGGATTCTGTGCGGAGAGCGCGGAACGAGCCGCCGCCGCATCGGCTGGGAGATTTGAACTCTGAAGGGAGTAGATCTGGAGGGGAAAGCGAGTGATTTTAGATAAATTGGTAATGGCTTCTGCATCAATGTAGCGACCGAAGATAAGCGCGCCTCGTACAGGACCTTTCCTCTCGGAAGTTAGAATCGGCTGACATGTGATTAGCATCGGACCTTCTGGCAGCACAAGAATCCCGGTCATAGCTCCTTTTGTCTGAGCCTGCTCGAGAAGTAACTGATTCGTAAACAGTTTGGGCAGTCCTGCGGGGATGGGTTGGAAGTGCTTGGTCTTCAGATCGAACCCTGTCCCGTAGACGGTTCGACCTCGTGTATCGATGAATAGCACCAAGTTAACCTTCAAGTTTGTCAGTTGCTCAGGAATTAGGTTGGATTTGCGGTAAGCCTCATTGCGATCTTGAATGAATTGGTAGGTATCATCCCAAGCCGACCAATCACTGTAGCGCACCGTGAAGGCTTCTTGGTCTTTGGCGAAGACATTGAAAACACCTTGGAGCGATTCCCGAGCGCTTTGTTCTTCAGCAATTTTGAGGCTACCCAACAGGATGGTAGATGAGGCGAAGTAGACGACTCCGGTTAAGCTCGCAAGTGTGAAGCTCAAAACCAGTAGGGTTTTCTCACGCAGCTTCAACTTATTGAGGAACCGGATCGGAGGAGACTTCATCATACCGCTGGGTTTTAATGCTTCCTTAGCGATTGGCTTGATTGACAACGAACGAGCGCCCTAATTAGAGCAGGAACATCTCAATTAGACTCAGTTCTACTCAAGCAGAGAGAGCAACTCTATCTCTACAAGATGAGCTTTGTCAGACCAAGCCCCAGTTTTTGCTCAGGTTGACGCTTCGCTGTAGCCTAAATGGACGAAATGGAGTTGCAATGACCGCGACAGCGGTTTCCTTCCCAGCCAAGAATTCCACTCCTGCATCCCGTTCTAACATTTGTAAAAATTTTGCTATGTTGGGATAAAAACGGGATGAGTAGCGCGATCGCTCAGAAATCAAAGTTTCTTCCACACCGATTTAGAAGCGCTGCCCTATACAAAACTAAACCTATACGAAATTAAAAAAGCGCCAGCAAATCAATTCTCTGAATCTTGCTGACGCTTTTCTAAATTAAGTACCCAAAAACTAGACTGAAAAGTTTTATCCTCTTTTCATGCAGGCTTTAAGGATTATGGGTCGCCCGGGATTCGAGCCGGAGGACAAGCGGGTAAAGAGCCTATTCAGTGGAGGTTTTATAAATCCTGAATCCTATGTACTTAAAAACGTGCTTAGAACTAAGACAGAGTAAATAGAGTAAGAAAGATAGAAATAGTGTCTACAATGTCTACAGTTATTATATTTATTTCTACATCCTATATATATCAATACTTTCAGCTATCTAAAACTGTAGACACACCCTGTCTACAGTTGTCTACAGTTTTGGAGTAGAATCGCTGAAACCTTTACACAGCAACGTTTTTAGTGTGTCTACAGTTTTGTCTACAGTTTTTTTTTTTTTGGCAACTCAACCCCTTAGTCGGACAAGGTTGACAACCCGGTTCAGTAATGGCGGCAAGTGCTTGATCGGGGATGGTATCCCCGGAGAAAAGCTTTTATGCGGCACCGTCGAACCGCGTCCTACAAGGGTTTCAGTTAACCTGGAAGGCTTTGTGCAGCACCTTGCATCCACGAATCAGCGAGGAATCTCCTACGTCACAAATTTGAGCAGCGCCCCGAATTGTGCGTTTTGCAATTGTTGAATTCAGCGGCAAGGTCACTCCCAGTCGTCCAGGGTTTCCACCTTCGATCTCTCAACTGGTTGTTCGTTCTTTACCTTCTGGCTCTTGCCCGGAGCAAAGGCGTTTTTACAGAACGAGCAAAAGAAAAATGCTCCCGATAACCACAGGATCGGAACACCAATTAATAGAGGGCTGAAGAACAGTCCAACGATCAGGCAGATCATCCCCCAAGTGAAAAGCATTGACGTGCCCCTGTCTAAATCGCAACGCTCTATCTTGCCGCCCCTGCCTGGGTGCGATCGTAAAGTGATGGTGAAGTTTCGGAATTTCTACGCTGGCTTCCGGTTTCAACCTGGGTCAGTATTCTCGCTTTTCCTTCTTTCAAGTTCTTCAAGAAGTTGCTGAAGGAATCGAGAGTGGCTTTCGTCTTCGGACAGTATGCGTATACTGCGACTGACGTACATCGATAACCCATGCTCGTCTGTTTTTGGCGACAAATTAGCGACCATGTACCGAAAGTCCTTGTCCGGCTCTTTTCGTTTCCTACCCCTTGTTGGAAACTCGTGAATTTCTTCGATTGCGTAGGAAATGAAGAGTTTTTCTGGCGTAAGTTCTGGGGCGACTGCTTCTGATATCTGTTGACCAAGCTCTAGTAGTTTGGCTACTGTTTTTTCGTAGAGAAATTTGTGGATTTCTGCGTCTTCCTTCAACTTGACGTACTCGTCAAGTTTTGCTCTCAAATCCGCATCAATCTCTTTTATGTCTTCCATGTCGCAATCCTTCGGCTGGCAACAAATCAAGATTATCGACTAATAACTGGCGCTGCTACGGTAGGGGCATCGTCAAAAAAAAACAAGACCGTAGATTTTGCGATCGCACTTCCAAGTCTCAATCTGGGAATCCTGAAGCCGTTCCCTACGACACAGCGATGAAGAATTCCCCGTGGCAAGTAAGACCGAGTGTTTTGATTCCGGCGTTGGCAGTCATCATCCCTTCAACGATTGTGCTTGTCGTGGCGGGCTGTCTTGCCTATCATCCGGTGCGCATCTGGTTAGCCGATGGGTATTGGTGTGTTCGATTCTCCCCGTCTGGTACAAGAACGATTCTCTACGGCTCCGAATGTGATCGATGAAGATTGGGAATTCTGAACGGGCAACGCACTGCTAGTTTTAGACCGTGAAGAAATTACTGCTCTTGTCTGCGATCTCGTTTGTGTTGTTTGCGCCCTCGGCGATCGCTCTTTGCATCATCGGTTAACTGCTCAAAAACTCTTGAATCACTGCAAGGACTTCCTTACCCGTTTCTGCATCCCACTCTTCCCAAACCACAAGCGGTGGGTGTTGCTCAAAGATCAATGCCAGGAAATAAGCGTTGCCATCATCATGATCTAGATACCTCCGCAGTTCGACCCGTTCCAGTTCGTCGAGGGCATACTGCTGCATCTGCCTGCTGAGCAGATGCTGGCAACGGTAGCGCAACCGATTTTCCCCTTTGTCAAAATCGAGTTGAACGACTCTGAGCGCAGGGGCAAGGAGCCATAGCCCAGATCCTAGAATCAGCGGCAAGCCAATCCCTGCATTCACTTGCTGGTGGAGCTTTTGCTCAAAGGTGGGTTGAGATGCGGTCATCCTGATCAACCCGACCGACATCGGACTCGTTAAAGTCTGCGCTGGGGCGAGGTGAAGCATTTGCTTGTGCTGCGGGTCAACGAGAGTCAACAGGTCAGCATGTTGCCCAGAGCTTATATAAAGAAATAAGAACAAGGCAGTCCACATCACAGCAAACAGGGTGTGCCAAATTCTCTCGACTCGATGCGGTTGGAGTTGTAGGGTCAGCTTCTTGGAGTTGTGCCGCAGGATTGTGAGCATAAGAAGGACTCGTCTGAAGTGGAGGAGTCAGGCGGAACCCAGTCGCGAGATAAGGGAGCAGTCCAGTGCTAAGGGACAAAATGAGATTCATCTACCACCACAGCAGCAACGACTAAAGTTTGGCGATCCACATCTACATCGATCACTGCCCATGTTGCCCGTCTGCCCCGCTGTCTCAGCGCAGTCTCAATGGCTTGCTCGGTCTCTTCGACTGAATCTTGCACTTTGATTTCAAGCTGGACTGACTGTTCGTAGATAGGAGACATGGCTTGGAATGAGAACTATAAGAGTGATCCTACCGAGAGCGGGTGAGGAAAGCAAGCCATAGAGACTGAATCTGCGCTCCTTCTGCTAAATGTTGTTTAGAAAACAAGGAATTGATACATTTCTCCATAAGCTGTAGATATACAGAGATGCAGAGGTTGTGATATGCGGACAAAATCAGCGACAACCAAGGAACTGCTGGATCAAGCAAAGGACTGGGGATTTGTTGTGGGGGAAACTCCACAGGGAAGCTTACAAATCGGTTGTTCTGCATCAGTGCTGTGGAGGCTAGAACACAGGCAGCTTCAGAACCAATGGATTCTTGTGGTACGAAACGTGCCTCAAATTCGATTCTCGTCCACGGAAGCGATCTCGTTTCTCGCTCGACTCGACCTAGTGTCGGGGAGACTATCTCAGCAGAGTGAAAAGGTAGCGTAAGTAAACAGCATTGCGTCAAGGAATGCGGGATCGCTGTGCTCAAGTTTCAACAACCTGGGTTGCAATTCCTATCACGTTTTCCTCACTCAGCCCCACCACATATACATCTATTTCTACCGCTCCGACTCGGTACACCTTGAGGTCTGTGAGATGCTCTCTGAGGATCGAAAGCAGCGCTCGATATTTTGCCGCAGTTTCTCGTTCTTCTTCCTCAAACCAGTCCTGCTCAGTCACGACTGGAGCAAAGAACTGATCCACCTCGACCACTTCTACCGGAGTGGTCTTTGAGTGCTGCGTCTGCTCTAGAAGCTGTTCGTTCGACGGGATCACCCCTCCATTCTTCCAACAGAAAACCTGAATCGGTGCATCGGTTTCACTCATCCACATCAAGTTCTCGGTCAGTTCTTTCAGCACTGTAACTAACTCGCAGCTTTGATAATTTTCTTGCATAGATTTATACAATTCCTTCTACAATACTCGTGCAAAGCGTTGCAATCAGGGAGTTTGAGATGTTCATTAATGTGTTCCAGACGACAAAGATTAGAAGACGGGCTTCTGTCTGGATCTTCAGTATTCTACCCTTCGCATTCATTCTCATTCAGCATGGTATCTCCGAAGCCCGCAACAATGGCAGTATTCATCTGATTCTGGGAACGCCCACGGCTGCCACAATTGACCCAATGAATGAAAATGATTACCTGCTGCTGCGGCGGCAATATGCTTTGTCTTACAACAACAGCCAGCGCATTGCAAACTGGGTGAGTTGGCAGTTGAATGCGTCCTGGCTCGGTAATGTTGATCGCTGCTCCAGTTTCAGCCCCGACCCTGACCTCCCGAAGAAGTTTGTTGCGGTTCGCCCGACCGACTACACAGGCAGTGGTTTTTCGCGGGGGCACATGACGAGATCAGGGGATCGTTCAGCTAGTCAAAGCGACAACTGTGCGACCTTTTATATGACGAACATCTTGCCGCAAACCCAAGACAATAACGGTGGTCCTTGGTTGGAACTCGAAAACTACTCCAGGGAATTGGCGCAGCAGGGCAAGGAACTCTATATCATTGCGGGCGGCAATGGCAAAGGTGGAAAAGGCGTGAAAGGTTTCGCCACTGAGATTGGGAAGAACAAAGTGACGGTTCCGGCAACGCTGTGGAAAGTTGTCGTCATCCTCGATCGCCCCGGCTTAGGGAATCGCGGAGTGAATGAGAAAACGCGAGTGATTGCGGTGAACATGCCCAATGTTACGGGTATTGCCAACAAGAGCTACAAGGACTACTTAACGACTGTAGATGAGCTTGAGAAGCTAACGGGATATGACTTTCTCTCGGATGTGCCGGAAGCGATTCAAAAGGTGATTGAAGCGAAAAAGGATAACTAGCTGTCGAGTCAGGTCTATACTCTAGCCAACCTAGTCATTGGGTTTTATCAACTTCAGCACTAAGCTGTTCAACCCACTTTAAATGGGTTGCCTTTTAGGAACTTCTGCGGACGGACGCAGAAGCGCAAATCCACTAGAAACGCTGAAACCTCTTTCATAGATAGAGTTTCAGCGTTTTTTGCATGAACTAAATCCGAAATCCCAGTCTCACGAGTTTCTTAAGCTGTAGCCGCCATACTACACGTAATACAAAACTCAGCAAGTCCAAATTTAGTCCAGGCATGTAGTACGAGATTTGAGACTCAGATTAAGACTGTGAGATATGCCAATGACTTGCTTCCCAAAAAACATCATGTTGTTTAAGCAGCAGCATAATGACATAGATGCGGTGGATAGATAAGGATGTGAGGAGGAAATCTGATGACACGAGGAATTCTAGCAAGGTTGAGAAAGTTACCTGCATGGCTAAAGCGATTACGTGATGCAGGTATGGAAGAAAAATCAAAGCTGCCTGGGTTTATTGCTCCCTTGTTAGAGCCAAAGCTAGACGAGATCGTGGATGATCCAGTTGTGAAGATGATTCCGGCACTAAGCTCTGCTGTTAAGATTGCTGAGGCAGGATTGAGTGTTAGGGATCGCCTCTTCCTCAAAAAGATTGAACGTTTTCTCTCCGGACTAGAGCCGACCGCAGGGCTAGAGGCTCAGCGCTTTGCTGAAGAAATCAGAAATGGAAATGTTCAGGCATCTCGGACTGCCCAAACTTTGCTTCTTGCACTTGATAAGGCTGATGATCTTGATAAAGCACCAATCCTCGCAGCACTTTTTCAAGCCTTTCTTCGAGGAGAGATTAGCAGTGCAGAATTCCGCCGACTAACAGCAGCAGTTAACTCAGCGATCATAGACGATTTACGGGAGCTTGCCGAACTTGGTCCAAATCCCGTTGGTGACGCAAAAGAGCGCTCCGAGCTAATTGAAGCACTGAATCACACTGGACTCACTGGTTCGGCATCTGATTTCACCTTATTGATTGATGGTGGACCCACGCTCGATCAAGCTATCCCACCGCTGGGCAAAACGTTTGTACGTATTCTAGAAAGACAAGGGCAGGCTGGGCAAACAACAGGCGAATCTGCAAGTTCAGTAGACGAAGCCTGAAACTTGTTGAAAGCAGACATAACGCCACACGTCATCATTGAGCAGTACTTGCCAGAGTCACGGGAACCACGGCAGCAATTTTGAGCAAAAGCGCAGAAGTTTACAGAGTCTCGAATGAGCGGCGAATCTGCCGCTCAACGTGAGAAGCAATTAGAGCAGCCGCACAGCAAGCTGTCCGAACCTACTTAGAAGCTTCGATCAACTTCGTCAACAGAAACACAAATACGCAGATGAAGGCAAGAACAGCAATTGATCCGCCCTGTTTGATCAGTTCGACCGCCACAGGTGATGAATCAAGTTGGGTCGTTAGAGGAACTTCGACGAGAGAGCGCGAAGTATTCGGATTCTCTTTTTGATGAAATGCTTTAAAATCGGACATAGAAAAGTTACCTCCTTTGGGGGCTAATGTTGGAGAGGTGGTTAAATGGCTTCGCTGGCTGGTAACCGCCTCTTTGATTTTCATCCTATACTCGAAACCTGAAAAATTTTGTTCTGGTTTGATTTTCTAATATCAATTCGCTTCTTTTTTCGTCATATTTAGCAGAAATCCTCAACCTAAAAGTGCTCAAATATTAATTATAAAAAATACGCTTATCCCTTGCGTGACATAGCTTTGAGCAGTTATTTTTTATATTTTGTATAGTTCTTGTCCAATTTGCGACGTGTCGCAAATCAATTTACGACACGTCGCAAATTTGGATATTTATTGACGATATCTAATTTCGTTTGAATGCCTTCAAATATAAAGATTTCAGTTGATTTATTAATGCTTGCCAAATTTACGACGTGTCGTAAATTTGGATATTTATTGACGATATCTAATTTCGTTTGAATGCCTTCAAATATAAGGATTTCAGTTGATTTGTTAATGCTTGCCCAATTTACGACGTGTCGTAAATTTGGATATTTATTGACGATATCTAATTTCGTTTGAATGCCTTCAAATATAAGGATTTCAGTCTATAAGTTTTTCATATACAAAGCAGAAAAGCCTCGGAGGGATTTCCGAGGCTTTTCTCTTATTTGTCCAACAGCGCAACCGCAGGCTGAACAATTTCGCGTAGATACCGCCCAAAATCGAAATTGCCGAGTAGATCATAAATCTCGTCACAAACATAAAAGCGATATCCCCAAAGCCCGGCACAGACGATTCTCAAGGGGGCGATTCCCTGGATTGTCCAAAATGCGGATCAGGAAATATGAGATTTGAGGGCAAAACCGAAATTAGGAGTGATGAGAGCCAAGGTCAGCGCATCTTCTGCAAAGCTTGCAAGAAAAAATCAACAATTGGGTTGATACTGTCTACCCCAGTTCCGCACTATTGGAATCCCGACAGATTCCCAGTTCCGCACCATCAAGGGATGAAGCGTCGTCAACGTCACGGTTCTTGCCACCGTCTTCAGGATCGCATTGAGGTTCAGGACAAGCAGATCTTTGTGACGCTAAAAATTCATCCATTGGCATAATTCTCTCTGCTAACTCTCTGAGAATTAATGCCGTGGCTCTACTCATTCTGAAAGTCATTAAATCCTCCCGATTAAGAGACGGCATCTATCTTGTCGCCTAAAGTCTACCAAACGTCACAGTTCTTGCCGCTAAGACTTGCTACCTCGGCTATTGTCCGGCAGCATGACAACGACTTGCCCGTGAGATTCTTCGGCAGGCGTAACCGTGACACTGCCGGGGGATGTTGGCGGATTCAAGATTTGATGCGCTCGGAAAATTCGATCGACGACGGCAAGCTTATCTTGCGTTTCCTCGGCAGTTCGCAGAAGTCGCCCCAGTTCATCTAAAGCCGACACAACTAGCGCTGCCGACTCAGATCGAGCTTCTAGTAGCGTTGAGGAGATCGCATCGTCATGTTCTGCCAAAAGACCTGAAAATTGAGCCTTCCAACGCGATACCGTCCGCTTTGGAACTCCTAGTTCTTGTTCGATTTCCGAATAGCTTCTACCCGCGATTAGGGCGCGGACAACAGCTAATTGTTGATCGGTAATGTTTTTTCTTTTCGCCATAGCCAAATCGAGCCAAATCAAGCCAATTGTTCTAACTCAAACTAATTTCAAAACCGCAATCTGCAAGAATCGCGTTCAATTCTTCAGTCTCGGTTTGGGAGAAATCTTCTGGCATCCCAGCGCGAACCACTGAGAGCGCAAATAGCAGATCATCAACATTTCGGCTCGTCCCCAGCGCAAACAGCAGCAATGACCAGGCGTTGACGGCACTGGTTAGCATTGCTTTGCCGAACAACGGCGTTCCCCGCAGTCTTGCTTGAAGCTGTTCCCAGTCCGCGTGCGCCGGATTGAGTTCTGCAATCTCTTCTGGCGTTGCACCTTCCTGCCATTGCATTCCATCGAATTTGGGGCGATACAGTCCTGGAGTAGGATGCAGTTCAGTGCAATCGTACGGAACTGGAGGCACTGAAAATTCTCCTGTCTCCGGATCGTGGGGAAGTCCTAAGACAATTGCTTCTTCGATATTTTCGGGGATTTCCATGACTAATGGCTCAGCCAAAAATCCCTCGGCATCGAACTTGTAAACTTGTTTCGTAATCATCGTCTAAACCTCGAAGCGAATCCCATCTAAAACAACAAAAGCCGTCGCGGGTGGACTTCCTGAGCCTGTGAAAGTGAACACAATTGAAACATCACCTGACGAAGCAATGTCTATAACTGCTGGAACCGTATCCATGCTTACAAAGCGTCTAGTTGCGGACGGTCGGTAGCCAGTAGGCAGTGTGAAGATCACGCTATTTGCTGGAGTTGTTTTAGTTGCAACGCCCTGTAAAACAACAGCACCAGTCGGGAGTTTGCGATATGCGATCGTTGGGAATCCCCCGCCTGTACTGGATGTCCAGCCATTGATAAGAGCCGCAGTCTGCCACGATGGATTATTTGCGATCGCAGACTGAACAAAAGCGCAGTTTGCAATCTGCGTAGTATTCGTCCCTGCCGCTGCCGTGGGAGCCGTGGAAACACCTGTCAGTGCGGCATTGTTCGCCGTAGCCATACCGTCGTTCGTTGTGTCGCCATAACCGACGACAACCCACGCATTGTTCGTTGAATTTCGCCTTTTGATCGTTGCAGGCGATGTCGAAGTATCCACCCATCGTTGAAACGGGTATGTGATTGGCGGCTGACTGTTCCCGGAAAATTCCGTAATCAACGCCTGAAATAAATTGTTCATGTCCGCCCGAAAAGACGGGAAATTCTGATCATCAATTACGCCATCATGCGTTGCCATTTTCGCCGCCCTCCCACAAATAAATCGCCTTCAGATATTCGGCTTGAGCCGCCCGGATGTTTTCTCGCAGGAATGCGGCGAACTCTAGATCGCCTTGTAATTCAGCCTGGGCGATTTTATTTTGAAGCTGTTGTTCTTGCTCAGGACTGAGACGCAGGACTGCCGGGGGAATTCTTGCAAATTCTTGTGCCATAGATTCCAGTCAATACATAATCAATACTTTAAGTCTACAAACAAATATATAAGATAAGCTTATATGAGCAACTGAAGTGTCTAAGATACAGTCGAAGGAAAAAGCCGCCGTAGTCCTTTGAGGATTGCGGCGGCTTTTCTTTGTAGACTCACCAGAACTGTCCGCCCTGTCGCTTCTGGCGGATGATTTCATCGTTAACGGTCGCTCTGACCGCTTCTGACAGGGATTTCGGATCAATGTTGCTGTCGCTGCCAACTGTGACCGGAACGTTGATGATTGTCTGCCCTGAGCTACCCCCTGGTACGATCGTTGCGATTCCCCCAACGTCCCCGCCCATCGCAAAGTTGGCAACGCTGCCGATTCCGTTCGGGAATAACTTGCGGTATGCCATCGCCTCAGTGATGTTCAAGACCTTCTCACCAGGGGTCAATGCCGCCAGAATCGAGTTGGAGCCTTCCCTCTTGAGTGCAGCCGAGATTTCACCGTAGCCACTTCTGAATGAGTTACCGCCGATCGCTGGCACGTCGCCGCCAGATGCAAAGTTCAGAATGGGCGAAGCGATATCGGGAATGCCTGCAAATCCTCCACCAATGCCGCCGAACAGTTTCCCAAACAAACTCGTAAACAGTTTGTTTACTGCCAGTTGCGCGAGGTTCTGAAGCAACGATGAGATCATATCTTTGAACGCATCGCCGACAGATTTAGTACCCTGCCACATCTCAGTCACGAAGCTCTTAAACGGCGGCAAAACATCGTCATTAATAATCTCGCGAGTTTCGTTGAACTGCTGATTGATGCTCGCTAGATTCACAGCGTTAAGCTGCTCTGCTTGATCCGTCAAATCTTTCAGGGTTAGCCAAGAAATCTTGCCCTGCTCATGCAGTTGCTTTAATCCGTCGATCTGATCCTCGAAGCGCAGAGCTTCTTTCAGTGAAGCCTCCTCTCGCTGCAATTCACGGGTGTCACCGCCGATCAGGTTGCCGAAAGAAATCTGACCTTGCAGCAATCCCAGCCGCCCACTGGCTAGAGTATTGCGGCGTTCCCCGCTGGCAGAGATTTGATCGATGCGCTGTTGCTTCTGGCGTTCCTTCTCTGCTTGCTCCTCTAATGCGCTGGCGCGTTCGATGGCGCGTTTCTGCCCCTCATCTAGCCGTTGAAGATTCGCTTCATTGCGTCCGATAATCGCGCTCAGTTCGGCACTGGGAGCGACCGCCGCAAGTTCCTTGGCAGATTTCAAGGTTTCGTTGATGCGCTGCTTCTGGGACTCATACGCCGCATTAATAGAGTTCAGATTTTTGATGTGTTGAATCGCTGGTGAGTCGCCATTTTCGTATTGATTCGCCATCTCGAAAACAGCATCGCCGCCTTCGTTCGTCGCCTTAGTTAGCTTTTCCAGCGACTCAGTAACCTTGTTCGCCCATTCAGCTTTGGGAGCCTCCGACAGGCTTGATTTCAAGCTTTCCAGTGAAGCAATATATTTTTTCTGATTCTCGATCGCTTTGCTGTAATCGATTCCGCCCTCGGCTCCATCCTGAACCTTGGCAGTTCTAGCGGCAATTAGATCAGCAAGGTCATCCTTCGCCTTCTGAATCTGATCCTCTGCGGCGCGGTTCTTCTGGGCGATCTGGGCTTGATTTTGAAGTTGTGACTTGAGTTCAGGATTTCGAGTTTTAGAGATCGCGGATTCGGACTCAGCATCTTCTCGCTGTCGCTGCAATGCCAGGTCACGGTCACGCTCTAACCGCGCACGGTCTGTCGCTTCCTTATCCTTGGCTCTGCGCTTTGCGAGAAGTTCCCGCGCTTCTTTCGCTGCCTCTTGCTCTGCCTGCAAGTCGGTGAGGGCATTGCTGCCTGCTGCTGTTCCCTGTGTCGGGGAATTAATTCGCTTGTAGCCGAGTAGGAACGAAGGGTCAATCGACTGCCCATTCTTCGATGCTCCTAAATGCAAATGTGGACCGGTTCCGTCGCCTGAGCTACCAGTTTTCGCAAGAATCTGTCCAGCCTTAACCTGTTCCCCGACCTTGACTAAATTTTGAGACAAGTGGGCGAAGAATGCCGTTGTGCCGTCCTTGAACGCGACTTCGACTAATCTGCCGTACCCGCCGAATTCGCCGTCCTTGCCCTGAGTGCCACCAGAACGAATTACCTTGCCGTCCATCGGACTAACAACGGGCGTTCCTATGGGTGTTCCCAGGTCAATACCATCGTGAAAACGAATGCCGCCTCTCGTAGGATGCTGACGATTGCCATAACCACTGGTAATGGGGAAATTTCCGATCACCGGATAAATTTTTTCTTGCTGCTGTTGCGGCGGCGCGGCATTGAAATCAACGCCTGAAACGCCTTTCGATGTTTCAGTAGAAATAGATCGAGACGATGTGTTGATGCCGCCAGAAGCCGAGCTATTGTCACTCATAGCGCCGCCTGACTGGGGAGCATTGCCGCTTTGATTGAGATTGCCTAACTTTGCTGCGATCGGTTTGTAACGCTGCAAGACTGACAGCGTATAATCCCGAATACTTGGATAAGACTCGCCGCCATAGCTTTGCGGTGTCGGGTCATCGTATAAGCCTTGCTGCCCTGAGTACCACTCAGACGCGACCTTACGAACTGCAATATCTTCATTCCCACCAGAAGAATTCATCGCTGTTCTAAACATCGTCGCCATCTGATGATTGGCGATCTTTGTTTGCAATTTTGGGTCATTCAGGAACTCATCAGGGGAAACCTCTCGACCTACCGCCGCTTTACTCCATGACGGAAGATTATCAGGCATGATCTGGTACAAGCCAAGTGCGCCGCTCTTGGTGTTTACAGCCCTGTGATCGCCACTGGACTCCTGACCCATGATCGCGTCTCGCAATGCCGCCGCCTTCGAGTCTGGGCGTTCATTCCCGGTCTGCTTAAGGTCTGAACTCATACCTGTGGCGTTCGCCATTGTGCTGACGATGCCCTGCCAAGTTGTCAGCACTGACTTGGAATAGTCCAGAAACTTATTCACGCCTTCAAGCAGGTTCCCAGAGCCATAGAGAACTTCATTGGATTTTCTCAGCCATTCATTCCAGGTCTTGAGGTTCCCTGCAACTTCGCCACAGAATCGAACCACGTCTGCAACAATCTTTCCGAAGTCTGCGATCTGGGCAATCCCCTGTTTGATTGCATCTGGATTCTTTTCAAGATACTGCAGGAGACGTTCAGCCTCGGCAACTAGCGCCTTCATTCCGGTCGTTAGTAACTCATCCAGCGCGGAGCCAAGCAACTTTGCATACTGGGGATTTTCCTTGAGGAAGTCTGCGAACTTAGTCGCCTCGGCATTTAGCGCATCGAACGCTGTTGAGTTCTGAATTTCGGCTAGAGTCTGGGCAAGGAACTTTGCGCTGGCAGTTGTCGCAGGCTGCAATCCCTTGCCAAGATTCTCTTGGAGCTTTTCGATTTGATTCTGCAAATTCGTTGATGCAGCCGCCGCAGTGTTGAGTGCCGCAGGAACAGCACTGCCCATTTCTTTGTTGATTTGCCGTGAAAACTTCGTCAGGGCATCGGCTCCGACCTGCCCTGACTCAACCATCTTGGTAAACTGCTGGACAGAAACGCCCATCGCACGGGCAAAGATTTGGATCGCCGATGGAAGGCTTTCACCGAGTTGCCCACGTAATTCTTCCATCGACACGATATTTTTCCCCGCCATCTGACTGACAGCTAGGAGTGAATTTTTGATTTGTTCGTTAGACAGTCCGAGAGTTCGACCTGCTTCGACGATCGAGTAAAAAATGTTTCTCGTTTCCTGTCCTTCTAGCTGCGTTCCCTTCGTCGATGCTGCCAGACTATTGAATCCAGGAATCAGCGTCGTCAGGCTGTATCCCAGTTGATCAGAAGCATCGCGCAGAAACTTAATGTTCACCACGGCTTCCTGGGAGTTGCCGCTGACATATTTCAATGCAGTCGTCAGTGCTTCGATCTTGTTCGCCTGTCCAACTGAATCCCCAATAAAGCTAAATCCGCCGCCAACCATCCCAGACAAGGATCTAAAGATTTGCTGCCCAACTCCCTGAAAGATGCCGTTAATAATGTTCTGGAGTGCGCCTGTACTGGCTTTGAGAGATTGCTGGATTCCGTTGGAGATACCGTCGCCAATCTTCTTGCCGTGGGATTGATGCTGCGACGAATTCCCAAGGGAATCTTCAACGGCTTTAGATGTTTTTGATCGAGCATTCTTTAGCGAAAACTCAATCCCGATCACAACACTGTCGCCAATCTGCTTGCCTTTGCCGCCGAAATCGCCGCTAAAAGCCAGTTGAATCGACTTATTGATAGACTCTGACTTCTGCTTAGCAATGCGCTCTGATGCCTCGATTTCGGCTTTGAGCTTTGAAGCATCCGCTGTTAGCTCAAGCTCTAATCTGCCAAGGGAATTGTCGGACATGGCTATTCGATGATGTTTTTATAGTTTTGAATAAATGAGCCAAAGAAAATCCCGAAGTGAATTACGCAAAGCATTACAGCAATGCGTTTTTCTTCGGGACTGCCAGTCTCCAGTCTTTCAATCTGGATACTGGCATGAGCGATCGCGTTAAGGATTCCGGGGTCAAGATCTTGCTCTTTCATCAGACGATCCGGATGTTTCCGTTTTGAACATTTTTCAGATAGCCGCCCTGCTCTGACCATTCAGCTTCAAGCTTGCGTGTGAAGTTGCGATTCATCGCTTGAGCTTTGGTGATCTGAGTCGTTCGCTTCGGCGCTGGCGCTGGCTTTGCTGTAGGCGCTGGCTCTGCTTGTTTTGGTGCAAGGAATTCCTGAATTTCGGCAACGTGCTGCACTGCCTTTGAATTATTAACAACGATTCGCCCATCTCTAATTGCCGTCAAAATCTCGGTTCCAGCCGCTCGCATGAATCGGCGATCGTTGAGTTGAGCCTGAGACACATACAGAACATCAGGGGTTGCCGCTGCCCTGGGCGCTGGCGAAGAATCTTGCTGAGTTTGGGAAGGCGCTGTTGATTCTGCATTTGCTGCGTTGCGAGCTGCAAAGTTGAAGAAATGCTCCTCGACTTCAGGAGATTTTCGCTCACGACCCACGTAAAAATCTGCAAGCCGTCCTCCAATCGTGATTTGGTGGTCTTCCGTCAAGACGATTTCACTTTGTCGCGCCCGCTCCCAGAACTCAGGGAATTTCTCTGACTGCCCTCCGTGCCTTGCATAAGCGCGTTCAAGGACGATCTGAGCATATTGCTGAGTTAGCTGCTCGATCTGCTGTTCCGTCGTCAATTCTGTTTGCTCTGACATAAGCCGCGTCTAATAATCTATATCTATATTCTATGAAAAATACTATAAGATAGGCTTATCAGAAGCGATTTCTGTTTCGCTCGGATGAAGCCCAACGTCTACAAAGAAACGACGATACCCAGCAGGCATCGTCGTTTCTTTTTCGGGAAAGGCTTGTATCCTTTTCTTGGTGATAAATTCTCTGAAAAGCCGTGCCTGGGCGACTGGGCGCGGTTTTTTGGTTTGAGCCACTTGCCGGAGCCAGTAAGTGCGGCGCTAACTGCTGCACAAAGCGTTATTGGAATCGCAATAACGCTTGCCCTAACTAGGTTTCAGGGTGCTGCACCAGTGCAGCGCTAACCCGCTTCTCTCCATCCGAATCGCCGCAAAAGTTTGATGATGCTTGGAAGATGTCCATCCTCAGTCGCTTTGCGAAAATCACTCTTGCTGCCAGTTTGCTCGTGTCCTAGCGCGATCGCATTCTCAATTTCTGTCGCAAGCTGGCAGCCTAAAAATTCGTAGACCTGCTCACGGGAAACCCCTTGCGATGCCAACAGTCGAGCTTTGCGAAGATCGTCTTGCGTCGGGGCGGGGAGCGAGGCTAGGTAGTCGTGCAGTGAATAATCGCAGCGGTGAACCTGAACATCGCTATCAAGAAGCCAGAACTTCAAATCGGAGCGCTCAAAGCCAAAAACTTGAACTTCCTCGTCCGAGATCTTAATCAAGACTGAATACTCAACCCAAAAATTCAGTGGGTCGTAATTTTCGATGAAGCTTGGCAAATTATCCAGGACTCTCCAGCGGATGTTTTCGGGAAAACTCTGAAGCCATTGCTGGATTTCTGGGCGTTGAAGCCAAGCTGAGATGTGGGAGTGGAGTGGGTTCACGATTCAGTATCCTCCGTCTTGGGTAGTGCTTAGGGTTGTCATTAATTAGCACCATCCTTTCTGGAATACTCCTTGTCTCGTTCTGTTAGATTTCCCTCTTTGTCTAGATATCCCAGGCTTTTAAGGGCATCTGTCAGCAGTGCGTTCACTACATAGTTGTCACTGCGATCGTCCTTGGTTGCGATTCTCGCGATCGCTTCCAAGCAGTTCTCATCAAGACGATACGACACCTTCTTTTTAGCCATTACCAACAGTTCGTTCATTTTTCGCTCCTACTCATTAAACATTACATCTCCCATCCTAATCCACTTGTCCCACATTGTCGGACAAGTTGACTTATAACTTTCAAGGGTTTCAATAAGAAAATTTGTCCGACATTTACACACAATGTCGGACAACGTGCGCTACATTAAATATGTGAGCGAGGCGAATAGGTTGCTGGGTGAACCGAAACCCAGGCAGAGACTACATAGCTGTGAGAAACGAAACGCTTCACTCTCCTGAGTTTGGATATTTCAATGACCTATTTCGACGGCATTTTTTATTACTGCATCGAATCTGATACGGGGTTTTGCCGTGTTGAGGATCGATGGGATCGACTCGAAGTTTGCACCGAGGATTCATTGCAAGAGGCTCTTGCTGTGACTGGCTCCAGCTTCGATGATTTGATGCCTGCTTAGAGATTTCAGAGATTGCCTTTGCTTATTCCGCAAAGCGATCCTCTGGATTCTTCCAGTACTCACTCAACTCATTTCAGGAGGCATTCAAATGCTCACTCTATTAATTGGTTTGTCGCTTGGAGCTTACCTCTCGCGCAGAATCACATTTCATGTTGACGACTTCGATCAAGCATCTACAACACTCGACTACAAAACGATTTGGGAAAACATAGTTGCATTCTTTGCGGCAATCGGCTTCGTCTGCAACTGGGGGATTTCAACTGGGCGCAAAACTCGGAACTACTTCAACAACGTGCTTTCGCCTTGGCTAGAAGGATTCGGAATCAACATCAAGATTCCAGCTCTGCAACTTCCTACGATGCCCACAACGGCGCAACTCGATTAGCCAAATCAAAAGGCGCGATGCCTTCCACAGCAAAATCGCGCCTAGCTCAACAACCGTCAAATCATTGAGGTAACTCTATTATGCTGAAAAGCTTTCTACTTCTGGCTGTGCTTGGAGCTTGCGCCTTTATCTACCTAAGTCCCGCGAAGTCGCAAACCAAGCAGGCTCCACAAGATCGTCCGCCGATCACGAGCCTTGACGCGAAGCGTTAAATCTCTCAACTGGCTCTGACTCAAGGTTGGAGCCATTTTTTTTGTTCATATCAATAACAGGAAAGCATCATGGCTTCAACAATGACTGAACTGCAGAAAATCAACCGAAACTATCAGGCAATTCGTGAAACTCTCTGCGTTAATCCCGGCAACCGCTTTACCGAGTTCATTAATCCCAAAGGTCAAATCATCCGGCTACCCTCGGTGGTTCGCGATTTTGACCTGAGCTTTGAAGATTATCCGCAACACAACGACTCGACAGTAGTAATTGAGCGTGGCGATCGAGTCTACGCAGTAGGCTCACTGGCAAAATCTCTGAAAGGTAAAGCTGCATTCGACAAAGGCAAGATCGCAATGATGGCTGACTTGGTTTTTGCGGCACTGGAGCCAAATCAAGGCATGGATATCCTGCGGATCGAAAACCTCATGATTGCAGTACCAGATGCGCGAAACGATGAAGCAATCAAAGCTGTGAAGTCTCTCGAAGGCACTCACGACTATAAGCGCAATGGCAAGGATTTAATCGTCACAATTGCCAAAGCGACAGCGATCGAGGAAACAGCAGCGGCTTATCGCTATGGCATCCGAAACGGTTTGTATCAATGGACGGGCGCAATCAACGGCGTAATTGATTTTGGCGGCGGCACAAGTTCAGGACGGCTCTACGCTCCAGATGGAACACCAATCCGAGAAGCATCAATCACCCTTCCAGGAACAAACGCGCTAGGACATAGCATCCAAGCAAGGCTTCTGAAAGCTACCGGACAATCAGCAGGCATCGGCTCAATTCTGGACGGGATTGAAAACGGAACCTATACGACTGGGTGTAACGGTGTAAGTTTTGCGGCTCATTTCGATGGATGTGTTGAGGAATGGTTAGACAATATTCGCAGCACTGCGCGAGGGCAATGGGCGGCATACTTCGCTGATTTGGGCGAGGTTTTGCTAGTTGGCGGTTCTGCTCCACTAGCGACCGAGATTGAGCGATCGACAAGCGGACGTTTCAAGATTGCAGAAAACCCGCAAGACATCACGATCAAAGGGATGTCTTTATGAGCCAAAAGAAAAACAGTGTTCAGCTAAGCGCTACCGCAATTGCAAGACTTCAAAAGTTAGTTGACTCAGGCGAGTACTGCTCAATTGATGACGCTGCTAATCATGTCTTGATGACTGCTCTAGGCAGTACCAACTGCGTAGCGACTGATTCTGGACTCAAAAACATGAGTACTCACCAGTACTCACCAGTACTCACGAAAAACGAACCTGAACCAATACCGAATGAGGCGAGTACTGGCAACGCAAAGGCTAACCCTTCCAGTAAACCGCCTCCATTTGCAGGACTTTGACACGCAAAAGCCGATCACTTTGCCCTAGGAAAGTTCAGTGATCGGCTCCACTCCCACAACTACAAAATCATCGGAGCTTTTTCATTATGAAGCCTGACCTGAGTTATTACTCTCAATCACTTGCAGATGCCCTTGCCCCGACCTTCGGCGACAGGCTAGAACAACTTTTCTACATTGAGAAGGTTCAGTTAGTCGGAGCGATCGGAATGTGGATTTCATTCCGCATTGACGGAGAAATCGACGACGCAAGTTTTGGTGATTACGTTGAAGAGTTCACGCTAATCAATCCATCTTTCGATGCTTGGGACATTGCAACAATTCACACGAATTTTAGAGTTCCAGATGACGCAATGCCTTTACTCAAAGCGCTTGTGGCTCAACTTGATCAGCGTATCTGGATGGAGCAAGAGTCATGAGCAACTATCACCGTGATGACGGCTCGATGATGAGCGGAATTTTCGTATTTGGCTGTGTCCTGCTTGCTTTCATTTCTGGCTATTGGGTACGCGACCAGGGCGTTCGATTCAAGATTGATGTTCCCGCGATCGAGCAACGGAGGGCGAAATGACTTTGCACAAACAACTCTACAAAGGCTCTCGAAACCTGGGTATCGGGTTACTGCTATTTTCTGCTGTCATTGGTGGCACTCAGCTATTCATCAAAGCAGGTAAGCAGCACCAAACCGACCTACGAACCTCTGAGATTGAGCAGCGCGCCCAAATTGCAGAGAAGCAAGCCGATGCACAAAACCGAGAGGCTACTGCATTTCAGAAAGCAGATCAGTTGAACATTCATCGCCTGATTATCAACGATGTCGGACGAGAGCAAATCAAGCCAGGGCTTCCATTTTGGAAAACGCAACCGACTCAAACTCGACTGATTTTCGACAAGTTCGAGCGCTGTGCAGGGATCTGGAAGGATCGCAAATTCACACCAGATACAACCGTTTGCAATAACCCTGATCACCCATTACTCAAATAGGAGCAACACTCATGGCACTTCGGAATGCTCAAAACAACTCAACTCAGCCCAAAGCCACTGGGTCAGATTCAACTCAGCCCAAGCCGAATCACAACACTGAACCGACTGCTGATGAGGTATTCGGTTCGATGGCTGATTCGATCTCGTGGTTCTTCTCCCGTCCAGCCGCCCTTTACAAATGGTGTACGGCTCCAAAGGGAGGGCAGAGAATCTTTCTCGGTTCAATGGCGATCTACTTCTGGTTATGCTCTGCCGAGTCTTATTGGCAAGCACTCGCTATCGGTAATTACTTCTCTAAGACGGGCAAGTTTGATGGCTCATACATTGCTGAAACTCACCCGTCATTCATGCCGAAGCCGTTCAGCCCTAACAATGGCAGTATTCAAAATATTGGCATTGCATTCGCTGATCCAAACTTCTACGTGACGGGCATTATCTCGATCGTCATTCTGGGAGTTCAAGCCAACTTGCAGCGCGGTAAAAAGTCTGTTGCCAAGGCAAGGCAGGACTATGAATCGGTGAAGAACTTCCGAGTGGGTGACGTTCCAAAAGAAGCGATCGACGTGGTGAAGATTGAGGCGAAAGCCTACAAGGAAGCAGGCACAGCTAAGCACAAGAAGATTGCGGGTACTGTCCGAGCTTCCTATGTTGTGGACATTGCATCAGCCGTCGCACCGCTTTATCGGTTCATGTTCCTTAGTCCTAGCGCGTTCGTCACTTGTGCAATTTGGACTTACATCAATGTGTTTGTCGCAGAAAAGTTTGTGGCACTGTGGCAAGCCAACGAGGACATCGTGAAGGCTGAGGGAGAGTCGAAGCGATTCCCCAAAGTACTGAACTTTAGAAAACCTTCTGCCAACAAATCTGAATCTGCATAGATACGACAAAGGGGAGCCATCACACTCCCCTTTTTTCCATTCAAGTTCCCCGGTGAGGTAAATCAAATGGCTCTAGACAAGTTTAATCCTCAATTAATGCACGATGATCAGCTTCTCCCTGCAACCTTGCTGGAGATGGGCGACACGCTCAACTTCATCGAAACCCGTAAACATACCCTACGCAATGAGATCAAGACATCCAAGATTGATGCTGGAGTGGGCAAGGTTTCAGGGCTTACAGGAATTGCAGGAGGGAGCGCGCTACTCATCCTCAGCAATCCATTAGGCTCTCTTGTTGTCGCGGGTGGCGCGGTTGCTTATTCAATGGCTGTATTCGCTCAATGGCTACAGACTGGCAAGCTGCAACTGATGCCACTGTCCAGCAAGACCCAAGCAGAGCGCGATATTGAGTTATCCGGTTCGACCGAAACTGGAAACGCTTACGATGTCGCTGCAATTCAAGGGCAGCGAGATTCGATTCGAGAGGATGCTGCCTACTTGAGCGATCGCGAAAAGATTGAGTATGAATTGCTCCACTTCTCACCAGAAGGCTTGCTATCGGCAATGAACCATGTTCACCCGACACAACGATGGGCTTGCTATCAGTTCCTCATTGATGCTTTTCTTGCGGGTACGATTCAGAGCTACTTTGCGAATCCTCAAGCATTGCGAGATGTTCTAGGCAATCCGCAAATCTATACAAGCCATCTACCAGAAGCGTCGAAGCGATTCCCTCAGTACGGATTACAAAGCGCAGGTGCAATCGTAGGGGATGAAGCGAGAGCATCATTCCAACCCCCGCAGATTGGCTCCAGTACCCGCTTAAACGCGGTAGAGGTGCAATCATCGCCAATGATTCAAAGTGTCGCTTCTGTGGCTCAAAAACAGGCATCAGAGGACATTGCGAAATCTCTCGCTGAACATCTGCAATCGACTTTGATCGTCGGTCAACCAGGGGCGGGTAAAGGACTCACAATCGCGTATGCAACTCGCTGGATTAAACAGTTACACCCTGATTGCCAGATTTGGGCGATTGATCCTAAATCAGACCCATCAGAGGTCGATTACTGGAAATCATGCGATCGATTACTGCAATGTCCTATTCGTCCATTTACGCCTGCTGAGGACATGGAAGCTATCCAAGACGCAATCGATAACTTCATTGCAGAGTTTCAAAACTTGCATGCACCAATGAAGCTTCTGATTTTCGATGAAGCCTTGGCGGTGAAGGAAAAGACCGGGCAGTGGTTCAAGGGACTGATGGCAGGATTCAACGCGCTGTCTTCGATGGGACGGAGTTCTAAACAATATGGATGGTTGGTTTCTCAATCACCTAACACTAGCGACTTTGGCATCAGTGGCGGAACTCGCAATGTTTACAGACGGGTGTTGTTATTAGCGAAATCGAATCAAGGTTTGATTGCCAATCGCTCGACTTTCTTCTCTGGTGAACCGACTCAATCCCAATTGAACGAAACCGGACGAGTGTACTTTGACTCGATTACAAATTCGTGGGGAATCACTCCGGTTTATCACGATTTAGTTCGAGATGTTCCTGCTAAATCAGAACCCAAAATAGAGCCAAAATCTCGCAGGATTTCGCTCGAATCTTTAATGCAATCGACTGAAGCCGAACACCCAGTTGAGCAGTTCTATCATGGTGACTCAATGCCATCTGATGACACGGAATCTGACTCATCAGAACTCGCAATCAGAACAGAAATCAAGCGATTCTTACTGGCGAATGGTGAAGGATCTAAACCTCGTGATTTGTCCGCTAGAGCGAGAAAGCCTGTTAAGGGAATGTCTACCGATGACATCAAGCTTTATCTGGATGTAATGACGCTCGAAAGTGAAATCTACGAGATTGACGGAACCTTCTTTGCTAACAGTTAGCAGCCTCCTGTATCACTGTATCGGCTGTATCGAAACGCCCTGTATCGGCACTGTATCGACGAAGATACAGGCGATACAGCCGATACGATACAGCGATACAGTCGATACGATACAGAATCCGATACAGACGATACAGAATTAGATCTCGCTACAATCAAGCTATCAAGTTATCAGGAGAAATCCCAAAATGCACACCAAATTCAAACAGAAGCTAATTGCTCAAGGATGGCGATTCAAACGTTTTGCGAAAGGCTCACATCAGCTTTGGAGCCATCCAGAACGAGGCATTGTTTCGATCAGCGTTAACGCTGCAAGAGGACAAATCTCAAAAGCAATCGAAGCAAAATTATTTGGGTTTTGAACTATGAAGAAAGACGATGATCAGCTTGTACTAATCGAGACAAAACCGGAAGAACCAAGCGTTCTAAGACCGGGACAAAAGTTGAAGCGCTGGCGCGACAAAAAACCTCGCTGCGTAGCGAAGAAAGATTGAATAATGTGTGAATTCCCGAACAAGATACTCGGATGTTTTGAGGTGAAATTTATGTGGATTAAAGACGATGAAAGTTTCGGAAATTATCAACATTCTTGCAGACAAGAGCTTTCAAAATATTGAACTTTGCAGGGACGGAATCCTGGCTTCAACAGGGTTAGATTGCGGCGCATATGGAATCACAATCCAACCTGAAGCGGAACTACTGCGAATCACTCTCTGGGAGGCATGGAGCGGAAGCGCGATCTCTGATCGCCTCTACCAGGATTTGAATCAGGCGATCGCAGAATTAATGCTCTGTGCGGCGATCGATTTGGCGATCGAGAGCGAAGAACTTTCAATGATTTCGGAGCGCTGAATGATTTATTTGTTAGAAAGCAAAAGACAGGCGGCTTTGAAGATCGGCATCACAAACAATATCGATCGACGGCTCCAGCAGTTGCGGACTTCCTGCCCGGACTGGGAATGCTTGAGGATCGTTGATTTGGGGTCGCTAGCAACCGAGGGAAGAATCGAAGCGAAAATCATTGAAACATTTAAGTTCTACTCGATCGGCGGCGAATTATTTAGGTACTCGCTCCGGTTGTTAGGTGATATTGGACGACTTCTGACTTCTTATGAGCAGGGCGAGGTTTGAAGTAAAGCCGTCTACCCCTGGACGGTACGAAATGTTTCGCAGTGTTCAGGGGTAGACGGCTTGATCCAAAATCAAACTCAAAAGATTTTTTTTTGAGTTGTTGTTACTCCTCACGGAAAAGTCCGTAAGTTTATCTCAGTGAGCTAACTAATCACTATGAGCAACAAGAAAACAACAACAGCACGGCATGATGGTGGGTCGCCCGTGACCCTATCAAAAGCAGACATGGAACTGATCGACGGAATGTTTCCCGAACTGAAGAAGCGTTCCGAAAAGGTAAGACTCGCAATCGGTCTAGCAAAACAATTCATTGATCAAAATTCTGATCGGATCAGCATTATTGTTCTTTAGCGCTAGACTCGAAACAATCATGGCGCGATGCTGTGAAAAATATTTACCTTACCTTACCCGTCTGGATGAGTGAGCGCGATGCCGCCAACGGGAGCCGACCAACATATCGGCAAGGGCGATTCTGAGGAATTGCCCATTGAAAAACCCGCCTTAGCTAGAAATTTCCAGAGACAGCTAAGAGCGGGTTGAGAAAAAACTTTCGTAACACACATGAATACTAACTCAACTCTAGCGCAAGAGCAAGGTTCCTTTGACATTCGGAACTTCCTCGATCGACTCAATCCAGTAAAAGGCAAGAAAGATCGCTACTACTGCCCAGTCTGCAATGGCAACAATCTCACAATCAATCCCAACACTGGCGCGTATCAGTGTTGGAATAGCTGCGAGAATCACGACATCCGCGAAGCAATTGCCCCCTGGAAGGACAAACAGCAAGAAGCTAAACCAGTTCGCCCCAAAGCAAGCCGCGCATGGACGTATACGGACGTTGATGGTAAGCCGTCGATCCGCACACGCCGCGTTGATGACGGCGAAGGTGGGCGGAAGATCTGGCAAGAGTATCTCGTTAATGGACAGTGGGTTGCTGGCAGCAAGCTTAATGATGATGCCAAGGAACCACTCAAGAAAGCACTCGCCCTGTATCGCCATCAAGAAATCAAAGCGGCGATCGCAGAAGGTAAGACAATCTACTTCGTTGAAGGTGAAGTCTGCGCTGATGCAATGTGGAAGCTAGGACTTCCGGCAACAACTTCGATCGGCGGAAGTGCATCGCTCGACAAGTACGGCGACTACTCCGAGTTACTTAAAGGCGCATCGCTAGTAATCTGCCCAGACCGCGATCAAACAGGCGTTAAGTACGCTGAAGCGGTCGAAGCAATGTATCCGGGTGCTAAGTGGCTCTATGCCTTCCCTGAGTCGCCTTTGTGGAAAGCGCTGCCGAAAGACAAGGGCTTGGACGTTGCGGACTGGATTGAGTCTGGCGCATCCGTTGAACAGATTGTTGGCGCGGTTGAGGAAAAGCGGAATCTCGGTAGTAAGGCGAAAGCGCAAACAGCTACGGAGGTGCTGTCGATCGAACAGGTTCAAGCCGAAGTTAATGATCTGTGCGAGCAATCCCTGTCGAAATCCGATCTGACTGTAAAAATCCTATCCCTGGCAGAGCGAAGCGGACGGCAAGCAAACCATGTTTGGTCGCTTTACTATGCCTGCGAAGAGGACGCTAGTAAGGCTGAAGAAGTCAGTAACGTCAACGAACTTCTAGAACTACAACAGTCCACTCTCAAAGCAAAAGACATCTTGCACCCGGTATTGGCGGAACTTATCGAAAAAACAGCGAGAGCAATGCCAACATCTGGAGCGTGGTTGTTGTCTACTCTGTTCCCGGCACTAGGCAGCATGATGGGTAAGGGTCAGAGATTAGTCATCAATCCAGACTCGAAATATGTTGTTAGCCCGATTTTCTGGGTCGTGATTATCGCCAAATCGGGACGCAAAAAGACTCCCACGCAGAGCGCGATCATCAACCCCCTCTTTGAGATGCAGTTGAAGGCAAACAAGAAATTCGCCAAGGAAAAAGAGGCGTACCAAAAGGCTTGTAAACAAGCAGCAAAGGGTGGATCGGATGAAGAGATCACACTTCCGGTGAAAGAACGATTCGTGGTTACCGGAGCAACTCCTGAAGGATTAAAAAGAGCGATCTCCGAAAGCCCAAACCTACTGCGCTATACTGACGAACTCAAAGGAATGTTCTCCTTCGATCAGTACAAAAAGAGCGGTTCTGAAGAAGAGTTCTACCTGAGCCTCTTTAACGGAAAGCCCGATTTTGAGGAACGCGCAGACGCTGATCGATGTACAGCGACTGACTACTCCTGCGTCGGAATTACTGGATCGATCCAATGGGGGGTTCTTGAAAGGCTTCAAGCAAAACGCGGATTCAATGACGAAAACGGGCTGATGTCGCGATTCTTATTCTGCTGCGAGGATGCCCCGCTAGGCTACATCACACGAGGAAATGGAGACAATCCCGTTCAACAGCTAGAGATCGTCCTGGAGGATTTGTATGGTGCGTTGCGCGACATGAAAGAACAAGATTACCTCTTGTCTGATCAGGCATGGGATTTATGGGAAGCCTGGCAACATCACCTAACCAAACTTATCAACGAAGAAGTCCACGAGGGACTAGAGCTTGTCTATCCGAAGATCGAGACCTACACGGCACGATTCGCGCTGCTGCTACACGTCGTCAATGCAACACTTGACAGCAAAAGACCCGCCCCTGTTGTTTCTGCTGAAACTATGCAAAAAGCAATCCTGCTTGGTCAGTACTATCTAACCCAAGCGAAGATTGTTTACGGCACAAACGACCCTGAATCCGAACAAGACAAACTACTGACGAAAATCCTTGAACTTGGACGCAAAAAAGGCACTCTTACCGCTCGTGAGGCATCACAAGGAGTTAGAGCGCTTCGGGATCAGAAATACACCCCCGCACAAATCCGCGAACTGTTTACAAGACTTGTGGAGATGGGTCACGGAACGATCGAGGGAGATGGCGGCAGAATGAAGTGGGTTTATGCAGCACAAAAGGCTGAAGCGCCAAAATCCACTAAAGAGACGAAGCCAGAGATCAAAGAAGCGGAGCATCCATACAGGCGGATTATCGAAAAGTGGGTGATAGACGCAGGGCTGACGGTGGACGAAGCCAGGGAACTGCGCCGGAAGCTTTTTGGTGAAAAGTGGAAGCGATGGAAACAATACACTCCAGATCAGATGGAGCAACTGAAGAAAGCAATTGTGGAGGCAGGAAGCCAGAAGAGAAGCCAGAGCGCAACGCAAGAAGAAGGGCAGGTTTCTGGTGGATACACCCTTTCACCTGAGCAACTGGCGGAGATTAGGGCTGAAGCGGCGCTTCACGACAGAATCCTTCCGGCAGTAATTGAAACGTACCGACAGGAGTGTAGAGAGTCCGGCAAGAAGCCTGGAAAAATTGATTATCACAGATCGATTGTGAGAAATGGGTTCGTTCAGCTTGCAGCCGATGGGGTCAACGTGCAGCAAGTGACATATCGTTACTTTGAGCATCCTTGCAGAGGAGTCGAGGTCGCTTCAATGACTGATAGTGATTGGAAAGACTTAAAATCACTAAACGAGGAGCTTTTCCCTACCTCGCCGGAGTTGAAAAAAGCCAGAGAAGGAACGCTGGAAGAGTACAAGGAATTCCAAATTGGAGATCGTGTTGAGGTTACGATCGAAAAACTCCCATCGGGACAAGAACCCTTAATCAACAAGGACAAAATCGGCGCGATAGGCAAGGTTACTGGATTTGAACCTGGCAATCAATGGTTCCCTGAATGGCTAAGCATCGTCGTCACGATGCAGGACGGCTCAACAGAACGCTATACGGAGTTCTACCTGAAAAAGCTTGAGGTGACAGCATGAGCGCACCTTTACCAGCAGAACTCAAGGAATTTATGCGGAAACTCGCTAGAGAAGCCGTCAGAGAAGTGATGATCGAAATGCTCGGAGGAGTTCAACCAAACACACCTGATCAATGGATAGATCTTGAAGACGCATGGGAGAAGCTTGGCTACCCAAGCTACAGCGCTCTCTACAAAACAGTTCAGTCTGGGCTATTCCGAGAAGGCAAAGAGGTACGCGATCGCAGAAAACCAGGTGCAAAGAACGCAAAATGGCAGATCAACATTGAACTTGCCAATAAGCGATTAATGCAAGCAGGCGAGAAGCGTTCTAGACGCTAATTCAGGGGACGATCGGCGGTTTTGGTCGATCGTCCTTCGCCATGATTCGACGGGCGGTTTCCTGGTTCTGCTTAAGGCTGATATGCCTGTGGTAGCGCTTCAAATGAATATCTGGGCTATGTCCCATCAAAGCAGCAGCAGTCGTCGGTTGGAAGCCAAAATTGACGGCTCTGATTCCATAGGCGTGACGTAGTGCATAGGGTGTAAACGGAATTTTGTATCGACGGAATTGCCGCGCTACCCGATCACCTAATTCCCCTTGTTCATAAATAAGATCGGCATCCTGAATTTTTGGTCGCTGGACATTTCTCAAATCAAACTCGTTAATCCATTCAGGGTAGAGTGCTTCAAAAACAAGTCTCTGCCCTGTTTTCCCTTTGAGGACAAACAAACCATCGTCGCGCCATTCACAGAAGAACGCTTCATGATCTCGCAGTCCAAACGCAGCCATTGCACCATAGATCCACTTCCAGCCAGGACTGCGGATACTGCGCCAATAACGAACGATATCCTCGTCAGAAGGGATTTCACGGGGCTTAACCTTTGACGAGCCGTAAGAGCCTCTGTACTGCCGTAGATCGGCTTCCAGTCCAATATAGTCAGCCAGTTTTTGAAGTTTATTGCAGGTTTCGAGGCGAACGCGGGAATCACGCTCGGTCCTGAAGACGAGTCTCAACATTGCGTCAAGATTCAAAGGCTTATCTTGGTCCAACCTTCTGTAGATTTCTTGATAGTCGGTCTTCCATGTCTTCTCAGACAGCGAATGAGTCTCGAAATAATGTCTCTTGAATTCATCGACCCACGATCGCGCAGTGCGATTCTCTGGCAAACGATCGCTGTTAATATATTGGCTCCAGTCAAATTCTTTTGATATCAGGCGAGAACTCAACAACCTCGCTTCATTCTCTGCTCGCTTAAATCCCGCCTCAGTTGCGGGTAGACGCAGGGAGATCTTCTGTTGATAGGGTTTTGGGCGTTCACTACCAGGCTTAGGCGGCAACGTTGCTTGTAACCAGAGCGTGTTCTCACGAAGGTAGACCCGCGCCTTGCAACGACTCTCCTTCAGCCGTTGATTCACGGCTTCGAGCGTGTATTCGAGTTTCGCAGACATAATTCCCTAAAACTGTAGACAGAGATGTGAAATCCTACAATTCTTGCATAGCAAGGATTTCAACCGTGTAGACACAAACTGTAGACAAACTGTAGTCAGGTGTAGACGCATTTATGTCTACACCTGAAACATCCACACAGCAACGGATACAGCCTCTAAAACACAAACTGTAGACACTGTAGACACTTTCTATAAGAGATATTTCAGAATATCAGGTAGGCAAGAGAGGCTTAAACAGAGGTTCTTAAAATCGTGCTTAAATCTCTGGAAAATTTGGACGATTCTAGGACATTTCAGGGATTGCCTAGGATTGCATTGAAAAAGCCCTAGCTGTTTAGGACTAGGGCTTTATCGGTATGGGTCGCCCGGGATTCGAACCCGAGACCAGTCGGTTAAAAGCCGAATGCTCTACCGCTGAGCTAGCGACCCGCTTGTTGCTCAACCTTAGCTAGAATAGCACATTGTTTTAAGATTTCAATCAAAAAGATCGACTTTTTTGAAATGCAAAATTTTACGGGCAGCGAGAAGTCGGAGTTTGGTCAAACTCCGACTTTGATGCGATCGCTAATTCACTTGGGGAACGCCATTACCGGAACGGGCATGTTCTCGCTCTAGCGATGCGATGCCGACCTCTGGGGCGCGGAGTTCCTCTTCACGAATAGTCGGCTCTTTGGTGTAGACCGAACTCAGCAGAATGTTAATCACTCCACTGTCTTCGGCTTGCCGAATCGCCTTGTGAGTAATAATTTCACCCACATTCAAAATCACATTGTCTTGCGCATCTAAAATCACGCGATTGACAGGACGACCTAAAGCCTGTTCAACTCGATTGCGATGAATCGCTTTCTGACTGCGCCCTTGATACTCTGCAAATTTTTCTTTGGTGTTATTCCAAAGCGTTCTGAGATTTTCACCTGCGATCGCAGCTTCTTGCTGAAATTGACTGGTCGCCAACGATGCCTCTCGCTGAAATTGGTGTTTTGCTAAGGTCAAAGATTGGTTCGTATTGCCGCGTAGAGCTTCTGTTGGCTGCAATCCTACTGCATCGAGAAGCGTGATTTCTTGCCCTGCGGCGGTCGCTCTTTGAATCACAATGTCTGTGACGATTTGCCCCGGAGCGACGATGATTGCACCCGTGTCGGAGCGAATCATGCGATCGGCACGTCGCCCTTTCGCTTGCTCAAGTCCCAATCGCGCTGTGAAACTTGAGAGGCTTTCATTCGCTCTCTGACTAAGGCTCTGAAACCCGGTGTTGACACGATCGCTAATCTCTTGAAATCCTGTACCGACGCGCTCATTCACATCCTGAAATCGACGATTGAAATCAGGGGTCAAACTGCCACCCGTCGCCCGATAAAGGTCGTCTAAGGCATCCGCGAGACGAGCATGTTCTGCAATGTCGATCGTAATCACCTGATCTTTCGCAACGAGCAATTGTCCTTGATCTGTAAAAACGTCTCGATCGACGGTTTTGCCAATGATGTAGGCGAATTGTTCATCTGGATCAATGAAGCGATCGCGCAATCCGTGCGTTGCAGATTGCAGTCTCAAATGAGCTGCTTCTGAGCCTTGTTGAATTTGTTGATTTGCTGCTTGCGCGGCTGCTTGAATTCTTTGTCCTGCAAGTTCAGACGATTCTTGCACGCGAGTCGATGCAGTTTGCATTGCGCCTCGAATTCCACCGACTTGCTCTTCCATTAATGCCGCAGTTTCAGGCGGAACAAACGTCACATCTTCGCCGATCCGCAGCGTTTGGGGAGCAGGAATAAATGATCGACCAGAATAAGCATCCGCAAAAATCCCACCCGAGGCTTCATATCCCTCGATCGCACCAGTTTGCTCATCAAAGAAGAAATCGACAACCGAACCAAGGAACTGCCCATCGGTTGTGACAATTCGCGTGCCTTTGAGAATAATATTGCGATCGAGAACTCGATAAATCTGCTCACTATGTTTTGCAGAAATAATGTCATCTCGACTTGAAATAATTAAAGTATCCGTTCCAATCGCTCGGATTGCTCCCAACTCGATCACTTTTGCGGAGTGAAATAATCCCGCTTCTTCTACCAATACACCTAACAAGCGATTCGTTTCTTGATCAAAAACTAGATCGTGAACCCGTGCCACTCGCTTTCCTGTATCAAAAGCGATAATGCTTTTATTTAGAATGTCGCTACCTTTTCTCATGATTTCCTTTTAAATTTCAGAAGGTTCTTCCGTCTGGCTAATCATGGGAGAGGGAGTCGTGCGCCCAAAACCTGGCACGACATTGATATAGCCAAAATATTCGAGTGAAACTGCCGCCGCCGCCGCAAGAATTGCAATCAACGTGAGCGCTGGAGTTGGATTTGAACGTTTCCCAATAAGACGTGGCATTGTTATAGTTTGAAAGATGAGCTACTAAATAAAAAAGCAAGCTTTAAGCCGATTAATTCAGATACTCTTAGTGTATTTTCTGATTGATTTCTTGCCGTCAATCGACTGATATAAATCATTAGAAAGATGCACTCTATCTAGAAGTAGAGATTGAATAGAGTAAAGTTTTTTTACTGGCTTAGAGTTTGATTCCCTTGATTTAGAAAAGGAGAAGGGAGGCTTCAAGGCTTGTTCCGACCACATTTATCTCAATAAAAAAAGGAGGGATCGCCGAACAATTCAGCGGTCGCTCCTTTCATCACAAAATTCTCACTAAACGGTCGTAATATCTTTTTCTTTCTCTGCTAAAACCTTATCGACTTCAGCAATATATTTGTCCGTCAGCTTTTGAATCTTATCTTGAGTATCACGGGCTTGATCTTCAGAGATTTCTTTTTCTTTCTCCTGTTTCTTCACCGTATCGACTCCATCGCGGCGGATATTGCGAATTGAGACTTTGCCTGCCTCTGCATATTTTGCCGCTAGCTTCACCAATTCCTTGCGTCGATCGCTCGTCAAAGGTGGGATATTCAATCGAATGGATTGACCATCATTATTCGGAGTCAACCCAATATCTGAGAGCGAAATCGCCTTCTCGATCGCATTCATACTGCTGCGATCGTACGGCTGAATTTGAATCGTCGTCGCATCGGGAGTCGAAATATTGGCCAACTGCTTGAGCGGCGTTTCCGATCCGTAGTACTCGACCGTAATCTTATCCAGCAGGCTTGAATTCGCGCGACCGGTGCGGATTGTATTAAAATCGCGACGCACCGCATCGATCGCCTTTTTCATATGGTCTTCTACATCAGCAAACTTCACAAAAACCTCCGACAATCGTTCCGATAGATTCTCCTGCGACCGCCCGCTTGATGTTGCCCCGCACAGACAGGTCAAAGACAATGATAGGAATATCGTTATCTTTGCACAACGCGATCGCGGTACTGTCCATCACCTTTAGATCCTGTTGCAAAACATGCGAATAAGTCAAACTCTTAAACCGCTTCGCGTCTGGATTCTTTTTCGGGTCAGAATCGTACACCCCATCTACCTTTGTAGCTTTAAACAGCACTTCTGCATTAATCTCTGCGGCTCTCAGTGATGCAGTAGTATCCGTCGTAAAGAACGGATTTCCTGATCCGGCTCCAAAAACCACGACTCTTCCTTTTTCCAAATGTCGAATCGCGCGGCGACGGATATACGGTTCCGCGACTTCTTGCATCGCGATCGCAGTCTGCACACGGGTTGGAATGCCAATTCGTTCTAACGCATCTTGCAGCGTCATTGCATTCATTACCGTTGCAATCATTCCGATATAGTCTGCGGTGGCGCGCTCCATCCCGGCTGCTGCACCCATCATGCCTCGAAAAATATTTCCACCGCCGACCACGATCGCAACTTCAATGCCTTCGTTTACGAGTTCTGCCACTTCCTCAGCGATACCATGAACTACGGCAGGATCAACCCCATATGAAAGCTCTCCCATTAGAGCTTCCCCGCTAAGCTTCAGCAGAATCCGCCGATACGTGACTCCCATGTATTTATTTTTTGTCGTAGTTGTGTCCAACTAAAGATAGCAGTTGATCGGAATTTTGTGATCCCTTTGTCAATCTTTAACTCGATCGAGAATTCACGCAAACTCGTCTGCCTTGCCATAGAATAAGTACCTGTTCTTTCCAGGCTAGGGTTTATGTCTGTCCTGTCATCTGCGCCGTTCTCCGCTGCCGAAATTGCATCTGAAGGGATTCAGCCCGAAGAGTATGAAGAGATTGTGCGTCGGCTCGGTCGCCATCCAAATAAAGCTGAACTGGGAATGTTCGGGGTGATGTGGTCGGAGCATTGTTGCTATAAAAATTCGCGTCCATTGTTGAAGCAGTTTCCGACGGAAGGAGCACGAGTTTTAGTCGGCCCCGGTGAGAATGCAGGAGTCGTTGATTTGGGCGACGGGTTGCAGTTGGCATTTAAGATTGAGTCGCATAATCACCCATCGGCAGTCGAACCTTTTCAAGGCGCAGCAACCGGGGTAGGCGGGATTCTGCGAGATATTTTTACGATGGGGGCACGCCCGATCGCGCTTTTAAATTCGTTGAGATTTGGATCGTTAGAGGATGCTCGCACACGTCGGATTGTCAATGGTGTCGTCGCTGGGATCTCCCATTACGGGAATTGCGTCGGGGTTCCGACGGTCGGCGGAGAAGTCTACTTCGATCGAGCTTATTCAGGAAATCCCTTAGTCAACGTGATGGCATTGGGATTGATGGAAACGACTGAGATCGTCAAATCAGGTGCGAAGGGTTTGGGAAATCCAGTTTTATATGTGGGATCGACGACCGGACGCGATGGCATGGGTGGAGCAAGCTTTGCGAGTGCCGAGTTGAGTGATGAATCGATGGACGATCGACCCGCTGTGCAAGTTGGAGATCCGTTCTTAGAGAAGTCTTTGATTGAAGCTTGCCTAGAAGCATTTAAAACAGGTGCAGTCGTTGCGGCTCAAGATATGGGAGCCGCAGGAATTACCTGTTCAACTTCCGAAATGGCGGCAAAAGGGGGAGTGGGCATCGAATTGGATCTCGATTTGATCCCAGTTCGAGAAACCGGAATGGTTCCGTATGAGTATTTACTTTCTGAATCGCAAGAGCGAATGCTGTTTGTTGCAGAGAAAGGAAGAGAACAAGAACTGATTGATATTTTCGAGAAGTGGGGACTACATGCAGTTGTCGCGGGGAAAGTGATCGAAGAATCGATCGTCAGAATTCTCTTCCAAGGTGAAATTGCTGCCGAAATTCCCGCAACCGCTCTTGCCGACAATACGCCGATTTACCATCGCGAATTGCTCAGCGAACCGCCTGAATATGCTCAAAAAGCTTGGGCTTGGACAGTTGAGAGTTTGCCGGATGCTACAACTCAAGGCATTCTGGGTCACAGTTGGAATGAGGTTTTGGGAAAAGTTCTGAAGTCACCAACGATCGCTTCTAAACAGTGGGTCTATCGCCAATACGATCACCAAGTTCAAAACAATACTGTTTTACTTCCCGGTGGTGCAGATGCCGCAGTCGTCAGAGTTCGACCGTTAGCAGATTCCACGTCCTCATCGGTGACACCGAATCCGGCTGCACTCACGAAGGGCGTTGCAGCAACCGTTGATTGCAATCCTCGCTATGTTTACTTGCATCCTTATGAAGGTGCAAAAGCGGCAGTTGCAGAAGCAGCGAGAAATCTGAGTTGTGTCGGTGCAGATCCGATCGCAATTACCGACAACTTAAATTTTGGTAGTCCAGAAAAGCCGATCGGATATTGGCAACTGGCAGAAGCGTGTCGCGGATTGTCCGAAGCCTGCCGAGAATTTGAAACTCCCGTCACTGGCGGCAACGTTTCGCTATACAACGAGACCCTCGATTCTCAGGGCAACCCCGAGCCAATTTATCCGACTCCAGTTGTGGGAATGGTCGGATTTATTCCCAACCTCGATCGCATTGCTGGACAAAGCTGGAAACAAAATGGCGATGTCATTTACCTACTCGGTTCCGATGCGTTGACGTTGGGTGGATCAGAATATTTAGCGATCGTGCATCAAACCATTGCTGGAAAGCCCCCGATCGTGGATTTTGATTTAGAGCGAAAAGTGCAAGCCGTTGTGAGATCAGGAATTCGCAGTGGATTAATTCAATCCGCACATGACTGTGCAGAAGGAGGAATCGCGATCGCACTTGCTGAATCGTGCTTTGGCAATCAACTTGGAGCCACGATCGACCTTGCCGCAACCGACGCGCGGCTGGATCAAGTCTTATTCGGAGAAGGGGGAGCGAGAATCTTAGTTTCGGTTCAAGCTGACTCGGTTGCAGAATGGGAAGTGGTTCTTCAGAAAGAAGTCGGCGACCATTGGCGAAAACTAGGAACTGTAGGTGGGGATTCCTTGAAAATATCGATCGCCCAAAACCTAGTTATCGACGCTAGGATCTCAGAACTATTCGCAGAATGGTCAAGTGCGATCGAGAACGGACTTGACCCTAACGAATAGTCCGAACCGTTGTGTGAGATATTTAAGACAATGTTAAGGATTGGGAAAATTCTTAGCGTTCCGATTGCTGTCTAACTACGCAAAACCAAGCCTATGTTGCCTGATGACACGTTTTCTGTAGATCCTGCTGAGCAACGTCCCGACAAACCGGAAGAAGCTTGCGGGGTGTTTGGGGTTTTTGCTCCAGGCGAGCCTGTCGCAAATCTTGCCTATTTTGGGCTGTTTGCGCTACAGCATCGCGGTCAGGAATCTGCCGGAATTGCTACGTTTGAGGAAGGAGATGTAATTCATCTCCACAAGGATATGGGGTTGGTTTCGCAAGTCTTTAATGAAACCAAACTCAAGGATTTGCCAGGATATTTAGCGATCGGGCATACACGCTATTCGACAACGGGATCGAGTCGCGTGGTTAATGCTCAGCCTGCACTCGCAAAATCGCGATTGGGAACGCTAGCATTAGCGCACAATGGAAATTTAGTGAATACCAGCGAACTCAGAGCCGAGCTAGCTGAGACGAATCATGACTTCATCACCACAACCGACTCCGAAGCGATTGCATTAGCGATCGCTGAAGAAGTGAATCGAGGCAACGATTGGGTGAAGGGAGCGATCAATGCGTTCAAACGCTGTCAAGGTGCATTTAGTTTAGCGATCGGGACTCCAGACGGCATGATTGGCACTCGTGATCCCAATGGGGTGCGCCCGCTAGTGTTAGGAACATTGGCACAAGAATCTCACGATCAGCCCTTGCGATATGTGCTGGCTTCAGAAACTTGCGGACTCGATATTATTGGAGCCGATTACGTTCGAGATGTTCAACCCGGTGAACTGGTCTGGATTACCGAAAATGGCATTGAGTCGATTATGTGGGCAGAACAGCCTGTGCGCAAGTTGTGCATTTTTGAAATGATCTACTTTGCGCGTCCCGATAGTGTGATGCACGATGAAACTTTGTATAGCTATCGGTTGCGGATCGGGCGGCAATTAGCAGCAGAATCGAATGTTGATGCTGACATTGTGATTGCTGTGCCGGATTCGGGCGTTCCTGCTGCGATCGGGTTTTCTCAAACGTCTGGAATTCCTTATGCAGAAGGTTTGATCAAAAATCGCTATGTTGGTCGGACTTTCATTCAACCGACTCAAGGGATGCGAGAAGCCGGAATTCGCATGAAGCTCAATCCGCTCAAAGATGTGCTTGCTGGAAAGCGGGTGATCATTGTCGATGATTCGATCGTGCGCGGAACCACCAGCCGCAAGATTGTGAGAACCTTGCGCGATGCAGGAGCGATCGAGGTACATATGCGGATTTCTTCGCCGCCTGTGACGCATCCTTGCTTCTATGGCATTGATACTGACAGTCAGGATCATCTGATTGCAGCAACAAAATCGATCGAGGAAATTGCGAAGCAGATCGAAGTCGATTCATTGCAGTATCTCAGTTGGGAAGGGATGTTAACTGCAACCCGCGAGAACCCGGAGGAATTCTGTTCAGCGTGTTTTACCGGAGACTATCCGATCGCGATTCCGGAGACGATTAAGCGATCGAAGTTGATGCTGGAAAAAGCTGCAAAATAAAGCAACCTACTCTGAGGTTTGTGCAACCTCAGAGTAGTTAAAATCTTTCTTGATCGAGAATCTGCATGGTACACTGACCAACAATTCGTAGTGACAGTCGGCATCTATGCAAGTTCAATTTAGGCTCGCTGGGAATCTTGTTGTAATTGGATTGTTAGGCGGATTTTTTGCCGCATCTGAGGTACAGGTGCAATCCCAGACCTTACCACCCCCCCCAAATGTTCCTGTCTTTCCTCCCAGTGCGCCTTTACCCTCTGTCAATCCTGCACCGATCATTGTCCCCCCTCGGATACCTGATAGTCCTCCAGCACCCAATGATCGAGTCTATGCTCCTCGCATCAACTCAGTGCAGCCGATCAGGGGTCAGTTCCGGATCTACATCGATAGCGCCAGTCCATTCATCTTGCAGCAGGCAAGGATGATTCAGCCGGATGCTTTTTTTCAGAACCTTGCAGGGCGACGGGTGATTCAAGCAGGACTGTTTACGGATGAAATGAAAGCTCGTCAGCAGCTTTCAAGATTCGCAGCCCAGGGACTTGAAGCTCGAATCTCAACGCGATCGCCGCAATCAAACTTTGAACCCTCGGCACCTCAGCGCGGTTACTATGCGATTGTGCCTGGGAATCGCAGTGAAGTTGAGGAATATCGAGAGCGTGCTGTGCGTTTAGGAGTGACGCAATCTATCTTGCAATTGCGCGATCGCCCTCGCGGCTTACATCTCGCAGTTGGCCCTTTTGCCAATCGCAGCGAGGCAGAACAGGTCGTTCAGTATTTGCGCGATCGCGGCAGTTTGGATGCAAGATTGTTTTACGATCGCTAACAATGCTACATATACATTGCCATGACCCAACCGAGTCCCAGTCCCATCCATGTAACAATGATCAGGACTGCTAAAGATGCAAAATAGCTGAATTCTGCTGTTTGGAGATCAATGCGTACTAATGCTTCTGCACACAGAACCATAATCACTGGGATGAAAATTTTAAACCAGTTGAGCAAGATCGAGGCAAAGGCTGCGAGCATGAGCAATGACAGAAATGCGATCGTGTCCGAGCGAAACCATTTGGTCAGGATCTTTTCAGAGTTTGTGAGGGGACTCATCAACATCAGTGCGAGGAAAACGCCCAAAATTGCAGCAGAAATGATGGACGACCAAAGATGCGAAGTTGTGATGATCAATTTGCTAAAGATCGCATAAGCGATCAAGAGCAGCGATGCTGAAAGCCAAGGAAACTTTCTCACAAGCATGGATTAGACCACTCGATTTTGACGAATACACTCAGCGTACCAGTGATAACTCGATTTCGGAATTCTCTGCTGAGTCTTGTAATCGACATAGGTGATTCCAAAGCGTTTATCGTAGCCGTATGACCATTCAAAATTGTCCATAAAGCTCCAGATAAAGTAGCCCAATATGGGATAGCCTTCGATCGCGGCTCGATGGACGCTTTGCAAATGCTGACGCAGGTAAAGAATACGATCGAGATCAAACACTTCTCCCCGAGCGGTCAGATCATCTTGAGCGGCACATCCATTTTCTGTAATAAAGAGCGCTAAATCAGGACGATTCAACGTTTCGCTCACATGGCGAATTCCCCAATACAAACACTCTGGCACAATCTGCAACCAAGGCATATTCAACGCTGGATAGTTTTTCGGAAAGTTAATCCATTCACAGCCTTGCCAATTGTCAGCAGCCCGAATGTAAGTTCCGGTGTAAATATTTAATCCCAGAAAATCGAGAGGTTGGTGAATCGTTTGGAGATCACTGTCTCGAATATCTGGAGCATCATTTTTCAATTGTTCTAACAATGCGGAACTATATTCACCTGTTAATGCTGGATAGATAATGCCACCATTGCCAGCGTGATAAGGAAATGCTTTCTTTGCCGCTTCGATATGTTCGGGAGATTCATAAAGCGGAACCGTTACGCCAAAATTATCGACTAGCCCGATCGAGCAAGATTTCGGAGAATTAGCACGAATCGCTTGACACGCTAATCCATGCGCCAGTAAAGCATGATGAGAGGTTTGCCAAACTTCTTTTTTCGATCCGACTTTGGTTCCAGGAGCATGTTGAGGCGTTTTTGCTACGCCATATCCCATGTGGGTAAAGCAGGTGATCTCATTCAGCGTCATCCAGTTTGTAATGCGATCTCCCAAGTTTGACACCACGACTTTCACATACTCTGCAAAGTCTTGCGCCATTTCTCGACTGCGCCAGGAGCCGTATTTCGTTTCTAATGCTTGGGGACTGTCCCAATGAAATAACGTGGCGTAGGGGGTAATGCCGTGATCGAGCAAACAATCAACTAATCTGCGATAAAAATCAAGCCCTGCCTGATTCACAGCACCGCGTCCGTCGGGCACAATTCGAGACCAGGAAATACTAAATCGATAGGTCTGGACTCCCAGTTCTGACATCAGTTTGATGTCGTCTTTGTAGCGATCGTAATGTTCACAAGCGATCGCGCCCGTTTGTCCTTGAAACGTTCTGCCTTTGGTCGCGCTGAATGTGTCCCAAACGCTGGGCTTACGTCCATCGCGATCGACTGCGCCTTCAATCTGATAGGCAGCAGTCGCGGTTCCCCACTGAAATCCGGTTGGAAATTGCTGGCTAGTCATGTTGATTGAGTAAAAGAACGATCGCTAAAATTGCAGTCGGAGATAACACTGCAAATAATACATTCAATGTCGTGGGCGGAATCTCTGCAAATGGAGCGAGATATTTAATCACGATCGACAAGATTAAAGATGCGACCATGACTTTGACAATCACAGCCAGCGTATCAAGTTTCGTAGCGTTCATAAGCTTCGACAATTTTTTGAACAAGTGAATGGCGCACAACATCTCCTTTCGAGAGATTACAGAATGCGATCGACTCGATCGGTTTCAAAATCTTCTGTGCCATTGCTAAACCCGATTCTTGATGCATCGGCAAATCGGTTTGAGTCAGGTCGCCTGTGACCACCATTTTCGATTTAAATCCAAGTCGAGTCAGCAGCATTTTCATTTGCGCTGGCGTGGTGTTTTGTGCTTCGTCAATGATCACAAAAGCATTGTTTAGAGTTCGACCGCGCATATAAGCGATCGGAGCCACTTCAATAATCCCACGCTCCATCAAACCGCCGATCTTCTCCGGTTCGACAAATTCATAAAGCGCATCATAAAGCGGTCGCAGATATGGATCAATTTTCTGCTGCAAGTCTCCAGGCAAAAAGCCCAATCTTTCGCCTGCTTCAACAGCGGGACGGGTCAGGATCAGGCGCTCATATTGATTCGACAACAGCGCTTGAATCGCCATAACGGCTGCGAGATAAGTTTTTCCTGTTCCGGCAGGTCCAATACAAAACGTCAGATCATGCGATCGAATTGCCTGAATATACTGTCGCTGCCGAAATGTTTTGGCTCGAATCGCTTCGCCGCGTCGAGTTCGTCCTAGCACGTCCTGCTGAATCGTTTGCAATTCGCCTTCTTGATGCGTATCGAGCGCATGTCGAGCCGTGAGAATATCGACACTAGAAACCGCTTGTCCTTTGCTCCACGTATCTGCCAGCGATTCGATCAGCCGTTTGACCAGATCGACCTGATTTTTGGTTCCCGTAATCAGGAGATCTTGACCGCGCATCACCAGCTTTGCGCCAGTCTGATGAGCTAGCGTTTTCAAATTGTCTTCTTGATTGCCAGAAAGCGCGATCGCACTTTCTGGATTCGGCAGTGAGAACGTAATGGTTTCGACCATGCAATCCTAAATAAGTACTCTGTCTCAGTCTAGGCGTTTTCCTCGAATTGTTGCCGTAGTGTTGCAGGATTATTCATTAATTCAGATTGGGTGATCTCGCTTTGCGCTCCAGATTTTAACCATTTCAATTGAGCCGTGCCATTTTCCGCTTCTGAATCTCCGAGAATCAAACATGCGATCGCACCCGATCGATCGGCACGCTTAAACTGTTTTCCAAAGGCGCTGCCGCTCATGTCTAACTTCACGGTAAAGCCAGAACGACGCAAAGAGTGAGCAAGGTTCAACGCTTGAGCTTCAGCTTTCTCACCACGCGAAACAACATAGAGATCAACAGGATTTACAACAGATTGCTGAATTTGCTGCAATAAGATCACTAATCGCTCTAATCCCATTGCCCAGCCGACCGCAGGCGTTTCTGCTCCGCCTAACTGTGAAACTAATCCGTCATATCTTCCACCCGCACAGACAGTGGCTTGTGCGCCTAAATCATCGGATTGAATTTCAAACACAGTATGCGTGTAGTAATCTAATCCACGCACAAGCCGAGCATTGATATTACAAGCAATACCTAAATCTTGGAGTAAGGCTTGAACGCGATCGAATCTCTGCTGCGATTCTGAACTGAGATAATCCAAAATACTCGGCGCACCCTGCAAAATCTCTTGAGTTTGTTTGTCTTTCGAGTCCAGAATTCTCAACGGATTCTTGGTAAGCCGATTTTGAGAATCTGGATCAAGTTTCTCTTGGTAAGGGGTGAGATATTCAATCAATGCGGTTCGATACGCTTGACGATCGTTCGCATCTCCGATCGAATTCAATTGCAAGGTGAGATTTTTTAAGCCAACTGATTGCAGAATATCTGATGCGATCGCGATTGCTTCTGCATCTGCTCTTGCATCTGCACTGCCTAAAACCTCAACGCCCAATTGATGAAACTGCCGTTGCCGACCCGCTTGCGGACGCTCATACCGAAACATCGCGCCTAAATACCATAAACGCTGCACATCTCCTTGAGTGTGCATTCCATGTTCGATATAGCTACGCACTACACCTGCTGTTCCTTCGGGGCGTAAGGTAATTGAGCGATCGCCTCTGTCTTTGAAGGTGTACATCTCTTTTCCGACAACATCAGTTGTCTCACCAATGCCACGTTCAAACAGATCGGTTTGTTCAAAAATCGGGGTGCGAATTTCTTGATACGCTGCTCGCCCTAAAATCTCTCGTGCGATCGCTTCTACTCGTTGCCAATTTCCAATTTCTTCTGGCAAAATATCTCGCGTTCCGCGAGTCGCTTGAATACTCATATCAAAACTTGATCCGTTTAACTCACTCGCGAAATTCCCTAGCAGTCAGAGATTAGCGCTAATTCCTGACATATCTTATGACAATTCCTTGCCCGGTTTACACTTTCATCAATCCTGTTCGATGTGTAAATAGGCGTGTCTAGTAGTTGAACACAATAAATTGACAACTACTTCACCCGTCCCCGCTGCCAAGCCAAATAACTTTCTCGCAAATCCTGTAAGAACTGATTGCGGGTTGAGGCTTGCCATTCTTGAGCCGCATTACGCAATACTTCTGACATGGCAGGAGACGCAGGAGAAAATCGCTCGAAGCATTGCACCTTCAAATTCTCGGACATTGCCAGGGAAATTGCATTGATCATCTCGATCGCTCCCGATCCGACAATATGCGCCCCCAAAATCTCACCACTCCGCCGCACAATCAACTTACACAGCCCTGTTGTCTCTCCGGTAATTTGTGCTTGTATCAAGGGGCTAAACGGTTGCCGCAATACCAAAACATCTTTACGATAACGTCGATGCGCTTGCGACTCGTTTAAGCCAATCCAAGCGCATTCAGGTTCAGTCGCCACGGATTGAATTGCTCGATCGTAATCTACTTTGAAAATCGGTAGAGATGTCAGATTTTTCAGAACTACATCCGTTTGATAGCGGGCGATCGATTGCACTGGATGCGCGATCCAATAAACTCGCGGATGATTGGTTTGTAAGCGATCGTTGAGTTGGATCGGTTCGTAAATCTCCATTGCTTCGAGATTCAGATCTGAGATCATAGGTTGCCAACCAACCGTGACAAGTAATTCATCTGCCTCGATCGTATAGTTCTCAATCTCGATCGCTTTTTTTGGACCCACTTGCTGAATTTGCTTGATATGCAGCGCATTAATGATGCGAATCCCTTCAGCTTCTAGAGCCGCTTGAACTAAGAAAGCGGCTTCTGGATCAGCCATCGTCAGCAAATGAGGTTGACGCAGCAGCATCGTGACTCGCGACCCCAAGCGGGCATAGAGCTGCGCAAACTCTATCCCAATTGGATCATCGCCAATAATTGCGATCGATTCTGGCACTTTGAGCAAAAGCTGATCCGCCGTCAGATAATTAACACTTGATAAGCCAGGTGGATCAGGAATGGCAGATCGATAATCTTTTGCAATCAAATAGGCGGATGATCTCAAAAGTCTCCCATTTACGACAAATCCGGTCTGTGGCTTGCGACAGAACTCGCCTGCACCTGGAATAAATTCAATCCCTAAAGTAGCTAATTTTGCCGGATCATAGAATTCTTGATGCGATCGATCCACCACATTCATGTAGTGCTGGATCGATTCAAACGAAAGCGATCGCACCTCAGAATTAAAAAAAGAACGGGAACGATTCACTTGATCCAACTTCTTAGTCAAGTTGGAGAGAATATGCACGTGGGGAAATTTTGGCTGACAATTTTGCGCCACAATTGCGACTCTGGCGCGCTTTCGTGCTGCTGCGATCGCAGCATAAATTCCAGTTTCTGAGTATCCAAGGATTACGACATCATATTCAGCAGACATGTGCTTAGCCCATCGATCAATCGTTGATTTTCCGAGGTGAGGCGTACTGCAACTCGAAAATAGCGATCGCCTAATTCCGGAAAACTAAGACAATCTCGAATAAGCATCTTATCGTGTTCGAGCAGGTGTTTCTGTAGTTCTGAAACTGAACACTCCGATTTGACTAAATAGAAATTCGCGGCTCCGAGGTGTGGAGATAAGCCTGGAATTTGATTTAATCCTTCAAATAACTGTGGACGCGCCACCTGTAGCCAGTCAAATGTTTGTTTCTGGAACTCAATATCTTGGAGCACTGCCTCTGCTGCTTTTGCTGCCAAAATATTCACTGACCACGGATCACGCCGCTCTTGCCAAATTTTCAAGCGATCCGGATGAGCAATTGCATAGCCAAATCGTAATCCTGGCAAACTGTAAAACTTTGTCAGCGATCGCAAAATCACTAAATTTGGATACTCTTGCACGTCTCCAATCAAACTTTGCGATTGGTCGGGCGGCAAGAAATCCATAAAGGCTTCATCGACAACCACCAGTTCAAATCGGTGCAGCTTCTCTAAAATCCACGATCGATCAAACAGGTTCCCTGTGGGATTGTGTGGATTATTGAGCAATAGACCTGCATTCCCGGTGAGATCTGCCTCGATCGGACATGTTTTTATCTCAGCACCAAAGGCTTTCAACGCGCGGAAATAGTCCCCAAACGCTGGAACAAACAAAACGGTATTCGCCAATTCTGCTAAATCCCAACAGGCCCAGGTAAGCAACTCAGCCGAACCATTACCGGGAAGAATCCAATCCGGGGAAAGCTGGTGGATCTGAGCTAGCATCGATCGCACCTGCTGATAATTTGGATCGGGATAATCCCGCAGTAAAGGCAATGCAGCTTGGATCGCTTCAATTGCCGATCGCGGTGTTCCTAACGGGTTAATACTGGCAGAAAAATCAAGAATTGCATTGGGGGAACAGCCAGCGAGACGTGCTGCCCAAGATAAATTTCCCCCATGTGCTGGACGAGCCAATGATTTTACCTGCCTGTTTCTATCGGATTGAAATTTATTCCGGAGCAACTTTTTCTTTGAACAGTTTACCTGCCGAAAATGCAGGCACGCGAGTTGCAGGGATTTCCATCTTATCGCCAGTTTTGGGGTTACGTCCTTCGCGCGCTTTACGTTCGCGGGATTCAAACGAGCCAAAACCAACCAAGGTCACTTTATCACCTGACGAAACTGCCTCAACGATCGTTTCGATCGCTGCGGACAAGACTGCATCAGCTTGCTTTTTCGTGACACTTGCTTTTTCTGCCACTGCATCAACGAGTTCACCTTTGTTCATAGCCTTTCTCCTCAGAGAGTGATGAATGTTTTGTTTGTCTCAAATGAGACTGTTTTGTCGAATGCCGAAGATCGAATTCAGATCGGCTGAAACTCCGATTCTCTCGAAATTTCAATTGCTCATTCTATAGTCTGTTTCAAAAAAGTGAACGTCCGAAACGACTAATTTGTATGGATTTTAGGAACTTTTTTCTATTTTTTCAGTTTTAGCTGAGTATTTGTACCCAAAAAATCAGATTTCCTGATCAAACGTTGCTGAAGTTTAACGATTTTGCAATATTCATCAGCGATCGAGCGCGATCTTGATTCTCAAGGTTTCAGTCTCACGTGAGACAAGCTCGGCGCAAAATTTATTGGCAAATCAGCGATCGATTGGAGTGGGAAGTTGGGAGTGAGGAGTGGAGAGATAGGGAAAATCTGAAATCTATAGTTGCCGATTTCCATCTCGCCCTTCCGAAAAGTAAGTAGGTGGGTGTAATTCAACATCAGTTCGGCAAGTTCTCTCGCTTCGTTGCTCACCCGCCCCGGAATGAATTCGGGGCTAACGCTGCGAAGTCCACTCTGGGACTAACAGCCGATAGAAAACGCCTTCTTCAGTGGGTTTCAACCCAGTTCGCACCGTTAGCCCTGGAATTCCATTCCGGGGCGGGACGCAAACGAGAGCAGCTATCTTTCAATTCATTTCACCTCCCTACTTAAATGCAGTGGATGAGTAGCTCTCTTCTTAAATCTGATCTGGATCAACTCCCATCTGCCGCAATCGTTCTGCAAGTTGATTGGCTCGTTGCTGAGCTTGTTCTGCCTGTTGCTGAGCTTGTTCTACTTGTTGCCGAACCTGTTGAAGTTCTCGATCGAGTTCGTCATAACTTAAGAACTTTTCACCATTTGGGCGGTAAATCTGCATTGGATTGACCGTGACATCAAACCAAATCCCCAAACGAGGACTGACATAATTTGGAAAATCGTCAATCTCTTCTAGCGAAATATCAGTTCTGAGCCAACCGCGCAATCGGTTTGTGTCTGGATCGTAGAGATAGTATTCTTCAACCTCATAGCGATCGTAGAACAATAATTTTTGATCCATCTCCTTCTGCGTGTTGCTTGGAGACAAAATCTCGAACACCACTTGAGGCGGAATGTTGCCTTCTCGGTGCTGGACATAAGCGCCCCGTGCTGCCCCTTTGACTCCAAACGGATCACCTTTCGGTCTGCCAAAAACAACCATCGCATCCGGTGCAACTCGAATATTGGCTTTGCCTTCGACTGGATACCAGAGCAAATCGCCTGCAACAAAAATATTCGGGTAGTTCTGAAATAGAAGATCGAGATTCTTTTTGATCAAAACAATCCATTCAAACTGCTTGGTATTATCCGACATTGGCTTGCCGTCGCTTTCCGGGTAAGTTAGGTCTGCTTTGATGTCAGAAACCATAAGTTTAGAATCCATCAATTGCAAATTTGCGTTCTAACGTACCTAAGCCGAGATCTTCTGAGGTCAGCGATCGCACTTCATAGAGCGCCATCATGTCTTTTAGCCCTGGATTGCCCCGGCTGCCTCCGGTCAAACCTTTAGCAATCAGCAAGCCACAAATTCCCTTGGTTTTCTTACATCGCTGATCCCATTTTTTCCGGGCTTGAGCGTGCGTGGGATCGTCTTCTTCAAACTCGCCGAATAAATGAAGTTCCTGATTCTGCGTTTGCAGCAGCCCTAAATCATAGCGATCGTCCACAAAGGGATCAGAGCCAGGATTAAAGCAAATTCCGTTCAAGCCACCTGCGGCTTCAATTTCCTCGATCATCTGTTTCGCTTTGGGACGCGACGTTTGGATCAAAATAATCGGCAATCCTTCTCCGGCTTGAGTTGGCGCTTCAAGTTGGAAATGCTGAACCGACAATCGCATCATTTCCACCATGTCCCACGGCACAACGCCTAAGCTGAGAAACGAATTCTCAGGAACCAGATCATCGCGAATGATTGGCATTGCGCTCAGATCTTCGTCTTCGTCCTCGACCATTCCATACAGTTCTTCTGCAACCTCCGGCAGCGTTGTCACTTTGACTGAAATTGTCTCGCCATCGGGAGCGGGAATTTTAAATTTACTGCTGAGCGCCGGGAAATCCTCGTTCATCAACTTCCGGCGATGCTGTTTCAAAAACCGATGCAGCGCTTCTAAAACGGTGATGAATGCCATCGCTTCTTCATCGTAGAGAAACGATCGAATGCCCTCTAAAGGATGCAAATTCCCAAACACAGGCTGCAAGATTGGCTCAAAGCGATCTAAATCTAAATCGTCTTCGTCCTCAAAGTCGTCTTCATCCTCGGTTTCATACGTGAGAAACAAACAGTCCTGGGCTAAAAATGCCTCTTCCATCCGCTCCATCGAGTCGTTAGAAAGCACACGCTGACGAAATTGGCGCAGAGAATCGAGCGATCGATAGAGCAAAATTCCATACTCCATGCCCAACATACCCATGACCGAAGCATAGACACAGCCTAAATCCCAGCGATTTAACTCAATCTCAATGATTTTATGGTCGGGCAACACTGACCAAGGTGCGTCCTCCCAGATCACATCTGCTTTCGCTAACAATTCCTCGGCAAATTGGGGTGGAATAGAGGGCGGACGAGAATTCGTTGCATCCTGAAAACCGCGAAAAATCTCATCAATTAATGGCAAATCGGGAACGTAATCAAGTGCGATGTCGAGATCTTGAAGCACACCTCTTAAATAGAAGAGGATTTCACGATCGCGCACGACAATTTTCTGCGGTCGGGCAGGCTTGGCTGGACTATGCGGATGTTCCATTGCCCGCAACAACGTTCGGACGATCGCTTCATGTCCGGTCTCTGGCGGCACGACATCCATCGCTCTGACGACCCCTTGCGAGCCATCCACCCAGAGAATACATTCGCCATCACTGGGTGTACTGGAATCAGACCAATTTGCCTCGATCGGCACACCAGACGAGAGCGCACGGCGATCGCCTTCCCACACCGATTGGATTTGGGGTAACTCTAACAGCCGACGATAAGTAGAGGGGTTGAGACCAGTCATAACCAAACCAGTGAACACGGTGAAGCAGTAGATTTTATCTTAGTCTGTTCCTCTTGTCTCAGCACCGATTCGCTTAAGGTTCCGCAATGTTTATTGCCAAGGCGCGTCGGGCATAGAGTTGCTAAGATGAAAGTGAATGGTCAAAGGACTTCACCTCTCCACCTTTCTACAGGAGCGATCGCATTTCTCATGACACAAGCAACTGAAACCAAAACTCCCCAACGCGGCATTCTGATGACCGATGCCGCACTTAAACATGTCCTCACGCTTCGAGAACAGCAAGGAAAAGATCTTTGCCTGCGCGTAGGTGTGCGGGGCGGTGGCTGTTCTGGCATGTCCTACACAATGGACTTTGAAGATCCCAGCAATATTCGAGACGACGATCATGTTTACGATTACGATGGCTTTAAAGTCGTCTGTGATCCAAAAAGTCTGCTCTATTTATATGGATTGCAATTGGATTACAGCACTGCCTTGATTGGGGGTGGCTTCCAATTTACGAATCCCAACGCTGACCAAACTTGTGGTTGCGGCAAATCATTCTCAGCTTAAACTAATAAATTGTTAGATCTTAGGGGTTAGTGGCAATGCTGCTAACCACTTTGTTATTGGTTGTAAATTGTCATGACTCAAACGGTTGAAACCCTTTTCGATGAAGGATTAGAGCGCTACAAAGCGGGGGAATCTCCTGAAACGTTGATTCCCGTATTTAAAGAAATCTGCGATCGCTCTCGTAAAACGGGCGCAGCTTGGACTTGCTTGGCATGGCTCTATCTTTTGGCAGATAAACCCGCTTTAGCGTTCCCTGCGGCGCAAAAAGCGGTGAAACTTGTGCCACAAGATGCTCAAGCTCGAATTAATTTAGTCTTAGCAATGTTGGACTTGTCTAAACCTGGGGTGAGACCTCATGTTGAAATGGCGCAGCAATTGGTTTTTGCTGTAGAAGAATTGCGCGAAGAAGTTCAGCAAAATATTGAAGATGGATTGGCAAGAAAACCAGGTTGGAAAAGTATGGAACGCGTCAAAGCCTGGCTATTTGAGTCTTAATTTACTTCAATTTTCTTCACATTCTTGTAGAGTCAGACGTGAATTCTGGCTCTTTTTTATTGAAATTGTGCGCTCGTAAATGAGCATTTACAAACATCAGAATAAATGCGACGAAATCGTTGCATTTTTGAGTTGAAAATCTACAGATTACTTTAATCGTTGTAATACAAACATAAATAAGTTAATAGAAAACTTAGAAAGACAGTGATAGTATTTGAAGACTAGGTTAAATACCTCTGTCTTTTACAGTCTTTTCGTCACTTCAGAGAGCAAGTCAAAGATTAACTTGCGTGCTTTATTTCGCAGTGTGCGAGTTTAGTTTAGCAGACTAAACTCACGTTTTCTCATTGCTTTTTAGGGTGTCGATCGACGATTTTCTTGTAGCTTAAGGAGCGGATTACCATGTCTATCGATCGAGTCGGTGTCAAACCTGGAACGCGCAATCACAAAGGCTATTTCGTACAACATGCTTCGGGATATCAATTAGTGGAAATGCACCAGTCGGGTTGGGCGGTAATTTGTTTGAATGATGCGGTATGCCATTACGTCGATCCTGAGAATCTGCAAATTTCACGCGAGAAGGATTTCCCATCGGTTCATGAACTCTAATGTATTGACTTTTTTAATGTGCGATCGGGTTGTGCTGTCTTCAGTTTCAACCCGATTTTTGTTAGGGTTAGAATCGCTGATGCATTGTGTTGGGTGATGAAAGAAACGGTTTTTAAGTGGCTGAATACAGCCTTGATGCTGAATTTATTTTTTGTGCTGCTGTGTTTTGGCTGGTTTGCGATCGCGCTCATTGGCAATGCGGCAAAGTTTCCTGTGGGGCTGAATCTTTGGCTTTCACTTTGGACTCCGGTGGTTCAACCTGCGTTAGGAATTTTGATGGCAGGCGCATTAATCAGTGGATTAAGTAGCTGGGTGATGAAACGCCTGAATCCAAATTAATTAAGCCCATGTGCACCAACCTGCGATTGCGATAGCCACTCCCCATGCGGCAGTTGCTTCACGGTCTTGTTGGGATACAGTTCCATTGTTTCAAGGAGGAGCCTCGTAGCGTCCTTCGCTCCAAGATGGACGACCTTCATTATCGAGCCAGATCAGTCTGCACTGACCTCTTCATCACAAACCTACACCTGTAATATCCCCTCGCTCCAAACGCTAAAATCCAAAACACAAGTACCCAACCCGATTTCAAATCGCGATAGCATTGGAGGATGTTAGATCTCTTGTTAATGGCTAGTGTTGGGTTTTTGGGCAGCTTCGGGCATTGTCTGGGCATGTGTAGTCCGCTTACCGTTGCATTCTCGCTGTCGAACGATCGCACTTCTCGCTTTGCGCAATTGAGATTCAATCTTCTCTTGAATGCTGGACGGGTGATGAGCTACACCCTAGTCGGAGCCGCGATCGGGGCGCTTGGATCGGTGCTGATCGCGGGTGGACAACTGGCTGGGATTGATAGTGCCTTGAGACGAGGACTCGCGATCGTGACCGGGTTACTGCTCATTTGGTTTGGTCTTGCGAATATCAATCCAACTTGGCTGCCGCAAGTTCCGATTCTGCATCCAATTCAAGGAAAATTGCACGATCGCTTGAGTCAACGCTTGGGCGACTTTTCACGATCGCGAAAATGGTGGACTCCGGCAATCCTTGGTCTAGTTTGGGGGCTGATTCCCTGCGGATTTCTCTATGCGGCACAGATTAAAGCCGCAGAAACTGGCAATGCCTTACAAGGCGCACTGACGATGCTGGCATTTGGCGGAGGAACTGCGCCAATGATGATTAGCACTGGATTATTTGCGGGGGCATTGAGTCGCGATCGCCGAAGTCAACTGTTTAAATTAGCGGGTTGGATAACTTTGACGATCGGTCTTTTGACCTTGTTTAGAAGTAGCGATATGGTGGACTACACTGGACATGCTGCTTTAATTTGTTTAATGCTCGCGCTGATTGCGCGACCGATTAGTCGGATTTGGGCGGCTCCGTTGCGGTATCGGCGAGCGTTAGGCGTGGGCGCATTTGTGCTGTCCTGTGCGCATATGGGACATTTTTTGGATCACACGTTTAACTGGAATATTTATGCGATCGCATTTCTGCTTCCCAATCAACAAATTGGAATGTGGGCAGGGATAATTGCATTGGGATTAATGACTCCCCTAGCGTTGACAAGTTTCGATTTTGCTGTTGCTAAATTAGGCACGGCATGGCGAAAAATTCATCTCGTTAGCATTCCTGTCTTAATTCTCGCTGTGATTCACACGAGCCTTACGGGATCGAATTACTTGGGTGAAATTAACTCTGATTTTATTCATCGCTTCCGAGTCGGAATTTTAATCTTTCTTGTGATTACAGTCTTATTGATTCGACTACAAATTTTTTGGTCGCTCTTCTCTTTAGAAAAGTTCTATGCTGCATCTAAACGATAATTTAATTGCTCATAATATTAAAACTTCTGGCAATGTTGCTGCGACTTTTCACATCGAGCCAAACCATAATCCAAAAGTCGGTGAAGTTTCACAAGCTTGGTTTGCACTGACTAAAGCGGGTGGAGAAATCATTCCGCTCGATCGCTGTAACTGTCAACTCAAAGTGATCTCTAAGAATACAATCCTCAAACAACCGCAATTAAAAGCTATTTCAGCCGAGCAATATCAAGGCATTCCAGGTGCAGACATTACGTTTCCAAAAGCGGGAATTTATACCCTGGAAATCAGCGGCACTCCTAAGCAAGCAGACGACTTTAATGAATTTCAATTTGCTTACGAGGTGACAGTTCAAGCTGGAACTGCACCGCAATCTAGCCCTGTCGCTGCAACTCCGATTCAAACTACCCCACAGACGAATTGGGTTTTGCCTGTCGGACTGAGTGCGATCGTGCTTTTAATCGCTGCTTGGATTGTAAAAAGAACCCTTAAAAAATAGCAGAACCCAAAATTCGAGTCACAATGAGAAATGCCGAATTTTCCGAATGTGACCCATGATTGATCACGATGTCATTATTGTTGGGGGCGGGCTGGCTGGATCACGTGCAGCGCTGGAAATTGTCCGCACCAATCCTAGTCTCAGCATCGCCGTTGTTGCCAAAACCCACCCGATTCGATCGCACTCGGTTGCCGCACAAGGTGGCATGGCAGCGTCTCTTAAAAACGTCGATGATACTGACTCCTGGGAAGCACATGCCTTTGATACTGTTAAAGGTTCGGACTATTTAGCTGACCAGGATGCAGTCGCAATTTTGACGCAGGAAGCTCCAGATGTCGTGATCGATCTAGAGCATATGGGCGTGCTGTTCTCGCGACTGGCGGATGGTCGCATTGCTCAACGCGCATTCGGTGGACATTCTCACAATCGCACCTGTTACGCAGCCGATAAAACAGGACATGCGATTTTGCATGAATTGATTTGTAACTTGATGAAGTACGGAGTCAAGATCTACGAAGAATGGTATGTGATGCGTCTGATCTTAGAAGACGGTCAGGCGAAAGGGGTGGTGATGTATCACTTGCTCAGCGGACATATCGAAGTCGTTCGCGCCAAAGCCGTGATGTTTGCAACGGGAGGCTATGGACGGGTTTACAACACCACGTCTAACGATTACGCTTCGACAGGTGACGGGTTAGCCATGACTGCGATGGCAGGATTGCCGCTCGAAGACATGGAATTTGTTCAGTTTCATCCGACGGGTTTGTATCCGGTTGGGGTGTTAATTTCTGAAGCTGTTCGGGGTGAAGGGGCGTATCTGATTAACAGCGATGGCGATCGCTTTATGGCAAACTACGCTCCGAGTCGGATGGAACTTGCCCCACGCGATATTACCTCGCGTGCGATCGTGTCTGAGGTGCGAGCCGGACGTGGCGTTAAACCCGATGGAAGTCCGGGTGGAGCTTATGTTTATCTCGATTTGCGACATATGGGCAAAGAGAAAATCATGAGTCGCGTCCCCTTCTGCTGGGAGGAAGCACATCGCTTAGTCGGGGTCGATGCAGTGACGGAGCCAATGCCAGTTCGCCCAACGGTGCATTATTGCATGGGCGGTATTCCCGTCAATACAGATGGACGAGTTCGAGCGAGTGCCAACGAGCTAGTCGATGGATTTTTTGCAGCAGGCGAAACGTCTTGCGTCTCGGTGCATGGGGCGAATCGATTAGGCAGTAACTCGCTGTTAGAATGCGTCGTGTATGGGCGGCGAACCGGAGCCTCGATCGCGAAATTTGTCCAAGGTCGGAAAGCTCCGGATCTGAATGCCGATCACTATATCACAGAAGCAAAAGCCCAAATTCAAGGCTTATTTAATCAATCTGGACAGTACCGGATTCACGAAATTCGCCAAGCTTATCAAGACTGTATGACCGAGCATTGCGGTGTGTTCCGGACTGATGAAGCCATGCAAGCTGGATTACTCCAATTGCGGGAATTGCAGCAAAAGTATAGTCAGATTCGCCTCGACGATCGGGGAACAAGCTGGAACACGGAATTGATCGAAGCGTTGGAACTGCGATCGCTCTTTGTCGTCGGTGAGATGATTCTGTTCTCGGCGATCAATCGCAAAGAGAGCCGAGGCTCCCATTTCCGCGAAGACTATCAGCAGCGAGACGATGCTGCATTCCTCAAACACACATTAGCTTACTATTCAGCAGCAGGCATTGATATTAACTATCTACCCGTGGTGATTAATCAATTCGAGCCACAAGAGCGGAAGTATTAAATTCGGCTGTGTAGAACTTTAGCGCGGAATCTGAATGATAAATTCTGTCCCATAATCCAGCACCGAATGGCATTGCAAAGTGCCCTGATGCCGTTCGGTAATGATTTGATAGCTAATCGATAGACCTAAGCCAGTGCCTTGACCCACAGGTTTAGTCGTGAAAAATGGATTAAAGATATTTTTGAGGGTTTCTTCTGTCATCCCTGGTCCGTTATCAGCGATGCGAATGACAACAGACTTTTCTTGCAGTTCCGTATCGATGTGAATGGTTGGAACAGAATAAGTCTGGAGTATATCGAATAGCTTCGTGCCTGGTCTGTCTGTCCGTGCTGCGAGTGCATGACAAGATGTGTTGGTGCGAGTTGCTTGCTTATCAGGTGCAATTGCTTCGATCGCGTTGACCAAGATATTCATGAAGACCTGGTTGAGTTGACCGACATAGCACTCGATGAGGGGAATCTGTCCGTAAGTCTTGACAACTTGAATCGCAGAGCGATGATTTGTTGCTTTTAATTGATGGTCTAGAATGACGAGCGCATTATCGATGCCTTCATGAATATTAGCGGGTTTGAAAGCTGCTTCGTCTAAACGGGAGAAGTTACGCAAAGACAGAACAATCTGCTTAACTCGGTCTGCCCCAGCTCGCATTGATGAGAACGTTTTGGGGAGATCAGCTTTGAGAAATTCTAGATCGACCTCTTCAAGTTTGGCTTGAATCGCGGGTGTCGGTTGATCATAAGTCGTCTGGTAAAGCTCCAACAGATCGAGTAAATCTTGTGTATAAGCGGTCGTGTAAGTAATGTTGCCAAAGATGAAACCAATCGGATTATTAATCTCGTGGGCGACTCCAGCGACCAATTGACCGAGAGAAGACATCTTCTCGGTTTGCACGAGCTGTAATTGAGCTTGCTTGAGACTTTCGTGCGTATGAGTCAGTTCGGCTAATGCTTGGCTCAGACTGGCTGTACGTTCTTGGACTTGCTCTTCGAGATAATGTTTTGCTAATTGTAGTTCTGCTGTTCGAGCCTCAATTTTAGATTCGAGGTCGGCATTTGCTTGTTCAAGGCTAGTTTTTGCTTGTTCTCGTTCTATGATCACAGCAGAGAGCACTAGCATCATTAAGGTGATTGCACCAATAAAGGCTTGCAGCAACAACAATGTTTCGTTCAGCGTGCTGCGATTAAAAGAACTAGTTCCGTGAATTGTTCCTGCGAGTGCAAGTCCAGCAACTAGGAGAATCGAGTAATTTGTGAACCGCTGCCCAAATCGTAGTGCTGCCCAAACCAGTAAGGGAACGACCATATACTCGATCGGATATGCCATACCAAAAGCAATAATCCCGACGATCGAGATCAGCACTAACCAAATCCCAACTTCTCGCAACTGCTTAAATTGTCGAGAAGTTTCAGGAGAATGATCTGGGTGCACCAGCAGGCGAGCAATAGATGCAATATCCAATGCATTCTTTTGAGCTGATTTGAAAGTTTGTCCTAACCATTGCCAGGTTGCAATGCGATCGAGCCACATCAAAATGAGGAGCGGCGCAATCACCAAGACTCCAATGTAGTCTCCAAGCCAGAACGTGATCCAGCTATTGAGAAAGTTATTCGGTGAAATGAGTCCACACAAGAGCATCGTTCCGGCTCCAAGGGTGGGGCTAATCATGCAGCTGAATAGTTCAATTCCCGCAAACTTGAAGACGTTCTGAGCTTTTTGAAACAATAGGTCTGCTCCAACCCAGCGGCGAAGTAACCATGCTCCTACTAATGCTTGCAAAACAGAACCCGTTGCAATGCCTAATCCTGACACCATCGACATTGCCCCATTGCCCGTATTCACCCACAGAGGCCACGCTGCTGCGATTAATGCAGCAATCCATATCCCGACTGCAAGCTGATCCCCCCAGCACAACAGCACTGCAACGGCAATGCCAGAGGGGGCGTAAACAGGCGTAATAAAGCCAGGTGGAATGGCGAGATATTGCCCCAATTTGGCTGTAATGTAGTAGACTAATGCGGTTCCGACTAGTCGATAAATGAATGCAGAGGGCTTAGGGGCTGCGATAGAGTTCATTGAATCTTGGTGATAGACACAGTTGACTAGTAGACTGAATGGAGACTGAGCCGAGCAGTTTCAATATTCCCAGAATCAGTTCAAGGTAAGCATTGCCAACGATGTCTAAAAGCTACTATGCAGCTATGAGATTACTTTGCGCCCAAAGACTTGGATCACTTTCTGTTCAACGAGGCTCAATGGCTGGTGATCTGAATTCGGATAAAACGATTGCTGGATGAATTGTATAGCGCTAGAAAGCGATCACAACAAAAAAGGGGATCAAGTTGATCCCCTTTCAAAGTCAATTCTCTTAACTTAATTCACGGCCCACCAGCCTGCTGCCGGACCGACAAATCGAATCACGAGCCACGCCACAACGAGCAGGATAATTCCAGTCCATGCCCCCGTCGTTGTCCAATTCATAAATTTTTGGGTTTGAGTCTTTGTGACTGGCAGCCAGGGAGCAATCTTTTGCTCTTTGCCATACTCTTCACCCAGCGCTTCTTTACGACGTTTTGCTTCTCCCATAAGTTTGAAAAAAATGTTTGAGTGTATTGATTCTGATCATATCGCGAATGCTTATTCGTCTACAGGGTTGAACAAGCTCGAATCCAAATAAGAAATCCGCGCAAATGGGCTGAGTGCGGTCAAAACTTGAGCACCATAGCTTCGGTGTAAAACGCGGCTATCTAAGATTGCGACAAACCCTTGACATTCTCGCACCGGAGCAATCGATCGCTGTAGCTCACTTAGCGCTTCTGGTAGGAGATACAGCCGAAACCAATCTTGACGATGCTGTTTGTAATAGGCAACGCGACCTGCAACCAGCGGATGTTCGAGCGAAGGAATCGGTAAAGTCGCGATCGCGAATACATACGGTGCAGGCAAAACTCCCTGATGCTCTCGCCAGAACTCCCAACCCGTGACTAAAATCCCATTTTCTTCTAAACACGTGCGCTCAACTTGCACTCTCGACCCAAACTCAGCCGCCAAAATTGATCCCACTTGCGATCGCAGCGGCGTATCCCCGACCAAAATCACGGTTAATCGCTGAACCGAGGCGGACAGACTCAGCAACGATCGCAATTCTTTCAGCAACGCTCCTTGAAACTGAGGCGTATTAGGCAGCGGAATTCCTTCGGGCTGATAAAGCTGAATCAGATCTTCTTGGCGATCGAGGGCGAATTTCAAACAGGTCAAATCGTCACCTAAGCCCACATTTGATCGATAAATCTCTGCATCTGTATCGAGATCCAACGCGCCCCCAATCAGAACCGTCGGCTGCTGTGTCCAAATCGGCTCTAGAAACGAAGCAATCTTCACCGGAGTGCAATGTAGCGAAAACTGTCCAGCTTGCCGTAAAATCGTCACCCAAACTAAGCGATCGTTTTGCTGTAACTGCTCAAAAAAATGCGCCCAATTTGGCGGCAATGTCTCAGTTAAGTAAAATTTGAGTTCGAGTAAAATATCGCGTTCAGCTTGCTCAATTAAATAGCATTCGTAAGGATTAGCAGGATGTTGAAAAATTGCTCGAATCAGTTGAATCCGAGAATCTCGAATCAAATCGGCTTGCGCTGGACAAGCTAGCATCAGCGCCTCCCAATCTGCCGAGTCAAGTTGCACGGTTAATAGATCGCGCGTCCAAGATTCGAGATCATCTACCCCATCGATAATCGTCGGAATCCCAGTCGGAAATCTGCCCGCGGAATTTAAGCGATCGCTCAACCAAGCTTCAGGCGTTGTAATCAAAATGCCTTTGTAATCGGGAGCCGGCCAGCGATCGCCCGTTTGAATCGGTTTGGGATACTCAATCCACTGCCGCAATCGGGGAATCTCGACTCTTAAAATCCGTTGCTGAATCGCTTCCGGCACGACCAGAACCACTGGTTCTTGCCACATCAGCAAGGGCACAAGATAACTGAGGCGATACCGTCCCTGAAGATCACCCGGTGTCCCGGTTTGAATCAAGGCACTCCGTCCAATCCGAAGCGCCCGCGCGACCAGACGCGCCATCGTCAAATGGTGCGACCAGTACAATTCGCCTTGTTCTCTGAGAAAGGCGCGGAGTTGTTGATGGACTTCTACCTCAATCACAAAGTCACCCGATTTGGAACTAAATCATCATTTTGACACACTCATTCAAAACCCTGCGGTAAGTTAATTTGCTTTTGGGGAGAGTGGGGAGTAGGGGACTTCCCACCTCATCTAAAAGATTCTCAATCGCGGTCGCAAAATGATAGGCTCTAATAAAAGCTGTGTATTGCGTTTGCTCGATCCAGTTGGGAGGGATTAACAATGAAACGTTTGATTCGCGTTTTGGCGATGGTGAGTTTGGTGGTGGGCTGTCTGGGCTGGTTTTCCCAAGCGGCAGTCGCAGCAAACTTGAATGGAGTGACCGTGTTGGCGGCTGAGTACCGCAATGTGGTCGAAGATAAGATGGCAACCGAATTCGGTAAGAAACTTGACCTGAACAATACAAACGTTCGGGCTTTCCGCGAATTGCCAGGGCTATATCCGACTTTGGCGGGATTGATTATTAAATATGCGCCGTATGAATCTGTGGAAGATGTTTTGGATATTCCAGGACTGAACGACAAGCAGAAAGAAGTGCTGCAATCGAATTTGGATAATTTCGTTGTGACCGAAGTGTCCAAAGAACTCGTTGAAGGCGGCGATCGCTATAACAATGGCATTTATCGCTAATTGACGATCGAGAAACTTGTCAACTCGACGCTCTCTACAGAATTCAATGTCTGTGGGAGCGATTTTTTTATATAGGAAGCGTATGTTGCAGTCTGCGTATGATGTGCTGGTGGTTGGAGCGGGGGCGGCTGGGTTATATACGGCGCTCTGTTTGCCGTCTCAATATCGGGTGGGGCTGATTACCAAAGATTCGGTGGCACGCTCGGCGAGTGATTGGGCACAAGGCGGCATTGCGGCGGTGATCGATCCTCAAGATTCAACCGATTTGCACATTGCGGATACGCTCTCGGCAGGGGCAGGGCTGTGTGATGTCGATGCCGTGACGTTTCTGGTGGAGCACGCAGCAGACTGTATTCACAATTTGGTGGATTTGGGGGTGGCATTCGATCGACATCACAATCAGTTGGCGCTGACGTTAGAGGCGGCACATTCTCGACGGCGAGTGCTACATGCCGCAGATACAACGGGTCGCGCCGTCGTGAGTGTTTTGGCAGAGCGAGTGCTGGAACGAGAAAATATTCAGACGTTAGATCAAACGTTTGTTTTAGATATTTGGCTGGATGAGCAAAATCGCTGTCAGGGCGTTTGCTTGATTCACCATTCTCAAGTCCATTGGATTCGCGCTCAGGCTGTGATTTTGGCAACAGGCGGAGGCGGACAGGTTTTTGCCCAGACGACAAATCCGGCAGTCAGTACAGGCGATGGAGTCGCGATCGCGCATCGAGCCGGAGCTTTGCTTCGCGATCTAGAATTCGTGCAATTTCACCCGACAGCTTTGACGAAACCCGGTGCGCCGAGATTTTTGATTAGCGAAGCGGTGCGGGGGGAAGGAGCGCATTTAGTCGATCGAACTGGACACCGATTTGCGTTTGATTACCATCCAGCCGGGGAATTAGCGCCGCGCGATGTGGTAAGCCGGGCAATTTTTAATCACATTCAGAAGACGGAATCTGATCCGGCGAGTGCCAATGTATTTCTCGATTTGCGTCCCATTCCCGTTGAGACGATTCAGCATCGCTTTCCAAATATTATTCAAGTCTGTCAAAAATGGGGGGTAGATGTTTTCCAAGAACCGATTCCAGTCGCTCCAGCGGCGCACTATTGGATGGGTGGAATTGGGACGGATGTGGAGAATCGAACCTCGATCGAGAATTTATATGCAGTCGGTGAAACGGCCAGTACTGGAGTTCATGGCGCAAATCGGTTAGCCAGTAATTCGCTATTAGAGTGTTTGGTGTTTGGCGCGCAATTTCGATCGCTTCAACTTGAACCGATCTCAGCTCAGACAGTTGAACCGCTCGAGTCCATTGCAGATGTGGAATTTACCTCGATCGAGCACCTGCGGGCTGTCTTGCCGCGATTAGTGTGGCAGAGTGCAGGCATTTCGCGAGAGCAGAAGACTTTAGAAAGTGCGATCGCTCAAGTCGAACTCTGGCAACAAGAATTTTCGCAGCTTCCATTGAGCCAAATTTTGATCAATCTTGAGCCAAAAAAATCTCTGAAACTGGGAATTTCTGCTTCAGATCTTCGAGATTGGGGAGAGTTGTACAACTTACTCGATGTGGCGCATTTAATCCTGAAAAGCGCTCAATTGAGAACAGAGAGCCGAGGGGGACATTATCGATCGGACTTTCCGAACACATTAGAGGAGTGGCAGGTGCATACGATCGTGCAAGAGGAGAAGTGGTCTACTGCTCCAATTCGCCACTAAGACCGAGTAGCAGCTATACACTCTTGTGCTTTGAGTGAGCTTGATGAATTGGGATCTCGATGATAAAGTCAGTGCCTTCACCCACGGTGGATTGGCAGTAGAGCCTTCCCTGATGTTGGGCAATAATGCGATAGCTAATTGACATGCCTAATCCCGTCCCTTTACCAACAGGCTTCGTGGTGAAAAATGGATCGAACAATCTCGTCTGAATCGTTTCCGGAATCCCCATCCCGTTATCAGAAATGGTGATGCGAATTTGTTCACCCTCGATCTGCTCAGTCCGAATTGTAATCTTTGGAGGAATGGACTTAGTTTGATGCTTTGGATCGCCTACAATCGCATCGATCGCGTTGGTCAAAATATTCATAAACACCTGATTAAGCTGCCCAGCGTAGCATTCAATTGGGAGTAATTGCCCGTATTCCTTCACAACTTGAATGTCCAAGCCATCCTCCTTGAGTCGATTTGTGAGAAGCACGAGTGTATTATCAATGCCTTCTTGAACATTCGCAATCTTGAACTCGGCCTCAGCGAGTCGAGAAAAGTTGCGCAGGGATAAGACGATCGACTGAATTCGCTCTGTACCCATTTGCATCGAATCGAACAAATTTCGGACATCAGATCGCAGGAACTCTAGGTCAATTTCTTCGATTTTGTCCTGAATTGCAGTCGTTGGTTGGTATTCCGCTTGATAGAGTTCGACGAGTTCAAGCAGGTTGTGACTGTATTGTGCCGCATGAGACAAATTACCGTGAATAAAGTTCACCGGATTATTAATTTCGTGAGCCACTCCAGCGACTAATTGACCCAGACTCGACATCTTTTCGCTCTGAATCAGTTGCGCTTGGGATTCTCGAAGATCTGCTAGAACAGCTTTCAGAGCTGTATTTTTCTCTTCTAGTTCAGTCGTCCGCTCAGACACTTTAACTTCTAACAATGCCCGTTCTTCCTTCAAAGCTTCCTCGCTTCGGCGAATTGCTTCTTGCTCGACGATCGCCAGTTGCATTCGTTGATTCGTTTGACGATATTGACCAAAGATCAGACTGATGATGCCGAGCAGGGAGAGATTGGTGAAAATGATTCCCCAGAACGCAATCAACTCGGTAGTTTCTGATGTCCAGGTTACCTCTGTACTGGTCTGTTCAACAATTTTGTGCAGCTTTTCGTAATTTGGATCAACGACGGTTTCATCATGTTCTTTAGCTTCTTGTAGGTTTCCTGACTCTATGAGTTGCAGAAGTTGATTGACTGATTTTTCGTATCTGTCGTAAGCTGCAACCGTTTTTTCTAAGCTTTCTGGCGAAATTGCAGTTGTTCTCAGGGCATTTAGGGTCGTGGCGGACTGCTGGCGCTGACTATCTAAGGCTTCTTTTAACTCAGATTCGATTTCCTTCTGGGCGATGACTCTCCACTCTAAAGAATCTAATCGATTCGTTGTTGCTTTTAAGTCAGTGAGGTGAAATCTGTATGCGCTGGCTTGGTTTGCCCAGTCTCTCAGTTTTGTTGTTGCGATCGTAGCTGTGACTACAGAGAGCGCAGTGACCCCTATAAATAGCCAACTGCTTGCGCGATATTTCTGAAATGTTGCACTTACCATGAAAACTCTCTGTATTGATGAGTTGAGATTATTTTGTGGGTGTTCCAATAATTCCCAACGGTGCTGGAGTTGAGATCGCTCATCGAGTTGGGGTAATGCTTCGTAATTTAGAATTCGTGCAGTTTCACCCGATCGCTTTGACGAAATCGGCGCACCAAGATTTTTGTCTTCCAAGAACCTGACCTCTGCTCGACTCAAGGTTGAAAATCTTTAATAAAGAAAAGGGGATCACGCCGGATGTCGAGCTTGGATAAGAATCGAACAATTGTACTGCTTTATCTTCTGATAAGTTTTAAGCTTTTTGTTCCTTGTGAATTGCCGCAAACCTTCTAAGATGCGATGGCGACAATTTTGGATGCGAGACATGGAAATGAAACCGCCTTTACCCCCGTTCACTTTAGAAACTGCAAAAGCAAAAATTCAAGCGGCGGAGGATGCTTGGAATACCCGCGACCCCGATCGCGTTGCACTGGCTTATACCGAAGATTCGCAATGGCGGAATCGAGCAGAATTTTTGAGCGGACGAGAAGAAATTCGAGCGTTTCTCAGACGCAAATGGAACAAAGAATTGGACTATCGGCTGAAAAAAGAACTGTGGAGCTTCACTGAAAATCGTATCTCTGTCAAATTCGCCTACGAATGGCATGACGATTCTGGGCAATGGTATCGCTCTTATGGCAATGAGCAGTGGGAGTTTGCAGAAAATGGGCTGATGCAACGACGAGAAGCCAGTATTAATGACTTGCCCATTCAAGAATCCGATCGACAATTTCGTTGGGAACGTTGAACTCCAATTCACGATCCTAAAAGACGGGGCAATTTTGGTGCTGCATTTTGAATAAGAGCAGATACACTCTGAGATTGTGCTGAACTTGTCGAGTTCCTCTAAATTCATCTATGCGCGTGAGTTCTTTTCGTCGGTTTCAACTGGGATTCGTGTTTGCGATCGTCACAACCAGTCTGCTTGCCCAGGGTGTTTGGCGTACGGTTGCAAAGGCAGATTTTCTCCCATACTGTCAGCAAACTTCAGCGACGATCGCACAAAAAGATGCGGCGCGTCGGGCAGCACTCAAGGGCGGAGCAGAAGCTCAGCAGAAATATCAGCAAATTCTCACGCAACAGGCTAATCAGTTACGGCAATGTCGGAATCAAAACTGGCTGAAAACTCAGGGTATTTGGTTGCGCTTGTATGCCTGTGATGCAAGACCTGGAGGGATTGATGAAGTCCTCGATCGCATTGTCGATCGAGGCTATAACGAAGTGTATGTCGAGACATTTTTTAATGGCATGGTTTTACTACCAGCGTCGGACAATCCGACGGCTTGGCAGTCGATGCTTCAGTCTCCAAGTAATGTAGATCTACTGGCACAGATTATTCAGAAGGGTCGCGCGCGCGGCTTAAAAGTTTATGCCTGGATGTTTAGCATGAACTTCGGGAATAGCTATGCAAATCAGCCAGAAAAGCAGGTTTCACTGTTACGAAATGGGCGCGGGCAGACCAGTTTGACGGCAAATACATTGGCAGGGTTAAGCACAGAACTGGGAAGTTTGAATCCGAATGAAGCGTTTATCGATCCGTATAGCTTGCCTGCCAAACAAGACTATTACCGGATGATGCAAGCAGTCCTAAAACGTAAACCGGATGGGGTGTTGTTCGATTACATTCGCTATCCGCGTAGTCAAGGGACAGCATCGATTGCCACGAAGGTTCGAGATCTTTGGGTGTTTGGAGATGCGTCCCGGAAAGCGTTAGTCGATCGCGGCTTGAATAATAAGGGACGAGAACTGATTAAACGGTATCTCGATCGTGGTGCGATCAATGCGAGTGATGTGGCAGCAGTCGATAAGCTCTTTCCGAGAGAGAAAGTTCCGATGTGGCAGGGGCGCACCTCGGCAGCGATCGATACCCGTGGGTCTGTCGCGCAGCGGGCGAGAATTTTGCAGATGGATCTGTGGCGGTTGAGTGTGGCTCATGCGATGCAGGGAGTGGTCGATTTTCTCAATGTTGCAACTTATCCGGTTCAGCAAGTAGGACTGCCTGCGGGTGCTGTATTTTTTCCAGAAGGCAATCAGATGGTTGGGTTGGGATATGATTCGCGGTTACAGCCTTGGGATCGGTTTCCCAAAAATATTGCTTGGCATCCAATGTCGTATGCGACTTGTGGCAAGGCGGATTGTGTTGTGAAACAAGTGCAGCGCGTATTGTCGCTAACACCTGCGGGCACAGAGGTGAAACCTGTACTGGCTGGAATTTGGCAGATGTCTGTGAGTAATCGTCCGCCGTTAGAAGTACAAATGCAGGCATTGAAGTCGCTTTCGCCGCGAATTACTTCGATTAGCCACTTTGCTTATTCTTGGCAAGAACCGCGATCGGATCAAGATCGCAAATCTTGCTCACAGCGGCAGTTGTGAGGAGATTTCCCAAGCTGGCTCGTCGAAGTTGAAACTTGCTAGAGTAGTTTCCTGGGCAAAGAAAGGCATTTGCTCAGGGCTAGTTGGGAAATCTTTTCAGCCTTCACACCCATCCCCGTGTTTCTGCATCGGTCAAAGGTCGCTCTAGTTTGACATATTCGTTGCGAGCCGCTGCCAGGATGTGCTTCATCTGTACTGCCTCATCTGCATCTGCTGCAATAAAGGCTGCATTAACGGCAATATTGCGAATGTTTCCACCTGCGACTCCTAAGCGGGCGAGCTTGTCGAAATCTAGATTTTCAGTCGGTGTATCTTTAGGAAAAACTCTGCGCCAAATTTCTGTTCGCTGTTGCTGATCTGGAAAAGAAAACGGAACTACAAATCGAATGCGCCGTAAGAAAGCAGGATCGATCGAGGCTTTCAAGTTCGTCGTCAAAATTGCTAGTCCGCGATATGATTCCATGCGTTGCAAAAGGTAGCTAACTTCTAAGTTCGCATAGCGATCGCGGCTATCTTTGACTTCACTCCGCTTGCCAAATAATGAATCTGCCTCATCAAACAGCAAAACTACGCCCCCTGCTTCAGCCGCATCAAAAATACGGCGCAAGTTCTTCTCAGTTTCACCAATGTATTTACTCACAATTGTACTGAGGTCAATTCGATAGAGATCAAGCTGCAATTCGTGAGCAATGACTTCTGCGGCTGTTGTTTTACCTGTTCCACTGGCTCCAGAAAACAAAGCAGTAATTCCTAAGCCGCGCGCACTTTTACTGCCGAATCCCCAAGTTTCATAAACACGCGATCGCTGTTTCACATGAGCAATTAACTCGTGCAAGGTTTGCTGTTCTTTGTCGGGAAGTACTAGATCTTCCCAACCCATCGAACTTGAGATGCGCTGAGCTAGTTCATCTAAACGCGGGCGGGCTTGTTCTCGGCAAGTTTGCCAAAGGTTGCTTGCTAACTCATCACTCGAAGTGATGGGCAGAGATTGAACTTGCAGACAAGCTGTCTCGATCTCATCAGGAGAGAGATTAAACTGCGAAACCAAAGGAGCTAGTTGATTTGTGAGATTTGGTAAATGCTGATGCCACAGCGATCGCTGTTCAGCAGGAGAGGGTAGATCCACATCAAAGCTGAGATAACGACGCTGACGTTGACGACGACGATCAGAGGTTGCCAGGATGACGGGGGCAGCAAGTTGATCGATCAAACGAGAGAGCAGGTTTGCTTGAGTAGAACTGAGATCAGGTTCTAAGGTGCAGTCGATCCAAAATGCAGCTTGACTGAGCAGATATTCTCGTTCACATAGACGCATCAAGAGATGAAATTGCGCGATGTCGGTCGGAAGGGTATCAATCGCGATCTCAAAAAGATTGAGCTGAGATCGCGCCGCAATCGCAAGTGCAATCGCTTGTAAGCTGATTCGATCTTGACCACAGAGTTGAATGACCGGAAGTTGCTTTAAGGATTGTTTCTGCGCAAATTGTATCCAGGATTGATAGCTCTGTTTGACAATCCGTTGGTGTGATTCTACAAGCGCGATCGCATCAGAAGCGACTGGTGTAATACATCCTGCTAATCTTTCGTCTTGCTGAGGTAGCCCGATTAAATAATGGAGAATGCGCTCATCAATTCGGATGGGGCTTTGAGTGAGCGCATTACCTGCTCCAATCTCAATTAAATGCCAGTACCGCAAAGGTGAATCTGGTGCTAAAGCACTCCAATGGGGATCTGCGAGCGTAGCTAGTGCTAAGCTCAATGTTGGATAAGGCTTTTGTGCATCGTTTTGAACAGTGGCACAGAGCGTTGCCCATTCGCCATCGAACTCCATACCTGCACAGAGGACTAAGAGATCGCGCTCATATTCAGACAGTCTGAACATTCGGCAGAGTGTCACAAGCGCAGGTGGAGCTTCTGGAGAGAATGCGACAGGTTCAAACAATGTCGGATCTTGTTTAAGCTGCTGCCGAACATGCGCGATCGCGGTTTGCAAATACTGTTGATTGAGTTCAGCCCAGGAAGTTAGAGAAGTCATCGTAGAGAAATTTGCAAACGCACACACCTGCTCTTATCTCTAAATTCCAAAACGGATGAAACCGTAGGGCTACGGAAGTAGTTTCACGATCGCAGTGAAATAATCATCTCAAAAATATGCATCAGGTTATGATTCCTCCAAATCATTTGGGTCAAGGCTGGGCGTTTCCGCTACAGGTGAGCGTTCAAGGTGGGTTACATCTCAGCGCAACTTATCAAAATATTGAAGAATCGATCCGAATTATCTTAGGCACAGAACTGGGAGAGAGAGTGTATCGTCCTGATTTTGGGTCGCGATTGTCGGAGTTAACTTTTGCACCACTGAACACTCAAACACTGTTGCTCACCCGAGTCTATGTGCAAGAAGCATTGGAAAAATGGGAGCCGCGGATTGTCGTGGATAGCATTCGCACTGAGCCAGATCCGATTCGGGGAAGAATAGACATTCTCGTGGAATATCACCCGAAAGAAACGCACGATCGCCGCAGTCTGGTTTATCCATTTTACCTACTGCCTGCAAGCTAATCCGTAAAATTACGGCATCGCTAAATCCGGTGATTCACTTATTTGTTTCAGTGTTAAATTGACTTAGCTCATCGCTATTTACTCTGATTTGCGATCGCAATTTTATGGATATGGAATTTGAGTTTCTGCCTAAGTTACCCAAATCAGATCTGGACGATCGCACCTTTGAAGATCTGGTGAATGAATGTATTCTCAGGATTCCTCGGTACTGTCCCGAATGGACAAATTTTAATCCGGGCGATCCTGGCATTACGATGATTGAGCTTTTCTCCTGGTTAACTGACCAGATGCTGGTTCGGTTCAATCAAGTTCCACGCCGCAATTATGTTGCATTCTTAGAGTTACTAGGCATTCGTCTTTTACCTCCTACTCCTGCTCAGACTGAAGTTACTTTTTACCTGACGGCTGCTTTGCCAAGCACGTATCAAATTTCACCGGGTACAGAAGTTGCAACGGTTCGGACTGAATCCCAAGACGCGATCGTATTTAGTACCGATCGACCCTTAACGATTGGTACGCCTCGGATTACGCATTTTCTGACTTCTGAGACCGCCGATGCTGCGCCCGTCATGTTACGCGATCGCTTAACGAACTTTTGGACGGAAGAAGATGGGCAATGGGAAGGACAAGCACAGTTTATTTTCAACGAGCGTCCTCAGCCTGGAAATTGCTTTTACATTGTGTTTGATCCTCGCTCTGAGATTGAAGGAAATGTGCTAGCTTTGACGCTCAAAGGCGAAGTCGCTAGCTCAGTTGGGATTAATCCTAACCAGCCTCCGCGCCATTGGGAAGCTTGGACTGGTTCATCTTGGCAGCCCATTTTGCTGCAAGAAGACGACGATGCAACGTATGGATTTAGCTTTCGAGAAGCAGGGCAAGCGGTTCGGAATGCGATTCGAGAAGCTGATGTTACGCTGCATTTACCGCTGGTTTTTCCAGTGTCGTATTTTGGCGCATATCAGGGGCGCTGGTTGCGGTGTGTATATACTCAACCGCAAATGGGACAGTCTGGATATGCACGCGCTCCAGAACTACTAGGAATGTCGGCTCGAACGATTGGAGGGACGATCGAGGTTCATCAATGTACGCTGATTCGAGATGAATTGCTTGGAGAAAGCAACGGCACACCGGGGCAGACGTTTCAGCTTCAAAGTGGCTCGATTTTGCCGCGTCGAGAAGGCGAGCACTTAATCGTAACTCCGCCAGGAGGATTGCCTCAAATTTGGCGAGAAGTGAATGATTTTGCAGATTCTGGTTCAGAGGATTTGCACTATACGATCGAGTCTTTGACCGGACAGATTCAGTTCGGTCCTTTGATTCGAGAACCTGGACAACTCAAAACCCAAACGAATGTCCGCAGCCGCAATCAGCTCACACTTGGCAACTCAGCACCCCCAAGTTACTCAGAAACTCGTCAGCAAATGGAGCGGCAATATGGAGCGGTTCCCGCACGCGGGGCGACGATTCGGATGGCAGCCTACCGAACTGGAGGCGGACGCAAAGGAAATGTACAAGCAGGAACGATTCAAATTGCAAAATCTGCTGTGCCTTATATCGATCGCGTGATCAATCATCGCTCTGCGCATCATGGGGCTGATGCAGAATCGCTCGAAGATGCAGTGATCCGAGTGCCACAGATCTTGAGAACTCGCGATCGCGCCGTGACTCCAGAAGATTTTGAAACGCTAGCCGTGCAGGCAGGACAAGGATCAGTCGCGCGCGCTTTATGTCCAATTCGCTCGACTCAAGACACAACGCCTGGAGTCGTCGATTTGCTGATTGTTCCTAAAGCAAACCTAGATGGAATTGAAGCAGCGATCGGCATCGCACCGAGCCAATTCAGTCTGACTCTACCTTTGAAAACGCAAATCCTCAGCTATTTGGATGAGCGACGATTGCTTGGTGTGCAAGTGAGACTGCAAGAGCCAGAATATGTAGGCGTGTCTGTGCAAGTCGAAGTTGGATTACTGCCTGAATATCAAAATACCCAAGCACAGCAAACGATTCTTCGACGATTACAAGTTGAACTATATCGATTTTTGAACCCGCTCATCGGTGGCGTGGATCGATGCGGGTGGGAGTTTGGCTGTCCGGTTTATGTTTCGGACATTGTGAGTTTGTTCCAATCGATTGTGGGGGTGCGGTATTTGGGAGCAGTCTTGTTGTTTGAACTGCGGCGGCAAGGTTCAGGCTGGATACGCACCCTAGCGCAAGACGGCATGATTGATCCAGGCAAGACAGGATTGATTTGCTCTTGGGCAGATCCTCGGCTGCGATCGAGCCATGCGATTAGCTTTATGAATTGAGGGAGGATGTTAGATGCGTTCTAGTTCAACTCTCAGCGTCAATCTCACTCCCATGCAAACGCCAGATTCGGCGCGATCGCAAGGCTCAATTCCTCAGTTGCTCCTTCGCCCAGGTGAGCCGAGTGAGCTAGTTGTACAAGTCAGAAATACTGGCTCAGAGCCGATGCAAGTCTCTCTACAGGTGGAAGGGAATTTTCCGCAAGACTGGTGCTGGGTAGGGATGGAAGGCTCAGAGATCTTGCCGCATCAAACGATGGATGCCGTGCTTTATTTTCGAGTGCCTGCGGACTTTTTTGAAGCTGCTGAAGCATTGCGCGATCGACCTCATCTCAACATCAATTACCAAGGTAGAATCTGCGTTCATGCTTCAGAGATTGAAACCGCAGACTTTCAGCTTTTTCTGCGTCCTCGCAGTTTGTACCTTGATTTTTTGCCTGCGATTTATCGAGAAATCGATTTTGTGGGGCGCTTTCTCAAAATCTTTGAAGAAACCTTTGAACCTGCGGTACAGAGCCTAGATGCGCTCTGGGCTTACCTCGATCCGCTGACGGCTCCAAAAGCTCTGCTGCCTTTTCTCTCGCACTGGGTCGCTTGGTCAGCAGAATCTCAGATGAGCTTAGATCAGCAGCGGCGATTGATTCGGAATGCAATGCAGATCTACCGATGGCGAGGCACAAGACGAGGATTAAGGTTTTATTTACACCTCGCTACAGGCTTACCTCTCGATGAGCATCTCGCTGAAGAGGCAAAGCACATTAGTATCTTTGAGCTTTATCAGCGGGGATTTGTGTTGGGTACAACGCATTTAACCGAAGATGCCATTCTTGGAGGAGGTCGTCCGTTTCATTTCTGTGTCAAATTGCGTCCAGACCCAGATTTTCCGATCGATGAAGCGCTAGTAAGACGGGTGATTGAGCAAGAAAAACCTGCGTTTTGCACCTACGATTTTTGGATTGAACCCCGGAGCCAGACCCATGACGATGCCTTTTCTTCAACGATCGCTACAACCCTTTGAGCGGCTGCAAATATCAGATGGATTGTTAATCACGGCAAAACGCTGGCAGCAGGCGCATTCCTATCATCGTCAGCGGCAAAATCTCCTCCATCAATCTGTGCATAGTCCTGGGATTGTTTGGGGACTCGGAGTTTCTGTGATTCGTGCGCCAGAGACGATCTCGTCACAATACCGCGATGGTCGTTGGGTACAAATTCAGCCGGGGCTAGCGATCGACAATTTTGGCAATCCGATTGTTGTACCTGCTCCTATTGAGTTTCGCATTGCTTCAGAGGCTTCTGCTAAGCAACCTGTTGAAGTCTTTCTGATGTTACACTATGTCGATCCCGATAAATTACAAGCGCTACCGGAACAAGAAACGATTCAAGAAACGTTTCGGATTGATGAAACAGTGACTCTGCCGCAAGTCGATGAGATTGAACTCTGCCGAATTTGCTTAGCTCCGGGCCGTCATCAACTCAAACCAGCAGAAAATGTGATGTTTCCCGGGTTGAATGAACTTGACTTGCGCTTCCGTCCTGCGGCGCACGTCCGGCAAACAGAATGGGTCGAGGTGGGATGCTTTTCTGCTTCCGCAACCGCGCAGTTTCGAGCCTTACTGCAAAGCGCGATCGCACTTTATCCCAAAATGGCTGGACGGGTTGAACATCTGGCATTTCCCCTCAATTCCTCTGTGACAAAATACCATCTGTTGTATCTGACAAAAGCTCAATTTCTTGCGTTAGATGAGGCTTCGATGCGTGGATTGCTAAGCGCGATCGCGCAAGGCACGACAATTGTCGTGGCGGAATCGCTGAAAGGATCAGCGATCGCCGAATTACAGACGGTTCGGCAACAACTCACGGATGCTTTGCTGGAAACTTCTGAATCTGAGGAAACGTATCTAGCAATACAATGCGAACTGTCTGCTGTTACAGAGCAACTTCAGGAATATTTGCAGCAGCAGCACGCAGAACTAAGCTTTCACTGCCATCAGTTGGGGATTGCAATCAGTCAGGCAGAATTGCTTGCATCCCGTCATCCGTTGAAGACAGAACCTTTCTTATTTTCTCAGTTTCCGACGCTAAGACAACAGCCGATTACGCTGTTAAACTCACAAGGATTGATTCATCTACTAGGTGACTTAAGTGTAGCTTGGGATGGCGAAGTGCCATTTCCCAGGGAAGCCGTGCGAACTTCGCAAGAATTAGGAATTAACGTGTTGCATTTTGCTTGGCAAAGGAAGCAGCGAACTACATTACAGGCAAGTACCGCCGCTCCAGAGCAATCTTCTCAATTCGTGCAAACTTATGCTTAATAAATTCCGACTTCAATTTAAATTTACGCTGTTGCTGAGTGTTCTGTTTCTGGCAAGTACTGGCTTAAGTGCCTTATTGATCTCAGGGCAAGTTCAAGACCGTGCCTCTCAGCAAGTTGTCGATCGAGCCATGACCTTAATGGAGACCATTAGCTCGGTGCGGGATTACACCTCGCAGAAAATCCAGCCCCTTCTGGCTGAGAAAATTGAAACAAAAGAGGAATTTGTCGCAGAATCGGTTCCGGCTTATTCAGCCCGCGAAGTGTTTGAGAGATTGCGACAGAAGATGGGTTACGAGGACTTTTTCTACAAAGAAGCAGCTTTGAATCCGACGAATCTTCGCGATCTCGCGAATGAATTTGAAACCTCATTAGTTGAGCGGTTTCGCCAGCAGCAAGACATTCCAAAACTGTTTGGGTTTCAAACCATCGCAGGCAAGCAGCTATTCTATGTCTCACGACCCCTGAGAATGACTGATCCAAGTTGCTTGCGGTGTCATAGTACCCCTGAGGCTGCTCCGAAAAGTCACCTCAAAACTTACGGGAATGAGCGTGGATTTAACTGGAAATTGAACGATGTCGTCGCAGCGCAGACCCTCTACATGCCGAGCGATCGCATTGTGCAAAGTTATCAGCACCAATTTTTGATCGCGTTTGGTGCTTTTGTTGGGATTTTTGCGCTGATCATTTTGGTGTTGAATCTGCTGCTGACACGATCAGTGATTCAGCCGTTGCACCCGATCGCCAAAATTGCGAATGCACTCAATCAGGAAAATGCTGATATCAAAGACGAAGATTTACAGAAACTCAATCGTTTTATTCAGCGTAGGGATGAAATGGGGCAATTAGCCCGCTCATTTCGACATTTAGCAACTTCGATCTGGGAGCGAGAAAATTCTTTAAAACAGCAGCTAGAAATGCTCCATCAGGAAGTTCTCAATGCTCGATCGCCAGATGAAACTGTTGGAACTCAATCGCAAGTTCAAGCATTACTGGCAAAAGCAAAAGTGATTCGGTCTGCACTCAAGGTCAATTCAACCCATTCTCAGTCCTAACCTATCCGCCCTAATCTCTCAGCCCTAACTTATGTTAAAAGAACTGATTAAAACTCAGGTTTCCACGAAAGAAATTGCCTTTAAGCCGGGTGGTGATCCAGTTGCTTTTGAAGTCAGTGTGCTGAATCATAGTACCCAGTTTGCGACTTTTCAACTGGAAATACTCGCAGCAGGGGTGGATGAAGTCGATCATCACTGGTATCGGTTGTCGCCAGAGGTTTGTAGTAAAACCCCACCCGGCGATCGCACAGTTTTCCAAGTCAAAATTCTCAAAAATCCGATTCCAGGATTTGTTGGACAAGTGAATCTTACAGTTCGGGTTTTCTCGCTCGATCTGGCAACCGAGACGAAACAATCAATACGCTTGACTCTAGAGCAAGGTTCTGAAGCTGTTCCCTTGGTGGTTGATCTGCTTTTAAACAAGATTCAAACTTATTCGGGCGATTTAATTGAGCTTTTAGTGCGCACAGATAATCCTGGACAGGTGCCTGTCCGTGCGACGCTGCGCTTGCACGGATTAGCTCCAGAATGGTTTGCTCATGGCGTGGAGCAAACTATTCAAGTCCAGCCTGGACGAACATTAGAATCTATTTTTCTCTGTCAGCCTCCGGTCGAAACTGCTCAAAGTCAGGTGTATCCGTTCCAGGTCGAAGCGGAGATCGAAAATGGTGTGAGTAGCAGCGATTCAGGCACGCTTGAGATTTTACCGACAGGTGCGGCTGATTTTCGCTGTACAGTTCGTCAGCAAAAGATTCCCTTACACTTCCTCGAATTTTTCCAACGGACTGGAACTGCGACTTATCGACTAGAGCTAGAAAATGCAACGAATGTGTCTCAAGATGCTCATATTGAAGTAGATTCTGGCTTTGTTACTTCTGATGAGATTGAAGTTCTTCCAAAGCTAGCTGAACTTCATCCCTATGAAACTCAGCAGTTTCAACTGATAGTTAAAAAACGTCGATCGTGGATCGGACGAACTCAATCTGGAATGCTATCTGTTCGAGCAGTGTGCTCAGACGCTCGGATTAGAACTCAAAACGAATTGCAAGCTTTAGAGTTGAAAGTTGCTCCGATGATTTCGGTGTGGTGGCTTTCTGCGATCGCATTTTTTACAATCCCTGTTCCGCTCTGGATTTCCTCTTGTTACAATCCCCACAATCCGCGCTGTGGGCATTCAGGAGCCGTTGCCTCAGTTCAGTTTAATGGCACCGCAGAACAGGCGATTTCAGGCTCGATTGATCAATCGCTCAGGCGCTGGTTGACTGCCGGATTCTTTAATCCGCTTGTGTCCCAAGAAATGGGCATTGTTTCAAAAACCAGCCAGGCAGTTCGAGTGATCCGCTATCAACCGATCGACAATAATCGCATTGCCGCAGGTCTAGAAAATGGAGAGATTCAACTGATCAATCTGCTCAAACAGAATTCTGCGCCCGATAGTATCTTTAGGCTAGGAGCGGGCGATCGCGTTTTTGATCTGAGATTTAGCAACGATTCTCAATACCTATTCAGTGGTCATGGTAGTGGAGCCGTTGCCCAATGGAAACTGAGCAGTGCGAGTCTGAATACCAAGCCCGAACAAACCTTAACGGTCAATTTTGCGGTTTCTGCTTTAGCGTTAGTCGGAGAGCAACAATTAGCGATCGCGGGACGATTCAATCGCTTAGAACTTTGGAATTGGAGCCGTAAACAACACAAGCCCATTCGCTACCCGGTTGCAGGAGGGCAAAACCAATATATTCAAAGCCTAGCAAGCGCGAAAGCAAAACCTAACCTCATGGCATCTGCCGATAATCAAGGAACGATTACGCTTTGGAACCTGAAGGAATGCCTTGATTCGCAGCAGCCCTGTCAAGTCATCGAACAGTGGTCAGATGGGCATGGTGGGCAACCAGTCCGCAGTGTCGCCTTGAGTCCCAATGGTTGCTATCTTGCGAGTGCTGGTGCAGATGGCACAGCAAAGCTATGGGCACTTTCGCCGAATGGTCATCGGGCTGAACATCCTGACTCTGGCAAAGTCATCCAAAAGTCGTTGCGATCGACCGCCGGGATTGAGAGTGTGGATGTGGCGATTGTGAAAGATCAGGTGTTGGTGCTGAGTGGAGGTGCAGATACTCAGGTGCAGATGGATCAAGTGAACCGATTTAAGAATTTGGAGTGCGATCGTGATTAGTGCTGCGAAACATCCTAGCTTAGAAGAACTCTTGCAGTTGCCCATTCACCAACGTCGCCTAGTGAATTGGCTGATGCGTCATTCGGGTTCGACACTCTCGGAAATTGCCACAGCTTTGGGAGGGCAGCGGGCTGAAATTCAGCAAGAGTTAGAGGCTCTGATTGCACAGGGATTTTTGCAAGAAACCCGTTTTGCAGGTCAATCTCTGTATAGCTCTAATTTGCAGCCTATTCGCGATCAGGATGCTCATACTGATCAAAATTTACCGATCTCTAAGCCATTAGTTGCGATCGTCAATTCGTCGGGTCACGATACTGTCATTCCCGGCACCTCTTTTACGCTAGATGTCAGTATTCGCAACCAAGGCGATCATCACGCCATCATTGATGTGTCTCTAGAAGAGATGGCTCCAGAACTTGCAGCGTGGTGTCTTAGTCCGCAAGAATCTCTAGCACTCGGGGCACAGCAGGCAGGAGATGTGTCTTTTGAATTTCACATTCCGGCGGCAGCATTTCCAGCGACGTATAGTTATACGATCGTGGTCGATGCTCTCCAGCATTATCCAGAGTTTCCAGCGATTCAGTGCCAGCAGAAGCTAGAAGTCTTAGCAGCAGTTCAAGCAAGCGCGAGTGCGAGTGATCCGACCTTTGCAATTCAACCTGCGACGAGTGTAACTCAGCCTGCGATCATACAGCCTGGCGCGGCACTGCAAGTGCAAATCATGGTGCAAAATCGCTCTGATCGCGTCGATCGGTTTCGATTTGTCTGCAATGACTTGCCGCAAGCCTGGTGGAAAGTCATTTATCCGCAGGCAGTTCAACTGTCTGGATTTATTTTAGAATCAGACTGCCTCAATCTAAATCCAGGCGAGCAAGATCAAATTCTACTGATTGTGACTCCGCCGCTGACTGCAACCGCAGGCAATTATATTCCAACGCTGCAAATCAAATCTGATAACTATTCCGATCTTTCATTCGTTGATCTGCTCTACTTGCAGATTACGCCTGTCTACTCACTTCAGGCTGAACTGCGGACACTGAGCAATCGCATTAAGCAACAAAATGGATTGTTCCAGGTTCGCTTAACGAATCAAGGAAATACTCAACGTCAGCTTACGATTCATGCCCAAGAAGTTGACGCGCAAGCAGTCTGTAACTATATTTTAGACTCTCCAACCGTTGAGCTAGCGGCTCATAGTACGGCAACGTTAGATTTGAGAGTCCAGCCTAAACAAGGGTGGCGCAGACCTTTAGTCGGTGGCGGGCAGGTCATCAATTTTAACGTCAACTTTCAGGATGAGCAGAAACATCCGATCATGCCCGAAACGGCTCCTGGGTTGGTGATTTGGGAAGCTCGCCCATTTTGGCAAATTCTACCTCTGATTTTGGCAGGAGTCTTAGGGGTTGGAGCTATCGCATATCTTCTCTGGTTTTTTCTCATCCGCACTCCCGAATCTCCGAAAATCGTAGACTTTGCTCCAGAAGATACACAGTACGCAGCCCTGAGCAGCGATGTCGTGCACCTCACTTGGCGAATTCGTGAACCGCATCGAATTCAAGCGCTCAAGCTCGTCGGCTTAACTACTGATGGCAAGCCTGCAACGCTGCCGACCGTTTATGATTTTAGCCGTGGGCTACCCGATGTGCTGAAACCAGTCTGTACGATGCAAGTTGATTGGTTAGTCTGCCGGAATGTTCGCACGAATGCGCGCAAAGCAGGAGAGTATGTATTTGAATTGACGATCGAGCCGAAACCGTTTCGCAATGCGACTGGAGAGAGTAAGAAAACGCCTCCTGTCAAGATTGAACCGATGCCGACGGCTCAGATTGTAAGTTTTGCTTCGACACAGCCGATCTATCAGGAGGTTCCGAAATTTGATCCAAGCGATCCAAAAGTTAAAAATCAACCCAAGTTAGAGCCTGCTGAAGTGCGGTTAAATTGGGCGATCGCGAATCCTGCTCAATTGCAAACGCTGCAATGGATTGGACGTACGGCAGATGGAGCCGTGGTTAGTCCAGTTCAATCTTTTGATTTTAGTCAAGGTGTGCCTGAGCCGCTGAAACCTTTTTGTAAGCTTGATGCTCAGTTAGTCTGTCAGGCCGTTAAAACGGGACTGGGCAAGCCTGGAGACTATGTTTTTGAACTAACGACGATTTCTAAGACGGGGGAAGTTTCTCAGCCCCGTAAAAGTGAATTGATTAAAATTCTACCGAAGCCCCCTCGAATTCTGAGTTTGAAGCTCAATGGTCAGGAAGCACAGCCGAAATATGTTGTTGCGATCGTTCCAGGTCAGCCGAATTTAATGGTGTCTCTGGCGTGGAAAATTGATACGAGTGCAGGAAGTAAAGTTGAACTCCTGCCTACACCTGGCAGTATTCCACCGGAAGGATCGGTGACTTTGCCACTGGCAGCTAAACCCGGAAATCTGATGTTCACATTGCAGGTTACTAGCCCGACGGGGCAGCAGGTTGTCAGAGCGATCCAAGTTGAGATGTTCGATCCGAATGCACAAGATCCAGCAGCAGTGGCAGCAGCAGCAGCGACAGCCGCCTTATCTGCAAAGCAGGCGGAAGCAGGTACGTCGGATGAGAACGGAGGAAATAGCTTGCTTCCCGTTCCTTCTGTGCCTGATATACTCTCTCCTTTAGAAGCTCCGCCTGAGTTTGGGCAGTAAAAACTTAGCTTCTGGTGGAATTTGGAGCGATACAAATTCCACTAGAAGCATCAACGCAATAGGTTGACTAGATTCCAGGAATTTCTGAGACGTGGCTTTTCAATTCTTCTACTGAAAAGCGCACGACTTCTTGCCATTCCTCAGTCGTAAATTCATAACCTCGCTCACCCGCAAGTTTGACAAAGGTATCGACATCCGGTGCTGTATTTAACTCATCTCGCAAACTTGGATTCATTTGCGCTGCCCGAAATAGCTTGACTACTTGTTCCTTTGCCATGATTGACTCCATTTGCTAAAACTGCACGGATTGTTCTCGATCGAGTGCTTTGACAATCTTATTTCAGCAATCCAAAACTGCAACAAACTTTTTCTCCGTAATGCTATCGTTGATGATCTTTCAACATACATCTACCCTTCAGATCGAGATTGTATGTTTCTTCTTAAGTAGGTATCGGGCGAATGCTGCCGATCATTTCTTCTATCCAACAACGAATTTTCAATTCCTACTTCCGGCAGTCTCCCGCTGAACTCCGCCAAGCTAGATTTGATCGGCTCTACACAGTGGCTCTGTTCCGCCCTGATCTCGATGCAATTCGATCGCAATGGTTCCCGCCCGAATCCGTTCAACCTGAACTGGATAAATCTAGCAGTCATTCGATTTTTGATTCAATTTATCAACAATATCGCTGTACTCAAGGTGATCCGCTCCGCTGTCGAGAAACCTCCAAAACCTTACACTGCGAAACCTGTAAATTCCCCACTCAACTGCCTCAACAATCCCGTATTGCAGGTCAATTTGGTCAATATCAAATCGAACATTGGATCGATCGACAAGGCATGGCGAGAGTCTATGCTGCTACCCAAACTGAGACGAAGCAGGCGATCGCATTAAAAGAATATATTTTCCCTGATCAATACTTCAATTCAACAGATCGCTACCGTCAGAAAGATACTTTCAAACGACTGTCCGGATTAACCCTAGCAGATGGGCGCTCCCAAGATGCTCGATTACTCTGCCCGATTGAAACAATTGCTGATCCAACGACTGAACGCTGCTATTTAATTTTCGACGATCGCTATCATTTCCCGACGCTAAAAGCGTATTTATCAGAAACAGGTGCCATGCCTGCAAAGTTAGTACAGCAAATCCTGAATCAGATTCTACAAACGTTAGAACTGCTTCATGTACAACGATTTCGTCTTCCGGCTGGACAACTTCAAGCTGGAATGGCTCATGGTAATTTACGGCTCGATACTATTCGAGTTGCTCAGCAAGACGATTCACTCGGGTTGATACCCCCTACTGCACACGCATCCCCCACACTGTTTCTCTATCTTTCAGACCTAGCATTATGGGAAGATTTGAGCGTTCCGCCATTCATTAAGCTTCCGCCTCGAACGGTTGCGAGTGACTTAGTTGCAGTTGGACAAATTGGATTTTATCTTCTTCTCGGTGGACAGTTTGATGCCGCCGGAAAGCCATTTGATCCTGGTTCTCCAGAGCATTGGATGAATGTAGAGCCAGCGTTTAAGCACTGGCTATTACGATCGCTCGAAATGGAATCTCCGTTTGAAAGTGCTGCGATCGCTCGTCAAGCTCTACTGGATTTAGCTTCAGAACAGCAGATTGCCAAAGCTTCGGCTCAACTTGCTCCTGAGCCAAAAGATCGAATGCCAAAATTGGCGCTTCTTCTGCTTGGACTGGTGGGTGTTGTGGCACTAGGTGTGATGGCTTGGCGATTTTTGCCCAAAGCAGAATCAGCGGCAACTCAGTCTCCTGAAGCGCCTGCTCCTTGCTGTATCAATGCGGTTAGCATCCCACAAGGACAGTTCAAATATACCGCAGTTAAAAATGGAACTTGGAGCTATGTCCTGCAACAGCCTGATCTGATTGAGCAGGGTCAAACGCTAGAAGCAAAATTAAAAGCTGCCCAACCTAAATTGCAATTAGCATTAGAGCTATCCGATTCGATCGATCAAGCAGTTCAAAAAGTTCAGGCAAGAACAGTAGATTTTGCGATCGTGCCTCTTCCTCCGAACCAATCCGCAGACTTAGAGTATCAAGCGATCGCTTATGACGGATTAGCGGTCGTCGTTGCTTTTAGCTATGTTGAACGTCAGCAAGGGCTACCTAGTCAATTAAACGGGCAGCTTCATTTCGATCAATTAAAACAGATTTATCAAGCGAGAGTGAGTAACTGGCAGGAGCTTGGCGGATCTGCCTTACCGATTAAACTCTATGCTCCAACCGATGTAGAAGCCGTTCAGCTTTTTGAGAATCGAGTGTTGCAAGGTAAAAAACTTCCGAGCCAAGACGCAATTTCGGGTCAAGGCGTAACTCAACAGTCGCATTTTCCAATGTTGCGATCGATTCTCCGGGATTTTGAGGAAGGCAGAACTGGAGGAATTGGATTTGCGCCTTTGAGTAAAGTATTTGGACAATGTGCGGTTTATCCTTTATCTCTTCAAACCAAAGAGCACAAAGCGATCCAATTGCTCAAGCTTCCTCAAGAGCCAATTCGTCCAAGTACGGATTTGTGCAATCAAAAGGGAAGCTATTCGGCAAATCGCGAAGTGATGCGATCGCAACAGTATCCGCTGACTTATCCAATCGTGGTGATTTACTCGAAAGACAACGATCGATCAAAGATAGGCGCGAAATTTGCGGAAATTCTGAAGACTCAGGAAGGACAGAAATTACTCGCTCAAACGGGTCTAGTGCCATTACAAGATTAAAATTTTTGCCCGATTGCAGGTAGAAAACCATTTGCAGTCGGGCAAAAATTTGGCGATAGGAGAGTTGCTTTGAAAGTAGAAGAGTGTAGTTGTTTGCAAGTTATCAATTTGCTCTTTTTGACCCACAAACACATGCCTCGCAAACTCTAATGTCACGCGGTCAAGATGAAAATCGCAAGTGATAACGGAATCAAGAACGTTTTACTTCTTTTGTATCCAAACTTGTAAGCCTTCAAGTCTGCGCGATTCACCTCGCGTGCCACAAAATTGACCATTCGATCGCACAGGGGTATCGCCAATATCCTGTAAGTGGCAGAAGTAATTGACGTTATAGTTTGCGGCGGCAGAACCCGTTAACCGAATAGCAAAGCCTTCTAACCTTTGAGACTTGCCTCTTGTTCCAACGAATTGACCACTTCCTACCCAAGGTGTATCTCCTATATCCTGGATGTGCGCCATATACTCAATGCCCAGACCCGGGATTGAATCAGAAATTTGCAGAGAGAAGCCTTCTAAGCGTCGTGATTCACCTCTTGTTCCCGCAAAAGCATCATTCTGAAATGGGACATCACCGATATTTTGCAGATGCACGATTCCTCGTAAGCTTACCTTTTGAGGTGTAGTCGGAGGATTTACAGATGCATTGCCAGCACAAGCGCCTTTTTCACCAGGTTGTTTCATAAAGATCTGACGATAAGCATTGCAATCTTGGGCAAAGACCATTCCGCTTGCCCACTGATTGTCCCCATCCAAAGTACTAATAAAGCCGAGCATGACATTAGGTTGCTGAAGGCGCGCGGAACTCTTCAAATCGCTGAGTAGGCGATTCACTTCGCTTTGACCCAGTAGGATGAGTTTGCTCATCACGATCGTATTGTAAGCCGCAGGAACGACATTGGCATTGAAGGATTCGCTCGGGTTGGTGTAACCTGTGTCCTTAATTTTTAGGTAATTGGCGTTGAAGCTTTTCAAGTTGGTATTTTCTCCAGATCCACGACCTAACACCTGATCAAAGTATTTGTCTGGACTTGTGAGATACTCCTTCAGTTCTTGCTTGGTCATCCCGATCGCAGATTTCAGCATTGTATTCAGCAGATCTTCCTTCAGTTTACGGATCGGTTCTAAGAGAAAGTCTGGTGTAATCGCATCGACGATACTGCTGATGGCATTAGCTGTCAAACCCACAAAATCAGGCGCTCCCGACATGGAGAGCAAATGATCAGTGACATATTTCTGTAACACTGCTTCAGCTCGCTGCGTATCTGCCGATCGCGAAGTATTAAAAAATAATGCTTTTGCAACTTCATGGCTGACCCCAGGCCAAGCTTTCAGACCACTATCAATATCATCCCGCCAAGCTTCTTTGTACGTGACTTGAATTCCGTTCGTCGCAACGTAAGTACCTTTTTCAGCCAGGATCGCAACTCGGCTACAGCTAAAATCCAGAGGTTTGCAGGCATTAGCGCGGCGATCGTAGTCTGCCTTCTTGGCATAGTAAGCACTGATATCGCGCTGAAGATTAGCCCGCAGCGTTGAATAAATTCGAGGAACAGACAGATCTGTACCTGTTCCTCCGGCTCGTAGCAACTGACCATCGAGAACTGTCCCTGGTCGAGCGTCGATCATGTTTTGATAAATGAAATCGCTGACTCCATCAATGCTGACATTGAAAAAATTCCGATCCATTGCGCGGGCATCGACTCGTTTGTCAGTGTAGCCCTCTACGACAATATGCTTTACTGCATTAGCAGGTCCCTCAGGAGGTGTGATGGCAAAGGAGCCGCCTGAGAAATTATTCACAAAGGTATGTCCGAACATATCTCCTGCTGCATGAGTGAGATAGCCGACTGTAAATGCTCGGATTGCTGAAGTATTTGCAGTGTTGGCTCGACCCCATAAGTAGGCTAACCATGCATTAGGTCCTCCTGCAATTTTTGTCTCTGAAGCCGATGGGTGGATCACTTGCTGTCCGGTCAAAATATCGGGATAGGCATCAGGACCCAAAATTCCAGCTCGGTATTGAGGTGCATTGCTCCGGAGAGCAGCAAGAATTGTGGGATCAACTTGGTAAGTTCCGACTTCTCCAGTCACTTGCCCGTTATTATAGTCCACGCGAGGAATTGTAACTTTGCCGTCATCTAATGCATCATCCAGTGCTTGTTTGCCCAGATAGACGTGAGTTGTTGGCTTCCAAGCCCAAGCTGCTGCGGGGTATGATACTAAACTGATAGCAATAGCAATAATAATAAGTAAGCTAAGATTACATACCTTCAGTCTATGCCAGAGAGAATAAAACGTTGGTAGCATGATGATTAGGTCGTTACTAAATTGTAAATGCCCCCAAGTCATGTAAGCTCTTAAGAACTCGCAATTTCTAGGAAATGCTTCCTAAGCCTACTGGTTACTGCCGTAAATTATGGGTGTTCTTATTTATACTTAAATTTCGCGATCGAAATATCGATCTGCCGAGTTGAGTGAGAATTGAGAATTCCGTTAGATTCCAAAAATCTTGAAGACGAAAGATTTCTTGTCACGAAGAAGTTACGGAGAAGAGAACTTCGGCCACGACGGATCAAGAGCTTGCTTCGGCTCGCAAGGTTTACTTTTATCAACACAAACTTTCGGTTGCTTAGCTCGTTGCTCCTCTGCGATCACCAACTTTAAAGTCGATTGCGCGATCGCTTGATTCGGATTTAATTTCAACGAAGCTTGCAAAGTTGCCTGTGCCTCTGGATATTGTTTCAAATTCCACAATGCAACACCTTTCCCCGTCATTGCTTCTGCACTTTTCGGATTGAGCTTCAACACTCGATCGTAAGCTACAATTGCATCTCTGTACTTGTTCATCGCAGTAAGTGCGATCGCACGATTAAACCAAGATGGAATGAATTGCGAATCTAATGCGATCGCGCGATCGGCTGAATCTAAAGCTTGTTCATACTGTCTCAAATGCCAGAGTACGGCACTTCGATTTGCCCAAGCAGAAACGTGGCGCGGATTTAATTTCAAAACTTGATCGTATGCTATGACGGCATCTGCATAATTTTTGGTTGCTCTGAGAATCGTCGCTCGATTAAACCAAGCCGAGACATAAGTTGGATTGAGCCGAATCGCTTCTTGAGTCGCCGCGATCGCTTCTGGATATCGCTGTAAAACCCACAGTGCCACACTGCGATTGCTCCAAGCTTCTGCATAGGTTGGAGCAATCCCAACGGCTCGATTTGCTGATGCTAATGCTTCTTCTGCTTGTCCTAAATTCAACAAAGCCTGTCCACGCTGATCCCAAGCTTGAGCTGCGCCCCATCGTCCCCACTGTCTATCTCCCTGAATTGCTTGATCACAAGCTGTCAATGCTTCTTTAAACTGTCGCAAGCGATTCAACATGGCACAGCGTCCGACCAATGCCACTGATAGTTTCTCTTTCAGTTGAATCGCTCGATTGTAAGATGTGAGTGCTTCAGCAGTTCGATCTAACTCTTCTAAAACCAGGGCTTGAGCATTCCAAGTTAAGGCATCATTTGCATCAAACTTAATCGCTTGATCAAAAGCCGCGATCGCAGAAGTCAACTGATTCGATAACCGATAGGCATTTCCCGCATGATACCAAGCAAATGCAGGACTCTTATCTCCCCAACGTCCATTTCCAGCTAAAGCAGTTTGACAAGAGATAACCGCATCTTCGTAGCGTTTCAACTGCGTTAATGTTTCACAGCGATATGCCAAAGTAATTGAATCTTTTTCTTCTAGCAGTAATGTGCGATCGTAAGCATTCAAAGCTTGCTCAAATTGTCCTTGCTGGCTTAAAATCATGCCGCGATTTAGCCAAGCTAGATAAGGAGATTTTCGTCCCCAGTTTCCATCAATCTTGAGTGCTTGGTTACAGTTATCAAGTCCTTCATCCTGGCGATTTAACGCTGAAAACGCCATACATCGATAGGTCATCGCGAGGGATATTTTTGGATCAAACTTTAAAGCGCGATCGGCAGATGCGATCGCATCAGGATATTTTTTCAGCTTTAACAAAACATTGCTATGCTCTGCCCAAATTCCAGCATCTTTTGGACGGAGTACGATCGCTTGTTCACAAGCAGCTAAAGCTTCCTCATACTTTTCTGAATCGGCAAGTAACCCACATAGATTTGACCAGTAATCAAAGTCTTTCAGTTTATCTTGAAGTGCAATTGCCGGAAAAGACAAGGCGACCTGCATCGCAGCCATCCACAAACCAGCACTAAGAAGGCGAAGAATATCCTGCATGATCAGTTTTTAGAACTTTGTTCTGGTCAAGTTTATCCACAGTAATATGGTAGCTCTGGGCACTCAAATTCAAGCATTTTTGAGTAAATATACGATGAAAACAATGCTCCTAGCTCTGATTGGTTTTGCAATGCTCTGTACATCCGCTATGGCAGCAAAACCAGAACATATCAAACAGTTAAAAGAAACTCGGCAATGTGCTGGATGCAACCTAGAAAATGCGGATTTACGAGGCTTTTATCTGCGAGGCGCACAGTTACAAGGGGCAAATCTCCGAGGTGCGAATTTACGGAATGGTGATCTTCGAGGTGCATTTCTCAATCAAGCAAATCTCACGAATGCTGACCTGCGAGGTGCCAACTTAGAAGATGCTGATTTAGACAAGGCTCATCTCGAAGGTGCGCAGCTTAAGCAAGTTAGATTTAGCGATCGTACGGTCTTAGCTGAGAAATGGCGGTTAGTACATCAATTGATCAATCGTCCTAGAGAAGTTACGGATTTACAAAAAGTAGATTTAGCAGGCGCAAATCTCAATGGAGCAGATTTGAGAAATGCAAATCTTACTGGAGCCAATCTAGAACGAGCGACGCTGGAAGATGCACTGATCACGGATGCAATCTTAGATTCAGCACAGTTAAATCGAACCAGCTTTTTCATCAGTGATTTAAAGAATGCGAGTTTTGTCGCAGCAAACTTACAGCGATCGAATCTTCGAGCAACGGATTTACGTAACGCTATTTTTCAAAAAACAAATCTCAGCCAAGCGGATTTAAGTCATGCTTACCTCAGCGGCATTCGTTTGACTGAAAGTAATTTGAATGCAGCGAATTTAATGCGATCGACGCTGACCCATAGCCGCATTGAGCAAAGTCAATTGCGAGGAAGTAACCTATTCATGGCTGATCTTCGCGATGCCAGACTGATCGGCGTAGAGCTAACAGGAGCAAATCTACGCGGAGCGGATCTGAGTCGATCCGATCTCGCACACAGTAACTTTCAAAGCATCCAAATGCAAGGACTGAAATTACGTGGAGTCAATCTCAGAGGAGTCAATTTAAGCGGATTAAATTTGCAAGGCATTGACTTCAGCGGTGCAGACCTAAGTCATGCGGTCTTGAATCGAGCCAACCTAAGTGAAGCCAATCTGAAGGGTGCAAATCTCACTCATGCGAACCTGACGGAGGCAAACTTAACCAAAGCCGATCTCAGTGATGGAAATCTCAGTTATGCAAATCTCACTCGAACCAATTTTTCCCAAGCAAATCTAGACAAGGTGCGACTGAACGGCATTCAGCTTGAGTTTACCAACTTCTGCCAAGCAACGATGCCGGATGGTCGGAAGGCAGGGTGTTGAGAAGGGGGGATTATTGATTTTGCGGGGAGTGGGGAGATGGGGGAGACGTACGATCGCGATTCTTCTGCATGATTCATCTACTCCTTTTATCGGATTTCTTGACGCAGACTCCATGACGACAAGATTAACCCTTTAGAATAGAGAGAACGTATCTCATCGTGGCTTAATCTCACTGCTTATGTCTGTTCTGGCGGTAATCCTTCTTTTAGCGGTTCTGATTTTTGTTCATGAACTCGGTCACTTCCTTGCAGCAAGACTTCAAGGTATCTACGCGAATCGATTCTCGATCGGATTTGGTCCGATTCTGTGGAAATATCAAGGCGAGCAGACAGAATATGCACTCAGGGCTTTGCCACTGGGCGGATTTGTTGGCTTTCCCGATGATGATCCAGACAGCACTATTCCGCCCAATGATCCGAATTTGTTGAAAAATCGTCCGGTGCTTGATCGCGCAATTGTGATCAGCGCAGGGGTAATCGCAAACCTCGTTTTTGCTTATTTCATCTTGGTCGGACAGATGGCATTCGTTGGACTGCCGACGATCGACTACAATCCTGGCGTAATCGTGCCAGAAGCGATCGCTGAAGGCGTTGCAGCCGCAGCAGGTGTGCAAAACGGGGATGTCGTCACCGCCATTAATGGCAAACCTCTCGGTGCATCGGAAACGGCAATGAATACGTTGCGGCAAACGATCGAATCGAGCCCAGGGACACCGCTGCAACTCTCGATCGAGCGGAAAGGACAGCCCGTTAACGTCACTTTGACTCCCAAAGATGAAAGCGGTAAAGGCAAAATTGGAGTCAAATTACAGCCGCATTTCAAGACACAGCCGAACGGGAAAGTTGTTTATTACAAACATCCGTCTAACCCGATCGCGGTTTTCACAATGGCATCAAATGAGTTTCAGCGCATTGTAGTCTTGACCGTCGGTGGATTTGGACAACTCCTGAGCAACTTTAGAAATACCGCTGAGCAAGTCGCAGGACCAGTCGCGATCGTGGCAACCGGAGCGAGAATTGCCCAAACCGATTTTGCGAGTTTGTTCAACTTCACGGCTCTGATCAGCATTAACTTGGCGATTATTAACATCTTGCCTCTGCCTGCATTAGATGGCGGTCAACTGGCGTTTCTGCTCGTCGAAGGACTGCGAGGAAAACCCGTTCCTTCCAAAATCCAAGACGGCGTAATGCAGACCGGATTAGTGCTATTACTGGGATTAGGCGTTTTTCTGATCATCCGTGACACGGTGAATCTCATTCCACAGTGACAAGTCGAATTTCCGCAAAAAAACAACGAGCCTTAGAAATTCTGGCGCGGCTCAAACAGCTCTATCCAGAAGCTCCTTGTACTTTAGATTATGAAACTCCGGTTCAACTGATGGTAGCAACGATCCTTGCGGCTCAATGCACCGATGAACGAGTGAATACCGTAACGCCTGCCTTGTTTCGCCGTTTTCCTGATGCGGTGGCATTGGCAGGCGCTGACGTTTCTGAGTTAGAAACTTTAGTGCGATCGACGGGCTTTTACCGCAACAAAGCCAAAAATATCCAAGCCGCTTGTCAAATGATCATGGAAAAATTCGGCGGAGAAGTTCCGCGCTCCATGAAAGATTTGACGAGCCTGCCTGGAGTCGCCCGCAAAACGGCAAACGTGGTTTCGGCTCATGCCTTTGGCGTAAATCTGGGCGTAACGGTCGATACCCACGTGAAGCGATTATCGTATCGATTCGGGTTAACCAAACATACAGAACCCGTCAAAATTGAGCAGGATTTGATGAAACTATTACCCCAACCCGATTGGGAGAATTGGTCGATCCGCTTGGTTTATCATGGTCGTGCCGTTTGTAATGCGCGCAGTCCGCAATGCGATCGCTGTGTTCTCGTCGATATCTGCCCATCCGCCCATGTGGGGCAGCCCACGAAGAAGGTTGCGAATTTATCTGGAAATTGACTCACTAGAAACGAGCATTATTGAGTAGAATCAAAAATAGTGTCTTTTATCAAAGGGTTCAAAATTCATTCATGGCTAAGAAGAGCATGGTTGAGCGCGAGAGAAAGCGCGAACGTCTCGTTGAGAAGTACGCCGAAAAGCGTGCAGCTTTGAAAGAGCAGTTTGCGGCAGCTACGTCTCAATCTGAAAAGCTGGAGATTCACCGCAAAATTCAACAGCTTCCCCGCAACAGTGCAAAAGTTCGGGTGCGGAATCGCTGCTGGGCAACCGGTCGTCCGAGAGGCGTTTATCGTGATTTCGGGCTGTCACGCCACTGCATTCGCGAAATGGCACACGCGGGATTGTTGCCGGGTGTGGTTAAGTCAAGTTGGTAAGACGAGTTTAGAGTTTGGATTTTGGATGTCGTGAGATCACAGGCTTGCAGTCCAAAATCCGAAATTCTATTGTCCGCAACAGCGATCGATGCCTAAGCTATCCATTAACAGATCACTAACCGCGTTGGCGATCGCAAATTCACCATAAAAACTGTCAGAAAAATCATACGCCTGCATCTCTGAAATAATCGCGATCACCAGCGATCCGAGATCGTTTTCGTCTTCCATGCGTTGACGCATATAAATTTGAGCGGCGCGTTCTGCAATTCGATGATTTGCGGGTTCTGGAAGAAACTCTTCATCGAGCCACTGTTGCAATTTCGCTTGTAGCCAAACCGCCTCCTGCTCCGGATGTTTTGCAGGCGGTAATGTGATTGGTGGAATGGGTTCGACCATTGTGCGTTCCCCAGACTAACAAGATAATTCAAACTATATCGTAGATTCTTTATTTCAAAGCCTCCCCGGAGCCAGGTTATGCAAGTCGATGTGTCCTCGATTCTCGAAGGCTATGCTCAAGGCTATTTTTTAATGTCTGATGAGTCAGGTAAAGATTTAGCTTGGTATACCAGCCGCGAACGGACTCTAATTCCCCTCGACGATCAATTTAGATATCCCAAGTCGCTGCGGCGGGTATTGAATCAGAATCGCTTCACAGTTGAGATTAACAAAGCATTTATGGAAGTCGTAGAGGGATGTGCCAATCGCGAAACGACTTGGATTTCTAATGATTTGAAAGAAATTTATTGGATGCTATATCAGGAGGGATGGGCGCACAGCTTTGAAACTTGGCAAGATGGCAAGTTAGCAGGCGGAATTTTAGGCTTAGCTCTGAGAGGGGCGTTTATTGGGGAGTCGATGTTTTTTCGGATTCCAGATGGCTCGAAAGTGGCGATGGTGAAGCTAGTGGAACACTTGAGAGCGCGGAATTTTGTGTTATTTGATGCTCAGATGATGAATCCGCATCTAGAACGATTTGGCGCTTATGTGATTAATAATCGCGGCTACAAGGATCTGTTGCGGCAGGCTTTGGAGAGAGAGTGTTCGCTGATTTAATCCAGCGATTTAATCAAATTTGGGTGACCAAAGATCTTCGACTTTGACTTCCCAACCGGGGAGGAGTTCGGGGACGGTGATGATATCGCCATTGTGAAGGACGATCGCTTCTTGATTACTGCGACGAATTTCAACCCATTCTTTTTCGGGATTGATCAAGAGTCCGACTCTGGTTCCGAGGTTGAGAAAGTCATCGATTTTTTTTCTGAGTCCTGAAACACTATCACTTGGCGATTTGACTTCGACGGTGAGATCGGGAGTGATTTCAGCAAATTTCTGAGGACTGCGGCGTAATCGCTCGGCTTGAACAAATGAAGCGTCTGGAGCGCGGGTGTCAGAATTCGGCAGGGTAAAACCCGCACTCGAAGCTGTAACTCTTCCGAGTTTTCTGGGTCTGACCCAATTGCCAAGCTGCCGGATCATTTCGGCTGCAACTTCATCAGATTCGTAACCTGAAGGACTCATAACAATAATTTCTCCATTCACTAGCTCCATTCGATAGTCAGGGCAGTGCTGCTGGAGTACTTCTAAATCCTTAACGGTAAGTGCCATAACTGTTTTTAGAGTTTCTTCAATTATCAGCTAATTTTCTGCTCTGTGACTAATGTGAGGCTGACCCATTCCCCTTTATGGCTGTAGCTTCGCATCAAACGCTGACGCAGATCGGGCTGCAATAACCAACCTACTTCTAAAACAAAGGGATATCCTGATTTCACTTCGGTTGGGCAATTGGAAGAAGCTCCATCAGGGAGCATGACAATCTGACTGCCACTGTCAAACTTGAGAATCGTTCCTTCAATTAAGGCACTGGTTGTGATCGTGCGCCCGAACTGTAATTCTTGATTCAAGCGATCGCCTTCTCGCCAAACCTTTAAATCTGTTGTGTAAGTATCAGGAGATCGCCAATCTGGATAAATCGTCGTTGCGGCTCCTTTCCAAGTTCCGATCAAATCTTCAACCTGAAGCGGCGGACGTTCTAGAGTCTCGGATTCTGCAAGCTTTTCGCGAATGAGTGTTAATCCAGAAAGCTGCGATTGTTTGTCAAAGAGTTGAACTAAACGCAATCGACGATCGCCATGAATCAATCCTAGCTCTGCCCCAAATTCGGAAAAAGGCGCGCGCTGAATGGAGCCGAACGAAAACGCGCCGTTCTCAAAGAACAGAATATTTCGACCGAGCGTACTGTATTCCAGAACTTTCTCGCTTACGGGCTGATCTGCTGGCTCTAGGCGGACAATTTGCCGCATGGTTCGATTGTCATTGAGTCCCGTGAAAGACACGATCGAGGGAGTATCTTCAATCAATTCCCCAGAGGGCGAAAGCCGTGTAAATGAACCATGCCAAGCCCCTAGATTCTCCAGCAAACAGTCCCATTGAGACTTCATTCAATGCTCCTAAATTTTTGCAAATCGCCGCACAGCGAAGATACTACCCAGGAGTCCAACAAGTCCACCAAACGTCAGCAAAATTAAAGGTAGCGCAATCAAATCGATCGGGCGAGTGGCTCCCGTCGTCAGAAATTGAACAAACTCAGCTTGTCCACTCAGTTGATTGCGAATCAGTTTTTGAATGCCTTGAATCAGAGCAAATGCGATCGCCGAGCCAAAAATCCCAAATGCCACTCCCTGCGCCAAGAATGGCAAATAAATCCAGCTTCGAGTTGCGCCAACTAACTGCATAATCTCAATTTCTTTTCGACGTGCGACCACGATAAACCGAATCGTTGTATTGATCACCGCGATCGCAGTTGCAGTCAACAGTCCCACGATCGCCGTACTGACTCGATTAAATCCTGTGTTGAGTTGAGCAATCCGCTGCACGGCTTCACTCACGTACTGCACTTCATCGACTCCGCGCACTTTTTTTAATTTCTCTGCCAGAGCCGGAACCACTTCCGACGATCGCGCTTTCACTTTCAATTCATCGACCAGTGGATTGCCTTCAAGCTGCTGCGTTGCATCTCGTAAATTCGATAAGCCGAGTTCTTTTACCAATCGGCTCCAAGCTTCTTCCTTGGTCACATCCTCAACTGACGCAACTTCAGGAAATCTCTCAACAGTCGATCGCAACACATCTGCTGACACCCCGGTTTCGAGATAGGCTGACACTTCAAGCTGGCTACCAAACTGAGTTAATAAACTCTCTAGTTGCCAAGAAGCCTGTAAACTCATTCCGAACAAAAACAGCAGCACAGTCACCATACTGACCGCTGCCCAATTCATCCAGCCTCCACGTCGCAATCCTAAAAACGTTTCCCGCAGCAAATACTCTAACTTTGTGAAGAACCGCATCGCGCCATGTCTCTCTTTCAGTGCGAAGACCCTTGTAGCCTGCTCAATTGAATCGGGCATCCGAAATTGCCGTGGGATGCGAGATGTTTTCAACTGAAACTTCCTAGTTTTGGGGGATTTTAGCGAGATGAACTTGCGCACACCCAAGCCAGCAAATTCATCAAACTGACGCTAAAATAGAACCAACACGGAATCACTCCGACCTTCGATCAGATTTTTAGGTGAAACATCCCATGCCCTCCTCAGTTCTAGTTGAGAAGAAAAAGTTAGAAAATCCGCCCTTACAGATGCACCATATGGGCGATCGTGTGTTGCGTCAGCCTGCAAAACGAGTCGCTAAGGTAGACGATGAAATCCGTACGATCGTGCGCCAAATGCTGCAAACGATGTATAGCGAGGATGGGATCGGGTTGGCTGCACCGCAAGTTGGTATCCACAAGCAAATCGTTGTCATTGATATCGACCCCGATAAACCTGAAGCTGTGCCGCTGGTCTTGATTAATCCGGTGATTAAGAAATTCGGCAAAGAAACCTGTTCTGGTCAAGAAGGCTGTCTCAGCATTCCGGGTGTTTATCTGGATGTCGAACGTTCTGAAATGATCGAAGTGTCTTTCAAAGATGAAACGGGTCGGATGCGAACCTTGCAAGCGGATGGATTATTGTCTCGCGCGATTCAACATGAAATCGATCACTTGAATGGCGTATTGTTTGTCGATCGCGTGGAAAATCAAATTGCGCTGAATCAAGAATTGAAAAAACGCGGCTTCTCGGCAAGCGATGTCCGCCACATCGGATAATGGTTGTTACCGTCAGTCAATTCTGGCGGTTTTTTAATCATTTAAGGAATTGATATTATGATCATGACTCCTAAGAGCGGCATTCTGCTAGGCGGTTCTTGTGTTGCGGCGATCGCAGCAGTGGGCTGCGTTTTTGAACTGACTTCAGGTAATCCTGAATACGGCACGCTGGTTACAGGTATCATTTTGGCAGTCAGTGCGCCGTTAACTGTCATTTGCTTTCTAGCAGCGGTCGCAGATGCGAGAGCAAATAATCAGTAATTTTAAAGATTTTTAGGGATTTCCTGTTTGTTCTAGCTAAACGTGATAGATCCCTGAAGATAGGTATAGAATGTTGCGCTAGAGTTCTACCTACAATTTCATTTATCTCCTATTTTTCTCTAGCGAACACCCCTTGTTCCACTCCCTTCTATGACGGGCGAAATTAGTCCCATAGCTTGCCTCCGACAACTGTCGATCGGCAATAGTTCTGATCCAAAATTAATTGTTCACGCTTTGTCGATCGACGACACGACTGTGATCGGACGCGATCCTCGTTGCCAAATTGCCGTCGATCCAGTTTTATTTGGGTCGGTCTCGCGTCGTCATGCAGAGGTTCGTCCTTCAGAACAAATCGAAGATGCAGACCGCCCGACCTGGTGGGTCTGCGATCTCAATAGCTCGAATGGAACTTACCTGAACGGCAAGCGATTGCGGGGATGCCAAATTTTGCGATCGGGCGATCGTATTTCATTGGGAAACGATGGACCTGAATATATTTTTGAATATCTAGCAGATTTCAATACTAGTCGTGCGGCGGTAACGGAACGCGGTGCAGTCGTCCCGCCCGCTCGTGAATCAGTCACGTTGACGCAGCTTTTCCCAATTGTTTCAACCGGACGAGATTTAACCAGCAAGGCGTTCTTAGTTCCGGGTATTGTCACAATCGGATTTGTGGTGTCGCTATTTGTTGCTGTTGGACAACCGATTTTGTTCAATCGCTTGTTAGCGGGATACATTGCACTCGTTGGACTGTACTTCGTCTATCGACTATGTGGAAAGCGAAAACCGTGGTGGGTGATGGTGATTGCGGCAATGGGCACTTACTTCTTACTGCGGAGTCCAGTGCTGCTACTGTTTGCAGAATTTTTTAGATCGGTCTTACCTGGACAAGTGACCGCGCCTGGAGAATTGATTAATCCGTTGACGCTGTTTATCCGCATGTTCTTTGGTGCAGGGTTGATGGAAGAATTGCTGAAAGTGATTCCGATCGCAGTTTTGTTTGCGATCGGGCGATTTTTGCCTGCGCCTTGGAACGATCGTGTTGGAATTTGGGAGCCATTGGATGGAATTCTTTTAGGGGCGGCTTCGGCAGTTGGATTTACCCTGGTAGAAACGTTAGGGCAGTATGTGCCCGGAATGATCGAATCGACCTCTCTGCAACTCGGACAAGAAGGCGGATGGGATCAGCTTCGAGGCTTACAAGTTTTGATCCCAAGATTGCTCGGTTCGATTTCGGGGCATATGGCGTATAGCGGATATTTCGGCTATTTTATTGGACTTGCGGTATTGAAGCCTCGGCAGAGTGGGCTGATTTTATTGATTGGATATTTCACGGCTTCGGCGCTACATGCACTTTGGAATGTCATGGGAAGCGTGAGTGAGATTTTATTAGCGTTAGTTGGAATGTTGTCCTATGCGTTTTTGGCAGCGGCAATTCTGAAAGCTCGAACTTTATCACCAACGCGATCGCAAAACTTTGCAACTCGCCTAAAATCGTGACAACAGAAAAATCGCACCTCAGATAGAGACTCCCTGAGCCTTGAGAAGGACGTGATTTCATAGTGCAATGATTACGCTCGAATGGCAGGCATAGATACTGCCTGAACACACATATAGATGTTTCCATTCGACTATGACTTCCTTAAAACTCAAACTGCTTTTACCACTGACGTTTATCTCGATCGCATTTTTTTCAGGCGAACTCAAGGCGAATGCTAATGAAAAGCCGGTCACCTCGAACGGGGCTGCTCTCTTAGGTCAACCGTCGATCGACGTGAATGAATTGGCGGATCTACAAACGGGGCGACTCACCGTCGCTCAAACGACACCTTCTACTCCCAGTGAAATCGCTCCGGGTCGTGCAGTGCCCGGAAGTACACCTTCTGGGACTGAAACCAACCCCGCAGATGTGACACCGAGCAATACAACGCCTGTCACTCCGCAAAATACAACCCCGATCACACCGAACACGACAACCCCGACTACGCCAGATACCTTCACCCCTGGCACAACCCCAGTTACGCCAGATACGACAACCCCTAGCACAACCCCCGGTACAACCCCGATTACGCCGGATAGTACGCCAGGTACGACAACACCAACACCCACTACGATTCCGACTCAAGAATTCGTTCCGGGTCGAGCGACTCGCTCAGGTTCGAGCTATGTTGGAGTTGGTGGCAACATTGGGATTGGCGATGGTGATATTTCGCTAGGGCAAGGAAGCTTTGCTGTCATTAGCAAAATTGGCTTGACTCGCAATTTCTCAGTTCGCCCCTCTGTCCTGTTTAATGATGATGTTGCAATTTTGATTCCTGTGACCTATGACTTTAGCTTTGGCGAGGGTCCGACAGAGGGATTAGGATTTTCAGCGGCTCCTTATTTGGGCGTGGGTGCAGCAATTTCAACAGGCGATCGCGGCAGTGTTGGACTGCTGTTGACGGGTGGTGTTGATGTTCCCATTTCTTCTCAGTTCACAGCGACTGCTGCAGTGAATGCTTCTGTAACAGGACAAGCAGCCGTTGGCATTATGCTTGGAGTTGGCTATAACTTTGCTGGCTTCTAGGTTTGGTTCAGAACAGTAAGAAACTCCGGGTCTCTTCCAAAACTCGGAGTTTTTTGCTGTTTAAATCGCCGTGATGGTTAGAGCGCGGTCATGACTTGCATGAGTTCGTTGGAGAGATCGGGAGTTCCAAAGCTGGAATGCTTGAACAATACGCCTGCGAGGAAGTAAATATTTTGAGAATAGAAGGCTTGTCCTTGCTCGCGTAGTTGTCCAATCCACTTTTTCACTTTTGGCTCAGAACTATAGCAGCCAAACTTTAACGGAGTGACCATAAAATCTGCAACGGTATAGCCTTGACCTGCTGCCCATTGTAATGTTTCGATTGGGTTTGAATAGCTCGATATCAATAGCATCACGTTTGGATAGTCTAAAGTGAGCAATCGATTGGTAATGGTTGCACCATCTGTTCCGCCATGCAGTAAAGGCATCCGAATCTTGTTGTCAGGAGCGGGGATGTAAGGCGGGTTCGCAATCAAATAGTTTGCATCTGTTGAAGCAAAGTCAAAGAAAGACTGATTGTGCAAAATGTACTTGTCCTGCAAGTTACATTGATCAACTCTAGATTTGGCAACCTCATAAGCTGCTGAGTTTAATTCAAACCCATGAATCTCACTCTGGAAGTGCGATCGCATCAATGAATTAATTACCGGACTGCCATCACCTGCACCAAATTCAACAATCAAATCGCAGTCTGTACATTGAGAAAAAACCAATCGCTCTAGACAATGCGAATAAAAATGAGACTCTTCAGGACAGAAGAAGACTTCGGGTGCTGTGATATTGCGTATAAGTGTTCCAGTCAAGATATTATCCTCGTTTGTTGCAAATTGCTGTGAAAAATGGTGGGGAGATAGGGGAATAGGGGCATAGGGAGAAAGGTAGAAGTGGTTCTTGCTTCCCATCTCCCTATCTCCCTATGCCTCTATCTTTCTCAATTTGACTAACTCCTAGATCCGCTCCCTATCCAATGGTGGGAAGTGACGCTGTTTGAACCCCATGGCGAATTGTGTTGACGATCGCTGCTCCCGCTCGATCGCCCATCAATTTCTCTTGGTCGTATCCCAAGACTAGCTGCCATGCTTGTTCGGGGTACATGTCTACAAGCGGCAAAGTCACGTTTTCGATCATCCAGCGTCCGTGCCGTTCATCTTCTCGGATATGGAGATCCCAATATCCCATTGCACCATCGGATAGCTCTAACCGCTGTGCTGCTGCGAGATAGTTTCGATACGCTGAAGGACCTGCTACTTCAAAGTAGGCTAATCCACCGTTGTATCTGAGAAAATGCCGCTTACACTCGGTCAGGAGAAAGTTGTGATTCGTGGTTGCGAGTGCTTGCCACGGAACGAGATCAAAGTAAACTTCAGGCTGAGTACTCAAGCGCAACTCAGTCATCATTTGTGCAAAGAAAGTCGAATGCTTGCGAGCGAGACGACCATTCCCGTACTCTTCCAGTAATACCTTGGTTAAAGTTGCTTGCACTTCGTTGGCAGCACCCCCAAGAATTCGGGAGAGCCGACTTGCTTCGACTAAGCCATCAAAAGAAGTGATCGCTAGGAGATAGCGATACCCTTCAAAGGGCATGTGCTTACGCAGGTAGAGTGCATCTTCTGATAAGGTCGGATCGAGATCGGCAGCATAGCGATCGAGCAATGCCTGTTTGATATCAATATCGTGGTACGCCTCAACACTAAGGTGTGCTAATTCCCAGTCTTGCCAAGCCGTTTCGATCTGATTGCGAATTTTTTGGAGATAGAGCGATCGCTCGTTTGTATAATGCGTTAAGTCGTCATACCAGAATAAATTTAAGCGATTAATTCGATAGAGAACGCGCTGCAAAAATAGATGCGCCGCATCGCTACTTTGTGATTGCTGATAGGCTTCTTTGATTGCTGAATTGAGCGCAGTTTCAAAGTACCGAACTTGGGAATCAAATAAGTTCAATCGTTGATCTAAGTTCTCAACTTCGATCAAATTGCTTAACGTCTTTTCAGCTTTATAGTATGGATTGCTTTTGACATCTGCCTCGATCTCGTCTGGTAGTAACACTTGCGCCGACGGAGGCGTAACTAAACTGCCCTGCATGTATTTCTCTGAATCAACTATTTTCGCTCTCATCATGATTGATTTGAACAAAAAGATTCATCCTCCCAAGATAGAGGGTAAATCTTTCTTGAGAGGGGTTTTCAACTTGATCCTGACCGAGGGAAATTGAGTATTGATAGCAGTCGAAAAGCCTATCAATACTCAATTTATACCTTTAAAAGATCTTTTAAGAGGATGTTTCAAGAGTATAAAACCCTCTAAGTAAGATCGAGTGAATCGATCGTCGCTTTAATCGCTTCTGCCAGCCTTTGCACATCAGGTTCTCGCATAATACTATGATGATCTCCGGCAAACACCTCAACTTCAATCTGATCAGAGACAAACTTCTCCCACCCAGATTGTTCAATCAGTGACTTAGATTCATCTGTGATCTGACTGAAGTAGAAATAGATCCGACCCGGATAAGCGCAAGATGGAATATAACTGTGAACAGCCTCCCCTCCTCGAAACATCCATTCTCGTTGTGCCTGCTGTGCTGGCGACTCTGGCTTGAACACCCGCTTGATTGAGGTAAGCAGGCGATCGATGAGAGAAGGAACTCGCTTAATCTCGTGCACAACATAGTCGAGCCGATCAGAAGGCTTCAACCCGATTAATTTCTGAGAATGGAAGTACAGCGTCCGAATCACAGGCAGTTCTGGGAGAGGTTTGGGTCTCTGGCGTTGCATCTGTGAAGCTAACCAGCTTTCTGCTAACGCGAGGAATGCAACTTCCTCGCCTTGAGCTTGAAGTTGGAGGGCTGTTTCAAACGCGACCAACCCGCCCATACAAAACCCCCCTAGTAGATAGGGGCCTTGAGGCTGAAGTCTTTTGAGTTCCGCAAGACAAAGCTTTGCTCGATCGCGAATGTGTTCGGCAGGTTCTAGAACCTCCAATAGTCCAGTATCTAGATAAATCAAAGGTTGATCTGCTCCAAGATGCTGAGTGAGTGCAGCGGCTTCAGTCGGATGCTGAGAATACCAAAATAGCGATCGCAGTTGAGTTTGGGCAGCATCAAGCTTGATTTGCTCTTGCTCTAATCGCTGCGCCATTTGCTTGACTGTTGGCGCTTGAAATACGGCAAATAAGGGGAGTTTTCTGCCGATCAGTTGTTCGATCGCGCTTTGAAGCCGCACAGCTAAGAGCGAGTGACCGCCAATCTCAAAGAAATTATCATCTGTGCTAAGTGACTGCATTCCTGAAACGCTCTGCCAAATCTGGAGCAGTTGTGTTTCTAAAGGACTGGTGACTAAATTCGGATTTGCACTATCAGAAAGGTTTTCAGATGACTTGAAATGGTGGAGTTTCGCGCGATCGACTTTACCATTGGGGGTGAGTGGGAAAGCTTCTAGAACATGGAATGCCTGTGGCAGCATATAATCGGGCAGAGTTTGTTGAAGAAACTGCCGTAATGCTTTCGGAGCAATCACTTGCGTAGATGTGAGATAAGCCTGCAAGGATTTGTCTTGAGTGTCAGTGTGCTCGATGACAACGATCGCATCTTGCACATCAGGATGCTGTCTGAGTGCTGTCTCAATTTCTCCCAACTCGATCCGAAATCCCCGCAGCTTAATTTGATGGTCGAATCGTCCTAAAAAGTCTAGATTGCCATTCGGCAGATAGCGCGCTCGATCGCCCGTTCGATACAGTTGGACTGGAACTCCATCAATTTGAGTCGAAACAAACTGTGAAGCATCGGGACGATGGAGATAGCCCAATGCTAATCCATCTCCCGCGAGACAAATTTCACCGGGAACCCCAACTGGAACGGGTTGAAGATGTCGATCGAGTAAAAAGATTTGCGTATTTGAGATCGGGCGACCAATTGGCAGCGTTGAGGAAACTTGCTCAACGCGATACCAGGAAGAAAAAGTCGTGTTTTCCGTCGGTCCATACACATGTAAAAATTGCTCAGGTGCGCCGCACTCGAACACTTGATTGACCCACTGTGGATCAGTTACTTCTCCACCTACAAGTAGATATCGCAGAGTTTGGAATGCAGTAGGAACATGCTGAGCGAGTTGATGAAACAATGCAGTGGTGAGAAACAACACTCGAATCGAGTGAGTCTGCAATGCTGCTGCAAATTCGTTAGGCGAGAGAAGAACAGCTTTGGGTACGATCGCGAGGGTTGTGCCATTGAGTAAAGCACCCCAGATTTCAAACGTAGCGGCATCAAACGAACAATTTGAAACCTGAGCGATCACATCTGAAGCTTGTAAATCGACGTAATTCGTATTCAGGACTAATCGCATGACTGCACGATGTGGAACCATCACACCTTTGGGATTGCCAGTAGAACCAGAGGTGTAAAGGATGTAAGCCAAATCCTGTGCAGTATTGACAGGAGCGAGATTCTCTGGAATGTTCTCTAGCTGGAGCGCATCAAGATTGATCACTTGGCAGTTCGAGAATGCTGCCGGAAAGATTGATTCACTCTCATGCAGAAGAATGCGAGCTTGGGTATCTTCGAGCATGTAGCTCAAACGATCGACTGGATAAGTGGGATCGAGTGGGAGATAAGCCCCTCCTGCTTTGAGAATTGCCAGCAGCGCAATGATCAGCTTGGGCGATCGCTCTAAGTGAACTGCGATCGCTTGATTAGGTTGAACGTCTAAAGTTCTCAAATAGTGTGCAAGTTGATTCGCTTGCTGATTAAGTTCGCGATAGCTGTAGCGCTGCTCGTCCATGACGAGTGCGATCGCGTCAGGAGTTTGTTCGACTTGAGCTTCAAACTGTTGATGAATGCAAGTCGTTCGAGGATAGTCTGTATGGGTTTGATTCCAGTCTAGGAACTGCTGTTTTTCAGAAAGTGTAAGAATTGGGAGTGTTGCGATCGACTGATCCGGCGCAGCAATAATTCCGTTGAGGAGCACTTCAAAGTGCTGACTCATTTGCTCGATCGTGCTGCGTTCAAAAACCTCTGTGCGATAGAGCCATGAAACTTTTAATCCTTGAGTGCTTTCGGTACAAGACAGCACCAGATCGAATTTAGCCGTTTCCGTGTCGATCAAAATCGGAGTTGAATTGGCAATGCTCAGAGACGAATCAGATGCATTTTGCAGCACAAACATGACTTGAACTAAAGGATTCTGATTCAAACGGCGTTCTGGTTGCAGTTCTTCAACGAGCTTCTCAAAGGGCAAATCTTGATGTTCGTAAGCAGAGAGAACAACATCACGCACTCGACTCAAGAGCGATCGAAATGTGGGTTGACCGCTCAAATCTGTCCGAAGGACAAGTGTATTGACGAAAAAACCAATTAAGCCTTCAACATCAACCCATTTCCGATTCGCGATCGCAGAGCCAATCAGCATATCTTCTTGCTGAGTATAGCGGTATAGCAATGTTTTGAAAGCAGTTAGTAACATCATAAATAGAGTTACTTTTTCTTGCTGCGCGAATTGCTGAATGGCTTGAGTGAGTGTTTTGGAGAGAGTTAGAGAATATCTTTCACCTGCATCAGTTTGAACTGTTGAACAACTTGGGGTTGCCTTTGTAAAACAGTTGGAAAGTTCCAGAACGGGCAATTCTCCGACTAGGCGTTGCTTCCAGTAATCAAGCTGTTGGGTTAAAACGTCGCCGCTGAGCCATTGTCTTTGCCATTGAGCAAAATCAGCATATTGGATCGGCAGTCTAGGGAGTGAGATCGGATTACCCGCTGTAAACGCAGTATAGTAGGTATCGATTTCGCGCAGGAGAATGTTCCCTGACCAACCATCTGAAGCAATGTGATGGAGCAATAAGAGTAAAGCTTGTTCACCATCAGGAAGACGAAATAGCGTAGCTTTGAGCATCAAATCCTGACGCAGATCAAATGATTGCTGAGCCGCTTGATTCAACGATCGCTGAAGTTCACTTTTCTGCTCCAAATCAATGATGACGAGATTTACAGGACGCGGCGGATGAATCACCTGAACAGGTTCATCTGCAATCAGATCAAATGTGGTACGGAGGACTTCATGACGCTCCACGATCGCATTGAGCGCTTGCTGTAAGGCAGAAAGATTCAGTTCAGATGGAAAGTGCAGTGCGATCGGAATATTGTAAATCGCACTCTCCGGTTGCAGTTGCGCGAGAAACCAGAGCCGTTGTTGAGCAAAAGAAAGCGCACAGGGGGATTGCTGCGATCGCTTTGGAATTTGAGGACTCGCAGGTTTTTGCTGTTTTTTGAAAATCTGTGCTTCCAGTAAGGCACGTTTTTCGGGCGAGAGTTGTGCCAATCGCTGGTTGAGTAAATCAGTTGACCGCATCAGAACCGTCCTCAAGTAGATTGAGTAGTTGAAGTAACTCTTCGTCCTCTAATGTTTCAAGCTGCTGTTGAGTGATGGTGATCGCTAACTCTGCGATCGTCGGTGATTCAAACAAGCAACGCAGCGGCAAATTGATTTGCAACTCAGCATCAATGCGGGTGATGATTCGAGTCGCCATCAAGGAGTGTCCTCCTAACTCAAAGAAATTATCATTGACGCTGATTTCTCTGAGTCCAAGTACCTGTTGCCAGATCTCGGAAAGCTTGGCTTCGATCGGCGTGCGCGGTAAAACGGCATCACTCTCGAGCTTCTTCGGTGGAGCCGGAAGTGATCTCCGATCAATTTTCCCCGTCGGAGTGAGCGGCAGGCTGTCGAGAACCACGATCGCGTTCGGGATCATGTAATCGGGCAACTTTGATTTCAGAAACGATCGCAACTCAGCGACATCCACAGGCTGAGCAAGTCCGACGTAGGCAACGAGCGTTTTTTCGTGAGCTTGATCTTCTCGTACGATTGCGACAGCGATTTGTACTGCGTCTTGCTCCATGAGTACAGATTCAATCTCACCTAGCTCGATCCGAAATCCGCGAATTTTCACCTGATGATCGATCCGACCTAAGTACTCAACATTGCCGTCCGGGAGGTACCGCACTAGATCGCCCGTTTTGTATAATCGGGTTCCTTTGGCAATGTCTTGCAAACTGGGTGGAATGGGAATAAACCGTTCCGTGGTGAGATCTGGACGATTAAGATAAGCGATCGCTAAGCCATCCCCACCAATGTGCAGTTCACCAGGAACGCCAATCGGCAACGGTTGTAAATGTCGATCAAGAACATAGAGCTGCGTATTCGCGATCGGGCGACCAATTGCAGGTGATTTTTCAGCCGTTCTCACTCGATAGAGGGTGGAATAAATGGTGGTTTCGGTTGGTCCGTAGAGATTCCAAACACAATCACTCTGAGCAAGAAGACGACTCGCGAGATCTTTAGATAAGGCTTCTCCACCACAGAGGATTTTCAAGTGAGGCTGGCTCTGCCATTGAGATCCAAGTAAGATTTGCCAGGTTGCAGGCGTAAAATTTGCGATCGTTGCCCCGCTCGACTGCATTAATGCAGCAAGACGCTTGCCATCTCGCACGACATCTTGTGCAGCAATGACGAGTTTTGCGCCTGCAATTAAAGGCGAGTACAGTTCAAAAGCAGCTACATCAAAGCAAAAAGACGCAACTGCGACCCAAGTATCGTTGGGAGTGAGGGAAAAAAATCTCTGTCCTGCCCAAACTGCATTGACCAGAGATTGATGAGCAATAACGGCTCCTTTAGGCTTTCCAGTTGAGCCAGATGTATAGAGGAGGTAGGCTCGATCAGTTGTGGCTGTCGTGACTCTAAGATTGTCTGAACTCAGAATCTCCCGGGATTGATCGAGGCAAATAAGGTGAACGGGATACGCATCAAAAGCTTCAACGTGCCAAGATTGCGTGACTAAAATCGAGAGTTGTGCGTCCTCTAACATTAAAGCGAGTCGCGATCGCGGATAAGTTGGATCGAGCGGCACATAAGCTCCCCCCGCTTTGAGAATTCCTAGCATTCCAACAATCATGTCAAGTGAGCGATCGACACACAATCCGACAAATTGGTTCGGAACAACTCCCAATCGTTGCAAGTGATGGGCAAGTTGATTTGCGCGTTGATTCAGTTCTCGATAGGTCAGGGATGCTGCTGAAAATTCAACAGCGATCGCATCAGGTGTTTTCTCAACTTGAGCTTCAAATAATTGATGGATACAACAATCTGGATAATCGCTCTCAGTCTTATTCCATTCGATTAAAGACTGATACCGTTCGGTTTCTGTGAGTAAAGGCAGTTCTGATAACGTGCGATCGCAATTCTGAACAATCCCGGAAAGTAATGTGAGTAAATGCCCACTCATGCGCTCGATCGTTTCTGGCTCAAATAAGTCTGTGTTGTACTCAAACTTTGCCTGTAACTGTCGATCGACTTGGCTCATTTCCAATGTCAGATCAAACTTAGCGATCTCTCTGTCTAGAGACATGGGGTGCAATTCCAGTCCAGAAAGAGGTTGCACTTTTTCGGGTAGGTTTCGCAGTGCAAACATCGTTTGGAACAGAGGATTTTGACTTAGACTCCGCTCAGGCTGCAAAGCTTGTACTAGTTTCTCAAACGGAAAATTCTGATGGCTGTAAGCATCTAATGCCATGTCTCGCACGCGTTTGACCAAAGTGCGAAACGTCGGTTGCCCACTCAGATCTGATCTCAGCACGAGCGTATTGGCAAAAAAACCAATCAAGGGTTCAGTCTCGATCCGATTTCGATTCGCGATCGGGGTTCCAATCCAAAGGTCTTCTTGCTGCGTATAGCGATAAAGTAACGTGTTAAACGCTGCTAAGAGTACCATAAACAAAGTGGCTTGCTCTTGCTGCGCGAGTTGAATCAATGTTGTGGTTAACGCCTCTGGCACTGTGAAACGGTAGTGTGCGCCTGTGAAGGTTTGCACGGCTGGACGGGCGTGATCTGTGGGTAGCTCCAACATTGGAATTGTTCCACCCAATTGCTTTGTCCAATACTCAAACTGCGATCGCAATTTTCCCGTTTCAAATTGCTGGTGTTGCCAGACTGCAAAATCTCCATACTGAATCGGTAATTCAGCAAGCGATGAGGGATATTGATGTAAAAGTGCTTCGTAGAGTTCACCCAACTCTTGCCAAAAAATCCCGACTGACCACCCATCAGAGATCAAATGATGCTGAACAAGTAAAAGCACAGATTCAGCTTGATCGAGCCGCAGTAAAACCATTCGCCATAACGGTTTTTCAGCCAGATCAAACGGTTGGCAGATCACTTGCTGAATGTGCTGTTGGCAGATAATTTCCCGCTCAGACTCAAGCTGAGATCGCAAATCAATTTCAGCAAACTCGATCGCGGGGTCGCCTACAATCTGCACAGGTTCGCCATTGTTCAGTCCAATTGTGGTTCGTAGAATTTCGTGCCGTTGTGCGATTTCGCTTAATGCCTGTTGCAACAGCTCAACGTTCAACTGTCCTTGCACTCGCACCGCATCAGCAATGTTATATACCGGACTCTCTGGCTCTAACTGTGCCAAGAACCACAATCGCTGCTGTGTGAACGAAAGTGGAATGGGCTGTGCTGGATCGCGATGGGGAATAGTTGCAGGTTTAGCGCTCTGTTCCTGCTGCTGAAGTTTTTGTTGTAGGAGCGTGCGCTGTGCGGGAGATAGGTTGGCAAGGCGTTGGGCAAGATCTTTCATAGGTCTGGGGACTTTTACAACGATAGGTTCTCGATGAGTGCTAGGCGTTCCGCTTCGGGTCGATCCTGCAATTGATTGAACAGCGACATTAGCGTGCTAGACTCCGCACATAAGGCATCAATTCTTTCTGCCTGCTCCATGAGAGTTGGAGATTGAAATAAGGCGACCAATGGCATCTCAATCTCGAAGATCTGAGTAATCCGTACGATGATTTGAGTTGCTTTGAGTGAATCTCCTCCTAAGGCAAAGAAATTGTCGTGTCGTCCGAGGTTGCAGTCCGTTCCTAAAACTTCAGCCCAAATAACAGCAAGTTTCTGTTCCGACTCAGTTCGAGGAGCGACAAACTCAGGTTTCAATTGATCAACGAGCTTTTCAAACAAACCGATCCGTTGTAGCTTTCCAGTTGCGCCTGTGGGAATGGCATCGACCATCACGACTTGACTGGGCACTTTGAAATCTGCAACCTTTTGGAACAAGATCTGGCGAATTTCTATTGCACTCAAATTAGCTCCCGGATGTAGGACAACTGCGGCTGCAACATCTTCGCCCAGAGTCGGATGCGGGACTGCAAATGTCACCGCTTGAAAGACTTCTGGAATGTCCATCAGCACGGCATCGATTTCCAAGGGTGCAATCTTTTCTCCACCCCGATTGATGATTTCTTTTAATCGCCCTTGCAAGAATAGAAAGCCATCGGCATCGAAATAGCCTTGATCTCCGGTTCTAAACCAACCTTGAGTCAATGCTTTTGCTGTCGCTTCCGGATTCTGTTCATATCCAGATGTGACATTTGCACCTCGAATCACAACTTCCCCGATCGCACTCGGTTGAAGCAATTGTCCTGTTTCATCCATGATCGCAACCTCTAGCCCGATCGCTTTTCCGACCGAGCCAGCTTTACGATCGCTAGGTGACAGCAGATTACTGGTCATTTGATGGGCTGCTTCGGTCATGCCATACGCTTCGATGACAGGAACCTGAAAGGTTGTTTCTAGTAAATTTTTGACCTGAGTGGGGAGTGCAGCAGAAGAAGAACGAATCAAACGCAGAGCCGAATGCTCAAGTCGATCACGCTGTTGTTCGGCTTGAGCCAAAATGGCTTGATGAATAGTAGGAACTGCACTGTACCAAGTCGGCTGAAAAGTTTCAAACCAGTCGAAAAATCGAGCGGCTTGAAATCCCGGTGTACAAATCACTTGCCCACCTGCTGCGATCGACGCAAGTAATACGCCGACCAATCCATGAATGTGAAACAGGGGCATTAAACTCAGACAGCGATCACTTGGCGTTAATTCCAAAGTTGTCGCCACATTGTTGGCAGAAGTCCATAGGTTGCGATGGGTGAGGGGAACCATTTTTGGACGAGAGGTTGTGCCTGAGGTGTGCAGGATCAGTGCGACATCATCAGGTTTTGCAAACTCAGGATGTCCATCACACACTGCGTGACCTTCTAGCTCAAATTGTCCTGCTGAGGTTGGAATGAGGTCGAGAATTGGAATGTTGCGAGCCTGGGCGCTCGAACGTGCGGGTGAGGGTTGTCCGGCGAGAATGATCAGTGCTTTTGCTTGCAAGTCGTCTAAATAGAAATCAAATTCTGCACGTTGATAATTTGGATTCAGCGGCGCACAGGTAGCACAACTCGCGATCGCGAGAAAAACAACTGCCATTTCCGTCCCATTGGGTAGCACAACTGCAATCCGATCGTTGGGCTGAATCCCGTGGGCTGTGAGGATGTGGGTAACTTTTGTAATCTGACTGTGGAGGGCTTCATAGGTTAAGCCAGATTGCGGAGGTTCGTAGACAGATCGAAGCGCGATTGAGCTAGGCTGACATTCCGCTTGAACTGCAACGAGATGATGAAGCGTGAGATTCGCATCGCTGTATCTCAATAGAAACCTCCATGACAGAAGTTAAAATGACAACATATTATACTGACGGACTCTCAGATGACCCGGAAATTGCGATCGACGAATCTGAATGCCAAATCATGTCTTGATTGCGACGCATGATGCCTTGGCATTCAAAAATTTCAGATATACAGATTAAACTAGACTAAACAGAGATTTGAGCGATTCAATTCTCCCTCAATATACAAGCCCTAGAATCCCATTCCGGTACAGGTGAATGGGTCCCAACGATTACCTGCAAAATATTCTCTAAGCCTTCTTACCAAACTTTGACTTCAAATCATCTAACGACGCTGGCTTTTGCTGCGATTTCGATTTTTCTGGGGTTCTTCGTTCGGGTTGTTTCTGTCCTGAGGTCTTCACTGCTTGAGAGCCTGTTGAACCCGATTGTTCTCCTGACTTCATTGATAAACTGATTCGTTTCAGTGCTTCATTCACTTCTAAAACGCGCACTTTTACAACCTGTCCAACTTTCACAATTTGATTCGGATCGCTGACAAAGCGATCGCTCATTTGCGACACGTGAATCAAGCCGTCCTGATGCACACCGATATCAACAAATGCTCCAAAATTCGCCACATTGGTGACAATTCCTTCGAGTTCCATGCCGACTCGGAGATCTGAAATTTCTTTGATGCCTTCTTTGAAGGTTGCGTACTTAAATTCAGCACGCGGATCACGTCCAGGTTTTTCTAGTTCTGCAACGATGTCGCGCAGTGTCGGTTCTCCGATTGCGTCTGTCACATACTTCTTCAAATTCGCTTTAAGTTGCGCTGCGATCTGAGCCGTTTGGGTCAGAGGGACGTTGAGATCTTTAGCGATCGCTTCTAAAATTGCGTAGCTTTCTGGGTGAACGGCAGTATTGTCTAATGGATTTTTACCGTCGCGAATTCTCAGAAAACCCGCAGCTTGTTCAAAGGTTTTTGCACCCAATTTTGGGACTTTGAGCAATGATTTACGATCTTTGAACGCACCATTCTGATTGCGATAGTTCACAATGTTATTCGCAACCGTTGAACTCACACCAGAAACAAACATTAATAGCTCTTTCGATGCTGTATTGAGGTCAACTCCGACATAGTTTACGCAACTTTCAACCGTTTCATCTAGCTTTTTCTTCAGTAGCTTTTGATCCACATCATGTTGATACTGTCCGACTCCGATCGATTTTGGATCAATCTTGACTAATTCTGCTAACGGATCTTGCAAACGCCGTCCAATGCTAATTGCGCCTCTGACGGTGATATCAAGTTCGGGAAACTCTGCGATCGCAACTGGACTTGCTGAATAAATTGAAGCACCGGATTCATTCACAATCACTTTAATCGGCTTGCGTTCTAAAGTCGTTAAAACTTCTGCGACAAATTCATCAGTTTCGCGGCTCGCAGTTCCATTTCCGATCGCAATGAGTTCAATTTGATATTGCTCAATCAACTTCTTCAAAGACACGGCTGCTTGCTTGCGCTTCTCAGCCCCAGTGTGTGGAAAGATTGCTTCGTATTTGAGAAATTGACCCGTTTGATCGAGGACTGAAACTTTGCAGCCTGTTCGGAAACCCGGATCGACGGCGAGCGTTGGCTTCATTCCAGCCGGAGCCGAAAGCAGTAACTCGCGCAAATTAGTTTCAAAGGTTTTAATCGATTCGATATCGGCTTCTTGTTTTTTCTGCGATCGTACTTCTGAAATGATCGAAGTTTTCATCAAGCGATTGAACGCATCTTTGAGCATCGATTGATAAAATTCTCGAACAGGTTTTGCCTTTGTCCGAATCGTTTCTGACTCTAGATACTGCTGTACCGAATCCTCATCAAAGCTGAGATCAAAGCTCAGAATTCCTTCTGCTTCTCCACGGTATAGAGCAAGTAGGTTATGAGGTGCAATCTTAGTAATCTTTGCTTGATAGTTGCGGTACATTTCAAACTTCGTACTGCCCTCGGGATAGTCATCTTTGATCCGCGACACAAAGATTCCAGACTCCAAGAAAAACTCGCGCAGATACGCCCGAAATTCAGCCTTCTCGGCAACTTCTTCCGCCAAGATATCCGAAGCTCCTTGCAAAGCTTCCTCGATGGTTTTAACGCCTTTTTCTTCAGATAAATACCGCTTCGCTTCGTCTTCTAATGATGCGACAGATGCGTTGGGCTGATTCAAAGCAGCGATAAAAACAGCCAACTCACCTAAGTCTTTCTCGCGTGCGATCGTCGCTCTTGTTCTGCGCTTCGGACGATATGGCAGGTACAAATCTTCTAGCTCATTCTTCTGCAAACAGGCTTCGATCTTGAGTTTCAATTCTTCCGTGAGTTTGCCTTGAGACTCGATCGAGTCGAGAATGGTTTTCTTGCGTTCTTCTAATTCGGTCAGATAAGTAAAGCGATCGAACAAATCCCGCAACTGCACCTCGTCCATTTCGCCAGTTCGCTCTTTGCGATACCGTGCAATAAATGGAACCGTTGCCCCTTCTGCAAACAGTTCGAGTGCATTGCTGATCTGAAACGATCGCAGTGAGAGTTCTTCTGCCAGAAGTTGAGGGATATTCATGATCTCGGAACCCACGCTAAAAATTCTGCTGAGTTCCGAGTGTACCTTAGAATCGCTGAGGTGTCACAGTTCCCGGAGTTGTTGCGGGTGGAGCAGGCGTACTGCCGCCAGGAGAGGGCTGCACCGGAGAGGGAGTAACGGGTGTAGGTAATGTGACTGGCGAAGTATTCGTTGCCCCGGGTAAAACGGTCGGCTGCAAATCGCGGGTAATATCACTCGCGCTGATGCAAGCCGAGATCGATTGCTCGGTGGTCAATTTCAAGTCCCGACTCAAATCGACGACACAATTAGAAAACCGAGCAGGGAGCAAACTTTGACGGCAGCCATTTAAGACATTGACCAAAGCAGTTTGCGGCGCGCGACGACGAATATCGACAACACAGGTCGAAGCTTCTACTGGGCGGCGGACTTGCCGACAGACTGAGAGTGCATCCTCGGCGGACACTTCATTGCGGGTAATACGATCGACACAAATCCCTAAATCTTTGGGACGGATCGCTTTTGCACAGGCATCCGCAGCAGTTTGAGCTTCGACTTTTCCACGCGTTAAATCCCGCGCACAAGCTCCAAAATCGGCTTCATCAACACCGGGACGAATAAATACGTCATCCAGCACGCCTGCTTTCACAGGTGATGCTAATGCGATTAAAGTTCCAATCACTGTCGATGTAATCAGCGATCGAGTGATTTTAGACTGCATCATTTTTGAGATCGACATCCTAAGAGTCCTCGCCCCACAGGTATACAGGAGAATTGTGGCACATTGCTGCTGAGTAGCGGCTATCAAATCAGTTTGTTCACTAAATGTTAAAAGCTAAAGTGCAATTACAAGGCTAGATTTTGCGTACGATCGCAAAAATGCAATAGAAAACTTTAAGATGACTGCCCCGGCAATTCCGACAAAAAACGCTCTACGTTTACAAGAACCTCCGGCAAGACCGTATTCATAATGTCCCACAGAATTTCATGATCAACCTGTTCGTAGCGATGAGCAATAATATTCCGTAATCCGATCATATTCCCCCAATCTACGTCAGGATGTGCCCGTTGAAACTCAGTTGAAACCCGACGAGCCGCCTCACCTAAAATCTCAAAATTGCGCTCGACTACACGACGTAACCATAGTGTCTCTAGATATTCCATCTCAGAGACTCCAGCCATAAACTGTTGAATCTCTCGAATTGCTTCAGCTATATCCCAAAGTGCCGCAGCATCACGATCATGACTTTGCATAAATGATCTGACAGGTGCGTAAAATTTCTGCTCGACGATAAGGATTTGTCAAAAGCTCTTTTCGGACTAAATCCACTTTCCGCCCAAACAACTGCTCCAACTCAGTTTGCAAATTCTGCCAAGCTCTCCAAGACAGCCGATAACCTCTTTCAAACACCACTAAAACATCGACATCACTCGGATCGTTGCCTGTCACTCGAAAGTCATCTCGCAGTACCGATCCAAACACCCCAAATTCTGCAATGCGGTGACGATCGCACAATGCTTTAATCTCTGACACCTCTATTCTCAGACGCGCTTGCAACAGTTCCGCAATGGGTTGTGTCTGCAAAGCGATTGGTGCTGTTGTAACTGGCTCCATCGTCATGACGTGAAATACCACTCCTGTGTTCTACAGATCATAGCTAGCTTTGGAAAGAGTCAGTGAAAGTCTCACGACCCTGATTTTTGAGTAATGTGCAGCATTGTTATCGTGGCATCTTGTTTCTCAACAAACTCACCGAATTTCTGAAGTGCGAAAATGCTTCAATAGCCGCTATTCCAACGCATTGAAGCGATCGACGATGAGGTGAGATGGGAAGAGTCTGAGGTTTTCGTTTCATCGTCGATCGCTTTCACGACTCGCCGATACAAATCCTCTGCCTGCTGCGGAGAATTGCCAATACTGGTCAACCCCAATTTCCCAAATTCAGACAGACATCCCATCAGGTGAAACACTGTTCCCGTTTCTGTACTCGTATCGAAGTGCAATTCATGATACGCAATGATATCCATCAAATCATTGGGTAATAATCCCCGGTATTGCGATTTCTGTAAATTATCCGTTGCCATATAGTACTTGGGTCGTCCCTGTTGGCTATAAAATAAGCCACTTGAAAGGTCATAACGCCCGTTGGTCAAAAACTTCAGCGTCATGAATGGGTGAGTTGTGCCACCTTTTCGGAGATTGATCTCGATCGCATAAACTTTCCATCCTTCTTCCTCGCGTACTGCGACAAAATCCACGCCGAATCGCTCCAGTGCTCCTTTTGCGGCTAACGTCCGCCCCACGTGCAAGCTCAAATCCTGAATGCTCATTCGGTACGCTTCATCTGCCGGAAAACGACAGCCGAGATAGATTTGTCCATTCAAAATCTGGTCGTGAGTCGAGAGGATTTCGACTTCTCCATCGGGTGTGACGCGACCCTGCACACTTGGCGAAAACTTATGGTCTCCTTCGATAAAGGCTTCTGCGATCGCGCCGAGTTCTGAAATTCGACCGCCATAATTTTCCCAGGTTTCCGACTTTGCCTCGAATTTGAGGTGAGCAAAGTGATCGTAGATCTTTGCCACTCGCTGTTGATGCGAAATGGTTCCAGGCTTCACTTCTCCTAATTGTCGCAGATCTAAAATTGCATTTCCTTCTCCTGAAAATCCTTCATTCAGCTTAATCACGACTCGTTTTAATTCGGGATTGCGTTCCCATAACTCAGCGGTGGCAACCGCTAGATCTTTTGCATTCCAAACTAAATCACTGCCGTCTGGAAAAGGAATGCCACTTTCGGCAAAAATCTGCCGACTGCCGCTCTTGGTTCCCCAGTGCAGAAGGGTTGGATCAAGTGCATACAACGGAATTCCTAACTGTACTGATAGATCTCGCTCACACGCTGTCGAGTTGTAGCAAATCATGTATGCCCGCTCTGGGTTTACTGCTTGTCGAATCCGATCAAGTAAACGCGGTCGATCCAGAATTTTCTCAGTCAGAGGTTTCGTTGACGAATCATAAGTCGAAAGCAACAGCAAGCGATCGCGCGCATGGGAAAATGGAATACCAGGTAATAGCTGAAGATAATAATCGACGACACTCGGATGAATCGGTTGCGAAGTCACATAAACCAACCGAGTCCGAGGATTTCGCAATCGAATCAGCGAAAAGAGCAGTCGTTCTTCATAATGCAAAAAACCTTCAATTTTGAGCAGTTCATGCTGATCAATACTTAGCGACGGAATGACGATGATATCCGCATCACTCGTGTCAAACTCAACTACATTGCGCCAGCGATCGCGCAACTGATTCTGTAACTTCTGAAACTCAAGGGTTGGGTCAAGCATGTTCATGGCGCACAATTCGCGATCAAGCTGATACTCGCGATCATATCTACTGAGATTAAGGCACAGTGAAAATAGCAAGAAAGCGTAAAAATGAATAAATCAGACTTAAGAAAAATCTATCTTCAGAAGCGTCTTTCTCTCTCTCAAGTGGAGTGGAAATCAAAAAGTCACGCGATCGTTGAACATCTCAAAATTTCAGAGCAAGTACGATCGAGCCAAACGATTCTCTCGTATTGCAGCTTCCGCCAAGAACCTGATTTAAGCGAATTGCTGACGCTGCCGAAAATTTGGGGACTCCCGCGCTGTGTGGATCAGTCTCTCTTTTGGCATGTTGCTGGCAGTCTACGATCAGGCAAGTTTGGCATTCAGGAACCTGATCCCGATAGTCCTCAAATTAATGTTTCAGAAGTAGATTTAATCCTTGTCCCTTGTGTGATGTGCGATCGAAAGGGCTACCGATTGGGATATGGTGGGGGATTTTACGATCGCTTATTCAGTCAACGGGAATGGCGCGAGAAAAAGGCGATCGGGATTCTATTTGATTTTGCAGTTGTGGATGAATTAGCGATTGAAGCGTGGGATCAACCGTTAAATGCAATTTGTACAGAATCCGGACTCACAGCAAATTGAGTCATTAGAATTAGGTCATGAGGTCGCTTCGGAGTTCATTCTTCTGATGGAAAGCAACAGTTCCCCACACCCGCCCCAGGAATGGTTTGATCGGGGCAAAGAAGATGCTTGGTCAGGTCGCTCAAAGCAACCCCCTGAGCATGATCCACAGGCTGCTAGTTTTTACGACTTAGGTTACAGCGAAGGCGAAATCGAACGCCCACACACGAGCGAGCCACAGATCAAAGTAGACTAACTATCGAGCTGAAATCGCTATAGATCTGAGAAGCTTCCTAAATCCCTACGAATGAGGGACTTCAAGCCAAAGGCAGTATCGGATTCTCAAAGTCTCCCATTTTGGGGATTGTAGGGGCAAAGGATCTGTCGCATTGACAAATTAATTTGATATGAGTCCCTTTAGTGGACTTCGCACCGTTAGCCCCGACTCTCAGTCCGGGGGCGGGTGAATGTGTCTCAACGATTACTTTTAAAACATCCTCTTAGTATAAAATGTAACTTACGAGGCTATCTCGACTAATTTGAAGTTATCGTTGATGGATATTGTTCTATCAAATCGAACTGTTTTAGACAAGAAACTGTGGTTACTAATTGACTGGTGTTCAATAAAGAATAAAGAATTCTCACACCACTCTTCTACTGCAAGATTTGTGGTTATGACAGGAAAACTAGCAATAAAATTACCTTTATCGCAGTTCACAGGAACATAACCATGAATTTTCAAATTTCCGAACGACTGGTCAATTTTTACTTCATTGCCTTCGCTATCTACGTATTTGGCTTCACTATGCAATAAAGATGTTTTATCGCAGGAGAGTCTGCATTCACCACTTCTACCACTTTCGAGGTCATACTTTGTATTGTGTATGAGTGTCAGAACACAGAGGATAATTTTATCTCCTTGCTTAGTAAGCTTATCTTCTTCGAATACCAAACTATTATCCTTCATTACTGAAAGAAGTTCGCTTAAGATTTGTTCTTGAGTATATGCTGGAAAACTTGCAATAAAACTTAGTAGATATTGAAGTATTTCTAAGTTAGAACGGCTGATTTTACTATCTCTCAGGCATGCCATTTTACGTTTATTGTCATCCTTAAAAAGATTGTCAATTTTCGACTTTAACCCTCCTTTTGTTGCATTGAATCTATTTCTTAACTGCTGTTCGTCGCATTTATCGACTTGATACTTCATCAATTTCTTAATGTAAGACGGGAATGGAATTGTGATATCTAACCCTAAGCTAGAAAGTGTATATTCCATAAGATATTTTTGAGATAAATAAAACGCTTCTAATGAGCAATATGTTATTCCTTGATTTCTTAAATCATTATGTGCTATGTAGTCTGCTATTTCTCTAAAAATCGTGTAATTGCCTGAGAATGCTCTTAACCCCATAAATAGATGGTCAATAGTACGAGCATCAAATTGCTCAGTAACAATGTCATTTATTGTTTTTTGGATTTTTACTTTTTCGTTGCCTTGAATTTTCATACATTCAACCCTAAAGTGAAGACCTGCACTTTTACAATTCGGCTTTACTAATAAGTAATGCTCTATTTATTCAACCATAAATCATTAATGCCTCTTCAAACTCGGCGTCCCAAAATGATTCACAGCATGATGTCTAATCCGAATCACTCAAGATTGAGCATTATGATGCTTTTCAAGGAGCAAATTGGTCACAGTAGTGAGTGCTGCATTGACTTCAAAAGTTTCAGCCCCAATATTGAGGGAACAATCTTCCCCTTTATTTCTAGCTTCAACCTGTTGCCGAATGTCGACCTCGAAGAGTTCTTGCGCACGTCTAGCTAATTTTTCCTTAGTGTAACGACGTGCCGGACTACCATATGCTTAATCTTGTTGCAACTTTTCAATTTTGTCTCACTTCAAATCGCTTTCGTTGCTTTCAGCATGTGATACACAATCAACAACTGTGTCATAGCTAACGGGTAGCTCTGAATCATCTCCCCTGTTGTTCCTGAAACTTTTCCTAATTCCGTATCGCTTGTCGGATTACAAACATTCGATAATGCTGGCAGCTCATCACAGATAAAGCGCTCTAAATGCACAACTTGATCCTTCGTGGCATGTCCATCGATTTCTAGCACATCGACAGGCTTACCCATATCTCGATCGAGTCCTAACCGAATCGCCGATTGCGTAGGCGAATCTTCTCCAACGACCCGCGTTAACTCAGGATGAGGGATCGTCGGACGCAGCACTAATTTCACATCCAATTGTCCATTTGAATCCGTTGTCGATGGGCAAAAACTCACGACTAAATCTGACCAGCTTCGCTGCGGACGAATGTAAGCTTCAGAATCTGGCTCTCGCTTCTGCAACTCTTCTAAAACCTGTTCTTCTGTGTAGCCCCGCTTTTGCGTATCTCGCTTAACTTTCCACTGTGCTCGTAACGTTTCGGGTGGAGCAAGATAAACTTTCACATCGTAAGCGTCTCTTGCCACCCGAGTTGAATATCCAAGCAGTCCTTCTACAATGACAAACTTGCTCGGCTTGATATAAGTTGGGGCTTCAAAGGTTCCCGTCTTATGGCTGTAATTCGGCTTCAGAATCGGCTGCCCCGATCGCAGCAGCGATAAATGCTGCTGCATGATATCCAAGTGATTACAGTCAGGATGCAAGGCTGTAATTCCAATCTGAGCACGTTGGGTGCGATCGTACTTGTGATAGTCGTCTGTACAAATTGTCGTTACATTTTCTTCACCCAACACCTGAGCAATCCCGCGTGTCAGTGTGGTTTTGCCTGCTGCACTATCTCCCACAATGCCGAGAATGATTGGACGCGACATGATTTCTCCTAGGACTTCACAAGGGCAATCTATCCTTGTAAGGAAAGCACTAATCTCCCTAAATGGAAAGTGACGTGAATCAAATCTTTAAGAAGATTCAGTCTCCAGTGACAATCTTTGGCACTTTGAAGAAATCGCCGTCGCGATCGGGTGCACCTTCGAGAATGGTTTCGCGATCGGGATAGGGTTGAAGCCGATCGACTCGCACCACATTCGAGACATCGATCGCGCGTGTGGTGGGTGGTACATCACTGACATCCAACTCACTCAACTGCTCAAAGTAGTCGAGAATATCGTTCAACTGGGTTGTAAATTTCCCCTCTTCTTCAGGAGTCAATTCTAGGCGAGCTAAGTGCGCGACTTTCTGAACCTGTTCGCGATCGATCATACAAACTCTCTCAAACTAAATCGCTTAGAAGTATACATCCATCCCCGATCGACCGGTTGTTTTTAGCCAGTTCTGAGCTTCGATATAGTTGTTCGGAGCTTGTAGAATTGCCCGCTTCCAGTAGTCTGCGGCTTGATCAAAGAATTTGTCGCCTTCGTCGTCGTTGCCTTCTTCTTTGGCTTTCTCGCCCAAATAGTGATAAATCACTGCAATGTTATTCAAAGCTTGAGGCAGGCGAGGATTTTCATCAATCGCTTCGTGGTATAGGGTCAAAGCTCTGTCGTGATCCCCATTGCTGGCGTAGATCAAGCCCATGTTGTAGAGAATGTAGCTACGATCGTTAGAATCTTCTTCGAGTTTCAGTGCTTCTTCATAGTTTTCAAGGGCTTCTGCATATTCCCCATCAGCCTGTGCAGACATGCCATCTCGATAATAAGCAAAAGCTTCTTTTTCTTTGCGACTCGCCGGAAAGACCTTCAAGATCAAATCCGCCATGACGGTGAAGCTTTTATCGATGAAGTTGTCGTTACGTTGAGATCTAGGCATAAACGTTTGTTAAATCGTGAGACTGTCTTTCAGTTTAGCGCCTTAATGAACCAGCCCAAGCAATCGATCCGCTCATCATGATGTCACGGAACCGTAGAAAGTCCGGTATCAGGTTCTGCTTCTGTCCCAAAATTGGGTTGAGGAGAGAGCGGAGAGCATGGAACGCTGATGGACTGTCCACCGTCACCGCGTGAATCCATTCGGACGAATAAATAGGCAAGATTGAGATCGTGTAAAGTGCCCGTGACAAACTCAATATTGTCCAACGACCAATATTGTAGAACTTTCAAATCATCAACTGCACTTTCGTAAAATGCCGTAACGGCGGAAGTTGGATAATTGAGTATCGCTTTTGCAAGAAAACTTTTAGGTTGAAGCTTGGTCTGAATCACTTGTTCTTGCATCTGATGAATCACCTGCCTGCGTAACTCTTCTTCCGCAAGTGAGCGAAATGCTTGTTTAACAAGATCTAAGTTCTGCGTAGCAAATTCTAGTGCTTGTGATTGACTGCAAGAAATCCTCTGCTCTAATAACTCTGTCACAGCGCAGTATCGATCGAAAACTTCTGCATAAGGAGCTGTAATCGGAACACCCAGAATTGCAAACGCATCTGACTGCATTATTTTTCACAAAACTCTTTCGTCGATTATAGCGACCTTGAAATTTATAAAGAGGCATATCCCTGGCTACAGCAGAGATATGCCTCTAGTTGAAGTCTAAAATTTCTGAGCAAATCTTACGATCGTACTTGGACTGGCATGACCAAATACGTCATCTTCAAGCTACCCAGTGGCGATAAAATTACTGGACTTGTTGACGTGTTCAATTGCATTTGCACTTCTGCGGTATTGATCGCCTTCAATCCGTCTAACAGATAGCGAACATTAAATGCAATCTCCATGCCTTCGCCCGAAATCTGAGCCGGGATCGCTTCTCGTCCACTTCCGACATCTTGAGCATCTACCGACAAAGTAAGCTGTTGCGCGGCAGGATCAAGATGGACTTTCACAATATTATTCTTCTGATCTGCGAGTACCGAAATCCGCTCTAAAGAACTCAAAAACAATCTGCGATCGATAGTCAATTGATGCGTAAACTGACGTGGCACAAGCTGCCGATAATTCGGATATTGACCTTCTAGCAGTCGGCTCGTCAGACGCTGATCCGCCCACTCAAACACCACTTGACCTTGATCAAAACGGACATCCACCGCATTGCCATTTTGACGATCGAGCATTTTCATCAATTCCTGCAACGCCTTCGCGGGAACCGTAACATCTAATTGTGGCTCGGATTCAGACTTTGCATCTTCCTCGATCGTTTTCACCACAGCAAGTCTGTGTCCATCAGTCGCTGCAAACTCCAAACCGTCCGGCTGTAAGCTCACATGAACTCCCGTCAAAACTTGCTTCGTCTCATCAGCACTTGCCGCAAATAGCGATCCCCGCAGTCCATCTACTAAAGCATCTGCAACGAGATGCGTCTGCTCACCTTCTTCAATCTTCGGCAACTCAGGAAACTCCTCAGCTCCCATTCCCCGAACTTGATAGCGTCCCGATGCAGAAGTCAAAGTCGTGACATGACTGCCTTCAGCATCGCTCTCGATCGTCACATCGCCATCCGGCAAACGCGAGATAATATCGCTCAACAATTTCGCAGGCAGAGTTAACACTCCACTCTCTTCAACCTGTGCCGGAAAGCTTGTTTGAATTCCTAAACTGAGATCAAATGCGCTCAAAATCACACGCTGTGTCGACTGATCCGCTTTCAACAATACATTTGCCAAAACCGGATGAGTCGGGCGCGAAGAAACGGCGCGACTGACAAGAGACAGATGAGAATTAAGATGGGTTTGGGCGCAGACCAGTTTCATGGCAGTAGTCAGGTTATAGGACGAAGAGAAGAGGCTGTGGAAAAAGTAGTAATAGCTCTATATCAAGGGAAGACGTGAACCTTTAGTTCTACATCTAGCGTTTTCATGTGATGCTTGAGCATCGTAACACTAGATAGCCAGATCGATCAAAGATCAAATTTCAAGCTAAATAATATGGTTTTTCAGTACTATTGTACGACCTGTGGAAAATGTGGAAAACTCAGCGATCGACGATTTTTTCACAACAAATACGATCGCAGCCTGTGGAAAAACTTTCCCAGGCTCACATCTCAAGCTAAAATTTCCGCAGATTTAGCCCAATTTCCCACAAGTTTTTCCACAGAAAACTGCAAGTTTTCCACAGAAGCCGTTGATTAATAAGGAAAAACTATAAATTTCAGTAGTTAGATTAGTGTTGATTTGCCATAAAGTACCCTACGCTGAAGGAACGCTCAGGCTTACCCAGCAGTCATACGATCAACTTCTAACGTTTTTCCTCGTATGACAGTTCACACTGATCGCCCTCTTCGCCTTAATCTGCCGACTCTCTGCCCTATGGCTTCGATCGCCCGCAAAAATCTATTTGAAGATATTCCCCGTTTTCTCGTTGCTCAAGCCGGCATTATTTTCGCGGTCAGCCTAGTCACGATCCAGATTGGAATTCTTCGCGGTTTCAGTCGTTCCACCGCTCGCATCATTGATCAGTCCAGCGCTGATCTCTGGGTTGCCTCGAAAGATATTGTCCATCTCGAATTGTCTTCTCCCATGCCTGCTCAGCGCGTTGAAGAAGCGCAGAAAGTTGCAGGAGTTGAGCGTGCAGAAGCGTTAATGATTCGATCGAGTATTTGGCGCGATAGCCAAGGGCGAATTACGCCAATTCGGATTTATGGCTTTGATCCCAATAGTCGGCTGTTTGCAGGTTGGCAAGTGACTCAGGGTAAGCTCGAAGCCTTGAATCAGCCCTACACCGTCATTGTCGATTACAACAGCTTAAAAAATTTGGGACTCCAGGAACTAAACGAGCGCGGCGCAATCGGCGCATTCCGAGCATTACCTGCTCAATATGTAGGCTTGACCCAAGATACGCAGTCGATCGCATCTAGCGCTTTTATCTATACGTCTTTAGAGAATGCAAATGCTTATGGGTTAGGCGGCACAGACACAGGCGTAACCTGCACCCGGCAATCGAACGGCGAAATAGCTTGTACCAGTCAAAATTCTTCTTTCACATCTCCTGACCCAAATCCTGCTGCACCTCGTCGCGTCAATGTCCAAGATCCAATTTCCTTTGTGCTGATTCGGGCGCAGCCCGGACAAGACCTCCAGCAGCTAAAACAGCGATTAGAATCAGCCCTACCGGACACTCGCGTCTATACCCAGTCTGAAATCGCAGAACTGACCCGCTCTTATTGGACGAATCGGACTGGAGTTGGTTTTGTCTTGGGATTAGGTGCAACAGTAGGATTTATCGTCGGCATGGTGATTGTCGGACAGATTTTATATTCATCTGTTTCCGACCATATTCGCGAGTTTGGAACTCTCAAAGCAATGGGCGCGTCAAACTGGATAATCTACAGCGTGATTTTAGAACAAGCGCTTTGGATGGCAGTCTTGGGCTACATTCCCAGTATTGCGTTCTGTCTCGGTTTGGGTATGTGGACACAGGCGGCTCAAGGCATCATGATTTTAATTACTCCCGCCACAGGCGTTGGCATTTTTGTGCTGACGGTTGTGATGTGTGTCGGTTCAGCAATGTTTGCGGTGCAAAAAGTGACCCGAGTCGATCCCGCGATCGTCTTCAAGGCATGAACTCTATGGAATTTCCCTGAAATTGCGAAGATTCAGCGTAGAATCTTGAATAATCATTACGCATCTATACATAGAATGATATCTCTCGCAATCTGGAATGACGCTAATTATTCACATAGCTGTCACATGAATTCATCCCGTAGCATAATTTGACCTCATACAATAGAGCAATAGAGTTTCTCCTTTTTGAAGGTGATGGATCTGCTCAAATTGTTTAACGTTTTGTTGAACCTTGGTACAGACTCGACCCTTTATCTGGAGTTTGGCTCGATCTGCCTGAAGTCATGATCGGAAAAGACTGTTTCGACACTCCTCCACACACCCTCTCCTTATAAACTGTTTTCCTACCGTTTGTTAAACGAATGACTGCAACCCCGATTGATTTGAGTTATCAGACTGAGAGCCGGGTGATTGAACCTTGTTCTAACAGTTTGGATGGAGCAGATAACGCAATTTCTGCCTGTGGAGTAGAAATGGTCTATCAGACTGGTGGCGATCGCTATCATGCTCTGCGCCATGTGGATTTGACAGTGCGATATGGCGATATTCAGCTTCTGATGGGTCCTTCAGGATCAGGAAAGACCACACTGTTGTCAATTTTGGCAGGAATTCTGACTCCCACTGCGGGCAGTGTGCGCTTGCTGGGACAAGAAATCACAAAACTGTCGAGCTCCAAGTTAGCCCAATTTCGCCTCGAAAATATTGGCTTTATCTTTCAAGGCTTTAACTTGTTTCCAGCGCTGAGCGCGATCGAGAATATTGAAGTCGCGCTTAATCTCAAAGGGATTCGGGGATCAGCAGCGCGTCAGCAAGCGATGCAACTGTTAGATCAAGTTGGACTTGCCGATCGAGCAAAATTGCATCCTCAAGATCTCTCTGGTGGTCAGAAACAAAGAGTTGCGATCGCACGTGCCCTAGCTGGAAATCCAACGTTGATCATGGCGGACGAACCGACTGCGGCATTAGATTCGCACAACGGTCATGCCGTAATTGAATTGCTGCGAACTTTAGCAAAAGAGAGAGGGCGGACGGTTTTGATCGTGACGCATGACCCTCGGATTGCGGATGTCGCCGATCACATTGCCTACCTCGAAGATGGGATTTTGACGAATGGCGAGCGATCGGAGATCAGTCGGATGCGAGAGTCTCTGATTGCGAATAACCTATCTTGAGGTGGATCGATTTAACAGGTGAAACCGGATACTTTATTCATGTGAGCAAAACGAGTTGAATAACTACCTAGTTCACAAAGTTGTACCGTTAATTTCTCGCTATACAGAACCCATTAATTAGTTTCAAAAACGCTATATCTAAACCCCAAAGCGCCGTCTTGTATGATGGCGCTTTTTAACGTTTTCTTGCCTGAATGACCTGAAGACTTCCACCTGCATAAAGCTGTTGGGTTTGAATTTCAAATCCAATTTCTTCTAGTAATTCGATCAGATTAGTTTGAATCAATTGCCAAGCGGTTTCTGTCTCAAATAGCCAGAAAAATATCGCGAGTCCAGGAATAAAAATCGGATTCGTCGGAGCATGGAAATCGACCATTGTAAACACGCCCTGCGGTTTCAAAACTCGATGCACTTGTTCCAAAATTTGCCGTAATTGTTGAGGCTGCATTTCATGCATCGCTGCACTGGTATGCACTAAATCAAATGATTGATCCGGTAATGGATTCTGCTCGGCAAATGCCTCAACATATTCTGCTTCTGGAACATTCTTTTTCGCGCGTTGAATCGATAAAGGAGAGGCATCTAAGCCTGTCACATGGCGCGATCGCTGCACCAAAAATTGCGTAGTCTGCCCACTGCCACAGCAGAGATCCAGCACTTTCGTCTCTGGCTCGATCGTCAATCCCTGTAAGGCTAATTGTCGAAATCGGGCTTCTCCGCCAACACTCAATGCTGCAATCCTCGAAATCCCGTCATACAGCCATTGATATTGATAACTCCAATCTCTCAAAATCGTTGCCATCATTCACCTCGCATTCGCTTCAATGCATGATCAACTGCCATTTGCTGATCTCGTTGCGTTATCCATTGATGATAAGTCCGCGTGTGAACCAGTACCGAATGCCCCATCATTTTTGCTGCTACCGTATCCGACAGCCCAAAATGAATCGTTCTGACTGCCCAAGCATGACGTAAATCGTAAGGAGAAAAGGGCACACCATACCGCCGAAATTGTGCCGTGACCCGTTGCCCAACTTGTCGCAACGTGGTCTTATTTAAGGCTGTTTCAACAGGTGGGAGTTGAATCTCTCTTAAATTAAAAGTTTCAATCCACTCTGGATAAAACGCCCAAACCTGATGGCTTCCCGTTTTTGTTGTGGGCAGAACTTCGATCGAGGTTTCCCCGCGCTTTAACCCATTCAAATTGCAGTAAAACACCTCATGATTTCTCAATCCAAACGTTGCCATCATTCCATACACAAATTGCCAACCTGGATTCGGGATCTTTTCCCAGGCGCTCAAAATTTCCTGATCAGAGGGCAACGTGCGGGCTTGAGTTTTGCTCGCGCCATATCCGCCGGATAGCTTTTTCAGATCTTTGGGCAGCGTCAGGTTGAGAAATTCGGCAAATGCGCTGAATGTGGTGCAGCAGAGTTGGCGGCTTCGGGAATTAAGGGGGATAGATTCAACGGTTTTGTAAATCGCTTCGATCAGCGTAAGAGTGGGAGACTCAGCCGCGATCGCGCTTAACTTCCGTAGATACGGGGCATAAGCGCTAGACCAAGTGGTTTTCGTCGCAGCAGGATTGATGGCTCGCTCAGGCTGATTTAAAAAGTCTTGCTCAAAGGCGGCAATCTGCTGGCTCAGATCTTGCTGGCTCAATCGCTTTCCGTCTGTGAAGCTCAGGTACTCTCGCCAATCGAATTGATTTTGAATTAACTGGGCGGCAACGATTTTTGCTTCTTGCTCGATTTGCTTCAATCCTGCCGTCGTCGCTGGAATTCCTAAACTCAGACGCTGTTGATACGGGCGTAATTTAGAACTTCCAGGACGCGGGGGCAAAGTTCCTCGCAGCGCGAGTTTTACGCCACGCCGCTCGATCTGAAGTCCGAGTTGGGCTGCTTTGAGACGTTGATTCGTCTGAACAATTCGAGCATCTAAATCTGCCATATGCGATCGCAAAAAGCCTGAAACACCAAAACGATAGAGCCTGCAAATCAAGAATCTGTGCTGTTGTCTAACCTATTCCAGTTCAAATCTAGACTCTAAAAGCGACCCTTTTGTCAAGGATTTCATTCTAATGGGGGTTGAGCAAATGTTAACCCCAGTTGATATTTGTTCAGAATGTTCAATATGATCGAATTTTTCGCTGAGATTTAGTTAATTTGCTTCGGTGTAGCTCAGATTTTATTGTTAAAATCGGTAACGAAGCTGAGAATAAACAAGGATTTAATATCGCTATGGGTCGAGTAGGGGTCTTATTACTGAATCTTGGGGGACCGGATAAGATCGAAGATGTCCGCCCCTTTCTGTACAACTTATTTGCTGACCCGGAAATCATTCGTCTGCCGTTCCCGTGGTTGCAGAGTCCATTAGCCTGGTTGATTTCGACCCTACGCGCAAAGCGATCGCAAGAAAATTATATGCAGATTGGTGGCGGTTCTCCGCTGCGTCGCATTACCGAAGAACAAGCACAAGCCCTGCAAGACCAACTGCGCCAGCGCGGACAAGACGTGAGCGTTTATATCGGAATGCGCTATTGGCATCCGTTTACCGAGGAAGCCATTTCTCGGATCAAGCGCGACCAAATTGAGAAATTAGTGATTTTGCCGCTCTATCCACAGTTTTCGATTAGTACCAGCGGCTCCAGCTTCCGACTTCTAGAACAGCTTTGGGAACAAGACCCGGTGCTTCAGAAGATCGACTACACCGTGATTCCAACTTGGTACGATCGACCTGGCTATCTCGCCGCCATGGCAGACTTGATTGCCCAAGAGATCGACCAATTTGAGAAACCTGAAGATGTGCATGTCTTCTTTAGCGCACATGGCGTTCCGGTGAGCTATGTCGAAGAAGCAGGCGATCCCTATCAGCGCGAAATCGAAGAATGTACGTCGCTGATCATGAAGACGCTCAATCGATCGAATCCGTATACCTTGGCATATCAAAGTCGAGTCGGTCCGGTTGAATGGCTGCAACCTTATACCGAAGAAGCGTTAGAAGAGTTAGCGGCTGAAGGGGTCAAGAACTTAGCCGTGGTTCCGATTAGCTTTGTCTCTGAGCATATTGAGACGCTGCAAGAAATCGATATGGAATATCGTGAGATCGCTGAAGAAGCTGGAATTGAGAAATTTGGACGGGTTCCTGCTTTGAATACGCATCCCATCTTTATTCAAGAATTAGCAACCATGGTGACGGATGCGTTAAATGCGCCGTCTGTCCATTTTTCAGAAGTGGCTCATCCTCAGAAGCGAGTCAAGATGTATCCCCAAGAAGGTTGGGAATGGGGCATGACGACTTCAGCCGAGGTCTGGAATGGGCGAGTTGCGATGATCGGGTTAATTGCTTTGGCGATCGAGATGCTCTTAGGGCGCGGTCCACTGCACGCTTTCGGGTTACTCGGCTAAGACAGGAAGCTTGATCGTGAATTCTGTTCCGACAGCGGGAGTAGATTCACAGATCAGCTTTCCTTGATGTTTTTCCACAATAATCTGGTGAGCGATCGCCAGCCCTAAACCTGTCCCTTTGCCGACAGGTTTTGTTGTAAATGAGGGTTTGAAAATATCTTGCTGAGTGGCTTCGCTCATGCCAATGCCGTTATCTCGAATGCGGACGATCGCAGTACTGTCTTGAAGTTCAGTGATGACATGAATCTGGTTCGGATTCGCGGCAATCTCCTTGTAAGAACGACCTTGATTTGCTTCTTCGATCGCATCGATTGCGTTGGCTAAGAGATTCATAAACACCTGATTGAGTTGCCCTGGATAGCACAGTACAGGTGGAAGATCTGCATAGTCTCGGGTAATTTGAATCGCAGGACGCTCGGGAGTGGGATTGAGTCGATGTTGTAACAACAGCAGCGTACTGTCTAATCCGTCTTGCAGATTTAGCTCGATCGTATTGTCGTTGTCGCTGCGAGAAAAGGTTCGGAGTGCTCGACTGATATGATTCATCCGCTCGGTTGCAACTCCTAGTGTACTGAGCAATCGAGGCAAATCCTGCATCAGAAAAGGGAGATCAATCTCTTCAGCATTGTGAACGATCGCTTCGGCAGGATTGGGATAGTGCTGTTCATAGAGATGCAGATGGTGGATTAGACGTCGGAGATAGCGCTCTGCATGTCTGAGATTACCCGTCATTGAGTTGAGGGGATTATTGATTTCATGTCCGATGCCAGAGACAAGTTGCCCGAGCATCGACATTTTTTCTTGCTGAACCAGTTGGAGTTGAGCCTGTTGGAGATCGTTGAGCGATCGCGAAAGTTGATGCGTTCGTTCTGCGACCCGCTGTTCTAATTGCTCATTCAGGTCTTTGAGTTGCTGAGTTTGGCGGCGGAGTTTGATATGGGTTTTCACTCGCGCCAGCACTTCGACTTGTTGAAATGGTTTCGTAATGTAGTCGATTGCACCCAAGTGAAGTCCTTTGACTTTATCCTCGGCATTTGCCAGTGCAGTCATGAAGATAATCGGAATTTCTTGGGTGAGGGGATTGGATTTGATGCGATCGCAGGTGGCAAATCCGTCAATGCCCGGTAGGAGTACATCTAACACAATCAAATCTGGCAAGATAGTTTCGAGTTGCTGTAAAGCATCTTCGCCGCTTTTAGCCGACAAGACAGAGAATCCTGCTGTTTCAAGCACATCTGCTAAGATACGCACATTCGTTGTGCTATCGTCCACGATTAAGACTAAATTTTGGTCAGACATTTCAACAGCTTCCTACCTCTGCATTACGATATCCGCGTTCGTCTATTTTGGCTGAGTTATTTCGTAAGAAATTGACTCAGATCATCGAGAAATTGGCTCAGATCATCTGGTATCGCATTCCAGGCACTTGCGTAATTAAGCCGAGCAATTCTAGATGCATTAATGAGCTAGAGACGGATGCTGTTGGCATTTCCGCAGTTTGGACAATCAAATCAAAAGAAACAGCCGCGTGCTCAGAGCGTTGTGCGATCGTGTGAATGGTCTGCAACACTTTTGCAAGGCTGGGATCTAAATTCGCCAGCGTCAGTTCGATATCCGGATTTTGCGGCTGATCGAGGGCTGGAATCGTGCCAATCATTTCTAAAAATTGTGATGTCCCTAAAATGATTTGTGCGCCTTTGCTGATCAGGGTCAGACAGCCGATCGCATTCGGGTTATCCAAGCTGCCCGGCAGTGCGTACACATCTCGTCCATAATCATTGGCAAGATTTGCGGTGATCAGTGCGCCTGATTTTTCTGGGGCTTCAGTCACGATCAGGGCGCGGGATAATCCGGCAACGATGCGATTACGCTGAGGGAAATGTCTGCGATCGGGCTGAGTTCCGGCGGGATATTCGCTTAACGCTAATCCGGTTTTGAGTAACTGATGGTAGAGTTGGCGATTTTTGTAGGGATAAACGACATCTACGCCTGTTCCCAGAATGGCCACTGTTTTGCCCCCGGCTTCTAAGCAACTCTGATGTGCCTCGGTATCGACTCCCGCTGCCAGCCCGGAGATCACGATAAACCCGTTATTGGCTAGAGTTGCGCTGAGTTTTCGTGTCCAACGTTTGCCATATTCGGAAGGTTGGCGAGTTCCAACGAGAGCGATCGCGCTTTGGCGATCGAATTCTCGAATTAGCTCGATTTGCCCTCGATAATATAAAACTGGAGGCGGGTCAGGGATTTCAAAGAGTAATCGAGGATAGTCTGGATCGGCGGGAGTGAGAAAATTTTGGGATTGATCTAGGCGATCGACTGAAATTTGATCGCGACTTGTACAAATTGCGATCGCGCTTTGCGCTCCGATGCCCTCGACTTGAAGCAATTCTTCAGGTTTGGCTGTCCAAGCCGTTTTCAAACTGCCAAATTGAAGGTAGATGCGTTTCTGCAAGATTGGACCAACTCCTGCAACTCGCGACCAGGCTAACCAAAACGCACGTTCCTCACTCAAGCATCGATCCTCAAATCATGAAATCAGTGTTCCCGCACTGATCCCCAAGGTCAAAATTCGTTTTTGAGATCGTAAGTTTTCCGACGGCAAAAGCTGGCATTTTAGAAGCAAGCTGTTTTGCGATCGTCAGGCTTGCTTATGCTTGAGGTATTCAAATACGCTTTTATCTCCGATATCGGGAGGGATGGGTTGAATCAGTTTTCGGATTGCAAATATAGCAAATAAGACTGCCCAACCGCCCAGTAAAACTTGCTCCCAGACCAAGGGCAATATGCCACTTAAATGCCCAAGCAGTAATGAAGGCACGATCGGAGTCAGAAATTTGGTCTCAAAACGATTAAAACAGAATGCTTCTTTAAAGAAAATTCCAGTCAAAGCAGCGAAGGTAAACCCGATGCCAAAAATGGTGATCGGATGCTGATACACATACAGTGCGAGCGGTTCAGAACTCAGCAAGAGCATTCCAATCGAAGCCACTCCGCCAATTGCCCAGAATGCCTGAAGTGCGAGGTGCAACGGTTTCAGGTAAATATGAATCGTGAATAGGCTCACGCCTAACGCCGTCCAAAATACAAAGTAAAGCGGCGTTATCCAGGCAAATTTTTGCGAGAATGCTAGTCCAACCGCGATCGCAAAACTCAAAGCAGCGATCGCTAATCCGCTGCGATAAAGGATCACGCCCTGGCGATCGTGATCATCAATGCTAAATTCTCCGAACTGTCCTTGGTATACGATCGGCTCTTGAGTTTGCATAGGACATTCATAACTCGATTTGCTCTATGCTACTGCGATTCTGCCTGTTCGTCCTCAAGCGCCTGAATGGCTAGCAATAATTCTTCTTCTTGTGCTTCAAAGTCTGCTTCAGAAATCTCGCCCATATCAAACGCGAGCTGTAATGCCAGAAGTCGCTTACTGAGATTTTCGGTTTGATCGAGTTCTGTATCGACTCGTTCTTGAATCTGTTCTGCAATCCAACCAATCCCAGTCACAGGCGCAAATAAAAGGCGTAAAACCATAGAATTTACTCCCGCTCGAATTGAGCAAAGTTATACGGTGCAGTGAAATCGTTGTATCGAATTTTCAAGCGCCCGTCGAATTGTTGATCTAGTCTTTCCACGGCTTGACTAAATTCTGATTCGGATTCCCACGGAATCAGGTAGGCAGCGTTGTAAATCATCGCTTCAGTCAGGACATCGTTCTCAACAACCTCGATCGCCATTGCATTCAAAGTGGTTTGAAACTCAGTAATAATGGCTTCGCGTCGATCGCTCATCGCATGTTCGATCGCTTGCCCGATGCGGACAATTTCATCCATGCTCAGCGATTTTCCTTCTAAGCTATCGCGCTGCTCTCGAAGTTCAGCATTCTCTGCCATCAACGCTTGTAATTCTTCGGCACTGTCCCAAAACAGTTTGATACTAACTTCGCGCCGTCCATCTAGCTTTTCAAATAGAGTTTTTAAATGGTCAAAATGCGGAGCAGTAAGTTGATCGGAGACGGTTTCCCAAGTCTCGATCGTTAATCCAAACTGAAGCGGTAAAAGTGTCCGATAGCCTGCCTGCATTGCTTGCTCTAACACTTTTTCATGCCCAAGCAGGTTCCGACGACTCGCGAGATAGCGTTGCTGCTGTGCTTCCGAGTAGAGGAACGCAAACCCATCTACAATCTGAGTCTGTACAGGTTTTTGATCGAGTCCTTGCAGGTCGAGATCTTGAGGACCGGGAGCGGGGAAAATGCCGTACAAATATAAATTGCTCATCGTTTCAACCGGGGCTAAATGGGCTTTGCAGTCAGAACTAGCTGGAGTTTTGCGTGAATCAGATCGATTTGAGCGAGACCGAGATCAACATTGCCTTCGAGAACGACACCTGTGTTGAGTAAGCGATCGAGCAACTCTAAAATCGTTGGACTGGTCGATCGTTCTCCAGGATAGTACCCGCCCTGTTTCGGAAGTAATGTGCCAACTTCACCGAGATCAATGTTGAGATCAGCCGGATCAATCTCAAATACATCGCACAATCGCAATACTTGTGCTTCGAGTTGACGAAGACTATCTGCGGCGCGATCGAGATCCTCATCACTCAGATCTCCGCTATCCATCCGACGAATCACTTGCGCTTCCATCAATTGCCGAATCAGTTCGACTACTGTAAGAAGCAAGGGAGCAAGACCTGCATCGGGCTTAGCTTTCGGGGCAAGAGAAGACATAGCTTACAGATCTTGGAGCAGTGATTTCAAGGTTTCGGCTGGGGTCGCGGGTGGTTTTGGCAGAGATGGCGAAACTGCTGGACGCAAAGCTTTTAGCTCTGTTTCTAGCGATTCTACTCGCTCCATCAGTGCGCGATTGGCTTCGAGCAGCTCTCTCGATTGAGCACTGTAATGGGGATTGTTCTCCCACCAGTTGATTCCCATCTCACGTGCCTTATCGACTGAAGAAATCAACAATCGAATCCGAATCGTCAATAATTCAGTCGTCGCAACGGAAACTGAAATGTCTCCAGCAATTACAATTCCTTTGTCTAAAACACGCTCTAATACATCTGCCAAGGTGGAACCTTGGGTGGCCGTGGGCATCGGTCTCTGAATGCTCTTCGTCGGGGTCGTCACACTTAGCTCTCCAATGCAGGCTCGACAGCAAAGAAACGTCGATCGCGGTGAATGACTAAACCTTGAATGGTCAAAGCTCGAATCGATTCGAGCAGTTCAGTTCGGACGAGACTGAATTCACTTTCAAGGTCTGAGAGTCCTGCACCTTTCGATCGAAGTAAATAGCGATAAATTTGCTGCTCTTGAGAAATCTCATCGGCAATCTCATTCATCGTACTCGCTTCTTCCAGTTCTGGCAGATCACTTAAGAGCGCTTCGACTTGTTGGTTGAGAGGAGCCGCTGCGAGTGGCTCTTGAAGTGCTAATTCTGCACGTTCTTCTGCATCTAAAAAGGGTGCTTGCACGGGTTGAGCACTTGCAATTTGCTCAACTGCTGCTTGTATCGTTGAAATTACAGGGATTTCAATTGCTTCAGTTTGCTCATTGAGGGATGCTTGAACGGTTTGAGCAATTTGCTCAACGGTTGCTTGTGGGGTTGAAATGACGGGGATTTCAATTGCTCCAATTTGCTCATTGAGAAGTGCCCACAAAATTTTGGTTGCATCTTCAAGCGCGATGCCAATGCGTGAGAGCAAGACATCTGAGCAGATATCCCGAAATTCTGCGTCTTCAGGGAGGACAGCAATGTGATGTTCTTGGCAGACTTTTGCAATCATCAAGCACGATCTCAAGCCAGAAGCTTTCTCTGCGCCTGTTTTTTGTCGAAACGATCGCACAAATCGCACAATAAATGCAGCACTCGATCGCTCAATTTCTGTCTTCTGAATCAGAATTTCTTGCTGCGTCAGTTCATCTGGCTCAGGCATATTGATGGTGACCAAGCGATCCATCAAAGCGTCCTGGGTCGAATGCACGCCACAATATTCTTCTGGATTCGAGGTAAGAATCGCTCGAAAATGTGGATTGACTCGAATGTATTCGGTCTGATTGCTCGTCGGAGGTAAGACGAGTAGCTTTTCTTCTAAGGCTGAGAGCAGCACATTATTGACTTCAGGACGCGATCGATTAAATTCGTCATAGACGAGTGTGAATCCTTCTCGGCAAGCTAATGTCAATCGAGAATCTACCCAAGTGTGTTTCATCTCGTCTTCAACCTTCATCACACTATGAATGAAGTTATCAACGACTTTCTTACGGGTGTAGCCTGCTTGCGCGCCAATCATGTCTGAACTTTTTGAATCATCATCGCCATACATCAGCATGATGGGACGCGCCAGCAAATCAGCTAAGTGCAAGGCTAGGGTCGTTTTACCTACCCCTGCACAGCCGCGCAAGTGAACTGAAAAACCAGATTGCAAATAGCGTAGTGTGCGCAGCGTAATGCGATCGAGCGCGGGCGTACTGACAAAGTGGCGGGGGCTAGCTCTTAATACAGTCGTCACAGGGCGTGTCCTTTCCTTATTGATGGATCAAATAAACGCGATCTTTCTGAGTGATTTTGCCTTGCTGAATGAGCGATCGCAGTCCTTCTACAGCCTGAAGTCGAGTGATGCCGAGTGCGGATTCAATTTCAGTTAATCGCGCACCTTGCATGTCTTCGATGTAGTCATAAATTCTCTGCTCATCTGAGGAGAGTGTAGGAGCTTCCTCTACCTTGATTGCAGGTTTGGGAGAAGCTGATGTTGCTGATGTTGCAACTTGGAACCCTCGCCCTCTCTTTTCGGGCTTTTTCAAGACAATAATCGGCTTAGCAGCAGGTTTTACGACAGGAGGTTCTACAGATTCTACAACTGCTACAGGCTTCGGTGTAGCGGGTTGGGCGGGTTGAGACGCTGGCTCAGAAAGGTCTCCCCAAACGCTATGGGAAAGTTCAGTGCGATACTGTTGTAGCTGTGCTCGAAATTCAGCAAATTTCTTGAACAGTGCGGCTAATTCAGTTTCGCGGTCGAGTTGAGCTTGTGCTGCTTTTTCCTGGCGCTCTAAGGCACAATCTGCGAGAAATGCGTCAACAGTTGTGTGAAGTTGCTCAACAAAGATGCGTAGGTTTCGCGAGTGTCGAACCTGATTTTTGATTCTCTGCTGGCGTGCGTCATCTAGCTGCGCTTGAACTTCAATCTGAAGGATCTGAAGATCGGCTTGAATTTCTCGCCGGAGTGATTCTACAGTTTGCTTGAGTGTGGTTCGAAATGCACTGAGGTCATGTCTCAACTGTTGTGAAATGAGACTGCGCTCAGCTTGGGCGACCGCTAAAAATTCTTGAGTCTGTTCTTGGAGCGTTTCACAGAACTGATGCAAATTTTGACGGCGCAAGCTGGTGTCGTAAGCGAAGGTTTCGCGAAATAAACTCAGATCACTTCGGAGTTGAGACGCATTCAGTTGACGTTGTTCATGCGTTGCTTGGAGGAGCGCAGAAACGGCTTGACGACGCTGTGCTACCTGTTGCAGTCTTACTTGTCGTTGCTGTTGCCAGGAATCTTTGAAAGCCATTGCTGTAAGTACTTGAGTTTAAAATTGAAAAAACAGAGGAGATCTCGATCTCCTCTGTTTCGTAAAACTATGCAGCAGGAACTGCAGCTTGAGCCGTCAAGCCGACAGCTTCAGCATATTTCAAGTAGGTTTCTACAGATGCGATGACGACGCGAGCTTCAATTGCTAACAATTCAATCCCTACGAGCGAAACACGCACCCAAGCATCAACAACAATACCTTTGTCGAGAATGCGATCCACAACTTCTGCCAAGCTCGAAGAAGAGTTTACTTTTTCAACAGCCATGATGGTTTGTAATTCCGTGATTAAGAGTAGTTGAATGTGGAAGTGTTCCGGCTCAGATTCTGATGGATTAGTCTTCCACACTTAACATGGACAGATTCTGATTTAAGACTATCGAGAACAATCACGTAATCTTTATATTTCAAGTCTTTCAGTCCCGCAGTTTCACGGATTGTGCTGCTATTCGATAGCAGCACACTTCTACCGACGTTGGCTTAGGAGTGCTTGATACGCGATCGCGAAGTCTTCCCCGTTAATTGCTAGATTTTCTGGTTCAGTCATTCCTTGAGCACGATAGCGTCGAATCGCTTGCAGTGCTGCTTGATTGCTTAAAAGTGCTAAGTCCGCCCCGTTCCAGCCTTCGGTCTGAGCTGCGATCGCGGCTAAGTCAACTTCGGATAAAGGTCGATCGAGATTGTGAACTCGCAAAATTTCTAAACGACTCGCTTCATCGGGTAAATTGACTTGAATTTGCAAGTCCAAACGTCCTGCACGTAGTAACGCAGGATCAACCTCATCCGGGCGATTGGTCGCTGCAATTAAAAGAATCGCACCACAGTCTTGTAACCCATCAAGTTCAGTTAGCAATTGACCGACGACGCGATCGCTGACTCCCGAATCGCCGTTAAATTTGCCACGGACGGGAGCGAGCGTATCAATCTCATCAATGAACACAACACAAGGGGAAGCCTGACGTGCTTTGTTAAACAGATCTCGAACTTCTTGTTCTGCTGCTCCAACCCAACGACTCATCAATTCTGCACCGTTCACCGAGATAAAATTCGCTCTTGCTTGAGAAGCGACCGCTTTCGCGAGTAAAGTTTTCCCGGTTCCAGGTAATCCCCACAGGAGAATTCCTCGCGGTGCTTTGGCTCCTGTTTGTTGATAGAGTTCAGGATAAAGCATTGCACCTTCTGCTGCTTCTTGTAAGGTGCGTTTTGTGGCTTCTAATCCACCGATTTGATCCCAATTGACCTGCGGTGATTCGACTTCAACCGATCGCAGAACAGACGGTTTTACTTCTTTCAAGGCTTGTAGAAAATCGGATTGGTCGATCGTTAATTCATCGGGAACTGCATTTAATGAGGGAACTTGCCGTCGCAAGGCTGTATAAGCTGCTTTTTGACAGACTGCTTTGAGGTCTGCGCCGACCATGCCAATCGTGAGATCGGCAACCGAGTCGAGATTGACAGATTTGAGAGGCATCGATCGCGTCAGAATTTTGAGAATTTCCAAGCGTCCATCGCGATCGGGGACGCGGAACTGAATTTCTCGATCGAATCGTCCCGGTCTGCGTAATGCTGGATCAAGATGATCCGGACGGTTGGTTGCTGCGAGAACAATTACACCTTTTGTCTGTGCAAATCCATCCATTAAGGTGAGTAATTGGGCGACGACTCGCTTTTCGACTTCGCCTTCGACTTTGGCACGATCAGGCGCTAAGCTGTCGATTTCGTCGATAAAGATAATGCAAGGAGCCGACGCTGCCGCTTTCTCAAAAATACTGCGAAGTCGCCCTTCTGCTTCACCGTAGTATTTGCCCATTACCTCAGGAGCAGCGATCGCGATGTAATTGACACCCAACTCTTCCGCTAGTGCCCGTGCAGTCAAAGTTTTTCCGGTTCCTGGCGATCCGGCTAGCAATACACCTCGAATCGGTTCAAGTCCCAATTTTGCGAGAACTTCTGGACGTTTGAGGGGCAATTCAACTAATTCTCTGAGTTCTTTAAGAACTTCACCCAGTCCGCCCACATCCTGAAGTGAAGCAGTCGAATTGGCAGGCGGTGGAGTCACGATTACATCTTGAGTCGGAGCTTGAGGAGAACGATTCACGCCCATGCCACTCACGCCGATGCCGCCTGTGTTGCGGGGAATGCTGCTAAAAGCGGCACGATTGACTTGAATATTGGCTTTGAGTTCACCTTTTTCGGCTTTTTCTTCTAGTACTTTGGCAAGTTCTAAAAGTTGCTCAAATCCTTTAAATAGCTCACTCATTGGGTGGTACTGGGTGGGAAGACTACAAGTACTGATTGGATCAGGGGTGGCGATGCGTGTTGAGCCTCTTCAGTCTCTGCACTGAGAAGAACTTCTCAAAAATTGCACCAAACTCGAATTCATTCAGTACAAGGATTGTGCCCAAACTCGATCGCAGAACTATGTTGAATTCGTTTGATTCTCTCCATCTGGCAATGTTTAGCGGTAAAGGCGGTGTTGGGAAATCGACACTATCAAGCGCATTTGCTTGTCGCTGGGCAAAACAGTTTCCTAACGATCGTATTTTGCTGCTTTCCACTGATCCGGCTCACTCTTTAGGTGATGTTTTGCAGATGGAAGTTAGCAATACGGCTCAAACCATCGAGAGCTTGCCGAATTTAAGCGTCAGGGCATTGGATGCTGAATTGCTGCTAAAAGACTTCAAAGCGGAATATGGGGAGATTCTAGAGCGATTAGTCGAGCGAGGCAGCTTTGTTGGGCAAGGTGATTTAGCGTCAGTTTGGGAATTGGGCTGGTCGGGCTTAGATGAATTGATGGGGATTCTTGAAATTCAGCGATTATTGCGCGATCGCGTTGTGGATCGGATCGTAGTGGATATGGCTCCAAGCGGTCATACGCTGGCACTGTTTAATCTGATGGAGTTTCTCGAAGAGTTTTTATCGGCTCTCGAACTCTTTCAGCTCAAGCATCGAACAATGAGCGAGGCTTTTACAGGTCGCTACACACCGGATGAAGTCGATCTCTTTCTAGAATCGATGCGCCGAGATTTAACCGACGGTCGCCAATTACTTCAAGATTCAGCAAGATCTGCTTGTTTTGTTGTCGCGATCGCAGAATGGCTCAGTTTGCTGGAATCTCAGAGATTAATCAAAGCTCTAGAAGCGCTTAAAATTCCTTTTGGCGGAGTGTTCCTCAATCAAGTTCACGCTGAACGGGAGGAATTGGTTCGCAAGTTTCAAGAGATTGCAGATCCGGTGCTGACATTCTCACAACAGTCTCAGGAACCGATTGGAATTGCAGCCCTTGATCGCTTAATTACAACTCATTCAGAATTCGTCCCTTCAGCGATTCCAATTGCACCGTCTCAGTCTCTTCCCGATTTCATCCTAGAACAGCGTAAGTTAATTCTGGTCGGCGGAAAAGGAGGGGTGGGCAAAACGACAGTTGCAGCCGCGATCGCGCTCAATCTTTCTCGGCAGCATCCGGATCGAAAAATTCGAGTCATCTCGATCGATCCGGCTCATTCCTTGGGCGATGCTTTTGGCACTCAGCTTGGACATGAGCCAACTGACATTCTTCCCAACCTCAGCGCTCAAGAAGTTGATGCTCGAACCTTACTCGATCGCTTTCGGGAAGAGTATCTTTGGGAATTAGCGGACATGATGAGTGGCAAAACTCAAGATGAATCGCTGCAAATTGCTTACACGCCAGAAGCATGGCGCAAAATCATGGCTCAAGCCCTTCCGGGCATTGATGAAATGCTCGCGCTCCTCGAAGTTATGGAACTGCTGGAATCGAATGCACAAGATCTGATCATTCTCGATACAGCTCCGACTGGGCATCTCTTGCGCTTTCTCGAAATGCCGTCTGTGTTAACGGATTGGCTCACCTGGATTTTTAAGCTCTGGCTGAAATATCAGAACGTCGCGGGACATACTGAACTGATGAGCCGCTTACGCACGTTAAGACTGCGAATTATCAAGACTCACAAACAGCTTCAAAACGCTGAGCATACCGAATTTATTGGCGTGGTTCAGGCACGATCGACGATTTTTGCCGAAACCGAGCGCTTAGTGCGATCGCTCGAACCATTGCAGATTCATCAGCGGTTTATCGTCAATAATCGCGCAACTCAAAGATTAGAAGAATTCGCTGGTAAAACAGTTGTGAATCTTCCCAACGCGCCCAGTGATCTTGCTCCAATGGCTCAAATCGAAAAGATTTCAGAATGGCTGATCGCGCCCAACTCTATTGCTTCACTCGTTTCTTTCAATCCACAATCCCAAATCTAAAATCCAAAACGCCGATGAAAGTCGTATCCTAAGAATAGTGTGAAGTTTTTTAAACTGAACGCTTAACCCTTTCTCCAAGACTCTATGAAATGTATTATCGATCGCCGTGCCCAATTTTCGGCAAGTCATCGGTACTATCTGCCGGAACTCAGCGAAGCGGAGAATATTGAACGCTTTGGGGCATGTACTCGGTTTCCCGGACATGGACACAACTATGTGCTGTATGTCTCCATGTTGGGAGATTTAGACGAATACGGCATGGTTCTAAACTTGTCTGATGTGAAGCATGTCATTCGGCAAGAAGTGACCAGTCAGCTTGACTTCTCTTACTTAAATGATGCGTGGCCTGAGTTTCAACAGACTCTTCCCACCACCGAAAATATTGCTCGATCGATTTGGAAAAGGCTGGAATCGCATTTACCGATCGTCAATATCCGGCTCTACGAACATCCTGAACTCTGGGCAGATTATCTAGGAAACAATATGGAAGCCTATCTCACCATTAGCACTCACTTTAGTGCGGCTCATCGTCTCGCTCGTCCTGATCTGAGTTTTGAGCAAAACTGCGAAATCTACGGCAAGTGCGCTCGTCCGAATGGTCATGGTCATAACTATCATTTAGAAGTCACGATCAAAGGTGAAATCGACCCCCGCACCGGAATGATTGCTGATCTCGTCGCCTTTCAGAAAGCAGTAGATGACTATGTTGTTGAGCCATTTGATCATACGTTTCTGAACAAAGATATTCCTTACTTTGAGAAAGTTGTGCCGACTGCGGAAAATATTGCCGTGCATATTCGCGACTTACTAGAAGATCCCATTCAGCAAATTGGGGCACGCCTCTATAAAGTGAAGCTGATTGAAAGCCCGAATAATTCTTGTGAAGTGTTCGGTGCTTCTGTCAGTGATGTGATGCCCCTGTTAATGCGCGAACCTGCATTTGCAGGTGCATAATCTCACACAATTTGTTTCTCAGCAAAAACAGCCGATCGTGGTTTCAACGATCGGCTGTTTCCGTATAAATTCTATGTCTTAAAAATTAGTCGTGCCATTTTTCAAATCGCGTGTAGTATGCACAAATAGGTGTCTCTAATCATACAGACGAGGTCTAAGTATCGACGCTGAACTGATTGAAACAACACCTTTTTAGGATTGCGAAATGCGATCTCTCATGTGCGCAAAAAGCAACGAAACAATTACATCAAACTGATCAAATTAGAGTAGTTTCTTATCTAAAACTGCTCCATTTTCATTGCTTAAAAGTACCGTAAATACTGGGCTTTCAGGATTTTTAACTTTTTGGATTGAGATGTTTATTCTTGTAAAAACCTGGGCAGTCTAAATTCGTTACACCAGATGTTTGTTGAACTCAATCATTCATAAAATAGCAGATTTTTCCTGTTGTTTTCCGTATGATTACCCAGAATTTTCTGAGTCGAGTTCAGCACCCAAACAGCAGCAAACTTGCAATATTTTTATTGCGAAACCTGTCACTCATTCACTCAATAGCGGGCTAACAAAACTGTGGTTAACGGTATCAAGAGTTTATTCTCAAAACAGTCAAAGGGGGTTGGCATTGAGTTAGCCGCCGATCGCCTCAACATTGCGGTACTTCGCAAGCAGGGGCAAGGATTTCGGCTTGGCACTTATGCAACCGTTCCCATTCCTGAAGGTGTCTTTCATGAAGGACAAATCACCGATCCGCCTGCAATGGCAGAGATCATTCAGTCTGCGTTAGCCGAACACAAAATTAAAGTGAAACAGGTGGCAACTGCGGTATCTGGTGGACGTGATACGGTGACTCGAATTATCCCCGTTCCAGCAGAACTCGACGATCGAGAACTGCGCGAAATGGTGCTGAATCAAGAAGCGGGTCTATATCTTCCATTCCCTCGGGAAGAAGCGGACGTAGACTATCAGAAATTAGGGCTATTTATCGATGAAGATGGGATCGAGAAAGTCCAAGTCTTACTGGTTGCAACTCGGAAAGAGGTAACGGATTCGTATATCAATACGTTCCAGCAAGCAGGGCTGAAAATAGATGTCTTAGAAGTTAGCAGTTTCTCACTGATTCGTACGATTCGCGAACAATTACGGCAGTTTGCTCCTCAAGAAGCTGTTGCGATCGTCGATATCGAATTCGAGAGCACTGAAATCTCAATCACAGTAGATGGTGTGCCTCAATTCTCGCGAACGGTTCCGATCGGAACTTATCAAATTCAATCTGCACTCTCTCGTGCGATGAATTTACCGCCTTCGCGCAACATTGACCTGCTGCAAGGTATGACGATTCCAACGGCTGATTCTAATCGTCCAGGTGGCAATCCGGGTGCAGCAGCCATGCTGCGAGTGTTGGGCGAGCTAGGAGATGAACTGCGGCGATCGATTGATTTTTACCTGAATCAAGGCGAGAACTTAGAAATTGCTCAATTGATGTTAGCAGGACCTGGAGCCGCAATCGGACAGATTGACGAGTTCTTTACCCAGCGATTGAGCTTGCCTTGTAACTTAATCGATCCGATCTCAGCCCTATCGATCAGTGGGGAGGATATTCCAGTCAATCTCCGTCCAGGTCTGGGTGTCGTGCTGGGTTTAGGACTGCGGGAGGCGTGGTAAATGTACAGTTTAGATGTCAATTTTCTCAACGATAGACCGGATATTAAGCCCGATAAGCGACGGAGTGTCGGTCGTCCAAAACCGACAGGTTCACCTGAAGAAAAGCGTCCTTTATATTTTGGGTTTGCGGCACTGATCTTTTTCCCAGTGCTTGCAGGTGTCCTCTTCGGGATTCTCACCTTGCGCAATGGCGACTTAGAACGTCAGCAAGCGGATCTCGATACTCAACTCGGTAATTTAGAAACTGAGAAGAAGAATCTCTCATCGATTCAAGCGGAGACGAAACAGGTCGAAGAAGAAGCCCAGGCACTCGCATCGGTCTTTAACCAAATCAAGCCTTGGTCAGCGATGACCCAGGATATTCGCGATCGCTTGCCTTCGAGTATTCAACTGGCATCGATTACTCAGCAGAAAGTCGAGATCAATCAGGCTCAACCTGCTCCAGCCGCCCCAGCAGCAGGAACTCCGGCAGCAGCAGCAAAACCTCCCGTTTCTGGGCAGATCGAAATCAGAGGGCTGGCGAATTCGATGAATGATGTCAATGATTTCTTGTTGACGTTACAACAGTCGAACTTCTTGAAAGCAGAAGCAACTAAAGTGGTCAGTGCGGAGTTGGGTGAGGAGAAAACGCTGCAATTACCCGATTTTCCTGGGCTGAAGCGCGAAGGTGAGATTAAGCCGCCCCGCTTGCCGAGAAAAGTGCAATTTGTCATTTCAGCCGCGATTAACGATGTGCCTGCTTCGGAACTGATTCGAGAACTCGATCGTAAAGGGGCAGTGGGTCTTGTGACTCGGATTGAATCTTTGAAAGAACGCGGTGTGATTTCGACGACCCCCAAAGCACCTGCTAAACCTGATGCGACTGAAAAGAATGGAGCGAAGAAGCCATGACGACTGATTTTATGACGGAATCGGAGTTGGAGAATTCTCCAAGCTATCCGACTGCGTTTGGAGTTACTTTTACTCCAGCAATTGGCGGAGTGTTGTTAGGAGTGCTCGGGCTTGTTGCAGCAGGTGGCATCGTCTCTTATCTGGTCATGCCTGCTTGGGAGACGAATCAATCCTTAAATAGCAGCGTTAGAGAGAAGACCGAACAGCTTGAACAGCAAGGAGAAATCCGGAAACAGATTCAGAATGCAAAGGATCAATTAGCAAAAGCCAAGCAAAAGCGCGATCAGGTCTATGGCTTGTTTGCGAGTGAAAAAACGTTGAATACCTTGCTGCTCGATCTCAATCAACTGATTGAAAGAAATAATGCAGGTTTACTAGCTGCGACAAATACCAAGCTCAATGCTTGCCCAGTGTATGTGCAGCAGTTGTTTGCGACTCCGGGTGGTGCTCAAGAGTTTAAAGATAAGTTTGGAGATTTAGTCGCTGAAGCCAAACTCAAGCGGTTTAAGCCGGATGAGAAAGGTGCTGTGGTGATTAGCGATGGTTCACTCGGCACACCGATTAACGGGAAGTTAAAGCGACAATCGATCAGTATTGATATCCGAGGTAACTTTAATCAGACTCAATCGATTTTTAGAACGATCGAGCGACTTCAGCCGTTACTGCTGATTCGCAATCTCGATGTCAAAGTGATCGATAACAAGATTTCGGAAGGGTTGTATGAGATTCAGCCGGATGGCACGATTCGCTACTTGACGAACTGCCAACCGGACAACCAGATTGCAACCACATTCGAGATGGATGCGCTGTTGCCGTTGACCGATGCTGATCGTAAGGCACTGCAAGCTGTTCCGCCTTTAACTCCGGCGAAATAGCTAAAGATTGAACCTTTATTTCCTATTTACCCCCAAGAGGAGTGTTAACTCGTGAAAGAGCTTCGAGCAATCAGTCTAGCAACTGCCGCGACCGTTGCCTTATTCAGTGGTCAAGCTGCATCTGCGAATCCGACGCAAGTCACTAATGTTCGCATCAATCCGAATGGTGCTGGCTTTGATGTGATCCTAGAAACCCAAGGTGGAAAAGCGCCTCAAGTTTTCAATGTCAATCAAGGCAATACTTGGAATGCTTACGTTTTTAATGCTCAAATTAGCCAACCCTTCCGTCAGGCAAATCCTGCGCCTGGAATTGCTCAAGTTTCTGTAGTTCCTTCGGGTGCGAATGGGGTGCAGGTAACGGTTGTGGGAACAACAACTGCACCGATCGGGCAAATTGCGAGCCGCAATGCTCAAGGTGTGATCTTGAATGTGTCGGGTGCGGGGGGTGGCAGTGCGCCGGATGCTCCTGCGAGTGTTCCAGCGAATGCTCCGACTGCTGCGGTTCCGTTGAATGTTCCGCCTGCTCCGATGGCTCAAGCAGCGCCTTCGACATCGTTACCCGGAACTGCGATCGCGCAAGCAAGACCGACTTCGACGACTCCGGTGACTCCATTTGTGCCGAGCGCGCAAGTTCCGAGTCAAGCTCAGCCAACGGTTCCAGTTGCCCCGACTCCACCTCTGATGAGACGAGCAGTTGCTCCTCCTGTCGGCGATCAAGCGGTGTCACAAATTGATGCGTCTCCGACGACCATTGACCTGGGAACGAATGAACGAATTCCACGATTGGTCTTGAGAGATGCACCCGTTCGGGAAGTGCTTTCTTTGCTAGCACGGGCAGCGAATCTGAACTTGGCTTATAGCGAATCTGGTGCAGGAGCAGCGGCAGGAGCAGCAGGAGCAGGACAGGCTGCAAGACCCAATGGACCTACGATTTCTTTGGATATTCAGAACGAAGCGGTTCAGGACGTGTTCAACTATGTGTTGCGAGTTGCTTGTATTCCGGTTGCAAATGCAGGACCAGCAGCAGGCGCAAATGGTGGTGGTGCATGTGCAGCACTCGATGTGAATCGAGTAGGACGAACCATCTTTGTTGGTCCTCGCTTGCCGGATGATGCGCGCAATATCATTACTCGCACGATTCGTCTCAACCAGGTTTCAGTTGCAGATGCTTCAGCCTTTTTAACGACACAAGGGGCAGAAACACAGCGTCCTTTTGAGCAGGTGCAAATTCAGACGATCGGAGAAGGTGCAGCAGCACGAACGATCGAAACTCGCACTCCTACGATTTTGTCTCTCAGAGCAACAGAAGGCAGCGCACCACTCGTATTACGCGGACTCGCTGTTTCCTCGAACGATCGATTAAATTCGATTACGTTGACGGGTTCACCTCGTAAAGTTGAAGTTGCAACTCGCCTTTTGGGTCAACTTGATGCCCGTAAGCGCCAGGTTGCACTGAATGTGAAAATTGTAGATGTTAACTTGCTGAAGACCGAAGACTTCAACACGAGTTTCTCGTTTGGGATTGGCAACAATTTCTTTAACGTCGATCGAGGAGCAGCCGTCTTTAACTTCGGCTCGACGCGACCAGCAACGAATGCAGAAGCAGCAGGTAGTTTGACAGGTCGTCCGACGATCGATAATCCTTATTCAGGTGCTAACATCTTCTATGATCTGAATGGTCAACCTGTTACTATTGCGAACACCGCCCCAGGCACAAGAATCATCAATGGAGATCAGGTTACTGAGAATCCACCGCCTCTCAGCATTCGAGATGGAAACTGGTACAGTCAGCGCGCTGGGATTTCGTCTGATCCATTTCAAGCAGGGATCACTGAAGCAACCACAGCAACACCAACTGTAATTACTAGAACTCCTGGGACAAATGGTTCCCCTCCGACTGTAACCGTTACACCGGGAGCATTTGGAACGGTTACTGGTGCTCTACCATCTTTATTTCAGTTTCCAACCCAATTCTTAGCTCGCTTGCAATCTCAGGTTACAAGTGGTAACGCAAAGATTCTTGCTTCTCCAACGGTTGTTGTTCAAGATGGAGAGCGCTCGACGGTTCGGCTGACGCAAGAAGTCTTCAGCGGATTTAGAAGAAATTCTCAGGTGAATGGAACGCAGAGTACTGAAACGAATGAGCCAATCATCCGGGAAGCAGGTTTGATTCTGAATCTGATTGTCGATCGTATTGATGACAATGGTTTCGTTACGTTGCGCGTGAACCCTGTCATTTCTGCGCCTTCTAACGCAGTCAATTCGCCTCAAGGTCCGATTACGCTGATCAGCGGTCGGAGTGTTGAGTCGGGTGCGATTCGAGTCCGCGATGGACAAACGCTGATTCTTTCTGGAATCATTCAAGAGACCGATCGAGCTTCTGTCACGAAGGTTCCTATCCTAGGAGATCTGCCGTTACTCGGAGCATTGTTTAGAAGCACGAACCGCAACAACACTCGTCAGGAAGTTGTGGTGATGGTCACTCCACAAGTCATTGATGATGGCGATCAGGCTTCTTTCGGTTATGGTTATGTTCCAGGTAGAGAAGTGCGTCAGTTCTTGCAACAGCAAGAAAGTCGCTAATCAGATGGTGCGATACGTAATCTGATCTCACTGAAAATGTTCACTCAATACCAGAGTTCAGTAAAGACTGAACTCTGGTTTTTTTATGCGATCGTTTGCGGATGAACAATGCGGAGATTTGCGATCGCTGTGAAATCATTCGGATTGAAGGTTAGTCAATGATCAACACTATGCACTAGCATCACAGCAACTAGGCAAATATTATGCGATCGCTTTCCCATCACGCAATTTGAGTTGATCAAAAAAGCCTCCAGGATACTCTGGAGGCTCAGTTCTATCTATCAATACTCAAGCTAAGATTCTTTCTTTGTCTCAGAGAACAGACACTTATCAGAATCACATCCTGCTGGGCCTGCTTCAATCAAGTCACCACCATCATGTCGTACCAAAGCTGCATAGAAGTCATCGGTCGATCGACGTTCTAACACTTCAGCCTGCAATTTCTGATAGGTCGCTTGATCGATTTTCTCAAACGGCAGGCGAGGGAAAGGAGCATCAAAGCGCGCTAGTAACGCTGCACTAATGTAGCCTTCATCGTTTTCGATCGCTTGATGAATTCGATGTGCTAATCCTTCTACTTCATCTTCTCGAAGCTCGATCGTAGCGCTGGTATTGTGAGCAGTATAGTATTTCTGAACTTGGAGATAGAAGTCCATTTGAGCGAGAGCCGAGAACTTCTCAATCTCAATCTGGTCGGCTCCTGGAATGTTTGCCCAAGGCACTTCCACGGGAATCTCAACTAGCCATTCTGTACACCGTGGATCAAATGGATCATTCAACAAATTGCCGTTTTCATCCTTATCGGACTGAGACGGAACAATGCTGTATCCATAATCCAAACACGCCAGCGCAACCGGATCATTCTTCCGGAAAGTAATGCGTCGAATAAAGCGCTGAGCTTTGGGCGGATGCCAACCTGAACTCGCACCTGTTAACAACGATTTTGTTCCAGCAGGTTGAACCGTGGTACAACGATTCGGGCGACGAATCCCTTGGCGATCGCAGTACTCACCAACCACCCGATGCACAATCTCTTTCCAGCGCGATAGATATTCTTTTTCGCGCTCTTTGAACTGCATTCCAGTCAAAGTATCGGGTCTACCTGCTTCCCACCATCGCAACCATTCTGTTCCGAATGCATTCACAAAGAAGTCAAACAGTCCGGTGAAGGAAACTCCAACGATCGGATCTACTTCTCGCGAATACTGATAGCGAGGCTCAGCAAATCGGTGATTGAGCAAAGCTGCAACTGAAAGTGCGCCTGCTGTAAATGCCTGCTCTTGAGCTTCGTAGTCCAGCGGATCAATCTGATTGAGGTGAACCTCAGACAAGTTACAGTGGAAGTCTTCACCAAGAATCTCTCCACATGGATTCAGCCCATACCGTCCCAACCGATGCTCAAGTTCCTTGAGCGGCATGTTTGGATGTTTGGCTTGAATCCATTGCTGCCCATTGCCTGCTTCATACGCCCGAAGAAACTCGGATTTTAATTCGGGAGTAGTCAGAATATCAGCATTCGATCGAGCAATTGCTTCTGGAGCATACTGAATCGCACCTTCGCCCGAATAGAACTGCTTGCGAACTGCTTCTACACATTCTTCTAAGGTTGGCTTGTGGTGATAAACCCGAGTGTGATTTGCCATGCGGAGCACGTCACGATCGGGATCAATTCGCCAGTTTCCTTGCTCATCTTGCTGCCAGAGGTTGTCTTTTGCACCAGCAAACTCAGCATCTTCACTGCTGCCTTGACGCATCCCGGCAGATCGTCGAATGTTACCAGCAACAACACAAGCGGCAGCTTCATCAATCAGTAAGCAGCATTCAATTGGGCTAAGCTTGCGACCGAGTGCGCGATTGAGAACTTTGGCACAACGTGCATAGAGTTCAGGTAATTTGATCGGATTCGCAACGCCCCCAAATCCTTTCAATCTTTCACCTGCGGGACGGACATGACCTAAATCGATCGAGACTTCGACATCGCCTGTAAACCGCTCATCGGTTGAGAGTTCTAGCAAACTCTGATAGGACTTCACCCAACCTTGACGACTATCACCCACTTGAATCGTGACTTGATTGCCGTTGATCTCAAGCTCGGTTGCTTCTTCTCTTAAAAAGTCCGCTACTTCGCCAATTTCGCGGGTTACAGTCACATTCAAGCGATTGCGAATGGCAGGTAAACGATCGGTATATTTCGGTTCTAATATTGCCCCTGTTCCACTGCCCATCATGGCAAGATCCATCATCAGACCAAAGGCGCGCCAGTCGATCAGATTCGTACTCGTACAGTTGTACGATCCTGAGAAATTTTCTGGTTTGGCAATCCAATTTGTTCCACCGACCCAGAGCCACCGACCCGACGGCAAACAGTGCAGCGATCGCTGCATCTGTTCGATCAATTCTTGTTCTTCTGGGGTAAAATTGCCAAGGTCAGCGAGTCCTTGGATCGTCCGCTGGCTGACTTGTGCCCAAGACTCGCGACGAGTTTCGCTCAGCTTGCGGCTATAGGTTCGGTAAAAAACCGGATTTGCGGCAGGAGCCGAAGCCGGAAATTGACTGTTCTTTGAGTCAAACTCTGGCAAATCAGAGCCAGACGACCCTATTGGGCGTGCGATATCTTGAACCATGCGAAACTCCCTTTGTCTAGGTCTAGCGTCCTGAATTGAATTAAAGAGATGAGCAACGCCATATGTAGCGTTTTGTCTAATAGCGATCTACTCTACACCATCTTTCTCGAAAGTGGATCATTTTTTCTTAGTTCGAGCGTACTAAATTAGCGTAGCAGGAATTTCCTCGATCGTATATTTGTTCTATAAAATCGGATGCGACCTTGCTTCCGTCTAAGGTTTTGTCTATGATTTGGCGTTAAACAATCCTGGTCAAATCATTAATCTGTTGTAAAAGAGAATAGTTTTCGTTTCCATTTCACGAACCTGACACTCGATTGTTCGATCGCTGTCCTAAAATGCTGAGATAGTCCCACATGCTCGATCGCTGAACCCCGACTGCATATGATGTCTTCTTCTGCCTTCTCCAACTTTCTCCGCGACCTTCCCGAAACCCTCCAGCAACCTGCGGCGTTGGCGATGCTCGGCTCTGTGGGCGCACATCTGATCCTGTTTGCGACTCTGCCTGCCTTTACTTCCTCCCCAGACCCTGCGCAGTCCGAGATTCGCCGCGTCCGTCTGCTCGAACCTCCTCAGAGCAGCAGCGCTCCTCAAGCTTCAACTTCCCGTCTTGGACTTCCTCCTATCCCGAACACTGCTAACAGCAAAATTCAACTTCCTCAAGCTGGACAGACGATTCCCCCAGTTCCAAATCCCCTCTACACGCTTCCTGATCTCACGCCGCTGCCGATTCCTTCTTCTCCACTTCCGCAGCGGCGCAACCTGGGTAGAAGTCTGACGCAAGCAGAGATTGACGCGATTCGAGAACGCATCAGAAAATTTCAAGCGCTTCAACAGCCTCCAACTCCTCCTCAAACCAAGCCCACAACTCCTCCCGCAACTCCTGCCCCAACGAACCCACAATCTCCTTCAGGGCTAACTGAGGCGAATCCGGCTGAAGTGGCACGAGGTACGACTCCAGTTCCGCCTGGAACCCCCAATCAGTCTGAGCAACCGCAACCTTCTACACCGCCTACACCCGTTCCGCAAACCCGTACCGATCAACTTCTCGCACTGACGCGCTACAATCCTCAAGGCACGACAAACCAAGACATTGCTGTCAATTCCCAAAACTTTACGCAATCTCTGAAAGACAAAGGATTGGTGTGGGAGCGGATTCTGCTGAGAAAGCCTGACGATCCGATTCAAGAAGTTCCTTTTCCTGATGGTTTTGTGCTGCAAAATTATCAAGAACGTCAACATCCTGCTGCGATCGCGGTACTTGTGGACAAAGACGGCAAACTGTTAGACAAGCCTCAGCTTCTTGCAAGTACTGGCTATGGGCTTTTGAATCAGAAGGCAGAAGAAATTGTTCGAGCCAATGCAACTCCAGAGAAAGTCGTCGATCTGATCCAGAAATACGAAGCGGCAAAAGCAGAGAACGATAGAAATAAAGCTCAAGCCTATCTTTTGGTGTATGAGCTTAAGTTTAAAGTTCCTGAGAGATCAACTGCTTCGGTCACACCTCCAGCCAATTAGATTTTTAGGATCACCCTGAAATTGCCGCGATCGCATGTCTCAATGATGCTGATCCGAAACTGCTGATGAATTCTCATCCCCTAGAAGTCGAATCGTGAAACCGCGATCGCGATCGCAATTGCTGAGCTTCCTTGAGGTTTAAGCTCGCACAAGTCGCTGAAGTTGGCGGCTCTCTAGCTCTAAAATGCGTCGAGCAAAATCAGGATCACGATCGAGTAAATCATCGATCGCATCGATTGGAATAGCAAGGATGCGGGTCACTTCGCTTTCTGCAACGATCGTATTTTCGGAATTGCTATGCGTCAGCACCTCTAGCTCATCTAAAATCTGTCCAGGATGCAAATGCTCAACCCGAACTCCGTTCTCGGATGAGTAGTGAATTCCTGCTGCACCTTCTAGCAGTAGAAGCAATTCGCGGCAAGTATCGCCTGTCTCTGTGATCACCTCTCCTTTTGAATACGGCTTGACTTGGGAGCGCTGCTCAATCTCGATTAAAGTTTGAGACTGAATTCGGTGGAAGAAATCACTGTTTGATAAATAAACTAACTTCTCAAGCGTCGGGAGCTGTCTGAGATCTGAAGATGGGAGTTGTTTCGCAGTGTCTTGAACAAGAGGATGATCAGGAAGCTTGTGCGCCAACGATTGCACGCGATCACCATTCAATTGAGCGATCGCAAAAAGGGTGGCTGCTTGAACAATTGGATTGTAATGTGAAAGCAATAGCTCTAAGTAGCTGATCGTATCTTGAGTTGAGATTTCTGCTGAACTCGGTTGCACTGAGGTCGCATCTGAATTCTGCTTCCTTAACTCTACGACGATTAACTCCTGTTTGCGCTGAACTGTGTCTTTGAGGACTTTGAGCACTGCTGCCTGACTTTGAAGCACCGGATGATTCAAAGCTCGATCGCATTCGATCCATTCGGACAATCGCGCCTGCAAACCTGCTAGTTTCTGATCTGCTTCTGGAGAAAGACCGCTCTGAATCCAATCTTCCTCTTGTTGGCTAATTGAGTATTGTTGATTGAGTGTGCGAATTGTTGCACCATCTTGCTGTTGAAGACGCATCAAGCGTTCAAGCGATTTTTGATAGCCTGTTAATCGGATTTGGTTTTCGAGCGATCGCTGACGATTTGGATTCAAAATCTCTGGATCTTCAATTCCCAATTCTTCTAGCACTTCACGGTGTTCATCATCGGAAACGCCCAACTCTTGCCGCATTTGCTTTAAGACTTCTAAGCTACTAGAGTAGTTCACATACCCTTCTTCTAATGCCTCTTTCACGACACCTTTGTAAGCTTCATGGCGTTTCTCACGGGTGAAACCGGGCAGAATTTTCGCAAGAACATACACTTCGTTAGTATGCAGATCATCGAGCGATCGTCCCTCTAGATACTGCGAAACATCAATCTGTAATTTTGCTAACTGCTTGCGGAAGCGACTCGCTAAATTCTCACGTGAATAGAGATCAGAACTCCGTCGCCAAGCCTGTTGTAACCACAGTGTACTGAGAAAAACGATCGCAATATCAAAACTCGCTTGCACCCAGTATGGCATCAGTCGCAGTAAAGGACGACCCGCGAAAAAGAAGAAAAAGTTAAAAACACCGAATGTACAAATTACAAAAATGCGATGCTGAATGATATCAGGATGCAGCTTGAGTTGAGATTTGAGACGGTGCTCGATCAATCGTCCCATGAAATAAGCGATCGTAGTCGATGCACCTAAGACGAGAGGAACTGCCAAAATCTTAGGGATTGGAAGGGGTTGCCCGTTCAAGTACAGCCCAGGACTCATCAAAGATGCAAGCTGATCAGCATCACGATTCCATGCTCCAGAAAAGTAATAGTCCCAATTACCCGCATAGAGATAGTAGTAAACAAAGTAACCGATCACTAAGCCAACATAGCCATATCGAATCAATGATTCTTCCGGCTTATTCAAGCCATCCCAGTAAGTTCGCTCAGAGTCAATGTCAAGACAAGGGCTTTGACAGGCAACACACGCACTTTTTTCTTTGCCATCGGTCTCGACTGTCCGACACATCGATTGCGTAATTTGGCTATCACTCATGTGCGCTTTACTGCCAAGTAGTCCTCTCGGCTCACTAAAAACAGTCTGTACCGGAGCCATCGGACAAAAGTACTGACACCAAGATTTGCCGCTATAGAAATAGCCAACTGCGATCGCAGCAATGATGGTAAAGACCAGCCATAAGCCCAAAACGAAGCGATCGGCATTAAAGAACAGAATTCGTCCACACAGTCCTACAAACAGCCAGCCAAACTGTACATAAAGATAGTTCCGACCGAGCCACGAATCAGAATTGACCTTTGCTAACTCATAGCGGGCTTTCCCTGTTTTCTGATTTTCCCGTTTGAACTGACGCTGCCAACCGAGGGCGCGTGGAATTTGAGAGAGAAAACTCAGCGGACAGATGCGCCGCCAGAGTTCGTGTCCAAACACAAGCAGGATAAAAATTCCAGCAGGAACGATCGCCCCCCAAAATAAGATGGCTCCGATCGCGTAAGGTGCTTCAGCAATACAGGTTCCTTGAACTTGCACACATTCTCCAGTCAGGCGCAATGGACTCCAAGGATGACTTTGTTCTGTCAAGGCTGGAGTCCAAGGGTCATAAAACAGAGAGGCAATAACAAGAAGCCACCCGATCGTAAGAACCCATCGAATGACGTGCATTTGACGTTCTGGCAGTTGTGCAAACATTAGGTCGCTCCATTCAATAGAGAACTGTTGATAGCTTTCTTCAGAAGGACTCAGTGTTCAGCCCTTCTTAAATCACGTTGGGAATTTTCCCAAACGATTACGAATCCGAATGAATGGATTTCAGCATCATAACTTTGTACTGCTCTCGTTGTATGGCTTAAGTTCTCCAGATGACTCATAGAGTAGAATCACTCCTCTCAAGGTGGATTCACTCTGGAACTTCCATGCTTCAAGTTGAGCGTGAGCTAAGCCTCAAGAGCGATACGAATCGCTTCGCATTTTCATATTCTATGCTGAGAGCGATTTCGCCCTTGTGGCATTCTACTTTAGCGCAGAGGATACATGAAAGGATTAGCAGGCAAGACGGTTTTAGTGACGGGAGCAAGTTCTGGAATTGGTCAAGCGATCGCGATTCGTTTTGCTCAAGAGGGCTGCAATGTTGTCCTGAACTATCGAAGTGATTCTGAAGAAGCAGAACAGACCGCAGCGATCGCGCAACAGAGCGCAACCGAAGCGGGACATTCTGTGCAAACGCTTTTAGCTCAAGGTGATGTTGCTCAAGAAGCTGATATTCTGCGGATGGTGCATTCTACAATCGAACAGTTTGGAGGCTTTGATATTCTGGTGAATAATGCTGGCATTCAATCAGAATTCGCGTCTCACGAGTTGCCCACTGAGAAGTTTGATCAAGTGATCAATGTCAATTTGCGAGGAGCCTTTCTCTGTGCGCGCGAGTCGATCAAGCATTTCCTAGCACAACACCGTTCTGGTGTGATTCTGAATGTTTCTAGCGTTCATGAGATCATTCCCCGTCCGATGTGTTTGAGCTATTCCATCAGTAAGGGTGGAATGGGCAACTTGACGAAAACCCTAGCGCTGGAATACGCTAGTCGCGGAATTCGCGTGAATGCGATCGCACCTGGAGCAACGATCACTCCGATCAATGAGAGTTGGGTCGAAGATCCGCAGCAAAAAGCGATCGTCGAAAGTCATATCCCGATGGCGCGAGCGGGATATCCTGAAGAGATGGCGGCTTCGGCTGCATTTCTTGCATCTGAGGAAGCGGCCTATATTACTGGGCAAACACTATTTATTGATGGGGGGCTGACGCTGTATGCAGATTTCCGAGAATCCTGGTCAGCCTAGTCCAGTTGTTGCGGCACGTGCCCGTTTGGGCGAATGTCCAGTGTGGGATACCGAGCGACGAGTCTTATTTTGGGTCGATGCTTACAATCATCGAGTGCATCAATTTGATCCAGCAACTCGGAGAAATCGCTATTTGGAAACGGGCGATATCGTCAGTGCAATCGTGCTAGCGGGTCAAGATCGCTTACTCATCGCATTACGCGATCGGCTTGCTTTTCTCGATGTAAACACAGGCGCGATCGAGGTTGTGTATCCAATAAAATTCCCTTGCCCGAACACTCGCTTCAATGATGGCAAGTGCGATTCTCAAGGACGATTCTGGATTGGTGCGGTGAGTGATGCGCCAGAGCAAGCAGAACTTTACCGCTATGATCCTGATGGTTCGATGCATGTGATGGAAACGGGACTGACGATCTCAAATGGATTGGGGTGGAGTCCGGATGATGCAACGTTCTATTTGACCGATTCGGCTAAGCACTTAATCTATGCTTATGACTTTGATGCGAAAAGTGGCGCGATCGCGAATCGTCGTGTCCTGATCGATTTGAGCAAGGAGAGTGTTGATGGTGTCGTAGTTGAACCAGATGGCATGACGATCGACCAAGCCGGAAATCTCTGGATAGCCCTCTGGAATGGTTGGCGAGTCGCTTGCTTTAATCCGAACGGTGAAGAGATTCACAGCATTCAATTACCTGTTCAGCGACCAACGAGTGTTACCTTCGGCGGGGCTGAACTCAGAGATTTGTATATTACCAGTGCTTCAGTGGGATTGAGCCAGAAAGAAATTCAAAAAGGATTTAACGCAGGAGATCTGTTTTGTGCTGCGGGTCAAACCGCGATCGCAAAGCCAAACTTTAGATTCGGACACGATCCCTTGTAATCACTCCCCACTCCCCAAAGTAAATGCCCTCAATAGCAACCCAATCACTCGATCGCTCTCCCCTGCCGACTGCCAAACAGATGAGCATACACATAAGTAAACACACATCCAAAGAGCACAATCTGAAACGTCAGAAAAATCCACAGCATCAAAATCATCACACTGCCAATCACACCATAAGATAGAAAAGCAGCCCCAAGCGAGATCACACTATTACTGACTAACTGTTGTAATCCGATTAATCCAGCAGTCGTCAGTAATGCTCCTAACCACACATCTTGCCAAGCCACCCGCACCGAGGGCAAAATCTTGAACAATACACAAGTTGCTAATGCCAAAATAAAAAATGCTGATCCAGTTTGCAGCCCTTGGCTCAATTGTGATTCGTCGATCTGGAGAAAAGCAAAGGTCGCTTGAAACGTAGACACAAGTTGCAGAATTGCTTTAATCGCAATGCTAGTTATCAGCGAGGAGAGCAGCAATAAACCTGCTCCCATCATCAATAAAAACGAAAACAATTTGTTCACAATAAAGAAAAGCACGATCTTTGGAACTGAGCTACTTTCAGGCGATCGACTGGACGATCGCCAAATCTTATTCACTGAAGCTCTCAAAATCTCAAACACCGAGCTAGCTGTCCACAACAGCACTCCAAACCCAATAATTCCAGCGCCAGCACTATTTCTGTACAGTGCAAGCAGTGTGTTTCTGACTAAGCCATGAACTTCAGGGGGTAGAAAACGCTGTCCTGCTGCTTGAATTTGTTGAAATGCTTCTGTTCCGGGTTGAACCCATGAGCCAATCACGCTCAAAAGCACGAGAAGCATAGGGAACAGAGAAAACAGTGCAAAATAAGACAGAGAAGCTGCCATTCCAGGGCAATTATCGTGATTCCACTTCATTCCTGTCCGAATCAGCAATTGGGCAGGCTTGGAAGGCAGAATATTCGATCGTAGATAGTGCAGCATTCTAGAGCGCCATCAGTGAGATAGGTTCAATGTCTGGATCATAGCTCATCAGATCGCGTGCTCTTTGAGCGATTGCCGCGCTGTGATCGGAATTGACTTTCAGAGTGGGGTAAACATCGGAATTGCCTGAGATTCATCAAATTCAGGTAGCGTTGCTAGCTTACGAATCGAAACATGAACATCCATATTCAAGTAATCGCCAGTTTCGCCAAACCATGATCCCGACAAAGGAATCACCTGCCCTGGATGCCGTGCGATCGCCACTCGAATCAAATCATATCCTGCTGTAATTCGGTTCGTGGGATCATACGCTCGCCATCCCGCACCGGGTAAGTAAACCTGCACCCAAGCATGAGTCGCTCCTGAACCTGTCATTCCAACTTCACCGCCATCTAAAGCAGAATCATAGAGATAGCCACTGACAAATCGACAAGCAAGCCCCAATCGCCGCAATGCTTCAATCATGAGCCAAGCATAATCCCGGCAAGTTCCCGACTTTAAGCGCAAGGTTTCCGCTGGACTCTGAGTTCCTTCGACTTCGCGCCCTTGATAAGTCAACGTCTGGTTAATGGCATCCATCATCCGGTGCAAGACATCCAAGGTATTGTCTTGATCCCCTGCGACAAAATGTTTTGTCCATGCAGCGAGATGACCTTCGGGATCTTCAGTGTGGGGACGAATGAAACTCGATAAATCATTCCATTCGTCTGGTGTGTATTGAACGGGAATCTCTTCTGCACGGTGATCGAGGGGAAAATCCGCGATCGCTGGAATCCCAAAATGCTCGCCTCGCATTCGGTAGGTCACGATCAATTCCTTGGCAGGCTGGCTAAATGTTAGTAACGTCACATTATTCGAGAGCGTATCCATCATCCAGCGCATCTCACAGGGAATATTCGCCTCTAATGAATAGCTAAGGATGCGCCCACCAAATCCCATACTGGGCAAAAAAATTGCTCGATGCTCCCCAAACGTTACCGGGTTTTGATACCGATACGTGGTGATGTGTTCCAGATCGTAAATAACACTCATAGTATTTCATCAGAATTTACTAGTAACTGAAGTCTGTTCTGCCCGGCTTGATGAGGGTTCTCTCAAAGACCATACGATACAGTAAAGCCTCAGCGATCGCGAAGTCCGCTGAGGCTCTGGGTTCAATTGAACAGGCTAAATTTCTTCGTCTTTGCGGTCTTGGCTGAGGCGATTGATCAAATTCAGGACTTGATCGCCGCGCTCTAGGGATCGATCTTCGATAAAGATGACTTCTGGGGTGCGGCGCAGCCGAATCCGTTGTCCTAATACACTCCGAACATAGCCTGTCGCAGATTTTAATCCTGCCATCGTTTCGGCTTTGGCTGTTTCGTCGCCGTAGATGCTGACAAAAATCTTGGCATGTTGTAAATCGCCCGAGACATCGACATCAGTGACGCTCACCATACCCGTTCCGACGCGATCGTCTTTGATGCCATTTAATAACATTTGACTCACTTCGCGTCTGATCGATTCTGCGACACGAGCCATTCTTCGATCTGTCGCCATAACAATTCGTTCCTATGAGGTGCTTAAGGTTTTGATTCTAACATTTCCGATGTTCTACACAGGATTTAAGCCCAACATCGCCCGTAAGGTGAAAGAAAGAAAAGCAAAACTCGCGAGGAGGATGCCAACGGTCGCGATCGCGGTAACAGGGCGTTTGAATAGAGGTGCAAAGGGTGCAAGCACGTTGAGAATGACACCGAAAATGACACCAAAGATAAAACGTGGATACTTAGAAACAGTATTCCAAAGGTCTTGCATCATAACGTTAGGTTCCTAAACTATTCTCACTTTATCAATTTTGTCCACTCGTAACTGCTTTGACTAATGCATCAAACAACCAAATCGACACCTTGCGGCGAGTATAAGCCCGCGCCAGCTTAACTTTCACGCCTTTGGGTTTTTCGTTGCTGTGTAAACTGTAGCGATCAAGTGCAGCTTGATGCAGTTGGCGCGCTTCCAGGATGCGAGCATTGCTCGTTTTAGTGCTCGTTTCAATCCGGGTGAATATCCATAGCCAGAGAGCTTTTCGACACAAGGATGAGCCGCCGGCGCGCGATTTTTTGCTACTGCCTGAGTCTTCACGGACTGGAGCACATCCGATCGCTTTTTGAAATCGTCTCAGCGACAGATAGCGCGTGGTGGGATTGCCTGAATTTCTGCCCTTGCGAATATGCACTTCTGGTTTGCCATTGAGTAGAAAGTCTTCGAGTGGATAGATCGCTGATAGCAATAGGGCTGAAACTTTTTCACCGAAGCCAAATTCTGCAAACACTTTCAAGTAGGGTGTGAATTGCGGATCGCTCTGCACTAAGTGGCGCAGTTTTTGGGTGATGAACTGCTCCTCTCGAAAGCAGGCGGTGAGCGCTTTGGCTTGTAGCTCAATTTCGTCGGTAATCCCAAACCCGATCGACTGCTCTAGCAGCCTATCGTAGCGCTTTGAGTTGCGTTCTCCAGCGAGCCAGCCCCAAAATAGCGGCGCACCATCGCAGTGTGCGTTCATCTTCTCCGGAAAGGCTTGCGCCAGATCTTGCCGCAGTCGATTGACGATCGGGTTTTTGCGGCGATCGAGGTGCTGGAGCCGAAGAACGAGTGAGCGAATCTGTTGAATTTTAGGCTCACGTTTTCTCAGATAGTCGAACTTGCTTTGTTTAAATGGATCGAGTCCATAGCAAGCAAGTGCCAGCGAGTCGGCAAAGTCATCCTTGTCGGGTAGCCCTAATGATTTACGGTAAGCTCGCGCCTTGCCGTGATCAACAGCACGACACTCAACTCCTGCTTCTTCGAGTCGCGCTACCCACAACGCAGAATAAGCCGTTCCGGTGGGTTCATAAATCGCGATCGCGGGTTTGAGAGCAAGCAGCTGATTTAAGCCCTCTCGATTGAGGGTGAATTCATGAAAGTCGTATTGCTGGTAAAAGGTCTGCGGATGCGTGGGGCGCTCGGTGAGTAGGCACGCAACAATTTTGCCGGAACCAATATCGATTCCGACGACGCGGGGGCTGTTCATACTTTCTATCCGGGGACTAAATTGAGTGGAATTGTGTCAATCAAGCCTACGAGTCCCCACAATCGGTGAGATTAATTCACTTTTCAGGCGTTGAGATTGACAAGTTGAAAGACTTTGAGCCGCGCTTAAGGGAACTAGAGGCACATGAGCCTACTTCATCATGAAAGCGCTTAGCTAAAAGCCACGGGACGATCAACCGCGCTTAGGAGAATAGAAAGGCAATATGCCTACTTCACTTTGAAAGCGCGGGACTCATGCCGCGACAGACATAATCAGGCATTCAATCGAGGGATTTAAACATCCGAATTATGTCTGTTTCATTTGCTGAGTTTGGCAAAATCATCAGGCGGACTGAAATCGGAAAAGTATCGGACGGATTTCGGAAAAGTATCGGAAAACCTGATCGGATGGAAATCCGCTAGGCTTTTCTGTCCGAATCCGATTTGTCCGAAAATCCGAAGTTTGTCCGAACGGACGGGTCAAAGAGTTAGGAGAAGTCGCCATTCTTTCTGGTCAGAGTTGCGCCATTCGCCTGCTTGAATTCCGTTTAATGCTGTTAGCAATTGCCTGACTTGATCAGTGTTCAAGCCGTATTTTTTAGCCCAGTTTGAGCGCAATTTCTCAACTGAAATCCATCCTTCTTTGTCGCAGTATTGCGCGCCTTGACTACTCAAATACTCAACACATAGCCATCCGATATCCCCACATGCTTGCATCACGTCTTGCTTGAGTTTGAGTAGGTAGGTGGCTTGTTCTGGTGGTGCAAGTGCAGAGTGTGGGGTTACACCCCACTCCCCACTCTGCTCCGGATAGAGGTTGCCTAACTCCTGCATCTGCTGATTGTGATCAAGATCCATCGTTGCTAGGTTTCGGTGATGCTGGTTCATCATGCTGTGCGAGATTTCTCGCTCGATCAGTGACTCGGTGAGTTCCTGTCTGCGTCCTTCCTTCTGCCACTTGGGGAGAATGTGCAGAGCGTGGATAAAGCAGAGAATCGGAACCAGAAAAGTGAGCAGCTGGATCGACGGCGGCAAGAGTTTGGCAAAGCAGATGAGGATAAACCAGGTAAAACAACCTGCACCAAACGTGACTGCCCATTGTTGCCCGTAGTCGGCTTGAGGCATCCAGGTCATGAAGCGAGCCATCCGATTAGACCTCCAATCATGAATACCAGGAAAAGTGCGATCGCTAAACCGAGTGAGGTGTCCTCCCCCCATCCAAAATGCTGATCGAGCAGTGGACCCGCGAAGTAACTCATGAGGGTGAGAGCCAGCAGGATGAGAAGAACGACCCATAATCCGACTGTGAGCGGGGGAAGGTGGCGCGCCATTAGCCCAATAAAAGAACTAATGGCTAGACCTAACCCCAATAGGGTCGCGAATCTAGCCATTTTGAACATATTCGATTAGCTCCAGCGGTTGCTTACGTCAGAGTAGAGCGCTTGGTATTCCGAGACTTTCATCTGAGCATCGTGGTGAGACGCGCCCAGGCTGTAGCCCATTTGAGCGTATGCCGGGGTGAGATTGTAGAGCGTCTTCGCCTTGCTGACATCCGCTTTTTTCTTGGTGGCAGCTGTGCGAGCCACGGTCGTTTGATAAGCGCAGAAGCTGGATTGATCAGCTGCATCTGAGGATTCAATCGATCGCAATGCCTGATAAGCCTGACGATTGTTTTTCGCCTGACGTTTGCGAGTGGCGGCGGTGATTCTCAGTTTGTCCGCTTCTTCTTGGGTGAAGTTGCGATGCTTGGTAACGACTTTCTCGGTGCGGACTTCGCTACTGTCGCCAGGATTCCAGGGAGTAGGCGCGCCGCTGGCGACATTCATCACGTCGTTAGGGGTCATGATTTGATTGACTTTGGACATTTTGCCGTTTGAACTTCCGAGTCTCATTTGATTTGCTCCTTAATTTGCAGAATGAATTTAGCGATTGCAGAATGCAAGGCAGTTAGTCGGGACCACCTTTTCTTGAGTGACGATTACAGGCTTTTCGATAATTTGCGGCTGAGCCGTGGCGGCAGCTGGCGGCGCGAGCAGGTTGATCGCGACGTGAGTGACGGCGGCGATCGCCACGGCACACATCCCCACTGCGAACCAGAACAAGCCGTCTTTATCGGAGAGAAGCTTGATCAATGCAGAGTCAGGAACCAGGCGATAGTCTGTGCCGTTGTGGCGATAGACCGGGTAATCGGTCGGCTTGGTGCTGTGCCATTGAACTGGCTGATGTTTGGTTAGATTTGGCATGATAGGAATGATTAATTTTTCAACAGGCAAAGGCGATCGCGCTTCCAGTGGAGAAAGCACGATCGCCTGTTTCGTTAGTATTCATTTCGGTTTGTAGCCTGCATAATTGGATTGCTCCGTGTCTGGTTTGGACGCTAGACGGGGCTAGGGGGAGTTCACCTCCCCCGAATTGAGAATTTTTAGTTTATGGCTGCGATTTCACCTCCTATCGAGTTACTGTGTGCGCTGAAGTGTAGATGAGAGCTACGCTTCAGCGTTTTATGTTTATGCCGCTTCATACGCGCTTTCCCAGCGCAGGAAGTCCTCAATATCCCAGTCAACACTTCGCAACTCTCTAACCAGAGAGAGCATTTGCGGAACCGTCAGAGACATAGGTTTGGCTCCGCGCTCCCACCGACTGATCGAAACGACGGAAGTGCCTAAACGTCTAGCAAGTTCTTCTTGGGAGATCCCAAGTCTTTCGCGTAGTGCTTTCAAGGGTGATCCGCCTTCCTCGGATTGCAAGTTTGCTTCTATCATCTTATCATCGGGACTAGTCCCAAAGACAAGTCTCTAAGACAAGTTTTTGGGTGTGCGATGCGACACGGGCAGAATTGGAACCTCTCCCGTGTCGCTACCCAATGATCCAACGAAACAGGGAATCACGCCTGATTCTCTCTACCACCAATAGAAAACACGACCGAATTAAGTCCAAAAAAAAGCGAGATCGCACTTTCCCCGAAGAAATGCGATCTCGCGCTTACCTGAATTGAGGCTATCTCACTCATGACTAACCAAGAAATCATCGATCGCTTACGCCGACTGACCACATGGCTCGCAGAAGACCAACAGGAACAGGCAGCCGACTTACTTGACGAACTGAGCAACCGACTCAGTGATCAGGTCATAACCATGAATCTTGGCATCACGGGCAGTCCAGCAATTCTGGCAGCCGCGATCGGCAAAATCATCACGGACAACACCAGCGAAGCCGATTTAGAACAACTTCGCAACGACTTGATGTTGAGCCTTGCCAATCGACCGGACTAAGAAAAAAGCGATCGCACCACTTCCTGGCAGTGCGATCGCTCAAAAAACAATTCTTGACTTTGTAACCAAAGGATAGCTTATGCAACTCCAATCAAGACCAACGAATCGCGACGCTGATATTTTGGCGGCGATCGCGCTGGAATTTGGGGACTACCTTGAGTTTTTCACCCCAGAACAGCGCCGTGAAGCCTTACTCCTGATTTCGCTCACAACCTATACAGGCTCGATCCACCTGGCGGCAAATCATTTTGCCCTGTCCATTTCCACGATGTCGCTCCCCCGAAAATTCGGTTTACTGGCGGGGCGGTTGTCGCGAAATGGGCTGCTCACTTTGTCGATCGCGCTGGCTCAATCTCTGAAGGACTATCCATGAATGATTTAGAACAAAATCGCATTCGTCGGTTAGAAAACCAAGTCAACATCTTGATTACTCAGCTGGCGATCACAAACACTGATTTATGGCACGTGGTCGGAGAACTTTACAACCTCTACGATCCGAGTCATCCGAGGGCAATCGAACTGAGTAAGAAACAGCTTTCAATTGGCAATCGGATTGAAGCGATTCGATCGCTCAATCCTCAGCCCAAAACTTTCTAACACCAAACAAGCCAGCGGGAAGATTGGAGCCTTTCCCCGCTGGCTTGTTCCATAACACTAATCATCTACCGACCCAACAAATACTCGCTTGCTGGCAATTTCGCACGCGAGAAACCACGTAACCGCATACCCCTATGAGGCTAGTCAAATGGTAGCAAGCCATAACACCCCCGTCCAACCTGAACCGAAAGTTTTACCAATCAATCCTCAGCAAGATGGGCTGATGATGATGGAATTACAGGCGAGGCAGAACTTTGAGGATGAGATCCTCAAGAAGTCGCTGCAAACCATGTGGGAACCAGCGCACCGTAAGCACTATCTCACCCAGATCGCCCGCTCTTATGACACGTCGATCGAGGCTGTTGAAGAAATTGCCCAACTCCTCACGAGTGGAATAGGCGTAGACCTGGAAGAACAGGAATTCACCTCAATGGTGCAAACCGTGCGGCAAATCGAGTCGATCGTCGATGAGGGTTTACGCAACTTCAAACTCTCTCGGCTCGCGAAGCGCTTGAGAATGCCGAAGACCGACATGATGAATTCGTACTATAAGGCGCTGATTAATCAGGCTCCCTTTGTCGATTACACCCTTGACCAACTCGATCAGCTTTGCACCCAGGTTAAAGACTGGCTTGTAAGTGGTTGGATTCCCCAAGGCATCGTCATGCTGCTCCATGCCCTCGGCGGCGCTGGCAAATCACTCATGATTTACGAGTTGATCGAATGCGTGGTGAAAGGTCAGCCGTGGAACGGCTATCAGGTCAAGCAGGGCAGAGCGCTCATCCTGCAATCGGATGAACCCGTCATCGTTACCCGCGAGCGTATGCAAATTCGCGAACTCAGCCGCGAGTATCCCGTTACCGTCGTACCCGGCTGGCAAGTGGAAAACATGGCGCGATTGGAAGCGCGGCTGAAAGAATATGCCGCAATGGGCGATCCAGTCAGGCTGTGCATGGTGGATTCTGTAACGGCTATCAACCGAAACACGCTGATCTCCGAGAATGACACCGAGTATGCTCGCTTCATGCTGCAACTGAATGACCTGGGCGATCGCTACGGTTGCACCTTCATCGTCGTTCACCATTCCAACTCTGATGGTGAATCGCGTGGGACGAAAGCCTTATACAACTCAGCTTCCGAAGTTTGGGGCTTGATGGTTGCCGATGAATCAACAGGCGATCGCATTTTGCGAGTGCAGAAAACGCGCATGGGACGACCGCCAGGGCGCTATAAATTCCAGTTTGAAGAGGAGAATTTCACCTTCACTTACTTGGGGCGTGAGGGTGACGAATCTGGAGAAGAAACAGCCCACACCGAAAAGCGGATCGAGCTTTGGCTGAATGAAGATGAGCATCGCGGCATTGGCTATGAAGTCGAAGAAATCGCCCAATATCTCGGACTGAATAAAAATACCGTCCGCAAAGTTTTGAAGGAGATGTGGGCAAAGGGTTCTGTGATGAGGTATCCAAAGCGACAAGGAAACACAATGGTCTACTACGTGGGCGAACGTCGATCGCCAGATGAGGCGAGATCGACTAGCGATCGACCCTGCGATCGACACGAAAATCCAGCAATTCCGGTAAAAACTGAGGCTAGTGATCGGTCGATCGCGAAAAGTGAGCAAATTTCACTGTTGCAAAACCCTCAAAATGGCGATCGACCGATCACTAGCCCGGTCAAACCCTTGAAAAATATAGAAAATGATGTCGATCGCGAGGTCGATCGCACGTCGATCGCAGGGTCGATCGACACTCCGCTTATTGAGAACGCGATCGACTTGATTGAGGTGGGCGATCTGGTCACTCCTAATGCAACTTCTACGTGGCACAGTAGCGGAAGTGACAAGCTACCCTGGCGAGATATCCCTAAGCCTTACACCAGCAGCAGCAAGACCATTCCGGTTAATGTCATTGAGGGCAAGCTTTTCTTTGAATTAACGGACGTAAGCCGTGTGATTGCCATCAACGGTGAACGAATCAAGGTTCGCAATCAAAAGACCGGGCGCAATAGCGTCTACCAACTGGCTGACGTTTCGTTGCTGAGGAAACGCAATGGTTAGCTGGACTCAAATTGAATCTGCTCGCGAGGTATTGCAACGAATGGCGATTGGTAGGCAGCTGGCATTGCCGCTCGCCGTGGAAGTTGTGCCCAGAAAAAAGCATTTTCCCTCACGCCGGGTGAGGGAGCCGCGACGATATGAGCAGTTGAAACTGTTTTAAGGGTTGAGTGCAATCGTCACTCAGATGTGAATGCGGGATACTCTGCGATCGCAGTTCTAGAAGCTGCGATCGCTCGATACTCTTGAGCCAGCTGCTCTAATCCCAACGCAAGTTCTAAATGTGAAATGCCGCCTATCTCCGGCAAGTGAATCACTAAAAATCCAACGTGAGTCTTAACGGCTCTCACGTTCTCCGGGTCCATATTTTCCATTGGTTGTCTCAGATGTGGTGAGGCGATCAAGTTTTTCGTTGAGTAAACTCATCTCTTGCTGAATTTGATGAAGGGCGTGGAAAATCTCAGTTTCCGTCCGTTTGCTCATCTGCAGGGCGAGATTAATATCTGTCGTAGCTGCACCCATTCGCTCGATCGCGAGCGCAATTTTATCGTGACTGCCCTTCAGCTGGATCAGCATTTCGGCTTGCTGTTTGAAGTGGATATTGCGATCGTTGCGAACATCCTCAATCAAAATTGCCATCAGCTTTTCTTCGCTGGCATCTTTCTGTTTGAAAAACCCTACGCCTTCTTTGATCAGGTAAACCACGATCGCCACCATCAGCCCACCTTCCATCAGAGGAGGGGCGGCAGTTGGAAGAGGTGAGGCAGTGGGTTGAACCTGGGCGATGAAGGCTGTACTCATAGGACAATGAGAAAGACAAGAGGGAACAGAATTAGAAAAGCGACGGCGATCGCCATCGCTAAGAGAAGAAAGAAATTGAGTTGGATGTTCACGTTGCTTGCCCCCAGAGCAGCATCTCACCGACCGAAACGTTTACGCCGCCTGTGCTGTTAGAGAAGACAAACGTGTAAATCGTGTGAGCGGTGTTGAAATCTGTATCACTAGCGAGGTTGATCGTTTGGACTGTGGATACAGTTGCCAGAGTGCCAGAGTATAGCGGTGTGCCAGCTGTGCTGGTAACAGCGCCAGCAAAGATGCTCAAATCTCTAGGATGATTGAAATTTCCGTTGAACTGCCCTAACCAAAGCTGCACTTGATTAAGGTAGACAGCGGTTGAAAACTGCACTTGTACGAATACCGTTGAAGCATTCGTCACCATCATTCCAACCGTGTTACTACCATCACGCAAAGCGCTCATTGTGTAGGCTGTGCCGTGATAGGTGTAGCTTCCGTTATTGATCGGTGTGTAGGTCAGCGGGTCAAGCTGTGCTGTATTGCGGCTTGAAATTGTGTTAGACACTAAACCCGCATTTCTCAAGCAATCTAGAGTCGCCACGATCGTTGTCCTCAATTGCTCGTTAGTTGGGTTCGCTGGAGGATTTGAAATTGTGGGCGGCGTAGTAGAAGCCCTAGCAGCGCGGGTTACTGGCATTAGACAAACTCTCGTACTAAAGCGTTTCCACCCGTAGCCGACCAAATCCCGGCAATGTTGCCTGTATAAGCGATCGGAAGCTCATACAAATCGCCATTGTTAAGCGAGATAGTAAACGCAGAAGTCGAAGCGGTTGCACCTAGCTCGACATACAAAATGCCAGTGCCGTTGTTCAAGATAGAAGCGCTCTTTCGGTTTGCGTTTGCAGCGAGCAGCTGGACAGAAGTTGTCGAAGCTGTGACAGCCGAAGCTGCGACATTTGAGCTAGTCGGAGTATTTACAGTGACTTGAGTTGCGCCACCACGAGAAATGGGCATAGAAGAAACCTCAATCTGAACATCAAAGGGCGTTGCAAAATTCGGCACTCTGAGGGCAAGAGCGCGATCGCTGAAAAATGGGGGCGCTTCAAATTCGAGAATCCGGGCGTGAGGGGTTGCAGTAATGCGGCGCTCGTCATAGATAGCAGTGGAGTCCGGATCAACTTGAGCAAGCCAAACCGGAACACCAGCCGTCTCAAACGTAAGCCTGACATAGCCTAGCTCTGAGCTAATTACTGGAGTAGATTGCCAGTCGTGTCCTGCGGTAATCGTTGCGATCGTTGTCCAGGTCATCAGAATAAAAGTTGAACTTGCGTTTGGAGTTCTCGAATCAAGTCTTCAGTACTATCGCTTTCTGAGCCGATGTACTCGTACAGAGTCAAAGCGATCTCGCTAAACCACCACGGGCAACTAAACTTCAGTTGATAAGTGGTTGAGAACTTCGGAAAAATCAGCAATCTTGCACCATTGCAGGGCAGTTGATAGCGATTAAGCGCCAGCTGCCCAATGTCAGAAACGCCAGAATCGACTAGGGGCGTGAGTGATCCGCCGCTTTTCCAGGTTGATCTGGCGTACTGACTGAACGTTTTAGCCGCCAGAATGCGCGATTCTGCTTGCACGGGTAGCACCGTATCAGGAATCAACGATCGCTCTCTTGCACTAATTTGCTGAGTCGTAAATTGGTTCTGATAGAGCAATCGCCAGTTTGTACCGTTAGCGGGATTGATGATTAATCGGCTCATACATGAGGCAACCAGATGATCGTGTCTGTATCCTCTAGAGCCGTTCCCTGATCAATCACAGCGTCAATGTTCTCGTCAACGATGCCCCAGTACTCATCTGGCTCTACGCCAAATTGAGCGAGACAGTCTTCCAATTCATCGATCGTCGCTTCTCCCTTGAGAAACTTCTCAGTTAGGCGTTGAATCGTGAAATGAGCATCAATTTCAGCTGCAATATCGCTTTTGTTGTGATCTGGGGTGAGTCCCAGATCAAGCAGGAACGGCTCTAGAACGTGCATGGATTAGACCTTCTCTTCAACCAAGGTGAATCTAAGGTTAGTCGAAGACCCTTTCGCCTGCGTTGCGATTTCGTTGAATGCGTCAACCATCGTATCGGTTGCGCCTTTCTTGCCAAATGGAATCGAAGCGCTTTCAGTGTTGTACTTCAAGTACTTCAATCCGGTGAGCTTCGAGGTTGCTGCAACGCCAGTCTGACTGGACTGCTGACGACGCACCACGCGAGCAGGGCGGTAGGTGCTCATCTTGATCGGGGTGTTCGTGCCCAAGGTTGCCGTGACACGGCTGCTGACCTCGCTCAGTGAGCTAAACAGATTCCAGGACGGAACCAAGGCAGAGGACTGAATTTTGACCGCAGTGCCGAGAGGTAGAGCAAAGGGGTCAAGGTAGAGCTTAATCGAGTCTGGGCGGTTGCCTTTCGTGCCGATTCCCTCGCCTTGTTCAGCCAGTCCTTGCAAGTAGTTAAGGTATCTGGTGCGAGCGGTTGCGCCACGCATTCCGCGTAGAACGCGGGAAAATCTCGGTGCTGTTGACATACGTTGTAAAGGTGTTTGAGGTTGAGTAGCTATGTGAGAAGCGTGACCTCAATTTACCCACCCGAAAACACCTATACGAGTTTCTGGAAAGGTTGAACCTTTCCCAGTGATACCGAAAATTTTAGGTTCGATAGCTTGTCACCAAAGCGCTGTCATACCGTCCAGAACGGTCGAATAAGTACACGGGTTGCGCTAGACCCGCGAGCTTCACCGTGGCGTATTGAAACCGCACGTCAGCAATCGGGCGACGGCGGGGAAGACGGCGGGATTTACCCAGAATTGTCTCTCTGGGTGGAATGGTGGGAAAGGCTTCAGAAGGGCTACCGTTTTCGATACGGTTGAAGAACTCCCAGTCGGGTGTGTGCGATTGCAGGTCTAACACTTTGCCGATAAGGGTTCGCGCTTCGGTTTCATTGCGGGTGAGCAGTTGAAGCTGATAGCCTTTGTCCCAGTCGGTGTAAGAGCAAAGTTCCTTGCCCTTGCGCCACACAAACCCTTGACCTGTGCCGAATTCGGTTCTGATTTTGTTGGCAAGGGCGAGCGCTTCGGAATTAGAAAAGGTTGTACTCGTTTGAGTCATCAGACGAAATGAGATTTCGCCTGAAACGGGGTCATAACCGGGTTCAACGTCCTCTAGGTCTTCCAGAAAGTAGAGCGTCACTTGTGGACGAGTGCGACGCAACACGCGGTAATTCAAATCGCGATCGCTGCTCACTATGCCCTGATTCCATCGCTGTTTAATCAGCATGTCAAAGAGCAGCATTCTCGATAGGGTCATATCCATCGTGTCGTTCTCAACATGAGTGCAAGCGGTTTTAAGACTGCCTCTAGAAGTACTGATGTCCGGGTCATCAGTTGTGATATCAGAAAACCATTCGCGCACCTCGGGGTTATAGGTGCGTCGGATGGTGTCTTGCAGGTGTTCAGCGGGGCTGAAATTATTCGGTAAAGGCATTACTCTGCATCTCCTTTTGTGCGGTCTGTTGGTTGCAGAGTGGGCGATTTACTTGCGGCATTCGACTGATCAGCAGTGGCTTTTGTCGAATCGTTATCGGGGCGACTGTTGGGCGTTGCTTCCTTGATTGCCTTGTCAAAGGCTTCTTTCTGCTCCCTAAATTCGTTCACTTCTTCAGTGATCGATCGAACCTCGCCCACAACACTAGCAATTGAGCTTGCGGCATCATCTAGGTTTTCTTGACCATCCCTAAATTTCTGCATTCTCTGTTGCCATTTGCTCTGGGCTGTAACCCGCTCTGGCATCCAGGGATAAGCATTCTCGCCCACGACTCGGAAGCGTTTCAGCGCGTTGCCAATCTTCCCGGTATTCTCTGCCGTCCATTCGGCAATTTCGCGGGATGAGTCAGCGATCGATCTGACTGTCCAAACAATTTGGCTCGCAGTGGTGACAATGCGATTGAGCTTAGTAAAGGTTGCTTTGGTTCCGTTCCAGGTTTCTGCCCCTAAAGCGTTCTCCATTGTTTCGTTTACTGCCTTGCCTAGCACTTCGTTAAAGTCAAAAGCTTCGGCGGCGGTCTTATCTACGCCAAACATCGGGGCAAAGGTTTGGACGGACTGCGTAACAACATCGCCCATAGTCTGACCCAGGTTTGCAGACAGCATCGCGGCATTATGCAACGATGCAGCTGTGCTGAGTGTGTTCATGACTTGAGTGAGCCGCGCTCGCAACTCTGCCAAACCAAAGCGCGATCTGATGTTGGCAGTGCGATCGCCCATCATTTTTGCGAAGGGTGCAAGATCAGACGGAACTTGCACCGGTTCCTTGATAAACACTGCGCCTGTCAAACTATTCCATGTCACAAAGCGATCGACCATCACCGCTGTCATTTGTCGCTGCTGATTTTGGGCTTGCTGTCCAAGCTGCAAATCCGCAATACAGTCGTTCTGACATCGCCCAGGCGTAGTTTGATCGGGTTCAACTCGCTTCTCAGCTTTGCCTTGAATTTCCTGAATTTTGTCAGATTTCAATCTGCCGTCTTTGAGAAAGTCAGTAGTAATCCTTCCATCTAGTTGCTGTCTTAGCCCAATTTCTGGAGCAAAGTTAGGGCGCTGATTCAAATTGACTTCTGGAGCAAAGTTAGGGCGCTGATTCAAATTGACTTCTGGAGCAAAGTTAGGGCGCTGATCTACTCTGATTTCCTGGCGAACTTCAACGCGAGGCTTAGGATCAATACCGGGTTTAATTGGTGGGCGACCAGGGGGCGGCTCAAGTCTTCGATTAGGCGGCGGAATTTCAATAATTCGCACTGGGGGATCAATACCTCTGCGATCGGGTGGTGGGACAGGCTCGATTCTGCGATCGGGTGGTGGGACAGGCTCGATTCTGCGATCGGGTGGTGGAGCAATAACGGGCGGTGGAAAAACCGGGGGCGGTGGAAAAATAACTCCGATTGGCGGAGGTTCAGGACGGGGTGGTGGAAATGGATCGATTCCTGTGCCTGGATCAGGAACAATTGCAGGACTTCCAGCATTCAGAATCACCCGAAAGTTACCGAATTCTAGGACAGCGGTATTTACGGGCTGTCCAATCATTTCTCGCACTTGCTCGCCGCTTGCTCTTTTCCAAACTAGAAAAAACGTGTTGACAATTCTGCGCCCACTATCAGCAACCGTGTTTGGATCTGTACTGTCTGGGTTCGATTCATCCGTGGTGAATCGCTGGATTGCAAGGGGTGTTCCGATTCGCTCGTCATATGACGAAACTGGCAGACTATCTTCACCAGAGCGGGGCGTAAGTTCTTTTGTGCCTGGATTTCTCACAGATCCAGCATCGCGATTATATCGAGTAGCGATAATCCCGATTCTGAATGTATGGGGCACTTCGGTAGGTTGAAAGTTGACGGTTGATGTACTGTCTCTTCTTCCGCGCTCTAATCGCCAGTCAATATTTGTGTTTGGTGGTCTCCCTTGCCGTCGCCTTATCAACTCCTCCCATTGTCGATATTCGGTAACGGGATCAGGAATAACACTGCGTCTAAAACTTTGCCAGTCAAACCGCCCTTCTTTAAAGGCGTTGATCACTGCGTCCCCCAGAAACCCTACAGCAGCAACCGCCACACTTCCCCTGATAACAGTGCTGGTTCTAATTGTTCTGGAGCCATCACCGCTCCGATTTAAGACAACCTCAGATGCTCTAGGAAACGGCTGTGGTGAAGTAAATCCACCTTCGATTCTTCCTTGAGGGGTGCGATTATATCTTTCCTGGGCGCGCTGCCGTACCAAATCGCCATAGCCAGAGAATTTATCTCTAATCGCTTCTCCTGCGGTTCTTCCCCGTCGCTGCCCATTGTCTAGAATTTGCTGGACTCGATTCTCAGTTGGCTTTCCCCCAAACATCCCACCCCGATTAGAAGTAGATACAGAGGAAGGATTTGGATTGTAGTTGGTTTGGCGAGGATTGTAGCCCCAATTCATGTTCGGGATGAAGCCGGATGAGACTTTCCCGTTATTGATAGATATGTTCGGCATTCTTTTACCCCAAAAAAAACAAAATCGAGGGGTATTCCCCTCGATCGCCAGAAAACAGGATTGAAATTAATTGCTGGTGAATGACGCGGGAATGTTGCCACTTCCCAGTTCATCAACGCTCATCCAAAGCTTGCGCGTGTCGGTAATATAGGCAGGATCAAGCTTGAGAGACAGCCTTAAAAGTAATTGAGTCGTTTCTTCAGCAGAAGTAAAGATTCCAGTCTGAACTGAAAGTTCTCGGACGGTTTCACTCTCTAAAACCGACTTGTCGGGATACATCCTCGAAAGCGTGAGCGCTCCCCAGGCGACTAGCTGCTCTAAGGTGACGATCGAATTGGGGATTTGGGTTGCGATATTGAGTGCAGTCATTTTGGATTAAGCCTTGCTACGGGTTTATTAATCCCTGCAATGACGCAAATCACAGCGATCGACGAAAAAAGCCTGCAACTGAACCGTTACAGGCAGACGGGAATCATAAACGCGACGGGTTTAGATTCCATAAAATTATGAACAGAATGACCGAATGGCTGAACGGATTAACAACCAAGCTTGCAATCGCGCTCATGCTCGCAACTGGACTTCTCTTTGTCTTGAGAGTCTGCAAGTTTCATATTGAACGAGCGAATTTAAGTGAGGCGGCAGCGATTGCGGAGAAAGAAGGGGTGATACCAGAGCGAGCCTTCGCATACAGAGATGGTAAGGACTACACCCAACAAGAGTTAGTCAAGCCTTACGACATTGCACTAGACCAGTTGCAGCAAAAATGCCAGGAATCTCGAATGGAGATTGCGGGAATGGTAAGCGCGATCGTGAAACACGAGAAGCAGAAAGGAACTCAAACAAATCATATGGAAGAACTCAAAGGGTTTTTACACGTAGTTGAAAGTGGTTTTGATCGGCATCCAGCAAAATGCCTACAGGCTTACACCGCTATTGTTCAAGCAGAAAAGTAATAACCTCGCTTCTAAGCAAAAGTGAGACCGATTGAACTGGACTAAAAATGGCTTAAATCGCTAATCAGTTATGAATAGAAAAGCCCATTCTTTCATGAGTCTCAATTAGACTCAAGCACGAAAGAATGGGATTTTCAGTAGGGACTTCTGCGTTTTAGAACAGACGTTCAGAACACATCCACTTGTTAGAAAAGAATAATTTCTTGAGACAACAGCAAGTGTTACCGACAGTATCTATCCTTCAAACGAAGCAAATTTTTGTACACGAGGTAACAGTGAGATCGCGAAAGAGAATGAAGTCAAGCCCGAATCCCGGGTCAACCTGATCCACGGACAAGCGTTACTATTACTTGCACGAGTCGCTCAGGTTCTAGGGGTTTTGTCACCTGCTGTTGAAAGCCACTCGTGATAGCGCGCTGGTGATCCTCTTCTCTCGCATAGGCAGTCAAGGCGATCGCTGGAATTTGTCCACCTTGTTCAGGGGGCAGGGCTCGGATTTGCTGGATCAAGCCATGACCATCTACCTCTGGCATCCCAATGTCGCTGACCAGGATATCGGGTTGGAAGGACTCTAGGGCGATTAAGGCTTCAGCCGCAGAAGTCACCGTTAAAACTTCAGCCCCATACATCGTCAACACCATCGCTAATAACTCACGGGCATCGAGTTCATCATCAACGGCTAGAACTCGAACCCCTGTTAAATCGAGATCGGGCACAGGGTTTAGTTCCGATAGCTGCACCTCTGGTTCTATATCCAGTATAGGGAAGCGAACACTAAAGGTTGCCCCCTGCCCCTCACCTAGACTATCGGCAGTGATCGTCCCTCCATGAGCCTCGACTAGGGAACGCACGATCGCCAACCCCAATCCTAAACCGCCATACTTGCGAGTCGTTGAAGCATCTTCCTGGCGGAATGACTCAAAAATGTGAGGGAGAAACGCGGGATTGATCCCTTTGCCAGTATCGCTCACGGTGATTTGGGCTTGGTGATCAATTCGCTCTAGTCGAATATCGACCCGTCCAGAGGTAGGGGTAAATTTGATGGCATTGGACAGCAAGTTCCAAACAATTTGCTGAAGTCGGGCGGCATCCCCTGATACTTGACCAATTTGGGGGAGCACCGCATGGAGGGTAATTTCTTTTGCGACTGCTGCTGTCCTCACCGTATCGATCGCTGCCTCTATCACAAAGATCAGATCGACCGGAGCCACATTCATACTGAGCTTACCGCGCAGAATCTTCGCAACATCTAGCAGATCATCAATTAACTGGGTCTGAAGTTTAGCATTGCGTTCAATGGTGGCTAAGGCTGCATTCGTTCTGGTGGTGTCGAATTTACGGCTTTGCATCAGCTTTGTCCACCCCAAGATTGGGTTAAGGGGCGATCTCAACTCGTGAGAAAGAACGGCTAAAAACTCATCCTTAATGCGATTAGCGAGTTCGGCAGATTCCCGTGCCGCTTGTTCTTGCTCAAGCAGACGACCTCGTTCTATTTCAGACTGTTTACGCTCGGTAATATCTAAATTGATGCCGCTTAATCGAAGTGGCTCACCCTGCTCATCCAAGGTGAGTTGTCCTAAGCCTAACAACCAGAGAATGCCTCGTTGAGGGTGGACAATCCGGAATTCAGCCCGAAAGCCTGGCAGCTTTTCCTCAATGATGCGTAAGACTTCTGCTTTAGTGGATTCGCGATCGTCCGGGTGCAAGGTGTTGTACCAGGTCTCGTAGGATGGGAAAGTGGTCGCTGGATCAATTCCATACAGCACATAGTTCTCAGGCGACCAGGTCACTTTTCCAGTGGGAATTTCCCAATCCCAGGAACCCGCCTGAGCACCTGTCAGTGCCAGCCGCAGCAGTTGTTCATTGTCGCGCAGGGCTTCTTCTATTTGTTTGCGCTCTGTAATATCACGCCAGGTGGCAATATAGCCATCACCCAATTTAGCAACGCGAATATCAAACGCTCTGATTAAGCGTCGTTGCCCGTAGTCATCTTCGTAAATCAGGCTGTCTTTGACCAGCGGTTGTCCTGTTTCAACCACCTGGCAATACTCATCAAACAAGCCACTATCGCGATGTCTTGGCAGCAACTCACACAATCCTCGCCCGATCTGTTGCTCCCGTGTCATTTGATTGTTGAGGCAAGCTGCATCATTGACATATTCAGTCCGAAAATCAACAATTTCTCCCTGCTCATTCCGAATTGCCTGATAGATTGCAAAGCAATCCAGCATATTTTCAACTGAGGTGCGGAAGCGTTCTTCACTCTCTCGTAAGGCTTGTTCAGACCGTTTGCGATCAGTGATATCTTCGGCAATTCCAGTAAACCGATAAATTTCTCCTAATTGATTGTGAAGGGGAAAGCAGCGATCTCGCACCCAGCGAGTCCGGCCATCTGGTAAGACAATCCGGTATTCTTGATCAAACTGTCCAAGTGGGGATTTTTCATGAAAGGCTCTGTCAGTCACCTCTCGATCGTCCGGATGAATGTAGTCAATCCAGGATTGCTGGCTCTCATACAATTTCTGTGGATCTAATCCCCAAAGTCGTTCATAGGCAGGACTGACATAGCTGACTCGGTCCCCCGCCACTTCTTTGATCCAGAACACCACATCAATATTTTCTGCTAACTGACGGAACCGTAATTCACTTTCTTGTAAGGCGTTCTCTACTTGTTTGCGATCACTAATATCGGTGACCGTCCCAACGTAACCGATCAAATGACCTTCACTATCTTGTTCAGCCGTGACTTGTCCAAGCACCCAGGACACCTTACCATCGGGTGCTTGAAATCGATATTCAGAATAGAAAGGCTGATTTAATTCTGTAGCACGATACCATTCGGCAAAGACACGATCGCGATCATCGGGATGAAGTGCCCTCAGCCACCCTTTTCCCTGTGCTGTTTCCGGTATTAGACCTGCCAGTTCACACCAACGCGCATTGGTGTATAGGCAATCGCCATGAATATCCGTATGGAAAATGCCTACCGGAGAAATCTGTGACAAGGTGGCATAGCGTTGTTCACTCTCGCGCAAAGAGGCTTCTGCCCGTTTGCGTTCTGTGATATCAATATCATTACCCGCCATCCGCAGCGGCTGCCCCTGCGAGTTGTAGAAGACTTTGCCTTGGCTCAGTGCCCATCGAATGGTGCTGTCGGGGTAGACCACTTGGAATTCAATGTTGTAGTCTTCCCCAGTCGCGATCACACGCTCAATCTCCGCGAGAACGCGATCTCGATCAGCCGGATGTAGGAAACTGGCAAACATTTCAAAAGAGCCGTCAAATGCTCCAGGTTCTATCCCAAACATGGCTTCCAAGTTGTCTGACCATTGAATGTGTCCGGTCTGAATATTCCAGTCCCAGGTGCCCATGCGTGAAGCTGTTAACGCCGATCTCAACTGTTCTTTGCTCTCGCGCAGGACTGCCTCGACCCGGTAACGTTCTGCCAGATCCGTTTGAGACTGCTGAGCGAGTTCGGCTTGGCATAGATTGACAATGCGCTCCTGTTCAATCCGAGATTGCAGTTCGGTCCGAAGCTGTACGGTTTCAATGGCCCTATGAATCGTCAGGTGTAACCGTTCTGGGGTGATCTGCCCTTGAATTAGGTAATCCTGGGCACCCGCTTTCATCGCTTGGACAGCGCTCATCTCATTGCCCTGATCTGCTATCACAACCACGGGTAAGCAGGGTTGCGAGGTTAGCGAAGGCAGTTGAGCCAAAAACTCCAGCCCATCCAGGTCTGGTAAGCGGTAGTTAAGCAACACTAGATCGGGTCGCTGTTGTTGCCATAGCTCCAATCCTTGCCGTCCCGAAGATGTTTCCAAAATGGTGTAGGAATAGTCCGAGTCTCGCTGCAAGTAGCATTGGTAGAGTTGGCAGTCTTCGGGCGAATTATTCACAATGAGGACCGTGCGTGAAGGTTGTGTCATGCCTGAGCCTCTAGATGATGGGACAGCGTGTCACTTTAAAGTCGTTATTCTATGACTTTTCTGAGCATTTTCTTGCCTGGGAGAAATTTCTAACAATCGTCGCACCACAACTCCAATGACTGTAAGCTTAGCAGTTTTCATATCGTTCAGAATTTACTGGCATAGAACTCTGCTGTCTGGATTCATCTGCGTGAGTGCCTAACCTATTGCAAAGGGCAAAATCGGCACAGCGAAGTGCAGTTTCTGCCGACGTTAGATGACTACATTGATTGATGCTGGAAAGCCCGTGCGCTTTCTGGATGCCTTCGTGGATTAACTGGATTTAGCCGCATGGGAGATCTCTGATCTCAGACCGCTAGGAATAATTGGCTATGCTAAGAAAATGTCATCGGTTCTCACCAAGAAAAGAAAAATTCCGATTGGCGCAGCTTTCTCAGTTTTCATACAGTCTGGTGTTGGGCAGAAGTGCAATTACAAAAATTGGGGACTCATCATATCGAGAAGACGATCAATTACGAAACCTGATCAAATTGCCGTCGCGATTTATAGAATTCTGATCAGATCAAATGTATTTTAGATGTTAAATAATAGTCATGATGACTCAAGTGAAAACCCCGGTTTCGCCGCGTCCTTTTATTAAGTGGGCAGGCGGAAAAACTCAACTAATTTCGCAGTACGCTGACTATTTTCCCGATCGCTATTTGAATTACTATGAGCCATTTGTCGGTGGCGGTGCGATCTTTTTTCACCTACAACCGACGAGCGCGGTATTGTTTGATATTAATCTCGAATTGGTGAATGTGTATCGCTGTGTGCGCGATCGCCTGGAGGAATTAGTCGATCGCTTAGAAGAACATCACGAACAGCATAGTTCTGAACATTACTATGCCGTGCGTGCTGCTATGCAAATCTCAAAATCCGAAGATTGGTTTGCTCAAGGCTCGAATGTTGATCGAGCAGCACGATTTATTTATCTCAATAAAACTTGCTTCAATGGGTTGTATCGCGAAAATTCTAAAGGGCATTTCAATGTGCCGTTAGGAAGTTATAAGAACCCGGCGATTTATGATCCAGAGATTTTGCGAGCAGATTCGATCGCGCTTCAGTCGGCTGAGATTCAACCGGGATCGTTTGATCAAGTGCTGCAATATGCTCACACGTCTGATGATTTTGTCTATTTCGATCCGCCTTACTACCCGATTAGCCCGACGAGCAATTTTACAGCTTACAATCGCTATGCCTTTGGCGAAGAAAAGCAGATCCAGCTGCGCGATGTGGTGAAAGAATTAAGCGATCGCGGCGTGAAGGTGATGTTATCGAATTCCGATTGTGAGTTTGTGCGCGACTTGTACCAGGATTTCAATATTCATACAATTCACGCAACTCGCAATATTAACTGCAATGCTGAAAAACGTGGCAAAATCACCGAAGTCTTAGTGACAACCTATTAGAAATTTTGGGTTGAGAGCAAGGAGATTCCATCAATCCTGCAAATGTGAAAATTGATAGGCTCCAATGCCGGATAGCACGATCGCCATGACGAGCAGCACCGGAATTACAAACCAAGGAAATTGCTGAATCGGCAAGTAAGCTGCCGCCCGCATTCCTAAGGTTGTGTAAGTCAGTGGCAGTAAATAGACGATCGCTTTGAGTGCGATCGGTAAAGTAGAAGCGTCAAAAAATGTCCCCCCTAGAAAAGACATGGGAACAATCACAAAATTGTTGTAAATCCCAACGCCTTCGAGCGATTTCACATTCAGCCCAACAATCACCCCTAATCCAGCAAACACAGCACAATTGAGGGTGAGTACCAGCAAAAATAGCGGATTCAGAAAGCTCCAAACTTTTCCTGTAAAGATGATAGCAACCAGAATCACTGAGCTAGCTGTGAGTAATCCCCGCAGAATTCCCGCCATCATTTTGCCCAGATGTACTGCTAACGGGTGAACGGGCATCAATAGCATCTCCTCAAACGTTTTCGTAAATAAGCGATCGCCACAGATCGAAAACGTCGTTCCTCCAAAACTAATCACCATCGAAGACAGTGCAACCATTCCCGGCAGAATGAACTGCAAATAATTGTCCCCGGCACTCGGCTTCGTCACAGTATCTAAAGAACTGCCTAGACCTAATCCAAACGCCAAAATATAAATTAAGGGCGAAACCAGCCCCGAAGAGACAATCTGCACAATCCGCACCCGCAAATCCAGCCAATCGCCCCAAAAGACAGTCAAACTATCTTGCAGCAAGGTAGACAACGGAGAACGACGCAGTTGAGCAGAACGCATAAGTTGTGAATCTGTTGATAAATCTTTACGGTGAGGACATTTTCGCATTATTTGGGAGCGTTTCTGAATCAGTTCACCCCCACTCCCCACTCCCTACTCCCTACTCTCCACTCCGCAGGTAGCATAATCCCCTTCAAATTCGTCACAATAGGCAGAAGAAAGTTTGGAGATGCCTCGGTGAACTTGCTGCTTGTTCTACTTACAATAGGCGCGATCGCATATTTCTTTCTGTCTCACCACAATCGCCAAATTCAAACGGTTCGAGACAGTGATGTTGTCGTGGTCGAAGGCGCGATCGATCGCTATCCGAATTTGCCATTGGGAAATTTTGCTGTTCCGAATCGATTTCGCAGCCCTGATCGGGTTCAAGTCGTTTTCCCCATGCTCACCGACGCAGGCGACGTGGAATATCTCTACTCTTGGCACAGTCTGCGGGCAGTGACTCCGATGACGTTATCTCGTGACCATCGCCAAAACAAAGTGCGAGTCATGGCAGAACTTGCCCCCTTGATCAAAGAACATCTACGGCTCGAACTCGACCGGGTTGCGCTGGAAAACCAAATGACTAAAATTCAAAAACTTGCGGAATTAGTTGCAGTCTCTGACCTCTATGCATCGCAACTCGGAACTTATGAAAGAGCGATCGACGAAACCGAAAAACTGATCTGCAAAGTTGAAGAACTCAGCCGCATCTATGTCCGTATGGTCAAAGAAGCCTTAATTGGAACTCGAATTGCCGAATTTAATCCGGATCTGCTTTTGGATCTGCATGTTCCTTTAGACGAACAATACACTCGCGTCAAATCCGAATATCAATTCATGAAAGACTCAGCCCAAGCCTATTACGACCTGCTGAAAGAGAGCCAAGGCGCAACAGACTTGACTTCTTAGATAAAATAGAATCCACCCCTTCTCAATGACACCTATGAAGCGTAGACCTAGAGGCAACTCCTACAACGACGATCGCTACGACGATCGTTATGATGAATACCTACCCCCTAATCGAGGAACTCCTCCTGTGAACAAGACACCCTCTTGGTTCAATGCAACCGCGATCGCGGTGATTGCAGGTATTTTCATCTTAGGAATTGGTGTTGGGATTGCTTTTAGTGCTGCAACGCCGACGAATCCCACGAGCGTCGTCACGAACTTACAAATTGATCAACAAGCTCCTAATCCCGAACTTTGTATCCAAAACGGAGCCAGTGCGATTTCGGTGAATACGCGCCTGTATGTTACCCTGAACCCGTTCAAAGTGTTTGTGGCTCAAGCTGCAATGGAGCCGGCTTGTATTTTGAGACGCGCCAACTGGACAGTCTTAGAGCAGCGTAAATTGCTGACTTCTGATCAGACTCGCGAATGCCGTCAGAAGATGAACACCTTCGGCTATGTGGGCAATCTCGACAATAAAGATAAAGTCTCGATCGATTGCGTCTACCAAAGCGACAATGCCAAGAATCTCTTCCTTGGCGGCGCTTCAACGCCCACAATTGGCAACGACGATCAGTTCTAACGTCGTCTTTCTTACAACTTCAGAAAGCACTGCCGATATGCAGTGCTTTTTTCTTGCGGTGGCATCGGAACATGGCGCGATGGAGGGGAGATTGTATGTTTTTAGCGATCGCATACCTCAGAAAAATTAAGAGAAGAAAACACCTATACATGCGAGATTTCAATCTCTTATGCGTAGTATCTAATGACGGTCTTGTAATAGGCAATAGATTGATCTCAATAGATAAGTATTTGACCTGTTGCAAAACTTAATGGTTTATTCAAAATCCCTTCAAATTTGGTGTTTAATCTGCGCGATATAACCTGAAAAAACAGCTTGCAACTGTAGTTCTCCTCTTTTCGGGCAACACTTTATTACGCATCCTGTTTGTGCAGTTCATGGTCAAAATGCCTACAATTTACTCTCTTTCTACACAACTTCAGCAACTCAAAGTACTCAGTTGTAATGGTTTTGGAATGGCTCAGTTCTTCTATCACTCCTTCTCTAAGTAAAGTATCGTTCGGATGAGGAGCTTGTGTGAGAATTCTGTTGATTGAATCCGAATCCCAAACAACTGCTGCGATCACTACTGCTTTAAATGCTCAACAGTATGCGATCGATGCTGTCGATCACGGGCAAGTCGCGATCGAAATGGTGCAAGCTTATGAATATGATCTGCTGATCATGACCGCTGGAGTAGAACTTGCGGAGATTCGTTGGTGTCGAACATTACGATCGCAAAATTACTCTGCGCCGATTCTGATGTTGATGACGACGAACAATAGTCGCGATCGTGTGCTCGCCCTTAATGCAGGAGCAGACGATTGTTTAGCCAAACCCTTTGATATTGCAGAACTTGTCGCACGAGTTCAATCCCTGCTCCGCCGTCGGCAAGCAGTCTTTACTTCAAGCCTAGACTGGGATGCGCTTAAACTTTATCCCGATAGCCGTCGGGTCACTTGGCAAGATAATCCCCTGAGCTTGACAGCGAAAGAATTTCGGCTGTTGCAGCTTTTTCTTGAAAACCCACTGCGAATTTTTAGCAAAGATGTCATTCTCGATCGCTTGTGGGACGCTTCAGAAGCACCGGGAGAAGGAACAGTCGCATCGCATATCAAAGGACTTCGACAAAAGCTCAAGGCAAGCGGGATCACCTATGAAGTGATTGAAACCATTTATGGACTGGGATATCGGCTCACGCCACCCCCGGATGCAAAAAATAAGTCTACTCTTTCATCTCCCGATCGCGCTGTCTTACAACAAGAAGTTTTAGCAGAAGTCGCTGCAATGCAAGCCGACTTGAGAGAAAGCTTGGATGAAGAAGTTGCCATCTTTGAGCAATTTGCAGCGAAATTAGTGGCTGGACAACTTAATCAGAGCTTGCTGTCGCAAGCCCAATATCAAGCCCATCAACTCATCGGTACGCTCGGCTCGTTAGGGCTTTCAGAAGGATCTCAAGTTGCCCAGCAAATCGATCAACTTCTCCAGACCTCGGGATCATTAGGACAAGCTGACGCAGAGCGTCTCTTACAACTAGTGGCGTCACTCTCGATCGCGATCTCAGCAGCACCCGCGATTGCCATCCCCGCTCTGAGTCCCAACGTGGATTCGATTCGACTCCTGATTATCGATGATGATACAACGCTGACCAAAGTGCTGAGACGAGCCGCGATTGCGACTGGATTTGAAGTAGAAGTCGCAACAACCTTAGAGCAAGGTCGCGCGGCATTACGTCGCTCCTATAGTGGAGAAATTCCGCCTCCTGATGTTGTCTTACTTGATTTGATTTTTGCAGATTCCGAGGAAGATGGATTGAGCCTACTATCAGAATTGGCTGCGCAAAATTCAACCATTCCAGTTGTGGCATTAACTGTGAGAAATAGTTTGCGCGATCGCCTTACAGTCGCTCGTCTTGGTGGACAAGCTTTTCTGCATAAACCCATTTCACTCACGGAGGTGTTGCGAGTTGTGACCAAACTGCTAAACCCGGCTCCACCTTCAGAAGCAAAGGTGCTGGTTGTCGCTCATGAATCACAAATCCTCGAACAGATTATTGAACTCCTACCTCCGTGGGGGTTGCAAGTTACGACCTTAGCTGATCCCGAGCAATTTTGGGAAATCTTGACGGCAACGGTTCCTGACTTGCTGATTTTAGATGTCGAAATGCCAGAGTTTAGCGGCATTGAACTCTGTCAAGTGGTGCGTCAAGATCCGCAGTGGGCAGATTTGCCCATTTTATTGATGACGAGCTATGGCGATTCTGAGGTGATTCATCGCGTATTTGATGCAGGAGCCGATGACTTTATCGGCAAGCCGATTATTCCGCCAGAACTTATTGCTCGCATTAACCGCCGCTTGGAATGGGCACGCCTGCGCAACCGCAACCGACAATAATACCTAGAGTGACCTACTATGGCAGACGATTATCGCAAGATTCTGATCGTAGATGATTCGCTCACGGATCATGAAATCTATCGCCGCTATATACAACAAGATTTCTGTCAGACCGCTCAAATTTGGCAAGCAGAATCCGGAGCGATGGGATTATCCCTTTGTCAACAGGCATTGCCTGATGTCATTTTGCTGGATTTTTCACTGCCCGATATGACAGGATTAGAGTTTTTGCGGCAGTTACAGCAGCACCAGGATCAGCAGTTAGTTCCTGTGATTATGTTGACGGAACACGGCGATGAGGAAGTTGCAGCCGTTGTCCTGAAAAGTGGGGCATCTGACTGTTTCGCAAAAAACAAAACGACACCAGAGAGACTGAGACGAGCAGTAGATCAAGTCATTGAGCGAGCCGAATTGTATCGGCAACTAGAGCGCAGTCAGCGTCGTTTTTATACGTCGATCAACAACATGCTAGAGTGCTGTGCAATTTATCAGAGTATTCGGGATGCTCAAGGAAAAATTGTTGATTTTGTAGTGGATGATGTCAATGCTGCAACATGCGCTGCAAATCAAATGAATGCTAGCGAACACGTTGGCAGATCACTGTCTGATTTTATTGCTGAGGAACATTATGAAAATATCTTTGCAGCCTGTTGCTCTGTCGTTGAAACTGGAAGACCACAGCGACGTGAGTTAGTGTTTAGGAATCGCTCCTGTGATTCAGCGGCTCAAGCATTTGAGGTCAGCGTAGCAAAACTTGAAGATGGATTTGTGGCATGTTGGCTTGATATTTCTGAAAAAAAGCGGTTCGGACTTGCGTTGCAGAAAGCGAACGAAGACTTAGAACAGCGCTTCCGCGATCGCACAGTAGAACTTCTCAAAGTCAATGTTCAGTTTCGGCAAGAGTTGCGAGAACGGCAACGCGTAGAAGCTGAGTTCCGCGTTTTGAGTGAAGCTGCTCCGGTTGGCATTTTTCGCACGGATGCTCAAGGTGGCTGTATCTATGTCAACCCTCGTGCTCAAGCAATTTGTGGCTATACATTTGAAGGAGCCTTGGGCGATGGATGGCAGCGATCAATTCACCCGGACGACTTTCGGCAAGTGCTACCACGCTGGATAGAATCGACGAAAGCTCAAGCTGAATTTCTGGAGGAGATTCGGTTTGTTCATCCCGATCATACTGTGCATCTTGTGCGAGCAACAACGGCTCCAATTTTGTCGAATCAGGGTGAGGTGATTGGGTATGTCGGCACGATCGAAGATGTGACTGAACGCGATGTGATCGAGCGAATGAAACGTGAGTTTTTGTCGATCGTGTCGCATGAATTAAAAACGCCCCTGACTTCGATGCGAGGAGCGCTAGCACTTTTATCGAGCGGTCGTTTATTAGATGATCCCGAAACTGCTCAAGAAATGCTCGAAATTGCGAAAGTAGATACAGAACGGCTCGTGCGCTTGGTTGATGATCTGCTCGATCTAGAACGTTTAGAGGCTCATCAGCTAATTTTAACGAAACAATGGTGTGATACAGCGAGTTTAATGCGTCGATCGATTGAGAGTTTGCAACTTCTGGCAGAAGAGTCACAATTAACCCTAGTTTGCCAGCCGTTGAACGTCGAAATTTTTGTCGATGGCGATCGCATTGTACAAACGCTGATTAATCTATTAGGGAATGCGATTAAATTCTCCTCTGAAGGCAGTGAGGTCTATTTGAAGGCAGAATTGGTCAACGGCGATCAGTGGGTACGTTTCCAAGTTAGAGATTGGGGCAGAGGAATTCCGCAAGATAAGCTTGACCTGATTTTTGAGCGATTTCAACAGGCGAATGCCACGGATGCGCGACAACATGGAGGGACTGGCTTGGGATTGGCAATCAGTCGCGATCTGGTGCAGCTGCACGGTGGGCAAATTTGGGTAGAGAGTACGCTAGGTGAGGGCAGCACCTTCTATTTTACTGTTCCGATTCGCTAACCTTGTTTCTTCCTCCTGCAAAAGACACATGCGACGAATTGCAATTCAGCAGATAATTGATCTGCGGTGGGGGAGAAAGATGTTATGAGCGGAGACGAACAGCCAAATTTGTCAAACTTAAATCCTTCGTCTCAGATCTCCCAAACGTTTGCAGCAACGATTGATCATTTGACAACAAGGGTGCTCGATCGGTTTGCTCAAGAAACAGCCGAGAAACAGCTTTTTTATCACAACCAAGACCATGTTCGAGATGTGCAGCGACGTTCGCAGCAGATTTTTGCTTTGATTGCTCCGACGCTTACTCCTGAAATTGATCGAGAGCGGACTCTATCGCTGCTCGATTTTTGTGCGATCGCGCATGATCTAGTGCAGCAGTTTGACCCGAATTCTCCACCTCATACGACTCGTCAGCGGCAGCCTGGTGTCAGTGAAAGAATGACGATCGAGCAACTCATGCGCCTGATTGATCAGCACAATCAACAGACTTCTGACCGTGCTGCACAACTGACTGAGACAGATATTGCAGTCATTCAACAAGCAATTACAGCCACGATTTGTACTTATAATTTACAAGAACAAGCCATCTATCAACCTTTACTGTATAGTGGCGAACCTTTGTCGATCGTCAGTCGAATTCTTGCTTTAGCAGACTTAGGAACTCTGGGAATTGATGGGATTGAAGTTTACAACCGAGAAGGTAGCTTACTGTTTCTAGAAGAAAATCCTGATGTTGTTTCTCTTGTGCAAAGTGGTGAAATCTATCAGCTTGTGGAAACTGACCCGACACTTGCTGAGAATATTCGTCAGCGTCTACTCAAGCGATGCCGTTTCCAGGTCAATTTTGCCAAGAGTCGTTTGTCTCACCTAGAACAAGAGCTTCAAGGTTTTCCCGCAGCGATACACCCTGTATTACTAACCAAGATATTTCGGCATCTATCTCCTGCAACGATTCAGACGCTCGAAGCGATCACACCGACTGAACCGGATACTGCTTTGAATGTTCTACTCAAGTTCTTTCAGTTTGAAAAATATGTGCCGCGATCAACGGAATAACGTACTTCTGAATCGATTCAACCTCAAATCCAACGATTTAGACGGATTCCAACAGGTGACTGAGTTCATTCTCCCGATGTTGGAGTCGCTCAGCGAGTAAAGCCACAATAAAACGGTGAATGTTCGATGCCAGCATTGGGTCAGAGGTTTCAATCCGCTCGAACGTTTCAGCCGATAAGAAATACAAGGTGCTCGGCTTATCAGCAACCACAGATGCCATGCGTGCTGTGCGACGATAAAGCCCCATTTCCCCGATCGTGTTTCCGATGGTGTAGGTTCGGATGCGTTTGTTCTGTTCATCGCTGAAATTTAGCACCACACTGACTTGTCCCGACGCAACAAAATACAATCCATCAAACGGATCGCCTTGATGAAAAAGATATTCTCCTTCTGCTAAGTGGCAAACTTCCAGGCAACTCATTAAGCGATCGACTTGTTTTGGATCAGAAAAGTCAGCTTTGAGATGAGCCGCTAACGCCGCTTCGGGTGTCAGTCCTTGATCTTCACACAAGGGATGATATTGTTGCAGCACTTTGCCTTCGTACCATTCTAGCCCTCGGTCTAAATCTGCAAAAAGATGGCAGAACGGATCAGCTTCCTCAAGACATTCCCCCTGTTCCAATCGCCGTTTTGCTTGCGTAGACAGATGAGTGTAGACCAGATGAATCTGCTTTTGGGTTGCAACCTGCTTGAGTTTAGCAAAGCTCAGAACGGCTGAAGCATCGAGATCTCTCACCATCCGAAAATCTAAAATCACATAGCACACAGGCGGTAGCTGTTCGTCATGAATGCGATCGCGCACTTGATTCAGCAACTTGTTAGCTGTCCCAAAAAAGATCAAGCCCTGTAATTCGACGATGTAAGCTTGGTTTCCTTGTGCTTCAAGGGTTTCTAGCTCATCAGAAGTCCACAACACATTGCTGTGATGGTAGGCTCCATTGCTAATCCGACGAATCACCGTCAGCCGACTGTAGCTAATCACAAACAGGACAATCGCCGCCACTAATCCTACGCCAATGGCTTGGAGAAAGCCAACCGTCACCGTCACAATCACGATCAGCAGAATGATCGCATAATCGGCACGAGCAAACTTAAACCAAGCTTCATAGAGCCATTCGTTAAAAAACTCGATCGTAATCAGCAGCGGCATCCCAATCAAAATAAACTTGGGAAAGAAAGAGAGCAATGATGCTCCGCCTAACAGCATTGCAAGACACAGTGCTGCAACGATCCATCCTACTAATCTGCCTCGCGCTCCTAACTGGTGAGACAAAGCATTCTCCCCGGCACTGGCAAATCCGCCGACTCCGCCTCCCAATCCTGCCAACAACGACGCAATTCCTGCGGCTTTCAATTCCTGATTGAGGTCGAGATCCCGCGATGCAACCAGTTCAACGCCATTACAGTGCAGCAGCAGCGCGATCGCGGAAACTAACCAAAGCGCTGCCAGCGTCGGAACCTGCTGAATAATTACATTCCAGTCTGCCTGCTGAATGGCTGCAAAACTAACAAAGCGATACAGCCCATCACTAGGAACATTGCCTAACAGCCAGCCTCGTTCTGTTGCGTCAGCGATCGAGGTTCCTGTGACTGCGAGAGCCGCATAAAACAGTGCTACTGTTCCGGCAATAATGCCGGGATAAACTAAGACATGCGTAATTCGCTGCGGTAACACAAACATCGCTACAGCAAACAATGCTCCTGGAAGCCATTGCAGCACCGCATTGGTTTGAAAGAAAGCTGCCAGCGAAAACGGCTCTAGATCTAACCCCGATACAGTCTGAAATGCAGCGACCAAAAGCAGCGCACCGATACCTGCGAGAAAGCCACCCACAACTGGATAGGGAATAAATCGGACAAAACTGCCGAGTTTGAACCAGCCCAATCCCAGAAAAATGATTCCGGTCACTAAACTATTAATCGCTAACGTTGCGACAACGGTCATCAGCTTTTGCTCTACCGATGCATCTGGCATTGCCGTCACAATCTGGCGAGCAATCAGACCAAAGATCGGAACTGTCACTTCTGCGATCGTCGCCACGATCGCAGGATAGGAACTGAGGGCAGAAATCACAGCACTGATGATCACCGAGCTAAAAAGAAGTAGCCCGATTCCAAACGGCATATAGGGTTCTAGCTCTCCTGAGAAGATAAGCGCCCCAAACGATACTGCACTCGTCACGGTGAGCAGACCCATGATTGCGCCTGCAATACTATTTGAGATCATAAATCCTGTAGCTGCTGATTTGGACTCTGCGATAGGAATCACTGCGATTGAAGAATAAAAATAGAAACTTAATCTAGATGTGCTTATCCTATAGAACTTCGTACAAGTCTAGACTGTTCAACTTGTAATTTCCTACTTCGGACATATTTAGGATAAAACGGAAATTTCTGTTGAGATACAAATTTCCAACCTCAAGGAAGATGTAGGCAATACTCAGCTATGGATAGGATTACACAAGTTATCTTGACTCAGCAAAATTGAGAGGGCGCTTTAAACGTATAAAAAGGCTCTGCGCTCCCAGTATCGTTCTAGGGAGGCGAATGTGTATCAGCAATAACTCTCAAAATGCTCTTTTAAGTTTTAATCTGACTAAATCTGTAAATTGTCTCTAAAGCAATGCTCCTGCTCCTGTTTCACATTGGAAACAATCTCTGTGCGATCGACACAAGTAAGATCGTTGAGATCCTACCCATGGTGATACTGAGAAGGATTCAACTCGATCGTAATTCTGTGGTCGGAGTTTTCAACTATCGTGGGCGAATGATTCCTGTCGTTGATCTGTGTCATCTGATCAGCGATCAGCCTAGCCAGATTTGTTATCGTACTCGAATTATTTTGGTACAAAGTACTTCTGCTGCAAGACCGATCGGTTTAATTGCAGCCCGAGTCACTGAAACCTTAAAAATCTCGATCGAAGACGCAGAAACAGCAGAGTTCATTACGGAATCCCCTGAACTGGGCAAACTCTTACTCACCGAACAGGGGATGGTTCAACTGATTCACTGGGAGCATCTTGTCTCAGATGTGCTTGCCGCACTCCCGAATGAAGCCAAGGAGGGTGAAGAGTGCAAGACTCGATTGAACTCATTCTGAAACAGAAGTTAGGACTCGATGCGAATAGTGTAGGTTCGCGAATCATTGCCCGTGCGATTGCACAACGACGGACTGCGTGCCAGATCGCGGATGATGCAGCTTATCTCGCTTTAGTTCAATCTTCGCCTCAAGAACTTAATCAATTGATCGAAGCCGTTGTGATTCCGGAAACCTGGTTTTTTCGAGACCAAGGAGCGTTTGCAGCGCTGCAAGAATATGCAGAAACGCAAAGAATTTGCCATCCTCAGCAGAGGATGAAACTGTTAAGTTTGCCCTGCTCGACTGGAGAAGAACCTTATTCGATCGCGATAACACTGTTAAAAGCAGGATTCACTCCTGATCAATTTCAGATCGATGCGATCGATGTGAGTCAACATGCATTAGCGAAGGCAGAACGAGCAATTTACAGTCAAAAGTCATTTCGAGGCAACAGTCTTGCAGAGTGCGATCGCTATTTTCAGCAGACAAATGACGGTTATGCAGTGCGCTCAGAAATACGTAAAACCATCAATTTTATACATGGCAACATTTTGCAACCGCATTTCTTGATTGCAAAACAGTATCACGTTGTTTTTTGTCGCAATTTATTAATTTATCTCGACCGCTCTGCTCGCCTGCAATCGATTGATGCACTTGACCAAGTTCTTTTGCCCCTCGGGTTACTGTTTTTAGGAGCGGTCGAAACTCCCCAACTTGCTCATCGAGCTTATCAATTGATCCATTATCCTGCTGCATTTGCCTTTCAGAAGCAGTCTCCAGACAATCGGTTACTTACACCCGACTCTAAATTGATCAAGCAGAAACAACCTCATCAATCCTCAAATTTATCGAATCTCATCAGACAGCAATCGAATTCGATCGCTCTGCCATCTCCGCAGTCTGCACCTACTTTATTAGAGACGGCTCAAGACCTCGCCGATCGCGGAAAACTCCTATCCGCTGCAGAACTCTGCGAATCCTATATCAGAACCTATCCAGGGCAAGCTCCTGCATACTTGCTCCTCGGACAGATTTATCAAGGACTCAATCGGCTTAAACAGGCAGAACAATCGTTTCAAAAAGCACTCTATCTGAACCCAGACACTTACGAAGCATTAATCTATCTTGCGCTGTTGAAAGAGCAGCAAGGCAATAACATAGAATCACAGCGGTTTAGAAAGCGAGCAGCGCGGCTGATCAATTCAGGATATTCGTCTTCATCAGGTAGTTAACAATGATTCGATCCATGTGGAACAACAGCACAAATCGCATTTTACTCGGTTATTCTATCCCGCTTCTCGCTTTGTTGGGATTGAGTGCGATCGTGTATGGCTCAACCACACGCACTTTTCAACTTCAGCAGGAAAGCAATCGCATCGAGCGGCAAATCCGCAACGTCAACGGCTTAGTCGATGGGCTGAATCGGATGATTGGTCATGCTCGCGCTTATGTGATTTTTCCGGGTGATCAGACTGCGACCAATGCTTATGAGGATGCGCGTCGATCGTTTGCAGAAAATGCCAGAAATGCAGCCACGGTCGCAGATGCTCAAACCCGACCCGACGTCATCAGCTTGACTCAATCAGGTGAGAACTATGATCGAGCCTTACAAACGGTGTTTCAGCTTGTGGATGAAAAACAGATCCCCCAAGCAAGAGCAGCAGTCCGAAAATCTCGAATTGTCGATGCAGTTGCTCAGCGCGATCGCGTTGTGCAAGAACTCCAAACTCAACTCGATCGCAACAATCAAGCAGTTCAAGATGCACAAAATGGTCTACTCAGGTTGATTGTGATTGGAACTGGACTGACCTTTTTAGCAACTTTAGTGGCTGCCTTAGCAACAACGTTACCCTTGCGGCGACAGCTTCCTCCCGTTGTCGATGCAGCGACTGCGATCGCGCAAGGTGATCTGACTCAATCGATTCCCCACAGCACCGACTCGACTGAAATTGGACGATTGCTGAGAGCCTTTGAGGGCATGACCAAAAGCCTCAATAGTCTGATTAGACAATCTCAGCGATCGGGAATTCAAATCAGTACTTCGACGACACAAATCGCAGCAGCAGGCAGACAGCTTGAAGCGACAGTCAATGAACAAGTTGCCTCAATGCATGAAGTCAAAGCAACGTCTCGTCAGATTGCAGCGACCAGTGGAGAACTCGCAAAAGCGATGAATGATGTCGAAGACATTGCTCAAGCGACTACTCAAGCTGCCTCAAGTAGCCAGGACAATCTCAACAAAATTCAAACAGCGATGCAAGGCTTAGTCAGTGCCACGCAGTCGATCGCGTCCAAACTCAAAGTGATGGATGAAAAAGCAAACAGTATTAACAATGTCGTCACCACGATTACAAAAGTCGCGGATCAGACGAATTTACTCTCGCTGAATGCAGCGATCGAAGCGGAAAAAGCAGGAGAATACGGAGCAGGATTTGCGGTCGTGGCAAGAGAGATTCGTCGTTTGGCGGATCAATCTGCTTTAGCAACCTTAGAAATTGAGCAGATGGTCAAAGGGATGCAAACGTCTGTGTCTTCGGGAGTGATGGAAATGGATCGATTTAGCCGCGAGGTGACGCAGTATGTCTATGAAGTCGGAGACATTAGCCACCAGATTGCGAGCTTTATTCAAGAAGTCCAAGGACTTGCGCCCCAGTTTGCAACGATTACTCAGCGTATGGATGAGCAGTATCATGGTGCCGAGCAAATTAGTATCGCGATCGCTCAATTGAGTGATGCTCACTTGCAAACAATGCAATCCCTTCAAGAGACGAATAATGCGCTGACTCAGCTTGATGATGCAGCGCAGGGGCTACAACGAGAAATTTCTCAATTTAAAGTGTAATGGCGATCGAGAACTGCTGGAATCAGATTGGTGTTGAAGGCGATCGCTCTTGTGAACGCCTAGAGAACTTGCAGCATTGTCGAAACTGTCCGATGTACAGCGCAGGCGGACGTAGCTTACTCGATCGTGAAATTCCATTCGATTACCTGCAAGAATGGACACAAACGCTGGCACAGCCGCTCGAATCGCAGCTTTCCAGATCACAATCCGATCTGCTTGAAATCAGCCAGGTTCGACAAACTCTATCTGCGATGATTTTTCGTCTTGGGAGTGAGCGTTTTGCCTTACCTGTGTGTCTTCTGCAAGAGGTTATTCGTCCTATTCCCATTCATACGCTGCCGCATCGCAGTAATGACCTGTTTCTAGGATTAGTCAATTGTCGAGGCGAAATTTTACCCTGTGTCTCATTAAGTCAGTTTCTCCAAGTTGAAATGCCGATTGATCCAACTTATAGCCGTTTGAACTTAAAGCGAATGATGGTCGTCGGGCAGCACAGACCGCTTTGGGTCTTTCCAGTAGACGAAGTGTATTGTGTGCATCGATTTGATCCATCTGAACTGCGAGATCCACCTGTTGTGATTGCCAAAGCAAGCCAAGCCTATACCGCAGGGATGATTGACTGGACTAACGGAAAGGTCAATTATCTGGAGATTGATTCTCTGCTCGATACTCTCGATCGTCGGTTACTCTAAACCTATGTCCGACTACTCGATGCTAGAACTATTTCGCCAAGAAGTGAAGGTTCAGGTCACCCGCCTGAAGCAGAATTTTATGCTGTTTGAGCATCAGTCTCCGTCTGCCAATGAGATCCAAGATGCACTTCATGCTTTAGAAACGGTGCATGGGTTAGCGCAGATTGTCGAAGTAGAAGCAGCCGTTACGCTCTCTGAAGCGATGCAGAGCCGATTGAAAATCATTCAGCCTGAAAAGAGTTTGGACAGTATAGAGTGCGATCGCTTGATTCAATCAGCAGATTGGCTACTTGAAATGAGCTTATTAGAGGACTCAGAGCGTCACAATTGGATTGCAAATCACCAGCAAGCGATCGTAGAAATTCAGGCAAGTCCGACAACAGATTCCTTACCTCTTACTCCAGATTCCCGGACTCAAAGCAATGTTTCTCTTGCTCTGATTGATTCCCAGATGATGGATCTGTTTCGTTTAGAGGTTGAAGAACAAGCCAAAACCCTCAATCAAGAGTTACTGACCTTAGAAGCAAATCCGACAGTAACCCAACCTTTAGAAGCATTAATGCGTGCGGCTCACTCGATTAAGGGTGCAGCGCGCATTGTCGGCATTGATGCGGCAGTAGGTTTAGCTCATACGATGGAAGATTGTTTTGTCGCGGCTCAGAATCGTAGCTTAACCCTGACTGCTGAACTAGTTGATTCATTGCTGAGTGGTGTTGATCTCTTGCAGTATCTTAGCCAAGTCAGTGATCAGGATTTACCGAACTGGATCGAGCACCACCAAGCCGCGATCGCGGCTGTACAATCGAGCATTCAAACCCTACGAAAATCCCCCACACAAGTCTCTGATGTTGCCTTACTCCCGATAGCATCGCCGCAGCAGAGTCTCAACCTGAATCAGCTTTCTCCGATCCAAAATGGCAAAGATCTGAACTCGTCTGACTCATCAACTCAGGATAGTGCTCCCTCTTCTCAGCGAGTTGTGCGGGTGAGTGCAGATAATCTGACTCGGATGATGGGACTGGCAGGAGAATCGCTGATTGAGGCAAATGCTTTACCTGGTTTTGCGGATAGCTTGAGGCAGGTACGATCGCGACAAATTGAACTCTCAACGACTCTAGAAACCTTAGAGCAGCATGTAAATGTGATGTCGAATAAAGTGACTCAAGCGTTATTTGAGACAGTTCGCCAGCAAGAGCAGCAATGCCGAAATCTCCTCAGCGATCGCTTATCAGAACTCGAAGACTTTATTCGTCGTACCACCAATTTATCCGAGCGTCTTTACCAGGAAGTCATTACTTCTCATATGCGACCCTTTGAAGAAGGAATGCAAAACTTTCCGCGGATGGTGCGTGATCTAGCTCGTAGTCTCAATAAACAGGTCAAACTAGAAATTCTCGGTCGAACAACTTCGGTCGATCGTGATATTCTCGCCAGATTAGAAGCCCCGATCACGCACATCTTACGCAATGCGATCGATCATGGGATTGAGTCCCCTGAAACGCGCGTTGCAGCAGGCAAATCTGCTGAGGGAACAATCCAGATCGAGGCCGCTCATCGGGGTGGAATGCTCGCGATCGCAATTACGGATGATGGAATAGGAATTGATACTCAGAAATTGCGGCAAGCAATCATTGCCCGACAGCTTGTAGCTCCAGAGATAGCCGCAAAACTGAGTCACAGCGAATTGATGGAATTCCTATTTCTACCTGGGTTCTCTCTATCAGAACAAGTGACTGAACTATCCGGTCGAGGCGTTGGACTCGATATTGTTAAAAGTATGGCGCAGGAAGTCGGCGGAACAGTGCGGGTGACTTCTCAGCCAGGCAAAGGAATAGGGTTTTACTTTCAGTTGCCGCTGACACTCTCAGTTGTCCGAACTTTACTCGTCGATGTCGCAGGAGAAGTCTATGCATTTCCATTGTCGCGCATTGATCAGATTGTCACAGTAGAACAGTCTGAGATCTTTACGGCTGAAAATCGTCAATACTTCACCTTTGATCAGAATAATATTGGACTAATTCCGCTCTACCAGGTACTAGATTTATCTCGTCTAACTGGCACTTCTGAACGCTATTGGGTGGTGATGCTCAGTGATCAATCTGCTACTTATGGTTTGATCGTCGATCGCTGTTTGGGAGAGAAAGAACTGGTTGTGCGTCCGCTTGATCCGCGACTCGGAAAAGTTCAGGATGTGAGTGCAGCAGCGTTGATGAACGATGGTTCTCTTGTGCTGATTCTAGATGTGTCTGACCTCATTCGCTCCACCAATCGACTCTTACAAAATACGCGCCTTGCAAAAGTCAGCGAACCCCGATCTCTGCAACATCAGCAGAATGCAAAACGAGTCTTAGTCGTTGATGATTCGATCACCGTGCGAGAACTCGAACGGAAGCTACTTCAAAATCATGGCTATGTCGTCGATATTGCAGTCGATGGTATGGAAGGATGGAATGCGGTCAGGTCTTACCCTTATGATCTCGTGATTAGTGATATTGATATGCCGCGAATGAATGGCATTGAGTTGATCAAAGCGATTAAACAACATTCCCGATTTCACGCAATTCCGGTGATTGTTGTGTCTTATCGCGATCGCGAAGACGATCGAATGCAAGGATTAGAAGCAGGGGCAGATTACTATCTGACTAAAAATAGCTTTCATGACGATACGTTGATTCGAGCGGTTACTGACCTAATTGGCGAGTAGAAGAGATGAGAATTGCAATTGTAAACGATATGGTGATTGCGATTGAGGCGATGCGGCGAGTTCTACTCTCTGTCGCGGACTATCAAGTCGTTTGGATTGCAAAGAACGGGGCAGAAGCGATCGCGAAATGTATTCAGGACACCCCTGACCTGATTTTAATGGATTTGTTCATGCCTGTGATGGATGGCGTTGAAGCAACTCAGCAGATCATGCAGAAAGCTCCCTGTGCGATTTTGGTTGTGACTGCCGACATGAAACAGAGTGCAGCAAAAGTATTTGAGGCAATGAGTTATGGCGCGCTAGATGTCGTGAATACGCCGATTCTCGGCAGTTCCGGCGATCCCGAAATGACGCAAGCCCTGCTTCGTAAAATTTCAACGATCGAGAAACTGATCTGCAAATCTGCTCACCCTTCTACTATGATTCGCACAACTCCGACTCGGTCTTTTATGCCGTCTGTTTCTACTGCACCTGATCTAATAGCGATCGGTGCATCGACAGGTGGTCCTAAAGCTCTAGCAACGATTCTGGCTCCCCTACCCGCTAGCTTTGATGCAGCCATTCTGATTGTTCAACATATTGATGCACAGTTTGCCGAAGGGTTGATCGATTGGCTGAATGATCAAACAGCACTGACGGTAAAAAAAGCTATGACCGGAGATCGATTGACGAGCGGCGCAGCCTTTGTTGCCTGTACGGATGATCATTTAGCGATGCAGTCAAATCGTACTTTAGCTTATGTGAAAGAACCGCTTTACTATCCTTACCGTCCCTCTGTGAATGTTCTGTTTAAGAGTTTGGCACAGTACTGGCGACCGCCTGGAACCGCAATTCTATTGACTGGAATGGGGCGTGATGGAGCCGAGGGATTAAGCCTGCTTCAGCAACAAGGTTGGTACACGATCGCTCAAGATGAAGCGAGTAGCGTTGTGTATGGGATGCCAAAAGCGGCGATCGAGCTACATGCCGCATCAGAAGTTTGGACTCCAACAGAAATTGCTCGCCACTTAACTGCAAAACATTCGTGATGTCCTATGAACGAGCCGATTACAGTCTTACTCATTGACGACCAAGCCATCATTGCAGAAGCAGTGCAGCAGATGCTTGCTTCAGAACCCGATATCAGCTTTCACTACTGCAATAATCCACTGCAAACATTAAAAGTGGTGCAAACTTGCCGTCCGACTGTGATTCTCCAAGATCTCGTCATGCCCCAAATAGAAGGGCTGTTGCTCGTTCGACTTTTACGATCGTCAGATGCACCCACCCATCAGATTCCTTTAATTGTCCTATCGAGCAAGGAAGATCCCGTGATTAAAGCTCAAGCTTTTGAGTACGGGGCAAACGATTATCTGGTTAAATTGCCCGATCGCGTTGAACTTCTGGCTCGAATCCGCTATCACTCTAGAGCTTACACCAACTTGCTCAAGCGCGAAGAGGCAGAAGCGCTACTCCGCCAGGAAAATGAGGAACAGGCGCTTTATATTGCACAAGTGAATAAAATTACGGACGCAGCTTTTGCTGTGGAGCAAAATCAGTTCGAGGCAAAGCAGTTAGATGAAGTAGTCGATCGACAAGATGAGCTAGGACAACTGGCACGCGTTTTCACCCAGATGGTCAAAACGGTGAAAGTTCGAGAGGCTGAACTGGAGCGATTAAAGGATTCTCTAGCTCGATTTTTTCCAGAGGAGTATCTACAATTTCTGCGAAAAGATAGTGTGATTGATGTTCAGCTGGGCGACTTTGTCAGTAAAACAATGGCAGTGATGTTTAGTGACATTCGTTCTTTTACGACGATTTCTGAGAACATGTCTCCCCGCGAAAACTTTGACTTTATCAATGCTTACCTCAAACGAGTCAGCCCTGAAATTCGCAATCACTATGGCATTATCGTCAAGTTCTTAGGCGATGGCATGATGGCAGTTTTTCCGGATGGAGCCGATGATGCGATCGCTGCTGGAATTGCCAAGCATCAGCGCGTTTGGGAATATAACCAACAGCGTTTAGCAAGAGGCGATCTCCCTATCCGGATTGGCATTGGAATTCACGTGGGGCATATGATGCTCGGCATGGTTGGGGAAAGTAACCGCATTCAAGGAGATGCTTTTTCTGACAATGTTAATCTCACGTCTCGATTAGAAGGTCTGACGAAAGTTTATGGCAGTGCTCTCCTGATTACTGGGCAAACGCTCGAACAATTGAGCAATCCTGAAGCGTATGACGTTCGTTTTCTAGCCAATACGATCGTGAAAGGACGGACTGAGCCGATTTCTGTGTATGAGATCTTGAATGCTGAAGTCGAAGCCGTGCGATCGCTAAAACTCCATACTCTACCTCAGTTTCAGCAGGGGATTGCTTACTACCAAGATCGCGCCTTGACAGAAGCTAAAACTTGTTTCGAGCAGGTGCTTAGCATTCATCCTGACGATCGTATGGCTCAGCTTTACTGCGATCGCGTTGACGCTTTACTATCACAAGGGATTCCTGAAGACTGGCAGAACGTTGGGTCTTTTGAATCGTTCTGATTGCGAGCCACAAAGCCCAGAACTGACGATTCTATGAACGAATTGCGCGATCGCACTGGCATGTCTAGATTTATTGACATTGCAGCATTCGGAGAAACGGGAAGAAGGCGATCGTTAACCTGGCTGCCAGTTTCCCTAAATTGCCAATCAAGTCAATCAACCTGCGGCAAGATAAGATAAATATCGCACTTATCAATTTTTTGGACTTCAATGGCTACTCCTCTCAGCGGCGCTCAAATCCGGCAAACATTTCTTGATTTCTTTGCACAGCGCGGACATCAACCGTTGCCTAGTGCGTCGCTTGTGCCTGAAGATCCAACCGTTCTGTTAACGATCGCGGGAATGCTTCCCTTCAAACCGATTTTTCTGGGTCAGCAAAAATCGGAATTTCCGCGGGCAACGACCTCTCAAAAGTGTATTCGGACAAATGATATTGAGAATGTCGGACGGACGGCTCGACATCACACCTTCTTTGAGATGTTGGGAAACTTTAGCTTTGGAGACTACTTCAAGTCGCAAGCGATCGCTTGGGCATGGGAGTTATCGACGAAAACGTTCGGCTTGCCTCCGGAGCGGATTGTCGTCAGCGTTTTTGAGGAAGACGACGAAGCCTTTGCAATCTGGCGAGATGAAGTCGGAATTCCCGCTCACCGAATTCAGCGCATGGGTGCGAAAGATAATTTCTGGAATTCAGGCCCTACAGGACCCTGTGGTCCTTGCTCAGAGTTGTATTACGACTTTCATCCAGAATTGGGAGACGACCACATCGATCTCGAAGATGACACGCGATTTATTGAGTATTACAACCTGGTTTTTATGCAATACAACCAGGACATTGATGGAAACTTAACGCCACTCCAGAATAAGAACATTGATACTGGAATGGGCTTAGAGCGGATGGCACAGATTTTGCAGAAAGTGCCGAACAACTACGAAACGGATTTGATTTTCCCGATCGTTCAAACTGCCGCAAAGATCGCTGGCATTGACTACTCAACCTCAGATGAATCAACAAAAGTCTCGCTCAAAGTCATTGGGGATCACATTCGAGCAGTCGTGCATATGATTGCAGACGGCATCACGGCATCGAATGAAGGGCGGGGCTATGTGCTGCGGCGATTAATCCGGCGGGTCGTTCGACAAGGGCGATTGATCGGCATTGATCGAGATTTTACAACTGATGTTGCCGAAACTGCGATCGCGCTTTCTGAATCGGCTTATCCGAATGTCCGGATGAAAGAAACGGTTGTGAAATCGGAACTCAAGATCGAAGAAGAACGGTTCCGTAAAACGCTCGATCGCGGCGAAAAACTACTCGAAGAAATTCTGAACCGAGAAACCAAGCAAATCTCTGGCAAAGATGCGTTTGAGCTATACGATACTTACGGCTTCCCGGTGGAACTCACAGAAGAAGTCGCGATCGAGAAGGGCTTAACGGTCGATATGAAAGGCTTTGAAGCTGAAATGCAAGCCCAACGTCAACGCGGTCGCGATGCTCACAAAACCATTGATTTAACCGTTCAAGGAACCTTAGATACCTTAGCTGAAAACTTACAAGGCACTGAGTTTCTAGGCTACAAGCAACCTTCTACTCAAGCTGAAATTCAACTCTTGTTAGTCAATGGTGAACCTGTTGATCGAGTCGAAGCGGGTACAGACGTTCAGGTGATCTTAAATCAGACTCCGTTCTATGCAGAATCGGGCGGACAGATTGGCGATCGCGGTTATCTCTCTGGCGAGGATCTGGTGATTCGAGTCGAAGATGTGAAGAAAGAATCGGCTTTCTTTGTTCACTTTGGACGAGTCGAGCGTGGCACAGTTCGATCTGGCGATAAAGTCACGGCGCAAATTGATCTCTCGTGTCGTCGTCGAGCGGCTGCAAATCACTCTGCAACGCACCTGCTTCAAGCGGCACTGCGGAAGATTGTCGATGAAGGCATTTCTCAAGCTGGATCGCTAGTAGACTTCGATCGCTTAAGATTCGATTTCAACTATTCCAAGCCACTCACCTCAGAGCAAATTCAGCAAATTGAAGAACAGATCAATACCTGGATTGCAGAAGGTCATCAAGCTGAGATTGCAGTCATGCCGATTGCCGATGCTAAAGCAAAAGGTGCGATCGCAATGTTTGGTGAAAAGTATGGCGATGAAGTTCGTGTCATCGATTTTCCTGGCGTTTCAATGGAACTTTGTGGCGGAACTCACGTTGCGAACACCGCTGAAATTGGACTCTTCAAAGTCGTGTCTGAAACAGGCGTTGCAGCGGGGATTCGTCGAATTGAAGCAATTTCCGGGGCATCGGTACTGGAATATTTGAATGTTCGAGACAGTGTGGTCAAAGATTTGAGCGATCGCTTTAAGTCGAAGCCTGAAGAGATTCCCGATCGCATTACTGCTCTACAAACCGAGCTTAAAAACACTCAGAAGCAACTCGAAGCCGTTAAGGGACAATTAGCGATCGCGAAAGCTGATCAACTTCTGGCTGAAGTTGAAACGGTTGGTGACTTTAAAGTGCTCGTTTCTCAGTTAGAAGCTGTTGATCCCGCTTCTTTACAAAAAGCAGCCGAGCAATTGTTGCAGAAGATGGGTGAAGGAGCAGTCGTTTTAGGATCTGTCCCAGAAGCCGGAAAAGTCAGCTTTGTGGCTGCCTTTAGTCCGGCTGTTGTCAAGCAGGGAATGCAAGCTGGAAAATTAGTCGGCGCGATCGCGAAAATCTGCGGTGGCGGTGGCGGCGGTCGTCCAAATCTTGCACAAGCAGGTGGACGAGATGCAAGTAAGTTATCCGAAGCTCTGACAGAAGCAAAGAATCAACTGAAAGCTGGATTAGTCAAGTAGAGTAACATTGGTTTTTCACGAGGGAAACGATTGAGTCATTGCATTTCGACTTTGCTCAACGCTCAAAATCCGAGGGATGTGTGAGTTGAGTGAAGTCGAAATCCAGACCCAACCAAGGAGCACAACTCAATCAATACGCTCCTGAAGAGGAAGCATTCAAGGTACAAGTTAACCCCAATAGTTCAAACAGGTAGAACATGAACCAGCCTACATCAATGCATCAAGTTCTGAACTACTGGTTTGAATACTGTCCCTCGAATGCCGTTCTTGCTCAGTTACCGAATCTAAACGACTCCTTCGATCGCTGGTTTGGGGGCAAAGAAGACGATATACAGCAATCCCTGTGGGATTCAGTATCGCCAGAGACAGAAACCTGGACGGATACACTTGAGGGACAACTCGCCAGAGTAATCCTCTACGATCAAATTACTAGAGGTTGCTTTCGGCGGACTGCAAGAGCATTTGCTTTTGATGAGCAAGCACTTTTTTGGGCGAATCGTTTTCTAGAATCTACCCATCCTGGTGACATGGGCTTAGCTTCTCCGATTTGTCTCAGTCATCAATTCATGATTCTCATTTGCCTGAGTCATTCAGAAAACAAAGAAACTCAGGAACGCTCTCTTCATCTAAGTCAGCAGTTTGCCCAAGAAGTACTGACTCAGAACTGGTTGAGTGAGAAGGTCAAGCAGCAACTCGCTCAAGTTTATCCTGAAGCACAACAACACCATAAAGTCATTCAGCACTTCGGCAGATTTCCTCATCGCAATCGCGCATTAAATCGACAATCAACCCCCGAAGAAGAGCAGTTTTTACAAGGTAATTTACCCCAGTGGATGTATAGTCAACAACAGTCACTATAATTGCTGATTTTCTGCCGAAATAATTGTTTCTTTTCTTACAAAAACGAATCAGTATTCTCCTCGATTTGTACCATTGTTTAATAGCTTGCGTCTTTAATTTAACCTTTTAGAGAAACATTTTTTGCCTTTTCAAGGGCAAGCCTGATGTGATTGTTATTATTCTACTTTGCGGTATCACATACTAAGTGTCCCAATAGTCTTCAGGCTTTACAAAGTCTGAAGACTAATGCTAGAAAGTTTCTATAACTACATAGTGTATCTACCTAAATCAAGCCTATTCGATAGCTCACTTCGTTCAAGTGAGTATAGGGGGCTTAAATAGCAATTTTCTACCGTCATTTTCTACTGCTGCTCTAGAGGCTAAAGCACTCAGGCTATAGTTTCGTTGCAACGTGAAGCGATCTCTAACGTCAGAAGCAATGGAAGCAGTTCGATCGATTGGATTGCTTCAACGGTCTTATCCCTAACGACACGACAGCACTTATGGAAGTAAAGGATTTAACACAATGTCCTGTCAAGGACATTGTGAATGTGTATCTGTCTAAATCTGCGATGAATCGATCGAAAGATCCTCGGCAAAATCGCCTTTTCTATTCCATGTCTCCCGTTGGTCATCGTTTTCTAGAAAACATTGATTCAGAAGATCCTCAGTTTGAAGCGATTTCTTCGCTAGCAAAACAGGTTTCTAAAGTCCTTGAGAGCAACTGTAAACAGGGGTTTGAAAATCGCCTCAAAGCTTACTGGGCATCGAATCCACCAGCTTATCCTGTTTGCTCGATTCGAGATTCTGCTTTTGGTGCGGTCTTGGATGAAGTTTGGTTTGCGTTTTTTGCTAGAGCCTGCCCTAACCCCGATCTTGTAGTCAAAGCGGCTCATAACATCTTGATGGTCGTCAAGAACAGGGAAACAGTTGATATAAAATCTAGGCGAAATGCGATCGCATTAGTGGCTGATGCTGTCAAGCTAGGACTCAACCCTCAATTAGAGTTGCAGGAAACTTTTACTAACATTCATGAGGTGATCTTTGCACTCATTGTTTCGAGTGTGGATGAACTGAGCGAGGGCTTTGCACATACGGTGATTGCTCTCGCACAACATGCCCCAACTCCGACAAGTTTGGATGAATTTGCACTCGCTTTTTATGAAGCATTGAGGTTATATCCGTTATTCACGCGATCGACAAGACCTAGCAATGATAGTACCTGTCTATACAGCCTCAATTACGTAAACTATCACCGTCGAACTGATATCTTTGGCAAAGATGCGCTTCAATACAATTGGCAGCGCTGGCAAGCTAAAAACTGGCTTGGACAAACGTTTATTTTTGGTGTTGCCAGCAATCGATCCTGTCCGGGACGCGGCAGCGCGATCGAGATGGTTCCGAGAATGGTTCAAGTTTGGATGCAGACTTACCAAACGCAGAGCTACATTCGCCACACCAGAAATTTACCCTGTGGCGGGCTTGCGATCGTAACTCCAATCGGTAAACGTGTGCCTTGGTTCTTATCCTGGCTGCATTTTGGGGCATGGATTTATTCACATGCAAGCTTTTGCTTGATTCAAAGAGCTTGGGTTAATCATCAAAATGCTAAAGCTTCCAACAAACGCCGTGAAGCCGATCGCTATTATGCATCGCTCAAGGCTTTGCGAATTCCAGCAGCAGCTTCACACGGTTCGGTTCAACCCTCTCGTTTATCCGCAAAGAGCTAGGTCTTTTGCACGAGGTTATTGTCAAACTGAACATTATTTAGGTGCCGTCGAACCATGCAAGTCACTGTAGCAACCAATCAAGGCGTATCAGAAACTCTAGCGAGCCTCTCTCAATTCAATACAAAGTGGGGAGAGCATTGGCCTTTTATTGCAGAGCATCGCCTGATTTCAGCCTGCGATCGCCAATTTGTCAGAGATCAACTGCCGCAAATTTTAGCCGCAGAGGCAGATCCAAGAGCCGCGATCAATTCGTTCTTGCAAGACTTTCATCCTGACATCACGGATAATCCCAACCAATTAGCGGCTTATCTTGCCCTGCTGACCTATTTAGCATTAGGATTTCGTCGCCCTTATATCGAAAAAGATCCTGAAAAGCTAGCAGCCACCCCGATCGTCAGTGAGCAGTCAATTCAATTTCCAGAAAAGCTATCGACGCTCTGGACAGTCGTCGCAAATCGCTTGGGAATTGAAGCATCTACCTCGCTCACCGCGCTGGTTTACTGCAACTTTTCCTGTAACCTATCCGATCTGCCGATTTATACCGATCCGTTGGAGGAACTTCACAATATCGATCGCTTAATTCTGCATCAGCGAACTCGGTTAGCACAATCTGCGATGCAGTTTTGCAATCACGAGAATGTTCAGCATCGACAGATGTATTGCGAATTTCTCAAGATATTTCTGTACTCTGAAATTGTGGGTCGGCGAATTTGTGCCTGGGCTGAAACAGCCCTGAACGCTTTCGTCACACATCAATCTCCTGAAAGAGTGGCAGATTGTTTAGCAGTGATGATTCGATGGTCGATCGAAGCATTGACGCAGCACTTAGAAGCAAACCAAGACATCCCTAAAGAAGCACTCGCGATCGCTCAATTTACTCCTGCAATTAAGCTTTCAGAACGTAAAAGCACGCCTGGTGTCACAGGATTTTTGGTTCCTTTTCTGGATGAGTTTTTCGGCTTTACGTCTGAGTCAAGCCCGTACCTGGAGAAAGTAAGAGCATCCCGCTCTTTTCTCCTACCGGAACTGGCTGCAATCTTAGAGTCTTGTCAGACACATGCTCCATTTGACACAATTTGTGCTCAAATGCCGCCTGCACAAAAAGCGCAGCTCGAATCCCTAAAACTTACCTTATGGGAAGTGATGAAGGAATGGCGCATTTTTCATCGCAATCAAGTGGGTCGATTTCTAGCAAAAGGTGTGGAATCTCAACACACTACACCCAGACTCAAGACCTTTCTCCGCAATTTTATTCAAAACATGAATGAACGGATGCGAGCATTCGAGGCAGAGCAAAAATCCGAAGCCTATTCTCTGAACTATGGCAGTCAGGGCAAAGCTCATGAGGCAGACCATTTGTGAATCGTTTTCTGAATCTGCAAACAAAATCGCTCAACTTTTTCTTGAGTCAGCGACTCGGCTTCGTAGCAGGTCAACATTCCAAACCGACACCTAGGAGCACACATGCCCAAAATTGCCATCTTGAGCACCCGTTTCACAGGTTGCCACAACAGGAGGTAATCAACCCACCAAGGCGAATTGAGCGATGTAATCGCAAGCGCTCTCTGAAGGTTGTGAAGTTTTGGCTGGAGTAAACCACCCGGCTGAGGCGCATGGTCGAAAGCAAGACCCGGTGACCACACTCGATCAAACCAACCTTTGAGAATGGCAGGTAGACTAAACCACCAGGTTGGAAAGACAAGCACAACTGCTTCAGCAGCAAGCAACCGTTCAACCTGTGGCTGAACAGTCGTTGCATCGAACGGAGGCTGAAAATAGCTTTGACGTTCACTGCTCGTGATCACTGGAGAGAAGCTGTTTTGATAGAGATCCTCGATTTCGACTTCGTGACCTGCGGCAGTGAGTGCCGCGATCGCAGAACGTGCCATTGTGTAACACAAGCTATCTGGAAGTGGATGAGCAATCACAACAAGACATTTCATAGCAAAATCAATTGATAGAACTTGAAATTTGCAGTACACGCTGATGAAAATGGATGGGCAAAAATGTCAGCATTTTTGGACAAGATGCTGCCCCTGCCTATGCACATTCAGCTTAGTTCTGAAGGTAGATTTGATGAATCGGAATCTGAATCACAAATTCCGTTCCTTGATCAGGAACGGAGTGACAGGTGATCTGCCCACCATGCTTTTCAGTCACAATTTGATAACTAATCGACATGCCCATCCCTGTTCCTTGACCGATCGGCTTGGTTGTAAAAAATGGGTCAAAAATTTGTGCTTGAATCGATTCTGGAATTCCAATCCCATTATCTGTAAAGCGGATAATCGCTTGCTGATCCTCGGTGACTGCCGTAGTAATCTGAATGGTCGCAGGATGAGATGGAATTCGCGATCGCTTCTCTTCCACAGCATCGATCGCATTGGTGAGAATATTCATAAACACTTGGTTGAGTTGTCCAGCAAAGCATTCAATGAGGGGAAGTGCCCCATAATTTTTGATGACTTCGATTTCAGAGTCACTTTGCCTTGATTTGAGACGATTTTGTAGAATCATCAACGTACTCTCAATCCCATCATGAAGATTGACAGGCTTAAATTCGGACTCGTCCAACCGAGAAAACAAACGCAGTGATTTCACAATTTCTCGAATTCGCTCAGTGCCAACCTGCATCGAGTCTAAAAGCTTAGGTAAATCGTGGCGAACAAAATCGAGATCTAGGTCTTCGATTTTCTCTGAGATTGCATCCGTCGATTCGGGGTAGCTTTGCTGATAGAGCGTCACAAGCTCTAATAAACCGCGAGCGTATTCATCCACATAATTCACATTGCCATGAATGAAGTTGACCGGATTATTGATCTCATGAGCAATTCCTGCGACCAACTGCCCCAAACTCGACATTTTTTCACTCTGAATCATCTGGGCTTGAGTTTGCCGTAGCTCTTTCAAGGTTGCTTGGAGTGTCTTGCTCTTGCTCCGACTTTGCTCATAGAGATCGGCTTGATTAATTGCGATCGCGAGTTGATCGGCAACTGCCTGAACTAGCTCAACTTCTCGATCTGTCCAGGTATGCTGCTGTTGCTGATGGTCACAGAGAATCATGCCGATCTGTTCCCGTTGAGTTTGAATGGGAACACAGAGCCGTGACTGAACTCCCGATGCCATCAGAGAGGCTCGATGGCTCGGTTCTTGATAGCTCTCGGCTTGATCAATGCGAATTGTATCTAGGTGGGGGATAATTTCATCCGTTGAGCCAATGAGATCAGGTGAACAGGAACCCACCAAACTCGATTGATGATGAGATTGATCAGCGACAACCTTCCAAACCGCAGGCGTTACGCTTGGATCGTACCAAGTAAAAGCGCACCAATCGACTTGGAGTAATGTGTAAAGCTCCTGAATCGTAGTTTCGAGAATACTGTTCACATCGAGTGAATTCCGGATCTGATTCGTTAACCGATTGATCAAGGCTTGACGTTCCGCATACTCTCTGAGTGCAGCTTCGGCAGTATTCCGCTCCATTTCTACGCCAACTCTTGCCGCAAAAAGTTGCAAAATAGATTGAGCGGTTTCCACATTCTCGGCGAAATGTCGCGTATCGATGACCCCGATCGTTCCGATCGCTTGACCTTGAGAATCGGTAATCGCTGCACCGAGATAGCTTTCAGCCTGTAAAGTCGCGAGATTGGGGTCATCTGGAAATTGAGTTTGCAGCGATTCTAGAAAGAGACCCACTTTGTTCTGCAACACATATTCGCAAGGTGTTTTCGCCAGATTAAAAGTATAAGGCTCGGCAAAGTGTTGCCCTGTCCAGAGCACCAGCATGTCACACTGAGAATAAGTTTGATCAGTACACTGAGTAATAAAAGCGTACTGCGTTTGAAAAATTTCACTCAGCGATCGCACACAACTGCGAAAGAACTCGTCTCCAGTTTTCGACACGGTTTCTTCGACAATGAAGCGAAGTGCCGCTTGCTGCTGTTTGGAGGCATGAATATCTCGGATAATGCCTTGCACGGATGTGATTGATCCGTCTGCATCTTGAATCGGCACCATATTGATCGATGACCACAGCCAGTTCCCTTGTTGGTACTGTCGCCGAAACTCAATACCTGAATGTTTTTTGCCTGTTTCAACCGCTTGTTGACTTGCCATGAGACATCCAGGCAGATCGTCAGGATGAGCAAGTGGAGCAAACGATCGACCGACCCACTTGTCGGGTGAATGACCGTAAAGGGTATAAAAACCGGGAGAGAGGTAAGTAATCGTACCGTCTAAAGTCCAGGTTGTGATTAAATCATTCGCATTTTCAACTAAATGACGGAATTTTGCTTCACTTTCTGCCAGAGTGGCATAAGCTTGCTGTTGTTCTATGTCTATTTGGATGCGATCGCTGATGTCAATTGCGCTAATCAGGACTTGATCAATCTGTTCGTCTTGATTTTTCAGAGGATTGATCGTGATCTGCCACCAACTTTTCTGTCCATTGCGATCAAAGCTTTGTTCAAAAGTAATCGGTTGATTTGAGTGAATACACTGCCAACAACAGTCATGATAGATTGGGGCGGTTTCTGTTGGTAGAGCTTCGTTGAGAGTTTGACCGATTAAACGTTCAATATCAGTAGAACTCATCGCAGCAAATTTTGAATTTGCTGCGATATAGCGAAATGTTTGTTCTTGCTTTAAGACTTCTAGCAGAGCAAGCCCATAACTTACTCCTTCCCAAAGATGGTTCAGAAGTTGAAGCGGATTTTGTTTCAGACCGATGGGAAAACGGTGTAGCTCCAAGAGCCTGCGGTTGTCATCTGCCATAAGTAAGAGAGAAGGAGTTTTACCCAGAATTCCCTTCTTGAGAAAAGAGTTGAACTTTTCTCAAGAATTCTTGTCTGGGGAGAGAACTTAAGTCATGCTCTTACATCAAGTAATGGTTTTAACTCAGTACGAATCTTGGTAATTTGTGAGATGACTCAGTTCATCTCACAAATTACGATCGCTTAACTCATCACCCAATCAACGAGCAATCTCACTCCATATCCAGTCGCGCCTGCTCCGTTGTAGCCATTCTCTTTATCTGCCCAAACGGGACCTGCTACATCTAAATGCGCCCAAGGCGTATCTTTGACAAATTGCTTCAGAAAGATTGCGGCGGAGATAGCACCACCAGCACGCGCACCCGTGTTTTTCATATCTGCAATGCCCGACTTCATACTCTCAAAGTACTTCTCTTCCATCGGCATCCGCCACAGTTTTTCACCGGACTCTCCACTGGCTTTGAGCAGCTGATCTGCGAGTTCATCGTTCGGACTCCACAAGCCCGCAATGTTATCACCCAAAGCAATCACACAAGCTCCGGTCAACGTTGCGAGATCGACGATCGCGTCTACTTCCAGTTTCTCGGTATATACCAATGCGTCTGCAAGGGTTAATCGTCCTTCTGCGTCGGTGTTATTGATCTCGATCGTTTTGCCATTTGAGGCGGTGAGAATGTCGCCTGGGTGAATGGCTCGCCCGCTGATCATATTTTCAGTGACGGCAGTAATAAAATGCACTTCGACATCGGGTTTGAGTTGAGCGATCGCTTTTGCAGCTCCTAAGGTTGCGCCCGCTCCTCCCATGTCGGTTTTCATCATTTCGATGCCGCTACCCGCCCCTTTAATATTCAAACCGCCCGAATCGAAGGTCAGTCCTTTACCGATAATCGCCAGTTTTCGTCTCGGCGTGCCTTGCGGCTTGTAGGTCAGATGGATAAATTTGGGTGGCAAATCAGAAGCTTGAGCAACGCCAAGAAATGCGCCCATGCCAAGTTTTTCACAATCCTCTTTTTCGAGAATTTGAATTTCTAAACCATGCTCATTGGCGATCGCTAACGCCGTTTCTGCCATCGTGATCGGCGTAACGTAATTTGCAGGAGCCGCAACGAGTTCACGGGCTAGGAATACACCCGAACAGATTTGGCGAGCTTTTTGAATCGCCGCTTCTTGACCTACCAAACCTAGCAGTTCGACGGATTCGATTTTGCCATTTTGATCCGGCTCTGACTTGAAGCGCACATCTTTGTATAACGCCAGTTCGAGTCCTTCTACGATCGCTTGCGTCGTCGCTGCTGCATCCTCAACGGTCGGGAAACTGAGTGCAAGCGTTTTACACCGTTCGCGCTTTGCCAATTTTGCAACCGATGCAGCCGCTTGGCGGAGCTTTTCTAATTTCAGATCGTCAGGGTTGCCGAGTCCAACTAATAGGATCTTACGGATAGAACTGCCTGCGATACGAGTTGAGGCAGTATTGCCTGATTTTCCCTTAAATTCTACCTCTGCGATTAATTCTGCGATCGCACCGGACAGTTTTTGATCGAGCGCAGCGACATCGCCAGATAATTCTGCGCCTTCAAATAACGCGATCGCTAGACCATCTCCTGACCAATCGAGGAGCGACGTTCCCGTGACTGTTACGTTCATATCTATCCCTAAACTGTGGGTTCTTAATGTCTGATATTCAGTATCGATCAAAACGCTCGAAACCGTCGCGAAATGTCATACGTAATACTTTCATTGAATGTGCTGATTTATTCCTCATCTTCGGTGAATCTTTGCTATAACTGCTTAGAGTTCTGCGTAGATCTGCCCCCTTTTCCAGGAAGAGTTTGAATGCTGAAGCAACTGTTGAAAGAGCGGCGTTTTTGGTTGATGTTAGCGGGTGGCGCGGGTGCGATCGGGTTGATTGCAGGAGCGTTATTACCCGTTGAGAAACTCAAAGAAGCGTCTCAAGCACCGAATGGCTTGATGGGATCGCTCCAGTCGTTTCAGGGACAATCTGAGGGGAGCGGAATCGGCACACCGAGCCAAGTCATCAGTCCTTTGGTGACAAAGCCTGCAGGAGAACGGACAGACGCTCTAAAGTTTGCTGCCGATCGGTCGAGCACGATGCTAGAGCGCAATCGCGCCCGCTATTTGTTAGTAACAGATTTTATTTCACAAAAGCAAGGCGATAAAGCGCTAGAGCAGTTAAAAGATTTAGAGCAAAATTATCCAGTTTTGGCAGCGCAGATTGGGGTGAAACGTGCTCAGGCATATGAAGTCGCAGGCAAACGCCAAGAAGCGGCTCAGGCATGGCAAGCAGTCGTGAAAAAATACCCGAAAGAGCCTGCCACGGTAGAAGCTCTCTTTGAGTTAGGCAAAAAAGATCCTCAATATTGGAATCAAGCGATCGCTCAATTTCCCTCTCATCCGAGAACCGTTGAGATTGCTAAAACGCTTTTGAAGAAAAATCCGAAACAGCTTCCATTGCTGATGCTGGTTGCGAAATATGGCATCACCAGCGACGGGTATACGGCATTAATGGATAAATTGGTTGCAGAGTTTGGTAGCCAGTTAAAGCCTGAAGATTGGGACGCGATCGCATTTGGATACTGGGAAAATCAAGTGTATGACAAAGGTGCGATCGCGTATTCGCGCGCGCCTCAAACTCCCTTAACGGCTTATCGATCTGCGAGAGGATTACATCTCAGCGGCAAGCCGGGGGGAGAGCAACGCTACCGCCAAATGATTCAACAATTTCCGCAGTCGGATGAAGCCGGATTAGCCTTGACTCGGTTGGCTCAGTTAGCAGAAACGCCGCAAACCGCGATCGCATATTTGGATCAAATTGCTCAGAATTTTCCCGATCGTGCGCCGACTGCCTTAGTTGAGAAGTCAAAACTCCTCGACAAAATGAAAAGCGAAAAGACAGCTGCTCAAGTTCGTCAGTTGGTTTTGACTCAATATGCTCAATCCGATGCTGCCGCAGAAATGCGCTGGACTTATGCTCAGCAAGCTGCCAAAGCAGGCAATATCAAACTGGCAAAACAGTGGGCAGAGCCAGTTCTGACGAACAATCCGACCAGTGAAGTTGCCGCTGAAGCTGGATTCTGGGCGGGTAAATGGGCACAAAAATTGGGCGACAATGATCAAGCAGCCCAACTGTTTCAGAAAGTGCTCAGTGAGCATTATGAGTCTTATTATGCTTGGCGATCGGCTGCAATTTTGGGCTGGAATGTCGGCGACTTCAATACGGTACGATCGCTGAATCCAAAAGTAGAAAAACCTAGTCTCCGAGCCGAATTACCAGCCGGATCTCCAGCGCTAAAAGAACTTTATCAGTTAGGTCAAGAACGCGATGCTTGGTCGCATTGGCAGATTGAATTTCGGAATCGAGTTCAACCTTCGATCGCCGAACAGTTTACCGATGGTGTGATGCGATTGGGTGTGGGCGAAAATCTAGACGGACTGTATATGATTGGGAGTCTGCGCGATCGCGAAAAAGCAGAAGAAAAAGCTCAGTATGAACAATTGAGAAAACAGCCTGCGTATTGGCAAGCACTGTATCCTTTTCCGTTTGTGAATTACATTGAAAACTGGTCACAGCAACGGCAAATGAATCCGATGCTCGTGACAGCTTTGATTCGGCAAGAGTCTCGATTTGAGCCAGATATCAAATCGAGTGTGGGTGCTGTGGGATTGATGCAGGTGATGCCTGAGACGGGAGCTTTCATTGCAAATAATATCAAGGTGAAAGAGTACAAACTCAGTGATCCTGAAACGAGTATTCAGTTTGGAACCTGGTATTTGGATCATACGCATTTGGAGTATAACAACAATTCGATGCTAGCCGTAGCAAGCTATAATGCTGGGCCTGGTGCAGTTGCAGGCTGGCTTGGCAAAGCAAAATCGCAAGATCCAGATGAGTTTGTTGAAGCGATTCCTTATCCTGAAACCTATGGATATGTGAAAGCAGTGCTCGGTAACTATTGGAACTATTTGCGGCTGTACAATCCTGAAATTTCTCAGAAAGTTGCTCAGGTAAAACGCGATCGATAGAAATAGATTTGCTTTGGTTAAAGTCTACTCCAGTGATCCCGTTCAGTCTCCCGAATCAGTCCGCTTGACTTGATTCGGGATCAAATTTGATCGGCATCAAAAGTTGACTGCAAGCACGTTAGAAATCCGAAAGGCTGAGCTTTTCGCAAACATTACTGACAATAATTATTAATACACTTGATTCCAGATCCAGAATAATTGATAATTTTGAGCGACGAAGTTTGAGCGATCGACTTCTCGTTTATTCTCAAAATCTGCGATGCCAGCTTCTAATCTTTTTCAACATTTAAGCCGACGACAATTGATCCAATTAGGGCTGTTATCCGGTGTAGGACTCGCTGGCTCAGCTTTTGGAATCAACCTGCTCGCTCAGTCAAAAAACCGTCAAAACGTGATTGTTCCACCGTTTGACATTCCTCAAACCAAAGATGCAGCGAATCCGGCGGCTGTTCTGCGCGATTTTGATTACGGCACAGTCACTCAGGAAAATGGGCGAACGGTTAGAGAATTTCGAGTCGAAGCCCGCACCTCGGCGCTGCAACTCAATCAATCCACGTCTTTTGTCACTTGGAATCTGAACGGACGAGTTCCAGGACCAACCTTTCGGGCAACCCAAGGCGATCGCATTCGCGTGATTTTCTACAACAAAGCCGGGCACTCGCATTCACTTCACTTTCACGGAGTCCACTCGGCTGAAATGGATGGCGTAAAACCTGTCAAACACAATGCTGTTCAGATCTACGAATTTGACGCAGAGCCATTTGGCGTGCATCTTTATCACTGTCATATCGAGCCAATCTCGCGACATGTAGGCAAAGGTCTATACGGTATGTTCATTGTTGATCCCCCGACTCCGCGACCGCCTGCCGATGAAATCGTGTTGATCATGGCAGGCTATGACGTCAATGACGATCGTAAAAACGAGCTTTTTGCTTTCAATGGCTTGCCGGATTACTACATGAAGCATCCAATTCCCATCCAGCAAGATCAACTGATTCGGCTCTATGTCTTGAATCTCATCGAATTCGATCCAGTTGCAACGTTTCATCTCCATGCCAATATGTTCCGGGTCTATCGCACAGGACGCACCTTAGAACCGAGTGAAGAAACCGATGTGATTACGATGGGAACCGCAGAACGGCATATTTTAGAGTTTAGTTTTCATCACACGGGCAAATTTATGTTCCATCCGCATCAAGACTACATCGCGGAATCTGGCTGCATGGGCGCGTTTGAGGTGATTGCGAATTCAAAAGCTTAGCTGAACTTAATAATCACATTATTGACAAAGATTCTACTTAAGCTACACAATGACTAAATTCAATCCCTGAGATAGGTTTTTTCCTATAAAACGATCTCTTTCTGTCTTCATCAACACCATCATGCTGAAACAACTTAAATTCCTTGCTTATTTCCTATGCGCTCTAGGATTGAGTGTGCTCATCGCCTGTAGTTCTCAGACTGCGAACAATACAAGCTCTGCTCCTACAACAACGACAACCGCGAGCCAGCCTGCACATGGCGGTAGAAAGATTAACATTAACAGTGCGATCTTGTCCGAGCTAGATAAGCTAGAAGCAAAGCTCGGTGTTCCTGCGCTTTCTAATAAAATCCAAGCAAGTCGTCCCTATGGAAAAACGGAAGAGTTAGTTGCTAAAAATGTGATCAATCAAGCTCAGTTTGATCAAATCAAAGACATGGTGACGATCGAGGATATTAAACTCGAAGGTGAAGCCAGAGATGTTGATTACATGACGAAGCTCGGTTTGATGAAAGGGCATCTCTATGTTGCAAAAGAGCTACTTGACCTGCAAAAGCCGGATCAAGCAGAACCTCATATTGGGCATCCTGTCGAAGAGATTTATGCCGATGTGGAAGAGCAATTGAACGATCGCAAAGTTCCAGAATTCAAAGATCCGCTGATTGCACTGCAAGATGAAGTCAAGGCAGGTGCAAAAAATGCGAGTAAAGTTGCTTCTGGCTATGATACTTCGATCAAGGCAATTGATACCGCCATCAATGCGTTACCCGAATCGCAACGTCAAAATCCTGCCTTTGTCTTGCAAGTCATCAATGGATTATTAGATACTGCAAACTCAGAGTATGGAGCCGCGATCGCAAACAATAAAATTACTCAAGTGATTGAATACCAGGATTCGCGCGGCTTTGTGCTTTATGCAAATGAACTCTATAAGGGCATTTCTGATGCAATGCTGAAGACGCAGCCGGACGCTCATCAAGTCATTTCAACGAAAATGGCTGAACTGACCACAACCTGGGCAGCAGTTACGCCTCCTGCAACTCCTGCTAAAACCAGTGATCAGGTTTCAGCGCTCGTCAAAGAGATTGAGGGCAACACTCAAAAGGTAGCCAAGGCTTCTTAAAAGCTAAATTCTATATGTGGCAAGGAGTCAGAGTTCTTGTAAAACTCTGACTCCTAAGGATTGAATGTTATTTGGAGTGATTATGGATCTGAGTTCTGCAATCCCTACCTTTGTGATTACCCTACGTGAAGGTGTTGAAGCTGCTTTAATTGTTGGCATTGTTTTGGCATACCTGAATAAAGCGAATCGACGGAATTTGAAAGGTTGGGTTTGGGCTGGCGTTGGTGTTGGGCTGGCTGCAAGTGGAATGATTGGAATGTTATTTGGATGGATTGTAGAACAGGCAGGCACAGCAGGAGTTTCGATCGAGCAATTTTTAGAAGCCAGTTTTAGTGTGCTTGCGATCGCTTGTTTGAGTTGGATGCTGATTTGGATGACTCGGAATGCCCGATCGCTGAAGCAGGATGTGGAAGGTGCGATCGCATCAACCATCAAACAAGATGCTCAAGCAGGTTGGGGGATCTTTGGACTGATCTTTTTTGCCGTTGTGCGAGAAGGATTTGAAACCGTTTTATTTATTGCAGGGAAGTTTCAGCAGGGAGTCGTTCCAACTCTAGGAGCATTGGCTGGTATCGGGTTTGCCACTGGTATTGGAGCACTGCTGTTTCGATATGGAGTTCGGCTAGATATCCGGAAGTTCTTTATGATCATGGGCATCTTGCTGTTGATGATTGTCTCGGGCTTAGTTGTCACAGCACTGGGACATTTTGATGCTGGCATGAACGCATTAGCTCAAGTCGATCGCAAATCGGCTTCGCTTTGTTTTTACTATGAACGATTTGCGAAACCTCAAGATCGAGATTGTGTTTTAGGTCCAATGGTGTGGAATTTCAGCAAGATCATGCCTGCTGAACAGTTTCCAGGCTCAATTTTGAGCGCATTGTTGGGGTATACCGATCGCTTGTATTTGGTTCAAGCGATCGCATATTTCGTCTTTTTAATTACAGTTGGTGGAGCCTATTTTCAATCGTTGTTAGGACGATCTGTATTTCCCCTACGCCGTAAACCTACTAATTCATCCCAATAAATCTGATAGAGAGAACCCACCTCCAACTTGCTCTCCACTCCCCACACTCAATACACGTAACGGCTAGACCCCGAAAATTTCGATGCCTATAGAATGCTACACAGTCTCTGAATGTCATCTTGATGCTCTTTGAGCAAAGTAGCAGCTTCAGATTTCAGGGCTGCCATGTTTTCATCGCTCACATTATCCATCTCATCTACTGCCTTATCCAGCCAGGTTTGCAGGCGGTAATAATTTCCTTCTAGTAGTAGGCTCATTTGATAGTTGGCTGCATCGCAGACTCCATCAAACACACAACTCAGCAAGGGGTTGAGCCACTCGACGATTCCCCAATCTTTTGCTTGATGGTACGGAATCGGTCGATTTAGCTCACCTGTTCCCAAAGAAACGACTAGAAAATCTTTCTCATCTGGGAAAATCCTTAAAGCTTCAACATATGCAGACACCGACGGCGTATTGATGAAAATGCCGCCATCAATCAGCACTCTATCTTTGTTTTCGATCGACATGTTCACAGGCGCAAAATAAGTCGGAGCCGCCGAAGTTGCACGTGCAGCATCAACCGATTTAATGGATTGATGTCCGGGTCGCCAGCTTTTTAGAAAGAGGGGTTCACGATTTTGAATATCATATGCAGTGACTACCGTTTTGGTCAGACATGAGCCGAGCCGAGCCGAGCCAAAGTAGTTTGCCAGGACTGTATCAATGCCTTCTCTGGGATATTTTTCGTCTGCTAGACCACACAGGGTAGAAACATCTTGCCACACTGATTTAGGGAAAATGTTTTTTCCTTCTTGCTCGTAGAGCTGGATCAGATCTTTGGCGGAATACTGAGGATTTCCCTGTCCGTCGTCTTGGCTCAATGCTAGAGCTAAAATCCCCCCAGTTGAAGTGCCAGCAATTAAGTCAAAAATTTCTGAAGTCGGCTTGCCAATTTTTTGCTCTAATTCTGCGAGAACCAGCGCAGGAATAATTCCCCGGATTCCACCACCATCAATGCTCAGAATTTTTTTCATCTGTCCCCTGAAATCGCTGAGTTCGATTATCTAAACAATTAAGTTCAGCGTTCCCCGGTTGTACGGTTCGATCGTCAGCAGATTTTTGATTTTGGAGCAGAAATGGATTTGTGTCGATTACATAGTGACTTGAAGTAATGGTTTTGGCTTGGGTAACGATAACTCATTGCAACGCATTGCAATGAGTTTTAAGTGAGACATTGCTACTGAGTAAAAGAATTACAATTCAGCTTGTTGTTAGGTATGGGAATGAAAATTCAATTGTTTCGCACTGCCATCTTCTGAAACTGATTGTTCGCCCACTCCGACCATTTCGACCAGCATTGTGCGATCGCGAACGGCATGACTCGGCTGAATTTTGACGATCGTATCGTTCACCTGGAAAGTAGTCGTTCGATAGTCTGGATTCAGCGATCGACCATCATCTTCGTACAGCGTAAACTCTCCTACACCTGGATAAATCCGGACTTTCAGTTGAGCGATCGGATGTTCATCCACATACTGCATGACTGGCTGCATGGGAATAATTGCTCCTGCTTTGACATACATCGGCATCCTTTCTAGTGGAGCATGAGCCAAGATATGTTGATTGCCCTCATATTTTTCACCTGTCCACCAATCAAACCAAGTTCCTTCGGGTAAGTAAACTGCTCGACACTCTACGCCAGGACGATACACAGGAGCCGCCATGAGATACGAACCGAGGAGTAATTGATCATGCAGATGGTAGGTTTTTGAATCATTCGGATATTCATAAAGCAGAGGTCGAAGGATCGGTGCGCCCGTCTGAGAAGATTGCCAAAACAAGGTATAGAGGTAAGGTAGCAATTGATAACGGAGTTCGATATATTCGCGGCAAATGGCTTCAACTCGTTCTCCAAATACCCACGGTTCGTGTTGTGCAGTTGTCAGCGAAGAATGCCCGCGCATCAATGGATAAAACATTCCGATTTGCATCCACCGAGCAAAAAGCTCTCCCGTTGCATTGCCAGCAAATCCACCAATATCCGAACCAACAAAGCTCACTCCAGAGAGTCCCAAATTCATCAGCATCGGCAATGACATTTCGAGATGTTCCCACAGCGATTGATTGTCTCCTGTCCATACAGCCGACCAGCGCTGAATTCCAGCAAAGCCAGAGCGAGTTAGCACAAACGATCGCTGATCTCGAAGCTGTCTTAATCCTTCTGCTGAAGCTCTTGCCATGTTATAGCCATACAGATTATGCGTTTCTGCGTGAGTTCCCCCTTCTCCAGGATTGCCTTGAGGCGCATCCATGGGAAAAGGAATATGGACTCCTTCATCACCGAAAGGTCGATCGGTGAGAGCAGGTTCATTCATATCATTCCAAATGCCTTCGACTCCGACCTCTGTGAGCGTACGCTGCCATTCTCCCCACCATTGCCTAACTTCAGCCCGTAGGAAATCCGGAAAGACAGCTTTATCAGGCCATACGTACCCATAAACTAAGCTGCCATCTGCATTTCTAACAAAGCAATCTTTTGCTAAGCCTTCGTGATAGGGAAGATAGTCTCCATCTGGTTCATACTTCACGCCTGGATCAACGATCGTGACGGTTTTAAAGCCTTCTTGTTTAAGCTGTTGGATCAACTTGGCTGGATCAGGAAATCGCTTTGGACTCCAAGTAAACACTCGATATCCATTCATATAGTCGATATCGAAGTGAATTACATCACAGGGGATTTTGCGCGATCGAAATTCATGCGCGATTTGCTGCACAACCTCAGCCGTTTCATAGCTCCATCGACATTGATGATAGCCAAGTGCCCATTTTGGCGGCAAAGGCATCCGTCCGGTTAAAGCGGTATACGTTTCTAAAATTTGGGCTGGAGCATCACCGTGAATCACGTAGTAGTCTAATTCTTGGCTTTGAGCTTGCATTCGCCATATTCCTGGCTCAGACGCACCTAAATCAAATTGGCTGAGGTGTGTAATGTTGAGAAAGATGCCATAGGTAAGCTGCGGACGGAGTGCGATGAAGAATGGAATAGCTTGGTACATTTCATCGTCGATCGCGTCGTAATCTAGCGCATCTTTTGTCCAATTGGTCTTGACTTCAGATCGCTTATCTAACAGTCCCGCTCTCTCTCCGAATCCATAGAAATGCTCTTCTGTTTCAATCCGCTTCCAGCAGGCAATTTGACCCATTCGCCAGCCCATGTCTGTATCATGCGCGAAGGGTTGCCCAGATTGATCAAACCATTGAATCCGACAGGGCGATCGCTGAATCACGACTCGAATTTGAGAGGTTCTAATTTCGTTTTCTTCTAGCTCAAATGGTACTTGCTCCCATTCTTCATCGGGTCGATTGACTGCCCACGATCGCCTTGGAAGAAATTCACCTTGGGGTGCAAGTTGAACTCGAACGAGGTTAGCAGCTAGAATCGTGAGCCTTAGCTTTGCTGTGCCACAAGTGAGAATTACTCCGCGATCGTGCTTTTCAATGTGATCGACGTTTCCTAAGGAAATCCAAGGCTGTCGGGTGGTCGGGAGCTTTCCAAAAACTTGAGGCATAAGTCGAAAGGCTGAAACATCGCTTTCTACAGTGCTGAGGATTCCGGGATCATGCCTCTGTCTTCAGTTAGGTTAAAACGTCTGTCTAATGCGAGTCGAGCGAGTTTGTTCGCTTTGTTACGGTTTTGGGGTCGAATGAGAATTATTTTATGTCTTACGTAACTTCAAACACTGCTAGCGATTTAGTCGAAGCATTTCAGGGATTAGATGCGGATACACAGCTTGCATTGTTCTATTTTATCTACAAGGAAATGGGTGGAGCAGTTACGCCTGCTGCTCCTGGAGCTAGTACGGTTTCTCCAGCGATCGCAGAAGGATTGTTTAATCAAGTCAAAGATCTGCCTCGTGAAGAACAATTAAACGTTCAGCGTGATCTGATCGCTCGTCGAAATACTCAACTGACTCGGGAATACGGTGCAGTGGGAGATACAACAAAATTGCTGTTCTGGTATCTCTTATCACAGGGAATGGACAATGGAACGATCATCCCGATGCCAGTAGATTATCAGCTTCCTCAAGAGGCACAGCAATTGCTCGATCGTGTAAAAGCAATGGAATTTGAGCAACAAATTACTTTCTTCCGGAACTATGTTGCACCGATGGGCGTTGACCCGAACGCTGTCGAACACGATTCTGAAACCGGATTGTAAATAGCTGCATTTCGGCTTCGCTTCGCCCTTTGCATGGGGTGAGCGGAGTCGAAATCCAAATCCTACAAGAGATTGAGATTAATCAATTTCTATCGGCAAAATCACCGTAAATGTTGAGCCTTCGTCGAGTTGCGATGAAAGATAAATCTGACCCTGCAATAGTTCTACTAGCCGAGCTACGATCGCTAATCCTAACCCCGTACTATCCGGCGACTTGAATGACCCAACCTGTTCAAATGGGACAAACAGACGTAACTGATCTTCTGGCGCAATGCCAATTCCAGTATCAGCAATAGAAATCGACCATCGATTATGACTGAGTTCTTGGCAGGTTAGCGTGATCGTCCCTGTCTCTGTATAGCGGACTGCATTACTCAACAGATTGGTCAGAACTTGCTGCAATCGTAGCGGATCGCTAATGACTTGTTTCGGTGCAATCTCAAGGTTGACCTTTAGCTGCAACTTGCGATTATCAACTAAGGGCTGAATCACTTTCACCACCGCTTGCATCAACTCTGATACTTCGATCGCTTCTGGAATGACCTGCTTTTTCCCCGCTTCGTATCGCGATAGCTCCAGCGCATCATTGATTAATCGTAGTAGTCTTCGCCCACCTTGTAGAACTTGCTCAATGTGATCTAAGCTCGAAAGCGAATCACGGTCACGTTTGCGGATGCCAGAGGTATCATGCTCCTGTTTCGATTGTCTTAAAAACAGGTCGGCATATCCAATAATCGAGGTCAGCGGCGTTCTCAGTTCATGTGCCAAAGTCGCGAGGCTATTTTCATTCGATCGAGCTAATCGCTTCAATTCTGAAACCGTCAACGAAAGCTGACTTTGAACTTGCTCAAGTTCCTGTAATCGCTCATTCACATAGCTTTTAAAACACTGTGAGATCGCAGAATCAATGACAGAATCAATCACATTGACCGCTCGAAATAATTCTTCAGCCGTTCCTTTGAGCAATTCAGATCGGATACTCTCAAAAATGACTTTTCGCAGCAAATGATATTCTTGGGCGATTTCTGTCGGATCAAATCCCTGATTCGCCCGCAGTACCCCATGAGAAATACTAGCTGCCTCAACTGCTGCGGTATCATCTTCTTCAATCTGGGACAATGCTTGTGACATTGCGACTAAGACTAAATCAATGTGATCTTCGATCGCAGTTTGACTCAGACTTTCTGCGCTGGGAATTTGGCGATCGTGAGCGACAGCATCTGCCCAGTCATGCCGAATTAAATCCACTTTGTCTTTGAGTAACTGACTAAAATCCTGCATGCGAAGATTGTAGGTGAGTCGAAAAAATCCAGAGCCTATCTAGCGAAAGATTAATCTTCGGGAGGCATTTCTAATGCGATCGCGCCTAAATTGCCTTTGCGAAAATCCGTCAAAATCTGCCGCGCTGTCCGCTCTGCATCATTTTTATAGTTCGCCTCTGCCAAAGCTTTGAGATAACTTTCTCCGGTTAAATCTCCAAGTTCCAATCCATATCGGGTCTCCAATGCCGAAGACGATCTGATCAGTTCAATCAACTCTGAAGCAACTCGCTGATTGTCATACGCGGCCTCTCCAATATCATCACAGATGGCTAACTTAATTGCTGCCTCCTGATTCGTCAATTTATTCGGCAAAACTCCCGGTGCATCCAGTAGCTCAATCTGATCGGAAATTCTCACCCATCGCAATTGCCGAGTCACGCCAGCGCGCCGAGCACTTTCGACCACTCGCTTTTTCAGCAACCGATTAATCAAAGCCGACTTACCGACATTCGGGAATCCAATCACCACTGCACGAACCGGACGTGTCAACATTCCTCGATCGAGCCGTCTTTGATTCATTTTCACCCCGGCTGCCTGAGCCGCCTTGGAGATCGCTTCAATTCCTTTGCCATGCTGAGCATCTGTGAATAAAGGCTCCTCTCCGCGATCGCGAAACCACTCTGTCCACTGCTCTTTAGCTTTCGGCGGGATCATATCCATCCGATTCATCACCAAAATCCGCCCTTTCTCTCCAATCCACTGATCGACCTGCGGATGATGCGTCGAAAGCGGAATCCGCGCGTCTCGAACTTCTAGCACGACATCCACGCGCTTCAACTGTTCGAGCAGCGCTTTTTCAGCTTTGGCAATATGACCGGGATACCATTGAATCGGCGGGGAAGACATAGCAAAGATCTAGAGTGACAATCCATGCTAGTACGATCGCGCTCTTATCGGTTAAACAAATGCTTCGACCTCAGCACGGATTGCGGAAATTGAGAGTGAAAATTGAGCGGAGACGATTGCCCGCTTTCCCTGCAATTGCCCGACTTTTTTTATCCGATTAAGGAACGACTAAAACAGGACAAGGAGAAAGACTGATCACCCGATTCGTAACGCTATCCGATGCGCCTTCGGTCGTCAGTCCCAATCCTCGACAGCCCATGATAATGAGATCCGCCCCTATCTCATCTGCAACATCGCAAATCGTAAAGGCAGGCTTGCCCTCACGCTCGATCGCTTCTGCTTCAATTCCACTCTGAGAAAATACCGATTTTGCATTTTGCAGCAAATTCGCTACCGCTTCTGCCGAAGCCATTGCATCGGGGTGATCAGAATTTGCTTCCACCACAGATAATAAAATCAGGCGACTCTGGTGAAATTTGACAAGCTCTACAACAGTCTCGACGGCTTGACGAGAATCGCGGCTTTCATCGATTGGAAACAACACAGTTTTAAACATAATGTCCAGAATTTCTCAACTTACTTATCAGCATCGCAGAATCTTCGATCGTAGGTGACGCGATTAATGGAAAAATAAGAAATAGGTAGAAAGACTCACTTAGGAGCCAGCACTGTGCCGAAGAAAACTATTAATGATTTATCGTCCGCCGATTTACAAGGCAAGCGTGTTTTGGTTCGCGCAGATTTTAACGTACCGTTAGATGAACAAGGCAATATCACTGACGATACGAGAATTCGTGCCGCGCTGCCAACAATCAACGCTTTAACTTCCAAAGGCGCAAAAGTGATTTTGTGCAGCCATTTTGGTCGTCCGAAAAACGGTCCCGAAGATAAATATCGTCTCACCCCCGTCGGCACTCGCCTGTCAGAACTTCTGGGTAAACCCGTCGTCAAAACCAATGATTGTATTGGCGACGAAGCAACGGCAGCCGTGAATGCAATGCAGCCCGGTGATGTCGTTCTGCTCGAAAACGTTCGGTTCTACAAAGAAGAAGAAAAGAACGATCCTGCATTTGCTGAGAAATTGGCATCTGTTGCTGATCTCTATGTTAACGATGCATTCGGAACTGCGCATCGGGCGCATGCTTCGACTGAAGGGGTCACGAAGTATCTGAAGCCTTCGGTTGCAGGTTTGTTGATCGAGAAAGAGCTAGAGTATTTGCAAAGCGCGATCGAGAACCCCAAACGTCCATTAGCTGCGATCGTCGGTGGCTCGAAAGTTTCGAGCAAAATCGGTGTCATCGAAACCCTACTCGACAAAGTAGACAAACTGCTAATCGGTGGCGGTATGGTCTTCACCTTCTACAAAGCGCGCGGCTTGGCAGTCGGTAAGTCTTTGGTTGAAGAAGACAAATTGGAATTGGCAAAAGCCTTAGAAGCGAAAGCCAAAGAAAAAGGAGTAGATTTACTCCTCCCAACCGATGTTGTGGTTGCAGACAATTTCGCGCCTGATGCGAATACCCAAACCGTCAGCGTTGACAACATTCCCGACGGCTGGATGGGCTTAGACATTGGTCCCGATTCTGTGAAAACCTTCCAAGCCGCTTTGGAACAGTGCAAGAGCGTGATCTGGAACGGGCCGATGGGCGTATTTGAAATGGACAAATTCGCGAAAGGAACCGAAGCGATCGCACATACCCTAGCAGAATTAACTCCCAAAGGAACCTCCACGATCATCGGTGGTGGCGACTCTGTTGCAGCCGTTGAGAAAGTTGGCTTAGCGGATCAAATGAGCCACATTTCTACAGGTGGTGGTGCAAGTTTGGAACTGCTCGAAGGTAAAGAGCTTCCAGGAATTGCAGCGCTAGACGAAGCGTAAGTTTGTTGGGGAGTAGGGAGTGGGGAGATAGTATTCTAGATTCTTGCCCCCCACTCCCTACTTTCTGTCATGCTCACCAGTCTCCAAAATCCATTAGTTAAGCAACTCCGAAAGCTGCATCGCGCCAAAGAACGGCGAGAACAGCAGCTTTTTTTATTGGAAGGAACGCATTTAATTGAAGAAGCCTGTGCAGTTGGGGTTGAGCTGAATACGGTTTGCTATACCGAGCATTGGCAGCAAAATCATGAATCGCTATGGCAAAAGATTCAAGCTCGATCGAGCCGCATCGAGCAGGTTTCACCGGAAGTTTTAAAAGCGATCGCAACCACCGTTGAACCCGATGGAATTGTCGCAACTGTCGATCGCTTTCATACTCAGCCCGTTCAGTTTACAAAACTCGGTCTAGCGCTCGAAACGATTCAAGACCCTGGCAATCTCGGCACAATCATTCGCACCGCTGCTGCTGCTGGAGTAGAAGGACTTTGGCTGAGTGCCGATTGTGTGGATTTAGAAAGTCCAAAAGTTTTACGATCGTCTTCTGGGCAATGGTTCCGCCTACCGATGTCTACTTCGGATCTCAGAACTGATATTCAGAAAGCAAAACAACAGGGAATGCAAGTCATTGCAACCGTTCCAACTGCAACTCAAACGTACTGGGAAATTGATTTTACTCAGCCGAGTTTGGTCTTGATGGGAAATGAGGGAGCCGGATTGTCTGATGAATTGATTGAACTCGCAGATATTCAAGTCACTATTCCATTAGCTCCAGGAGTAGAGTCTTTGAATGTTGCGATCGCGACTGCTTTGATCCTGTACGAAGCCCGAAGACAGCAAGAAAAGATATGATATCGATCGAGAATAGAGGCAGCTTTCTATGGCATATACACCGCTCAGACTGCTCAGTTTCGAGGAATTCATTCAACAGTACAGCGATCAGTTTCGCTACGAACTGGCGAACGGCGAAGTCATTGATTTGGAACTGACAGGATCTCATGAAGCGGTCGCAGGAAAAGTTGCCAGCAAAGTGAGCTTAGAAATCGATCGACAAAACTTACCGTTCTTGATTCCAAAAAGCTGCATCTTGCGTCCTTCAGGAGACGAGGCAACTGCCCGCCGTCCAGATATGATTGTGCTAGACGAAGCCGCATTAATAAATGAACCCTACTGGCAGCAAGAACCCGTGATCGTGCGCGGTGAATCGGTCAAATTGGTTGTTGAAGTTGTCAGTACCAATTGGGAAAATGACTACGCGCGAAAAGTTGAAGAATACGCGCTGATGGGCATTGCTGAATACTGGATTATCGACTTTCGTGGGCTTGGAGGCATCCGATTCATCGGTGATCCAAAACAACCTACTTTTACGGTCAATCAGCGAGTTGGGAAGCTCTACGAACCGCAGCAATTTCGCTTAGGTGAAAATATTATCTCTCCTTTGTTTCCTCATATCAATTTAAGACTGGACGATGTGTTACCTCGCTAATCAAGATCACAAAAAAGGAGGTCAATCGACCTCCTCATTCCCTTAGTTCATCCTAGGTTTCTGAACGTTTCGATTAGCGTTGCGGTGTGTACCATTGAATCAAATTGTTGACTTGACCAGAGCGACGTTGAGCATTAAACAAATCAACTGCCGTCTTGTTGTTATCAGAGTTGATTTTCACTTGAGCATCAATTCCATACTTGTTCACGTCAGCATTGATGTTTGCGATATCTTTTGCAGTCCGGTTTGTATCAACTGTCGTAATAATTGCAGCAGCAGCAGCGTTGTTAGAATCGCAATCTTTCACTTGCCCAACTGCTACGGTAGAAGTACTACGATCGCTGTAAGAAGAATTGCTAGAGCGGCTGGAGTTTTGAGCAGCATTGTTCCGACCGTAAGCGCTGGAACTGCTCGACTTGCTCTCTTGGCTGCCTTGTGAACCACCTGATCCACCCACGCTGAACAATCCAAGCACACTCACCGATCCGCCACCGCCATCGTTATGCGTTTTCTTGCCCGATTGGCTGTTCGAGGCATTGCCCCAAGCCGAATTGCTGTTAGAAGCCGCAGATTGACGAGAAGAACTGTTGCGTTGAATGTTATTGCGAGTATTGTTACCGAGCGCAACATCCGCTGTACTGCACTGAATCTTGTCTGCCAATTTCCCGAACAAATCATCATTTGCACGAGCCTGCATGGGAAGTAAACCAGTAAAGAGAGTCGAAGCAAGAACCAAAGCGCTGGAGAATTGAATGAGTTTCATGATTGTTTCCTCTGATTGAGTGTGTGTTTAAGGCGTTTCATCCTCTACACTCACTCAGTAGGGACAGCGATCGAGCTTTATGCAGATTCGGCAAAAAATTATTTTCAATCGTCGATCGTCTCTTCTCGATCGAGCCTAGACTGCTCCAGACAATAGCGGCAATAATAGAGTAAGAGAATTGCGTTCATTTCTTATGAGCATTGAAGAAGTCCTACACCATCGTCAAATTATTCACTCCGATCCAGAAATTATGAGCGGAGCACCTGTCTTTGTTGGAACTCGTGTCCCCATTCAGACTTTCTTTGATTATTTAGAAGGTGAAGAAGGTCTTGCTGAGTTTATGAATGATTTTCCCTATCTACAACCTCAAGCAATGCAAGTGTTAGAAACGATCGCCAAAGTTATGATTGAGCAAGAGCGAAGCACCAGTGCAAATCCTTCTTGATGAAAATCTTTTGAGCAAAAAGCTAAAACGCCCTTTGACTGATGCGGGCTACACTGTCCAGAACGTTGATGATATGGGATGGAGAGGCTTAAAGGATCGTGAGATTTTAAATTTAGCTGAGGCATACCCTTTTGATGTCTTTATCACTGCCGATAAAAACCTTTGTTACCAACAAAATCTGACTCAACGAGCGCTGATACTCATTGTGCTGAACTCAAGTAGTACCCGACCTGATCATCTCGTTCCGCTTATCCTAAAACTTATTCCTCTACTTCCAACGATTGCGCTTGGTACTGCTATCGCAATTAATGATGCTGGTGAAGTCACTCAGATTCATCCATAGGAACGAGTCCTCTATTTCCAATCATCGATCGTGTCTTCTCGATCGAGCAAAACTTCCTCATACTCTGGCATTCTCAACTCTTCAAGCGGTTCTTCTCTCATCTCAAGCTGTAAAGGGCGAACCACTCGCATCACCGCCTCTTGCATAAATGCTTTGATAAATTCATCGCGTCGATTTAGTTGGAACTGTCGCTGCACGACTTCTGTTACACCGCCATCTCCCCAATCTTGATCATTGCGGAAGTACTCAATAAAAGCTCTGCCTGCAATCCGCGTCAAGTAAGCCGCACTCACCCCTTGAATCGCTCGACCGAGTAAAAAACCGCCGACGCTTACTTGCAATGCTGTACTCACAAGCTCGATCGCACCTTTTACAATCCCCAATCCGACCATCGTTTTTGCTAACGACAAAGCCATCTCTTTCGCCTGCTCTGTCGAGATCTCACAGCCATAAATCCGACCAATCTCAACAATCATTTGAGCATTGACTGCAGCCGTTGCTAGTAAATCCACACCGGGAATCGCAGTAACAGCAATTACGCCTGCGCCAATCCATTGATATCGATCGACCAGTTTTTCTGCCTGTCTGCGCCGCTGCTGATCAATTAATCGCCGCGCCTCTTCTCCCAAGCGCTGAGATTGAATCAAGATATTTTCGGCGAGTAAATCCTCACCTTCGGTTCGTAAAATCTCCGCGACTCGCTCAATCAACATCATGACTTCTGGATCAGGCTGTAACCATTCGCCCTCTTCAGTTTGCATCATCGGTGGATTCGCTGCGATCGCCACAACATCCTCCGCGCGCACAACTCCCCGAACCCGCTCTCTTAACCGAGCTAAAATCGCTTCTAAATCCTCTTGCGTATAGAGATCAGCTTTGTTGAGAACCACAATCGATCGCTTGCCAATTTCTGCTAAGCCTTTCAATGGGTCATACTCCGACTGGCGCAAATCATTATCCAGCACAAATAGTAAAAGATCCGCCTCAGTTGCATAACGCCGCGCCAAAGTTTCGCGATCAGTTCCCGCAACTCCAGCTTCGAGAATTCCAGGAGTGTCAATGAGAATCACTTCTCGATCGACTCCCTTTACCTTTAATCGATACGTTGCACTCACATCAGTTGTCCCCATCGGTGCGCCGACTTCACCCACAATTTGCCCCATCAATGCATTGACGAGTGAAGTTTTACCCGACGAACCTGTGCCAAACACAACCACCTTTAATTCGCCTCGCGCTAAATTCTGCTCAATCTCTTTCGATCTCAGAATCAATTCACGCCGCGCCACTTCATCTTGAATCTGCGCCATCTGCTGCCGTACAGCCTGTAGATTCTCCTGCGCCGCCTCGGATTTGACCGCTGAAACTTTCGGCAGCGATCGCCGTTGTTTTTTCCGCTTTGCCTGCTTTGGCAACCAGAAAAAATAATACGCAAACGCTGCAATCAGCCCAACCAGCAAAATCATCACCAACCCGATCAGCGCATTTGCCAGCAACGGATTCCCGATCGCCCAAGTTAACTGAGTCAGCGAACTGACAAGCCAAATGATCAATCCCAAAATGACAGAAACGCCGACAATCAGTGTTACCAGTCGAGATAAAGGCATAGCGTTGGTCAAAACGTGAGGGGCAACCTTTATTCTGACGAATATTCTGATGAATTTTGCCAATTCAATGATTCTGAAGCAATCCTAACGATACAGAACCACCTCTTGATTTCCTCAGACAAATTTTTTATCGTCAAAAAGTTCGTGCGCTTTCAAAATAGAAACGCTTCAAGGAAAACTTTATGAGTCTATTTGATCAAATCATCAGTGCAGTTGCGAATCCGCAACAACAAGGTTCAACCGACCAGCTTGGCAATATTCTAGGCATTGCTCAGCAAGTGGCTGGCAATCAAGGTATCGATTCTGGCGCAACTCAAGCGGTCATGTCGCTCCTCGGCGGACATGTTCGTTCCTCGTTACAAAACCAAGGAAACGACCAAGCTTACTCGCTGGTCAACCAATTTGCTGGACTCGGCAACAATCCCCAAGCTGTGAACGCGCTCTTTCCTGGCTCTATGCAGCAGCAAGTCGCCGAAAGCATCTCACAACATACAGGCATCGACTCCAACTTGATAATGTCGATGCTGCCCGTACTGGTGCCGCTCGTTCTCAACATGCTAAAAAGTGGAGCGCCCGCACAACAGCAGAGCGCTCAGTCGGGTAATCCCGTCCTGAATGCTTTTCTCGATGCCGATCGCGATGGCGATGTTGATATTGGCGACATGATGGGGATGGCTGGTCAATTTCTCAGCCAACGCGGGTAGAAACGCGAAAGCGGACTGCATCACGTGAATTCAGTCCGCTTTGGGTCTCAAGATTAATAATTATTTCTAGCGCCGCGTGGACCGCCTCCAGCCGCACCTGCACGAGGCTCACGCGGTTTTGCTTTATTGACTTTTAGCTCGCGACCTAACCACTCTGCGCCGTCTAGTTCAGCGATCGCGGCATCTTCTTGAGCATCATCTGCCATCTCGACAAAGGCAAATCCACGTTTTCTACCTGTCTCGCGGTCTGTCGGAAGGCTAACTCGGCTGACTTCGCCGTATTCTGCAAACACTTCCTTCAGATCTTCTTCAGTTGCCTGAAAAGACAAGTTTCCAATGTAAATAGTCACGTTACTCTCCAAACCATTCGTGTGAGGGGCAAAGTCGGTGATTGTCAATTCAGCAGGAATCGATATCCTCTCCCCCAAATCGCGATCGCCAAACTTTCGTTGTTAGAGTATTATACCTGACCCTCTCTAGAATGAGAAGCACAAGACCTGCCATTCGTCTACCTGTAAAAATAGGAATTTTTATCAAGTCGATAAACAGAGTCGTTAATTCTTATGCTAGAGAAGGCAACGAACTATTTCTAGATGTAATTTGCTCTGAGAAACTTGTCTCAGAAAGTTGACAAAACGTTACAATGTTAGAGAACCTTGAAAAAGAGTCAGTGCTAGTTCGCTGAATCTAGGGTGATCGAGTTTATATGTTGTGGTGAATCTTAGCGATCCTTTGCAAGAATAGCCACTTCTGTCTGTAACGCAGGCAACATAAGATTGGTTTAAGAGTAGAAAATTTCTGCCCTTAATCTTGTCTTAAATCTATAGGTGTACTCTGTGGGAGATACCTATAAATCATGTTGCCCTGCGTTTTATTTATGGCATTTTCTCACCGAAAACTTCATTTGGGAGTGTCGATGACCTCCCTCGCTGCTCTGATCATGGGACTCGCGGCATGTGCGCCTCAGACAGCGAATACTCCTCCTCAAGGTGCAACAGGCAATGCTCCGGCTGCACCCGCCGCTGCTCCGGGAGGTGCAACTTCAATTAATGGTGCTGGCGCGAGTGCGCCCAGCTTGCTCTACCAGCGTTGGTTCCAAGAGTACAACAAGAAAAATCCAGGCGTTCAGATTAGCTACGATTCGGTCGGAAGTGGTGCAGGGGTGAAACGCTTCATTGATCAAACGGTCGATTTTGGCGCTTCGGATGATCCACTCAAAGACGAAGATCGCTCGAAAGTTCCTAGCGATCGGGGTAAAGCGGTACAAGTTCCATCGACGGGTCTGTTTATTGTAATGGGCTACAATGCACCGGGTTTGACCGATCTAAAACTGACTCGTGAAGCTCTGTGTGGCATTGTCGATGGTTCGATCAAATCCTGGGATGACCCCAAGATCAAGGCAAACAATCCATCCGCACCAAGCCAGCCTCTGACCTTTGTTCACCGTTCTGATGGCAGTGGAACGACCGCAATTTTTACCAATCACATTAAAGCAGCTTGCCCTAACTGGAAAGCAGGAGCAGGCAAATCTGTAGAGTGGCCGACTGGAACGGGCGGGAAAGGAAACGAGGGAGTCACGGCTCAAATTCAGCAAACCGCAGGAGCGATCGGCTATATCGAGTATTCCTTTGCTAAGGAAAATAACATTGCGACTGCAAGCTTACAGAATAAAGCAGGTGAATTTATTGCTCCAACCCCTGAATCGGCAGCGAAAGCGTTCGTTGGGGCTACAGTTCCCGCTGATTTTGCGATGAAGGTTCCTGATCCAGAGGGCAAAGAGGCTTACCCGATCGCAGGCTTGACTTACTTGCTGTTGTACGAAAATCCCAAGGATCCAGCGAAAGCGAAAGCATTCAATGAATTCGTTAAATGGGCGTACAGCGATGGCAAAGCATTTGCAACAGAGCTAGGATTCATTCCTCTGCCAGAGGATTTATCGACAAAAGCTGCGGCTGCATTAGAGACAGTGAAGGTCGCAGGGAAATAAGATGAAGTTAGGGGAGCATATAGAAAAATTGCTCCCCGGCTGATTCCCGTCCCAATCCCGTGATATTGTTGCATCACTTTTTGTTGTATTACTTTCTCTGAATAGGTTTTTTATGGCTTCGCCTGCTGATCGATCTTCGCGCATGTCTTGGAAACGCTCAGATGCGTCCCGATGGATTGACGATGGCTTTGTTTGGTTGACGGCTGCTTTTGCGCTCGGGATTGGCATCCTGCTGTTGACGATCGCAGGTCGAGTCGGAACGGATGCATTTCCAGCTATTCAGAAATTTGGATTCGGGTTTCTCACGACTAGTCGTTGGAGCGTGAATGATGAAGTGTTTGGAGCGCTAACTCAAATTTATGGAACGCTGATCACCTCGTTTCTAGCGCTGCTCCTAGCGGTTCCGGTGGGAATTGGAGTCGCGTTATTTCTGAGTGAAGACTTTTTGCCGCCGCAGGTCAAACAACCGATCGTGTTTATGGTGGAATTGCTGGCGGCGATTCCCAGTGTGGTGTACGGATTGTGGGGTATCTTCGTGTTGATCCCCGTTCTGCGCCCGTTCGGAATTTGGTTAAATGCAGCTTTTGGTTGGATTCCCATTTTTAGTACAGCTCCTGCGGGACCTGGAATTTATGCAGCAGGCATTATTTTGGCAATTATGATTTTGCCGATTATTGCTGCGATTTCCCGAGATGCCTTGGTCGCCGTTCCGTCTGAATTACGCCAAGCTGCGTATGGATTAGGAGCAACTCGATGGGAGACAATATTCAGGGTTTTACTGCCAGCTGCCTTTTCGGGCATTGTGGGTGGAATTATGCTGGCGCTGGGTCGTGCCATGGGCGAGACAATGGCAGTCACCATGGTGATCGGAAACGTCGATTCGATCCGAACTTTCTCGATTTTGTCGCAAGGCTCAACGGTTGCTTCTTTGCTCGCGAACCAGTTTGCTGAGGCAAGTGGACTGCAGGTTGCCTCGCTGATGTATGCGGCACTGATTCTCTTTATCTTGACGCTGATTGTGAACGTGCTAGCCGAGTGGATTGTTCGCCGCTTTAGCATGAAGCTCTAGGCAGATTTAGGACTCTCACTATATGACTTCTCCAGAATTTTCAACTTCATCTGCCGCAAGAAGCTTAAAGCGATCGCCAACTTCCCCGCGAACGCTATTTTCTTCAGGAATGACCGTTCTCGCCTTTGCGTGTGCCGGACTTGCCTTGATTCCGCTAGCAGCGGTCATGATTTATGTCTTGGCAAATGGTTTGTCGCGACTCACGCCTTCTGTCTTTCTGGAGCTTCCCCCTGCACCAGGGCTAGCTGGCGGTGGATTTGGGAATGCGTTTGTCGGAACGTTGTTGACGGTCGGCATTGCCTCATTGATGGCAATTCCTTTCGGGATTGTTGGTGCAATTTATCTTTCGGAATTTGGGCGCGATACGAAGTTTGCAGAAACGGTAAACTTCTTGACCAACGTTTTGAGTGGAGTGCCCTCGATCGTGATTGGGGCATTTGCTTATGCGCTTGTGGTGCTGCGAACTGGAACCTTTTCTGCTGTAGCTGGCGGCTTTGCTTTAGCAGTATTGATGCTGCCAACCATTGTTAGAACCTCTGCTGAAGCCTTAGAGTCGGTTCCAAATGAATACCGTCAGGCTGCAATTGGGTTAGGATCGACAAAGATGCAGACAACGCTCAAAATTGTTTTACCTGCTGCAATTCCAGCGATCGTGACTGGGATTATGCTTGCGGTAGCGCGTGCCGCAGGAGAAACGGCTCCAGTGCTGTTTACGGCTTCCTTTAATCGATTTTGGAATACAACCTTGTGGCAGCCGACAGCAACGATGTCGCGTTTGGTGTTTGACTTTGCCACATCGCCTTTCAAGGCTCAACAAGAGCTAGCTTGGGCAGGTTCTCTCGTCTTGGTTGCACTCGTGTTAATCACGAGTATCCTGTCTCGGATGGTAATCAAACGTCGCTAAGTGCCGATTTGCAACGCATTCAACTTTACTTCCTTATATAAACGGTATGACTTCCAGAACTCAAGACGCTCGCACAACCGAATCAGTCTTTCGCACGCAAGATGTGAACATCTATTATGGGAATTTCTTGGCGGTGCGCGATGTGTCGATCGAGATTGCCAAAAACGCAGTCACTGCGTTTATCGGTCCTTCGGGATGCGGTAAAAGTACGGTACTGCGTTGCTTCAATCGCCTGAACGATTTGATCAAGTCATTCCATCTGGATGGCAAGATGTACTACCACGACCAAGATCTGTATGCGAAGGATATTGATCCGGTCGAGGTGCGCCGACGGATTGGGATGGTGTTCCAGAAGCCGAATCCATTTCCGAAGTCGATTTATGACAACGTTGCGTTTGGACCTCGCTTGTTAGGCTTCAAAGGCGATATGGATGAGTTGGTCGAGCGATCGCTCAAGCAGGCTGCACTCTGGGACGATGTGAAAGATAAGCTAAAAGCGTACGGAACCGATCTGTCTGGTGGTCAACAACAGCGGCTTTGTATCGCGCGTGCGGTTGCGGTGCAGCCGGATGTCATTCTGATGGATGAACCCTGTTCGGCACTTGACCCAATTTCGACGCTGAAGGTTGAGGATCTGCTGCAAGAGTTGAAAGAGAAATATACGATCGTGATCGTGACTCATAACATGCAGCAGGCTTCTCGTGCGTCAGACTACACGGCATTTTTCAATGTGGAAGCGAATGCGAAGGGGCATAGAACAGGCTACATTGTGGAATACGATCGCACAGAAAGAATCTTCCAAAACCCCCAAGAACAAGCAACTCAAGCTTATGTAAGCGGTCGTTTCGGTTAATCCTTCGTCTAGCCGTCAAACTCAAAAAGAACTCCAAGTTGTTAGAAAACCTGGAGTTCTTTTTGATTTAGAGTTCAACTGCGGAGTGGTTAGAAGATGAAAGCAGTATGTCTCAAGCTCTTGCGGGATCGCTAAATCGAATTTTGAGATAGTCCTCTTCCATTTTTGCTCCAGACGGCTGCAGGGCTGCTAACGCTTGCGGCAACACCAAATTGCGCCGATGATTCCCGATGCGCACATTCAGTTCATCGCCTGTCTTGCTCAATTCAATCTGAGATTTCTCAATCCCAGGCAAATACAGCTCTAAGCTGTACTGATTTTGCTCTTGAACAACTCGCAAGGTCGTTTCTTTGTAGTAAACCTGTGACGGATCTTCGTTGTTGGGATACAGCGTTTCTTTTAAGCGATCGAGCGCCTCTAATCCACACATTTCTTGCGAATATAACGGGACTTCCTTAATTGGCAAGGGCGTAAAATTCGAGTGAATCTCTTCGCGATATTGTTTTTGGTTCTCTTTCCACTGTTGGAAAAAGGGATCAGTCACTGATTCAGGAATAATCCGGTTTGCCACGACTAAATCTGTCGCAACGTTATACAAACTCAAATACGCATGAGCGCGCAGTGATTCTTTAATCACCATTTTTTCGGGATTCATCACTAATCGCACGGTGGTCTGCGTGGGATCAGTGAGCACTTTTTCTAACGCTTCAATCTGCTCGTAAAACTCGTAAGGTGCATCCATCACCTCTTTGTCCGGCAAGGAAAAGCCAGCGATCGGGCGAAAAATTGGTTCAACCAGCGGACGCAACGCGACCGAAATTCCCTGAAACGGCTTATAAAACTTCCGCATATACCAACCGCCGACTTCCGGCAAACTCAGCAATCGCAATGCTGTTCCCGTCGGAGCCGAGTCAATAATCAGCACATCAAATTCGCCTTCGTCATAGTGCCGCTTCATCCGCACTAATCCAAAGATCTCATCCATTCCCGGCAAAATCGCCAACTCTTCTGCCTGAACGCCTTCTAAACCGCGCGCCTGCAAGACTTGGGTGATATAGCGTTTGACTGCTCCCCAATTGCCCTCTAATTCCATCAGCGCGTCGAGTTCTGCTCCCCAGAGATTTGGGCGAACTTGTTTTGGCTCATGTCCCAACTCCAGATCAAAGCTATCGGCGAGAGAGTGTGCTGGATCAGTACTCAATACTAAAGTCCGGTATCCCAATTCGGCACAGCGAAGTCCTGTTGCTGCTGCGACCGAAGTTTTACCGACTCCGCCCTTCCCTGTCATCAGAATTACGCGCATTTAATCGAGTCCTGTCTGAGAATTTCTTTACATTCTTTTACTTAATTCTAGCGTCGATCGACAGTTTCTCCGAACTAAAAACCCCCGATCAAATAATTGATCGAGGGCAAATTCAAGGCAGTTCTTTGAGGGGTGGCGTAGAAGTTCCCGCAAAAACCTTATGTACGTGATTATACAGTGGCATTAGCGCAAATACGTAACCGTATTTACAGAAACTACACATTAAATCGGAACAGCATCACATCGCCTTCTTGGACGGTGTATTCCTTGCCCTCGCTACGAACTAGCCCTTTCTCTTTAGCAGCATTCATCGAACCGAGTTCGACTAAATCTTTATATGCCACTGTTTCTGCTCGAATAAATCCCCGTTCAAAGTCAGTATGAATTACACCTGCGGCTTGGGGAGCGAGCATACCAGCACGAATTGTCCAAGCGCGGGTCTCTTTAGGACCCGTTGTAAAGTAAGTCTGTAGTCCAAGCAATGCATAAGTTGCGCGGATTAACGATTTCAATCCGCCTTCTTCAACGCCTAACGAGGCAAGAAAGTCAGCGCGATCTTCTTCAGGCAGTTCGATGAGTTCAGATTCGACTTGTGCCGAAATGACAACGACTTGAGCATTCTCTTGGGCTGCAAGTTTCCGCACTTGTTCAACCCATTCATTTCCGGTGGCTAAATCATCTTCCGAAACGTTACAGGCATAGATGACAGGCTTATGCGAGAGCAATCCTAGCGGTTTGATAATTAGTTCTTCTTCCTCAGTCAGAACCACTTGACGAGCCGATTTTCCCTCGTTCAAGGCAGCACTTAGCCGTTCTAGAATTTCGACTTCTTGTTGGGCTTCTTTACTGGTACGAGCTTGTTTGCGACTGCGCTCGATTCTACGATCGATTTGATCTAAATCCGCTAGTCCCAATTCTAAGTTGATCACTTCGACATCTCGTGCTGGATCAACTGAGCCAGAGACGTGAATAATGTCATCGTCATCGAAACAGCGGACGACATGCACGATCGCATCGACTTCACGGATATTTGCCAAAAACTTATTTCCCAAGCCTTCACCCTGAGATGCACCTTTGACGAGTCCCGCAATGTCTACAAACTCAACGCGGGCTGGAATAATTTCTTCTGATTTTGAGATGTCAGAGAGAACTTTCAAGCGATCGTCTGGCACAGCGACCGTCCCGACATTGGGTTCGATCGTACAAAAGGGATAGTTGGCGGCTTGGGCTTTTGCATTGGCAACGACCGCATTAAATAAGGTTGATTTTCCAACGTTGGGCAATCCAACAATCCCGGCTCTTAACATGTTTGTGTGTGAAATAAAAGGATAGATCGGTTACGACGGAGTCGGAACAGGGTCAGGCATCGGCTCCGGTTCAGTTCCAGGAACAGGTTCCGGAGTCGGATCAGGTATCGGTGCGGGGATCGGACTCGGTTCTGGAGTCGGATTTGGCAACGGCGATGGAACCGGATTCGGTGGCGAATAAACCATAAGATATCCTAACGATAATTTGGCTTCTCTAACCTAGAAAGTCAGAAATCAAGATTCATCTGTCATTCGGTCAGCGTTTGAGGGTGGAGTCAGATCACGATCGATTGGTGAACAGATTTATAATGTCCAGTGTCCTTCTTCATGAAGCGCAGTGCAGCAGTCTCAAACCGAAACGCAGCTAAACATTCAGGTTCCTGAGAAAATTCGGCAGGCGCTAGAAGCCTATGCGACTGCAAATCAATTTCCGATCGAACTCGTGATTGAGATGGCGTTAGCTCAATTCCTGGATATTGATGCGGTGACGTTTGACGATTGCAATCCCGTCATGAGTCCTGGACAACTGCGCGAAGAACTTGAAATGCTCAAGCGTCACAAGAATGCAGTTTGATCGACTCCCATTACTCGAAATCTTGGCAGAGTGTGCTGAAAGCCAAAATGCTGCGTTTCATACACCGGGGCATAAGCGTGGTCAGGGGAGTTTCAAGGCATTTCAGCAACTCGTTGGCGATCGCACATTACAAGCCGATTTGCCCGAATTGCCGGAACTCGATAATTTATTTGCGCCTCAGGGTGCGATCGCGCAAGCTCAAACTTTAGCTGCCCAAACTTTTGGGGCTGAGCAAACCTGGTTTCTTGCCAATGGCTCAACTGCGGGCATCATTGCGGCGATTCTGGCAACCTGCAATCCAGGCGATAAAATTCTTCTGCCTCGAAATGTGCATCAGTCGGCAATTTCTGGCTTGATCTTGTCGGGTGCGATGCCGATTTTTTTACAGCCTGAATATGATGCAAATCTAGACATCGCGCACAGTGTTACACCTGAAACAGTTGCGATCGCACTTCAAACTCATCCTGATGCCAAAGCGATTCTTATCGTTTATCCAACCTATTACGGGGTCTGTGCGGAGATTCAAGCGATCGCAAATCTTGCCCATGCTGCGGGAATTCCGCTTTTAGTTGATGAAGCACATGGCGCACATTTCGCCTTTCATCCTGATTTGCCTATTTCAGCCCTATCAGCAGGCGCAGATCTAACAGTGCAATCAACGCATAAAACGCTCTCTGCGCTCACTCAAGCCTCGATGCTGCATGTTCAGGGAGAGCGCATTGATCGAGATCGGATTGCTCGATCAATGCAACTCGTTCAATCCACGAGTCCAAATTATTTACTCTTAGCTTCTCTGGATGCGGCACGGGCACAGATGGCAATTGAAGGAAAAGAGTTGATGGCAAGAACTTTAGAGCTTGCCGATCAAGCTCGATCGAGTATTGCAGAAATTCCAAATCTTTCAGTTTTTCAGCCCCCAGAACCATTTCAATTCGATCGAACTCGTCTGACTGTTACCGTTTCTCAACTCGGAATCGATGGATTTACAGCAGACGAAATCCTCCACCAAAATCTGGGTGTAACGGCTGAATTACCCTCGCTTCAGCATTTGACGTTTATCATCAGTTTAGGAAATACAGAAACGGACATCGATCGATTAGTGCAAGCCTTGAAACAGCTTCCTTCTGGGTCATTTTCGCCGATGCAAATTTCTGAATTTGATTTGCCTGAAACGGTCATGTCTCCGCGAGAAGCGTTCTTTGCAGGATCAGAAACAGTTGAAACTCATCTGGCAATCGATCTCGTCAGTGCTGAATTGATTTGTCCTTACCCGCCTGGCATTCCAGTCTTGCTACCAGGAGAGCGAATTACAAAAGGCGCGATCACGGCTCTCAAAACTGTCCTTGCCGCAGGGGGATTTATTAGCGGCTGTAGCGATTCCTCTCTCAACACCTTAAAAGTCTTACGCTAGATTTCAATTTCTGAATCACAATTCCTGAATCACAATAGGGTTAAGCCTCTTGCCTCGCGTTTATTATGTCTTCTCCTCTCTGGTCTTATGTGACTCCCGGTATTCCTGATGAGCTATTTGAAAACCTACCTGGAATTCCCATGAGCCAGCGTGAAATTCGACTGCTCATGCTGTGTCAGCTTCGGCTCAAATCAAATTCAGTCTTGTGGGACATTGGAGCCGGAACCGGAACCATCCCTGTCGAAGCGGGATTACTTTGTCCTCAAGGGCAAATTATCGCGATCGAGCGCGATGAAGATGTTGCTAATCTCATCCAGCGCAACTGTGATCGCTTCGGAGTGAAAAACGTCAAAGTCGTTGAAGGCAGTGCGCCTGACTGTTTGAAAACGCTGAAGCAAATGCCCGATCGAGTCTGTATTGAAGGCACAAAATCCATCAAAGAAACCCTTAGCGAAGTCTGGAAACACCTCAAACCTCAAGGTCGAATCGTCGCCACTGCTGCAAACTTAGAAAATCTCTATAAAATTTCAGAAAGTTTCGCTGAGCTTCACGCCCGCAATATTGAAGTTGTCCAATCCGCAATCAATCGCTTGGAAACCCGTGGTACAAGCCAATCTTTCGTCGCAGTTGATCCAATTTTTGTATTGAGCGGCGAAAAACTTGAATAAAAAATTCCACATCCTGGACACGTCACTCTGATAAAGTGATCCAAATGACTCTTAACCTTCTTAACCAAAATCTTATCCAGTCCCAGATTCAGGAGTGTGCCAGATCAGTTGACTTAAGAAGGGACAGTTAGACCAAGTTCTTGTCGTGAACGCTAAACAGTCTTATGCCTTGGTCTCGCATCTTTAGTGGAATTGTAGCGATCGCGATCGCGTTGGTGATGTTTCTGCTGGGCGGCTGGTATTTCACCGCTTTTTTTGGCGTAATTATTTACTTGGGACAACTCGAATATTTTGAGCTTGTCCGCGCCAAAGGCATCGCTCCTGCTGGAAAAACAACGCTCGTTGTCACTCAGATCCTATTGTTCATCTCAAATCTCAATCCTTCGCTTGCCGATGCCATCTTTCCGGTAGCCGGAACGTTGATTTGCTTCTACCTGCTATTTCAGCCAAAATTCGCCACGATCGCGGATATCTCCGCTTCGATCATGGGACTCTTCTACGTAGGATATTTGCCCAGTTTTTGGATTCGATTGCGATCGCTTGGACAAGCCGATCTCAGCAATCTTCCACTGGACGGGTTCTGGATTTTGTCCTGGCAGGGGTTTGAGAACTTACCTCAAGGCTTAACCCACACCCTACTCGCTTTCGTTTGTATGTGGGCAGCAGATATCGGAGCCTACACCGTGGGTCGTTGGATTGGTAGAACTCGCTTATCGGATATCAGCCCGAAGAAAACGGTTGAAGGCGCAGTGTTTGGAGTTTCTGCCAGTGTTGCTGTAGCAGTTATTGGCTCTTGGTATCTCGATTGGTCAGGATGGCCAATTACCGGAGTTATTTTCGGCTTGTTGATTGGAATCGCCAGTCTACTCGGAGATTTAACCGAGTCGATGATGAAACGCGATGCAGGCGTAAAAGATTCAGGGCAACTGATTCCAGGACATGGTGGAATTCTCGATCGCGCAGATAGCTACGTCTTTACAGCACCGCTCGTCTATTATTTCGTCACCTTAGTTTTGCCGCTGCTTCCTAAGACTTGATGCTCAATCGTGCTCAGCCCTGTCGTTCATCACAATCAGTCTGATAGGGAGATAGGGAGAAATTCAAGATTTCTGCTCCCTATCTCCCCACTTCCCACTCCCCAAATGGCTAGGGAAGCACCATTAATTTACCAATACAAGTCACCTTGTCAGGTTCGATCGTCAATTCGTGAATCTCCGTCTCGCTGCCTAAATTAAAGGTATACCCGTCTAGATCTGAAAGCGGTAAGCCTCGTTTGGCAGTTGCATGAGGTAGCCATTGCGGATTGACCAATTTCAATAAATTGGGTGCAGCTAAATCAAAACCTGTCCGAATTGCGATCGGCGTTGCATTTCCACTATCTGAGATCAAATCTGCCCCTAACACCACGAGATTGGAGCGCAGTTGAATCGAGAGATTCTGCAAATTCAATTCGCGATTGCTACTGACTCCTGCGGCACCTGATCTCAGAAGAGTCTGTAAAAATTCAATCACGCCAGTTCTCAGTAAAGGCGCATTCAGAGACGAACTCAGATCCGTCGCTTCTAATAAAACTGATCCCTGAACAGAGATCGGCTCAAGCAGTCGTAACGGCTTGCCTCGGACAATTTGACCAGCGTTTACGCGAATATTTTGCCCTGTCAGTTGAATCTGGCTGAATGCAAGACCTTGATAAATCGCATTTCTCGCGGTCAGCGCAAGTTGAGGAATACAGCCTGAGAGAATTTGCCGATCTCCTGATTCAATCTGAACTTGTAACTCCTCAACTTGCTCGACTTGAGATCTTAACCAGAGTCGAACAGCCGGAGCCAAAACTTTACTGATTAATCGAGTTCCTGTTGCAGCAGTCTCAATTTCATTCGTATCGCGATCGCTCAAAGTCATATGTCATTCAGTAAAGAGGCTTTAGAGCAGTGTACAGGAAAGCCCCTGCGAACTGCATTTGTCATCAAATTTTGACATTTTGCGATCCCAGAACGCTAAAGTGATCCCAAATTGTTATGATTTAATGACATTACGATCCCTGAATTGCCTGAAAAATCGTAAAAGCCTGATCAATCAAGCGCTTTCACCCCTTGATCCTGGGAGAAGATTCCGGCACTATGTAAGGCATCTTGCGATCCCCAAAGATTAAGAGAAGTTAAGTTGGGTGATCCCCCGACCGCTTGAGATAAGGACAATCAACACAATCACGGAGAAGTGATATGGCTACAGAACGTCCCCCTCTCACTGAAATGACCTTGCGGCAATTGCGTCGAGTTGCTAGCGAATATGGCGTATCTCGCTATAGCCGAATGCGAAAAGACCAGCTTCTCGCATCGATTCAGGAGATTGAACGGACACGATTTTCGACCCCTACCCCGTCCCCCCGTACCATAGAGGCACAAGAAGCTGTGGAAGCAACTAAATTCGATGTTGGACAAGACGACGCTCAATCCTTCACGGCAACGACTTTAGCAACGGTTGATGCCGATCTAATGGATCTTCCAGAAGGATATGGAGAAAGCCGCATTGTATTGATGCCCCGCGATCCTCAATGGGCATATACATACTGGGACATTCCCAATGAGCACAAGCAAGACCTACGTCGCCAAGGTGGACAGCAATTAGCACTGCGTGTGTACGATGTCACTGACGTAAATTTGGATTACCAGAGCCCGCACAGCGTTCAAGAATATCCCTGTGATGAGATGGCGCGGGAATGGTATTTGCCTGTTCCGGTCAGCGATCGCGATTATGCGATTGAAATTGGCTACCGGGCGGGAGATGGTCGCTGGTTAGTTCTGGCACGCTCCGCATCGGTGCGCGTTCCTCCGGTTTACCCGTCTGACTGGATCGAAGATCATTTCATCACCTTGGCTTGGGATGAAGATCTGCGCGGCAAGACGCTTCTGGAATTGGTTCCGCCGACTAAGAAGCAAGCAATGGGCACAGGCGTTGGCGGTGCTCAAAGCAATCCGATTTACGACGAAATCTTTGGCATGGCGCAAACGACCGAAGCAATGCGAATTGCGGGATCGCTCTACGGTTCGATGCAGCACTCTGCTTCTGTCTCGCATCTAGACACGATCAGTTCTTACGTCTTCCCATCGGGTGTAGGCATGTGGGCATTGCCGACTGCTTCGGGAGTCAATATGTCGGGTGTTGGGTTCTCAGCGTCTGCCCCGCCAATTCGTCCCCGGAAATTCTGGTTGATTGCGGATGCGGAATTGATCGTATACGGTGCAACTGAGCCAGATGCAAGTGTGACGATCGGCGGTCGCCCCATCACGCTGAATCCCGATGGTACGTTCCGATTCCAAATGTCCTTCCAGGACGGTTTGATCGACTTCCCGATCATGGCGGTTGCCGCAGATGGCGAACAAAATCGCGAGATTCATATGAAGTTCGAGCGTGAAACGCCTGCGCGTCGTACGAATACGAAAGAAGAAGCGATCGAAGAATGGCTCGTCTAATGTAATGCCAAGAGGTGAGCAGCGCTTCGGCTCACCTCGTTCTCAGTTCTCCCTTCCAATCGATCGAGTACTCGATCGATTTTTTTTATGGGCAGAATCCTGATTACATTAGAGGGATGAGACACGACGCTAAGTGGTTAGTGTTCTGCATTCTCTAGTTATCTGTGCTCTATTGATGAATTTGATGAATTATGACGTTAGATGAATTGTCTTCGACGTTGACTGTTCTGTTTGGGGATCAAGTCCAGGCGTTGGCTCCAGGTTCATTTCAAGTTGAAACTCCCCAGTTTCGATTATTGATATTACTTTCAGAAGATGAGTCTTGGGTCAGGGCATTGCTCCCGATCGCACCTGCTCAAGATGCGGAACCTTATTTAGAACAGCTACTCGAATCGAATTTTGATGTCACGCAAGAGGTGCGCTATGGGTTGCATCAAGGCGTACTTTGGGCAGTGTTTCAACATGCGATCGCGGGATTGACGACCAGAGATTTCCAAGCTGCACTTGAACGAATGATCGCGTTACAGCAGGCAGGATTAACAGATCTGTTCAATGCCTTTGTGGAGAAGCAGATCCGACAAATTGTGCAGGCAGCGAAGCTCCAGGGGCAATCCTTGGAGGCAACGATTCAGATGCTCGATCGCTTTTATCAAGAAGGAATGATGGGTGATTTGGCGATGGGAGCGCAGTCGAGAGAACAAACCATAGACGCTTGGCAGCGTCAACTGCGACGACTCTGGGATGAGGGAGAAGACGTATGAATTTAGTGGAAGTGTTGCGCGAAGATTATGCGAGATTTCCAGCTAACCAAACGTACAGCATTTATGCACAGGATGTTTGGTTCAAAGATCCGATGAATGAGTTTCGTGGCATTGATCGCTATCAAAAAATGATCCAGTTTATTGAAACTTGGTTTGTGGATGTCCAGATGGATTTGATCTCGATCGTACAAACCGAGAATGAAATCAAGACGCGATGGATTTTGAGTTGGAATGCGCCTCTACCCTGGAAGCCCCGGATGAGGATTCCAGGATGGAGTGAGTTGCACGTGAACTCAGATGGTCTGATTTCAGAACATGTGGATTATTGGGAGTGTTCTCGCCTAGAGGTGCTGAAACAGGTGTTCCGCAGTTAATTTTCTAGTTAATCCTCTGGGGGCGGTTGCGTATTCAGCGCTTCTTCAGCGGTTTGTGCAGGCAGCCCAGAGGATTGACCAGAAGCATCTGTGGAGGTTTCTGATTGCTTGGATTCGGGTGGCATTTTTGTCGCCGAGACTGGGGATGGTATTTCTGTATTCGTCGCGATCTCGGCTGGTTTGGGATCGCTGACCTTGATGATGCGCTGCCAGTTAATCGCACCAGAAGGTTGAACAGTGACTTGAATTGTTTCCTTGGGTTGATCGGGTTGCTTTGCCGGTTTGTCTTCTGGTTGATTGGAACGAACAGTTTTTTCAGATTTCTCTTCATGCTTGAGGAGCTGACATTCAAAAGTTTCGCCAGGTTTGACGGGTCGATAAAGATTTGTTCCCCCACAATCGATCGCAGCTCGACCCATTTCTTTTTGCAGCCCTTGCTCAAATTCGGTTTTCAGTTGTGCCATATTGAGCAAGCCTTTGACGCTGGTTGCGTCCCAAGTGATACTGCCTTGGTCGTCTCGCTGTTGAACAGAAATCGCAAATCCAACCTTTTCGTCGAGGACACCGACACATTCAAAGGTGCTCGCTGCTTTTGGTTTGATATTGGCAGGACAAATGACGGATTTTACAGCGCTTCCACCTTGTTTTGTGATGCCAGATTTGATGATTTCTTCGATTTTTGCAGTATCTAAGGTTTTTTCACAACCTGCCAGAGTCACAAAGAGAGCTACAAAAGGAATGAGTTTGAGAACGCGAAAGTGATTCATAGTCTAACGTTTGGGTAAACCGATACGAGAATCTAAATTGAGCGATCGAGCGAGTCTGAGTAAGATAATTTCCGTATTGTCGATATAGGGAGGACGAGCCATTGTGAATGGGTAATTATTGTCATTTGCAACCAGAATGGTGTTGGCATCAAGCACAAGCAGATTTTCGATCGTGACGAATGGAAACTGAAACTGTTTGTTTTTATCTCGATTCAGATCATTTGGATCTTCAATATTTAATAAGTCAGCAATCTCTTGTTTTTCAACCCATTGATTTTTGTCTTTTTTGGTTAAATCAATTTTGTATATTTTTTTGAATTTCGCTTCTTTTCCTTGTTTTGCGTCTCGTTCGATGACTAAATATTCATTTTCATTGATGACAGTCATATCACCCGGTGCATGTTCTGAATTTTCGAGCTTGTAATAACCAGCTAATCCGTTAAATTTCCCCGTTTGTGCATCCACTTGATAAATTCTCAACACGCCTTCAGGATCACCTTTCACAGTTCCTTCAAGCATTGGATAAATTTTGGTGAGATCGGGATTGATCGCCATCGCTTCAAATCCCTTTGATGCAGCGAGGTTGGGCTTGTCCGAACTTTGAGGCGATCGTACCCATCCTCCTTTGAGATCGGGAGTCGAAATCGGTGGAGCTAGAAGCTTGCCGTATTGATCAAAATGCAATAAATAAGGACCGAATTCATCCCCGATCCAAACTGAGCGATCGCTGGCAATCACCAAGGATTCAGGATCGAAATCTGCACCCGTGAGCATACGGCTCTCTTCGTTGACCAACTTAAAGGGCACTTTGCGATCGTGATCGATCAGTTGAAAAAATTTGAGTGGTTTCACTTCTCCGTTTCCGCCTCTGCCTCGGAAATTCGGTGTGACTTGATAAAGTCTGAGTAAGAAGTCTGAGCTGTTCTCTTTTGATCCAAATCCGTTGTCTGTCAAGAACCAGAAAGAATCGCGATCGGCAAATTGCACCGCGCTCAATCCTTGAATCGGTTGTCCATTAAAACTGCCCGTCCGCCCGTTTGCTGAGATTTTTGCACCTGAATTTGCACCCGGAACAAATACATCCGCAGGCAAAGCAGCAAATCCAACTAAGGTCGTCAGATTTTGAGCGGTTACAGCAGATCTGAGAAAAAGAATGAGCAATACGATTGCTAAGAACGGTGCAATCCAGCTTTTGTGAAACAGTTTTCTCATAAGCAGTAGCATTTCATAGCAACATTAAGAAGTGAGTATGAAAAGAACAACGATCGGTTAAATCGATCGCTGTTTTCAAAGGAGGCTTTAGAAGTATAAAAAGTCTCTTTGCTCACCTTGCCATCTCACCCTGGAATGAAATTCGGGGCTAGTGAAGTGAAGTCTGTGCAACTTTCTAATACAAAGGTTTGAGCAATCCAGTTCTCGTCAAAGGACTTCGCACTGCTAACCTGGAATTTCAGGGCAGGTGAATGCGTCTCAATGATTACTTTCAAAACATTCTCACACCCCCTGATTAGGTTTGATTCGTCAGAAATTGATTCAACGCTTCCAGCATTTCCACGAGTTGCATGATGAGCAGGGGGGCTTGTGTTAAATCATTTTGCAATGCCTGAACTTCTAGCATTGATGCAACTGATTGCATTTCATATAAACCCACATTTGCACTTGCCCCTTTAATGTGATGCGCTGCACGAGAAAGGTCGATCGCGTTTTCGCTGGCTAATGCAGTTTTTGCAGCATTGAGATGCTGATGCGAATCTTCTGCAAAAATTTGCAATAATTCTCTCTCAAACGCTTCATTTTCGTCTGAGATTTGATGGAGATGCTCCCAATCGATCGCTAAAGTCATAGTCTGTTTTACTACTTGTTGTTCTAACAACTCACCCCAGTAGGTCAGCTTTTCGCTTAGCTTCTCTTTGGAAATTGGCTTACTCAAATAGTCGTCCATTCCCGATTCTAAGCAGCGATCGCGATCTTCGAGCATGGCATTTGCCGTGAGCGCAATAATGACACTGCGACGCGGATATTGCTGAGATCGGATCAAGCGGGTTGCTTCATAGCCATCGACAATCGGCATCTGACAATCCATTAACACAAGGTTGTATGGAATTTGATGCAGCATGTCGATCGCTTCTTTGCCGTTTGCCGCAACGTCAGCAGTGTAGCCTAAATGTTTCAATTGATTCAAAGTCACTTTCTGATTGACAACATTGTCTTCTACCAAGAGAATTTTGAGCTTTGAGTTTGTTTTTTCAGACAACACCGGAATTGCTGTGTTTTTCTCGATCGCGTCCACGTTCTGCATCGTATTCATCATGCAGTCAAGCAACCGGGATTGTTTGACTGGCTTGATCAGATACGCGGAAAATCCAAGCTCTTTCATACGTTTCGCACCGCCCCAGCGATGGGCAGAGGTGAGCATAATTAACCGGGTATGTGCGAGTGTTGGATCGGCTTTAATCTGTGCGCCTAACATTTCGCCATCAATCTCAGGCATTTGCATATCAAGAATCGCAAGATCGTAAGGCATTCCAGCATGAGCGCGATCGCGTAATTTTTGCAGAGCGATCGTTGCATTCTCCGCCTCTTCGACCTCAAGCCCCCACGCCGAAACTTGAGAGCGAACAATCGTTCGATTCGTTTCGTGATCATCGACAACCAGCAATCGCAAATTGGCTAAATCTGGAATTTGGGTCAGAGCATTGTCATCACTATCTTGTGCAACAAGCGGTTGAGATTGCCTTGCAAACGTCAAGGAAAACCAGAATTTGGAGCCAGTATTTGGCGCGCTTTCAACCGAGATCGAACCACCCATCAATTCGACGAGTTGCCGCGAGATTGCTAATCCTAGCCCGGTTCCCCCATATTGCCGAGTCATTGATGCATCAACTTGAGCAAAGGGTTGAAAAAGCCGTGCTTGAGCCTCTTGAGGAATTCCAATTCCCGTATCGCTGACACAAAAGAGAATCGTTGCTTCGCGAGCAGTTTGAGAGTCTAAAATCGCTTCGATCAGGACTTCACCCCGTTTGGTGAATTTAATCGCGTTCCCAACAAGATTCGTGAGAATTTGGCGTAATCGGCTAACATCGCCGCGCAGCGCGATCGGTAAATCATGATGAATCAATGTTGCAATCTCTAATTCCTTCGCAAAAGCAGCAGGTGCAAACAGATCAGCGACTTCTTCAATACAAGTCGTGAGATTAAAATCGAGCGTTTCTAGCTCCATTTCTCCCGCTTCTAGCTTCGAGAAATCGAGAATCTGATTCATCAGGGTCAGTAAGTTATCGCCGCTCGCCCGAATGGTTCCGACAAAATCTCGCTGAGTCGGATTCAGGTCTGTATCTAAGAGCAATCCAGTCATCCCGAGGACAGCATTCATGGGGGTCCGAATCTCATGGCTGATGGTGGCAAGAAACGTACTTTTCATCTGGGAAACTCGTTCTGCTGCGGCTCTTGCTTGCTCTAAAGCTAAATTTTGCTCGGTTAAGCGCGATCGCTGCTGTTGCTCTTGATCGAGCAGCCTTGCCTGCATTAAAGCGATCGCCACTTGATTCGCGAGCTGCACTAAAAACTCGACTTCAAACGCTTGCCATTGACGCGTGCTTTCGCACTGATGCGCAATTAACAACCCCCATAATTGCGGTTCTACTGCATCGTCTTGATGCTGCAAAATTGGAACGACTAAGGTCGCTTTGACTTCAAGCTGTTGGAGTAATCGCAGCTGATACGGCATCAGGTCAGCAAGTTCAGTATCATCGACCACGATCGTTCCGCCCTGCTGATACCATTTCCAAGGTCCCTCTCTGAAGCAGGCTTCCTCAAAGTGTGCACCCAGTGCCGAACTCCAGCCCGCACGAACAGATTCAACGACCACTGTTCCTGATAGCTCTCGCTCAAATCGATAAATGATCACTCGATCAGTTTGCAAAAACTGCCGCACTTCTGCCACAGTCGTTTCTAGAATTTCATTCAGATGCAACGATTGCCGAATCTTCAACGTAATGGCTGCGAGTAATTGCGATCGCGCATTTTGCCGTTGCGCTTCTTCTTCGGCTTGTTTGCGCTCAATAAATTGTCCAACTTGTGCCGCGATTGCCACCATCATCGCGGTCATCATTTCTGCATCCGGCGGGCGTACCCGATGACTAAACAGTGCAATGACACCAACCGTCTGCTCTCGGCTCAGAATCGGACAGCCCATTGCCGCATGCAGTCCGACTCGAGCCGCAATATGCGATCGTAAAAACATTTTGTCATAGACCACATCGCTCATCCAAAGCGGTTGCCCACTGCTCCAAACTCGTCCGGGCAACCCATAACCCGGTGCAAATACCCATGATTCCGAGGAATTTGAAAACTCATGAAACTGAGCGGCTAATCGACTCCAATGTGCCTGACAGCGAATCACGTTGGCAGTGCGATCGGCAATCCACAACTCCCCAAAATCCCAATTGGTATGTTCACAGATTGTCTGCAGCAATCGTGGTGTTGCTTCATTTAACGATGGCGCTTCCGCGAGAACGCGTGTCACAAGATGCTGAAGCTGGAGCTGAAGCTGCATTCCTGTGGATCGCCCTTGTGCAGCCCTTTGCTCTAGTTCAAAGATTTTTCGCTGCTGCTCTAGTAATGTCACAGCTTGTTGAGCCAGCGATCGCAACGCCGTTTTCTGCTGCGCATCTAAACTCTGGGGCACATAATCCATCACGCAAAGCGTCCCCAACGCGTACCCCTCTGCATCAATTAATGGCATTCCTGCATAAAATCGAATGGGGGGAGTAGCCGACGATCCTAAAGGATGACAAATAAACCGTTCATCTCCAGACGCATCCACGACGACGACGACATCCGATTTCGTCAATGTATGGTTACACATGGATTTACGGCGGGGCATTTCAGTCGCATCGATTCCGACACTGGACTTAAAGACTAAGCGATCGGTATCCATCAACCCTAACAGTGCGATCGGAACGTCACAAATCTGTGCTGCCAAGTGAGTTAGGCTATCAAACAGTTCCCGACAGGACTGGTCTAGAATGCCGTACCCGTAGAGGGTGATGAGTCTCGCCGCTTCTTGTTCCGGGGATGCGATCATAATTTTCTTCGCGGACAACTGGCGGTTTTTTTATACCAGGTCAAACAGTGCGCAACTGTATTAATCGCTATTAATCGCTGCGATACAGATATGAGAGCCGCACTAAAAAATGGTCAATCTTTCAGGAGCCAAGTCAATCCACTGAGTATGGTAAACCAGAAGACCCAAACGGGAACCTGGAAATATGTGAGGACTTCTGAAGGAAATAAGATTACTTTAACCACGCTAAGCCCTAGAAATGGTAGCACAGCCAAAATGAAAAATGGCATGACTCTCCTGACTCTGAATGTATCAATAAATGCTGATTTATATGGCGCTACAGGACGCTTGCCACCGGCAGTCTGAAAAGCGAACACTCACTGACGATCGCCCCTCTCTTCGGTTCTAGAATACAAATTAGATGCGGTTAAGAAACGATTATTCACACTTCACGCAGGGAATTTTACAATGATCAGGCGACTTTTGAGCGGAGTGCTAGTGAGTGCGATCACTCTTACTCTGCCTGCACTGGCACAACCCAATAACTTTAAAACTTTGACCATCGACGATCAAACTTCATCGGGAATGATGATGGGATCGACTGGAGGAACAACTTCCCTACCTGCCGTTGTCAGCAACAGCGATCGATCCGAACGCAAATGTCTTGGTTTTGGCGATCCGAATCCCGATCATACGATCGTGCTGAAAAAACCAGTCTCTACTCTGACGCTTCGAGTCGATAGCGGCGGCAGCGACACCACTTTACTGATGTCAGGACCGGGTGGAGTACGCTGTGCCGATGCTGGCTCTAAAAAAGATGCTCGCTTACGAGAGAAAGACTTGCAACCCGGCACTTACCAAGTCTGGGTGGGAACCGTAACTCCAAACACCAATCGAGAGTATCGTTTAATCGTACGGACGGGCAATTAAGATTTATCGGGCGTTTGTTACAAAACTTATACCGTCTCTCATCAGCGCACCCGCTATCTTTTATGATGAGAAGTCGATTCAGCAGCGATCGAGTTCTACACACTTTTTAATAATTCAAGTGTAGGAACCCGAATCGTTTTAATCTTAAAAATGAACTGGTTGACCCTGGGCGGTGTTTGACTTCTGATTTTGGATTTTAGATCTTGGATTTTGAATTTTTGTTCAGAACCCGATCCCTAAATTCCATCAGCCTCAGCATGTGGATGAAATCATATATAGTCAATCCAAAATCGCCAATCCAAAATCTAAATTGGCTGTTCCAGGTGAAGCTCTGGTCAGATTTAACACAGTAACGATCCGTAAATGGGAGCTTTAGAAATCCAATGAGTGTTAAGGCAAGTGGTGGAAGCTCGGTTGCGCGCCCGCAACTATACCAAACAGTACCAGTTGCAACGATTTCACAGGCAGAGCAACAAGACCGCTTTTTAGGGCGGGGCGAACTCGATGAACTCGTGCAGTATTTCAAATCTGGGCAAAAACGTCTAGAAATCGCTGAAATTCTGACACGGAACTCTGAACTGATCGTCTCGCGATCGGCAAACCGCATTTTTACAGGCGGCTCTCCGATGGCATTCCTTGAAAAGCCCAATGTTGACGCAGAACCTGTGAAAACGGTGGCAGGCACAACCCTGAATACCGAAGAAGGGATGAAACTGGGAACTGTCACTTATGCGGAAGGCTCCGGCGGCGGATTATTTGGCGGCATTCGGAACTTCTTCCTAACGCCGAGCGCAGGTGCAATCCCTCCAGGGTTCCGTCCAATTAACGTGGCACGCTATGGCCCGAGCAATATGGCGAAGTCGCTCCGCGACTTAAGCTGGTTCTTACGCTATACGACCTATGCGATCGTGGCAGGCGATCCGAGCATCATCTCAGTCAATACTCGCGGGTTGCGCGAAATTATTGAACGAGCATGTTCCGGTGAAGCAACCATCGTGGCACTGCAAGAAATGAAAGTCGCAGCCGGAATTTATTTCCGGGGGGATGCAGATGCAAAAGCGATCGTCGATCAGTACTTCGATGTTCTGATCACTGAATTTAAAGCGCCCACACCTTCAACCAAACTGCGTCAACGTCCTTCTCCCGACCAACAGGGCTTACAACTGCCGCAAATCTACTTCAATGCAGCAGAACGCCGTCCGAAGTTTGTGATGAAACCAGGACTGTCGGCGAGCGAGAAAAACGAAGCAGTCAAGGCAGCTTACCGCCAGGTATTTGAGCGGGACATCACTCGCGCTTACTCATTGAGCATCTCTGACCTCGAATCGAAGGTGAAAAACAGCGAAATCTCGATGAAGGAATTCATCCGTCGCTTGGCAAAATCACCCTTGTACCGCAAGAACTTCTTCGAGCCGTACATCAATAGCCGCGCTCTTGAATTGGCATTCCGTCACATTCTCGGTCGGGGTCCTTCTTCGCGTGAAGAGGTGCAGAAATATTTCTCGATCGTATCGAGCGGTGGTTTAAATGCCCTCGTCGATGCTTTGGTCGATTCGCAAGAGTACAGCGACTACTTCGGAGAAGAAACTGTTCCGTACCTGCGTGGCTTAGGTCAAGAAGCTCAAGAATGTCGCAACTGGGGTCCGCAACAAAACCTGTTTAACTACAGTGCACCCTTCCGCAAGATTCCGCAGTTTCTCACCACGTTTGCCTCTTACGATCAGCCGTTGCCGGATCAGCACGTTTACGGTTCTGGAAACGATCCACTAGAAATCCAGTTTGGTGCGATCTTCCCGAAAGAAACTCGTACTCCTAGCGCAAGCCCTGCTCCATTCGGCAAAGATACACGTCGAATCTTGATCAATCGCGGACCTGGCATCAACAACCAGCTCAGCAATCCAAGTGCGCGCGGTGTTGCTCCTGGCACGCTTGGTCCAAAAGTCTTCAAATACGACCAAAGTCCTAGCTTTACCAAGTCATTTGGAAAGCGGTCTACTGGCACAAAAGGCATTAGTACCAAATTCTCAGAAAGCTCCACCCAAGCGGTGATCAAAGCGGCTTATCTGCAAGTTTTCGGGCGCGATGTCTATGAAGGACAACGCCTCAAAGTCGATGAAATCAAGCTGGAAAACGGCGAAATCACCATTAAAGAATTCGTCCGTCGCTTGGCGAAGTCACCGCTATTCCGCAGTCTGTACTGGGAAAAACTTTATGTGATGAAAGCGGTGGAATACATTCACCGTCGCCTGTTGGGTCGTCCAACCTACGGTCGCCAAGAAACCAACAAGTACTTTGATATCAGTGCGAAGAAAGGCGTTTACGCGTTAGTCGATGCGATTCTTGACACGGAAGAGTACAACGTAACCTTTGGCGAAGATACCGTTCCTTATGAGCGCTATCTCACCCCCGCAGGTGTTTCTCTGAGAATGAACCGCGTCGGTTCGATTCAAGACAAAGGCACCAAGATTACGAAAGAGGAAACGCCTCTGTTCGTTCAATTGGGAACTTCGACTGGTCTACGGACTCAACCCGATGTAGACTTCCGGATCAACCAAGGGGTCAGCAAGAAGCGCGAACAAACGAAAGTCTTCAAGCTTACCCAACTCAACGACAAGGCGAACCTCAAGACTGTGATCGGTGCGGCTTATCGTCAAGTCTTCGAGCGCGACATTGCTCCGTATGTGATCCAAAACGAATTCTCGGTCTTGGAAACTCAACTCAGCAATGGCGATATCACCTTGAAAGAGTTTATTGCAGGGCTTGGTTCTTCCAGTCTGTATGTCAAGGAGTTCTACACGCCTTACCCGAACACGAAAGTGATCGAGCTAGGAACGAAGCATTTCTTAGGACGTGCTCCTCTGGATCAAGCTGAAATCCGCAAGTACAACAAGATCTTGGCGACTCAAGGCTTGAAGGCGTTTATCACCGAGATGGTCAACACCGTCGAGTACAACGAAGCGTTTGGTGAAGATGTGGTTCCATACAACCGTTTCTTAACCTTGCCGGCTGCGAACTTCCCGAACTCTCAAACCTTGTACAACAAGCTGACGAAGCAAAACGACAAGGTTGAAGTTCCGAGCTTTTCGCCCACGAATTCGCGCCTGGATATTTCCACGATGCCGTTGACTTCTAGCGCGATCGCGGCAAATGGCAAAGATGTAGCTCAAGTGGGTCGTTCTTCGACTCCCTTCGTCCCGGCAGAGTTGGACATGCGCCGTAAGCCTGCTCGCATCTACCGGATGAATCCTGGCATGATGCAGCACGAGAGTGAGATGGTGATCAATGCCATTTATGCTCAAGTGATGAATGTACCAGCGGATCAAGTTCCGGTTGAGTTTAAGCGATCGGATCTCGAAGCTCAGTTGCAGCAGGGCGAAATTTCAGTGCGGGAGTTTGTTCGCGCATTGGCAAGTTCACCGAGCTATAGCCAGCGCTTCTATACTCCCTATCCGAATGCAAAAGCGATCGAGCTATTGTTCTGTCATTTGCTAGGTCGGGCGCCGATCAGTCAGGAAGAACTGCACGAATACAATCAGATCTTATCGGGTCAAGGATTGAGTGCTGTTGTAAATGCGATCGTCGATGGAACTGAGTATGCTCGCTTCTTTGGCGAAGATGTCGTTCCCTACAAGCGCAATCTAGATGTGACTTCGATCTAATTTGCTCTAACTAAAGTCGGTTGAATGATAAAGCCCTCGATTGTTCTGCAATCGAGGGCTTCCTTTTGTGAGCAGCTTGTTTATCTACGATCGCGCTTCTACATCAAACTTTTCTTGACTGAAACGATCGCGACACATCCTGCATTTCTGCGTTCAGACTGGTACGATAGACAATCAAGCTAGGGGTGCCCGACTGGGCTGAGAACAAACCCTTAGAACCTGAGACTGGGTAATGCCAGCGAAGGGAAGCTCATTAATCAGAGGAAAAACTAATGCGGACAGAATGGATCGCAAAACGCCGAGGACAGAAGAATGTTTCTCAAATGCACTACGCTCGCAACGGAGTCATTACCGAAGAAATGCACTATGTCGCTCAGCGGGAAAATCTTCCTGTTGAATTGATTCGCGATGAAGTCGCACGCGGTCGGATGATCATTCCGGCGAATATCAATCACCCCAATTTGGAGCCGATGGCGATCGGGATTGCTTCAAAATGTAAGGTGAACGCGAACATTGGGGCATCGCCCAATTCCTCGAACATTGATGAAGAAGTAGACAAACTCAAACTCGCGGTCAAGTACGGTGCTGATACCGTGATGGATTTGTCTACCGGAGGCGGAAACTTAGATGAGATTCGGACTGCGATCATCAATGCTTCTCCTGTGCCGATCGGAACTGTGCCGATTTATCAGGTTCTCGAAAGTGTGCATGGAGATCTCGATCGCTTAACCCCAGATGATTTTCTACATGTGATTGAAAAGCACGCTCAACAAGGCGTGGATTACATGACCATTCATGCGGGATTGTTGATCGAATACTTGCCGCTCGTCAAATCCCGAATTACTGGGATTGTTTCTCGCGGTGGTGGAATTATTGCGCGCTGGATGTTGCAGCATCACAAGCAGAATCCGCTCTACACCCACTTTGATGACATTATCGAAATTTTCAAGAAGTACGATGTGTCGTTTAGTTTAGGAGATTCACTGCGTCCGGGTTGTACTCACGACGCGTCGGATGAAGCTCAGCTTTCGGAACTCAAAACACTCGGACAGCTGACTCGCAAAGCTTGGGAACATGATATTCAAGTCATGGTTGAAGGACCAGGACATGTGCCGATGGATCAGATCGAGTTCAATGTTCGCAAGCAAATGGAAGAGTGTTCAGAAGCACCTTTCTATGTTTTGGGTCCATTAGTCACCGATATTGCTCCAGGCTATGACCATATTACTTCCGCGATCGGGGCTGCGATGGCAGGCTGGTATGGAACAGCAATGCTTTGCTATGTGACTCCGAAAGAGCATTTAGGCTTGCCGAATGCGGAAGATGTTCGTAATGGGTTGATTGCTTATAAGATTGCGGCACATGCGGCAGATATTGCACGGCATCGACCGGGAGCGCGCGATCGCGATGATGAGCTTTCGGCTGCACGGTATAACTTTGACTGGAATCGGCAATTTGAACTTTCGCTGGATCCAGAGCGAGCCAAGGAATACCACGATGAAACATTACCAGCAGACATTTATAAGACTGCTGAGTTCTGCTCGATGTGTGGACCGAAGTTCTGCCCCATGCAAACGAAAGTAGACGCTGATGCGCTAACTGAACTTGAAAAGTTCTTGGCACGGGAAAAACAGCCCGTTCGCTAATTGCTTGTTGCTCAGTCTTGCTCTCTAAACTCACAAATCTTAGGAATTTAGAGGGCAAGCTTGCTTTTTAAGCGATCGCGGCAGGTTGTAGTAGCCGATGCGAAGGTTGGCGAGTTCGATTCAGACTTTCATTTCTAATCGTATTCATTGCATGTATCCGTTGGTGAAATGAAGCCGGAAAGTATTCACGACAGTGGCTACAATACCAATTCTTCTCTCCATGCAGTACATGGGAGAGTAAAGTATGAGAGCAAATAAAACATTGATTTGAAGCGTTCATGCTAAGCCAAACCCAACTCGTTGCTAATGCTATGGGTAGCTTACTAGGTCAAGAGTTCATCACAAATCTTCCACGCGATAGAACAGGCTTTTAAGAAAAGCTTAAATTTACTATGGCAGTCCTGTCTGCTGCGCGGAAGTGGAATTGAGCGTCGCCGTACCAGTCTTATAGGTGTGACCTGGTAGTTACCATGCCAAAATTTCTGCAATTTGTTCTGCTAAATTTAACGGCTCAAATGGTTTTGCAATCATGCCGGAAATCGGTAGGGGATTGTTTGGATCAGCCGCGATCGCAGGTAGCTTGGCAGTCAAAAGAATAACTGGAATGGCTGCGGTGACTGGATGTTTCTTCAAGTGTCGTAAGAGCATGATTCCATCCATGTCCGGCATCATGATATCTAGTAAGATTGCATCTGGCTGTTCTGTTTCAGCCTTCGTCAATCCGTCTGCCCCTGATGTTGCAACGATCACTGTCCAACCTCCAAGTTTGCTCAGACAGGCTTGAATGACCCGAGCCAGTCTTCTTTCATCATCAATCAGCAGAATCCGCTTGGCTAACATAAACTCTAAGCCAGATTGAAGTGGATATTTCTCTCTTTGCGAAGTATCTTCTCCATTATCTTTTACATCTTCCCTGTATCGGATATTTAGCTTCTTAAGTATGGAGCAATACAAAGCTGTCGAGAACATAGAACCGTTGCTATCGAAAGTCTTGCTGTCACTAAGACTTCTTATAGATAATTTACCCCTAATGGAACTGTACGATTGCATCGTTTCATGCGGATCATAAATTCATCTTCAAAATTCACCCTCATGTTCTGAACGTTGTGCAGCATCGTGATCGTTTACCCTCGTTCACTCACATCTTCAGCTTGGGACAACCTTGTAATGAAGCAACTTGTCATCTGTGTTGAAATATCTTGGCTAGAAAGATTGGCAAGAGCCTTAACAGAATAATTCGCGTTCATGATCAATTCTAAAAAGCCTTTTATTGTACTTTTTAAATTTGAACAAATTTTGGAGAAATCCTGAGTTTATTTGTAGACGCAATTCGTCTGGAAAATGATAATCTTATTCCTGTTTAGAAAAACGATTTAGAGCCAGCAGAATTACTTTAGGAAATCGATCATCCGCCTAGAATTATCAATTCAATTACTCACCAGCCTAAATCGTCTGAGTTTGCTCTCATCCAAGGATTTCTTCTTTCCAAATCGCAGCAGAAAAACCAGGCGTTTTGTTCCCCTCTTCGAGGCTGAGAGGGAATCTAGAGACAGCAACGCATTCGGGAAATTCTCGGTGAATCAACGCTCATTCCTTTTTGAAATTGATACTCCTATCACTTCACAGATTAACTTAAACCCCTCTGTAGATAGATATGATTTTTGCTTAATCACGAGAGATTTTGATATGCATTCTTACGTTGCTGTTAATTGTATGACTGAGATCAAGCTCAGATCGAACGCATCTTAGAGGAAAGAGAGTGCTGAATCAATTTATCTTTGCTGAACTGGCATTCAAACTTTGATATAAGCCTAGAAAGTATGTCCTGTTTTCATTCGTTTCCTTGTTGATGAGCACAATGACGCAAAGCCAACAGACGGTTCTAATTGTTGATGACTTTTTTCAAGATCGGCAAATGTATCGCCGTTACTTAACGAATGATCCAGGAATAACCTACACAATTTTAGAAGCAGAATCAGCTTTCGATGGGTTGAAGGTATGCGAGTTGCAGCAAATCGATGGAATTTTGCTTGACTTTCGGCTGCCAGATTTAGATGGGCTTCAGTTTTTGGCAAAGCTGAAAGCTCAAGGGGGCAAAACTTTTCCGCCGATCGTGATGATCATCGGGCAAGAAGATGAATCTATCGCGGATCAGGCGATGAAAAGCGGTGCAGAAGATTATTTAGTCAAGAGTCAGATTACGCCAAACCGCTTGAGATTGACCCTTCAAACTGCGATCGAACATACTGAACTGAGACGAGCACTCCAGCAAACACAACAGGCTTTGCGAGACAGCGAGGAACGCTATCAGGCGATCGTACAAGATCAAGCCGTTTTGATTTGCCACTTTCTTCCCGATGGAACACTGACCTTTGTCAATCCTGCTTACTGTCGCTACTTTGGGACGACTGCCGAAACCTTGCTCGGGCAGAATTTTTTGCACCTGATCCCCGAAGGTGCTCGTGAGCAGATTCAGCAACAGATTGATGTACTCAATACATTAACTCCAGATCGTCCGACTCTGATTCAAGAACATTTAGTTTGCAGATCGAACGGGGAGATAGGCTGGCAGCAGTGGACAAATCGCGCCATTTTCAATTCAGCAGATCAAATCATCGAATTTCAAGCCGCAGGACGAGACATCAGCGAGCAAAAAGCGACTGAATTGTCCTTGCAGCAAGCAACCGAACGCTTTGAGCTTGCCGTCATGGCGACCAATGGTTTGATTTACGATTGGAATTTCAAAAATAATACCGTTTACCGTTCACGAGGCTTGATGGATCTGTGTGGCTATTGTCCTGAAGAAGTCGATCCTTCGCTGCAATGGTGGTGGCAACAAATCCATCCTGAAGACCTGGCTCGATTTGATTTCAGTAACTTAAATGAGCACTTAGAAAGCCTCGATCGCTATTGTGTAGAATATCGAGTGCGCCATCGCAACGGGCATTATCTGTGGGTTGAAGATCGGGGTTTAGTCGTCAAAGACATCACAGGTCAACCGATCCGCATTGTAGGAAGTACGATTGATATTAGTAATCGTAAGCAAACCGAAGCAGACTTGCGAGAGAGCGAAGCTCGACTCAAACGATTGGTTGATTTGAATCTAATCGGCATTGAATTCTGGGATGCAGATGGAACAGTTTTAGATGCGAATGATGCTTTTCTCAATTTAGTTGGCTACACGCGTGAAGACTTACATGCTGGGAAAGTAAACTGGAGAGCTTTGACCCCGCCAGAACAGATCCAGCTTAGCGATGCGTCGATCGAGAAAATGCGCCAGCAAACCTCGGACACCTTAGAGAAAGAATACATTCGCAAAGATGGTAGCCGCATTAGTGTGCTTTTGGGGGGGGTGATGTTTGAAGGATCACACCATCGCGGCATTAGCTTTGTGGTCGATTTAACCGAACAAAAACAGCTCCAGCGCGAGCGAGAAATGTTACTTGCCGAAGCTCAGAACGCTCGGGCTGCGGCTGAACTGGCAAATCGAACCAAAGATGAGTTTCTCGCGATCGTCTCTCACGAACTGCGATCGCCCCTGAATGCGATTCTGGGCTGGACAAAACTGCTGCGTTCTCGTCAGTTTGATTCTGCAAGAGTTGAACAAGCGTTAGAAACGATCGAGCGCAATACGCAAGCTCAAGTCAAGTTAATCGAAGATTTGCTCGATGTGTCTCGCATTCTGCGCGGTCAACTCCGCTTAGATTGTGTGCCCATACATTTAGCCCCAATTATTACAGTTGTCGTTGCAAACGGACAGCTTGCAGCAACCGCAAAGCAAATTCGACTCTGTTCGACCATTGAGCCAGAAGTCGGACGGATTTTAGGAGATGCCAATCGGCTGCAGCAAATCCTGACAAATATCGTGACGAATGCGATTAAATTTACCCCCAACGGCGGACATGTTACCGTCTCGTTAGAACAGGTCGGCAATGATGCTGCCGTCAGTGTAACCGACACAGGACAAGGCATCAGTGCTGATTTTTTGCCGTATATCTTTGAGCGATTTCGACAAGTGGAAAATAGCACCACCCGATCGAAAGATGGATTAGGGCTAGGACTTGCAATTGTGCGGCATTTAGTTGAATTGCATGGCGGAACCGTTCAGGTTGAGAGTCCGGGGCTAAATCAAGGTGCAACGTTTACAGTCAGGTTTCCACTGATTGATCAGGTTGCTCAACCGACCTCGATTGAGCCGAATCCTACGATCGCAGACTTGAGCAAGGTCAAGATCCTCATTGTCGATGATGTCCTTGATACTTGTGACTATCTTCAGTTTGTCCTGAGCGATTTTGGAGCAACCGTTGCCATCGCTCATTCTGCGGCACAAGCGTATGGGATATTTCAACAGTTTGTGCCAGATGTACTGCTGAGTGATATTGGTATGCCAGAAGAAGATGGGTATTCGTTGTTGCAACGAATTCGACAATTACCACAAGGTCAATCTGTCAAGGCGATCGCGCTCACTGCTTTTGCTAAACCCGAAGACTGCGATCGCGCCTTGGGGGCTGGATTCCAAGCCCATTTAGCGAAGCCTGTAGAACCCGATGACCTGATTAATGCGATCGTGAAGGTATTCAATCATGCCTGAGTCGTTGCAAGTTGGTTGACGGTTTGAATCAGCTCGTCAGGATTCAGAGGCTTGACTAAATGCCGTTGAAATCCAGCCAGAATCGCTTGTTGCTGAGTCGCTTCAGAGGCATAAGCCGTCAGTGCGATCGCGGGAATCAATCGCGCGGCATCCGAGCGCGCTCGTACCGATTCAATCAATTCAAATCCATCCGCACTCGGCATACTGAGATCCGTCACAATCAAGTCGAATCGAGCACGATTCAGTGCAGTCATTGCCTCTGACACAGAATCGACAGCCGTGACGGTCGCACCACAACTTTCCAAGAGAAACTTTAGGAAATCCAGCCCATCCTGCTCATCATCCACAGCTAAAATATGCAGTCCAGCCAAGCTAGGTAACTCATCACCTTTGAAGTCGGTTGGGTGTAAATGAGCCTGAAATCGAGGCTCAGCGATCGGCAGCTTGATAATAAACACTGAGCCTTGCCCCGCCCCGCCACTGTGCACTTCAATCGTTCCGCCATGCAGTTCAACTAAATGCCGAGTAATTGCTAATCCGAGTCCTAGCCCGCCAATTTTGCGCGTACTAGAAGCATCTTCTTGCCGAAATGACTCGAATACATAAGGTAGAAAATCTGAGGTAATGCCTCTGCCCGTATCTTGAACAGACAAAACTGCAAAATTTTCTGCATCGGTTAAGGAGATCTCAATCTGTCCTGCTTCAGGTGTAAATTTAATTGCATTCGTGAGCAAATTCCACACGACTTGCTGTAAGCGAGTCGCATCACCCCGAATCATCATCGAAGCATCAGCCTCAAACTGCAGTTTAATTCTTTTGTTATCTGCCATCAAACGAACCGTATCGAGTGCAGAATGCACCACAGCGATCAGATCAATGATCCCCCACTTGAGGCTTAATTTGCCGCGCAGAATGCGAGACACATCGAGCAAATCATCGATCAATTGCACTTGCAACGCTGCATTCCTAAAGATCGTATTGAGCGCGCGTTGAGCAACCTCGCCTGAAAGCTTGCCTTCACAGAGCAGTTTCGACCAGCCTAAAATCGGGTTAAGCGGGGTACGGAGTTCATGAGAGACGATCGCCAGAAACTCGTCTTTAACGCGATTAGCAACTTCAGCGCTTTCTTGAGCGAGTTTGCGGTTCTCAGCTTCAGCTAAAGCGCGATCGCGCATTTGACGATACTCTTGCACCTGAAAGGTCAAATCGGTGACATCTTGAATCGACAGCATTGCATAAAATCCGTCTCCTTGAGTCGCGGGAATCGAAGTCACGGTGGTATGTTGAATCCGCTGTCTGCCATCCGAGAACGCAGTTGGAATGATGTATTTGTGAAGCTGTGAGGAGAAAATTGTCGGTGGTCCTCCCTCAAAAATCGGAGCGAGGCGATTGGTATAAAGCGATTGACGAAAGTGAGGAAAAAAGTCACAAATCGCTTGCCCCTCAATCCGCTTGCGCCCAATCTGCGTCCATTCTTCTAGCGCACTGTTCCAAAATACGACTTGATAGTCCGATCGGAGCACACAAATCCCGAGTGGCATTTGATCGAGCAGACTAAAGCGATCGTCGAGGTAGGACATGAGATCAAACGGCTCCTTTTTCTGAAGATTGCGAGATTAGCGCAAGTTCGCGATCGATACACGCTAGTAGCTCACTAAAAGAAGTCATCTCAAAAATTAAAATAATCTCACCCACAATTTCAAGCTGTTTAATCTCAAATCGAGCCTGTGCAAGCAAAAAAATGGTATCAACTTTGAAGAGATGGTTCGACAGTAACAAGTGCTCCATCGTGTCTTCATGGTAAGACGGGAGAGCATAGCTCATATGCTCACTGAGTAAGTTACTAATCGATCCGAGAATGCCATTGATGACGATATTGCCTACTTCGGTCAGAGTGCCAATCTTGACACCATCGAGGTCTGGAGAATCTCGGTCTTCGCCAGTCAGGAGTGCGACTAGGGCTGAAGCACTTTCGGTCGGAAAGAGCAGTTCGGCACTCCCACTAAAGCTACCACTAAAGCCTAATCTCACTGCAGAAAAGTGATGCGGATCGAGTCGTTGGGCGAGCTTTTGCTTAAGAGCTGCACCCTCAAACATCTGGAGCATCGGAACACAGAGCTGAATCGGAGTATCCAGCATTTCATTGAGCATTCCAGCCGCCCGCCCGATGCCAATATTAATGAATTCTTGCAAAGCATCTAACTGCTTCTCAGTGATTAAAGTCATTCATTGCTCCTCAGCACTGCAAAAGTTGTTGAACCGTCTGGCGAACTTCAGCTTCTTTTGCGGGTTTATTCAGAAATGCTGCGGCTCCAAGTTCGAGTCCACGCTGCCGAGAAGAATCTTGAATGTCTGCACTGACGATCGCGACCGGAATCGCACAGCCCTCTTCCCGAAGCTTCTGTAAAAATTGAAACCCATCAATGTTGGGCATCAGTAAATCGACGAAAATACAGTCCGGTTGATGCTGACTCACCATCTCTAGTGCTTCTTGTCCATTGGTTGCTTCTAGAACCGTGCAACCTTCTGCCTCGACGTATTTCCGCAGCATTCGGCGCGAAAAGGCTGCATCATCCACAATTAACACTGATACCAAATTCGATGTATCCACAGTCTACTTATGCCTCTTGGAAGGAGATAATTCAGCAAATATTTACAATTCTAATTTTTCTATAGAATGCTGCTCTGCACAGAGCAGCTCTAAGACGTCAACATCTGTTTCACGCAGCCATGACAAAATCGTTGTGTGGTGAATGTTCGTAACTTGTTCAATGCTACGAGCACTCATGCCCTGAAAATACATCCGAATGCAAAAGTGCTTCACCTCCTCTGAGTATCGCATCTGCTTGTAAGTCTCAAGAAATTGCCGTCCACAGTCCTTGCATTTGTAGCACTGGATCTGACTGCGGTATCCATTGCGCTGTAACTGATGCGAACCACAGTTTGGGCATTCCATGGCGATGCTTTCAAATGAAAATATCATTAGTGTTCAGCGTTGTCTACTGCTTAAACATCTATCTTAAGATAGATCCTGACAGATAAGGATGCTGCTTAGGATGTTGAAGGATAAAGCTGGAGTACGCTTGAAAATATGGAGTCTCTACATGAAATCGATGCAGAGGATTTAGCAGCTTTTCTGGTTGAGAGTTACGAGATTTTGAACCAGTTTGAGCAAGATGTTTTGGACTTAGAACGGCATGCGCTTGATCCGGATCGCCTCAATCGGCTCTATCGTGCCCTCCATACAATTAAAGGCAATTGTGGTTTTTTGCCTTTACCGACGCTTGCCGCGATCGCTCATGCTGGAGAAACGCTTTTAGAAGGAATTCGCACCGCCGAGTTTAAAATGACACCTGGTGTAGCAACCGTTTTACTTGACTTAACCGATACCATTCGGCAACTGCTTAAAACGATTGAAACGACTAAAACCGAAGGAACCGCAGACTATTCGCGTTTCATCACCAAGCTGACAGTACTCTATAGCTCAGAGCACCAGGCTGCAACTCGTTCAGGAGTGCTAGAAGATTCGGACTCAACAAGCTTAACTACTCTTGATTCAACGATTCGCGTGCAGGTTGACTTGCTGGATCAGGTCATGAATCTCGTTGGGGAACTCGTTATTGCCCGGAATCGAGTGCTACAACTGACTACGGATAGCAGTGATGTAGCCTTGATGGCTACGTGCCGACAGATTGATTTGATTACCAATGAACTGCAAGATAGTATCATGCGGGCGCGAATGCAGCCAATTAATACGCTTTGGCGCAATTTACCTCGATTAGTGCGAGAGCTAGAGATCGCCTGTGGTAAAGAAATTGCACTCGAACTCGAAGGCAGTGAAACGGAACTCGATCGCAATATCATTGCCGCGATTAAAGATCCACTGATGCATCTCGTTCGCAATTGTATTGATCATGGGATTGAGCCACCGGAGGTGAGAGTTGCAGCCGGGAAATCGGCTCAAGGATCGTTAAAGCTGAGAGCTTCGCAAGAAAATGGGAAAGTGATCCTAGAAATTCGAGAGGATGGGGCTGGAATTGATCCGGCTCAACTGAAAGCGCGATCGCAGCAGCTTGGACTGATTAGTGCAGCGCAAGCCGAATCGATGCGCGATCGCGAAGCGCTCGATCTGATTTTTATTCCTGGATTCTCGACCCTCAATGAAGCGACTCATCTTTCAGGTCGTGGCGTTGGTATGGATGTTGTGCGGCGGAACATTGAATCCGTCAATGGTTCGATTGAAGTTGAAAGCCAGGTCGGGCAAGGAACTACCTTTCGCCTGAACATTCCGCTTACTCTAGCCATCATTCCGACCTTGCTTGTGAAAAGTGGCGGGGAACGATTTGCAATTCCTCAGTCGAGTGTCCAAGAACTGATTCGGATCGAAGGACGCGATCGCATCGATCAGCAGATTGAAACCTTATTCGATGCGCCCGTTTATCGACTACGAGGACACATTCTTCCCTTGGTCAATCTGGCTACTGTGCTCCAGCTTCCGATGTCTTCGAGTGATCTGCTTTACTTTGTTGTCATTGACGCAGAGAGCTATCGATTTGGGCTGATTGTCGATCAAATCGAAGATACCCAAGAGATTGTCGTAAAGCCACTGAGCAAACAGATAAAGTCGCTAGAAGTATTTGCAGGTGCGACAGTGTTAGGAGATGGCAGTGCAGCATTGATTCTGGATGCAGTCGGAGTGGCACGATATGCAGGAATTCAGCCCTCATTCAACCAGATCATTGCTGCTGAACCAACCCCGGAAAATCGGCAATTGATCTTGATTGTTCTAGGGCATCACAATACTCGGATGGGCATTGTTCTCACTCAGTCAACTCGGCTTGAAATGATTGCTAGCCAAAAGATCGAAAAAGTCGGAGAACAATATTTGATGCAGTATCGAGATCGCGTTGTAGCGCTCATTGATCTGCAAGCTGTGTTGAGCCGAATTCCTCGATCGAGCCATGAATTCGAGGAATCTATTGCGGTCGTTGTCATCGAGCGTGAACACAATCAGGTGATTGGATTGATTGTGGATCAGATTCTCGACATTGTAGAAGAATCGCTCACGGTGACTGGAGCAGCGATTCGTCCGGGTTCGTCCTGCTATGCCAGTGTGCAAGGTCAAATTACTGAGATGTTAGATTTAGATGCGATCGTCAAGCTAGCAAATCCCTACCTCGTCTCTGACGAGAGCTGGAGGTAAACTGTAGTGACTCAACAGATCTGCACCTTCTATCTCAATGGTTCTTACTTTGGCATTGAAATTGAGGATGTTCAAGAAATTATTTGTCAACCCTCACTCACCCGAATTCCCCTCGCACCGCCGGAGATTTGCGGATTGATGAATCTCCGTGGGCAAATCATTCCAGTCGTTGATTTAGCTTGTCGTTTAGCCCTGAGATCGACACCCTGCGTCAGAAGCGATGAAACCATCTACAACATCATTGTTCATACGATCGAGGATACGGTCAGTTTCGTTGTGGATGACATTGGAGATGTGCTGCACTGTTCGAGCAGCACATTTGATCCACCTCCGAGTAATTTGAATCCTCAGATGCGAACTTTTCTAAAAGGAGCATACAAACTTGAGCAAGATTTTTTACTCGTTCTCAATACTGCAAAGATTTTAGATTAGGAGAGAGCAATGGTTTCTAACTCATCACAAAAGCAAGATTCGATAGTTGCAATGAAAGCAACACTGCTCGCAGCAATGCAGGCAGTCAATGCAGGCGATCTTTCAGTCCGGCTTGATGAAAGTAACGGACTTGAGGAGATTGCTCAAGAATTTAATCAATGGGTCAGCCATCATCAGCACTCTGCTCAAGGCATGAGTGAAGTAGAACGAGTCCTCAGCGCGATCGCACAAGGAAACCTGAATGCAAGAATTGCGCTAGAAATTGAGGAGCAACCACTTGCAGGCGAAGTGCTGCAAGTGGCAACACAGGTCAATGCCATAGCAGATCAACTCCAGTTAGTCGCAAGTGAAGTCACCCGTGTTACCCGCGAAATTGGAACACAAGGCAAGCTCGACTCAGTTGCAACCGTCAAAGATGTATCCGGAGACTGGCAAGCCCTGATTGAGAGCGTCAATCAGATGTCGAGTCAAGTCAACGAGCAGATTCGCAGTATTGCTCACATTTCGCGTGCAGTTGCTCAAGGAGACTTCGCAAACCAAATTACAGCAGAAAATGTCGGAGAGTTTCGGGTGCTCACTGATGATATCAATCAAATGATTCAGAACCTGCGGGACTCATTAGGTGAAATTGGAGAAATTTCGGCAACTGTTGCAAGCGCATCAGAAGAATTAACAGCCGTGAGCCGAGAAATGACAAGTAACGCCGGACAAACTTCTGAACAAGCGACTTCTGCGTCTGTCTCAGCAGAACAAGTCAGCCAGAACGCTGCCACCGTTGCGACCGCGATCGAAGAAATGAACCTGAGCATTCGCGAAATTGCTAAAAATGCAGCAGCAGGGGCACAGGTGGCGATGGATGCAGTAAAAACCTCGGATCAGACGAATGCCACGATTACGAAACTCGGTCAAAGCAGTGTTGAAATTGGTAAGGTGATCAAAGTCATTACCTCGATCGCTCAGCAAACAAATCTCCTCGCCTTGAATGCCACAATTGAAGCAGCACGAGCAGGCGATGCAGGTCGAGGATTTGCCGTTGTTGCCAGCGAAGTGAAAGAATTAGCGAAACAAACTGCTCATGCAACAGAAGATATCAGCCAGCGAATTGAAGCGATTCAGACCGATACAAAAGGTGCAGTCGAAGCAATTACTCAGATTACCGCAGTCATTAATCAAATTAATGATATTCAAAATACGATCGCGAGTTCTGTAGAAGAACAAACAGCAACGACGAATGAAATTGCTCGCAATGTTACAGAAGCTGCACAGGGAAGCTCTGATATTGCGAAAAATATTGGGGTTTTGGCAGACAATGCTCAAATGACAACCACTGGAGCAGACAACACAGCCCAAGCAGCAACGGAACTAGCACGAATGGCAGTCAACCTGCAAAACATTGTTCAGCAGTTTCGAGGTCTAAGCAGTTGAACATTTCTAGGGAAGAGAATTTGCGACAATACAGGCTCACTCAACTGTCAGCTGTGCTCTTAGAAAGCATCTGAGAACAGGTTATAGTCAACATCAAATCGGCACTGCCCTTTATCCTGTGAGCATGATGCAAAAAATTCGAGTTTTGATTGTGGATGATGCGGTCATGGTGCGAAGCCGTTTGAGTAAAATCTTAGCGACCGATCCGCACATCGAAGTCGTAGGAGTTGCAGCGACAGGACGAATTGCTCTTGCAAAACTGCCACAGCTTAAGCCCGACGTGATCATTCTCGATATAGAAATGCCTGATCTCAATGGGCTACAAACTTTAAGTCATATCCGCAACCTTGACCCAAAGATCCCTGTGATTATGTTTAGTGCAATGACTCTCAAAGGAGCATCTATTACGTTAGACGCACTCGCTTTGGGAGCCTCAGACTATGTGACAAAGCCAGACCACATGCTCAATACAGGAGATGTCACTCAATATCTAGAAGCAACTCTAATTCCAAAAATCAAAGTCTTAAGCCGCAGAGAAAGCACGAAACCTCCGATCGCATCTTCCCTACCTGCGGTTTCTACGCCCTCAAATAGAACTAATGCCCTCGCTGAGGTTGTCGCGATCGGAGTTTCAACGGGCGGACCGAATGCACTCGCTCGGATACTTTCAACCTTACCTGCTGATTTTCCAGTTCCCATCCTGATTGTGCAACATATGCCACCCATGTTTACAAAGCTACTCGCCGAACGACTGACGGCAAAATGCCCTTTGTCTGTGCGCGAAGCAACGATGGGCGCATGTTTGAAGCCCGGCACGATTTGGATTGCACCCGGAGATTATCATCTGAGCGTGCAACACACTCGATCAGAGGTGCAGCTTGTATTGGATCAAACTCCGCCTCGCAATTCTTGCCGTCCGTCGGTCGATGTTTTATTTGCATCCGTCGCAGAGACTTATGGCGATCGTGCTTTAGGTGTCGTTTTAACAGGCATGGGACAAGATGGGCTACAAGGTTGCTACAAAATTCGCGCATCGCATGGGCAAATCTTGGCTCAAGATGAAGCGAGCAGTGTGGTTTGGGGAATGCCGAAATTTGTAGTGAATGCAGGACTTGCAGATGCAGTGTTCGCGATCGATGACATGATGCCCGAGATTTTACGCCGGGTCAGTCGCGCGTCCAACTCGATGCGGAGCACCACCTAATGCCCAATTCTTCGTTTGATTTTGAGTATCTTCGTCATTTGGTGCGAGAGCAGTCTGGAGTTGTGCTAGAGCCACACAAAGACTATCTCGCTACCTTATATCTGAGTGAACTTGCGACTCAAGCTGGATTTGCATCTCTCTCGCCATTCGTTGAATATCTGAAGACAAGTCCTTTGAGTCATGTGCATCATCAAGCTATCGAAGCTTTAGTGATCCATGAAACGTCTTTTTTTCGCGATCGCTATCCTTTTGAAGCACTGCAATCTTGTGTGCTTCCGGCGCTGATTGCAGCGCGAGCCATGCAGAAAACCATTCATATTTGGTGCGCAGCTTGCTCAACCGGGCAGGAACCCTATAGCGTTGCGATGTTGATTCGAGAAAATTTTCCAGAACTTTCCACTTGGACAGTTCGGATTATTGCGAGTGATTTTTCTCAGCAGGCTTTGGATCGAGCCGAGCAGGGACGGTATAGCAGTTTAGAGGTCGAGCGAGGATTAACGCCTAAGTTGCGCGATCGCTATTTCTACAAGACTGAGCAATCTTGGCAAATCATTCATGAAATTCGACAGATGGTTGAGTTTCGACCCCTGAACCTGATTCAATCTTGGAGCGTCCTGCCAAAAATGGATGTTATTTTTCTCAGAAATGTTCTGATTTACTTTGATGTTGAGACCAAGCGATCGATTTTGAACAAAGTTCAGACCTATTTACAGCAGGATGGCTACTTGTTTCTAGGCGGCGGCGAAACTACTTTTCAGTTGGATTCTCGATTTGAAGCAGTTCAAGGTAAAACGAGTCTGTACCATCGTCTCCGAAGTGCATGAGCCGTACTCTGCTTTTATCTTTTCTGTCTATCTGTGATCCAACAAAGCAGCACGGGGACTGTATCTTGGTAAGCGTACTGTAACAGTTGCTCCTTGCCCAATGCCAGGGCTTTCTATCGTAACCGTGCCGTGATGTAATTCAACGAGATTTTTGACGATCGCTAGTCCCAAGCCTAAACCATCTTTCGACCCCATATTCTGCTGACCTTGCTTAAAGCGCTCAAAAATTTGCGGCAAGATCTCAGGCGCAATGCCCTTTCCCGTATCTTGAACTCGCAGCATCACTTCAGACTCGATCGCAGATAGAGAAATCTCGACTCGTCCCCCCGCAGGTGTGAATTTAATTGCATTTGTCATCAAGTTAACGACAATCTGCTGAAGACGATGAAAGTCCCCTGCAATGTGTGGTACAGCAGCGAAGTGCATTTCGATCTGAATCGGCTTAGCCTCGGTCATGGGGCGAACGACATCTAAAGCCGATTCAATCACTTCGATCAAATTCACAGCCGCAATTTGCAGATGCAATGTTCCTCGAACCATGCGAGAAATATCGAGCAAATCTTCGACGAGTTGCACTTGTGCTTGAGTATTGCGCCAGATTGTATCAAGCGCTTTTGCCATTGTTGCTTCATCGAGCTTGCGAGTTTGTAAAAGCTTTGCCCAGCCTGCGATCGAGTTAAGAGGCGATCGCAGTTCATGAGCAACGACAGCGACAAACTCATCTTTACTTCGATTCGCTGCTTCAGCTTCTTCCCGCGCGGCTTGCGCTTCCATCAGCAGTCGAGTTCGATCTGCCTCAATCTGCTTGAGGTCATGAATATCGGTTGCTGTTCCAAACCATTTGATGATTTTCCCCTGAGCATTTTTCAACGGTGTCGCTTGATGCAAATGCCAGCGATAAATGCCGTCTACTCGTTGTATCCGCCCTTCGGCTTGATAAGAGTTGCCTTCTTGCTGTGCCTGTTGCCAGGCTTGAGTGAGAATAGGAACATCTTCAGGATGAACGATCTGCTGCCAGCCATCGGTTTGAGCTTGCTGTAGCGTCAATCCAGTGAACTCCGTCCAGCGTTGATTCACATCGAGCATTACGCCCTCCGCAGTTGCAATCCAAACTAACTGCGGAATCAGACCGGATAGATACCGATAGCGTTCTTCACTTTGGCGTAGCGTTTCTTCGACTTGTTGGCGTTCGGCTTGGTGCTGTTTCGCTTGAGTCACATCGATCGCTGCCAAAATTGCATAATCTGGGCGAGGCGTTTGACCCGAACGATCGAAGAAGATTTGTTTTCGCACACTTAGCCAACGCACCGCGCCATCTCGCCCCCGAATCCGATATTCATGAGCAAACCAACCAGCTCCAGCGGGATGCATCGCTTGTGCAATCAGGCGAGCCAGTTCATCGCGATCGTCAGGATGAACGTTCGCATGAAAGCGATCGCGGGTGACGGTTAAATCTGTAATCTCAATTCCATAGAGAACTGCCGCTTCGGGAGAAAGCGTGACTGTATTCGAGACATAATCAAATCGAGCCAAGGCAACGCCCGCGACTTTGATACCGAGTTGTAATTGTTGCTCTGATTCTTGAAGCTGGTGCTGATGATATTTGAGATCGTTTTCGTACCGCAGTTGCTCAGATTCCGCCTGTTGCAGTTGTAATCGTAATCGAGCACTCTCGATCGCGCTTCGTATGGTCAACTGCAAGAGTTCTGGTGTGAGATAATGTTTTACTAGGTAATCTTCTGCTCCTCGCTTCATCGCTTGTACTGCAAGTCTTTCATCTCCTCCATCTGTAATCATCACCATCGGTGGGCTTCCATCCTTACTCTGCGCGTGCAGTGCTTGAATCATCTCAAGACCATTCCCATCGGGTAGCACATACTCTAAGAGAATCACATCGATCGCTTGGGTTCGACATACCTCTAATGCCTCTGCGATCGATTCAGCTTCCAACAAGCGATAGGCGTACTCCGAATCCGACATCAAATACTGCCGATATCTCTCTCGATCCGGCAGGCAATCTCCAATGAGAAGCAGCGTTTGAGTAGAACAGGTCATACGATCGATAAAATTGACAATGCGACGATAATCTGGGTTATCAATGCTACTCAGGCTCAGAGTGATGCGTTGAGGTAGGACTGATTGTCTTCACACAAACTCTCTAGAGAATGACCACTCCTCTTAACGATGAGAATACTCCTGAAGGGAGAGAAGTGAGAAATGTCAAAGGAATGTTCAAAAGATTGGTTTGAGAAGTAATAGAGTTTATCCGTTATTTTTGATTTTTGAAAGCCCAAACACATTTGTATCGCATCAGCGCGAAGTTCTATCGTAGGACTAAACCACTATGCACTGAAAGTACATAGGTTCCTTCAGGGCTGAAAGCCCAAGTTAACTCATTCCAGCAAGAAATTGTCGTTGTCCTGATTTGATGGATTTCGATGATGTTCCAGATACTCTTGCACTAACTCCTCCGTTAAGTTCCCGGTACTCCAAGCTCCGTACCCAATCGCCCAAAAATGCTTCCCCCAATACCGCTTCTCCAATTCTGGGTATTCCTGCTGTAGCAATCGTGACGTGCGACCCTTGATCCGCCTCACGAGATCACTAATAGATTTTGAGGGTGGATACTCAATGTGCATATGCACATGATCCTTACTCACCACACCCTTGAGGATCTTGACATCTTCAGCATCACAAATCTGGATAATTAGTTCTCGACACCGTTTCTGAATCTCGCCTTTGAGAACTGGATATCGATACTTTGTCACCCAGACTAGATGCACTGTCAATCGGGTTACCGTATGGCTACCTCGGCGTTGGTCACTCATGATAGTTTTTCTCTCAAACCTATCACGTTCGCCTATTTCAGCCATCGGGAGGTGTGTAGCAACTAAAGTCTCCCACTGAAGTGGGTAGTTTCGACTAGCGTGCTGGGACAATGAAGGCGATTTGACGACAACCTCTACGCTGTGAATAGGCTAATTTTTTAGTTAAAATTTTCCGATCTAAAACATAAGGGAACAATTATGCATAAACCATTTCAGTGGGGTTGGCTCAGTAGCGCGATCGTATGGATTGGACTGCTATGGCTCAGCTTCCCAGCACAAGCAGCTCCCTTCGGAAATTTAGATGACAACTTTGTGATGAATGCTGTCGATCGTGCGGAGAATGCGGTCGTGCAGGTCAATGTCTCTCGAACTTTAGGGGGTGAAGTTCCCACAGCATTACGTCCATTTTTAGGAAATCCGCAAGCAGCGCCAGGTCGGGTATTGCGCGGGTTAGGTTCGGGATTTGTGATCAACAAAGTCGGGCAAATCCTTACCAATGCCCATGTTGTAGATAGCGCAGATACAGTCACCGTAACATTTCAAGATGGGCGTGTTTTAGAAGGCAAAGTGCTCGGAAAAGACCCCGTCACAGATGTTGCTGTGATTAAAGTAGAAACTGATAATTTGCCCACAGTGACATTAGGTGATTCGGATCAAGTTCGGCAAGGACAGTGGGCGATCGCGATTGGGAATCCGCTCGGGCTGCAAGAAACCGTGACCGTCGGTGTGATTAGTGGAACAGAGCGATCGAGTGTCGATATTGGTGTTCCAGATAAACGTGTCGGCTTTTTGCAAACGGATGCAGCCATCAATCCGGGTAATTCTGGCGGTCCATTGCTCAATGCTCAAGGCGAAGTGATTGGCATCAATACAGCTATCATTCAGGGCACACAAGGATTAGGCTTTGCGATCCCAATTAACACAGCCAAAACAATTGCAGAACAATTAATCGCAACAGGAGCAGCAACGCATCCTTACATCGGAGTGCAATTAGTCGCGCTAGATCCGAATGTCAAGAACTATGTCAATCAGTTACCGAATAGCCGTCTAAAAGTTGAGCAAGATCAAGGGATCTTAGTCGTGCAAGTTGGTCAAGGAACACCTGCTGCAAAAGCTGGACTCCGTGCCGGAGACGTGATTGAAATGATTAACGATCAGCCTGTTCAACAAGTCAAAATGATTCAACAACAGGTCGATGAAGCCGGAATTTATGGCAGATTAAATGTCCAAGTCAGACGAAAAGATCGCACCGTTGCGATCGCGATCTCACCTGAACAAATGCCAACGATGGAACCTCGGTAATCGGTTTTATCGCAGTCCTCAAAGGGTTGCAAGTTGGGAGAATGGGGGCAACAGAAGTTTGCTGTTAAATTCTTCATATTCAGTAATAATTGGTTCATAATAGAAGAACTTCGCTCCCGTTCTTTTTTCTTGCTTACCATAAGCTAGGAGTTCCGTTGTGAGTCTGAAACCGCTGATGAAACCTGGTGGTGCGCGCGTGGTGTTGATTGGGTCTGCGATCGCACTCGCTTTAACTGGCTTTGGCATTTTCTCTTATTCAATTTTTCGTCCCACATCGCAATCGTCTGCTAGCCCATCCCAGCAAGAACAATCCTCTCAACCCGATGCAGTCAGCGCACTAGGACGATTAGAACCAGAAGGCGGTGTGATTAAAGTTTCGGCTCCGAGTGCGTCTGCTGCGGGCGGATTTGGCGGATCGCGAATTGAACGAGTTTTAGTCAAAGAAGGCGCAAACGTTAAAGCAAATCAGCCCTTAGCTGTTCTCGATACTTACCAATCGCTGTTAGCCACTGCCATGCAGGCAGAAGCACAAGTCAAAGAAGCTGAATCGAGATTGGCACAAGTGCAAGCCGGAGCAAAACGAGGCGATATCAACGCTCAACGGGCAACTGTACTGCGCGCACAGGCAGAATTGCCGAAAGCAGAAGCAGAGTATGCGCGAGTCGATGCAGAATTTCAGAAAGCAAAGTGGGATTACGATCGCTTTTCGACACTCTTCAAAGAAGGAGCCGTGAACGAATCAGAGGTGAGAAATCGTAAGCTGGCTCTGGACACCACAGAAAAACAGCGACAACAAGCTTCCGCAGCGGTCGCACAAGCACAGCTTGAGTTTGAAGGGGCAAAGCAAACGTTAGAAAGTGTTGCCGAAGTGCGCCCAACCGATGTACAGCAAGCAGCAGCAGGCGTACAGGTTGCGATGGCAAACTTTCAGCGAGCAAAAGCAGATTTAGATAAAGCGATCGTTCGTGCGCCTGCTGAAGGTCAAGTCTTGAAAATTCATAGCGATCCAGGCGAAGTTGTTGGAAATGAAGGAGTCATGGATCTCGGTCGCACCAATCAGATGTATGTTGTTGCTGAAATCGATGAGAATTTTATCCGTCGAGTAAAACCGGGACAACGTGCGAAAATCACAGGGTTTGCTTTTCCGGGAGAACTCACCGGAACTGTCGATCGCGTTGGCTTACAAGTGCGTAAGAACGAAGTTTTGAACACTGATCCGGTCGATAAAACCGATACGCGAGTCGTAGAAGTCAAAATTCGCCTAGACAACAGTGAACCCGTTGCAGGATTGACGAACTTGCAAGTGAAAGTTGTGATCGAACCATAGGGGGAGCGGTTAATGTTTGCAATTCCTCTAGCTTGGTTACAACTTAAGCGCGAGAAAATTCGGTTGCTTGTTGCATTAGCTGGAATTGGCTTTGCCGTCATTCTGATGTTTCTGCAATTGGGATTTCAGGATGCCTTATTTGATAGCGCTGTCACACTACATCAGAACATTGAAGGCGATATTTTCTTGGTCAGTCCACAATCGACTTCCTTGATTGCCATGAAAAGCTTTCCAGAGCGGCGGCTCTATCAGTCGTTAGGCTTTGCCGGAGTGAAGTCGATTAGTCCGATTTACATTGGGTTTGGAATTTGGAAGAATCCGTATTGGCAGGGTCTACCGACCCCTCAGACGCGCAGTATTTTGGTGCTTGGAACGAATCCAGGAGATACGTTATTTTCAGTTCCAGGCGTAGAAGAGAATCGATCGAAGATTCGTCTGACTGATGTCGTGCTATTTGATAGTGCGTCTCGTCCTGAGTTTGGGCCGATTCCAGAAAAACTTCAGGCGCTCAGCCCATCTGACCCACCGATTCGGACTGAAGTTGAAAGTCGGCAGATTGAGATTGGAGGCTTATTTCGACTGGGGGCTTCCTTTGGCGCAGATGGCAACTTAATGACAAGCGATCTCACTTTCCATCGCATTTTTCCGAGCCGTGATCCGAGGCAGATTGATATCGGGGTAATTAAGCTCGAACCAGGAGCAGACTTGTATGCAAGTTTAGAACGGTTCAAGAATTTACCAGGAGAACGCCGAATTGACCCGAAAAAACAAGACAATCGCGAGGATTTTGTCATTGGTGATGTGCGTGTGATGTCGAAAGCAGCATTTATCGCTTTTGAGATGAACTACTGGAAAGACAGTACTGCGATCGGGTTTATTTTTACCTTGGGAACTGCGATCGGATTTATTGTCGGAACAGTGATTGTTTACCAAATTCTCTATACGGATGTCGCAGATCATTTAGCTGAATATGCCACGCTCAAAGCAATGGGCTATAAGAATCGCTATCTGTTATCTGTTGTGTTTCAAGAAGCAATCATCTTATCAGTCATGGGATATATCCCTGGCTATGTTCTTTGCATTGGCTTATACCATTTAACTCGCAATGCAACTTCATTACCGCTCGCGATGACGCTCTCAAGAGGAATCTTTGTCTTGTGTCTGACCATCTTAATGTGTGTGATCTCTGGAACGATCGCGGTTCGTAAAGTCCAACAAGCTGATCCGGCTGACATTTTTTAACCTGATATTTTCCAACTATGGCAAGCGATTCCATCATCAAGATTCAAAACGTCAATCACTACTATGGTTCTGGACGATTACGGAAGCAGGTTTTATTTGATGTCACAGCCTCGATCGAGCCTGGCGAAGTTGTGATTATGACCGGGCCATCTGGTTCTGGAAAGACAACGCTTCTCACTTTAATTGGAGCATTACGATCGACTCAAGAAGGCAGTATGCAAGTCTTAGGAGAAGAATTGAGAGATGCACCTGAAAGTAAACTGGTTGAGCTACGGCGCAACATTGGCTATATCTTTCAAGCCCACAATTTGCTGAATTCTTTGACCGCTCGACAGAATGTCCAGATGTCGATCGAGCTTCATACGGATATTCCAAAAGTCAAAGCCTATTCGATGGCAGAGTCGATGTTAGCGGCAGTTGGACTTGGAGAGTGGATCAATCAATATCCTCATGAGCTTTCGGGAGGACAAAAGCAAAGAGTTGCGATCGCCAGAGCTTTAGTGTGTAATCCAAAAATTGTTCTAGCAGACGAACCCACTGCGGCACTCGATAAAAAATCAGGTCGAGATGTAGTCGAGATTATGCAAAATCTAGCAAAGCAGCAGGGCGCAGCAATTTTGCTAGTGACGCATGATAACCGCATTTTGGATATTGCCGATCGCATTATCAATATGGAAGATGGCCAGCTTTCCTCGATCTCAGTTGCGCCAGTCTGACTGCCCTAAAAATTGTCCAGCGCTCAAAGATAAATTTAAGGATTTCGTCGGTTTTGCTACGATACTTCGCCAGAATCTGAAGTAAACATAATGAAAATGCTATCGTAGTCTCAATTCGATATAAAGCGCTTGTTCTTAAAATGCCGATAAATCCTCCCCTTAATCATCGCCAGCAGCAAGTTCTCTGGGCAACGGTCAGGCATTACATTGCCACTGCCGAACCTGTCGGATCAGGCGCATTAGTGAAAGAGTTTAATCTCAGCGTTAGTTCTGCGACGATTCGCAATGCGATGGGACACCTGGAAAAAGTTGGGCTATTGTTTCAGCCGCATACTTCAGCAGGTCGGGTGCCCTCGGATTCGGGCTATCGAATTTATGTGGATCAACTGATTCAGCCATCGTCAGCAGTCTCGATGCAATTAGAGCAGATGTTGAGCGATCGCTTAAATTGGGACAAATGGAGCTTTGAGTCTGTTTTAAAAGGGGCAGCACAAATTCTATCAACGCTGAGTGGATACATCGCGATCGTCACGATGCCGATGACGCACACGACGCAACTCCGCCATTTACAACTGGTTCCTATCGATGCGAGTCGCATCATGTTGATTGTGGTGACCGACACGTATGAAACCCAATCTGTCTTGATGGAACTGCCACCGTCTGAAGATGATCCAGAAGTCATCGATCGCGAACTCAAAATTCTCTCGAACTTTTTGTCTGAGCAATTGCGCGGTCGCTCTTTGACCGAGTTGCAAACTTTAGATTGGGGCGAATTGGGGCGAGAATTCGATCGCTATAGTTCTTTACTCACGTCTGTCCTGACAGATTTACTCAATCGTCTCGCTCAATCGGCGCTGCCGTCTCAATTGATGATTAGCGGCGTGGCTGAAGTATTGCGTCAGCCCGAATTCTCAGAACTCAATCAAGTGCAAATGATCCTGCATCTATTAGAAGAAGAACAGGATCAGCTTGTGCCGTTGATTTTTGATCAACCCGATTCAGAAGGTCGGCGCGTCTCGATCCGAATTGGTTCTGAAAATCCACTTGAACCGATCCGCGCCTGTTCGCTGATTTCATCGACTTACAATCGTGGAACGGTTCCAGTTGGAAGTATCGGTGTTTTGGGGCCGACTCGAATGCTGTATGAAGATACGATCGCCTTAGTTGAGGCGACCGCTGACTATCTTTCGGATAGACTCAGTTAACATTTTCTTCAGAGGTTTGAGCTTATGAGAACACAGCGAGTTTCAGACATGACGATCGAAGAACTTAAAACATTCGTGACTCAAATTGTGGATGAAAAACTGCATCGCGCCCCGGAAGACGATCGTACTATAGAAGAAGTTTTGGCAGCAATGGATCAGATCCGCTGGACTCCGCCACCCGATGCAAAAACGACTTCAGAGATGATTCGTGAGGATCGAGATCAATAATGTCTGCTTACGTCGTCGATGCTAGTGTTTTGATTCAGTATGCAATCACACAAGAATACACACCAGCAGTAAGAGTTTTGATTGCGCGGATGTATCAGGGAGATCGTCTATATGTGCCTGAGTTTTGTCTTCTAGAGTGTACAAACGTGATTTGGAAGGCTGTTCGGTTTAATGATCTAGCACCCTCGATCGCATCTCAAATTATTACAGAGTTGCAACGCCTACCATTGCAAATCGAGCCAGTCATCTCGCTATTGCCCAACGCGCTGCAAATTGGATTAACGTATCAACTTGCAATCTATGACTCGCTCTACATCGCGCTTGCTGAGCAATTGGATCTTCCCCTAATTTCGCTAGATGAGCTTCAGGTGAAAGCTGCGGCTGCAAAGGGTCTTACAATCAAACCCCTTGCAGATTTCTCGCCCATTTAAGAAAAATGTGGAGTGGTTAACCGCATTAATTTTGCAGAGCAGGGAGATGGGAAGAACCCAAACTTAGATTGCTCCCTGTCTCCCCATCACCGAGCGATAACAACCTTTACATCAACCGACTGTAGCGAGCCATTCCAGTGAATTGCAGTTGTTCGACTGAGCTAATCACTATTTTGGTTGCTCGCCAGTTGTAAGTTCCATGAATGTAAATCTGCAAATAGATTTCATTAACAATGCTACGCTTCTGAAGTCCCGTTGATTTAAAGGATGTCCTTTCTTCTTAGAACTTTTCTGAGAAAAATGTGACAGATTGCCGCGAATTTGTACTATTAGTTCAATTAGTCCATCAACACTCATCGTCTTCTTTTCCATTTCCAAAAATTCTTTAAGTTCCTCTAAATTTTCAGAATTCTTCTCGTCTTGAAAGAAGTGTATTGTTTCTTCAAAAGCGCTTCTGATATGCTTTGATGATTTCAATAGATTTTCCACATCTTTATTTTTTGTTTTTCCTTGTCCATACAAATCATCTAGATAAAAATAGAAATTAATAAAGGAACTTGTATATCTTTTTGAGCTAAATTCATTGCATCCTTCTCGATAGAAAGACATTGGTAAAACTAGGTTTCGATGAAGCTGACGGTTCTTTATCAGAGATGCCAACATTTCTGGAGCCATTTCCATATAGCATTTATTTTCATGAGACTCTCGCTGGAAGTCATTTGTGATAAATGCCAAGTCTTTTGCTTCTTCTAGTGTTTCAGCTATCCATCCTCTTTTAGGGCTTTCCCAATAGATTTTTTTGATCCCCAACCAAAAGCTACCGAGAGCTTCGAGGTGCTGTGCGAGATCTATTAGGGAAAATAACAAGGATGAATCTCGTAATTTTATTTGAGTAATTTGGCTCTCTATATCAGAGCTAACTTCAGGCAAAAAGTCTTGATAATTGTTCACTCTTAAAGCGATATTAAGAGTCTCTACTACTTTATTTTGATCCAGTATTACGTCAAGAATAAAATGGTCAATTTCTAATCTATATGGCTGATGATAAACAGAATCAGCATCAACTTTGACAGTGATTTGATATAGCATTAGGCTCAGACTTTACGTGCATTACCTATATACTTTAACGCCCTAGCAGAAAAACAGCTTTATAGTGAATAGATCTCATAGATAGATTTCGGATGCTCTATCACGGGTAGTTTAAGCAGTCAAACAATTGTCGAACGATTTATTGTGGTGAACCAGTAGGTCATTTGCCTTGAATATAACTATTCTTCAATTGCTCTATGCACAATTATCAGGACATCTTACCTTTTCGGTAATAGCGATATTCATGCCCAATGACCCACTAGTAGTCCAGCATGAGCATAGTGAGTAGATCAGGATTAGCACAATCGAAAATCGATTAGAAACTTTGAGCTCTCTAAAACTCGACATTCTGAGGCGTGCGCGGGAACGGGATTACATCGCGAATGTTTGCCATTCCAGTCATAAATTGCACCAATCGCTCAAATCCCAAGCCAAACCCGGCATGGGGCACAGTTCCATATCGACGCAGATCTAGATACCACCAGTAGGTTGCCGGATCTAAGCCTTGCTGAACAATCCGCCGTTCCAACACATCTAACCGTTCTTCGCGCTGCGATCCGCCGATGATTTCGCCAATTTTCGGCGCGAGAATGTCCATCGCTCGAACGGTCTTGCCGTCATCACTCAGCCGCATGTAGAACGCTTTAATCTCAGTCGGATAATCGGTGACGATCGTTGGCTTTTTAAACAAATCCTCTGCTAAATAGCGCTCATGCTCGGATTGCAGATCTAAGCCCCATTCAACCGGATACTCAAATTTCTTGTCGGCTTTTTCTAAAAGCTCGATCGCTTTGGTATAAGTAATCCGCTCAAACTGATTGTTGATAATATTTTCAGCCGTTGACAACACTGACTGATCAATCAGCTTATTGAAAAACTCCATATCTTCAGGACAATGCTCCATCACATAGCTGAAGATGTATTTCAAAAAGCCTTCGGCTAAATCCATATCTCCGTCGAGATCGCAGAATGCCATCTCAGGTTCAACCATCCAGAATTCTGCTAAATGTCGCGAAGTATTCGAGTTTTCTGCCCGGAAGGTGGGTCCAAATGTATAGACATTGCTGAATGCCATTGCCATGATCTCAGCTTCGAGTTGTCCACTCACCGTCAGATAAGCAGGCTTGCCAAAGAAATCCTGACTGTAATCAATCTCTTTTTGATCATTCAGCGGAGGCTGTTTCAGATTCAAGCTCGTCACAGCGAACATTTCACCTGCACCTTCACAGTCACTCGCCGTAATCACAGGAGTATGAACCCACAAAAATCCGCGCTCTTGGAAAAACTGATGAATAGCAGTCGCGCAGGCATTCCGCACTCGGAACACCGCACCTAAAGTATTGGTGCGCGATCGTAAATGTCCAATCTCTCTTAAAAACTCAAACGAATGCCGCTTCTTCTGCAACGGATAAGTCTCAGGATCAGCCTCGCCATAGACTTTCACCGACTCAGCTTTTAATTCAATCCGCTGACCTTTGCCAGGAGACGGAACCAGCACGCCCGACACTTCCACCGAAGCTCCGGTACTGATGCGTTTGAGACTTGCCTCATAATCGGACACGTCTTGATTAATCACAACTTGCAGCCCAGCCATTGAAGAGCCATCATTCACTTCAATAAATGAGAAACCTTTTTGCTCACGCTTTGTTCTCACCCAACCTTGAATCGTTACAGTTTCGTCAGGTTGACCAGCGCGGAGAAGTTCTGCAATACGTCGAGTCATAAATCACTTGGGGCTAGACAAACTAGAAGGAGTCGAAGAAGAATTTGGCGTTGGATTTTTCAGAGTTACGAAGGCAAGCGACCAACCGATCGCAATTCCCAGTCCTCCGAATCGCACCGCCAACCAGAATATTTCTGTCAAGCCAGACCACGAAAACAATCGGCTTTCCAGATTTAATTCTAGTTCTTCTAATTGTTGCTCAATTTCCCGTAATTCGGTTTTCAATTTTGCCGATTCTTTCTGAGTTTCTAGCTCAGCTTTTCGCTGTTGATCTTGCTGAACTTGAGCATAGCGATCTTTGAGGGCATTGAGCGATCGCTCAACATTTTCCAAATTTTGCTCAAAATTGGTTTCTTCTGATTCTGATTGCGAAGCCGACATGCGCCAAAATAAAGGAAGAACGCTTCATTTTACTCACATCTCATCATGTCAGAAACTCTTTCTTCTCCAGCCGCTCTCTCTGAAGCAACCACCCTCGAACTGGCTCAAGCCCTAGTCGAACGCTTAAGCATTACCAATCAAGATTGGCATCGCCTCAAATCGAATCGCAAAGCCAGAGCACTCGAACAATCAGCAGTTGCATTAGTCTACCTGCTCAAAGAAAATCCAGAAGAAGCCCTCCCTCGCTTGCAGCAAGCAGTCGGCTGGCTCGATCGTTCGATTTCTGCCCCGCCTTGTCCGTCTCATGGAAATCGGCATTAGTGCAACTCAGGCACGATCGCATTTCCGCTTTCTTGATCAAACAAATGAATTTTGTCGATCGGCAACGCTAGCCGTAGCGCTTCACCCAGTTTTACCGCCCGATCAGGCGTAATTCGGACTTGCATCGTGTCAGAGTTGTCTGCCAACCGCACCGATAAAACGGTTTCGTGTCCCAACGCTTCGATCAGATCAACCGCAACTAAAAGGGTCTGATCCGTCGAGTCACTCAAACTGAGATGTTCAGGACGAATTCCGAGCGAGATCATTTGCGCGTCATAGCGATTTAGCACAGATGCCCACTGCTCCGGCAAAGTCAGTTGAAATAACGCATGATGCAGCGTGAGGGGGGCGCGAACTTGCACTGGAATAAAGTTCATTGGCGGCGAACCGATGAATTCAGCCACGAAGCGATTGGCAGGAGTGTTGTAAAGTTCCAGCGGAGTCGCCAGTTGTTGAATTTGTCCGGCATTCATGACGGCAATACGATCGCCCATCGTCATCGCTTCAGTTTGATCGTGCGTGACGTAAATTGTCGTTGTGCCTAGCTGTCGCTGGAGTTTGACAATCTGGGCGCGGGTTTCGGCTCTCAGTTTTGCATCTAAGTTTGAGAGCGGTTCATCCATCAAAAAGACTTGCGGATTTCTTGCCATCGCACGACCAAGGGCAACTCGCTGTTTTTGTCCGCCTGAGAGTTGTTTTGGAAGACGATTCAGTAACGGCTCAATTTGTAACATCCGAGCCACGAGTTTGACGCGTTCTTGGACGGCTTGTTCTCGATCGCTGACATAGCGCATTCCGCTCGGTAATTTGCGCGTCACACCGACTGCAAGATTCTCTGTCCATTTCGATCGCTTGCCATCGAGCTTCGTGCGACGCAATCCAAACGCGAGGTTGTCATAAACGCTCATATGCGGATAAAGCGCGTAATTTTGAAACACCATCGCGATGTCACGCTCTTTGGGAGGCAAATCGTTGACAATGCGATCGCCGACGCGAATTTGTCCAGCGGTCAGTTCTTCGAGTCCTGCAATCAGTCTCAGTAACGTGCTTTTGCCACAGCCCGATGGCCCGACAAGCACCATAAACTCGCCGTCTTCGATGCGGAGATTAATCGATCTCAAGACCGCATTTTTTTCGCTCTGATCGCCCTTCTGATAGGACTTATAGATGTTTTCGAGAACAACTTGAGCCACGATCGTTTGCCCTAATTTCGTAGATGCAAGTGTAGCGTATTCCAGAGAGCGAGAAAGTTACAAAATCAAATATAGCTCTGCCCCTGTCACGAGGCATAAGAGGATGTTTGAAACGTATCGTTCATCGCACTCACCCGCCCCGGAATGGAATTCCAGGGCTAACGGTGCGAAGTCCTTAAAAGGACTGCATCGCTCAAACCTCTGTGTAGTCCAGTTTAGTGGACTTCGTTTTACTAGCCCTGGAATTCCATTCCGGGGCGGGAGAACAACGTGAGCGAAGAGTCTTTTTATACCTTTAAAACGTCCTCTCAGCGTTGAGCAAAGTTATACATCACTTACATTTCAATTTCATCGAATTAATCTGAAATTGAATCGTTGAAATCCGATGTTTTCCAGATAACTCCTGCGCTCCAAACAGATAGCCTTCCTCTTTCAACTCATCTACCGTTCGCCAAAAAATTTGATTATTTCGAGAAGAATTACTTCCGAACAAATCCAAATTCTTAAACAAATACTGCTTAGAAATTGAAATGAATTGTCCATCTGTGAGCGTGTCCCATTTCATGCGGCTCGCCAGATAGATCAGAAGCTTTGTTTTATAGTCGCATTTTGCATTACTTCCAAGTCGCTGAGTAATGTCAAACTGGTTTGGAAATAAGACACAATCTCCGTTTCTTGTGCCATCAAAAAATTCCAAAGAGATCGTGTAAGAATCAGCCAATTCATACGTATAATCAGCTGCTTTTGTAATATCAAAGTCTCTAGGAGCATGATCCACCTCGTAATCTTTAATTCTCAGAATGCTTTTAATCATGACCTTTGCGCCACGATTCAGACTTGTCTTCTTGAAAGATTGAGCTAATACCAATTCAGTTCGATGCAGCGCAACCAAATCGCGATTTAACTGCGATCGCAATTTCGATGCAAACCCGCCATCTTTCGTCCGCGTATATCCCAAAATCTCCAATAAATCGTTCGATCGAAATTTAACTGTCCCATTATTTCCCTGCTCGGCTGCCAATTTATAAAGGTAAAGAATGATCGAGATTTGGCGTGGATTTAGGAATGTCATCAACGCCATGAACATTCTTTGAATTCGGCGATCGTGGATTTTTTCTAATCCATTACTCACGCCTTTATTCACACAAGCTGACCAATCCAGATTGGCATATTCCGCTTTGATGTCTGCTAATTCTTCATCCGACAAATTCTCTAAAGGAACGCGCCGAATCACCGAAAACTCGCTGTCATCTTGAGCATCCTCCTCGACTCGCATTTCCAAATAATAGCCATCGACATCCGATCGCAAAATTGGTAATCGCACATCTGGATTTCGCACAGATGCCCCTGCTCTAGGCAAGACCATCAAAAGTTGACTATCGACTGGAAAGGCTGCTTCTAGTTGTTTCATCGCTCGTGAGAATGAGAACCCCACATATAGTGCCTCACCCTCTGAATTTTGTCTAGTGGTAAAACGCTATATCTGGGGTCTTACCGACCAATGATCCACGATGACCCCCACCAGTAGTAGTGTTTTTGCGGAGTCCTATAACACCTGCGTCTGATTTCGCGCGCCGCCTCTGCAACTCCCGCGTCCAAAATCCGACCCCCGAACCCCAAAATTCTACCGCTTCAATTCTACGCGATCTCCCCGAATTTCAAACCTCCCCACTCCCCACTTCCCACTCCCTATCTCCCTAACTCCCCCGTACATTCTCTCTATAACTCCCCCGTCTTTCTGATCCACCCCCTCTTGAGCGGATCAAAAATCGGTGTTAATCTCTTCCTCACGTCAGCGATGTCTACCACCATCCAACTGACCGACCTTGTTTGTCTGGAGTTAAGAAAAAAGATTGTGCGATTCGAGTGTCTACCACCACTCCGCCAAGCTTTGATTCTCTAAAAAAACACAAAAGCAAAACCCCCAAAGCCTTCCTACCACAGTCAGCTTAAGGGGTTGATAACCTTGTTTGCCCAAAAAAGATTGGGCTGATTTCTATGTCTGAACATCGTATCATGTGCAGTCGTTCTGCGCTACTTTTCCATGCATTTTGTTTGAACCCGTTCGCAACTCAGGAGCAAAACTGATGGTGACTTACCTCAGAATTGCTCCTTCAGGAGCAGCGGCACAGTTGGCTGGCGACCTTCATCCGGATCATGAACAGGAATGGTTAGCAAGCGGAGTCGATCGAGAAATTATTCGCCGCAATGTGCGATCGCTCGAAGATACCGAATGCAATCCCTTTACTCGTGAAGCAGAATACCCGATCGCGGAATTGCTGAATTGGCGGGTGACTCGGTTTGGTAAACAGACACGCGCTTCGATGCGCGGCTGGTGGGTGAGTGGAGTTGATCCGCTCAATCATTGGCAGCGAATGGATTGGGGACGGTTTAAGCCAGACGCGGATACGCCAGTTCTCGACCAGAAAAAAGGCAAACCTGCAAAATATCTCAGTCCAAGTTTGGGCAAAGGCTCTAGCCGATTAGTTCTGCTCGATGTTCCGCCACAGATTTGGCAGAACATTTCACAGCGGTTTAATGTGCCGATCGCAGATTCGACGAATTTCTGGGAATGGGTTTGGCAAAATAATTTACCGATCGTTCTCACGGAAGGTGAGAAGAAAGCAGGATGTGTGTTGACACTAGGTTATCCCGCGATCGCATTACCTGGAATTTTTAGTGGCTATCGCCGGGAAACTCGGCAGCTCATTGCAGAACTCGCATATTTCGCTAGCAAAGAGCGGTCTATTCACATCTGTTTTGATTACGAAACGAAACCCAAAACATTACAAAATATTTTTCTTGCAACTTCTCGACTAGGACAACTTTTAACCAATGCTGGCTGTCAAGTTAAAGTTATTACACTGCCAGGCGCTGAAAAAGGCGTTGATGATTTCGTTGTCGCTCGTGGTGCTGATGCATTTACAAACTTATATGAATCAGCGATCGAGCTTGAATTCTGGCAAGCATCCAAACTATGGTCATTAACTTATTCTGCTTCGCTAAAATTAAATCAGCCGTTTTTGGGTGATTTGCCTTACCCAGAGTCAGGTTTAGCTTGTATTAAAAGTGCTAAAGGAACGGGCAAAACGACGGCTCTACAGGCATTAATTAAAAAATCAGCCGGAAGAAAAGTTTTAGTCATTACTCACCGGATTCAACTCGGAAAAGCAATTTGTCAAAGTATTGGCATCGATTGGATTGATGATGCTTTGAAATCTGAAAATCAACATAGCTATGGTTTGTGTGTTGATTCATTGCATCCGAATTCGAGAGCACGGTTTAATCCGGCGGATTGGGAAGGCGCGATCGTCATTCTCGATGAAGTCGAGCAAGTGCTTTGGCATGCTTTGAATAGTGCAACTTGCTATCAACAGCGCGTCAGAATTTTAGAAACACTGCGCGAACTCGTTGCAGTTGTGCTCGAAACGGGTGGATTGTTAATTGCTCAAGATGCAGATTTATCTGACGTGAGTATCGATTACCTGCGAGGCTTAGCTGAAAGTGCGATTCAGCCTTGGGTCGTTGTGAATGAGTGGAAGCCTGAACTTGCTTGGAATGTTTCACTCTACGATACAAAAAATCCTGCACCACTGCTAGATCGCTTAGGCACTGTTCTGCAAGAAGAAGGAGCTGTGTTTGTCTGTCTCGATTCTCAAAAAGTTCGCGGGCGCTGGAGTTCTAGAAACTTAGAAACCTATTTGCGCTTACAATTTCCCCAAAAGCGAGTTCTCCGAATCGATAGCGAAACCGTTTCTGATCCAGATCATGCTGCTTATCACATTGCTGAGCGGATTAACGATGTCGTCGGTGATTACGATGTTGTTTTAGCAACTCCAACGATCGGAACTGGCGTATCGATCGACATTCGCAATCATTTCAAAGCGGTGTTTGGTATTTTTCAAGGAGTTACGCCAGATTCTGAATCGCGTCAGGCTTTAGCAAGAATTCGTGAGCCAATTCCTCGGTATATCTGGGCAGCGCATTTTGGGCCAGGCAAAATTGGTAATGGTAGCTGTAACTATCGCGATGTTGCACAATCTTTGACCAAATCAGTTCAGTACAACATTGCATTACTCAAAGACATTGATTTCGATCTCGATGAGCAAAGTGATCCGATCGCACTTCGGACTTGGGCAAAGATGGCAGCACGAGTCAATGCGTCTCTGTGGCGCTATCGTCGAGAGTTTCGCAACGGTTTACTGCTGGAAGGTCATCAAGTCACAACCGTCACAGATGATTTGGAGAAAATCTTCGGACAGTATAACGATCAAATGTCAGGTGAATTACTCGCTGGAACCTTAAAAGTTCCAGGGTTTGAATATCTCCCAGTTCGACATGATGCCCAAGAGTGCGATCGCATTGCTCAAGTCATGTCCGCAATTCGCACACGCAATCAAACCGCAGAAGCGATCGCGGTTTCTGATTCTCCCGAAATTACCGCAGAAGAATACTACGAACTCAAAGAGCAGGCAAATCAAACCGTTCAGAAACGCCATAGTAGACGCAAACACGAACTACAACGCAAGTACAACGTTGAAACGATCACTCCTGAAATCAAACTCAAAGATGATGATGGATGGTATACCCAATTGCGGTTGTATTACTACCTCACTCACAATCCTGAATATGTGCGTTTACATGATATGCAGGAACTTGAAGATCATCTCGAACGCGGTTACGGAAAGATTTCGATTCAGGATGTCAAACTTTTAACCGCGCAAGTTGAAGCACTACGATCGCTGAGAATTCTCGAATTTCTCAAGCCCGAAGAGAAGATTCTCGCAACAGATGACTTAGTGCAATTTGTGGCGAAGACTGCACTAGAGTGCCGTGAAGACATGAAGGCATTGTTTAAGTTCACTGTCACTGAGAAACTTGCTCCGATTGCGATCGTCCAAACCTTGCTTGGCAAGATCGGAGTGAAGCTGACTTGTACAGGTCGAGCCGTTGCACCCGATGGACGACGAGGTGGTTTGCGAATTTACAAGTATTTTCCACCGCAAGACGATCGAGCTTCGATCTTGGCAGAGTGGGAAAAACGAGATATCTCGATGCTGCAAACGTTGATGGAAATTACAGGATGTAATGACTTCTCAGAAGTCGAGGATTGGATTGGGCAGTCGGCTTAAGAAGGATAGGGAGATAGGAGAGATAGGGAGAAAATCAGACATAATGCTTACTCCCCACTCCCCACCCTTTCCACCTACTAGCAAGACAACCAAATACAGGGTATAGTATGTGTGTATCAACTTACTCTCGTCTTCTATGGACAGCAATCAACTTCTGCAAGCGATTCTTGACGAACTGCGCTCCTCCAAACAAAATTTAGGCTTTAGTCATCCTCCAAAGCCGCGCTATATCTACGCGAATCGCCAATACAGTGATTGTCTGTGGTACTTCTGGAACGGTGCAAAATCAGAACACGAACCGATCGAACATCACGCCCTTACCGGAATCATCGAAAAACTTGAAGTCGAAGAGAAAGAATTTCGCGGCAAACCTGACTATAAAGTGAATTTGCACATGCGTGCCGATCGCGCTTATGTCATCCAATCTGGGTATGACACCCTGTTCGCCCGTGGCTTAGTGTTTATGCTGTCCAAACTTCCGGTCGAAGCCTTTCGGCAACCGATTACGATCGCGGTTGAAGCTGGAGATACAGAACAAGTTCTATTCTGTCGCATCTACAATCCTGTAACCGGACAAGCCGTATTTGCACCTTATCCAGAACAAGTCGATTGGAATGCCACGACCCAACGCGCAATTACAAAAATCCGTGAAGCCCACAGCAAAATTAGTGAAGCAGTCTATAAAAACTAGATGAATTCAATATCGAGTCTTAATAAAGTTTGAGTAATTTCCACAAGGCGCTAAAACCCCCTTGTTAGAATTGCGGGTACTTAACCGATCAGGGAATTCGGCGCAGGCTACCACTTGTTCTTTCGCGTCGCAGTCCTCTTTATGGCTCTTACTTCCAAGAAAATCGTGGGTTCCTCGTTGATTGATTCGCCTCGTGCTAAAAAACTTTGTCGGATTGTTGGTCTTGCTTGTCTCATCGCATTTGCAGTCGATTTTTTCGTCATTGTCCTGCCGCCAAATTTTGGGTTATCGCAGTGGCGATTAGGAACGCTTCAGCAAATTGGCGATCGCAGTATTGTGATTTTGTTCGGAGTCGCATTGCTCATGTATGGTGCTGAGCAGCGGAAAAGGTTGCGATCGCTCGCATTGTTCTGTTTTACGATCGGCATTCTCTTTTTGCTGTCTTGTGCTGTCGTTGCCCAAGATAGTCTAGCGCTACAGCGACAAGCGAATGAGCGAATCAGTGCCCAAGTTTCACAACTCAATTCTAGAATTCAATCCATTCAAGCCAATCCAGAAGCAGCAGCAAAAGTGACTCCTGGACAACTAGAGCAAGCTGCCCAGCGTATCAGTGCTCAAGCAGAATCTGTGAAACAAACTGCAAATAATAGCATTCTGAAAAGTGGGATTCTCAGTATCGGTAATTTAGCTGTGATTGGGACGGCACTCCTCGTTCTCGGACGATATGGGTTGTACCTCTTTAGAAGCTGAGAATGCGCCGAGAATTCTCTCTCTTCAAATCGAGTCTGCGATCGATTCATAACTGGATTCTGCTCGCTGGTGCAACTTTTGGGTTGGGAGTGTATTTTCCAACCTGGCTTTATGGGTGTGCCACAGTCGTGTTGAGCGGAATGCCGCACTTAATTCTCAATGTCTTGCTCATTGGTCTTGCAGTTCAGCAACTCAGGCGATCGCGCTCCCCTGTGCTGGACATTCCACCTGAAGATCGTTGGCTTGGAAGTAGCTTAATCTTGGGGGCATTAGGGATTTTCTATCTGTACTATCCCGCTCTGACTCCACAATCTCTAAGCTGCATGATCATCTTAATCGGTGGAGTTTTGAGTTATCAGGGCTGGCAATTTCTCCGAAAGCAGTGGTTGGCGATCGCGCTCTTAATCGCAAGCTTGCACCCGAATCTAATCCGAATCGCGCGGCATCTTTGGCATTTCGCTTTTTCTCCCGAAGCCCTATCGAAATGGATGGCTTGGGGGGGAGGTGGACTACTCAAAGCGATCGGGCAGCCTGTGTCAGTTGAAGAACAATATGTGGTCTTGCCTGCGGGGGTGGTTGAGGTTGCCCAAGGTTGTGATGGCTTTGAGATGGCATTTGTGATGCTGCTAACAGCAATCATTCTCAGCATTGCATTTCGAGTGCGATCGCGGCAAATGACTGCATTGATTGTGATCGGCATTACCTTAGCCTTAGTTCTGAATGTGTGCAGAATTGCTGTCATGGTTTTAGCTGCGGTGTATTGGGGCAAAGATGCGTTTGAGTTTTGGCATGGTACGGTGGGGGGACAAATTTTTTCAGGAATTTTGTTCACGATCTATTACTATGCAACTCAACCACTGTTGAATGCTCAAAAATCCCAATCATGCTGAAACAGACTGTTTCAATGTATACGCGCGATCGCGTGCGCTTAGATGCGGATGTGTACTATCCCGATGCAGAAGGAGAGTTTCCGGTTCTATTAATGCGACAACCCTATGGACGCGCAATCGCTTCAACAGTTGTGTATGCTCATCCCAGTTGGTATGCGGCTCAGGGTTACATTGTGGTAATTCAGGATGTACGAGGACGCGGAACTTCAGAGGGAGAATTTAAGCTATTTGAGCATGAGATCGAAGATGGATTTGATACAGTCAATTGGGCAGCGAATTTGCCTCGGAGTAATGGCAAGGTTGGGATGTATGGATTTTCTTATCAAGGCATGACTCAGTTTTATGCTGCCCTGAACTGTCCAGAACCCCTAAAAACCATTTGTCCGGCAATGTTAGCGCCTAATTTACAGCACGACTGGGCGTATGAGAATGGGGCATTTTGTTTATTCGCGAATCTGGGATGGGCGATTCAATTGGCAGCAGAAACGGCTCGATTGAAAGGCGATGAGGTTGCTTTTCTAGAACTATCTCAAGCAGCAAAAAACATGCCTTTGAGCGATCGCATTCCAGCTTATCCAGAGGTGATGCAGAAATACGCACATTATGATGCTTACTATCAAGATTGGCTCAATTCAGAAGAGGCGTACTGGCAGAAATTGACACCCGATGTCAGTTCGATCGAGCTACCCATGTTGCATATTGGAGGCTGGTTTGATACTTATATGCGGGGCACATTGCGATCGTATCAAGCTAGCTCTAAAAAGTATGCACAGCATTTAATTGTTGGTGTTTGGGCACATTTGCCTTGGGGGCGGAAAGTTGGCGCGATCGATTATGGAGCTGATGCTGTAAGTTTTTGCGATCGCGCTCAGATTCGCTGGTTTGATCACTTTCTCAAAGGAGCAGAGCTAACTGATCTGGCAGTGCAATTGTTTGAGATGGGAAGCAATCAATGGCGATCGTTCTCTGAATTTCCAAAATGTTCAGAAAAATTGCTTTTCCTCAACAGTAGCGGTCTAGCGGGCATGGACGATCGAGAAGGCAAGTTAACGACGCAACAATCAAATTCAGCGATCGATGTGATTGTGCATGATCCCTGGCGACCTGTTCCAGCTTTGGGAGGGCATGTTGCTTATCCTTGTGGATCGTTTGAGCGTAGCGCGATCGATGCGCGGAGCGATGTTTTAACTTACACGACTGATCCACTGGAAACGGATTTGCACATCGCTGGAGAGGTTGTCATTGAGCTTAATGCTAGTTCAGATGCGGAAAGCTTTGATCTGTGTGCAGTGCTATCAGAGGTACAGCCGAATGGTAGCGTGATGAACTTTTCCCAGGGATACTTACGCAGTGAACGTTCTGAGCGAACTGCTTATCGAATCGTACTGCAACCGACTTGTATTCGGATTCGTCAAGGTAGTGCCATTCGGTTGAGTCTAAGTGGGGCTTGTTTTCCAGCTTATGCTGTCAATGCTGGAATTGGGAAAAAGCCGAAAGATGCAAGAGCGATCGAGTTTCAGATCATCACGATCGAGCTTTATTCAGGAGAATCTTCTCAGATCCGTTTGCCGATTCTGCCTGAATAAATTGAGTCTCATCCTTTGAATCGCTGAATCAAATGATCTCCTACTCGCAACGCATTTGCAATGACGGTAAGACCTGGGCTAACGCTGGAGCTAGACGGGAAGAAACTACTATCGACTACGTACAGATTATTAACCTCATGAGCGCGGCAATTCAAATCCAACACAGACTGAGTTGGATCAGACCCAAACCGACAGGTTCCCGCCTGATGAGCCACAACAGAAATGGGCATATCACTGCGGGGATGAGCATTACGGCTAAAGATTGAAGGTCGTGCTGCTTCTACATTTTTCAAGACATCGATCCAGCGATAAACTAAGCGATCGTGTGCCTCAAAATTATTCACCTTGTACTCAACGCGCAGTTTATCTCCGACAAATCGCACCCGATTGTCTGGATCAGGTAAGTCTTCGGTTTGCAACCACCACCCGATCGAACGAGTCGCTAACTGTCGCAATCCAAAATTAGGTAACAGACTTTTAATCGCAGACAAAATCGGCGGTGCTTCAGAAAAGAGAACATCTCGCAGAATGCCGCCTGAGTTTTGGATATGTCCCATCGGATACGCGAAATCTTTGTCGCCCCAGTAAAAATCATTCACCCCAAGCGTTCTTGGAAATAGCCCAGAGTTCTGTGAAGCCATTAATTGCACAACAACGGATAATTGCTGCTTCATCAAATTACGTCCGACCATGCCGGAGCCATTTGCAATGCCATTCGGATGCTTCTCGTTTGCAGACTTTAAAAGTAATGCAGCAGAGTTAATTGCACCACAAGCGACGACAACAATGTGGCTGAGAAACAGATAGTACTGATCCCCAACTTTCGCCTGCACCCCTTTAATTTCGCTTCCCGATGGATTGGTATGCAGCCAAAGCACTTGCGCCGAAGTCTTCAGCGTCACATTTTCGTATTTCAGAGCAGGAGTGACTCCACTATCTTCGGAATCAGTTCTACCTTGATCGCCCAATCCGAGCGGCAAATAAAAGGGATGCAAGTTTTGCTCAGCCAGCGTTTCGGAAATGCTTTGAATCGGAAAAGGCTCGTGGGCAATTTCTGGAAATGGATAGTCTTCGCGATGAGACGGTTCTGTTGGGTCGTCGCCTGTTTTACCATGCACCTGATAAAGCTTTTCTGCTTCGGTGTAGTAAGGTTCAAAGTCAGCAGCTTTGAGTTCCCACTCAGGAGAAATGCCATTTTGGTGCTGAACTGCTTCAAAATCGCGATCGCGCATTCGCATCAACACACCGTACCAAGTCTTCGTATTTCCCCCAACTCCGTAATTGGTTTGCGGATAAAACGGTTCTCCTGCTTCATCTGTCCAGGATTCAGGCGCATGATATTGCTCGCGTTTGAAGACTTCAAGATCGACTAACTCTGAACTTTCTTTCTCTTGAAAGTCTCCTCGATCGAGAACAAGAATCTTCAGTCCCGTGGGAGCGAGCTTCCGCACTAAGGTTCCGCCACCTGCACCTGTGCCGATAATAATCACATCATAAAGCTGATCATCAATAATCATGGAAATTCCCTCTTATTGCCAAACGTAGATCAGAATGAACAGCACAATCCAAATGACATCGACAAAATGCCAAAACAGCGAGGTTGCTTCGACTCCAAACGAGCCATTGTCATAGTTACCGGGAATAAACGATCGACCGAGCATGAGCGTCTGTAACAACAGCCCGGTCAACACATGAAGTCCGTGAAATCCAGTCAGCAAGTAAAACGTGCCGCCAAACAAACCATCGGTCAGACCAAACGATAAGCTACTCCATTCCACAGCTTGCCCGTACAGAAAGTAGCCGCCCATTGCCATCGTTGCGATCAAAAATAGGCGAAAGCCCCACAGTTTTTTATCATGCAAGTATCGCTCAGCCACATAGATGACAAAGCTACTCGACACCAGCACGATCGTGTTAATTCGAGGAGCATCCACATCTAACCCTGTGACTCCCGGCGGATACCAATCTAAAGTCTGGGTTTTGTAAATAATGTAGCCCGCAAAAAAGCTAAGAAAAATTACGCTTTCCGACAATAAGAACACAATAAAGCCGAATTTACTATTTCCCGCTTCATCGTGTTCTTGATGCGATCGCACTTGAGCTTCAACATCTTGGGCAATGGCTCTTTCTGTCATAGCCTCACTCCTGTTCTGTAGAAGATTCAACCAAACCCGGCATCGGATTGATTGAATCTGGATTTGGATTGTTGGCGACTAAAGGTTCAGTCCTACCATAGCCATAAGGGCCTGCAATCACGATCGGGGTTTCTTCAAAGTTCTCAACTGCTGGAGGCGAAGTCGTCAACCACTCTAACCCGTAAGCTCTCCAAGGATTGTCCCCCGCTTTCTCACCTCGAATCCACCCACTGACCATATTGAGAATAAACGGCACAACAGACACACCGAGTAAAAAGCTGCCCAAGCTTGCAATCACATTCCAGTAAGCAAACTCTAGATCATAGGAAGCCACTCGACGCGGCATTCCCATAAATCCAAGCGGATGCATTGGAATAAACGTCAGCGCAATTCCGAGATAGGTCAGAACAAAATGCAGTTTGCCTAAGCCTTCGTAGTACATTCGCCCCGTCATCTTCGGGAACCAGTGATAAAACCCAGCATAGATGCCCATGCCAATCGCCCCATACAACACATAATGGAAGTGGCCCACCACAAAGTAAGTATTGTTGAGGTGAATATCTAAAGGCACTGAACCTAAGAAAATGCCCGTAATTCCGGCAAACACCCAGTTACTAATTCCGCCTAGAGCGAATAGCATCGGTGTCGTAAAGCGGATTTTACCTCCCCAAATAGTGGCAACCCAGCCAAACACTTTAATGCCAGAGGGCACAGCAACCAGCATCGTGGTTACCATGAAAAACATGCGCATCCAGCCTGGAGTCGCACTCGCAAACATATGATGCACCCAGACGAATGCGCTGATAACGGTGATCAAAACCGAGGATGCAGCAATCACGCGATAGCCAAACAATGGCTTACGCGCGTGAACCGGCAGCACTTCTGAGAAGATCCCAAACACAGGAAGTACCATCACATACACCGCAGGATGAGAATAGAACCAGAAGAAATGCTGGTACAAAATGGGATTGCCACCACGTTCAGGAGCAAAAAAGCTCGTCCCTACCGTTAGATCCAGCAGCAACATAATTGCGCCGCCTGTCAGTGCCGGGAGTCCATAAAGCTGAATCAATTGCGCAGCTAAAACCGCCCACACAAATGCAGGGGTTTTAAACCAAGTCATTCCGGGAGCACGCATTCTGAAAATCGTCGTCACGAAGTTCACGGCTCCCATAATCGAGGAAACCCCAGAAATCGCAACCGCCAAAAGCCAAAGAAATTGCCCGTTAATCAGATTTCCGGTTGGATTTTGCAAGCTGACGGGCGGATATGCCCACCAACCGGACTGAGACGGTCCTCCCGGAATGAGAAAGCTGACCATCATCAGCACCCCTACGATCGGGATCATCCAAAATGAAACTGCATTCAATCGCGGGAATGCCATATCTCGCGCGCCAATCATCAGAGGCACGAGATAATTTCCTAACCCGACGAGCACTGGAAATGTCCACAAAAACAGCATGACCGAACCATGCATCGTGAACAGTGCATTGTAGACCGTACGATCGACTAAATCTGCCTCTGGGGTAATCAATTCACCCCGCATCACCATTGCAAACAGCCCGCCGACTAAGAAAAAGAAGAATGAAGTCGCAATGTACTGAATCCCAATCACTTTGTGATCGGTACTAAACGTAAAAAATCGCTTCCAGTTATCCGGTGCGCCTGGATAAGGTTGTCCACGGACGACTTGGGGAGTGTCGATCGAGATATTTGCCATAATTCAATAATCCTCATCAAGTCGCTGGGCTAGTCGGTTCATGCTGGGGTGAATAGTTCACAATCGGTGGCGGTGCAGGCGGTAACGTTGCCCAACCCCGAACAGCAGTTTTGTCTTTGGTTTTCCGTCCCTGGGCTTGTCCGCGCGCATACTCATCTGCGGCTGGATTAAACGCAGGAGCGGGAGTGCGAGTTGCCGCATCAGCTAGCCATTGCTCATAATCCGCTTGAGACTGAACAACCACATCAGCTTGATTCGCAGCAAAGTAAGTTCCACTGAGCATCGAGTCGCGTAAGCGATACTGTCCGACTCGAACCGGAGTCAGTTCAAAATCAATGTCATGATTGGGAACGACATCCTGCTTGAGCCGAAAGGCAGGAATGTAGAAACCATGCAGGACATCTTCAGAATGCAGCGTGAATTTCACTCGTCGATCGATCGGCAAATGCAATTCAGTACTCGTCACATTCTGCTCTGGATATCGAAAGATCCAAGCCCATTGCTTCGCTGTCACATCAATATGCTCGACCGGAGCCGTTTGCAGAGCATTCTGGATTTCTTTTTGAGGCGTATCATCAAATGGCTCGGCATATGCAGCTTCTACAACCTTCGGCATGTGCAGATGCACGAGTTCCATCGGACCTCGAACTGCCATCTTTTCATACGTTTGATAGCTCGCAAAGGCAAGGCTCAGCACTAAGACCAACGGCACGGCTGTCCAGATGATTTCTAGCCAAGTATTGCCTTCGATCGGAGGCGCATCGCTGAGATCATATTTTGCCGCTCGATGAAAGATCAAAGAATAGACAAAAGGTCCCATCACACCGAGATAGATAAACGTGCCTAAGCCAGTAAACAAGCTAAATAAATCATCAAAGAGCTTCGATTCAGCCGCCGCTTCTGGCGGAAACCAAGAGTAAGACTGTTTTGCGGCCCACAAACTTATGAATGCGATCGCCACAGCATAAATCGTCAGGATAAGGATTGCGCGAAGTTTCATCGTCAGTTTCCTAAGTACTATTGCAAAACCTGATTCGGATTTTCGCCTAGATGGAGTAGTTGATCAGCCGTGACATGAATGCCAAACTCTCCGCCTAAATGCGCACCGAGTGTGCCTTGCAAAAACATCAGCAGAAAGATACCAAGCCCTGCAATTAGATAGCTCCACTGCACCTGCCGCGCCATATCTTTACGCCAGAGAAATCGTTGGTATCCTCTCCAAACCGTCATCCCGACAATGAGCGTCAAGATCAAAATGCCTCCCACACCGTGGAGCACCATTGTTTTTAAAGCCTGCAACCCCCAAGCGCTTTTGACATCCGCCAAAGGAACAGCCAATGAAATTTCAAAGTAGCCCGCTACAACCGTAAAAAATGTCACCACAGCGGCTGCAAGCATGTTGTACCAGCCGACATCAAACAGCCCAGAGCGAGTGGCAGGAATCGCTAAGAATTTGAAGATGGACTTCTCGACTGGATAAAATGCGCCAACAATATCAAATGCGATCGCGGCAATAAACAATCCCAAAGTCAGATGCACAAACAGGGGATGAATCGGCACAACATAGGGCAATCCATTTGCACCGAGCCGACCGAATTGCTCAATTAAGTCTGGATTCATTACAATCCTCCTTCTCGAATTGCATCGACGACCGGAATGCTGTGCAATCCATAGATCCAGACAAGCGCTGTACCTAAATAAGTCTGAATGCAAACGATTAAAAGCGTGAGGACGCTCACGACCATGTAAGCCGTTGGCAATTGCTCTTTTTCACGCAATCGAATCACATACCGCCATCCTGTGACTCCCGCTAAAATTCCCGCGAGCGACCATCCCAACAAGGTATGTAAATTGAGTGTATCTGCGGCGGCTTGATAGGGTTCTGCGAGACCCGCTTCAATTTGACCGAAAATAATTGCAATAAAAATAGAAACAGTTGCAAAAGCGAGATTCCACCAGGAGACCTCATACAATCGTGTATTTTTTGTAAAATATCCCACAATGTCGCAGAAGAATGCGAAGAAGATCATTGCAAGAACAAAATGAATCACAATCGGGTGAATGGTATCTGGATAAGGTAAATTGTGTTCGTTAAGAGGCGGAAGATATTGAAACACAGATTTTCTAGCTAATAATGAACAGAATCGTCATCGGAGAAATACACCTAGAAAGATAGCGTGACCCGCAATGGGCACGTCTCTGTCGAAAGGAGTAGTCCTAAAGACATAATCACGCTGAATTGAGATCGGGGATTCATCACGCTTTATACTAAGAGAGGACTTTACATTCGTTCACCTTGGGAATTGATCTTCGTAGCTACGTTTATATCGATCGCTTACAGCCGCAACATGCCGCGTATTTGGGAACGGAGTCTTTGGGCTTCTTACCTTTGCCGGGTGATGCATCGCTTTGGATTGAAATTTCGCCGGGGATCGAGATTAACCGGATTATGGATGTCGCGCTGAAAGCGGCTGTTGTCCGTCCTGGGGTGCAAGTCGTAGAGCGATTGTATGGATTAATGGAAATTCATGCCAGCAATCAAGGCGAAGTCAATGCAGCAGGACGAGCCATTTTAGCGGCATTAGATGTGCGTAAGCAGGATTGCCTGAAACCCCGCGTGATCTCAAGCCAGATTATTCGCAATATTGACGCGCATCATACGCAGTTGATTAACCGGACTCGGCGCGGCAATATGATTCTGGCAGGGCAAACCTTGTATGTGTTTGAAGTTGAACCTGCGGCGTATGCGTCGCTGGCGGCAAATGAGGCAGAAAAAGCGGCACTGATTAATATTTTGCAGATCTCAGCCGTGGGAAGTTTTGGACGGCTATATCTGGGCGGTGAAGAACGCGATATTATCGCAGCCTCGAAAGCGGTGATTGAGACGATGGAAAATCTGCCTGGTCGCGAATATTACGACGATCGTAAGGAGTAAGCGATCGTGGCGGTGATGACGCAGGTGATGACATTGCAGAGAGGCGCGATCGCGTGGTCAAATTGGCGATCGCAGTATCCCACTCTACAGCCGGATTTAAGTGATGCAGAGTTATCAGGACTAGATTTGCAAAGCGCAGATCTGCGTGGAGTTGATTTCTGTCGTGCCAATTTGACTGAGGCAATTCTCAATCAGTCGGATCTGAGTGGATCTAAGTTCAATAAAGCCCATTTGCATCAAGCGAAATTGATCGGTGCAAAACTGCGACAGGCTGAATTTATTGATGCGAATTTGGTTGAAGTCGATTTTCGGGCAGCGGATTTGACTGAGGTAAATTTAATTGGCTCTGATCTGAAGGGCGCAAATTTGAGTGATACCGATTTGATTCGTGCAAATTTGATTGGCACTGAATTAAGAGGCGCGAGATTGAAGCAGGCGGATCTGATGCAAGCCGAATTGTGTCGAGCCGATCTGAGCAATGCCATTTTACTAGGCGCAAATTTAGCCGATGTGAATTTTGCGGGGGCAAATTTGTTTGAGGCGGAGTTGAGCGGAACGCATTTGTATCGAGCGAATTTTCGGCAGGCAAAATTAGTGCGATCGCATCTGATTGGAGCCTATCTATTTGGGGCGGATTTCACGGATGCAGACTTATCGGGGGCAGATTTGTCTTGGGCAAATCTGAGTAAGGCGAACTTTGCAGGGGCGAATTTGACGCATACAAATCTTCGGGGCGCAATTCTAACGGGCGCGATTTTACCTTAACCGCTTCAATTTTTGTTGCAACAACAGCCAAAAGAAAGGCAAATCATCGACGAGATATCGTTTCCAAAGCCGTTTCGGCTCAGACATTAAGCGGTAAAACCACTCTAAACCGCGATCGCTGACCCATTCCGGCGCTCTGGGTTTAACGCCTGCCTCAAAATCAATGGAAGCCCCAACCGCCATAAAAATATCAATGTTCGGCAGTTGATCCTTATATTTCGCGATCCAAATCTCTTGTTTCGGTGCGCCGACTCCAATCACCAGCACAGTCGCAGCAGAACGATTGATCAACTCCACGATCGCTTGACATTCCATCTCATCTTTCTCAAACCCGAAAGAGGGCGAATGTGCTGCCACAATAATGTCTCGTCCAATCTTTGCATTGATTCTGACTTGAGCTTGTTTCGCGACACCCTCGGCACCCCCAAGCAGAAAAATGGTGATGTTCGGGTTGTCTTTATGGTGTTCACAGAAAGTCGGGAACAGTTCAGAACCAGAAATCTTTGCCTGCAAAGGTGAGCCTAAGAATTTTGAAGCATATAAAACAATTTGACTGTCACAGATTTTGTAATCTGCAACCTCATAGGCTTGTTTGAATTCTGGATCTGTTTGCAGTTTCATCAAATGATCGACGTTCGGCGTGAAGATCACGCCTCTCGTTAATCGATTCAACAATTCAGCTTTTGAGATATTGTCGATTTCTACGTCTAAAATCTCAACTTTCTGCCGAATCTGAGCGCGATTTTCGCGGGTGATTTGCTGGGCAGTAGAAATCAGTACCGACTTACGAAAATCACGATAAAGTTTCTGAACTTCATCGCGACTCACACCTTTCGGATTGGTTTGAGTCATATAAAACAGACGAACGACTTGCTAATTTAATTATTCGCGTCTGCTTTTGTAGCTGAGGACACTACATCAGATTTTTAGATAGAAATCATACAAGCTACACAAATGAACTACAGACGGGCACGGTTTCCGTTCCGGTTTGGCAAACGGGTATACATTTCCCTGTTATCGAGGCTTAGCCCTTCCTGTGACAGATTCCACCTAGACCTGTTTAAACGAGCCGCTTGCTTGACGCGACATCTCCTCATTTGCGTCTTCTGAAAACGCGGATTTTCCGTCTAGTTCGTTCAGCAATGCTTGAGCAGTGGCGATCTGTTCTGCACTGAATCCAGCTTCGGCAAGGAATTTTAGGAAAGCACGATCGCGATACCGAGAATCCATATTCATTGCTTGCAGATAAATTTGCTTGGCGGAAACGCGATCGCCTTGACCTTGATATGCAATTGCTAAAGCAACCCAAGGATGCGGATTATTCGGCTCTAATTCAGCGGCGCGCTTCGCACATTCGATCGCCCAGTCGTACATGGCAAGCCGTTCGTAAGACAGGCTGAGATTGTAGAACGGAATTTCGTTGTTCGGATTGAGCATGGTTGCCCAAGTATGGGCTGCCACAGCTTGAGCCAAATCGCCATTCACCAAGTAAGCAATGCCGAGCGCATTAAAGGTTTCAATGTTGAATGGATTGTAGAGAATCGCACTTTGCAGCATGTCGATCGCTTCTGTGCGCCGATTGGCGAGATGCAATGTCCAACCGAGTCCAATTCGACCCGCGAGATTTTTTTGATCGAGTTCGACTGCTTTTTGAAAAGACTCGATCGCTTGCGGAAATTGTTCTTGAGTCCGGTACTGAATGCCTCGCTGTCGATAATCTGCCGCTGACTGTGCCCAGGTAGCAGGCGCAGTGAGAACTACGGCAATCAGACTGAGTAAGAAAATACGCATAGAGTTTAACGCGCGATCGCGGCTTCGATTTGAGCAGGAATTGACCGACTGTCTGTGGGCAATTCTGCCACGATTAAGTACCCGGTTGGTTTTGCTCCTAATAAATTCAGTAACCGTGGGACATCGCTGGTTTTGAGTCGTCCTTGCTCGTCGTAGAGTTCAAGTGCAGAAAGACACCCAATCGCAGGATTCCAGCCTGCGCTGTCAGGATAGCGCTGATTGTTGGTAAAGAATCCTGGATCTTCACCGCTGCCATGAATTCTAAATTCACTACGTCCCGCCAGTCCAGCCCAGTAGCTTCCTTGAATCGGAAAATAGTTGCGCCAACTCGGGGGAAGGAGTGCGTTGTAGCCTGGAAGTTTTCCAGCCAAGGTTCCTTTGCGTCCGGGAATAAATTCTCTGACTCCTGGCTCAAACGGTGCGAATAGTTTTGCTAACGGAAAAAAACCATAAGCACGAAAGAAATCAGTATCAGGTTGGGGAATGATTCCTTCAATACGATAAATTCCTTGAGGCGTATACCCGCGTGAAAAATTCCAAGAGAGATTATGCAGCGATCGCGTTAACAAAGGAATCGACCACAATCGCCCATTTTCTCGGACAAATTGCCCGCGTCTGTCTTTGAGAAATGCTGAACAGAGTTGAGCGCGATCGCGACTACAAAAGACATAAAGCTGCTGCTGATTTGGTGCGATCGACCAGTTCAGTAAATCTCTAACGGGAGGTGTTCGATTCGGTGCTGCTAAATCCTGAAAGGTTGTGTAGAGACTGACATTCTCAGACCAGCGGGGAAAGCGTTGAGCAATTTGATTGATCCATTGTTGCTGCTCTTGAACCGTTGCGCCGCCTTTGACTAATGCGGAGAGAGAAAGGGCAACCCAGCGAGGATTTGAACTTTGCGCGATCGTTTGAGTGAATCGTTCTCTTAAAGTCGAAGTGGGATTGGTTGAGTAGAGTTGAGTTCCAACCTGGAGCGCCATTTCGACGATGCGAGTTTGGGGAGGATTGAGTTTTTGCGAGGTAAGGGTGAGAATTTGAGCGATCGAGTCTTGGACATACGCATCTTGAGGTTCGATCACCGCCGTTGCCCAAAGCACTTGCCGCCAGCGTCTTTCGGTCTGCGCGTTAATGGGATTGCGAGTGAGATCGTAGGCAGCAGGCGAAATCAAATTGAGTTGGTCTTGGCGCTGCCGGATTCGGGCTTCGGCAGTAGCGAGGGGAACCGTTTGGCTTTGAGCCGGGAGAGCATTGCCAAGGAAGAGGGCAAAAGCAGCGATGAAAAGCGAATTGCGAGGATTCATAGACCAGTTTGTAGAATACGCCCACCGAATAGAGTCCGGTGGGCAATTTGAGCAATCTGGGCAATGGATTTGACGCACCTATCAGGTAATCACGGTCGGTTTGTCCATGCCCGTTAACGATTTAATCTGAGCAATTGTATCCGCGATCGCAATTAATTCACCCAATGCAACTTGAGGATCATCATTGTGTTTCGTCGGATCAGCTTCGTACCGTTCCACATACAGTCGCAAAGTTGCGCCTTGTGTTCCCGTGCCCGATAGTCTGAACACAATCCGCGACCCATCTGTAAAGCCAATCCGCACGCCTTGTTTCTGGCTGACACTGCCATCAATCGGGTCGGTATAGCTAAAGTCGTCACTGTATTCGACTTCGTAACTGCCGAATTTCTGACCTTTGAGCGTCGGCAATTTGTCGCGCAGTTGAGTGATCAGTGTGTTCGCTCGATCGCTATCGATCGCTTCATAATCATGCCGCGAATAGTAATTTCGTCCGTAAGTCTGCCAATGCTCTTTCATCAGTTCTTCAACTGATTTTCCGGTCACTGCCAGAATGTTTAACCAGAACAAGACCGCCCACAGTCCATCTTTCTCGCGAATATGATTTGATCCGGTTCCAAAGCTCTCTTCACCGCACAGAGTTGCTTTACCTGCATCGAGCAGATTGCCGAAGAACTTCCAACCCGTCGGGGTTTCATAGCAATCAATTCCGAGCTTCGCAGCAACACGATCGGGAGCTTGAGAAGTCGGCATCGATCGCGCAATTCCCGCCAGTCCATTCCGGTAGCCGGGAACTAAGGTCGCATTCGCAGCCAGCACTGCCAAACTATCACTGGGAGTCACAAAGAAATTGCGACCGAGAATCATATTGCGATCGCCATCGCCATCGGATGCGGCTCCAAAATCCGGTGCGTTCTCACCAAACATGACTTCGACTAAATCATGTGCGTAGACCAAATTTGGATCAGGGTGTCCACCGCCAAAATCTTCCAGCGGAACGCCATTTTGAACCGTTCCTTTCGGTGCGCCTAAGCGTTGTTCAAAAATCGCGTGAGCATACGATCCGGTCACGGCATGAAGTGAATCCATGCACATACGGAACTTGCCCGTTGTGAACAATTGACGAATTCGATCGAAATCAAATAGTGATTCCATCAATGCAGCGTAATCAATCACCGAGTCAATCACTTCAACGGTCATGCCTTCAAGCGTTGAAGTGCCGAGAATATCGAGATTGATATCCGGAGCATCGACAATTTTGTATTCGGTGATCGTCTTACTGCGATCGTAAATTGCGTCCGTGACTTTTTCCGGTGCAGGGCCGCCATTGTCGATGTTGTATTTGATGCCAAAATCGCCATCAGGACCACCCGGATTGTGGCTGGCGGATAAAATAATGCCACCAAACGCGTTGTATTTGCGAATCACAGCCGAGGTCGCAGGCGTTGAAAGAATTCCGCCTTGACCAACTTTCACCCGACCAAACCCATTCGCCGCCGCCATTTTCAAAATAATTTGCGTCGCCTGACGATTGTAAAATCGACCATCACCGCCGACAACTAAAGTCTGTCCTTTGAAATCACCAATGCTATCGAAAATCGCTTGGACAAAATTCTCTAAATAGTGGGGCTGTTGAAAGACTGAAACGAGTTTCCGTAAACCTGATGTTCCAGGCTTTTGATCGGAAAACGGTTGCGTTGCTACGGTTTTACAGGTCATTCCAGAACTTCCTTCCTTTTTTCGCTGGCATGTCTGATTGTGCATCAATTCTGCACCAACACAAAACTATCCGGAGGTAGCCACTCTCTTCAGCCGGATGATGAGCGAAATTTCAGCGATCGACGCTCCGCCTTTTTCACAATTATTTATTAATCTGAGGTGATTTTTCTTGCTACCTTATCAGCACATCCGTTCTGCGGTCATGTTATGCAAACTGAAGATATTCAAATCAGAATTGAAGACGATCGTACTGGCTTAGAGATTGAAACCCTAAAACGTGCGATTTTAGATAACCTCTTCTATATTCAAGGCAAGTTTCCTGAGATTGCCACACTGAATGATTACTACATGGCACTGGCATATACGGTGCGCGATCGCTTAATTCACCGTTGGCTGATTAGTTCTCAGACTTATACGAAAGTTCAACCTCGCGAAGTGTGCTATCTCTCGGCTGAGTTTCTCATGGGACCGCATTTAGGCAACAACTTGATTAATCTGGGAATCTACGATCGCATGCGGCAAGCGGTTCAAGAACTCGGATTGAATTTTGAGGCATTGCTCGAACAAGAAGAAGAACCAGGACTCGGCAATGGCGGTTTAGGACGGCTCGCAGCGTGCTATCTCGATTCGATGGCGACGTTGGATATTCCGTCGGTTGGGTATGGCATTCGCTATGAATTTGGCATTTTTGATCAAGATATTCACGACGGATGGCAAGTCGAAATTACAGATAAATGGCTAAAAAATGGCAATCCTTGGGAAATTGCCCGCCCAGAATGGGCATTCGAGGTCAAATTTGGGGGACGAACCGAGCGTTACACCGATGAAAAAGGGCGGAGTCGGGTGAAATGGATTCCCGATCGTATGGTGCAGGGTGTGCCTTACGATACGCCGATTCTAGGCTATGAAACGAGTAGTACGAATACCTTGCGGCTTTGGTCAGCCCAAGCAGTCGAGTCATTTGATTTCAGAGCCTTTAATGCAGGCGATTACTATGGGGCAGTTGGTAACAAAGTCTTTTCTGAAAATCTCTCGAAGGTTCTTTATCCGAATGATGAGCAGATCCAGGGTAAGCAGTTGCGCTTAGAGCAGCAGTATTTCTTTGTGTCCTGTTCGCTGCAAGATATGATTCGGACACATTGCGATCGCCGAGGATTACCGATCTCGATATTCCACGAGAAATTTACGGTGCAACTGAATGATACGCATCCCGCGATCGCAGTTGCAGAATTAATGCGATTACTGCTCGATGAACATGGCATCGAGTGGGATCAGGCGTGGCACATTACACAAAATACAATGGCGTATACGAATCATACGCTGTTACCTGAAGCGTTGGAGCGCTGGGCAGTTGGGCTGTTTGGGTCTTTACTGCCTCGGCATTTGGAAATTATTTATGAGATTAACGGGCGATTTCTCAATGAAGTGCGATTGAGATATCCGAAAGATGACGATCGCATTCGGCGCATGTCGATCATTGATGAAAGTGGCGATCGCTATGTGAGAATGGCGCATTTAGCAACATTGGGCAGCTATTCGATCAATGGAGTTGCTGAACTGCATACTCAATTGCTCAAGCAAGATGTCTTGCACGATTTTGCCGAGATGTATCCGGAGCGCTTCAACAATAAAACCAACGGGGTAACACCGCGCCGATTTATGGTGCTGAGTAATCCGAGATTAACAAAACTGATTACCAGTAAAATCGGCGATCACTGGATTAGAAATCTACAAGAACTCCGCAAACTCGAATCCTTTGTAGAAGATTCAGAATTTAGAAATGAATGGCGGCAAATCAAGCAATCGATTAAACAAGATCTCGCAAACTATATTCAAGAGCAAAATGGCATCGAAGTGAATGTTGATTCAATCTTTGACATTCAAGCGAAGCGATTTCATGAATACAAGCGTCAGCACTTGAATGTATTGCACATTATTACGCTTTATAATCGTCTCAAAGCGAATCCTAATCTAGACATTACGCCCCGCACCTTTATCTTTGGTGGCAAAGCTGCACCTGGCTATCAGATGGCGAAATTAATCATTAAATTGATTAATTCGGTTGCAGATGTCGTGAATTCTGATCCGGATGTTCGCGATCGCATTAAGGTCGTTTTCCTCAAAGATTACAACGTCAAATTTGCACAGCGCGTTTATCCGGCTGCTGATTTGTCTGAGCAGATTTCAACTGCTGGAAAAGAAGCTTCTGGCACAGGCAACATGAAGTTCTCAATGAATGGAGCCTTAACGATCGGAACCCTTGACGGCGCGAACATTGAAATTCGTGAGGAAGTCGGAGCCGAGAATTTCTTTTTGTTTGGGCTAACGGCTTCAGAAGTTTCCCAAATCAAAGCGAAAGGCTACGATCCGATGCAGTACTACATCGCCAATTCAGAATTGAAGGCTGCTATCGATCGCATTAATTCTGGCTTTTTCTCCAAAGGTGATGCAGCACTTTTCAAACCGTTGGTCGGTTCATTGATGTATCAAGATCCCTATCTGCTCTTTGCGGATTATCAATCTTATATTGACGTTCAAACGCAAGTGGGCGAGGCTTATCGCGATCAAGACCACTGGACGCGCATGTCCATTTTAAATACAGCGCGGATGGGGAAATTTTCCAGCGATCGCTCGATTCGCGAATATGTGAAAGAAGTCTGGAAGATCGACCCACTGAAAATCTGTCCTCCGAATGAACCCTGTTCGATTCATTGTCCTGATACTTTGATGTAAAAGTTATTCTCTGAATCATGGCATTAACGCTCTACTTCATCCGCCACGGTGAAACGGTCTATAGTCGCAGCGGCGGATTCTGCGGCTCGCTCGATCCCGACCTCACCCCTGAAGGACTCGAAATGGCAGAAGCCTTTGCCGCAGCCTATTCCCATCTCGACTGGACAGCCGCCTATGTCAGCCCGATGAAACGCACGATCGCGACTGCAAAGCCGCTCTGTGACGCAGTTGGACTAGAAATGCAATTACGAGACGGATTAAAAGAACTTCAATTTGGTGAATGGGAAGGCAAAACTCAAGACGAGGTTCGGAAAAATGATTCAGAGAACTATATAGACTGGATGACAGAACCCGCCTGGAATCCTCCCCCTGGCGGAGAAACAGCAGTCCAGATTGATAGCCGATCAGAACTCGTCATTTCTGAAATTACCGCAACTCATAAATCAGGCAATGTCTTAGTTGTCTCACATAAATCCACGTTGCGGATTGTGCTGTGTGGATTGCTCGGCATTGATTTAGGGCGATATCGCGATCGCATCGACATGCCTGCGGCTTCTGTCAGTGTGGTGGAATTCGGCAAATATGGGCCGCAATTGAAACGACTGGGCGATCGCTCTTTTATGAGTGAAAGTTTACGATCGCGCCCAGGAACATGAATAAGCAAGCATAAAACGATGCTTGCTCATTTCCTTTCATTCAAAAGTTTAATCATGTCCAAGGGTTCGCAATGCCAAACTGTGGCTAAACTTGAAAATCGTAGGCTTCAGAACCCACATTATGCTGCACGAACTCATGCACGATACAGACAATAATGGATACAAATCCTTCGAGCTACCCGGCGCACGTCCGCACTACAATCCCGATCGCCCTGGACAAGTTGAGCATATTGCGCTCGATTTGATTTTCGACATCCCGAATCAAAGCTATCGAGGCACTTGCAAGATTCGGTTGAACCCAGTTCGCAACCAGATCGATCGATTAACGTTAGATGCAGTCAATCTCAATATTGAAAAGATTACGATCGACAACGTTTCACAGCCGTTTGACTATGACGGAGAGCTATTAAACATTCAGCTAAAACAGCCGACTAAAATTGCAGAAAGAATCGAGTTAGTCATTGCCTATCACGTCGAGAAACCTCAACGCGGTATCTACTTCATTGCTCCAGACGAACATTATCCGAATAAGCCGACTCAAGTTTGGACGCAAGGCGAAGATGAAGATTCGCGGTTTTGGTTTCCCTGCTTTGACTATCCTGGACAGCTTGCTACTTCTGAAATTCGCGTCGAGATTCCAAAACCTTTTATCGCTGTTTCAAACGGTGATCTGATTGCTACTGAAGACAAAGGTGACACCCAAATCTTCCATTGGTATCAGCGAGAAATTCATCCGACTTATCTGATGACGTTAGCGATCGGAGATTTTGCCGAACTACGCGATGAATGGAACGGCAAACCTGTCACTTACTATGTCGAGAAAGGACGAGAAGATCAAGCTCGTCTGAGCATGAGTAAAACGCCTCGCATGATTGAGTTTTATAGTCAAAAGTATGGCTACTCTTATGCTTTCCCCAAATATGCTCAAGTCTGCGTCGATGACTTCATTTTTGGAGGGATGGAGAATACCTCGACAACATTACTCACCGATCGCTGTTTACTCGACGAACGTGCCGCGATCGACAATCGCAGTACCGAATCTTTAGTTGCTCACGAACTTGCGCATCAGTGGTTTGGCGATTTGATCGTGATCAAGCACTGGTCACATGCGTGGATCAAAGAAGGCATGGCTTCTTACGCAGAAGTTATGTGGTTCGAGGAAGAATATGGGCGAGAAGAAGCCCTGTATTACTTACTGGGTCAAGCGAGACAGTATTTAGATGAAGACTCCTCGCGCTATCGGCGATCGCTCGTAACTCATGTGTATCGAGAAGCGATCGAGCTTTACGATCGACATATCTATGAAAAAGGGTCGTGTGTCTATCACATGATTCGAGCAGAACTTGGTGATGAACTGTTTTACAGCGCGATCGCAACTTTCCTCAAAGACAATGCTCATCGCACCGTAGAAACGATCGATTTACTCAGAGCGATCGAGAAAACAACCGGGCGCAATCTTACCTTCTTGTTTGATCAATATGTCTATCGCGGTGGACATCCCGATTTCAAACTTGGCTACAGCTATGACGCAGATAGCAACCTAGCAAAGATTACGGTGACTCAAACTCAACCCGACTTATTTGATCTGAGAATCCCGATCGCGCTTCGCTACATTGATGGTGAACCGAAACTCTTGAAAGTTCGAGTGCATGAAAAAGAGCAAAGCTTTTACTTCCCCTGCGATCGCAAGCCTGATTTCATTAGCTTTGATGTCGATAACTATCACCTTAAAACAGTAGCTCTAGAGTATCCGCTGCCAGAACTCAAAGCACAATTGCATCATGACCCTGATCCTGTTTCCAGAATTTATGCAGCACAAGCGATCGCGAAAAAAGGCGGACTCGAAGCAGTCAAAGCACTTTCTGATGCTTTGCAAAACGATCCATTCTGGGGAGTTCGTGCTGAAGTCGCAGAAAGCCTAGCCACGATCAAACTCGATCAAGCCGTTGAAGCTGTGCTTGCTGGATTGAGCGATCCTGAAGCACGAGTGAGAAAATCGATCGTCACAAGCCTCGCTCAAATTGCAACGCCGGAAAGCTACAAAGCACTCGCTACAATCGTTGAAAAAGGCGATGCGAGTTACTACACCGAAGCTGCCGCACTTCGGAGTTTCGGGAAAGTAGCTGCATCAGGTCTGAGTGATTCTTCAGAAGCAGACACGTTAAGCTTGATCGACTCCGTTCTCAAGCAGCGTCAAGGTTGGAATGAAATTGTTCGAGCAGGCGCGATCGGAGCACTGAGCCAACTCAAAACGTCTGAATCTGCCCTGAATCTCATTCTGGACTACACGCAACCCGGCGTACCTCAACCTCTGCGTCTTGCTGCAATTCGAGCACTTGGCGCAATCTCAACCGGACAAGACAAGCTCAACTTAGAGCGCATTCTCGATCGACTGAAAGTTCTCTCGCGTGAGACATTCTTCCTAACTCAAGTCGCGGTTGCAGTCGCCCTAGGACAAATGGAAACAACAAAAGCGATCGCAGTTCTGCAATCGCTTGCGGATCAAACCCCTGATGGTCGCGTTCGCCGCATTGCCGAAGAATCCATTCAAACGGTGCAAAAAAATGCAGGTTCTGACAAAGCTCTCAAACAGCTTCGAGAAGAACTCGATCAACTCAAGCAAGAAAACCAGGATCTCAAGAGTCGCCTAGAAAATCTAGAAGCCAAGGCAAAGTAGCAACATCAGAAAAGCCCTTCTCGGGCTTTTCTAATTTCGATCGAGTTGATTTCTAAATCCCGAGAAAGTCCTAACTTGCTAGAACTTGACTAACGTGAATTCGGAATAAGGGATTTCGCTCTTGTGCCGATGCGAATTCCATTCGCCAGTCGCCCAAACGTTAACCCGAACTGACGTTGACTACGTTTAACGCCCCAACTCTCTAGATCGTCATAGACTGACTCGGAACTCCAAAATCGATATAAAGATGTGAAGTGCTTAATAGGACACCCCCCGGTACTTGCGCATCGGAGGTTGTTGCGGAGAAGGCACGTCAGATGCAGATGAATCCGGAACTTCAATCGCCGGAGAAGCATAGGGGACTCCTCGATACTTGCGTATCGGAGGTTGTTGCGGAGAAGGCACGTCGGCTGCGGGTGACTCCGGAACCTCGATCGTCGATGGCTCTACCGGAATCGCCTCAGCCTGCTCCAACTCTGCCAACTCAGGTTGCACCACTTGTGTCGCTTGATCAGGATCGAGAATACTCGTCTCGGTCACTGGCAGTATGCTAACCGTGTCTTGGGGTGGTTGATTGAGCGAGATCACTTCGGTAACATGTGCTGCGATCGGAGCAGCAGGGGAGGGCTTCACTTCTCGCCAGGTCATATAGCCTGTTTCCATCTCAACCACGAGGCAGAAGGTTGTCTCGTCATCTTGCTGCCGCAACTGCTCAATGACACGCTGATAGACACGTTGAGACACATTGAAATCTTCAACAAACGTTCTGCCTTGAAAGAGCAGCCGATTATCTTCTGTCTTGGGCAACGCTTCTAACTCATGTGGACTGAATTGAAATACTTTCATAAGCAGCTACTTACAAGCGATTCAAGGTACTTGTGACCATCCGAAGCTAACACTATCTTCGGTTGTGCTGATGCTGACCCTGGAGCTAGGCTTCCAAAATACAATTGCAAGGCTTAAATTCAATGCCTATTACGATGCTGTATTCGTTAGCGTATCACATGAAAAATGGTATGTATATCGGACTCTTCCCAAGTTTGAGTGAAGGTGGCAACCCATGCAAGTTGAAACCTTAACCCATTCATCACTTGCTCTCGTTGTACTCACCCATAAGCGATGAATTTACATGCTCCCGTCTCCTCCCCACTCCGCAAAATGAATGCCATCAACTAGCATCCAAAACTTAACCCCAAGGAGGGATAGCCGACAGCGCAATTTTGTGTGTGCAAAGCCTGACATCCCCATGCCATATCCGTACGCCACGTTACATATCCGCGAAAGAATGTTTGATACCATACATCCTTGGTGAATTTCATTTGGTGTGAGGAAAAATGGCAAATTCTATTCGACACTGGAAGCTGTGGTTAGCAGCTCCAGTCGCGTTATGTTGGATGCAATCTGCTCAAGCGTCAGAAAAAGTCCAAGTTTCTAATTCAGCGATCGAGGCAGCGAATTTACACGCGATCGTCGATAAAGCAAAATCCGATGTAAAAGATGCAACTCCGGGTTTTGAGCGTGTTCTAAGCGTTTCCGAACTCAATGCGCCTGATACTCAAACTCCGGCTGAGATGGCTCAAGTCACCTCAGTCTCTCAACTGACCGATGTTCGCCCGACTGATTGGGCATTCCAAGCCTTGCAGTCTCTCGTCGAGCGCTACGGCTGTATTGCAGGCTATCCCGATAAAACTTATCGCGGCAACCGCGCACTAACCCGCTACGAATTTGCAGCAGGTCTAAATGCTTGTCTCGATCGTGTCAACGAACTGATCGCCGCTTCAACTGCTGATCTGGTTAAAAAAGAAGACCTTGACGCGCTACAAAAGCTGCAAGAACAATTCGCTGCCGAACTTGCAACCTTACGTGGTCGCGTGGACTCTCTCGAAGCCCGCACCACTACCCTTGAGAAACAGCAATTCTCAACTACGACAAAACTGTTCGGAAACGTCTGGTTCAATATCACAGGTGCAGGTGCAAACCGCGATGTCGTCTTTGAAGGTCCTGCAGGTAGCGGAAACAATACAGAAGGACGATTCTTTGCAACGCGAACGAATGGACAGCCGACTCGAGTTGTCGCTGAAGATCCAGAAATTACAGCAAGTTTCTTGGCTTGGTTAACGTTAGTCACGTCATTTAGCGGGAAAGATCAGTTAGTTACTCAGCTAGCATCTGGTAACGGTCGATCGCCCTACAACCAATACGCTTCAGCAGGCTTTTACAATGCCAGCGGCGTTCCTTTCTTCGATCAAACGGCTGGGACAACCAATGGAGTCAGCGACATCATTATCCGGGACTTGTTCTATAGCTTCCCGCTCAATGATGCAATTAAAGTGACGGTCGGCCCTCGCATCAACTGGTATCGCCACTTTGATGGCAACCGCTTCTTGTCCATCTTTGGCTCTGGAGCAAGCTTTGATACCTCGAATAGTACTCAGTCGAATACAATCGACCGCGGTTCCGGTGCAGTTGTAGAATGGCAACTGAACAGGCAACTCAAGCTTGCGGTGGGCTATCTGGGTGAGAACACTGAATTTCTTCCTTCCCAATTTGGCTTCAATACCTCTAGCTCTCCCAGATTTGGACTCTTTGGCGGCACGAATACTGCATCTGCGGAACTCACCTATTCTCCGAGTAGTAATATTAACTTGAGCCTGCAATATAACTATTCGCGAATTCAAGCCTACGGTGGACAAGTGGGAGGCGCGATCGGTGAACCAATCCCTTATGGCTATCTGGATGCAGGTCCCGGTTTCTCAGAAGGTGGAATCGGAGGCGGTCTACGCTATGCTACAGCCAGTATGTTCGGCGTGAATTTTGACTGGTTGATTACGCCTGGAATTGGGCTGTTTGGACGCTATAGCTTTGCGAATCTCACCCTGAATCCGATCGATGCCAAAGTGAGAACACAATCGTTCCAAGTTGGGGCAGCTTTCCCAGATTTGGGTAAAAAAGGCGCGCAAGCAACAGTGGCATTTGTGATGCCGATGGACATTACGAGAGGTCGCCAATTCTTCGCTTCTGGGGGTGGAGACGGCGGAACGCAGTATGAGCTAGAAGCCTCATATTTCTACCCACTTTCGGAAAAAATCGCGATCGTGCCGACGTTCTATGCGATTTTCAATCCCAACAACTTTGAAAGCAACCCAACCGTGTTTGTCGGTAATATTCGCACCCAGTTCAGCTTCTAGAAGTCTCTAATGCAATGACTAAAATCCCCTCAATAAATGAGGGGATTTTTTTAGCCTAAGCGGTTCAAAACATAGCGCTAAGAATATGATTTCTCGTTGCTATCGGATACAGTGTCGATCGCGTGCCAGACCCATACGAGTAGTCCGCTGCATGAGTGGGAAGAACTCAGACTCAGATTGCTCCCTATCTCCCCATCTCCCCATCTGATCAAAATAAACTCCTAGTCTTGCGGAACCCAAACAGAAACCGAACCTCCATTACAGCGGAATTCGCCCCAACCATGCTCGTTTGTCGTCACAGGCTCACCGACATGTTCAGTAATATCAATGTAAGTGCGATTGGGTTGTCCCACTTCCATATACTTACTTCCGCCTTCACCATTGCTGAGTAAAACTGCCACACCACCCGGATACTCTTCATTACCCAAGCGCGTCCAACCGACTAAATTCGGATGATCAAAGTAATCATATTGGTCGCCATAAGCAAACTCTCGCCGCGCTACTAAGAACTTGTCAATCAGCCAGCGATGGCTATCCATCCAAATCTCATACTCATTCCCATCATTGCCTCTATCTTTGTAACAGGCTCCATAGTAATCAGGATAAAAGATACAAGGATAGCCCTGTGCTCTGAGTAAAATTAACGCATATGCTAATGGCTTAAACCAAGATTCAACCGGAGACTCCAGCGACTGTAACGACTGAGAATCATGGTTATCAACTAACGTTACTGCAAGTGCGGGTTGCTGCTGTACCAAAGTATTATCAAAAATTTGGCGCATATCATAACTATCTCCTGCTTGGCTCGCTGCATGGAAGTTATAGTGCAACGGCGCATCAAACAGTGCGACTCGACCATCCGTGACATCTAAGAAGTAGTGCAACGCATCGACTTCAGCAGACCAGTACTCACCAACTGAGAATAAATCCCTTTGAGCATAATGCCGCACATGCTCAAACCATTCTTTGAAAAACCCTGCTTTCACATGCTTCACTGCATCAAAGCGAAACCCATCGACACCCGTTGTATCGATATACCATTCTCCCCAACGCTTGAGTTCTTCGCGCACCTCAGGATTGTCCATATCCAGGTCACAGCCCATGAGATAGTCGAAGCTACCTTTCTCAAGGTCAACATTCGCATCAAACTGCTTGCCTTTAAGCAGGTAGATTGCATTTTGGTCTGCTTCATCTGCATTGTAATCGATCGCATCAAAGTGCCACCAATGCCATTCCATATCCGAGTACTTGCCATTACGTCCTGGAAAGGTGAAATGTGTCCAAGCTCGAATTGGCTTGTACTCCCCAATCACTTCTCCTCGATTGTCTGGATTGAACGGGGTTGCTTCTACTTCTTCTTCTGCATCTGCACCCATACGATGATTGAATACCACATCAGCATAGACCTGCAATCCCGCATCATGAGCTGCTTTAATTGCTTTTAAGTATTCATCTTTGGTTCCATACTTAGTCCGAACGCTGCCCTTTTGATCAAATTCACCCAGATCATAGAGGTCATACACGCCATACCCAACCTCGTATCCTCCACCCAACCCTTTGTAAGCAGGAGGCAACCAGAGCGACGTAATGCCAGCATTTGCTAGTTCTTCAGCATTCTCGGTCAATTCATTCCAGAAATTTCCATCCGGTGAATTATACCAATGGAAATATTGCATCATCACGCCATTTGGTTCAGACATAGATTTTTTTGTTGAATTGCTTATCATGTCTGCATTCTAGGCTGCGACTCTTCTGAAAGCTATCTATCCCAAGAGAAATTTATTTCGTTAATTCGTAGAGTTGCACTCTACCTAGGGTGAGATCTTTCAATCAAAAAAAGCGCGATCGCAGTAAGCGATCGCGCTTTTTTCCCTAAATTTGAACCTTAAACTTTGAACCTTAAACGTCGGAACCTGAACTACTTTGATTTGCGACAATCCCTAACACTGAAATTCGAGCGGTCTGCAAGGTATCTAGCATCTGCCGCAGATCTTCACGATCGGTTTTTCCTAATCTGGTTACGACTAACATACCATCAGTGTGATTTGCGAGCAGACTACTATCTGCAAAGTTCAACAATGGGGGAGCATCAAAAATCACGAGGTCATACATCGCTTTGAAATAGTCATTCAGGCGCTGCATTTTCTGAGAGGACAGCAATCGTGTCGGATCAAGTGGTATTTTTCCACCAACAAGCACCGAGAAATTCGTTGGCTCTACTGCTGCACGATCGACATTTCCTGCCGTTGCCAATGCATTGATCCGCTGTACGACATCTTGAGGATTTAGATTTCTCGCAATCAGTTCTGTTAACCCTTGCTCATTTGAAACTTCTAAGCGATCTGCAATTTGAGGACTCCGCAAATCCGTGTCCACGAGCAAGACTCTTTGACCCATCGCCGCCGCCGCCTGAGCGAGATAAAGTGCCACGGTAGTCTTGCCATCTCCCGCAGTTGGAGAACTGACCACGAGCGATCGCACAGGATGATCAGTATTGAGCAAACAAAGATTCGTGTAGAGCGATCGAAACGATTCTGTAAATTGTGAATATTGACTGAGATCGTACCTGGGGTGATCGCTCTGCATCGTTTGTAAAATCTGCGGCATCGCACCCCGTCCCAAAGGATTTGTTTCGTGCGGAACCACGCCCAAAACTGGCAGTTTCGAGAGCTTTTTCACATCAGTCACTGTCCGCAACCGCTTGTCAAAGCGTTCAGACATTAAAGCCGCCGCAACCCCTAACAGCAATCCTGCGATCGCGCCTAAGATCAAATTACGTTCTCGCGATTCCTTGGGACTTGTCGGAAGTTCAGGTGGCGCAATCAGTTGCCAAGGAATTTCTTTCTGTGCTGCCTCAATTTGTAGCGTTTCACGAGTTTGCAGGAGGCGATTTAAACTTTCAGTCGCAACCGTGCGCTCGCGATCGAGATCTGTAAACACGCGTGAGAGCACAGGAACTCGTTGAACTTCTCCATTCCAGTAGGCTTCTGCTTGATTGAGAACCTGCTGTCGTGTTGCTAAGACGGATAACTCGGTTCCTAGCTTTGCTACTTGATTGCCTAACACACGCTGAGCTTCTTGACGCAATACGGGCAATAAACTATCTCGCTGCTGGCGAAGTACCCGAATCTCAGCATTATCGTCCTGAAATCGAGTCGATTCAATCGCGAGTTTACTCTCTAACTCACGCAGCTTATCCAGAACTCTTTGATAGGCTGCATCACCTGCTAGGGCGGACATTGCTCCTTCACGCTCTTGCAGGCTATTGTACTGCCGCTGCATTTCGGCAACTTGCTTATCGGTATCGAGTTTTTGCTGAGAAAGTGACTGAATTTGACTACTGACCTGTCCAGCTAAAGACTCTGGCGCAATAAAGTTGTTCTGCTGTCGGAAAGCTTGCAGTTGTCGTTGTAAGCTATCGACTCGTCTGCGCGTCTCTGCAATTTGGCGATCCACGAAAGTAATGCCATAACTCAAATTACTTTCGCGCTCTTTCTGGCTGTACCTTAAATAGCCGTCTGCTACTTTCTCTAAAATAAATTTGGCACGCTCAGGATCTGGACTCACATAAGCCACTTGGATCAGCTTGGTATCCTCTAGGTGCTCGACCCTAAGGTTGGCTATGAGTTCACCATAAGAGATGTCGGGATAACGAGTGTTGATCTGAGCGACGATCGGTTGGAGCAGCTTTGGACTCTGCAACACTTGAACTTGAGTCGCATAGTCGATCCCATCTTTTTCGTTGGTGGTGAGGGGTTCACGAGTCTGCTGAGTTTGCCGATTCACTGGCTCGATCAAGAGTTGAAATCCACTCTCATAAGTCGAAGGCTGATTCCACGTGATTGCCCAAGTTGCTGCGGTGGTTGCTGCCGTCACACCAGCAATCAGAACGAGCCTGCGCAGTAATACGTCAAAAAGCTGTCCGGACTCCTCTCCCACTTCGGAAGATACTGAGTTTTGCAAATACTCAGGGAGTGGCGACTTTTTGCCATTTTGGGAGATCGCTGAGGGGATGGTCTGGTTTTCCATTGAGACACCTAGGGAAAAGTCGGAGGTCGGTTCCAAAAGTCAAGCAAATCTGGCACAGGTGACGGGTGAAGGCAGCTTATAGCCCGAACAAGAAGCGGAAAGGCAAGACTTGGAATACGGGTCTGAGAATGTTTTCGAGCGTATCCCCTGTTTTGGCTGCACCACTACGATCGACAACGAGCACATCGCCATTCTGTAACAGCGGATTGCCTTGCTCATCAATGCCGCGCGATAGATCGATCGAGACGTCACGACGTGTGACGCTGCCATTCGCATTCAAGCGCACTAACTCAACTCGACGGCGATTCGCTTGACGCGTAAATCCACCTGCGGTCAGCAAAGCTTGGTTGAGCGGCGTATTCATAGGTACTTCAATTTGCCCGGGTCGGGTGACTTCACCGACAACCGTAACCTTGACTAAGCCTGCAAAGCTCGCATCTCCGAGTTCTCTTGCCTGTTCAGGATTGATTGCGAGTGCAGTTGGAATAGTGATGGTATCGCCTTGCTGAAGAACGAGATCTTGATTTAAATCGCCGGACTTGAGCAATTGCCACAGGTCAACACTGATTGACTGGGGGGTGCCAGTGCGCGTAGTCCGACTGACTTTGACTTCTTTGAGGTTGGCTAACTGCTTGATGCCTCCCGCTTCTCGAATCGCGGCTGAGAGAGTCGGAGTTTTATCTTTTAGAGTGTAAGGTCCCGGACGCAACACTTCACCTACGATCGCAATACTGACAGGCTGAGTCGAACTGACGCTAAAGTTCGCATCTGCCATCTGAGTTGCTTCTGCTAAATTCACAGTATTGGAGGCGGGAATGAACACTGAATCGCCGTCTCGAAGGGTGAGATCTTGACGAATGTTGCCTGTGGTGAAGAGTTCCCACATATCCAAGCGAATTTGCTGGTCGGGACCGGATCGCTGAGGACGACGCACAATCACCTGCCGGGCATTTGCCGATCGATTCATCCCACCCGCTTCTCGAATCAATTTTGTGACCGTGGGAAACTTACCGTCGGTGGCGGTCAAAGAGTAGGTTCCAGGTTTGCTGACTTCACCTGCGATCGCGAGATTTAATGGGCGCGATGCCATTAGGCTGAGATCGACGACCGGACTTTTGAGCAAACGCGCATATCGAGCCGCGATCGCGCTTTGCGCTTGCCGCAGGGTTAAGCCGCTGACCGAAAGGCTGCCCGCGCGATGCAGCGTGAGTGTTCCATTCACGAGAACCGTATATTCTTTGCTGTACTCCGGGACATTAAAGATTTCAACGCGCACTCGATCGCCTGCACCCAACGTGTAGGAATCGGCGTCGGCGGCATCGGCTGATGCGGTGTTCTGAACGGTTTCAAATGTGAAAGATGGAGAGGTTGTGGGAGGTAGAGGGCTGCTTTGAGCAAGTTCGGGAGGCAAGGGACTGCTTTGAGCAATCGGTGCGATCTCAGCACTGGCAAGTTTCGGCAGCGGGGTTGCAGTTTTGGCAATGAGAGCCTCTGACTCGATAGGATTAGTACGCTGCAACTGACGATGGATATAAGTTGCAGTATCAGCACGGCTCACAATATCGCGAGGGCGGCGCAGAGTCGCAAGAGACTTGGAGCGGTTCGAGGCTTGATTGACGACTGCCCTAAACTGCGCGTCCGTAATCTTCTCATTTGGACGGAATGTGCCATCACTGTATCCCTTCATGATTCCTTGCTGCATCAGGGCTGTAATGTGGGCTTGGGCACGGTGTCCTTGAATGTCTTTTGCAACCTTATTATTTTGAGTATTTTGAGTATTGTTTGCCGCTGTAACTTTCTGAGGAGTAGGTTCTTCGTCTACACCGGAAGCCGCAGCGATTCGCGGTGGTGGGGGAGGCGCTGTGTTCGCGAGATTTAAGGTGGCATCGACGAGTGCATCGATCGGCAGTTGATTAACATCGACAACGCGCAGCCGATTCGGGGTGACACTCACTTGAGGAGGTTGCCGCAGAGTCGGAGTGGCAAAGTTCAGCTGAGGTGCCTCTTTCAGAGAATTTTTGGGTGAGGACGAGGCGGCAGGATTCGGAACGAGGGGCGGGGTTTCAGCAGAAAACAAACTTTCTGGTTGCGAAAGTGCCATAGCGCTGCTGGGCAGTGAAGCAGGCACAGCAGTAGGATTGCGCTTTGACTTGGCATTATTAGGAGTAGCGCTCGGTGTTTTTGCATCAGAACGTGTCAGTTCTTGGGCAACGACTGCTGCGAAAGCCCCTAAAGCAAGGAGCGAAATACGAGTAGGGGTTAATTTCAACTTCATAAGCTCACGGGGTTGAACTTTGCTACACCAACATTGAGGAAATTGAGAGGGAGCCTTCAAAACGATCGCGACCTCTACAGATGCACACGACTACTGATACAGTGATTCTTCGGATAGATCAGGATAAATTTCTACTTGTTATAAAAACCACATAAATAGTTTTCCTGATGCTCCGTGTCTGTACGAGATTGATTTGGGTATATACCCGGTAAATTTGAGGAATAGAGCAGGAAAACCTGGATGATTCGGGAGCCAAAATTACTCAGTTTCAATCAGGGTAAGACAAATCAGCAGGTTCCGCCCGTGAATAAAAACACGGAGATTTCCGTAGAATCCTCCGTGTTTTTATTTATTGATGAACTTGAAATGCGTGAGCACAGCCAGGGGTTGGGGTTGCTCAATCAGGTGTAACTGCTGCCCGTAGCGATCGACAAAATTCCTCAATAGATTTCAATCCTTCTGCAGGCGTTCCTTCCGAAAGTCTTTTCACAAAGGCACTGCCGACGATCGCAGCATCTGATCCCCAGTTCATCACCTGTTTGGCTTGTTCGGGCTGAGAAATTCCGAATCCGACTCCGATCGGTTTATCGGTGACTTGCCGCATTTCGGCAATCAGATCTTTGACGCGCGATTCCATTTGTGTTCGCATTCCGGTGACACCTGTGGTACTCACCAGATAAATGAATCCTTGAGACTGCTCGGCGATCGCCATAATCCGTTCTTTTGGACTCGTCGGTGCAACGAGCAATGTCAATTCAATGCCATATTCTTTTGCAGGTTTCAAGAGCGTTTCAGCTTCTTCTAAGGGCAAATCGGGTACGACTAGACCTTTTGCTCCAACTTCTGCAATATCTTTCAAAAATTTCTCAATTCCCCGGTTCAGAATCGGGTTGTAATACGTAAACAGAATAATCGGCGCACGCAGGTTCGGAGCCGATTGTTTGACCAGTTGGAGGACATCTTCTAGACGGGTTCCTTGGGCAAGCGATCGCGTTGCGGCAGCCTGAATCACCGGACCATCTGCCAAGGGATCGGAATAGGGTACGCCCAATTCAATTAAATCGGCTCCGCTGCGATCGAGAATTTCCAGCGCTTTGGCAGTGGTTTCTAAATCCGGATCTCCGGCAGTTAAAAAGGGAATCAACGCACACTGAGCCTGATTCCGAAGCCGCTCAAAGCATTCCGACACTGAAGACATCTCAACCCTCTAGATTTGACAACTTCAGTAGCGTACTGCAAATCTGGGTCGGAATTTCAAGACTTTTCCTGTTCAATTTCGGCTTGAAGTTTTTCTAATTCTTCAGGCGTTAATTCTTCGAGTCGTTTTTGCAGGACAGCTTCTTCATAGTCGCGCAGTTGCTGGTTGTAAGTCATATTTTTCGACAGGACGCGGGTGAGATAGCTGATCAGCCATCCGATTAAGCCGCCGACGAGTAAAACCTGACTCCAAATTCCGGCGCTAAATTGATCCAGACCTACGCCCTGAAAAATCAGGTACGCAAGTCCGCCCGCAAGAAATACGCCAAATGTTATCCCGATCGCATCAATCCGCCGCATTCTACGCCTCGATTTGTCGCGCTTTCGGTCTGAAATTCAAAAATGGAGCAAGAACCAGCATTCCTGGGAAGAAAAAGAAGACTAAGAAATACATGAAGCCCCGCTCGATCGAACTGGCAACGTACCATCTCGATTTGAGGTAGAAAAAGATCACTAAGGGCACAACGAGTAGATAAGCGCCACCGAGAGCGAGGTATAGAAGTGCTACGTCCATCTATTTCAACCGAATACTAACGTTTCTATCCTACCGCTTTTCTTCGATCGCGCTTCGTGATCCCCATAGTGAAATGTAAAGTGCGATCGTTTTACAAATTTCTATGCTAATTGTGCGATTCTAGTGATATCCTTGGAAAGCTTCCGATTTCGAGTTTGAAATTCAGGACGCAAATCTTGGGGGCGTGGCGGAATGGTAGACGCTACGGACTTAAAATCCGTTGACCGCAAGGTCGTAAGGGTTCAAGTCCCTTCGCCCCCATTCTTCAATTTTAGAAACTGAATAGAAAGCTGCAGGTTTTACGCACAGAACGATTAGACCTATCGATTTTGTCAGAGGCTCTAGACGGAGTTGCCTATATGATCTAAAGTCCATAGAAATTTGGAAATTCAGATCATGACAAAACTCAAGGTAGGATTGCTGTTTGGTGGGCGTTCTGGAGAACATGAAGTGTCGATCGCATCGGCTCGATCGATTGCCCAAGCCTTGAGTGACCCTGCCAACGTGGAGAAATATGATTTGATGCCGTTCTATATTCAGAAGGACGGGCAATGGCGCTCTCCTGATATTGCGCGATCGGTGCTGGAGTCTGGGGCGCTGGAGTGTGACGATCAGGCGACGAATCTCTGGAAGTTTCCTATTGAGGCAGAACAGGTCGATGTTTGGTTCCCGATTTTACACGGGCCAAATGGAGAAGATGGCACAATTCAAGGCTTATTGACATTGATGCAAAAGCCGTTCGTCGGATCAGGGGTGATGGGATCTGCGGTTGGCATGGATAAGATCGCTATGAAAATGGCGTTCGCTGAGGTGGGACTGCCGCAGGTGAGATATTTGGCAGTGAGTCGAGCAGAGGTATATTCCAATCCTTGCGTCTTTCCTAAATTGTGCGATCGCATTGAATCGGAACTGGGCTATCCCTGTTTTGTCAAACCTGCGAATTTAGGATCGTCGGTGGGCATCTCGAAAGTCCGCACACGGGCAGAATTGGAAGCGGCTTTGAATAGTGCCGCGAGTTATGATCGACGAATCATCGTCGAAGCAGGCGTAGTTGCGCGAGAAGTGGAAGTGGCAGTGCTCGGCAATGATCAAGCCAAAGCTTCCGTTGTGGGTGAGATTACGTTTGATAGTGATTTTTACGATTACGAAACAAAATACACAGCGGGTAAATCTTCGCATACAATTCCAGCGAATCTGCCCGATGAAGTCGTAAGTTTGATCCAGGAACGCGCTTTGCAGGCGTTTCATGCGATCGATTGTGCAGGACTCAGCCGGGTCGATTTCTTTTATGTCGAATCGACTGGAGAGGTCTTGATTAATGAAATCAATACTCTGCCTGGATTTACTGCAACCAGCATGTACCCGATGATGTGGGCTGCATCGGGAATTCCTTATCCAGAGCTAGTCGATCGCTTGATTCAGCTTGCATTGGAGCAATAAATACGCTGGAGGTGTGAATCCGTGAAACGAAAATTTTTGGTCGTCATTCTTGTCCTTTTCGCTTGCATTGGAGGAACGATGTCCCACGCTGGAGCCACACCTTCAAATCAGCAAATTCTAGCCATTCTCAAACAACGAGTTGAACAGGAAAAACAAATGCCTGGAATCGTTGTTGGAATCATCGATCGCAAAGGTCGCCGTCTGATTCAGTACAGCCTTGCCGATTCAAAAGTAGACGGCGATACTCTCTTTGAGATTGGTTCGATTAGTAAGGTCTTTACAGCGATCGCGCTGACCCAGATGGCAGAGCGGGGAGAGCTAAAACTTGATGATCCGATTTCTAAGTTTCTCCCAGTCAAAACGCCAACTCGAAACGGTAAAACAATTTCGTTGTTGAATCTAGCAACGCATACGTCTGGTTTACCACGCTTACCGGATAATCTCGCTCCCAAAGATGAGAGCAATCCCTATGCAGATTACACTGTCGAGCAACTTTATACTTTTCTCCGAAACTATCAACTCACGCGAGATATCGGCACACAGTACGAGTACTCGAATCTAGGAGCAGGTTTACTGGGTCATATTTTGAGTTTGAAAGCAGGCGTGAACTATGAAACCCTAATTAAAACTCGGATTGCTCATCCTTTGAAGATGAATGATACGGCAATTCAACTGACTCCAAAACAGCAAGCTCGTTTTACGAAAGGACATAATACCTTTGGTAAACCTGTTTCTTATTGGGATTTGCCAACCTTAGCAGGAGCGGGAGGATTGCGATCGACGACGAATGATCTTTTAAATTTCTTAGCTGTAAACCTACAATTACAACCCTCTGCGCTGAATGCCACTCTGCAAAAAACACATGTTCCTCAACATTCGACACCAACGCCAGAGATGCAAATCGCGATCGGGTGGCATGTTCTCAACCACAAAGGAACAGAAATCATCATGCATGATGGTGGGACAGGTGGATTTCGCAGCTTTATTGGCTTTGTGAAGAACAAAGGAATCGGTGTAGTCGTCCTCTCGAACTCTGAAAATGATATCAATGACATTGGATTACATCTTTTAGATGAGCGCATTCCTTTAGCAAAGCGTGAAGCGCCAAAGCAACGAAAAGCGATCGCAATTAATCCCAAACTGTTAGATGCTTATGTGGGTCGCTATCAATTGGCTCCGGATTTTGTGCTTGCGATTACGAAAGAGCAAAATCGCCTGTTTCTCCAAGCAACAAAGCAACCCAAGGTTGAACTGTTTGCAGAAGCAGAAACACAGTTCTTCATTACAGAACTGGATGTTCAAGTTACGTTTGTTCGCAACCCACAAGGCAGTGTGAATCAACTGATTTTGCGCCAAAATGGGCAGAATCTTCCGGCGAAAAGACTAAATTAACAAGGATTGCGGTAGATTATTGCAGGTCAATCACCGGAAAACTTCGCTATGAATCGTGAAATGCAAGTCAAATTCTCCAAAGTTCTTCGGTACTTGCGCTATTACCCCCAAGATTTGTGGCGAGTTTTGCAATTTTGGGTTGTTCATCTTTTGAAAAAGCGAGATGAGAGCAACCACACCTATGTAAAGCATCTCTATCAGTATTTTTTGAAAAAGCGCGATCGCCAATCTGATATCGATTTCTACACATCACAACTCGATCAAGGTAAAGTCTCGCGCTTAGGTCTGCTATTTTCCTTTTTGATGATTCCTGCAAGTTGGGAACAAAAGTTCTTTCACACCCAGGGGAACTATGCTCATCATCAAGCCCGACTCACACTGATTCAAACTGCGCTCCCTGCGGCTGAGAGAATTTTGGATCTCGGAGGAGCAGGTCTTGAGCCACAGGGAAGCTTACTGACAATGGGTTATCCGCATTGTCCTAAGCAAATTGATATTGTTGACTTACCGATCGAGCAACGGTTTTTTCAATCAGATACCCCTCTGATTCAGCAACATACAACCGAGCAAGGCACTCAGATTTACTATCACTACATCTCGATGACTGACCTCTCGACGTTTGCGGATCAAACGTTTGATTTAGTGTGGTCGGGACAGAGCATTGAGCATATTACGCAAGCAGAAGCAGATCGGGTGATTCAAGAAGTGTATCGAGTCCTCAAACCAGGCGGATACTTTTGTTTAGATACTCCAAATCGTCAGCTAACTATCTTGCAAGTTCGACAAGGCTTTATTCATCCAGAACATAAGTTTGAGTATACGCCGAGTGAATTAGCTGAAAAATTAAGCGATCGAGGATTTCATGTCATTGAGCAAAAAGCAGTTTCTCCGATGCCAATGAGCTATGAAACAGGTCGATTTAGTCGATTAGAGTTAATTCATGCAATTGGCTTGGGAGATGTGCCAGAGCTAGGATACTCGTTCTATCTCAGCAGTCGAAAATAGAATTCGCTATGATCGTAGATACTCTTTGAAAGGGTCAACTATGGCTCATTTAGCAAATCGGCGATCGCAAAACGCTGCAGGCGATTTTTACGTTGATAGTTCGTGTATTGATTGTGATACTTGTCGCTGGATGTCACCGGAGATTTTTTCGCGTGAAGGCAGTCAATCGATCGTGTTTCATCAACCAGCGAATGAAACAGAACGACTCCACGCGATGCAAGCCTTACTCGCTTGCCCAACAGGTTCAATTGGAACGGTTGAAAAACCGACGGATATTAAATTTGCACAAGAAAGCTTCCCAATTTTAGTCGCTGAAAATGTCTATCATTGCGGCTATCATGCGGAGAATTCTTTCGGGGCTGCGAGCTATTTGATTCAACGTCCTGAAGGGAATGTTTTAGTCGATTCTCCAAGGTTCTCGCCACCGCTAGTAAAGCGTATCGAAGCAATGGGCGGAGTGAAATATCTGTATTTGACGCATCGGGATGATGTGGCGGATCATCAGAAGTTTCGAGATCATTTTCAGTGCGATCGCATTCTCCACCGTGATGAAATCAATCCCGGTACTGAAAGTGTAGAAATTCAACTCACTGGAACAAACCCCTTTCAGCTTGATTCTGAACTGCTGATCATTCCCGTTCCAGGACATACTAAGGGACATACTGTTTTGCTGTACAAGAATCAGTTCTTGTTCTCTGGCGATCATTTAGCTTGGTCAGCAAAACTGAATCATTTGGTTGGTTTTCGAGATGTTTGTTGGTACTCTTGGGATGAGTTAAAGCGATCGATGCAAAAGCTCAGTGACTATGACTTTGAATGGGTACTGCCGGGACATGGTAGACGCTATCACGCCGATGTAGAAACCATGCACCAAGCGATGCAAACATGCTTGAATTGGATGGGATTGAATCAAGACACGGGGGACTGGGATGATTGAACAAGAGCGGATTGACGAGATAATTCAGACGCTGAAACAAGACTTACCCACCTTGTTTGAGAAAGATATTACCTATGACATTTACAGTTCCGATATCTTTTTCAAAGATCCCGTCAATACGTTCAAATGGAAGTTCAATTACCGAATTATCTTCTGGACATTGCGCTTTCACGGAAAGCTATTTTTTACAGAACTCTTCTTCGATCTACACAAAGTCTATCCAAAAGATGAATCGACGATCCTAGCAGAATGGACAGTTCGAGGAACTTTGAGAGTTCCCTGGAAAGCGCGATTGTTCTTTAATGGCACATCAACTTACAGTGTGAATTCTGAAGGGCTAATCAACAATCATTTAGATACTTGGGATCGCCCTCCAGGTGAAATTCTCAAACAGTTTTTTCAGCGAGGCGAATCATAATCTTGACGCACAAAGGGCTGCCCCAATCAATCCGACCTGTGGATTGAGCACGATTTGAATGGGAACTTGTTCCATCAGCGATCGCATTCTTCCTTTCAGTTGGAACGATCGCACAAAGCTTCCTTCTTCCATCAAGGGCAACACTTTCGCAGCAATTCCACCTGCAATGTATAAGCCACCATAAGGAAGCAATTTCAAAGCCTGGTTGCCTGCCTCTGCACCATAGGCATCAATGAACATTTGCATGGTTTTTTCAGACAGATGATCGCGCTGTTCTAATGCGGCTTGAGAAATGGCAGCAGCCGGATCAACGGTTTTTTCTCGTCCGATTTCCGAATTCCAAGTATGCATAATCTCTGCAATCTCTGGAGATTCTTTAGCAAAATCGCGATCGCGCAAAAATTGATAAATGGCAATGATGCCCTGTCCCGAAACAATTCGTTCGACCGAGATGCGTTCAATATTTAACTTATCCAGTAAGTAGCGCGACATCTGAAATTCTAATTCCGTCCGAGGCGCAAAATCGGCATGTCCACCTTCAGATTCAAACACTTGATAAGCCGTGCCATCATGCACTAAATAGCCCTGTCCTAAGCCCGTTCCTGCCCCAATCACAGCAATCGGAGCGTTTTCCTTCGGCTGACCTTGTTGTAAGACATGCAGATCTGTCGGCTCTAAGGCGAGAATCCCATAACCGATCGCGGCAAAGTCATTAATCAGGGAAACTTTCGGAATCGAGAGTTGTTCAGATAAGCGATCGCCTTCTAACATCCAGCCAACATTCGTGACTTTACTGGTATTGTTCACAACTGGACCAGCAATTCCAAAACAAGCCTTTTCTGGCGCAAATAATTGTCCGGTTGCCTGCTGTGCTTCTTGCAAGAATTTTTCCACCATCGGCACGAGATCAGGAAAGTCACGACTGACATAGCGTTGCTCAAATAAGCTACTTTTCGCTGTTTCCGTCTGATCTACTTGAGCTTCCACCAGTCGCAAAATTGTTTTCGTTCCACCAATATCGCCAGCTAATAACAGCGCCATTTTTACATTACTCTCCGATCGCAACCTTTTTAAGTTATGCCAGATCGATCGCTTTTTGTGATCTCCCAGGCGAATAGAATAGAAAATGGCGCATAAAAAATAAACGATGATGTCTTCGATTGCGGATCTCAGAAAGGATTACACCAAAGAAACGTTAAACGAAACGGATGTTGATCCGAATCCTTTTCAACAATTTCAACACTGGTTTGATCAAGCGGTGAAGGCAGAGTTGCCAGAACCGAATGCAATGACTTTGGCAACCGCCAGCAAAGATGGCATTCCTGCGGCTCGGATTGTGTTGTTGAAAGCCGTTGACGATCGCGGTTTTACTTTTTTCACGAACTACAACAGCAACAAAGGAAAAGAGTTAGAAGCGAATCCTCAAGCAGCTTTGGTGTTTTTGTGGACAGAGCTAGAACGCCAGGTGCGAATTGTCGGCAGCGTTGAAAAAGTGTCTGCTGAAGAATCGGATGGCTATTTTTTCAGTCGTCCGCACAACAGTCGTTTGGGAGCTTGGGCATCGGAGCAGAGCGAAATTATCCCGAATCGGGATGTTTTGGAGCAGAAATTAGCGGCGTTGAAAGTGGAATATGAGAGCCAGGAAGTACCGCGTCCGCCGCATTGGGGCGGATTTCGAGTGATTCCACGCGAGATTGAATTTTGGCAAGGCAGACCAAGTCGATTGCACGATCGCTTACTCTACCGTCGTCAAGGAGATCATTGGACGATCGAACGGATGTCTCCTTAATACAAGAATGCGATCGTGGCTCAACGCTAAAATTAAGAGCCACGATCGCAAGTCTCTCTATCGTTCTAAGAGGATGTTTGAAAAGTATCGTTTCTGGCACTCACCCGCCCCTCGACTGGAAGTCGGGGCTAACGGTACGAAGTCCTTTGAAAAGGACTGGAAACTTGATGCTGAAAGTCTTTTAGTCCCTTGAGTGGACTTGCTTCTGTTAGCCCGGATTTTCAATCACGGGCGGGATAGCAACGAGAGCGAAGAAACTTTCTATACTTTTAAAACATCCTCTAAAGCGTTCTGAGCAAAAGGATTCAGCGTTTCCAATACGTTGCATCGGCTTCTGCTATCAATGGAGTGTAACCTTTTGCCTGACGATGAACTTGAGGCATTCCAGTCTGATTCACCTTCTCATTCAACAATGCCTGCTGTATGTTTCAATCTGAGTCTATGCCGGAACAGCATAGGCTCGATTCTGAAGCAGATTCACGATCGCAGTTTTTTCGAGCAAGCCCACTAAGATATTGTTTTCTTGAACAACGGAAAGTGCAGTCAACTTGCGTTCTTCCAACAAGGTTGCCACTTCTGACAAGGGACGATCGCTCTGTACCATGAGAGATGGGTCAAGCGGTTTTACGAGGGTTTGAACCAAAGTTTCAGACCACAGATCACTCGGAATCGCTTTCAAATCCTCGATGGAAAGCGTACCCAGCAGTTGACCCTCTGCGTTTGTGACTAAAAACTTCTGCCACACCCGCTGATCCAGAATCCGCTGATCGGCAAACTCTCGTAATGTTGACGAAGCAGCAACAACCGGGCTATTTGTGCTGACGGCATCGGATGCTGTCAGCCCTGCTAAGCGATCCAACACCACGCCATACTGAGCAGCTTGGCTGGCATTCTGAAGCAAGAACCAACCAATCAAGATATTCCAGAAGTTCAGCCCACCGCCAAATACAACCAAGGGTAGCAGTCCCGATGCGATCGCTAACCAACCGATCAATTGACCGACCCGACCCGCAACCTTCATCCCCTTGTAAGGGTTGCCCGTCACTTTCCAGACTAAGGCTTTCAGAATGTTGCCGCCATCCAGCGGTAAACCCGGAATCAGATTAAAGAGCGCTAACGCGAAGTTCACCGAAACCAACACGCCCAAGATTGCAGCAGGTGCCCCAGAGATGCCCGTACCAACTGCCAAAAGGGTTGCCAAACCAGCAAGGAGCAAACTGACTAAAGGCCCTGCGATCGCAACTTGAAATGCTTCAGCGGGAGTTTGCGACTCTTTGTCTAAGCTCGCTAATCCCCCGAATAGAAACAACGTGATCGATTTGACACCCACACCTTGCTTCAGCGCCACAAAGCTGTGACCGAGTTCATGAGCCAGCACAGAACCAAACAATAGCAGTGCTGTGAGCAATCCTAATCCCCAAGACAGCCCCGAAGGCAAATTGGGAAATTGGGCTGCCAGTCCTGAGCCATAGCTAAAAGTGACTAAGCCCAACACTAAAAACCAGGATGGGTTGGCATAGAAAGGAATTCCAAACAAACTGCCGACACGAATGTTATTCATATCGGGTACCTCCGATGTAGCAGACGATTTTGATCGCCCTGGGTTCTGTCTTCTCTAATGTAACGAAGTGTAAAACGCTTTTTAATTTTTCCATTGCCGTAATTACCGTCTTCTTCGGGTTCGTTTACACCACAGCGATATGAAGAGACATGGATCGAACTCTGGAAGTTTGCACGCAGAAATCTTCTGAAGGAAACTTAAGGTCATAAAGGCATATGCAACTTCAGTAAGCATATTTCGGAATCCGCAGCAGCACCTTAATACCCATATGCTTGTGTCGTCCGCGATGCTCTCTCAGAACTTTCACTGTCGCGTCTCTGCCGGGAATTTTCAAGTTCTTCCCGTTGCTTGGTGTAGTTATACGATCGATGCAACGATAGATAACTTGTCCTTGACGTTGCTGGTTCCATCTCATTTAATAGCAATTTAAGGGCTGGGAGTCTTCTACATCTCATGAGGAACCGCCGATTTTTCTCTACTAAACGTCGCTCCTACTTTACGATCGTCATCGTTTTGCTCCTCAGTGGCATTCTTCTACGATCGCTCCCCTATCTCGCGCCGATTCGAGCTTCTGACATTGCCCAAAACGATCAAGCCATCGAATTCCAAGACCGCAATGGTTTGCCGTTAGGAACCTTGCTCACTCGCGATCAAGACCATACTGCGGTTGTTTCACTCAATGCAGTTTCACCGAATTTGGTTCAAGCTATTCTAGCGGCGGAAGATCAAGGATTTTATCATCATGGAGCGGTAGATCTCAAAGCAGGGATTCGAGCGATTGCAGAAGCAATTCAAGCGCGTCGGATTGTTAGCGGTGCTTCCACAATTACGATGCAGCTTGCACGAATGCTGGAACCAAGCCCGCGTACAGCTTGGGGAAAGATTCAGGAAATTTGGCTGTCCTGGCGGTTATTTGCCGGAATGAGTAAAGATGAAATCCTTCAGGCATATCTCAATCGTCTACCGATGGGTGGCAATATTTATGGGGTAGAAGCCGCAGCAAGAGTTTATTTCGGTATTCCAGCGCGGGATTTGAATTTAGCTCAGGCGAGTCTATTAGCAGCCTTACCGAATGATCCGAATGATCTCAATCCCTATGAGCATTGGGAGCATTTGAAGAAACGACAGCAGTATGTGTTGGATCGGATGGTGCAGGATGGTTACATTACTCAAAGTCAGCGCGATCGCATCTTTGCTGAAGCAGTAAAGCTACAACCTCGGCAGCAAGGCATTCTCGCTGCACCCCATTTTCTATTTTGGAGTGCCAACCAACTGCCCAAAAACCATCCCGCTCAAATTCGGACAACGCTTGATTTACCTCTTCAGCAATTTGTAGAAGCGCAAGCTCGACAAGTCATTGAGACTCTAGCAAGAAATAATGTTCATCAAGCAGCAGCGATTGTTCTTGATAATCGAACCGGAAATGTTTTGGCGTATGTTGGTTCGATCGATTATTTTGCTGCCTCACAAATGGGGCAAAATGATGGCGTACAAGCGCTACGTCAACCCGGTTCAACGCTCAAACCCTTTCTCTATCAACTAGCATTAGAAAAACGAATCATTCAACCGAATACAGTGCTAGCAGATGTGCCGACGCATTATGCCATTCCAGGAGCAAAGCTCTATAGTCCAACTGACTACAGTGAAACGTTTCAAGGCCCAGTTCGTGTCCGCATTGCTTTAGCAAACTCCTTAAATGTGCCAGCGGTGCGAGTGTTAGAAAAAGTGGGAGTCGCGATATTTCTCGATCGATTGCATCAATTGGGTTTTGCTCATCTGAATCAATCACCTGACTATTATGGCTTGGGACTGACTTTGGGAAGCGGTGAAGTTAGCCTTTGGGAATTGGCACAGGCGTATTTATTGATGGCAAGGCAGGGACAATCAACCATGCTTCATCCCCAGTCCTATAGTGCTTACTCGACATCAACTTGGTCACTGATTACGAATATGTTGAGCGATCGATATGCGCGTGCCAGATCCTTTGGCGTCGATTCGGTGCTGAGTTTGCCGTTTCCGGCAGCCGTGAAAACGGGAACTTCATCGGACTTTCGAGATACATGGACGGTTGGGTTTACAACAGACTATACGGTTGCAACCTGGGTTGGTAATTTCAATGGTGAACCGATGCGCCAAGTTTCAGGTGTCACAGGTGCTGCACCACTTTGGAGCCGCATTATGCTCCATCTCCATGAACATCGAGAACCTGCTGCTTTGCCATTGCCTAAGGATCTGGTGCAACGTCCGATCTGTGCGTTGTCAGGATTGCGTCCCACGGCTGTTTGTCCCACGATCGTGCAGGAATATTTCTATCCTGAAGATCTCACAGCGTATCAACAACATCCAGATACGTTTTATCAAGCCATTTCAAACGATCAACAGCAGTACCGCCTGAATTTGCCAGCAGAATACAATGAATGGCTCGCGATGCAACAAGAACCGATACTGTCTCCTGGCACGTTAAGAATCATTTCTCCGCGCAATGGCGATTATTTTCTAGTCGCGCCTGAGATGGGATCAGGTCAGAACTTGCAGTTTAGACTCGCTGAAGTACCCAAACAGCCTGTAGAGTGGTGGCTCAATGGCGAGAAGATTGCTACTCAAACCTCTAATACGTTCTTTTGGAATCTACGATCGGGCGATTGGACATTGCAAGCTCGGAGTGGAGCCTCAACAGATCAAGTTCGCTTTCAAGTGGGAGTGGCAGAGAAACCATCGACTCGTCGGGGATTTTCCCTCACTGAAGCGAGCCGTTAGTTAAGAATTATAGGAATTTCAGCAATTCCTCGATCGCGATCAGCTACTAAAGAAATAGCAATCGCTGCTTGTGTGAGGGGTAGACAATGACCGTTCGCAGGCTTTTGACGACTTGGAAATATTTTTTGTTGGGGCTGGCACTCGTTTTAGGAATTACAGCCTGTAATCGATTGAACTTGGTTACGCAAGCACAACCGCTTTCGACAGTAGAAGCATTACCCACACCCAAACTTCCAGATTGGATTGAGCAAATTAGCCCCACAGGTGCAACCAATCTGCTTTCACAGATTCGGATTCGGTTCAAAGAGCCATTAATCCCGATCGAGAGTTTAGAAAGTTCCGATCGAAGAGACATCTTGAATCGCTTTGAACTCACACCGACACTTCCCGGTCGATTTCGTTTTCTCACACCAAAAATGATTGGCTTTCAAGCAGATGCAGCGTTACCAACTGCAACAAGAGTGAGAGTAACCCTGAAAGCAGGACTTACAGATCTAAAGCAACACAAGCTCAATCAAGATTTTGCTTGGACATTTAACACACCTGCGATTCAACTCACAGATTTACCTAAATTACCAAGCGATTCATCAACACCAATCGAACCCATCACACTCAACCCAAACTTAGAAATCACCTCAAACACAGAGTTAGCTCCAGAATCGGTTAAAGCAGTCCTGATACCTGAAGGTAGCCAGCAAAGAATACCACTTCAAATAGAGCTGAAAAAAGAACAATCCCAAGAAGCAGATCAATCCTTTGAGAATCCGCAAGAAAAATTCAATTCTGCGATGCGGGATTGGATTTATGTTTTATCCCCTCGGCAAACCTTAGAGAAAGCAAAACGCTATCAACTTGAACTTGCTCCCGGAATTCTTCCCCGTCAAGGCAATCTCGCGACAACCTCTCCCTTTACAGGAGAGGTCATGACCTATGCACCCTTAGCATTCCAAGGAATTGAATACAGCGATCGACCAAATGAAGGAGGAGCCTTTGGACGGTTTGTGCAAGGATTTGCTCAACTCAAGTTCAATAATGCTTTAGTGGCAGAAACCGTAGCAAAAAATGTCACTATCCAGCCATCTCCAAAAGAACCTGCGCGTTGGCTCAGAGCCTATGATAACGAGCGTGTCATCAGCCTGAATCCTTGGGCACTCGCACCCCAGACAACCTATCAAATTACGATCGGTGCTGGTCTAAAAGACAAGTTTGGACAAACGCTAGAGAAACCTATCACGATAGAGTACAAAACTGGAGAAGTAGCAGCAGATTTTTGGGCACCCTCTGGACTCAATATTTTTCCTGTAACCAAGAGTGTGCAACTCAACTTATCAGCCGTCAATCTCCCAACTTCCCAATACAAGGCTGCTTATCGAGTCGTACAGCCTACAGACTTGGTTTACACCGATTCTGCTGAGCCGCAAGGAAACGGAAAAGATCTCCTGTCAAAATCTGATACTTGGAAATCGTTTAAGATTCCAGTCCAAAAGAAAAATCAATCGACTGAGATTGCGATTCCACTCCGCGAGAAGCTTGGAAGTAAGACGGGAATGCTCGCCTATGGCGTCCAAGCCCAGACCTACCAATACATCGAGAAAGACAATGAGAAATGGCGTGAACCCACTTTTTATGGATTAGTGCAACTGACAAATTTGGGTGTCTTTGCTCAGTGGTTTCCCGACTCAGGAGTGGTTCGAGTTCATCATCTATCCGATGGTTCTCCGGTGAATGGCGCGAAGATTGAGATTTATCGATCGCAGTTAAGCGCAAAATCTAGACCCGAACCTCAACCTTGTGCAACCGGAACAAGCGATCGCGCTGGAACTCTAATTCTCAATGCACAAGCAATTCAAACCTGCATTCCCGATAACAAAGATAGTTTTGCAGAACCTCCCGAACTCTTGACCATCGTGCGTGAAGGACAAGACTGGGCATTTTCTCGTGCGCTCAAGTGGAGTGGGAGCTATGGCTATGGCATCTATGCTGGATGGGATAGCGATCAACCAGAATCGCGCGGTACGATTTTCTCCGATCGACAACTCTATCAACCGGGTGAAAAAGCTTGGTTCACAGGCATTGCAACTTATCTGAAAAATGGTGTCCTTCAACAGGATAAGAATATTCGCTACACCGTCACCCTGATTGATCCCCAAGGAAATAAAACAACATTAGGGGCACAAACGACAAATGAGTTTGGTACTTTTTCTCTAGAAGTCCCGATCGCCTCAGATCAAGCATTAGGAAACTATACAATTCAAGCAAAAGGGACAACCGGAGCCGAAATTTCCGGTGAGTTTCGGGTCGCAGAATTTAAACCTCCGAATTTCAAAGTCGATCTATCGCTCGATAAAGAGTTTGCGAAGGCAGGTGAAACCATCAACGCTCAAGCTCAAAGCAACTATCTGTTTGGTCCAGCGGTAGAAGGGGGACAGGTAGAATACTATGCAACTCGCCAGAAGGCAGAGTTTGCTCCCAAAGGCTGGGAAGAATTTTCATTCGGACGGAAATGGTTTTATCCAGAAACAGAACCCACGATCCAAAGCGATGTCTTACAGAACAAAACTGCGCTAGACGCCCAAGGAAAAGGACAACAATCGGTCACAGTTGCATCGAATTTACCCTATCCGATGACCTATCGCATTGATGCTCAAGTGACGGATGTCTCAAATCTAGCGGTTGCAAATTCTAAAACCTTTACAGCCTTGCCGAGCGATCGCTTAATTGGTCTTAAAAGTAATTTTGTGGCGGATGCTGGCAAGCCGTTCAATCTCCAAGTGATTGTTACTGATCCGAAAGGAAGTGCGATCGCGGGACAATCCGTGAAACTGGAACTCCAACAGATGATTTATAGCAGCGTAACTCAGGTCATTGAGGGAAGCCAAACGCCGAAAGATCAAGTGGAGTATAAAACTGTCGGTCAAGCAGAACTCCGATCAGAAAATTCAGCGCAAACGGCTACATTAACACCGCCAGAATCAGGCTCTTATCGCATTCGAGCAAACTTTACAAACGCGAAAGATGATTTAACCGCAACGGATTCACAAATTTGGGTCACAGGAGAGAATCCAGTCCTTTGGGGTGGACGCTACAGCAATAATCGTCTCGAATTGCAACTGGATAAGAAATCCTATCGACCGGGTGAAACAGCCAATGTCGTGATTCAATCGCCCTATCCCGAAGCAGAATTATATTTTGCGGTTGTGCGTCACAACACAATCTACAAAACTGTCACAAAAGTCCAAGGCGGCGCACCCCAGATTCAATTCAAAGTTACGCCAGATATGATTCCCAATGCTGCGGTTGAGGCAGTTCTGATCCGGCAAGGCAAACCTGTTGAACAAGTTGAGCCAGGTCAGCTCGATAAACTCGTTCGGATTGGATTTACGCCGTTTACGACCAATTTGGATGAACAGTATTTGAAAGTGCAAGTGACGCCACAACAAGCATCTATTCAACCGGGTGCAGAAGAAACGATTCAGCTAGAAGTGAAAAATACTCAAAGCAATCCGGTGCAAGGTCAATTCACGGTGATGGTTGTCAATGAAGCGGTGTTGCAACTCACTAACTATCGCCTACCCGATTTGGTTAAGACAGTCTATGCAGAACAAGCCATCTCAACTCGCTTTGCAGATAATCGCCCGGATGTTGTTCTAGAACCCTTAGCTTCCCCGATCGATAAAGGTTGGGGCTTCGGAGGTGGGCTTTCCAGTGGAGTGGGTGACACACACATCCGCAAAAACTTCAAACCGTTAGCTTACTATAATGGCTCAGTCTTAACCGATGCGAATGGCAAAGCGATCGTGAAAGTCAAACTCCCCGATGACTTAACCACATGGCGAGTGATGGCAGTCGCGATCGATCAAAAAATGCACTATGGCAATCATGATGCAACCTTTATCACAACGAAACCCCTCATCGCGAATCCTGTGCTGCCCCAATTCGCGCGCGTGGGCGATCGATTAGACGCAGGAGTGGCTATCACAAACAACACTGGACAATCAGGTACGTTAACAATTAACGGAGCAGTGAGCGGATCACTGCAATTAACGGGAGATCGATCTGCGAATTTACAAACTCCAATCGAATCTGGAACAAAAGCTTATCGCTTTCCCATGACTGCAAACAATACTGGCACAGGAAAAGTCCAATTCCTAACTCAGTTGAACAATACATCAGATGCCTTTGAAGTTCCGCTAGAAGTAAAACCACTAGAAATTACTGAGCAAGTCGTAGAAACTGGAACAACAGAACGGCAAGTACAAATTCCAATCCAGATCGATCGCAATGTGGTCAATAGCACAGGCGGATTAGAAATTTCGCTTGCTAGTACGTTGATTCCTGAACTTAAAGCGCCTGCACGTCAAGTTTTTGATCAAGAGCAACTCCCATTTTTAGAATCAGCTGCTAGTCAGTTAGCGATCGCAGCCAATCTCCAAATTCTCTCCCGAACTTACGGACAAACATTTAATGAGTTCAATCCGCCGGAACAAGCAGCCCAAGCCCTAGAACACTTACAAGCGCTCCAACGTCCTGATGGTGGATTTGCTTTCTTTCCTGGTGCAGAACAATCTGATCCCTTTGTTTCACCCTATGTAGCACAAGCGCTCTCAAAAGCCGCAACTGCTAAGCTTCCGGTGAATACAACATTAGTCAGCAAACTAAAAACCTATTTGCAAAAGATCCTCGCAGATCCAGGGCAATATGAGTTTTGCACAGAACAACGTTGCAAAGACCAAATCAGACTACGATCGCTGATTGCACTTGCCGAACTTGGAGATCAACGTAATGATTTCTTAGCTGATTTATATGAACGTCGGAAGCAGTTTGACGATATCGATCGCATTAAGTTAACTCGTTACCTCTCTCGCTTCCCAGACTGGCAAAAAGAAGCAGATATGCTGGTCAAACAAATTCAGAAAACCATCTATGAGACAGGACGAACTGCAACCGTAAATCTTCCTCAGAAGTGGCAATGGTTTAGTTCTCCAGTAACAGCCCAAGCAGAAGCCTTGCGGCTGATGATCGATCGCAAGAGTTCAGCAGAAACCCTAGATAAATTACTCTCTGCCTTACTGGCTCTGAGAAAAAATGGTACTTGGGGATGTAGTTACTACAATGCTCAAGCGCTCACCGCTTTAGCAGAATATAGCCAACGCTTACCCAAACCTCCCAACTTTAGCGCGATCGCGCAACTCGACGGAAAACCTCTACTCTCTCAACAGTTTGCAGGATACAAACAACCGAGTGCGAATACAACGATCGCAATGTCAGACCTACCACGAGGGCAGCATAACTTACAAATTCAAAAATCTGGTCAAGGAACGCTCCACTATCTAACAGCATATCGTTATCGACTGGAAGGAAATCCCCTTGGACGATTCAATGGATTGCGAATCACAAGATCAATTCATCCTGCAAATAAGACAGAAACCTTAATGCAAATGGGATTGCAAACGATCGAAAAGCCTTGGCAGATAAAACCTGGACAAGTGTTGGATATTGAATTAGAAGTCATTACGGATCATCCCATTGATCATCTAGTGATTACAGATCCACTTCCCGCAGGTTTGGAAGCGATTGATACGAGTTTTCAAACCTCAACTCCTTATTTTCAGACAAAAGCAGATAGTTGGGAGATTGACTACCAAACGATCTACCGCGATCGCATCATGGCTTATGGAAACCATCTTGAAGCGGGAGTTTACACACTGCATTACTTAGTCCGCTCGATAACCCCTGGAACCTTTGTTTATCCAGGAGCAGAAGCCCATTTGCAGTATGCACCAGAAGAATTTGGGCGGTCTGCATCAGCAATGGTTGCAATCCCAACTCAGTAAGGTGGAAAGGACACTTTGTCAAAATATCGCATGTTTGGGCGCACTTGAACAATTGTCTCTGCGTTTATAACGACTAACGTATCTTGCCTGAAAGCCAATCAGCACATCATGGCACAAAGCCAGTAATACGGTCATATTCCAACTTGGGACTATTTTTGGACTGACGACACAACCAGGTTCAAACCCGCATTATCGTTCAGTCCAATCCAGTACTTCAATTCAATTTAAAATGGCTCAATCCCTCTCTTAATTTGAAATTAAGCCATTTCGCTTCAGTGTGAGTTGATTTTCATCGGTCAGCTTCGATATCTTTGTCTAAAGCGTTTGTCCGGTAAAGAAAGATGTCGATCGATTTAATTGTCTTCAGCGTCACGATTGATCCAAGTGCGATCGCGGGAGCTTGTCTTTGGGCGCTGGCGCTGTATTTGGGATTTTCACCTGTCGGGGATTGGGTGATCGAACAGTTAAATCGTTGGTTTAACTATGCCGAACGATCGCTGTATTCGTCGATCGAGGAATTTGAACGAACGAGAGCAGCTAGAGAAGCTCAAAATGCTTTTTATGCGTCGATTCTGAGCATTCTTCCTTTTTTGGGAGCAGGCGCGCTGTGTAACTTTGGCGTTGAAGCAGGTTTAGGTAAAAGTTGGGCAATTAGCGTCGGAATTTTAGCGTGTATGGGATGTGGAATTTACGAATTAGGTCGGCGCGATGGTCAAAAATCAGATTAATTCTTGATGAATTTCAATGCCTCGACGCTGCATTGCGCGATCGAACAATTCAGTAGGCAATGCTTGCTCGATCGCCCAAACTCCTGGTTTTTTCAATTCACCAGAGAGCAGCATTTCTGCAACCGTTCCCGTCCCAATTCCTGCCGAAACCGCAGTATCCAAGTGCGTCAAGGTTGAAACACAGCGAGTCGGTTGACCGTTCTTTTCTCCGGTCACTTCCGATCGAATTGCCACCCCAATGCCACTAAAACGATCGCTCACATCGGTCATAAAATGGCTGACATACGATAAAAATTCGATCACGGCTTTCGTTTGCAAAAGCTTCGGATGCCACCAGCGAGCCACGCTCCAAGTCAGATAGTTATAAAACTGGGGAACCGTGGCGAATTTTGTAACCACTGTTTTCACTGGGAACGTATCGGGAAGCGTAAATGCTTCTGGCATATCAAACCAGTAAACCCCGACTTTGCCGTATTTCGGGAAGTCGATTACTTCTCGATCACTATAAGGCTTCACCGTTTTCCAATCGCCATCGATCCAAGCTTCAAACGGGCGCTGTAATCCAAGAAATGTCGTTCGCATCACCGTGACACCTGCACCCCCAGAACCTGCGACCACATAACTTAAATGAATTTTCTCTGCATGATCAAGCTGTTCAACATCACGCCGCACCATGCTATTAGAAATACCAGGGAAAATACCTGTGTTAATCACAGCCGTCACATCAGCAGATTCAGCATTGGCACGATATGCTAATGCCTTGCGCGTGAAAGAAGGATGATCACTGACATCAATATAGTTAACGCCTTCGTCAATGCAAATTTGCAAGACGCTGGCATCGCGATAATGAAACGGTCCGGCACAATGAACGACTAGATCGGCTTGCGAAACTGCCGCTCTCAGGTCTGAGGGAGCCGTTAAATCGATCGCTTTAAATTGAGCGCGATCGCCCAATTGCTGACAGATTGAGTTGCCTGTAACCAGATTGCGTCCAGCGATCGTAATGTTGGCTGAGGTATGCGCGATTAGGTCTTCGGCAACTTTACTCCCGATGCGCCCACTGCCACCGAGGATCAGAACTTGCTTGGTCATGAGGCTTCATAACATCTCCGCTTTTCATTGTAGGAGAGATGAGGCACGTCACGTCTCTGCTTTTGAGGGTAGAAGAAACGATTTGTTAGCAACCATGCAATGCAGAGTGCTGGATAAGCCGTCGATCTCTGAATAGGTCTTTCTTTGGCGCAAAAATTCATCCAAAAGACTTCTTAGAAATGATTTTGCAGAGTTTCATGAAATTTAGAAGATGCAGAGCGTTTGATGGAGTCCACCCCAGCGATCGTAAAGAGTCAGCAATTCATCTGCCATGCGATCGCGATTAAATTTCTCGATCGCAGTTCGTCTTGCATTTCGTCCTAGCTCTTGCCGCATCTGCGGATTCCGAATCAGTTGAATCAAAGCTTGTGCAAGTGCTTGAACGTCTCCAGGCGGAACTGCGATCGCATCTTCATAATTGTTGACCAATTCTGCAGCCCCTCCCGCATTTGCAACAATCACTGCTTTTCCAAATGCCATCGCTTCTGCAATCACTAAGCCGAAAGGCTCTGGTTGGGTACTTGCATGAACAACAATATCTAGGTTTTCATAGATAGAAACTGTATCTGGCTGAAATCCAACAAACTCAACAACCTGTTCTAGCCCTAGCTTTGCAACATTGGTCTGTAGTTCTTCTAGCGAAAACTGTGAGCCTTGGGTGCTGTAGATAGGCGCACCGACAATCTGAAATTGAATCGACACCCCTCGAATTTCTGACATCACTTGTGCAGCAGCTTTCAGAAAAATGTCATGCCCTTTCCAGCGTGCAAACGTCGCGACTAAACCAATCCGTAAAACAGGCGATCGCTTTCCTTCAATCCGAAAGTATTGATGATCAATCGCCGGATAAATCACTTCAATCGGGACTTGCATTAAAGCTTGAGCATCATTTTTCACGGCCTGAGAAAGCGCGATCGCTCCAGTTGCAGATCGATTCAACCTCTGAAGAACTTTCGCCATAATTGGGCGCGTGCTATAAAAATCTTGAATATGCCAGATCACTGGGCAATTTAGCTGACCGAGTAATCCAAGTAAAGCATGAGCTTTAACTCCGTTTGAGTGAATCAGATCCGGTTGAATTCTGCGAATGAGTTGCTTTAATCTTTTTAAGTAGCTGAGAATAGCACTCAGCGATCGCATAATTTGTAAGAATGTTTTGGCTTTCTTAGCAAATCGGAATTCTCCTTTGAGATGGCTATCTCCAATCCGACTCATCACAGTAGGCATCGATAGACAAATCACTTGCACACCGAGCGCCTCTGCTGCCTCAATCAAAGCACCCGATGATCCGACAATTAAAGTAATCTCAGCATTCGGTTGCCGCGATCGCAAAGCCGCGATCGAACTCAGTAAAATTCGCTCTGCACCACCAATAAACCCAACTTGATTAAAGAACAGTAGTTTCATCGTGCTCCTAATTGTAAGTAAGCTTGAGTAATGGCTTTCGTGTGAGTTTGCCAAGAGTATCGACTGGCTTGAGCGAGTCTCAATGACTTCTCTGGTGTTCGTTGCCCGACCAATACCGCATCTACCGTTTCTACCCAAGTAGCAATCTCACCGACTGGGCAATAAATGGCTGCTTCTCCCCCCACTTCTCGCAACACAGGTAAATCGCTGACAACTGCGATCGCACCACAAGCTAACGACTCAATCACAGGCAAGCCAAAGCCTTCTGCCTGACTAGTGACGAGAACAGCCGCAGAGCGACGATAAAGTGCAGCAATTTCATAAGTTGAAAGGTTATGAAACTGAATCAGACGAGAGCGAATCTCTAGACGATCGAGTTGTTCATTCTGCTCTGAAGTCCAGTCTCCGCCGACTTTGACTAATCGCAAATTGGGATGTCGATCGCGCAACTGTGCAAACACATCCAGCAAAACATCAATTCGCTTCCGAGGAATACAGCTTCCCACATGCAAAATGAACGGAAAGTCTGCTAGTTCTGGAAACAGCGATGGTGCTGTCTCAATTGGAGAAAACTCTAGAGAAATGCCATAAGAGGCTTGAATTAGACGATCAGGGTTGACTAACTGATAATGTTCAAGTTGCTGTCGAACCGAAGCCGTCGAATAAAAGACGATCGCTGCTTTTTGCAATCCATCTAAAATTCGCTGAGACATTGCTCGATACCAACCGGGTCGAGGTTCCTGTCCTGGTTCAATCAACGATCGAAATGCATCAATATCATGACAATACACTCCTGTTCGCTCTGCGGGAAGCTCGTGCACTAACTGAGCATAGCTATGATCACACACATGAAAAATATCAAATTGCGATGCTAGCCTTTTCACATAGTTTGGATAATCCCAAAAGCGATTCAGTAAGCGATCGCTATTAAAGGCAACTTTTCGACCTCTTAACTTCGGGAGACGAGCCACTCGATGATGAAAAGGAGGACGGATCGGATCAAGTTGCCATCTGCGATCCATACGCCAATGGCTCAACAGCATTTGAGCACAGAGATCCATACTGTGCCATTGTTCTTCGGGATAGTCACAGAGTAAAGCAGCACGCATGAATTTAACCTTTTACTCCCAACTTTGCTAAAGTCTCCACACTTGTCTCTGCTGGAATCAGTAAAACATCTTGCAAAGTGGGTGTGATAGTTTGGACAGGAATAAAACAATCTCGCCCGATTTGCTGATAGAAGTGATAGTTCCAAGACGAGAAAAATTCTGCAACATCTAGGAAAGAGTAGCCAAACTGCTGACACCAGTCAGGGTTAAACTCACCATAGATAATCGGGCGATGAGTCGCTAGAAATTTTTGTCCGCCTCTCAGAAACTCAAGTTCGGCTCCCTCAATATCTACAACCAGACAATCTTGCTCATTCTGATAGTCCGTCAGCAATGGAATGAGGGCTGAAGCTAAACGATATTTTCCCCGAAAGTAAGGTAAAGCTCTAAGCGGTGCTGCAATTGAATTACGAACAATAGACCTAAGCATTTTCAGCATCCTCTCGACTCTCAACAGTATCTATTTTTTGCAGTACAACACAGATCCGGTAAGAAGCTTGACCATAATCGATCGAGTCATCCCAACTGGCAATCCGCTCAAATAATTGGCGAATGGGATGCTCACTTAAGTTCTTTCGATAAAAGAACCAACTCAACCAATCCATCAGAGGATAGAGAAACAAGCCGCCTCGCCTGACGCTGATAACTTTCCAACCTGAACCTGCAATTGCGATTAATGCTTCTAATGTGAAATGCTCATGCCATTCAACTTGACAACCCCGACGCTCATACACACTATCGCGGAGTCCACGTTGAACCACCCAGCGATAAAGTGTTGGTAAACGATAGCGAATGTTGTTCGAGTCCATCCAGGCAAACCAACCCTGATGTGGAGTACTTACAATTAGCTGTCCGCCCTGTCTCAGTACTCGTCGAATTTCTTGCAAGCTGTTCGCTCGTGATTTAGCTGGAATATGTTCTAAGACTTCCAAGCAAGTGATACAGTCAAAGGATTCTGCAGCAAAAGGTAAATCTTCTGCTGACGTATGATGCAGATCAATTCCAGGTAGTTGACGTTGTGCGATCGCAAGTGCGGTTTCATTAATTTCAACCCCTGCAAGCTTCAATCTCGGCATTGCTTGCTGACAGGTTTTGAGAAAAGCACCAACATTACAGCCTACATCTAAGAGCGATAGACTTTCCGGGCGAATCCAAGTGGTTGCTTGCATCGGTTTGATTAGTAAAGTGAGATCAGCGAATTACTTCTTTCTAAAATCGAGTCGAAAAACTCTAAATGTTGTCGTGCAACGACTGACCAGCTATAGGTCGAATGTGCCCTATCGAGTCCTTTTTTTGAGAAGACATTTCTTTGGTCTGGATCATTCAACAACATCGAGATTGCCTGTACCCAAGCTGTCTGATCCTTTTCTTTAACAACAATCCCAGCATCGCCAATCACATAAGGAATTTCTCCACTATCACTGCCAATTACCGGGATTCCAGTAGCAAATGCTTCAATTAACATTCTGCCAAATTGCTCACGCCAGCTTTTTGTCGTCTGGCTTGGCGCGCAAAGCAGATCCATCGCATTCAGATAGTGCGGAACTTGATCATGTCTCACGGTCGTACAGACACGCACTCGATCGCCATAACGCGCACCCCAAGATCGTAAATCCGCTTCCATTCCTCCCGTGCCAACAAACAGAGCACGCCAAGGCTGCGAAATTTGATCGAGCGATCGCATCAATAGCTCTAGCCCTTTCTCAGGTACAAACCGCCCTAAAAAACCAATCACAGGCACATCCCCTGTGTCCCATTCCAACTGCTGTCGAACCTTCTGCCTTGCAGCAAGATCGGGTGCAAATAGCTCCACATCAACGCCATGCGGAATATGTCGAGTTGGCAGATCATAGTGACGACGCTGCTTTAGTGTATTTGCGACGGTCTGACCTGCATAAATCCAAGCTGTCGCACGTTGCATCGAATAGGTTTCAATCCAATTGAACGGGGGTGGATAGGACTTTGGATTGTTCTGGCAGGTGAAATAGACAAGTGGCGTTTTAGGCTGAGTCCATCGTGCAACCTGCCCTCCTGACACCACATAAGGCTCTTGCCAGCAATGAACTAGATCCCACTTTTGCTGAAGAATTTCTCGGAGGCGATCGTGATACATCATCAAATGGGTTGGCTGTTGCCAACGCATCGAAACTCCCTCTAGCACACAGCGATCGTCTTGATCTTGCCGAAGTTGTAAAGGTCTTAAATCGCCTTTTAATGCTAAAGGTGAAACGATCGTAATATCCCAGTCTGATCCACTAATGCGCGCCATCTCATTGGCGAGGCGGCGATTGAGCGGAACAATGTAGGAATGTCCAATGGTCAGGAGTTTACGAGAAGAAAACTGCATTCACTTGCAAAATTTAAGGTAAAACTAAGGCTCGTCGATCGCTGGTTTAATCACACTGAACTATCTAATTTTTATGCAATTCTACCCACCGTAGAAACACTCAATCTAAATTCTAATTCTGCAAAATCACAGCAATTTTATGCAAACTCTCAAGGAAATAATCACGATCGTGCCGAAGTTGCCGCCAGAGATCGATGGATTAGGAGACTATGGTTTTCGGCTGGCTCAACAGCTTTTCGCGGATTATGGAGTACGAACTCGCTTTATCGTAGGCGATCCAAATTGGAGTAGTAATACGCTTTCCCACTCTTCAACGGTTTCAGTAAGATCACCGCAAGCCCTATCCGCATTATTACCTCCTCTAGATCAGGTCGTTTTTCTCCACTATGCAGGACATGGGTATGCGAAACGAGGCTGCCCATTTTGGTTAGTTCAAGCGCTCACAGAGTGGTGCAAGATGGGCGGACGCTTGATAACAATGTTTCACGAACTCTATGCCACGCGTCCACTTCTAAGTAGTGCATTACTAACATCACCTCTACAAAAGAAATTAGCGATTCAGTTGATGCAGATCAGCGATCGGGTTTTCACAAATCGCCAATGCTACGCTGAAAAGATTCAAATGCTCAGCCATCATCGAGAGGTTACAACGCTCCCTGTTTTCTCCAATATTGGAGAGATTACCCATCCGATACCGTTGCAAGCGCGATCGCGAGAATTAGTGATCTTCGGCAGTTCCAGTACGCGCCAGCGAATTTATCAGCAGACATCACTGCTCAAGCGAATCTGCCAAAGCCTAGAAGTTCAGACGATTCTGGATATTGGAGCGGATATCAAACTCAAATCTGATTTGCCGATTCGTCAACTCGGAATTCAACCCGCAGAACAGATTAGCCAGATTTTGAGTCGTGCGAGCGCAGCAGTAGTAGACTATCCAATGGATTCCTTAGCAAAATCAGGTATCTTCGCGAGTTATTGTTCGCATGGTCTTTTACCGATTGTTATCTCATCTCGCTTGCATAATCAAGACGGGCTTGAAATGAATCGTCATTACTGGCTAGCAAATTGTAAGTTAGATCTCAATCAGGCACAAGCGATCTCAACAGCAGCATATACCTGGTATCAAACTCATTCTCTGAAAGTTCAAGCTCAATCGATCGCTCAATCCTTAGAATTATTTATCAAACTCTAGCAACGGCTAAGTGCTGCCAATGCGATCGCAACTGCACGCCCCCTGAATCCCGGAGCAGAATATTTGGAGTCTGTAAACCTGGCAAAACCTCTATCTGCCAGCATCCAGGTAAATAGTCCAAGATTCTGCCAGACTCCAACCGAGCAACCAGATCAAGCAGATAGCGACCTGGCTGAAGAGGAAGGTTTTCTAACTGCATTTGAATTGTGCCAGTATCTCGTGAGAAGTTCCAGAAACGACCAGACACTTCACTATCGAGAGTCATTAGTCGAGTTCCTGCAAGTGAATTGAAGCCGATTCCAAATGCAACTTCCTGAATGGGTTGGTAGGCTTCGTACTCAAGTTGAATCGTCAACGTCTCTCCATACAAAATCTCTCGACCCTGATTGAAGGTTATGGCTAACAGTCGCAGTTTATCTTCGGCACAATACTTTCGCTCTGCTGTGCGAAGATCAATAACTGGATTGGTAGACTGAAACGTAGAGCCTAAGTATTGATCAGCCACGGTGCGAATTGAGCCAGATAGGACAATCTGCCCATCTCTAAGCCAAATGGCTTGATTGCAAAGGTTCTGCATCACAGCAATGTTATGGCTGACAAATAAAACAGTTCTGCCTTCTTCTGCAACTGTATCCATCTTGGTTAAGCACTTCTTTTGAAACTGTGCATCTCCAACTGCTAGCACTTCATCCACAATCAGAATTTCTGGTTCTAAGTGAGCAGCAACAGCAAATGCAAGCCGCACATACATTCCAGAGGAATACCGCTTGACAGGCGTATCTAAAAACTTCTCAATTTCTGCAAACGCAACGATTTCATCAAACTTGCGTTGAATCTCGGCTTTGCTCATGCCTAGAATCGCGCCGTTGAGAAAGATATTTTCACGTCCTGTCAGTTCAGGATGAAATCCAGTTCCAACTTCTAATAAGCTCGCAACTCGTCCCCGCAGGCGGATCTTTCCGGTTGTCGGTCGAGTAATTCGACTCAAGAGTTTCAGTAAAGTAGATTTTCCAGCCCCGTTGCGCCCGATGATGCCGACACGATCGCCTTGTTGAATTTCAAATGACACATCTTGCAGTGCCCAAAATTCCTCGCGATCGCGAGAAGATTGAGACGATCGGGTCAAAGGATTGAACACTGAGCGCGCACGCTTGACGAGTACGTCTCGCAACGCCACATAGTGCTCTCCTTTCTGATGCCGCAGCATATATTTCTTACCGAGATTTTCAACTCGAATTGCTGGGCTAGACATGCATCAAACTCCTTTTCATCAATTCTCAACGTCTAGAAAACTAAATGATATCTGCGAAGGATTCTTCCATCTTGCGGAAATAGCGGATTCCGCTAATCAGCAGCAGCAGCACCAAAGTTAGAGATGTGATAAATCCAGGTAAATGCAGTGTTGCATTTTCACCCAAAATCGCCCAGCGAAATCCATCTATCACGCCGACCATCGGATTGAGTGAATAGAGCCAGCGCCATTGTTCTGGGACAATATTACTGCTAAATCCCACAGGCGACACATACAATCCAAATTGAACGATAAAAGGAACAATATATCGAAAATCTCGGTACTTCACATTCAATGCTGCTAGCCATAACCCTGCACCAATCGCAGCAGCAAAAGCAATGAGAATAAAAGCCGGAAGGGTCAGAATCCGCCAGTTGGGCACAAAGTTATACCATGCCATTAATCCGAGTAAGACCATTCCGGAAATCAGGAAGTCTACAAAGCTGACAATCACACTGCTCATCGGAACAAGCAGCCTAGGAAAGTAGACTTTGGAGAGCAGATTTGAATTGGCAGTTAAGCTATTGCTAGAGTCGCTTAGAGCATTGGAGAAGAACTGCCAAGGCAGCATTGCAGAGAACACAAGAATCGGATAGGGCACACCTTGAGCGGGAAGTTTTGCTAATCCACCAAAGATCACTGAAAAGACGATCATGGTTAACAAGGGACGTAACAGTGCCCAAGCAATGCCGATCGCAGTCTGTTTATACCGGACTAAAATATCTCGCCAAGCTAAGAAATACAGGAGTTCACGGTACTTCCACAAATCTCTCCAATATTGTCGATCGATGCGCCCCGCTTCCAGCGTTAACTCTTCTAAGTGCATTTCTGTTGATTCCTGATTTAGAGCAAGTTATATTTTCAGCAGGATTACGGACTGAGATGACTGAATCATTCAATCAGCGAGTTCGTATAAAATCGCCTGTAGAATTACTAGATTATTCAGTTAAATAATCGATTGTAGTGAATCGTATAGCTTAATTCGGTTGAGCGAGTTCCAATCGGCTTTGCTGGAATGCCCCCAACGATCGTAAAAGCTGGAACATTGCGCGTCACAACAGCACCAGCGGCAACAGCACACCCTTCGCCTAACGTTACGCCTGGCAGGATCATAGCGCGTGTCCCAATAAACACATAGTCTTCAATCACAACAGGGCGTACTTGTCCTAAGAATTCAGAGCACTGCAAGTTATGATCTGCGGTCAGAATACAAACCTCAGCAGAAATAGAGACATTTCTACCGATCGTGACTCCACCCCGTGTGTCGATACGACATTTCTGATTAATCACCGAATTATCGCCCATGATAAAACCATTTTTGGCATCAAAGCAGGTTCCTAAGAAAATAAAGCTTCCTTGCCCAATCCGGAATCTCAAAAAATGCCGATAGTAGAACAGCCGCAGATGATGAGAAGGGAGCTTATTAAGAATATGATTTGCAACATACAAAACTGCTTCTACTGCAATGTACTTCAACCCAATCAAGAACTTAAAGGCGGTTTTCTGAAAATCTGGGGCTAAAGCAACCATGATATTGGTAAAAGAAGAACACTTTCGGTTTAATACTGCATGAAAATTTGAACAGGATCTTTTTTTTAGGATTTTAGAGTACGTTATATTTTCAGCAGGATTACGGACTGAGATGATTCATCATTCAATCAAGAAGTGCGTGTAAAATCGCCCGTGAGATTACGACTTGCACCCTCTATATTGCAGTTCATTCCGTGAAACTACGAGCAATTGCTCAAGCCGAGAGGCTGATCTTTGCTCGATCGCATCACCTGCTCATAAAACTGCATCAATTTTTGCATATGATTTTGCAGCCCAAAGGATTGTTGTGCCATGCGCCGACCATTTTCGCCAAGTTGCTTTGCCAAAGCCCAATCAGTTGCTAGACGTTCTATATGATTAGCTAATCCTGCAATATCGTTTGGCTCAACAAGCAATCCTGTGACTCCATCCAAAACGCCTTCAGGAATGCCTCCAACCCGGCTGGCAATCGTCGCTCTCGCATTGAGCATCGCTTCATAAGCGACAAGTCCAGCAGGCTCGTGCCAAACCGATGGAAAAATTAAAGCTCTCGATCGCTGAATCAGTTGATAACTTGCTTCCATATTGAGCCAGCCATGCAAGGTGACTCGATCTGCTAAACCAAGCTGTTGAATCATCGTTTGCAAGGTTGCAGTTTGATTGCCAACTCCTGCAATATCGAGATGAACTGGCACTTTAACTTGTGCGAGCGCGCGAAGCAACCAAACTACTCCTTTTTCAGGAACTAAGCGCCCTAAAAACGCGAAGTGAGGAATTCCGATTTGAGGTGGCTCTTGAACATGCGCGACTTCTGTTGCACACACGTATAGTGTGTGAATTAAATGAGGTGGATAACCTTCGGCAATCATGTGTTCTGTGACAAACTCGCTATTCGTCAAAACTGGAATTTTTGCTAGAATTCGCTTCTCATTGAACAACGTCTGGAAGTTCTCCGCTAATCGGTGGGGACGGATACTTCCACAGTGATCAATCAGATGCCCCCACAAACACCCCTGCAAACTATAAGCGCGATCGCAAGGAGTTCCTTGTCGCTTTAAGTATTTACTTCCGCTTGGACAGTAAGCCTGATGTCCATGCATTGTTCTAATCGTCACAAAGTCTTCGGGAGGCGCAAGACTCACACTAGCATGAAGATGTAAAAGCTCCACTCCTAGACGTTTTGCTTGTTCGTATAGCGATGCTTCTGTCTCTGCTGCGATCGCTGAATTGTGGTCTGATGGACTTGTGTACTTAGAAAAGTAATAGACAGTATGACCAGCGGCTTGTTGTGCCCCTGCAATCCGTTTCAGATAGACCTCGACTCCCCCTTGACCTTCAAGATGATGAATGTAATGTCCAATAATCATCTCAAGCTCTCGAACTGTTCCAAAATTACCTTAGCCTGTTCAGCAGGCAAAATCAGAATGTCTTGATGTCTAGATTCAAGCTGGCTGAAATCTTGCACTTCTAGCTGAAATTTTCCGTGAGCCTGAGGGTGGATTGCGACTGCGATCGCATCTTCATACAGCAGTGCTTGTAAAGAGAGGTTGTGCTCCTTCAAAATTTGATCGGTCAGCGTTGAAAGCTCCATCAAAATCACAGGTCGATCGCGTTTGAGGGTTTCTGAAAGTCCTTGAAGTACAAAAGGTTCAAATCCTTCTACATCAATCTTGATTAGAGCAACTTCAGAAACTTCAAGCTCAGTCAAAACTTGATCACCTTTGCGAATCGGTAGAGCAATCGGAATATTCTGATTCCAAGATGCACCCGCTACGAAAGAACCTGTTCCCGTATTGTGAGAAGCAGGTTCGTAGTATGCTAGCTCGATTTCCTGTGCCCCTAGTCCAAAGGGGTGAATTTGCCAAGTGTGATCGGCGTAATTCTTCCATTTTGCAAGCAGTGATTGAAAAATTTTAGGATGTGGCTCAAAGCTATGAATCGAATCGACTTTGCCCAACATCAAATTAGAAGTAAAGCCGACGTTTGCACCAACATCAATAAAATGAACCGAACGGCGAAATTGAGCAAGGCAAGTTGCTATCGTAGTCAAAATTTGAGCATTTTGGGGTTCATAAGGCTGCGAAAAGAAGACTTGATAATCAATGCCAAATTTGAGATTACCTGAGTAAGGTTTGCCTTGCTCTAAGACAGTAAAATCATAGTCAAAAATTGCATCCTGCGGGACAGCCCAAAAGAGTAGATTACGCCCTCTCTTCACCCAGTAGCGAAAAAGATGGCTCACAGAATGCAAGATGCATTTCTCAACGGTGTTTGGAGTACGAGTAATCGCCAGTTGCATAGGAATTAGATGAGAGAGAGTAACGAAGATTTTTGTAAGCTTTTCAGCTGGTCGAGCAGTGCTTCCCAGTCTCCAGTTGGCACAATATAACCATTGATCCCTGGCTGGATATGTTCTTTCATGCCTGTGTCTTCTGTGACAATAGCTGGCACGCCACACGCGATCGCTTCCATTGGAGCATAGGAAAATCCATCTTCATACGAAGGATGAACATACACACTGGCACGCTGCAAATGGGGTAACGGATCACCGGGAGCAATCCGAATCCGACAGTCTCGTTTTTGCCAGGCTTCTAAATAGAGCCGCATACCCCGAGTCGTTGAGCCGCCGATTAAAATCAGTTCCGTATCACACCCTTGAAGGCGAGAAAAGGCTTCGAGCAGCACAGGAATTCCCTTCGCCACGCTCAGCGTTCCCGAATAGACAACCCGAAACTTTCCGTCGTTACAAGGTTGAGCAGGGGGCACAAATCGAGGATGGACAGAGAACTGTCGGATATTTAACTTAGATTCTGGCACGCCTGCTCTGAGAAACGACTCATAACTATAACTAGAGGCAACATGAATAATATCTGCTTTCTCATAAGCCTGCAGAATTTTTTGGCGATGTGCATCATTCAGCCAACTTGCTTCAATACCAAAATCTCGAATTGCTTTGAGATGTTGCCGAGCCACATTGTTGATATGACTGTTATCTGCTTGCAGTGCGAGAACGCGATATCCTAGCTGACGCGCGCGTTTAAAAGAATGAAAAGCTTGTCCAGCACACCCTGTCTCAAATTCATCTGCTGGGCGAAGTGAGGCAGCAACAGCGCGATCGAACCAATCATTAAAGTAATAATTAATCCAACCTGGACTAAACCGAAGCGGAGGACAACGAAACAAGAGTTTGCGGCGATTTGAGATTTCAACGGTTCTTCCAATGGCATCCTCTGCTTTCGGACGCGGAGTATAGTACTCGATCAAGCGATTCTGCGATCGCGCTTCTTCGACAATAAATGAGAAGTGTTGTCCCAGTCCTCCCACATCATAAGGAGCAGAGCAGGCTACCGTTTTTTTCATCGAAGTGTCCTCGGCTTTTATCGCATAGAATACTGAGTCTGAACCGTACTGGATGTCGGAGTTTCAACCGCATCAACAATCTGCTTTGCCATGTGATCCCATGTCTCCCGGTGCAATTGGGGGATAACTTGCGTATGCAGAATTTGCTGGTAGTAATTTTGATGACTTCGCCAATGATACAACTTATCAATTAGATGTGAAACATTGTTCGCATCGGTTAAAAGTAAATCTGTTAATCCTTGGGTATAGCGTTCTGCGACTCCAGCCGTTGCAGTCACAATTGCTGGAATTCCGCAGCATAGCGCTTCATGCACGCCTAATCCATAAGCTTCGTACCGTGTCGGTGCAATCAAGCAATCTGAAGCCCGTAATAGATCCGGTACATCAGAGCGAAAGCCGAGAAACTGAATGCGATCGCTCAATTGCTGATCTCGAACCCGCTGCCTCCAGCGCGGCAGTTCTGCACCTTGCCCAACGACGATCAAATCACTATCCCAAGTTGGGTCTTGGCACAACTGTTGCCAGGCTTGAAACAGAACATCAAAGCCTTTTCGTCGATCGCCTAATGCACCGATAAAAATAACGATCGAACGATTTAAAGGCAAATTGAGCTTTTGACGCAGGAATTTTACTTCTTCAACACCGGCAGCGTAGAACTTCGATGAATCAGACCCATAGTAAACTGGGCAAATTTTAGCGGGAGTTGCGAGCTTATACCGAATCAAATCAGAGACAGTTCGATGCGAATTTGCAATAATAATGCGGGCATTTTTCAAGCTGCGTTTTTCAGCTTGACAGTAAATTGGATGAGTCAACGCACACTTCAATCGCTGTACAAAGCTAGCTTGGGTGTTCGGCTGATAGGCAGCATGAACATAATGTACCCAGTTCACATCACTCCAACGGCAATTTCCACCATTGACTAAAACGCGCCCACCTTGGGCTGTGATGCGCTTTGCCCAGAATTGCCCAGCCGCATTGAGAAGAAACTCACCTAAAAAGTAAGACTTTGCAATTTTAGGAACCCGATGCCAGAAAACGTTTGGATAGTTTTGTAACTGGGAGTCAACTCGATGCGCGACAAGATGAACTTCAACCGATTGACGAGCTAAGTAATCGGCCAGAGCATAGTTGGCGCGATCCATTCCGCCTGTTTTTACAAAGTCGGCGGCAACGAGCAGAAAAGATTTCATGGTTGTCTCCGGAAAAAGATTACTTGCCATGTTTGATGTGCGTTGCTGCTGATACACAGAGGGCTGAATTGATGAGCCAAAAATCCATTCCGGTCTGGCTCATAAACGGAACATAGTTAAACGTAATAGCGATCGCGCCAATGTTGTGAGCAAGAATAATCGCGCCCCAAAGCTGTAGAGATGACCTGCGATCGCTAATAATTCGCCAGACTGCGACGCACGCTGCAATGAGCGCACCTGAATAAGCAATAACTAAAGGGATGCCGCCATCGAGTACCCAGCCTGTCCACTGAATTTCTGCCCAGATCGGCTGAGTCAATGGATTCAATTGATTCCCAAAATAGTTATTCATCATCCCCCATCGCGCTAAGCCTGCGCCCAGCGGGTATTGTGGGATGATCTTAGTGATTGTTTCTTCTAGAAAAATACCTCGGTTCTGATACAGTACTGCATCAGGTGGCTCAGTAATCAGGGACAAAAATCGTTCACTGGTGACTGATCCTCCTACACTCATTGCCCAAGTTGTGGTTGCGATTGCAATGAGAATGCCAGCGCCGATCATCGCTGTCAGGTGCCAGAGTCGCTTCAGTTGCAATAGAATTAATGCGGTCACAGCTAAGCAGACAAGCGCGAGAATGAAGATTGAACGGATTTGCGAAAGATAGATACAAAATAGACCGATCGGCACACTGATTACGCCCAGCAGCCGAAAAATCAGATGCCCTTGCTGCAAAGCAATACCTGTACCCAGGAGTAAAGCGTAAAATCCAGAGGTTGCTGCACCTCCAGGCAAATCCGTTAGCCCGGTTGGGCGATAGAGTGTCAATCCATTGGCGATTACGATTTTTAAGTGTTCACCTCCGAACGCGCCTTCTTCAATATTTGAAGAAATGGCAAATTGAAAGATCTCGGGATAGTAAACTTGTAGCACTCCGACGATCGAGCTTAGAACATGAAATCCCCAGAGTAGATAGACCAGCCAAAGAAAATCACGCTCTTTGAGATCGAGCCGACTCACCCAGAACAAAGGTGCAAGAATCGCTAAGTACATCAGGCATTGAGCAGCTCCGGCTGGAATACTACTCAAGTAAGGATGCCAAAAGAACTGCAACATCATGATGCACATCACAGCGATCGCCCAAGGTTTAGCCGGATGCTTTAATCCAGTCTTCGGAATTCTCCATAAAAAAGCTAAGCTTAAGCCAAATACGGCAATCCGAACCAGTGTTCTGAACTCTGCAATAGCCGGAATCAGAAGTGAGACTTGGAAGATGAATTGGCTCACAATAAAAGCGTGTAACCAAGAAAACTTCGGGATCTGAAATCGGACTGAAGAAGATGCGACTGGAGAGTACGTAAGTCGCGAATATTCTTCCTGATGTTTCACAGCTTTACTATTCATAAGCTTAGGAACTTCCTAACATATTGAGCATTCTGCAGGGACTAAGCTGTTAGAACAGCAATAAGTCATCATGTCAGATCCGAATCGGTATGTGATGTTTGTCGGTTCAACTTGAGCAATTAGACTGTCTCAACTAAATCCGAGTTGTAGTTACGGCGGACGTATTCGTGATACTTATGCGCTAAATGCGTACCAGGCTTGAGGCAATTTGCAACGATACCTAAGACTGGGCTACCCGACATTTGCAAGCCCCGCAGCGATTCGATTAAAGCCGTTCGACCTGTATTGCCAAGCCCAACGACCAGTACACTTCCATCCACTTGACCGGATAAGATCAAGCTATCTGAGAAGCCTAGCACCGGAGGTGCATCGTAGATAATCAAATCAAATTCCTCTTTGAGGCCTTCCATGAGCGTCTTCATCTTGCTCGACGACAAGAGACGACTTGCATCCATCTGAGCCTTGCCCGCCGTTAAAACAAATAGGTTCTGCTCCATTGCAGACTGTTGGATCAACGTATCTAACGGAGCATCTGAGGTAAGATACTGGCTTAAGCCTTGTTCATTCGGAACTCTTGCATAGACATGCACTTTCGATCGATACAGATCCGCATCCACGAGCAAAACCCGCTGACCCATCGTTGCAGCCGCAAGTGCCATATTCATTGCAACGGTTGATTTACCATCACTTGCTAGCGCTGAAGCAACGACGATCGAATGCAATGGATTTTGCAGATTCGTCATTGAAAGGCTGAGATTCAAGCTCCGAAATGCCTCGCGGAAGATAGCAGCATCTTCGCTTAAGTCGATCGAGAACGTTTGAGCAGGTTTACCCGCATTTTCAGCCAAAGCTCCACTCGGTAGATTCCGTAACGAAGACATTGCGGGCAAGCTTGGTTCATGCAGGTTCTTGTAGAACGGAATGACGCTTAGCAATGGAATCTTTGTATCCTGTTTGAGGTCTTCCGCAGAATAGAGAACATCATCGAGTTTATCGACGAGGAGTGCTGCTAAAACACTGAGAAACAGGCTGCCGAGAGCGCCTAATGCCGCACTTTGAGGAATGCTTGGGAAAATCGGTGCTGGACGTTGGGAAGGGGCAGAAATAATCTGCCAGGGCTGTGTATTTTGTGCCGCTTCGATTTGCAATGTTTCACGACTGGCAAGGAAGCGATCCAAGCTATCATTCGCAACCTTGAGTTCTCGCTGTAGATCGACATCTTGACGAATCAGAGACGGAATTGCCTTTAAATTCACTTGCAACTGCCGAGCCGTTGCTACGAGGGAGCGATCTCTCGCCTCTAGCGCATTGATCTCATTGCTCACTGTAATCAACTGGCGGTTGAGTTCAATTAACGTTCCACTCAGGTTGCCTTGAGCTTGTTTCACGCCAGTTGTACTCAAAGTTTGTCTTGCTTCTCGTTCCATTTGAGCAAGAATTCCCTGGCGCTTCTTGATCAACGCTTGCACAGGAGGAGCATCTGGAGTGAGGCGCTCTGCGTTCATTGACAGCTGAGTTTCAACTTGCTGGAGTTGCGATCGTAGTTCTTGAAACGCTTTCGATTCACTGAGTGCAGAAGCCGCGATCGCAACTTCAGGAGTATTGCCGACCTGCTTTCGCAACGTTGCGTAAAGTGCTTTGGACTCAGCCAGCTTTGCTTGAGTTTGCTTTTGATTCGTTTCAATCTCACTACTGAGAGTAATCAAGTATTTTGCGCGATCTTCTGGATTCACAATCTGGTTTGATTCTCGAAACCCTTGGAGTTGACTTTGAATCTGATTGACTCGGGTGTAAAGTCCAGGAAGCTGCTTTTCGACAAACTTAATTCCTTGCTGAAGATTGCGACTTCTTAATTGCTCCCCATAATCCAAATAGTTCTGCGACAGCTTCTCAACCACGGATAGCCCTTGATTCGGATCGTGATCGAGATAGCTGACTTCAAGAATTTCAGTATCTTTGAGGCGAGTCACAGAAAGTGATGTGAGAAACTGATCAAACTTAAGATTCGGATATTCTTTTTGCAGTTCTTTGAAAGCAGGCTGTAACACCTGAGAACTTTTGAGTACTTGAGTTAGAGTCGTAAAATTCGTACTAGAAGTAAGTTCACTCAGCCCCATACTGGCTTGCTGTCCCAGCATTTTGCCTTTATCTGCCTCAATCAATAGCCGGAATGTACTCATATAGACAGGCTTGCGCGAGACTGACCATGCCATAGTTGCACCCAATAGAATTAGAGCAACGACTGCGACAAAGAGCTTTCTTCGCTGGACAATATCCCAGATTTTCTTGAGATCAACTTCGGAACGGCTCTCCGTGTTTTTCAGGCTAAAAAGGTGCAGCGGAGTTGCGTGCTCTCGCTCAGATTGATACAGCTTGGATAAAGGATTAGTACTCATGAACTCAAGTGGGTATTCCGTGATGCTACTTGCGTATTTTCTGCTGGCAGTGCAGAACACCATCAGGTTGCGCCCAGTATTTCACGCCATTTTGATTCCAGAGTCCGTAATGGTACTGAATCTCACGTTTTGAGCAGTACTGATAATCTAGGGATATTACAGGGTGGAAATTCCCTAGAATCGTTTACCTTAACGTTTGCCTGTACCTTCTTCTAATTGTCACATTTGCCATTAACTTCAATATGAATAGGGCTTTAACTCGCTTGTGTCTAGGCTTGTCAATGGCAATGATTCAGCCGATCGTTGTGTTGGCTCAGACTCCAATGCCACCCTCTAGAACGCTGCCGCTCCTGCAAGCAGGCGTAACCCCCAAATCTGAGATTACGTCAGCGATCGGAAGTAGCTACAAGTTAGGCGCAGGAGATTTAGTGCGGCTCGATCTGTTTGATGTTCCTGAACTCACGCTGGAACCACGCTACACAATTCTACTAGACGGTATGTTGAATCTACCGTGGGTAGGCAGTGTATCAGTTCAGGGATTGACGCTGAATCAAGCTTCAGAGCGCTTAAAAGAGCGGTATCAAAAATTTATCAAGAATCCTGTCGTTACAGTGAGTTTGGTTGCGCCCCGCCCTTTGAAAGTCGGCATTATTGGTGCAGTCAATCGTCCGGGATCTTACATCGTCAATACGATTGGGAGTGAAGTGAACCAGGCAAGTTTGAGCCAGCGAAGCTCGGCTGAGAGTGGGAGCCAGTGGCCGACCGTTTCTAAAGCAATTCAAACTGCGGGTGGGATTGCTCAACTGGCAAATGTCAAAGAGATTGAAGTGCGCCGTCCCACAGCAGATGGTACGCCGGAAACAATCAAGGTGAATTTGTGGAAGTATCTGAGAGAAGGTGAGCTAGCACAAGATATCCCACTCCAAGATGGCGATACAGTGTATGTGCCCATTGCAGAGAAGATTGATCCAACTGAGGCAACAAACATTGCAATGAGCAATTTTTCGCCTGAGCAAATTCAGGTGAATGTGGTTGGTGAGGTTGTTCGACCAGGGGGTGTTGCTGTACGTCCGAATTCGACGTTGATGCAGGCAATTCTCGCAGCAGGCGGTGTTGCACCGGGGCGAGGTAAAAAGACGAAGATTGAATTAGTGCGTTTGATGCCGGATGGATCAGTGAATCGACGAGAATTTAAGTTTGATGTTGCGATCGGATTAGATGAGAATTCAAATCCAGCAATTCATCAAAACGATGTGATCATTGTGAATCGTAGCAGTACAGCAAAAATTTCTGATCTGTTAGGAGCAGTTGTTAGCCCAGTCACAGGAGCTTTTGGATTGCTACGACTCTTGCTAGGTAATTAGTCTAGTCGTTCGCCACAATAATATCTGCTCATGAACTTCAGGATTGCTCTCGAATCCTGAAGTTCGCTGGTGTTTCGGTTTTGCTCAACAGATACAACCCAGATTTTCGCGGATGCAATATAGTCGATGATTTGATGGTGCATCCACAATAAATTCAAATTGATCATTACACCAAGAAATTATCTAGAAACGTTCTCTTTTCTTCTACAAGCTAAACGAATCCCCGCACATCTACGTAGCTCTCTAGTAAAAGAAACTCTGTAAAATTCAAGTACTAAAATTGATTCGATTTAGTAAGTTTGCAACTATTTCTATCGACCCAGCCTTGGCGACTCATCCTGATCATTGCGGTTGCCCCTTAAGAGTTAGTCGAATGATTGTTCTGGGAGAATTCTACCTGTCAATTTGCTCAGATTTCTTATTGATCTTGTCACACCTGTATTGTAATCATGTCGTACATTCAAATCTCAAATCACATTGAAGCCCCCAGTGTTAGTAGATCTGTACGGAATCCGCATACCCCGCTGCGAATTTGTCATCTATCAAAGTACTATCCACCTCAACCCGGTGGGATTGAAACGCATGTGCGTGCTATCGCCACTTCGCAAGCTGCACTAGGGGCGAAGGTTGATGTTTTGTGCGTGAACACTTGCGATCGCGAAGGTCGAGAAGCTCAGCAAACTCACACGATCGAAGAACTCGACGGTAATGTACGCGTGATTCGACTAGGACGACTGTTGAATGTTGCACGCGTTGATGTTTTTACAACCTTCTCTCAATATTTTGATAGACGCAGGGCTGCCTATGATATTGCTCATCTACATACGCCGAATCCCGCAATGGGAATGCATTGGGCATTAGCAAATTCAACGATTCCGCTGGTTGTGACGCACCATAGCGATATTGTGAAACAGCGCGTACTCAAGCATGTTGTCAATCCGATGCTCAAGCATATTTACCATCGGGCGGCGCGAGTTTTGATTGGTAGCCCAAATTATCTAGCAGGATCAGATTTTCTACGTCCCTATCGCGATCGCGTTGAAGTTCTTCCCTTTGGGATTGATTTATCCATTTATCGCCAGCCGACTCCAGCCGCGATCGCTTACGAGAGACGATTAAGGGCAATGCATTCAGGTCCAATTTGGCTGTGTGTGGGGCGCTTAGTTTATTACAAAGCCTTGCATGTCGCAATTGCCGCTTTACGCGACGTTCCTGGCACCTTAATGATTGTTGGAAAAGGCGAGTTAGCAGACGCCTTGCAGCGTCAGGCAATGGACATTGGCGTGGGCGATCGCGTGGTATTTAAGCAGCAGCTTACTCAAGATGAACTGGTTGGAGCGTATCGGGCATCGACTGCTTTATGGTTTCCGTCGAATGCGCGTAGTGAAGCATTTGGGTTAGTGCAAGTAGAAGCGATGGCAAGTGGGTGTCCGGTAATTAATACTGCAATTCCAAAGAGTGGAGTCACTTGGGTGAGCCGAGGTGGAATTGAAGGATTAACGGTTCCGATGAATGATGCAGAGGCATTAGCAGAAGCTGCTAATCGGTTGTTAAGAGAGCCTCAGTTACGGGGAAAATTGTCGATCGCAAGTCGCACGCGATCGCTGCAATTTGATCAAGATCTGATGGCACAAGAGAGCTTGAGAATTTATGAGCGAGCGATCAATCGCAAGGAAACAGCATTCGTATAAGTTGCAATTTCAGACAGATAGCTTAGCTCAAAGAAGGCTATATTATTTTGATTTTCAGAGGTGCATCCTTCGCAGAAATAGCGTTACATATAAAATTGTTGGATGAGGGGAACCATGTCTAGTCTTGCTGAACAGTTACTTTCTCAACAGCCAAATTGGGATCAAAATCAGGACTTTCTGCATCAGATTGATGCAGATCGAGCGGGTCACTCTTCGATTGATCAGATCGAACAGGACATTGCCCAAATTTGGAAACAGGCGCTATCCGTCGAGCAGATTCAGATTCACGACAATTTCTTCGACTTGGGTGGAACCTCAATGCTGGCAATCGATGTACTCGAAGAACTCGAAGAACTGTTTGACCGAGATTTGAGCCTTGCCAGTATTTTTGAAGCCCCTACAATTCAGCAACTTGCACAGAAGATCAAAGCGTGTAGCCCTTCTGCGTGGTATTCTCTTGCTCCGCTGCAAACCAAGGGTTCTAAGCCCATTTTGTTTGGTATCCATGTGCTGGAATATCGCAGTCTGTGTCAGCATTTAGGATCTGATCAGCCTGTCTACGGACTGCGCTACGGGATTGCTCAAGAGTCGATCGAGCATGTTCCAGATTTACCCCGTCAGATCGAAGCCTTAGCAGGTCATTACATCCAAGAAATGCGATCGCTACAGCCTCAAGGACCTTACTTTTTGATGGGCTTTTCTTTGGGCGGCAGAATTGCGCTGGAGATGGCGCAACAGCTAATCGCGTCTGGGCAGTCAGTCGGTTCGCTGATTGTTTTTGATACTTTTCTCAGCAAGCGCTTGAGATGGAATTCGTTCAAGCAGACGATCACTAGGCTTTCGGAGCTTGAACTGAGTGAAATCATCCGCAGAACTCGCGCAGCATTGTTTCCTCGTGTCCAACCTTCTCCTGAGAGAGCTTATAAAGCGTATCAAGCACATCCACTTGGAGAATCTCATTTTTTCGAGCCGTATTTGCCAAAACCTTATCCGGGTAAAGTCTTACTCTTCCAGGCTCAAGAGCGCGAAAGTGGAGTTTTGCAATCTCGAGAAGCACCGGAAATACTTTGGAAAAGTATTGCTTTAGGAGGGTTAGAGGTTCATGAAATGCCTGGGGATCATGGAGCAATGCTGGCGGAGCCATATGTGCAACAATTGGCTCAGATTTTGAAGCAGAGCTTAAATCATCATTAGCCAAGACTCAAGCTTTCATGCCCTAAACAAAGTACAAGGTTGCACTTTGCTTTCTCGGCAGACTCGCAACCGAGTTCTCACTTGATAATTCGTAAGCCTGGGACAGTTTGGGCTGCTCGATAGAGCCGTTGATCATGCAGCCTGAAGCCCGCGATCGCTGAGCAAAAGCTGGCGTGACGCGGGCAATTAAACTATGCGATCCAAAGCGGCAATTACATCAACTGTTTGCAATTCTCGATGCTCAGGTCAAACATCATGACAGCAAGAGAGCGACTACCGCGACATTGCCAGCGGTCGAGCTTTGATTTTCTTCTCACGCGCCCAACTCGATAAAGACCAGAGATACAAAAACGCAACTCCCGCAACAGCAGCACCCAATGCCCATTTCGTGCCCTTCTTGACCAGATTCTGCGTCTGTTGGGCGACGGTTGCTTTGAGTTGGGCTTCTACCTGCTGAGCTTGCGCTTCCACGCCTTCTAGCTGCTGCTTGCGAAACTGAGGAACATTAAAGTTCTCTACGGAGCCAATTGTCGATCGCTGGACTAACGCTTTTACTTGTTCATCTGACAACTTGCCTAATTGTTCTTGAGCCGCTTTGGTTCGATCGCGCTGTTGTGCGAGTTGATTCACCAGCTTGGCGTTGTTTTGATTGTAAATTCGCCAGCCTGAGCTAACTGTGAGCGGAACTAGAAGCAAGTAAACGATCGCATAAATTAAAAGCGCCCACGACAAGGGCTTCAGCGCAAACCGCTCGACCTTATGGCGACTCGTTTCCTCACCCAAAAAAATCAATCCGAACCCAACTAGCGGAAAGCCAACTCGCTCGACCAAATTTCCAACCGTATTGAACTCCCAATCCGAGTTAAACACTTGAAACGGATATAACAAATCGACGAGATCGAACACACATAAGACTAAAATTCCATAGCCTACGATTCGCAAACCTGCGATCGCCTTTCCGGCAGAAGACGACTCAAACTGCATAATCACTCTACTTTGCTAACGTTTTGGAAATCTTGGCGACCACCAAGCATAAATCTCTTGCCAAACTGCGACTAATTGCTGATGAACGGCATCCACCGACTGATTCGCAATGGGTGCTGAAATTGTAACCCACAAACATCGGGAATCACGCAAATCTTCTGTGCCTAAAATCACCGGGATAGCTCGATCAAGCTTCAGATCGTACGTGTTGCGATTCGCGAAAAATTGCGCGTGCGTCACGGTACTCGAACCGCGAGGATTGATACAAGAACTGAGATAAGCAGTCTGTTCATGCTCAAATCGATCGTAAAAACCAGTCTGTCCTTGCTGCTGCTGAGATTTCACAACAGCTTTTTGAGAATCAATCCCATAGGCAGATCGATAGCTCGCAATATCTCCATCTGATTCTGGCAGGTAGTAAATTTTTACTTTGAATGCCTGATTGTCTTGTTGATAAGTATATTCATAGCCTTTGATGTCTCCCCAATCTCTAAGCAAGCTTTTCGTTTCAATCGCCTGTCCTGCAACAAATTGAGCTTGATCGAGTTGTACTTGATTGGGAAACTCAAACACTGAATCTTGACCAAGATTCGGATCAATCACAATTCTGCCAGCAACTAGAACAATGCTGAAGAGAGTTAGCCTGAATGGCACAAGAGAGAAAATCATAGAAGATTAGCGAGATGAATGCTCTAGAGACTTCTCTGAGTGAGAAATTTCTGGCTTTGGCTGCTCGATTAGAGACTGACAGTAACCACTAAAGATGAACATCGAAATCATCGAAAAGAACTGCGCACCTTGACTGCCATGCCAGTAATCAAATCCTGCTGTATTGTGACTTGCAACTAAATGTGCTAACAGCATGATTCGGAACCCATTCACAATGAATGCAGAAAGAATCGCGATCGCCAGAACCCAAAACTTTTCTCTGTGACGAGTGGGATAAACCATTAAAAAAAAGAATGCCACTTTCAACGAAACCAGAATTGCTTCTAAGCCTGAACACCCTGGATAGACATTCACCGTTCCCGTTGGCAACGAGAGTAAGGTTCCCTGGCGCTCGACTAGAAATCCGCAATACCACATCAGCGTAAAAGAATACTTTGCCGTGAGCAGGCTAGAGTTGATGAGGCGATCAACTAGAGTCAACGCTTGCTCTAACGGCAACGCGATCATTGCAACCATCCAAAACTCGCGTTGATAGTGCTTGAATTGCTGAAATCCTACTGCGATCGCAGCCATTGCAATCCCAATCAGCAGCGAATTCAAGCCAAGAATACTACCACTCGCGCTGGTCAGATTCCATCCGCGCACAAGTAAAAGTGCGATTAAGAACCACCCGAACAGCTGCGCCCCCCTTTCCCGTCTCAAAACAATGAGATCGCGGCGTTGCCAAAGCCGATAGAACACCGCAGACCAGCCGATCAGTTCGATCGAAACATAGTTCAAATTGCCCGTAAATCGCCAATACATCAGCAGATGGAGGCTGATTAATGCGATCGCGACTCCAGCAAACTCAGCCTTCACGTCGCTGAGCATCTGAATGAGTTTCAACCGATAGCGCAGGAAATACATGAGTAGGATTAAAGAGGTAGAGGCAAACTGCTAGGATTTGCGAATGGCAGTTGCCAAGCAAAGATCCAAGAACATTGAATTCACGATCGCTCAGGTTTAACCACCAGTCGCCAAGGTCGCTCGAACTCGACGCAGGATATCGCCAAGGGTTTGAAACTCAGGATTCTGCGATAGAGCCAAAAGCGCAGTGCCACTCGTTTCATTCACCACTTTGTTGTAAGACTGAATTGCTGTTCTCAGCGCATTCATATTGAATCCTGTACAAGCTAAAGCACTCGCCTCGCCACAGCCTCCAAATACGGCTTCACTTGCGATCAGCATTTCTGCCAAGCCCTGAGACAGTTGCAAAATCTCAGCCGACGTTAAACTCGTATTCCCAAGTGACAGTACCATACTTTTCGCAGCTTGCAACGTCAATGGAGACGCATTCGCAATATCCAGTGCAGCAAGCACACCTGCTAGTACCGCTGCTACTTTAGAATTTGGAGCAAGAATCGTTTCAGTCATCTGCTTCCCTGTAGCATCTTTCAGAGCAGGAGAGGTCGATGTAAATCGCAACTCAACCTGACCCTCTGACTTTGATAGAATCTCAACTCGAAGATCGCGCGCCACACCTTGACGATCGTTGCCAAAGATTCTAAAGCGACCATTCTGATTGCCCAAGGTATCCACATAGCGAGTAAACCGAGTTGCAATCTGGCTCGGTATACTGCTTTCACCCTCTAGGTTGAAGCGCACAAATCCCGGAGCATCTTGCTCAACTCCTGGCTCATTCGGCGGAACTGCGGACTGAGAAATCACGGTTCTGAGTTCTCCGATCGTTTCGTTATATCGATACAAGCGACCTGTTGAAACCAGAATATTCGCGATCGTTTGTTGAGTTGGATTACCAGATCTGAGCGCCTGCAAGATGCGAATGATCTCTTGAGTAAACTGAGGTGACGGGTTCGGAGGCACAATCCCAGATCCAGGAGTCAGTCCGTTCGATCCAGGGGGAGTGTGAGCAAGACTGGGTGATACGATCGCGAAAGTAAAAACTGCGCCCAGTGCCAGCGTGCGCTTCCAAGAAACTAAGGTTTGATGCATAAGAATTCACTAAAATTTAGTACCGATAGCCTGCGTAGTTGAAACCGTAACCAATCCCGAAGGAGAACAAGGTATTGTTATCGTTGCGACCCAAAACATTGCCGACAACAAAGGTCAAGAACAGCGGAGTTGTCTTCAGGGGCACATAGGAAACACCCAAATTGAGATCTTGTCCTGTCCAACTTGCGATCGCGGATGCCTGTGGCACAACCCGCAGTCCAGCACTTGCAAAGACTCCCACTCCTCCTCGGCGATTTTCAATGTTCTCAAAGCTGCGGAATCGTCCACCGCCAACTCCTAGCGTTAATGTCAAAGGTAAAGAGTTAACTTGATCTGCAGGACGCAAATCGAAGATTTTACTTGCAACACCATAAAAGGTCGAGACGGTATCCCGATTCGCTTCACCCCAAACGATGCCTTCATCTAAACCGATTGCGATCGCGGCTTTTCCAGGGAGCGCACGATGGAGTTTTAGCCCGATATCGCCATTTCGTCCGAAGCGTCGCAAACTGCCAATGTTCGCATTAACTTCTAAACCGAGGGCACGCTCAGAGTCGCCTAATCCAAATCCAGCACTCAGCGCACCATCCGATTCGTTGATTCTCGGTCTGCGGTTAGAAAATGCGAGTCCAATGAATGCATCCCCAAAGTTTGCGCCAAAAGCACTGGGAACACCAACAGTTGAACCGGGAGAATAGGCAGGAATCCGCAGTTCGGTCAAAGGTTCAATCGTTAAGCGCTGACGTAAGCTCTCTGTATTTTCGCTGGCTTGAGTGATCGAGCTTTCTGAAATTGAAGGCTCTGCAAGTAATTGGCGAGCGCTAGCTTGAGATTGAGTGTTGAGAAAATTTTCTTTAGTGACACCTGCTAAGCGCGTCGTTTCGGGCTTAGAGATCGGTGTTGCGGGTTTAGAGATTGGTTTTTCAGGCTTAGAAATTGGCGTTTCGCGCTTAGAAAACTCAATTTCACTTGCTTCAGCCGTAGGAGTAGATTTAAGCCAAGACGCATCCTTAGGATGTTCTAAATCGGGCTTTTCAGCTTGGCGATCGTCCGATTTGAGATTGTCCGATTTGACAATGACTTTTGCTTTGAGGTCGAGAGTAGCTTTGCTATCTGAGGTAGCTTTTGCCGCGAAGCTCATCCCCCCAAATCCAGCAAGGATGAAACCGAATGCGAAACATCGAATCCAGAGGACTGATATCGGAGGGCGTGGACTTGAGTAGGAGATTTTCATAAACTGGGGCTTTCGTCTTTATCTGACTGAGAAAGAATCAAGGAGATCCGCACCGACAGTCTATAGAGAGTCTCTCTACGTATACTCCGTAAATTTGTGTATCTTTTTTGTAAAAATCTGCAAAAGGTGAGTGCTCTTACTGAAAGGGTTGATTCAGTGAGTTTATCTAGCTTTCTGGAATCGAGGTCATGATTTTGTAGTTAAATTTACAAGCTTTTAGATAGACTGCTCTCATTTCAGGTTGCATCTTCAGACTTCGCTACTTTGCTCTATCTACGCTTGTCATCCCATCGATTTCTGGGTTGGCAATGATGAAAACACAAATTCATTCTTTTTTATCGATCGCGCTACTCATCGGGACTTTAGTTGTTGCTCCTCTCCCCGTCTCGATGCCTGTCTATGCTCAGACAGATACGATCGCGCAAGCAATTTCAACTTACAAAAAAAGCAATCAGCGTTGGATTGAAGTCGATCTTGCACGGCAACGTGTATATGCCTGGGAAGGAAAAAAACAAGTTTATGCAGTGATTGTTTCGACCGGGAAACCAAGCACTCCAACTGTGAAAGGCGTGTTTAAAATTCAATCTCAGCATCGGTTTGCACGCATGCGGGGAGAGGATTATGACACTCCAGATGTCCCGTATACGATGTACTATTATCGCGGTTATGCGATTCATGGCGCTTACTGGCATCACAACTTTGGAACCCCTGTCAGTCATGGCTGTGTGAATGTTGCAGTCGATCACGCGAGATGGCTATTTTACTGGGCAGAGGTTGGAACACCTGTCATTGTTCATTAATTCATTGACGAGTCTAGAATCACTCTTGCTTCGTATGTCTTAAGTCAGGACACTTTCACAGCAAGAGTGATTTTCTATGTCTTAGGAGAGGTTTTCTTAATCTTTTATTAACCCTTTTTTAACTTCTTGTACAATCTCTGCATCGGATGGGTTTGCATCTCTGAACACAAAGCACCGTAGCTGAAGACTAGAAACTGTCTTCCTACATGAGTGTATTCAGCATTTAATCCGGGTGTATTGCGTCAGAAATATTAAACTGTGAGGAAGATAGGCATGACAAAATTGAGAACGCCAAGTTGGGCGAACAAATTGTTCTATCTTCTAGTCCTGACCGATCTTGGGTTCATCTTGCTACACTTTTTGGTCTTTATTTATAGTTCGCGGCAATGGAGTCCGACTTCTGATGTGCATTTCTATTCTGTTGAGCGCGATCGCGGAATGCCAGAATTTTTCCAATATACAAAGGAATTTTGGTGTGTGCTGATACTCGGCTTTATCGCATTGAGAAAGCGGGTACTAACCTATCTAAGCTGGATGTTTCTATTTTTGTATCTATTACTCGATGATTCACTCAGCATTCATGAAAATCTAGGGCTATATGTCGGGAATCAGCTAGGATTTACCACCCTGTTTGGTCTACGGAGTGCAGATTATGGAGAGATCCTAGTATCCGGCGTGATCGGGCTATGCTTGCTAGCAGGCATAGGGTTTGCGTATCGGATGGGAGATCAGGTGTTTAGAAAAAGCTCGAAAGTCTTAATCAAAAGTCTCTTGGCGCTGGTCGTATTCGGAATTGTGACAGATACTATCCATATCGTCACCCCGGATCAGTTCAATAAGATGATTGGACTACTAGAGGACGGAGGTGAGATGCTAGTTATGAGTGCAATGACCGCTTTTATTTTTATGCTGCCCGAACAAGTACAGCAGCACAATCTCAATCTCACCTCAGTCGCTACACTGCCTCCGCGAGTCGTCGAGCTTGAATCTCAAGATAGATCAGTAAAGCGTTGATATCAGCAGGATTGACTCCGCCAATTCTGCTCGCTTGTCCGATCGTTAAAGGACGCACTTTCGATAGCTTCTCTCTTGCCTCTTTTGAAAGCGTTTCGATCTCGTGATAGTTCAAGTTTTCCGGCAACTTGCGATTCTCTTGCTTACTCACTTGATCGATCTGATGCTGTTGGCGCTGAATGTAGCCGGAGTATTTGATATCAATCTCGGCTCCTTCTTTCTCAAAACGATTTAGCTCAAGATTGCCTAAGCCGTACTGCTCTAAATCCGCATAGTGAAATCCAGACCGACGCAGCAGTTCAGCTAAGGTAATTGATCCTTTGATCGCTTGCTGCGTTCCTTGCGCGATCGCTTTACCAACTTCATCGAGTTCCTTAATGCGAGTTTCATGCAGTCGTTCTTTCTCGGCAGCAATGTTTTCTTGCTTTTGCGTGAACAATGCCCAACGTCGATCGTCAATCAATCCGATCTCACGTCCTAAAGGCGTTAAGCGCTGATCAGCATTGTCTGAGCGCAGAATTAAGCGATACTCCGATCGAGAAGTCAACATCCGATACGGCTCACGCAAATCTTTCGTACACAGATCATCAATCAATGTGCCAATGTAGCTCTGTTCACGCGGGAAAATCACCATTTCTTGCCCCTGGCACAATCGAGCCGCATTAATTCCGGCAACTAACCCTTGGGCTGCTGCTTCTTCATAGCCTGTTGTGCCATTGATCTGCCCCGCACAGAACAATCCGTTGATTTTTTTAGTCATCAGTGTCGGATAGCATTGTGTCGCAGGGAGATAGTCATATTCAACGGCATAAGCAGGGCGAAGCATGGCGCAGTTCTCTAGACCCGGCAGCGATCGCAACATTTGTAGTTGGATTTTTTCAGGCAATCCGGTCGAAAAGCCTTGAATATACAATTCTGGGATGTCTCGCCCTTCAGGTTCGATGAAGATCTGATGGCTTTCTTTATCTGCAAAACGCACAATCTTGTCTTCGATACTCGGACAGTACCGCGGTCCTTTCGCATCGACCCAACCACCATACACCGGCGAGAGATGCAAATTTTCTCGAATAATCCGATGTGTCTCAGCAGTCGTGCGCGTTAAATGACAGTCCATCGTTTCACGCTCGACCCACACCTCTGGATCGAAGCTAAACCAACGCACATCTGGATCGCTCGGTTGCGGTTCGAGCAGGTCAAAATTCACCGATCGACGATCGACTCGTGCCGGAGTCCCCGTCTTCAGCCGTCCGGTTTCAAATCCGAATCGATTCAGCGTTTCGGTTAAGCCGATCGCAGCAAATTCTCCAGCACGACCTGCATCCATCGACTTATTGCCGACCCAGATTTTCCCACCCAGAAACGTTCCTGTCGTCAGGACAACTGCCTTGCACTCAAAAGCTACGCCAAAGTAGGTTTCGACTCCAATCACTTCATCATTCGCATTCAGCACCAAATCAGTTGCCATGCCTTCGCGAATGGTCAAATTTTCTTGATTTTCGACGATCGTCTTCATCACTTGGGCATATTCACGCTTATCCGTCTGCGCCCGCAATGCCCACACTGCTGGCCCACGCGACGAATTCAAAATCCGCTTCTGCAAATAAGTCCGATCTGCCATTTTCCCAATCTCGCCCCCCAAAGCATCCGCTTCGTGAACAAGCTGAGATTTTGCTGGCCCTCCCACGGCCGGATTACAAGGTTGCCATGCGATTTTGTCCAGATTGAGCGTCAGCAGCAATGTCCGACAGCCCAAACGCGCCGCTGCCAATGCCGCTTCACAGCCAGCATGTCCGGCTCCAACGACAACAACATCATAAGCATCGAGAAAATCCACAGGCGCGTTCATAAGTCACAAGACATAGCGGTGCGTTTTCTATTTTAGGGCTATACCTGGAACTCAGGCAGGATACCGGGAATGTTAGAAGAATCTAAACTTGAAATAAACTGCTGCCCGAATCGTCATGCTTGAGCTATCTCCCCCAAAACAAAAGCTGTTAGATTGGCTTGAAGATTACATCGATCGCTATCATGCTGTGCCGTCTTATGGCGAGATGGCAGCCGCTTTGGGCTACAAGTCAAAAGATACAATTCGATTTCATTTAACGGATTTGAGAGCGGCAGGCTATGTGGCTTGGAAAGAAGGATCGGTGAAGTCGCTCGTGATTTGTAAGCCGCGATCGCGGACGATTCCGATTCTCGGGGTGATTGCAGCCGGGGGGTTAGTCGAAACCTTTCCAGATTCAGAAATTGACGAGTTTGTTGATATTTCCACCTTGCCGCATTTTGTGGGAAAAAGACGCACGCAGATGCAAGAGTATTTTGCCCTACGGGTGAAGGGAGATAGCATGATTGGAGCCGCGATCGCGGATGGCGATGTTGTGATTCTGCGAAAGACATCTGAGCCGAAGTCGATTCAAAACGGTGAGATTGTTGCAGCTCGGTTTGAAACGCAAACGACGTTGAAGCATCTCTTTTGGAGTGGAGATCAGATCATTCTGCAACCTGCGAATCCGAGCTATCCAGTCATTGAGAAACGTGCGGAAGATGTTGCGATCGAGGGAATCTTTGTGGGCTTAGTCCGAGGATTAGTCTAGTTTCGCTCTCCAGGCAGAGATTTACAAAAGGCAGAACTGAAAGAATAGGGCTGTATTGCACTTAAATCATTGCACTTAGGCTTAACTTCTATGACTTTCAGTTTCTTTGATCTGATTTGGATATTCTTTATTTTTTCCTCCTTGCAACCGCTCTGGCAGCGCAAACAGATTGAGACAAAGCGATATCGCACCCTAAAGCAGATTGAGCAGAAACATAACAGTCGAGTGATCTTGCTGGTGCATCGCCAAGAATCGATTAGCTTATTAGGAATTCCGTTATCGCGCTACATTACGATCGAAGATTCCGAACAAATTCTCAGAGCAATTCGGTTAACTCCGCCAGATGTCCCGATTGATTTGATTTTGCACACGCCAGGTGGATTAGTTTTAGCAACAGAACAGATTGCAAGAGCGTTGATTCGCCATCCTGCCAAAGTCACAGTGCATGTGCCTCACTATGCAATGAGTGGTGGAACCATGTTGGCATTAGCAGCCGATGAGATCGTCATGGATGCGAATGCTGTCTTAGGACCAGTCGATCCGCAGTTAGGAAATTTCCCGGCTGCTAGCATTCTCAAAGTTGTCGAAGAGAAGCCGATTTCTGAAATTGATGATCAGACCTTGATCATGGCGGACTTGTCGAGAAAAGCGATCGCTCAAGTTCAGCGCTTTGTCAGAACCTTACTCAAAGATTCTGTGCCCCAGCAGAAGATTGCGCCAGACCGGATTGAATCTGTGATTGATGCCTTGACCACTGGGAAAGTGACTCATGATTATCCGATTACGGTAGAGGAAGCTTCAGAAATGGGCTTACCGATCAGTGTAGGTCTGGGTCGAGAGATTTATGACCTGATGGAACTGTATCCGCAACCTCAAGGAGGTCGTCCTTCGGTGCAGTATATTCCACTGCCTTATGAGCGGCGACCTTCATTGCCTGAGCCAAAAGGTAGACCTCTACCAGAAGGCGCAAACATCCATTGAACCACTCCCACGGCTAGAAGCACGTGGGATTCAGGCTTCAAGCAGAGATTGCAGGCTGAGCCTGTCTGACATCTCCTAAGCCTATGGACGGTTTCTCGCCCATTTTGATATTTTTAGCGGCGCTTTCATCCCGGTCATGCAGCGTATTGCATTCGGGACAGCGCCACTCTCTAGTTTTCAAATCCAGCGATTCTAAAACGTGCCCACACTTAGAACACATTTTGGAGCTAGGAAACCACGGGTCACGATACTCCACAAGTTTTCCTTTCTTCTGAGCTACCCATTCCAGAATGCTCAGAAATTCACGCAACGCAAGATCCTGAATCTTTCGCCCCCAAAGACGCTGCATCCCTTTGAGGTTCAACGTCTCAAAATAGAGAACGTCGAATTGATTCGTCAACTCATGAGCGAGTTGCCAAAACCAGTCTCGTCTTTGGTTGGCAATCTTTTCATACTGTCGCACCAAATGCTTTCTGGCTTTCTCTCTCTGTTTTGATCCTTTCTGCTTGCGCGATAGTTGCTTGCAGGCTTTCCGAATCGCATTTAAGCCTTGCTTGAAAAAGAGCGGTGATTCAATCTTGAATCCTTCTGAGCAGGTGAGGAACGTCTTCAAACCGAAATCAAATCCAGCGATATTACCCGTCTCGAATTGGGTCTCTGGTTCAGCAACGCTATCAACCACCACAACCATGAATAACTCTCCTAATGGAGTGCGCTTAATGGTTAATGTTTTGACTTCTCCCTCTATTTCTCTGGAGTTCCAATACTGAAATACACGGCTTCCAATCTTGATACGATTTCCGCCTAAGAACTTGTATCCTGCTTGTTTCAGGGTGAACGATTTGTACTTCTTGGCTTTCTTAAAGCCCGGTGGCTTAACTCCTTTCTTGTGGTGCTTAAAGAACAGTTGGTAGGCTTTCTCAATGCGTTGACAGATATCCTGTACCGCTTGAGAGCCGATTCGTTGCCAGTGAGATTTACGTTTTCTCAACTTGGCAATATGGCTTTGAAGTTTCGCGCAATTCAAATGCTTTTTCCACATCCGGTAGTACCGTTTATGGAGTGCAATACAGTGGTTATAGATATTTGCCGCAATGTTGATGTCTTGCTTCAAATACCGATTCCGCTTGTGTTGGTAAAGCTTGAATTTCAACGTCTTCATAACTACTATCTTCGCATACCTGAACAGCACTTAAAAGTGCAAAGCGTTACATCCCACCCATGAATGAGGTGGGCTTTACTTGCCACCCTGTAAAAAAACTAAAGCGATGATCCTTGTCGAGAATCATCGCTTTAACTTTTGAATCAACCAAACTTCAGTAAATTGATGCTAATCACTTGAGCTATAGCGTTCGCTTTCCATGAATCACTGTCACGATCGTCACTTCATCATCAGCCACTTGATAAAGAATGCGATAACTATAGACAATTTTTTCTCGCAGCAGTTCATCCCCGAATTCTGGGACAGTTCGCCCTAATAGCGGAAATTTTTCTAAACTGCGGGTTGTCTTGAGAATCTGATCGACAACTGAACTGGCCTATGCCGGAGAATCTCTTGCAATGTATTCTGCGATCGCATCTACATCTGCGATCGCTTTCGGTGACCAAACTACTTGATAAGCCATTTATTTAAGTGCTGCTCAGCAAGCTCTTGAGAAACAGTCCCTTGAGTTTTTGCAGCTTCCAATCCTTGCTGAACTTTCGTTAAAACATAGAGATGGTACTGGATATCCTCCAACGTACAATCATCTGGAAGTTGAGTCAGGAGACTAGAAATCGCTTCTTTCGGAGTCGTCATAAAATTCAATCCAAAATTCAACAACCAAATTCATCTTAATCCACTCGTTCTAACTGCCACAAAATCTGATTTCCCTCGCGTCTGACTCGTGACACGACCCAATTTCGCCACACCCAATGATCCCCCCGGCTCGTCACAGCATTCGCATTAATATCCATCAAATCCGCCAGTTCAGAACTTGAAATCAAATAGCCCTTACTGGCAATCTCATCTGCCATATGTAACATATCAACCAAATTCCGTAACTGTTCGACTCGCACTTCACGCGGAACAACCTCGATCGCATCGATTGAACTAGGAGTCTCAGACATCACAACCTCAGCAGCATTAGGGGTAAGGGTCAAGGAAACCTGAAAATCAGGCATTTTCAACTGAGGCATCTTACCTTGAGAAAACGCTCTCGCAATCACATCACAGCGTTCATTCCCTGGATCACCGGAATGCCCCCGCACATAACGCCATTCCACTTTAGGGGAATCGAGTTCATCCAACTGTTCCCAGAGATCCTGATTCAGTACAGGCTTGCCCGCCGAAGTCTTCCACCCTTTCTTCTTCCAACCAGGTAGCCACTTCGTAATTCCATTTTTCACATACTCACTATCGGTATACAGAGCAATCACCTTCGACTGTCCAGAATCCTTAAAAAATTTCAATGCCGCGATCGCAGCTTGCATCTCCATCCGATTATTGGTCGTCTCTGGCGATCCTCCACCTAACTCCTGCACTGTACCATTCTCGAAGTAGACAACTACTCCCCAACCTCCTGCACCGGGATTGCCGGAACATGCGCCATCGGTGTAGATTTTCTGAATTAAGGGAGAAGTCATAGGTAGAATTCCAAAGCTAACCTAGACTACCGCATTGTTTCACAATTGACAGGGTGAAGGTGAAAACGTGTCCGCAGCATTCAATTTCTCGATCGTGCTAGAAACCGAAAATCTTGAGACGGCTGATTTAGCCGGATTATTGCGATCGCTTGCCAGTTTGGAAGCTCAAGATCCGCCTCCAACAGCCGCGAATGAAGTGCTGCTCATCGACAGTGGCGATATCCCCGAAACGCTTTTGGCTCAGTTGTGTCAGCAATATCCCTGGATCAAAGTGTGTCCTGCCCCACCCGGAACCGAATACTATCAAGCCAAAATGCTCGGTGCAGAACTCGCCACCGGAGAAATCATCGTCTATTACGACTCTGATTGCATCTATGCACCAGACTGGATGAGAAAAATATTGGATCCCTTCTCACAGCCAGAGATTCAAGTTGTTGCAGGTGAAACTACGACGAATGGAGTGGGAATCTATGGTACTGCAATGGCATTAGGATATATTTTTCCACAGTATTCAGGACGTACAGAATTAACGCCTGGAAAAAGCTATTTTCTCAACAATGTGGCATTTCGGCGCTCGTTTTTACTGAGCCATCCTATCCCCACAGATTTGCCCCTTTATCGCGGAAATTGTGCCGTTCATGCCCATGAATTAGTTCAATCTGGTGTAACAATTTGGCAACAGCCATTAGCGCAAGTACTTCACTCTCCCCCGAATGGGTTAGATCATTTCTTTTGGCGATTTCTATTAATTGGGCACGACTATTATTGGCAGAAAAAACTAATTCCAACGGCGACAAATGCTGAGCCTACAATGTCTGGCATCAAAGGAAAACTGGAGATCTTTATCGACCGGATTCGGAAAATGCGCGATCGAGATATCCGGCATCTTGTCTTTCTTCCGCTCTCGCTCCCGGTTGTCTTAATCTCATCTTTTCTGATCTATATCGGATACTCGATCACAACACAAAGACCCCATTACTTACTTAAAAAATTCAATCAGCATTTAAACCTAAAATAGTGGCGATTTCTAGACACTAAAAACAAGTAGAAACAGGAATATAAAATGTATTCGGTATACATGCAAAGATCGCAAAAATAGGATGCAAAAACAGCTATTTTTTTAGTCAAAGGGTTCAAGTTTCTGCAATAATTCTCATCTATGGAAAAACGAGAATTGCGGACTTTCTAGAAATCGAAGAGAAAGCAGTCTCAGGGATAGCAGTTAGAGAAAGGCGAGGACGGCAGTTTGTATCCAGGCAACGACGAGATAGCTCAATCTTCAGTCTCCGGAGAACTCGATCGGATGGCTCCACTCGCCCGCAGACAATCTTTGCAGGCGCAAGCCTACCAAGCGTTGCGCGCTGCCATTTTATCGGGAGAGTTACCCTCTGGAACCCGGCTCGTCGAAACGCAACTTGCCAAACAACTCCAAGTCAGTCGCACTCCGATTCGAGAAGCCATTCGCCAACTTCAGCAAGAGAACCTCGTCACTAGTGATATCGCTGGCACGCTGCGAGTTGCGACCCTATCGATGCAGGATGCGGTTCAACTTTATACCTGCCGGATTGCTTTAGAGCAACTTTCCGTTGCAGGCGCGTGTGAAAATGCGACTTCTGAAGAATTAGACAACCTGCATCAATTAGTGCTGACTGCTGAACAAAGCGATCGCGAAAACTCCACCCATGCTCAACTGCTCGATTTAGACTATCAATTCCATCGCTCCATTGCCCGCAGTTCCAAAAATCTTTGGCTCGTCTCGCTGCTAGATCAAGTGTTTGACCAAATGGCATTGCTGAGAATTCAAACCCTACAAAAGAATCCCAAGGTGCTCGAAATCCGCAAAGAGCATCGCGATATCTACACCGCGATCGCGTCTCGTTCTCCAGAACAAGCCACTCAAATGGTTATGACTCATCTAAATGCAAGCCGCGATCGCGTGCTGCGCGAAATCGAACGGATGCGTCAAAGTTCTTGAAATTGCTCAAACTTGACGCATTTCATTCGCATTGAGTACAGCAAAGCTGCGACTGATCAATCAATTTGGCTTGACCCGCATCACAACGAGCGTCATATCATCGGTATTTTGATTCCCCATCCCGATAAACTGCTGCACACAGTCAAACAAATACTTCAAAATCTGCTGCGGATCATCAAAATGCTGACAAGCCCACCGGAACGCGCTCGTCAGATTCTCCTCATCAAACCGATGACCATACTGATTCGCGGCATCCGTAAATCCATCCGTGTAGTAAATAATCGTATCTCCCGGATTCAACTGAATCTGAGCATCCTGAAACTGTGTTTCAATATCCAAGCCAATTAGCATTCCCATCGTGTCGAGTCGCACGATGCGATCGCTGTCAGCTTGCCAGAGTAATGGTGGATTGTGGGCTGCATTGCTATAAGACAGCAGTCGAGTTTTCGGATCATATTCCGAATAAAACAGCGTGACGAACCGATTCGAGTTCTCCAAATCGGCATACATGACCTGATTCAAATGCTGCAAAATTCGAGCGGGAGAATGCCCGTTCAAGACTTCTGCTCTCAGCATTCCGCGCGTCATGGTCATAATCAGACCCGCTGGAACGCCTTTGCCCATCACATCCCCGATCGTGACGCTCCACTTTTCCTGAGAGTTATCAGGATTGGTCTTACGAGCCTCACCGTAGCTAGCTGGAATAAAGTCGTAATAATCGCCACCGACTCGATTTGCCGTTTTACAAAGCGCGGCGAGTTCAATCCCCTCGATCGCAGGACATTGACGCGGCAACAATCGCAATTGGATATCGGCTCCGATCTCTAATTCTCGATCGAGTCTTTCTTTCTTCTTCAATTCGACCGTCAGTTCATCGTTCTCGATCGCAACTGCCGTTTGATCCGCGACGAGTCGCACAAGTTTTTGTCTCGTCTCTGTCCAGGCGTAATCCGGTTCACGGCTAAAGACATAAAGCCGCCCCCGCTCCTGATTTCTCACCAGAATCCCAGTTCCAAAAATCTGAATTTCGCCGCCTAAGTGTCGCGTCAACTGATGATCTAACATCGCGACGACTTGGGACGATCGCGCTAAGGCTTCTCCAGGGGGCAATCCGGTCAAAGAAGCCGTCGTCTGGCGAGTTGCTGTCTCTAAGCCTTTGCGTAGCTCTTGACCCCATCTTGCATCCTGACAGTGGAGCCGTTCTAATTTCACTTGTCCATTCGGGCGGAACAAAACGAGCGCACCGCCGTCAGCATCAGTAACTCGACTTGCCATCAGCGGAATAAGTTCCAGAAATTGATTCAAATTGCTGAAGCTACGGAGGGCAAATCCAAGCGAACTCAGTAAGTCTTGAATTTTGTGCTGCTCCCGATTCAGGCGTGCCACCAGTTCCTTAAGGGCAAACACTGGTGTTACGTCAGCAGACCCTGAGTTATTGCGCTCAGGCGGTTGAGATGAAGGACGAGGAAGGGGCACAGCAGTCATTCGGGCGATTAAAGTGAACGAAGGGAACCAACACGATCGTTGATTGTGAAAACCAATCTTAGCGGACAGTGCTACATTTCGCTGCCCCCCTTTACAGAGTTTTGCGAGGTGCTGACCGCTTGAATCGATCTGCGTTTTGCGCGATTAGGAGAAAAGCTCATCTGATCGAACAAAACCGCGATCGGGGTTGTTGGCACTGATTATACACAGTTCCCTGTTTTACGACATGTTTACAGTCGATAACTTCCAGAAATTCAGCAAAGTTAGCAATTTAAAGCGGATTGAGCCGCATCCAAGAAAATTGGATAGGGAGATAGGGAGCAATCTGAATCTCGGTTCTCCCGATCTCCCCACGCAAAAATCATCCGCTAATCAACGCCTCAACAAATTCATAGCTTGAAAAAGGTCGTAAATCCTCAATCCCTTCTCCAGCCCCAATAAATCGAATGGGCAATCCCAATTGTTCCACCACAGCTAAGGCAATCCCGCCCTTCGCTGTTCCATCCAGTTTCGTCAACACGACTCCACTTAACTGGGCTGCCTGCGCGAAAACTTCTGCTTGTCTCAGCCCATTCTGTCCCAGGGTCGCATCCAAGACGAGTAGTGATTCCACTTTCGCGCCTGCTGCCTTCTTGTCAATAATTCGACGTACCTTGCTCAATTCATCCATCAGATTCTTCTTATTCTGAAGTCGTCCGGCTGTATCAATCAATAGCAGTTCGGTTCCACGCGCCTGCGCTGCACTGATGGCATCAAACACAACCGCTGCCGGATCAGTATTTTGTCCAGGATTCGAGATCACTTCTACATTACTTCTCTGTCCCCAGACTTTTACCTGTTCGACTGCTGCCGCTCGGAACGTATCCGCTGCTCCAATTAAGCACTTGTAGCCCGATTTGCTGGCAATGTGAGCGAGTTTTCCGATCGTGGTCGTCTTCCCTGCGCCATTGACCCCAGTCATTAACCAGATATTGAACGTATCTTTCTCGGGGGCAAAGAAAGCAGAGTGCGATCCCTGCAAGGGTTGATCTAACAAGTCTCTAAGAATTTGTTTGAGATACGCGATCGCTTGATCGGGCGGCAATGCATCCTGCCTCAATTTCGCTTGCAGGGCTGAAATAATTTTGTCAGTAGCCTCAACGCCTGCATCGGCTTGCAGAAGCAGCGATTCAATTTCAAAAACTGCATCTTCATTCAGGGGGCCTTGACCGACGATCGCTTTGAGTTGATTAACCAAACTCCGCCGCGTCTTATCCAACCCTTGCCGGAGCCGCTTCAGCCAGGTAATTTCTTCGATCGAGACATCTTCTGCGCGCCGTCCCATCGCAGAAAGCACTTCTGCCGACCAGAGGAAGCCTTCATCGATTACAAACTCAGGCGGAATTTCGGGTGCGGTTTGAGTCGCAACAGGCTGCGGTTCGGGTTCAACTTCCTCGATCGCATTGGCTCTTAGTCGTTCTAACCGAGCTTGTCGATCGGCTTCGGCAGCTTGTGCCCAGAATGGGACTGCTGCGGGTTGGGGTTCTGCTTCCGGTTGAACGGCTTCAACTTCCGTCTCTTCTACGACATCTACTTCCGGTTGAACAGCTTCAACTTCTGTCTCTTCTGAAACAGGTTCTACTTCCGGTTGAACGGCTTCTGCAACGGGTGCTTCATCGAATTGCTCAATTGTTTCCGATTCGGCTGATGCGATCGTGTCTTCAGCAAGTTGTTCGATAACTTCGGTTTCAACGGATTCAACTGAAGTTTCGCCAAGTTGTTCGATAACTTCGGTTTCAGCTTGCTCGATCGAGTCAGAAACTTCGACAGGCTCAGATTTTTCAGCCGTCGCCGCCTCAGCTTGGGCTTTTTCTTGTTGCTTGCGGCGGAAATTTTCGACGATCGCTCTTGCATTGGCAATCCGGGCATCTTCTTCTGAAGTGTCACTTTGGGCTTCTGATTCAGAAGGCTCCGCAGTTGGAGTTGGTTCAACGGGAGCAGATTCGGGCTGCTGCTGTTCTTCTTCTTTTTTGCTGAATCGATTGAACCAATTAAAAGCCATGTCCAAATTCCCAGATTGCTAGATCTAAATTTAGCGGAAATCAGCCACTCACGTGTGTCTCACTGCCATGAATCGCGTCAGTTACTTTCCGCAGAATTCCATTAATAAACTTATGTCCATCCTCGTTGCTGTAACGTTTGGCAAGTTCGACGGCTTCATTAATTGCCACTCGATTTGGCACTCCCAAAAACATCATTTCAGTGGTGGCGATCCGTAATAAGTCTCGATCGAGTGTGGCTAAGCGATCCAAATTCCAATCCACTAAAATGTCATTCAGCAACTTATCGACTGTTTCTCGCTCAGCGTGGAAGCGGGTAATAATTTCCATCGTGTAGGCTCGAACCTCAGTCTGATTTGCCAGTTGAATAAATTCAGGCAGTTCGATCGCACCTCCGAGTCGGTTAATTGCCGTTTGAGCCAGGGTGATCGCTTCTTGCACCATTGCCCGAGCGCTATCGATATTGCCAGCCCGAGTTTGGCTATTGAGCAATTGGCTATCGCCTCGTTGTAATTCTGCTGCCGCCGTTTCTAAGTTGTCGCGCGCTTCTTCTGCAAGGGTACGAACGGATTCGACAACAAGTTCTTGAATTCTCTGACTGTTAATTTTCTTTGGATCAGAAGAGATCTGACTCAAGCTTAAAAGTGCGAGTTCACGGGCAATGCGACGGGCTTGCATGGCAGGCATTAATGAAATTGGCTCACGTATCTTAGCGCAAGTAGGTCTCTTGCTGTAGCCATTTGAGGAGTTGCGCGATCGATTAAGTTGAATTGCGTTATGTGCCCTGTTCCTCATGCTGGGCTGCTTTCGGCTCGATTTCTCGATTGTGTTCAATATTACGTTCATACCATTGCATTAAAGGCGTTGACGTGATCCCATGTAATAAAACAGAAATGACGATCGTCCAAAAGGTAATCCAAGCAATTTGCTCGCCATCTTCCCCTTTCAAGCCATTGCCAAATGCATAAGCGAGATAGTAAATCGATCCCACTCCGCGAATGCCGAACCAACCGTAGAGCCAGCGCGTTGCCGGATTGACATTTAAACCGATCGTACTGATCCAAGCCCCAATCGGTCGAATCACGAAAATCAAGCTCAATGCAATCACAAATGCATCTCCTGCAAAGGCAAACATCGGCTGAAATCGCAGCATCGATCCCAGCAATAAAATCGTGCCAATTTCTGCTAACTTCTCTAAGCGCTCAATAAAGTGAAGTTGATTTCTTGTATATTCAGAATTCCGTCTTCTCCGCATTGCCATTCCAGCGACAAAGACGGCAAGAAATCCATACCCATTTACCACTTCGGTTACAGCATAAGCAATAAAGATTGTGCTGAGTGCAACGAAATCTTCCATCAAATCATCTGGAGTCCGAAACGGTTCTAAGCGTTTATCAACGAGTTTGATTCCCTTCGCAATCACAAAGCCGACGGCTAATCCTGCTGCAATCGCCCAAATCACATCGACTAAAACCCATTCCCGAAACCAGTTTTGCCAATTGCCTTTTTCTATCCAATGAATCCCAAAATAAACAAATGGAAAAGCTAATGCATCATTTAACCCACCTTCTGAAGTAATCCCAAACCGCAATTCATCACGATCGCGAGAGTCATAAAGCTGAACTTCAGACGCTAAAACGGGATCAGTCGGCGCTAAAATTGCCCCTAAAAGAATCGATAATCCCCAATCTAATTTCAGAATAAAGTGCGCGATCGCGGCAACTGAAAAAATGGTAATCGGCATCAATAAACCAATCAGCCGAGTCGTCGATCGCCATGCAAAGAAACGCATGGGTCGATTCATTTTCAACCCGCAACTAAACAGCGAAATTAAAACAACCAGTTCTGCAACTCGCTCTAAAAATTCTGCCTCTGGGCGAACCTGAATCAGATTAAATCCATACGGACTCAGCACAATGCCAACGATTAAATAAATCAGCGCATAAGACAGAGGCAACCGCGCAATCCAACCTGATCCCAAAGTTACGATTAACAACAAAACTCCAATCACTAAGAGATCGAGAATATAGACATTCACAAGTTCATCCCCAGTTCGCATTTATGCTCACTGTACTTGTGTTTTAAGCTAGACCTATTGATCTGATGATAGATCCCGTCTCTCCCTCAAGGCTTACGAATGTATCCCCATTTTTCATTTAATTGCACTCGCGCTAAGCCTTCTTTAAAATCTCCTGCTTCATCAAATTGAGGCGCGATCGCAATTTTGCCCGTTGTGTCGATATAGCCCCACTTTTCTTTAATTTTCACGGGCGCTAATCCATCTGAAAAACTTCCAGCAAATTGATATTGAGGTGCGATCGCAAACTTGCCAGATTTCTGAATATATCCCCAGCGATCATTCTGCTCAACGAGTGCTAACCCATTTGAGAAATCAGACGCAAATTGATATTGAGGCGCGATCGCAATTTTCCCACTCGTATCGACAAATCCCCATTGATTTCCGAGTCGTACCCGACCCATCGAATCCGAAAAATTAAACGCGCCATCAAACTGAGGTTGCACAACAAATTGCCCAGTTTGATTGATATAGCCCCATTTCTGACCGATTTTGGCAGCAGCAAGCCCATGAGAAAACTGCCAAGCGTCATCGAATCTTGGTGAGATCGCAGTTCGACCCGATGAATCGATATAGCCATATTTCTCGCCACTCTTCACGGCTGCCAATCCGCCAGAAAAGCCCGAGGTCAATTGATATTGAGGCGCGATCGCAACTTCTCCAGTCGATTTGATAAATCCGTAAAGCCGTCCCATCTGCACGACTGCAAATCCTTCTCGAAATCGCGTCACCCGTTCAAATTTCGGCGGAATTGCTACTTCTCCCTGACGATTCAGAAACCCATACTGATCCCCCAATTTTACCACCGCCAAGCCTTCCGAAAAGGGCGAATACGCTTCAAACTCTTGTTTCGGCGTAATACTGACTCGTCCCAAACGATCGATATAGCGGAATTCCCGCCCCAATTGCACCAGCGCGGTTCCCTCAGCAAAATCGGTTGCACTGTCAAATTGATGATCGATCTCGAAGAGATCACTGGCGATCGCACGTTGTTCGATCGTCAAATTTGGCGGATGGCTGCAAACACTAACCGTCGCAAACCCCAACGTCGCAAGCAATAAAAAACGCAGCATCATGACCCAGAACCGTCATAGATTCTCCTAAGTGTATCGACCCCACAGATTTTGGAACATATGCGATCGCATTGCATCACATCGGTTATCCAACAAATCAGGAATTCGTCGAAATTTTTCCCTAAATCCGAGGACGTTGAACCGCTGCCATTCTCGACATTGAAGCCGTTGCTGGTTTACGAGGCAATTGCCCATTATTCTGATGCACCGGAGGCGCGTTCAAAATCTCCAAATTCAACCGATACCCCACATTCCGCACCGTCTGAATCAAATTCGGTTGCCTCGGATCAATCTCCACCTTCTTACGCAAAGACAGGACGTGAGTATCCACAGTTCGAGGATTATCAATCTCATCAGGCCAAGCTCGTTGCAGCAGATCTGCCCGACTCAAAGCGGTTCCGCCTGCCTGAGCCAGCACATAGAGCAAACTAAACTCCTGTGGGGTCAACTCAATCAACTCACCCTTAAATCGCACCCGCCGATGCACCAGATCAATTTTCAGATCCCCGAAATCGAGATTGACCGGAGGAGCCGCCGTCCGCTGTCGTCGCAACAACGCCTCCACTCGCGCCAAAAACTCCTGCATCCCGAACGGCTTCGTCAGATAATCATCTGCCCCCGATCGCAACCCTGCGACAATATCAGATTCAGTTGTCCGGGCAGACAGCATCAGAATCAGCGCCGTCTGCTGCTGACTCAACCAGCGACAAAACTCCAACCCATCGCCACTGGGCATCTCAGAATCAAGGATCATGAGATTGGGCTGCCGCACCAGAAACATCTCACGCGCTTGGTGCAAATCAGCCGATTGGTGGACTTGGTAGCCCGCCTGCTGAAGATGCCATCCTAGCAGCGATCGAAGGTGCGGATTTCCTTCAACGATTTGTATATTAATGGCTCCCACGGGGGCAACTTGACCTCAAAATGCTTGAGTTAAGGGTATCAAAGCTTCTTAGTTTTGATTTGTAACGGGTGCTACCCATATGTACTCCGCCTACACAACGTTCCGTATCGGAGTATGTCTTTCTATAGAATTTCGATACAAACTGAGAGAATAGCGAGGGTAATGTTAAGCTAAAGTCATAGCTCAGTGAGTGGAATGCCAAACGGCATCTGTTGTTTTCGCGTCATCGCATATGCTTCAAGATTCTTTGACGATTCGCTATTATCAACGCCTCTCCGACGCTCTCGTCGAACTCTGGAACCGGGGCTATCGTTACGATGACCTGCGTCTCTACTTAGACGGGTACTTGTCCGCGCTCCGACATGCTAGCGTGCTAGAGCCGTACCAGATCAATCGTCTGGAAGAGGAGATTACTCGCTACATCTATGATCCGTCGAATTTCGACATGGTGATGCCAGAGCCAGACTACCGATAGAAATGGGAAAAGGGGTGCGTGTGCGCCCCTTTTTGATTTGGTTGGTCAGTCGCAAAGGTGAGAGTAGGGAGTGGGGAGTAGGGAGTAAGAATTAATCTTCCCCACTCCCCATCTCCCCACTCCCCACCTCATTACGAGGCAAGCGCAACTTCTACAAGCTGCTGCAATTCGCCACTCTGGTACATCTCAATCATGATGTCCGAACCGCCAATAAATTCCCCATTCACATACACTTGGGGAATCGTTGGCCAGTTCGAGAACTCTTTCACGCCTTGACGGACTTCAGGGTCTTCTAGCACGTCTACAGTCGTGTAGGGGACACCCAGCGTATTGAGAATTTGCACAACGTTATTGGAAAAGCCGCACATTGGCATGAGTTTGCTGCCTTTCATGAAAACGACAATTTTGTCGCTATCGACGATCGATTTGATGCGGTTTGAGGTAGTCATAAGTAAGTTCAAGGGGTAAGAGAGTTAGTTTTTGGTTGCCCATTCTTCGGGCGTGAACGTATTCAGTGAGAGAGCATGAATGGCTTCGGTGGAGAGTGCCTGTTGAACCGCACCATACACAAGCTGATGCTGTTGAACGCGACGCTTCCCAGCAAAGGCTGAGGAGACGACTGTCACCTCGAAATGCTCCCCATCAGGACTGTTTGCCTGCACTTGGGCATCCGGCAATCCTGCTTTGATCATTGCCTCAACCTGATCCGGGCTAATCATTGGGGTTCCTCGATGTAATCGTTTCGCGAATTTTCCTGATTCTTAGTCTAACGAGCTTTGCGCCACTGCTGGATCGCTTTCTGTGCCTCGGCGTAAACTTGAGGTCGATCTTTTGGAACGAGTTGAGCGGCTGAAATTGCTTGTTGAAACTCTTTCTGCTCTGCTCGTTTGCGCGCAATTTCTAGAATATTGCGACTCCATCGATCGATGTCTTGTTGCGCTTCAGCATAGAGGGGATCATTCGGTGGGATTGCGCGCGCCCGATCAATCGCGCGACTTGCATCTGATGCTAGCGTGGGTTTGATTAACGATCGGGCTTCATTCAAGATCTTTCCAGAATCAGGACTCGGTGATGCCACAGCTTGAGGCGCAGGAGAAGGTTGAGTATTCGCCGTTTGCTGCCCGCCCATAAACGCCGACCAGTTGCGGAACAGCACGCCAAGCAGCAACACTAATAAGAGCGCACTCCCTCCAAACAACAACCGTTCCCAAAACATTTGATCGGGGGCATCCGACTCTTCAGGCACTGGAGAAGCCGCAGGTGAAAGTTCTTCAGTCTGTTCTGATTCAGGCAGAGTCAAATCTGCTTGGATCGGCTCGTATTCGTATTCACTAGGGTTCAGCGCAAAACTGTCGGGAATTTCAGTTGCAGTCGCTCCCATCACAGTCGGCTGGAAGCCATAGTTGGAACTCGCCTCACTTTCTAAGGCATTGAGATATAAATCACCTTCTACAGAAAATGGATTAGTCGTTGCAGGAACCCAAGATTCGGTTTCAGACCAGTTGACTGGCATGATCACTTGATAAAGCTGCTCTGGATCAGACACAACCAGAATTGGATCTTGGCGCGGGCGATCGTTGTGATCACAAAGCTCAGGCAATCTCAGTTTCAAAAAGTCTTCTAACGTCGCTAAGGTTGAGCATTGATGCGATCGCAATCCTTCGAGCAATGTCTGAGTAAACAGACCATGATTTAACGCAGGCGCTTCGTGAGAAAACTGTTCAGGACGACAGGATAAGAACGTCGGAATCCCTGCCTCGCGTGCCAATGCAACCGTTTGAGTCCCAACTTTCTCATGAGAACCGGAAGCGGCTCGATTGATATCGAGTAAAACGAGAATTTTTTGAGTGGGCAAAGTTTTCAAAGTTTGAAACAGCGATCGCACTGAGAACCCTGTTTCTTTAATTCGGGAAACATCGCCATCAATGGGTAATAAATAATCTTCTCCATCGACACAAATTCCGTATCCGCTGAAAAAGCACCAAAGCGAATCTTCTGGCTGAAGCTTATCTTTTAGACTCGTTGTCCAGTACTGCAAATTCTCATGCGTGGGATGAGTGGAGTGGTCAGCAAAATCTGGAGATGTATCCGTAATCAACAGACATTGTTCCGGTGAAAACCCTGCATCACCAACTAAGCTTTCACAGAGAAATTGAGCATCCGACTGGGCAAAATGAAGAGGTTGAAGGAACTGGTAGTGATTTATCCCAACGGCGATCGCCCAAAAATTGCTCATTCCAACACCTCATCTGTAATTGAAGACTATATATGAACCGCTTGCGCTACCACATCATAGAAAAAAATTGCTTTTCTGCAACAAAGAACTAACATGAATCCCAACTCTCTTGATTTCGATTGCTTTGTTCGTTTTGTCACTCTTTGTCCTATGAAACTTCGTAATTCTTTGCTTGTAGGCTTTTTCACGTTTGGGTGCGGTGTCACAGCTTGGGGAATTGATATGGTGCTAGCTCCAACTCCCGCACAGGCTTATACCGCACGGATTGATGTCACGCTTGATCGTGCCTCCAATGAACCCTATGAAGCGATCGTGCGGCGCGCAGAAAATGTGGCGCGAGCAGCGATTCAAAGAGGATTCGATCAAGATTTGCTTGCTAATGAGGTTTCGGTAGTCGTCGTCGGGCGCAACGGCGGTATGGCATCACCTGTGGTGTCGGTTTGGGTGACGCGATCGCAGTGGCAAACTCGTCCTGATGCAAAGCGCTGGGCAACCTATTACCGCGGATCTAAAGCGTTGTTAGGGTTCTAGATCGTTATCCATCAAAAATTTCCTGAGTGTTTGAGTTGCTTTTCGACAGGGAACTCTTTCAGAATATTTTGTTTCGTTGCCCCCATGAAGCACTCTTACACTCAGCATTTTTTCGATGCTAAACCTCTAGCTCGCTCTGAAATGATGGGAGCCTAGAGTCATGAAGATTTCTCGTAAGTTCTCAAGCTCCTCGATCGTAATTACAACCGTGATGGCTGTGGTGTTGGTCGGTGGACAATATTGGGTGCGCCAAGCACAAGAAGATATCTTTGAGAAGCGGCAGAAATTGAGCGATGGATTAGAAGAAGTTCATCAAATGCGCGCAAATCTCAAAGGGCAAATCAGTCAACTCAAAGATGTCGTTTTACTTGATAGCCAAGACTCAGATTTAAAGCGAGAACAGCAGAAATTTTTCAAAGAGATCGGCGAATTTGAGAGGGCTTTCGGCTCAAGCCCTGAAGTTGATCAAATCAGAACTCAATTCAAATTATTAAAGAATCTCAGTGCTAAAACACTGCAAGAGCCTGATGCAAAGATAGAACGTGTTCGGACAGATTTCAGAACAATTCGCGAGTCTGAGAACGCAATTAGCGCTGACTTAGATAAGATTCTCAAAAAATTTCTGCAAGAAGATACGGAACGTCGCAAAGAATTAGGTCGATTAAAACGAATCGATCAAGTTGTCACTTATGCAGCCCTAGCACTGATTCTTCTCGTATTAGGAGCACAATATTGGCTGATTTTGATGCCTGTCATTCGTTCGATCAAACAACTGCAATTTGGTGCATCCGAACTCGCAAAAGGCAATCTCAACTATCGATTGAATTTTAGAACAGGCGATGAAATTGAGCATCTAGCCAACGAATTCGACCATATGGCAGATCGGCTGCAAGACTCTTATGCTGCTTTGCTCGATCGCAGCAGAGAAGTGACTGTCACCAATCAGAAATTAGAAACTGAGATCACAGAGCGGAGCATCATCGAAATGGATCTGAGAGAATCTGAAGCACATTTGCGACAACAAGCACTCGATTTAGAAGCAACGATTCAAGAATTACAGCAAACTCAATTACAACTGGTTCAAAGCGAAAAGATGTCCAGTTTAGGACAACTTGTTGCGGGGATTGCACACGAGATTAATAATCCTATCAACTTCATTCATGGCAATGTAAAGTATGCAGAAGGTTATGTCAAAGATCTCGTTGAACTTGTAGAGATATGCCGGGAGAAATGCCCTGAAATCACGTCTGGATTTGAGAATAGCCGAGACATTGACTTGGATTTTGTTCAGCAGGATCTCAACAAAATCATGTCCTCTATGCGAGTTGGAACAGAGCGAATTCGACAGATTGTCCTATCGTTAAAAACCTTCTCTCGCATGGATGAAGCTGAATTCAAGAAAGTCAATATTCACGCTGGGATTGAGAGTACTTTGCTGATTTTGCAGCATCGATTAGAGAAGCACAAGTGCGAACCCATTCAAATTATTAAAGACTATGATGATCTGCCTTTGATTGAGTGTTACGCCGGGCAACTGAATCAGGTCTTTATGAACGTGATTGCGAATGCAATCGACGCACTCGAAGACAAAATTATACCGAATCCTCAGATCAAAATTCGGACTTCTGTTCTCCATTCTGGATGGGTTGAAATTACCATTTCTGACAATGGGTGTGGCATTCCTGAACATGCGCGATCGCGGATCTTTGACCCATTCTTCACCACGAAACCTGTGGGTCGAGGCACTGGCATGGGAATGTCGATTAGCTATCAAATCATTAATCAGAAACACGGTGGCAAGCTAGATTACGTCTCAACTTTGGGAGAAGGCACAGAATTTATCATTCAAATTCCGATTCAGCAGACTGTCCCGATTGCGTCCTAATCCTTAGAAGCTTAGAACAGATGAGATCGATAAAGAGGCAGGGAACTCTAAGGAGCACATAGAAGCACATAAGAGTCTGCCGAAGCAAGGAGAATTTGATGAAATCGAAGGTGCAACTGGTCAGTCACAGCTTGATCTTGACTGGCGCTTTGACATTGGGCATTTTGGCAGTAGGCATTGGGCGATCGCTCTCTTCTTTCCAAAAAGACGACTCTACAATGGGCGGAGGTTCGATCTCATCAAATACTGCGAATCCGATGCAGATTTCTCAAGCAAAAACGATTCGTCCCACTTCTGGATTCAATCGAGAGCAGATTGATTACTTTATGGAAGTCGCCATCGGGTCAGAATACAACCAAGAATCGATTCCCAAAATTCGCAAATGGAGCGGCAATATCCGCATTCAAGTACTAGGGAAACCGACCCAAGCCGATCTTAGAACTCTAGAAACCGTAATCAGCGAGCTAAATACCCTAGCAAATGGCGCAATTCGGCTGCAATTCGTCGATCGCAATCCCAACATCAGGATGCATTTTGCGCCAGAAACGCAGTTCAGGCAGCTTGAGCCTGCCTATGTTCCAGTCAATTTCGGCTTCTTCGTCACCCGTTGGAATCACCGCGGCATCATCAATTCCGCCAATATCTTGATCACCACGACAGGTGTCACCCAGCAAGAGCGATCGCATCTCATCCGAGAAGAATTAACTCAATCGCTTGGGTTAATGCGCGATTCTTACCGCTATGCCAACAGCATGTTCTATCAGCCTTGGACAGATATCACTCGCTTCTCAGAAATCGATAAAGCCCTGATCCGAATGCTGTACATGCCCGAACTGAAGCCAGGCATGACCAAGGCAGAAGTTTTGAATGTCTTGAATGCAGCCCAGGCGCGATCGCGCTAGTGTTTCCGCAATTCCACAGGACAACCGCCGAATTCATCCCCCAGCTGCGAGATTAACGATTCCGAAATTGCCGCAAAGAGTACAAATCTACGCGCTTTCTCTGTTGCATCTTGTTACAAACACTTTCCGAAATGTGCGTTTTCGTTCACATTGAGGAACTATAACCCTGAGATAAGGAGTTTCAAACATGCCTTTATCCGATACTCAAGTTCTGGTCGCACTCGTCATTGCTCTCATTCCGGGAGTTTTGGCGTTCCGGTTATCAACCGAGCTTTATAAGTAAGGTCTAACCCCATCGCTGGAAACTTGCCCCGATGCCAATTCGCAAATATGAGAAAAGAAAGCTGTAAATTCAGTGCTTCATTTCTTAATTCAGCGAGTAGACTATTTAGGCAAGTTTCCAGCCTGAAAGGGATTCCCCCAGACAGGTTGGATTAGAAAACTGCTCAATAAAGTGCACGAAAATGGTTGGCAGTTTTGCCCCATTTTCCGGGTTGTTACCCACGCTTAGTTCACTCGTACGCCTTGATTTTGGGTTCCAGATTTGTAATCTTGGGTTAGCTCTACCGCCAGTAAATCAATTCTTTGACCTACTGAGGGTTCGATCTTCTTCGTAATTCATGACGCGAAGAACATCTATCAGGCTTCAACATTGCTCACACGTCACACCGTTTTGAGTGAACTCTGATCCGTGCTTGAGTCGTTTCCGATGCTGTCCCGTCATATGAATCCATGAACGCACTTCCTCTACCACAGCCGCCTGAATCCCGAAAACCTCGCCGCTCACGCGCTCAGCAACCGCTCCGCCGTCAAGTACGTTCTCGGGTGCTCGCTGCCGAAGCTCTGATTAAACTTAGTGTTAATGCTTTAATTTCTACTGCTGCGATCGCAGCCCTAACGCAGCTTATTCCTTATGGGGTCACCCAACAGGCAAAACTGAAAGAAATACAGACCGAAGTAAAAACAGCAGATACGCGAGTCAGTCGCCTAAAAGCTGCCTTTAATCGTAATTTTGATCCTCATCAAGCTTCTAAAGTTGCCCAAGAGCAAGCCAATGTGATGCCGCCGGATTCACGGATGGTGGTTCTGGGTGATGTTGAGCCACCGGCACAAACTGCACAAGCGGCTCCGGCTCAAAATCCCTGAATGACGCTCTATAGCGCTCCTGTTTGATTTGTAAAATCCTGCAACTTGAGGGTATGGAGAAATTGCTCCCTATTCCCCAATTTTGCAACCGATTTAGGACTGGCTAGAATGGTTTAGGACGACTCTAGTTTAAGCAAACCGCCGAGATGAAAACCATTTCGGCGGTTTTTACGTGAAAAAATCGCACCCTCCGTCTAGGATGCGATTCGTTGTGATAGGGCTTTCTAAATCTTCACTTCAGCCTCAGAAGTCGTCGGTTCTACCGTATGAGTGAATGTGATGCCTTCAGGATGGGTAGAAAGGGCAAATGAGGACTCGCGATGCCATAGAGGAATCCCTGAAAATTCCCATTCGGGTTCAAAGATTGGAGTCGCCAGCGGACAGGCTTTCCATCCGCTTCGCACTGCAACATTAAGCTGGTCACAGTGCCCGCCACGCCGTCCTTCGGGTGAGTAAAATCGGCAGTGGCGACAAGTTGAGGTGAAGGCATCGTTACTTTTCATTGTTTCGGACGAGTGATTACTATTGTGAAAGAACGCCTTAGATTTCTTAACAAAATCTTCAGTTTTATTCTTGATGGAAACGAGTAAGCAACATTAAGTGAAATAAGTTAACTAATCTCAATTAATTTAATTTGGTGAGACTAGCCGCGATCGAGTATGCGATCGCTAAGAAGACGCACTTTCTGGTTCTTATTGTGAATTAAATTCAGAGTGCAGTTAATCTAGAAAAATCTCTAAAATCGTTGATACAACTTAGTTTCAGAGATTAGTTTTGAGAAACGCCTTTCATATTGTCTTTATATTTTGGGGATCGCTCGGCAGTTATCAGAAAAAAATTCTTAAATCTCAAAGAAACCCATTTTGTTTCACGAAAAACGCTTTGGGGATCATAGAGAATGCAGAAAAAACCCTTTTATACAGATTTAGATGTCTCAAGAATTATGAGAATCTAAAGACAATTTTTTGATTCAAATCTATTTTAATTTCTCAAAAAACAGATGATCTAAGTGTCACCCTCGAGGTCAATTTAAACTTCTAAAAAGAGGAGGAATTTCACTTCAGTATTTGGACGGTATACAAAATAAAAAAAGTATGAGGCTAGGCATTCCTCGCGGCGCAGAGGCTACAGACCGTCCAACGCTCAAGTTCACCGGGCGGAGTTGGACTCTTGCAGTTCGGGCAAAGAGGTAAGTGTTGCGATCGACGCTGAATCAAAGCCGACCAACGTTCAAATGCGGTACGGCTGTCATTAAAGAGCGGCAACTGAGTTGTGACTTGAGACGCTGCGGGCAGTTGACTGGGATGATTTTGCCAGAGGTCGCCTTCGATGACAGGTTGACTTTGGGGAGTTCTCCATTGCACCGTCGAGAAACGAATATCGCTCAAATCAATGGCGAAGCGATCGCGAATTTGCTTCAAGATGCTAGGTCGTTTGAAAACTAGAGTTTGTGTCCAGACGGGGCTGGAAGTCGCGACTTCTAGGATGTTGCGCTGAATCGCAATGGGTTGAGCTTGGGCTGCGAGATCTGCACCAATCAAATCTGTCCAGTGTTCGAGAATTCGCCGAAGCTGCTGGCGTTCTGGCGAATGATAGTGTGGCTCGATCGCACCTAAAATCGATTGAAGTTCTTGAAACGACATACTACTGACCGCAGGCTTTAGATCTATTGTGACTTGCAAAGCAAGATTTTTGCGTCGAATTGAAAACTCTGAACTACACTGAAATCTCAGATTTTCAGTTCCTGGTGTTCACGATATTTCACGGCTTTCAATCGAGGAGTCTATCCCTTATGCGTCCTGATCGAGCAACCTCAAAGAGTGCTCCGAGTGCGAAGTTACAAGAGGCTTTAGGCTGTTTGGATCTACGTCTCGAAGATGAATTGACCCGCTATCGGCGACAACGGGCTGGTTTAAGTGTTGCCCCGATCGTGCTCCGTCCAAAGCAGCCCGCGAAAAAACCACTGGATTTAATGTCATTCGGCAGTACTCCCCCAACAGAAACACCAACGCTGACCGAGCCACCGAAAGCAATCTCATTTGATTTAGGAGTTGCAGCGATGCATGAGCTTGCAACTGAAGAAGGTGATGCAAGCGAGAGTGCCGACAGTGCAATGATTCCCTATGCCGCAGAAACCGCAGGCGAATCGCTCTATGACATAGCCGCAGAAGCATCAACGCCACCCGACGACTATTTAGAGTCCTCTGAGCATTTGCTCAAAAGCTTGAAGCGAGAAGAAGCGAAAGTCGAAGTTGAAAGAGGCTTTCTACAGAGCTTATCAACGCCTTTCGGCATTGGCTCAATGCTGACGCTGTTAGTATCAAGCGCGATGTTAGGTTATGTGATCATGAATCCTGCGATCGTCAGTGGACTCTGGCAAAATCTGAGCACTCAGGAAGTTGCTGAAACGACCAGTGAATCGAATTCGAGCGAGTCTCCAACCGGATTAACCGAGAATTCACCCAGACTCGATCGCGATGAATTCTCGGAATTAGGACTCGACAGTCTATCTACCTTGCGAACTAAACCGACACCAATTCCCACAGTCGCTGCTTCTCCGACTCCAACTCCAACTCCCGGCGCACCAGCTGCCTTAGTTGCCCCAACGCCAAGCACATCACCATCACCCACTGCTGCTCAATCTGCAGTCTCAGCAGGCTCCTCAGTGCTATTGCCATCTGTCAGCGTCAGCAAATCGCCCGCAACGACTGCTCCTGAAAATAACGCCTATCAATATAAAGTTGAGGCTCCATTCACAGGTGATCAATCTTTAGCCGCAGCTCGTCAAGTTGTCCCGGATGCGTTTGTCCGTCCTGATGGCAAGATTCAGCTTGCAGCATTCGGCGACCAGGCTGAAGCACAACGTAAAGCTCAAGAACTGAAAAATCTTGGTCTTGCAGCAGAAGTCAAACCCTAAGAAGAGCCACGGCTCGGTAACGTGCGGTAGGATTGAGTGAAGTGAAAAGAGGGGTTTACCCCTTCATCATTCTGCGGAGATGCTGCTATGGGATTGTTTGACCGAATTTGGCGCGTGATTCGTGCAAATTTAAATGACCTGGTTGGCAAAATGGAAGATCCAGAGAAAATTCTGGAGCAAACCGTTTTGGACATGCAGAATGACCTGATTCAGCTTCGCCAAGCTGTCGCACAAGCGATCGCGACTCAAAAACGCACTGAACGCCAAGCGTCTCAAGCCCGAACGAATTCAGAGGAATGGTATCGTCGCGCCCAGTTAGCGCTGCAAAAAGGCGATGAGAATTTGGCACGAGAAGCATTAGCACGACGAAAAAGTTACGTAGAAACTGCCAGTGCAATGGAAGCGCAGTTAAGCCAGCAAGGCGCGATCGTCACTCAGCTGAAGCAGAACATGATGAAGCTTGAGAGCAAGATTTCAGAAGCGAAGACGAAGAAAGATATGTACATTGCGCGCGCGCGATCGGCAAAAGCGTCTGAGCAATTAAATGAAATGCTGAATCGAGTCGGCACGGGTAGCGCCATGAATGCATTTGAGCGGATGGAAGATAAAGTCTTACAGCTCGAAGCGCGATCGGAAGCAATGGCAGAATTAAGTGGAGATAGCTTGGAGAAGCGGTTTGAGGCATTAGGTCAAGGTGACGAAATCGATGCTGAACTCGCCGCAATGAAAGGTCAGATCAATCAGGGGGCATTGCCGCAGAGCCAGCCTGTTGATCCGGAATTAGAGAAATTGCGATCGGAGATTCGGCGATCAATGTAAGAATTTAGGTCGATTTAGAGATCAGCGATCGTGGGAATGCTAAAGAGGCATACGTTAATCGATCCTGATCATGAGTTCTGCCAATTCGAGAGAAGAAGAGTTGCGTCGGCGTGAAAAAGAGCTTGAAGAACGCGAACTAGCGATGCGACTGCGTGAGCTTGAAGCAGAAGTGAATCAGCCCCCATTCCATAAAACCGTTAAACATCAGCCCCCAGAAACGCGATTTCAGCGCTGGAAACGCAATGCGATTAAGATTGCCAGTTTTGTTGGCATCGTCATCGGCGTGATTGCAGCGATTCGGATTGCAAGTGCTTTGGCGACTATCTTCATTGTGGTTGCGATCGCGTTTGCGCTCTACAAAGTTTTTATCGAAGGGCAAAAGTTCTAATGCGAATTGAAACAACGAATTTTCTCGACGATCTCGATCGAGTGGCGCAGAATCGAGCTGCGATGGCAGATGAGATCAGCGCGATCGCGGCGACATTGCAGCAGGTTGAGACTGAAAGTGCAGGCGCGTCTGGTCAGTTAGGGCTAGAACGCGAGATCGAAGATTTGACAAATGCAGGGGAGATTCTGAAAGCAGGTGTATTTCGCCTGTTAGTCCTTGGGGATATGAAACGTGGGAAAAGTACGTTTCTCAATGCGTTACTGGGTGAGAACTTATTGCCTAGTGATGTGAATCCTTGCACAGCTTTGCTAACCGTGCTGAAATACGGGACTGAAAAGCGCGTGACGATTCATTTTAATGATGGTAAGTCGCCGTTGCAAACCGATTTCAGAACGTTTAAGGAGCAATATACGATCGCTCCCGAAGAAGCAAAAACATTAGAACAAAACAATCAGCAAGCTTTTCCAGATATTAGTCACGCAGTCGTTGAGTATCCTTTAGCGTTACTTGAGAAAGGCGTTGAAATTGTTGATAGTCCCGGATTGAATGATACTGAAGCCCGGAATGAACTCTCACTCGGCTACATTCACAACTGTCATGCAATTTTGTTTGTGATGAGATCGACGCAGCCTTGCACCCTTGGAGAACGTCGATATCTGGAGAATTACATTAAAGATCGCGGATTGTCTGTCTTCTTCTTGATCAATGCTTGGGATCAGGTGAAAGAGAGTTTGATTGATCCAGATGATGCTGAAGAGTTGGCGCAGGCTGAATCGAAATTGAGACGAGTTTTTCGATCGAACTTAGCCGAGTATTGCAACATTGATGGTTACGATCTCTATGATGAGCGGCTGTTTGAAATCTCTGCAATTCAAGCATTGAGACGACGCATCAAAAATCCGGATGCCAATCTAGATGGCACTGGATTCCCTGAATTTCTCGCAGCGTTGAATACGTTCTTGACGCAGGAACGGGCTGTTTCTGAGATGAGAAAAGCAAGAACTTTGGCGCGGCAAGCTCAGCATCGAGTGCAAGAATCGATCGACTTGCGGATTCCGTTATTAGACCAAGATCTTCAAGAATTGAAGCAACGCATTGATTCGGTAGAACCGGAGTTTCAGAAGCTTTCAGAGATTCGCGATCGCTTTCGAGATGAGATTCGCCAGTTAGAAGATAAAAAAGCACGAGCGATCGCGGATTCGTTTCGGACGTATCTCATGGGCATGGAAGCGACCTTTGAACAGGATTTTCTCAAATATCAGCCGAATGAGCTGCAGTTTTTTGATTTCTTTAGTGAGTCGAAGCGAGAGCGCTTTAATGCCAAGTCTCAGCAAGGTTTTCAGCAGTATCTGAATGATAAGTGTGCAGCTTGGGCATTAACAGCAGATCAAGAACTGAAAGCTGCATTCTCTGAATTGTCTCAGCGCGCTGAACAACACGGAGCAAGCTATAGCGAAGTGACAGCACAAATTAGTGAAAAGATGACTGGGATTCAAGCTCGATTGCACTCTAGTGAGAAAGAAGAGAGCGCACCCAGTTGGGCAAAATGGGCGATGGGATTGTTCTCGTTGTCGCGCGGAAATTTGGCAGGAGCAGCACTAGCGATTAGTGGATTTGATTTTGGAACCGTGACGCTGAATTTAGTGGCGACGGTTGGCGTTGCGTTTTTGTTTGGCTCGATTTTAGGCCCATTTGGAGTCTTGCTTGCGGGTCTTGCGATCGGAGCATTTCAAGCCGATGATGCACGCCAACGGTTTGCAAAAGCAGTGAAAAAAGAATTAGTGCATCATTTACCGAGCGTTGCTCAGGAGCAATGGCAGCCGATTTATCATTCAGTGCAGGAATGTTTCGAGGCGTATGAGGACGGAATTATTCAACGGATTGACGATGATATCCAATCGAGAAAATCCGAGCTGGATAATTTGGTGCGTCAGAAAGAATCACGACAGATTGATCGAGATGTGGAAGTCGATCGATTGATGAAGGTACGATCACAGATTGATCAACACTGCGATCGGGTGGAATCAATTTATCGATCGTTGTTGGGATAGAGAAAGTTTCGACTGCGCTCAGCGTTCTAGTTTTAGAATCCTCACGTATTGAGCGCGGTCGAAATCGAACACAGAATATAGAATCGCTTTTCTCCGCAGAATCAACTCTGCCCCTAACTTTAGGGGAATCAAACTCTGAAACTCAGAGAAATCGATTGAGTGATAGATATGTCAATAGAATCACAAATTGAAATTATCAAATCCGCGATCGGCACACTCGAACTTCCCCCTAACCATTCCATTCGACAAGACCTAGAACTCATCTGTCAACGCGACTCCGACAATCTCCGAATCGCCGTCTTCGCCCCCTTCAATTACGGCAAATCTACTTTATTGAACGCAATCTTGGGTGAACGCACTTTACCAATTGACCTGATTCCAACCACAGGCGCAGCAATTCGAGTCCAATACGGTGAGACGCTACAAACCACGATTCAATTCAACGACGATCGCACGATTACCGAAACCGGAACTGACCTTCTCAAGCAGTTTGCCATTTTAGATAACGATCGGCGGATGCGCGAAGATGTCAAATCTGTTGAAGTATTCTGTCCCCATCCTTTTCTCAAAACTGGGATTGAATTCATTGATCTACCTGGAACCGACGATCGCGAAGCTCAAGATACTTTAGTCAAAAATCAACTCCTGAGCACAGATGTGATCATTCAAGTGCTCGATGGTCGGAAGCTAATGACATTAGGAGAGCGAGAACAGCTTCGAGATTGGTTACTCGATCGCGGTATTACAACCGTCATTTTCGTCGTCAATTTCCTAAATCTGCTCGACCCTGATGATCAAAAGCAAGTTTACTCTCGCCTCAGATTTGTAGCAGAAAGTTTTCGATCTCACTTACCGCCCGGAATCAGTAATCTCTATCGAGTCGATGCACTCCCAGCGCTACGCGCTCGGTTGAAAGGTGAAAGTTCTGCCGCACAAGCATCAGGATTGCCGATTTTTGAATCTGCATTACAAACGATCGCCGCTCATTTCCAAAATTCACGCACCACTCAGACGGCACGAATTCAAGCGATCGCGGTTCAAATCAAACAACAACTCCAGCAGAAAATTAGCGATCTAGAATCAGAAATTCGTACTGAAACAGAAACGCTCAATCAACGATTTCAAATTCAGCAAAAAGCACAAGGATTGATTCAAAAAGGCTTTGAATCGAGCTTACAAGAATTCCGCGATTGGTTAACTCTCGATCGACTGCTCTCGCGATACCAGCTCGAAGCAAGCCTCGCCTTGCAGACTCAAACTTTTAGAAGCTGGGAAACTGGAGCCTTTAAGCGAAGCGCGATCGACTACCAGCAAGAACTCGTGAAATGGGTACATCAAGCTTGCGAATTCTTTGATCAACCTCGCCCAAAACAACTTGTCCTCACATTTCCACCGATCAAGCAAGAACTCGTTGAGATCCAGGAATCGGGTGACGACTCTTCCACTCTCGATTTGCTATTTGGTCGGAAGATCGCTTCTGTAATGCGAGAAAGTGCCTCATTTTTATTTGATGATCAACCGATGAAAAGACCTAATCCGCAGCACTTATTAGAAGCCTATCAAGAACTCATCCAAACCTATTTCACGCATTTTAGTCAGTTAAATTTAGCCGCGATCGACCAATACGAACAATCCGCAACCCCTATCTTGCAGTTTGAACTCAAACCCATTGCATCTGAAATCCCAAAACATCATCAGTTGCAACTGTTGCGATCGCAATTCGCTAAGATCTTGGAGACTTCTGAATCGCATCACGAAGGCTAAGGATATCAATAAAGTTATCTGCAACCGCTACTAAGCGATCGTGCGTCATCGATCGCAAAGAAATCACTTCAACCTTTGTCCCTACATGCGAAACAGCATTCACCGCATAGGCTAAATCTCCATCACCACTGATCAAGATCTCCGTATCGCAATCCTGTGCAAAGCGCATCATATCGACCGCAATCTCAACATTCATACTACTGACGCGCTTCGACCCTGATGGATTCAGAACAACATCTTTCGTCACCACACGGTAGCCATTTCGCCGCATCCAAGTGAGAAATGCATGTTGGCGGAGATTGCTCGGATCAACCCCCGTATAGAAAAACGCATAGATTAAAGTACTTTGCTGCTGAAGATAGTTCAACAATTTTGCATAATCAATTTCAACTCCCATTTGTGATGCTGCATAGAATAAATTTGCACCATCAATAAACAGCATCAATCGACCTCGATGCAAATGGATTGGGGCATCTGTTTCGTCGAATTCTTCAGGAAAAAGTAGCGGTAACTGTTCAGAGGAATTTTCCGGGGCTTGGGGAAGGGATGATTCCACACCGTCCGGTTCTCGTACTAACTGGATCATGAATCGCGTTCAGCAGATAATTTCTCCTAAGGCAAAATAAGACATTATTTTGCATCAGGTGAGCTGTTCATATCAAAGGACTTGCCCAGGCAGATGCCGGCGGCACTTAGAGTTCAGAAAGCTTGGGTTTTGCTAGGAGACCGATTTGGAACCCTAATAGTATTCGTATTCAGAGCATCATGTTTCGTCGCAAATTCCGCCGCAGTTTGTTAGAAAGTTTAAGAAAACTGCTTTACATTCTGCAATAAATTAATTTTTTAGGGTCGAAGTTTAATTGTGCTGCGATCGCGCTTTCGCTGATAGTCACGCACTTGCTGCTTTGCTCCACCGCGATCATACCGTTCTGCATCGCGAATAATACCGTCGCCTGATTCGCCTGAAACCGTCTTGTTATTTCTGCCAAAGGGGCATCCATGTTCCATCTGATCTACCTCCGAGCAACTAGGTTTGGAGGCTCTCTTATAGAATTGAAGCCTTTTTTATCCATGACATTTGAATCTTAAAACATTATAAAGAATTTTGCAAAACTCGCTTACTCTTCACATTTGGTTTATTTCTGAACTAAGAAGAATAAATGTAACGAATCGTGTTTCGTGCCTTCATAATCTCCTGCAATCTTGGAAAGCACGGTAAAACCTAAAGATAGTCTTGAATTTTCCAGCAGGTGACGCAGCGTAGGGTATTGCTCCTGATTCGCACACTGGCTAGGTCGAAGCCAAAATACCCCACGCTCCTCACCGAAACTGATTGTGATATAGAAGCTGGAATTCGAGCTTAGTTTATACAATTCACCATAATTTTTATGCAACTTGTGCCACGTGCAAACCGTCGGGCATCTTCACCCAAACCGGAAGATGGTTACGACTCAGGCGATTTATTCTCGCCGTCTGGTTCAAAGGATTCGCTCAGCAGCGATCGGGTTGGAATTTTTATTGATGGCTCGAATCTTTTTTATGCTGCAATGCAGCTTGGATTAGAGATCGATTACTCGAAGTTATTGAAATATCTAGCAGGCGGGAGAAGGCTGTTACGCGCTTATTTTTACACGGGAGTCGATCCGGGGAATGAGAAGCAGCAAGGCTTTCTGTTGTGGATGCGTCGCCATGGGTATCGAGTGGTGACGAAAGACTTGATTCAACACCCAGATGGATCGAAACATGCCAATTTAGATGTTGAAATTGCGGTCGATATGCTGGAATTGGCGCAGTACTGCAACACAATGGTTTTGCTCAGTGGAGATGGAGATCTAACCTATGTTGTGAATAGTGTCTCGTATCGGGGTGTGCAGGTTGAAGTTGTGAGTTTGCAGTCGATGACGAGCGATAGTTTGGTCAATATTGCCGATCGCTATGTCGATCTTGCTAAGATTAAGCCTTTGATTCAGCGCGATGAGGTGAGCGATCGAGTTCAGGTTGCGACTTAATTCACACGGCACAATATACAAAAGACATACAAAAGGGGTGTAGCAATCTAGCACCCCCGATTACTGACCCATATTGTTCTTCTACACTGTATGTAAGAGTACGGTGATATTACATTAGTCCAAAGAGAGATTAATTTGCAGCGATTTCTCTCTATCGTTAAAGTGGATTTTTGATTCATTTGCTAGGTTTATCACTAGTGCTTGGAAATCCTGGAAATGAGACGAACTATTTTGAACTCGAAGAAAGCAATGTGGCTGATCCTTGCTTTTTTCTTATCCGCGATCGCGGTTACGCTTCCAGTAATGCTGCCTCAATTCCAACGCGCCGTTCAGCCCATTGATCGACTTTATGTATTTGGCGATAGTCTTTCAGATGTCGGGAATGTGTTTCGGGCAACGAACGGTGCAGTGCCAGCCCCACCGTACTATCAGGGTCGGCATTCTAACGGAAAGGTTTGGGTTGAAGAGCTAGCCGACAAGTTAAATTTAAGTGCTGATCGCGTTGGCAATTTTGCTTGGGGCGGAGCAACCACCGGAGAAGTGGGGATGAATCAGGTTCCAGGCATACTCGCTCAAGTTCAAGCTTTTCTCAAAAACCAGCCCAGACTTAACCCGCAAGCTTTGTTTGTCGTTTGGGCAGGTTCAAATGATTATCTCTTTAGTACAGAAACGCCGACTGTTTCGATTGATAATCTCAACGAATCGCTGCAATTACTTTTAAACCAAGGTGCAAAACGATTATTGGTTGCGAATTTACCAGATCTAGGAAAGCTGCCTGCAACACGCCAGCAAGAGAACGCTCAGAGGTTGACCAACTTTGCGATCGCATATAATCAAGCACTCAAAGTAACGCTTGAAAAGCTCGAACAACCAGGTCTAGCCATCTCCGAACTCGATGTATTTCATATCTATCAAACTGCATTGAACGATCCAAACCAGTATGGCTTTACGAATGTGACGAATGCCTGTTTAGAGACTGCGACAAACTGCGATCGCTTTCTATTTTGGGACGGAATCCATCCGACTGCTACCGCACATAAAGTACTTGGAGCTTTAGCATTTGAGCAAGTGCAACGTGAAATTGTCGATCAAAGCGCCCGAACTTGATGTAGTACCCGAACTTGATTTTCTACAGAGATGCATCATAATCGAAGTAGAGTCACTTAAATCTATGTCTCCCGCTTCAGTTCCAGCCTGTACTGGCTGTGTTAAGGTTCTCAATGATCAACAATCTGTGATTCAGCATCAAGAATCACCCGAGCATGGTTGTGCTTCCGTCGCTCCCAAGCAACAGAAACTTTGTACAACCATTGAAAACGGTCGTGTTGTGGTGCGCCCGATTGAGCCACTGCAGGACTCAATCCGACCCACAGATTAAAGCGGTTCGGAATCATGAAAGTGCGCGTAATCGATAACCCGATGTCCATCCGGTGTTTTATGGACAATATCAACAAACCGATGATTCCATAGAATCTCTTGGGGCACGTAGCTATGTCGATCGTGCAGCACTTGAGTCACTGTTTCATCAATGCCGCTTAAGTTAACTTGGATGACACAATTGCTTTCAATCATCTCTTCAGGCGTTATGCCATAAAGCGGGCTGAATTGATCAATAGGATGCAGCACAAGCCAAGTCAGCGCAAATCCAGGCGTTTGACTTCGTACTAACGCTAAGTCATGAATTCGCCGGATATGTTGTCCCTCTGCGGTCTCTTCATCTCGGAAAAGATAGGCTCGCATCTGGGCTTCTAAGATCAGATTGCGCCGTTTATTGGCAGCGCGAAAGCTTAAAGTTGGAACACCTTCATGCGGTGTAATCACCGCAATCTTGCTAAACACAACTCGTGCCGTAGAGCGAGAAAAGCGAGCAAAAGCAAGTCCAGCGAGAATGGCGATCGCAAGCAGACCGCTGATTGCTTCGATCGTGACTAACGTATTCGAGTAAAACGTTTGGGGATACATTGCTCCATACCCAATGGAAGCAAAGGTTTGCACACTGAAGAAGAAGTAATCCCAAAATGCTCCCGGTGTCGCATTGGCAACGCTATCTCCGCCGAGCATATAGAGTAGAGCGAATCCAACATTAATACCCAGATAGATCACGAAAATGAAGGCAGCAACTCCAGTCCAAGGTAGCGTTAAGACCAAATGATAAGGATCACGCCAATAGGAGAACCAGGTATTCATGCCCTCAATTTGAAACCGCCCATTTTCAACATGGATTTTGACTTGATGAGAGCGTCGAGTTCGAGATTTCATAGCTCGCTAGAACAGTATCAATCAAAGGATTATAAGCTGATCGAGGTTAAGCCAGTTTCGACTTCCTTTTGATTGATTAAAAATCAGAGAAACTGTATTGTTTCCTGTTTGCAGCGCGACATTAGGAAGCGTAACTGTACTCCAAACTGCCCAATCTCCAGTTCCCGGAAAGAGTTGAGTATTTACGATCGCTCTGCCATTGACAAAGATGAATCGCGCGGCATTTCCTGCTGCTGCGGCATAGCGAAAAATCAAATCGAATCGTCCAGCGCTCGGCAAGGTGAAATTGAAATCCACCCATTGTCCATCTCGATTCCAGCCTGCGACATAACCTCCTGCTTCATAGCCCGCATACACTGCTTCTAGCGCTAAATCGTGCAAGGTAGCCGTTTCGGCTTGCAAGACAATTGGGGTACGGCTGGCGACGATCGACGCATTCAAAGCATCCATGGCTGCACTTTGCCGAGCCGCATCGGCTTGATCAAATTTCTGTGCCCAACATAAGCCAAATTGATTCCTAGGATTGCGCGCTTCTGCCCAGATTGAATCGGCATTGCGCAGAATGAAATCGCGATAAGTCAGCTTGTGAATGGTTCGATACAGATCAGAAAGATTGCGAATGAAGATACCTTTGAATTGAGGTCCATCTAATCCACAATTGGGTTCACAAGGTTCTTTAAGTACGCCATTTGGTGCAAGGTTTTGAATCGCAGCATCCGCGATCGCTTCAGCAGTTTTTAGTAATGCTCGATTGTTCGTACATTGATATAAATCAATCAACCCGCCTAAAATCACACCTTGGTTATAAGTCCAAGTCGGCTGACCATTGTTCTGACATTGAGCATTCAGCCCATCATTAATCAAGTGGCGAGCGTTGATCATGCCCGTTTTACTAAACCAAGTCCAAGTGCGCTGTGCCCAGTCGAGATATCTTTGATCGCGCGTTCTCAGGAACAATCGAGCCGCGATCGATAGGAATAATTCGTTGGAAATCGCATTCTTATATTTATGTTCTTTATTCCACCAAATTCCGCCACCGCAGGTGTTATCCCATCCTTTCGTCATGTCTGTAAAGATCACGCGCGCTGCCTCTAGATAGCGGACTTCCCCAGTTAGGTCAAAAGCTTTTATCCAAGTCAGCGCCCACCAGCCCTGATCATCATAGAACTCATTTAAGAAACGATTGCGTTTGTTTTTTTCAAATGTATTAAAAATGTTTGTGCGGTAAGTTAGCGAATCTGTAAAGGTGCAGTAATCGATTGTTGTTTCTAAAACATTGGCAGCATTCCACCACCCTGTGGTCTTCCATAATCCGGTTGCAGGATTGTAGAACGTCTGTAACGTCGCCATTCCGGCATCTGCTCGTTCGCGATAAGTTGTAGCACACATGAGTTTCCCCCAATCTCCTACCGTGTGTTATAACGCAATCGCTCTGATTAAAATCAGGAGGAAGGAAGAGGATCATCTATATCCTGCCAAAGCAATTTCAAATACGCCTCATCCTGTTTCGTTCGCAGTACAGTGCTCAAAAAGTGAGTGTTTGCTTTTACCCATGCCGCTAACCTTCAAGCCCAAACGCAAAAAAAATCGAATCTCGGCTGTGATGATCAGCGCGATCGCGCTTTTGATCCTGGCGGCAGTCGGATATTGGTATGTATTTATCGCAGGTGCGCCCCAGTTAGATACGCCTCCACCTGAAGAAGTTGCCGGGATAAATTTTCAGGTCAAAAGTTTTTATAGTAACGCCATGGCAGAACAGCGGCAGTACGGAGTTGTTTTACCTCCGGGTTATGAGAAGCACCCGAAACGACGGTATCCTGTGATTTTTCTGCTGCATGGCGGACATGGAGACGAACGAGATTACTACATCAAAGCCGGGATCACTGCAACACTCAAAAATTTGTACCAAAAGCAGAAGCTCCCTGCGGCTTTAATGATTATGCCGGATGGGAATGATCAGCGGGGAACAAGTCCATTTTGGGATTCGGATTATTTTGATGGCGCGAATGGGAAGGTGGCAACTTATATTGCCGAGGATTTAGTGAAAGAAGTGAAAGCGCAGTTTCGGACGATCGAGGATTCGCACTATTGGGCAATGGGTGGACTTTCTTCGGGAGCTTGGGGCGCGTTTAATATTGGGTTAAGACACTTAGACAAATTTACGATTTTCTTTAGCCATACCGGATACTTTATTGACAAAAGTGGTGCTGAAAATAGTCCTCAACTGTTCGTTACACAGATTTCTCAAGCTGAGCGTCGGAGAATTCGAGCTTATCTAGATGCAGGTGAAGGGGATGAGAAGTATCTAGATGCCACTCGCGATTTTCACAAAGTTCTCGATCGCTTAGGAATCTATAACGAGTTTCGTGTATTTCCTGGTGGACATGGAATTGTTGGACAAGATGTCGGTTGGAACTATTGGAGAAAGCATCTCACCGATTCACTCAGTTTTGTTGGACGACAGTTTCAGCACATCCATACGCAAAAAAAACATCAACACTTTTAATCTCATGCAGCAGACTTCTTCAGGCTATACAGCCTACTCCAGCAATGTCGATCGTAAGACGCGCATCGGCATTTGGTCAGCCGGGATTTTGACGGGTGTGATGGGATTGGTGAATTTATGGTCTGCGATCGTGCCGAGCTATCCAGAGCGAACCGCTTGGTTAAAGCATTTTCTTCCGTTTTCGGTGCGGGCTGGAGGACATTTGTTTGCGGCTTTGGCGGGGTTTGTTTTGTTGACCCTAGCTGCAAATCTGTTGCGACGCAAAAAAGTTGCATGGTATCTCACGGTTGGTTTGCTGATTTTGTCGATTCTGAGCCATTTGATCAAGGGCTTTGATATTGAAGAAGGGATTCTGGCAACGGTTCTATTGATTCAGCTATTTGTATTACGCAAAGCTTATACTGCGAAGTCCGATCCTCCGTCGATCGCGCAAGGGATTCGCGCGCTCATTATTGCGATTTTATTTACTTTGGCTTATGGAACGATCGGGTTTTATATTCTCGATGGTTACTTCAATGTCAATGGACAGCCGATTAACTTCAGCTTTCGGGAATCGATTTTACAGACGCTAGCGATGTTCTTTACAGCAGATAATGCGGGATTGGAACCGAGGAGACGCTATGGCGATTTCTTTGCAAATTCGATCTATGCCGTGGGTCTCGTCACGATGACGTATGCGTTGTTAATGTTGTTGCGTCCTGTGTTACTTCGAGGCGATCCCGCAACGTTGCACGATCGTAAAAAAGCTCGTCAAATCATTGATGAGTATGGTCAGACTTCACTCGCTCGGTTATCGTTGCTGCCCGATAAATCGTATTACTTCAGTCCGTCTGGTAAGAGTGTGATTGCTTACGTGGCAAAGGGGCGGGCTGCCATTACGTTAGGAGATCCGATCGGACATCCTGAAGACTTGCAAGAAGCGATCGTGAGTTTCCGAGAATTTTGCAATCAGAATGATTGGTTTCCCACCTTTTACGAGGTGCTGCCTGAGACGTTGCCCATTTACCAATCTTTAGGATATCGCTGGGTGCAGATTGGGGAAGAGGCAATTATTGATTTGCATACGTTTAATCTCAAAGGCAAAGCAAATCAGGACTTTAGAACAGCGATTAATAAGCTCTCGAAATCGGGTTATCGCCTTCAGGTCTATCATCCGCCGATCGCGGATTCATTAATTACGCGATTAAAACCTGTGAGTGATGAATGGTTAAAATCCAAGCAAGGGTCAGAAAAGCAGTTCTCGATCGGCTGGTTTAATCCCGACTATTTGAAAGAGTGCCATATTGCGGTAGTTGAAGATGGGAATGGGGAAGCGATCGCGTTTTCTAACTTACTCTCTGGCTACAATCGCAAAGAAGTCACCGTAGATTTGATGCGCCATGTGAATCGGGCAGAGAAAGGCACGATGGATTTTCTGTTTGCAGAGATGCTCAAGCATTTTCAGCAAGAAGGGTATGACAGTTTTAATTTCAGTTTGTCGCCTTTAGCGGGAGTGGGAGAGGCTTCGGATGCTCAGCGAGTGGAGAAGGGATTGCATTACTTTTTTGAGCATTTGAATCAGTTTTATAACTTTAAGGGACTGCATCAGTTTAAAGAGAAATTTCGTCCGCGTTGGGAGCCTCGGTATTTAGTATTTCCCAGTCGGAGAATGCTGCCCGATATTGCAGTGGGATTAGTACGGGCAGATTCGGGCGATCGATTGTTGGATTACTTGAAGCCAGGGAGTTAGGGTGTCGCTGCGTGGGGAGTGGGTGTAGCCCCCTAAATCCCCCATTCTGGGGGACTTTGAGAGGTATAGTAATCTCAGATTCGAGAGGAATGTCTCTAACTGAGAGAGGATCGAAGCGCTAATTGTTCTCTGCGTTTAAGAGTTTTTTCAGAGCGGTGGTTCTGGTGCGGGTTTGGGCGCTTTTGCGAATCCGTTGGCTCTTGCGAGTTCCGCCTGCCATTTCATATTCGCGACTATCATTGCCATATTTTGTGGCGACCCCTTGTAGGAGTTGATCGAGCAGGTTGCCCATGTTCTTTTCGAGTTGCTCGATTTCTTGTTTGGCACTGTCGAGTGCGGCAAGGGTGGAGTTGTATTCGTTGAGTTTGGTGTTTAACTCGTCGATTTGTTGTTCGAGGGTGACGACACTGCGATCGCTACTGACACTGAAATAGGGATCGATGGCTTTGAGTTTTAAGATTCGCAATTGTCCTTTTTCGAGGATGCGTGAGGTGCGTTGTAAGCGCGGCATGGTGAAATGCTCCTTGTCAATCTAGAGAATAGTTTTAGTTTGTCTTTTTAGAGCAGATATTCGGTTGAGTGAATCGCGCAAAAAATTATATTGATTTCATAAAGTTTTAATGCGAAAGGTCGTGAATTTTCGAGTCGGCTTAAGGTGACTCCGTATCGTTACCGAGAAAATTAACCCGTTCATTGCGACAACTAACCCATTCGTGACGAACGGGTTAGCGTTCATGGTGAATGTTGCGGTTTTCACAAGGAATGAGATCGCATTCGTGGCGACAGGGAACCGATTCGTCGTGAGGGCAAACCTGTTTACGATGACGGGGTTAGAAGATACGGCGATCGCGTTAATAGTTGCCGCGAATTTGATTAATTCTGTAATGTTTCGGAAACTGGCACACAGGAGCGGGAGAATTAGTTACAACAAAAATGTAATCTTCTGGCTGTAGCTTATGGATGCTTTGACCTTGACTGGAGCAGCGATCGCGAAAATTGCTTTCGATGAGTTTGTCAAATCTGGAGCGGGAGAGGTTGCCAAGAAAACTGTCGGTGGGACGATCGAGAAATTACAGTCTGTGATTAAGGAAAGGTTTAAAGGGAAGCATCCGAAAGCGGAGGAAGCGATCGACAAAATTGAGAACGAGCGATCGCCTGAAGCTTTGACTAAGCTGTCTGTTTATTTAGAAGATGAAATGGATGATCCGGTTTTTGCTCAAACGTTACAGCAGCTAGCACGTCAGATCACCAATACTCAAAATACTGCGGAGCGCCAGTACATCAATCAAGGGCGAGATCAATTCAACATTGAGAACATTACTGGCAATCCTAAGTTGGGTGGGTCTTAGCTGTGGCGCGGAGATATGACAATCAAGGACGCGATCAATTCAATATTGAGCATGCGCGGGATGTCTATGTTGGTGAAGCTCGATCGAGAAAACGTCCTGATCGAGAAATGACGTGGCTCAAAGCATTTGAAAAAGAAGTTGAGGGTCGATTAGCAACCTCGCTGCACAATCAAATTTTGATTAATCTCGGCAAGCAGGCACAACCAGAACAGGTGCATCGGCTCTGGGATATGGAGATCAAGAGCGGACAGATCACCGAAACGATCTCGCCGGAGATGCCGATCGTAGAAGTCTTCGATCGTCCGACGATTGCGGGCAAGTTGTTGATCTTAGGAAAACCAGGAGCGGGGAAAACAACAACGTTATTAGAGCTTGCAAGAGCGTTAGTTCGGAGAGCGATCGCTGATCCAAGCGAACCGATGCCGTTTTTGTTGAACTTATCGTCTTGGAAAGATCCGAAGCAAAGCATTCGAGATTGGGCAACTAGAAAACTGATAAGGGGTTGGGGTTCTGCCAGGATAAGTTCTGATCTAAGTGAACGATGGCTAGAAGCTCAGAAGTTTTTGCCATTGTTTGATGGGCTTGATGAAGTTGAACCCGAACTTCAACCTGTCTGTATACAGGCAATTAACGAATTTCTCAACAGTGCATATTGCCCTACTCACATTGTTGTATGTAGTCGCCAAGAGGAATATGAACTACATCCTGACAAACTGAATCTTAACGGTGCAATTCATCTGCAAGAACTGAATGACGAACAAATTGAAAGCTATTTAATAAAGATCGAACGTCCTGCTCTTTGGCAGGTTTTAAATGCAGATGTAGAACTGCGTAAACTCGTTCGCCAACCCTTACTATTAAGCATTACTTTGATAGCGTACCGTAATGAGATTACTCAAAGTTGGGAATCGCTACGTTCTACGCAAGAACGAGTTAAGTTCTTGCTTGATTCTTATGTTGACACAATGGTAAGCAAACGTATCAATAGCCAAATGTTTGATTTAGGGAGAGAACCTTCTACCAGACAAATGAAATCATGGATAGCTTTTTTAGCACAAGACATGGCAGAAGAGTCGCAAACTGAATTTTTGATTGAAGAGATTCAGCCTTATAGGCTTAAGAAAAAGACACAGCAATGGCAATACTGGTTAACTCTTTTTGTAGTCGCTTCTTTATGTAGCGGGCTTATTATTATGATTAGCCTTCTACCCTATTCACAATCACCTAATTATGTCAAAAACTTATCCAGTATTCAGAATGTTCTATTATTTAGCTCATTAATTGGATTTATCGCTTCAACTGAATCTAAAGCTGATGCAGCGAGGTTAATTATTTCCCCTATTGTTGTTCTTTTTTGCCTGTTATTCAATCGTAACCTTCTACTGAAGTCTCCGAAACATCTTCCTGTTTTGCACTCTATCGATTTATCATCTAGACTACGTATAGCAATTCCTTCAATTCAGACAGTTATAGAAGACTGCATTGAGCCACTGAAATGGCAGTCAAGATTACTTTCAATATTCTTTTTCACACCATTAACGCCAATCATTACTCTGACACACGTTTTACTTATACTTACATCTTATCTACTAAACTTTAGAAGATTCAACAGAATTTTGAGAATAAACCTTAGAAAAGTCAACCATAAAGTTGAGCTTATCCTTAGGGAAAGCTCTGATTCTCCTTACACACACCATTTTTTTCTAATAGGATTAGCACTAGGATATCTGCTGCTGCTTAGATCTAGAGGCAATCAAGCAATAAATAAATTTTTTGATTTGGTTAGAATACCGCTTGGCTTCCTGTTCTTTCTTCTATTCCTTCCGATTAGTTTTATCTCTCTACTTTTCTCAGAATCCATTGAAAAGGCAGATGTTCCTAACCAAGGAGTACGTGAAAGATTGAAGATAGCAATATTCTTTGCTTTTCTTCAATCTATCTACCTCTATTTTCTTTTCGCTTTCAAGGGGATGCACCCCCAATGGACTTATTTTACTTCTCTGCTAGTAGTCTGTCTCTTTATCTTCACATCTTTACCATTGATTAAGCACTTTACTCTTCGTTTAGTACTATGGTTTAATCGGCTTGCACCTTGGAACTACGCCCGCTTTCTCAACTATGCTACAGAGCGAATGTTCCTCCAGCGCATCGGCGGTCGCTATCGCTTCATCCACAAACTCTTACAAGACCACTTCGCCGCCATGAGCGATTTGTAATGATAAAAGCCATTCGATCCTAGATAAAATGAGAGAACAGTTCAGGCTGAAATATCAATTATGCAAGTGAAAGACTTAACCACTGACGAACTGAAAGCCTTGATTCGAGAAACCATTGAAGAGATCTTAGAAGAATATCTGGAAGACCCAGATCAAGGCAAAGCGCTAAGACCCGAAGTGAAACAGCAGTTGCTTGAATCTCGCAAACGTAGAGAGAATGGTGAGCGGGGAATTCCAGCCGAGGAAGTCGCCCAGCGATTTGGTCTAACCTGGCAATGAGCTATACAGTCGAATTTGAACCAAACGCAATCGAAGACCTCGACTGCCTAGATAAAACGATTCGAGAACGCATCCTGACCAAGATTAACTGGCTGTCGAACAATTTTGACCAAATCAAGCCACAAGCCCTGACAGGAGATTTTTCTGATTTCTTCAAATTTAGGGTCGGAGATTATCGAGTGCTATATGATTTCAGCCGAACAGAACAACTCATCACAGTGATTCGGATTAGACATCGTAGTGAAGTCTACTCATAGATTTCATCCGTAAGCACGATTCAATAAATTTCAACCCGATCGCTAACAAGAAATCAATTTAGCGTACAGTGATCAAGGGTTCAGATCCCCTTCCTTGTCCCTAGATTTCTATGTCGATCGATTCCCTACCCGAACAACTCCTAGACTGCGCCAAACGCTCCGGAGCTGAGTGCGCCGAAGTCTTTCAATCCCAATCTCTCTCTCGTCCCGTCTTCTTTGAAGCCAATCGCCTCAAACAACTCGAAAGCACCGAAGCCGAAGGAACCGCCCTGCGACTCTGGAAAGACGGACGACCCGGCTTAGCGGTCGCCTATGGAGCCGTCGAACCTCAAGCCCTCGTCGATCGCGCGATCGCCATCAGCCAACTCAACGACCCCGAAGAAGTCGAACTCGCCTCAGAATCACACTTGTCTTACCCGGATGTCGGTCAATCCGTTCCAATTGAACAATTAGTCGAATGGGGCAACCTCGCGATCGCACAAATTCGCGATCGCTATCCCGACGTACTCTGTTCAAGCGGCTGGGACTGTGAAGCAGAAACCACCCGCTTGATCAACTCCAACGGCTTAGACTGCGGCTACACCGACACCACCCTCAGCGGCTTTCTAGAAGTGGAATGGATCAGAGGCGATGACTTTCTCAATGTCTCAGACGGACAAACCGAACGCAATCACCTCGATCCCATCGCGATCGCGCAACAAATTTTACAACGCTTAGAGTGGGCGAAAGAAAACACCACCCCTCCAACTGGGCGCGTTCCGATTCTTTTCACCTCAAAAGCGATCGACATGCTTTGGGGCACAGTCCAAGCCGCCTTGAATGGAAAACAAGTGATCGAAGGCGCATCCCCTTGGAGCGATCGCATTGGCAGCCTTGTCACTTCAGAACGCATCACACTTTCCCAACAGCCCAAAGCAGGCCCGTTTAGCTGCCCGTTTGACGACGAAGGAACCCCGACGAGAGCGATTACCTTTATCGATCGCGGCGAATTGCAACTGTTCTACACCGATCTCACAACCGGAAAAAGTTTAGGCAGTGGAACCACTGGAAACGGCTTTCGTTCAGGATTAGGAAGCTATCCAACTCCTGGCTTATTTAACTTGCTCGTAGAACCAGGAAAAAAATCTTTAGACGAGCTAATTGCTTCGATCGACAATGGCTTGATTCTCGACCAAATGCTGGGTGGAGGAGCCGGAATTTCAGGCGAATTCTCCGTCAACGTAGACCTGGGATATCGAATCGAAAAAGGACAAATCGTCGGACGAGTCAAAGACACAATGGTTGCCGGAAGCGTCTATACAGCACTGAAGAATCTCGTTGAACTCGGCAACGATGCAGAATGGAATGGCTCGTGTCATACCTCATCTGCGATCGTTGAAGGACTCTCCTGCACAGGACGCGCTTAACGACAAGCAACTCCTGTATAGGGATCAACCGGAATCGGAGACGAAATCGGGCTACCATAAATCACACTGCCGCAACCCTGACGGTAGGAATTATTGGGATAGGGATTATTGGGATACACCGGATTCAGAATGATCGTGCGAACCTTCGGAGCCACGATCACCGTCCGCGTTGGAAATCCTGGCGAATAATATTTAGGTTGTCCATAGTTGTAGTAGGAATTATCGATCGTACTGCGAATCACAACTCCACTCCCCCCGTAAGGATAGTAGCTACGGCGGAATCCTCGGGGATGTTGCCCAAATGAGGGATGTGTGACAATTGTTACTCCAGAACTAGAAGAGCGAATTCCAAAATCAGCACGCGCTGGCAACACTGGAGCCAGCAAAATTGCACCAGCAACCAATCCAGAAATCAGTCTGTACATAACATCACCAAGCAAATGTAGAGTTTACTGAGGTCGATGCACCGAAGCTGAAACTTTTGCGATCGCATTCCCCGCGATCCAACCCGTCGTCCAAGCGCTCTGAAAATTAAAGCCACCTGTTACCCCATCAATATCTAATACTTCGCCCGCAAAATAAAGCCCTGAGCAGCAACGACTCTCCATTGTTTTAAAGTTAATCTCTTTCAGATTCACTCCCCCGCAAGTCACAAATTCTTCCTTAAAGACTCCTTTGCCCGAAATCTGATAGCTACCCTGCATCAGTTCTTGAATCAATTGATTCAAAGTCTTATTCGAGAGTTCTGCCCAGCGTCGCTCTTTCTGAATGCCTACCGCTTCAGTTAGCCTTTCCCATAGTCGCCGTGGCAGCATGACCGGACAATTTGCCGCGATCGTTTTCTGAGGAATCTGATTCCTCACGGCTGTCAACTCTTGGCGTAACTGGTCTGGATTCTGCTTCGGCAACCAATTGATCGAAAATCTTGCTTGATAGCGAGCATCATGCAATTCCCGCGCTGCCCAAGCCGATAGTTTAAGCACGGCAGGCCCACTGACTCCCCAATGCGTGATCAGCAATGCTCCAGCCTGTTCAAACTTTGCTTCTCCAACTTGTAATCGCAACCGCACCGGATCAACTGAAACACCTGCAAGATCCGTCAAGCGATCGTCTCGAATGTTAAACGTAAACAATGATGGAACCGGATCAATCATTGAATGTCCAAGCGATCGTGCAAATTGATACCCATTTGGATTACTTCCAGTCGCGATCAGCACCCGATCCGCCGTTAACACTTGCTCAGACCGCAGCGTAATCAGGAACTGATCTTCTACTTTTGCAACTGCTTTAACCGGAGATTGCGTATAGATTTTTACTCCTAACTCGGCTGCTTGATTCAACAAGCAATCTGCGATCGTGCGAGCATCATCCGTAATCGGAAAAATCCGCCCATCTGTTTCTGTTTTGAGCTTCACATTGCGATCGGTAAACCACGCGATCGTATGTTTCGGCTGAAACTGTGAAAATGCCCCTCGCAGTGCCTTCCCCCCTCTTGGATAATGCTGCACAAGTAAGGCTGGCTCAAAGCAAGAATGCGTCACATTACAGCGACCACCTCCAGAGATGAGGACTTTTGACAAACAATTCTGTCCAGCTTCGAGCAAAGTCACCTCTGCTCCTGCCTGCGCTGCACAAATCGCCCCAAAAAATCCTGCAGCCCCACCGCCAATTACAACGACTTTCACAACTTTTACCCAATTAGAATCTTGATCTTAGCGAGATCTTTCGCGATTAAGATTTTAGAGGTAATTTGTTTATGATTTATGCAAACTCAACATCGCGAAAGCACGATCGCACGATTACGATCTCTAACCCATCTCCTAGACAATGCCCTACCAATTCCTGGAACAAAGTATCGCGTTGGCATCGATCCTTTGATTGGATTATTTCCAGGCGGAGGAGATGTCGCAATGTCACTCGTCTCAGTTTATATCGTTGTAGAAGCGGCGCGTTTGGGCATTCCCCGTGCTTCTCTTGCACGAATGATGTGGAATTTGATTTTAGATGCTCTTTTAGGCATCATTCCGATGGCAGGCGATTTTGTTGATCTTGCTTGGAAAGCGAATTCTAAAAATTTGGCTTTGATTGAAGCCCATTTAGCTCAATCCAGACAGCAAGAAAAAGCAGACTATCTATTTGTTGCTCTATTAGTTGTCGTCTTTTTATCGATCGTGCTTGCACTCAGCGGTTTAACAATCTTTCTGATCGGATCAATTTGGAATGCTATCTTCCGATAAAGGTGCAATAATGATGCGGCTGTTTTTAGATTGTCCCAATGCCACGCTCACCCAGACCTCTCACGCTTGATGCATTAGAACCCACTGAATTCAAGTTTGATCTTCCCGATCCAACGAATGATCACATTGAAGAACTTGAATTTCAGCAAAAAATTGATCAAGCCTGGCTCGTTTGCGATCGCTTCGATTTGCAAACTGATATTTGGCGTGGACGAATTCTCAGAGCCGTTCGCGAACACTACGTACAGCGAAGCTCATCTGAACAACTAAAACCTGGACGCAGCTTTTTAAACTGGTTAAGCGATCGCGAAATTAGTAAAACTCAAGCCTACAGGCTCATCGAGCTTGCAGATAGTGCAGATACTCTCTTAGAAGGCGGACATATTGAACCTGAAGACATCAATCACTTCAGCAAACAAGCCTTTGTAGAAACAGCGCAAGCAGAACCAGAAGTTCAGCAGCTTGTCAGCGATGCCGTCAAACGAGGAGATCGCATTACTCGTCGAGAAGTCCGACAGCTCTCAGATGACTGGACAGCGATGAGTTCAGACTTATTACCTGAAGAGATTCGCGAAAAAGTTGTCGATCAAACTATCCCGACTCGGTATGTTGCACCTTTAGTGAAACATTTAGAAAAGCTCCCTGAAGCCCATCAATCATCAATCCGCCAAGCGATCGCGGAACAGCCAGATCTCGACACCTTAAAGCAAGCTACTGGAGAAGCCAGATCTTTGTCTCGCTATCTTGAAGCAGCCCCACAAGTTCAAGCATTAAACGACGAATCGATCGACATTGAAAATGCTTTAGATGAAGCAATGCGACTCGGTTGTTTGAATTCTGCCGCAGAACTCGTAAATCAAGCTGCACAATTAGAAACTGCGATCGTCAAACTCTACACAACTTGGAAACGAGTTAATTCTCTATCTGGGAAGCTCTACGAAGATACAGGCGCTAGCACCCCCCATCTAAGAGCAATGTTGAAATCTTTAGAACGGCTCTCAAGTGATTCACTAGAGTTTTACTTCGGTGATCCAAGAGGCGATAATTTCTCCCATACGATTCGCGTGAAGCTAGAGGACGATCGCGAAACCAGTATCGACTAACAACTCCGCAACACACGAGCTATCCAAAAAATAATTTGAGTGCGACTTAACGATTTTTCGATCGCACTCAAATGAATGCATATTGAAGAAACAAGAATTTTTTTGAAGACCTAAGTCAAAAAGCTCTCTAAACAAAACGTTAGAGAGCTTTCTTTCTAATGATACCCTGGCGGTTAGCTATTTTGACAGGAGGCTACCCTCCAACTATCGTCGCCGCAAATGCGTTTCACCACTCAGTTCGGGATGGATGAGTGTGGGTCCACATCGCCATCACCACCAGGAAACTCGTTGAGTCTGGCTCAAATTCACCAGAACCCAGAAGGCTGCATAGTTTTTGATGTCAGTTTTGAATGTAGAAATCTCAAACACCAAGGCTTAGATTCAATCTGATTCAAGAGGTCAAGCCCTCGGTCTATTAGTACTCCTCGGCTGCATACATTACTGCACTTCCACCTAGAGCCTATCAACGCGTGTTCTCCGCGTGACCTTACTGGTTTAACACCATGAGAGTACTCATCTTGAGGTGGGCTTCCCACTTAGATGCTTTCAGCGGTTATCCACTCCGCACTTGGCTACCCAGCGTTTACCGTTGGCACGATAACTGGTACACCAGCGGTGCGTTCTTCCCGGTCCTCTCGTACTAAGGAAGACTCCTCTCAATACTCTTGCGCCTGCACCGGATATGGACCGAACTGTCTCACGACGTTCTGAACCCAGCTCACGTACCGCTTTAATGGGCGAACAGCCCAACCCTTGGGACGTACTACCGCCCCAGGTTGCGATGAGCCGACATCGAGGTGCCAAACCTCCCCGTCGATGTGAACTCTTGGGGGAGATCAGCCTGTTATCCCTAGAGTAACTTTTATCCGTTTAGCGACGGCCTTTCCACGCAGCGCCGTCGGATCACTAAAGCCGACTTTCGTCCCTGCTCGACATGTTCGTCTCACAGTCAAGCTCTCTTGTGCTTTTACACTCTACGGCTGATTTCCAACCAGCCTGAGAGAACCTTTGCGCGCCTCCGTTACCATTTAGGAGGCGACCGCCCCAGTCAAACTGCCCACCTGAAACTGTTCCCTCCCCGGATTACGGGCGAAGGTTAGAATTCTAGCCTTAACAGAGTGGTATCTCACCGTTGGCTCCTCAATCCCCACAAGGATTGAATCATAGCCTCCCACCTATCCTGCGCAGTTAAAGCCCGAACCCAATTCCAGGCTACAGTAAAGCTTCATAGGGTCTTTCTGTCCAGGTGCAGGTAGTCCGTATCTTCACAGACAATCCTATTTCGCCGAGCCTCTCTCCGAGACAGCGCCCAAATCGTTACGCCTTTCGTGCGGGTCGGAACTTACCCGACAAGGAATTTCGCTACCTTAGGACCGTTATAGTTACGGCCGCCGTTCACCGGGGCTTCAGTCGCTAGCTTCAGGACGAATCCCTGACCAACTTCTTTAACCTTCCGGCACTGGGCAGGCGTCAGCCCCCATACATCGTTTTGCAACTTAGCGGAGACCTGTGTTTTTGGTAAACAGTCGCTTGGGCCTCTTCACTGCGACCACCTCTCGGTGGCACCCCTTCTCCCGAAGTTACGGGGTCATTTTGCCGAGTTCCTTAGAGAGAGTTATCTCGCGCCCTTTAGTTTTCTCAACCATCCTACCTGTGTCGGTTTCGGGTACGGGTAATTTGAATTATCGTGATCCGGGATTTTCTTGGAAGCCTGACATCACACACTTCGAGTCCGTAGACTCTCGTACTCACACCTCAGCTCAAGTCGTTTCCGCCGACTCTCATCACCTCGAATGCTTGAACCCCTAACCAACATGGGGCTGTGTTAGCCTTCTCCGTCCCCCGTCACAATCCAAATTGAGTACTGGAATCTTCACCAGTTGTCCATCGACTACGTCTTTCGACCTCGCCTTAGGCCCCGACTCACCCTCCGCGGACGAGCCTTCCGGAGGAACCCTTAGGATTTCAGGGCATTGGATTCTCACCAATGTTTGCGCTACTCAAGCCGACATTCTCACTTCTGCTTCGTCCACACCTGCTTGCCGCTGATGCTTCTCACTACAACAGAACGCTCCCCTACCACTCACATAAATGCAAGTCCATAGCTTCGGTAAACACCTTAGCCCCGTTCATTTTCGGCGCAGGAACGCTTGACCAGTGAGCTATTACGCACTCTTTTAAGGATGGCTGCTTCTAGGCAAACCTCCTGGTTGTCTCTGCATTCCCACCTCCTTTATCACTGAGGTGTTATTTTGGGACCTTAGCTGATGGTCTGGGCTGTTTCCCTCTTGACGATGAAGCTTATCCCCCACCGTCTCACTGGCAATCTATTCATCTGGTATTCAGAGTTTGACTCGATTTGGTACCGGTCTCCCAGCCCGCACCGAATCAGTGCTTTACCCCCAGACTTAAACAATTACCGCTGCGCCTCAACACATTTCGGGGAGAACCAGCTAGCTCCCGGTTCGATTGGCATTTCACCCCTAACCACACCTCATCCGCTGATTTTTCAACATCAGTCGGTTCGGACCTCCACTTGGTGTTACCCAAGCTTCATCCTGGACATGGTTAGATCACCGGGGTTCGGGTCTATAAATACAGATATCGCGCCCTATTCAGACTCGGTTTCCCTTTGACTTCGGCATCTCCGCCTTAATCTACCTGTACCTATAAGTCGCCGGCTCATTCTTCAACAGGCACACGGTCAGACGTTCAATCGTCCTCCCATTGCTTGTAAGCAGATGGTTTCATGTTCTATTTCACTCCCCTCCCGGGGTTCTTTTCACCGTTCCCTCGCGGTACTAGTTCTCTATCGGTCACACAGGAGTATTTAGCCTTTCGAGGTGGTCCTCGATGATTCACACGGAATTTCACGTGCTCCATGCTACTCGGGATACAGCTAGCTCAGTTAAGTTTTCAACTACAGGACTTTCACCTTCTCTGGTGTAGCTTCTCACTACTTCGTTTAACCGCTCTGATACACGTTGCTGTCCCACAACCCCAGATGATAAATCACCTGGTTTAGGCTGTTTCCAGTTCGCTCGCCGCTACTACGGAAATCGCGTTTGCTTTCTCTTCCTCCAGCTACTAAGATGTTTCAATTCGCTGGGTTAGCTTGCTCTACCCTATGGATTCAGGTAGTCATGTTAAAGGTTGCCCTATTCGGAAATCTTCGGATCAATGCTTACTTCCAGCTCCCCGAAGCATATCGTCGGTCGTCACGTCCTTCATCGCCTCTGTGTGCCTAGGTATCCACCATCTGCCCTTTGTAGCTTGACCACTAATTATTTCAATCAGTTTTAGTCCTTTACATTGGTGTCTGTGTATCTCTACCTGACATCATTACTATGCAGTTTTCTTGGTTCTTGTACTGGATATAATCCAGCAGGCTCTCTACATCTCGCAGATGAGTTGCTGTCGCATATCCTCAATCGCTCAATTCAACAAAAAATTCAACAGAGTGATTCAATCAATCGGTTGGTGGAGGTTAGCGGACTCGAACCGCTGACATCCTGCTTGCAAAGCAGGCGCTCTACCAACTGAGCTAAACCCCCTTGTCTTAATGGAGTGGGCCATCCTGGACTCGAACCAGGGACCTCACCCTTATCAGGGGTGCGCTCTAACCACCTGAGCTAATAGCCCCCATCCCTGAACCGGGATAGTTTAGAAGCACATCGAAATTTATGGAAAGCTTCGAACGACCTAGTTGACCTTTCTCATCCTAGCTTTAGCTAAGTGAGAGGGTAGGTCTCCTTTTAAGGAGGTGATCCAGCCACACCTTCCGGTACGGCTACCTTGTTACGACTTCACCCCAGTCATCAGCCCCACCTTCGGCGTCCTCCTCTGCAAGCAGTTAGAGTAACGACTTCGGGCGTGACCAACTCCCATGGTGTGACGGGCGGTGTGTACAAGGCCCGGGAACGTATTCACCGCAGTATGCTGACCTGCGATTACTAGCGATTCCGCCTTCATGCAGGCGAGTTGCAGCCTGCAATCTGAACTGAGCGTCGGTTTATGAGATTGGCTCACCATCGCTGGCTGGCTGCTCTTTGTCCGACGCATTGTAGTACGTGTGTAGCCCAAGGCGTATGGGGCATGCTGACTTGACGTCATCCACACCTTCCTCCGGTTTGTCACCGGCAGTCTCTCTAGAGTGCCCAACTGAATGCTGGCAACTAAAAACGTGGGTTGCGCTCGTTGCGGGACTTAACCCAACATCTCACGACACGAGCTGACGACAGCCATGCACCACCTGTCTCTCGGCTCCCGAAGGCACCCCTAACTTTCATCAGGGTTCCGAGGATGTCAAGCCTTGGTAAGGTTCTTCGCGTTGCATCGAATTAAACCACATACTCCACCGCTTGTGCGGGCCCCCGTCAATTCCTTTGAGTTTCACACTTGCGTGCGTACTCCCCAGGCGGACAACTTAACGCGTTGGCTACGGCACGGCTCGGGTCGATACGAACCACGCCTAGTTGTCATCGTTTACGGCTAGGACTACAGGGGTATCTAATCCCTTTCGCTCCCCTAGCTTTCGTCCCTCAGTGTCAGTGCAGACCCAGTAACACGCTTTCGCCGCTGGTGTTCTTCCCAATATCTACGCATTTCACCGCTACACTGGGAATTCCTGTTACCCCTATCGCACTCTAGTTCATCAGTTTCCACTGCCCTTATGCGGTTAAGCCGCACGCTTTGACAGCAGACTTGATAAACCACCTACGGACGCTTTACGCCCAATAATTCCGGATAACGCTTGCATCCTCCGTATTACCGCGGCTGCTGGCACGGAGTTAGCCGATGCTGATTCATCAGGTACCGTCATCGATTCTTCCCTGATAAAAGAGGTTTACAACCCAAAAGCCGTCCTCCCTCACGCGGTATTGCTCCGTCAGGCTTTCGCCCATTGCGGAAAATTCCCCACTGCTGCCTCCCGTAGGAGTCTGGACCGTGTCTCAGTTCCAGTGTGCCTGGTCATCCTCTCAGACCAAGTACAGATCGTCGCCTTGGTGTGCCGTTACCACTCCAACTAGCTAATCTGACGCGAGCCAATCTCTAGACAATAAATCTTTCACCCTAAGGCACATTCGGTATTAGCAGTCGTTTCCAACTGTTGTCCCCAATCTAAAGGCATGTTCTCACGCGTTACTCACCCGTCCGCCACTATCTCCGAAGAGACCGTTCGACTTGCATGTGTTAAGCATACCGCCAGCGTTCATCCTGAGCCAGGATCAAACTCTCCATAGTATATAGAGTAAGCTTGTAGCTCAATTCAGTAATTTATCCGGTTATCCTTCCGGTCTCTAACAAAAGAGATATTTTTCTGACGAAGGCTTTCCTTTCTCTGGCTTCTAAACTATTCTGTTTTATAGGTTCAGTTCTGCGGTTCGGAGCCTCGCTTCAGCGCGCTTCCCTCACCGCTTTATTAATGTATCAAGCCTAATTGGGTTTGTCAACAAAGTCTTGCAAGTTTTTTGAGAGATTGGGAAAAATAGGGGATTAGCCTTAATTTGATAGACTTTCTAGAATTTTTGAGTAAAGGGTTTGGGTGAAAATTCGAGCAGTTTGTTTGTCGTTCTCTTGGCGATAGTCGTTTATGTAGAGAGGCGGATTGATTCGGATCGAAGCTTTTGCACCTGCTGAGGCGGTTGGGGAATAAAAAAGAGCGATCGGTAAAATTGGTACCCTTATTTCTCCGCTTGCCTCTGCTTGAAGGACTAATCGCGCTAATCCAGTCTTAAACTCGCGCAGGGGCTGGTCTCGCACAATTCCGCCTTCTGGGAAAATGACAAGTTTGTGTTTGGCTTGAAGAAGTTCGATCGCACATCGCAAACTGGAAACGCTAGGACGAGCAAGATTGACTGGGAAAGCTCCGAGGCGTTCGATCGCCCAGCCTTGGATTCCTGTAAATTGATTCGCGTTTGTCATGAATCGCAGGGGTTCTTGACTCAAGAGCGATAGAACTAAAGGATCCCATCGGCTGAAATGCTTAGAGGCAAGAATACAAGGTCCTTGCTGAGGAAGATTCTCTCGCCCTTGAATTTCGATCGAACTAAAGTACAGTCTGAGAAAAGTCCGATGAATTGGGAAGAGTGACCAGTAAAGCCAGGGTTTGACAGTAGCGGTGGTGGACACAATTTATCGATTTAGGGTGCGAACAGTGAGCAATTGGGGGGGCGTTGCATCGGGAGGATAGAGAAAATCGACTTCGACAGAGCGACGTTCCCCAGGCGAGAGCGTCAAAGTCAGAAGCGGATCACCTTTTTGACCTCGGCGTTGAACGAGATGGATAAATCGGGTTTGAGGGGTTGAGCGATCGTCTAAATAACGCAGCCGAATTGTACCGCGAAAGAAAATTTGAGGCGCAGGAGCCGTGAGGAAGACAACTTCATTCCTACTTCTATCTTGTTTGAGCGGAGTTTCGATCGAGACTTGAATCGTTTGAGCTTGACGCGTAGAATTTCGCAGGGGAAGGGTCAAACTGTAATGAATTCCATAATTTCCATTTGCAAGGTAGGCAGTATCGGGATAGCGCACCAGCATCGGAGCACTTTGAATCTGACCTGTTCCAAATGTGCCTCGTTCCAGCGTACTTAAACCATAAGAAAAGGCGCGACCGGGTTTGGGGATATTGAGAGAGTTCGAACGAGAATCATCTGTTATGTTGGTGCGCCATTCTGAACCTTTGGCAACACCAGCGACCCGACCATAAGTAATGTTAGTTGTTTTGGCGTTAGGAGGAGTGGGAGGAATATCTCTAGGTCCTGCAACTCCAGCATTCACTAGAAGATTTAGCCATTCTTCGATCGTCGGAACTCGCTCAGTTCGATTGGCGTTTAATGGCGCGAACATTGCTAGGGTGGCAACATAGACTGGTGCATTACTATTGAGACGCATTAACGTAGAGCGTCCGTTTGAAGTTGGAGTGACTGTACCTGCTGGAATTGGGAGATTCATCAGCATTTGTGCCTGTTTCGGCGGGATCATCATTCCCGTTGGAATACTGCCATTCCTGCGCCCACGAAGAATATCATTTACAACTCGGCTGCCCGGCCCGGCAAAGACTGTGCCTAGCGGATCTTCAACAGAGGCAGGGAGATCAACAAACAGAGCATCGGGGCGAGTGAGATAGCTGGCAGCTTGAGAGATATCAATTTGAACTGGGCGATCGTTGGGATTGTAAACCACGATGCCTTGGAAGAGCGATCGTGTTTGACTGGGATTGCTGGCTCTAGAAATATGATGGGCGAAGATATCAAATCTGCCGTTGAATGCGTAATTTAGATGAGCCGAGGGAACCCGCATTCCTGCAGATGGAAAAGTTGAAAGGAGAATCCCTTCTGTGAGAACAACTTCAGGACTATTGCTATTGAAAACCGGAACATCATCAAGTTTGCCAGGCAGGGGACGAATCTCTTGAGATTCAATGAATTCTTGATTGGGAATTCCCTCCTGAAATGGGAGAATTTCTTGGTTAGTCGGTTGTGGGGCAATCATCGGGGCGGGAGTGGGAACCCGTGGGGGAAGTTGGGCGAAGGAGGAGAAAAGCAGGCTCGAAAACATGGACTTGCTACCGACGAACTTAGAAACGTCAAAAATGCTACCCCTATATAGCCCCATTTCCGACAATCTTTGCCTTAATAAAGCATAGAAATTATCGCAGCCTTACAAAAGAACCTCCCAGAAGTATGGTGAAGCTTACCTCTAAAACGCGATCGCAGTCACAATCACAATCTCTAAAACTGTCATTAGGATTTTTTGTATTCGTGACTAGCGCTGATTTTGTCAGTACAGAAGTTTTTGCCCAACCGATCTTGCCGTTCAGTGCAGCCAAGAGTTTGGCACTTCCAAAAAACAGTGATTATTGTGAAGGGCGGCTCAAAGATGGTTGGCTCCAGGGCACGCATGTTTGCCAATTTCCCAGCGGAAATCGATTTCAGGGAAATTTTCAGCGGCACGATCGAGAGGGACAGGGGGTGTTCACCTATGCAGATGGCACACGCTGTGAGGGAAATTTTCAGAACAATCTGCTCAATGGTCGTGGGATGTGCCAGTTTGCGAGCGGAAATCGCTATGAAGGCGAGTTTCGACAGAATATTCGAGAGGGACAGGGGGTGTTTACCTATGCAGATGGCACGCGCTGTGAGGGAAATTTTCGCTCGAATTCGCTGAATGGATTTGGACGGTGTACGTTCTCCAGTGGAAATCGCTACGAAGGAGCATTTCGTGACAATGTGCGGCAAGGGCGTGGCGTTTTTATTTATGCAAATGGCACACGCTGCGAGGGGGAATTTCGGCAGAATGCGATGACTGGATTTGGAGTCTGTTTGTACCCAAATGGCGATCGCTATGAAGGCGAGTTTCAGAATAATCAGCGCAATGGACGTGGGGTTTATATTTTCTCAACTGGAGCGCGATCGCAAGGAGTTTGGCGAAATGGAAATTTACCACAGGTCAGACCATCTCAGCCTAGACCACAACCCCGACCCCAAACGCGACCAAACCGCCGCCCAACTCGATAAATATTGATTTTGCGGCGATCAATGTTCCAACATTTGGCGAAAGTAAGCGAAAATTTGAGAGGTTTTCACTTGAGGCAATCCCAATGGCATATCGCTTACTATTTGTGTGCTTAGGCAATATTTGTCGATCGCCCTCTGCCGAAAACATCATGAATCAACTGATCCGCCAAGCTGGATTAGAGTGTGAAATTACCTGTGATTCGGCAGGAACATCGAGTTATCACATTGGCAGCCCACCTGATCGCAGAATGAATGCTGCGGCGAAACTCAGAGGCATCGAACTTGTTGGACGTGCAAGACAATTTGAACGCGCGGATTTTGAAGAATTCAATTTGATTCTGGCAATGGACATCGATAATTTTGAAGCGATTCGATCGATCGATCCTGCTGGAACCTATCAAGACAAAGTTCGCTTGATGTGCGACTTCTGTACCGAGCATTCCTTAAGAGAAGTCCCTGATCCTTATTATGGTGGGACGGAAGGATTTAACTTTGTGATTGACCTGCTTTTAGATGCGTGTCAGGGATTGTTAGATTTTGTGATTCAAGAACAGAACTTAACACCTACGTCTGCACGGTAGATGAAGCGATCGTGATAGACTGAGAGCATTCAACACAATTCCGACCGAAATACCGGGAATAAATGCTTACGGCAGCTTGATTTGATTCAAGTGCCGAATTATTGTCTTTAGCCGATCCACCAATTGCAATGGTCATTTCTTCTACACCTCCCTCCGTCCGCAAACCCTCCAAAGTTGAAGGCATCAAAGAGCGTAGTAACTTCTTACGCGAACCCGTCGCTTCAGAATTGTTGCTGGACACGAACGCTTTTTCCGAAGACGGCATTCAACTGCTGAAATTTCACGGGTCTTATCAGCAAGATAATCGTGATAATCGCGTCAGAGGACAAGAAAAAGATTACTCGATGATGCTGAGAACTCGCTCTCCTGGCGGGTTTGTTCCCCCTGAGTTGTATTTGACCATCGATCGGTTATCAGATGAATATGGCAATCACACGATTCGGGTCACGACTCGCCAAGCGTTTCAACTACACGGCGTTTTGAAGAAGAATCTGAAAGCGACGATTAGCGCGATCGTCAAAAGTATGGGATCAACGCTGAGTGCTTGTGGTGACGTGAATCGAAACGTCATGTCTCCGCCTGCACCGTTTAAAAATCGCCCAGAGTATGAATATGCTCGGACGTATGCGAATAACATCGCTGATTTTCTCACGCCGCAATCAGGTGCGTATTACGAAGTTTGGTTAGATGGGGAAAAGGCGATTACGGGTGAAGAAGATCCGGAAGTCGTCGCAGCGCGGAAGCGGAACATTAACGGCTCCAATATTGAAAATTCGCCTGAGCCGATTTATGGAACGTACTATCTGCCTCGGAAGTTCAAAATTGCAGTGACAGTTCCCGGTGACAATTCTGTTGATTTGTTCTCGCAGGACATTTCTTTGGTTGTTTTGACGAATGATCAAGGTGAGTTAGAAGGCTTTAATGTCTATGCCGGAGGCGGGCTTGGGCGGACTCATGGCAAAGAAGAAACTTTTCCTCGCATCGCTGATCCCATTGGATATGTTGCCAAAGCAGATGTTTACGATTTGGTAAAAGCGATCGTTGCGACTCAGCGGGATTATGGCGATCGCTCTGATCGGCGTCATTCTCGGATGAAATACCTCGTTGAAGAATGGGGCGTTGAGAAATTCCGTTCTAAAGTTGAAGAATACTTTGGTAAAGCGATCGAGCCGTTCAAGCCTTTACCTGAATTCAAGTTTCTCAACTATCTGGGCTGGAATGAGCAAGGCGATGGAAAACTGTTCTATGGCATCTCGATTCAGAATGGTCGGATCAAAGATGAAAACGGTTTCCGGCTGAAATCAGCGCTCAAAAAGATTGTGACAAAGTTCAATCTGCCGATGTTACTGACACCGAGCCAGAATGTTCTGTTATATGACATTGAAAAGAGCGATCGCCAAAGAATCAATCGCATTCTGCGCGAACATGGGATCGAACGTCCTGATCAGATTGATCCTTTAGTTCGTGATTCTATGGCATGTCCTGCATTACCGACGTGTGGACTGGCAACCACGGAAGCTGAACGAGCGAGTTTACCAATTTTGACTCGAATTCGGTTATTGCTCGAAAAAGTAGGCTTACCGAATGAGTCATTTATCTTCCGCATGACAGGCTGCCCGAATGGCTGTGCGCGTCCGTATCTCGCAGAATTGGCACTGGTGGGAACGGGTCCAAATATGTACCAAGTTTGGCTAGGTGCGGCTCCCAATCAAACGAGATTGGCAAAGGTCTTCATCGAGAAGATGAATTTGGATGATTTAGAAGCGGTATTCGAGCCTGTGTTTACGTACTTTAAGAAAGAGCGGCAGGCAGGGGAAAGCTTTGGAGATTTCTGCGATCGTGTTGGTCTAGATGCGATTCATCAATTCACCGGAGTATAGCTTCAACGAGTGACTTCAACTCGGAAGACAAAAGGGGCGTTCATTACGCCCTTTTTTACTGACCTGAATCTAGGGCAATTCTAAACTCCGCCAAATATACCAACTCGCGATCGTACAATACGGGTTCCAAGCCTGTCCGACTTGCAAAACTGTCTTTTTATCTGGTAATTCTTCTAGCTGATAAATCCGCCGAATTCCCGCTCGAATCCCCAGATCATCAACAGGCAAGACATTCCAGCGATGCAGTCGAAAAATCAGAAGCATCTGAACAGTCCAACGTCCAATCCCTTTGACTTTAATCAGTGTTTGGATAATCGCTTCGTCTTCTAATTCTTCTAATTCTTCTAGCGTTGGCAATCCGGTTTGAATATTTTGTGCCAGATCCTTGAGATAAACAATTTTTTGGCGTGAAAATCCAACTCCTCGTAGCGTTTCATCTGGCGTTTCTAGAATTGCTTCTGCTGTAATGGCGCGATCGCGGTAAAGCTCAAGAAACCGATGATAAATTGCCGTTGCAGCTTTTGTTGATAGCTGTTGATAAACAATTGATCGCGCAAGTGAGTGCAACAAATCTCCTGATTGCTGAGTCAGTTTGCACTCTCCCACTTGATCAATGACTGTTCCCAGTCTCGGATCAGCAAGCTTTAAAGTTTGAATTGCGATCGCATAATCATTCATGCACGACAATGGCAGACTTAATCGCTCTGGAAACGGCTTTTCCATCTTTATCTACTTTGCCATAGAACGTTTGATCTTTGTAGATCAACAATGACGATGAACCCCCATCTAAGTTCAAGGCTTGTTCAACACCCAACCGTTGCAAAAATCCAGTCATGGCTTGTACAGACATCCCGGAATTTTGCGGTGCATCTGGCTTTTGGGCTGCCATAACTAAAATGACTGAACCATCTTTTAAGATCCCAATCGCACTTCTCGCATTGCGCTGCGTGACCCCAATCGAATCTCTTCCGACCATCTCATCGACAAAGCCCTCTTGTTTCGCGGTCAATCTGGGTAACAGTTGAGGACCAGCGCCAATGGCATCGATCAACTGACACCCCGACGGTGCGACTGCCGAACGAGCCGCGATCGCATATTGAATCTTCTCGCCGCATTTGTACTGTCGAAACTCCGATCGCTCTAGGATTTGAGGCAAATACGGCTGGAGATCGGGATTCTTCATTAAGCGATCATTGGTGTTGGGATCTGAAACAACTTTGCCGTTTTTCGTAATATAGGAAGTCGTTTTTTCATTTTTCGGGTCAAAGAACCCACCGTTTAGGGCTGCGATCGCATTCATCGATTTGCCAAATTGCTCGATCGGTTCCAACTTTGGAGAAAGCGCGATCGACACTTTAAATTGACTTTGAGGTGCGATCGTCACCGTATGAATTTCGCTATTAGGCAAAGAATAAACTTGATATCTAGGTACACCCTGAGTAACGCTTGCCGATGGAGATGCAAAGACGGTTGGTTGCTGGGTGGGAGCCACTTGAGAAGAAACAGAAACCTGAGAAGAAACGAGAGAGTGAACAAACCACAATCCTAAGCTACCGCAGCCAAATATTGCCAGACTTGCAAGCCACAGCCTTTTCACGATCGAACTCCTGATGATGTTGATGACCGAATAACACAAGCAATCTCTCTATTAGAACGCGAATTGGCAAAGACGAGCGAGAAACAGGTCATGACTCGCTCAAGATAGTACAAACATCCAAGAAACTACGGAAATGAATTGCGCCAAGTTTAACGAAGTTCAATCTTCGGATAGAGTTAGTCCGAGATTTTACGGCTCTAAAGCTATGACTGTAGGTAGACCGCTTTGCATATGCTCTCGATCTAGAATTATTTCACTATAAGTAAATCTGCAATTGAACTGAAAAGTTTATACGTCTGTAGGAGCAGCCAAAATGGAGAAGATTCGAGTTGTATTGATTGAAGATCATGATTTGACTCGCTTTGGGATTCGAGCACTTTTGAGAGAGCAAGGTATTGAACTTGTTGGCGAAGCGCGGGATGCTCGATCAGGGTTGAATCTGATTCGCTCAACTCAACCGGACGTTGCGATCGTCGATATCGGTTTGCCAGATATGACTGGCATCGAACTGACGCAGCAATTTAGAGCCGATGGAGAAGCTCCAAATACCAAAATCTTGATCATGACGATGCATGATGATGAAGAGATGGTGTTAGCTGCTTTTGCGGCAGGCGCAGATTCTTACTGCATGAAGGATATTACAGGCTCACGGTTATCTGAAGCGATTCACACAACTGCCTCTGGAAACGCCTGGATCGATCCCGCGATCGCGCGAATTGTCCTAAGTCAAGTCAAGCTGGCTCGACCGACTGAAGCGACCACGACAGTTACCATTAACAAACTTTCTTTTGAAGATAGCGGCATGATTTCTGAATATCCGCTAACGACTCGGGAGCTAGATGTACTGGAACTGATCGTAGATGGGCGAAGTAACGCTGAGATTGCAGAGAAGCTTTACATCACAATTGGAACGGTCAAAACTCACGTTCGCAACATTCTCAATAAACTCTGTGTGAATGATCGGACTCAGATTGCAGTTCGCGCACTGCGAGCAGGATTAGTGAAATAAAGCCTTAGAACTCCAAGCTTTTGCTAAGCTCGGAGTTCTCGCCATTAGGGAGCATCTCGATCGACAACTTCATCTTTGAGCGAAACGGCATGACTCGAAGGCGTAATCGGTCTACCTCGATACTTAGAATATACTTGCGTAAACTCAGCTCCAAACAGCAAAATCTGTGCTGAATAAAATACCCAAATCAATATCACAACCAGCGATCCAGCCGCTCCATAGGTCGAGCTAACACCGCTATTACCCAGGTAAAGACCGAGTAAGAACTTACCTAGATTGAACAATAAAGCTGTCACTGCCGCACCAACCCAAAGGTTCTTCCAAGGCACATGCACATCGGGCAAGAATCGATAGATTGAAGCAAAGAGCAGTGTAATAATCCCAAACGAAATCACAAAATTGAGGATTTGCCCAATCGCGATCGACCCCGGTAGAAATGCTCCAAAGTACGCGCTAATCCCGGCTAGAATTGCAGACAAGACTAACGAAACCAGCAATAAAAATCCAATCACTAAGACCATTGCAAACGAGAGAAACCGCGCTTGTAGAAAGCTTTTCACTGCCCGCCCTGGCTTCGGTTTTACTTCCCAAATTGTATTGAGTGCCGTTTGCAACTGTCCGAACACTCCAGAGGCTCCAAAAATTAGAACTACAATCCCGATAAAGGTTGCAACTCCTCCTCCTGCTCCAGGCTTACTGGCATTTTCGATCATCGATTGAATGAACTCTGCGCCATCTCTGCCCACTAAACCTTGAATCTGCCCAACAATTTCGCCTTGGGCTGCCTCTTGTCCATAAATTGCACCTGCAATTGCGATCGCAATGATCAACAGAGGCGCGATCGAAAACATCGTATAGTAAGCCAACGCCGCCGCTAACAAAGGAACATTATCTTCATTCCACTCTGTCACCGTATCTCGCAGCAAGCGCACAATCGTTTTGAATCGCATAGGAATAGACGTTTAGATATATCTATGTGCCAACTTATAGTAAGACAAAGATTCATTTCATCGCCCACAAGTACGAGTTTTGCGCAAATCCACCTTGAGACTGAGGAAGTTCTGTCAGCGCTCCTAACCTCAGAAAGGTACGACTGAATCTCCAGCCTGTTAAGTTAATCACATGGTTTTCAAAGAGTTAAATTACACGGAAGATAACTATGAATATTCTAGCTTGGATCATTTTGGGACTGTTGGCAGGTGCAATTGCAAAAGCAATTTATCCCGGTCGTCAAGGCGGTGGAATTCTGGGAACTTTGATTCTCGGTATCGTTGGTGCCTTTATTGGTGGAACGATCGCAACGCTGCTTGAAACTGGAACATTTGCTTTCGCTGCAACTAGCTTGAGCTTGACGGGCGTTTTCTTGGCAGTTTTGGGTGCAATTATTGCGCTCTTTATCTACTACAAGTTCGCAGGTCGCGCTTACTAAATCTCACTGACTAAATCTAAGGAGAAATCTGCTACCAAATATAAGGAGAAATTTGCTATGAGTCAGGATAGAACGATCTCAACCGATAGCCACGATCGCGCTCAAAGCGATGCCTATGATCCGCATATTATTCCAGCTGAAACGGCTGCTCGCAAGGAGCGCGAAGGTTCTCAGTTCAAGACCGTTCCAACCGAAGAACGTGAAGCTTCTGCTTCAACGGATGATCAAACAGATTCAAAAAGCATTGAAACAACAGGAGGCTACACTGTTGATCAAGAAGGCTTACTGAACAACTATGCGATCGAACCTGAGATGTACTATGAAGTTCCTGGTGATGCCCGTCAGGCTGAAGAGGAGCAACATCAGCAGCGAGTCGAAGAATATCGCGAAATCAATCAGGATGAAGAAGGTAAGCTGACGATGGAACACGATCAGCGTGGGCGAGGAACAGGGGCGATTTAGTCCAGCAAACGCTTTCTCTATAATTCCTAGCGATCGCGATCCTGTTTGAGTCGTCACTGCTAGAAAGGGTGGAGAGTAGGGAATTAGAGCATCACTCTAAACTCCCTACTCTTCACTCCTTACTTCACAACTGATTTGAAGCTGCTGAAGGCGTAATGATCACGCCTTTTTTCATAGCTCTTTTTTCAATTGAAAGAAGCTATATCCAGAAGGATAATCATCAACTTGAGCAAACATTTCATAGCCAAGCTTTTCATAAAACTCCTTGGCTTGAAAACTAAACGTATCGAGTAGCGCTTCGGTGCAGCCCCTGCGTTTCGCTTCCTGCTCTGCTAAATGCATCAATTGGCTTGCAAACCCTTGTCTCCGAATTGATTCTTCAACCCATAGCGCCTCAATCAATAGCCAATTCCAGCGAGTTAAACTCACTAAGCCTGCTTTGACTTTATCGCGATCGTCTAACAAGAAAATTTCAATTGGCAATCCTCGTAATGCACTTTGATCAAAGTAGCCATTCGCTGATGTCGTTTCAGGATTATATTGCCGCAACTTAGATCGCACATAGTTACGGTAGGAAGGATGCTCCTGAGTAAACAGTGCAAAATGATACGTGTCATTTCGCTCGATTAAAAGCGCTGGAATCTTCTTTCGCAGCGCAGCATCAAACGCTTGCACATGAGCTTCAATCCCCGTAATTGCCGTTCCCACAACAACTGCATATGCACCTAAATCGATCGCTTGTCTTGCAAGTTCCGGCGAATTGACTTTGCCCTCACAAATAACAGGTACATTTGATTTCTCAAGAATCTCAGCTAACAGATCAAAAGCTGGTGGTGAACAGCCTTCTGTCGCTGGCGTAAATCCGTACATGGTCGTGGCAATCATGTCTGCCCCAGCTTGAATCGCTGCGATCGCAGATTCCAAGCTATCAATATCCGCAACCACAAGCTTACCGAGTTCCTGATGAATCCTCTGGATCAAGATTTCAATGGGTTCAGGTCGATCGCGCAAGGTCGCATCGATCGCAATAAAATCGGCTCCAGCTTCTGCTAGTGCTTGAGCCTGTTCAAACCTAGGCGTGATATAAACTTCATATCCTGGAATCTTCTGCTTCCAGAGACCCAAGATTGGAGCCGAAATCCGCTGCCGGACAGCAGTAACTCGTTCTGGCGTATCAATCCGAACGGCAACTGCATTTTGGGCAACCACAGATTCTGCGATCGCAGCAATGATCGTCGGGTGATTTAGGGGTGAATCTGCGGGTGCTTGGCAAGATACGATTAGCCCAGATTCAAGGGGTTTTAGAAGTTGGGCGATATCGCGAGGCATAAATTGAATGACCACCTGTGAAGACATTACATCAATGTGAAGACATTACATCAAGACGTGGATATGGTTTTGTGATTACCCTGATTACAAACTACCTTGCATTGTGGAGGTATAATCGAAAACCGTCAACAAAGATAGACACTAGCGTATTAAACACTAAATTCATCTATCTTTGTGATGAAATCTGCGGTTTTTAATCGTCTATCCATTAAAATCGGCAAGCAGAATTCTAATTTGCGACTCCGGCTTACAGCTTGACTGAGCATTAAAATGCATCAGGCATCCAGGGAAGCGGACTCGAAAAGAGAGAGGTTGCAGTCTCGATCGCAGTTGCAGTTCCGTTCAGTTGGTATGAGCAAGCAAGTTGCTCTGCGGTTAACAATCCTGTGTATAGGGGAGAGAGTGCATTAATGCTGAGCTGTAGCTCACCTTTGCCCCCTGGGGTCAAGGTTCCTTTTCCTTTGGCAATACTCAGCGTAAATAAGCCATGATTGCTTGAAAATAGGGAATCGTGAACATTGAGATGGAGTTCAGTTTCGATTGAATTCGGATAGCTCCGCTGCTCTAGTGCTTGTTTAAGGTGCACAATCCGTAGCATCCATCGACTCAGCGATTTGATTTTAGCAGTTTGATCCGGCAGACATAAACTAAGAACATCAATAGGTGAGCTTTTCCATTCAATGCGATCGATTTGCGATCGATGATGTGATAAAAACGCCCAGAACTGCCGCATCGCAGCAGGTGACAGTAAAACCCAATCTTTGACAATCAACCGTCCTTGGTTTTGCTGAAAGGTAATATAGCCTTCTTCTCCAATTTGATAAGCATAGGTTGGAGATTTTGCATCAAAGCTATAGAGATTCGACCAAATGACAGAATTGCGATCGAGAAACCCTTGATTTCGTTGGGCTTGCTGGTTGTATAGTGTAGCAAACAGAGGAGAATCTAAACTTAACGATCGAACTGGCAATTCTTGCGAGTGAAGTTGAATGCTCGCCGTATCCACTTCCCAAATGCAAAAAGCTCCAGCTTGCTCATATCCGACTTTTCGGTACAAAGGTTGAGCCGCAGAAAATAAGACAGAGAGAGGCACTTCTCGATCATGCAGTTCTTGCAACGTCGATTTTAACAGCGCGATCGCACTACCCTGTCCTCGCCATTCTGGAGCAATGCCCACGGCTGCGACCCCAACCATTGGCAAGTTCACTCTGTTGTACCATTGCCCTAGATTGAGCAATCCCAATCCTCCAATCACGTCTTGACCTGCCAATAAAAGCCGAGTATTCTCGGCTCCAATTCGACTGAGATACGCAGGCTCATCTGAAAGGGGCGCATCAAAGCACTGCGACAAAATTCTGCCAAACCGTTTGAGATCGCTGAAATCTTCAGCAGGATGAAAAGTGAATTGCATTCGCTCAACCAAACAGGATGCAACCTTACTTTACCAATTTCAAGTTTCAGGGAAAATCAAACGACACTTGGCTTCAAGAAAAAACACACTCAAGCGATACTGCCCCGCTTTCGAGTTTCTTTGTAGGACGTGCCGACATTGCGCAATCCAGCTTTGATCATTTGTTGTTCAAGGAGGGCAAAGAATCGAGCGCGATCGCCACCTCGTACAACAGCCTGATTATGCGCTTCTGCTAGTGCTACTGGATATCCATATCCTTTCTGCACCTGACCCAATACTAAACTCAATGCAGATTGCAACATATCCTCATCGGCAGCGACCCAAGCGGGAACTTCCACCCGCGCAATTTCACTGCCAACATTCACATAGCAGAAATGAATGGCATGATCGCCATAAAACTCCTGAATTCGAGCCGAACTCTTCCATAAGGGGCTACGCTGTCCCGGTTCTAGCCTAATTGCCCACAAAGCTGCATCTTTAAGTGGATCGAGGACTTGGCAAGGCGCACGATCGACAACTTCACTACAATGTGTCATACAGTCCGGTGCTAAGTAAGGACAGCTTTGCAGTCTTAAGAAATTCAAAGCTTCTCCGCTGCGAGAAGCACTGATATAACCGACTAGCGGCACGGAAATCGCTCTTAATTGATCCCATGCGGCTAAGATGGGAGCCAAAATGCGATCGCGTGCTTCAGCAGGTAACTGTTCCAAAAACCAGTAGATCAAAGAACCATCTGTGAGCGCGAGTGTTGGGGCTTCCATTTCATCAGTTAGAGCTTGTGCTAACTCTGCTAGAATTTGCGCTTCTAAAGCAGTTCTTTGATAGCCCATCCACTCCTCGGTGCGAATTCCCCATTGCCTAGAAACATAGAGATCTTCAGGGCGATAAAAGACCTCAGGCAAGCTATCGAGTAAAGGCAACTTGCTTTGCCCATAGTGCAAAATGATCCGTCCCACATTGATCAAATAGCAATAAGCAATTTCATGATGACTGGGTGCAATTTGAGAACCATCAGTGGCAATCACCGTATGAGCAGCCGGAGGTGCAGCAATCTCAATGCGAGTGTCGAGGGATTCGAGTGGCATCGCTGCGGTGAAATTTAAGCGATCGCGCCATAGTTCTTGCATTTGCACGAGATCTGCTTGTCGCTCATTTGCTTGCGCCATTAGCAATTGTGCTCGATCGAGGCGTTGTCGAGTTGCCGTTGCTTCGAGGGTCAACTGTTGGCTAATGCCTTGCATTTGTTGAGCGAGTTTTGTCAGATCTAACATCTCAAAAAACAGATCACTTGCACTAGAAGCATAGCGTTTTTTTGAGATGCTGCATCCTACTGATTCAGACCAGCGATCGCTTCTAGAATAGAAACCAAGAACAGTTTGACTCAATTCATAGGAAGATCGCCGATGTACGGAGCCGATCCGAAAGACAAGCACCCGATGAAGGGATTTCCCCAAATCTGCTTCATTCAAAATACCGTTCAGAATCCAAATATCATCATTGGCGATTACACCTACTACGATGATCCAGAAGACTCTGAAAACTTTGAGCGCAATGTTCTCTACCACTTTGACTTTATTGGCGATCGCTTAATCATCGGTAAGTTCTGCGCCATTGCAACAGGAGTCAAGTTCATCATGAATGGCGCAAATCATAAGCTCTCTGGCTTCTCAACTTATCCGTTTAACATCTTTGGCAATGGATGGGAGACAGTCACACCAGTTCCTCAAGAGCTTCCATATAAAGGCGATACGGTGATTGGCAATGATGTTTGGTTGGGTTATGAAGCGATGATTATGCCAGGAGTTCAGATTGGAGATGGCGCGATCGTGGCTGCGAAATCGGTCGTCACGAAAGACGTTCCTGCTTATACGATCGTTGGAGGCAATCCCGCAAAACCAATTCGACAGCGATTCTCAGATGAAGTCGTGCAAGAGCTATTGTCGATCGCTTGGTGGAATTGGGATATCCAAAAAATTACTCGCAATCTAGACAAAATTGTTTCAGCCGATTTAGATGCCTTGAGAGCTTGTGGATAAGCTAACATCGGAATTGAGTTTTTCAGGACTAGCCCATGTCGATTATTGTTTCGCCAGCAGATCTTGAGTTTTTCCGCGAACAGCTTTCAGATCACCCGACTGCTTTAGCAGCTTTAGACGTGATTGAAGATTGCGACGGAGATCTTGAAGATGCAGCAATTGCTCTGGCGATCAAATCAGGACAGCTTCCTGAAGAAAATGAGCGCTGGATCGATGGATTGGCAAAGCGCTGGCGGCATATTCTCTGTGAGGCAGATATTAAAGAAAAGTTAGAAGATGGTTTGTCCGGCGAGTTGGTGGATACAATCGTGTCTCAAACTCAGCTACCCATGCGGCTTGCGGTTCCAGTTGCAATTTACGTCCTGAAAACAGGGGTTCAACCGTTTTGCCAGCCGATGGGAGAGAAGATTTTTTAAAACTCAGCTTCGTCAGTCAAGGTTTCGATGAGCAAATCTACCTGACGCTGACGCTCTGCCAGAAATGTTTCACACTGCCGCAAATACTCTACAGCCGTCGAAAACTCTTCAAACACAGCCGCTAATTCCAATTCGCCGGATTCAATTCGCGTCAAAATCTCCTCAACTCGTGCCACGGTCTGCTCATAGTTCCAAGTGTCCGTAGAGAGTTGATTCAATGTTTTAGAAGGGTTGAAGCGAGAAGAATTAGCCATTCGTCATTTGCAAGTGGGCTTTCCTTATTTATAGTTGTTCTGGATTTGGTTGGGCTGATGTATTCAATACACTATTGACGTACACCTCAATTTCTCCTTGTCCGAGTTGAATTGTCAAGTTATCTCCAATTTTTACATCTTTGGCAGATCGCACAATTCCTTTCGCAGAACGGACGACCGCATATCCTCGCTGCAAAACGGCTTGCGGATCAAGCGTTGTTAATTTTTCTTGAAGCATCTGACAATGCTGCGATGCGGATTGAAATCGTCTTTGCGTCGAATGAATTAATCGCTGCTGCAACCAGGATACGACTTGCATTTCCTGTTTTAATGCCCGATCGAGCTTCAAGCGAGACATACGATCGCGCAATCCCACCAATCGATCCTGAGCGATCATCATGTACCTCGCCATGGCTGAGCTTAATGCCTCAGATCGCTCTAAATGAATCTCATACAAATCCGCCAAACAAGGCACTGCCTGTTCTGCTGCCGCCGTGGGTGTATGTGCAAAAACATCAGCCGCTAAATCCGCCAACGACTCGTCTCTTTGATGCCCAATGCCCGCAATCACTGGAATTGAGCAGTTTGCGATCGCTCTCACCACATTTTCGTCATTAAAACAAGCCATATCTTCGATCGCACCGCCTCCTCGTGATAGAATTAGTACATCCGCTCTGCCATCTCGCTCCACTCGCCTGATCGCATTGACGATCGAGCTGGGAGCCTGATCACCTTGCACTAATGCAGGGGAAAACAGCACCCGAAGACCTGGATACCGTCGTTTGAGCGTTCTTTGAATGTCTCCCCAAGCGGCGGCTTGCGGTGAAGTCACCACCGCCACAGTTTGAGGATGAGATGGAATTGGGCGTTTGCGATCAACATCAAACAGCCCTTCTGCTTCTAGACGGTCTTTGAGTTGACGCGATCGCAAAGCACGCAGACCTTCCCCACCCGGAAGTGCCTGCCAGACCACCAACTGATAACTGCCCCGGTGCGGCTGTACATGCACCCGACCGAGCACAATCAACTGTTCTCCCGGCGCTGGGATCGTCGTCAACTTATGCAATTGACTACTCCAAACCACACACTGAATCACCGCCTTGGCCGCTGGATCTTGCAGCGTAAAAAACAAACCGCTGCGATATCGAGTTGCACTCGAAACCTCTCCGGTTAACCAAACCTGACGCAGTTGATCATCCTGCTCGATCAGCGATTGAATGTAAGCCGTTAAATCCGCCACAGATAGGGCGGAATCCGGAACCAATAAATTCGGCAGTTTCGAGGTCATACTCGTTACCCTAGAGAGAGCAATTCCAGATCTCCATGCTACAAATTTTGGGAATAAGATGATAGATCAAAGCGCATCGGGTACAATTGCCCCCTTGATCAAGTTTGGATTCATTCCCTCCCGTTTGCCCCACATATTTTTCACACCTACTTTCTGAGGCGCTAATGGCAAGTAAAACAACAACAACAGAAACGACCGATAAGCAAAAAGCCCTAAATCTCGTGCTCACCCAGATCGAGCGCAACTTCGGGAAAGGCAGTATTATGCGCCTAGGCGATGCCACCCGAATGAAAGTAGAAACGATTCCAACGGGAGCCTTGACGCTGGATTTGGCGCTCGGTGGCGGCTTGCCGAAAGGTCGAGTAATCGAGATTTACGGTCCTGAAAGTTCGGGTAAAACGACGCTGGCGCTTCATGCGGTCGCAGAAGTACAAAAATCGGGTGGGATTGCAGCTTATGTGGATGCTGAACACGCGCTCGATCCGAGCTATTCAGCCGCTTTGGGCGTCGATATTGCAAATCTCTTGATTTCTCAGCCGGATACAGGTGAATCGGCACTAGAAATTGTGGATCAGCTTGTGCGATCGACTGCCGTTGATGTGGTCGTCGTGGACTCGGTTGCAGCGTTGGTTCCTCGGGCTGAAATTGAAGGCGAGATGGGTGATTCGCACATGGGTCTGCAAGCCCGTTTGATGAGCCAAGCCTTACGGAAAATCACCGGAAACATCGGCAAATCGGGCTGTACGGTGATTTTTATTAACCAGTTGCGGCAAAAGATTGGCGTGACCTACGGTAGCCCAGAAACGACCACAGGCGGTCAAGCTCTGAAGTATTACGCTTCGGTACGACTGGATATTCGTCGAATTCAAACACTGAAGAAGGGAACCGAAGAGTTTGGAACCCGTGCGAAAGTGAAGGTGGCAAAAAACAAGGTTGCGCCTCCGTTCCGAATTGCGGAATTTGACATCATTTTTGGTAAGGGAATCTCTACGCTTGGATGTTTGGTCGATTTGGCGGAAGAGACCAATGTGATTGTCCGTAAAGGCGCATGGTATAGCTACAAGGGCGAGAATATCAGTCAAGGTCGAGATAATGCCATTAAGTATCTCGAAGAGCGTCCAGAGATTGCCAAAGAAGTTGAAGTGCAGGTGCGTGAGAAGCTAGAGATGGGCGCGCAGGTGTCAGCGAATTCAGTGGGTCAAGTGGATGAGCATGAGCTAATGGATGATGACGAAACCCTAGATGAAGAATAGGAATTTGGGCGATCGAGCCTAAACAGAGTGGTTGAAAAGTATCGACAGTTTCTTCGCTCCAGTCTATCTTGCCCCGGAATGGAATTCCAGGGCGGGTAGAGGCGACGAATGATCCTTTCATCAAACATCCCCTAAGCATTATTAGAGACAGTTGAAGGTTCAATTGTCTCTTTTTTATTTGTTTCTCTCGCTGCTGTCGATCGCAGTGCTTGTCCTAGCACTTGAATTGCAATCCCTGGTTGAAACAGACTTGAAGCAGGTTTAAGCATGTGCATGACTTCTAAGAACGCTTGATAAATCTCTTTTTTCTGCGTCATCAATTGACCGAGATGATCGAAATACAGATCGAGCAATCGATTCAGTCCTTGGGACTTTAGCCCTTCAGCACTGCTGTAGCGATAATCCTGATTAATCGCAAACGTCCAAGGCTGATTTTGTACCTTCGCGACCTCTTTTTGAATTTTTCGAGCCAGACCTTTTAGTGAACTCGATCGATGTTGTGTGAAACACCGATCCAAAGTCTGAGCGCTGAGTGCTGCAACCGTCATGCCCTGTCCATAAATTGGATTAAACGTACAGGCTGCATGTCCGAGCACGACAAAATTCTCAGGCTGGCGCTGCATTTTCTCATACCGTCGCAATCGATTTTCAGTTTTCCGAAACCCGTAAATGGGCGTTAAGGGTTCTGCATCTTTGATTGCCTCATAGATCTCAGGACTGACCAAAGTTTTTGCAAACTCTAGAAACTCCGCTTCGGTCGTGGGCGGATAATCTCGTTCTGCACCAGCCAATCCGACTGACCAGCGATCGCCTTCGATCGGGAACAGTGCGCCTCCTCTCGTTGCACCTTGAGGCGCACAGGTAATAAAGATACCTTTCCAATCAGCTTGAAAGTCCGTAGGCAGGCGGTAGATGCGACTCGAATACCCAATGAAGGCATTGACAAACAGTTCTAAGGGAGGTTCATATCCTAAAGCTTTTAGCCATTGCGGCGTTTTGGAAGTTTGTCCACTCGCATCCACAATCCAATCGGCAGATAGAGATTGATCTTGAATTTTAACGCCGGCGATGCCTTGTCCATCTTCAGCTGCAATCAGCCCTGTTACCTGAGACTCCGGTAGAAATTGCACATTCTCGACTTGCTCTAATCGTTGCCGAATTGTCCAATCCAGTAAGTCTCGGCTCATTGAGATTTGGACTAAGTTCGATTCGTACCGGGGGAGCCACCCAAACGCACTAAACAATGCCACATCACCTGAAGGATTTAAGGACACTGCGCCAGCTTGAATCAACTGATCGCGTAGTCCTGGAAACAATGCTTCGAGAATTAACTGTCCGCGCATTAACAGAACGTGTAAGTGCCGAGATTGAGGCATACCATTTCGGGGCTGAGGTGCATCGGGAAACCGATCTCGTTCCACGATCGTCACTTGCTCGAAGTGATTTGCTAAAACCCTGCCTGCTAACAATCCTGCCATTCCACTGCCAATCACGATCGCATGTTGAAATCTGCTCATTTTAGAACTCCAGCCTTATTTTTAGCGATCTGCGTATATGTCGTTTTTCACCGGGATAGAATTAATTCTAAAAGTACAGAGGAGCGATCGTGTCAGATCACATTGGTTTTCTAGAAAATTGGCAGGATGCTTTAGTGTTTTGGTCTTTCGTTGCGGTGACAGTGTTTGTAACTTGGCGGATTCTCGTGAGTAAGCCGAGAGATTAGGACTGACAAATGCATTTGCGATCGTGAGTTCTTTGATATCATCATCGCGGGATTAATTCGACACTATGACGCTTACCGTTCAAGATATTGGCGAACAAGGATTATTAAAACGAGTTCAAGCTTTTTGTCCTCGTGCGGTCGTGGGAGATGATGCTGCGGTTCTGCCGACTGAACCTGGAAAATCGATTGTGATTACTTCCGATGTTTTAGTCGATGGCGTGCATTTTAGCGATCGTACGACTCCGCCTGAAGCCGCAGGTTGGAGAGCGATCGCGGCAAACCTCTCCGATTTGGCTGCAATGGGGGCTTCACCGCTTGGCATAACGGTTGGATTAGGCTTACCCAAAACAACACCCGTAGAATGGGTGGAAAAGCTTTATCAAGGCATGGCGGATTGTCTAAATCAATACGGGGGAGCCTTGGTCGGTGGAGATTTATGCCGATCGCCTGTGATTACTGTCGCGATTACTGCATTTGGTCAGGTTGATCCGAATCGTGTGATTCAGCGATCGACCGCTCAGCCCGGAGATGCCATCTTTGTGACCGGATTTCATGGGTCGTCCCGTGCAGGATTAGAAATGCTCTTACATTCTGACCCTGCACCAGAGAGAGCCTCATTAATTCGCGCACATCAATATCCAATTCCGCGATTTGATATTCCTCAACTGACGAGCCGCGTGTCTGGAATGGATAGTAGTGATGGCTTAGCAGATGCAGTCCTACAAATCTGTCGGATGAGTGGAGTCGGAGCAAAGCTCGATCGTGCTTTAATCCCAATTGATCCAGCTTTGAAACAGTGGGTTACTCCTGAAAAAGCAATGGAATGGGCATTGTACGGCGGTGAGGATTTTCAGCTTGTTTTATGTTTGCCACAAGAAGAAGCGAAGCTTTGGGTCGAGCAAGTAAGCGGCTCAGCGATCGTGGGTCAAATTACTTCTGATTTAGCAGTGCGATTGATTGATAGTTCCGGGGAATTTAGCGATCGCACTTTGAGCTTAGATCAAGGATTTCAACATTTCCAAAAGTAAGCGATTAACAAGAGTAGGGAGTGGGGAGTTGTTTCTTTGCTAGCTCCCTACTCCCCACTCCCCACCTAATTCAGCACTACTCTAGCTTCGGACTACACCAAAAACGACAATTGCTGTTGTTGTTGAGCGAGTACTTTCAGCAGATCTTGAGTCGTAAATGGTTTTTGTAAGAATCCTTGAAAGCCACGTCTTTCAGCTTGAGTCACAATTTCAGTGGATGCAAGTCCGCTCATCGCGATCGCATAAATTTCTCCGTTCACTCGCCGTAGTAAAGGTAACGTTGCCCACCCATCTAATGTCGGCATCATCAGATCCATGATCACAGTTTGAATCTCTGAATGTTCGGTCAACAATGCGATCGCTTCTGTCCCCCCTTTTGCGACAACAACCTGATACTCATGAGCCAATAGCATCGCTTGTAAAGTATCACAGACTGCCTGCTCATCATCCACGACTAGTACCCAAGCTTGCTGACCTGATAGAGACTGTAGTGTCTCCTCTGAAGGACACTCTTTTGAGCAATCCGCAGGCAGATAAATTTTGAACTGGCTCCCTTGATTAAACTGACTTTGAACATCTACGAATCCATGATGGCTTCTAACAATGCCTAGTAAAGCAGAAAGTCCTAAACCTGTACCTTTTCCGATCTCTTTCGTCGTGAAGAATGGATCAAAGATCCGATTGAGATTTTCTGGCGAAATGCCCGTTCCGGTATCTGTGACAGTGATGACCACATAAGAACCCACGTGAGCATCAAGATGTAACCGCGCGATCGCATGATCAATTTCAATGTTCTCAGCTTGCAGCGTTAGAGTTCCACCTTCAGGCATGGCATCCCGCGCATTCACACAGAGATTCATTAGAATCTGATGAATCTGTGTTGCATCACCTGTGATCGTGCAAAGGTCAGAAGCAATGTTGGTGTGAATGTCGATCGATTTAGGTAAAGTCTGCTGAATGATTTGCTGCACCTCACGGAGAACATGACTCAATTGCAAACTGACGCGATGTCCTTCGACTCCTCTTGCAAACGAGAGAATTTGCTTCACCAAGTCCGCGCCGCGCCGCGCGCTCGTTTCAGCCGTCTTTAGGAGATAGCGATTGCGATCGTCGAGATTGGGAAGCTTCAGCGGCAGAATCTGAGTCACTGCCAAAATGGGCGTGAGAATATTGTTGAGATCATGCGCTACTCCACCTGCTAAAGTTCCTAAGCTTTCGAGTCTTTGCGCTCTGAGAAATTGAGCTTCGAGCTGCTTTTTCTCGGTAATATCCATTTGAATGCCAAGCATTCGCAGCGGTTGAGCGACAAGGCTACTTTGTACCGCAATCCAGCGCAGACTTCCGTCAGGGTGCAGAATTCGGAATTCAGTATCGAGAGCCTGCTGATCTTCGATCTCAATCTTAGTTCGATCGTCAGGATGAAGTAGCTCAATCCAATGCTCATAGCTCCCAGCAAAACTTCCCGGAGCTAGACCATAAAGTGCTTCAGCCTCGGCTGTCCAATTAATCTCGTTCGTTTGTAGATTCCATTCAAAGGTTCCAGTTTTCGCAGCTTTTTGAGCGAGTTCTAATCGGGCTTGGATTTTTTGACATCGTTCAATCTCTTGCTTGAGTTCTGCGGTACGTTCTTGAACGCGTTGCTCTAAGATTTCATTTGCCTCCCGCAATGCTTCTGCGGCTTGTTTTCGCTCGATCGCATATCGCATCGAGCGAATCAATGTATCCGGATTGAGTTGACGCTTCATCAAATAGTCTTGAGCGCCATGTCGAACTGCATTGATTGCTAGATCATCATCATTGGTATTCGTCAGAACAACGATCGCAACACTGGGAAACTGAGAGGTTAAATTACTCACAGAATCGAGTCCAGTGCTATCAGGTAAAGTCAAATCAAGTAAAACAATATCAAAATGAGTCGATTTTAGCTGTGCGATCGCATCTGACATGCGCTGTACTGGGACAAGCTCAAATCGAGTCAGAATCGTGCTTTTGAGAATTTCTTGGAGCAGGCGCACTTCTGGAGCACTATCCTCTACAAGCAGCACCTGCACAGAAGGCTTCTCTAACCAGTTCTGATAGGTAATGTCGCAGTCTCTAACCAAAATTCCTCAATCCCCTGAATAATCTTAAATAGTTGGGGTAAATTTCGAGATTTAGCAATGTAGCAATTGACATGCAAATCGTAGCTTTTATGAATGTCTTCTTCATTGCGCGAAGTGGTCAGAACAACCACGGGAATATGCTTGAGCAAAGGATCAGCTTTGATCTCTGCTAGCACTTCCCGCCCATCTTTTTTTGGTAAGTTCAGATCCAACAGAATCAAATCCGGGTAAGGATCTTGAGCCTGAAGGATCTGCATCGCTTCCATGCCATCGCGAGCAACAATCACATCACATTCTGTCGCTGTGCTTTTCAGCGCTTCTTGGATGAGCCGAATGTCGCCTCGATTATCTTCGATGAGAAAGATGCGTTTTCTTTCCGGCATCTCGTCCTCCGACGGGAATGGTGAAGTAGAAGGTTGCGCCTTGATTGACATTGGATTCGACCCAAATCCGACCTCGATGGCATTCGACAATCTTCTTACAGATTGCTAGTCCCATTCCAGAGCCAGGATATTCATCGCGGGTGTGCAAGCGTTGGAAGATCACAAAGATGCGATCGCTAAATTGCGGATCGATGCCAATGCCATTGTCGCGCACTGAGAACAGCCAAGTATCTTCTTGCCGTTGCGCGCCGATATGAACCTTCGGTGGTTCTGCGCCTCTAAATTTAATCGCATTCCCAATGAGATTCTGGAAGAGCTGCATCAACTGAGTTCCATCTGCCACAATTTGCGGCATCGGATCATACGTTACAGTCGCTTCCGTCTCGGCAATGCGTCCTCTGAGGTTGCTGAGCGCATGAGTCAGCGCCGCTTCAGAATGCGTCAGTTGCCATTCAATGCCTTTGAGATCAACTTTCGAGTAGACCAAGACATCATCAATCAACGTCTGCATTAAGCTCACACCTTCGACAGCAAAATCGATGAACTCAGTGGCATCTTGATCCAGCGCATCGTGGTAGCGCATTTCGAGAAGCTGCACATAGTTCGCGACTTGATTGAGTGGCTCTTGCAAGTCATGCGAAGCAACATAGGCGAACTTCTTCAATTCAGCATTCGATCGCTCTAAATCCTGAGCTAGGAGTGCGAGTTCTTCAGCTTGCTTGAGGACAATGTTGACGATCGCTTTTCGCAATTCCAATGTAGCTTGAATCTCGACAGGCTTCCATGACAAGGAATTGAGCCGAACTGTCTCTTTCCAAAGCTCAAAGGATTTGCGGGGGCATAAACGACGATCGTCTCCGGATTCTTTAAGCTCATACGCATGATTTGGATCGCCTCCCCAGTTCACAGTTTGAATCACTTCTGGACGGAACCAGAGGACATAGCTCCGCTTAGAAATTGGAATCGCGAGTAATCCACTCGCCACATGCTTAAATCGCTCCGCATCAGAGTAAATCAGCGGCAGAGATTGAGTGTAAAACACCTCGTCATCATTGTTCTTCGCAAGCCATTGAACCAGATAATTCAGTTCTTCTTCAGAGGGGGTTTGCCCTAAAGTCGTCCAGCGTCCACCAAAACAAATTGCTGCACCTGTTGCATCTGCGAGATCGAGTAAATTCGGCTCGGATTGTGTCAGACCCTCAATAAAGTTACTTGCTTCAGACATCGCTTCAACCAGTGCAGATTGTACCTGTGCAAGGTGCATTCGATAGGTATAGTCTGCCGTTTCTTCGCGAGTCGAGATTTCTGCAAAGATCACACGTCCTAAAAATTCGCAGGCTTTCCGCAATTCATACGGCACAGGTTTGGGAGTGCGATGATGACAAGCAATCAAGCCCCAAAGCTTTTGGTCTTTCATCAAGGAGATGGTCAACGATGCTCCAACTCCCATATTGTGCAGATATTCAGTGTGGCACGCGTAAGGACTGCGAAGAATGGACAGGGTTAAATCGGTTGGCTGGTAGGTCAGTGGATTATTTGCCGGATAGAGGGCAACAGGTTCGGCGTGAGCATCTGGAATCACGCGAATCCAGTTAGACAGGAACATTTTCCGAGCGGGTTGAGGGATGTCAGATTCAGGGAAATGTAGCCCAAAGTAGGATTCAAGTTCTGCAATTTTTTCTTCTGCAACCACTTCGCCATGTCCATCATGGTCAAAGCGATAAAGCATCACTCGATCGAATCCGGTGACTTTGCGAACTTCGCGGACAATAATTTGACAAAAATCCTGAAGATTAGACGTTGCTTCGAGCTGGCTAATCGAAGCTTTTGCAAGATGATAAAAGCTCAGAAATGGAATGTTTTCCTCTGTCAAAGCAGGTTCTAACTCTAGAACTAAAAAGCCGTCTGCGCTGCGATGGAATACGGCATCAAATACAGCATAGTCATCGCCATTTCGTTTGATCCAAATTCTCGTTGGATTAATAAAGTCAAGGTTGTCTGCGGATAATCCAGCTCGGATTCGTTCAACTTGGAAAGAGTCGAGAATTTCATCGATCGCTTTTCCGAGCAATGATTCAGCATCCATTTTTAACAGAGAAGTCGTATTGCGGCTTGCCTGTAAAATAATTAACTCTGGCTCCTTTAACACGAGCAGGATGCCATGAGGTTGAACCTGGGTAAGGCGATGAATGGAAGGTTGCTTCAAGCTGATTAAACTGCTTGATTGAGTATCTAAATTTAAGTCAGTCATAATCTTTTCCTGCCTCTGTGAATTGCCACATCTACCCCTACGTTCCACGTCCGAGCATAGCGCAGGAATTTCAGCAAGATCGTTAATTAAAATCGCCAGTTTTTTTAATTAGATTTCTGAGCTTATAAAATTTAGGACTCTGCAATCAAAGCACAAACAATCCTGAGCGCTCACTCTCCTGGTAAGGTTACAATTCCTAACCAAAAATCTTTAATTCGCTGAATAATTTCAGTCAATCGATCGCGTTCTGAAGATTCGATTACATAGCTATTTCCTTGCAACACATAGCTTTGAAAGATGTCTTCTTTCTTCTCAGAAAAGGTCAGCACGATCACAGGTATTCTTCTAAACTGCGGATCGGATTTAAGTTCTTTCAAGACTTCATGACCTGTTTTTCCAGGCAAGTCCAAATCCAGCAAAATTAAGTCAGGGCGAGAAGCATTTTCGTAAATGCCTCGGCGGTACAAGAAATCGATCGCGCTTGCACCATCGGCGATCGCTTCGACTCGACAAGGAACTTCATCCTGTTGAAAGACATTTTGAATCAGGATCGCCTGCTCTGGGTTTTCTTCTAGCACTAAAATCAAGCGTTCCAACAGATCTTCCTCCAAGGCTGTGTGATCACTTTTAGTATGAAAAGTGCGATCGACGAAAAACTCTCTTGATTTTGTTAATCTTTCAGTCTCGACCTGATTTGTCGAAATCACTCGAAAAAATTGAGGAATGATGGCTTTAGGCTTGAAGCAGAAATTAAGCCCCTTCAGAAATTTTGATTATGCTGACTCATTCTCGATCGCTATTTACAATTCTTCTCCTCACAACGACGTTCGTTGCAGTTCCACTCGCTTCAGTTTCTCTCGCGGCTCCAGTGCAACCACCACCAAAAGAGATGTCAATGGCTCGCATGGGTCTTGCAGGCATCAAACTGGGTATGAAAGCGTTTCAGGTTGAACGCAAACTCGGCAAGCCACCCCAAATGGCATCTCAAGCTTCAACCTGTTGTGGAACCTTGCTCTACTGGAAATATCCAGAACTGGAAGTGCATTTTGAAGTCCCAATGGGCGTTCGTCAAGAACCGAATGCTACAGTTTATTCGATTACAACGCGTAGTTCAAAGTTCGCAACATTAGAAGGAGTGCGCGTCGGCGATCGCCGAAACAAAGTCTTACGAATTTACGGAACGCCCAGTGCCGACGAAGACAATGCAGTGTTTTATGCCAACGATCAGTACGCTTCGTCCTTAGTGTTTCGATTTGAAAACGATCGCGTAGTGGAGATCAGCGCCGCCTCACAGTTAAATTAACTTTGCTTGGAACTATTGTGATGAAGAGTATTCATCAATCAATATCGTTCACCTTTAGGACAATGAAATTTTTTAACCAGGGTATAGGACTTGCAACATTTTTGTTCCTCACAACAGCGATCGCGGCTCAAGCACAACAGCCTGCACAAGCTCGGATCTATGAGTTTCAGTGTCGCGAGGGCAAGCAGTTTCGAGCAAGATTTATTGGCAATCGTGCGATCGTGACTTTCGAGAATCAATCTCTGAACCTGCGCCAAGTTCGCACAGGTTCTGGAATTCGATATCAAGCTGGCAAGTACACCTTTTCTGGCAAAGGAGATCAAGCTGAACTGACGCACAACAATCGACCATTTTATCAAGCTTGCACCGGAACAATGATCTCTCCAGCCTCTACAACCGTTTCTGGCAACGTCACTTATCGAGAGCGGATTGCTTTGCCGCCTGATGCGATCGTGCAAGTCACTTTAGAATCGGTTGACGCACCAATCGAAGTTCTTGCAGAACAAACTATCGAAACGAAAGGCAAACAAGTCCCGATCCCGTTTTCGCTCAATTACAATACTTCTAGCATTCGTGAAGACATATCTTATGTCATTCGTGCCCGGATTTTAGTCGATCAGCAGCTTCGTTTTGCTGGAGATGTCGCTTACCCAACTACACCGCATCAGAAGCCTGAAAAAGTTGAAGTAATTGTCCGTTCAGTAACGCCCACTCCAAGATAGGTAACTTAAGGAACTGGAATCCCTGGAATATTCACACGAATCCGATATACAGAGCTACAAGCCGTAACATAGAGGCTGCACCAATCAGCATCACCCCAGGCACAGTTAGAAGGCTGCTCTGGAAATACGATCGTGCCCAGATGAGTTCCATCCGGTTCAAACACCCAAACTCCCCCAGGTCCAGTCGCATAGAGATGCCCGGCTTGGTCAACCTTCATGCCATCCGGATTCCCAGATACTCCCGGAGTACTCATCGCGCAAAAAACTCGATCGCCTGTTAGAGAACCATCCGCTTGCACATCAAATGCACGAATATGACAGCGTTCCGACGAATCATCAATATACAGCGTCCTTTCATCTGGAGATAATGCTAAACCATTCGGTGCAATGAAATCTTGAACAACCAGTTTCAGCATTCCATCAATTGATAGATAGTAAACTCCTTGAACAGGTTGTTCTTGCTGCTCAGGTTGAATTCCATAAGGTGGATCAGTAAAGTAGATTGAGCCATCTTGTTTCACAATCACATCATTAGGACTATTGAGTTTCTGGTTACCAAAGCGATCGCATAACACGGTAATCGTTCCATCTAACTCCGTCCGAGTCAAACGACGGCTTCCTTCCTCGCAAGTGATCAATCGTTTTTGTCGATCGCGCGTCAAGCCATTCGCGTTACCACTAGGCTCCCGAAAAACCGTTAATTGTCCATCTGCAAATTTGTAGATCCGATTAGCAGGAATATCGCTAAATAGTAAACATTGTGAATCTGCACACCACAGCGGACCTTCTGTAAATTTCAACCCGGATGCAATACAAGTGACACGGAAATTCTTAGGAAACAGGGTTTTGAACGATTGTGTTGTTGCCTGTAAGCAATTTCCTGGCAAGTATTTTGCGATCTGCTGTTTGATCTTTAATTTTATTGTCATCACTTTAACTGCATGAGGTTTGTACACAGCATTATCAACGATTCGATTCCTAAATTAAAAGCTCGTCGTAGTTAAAAAAAGAACAAAGCATGTTCCGAGTACTATTTAAAGAAATGTCTTAGAAATGTGCATCAAGAGATTGAATCAGTCTCTGAATATCACAAGATGCCAACAATAAAAGTATCTATACTGCCGATTATGTCTAGCTTTCATAATCGACAATCCACTAGCAGCGTTTGATGAAGTTTTGATGAAGTCTTGATTTTTTTCCCCTGACGCTCGATTGTGACGCTGTAAAAACTGCAACAAGTCACCTGTGTAATTCATATCAGCCTCAAAATGAACATAAGCTTTCAGGTCAATACACCGCAAGTCGTTTGTGAAACGATTGATGGAGAAGTCGTCATTGTTAATTTAGAGAAAGGATACTACTACAGCTTGCTTAAGACAGGCGCAGAAGTTTGGAGTGGTCTTGAGCAAGGCAGCGATCGTCTTCACCTCATTGATCAACTCACGCAAACCTATGCAGCAAGCTACGAGGATATTGCAACAGCCGTCGATGAGTTTCTAGACCATCTAATACGTGAAGAACTGATCTTGAAAGTCGAAGGCACGACGCTTGATTCGCCAAATCCCACCACAACGATTGCACCTTCTGCCTCCAAACCTCAATTTGAAAAACCGATATTGGAAAAGTTCACCGACATGGAAGACTTACTCCTACTCGATCCAATTCATGAAGTCGATGTAGAAGTAGGCTGGCCTAACGCCAAGTCTGCCTAACGCTCATGAACAATTCACCAGAGAAGCACAAAAAACACATCTTCCAGTTTGGATTCTATCGTCTCACTTTCACACAAGAGCTTCTGTTAAAAGCAGCCCTTTTGAAGGGTCAATCTGCACTCACCGCTTGGGAGCAGTGGAAAGCTCGCGTCGATATTGAAACCTTAGACTCAACATCCTTTACACTCCTGCCGCAACTATACCAAACTCTATTGGCGCACGGTGTCGAAGACCCTCACATGGCAAGGCTGAAAGGGATTTATCGGCGCACTTGGTATGCTAATCAACTTCAGATCCGATCGCTTCATACCATTTTGGCAGCCTTGGCAGAAGCTGGAATTGATGCGATCGTTCTCGGAGATGCTGCCCTCAATTTTCACGCCAGCAACTTACCTGTCTCCAGTTTCCATTTGCTGCTCCGCCAAGATCAGCTAGATCCTACCTTCAAGACCCTTACCGCTCTTGATTGGGAAGCCCCTGCACCGACTCCAGGGCAGGTGTCAATCCAATTCAAGGCGCAACAGCAGAGTCTCTATATTCAGACACGTCTATTTTGGGCATTCCCTCAAGATGAGACAGATGAGCAGGTTTGGCGGCGAGCCATCTCGCTTCCTAACGCTGGATTCTTACTCGATCCAACCGATCAGCTTTTAGAAATCTGTGCAAGAACATTCTTGAAGGCAAGAGGACAAACCATTCAGGGTCTCGCAGATGCATTTTTACTGATCCAGAGATTTGGCGACGATCTGGACTGGCAACGATTGATCACTCAAGCACAACGCTATCGTATGATCTTGCCCCTGCGAAACACGCTGACGCTCTTGCACCAAATCCTTGAGTTAGATGTACCAAACTGGGTCCTGCCTACGCTGGTGCAGATGCCGCTCCTATCTGAGGAATTGTCCACCTATCAAGTCTTAGCAGGAGAGTGGCAACCGTGGCTGAGAGCGCAAAGCTTACCTGTGATGCGACCTTTAGAACAGTATTTATTTCAGCTTCGGCATCGCCCATTTCCAGGTAGACAAATTCTGAAAACGCTTCTTGTTCCCCGATACTAAGTCACTCTTATGCAACTTACTTCAGCTCCACCCGCTTTGAGATTAGAAGAACAGGAACAGCTCGTCTACTTTCAGATGGTTCATGCAGGATTTGAGCGAGCCGCTCAAGCTGTTGGAATCGTGAAGTTCTTCTATCTAATTGGAGGATATACGATTTGTCTACAGTTTGCAGGAGACGGATTAGTTCCCTATCTCACACCTGCACTTGCTCACTTAGTGACTTCACCTGTAGCAGATCCAGATCTCACGATTTGTATTTGGGATAGTGCTTCTACCTCAACGCAATTGCCATTACTGATTGGCAGTCTCATCGAACTGCTTGAGATCAATTGGACGAGCCACTTAGGACCGCGCAAAGAAGTCAAAGGATACGATGGCGATCGCATTCGCTCCAACTTTCACATCGGACCGAACATTCTGAGCGTGCTCGATCGCAAGCAGAATCTTGCCTGTTACTGGATTAAAGATGCCGAAAATATTCCCTACTGGGAAAAGGGTTCACCTCTGCAAATGATTCTAAATTGGTGGACAACCGATCGTCACAAACAATATGTTCATGCTGGAGCAGTTGGCACTCTAGATGGAGGTGTCTTGCTTGCAGGGAAAGGGGGGTCTGGCAAATCTTCTACTGCGCTCGCTTGCATCGATAGTCCACTCGTTTACGCCAGCGATGATTATTGTCTGCTTTCGATGGAGCCGACTCCCTATGTTTATAGTCTCTACAACACTGCCAAACTGAAGGGACAAGAAGATTTAGAGCGATTTCCTCGGTTGGCTCCTTGGGTCAATAATCGCGATCGCCTAGATTCAGAAAAAGCAATGCTCTTTCTGAATCATCACTGCCCTGAAAAAGTCGTCACAGGCTTTCCGATTAAAGCGGTATTAGTTCCACAAGTAACTGGAAAATCAGACACGCATTTGCGCCCGACAACAGCAGCAATGGCATTAAAAGCACTTGCGCCCAGCACAATGTTCCAATTAGCAGGTAGTGGAAAAACGGCATTCCAGATGATGTCTAGCTTAGTCAAGCAAGTTCCTTGCTATGCTCTGGAACTCGGTACGGACGTAGCCCAGATTCCCGCTGTGATTGCGAATTTACTGACATCACTTTAAATGAGGCAGTGAGATGAGAACTTTGCAGCAAAAAATGATTGATGGGCTGATCCGATTTACACCCGCTCTACTTCCACCCCAGCGACAATACTATAACGAAATGAATAACGATCTTGGATTGCTGAATATGTGTTTCCAGGCAAGCGAAACGGTTATTTCTTAGAAATCGGAGCCGCAAATGGTAAAGCAGCCAGTAGCTGTTATGTGTTGGAACAAAAGTTCGGATAGACAGGGATTTGTGTTGAACCGAATGACTATTTTTTTGAACAGCTTGTTGACAATCACCCCAATAGCACTTGTGAGAAAGTTTGCCTCTCAAATCGAGTTGGCAACGTCATCTTCATAGAAGGCAGCGAAGATACAGTAAGCCACTATCTGAGTGGGATTAAATCTAATCTGGAACAGGTCAAGCAGGTTGCATCAAGACAGTTACTAGACCCTAAGCAATACCAATCATGAGCACTTCTCCTTTAGTAAGCGTGATCATCCCCACCTGTAACTACGGAAAATTCATCGCAGCAACGTTGGATAGCGTACGCGCTCAAAGTTACCATCCGCTCGAAACGATCGTGGTCGATGACGGTTCAACGGATCACACTGCTGATGTAGTCCGTGCTTATCCAGAAGTGCGTTACTTCTATCAATCAAATCAGGGAGTATCGGTAGCTCGTAATCGCGCGATCGCAGAGGCTCAAGGAGAATTCATTGCGTTCTTAGATGCAGATGATGTCTGGCAGCCCAATAAGCTCAGTATTCAGATTGCCTATATGTTAGAGAATCCGGATGTTGGCATCACCGCAACGAAAATCAAAAATTTTATCGAACCAGGAACTCAGCTCCCATCCTGGTTTCAACCCGAAATTGGGCTTGAAGATCACAAGAGTCCCATTCCTAGTACGCTGGTCGTTCGCAGAACTGTGTTTAGTCAAATTGGGAATTTCTCGCCTGATTATCGTGCCAGTGAAGATCTCGAATGGTTATGTCGAGCCAGAGATGCTCAAATCCCTATCATCACACTTCCTGAAACACTGATTCTCAGGCGGCTTCATGGCGCGAATTTGTCCTGGCAAGCATGGCGTGAAAGCGTTCATCGTGCCATCAAAATCCTGAGAGCATCGCTTGCCCGTAAAACACAGCGACTCGCTGATTAAGTCAATTTAAGAGCGGTCAGCAAGCGTTCAGCGTCATCTTGAGGGTCATATCCTAGCAAGGCTTGAGCATTGCTGATATCCCAATAGCGGCGAGTATTGCCGGAAATAGCGTAGAAAATCTGAAAGCCGAGATTATCTTGCTCTAGCGATCGCTGTACCAGTTGAGCCAGATCCCGTGGACTACACCAGACTGCCAGCATGCGATCGTTAGGGCTGTAAAGTTTGGGTTCGGCTACAAAGGCTCCGATGCGAAGGCAAACGATCGACATTTCATATCGATCGACAAAAAATTGCCCTAACGTTTCACCAAATGCCTTGCCAACTGCATACAACGAATCAGGGCGAACCAGTTGATCAGACGTAATCTGAGGTTCTTGCTTCACTTCTCGCCAGCCAGAAACATGATTCGTGCTGGCATAAATGATTTGCTTGACTCCAGCTTGGCGAGCTGCTGCAAAGACGTTATATGTGCCACCAATACCGCTCGTATAAACGTCTTGCCAAGGCTGATCGATACGAGGATTTGCTGCAAGATGAATCACAGCATCGACTCCTTGCATTGCCTTAAGCACTGCTCTAAAGTTTTCGATGTTGACCACTCGCATATCTTGCACCTGGGGAATACGTTTACGATCGAGACAACGAAAGTGATAGGTTTCCCCAAGATAGTGCTGCAAGGACATCCCAATCGTTCCGGCTGCTCCCGTCAATAGAACAGTTTTCTGATCCGACTTGGGGCGAGGTTGAAAGAAGTTGCGCATGTTTAGATTTCCTGAGTCGTTTGAGGGAGATTAGACTGCCGCCGTCGATCCAGCATCGTTTTGAGAATATGGAGACGTTGATTCGCGTGCTGACGTTCTGTAATGCCACTGTTCGTCTCATGCAGTCGCCTATGATAAACAATGTCGGGCAACATGAGCTGTCTCAACTGTTGTTCGACCGCGCGGGCATACCAACTTATATCGATTCCTGTTTTTAACTCGGTTTCAAACTCACCGACTCGCAGGAATGCCGATCGCTTAATCAGCATCGCGCTGGAAATATAAGCAGCACTCGGCTGCTCCGGACAGCGAATGCGTTGCCGAAACGTTTCGTCTAGCTCTGGACTATAGAACTGTTGAACATAGCCAAACACAGCCTCCAAATTTGGATCAGATGTAAAGGCTTCCATTTGTTGAGATAACTTGTCTGGCATCCAAATATCATCGGAATCAAGAAAGGCTAGAAATTCGCCTTGAGCTAAGCCAATGCCGGTATTTCTAGCAGCGCTGATTCCACCATTTGGTTGATAGTGGTAAACAAGATTTGGGAGATATCGCTGAGCAATCTCTGCACTACGATCGCTCGATCCATCATCAACCACAACTAACTCGATCGCTGGATAAGTCTGAGCGAGAACACTATCAATCGCCTCAGCCAGATAGAGATCGCGATTGTAAACCGGAATAATCACACTAACCAGTGGAAAATTAACAGTCATCAGAATTGTCCTTTCATTAAATCATCCGATAAACTTCACTGTTACAAAAGCTATTCAGGAAGTAATCTGCTGAGAGTTTCTGTCTGGTTTCGCAATGCTTTAGGTAAAGGTGCGTCTCAAGAATTAAGGACGTATCCAACGCCTTTTCTGCGGCTTCTTCTAGGGTGTTGAAGTACATGGGATACTCATCACCCAAGTATTCTTTCACGGACGGGAGTGGATTGACGAGCAGGGGAGTTGCACGAGCGATGCATTCAATAACGGCATTGTTCGCGCTGGCATCATACAAATCGATAAAGGCGATATTGGCAGCTAACAGATCATCGTACTCATCATTAGGGAGATGTCGAAGAACAGTCGTATTTTCTGAGTATGCTTCATCAATATCGATCTTATAAATTCTCGCTTCTTGCTGCATCAGCTTAGTAATGAGATCTTCGGCTACATCAAACAAAAAGCCTAGCCTGACTTTCTCATAGCCCAGTGAATTATCTTTATCCAGTGGGAGTCGATAAATCGAGTTCAATTTGCGGAGCCACCATCCAATCTGCACCACTTTTTTACGTGGATTTTGTAAGAATTGATGAAAATCAAACTGTTTTTCAGGGATTTCAGTTGGATGAACTAACACAGAAACAGGCTTGCCTGTCTGCTCTCTTAGCCATTCTGCATGATAGTTCGAGAGGGCAAACAACCCAATGCAATGAGGTAGACTATCTTGCCAGATTTGCTTTTGAAATAGCCTTTGGAGTGAATTGTGATAGTGAAACCAAATGGGAATAGCAGGAGGATTGTGGAAGAACCCAACCCAAGGTTTTTGATAAGGCGTAATTCCTTTTTCTTCTGAAGTTGCGAGATACTGAAACACACCATCAGCTTTCATTTTCGCCAAAATTTGGCGCGATCGCGATCGCGCATTGTGCTGAAATAGAAACTGATTTTCTATACACCCATCAAACAAAACACCATGAGGATTGTGCAACGGACTCAGTGCCTGAACTGCAAAGTTCCAGCCGCTACGATGAAACCCAAAAATTCGTTGTTTTCCAAGACTAATTTTGCCAGTGGTCATGCCTCTGGATATATGTTCTGTCTTGATTACGCTTGAGTTTCCTGCTGAAACAATTTCCGCTTGACTAGAAGAACTCTTACGTTCTGATAAGCCCAAACAGTGGTAGTAAAACGATAGATCGGTTGCCTCAAAATCTAAGCTCAGCGCTTGCTCGTAGTACTGCAATGCTTCTTCCATCCGACGTTGTTTGAGCATCAAATTGGCTAACTGCTGATAGGCAGGCGCATAGTTCGGATGGAGTCGGATTGTTTCTTGATAGCGCGTCAAGGCTTCTTCCAGATTCCCTCGGGCGTGCCAAGCGTTCGCTAACTTAAATTGCGTCAGAGCAATGTCTACGTTGAACGACTGTTTCATAGGAACTCTACTTTGCTTTGTACAGTGAGTGGTTTACGAGCAAATCCGTACTGGATTAAAAGTCGGATTGGGCGAAGCACATAGTAAAGGAAAAATAGCCAGCTTGGTAAAGGCAAGAGTTCACGATCGTGCTCATTGATCGATGTGATGGTTGTCAAAATCGCGAGCAGCGTGATGAGGGGATAAAAGCCTGTCGCAAAAATTCCATCTCTCGCTTGATCTAGAGTATTCAGTTGGTTCGTATATTCCGACCAAGAAGTTTTCAACACGCCTGTAGGAGCGCGATCGCTCTCAAAAACTTGCTGATGACTGGAATCGTCGGCAAGTTTCTCGCGCACAAATTCGGGTAGCGGAACACCCAGAAGTTGAGCAGTCACCTCAACCCCGATGAGAAAAAGCCGTTGACTTCGTAAATCAGCCGATAGTTCTAGCGCAGTATTCCAGTTCAACTTAGGATACGCTTGAATGATCTGAGCAACATCACAAATCTGCTTAAATGAGCGCTTCCAAGGTTCCTTCGCAACATTTAGACATTGAACCACCAGTGCTGTCTCCGGCGAAAACGTTTGAATCGACTGTCCCATTAGATCGATCGTGTCTAGATTTTCCCAGAGGCGCTCAATGCGATCGCACTTCCAAGTTCGTCTCGGCGGAATTCCCCAATGTAAGTCAATGCTTCGCTCTGGATTACTATGCAGCAAAGAGTGTTGAAACTTCTGATTAAACAAGGCTGCATCAGGCGTGCGGTTCACTAAAGAAATCTGAAGATATCGCTGAAATTGTAGAAGTTCGCCTGTTGAAACTGGAGAATGATAGCCTGCTGCTACTAAGACTGCTTTTGCTTGCCAAAAATCTTGCCGCTTAACAAGAATATCTAAATCATTGAATTGACGAAAGGCAATATTGCCGTATGCAGAAGCTGCAAGTGCCGATCCCTTAAATGCGATCGCATCAATTCCAGCCGCTTCAAGCTGCGCAAGCACCTTCAAGAGTTCCTGAGTTTGCGAGACATTATGCAATCCATTCATCCGATAACAGACTTGCAAATTCATCAGGATGGATCGCGGGACTTGAACATCCATCGATTTAAGACTGTGATATAGCAGCGGCATAACGCCATGATCGATCGCAGTTTTTAACAGTACCGACCAATCGATCGCCCCTCCCAACGCATCTTTCACGTCGCACTCGGCTGTTGTGCCGAAATAGAACCGGATACAGGCTAGTAAAGCAGTATTTTCAGGAGTTGTCATTGATAGTGTTTGGCTTGAATTTCAAACAAGTGAGCATAGGTTCCTCGTCGCGCCATTAATTGGTCATGCGTCCCACTTTCTGTGATTCTTCCTTGATCCATCACATAAATTCGATCCGCCATCTTGACCGTTGAGAGACGATGAGTAATTAACAACGCTGAGCGATCGCGCATCAGATCCCGAAATTTCTGAAAGACTTCAGCCTCAGCTTTGGCATCCATAGCGCTGGTTGGTTCATCGAGCACAACCAACTGAGCTTCACGTAAAAAAGCCCGAGCTAATGCAATCTTTTGCCATTGTCCTCCGCTGAGTTCTTCGCCCCCTTTAAACCACTTTCCGAGCAGTGTGTTATAGCCTTGTGGCAAGGTTTGAATCACTGCATCGGCACCCGATTGATGAGCAGATTGAACAATGCGATCAGAGGTAATCGGTAGTTCAATATTGCCAAGCCAGATATTATCTTGGGCGCTGAATTGATAGCGCGTGTAGTCTTGGAAAATCACACTGATCTGACGATGCAAATCGTCAGGCGAAAAGTGCCGAATATCAATGCCATCGATCGTAATCCGCCCTTCTGTGACATCGTAGAGTCGAGTCAAAAGTTTGACCAATGTTGTTTTACCCGAGCCATTTTCACCAACGAGTGCAATCACTTCTCCTGGTTGAATAGAAAGATTGATGTGCTTCAGTGCAAAACGGGCAGAATTCTGGTATCGAAAACTGACATTTTCAAACACAATTCCGCGGCGAAACGGATTCGGCACAGTTGTCGGGTGAAGAGGTTTCGCGATCGTGGGTTGAATCGCCAAAAACTCGTACAGGTCAGCAAGAAATAGATGATTTTCATGCAGGCTTGCTAGATTGCCAATGAGATCTTTCAGCGCACCCTGCCCGCGTTGCAGAGCTTGGCTATAAAGGACGAGATCGCCGAGCTGAAATTTCCCCTGCAGCGTTTGTTCAATCATGAATCCATACGCTGCAAGAACTGCAAGGCTAGTGATCCCTTGCATGAGCAATCGAGCACTGGCTTGTCGGGTAATCAACGCAAGCTTTTCTCGCAGCAATTGCTGTCTTAACTCCTGCACCCATTCAATCAGTAAGTTGCCAATATTGAAGAGCCGAATTTCTTTCGCTGGGCTATCGCCTAACAGTAAATGCCCAAAATAATTAGCTTTACGTTCAAGTTCAGTTTGATGTCGCTGCCACTTGTAAAGCGCTTTAGACTGTTGAACCCGCAGAAGCATCATGGGCATCGAGGCAACGACTAAAATACTAATCAACCCCCAATGCATCGTGATGAGTAACCCGGCAACCACAATGAGAGAAAGGGCACTTTGCCCAATTGAGGTCAAATTGTTCAACATTCGAGTAGGACGGTGAGGCGCCTCCCACTTCGCGCGCTCTAAAATGTCTTGATACTGAGGATTTTCATAAGACTCTAAATCAATCTCGATCGCTTTTCTGTAGAGTACAACTTGCATGTAATCCGTCACTCGCTGAGATAAAGTCGTCGAAACTAACTCAGCGATAACAGCAGCAAAATTAGTCAGCAGCATGACTATTCCTGTACCCATCAACAGAAATAGAATGTGATTAAAATTTTGAGACTGACTCGTTCCCTTGAGACTACTGGCAATGCTGTCAACAATCAGCTTAATCAAGTAAAGCTGGATCAGCGGTAACAGCGTTTGAACAATCGCCACAAAGCTATGAATCGTTGTCCAGAATGGCGAACTTTGCCACACTAACGTAACTGCGCGGTTAATTTTCAACATGTAGAAACCCAACAGGAGAATGATCTCCGAATGATTTCCTATTCAAGTGATTTAGGAAACAAGTAGAGCAAGTTCGGTTTCTACTGATTCGTGTACTCTGTTTTTACGACAGGCTTTTTTGAAAAACTTCACGCAAAATTCACATTATGATCTGGTATCAATACTGACTCGTCCAATGCGATCGAATGGATAAAACCGGATCCAAGCGCGACCCAAGATAAAATCTTTGGGCAAAAAGCCCCAAACATGCGAATCATTACTATTATTTCGGTTGTCTCCCATCACAAAGTAGCTATCTGCTGGAACAGCTGCAGGTCGCATCGTATACCTCGGCGCTTCAGCAATATACGGTTCTTGTAAGGCCTGACCATCGACAAATACTTTTCCAGACTTAATCTCGACCGTTTGCCCAGGCTTGCCAATGATCCGCTTGATGAAGGCTTGATCTTTAGAATATCCAAGTTCTTGTAACTGAGGGGGTGGATCAAAGACAATGATGTCGCCAAATTCTGGTGGATGCGATCGATACGACAATTTCTCAACGACTAAGCGATCGCCCACTTGCAACGTCGGAACCATCGAATCAGATGGAATAAATCTCGGTTCTGCCACATACGATCTCACGAGCAAAGCCAAAATCAAGGCAATAAATAGAATTTGGAAGTTCTCCCACCAGATTTTCCATTTGGGCGGAGAATCTGAAGCAGGAAGATTTTGAGGTTCGGCTTTGGTTTCGGGAGTCATGGCACGTTTAACTTGGTCTTTGGACATTTTATCTCTCTTCCACTTCTTTACCGATTTTGACCAGGCTTTCTTGTAGCAAAATAGAAACTGAATTGTCTGTAAAAACGTGCAAAATTCAGGAGCATCGTTCTATGCCAATCACTTCACTTCAAGACCTACGAGAAAATCTCGATGGACTGGGATACTATCTAGGTCCTAGAGGACTTGATGGGTTAGGAAATAGCGTGAATGCTTGCGATCGTGACATTCTCGGTGCGATTAACTGTGACACGACTTCGCTACGAGTCTTATCGAATTTAGACGACTACACCCGTGCTGCGATTCTGCAATACCAATTGGATAGCAACATGGCAGCAACCGGAAACGATGGTGCAGATTTGAGAAGTTCGATCGAGAAGACGGTGAGAATTCTACAAAACAATCTCAAAATCGTTTTGAAAGTCGATATTGAGCTGAGCGGCAACTACCGCCGCACGACTTATAGTGCTGTTAAAACTTATCAAAGAACTCGCAAACTTCCTGTTACAGGAATTGCGACACTTACAGTTCGGAGACGCTTAAATGATGATGCAAAAGGAGTCGTATCTCCAACTCCGACTCCCACTTCCGAACTGAATGAACTTCGCAAACTGAAAAGCGATTTAATCACTTTGAAACAGAGTCTCCAAGCCCGACAAATTAATGATCAAGAGTTTATTCGCGAAGTGTTTGCAAGACTTCCCTAAATTCGAGAGGTTGGAGACTTGGAAAACATTGAATGCTTCATCCAAGTTGAATTAAAAGAGCGATCGCGATTCTCAAAAGTGAACTGCGATCGCTCAATCGTGAAATTCAATTAGTTCATTTTAGAAGCCAAACGATCGATCGCATTGGTCAAACGTTCTTGAGAAACTAACAATGGATCGGGTGCTGCGGCTTCTTCGATCGCTTCTTGCCGGGAAAAACGTCGCTTTGCTTTCTCAAACGCGCGAATCATCAAGAAAATCGAAAGAGCAATCACTAGGAAATTGATAACCGATGCAAGAAAAACTCCATACTTGATGCCTTCATACGAAAGATTCTGCAAGCTATCGACTCGGGCAGCTTTCAGAGCAGGATTCAAAATTAACGGAGTAATAATATCCTCTACAAACGAAGTCACAATTTTGCCAAAAGCAGTACCAATAATGACTGCAACTGCAAGGTCAATAACATTTCCTTGCATGAGAAACTTCTGAAAATCAGCCCAAAAACTACTTCTTGCCATAAGTCAATTTATCCTCAACTTTCACACTAGAAATGACTCAATCTGCTAACTGAATCATTTTCTACTTTCGCGTATTATAAGACGAGAGTTATTGCAGTTTTTCAAGGATCTGATATTTCTTATAGTTAGCATCAAAAAAATAAAGCGGTAGAAAGAGTTGTCTTTCTACCGCTTTTACTATTCAAGAATTAGAACTTATTCGGCTGCTGGCAGCAATTCTCGCTCTTGACCGTGAAGTACCTTCACTTGTCCATTCTCATCTACGTCAACCGTCGCAATATCGCCATCTTTCACCCGTGCAGACAGAATCTCTTCTGCTAACGAGTCCTCAAGCAATCGCATAATGGCTCGACGGAGCGGACGTGCACCATAGCTCGGATTGTAGCCTTCATCAACGAGGCGATCTTTGAACCGCTCCGTGACTTGCAGCGTAATTCCTTGCTCTTTCAAACGCTTGAACACGTCGTTGAGCATGATGTCCGCGATCTCTTTGACTTCTGCCTTGTTCAACTGACGGAAGACGATAATTTCATCTAGTCGGTTCAAGAACTCAGGACGGAAGTATTGCTTCAGTTCTTCGTTCACCAAGGAGCGGATGCGGTTGTATTGCGATTCCGATTCGTTCTCGGTAGAGAACTCGAAACCAAGTCCACCGCCACCCTTCTCGATCACCTTAGAACCGATGTTCGAGGTCATAATCAAGAGTGTGTTCTTGAAGTCTACGGTGCGTCCCTTAGCATCGGTCAAACGACCATCTTCCAAGATTTGCAGCAGCATGTTGAACACATCCGGGTGCGCTTTCTCGATTTCGTCAAAGAGCACAACGGTGTAAGGTCTACGACGAACGGCTTCAGTCAACTGACCGCCTTCGTTGTAGCCGACATATCCAGGAGGCGAACCGATCAGTTTAGAAACGGTGTGACGCTCCATGAATTCCGACATGTCGAGACGAATCATCGCTTCTTCAGATCCGAAGAAGTAAGCTGCTAAGGCTTTCGTCAATTCGGTCTTACCTACCCCGGTCGGTCCAGAGAAGATAAAGGACGCGATCGGGCGATTGGGATTCTTCAAGCCCACCCGTGCGCGGCGAATTGCACGCGATACTGCTTTCACCGCTTCATCTTGACCAATCAAGCGAGTGTGCAGCGTATCTTCCATGTGCAGCAGCTTCTCAGACTCAGATTCGGTGAGTTTGTTCACCGGAACGCCTGTCCAGGAGGCAACGATTTGCGCGATGTCATCTTCGCCGACGACCGGAGAAGCATTTTCATCGGTCGCTTCGGTTTTGCGGGTTTGAGCGATCGCTCTGATTTCCGCTTTGATCTCCATCTCGCGATCGCGCAGTTCACCTGCCCGGTCGAAATTCTGAGATCTGACTGCATCATCTTTGTCTTTCAGGACTTGACGCAGTTCGCGATCGAGTTCTTTTGCAGCGGGCGGCAATTGAGAATTAATCAACCGCACGCGCGAGCCTGCTTCGTCGATCAAGTCGATCGCTTTATCCGGCAAGAATCGATCTGAGATATAGCGATCGGATAGCTTCGCGGCTGCTTCTAGCGCTTCATCTGAAATTTTCAGCTTGTGGTGCTGCTCATAACGTTCGCGTAAGCCTCGGAGGATCTCGATCGTTTCATCGACCGAAGGTTCACCCACCATTACAGGCTGGAAGCGGCGTTCGAGCGCTGCATCGCGTTCAATGTGCTTCCGATACTCATCGAGCGTCGTTGCACCAATACATTGCAGTTCACCTCGGGCAAGGGCTGGCTTCAGAATGTTGGCAGCGTCGATCGCGCCTTCTGCCGCGCCTGCACCGATTAAGGTATGAACTTCGTCAATTACCAGGATGACATTTCCGGCAGAGCGGATTTCATCCATGATTTTTTTCAAGCGTTCCTCGAATTCGCCTCGGTACTTGGTTCCTGCCACGAGTAGACCGATATCGAGGGTGACGACGCGCTTATCTTCTAAGATGTCAGGAACGTCATCATTGGCAATCCGTTGAGCGAGTCCTTCAGCGATCGCGGTTTTACCCACCCCAGGCTCACCAATTAACACGGGGTTGTTCTTCGTCCGACGACCCAGGATTTGAATGACTCGTTCGATTTCTTTTTGGCGACCGACCACGGGATCGAGCTTGCCTTCGGCTGCCATCTGCGTCAGATTTGAGCCGAATTCGTCTAAGGTCGGGGTTTTGGTGCGACCTTGGCTACCACCCGAAGTGACTTCGGCGGTTTCGCCTAACATCCGAATAACTTGAGTACGAACTTTCGAGAGGTCAACGCCTAGATTCTCTAACACCCTGGCGGCAACGCCTTCACCTTCTCGAATTAATCCTAAGAGCAGGTGTTCGGTTCCAATATAATTGTGACCGAGTTGGCGAGCCTCCTCAAGCGAGAGTTCCAAAACGCGCTTTGCCCGTGGGGTAAACGGAATTTCCACTGCCACAAAGCCGGAACCGCGACCAATGATCTTCTCAACTTCAATCCGAGCGTCCTTAAGGTTCACTCCCATCGATTTGAGAACTTTGGCAGCGACACCCGTTCCTTCTCCAATCAGACCCAGGAGGATCTGCTCTGTACCCACAAAGTTATGACCCAAGCGGCGTGCTTCCTCTTGGGCTAACATAATCACCTTAATGGCTTTTTCTGTGAAGCGTTCAAACATGGCGTATTTCCATTCACCTGCTGCGTAGGTCTGATTCTAGCATAGCCGAACTCTCCGGTTACGGAGTTCCGAAACAGGCAAATGGGAGGATTACCGAACGAAATCCTGCCGTTAGAATGAATTGAAATTGTGTGATTTACTACCAAAGGCAGATTGTTATCGAATCTTTAGGGAGAAGTCAAGCTGGTTTTTTTCAGGTTCAGCAAAGCTTCAGGATCGCTGAGTGTCCATTGTTGCTGGTGGAGTCGATCGCGAATTTGTTGCCACTTTTCCTTTAGAGAATCCTCGAATTCTGCTGTTTGTAGTTGACCACGCCAGAGAATTAAGGCATTTTCGCCCGTATCAGTGTAGTAATTCTTACGCTGACCTGCAACTTTAAACTGGAACTTTTCGTATAAAGAGATTGCAGCCTCATTAGAAATTCTAACTTCTAACGTAGCGTGTTTCATTTGGCGTTGACGCGCCCGATCGAGCAATGCCAGTAAGAGCAATTGTCCAAATCCCTGATGTTGATCATCGGGATGAATCGCGAGAATGGTAATGTGCGCTTCGTCTACGATCGCCCAGAAACATCCATAGCCAATTAAATGATCCCCAGATAAGAGCGCGATTAATTCACTATTTGGGCTGTCTACTTCTCGCTGATATCCTTCGATCGTCCAGAGTCCATTGAAGCAAATTTGATCCAGTTCGAGGACGTTAGGGAGGAGCGGGTGGTCGATTGTCTGTAGCGTAATGGAATTCACAGGGATAGGATGAACAGAACGGATCTGATTGTATCGAAGTGCGATCGATATGAGAAAATTTTGATCACTCACGATGTGGGCTTGAGAGATGCTTGAGGCAAGACTTTCAACTCGCGAATGCAGGAGATTTTAAGGGTAGCATTGCCAGAAGCATGAGAGCTTTTGAAATCAGGTGAAGCACGGGTTGAAATTAGCAGCAATTAGACAAGTTGATGAGATCGCGTCAACGCTGATTGGTAAATGAGAAGATGCGATAACTCATCATTGTTTACTGTATAAATTACTCCTAGACACTCGTTCTAGAAAAGTTTAGACTGGATCTTTCCTCAGCTAAGGAAATTATGTGAAGGCAAAAGTTTTAAGCCTTCTATGCGATCGTTTTGGCGCAGGGTGCTGTAATGCTCAAGTTCTCAACTGTGTAAACTTCAAGACCCATAACAGAAGAACCGATGAACCCATCCATTCGTGCCATCCTCATGACCTTCTTCATCACTGCTAGCTTTGGTAGCCCGGCTTCGGCTCAGTTTGGCGCACCTAGCAGTCTCAGCTTCAGCAACATGAATGCCTACCTCAGCATCCAAAAAAATGCTGCAATGGTTCGTGAAACTCAGACACGACTTGATGGCATCAATCGGCGCAATAACAGTAACCAAAGTGCGCAAACCACTGCCCGCGCCCAAGCTCAAACTGCCCCACAAACAAGCTTTAGCTCCAGTCCGCAACGCCTGCTGGTGACGCAGTTTTCTCAGAGCTTGAGCAACGACCCCACTATAGTAAGTCAGTTGAACGAAACCTTTATCGGGGGCTTCACTGCCTTCGAGCAAGAAGCCAAACGTCTGGGTCGCCCTAACAATGTCGCGATGGCATTCACCTACTTGGTCGGGGTTTGCTACATGGTGCATTACGGCGAGGAACCCAGTGAAACTGCGCTAATGAATCTCCAAGCTAACGTCGATGCTGCCTTCGGTTCTTCGGCAACTTTCAAAGCACTGAACAGCCAAGAGCGTCAAAAGCTCTATGAAACCTTTGTTCTGATGGCGACTCTGCCTCTAGCGGGCTATACAGTAGCAACCGAGGAAAAAGACCAAGAATTGCTCGAAACCTACCGTTCGATCGCTGGAGTTTCTCTCGAAACTGCCTTGGGAGTGCGCCCAGATCGGTTGCGATTTACGGCGACAGGGTTAGAACTGCGCTAAAAAACAAATCTGATACAAAACGGTCACGCCATATCCGATCAAGCGATCCCCAGATAAGAGTGCGATTAATTCACGATTGAGGCTGTCTACTTCTCGGTGATACCCTTCGATTGTCCAAAGCCCGTTGAAACAAACTTGATCCAGTTCGAGGACGTTGGGGGAAGGGGATGATCGATCGTTTGAAGCGTGATGGAATTCACAGAAATAGCGCATAGACGGATGGATCTGATTGTATCGAAGTCAAGTCGATCGAGATGAAAGAACCTATGAATCTCTGAGGCTGTATCCAGAGTCAATCAGGCTGTTACCGTTTGAGCTAGCATCAATCCAATCTGAAATCGCAACGATTTGAATGAAATCGCATGAAAATTCGGAATGTGCAGCCCAGTGACTATCAATCCATTATTTGTGTTGTGAATGAATGGTGGGGCGGCAGACAGATGAGAGATATGCTCCCTAAACTCTTTTTTGTTCACTTCTGTGAAACAAGTTTCATCGCAGAAATTGATCAAAAAATCATTGGTTTTTTAATTGGCTTCTTATCGCAGAGTCACTCGGAAGAAGCATATATTCACTTTGTTGGAATTCACCCGGATTGTAGAAAGCAAGGTGTAGGAAGTGCTTTGTATCAACAGTTCTTTCAAGTGGTGCAAAGGTTTGATCGGGTTCGAGTTAGGTGTGTAACTTCCCCGGTTAATCAAGACTCGATCGCTTATCATCTACGCTTGGGATTTGAAGCTGAACCTAGTCATGCTGAGAGAAATGGAGTGCCTTTCCATCCAGATTACGATGGCTCAGGAGAAGATAGGGTTTTATTTATCAAGCAACTATCAGAAATTAATAGGCTGGTAATCTGACACAAAATCTAGATCGTTATCTTGAATGTGGCTAGAACTTAGCGGGTCGCCGTTTTGCATTTGTCAAATCCGAGAACGGAAACGGCACGATCACCACATCGCCCTTTACAAATCTTGCCAAGCTTCGCCCTCCTCCGGTCTAAGCCAGTCCTTCGCGAGAACTGTCTCACTCATCTCACTGATTTCAAGTTTGTTCCGCAAATGTTTTGATTTCAGAAATTGAACAAAATCTAGAACTTCTTCGAGCAAGAAATCAGGGATCTCGTCAATTTCATGCAGCAATTGTTCTTTCGCTTGCATAGAGGTAATTGCAGTAGGCTTCATTTCACTCTACACAGAAGCGTGTGAGTTAATACGATCGACCCAATCGCACCTCGAAATTTCAGACTGAGAAGCGATCGACGAATTACAGCGACTTAATTTGGAGTGCAATCAATCTGGAATAGAGACGATCGATCAATCTGCAATCAGAAATTACTCTTAAATCCAAAGCCCTCAATTGTAAACTGGTAGATACTGCAAAAAAAGCTAGCTACAACACCTGCCAGCATTGAGGACTCACGCATGGTATCGACTCCGATTGCAACGACCGCTTCTGGTCGTCAATATCTCCCAAATTCCGGTTCCGATCGCTCTCCCAATCAATTTCTCATGCCCCTGACCGCGAAGGTCAACGATCGCGATCATCTCGAAGTCGGCGGCTGTGACTTGACTGAACTGGTCAAACATTTCGGATCTCCGCTCTATGTTTTAGATGAAACAGGCTTGCGAACGGCTTGCCAACAATATCGCGATGCGTTTCGCCGCTACTATCCCGCAGAGACGCAGGTGTTGTACGCCTCAAAAGCTTGGAACTGTTTGGCAGTCTGCTCGATCGTCTCTCAGGAAGGACTGGGGATCGATGTGGCAACTGGAGGCGAACTTTATACCGCGCTGCAGGTTGGAGCCGATCCAAGCAAGATTTATCTGCACGGAAATAACAAGTCGATCGCTGAATTAAAATATGCCGTGAAATCCGGTTGCACGATCGTTGTTGACAATCAGCTTGAACTACAACGATTGGCGCAGATGAATGCTGAGCGTCCGATCCGAGTCATGCTGAGAATTACACCCGGATTGGATTGCCATACGCATGAATACATTCGCACCGGACACTTAGACAGCAAATTTGGCTTTGATCCCAATCAAGTCGAAGACATTTTCCAGTTCATCAGTCAGAATTCAAATCTTGAATTAACTGGCTTGCACGCTCATATCGGTTCGCAGATTTTTGAACTGCAAGCGCATCGCGATTTGCCCAGCGTCATGCTGCAATGGGTGAAGAAAGCTGCTCAATACGGTTTGAATGTTCCCGAAGTGAATATTGGTGGCGGTTTAGGAATTTGCTACAACGAAAGCGATGATCCACCTAGCATTGATGAATGGGTGAAGATTGTTGCAGAATCGATGGTCAAAGCCTGTGAAGCAGAAAATATGCCGCTGCCGAAATTGCTCTGTGAACCAGGTCGATCGCTGATTGGGTCTTCTTGCATCACGGCTTACACAGTCGGTGGACGCAAAACTGTGCCGGGAATTCGCACTTATATTAGTGTCGATGGCGGCATGTCAGATAATCCGAGACCGATTACCTATCAGTCCATCTGTCGTGCAGTGGTTGCGAATCGGATGTCTGCTGAGCCAAAAGAGACAGTCACGATCGCTGGAAAACACTGTGAATCCGGAGATGTCTTAATCAAAGATATTTCGCTGCCTCAAACACAACCGGGAGATATTCTCGTCGTGATGGCAACGGGAGCCTACAATTACAGCATGGCATCGAACTACAATCGGTTGACTCGTCCGGCAGCAGTTCTCGTGTATGAAGGAGAAGCGAGCATTATCCTCGAACGAGAAACTTATGCCGACTTGATTCGCAACGATCGCGTCCCGGATAGATTGAAATAAAGCAGGATGAAGGATAAAGGGTGAGGATGAGCAGAGATGGAAATTCAATTGCAAGTCTCCCCTCTAAGCTTGTATACAATGACCCAAGCCCTTAGTTTCTTACTCTTTATTCCTTCTGCTTTGACCTCCCTACTCAAGTTCGTTTTTGAAAATCTCCGATTTCTCGTTGATGTCGGGTTAGTCTTGGCGCTGACCTACGTGATGCTCGTGATCATCGGACGAGAAAGACGTACCCTCTGGATGGTGCGGGGATTTATTATTTTGATGCTCGCGGCGGCGGTCAGTCGTCGCATGGATTTAGCCTTGCTGAGTTTTGTCCTCAATAATCTGGTGGTTGGGGCAGCCGTAGCAATGGCGTTTATTCTTCAATCTGAGTTCCGCCGATTTCTTGAGCAATTGGGACGAGGAGAAATCGCGCAACTTTTTCAGCCGTCCAATCGAAATTTACCCAGTTCAGATAGTGTGACCGATGAGATTGTCGAAGCGGTGAAAGGACTTTCTCAAAATCGTACTGGAGCTTTAATTATTATCGAAACCGGAACAGCGATCGACGAACGAGATTTCTCAGTTCCGGGTGTTAAACTGAATGCCGAAATCTCTAAAGAACTCCTACAAACGATCTTTCAAACCACGACACTTTTACACGATGGAGCGGTTTTAATTCGAGGGTCTCGCGTGATTGCCGCCGGGGTAATTTTGCCATTATCGGAAAAAACAGCATCTCGGCAACTTGGGACTCGGCACCGGGCTGCCATGGGCATTACTGAGAAATTAGAAAATTGTATTTGTGTCGTCGTTTCTGAAGAAACTGGGTCGATTTCGCTGGCTGAACGCGGAATGTTAAATCGTCCCTTAACCAGCAGTAAACTAAAGGAGCTTCTAGAAGAACGGTTTTCACAGTCGGGCGATCGCGAACCTGTCACGCGCGATCTGAAAAGTCTCGGTCGTCAATTCCGAACAAAGGCAGTATTCTTATTCTCGCGTTTATTTAACGAAGGTAGTTTAAAAGACCGCCGGATTCGGAATGAACGTAAGCGAGGCGACTCTTAATTCTGCTAAAACCAAGTTGACTTTAACCCCTTTTATCGGCGTTCCCCGAAACCACAATGACTGCCAAGCACAAAATTTTACAAGATTTACCTGCTGATCTAGACCGCAATCGCTTGCCCCGCCACGTCGCGGTGATTATGGATGGAAATGGACGGTGGGCAAAACGGCAGGGTAGACCTCGAATTATGGGGCATCGACGTGGGGTAGATGTGTTGAAAGATCTGCTCCGATGCTGTCGCGATTGGGGAATCGAAGCATTAACGGCTTATGCATTCTCAACTGAGAATTGGGGACGCCCACTCGAAGAAGTGGAATTCTTGATGACTTTGTTTGAGCGAGTCTTGCGGCAAGAATTGCGCGAAATGAAGGAAGAAAATGTCCGGATTCAATTTGTTGGTAATTTGGATGCGCTGCCCACGAGTTTGCAGGCTGAGATTGAACGGGCAGTTTTGGAAACAAAAGAGAATCCGGGAATTCGGTTTACAGTCGCCACGAATTACGGGGGACGGCAGGAGATTATTAAGGCTTGCCGCTCGATCGCCACTCAAATCCAACAAGGTTTGATTCAGCCAGATGATATTGATGAGAGCTTATTTGAGCGGCATTTGTATACTGCGGGAATTTGCGATCCGGATCTGATGATTCGCACTAGTGGCGAAATGCGGCTCAGTAATTTCTTGCTCTGGCAAGCTGCTTATGCAGAGTTGTATGTGACCGATACGTTATGGCCCGACTTCGATCGAGCTGAATTTCATCAAGCTCTAATCTCTTATCAGCAACGTGAAAGACGATTCGGCAAGGTTGGGAAGAAACTTTAGGATCAAGGTAGCGCTGAAGCATCCTAATGTTTAAGTACAACCCTTCTCATAAATATCTCTCGTCTGAAGAGTTGCCAGATTCAAGAGATGAGCCTGTTAGTGAACTTCAAGCGACAATTCCCAGATTGCTGAAAGAATCTTTGGGTGATTTGTGGTCTGATCGGTTTGATTGGTTCTTTGGCATTCGTATGGGAATTTATTACGATCCAGAAGAACCTGCGATCGTGCCGGACGGATTTCTCAGTTTGGGAGTTGAGCGGTTTATCGATGAAGATTTGCGGCTCAGTTATCCCTTGTGGGGCGATCGTTATCTTCTCCCGGATGAGCGGACAGAATTAGCACAACGCCAAGCTGAAGCTGCACAACAACTTGAACAATTATGAGAACAGTTACGCAGTCGTGGAATTGATCCGGATGCGCTTGGATGATCGAGGATCGTGATTTTTTCGCGATCGCGCTCTTGATCCGGCTACGCTCTAAACTGCGGACAAACTACCCAACTGGGCACTGTGGATCACAGATCGTGACTGACACAATGAATTCAAAAGCACCGATGCTTTAATTCATGATTCAGGAGAACGTAATGCCCTCTTCCGTATTTTCAGTCGATCGCGGTTCGATGACGAAAATTCCGTCTCATTTGAAAGACCGTCTCTCATCCGAAGCCGTGAAACGACTGGCTGCCCCCAAAGTCGAAGTTTGGTTTACTGGATTTCAATGTTTAGAAGAATCAAATGAATGGTCGGATAGTGATGAGCCTTATATGTTTCTAGGCGTTTCTTCTTCTGATCAAGCGCAAACACCTTATGAAACAGGTGTAATTGAAGTGGACGAAGGCGATGTCATTCGATCTGCAATTCGCCTGTATTCAGGATCTGCAAGAGACTTGATTTTAGCAGCAGTCATTCGAGAAAACGATGAAGGTGATCCTCATGCTTTCTCTGCAACGTTTAAATCAATTTTGGATGCAGGGAATAGTGCGCTCAACAGTCAAACTGGGGTGTCTGTGCCAGAAACGGTAGAAATGTTTATTGCGAATAAGTTAAGTGAGCTAGTCGGCGCAGGGGATGATGATGTCGGCAGACGAGCGGAGCTTTTTACAAAAGAGCGCTTGATTCAGCTTGCAAATCAAGGGGAAGGGGGTGATCCAATCGCTGATTTCACTTGGGAAATGGGCAGCCCATCTGAGGGACGCTACCGACTCTACTTCTTTGTACGTCGCATCTAGTTTCTGCGCTGGACGGGTTTCTCGACTTAAAGCAAGTGATACCAAATCAATCTGTCGCAATGAAAAAACAATTTGGTATCACTTTCCCAAAATGCGATCGTATATGATCGCTCCCAGAGTCTAAACTCTTGCCTGCGGACTCTCTAAATTGAACAGCAGTTCCAAAGTCTCCATCGCTTGTCGCCGCGCCTCAATATCCTGCTGCGCTCGCAATTGAACCATCGGATCGTGCAAAATTTTATTCACAATCCCTTTAGTCAAGGCTTCAATCACCTCGCGATGTCGATCGCCAAATTCTGTCCCTAGTCTCGATAAGGCTTTCTCTAGTTCCTGTGCCCGAATCGCTTCAACTTTGTCTCGCAAACAGCTAATCGTCGAAACGGTTTCGAGCGATCGCCACCATGCTTGAAACGTTTCTACTTCTTCTTCGAGCAGCGCTTCTGCTTCCATTGCCATCTGCCGACGACTTTCCTGATTTTGGGCGACCACTGCTTTCAAATCATCGACGTTAAATGCTCGTACCATCGGCAATTCATTGACATCTGCGGCAACGTTTCGCGGAACCGCAATATCAATCACCATTAAAGGCTGGTTTGCGTCCAAAACAGGTTCGAGATTGGCACGATCGAGAATTGGCTCGGTCGAAGACGTACTGGTAAACACAATGTCAGATTGTGCGATCGCATCCATCATGTCTTCGATCGGCAGCAATCTCAAATGAGCATCCGGGAACAGATTTGCAAGTTCGCGGGCGCGATTCATCGATCGATTCAAAATCACAATGTTATTTGCGCCTTTCGACAGTAAGTGCTGCACTAACAATCGAGACATCTTCCCTGCCCCGATAATCGTGACGCGCTGATCTGCTAGCGAATCGACTTTCATTTGCGCCAATTCAACGGCTGCGGAGCTAATTGAAACTGCTCCAGTTCCAATGCTCGTCTCAGTCCGAACTCGTTTTCCAGCGCTAATTCCTTGCTTAAAGAGTTGATTTAGAATTCGACCAATGCCTTGATGTTGCTGACCGAGTTTGTGGCATTGTTTCACCTGTGCCAAAATCTGCCCTTCACCCAAAACCAGACTATCGAGACCCGCCGATACTCGCATCAAGTGCATGACTGCATCCTGATGTAACAGCGTGAACAGATAAGGACGCAAGCGAGCACTGGGCAATTTACTATGTTCTGATAAAAATTGATTGACTTCTCGAATACCTTGCTCAGTCTCAGAAGTGACTAAATAAAGTTCCAAGCGATTACAAGTACTGAGAACTGCGACTTCTTCAATGTGGGGATAGCTACACAGTTGTGCGATCGCTTTATCGCAAACAGGTTCCGGGATACTTAGCTTCTCACGAACCTCAACTGGAGCAGTTTTGTGAGTTAGCCCAACAACAGCAATGTTCATATTAAAAAGCGCTCTGATAAATCGGAAGGGTGAAGGGAAGAGTGGGGAGTGGGGAGTGGGGAGTGGGGAGCAAGAATGCTTTTACCCCCTACTCTCTACTCCCCACTCCCTACCTTCTTAGTGCAACTGAACAATCTTCGGCTGGTCAAACATGTGAATCGTGTCCACAAACCGTGCCGTCTTCGATTGGCTAGAGATAACCAGGGTTTGGGTTCTCGCGCCGCCTTTGAAGAACCGAACACCGTTCATGATGTTGCCGGGAGTGATACCTGTTCCAGCAAACAACACGGTTTCACCGGATGCAAGTTCTTCAGCGGTGTAAACCTTATCAGGGTCAGTGATGCCCATTTCTTTGAGGCGAGCAATATTTGCTTCTTTGCTCTCTCCGATCAATCCGGTTTTGACGACTTCTGGATCGTAGATCAATTGTCCCTGGAAGTGTGCGCCGAGACAACGCAGAGCCGCAGCCGAAATTACACCTTCAGGAGCCGCACCAATTCCCATCAGGGCGTGAATATTGGTTCCAGCGAAACCGCAGTTAATTGCTGCTCCTACGTCACCATCGCTGATGAGTTGAACGCGCGCGCCTGCGTCACGGATTTCTTTGATCAAGTCATTGTGACGATCGCGTTTCATCACGACGACCACCAATTCATCGATCGAGCGATCGAGGCATTCAGACAAGATTTTCAGGTTTTCGGTGGCTGACTTGTTGATGTCAACTTTACCTTTTGCAGCAGGAGGAGCCGCAAGCTTCTTCATATAGAAGTCGGGAGCTGCAAACAATCCGCCTTTCTCGGAGATTGCTAGAACTGCCATCGAACCTGGCTGACCATATGCACAAAGGTTTGTGCCTTCGCAGGGGTCAACAGCGATATCGATTTCGATCAACTCTTCGATGTTGCAAAAATCTGCTGCATCAGGACGAGAACAAATTCCGACTTCTTCTCCGATGTAGAGCATCGGTGCATCGTCACGTTCCCCTTCTCCAATCACGATCCGACCGCGCATGTAGATTTTGTTCATGCGTTCGCGCATCGCTTCTACTGCAACTCGATCGGCTTCATTTTTGTCGCCTTTCCCCATGAGGCGTGCCGAGGCAATTGCCGCCTGTTCTACGACTTCAATAATCTCTAAACCAAGCGTGTTTTCCACGAAATAAGTCCTCCAACTGCTGATTAGTCGCCGTTTTCATGGGCAATCTCAGTTATCAATCCTACCAAATGGCGGTCTTTCAAAGTGCGATCGGGGATCTATTAAGTTTTGCTGCGATAAACTGAGAGACTTTAGAAAAAGTGTTCAGGCTTTAGCGAGGCTTATGAGTTTATTGATCGAAAGCAGGAAACCCTCACTCCAAACAGTTCTAAATCCTGAATTGGGCGATTGACATCTCGTAGACTAATGCCAAACAGCGATCGAGCGTGTTCATGTTGAAATACATCGAAGTATTCCGACAGGTGAGCAAATCAATTTTAGAAATCGGCGCGTCATTGCAATACTCAATTGACGAACCGGGCGATCGCAATTCAGTCAACTCAGCAGATCTGCCTAAAGCGCCTGCGACATGCGAGTTTTCTGAATCGTTAAATTAAAGGTAAGACTCTGCCCAGTTTTGAAATTCGGTTGCACACTAAAAGGAGTCAACCCAGTTCTCACTACACCAAGGGTTAAAGTTATGGCTCACGCAACAGGAAATGTGACGATCGAACAACGCCTCAATACTCTGATTGAATCCGCTCACGATGTTTGCAGCACCAATGGAACAATTTCCGATGATTGTGCGGCGGCGTGGGATGCGGTCGAAGAAGTTCAAGCTGAAATCTCACATCGTCGATCGACGGTGAAAACTTCGCTGACTGTTTTCTGTGACGATAATCCAGATGCGCCAGAGTGCCGAATCTACGACGTTTAGACATTCAAAAGCCGGGGCGTTACAACACTCCGGCTTTCCTTTAGAACCAATCTTCTTGTTCCAACGTTTCAATCACTTGTAAGCCGCGTGCGTCTCCAACTTTGAGCATTGCAGCTTTGGCATCTTCTCGCACGCCAGAATCTTCGTCTTCTGCAAATGCCTCGATCAAGGCATCGATCGCAGTTGCATAAACGACATTCGATGGCATCTCTCGACACAACTCACCCAATGCCCAAGCGCAATTGCTCCGAATGGCTGCAACCGGATCACGTCTTAATCCTTCAATTAAAGGTGGAACGGCGGCAACGATTACGTCGTATCCGAGGGTTGCCATCTGGGCAAGAGAACTTGCTGCCCATAAGCGAACGGCTGAAATATCAGTTTTGACCGCCTCGGTTAAGGTATTAAGCGATCGTCGATCGCGACAATTCCCCAGTGCCCAAACGACTCCTTTGCGGACATAGCCATTCCAATCTTGCTGATAGCGATCGACTAATGACTCCACCGCTTCCGGGCTAGGATTTCTTCCTAACGCATACGCTGCACTCACCCGCACCAACGGACAAGGATCGCTCAACAGTGCAATCAGTTTTGGAATGGCACGATCGTCTTGCACATCACAGAAAGCTCGTGCTGCTAACATGCGTTGCTGAATATCGGCAGCATCCAATAAAGGCAGCATCGCCTCTGGATCAGGCTTGGCAGCAACCTCATCCTCGACCGTCGGCAGTTCATCCAACGGATCGGCTAAATCCTCTTCTAGGTCTAAAACCTTTAAATCATCATTGCTATACATGGGATTTATTTTATTCTGCTAATCGATCGATTTTGTCATCCAGCGGGATTGGGTGCCATACCCTAGGGCTTGATAGAGTGACAGTGCAGGCAAATTTGTTTCAAAAACTTGCAGCCCGATCTGGCGATCGCCGCGCATTTTTGCCCATGTTTCAGCGTAACGCACGAGTGCCGCTCCGATCCCCTTGCGTCGATGTTCAGGCATGACATATAGCAACAAAATATGGGTCTGTCGTTCGCCTGTGCCTTGCTCAATTGCGCTTCCAAGCCATAATCCGGCAATTGGATTCCAACCGGAACGATTTGAACACTGAACCCACTGCAAAGGCGTTTCAGCAGAGAAAAACCGCGCGATCGCAGACTCAAGCTGAGGAAAATTGCGCCCAGGAAATAGTTCTGTATAGGTATTCTGCATAAACGTTAGCAATCGATCGCGATCGCGTCCGCTACCTGAGCCGCGTTCAAGCACATATCCTGGCAGGAATTCCGACACGATCGTTTAAAGCTGAGTCGGATCATTCGGCAAGCCCTGAATAAACGGTGCAAGTGCGGGCGGTAAACCTGCAACTGCATCGACATCAGGAGATTGTGCCTTATCACCACGAGGAGTGACTTCTTCAATAGGTGCAGGTGCTGCCATGTCACTCGGTAGAAAAATTCGAGCACTAACAACGACTAGGGAAAACAAAAATACGAGAACAACGATCAACGGAGCGATGTATTGACGAAAGAAAGCCATGATTCGTGTTGAGGGGCGATCGCGGACAAACAAAACTCTACAAAACGTTGCAGAGACTCTTAATCTAAGAATAAAGCGCTTTGCGAGATTCCAACCAATCTTTTTTGGTTCGGAAAATACGATTTTTTAGATGCTTGCGTTAAAGTGACAAAACAGATTATATTGATTAAGACATCCAAGGGCGGATGGCGAAACTGGTAGACGCACCACACTCAAAATGTGGCACCGAAAGGTATGAGAGTTCGATTCTCTCTCCGCCCATCGCAATCACAGTAAGGCTTTCCACATTTTTCTGGGTTTATCTACCAGTTTCACCATCCGCTCTCGGATATCTTTTGAACGTGAGATTGGTAGAAAATTTCAAAGCCTACTTCGATAAGTTTTTCAAATCCTGCCCAGTTTTTAAGTGCTAGGTGGATTATGAATTTCAACTTGGGTCTTGATAAGGGTAGGTATCGTATTGATTTCACTCTTGATGGAAATCAATACGATTCTATCCCGGTACATCCGATGAGCTTACCGCTAAAAATATTCTGCGGCGAATGTTATTCGATTGGGAGCAAGAACGATAAAACCTACTTCAAGTTTGTACCGTTAGAAGATGTTTGAAAAGTATCGTTCATTGCATTCACCCGCCCCCGGACTGAAAGTCCAGGGCTAGTTGAACCAAGTCCACTGAAGGGACTAACAGCCAATCAAAGTCAGGTCTTCAGCCCTTTTCAAAGGACTTGGTACGGTTAGCCCGGAATTCTATTCCGGGCGAGATAGAACGGAGCGAGGAAATAATTGATACTTTTCAAACACCCTCTTAGGGCTTTTCTTGCAGGTTAAAAGTCGCATTATTACGTTCGATGCTGATGCTTTCGCACATCTCTATAACTGCATCTCTATCTTCTGCTTCGACAAAAACTCGTAGCATAAACATCCCGTTTCGTTTCGTCTCTTCGCTCAAGTTCCTCATATCAGGATGTGGGTAGATCTCCTTTTTTCTAGCTATAACTTTCGTCTTCAAATTATATTGCTTACCCCCTACTTCCCAGTTCACCCATACCTCATCCCCATCTTGAATATTTGGGTCGAAATTATACTTACCTACGACTAAGTAACGCGGTTCTCCATCTGCTCGTCGTAAGGTAGACATAAGTTCAATTTGACACTGAAACATTCTTGTAATTCCGGGTAAATGAATTTTTCAGTGTACACTCTAGCAAATCAAAATAGAAGGTGGCGAGGTTTTCAAGAATTACTGAATTTATTCACTTGTCCTGTTTACATCTGTCCCCATTTGTGGAGAAACAAGTGTGAACAAACAAGCTGAAAATTAGAGTAAATCGTGAATTTTCGTGCGTATACATTACCTAATAGCTGATACTTTTTCACTGTAAAAACGTTGCTGCACAAATCGCAGCCTTTGCTTCCATACAGTAATGAGTTTCTTAACGTTCTCACATTCATTCCTATTTTTACTGCTCAAATTCAATTAGGAGTCCCGTCTCCTCTAACTTCCCTAACAACCATGTTTCCTCAAAAGGGAGTGCTCCACTCCCTTGACCGATTACTCCGACAAGATATTCCTGCTCAAAATACTTACGACTTCTCCTGGTTGTCCTAATGAATCTGCAATTTGTGCTCTGCTCCATTGCTTTGCTTCTGCATATCCTAGTGAATGCAATAGATGAATCGTTCTCTTTACAACTTTGGGAGAACTAACGAGCAGATGCTTGATCCGCTCTCGATCGTGTTCCAAACGGTTGTCCTGCTCTAATTCACTGCTGCTATTTTCTTTGAGGACGAATAGGATCAAAGTAGGATTAATTTCTTTTCGGGTTTCTCACATACTGAGAATTTGAATATAGGGGGAAATAGTCTCAGCCAATTCGAGCTAACCATAAAAATTACAAGAGAAATTTATCGCTTAATTACTATTTACTCAAACAGCAAAATATCTGATCGAATAATCGATGGATATATTTATTAGCTGGATAAAAAACTTTACCGAATACACTCTAATCGATTCGATCGCACGAAGCAGAGCTTAGGAAATTTTGTACTGAGTTTTCCATCATCTACCCAGTTTCATCCTGACTTCGCGGTTACGTCCTCCACTTTAGGGATTCCTAACGCTTTATCGTCGCGATATTTTCTCCTTAATTTGGGAGGGGTAAGTACCTCAGTGTGGTTGTTTCGGTAGAAATATGGTAGAAAGAACGAAGGTAGGATCTTGAAATGCTTACAGAATATACGTTCGCATCACACTCAAAATGTGGCACCAAAAGGTATGAGAGTTCGATTCTCTCTCCGTCCATCGCAAATCACCAAGCTAATGATCAAAGCTAACATTGATTATTAGTAGGAACTTTAGAATTTATTGAAAACATATAATTTCGCTCGATCGTCTGAAGCTGCATCACTTTGGGCAAAGTTCTTTCTCAATTATGATTAGGGCAATCGGAATAGAGTATCAGAGGTTGAAATGGCTGAAACCGCACTTCAACTAAAGCGCTGGACGATCGATGAGTACCATCAGCTCATTGAGACTGGTTTGCTTGGCGATACCCATGTCGAGCTATTAAATGGTCAAATTATCGAGATGCCTCCTGAGAACCCGCCACATGCTTATCAGAGCCAAGAGGCTGATCGGTATCTTGCACGTCTTTTAGAGCCACATGCCTATATTCGGCAAGCGAAGCCGATCACATTACCCAACCACTCAGAACCAGAACCAGATATCGCGGTTGTTCGTCCTCCAGGAAATTTATATCGTCATCGCCATCCCTATCCCGAAGATATTTTCTTTTTAATTGAGTATTCGGATTCGACCTTGAATCATGATCAATCCGTCAAGTTAGCAGTCTATGCGACGGCTGGCATTTCTGAATATTGGATTGTCGATGTCAAGAAAAACCGTCTCATTGTTCATCGCGATCCTCAAGGGGCTGAATATACTTCAATTACAGAACAGGATAGCGGCATCATTCATGCGATCGCATTTCCAACGATTCAAATTGATGTCCTTCAAATTATTAATCCCTAGTCAAAATTCAGGGCGGTTAACCGTTGGCTTGACCCTTTGACAGGCTTGATTCTCGCGCTAAAATTTAGATACGAATCAAAAGGACATGAAATTATGGCAATGATGAAGCGTTGGGAATCGCCCAGACGAGAAGGGCGAAACGATAAAGGAAAAGGTGGAGCGGCGAGACAAAGACAACTCAAGAAACGCAATCAAGTCCTACGCAAGAAACTCCAAGACGGACAAAACAATTCAAACTCTGGTAAATCGGGGAAAGAGGATACAACTCTCTCCCCGATTTTTTATGTATGAAGCAAAGTTGTGAATTCACGCTAAAGTGGTACAGTTCATTTCGCTCGGATCGCTCGATCGTGGATTACGAAACTGCACGTCAGCTCTTAATTGACCAAACGAATTCGACTGCCAGCGATACCTTCCTGGGACGGTTGGGTCAAGGAAAACCGCCTGTTCCGGGTCAAGTCACTTCAATTTTGCTGGCATTGAGAGTCGTATTTGATGCGTTGAAAGATCAAACCACCCTCGATCGCGCATTGGCTGCTGCATTATTTTCGATTTCTAATGAAGCAAGACGCTTATTTAATAATGGGTTAGGCAAAAGTCGCGATTGTCCACCGCTATTGAATGAGGATTTAGACCGAATTGCGATCGCCGTCAAAAGTATTTTTTCAGGCACGTGGCAAGGCTAAAGCTTCGATTTGGCGCACAACCGTTAATGCAGAATAGCTCACGCCTGCGGTTCCTTCTCCGGGATGGGTCGAATCTCCGACCAGCCAAAGCTGCTGAATTGGCGTTCGATTTGCAAATCCAAAAGGCCCAAATGTCGGGATGCGCTGCCCAATGCCTCCTACAATTCCATCTGCACGTCCTGTAAATCGCTGGAATGTTCTGGGAGTCGCAGATTCTTGATACACGATTGTCGATGGATCGAGTTTGAAATACTGCCCTAATTTCGCGATCGCTGTTTCTGCATAGTGCTGTTTCATCGCCTCATAATCACCGCTAGTTTTCCAAGCGCCTGTATCGGTGAAAGAAGACGCAATAATCGTTGCTTTTCCGGCTGGAGCGCGACCATCTCCTTCGTGACTGACTGAAATGAACAGGGAATTATTTTCACCGATCGCGCCTTCGTAATCGTAGAGAAACTGTAAATGGGGCGGGCAATCGGCAGGAATTGCAGCCCGATCGACTCCTAAATAAATCACAAACGCGCCCGAAGCAGGCGGCAATTTCTCGACTCGACGCTGATACCCTTGAGGCGCATCTTTTCCTAAAAGTTCGACTAAATTCTGAACCGTCACGTTTGCAACCACGTGATCCGCAGGCTCGAACCAAGATTCATTCGTTTTCTGATTCCGAATCGTCACCCCTGTCGTGCGTCCCGCTTGCGTGTGGATTTGCTCAACGCTGTGCCGCATTAAAAGTTTGCCGCGATCGCGCTCCAAAGCTTCGACTAAGCGATCGCTCAAAACCTGCATACTGCCTTGCAAATGAAACAAGCCTTGGGGCGCTTGAGAAACACTTAAAGCCGTTGCAGCATAAAGCAACGCAGTTTCCTCGGCACTCACTTGAGAATAGAGTTTCAATTGCAGATCGAGAAACGTGCGAAGTCGGCGATCGTTTAATCCATATCCTCGCAACGCATCACCGACCGTTGAGAAGGTATGCGGCAAAGTGAGCAGTGTATTCGGTCGAACGGCTTTTGTCAGTTGCCATAAATCCCAAACGTTTCGCGGTGGAAGCACCGGATCGCGGGATTGAAACTGCCAACTGTAGCGGAATAAGTCATTCAGCAATTGCCAAAAAGGTTCGCTGCCGGGAAATTGTTTTTGGCGTTCTGCTTTCCAGCGATCGGGATCTCGCCAAACCTGAATCGGCTCACTTTCACCCGGAAGATAAACTGCACAGGCTGGATCGCAAAATGTCGCAGGGGGTAAATCGATCTCAAGCTCTGAGAAAATTCGGTGATGAATTCCACCCGGTTCTAATCCTGCAACCTGGGTCGCACCCACATCGAAGGTAAAGCCTTGCCGTTTGAATGTTGAAGCGCATCCGCCTGGAACAAGGGCTTGATCTAAAACCAGGACTTCATACCCGCGATGAGCGAGAAGGGCAGCCGCAGTTAATCCACCAATTCCAGCACCGACAACAACAACTTTCTGGGGCATCTTTCTATACTGCTTAAAAAAACTTAACCTTCTGACTTCATTGTAAAGAATTGCAGAGCATCGTGCACAATCCATTGGTGCAAGCTTTTGCTTGAAATCTAAAGATTTAGAGTGTCAATTGCCACTTTCGGAAGACTAAGATAAGTAAAGCGACGCTACAGGTAAGCCATGACTTCAACGTTGATTAAATCTCCGAAGCTGAACGCGCCCACGATCCATCGCCTCTCGAATGGGTTGACGATTATTGCCGAACAAATTCCCGTCGATGCAGTCAATCTCAATGTTTGGCTAGATGTCGGAAGTGCGATCGAATCAGATGCGATTAACGGAATGGCTCACTTTTTAGAGCATATGGTGTTCAAAGGAACCGATCACTTGAAAAGCGGCGAATTTGAGCAACAGATCGAACGCTGTGGTGCAGTCACAAATGCCGCAACCAGCCAAGATTACACGCATTACTACATTACGACCGCTCCCAAAGATTTCGCAGCTTTAGCACCTTTGCAGATGGACGTAGTGCTGAATGCTCGGATTCCAGAAGATGGATTTGAGCGGGAGCGATTTGTAGTGTTGGAAGAAATCCGGCGATCGCAAGATAATCCTCGCCGTCGCACCTATCAACACATGTCAGAAATGGCATTTGAAACCTTGCCTTATCGACGACAAGTTTTAGGGCCAGCCTCTGTAATTGAACATCTCAGCGCTCAACAAATGCGAGATTTTCATTCCACTTGGTATCAACCTCGATCGATGACGGCGGTTGCAGTTGGAAATCTTCCGGTTGATCAACTGATTCAAATTGTCGAGGACAGTGTTTCTCACGCTTTGCCAACGGCTGCACCAGCACGCGATCGACTGTTTGCAGAACAGCCGTTCACTGAAATTATTCGTCAAGAACATGTAGATCCCAGTCTGACTCAAGCGCGATTAATGCTGTTATGGCGGGTTCCCGGATTAGACAATCTCAAGCAAACTTATGCCTTAGACGGAATCGCGAGCATTCTCGGACATGGCAGAACAGCAAGACTCGTCAAAGACTTGCGTGAGAATCGCGGCTTAGTGTCCAGTGTGTCGGCGAGCAATATGAACTATCGTCACCAAGGCATTTTCTGTTTGTCCGCTCAGTTGCCAGTCGAAAATATTGAAGCGGTTGAAGCAGCGCTTTTAGAGCATATTCAAACTCTGCAAACTGATTTTGCAACTGCTGCCGAACTCGATCGGGTACGGACTCAAGTTGCAAATCATTTCACGTTTGGCAACGAAACACCCAGCGATCGCTCTGGTTTGTATGGCTATTATCAAGCTCTAGTCGGCGATTTAGAGCCAGCATTCAACTATCCGACTTATATTCAATCTCTATCTGCTGTAGACCTGCAAAATGCAGCACAAACTTATTTGCCAACTCAGGCGTATGGTTGTGTTGTCGTGAAGCCGGGAAAATAGACCTGAGAAATATAGACTATGTGGACGCAGATCGATGCTCAGATTAGTCAAGCAATTTCCCACCCGTTTGAAAGTCGCGATCGACGTTCTGTGGGTGGAGGTTGCATCAATCAGGGCTATCAGGTGAGCGATGGCAATCTCACCTTCTTCGTTAAGCTCAATCAGGCTGATCAACTGGAGATGTTTACAGCCGAAGCGCTCGGACTCAAACAGATGGCAGAAGCGCAAGCCATTCGCGTTCCGAAGCCCATGTGCGTTGGGGTTGCCGGAAATTCTGCCTATATTGTCTTGGAGTGGCTAGAACTCGGTCGCGGGAGTTCTCAAGCTTGGGCAGAATTGGGGCGCAATCTGGCTCGAATGCATCAATTTCAAAAATCGACCGCGTTTGGGTGGGAGCGCGATAATACGATCGGCTCGACTCCTCAGAAAAATCCTTGGACATCGAGTTGGGTGGATTTTTTCACCCAATATCGAATTGGGTATCAGCTTGAATTAGGACATCAAAACGGCGGACGATTTCGCAATGGCGATCGCCTCCTCGAACAGATTCCAGAATTACTTGCAAATCACACTCCAAAACCGTCGATCGTGCATGGAGATCTGTGGTCAGGAAACGCAGCACTGACTCAATCTGGAGAGCCTGTCATCTTTGATCCAGCAACCTATTGGGGCGATCGAGAAGTGGATTTGGCAATGACCGAACTGTTTGGGGGCTTTCCTGCCGAATTTTATCGAGGATATGACGAAATTTTTGCGATCGATGCAGGCTATCACCAGCGAAAAAAACTCTACAACCTGTATCACATTCTGAATCACTTTAATTTGTTTGGAGGCGGCTACGAGTCACAAGCGAATCGCATGATTGATCAGTTAATTCTTTAAGCTGTTCATTCGAGGCAACAATTCAGATTGAACCAATCGAATTGTTGCCGTTGCCTCAGCTCTGTCTAAAGCGTCACCTTTGACGAGGAGGCGCTTTCTCCTGCAACGCGGTGGGCATGATAAACACTGTCTCGCCTTGCTCGTTTTTTCGCTCAATTGCCCCGAGTTTTAAAAGTTCGCGTCTGGCGCGATCGACCGATTGCTGATCCCCAACTTCAAGGGCATCCTGATAAACCACTTGCCAAGCTTGAAACTGCACTGCTTCAATATTGGGCTTGGTTTTGAGAAAATTGGCAGTCTCCTGGAAGTTCGGTGCAAACTGTTTGTAATCTTCGCTTTCCGCTGCCCATTTCGCGGTCATTTCAAACGATTTTGCTGCTCCTGGCAGATCCCCGAGCAATAAAATTTGATCTAACCCCGCAAATCGCCAGACTGAGAAAGCCTTGGGATGCATTTGAGGCGTAAGCGCATCGGTTCCTCGCTTCATCAATTTCAGCGCTAATTCTGGCTGACCTAATTGATGCGAAATACTGCCAGAAATAAACAAGTAGCTATCGACAAAACGAGGATCGTGACGCGTCACGATATCAAAATACTGGGGAGCAAGCGAGAATCCAGTGACTTTCCGAGCAGGTGCATCGCCGTAATACTGAACAAAATTGAGGAATGTCCAGTTCGCCACCATATTGTCAAACCCAAAACTTGGCATTTTGCTGAGCAAAGTGAGGCGGACTCGTTCCTGTTGCTCTGCTTGCTCAGGCGTTTCTAACGTAATCGAAGGTTGTTTGAGTCGATCGTACTGAATTGTTATCACTCCTGCGATCGCGACTGCTGCGATCGTCACATGGGCAATGATCCCGCTACAAGACTTCCAAGTTTGACGCACGCTTAACACCACAACAGAGAACCTCATTAAGAAAGGTTTACAAAACTCGCAAGAAATTCTTACAACAATTTGCCCAAATTCCGTTAGATTGTCATAAAGATTGCATTCATCGTTACCTTGTCTGAGCCATATTAAGGCACGTTTTCAACTCAGAGACACTTAATTAACTGTCCTAAAACTGTCAGACTGACCGGAATTGCTCCGTATACGTTGTATCTAGTCTTTGGGGTAATTCTGATCCCCACTCTTCACCTGAATCCTGAACTTAATTAAATTTCGTTGATCGAATTCGACCAATGTCACCCTAAGTGACCGGTGTAAATTATTAACTGTCCACTTCTCGCCTCCTCAATACTCAATGAACCAACCCACTCGCCGTGTATCGCTGCTTCAAGTCGCTCTCTGTAGTGGTGTCGTTGCAGCTACCGCTGCTGTATCCGTATTTGGATCTGATCGCTCGGTTCGGGCAGCACTTCAAGACAGCCCCAAATCTGTTTTGGACGAAGCTTGGCAGATTGTGAACCGCGAATATGTAGACGGTACGTTTAACAAAAATGACTGGCGTGCTGTCCGGCAATCTCTTTTGAGTCGAGACTACAGCTCTCGTCAGCAGGCATATACAGCGCTTCGAGATGCTCTGAAAAAACTCGATGATCCCTATACCCGCTTTATGGATCAAAAGCAGTTTGAGGCATTGAGTAGTCAAACGTCTGGAGAACTTTCAGGGGTTGGGATTCGCTTGGAGCAGAATGAAAAAACTAAAGTGTTGACTGTGGTTGAGCCGTTAGAAAATTCTCCAGCGATAAGAGCGGGGATCAAGTCAGGCGATCGCATTTTGGCGATCAACGGCAAATCAACCAAAGGCATGACGGTTGAAGACGCATCCAATTTGATTCGAGGGGAAGTCGGAACAAAAGTGACGCTCCAAGTCGGGCGAGATGGAGCGACTGCCTTTAATCTACCCCTGACCCGTGCACGCATCGAACTGCAAACCGTTCGTGCAGATGTGCGGCAAGAAGGCAAAAACAAGATTGGCTACATTCGCCTCGCTGAATTTAGCAGCCATGCTGCTGAACAAATGGAGCGAGCGATCAAGAAATTGAGCGATCAGAAAGTGGATGCCTTTGTGCTTGATTTGCGCGGCAATCCAGGCGGGCTGTTGCAAGCCAGTATTGATATCAGCCGCATGTGGTTAGATAAAGGCGCGATCGTCAAGACGGTGAATCGTCAAGGCGGCAGTGATACGGCTTATGCGACGGGTAGGCAATTGACGAAGTTGCCGCTAGTGGTCTTGGTCGATGGTCGATCGGCAAGCTCGAGCGAGATTCTCACAGGCGCGCTGAAAGACAATAAGCGGGCAATGGTGATTGGCAGTCAGACCTTTGGAAAGGCATTAGTGCAATCGGTGCATTCGCTGTCTGACGGATCGGGACTGGCGGTGACGATCGCGCATTACTACACGCCCAACGGAACAGACATTAGCCACAAGGGAATTTCACCCGATGTGAAGGTTGATTTGTCTGATGCTCAGCAGAAATTCTTGGCAACCAATCCGAAACTGATTGGAACGATTCAAGATCCGCAGTACGCTCAAGCGTTGAATACGCTGCAACGGACGGCACTGCTGAAACCGAATGCACAACAAGCCTCGCAATCCGCGCCAGCCAATCGTGAATAGGCGAACTTGATCAAGTTTGAAAAAGGATCGTTTAAGACGATCCTTTTTTATTGAGATTAAGAATTGAGTCATTCTGAAACTTGCGTTCTAGGCACTTGATACGATCGCATTCAATGCATATCTCTTCAAATGCAAAAATTATGACGACAACGATTTGCTATCCTCACACAACTGATCTTGCTAGCGATGATTATCTCGTCGTTGGGTTGGCGACTTGCTTTATCAAAGACGATGACGGGGTCCATGAAGTGAATGTGGTTGAGCCAATTCCTTCTGCGGCATTAGAAGCGATCGTCAAAGGCATCCCAACTTCTTATAAAGTTGCAACTGCGACGACGATCGGCTCTGTGATCCCGGGTGAAGCGTTACATCTCCCAGAGTGTTTTCCATCAGACGCGCAATTCTGTGATGATTTTGTTTTCCGCGCTACGGCATCGGCTCGAACCTATAAAGCGCGATCGATTGCTCAATCTCACATTCCAACAGGTACAACACGCGAGGATTTCAATTTCTCAACCGAGCGGAAACGAGTGTTAAATTCTCAGCGAATTGTGAAGACTGAGGATAATGTGAAACAACACGAATATACGCACAAGGTTCTGTAGAAAATTTTATGTTGAAACTGTTTGGGGGTGCGCGCAGTCGAGCATCGATTGTGCAGTGGTATCTCGAAGAATTAGAGATCCCTTATGAGTTTGACCTGCTTGATATGCAAACTGGGGAACATCGGCAGCCTGAATTCTGCGAGATCAATCCATTCGGCAAGGTTCCTGCGATCGTGGATGGGGATTTGAAACTTTGGGAGTCGGGTGCAATCTTGCTCTATTTGCTCGATCGCTATGATAATGCGGATGTTAATCAACGTGCAATTGCGGCTCAATGGGTGCTGTTTGCCAATGCCACGTTGGGCCCTGGGATCTTCGTAGAGACGAATCGAGAGCGAGAAATGCCGCGACTGATGCAGCCTCTCGATGAAATTTTTGGCAAGCGTAAATTTATTGCAGGCGATCAGTTTACGGTTTCAGACGTGGCAGTTGGTTCCTTGCTTGCTTATATTCCGTTGATGTTGAAGCTGGATTTGAGTGAATATCCGAATGTGGTGAGCTATATGCAGCGAATCACAGCACGTCCGGCATTTCAAAAATCGATCGGCGGTCGGAAATAAATGCAACAAAGGTCGAGCATCGTACAACAAAAAAAGGGGGCAGTGTTGACCCCTCTTTTTTTTATCGTTTTGATCGATTAACTTATTTGAAACCGACGGCTGCTTGCCATACAAATGCCAGCAACAGAAAGAAAACAGGGATTACAGGCAAGATATCAACCAGCGGATCAAAAATCGAATAAGCTTCGGGCAATTTTGCAAGTAGCATTGCTGCTTCCATGACTCGATGACCTCTCCAACACAGGACTCATAATTGATACGGATTTTAACATGATTCGAGGGTCGTCTTTAAGGCAGAAAGTTGGGATCAAGAATTTCTGCGATCGAGTAAGGACATTCAGGAGGAAAGGTTGCACTGGGTAAGCGGGTTTCCTTCACAGCTTCTCTGCATCCTCGTCGATAGTACTTCTCAATCCAGCTTGGATCTTCAAGAAACCGCCTCAAACTAGGCGTATCCTCTAGACAATCTTGGATGTGATCTCGGCAATTGATGATCGTCGTTTCCCAGCTTTTGGTTCTTCGTTCTGGTTGATATTGATATTTGAGCAAATGCAAAATGAGAACCTGCAAGTAGCTGCCAAGCTCTCGTTGTTCACTGCGTCCCAAAGCTTCTAATTCCTCGATCAAATTTTCGATATCTAATTCTGCCCAACGCCCTTTTTTCAAGGAGTCAGCTTGCTGCTGTGTCCATTGGAAGAAGTCGCGATCGTAGAGTTCCATAGTGCTGATGCCCTAGAGAGGAGTAAGCCATTTTGCGAATTCGGTGTGAAACGTGCCATTGAAAATCGCCGCCCGAATTTGGGTGGTGAATCGGATCAGTTCAGTAATATTGTGAATCGAAATTAGGGTGTAAGCCAGCAGTTCTTGTGACCGCAGCAAATGGCTGATATATGCCCGACTGAAATTCTGGCAGGTGTAACACGGGCAAGTTTCATCGATCGGCTGAAAGTCCTCTCGGAACTTCGCATTTTTCAAATTCCAGCGATCTCCTTGGACTAATGCCGCTCCATGTCGTGCCAGTCGAGTTGGAATCACACAATCGAATAAATCCATGCCAGCGGAGATCGCACGTGCGATTTCGCGATAGGTTCCCACACCCATTAAATAGCGAGGTTTATTGTCGGGAAGTAAAGGAGTTGTAGCTTGAACAACGCGATCGATAATCTCAGGTGCTTCACCAACACTGACACCTCCGATCGCATATCCTGGCAAATCTAAATCTGCCAATTGTCGAACGGCTTCGGCTCTGAGATCTAGGAATTCTCCCCCTTGCACAATCCCAAATAAAGCTTGATCTGATCTCCCATGTGCCTCAATACAGCGTTTTAGCCAATCGTAGGTTCGAGAAGTTGCTTTCTCAGTCGCTTCTCGTCCCACTCCCGGTGGAGGACATTCATCGAATGCCATGATCACATCTGCACCCAGAGCGTTTTGAATTTGAATCGATTTCTCTGGTGTGATTTTGATCATTTGCCCATCGCGAGGCGAGCGGAACGTGACCCCTTCGTCCGTAATCGATCGCATCTCACTTAAGCTAAAGACCTGGAAGCCGCCTGAATCGGTCAGCATTGGCTTCGACCAACCCATAAATCGATGTACGCCTCCGGCTCGCTCTACGATGTCTTCTCCAGGCTGCAAATGCAGATGATACGTATTCGACAAAACCATCTGTGCGCCTGTGGCTTCGAGTTGATCAGGCGTAATGGTTTTGACATTGGCGAGTGTGCCGACGGGCATGAAGCGAGGCGTTTCGACAATGCCGTGAGGAGTATGGAAGACTCCAGCGCGGGCGTGGGTATGAGTGCAACGAGCTTGGCACTGGTAAGAGAATTGATTCAAGACTTGGGATTCCGAAACAAACGCAAGATTCCATCATAAGGGCGAGGGGATGAGATTGCGATTGTCTTCCATAAAGCTGATTCAACTCAATTTGACTTTGCCTAAACTAGGAGACTAAGAGATTTTCATTTTTCTTTCATTTTCTGTCATACTTTAGAGTATTCAAACTTTTCATTATTCTTTCATTATTGACCAAGGACACTGATATGCAATCGACTCCATTCTTTGAGAATTCTTATCCCCGATTGACTGTCCATACTCAAGCGCTGGATATTTCACCAAATCTGACAGTCGAAAATCTTAGTGTGAAGTATCGAGCGATCGAGGCACTGACGGATGTTAGCTTCTCGCTTCAATCTGGTCGGTTGGTAGGAATTTTCGGGCCGAATGGAGCCGGAAAAAGTACGCTCATTAAAGCAATGCTCGGATTGATTCCGGCGGTGAGCGGTGCGGTGCAGTACGAAGGAAAAGCGCTGGTGGATCAGTTGGATCGAGTCGCGTATGTGCCGCAGCGATCGCAGATTGATTGGTCGTATCCTGTCACCGTTTGGGATGTTGTAATGATGGGGCGGACGAAGAAAACGGGCTGGTTTCAGCGATATTCTTCGATCAGTCGCAGGTTAGTAACCCAGGCTTTAGAGCGGGTGGGAATGATGGAGTTTCGCGATCGCGCAATCTCGGATTTGTCCGGTGGGCAGCAACAACGAGTCTTTTTGGCGCGGGCATTGGCACAGCAAGCGGATGTATTTTGCTTTGATGAACCGTTTGTCGGAATTGATCAGAAAACCCAGACAATTATGTTCGATGTGTTTAAGGAGTTGACGCGCGAGAATAAATTGGTGCTGGTGGTGAATCACGATTTGGGTGAATCGATCGTCAATTTTGATGAGTTGATTTTGCTGAATAAATCGCTGGTTGCAAGTGGATCTCGGCAGAAAGTCTTGACTCAAGACAATTTGCAGCAGGCTTATGGCGGTAAGGTTGTATTCTTCTCGGATGCTGCTTAGAATTGCGAATTCGGTCAACTCAGCGATTGAATTCGTGACAATCTAGACAAAACCTGAACCAGTTGGATTGCAAGAATTGATGGTTCGTCTACGTCAGGCGAACTTTGTCGTATCGCTGTGAGTCCGATTCGCTAGGCAGACATTCGGAGTTATTTAATCCACAACCCTTAACTATGGAAGCCCTCATTGAGCCGTTGCAATATGGATTTATGCAGCGATCGCTGATTATCGCTATCTTGGTCGGATTGATTTGCGCGATCGTTGGGAGCTATTTGATTGTTCAACGCTTAGCCCTCTTAGGCGATGCGATTAGTCACTCGGTTTTGCCAGGACTCGCGATCGCATTTCTGTTTGGATTCAATATTTTTGTGGGCGCATTCATCGCAGGCGTTCTCAGTACCTTGATTATTGCTTGGATTCGCACGCGATCGCCGATTAAAGAAGATGCCGCCATGGGCATTGTCTTCAGTGCGTTTTTTGCACTTGGAATTACGTTAATTACGGTGATTCAAAAAGATAACAAAATCGATTTGAATCATTTTCTATTTGGCAATATTTTGGGTGTGACAACAGGCGATGTGCGAGACACTGCGATTATTGCTGCGGTGATTTTAGCGATCGTGGTGCTCTTTTATAAAGAACTTCTTTTCTATACTTTTGATGCCTTAGGCGCACAAGCAGCAGGGCTTCCGACCAATTTGCTGAATTTGGGTTTGATGGTCTTGATTGCATTAACGATCGTTGCCAGCATGAAAGCTGTAGGTGTCATTCTGGTTTTATCGTTGCTCATTACTCCAGGTGCAACTGCCTATTTGTTAGTCAAGCGATTGCACCACGTCATGATCGTTGGAGCCGCGATCGGGATTTTCTCCAGCATTAGCGGCATGTATTTAAGCTATTTCTACAATTTGCCATCGGGAGCCGCGATCGTGATGGTCGCATCGGCATTGTTTTTCCTTGCGTTTCTGTTGAGTCCTCGACATGGAGTTCTCACACAACCGCGATCGACAGCCCGACAATCGATTCCGTTACTGCGCGAGATTAAAAGCTTAATGCCTAGAAATCGTCAAAAGGGTTAAACGAATCAAAACGGCGGCGGCGAGGTTCATCCCGTTCGCGTTCTCCAAGTTCGCTCGGTGGGCGATCGCTACTCCATGCCCACCAGACCTGACCGCATTGGCAATGATAGAACTCCTGCCATTTTTTGCGATAGTCTTCGGTGAATACTGGAGCACGACGATTGATCCAAACTCCATTCGCTTCCTTGGAAGACTTATGACAGGTTGGACAAGCAAAAGAGAAAGAATGCACTGCCGAAGTTGTCCAAGTCGGCGGAGTCGGTTCAAAAGCGTCCATTATGTTGCGTGCGGTGAGTTAACGCTCTGTTCATTATGACTTGGAAAGTTGCTTTCGGGATCAGAAAAAGTGGGGAGTAGGGGGTGGGGAGTAGTCGGGCTTTCAGTTTCAATCAAACAATCTAATCCTTCTTCTACGGATGGTGGTGCTCCGTATAATCGGCGAGCCATGCGGTGAATGACTTCTTCTGGAACTTGGCGCGATCGCAGTCGATTTCGCTCTAGACAAATCTCGATCGTTGGATTGATCCAAATTCCAGTGATGTGTGTGAATCCAGCTTTTCGTGCGAGTGCGATCGCGGCTCGGCGTTGTTTCCGCACAGCATTGGTGGCATCGTAGATCGCAAATTCGAGTTCGTCGGCTGCGATCGCACTTGCTGCTTGTTGAAATTGCGATCGCACTTCGAGCCAGATTTTCAGCCAACTGCCTTGAATCGCCTCATCTCCGAACAGTTGAGCGCGAATAGCATCGGTGGAGATTAACCTTCTTGTATGAGTGTCCTGCAAATTCCATTCGCGAGAGCACAACAATTCGGAAGGCAACGATTCATCTGCCAATAAAGAATCTGCCAGAGTCGATTTCCCGCTCCCTGGCAGTCCAATCATTAGCACTAATCGAATCGGTTTAGATAATCGTTCCGTCGGGAATCACCGCATTTTTCAACGTCACAACAATCCCACTGCGAATATAGAAACCGAGATTTTCTCGATCGGCGTCCTGCACATGGTCTTTGTTCACAATTTGGACGTTACATCCAATGTGAGCATTCTTATCGATAATGGCACGACGAATAATCGTGTCTGAACCAATTCCTAGCGGTACATTTGGACTATCACAATCCGCACCGGATTTGCGCTCAGTATTACCTTGGTAGAAGTCCGCTCCCATAATCAGCGAATCTTCAATGATCGAGCCTGCTTCAATTCTCGATCGCACACCCAACACCGAATGATGCACTCGGCAATTTTTCAGGATGCAGCCTTCACCGACTATCGATTCGGTAATTTGAGAATCGAGGAATTTGCTCGGTGGCAAGAAGCGTTGACGAGTATAGATCGGAGCCGTCTCGTCGTAGAAACTGAAAGGCGGATAGGGTTGCTGGGTTAACGCCAAATTCGATTCGTAGAACGCTTGAATCGTTCCGATGTCTTCCCAATAGTCGTTAAACAGGTAGGCTTGAACGTTGTAAGTACTTGCCGAACTGGGGATGATTTCCTTTCCAAAATCAGTTTGATTCGGGGCTTCTCTCAATAATTTTTCGAGAACTTCTTTCTTGAAGACATAGATCCCCATTGAAGCAATGTAGGGACTTTGTTTTGCTTCTTCAGGCGACAATCCTAAAACGGTCGTATCAACCTGCATGGCTTTCAACGCATCGCCTTTCGGCTTCTCGCTAAAGTCTACAACTCGTCCAGAATCATCGATCTTCATCAAACCAAAATCAGAAGCGCGTGCCTCATCCATCGGCACAACTGAAAGCGTAATATCCGCTCCAGTTTCGCGGTGACGCTGAACGAATTCGCGATAGTCCATGCGATACAAGTGATCGCCCGACAGAATCACATATTCATCAATGTCCCATTCTTGAAACAGCCAAATATATTGGCGAACCGCGTCCGCAGTTCCTTGGAACCAGTTAGGATTTTCGGCAGTTTGCTGAGCGGCGAGGACTTCAACAAATCCTTCACTGAACCCTGAAAAATTGTAAGCGCGAGCTAAGTGGCGGTTGAGAGAAGCCGAATTGAATTGCGTCAGAACATAGATCTTAAAGATCTCAGAATTGATACAGTTACTGACTGGAATATCAATGAGTCGATATTTTCCGGCTAATGGGACGGCTGGCTTCGCCCGCTGCTTGGTTAATGGATACAGACGGGTTCCAGCACCCCCTCCTAAAATAATAGCTAAAACTTTTTTCACAAAAATAACCTCGCACTTCCACTTCGACTCCCACCATTAGTTTCTGTCTGTATGGCAAAGTTGACAAGAGGTTTGAGGCAGAGAAATTGAAATCAGGGATCAATATTCTCGAATCCGTAGATATTTGCATTCTAGAATACATTCAAACCCCTGAGTTCAGGAGTAACGCTACGTTTAGAATATCTGTGTTGAGTTTTTTGTGAGTCAGCCTTTGGAAGCTTTGCGTCGAACTCCGTTGTATGAATTAGCGATCGAACTCAATGCCCGGATGACGGGTTTTTCGGGATGGGAAATGCCCGTCCAATTTGGCGGAATTACTCAGGAACATCAGGCTGTGCGATCGCAAGCAGGCATGTTTGATATTTCGCATATGGGTAAATTCACGCTGAGCGGTCGGGATGTTTTGACACAAATCCAAAAACTTGTGCCATCGGATCTGAGTCGCCTTCAGCCGGGACAAGCTCAATATACAGTCTTGCTAAATCCGCAAGGCGGGATCATTGATGATTTGATTTTCTATTTTCAAGGCGACGATCGCTGGGTCGTGATTGTGAATGCCGCAACGACTCAGAAAGATCGCGATTGGATGCTGGCTCATCTGAGTGGGATCGAGTTTCAAGATCTCTCAGAGACTCAAGCTTTAATCGCAGTGCAAGGGAAGAAGGCAGTCGAATATTTAAGCGAGATCGTCGATCAAGATTTGTCAGGGGTGAAAGCCTTTGGGCATTTAGAAGCGCATGTTTTAGGGCAGCCTGCCTTCTTAGCGCGTACCGGATATACCGGAGAAGATGGATTTGAAGTGATGCTCGCACCAGAAGCCGCGATCGCACTTTGGCGATCGTTGTTAAATTCCGGCGTGACTCCTTGCGGGTTGGGATCGCGGGACACATTGCGATTAGAAGCGGCAATGGCGTTATACGGACAAGATATTAACGAGACAACAACGCCCTTAGAAGCGGGGCTTGGTTGGCTTGTGCATCTCGATACCAAGGGTGATTTTATCGGGCGATCCGTCCTCGAAGAGCAAAAACAAAACGGCGTGAAAAAGCGCTTAGTCGGATTACAAATGCAAGGACGAAATATTGCGCGACATGACTATCCGATTTTCTTTGAAGGGAAAGAGGTTGGAATTGTCACCAGTGGGACGTTAGCACCGACGGTCGGACAAGCGATCGCGCTTGGATATGTTCCGACTGAATTGTCGAAACCTGGGCAAACAGTCGAAATTGGCATTCGAGGGAAGAACTATCCCGCGATCGTGGTGAAGCGTCCGTTCTACCGCGCAAGCAAATAGAATAAGAAAAATCTTCGATACGTTTAGACATCATGGCATTTGAATATCCTGACACACTGAAATATACAGACTCTCACGAATATGTCCAGCTCGATGGCGACACTGCCACGATCGGGATCACCGCATTCGCGATCGATCAGCTTGGCGATATTGTGTTTTTGGAATTGCCAGAACCTGGAACTGAGGTTCAAAAAGGCGAGAATTTTGGCACCGTGGAATCCGTGAAAGCGGTGGAAGATTTGAAATCTCCGGTAAGCGGAACCGTGCTAGAGGCAAATACAGAAATGATGGATTCGCCAGAGAAATTGGTAGACGCTCCCTATACAGACGGATGGCTGATCAAGGTGCAAATCAGCGATTCGACTGAGATTGACGATGCGATGTCAGCCGATGAATACCGTGCTCAGGTTGAGGGTGCTTGAAAATTTCTCAGTAATTTCCGAAATCTACATGGCAATTTCACTGTAGCTTTACACCCGCTAGTTCCGCTGGCGGGTTAATTGTTGCAGAATGTGTCTAACAAATTTTGATATCTTGAACGTTCAACGTGCTTGATGGTTTGGAATTTCAGTTTTAAAGCCTCATTTAGGCTAGGTTAATCTGTCTGAGCTTCAGATTTTGAGTTTTCTCAAACATTTGCGGCTCCGAAAATTGACTTAGAATCGAACCTGCTTTTGTCACTCTAAACGATTCGTAATCTATGTCTGAACCCACAGTGTCCGTGTCCGCATTGTCCGACTACGCTCGCTCGCTCGATTTCGATTCGTCCGAACCTTCAGAATCCACTGTTTCGACTCCTGAATTGACTTATACCGATCGTTTTGTCGATCGACATATCGGGGTGCGAGGTGAAGAAATTCGAGCAATGCTCGCGGTATTGGGATTAAACTCGATTTCCGATCTAATCGAGCAAGCTGTGCCAAAAAGCATCCGAATTCAGCGTCCGCTACAAATTCGATCGGGTCGGAGTGAATATGAGCTTTTGAAGGAACTCAAAGCGATCGCGTCGAAAAATCAAGTGCTGCGATCGTTGATTGGCATGGGCTACTCGAATTGCATTACGCCTCCTGTCATTCAGCGCAATATTCTCGAAAATCCAGGTTGGTATACGCAATACACGCCGTATCAGCCCGAAATTTCTCAAGGGCGGCTCGAAGCGCTGCTGAATTTCCAAACCATGATCATGGATCTAACAGGCTTGGAAATTGCGAATGCGTCACTTCTAGATGAAGGCACAGCAGCAGCAGAAGCGATGTCCATGAGCTATGGCATTGTGAAAAATAAAGCGAAGACGTTCTGGGTGTCAGAAGCATGTCATCCTCAGACGATCGAAGTGATTCAAACTCGTGCATTGCCACTTGGAATCGAAGTAATCGTCGGCGATCACCGAACCTTTGAATTTGACACTCCGATCTTTGGGGCATTGCTGCAATATCCCGCAACCGATGGCGCGATTTATGACTATTCGGAATTTGTCGATCGTGCTCATCAAGCGGGCGCATTAGTGACGGTTGCGGCTGATCTGTTGAGTTTGACCTTACTAAAAGCACCGGGAGAATTTGGAGCCGATATTGCGATCGGAAATACTCAACGATTTGGAGTTCCGCTCGGGTATGGTGGCCCTCATGCGGCTTACTTTGCGACGAAAGAAGTTTACAAACGCCAATTGCCTGGAAGATTAGTTGGTGTTTCTAAAGATCGTAATGGTCAGCCTGCTTTGAGACTGGCGCTGCAAACTCGCGAGCAGCATATTCGCCGAGACAAAGCAACGAGCAATATTTGTACCGCTCAAGTTTTACTTGCCGTGATTGCGGGCATGTATGCGGTGTATCACGGTGCAGAAGGCTTGAGAAAAATTGCCGATCGCGTTCATCGTTTAACTGCACAATTAGCGATCGCGCTGCAAAAACTCGGACTCAAGCTTGGAACTGAGCCTTACTTTGACACGCTCAAAGTCGAATGTGATGCGGATGCTGTTCTGGCGCGTGCGTTGCAGAAAGGGATCAACTTACGCAAGATTGATGCCGACACTGTGGGTATCTCGATCGATGAAACCACGTCTCAAGCGGATTTACTCGATTTAGTCGGTTGTTTTGCAGGTCGATCGCTGCCTGCGATTCCTGATCCTCAAATTCCATCTGCGTTTATTCGGACTTCCAAATATCTGACTCATCCAACTTTTTCGGCTTATCGATCGGAGACGGAACTTCTGCGATACATGTATCGCTTGCAGTCGAGAGATCTCTCTCTTACGTCTGCGATGATTCCGCTCGGCTCTTGCACGATGAAGTTAAATGCAACTGCTGAAATGATTCCGATCACTTGGCCAGAGTTCGGACAGATTCATCCTTTTGCACCGACGAATCAAACTCAAGGCTATCAAACGTTGTTCCAACAGCTCGAATCCTGGCTGTCTGAAATTACCGGATTTGCAGGCATTTCATTGCAACCGAATGCAGGCTCTCAAGGTGAGTATGCTGGCTTGCTCGTTATCCGTCAGTATCATCAAAGTCGGGGTGATACTCATCGCACGATCTGTTTGATTCCTCAATCTGCTCATGGCACGAATCCAGCGAGTGCAGTCATGGCAGGGATGAAAGTTGTTGCGATCGCATGTGATCACGAAGGCAACATCGACATTGCAGATCTCAAAGCAAAAGCTGAACAGCATCGAGAGAATCTAGCAGCCTTGATGGTGACTTATCCTTCAACGCATGGTGTGTTTGAAGAAGGCATTCGAGAGATTTGCGCGATCGTGCACGAGAACGGGGGGCAAGTCTACATGGATGGCGCAAACATGAATGCTCAAGTCGGCTTGTGTCGTCCCGGTGATTTTGGTGCAGATGTGTGCCATTTGAACTTGCACAAAACCTTCTGTATTCCGCATGGAGGTGGCGGCCCTGGAGTTGGCCCTATTGGAGTCGCTTCGCATCTTGTTCCGTTCTTGCCGAATCATTCGGTTGTGGCAACGAGCGGAGAATCGGGAATTGGAGCCGTGTCAGCCGCGCCTTGGGGCAGTGCTAGCATTTTGCCGATTTCGTGGATGTACATTGCGATGATGGGCGGTCAAGGCTTGACCGAAGCCACTGAGATTGCCATTCTGAGCGCGAACTATATTGCTAAACGCCTGGAAGGACATTATCCCGTGTTGTACAAGGGCAAGAATGGCTGGGTCGCGCATGAATGTATTCTCGATCTGCGTGAATTCAAGAAAAATGCAGATATCGAAGTCGATGACATTGCAAAACGCTTGATCGATTATGGCTTCCATCCGCCAACGGTTTCTTGGCCTGTGGCAGGAACGGTCATGGTTGAGCCGACTGAGAGTGAATCGAAAGCGGAACTCGATCGCTTCTGTGATGCCATGATTGCGATTCGAGAAGAGATTCGAGCCATTGAGAATGGCAATGTCGATCGCACGAACAATCTCTTGAAGAATGCACCTCACACAGTTGCAGATCTCACGTCTGAGACTTGGGATCGTCCTTATCCACGGCAAGAGGCAATTTTCCCGACGGCATGGACAAAAGCAAACAAATTCTATCCAGCCGTTGGACGAATTGATAATGCCTTTGGCGATCGCAATTTGGTCTGTTCTTGTTTGCCGATGGATGCGTATGAATAAATCGGCAAGATAGTGCAAAAACTTGAGTAGAGATAGGTCATTGACCCATCTCTACTTCAGGCAGTATTGCTAGAGACGATTCTGAAAATAGTAAGAGATTCCTGTGCGATCGATGTCTGCTCAGCAATCGTCTTAATCTAGAACGCGCCGACCTTCTAAGGCACGCGCCAGGGTTACTTCGTCTGCATATTCCAAATCTCCACCCATTGGCAGCCCGAAGGCAATCCGCGTCACACGAGTAAAAGGTTTTAGCAAGCTTCCAACATATAGAGTTGTCGTCTCACCTTCTACGCTCGGACTGATGGCGATAATGACTTCTTCGACTTTTTGCTGACTGACGCGCCGAACGAGTTGCTTAATGTTGAGTTGCTCAGGGCCAATGCCATCGATCGGGGAAATCAGCCCTCCTAAAACATGATATTTCCCGCGATATTCCCGCGTTTTCTCAAGCGCGATCACATCACGAGACTCTGCCACAACACAAATGGTTTTCGCATCGCGTTGGGGCGATCGACAAATCTCACAAACGGGTTCAGCCGACAAATGACCGCAAACAGAACAGAACCCAACTTGCAGCTTTGCTTCCATCAACGCCATTGCCAAAGCTTTTACTTCTTCTTCGGGGCGTTTAAGGATGTGTAGTGCGAGACGTTGGGCTGATTTAGGGCCGACACCTGGGAGGTGTTGAAGTTGCTCGATGAGACGAGCTAAAGGGCGTGTGTAAACCGTTGTCCTTCCTCCGATTGCGCTGGATTCGATCGTAGCGTAAACCGCTACTATCCGGGAGGCCAACTCATCGATCGACCGCCCAGAAGATGCAGGTGCATATGATACACGGTTTGTCCGCCATCTTCACCTGTATTGATGACAACTCGATAACCGTTGCTGAGTCCTTGTTGTTCGGCGACCCGTTTAACGGTGAGAAGGAGATGTCCCATCAGGGCATGATCCTGGGATTCGGCATCGGCAAGTTTCGCGATCGGTTGTTTGGGAATGACCAGGATATGAACTGGGGCTTGGGGGTTCACATCGCGAAAGGCGAGGGCTAGGTCGTCTTCGTAGACAATATCGGCAGGAATTTCTTTACGAATGATCTTGCCGAAGATTGTGTCGTTCGAGTCGCTCATAACAGCAATTAAAAGTGGTTCGCTGATTATTGTATGTCAGGAAAGACTCGACCAAAATGCAGTTTGGGGAATCGTTATGAATTCTTAGACTCGAAGAAAATAAGTAGATGGGCATGATTAAACATCATTCCGGGGCGAGTCCTCTCGCTTCGTTGCTGACTCGCCCCGGAATGAATTCGGGGCTACCCGTGCGAAGTCCACTAAACTGGACTAACAGCCAATCGCAACGTCTTCTTCAGTGGGTTTCAACCCACTTCGCACTGTTAGCCCGAACTTCCAGTTCAGGGCGAGACGCAAACGCAGCAACTATCTTCAAGTTCATTGCTCCTATCTACCTACCGCTTCAAGCAGTATGATGCCCAAAATTGTCTAACCAAAGCGACCCTCGACATAATTGCGGGTGCGGACATCGGTTGCTGCACTAAATACTTTACTGGTTGCATCAACTTCGATTAATTGTCCGATTTGACTTTCATCGGTACTAAAGAATGCGGTGCGATCGCTGATCCGTGCGGCTTGCTGCATGTTGTGCGTCACAATCACGATCGTGAATTGTTCCCGCAATTCCTGGATCAGTTCTTCAATCTTCATTGTTGTGATCGGGTCGAGCGCCGAACATGGCTCATCCATGAGTAGGACTCTGGGTTTGATAGCTAGTGCCCTGGCAATACAAAGCCTCTGCTGTTGCCCACCTGACAAGCTTAAGGCTGACTTGTTCAAATGATCTTTGACTTCATTCCACAGCGCTGCACTTTTGAGGGCAGATTCTACCATTTCATCCAACATTGAGCGGGAAGGACGACTAAACACGCGAATTCCATAAGCAACGTTATCGTAAATGCTCATTGGAAACGGGTTCGGTTTCTGAAAGACCATGCCAATTTGCCGCCGCAAGCGATTGAGATTCACCCGGTTACTATAGATATCTTGCCCAAAAAACTGAATCGTCCCTTCGATACGCATATTGCTCTCAAGCTCACCAATGCGATTCAGTGTTTTGATAAATGTAGATTTACCGCAGCCCGAAGGACCAATGATCGCGGTTACCTGTGCAGAAGGGATGTCGATCGACACACCTTCTATTGCTTTGCGAGTGCCATAGTAAACGGCTAAATCTTTGACACAGAGAGCTAAATCGGTTGCTTGAGAAGCAAATTGCATAGTGGGATCGGGTTTCATGAATTATTGATGGCGACGAGTGATCAATCGGGAAAGTAAATTGGTAAGAATGACAATTCCTAAAAGCACAACTGATGCTGACCACGCTAACTGATTTTGCTCAGGAAAGGCTGAGCTTGCATAGTTGTAAATCATCACGGATAGCGATGGCGTTGGGTTCAAAGCCTGCTCGACCCAGTTCTGGCTGAATAGTGCAGTAAATAGCAAGGGAGCAGTCTCACCCGAAACACGAGCGATCGCTAATAAAACGCCAGTCGTAATACTAGGTAATGCCGCTTTCAATACAACTTTGAAGGTTGTTTGAATCGAGTTAGCACCCAATGCGGCGGAAGCTAAACGCTGCTGAGTTGGAACTAGCTTTAATGCTTCTTCGGTTGACAAAACAATGATGGGTAGCATAATCACGGCTAATGCGAATGCACCCGCTAATGCAGAAAAACCGCGATATTCCAAAATCGTAGAAAGTACAATCACTGCATAAGCAAAAACACCAACTACGATCGAGGGAACTGCACTCAAGATTGACATCACAAATCGAACAATCTGAGCAATGGTATTTCCACGTCCAATTTCAACGAGATAGATAGCCGTGAGAATACCAAACGGAATACTCATCATCGCGGCAAGTCCAACCATGAGGACTGTACCTTGAATCGCATTAGCAAATCCGCTTACGACACCTGCTTCCCCCACTGGAGCAGGAAGATTCGTCAACACTTCCCATCGCAAATTGGGTAAGCCTTGACGGAGAATTTCAAACAAAATTGACAAAAGCGGAAGTAACGCGAGTGCGGTGAGCAGAACTGCGATTGCGCTCATCCCATGACTGAACAAACGACGATCAACCGATAATGGCTTTGTAAGTTGCCGATCAAAAAAACTTGACATTGATCAAAATCAATAAAAGACTAACGCTTGAAGCTTACGATTTTTACCAATACGGTTGCGATGATATTAACGATTAACGTTAATGCAAATAAAATCAATGCTAAGTACATCAATGCGCCGATATGTAATTCATCTAACGCTTCGGGAAATTGGTTTGCTAAAATTGCAGGAATCGTATTACTTGCATCTAGCAACGATAAGCTAACTTGATCCGAATTCCCAATTACCATCGTTACAGCCATCGTTTCGCCTAACGCCCGACCCAACGCTAAAATGACGGCTCCGACAATTCCTGAAGCACTCGCAGGTAAGAGAATGGTGAAAATCATTTCCCACCGCGTTGCACCGAGTGACATCGAAGCAGTTCTTAACTCTTGCGGAATGCTTGTCATCACATCTCGGCTAATTGCTGCGATCGTGGGTAAGATCATCACTGCCAGAATCGTTCCGGCAACGAGTAAACTTGGTCCAAAGGTTTCAGTACTAAAGAACGGAATCCAACCGAATTGCTGATGCAGCCAGAGTTGAATCGGTTTCATAAATGGAATCAAGACAAAGATTCCCCAAAAACCAATAATGACACTAGGGATTGAAGAAATCAGTTCGACTAGAAATCCTAACAGCGATCGCACTACCGCAGGTAAGAATTTCTCACTCGTCACAATGGCAACGGTAATGCCAACTGGAACCGCAAATAAGAGTGCAATAAAAGAACTCACAAGAGTTCCGTAAATGTAAGTCAGAGCACCAAATTGAAGCTGATTGACATCCCATTCCTGACGCGATAAAAATCCCAACCCAAATGCCTGAATTGCGGGAGCAGCAGACTTAAAAATCACCCAACCCATCCACAGCAATACTCCGATCGAGGCTAATGCAACAGCCTGGAGCACCCAAGCAAAGCCCCGATCAAGCCATGCTGTATTTCCATCCGTGATCGAAGGTGATGGAGATGGAGATCGTGAAGAAAGCGAAGAACTCATAACAATTGGGTGGCAATTGGGATTGGGAAACAGCAGCAAGGCAAGGAAAAGGGGCACTCACAGATCTGAAGTACCCCAAGGGTAGATTTAGAAGGTAAATGTGGTACGAATGGTACCAATCAAGAGCGTATCGTTTGCCGAATTGTGCTCTGGATTAAAGATCACCAGAACACCCGGTGTGATGGCGATATTGTCATTCAAGCGATAGCGGTAGAATGCTTCCAAGTGATAAGAAGTATCGCGATCGCGACGGCGACGAATCACGCCCGTTCCTGTGGTCGGGCCATAATCACTACTCGTCACTTTCGGCGGCATCCCAAAGATTAATCCGCCAAAATTCCCTTCTTTGAAGAGATCAGGGAACCCAAGTCCTACTGACCAGTTCCAGATAGAAGCATTATCTCCATCCTGAACCGCTGGATTGAGAGCGGTTCCTTGACCAGAAATCGTGTTGACTCGGCGATTTGCCTTCGCATCGGTATAACCTGCCCAGCCTGCTAATGTTAAGCCAGGATTCAACCGGATATTTGCTTGGAGTCCGAATTGATTTGTAGTGGTTGGAATATTCCCCGCGCCGTTAATGTTACCTGTGCTACCAAATGGATTGTTAGCAAAGCCACTGCCTGTGCTACCTGAGATGCCCGAACCCGCTGTGTAGTAGGCATTTACATAGGTAAAGCCAAGTCCAAAATTAGGGGTCGGTTGATAGACTAACTGCCCGATCGCTGCATAGTTGCCACTAAATAAACCTCGATCGAGGCTTGGATCTTGTGCATCTCCAGTGGGGACTAAATAACCTAAAGACAAGGTAAACCGATTGCCAACGGTAAATTCTCGCCCTAAGCGATGGTTTACAATCACACCCGTTCCGCTACCAGCACGGTAGATTGGGTTAAAGCGACCAAAGCGGGAAATTGCACCAGAACCACTGGATTCAAAAGGACTGAGGGTCGGAATAGAATCGTTGAATTCTAACCCGTCACCCGTTCCCGTTCCAACAAAGACCGTGGTTTGATCTCCGAGTGGGAAACGATACTCTAGGCGACGCAATGAAACACTGTTGTCATTGCTACCGTCATAGCCCAAACGAGCCATGTTTGTGTTGGTGACTGCACCTGCAAAAGAGGGAATATTCCGGGCTTGCAGTTGAGTTCTTAAGCGATCGCGACCATTGAAGCTGGTATCAAAAGCAATTCGCACCCGACTAGACAGGGTTAGATTCTCTTGTACATTTCGCGCTGATCCTGCTCCAATCGCGGCTGTAGTTGCTGTTTCCCGTGCTGCGGGCGTTGCTGCTGCATCAATGATTCGTTGTTGATCAGAGTTGATCGCTCTTTCATCTCCGAACGCTTGCGCTGCCGAGAAAATGACTTCCCCGGTTAGCTTAGTAGTCGTGGAGAATTGCTGTTTTTCTAGCGTAGTGGTTCGTGCCTCTAAACTATCCACCATGCCCCGCAGCGTTGCTAACTCTGCTGCAAACTCTTCTTGGAGCTTTTGCAGGGTTGCTAAATCTTCTCGCTTCACTAAATCAGTGGTTGCTGCTGCAATCAATTCATTGACGCGATCGAGACAAGCATTCAAACCTGCTGCAAATTCGTAGCGCGTTAAAGCACGATTGCCCCGATAGGTACGATCGGGATAGCCTGCAATACAACCATACCGCTCAACGAGAGACTGTAACGCTTGAAATGCCCAGTCTGTCGGGCGAACATCAGAAAGTTGAGAAACCGAAGTAACCTGACCAGCAAGCTGTGAAGGTTGGGCTTCGCTTGCAAGCTGATTGACTGAAGTTTCGACTTGCGTTAATGCAGGCGAAGTTTCAGCAACAGCCGCGATCGCAAAGATAGAAAATAACCCAGGCAATAACACAAGGGAATGCCAAACTGTTCGTAACATTTGATAGTCCTCACATCGCAAGAATGAATGAAAATTGAAGAAAGAGCCGACGCGACTCGAAATTTAGCATCGAAAATGAAAAGCAACTCTAACGGCACGGTTCCTTTATCTCGATCGCTCAACTTCGATCGTGTCAGCTCACAAGGCGTGAAGAAACAATGTAAAAGTGTGAGGAGGAATTTTTAGAAACTAGGGCTTGACTTCGTTTCTGACTACTTGCAAAATCCGTTGCACATCACTCGGTGCAATTCGAGCAAAATTCAGGTCATCATTGAGTTCTTGACCTTCTGTAAGAACCCATTCAACCCACTTTTTCACGGCTGCTGCTTTTTCAGGGTTGTCATAGCGGCGATAGATCATCATCCAGGTCAGCCCTGTAATCGGATATCCTGCGTCTGGATCTCCATCAAACACCCGAAAATTATCCGGGAGTTTCAAGGATGCAATGGCTTTGTTGGTCTCTGCTAGTGACGGAGACAACCATTCCCCCCGCTTCGTTTGCACCTGAGCAACGTTCAGCTTATTTTTCTCAGCATAAGATTGCTCAACATAGCCAATCGATCCCGACGTTTTCTGAACAGTAGAGGCAACCCCTGCATTGCCCCGCCCTTTCAACGGATTTGTCGTCCATTTGGGGGCTGTTCCCACGCCCACACGCCCTCTGAAGTACGGATTGACTGCACTGAGGTGGTTTACAAACACAAACGTTGTCCCACTCCCATCGGCACGAACAACGGTCTTAATGTCGGAGTTAGGTAGATTCACACCCGGATTATCTTTCGCAATTCTTGGGTCATTCCAACGGGTGATCCGACCTGAAAAAATGTCCGGTAGCACTTCGCGACCAAGTTTAAGGTTAGAAACCCCAGGAAGATTGAAGATGGGCACGACAGAACCACCTGCTGTCGGGACTAAAATCACGCCGCGATCGACCTTCTTCATATCGTCATCGGTCATCGCCGCATCACTACCGCCGAAGTCTACAACGCCTGCGATCGTTTGGCGAATTCCACCGCCGCTTCCGATTGCTTGGTAGTTGACCGTCGCGCCAGGATTCTTCTTCTTAAATTCGGAAATATACCGTTCATACAGGAGTGCCGGGAAAGTTGCGCCAGCTCCATTGAGTGTGACGGCTTCGGCGATCGCGGTCAAAACTGGAGTAAGCGTGAGCGCAATGGTTACTACAGACGCAGTAGCAGCGCGGCGAAAAGCTGTCGAGAGTGCCATTGTGTTGTGTCCTTGAGCAAAGACTGTGGTGCATCAATTTAGGTAACACTGAACACCCTACAACTCTAGTAGTTAAGTGAAGACAAACGAAAAAATAATAATTGGTTAAATTTGGTTAAATCTTAGGTTAACCAAATTGGAATGCTAGTGAAATAGATTCTTTACACATGCGATGTACTAAATGTCTCAGTAAAGTTATCGCTACAAATCCACCTTGGGATGTATATTGGTACAGATAAGGTGTAGCCTACCTCCCTGTATTCCAGAAAACAGAAATGCTCATCTGTATTCACAAACGATGAAGATGATGACAACATTCTGAAATTCAAGAAATATTTAAGTGATCACAACTGAAATGTTCTGGAGCTTTTTAGCTCGGCATGTAAGAGTTCAGGTTTATGTAGACGGCTAGAAATTTCAAGCCACATTGAGGAATTGCAAAATAGCTGGAGCCTTCCTCACTGTAACTTTTTCTCGATCGATTTCTTCTCAATCGATTTCTTGTGTTGACGTTCAATCTGACTGAATCCCATGACTAAAACTCTCTCAATGCCTGTTATGCCAGCGATCCCTGCTCCAGCGCGTGCCTTCATTCGACCGATGCTTTTAGCAGCACTTGGAATGCACGCTCTCTTATTGTTTGCTCCATTCCCGCAGGAAAAACCAAAGCCGCCTGAAAATAAGGAAGCACCCGTTAAAATTACGCAGCTTCCGACAACAAAAGTGAAGGCACAAAATAAAGCGAAGATTGCAAATCCCAATAAACCCAGTTTGCCTAAAATCAATCGCCCTGCGGCAAATCCGGTTGTGATCAAACCAGAACCACCCAAGCCCGAAGCGGCGCGATCGCAAGAAGCACCTCCTGAAAAAGGTCAAGTTGCCAATCCTGCCAGTGGTGGGGCAACCTCGTTTGTCGATTTCCCGCATTATCAACCCTCTACTCCGGATTGTTTTGGCAAAGGGTTAGGTGAGAATTGCCGGATTGCGACTGCAAATTTACCAACAGTAGCAGCCTTTTATCAATCGCAACCCAAAGCAAAAGGATTCACTGTTACCTTAGCTGAAGAGAACGCGAACGCAAAGATCTACACCGTGACGGCTAAAAATGGTCAAACGCTGTTTCTCAGCTTATTTGCTGACGCTCCTACAACAGTAATTTTGCTCTCTGAACAAAAGGTGACTGATCTCGCAACCTTGAAGGAATCAGTGAGTCCGCCTGAAGAGTACTACCAAATTTTGGCGGATCTCTTAGTAGAAGCCGATCGCTCAGATAATCCTGTGAACACTGCTTCACCGGAAAACTTTGCTCAACCGCAGATGTTCTATAACATTGTGAGTGAGGCAGAGTTGCAGCAGGGAGCGATTCCAGACTTGCGCCCCGGAATTGATGGAACACCGAAGCTAGCACAAGGTCAAAATCCGACGAACTTCTATCAATCCATGTCTGCGGCTGGACTATCAGGTTTCTTTGAGATTTCAGAACAAGGTCAGTATGGCGGCGGTAACTTGTATCGCTTAAAGAAAGGAAGTACTACGTTCTACTTAAATTTGATCCCCACGAAAGATCAAACTGGAACGATCATTGTGACTTGGCTCAAAGATCCGAAAAGCTAAGAAAAAATCGGGACATGCTAAATGTCCCGATCAAAATATCTATTCTGCTCTCTCTACTCGATCGCTAAAGAAACGCGATCGCCTCCGACATCTCGCAGCGTTCCCAGAGTTTGAACCACTTTTTCGTAAGCAAGCGACTTATCAGCTTTGAGCACGATCGCGCCCTGTGGATTTCTTTGAAAATAAGCTGCAACCTGTTCTGCAATCTGCGTTTCTGTGACGGTTGCATTGTTAATTTCTGTTTGTCCTGCCCGTGTCATTCCAATGATCAGCGGATCAGGAGCAGGTTTATTGTTGACTCCTTTATCGGTACTGGGGAGCGTTGCGTCCACAGATTTGGAACTGGTTAACGTCATCGATACCAGGATGAAAAACGTCAGAATCGTCATAATCACGTCCATCATCGGAACGAGATTCACCTCTGGAATTTGGCTTTGCTGGTATTTGTTAAATTTCATGCCTAGCTCCCGACAGAGAGTTCAGAAGATAACTGAGACGATCCTGCTTTCGCTAATTCATTTGTCCAAGGTTCGTACCAAACTTGGCGATAAATCAGTTCTAACTCGCCACCGATTTTAGAGAAATACTCCATCTGCTGAGATTGCAGAGTGACAGAGACTCTTAGAAGTGCCAACGCGATGATTGCGACGACCATACCGCAAGCCGTGGTTGTGAGTGCTTCAGCGATTCCGGCTGCCGCTTTGGTGGTTTGTTCTGCTCCGAGCGTTGCGCCGCCTACGTTCAAGTTGGCAAAGGTCAACATCAGACCTGTTACAGTCCCTAGCAATCCGAGCAGGGGCGCGATCGCGACGGCTGTTTCCAACATCTTGTCGCCTCTGCGCATTTTGGCAAATTCTTCATCACCCGCCGTTTCCAGTGCCAATCGGAAAGTTTCTGGGTTGGGCTGGTTGAGTTTTAGAGCCGCTAACATGAAGCGTCCAATCGGTTGTGAACTGGCTTTCTCCGCAATCATTCGAGCATCGGTCAAGCTATATTGTGCTGCGTCTAAGATATGATGTGCGACTCGGTCTTCGGTTCTGAGCACTTGAAACCAGAATACTGCACGATCGAAGGCACATGCAAAAGAGGCAACCGATAAACCAACGAGGGGAAGCATCAATGGTCCCCCTTTCGCTACAACTTCGTACAAATTAGACATAGTTTGGCAGAACCGCTCAAAAGAACAAACGAATTAACAGTCAATGAAGTACTGAGAGGAAGGATATCAACGCATAATGCACCAACGTTGAGAATAGCGGAAATAACGTTGAAAAATGGTTAAGGGAAGGTAAGGAACAGCCGAATTTTCAATTAAGGCGTTGAATGACTCTTAATTGCTTGCCTCTAAGCCATCGACTTAACTAGCTGCTTGCAAATCAATTGAAGAACAGGAATATAGCGAATACACTCTACAGGATTACAGGTGTAGAGATGGGAAAATACTGCTCAAATGAAGTTCGATGGAATCTGGGTTCAAATTATGCGAATGGTGCGTGCTAGCGTTGAAGAGTTGCCCCACACCTGTCAAAATTGCTTCATGGAACCCTTCAACAATCTCCAGCTTTTGAGCAGCTTTTTTTAGCCTTAATCAGGATGCTGTTCAAGTGCTTATTTCCAGCTACGCACTACACCAAACTGCCATTTCTGCATGGCAATGACTACATCGCCAGTACACTCCATCTAGTCTGACATGGCGAAGCAGAATATAGGAACAGCAAGGACAGAGATGCTGGCTCGTTGCACTACGATCGAACGTAGTTTGACTGCTGAGGTTAAAATTTTCTTGGGGCTGAACTCTTAGGGAAGTATTGGTTGAAATAGACATATTAAAAACTGCTTTCTAATGCGATCGTGAAAAAGATAAAATCTTGAACTTTGGAATTATAAATTGGAATAAAAAAGCTTCCACCGACTTATTGCTGAATCAGCAGTGGAAGCTAGAAACCATTTACTCTGGCTTGTTAGAAAAGCGGAAAATAGAATCAGATTCTACTTTTTCAAATTTCCAAATAATCCGGTTGTGTTCCCGTCATATCTTTTCGGGTCTTTTTTCTGTTTCTTAGTACCTTGAGACTCTGCTTTTGGTTTCTTAGCCTCTCTATTGCCTTTTTTCTCTTTCGCCATGTCCCTTCCTCCCATTAAGAGTTCTCGCCTTCAGTAGACTAAGTACCTAAGTAATTAGCAGATTCCAAAAAGTCGTTGTGTATACTGCCATTGGGCAGTTTTGCGCCTTTTAAGTTTGCTCCGCTAAGGTTAGCTCCTTTCAAAGTTGCCCAGTTTAGGTTTGTATAGCTTAGGTCTGAACTGCTCAAGTCTGATCCAGCCAAATTTGCTCCGGTAAAATCAACTCCGCTTAAATTTGCTTTCACAAAGTTCAAGTTTTTCAAATCTTCTGTTCTGAAATTCCTTTGTCCGTCTGCGTATCGTTTGAGGACTTCATTAGCATTCATCTTGGTCGCCTCGCGACGTGTAGCGCGATCGCTGTATCTCTATTGTAGAGCTTAATAGCTTTTCTAGCCACCTGATTGAACAGTCTGTCGAATTACTTCTGCTTCAATTTGCGACTGAAACTGATTTAAGCTTTCTATTAGATTAGTTTCTAACCAGCGATCCACACCAACTCTCTCTAATAAAGCTCCTACAATTCCTCCTGGTAAGTCGAAAGCGATCGTCAGCCGTAAGCGGCAACCACGATCGCTTGGAAAGAATTCGGCAGAACCTCGGTTTGAGAGTCCAGAAACTGATTGCCAAACAATTAAACGCAAAGGAATGCGTTGAGTAATGCGCGAAGTCCACTCAGTCAGAAGCGGAAAGCCTAAACCAAACGTCCAATGCCAGAGTTCTTGATCCCCAGGTAATCGACTGACTCTTTTGACAAGTGGCATCCAGCGAGGAACGTTTTCTAAATTTGCCCATAGACCGTAAACCTGTTCTACGGAACATCTCACATCTACTTCTACACTACGTTCAAGCATGATTGTCACACCCATCATTGTTCATGAGCATTCCTTAAGCTAGTCATGAATGCTGCCATCAGGCATGATCGTTTTACTGAACCCTGCATGGTCGAGATTGGCTCCTTGAATTGTTGCTCCCGTTAGATTCGCTTCACTCAAATGCGCGCCGTTGAGGTCTGCATCACTCAAATCTGACTCTCTCAAATCGGCTCCAGTCAAATTTGCGCCTCGTAAATCAGCACCGCTTAGATCTGCCTTGCTCAAGTCTGCTTTCCGCAAATTTGCCCCACCTAGCTTAGCTTCACTGAGATCTGCACCGCTCAAATCTGCATGAGTCAAATTCGCCCCACTTAGGTCTGCCCCACTCAGGTCTGCATGAATCAAGCAAGCTTGAATCATTGCGGCATCGGCTAGATTTGCTTGATTGAGTTTTGCTTGGTTAAGGTGAGCATCAGTGAGATCTGCTCCACGCAGATTCGCTCTAACCAACTCAGCCCCAATCAGCTTAGCTCCAATCAGCTTGGCATCTGTTAGGCAGACTTGAAGCAGTTTAACATGGCTAAAATCTCGTTGTCCTGTTGCATAGAGTTCTACAATCTCTTGAGCATTCATTATGTTTCTCCTGAGTTTAAATATTGGTGGGATTGAGTTCCAATTTCCATTCCTGCTTGAGAAGCCCTAGATACATCGTTTTCTGAACTAACATGAGTCGATACTGTACAATCAGAAATTCTTGAGCCTGCTCACGGGACATCTGATGAGCTTGATCTGCGAATTCTCTGAGGTTGAATTCTTGCTCTAGAGTGAGTCCGATCGATGAATCCATATTGACCTCTGATAATCCTAGTGAAGATAAAAATTGCGAACCTGATGGAAAATCACGAACTAGACAAAATGAAGCTGTGGATCTAGCGTGATTCAACTGATAGAAAACTCCCACCCGGTTCTGTAGAGACAAGGGTGAGAGCTAAAGTAATTCATCTATTGTAGCTTACCTCTAGAGAACGAATCTAGAGATCCACTCCTCAGCTACTTAACTTATGCAGGCATAAGTACCGTATCAATGATGTGAATGACTCCATTATCCGCCGCTACATCGGGGGTTGTCACATGAGAGTCATTGATTTGAACCCCATTTGAGGCATCAATCTTTACATCTGAACCTTGAACTGTCTTCGCTGACTTCAGCTTAGTTACATCAGCCGCCATGACTTTGCCGGAGACGACGTGATAAGTCAGGATTTTCTTGAGTTGGGGAATGTTTTTAAGCAATCCATCTACTGTTCCTGCTGGCAATTTAGCAAATGCCTCATCCGTGGGTGCAAACACTGTAAATGGCCCCTTACCTTTGAGCGTCTCAATTAAACCAGCAGCTTTGAGAGCAGCAGCTAGAGTGCTAAAAGAACCAGCTTTAACAGCAGTATCAACAATATCAGCCATGAGTTTCACCTTCGTTTGTTACTCGTTAACGTTGATTACGCTAACAATCATGAGTATGTCAGCTCCGTGTTTGATTTCATGTTGGAATTGTTGCTTGAGCTGTATTGTGTGAACGATCTCTTAGCTCATAACAGATGAATCTCTCCAAAGATAGATCTAATCAAACAATCCTTCTACGGTTTGCCGAAATGCAATTAGAGCGTGGGTTGATTGATATTGCTTTAGGTCTTCGAGCAGTTGATCCGAAATTTCTAAAGTGACAATGGTTTTGAGTTCGATATTGGTGTTGTACCCTGCTATGTCTCCCATGCGTTTACCATGGCTTCCTCCTCCTTGGGCTGGAATAATTGTGTAGCCGGATACTCCTAGCTTTGATAACAGACGAATTAGTCTCTCTTGTAAGACAGCTTCACCAATAATCGTGACAAGGACACCTTGAGCTAAAGAAGTAGACATATCATTTTCCTCCAAAGTATCGATTAAATGTATCAATCAATTCAGCCTACTACTCAGTAATGCACAATATGCATTGCCGATTCTCTGCATCAGTACTCAACTTTGAATGTTGAGTGGATAAGTAATTTCCGTCTCTTGAGTCAGATTCCAAACTTCATCTACAAAATCATCGAGGCTCACAGGTTTGAGTAAATACGCTTCTGTCTTTAACCTCCAGTGCTGAGTAAATTCTGTTCGAGAACAGGTTGAAATAATCAATATCGGAATCATTCTGCTATGCTTGCGCGCAAGATATCTAATTCGGCAAATCAGTGGATAAACACTTTCACCTAGAAATCTCATTTCACAGATCAAAACTTTAGGTATCCACCCATTCAGCAAAGCTAATCCATCTTGGACTGAACCTGCTGTGATGACTCCTGCACCACAGCCTTCAAGCACAAAAGCATAGAGTTCCCTATTGTCCCGATCATTATCTACAATAAGAATCTGGACATCGTTGAGGGGCTTAGGGTTTAGAGGTTTATTCAAGTTCAACATATCAATAGACCCAGTAAAACAACAGAGTTGCCTTCCTACGTTCTTTCTAAATTAATGCTGCTTGACTTTCTAACTCAATTGATTGATTACGAGACAAATCGTTACCTAAGTCCTGCCGAAGGACAGATGAAACTCTAGCTTACTGAAGCCTAGTAACTAAATAGTCAAAATACGTACCAACCTCACTTGCTTCTTCTGCCGACATAAGTGAAGTTGTCATCGCTTTCATGGCACGAACACCCTCAGCCACGCCCTCAAGCGGTGTACCAAGAGAATTGTACATCTGGCGCACTCCAATCAATCCGATTTCCTCAAGCGGAGTCGTTTCTCCAGCAGCAACACTATACGTGATTAAGCGCAGGTAGTAATCCATATCTCGCAAGCAGGTTGCGGTCATGGTCTCACCATAGGCGTTGCCACCTGGAGAGACTAAGTTGGGACGACGCTGGAACAATTGTCGAGCGGCTTCTTTAACAATGCGATCGCGGCTTTCGGTTAAGGTCTTGACCAAGCGTAATCGACGATCGCTACTCATCATAAAGCCTTTGATCTGATCCATTTCTCCTGGCGTAAGATAGCGGCACTCTGCGTCTGCGTTCACGATTAATTTTTGAATCACACTCATGATTACATTCCCCTAATGTTTTACAACCACATTGACAGAGCGATGTTTGATTTCATGTATGAATTGTTTGATTTCGATGCAATTCATTCTCCTTGCCATTCTCGATCCTCTAACTCTTTCTGAGGCAAGAGCAACGTCGCTTCAATCTCTTGTCGAATTGCGGCTGTGACTTCACAGTTACTATTCAAGCAATCAATCAGAAGTTGGTTGGCATCGTAGTAACGCTGTAGGACTTGCTGTTGCTCAGGACTAAACTGCCAGGGATGCTGAATGTTACGATAATGCGCAACTGTGCTTTTCAACTGTGTCACCCAAGCCGGATAGTTTGTCTGCCACCAGTCCTGAAGCCGTTCTCGATTTTGACTTGGAGCGGGCAACTGATCTCTCAACTGCTGCAGAGATTTATAGAATCCAGCATCCAGAACCATCACCAGAATGTTGTTGAGCGCTTCACTACACGCATTGATATAGGCAAAATCCTGGCTATGGTCGGTGGCAAACTCCAGCAGCAAGTTCTCTAATGCCGCATCTAAAAACATGCCTTGATCTAGGGTACTTGCTAAGGCAAACTGTCCTGCTGTATGGGGGGCTTGAGCAAGTGCAAGGTAAAATGCGCGCGTGGTTGCAACTTTCGGTTCGATTGGAATCGATTGGGATTTTTGGCTGACCCACATTAGGAAATCTTGTAAATAGGGGTCTTGAGCCACTAACGCATCAATTTGTTGTTTCATCAACTGCACGAGCGAATCTGCACTTCGCAACATCGCTGCCGTTAACAAGAACACTTCGCGCCAGTGGGGATCGGTAATGTGGCTCACCAAGCTTCCTAATGCTTGCTCTAATGCTCGCAGATTATGACTCGCGACAATTTTGCGAGCCGTGAAGTATTCTTGAAACGCCAAGTAGGAGAATGAAAAAATGCCTCGCGCTCGTTCAATTAAGAGTCCGTGCTGTGCCTCGATCGCTTTTAGCATCGCCTCGCTTTCAAGTTGCAGTTCTTCGGGTTCTAACGACGCATTCGGTAAGTTTCGTAGATAGTCTCCGATGTACTGTTCAATAATACGTTGTTCAAAAAAGTACTGACCCTGCTCAAAAGTGACTGCTGCTAATTGGCTCAGTAATCTTAGCTTCTGAGGTAGTAAAAAGCCTCGGTAAGCATCATCGCGTTCGACTCCTCTGGCTTCATCCCACTTCCCCAGCAGCAGATCGAGTCCTTGCTTGTAAAATTCAGTCCGCTTTGTTGGAAATTTTTCTTGACCATGAAACACCCAGCAGGCAAGGTGCAGAAACAAAGGAGTAACAACCAGTTGGCGAAACTGCCAGTTCTCCGGTAGGTCGAGTTTCTGCAGAAACTCAACGGACTGATTTTGCTGCGGTTCCTTCGGAGTTGCGCTCTGCGCTAATCGCGGTGTTGTTCGGCTGAATACGGCGAACCACTTTTGCGCGAATGTTGTGATTTGCGCTTGGGTGAACGGTGCAATCTCAACATCGGTGAAGCCTCGAAGTTGCAACTTTTGAGCCGCTGTCCGACAGGAAACAACAAACTGATTGCGATGATACTTATCTGAGAATTGACGAATTTCTCGTAGAACCGATGCACTGTCCTGATTCAGCAGTTCATCAATACCGTCCATTAATAGCAAAACTCGACCCGATTGCAACAATGTTTCAATCACGGCGGGGTCTGAAATGCCAGAAGGGACAAAGCAAGAGCAAACATAATGAAAAAGGCTAAAAGTGCCACTGTGTCTAGATTCTTCTGCAAACTCTCTCATCATCATAAAGAGCGGCACTCGATCAGCAGCAAATTCTCCCCGATTGCACTGAATCGCTAGATGTTGCAAAAAAGTGGTTTTTCCGACTCCTGGCTTTCCCAAAACTCTCAGCTTTGAATAAGTCTCGACTGCCTGCATTCCTGGGATCTGCTTTTGCTCAACGTCTCCTAAGCCCACACGGTCGAAGTCAGTCGGTTCTATGTTTTGTAGTTCAGCGATCTCGAACCATTGTTGGCTGGCAATTTCTTCTAAAATATTGACATCGACATAGATGTCATCAATTCTCACCGGACGGTTGACATCAAGTAACTGCAAGATGCCGCACTGATTTTGAATCGTGTCTCGATGTTGCGATCGCACTTGCTGGACTAAACTATCCACATCGAGAGGAACTGCTTTTGCTCGTTCTCCAGGTACGGGAAAATCTACAGGCGGATCAAGTGCAATCTCGCGCCAATCTAAATCCAAAATCGAACAAATTTCTAGAAAAATTTGGCGATCAACGGGCTGCCCAGTGAAAAAGCGCCAGATGGGTTGACGGGTCTTTAAGTTCACTTCCCCTGCCAGATTTTCCTGCGTCCAGCCTTTGAGAGCAAACGCACGTTTAGCCTGTTGAATACCAGTGGGCGATGCCTGAAGTGAGCGTTTGACCATAAGATAAAAGGCTCATATTAAAAATCAAAGCATTCCTCTACTAAAAATATAAGCGTTTGATTTCGTTACAGTCTTGTTCGACTAAATTCTTTAAACAATCTCGATCTGTCCATGCTCATCTAGATCGACTTTCACAGAATCACCAGACTTGGCTCGACCAGAGAGAATTGCCTCAGCTAGACTATCTTCGAGTAGACGAGTGATCGCTCGTCGCAGCGGACGTGCGCCTTGCTCTGGGTGATAGCCTGTTTCGACGAGGCGATCTTTAACGCGATCGCTGACTTCCAGTGTGATGCCTTGTTCTAGCAAGCGAGCTGAAAATTCATTCAGTAAGAGATTCGCAATTTGTTTGATTTCATCATGTGTTAATTGTCGGAACACAATGATGTCATCTAAACGGTTCAAGAATTCTGGGCGAAAGTACTGCTTCAGTTCTTCATTGACCAAAGCAACAGTGCGGTTATAAGATGCTTCTGGAGCATTCGTCGAGAGTTCAAAACCGAGTCCGCCGCCTCCTTTCTGAATCACCTTGGAACCAACATTCGAGGTCATCACGAGCAAGGTATTCTTGAAATTCACAGTCCGACCTTTCGCATCGGTTAGGCGACCATCTTCTAAGATTTGCAGCAGCAAATTAAATACATCGGGATGTGCTTTTTCGATTTCGTCAAATAGCACAACGGTGTAAGGCTTGCGTCGAACGGCTTCTGTTAACTGTCCGCCTTCGCTATAGCCCACATATCCGGGTGGAGAACCAATCAGCTTAGAAACGGTATGGCGCTCCATAAACTCAGACATATCTAGTCGAATCATCGCCGATTCAGATCCAAAAAAGCAGGCAGCTAATGCTTTGACTAACTCAGTTTTGCCCACTCCCGTTGGCCCTGAAAAAATAAACGATGCGATCGGGCGATTGGGATTGCTTAAGCCCACTCTTGCCCGACGAGTAGCTCGTGCGATCGCGCTGACCGCTTCTTCTTGTCCAATCAGTCGTTGATGCAAAACTTCTTCCATCTGCATTAACTGTTCTGACTCAAGTTCGGTGACTTTGTTCACCGGAACGCCTGTCCAAGATGAGACAATGTGAGCGATATCGACCTCATCCACAACGATTGCAGAACCAAATGCTGGAGCCTCGGTCTGAACCTCTGCTTGCAGAGTCAGCTCACTCGATCTCACTTCACCAGCACGCTTAAAGTCCTGTTGTGCGATCGCGCTTGCTTTGGTGAGCAAAATCTGTTTGAGTCGTTCACTCATGCTCTTATCGAGCGAGAATTTCTTGCCGTGAAGAATTCGAGCGCGAGATCCGGCTTCATCAATCAAATCGATCGCTTTGTCTGGGAGCAGCCGATCAGAAATATATCGATCGGCAAGCTTTGCCGCCGCTTCTAGTGCAAGATCCGAAATTTCTAGCCGATGGTGCTGCTCATAGCGACTGCGTAATCCTTGTAAAATCAGAATCGTCTCTTCAATGCTCGGCTCATTAATCATCACGGGCTGAAATCGCCGTTCTAGTGCTGCATCTTGCTCAACATATTGACGATATTCATCGAGCGTTGTTGCTCCAATACAGCGCAGTTCGCCGCGCGCGAGAGCAGGTTTCAGAATATTTGCAGCATCGAGTGAGCCTTGAGCAGAACCTGCCCCTAGCAAAGTATGAACTTCATCGATGACTAAAATGATGTTTCCCGATGAGCGAACTTCCTTCATGATGGTTTTGAGTCGTTCCTCAAACTCACCTCGATACTTTGTTCCAGCCAGTAAAGTTCCGATATTCAACGTGAGAACTTGCTGATTTTGAAGCGATTCGGGCACATCTCGATCGACAATACGCTGCGCTAATCCTTCGGCTAAAGCAGTTTTTCCGACACCCGGCTCACCAATTAAAATCGGATTGTTCTTCGTGCGGCGACCCAGAATCTGAATCATCCGTTCTACTTCTTGCTGACGACCGACTACCGGATCAAGCCTTCCCAATGCCGCAAGTTCAGTCAGATTCGTGCCGCACTCATTCAAAATCGGTGTGCTCTTGCGACCGGAACTCTTCCCTTTTAAGATGGGCTTAGCTTCAGAGATGGCTTGTAGCACTTTAATCCGAACTTCAACCCGCTCCACGCCTAGCCGTTCTAAAACCTGAGTGGCTAATCCCGCCTCATCTTGCACGATCGCCAGCAACAAATGCTCTGGTTCCACCTGGCTATGTCCGAGCCGCTCTGCTTCTTTTAAGGACTGCTCTAAGACACGCCGACTCCGGGGAGTAAAGGGGATCTCAGTCCGAGACAGTCCAGGCCCTCGACCAATCACTGCCTGCACTTGCTCTTGTACTTCTTCCAGAGTAATGTCTAGATCCGCTAACACTTGTGCAGCAATACTGGGTCGAGTCGCAATTAAACCTAGCAAAAGCTGCTCTGTGCCAACATAATTATGGTCAAGGCGACGAGCTTCGATTTGAGCCGCATTCACAACCCTAATGCTTCTCTCTGTAAATTTATCAAACACAGGGATTTCCTCTGATAATGGAAGCGTTGCTCAAACTATGATTTTCTCAATCTCAAGCATTGACTGTTAGATCTGCGGCACTTTAAGACGGTTCGAGAGGGTGCTGGGAGTGGTTCCGTCTGGCAAGATTGCACCCTTAAGATAGGTCTGACCCAAAATTGCTTCACCCAAATTCGTATTGCTTAAATTTGCCTCAGTCAGATTTGCACCTGTGAAGTTTGCTTCGCTTAACATTGCTCCAACTAAAATTGCGCCTTTGAGATTGGCGTAACTTAAGTTCGTTTTAGTCAGATTTGCCTTGGTTAAGTTTGCACCGCTTAGATTGATGCCTGTGAAATTTAAACTTCTGAAATTTACGGCAATTAAGTTCAGATTCCGAAAGTCCCGTTGTCCTGCATTGTATCGGCTCAGAAGTTCTTTCGTATTCATTTGTTTCTTGGGTTTAGTTAAGGAATGCTGTATCGCTGCATGAAAAAATAGGTGAGTTGAAACGCTTGCACCATTTTCAATCCAGCCATGAATCATGTTTTCAGAGATCGACAATAAGGCAGACTCTGTAAGAGCTGCCTTTAAGACGGTAGAGTTGTACTTGCTCCCTGCTCGATCAGAATCTAGCGGCGAGAAGAGCCGCCTCTGCGATCGCCCCAACTTCCACTAGAAGAACTTCTCTCTTCACGAGGTTTTGCCTTGTTGACGGTCAAATCGCGCCCCATCCACTCGGCTCCGTTGAGAGCTTCGATCGCAGCTTCTTCCTCAGTGTCGGTTGCCATTTCGACAAACGCGAAGCCCCGAACTCGTCCAGTCTCCCGGTCGGTTGGTAACTGAACTCGCTTAACGGTTCCATATTCAGCAAAAATTTCGCTGAGGTTGTCCTGCATCACTTCGTAAGAAAGATTGCCAACGTAGATTGACATAAAAAACGGCTCCAGAATCATAATGTAGAGAGATTTAGGTTCGGAGCAACACTTAATGATAAGGAATTACACAGCCGAAAATATCGCTTCAGCCTTCAGCCTAACACAGCTTCTAAAAGTTCAACGACTGTATAGCTTAATAGAAACAATCCGATGTGTAGCTTAATAGAAGCAATGAGAGTTTTTTATCTACTGACAACACGCTCTAAGGTCGAAAGCATCTTCTAAGATTGCAAAGGACAAAGCGGATAATTTAGCACTCAAATCTACGTATTGTGCTGTAACTTCTCTCTGTAACACTCAGAGATACCCCCAACGGTATAGGCTCGATGGGAATTCTGCCGATACTATAGTGAATAGAAGTTCATTAAGAAGTGTAACAATGCAATCGAACAAAGCGACTAACTTACCTCCTGTTGCCACAGAATACAATGGTGTCGATCGCAATGCTTTTCTTTTCGGCTTCAATCCTCAAGCAGAACTCTGGAACGGTCGATTAGCAATGATCGGATTCCTTGCTTACTTAGCGTGGGACTTAGCAGGCTTTAGTGTGCTGCGCGATGTTCTACACCTGATTAAGTAGAGTGGTGGATTTTACATCTCAGCAACAGAGGTGTTTGCCAGGTATAACCATTCAATAATTTAGTCCTCAAACTTTGGAGCGAATCAATCGCGCCTCTAGTTCTGGGGACTTTTCAAATTTTATGCAGGTTGATGAATCACCATTGCGCTCCGATCTCTTTTCTATGCTGGTTTCTCAATGGATAATTTAAGAACTGGGTGTAAGGTCAAGCAACCTTTCTAAGCGATTACGCACTGCAACATCTGGGACTTGTGGTTTTAATTGCATTGTCATAGAAATGGTATGCTCTTGTTCTTGCTGCACAATCAGCACGGTACAGGGCAAGATTGGAGACAATGTCGGATGTAGTGCGTGACCGATGACGATCAAATCAGCGTACCAATTTCTCGCCGTTCTAATCAGAGCTTGCTCCGTCTTTTCGCTCAATTCTGAAATGTCAACCTGAATTCCCAAGCCTATCGCCATTTCTGCCAGCGAATGTGCGATCGCTCCTGGATTTGTTCTCAGATCAACTAAACATAATTGAGCTTGATTTGCTCTAGCAAATCGGAGCGCAGTGTTAAACACACAATGCTGAGATGGAGCATCTTCAAGAACGACTAAAATTCTTCGGAACATTGCTTTTACCCCCTGCTACAGTGCTCAATATAATCGAGTTAGTTGAGGAACTTGTGAGGATGCACAGGTCGTAGCCACAAGTTCCTCAACAGTGCATTATGGTGCTTGTCCTTTAGTAAAAACTAGCTGCGGGTTCTTGGACGAGTTGTGATCGCCGCTCTGCTTGATGCCAGACTGGTCTACTTGTTAGAAGTTCTGTTACATCCATGCCATTCCCGATCACGCCAGGAACGCTTGGATAGCCAGCACTTGCCCCGACCAGGAATAAATTCGGCAACTCAGTTTTGTAGCCCAATCGATTTAATCCGACTTGACGAGGCACTAACTTTGCTCCATAGATATTGCCTTCGGGTTGTCCGAGGTAAAACTCACTCGTCGTCGGTGTTCCGTAGACTTTCATGCGGCAGTAGCGATCGACATCTGGAATCAAATCTCGGACACTTTGCATGAGACGTTGATAGACCTCACGTTTTTTCGCCTTGTAAGCCTGCATATCTGTCTTGTGCAGTTCAGCAAACGCTTCATAGGGACAAACTGTTGCGACTTCTAACACATGATGCCCAAGAGGAGCCATACCGGGTTCTGAAGATTTGAGCGTTGGACAGGATAAAAAGATCCACGGATGGCTTAGATCGCCTGCGAGTTGGTTCTGATATTCTTCATTCAGATTTCCGGTTGGATAGTACCAAATGTTCCAGTTGCCAATGCCATATTGAGCCGGATCAAAGCGTTCATCGAGTCCAAGATAAATATTAAATGCGCTGGCAGAATAGTCATACTTTGTTAAGCGATCGCGTTCTTTCAAACTCAAGGCTTCAGCATCATGCATTAATCCGACAGTCAGTTTTGGATCAAGATCACTGATATAAGCCTTGCTGGCAGAATAAGTTTTGCCGTTAGCAATGATTCCAGTAACCTGATGATTTGTGACCTGAATATGCTCCACTGGAGTCGAGTAGAGAATCACGCCACCTCTTTGACGAATCGCATCTGTAATCGTATCGACAAAGAATTTGAAGTGATGTTTCGGATAGTAAGCTCCTTCTGAGTAGTCCCAGACGAGTGCTGTATGGGTGAGTAGTGCAATTTCATTAGGTGGGAGCGCGTAATCGCCGCTCTGACCTGCGAGAATGGCTTGCAGTTTTGGAGATAGCCCGACCTGATCGTAGAGCATTTGCAATGTCCAATTGCGGCGGGCGAAGAGATGCCAGTATTTGGGAAGTTTCAGCCAGTCTGTCCACTGCTGATTAAACCATTTCACTTCTTGAGTCAGGTCATGCACTTGCTGGTGAATGAGTTTGATTTCATCACAGTAGCGACGAATTGCATTTGCTTCTTCTGGAAAGGTTTGCAGAAGACGATTTCTCAAATTTTCCCACCCTAACGGAATCCTAAAATCAGCTTCATTTGTGATCACTCGATCGATACACTCGGGGTCAAGACTGTTGAACTCAACTTCTCGATCGATATAGTGGAGAAATTGATCGATTGTCTGTCCTTCTCCACATTGCGAAATATAGTGTACATCAGCACAGAAGCGGTAGTTTCCATAGTCAAAGGTATGGCAACAACCACCTGGAATATCATGCTGTTCTAGGATGAGGACTCGATGACCTTGACGAGTCAGACAAGCGGCTGTGGAGAGTCCACCTAGTCCTGCGCCCAGAATAATGTAATCAAAACGTTCCATATCAATCACCTTACGTTGCAGTGCAAAGGATCAGGAAACTTGCACAACAGGGAAACAATGTTCCCAACTGTTATGCAAGCAAGTGAGAGAAGGATGTATCTGAATGTTGCCGATTAAGAAGAACGAGCACTTCGGAATGTAAGACTAAACAAGAGAGGGTCTCATCACGTTTTCTCGTTGATAGAGGGCTGCTTTTCTATCTTTGACATCAGCGTAAACGAGGATTGTGAGGAACTTGTGAGGAATTCCACATTAAACGCAACATAAGTTCCTCAAATGATTTTTTTGCAGCCAAGAGGCAAATTTCTTCTGAATTTTTACTATACCTACCTCTATGCTATGAGTTGTCAGAAGATTTACCTTTTGACTGAGGCAGGCAAGACTTTTCTAGCTTATTACGAATCACATGCTGAAGCGACATCTATAGATATATAGATTGTTTGTATTAAAAATATTAATCCTTTTGACAGAAGGTCTGTACATTTCTACGACTTACCTTAGAAGCACATCACAAAACTTCATGAATGGAAACAATTTGCAATGTATAACTACCAAAATAAATTTCTACGATCGCTCTCTGCATTAGCTGTGCTTGCAGGACTGAGTGCAGCAACCATTCTTCCTGCTCAAGCACAAACAAATCCGCAGACTGGAACAACTGAGAATCAACGTCTTGCGCCTCTACTTCAGCAGGCGGCTGGAGCGGGTTCATTTACGACACTTGCAAGAGCCGTTGAAGCAGCAGGACTGACGAACGAGCTACAATCTCGCGGAGGAAATTACACGATTTTAGCTCCGACTGATGCCGCATTTGCTGCGCTGCCTCAAGGAACGCTCGATCGCTTGCTGCAACCTGAGAATCGCAACTTGCTCCGACAAGTACTTTCTTATCACATTATCCCGCAAGAGCTTACTGCAAATGACTTTAGTACGGGAACGACAAGAGTGCTAGGCGGCGGAATTGCGGTTCGTGTCACTCCAGAACGAATTATCGTGAATGATGGTAGCGTTGTCCAAGCGGATATTCAGGCAGAAAATGGTGTGGTTCATGCAATTAACCGCGTTTTAATGCCGAGAGAGCTACGTGATCAATTAGCTTCACTGCAATAGTTCAGCAGATCAAGTGTGCAGTAGATTCAACTGAAATTCAATTATCACCTTGCTTGGGAGATTTTCTGATGACTTCTATCAACACTAGCAGTCTGGATCAAGCTGCTTTAGCATTTCAAAAATTGCCCGTTGAGGAGCAACTTGCAACATTGGGAATGCTATTACAAGAGATTTCTGGATCGATTCCCGTTCATGTTTCAAGCATGGGCGGAGAGATTGTCCCATTGATTCAACAAATTCACGAGTAACGTCAAGACGAGCAGTTACAAACACTAAGTGATTTCTTAGCAAATGAGACTGCAAAAGGGGATGAAGTTGCACTTGATCCTCATCCTAGTAAAGCAATGCTAGAACTGGTTCCGGGTTCGACTCAACCTGCTCTTACGCGCTATAAGTCCCTAGATAGTAATGCTCGCTTGGCGTTCTGGTATCAACTGGGACAATACTTGGGCGATGGCATTCCAGCAATTCCGTCTGGTTTTTCATTGTCGTCAGAAGCAAATGACTTGTTGACTGCTCTACGATCGCTGAGTTTAGAGCAGCAGGCGGCTTTTCTGAGTCAAGTTGTATAACTGGGTTGAGCCAGGCTTTTGAGGTGTAAATGCTCGAAAAAAAGTGGGGAGTGGGGAGTAGTTCTCTTAGCTCCCTGCTCCCTACTTTACAGATGGCTAGACCATTGCAACTGGCTTGCTCGGTTGTGGGGCTTTTAATGGATCATGTCCGATTTGCTGCATGATCCGATCTCTTGCTAAGCAACGGTACTCAGCAAAATGCTCTCCGGCGGCACAAAGTCCAAAATAGAGATTCAGCGATCGAGGTCTACGGACGATCATTTTCCAAAGCTGCCGCCAAAATTGAGCACGAAGCTCTGTTCGACGAATGCCTTGAATCCAAATGACCTGTGCTATCAATCGCAACCCCTTTTTCATCGGAAAATGTAAGTTTTGAGCTAAGCGCGGATTTGGAGAAATGGCTAAACAATGCTGAAAACAGCGTTTCAGATAGTTCGATGGTTCGTAGAGTGTCCAGAGTGTATTGATATAGTCCCTCGCAATCTCATCTAGGGAGCGAGTCGGAACAAAATTCATCAACGTGTTTTGATCTCCCACTTCGAGTAGGTCTCCTTGACTCTGCCGTAATCGATTTTCTCGCTTTAATCGTTCCCACAGATCGGTATTCGGAAGTGCCTGGAGAATTCCGAGCATCGGCTGGGGAATGTTTGTTTCTTCCACAAATGCACGAATGCGATCGCCTGCACCTTCTCTCTCTCCATCAAAACCTAAAATGAACCCGGCATAGATTAACAGCCCTGCTTTTGTGATCTTCTGACATGCTTCTACTAGAGGGCTGCGCATGTTTTGATGTTTTCGAGTCGTCTGCAAGCTATCTTGATCCGGTGTTTCAATCCCAAGAAAAACACCATAAAATCCCGCCTGCACCATCAGTTCTAGTAGTTCTGGATCATCTGCTAGATTCACTGAAGCCTCGGTCACAAAGGTAAATGGATAGTTGTGGGCTTCCATCCAGGGAATCAGTTCGCGGAGGAATCGTTTCACATTGCGTTGATTCCCAATGAAGTTATCATCGACAATAAATACGGAACCGCGCCATCCTAAAGAATATAAAACTTGCAGCTCTACGATCGCTTGGTGGGTTTCTTTAGTTCGCGGCTTGCGGCCATAGAGCGTAATGATGTCACAAAATTCGCAATTGAAGGGACATCCTCGCGAAAACTGAATCGACATCATTAAATAAGCATCGAGATCTAGTAAATCAAATCGAGGCACTGGGCTTTTAGCAACATCAGGTTTCTCTAAACCTCGGAAGATGCCTTTTTCTTCCCCGGCTGCGATCGCGCTGATAAATTGTGGAACAGTAACTTCACCTTCATCAAGGACTAAATAATCTGCGCCTGATGCTAAAGCATCTTCCGGTAGAGAAGTGGGATAAGGGCCACCAACTGCAACTTTCTTACCTTGCTGGACAGCTTTCCGAATCAACGTATGGAAGTCTGCTTTTTGTGCCAGCATTGCGGATAAGATGACGAGGTCACACCATGCCCAATCGTCATCTGTTTCGACGGCGACATTGCGATCGCGAAATCGGACTTCCCAATCTAATGGAAGCATTGCGGCAACGGTCAAAATCCCTAGTGGGGGAATAAAAGCTTTTAGCCCTGCCATTTCAATGAAGCGATCGTACGACCAAAATGTTTTCGGAAATTTTGGATAGAGCAATAGTACTTTCATAGCAAATTCTCAACGTAGCGTGCAAGAACAAGTAGCGTCAGCTCACGTCTAACAATGCGTTCAAAGGGAGGACATTGCCCTTCAAATGAGAGATTCTTGATTGAGGATTCTTGAGAAAGCGGAATGCTCTAATTTTGATAGCAGTTTCTAAATCAAGATTCAGAAGATATAAAATTTATTACATAATCACGCCAAACTGTTACCTTTATTTACATAAAAAACGAAGGCTGCTGACTGTCGGTATATTGCTCTATTTTATATGTCACTCGGTACTTGCGTTTCGGCTGTGTTCAATGCTCGGATGCAATATCCTGTGCGAGTGCTGCATAACCGAAACGCATCTTTTGTTTAGTTTTTGGTTAGCGAGCGTTGCGTTCTGCAATCACAATATCGGCGATCGCTTCTGGGAGTTCTGCTAAATCCGTATGATCGTCATCTATACTCACTGGCGAGACGAAAGTATAGCTCGGATCACATTCGCGAGTGTCATAAACTTGAACCACCCACTTATCTGGAATGCCTTCGATTCCAATCTCGACGACATACCAGCTTACACCCAAAAACTTTGAAGACAGAACAGTGAACCATTCTTGCTCAAGTTCAGGGATTCCTAAATCTTGGGTGAGAAATGCGATCGCTAATTCTCCGGCTTCGGTTGCAGTCAGTTCTAAGTTATTGATCATCATTGGGTTTCTCTGGATAAAGTCCAAGCTGTTTTGCCAGTTCGCGGGCAATGTAGATCAGAAATCTTGCCCCGTCTGGATTGTTTTCGTGGGCCATCATGCTCGACACTTGTACTAATGTTTGTACAAATCCGGCATCAATTAAATCGGGTTGAGCATCTAACACTTCAGGTTCTTGCCCATTCGGACAAGCCATCAATTCTTGAATCAGTTCGATATACTGAGCTTGTCTCGCTTCAGTGATTGCTTCAGCCATAAGATGAGGTTCCTCAAATACTTTGTTGCCAGAGACGTTCTAAGCGGGCGACTTTTTGCTTGAATCTTGCAGATTGATAAGATTGATAGGCAGTCCAGAGTGGAAACAAGAAGAATCCACTCATGCTGATCAAAGAAAGAGCTTCTGAAATTTGAGAGAGAGCCGGCAATCGGTGAATAAACTGCAAGTGGTGATACCACACTAAAGCAAATACGAACAATGCGGGTGTAATCACGATGAAGGTAATCAGACAGACTGCCAAAACATCGTCTAGGTTAGTTTTCATGGTGAGATCAGGGTTAGAAAGGCTTTGCAGTATGGGTTTCGCGATCGAAGAAAAACCGCGATCGCGGCTGAGTATCGCCATAGATCTGAAAGCTAACTGTCGGCTCATCCCCAATGGCTTCAACACAATGAATCGCGTCTGGTGCAAAGCTGACAATTTCGTTCGGGCTAATAATTTTTTCGCCAATTGGCTCAATTTTGTTCGGGAAATCCGGATCACCCACTCGCCGCCAAAAGGTTTGCTTTTCCTGCCCCTTCAGAACAGCCGTAATTCCCCAAGTTCCATGATTATGAATTGGAGAAACCAAACCTGGAGCAAAAGTAACATTTTGGACCGTGAGAGGATAGCCAATTTCGTCGTATAAGGTCAAAACCGAACTGCCTGTTTTAGAGCAAGGTTCGAGAAATTGGGTACGAACATAGTAAGAATTGATGATCAGTTTACGAACTAAGCGACGGAGTTGGGGCAAATGATCCCACTCATCTGCCTCATGTTTGACTTGTGCGAGAAGATCAATGACTTCGGTCAGAAATCGATGAAGATAGTAATGTTCTTCAATTAAGTCCCATTCTCGTGTTGCAGGTCGAGTCTGGCACTGTCCATCATCGGTTACAATCCAGTCCAAGGTTTTCATAGTCTTGAGAGAGGTGAAGGTCAATTCTATGCGATTCCAGAGTTCCGAAAAGGCTAGTCATCTTCTTCAGGCGGTTGAGTTAATACATCAAATACAGTTGTTGCACTTCCGAATTCTTTCCCATCGATTTCTTTAATCCGAGAAGTAATCTCTTTTGCTTTTTCTAGCTCTCCCAACTTTGCCCAAACTAGTCCTGATGCACCATAGGCATTGAGGTAAAGCCGAATGCTCGGATCTTCTCGTCGATCGAGCAATATCGGCTTCAAGTCACTCCACAGCTCAGGCAATTTTTCGAGTTCTCGAACACGATCAATCACTTTCTGAGCAATTTGCAGTGCCATCCAAGCATTACTTTTGTAGAAAAAGTAGCGATAGGCAGTGACCAAGACATCTAAATTGACTTCAGCTTTTGCGAGAGCTTCGAGGATATACTGGTCAGACTGCGCTGTATTTTCCCAAGCATTGGCAGCACAGAGCAAAATTGCTTTGATATCTTCAGGGACATCGTACCAGGAAAGAGTTGGGGAGGACATGGTTAGAATTGAGTCAAGATGTAGAGTAAGGCAAACAAGATAATCCAAATGATGTCTACAAAGTGCCAGTAGATTTCTGCCATTTCAATGCCTGTATGTTTGGTAGCAGAGTAATGATCCGGACGACGCGATCGCCATAACACTCCCAGAATCAAGAGCAACCCGATGAATACATGCAATCCGTGGAATCCGGTCATCATATAAAAGCAATTTGAGAAGGTATTGGTCGTCAGACCATAACCGAGATTGAGGTATTCGTAGACTTGACCGCCTAAGAAAATTGCTCCCATTAACGCTGTGATGCTGTACCAGAGGCGCATTCCTTTCACATCATTCTGTTTGATAGCAACATCGCCTTTGTGAATTACGAAGCTACTCGAAACCAGAATGATCGTGTTGATGCTGGGAATGAGCAGTTCGACTTCGGTTTCTTTCGGAGGAAACTCTGGAGTGATTCCTCGTAAAAAGAGGTAAGTTGCGAACAGTGCGCCGAACATTAATGATTCAGAAATCAGAAAAGTGAGTAGCCCCAAAGTCCGAAAATCGGGATGTTCTTCGTGGCCGTGTGAGGCGGTTGAATGGGTGGAGTCGATAGTAACTTGAGTCATGATGATTGAAGAGATAGCAAGAAGTTTGGAAATGCTTGAGAATGGCTCTCTAAATTCTCTCAATTTCGGAATTTACAGAACCAAGAGGATGTTTGAAAAGTATCGTTTCTGGCACTCACCCGCCCCTCGACTGAAAGTCGGGGCTAACGGTACGAAGTCCTTTGAAAAGGACTGGAAACTTGATGTTGACAGTCTTTTAGTCCCTTGAGTGGACTTGCTTCTGTTAGCCCGGATTTTCAATCACGGGCGGGATAGCAACGAGAGCAAAGAAACTTTCTATACCTTTAAAACATCCTCTAAAGCTAACAAAAACGCAATAAGCAGATCGACTACTGCACAGGCGCAGGCTCGCTTGCAGATGGAGGCGCTTCCGGCTCACTCATCCCATAGTCGTAAGGGCCATGAGTGACAACAGGCAGCACTTCCCAATTCTCAATCATGGGTGGAGAACTCGTTGTCCATTCCAGAGTCAATGCATTCCAAGGATTGTCACTTGCTAGCTGACCCTTACTCCAACTGCGAATCACATTGAAGTAGAAAGGAATGACCGAAATTGCCAGAATATAGGCTCCAACTGTGCAAAGCTGATTCACAGAAGTAAACTGAGGATCATACATTGCGACCCGACGCGGCATTCCTTGTAAGCCTAAATAGTGCATCGGTAAGAAGGTTAAGTGTGTTCCAATAAAGGTCAACGCAAAATGAATGCGTCCCAAACGCTCATCTAGCATTCTGCCCGTGATTTTGGGGAACCAGTGGTAAATTCCAGCATAGATGCCGAACACAGAACCCCCGTATAGAACATAGTGGAAGTGTCCAACCACATAGTAAGTATCATGAACATGCAAATCAAATGGAGCTGTTCCTAAAGTAACTCCACCTAAACCGCCCATTACAAACATTGAGAGTAGCCCGATCGCGAAGAGCATCGCACTGGTATAGCGAATTTTTCCACCCCAGAGCGTTGCCACCCAACCAAAGATTTTCACCCCAGTCGGCACAGCTACAATCAAGGTTGAAATCGTAAAGAACATTCTCATCCAGCCTGGCGTTCCACTTGTAAACATATGGTGAACCCAGACAAACAATCCGACTAAACAGATTGCCACGCTGGAATACGCGATCGCTTTATATCCAAAAATTGGCTTGCGAGCGTGTACCGGAATGACTTCAGACATGATTCCGAAAATCGGCAGAATCATCAAGTAAACCGCAGGGTGAGAGTAGAACCAGAATAGGTGCTGATAAAGCACAACATTGCCGCCTGCATCTGGCTTATAGAAAGACGTGCCGAAGTTGATGTCAAACAGCAGCAAGATTAAACCGATCGTTAAAACAGGAGTCGAGAGTAGCGCCAAAATCGAGGTTGCCATCAATGCCCAACAAAACAGCGGTACTTGCGTCCACTTCATGCTAGGAACTTTCAGCTTCCAAATCGTAATCACAAAGTTGAGCGAACCTAGGACTGAAGAGGTTCCGACTAATGCGATCGCAGCAATCCAAATCGATTGTGCAACCGGAGCGGTGATAATACTCAAAGGCGGATAGGCTGTCCAACCTGCCTGAGCACCCCCAAACACAAAGCTCAGCATCAGCAATAACCCTGCCGGAGGATTGAGCCAGAATGCGATCGCATTTAGCTTCGGAAAAGCCATATCGCGCGCACCCACCATCAGAGGAATGAGGAAATTTCCAAATCCTCCAATTGCCGCAGGAACAATCCATAAGAAGATCATGATTGTTCCATGATTGGTCATGAAAGCATTGTATAAGCTGGTATCTACTAAATCAGGATCTGGAGTCGCGAGTTCTGTCCGAACTGCAACCGCCATAAATCCGCCGACTAAGTAGAAGAAGAATGCAGTGACCAGGTATTGAATCCCAATCACTTTATGATCGGTGTTGAATGTGAAATAGTCATACCACTTCCAAGCAGGATGGGAGGCAGCCGGATTTGCCTCGGAAGAGATGACTAGATTTTGATCTTGAGTTTGAGCCATGATGCTAAGGATGCAAGTGCGCTAAATGTTCTGCGGTGATGCCGAGGTCTTTGGCATAGGGTGCAAGAAATTCTGAGTCAGAGAGGGTTGCAACTGCTCGATTTGTCTCTGAGACTTGAGCAATCTTGGTTTCCTCGACCCATTTCTCATAGTCTTCGCGAGTTTGCACAACGACTGTCGATCGCATTCCACCGTGATAAGCTCCACAGAGTTCGGTACATACGATCGGAAATTCGCCCAGTTTTGTTGCGACGAATTGGAGCTGGGTTTGCTCACCTGGAATGACATCTTGTTTGATGCGGAATTGAGGAACCCAGAATGAGTGAATCACATCCTGAGCTTTCATATTGAGAACAACTTTTTGCCCGATGGGTACATGCAATTCACCGGGCATGACCCCTTCAGTAGGATAGTCAAACAGCCAAGCATACTGCATTGCAGTTACATTCACATTCAGTCCACCTTCGTGATTCTCTGTGAGACCATAGGCGGGAATGCGAGTTGTAGAACTGGTCGTAGAACTGTCTGTAGAACTGCTCGTTTCATCACTTGCATCGGCAATCATTGGTGCTGCGATCGCAGTTCCCATCGTATCGTGATGAGTATGAGTCGCAGCAGAGTGGACATGCGCCATTGCTGAACCCGCAGAAATGCCGCCCATGTGTTCATAGACATCAACGCTGTAGACTCCCAAGCCAATCACAATGATGCTGGGAATCGCAGTCCAGAGAATCTCTAGAGCAAAGTTGCCTTCGATCGGAACGCCATCTGTTTCGTCGCCATCAGGTTTGTGGTATTTGAGGGTGAAAAACAGAATTGTGCCTTGAACCACAATGAAGAGTGCAGTTCCAATGCCGACCATAACGCTAAAGAAGTCGTCTACCCAAGGAGCTTGCTCTGAAGCTTGCACAGGCAGGAGGTGATGGTTTTGGCTAACCCAGAAGCTGATCAAGGTGATCACAACGCCTGCAATTAGGGTCAGCAGTGAAGTAGGAATTTGATTCATAGGTTGCTTCAAGCGAGTTTAGAAACAGCAATGTTGCAAAATTCGGAAATACAATTGCTGAAGCTATATGGATAGATTGGCTAGTGCTAAAACGAGCTTTTACTATCTAGAATTACTGCTCAATCGTAATCTGATTTGCGGCAAACTCAAGTTAAGAAGATCTTAAAATCCTCTGTATTTAGACAGATAAACGATCGCTGAAACCCCTATGGCGATGAAACTAATTGTGGATATGTATTTATAATTACAAATCAAATTTGAGCGACTGTTTGCGATAAACATATTTTGAAATCGCCCAGCTAAATTTCAAGAACAAATCGATGTTGACTTTGAATTACAGTCATTAAATTAGTCAGTTATCTACAACATAATTTTTAGAAAAATTGTAAAAAATGCTATGTTTTAGAAAACAGGGATTGTTTACTATGAACAATCTTTTCTAAATGTTAAAATAATGTTGATTTGCTCAAACTGAACAGTAGAACGCTGCTAGCTCAATTAGAAAAGAATACGAATTGACTTGTATAAATACTCTCCTGCTTTTTCGTTACGTGTGCTCCAGTTAAAACTTCAATTTATTTTGCGGTCTCAACAACAAGGAGACTTAGACGGATCAAGCTTACTCTCTACCTGTGTTGCCCCAACAACGGAGCATTATGGCGTACAAAATTTCTGGTGACTGTATGGGATGTGATGTCTGTCGTCCTCAATGCCCGACCGGAGCTATTTGCATTGAGGACACTGGCGCTCTGTGGATTAATCCAGTGCTCTGTAATGACTGCGAAGGATATTTTGACGAGCCTCAATGTTTGTCGGTGTGTACTCAAAATTCGGTGCTACCCTACCAAGCAATGAAAGGTCGATCGAAAATTGTAGAGACAAGACCGATTACTAGCCCTGAATTGTTTACAAATGGTAAGAATAGCCCGTTTGCTTCTGCGATCGTGATTTGGGAAGCTTGTAATCTACTCGCTCAGCGCAAATCTTTACCTTGGAAAGTTCAAAACGGAACGGTCGAATATCAGCGATCGATTCATCACGGTCAAGGCTTGATTACGCTCAAGTTAGCGAATGATCTGGGGGATTCTCCCATCCCTGCGACTAAGCAGGATGCTTTAGAAATTTTAGATGAGATGGATATTCGAGCCGCTTGTTTGCATCTGCTGTATGCCGCTTATGCAACCACTTTAGAGAAGCCTTGGGAAGAAGAATTTGTGATCAGTGATCAACAGATTGAAGCTTATCTAGGGTTAGACAAGCGAAAGGATTTGAGTAAGCCTGTCAAACTGAATTTGATCAAAGATTTAGTCGAAACGCCTTGTTGGTTAACTGCCTCGATCGATTTTCCAAAGCAAGGTAAAGTTCCAGCATTTTCGCTGTCTGATAGTCGCTTATGGCATTTACTCGAAATTCAGCATCACTTTCAAGAAGATGATTTGAAGTGTAAGCATTTAGTTGGCTTGACGTTTAGGATCAAAGCGGGTGCGTGGGCGAAGTACTTTCTGAATAAGCAAGAGTGTAAAGAGCAATCCGCATTTTATCAATACGGTAATCTCCCGAAATCTTTGATTTTTCTGATTATGAGCATTTGGCAGCAGCATGAAGGTGCAGCTCGGATGCTGTTGTGGTTGCTATTTAAGGTGCGAATTGGAAGAGAGCAAAGGGTTACAGTGCCGACCTTGATGCGGATTGCGTATGGCGAAGAAAAAGTTATGCTTGCCAATGCTCAACGGGAGGAACGAAAGCGGATTGTCAGAGCGTTTGAGAATGATTTGTCTGTGTTGGATAACTATGGGTTAAAGCCTGAGTTTGATCCAGTGACTTATCCGCCTGAGATTCGACCGTTGTGGTCGAAGTTAGCAGGTTTGCCAGATGATGCGGAAGAAGCGCTTGAGTTCTGGATGAATGATGGCAGCGGAGATTCACGATTGACGGATGCGGCTCCTCGCGGGAAGTGGAATCTATTGATGAATGCTCGAATTTTGTCGTTTGCTTTGCCCGTGGACTGGGAACAGTCTTCAGGGTTGCAGAAGAAGAAAAAGCGGCAGAGTGGGAAACAGCAGAAGTCTAAAAATCGAAGTTCGCAGTCAATGCTATCAAGTGACGAGATTGTGAATGCGAGAAAGAGTATTGGGTTGAGTCAGAGACAGCTTGCTGAGCGGGCTGGAAAGAGCCAGAGTTGGATTCGGGATATTGAGAATGGGCGATTTCAGATTAAAGCTCAGGATCAAGCAGTGTTGAAGAAAGTCTTGGGATTGTGATGTCTGATGGACTGATTATCTGGATGATAGGGTTTTGAGGAGATCTGCGATCGCGTTTGGTTCCATCCCACTGAGTCGCTTTTTCCCAGGCATGAGCATAATGTTGGGAGCCATTGAGCATTTGCCTAAGCAGTCAGATCGTTCAATGGTGGCAACGGTGTGCAGTTCGCGATCGCGGATGGCGGTTTCGAGTTCGCGATGCTGCTTGCGTCCCCCTCTGCGTTGGCATTTAGAATTTTGACAAACTAAGACACGGTAGCAAGGTTTATCAGAGCAGGGTTTGTCAGGGCAGGATTTGTCAGACTTAAATTCAATGAGCTTTTCGCTATTTGGATTAGCTCGCAAAATTTGCTGTGCGGTCAGTTTTACGCTGCCAGATTTAGGGTCAATGCTTTGTTTACCTGTGACTTGAATCAGGTCTAGAGGGCGGAGCGGAGAGGATTGCTCGATCGAGCGAAATAACGCAGCGCGAACCTGTTTTGAGAGCTTGATTTGAATTTCTTCGTTGGCGGAAGACATCCGGAGATATTTGAGTTTTCCACTTTCGACAACAAAAGCTAAAAACTGTCCCTCTAAGCAAAATTCACAGGACTGAGCATTTTCAATGAGCATAATAGGACTCTCGGTGAAAGATTTTGAATACGGTTTGTGTTCTTAGCTCAGTGGTAGTAACCCTGAAACACTGAGAATAATAGCTGAGAATTATTGTCAAATTAAAAGCAGTATTTCCCGACAAGAGCTTCAATTAAAGCAATCTGAATTAATGCAAAGCTTCATCTAAGAGGCGCATATCCGCCAGAAACACAATCAACAACCTACGATCAAGGGAGAGACAAAGAGCAACAACTCCCTATCTCTCCACTCCCCATCTCCCTAACCTAAAGCCGCCGAGCCTCAACTGTCTGCGGCAACTTCATCGGCTCCTCCATCACTGGCATTGCTAGCTCCCAACCATTTGCCAATGTGTAAATCTTACCGTCCGCAGTTTCCGCTTCACTGACAACTTCTTCTTCTAAATCCTTCTTTGGTACATAAACGACTAAATGCCCGATCGCATTTTTCCGTAACATTACTTTCATAGCACTTCCTCTGCGGATTCTAGTTCTTTACTCCGGCAACCGACTACAAAGCCGGACTGCATAAAATGAACGGCGTAAATGTAATAGGTCTGTAGAAATGTTCCAATACTCACGACGTAGCCAGTGTCCCCTTTTTTAGCAAGAGTTACACCGATATCTTGTCCTGGAAAAGTTCCATCATTGCGAATCAAGCGGCGGGTTTTTACTTTATGACCAATTTCATAAAGGGGTTGATCATCAATTTCTACTTCATCGGGTCGCATCGTATCACTCCTATCGAGGGACTAAACTTAGTAGTTCTTCAGTCGTCAAACTTCGCTTCAACTGCATCGACAAATCCCGAACCGAATTTAAAACGGATTGTGTTTCTTCAAGTTCTAGAATGATGCCGTGCTGTGCAAGCAGATTTGAAACGAGATGTTTACCTGAATGTTTACCAGCAACAAGACGACGCTGCCAACCGACTTCTTCAGGCGAGAAAGGCTCATAGGTCTTCGGATCTTTTAGAACTCCATCCCCATGAATTCCAGCTTCGTGAGCAAAAGCATTTGATCCGACGATCGCTTTCCAGGGTGGAACTGTACTGCCGGATGCTTTGGAAACCACCCGTGACAGGGAAAGCAGTTGTGATGTATCGATTCCAACGGGCGTATGATAGACCTGCTTCAAACCCATGACAACTTCTTCAAGGGCAGCATTTCCGGCTCTTTCACCTAAACCATTGACGGTTGTGTTGACCGAAGTTGCGCCTGCTTTTATGCCTGCTAGAGCATTGGCAGTCGCGAGTCCTAGATCGTTGTGAGTATGCATCTCGATCGCGATATCAGACCGTTTGACTAACGCTTTCACTTTGTTAAATGTACTAAATGGATCGAGAATGCCAACCGTATCGCAGAAGCGAAATCGAGACGCACCCCACTCCTGGGCATAGAGTGCAACATCAAGCAGGAAGGTTTCATCTGCTCTGGAGGCATCCTCACCGCCGACTGAAACATACAATCCATGATCCACTGCAAAGCAAATCGTGTCCCGTAAGCGTTCTAACATCGATCGCCAACGTCCTTGGAACTTGGCAGCAATTTGAATTTCTGAAACGGGAACGGAGATATGGACTCGGCACAAGCCACAAGAGAGTGAGGCAGCAATGTCAGAAATGGTGGCGCGATTCCAGCCGAGAAGCTTTGCATTTAAGCCAAGCTGATTAATCGCAGAGATTGCTTCTGTCTCTTGTTTCCCCATTGCGGGGATGCCGATTTCCAGTTCTTGTACTCCAATGTCGTCGAGGAATTTTGCGATCGCAATTTTTTCATCGATCGTAAATGCAACGCCTGCTGCTTGCTCTCCGTCTCTCAAGGTCGTGTCATTAATTTGGATCTTGTTCATCGGCTCTGTCTCCCAGGATTGCACAAAGCAAGAAAGGTGGTGGAAAGACAATCCCACCACCTGAGATCGGCTTTATCGGATCAAGTCATACGAGATGTCAGTCTTCGATGGAATGATCGTGTTGCGATCGAGTTCATCTAACAACGTATTGACGATCCAGTTGAGCAGGTTGATCGTTCCCTTGTACCCAAAGGTTTCGTAGCGGTGTAAGTGGTGACGATCAAAGATCGGATATCCAATCCGAACCATTGGTGTTTTAGTATCACGCCAGAGGTACTTCCCGTAGGAGTTGCCAATGAAGAGATCAACAGGCTCAGTGAAGAGCAATGATCTCATATGCCACAGGTCTTTTCCACCCCAGATCTTGCCATTCGCTCCAAATGGGCTAGAGTCGAGAATTGCTTGCAGCTCCGCTTCAAATTCAGCATTGCTATTGGTGACAACAATGTGAGTCGGTTCTGCACCCAGTTCGAGCAAGAAGCTGACTAATCCAATGACGAGATCCGGATCACCGTACATTGCGATCTTCTTGCCGTGAAGCCAAGCTTGCGAATCGGTGATTGCATCGACTGCGCGTCCCCGTTCGTCTTCTAGCTCCTTCGGAATGGGCTTGCCTGTGAGTTCAGAGAGTTTCACTAAGAAAGCATCTGTGCCACGAATCCCAATCGGACGAACCACAGAAACAGGTTGTTTCCAGTCTTTTGCGATATAGTCACGGGTTTTGGTGGTGGAGTAGGCTTGTAATGCGATCGTTGCTTCTGCGTTGATCGAATCTGCTGCAACATCGAGCGGGGTTCCACCGGGGTACATATTGTACTCACCATTGTTGGGTGAATCGAGATAGTCAGAGTTGTCAGCGAGGAGCGTATAGTCAACCCCCATGACCTCAGCTAAGCGCTTCACTTCACGCAGGTTGCCAACATAAGTTTCAAACCCTGGAATGAAGTTGATCTTCCCGTTTGTCGTTTCTGCCTTCTTGCCTTCGGTGAGAGTCGTCAGAATGCCCTTCATCATGTTGTCGTAGCCCGTGATGTGGGAACCGACAAAGCTCGGAGTGTGAGCGTAGGGAACTGGGAATTCTTCAGGGACGGAGCCTCTTTCTTTCGAGGTTTTGATGAAGGCTTGTAGGTCATCCCCGATGACTTCTGCCATGCACGTTGTACACATGGCGATCATTTTAGGCTTGTAGAGGCTGTAGGAGTTTGCTAAGCCTTCAACCATATTGTTCAGCCCGCCAAAGACGGCTGCATCTTCTGTCATTGAAGAGGAGACAGCAGAGAAGGGTTCTTTGAAGTGGCGGGTGAAGTGGCTACGGAAGTAGGCAACACAACCTTGGGAGCCATGTACGAAGGGAAGAGTTTGCTCAAATCCGACTGCTGCGAGGATTGCACCTAAAGGTTGGCAAGCTTTTGCAGGGTTAACAGTTAGGGCTTCACGCTCGAAATTTTTCTCGCGGTATTCCCAGGTTTTTGTCCAGTCTGCAATGCGTTGGACTTCTTCGGCAGGGTGGCTCCCTTCGTATTGTTTTTTGTCTGCAAACAACTCCTGGTATTCGGGTTGTTGGAACAGTGTTGCGTGGTCTTGGATTTTATCAATATTGTTCTGAGCCATGAGAGAGTTCTCCAGAGAGAGGATGGAGTGAATTGGGCTTGAGGAGGGGTTGTTATTGCTTGCTCCACCCGGAATCTAAGTGCCGGGTGGAATGATCACAAAGCAAAAGACTATTTGTTCCAAGGAGCACCGATTAAGCCCCAGGTTGGGCTATTCAGCGCCATATCCATATCGCGAGCAAAGATCGCGAAACCATCGTAACCATGATATGGGCCAGAGTAGTCCCAAGAGTGCATTTGACGGAAGGGAAGCGCCATCTTTTGGAAGACATACTTCTCTTTAATTCCAGAAGCAACCAAGTCAGGCTTCAGTTCCTTGATGAATTCCTCAAACTCAAAGGCAGAGACGTCATCATAGATCAGTGTGCCATCTTCGATGTAGTGCGTCGTACGTTTATAGTCATCGTTGTGACCAAACTCATATCCAGTTCCGATCAATCTCATTCCGAGGTCATAGAACGCAGGAACAACGTGACGAGGACGCAGACCACCCACCATCAGAGCCACTGTTTTACCTTCCAAACGAGGACGGAATTTAGCGATGACTTCTTCGGTTTGGGCTTGGTACTTGGCGATGACTTCTTCTGCTTTTGCTTGAATCGTTTCGTCAAACTTAGCAGCAATTTCGCGCAACGATTTTGCAATCTGAGTTGGCCCGAAGAAATTGTACTCCAACCAAGGAATACCATACGTTTCTTCCATGTGACGACTGATGTAGTTCATCGATCGATAACAGTGAACCAAATTTAATTTCACGGTCGGTGTATTGATCAACTCGTTAATGGTGCCGTCCCCTGACCATTGTGCAACGACTCGTAAGCCAATTTCTTCTAGCAGAATCCGGCTTGACCAAGCATCTCCACCAATGTTGTAGTCCCCAATGATTGCCACATCATATTGAGTCGGATCAACATCGATCGTGCCATCTTTTTTTGCTTTATCGGTTCTGGGGAAAATCCAGTCCCGAACCGCATCGTTTGCAATGTGGTGACCCAACGATTGAGAAACGCCTCGGAAGCCTTCACACCGAACGGGAACCACTGCTTTATTAATTTCTTTTGCAGATTTCTTAGCAACCGCTTCAATATCATCTCCAATCAAACCAATTGGACATTCAGATTGAATGGAAATCCCGCGATTGAGAGGGAACAGTTCTTCGAGTTCTGTGATCAGTTTTGCCAGCTTTTTGTCACCACCGAATACGATGTCGCGTTCTTGGAAATCGGAGGTAAATTGCATGGTTCCGAAGGTATCAATTCCGGTTGTACCAATGTAGTAGTTCCGACGACCAGACCAGGAATAGTATCCGCAACCAACTGGACCGTGGCTAATGTGAATCATGTCCTTAATGGGACCCCAAACCACACCCTTCGAGCCTGCATATGCACACCCACGGGTGGTCATAGAACCAGGTAAGGATTTGATGTTGGATTTAACGCCACAATCGGGTTTGCCTTCTTGGTAGACATTGAGGTGTTTTTCCCGTTTTTTGCGTCCTTTTTCAGGATATGCCTCTAGAACATCTTTGATCAGTTCTTTGGGGTCAAGAGCAGGAGCTTCGTTTTCTAGGGTTACAGATTCCGGAGGAGTCATAGGTGTGCCTCGCTGAGAGTGCTGAAGGTTCTGGAATGGATGAGAGAGAGTAGTAAATTGGGGGAGTGGGGAGGTGGGGAGTGGGGGAAAGAATAAGCTAGATCGTGACAGCAGACGCTTCTCTACTCCCTACTCCCCACTCCCTACCATTTAGGCTTAGACTGCAACGCCTTGGTCTTGCTTGATAGCTTTTTCGTACTCTTCGTCGCCACCCAATAGACCGAATTCGACCAAGAGATCTTCTAATTCGTCCATCGAGATCGGAGTCGGAATTGTTAGATCTTTGTTGTCTTTGATCTTGCGAGCTAAGGTTGCGTACTCTTGAGCTTGAGCGCTATCAGGAGCATACTCGTTCACTGTCATCCGGCGCAGTTCTGCGTGTTGGACGATGTTGTCGCGAGGGACAAAGTGGATCATTTTAGTATTCAGACGTTGTGCCAGGGTTTCGATCAATTCGATTTCTCGATCGACCTTACGGCTGTTACAAATCAGACCGCCCAAACGTACACCACCGGAGTGAGCATACTTCAGAATGCCTCGTGCGATGTTGTTTGCAGCATACATTGCCATCATTTCACCGGAAGTCACAATATAGATTTCTTGTGCTTTACCTTCGCGAATTGGCATTGCAAAACCGCCGCATACAACGTCACCTAGTACGTCATAAGATACGAAATCGAGATCTTCATAAGCACCGTTTTCTTCGAGGAAGTTGATTGCGGTAATGATGCCTCGACCTGCACAGCCGACACCGGGTTCTGGACCACCGGATTCTACACATTTAACATCGCGATAGCCCTTCAATAGCACTTCTTCGAGTTCGAGGTCTTCAACTGCGCCGCGTTCTGCTGCTAAGTGCAGAATCGTGGTTTGTGCTTTACTGTGCAACATCAAGCGAGTGGAATCTGCTTTTGGGTCGCATCCTACAATCATGATGCGTTCGCCCATTTCTGCTAAAGCTGCGATCGTGTTCTGCGAAGTGGTGGATTTACCGATACCGCCTTTGCCGTAGAACGCTATCTGTCTAATATTTTCGTCAGACATGAGAATGGATCTCCTTTGAATTAGGTGTGTGGTTTGTCAATTCAGGTTGTCGGTGGGGGGTAGAGACGTTCCAATCAAAACTGTTGAATCGAAACGTCTCACTCTCTCGTTTACGGAGGTGGCGATCGTTCGCCCCAGGGCAGAGATTTTTTTAAATTCATTAGGACATTAGGTAGGAACGTTACACCGCTTGGACAACAAGGGTGGGAAGGACTCGAAGACGCAACTTAGCTTCGACGGCATCTTTGAGCGTGGCAGTACTGCTTGCACAAGAACCACAGGCTCCTTTGAGCGTTACTTTGACGAAATCGCCATCGACATCGTAAAGTTCAACATCGCCGCCATCCGCAATCAATACGGGTCGAACTTCTTCGTCTAGCACTTTTTGAATCAGTGCAATTTTCTGAACATTGGTCAGAGGTTTACGGGTCTGTGCCTCGGAGATTTCAGCCGCAATTCTGGCAGCCGTGGTTTCTTTCTCATCGATCACCGCAGTGATGATATCTTCAATGTCTGCAAGACAAGAACCACAGCCGCCGCCTGCTTTGACATAGCTTGTGACCTGTTCTACTGTCGTCAGTCCGTTCTCAATTACGACTCGACGAATCTTCGGTTCGCTAATGCCAAAGCAACTACAAATCAATGCGCCTTCATCTTCTTCGTGGTGTTCGACTTCGATGCCTCGATATTTGAAGATGGCAGCTTCTAATGCTTCTTGTCCCATGACAGAACAATGCATTTTCGCTTCTGGCAGTCCACCTAAGAATGCTGCAATGTCTTGGTTACTGACATTCAAAGCTTCATCTAAGGTGAGACCTTTGACCATCTCGGTTAGGGCAGAAGAAGAAGCGATCGCGCTAGTACATCCAAAGGTTTGAAACCGCGAATCGAGAATCTTATCGCTTTCGACTTCGATTTTGAGGTGAAGTCTCAATGCATCGCCACAAGCAATGCTGCCAACTTCGCCATAGACTACAGCAATTCCTTCTTGATTCGGGTCTTCGATCGTGCCTTGATTTTGTGGATTGTAGAACAGATCCAGAACTTTGTCGGTGTATTCCCACATAGCTTTATCTCACTGAAAGGGTTATTTACTGGTAGCAACTGCTTCTTCTCTACCTTGGAGCCATTCTGCTTGGTCGCTATTGAATGGGGAGAGGGCACGAAGTCGATCGACGATTTGGGGCATGAGTTCGAGAACGCGATCGACATCTGTATCTGTATTGAAGCGAGACAGACTAAAGCGAATCGAACCATGCAGAATGGTGTAAGGTAAGCCCATTGCTCTGAGAACGTGCGAGGGTTCGAGCGAACCAGAAGTACAGGCAGACCCAGAAGATGCACAAATCCCGTATTGATCCAGTGAGAGGAGAATCGCTTCACCTTCGATATACTTGAAGCCAATGTTGGTTGTATTGGGCAATCGCTCTGTACCACCGCCATTGACTTCGATTTCTGGAATCGTTTTGAGCAAAGTTTTCTCTAAGCGATCGCGCAATTTTTTCTCTTGTTTGACATTTGGCAAATGCTCAAGGGCAAGTTCTGCTGCTTTACCCAATGCGATTAGCCCAGGGACGTTTTCAGTTCCAGCTCTGCGTCCGCGCTCTTGGTGTCCGCCGAGTAGGAAAGGACGGAAGCGGAAACCTTTGCGGATGTACAATGCGCCGATGCCTTTTGGAGCGTGGAGCTTGTGACCGGAGATTGTGAGCAGATCAATCGTGCTGTCCTGCATGTTGAGTGGAATTTTTCCAGCCACTTGCACTGCATCGACATGCATCGTCGCACCATATTCTTTTGCGATCGCTCCTGCTTGCTCGACTGGGAAGATCACTCCGGTTTCATTGTTCGCATACATCATGGATACAAGCGCAGTATTGCCCGTCATGGATGCTTCTAACTCCATCATGTCCACTTGACCTTTGCGGCTGACAGAGAGATAAGTAACCGTGTAACCTTGCTTTTCGAGTTGCTTGTAAACGTTGAGAACGGCGGGATGTTCAACTTGAGTCGTAATGATATGTTTGCGCTCAGGTTGAGCGGCGAGTGCCGCGCGAATTGCAGTATTGTTTCCTTCAGTGCCGCAGCTATTAAACACGACTTCAGATTCTTCTGAGTTAAACAGTGCTGCAACTTGAGCGCGGGCAGTTTTGACAGCTTTTCCGACTTGCCCTCCAAAGCGGTGCATCGAAGAGGGATTGCCGTAGTACTGAGTCAGATAAGGCAGCATTGCCTCGACAACTTGTGGATCAACCTGGGTGGTTGCGTTGTTATCTAGATAAATGCAAGTTTGCATTGCGAGTCCCCGAATGATGAGAGAGCAAGGTGGAAAGTCTTTCTGAATAGCGATCGAACCAGTTTTGCCAGTAAGGGCTATTATGATTCGGGTCATGGAGATGACAGACTAAACGTTCATACGTTGCGAACCATTTTCTCCAGTACTCATCTGAGTGAAAGAGCGCTCTATGAGTGACTACGGAAGTCGTACCAGGAACACATCCGTAATTAGTCGGGCAGGTTGCTGCACATTGGGCGACGGAGTATGAGTCAGCGCAATTGTTACAGCGATTAGGATCGATCCAATGATGCGTTCCATCATATTGAATGGCTCCTGTCGAGCAAACTGGTAAACAATGATTGCATCCGATACATTGGCTGGTAATCGTGTAGCTCATGGCTTGACTCCCGATTTGCGATAGGCGGATCACCCGATGCTGAGCGAATGAATTCGGGACTCGATAGACAAAGTGTGTGTCTGTACACGGGCAGGAGAAAAGTAGGAGCTAGTCTGCCTGCGTGAGTTTTGTCTGTACAAGGCGCGACTTCATTCGCTCACCTCGTTCGTCTGCTAACTAACCTGTGCCGTCATGAACTCGTCGTAAAACTCTCGCGCAACTTTTTCAATCACGTCGTAAGCTTCTACAACTTGCAGTCCTGCTTTCTTTAACTCTTCTTGAGGACAGCCTCCAATTTTTGATGCGAGAACTGCCTTACAATCTGCGATAGCTTGAATCACATGATCCAAAGTTGCTTCTTCGCCGTATCCACCTTGGCAATACTGATCGATCTTACGGTGTCCAACAAACTTAGCTTCGTTTGCATCCACTTCAAAGATCTGAAACTCTTTCGCATGACCAAAGTGTTGATTCACAATGCCGCCACCTTTAGTCGCAACCGCAACCAAGATTTTCGGACTGTTCTTCACTCGCTCACTCGGCTTTACTTTCGCTTTTGCAAGCTTGATCTCTTCTTTGAACTGAGCAATGCCTGCATGGACTTCCTGCCGGGTTTCTAAGTCATACTCAGATTCCATTTCCATGAACTTATCTTTGGTGAATTCCTGCGATCGATCTTCACCGAGTAAGCCGACTGCATCTGCACGACATTGACGGCAGTGACGCATCATTTTCATGTTGCTATCTGCACATTCATCTTGCAGGGCTTTTAGCTCTTTAGGGTTCGGCCCACGTTGACCTGTTAAGCCAAAGTGTGTGCCATGCTCTGGAGCTGAAATCAGAGGCATGATGTTGTGTAAGAAGGCTCCGTTTTGGCGGATCACTTGATCAACTTCAACTAAGTGTTTGTCGTTGATTCCAGGGATCATAACCGAGTTGACTTTGCAGAGAATGTCCGCCTCTCTCAGTGCTTGTAAGCCTTCCATTTGCCGCTCATGCAGGATACGAGCAGCTTCTAAACCTTTGTAGCGTCTGCGGCGATAGTGAACCCAAGGATAGATTTTCGTGCCGATCTCAGGATCAACCATGTTAATCGTGATCGTCACGTGATCAACATTGAGGGCTTTAATGCGATCGACATGATCTGGCAACATCAATCCATTAGTAGACAAGCATAATTTAATGTCAGGAGCTTTGTCTGCAATCAGATCAAAGGTGCGGAATGTCTTGTCTGGATTAGCCAATGGATCGCCAGGGCCAGCGATTCCTAAGACCGTCATTTGCGGAATCTTACCAGCAATCACCAGCACTTTGTGTGCTGCTTCTTCTGGTGTGAGCAATTCACTCACCACACCGGGTCGGCTTTCATTCGCGCAGTCGTATTTACGATTGCAGTAGTTACATTGAATGTTACAAGCGGGCGCTACAGCAACGTGCATCCGAGCATAGTGATGATGGGCTTCTTCGCTATAGCAGGGGTGCTTTTCGATTCGTTCTCTCAGGCGGTCATCCATTGTGGGGGTAGCATTTGGGTTACTGCTGCAACCACAGCTACTATCGGATGATTTGGGCTGGGGGTTATTCGGATCGGTAGACTTATTAATGGTCAGATCGGTAACGGGTGTTGTAAGCAATGCCGAGGGTGGTGGTGTCATTGAATTTCGGAATAGTCAGTGGACATCGCCACCTGTGGAGGAGTTTACACAGTCACAGTCTAAGGAATGAAAGTCGCTTCTGTTGAGATTGCAAGACTTGTCTAAACAAGTAATAAACCCTAGTTAAGTTAAGGGAGCTGTTTTAGTGAGCAATCCAGACAAAAGCGACTTCATGGTTGGACGGGGACATGGTGTTATCACTTTGCTCCACACACGTCTGCTTCAAGTTAGGAACGGTATAAATCTCAGTTCCAGGTAGAAGCTTCAGTGATTGGTGTTGTGGAAGTTATAGCAGCCAGGTTTTTCTGCATCGTTTGGCTGAGCGCTGATAGGATTTATTGAAATAATTAGAGATGTACTCAACTGCTGAGACCCCGATTTGTAGAGGAGAAAAAATTATTTTGGGGTGCAGGGTGCGAGTATTTTTAACAGAGGGATTGAGTATTAAAGGGGCGGGGGTTGGGTTTTTCTGTACTCTAGTTGAATCCTTGAATTAATTAGGTTTCAAGGATTTTTGAGTTAATTTTTTGATGAATTAACCTGTACTCAACTCTTGAGTTTTCAGTCGTTTTAGGCGGGGTTAGAAACTGGAGTAACCGAAGTGTGGTTACTCCAGACAATTCCGAAATTCAAATCTGTATCTAAAATATCACTTTTTTGAATTCAGCGATCGACTTAATATTTTTTTAACGTTCTATATATAGTGAAAAATATCAGTTGCGCATAGCAATAATTGCGAACCGCAATACTGTTGAGCAGTTCTCGTTTCTATTGCTGGAGAATGACTGATCCAGTTCTTCAAGGATTGCAAATGACCTCTAGCAATTTGCGATCGAACACTTGCTTTTTCAAAACTATCAGAATAGAATTCAAACCGTAACCACAGATACAGAAAATCTCGTTTTGCCTCAAACTTCCTCAGCTTGAGTACAGTTGAGTACAGGCAAATTTGTGGCAGAATTTGAACTAGAAATAAGCTGAATAGCTTGCTAGTTAAGGAATAGAAGCTTAGACAAATTGAGTGTAGAAATACTCATCCTTATTCCCATAAATACTAGAGCTAGCCCTGAAAAAAGCTAGTCCCTTCACCCTAAAGAAATTTCAAATTGCTTGTACATCAGACTTTGCAAGCTGAGTACATTGCTAATAAGTTCAATAAATCCTATCCAGAGCGATCTCCGAATCAGCATTTTGCCTGCCTGTTATAAGCAAAGCAGACCAGGCACACATAGCTTTAATTCCCTCTTGAGAAGCGATGCTCCAGCCCTTAGTTCTCCCCAAACGCTCTTTTAATCCCTTTCCCTCTTTTCTCAGGAACGGCTTGCAAACGCTCCAGGCTGACTTTCAAATCATCTTTGAACGTGATCCTGCGGCGCGTCACTGGTTAGAAGTCTTGGTGTGCTACCCAGGCTTACACGCTCTCGCCTCTCACCGTTTAGCTCACTGGCTTCATCGTTGTGGTGTTCCATTCTTTCCGCGCTTTATTTCTTTTCTGACTCGTTTTCTGACCGGAATCGAAATTCATCCCGGTGCAACGATCGGTCAAGCAGTCTTTATTGATCATGGCATGGGAGTTGTGATCGGCGAAACTGCGATCGTGGGTGACTATACTTTGATCTATCAAGGAGTCACGCTCGGCGGAACTGGGAAAGAGACTGGAAAGCGTCATCCGACTCTCGGGCAGCATGTTGTCGTTGGGGCGGGTGCGAAAGTACTCGGGAACATTACAGTCGGTGATCATGTGCGAGTTGGGGCAGGCTCGATTGTCCTTCGAGATGTTCCTTCAGCCTGTACCGTTGTGGGCATTCCTGGTCGGAATATCTGTCGGGGCTGTAATAAGACCTTTCAGCCGCTTGAACATCATCAATTGCCTGATGCACAAGCAGTTGTCATTCGGAATTTATACGATCGCATCGAACAGCTTGAGGAGCAACTGCAATCGCTCCGCCCTACCCTCACCAATTCCTAACCCTTCAAATCTATGTTTCAGCACACTCGAAGTCCTAGCATCACGGCTGCTCAGGTCGTCAACATTTCCCGAACCGATCGCTGGCGAATCTATCATCGCTTACAAGAATTAAGGATACCTGCTTGGTGTCCAGAGGATGGCTCACTTTGGGTCGAAGTCGATGATGCAATCGCTGCTTTTTTAGTTCGGAGTACAGTTCAGCAATTTGCCGCATCCCGGAGTGAATTGCTCGGATGGTTAGAGCGATGCTGGACAGAGAGTGTGTAAGACGAGTTTAGATGAAACGAGATTTCAACCATCAAGTCCACCTTATAAGTAAGGGAGTAAAACAATGACAGCAACGCTCGTTCAGTCCTTTGGTCAAGTCGCAGAGAATCCAGTTGGTTTTGGGCAGGATGTAACTGTTCCAATCTGTGAAGGCTTGAATATTGCATTAGCAAGTTTTCAGGCACTTTATCTGCAATATCAGAAGCACCATTTTGTTGTAGAAGGTGCTGAATTCTACTCATTACACGAGTTTTTCAATGAAGGTTACGATGCTGCTGCGGGATATGTGCATCAGATTGGCGAGCGGCTGAATGGACTCGGCGGAACTCCTGCCGCAACGTTCTCTAAATTAGCCGAACTGTGCTGCTTTACTCCTGAGCCGGATGGAATTTTCTCGGCTCGGCAGATGGTCAGCAACGACTTGCAGGCAGAGCAGGCAATTATCAATGTTCTGCGCCGTCAGGCGGCTCAGGCTGAAAGTGTTGGCGATCGCGCAACTCGATATCTGTATGAGCAGATGTTACTTGCTACAGAAGATCGGGCGTTTCATTTAGCTCACTTCTTAGCTGAAGATAGCTTGACATTTGCGTTCGCTCGATAGGTCTTATGGCTTTGGCAACCCCTAAATTCTCGAAGGTTTGGGAGTTTAGGGGGCGAATCTTCAAACTGACGAAAAAACCTATTCCTAATCACCTCACCCATGACGTTGTCCTATGACTGCAACACACCCGTCTCCTCAAAGCCCAAAAGGGTTGCCTGACCTCCTCCTACCTTTGCGCCGCTTGATCAATAACTTCACGATTCGCAGTTACAGAGTTGCACATCTTATCTGTAAGGTGGTTCCCTGTGCTTGCCCTTTCGAGCGTGATGTGACTCTATTCGGGCGAACTTTTCACATTCCAGCGCTTTGTAAGCTCAATCCTCTTTATAACGAAGTTGTTTTACTTCGCTTCCGAGCACTGAGCTACTTAACGGATATTTGCGAAGAAGATGTTGCACAGTATCTCTGCTAGTTGAACCACCTCACTAAATTACAAGGGCTTGAGCCATGAGAATGACCCAAGGCAAGATCAACGAACTATTGAGTGAAACAGGTTGTGAACACAACCACAAAAAAAACCAAAAAAAGAATAAGTCATGCACTCAAGTCGCTCAGCCCGGAGCCGCTCAGGGAGGATGTGCTTTTGATGGAGCTATGATTGCGCTTGTTCCGATCGCAGATGTTGCCCATCTGGTTCATGGCCCGATTGCCTGTGCGGGCAATTCTTGGGGCAGTCGAGGCAGTCTTTCTTCAGGAGAGACGCTTTACAAGATGGGCTTTACCACTGATATTACTGAAAATGATGTCATTTTTGGAGGAGAGAAACGGCTGTACAAAGCGATCGCTGAAGTTCAACAACGCTATCAACCTGCTGCCGTCTTCGTCTATTCGACTTGTGTGACTGCACTGATCGGAGATGACTTAGATGCAGTTTGTCAGAAAGCGGCTGAAAAGTTCGGCGTTCCAGTTGTGCCTGTCAATTCACCTGGATTTGTTGGCAGTAAGAACTTAGGCAATCGGATCGGTGGTGAATCTTTACTCGACTATGTTGTTGGTACAGGTGAGCCAGAATATACTACGCCTTACGACATTAACTTAATCGGTGAGTATAACATTGCAGGTGAGATGTGGGGCGTGCTTCCACTCCTTGAAAAGCTTGGAATTCGAGTGCTTGCTAAGATTACCGGAGATGCCCGGTATAAAGAAATTACCTACGCACATCGAGCCAAGCTCAATGTCATGATCTGCTCAAAAGCATTGATCAATATGGGGAGAAAGATGGAGGAGCGCTATGGCATTCCTTACATTGAAGAATCTTTCTACGGTATTGCTGATATGAATCGATGCTTACGCAACATTGCAGCCAAGATCGGAGATGCGAACCTTCAAGAGCGAGTCGAATTACTAATCGCTGATGAAACTGCGAAATTAGATGAAGCTCTAGCACCTTATCGAGCACGCCTCAAAGGTAAGCGAGTTGTGCTTTACACAGGTGGCGTGAAAAGTTGGTCAATCATTTCCGCAGCAAAAGATTTAGGCATGGAAGTGATGGCAACCAGTACTAAGAAAAGTACTGAAGAAGATAAATCTAAAATTAAAGAGTTGCTCGGCAAAGACGGCATCATGCTAGAAAAAGGTAATGCTCAGGAATTACTCCGAGTGATTGCTCAGACGAAAGCAGACATGCTGATTGCAGGCGGACGAAATCAGTACACCGCTTTGAAAGCTCGAATTCCTTTTTTAGACATCAACCAAGAGCGTCATCATCCTTATGCAGGCTATGTCGGCATGATTGAGATGGCAAGAGAAATCGACGAAGCTCTGCATAGTCCTGTTTGGCAACAAGTCCGTCAACCTGCTCCCTGGGAAACTCAACGATTGGAGGTTTTGTAATGGCTGTAATCACGACTCCTAAAAAATCTGTAGCGGTAAATCCATTAAAGCAAAGTCAGCCGCTTGGAGCCGCGCTAGCTTATTTGGGACTGAAGGGTGTAATGCCGCTATTTCATGGCTCTCAAGGCTGTACAGCATTTGCAAAAGTGATGCTCGTTCGTCACTACCGGGAAGCAATTCCGCTCTCAACGACAGCAATGACTGAAGTGAGTACGGTTCTGGGTGGTGAAGACAATGTTGAACAAGCAATTTTGACTTTAGTTGAGAAATCTAAGCCGAGCATCATTGGACTCTGTACCACTGGGCTGACCGAGACTCGCGGGGATGATATGGATGGGATTCTGAAAAACATTCGCAAGCGTCATCCAGAGCTGTTTGATTTGCCGATCGTATTCACTTCGACTCCTGACTATAAAGGTGCATTACAAGACGGATATGCGGCAGCAGTGGAAAGCATTGTGACTGAACTTCCGCAACCGGGAGAAGTGCGCTCGGATCAAGTGAATCTTTTAGTGAGTTCTGCCTTCACTCCAGGTGATGTGCAAGAAATCAAAGATATGATCACAGCATTTGGGCTGACTCCGATCGTGGTTCCTGATCTCTCTGCGTCTTTGGATGGACATTTAGACGACTCTTATGGAGCTGTGACTGGCGGTGGAACGACTCTTGCCGAATTGCGCGAAATGGGCAGTTCTGTCTTTACTTTGGCAGTCGGAGACAGTATGACGAAAGCCGCGGAAATTCTGCAAGAGCGATTTGACATTCCGTTTGAAGTGTTCGATCGCTTAACTGGATTAGGTGTCGTCGATGAATTTATTCAATGCTTAGCAGATTTGAGCGGGGCTGAAGTGCCTGCGAAGTTCTCTCATCAGCGTCGGCAATTACAGGATGCGATGTTAGATACACACTTCTACTTTGGGCGGAAAAAAGTCGCGATCGCATTAGAACCTGATTTGCTCTGGTCTACAGCACAGTTTTTAGAGTCGATGGGCTGTGAAATTCAAGCGGCTGTAACAACAACAAAATCGTCCTTGTTAGAACAGCTGGCAATCGATTCAGTCACGATTGGCGACTTAGAAGATTTTGAGCAGCTAGCCGTTGGGGCAGATTTGCTCATCACCAATTCGCATGGAAAAGCAGTGTCTAAGCGACTAGGGATTCCATTGTATCGACAAGGATTTCCGATCTTCGATCGCTTAGGGAATGGGCAGTTTAGCAAAGTTGGCTATCAAGGCACAACGCAGCTATTGTTCAACATTGGAAACTTGCTTTTAGAAGTAGAAGAAGCACATGCTGCTGGCGCGTAGCAGCTTTAGTAAATTTTAGGAGTGATCATCATGAAGATTGCTTTTACAACCCAAGATCAAGTTCACATCAATGCTCATTTTGGCTCAGCCAGTAAGATTGATGTGTATGAGATTTCGGCAGATGGATATGAGTTTGTTGAGACGCTGAGATTTGGGGGTGACCTCAAAGAAGACGGCAATGAAGACAAACTTGCCCCCAAAGTAGAAGCCCTAGCAGATTGCACGATCGTTTATGTTTCATCGATTGGTGGCAGTGCGGCAGCCCGACTGATTAAGAAGCGCATTACCCCTGTCAAAGCAAAGTCAGAAGAAGAAGAAATTAACGATGTGCTGACCCGGTTGGTGCAAACGTTGAAAGGCAATCCACCACCGTGGTTACGCAAAGCACTCCAGCAAAAATCACAATCATTTGAAGAACTTGAAGCAGAGGAAGCAATTGTATGAGCGTTACAGAAGTTGAATCGACATTTGAAGTCGCAAGTAGCCCATTTTTGAAAGCGATCGTCAATCAAATCCGCGCCAATGATTCGTATGGAACTTATCGCGCTTGGAGTGATGAGTTGCTCCTGAAGCCCTATGTGGTCACCAAGGCACAAAAGCGTGAGATCTCGGTCGATGGCGAGGTTGACCCGATTACGAAAGGAAGAATTTTAGCGTTCTATCGCGCGATCGCAACTCGTGTGGAAGAAGAAACGGGGCAGCTTTGCCAAGTTGTGATTGATCTGAGTCATGAAGGCTTTGGTTGGGCGTTAGTCTTCTGTGGTCGGCTGCTTGTGGTTGCTAGAACCTTGCGAGATGCTCAACGGTTTGGATTTGACACGCTCGAAAAGACTGCGCTGGAAGGCGAAAAGATTGTCCAGAATGGCGTGAACGCGATTCAAAAATTCCCTGATGCAGCGAAAGGATAGAGCGATGCCAACGACGACCAGCGTTGAAGAACTCAAGACGCAAATCAAACGCCTCAATAGCAAAGCAGGCCAAATGAAAATGGACTTGCATGATCTCGCTGAAGGGTTGCCAACTGATTATGAAACCTTAATCGAAGTCGCAACTTCAACTTATGAGATTTTTCGAGAAATCCATGATCTCAAGCAACAGTTAAAGCAACAGGAGCAAGCAAAATGACGACGTTAACGCTGGCTGAGTTTAAGAACATTACCGATGCTGAGGCATATTTTGAGTTTTTTCAGCTACCTTATGATGCCAAGGTTGTGAATGTGAATCGGTTACACATTCTGAAAAAGCTCTCGCAATTTATGGCAGAAATTGATGCAAATTTCCCAGAGATTGATGATGCAGAGCGTTTGGCACAGTATCGAGATGCTTTGATCCAAGCTTATGAAACCTTCCTGACAACTTCGCCCTTGGAAACGAAACTGTTCAAGGTTTTCAATGAGAAGCCGAAAGGTGTTGTGATGTTGTCGGAACTATCAGCGGATTAAAGCTTCGCTGAGTGTGATCTCTCTGTCTTGCTAATCCAGATGCATTCAGGGGAATCAATAAATAGATCGGCGCAATTCACTTGAAGATAGTTGCTGCGTTTGTGTCTCGCCCTGAACTGGAAGTTCGGGCTAACAGTGCGAAGTGGGTTGAAACCCACTGAAGAAGACGTTGAGATTAGCTGTTAGTTCAGTTCAGTAGAAGACGTTGAGATTGGCTGTTAGTCCAGTTCAGTGGACTGCGCACGGTTAGCCCCGAATTCATTCCGGGGCGGGTGAGCAACGAAGCGAGAGGACTCGTCGAACTTCGAGAGGACTCTCCGAACTGATATTGAATCACGCCCATCTACTTACTTCTCCAGCCCGATAGATTTGATCCTCCCTAACCCTTGCCCTGTCCTTTTTGAATCTGAAGGTAACTGATCGTGTTAGACCTAACCCCTACAGAACTAGAACGCTATCGCCGTCAGATGATGCTTCCCGGCTTTGACGAAGATGCACAGCGACGACTGAAATCATTTACAGCATTAGTCACTGGAGTTGGCGGACTGGGAGGCACAGCAGCCCTGTACCTAGCAGTTGCAGGCATTGGAAAACTCATTTTAGTTCGTGGGGGTGAGTTACGACTCGATGATATGAATCGCCAAGTTCTCATGACGCATGACACTGTGGGACAACCGCGCGTGTTCAAAGCAAAAGAAACTTTGGAGAAAATCAATCCCGATGTCGAAGTCGAAGCAGTGTTCGACTATATTACTCCGGACAATGTGGATCACTTAGTTCGATCGACTGATATTACACTAGACTGCGCTCACAATTTTGCAGAACGGGACTTGTTAAACGAAGCTTGTGTGAGATACCGGAAGCCGATGGTAGAAGCGGCGATGGATGGCATGGAAGCTTATTTGACAACCATTTTGCCGGGGCAAACAGGCTGTCTTACCTGTTTGTTTCCAGAAAAGCCAGAGTGGGATCGGCGCGGCTTTGCAGTCGTGGGTGCAGTTTCTGGGACGTTAGCGTGTTTAGCAGCATTAGAAGCGATCAAGCTGATTACGGGGTTTGAGAAGCCTTTGGTATCTGAACTGTTGACGATGAATTTAGGACGATTAGAGTTTGCGAAGCGTCGGATTTATCGCGATCCGCATTGCCCTGTCTGTGGCAATCATGCACCTTGGCGGCAGCACGTTAGCCGATCGTTGGAATCACAACTTCGAGATTTGGATGTGCGATCGCATTTTCAACTTGTCTAGACCGATTTAGAACAATCAGGAGAATATTCATGACAGTTACTTTGACGGAAAGAGCAGAACTTCGCCTACGTGCATTCTTGCAAGGTACAGCAAATCCTTCGGATACAAAAGGCATTCGAGTTGGGGTATCAGATGGGGGCTGTAGTGGCTATCAGTACACGCTGGACATTGCGAATGAGCCGAAACCCGATGATGTGATTGAGCAGCAAGGGCGAGTCAAAATCTATATCGATCCACAGGCTGCTGCTTTGATTAATGGAGTCGTGGTTGATTTTGTAGAAGGTTTGATGGATAGCGGATTTAAGTTTAGTAATCCGAATGCGACAGATACTTGCGGGTGTGGACAATCTTTCCAAGCAGGAGATTGCACTCCGGCAGCGGTTCCTTGTAGTTAACTCACTCGATCTCACGATATCGCGAGAAATAGCAATTCGGCGAGATCTAAAAAACAATTGAAGTACTACTCTCTCAGAGGTTCAAATTATGGCTACTTACCAAGTTCGACTGATCAACAAAAAGCGCAACCTCGACATCACACTTCCTGTCGATGAAGATACGACAGTTTTAGAAGCTGCGGAAGAGGCAGAACTCGACTTGCCGTTCTCTTGCCATTCTGGCGCGTGCTCAAGCTGTGTGGGTAAAGTTGTCGAAGGAGAAATCAACCAAGACGATCAAACCTTCCTCGATGAGGAACAAGTTGCTAAAGGGTTTGTCTTGCTCTGTGTGACTTATCCTCGCACCGATTGTACGATTCGCACTCATCAAGAAGCTTACCTAGTTTAGTAGAGGACAGAAGAATGACAGGATTTACGATCGAAGGTTCCTCACTCAAGCTTCTAAAGCCTCAAGAACAAGGAGTTGTGAGTCGAATTGATAGTTCAAGAGGCGATTTTGTAGCTCAGAAATTACGATCGATGAACATCACTTTGGGAACAAGAGTGACCGTTGAACAGCGATCTCCTCGATTTCTTCTGAGAGTTGGAGCGGATCAAGTCGCACTCAGCGATCCGCTTCAAGAAGCAATTTATGTTCGGCTCAATCGATAATCTAGCTTACGAGGAGAACACAGTGGCAACTTTAACGAATGTGACGTTTGGTGGAACGGCTTGGATACCGCAGTTTGTACAATCCATCAATCAGACAAAATGTATTGGCTGTGGTCGATGTTTTAAAGCTTGTGGTCGTGATGTCTTAGCACTCAAAGCTCTGAATGACGAGGGAGAATGGGTCGAGGATGAAGACGATGAAGAGATCGAACGTAAGGTAATGACGATCGCGAATCGCGATAAATGTATTGGTTGTGAAGCTTGTTCGCGGGTTTGTCCGAAGAACTGCTACACCCACGAATCTCTGAATTAATTGTATCAACCGCATCAGCTTGCCCAATTGTACTCAGCTAAGCTCTGAATTCATTATCTTTCTAGTAGGAGTGAGTTTATGCAGATCAGTGCTCGTAATTCCCTAAAAGGAACAGTTAAACAGGTAGTTCCAGGAGCAATCAATACAGAGATTGTAATTGAGATTGCACCCGGAGTTGAAGTCGTTTCAGTGATTACGAAATCCTCAGCCGAGGGCTTAGCTTTAGACATTGGAAAAGCAGTGTATGCTGTGGTTAAATCTTCAGATGTAATGGTTGCGATTGATTAGAGTTGATTGATCCTTTATCGCTTCAATGATTCTTTAGCTAGTTTTAATCTTTTGAACTGTCTCATAGATCCTTCAGCATGGGATAGGGAATTGAAAGTCTTTCAGCCTACCTAGATTGAGTGGATTGTAGATTGAGCTGATTTTTCGAGAAAAATTTTGCTCTATATTTCCTAGTCAACGAATTGAGGTTCAAGAGTTAAAGAATCATTGAAATTCAGTGATCAATCAAAGATACTCTTTAAACATGTTCTATGACTTCGCCATGAATAGAAGACGATTCTTTGCTTTTGCATCGCTACTTCTGCTGTCCTGCACGATTGTAGTAGGTTGCCAATCCAAGCCTGCTGTACAAACTCCGGCCACTATTACTGTTTCAGCAGCAGCAGATCTGAAATATGCCTTTCAAGACTTGGCAACGCAGTGGGAACAGGAGACCGGACATAAAGTTGTCTTGAACTTCGGATCGACCGGGCAACTTGCTCAACAAATTGAACGAGGAGCTTCACCCGATTTATTCGCAGCAGCCAACAAATCATTCATTGAAGCATTAGACCAAAAAGGATTAATTCAGTCAGAGACAAAATTACTGTATGGTCGAGGTCGGCTTGTCATCTGGACGAAGCCAAATCGGGAATTAGCACTCAAAGATTTAAAAGATCTGACGCGACCTGAAATTCAACGTATTGCGATCGCCAATCCGAACCACGCACCTTACGGAGTTGCTGCTCAGCAAGCATTAGAATCAATTGGGATTTGGCAAGAAATTCAACCGAAATTAGTATTAGCAGAAAATATTCGTCAAGCACAGCAATATGCTGAAACGGGCAATGTTGATGTTGCACTCGTTGCTCTTTCTTTGAGTGTGCATAAATCCGGAAAATGGCAACTGATTCCTGAAGAGTTGCACAAACCACTTGACCAAATGATGGCAGTGCCCAAACGTGCTCAACATCCAGGACTAGGGCAAGAGTTTGCAAAATTCATTGATAGTCAAAAAGGAAGACCAACCATGCAAAAATATGGCTTCGTTCTACCCGGTGAAAAAATCGCAGCAGAATGAACCTCTCCCCTTATCTCTTATCAATTCAAGTCACGATCGTCGCAACTCTCCTAATTTTAATTGTTGGATTAGGTGCGGCGATCGTTCTTGCACGAGTTCGATTTCCAGGTGAAACGATTGTTTCGACAATTCTCAATTTGCCGTTAGTTCTCCCTCCGAGTGTTGTCGGGTTTTATCTACTCATGGCATTCGGTCGAGGTAGCCCAATTTATGAATGGTTCGGGATTGATATTCTATTTACTTGGCAGGCTGCCGCGATCGCATCCGCAATCGTTGCATTGCCGTTGATGATTGAATCAGCTCGATCGGCGATCGCATCGATTCATCCTGAGCTTGAAGCCGTTGCTCGAACTTTGGGATCTTCGGAATTAGAAGTCTTATGGCGTGTGACCCTACCGATGGCGAAACCTGGAATTCTAGCAGGCTTTATCTTATCGGTAGCAAGAGCAATGGGAGAATTTGGAGCCACCTTAATGGTTGCAGCAAGTATCCCAGGACAGACGCAAACGTTACCTTTAGCGATTTATGATGCAGTGCAAAATCAAGAATACGATCGCGCACATCAAATGGTTGCAGTGATGACCTTGTGGACATTTTTCTTGCTGCTCTGGGCACGTCGATTAGAACATTCAAACCGGAGATCTCGCTATGCCGTTGTTCGTAAACATCCAAAAACAACTCACGAGCTATCCGCTTAAGATTGCTTTTGATCTAGACCAGAACACACTGGGAATTTTGGGAGGGTCTGGCTCTGGTAAAAGCATGACGCTGCGCTGTATTGCGGGAATCGAAACACCCGATCAAGGGCGAATTGTCTTGAACGATCGCGTGTTATTTGATTCTAAGCGAGGGATTAATGTTCCGATTCGCGATCGCCGAGTCGGATTTGTGTTTCAGAACTATGCGTTGTTTACCCATTTAACCGTAGCGCAGAACATTGTTTATGGATTGCAGCATTTGAAACGGGCAGAACAGCGATCGAGATTAGCAGAACAGATGGAGAAACTCCATTTACAAGGGCTTGAGAATCGCTATCCGCAGCAAATTTCTGGAGGACAACAGCAACGAGTTGCATTAGCGCGAGCATTAGCAATCGAGCCAGAAATCTTGATTTTAGATGAGCCTTTTTCGGCATTAGATACTTATCTGCGAAGTCATTTACAAGAGCAGTTAGCAGAAGCATTAGCAACCTATTCAGGTACGACATTATTTGTGACGCATAACTTAGAAGAAGTATATGGAATCTGCCAGAAGATTTTAGTCATCTCAGATGGAAAGCAAATGGCGTACGATCGCAAAGAGGCAATCTTTGATCGACCAGAAACTTACACAGTGGCACAAATTACAGGATGTAAGAACTTTTCTCAGGCGCATCAGATTAGCGCGACTCGGATTGAAGCGCGTGAGTGGGGATGTCAATTAGATGTGGTGGAACCGATTCCAGATGACTTTGCTTGTGTGGGCATTCGTGCCCATCATTTGACGTTTTCAGACGACGCGAATCAGATGAATACGTTTCCTTGCTGGGTAACAAAAACACGGGAAACGCCGCATCGAACAACGATTTATCTCAAGTTAAACAGCCCGCCCCTGCATCCTATGGACTATCATGTGCAGGCAGAAGTCTTTAAGGAGCGATGGGCGATGGTGAAGGATCAGCCGTTGCCTTGGTTCGTGCATCTTGACCCGTTGCGATTGTTTATGATGCGATCGCACGACGTTGGGGGCGGCTAGGTTAAAAGCGTTTGAGCAAGTAGAATCAGCGAATTTAACCGCGGACTTCCTGCCAATATCGCGTCAGACTCTCCTGATTCTTGGCTAAATCGAGCGCGACAGGTTGAAGCGCGATCGTATCTACATTCAGCTCCTCCTGAAGTTGTTTCACCTTATCCTGACAGGTTTTCACACTTCCAATAATCGAATTTTGAATTAGAAAATCAGCATCAAACGGATTCGATTGTTGACTCAACTGAGTAAAGTTCTGAGCATTGCCACTACTCTCAATCCGATTTGCTAATCCCTGCATTCGGCTACTAAATTTATCAATAAATGGCAGAGCTTCACTGACTGCTTCTTCATCGGTTCGCGCGACATAGAAAAATCGAGCTAGCATCAATTTCTCAGAACCACTGGCATTTAACTGACGGTACTTCGCGAGTGTTGTTTTTAATTTTTGAATGGAGAATGGCGCACCTCCCATCAATCCAAAATTATGTTTTGCTGCAAACGCGATCGCATCATCATCGCCACTGGCGATCCAGACAGGCATCGGTTGTTGAACGGGTTTCGGATAGATAGTAACGCGATCGCATTGATAAAACTGCCCTTGAAACGACACCTCTGACTCATACAGCAACTTCCAAACTAGCTCCATCGATTCCAACGTTTTAGCCCTTGCTTCTGACATCGGAGTCGCAAAATGCTTGTTCTGCTCTGGAAATGGGCCGCCTTTTGCAATTCCAAAAGCAAATCGTCCCTGGCATAAGTTATCTAAGGTTGCGATATCTTCTGCGATTTGAATCGGATGATGGAATGCGAGTAAAACCGCAGCAGACCCTAAGTGAATTCGACTTGTAACCGCAGCTAAATGAGCGAGCAACGGTAAAATTGATGGACTGACATGGAATTCATCAAAATGATGTTCTGTCACCCAAGCTTCCTCAAACCCTAATTGTTCCGCATGTTGAACGATCGCGACTTGATCCGCGATCGCGCGTTGTGCATTCTGATGATAGTTCTCGTAAGTGCAAAAAAGGCCAGTTTTCATGGGGTTTCAGGGAGTTGGGCAGGAAGTAGCCAGTGCAATTCCAACCAGAATCGAGGCGCTTCTTTTTTCAATTTCGACATCGGATCGCGAATTAACCGATTTGCATTGATGCACACTGGATCTGCAAGTCCCATATAGCGAGAGATATGCCCAAATGCCTCCTTCTGTTCAGAAACCGTCTCAAACATGGCATTTGGGCAATAAATTGCAAAGTAGTCTAATCGGCTCGGAGGCTCTCCCCAATGAGCAGTGACTAGCTTAATGTAGCAATGACGCAACACCTTGCTCGGTTGAGGATAGGTACGCCTCATCAAATGGATAAATTCCTGCACCAAAAGGGGTTCCGATAGCATGATGATGCCGTCAGTCGTGGATATCACTTTATATCATGCACCTCAAAATGAGTAGGTTTAGTCTACTCCCATTAGAGTTATTAAACCTGTACTCAGCCCGATCATTTGGCACTCACAGCCTCGCGGTAGGACAAGGAGCAAGTATTTTTAGGAAGAGGGACAAGCATTTTCTACCGGATTAAATTGCTCCAACGGACAAGAGCAAGGTGTTTGTTCTAACCATTGAGTGCCCACTTGATGCAGGGCGATCATCACCGGCTGAATTTGACGACCCTTGGCCGTCAGAGAATATTCAACATGAGGCGGAACCTCTGCGAAAACTTGACGATCGATTAACCCATATTCTTCCAGTTCTCGTAGCCGAACCATCAGAGTCTTAGTACTAATTCCTGGCATCGCCGCTAACAGTTCATGCGTTCGACGGTTACCTGTAAATAGCTCTCGCAGTACTAAAATTGACCACTTATTCCCCAGGAGATCGACGACGAATTGAATCGGACATGTGACTTCAAGGCAATCTTTAGCGTTATCTATCAAATTCAACTTAGCGTTATCCATCAAATTCAACCTGGTGCAATCCGTCTCTATCTTAAACATCACAGTTGAATACACTGTACTATTCATCCTAAAAACTTAAGACTTTCTTTACAGTTGTACAAACCGCCGCTGGAGAGCGAATCTTTTACTTTCAGTTACTATGCGGTATTGGCTGTAATCACCTTGTAAATCGATTTCAACAGACTAGGATGAGGGTGTTGAGTTTTGCTCAATCGGGGACTGTCGAGTCTGGCAGTCTTTGTGCGTTCGATCTGACGAGGACTGGGAAATAATTTGCCGACCTATGTGTGATTTGGTGTTTGGGATTAGTCAAAAAATAGCGATGATTTGATGCCGTATTTCAATGGGCTAGAAACAGTGGCACGATGTCTCTATATCTGACGATTCGGGATGTTTAAAGCATTCAATTGGTTTAAATTCAAAAAAGATGGTGTCATTTACAGCATTCCAAAATCTAAACGAATGCTGTTTTTATTTGAGAATTTATTCCGAATCGATTTTTGTTATGTTTCTATCATGGTTAGCGATTTATTTAACATTTCAGTTGCGATTAACTTTGTGAATTGTAATATACTCAGAGTGCGAGAGAAAAGAGTTGATAGCAATGCTTCAGAGCATTCCTTCTTTTCCAAAATCCTTCACCAGAGGTGAGATAGATATGGTGAAACAATGGCAAGATTTTCAATCAGGCAATTGGATGCAAGAAATTGATGTTCGCAATTTCATCCAAACCAATTACACACCTTACACCGGAGATGATTCGTTTCTAGCAGGTGTAACTGAAACAACACAAAAGCTTTGGAATCAAGTCAGAGATTTGATGAAGCTAGAGCGTGAGAAAGGCATTTTAGACGTAGATACAGCAACGGTTTCGTCGATTACATCTCATGTTCCCGGATATGTCGATCGCGATTTAGAAAAGATCGTCGGTTTACAAACAGATCACCCTCTAAAACGGGCGATCATGCCCTTTGGTGGAATTCGAGTTGTGAAAGCTGCGCTCAAAGCTTATGGCTACGAGCTTGATCCCAACACCGAAGCGATCTTTCATTTCCGTAAGACTCATAATGATGGCGTGTTTGACGCTTACACTCAAGAAATGCGCTTAGCGCGGCATTCTGGCATCATTACAGGCTTGCCGGATGCCTATGGTCGAGGTCGCATCATTGGAGACTATCGGCGAGTTGCTTTATATGGAGTCGATCGCTTAATTGACGATAAAAAAGCTCAACTCAAATCGCTCGAAGTTGATTCGATTGATGAAACGGTGATCCGCACCCGTGAAGAACTTTCCGAGCAAATCCGCGCTCTGTTTGAACTCAAAGAAATGGCAGCCGCTTACGGCTTCGACATTAGCCAACCTGCACAAACTGCTCAAGAGGCGATTCAGTGGCTTTATTTTGGCTATTTGGCAGCCGTGAAAGAGCAAAATGGAGCAGCGATGTCGATCGGGCGAATTTCGACCTTCCTGGACATTTATTGCGAACGGGATCTGGCTCAAGGACGGGTCACGGAATCAGAGCTGCAAGAACTGATCGATCACTTTGTCATGAAGCTGCGCATGGTGCGCTTCCTGCGGACTCCAGACTATAACGACCTATTTTCAGGCGATCCCACTTGGGTGACTGAAAGTATCGGCGGCATGGGCGAAGATGGTCGTCCCTTGGTTACTAAGACCAGCTTCCGATTTTTACACACCCTTGAGAATTTAGGTGCTGCACCCGAACCGAATCTCACGGTGCTCTGGTCAGAACAATTGCCGAGAGCGTTTAAGGAATTTTGTACTAAAACCTCGATCGCAACAAGCGCGATTCAGTACGAGAACGATGATGTGATGCGCCCGTATTGGGGAGACGATTATGCGATCGCGTGTTGTGTCTCGGCAATGCGCGTCGGCAAGCAAATGCAGTTTTTCGGAGCTAGAGTCAATCTTGCTAAATGTTTGCTCTATGCGATCAATGGCGGAAAAGATGAAAAATCGGGTGAGCAAATTGCTCCTGCTGCTGAACCAATCACGTCGGACTTCCTAGAGTATGAAGAAGTGCTGAGTAAATTCAAGGCAATGATGGCTTGGTTAGCCAAAGCTTACATCAATACTTTGAATGTGATTCACTACATGCACGACAAGTACTGTTATGAACGCCTAGAAATGGCATTACATGACAGAGACATTCTCCGCACAATGGCATGCGGAATTGCCGGACTCTCTGTTGCGACCGATGCGCTTTCTGCCATCAAATATGCAAAAGTCAAAGTTCTACGCAACGATGCCGGACTTGCCGTTGATTATGAAATTGAAGGTGATTTTCCGAAGTATGGCAACAATGACGATCGAGTCGATCAGATTGCTGTCAGTCTGGTAACAGAATTTATGAGCGAACTTCGGAAACATAAAACTTACCGGGATGCTGTTCCGACCCAATCGGTGTTAACGATTACGTCGAATGTCGTTTACGGCAAGAAAACCGGAAACACACCCGATGGTCGAAAAGCAGGCGCGCCGTTTGCACCCGGAGCCAATCCGATGCACGGACGAGATAGTAAAGGAGCGATCGCTTCTTTGGCTTCTGTCGCCAAACTGCCTTATTCAGAGTCACAAGACGGAATTTCTAACACATTCTCGATTGTGCCTACGGCTCTCGGCAGAACTGTTGGGGATCGCGTCAATAACCTGACTGGAATGTTAGATGGCTATTTCCATCAAGGCGGACATCACATCAATGTGAATGTGCTCGATCGTGAAATGCTGCTAGACGCAATGGATCATCCAGAACTGTATCCTCAACTCACGATTCGCGTGTCAGGCTATGCCGTGAACTTCATCAAACTGACGCGAGAACAGCAGTTAGATGTGTTAGAGCGAACATTCCACGATCGCTTTTAGAATGGGATAATCCAGCCGTGTCGCAGATGTCCCAAGGGATTCGTAAAACTGTGCCACCAGAACCATTTATTTGATCCGAGAAAGTAGCACCTATGACGAATACGCTTTCAAAAACAGCAGGCTACATCCACTCAATCGAAACCTGTGGCACAGCCGATGGTCCCGGCATCCGCTTTATTATCTTTACCTCTGGGTGTCCTCTTCGCTGTCTATACTGTTGCAATCCCGACTGTCGCCATCTCGAAGATGGAAAGCTAGTAACGGTCGATGAACTGATCGAGGAGATCCAAAAATATATTCCCTACATGCAGGCTTCTGGCGGTGGAGTCAACGCCTGCGGAGGGGAACCGCTTTTTCAGCCCCAATTTGTTCGAGAGATCTTTAAACGATGTCACGAACTCAAGATCCATACAGCGCTTGATACATCTGGATTTTGTGAGTTGAATGTTGCAAAGCCTGTGCTCGAGTATACCGACCTTGTGTTACTAGATATTAAATCATTCGATGCAAGCACTTACCACAAAGTAACGGGTGTTAATATCGAACCAACTTTAACTCTTGCTCGGTATCTGAATCAGATTCACAAACCGGTTTGGATTCGATTTGTGCTTGTACCTGGTTTAACAGATGATCCCCAGAATATTGCTGGGCTAGCAGATTTTCTAGCAACGCTCACCAATATCGAAAGAGTTGATGTTTTACCGTTTCATAAAATGGGCGAGTACAAATGGGAGCAATTAGGCTATGACTATCAGCTAAAAGACACCCCAAACCCAACTTCAGAGCAAGTTCAAGCCGCGATCGACATTTTCAAAAGTCGCAATCTCAATGCTATGTAACTTGCTCAACCTAAAATAATCGCTACTCTCATCGGGACGGAATTTATGAACATTGTCGCCGAAAAACCACAAGATCTCGAAACTCTGATTCAGCAAGTCAAAGCGGCTCAAGCTGTCTATGCAACCTACACACAAGAGCAGGTTGATCTGATTTTCAAAAAAGCAGCGCAAGCTGCAAACGAAGCGAGAATTCCGTTAGCGAAGCGTGCCGTTGCAGAAACAGGCATGGGAATTGTCGAAGACAAAGTGATCAAGAATCACTTTGCATCGGAATTTATCTATAACAAGTACAAGCACGAGCAGACCTGCGGCATTCTAGAAGATGACCCTGCCTTCGGCTATCAAAGAATTGCCGAACCGATTGGCATCCTCGCTGGAATTGTGCCCGTCACGAATCCAACTTCGACGACGATTTTCAAGGCGTTGCTGGCACTCAAAACCCGCAACGCCATTATTTTTTCCCCTCATCCCAGAGCGAAACAATGTACTGCGGCGGCTGCCAAAATTGTGCTTGATGCTGCGATCGCAGCAGGCGCACCTGAAGGCTTGATCGGTTGGATCGAAGAGCCGACGATTGAGCGATCGCAGGCTTTAATGCAGCACCCAGATATTAAATTGATCATCGCAACTGGCGGCCCTGGAATGGTCAAAGCCGCTTATTCATCCGGTCATCCATCGTTAGGAGTCGGTGCTGGAAACACGCCAGCCATCATTGATGAAACGGCAAACATTAAAATGGCAGTCTCATCGATTTTACTCAGTAAGACGTTTGACAACGGCATGATTTGCGCGAGCGAACAATCGGTTGTGATTGTCGATGCCGTGTATGAAGCCGTGAAGCAGGAATTTATCGATCGAGGTGCATATTTCCTCGATGCAGCAGAACGCGATCGCCTCCGAGACTGCGTCCTCGAAAATGGTCACTTAAATCCTAAAATCGTTGGGCAGTCTGTTGCTCGACTTGCTGAACTCGCAGATCTGCAATTTGAAGCAGGCATTCCGAAAGTGCTCATGGCAGAAGTGGAAGAAATCGGCACTCAAGAACCGCTGTCTTATGAAAAACTTTCGCCGATTCTGGCAGTGTATCGAGCCAGTGATTTTGAAGATGCGGTGCTGAAAGCCGAGAAGATTGTCGAGTTTGGCGGATTAGGACATACTTCAGTTCTCTATACTCAGCCCGCAAACACCGAGCATATTCGACACTTTGAGAATGTGTTGCGAACCTCGCGGGTGTTGATCAATACGCCTGCGTCTCAAGGTGCGATCGGAGATTTATACAATTTCCGGCTTGATCCATCGCTGACATTGGGATGCGGCAGTTGGGGCGGCAATACTGTGTCTGAAAACGTTGCGGCTCATCACTTGCTGAACATTAAAACCGTATCGCAGCGGCGTGAAAATATGCTGTGGTTCCGCGTTCCCCCGAAAGTTTACTTCCGGGATGGGTGCTTACCTGTAGCTCTCAAGGAACTAACTGGAAAACATCGAGCTTTTGTGATTACGGATAAGCCGCTATTTGAACTGGGCGTTTCGGAAAAAGTGACGCAGGTTCTAGAAGGAATTGGCATTACGCATCAAACTTTCTATGATGTCGAACCTGATCCATCTTTAGAAACGATCGAGAAAGGTTTAGCTCAAATCAACCTCTTTCAGCCCGATGTGATTATTGCCATTGGTGGAGGTTCGCCGATGGATGCTGCAAAAGTCATGTGGCTGATGTATGAGCAACCGGATACCGAGTTTGAAGGCTTAGCAACTCGCTTCATGGATATTCGCAAGCGTGTCTATGAAGTCCAACCTTTAGGGCAAAAAGCGAGCATGGTTTGCATTCCAACTACGTCAGGAACGGGTTCGGAAGTCACACCGTTTGCTGTTGTTACAGACCAGCACACTGGGATTAAGTATCCGCTTGCCGATTATGCGCTCACGCCGAATATGGCGATCGTCGATCCTGATCTCGTGATGCAGATGCCAAAACGCCTGACTGCGTACGGCGGTATCGATGCCTTGACCCATGCCCTCGAAGCTTATGTGTCAGTCTTTGCATCCGAGTTCACGAATGGGCTAGCTTTAGAAGCAATTCGCTTACTTCTGAAGTATTTACCTGCGGCTTACAAAGAAGGCGCAAACAATCCCAAAGCTCGCGAGAAAGTGCATTATGCGTCAACGATGGCAGGGATGGCATTTGCGAATGCATTCTTAGGCATTTGTCATTCAATGGCACATAAACTCGGTTCGACTTTCCATGTCCCGCATGGGCTTGCGAATGCCTTACTCATTTCTCATGTGATTCGGTACAATGCCACCGATGTTCCGTTCAAGCAAGCAATTTTTCCACAGTACAAATATCCGAATGTGAAATGGCGCTATGCGGTGATTGCTGAGTATGTGGGCATTACGGGTGCAACGGATGAAGAAAAGATTGAGAAATTGATTGCCGCGATCGAAGATCTCAAAGAGCAGCTTGACATTCCAAAAACGATTAAAGCAGCTCTGTCCGAAGACGATCGAGCTTTCTATGCACAAGTGGAATGGATGGCAGAGCAAGCGTTTGATGATCAATGTACAGGTGCAAACCCGCGCTATCCACTGATTGAAGACCTCAAAGCTTTGTACATTCAAGCCTATGAAGGCAATGCAACTACGCTAGGACAGGCTGAAAACCAAGCTCTAGTAGCACCGTAAGGGGGATTGCATGACTATTGTTTCTTTCGCAAATTGTCAGAGCGATCGCGTTCATGACATTTGGCGCTCTGGATATCATCCGCTGGATGCAATCTTCTCACCGAAAACGATTGCCGTCATTGGTGCAACTGAGCGAGATGGCAGTGTAGGAAGAACGGTACTCTGGAACTTGATGAGCCATCCATTTGGAGGCACAATTTTTCCAGTAAATCCGCAACGACCGAGTGTTTTGGGAATCAAAGCGTATCCCACGATCGCGGACGTTCCCGAAGCAGTTGATCTCGCAATTATTGCAACGCCTGCTCCGACGGTTCCTGATCTCGTGGGCGAATGTGTTGATGCAAATGTCAAGGGTGTGATTATCCTTTCGGCTGGTTTTCGTGAAGTTGGCTCAGCGGGTGTCGAGCTAGAACAACAAATTCGCGCCCATCTGAAACGAGGTCAGTTGAGATTGATTGGTCCAAACTGTCTCGGTGTCATGAATCCTCATCTGGGTTTGAATGCAACCTTTGCAAATTCGATCGCGAAACCTGGAAAAGTCGGCTTTATCAGCCAGAGTGGGGCTTTGTGTAGTGCGATTTTGGATTGGAGCTTTCATGAAAATGTGGGCTTTAGCTCGTTTATCTCGATCGGCTCAATGCTCGATGTCGATTGGGGCGATTTGATTTACTATCTCGGTGATGATCCCCACACTGAGAGCATCGTGATCTATATGGAATCGATCGGTGATCCACGATCGTTTCTTTCTGCCGCACGAGAAGTTGCACTGACTAAACCGATTATTGTGATTAAAGCCGGACGAACTGAAGCAGCGGCTAAAGCTGCCACGTCTCATACCGGAGCAATGGCGGGTAGCGATGATGTGTTTAATGCTGCACTGCGGCGCTGTGGTGTTCTGAGAGTCGATAGCATTTCTGACTTGTTTGATATGGCAGAAGTGCTAGCAAAACAGCCTCGTCCAAAAGGCTCACGATTGACAATCATTACCAATGCAGGTGGTCCCGGTGTTCTCGCAACCGATGCTTTAGTGACAAATGGTGGAACTTTAGCCGAGCTATCACCCGAAACGATTGAGGCACTCAATCAGCATCTTCCTGCACATTGGAGTCATCACAATCCCATCGATATTCTTGGAGATGCGGAACCTGAACGTTATGCCAAAGCATTAGAGATTGCTGCTCAAGATCCCAATAGTGATGGATTGCTTGTCATTCTCACGCCGCAAGCAATGACCGACCCAACTCGAACGGCTCAGCAATTGCAGTCTTACTCTCAACTGGGTAAACCCATTCTTACCAGTTGGATGGGAAATTCAGAAATTGCAGCCGGAGCAGAGTTGCTCAATCAAGCCAAGATTCCAACCTTTGCTTACCCGGATACTGCGGCGCGATTGTTTAACTATATGTGGCGATATAGCTACAATCTGCGCGGCATCTACGAAACGCCAACTTTAGCCGAAGCTGAGACAGTAAATCGGCTCGAAATTGAACAGATCATTCAAAACGCGAGAACCGCACGAAGAACCCTACTCACAGAGTTTGAATCCAAGCAATTTCTTGCGGCTTATGGCATTCCAACTGTTGAAACCCAGGTGGCTCGGAGTGCGGAAGCAGCAGTTCAAGTGGCTGACAAGCTAGGCTATCCAGTCGTGCTTAAACTGTATTCAGAAACGATTACCCACAAAACCGATGTCGGAGGTGTGCAATTAAACTTGCTGAATGCAGAGGCAGTTCGTGAGGCTTATCAAGCGATCGCGGCAACCGTTTTACAACGCACCCAGGACTCACAAGCTTTTCTTGGAGTCACCGTACAACCGATGATTCAAAGAGAGGGGTACGAATTAATCATTGGCAGCAGCCTTGATCCCCAGTTTGGGTCTGTGATGCTATTCGGCTCTGGAGGGCAACTCGTTGAAGTGTATCGCGATCGCGCGATCGCGCTTCCCCCCTTGAACACAACGCTCGCCCGGCGAATGATGGAGCAAACGCATATCTATCGAGCATTGCAGGGAGTACGAGGACGTAAAGCGGTCGATCTCGCCGCCCTAGAGCAACTCTTAGTTCGGTTTAGTCAGTTAGTCGTTGAGCAGCGATGGATTAAAGAGATTGAAATTAATCCTTTGCTTGCTTCGGCTGATAAGCTCTTGGCTTTAGATGCAAGGATTGTTCTACATGATCCGGATGTGACTGAAGCTGAACTCCCGAAATTAGCAGTTCGTCCTTATCCTAGTCAGTTTACTTGGAAGTACAAGCTATCTGATCAAAAAGAGGTGACGATTCGCCCGATTCGTCCTGAAGATGAGCCTTTGCTGATTCAATTTCATCAAACTTTGTCAGAGGAAAGCGTGTATTTTCGCTACTTCCATATGATTGGGCTAAAACAGCGGATTGCTCACGAACGTCTGACTCGACTGTGTTTTATTGACTACGATCGCGAACTTGCTCTAGTCGCTGAAAGGAAAGATGCTCAAACCGGAGCATCTGAGATTTTAGCAATTGCAAGGCTGAGTAAACTACATGCGACGAATGATGCAGAGTTTGGAATGATGGTCAACGATCGCTATCAGCGTCAAGGGCTTGGAACTATGTTGCTCAACTGCTTGCTGAAGGTCGGACGGCATGAGCATCTTGAGCGCATTCGTGCTGAGATTCTTTGCGAAAACAGAGCGATGCAGCGCGTCTGTGAGAAACTGGGATTTCAGCTCAGACGGGATGCAGAAGAAGGCGTGATGAAAGCAGAGATTTCATTCGCGATCGACGAGTAAGGAGAAATTCCATGCAAACCACGCAATTCGCTTCAGTGTATGGGCCTGTAAAATCTTGGCGTTTCGGTCGATCGCTCGGCATCGATCCGATTGGTTCAGTTTCAACTTGCTCATTTAACTGTGTTTACTGTCAACTGGGAGAAATCGAGCAGCAAAACGCGACTCGCAAAATCTTTGTCCCGACAGAGCGAATTCGGCAGGATCTTCTTGGCTTTCAGCCTTGGGATATTGATGTCATCACGTTGAGCGGAAGTGGGGAACCGACGCTAGCTCAAAATCTGGGCGAAATCATTACGATGGCTCAGATTCTCACTGGTAAATCGGTCGGAGTGCTGACCAATGGCAGCCTACTGGGGGATTCCTCAGTGCGTGCGGAATTAGCGATCGCTGATTTCGTTGCCGTCAAAATTGATGCCGTCTCTGATCAACAATTTCAAGGCATTAACCGCCCCGTTCAAAATTTGACTCTCGACAAAATTTGGTCAGGTTTGAAGCAATTTCGACAACGCTACCAAGGACAGTTAGCAATTCAAACGATGTTGCTTTCTCCCTGGCGCGATCAAGACCAACTCAACTACATTACCCACCTACAAGAACTATGCCCCCAAGAAATTCAACTCAATACGTCCACGCGCCCTAAACCGCTAGAACATCAATTAGATGCGCGGGGCAACCATGAACTGCTTCAGTCTTATCCAGTGCGATCGCTTAAACCCGTGAGCGAAGAAGTGCTGAAGCAGTTTCGCGATCGCATTCAAGCACAGCTTGATGTTCCAGTTCGTTATCCCGCTTTAATCCATTGAGGTGAAAGACTATGCACACCAAACCTGATGCTTATCAAGAACTGCTCGAGATTCCCCCTGGATATCTCAACATTATGGGCTATGTCGATGAGTCAGCCGTAAACGGGCCTGGATGCCGAGCGGTGATTTGGGTGCAAGGATGCTTACGTGAATGTCCAGGATGCTTTAATCCAGCTTCTTGGTCGTTTGAAGCCAATCAACTGGTCACGATTGAGAGTCTAGTCGAGAAGATTTTGAGCAACGATCGCAATCAAGGTGTGACTTTTTCCGGTGGAGAACCGTTCTGGCAAGCTCCTGCGCTCGCAAGCCTTGCGCGCCAGGTAAAAGCGGCTGGACTGAACGTGATGTCGTTTACTGGATTCACCCTAGAGCAATTGCGATCCGAGTTTGCTCCAGCAGGCGCTCAAGATCTGCTTGCAGAACTCGATTTACTGATTGATGGTGCTTATGTTGAATCATTAGCGATTCATAGTCCTGACTCTCTTGTGTCTTCAAGCAATCAGAGAGTGCATGTCTTTAATCCGGAATTGCATGATCGCTTAACTTGGGCGAGCGATCAAATTGAAATTCACGTCCTCAAAAATGGCGATCGCATTATTACTGGCTTCCAAGGTCAGATGTCTCTCACAGAGTAATTTAAGGAGTAGAAAGCGATGGTAACCACTCCCGCAGCAGAACGGTCGATTAGTCCGTATGGTGAAGCACGATCGACCGTTCAAGGATCGCCGCTCAGCACCGAAGAAGCTCGCAAAATTCATGCGTTTTGGCAAGCCTGCAACTATCTTGCAGTCGGCATGATTTACTTGCGTGACAATCCGCTTCTGCAAGAACCCCTCAAGCCTGAACATATCAAAAACCGTCTGCTCGGTCACTGGGGATCGAGTCCAGGTCTAAGCTTCATCTATACCCATTGCAATCGCCTGATCAAGAAGTTTGATCTCGATATGATTTTCTTGGCAGGTCCTGGGCATGGTGCGCCCGGTGTGCTAGCTCCCATCTATCTAGAAGGAACCTATTCGGAGGTCTTCTCAGATAAAAGCGAAGATACCGAAGGACTGCTGCGCTTCTTCAAACAGTTCTCTTTTCCGGGCGGCATCGGCAGCCATTGTACGCCTGAAACCCCTGGATCAATTCACGAGGGGGGTGAGCTAGGGTACAGTGTCTCTCACGCCTATGGAACTGTCTTTGACAATCCAGACTTGATCAGTGTAGTTGTCGTCGGCGATGGTGAATCGGAAACAGGCCCGCTCGCGACTGCTTGGCACTCGAACAAGTTTATCAATCCGGCACGCGATGGTGCGGTCTTGCCAATTCTGCACTTGAATGGCTACAAGATTAACAATCCCACAATTCTGTCGCGTGTCAGTCACGAAGAACTCGAAGATTTGTTCAGTGGCTACGGCTATAAGCCTTACTTTGTGGAGGGAAGTGATCCCGAAACCATGCATCAGGCAATGGCTGCGACCTTAGAGCATTGTGTGAACGAAATTAAAGCCATTCAGCAACAAGCTCGCAGCAGCGATGTCGCTCAACGCCCTCGCTTTCCGATGATTATTTTTCGGACTCCCAAAGGCTGGACAGGACCTCAGACAGTCGATGGGCATAAAGTCGAAGGATTTTGGCGATCGCACCAAGTTCCCTTATCTGAAATGCAGCACAATCCGGAGCATCTTCAACAGCTAGAAGCTTGGATGAGAAGCTACAAACCAGAGGAACTCTTTGATCAAAATGGCAAGCTACTCGCTGAACTTAAGGATATGGCTCCGACTGGGACGCATCGCATGAGTGCGAATCCTCATGCTAATGGTGGGATTCTGCGTCGGGCTTTAAAAATGCCAAACTTCCGCGACTATGCGATTGACGTGCCCAAACCAGGACAGCTCGAAGTTGGAAATACTGTGCCGTTAGGCAAATTTCTGCGGGACATCATGAAGATGAACCCGAACAACTTCCGAGTCTTCGGGCCGGATGAAACGACTTCTAACAAGCTGAATGCAATTTACGAAGTCAGTAAGAAATTCTGGATTGCAGATTATTTGCCTGAAGACGAAGACGGCGGCGAACTCTCTCCAGACGGGCGCGTGATGGAAATGTTGAGCGAGCATACCTTAGAAGGCTGGCTCGAAGGCTATCTCCTCACGGGACGACATGGATTCTTCTCAACGTATGAAGCATTTGTGCATGTGATCGATTCGATGTTTAACCAACATGCGAAATGGTTAGAAATTTGCAATCATCTCTCTTGGCGCGAAGACATTGCATCATTAAATCTTTTAATTACGTCTACAGTGTGGCGGCAAGACCATAACGGCTTTACTCACCAAGATCCAGGCTTTCTAGATCTCGTTGTTAACAAGAGTCCTTCTGTGACTCGGATTTACTTACCGCCCGATGTCAATTCGTTGCTTTCTGTAGCCGATCATTGTTTGAGAAGTACTAACTACATTAATGTGATTGTTTCTGACAAGCAACTCCACTTCCAGTATATGGATATGGATACAGCGATTAAACATTGTACAAAGGGACTTGGCATCTGGGATTGGGCGAGTAATGACCAGGGAACAGAACCCGATGTTGTGATGGCAACAGCGGGAGATATTCCCACTCAGGAAGCATTAGCTGCGACAGCGTTACTGCGGCAAGAATTTGCGGATGTGAAGATCCGATTTGTGAACGTCGTTGATCTGTTTAAACTACAACCGGATACAGAGCATCCGCATGGATTAAGCGATCGAGACTTTGACAGTCTGTTCACAACTGATAAACCGATCATTTTCAATTTCCACGGCTATCCTTGGTTGATTCACCGTCTGGCTTACCGTCGGACGAATCACGCAAATCTGCATGTCCGAGGCTACAAAGAGAAAGGCAATATCAACACGCCTTTAGAACTGGCGATTAACAATAATATCGATCGCTTTAGTCTCGCAATGGATGTTATCGATCGCGTTCCCAGACTTAGAACAACGGGCGCTCATGCGAAAGAAAAGTTCAAAAACATGCAAATTCAATGTCGCCAGTATGCGTATGAACATGGGATTGATCAACCTGAAGTGATTAACTGGAGGTGGAATCTTTAGGACTACTCATAGTTCACGAAAATTAAGCTGATAGGGAGATAGGGAGTAATCTAAGTTTGGGTTCTCCCCATCTCTATCCTCTCTCCATTTCGCACGTTCAGAGTCTGCTATGTTTGGAGCAGATTCAAGGATTGTTCTAAAAGAGGGATTGCTTTTGCAGATTGCTTTTGCGTGAGATAGAGATTCGCGATCGCAATTAAATTTGCCCGAACAAAATCTTGATGCTGAGCAGACCGAGAAAGTTTCGTTAAAAGGGACTGTGCTACCTCTGGCTGATTTGCTGCAATGGCTTCTAACACAGCAAATTGAATGATGGATGCTTTGAAGGTGCAGTACTGGTCGGGAATCTTTTGGATCAGTTGATCCGCTTTTGTAAAATTACGGGCGCGACTATAGAAGGTTGCAAAACTGCCGAGGTTGATAGCTGCTGTTCCTGCGATCGAGGGCTGAACTGGAATTGCTGTAACGGTTGGAGTAGGTTTTTCGGGTTGGAAGGATGAGGCACTTAGCCGGACATACTCAAAAAATCGCCATAAAGCGGATTCGTCAGGAGGAGTGGGTGAGATGGGCAACAAAGGTTCAAACGTTGGAAATTTTGGTTTTTGCGATCGTTGCTCAAAGCTTTGCAATTGTCGATCGAGCAGTTGATTTGCCTGCTCAAAATCGCCCGCTTCTGCAAACTGAACTGCAATCGTCGGCAAAAGGGGCTGAATGTTTTGCTGAGTTGCTAAAGATAAGGCTTCTTGCAGTAAGGTGCGTGCTTTCGTTTGGTATCCGACCTGATTGAGTGCGGATGTAGTCTGAAGTAGGCGAATCAGATCTCCGTTGTTGCCGCGCATGGTTGAGATCACACGATCGCTGAGTGCGGATTGATTTGCCAGTGCTGCTTTGTAGGCAACCATCGCTTGTAATTTCGGTTCTGCTAATGATGAAATTGCCGCTGCGGATGCCCATTGTTCTGTTTGAAGGAAACGCTGGATGATCCGTTGAGCCGTCTCTTGTTGTAGCTTCGCATCTTTGAGCGAGAGTAGAAATCGTTGGCTTTGTTGAACATTTTTTTGTTCTGCAAATTGTCGCGCGATCGCGGATCGGGTTGAATCTTGACGATGGAAGCTAAAGGAATCCGGATCAGCTTGAACTGGGAGCTTTTGAATCAAGTCTGCAACTGTGGTTAAATCTCCAATGGCAGCATAAGCAAGGCTCAAGTGATGGGTCAAGTCAGGGTTCACAGAAAGGCTGTTTGATTCTGTTTTGATGTTGAGTTTCATGAGTTCAGCCCGTGCGCGATCGCGCTGTCCGATGCGAGCAAATTCTTGAATCATCCTGAGCTGATTGGATAGGTTGCGAGGTTCCGATCGCGCTTGATCTGCTAGGGATTCGAGTAGAGATCGGGCTGCCTGAAAATCTCCTGCTTGACGATAGACGACTGCTAAATTCACCCATTCGGAAAGTTGATCGTCTTGGGTCAGCACAGAGCGAATCTTTGCTGCAATTTTTAGAGTGATAGGTTGATTGGGATATAACTCCGCTAGTACAATCCACCACAGCAATTTGCCGTTTTTGATCGGGAGTTGATCGACCACGTTCAGTATCCAATCGGCTTGATCTTGAACAGGTAGAGTCCGCGCCGCGAGAAAGATCGCATCAATATCTCCAAATCCAGTCAGGTTGAGCTTAGGCACATGTGCGGTTGCAGCAGCTTGATCTCCAGCGATAAGAGACTGAATCATGACTAAGGTTGAGAGATCTTTAGGGGCGAGCTTGAAGCGCGATCGCATCTGCTCGTTGACCTGAGCGGCGCGTTCTGGTTGACCTGCTTTGAGAAATGCGATCGCAATTTCTGCCATTTCTTTTCCTTGCTGACTTTTCGCCAATTCAGGATCACTTAACGGAATCGCGCGATCGTCTCCACCATAGGGACTGATGCAGGCTGGCTTAACCTGCGCCAGACTCATCGAAGGCAGACCAACGAGTTGCAGACTGAGAAGTGTGACCGGGAAAAGTTTGTGCATTGGTCGAGGAGATTACGTTGAATCGGTATAGGATTTTGCGATCGTGAGCAAATGCAAACCGCGATCGCGTAACTTTGAATCAGAATAGTCTCCCTCAGCAAAGTGGGTTTAGCCCGTGGATAGAATTCCTAGGCTAAACCGCAACGAACTGAAACCCCAGGGAAATTTTCTCGACTAGCTTGAAAGTGCACATCTCACCTTTTCGAGTGCTTGATCGCGAGTCTTCTTCTCTTTCAAAGTATTCGCAACTTTCAAAGCCTGAGCGGGTTGCTTCAATCGAGCGTACTGAACCGCGATCGCTTCAATCAAACTTCCGCGATCATTCTCCATCTCGATCACCGTTCCCCCCTCTGCACCCAATCGATCAAACTGAGATTCTTCTCCTGGAATCGTTTGAGCAACTTTGAAGGCTTGAGCGAGGAAAGGAAGCGCTTTATCGGTCTGTTTGAGTTGGGTGTAGCGTTGAGCGATCGCCAGCAGTAATTGAGTTTGACCACTGGCTGAATTTAATCGAGGCACAATGGAAGTTGCCATATCAAATCGATTTTGCGCTAATGCCATTCCTGCAACTGTCTGTAGGCGTTGAAAGCGCTTTTCAGGCAACACAGAACCGTTTGCAAGCTGAAAGGCTCCATCTATCTGATTGGCTTCTCGAAACAGTTCAAACGGATTGTCTATTCGTCCACCTAGCTGCATATCATTCTGATTCATCTTGCTCTTAACAACGCGATCGAGCAATCTCTGAGTCGTTACAGTATCTCCTATCTGAGCGTAAGAAAGGGCAAGTACTCCGACACCAATGTATTCAATGTCATCTGGCTCGTTCGTGTCGCCGCCCTCACGCTGAAGTCGATCACGGGATGCTTTTATCAATGCGCTAATTTGCTGCTCAGTGGTCTGAAGCAAGTTCTTTGCCCAAGCTGTTTGTCCAGATTGATGAGCAGCTAGCGCGATCGTAGATTTCAATCGAACCTGCAACACTGGGCGATTCGCGATCGGCAACTTTTCCGTCCACTGCAAAGCTTGCAGATGCCGACCTTTCTGAGCATGAGATGTCGTGATTCTCTCGACATCTTGATCCGTCAGACCAAAATCAACCTTTGAAATGCGATTCCATTCTTGGATAAACCAATCAAACTGCTCCGCTTCAGTCGCAGTGTTTATCAGATTAACAAGTTCAAATCTGTGCCAACTGCTATCTTGCTGATTCAGGATCTCAGTCAATTGCTGAGAAAGCAGTTTCTTCGCTTTGACTGGCTCATTTGCACGAACATCAGCCAAAAGAATGACCTTGTAAGCTTCTTTCTTGAAAGATGGCATCTCAGAATTGATAGCAAGCCGTCTTGCTGCATCTCTTCGACCTACCTCGACTAGATTGACGACGAGATCTCTTCTCAGCATTTCTGAAGTATAGAAACCACTCACTAGGTTTGGAGTGGCAGCAATCGCCATTGCCTGATCAAACCGTTTTGTCGCTATTCCTGGTTGTTGAGCACGCTCATAAGCTACGGCAATTTTTCCAAGCGCGATCGCTTTTTGCATCGGATGTGTAATGGTTTGAATCGCTTGATCTGCATTGCCTAATTGCTTGATTCTGATGTAGTTCTCAGCAATTGCTCTGAATACGATCGCGTGTGATTCTGAATTTTTAGGCAGCTTAGCCGCGATCGCTCTTGCTTTCGTAAAATTCTCATCTTCAGCATGGAGTGTTGCGAGTCGAACGAGTCGGACAGCTCGATCGGATTGCTGAATCTGCTGAATTGCTTTCTCAGCTTGGGTGAGACTGGTTTGAGCGATTTGCGGTTGAGGCAATGCAGCATATCCTGCGGCAATATCGAGTAACCGATCTGCTTTTTCAGTTGTCCCCTGAACAAAACGCACAGCATCCCGAGCTTGATTGAGAGCATTGATCGCAGATGGGAACTGATTGAGAACAATGTAGGATTTTGCGATCGCAGCGAAGGCACGAGTTTTAATTGAGCTATGGTTTGGTTTCAGCCGTTGCGTAATTTGATAAAGCTGATCTAAGATTTGCGTCGTCTGTTTTTTGTCAGAAAATTTCAGCAACTGCTCAATTCGAGTGCCGTTGTTGTCTTCTAAAAGCCACTGCTCGACTGTATTATGAGGATATTGCGTTCGCGGTGTGATCAACAAAGCTTCTCTTAAAGTTCGCACCGTTGTTGCCAGATCACCATTGTCTAGTGCAACACGAGCCTGATCGCGCAGCGCATATTCATCCGTATCTAACGTTTGATCTGGAGTGCAAATAGAAGTTTGAGCAACGGCTGGAAGCTCGATCGCTGGATAAGACTGCAATCCTGTAACTGTCAGTAGCGTGAGGAGAACAGAGAACCGGGTGACACGAATCATAAGCAATGAATTTCAATCTACGGATAATAGCTACAATGGCAAAGACTCCGGGTTCTGAATGTCAACGTAACAAAATCAGAAACAGAAATTGATATACGCGAAGCCCCCTAAAAATCTCAGCACCTAATCGTCTGCCCCGTTGATGATGAGAGGTGAATTTCTGGATAAAGACGCTTGGCATCAGTACTCGTAAAGTGCCAGTCCAGGGTGGCTTTCTGATCATTGAGATTGCCGAGAACTAAGCGAATCTTGATAGCCATGAGAAACTATTCCTCAACTAGGCGTTAAAGCCAACGAGCAAAATCAGCATTCGTCCGGTGTTCGGTGACTTCCACATGTTGCCACCCGACGCGGTGTTGAAAGGCAACAAATATGTTGAAAGGCAACAAATAAGTGCAAGTTCCATTGCGCTCACACTCAGGTGAACTTGACGTTGTGGCATAACGAGATTGCAGGGTGTTGATGCCTAATTCACCTAAATTTGTCTCACCCTGCAAAACTAGTGGGGTCAAACAGGAGTCTCCTAGTTTTCTCCTAGGTTAGTGACTGGTTGATTTGGCTTTGTCTCAGTCGATGCTTTTGTTTGAATTACAGTTGAAAATTGACTAAGATTTTGAACAAGAGAATCTTGGCGAACACGGGCATACCGTGCTGCAAGTCCGCAGAGTTGGCACATAGGGCTATTGCTTGTAAGTGATGTAGTAATCGTTCAGAAAATCTTGGGGCACTTGTTTGAGTTCGACCCGCTTGAATCCCGCTTCAGCTAACATTTTTAATGCTTGCTCATTGCCCCACACCGTTCCCAGACCCATACCGCCATAAGCCAAAGAAACCGTCATACAATGCATACAAGAAATGGTATAAAGCCAGGGTGCGATTGGATGCTCTAGGTTGCCCTCGATCTGGCTGGAAGCATGAATGTCTTGCATCAAGTAAACCCCATCGCTTCGTAGGGCTTGATAGATATTGCGTAGCACGATGTCCGGTCGTGCTTGGTCGTGAATTGCATCAAACGTTGTGATTAGATCGTAGCGATCGTGCTCGTTCAAAGTAGCGGCATCTTGCACTTGAAATCGAATATTGCTGAGATTTTGCGATCGCGCTTCATGGTTTGCAGTCGCGATCGTCACCTCCGAAAAGTCATAGCCCGTAAAGCGACTCTTAGGGAAGTTCGCGGCAAGGGTGCTCAGTGCCCGTCCACTCCCACACCCGAGATCGAGGACATCAATGCCTTGTTCTAGTGCTTCAGTCAGTCCCGGAACGAGCGGTAAGATCTGATCGAATAGTGCTGTTACTGTCGATTGACCACTGTCTTCCGCCATCACCTCGTGAAATCGCTGGAACTCAGAATAGGGAACACCGCCACCTTTATAGAAACACTCGATTACTTGCTCTTCGACCGAGGCAAGCACCGGGATGTATTGAGCAACAAGAGCCAGATTGTTCGGTGTGGCAGATCGCGTCAAAAAAGCAGCATACTCTATAGGCAGCACATAGGTTTGAGTCAGTGGATTGTAGGTTACGAATCCACCTGTGACCATTGCACCGAGCCATTCGCGCACATAGCGTTCGTTCAGCCCAGCAGCCGCAGCAACTTGCTGACTGGTCGAGGGCGGCAAGTCTGCCATTGTGTCAAACAATTGAGTCCGATGTCCGATCGACATCATCAGCGACAAAGCGGCACTGTTGAAAATCTCGAACATTCTTCCTGCAAAGGCTTCTGCTTTGGTGGTATCAAAAGTTTGGGTTGTCATCGGACGCTCCTTGAAAATTCATCTGAACTTAAAGGTAGCGATCTCGCCGTTCCTAAACCGTTGCCAAAGCGTTCCAACTCTAAAACCCTTCTGGGTTAGGGCATCAGCAGGTGAGCCGACCAGATGCGATCAAAGGAAGTGCCCAATTTTCGAGAAACGTCGCGAATCGTTTCTGCATCCAATCCCTCTAGTTCATAGACCGCAGAAGTACGATCGAGTGACAAATAGGAGCGTAACCAGTTCACCCCTAACTCTGTGCAGCATTGAGAAAATTGTTGGTGAATTCTGTTCCAGTCTGGTGCGCTCGAAGCAGGAGAGTGTGCTTCGATGACAGAGCGATCCGCCGAGTTGGGTTGAGGGCGAGAACGGTTTGGAATCATTTCCCCTGACCAGATTGCCCGTTTTTGAACTCCTAGATGAGCGTAGGCGTTCCGCACAGTCGCAGCATCGGGAGAATCGTAAAGACAGATCATTTGAGCACGATCGCGAGACAGGAGGGAATGAAGCCAGGTGATCCCACGAGCTTGTAGACAGGGCAACGCAATTTCAACGGCTTCTTCTAAGTAAGCATCGGTCAGTGGTTGTTCGGCAACAGTTTCAACAATCACGAGTGACATAACGACCTCAACTAGAAAGTTTACGTTTTTTCATTAAGGGCTGTAGTTGTTGCGTCATGCAATCAACCTGAGTTTGAGCGCGGACACTGAGCAAACGGCGATCAATCCGATGGTGTAAAGTTTCAAATACTCCTATTGCCCGTTCGGCGTGCTTTAATACTAAAACACTTTGAATCAGCAGCGCTCCAGCGATCGCAATCTCGCTCGGATGCTTCATCGTTTGCGCCGCTTGTAAAGCTTCCTCGGCTCGAAGAGCCGCTAATTCAAATCGTTCCTGAGCAAAATCTACTTCTGCTGCTCCAATCAGGATGTAAGCTAGCATTCGCTTGATATCCAGTTGTTGCAGTTTGACGATCGCGGCTTCTAAATTGGCTTCGGGGCGCTGAAGCTGATAATGGGCAAGCGCTGCTAAGGCTGCTGCTATAGCGTTTTCACTCTCTTTGCCTTCAATCTGGGCAACAAGATGCGTCATCGTTGAACAGTAAGACAAAGCAGCGCTTGGATTGCCTGCTTCTAATTCGGTCATGATTAACCCCATTAAACAGTTACATTCTCGCCAACGATCACGATCGCGTTGCGCGAGTTGCAATGCCTGTTGCAAGAAAGTTCGCGCTGCATCATAGTTCGCCTTGTGTAGTTCAATCCCTCCTAATCCACTATGGATATCACACTGCTCTAGTCCGACCCGATTCGCCAAGGATTGGGCTTCTAGGAGGAGTGCTTCTGCCCGAATCATATCCTGTCCCAATTCTGTCAAGCAGGAGCCACTCAGCGCTAACACTCTAGCGGCTGTCGCAGGGCTAGCGGCACGACTCACTTCTGTTGATCGCAGGGAATGTTGATGCAGTTGAACGTAATTGCCCTGCTCGTAATATAGAACGTTTAAAGTTTCGTGTCCGATTGCGGCATCGTCATTCAAGCCTAATCGATTTGCTTCTGCCATCAGTTGATGAACCTGAGTTTCGATCTGCACAGCGAGATCGTGCTTGACACCTGCGATCGCCCAGACTCGGAGTAACTTCAACTGTAAGGGAATACGAGAGCGCTGATCGAGCCATTGACACGACTGCACCCCCCGCTCTGCGAGAACTGTTGCTTCCGCATAAGCAAATAATTTTAAGCAGCGTTCTGCGGCAAGCAAGGCATGAGAGGCAGCGAGTGCATGATCTCCTCCTAGCCCCGCATGATGAGTAATATCTCCTGCGAAAGAATGATCTAGCGTTGCGATTTGGTTGAGCCGGTGAGCAATCTGCCAATGCATCAACTGGCGGCGCGGCTCTGAAATGTGTTGATACACAACTTGGCGCACGACATCATGGGCAAAGTCATAGCCTAGTTCATTTTCACCTGTCGCACTGGGACGGATAATGCTTTGTTGCTCTAGTTGCGCGATCGCGCTGAATAACTCCGGCAACGGATAGTCTGCCACCTGAGCGACCATTGCAGGCTTGAAACTTCGTCCGAGCGCGGCTGCCCAGGGTAAAAGGTCACGCGCTTTGTCCTCTAATTGGTCTAAGCGATCGCGAATCAACGCTGCCAAATCCGTTGCATGAGATTGCCGCTGAGACAATGCTCGTGCTATCTCCAGCACAAAGAGAGGATTGCCGCCACTATCTCGAAAAACTCGATCGATGAGTTCTAGAGACATCTCAAATGGATGATCGGTATTGGCTGCATGAATCAAGGCTGCTGTGTTACCCCGATCGAAGGGTTGGAGTTCAATCGTATTTAAACGTTGCTCCCGTCGAAGTGATCGAAGAACTTGCGAAATCGCGGCATTTTTGGAGAGTTCCCCAGAACGAGCCGTACAAGCAAATTTAACCGGGAGATGAGTCAACAAGCGACTCGCATAGTGCAGTAAGGCGGATGAGCCTTCATCTATCCACTGAATATCATCGAGCATCACCAGTAAGGGGGTTTGTGCTGCCCAGTTTGCTAGCAATTGCACGACCGCATCAAACAAATGGCTTCGATCCGGTGGGGCTTTGCTCGGTTGTCCGATTTCGGGCAGTAAGAAGCCTAATTCTGCTGGGACAGGATTGAGGAGCCGTACCGATCGCAATGCATCGATCCAGATGCCGTAGGGTCGTAGCATTTCAGCCGCAAATCCCCGTCCCCAGAGCGCAAAAGGGGTTGTTTCTCGAAGTTCTTCTAGAAGTCGAGTTTTGCCAATCCCAGGTTCACCAGTGAGGAGTAGAACTTGATGGTCAGCGATCGCTGACCATTCTTGAATTAAATGCCACTCGTGGTCCCGTCCGACCATTGGCAAGGCGGATTGTGACGGCAGCGATAGGGGGAGATGTACCCTTGGCTGAATTGGAGATGTGCCGATGGGTGATTCTTCTTCTAGTAGCAATTGTTCATAGAATCTACGAGTGGTAGGACTCGGATCAACGCCCAACTCCTCGCGCAGCATCGTCATACAGTGGTGATAAACCTGAAGTGCATTAGCGCGATCGCCACTCAAATCATGCAATTGCATCAAGGTGCAGTAGGTCGATTCGTTGAGCGGATCGACCCATGATAGCTGTTGTGCGTAGTTTAAAGCTAAACGATAGTCTTGCTGGTTTTTGAGTTGTTCGATCAATTGCTCTAAGGCTCGAACATACACTTGCTGCAATCGATCTCGTTCTGGGAAAATCCAGTCATCGTCGCAACTAGGCAATAATTGACCTCGATAGAGCGCGATCGCACGTTCAAGTTGGTTCTGTGCTACCGCATTCTCAAACTCCATCACATCTAGCGCAAAAGGAATAGTTGGCGACCATGAGAGCGTTTTTGGCTCGATCCGTACAATCTGTTCTACATTGGGTAGGTTTTGCCGCAGATTGTATAACTCTTTACGTAGGTTAGTTCGAGCCTGCGGATCGCTCGAGTCTCCCCAAAATAGATAGGCTAAGTGTTGGCGAGATTGTGCCCTTTGCCGATTCAATGCTAGATAAGCCAGCAAAGACTGAAGCCGTTCTGAAATCGCCCTCGTCCACGACTGGTCGCCGTAGGATAAGTCAAACCCACCAAGAAGTTGAATCTGCAACATGGGTGGCACGATCGCGCTTCCTCCCTAACCTAGAGATCTCGTCTAACCTAAAGGCTCCCAATTCCATAGAATGAACGGATCGGATTTTTTGCAACTTTCATTACATTTCTTTAAATATTGCATCCGAATAATTCATGGTCTTCCGATATCTGAGGTTGCCTGCGGTGAGAACGGCTAGTTGACGATGCTGACTTTGTAGAGTGGAGAGGTGGGACGACGGGGAGCAGGACTATGATTTTAGGTCTTTCTCCGCTCTCCCCATCAGATTGATCGTGGTGAACTCTTAACCTTATGCTCAAGTTGAGTTGCGGATAGTTCAGAGTTCGCAATACTGCTCAACCATCGAATTTTTGAGCTTATAGTTTCAAAGTAGAGCCATTGTTCTAAGATTTGAGGCTGAGAAACTTCTCCAAAGCACTCGACATGGTTGGCGGCCAGCGGCGCACGTTTTTCACCCATTCAATGTCTTTGTACCGCTTATCTAATCCGACTGCTGAAACCCACTGGCTCTCTGCTTCGCCCTGCTTGCCTTCAACCCACAGTGCAGCCGTGAGCGCTGCCCGCATATCGGCAAATTTTGGATACTTGCGAACTAAATTTCGCATTGTCCGAATGGCATCTTCAATGTTGCCAAGTTGGTACTGAGCTAATGCATAGTTGGCACGAGCAAACGCATAGTCTGGAGCAGCATCCGCTGCTTTTTGAAAATCTTTTACTGCCACTTCCCACTGTCCTAATGCGGCTTCAGCACTGCCTCGATTGTTATAGGCAGCCGGATCATTGGGATCAAGTTCGAGAACTTTGTTGTAATCGGCGATCGCGCTTTCAAATTTTCCCAATCCTTCCATTGCGGCTCCCCGATTTAGATACGGATCCGGGGCATTCGGATCAAGCTCGATCGCTTTGTTGAAATCTGCGATCGCACTTTCTAACTTGTTTTGACTGACTTTGGAATTGCCGCGATTGCTCCAAATGGCGGGATTATCTGGCAGCAACTCTAGCAGTTCTGACCAATACGCTTCAGCTTTGGTAAAGTCGCCTTTGTTGGTCGATTCAAAGGCTTGCTGTTTTAGAGTCGAAAGTTGCTCAAACAGAGTCGCAGCAGTCATGGGTTCTTCTTCAGCAAGAACAGGTTGCCAAGCGATGAAAAACGCGATCGCAACCATCAACAGAGATTTGAGCAAACAGCGAATCATGAACATCTCCTACGGTAAAAGTGTCATTTGATGAGTATCGGGTGGGGTATAGCCCAAATGTTTCCAAGCAGCCGCAGTTGCCACTCGACCCCGTGGGGTACGGCTAAGATACCCGATTTGCATCAGATAGGGTTCGTAAACTTCCTCGATCGTTTGAGCGTCTTCACCCGTGGACGCAGCTAGCGTTTCAAGTCCGACGGGACCACCGTTGTGTCGTTCGATCATGAAACTGAGCAAGCGGCGATCCGTCCAATCTAAACCACAAGGATCGACGTTGAACAGTTGCAGGGCTTCGGCGGCAATGTCTCGATCGATTTCTCGAAAGGCTTTCACTTCAGCAAAGTCGCGGACTCGTTTGAGCAAGCGATTGGCAATCCGAGGGGTTCCACGGGCGCGGCGAGCAATCTCTTCTCCACCCGACTGGGTAATGTTCATTTTCAGCAGTGCAGCCGTACGCAAGACGATTTCAGTCAGTTCATCGATTTCGTAAAATCGCAGGCGTTGGATTAAGCCAAAGCGATCGCGCAACGGCGAAGTCAACGCACCGACTCGCGTTGTGGCTCCTACTAACGTAAAAGGCGGCAAGCTCATCGACTGCATTTTTGCACTTTTCCCTTTGCCGAGGGGAATGTCTACCCGAAAATCTTCCATTGCCGGGTAGAGCAATTCTTCAGCGACTTTGGCAAGACGGTGAATCTCATCGATGAACAGCACATCACCCGGCTGAAGGCTAATTAGTAAACCCATAATGTCGCGCGGGCGTTCGAGGGCAGGAGCGCTGGCAATCTTACATTTCACGCCCATCTCTTGTGCCAAAATCAGCGACATCGTGGTTTTGCCCAGTCCAGGAGGACCGTAGAGTAACAAGTGATCTAACGGTTCTTGGCGAGACTTAGCGGCACGAATCGCAATATCTAAGACATCTTTGAGATCTTTCTGTCCAATATATTCCGTCAGACATTGGGGACGGATTTTTTCTTCTTGTTTGCTGCGTTCTTCAGGCTCCGGCTCAGCTTGAAGAATGGTTGTCTTCTCAGGCTTGCCATTGGAGACAGCTTGGGAGACAGCTTGCGCCATGACGCTCACCTTGTCAGCGGGCGCAGCAGCTTTATCTCGATCGTTGGGCTGTTTTTTAGAGGAAATGATCGCCATAATTGTTGAGAACCATCAACTTTAGAGAGATCGTGAATATGGAGATTCCTTCTCGCTTTGCAATTCCCGACTCGATCTCGTTTGAAGGCGCGATCGAGCTAACCCAATCACTCCTTGCCGAGGTCGAACAGGGTCACGTCTCGGAACCTGAACTTGAAAGGATCATAACTGCGTTAGTACAAACTGAGAACGGCGCACGCGGTTTTTTTGTCACTTATTTAAGCGACGATCGGGAATTGATGGATGAAATTGGCTTTCATGTTGTATTAGGATTGCTTCCTGCTGAAGAGAAAGTCGCGGATCTGCTGACGAAGAATTTAGCCATGTCAACCGCCATGATCTTGACCCATACGCGCAATCAAAAGCCAGAATTGGCAGAGGGTTCAGCCAGAGTACAGCGGCGTAGCACTTATTTAATTCGCCGCATGATGTCGAAAAGCGTCGATCGTCAGCTCATGGAATTAAAAACCTCGATCGAGTCAGATGGAACCTATCGAGATTTTTTACGCCGATGGCAATATGACGATGAGCAACGATCGGCAATTTTGCACGCGATCGAACATGTGCGCCTAAACTGATATCCTGACGAAGACGCAATTGCGTTGAACTAGGGTGAGAGGTGTGAAAAATCCATTGAAAATCGTGGCGCGTAAATTCGTTACTTTCAGCACACGGCAACGCGATCGAGCAGTGCGCCGATTGCCGATTCCTCAATCTTTTTGGATCAAGTTTGATCTGCTCAAAACCTTGGTTAAACGCGATCTAGAAGCAAAATATAAAGGATCAATCCTCGGAAATTTTTGGGCGATCTTAAATCAACTTGCGCAGCTATTAGTATATACATACTTATTTTCGATTGTTCTGCAAATCAAACTCAATTTTCGGGGGTTGCCTGCGAATGACTTTACGTTTGGGCTGTGGATGTTTGCGGGGCTGATTCCTTGGACAGCCTTTGTCGCAGGATTCACAGGGGCAACCACGTCGGTGATTAGTCAGCCGAATTTGATCAAGAAAGTCGTATTTCCGCTAGGGCTGCTGCCGCTGGTGCCCATTTGTACAGCATTGGTCGAAAGCTCGTTTGGAATTATCTTACTGATTACATTTGTGGCATTTACCGCCAAACTGATTCACACTTCGGTGCTGTTATTTCCGATCATTTGGATTCCTCAATTGCTGCTCACAGCGGGTTTAGGGTATCTCGTAGCAGGATTGACGGTGTTTTTGAGAGACATTCCGCAAACGATTACGGTGATTCTGAATTTGTGGTTTTACTTGACTCCGATCGTTTATCCATCTTCACTCATTCCTGAAGGATGGCGATTTTTGGTGTTCTGGTTGAATCCGATGACCACGATCGTCGAAGTGTATCGTGATTTAGTGTTGGTCGGTCGGATGCATCATTGGGAAGAATTGGGCGTGTTGTGGGGCGTTTCCATGCTCACGTTTGCCATTGGGCTATTCGTTTATCGGCGATTGCGTCCAGCGTTTGCTGATGTTGTGTAGGATGAACTCTATGGCTGAGGTTGCAATTTCTCTCAAAGGTGTTTCAAAGTGTTTTAAGCGGTATGCGCGTCCGGTCGATCGCTTAAAAGAGATCTTGCTGCCTGGGAAAAGTCGGGCTGTGCCATTTTGGGCAATCCAAGAGATTGATTTAGAAATTTTCAGAGGCGAAACGATCGGCATTGTCGGGCAGAATGGAGCCGGAAAAAGCACGCTGCTGCAAGTGATTACCCAGACCTTGACTCCCACCTCCGGACAGTTAACTGTTAATGGTCGAATTTCTGCATTGTTAGAACTCGGGAGTGGTTTTAATCCAGAGTTTACAGGACGGCAGAATGTCTTTTTTAACGGTAGGATTTTAGGGCTAAGTCAAGCTGAGATTGAGCAGAAATTTGACACGATCGTTGAGTTTGCTGATATTGGAGATTTCATCGATCAGCCCGTGAAAACCTATTCGAGCGGTATGTTTGTCCGGTTAGCGTTTGCTGTGGCTGTCAATACTGATCCGGATATTCTCATTGTCGATGAAGCGCTGGCAGTAGGAGATGTCTACTTTCAGCAGAAATGCTTTATTCGATTGAGGGAGTTACGAGAAGCAGGTGTAACGTTACTCTTTGTCTCGCATGATTCGAGTGCCGTGTGCAAGTTGTGCGATCGCGCGATTTTGCTAGAACATGGCAGAGTCATTCTCGATGCCACTCCCCGGCAAGTCGTTGACCTGTACGAAGCGAAGCTTTTACAAAAACAAGATCAAGCTCCGGAGCGCATTGCGATTCAAATGCCTCAAGCGAGTACCGATGCTGCTATCACGTCAACATCAGTGCAATTGAAGTATGTGCAGTTTCTCGATGCGGACAATCACGCGATCCAATCCGCCTTTAGTGATTCTAAAGTTCAGCTGGCGATCGGACTCACCTTTCTAGAGCGCATGGAAGATCCGCATGTGGGATTCCGAATGCGAAATCGTACAGGAGAAGTCGTGTTTGAGTCGAATACATTCTGCATGAAGCACAGCATTGGAGCGGTCGAAGCAGGTAGCTCGATCGAAGCTCGATTTCAGTTTCATCTACCTCTACTGGCTGGAGATTATACGATTACAATCGGCATCGCAGAGGGTGGCTTCAGTGAACATCAATTCAAACGAGTCTTGACGATGCTTCATAATACTGCTGTGCTAAAAATTCTCCAAAACCCCAATGCGATTCTCTGGGCAGGCATTGTGAATCTCAATCCTACTTTTGAGATTTACCGCTCTAGTTCAACTCCAGACGAAACGCTTATCGAACTCTAATGCTTTATGTCTCTTGACCCATTGTTACTTCAGCAAGTTCAACCTTATACCCTGTGTACTTCCGATCGTCTGACGAATCTGGCTGCACTTTGCGAATACCTGAATTTGAATCAGATCGACGGTGACTTTGTGGAGTGTGGAACTTACAAGGGCGGCTCAGCAGCCGTAATTTCAACGTTTCTGGAAGACCGACATCTCTGGCTGTACGACAGTTTTGCAGGAATGCCACCGACAACTGCAAAAGATGGGGATGATGCGAAGGTTTGGGTCGGGGAATGTGTGGGCACGATTGAGGATCTCAAAACGATTTTGCACACGGTGGGTACGGATGAGCAGTCGTATACGATTAGAAAAGGGTGGTTTGAAACGACTTTCCAAGCGGAATTGCCTGAGAAGGTCGCGTTGCTGCATTGTGATGCGGATTGGTACGATTCGGTGACGTTGGTTTTAGAAACGTTTTATCCTCGCATTGTGACGGGTGGCTGTATTGTTCTGGATGATTTTGGCTATTGGGAAGGGTGTCGAGAGGCGTTTTATGATTTCTGTTACCGACATCATGAGAAGCCTGTTTTAGAGCGAGTTGGACCAGATCAGGCATTTTGGATCAAAGGTCGATCGCATAATCGTCAAGCGATCCCTCAGATTGTCGGACATCAAAATTTTGTGGAACAGCAGATTCAGCGAGAAATGCAGTTGCAAGCGGAGAATGCTGCTTTGAGAACGCGAATTGAAGCGATGGAAAGTAGTAAGTTTTGGAAACTGCGATCGCTTTGGTTCAAGCTCAAACATCAACAGACTTAACGTTTGTAGCACGAGTGCTTTCTGCACTAAACATACGAATGCACAATGCGAAGCAAGCGGAAAACTAAACTGCGATCGCATCAATTTCTCAAGAATTATAAAATCCCTGTTTTTTAGGTGTATTCTGCTACTGGCAGGGCGCTTCTATCCCGAATCATTACTTAGAGGGAAAGAAGAATGAGAACAGCAGTCGGAATCCTTGCAGGCTTGAGTTTGACACTCGCCGCAACCCAGGTACAAGCACAGACTCTAAATCTATACGATGGTTCACGTAATACCTCATTTGCCAAACAAGGTTGGACAAGCGTGACACCTCCCGGCACTGAAATCGTCAGCAATGGTGGGACAACCTTCAACACCAGAGCATCCAACACTCTCCAAGGCGGATATTCAATTTTTCGCACCCTCGATCGTACCAAAGGATATACATTGGGCTTCAATCTCCAACTATTGTCTGAAGCCCATCAAAATCCTGATCGAGCAGGATTTAGCATTATCGCTTTGAGTTCTGATCGGCGCGGTATCGAACTGGGATTCTGGGCAAGTGATGCGAAATTGAGCGATCGCATCTGGGCACAAAACGACGGAGCGACCAAACCGCCTCGATTTACTCATGCAGAAGGCACTTCATTTAGTCCAGTGCGCGCTGTTCGCTACGACCTCTCTGTGCAAGGCAATTACTATGGACTCTTCGCAAACGGCAATTTTCAAACTCCCATTCTCACCGGAAGCCTGCGTAACTACTCACCCGAAGGCGTGCCGTACAATTTACCAAATTTCGTTTTCTTCGGAGATAACACCACCTCAGCCAGTGCTTCTGTTCGCATCACCAGAGTCGATCTCACTCCTAGAGCGATCCCCTTTGCTAACTCTACAGCTCGTGCTGCTCGGCTTGCAGTCGATGCAACCGCTGTTCCAGAACCTTCTACTCTGCTCGGTTCAGGAATTGCCATTATGCTCGGTGGCTTAGTGCATCGCAAACGGCGCAAATAGATTAGATTTTCTAATCAGAATGAACAGCGGAAGCAACGACCCGAGTTTCGCCATCCATAGACCAAACTGTAATAATCTATATATTGCGCGCAATATGGAAGGGAGTTTAGAGGATGGCTAAGGCAGTCGGAATGGTAGAAGTGCGGGGTTTACCCCCGGCGCTTGCGGTTGCAGATGTCATGGTCAAAGCCGCACGAGTGACATTAGTTGAAATGGAACGTGTTAGCGGCGCTTATATTACGATCGTCGTTCGAGGCGATGTTTCAGAAGTCAAAATCTCCGTTGAAGCTGGATTAGAAGCTGCCAAAAAAATGACGGCTTACAAAGAAGGCGACAAACTGTTTCTATCATCGCACTATATTCCTCGCCCCAATGAAAACTTGATGGTTGTTTTACCGATCGATTACAGCGAACGCACCGAAGAATTTAATCAAGTCTAAGGAAAGCAGAACGAATGAGGCTATACTCCTGTTGGCTTCTTCTCTAAACTTCGGTTCCTCATGACTCTGGCAGTTCTCACACAAGCTGATTTCGATGCTTGGGTTATCCAAGCACGACGGTTTACGCTGCAAGGACGGCTTCCAGATTATATTCCGCAGTTGGCGCAGGTTGATTCGCGCCTGCTTGCGGCTCAAGTTTTGGCTGAAACTCAAACGCTAGCCGCGGGTGATGTCGCTCAGCCTTTTGTGCTGATGAGCGTCATTAAGCCGTTTTTGCTGCTTTATCTTCTAGAGCAGGTCGGTGCTGAGCGCGTCTTTCAGCAAGTGGGGATGCAACCTTCGGATTTGCCGTTTCATTCGATCGTGCAACTGAAAGCGGATCATAGCCGTCCTCGCAATCCTATGATCAATAGCGGCGCGATCGCGCTTACAGGTCTGATGCCCAAAGCTTCCGGTTCAGACCGCTGTGCCGCATTTTGCAAATGGTTGAACGATCTCGCTCACACTCAAATTGAATTGGATCAAAACGCGCTGAATTCGGTACGATCGCTGCCGAATGAAACCAATCGTGCGATCGCGGATTTACTTGTTCAGAGTGACTTGCTGGATCGTTCAGATCTGGCGCTGGATACGTATAATCAGCTTTGCTGTTTGTCAGGAACGATCGCAGATTTAGCACAACTGGGGTTATTGCTGGCAAAACCGCATCCGGAAATTTCTCACTTGCACCAGCAGACGGTTTCAGCCCTGATGTTGACCTGCGGATTGTATGAAGTGTCTGGAATTTTCGCTGTAAAGGTTGGCTTGCCGATGAAGTCGGGCGTGAGTGGAGCGCTGCTCGCCATCGTGCCAAAACAAGGCGTGATCGCTTGCTATAGTCCAGCGATCGATCGGATTGGAAATTCTGTTGCTGGACTTTTTCTAGTTGAAAAACTGGCTCAGGAATTGAAATTGAGTGTGTTTTGCTAGTGCAGAGCGTTACCACGTACTAAACGGATGCTTCGCTAAATTGGAGTTGTAATAGCGCGGGTCGTGAGAAACATCTTCTCCAATCCATTCGGGCAGATCGATCGACTGATCGGCGCTTTTTAGTTCAACCTCTGCCATGATTAATCCTTGATTCTGCCCTAAGAACTCATCGACTTCCCAAACTAAGCCATTCAGTGAAATTTTGTGCCGATATTTTTCAATCAGTGGCGGTTTGCAGAGCGTATCTAACATTTGTGCAGCATCCGTGAGCGGAATTTCATACTCAAACTCCGATCGCGAAATACCTTGAGTCATGCCTTTAATCGTGATAAATCCTCGATCGTCAATAATCCGAATTCTCACTGTACTTTCTAGCGTTGGAATGTAGCCTTGTCGATACAGAGTGCCTGGTGCAAGCGCGCGCCATTCCTCTCCAATCACTAAGAATTTTCGCTCAATTTCGATTCCCATCACTTAGCTCGCCTGTTGATCTAAAAATAAGAAAGCATCGACTTCTGCCCCGGTCGGTTGAGCGGCGATCGCGCCTGCTTTTAAGGTCGTTAACGCACCCGCAGCACTGGCATATTTGACAATATGTTCTGCATCTTGGCTAATTTCAGACAGTTGGTGCTGGCAGAGTTGATGCACAAATCCGGCTAAGAAGCTATCGCCTGCGCCTGTTGTGTCTTCAACGTCGATCGAGAAAGCTGGAATCTTTCCTTCTCGCTGATTGAGGCAGTAGCTACATCCTTTTTCGCCTGCGGTTACTAGCACGCCTTCTAGGGATTCGACGCGATGAGCAATCACACCCGGATCAGTTGTATCAAATAACCATGCGGCTTCTTCTTCTGCCATTTTGAGAAAATCTGCCCGCTTGATTAAGTCATGAATCAGTGCAGGTGCAATGTTCTGGTCTTTCCAAAACACAGGTCGCCAATTGACGTCTAAGACGACTTTGACAAAAAACTGTTCGGCAAGTTGTAAAGCCCGCTCGATCGCGACTCGACTGCGCGGATAAGCCATCAATAAAGTTCCAAGCACCAGATAATCTGCATGTTGAAACAATTCGACAGGAATGAGATCGCCTTGAAGTTGTGTATCTGCAAATTCGCTCGTATCGCGGTTCTCGCCGAACGCGACGAAACTACGATCGTTGGTTTGTGATCGCAACACCAGGACTGTCCGAGTTGGAGCAGGATAGATTTGCACACCGCTCGTATCGACTTTGAGAGTCTTGAGTAACTCGGTCAGCGATTGCCCTAAGTCATCATCTCCAACGGCTCCAACGAATGCGCTGGGTGTGCCAAGTTTAGTTAAGGCACAGGCGACATTGGCAGGAGCACCACCCGGATAATCTGTCCAAGTGGTGACTGCTTCGAGGGGGAGTCCTGGCTGGTTGGAAATGCGATCGAAGAGAATTTCGCCGAGACAGATAACACGCGGATGCATTACAGGCTTTAGGTTGAATGTGTTCTCTCATAGTGTATGAGCGGGGGAGACTTCAAAACCTAAAGAATGTTGAACTTGACAGAAAAAGTCGCCTTCAGATTGGTCAACCTCAACGGATGAGTGATCCCACAGATTTAGACTAAATTTCCCGATCTGGTGTTGAATGACGAGAATGGGGTGAAGATAAATGTGTTTTTGCTCGCCCTCGTTCCTACCCCCAGAATGCATCCCTTATGAAACTGAATCGCCCCAAGCGAATTTTAGCGAAAAGCTTGATTCTGTCTCTGTTAAGCCTTGTTTTGATCGTAACGTTCGACTGGCAAGGAGCCTCGATCGCGGCCCAACCTGCCGAACTCATCGCCAGCGATCGCACAGCGCAAATCAATGTCCGAACTCGCCCTTCGACTTCTGCGACTCTCGCAGGCTTCGCTGTCGCAGGGGATGGCATCCAAATCCTTGACCAAGTTCAGGGCAGAGACGGCTACACCTGGTACAGGATGCAATCTAATCGCTCTGGAATCGAGGGTTGGGTTCGAGGCGATCTCGTTCGGATTCTGGCTGCATCTTCACAGCCCAGAGCTAATCTCAGCCGAACAGCACCGCTCCCATCTCCAACTCAATCTGAAAATTGCGCTCCCGTCTATCCCGTTCCGATCCCAGCCATTAATCAAGGCTTTGGACAAGTTCCCGATTCGTTTAATCTGGGTCAAACTCGGCTACATACGGGTGTAGATTTTGACGGAAGAATTGGTGATCCAATTCATAGTCCAGTCTGTGGTGTCGTGTTCTATGTCGGTCGCGAACAAGATGAAACGAGCTATGAATGGGGCTATGGATGGCATATCAAGATCCGCGATCCGCAGGGCCGAATTCACCTGCTAGCTCATATCAGTAAAGCGTATGTTAAACCTGGTCAAACTGTGAACCCCGGTCAACGAATTGCTGACATTGGTAACAATGGAAACTCGACTGGGCCGCATCTACACTATGAGATTCGCCAAGGTGCAGATGATCATACTTATGCTGTCGATCCAATGCCTTTTCTGAATCGTGCAAGTAGTATGACGGACTCTGAACATCAGAGTATGCGATCGCCCTTACGCTTTTAACGCGAAAATTCAGGAGCAATTGCTCCTGAATCTCCTATCACTAGAACGAACTACTGAGCATAAGCTGCCGAGAACCATCCTCCGTCGGGTAATTGATACCAACCTCCCGACTGACGAACGACTCGTACAGTTTCACCTGCATTCAGCGGTCTTCCATTCAAGCTATAGTTCACACCAGGGCCATTCCGAACGTTTACCCAAGTGGTCGCTCTTACCGTTCGATTGATTGGTGTTCCGCCACTGACAGGCGTTCCACCACCACCAGTCCCGCCAGAACTGCCGCCAGAACCCGTCGTTGTATACGCTGCTGAGAACCATCCTCCATCGGGCAACTGATACCAACCATTTGAATAGCGCACGATTCGTACAGTTTCACCCGGATAAAGTGGTCTGCCGTTCAAGCTATACCCCGTTCCAGGGCCATTCCGAACATTAACTGTCGTTGTGGTCGTCACTCGGGTTGTAATTGCGCTTCCACCGCCACCAATCCCGCCAGAGCTACCACCAGAACCCGTCGTTGTGTACGCTGCTGAGAACCATCCTCCGTCGGGTAATTGATACCAACCGTTTGAATAGCGCACGACTCGTACGGTTTCACCTGAATAAAGTGGTCTACCGTTTAAGCTATACCCTGTTCCAGGACCATTCCGAACGTTAACTGTCGTTGTGGTCGTCACTCGGGTTGTAATTGCGCTTCCACCGCCACCAGTTCCGCCAGAACTACCGCCAGAACCCGTCGTTGTATACGCTGCTGAGAACCATCCTCCGTCGGGCAATTGATACCATCCTCCCGACTGCTGTACAACTCGCACGGTTTCACCTGGATAAAGTGGTCTACCGTTTAAGCTATATCCCGTTCCAGGGCCATTCCGAACGTTCAGGGCAGAAATTCCGCTGCTGACTTTAACATATTGCGCGGCTTGAGCGGATGGAACATGAGTGATTAAGGTTGATGCAGCAAGTACAAGACCTGCAAGACTGAGCCAAGCAGAACTCGGAAGGATCAATCCTAGTTTTTTCAGCGATCGTGTAATTCGAGCTATTTTTGATTCTGGTTGAGCGGACACTGCTTGGAGCGGAGCTTGTGCGGCTTCAGTACGTCCAGTTGTTTCCATAATTCCCCTGATTTTTGATGTACAAGGCTTTTACTGTTGAATCCTGAGTCAGAATCGAATGAAGGTGACAGGCTAGTCTCTCCCAGTGTGTTTACTAAGACACAAACTTACTTATTCGACTACTGAGGTTTTGAAAAATCTGCTCTCAGGTTGTGCTCAGAGCAATGAATCTACCATAGTTGCTTATTTAAGCGCATTCGCTAGAGCCAGAAGGAATCTGAAACATTTCTTTGCTAGATGAATTACTTCTTTTTCGTGCAGCTAAGAAGTAATTCATCTAGCACATAGGCTTGTTAGAGGCTCGTTCAAATTATGAAATTGAAGTATCTGATGTACCTCGCTCAATAAACTTAGAATCGACGATGGTACGATCACAAGAATCATGAAGAAATATAAGATCGAGCAGTTAGCTTAGATACGAATGAAAGATACAGACTGACTTACAGATAGATAAGATTTCTAAGCCGGGGGCAGTTTGCTGGAAAAGAGCGCGATCGCAGATTCACCATCTACTGAGGTGACTGCGATCGCGCTCTACTATCTACTAAGCTGGATGTTCCATTTTGGAGGACTTGAAAGTTCAAAGATTCCTCGAAATCAGAGAATTCTCTAATTTTCAAAGTCCCCAAAGTAAACTGTGGAGAACGATTCACCTTTGTATTGCAGATTCATTTGGAACTACTCCATCAGATTCGCACAGCTAGATTGCCTTGTAATTTTTAACACGATCACCTTCTGCAACACCTAAAACTTTTGCCATCCAAGGCGGTGGAGCCGTCGCAATGACGGTTTGCAGATCAGTCAGAATCGCTCTTGCTTCACCCCCTTCGATTAGTTTCATTGGATAAATACCAGCTTGCACAACCTTGGCAGCAGCAGGGCCACCGATGGAGACGATATACACGACATGGCAATCTCGAATCAGATTGATGCGAAATCCATTGCGATCGTCGGATAGATCAGCTTCGAGTGCTGAGCGAATATCAATTAATTTAAGCGTTGTAGCAGAAAGTTGGTAGACCAAGTACCGCAAACAAGATCCGAAGTGACCATCAAGCAGTTCGCGATTGTTAGAAGCAACTGCAATCCGAACAGAGTGTGGCATTTCACCATCTTGATAAGGCTCGATCGTCGGAAGTGCCTCAGCTTCATCTTTTGCACCCCAGAGAATCCGAACCGCTTCTTTGAGTGCAGCAATGTCGCCTGCATTGGCATCTTCGCCTTCTTCTTCACCATCTAGATCATAAGTCTGTCCAAAGGCAGTTTTTAAGTTCGTAACCGTAATGCGGCTGAGTGCTGCTTCATTCAACACTTCTCCAACATTATCTTGGAGTGCTTCAATCAACTCAGTCAGCGAAATTTCAGGCAGGACTCTAGCCGCTAGAGCGATTCTTAAGGCAACTTCATTCGAGATCGGAGGGTTACTTGTGGTAGTACTCATGCTTAGGTTTCCAGAGAGAGTAGGGCAAACGTGAGAAAATATCGGACGTTTTCTCTCTCTTCATTAGCTGAGACTTGACCTCAGATTTCAGTACGATCGACTACGAACGAGAGGTAAGCTCGATTGACTTAAGTGAATAAATCATCGTGCTTTGTAAACCTCTGTTGCACAAGCTGTTACAGTCGCATCAGAAATTGCGTCTGACACTCAATTGAGTGGGTGGACTAAGGTTGATGTTTCTGACTGTCGTTTCAACGATCGATGGAGATGGATTTTTGAAATTAATATTCCATCAACTGAAATCAATCGTTTAAATGTAATACATTGTAATCGGCTGCTGAAAATGATTGCGTTGGTCTAACAAATCTTGCAGGGTATGCGTTTCTAAAACCTCATCGGCCGCTCGTTTCACTTTTTGCCAAAAGCCAGTAATCGCTTGCATGGCAGCAGGTTCAGAACTATCCTCAGCAGCCGTTGCAGGTTCTTCTCCTTCCATACAGTTCACAATTTCCAACATCGTGATCCTGCGAGGATGGCGAGAGAGAAAATATCCCCCTTTTTTGCCCCGCTCACTCGAAATAAGAGTAGCTCGTCTTAGGGTCGCGAGTAACTGCTCTAAATAGCGATCGGGAATATTCTGTGATGCTGCAATCTGTCGAATCTGTAATGTTTCACCTGTCTCATAGACTGAAGCCAATTCCAACATCGCTAAGAGTGCATATTTCGTTCGACCTGAAAGTTCTAAGAGCATGATTTCGGACTATGAAACAGGTGCGCATTCAGATTTTAGCTTAGAATCACACTCCATTGATGGCTGAGGTGGGAATTTATACGGGGTCTATGTTGCCCCGAATCCTCGACTGATGGCAGTTTTGGTTCGTACCAAAATTATTGTTTGCGAATCGCTTCAAATGGCTCAGTTCCTAATGGGCTAGGTGTCCATCCGGCGATCGATTTTCGCTGCACTAATAACGGATCAGAATGCACGATCGATAATCGCACCGCTTCGCGCTGAATAATTTCATCTACTTCAGCATAAAGTTTTGCACGACGAGTTCGATCGCCTGTCAATCGAGCTTGATTCAGCAGTTGAATGACTCGATCGTTTTTCCAGTTGCCTAAATCGGTTGTGCTACCTGGGCCAAAGTGCGGATAGTAAAATGTATCTGGATCACCATAATCTCCTGTCCAACCCAACATAAACATTGGATAGCCTGGTTTTTTATTGCGATCAGCAAGATAAGCTGCCCAATCTTTTGTTTTCAGATTTGCTTTAATTCCCACGGCTTGTAGGTCGGCGGCAAACGCTTCTGCGATCGCTTTTGGTGTGGGAAAATAAGGGCGTGCTACAGGCATGTACCACAAGTCGATTTCAAAGCCATTGGCAAATCCTGCTTGTTTGAGTAACTCTTTTGCTTTGTCAGGATTGTAGTCATAGCCTTTGACCTTAGGTGACGTTGCCCAATCCAGAGACGGCGGAAGAAAATGCGGCGTTGTTTGGGCTGATCCTTTCCAAAACGCTTGCACCAGCGCTTCTCGGTTAATGGCATGTGCGATCGCTTGTCGCACTCGCACATCAGAAAGCTGCTTAAAGCTCGGATTTAATGCTAAGTAGCCGACATTAAACGAAGGACGATTCATCACTGCTAAATTCTGATCTTGCTCAATTTCTTGCTTTTGATCAGGTGCTAGCTCAACTGTAAAATCAACTTGTCCTGCTCTAACTTGTGCAAGTCTTGCGCCAGAATCCGTTACAAACCGCATCACAAGCTGATTTGACTGAGGTAAGTTTGGCTTCCAATAGTTCGGATTTTTCTCAAGCGTAATGCGATCGCCACTTTGCCACCCTTTGAATACAAATGCCCCGGTTCCAATTGCTCCGCTTGCAGGTGTTCCATAGTTCGCCCCTGCTTTCTGAATTGCAGTTGGACTCGCAATGCCAAAGTAAGAAGATGCGATCGCTGTTGGAAAAGCAGCAAACGGCTGTTTCAGAACGAATTGAATCGTCAAAGGATTGATCACTTTGACATCCTGAACGAGTGAATCAGGTTCACCTTTGTAACCGCCAAAAATCTGACCCCAAATTTCGTAGCTTTTGCCCGCATTGCGAAATCCATTCGGATTCTTTTTATCCCACCAGCGATCGACATTAAACTTCACTGCTTGTGCATTAAACTCGGTGCCGTCATGGAATTTCACACCTTTGCGAAGCTTGAATGTCCACGTTTTACCGTCTTTTGAGGCGCTCCAAGACGTTGCTAAACTCGGCTCTAAGTCCGCAGTTCCAGGCTTGAATTGGATCAAGCGATTGTAGATTTGATTCTGAACAATCAGAGAATTTCCGTCAGTGATATTTCCGGGTTCTAAATTGGTCGGCTGCCCACTGGCTGCATAGACTAAAACTCCCGGAGCCGTCGGAGTCGTATTTTGTGAGGCACAATTGGTAACGATCACGCTCATCACCATGAGAAGCCCGATGAATGTCGATCGCCAAATTCGAGGTTTGACCATTGCAACTGATGACTAAAAGACTTCAGGATTGTATCCGAAACCCGTTGACAGTAATTGTATTATATATGTAGTATGTCAGTAGTTTGCTCATGTATACGTCAGAAGATGAAATTACTGAATTGGTTCGAGCGTTTGAGGATTGTCGTTTAGCGAGAGAACACTGGACACATACAGCACATTTAACCGTTGCATTGTGGTATTTAATTCGATCTCCTCGCACTGCAGTAGAGAAAATCCGCTTTGGCATCCAACGCTATAATCATACACACGGGATTGAATCAACTCCAACTGGCGGCTATCACGAAACAATTACGTTATTTTGGATTCACCTCATTCAAACCGATCTCAATCATGTTGATATTCATGATTCTTTACTGAACTTAGCCAATCAACTCATTCATCACTACGCTGATCCGGCAGTGTTGTTTGAATATTACAGCCGCGATTGTTTGTTTTCACCGCTTGCTCGTTCTACTTGGGTCGAACCCAATTTAAAATCGTTCTGAAATCTTATGTCAGACTTCAACTTCAATCAATACAATCAATTTCAGCATAGTCAACAGCAAGGGCAAAACTTACTAGCAGCGGGATGGCGACCGCTGAATCGAGATTTTGACTGGAATTATTTTTTGCACCTTGTACAGAACGACGGGGATGAACTGAATCGCCGCATGATGGGTGCAGTGAGTACGATTACAGATTCTCTGGGACGGAGCTATCAAGCTTGGTGGTCAAATGTAATCAATCTTTGCTCGTCTTATACGCGTGGAGAACTAGATCAGGTTTGGAACTATCTCACGCCTGAGCCACCCTGTCCGGATCACCACTATATCGATAGCTTGAGTGTAGAAACTCCGATGCGGCAAGTTGTGAGCCGTAGCAGTATTCCGATCGATTATGCTTTGAATCGATTGCAGGAAACGGCAATTCGGAAAATGCTGGAAATCTTAGGTCGTCCAGATTTGATTACTCAGAACTATCTCGATCGCTGGTTTTACTTTCCACCCGATCGATTTGATCAGTGGGAACGTCTCGATGTAGTTAGTACCGTTTATGCCTATTGGTCAAGCCATGATGCGTGGTTGCAAATTGACTATGTCGATCGCGGTCGGCGGTATTGGACGCTGATGGCGAAGAATATGGCTCCGTTGATTCAAAAGGCGACCTATGGCTTAGCAGTGATGCTAAGTGGGTATCAGAACCGTGTAGGTCAAATTCATGCTCAGTTTAGTACCCGTGACTTTCCAGAGGAGATTCAAGCCTTTAGTGATGCGGTGCAGCAAACGGTCATGACGCAAGATCGTCTCGCCGTCTTAGTGCATGGTGATCCGGGAACTGGAAAGACTGCTTGGACGCAAGCGATCGCGAAAGAAATTCTCGTACCCTTGGGCTATGTGATTTTCATTTTGGATCACGATGCGGTTGAGAATTTTGTGCCGCCTGCTTATCTTGAGCGGATTTGTCTGATTATCAATGAGGCAGATAACTTAGCACAGGATCGATCAACAGAGATTGCTCAGGCGAGTAATAAGACAGAGCATATTTTGAGCTTGCTCGATGGAACGTTGTATCAGAGTGTGGTGAGCGTTGGTAACTTTGAGCTAGAACAAAAATTAGTCGTGCTGATGACTTGCAATACGACGGAACGGCTTGATCCGGCAATGTTGCGCAAAGGTCGAGTAGATTTGATCTGTGAATTTCAGCATCGATTTGTTTAGCGCGATCGAGTGAATCGTGGGGTTGAGTTGCGACTACGCTCAGCCCACGCATCGCTCACGTATCGAGTTAAGCCTAGTCGAGGAGAACCCGAAACTTTCCTCATACATCTTTGGGCGTATCTATTGCGGGCGCATCTCCCCGCGTTCAATCCGTTTCACTTGCTCAAGCTGCTGTTCTGTCTTCTTCGCCCAAGCTGTATTCCCTTGACTAGAAAAGAGATCTCTGGCATATCGCAACACCCGTTCAGCTTCAGGCAAATTCTTCTGCCGAACAAATACTAAACCTGCGGCATAGTAACCCGTTGCAAACTTCGGATTAATCTGCGTTGCTTTGCGAAACCCATTCAAAGCTTGGTCTAATTTACCTTGATAGTAAGAGACTAAACCTAAGCTATAGTGTGCTTCGACATAGTTCGGATTGCGCTGAATCGCTTGCTGAAACGCAGACATCGCTTCATTCAATTTTCCTTGCTGCTGATAGGCTTGTCCGATCTGAAATAAAGGCTCCGGAGCATTCAAACTTAGATTGGCTGATTTCTGGAACGCTTGCACTGCAGCATCATAGTTCTTCTCCTGCATCAGAACTAAGCCCAGATTATACTGAGCCACACCCGACTTCGGATCAAGTTCGATCGCTCTGGTTAAATAATCTCTTGCTTGCTTGATATTATTGCCCTCTAGTAGAGCAGCACCGAGATTTGCGAAAGCTAGGGCAAATTTTGGATCTGCTTTGGTCGCTTGATAGAAAGCATCGGCGGAGGGTTGAAGTTGTCCCGCTTGGCGTAAGGCGAGTCCTAAATTATAGTGAGCTGCCGCAAGACGCGGATTGAGCTTTGCTGCTTCGCGAAATGAAGCGATCGCTTCATTCAATTTTCCTTGCTGAATTTGTTGTAGTCCTTGATTTACCTTTGACTCTGCAGATTCTGCCGCTTGTCGAGACGCTTGAGCAAGCAGCAGTGGGGATGCATGAATCGGAGACACGACAGGAGGCAGAAAACACAATCCAGGAGACAAGAGTACGATTTTCAAACACAATCGGATAGACATATTTACACTCACAATCAATTGTTATCGTTGCAGACCTAACTCTCATCGCCTTCTACAAATATTCAGGTCTCATCTTTAAATTCAGGACATGATGCCCTTTTAATTTATTCACCAAACTTTCACGATTTCAATCGATTAAACAATCTTCTAGACATTATGACAAGGGCTTTTTGATGTATCAGATGTCTAAGTAATTCGGGACATGTGCAGAGTTAGAAAGCTTAAGACATATTACTTTATACGGTCTTGATCGTAATACCTTGCGTGTAACCGCGATTATATAGTAGCAGTCACTACAGCTTGTCTAAACTGTGCCCTCAGTATTCTCAATCATAATCAAAATATAAAGTTTCATACTTTGCGCTGATCGCTCCAGGACCCGTGATTTACTAAAAATTGAGGTTTTTTGTTCCTGGTATCCTGCCATATGGCTGCTTTGAATTTGGGCGGATTACGATCGCGATTATTGCTACTTGTATTACTTGCAATCTTGCCGGGGTTTGTCCTGACTCTACTGTTTAGAATACGAGAACGAGATTTAATCGCTGCCCGATATCGAGAACAAGCGGCGAGAGTGGCACAACAAGTCGTCGTCAAACAAGATGCTCTGGTTGAAGAAACGCGAGAATTACTTCAAACCCTAGCAACTCAACCAGAACTGAACATCACAGAATGTTCTCCAACCTTTGAGCCAATCTTGCAGAAATCGCAACAATATTTGGTCTTAGCAACTATCTCACCTCAGGGCGACTTAGTTTGCAGTGTGCCAACCTCTGCAAAAATGCTGAACGTCGGAGATCGGAGTTGGTTTCAAAAAACACTCCGCAATCATAACTTTGCCATCGGCGAATATCAGGTGGGTCGAATTACCGGACAGCCTGGGATTGGGTTTAGTTATCCAATCTTGGCAGACGATCGCGTGAAGACTGTGATTGTTGCCACTTTAAGTTTGACTTGGCTCAATGAGGTCATTGCTCAGCAGAATTTGCCAGCAGGTTCTACGATCAGTGTTATCGATCGACAAGGAGTTGTTTTAGCACACTATCCGAAACCAAACCTTTGGGTCGGTCAATCAATTCGACATACCCCTCTATTTCAGGAATTACAGCGGCAAAATCAAGCCTCGAACATCGTTGAAACTCAAGGGTTAGACGGCTCGCTCCAGTTATTTGCGTTTACGAATCTCCTGCCCCAAGATGTCTCCGATCTCGAAGTCATCATCAGCATTCCACAGTCTGTCATTCTCACTCAGGTCAATCAAGATGCACTGGAAAGCTTCCTTTGGCTCAGCCTGATTACCCTGTTTGCACTGACTGCAACTTGGTATTTCAGTGTTGTGGCGATTCAGCGCCCGATTTGCGAGTTACTAGATGTGACTCAGAAGCTCACAAAAGGAGAGTTAACGGCACGAGTTGAGAGACCATTTCAGCCGGGAATTTTAGGGCAGCTTGCTGAGGCATTTAATGAAATGGGTAGCTCCTTGGAAACTCATGTTGCAGAACGGGCGGAAGTAGAAAAAGCGAGAGAAGTTGCCACGATTAAAGAGCGCTTTGTTTCAATGGTGTCGCACGAGTTTCGGACTCCTCTGAGTGCTGTGCTCATTGCAGCCCGTATGTTGAAACAATTTGGTGATCAAATGTCAGTGATGCAGAAAAATGAATCGTTCGATCGCTTATTTTCTGCCGTGAATCAGATGACACAGTTGATGGAAGACGTTTTACTACTTGGACAAGATCAAGCAGGAGTCGCGCTCTTTTCCCCTAAGCTAATGAATCCGGCTGAGTTTTGTGGAAGATTGATTGAATCCATGCAGATCAATGCCAGTGCTCAGCATCGATTATTATTCGTCAATGATGAGAAATGTGAACAAGCAAATTTGGATGAAAAGCTGCTGCGATCGATTCTCACAAATTTACTATCTAATGCGATTAAATACTCTCCAAATGGTGGTGAGGTGCGTCTAGCCTTGACGTGTGATGCTGACGTGTTGACCTTTGAGGTGACAGATCAAGGGATTGGGATTCCTGAACCAGATTTGCTGCGATTATTTGACTCATTTCATCGCGGGCAGAATGTTGGCACGATTCGTGGAACAGGATTGGGATTAGCGATCGTGCAGCGATGTGTCGAATTGCATCAAGGAACGATTACCGTGGAGCGGCGCACGCCTGGAACGGTATTTCGGGTCAAGTTAATGCGATCGTGAGTGAAGGAGTCGGTGATTCCAGTAAATCTGTCTGGTAGAAGAGTGGGGAGGAGCAACCATGATTTCAGATTTTTGCCCTATTCTCCTATTTCCCCACTCTGCAAGTTGACGAGTAGCTCGACAGACTATTCAAGCACTAGGATCAAGCACTAAGATTGTGCCGATTAACGATCGAGCTGAGCAGGTTTTTGAGCGACTTGCATCGATTTCACTAATTCTGCCATCGCCGTTTCTAAGACGACTCCTGCATCCATTGCCACCCAACCTTCAGTCGTCTGCTGGCGCACCTCAAAGTGCAAGTGAGGTCCAGTCGAATTGCCTGTACTCCCCACTCGCCCAATCACCGTACCCTGTTTCACAATATCGCCCGGTTTGACGAAGATCTCTGATAAGTGAGCATAGAGCGTCTGTTGTGCCCCTGCATTGTGTTCCAGCGCAACCGATAAACCATAGCCTCCAAAGAAATCAGAGAGAATGACGCGGCCTGTTAACGCTGCTAAAACAGGAGTACCTAATGCTGCACCCAGATCAGTGCCTGTATGCAATCTTGTATTGCCCGTAATCGGATGAACTCGCCAACCAAACATGGATGTAATCGGAGACGGAATCGCTAGCGGAAAAATTAACTTGAGATCGCCATTCCCAATGCGTCCGATTGGGCGAACACTGCGATTGTAATAATTTTGAACCGTTCCGTAAGCAGAGCCAATCGGATTGGATTGCGCTGCTCCTGCCCAGTTAATTCCCGTGACGGACAAGTTAAAGCCGCCCACTTCAACCGGAGCCATACTCACCGATTCAGCAGGCGCACGATACCGAGGAGACACGATCGACGCTGGAGGTTTCGCAATCACGGTTGGAGTCGGAGTCGATCGTTCAGTTGCACCTAAGTCATAGTCGGTTTTGTCAATAAACGTATCCCCCTCCACAGGGGCAACTTCAACCGCAGGGGCAACTTGAACGGGTGGCGCAATCTCAACCGCAGCAGGAGCAGCAGGTTTGACTGCAGGCAAAGGATCGGTTGGGGCTTGAGCGTGGACAGAACGGATCGCACCGAGTCCGACGAGCCAGCCCAACCCTGAAATCATTAAGGCACGCATCCAGAAGAGATTAAGTAGAGAGTGAGTCATGGGACGATTTAGGGAGACAATAGCGATCGAGAAGGCTCAAGCTTTTATTGTGACGGGTATTTAGAAAATCGCGCCACTTATGGGCGAATGTTACTCACAGCACGTCGCAGTTGAGCGAGTGCTTGGTTGTAACCGATGATGGCGCTAACACGGTTTCCCTGAGCTTGAGTCAGGGCTGCTTCAGCACTAATTCGATCGGTTTGTGTACCGACTCCAGCCTGGAAGCGCAGAATTGCCAATCTCAGCGCTTCTTCTGCCTGGGCGACCGATTGCTGAGTCGTATTGATATTGGCAAAGTTGGCTTGGAGGTTCGCGAAAGCTTGCTCGACTTGGAAGCGGATTTGATTGCGGTTCTGAGCAAATCGGGCTTCGGCAATCTCGCGATCGCGTTCTCGCTGGCTAATTTGAGCATTGGTTGCCCCGCCATCAAAAAGATTCCAACGTGCTTGCAGTCCCAGGCTGTAATTGTCGGAATTGTTAGCATCGGTATCAACGGTTCCAGAGCGACTGAAATCATACGAGGCGACAAAGCCAAGAGTGACTCCATTTTGCGCTCGTGCAGCCCGAATTTGAGCTTGGCTAATTTCACGCTGCACAAGCTGTTCTTCGAGTTCTGCTCGATTTTTATAAGCCAAGACGATGCTATCTTCCAATGGAATCGTCCACGTTCCTGCAGGCTGAACTGGATCAGCCGCGGTCAGCGTCGCGGTTTCCGATAAACTGAGCCGCTGAGCCAGTTGTCGGCGATTGATCTCCTGGGTCGCTTGGGAGTTGCGAAGTTGCTGCTGAGCATTGGCTAAGTTAACTTCTGCACGCAAGGTGTCAAATCGAGTTCCTAGTCCGGCTGTTTCTTGCGCTCTCGAGTCTCGCAGGTTAGCTTCTGCATTTCGGACTGCTGCTTCGTTAATCGCAACTTGAGAGTCTGCATTCTGCAAGTTGTAGTAATCATTGGAAACTTGCAGCCGCAGTTCTTCGCGAGTTTGTTCCAATTGCAATTCAGCCGTGCGCGATCGCCGTTCTGCTGCTTCAATCTGAGCGGGACGTAACCCTGACGTAAAAATGTCGTAGTTTAGCTGTGCGCCCAGACCGAACGCCGTTCGTGTGGAGCTGCCGCTCTGACTTTGGATGCCCAGTTGCTCTAGAAAGCTATTTTGTTGGGTGTCTTGAGTGATGAAAGCACTTCCAGAACGAGTGAGGTTGGATGTCAATGCAAGTGTGGGAAAGTTTCCTGCACGCGCTTCTCGAATGGCAGCACGGCTTTGTTCAACTTGCAGACGGGCGATTTCTAAATCGCGGTTGTTGCGTTCTGCAAGGTCTAGCGCTTGTTGGAGGGTAATCGGTTGGACGAAACGGACTTGGACTTCTCCAGGTTTGGTGGGGAAGAGGAGACGGTTGGGGGAGGGGGTGAGGAGGGTTTGGGCAGAAGCGCCGGGGGTGGGAGGTGGGGAGGTGGGGAGTGGGGGAGTAGGGGTTGGTGTAGGGGTGGGAGTGGGGGTGGGTGTAGAGGTCGTTGGTCGGGGTAAGGGTGCAGAAGGACGTGGAGTTGCTGGAGCTTGGGCGGTTGGGTTGGGTTTGGGGGTTGGCTTAGTCGTGACGGGTTTGGTTGGGACAACGACGGAGGGAGTTTGTGCGATCGCGTTCGGTTTGAGATCAATGACCCAAGGAGGGGTAGGATCGCCTTCTAAGTCGCGCGATGCTGCGAGGGTGAGCGTTGGAGAACTGTTCTCTGGCTTGAATTGGTTAAAAATTGAGGGTTTTGCCACACTGGGGGGAGCCGCAACCAGAACACGAGATTGTGGTTGAGCGGCGACGGACGAGTTTGAGGCGGGTTCTGGCTCATTTTGGGGTGAGGTGGGATTGGCGGTTGCCGCATCCACCGAGCCGATAGCCATCCACGCTCCTACACCTAAAGCCAACAATTCAAAATACGGTTTCATACGATTTCGGTTCGCCCACTGAGATCACGATCATTTTTTAGACTTGTTCAGACTCTTTAGAGTTCTGAGTTGTGCAGCCTTAAGCAGGATATCGTTTCTAGCTGTCGATCGACAAAAAACCTTGCGACTTTAGAGGTTAAATTTTCGAGTTCGACAAGTTCCATCGAACAGATTTAGATTGGAAGATACTTGTAAATCGGGAGGTTTGGGGATTGGTTCCGCGATCGACAATCCTTCAGCAATATTTCAGATCAATGCATTGTGAGAAGAGTAGGAATGCCAATCTGATTTATGTCGGAAGGGGGTATACAGATGGATCAGCTTGTGGAGCAGTGAGGTATAACTATTACCGCTAGGGTCAAGCGTGAATCCGGATAAGTTAAAAATTTCAATGGCTCAATCAATTTTCTCTCGTTAAGTCGATGAATAGAAGGTATATCTAATGAATCCATCTCACGATCGTCAATTTGCTCCTGCCACTCAACGCAATCGTGAACCGATTCTAGAGGTTTTACTGGAAGTGCTCCCTCCAGCAGGAACAATCCTAGAAATTTCCAGTGGCACAGGAGAACATGCGGTATTCTTTGCACCTCGTTTAGCACCTCGACGATGGCAACCTTCTGATCCAAGCGCGATCGCGCGTGACAGTATCGCCGCGTGGCGCGAGTTTGAGCCTGCGGAGAATCTAGCTGCCCCGATCGAGATTGACGCATGTGATTCAGTTTGGAATGTTGAAGACTCAATTCAAGCGATCGTGAATATTAATATGATTCACATCGCGCCCTGGGCAGCGTGTTTAGGACTAGTGGCAGGTGCGAATCGACTGCTTCCACCCGGCGGAATTTTGTATTTGTACGGTCCTTACAAACAAAGCGGAATTCATACCGCTCCTAGTAATGAATTGTTCGATGACAGCTTGCAACTACAAAATCCAGAGTGGGGTGTCAGAAATCTAGAGGATGTAGTTGATGCGGCTCAAGCACAAAATTTAGAGTTATTGAAAGTCTTTCCAATGCCTGCCAATAATCTATCTGTTGTCTTTCAAAAGCAATAGGAATTTCAAACATAAGTAGATAGGTGTGATTAAAACTTAAGTTTGACGAGTCTTCTCGCTTCGTTGCTCACCTGCCCCGGAATGAATTCGGGGCTAACCGTGCGAAGTCCGCTCTGGAACTAACAGCCAATGAAAATGCCTTCTTCAGTGGGTTTCAACCCAGTTCGCACAGTTAGCCCCGTATTTTCAATGCGGGGCGGGACGCAAACAAAAGCGACTATCTTCAAGTTAATTCTACCTACATCCTTACAAACGATGAATTGCTTCTCTCACCTCAAGCTTCAATTTGAGGCGAGAGAGTTTAATCAAGAAATTGCGCTAAAAGTGACCTTCGATCGCAGGAACGCATCGCTCACATAACAATGGATGCTCTTTTGATTCACCCACATGCGTCGAATAGTTCCAACAGCGATCGCATTTCTCCCCTTCAGCATCAATCACGCCAATGCCAAGCGCATCTGTTTGAGAGCAATACTTTGAACCAGTTAAGCGATCGCTAGAGTCAAGCAGCTCAACCTGCGAAGTGATGAACAGATAGCGCAATTCATCCACACAATTGCCGCTCAAACTACTAGCAGGATTCAAAGCTTGCAGTTTTGCACGCAACTCTGAATCCGCAACAAAGAGTAAAAGCTTAGCTTCCAGTGAAGACCCGATCGCTTTATCAGCCCGAGCTTGTTCCAGAACTTTGTTCGCTTCTGCACGCAGTTCTCTCAACTGCTCCCACTGTTTTGCTAGCTCTGGGTTGCGCCATTGATCCTCTAGCTTCACCCATCCCGCTGCAAACACCGATTTGTGCGAAGTGGAATAAGGCAAGTACTGCCAGATATCTTCTGCCATGTGAGAGAGCACAGGCGCGATCGCTTTGGCTAAATTCTCAAGCGCGATCGCCAAAACAGTCTGACAACTCCGGCGACGTTGAGCATTGACCGAACTGATATACAGCCGATCTTTTGCAATGTCTAAGTAGAAGTTCGATAAATCAACCGTACAGAAGTTTTGAATCGTCTGGAAGAAGCGGAAAAATTGATAAGTTTCAAATGCATCTTGAACCTCGTCGAAGACTTCAGTGACGCGATGCAACATATATCGATCGAGTTCTGGTAGCTGCTCATAGGGAACCGCATCTTTTGCAGGATCAAAGTCATGCAAGTTCCCAAGCAAAAAGCGAGCCGTATTGCGGATCTTGCGATACACATCGGACATTTGCTTCAAGATATTTTTCCCGATCGGTACATCATTGGTGTAATCCACCGAAGACACCCACAATCGCAAAATATCAGCCCCATAAGGCGGTTCTTGCTGCTGATTCTTACCCCCTTCGATCACCACCATTGGATCAACCACGTTGCCTAGCGATTTACTTTGCTTCCGTCCCTGTTCATCCAAAGTAAACCCATGAGTTAGCACCGCTTTGTAAGGCGCATGACCATTCACTGCCACACTCGTGAGTAAGCTTGATTGGAACCAGCCGCGATGTTGATCTGAACCTTCGAGATAGATATCAGCCGGATAACGAAGTTCCGATCGCTGTTCTACAACCGATGCCCAAGACGACCCTGAATCAAACCAGACATCCATTGTGTCTGTGCCTTTTCGATACTTTTTACCGTGGTATTTTTCGGGAAGCAGTTCTTCGATCGACAATTCCCACCAAGCATCTGAGCCTTTTTCGGCAACGATCTGCTGCACATGCGCGATCGTTTCTTCATTCATTAATGGCTCACCCGTCTCTTCCTCATAAAACACGGGAATCGGCACGCCCCAGCTCCGCTGCCGTGAAATACACCAATCCGATCGCTCAGCAACCATTGATGTGATGCGATTCTCGCCTTGTGCCGGAATCCATTGCACTTCTGCGATCGACTTCAAGGCTTGATCGCGGAATCCTTCAACAGAGGCAAACCATTGTTCAGTCGCTCGGAAGATCGTCGGCTTTTTGGTGCGCCAATCGTAAGGATATTTGTGCTGGTAGGGTTCTTCTTTTAAGAGCGATCGGACTTCTTGCAATGCCTCGATCACGGCTGTATTTCCTTCACCCAGAACATTCAGCCCTTTGAATTGTCCGGCTTCTTCAGTAAAGTTGCCATTGTCATCGACAGGCGCAAGAATCGGCAATCCGTAGCGCTGTCCAACCTGATAGTCTTCTTGACCATGTCCTGGAGCGGTATGAACTAATCCTGTTCCGGATTCCGTTGTGACATAATCGCCTCCGATCAAGATTTCACTGACGCGATCGTACAAGGGATGCCGATACGTACAATGCTCGAGCAATCGACCCATCATCGTTGCTTTGACTTCTAAGGTTGTCCCAAGCACTTCTGACAAGCGATCGACCAAATCCTTTGCCACGATCAGATACTTAAATCTTCCCGGCGCATTCTCTCCAACTTCAACGACCGCGTAGACCAAATCTGGATTGACACTCACACCCAAATTCCCTGGAATTGTCCAAGGCGTTGTTGTCCAGATCGCCACACCCAATTCACCCAAAAATGGATCAAGGGGCATTTGCAATTCTTTCGACAAGTTCAACACTTCAAACGCCGCATACAAACTGCGCGAAGTATGACCCTCTGGATATTCCAGTTCCGCTTCAGCTAAAGCTGTCTTAGAGCTTGGACTCCAATGCACAGGCTTCAATCCTCGATAGATATAGCCTTTCAGCACCATTTGCCCAAACACACCAATTTGAGCCGCTTCGTATTCTGGCTTCAAGGTCAGATAAGGATGCTCCCAATCTCCCCAAACCCCATATCGTTGAAAGCTCTTAGACTGTTGCTCGACCGTTGCGAGGGCGAAATCTCTCGCTTTGTGGCGTAGCTCGATCGTCGTCAAGGCTCGACGCTCATCTGGCTTGAGGGTTTGCAAGACTTTTAACTCGATCGGTAAACCATGACAATCCCAGCCCGGAACATACCGAACCTTTCGCCCTTTGAGCAATTGGTATTTATTAATCGTGTCTTTGAGAATTTTATTCATCGCATGACCGATGTGTAACGCGCCATTGGCGTAAGGCGGCCCGTCATGCAGAATGAACACTTCACCCGGATTTTCTTGTGACAGGTGTTCATAAATCTTCTGTTCTGCCCAGAACTTCTGCAATTCGGGTTCCCGTTTGACGGCATTTGCGCGCATGTCAAACTTAGTCTGGGGAAGATTGACACTATTTTTGTATGAACCTGGCTCTGTCGCAGTCATAAGAAAAAAGGGCTAGAAAAAATCACATCTATCTATTCTGTCAGGAATTTCGCCACTGCGGAGATTCAAGCTGATTTTGCTCCGCATTCTTAGCAAGAATAGAATCTTTTATCAGTGAAAAATACGATAGAAGTCGCATCATCTTTCCTGTATTTCTAGTGCCTTCTCATCAATCTTACGGATTGATCATTGAATAAAATCTATTCTTAATTGCTTAAATATTGAAATTAATCTAATTTTATCTCCGGGTTTACAAGGAGAATGTGAAGCGATCTCTTTTACTATGCAAGAAATTTATTTCCTCCTCAAAAACGCCTGGGATTACATCAGTAAAGAAACAAGAAGAGTGTAAAAACATACACACTAAAACACTGAGATGTCAGTATGAACGCATTCATCTCAAGGAGCTACAGGCATGTCTCTCTCTGGAAAACAGTTCATTGCTGGAGCAATTCTTGCAATGGGGATCGCACTCTCAAACGCAGGTCAAGCGTTTGCAGCTTCCCTCACGAGTCGGGCTACGCTAACTGCTGATAATCACTACGGACTCTTTCATGGCAGCAGCACGGGCGACCGCTTAAACTTCGTCGGACGCAATGAGTATGGTCCCAATGGCAGCACGGGCGGCTACAACTGGTCACATGCCGAAACTTGGGATTTCACAATGGACTCCAATGATTATTTGTATGTCGTCGTTTGGGACGATCGCAGTGTGGACGAGTCTTGGGTCGGCGAGTTCAGCTTCAAAGACAAAGACAGCAAGACTTACAACTTACTCTCGAAACCGGATGCGTGGGAGTATGTCATTACTCAGAAAGGCACAAACCCCGGTGACTGGGGACACACACCCGGTAATGCTGAGTTGAACTGGGAAATCTCGAATGCGAATTGGATTTCTGCTCGTAGCCGAGGCTTAAACGATGGTTCAACTCGTCCTTGGGGACGGATTTCGGAAGTGACTCAAGCAGCAGAATTCCTCAACACCACGACCAATTCATCCGGTGACAAGCGTGATAATAATCGCTACACCATTTTCCGCACCAAGCTGACGGTTGCTGATGTCACTGATATGCCGCCTGCTGAATCCGTTCCAGAACCCGCTTCTGCTGCTGGATTGCTCGCTCTGGGCGCAGTTGGTGCTTACTCTGCCCACAAACGTAAAGCGAAAGCAGAATAATTTTTCGCTTTGCTAGTCAATGCCTATCAACCAGGGCTTGGAAAATTCCAAGCCCTTTTCTCTTTCTCGCTCACACTTTAAGCGCTTTCATCTGCGGCAAAATCGCCTGGAAAGCCCGCCCACGGTGACTAATTTCCTGCTTAACCTCTAACGGCATCTCAGAAAACGTCATTCCCTGCTCTGGCACGTAAAAAATCGGATCGTATCCAAATCCGCCTTCGCCTCTCGGAGCGGTTAAAATCTCACCCGGACAGAATCCTTCAGTCAAAAGCGCGATCGTGCCATCTGGCTTCGCCACCGCGATCGCACAAACAAACTGCGCCCGCCGATCGGTGGCATCTCCCAATTCACCCAATAATTTCGCAATTCGAGCTTGGTCTGACTCTGCATACCGAGCCGAATACACGCCGGGTCTACCGTCTAATGCCATGACTTCCAATCCCGAGTCATCGGCAATCGCCCATTGTCCGGTCGCGATCGCAACTTGAGTCGCTTTTTGAGCCGCATTCTCCTGAAACGTTGTTCCCGTTTCTTCCATCTCCAATTCTGGCGGCTTCAACCGTAATTCCCAATTCAGCCCAGACAAATACGGCTCAATCTCTTTCACTTTGCCCGGATTCCCGGTTGCTACCACTAAAACTGTCATCTCTCAATCCACTTGCGAAACGCATCCCAACTCGAAATATCTTCTAATAATGCCTGATATCCACTGACATTAGGGTGCAATCCGTCTTCAGTAAATTGCTGCTGACACCAAGTTAATCCTCGCGATCGCCAAGTCTCGAACAGATCTAAATGCGGGATCTTTCTTGCCTCACATGCTGATCGAATTGCTGCGTTATAGCGACTCTGATCTTGATGGTTGTAATGCATACAGTCCAGAAACGGCATTCTCGCTTCGTCTACTGGAACCATGCCAACAAACAAAACAGGACAAAGCTTACTGGCTCGATCGAGTAAATCCGCCATTTCAACTTGAAAGGTCTCAAACGGCGTTAAATTTTTTCCATCCAGCTTGCCAACTCGTGGCGAATCGTTCACTCCGACCGACAAAATAATCAAATCCGGAACGCGATTTCGCAATTCTCCGCGGTGATGAAATTCGACCTCTAATCGCCGTGCGACCTGCCGCACCCCATCTCCTCGCACTCCCAAGTTATAAAGGGCGTGGTTTGCCTCTCCCGGACTCATCCAGCGTCGTCTGAGTCGCTCTACCCAACCTCCACCTTCTGGATCACCAAATCCATAGACGAGGCTATCGCCTAATGCCAAAATTCGCCGTGAAGACACTGGAGGAGCCGTAGAATTGATTGGGGGAGAAACCAAAATCTGCATGAATCTTGTGCGAATGAAACAGGTCTGCGCTATTAATAGAGTCTGAGCTAATTCGGACTCTATCACTCTAAACGAAATTTTTCAAAACTTTACACAAGCTTTGAAGATCGAAATACCTCCGAATTCTTTACTGAGAGAACACTGATGGCAAAATCTGGATCCTTACATAAACGTCCCACCTTTGACACGGTTCAACTGATGCGCCGCGCCGATGACTTGATTAGCGCTGCTTCTAACCGTTACCGGATCACTGTTCAAGTTGCAAATCGCGCTAAACGCCGCCGTTTTGAAGATTTTGACAGTGGAGATGATCCGATGATGAAGCCTGTGATGCGAGCCATTATCGAAATGTCGGATGAACTGACACAGCCCGAAATTATCGGCGAATAATCCTGAATTTGGGGCAAGCAATTGCCCTTATTTTTTGATCAGTCTTATGAAGCGCTTTATTACTCTCAGTCTCGTCACGCTGTTCTTGAGTTCGCCTGCTCTCGCCCAAACGCCTGGTTCTCGCCCGACTCGGATTCAGGAAGCATGGCAGCAAGTATACAAAGACAATCCGGATCTCCCGCTCGAAAATCAATACGTGAATCGTGAAACGGGCAAGGTTGATCCCAACAACACTTTAGTCAGTCGTTTGGTGCGTTATCACTATTTCATCAAAGGTCGTCCGGTGAATTATCGGCTGGACTGGAAATATACGATCGCGGATTTTCTGGGCGCAAATGAACTGATGAGCGCAAGTACTTATCCTGGGGCTGAAAATCTCCGCAAAAATCCCTTTGAAAGCGATCGTGCGATTATCCAAAAGTTGAATCGCAAACAGCGCGATGCCTTGATTCAGTCGTTAGTGAATGTCTTTACCCCTCGATGAGCCGGATTCTGAAAACGGGTGCAGGTTGGCGATTAGGTTGGGATGCTGCGGCTCCTGAATTTAAAGGCTTAGTCGGTGGAGAAGATTGGGCGATCGAACTCACTGAACAGGAATGGAATGATTTTCGTCGCTTGAGCGAACAACTGCATGAGACCCTTCAACAGATTGCTCAAGAGTTAATGGATGAAGAGAGGATCGCTTGTGAATTAGAGAGCGATCGCATCTGGCTAGAGGTGGAAGGATTTCCGAATGCTTATAGTTTGAGATTAATTCTTCAAACGGGGAGAAGGGCAGAAGGCTATTGGGAAAACGCTTTGGAATTGCGAGAGGCACTGTGTACGATCGAAGGTTTCTAAAACCTGGACGGAATGCGTGAACATTAGAGATGGAGTGATCAGTTAAGTCTCCTACCAGGTCACACGATCGCTCAAGCGTTCTATCAACTTCTTCCCGACACCAGGCACACGATCGAGATCTTCCAAGGACTGAAATGGACGGGCTTGAATGATTCGTTTCGCTAATCCTGAGCCAACTCCCGGCAATGCTTCTAACTCTGCCTGAGTTGCAGTATTGAGATTGACTAACCCGGTGCGAGATTGGCTTGGTGGAGGACATTGTTTCTGTTCAGCCTCAACCTTGCGCTGAATTGCTGGAGGAATCCCCAGAACTGAATTTGCATACAGTCGATCAAATTCTCGTTGAAAATGGGCTGCAACTACCGGATTCCGAATCACGATAACCGTTTCATCATTTCCACGATTCGCGGCAAGCGTCCAGTTATGAGACCCTGTAATCACGGTATGTCCGTCTACAATTCCAAACTTGTGATGCAACATATCACCGGGCGGAAGTTGCGGCACTCCAACTGTCTTGATGGGATTTTGCCAAGGACGATTATTGACTTCCCACTTGCAGTTATTACTTAGCGCCACGCCTAACATATCTAAACCTTCGCTGAAAGGTCTATACATGAAGCTGGGTTCGATTAATGCCCGAATTGATTTTCCTTCGATCGTATTAACTAGATCCTGATCCGAGAACACAAACAACGCTAAATCGATCGCTTGCGTGGATTGCTGAAGCGTTTTGGCAATCAAACCATTGGGTGTTTGTTCCCAGGGAATCGTTCTGGAATTGGGTGAGAACTGCAAGGAAATCACGCTCTCGCCCAGTTTGAACTGCTGTGCTGGACGAAATGGCTTTTTCACGCCAAATTTGCGATCGCTCCACATGAGTTCAAATTCTGCTGTAAAAGCCTGTGCAACTTCCACACTTTCCATCTTCAGCAAATTATTAGCATTGCCACGGCTGCTAGGACGAGCAAAGTCTCCGTGTACGTCTGACATCGTGAAGTTTGCCGAAGTCACGATCGTAGTCTTTCCATCCACAACTATGAATTTGTGGTGCATTAAGTTACTGCCTCGGCTGCCATCGGCTCGATCATCGATCCGAGGAATCTTCGCAACATCCAAAATCACTAAAGCATCTCGATCCTGAATTTCAGTCAGGCTTAACTGTCCATCTTGATCTTGATCGATCAGCGTTCTGGATTCCTGATATCTCGCTTTTTCTCGCTCCGGCAATTTCTCAACTTCTGCGGCAGAATAACTGCTGTAAGGACGAGCGTACTGATTTTCGACAATCACTCGAACAGTCACGCCTGCTGCTGCGCGATCGCGCAGTGCCTTCGCCACATTGGGCAATCGAAACTCTTGTACCGCAACATCAATGCTCGACTTTGCACTCGTGATCGTATCGATTAAAACTTCTTCTAAGTTATCGCCCGCCCTTATAATTTTGCGATACGGCTCAGTATATTCAGAGGCCGCTGCTTGATTCGTAAAGACTTGGATGTTGGGATCTTGTGGCAGTGGGCGCACACTGATCGAAGATGAAGCTGCTCGGCATCCCGCAAATAGGAGCGTACAGAGACTAAACTGGATAAGGTGATTCAGTCTGACCACAAGCTAGATTCTCGCACAACATCAACGTGCTACTTTCAATGCATTCGCATCGAATAGCACCTGTAGCGTACCCATCTTTGGCAACCCCCACTCATGCAAATTTATCTCGACTATAGTGCAACTACGCCCACGCGACCCGAAGCGATCGCAGCAATGCAACAAGTCCTGACGGAGGAATGGGGCAATCCGTCGAGTTTGCATCAGTGGGGTCAGCGTGCGGCAACGATTCTAGAGCGATCGCGCGTTCAAGTTGCTCGTCTAATTAATGCACCTGAAGAGTCAATTGTTTTTACCTCGGGTGGAACAGAGTCAAATAATCTTGCGGTGATGGGAATCGCTCAGCAGTACCGTACGCCTCAACATATCATTATTTCTAGTGTTGAACATTCCGCCACTTCTGAGCCTGCAAGCCTTCTAGAGCAGTGGGGTTGGGAAGTGACTCGCCTGCCAGTGAATCGACTTGGACAAGTCGATCCCGCAGATTTAAAAGCATCGCTTCAATCCAACACCGTTTTAGTGTCGATCATCTATGGTCAAAGCGAAGTTGGAACACTTCAACCGATCGCCCAATTGGGTCAGATTGTTCATGATCATGGTGCAGTTTTTCATACCGATGCTGTCCAGGTTGCGGGACGATTGCCGATCGATGTTCAGCACTTACCGATTGATTTACTGTCACTGTCAAGTCATAAAATTTACGGCTCTCAGGGAGCTGGAGCACTTTATGTGCGTCCTGGGGTAAAACTTCTGCCGCTGCTCAATGGTGGTGGACAAGAAGCAAAACTGCGATCGGGCACGCAAGCCCTGCCAGCGATCGCAAGTTTTGGCATTGCAGCCGAGTTGATCGCTCAAGAATTAGCGATCGAAACTCCTCGCTTGATTCGACTCCGCGATCGCTTATTTGATGCGCTATCTAATGTTTCTGGCTTAGTCGTGACCGGAGATCGGGTGCATCGGCTCCCGCATCATGTCAGCTTCTGCTTACCCGAGGCAGATGGGCAGACGCTGAATGGCAAAGTGTTAGTTCGACAAATGAATCTTGCGGGCATTGGAATTAGTGCAGGGGCTGCCTGTAGTAGCGGAACATTGCGCCCCAGTACGATTTTGCAGGCGATGGGTTATGACGATCGTGTTGCGAAATCAGGTATCCGGCTTACGTTAGGAAAACAGACAACCGAAGAAGATATTGATTGGACTGCAATCGTATTGCAGCAAATCTTGGCGCGTCTGCAACCTCAAAAGCAGCCCTGTGAATGCTACTAAATTAGAGCATTCGGAAGCATTGCTAAAGATGCTCCTGCTTGGACTCGAACTTCTAAATCAGCATCTTCTATCAATCGATTCAAGAGGGTCACGACTCGATCAACCGCTTGCCCTCGTTTTGCCAACTCTCCCAATTCAACCGCAACCGCCAATCGCATGAATGGATCTGGATCGATGACCTTGCTCGTCAGCTGATTCAACGTTTCCTCAACCTGTTCTAACTGCTCAAGTTCTGCGAGAACAGGCTGGGAATGATGCGTTGCTTCTGGAGGTGAATCAGTCTCTAAGCTCGGATCAATCACCTCTGAAATTCTCAGCGATGTCGCCAAAGGAATATCAGGTGTAGGCTGTGGAATCATCGACAGAATTGCACCTTCAGAGTCTAAATCAGGCTGAAGTTTCGGAGCTTCTGGGGCAATGGCTTCTTGAACAGAATTGGGCTGTAACTTGAGTTTTGTATAAGTGCGAGATGCAGACACGATCGCGCCAAGAATTGCAGCGATCGCGATCAGAAAAAATAAAGTCATCATTCTTCTAAACTTTCAAGTTGGATAGTTCTATTCCACAGCGATCGCATTAGAACTTACATCTGACTTGATAGAGATTCTACGCAAAAAGCCCCCGCACGAGGCGAGGGCTTTGAAATCGAACTGACTAGAAATTAGTCAAGGTTCGGCATCGACAATACAGGTTCAGTCTCACGGTTGATCCCTTTCTCGAAGCCAGCAACAGCCGCGCGTGCGCGACCTGCGTGCCACAAGTGACCGACCAAGAAGAAGAAGCCCATGATGAAGTGGAAGCTCGCTAACCAAGCACGAGGGTTCACATAGTTGAACGAGTTAATTTCCGTTGCAACACCACCCACAGAGTTGATCGAACCGAGCGGAGCATGAGTCATGTACTCAGCCGCGCGGCGAACTTGCCAAGGCTGAATATCGTTCTTGATCTTGTTCAAGTCAAGACCGTTCGGACCCCGTAGCGGCTCCAACCAAGGACCACGGAAGTCCCAGAAGCGCATGGTTTCACCACCGAAGATGATTTCACCCGTCGGAGAGCGCATCAGGTACTTACCAAGACCGGTCGGACCTTGAGCAGAACCAACGTTCGCACCCAACTTCTGGTCACGAATCAAGAAGGTCATCGCTTGCGCTTGAGACGCTTCAGGACCCGTCGGACCGTAGAATTCACTGGGGTAAGCCGTATTGTTATACCAAACAAAGATAGAAGCAATGAAGCCCATCAAAGACAACGCACCCAAGCTGTAGGAAAGGTAAGCTTCACCTGACCAAATCAGCGCGCGACGTGCCCAACCAAAAGGCTTGGTCAAGATGTGCCAGACTCCACCTGCAATGCAGATGAATCCGATCCAAATATGACCGCCAATGATGTCTTCCATGTTGTCCACACCGATGATCCAGCCTTCTCCACCAAACGGAGCTTTGGTGAGATAGCCGAAGATCTTAGCAGGGTTTAACGTGGGGTTCGTGATCACACGAACATCACCACCACCCGGTGCCCAAGTATCGTAGACTCCGCCGAAGAACATTGCTTTAATGACCAATAGCAACGCACCCGCACCCAACAGGATCAAGTGATAGCCAATGATGTTGGTCATTTGATTCTTATCTTTCCAGTCGTAACCGAAGAAAGACGAATATTCTTCAAGTGTTTCCGGTCCACGAACTGCGTGGTAGATTCCACCCAGACCGAGTACTGCGGAAGAAATCAGGTGTAAAACACCCACGACAAAGTAAGGGAAGGTGTCAATCACTTCGCCACCCGGTCCAACACCCCAACCTTGGGTTGCCAAGTGAGGCAGCAAGATCAAACCTTGCTCATACATCGGTTTCTCGGGGATAAAGTGCGCAACCTCAAACAAGGTCATTGCACCTGCCCAGAAAACGATCAGACCTGCGTGGGCGACGTGAGCACCCAGTAATTTACCAGAGAGATTGATTAAACGAGCATTACCAGCCCACCAAGCAAATCCAGATGATTCTTGGTCGCGGTTGCCTGCGAAAGAAGTATTAGAGAGCGTTACCACGTGGAAGAACCTCTTCGGGGAATACAAAGTGTTCATGAGGCTGATCCTGAGATGCCATCCATGCCCGGATGCCCTCGTTCAGCAGAATGTTCTTGGTGTAGAACGTCTCGAATTCTGGGTCTTCAGCAGCCCGAAGCTCTTGCGACACGAAGTCATACGCCCGCAAGTTCAGCGCAATGCCGATGATGCCCACCGACGCCATCCACAACCCGGTCACAGGCACGAACAGCATGAAGAAGTGCAACCACCGCTTGTTGCTGAACGCAATCCCGAAGATCTGCGACCAGAAGCGGTTCGCCGTCACCATCGAATACGTTTCTTCTGCTTGGGTCGGGTTGAACGCCCGGAACGTGCTAGAGCCTTCGCCGTCTTCAAACAGGGTGTTCTCTACAGTCGCTCCGTGAATCGCACACAGCAGCGCACCCCCGAGAATCCCCGCCACGCCCATCATGTGGAACGGGTTCAAGGTGAAGTTGTGGAACCCTTGCACAAACAAGATGAAGCGGAAGATGGCAGCCACCCCAAACGAGGGAGCAAAGAACCAGGACGATTGTCCCAAGGGGTACATCAAGAACACCGACACGAACACGGCAATCGGTCCAGTAAACGCGATCGCGTTGTACGGACGGATGCCGACCAACCGAGCAATTTCGAGTTGGCGCAGGCAGAAGCCAATCAGTCCGAATGCCCCGTGTAGGGCAACAAAGGTCCACAGACCGCCGAGTTGACACCAGCGGGTGAAGTCGCCTTGGGCTTCGGGTCCCCACAGCAACAGCAAGGAGTGTCCTAAGCTGTCAGCGGGGGTGGAGACTGCGACGGTGAGGAAGTTACAGCCTTCGAGGTACGAGGACGCGAGTCCGTGGGTGTACCACGAGGAAACGAAGGTGGTTCCGGTCATCCATCCGCCGAGTGCCAGGAAGGCACAGGGGAAGAGCAGGATGCCCGACCAACCGACGAAGACGAATCTGTCGCGTTTGAGCCAGTCATCGAGAGCGTCAAAGACTCCTCTCTGCGGCGCGCGACCTACTGCGATGGTCATGAATCAAAATCCTCTAGCTTAATAAAAACTGCTGGCTGTCTAGAGTGAACGAGTTTATATGCCTATATATAATAAGAGAAATTAGAAAATTTACAAACCGACACGTCGAATCTCAGCATAATTTTTTTGTACTTTTTTGCGATCACTAAACAAATCAGGCTTTTCAGCATTTCAGTCTTTGAATCGCTTTATGAGAACGCTCGATTGTCAATGAGTAACTATACTTATGTTTACTTGTACTTAACGAAGTGTTGCAGGCGGTATACTAATTAAGATTGTCTGTAAGATTGTAGATCGGGCTGGGATACGGTTTGACGCGATCAATGAATTTGAGATTTTGTAAGTTTTTTAGGTAGTAAAAGCGCTATGGCGGCACAAACCACATCATCTTCAGAAAGCCTTGTTTTGAGGCAGCCAGTCTTAGGTGCGCGGCGGTTCAGTAACTATTTTTGGGCAACGGTTGTTTCAGTAGGAGCGACTGGATTCTTCCTAGCTTCAATTTCTAGCTATACCAAAACGAATTTTTTGCCGTTTTCTGATCCGACTCAGCTTGTCTTCGTGCCGCAAGGACTCGTGATGGGCTTTTATGGCACGGCTGGATTATTGTTGGCAACCTATTTGTGGTTGACGATTTCTTGGGATTTAGGCGGCGGTTACAACGAATTTAACAAAGAGAAAGGCGAAGTCAAAATCTTTCGCTGGGGTTTTCCTGGAAAAAATCGTAAGGTTGAAGTTGATTTGAAGACTTCGGATGTTCAGGCAGTGAAAGTGACGCTGAGAGAAGGGGTCAATCCTCGACGATCGCTGTACTTGAAAGTGAAAGGAATGCGCGATATTCCTTTGACTCGCGTCGGACAGCCGATGACACTAGCAGAATTAGAGAACGAAGCAGCAGGATTGGCGAAGTTTTTAAGTGTTCCCTTAGAAGGTTTATAAGGGCGGATTTACGATGCTGTAGCAAACGTTGACGCAGCTTACAGATGATGAATTCTGTTGATAGAAACTGATGAATGTATAGAAAAGCTTGTGGGTGTGGAATCTACAAGCTTTTTTATGCTTCATTTGCGCGAATGTGCGTAAGATGTTAGTTGGCTTTTTGTTGGAATAGGTATCTAGAAATGCAGACAAAACTCCAGAATTGGCTTGTATGTTTATTGGTCATCACAATGTTTGCCTTAGTTGGGTGTAATTCTCAACCGGAAACTTCTGCCGCTCCAACCGGATCGCCTACTCCAAGCCCTTCTACACCAGCAACAAGTTCGCCAACGGCAACGACACTGCCTCGCTTAGAAGGAAAAGCAACCGTGGTGATGACGGTGAAAGGTGCGCCCATCACAATGGAATTAGATGGAACCAGTGCACCGATTACAGCCGGAAACTTTGTCGATTTGGTAAACCGCAAGGTTTATGACGGATTGGTGTTTCATCGTGTAGTGCGGGAACCTCAACCGTTTGTAGTGCAGGGTGGCGATCCTCAAAGTAAGAATCCGAATGTACCGCTCGATCGTTTGGGAACAGGTGGATTTATTGATCCAGCAACTCAGCAACCGCGAGACATTCCATTGGAAATTACGCCCCGAGATGCAAAAGAGCCGATTTATAGCCGTACATTTAGAGAAGCTGGGGTGAATGTTCCACCGAAACTTAGACATACTCGTGGAGCAGTCGCGATGGCGCGATCGCAGTCTCCGGATTCGGCTTCATCACAGTTCTATGTCGCGTTGGCAGATTTGCAATTCCTAGATGGCGATTATGCCGTGTTTGGATATGTGACCCAGGGAATGGAGACGGTGGATAAGATTCAACAGGGCGATCGTATTGAATCTGCGAAGGTCACTCAGGGATTAGAAAATTTAAAGGGAGGTTCGGCGAGTCCAGCGGCGAGTCCAAGCGCAAGTCCTTCTCCAAGTCCGACGACTTCACCATAGTGAGAAAATGAAGAGTTGGGAGTGGTTTCTTCATTCCCCAACTTCGTTTTTCACGTTTAACCTTGCGAACTACTCAATGGATGTCGTTGTTACTGGGATTGGTTTAGTCTCAGCGTTGGGAAATCTAATGTCGAGTTGGAAAGGGTTGGTAGAAATGCGATCAGGCATTCAGTTCTACCAGCCTTTTTCGTGTGTGGAGTCGAAACCCATCGCATTGATTGAACAACAGCCGAGTGAGATTTTAACGTTGACGCGACAGGTTGTAGCAGATGCGATCGAGGATGCAGGATTAGAATCACCTTTGTTTGACTGTGGGATTGTGCTGGGGTCAAGTCGTGGCAACCAGATGCAGTGGGAAAAGTTAGCGGCAGGGCAAGGGGAGATGTCAAACTGGTTGAATACGTTGCCCAATGTGGCGGCGATCGCGACGGCTCAGATGGTCGGCTCTCAAGGGATTGTGTTGGCTCCGATGGCCGCCTGTGCGACTGGACTTTGGGCGATCGCGCGCGCGGCGGAATTGATTCGCAGTAGACAGTGCGATCGTGTCATTTGTGGAGCGATCGAAGCACCCATTACTCCTCTGACCCTGATTGGATTTGAACGGATGGGAGCCTTAGCGAGAGAGGGAGCGTTTCCGTTCGATGTAGATCGACAAGGCTTAGTATTAGGAGAAGGTGGGGCAGTTTTGATTTTGGAGTCGGCTGAGTTAGCCGCTCAAAGAAATGCCAAAATCTATGGACGAATTTTGGGGGCTGGACTGACAGCGGATGGGTATCATGTCAGCGCGCCGGAACCTGAGAGCCGAGCCGCGATCGCTGCGGTTCAACACTGTTTGGAGCGGAGTCAGCTTCGACCCCAAGAGATTGACTACATTCACGCTCATGGAACGTCCACCCAGTTGAACGATCGCAATGAAGCCCAGTTAATTCAGCGCTGTTTTTCCGATTCGGTTTGGGTCAGTTCGACGAAGGGAGCGACCGGACATACTTTGGGTGGATCGGGTGCTTTGGGAGCGGCGTTTTGTTTGATGGCTTTGCAAGAGCAAATTGTGCCCCCGAATGTAGGTTTGCGAGAATTAGAGTTTGAGTTAGCGATCGCGCGATCGGCTCAGACCGCAAAATTAGAAAATGTTCTGTGTTTTAGTTTTGGATTCGGGGGACAGAATGCGATCGTTGCTTTTTCGCGGTGAAAATTGCTATGGATAATATCCCTCTCTCTCCCGCGGTTTATATTGTCGGTGCAGGGCCAGGAGATCCTGATTTGCTGACGGTAAAAGCGCAAAAACTTTTAGCTCAGGCAGATACGATCGTATTCGCTGATTCCTTAGTTCCTCTTCAAATTCTTGAGGGGATTCGGGCTGATGCTGAGGTGATTCCGACAGCAGATAAGACTTTAGAAGAGATTTTGCCGATTCTGATTGATCGAGTGCGATCGCACAAATCGGTGATCCGGCTTCATTCCGGCGATCCTTGTCTTTACAGTGCTATCCAAGAACAAATGCAGGCACTATTTGATGCGGATATTCCTTTTGAAGTCATTCCAGGCATTAGTGTTTATCAGTTAGCGGCTGCGCGGTTGCGAGTTGAATTTACCGTTCCAGGCTTAGTGCAGTCGATCATTCTGACTCGCATTAGCGGACGGACTCAGGTGCCAGAATCCGAAGAACTTTCGTCATTGGCAGCCCATCGCTCAACGCTTTGTCTCTATCTCAGTGCGCGCCATGTTGAAGCTGCTCAGCACAAACTTCTGCAACACTATTCAGCCGAAACGCTGGTTGCAATTTGTTTTCGCTTAGGTTGGGAAGATGAAAAAATTCGAGTCGTTCCTCTTGCTCAAATGGCAGAAGTGACCCAACAGGAAAATCTAATTCGGACAACCCTTTATGTGATTAGTCCTGCCTTGAGTGCTGCAACTGTTCCTTATGGGTCTGAAGGCGTGAATTTAAACGCGCGATCGCGACTTTATGATCCACAACACGATCGCTTGTTTAAAGATCATCCAACTTCCGAATAATGTCTTGATTGATAGAGTTCACCTAGCACTGCATTAAGGATAAAAGCTGTACTTCGGCAATCCTAGAGTTTCATCCCATCCCATCATGATGTTGAGACATTGAATTGCCTGCCCTGCCTGTCCCTTCATTAAATTGTCGATCGCGGACATGACAATCACTCTGCCCGTTCGTTGATCGACTTCAATGCCGATATAGCAAAGATTTGTTCCACATGCCCATTTGGTCTGCGGATAGGTTCCACTGGGCAACAACTTCACCCAAGGTGACGATCGATAAAATGCCCCATAAATTGTCAGCAAATCATCCCGCACCAATCCTGGATCGCGCAACGTTGCATAAACCGTGGATAAAATCCCGCGCACCATTGGGATTAAATGTGGTGTGAACTGAACAAGCACATCATGCCCGGTCAGATCGCTACAAATCTGCTCAATCTCTGGGGTATGACGATGCCGCGCCACACCGTAAGCCCCCAGCGAATTATCCGCCTCGGCGAGTAGGAAGCCAGTCTTGGGAACTCGCCCGCCGCCAGAAGTCCCAGACTTCGCATCAATAATTGCAGTTCCTGGATCAACCAATCCCTGCTTTAGCAAAGGAGACAACGCCAACAAACTTGCGGTCGGATAACATCCTGGGCACCCGACTAAATTCGCTCCAGCAATGCGATCGCGATACAACTCCGGCAAGCCATAGACTGCCGTTTCAGCGACGGCATCATCGGTACGATCGCCGCCATACCACTGCTTGTAAACTGACAAATCCGAAAAACGATAGTCGGCTGACAGATCCAAAACCTTACAGCCGCGCTCTAGCAACGTTGGAGCCATCTTCAGTGCCAAACCATTTGGCAAAGAAAGAAAAACGACATCGCAACGTTCAGCAATTTTATCGAGATCAATTGCTTCGATCGGCTGTTGTACTGCGTAAAAAAGATGAGGATACTGAGCAGAGAAATCCTGTCCCGCAGTACTATCGCCGCCCAAATAAGCCAACTCCAGGCGCGGATGATCCAGCAACAGGCGAACGAGTTGAACTCCTCCGTAACCTGATGCGCCTATAATCCCGACGGAGATCCGTTCTGAATCACCCATAGCCTTCGACCTTCTGTGAATCACCTTAATGTTTGCTGCATTGTAATGCCGATCGTGAAATTCTCAAAGCCGATCTCGACAGATTTCAGCCGTTACACTTGCATTTTTAATCTATGGTCACACTTCAATCAAAACTGCTTCGCTCGATACGACTTCAGAGAATTGACGAATGTGAATACTCACTGGTTTTCTCATAAATCTTACGGATCTGTACAATATCCTACGTATTGATTTTTAGAAGTGTAGCGTGCGATGCTTGCCTCCTGCCCATCCCTCTGCGTAAAAAGAATTACAATTAGACGATGAGTTCCGCAGTCAAAAGAATTACAATCAAAGATAAGTCCGCTTCAAGAAACTTTACGGTGTGGTCGCCTTGAACTTCTCTGTTAAATCGTCTCAACCAACCTATACCCAACCGTTTACCTTCGATTCGATCGATGATGCCCTCGCCGACTTGAAAATCGGAAAAGCGATCGTTGTTGTCGATGATGAGAACCGGGAGAACGAGGGGGATGTCATCTGCGCCGCGCAGTTTGCCACGGCTGACATGATTAATTTCATGGCAGTTTATGCTAGAGGTCTGATCTGTCTCGCTATGACGGGAGAACGGCTCGATGAGCTAGATATCCCTTTAATGGTTCGAGAAAATACGGATACGAATCAGACGGCTTTCACTGTCAGTATTGATGCGTCTCCTCGGATCGGCGTCACGACCGGGATTTCCGCCGACGATCGCGCTAAAACAATCCAGGCTGTTCTTGATCCCGACACGCGTCCGACTGATTTACGTCGTCCTGGACACATCTTCCCGATCCGCGCACGCAGCGGCGGTGTTCTGAAACGTGCAGGACATACTGAGGCAGCGGTCGATTTATCTCTCTTGGCAGGTTTATATCCGGCGGGTGTGATCTGTGAAATTCAAAACCCAGATGGATCGATGGCAAGGTTGCCACAGCTCATCGACTACGCCCGTGAGCATGATTTAAAAATTATCAGCATCGCCGATCTGATCAGCTATCGGTTAAAGCATGAACGATTTGTACATCGAGAAACGGTTGCTGATTTACCTTCCCAATTTGGGCACTTTAAGATTTATGGCTATCGGAATCTGCTCGACAATACAGAGCATGTGGCGATCGTCAAAGGTGATCCCGCTGAGTTTTCAAACCAGCCTGTGATGGTGCGCGTCCATTCAGAATGTTTGACTGGCGATTCTTTAGGGTCATTGCGCTGCGATTGCCGAGTGCAACTGGAAGCTGCATTGAAGATGATTGAGCATAACGGTTCCGGTGTCGTCGTGTATTTGAGACAAGAAGGGCGAGGGATTGGCTTAGTGAATAAGCTGAAAGCCTACTCGCTGCAAGACATGGGACTCGATACCGTTGAAGCCAATGAAAAGCTAGGATTTCCAGCAGATTTGCGGGATTACGGAGTGGGCGCTCAGATCTTGAATGATCTGGGGGTAAAACAGATTCGTCTAGTCACCAATAATCCGCGCAAGATTGCAGGACTTAAAGGCTATGGATTGGAAATGATCGATCGCGTTCCTTTATTAACAGAAGCGACGACTTACAATTCTGGCTATTTGGCGACGAAAGCAGAAAAATTAGGGCATTTATTTCTTCGCACTTACTTAGCAACCATTTCGATCAATTTAAGAGATGATCTGAATTCTGTGACCGAGCGGTATGCGCTGCTTGAGAAATTACGGCATGTGGCGAAAGCTCGGGATTTGATGTTACAGGAAGAAACTCGACCGATGGCGCTCGCGCTGTTTGATCGATCGTCATTGATCATCAATTTAGGCTTTGAGCATGAAATCGCCGCTGATGCCGAGTGGTACAAGTCTGCGCAGCATCCGTTTACGATCGCTGTTGCCGATATGTTGGATCAAATTACGATGGGCCTGTCTCTAGAGAAGATGGAGTTCCTCGTTTCACCTGGAAGTGATCCATTAGTTGGACTCCAGATTCAACTCGATCGTCAAACCTTCCCGTTACATCGTCTGCCTTCTACGATCTGTGACTTGCTGACAACTCAAACGATTTACAGCTTCTTGAAGGTCTAAGTCCGGCTGTGCATCTATCCTGGTTTTGATTGAAGGAGTGCTGGACTGTCCAGAGTGACTGACATTTCTTCAAACTCAGGATTCTCCTGAAACACCACTAAATCAAACCAGAAGGTTGTGCCACAACCGACTTCGCTGACGAGACGGACATGGCTCCGATGACGCTCGATAATATTTTTGACGATCGACAGTCCTAAGCCTGTTCCTTCTAAGGTATGAACTCGGTTTTCGACGCGGAAGAAGCGATCGAAGATTGCTTCTTGATCTGCGCCATCAATTCCAATGCCAGTGTCACCGATTTCAACTCTCACGAACTGCTGGACTTGATCTTCAGATGATCTTAAAGAGTAGGCGCGCAGGGCGACTTTTCCACCCGCCTCGGTGAACTTCAAAGCGTTGCCCACGAGATTCGCAAAGACTTGCAGCAACAGATCGTAATGCCCAAACACAGGCGGCAGATCGGGTTCAATATCTTTAATCAGTTCAATGCCTTTGTCTTTGGCGTTGAGTTGGTAAGTTCTGAGAATTTGTTCGATCGGTTGTACTAAGTCGATCGCTTCAAATTGATAAATCTTGCAGGATTCGAGGCGAGACAGATCTAAAACATCGTTAACCAGGCGAGTTAAGCGATCGGTTTCTCGATTTGCGGTTTCCAAAAATTCGAGCTTCTGAGTTTCGCTGAGTTCGTCGCCGTATTCGTAGAGCGTTTCAATAAACGACTTGATGTTGAATAATGGCGTTCTCAGTTCGTGCGAGACATTGCTGATAAATTGACTTTTTGCTTCATTCAGTTCAACTTCGCGGGTAATGTCTTGCACCGTCACCGCAATTCCTTTCACGTTGTCTCGGACTGGATCGACGACGGCATTTAAAAGAATTCTCAGCGTCCGGTTATTCGGCTCGATCGCGGTAATCCGAAATTCCGCTTCTTCTCGCAATTCGCCACGCGCCATTTGAAAGAGCGGGCGCGTCAGTTCGACTTGAACGGCAACCGGGAAGAAATACATGGCGTTTTCGCTTTCGATCGCTTTGTTCTCCCAGCCAAAGATTCTCCGTGCGGTGGGGTTGGCAAGAACAATCCGCATGTTGGCATCGAGCAGAACGGCTCCATCTGCGATCGTCGAAATCAAAGTCTCAAGCTTTGCTTTCTCGGCGGTCAATTCCTCAATGTTCTGTTCTTCATAGCGTTCTAAGCGTTCTGCCATGTCATTAAAGCTGGCAATCAGTTCGCTTAGTTCCACGCCTGCGCCAACAGGCAGTTCGACTCGTTGTTTGAAATTTCCTTTAGCGATGTTTCTCACGCCGATCACGAGTTCCCGAATCGGTTTGGTAATTTGCAGCGCGTTGAAGACTGCACCGAGAATGACCATCACCCAGATTGAGACGAAAACCGCTATCGTGACGTCTCGCGTTAAATGCGATGAGGTGACAACGGTTGGATTGGGATTGGTTCCGATCGCTAAAACGCCTAAGTATTTGTTCTCAAAAACCAAGGGCACAAACACATCGGTGACTTCACCATCCGGCGTAATGTGCTGACGCACCATGGGACGATTGGTGCGTTCATTAAAGTCTTCAGGCAGTTGAATTTTGCGCTGAATGGTTAGGGAATTTTGAACCTCGGAATCCGAGAAAGGAATGCCGAAGAAAATATTGCCATCGGCATCGGCATAGAGCATGTAGCGAATGCTAGAAGTGCTGCCATAAAACCGATGCGAGAATTGAGCCAGTTCGGTGCGATTTTCTTCATTCACCAATGGCGCAACGTTGGCGGCTAATAACAAGCCTAAATCACTGCCGAAGCGAGTGTCATTCATTCGGGCATCGAGCTGGATCGTATTGACTGCCCAAAATGTGAGACCGCTCATGACGATCGAAACGACTAAAGTTGCCGCCGCCATCAGTTTTGTCTGGAGGCTAAATCCTGACCACCAGCGTCGTAAAACGTCTCGAATCGGTGTGATAAAGGAGGACACGGGCAGATTCTAAAGAATGAAGAACGAAGGTTGAAACTTAATAGTTTGTTTCACGCCTTACTGTCTTTTAATCTTACTGTGTTTAGGGAATCTGAAACTTTTGCCTAAGTGATGCAGTGCCGCGAAATTTCGGAAGTGGAACGCGGTATAAAACGATAGCGATTCTGGTGGAGTTGTAAGTCCCAAAAAGAGTGGGGAGTAGGGAGTAAGTCTAGGTGACTCCCTACTCCCCACTGTCAGACTGCTCACAGGGATGTTGAAGGACTACCGCTTCACATACTTTTTCCTCGGACTCGGTGCGCGATGTCTCGGCGGAAGTACATCCCCTCGAATTGAATTTGATCGACGGCTCGATACGCCTGCTCGATCGACTGGTCAAAGGTGTCTGCGATCGCCGTTACACCAAACACGCGACCTCCATCTGTGACGATTTGTTGATTCTTCATTTGGGTTCCGGCATGGAAGACGGCTGCACCCGTCTCTTCTGCAGCTGTAATTCCGTTGATCGGCAAGCCTTTCGGATAATTGCCGGGATATCCTTCTGAAGCAATCACTACGCAAGTTGCTGCTCCTGATTTCCATTCGATCTCTGGAAAGTTTGCTAATTTCTGCTTGGCACAGGCATAGAGCAGTTTTTCCAGCGGCGTTTCTAGTAAAGGCAGAACGACTTGAGTTTCGGGGTCGCCAAATCGACAGTTAAATTCGATCACTTTCGGATCGCCTTCGGGTGTGATGATCAATCCAGCGTAGAGGATGCCTCGATAATCGATATTGCGATCGCGCAACGCTTGAATGGCTGGCTCCAGGATTTCTGTTTGAATGCGCTGTTTTAAGTCTGGAGTGACGATCGGGGCTGGAGCGTAAGCCCCCATGCCGCCTGTATTCTCGCCAGTATCGTTCTCGCCAATTCGCTTATGGTCTTGAGCGGGCAATAAGGGACGAATCGTTAGACCATCGGTGACTGCCAGAATCGAAACTTCTTCACCTTGCAGATATTCTTCGATCACGACTTGGCTACCTGCTGCGCCAAATTGTCCGGAGAAACAAGCAGTGACCGCAGTTTCAGCTTGTTCGAGCGTCATGGCAACGGTGACGCCTTTTCCGGCAGCTAAGCCATCGGCTTTGATCACGATCGGCGCTCCTTGAGAGCGGATATAGGCGATCGCAGATTCTGCGTCTGTGAAAACTTCTGCCCGCGCAGTGGGAATGCCTGCGGCTTTCATCAAGTCTTTTGCCCAGGCTTTACTCGACTCGATTTGTGCCCCCTCTCGGGTTGGTCCAAAGACGGTTAATTCCTGCGCTTTGAGATAATCTGTAATGCCGAGCGATAGCGGTAATTCTGGCCCGACAACGATCATTCCAATGTTGTTGACTAAGGCATATCGGGCAATACCTTCAAAGTCATCTACAGAAAGCGCTAAATTTCGGCAATTCTTCAGAGAAGCCGTCCCGCCATTTCCCGGAACACAGACCACCTGTTGCACTTGCGGGGACTGCAAGAACTTCCAAGCTAGGGCATGTTCTCGCCCACCATTGCCAACAACCAAAACTCTCACAGATTCCTCACCCAAACCAAATGGATAAATTCATCAAGAAATAGCGCGATCGATTTTCGCATCTAGTCCAGTACAAATCTTAAGCCTAACTGTAAAATCTTCAGTGCGCGGAAATTATGAATTTTCGTTTAATTCCAGCAAATCGCAAATTTTTGGCTGAAACTTTTCCAGAGTCTGGAATTCTATTAAGTAGATAGGGTGATCGCTTCTAGAGATAAATTTATGACAAGATTTGACTGGTGGGGCTTCAGTGGAATAGCAATTGCCGGAGTTGTTTCATTGACCTTAAGTGTGAATGCGGCTGAACCGCCCAAACAACCGGATAAATTTCCGCCGAATCCGCTGGAGTTGACGGCTCCTGATCCGCTGTTGCCTGGAGGGCTAAATCGCCCTTTGTCGGAGCCAGAACGCCAAACGTTACGCAAAGCATTAGATGAATTAAATACACAAGCGATCGCAAAACTACGGGCTGGAGATGTTCTAGGATCGTTTGAAATTTGGAACCGAGAATTAAGACTCAGACGGGCGCTGGGATTTTTAGAAGAAGTGCAGGCTTTGGGTCGAGTAGGAGACATCGCTTGGCGACAAAATCTAAATCCCCAAGTCCGAGTGATTACCAATCGTCTGTCCGCGATTCAAACCCAAGTTCAAAGACCGCTGCAAAATCAACAGCAGGTCAGTCTGCCCGATCGCGCTCAGATTTTCCCTGCGTTGGGTATTGCTTATCAACAAGTGCGATCGCCAGGACTGGCCCTGGAGGTCTATCAGCAAATGTTGAGTGAAGCCCGAACGCGCAAAGACTCCGTGGCAGAAGTGAGCTTACTCAATACGATCGGACAATTGCATTTAAGCTGGTTTGATTATCCGCCTGCGATCGCGACGTATGAGGAGCTTTTGCAATTGGCGCGATCGCGCAATGATGCTCCTAACATTGTGACAAATTTAGCTCAGCTTGCTTACATTCACGAACAAGCTAAGCAATCGGCTCAAGCGGTGACGTATCAGCAGCAGTTGATTGAGATTTATCAAAAGAATCCGCAGCAAGCTTTGTTCGTTCCGGCTTTGAAGATCAGACAGGGAGATAATTTTGTTGCGAGCCAGCAATTAGATGCGGCAGAAAGGGTATATCAGGATGCATTTGAGCTTGCACAGCCTTTGGGACAGTTGGCATATGCGAGTGATGCGTTGAAAAAATTAGGGGTGCTTTATCGATCGAACAATCGATTAGAGGCAGCACTTCAGGTTTACAACTATTTAGCGGGCGTGCAGCAGCAGGCGTATGACACGTATGGAGTAATGGATGCGCTAGATCAGATTGGTCAGATTCAACTGCAACGAAATGCGCCAGCGGAGGCTGCAAAGGCATTTCAGCAAGGGTTAGAAGTTGCAAAACAAATCAATTATCGAGTTGATTATTTCACTCAGCAGATCCAGAAGATTCAAGCAGCAAAATAAATCGTTTCTAAAGGAGCTGTGACAATTCGCGGACTCCGAGTTTCTTCTGCGGTAGAAAAGAAACAGTGTTGTCTCTGAGTTGCCTCGATGAGTACGGACACAAAGAAGGATTTTTTTGTCAGCTACAATCGGCATGACAAAGCTTGGGCTGAGTGGATTGCTTGGATCTTGGAAGAATCGGGATATACCGTCGTGATTCACGCCTGGGATTTTCGCCTAGGTGGAAACTTTGTGCTAGATATGCATGACGCGATCGACAATACGAGAAGAACGATCGCGGTTTTATCTCCGAATTATCTAAAATCCGAATTTGCTCAACCAGAGTGGGCAGCCGCATTTGTACAAGATCCAAAAGGGAAGAATCGCACGTTGATTCCGGTGCGGGTAGAAGCTTGTGAATTGACGGGATTGTTACGAGCGCTCGTTTATATGGATTTGGTCGGAGTCGCAAAAGCAGAGGCACAAGAATTATTGTTGCGGGCGGTTTCGGATGAGAGAACGAAGCCATCTCGATCGTCAGAATTTCCTCAGTTAGGCATTCCAGCGAATTTGCCGCTTGCGAATCAGCTATTTGTAGGGCGAGAGCAGGCGCTTGAGGAGTTGCATTTGCAGGTGCGATCGGGAGAACTGACTGCGATTTCGTCGATCAAAGGAATGGGCGGGATTGGCAAGACCGAATTGGCACTGCAATATGCGCTGAAACATCTGAAAGCGCAGGATTATCCAGGTGGGGTGTGTTGGCTGAAGGCGCGAGAGGATATTGGATTGCAAATTGTCCAGTTTGCGCGGGAAAAGTTGGGGATGATTCCGCCGGACGATCGTGAGTTGATGGCACAGGTGGAATGGTGTTGGACAAATTGGCAGAAGGCAGCAACTTTGATTGTGTTCGATGATGTGCAAGCTTATGCCGACATCCAACCGTTCTTACCGAAACATCGCGATCAGTTTCGGGTATTGCTGACGACGCGCAAATATTTAGATGGGTCGGTGAGAAATTATGAGATTCAGATGTTGAGTGAGCCGGCATCGCTGGAATTATTGCGGCGGTTAGTGTCTGATGGGCGAATTGAGAAGGATTTGGAGACGACAAAGCAGGTTTGTGAGTGGTTGGGCTATTTGCCGTTGGGATTGGAGCTAGTCGGGCGGTATTTGGCGCGGAAGAAAGGGTGTTCAGTTGCGAAGCTTTGGGAACGGTTGCAGGATGACCGATTAGAGGCGATCTCGTTGCAAAAAGTTGAGGCGGGCATGACCGCAACTTTGAATGTGATTAAAGCATTTGAGTTGAGTTGGCAAGAATTGAATGCAGACGCGCAAAAGTTAGCTGCACTTCTGAGTCTGTTTGCGCTGGCTGAAATTCCGTGGTCGCTGGTTCAGCAGTGTTTACCGGAAGCAGATGAGGAAGAATTGGAAGATCTGCGGGATGAACAGTTGGTGAATTTGAGCTTACTAAGCTTTGAGGGTGGAGAGAACTATCAATTGCATCAGTTGTTGCGGGAGTTCTTTACTTGGAAGCGATCGCAGATGCCAGAAGATGAGGAGATGAAGCGATCGTTTTGTGGGGTGATGGTAGCGAATGCCCATCAGTTTCCGCATAGGCTAACCCTAGAGATAATTGAGCCAGTAAGTTTTGTTATTCCGCACCTCAAAGAAGCAGCAGCAACGCTGAACCTGTGGCTGACGGATGAGAATTTGATTACGCCGTCAGTTAACATTGGTTGGTTCTATGCAGAACAATTGGCGTTTGGGAAAGCAGAGGAATGGTATAAGCAATGTAGAGAGATCGCGATCCAGCGACTAGGACAAGACCACACCGATGTCGCCACGAGTTTGAACTATTTGGCAATATTGTATCAGTCACTAGGACGGTATATTGATGCGGAGCCGCTTTTACTACAAGCTTTGGAAATCAGGCAACGACAGTTTGGGTCAGACCATCTTGATGTTGCTCAGAGTTTGAACAATTTGGCAACATTGTATCAGTCGCAAGAACGATATATTGATGCGGAGCCACTCTTACTACAAGCCCTAGAGATTAGTCAGAGGCAGTTGGGGGCAGATCATCCTAATGTCGCATGGAGCCAGAGTAACTTAGGAGAATTGTATCGGTCACTAGGACGGTATATTGATGCGGAGCCGCTTTTACTGCAAGCTTTGGAAATCAGGCAACGACAGTTTGGGTCAGACCATCCGGAGGTCGCCACAAGCCTGAACAATTTAGCACTATTATATTGGTCGCAAGAACGATATGTTGATGCGGAAGCACTCTATATTCAGGCGTTGCAGATAAGTAGGAAACCACTGGGAGAAGACCATCCTGATATGGCACTTTGGTTGAGTAATCTAGCAGGACTCTACGCGACTATGGAGCGATATGTAGAAGCAGAGATCCTATACCTGCAAGCGTTTTCTATCTTCTATGAGCGATTGGGAGAAATGCACCATTGCACACAAGATACTTTGGAAGAGTTTGTATATTTCTTGCAGGAAATAGCTCAAAGCGATCGCACCTCCGAACTCTCCGATCATCCGCTCACACGATCGCTTCTCCAACAACTCCAGAACGAAGAATCGTAGAGAGCGATCGTAGGAATTGAGACAGAGATCGCACCTTCTAACTCAATTCAAGTAATCGTTACTTATACACATCCCCACGTGGTCGAATCGTTGTCACGACATAAATCTGATTTTCTGAATCTTCCCGGAACAAAATCCGATATTTTCCAATCCGTAACCTTGACTCAGGGCGACCTTTAAGCGGTTTGATATCCAACCCGATCGAATCCTGAATCAATTGATCAAGTGCCTCAATCACCCTCAGTTGATCCTCGATCGGCATTCGTTTTAGATAGCGCTGAGCAGGTTTGAGCAGAATGTAATCCCAATCAGCCAAGATTCTCTCCCAACAATTGCTGCTTTAACTCCTTAGAACTAAGACCTCGATCGCGCCCATCTAAATAATCCTGAAACGCTGCCTCACTCTCTGCAATCTCAGCAGAAGAAATCACTTCATCACTTTCTTCAGTAGTTGTAGCCGGATAAATGACTTGGCTTAAAACCTTCCACAACTGAACTTGCTCATCTAGATTCAAGCGTTGAGCTAGATTCAGCACTTCCTCATAAGTTGGTGTTTGCATTAAGTTGTATCCTTTCCGAAAACTAAGTCCAGTATAGATTCCTTTCCTAAAGATGAACCCACCAAGACACGCCACTGCCTCACCCTAACTCGATTGACCGCTGCTCCAACAACTTCAGAACGAGAAACCCGTAGAGAGTGATTGTGCTTCTAGGGAAGTCGCTCCCTACGATTTCCGGCGGGTTTGTAGAAATTAGGCGGATCGCGTCTACTGCACGATCGCTCCTCCAAAAGTCATTGAAAACAATTTCACCGATGCACTCTCGGATGACCCAATGACATGCTCAATTCTTCAAGCACTGCAATCCCCATCGGACTGAGGAATGTTCTCGCTTCACATCGAAATGATCGTAAGTTCTCACTGCAAAGGTAAAGTAAACCAAAAATTGGCGCCCTTCCCTCCGCAATTCACACCGATCTGACCCTGATGTGCTGTAATCACCTGCTTACAAAGAAATAATCCTAATCCCAACCCAGTGCGATGGTGATTTTGCGATCCTCTTAGGAAAGGCTTATCGAACAGCAAATTGCACTGATCGGGTGGAATTCCGATTCCATTGTCCGAAATCGTACATTTCATCTCATTCTCAGCCTTCTCTACCTGAATTGCTAAATTGATGCCTGGAAGATTGTGGTTCATAGCATTGGTAATCAGATGTTCTAACACGCGTTGTAACTGGATTGAGTCAGCTAGGAACTGTGGCACATCAGGCGCAATCTGCTTCTCTAAGCGAATTTGATTTTGATGGAGCAATGGCTCTAATCTGTGTAACGTTTGATCGACTAATTCCACGATCGACACACGTTGATAATTCAAACTCAACTTGTGTGGTTCGTGCGAATAATTTTCTAGTAAGGAACTAATCAAACTTAATTGGCGATCGCCACTTTCGACCATGCGATCGAGCACGGATTTCGAGAGTGAAATGGTTTCCTCTGCTTTCGTTTGCAACCGTTTCAGAACCATCAACATTCCTAACACAGGCGTTCTCAAATCATGACTTACCGCATGAACCAGCGTGTCCTTCACCTGATTCAACGTCTCTAATTCGATCATTTTCTGCTGCAACTGTGCAGTCCGCTCCTGTACCTGAGATTCTAATCCGCTGGCAAATCCCTGCACCTTTTCATACAGACGTCCCTGCTGAATCGCCAACTCTACCTGAGTCGCTAACCGAGTCAGCAATTCAATTTCAAAATCCTGCCAATTCCTCGGTGCAACGCACTGATGCACATTTAACACACCATACAACTGTCCTTCTTGCCAAATTGCGATTCCAATGCTTGCTTTGACCTGATACATCGCATAATAAAGCTTCAGAAACTCGTTCTGAGTCATGTCTGAATTTGGGTTGACTCGCACAGATTGCTGCTCAAATAAAACGGCAATATCCGCCAAGATTGGTCGAGGCGATCGCGTTCCTAGCATCGGGTTCCATCCGGGTGCAACTGATTCGGCAACAACATCGGTAAACCCTTGTTCATCAAACACAGCAATATGAGCACGATCGGCGTTCAGATACGCTCGAACTTCTGCGACGGTCGTATTCAAAACCTGCTTGACATCTAAAGATTGCCGAATTCTCAATGTGCTTTCAGCTAAAAACTGATCTTGTTCAATTCTGCGCCTTAGTTGAGCTTCGACTGTTTTGCGCTCCGCGATCGTCGCAACTAAAACCAGGGTGATGATTGCCATGATTGCGATCGCAATCTGGATCTGAAACAGTGAAGATTGAAAATTTCCCTGCTGGATCTGGGTCAGTCCCCAAATCGAACTCAAGGATGCAATCAGAAAGCACAACATCGTTCTCTGCTGTCCAAACCGCAGTGCTGCCCAAACTACAAACAGAAATGGTGAATACTTCAGTAAAAGCAGTGCTGCTCCCTGCACAATTGGGGCTGTTCCGGTTGAAGTGGTCAACATTAGCCCATTCCACGCTCCCATCAATCCTAACCAGATGTAAAACTCGATCGTCCGTTGACCCACGAGAACGGGCTGCAACTTTTTCAATCTGTTGCGAAAAGAGTGCGGTACACGAAGTTCTTGATCTCCCCACACCACGATCGCGGGTGTGAACACCAAAATCGAAACTGAACTGTCAAGCCAACTTGCAAACCAATGATTCATAAGCTCCGTCGGTTGGGAGATCGCAGCCGAAGTCAGAGTTGTGATGGTTGCATTCAGCGTGGGGGCAAGAACGGCTCCACATCCAATTAATGCCAACACGTCTCGTACACGACGAAGTAATCTACTAAATTCCACTTGTTTCAACAATTGGCTCGCAACGATAACTTCTAGCGTGTTGCCCGTTGCTGCTAGGAATGCTGTCAGCCAATTGACTTGATCGAGCGATCGCCCAGACATGACTGCACCAGAAAAGACACCGAGCCAAACAGGATGTTCTATCAGTAAAATAGCTGCCAGTGAAATTCCAATCGGGGGATAGAGCACAGATGCCAGAGCACAGTGATTGAGGAGGGTGATGCTCAAGGCAAAACGTGCACTCAAGTAGTACACGATCGCGATGATCGCAATCGCGAACAATGAGTGACCAACCTGAGATAGGTTGAGTTTTGCCATGTGATCCTTGAACAAGGATGTAGCACTCCAATCGCTGGAATAGACTAATCTAGGTTAGAAGGATATTCCTTGATCGGCTTCACCCAGCTGGGTGATCTAGACTGAATTTCAATGAAAAAACGCAAGTTAACCGAATCTTAAATGAGTGTTGTTGAGTTCTGCCAAGTTTCCTATCAACTAAATCAGAGATTGCTGATTGCAGATCTCAGCTTTACAATTTTTTCTGGTGAAACAATTGTTTTACTGGGTCGAAGTGGTTGCGGAAAGACAACGACCCTGAGATTGATCAATCATCTTCTGACCCCTACGCAAGGAGAAGTTCGAGTCGAAGGTCGATCGACTCAATCTTGGAACCCGATCCACTTGCGGCGGCGAATTGGATATGTGATTCAAGAAGTTGGACTCTTTCCGCACTTGAGCGTGGCACAGAATATTGGAGTTGTGCCTGTCCTGGAAAATTGGCAGCCGGAGCGGATTCGATCGAGAGTGATGGACTTGTTAGAACTCGTCGGATTGGAAAAAAGTATTAGCGATCGCTATCCGCATCAATTATCGGGTGGACAAAGACAACGGGTTGGAGTCGCGAGAGCTTTGGCGGCAGATCCGCCGCTGTTACTGATGGATGAGCCGTTTGGGGCACTTGATCCGATTACGCGCGTCGAACTTCAGCGAGAGTTTCAGCGGTTGCAACAGCAGTTAGGGAAAACGATCGTCTTTGTCACGCATGATATCCGTGAGGCGTTTAAGTTGGGAACTCGGATTGGGTTGATGCAAGCTGGTCGGTTGGTAGAAATTGCGACTCCGGCTGAATTTGAGCGATCTCAGCATCCAGAAGCCAGAGCATTTTTGAGCGCGAGAGACTGAGAGGAATTGAGATGGAATTCTGGACGCGGTATGGCGAGGAGATTTTACAGCGAAGTGGAGAGCATTTATTTTTAGTGGCAGTAGCGATGGCGATCGCAATCCTCATCGGCATTCCGCTAGGAATTTTGATCACGCGATATTCGAGACTTGCGAAACCGATTTTGGGGTTTGCCAATGTGATGCAGACGATTCCGAGTCTGGCGCTGTTTGGTATTCTGTTGCCGATTCCGATCATTGGGGGAATTGGAGAGAAAACTGCGATCGTGGCGTTGGTGCTTTATTCGCTGCTGCCGATTATTCGCAATACTTTTGTTGGGATTAACTCGGTCGATCCCGCTGTTCGAGAAGCAGGACGAGCCATGGGAATGAGCGATCGTCAATTGCTGTTACAAGTTGAAATTCCATTGGCGATGAGTGTGATTTTGTCGGGTATTCGGCTGGCAACTGTGATTGGGATTGGATTGGCAACGATCGCATCGGCAATTGGGGCAGGAGGATTAGGAGAATTTATTTTTCGAGGAGTCGCGATTGTAGATAATCAACTGATTCTTGCAGGCGCGATTCCGGCTGCAATAATGGCGTTAGGTGCAGATTGGATTTTAGGTTGGATTGAACGACGATTGACGGTTAAAAAATGAAGCTGAAAAAACTTTTTACATTTGCACTCCTCGCCGTTTGTTTAACGGGTTTGATCGTGGCTTGTCAGCCCGGGGGAGATCGCATTGTTATTGGCTCGAAAAACTTTACAGAGCAGAATATTTTAGGTGAACTGCTGGCGCAGCAGATTGAGCGGAAAACAAATTTGAAAGTCGATCGTCGATTGAATTTAGGTGGAACGTTTATCTGTTTGACGGCAATTCAGAAAGGTGAAATTGATATCTATCCTGAGTACACGGGAACGGCTTATAACGCGATTTTGAAGCTTGGAGCAAACAGCGATCCCAAAAAGACACGTGAAACAGTCGAGAGTCGATTTAAGCGCGACTTTAAGCTGCTCTGGTCAAAGCCGTTTGGATTTAACAATTCTTTTGCGATGGTGATTCGAGGCGAAGATGCTCGCAGATTGAAGCTACAAACATTGTCCCAAGCTGCGCCTCAAACTCCAAAATGGCGGGCGGGCTTTGGGCCTGAATTTCTCAATCGTGAAGATGGATTTCCAGGACTTGCAAAGCATTACAATCTCAAATTTACTCAGCCGCCAAAAGTGATGGATTTGGGACTCTTGTATCGATCGCTCAACGATAAACAAGTGGATATCGTGGCTGGCAATACAACTGACGGGCTGCTTTCGACTCTGGATCTGACGGTGTTGCAAGACGATAAACGCTATTTCCCACCCTATGAGGCTGCCGCAGTTGTCAGACAAGAAACCTTGCAGAAACACCCAGAACTCAAAGACGTTTTGGATCAGCTTGGAGGCTTGATTTCCGATAAAACGATGCAGGAATTGAACTTTCGTGTGGATGGAAAGAAAGAAGACATCAAAGCAGTTGTTCGGGATTTCTTAAAGTCTAGATAGGTAGACTAGTTAGTTAGAGAGCGTTTGAACCGTATCAACAGTTTCCTCGCCCCGTTCTATCTCGCCCTGGAATAGAATTCCGGGCTAACGGTGCGAAGTCCTTTGAAAAGGACTGAAGACCTGATTCTAATTGGTTTTTAGTCCCTTTAGTGGACTTCGTTCAACTAGCCCGGATTTTCAATCACGGGCGGGTGAATGCGATGAACGATACGTTCCAAACATTCTCTTAGTTAACTGCATTGATTTTCCGGAGTGGAGAAATGGAGAGAACCCAAGCTCAGATTGCTCCCTATTCCCCCACTCCTCACTCCCTCACTCCCCCACTATCCTTGCTTATGCTTTCCTATCCCCTCACTCCCATCGTTGAGCAGAAAGATGTCTATCACGGACTCGAAGTTGCAGATCCGTATCGTTGGTTAGAAGACCCTGATTCTGATCAGAGTCGTACCTGGATTGAGGCTCAAAATCAATTGACGTTTCGCTATCTCGAACAGCTTTCGCAGCGCGAATCGATTCGACAACGGTTGACTCAGCTTTGGGACTATGAGAAATATGGCACGCCGTTTCAAGCTGGCGATCGCTATTTTTATTTCAAAAATGACGGCTTACAAAATCAAAGTGTACTTTATACGTTGAATTCGCTAGAAGATCAGCCGCGAGTCTTATTTGATCCAAATCAGCTTTCAGACGATGGCACGATCGCGCTGTCTGGTCTTGCGATTAGTGATGACGGTCAATGGATGGCTTATGCTCTTTCTACTTCGGGATCTGATTGGAAAGAATGGTATGTACGCGATGTGGAGACGGGAGAAGATCAAAGCGATCGAGTCAAGTGGGCGAAATTTTCCGGGGTTGCTTGGACACATGATCATCAAGGATTCTTCTACTCTCGCTATCCTGAACCGAGCGAAACGACAAAGTTTGAAGACATCAACTATTTTCATAAACTCTACTACCATCAACTCGGAACAGACCAAGCTGAGGATGTTCTAGTGTTTGAGCTTCCTGAGCAGAAAGAAGCGTTGATAGATGGCGAGGTGACCGAGGACGGGAATTACTTGATCATCACAGTCCGCTTCGGATCAGAGCCGAAGAATTTGATCTATTACAAAGATTTGACTGTTCCCTATGCTCCGGTAGTTGCTTTGATCGATCAGCTAGAAGCTAGCTATCACTTGATCAACTCTGAAGGAAGTCTGTGCTGGTTTCAAACTAATCTTGATGCACCACGCGGGCGAGTGATTGCGATCGACTTAGAAAATGCTCAGCGTGACCAATGGCAAGAAGTGATTGCAGAAACTTCTGAAACGCTTGATAATGTCAGCCTTTTTGGTCATCAATTCGTTGTGTCATCTCTCAAAGATGCTTGTAGCCAAATTAAGATCCTGAATCTTCAGGGTGAATTGATTCGAGTCGTCGAATTGCCTGGGATTGGTTCAGTGGGAGGATTTGGTGGAAAGCGAAGTCATACTGAGACGTTCTATAGCTTTACGAGTTTTACAACACCCACAACGATTTATCGCTACAACTTAGAGACAGGAGAAAGTACTCTATTCCGACAACCGCAAGTTGAGTTCGATCCTCACGACTACGAAGTTCAACAAGTTTTTTATCAGAGTAAAGATGGAACTCAGGTTCCGATGTTCATTGCCCATAAAAAAGGCTTAGAACTGAATGGAAACAATCTCACCTGTCTGTATGGCTATGGTGGCTTTAATGTTTCACTGACGCCGAGTTTCTCGATCGCGAATCTCGTTTGGATGGAGCGCGGAGGGGTCTATGCAATCCCGAATCTGCGCGGAGGCGGTGAGTATGGTGAAGCTTGGCATCAAGCAGGAACAAAACTCAATAAGCAGAATGTGTTTGACGATTTTATTGCAGCAGCAGAATGGTTGATCGAGCATGGCTACACGTCTGCTAGTAAACTCGCAATTTCTGGCGGAAGTAATGGCGGTTTACTGGTCGGCGCTTGTATGACGCAACGTCCGGACTTATTTGGTGCGGCACTTCCTGCGGTTGGTGTATTAGATATGCTGCGGTTTCCGAAATTTACGATCGGGTGGGCATGGACAAGCGATTATGGTTCTCCTAATGATCCAGAAGAATTCAAGGCACTGTATGCTTATTCACCGCTGCATCAACTCAAAGCAGGAACGAGCTATCCAGCAACCTTAATTACTACAGCAGATCATGACGATCGCGTTGTGCCAGCCCATAGCTTTAAGTTTGCTGCGGCACTGCAAGCGGCGCATCAGGGAACGCAACCTGTGCTGATTCGGATTGAGACGAAAGCAGGGCATGGAGCCGGAAAACCGACTGCAAAAATTATTGAAGAAGTTGCAGATAAGTGGGCATTTGTTGAGGCAGTGCTAGAGCAGTAGCTGATGCGATGAGAGAGGAGGAAATTGAGCGATCGCTCAATTTCCTCCTCTCTCAAACGCCTATGAATTTGTACAGCTTTTATCGAGTGCGATAATTTGCATCAACCCAACATTGGGGCAGAGCTTCTCCCGAAGGAAAGACTAAATTCGTTTTCGCAAATTTCTCTGGGTCTTGTTCTTCTTGACCCGCTTGATCTTTTGCTGAAATCGTTTCTTCATTCGGGTCAATCAGCAGTTGGATATCGAGCACTTCGACTAAATTACCTGTTTCTTTCTCTTGTAGCAGCATAGTGATGTTCAAAATAGGGGGATAAGATTATTCAACGGTTTGGGTGTCGATCGAATCGAGCATCTTTTCTTGAGTCGAACTTGCAGCGCCGACTACCTCTTGCTTGAGTTCGTCTACTTTTTTGGAAAGTTCTTGACGAGTTTCGGCGTTGAGCAAGTAGCGGTTTGCAAACCATACAGAGTAGCCAATTCCAACCAGTTCAAGCAGTCCACCGATCAGAGGTAGCCCAGTCACAAATCCAATGAGTCCGAGCACAACTTTCAGGGCAACCAAAGCGGTAAAGATAGCACCTAAGACATAAATAATCGGCTTATATTCTTGCCAGAATGCACGAACATATTTTCCGGGTTCATTGAAAAAGTCCTCAATCTGAGCGCGATCGCGTTCCCAAGCCATCAGCCGACGCGCTTCAATTAGTTCTTGATCAATTACTTCGGGACGTGCTTCAAGTTCAGTCGTCATAGATGTCTCCTAGGATTTACGGCAGCGATCGAACCAAGTTTGATAAGTCTCTTGATGCTTAGAATCTTTGAGCTTGATTTCGACACGAATTTCAGCACAACTGTGATCCGGAGTTCTTGCGATCGCATCTAAGAGATCGCTGACCGCACGGGGAGAGTCGAATTTGCCAGAGACGATGGCTCCTGAACCTGCGGTTTCAGTGGTTTGTCCAAGATCAATTTCTGCGAGTCGCTCATACTTGGGCTGAACTTGCTCAACGATGAGCTTTTCGCGACGGACGGGAACTTCGACCATGCGGACTTCAACTTCTTTCCGCACCACGATTTCTCCAACCTTCCGCTTATCAGACCGAACGATTAATCGTTCTTCTAACAGGCGAATGGCTTGTTCAGGGGTGAGATCGATTTCTTCGCTAGGTAGTAGGCTGTGAGGTTGAGAGGTCATGATTTGGGTAGAGGGAGTGATCTGTTGGGGTTGTGGGTTCTTAAGTGGGGAGTGGGGAGATGGGGGTAAATCTCTCCCTCCTCCCTACTCTTCACATCAACACTCAGGTTACTTAGCCAAAATTAGATTTGTCGATCGACATTCGGATTGCCATCAATGTCGAGATCGAGTTCTTCTCGGCGAACCTGATCCTCTGCGGTTACTGTTTCATGATCGACGACCTTTTTCACGCGGACTTCTTCGCGCACAAATGTCTCTTTCTGGATATCAGGCACTTCTTCATAGACTTCCACCCGTGCGACTTCGCCTTCGTGGAAATCTGCTTCACCCGGCATCACAGTTGATTCACCTGTAACAGGAGATCGCTCGATGACAACGCGCTCTCTCTCGACTGGAACTTCCACCCGTGCGGTTTCAGTTTCAACATGTTTACCAACTGCCACTTCACCTGTTTTGCGACGAGTTTTATTGGCAATTAAGCGCTCTTGATACAAACGCAAGGTGTCGTGATCTTCGGTGAGATTGTACAACGCTGGATCATGCTCGTAGCGATAGCTGTCTTGGTCGTAGGTCATGTCGGTTGCAGTCATGCCCGCTGCGACTGTATTCGGACGATAGATATCTCGGACTTGTTCTTCGTAGTCGTAGCCGACCAAGTGATCCGGGTCGTATTCGGGTAAATCTTCGACTTGAGCCTTGGTTAAGCCGTTGGCATACACTCGACGTTCGCCATAAACAATTCGAGCTTGTCCGATCGGCATCAGGACTTTTTTACCTAAAATCCACACACCTGTATTGATCACGAGATAACGGAATGCACCATTATCATCAACGAGAACATCCTCAACTGAACCGATCTTGTCGTTGCCAGAATATAAATCAAGCCCGATTACATCATCATTATCAAAATGCGTCCGATAGTCGGGGTCAAAATCCTTAATCTTATGAAGCGCCATAGTACTTTTGTCGATCCTTAGTAAAGAACGAATATGTCTTCACAATAAGGTTCGCTGACTCTGGCTTCCTCACCCTTTTGATGAGTTGTGTCGAGCCAAAAGCAGTAGTTTCTAGCGTTCTCTCGACCTCAGTAGCTCCATTCTTGCAACGCGATCGCAATTCCTGTTTTCAAGTCTGATTCTTGTGCTTCGATCTGACCTAATTTTTGATATGCGACTTCTGCATCTAATGTTTTCAAAGCAGAAATCACATGCAATCGCACGCCCTCATCAGCATCTGCTAGCATCGCGATCAGCGGATCGATCACATTCGGATCGCCTAATTGCCCCAGAGAAAGCGCCACGGCTTGCCGAACGGTTGGTGTACGTGTAGGACAGGCTAATAAAATGGCAGTCGCTTGCGATCGTAAATTCTCTCCAACTCGCCCTAAAGTTTGAACAATCTCAAGCTGAATTCCTTCATCAGAAGTTGTCATGAAAACACATTCTAAATAGATGAGTGCATCCACGATCGGCATCCATCCTAAAGCACGAACTAAGTCGATCGCGAGATTTTCTGGCATATACTCTGACTTCAAAGCTTCATACAGAGCAGTCGCAGCTTCGGGAGTCGCAAGGCGACCTAACGCGATCGCCGCCTGACGACACACTTCTAAATTCAGATCAAACAATAACGGGCGGAGATGCTTGACTAAATCTCGCCCTTCACAAAATCCCAGTCCTGATACTGCGGCAATTCTGACCGGAGCCGCAACATCTTTGAGCGCCGTGATTAGGAGGGCAGTGATTTCAGGAGAATGAAAGCTGCTGAGGGCTTCGATGGCGATCGCGCGCACTTGAGCATCTGAGTCATTCACGACTTGCATCAGCAAGGGCACGGTCTGCGATCGCCGAATTTGTCCTAATGCTTGGGTCGCAAACAATCGAGTCGAATCTTCATGCAATAACTCTTCAATCACATGCACAGCCGTACTCCCTAAAGTTGCGAGCACTGAAACTGCCATTGAATTGAGTTCTTCACTGTGCGAAGTCTTCAAGACCTCAATCAAGGTTTCAACCACTTGAGGGTGATGAAAGTTTCCTAAGATGCGGATCGCAAACCACTGAGACTCCGGATCAGCTTCTTCATCTTTGAGCAGTTCAATTAAGGGTGGAAGTGCATCAATGCCGAAATTCGGAAAGACTTTTGCGATGTCCCAACGTTCTTGGAAACTTCCGGATTCTAGAACTTGCATGGCTAGATTCAGAAGTGCAGGTGTCACATTCGGGTCAGAAAGTGCTGTTCCTTGAGTAGACTCATCTCCTAGAAGGAGCAATTGTAAGTCTAAGCTTAATTGCTCCCAGTCCGCGCGACGAGCCGAGGTTTGAGCGCGTTCCAAAATTTCGGTGTAGCTGAATTTCTGCACAATATTCGCCCTAGCACATCTCAGTTCTCACGATGTTTACTTTGCCACAGAAAGGGGCGATCGAGAAGTAGGGGTTCCGAGAATAGCATCGGGAGGATTCGGATTGTGCATAGGGTCAGAGTTTTATGGGGAAGTGGGGGATGGGGAGATAAGGGAAAACTGGACATGATTCTTGTTTTCTATCTTCCCATCCGGCTGAAATTGACTAGCTGCTCGCTTCTGCTTCCAGAATTAGAAGAAGAAAGCGAGTTTTACATTTTGCCGTTTTGCATCACTTGTTGAAGGTGATGACGAATCTCTTGAGCTGTTTGTTGATCTTGCTCTCTTAACTTCTGAAACAGTTGCACACAGGGCTGAGAATCCATCTGTTGTGCATCTTGAATGTAAGTTTCATAAGCTTTGACCGCTTCTGCTTTATTGTGCAAGGCGGTGAGCAAATCATATTCGAGGTCGCTAATTGCGCTGCCGCTTTTTTCTGCCATTTGAGTCATAATCACATCTCCATTCGATCTGATCTAACGGTGGAACAAAGCGATCGAGCCGTCCTCTACCTAAAGTTTCACTACAGTTTCACAACCACATTTTCTCCATCGATGCTTGCCTCGTACTTGGCTAAAGCTGCGGTTGCAGGACCTTTCTGTACCGAGCCATCGGGTGCAAAAGCTGAGCCATGACAAGGACATTCAAACGCTTTACGCTCAGCCTTCCATGCCACTAAACACCCTTGATGGGTACAGGTTGGATTCACAGCTAACAGAGATTTTGGATCAGCCGGATTACGAACAACAGCGATCGGTGCAGGTGACTCAGTCTGTAAAAAGCCTTTTTGATCTAACTCTGCCACTTTGCCCACAGTCTGCATCCCACTCGCACTCTTCTGCCCCCCCTGACAAGCTGCTAAAAACGCAGTCAACACTGCCGGAACTCGACTCATGACCCATCCAACGCTTGCCCACGATAGAAATGTTCTCCGACGCATGAGGTTCTCCTAAAGAACGATAGAGGAATAGTGAGTAGGGAGTGGGGAGTAGGGTAAATCCTTTCTATCTCCCACTCCTCCCCCGCTCCCCACCAAATTACAACTATTTCTAAAGTACGCCCTTCCCCCTCTTCCCGCCGACAGATGACGAAAACGAATCGGCTTTATGCAGAAACGTCATATTATGAAAAGTTTTGTAACAACAGATACGAATGTCCTCTGTGATCCCGATTACCTTTACTCAGTAATCACCGCGAATCATCAAACGGTTCCGCAGTTGATATCGATTTGTGTTCGCTCTGGAACACCTTATATTCATAGGCTCAATCCATGACAGACACCCTTGCAGCACCGACCCTCAATAAGTTTGAAAAACTCAAAGCAGAGAAAGATGGTCTTGCGGTGAAAGCAGAACTCGAGCACTTTGCTCGGCTCGGCTGGGAAGCAATGGATGAAACCGATCGTGATCATCGCTTGAAGTGGCTCGGTGTGTTCTTTCGCCCCGTAACTCCTGGCAAATTTATGCTGAGAATGCGGGTTCCGAATGGCATTATCACGAGCGGACAAACCCGGGTGCTCGGAGAAATCCTTCAGCGCTATGGAGATGATGGCAATGCAGACATCACGACTCGCCAGAACTTTCAACTGCGAGGAATTCGGATTGAAGACCTTCCCGAAATTTTTCGTAAGTTTGACCAAGCTGGATTGACGAGCATTCAATCCGGGATGGATAACGTTCGTAACATTACCGGATCGCCTGTTGCTGGCATTGATGCAGATGAGCTAATTGATACTCGTGGGCTAGTTCGCAAAGTTCAAGACATGATCACGAACAATGGTCGTGGTAATTCGAGCTTTAGTAACTTGCCTCGGAAATTCAATATTGCGATCGCAGGGTGCCGCGATAACTCAGTTCATGCTGAAATCAATGACATTGCTTTCGTTCCCGCTTTCAAAGATGGCACATTAGGATTCAATATCCTAGTTGGCGGATTCTTCTCTGGGAAACGCTGCGAAGCTGCAATTCCACTCAATGCTTGGGTTGACCCGCGCGATGTCGTTGCGGTCTGCGAAGCAATTTTAACGGTCTATCGGAACTTGGGACTGAGAGCAAATCGTCAAAAAGCTCGCTTAATGTGGCTGATTGATGAGATGGGATTGGAACCGTTCCGCGAAGCGGTTGAAAAACAATTGGGATATGCTTTTACGCCTGCTGCTGCCAAAGACGAGATCCTTTGGGACAAGCGAGATCACATTGGGATTCATGCCCAAAAACAGCCTGGATTAAACTATGTGGGCTTGCATGTTCCAGTGGGACGGTTATACGCGCAAGATTTGTTTGATTTAGCTCGGATCGCTGAAGTTTACGGCAGTGGTGAAATTCGCTTAACTGTCGAGCAGAATGTGATCATTCCGAATGTTCCGGATTCACGAGTTTCTGCATTGCTCAGAGAACCCATTGTCAAACGGTTCTCGATCGAGCCTCAGAATCTTTCACGGGCATTAGTGTCTTGTACTGGCGCACAGTTTTGCAACTTCGCACTGATTGAAACTAAAAATCGTGCGGTTGCTTTAATGCAAGAGCTAGAACAAGACCTGTACTGTCCTCGCCCAGTGCGCATTCATTGGACAGGTTGCCCGAACTCTTGTGGACAACCTCAAGTTGCAGATATCGGACTGATGGGCACAAAAGTCCGCAAAGATGGCAAAACAGTCGAAGGCGTGGATCTCTATATGGGGGGCAAAGTTGGCAAACATGCTGAACTTGGAACCTGTGTGAGAAAAAGCATTCCCTGTGAAGATCTCAAACCGATTCTGCAAGAGATTTTGATCGAGCAATTTGGTGCGCGTCTCTGGTCAGACCTGCCCGAATCCGCTCGTCCAAATCAGACCGCCTTGATCACGCTCGATCGTCCCACGGTGGAAACACCGAACGGGAAATCAACAACCGTGCAAGAGCTTAATGCACAAGAGTTTGACTATGTGCTGAGTGCGCCACCTGTTGTAAAAGCGCCAACAGAAATCGCAGCTCCAGCAACGATTCGTTTTGCTCAGTCAGGAAAAGAAATCGCCTGTACCCAGGATGATTTGATTCTAGACATCGCAGACCAAGCCGAAGTCGCGATCGAAAGTTCTTGCCGATCAGGAACGTGTGGAAGTTGTAAATGCACCTTACTCGAAGGTGAAGTCAGCTATGACAGCGAACCCGATGTGCTCGATGAGCACGATCGCGCTTCGGGTCAGATTCTCACCTGTATTGCTCGTCCTGTCGGTCGTATCTTGCTCGATGCTTGATCCCTAAGTTTGTTCGCTCCGCTCATTGTTCTCACATGCGCCAGCTTTTTGCTGTGCTTCCTTTTCCTTCAGTACATTCTCTAAAAAGGACGATCCATGTCTTCTAATCTTTCAAGACGTAAGTTCATTTTGACCGCAGGCGCAACCGCAGCAGGCGCAGTGATTGTGAATGGTTGTAGCACAGGGCTAAATAAAAGTGCTTCTAGCGGTGCGTCCTCTCCGGCTGCCTCTCCTGCTGCAAATATCAGTGCGGCAGATGCACCAGAAGTCACAACGGCTAAATTAGGCTTTATCGCCCTGACCGATTCGGCTCCATTGATCATTGCGTTAGAGAAAGGATTCTTCGCGAAGTACGGCATGAAGGATGTGACCGTTACTAAGCAAACCTCATGGGCAGTGGTGCGTGACAACTTGGAATTGGGTTCCGAGAAAGGTGGAATTGATGGTTCTCACATTTTGACTCCGATTCCTTACTTTATGTCCGCAGGTAAAATTACCAAGGGTAATACGCCTGTGCCGATGTACATCTTGAGCCGTTTGAACACTGACGGTCAAGGAATTTCAGTCTCGAATGACTATGCTGATCTCAAGCTTGCAGTCGATAGCTCTCCTTTGAAAGCAAAAATCGCGGAAGCAGCAGCAGCAGGTAAGAAATTCAAGTGTGCTATGACTTTCCCAGGGGGAACTCACGATCTGTGGATTCGTTACTGGCTCGCAGCAGGTGGCATTGATCCTGAGAAAGATGTTGACCTTGTGGTTGTTCCACCCGCTCAAATGGTTGCCAATATGGAAACCAAAACGATGGATGCCTTCTGTGTGGGTGAACCTTGGAACGAGCGCTTAGTTAGCAAGAAATTGGGTTACACCGCGATTACCACAGGCGAATTCTGGAAGAACCATCCAGAAAAATCGTTCTCAATGCGGGCTGATTGGGTAGACAAGAATCCTAAAGCAACAAAAGCCCTGATGATGGCAGTCCTTGAAGCTCAAATGTGGTGTGACAAGGACGAGAACAAAGAAGAAATGTGCAAGATCTTGTCGGCTGACAAGTATGTGAAAGCGCCTGCTGCAGACATTGTTGAACGTTCAAAAGGGAACTTCGATATGGGCAATGGTCGCACGTTGCAGAACAGCGATCTGCTGATGAAATTCTGGCGTGAGGATGCAGCTTATCCGTTCAAGAGCCATGACGCTTGGTTCGTCACTGAAAATATGCGTTGGGGCAAGTTTGAAGCCGATACCGATGTCAAAGCGTTAGTTGACAAAGTGAATCGCTCGGATATTTGGCAAGCAGCAGCCAAAGCGATCGGTCAAGAAGCAGCAATTCCCAAAGATGCCGATTCTCGTGGCATAGAAACCTTCTTCGACAAAGTGACCTTTGATCCTGCAAATCCAAAAGCTTACTTGGATAGCCTCAAAATCAAAAAAGCATAACTTAGACGAGGCGAGTCGGATTTGCCATCTTGCTCGCCTCTCCCTCATTGCTGCTGACTGTCCTACAACGTTCTTTCCTCTCTCCTATGACTATCAACCCGACTCTCCGTCCCGTTCGACCGTCCCAATTCTCAGAAACTCTGAAAAAGTATAGTGGTGCCCTCGTTCCAGTCATTGTCTGCGTCGGCATTGCGCTGGTGCTCTGGCAACTGCTGTGTCTGAGTCCAGAATCCAAGATGCCCGGTCCGATCAAAGTCATTGAACAGACTTGGAGATTGATTCTCGATCCGTTCTACGACAATGGCGGGACAGATAAAGGGTTAGGCTTGCAAATTCTTATTAGTTTGGAACGAGTCGCGATCGGGTACTCGCTTGCGGCTGTCGTAGGAATTGCACTCGGCGTTTTACTCGGTGTAAGTAAGTTCATGCGGAACGGACTTGACCCGATCGTGCAAGTTTTAAGAACAGTTCCTCCACTCGCATGGTTGCCGATCTCGTTGGGAGTCTTCCAAGACAACAATCCAGCCGCAATCTTCGTCATTTTTGTCACAGCAATTTGGCCGATCGTGATTAATACCGCAGTCGGTGTGCAGCAAATTCCGCAAGACTACAACAACGTTGCTAAAGTCTTGAAGCTGTCGGGTAAAGAGTATTTCTTGAGTATTTTGGTTCCGTCCACTGTGCCTTATGTATTTGGTGGACTGAAAATTGGGATTGGTTTAGCATGGCTGGCAATTGTGGCAGCAGAAATGCTGAAAGCAGAAGGCGGCATCGGCTTTAAGATTTGGGATGCTTACAACGCAGGCAACGAGGACAGCATGAGCCAAATTATCATCTGTGTCTTGTTGGTCGGCTTAGTTGGATTAGTGCTTGATCGCTTAGTTGGCTGGCTCGGTTCACTGATTACATCTGATAACTAAACTGATCACTCAACCCCTCACCTGATTTTTGCTATGTCTGTTTTCTTAGAAGTTGACCACGTGGATAAGGTATTCCCGCTCAAAGATGGCGGCGAGTACATTGCTCTGAAAAACATTGAGCTGAAGATTAACCAAGGTGAGTTTATCTCATTTATTGGTCACTCTGGCTGTGGCAAGTCTACCTTGCTAAATATCATTGCTGGATTAGATCATGCTTCGACAGGAGGGGTGATTCTCGAAGGTCGGCAAGTCACCGAACCTGGTCCCGATCGCATGATGGTGTTTCAAAACTATTCGCTCTTACCTTGGAAGACCGTGCGCGAGAACATTGCGCTAGCAGTCAATAAAGTCATGAAAGGCGCATCCAAAGCTGAGCGACATGAGGTAGTTGAGCATCATATTGATATGGTAGGACTGCGCCATGCAGCCGATAAAAAACCAAAGGAACTATCCGGTGGGATGAAGCAACGTGTAGCGATCGCGAGAGCGTTAGCGATTCGCCCGAAGCTCTTGTTGTTAGACGAACCATTTGGGGCATTAGACGCACTGACGCGAGGAAATCTCCAGCAGCAATTAATGAACATTGCTCAGGAGAACAACTTGACCTGTGTAATGGTGACACACGATGTCGATGAAGCGTTGTTGCTCAGCGATCGCATTGTGATGCTAACCAATGGTCCAGAAGCCCATATTGGGCAAATTCTCACCGTGCCAATTCCTCGTCCTCGCAACCGTTTGGAAGTTGTGAATCATCCGAGCTACTATGCGCTACGGAATGAAATGATCTACTTCTTAAATCAGCAGAAACGGGACAAGAAACGCAAACGCCAAGCTGTTGCTGCCGTTGCTAAGAATGGCTTAGAGAAGGTCAATCTCGAAATTGGATTTGTTCCGCTCACAGACTGTGCGCCGCTGATTGTGGCGAAAGAGAAAGGATTCTTCCAGAAGCATGGGCTTGAGGATGTCACGCTCAGTCGCGAACCGAGTTGGAAAGCGATCGCTGAAGGAATTCGCAGCAATCGCTTAGATGCGGCTCAAATGGTCGCTGCGATGCCACTCGCAATGACGCTAGGTAACAGTGGTTACGACCCGCTTCCGATTGTGACCGCAATGGTCACGTCTCGCAATGGGAATGCGATCACCCTGAACAAGTCTTTCTTAGACAAAGGCGTTCGCACCCTCGCTGACTTCAAACAGGTGCTAGAAGCAACCCAGGATCAAACTCATACGTTGGGTGTGGTTTATCCAACTTCGATGCACAATTTGATGCTGCGTTACTGGCTGGCATCTGGAGGCATTGATCCAGATCAAGATCTCAATCTCACGGTGGTTCCGCCGCCTCAAATGGTGTCGAACTTAGTTGCCGGGAACATTGATGGATTCTGTGCTGGCGAGCCTTGGAATTCTCGTGCGATCCAAGAAGGTGCAGGCTATGTGGTAGCCACCGATTTAGATATTTGGCAAGGACACCCTGAAAAAGTGTTAGGAGTCCGTGAAGATTGGACATCTCAGCATCCAGAAACTCACAATGCTCTGGTGAAAGCCATGCTTGAAGCTTGTGAGTACTGTGACGATCGTCGAAATCGTGAAGAGATTCTTACCTTACTTGCCCGTCCTCAATATGTGGGTGCAGCAGCGGACTTTGCGCGTCCTGGATTCATTGATGCCTATGACACCGGAACGGGTGAGCCTCCGGTCAACTTACTACGATTCAATCAGTTCCATGTGGACAATGCGAACTGTCCAAATGGTGTAGAAGATTTATGGATCTTGACTCAGTTAGCACGGTGGGGCATTACTGTCTTCCCGAAAAACTGGATCGAAGTCCTAGAACGAGTGCGCCGAGTCGATCTCTATGGTCGAGCTGCACGTGAATTAGGTCTGCCGGATCACGAAGGCGATCGTCGATCGTTCCAACTCTTTGATGGTGTCGAATTCAATCCAGATGATCCGATTGGCTATCTCAATAGCTTGACGATTCATCGTGAAATTCGCATCGAAGAGGTGATCATCGATGTTGCAGAACCGATTAAAACGTCGATCGCAGCGTAGTAGGAACGGGGAGTTCTCCCCACTCCCCACTCCCCACCCTCTATCTCTCTGACCTCTCACCCACTCACTCCTTATGCAAATTCTCTCAACTCCAAATCCACACACTGAAGCAAATCCACTCACTCCCCTAGTCGAAGTTGAGGGAGTTTCAAAGGTTTATCCTAAAAAAGACGGCGGAGAAGCAGTCATTCTTGAGAATGTCAATCTCACCGTTAATGAAGGCGAATTTATCTGCGTGATTGGTCACTCTGGCTGTGGCAAATCCACTTTACTAGATATGATTTCTGGCTTTCGTCAGCCGACTGCTGGTGAAGTCCGAGTCGCGGGCAAGCGGGTTTCTGAACCAGGTCCCGATCGTATGGTTGTGTTTCAGAACTATGCATTACTTCCTTGGAAAACAGCATTCGAGAACATTTATCTCGCAGTTCACGCCGTTTATCCTGACAAATCTAAGGCAGAGAAAACTGATATCGTCAACAAACATTTGGCGATGGTCGGACTCGAAGAAGCAGCCAACAAAAAGCCCAAGCAGCTATCGGGTGGAATGAAGCAACGAGTCTCGATCGCGCGTGCTTTGTCTATCTATCCAGAAGTGTTGATTCTTGATGAGCCATTTGGAGCATTGGATGCGATTACAAAAGAGGAACTTCAAGAAGAACTGCTCCAAATTTGGTCACAGCATAAAGTGACGGTCTTGATGATTACCCACGACATTGATGAAGCGTTGTTTCTTGCCGATCGCGTCGTGATGATGACCAATGGTCCTGCGGCAACGATTGGCGAAATCATGGAAGTTCCCTTCCCGCGTCCTCGCGAACGTGCTGCTTTAATGGAAGATCCAAAGTACTACACGTTGCGAAACTATGCACTTGACTTCCTGTTTGGGAAATACGCTCATGATGATGAATAGGAATTAATTCCTTAACACTTTTACGATCGTACTGAGAGTCTAAAATTTATTCTAAAAACTCACGGCATCTAGCCGATCTCAGTACGGTCAAACCTCAAATTAAAATAAAACTAGAATCGCTAAAATTTATACATCAGAAACGCTTGACTGTATAGGATAGCAATTTCTTTAAATTCTTTGTCAATAAGAGATTCTAGCTTCTTCTGCCTTGTTCAGATTGATGCATCTTCTTGCAAGAGATTGCTAGAGTGATGGATTGAATACAATGGTTAAGATTCTCAACCCGTAACTATTCACACAGCCTGATTCTCCCAACCGGAAACAGACTAGACGCATCTGACAGTTTTTCTTCAAAGACGGCTGCCCGAAACATGCTTACAGCAGTACACAGTGATTTGACTCTGTTCGATTGTCCTCTTTACGGGTGTGATCCCCCCATTACATTCATGACTTCGATTCTTTGCTACTACATCAATACTTCTCATAGCATTCAGCAAATTCGATTACATACTACTCAGCTTGCGCTCGATCGTATGGTTTTTCCCAGTGAAAAAATTGTGTTTGAAAGCTTACCAGAAGAACGATTAGAGATTTATACTTACACAGAAAACGGGTTGCAGTTATTTCAATCGATTGCCTGTTCGCAGCTTGAAGTCTTATCGCGAACGAAAGGCAGAACTTGAGAACTAAGGGGTTATAGACTAATGGCTGATCCAACTAAAACGCTCTGTCCATACTGCGGGGTTGGCTGCGGTTTGGAGGTGCTGCCGCCTGCGATTCCGGGGAAAGCAGTCAATCGAGATAAAGACGGAACGCCACTCTGGAATGTCCGAGGCGATCGCACTCATCCTTCTAGCCAGGGTATGGTCTGTGTGAAGGGTGCAACGATCGCTGAATCCCTGCACAAAGATCGCTTGCGTTTTCCGATGATGCGGGATGCATTGGATCAGCCTTTTCGTCGAGTGACTTGGGAAGAAGCGTTGACGAAAATTGTCGATCGCATTCGTCTAGTAAAGTTTACCCAAGGAGTCGATGCGATCGGCATGTATGCTTCAGGACAGTTTCAAACTGAAGATTACTACATCGCTCAAAAGCTGATGAAAGGCTGTTTAGGCACCAATAACTTTGATGCAAATTCGCGCCTGTGTATGTCTTCGGCTGTTGCAGGCTACCTTCAGAGCTTTGGAGCCGATGGACCGCCTTGTTGCTATGAGGATTTAGAACAAACTGATTGTGCTTTTCTGATTGGCACAAACACCGCAGAGTGTCACCCGATCGTGTTTAATCGCTTCCGTCGCTACCACAAGAAAAACTCCGATGTGAAGCTGATTGTCGTCGATCCTCGTTGCACTGAGACTGCTGCTGCTGCTGATCTCCATCTCGCAATTAATCCAGGAACAGATATTGATTTAATGTATGGAATTGCTCATCTTTTACTGAGATGGGGCGATTTAGACAAAGCTTTTATTGAATCTCATACGAATGGTTTTGAAGAATTTAAGGAAGTGATTCGCCACTATCCACCTGATGTCGTTGCGATTCGATGCGGCATTGCTGAAACCGAGCTTTTGACTGCGGCTCACTACTGGAGCAGCGCAAAGCGAGTCCTCTCCATGTGGTCAATGGGAGTGAATCAGTCGTCAGAAGGAACCGCCAAAGTTCGAGCGATTATCAATGTTCACTTAATGACTGGGCAAATTGGTAAACCTGGGGCTGGTCCTTTCTCGCTGACAGGACAACCGAATGCGATGGGGGGACGCGAAGCAGGTGGACTATCGCATCTGTTGCCGGGTTATCGATCGGTTACGAATCCAGGGCATCGGGCTGAACTTGAGACATTCTGGCAACTCCCAACAGGCTCAATCTCGTCTAATCCCGGCCTAACAGCTTGGGAGATGATCACTGGACTTGAAACAGGTAACCTTGGAATGTTGTGGGTTGCAGCAACGAATCCGGCAGTGAGTATGCCCGACATTGAGCGAACGAAAGCTGCATTACGTCAATCTCCTTTTACGGTCTATCAGGAGTGTTACTATCCGACTGAGATGGCGGACTATGCTCATGTGTTGTTACCGACGACGCAATGGAGTGAGAAGACAGGTGTGATGACGAATTCCGAACGTCGTGTAACGTTGTGCCCTCAGTTTCGAGTTGCGCCGGGTGAAGCTCGATCGGATTGGGAGATTTTCGCAGAGGTTGGACGGAGATTAGGCTATCGCAAGCAGTTTGCTTTTAACTATGCGGCTGAAGTTTATGCAGAGTTTGTGCAGCTTACTCGCGATCGTCCTTGTGATCAGTCGGGATTGAGCCATACTTACTTACGAGAAATGGGTGCAACACAATGGCCTTTTTCAAGCAAAGCTGAACCGACGCAACAAAAAGTAGAAAAAGCAAAACGGCTTTATACCGATCTAAAATTCCATACGCCAGACGGGAAGGCGCGCTTTTCTCAGGTCTACTCGCGTGGGCTTGCAGAGCCACCTGATGACAACTATCCGTTTGTGCTTACGACGGGTCGATTGTATGGGCATTGGCATACTCAGAGCCGTACTGGAAGAATTGAGAAGATTCGACAAATGTATCCGAATCCATTCATTGAGATTCATCCGCGGGATGCTGAAAAGTTGGGCATTCAATCGGATGATTGGGTGGAAGTACGATCGAGAAGAGGCACAGCCCGATTTCCGGCTAAAGTGACGAAAGCGATTACGCCTAAGACTGTCTTTGTTCCGATGCATTGGGGGGCGTTGTGGGCGGAAAACGCAGAAGCGAACGCTCTGACTCATGAGATTGCTTGTCCCGACTCTAAGCAGCCAGAACTGAAGGCCTGTGCCGTGCAATTGATTCCGGTGAAAGCGATCGAGAATTCTAATGCTTCAACTCATCTAGTTGCTTCGCCTTCTTGAGGATGATTTTCTGGTTTAGATTTACGAGCGTCAATTCAATCGAGCAATGCAATCTGGTGTGTCGTGGGTTGGGCGATTGACTGCCGTTGAAACGGGATAGCTGATCATTTTGTCGCTAACATAGGGGTGGAGCATCGATTGCGGGGATTTGAAATCCGGATCGAGCCAGCGATCGTACAAATCTTCGCTCAAGATAACGGGCATTCGATCGTGAACAGTTGCAGCGAGTTCGTTTGCTTCAGTTGTGATGATCGTACAAGTTTCAATCTCGTCTCCCTCGGGAGAATTCCAGTGTTCCCATAAGCCAGCAAAAGCGAAAGGTTGACCAGATTCGAGTCGGAAATAGAACGGTTGCTTTTTGTCAGGTTGCTTTTGCCATTCGTAGTAGCCATCGGCGGGAATCAGGCAACGTCGCCGCTTAAAGGCAGTTCGGAAAGCAGGTTTTTCGCTGAGCGTTTCGGCACGGGCATTAATCAGGCGAGAACCGATCGTTGGATCTTTTGACCAGGATGGGATTAAGCCCCAGCGTAGAGATTTTGAATGATGCGGTGTAACGATCGCGAGAATCGGTTGAGTCGGCGCAATATTGTAGCGAGGCTGCCAATCGGGAGTTTCTTCGAGGTCGAACATGGCTGCGAGTTCGGCGGCAGAGTGGGTCTGTGTAAATCTTCCACACATAGGACTGACTTCATTTTCACAGGTACAGATGTTGATCTCTCACGCCCTGAATCTCCCTGATTTGAGAGATCTGCTGAAAGAAATGAGAGCACTCTAGCCTCCAAGAAAGCTAGAGTGCTCTCGTTCTAGCCTAGCAACTACGGCTTTTGAAAGTCGATCTCTTGCCGCTCAAAATGGTTCTTGACATTCGTTACCACGTTGTAAGCATTTGCCCCCGGTTCAGCGCGAGTTTCATCGATTCCTTCGGTCGAGCCACCAACAGCTTTCCACGCTTCCAGTCCGCCTTTGAGTTCTGCAACGTTCACAAAGCCTGCTTGACGTAGCATTCTTGCTGCTTCAGTTGTTTCTTCATCGGTTGCGCCATAGACATAGATATCGCGCTTGTATTCAAAATTCTTCTGCGCCAGTTCGACCAACTGATCCATTGGAAATTCCATCGCGCCCATGATGTGCCCGTGATTGTAAACATCACGAGAACGGACATCCAGAATCGTCAAGGCAGGTTCGCCCCACTCTAGACGAGACTTGAGATCATGAACAGAAGACTCTGCCTTCAGTCCATGTGGAGTTGGTGTAATGTTGGGCAGTGCTTCTTTAGCATTTTCAATCGCATCTTCTAGTTTAGACATAATAAAAACTTCCCGTTTAGAGGTCTATTGCACTCTATCGGGAAGGACAGGAAAGACTAATCTGGCTCAAGTTAGAAGCCAGCGATCGTCAAAAGGTAGATTCTGCAATTTTGGATGTCGTACAGCTTGCTTATTCAAACGTGCCAGTCCGCCAAGGAGTCGGATCTACAGCTAAGCTATGGACAAACACGCCCCAATGGAGGTGAGGCCCCGTTGCAGACCCAGTTGCTCCGACTGCACCAATCCGCTGCCCAGGTTTAACGAAATCGCCTTCTTTGACATCAATTCGACTCATATGAATGTAAATCGATTCGACTCCTTGACCGTGGTCGATTCCGACGCAGTTTCCATGCACTCGGAAGCCTTGAGATTCGCGTCCGATGAGAACAACACGACCTGCGGCAGGAGCAACGATCGCTGAACCATATCCGCCTGCATAGTCAATTCCCCGATGATAGTAATCTTTTGCAAAGACTCCGTTGTAATAGCGGCGAATTCCATAGCCAGAGCTAACCTCGCCTTGGTTCGGGCGTAAAAATTTACCTGACCAAAGTTTTTCTGGAGAAACGATCGCTTTAAAGGCATCAACTCGATCGAACTCAGCATCATCACCATTACTATCTTTACCCGGTGGAAGCCAGATGCTTTGGGTCGGAAACGATCGATTTCTCAACGTGATTGGAATCGTTTGTGTATCTGTTCCAGCAGTCACTTGAATCGACAGCCGACCTGGACGATCGAGCGGAGTGGTCGGTAAGAGTGTGCGATAGCGATTGTTGCCGAGATCAAACGAGGGATAGGTCTTACCGTTAAAACGAACAGACGGAGCAGTTTGAGATTGGGTCATGAGTGAAACGGTATCTCCAAGCGCCGGAGATTTAGGTGTGAGTTGGGCTTGGAAGGCGCGAGAAGGCGCAGTGCAGAAGATGATCGATAGAGCGATCGTCATTGCCAGCGCGAATTGAAGCAGGATAGAACGTTTAGTCAGGAACACGGCACTCTTGATTGCTACAAAACTGACAACAGTTTACAGTCTCTAGAAGAGAGAATCCGTATCGAGGTAGGACAATGTTTTGGAGAAGATTGGCAGCAATTTTCGCGGTTTGGATATGTCTAAGTTCGCCTGTGTGGGCGGATGCGTATGAAGTGCGTGCCAATCACGATCCGGATGGAATTGGCAAAATCTATATGGGGCGTGAGATTGCTCAGGTGATGGGGCATCAGGGCGCAGGATGGTTAGAGCGATCGAGCCGCGAGACCGAGGAACAACCGCAAAAGGTGATGACAGCTTTGCAGCTTAAGCCGAACAGTGTTGTGGCAGATATTGGAGCCGGAACGGGGTATTTTAGTTTCCGAATTGCATCTGCTATTCCTCAGGGAAGAGTTTATGCAGTCGATGTGCAGCCGGAGATGTTAGAGATTCTAAATTATCTAAAAGATCAAAAAAAGATTGCAAATGTTGAGCCGATTTTAGGCAGCGAGACAACTCCGAATTTGCCTGAGAACAGTGTGGATTTAGCATTAATGGTCGATGCGTATCATGAGTTTGAGTTTCCTCAGGAAATGATGTTGGCGATTGTGAGATCGCTTAAACCTCAAGGACGGGTGGTTTTAGTCGAGTATCGAGGCGAGAATCCATTTGTGATGATTAAGGGATTGCACAAAATGACTCAAAAGCAGGTCAGACAAGAAATGAGTGTTGCGGGCTTAAAGTATGTTGAGACTCGCAATGGGTTGCCACAGCAGCACATTATGATTTTTGAGAAAGCATAACGGGACGAAAGTAACTGCTCATCCCCGCAAGCAGATTGACCTAATTGCGATTGTGTTTTCAAATCTGGAAGCGCGATCGCGATCTCATTGAGACTCTAACAAACCCATCCAATCGATATGAAAAAATGGGTTAAGGCGACTTCTTCCAATGACTTTACCCATTAAGTGGTCGAATTAAGATATCCCATTTCGGTAGGTCTGGATTGCGTTCTAATCTGCACTCAACCTCACGCATCTCAACTTTGGAAAGTGCAATGCCTTTTGGATAAGGGTTGGTGTTCAACGCCACGATGGGATGAATGCCTTTCCAAGTCATACTTTCTGCCCAAGCGAGCATCGTTTGCACCGTGGTCAGTTGAGTTCCATTCCAGTGCTGTTCGAGGATGCCCCAACAGCGTTCAATGGGATTGTACTTGCTATGGTAGGGCGGATAGTAGAGCAGTTGAATGGATATGCCAATCTGGTCTGCAAATTCGACCATGCGGTTGAGAAACTGAGTGCGAATCCCACTACTCTCTGGTCCATTATCGACTTTGAGTTGCAAGCGTTCGGTCAGTCTCTGTTGCTTGAGGGTCAAGCGACTCCACCAATCTTGAAGGGTATCGACGATGAAATCACTGGTTTTATGCGAACTGCCAAAGTAGAGATGCAGTTGTCCACTATCTTCATCCACAATCCCACAAGGAATGTACGTTTCCTCGCATCCCATATCATGGTCAAGCGCTTGAGGATTGCCTCTGGTTTGCCCGCCACGAGAATACTTGCCAATGTTCACCGTGGCTTTGCAATCCAGACTCAATCGTTTGATGCTACCGTTTTCACTTTTGCGATCTTTGGCTTTGATGTTGTCGAAGATCGCATCGGTTTCGGGCAGTTTTTTTGGGGAATGGCTTTGACCACGGGCTTCAATCGATAACCCATCCGATTCAAGATCACTGCCATCGTGCTGGGTGCAGGCAATTGCTCCTCCCCAAACCCTTGTTCTCGCAGTTGAGCAATCGCCGCTTGTGCCGTTAATCGCGTGTAAGCAATCGTCGTCTTAAACGTCGGGTCTTGTTGAGCGTGATCTTCCGCGATCTGCTGCAACGCTGAAGCAACTTCGGGATACTTTTCTTCCCAGCGTTTCGCCCCACTATTGCCTACTTGCGCGCTGATACACACCAGTCCAGTGCGACGTTCCCCTAGTACTACAGTTGTAGATATTGGGAACCCTAGAAATGTCGTGAACATTTTGGGGCTGGTGGTCGATGCTGAGTCATCCAGGTGCATTGCTACAAATGAGGACTGAGGTGCAGACATGGCTGCGTGAATTCGATGCACTGATTGCGCGAGTCGGGTATCAGTTCGGACGAGTCGAAGCCAGACAACGGATGCAGGAGTACGTTCAAGGGTTGCTGAGTCCAATTGAGCGCAAGAACGGTTGGCAGTTGTCAGAGCAATGTGGCGATGAGACACCTTATGGCATCCAACATCTGTTGAATCGGTCAAAATGGAGTGCAGATGAGTTGCGGGATGATGTTCGCAGCTATGTGGTGGAACAGATGGGAGATCGTGAAGCTGTGCTTGTGATTGATGAAACCGGATTTCTCAAAAAAGGCAAGCATTCCGTTGGGGTACAGCGGCAGTACTCTGGAACCGCAGGACGAGTCGAGAACTGTCAGATTGGCGTGTTCCTAGTCTATGCAACTCGTCAAGGACATACATTTCTTGACCGAGAATTGTACTTGCCGAAAAGTTGGACAGACGACGCGGCACGTTGTCGAGCGGCGCATGTCCCCGTGGAGCGCAAGTTTGCTACCAAGCCAAAACTGGCACGTATGATGCTGGAGCGAACGTTTGAAGCACAAGTGCCCGTGGGCTGGGTGACAGGGGATAGTGTGTATGGCAGTGACTACCACTTGCGCGATTTGTTGGAACAACATCAGGTGCGCTATGTGCTGGAGGTCGCGTGTGATCACTCGGTCAGTTTCAAGTGGGAAAAACAGCGGATTGACCAAGTTATTGCTGAACTTGACTCCAGTGATTGGTCACGCCTGAGTGCAGGCAGCGGTGCAAAAGGACAACGCTGGTTCGATTGGACAGCGATTGCTATCCCGCATCCTGAGCGACCAAACTGGCAGCGTTGGGTGGTGGCACGCCGTTCTGTTGACCAACCCAATGAAGTTGCCTACTTCTTAGCATTTGTTCCGACGGAAACTCCCCTCGAAGCCGTCGTCAAGATCGCAGGCACGCGCTGGACAATCGAAATGTGCTTTCAAACTGCCAAAGGGGAAGTCGGCTTCGACCAGTATGAGGTCAGAACTTGGCAAGGCTGGTATCGTCATATCACCTTATCTTGCCTCGCTCATGCGTTTTTGACGATAGTCCGCTCACATGCATCTGAATTAGAAAAAGGGGGGCATCTATCGCGTCAGTTCTCCGCATTCAAGCGCAAGCGTGGTCTGTAATTCCAAACTCAATTGCTGAGATTCGCCGCTTGATCTGGCATTTAGGTTGGGAACTCAAACAGTCGATGTTGTTTCGATTGCATTGGTCGATGTGGCGACAACAGCATCAAACAGTGGCACAGTTCCATCACTACAAACGCCGTCAGGCTATATATTCCCAAGACTTATCACGATAGATCTACAACTGTAGTACTAGCCCAGTTTCCACATTCACTCGTCCCCAGCCAAACACTCGCTCTGCAATGCGGGCGCTTCCCTCGCAATATTTCAGCGCCATCTCTGCCTGAAAGCTCCGTCGTTCTGCCCCACGCATTTTGGACGCTGCTAATCGAAGATCCTCAACCTGATAGGCAGTGAGGATGGGGTCTTGTGTGCGCTCATCGATTCTGTCCACCCGATTGTTCCTAGATTTCTGAGAGAATGAGGACTATTCTAAAGCCTGGGTAAATCTTTTAACAGAAGCCGCCTAATCCTTCGTTAGAAATGAAATCGAGTTCGATCGATCGTTGAGCCAGTTTCAAAGTACGGCAATGGATGGCGATCAAAAAATGGTACCCCTTCAGCTAATAGGCAACCTACTCACCAGACAGTAAAGTATAAGCAGGCAAAAAGATTTCTCGCTTCATGATTGGGTGATTTCTTTACATTCAACACTGCAAATTCTTGCTCTATGGCAAACCTCAGATCACTCCTGCTCGTTGCCTTGTTGCTAGGCACCGCATCTAACCTGTCTGCATGTATGGCTAACAATTCAGCAACGATACCCTCCACGCCCACAGCGACAGCAGCGCAACCCGAGATTCAACAGAGTAAGGTTCAGCTTGCCTTTCGCGAACAGAAGCCAGGAACCGAAGCCCAATTACAAATCGAGCGGCAAGTTCAGCAAGAACTTCTCAAAAAACAGACTGACCTGAAGAAATCCGGCAATCAAGGCGCGATCGCAAGCAATGCCGCTGCACTCAAACTCAGTAATGAGGCAATCTCCTTGCTATTCGAGAAACCGACTCTAACCGAAAAGAATGTAACGAAAGCCCATTTCGATTCAAGCCCGAACTCAACGCCGTCTATCGTCGTGACCCTTGATGCGAAGGGAAGTAAGGCTTTTACAGCGCTGACGAAGAAATTAGCAGGAACTGGGCGAACAGTAGGCATTTTTCTCAACAATCGTTTGATAAGCTCTCCGACTGTTTCCTCCCAATACGCTCAGACTGGAATTACTGGCGGCACTGCGATGATTACAGGAAACTTTAGTGCTGAAGAAACCAAGGATTTAGAAACATGGCTACAGCATTTGCAAGCGAATTGACAGCTTTAGTTAGCTGTAGCTGAACTGTCAAAATTTTAGAATGCGATCGCAACGTAGTAGGGAAATAGGGAGCAATTTTAGTCTAGGCTCTCCCCATCTCCCCACTTTGCAAAATTCATGCCGCTGACCAGTACACTTTCAATCTAGCTCTTTCGCTGAGTTGCTTCTAATAGCGCTACAACAATCAATTCATCACATTGCAGGGCATGTCGATCATCAACTACGATCGATTGATATTCTGCTACAACTTCATGCAACGATTCATCTAGATAAGCTTCCAACACATTTGGGTGAATATAGTATTTTCGACAAGTCGCAGGACGATTGCCTAAGTAAGCAGATACTGACTTAATGGCTTGTGTAATGTTCTTCTTCGCCGCAGTTTGAGACGTAAATTTGCCAATCTCAGCGAGATGAGAAGCAGCTAAAACTGTACCTGCCCAAGTCCGAAAATCTTTGGCAGTAAAATCTTGACCTGTAATTTCTCTCAAATAATCATTTACATCACTTGAAGTAATATCTTGGGCTTGCTGATGCTCATCTAGATATTGAAAAAGCTCTTGACCTGGCAAATCCTGACATCGTTTTACAACTTTTGCGAGCCGCTTATCGCTCACTTCAATCTCATGTTCAACTCCGCTTTTCCCTCGAAATTGAAACTGAATTTTCGAGCCAGCGACATTCACGTGATCATCTTGTAGTGTGGTCAACCCATACGAGTTATTGGTTTTCGCATATTCCTCATTGCCGACTCGAATCCGGGTTAGCTCCATTAACTTCAGAACTGTAGCGAGTACTTTTTGCTTTGGTAATCCGGGTGATGCTAAATCTTTCTCTAATCGTCGTCGAATGTCTGGCAAAGCCTGACTAAATGCAATCATGCGAGAAAACTTATTTTGATCGCGAATTGCTCGCCAAAGTGGATGATATCGATATTGCTTTCGCCCCTTTGCATCTCGTCCCGTCGCCTGCAAATGTCCATTTTCCAATGGGCAAATCCAGACATTCTTATAGGCAGGCGGAATGGCTAGAGAATTAATGCGCTGAATGATTTTCTCATCGCGAATGCGATCGCCATTCAGATCAAAATATGCAAAGCTTTTCCCCGATCGCTTTCTCGTAATTCCAGGCATTTCATCTGTGACATACTTCAAGCCAACGACTTCGGCTGACTCGATCGGGTCACTGGGAAACTCTTCAACGACTAATTGCATACGGGAGGATAGCATACGTTACTTTAACCGTATCCAATTCAGGACACAATGAAATCTACAGCAGAGCGTAGTCTTTAGGGTGGAGGAACAATGGAGGTCAATATTCCTGAAGTTTTGGCAGAAGTAACGGCAGTGTTTCAACAATATGAGCAAGCACTGATCACGAATGATGTAGAAGTCCTGGATCAGCTTTTTTGGAACAGTCCGCATACGATTCGATATGGAGCAACTGAGAATTTGTATGGCTATGACGCGATCGCGCAATTTCGCGCAGGTCGATCGCCTGCCGGACTCGATCGCACGTTGAAAAATACGGTCATTACAACCTATGGACGGGATTTTGCAACGGCGAATACGGAATTTGTACGATCAGGAAAATCAGGGCGACAGAGCCAGACTTGGATGCGAACTTTAGACGGATGGAGAGTGATTGCCGCGCATGTTTCCTTGCTTTGATTGTTGTGAAGTGGGAAGTAGTTTTCTCGGGAGCTCCTACTCTTTTCAGCATTTACAACTCAAATACGATCGCCATGATTTCTTCATTCCGATAAGAGATAGTGGCGCACTTCGATCTCATCACTCACTTGAGCTAAAAGCTTTCTGGGCGATGGGCCATCGGGTTCAACGTTCATCTGGGAAATGGGATCGCACAGGATCATAGGCAGAATAGTACAACTTCCTTTAGGAAAAAATACGGAAATTTTCGGCCTAGTTCCCCTGCCGAGATGTAATATGCGGAATATGAGCCGGTCTAACATCCCGATCTGGATAACTAGGCGGAAAGAGTCAGTCTAAATAATAGTGATATCGCTTCGTAAATATGCGCCGTTTAATTCCTGCCGCAACTAAAAAGGCCGTCTTCACGAAATCCGGATACCGATGCGCTTTTCCGAACTGTAAGGCCCAGTTAACGACGGAATCTGGAACTTTTCTTGGCGAGATTGCACATATACTTGCTGTTTACGCTGGTGGCCCGAGATACGATTCAACCATACCAAACAATGGAAACACCGAAGAAAACCTTATCTTGCTCTGTCCTACGCACCATGCCTTAGTAGATCGGGAACCGACTAACTATCATGTTGAATGGCTAAAGAATGTCAAAGCGGCCCACGAACTCCGAATCGCTGGAGAGGCCAAGACAGCGCTGCCTGATATTGATGTCAAAACCATTTCAACATTCCACGAATCGCTGGAATTCTGGAATGACAACAGACAAAACCACGACGAGGAGGTTTGGCAGTCGTTTTTTGCCGCGAATCCATTTGTTCTATCTCAGGCAGTACCGGATCACATAATCAAACTTGGTGGCAAGTGCTACGTCGGTGGGAAATCAATTGCCAACACTGGAGGCAATATTATTGACTTTCTGTTTACTACCAAAATCGCAAAAAATGTCGTACTCATTGAAATCAAACACCCCGGAACGAAACTTATTGGTAAACAATATCGTACAAATGCGTTCTCAATGTCAGATGCTCTTTCAGGCTCAATAGTTCAGGTACTAAACTATCGCGACGACTTACTTAAAAACTACTTTTCCTTGATTGGGCAAAACCCGGATTTAGAATTCACCGCGTTTAATCCACAGTGCATCGTGCTTGCGGGCGACTTAGATCGCGAGAATCCCAATACAAATCAACGTCGTTCATTGGAACTGTTTAGAAATTCCCTGTCGAATGTTCGTGTGTTGTCGTACGATGAACTTTTTGGGAAAGTCAAAGATTTGGTTGACATTTTCACGTAGGCAATAACGCGCATAATAATGCGATGAACCGAAGTCGTAGAACCGGGCAGCTTTGAAATAGATGATCGACTCCCGCGATAACCGAATTGCGGGAGTTATGTCTCTCAAAAAACTCGGATTTCTAAGCAATTATGCGATCGCTGAAGCAAAAACATGAAGAAGCCTTAATAGAGTGCGATCGGTTAATCCAGCGGTTCAAATACATCGCTGATAAGGATAAGCGTCGTTTCACGCTTCTTAAACAATTCAGCATCTCTCTTACACTTATGGTCACTTTACTCTCCGCTTTAGCTGCTAGTAAAAGGCTCGGTGATTGGGAATGGATTGTGCCTGCCGTGAGTGGTCTTGCTGCACTTTCTACAACTTTGCTCAGTCAAACAACTTCTCAAAAAACTTGGATCAATTCTCGTAATGTTCAGCAAAGACTACAAGTTGAAAAATTCCTCTATCTTCAAACCTCTGGTAGTTATTCACTAATGAGTGAGGAAGAGAAAGTTTGTCATTTCTCAAATCAAGTCATGGAAATATGGTCAGAGGGACATGAAACTTGGGGACAAACTGTATCGGACAGAAAGAAGTAAATCTGTTATCAGTACATTCTTTGACCTGCTCATGCTTCGAGTGTTTCTGCCCAATACCAGACTCTATAAGTCTGGTATTGGGCAGCAAGTCGAAGCGGAAACCGAGAGCAAAATTATGGCGAACACGCAAAGCGTGAGCCAAAGACAACGACACAAACTCTATCGATTGAACGTAAAATTGAGCCTCTAGCTTTTATGGGGCAACAGCGTTTTGAGCCAAATTCAAGTCTTAAACTTGCAGATCCTTTACCAAGGAGTTCCCGCAATTACACCCGCTTTCGGAGCAGCGATCGCAGAAGCGGGAGCAATTTGTCTAACGGATGAAGCCCATGAGCCAGGAGTAACTCTCGAAGTTGAAGGAGAATTTTCCACTCAGTTCCAGTTGAATTGGCAACCCGTTACGGAACAAGCAAGGCGATGCTGGAATGATGAGGAATATACAACCGAGCAAGCGGCTTATGGCATTGCATTTTTATTGATTTTGCAATTAACCAATCTGACGGTGATTGAACGTTCTCGTAAGGGTACTGGATTTGACTACTGGTTGGGAAGCCAAGATTCAACCACGATACTACCGTTTCAGCGCATGGCTCGACTTGAAGTGTCTGGGATTCGTAAGGGCAATCGGAGTCAAATCAATGCCAGAGTTAAGCAGAAAATCGAACAAACTGGCGCATCTGATGCAGAAGGGTTGCCAGCTTATATCATAGTAGTAGAATTCAGCCGCCCGCTTTCTATCGTTAGCGCGAAACGGAACCCCAAAGGAGCATTACTCCAATGAACCAGATTCAAACGCTCCATCAACAAGCAATGGATTTAGCCGAAGCAGCCGCAGTCGCCCGCTTGAGAGGCGCGATCGAGCAAGCAACACAGTTGACCCGACAAGCGTTTGAACAAGAAACCCAGGCTGCTAATTTAATTGCTAGCGTTCTCGATGCCGAACCTACTCGATCTGTCCTCCACCGTAGTGCTGCATCTTTAGCGATCGAGTGTGGCGAATTACGAGCCGCAGAACGACTAATTGCCACCGCATTATCTGGCAGTCCGCCCCCAGAGATTGCGGAAGAACTCAAAGATTTATTCATCCAGATTAATTTGGGTCAATATCTGAAGCGTCAAGGAATTGATATCAACATTAACGAATTGCAAGGTTTGGTAAATCAGTAATAGTTAATAAGGCACGGTCGAACAACATGGTTGGAGCAGACGGTAGAGAGCTTTTGTGCTTCGCTTCAGGCTTATCTACCGCCGCCGCCCACTTTAGCCATTGTGTTTCTCAAAACACTCGGATTTCTGAGCTATGCGATCGCTGCTGCTGGTGCTTTTGTCGGAACTTTGAGCACCTGTTGATACACCTTGCCTAACTGAGCAGCAACACCATCCCAGCTAAACATCTGCTCAACTCGATCTCGCCCTGCCTGACCTAACTGATCACGCCAGTTTGGATCTGCCAAAATTCGATCGATCGCCTTGGCAAATGCCGCATCATCTTTTGCCGGAGCTAACAAGCCTGTGATTTCAGGAATGACGGTAAACTGCAATCCGCCGACATCCGAAGCGACAACAGGCGTTCCACTTGCCATCGCCTCAATTGCTACTAATCCAAACGGCTCATAATGACTCGGCACTACCGAAACATCGGCAGCAGCATAATACAAGTGCAGATTTTCAACCCCTAAACGACCCGGAAACATCGTGATATCTTGCAAGCCGAGTTCATTGACGATGCCTTCAATACGCTCTCGTTCCGCGCCATCACTTTGCCCAGGACGACTGCCACCGCCGATAATCAACTTCAAATTCTGGTCTTTCAGTTGAGACTGACCCACCGCACGAACTAAGGTTTCGATTCCTTTTCGACGATCGAAGCGACCTACATACAGCACAATCTTGGCAGTTTCATCCAATCCCAACGTGCGCCGCGCTTCAATTCGAGAAATATGACCAAAGCGTCGAGTATCCGTGCCACAAGGAATAATATCAATGCTGCCGTGCGTCGAAACGAGCGATCGCATGTGGTCTTTCTCTTGTGGACTCGTTGCGACAATCCGCTCAGCCGTTTCTAAACATAATTTCTCAGTCGCTAAGCGAGTCTTCGCAATCATAGGAATCGCTGAAATTGACTGATATTTCACTGCACCTAAAGAGTGATAGGTATGAATCTGCTTCACGCCTTGCAGCTTTTTCAAGGTCATACCGACCCAGGAAGACAGCCAGTAGTTAGTATGAACTAAATCATATTGAAATCCTGAGTCAGCCTGAAATTGTTGCAGAGCTTCGACAAATTCAGGCAAGTAGCCAAACAATTCATCACGAGGAATAAATTTTTGCGGCCCAGCCGTTAATCGAATCGTGCGGCAATGCGGCGTGTGTTGCACAATCTCAGGCTGGTCGGCATCCGATCGACGAGTAAACATATCGACTTGCCATCCCTGCCGGGACAGCGCTTCTCCAACGTTCCGCACATAGACGTTTTGACCGCCCGCTTCCTCTTTGCCAATCTCGATCGCAGGATCGCCATGAACCGAAATTAATGCAATCCGTGGGCGCTGTCCTGAAATAGCCATAGTTCTTTTACCAAAACACGATAAACAGAAACAGAATGTGAATTTTCATATTCGCTTGTGTTTAGGTTAGTAACATTTCACTTCGTTTTCATCTTTCAGGGGTTAGAAATCAAACAAGATAATATCTGGGCTAGACAAAACACTAAAAAGTTAGAATCTATCAAAAGTAAGATTTTCAGCACAAAAAAAGGGTAGATAGCTCTACCCTGTACCTGCATTTCGATTGTGTGAATTAATACAAGCGGCTTAATACATAGTCAGCAAGTTTGATCAAAGCCTGTCGAGATTCAGACATTGGCAAGTCTGCCAGATGTTCGATCGCGGATTTAGCATGATGCGATGCCAGTTCTCTCGCTCTCTGAATCCCTTGGCTATCCCGAACCAGTGCTAAGGCTTGTTCAAGATCGTCTTCTTGTTCAAATTCTCGATCGATTAAGTCTTCCAGATACGGCTTTTCTTCCAACGCATACAGAACTGGAGCCGTGAGATTGCCGCTTCTGAGATCTGAGCCAGCAGGTTTGCCAAGAGATTCGGTTGAGCCTGTGAAATCGAGAATGTCATCGACAATTTGGAACGCTAAACCGAGATTACGCCCGTAGTGATAGAGATTTTGTGCCTCAACTTCAGAAGCATCGCTGAGAATTGCGGCAGCTTTTGAACTATTGGCAATTAAAGATGCGGTTTTGTAATAGCTCTTTTCGAGATAAGACTCGATCGTAATTCCCATATCAAACCGAAATAATCCCTGCTGAATTTCGCCTTCTGCAAAATCCTTGATCACCTCAGAGAGCAGCTTGATCACTTCGATGTTTTCTAAATTCGCCAAGTACCAAGAAGACTGGGCAAAAAGAAAATCTCCAGCAAGTACTGCAACTTGATTGCTAAATCGGCTATGAACCGCTGGAATACCGCGTCGGGTTGCGGATTCGTCGATCACATCGTCATGCACCAAGCTTGCCGTGTGAATCATTTCGGTGATTTCAGCTAAGCGTCGGTGGCGTTGAGTAATCTCCTGCCCATGCATCGTGGCGCGAGCGACTAAGAGCACGATCGCGGGTCGGATGCGTTTCCCGCCAGCGCTAAATAGATGCTCTGCGGCAGCGTACAGAATCGGATGACGCGCACCAATGAGGTTTTGAAGATTCTCGGTGAGTAAACGTAGATCCGCTTCTACCGGAGAAAATAGGGATGTTGCTGAGGTCATGTAGTTGCCGACTCAGAGGCTATAGGTTAAGTTTTTTTACGGCTTGTAAGCTTATTTTACTCATAAATCCGCAATTCTAGGGGACTCAAAATTTTTGGTTCTCAGATTTGGGTAAATCTAACTAGCAAAAGTCCCGCTCTCTCATCGATTCGATCGAGTGGCGGGACAAAACCAAATCGAGTCAAGATTCACATCTTAGAGCAAGCCGAGCCAGGTCAAAACGCCTTGTCCCGTGACAAATTCTACAATCAGCGCTGCCACAAATCCGATCATTGCGGCACGTCCATTTAAGCGTTCTGCATACTGATTGAAGCCAAATTTCGGATTTTCAAGCTTGGGGGTTACGGTCGGTTGAATCTGCGTCATGGTAAACAAAACCTATCCTGGATTTAGGGGTAAAAATTGTTACGAGTCAAAGCGGTTGAATCGCTTAACAATTCTTTATCTGTATTTTAGCGAGCGAATTGCATAAATGGGATCTGCATGTTAAACAACCGTTGACTCTAGGTTGGAAGACTACACTAGAAGTACGACTGGAGAATGGCTATGGAAATCGGTGTCCCTAGAGAAACCAAGGATCAAGAGTTTCGAGTTGGTTTGAGTCCGAGTAGTGTGAGGGTGCTGATCGAACAGGGGCACTCGGTCGCGATCGAGTCAAAGGCAGGTGAGGGTTCGGGCTTTAGTGATGCAGATTATGTGCAAGTCGGTGCCACGATCGTCAATAGCACCAAAGCAGCCTGGGATCGTGAACTCGTGATTAAGGTCAAAGAACCTTTGAAAGCGGAATATGACTATTTACAGAAAGGACAAATTCTATTCACCTACCTGCACTTGGCAGCTAGTCACGAATTAACCGAACATTTGCTGAATTCAGGGGTAAGCGCGATCGCGTATGAAACCGTGGAACTTGCTGATCGCCGCCTGCCGCTCTTGACACCCATGAGTATCATCGCGGGTCGCTTATCGGTGCAATTTGGAGCGCGATATCTGGAACGACAACAAGGTGGGCGAGGTGTACTGCTCGGTGGCGTTCCAGGTGTTAAACCGGGACGAGTTGTAATTTTAGGCGGGGGAATTGTCGGAACTGAAGCAGCGCGAATGGCAACGGGAATGGGCGCGCAGGTGACAATTTTAGATGTGAATGTCGATCGCTTGTCGTATTTAGAATCCGTCTTTGGATCGCGAATTGAACTGCTTTACAGTAATTCGAGTCATATCGAAGAATTAGTTCCTCAAGCGGATCTACTGATTGGTTCAGTGCTGATTCCAGGACGGAAAGCGCCGATCTTAGTGTCGCGAGAATTAGTGAAAAAAATGCGATCGGGTTCAGTCATTGTCGATGTTGCCGTCGATCAAGGTGGCTGTATCGAAACGCTGCATCCGACCTCACACACGGCTCCAACGTATGTTGAAGAAGGCGTAGTGCATTATGGTGTCCCAAATATGCCGGGTGCAGTTCCTTGGACGGCGACCCAGGCTTTGAATAATAGTACGTTGCCGTATGTGTTGAAATTGGCAAATCATCGGATGGAAGCTCTCGATCGCGATCCTGCCTTAGCGAAAGGGCTGAATGTCCAAAACCATCATTTGATTCACCCAGCGGTGCAAGAAGTGTTTCCCGATTTGGTGAGTTAGCGCGATCGTCAAAATCTACAGAAGTCCAACTTGTTCAAAAAGTTGGACTTCTCAAGTCAAGCCGAGATTATTCGTGAATCCAACCGATGATCGTCGGCGACCAATTCACTAATTCTTCGTCTTTGAACCACAGCGCAATTTCGCTTTGAGCCGTTTCGGGTGCATCTGAACCGTGAATCAAATTCCGTCCAATGTTTGCACCAAAGTCTCCCCGAATCGTGCCAGGTTCAGCGGTCAGAGGATTTGTCGCACCAATGACTTTCCGTGCGCCTGCAATCACACCGTCACCTTCCCAAACCATCGCGACCACAGGGCCGGATGTAATAAATTCCACCAAGCTGCCGAAAAACGGACGCTCACGGTGAACACCGTAATGGCTCTCAGCCAACTCACGGCTAACGTTCATGAATTTCAATCCGACGAGAGTAAAGCCCTTTGTTTCAAAGCGGCGAATGATTTCACCAACCAATTTACGTTGTACGCCATCAGGCTTAATGGCTAAAAATGTGCGTTCCAAGCTGGACTCCCAAGAATGACGTGAAATTTACCAAACCTAGATTAGCCCAGATTGGGGGTTTGGGATGAAATTGGGAAGTAGGGAGTAGGAGTCAATCTCCCCACTCCCCCCGCTCCCCAAATTACGTAGTGCGAAAGACCTCGATTTCGTAAACTCCGCGATACACTGAATGCTTAAGAATCGCAAAGTGAGGAGCAGCCACGATGGGAGAGCGCGCAGCTACTGCCAAACCGGAAAATCTACAGCCTGAAGAGAAGTTGGAAGCGTCAAGCAATCACTCAAAGGGCAAGCCGAACGGCAAATCGAACGGTAAATCGCGCCCCGTTGAACCGCCTCAACCGAAGAAACAATGGACGATCGAAGATAGCGAAGAGCTTTATCGCATTCAAGGATGGGGCGATCCGTATTTCTCAATTAACGCAGCAGGACACGTCACCGTCTCGCCGAAAGGGAATCGTGGCGGATCGTTAGACTTGTTCGATTTGGTCAACGCATTGAAACAGCGAAATCTAGGCTTGCCTTTGCTGATTCGATTTTCAGACATTTTGGAAGATCGAATTGAGCGGATTAATTCGGCATTTGCGAAAGCGATCGCAAGATACAGCTATCCCGGTGTCTACCGAGGCGTGTTTCCTGTGAAATGCAATCAACAACGCCATTTGGTCGAAGATCTGGTGCGATTCGGACAACCGCATCAGTTTGGATTAGAAGCTGGCTCAAAGCCTGAACTGATGATTGCATTGGCATCGCTCAAAACGCCTGGAGCGCTGCTCATTTGCAATGGCTATAAAGATCGCGAATACATTGAAACCGCAATGTTGGCGCGACGATTGGGACAAACGCCAATCATTGTTCTTGAACAAGTCGAAGAAGTTGAATTTGCGATCGAAGCGAGCAAAAAGCTCGGAGTCGAACCGATTTTGGGCGTGCGTGCCAAGTTGAATGCCAAAGGGATTGGGCGTTGGGGCACTTCGGCAGGTGATCGCGCTAAGTTTGGCTTAACCATTCCTGAAATTATTCATGCCGTCAATCGGTTAAAAGAAGCCGATATGCTTGGCTGCCTGCAACTGCTGCATTTTCACATTGGCTCTCAAATCTCAGCGATTAGCGTCTTGAAAGAAGCGATGCGAGAAGCGAGTCAAATTTATGTGGAACTCTGCAAACTGGGAGCCAACATGCAATACATGGATGTTGGGGGCGGATTGGGTGTGGACTATGACGGGTCGCAAACGAATTTCCACGCATCCAAAAATTACACGACTCAAAACTATGCCAATGATGTTGTTGCAGCCGTGAAAGATGCTTGTACGATCGCGAATCTTCCCGTTCCGACTTTGATTAGCGAAAGTGGCAGAGCGATCGCATCGCATCAATCCGTTTTAGTCTTCAACATTCTGGGAACCAGCGATGTCTCGTCTGAGATTCCAGAACCTGCGAAGGAGAATGAACATGTAATCGTGCAAAATCTCTATGAAACTTACACGTCGATCAACTCTGATAATTTCTTAGAGATGTATCACGATGCCACGCAGTTCAAAGACGAAGCGGTTAATCTATTCGGATTCGGTTATCTGAGTCTGACTGAACGCGCTAGAGCCGAGCGGTTGTATTGGTCGTGCTGCCATAAAATTGTTACTTTTTCGCGGCAGCTTGACTATATTCCTGACGACTTGGCAGACCTAGAGCAGATCATGGCATCCATGTACTACATGAATCTCTCAGTCTTCCAATCGGCTCCCGATAGTTGGGCGATCGATCAACTCTTCCCGATCATGCCGATTCATCGCTTGAACGAGGAACCGACGCGCCGTGTAACGCTCGCCGATCTCACCTGTGACAGTGATGGCAAGATTGATCAATTTATTGATCTGCGGGATGTGAAACCTGTGCTAGAGTTGCATACTTTAAAGCCTGGTGAACCTTACTACTTAGGCATGTTCCTGAATGGAGCGTACCAAGAGATTATGGGCAACTTGCACAACTTGTTTGGGGACACAAACACTGTTCACATCCAACTCACGCCCAAAGGCTACCAAATTCAGCATGTGGTACGCGGCGACACGATGAAAGAAGTGCTGGGCTATGTGCAATATGATCCTGAAGACATGATCGAAAGTATTCGACTTCAGACTGAACTCGCATTAGCAGACAATCGAATTACCTTGCAAGAGTCACAATTGCTGCTTCAGAACTATGAACGCAGTTTAAGCGGCTACACTTACCTCGTATCTTAGCTTCTGGTTGTTTCATCTGGAAGGATGAATTTTACTAGCTTTGCTGATACGAGTAGAGGGTGAGAGTGACTGTGTTGGACTCTCAATTCTCCAGTGCTAGACTGTCTAGCTCTCAACCCTCTACACCTCAATGATCAACATTGCTTGAAGCTGAATTTATAGCCATTGCTGAATGAATTCTGGCGATCTCCAAAGTAAGTAAACGATCATGGCACAAATTCCTGTAATCACAGTCGTCAGTCCATAAGCCACACACATTAATAATCCATCTGATTCGAGCATGGCGACGACGAGGAGTAAGATCCCGATCGTGGGAAATGGATTCGTCAAAGGAATCGGTGCAATTAACAAGATAGAAAGCCAAGTGATGCACATTCCATTGAATTGCCAAATTTTGGGATTCGCTGCAATTCGACGCATCCGAGGACGAGTAATTTTCTCTAAAATGCGCGTGACTCGTCGCACATTCTGCAATAGCTGTTTAGCAAAGCTCGTCGGAAATCGAAACCGGGCAACTTTTTTGGGCAACCAAGGGGTACGCCTTCCTAATGCCATTTGAACACCTAGCAAAACACAAGCCGTACCCGGAATTCCCGTTAGCCCAGGCGGCACAGGAAAGAGAAAAGGAATCACCATTAGTCCAATGACGAGACCAAATCCGCGTTCTGAAGTTTCGGAGAGAATAGCCGCGATCGTTAACGGTTCTTCGGATAGCCGCTTAATTAGAGATTCAATGTCTTGCGAGAAGCGAAGATGCATTCGTCGATAACGTGACAGATACGAAAATTCTAACCGAGACTTTCAGAAGTCGAACGCCTGCAAACTACTGATCTTTAACTCACTTGACTTATCCCTTCGATGTCTTAAATCGATGTCTCGCATCGCTGAAAGCTTCCCGCATCGCAGCTTGAATCCTTTTCGGATCAGGCGTTTTACCACCCATCAAATCCCCAAAATACACACATGCTGCTTCGCCTAATGCCCAAGTATAGGCACTCGCCCACGAAGCCGCAATTACACTGCCAAACCCCGGCACAAATTTAATCAATTCGCGCCCGATCGCTTGTGCTACAAATCCACCCGCGATCGCACTAACGACCCCACCTGCCTGTGAAGGGCTTAATGTCTGTCCATACAACTGTCCCAATGCTCCTACCATCGAAACTTGTAGCGCAGTCAACACGGGCATTGTGGCTAACGGTAAAGGAATCGCTGCTGCTGCCCCTGCCATTACGGAAAACGGCAAGATATAACGTCGCGCAGCATCTCGATACAAACCGCTAATTTGCTGACCTGCATCTCGATCGCTTAACAGTTGCGAAATGGTTCTTGCTTCAGCCTCCGGCAGCAATTCTGCGATCGTATCCATCAAAGGCTCTAATCCATAAAAGGTTAGATTAAACTCATCTTCCTCCAACGTAAAATCGATCAAAACGGCACGGTCGAACAAGCCCTTAAAGTCTTCTTGAATGCGCGTAAACGCACGATCGACTTCTGCCAAATTTGGTGGATACTCAGGATGATCGCTCACATCCGGTGGATAGAGTTCATGCAGACAAGTGACAACCAGTAAGACAGGCACTTCTGGGCGTTTTTGCCGAATTCGACCTGCAATCTGTTTGAGCGTATCTGTTGCAAAATCGTTAATCTTAACGGTCAGTAGTAAAATTTTGGCATTCGTCTCAGATTCACTCGGCTGCAATTCACCGACTAATTCTCGAATCACTTCCGATGTTGCTTGCGTTCCATCTCCCAAGCCGACCGTATCTGTAAAAATGACAAGCGGTAAATCCTCAGTGGGATAGCAATATTGTTGAGTGTACTGGGTATGCGGACGAAAGCCTTGACCAATGATTTCAGCCGAAACGCCGGTTAAACCACGAACGATCGAAGATTTTCCTGACTGCGGTTTGCCGACCAGCAATGCTTCAGTCGTCGGTAGTTCCGATCTGACTTTCTTCAAAATCTCTTCGACTTCTGCTTCATCGACCTTGAACCAATTCTGTAGCGTCTTTGCCATAGGTTCAATCGAGACGCGCTTCGTCGCTTCTGCCATCCCATCCCGAATTTGATTCAACCAGGAACTATCCCACTTCATCGCTCCTTCCTCATCAGAATAGAAAAGGCGCGATCGTAACCGCACCTTTACTGATAATTATGGCGTTTCTCAATTTAGCTATTCATCACCCGACTGTGCGGATTCCCCCCCTGGCGAGGACTTATAGATGGCATCTAGCTGTTCACGGGCATCTTCCACACTCATCGATCGCATGACCAGCAGCGGTTCGTCAATCATGCGACCATGCTCATCGAGTAGCTCTGGATGAGGGGTCGGACGATTCTGTTTGACGGGAGGATACTGACGCTGCGACTCAACCCCCAACGTCATTAAATTCCGGATTAAATTGCCAACTGCCAAGAAAGCCAATGCTGTGAAAGCCAGAATATAAAGTAGGTGCAGAATCATACGCCTCGCGCCAATAGAGATTGACAAAAGAGAATTTACCGGAAGCGCTGCGGCTCCCGGTTTGCAATTATGAAAAATCGTTTTCTAATTATCTAACAGTTTCTCAGATTTTTCTGATTCCTGGTATCCCAAAAAAGAGAGAGTTTGCAAAACTCAACTCGATTGCTGCGATCGCAGTTTGAGACTGACTTGCCAACATTCGCTCACTAGATGATGCCACGTGACTAAGACGGATGAATCGACTCCCGCCTGTCCCCCTGTAGCTTTCAGCAACGCCTGAACCGTGCTCACTTCCTGCTGACTGGTCATCACCCGCTGCAAGAGGTCTTTCTGCTCGTCTGCAGAGAGAAATGGAATGTGCTGCTCTTCCAACAGGCTGCGAGAGCGCGAAAACCAGTACTCGAAGTCGTCGAGCAGCGGTTCTAAGATGGTTTTGAATAAGTCGGAGTCGGGGTGATTGGGATTAAACATTTTGAAAACCGATCGCGTTAGCAAATCCTAATAGTCGTTACATTTCGTAACATTTCTATTTTAGCTCGAAAGTTTGCAGATTCAACCCCGAATTACCGGGAGGTCGGTAAGATATATGGGTGATTTTATTAGCCTTCGTCCCATGTCTGCCGATTCAAACCAGCCGGAAAAAATTTATTTGCCCAAAACCAGCGAATCTGAAGCGTTGAAGAAAATTCGCCATACGACTTCGCACGTATTGGCAATGGCGGTTCAGAAGCTCTTTCCGAAAGCACAGGTGACGATCGGGCCTTGGATTGAGAATGGGTTTTACTACGATTTTGATAACCCAGAGCCTTTTACTGAAAAGGATCTCAAAGCGATCAAGAAAGAGATGGCGAAGATCATTCGGCGCAAATTGCCTGTGATTCGTGAAGAAGTGAGCCGCGAAGAGGCAAAAAGCCGAATTCAAGCGCTGAATGAGCCTTACAAGCTAGAGATTCTCGACGATATCAAACAAGAGCCGATCACGATTTATCACTTAGGCGATCAGTGGTGGGATTTGTGTGCAGGCCCGCACGTAGAAACGACCGAAGAATTAAATCCAGACGCGATCGAGCTTGAATCCGTTGCGGGTGCATATTGGCGCGGAGATGAAACTAAAGCTCAGCTTCAACGCATTTATGGCACAGCTTGGGAAACGCCTGAACAGTTAGCTGAATACAAGCGCCGCAAAGAAGAAGCGATGAAGCGCGATCATCGAAAATTGGGTAAAGAGTTAGGATTGTTTATTTTTTCGGATTTAGTGGGACCAGGGTTACCTCTGTGGACACCCAAAGGAACGATTCTGAGATCAACCCTAGAAGACTTTCTCAAACAAGAGCAGACCAGACGCGGTTATCTGCCTGTCGTTACGCCACATATTGCCAAAGTGGATCTGTTTAAAACTTCAGGTCACTGGCAGAAGTACAGCGAAGATATGTTCCCCATGATGGCGGAAGATGACAAAGCTCGAACCGAAGAACAGGGCTTTGTGATGAAGCCGATGAACTGTCCGTTCCACATCCAAATCTATAAGAGTGAACTGCGATCGTATCGAGATCTGCCGATGCGATTAGCAGAATTTGGGACAGTCTACCGCTATGAACAGTCAGGTGAACTTGGCGGATTAACGAGAGTACGAGGCTTTACAGTCGATGACTCTCACTTGTTTGTCACGCCTGAACAGCTTGATGCGGAGTTTCTCAGTGTTGTGGATCTGATTTTATCGGTCTTCAAGAGTCTACAACTGAAAAACTTTAAGGCTCGTTTGAGTTTCCGTGATCCAGACTCGGATAAATATATTGGGTCTGATGAGGCGTGGGAGAAAGCTCAAGGTGCAATTCGCCGTGCAGTCGAAACGATGGGCATGAACTATTTTGAGGGCATTGGCGAAGCAGCATTTTATGGACCGAAATTGGACTTTATCTTTAGTGATGCGCTCGATCGAGAATGGCAGCTTGGAACGGTGCAAGTCGATTACAACTTACCGGAACGCTTTGATCTCGAATATGTGGCAGAAGACGGCAGTCGTAAGCGTCCTGTAATGATTCATCGTGCGCCGTTTGGCTCGTTAGAGCGATTGATCGGAATTCTGATCGAAGAGTATGCAGGAGATTTCCCAGTTTGGCTTGCTCCTGAGCAGATTCGATTACTCACGGTGAGTGATGAATTTTTACCATTTGCGAAGCAGGCTGTCGAGCAAATGAAACTTGCAGGAATTCGAGCGGAAGTCGCGCCGAGCGGCGATCGATTGGGCAAACTGATTCGCAATGCTGAGAAGGAAAAGATTCCGGTGATGGCGGTTGTGGGTGCGAAAGAGGTCGAATCGAATGCGTTGAATATTCGGACGCGTGCATCGGGTGAATTAGGGGCAATTGCGCTCAGTGAGGTGATCGATCGTCTTAAACATGCGATCGCAAATCACGGGAATTTCTAGCCTGCAAAATTTGCCCAGTTTATGTTGGCAGTTTCACAGAGATTTCACGGTTGCAACGGCATCTCCAAATTTAAGAGATGCCGTTGTTCAGTTCTATTACTGACTTCGAGAAATTTCACTAGATAAGCTTATTTAAGTTGCGATCGCAGACGGGAATGATAAAGACGTTCTGTTAGGAGTCCACCAGAATGTCTGCTTCTGCACCCCAGTTTGACGCTGCTGTTTTGAATCATTGCGAGCGTGCTGAAATTGCCTTTGTTGATCCGTCTGTTCCTGAGGTTTCCAGTCTCGTTGCAGGAGTGAGATCGCAGATTGAAGTGATTTTGCTCGATGGCGATCGCGATGGTATCGTGCAGATCGCTGAAGTGTTAGAGAATCGTAGGCAGATTAAAGCGATTCATCTCATCTCTCATGGAACTCCTGGCGCGATTTTACTAGGCACAGCACAATTGAGTGCTGAAACGATGAGAATTTATGCGCGATCGCTGATGCAGTGGTCGGAAGCATTAAGCGCAGATGCAGAAATTTTAATTTATGGTTGCGAAGTCGCTCAAGGTGCAGAGGCACTTTTGCAACAAATGAGTGAACTGACAGGAGCCACGATCGCGGCTTCTGCGACAAAAACAGGCTGTGCAGAACTTGGAGGAAATTGGGAGTTAGAAGTCAGAACGGGAGAATGTCAGACTGAACTCGCATTTGGGATGGAAGCGCGCGCGCGTTATCGATCGATTCTGGCAAATGATCCTGTTATTGTGACAGGCGCAACCACATACAATGCACCCAGAAATTTGGCAAATGTTGATGGAGTCTTGTACTTCTCAGCAGTGAGTGGCAGTGGAACTGAACTATGGAGAGTTGATCCGGTAACTGGAAATGCAACGCTCGTGAGTGACATTGTTTCAGGCAGTAGCTCCTCTTCTCCCACAAATCTAACCAATGTAAATGGAACGCTCTACTTCTCTGCGACAACTCCCACAAGCGGGCGTGAACTCTGGAAGTTTGACCCTGTAACTGGTACAACATCGATCGTTGGAGATATCAACTTAAACACGGGTAATGCTGATCCTCAAGAATTAATCAATATAGGCGGAACACTGTACTTTTCAGCAACTGATGGTACAGGACGTAAATTGTGGAAGGTTGATCCTACCAATGGACAAGCGCAGCTAGTCACAAATGCAGGTTCTTCTCCTACATCTTTAACCAATGTGAATGGGACACTGTACTTTGCAGCGACAACTAGCACAAATGGAACTGAACTGTGGAAGATTGATCCTGTAACTGGGCTTGCATCACTAGCTGCTGATATTCGACCTGGTACTGGAGGTTCTTCCCTCACAAATCTAACCAATGTCAACGGTCTTCTTTACTTCTCTGCAAGTGGTAACGATGCAAATGGAACTGAGCTATGGAAATTTGATCCCAATAGCGGACAGGCAACTTTAGTCAGCGATATTCGATCAGGTAGCCTTGGTTCCTTGCCAGCTAGCCTAACGGATGTAAATGGAACATTGTACTTTACCGCAGATGATGGCACAAATGGTCGTGAACTATGGAGAGTTGATCCTACAACAGGTCAAGCCTCATTGGTGGCAAACATTAATTCAACAGGTTCTGCTCTCACGAATACTACGACTACCGAACTCATCAATGTAAATGGAACACTGTACTTTACTGCAGATGATGGCACAAATGGTCGTGAACTATGGAAAGTTGATCCTGCAACAGGTCAAGCTTCAATGGTCAGGAATATCAATGCGGGTTCAGCGAGTTCTGATCCGCAGTCTCTAATCAATGTAGATGGAACCTTGTACTTTACAGCAACAAATGGTTCTACTACTGGTCAGAACGGACGAGAACTGTGGAAAGTTGATCCGACAACGGGTCAAGCCGCGCTTGCGAAAGATATTCGGGTGGGGACAAGTGGATCTGGTGCTGCGAACTTGACAAATGTCAATGGAACTCTATACTTCTCGGCAAACGACGGTTCTGGCGATCTCTTATGGAAACTAGAGCCTCCAACTCCGCTCACACTGGATCTCAACGGCGCATCTGCAGGCGTTAACTTCACTGCAACCTTTACCGAAAATGGTGCAGCAACAACGCTTACCAGTTCTACACTCGCAATTACGAATTCTGACACTGAGATCGATCAAGCAACGATTACAATTGCCAATTTCGTTGCAGAAGACGAGCTTCTATTTACCAATCAAAATGGGATTACAGGCAGTTTTACCAATGGTGTCCTTACACTGACTGGAACATCCTCGATCGCGAATTACCAAACTGCGCTCAAATCGATTACTTACCGCAACCTCAGCGACAATCCCAATACGACAAATCGTCAGATTCAGTTTGTCCTATTTGATGACACTCGCTCTAGCCCAGTTGCAACCACAACAGTCAGCATTACTGCACTCAACGACAGTCCAGTTCTTAATGCTCCTACCAGTCAAGGCTTTATCCCTAGCGGATTAACTCCCGTTTCAGGCATTAGTATTAATGATATTGATGCTAACAATGCGATTCCTCTAAATGTGATTGTCTCTGTTGGAACTGGAACTATTTCACTCGGTACAGTCACTGGAATTACTTTTGTCTCAGGTGATGGCAGCGACGATCAGAGCTTTGAGATTCGCGGCAGTCTCAGTGATCTGAATACAGCACTTGCATCTCTATCCTACCGTGCTAATGGTAGCTCGACTGATACACTCTCCATTACAGTCAACGATAACGGAAATGGAGATAACGGAATCACTCCAATTCAGGTCAATCGATCGATTGAACTCAGACCGCCGATCGCACTCGATCTCAATGGCGCAAATCCAGGGATCAATTTTGCGACAAGTTTTACCGAAAACGGCACTGCAACCCTAGCTAGCTCTGGTCTTACAATAACGAGTTCCAACTCTGAGATGACTGGAGCGATCATTACGATCGCGAATTTTGTCGCAGCACAGGACGAGCTTCTCTTTGTTAACCAAAACGGCATCACAGGCAGCTTCAACAATGGTGTTCTTACACTCACTGGAACAACCTCGATCGCAAACTATGAAACTGCGCTCAAATCGATTACTTACCGCAACCTCAGCGACAATCCAAACACGACAAATCGTCAAATTCAGTTCGTTTTATTAGATGGCACGCAAACGAGTCCACCTGCTACGACAACACTGAGTATCACTGCGGTCAATGATGCTCCACTTCTCAGTATTCCTGGAATCCAGAACGTTGCTGAGAATAGTTCAACGGCAATTGCTGGCATTAGTATCAACGATGTCGATGCAAACAATGCGATTCCGCTCACAGTGACGCTCTCTGCTGGAACCGGAACACTCTCGCTTGGTGTCGTTAATGGAATTTCATTCATCGCAGGTGATGGAAGCGACGATCAGAGTTTTCAGATTCGGGGTAGCCTCGACAATCTGAATACAGCACTTGCATCATTATCCTATCGGAGTACTGCTGCTACAGGCGATACGATTTCAGTTACGGTCAATGACAATGGTAATGGCGACAGTGGGACTACAGCCTTTCAGGTCAGTCAATCGATCGTTGTCAATGTTGGAAACAATATCAATGGAACGAATGCTGATGAAACCTTCACACTGACATTGAGAACAGATCAGCTGAATGCGGGGGGAGGGAATGACACTGTTAGTGCTCTATACGAGCGGGTATTGCAAAACGATCGAGTAGATGGTGGTAGCGGTAACGATCGCTTTGTTCTCAGTTTTGGGAATGTGGCTCTTACAGTCAATCCAGCAGATCCCAGTAATCAAATCAGCGGCGTTGCAGGGCTAACTGTTCAAAATTTTGAAGAGTTTGATTTTAGTCAGTATATTGGTGCGATCGCATTTACTGGAACTAGCGCACGCGATTGGTTTATTGGTGGATTTGGTAATGATCGAATAACTGTTGACTATGCTCAAGTGCTGCAAGACGATCAGTTGAATGGGGGCAATGGCAGAGATCGATTTGTGCTCAACAATGGAAGCGCTGCGATTACCGTAGACATGACCAACTCCAACTCACAAATTACGAATGTTCCAGGGTTAGTGATTCGGAACTTTGAAGAATTCGATTTTTCAGGATATGCAGGTGCAATTACTTTTTCTGGTAGTGGCGCTGCTGACTCAGTTTGGGGTGGCTCTGGTAATGACATTCTCAATGGAAACTCTGGCAACGATACCCTCAGTGGTGGAGGTGGAACGAATACTCTAATTGGTGGATTTGGTAATGATACTTATCTTATTCAATCTGCGAGCGATACGATTACTGAACTCGCAAATCAAGGAATTGATTCAGTCATTTCTTCTGTGAGTTATACGCTCTCTGCTGATGTCGAAAATCTAACTTTAACGGGTTCAGTTGCGATCGATGGAACTGGAAATGATCTTGCAAATATTTTGGTTGGAAATGCTGGAAATAACCGCTTAACCGGAGGCGCAGGAAATGACAGGCTCGATGGAAGTTTAGGAGCAGATACACTTATCGGAGGACTTGGCGACGATACTTATGTGGTTGATAATCTTGCTGATGTCATCGTCGAAGCTTTGAATCAAGGAATTGATTCTGTTAACGCTTCAGTCAATTGGATTTTGAGCGATAACGTTGAGAATCTGACCCTGACTGGAAATGCTCAAAACGGTACGGGTAACGCTCTCAACAACCAAATTTTCGGCAATAACGAGAACAATACGTTGATCGGCTTAGCAGGCGCAGACAACTTGCGAGGTAATGCTGGAGCGGACATTCTCATTGGAGGACTGGGCAACGACACGATCGATTTAGGTTTAGATCAAGCGATCGATCTTGTGATCTACGCTGTGGGAGATGGTCAAGATACAGTGACGAACTTCCGGCGGGGAGTCGGTGGCGACCAACTCAGAATTGACAGCGCGATCAATATTGATGTCGTAGACAATGGAGCTACAACATCCTTATACTTGCGAAATCAAGCTTTAGGATTTGGAAAAGGAACACAATTGATGGTTCTGATGAGTACGACTGGCTTTACTCCGAGCAATATTAACCAGAACCTAGCAATTGGGAATCAAGCGACCTTTTTCTTTGCTTAGTAGACCACATTCAGCCTCGTTTCCATTTCAATCAAGCGGGATGATTTGACTCATTCCGCTTGTGCATTTTAAGAGCAAATTACTATTTGAAAATCGCGCTACTTTTCCTGTACGAAAATTGTGTATTTACTCTTAACTGATAAAGTTAAGCATAGTTAGTAATCGTTTAACTTACGTAAGTTTGCTATATAGATTCATTGTTCCTTGTTCAATAATAAGGTCATACAAACTTTGTACGTTATACAAAGTTGGATATGTAAAAGTTAGAGGAGTAGTAGCGATGAGCTTCTTGTCTCGTTCTGCATCGGTTTTAGTTGGCTTAGCTGGTTTAGTAGCAGTTGCTGCTGCACCTGCATCGGCACAAAATGCATCAGTAAGTGGTGCAATTACTCGTACATCTCCCGCTGGTTTCACCACCACGATTTCTGGTGAAATTGTTGCACCTGAAGGAGTATATTTTACTGGACCTTTGACTGTTTCGGGCACAGCTGATGAAGTGAACCCAGTGTTAAATGTCAACGCACCCACTGCAACTTTTCCTGCTGCTGGTGCTCCATCTTTGCTGGAACAAACTGTTGCTACTGAGCTGGATGGTCTCGATCCGACAACCCAAGCTGGACTTGATGCTTATGCTGCGATTCTGAAAGCTGCTGTCGGTGTTGATGGATTGGAGTAATCCTGCCGCTGTAGCTTAGCCATAGCTAGTTCTGGCTCTGACTCTAGTCTTATCAGAATTCCCGATAAAACTGGAACCGTTTAAAGATTTGTAAAAGTTAGAGGAGTAATCACGATGAGTTTCTTATCTCGTTCTGCATCGGTTTTAGTTAGTTTAGCTGGTTTAGTAGCAGTCGCTGCTGCACCTGCATCTGCACAAAATGCATCAGTGAGTGGTGCAATTACTCGTACATCTCCCGCTGGTTTCACCACCACGATTTCTGGTGAAATTGTTGCACCTGAAGGAGTATATTTTACTGGACCTTTGACTGTTACAGGCATAGCTGATGAAGTGAATCCAGTGTTAAATGTCAACGCGAACGTTGCACTTTTTCCTACTGCTGCTGCTCCATCTTTGCTGGAGCAAGTTGTTACTGCCGAGCTGAATGGTCTCGATACGACAACCCAGGCTGGACTTGATGCTTATGCTGCGATTCTGAAAGCTGCTGTCGGTGTTGATGGATTGGAGTAATCCTGACGCTGTAGCTTAGTCATAGACTAGTTCTGGTTCTGACTCTAGTCTTATCAGAATTCCCGATAAGACTGGAACCGTTTCAAGAGTTGTAAAAGTTAGAGGAGTAATCACGATGAGTTTCTTATCTCGTTCTGCATCGGTTTTAGTTAGTTTAGCTGGTTTAGTAGCAGTCGCTGCTGCACCTGCATCTGCACAAAATGCATCGGTGAGTGGTGCAATTACTCGTACATCTCCTGCTGGTTTCACCACCACGATTTCTGGTGAAATTGTTGCACCTGAAGTATTCTTCATTCCCGGTGCATTGACTGTTACGGGTTCAGCTAATGAAGTGAATCCAGCGTTGAGCGTCAATGCACCCATCGTACCTTATGCTGCTCCTGGTGCTCCATCTTTGCTGGAGCAAACTGTTACTGCCGAGCTGAATGGTCTCGATACGACAACTCAGGCTGGGCTTGATGCTTATGCTGCGATTCTGAAGTCTGCTGTTGGTGTTGATGGATTGGAGTAATCCTGCCGCTGTAGCTTAGTCATAGACTAGTTCTGGTTTCGTCCCTACCCCTACTATTCTTTCTATCTAGTAGGTTCTTAATGTGCTATACAATCAACCAACTTTATTGCCTTCGAGCAGTATTGTATAGAATAAATCAGAGATGTAATGATTACATCTCTGATTTTTTATAGGTATAGGATCATTTAGCAAGAATTTGTTCTGTAAGGCTGCAAACTTGGTGCGCTAATTATCTTGAGCTTACAGCACCTATAACTTCAGAACGCTTTGATCGCTTTCTGCTTTTCCGCTTCATGCTTGTTCATATAGCAAAGATGTATCACTCATCTCTCTGCCATATGTGGAATGAGATTAGAACTGATAACCCCCTTCTAAGCGAATTTCAAAATTGTCTCCACTCATCCCTAAACGCGATCGCCAAGCGAAGCCCCGGGTGGAACGATTTCTCAAGATAATGCCATAAGAGAACGCAGATTCTCGACTAACTAGGCTTTCTGTCGATCGATAATTTTGAATATATAAACCCGCTGACCAAATTGCACTCAAGCGTTGGAGTGCCTCGAAGCCCGAGAAAAACTGATCACTGAGTTCGAGCGAAGAACGAAATTCTAAGCCGCTCTTAAATCTAAGTTGTCCCTCAAAGAATCCAGCAGGCTCTACGCGATCGCGACTATAACTCAAGAAAAAGCCTGGTGTAAGAGAGTAGTTCAGATCGTCTTGCTGTCGAGCATAGGTATAGCTCAAGTTCAAATAAGCCGGATTGGAAGAATTTGGCACGCTACTCCAAGACAGTCGAAACGATGGAATCAGATTCACAACTGCTTTCGGCTTTCCATTAGCACCATTGATAACGCGAGTATCAATGTGATTCACCAAGGAGTTTAAGTAAAGTCCAACCGTTGGCTCAGGATCGCCTACATTGTTTGTTGCAACATCAAACGCAGCATCCCCATTCAGGTTAAACCAAACGCCAGAATTGACAGCATAGTTCCATTTTCCTGAAGACCCCGACACCATTGCTTCGACAGCAGGCAGAAAAAGATATCCTTCAAATCGATTCACGCGAGTTTTGCTGCGCCCGATTTGGCTCAATTCAATACGATCGAACGCAATATCCGACGATCGAATCCCAATCGGAACAACAGTGTAATCTGGCGAAGACGACGAGAAATCTTGCACAAACTCTTGACCATCAGGAGATTGAATCACCACTTGTGTTGCAGACGATCGATTTGGTGTCAGTCCAGTTAAGCTCGACGGTACTGGCGTACCAATAAAAGATAATTGACCAAAGTCCCGATTAGAGAGTTCTAATCGGGAAAAATAAGTTTCTCCTGGAATCCAAGTGCTTTCAGTCTGCAAAAAACGAGCAATACGGCGTTGATTGCCGACCCGAATCTGAAAAAGATCAGCATGTCCCGGAGTAATGGTGCTCGGGAACGTGATCGTTCCTGAAATCTGTCTGATTCCACTGGTTGTATTGGCATAGTATAAGCCGCGGTTGAGGCGCTGGTTAATCGCACTTCTCTGATTCGAGGTTGCTTGAGTGACAATGCCAGAAAACGGTTCACGGCGATCGTAGCGATCGCGGCTTTCTTCTAAGCTTTGGGTTAGCTCTTTCGGTCGAACGAAGCTAAAGACTCCTCCCAACAATAAGCCTAAGCTAGAATTCAACGATTGCAGATCATTCACCTTACCCTTTTTCATGGAAAAAGAGATAGAAAAGCCAGGATTTGCAAACACATTCGTATAGGTCGCTTGAGGACGAGTTGCATCGTATTGCAGTAGCGTGCGATTGTGGGGCTGATTCAGCGACAAACGATGCCAAAATCGATCGTCAGCTTCAGTAATTTTCGTGCGTAAAATTTGAGGAGGTCTCTGTCCCAGTGGAATCCAGAATAAGGAATTGAAATATGCTAAATTTCGTTCGCTTAAATTCAAGCTTGGATTGACCAAAATATTGAGTAAATCAAGATTGTCAAACTTTCCCAATTGTCCAATCTTGATTCCAGGCAGAGAACTCATGATTGGGGCTGTGGATTCCCCTTCTCCAGTAACCGGATTTTTCCAGCCAATTCTTGCAGCTTCTAGAGCCGATTGCGGGATTTTTGCACCGACAAATAAGCCTTCTGCTTCAAGGAGCGGTTGTAGATTACTCGTCGGGTATGCCTGAAGAATCAAAGGAGCATTTTCTGGCTCTAAAAACTGAAATAGTGAGCTTCCACCGTTGGCAGTGTTACTAGAGCCAGTTCCAGGAGATGGAGGCGGGGCGATACGAACCGCTGTCGGACTTAGATTTGGATTATTAATGACGACAGGAGCTGCCGCCACTCCGGGTGGATTATTGATTTCACCTGAAATCGTTTGAATTGTAAACTGGCTCGTATCCGTCTTTCCGTACAAATCCCGAAACGGCTGCGGCAAAGACCAAACAGCTTGTAATCCCCAGAGTGCTTGCGTTAATTTAATACGCTGCTCGATTTCAACTATTCTTTCTTGCCCTTGATAGTCAATTCCCGCTTGCCAACCTCGTGTTTCGATCACAACTCGATTCTTCGGCAAGACCCAGTAAAACTGGTCTGACTTGGGAAAGTGCGCAAAGTCAAACTCTCGAATGAGAAGCTGATCATCGCGATATTGAGCATCAATATCTGTATAGTTTTCAGTCTTTGCCGGGGTGAATGAAGTCGTCGATTCAAGCAAGTTACTCGCTGGATTGACCACCCAGGGCAAGCGATTCGAGCTATTCCCGATCGCGTTTAAGATAATCGCATCGAGTAATTTTTTAGAAACGTCTGGATCGGCGATCGCAGGTTTTGGAAGCTCTGGAGGTTTCGGTTCTGGAGGTTTTGATTCTGGAGGTTGAGCGGGTTGCTGAATCTCTGGCGCATCTGGGTCTTTGGGGAGCGGGACAATGATCTCGCTAGGTGTTGGATTAATGGTTTGGGCAATGACTACCGGGTCTGGTGCTAAGTTCTCCTTGGGCAGATTCGATAGAGTCTCGGCTGTACTTTCTATCGGCTTTGTCAAATCGATTTTGAGATTAGAAGCAGCGATCGCGCTTTTTAGAGAGAGAAGATTGATCAGCAGGCTGACGGATATAGAAAGAAAGTACGAATAGCGCTGCATAACTTGATTCAATCAACAGAGAGAACAAAAAAATCCGCTCAATTCCCCATAACCTAAAAGGCTGAGAAGTTTAGCCCAGAAGGTTTCAAGTTAAAACTCGGAAAGCTCCTAGATTTTACGTAGGTACTTACTGAGCTTTACTGAAATGTGAAATCCATTCATATAGTGCTCCGTACATTCAGATCTCGTTAACTGGAGCATCTACGGAATTTATTTGCGTTCGTGAAAAAGTATTTAGCTGTTGTGCGTGTTAATACTTGTTAAAGCTAGTTTGTTGAGAAGCTGATAAAAGTTATTCCTGATTTAGCGTTGCTTATCTGTATAAACAGTGAAGCCGCCGACATCTACAAGACATCGGCGGCTCCAAAAATCAGAATCAATGATTGTTCAGCGAATTGGCTTAAACAGAAGTGGCTGAGCTTTCATCACTCGGTTGCACTGGGGGATTCTGCACTGGGGGATTCAAAGAGAACATGACTCGCGATAAACCACTCGCAGCAACACTCGCACCCACAACGGTTCCCAAGAGCCAAGGTGCATCAAACGGGTATTGCAGCAGAATGTAGATCCCTAAGCCCAACGTGACGATCGCATTTCCGAGTAACCAGAACCAATTCTTTTGCTCACGCAGCTTGAACGCTAAAATCGTTTCAAACGTCCCTTCACTGACTAAGAATCCGCCTAGGAGTAGCGTCAAAGTCAGAACACCCGTCAAGGGCGCGACCAGCAACGTAATCCCGGTTGCAATGTACAAAGCACTCAAGAGAATTTTCCAAATAAACCCACCTTGTTCACGCGTTTGAATTGCATAAACTAACTTAGTAAATCCGGCTGCAATCACAATCAAAGCAAGCCAAGTCTCAGTCACGATCGTCGAAAAGACTGGAGCAGCGATCGCACCTAATCCCAAAGCAATGAGTAACACGCCTATCCAAAGTCCGCTGTTTCTACTTTTTGTCTCAATCGCGGTCGTCATAATTTTTTCTCCGGTTATACAGCCGTAAGAATAGAAAATCGTGACCCGGATTGATAAGCCCCTCAAGACAGAGAGCGAAATCGAAAGATAGATTTCTCTCGAAATCCCTCTAGAGTATGACTGATTGTCAGTAAATAAAAGTAACTATAGGTAGCAAGAAGCACAAAATGTAAAGTGAGGACTCAGGCTGTGTTAAGACGTAAGGTGCGTCGAATCTTAGCAGTTGACGATGTGTTGGACAATCTATTGCTGCTGCAGGTCTTTTTAGAAGCAGAAGGCTTTGAAGTTGAAGTCGCAGAGAGTGGAATTGCAGCTTTGCAGCAGCTTCAGCAAACTTGCCCAGATCTAGTTCTGCTAGATGTCATGATGCCTGGCATGAATGGATTGGAAGTGACTGAGAGAATTCGATCACGCAATTGCACCTTACCAATCTTATTAGTTTCTGCCCACGATAAGACCCAAGTGCAGCCTGGATTAGATGCTGGAGCAAATGGATATGTGCAGAAACCCATTGACTTTCTGACTTTACTAGAGCGGATTAATGCCTTAACCGCATAGCGAAAGAGACGTTCCATCGAAACGTCTCTAAGCGGTAATTCGATTCATCTAGAGGGATTGAACTATTGAACAAGACCTGTTCTCAGTGCCCGCACTGCAACTTGGGTACGATCATCCGCACAAAGCTTATTCAAAATGTTGCGGACATGGGTTTTAACTGTTCCGACAGTGATATAGAGCTTTTCGGCAATTTGCGCATTACTACAGCCATCGACAATCAGCTTGAGGACTTCAAGTTCTCGCTCAGTGAGTGGATAAGCAGGAACTAGATCTTCGTCTGCTAGACGATTAATTGAAATCGTGGCAGGTTCGGGAGAATGTTGATTTGAACTATAAACTTTTTGAGTTTGATGTAGAACAACGCGTGCGATCGCGGGATCAATCCAAGCATTTCCGCCGGCTGTGGTCTGAATCGCCTGCGCCAACTTATCGATGCTGGCATCTTTCATACAATAAGAATCCGCGCCTGCCGCAAACGCAGCTAAGACCGTATCTTCGCTATCCTGCATCGTCATGATCAGAATGCGAGTATTTGGACATTCGCCGGATGCTTGAGCTTGCTTAAATTGCTGAGTCAGCTCAATGCCAGTGAAGTCAGGCAAGCCAATATCTACGATCGCGACATCAGGCTGGGCTGTCTTGACTAACTTCAAGCCTGACTTAGCATCCCGCGCATCACCAATCACCTCAAACCCTTCGCGCTGTTGCAGAGCGGCTCGAATCCCAACACGGGTTAGATCGTGGTCTTCAATCAAAATGACTCGAATCATACCTACCGCCAAGCCTCATTTCTTAATCGTATATTGGACATCACAGACTGTGAGGATTCTACGAATTTCTATCAGTGAAGCAATCTTAAGGCGTATAGAGTAAGTGCCGGATCTATCTTGAGTGGTCTCTCTCCGCAATCGAGGCTCTACCCTTGGAGAGAGAAGCGATCGAAACATTGAGTCAACATCGAATCCTTGAGATTACTGAGTAAAAACTGCAACTTTACCCGGATTCGGCGTTAAACTCTGAGAAAATTTACTAAAGATAGCACGATTTTCTCACTTCGCTGCCATCTAATCTGCAAATGAACAATATTTCTGTCAATAATAGAGGCTGAATCTTTTGTCAGTTCATCAAAGCTTTATCAAACCTAGTCATAATTCCTGATGACCCCTACTACGCCTAACCCTGTCTTTCGTCATCCTCAGAAAACGCTCGATCGTGCTGCTCGTGCAGTTCGGTGTGCGCCTTTTCGACTCAAACTCTATGCTTTGATGCTGGATCAAAGTGTTGCGCTCAGTGCCTTGATTGGCATCCCTGGGACTCGAAATCAATTGACAAAGCGGATGCTTTCTGAACTGAGTGCGGATGGTGAAATGCTCTGGCTGATTCAAGTTGGACTGCTGCGGCGGGAAGTCGATGGGCAAGGACTGACGGATCGGTTTCGCTTGACTCCACTAGGACGGCAACTGGTCTCGCAATGGCAATCCGTCGGTGGGTTTGGCAAGGCAAATTTGCGCGATCGCATTTTGAATACGTTAAACCGTTGGCTGCGCTTGCCCGTTTAGAACACATAATTAGACCCGATACTCGATTCATTCCCCGGAGGTGACCCAATGAAAGCAGTCATGGTTGTAGGAACGACTTCCCATGCAGGCAAATCAATGATCGCAACAGCCTTGTGCCGAATTCTCACACGCAAGGGGTTTCGAGTGGCTCCCTTCAAGGGACAAAACATGGCGCTCAATTCTTATGTCACGGCAAATGGCGGTGAGATTGGCTATGCTCAAGCGGTGCAGGCTTGGGCAGCGGGAATTCAGCCTTGGGTTGAGATGAATCCAATTCTCTTGAAGCCGCAAGGCGATATGACCTCGCAAGTGGTATTAAAAGGGCGAGTGATTGGACGGACAACGGCAGCAGATTATTATGAGCAGTTTTTTGAACCGGGCTGGACGGCGATCGAAGAATCGCTCAGACGCATCTCTGAAGAATTTGATCTCGTCGTCTGTGAAGGGGCAGGGAGTCCAGCTGAAATTAATCTCAAACACCGCGACTTAACGAATATGCGGGTTGCGAAGCATTTAAACGCACCGACGATTCTTGTCGCCGATATCGATCGCGGTGGAGTCTTCGCGCATGTGGTTGGAACTTTGGAATTACTCGATCCAGATGAGCGAGCTTTGATTAAAGGCATTGTCATTAATAAATTTCGCGGACAGCGATCGCTGCTCGATTCGGGCATTGAGTGGCTCGAGCAGAAAACCGGGATTCCGGTGATTGGGGTGATTCCGTGGCTGGATCAAGTGTTTCCGGCAGAAGATTCGTTGTCTTTGTTCGATCGCAGTTCCTCAAACCCGAAAGGCGATTTAACGATCGGGGTCGTTCGTCTGCCGCGGATTTCCAATTTTACGGATTTTGATCCCCTAGAAGCTGAACCCTCAGTGAATGTGAAATATCTGCATCCTAAGCAATCGTTAGGGCATCCGGATGCCGTGATTATTCCAGGATCGAAAACCACGATCGCGGATCTGATCGCACTGCATAAAACTGGAATGGCAGAAGAGATTCAAAACTATGTCGCAGCAGGTGGAACCGTTCTTGGCATCTGTGGCGGTTTCCAAATGCTCGGTAAGATTTTGGCTGACCCGGAAGGCATTGAAGGGCAGGAAGGGCGATATCGCGGCTTAGGATTGCTTCCTCTGAAAACGGTGATTGCAGGTCAGAAAGTGGCGCGTCAGCGGAATGTCACCTCGAATTTTCCTCAAGACGGCTTGCCTGTGTCAGGCTACGAGATTCATCAAGGTCGAACTCGCTTGATTGAATCAGAAGAAGGCACACAAGCGCTGTTTGATGATCCAAACTTGGGAGTGGTCGATGAGTCTCAATCGGTTTGGGGCACGTATTTGCACGGAATTTTCGATAATGGTCCGTGGCGGCGGGCTTGGTTAAATCGTTTGCGGCAACAGCGAGGACTGCGATCGCTACCGACCGGGGTTGCCAACTATCGAGAACAACGGGAAATCATGTTGGATCAATTGGCAGATGCGATCGAGCCGCATCTGAATTTGAAACCGATTTTACCCTAGAAAAAAAACAAGCGCATCAGATACTCTGCATGCGCTCTTATCCCTAACCCTTTCGGTGCAACGTACCCGTTTGTCCTTGATTCATACAGTAGAGGCAAAATCTACTAAACTCGTTAGCGTTTAGATATTCTTTAGAATTTTGTGATGAGTGTTAGCATCCGATTCCTTCCTGATGATGTCACTGTTGATGCAGAAGTTGGTGAACCGCTTTTGCAAGTTGCCGATCGTGCAGGGGTTTCAATCCCGACAGGTTGCCTGATGGGTTCATGCCATGCCTGCGAAGTCGAACTCGATAACGGCGAAACCGTGCGGAGTTGTATCTCTTCGATTCCACCCGGACAAGACTGCATCACGGTCAATCTCTTTTTCGATCCGACTTGGTGACGCAAGTTTGAAATCAAGATGCGGCTTAGTCCCCGAATCTCTGCAAGTTGCGTGACCAATTTGTGCGGATACCCTGCTGGCAAGAACTCTGTGACTTCGGATTTTCTTCAGTGGTCAAGATGAGGCTTCGCGGCTAAAAGATCTAAATTCGAGGCGATCGCCTTTTCAATACGATGCTTGGCATCTGAGAGAGCCGAATTCAATGCGATCGCTTTTTCGAAACTCTCAACTGCTTCTGCATCTCGTCCTGCTCGGCTCAACGAAATCCCGCGACTGTACCAAATCTTGTCGTTCTTCGGATTGAGGCTTAGGGCTGTGTTGTAGCTTGCAATTGCCATCTCACTCTTGCCTAAATGCTCTAGCGCTTTTCCACGTCGATACCAAACCTCATCGACATCGGGATTCAGCGCGATCGCTTGATCAAAACTCTCGATCGCTGCTTCATAGCGGTTAGCTTTTCCCAAGGCGAATCCTCGGCTACTCCATGCCTCGTAAAACCGTGGTTTATATCGAATCGCTTGGTCGTAATGCGCGATCGCCTCCTCATATCGCCCCAATTTCTGGCAAGCTCCGCCCAAGTTGTACCAAGCCTCGTAAAACTCAGGCTTGAGTTTTAATGCTTGCTGATAATCTTCGATGGCTCGCTCATACTGGCAGAGTGCATCGAAGGTATTGCCTCGGTTGTACCAAGCCTCGATTGAATTCGGCTTCAGCGCTAGGGTTTGAGTATAGCTCTCGATCGCACGTTCATGTCGGCCGGCACGATGGAACGCATTTGCCTGGTTGTACCAAACCTCATAAAGGTCAGGACGAATTTCCAGCACTTGTGCATAGCTAGAGAGCGCTTCTTCATATCGTCCTAGCCGATAGTACAGATTCCCTAAATTATAATGAGCCGAAGAAAAATGAGGACGATTGAGCAGGGCTTGGCGATAGCTGTCGATCGCGTCTTCAAATCGGTTCAGTTGGGTGAGAACAATGCCCCGGTTGTACCAAGCCTTTGTATAGTTGGGTCGCCGTTTTAAGGTTTCCTCGTAGCTGTGAAGCGCTTCATACGTTGAGCCTAGTTTCAAGAGCGCATTGGCGCGGTTATACCATGCCTTAAAGTTCGTTGGAAGAAGCCTAATGGCTTGGTCATAACTGGAGATGGCTTCAGCATGGCGATCGAGTTGGGAAAGCGCCATGCCTTGCATATTCCAAGCCGGTTCAAAATCCGATTTGAGTAAGATGGATTCTTTCAAGCTCTCGATCGCTTTGTCGTAGCGTTGCAGCCCATAGAGCGCTTTACCTCGCTCAAACCAAACTTCGGACAGGCTCGGCTGACGCTGTAAAACCTTATCGAATTGAGCGATCGCATCGTCGTAAAGCCCGGCTTTACTCAACCGACGTGCTTGCCGCAGATAGAATTCGACTTGAGGATCAACAGGATCAGGCATGATTCCGAGTAGAGAATTGGAGTGCTCTACTCAGTATTGACATTTCCAGCAGAGAAACACAGCGTCTGCAAGGTTTGCTGAATGCCATGTCCCCTCAATGCTTGCCGTTGATTCTGCTTGCCCACAGGCTCAAATCTTAACTCTCAGGTTCAGGCACGATCGAATCCATCGGATACCGACCTCTGGGAATGTCAAACGCAGTCGGTCGCCAAGGCGATGGAATTTTGTTCAGAACGCTCACTCGACGTTTTCGACGATGTTCATCCAGCAGATCTTCATACAGCGCTTCGACCTGGGCAATATTGCGGCTCAGGGTGTAACGTTCTTCAACTCGTTGCCGCGCTTTTTGCCCCAACATTCTTGTCCAGCTTGAATGATCTCTCAACTGAGGCAGTAAGGCTCGCAACTGAGAAGTCACTCGCTGCGTCTCTAGCACAATTCCCGCTTCGTCTTCTAACACTTCACCATCGGCTCCTGCATCCGTTGCCACACATGCAACTCCGCAAGCCATCGCTTCCAGTAAAGACAGCGATAAGCCCTCAACTAGCGACGGCAGGATAAACACATCTGTGCTGCGCAGAATATTAATGCGATCGCGCTCATCTGCTAAAAAGCCGAGCCATTTAATTCCCTGTTCTTCGCCATAAAACGGAATCAGCGAAGCCGCTAAGGTTCCATGATTGCCCACAATCACGAGCTGGCTATCCTCGCCCATATTTGCCTGTTTCCAAGCTTTGAGCAGCGATTCTACATTCTTCTCCGGTGCAATCCGACCTTGATAGAGAAAGAGCCGTTTCGCGCCAAGTTGAGCTTTGAAAGAAGACGCACCTGGAGAATATCTTTCAATATCAACTCCATTGGGAATCACGGCAATTCGTTCCTGCGGAACGCCCAGTTTAATTAATAAATCCCTTTGAATTCGCGAGAAGATAATGACGCGATCGTACTTGGCAAGCGACGGCGCATACAGCTGATACATCAGATGTTGCGTGCCTGATGTGAAATTGCGAAGTTTGCGATCGAATGCCGGATGAAAGGTTGCAACAAGCGGCAGATTCAACTCCTGGCAAATTTCCGGCAGCATGAAATCTAGCGGAGAAAGCGTCAGCGATGCATGTACGATATCCGGTTTAGGAGAGAGATCCCGCAGAGCTTTTTCTAGAACTTTGGCAGATTTTAGAGTCGGAATTGTATAGATCTGGGATTTATATAAAAATGGAATTTGAATTTCTCTTAAATCCGGAAAATTATCAGGACTGGCTTCCTCCTGGGCAAAGTGGAAAAAACTGACCTGATGTTCCCGGTCTAGCAAAGCATTCGTAACTTCTCGACTGTAGGTAACATTGCCGCAAAATGGCGTTTTCTTGCCAAGCCAAGCGATGTGCATTGTAGTTTGTAATAGAGGCTAGGGAATCAGCGAGGGCGAAGAGTATTAGAAACAACTCGTCTCTAGGTATTAAGGCTTATTCTTCAGTCCCATCGGTGGTATGAGCAATATACCAGGTTAAAGATCCTCCTGCGATCGTCAACGCGGCAAGGGCTAAAAACACAGCCCGTAATCCAAATAGAGTCTCAGAAACTCCCGCTAAGACCAACGGTAGAGATAATGCAATATTCACGGCATTGTTCTGCAATCCGAACACTTTCCCGCGCATGTCTTCTGGCGTTTCTTGCTGAATCGTTGTTTGCATGGGAATGCCAACGAATGCGGCAAAGGCACCCAACGCCGCTAAAAGTCCCAAGGTAATCCAGAGATGAGAATAGAAAAATGCAATCCCAACAAGGGAACCTGCAATTCCAATTGACCCAATTGTGCCGAGTCTCGCATGAGCAAATCGCTGTCCGAAGCTCCCCAGTAACGCGGCTCCTGCTGCCATCCCTACTCCGCCTGCCGCAAGCAAAAATCCAAATTGCGAGGATTTAATTTCAGGCATGACTTCCGCTAAGCGGACGGCTAAGACGGCTAAAGCCGCAAAAATCGAGAACAAAATGACCAACTGGATTAATGCACCTCGAACATGGGCATGATTTTTGAGGAATCGCAGCCCGTCTTTGATATCTTCCCAAACATGAGGTTGTTCTTGAGAGGAAATGTCTTGGGTTTTCTCGTTTGTGTGCATGAGTAAAAGCAGAACACCCGCGATCGCATATCCTCCTCCCACCAACAATTCTTTGCCAAAATCCGTGCCTCCCCCAAACCAACTCGCGACCGTATCCGCTAAGGCTAATAGGGGTTCTCCGACAGCAAAGCCGACAATCACAGATGCCATTGCAGTCGTGGTGTAAAGCGAATTTGCAGAGAGCAGATGCCGCTTTTCTACCACAAGCGGCATGATCGACTGCTCGGCTGGTGCAAAGAACTGGGTCAGCGTTGACACTAAGAATGTAATGCCGAGCAGCAAGCAGAATCCAACGGGTAACCCTTGAAAGGTTGTCCAACCCTTGGTCAGCCAAAGCGCGATCGGCAAGATGAAAACCAGTGCGCCCCTGAGAAGATTAGTCGCGACGAGGACTCCTTTTTTTGACCAGCGATCGACATAAACTCCGGCGATCGAACCAAAGAGGATTGCTGGAATCGTAAAGGCAATCATGATCGACGACACCCAGCCACTAATCGTCTGCCCTTCTGATTGAAATCGACTCGCAATCAGCGCAATCATCAACACCAGATAAACTTTATCGGAAAGTTGAGAAAAGACTTGTCCTGACCAGAGCGTGAGAAACGCGCGATTTTTTAGAACAGGAGCAAATCCTTGTTCTACTTCTTCTGGAGGTTTCGGCTCGACAGGCTTATCTTCTGATATGTATTTCTTAGAACCATTGCCATTTGATTCTGGAGAAAAATTTTCCTTGGGCATCGGCGATCGCCCATTCCCAGTCGGTGGCTGAGAGCGAAACGGTTCCGAACTTGGACGGGAATTCAAGCCGATCGCATCTTTATCTAACGGAGAGGACATGAGAACGTAATCATCAGAAGGGGAGGGTCGCATCATGGTTTCGGCATCGAATCGGGTGCAAAACAACTCTCAATCAGCGCAGCAGATCGAATCGGTTGATCGAAATGATACTGAGCATACTGACGGAGCAACTTTTCTAGGATCAACCAGGTCGTCGTCGGAAACTGGTCAGGTTCAGGAGAGTCAGCTTGGGGAAGCTGTTGAAGGGCGGCCAGTTCAGGGGCGTGAAGCGGCACATTGAGGGAACGCGACGAGAAGAATTTACGGGGGAAATCGGTGACTGTCGTCTGCGACGAAGTTGAGGATTCTACTCGATATTCTCCCACAGGTGACTGGACTCGGTGACGTGGAGCTTGTTCTTCAATAATGCGATCGAGTTCATCAAGTTTGACCACACCGCCAGCGGCTCCACTAAATCCACAGACTGGATCAAGTTGGTCGAAGGCCTCGATTGTGGCTCCCGTCACTGAGCACTGATACACTTGGGGAGCAATTCCCGCGATCGCGAGAAGTTGATAAATCGCGTGAATCAAGCGGGGGAGAACCTCAGAATCCGTGGCTTGCTCAATTCTCCCGAGATGTTCATTGAAGAGATAAAACAAGTCTTCCTGAGGCTGTTCACTTAAAGCTTGCTGCAGCACCAGTTCTGCTAAATATTGTCCTGAAGTTAATTTCTTCAAGTTCCGCGCCAATCCCGGATAAGATTCGAGCGTTTCGGCTTGCGTAATCTTGTCGAGCGATCGACCTTTCGCAAACAGGAGTTGATTGACAACGAACAATCCACTCCGTCCGCCCAATTTAGAATTCTGCTTACGTGCTCCCATTGCCACCGCACGCAGTAGCCCAAACTCTTTCGTCAGAATCGTGACAATCCGATCTGATTCACCGAGAGGCATCGCTTTGAGATTGATCCCGATCGCTTTGTAAGTTCGACTCATGTAGACGGATTAAGACGGGTTCTTATCCAGGGTATCGCGCTGGCGCAGTAACTCAACACCTCGTGAGGTTCCAAGTCGAGTTGCTCCCGCCACGATTAACTCCAAAGCCTGCTCTGCGGTACGGATTCCACCAGAAGCCTTAATTCCGACTCGGTCTTGTGCAATTTCTTTGAGAAGGCGCACATCTGCGACCGTTGCCCCCCCTGTCCAACCTGTACTTGTTTTCAGGAAAGCCGCACCTGCATCTAAACAAATTTCTGCGGCTGTGCGTTTTTCCTGTTCTGTTAAAAGCGACATTTCTAAAATCGTTTTGATCGGACATCCGGTCGCTTCTCGGATTTCAGCGATTTCTCGATGCACAGCGTCGAGGTTCCCAGATTTAAGCCAGCCGATATTAATCACGACATCTAATTCGCTCGCTCCATTTTCGACCGCATCTTGTGCCTCATAAAGTTTGACGTTTGAGGTGTTTGCACCGATCGGAAATCCGATCACCGTTGCGACGCGCGGTTGTTTCGTGTGTAACAGATTGGCGGCTTGCTTAACATGCACAGGCAGGACACAAACCGAGGCGAACCGATAGCGATCGGCTTCTTCACACCACTGCTCGACCTGCACAGGCGTCGCGATCGGGGCAAGCAGCGAATGATCGATAAAGGGCGCAAGGTCAATATCGGAATAAGGTTGAGTCATAACGCACTGTTTTCAGAAAGCACACCTGTTTCAGGATCGCATAAAACAATCCGCAGCTCAGCGAACTGAACTGCGGAACTGAAAGCAAAACATTGAAACATCGAAACTCTTTGGCTAACGGGTTCCTGACCCGCCTGTTCCTTTAGGAGGATCGTTGGGTTCTGGATCGAAGCTGTTCTGTAATGGTTCAGCCAAATGACGGACAGTGGAGTGAATCGAGATGGATGCAACCGGACTTGCATCTTGAACTTGTGCGGATTTTGAACCATTGGTAGATGGACTGCTTTCTGCTCGAACCAGCTTCGAATCATCCATTATCAGTAATACACTCGCAGCCAAAGTTGCCGTCAGTGTAGCCTTTAGAAAAGTACTCATGGGCAGCAACCTATGAAGATAGAGTATCTACGGTGGTGGACTCGCTTCATCATCTTGACCACTATTCTACGTGATCAAAGTAAACGAATCCAGTGTTTACACGGTGGAGTTATTGCTTCTTACATAGGTTGAGCTGAGAAAAAAGTCGATACCTAAGTGATTGTACGCAGATAAAATTATCGATTTTGAACATCATGACAAGTCAACCCTGAAGATAAATGGAAGTGGTTTCTTACCCAATCTGAGTGACAGAAGTTGTCGAACTGAAATTGTGCAATCGTTAGAATGCCCAATTGTCGAAAAAATCTGAATACTGTAATACCTTACCCATTAATTTTTTAAACCGTGTCCGGGGAATTCGCTAAAAACTATTACTTTGGTTAGAGTATTTCTACAAAAGTTCAACTAACAGAGCAGAATGTGCTAAATGACAACCGCAAAAACGATGGTTTTTAAAGGAAACGTTAGGATTCTCTTATGTCAATCGCTAAAAAGCTGAAAGCGAATCGAAATCGTAGCCTAGAACTCACAGATTTAGATCGCGATCGACTCCGACCGCGATTGATTTCTATCGAAAGGCTGAGTTCAGACTTGAGAACCGGAACGATTCAAGCGGATAGCTTAGAGATCGCTACTCTGCTGCCGACTGGATTTGTAGATCTGTTAATTCTCGATCCGCCCTACAATTTGACGAAGAATTTCAATGGCTTCAAGTTTGAGCGTCGTACCGTCGAGGCATATACCGAGTGGCTCGATGCTGCGATCGTTCAGTTCAAGCCTTTGCTGAAACCGACTGCTTCGATCTACATTTGTGGCGATTGGCTGTCTTCTGCTTCGATTTTCACGGTTGCTGCGACTCATTTTATTGTGCGAAATCGCATTACTTGGGAACGTGAGAAGGGGCGAGGAGCCAAAACCAATTGGAAAAATTCCAGCGAAGATATTTGGTTTTGTACGATGTCTCACGAGTACACCTTTAATGTCGAGGCAGTGAAGCAGCGCCGACGGGTGATTGCGCCTTATCGGACTCAGGACGGAACGCCGAAGGATTGGCAAGTGACCGCACAGGGAAATTTTCGCGATACTCATCCCTCGAATTTTTGGACAGATATTACGATTCCGTTTTGGTCAATGCCGGAGAATACCGACCATCCCACTCAAAAAAGTGAAAAATTGATTGCAAAATTAATTCTCGCCAGCTCCAATCCCGGAGATTTTGTCTTTGATCCGTTTCTTGGCAGTGGCACAACTTCAGTCGTCGCAAAGAAATTAGGACGGCACTACTTAGGAATTGAGCAGAATGAAGAATATTGTTTATTCACAGAGCGCCGTTTGGAATTAGCAGAGATTGATCCGAAAATTCAAGGATTGGCAGACGGTGTATTTTGGGAGCGCAATACGTTAAGAGAGCAAGAGATTCGCATCAGTTCTATAGAGTAATTGCAAAGTGTTCAGCATAAGTACATTGATGCACTCGAAACCTTGCGAGAGGAATTGTTAAGCTGTGTTTCAACTTGCGGCACTCCGTAACAGATGAGCAAAACAGGCGTGATACCATTGCTATCGTAGCTTTTAAGAAATTGGGAGAAAACCTTTGACACTCCGGGTTGCAGTTGTAGGCGGCGGACCTGCTGGATCATCCGCAGCAGAAACGTTAGCAAAAGCAGGTATTGAAACCTATTTGATCGAACGCAAGTTAGACAACGTAAAACCCTGTGGCGGGGCTATTCCCCTCTGTATGGTGGCTGAGTTTGACTTGCCAGAAGAAATTATCGATCGTAAAGTTCGCAAGATGAAAATGATTTCCCCGTCTAACGTGGAAGTCAGCATCGGCAGCACTTTAAAAGACGATGAATATATTGGCATGTGCCGTCGCGAAGTCTTAGATGGCTTTTTACGCGATCGCGCAGTGGCTTGTGGCACGAAGCTGATTAACGGCACGATGCACAAGCTGGAATTGCCAACGAGTGCAAACGGGGTTTATACCTTACACTATGCGGATCATTCCGATGGCAACTTAGAAGGAAAAGCGGCAACCCTAGAAGTCGATCTGGTGATCGGCGCGGATGGGGCAAACTCACGCGTCGCAAAAGCGATCGATGCGGGTGATTATAACTATGCGATCGCGTTCCAAGAGCGAATCAGTTTGCCAGACGACAAGATGGCGTATTACGAAGACCTGGCAGAAATGTATGTGGGTGATGATGTCTCTACAGATTTCTACGCTTGGGTGTTTCCGAAATACAACCACGTTGCGGTCGGAACCGGAACGATGTCGCCCAACAAAGCAGACATCAAAAAGCTACAAGCTGGAATTCGTGCCCGTGCGGCGGCAAAGCTGAGAGGCGGTAAGATCATTCGCGTCGAAGCGCATCCAATTCCAGAACATCCCAGACCTCGGCGCGTTGTCGGTCGCGTTGCCCTTGTTGGCGATGCAGCAGGAACCGTAACGAAGTCTTCTGGTGAAGGAATTTACTTCGCTGCGAAGTCAGCGCGGATGTGTGCAGAAACGATCGTTGAATTTTCCGAAAACGGTCGTCGGATTCCCACTGAGGCAGATTTGAAAGTTTATCTCAAGCGGTGGGATAAGCAGTATGGTCTGACCTACAAGGTGTTGGATATTCTGCAAACCGTGTTCTATCGGACTGATGCAACTCGCGAAGCATTCGTCGAAATGTGCTCGGATATCGATGTTCAGAAATTGACCTTCGATAGCTATCTCTACAAAACGGTTGTCCCGGCAAATCCGCTGGTGCAATTAAAGATTACGGCGAAAACAATCGGCAGCTTGATTCGCGGCAATGCGTTAGCGCCTTAAGTTGAGCAAATAAATTGTAAAGAGCGATCGTACAGTGCTGTACGATCGCTCTTTTTTAACGACTTCAACTTGAATCTTTGAGAAGAAGACGATACGCGATCGCATCTTCTCTAACTCTAACTCAACTTTACTGAGTGCCATTTGCTCTTGAGAGCTAGTAACTTTTGCTTATAAATCAGTGGATGTCCTGATTGTACGATTCTCAGCGAATCAGGACATCCATGATTGAGGCTTATGTAATTTTCAAATCCTGTTTACTTGCGATTTGAAAATTGCACACACTACTGCTTTTGAGCAGGAGCAACCTTTGCCGCAACGTTGACTGTCTTAACGCCTTTGATCTCCTTGGATAAAGGCTCAATCTTATTGAGCTGATCTTGAGTTTGTACGGTCCCAGAAACAACGACTGCACCATCTTTCGCTTTAATCGCTAACTGACCATTGGGAATATTCGCTTCCAGCTTGCTGCCGACTTCTCTTGCTAGATCACTATCAGCGCGATCAGTATCTCCGCCCGTTGCATTACTCCGTTGTTCGCGAGCGCGAATATCAGAGTTCAATTGATCTCTTCGCACTTTGCTTGCGGCATCGTTCTGATTATTTTGGGCAGTTTGATTCGTCGGAACTTCCCCAGTCTTCTCAGTCGAATTGGGAGCGCTTTCACTCGTTTTTGATGAATTGCTTTCACAAGCAGCGACTCCAAGTAGGAGAATGCTGCTCAGCGCTAGCGTCATTATCTTTTTCATAGGTTTATTTCTCTAGAATTACAGTCTCAACACAAGTGAGAAAGCATCGTCAAAGCCGCACTAGACCGTAGCTATCTCACCGTCTGTTTTATCGAACCGCAGAAGTCGGAGAAGAGTAAATTTCCCAATCGTGAATGCCTCGATGCTTGAGAATAGATTCAGCCTGGTGAATTTCTGCGTCTGTTCCATCGACAATCACAAGATATTCTCCACGAGTAACGTAATCGTGGTAAACCCGTGCTCGATCTTCTGGAATTCCCAACCCGATGAGTCCACCAAGCAGCCCGCCTGCCGCAGCTCCGATCGCTCCACCTGCCAAGGTCGTTGCGAGTGTTGTTGCTGTCGCGCCTGCTAACAGAATTGGTCCTACACCAGGAATTGCAAGTGTACCCAGTCCAACAAGTAAGCCTGTTAGACCCCCAACTGCGCCGCCTGCTGCTGCGCCTGTCTTCAATCCTTCATCAACATGAGTGGTTTCAGAAAGATCCTGAACATGTGTTTCCCCGATATGACGACTGTCTTCCAATCGATCGGTGTTTCGCCCAATCACCGAGACGCGATCCATCGGAAATCTAGCATCCCGCAATTCAGTTAAAGCCTGTTCTGCTGCTTGAGAAGTGGAAAAGACACCAACGGCTCGTCTATGGTTCATTACAGCCATGTTTTCCTCCTGCTTAATCACATTTTGTAGTTTGTGATACCATCTTCTTGTTTCAAAAGCATTGAGTCGTCACTCGCAAGGGATATGCTTCCGCTTCAGAAGGAGGAACGTTGCATCTTCTCCCCGCACTCTACACAGTGAACGGGAGGAACTGTGCTTAGACTGATGAAGGTCTCACAACTGGAGGACGGGTAGCGGGTCGCTGGAAAACGATCGGTTCACCGTTGAACAAGCCTGTTACGTTTTTATTTGGGTAGGTCTGCTTATTCCAACGGAGGTTGTCGATCGCTTGCTGCTTCGTCCAGTCCGGTTCAAACCCCACTCGCACCCCATTCCAAAACAATTCATACCCCAGCTTTTGTCCGTTGAGCATTCCTTCAACTCGCTTCTCAGGATAAGCTTTCTTGTTGTATTGCAGGTTATTGATTGCCTGTGCAATGCTCCAACTTGGTTCAAAACCGACTCGCACCCCATCCCAAAATAATTCATACCCCAGCTTCCTCCCGTCGAAATAGCCTTCGACCTTTCGGTTGGGATAAGTCTTTTTCGCCAATTCCAGGTGAGTGATTGCATCTTGACGTGACCATTTCGGTTCCGTTGCCACTTGTACACCATCTAAATAATACGCATATCCTTTTTCTCCCAAATGGCGGTCGTCTCCTAAGAAGTGGCCGTCGGGTAAGTTCAAGCTAAACGCTTGTTGTTGAGTCGTGCCGATGCGTTTCACTGCACCTTCCAGTGTGGCAGGTGAGCCAGGTCTAAAACAGCCTTCTACCCGAAAACGACCACTCGGAGCGTTGATTGTGAAAACCGGACACCCGCCTTCAGGCGGCAACAGCGTTCTTTCACTCGTGATGTTATTGGATTGGGCGTAGAGTCCATAAGCAACGGGGGGTTCTTGTATATCGGCGCAGATATTAATGCCGAGCGCTTGAGTACATTGAGCTTGAGGTGCATCTGCTTGTGCAGCTTGAGGTGCTGAGAGTGTCAGGACTGGCACACTGATGCTCAAGAGGGCTGTGGCTTTGAGTACAGCATGACGAAATTGAGATGTTAGAGTGACGCTCATGTGGGAAGCTCCTTTCTTAGAGTCTTGAAAGCCTGAGTTAGAGGGGCTTTCGTAGTTGATGTGTCTAAGTTATTCGGTTTGCTTCCGCGAGTCGATAAGGGTAAATTAAGGAAAGTTAGGGATCTCAGGAATCTCAGTTAAGGTCAATTGTTGTAGAAGTTAAAGGGACACGCGGCTCGCCAGGAAAAAGTCATAGCAAGCGGCGATCGTAACGTCTACTCAATCAAGAAGCTTTCAGACCTAAAAGCGTGAATCGCTTACAGATTTCCATAAAAAATTCGACCCTTTGTCGAACAGAGCAAAGGGCCAAGAGATTGGCTTTGCCCACCTTTGAAAGATTTAATTTTCGGCTCTAGGGAGACTTCAGAAAAGTCTCCATTTGGATTTACTAGAACCAGGAAGGGCGAACGAGGGGACTCGAACCCCCGAGTGGAGGAACCACAATCCAAAATTGATACATATGGCTCTAGTGGTTAAAACGCTGAAAAGCCACCCCTAGACTGACTTTAAGGGCGGCTTAAATATCCTTAACTGTGCCAAATTATGCAGCAATATCTACTGATTTTTGCTCACATCTTGCTCATGGGGGTGATGGTCGGTCAGGGTTGAGCATTGCGCGATCGTATGCGCGTTGATGCACTTCATCAGAAATCCAATGGTGATACTGTTCCGAGTGGACAGCCAGGGAATGCCCCATTTGAATTGCTGCGAGTTCTACGGGCAAGAAGTCGATCGAGCGTACTGCCCAGCAATGCCGCAGATTGTACGGTTGCGAGATTCCGTACCGCTTAAACGCATTCGTCACTCGATTTCCCAAAGCTGAATTTGTTTTCCCCGTGACCTGTGGCAATAGGGAAACGTCCCACAAGTGCCATTTATCCCACCATTCGGGGTAGAGTGCCCAAACCCTTCTAGCGCCCGTCTTGCCGCCTCCGTGAAGGTCGTCAGTCAATGTGAGGACGGGACTATCGCGCAACCGTTCTAGGTCGATATGGAAAAGCTCATGATTTCGTAATCCATAACAAGCCATGACCCCAAAAGCCCATTGCCATCGCTCATGGTCTATACGATCGCGCCATTCGCTGATCTCCTTATCAGATGGCAAGTCTCTCGGGTTCACCCGTTTAGGCGAATAGTCCCCACGTAAATCAGCCGCATTAAATTCAATGCCTGCAAATTTAGCCAACTGCCCTAGTGCCATGCACCGCCGTTGCCGATTGCGCGTGTCTGGAGCCGTCTCAAGGATTGATTGACGCAAGATTTCAGCAGTGAGCGGGATATCCGGAGGCAGTTGCCCAAAGGGTTGTTTGTAGTCGGTTTTCCATGTGGTTTCAGATTTTGGGGTGCGCGATCGACGGTTGAAATATTCGATTTCGTAGCGCTCAATCCATGCTGAAACTGTATCAGATTCAGGCTTCTTGGTTTCTACCCAATCAGACCATTGGAACTCACGACAGGCGATTTGTCCCGATAGTTTGCGCGCTTCTGCTTCTGCGCGTTTTAGCCCTGCCGGATTGTTTTGCAGCCCCAACGAGATGTACTGCCATTTAGGGGAGCCGTCGCCCGTTTTAGTTGGGACTTTTGCTCGCAATGACAGCACAGAACCTTTGCCCCGCGCCTCGATCGTCACGCCAAGGTTAGCCGCTTTTAGACGGGCGTTGACCTGTTCTATCGTCATTTTTCAATGGGTAAGTTTTGCGCTTCTCAGGAGGCATACAAAGCTGTTCTTGGCAGCGATTGACGTGGAATTGCAGCGTAGGTCGTCTTGAGCCATTGGGCGACACATCGCGAACGTGGAAGCCCATTTTGAACATACCCGCCCTATACAAGTCTCTCAATTTTTCGGCAGGCAAATCAAGAGCGATCGCAGCTTCGCCAGTAAACATCCAGGTCTTCATTTGTGGAAATTCTTATATAGGAGTTTGGGGAGAGCGGAGGTAATAACCTACCGCTCTCAGTGGAGAAGAACTTAATCGAGGTGCGGCTGATTCTTCGTGTCGCTATCATCTGCAATTGAGATCGCGACGACATCAATAATTACTGGGGCGCTTTCAGAAGCTGATGGGCTTGCTGGTTGAACCACTGCCCGACGCTCAATTACCGGAATCTCACAAAGTACCTTCTCTTGAAGCCGTGCCCTAGCCGCCTCGATTGCCTTTTCTCGGTACATCCAAGCAACGGCTTGGTCTTCTTGCTTGATGCGGTCTAGGCAAGTTTCGTAGATGCGAGCTTGATTCCCGCGTGTTCCGACCTTTCGAGCGACAAACATCGATAAGCCAATTTTCTTAAGTAGCTTTCCAACGATTTCGATCGGGGTGTGTCGCTTGCGTCCCTTAGAATCCTGGTATTCCTTGGCAATGTTGAAGCCAAAGTAATACCGAAGTTCTTTCGCAAAACTTAGCGCCCATTGTTGAATGTTTAAGCAAAACTCATCAGAGTTTTGAAACTGGCTCCCACGAACAGACAGAGCGAGAATCCCGCTCTGCTTCAGAAGAAAAGCTTTCATGTGTCGCTTGGGTAGCCTGTGGGTGAGTCCCAATTCATTGCCGCAAACCTGAGAAACCAAGTCTAAATCGAGTTCCTTGGATGCCTCTAAATTCTCGATCGCGGCTTGCATTTCCGCGCCCTGTCCTAGATTGCCTTTGGATTTCGTTAGAAGCCAGAAACAGTCTTGATCATCGTCGAAGGCAATACCGGGGTAAGCTTCCCGGTAAATTGTCTTACGCGCTCGAAACTCATCATCTAGGCTGCATTCTGAAGCGATAATCTTTTGGGCATCCTCGATCGACTCGCAAGCTTCAGATCTAGCAATCCTTCGGGCATCCTCAAGATCAATATCCTCTTGAATTTGAGAGAGGTTAGACGCTTCGGTTTTATCGGTTCCCCATTCAACGGACAGTACCGTATGACCAACTTCGCGCAGTACAGAGGTTAAGTACTCTTGAGAAACCGCCTTTTGTGCCCCTCGTAGCGAGACCATCTCGGAGTAATAGTCTTGAGCCGCTAACCGCACCGCCATTTTGCGATCGTCGGTTTCCTCTAGTGCCTCGATTGCGTAGTGGTTAGAGAATGCCGCCCGTTCCCGTTCAAGTCGTTCCTTAACGTTTGCGGGTCTCATTAAGGATTCATCGCCTGATGTCAACACAAACTTGGGAACACAAACGAATCGATCTACTGAAGGACGGTAGCGACCTAACATCTGCATCCAACCGTCAGGGTCAATGGCTCCCACAAAGAAGCCGTAAACCCCATCAAAAGCACCTTCCTGGGTGATCGACACGCCAGTTTTCACACTCGGAGAACAGATCAGGACATCCGGTTGAACCGTCCGAAGAAACTCGTCAGGATCATCGAAAAACTTGATAAAGCGTCCTTCTCTGTTGGTTTCAGAATCGATTCTGATAATTCTTTTTTCTGGGAACTGAAGCGCAATCCTACGGGCGATCTTCTTACTAACAGTTTGCGAGTCAGTGAGGATTAGCTGTTTCTTGGATTCTGCATCGTACAGAAGTTTGAGCATGAAACCGTCTAGGCGACCGTTCCCAAGATCAACATTCCATACTGCATTGTGGCGATGATGCTTGAAATATCGGATATCGTCTGATCCAGAGTACTTTTTGAGCAGTTCTACAGATCGAGGATGGATTTCAGCTTCAGCCGCAACGATCGCGCCATTGAAGCCAGCAGTAAAGCAAATCTCCGAGAACCGATCAAGGATTTCCGGCTGCTTGCTTCCAAGCGTTCCACCTTGAATCAGGTAATCAAGACCTTGATTAACCTCATCTAGGACGATCAGGAGGGGTCGATCTGTAAGGAACCCTTGGGGGATTTTTAGTAGCGAGTTAAAACACACAGCCGCGCCATGACGGGCTGAAATATCTCGACAGAACATGGCGTAGCCCTCGGCAGTCGTTAGGTCGTAGTCGGAACTGTGGGGGATATCCGAGAGTTTCGCGCCTTGCGCTCCAAGACTAAGCAACGGGTCTAGCCGTAGGACGTTTCCGCCGCTCTCAATCCATTGCCGTACCAGCTTATTGATGCCCGTGTAGGACTTACCAGCGCCCATGTTTGCTTCGATCAACGTGATCGAGCCGACTGGGATATCAGACGGCAACTCAGGCAAGTAATCGCCTTGAGTATCACGATCTGGCTCAATTGAGAGTGTTTTCAGCCGTTGGATGATGTTTCGGTACTGCTGAGAGATTCCCGTTACTTTCCATTCGGTAGGTGTCAGGGAGATCTTCATAGTCTGATGGAGCCAATCAGTTCCCATTTTCACCGTCGCATCGTCAATGCCCTTGCCGCACGACTCATGCCATACAGCAATACGGACTTTGCAGCCAAGTCTCTCTAGCGCTGCGGAGAACTTACGAATCTCGCGTGAAACATTTCGTACTGTCTTAGTCTTGCTGTCTTGGTCAAAGACGATCGTGATCTTCCGTCCCTCTGCTGCAAACTCACGGATCAACGGGAAAAGCTCAGTAGTTCCTTTGTAATGCCACATGGACACGCCACGAAGCGAGATCGCAGGGTAGCCTTCCTGGGTGAGTTTGACCGCTTTTTTCCAGCCCTCGGTGATCACAACGGGAATGTTGCAACGTCTCACCCAAAACCAATACGTTTCACCTTCCAAGGGACGTGAACTGTATTTCTCGTAGGTCTTCTCCGCAACTTCATCGGTCACGAAAGGGAGGATCGGATGTCCTTCGGCTCCCTTGGGTGTTTCGTATTTGACTGGCTTTCTTTGCTCAAAGTCAAGCCGGGGGAATCTTGGCTTGAAATATGCAATATCGCCCGTCCCGCCGTTGAGAGTGCAGCCGAAAGTCAGCCAGCCGCCTCGTCTAGCAAATTCGTAAGTCCTGAGTAGATAGCGTGCGTTGGAGTCAACGTAACGGACGGCATTGTGCCGCTTCGTTTGGGCAAACTCGATTATCGGTTCGATCGCCGCGTCTCCTTCAATAATCTGGAAGTTGAGGGAGAGCATCTCATCAGAAATACCGGAGGACTTGATATCGGAAGTCGCCCAGTCTTGCAGCGTTTGAGTCTTGCCGCCGATGTCAGTTTGAGCATATCGAGAGGAGTTACGCCCGAACCCCCGAAACGCAGTAGAATTAGAATTGTTTGAGTCTAAACTATTGACCGATTGAGCAAAAAAGTCTACCATGTGTCGTATACCCGCTATGGGTGATTTGGTTTGATAAGTCGGTCGCTTGCAGGCTGAATCCGACTTAAAGTTTTTGAGAACCGCGTGAAGGTGTCACCCTTCTACGCGGTTTTTTGCTTTGCCTAGGGTTTTCTGCGACGAGACTCAGCGAGACGCGCCCAGTTGTCTAGCTTTTCGCGCTTATCTTGAGTGCTGCAATGCCAGTAGAGAACGGTATCCGGCTCGTTTCCCCACACGCGAGCAGTATCGGACATCTCCCACCGCCGTTTTTCAGCGATAAGTTTTTCGTCTGGCGTTCTGGGCTTGCGTCCGGTTGCTTGAAATCTACGGGCAGCCGTTAATTTTCTCGATCGAGCTGACATGTTAAAATCCTCAAATAATGTGAATTCGCCCCAAGTACCCTAGTTAGGGCTTGGGGTTTTTAGTTGCGACAGATAAATCTCAACCGCTTGATTGACGATCGCATTGCGACTCATGCCGAGGTTGTCTCTAGTCTCGTTCAGCTGAGCGAGTAAGGACTGCTCAAATCGGATTGATGTCGGTGCTTCTCTCACTTGTGCTTGCATGGCAAAAAGCCTCTTAGGTATTACCGAGCTTAGTTAAGCATCGATTCGGTAAAAGTGTATGGATTTTCTGGAATTTTCCAAAAACAAGCCCCTTTCCTGAGTTTTAGGGGCTTCATGGGTTCCCTAGGAATGACTAGGGTGAGAGCAACGATCAAGGCGATGAGGAATGGTCGCCTTGATCGTTGCTCTCGGTGGGAGCCTGAATCTCGGGTAACGGTTTGTCAGATTGTTGTGAGTCCTGCTGACTCTGTTTTAGTTTCTCTCGTCTTCTAGCAACCATTCTCATAATGATTGCCGAGGATTCCGGGGATAGTTTCATTAGAGCTTCCTGCTGTATATGTGAAACGTTCAAAATAAAGCCCTAGACACCCGACGCAGGCGATCTAGGGACTTGCTTTGGCTACCAATCGTTGTCTGGGTTAACCATTTTCTGTTCTGGTTCCGGTCTGCTTGGTAGTGGATTGATTTCGCCTGTCGGTTGCGTTGTGATCTCTTCGTCTGGTTGGGCTTGCTTGAATTTACGATCGCGGGATATTGCCTCGCTGCCATAAATCATCAGGAATTGGATCGACTCCAATAGATGCCCCTCCAGATCGGGATAGTGCCGCCATAAAGAATTGAGAGTCGCTTGTAGCTGATTGGTGATTGTGACGCTGATTCGCTTAGCTGACGGCATTAGAGCGATCCTCCCATGTGCGCGATTTGGTGCATTGCCATTGCTGTTTGAAAGTCAGGCTGATCGATCAGTTCGATTGAATTCTTTTTGCTCCAAGAGTCAATCTGATCCTGACTCAACAGCATACGCATTAATGCCGCTCCACCACCGACCAGAGCAATCTTGGGAATAAGATCGTAATCCTCAGTGGATAGCCGCAACTCAGTCTTGACGCTCACCGCAGCGTCTTCGATACGAGTCTTCAACACTTTCAAGTGAGTCTTGAGCAATGGTTTAAGGTCAATCCCCCGCAGCGTGGTCACACCCTCGCTTAGCCTTGAACTCAACCGCTCTGCGCTTGGGGGAGCCGATGCACCTGATTTCTTCACCGCCGCAAGGAACGATGGGTCATTAAGCAAACCGTTCAGTACAAGATTGCATCCGCCCAGGTCGCCACCCATCACAGGAGCGATCGCAACCTTGCTAGATGCACCGCGATAAGCCGCAAGGATTGTCCCAAATCCGATATCGATCAATCCGTTGAATTTGCGCTCAGACTCCAGCAATACCGCACCCTCAAATGCCGTAGAAACACTAGAGACGGTTGCTCTATAGGTCTTTCCGTTGACAGTAAACCCAGTACAAAGAGTCATTATCTCGCTCTTAATCTGAGTCACTAGAGCATCGCTTGAAAACGGGGAGCTAACAGTTAATCTCATCTCAATATCACTGGACAATGGGCGAGTTTCTGAGATTTTCTGAATAGCTTGTGCGATCACGATCGACAATCCAGCAACCTTATCGCCCGTTCGTAGTGGAGTGCTGACAGTTCCTTGAGTCATCCCGATCGCAGCGTCACCACAAACGTAATGCTTGCCGCTAACTTCAATCACTCCGTCAGTATCGACAGAACGGATCACACTCGGAATCTTGAACGGGCTTAGCGGAATGCCGTTCACACTCACAGCGATCTTTGTTCCAGAGTTGCCCCGGTCGATCGCCATTAGCAAAGAATCCGATGCCGTCGCATCTACTCGCGTTGGGTCTTGAACAGTGGTCAGGTGCATTTGAAAATCTCCATTTTTCTGATGATTGACTTAGAGCATCTATTCGCATCGTAACGCAGCGATTTGATGTCTTTTGATGCTTTTAGCATAGCATCGATTAACTGTAAAGTGCAGCGATTTGATGCTATATAGGTGATTTGTAGAGCGGTCTAATTTTGGTAGCGTGGTAGCATTTCGGTAGCGGTAGCACGGTAGCACTCGGTAGCGGTAGCATCGATGCTACCGAGTGCTACCGTGCTACCGCGCTTTTTTGAGTGCTACTGCTACCGTGCTACTCTGCTACCGCCCCTTAGTTACTGCTAGGAAAAAAGCTTCCGTCATTCTCTAAAATTTCTCCTTCGAGTGTCATTAGCTCTAGGACAAAGCGCACGTCATCTGATGGCATTCCTCGCACTGGCTTACGGCAGCGGTTGACGAAATCTTTTACCTTCATCCCTTGCGGATTTTCCGAGAGAAAGCGTTTAATCTCTGCCCTGATTGCGAGTTCTGACGAGTCAATTTCACCCCCGTCTGGGACGACCTGATCGGTGTGGTAGAAGTCTTCGACCGGGTGTTCCGCCTCGTTTGCACTCAGAACTGACTCAAGAGACTGTCTACGCGATTTTGTTTCTGAACTTGCAGGAACATCTCGAACCAGGTCGGGATAGACCGGGGTGATTCCCCACGAATTTGTAATCGAGTCGAAGAATACGCGCCCGGTTTCGTTCAGTTGCGATTGCGTTGGTTCACCGCTAAAGAAGGTCGATCGATTGGCAATCAAACCTTGATTCGACTTTGCCAGTAACAGCACCCGACGATAAACGTTTCGAGTACCGCCACTGATACCAAAATCATCAGTATTGGGCGATTGACTGACTAGCCAGCCGTACTGTTTAGAACTCCGTCCCATTGAGCAAAGCGCGTTAAAACCTGCCATCAGTCCTTTGAACCACTTCCCGGTCTTTTCTTTCACCGCGAGGGCTTCATCAAAAATCAGAAGCTTCATGGGTGCGCGTGAGTTTTGGAATTCTGCGATGAAGTTATCGATCGCGTCTTGAATCCCCTCCATGTCTTCAGTAGGCGTGAACGGACGAATGGGACATTTCAGCAAGCGATCGCACCTTTTCCAGTAGTCCGCCTCTGTCGGGTCCGACTTCGGATCAATCGCCCAAATCTGGCAGTCAGGGTGAAGCTGTTTGATCCAGCGAGTGGCATACGCGATCGTCAGTCCTTTACCTGCTCCTGGTTGCCCGACGATCAAAGTCGATTGCAGATGTTCAGCGAGTGATTTAGCAATGTCCTCAGAGGCTTGATTTTGAGCCGTAGAAGCGACGGTTTGAATCATTGGTGAGGATTTCACCTCTACCGCATTCAATCGGGTATTCGTCCCAATTGTGGGCACTGCCGCAGGTTGAAATGATGAGATCGCATCTTCGGCTTTGATTGCGCCTGCGCTCTGTAATCCGTACTGAGGGAATCGCTTCGATGCTTCTGGCAGATGGCTTGTATAAATCGCGGGATTGCCCAAAACATCTCGCAATGCTTGGGGATTTGCAAAATAGCTCTGAATTGTACCCGCGAGAAACGCATCAATGAGGAACTGATAGCAAGCCCATCGCTGTGTTGGGTGGACGTGGTTCATTGCACTCAGCAATCCTTCCGGTGAAAAGTGGAGTAATTCATACTCAACCTTTTCGCGATCGCTCAAGTAGGCTGCATCTTCTCGAATTGAATCGCGTTGCCCCTGTATTGCAGTGACATCGTAAGCGTTTCCGGTTTCGGTTGAACTGGACAACTCAACATCACGCTCGGCTTGGGTCTTGCTGGATAGCGGCATGATTTGAACCTTGCCAGTTTGCAACCATTGGGCAAAGACTGCCATCGAATAGGCAACGGCTCCACCTGCGACAACAAGAGAACCTAACGGGTTACTGAGAATGAGTAACGCTCCTCCCCCTGCAATACCTGCAAGCCCTGAAACTTTGCCAACGCCTGCATCAATCTTGGATGTCTTGATCTCATTGCGTAGGGTATGTTTGCGGGTTTCGATGAAATTCAGTGTGTCGCCCATCTCCAGTAAGGTTGCAGGGAGAAGCTGATCATCGTGCATCAGTTGCGGATTAAACTTGCTTAGAGCCATTTGATTTGCCTCACCGGGAAACTTGAATGGAAAAGAGGGGAGTGTGATGGCTCCCCTTTGTCGTATCTATGCAGATTCGGATTTGTTGGCAGAAGATTTTCTAAAGTTCAGGATTTTGGGGAAGCGCTTCGAGTCTCCCTCGGCTTTGATAATGTCCTCATTGGCTTGCCAGAGTGCCACAAACTTCTCTGCGGCAAAGACATTGATGTAAGTCCAGATAGCAGAAGTGACGAAAGCGCTAGGACTAAGCAACATGAACCGATAAAGCGGTGCGACGGCTGATGCAATGTCCACAACATAGGAAGCTCGAACCACACCCGAAATCTGCTTGTGATTCGCTGTACCCGCTTGCTTGTAGGCTTTTGCTTCAATCTTCACCACGTCGATCGCTTCTTTTGGGACATCACCCACTCGGAAATTCTTCACCGATTCATAGTCCTGCTTAGCCTTGGCAACTGACTTCTTACCACGTTGTAAGTTAGCTTGAACGCCTAGAATGACGATCGAGATAATGCCCGTCACGTAGAAGTTAGGATCAGCAAATGCAACGCCGATGTTCTGGATGTTGCCATTGTTGGGCGAGAATGGTTTCGGCATGAATGACGGGTGAGTTTCAGCAATATATGAGCCATCAAAGTTGCCCGTCTTAGAGAAGTGATTGCCGATCGCTAACGCCTGCCAATAAGATTCGGCACTACATAGCCAGAAGTAAATGGCGATGGAACCGAGAAAGATTCGCTGCCCTCCTTTTGGAGCCGTACACCATTTGTAAAGTGCGGCTGGACGGGAGAAGAACCACGCGATCGAGTCAGCAAGCGAACCGAAGATTTCATCGGCAGTCGGTTCAGTGTTGTGATTCGATTTGGGCTGAGTCGAATTTGATTGAGTCGATTGAGGTTGAGAGTTACGCAGTGCCATTGGAATTGCTCCTATTTGAGTAGTGGGTGATCGGGGTTATTGCAGACGGTTGTATCTGGGGTAAATTTGCGATCGCGCCAAATTCCTGCACAACGCTCGAATTTGTCGAAAATCAATCGGGTCTGCGTTGGTTGCGTCTTCCAAAATGGAAGCCCTGGCTTGATTTGCTCTCGTCCGACATCGTTGATAATCAGCCGATGAATGTTCAACTGATCTGCTTTCTGAAATGCGGTAGCCTCTCGGTCTTGCGCGTCTGCCTGCTTCTCTGCAATTTGGGCGCGCTGCTCAATCTCTGCGGTCCGTAGGTCGGTTTGATGCTGCTTACCCGCTCTGAGAAATAACTGACTGCCACCGATTGCAGCGGAGAAGATTAACAGACCTAATCCAAGATTTCGAGAACCTTTGTAAAGCTGTTTGTATAAGCTCACTTCGTCCTCCGTTGCTCGACTTGGGGAATATCAACGCGAAATAGAACGCCCTGATCACGCACCCAGTAGCCAGCGACGAAAGCAAGCAGGACGCAACCAAATACGAAAATCCCGCTCATCATCGATCCATCGTCTTTGTGATAGCTCATGATTTTCTCCCTACTGGATTAGCCAAGCGATTAATGACCAACACTGAATCGGGTCTGTCAGAGTCGATAAGCTTTCCAACGCAAACAGCATTGGGTCGCTTTCCGTCTCGTTTTCCATTGAAGTTTCAACGCCATCACCGATCGCGTCCGAAACGCTCGTCCAGAAATCATCTTGTAGCCCAGATTTCAATCCCCAAGCATGAACCGCCAACACTGCGACCAATGCCGATTGATCGTTCTCAGATAAGCTGCAATTTCCTGCTGCATCCTCAAATCTTTCTGCAAATTCCTTGATTTCGGGCAGGTCGTAATTTCCGCCGAAATAGCCAATAGAGTCAGCCATAATGAAAAAATCCTCAAGTGATTTGTGGGATAATGCCGTCCGATGATTGCGAGTCTGGGGACGGCATTTTGATTAGTTGATCGGCAAGTGGTAGCTTTCACACTTCAACCGCTCGATATCTGTGGGCTTGACGCGCTCCATTTGGCTCATTGGGTGGAAAGTCGCAAACATACGCAACTGTGCGCGATCACCCTGGACCGCCACAATCTGATTACGGGCAAAGGCTGATAGATGCGATGGGCACTCTCGCCATCGGACAAAATCGCCAACTCTAAACATCCGCCGCGCCTCCGGGAAAGTTTTTGCAATTGAGAAATGCAGCGAGTAGCTTAAACGCCAGCGCATACACGTCCTGACCAGCGCCAGGAGTGAAATCTGGATCAATCGATTGAACCGTCTGAACCGCTGGATAATCGCCATTGAGGGCACGTTTAGCGCAGTTGAGAGCGATCGCAGAATAATTAGGCATTTTGGTTTTCCTTGGGTGATTGATTAGCCGAGTCATCGCCTGAGTATCTTGGGATTGCCACAGAGGCAAAAGCGCTTGAGAGTTTCGCTTGATCACGTTAAACAAGGTCACTCACAACTCAATACGCTTAGGTCTTTCTCCTAAGAGGAACACCCACTTAAGGGCTGTAATTTTGAATCTTGGTTGTGTTCAAGGCGGTTGCAATCCCGCTTTAACGTCCTTTACCAGTCACCCCGGACGATTATTTAAGTCTTTCTGTCTACGAGGGGCATCCACTGAGCGAACCCTCCGTCAGGGACTTTCACCCCCGCTCAGGGCTGTCTCTCCCCTCGCACATTTATATGATACATCAAGTGATGTCACTTGCACATCACTTTGACATCATTTGATTCTATGAATATAGACGGGAGCCATAAAATCAAGTGATGTCACATATATACTTATTGATGACTATACGGAGTAAAGTAGAGAAGATGATCGATAATTGATGAGGATTAGATAATGACTGCCTGTAGAGATGGCTTGGTACTGCTAGAAATGCCAAAAGGACAGAGATTCACGTTTACGATCGAGCCTGATTTATACGAGCCGTTACGGATGCAGGCTAAGAAAGAACGGAGATCCATTGGATCTCTGCTTAACTTCCTAGCGTCTAAATACCTGGAAGACCAGCAAGGATTGGAGATTGAAGCGACAATCCAGCACGGCGGAGATCGGAAATCTACTCAGGCTCAAGAGGGAACCGCAGAATGAAACCGTTAAGAACAGTCTGAGCAGTACCGAGTTTGGTGAATGCAAGCTGTCAGAATTGATTGAACTACGGGGGATGGTTTAATGAGTCAGAGATTGAGAGAACTACTAGAGGCAAGAGATCGTAAAGACTTTGGGGAATATCGTCGCCTTACCGCAGGGCAGATCCTTGAGGAGGCGATGAATAATGCTGATCGGATAACTGCCGAATCTGAAGCCAGATCTCTCGGTATCAGCGAGAATGATGCATTACTTCCAAACCAAAAAGACCAGAGGATGAGTCCCAAGAGTGAAACCGCTAACCCCTGCCCAAAACCTGATCGTTGAATTTGCGATCGCAAGTCTGCATTTCCTCAAGGAATGCGCTTAAGAATATCGATGCCAGATCGACGAGTTGACAGAAGACCAGCTAAGAAATTACGCAACATCAGCCCGCGCAAAAAAGTAGCGCCTAAAGAGTCTGCATTTTGTAGACACCTCAACGAATCCCCCAGATCGGCGTGACTGATCTGGGGGATTCGCTTTGGATTGAGTTGATGTCCGGACGGTGAAGCTGACAATCTCCCTTCCTGAAAATCTTGAACCAGACCGCATCATGAATGAGCAGAATTTGAGAAACGCAAATGGGCAATGGACGAATACTTTTTATTGTCGCAGTGCTGATTGGCTCGACCTGGTTAGGTAGCCTCGTCGGTCGCCAGATTGGAAATAAATTGCTTGGGTCGGCATTTGGATTTGGTGTCGGCTGTTATGCCGTCGGAGCCACCAAGAAAAATTAACAAAATCCCCCGGCAAGTAATTATACTTGCCGGGGGATTGTTCTTATGCAACTTTTTGGACACGATCGATAAGTTGAGACGATGGACTCAAGAAAACAATCTCGCGCCTGCATTAGTCCAACTCTGCAAGGGTATCTAAAACGCTGAAACCATTGCTGCGTATAGTTTTCAATACAGTGTTAAGTCCAAAAAGATCAGGCTAATATCTTGAACTTCTGCCTACTAAGCAGCTATCCAAGATCAAAATAGAGGCACAAAACTATTGCTGTATATGAGTTCTGGGTTTCTATTAGTCCGCCCCTGGACTAACCGGACACAGATTGGACTAAATCCAATTATCTCGCTAACAAAGGAAAAGACCGGACACAATTACCCGATCTTGGAAACGTATTAATTAAACCTATGAATCATCTCAAGATGAGACTTAAACAAGAGCGTTGATAATGTCCTGATCGGAGACAGAACTCTCAACCTTTTTCTCTGGCTCTGACTCAATCAAGCTGATCCGCGCGTTAGGAATCTCATGGAACCGCCCACCAACTTGGACGAATACCCGCTGCTTGTTCAGGTCGATCGTGTCGTATGGCAGTCGGTATTGTTTTGGGTTAATTTTCCGTTGCATTGCTTTTTCTCCAGTAAATGATTGAGTTTGCCCCTTTGAGGATGCCCTTAAAGCCCTGTCTAAAAGATTTCGCTTACGTTTGTACGTTTAGGGTTGTTATCGCTCGTTAGGGTCGAGAGGGTACGTTTTGCCGCGCTCTAACTGCTTTTGAGCGATCGCGGAAATCATGCGCCGTTCAGTGTTGAGCAGGGATAGCCCCCGACGAATCAACGCGCTTGTAGTTGTGCCCTCACTGGCTGCAATGAGGTCTAACCGCTCTTTTTCCTGCGGTGACAGCCTGAAAGCAAATGTGACTGTTGCCATTGGGTGTTCTGTTTGGTGACACCTCTAAGGTGTTTTGCGGTGCAATACGAGGGAGAAGGGTTTTCAACAATCTGCTGAAAAGCAATCGCGGCGGGCTTTACCGCATTTATGCGGATAAATGCGGTCGGTTAGGCTGTAGCGTTTTGCAGAAAGTTCTTCAACGCGCGTTTAGGTTCATAGATTGCACTCGGAGCCGTAGAGAACTTTTCCTGATCCATCTGGAGAAAATCTGACGCACCATTCCCCATCCGCCAGCCAAACCCGCAACGGGTGGTGAATGAACTTGCCGTAGATGAAAGCGAGAACCAAGATAACCAGAAGTGAGATCCCAACCCCTTGAACTACTTTCCAAGGTCGGGCTGTCCATTGATTTTCCATTGGAGCAAATATCGAGGGAACGGGCTTAGGATTCCCTGGTAAGAGGAACACAAACCTACATTGCTAAAACCCTCGCCCGAATCCCGTCGCTCCGCTCAAAATCCCTAGATCTAAGTTTGGATAAAACACAAAGAATCACCATCTTGTATCGCTCGATACCGTAGTCGTGGCTTTTTAATGGGCTTAAATTCCCATAAAAAAGCTGTGACTACCGTATCACTCAACACAAAACGGCAACCCATTCTTTTATTCGGTTTTTCCCTGTTCCTTGCTCACATTTTGCTCATGCTTTTGGTGTGAGGGCTAGAACCAGGGCGAACGAGGGGACTCGAACCCCCGAGTGGAGGAACCACAATCCTCTGCCTTAACCACTTGGCTACGCTCGCCATTGCGTTAATGATCATAGCATAAGAAATTAGATAATTTCAAGAATCTGAGAACATGTAGACTTGGTAAAACGTCATAGAAGACCAAATCGTGAATTGTAGCGGGGTGGTGTGAAGATGAAATCCTCTCAGATTCTTTTGGGGACTGTTGGGTTAGCAATGCTGGGAGGTGCAGGATTCATGGCGCTGACTAATCCTGATGAAGCCGCATTTGGAGAATTTGCATTACAGCAAATCAAAGCTGAAGGCTGTCAAAAAGTGCCTCAAATTATTCGCGAGCAGTGCCCGCAGTTTGTTCAAGATAATCAAGCACAGGTTAAAAAATTAATTCTCCAAAGTACCGATCGCCAAAATTTCGGACTATTCAGCATTTATCGTACGAATTTATCCACGCGATCGATTGTGCCGAATTTGCCCATTTTTCTTGACTTGCCTGCGTTTCAGTTGGAAACCGTTGGTATGTTTGGCAAGTTCTACATTTATCAGGCTGAGCAGAGTCGGACTCCATAAACTCGGCTTTGTGGTGTTAGGAACGGCGCTTGTTGCCGTTTTCGGCGAGCTGATACCCTAAGCCAATCCCGAATAAACTCATCACGAGATCGATCGCATCCAGCGTACGATTGGGTGAGAATCCTTGCACTGCTTCTTCAACGATCGTGAATATCGCAAAAAGAAGTGGGAAAATTGGCACCCCATTTCGCAGACGACGATATCCGAAAAGGGAATGTCCGAGATAGGTTGCGATCGCGTAGAGAATGACATGCCCGATCTTATCCAAGTAGGGAATGAAGTCGAGTTGGGTGGGAAGGTTCCCCGTGTAGGCAAGGATGAGAATTGTTAAAAACACGATCGCATAAACCAATGCCGAAACTTTTACAGCTTTAGAAGACATAAACTTGAATGATTGAAATTCAGGTTTAGCTACACTGCGATTTTGTAATTTTCGGACTCAGAGAGTAATCATCGATTTTGCGTCTGCGGAGTCGCAAACAATAGCGTGACAGCCTATGCCAGCATGCCATTACTATTCGTGAAAGGCAACATTAATAATGGAAGAAGTCAAATAAATTTTCCGAGGAGTTTGTGCGATCGCACAAACCAGTAAACCGTGAAATCAACCAAACAATTCGCATCCTCTAAATCTGAAGATTAAAACGATGAATGCAATTGATTAGTGACAAATTGATAGGGAATCGGTTCGTCTGTGAGAGATAGCAGTCCCAAATTGATCGTGAAATATATAGCCTGTTTTGCTCCCTGAATCTCTCAAATTTGGGGGATTTTTAAACTGGGAAATCCTGAAAGTTCTAAGCTCCCCAAAATCGGGTCATTTGAATGAACAGACATATAGAATTCAGAATACTGAGTGACATGATTGATGTAGAGATCTAATCTATATTAAACAGATTTTCCCACCCCATAAATAGGGACGAAAATCGATTTGATTAAGACTCCAGAACCAGATCAATAATGAAAACTGACGGTAGTAGGTAAATTGAGTAAGTCTACTAGAAACCGGGCGATATCCTACCTCACTCTCAACATTCGTGCCTCGGCTCTATTTTTGCCAACTCTATCAGACTTTTAGGAATTCTGAATGATTCCGAATAGTTTCCCAACTTTCTGATAAGATTACTGATTCTGACACCAATTTATTATCTACGACTTGCTGGGAGACTCCTCATATGGCTCGGATGTACTATGACGCTGATGCCAATTTAGATTTACTTGCGGGCAAAACGATCGCGATTATTGGCTACGGCTCTCAAGGGCACGCCCACGCCCTTAACCTCAAAGACAGCGGCATGAACGTCATCGTTGGGCTGTATCCGGGCAGTAAATCAGCGACGAAAGCGAAAGACGCTGGCTTAACGGTTCATAGTGTTGCGGATGCGACAAAGGCTGCGGATTTCATCATGATTTTGCTGCCAGATGAAGTCCAACGTTCCGTTTACACCCATGAAATTGAACCGAATCTGAGCGAAGGCAATGTGCTGGCATTCGCCCACGGTTTTAACATCAACTATGCTCAAATCATCCCACCTGCGAATGTGGATGTGGTCATGGTTGCACCAAAAGGTCCAGGGCATTTGGTGCGTCGCACGTATGAACAAGGTCAAGGTGTGCCTGCCTTGTTTGCCGTGTATCAAGATGCGACAGGTCAAGCACGCGATCGCGCAATGGCATATGCCAAAGGAATTGGCGGCACTCGCGGTGGAATTCTGGAAACGACGTTCCGGGAAGAAACCGAGACTGATCTATTCGGCGAGCAGGTTGTGCTGTGCGGTGGTCTGAGTGCGCTGATCAAAGCTGGATTTGAAACGCTCGTGAATGCAGGATATCAGCCTGAGCTTGCTTACTTTGAGTGTCTACATGAAGTGAAACTGATTGTGGATCTGATTGTAGAAGGTGGATTAGCGACGATGCGTGACAGTATCTCGAATACTGCGGAGTATGGAGATTTGACTCGTGGTCCTCGAATTGTCACCGATGCAACTCGTGCAGAGATGAAGAAGATTCTCGACGAGATTCAGACGGGGCAATTTGCACGAGAATTCGTTCTGGAAAATCAGTCGGGTAAGGCAGGTTTCCATGCAATGCGTCGGCGTGAGGCGGAGCATCCGATCGAAGAGGTTGGAAAGGATCTGCGTGCGATGTTTAGCTGGTTGAAGAAGGCGTAGAAGTAGGGAGTAGGGAGTGGGGAGTAGGGAGATAAAATTTCTAAGGACTCCCTGATTCTTTATGCTCTCATTCCCTACTTCTTCATATTCCGAACCGCGTCTTCAGTCCGCTGGTTCGGATTTGTTTTAGGTTGCCACCGTGGAAAAGCATTGATTAAGAGTTGGTCGATCGCAGTTCGAGCCTGCAAGCTATATTTCCCGATCGCGGATGGCAAAAATCGATCACCACATCCAACGAAAATTAAACTCACTAGCAAGAGCAGTCCAACCGGAATTTTGGAGCGCATAAGAGATTTTTTAGGTAAGTGAGAAACTGGAAGGCGCGTATCATGGTCTACGTTTAGTAGTGCCCAATTTTTGGCATGACATTCGTAGATGGTGAGCGATGAAACAATTTCTCAAAGTTGGGCTAGTAGGCTCTGGACTTCTCTTACTCGGTGTAACAACGGTTTACTCCTCTGCATTGGCTCAATCTAGTCCCCGAATTGAATACCAAGCGAGACAGAAGAAACCCAAGCCAACTCGCGCGATTTCAGCTAGGTCAGCACTTTTGCCATTTTTTGATCAAGAAAATAATCCAGCGCAAGTCGGCATTCCTCGCGATCGCTTAGTAGACATTACTCCGCCTGCACCGCAATTGAATGAGTTCGATCGCAAAGTACTTGCAACTTGCGGAGAGTTTGGTAGCCCGGTTGGAACCGTTAGATTGCGTCGATTGTTTGCAGAATCGCCTGATGTTGTGCAAAGGATTAAAACCGCAGTAGGGGGTGAGATTTTTCCAGGTCGCAGAAGTGATCAGCAGTTTCAAGATGATCTGCTGACGATTTGGTCAAATCGAAAAGGGTTTGAGCATATCTTCTGTGGTGAACTGCGAGGCTCACAGCAGATTGGAGGATTGCATTATGTAGGGCGTTACTGGCAGTTGCAGCAAGCCGGAATTGCAGGACGATTGCCGAATAATGCTCAAGCAGAAGAAGTGGTCGAAGGGAAAATCTATACCTTAGGCGTTGAGGTGCGTCGGGGCAATCAGGTGATCTCTAGAGATGCGAAGAAAGGATATTCCTATGTGAGTAATGCTGAGGAGCTTTTGACAGATGCGACGATCGCGTTTAAAACTTCGCGATCGACTTCGAGTAGTAAGTCCGTTTGTTTGTTTACGGTACGAGATCCAGAAGCAAGGGTTCCCTTTAAAGCGGTGTTTGTGAAAGCGGCACGCGGAATTGTGACATTTTATCCAGATGCAACGCCGAGCCAACGAGAGGCGGCTTGCAATCGCTAGGGAAGTAGGATGTGTTGCAACTTTGCTCGACTTACAGCATCGACAAGAGTTGAACAAAGTTGCAACGAAGTGCTTAATCGATGCGAATCGTTTGTCCGGATTCTGCCGATCGCTGAGCAGCAATCGCAACTTTCAAGGTATACAAACTTTCTTCAGGTTGGACATAGAGGGGCTTGCCGTCTAACAAATAATCTAAAACTGCACTGGTATCTTTGGTAAATAAACCTCGGCGCGCACCAATCTCGATCGGCGTTGCACCTTCAGAATTGATCAACACACCTGAATCGCCCTCAAAGACTAATGCGCCTTGATCACCTTGAACTTCTAGCTTGCGTTCTGCGCTCCATGCTGTTTCACCTTTGCTATATACAACATCCGCAATGACGCCATTCTGAAAGTTCAGTTGCGCCTTACACATACAGCCCAAAAAACGATCGCTCTGTAAGTTCAAATATCGATTCTGACAACTCACAGATTCGACCTGTCCAAAGACGTGAACAAGCCGATGGAGCCGAGACAATGCTCCTACAAGTGGAAACCCGAAGACAGATGGATTGTAAGTCCATTTAGCAGGTGCAGGATGTTGCGGTGTGGCGGTTGCATAGCGGGCATAAAAAGGCGTGCCAATTTGGGAAAGCGATCGCAAAAATGCCTGATGGACTCCCCCGAGTAGTTCAATATGTTCAACATGAAGTAATCGATTCTGAGCACGAGCCGTCTCGATAGCCGTTGTCGCAGATTCAAGATCGATGGCTAAAGGATATTCCACAACTACATGCTTGCCCGATTCGAGCGCCGTTTGAGCGATCGAGCTATGTTCTGAATTCACCCCGCAAATGATCACCAAATCAACAGCACCGAGTAACTCTTGCCAAGCATTAAATGCTTGAGTTTGATGGGTATGTCCGAATTCAGTTGTCTTATCCGCTCGATGTCCAGCTACTCCCACTAACTTCGCGCGATCGTCTTGATTGATAGCTTCTGCCCGCAGTTTTGCGGCATACCCAGTTCCAACTATTCCGACTCGAATCACAGCGATCGCCTTTTGTAATTAAATCTTCATTCTCAAGTTTACGGGTTTCGTATCACATCTAACCGTTAGCGAGGTCGTTCTAGCCCAGTATAGAGGTTGACAAAATCGTTAACAGTTCATGACAGTTGTTTCTTTGCCCGTTCTTTATTCTACGATCGATCCAAGCGCGATCGTGTCTAGGGTGCTGTCGTGCTATGACATTGGAACGGTCAGATCCTGCGAATTTTGGTGCCGTGGTTTAAGTGATGTCTATTTGGTTGAAACCGATCAAGCATCGTATGTGCTGAGAGTTTCCCATTGGGGTTGGCGATCGCAAGCAGATATCGATTTTGAATTAGCGTTGCTCGATTTTCTGCAAAAGAAAGGGATTTCAGTTGCTTATCCCTTGCCTACAACCTCTGGCAAATTGTCAATTGTGATCAAAGCCCCAGAGGGAGATCGCTATGCTGCTTTGTTTATCTATGCGCCTGGTGCAATTCCGCTCGGAGATTTGAGCGTTCGGCAGGCAACGAAATTAGGAGAAACGATCGCAAAAATGCACCAAGCTGGAGAAGCATTTGAATGCAAGTTCGATCGCAAGCCTTTGACGCTGAAGTATTTGCTCGATGAATCCTGGGATGCGATCGCTCCGTTTTTGCAAAGTAGTGATCGGGATTATCTCAAAACTGCAATTTTGCAAATAAAATCAGAGTTGCAGACATTTCCGCGATCGGCTCCTTATTGGGGGATTTGTTGGGGCGATCCGCACAGTGGTAATGCTCATTTTACAGAGACTGATCAACCCACGCTATTTGATTTTGATCAATGTGGATTGGGTTGGCGAGCGTTTGATTTGGGTAAGTTTCGGCAGATTGCGCTCAATACAGGCATTAGCCGTCGAGTTCGAGAGGCATTTTTAGCGGGATATCAATCCGTCATTCCGCTGGAAGCTTTTGAACTGAAAGCAATTTCTGCTTTTACTCAAACGGCTCATATTTGGGTTTGGTCGATTAGTCTAACCTATGCCCTGCGCCACAATTACAGCCGTTTGGACGATTCATTTTTCCGCAAACGAGCCGAGCAGTTGCGCCGGCTTCGATCTCCAGATTGGCAGATGTTTTAAGCTTTCCTGAGAGCAAGGAGGTTTTTATTAGGCTGGAATTGTCCAGAAGTACAAGGTCGATTCTTCTTCGATATCGAGTTTAATCACTTTTTCAGGTAACCAATCCCCCATATCAAAATCGATCGAGACAATCCGCGTTCCCGGTTTAAGCTGCTCAAACAAAGCAGGCCGAAGCCTCAAATTCAGATGTGGCAGAAGATATAGCACGACGATCGAAGCATCTTCAAATCGACTCGTAAACAAATCTGCTTCTTGAAACTTAACGCGATCGCGAATTCCTAACTCATCTGCTTTCGCTTGAGCTTCTTTGACTCGAAGGGGATCAAGGTCGATCCCAACGCCCCGCGCCCCAAACTGTAATGCGGCACTGATCAAAATCCGTCCATCGCCACATCCGAGATCGTAAATTACATCAGAATCATTGACTTGTAAAACTTCGAGCAAAGTTTCGATCGCGGCTTCAGGGGTGGGAATAAACGCAATATCAGGGCGGCGCAGCATAAGTTATACAATCAGAACTCTCCGCCAAAACGCTTTACAGAATTTTAGCTTCCCCATCATACTGAAAAGCGATCGTGATTTTGTACACGGGGCTGAAACACGATACGCTTGACTCAAGCAGCTAGGCTCGATCTAAAGTGCTTTTGTCATGATGCAAGGCTAAAGAAAGTCGTAGGATTTATGGGTATGTCGGCACAAAAAGAACAACTTAAAGCGATCGCAACGCGGCTCAGTCAGGAGCGTCAGAAAAAATCGATGTCGCTCGAAGAAATTGCCGCGAAAACCTACATTCCGCAACGATTACTGATTGCGCTCGAAGATGCAAATCTCGATCGGCTTCCCGAGCCTGTATTCATTCAAGGCTTCATTCGGCGTTTTGCGGATGCGATTGGGCTTGACGGCATCGCACTGTCGAAAGAGTTCACCGTCGATCTTTCCCCCCTGCCTGCTCCAGCGACAGCTTCTCTGATCTCGAATACGATCGAGCCTCAAACCCCGAAGCCAACTGCTCTCAAATCTTCTATCCCCAAAGCGCCTGAGCCTGCTCTCCCCAAAGCATCTGAGCCTGCTGTTCCCAAAGCACCTGAACCTTCCATCCCCAGGGCTGCTGAGCCTCCTCAGGTCGTGCATAGCGAAGCTCCGACTCCACTTCCCACACCCAAAGCTTCTGAACCTGCTGCCATTCGTGATCCTCAGCCTGCTCAAAAACTCGAGCCTACTGCCGTCCGCGACTCCGTTCCTACGCCTCCTCGCATCAGCACCAGTGAGCCACCTGCTCGTCTGCCACTGATTGCTTTAGCGGCTGCAATCGGATTAGGCGTAATCGGCGTTCTCGCTTCAACGTTTGTCAATCGTCAGCCAGAGCGATCGAATCCTAGTGCTGCAACTTCTCCGACTGTACAACCCTCTCAAGCGCCTACACCCGGCAGTTCTGCTCCAGTCGCTTCTACCCCAAGTAGCCCGACTCCTGCCTCACCGTCTCCAGGGGCTGTCAATGTCAAAATGAATATCACTGAGGAAAGCTGGGTAGAAGTCCTCGTTGATGGAACTTCTGTTTACGAAGGCACACTGACAAAAGGAACCCAGAGATCTTGGAGTGGTAAATCTGTCGAGATCAATACGGGAAACGCGGGAGGAGTTTCGCTGTCGTACAACAATGGCGAAGCCAAAGTCATGGGTGCGGCGGGTGATTTAGGGTCTGCAACTTTTCCGCCCACGCCTTGAGCCAGACTTTTGAACATAGCTAGCCATACTATCGCCTTCTAAATTCCTCGGATTCGGGGAATTTAGTTGCTAACTTTTTAGCCTTGTTCCACAGTGCGCACAAAAACGATCGTTCTCTTGCACTTTCGTTCCACATTGCGAACAGAAGTGAGCCGTTGAAGCATTGGCAGATGAAGATGTCTCAGTCTCGAATCGGAGATTCATATTGCCCATGCTCATCTCCATTGGTTCCATTCGCATGGTCATATTGCCCATCCGCAGGGGTTCTAATGGCTTCATTTCTGGCATTTTGGGACTACTAGGAGTCGTGACACGCTGAAACAAAACCTCTTCAGAACCAAGCATCAGCGGCACTTCGCTCAACAGACTAATTCCGTTTGCCTGCAATCGAATGTAAGACGTGCGTTGAGATTCGATCTGCAAAATAAAGCTGGAATGTGATTTAAACAACTTCGGCATACTTGACCAAGCGCCAAGCGAGAGGCTCATTTGCTGGCTTTGTTGCTGCCCAGAACTCTGGCTTGTCCAAGTCAGCACAGTCTGTGTTCCAACATTCTCGATCGTTAACCGTTGTCCGTTTCCCAAATCTGCTGCGTACATCATGAATTGCCAAACTTTGCAGAATTCCATCTCTACCTTGCAATTTCATTCAGAGAATAGATTGACTTCGTTATATTTCTTGATTCCTAAGATGATGGATTTAGTATTCAGCTTTACAGCTTAAGCAGTTCACTCAATCCTATTAATCAGAGAGAACTATGGTGATTTGTTGTGAAGTTAGCAAACTATGATCCTGGACATTTTTACGACGAACTGTTTGATGCGCCGGGGCGTCCTCGTCCAGAAGTGACTCCGCTCATTGACCGGATTAATTCTTTATCGATCGAAGAAATTCAACATCGTCAGCAAGCCGCTCAGATTGCACTATTCAAAATGGGCGTAACTTTCAACGTCTATGGCGATGAGCAAGGCACCGAGAAAATTTTTCCGTTCGATATTCTGCCTCGGACGATCGCGGCTGCAGAATGGCAGATTTTAGAAAAGGGACTGAAGCAGCGAATCGTCGCACTGAATGAGTTTTTAGCCGATGTGTACGGCGACCAAAAGATCATTCAAGATGGCGTGATTCCATCCGAGATTGTGTTTTCTTCGCGAGGCTTTCTCAAGCCCTGTATGGGATTGAAGCCCCCGAAAGGAATTTGGTCACATATTAGCGGAATGGATTTAGTTCGCGATCGCACTGGAGAATGGTACATCCTAGAAGACAATCTCAGATGTCCTTCTGGTGTATCGTATGTGCTTGAAAGTCGGCGGATTATGAAAAGTACACTGCCGCTCGTCTTTAATCGCATGAACATTCAGCCGGTCGAAGAGTACCCAAGCTATTTACTCGAAACGTTGCTGAATCTCGCTCCTGATTACATTGAGAATCCCACTGTTGTACTACTGACCCCAGGCATTTATAACTCTGCTTACTTCGAGCATTCTTACTTAGCTCAGCAGATGGGCGTTGAACTCGTCGAAGGTCGCGATCTTGTGATTGCAGACGGTTACTTGCAAATGAGAACCACGAAGGGATTGAAGCGAGTTGATGTGATTTATCGACGCATTGATGATGAGTTCATTGATCCGTTAGCATTCCGGCCAGACTCGCTGCTGGGAGTTCCGGGACTGATGGATGTTTATCGATCGGGTCGATTAGGCTTAGCCAATGCTTTGGGAACTGGAATTGCAGACGACAAAGTGATTTATGCGTATGTTCCAGAAATGATCCGCTACTATCTCGGCGAAGATGCGATTCTGTCGAATGTTCCAACTTACCTCTGCTGGGAGCCTTCACAATTGAGCTATGTGCTCGCCAACTTAGATAAGCTCGTGGTCAAAGCGGCGAATGAGTCGGGGGGCTATGGCATGTTGATTGGGTCACAATCGACTGAAGCAGAACGAGCAGAATTTGCAGAAAAGATCAAAGCTGCTCCTCGCAATTACATTGCTCAACCGACCCTCTGTTTATCGCGTGTGCCTGCCTTAATGGGCGATGAGTTTGAAGGCTGTCATGTGGATTTACGTCCCTATATTTTGTATGGCGAAGATATCTACATCACGCCAGGAGGCCTGACTCGCGTTGCGTTGAAGCGCGGCTCATTAGTCGTCAACTCGTCGCAAGGCGGCGGATATAAAGATACTTGGGTGGTTAGCTAGCTAGAGGAAAGAACAATGCTAAGTCGAGTTGCAGATTCGATCTACTGGATGAATCGCTATGTTGAGCGTGCTGAGAATATTGCGCGCTTCATTGATGTGAATTTGAATTTATCTCTCGATTCACCGATCGGGGTTGTTCAGCAATGGGAGCCATTGATCCGGACGACTGGAGATTTAGCTATCTTTCAAGAGAAGTATGGAGAAGCAACGGCGGATAATGTGATTCGGTTTTTGACCTTCGATCGCACTTATCCCAACTCCATCATTTCCTGCTTGAATGCTGCCCGTGAGAATGCGCGATCGGTACGTGAAATTATTTCGTCTGAGATGTGGCAACAGATCAATGCGTTCTATCACTTTGTCAATGATGCAGCCGTCGCGGATCGGCTTGATTTTCCTACATTTTTTAGTGAAGTTAAACTTGCAAGCCATCTGTTTGCGGGAGTTGCCAGTGCCACGATGACCCATAGCGAAGGCTGGCATTTTGGACTGATGGGTCGCTGGCTGGAACGAGCCGATAAAACGAGTCGAATTGTCGATGTGAAGTACTTTATTTTGCTTCCTTCGATTCGAGATGTGGGCACAACGTTAGATCAATTGCAGTGGATGGCATTGTTGCGGTCTGCAAGTGCGTATGAGATGTATCGCAAACGTGGCGTGCATCGCATCACCCCAACTTCGGTCGCTGAGTTTTTAGTGCTCGATCGAGAATTTCCGCGATCGATTCGATATTGTATTCGCCAAACTGAGCGATCGCTGCATCAAATCACCGGAACGCCTGAAGGCGCTTGGAATACATCCGTTGAGCGATCGCTCGGAAAACTGCGATCGGATTTAGATTATTTAACGATCGAAGATGTGATGGAATCCGGGCTGCATGAATTCTTAGACAGCTTGCAACAGCGCATGAATGATGTCGGTATTAGACTCTCTGAAACCTTTTTTGCAGTCCAACCTGTATAAATTGAATCAGCGCTCACGCCTCAAACACGCTCCGAAATTCCCACGATCGTACTCAAAGTCGTCGATAATAATGAATCGTCCAAAGATTGCCCATTGCTCATGCCTAACTGGTTTATTGCTGGCGGACTTGTCATGTATCCGCTTCTGCTTTTCTCAATCCTGGCAGTCGCGCTGATTCTAGAGCGAATTCTTTTCTGGGGCAAAGTCTCCCAACGTCATCAAAGAGTGGCACGAGAAGTGCTCAGCGTCTACAAACGCAACCAAATTGCCGCGTTCCAAATGTTAGAAAAGAACGCCGATTTACCGATCGCTAGAATCTTCCTTGCCGCCCTAGAATTAGAGCAAGCTACGCCTGAAGAATTTCGCCTCGCTCTCGAAAGCGCCGGACTCGCAGAGATTCCTTTGCTCAAACGCTTTAATACGGTCTTTGATACGATCGTCGGTCTTTCTCCCCTGCTCGGATTGCTAGGAACTATCACCGGACTGATTAACTCGTTTGCTTCCCTACGGCTTGGAGATGTTGGGGGGACGAATACACTGGGAGTCACAGGCGGGATCAGTGAAGCTCTGATTTCTACTGCTTCGGGTCTGGTTGTCGCCATCTTCACCCTCTTGTTTGCCAATCTGTTCCGAGGTTTGTACGCGCGCCAGATTGCGCTGATTCAAGAGTACGGCGGACAGTTAGAACTTCTCTATCGTCGTCGGCACACTTTCTAAGTCGTGAGTTAATCGATCGCTCGTGATCAGTAGCTCAGTGAAATTAATCAACTGTAGGAAAGGTTGAGCCTGAACCCCACACGATCAAATCCAGGATTTTCTATTATGCGCTTGCCCGAAGACCCAGATCTACCTCCCCAAATCTACCTTGCACCCCTGATCGACGTAATCTTTGCGCTCCTGACATTCTTCATCATGTCTACGCTGTTTCTCACGCGATCGCAAGGCTTACCCGTCGCTCTTCCCAAGGCTGTCACCGCTGAATCTCAAAAAGTTTCTCAAGTCGTGATTACTATCACTCCGAACGGCGAGCTTGCTCTCGATAAAAAACCAATGAATATCAGCACTCTCCCTGCTGCAGTGCGAGAAATTCTTAGCCGAAATCCTAAAGCCGTTGTTGTGATCAATGCCGACGAGAAAGTCCCTCACGGGCAAGTCATTACTGTTATGGATCGGCTGAGATCGATTCCCAACATTCGCCTCGCGATCGCAACTCGCCAACCCTAAAAAAAGCGGAGGCTTTTACCTCCGCTCTCAATTCGTTAAACCATTTCCTCAATCCGCTCCGGCTCATCCGAAGTATGCGCATCCTCAAACAAGGATGAATAGACCCATCCGGCTAAAACTGCGCCGAGTATCGGAGCCACCCAGAATAACCAAACCTGTGCCAACAATTCTCCACCGACAAATACCGCAGGAGCTAGACTCCGTGCTGGATTCACTGAAGTATTGGTGACTGGAATGCTGATCAAATGAATCAAAGTTAACGCAAACCCGATCGCAACAGGCGCAAATCCACTTGCAACTCGTCGATCAGTCACGCCCAAAATGATCAGCAAAAAGAAGAAGGTTAAAAACGCCTCTGCCAAAAAGCAAGCGACTAATCCGTATCCTCCCGGCGAATGTGCGTCAAATCCATTCGTCGCTAAAGGATTCGATCCCGTTAGCGCAAACCCAGGCTTTCCAGACGCAATCAAATACAGAACTCCAGCCCCCACAATTCCGCCTAAAACCTGCGCCACAATGTACGCCAGCAAGTTTTGTCCACCGCGAAACCGCTTCGCCGCAAATAATCCAAACGAAACCGCCGGATTAAAGTGTCCACCTGAAATTCCACCGACCGCGTAAGCCATCGTCAGCACCGTCAACCCGAATGCTAACGACACGCCAACCAAACCAATTCCTAGCGGAAACGTCGTATTCTCACCAATCTTGGCTGTATCTGCTGTATAAGCTGCTGCCAAGACTGCACTTCCGCATCCCCCAAAGACCAGCCATAATGTGCCTAGAAACTCTGCTGCACATCGTTTTAAAAGAGACATAAACTAAGCCTCGCTTTAGTATTCTATAAAACCAAAAAATTGTCTCAGCAGTATATTCATAGTACAAGGGTATAAACTACCGCCGGGATAAAATGATCGCGCTTTGTTGGAACCTAGATGAAACTACGGACATCTCTGCTCAGACGCATCTATTTTTTGGTAAGGCATAATTCTATGGTTTCACGAATCATTCGCTTCTAATTTTTGTAGTTAGTTAAGATTTAGTTCAGATTTTTTATTATAAATTGGGCGATTTTCGGGCAAATCAGAATGCTCATCCTCTTGACAGCGATCGCATTGTCTGAAGCAGATGAGGCAGTTCCAATTTTCTTAAGCTTTAATATGGCAAACGTAATAATTGGACATGTCTGATAACATTTTTTTATCAACGAACATAGATTCTCTAAAGTAAGGCTTATTGAAATCCTGATATGATTCTGAAAGTCTGCGCCTATGCACCGGAATCAGTCGAGATTAAAGAAACTGACTCCAAACATGGGATCATGTTGTGGCAAACTGATCCCCAGTGACTAGGGCAATATGCCAACCAATTCGGTCAGAGGATTTCTCTGGTCACTGTTGGTGATGTCTGCTTATAAGGTTTTCCATCGTTTTTCATTACAGGAAGGGAGATATGTCCTACGCTCAAACCAAAACCCAGTCGAAAGCTGGGTATAAGGCTGGGGTACAAGATTACCGCTTAACGTACTACACCCCAGACTACACGCCTAAAGACACCGATATTTTGGCAGCGTTCCGGGTGACTCCTCAACCTGGCGTTCCGCCCGAAGAAGCTGCTGCTGCTGTTGCTGCTGAATCCTCAACGGGAACATGGACGACCGTTTGGACGGACTTGCTGACCGACCTCGATCGCTACAAAGGACGCTGCTACGATATCGAGCCTGTCCGTGGCGAAGATAGCCAATTCATTGCTTACATTGCATATCCTCTCGACCTGTTTGAAGAAGGATCTGTTACCAACTTGCTGACCTCTTTGGTCGGTAACGTATTCGGGTTCAAAGCGTTGAAAGCGCTGCGCCTCGAAGACCTTCGCATTCCGGTTGCATACTTGAAGACCTTCCAAGGTCCTCCTCACGGGATTCAAGTTGAACGCGACAAAATCAACAAATACGGTCGTCCGATGCTCGGTTGTACGATCAAACCGAAATTGGGTCTGTCCGCTAAGAACTACGGTCGTGCAGTTTACGAATGTCTGCGCGGCGGTTTGGACTTCACCAAAGACGACGAAAACATCAACTCGCAGCCGTTCCAACGTTGGCGCGATCGCTTCTTGTTCGTTGCAGATGCAATCCACAAGGCACAAGCTGAAACCGGCGAAATCAAAGGTCACTACCTGAACGTAACCGCTGCAACCTGCGAAGAAATGCTGAAGCGTGCAGAGTTCGCGAAAGAACTCGAAATGCCGATCATCATGCATGACTTCTTGACCGGTGGTTTCACAGCAAACACCTCCTTGGCTCATTGGTGTCGTGATAACGGCGTTCTGTTGCACATTCACCGCGCAATGCACGCAGTTATCGACCGTCAGAAGAACCATGGTATTCACTTCCGCGTCTTGGCGAAGTGCTTGAGAATGTCTGGTGGTGACCACATTCACACCGGAACCGTCGTTGGTAAGCTCGAAGGTGACAAGGCGATCACCCTTGGTTTCATCGACTTGCTGCGTGAGAACTACATTGAGCGCGATCCTTCCCGTGGTGTTTACTTCACCCAAGACTGGGCTTCCATGCCTGGTGTAATGGCAGTTGCTTCCGGTGGTATCCACGTATGGCACATGCCTGCGCTGGTTGAAATCTTCGGCGACGACTCCGTACTGCAGTTCGGTGGTGGAACCTTGGGTCACCCATGGGGTAACGCACCTGGTGCAACGGCTAACCGTGTTGCGCTTGAAGCTTGCGTCCAAGCTCGTAACGAAGGTCGCGACTTGATGCGTGAAGGTGGAGACATCATCCGTGAAGCTTGCCGTTGGTCGCCTGACTTGGCTGCTGCTTGCGAACTCTGGAAAGAAATCAAGTTCGAGTTTGAAGCTGTTGATACCGTCTGATGAATTTTAGATTGCGGATTTTGGGTTTTAGGCTGCACAATAAGCCAAAACCCAAGATCTAAAATCTATTATTCAAAACTCAACTTATGGATCTGAAGCGAATTGCGAAAGATACGACAAAAACGCTGACAAGCTATTTGACGTATCAGGCTGTCCGGGTTGTTTATGCTCAGCTAGACGAAACTGATCCAAAGAAGGCTTACTGGCTGCACAAGTTTTCTTCCAGAGAAAGCATTACAGACGGTGAAGCATTTATGGAGGCTTTGTTTCGCGAACGTCAGGATTTGGCTTTCCGAATTCTGACGGTGCGAGAGCATCTTGCTGAAGAGATTGCCGATGTGCTGCCGGAAATGCTGCGATCGTCAATGCAGCAAGCGAACATGGAGCAACGCCGCAAACAGCTAGAACGAATGACGCAACTCGATTTGACGACCACAACCGAAGATTCTGATCCTGAACCTAGTTAATTTATTGAGGATTTCATGAAAACTCTCCCTAAAGAGCAGCGTTTTGAAACGTTCTCCTACTTGCCTCCTTTGACCGACGCTCAAATCGCTCGTCAAATCCAATACACGATCGAGAACGGCTTCTTCCCTTGTATCGAGTTCAGCGAGTCGTCTGCTCCTGAGCAGTACTACTGGACAATGTGGAAGTTGCCTTTGTTCAACGCAACTTCTCCTCAAGAAGTTCTGAACGAAGTTCAACAGTGCCGTTCTGAGTACTCGAACTGCTACATCCGCGTCGTAGCATTCGACAACATCAAACAGTGCCAAGTGATGAGCTTCATCGTTCACAAGCCAGGTTCTGGTGGAAGCGGCTACCGCTACTAATTTCTGATTTGTAGATATTTCTACAATTGATTCAGGGAGGTGGATTATCCATCTCCCTTCTTGTCGTTCAAATGGGTTTAAAGAGTATAAAAAGATGTAGCTCTAATCGTGAATTCCACGCCCAGAAAATTTTGGGTTATCATCTGATATCGAGCAATCTCACAAGAGTATCAGATGCAGTATGGCGAGGGAATTGATCAGTAAGAAGACTCGATATGAATTTCAAGAATGGCTTGTCGACTGGACGCTACGGACTATCAGAGAACTATTTGACAGGCACAACGTAAAGTATATATCTCTTTCCGAAGAGAATCTTCCAAGCGGGCAACGCCGCTCCTTAGTTCAGTGCTACTACGCTTCAGTAAATTGGATAGATCCTAAGGATGTGCGTCGAGTTCTTGACGCTTACGAAGACATCTTAATTGAACTATCGCCTGAATCTGAAGGAAAACAACGGCTTATTCGGCATTTAGAGAAAGACGGTTATTTATATGAGAATGGAAAGATTGTCTCGCAGGCGTTGGACGTAGCATTAATTGAAACTATTCCAGCGAGTGGATTGGATACAGAGCATCTATATCTCTACGTTGATAGAATTAACGCGTCAATTGAGACTGATCCATCTCTAGCGATCGGTTCAACAAAAGAACTCATTGAAGCGACACTTAAAACAATCCTAAACGGTCACAAGTTAAATTACGATGATAAGAAAGATGACATACCAAAACTGCTTAAGCAAGTTCAAAAAGCTCTAGAATTGGCTCCTGAGGAAGTAGACGATTCAAAGAAAGGTGCAGAGGTAATTAAGCGAGTTTTAAGCAATCTTGGCTCAGTTGCTGTTGGCATTGCAGAACTCAGAAATCTATACGGTTCTGGTCACGGCAAGGGGCAAAGATCTGTTGGTCTTACATCTCGTCATGCGAAACTTGTGGTTGGTGCAGGGACTACGTTATGTGCGTTCTTGCTAGATACTTACGAACATCACAATACGAAATAGCAGGTTTCAAACTTCATCTCCCCCAAAAGCCGCCAGAATGTCATCTGGTAAGGAATTATTGAAGTCGTCAGAGATGATTAATCTTCCTTGATCCATACCCAAACTCGCTCTACGACACGAATTGGGACTGATTGGAACTAATTTTGCGATCGGAACCCCTTGATCTGAAATTACAATTTCTTCTCCAAGTTCCACGCGGGCTAATAACTCGGAAAGATTCATTTCAGCCTGATGAATGGTTACATTTTCCATTTTTCAGTGTAGTAGTTTATCTGTAATGTTAAATCACAACTTAGGCGATCGCGCTTCGTCTAGATGCAATAGTCACTCGTAATATCACTGGGGTTGCTGGCTCGACGATTCTCTCTATATCTCCTGAGAACTTGAGGAGTGACATGGAAAAAATTGAGATCTGTCACACGATCGCTCAAAGCAACGCCAATTGCTGACTATTTTAATCAGTAAATCTTCATAGAATGGAAGTTGATCGTGATAAAGCCTGCTTACATTCCTGCAATTTTAGTAGGATTGCGATTTGCGATCGCACCTTTTCTTCTCTTAGATGCTCTCGATGGCACAGTTACCAATTGGTTCCTTTTGGGTTATATTCTCGCGATCGTTTCTGATATTTTCGATGGCATTATTGCTCGTAAATTAAAAGTGAGCACCCCTCAACTTCGTCAAGCAGATAGTTGGGCAGACATCTGTTTATTTCTCTGTCTTGCTTTGAGTACCTGGCTCGTTTATCCAACGGTTATTCTTGATTTTAAAATCCCCTTATTAATTGCTGTTGCGGCGCAATTTCTTCTATTTTCAATTAGCTTGATTAAGTTTAGGAAGCTTCCCAGTTTTCACACTTACACCGCAAAGGCTTGGGGATTAGCTTTACTCGTGGCAGCGATCGCACTGTTCGGATTCGGTTATGCTCCGACACTTTGGGGCGCGATCGTCCTCTGTTGGATCAATAGTTTGGAAGAAATTGCCATGACATTCATCCTGCCTGCTTGGACATGTGACGTTTTGAGCATTGTTCATGCGCTCAAATTGCGACATGAATGATTAGAGATCTCATCTAAACCAAAGGTATTTGTTACAAATTCGCTCAAAGTGGCAAGACTAGAAGTACTCAAACTCACTGTTCCCAAGCTGCGAAGGAGTGACGATCGATGGAATATGCAATTCCAGAACTAGAACCGATTAGCCGCCAACTGATGAATCTCGATCGACCCAAAAAAGCGAAAATGCTCGTCGTCGATGATGAACCCGACAACCTCGATCTGCTCTACCGGACATTCCGTCGCGATTTTAACGTCCTGAAAGCAGAAAGCGGCATCCACGCGCTGAAATTGCTCTCCGAAGAAGGCGAAGTCGCTGTGATCATTTCTGACCAACGGATGCCCGAAATGAAAGGAACCGAGTTCCTCAGCCGCACAGTGCCGAACTTCCCCGACACCATGCGGATTATCCTCACAGGGTTTACTGATGTCGAAGATTTAGTCGAAGCCATTAACTCTGGACAAGTTTATAAATACATCACCAAACCTTGGGATCCCAACGAGTTAAAAGCCGTTGTCCAACGAGCAGCCGAAACTTATGAATTATTGAAACAGCGCACAGAAGAACTGCGTCGATCGCAATCGCAAACGGCGCTCTTATCCTCGATTGTTGGAGTCGCCCAAAGCGCAACCAGCGTTGAAAGTACATTAGAGCCAATCGCTACCGCCTTTGGTCAAAACTTCCTTGCCGATCTCTGTACCATTCAATTAATTGAAAATGGTGCATTTACGAATAGTGCAACCTATGGTGCAAGTGGTACCTCCGATATAGCAGCATCTTCATTAGTGAAAGAAGCGATCGCATCTCAAAGTATGCAAGTCGCAACCGAAGCAGAAGATCCCAGTTTCGGCGCACATCTCGTCGTCCCAGTCACACTCCGAGGCGAAGTATTAGCCGTTCTCTGCCTGCAATGGAAACACCCGCAAAGCCTGAGAGAAGACGAACTGCTGCTGCTGCACCTCTCAGCTCAACAAGTGGCATTAGCCATCACTTGTAGCCGCTCCGCTCATATTGCAGTCGCAGTATAGCCAAATCAGCGTTTCTCTAAAATCCCTGTCGCAACTACACCTCTCGAAACTTAAAATTTTAGAGAGACCCATTTTAGAGAAGCGCTTATCTTAATGAATTCTGATCATATTCAAGCTTTATTCGATCGTATTGCTCCCGTCTATGATGAGCTGAATCACGGACTAAGTTTCGGAATGCACCGCATCTGGAAACAGATGACAGTCAAGTGGAGCGGTGCAAAACCCGGAGATACCTGTCTGGATTTGTGCTGCGGAAGTGGCGATCTGGCTCAAATGCTGGCAGAAAAAGCAGGCAGAACCGGACAAGTTTACGGAGTTGATTTCTCAGCGGCTCAGTTAGAGGTCGCACGCGATCGCAGTGAACGCCGCTGCATCAAGCCTCCGATTCACTGGATTCAATCCGATGTCTTAAATCTTCCACTTTCAGACAATCAATTTGACTGCATCACGATGGGCTATGGCTTACGAAACGTGGTTGACATCTTAAGCAGTTTGAAAGAAATCCATCGTGTTCTCAAACCTGGCTCAAAGGCTGCAATTCTCGATATGCACCGTCCTGACAGTGCGTTCGTCAGAACCTTTCAACAGTGGTATCTCGATGAAGTCGTCGTTCCGGCGGCTCAACGCATGGGCTTTACCGAAGAATACGCCTATATCGCGCCCAGTCTTGATAAATTTCCAACGGGTCGCGAGCAAGTTCGCCTTGCCGAGCAAGCAGGTTTTGCAACTGCCACCCATTACCCGATCGCGGGCGGTACGATGGGAGTATTGGTTATTACGAAATGAGGCGATCGCCTCTCCTGAAATCCTGTGGATCTCTCGACGCTCTGGCTATTTGTTGGACCTCCTGTAGTTGGCGGTGTGATTGGCTATTTCACCAATGACATCGCAATTAAGATGCTGTTTCGCCCTTATCGAGCAGTTTATATCGGGCGACGGCGAATTCCGTTTACGCCGGGTTTGATTCCAAGAAATCAAGAACGACTGGCGAAGCGAATCTCTGACACGATTATGGGATCGCTATTAACGCCCGAAGAATTACAAAATTTGGCGCGCCGACTGCTGCAAACAGAACGTGTCCAGGCTGCAATTCTTTGGTTGTTAAAATTATCGATCGAACAACTTCAAGAAAGCAAAGAACAAAAAACTGCAAAAATCTTAGGAAGTATTCTGAGAGATCTATTTGGGCAGTCTTTGCCTCGATTGCTGAAGGTTGTAGCCAGACAAGAAGAATTTCTTGAGGATCAGTTAAATCACATTTTTGATCAAGTCATTTTAGAGTTTCAGCTGAGTGAAGAACAAGCAGAGAAGCTGTCAGAATGGTTAATCGAAATTGTCATTCCACCTGATGTCTTGCGGCAGACATTAATCGATTTTTTGACCGATCGTAATATTCAAGTCATCGACGAAGGCTTCCGAGAAAAAACAAGCGGAACTTATTGGGTTGTTGCTAATTTATTTGGAGTACGGAATACTCTAACTCGTCTGAGAACGTTTTGTTTAGATGAGAAAGAAAATAGCAATGCCGTTCTAGCAGAGTTGACTTTCTCGTTAGGAGTCAAGCAGCGATTTAAAGAATGGCTACAGAATCTATCGTTACAAAATCTTCCTGTTGCAACAGTGAGACAACTTCGCAAAACCATGCGAGATAGTGTTCGTCACTATCTTCAAGATCGTGGCTCAGATGTCTTGCAAGGATTGAGCCAATCTGTCGATTGGGAAAATGTCGCATCTGTTGTTCTGAATCGCTTACAAAACTCAGAAGCAGTTCTTTCTTCTCTAGATCTAGTTAGCGAAGAATTAGCGCTCATTTTAGAGCGTTATTTGGAGAAAGATTTGGAGAAAATTGTCGCTCAAGCAATTCCAATCCTCAATATTGATCAAGTGATCACGGATCGAGTAAAAGCGACTTCTCCTGCTGATTTAGAAGCTGCAATTAATGGAATTGTGCGCAGCGAATTACAAGCGATCGTCAATCTAGGTGGAATTCTAGGGTTAATCATCGGAGCGCTTCAATCTGTTTCTCTTATGATTCGCTAAGCTGATCAGGTGAGGTCAAAATATCTTCTAAAATATCAACAATTCCGCTTCTATTCTCATAGACAAACACGAGATGATCTTTCGCACGAGTCATTGCAGTATAAAGCCCTGCTTGTTCTTCAAATTCCTCGGAAATCTCAGACAGTACGATAATCACAGCATCAAATTCAATACCTTTTGCTGCATTCCAAGAATCAATCAAAACCGACGATCGAGCCGTAAAATTCTTATCCCGTTCTGACGAGGTCATCGGTGCATGATGACTCACGCCTAAGCGAAATAACTCTTTGCTGATTTGAGTTTTTATGGCTCTTGCCTTTTCATCACCTGAATGAAATAGAATTCCGATCGAGGATTTTGCACAACTTTCTAGAGCAGTCTTGACTTGATTTGCAATCTTGATCGCAATTTTTTCTGATTCAATCTGAACTAAAAGAGGAGAAATTCCAGAACTCCGAGATGCTTTCTTTTTCGGTTCAATCAGTTTGTCGATCGACGGACTATTTTCGCGTTTTTCGATTTTAATCTCTGCTTTCGCCAAGGCAGGTTGAATAAACTTCCAAGCCAGTTCTAGAATTTCGGGCGAATTGCGGTAATTGAGATCAAAGATTTGCGATCGTCCTACAACATCAATTCCTAGTTTTGCCCAACTCCAGCCGCTTCTCCGACGATGTTCCTGCCCATATACAGATTGAGTATTGTCATAAACAAAGAATAGAGAATTCGTTTGACGATCGAGAACTTTCAATAACGCTTGAAACCATTCATCATAAAAATCTTGCGCTTCATCAACTAGAATTGCTTGATAATTCAAATCCGATTGATGTGCCAATTCAATCAACTTTTGTCTCGATTCTCTTGCTCGATCAGATACATAGCGATATTGAAAATTTTGAAACGCCCAACGATGGAATGTACTACATTCAACAGGATAAGTTAAGTTTGATTCAATCCATCCTTGCATGTAGCGATTGTAGGAAAGAACAAGAATACGATCAAATTGTTCTTCTACCAATTTCTTCACTCTTTGTTGCAGCACCAAAGATTTACCAGAACCAGCTACACCTCGGATTAAAGAATGCCCTCGAAGATTGAAATTCCTTGCCTGCTTCTGGGTCTCATCTAGCTCTGAAAAAATCGACCTCTGATGCATTGTTTTCTGAAAGTCAATCCACTGCATTCTTTTTCTCTCAAGCATTGCCTTGCCAGAGTGCCCAAGAATTTAATCTCGATCACTTAAAATCAGTCAGCTAGGAAACGAGATGATGCAGTTTATCGAGGGAGACTTCGTATCATCAGTCTGGATTTCAATCTTGAACGAACTCAACTATTCGTCTTCCTCACTTTTCATTAATTTCTCAATGTCTAATTTTCTCAGCGATTGTTGTTGATTTTTGCGCGATTCACGACGGTACTTCTTCGCTTCTAAACGCGGCTCAAACTGAGTTCCTTTTCCTTTCGATTTAAGCTTTAAAGCTTCATCAGGATCAGTTTGCTGATGAACCTGAATTTCATACGCGATCGCATCTTCCAAAAAATCTAAATAGTGCTCATATCGCTCCCAATCCCCGCGCACAGCACATCCAGGTTCATCTCGATGTAAACAATCACTAAACTGACAGCTTTTTCCTGCTAATTTCTGCCGTATCTCTGGAAAATATTGTGCTAATTCCTGGGGCAAACAAAACAAATCAGGCTGATTAAATCCTGGTGTATCTGCTAATAATCCGCCCGTTGGTAACTCAAAGAGTTCGACATGGCGCGTAGTATGCCGACCTTTCTCTAACTTGCCAGAAACAGCATTAACTGGTAAATCAACGCTTGGAATAATCTGATTAATTAAGCTCGACTTTCCAACACCCGATGGACCCGATGCGACTGTAATTTTGTTGTTTAAATACTGCTTTAATTCATCTAAACCAGATTTTTGACGAACGCTAATAAATATTGGGTGATAGCCCCATTCAGCTAGACGTTCTTTCCATCCTTGCTGCTCATCCTGCGAAACTAAATCGCTTTTACTTAACGCCAAGCTAACGGCTAATCCTGTCGATTCAGCCTTCACCAAAAATCGGCTCAATTGATATGGCTCGATCGTGGGAGATGCTAATGCAAAGACGAGCAAAATCTGATCCACATTGGCAATCGGCGGACGGTCTAATTCTGATCGTCTTTGCAAGACTTGAGAAATTGCGCCGCGATCGCCATTCCAATCTGCTTCCTCAATTAAAACCCGATCTCCCACCATCACGCGTTGCCCGATTTTCTTTAACCGAGTGCGTCGAGTACAGAGCAGCAGAGATTTAGGCAGGCTCTTTTGATGAAGCCGTACCCAATAAAAATTAGCTTGAACTGCTAGAACTGTACCTGTTAATGGCTCCTGATCAGGCTGATCCTCTTCCAAAACCTTGTCATCAGAACTCATAAGATCAGCGACGAATTTTGACCGCAAAAAAGCTCGATCGATCTTCGATGCTCTCAACCGTATAGCCTTCCATCGTCAGGCTATCAGGAACTTGCTCGATCGGCTCACCCGGATCAAGCCAAACTTCGAGCAAAGCTCCCTCTGCCATTTGTTCTAATTTCAACTTCGTCCGCACAAAATTGATCGGGCAAGGTGTCCCGCGTAAATCCATTTGTAGTGCTTCTTCTGCTTGACTCATCCGCCAAAAATCTTCCCAATAAAACCTTCAACACCGCCCTTTCCCACACGATCGCCGCGAATCTTTGCAAGTTTCTCCAGCAATTCGCGCTCCTCGGGAGTAATCCGCGTTGGAATATCCACTGACACCGTGATCAAATGATCGCCTCGGCTGACTGGATTTCCAAGTTTAGGAACTCCCTTATTTTCCAAGGTCAGAACTGTTCCTGGCTGTGTGCCTGCTGGAATGGTCAATTCTTCCTCACCATCAACGGTCTTCACCTCAATGCGAGATCCTAAAATTGCCTGCAAGTAGCTGATTTTGACTTCAGACAAGACATTAATGCCATCGCGCTGGAAATCAGGATCGTCGTTGATGAACAAATAAACATACAAGTCACCCGCAGGTCCACTGCGCTGACCCGCATCGCCTTCACCTGAAACTCTCAATCGGGTGCCATTATCCACCCCTGCCGGAATGGTAATTTTCAGTTTCTTCGTTTCTTGGCGCTGTCCGTTTCCGCTACACACTTCGCACTTCTCTTCAATCATCTGCCCTGTTCCATTACAGGTCGGACAAACTGAAACTTGAGTGAAACTCCCGAAGGGGGTACGAGTCGCCCGACGAACTTGACCCGCTCCAGAACAAGTTGTACAAGTTCTGGGACGAGTCCCTGGTTTTGCACCACTGCCATTACAGTTTGTGCAGGTCTCCAAATGGCTAATCCGAATTTCTTTCTCGCCTCCGAAAACCGCTTCTCGGAAGTCTAATTTCAGGTCGAGTCGGAGGTCATCCCCTCGAACCGGGCCGCCTCTTCGTCGAGTCTGTCCGCCGCCTGGAGCACCACCTGAAAATCCGCTAAAGAAACTTTCAAAGATATCCGCGAAACCACCCATGTCGCCGAAATCTTGATAGCCACCAGCAGCACCAGCACCAGAAACACCAGCCTCACCGAAGCGATCGTATCTTGCCCGTGCCTCCGGATCAGAAATCACCTCATAGGCGCGATTGATCTCTTTAAATCGCTCCTCTGCTCCAGGCTCTTTATTCACATCCGGATGATATTTACGGGCGAGACGACGAAAGGCTTGCTTGACTTCTTCCTTGTCTGCATCACGGGAAACGCCAAGAATTTCGTAGTAATCACGAGCCATAGGGTAGAGATTCAGGGGGTAAGAGGGCTAATAAAGGGATATACAAGGCGTTAAGGTAACGGTCTAGACTCCCTATCTTACTACCCTAACGCCGAACTAATCGACTGTTTCATAATCCGCAGTCACGGTTGCATCTGCCTCAAAGGTGAACCCACTCATATCAGCAGAAACGGTGTCATCTTCAAAACTCATCCGAGAACTGGTATCAGTTTCAAAAGGAGAGCTTGCGACAGGTTGAGCATGTTCATAAACTGCTGAACCAATGGTATACAGCAGTTGCTGCAACCCATCAAGATACGATTTCACCTCATCGATACTAACCTTTGGATCGGCGATCGCGCTCCTAAGTTGAACAATTTTCTCATTCGCTTGCGATTTCAAAGTGTCGCTGATGACTTCACCATTCTCTTTGAGAGTCATTTCATAACTGTGATAGAGGCTATCTGCCTGGTTTTTCAATTCAACCAACTGCATTCGCCGACTATCTTCTTCTGCGAAGAGTTCTGACTCTTGACGCATCCGTTCAATCTCACCCTCGCTCAATCCACCCGTATTGGAAATTTCAACGCTCTGAGCGCGCCCTGTCCCTTTGTCAAGCGCTGATACTTTGAGAATGCCATTCGCATCAATTTCAAAGGCAACTTCAATTTGAGGCACGCCTCTCGGTGCAGGTGGAATGCCCGTGAGTTGAAATTTACCTAGGCTCTTATTATCCCGAGCCATTGCCCGTTCACCTTGCAACACATGAATTTCAACGCAGGTTTGTCCATCCGTTGCGGTTGAGAAAACCTGCGTTTTACTGCTGGGAATCGTAGTATTGCGATCGATAATCCGCGTAAAGACTTCCCCCAATGTCTCGATCCCCAACGAAAGCGGCGTGACATCTAACAACAGCAAATCTTTGACTTCTCCACCCAATACGCCCGCCTGAATCGCTGCGCCGAGTGCCACTGCTTCATCTGGATTGACGGAACGGTCAGGAGTCTTGCCGTTGAAAAATTTCTTGAGTGCATCTTGAACGGCCGGAATTCGAGTCGAACCGCCGACGAGGATAATGCGATCTATATCTTCTGTCGTCAGATTCGCATCTTTCAACGCTTGCTCCATCGGATTGAGCGTCGCTTGAATCAACTCGTTTGCCAGCTCTTCAAACTTAGCGCGAGTCAGTTCTGTTTCTAAATGCTTTGGACCCGATTCATCGGCGGTAATAAACGGCAAATTAATCGATGTGCTGAGGGTTCCAGAAAGTTCGATTTTTGCCTTCTCGGCAGCTTCTCTCAGGCGTTGAAGCGCCATCTTGTCATCTGCAAGATTAATTCCTTCTTGTTGTAGGAACGTTTGGCTCAACCAATCTACGATACAAGCATCAAAATCGTCTCCACCCAAATGGTTATTGCCAGAAGTCGCCTTAACTTCAAAAACGCCATCCCCTAACTGCAAAATCGAAACGTCAAACGTTCCACCACCCAGGTCAAAGACCAAAACGCATTGGTCTTGATCTTGTTTCTCTAACCCATACGCAAGTGCAGCCGCAGTTGGCTCGTTAATAATTCTGAGAACTTCTAATCCTGCGATCGTGCCAGCGTCTTTCGTCGCTTGACGCTGAGCATCACTAAAATATGCAGGGACCGTAATCACCGCTTGGGTGACTTCTTCGCCCAGATAATTTTCTGCATCCTGCTTGAGTTTTTGCAGGATCATGGCACTAATTTCTTGAGCTGTGTAATTACGATCGCGAATCCTCACATCTACGGTCGCATCTTTCCCATTGACGCAGTTGTAGGGAACCCGTGAGCGTTCGACCTGTGTATCATCCCATCGCCGACCAATAAACCGTTTGATACTAAATACAGTGTTTTCCGCATTAGTGACAGCTTGTCGCTTTGCCAATTGACCGACTAGGCGATCACCCGCCTTGCCAAATCCGACCATACTTGGCGTGGTTCGCCCGCCCTCAGAATTGGTAATGACTAAGGGCTGACCGCCCTCCAACACAGCTACACAACTGTTGGTTGTTCCTAAGTCGATGCCGATGACTTTTCCCATAACTAGCGCTGCCGAAAGTACGCGAGGTGAACGCAGAACATAAAGTTCTAAGTTAGTTCTCCGTACCATACGGATATCTTTGAACTAACTTTCCGAATGATTCCCTATTGCAGAAATTTTTTAACGCTGCGCTGACAGGCAACCTGATCCAGTCGCTCTATCCTCGGTACTTTCACGAACAGACTTAGCCTTCAGTCTCGGCACTATCGCCATCTTCAGGAGGTGCTGCAACTTTGACCATGGCATGACGCAGAACTTTATCCTCGAGCATGTATCCCCGCATCAGTTCTTCAATCACGGTTCCTTCTGGATGTTCACTGGTCGGTTCGCGCATGACTGCTTCGTGCAGATTCGGATCAAATTCTTTCCCTTCTGCTCGCATTGGTGCAACACCGACTTTCTTCAAGCGATCGACCATATCCTTATAGACACCCTGATAGCTCTTATGGATGTTCGCTTCACCATCAGTTTGCGGCTTAATCTGCGATCGTGCTCGCTCAAAGTTGTCTACAACCGGAAGCAACTCTTTCACGGTGCTGCATTTAATTTGAGTTTCTAACTCTTCTTTTTCGCGCTGAGTGCGACGACGGAAATTCTCAAAATCGGCGGCAATCCGCATGTACTGATTGTTGAGTTCATCTGCTTGCTTTTTCAGACCTTCAATTTCTCGCTCTTTCGCAGCATAATTCGATCGCAATTCCATAAATGCCGCTTCATAATCCGTTTCATCTTCAGATTCAGAAGCTGTTGCAGCAACTTCCGTTTCCACGGCTTCACTCGCTGGCTCAGACGGAGTAGAAGTTGGTTCAGAAGATTCACTGGCTGAAACTTGAGTTTCGTCTACTTGTTGATTTTGTTCGTCGATCATCGTGCGCTAATTCCCCTGTATAGAACGCTGGCTTAAGCAAACTTCTTCCATCCTAGCGAATGAGTCCTCAGATGCCGCACTGCTTACAACCGTTAAGCATCATATCGCACTGCCTTCGGTTTGAAGCTCGATCTCATTCAATCCAAGCGTTCTTCAAAAAACATTTTGGGAATGCTCAATAAGGTGATCTTCGTTCATCCGTTATGACAAACTCTTCTTCTCAGCGGCGCGCCCTTGTTGTTCAAAACAATTTTTCGCCGTTTGGCAATAAATTGATTCAATCTGGCTATGTCAATAACGAGCAAATGCAGCAGGCTCTTATTGAATGTCGAAAGTCAGGTAGACCGCTGACTGCCGTGCTAGAAGCGCTGACCGGGCAGCAACTGTCACCGGATTTGATTCGCCAATATAAACGGCAGCAACTGTTTGAGTTGAAGATTCTTTACGGCGTTGAATCTCTTGATCCTGAACTCAATCAGGTTTCTTCCGCTCAAGTCGGGCAGTTAATCGACACGTTGATTCCAATTGAGCTTTGCCGTCGTTATAATCTCATTCCCCTTTCTCAAAGCGAGACCGATCCACCTTTTGTGCTTGTGGCAATGGTGGATCCCGACAATCTAGCAGCGCAGGATGAATTAAATCGCATCTTACGTCCAAAAGGCATTGGATTGCAGCGATTAGTCATTACGATCGATGATTATCAGCGGCTGATTTCTACCTACATGGATGCTCGGCTTGAGCAGGAGAAGCAGCTTGAAGCCCAATCTAGAGTAGATGTGCGCTCAGATCTCGAAGGGTTAGAATCCCTTGCCGAGCTATCAGAAGATGACAGCGCAGAGATGGATCTCGATGCTGGTGCTGAGGCTGATGCCGCTCCGATCATTGCGCTGGTGAATAAAATTCTGATTAAAGCACTGCAAATGGCAGTCTCTGATATTCACATCGAACCGCAAGAAGAATCTCTCCGCATCCGATTTCGTAAAGATGGAGTCTTACGAGAAGCGTTTGAGCCTTTTCCGAAGAAGATTATCCCCGCAGTTGTGGCACGCTTCAAAATTATTTCTCAACTCGATATCGCAGAACGTCGAGCGCCGCAGGATGGCCGGATTCGCCGGATTTATGACGGTCGCAAAGTAGACTTCCGAGTCAACACACTCCCCAGTCGCTATGGCGAAAAAGTTGTCCTTCGGATTCTAGATAATTCGGCGACACAGCTTGGACTCGATAAGTTGATTACGGACGAAACTTCTTTGAGAATCGTTCAAGAAATGGTGAAACGTCCTTTCGGTCTCATGTTAGTAACTGGCCCCACGGGGTCCGGAAAAACCACAACACTGTACTCAGCTTTGGCTGAACGTAACGAACCTGGAGTCAACATTAGTACGGCTGAAGACCCGATCGAGTATTCTCTCCCTGGAATTACCCAAGTTCAGGTCATCCGGGAAAAAGGGATGGACTTCGCTGCAATTTTGAGAGCGTTCCTACGACAAGATCCGGACGTCATTCTGGTCGGTGAGACCCGCGACAAAGAAACAGCAAAAACCGCGATCGAAGCTGCTCTGACGGGTCACTTGGTTTTGACCACTCTCCACACCAATGATGCCGCAGGTGCGATCGCTCGACTCGATGAAATGGGAGTTGAACCCTTCATGGTGTCCGGCGCATTGCTGGGTGTTGTTGCTCAGCGTTTGGTTCGGAAAGTCTGTGACGAATGCCGAATCCCTTACCAACCTTCCCCCGAAGAACTTGCTCGCTTCGGATTAACCAGTGCGGGTGATGCCCAACTGACGTTATATAAAGCCAACACTTTAAGTCCCCAGGAAATTCAGGAAGCTCGCTCGAAAAATCAACTTTGTCAGAAATGTAGCGGGGTTGGTTATAAAGGACGACTCGGGGTTTATGAAGTGATGCGAGTGACAGAAGCGCTTCAGACCTTAATTACAGAGGGCGCTCCGACTGAACGAATTAAAGAAGTAGCTGTGGAAGAAGGAATGCAAACCCTACTCGCTTACAGCTTGGATCTTGTTCGCAAAGGACTTTGCACGCTTGAAGAAATTGAGCGGGTCACCTTCACTGACACTGGACTCGAAGCCGAACTCAAGGCAAAGCGTAAGACTTCGCTCACCTGCCGGACTTGTGGAGCAGAAATGCAGCAGGATTGGCTCGACTGCCACTATTGCACGACTCCGCGCTTCCAAGATTAATCCTTGACCTTAACTCATTTGCACTCGTTCTTATCTCTTAAGGAGCAACTCACATGGAAATGATGATCGAAGACTTGATGGAACAACTCATCGAAATGGGCGGTTCTGACATGCACCTGACCGCAGGACTGCCGCCTTATTTTCGCATCAGCGGACATCTTCAACCCGTCAGCGATCATGTTCTCAGTGCAGAAGAATGTCAGCGTTTGATTTTCAGTATGCTGAATAACACTCAGCGCAAAACACTAGAGCAAAACTGGGAGCTTGACTGCTCTTATGGTGTGCGCGGATTAGCTCGTTTTCGGGTCAATGTCTACAAAGATCGCGGAACTTACGCTGCATGTCTACGGGCACTCAGTTCCAAAATTCCAAATTTTGAAAAACTGAATCTTCCCGATGTCGTTCGAGAAATGTCCGAAAAGCCAAGAGGATTAATCTTAGTTACAGGTCCTACCGGTTCAGGTAAGACAACGACTTTAGCTGCAATGATTGATTTGATCAACCGCACTCGTGCAGAACATATTTTGACGATCGAAGATCCGATCGAATTTGTATACGAACCTATCAAAAGTTTGGTTCACCAACGCCAGCTTCATGAAGATACAAAGAGCTTTGCAAATGCTCTAAAAGCAGCTCTCCGGGAAGATCCAGATATTATTCTGGTTGGGGAAATGCGGGACTTGGAAACTATCTCACTAGCAATTTCTGCGGCAGAAACAGGTCACTTAGTTTTCGGCACGCTCCATACGAGTTCTGCGGCACAAACCGTTGACCGGATGATTGATGTCTTTCCATCCGAGCGTCAAACGCAAGTGCGGGTGCAGCTTTCCAACTCACTCGTTGCAGTCTTCAGCCAAACGCTGGTGCCGAAGAAGAATCCCAAACCGGGTGAATATGGGCGAGTCATGGCTCAGGAAATTATGATTGTCACCCCTGCGATCGCCAACCTGATTCGTGAAGGGAAAACCGCCCAAATTTACTCAGCAATTCAGACAGGCGGAAAATTGGGAATGCAAACCCTTGAAAAAGTGCTAGCTGATCAATACAAAGCTGGACTAATTACATTTGAAGCCGCCGCCTCTAAAACTTCTCGTCCTGATGAACTTCAGCGCTTAATTGGTGGAGTTCCGAATGGTGCAGCAGGCACAGCAGTGAAGCGCTAACTCAAGTTACTCACACCTTCTACTCAACATCTTAGTGAGAAGGTGATTTTTTAGATCGATCACTTTGCGGAATCCGCATCTTCCATTTTTTCTACCTCTTACCGAAAATCTATGCCAACCTATGTTGCCCGCGTCCGAGACGCTAAAGGAAACGCCAAAAAGGAAAAAATTATCGCGGATTCTCTAAGTGATGCGCGGTCTGCCTTGCGTGAACAAGGACTGTTTGTGCAAGAACTGAAAGAAAACGAAGCCTTTGATATCAATAAGAGCTTTGCCAATTTTCAAACTTCAATGGTTTCTGTCACGGTCAAAGACAGAGCAGTATTTTCGCGTCAGTTTGCAGCACTTGTAAACGCAGGGGTTGCCCTAGTTCGAGGATTAGGTGTATTGGCGGATCAGTGCACCAATCCCAAATTGAAGAAAGCACTGATGGAAATTAGCTCAGATGTTCAGCAAGGGGTCAACCTGTCTGAGGCGATGAGAAAACATCCTCAATGCTTTGATGGCTTATATGTCAGTATGGTGCAAGCTGGGGAAACGGGTGGAGTACTCGATGAAGTGCTCAATCGCTTGGCAAAACTGCTTGAGGATGTTGCCCGCTTGCAGAACCAAATTAAATCAGCGATGAGCTACCCAGTTGTAGTTGGGGTGCTTGCAACACTAATTTTCTTGGGAATGACGATCTTCTTAATCCCAATCTTTGCAAATATCTTTAAACAAATGGGGGGCGATCTGCCAGCATTTACTCAACTCATGCTGGATATCAGTGCTTTTCTAACCAGTCCATCAGCGTTTAGCCTTTTTATTATTGTTCCATCAATGGTTTTCGCGTACAAGCAGTATTACAAAACTCGCGTTGGCCGCGAAACAATGGATCGCTTCTTTTTAAAGATGCCATTATTTGGTGATCTCATTCAGAAAACTGCAACTGCGAGGTTCTGTCGGACTTTTGGGGCATTGACTCGATCGGGCGTTCCAATTTTGACCTGTTTGGAAATTGTCCGGGACACTTCGGGAAATCAGATTGTCGCAAACGCGATTGATGAAGCCCGCAAAGAAATTCAGACAGGCGGCATGATCAGTATTGCGTTACAAAAAGAGCAAGTTTTTCCAGCAATGGCAATTCAAATGATCAGCATTGGTGAGGAAACCGGCGAGATCGACAAAATGCTGATGAAAGTTGCAGATTTTTACGAGGATGAAGTTGAGCAAGCTGTGAAAGCCCTAACAAGCATTATGGAACCGATTATGATTCTGTTTTTGGGCGGCATGGTCGGCAGTATTCTCGTTGCAATGTACTTACCGATGTTTGCCATCTTTGAAAAGCTCGGTTAGTGCGCAATCACATTCCGTTATTTTACAAATTCGGGTCAGATGTATGGGGCACAAGTTCACCGCATCTGACCTTTGTTGTTCATCTATTGTTGATCCCAAAGCCGTCGCAATGTCCGCTCAAAAAGTTCAATACGAAGAATTACTCGCCACATATAGTCATTCCACAGAAGCGATCGAGCTTCTAAAATGCCACCGCGCCTATCTAGAAATGATTCCAAGTATGCGACGGGCAGAGGAGAGTGTGCTTACGATTCCATTGCCGATCGTGCGAATTCGCCATACAACAATGGCAGCCAATGGAACCAACATCACAACGCTTGAATCTCATCTTTTGCCGTGTGAATTAGCAATCTTGATGTGTGATCCAGAGTGGAAAATCAAAACCGGAAAAGAAATCTTTATCTTTATTCATCAACCCGATGAAGATTTTTCTGAGCTGTTAAGTCGTTGGCGACGGACACAAATTGTTTTAGAGAAAGATTATGAGTGGGTGATGCCACCTCGTCACCAGCACATCCTGAATGATGGGGCTGACAAAATATACCCTCTATTTGTCGTCTTTGAAGAGACACCTGAACGGATTATACGCGGCTTGAAAGGCGCGCATCTGCCCTTTACCCTGCAAGGCGCAAGCAATGATCGCTCTGAGTTAGAGGAAGCGTCTGACTCTCTGGCTCCTGAAGAATGACGATTAAAAAACCTTTCAACTTAATGATCAAGAGATTTTTTCAATTCAGCTATCTTGAGTCCTACGTTTGAGTCTTGATTTCTGGTGTCGGCGACTTACCGCAATCATGGCATGGTCAACTGGGAAACCTGCAACTGGAATGACTTGATACTTACGCTCCTCTTCCAGTCGTTTTAACTCAGCGTAATTGACCCAGTGAATACAATCGACAGGACAGGTCTCGATCGCTTCTTGAATGAGTTCTTCAGCGTCCCCGTCTTGGCGAATCACACGCGATCGGCCGTAGTCTGGCTCAATATAGAAAGTATTTCGGGCAACGTGAGCACAATGCTTACAGCCGATGCAAGTAATTTCATCGACGTACACACCCTTTTGTCGGAAAACTCCTCCCAACTCAGGCTCAAAACCTGATCGCCCTTCTGTCTCACGAAGAAACCCACCCAATTCGGGTTCCAGTCCAGACCGTTCGGGGTCAACCCCAGAGGGAGAATTATCACCTTCGGGTAGTTGGAAGGAGTCAGCCATTTACGCGCTCCAGCGTTGTAAAACTAGACGAATCGAACCATCTTCGTTCTTTTGCTGCTCGGCAACCTGGAAGCCTTTGTCAGCGCCTTCATTCACAATTGTGTGATAAGCGTAGCGCTGCGTTACCTTACTCAAGAAACGATCGACGGAGTTATCCAAATTCCAGAACTGAAGGTCGGCAACCAGCTCATATTCGTGACCGTTCCAGGCAAAACCGACATCGTAACCGTTGTTTTGTTCGATCACAACTTCTGCAGATTGAGTCTGACCGCGATATCCCCGAACGTCTCGAGGACCGGTTTTCCAGTCCATTCCTAAATCCGAGAGCGCAGATTGTAAGGAAGTGAGGTTGCGGATTTGAGTTTTGATTTGACTAAAATGTGACATGGCAAATGGTTACGAATCGAATTGTAAGGGGTCTATACGAACTTACCAATCGCTGTACGTTGCTTGGGTCTTTACCGTTTCGGATTGCTGAACCGTTTGGGCAAAGTATTCAGAGGTGCGTTCTTGGGCGATAACTCGACCCAACTGAGCTTCGATCGCAGCAGTGACTTCTTCGCAAGAAGTCCCAATAATTCCGGTTACTTTCTCTTGCACCCGACCGTCTGGATAGATGATGAACTCTAACGTCTCCATGCGCTTTGCCCAATGTCTAGAAGGTACTTAGCAAAATGTCTGGGAATGGAAGGCTTGTCAAACAAAGTCGAAAGTTACTTCTATTCAAAGTTCCAGCAATTTCACTTTAAAACGTTACAGAACTTAGCAGCTAATAAGAGTGGTTTCTGATTATCTGTCAGTTTCGCTTAACTTCCTAAGAGAGTCAAGCCAAAACACCAGTGAAATGCTTTACATAAGTATGCATTTGGTCAACTCATGCCTTCCTCTATCAACGGAGTGATCCCGATAGAAGGCAACCGATTGAAATTTTGCCGTCGCGGTGAGGGGTTTCACCCCATAGGAATAATACCGAAGTCTGAGTAACAATTATTACAGCAAGTCATCCCTTGCGCTGTTTTCAAAGTTGTGCATCCCACTATGGTATCTTCGATCGCATCAGGAACGCTGCTCCGGCAACGGTATTTGATCAAGCAAATCTTAGGTCAAGGCGGATTTGGACGAACCTATTTAGCCGTTGACCAAGAACGGTTTGATGAGCTATGCGTTATTAAGGAATTTACTGTTCCATATCAAGATGACAGCTTAGTGGAGAAAGCGAAAGCACTGTTCCAGCGTGAGGCAAGTACGCTTTATCAAATTCAGCACCCGCAAATTCCTCGGTTTTGGGCAGCATTTGAGAGTGAACAGCGGCTGTTTCTCGTTCAAGATTTTGTGCAAGGGCAAACGTATCGGGATTTATTGCAGGCTCGACGGCAGAACGGAGAAGCATTTTCTCAAGCCGAAATTTTACATTTGCTGAATCATTTATTGCCTGTTCTAGCTTATTTGCACGATCGAGATATTATTCATCGAGATATTTCTCTGGAAAACATCATCTTGAGAGCCGCTGAAGTGCGTGAAAGGGTGATTCCGGCTGTCGTGACACCAACGACGAACCAAAGCTTGCCGATATTAATTGATTTTGGCGCAGTGAAGGAAGCAGCAAGTCATTGGCCGATTATTTCGACGATTACTCGGGTAGGAAAGGTGGGTTATGCTCCTCCCGAGCAGCTACAAACGGGGAATGTTTCTCCACATAGTGACCTCTATGCGTTAGGAGCGACCTGTCTAGTACTCCTGACAGGTCGAGAGCCTCAAAATCTTCTGGATAGCCAGACGTTGGCATGGCAATGGCAGCCTTATAGTCAGATCAGCGATGAGTTGGCATTGATATTTCAGAAAATGCTGTCGCTGCATCCGAGCGATCGCTATCAATCTGCACGCGAAGCATGGGCAGACCTACAGCCCTTGATAGAGGAATCGGTAAAAAGCACCCTACTGAATCCGATGTCACAGCCGCTTCAGTTGATTGAACGAGAGATTGCACCCGCAGCAAGAGATACCAGCTTGAAGCAGGTCACGACGACAATTAGGACGCGATTATCGATGAGCAGCAACACTGAGAATGAGGCTTCGGGTAGGTCAAGATCAGGACTCTCTAGAAGTTCTTCAGTATCTAGAAAGACTTCAACGATGAGCAGATTCGCAGTTCCGACCGCGATCGCAACCAGCCTACTGGTTTCTACAGGAATTGGATTGCATCTGTTTCGGATCACAGATCCCTTACCAAGTACCCAACAGATCAGGACAGCTGCTCCTTTTCGGAATTCCGGAACTGTGAGTAATGGAGAGCCGCAGCGGATTGTCATCCCAGCGGGAGAAATTTCGGCTGTGCTGCAAGGAAACTTACTGGAGCAAACCTCTCAACCCTATACTGTTGAAGCTGCACAGGGGCAGATTATGACTGTGACGGTTGAAGGAACAGGGGTGTTGATGAATTTGCTGCAATCGAATGGGCAGGCAATTGATAGTTCGTCTCATCAGACTCGGAATTGGACAGGTCAGTTGCCAAAGAACGATCGGTATACGATTCAGGTAACAGGAGTAGGCTCATATTCGCTAGATGTGGCAATCACGCCCATTTCGCAATTTATCGATTCAAATATTCAGCATGTTCGATTCCCACGCAACAAGACACAGACAGTAGTCACTGGAAAGCTTCAGCCTAATCAAAGTCGCAAATATTTGTTAAAAGCATCTGGTCGCCAAGTGATGGCAGTACGCGTTCTGAAAGGGAAATCGCTCCTAACAGTTCTTGCACCAAATGGGCAGCGCATTGGCGGCAGTTCGACTGAGTCGCAGAATTGGCAGGGACGTTTGCCCATGGATGGTGAATATACGATCGAAATTATTTCGGACAAGCCAGAAGAATTTGCCCTTGGATTTGAGATTTACTAAACGGCTAGAGTGAGTGGAAGTTGAACCTGCACGGTTGTGCCCTGTCCTACTTTACTCTTGATGTCGATCGTACCGCCCTGTAATTCGACACATTGTTTGACGATCGATAATCCTAAGCCGCCACCTGCGATTGTATCTACGTTTTTCGCACGGTGAAATGGCTCGAAAATTAAGGGTAAATCTTGTTCTGGAATGCCCGCACCTTGATCGCTGACTGTCAACACAACGTGATCGCCAGAGCATTGCACTTTTAAGTTGATCGGTTGGTGTGCAGGAGAAAATTTGAGGGCATTGCTCAAAAGATGATGCAAAATTAAGGTCAGCAATTCTGGATCAAGCATGACCTGAGTGCAATTGCCAACATAGTTCAATTCGATTTCGCCTTGAATATCTGACAGTAAGCTGCTGCAAAATCGATGTAGGTCAAATGTATGCAGCTGCAATTCGATGCCTTCAGCCTCTGTTTTTCGGAACGTAAGCGCATTGGTGAGAATCGTTGTCATTGATCGAACGGCTTCGCGGATTTTTTGGAAATAGCGAGAGCGACGTTCTTCGGAACAGTCTGTTCCTAGTCGTTCTAAAAGTTCGGCAGAGGTCAGGACGATCGCCAATGGAGTCCGAAATTCGTGCGAAGTCGTTGTGATAAACCGAGATTTTAGCTCTTTCAGTTCGTCTAAAGCTTGTGTAACTTCCGTAGCCGATCGTTCACGCTCTTCGATTTCAATCTGAAGCCGCGCGTTGACTAAGGCTAATTCACAAGTGCGTTCCTGGACGAGGCGCTCGAGTTGTTGTTGGTCTTGGTGACGTTGCAGGGCAATTGCGATCGCGCTATACAGTTCACTCGGCTCGATCGGCTTTAATAAAAAGCCAAAAGGCTCAGCTTGTTGGGCTGAATTCAAAGTACTTGCATCGGTATACCCGGTGAGAAATACGACCGGGATTTTCCAGCGATCGTGGATGGTTTGGGCAACTTCAATCCCCGTTTGCTGACCTTTCAGTCCAATATCCATCAAAACGAGATCAGGTGCTGTATTTGCAACAAGAGCCAAAGCAGATTTTGCAGAGTTCGCGATACCTGTAACCGCATAATCTGCAGCTTCTAGGCGTGAGCAAAGATTTAGCGCAACGATGCCTTCATCTTCAATAATGGCGATCTTTTCACCCACCATTTTTTGCTCACCTGCCTGGGTTGAAAGTGATGATTTCACAAGCACATTCTTTCACTAAATTAGGAACTCAATTGATGCACCTAGATGTATAAAATGCTACTTATTATTGAAAAACAGAACTCATTTATGCAGGGTTAAAAGATAGACTATACCCTACATAAAACGTTGGAAAATCATGCTCTGAAGTGTTTATTATTCTAGTCTAATTTCAACAGAAATCTTTTGCATCGAAAATAGCGTGCTATCCAATTGGAACATAGCCAGGTTGCACAGCATGAATGTACTCACTGCCAGATTCGGGAAACCCACGACGGTAGACAGCTTCTTCGGGTTTGCCCCAGCCGAGTTGCAAGATCAGTTCTAGAGTTTCGTCTTTTCCTTGCTGGCTAAGGACAGCCCATTCTGAGCGGTGCAAAATGCGATCGATATCTTTTTGAGCAATCAGCTGGTACAGTTTACCGCTGTTCATACTGAGATAGAGATCTAATTCAGTCGTGAGATTTTGCCAGAATTGCACAATCTTAATTTTCTCGGCTCTGAGAATTGCAAGATCAGAAGGCAGACTGATAAGGTGTTCATGAATTTTGGGGCAAGTACAGGTTTTCCCCTTGATCGTCATCGATGACCAGACGATGCCTGAGACTTGATGCTCGAGCTGGTACTGGTGAATTGCTGTGCGGAAGTCTCGGTAGGCAGTAAATCGCTGAATTCCGTCCGAGTTGACGAAGCGATCAAGCAGGGGATTAATGCCAGAGGGCATTGCCGCAAGATTGAGGCGTTGCCCATTCATGCAGGCGTGCCGCTCTCGTGACAGGATTTGGATCAGTTCCTCAGTGCTATAGATTTGGGGCATCTCAGGCAAAGGGGCTAGGTGTCCTATCCGTCATAGTACCGAGTAAATCTAGAGCCGTGGGCTTTTCTGATCTGATTCTTAAGATTTTGATTGAGGAACGAGTTCGGAATTGATTTCGTTGACTGGGCGACGTTTGAGAATGACCGATTCTGATCGAGGTAGCAAATCAAAGACTTTGCGAAATTCGTCATCGATTTTTTCGTAAGGAATCGAGCCAATTTCGTTGAGGCGCACTTTTCCGTTTTGGTCAAATAAGACAGTTTGAGGAACGAAGCCTTTGTAGTAGTAGCCTGGTTCTTTGGGATCAAATTTGGCTTTGATGGGGAGCGAATCGACTCGAATTGGGAGAATGTCGATGACGCGCCCATAGAAGGCTTGAGTTTGAGAAACGATGTTGGTGTATTGTTTGCAGTCGCTGCTGTCGTCTGTGTAGAACACAAGCAGTGCAGGTTTCTTTTGGTTGAAAGAGTCGGCTAAAGTGACTTTGGGGGGAACGAGTGAGCCATTTCCAGCATAGAGTGCGAAGATCTCGCCATCATATCGATCGTCGGTCAGACTTGCCCAAGCCGGTTGAGCGATCGTAAAACAGACGATGAAAACGGCGATAAAAACAGAGACTAAACGGTTCAACATAAGGGTCAGGAGAAAAAACGTCACTCATATCTCATTGTGACGGAAGACGGGCGCATCTCACTGATCGAGTTTTTCCGGCTTGCGAATGGTGAAAGAAACTTCCTGAGGAAATTTCGGTGTGGAGGATTGCGCGATCGTCGGAGGTGCGCTAGGGATGAGGGGTTCTTCAGGAGGCGGAACAGTGTTGAGCAGATTAAAGGGAAAGCCGGCGCGGCGATCAAAGTTAGATGCGATCGCGAGAAATGCGCCGCCTAAGATAAAAATTGGCAGAGGTAATTTGATCTCGCTTGCCCATTCAAACGCTTGGGAGAAGATGAAAAAAATGACAAAGCAGATCAGTCCAAATTGTGCCGTTGATCCCATGAGTTTCTCTGGTTCACGCTACAGCTTGTTATAGTACACCTGATTTTAATCTTTGTCGCACTGTGTGCGTAGATGCGCTGCACAGTGCGAATTTCTTATCGCTCCATTGCTTCAAGTGATTTCGGAACTGCTGCGGTCAGGATTTCATTGGACGTTTCTGTCACTAAGACATCATCTTCAATCCGAATGCCAATTCCTCGCCAGCGATCGCTAATTTCCGGCTGTCCTTCGAGCGGTTGGAAGTCCTCGCGAATATAAATTCCCGGCTCAACCGTCACGACTTGTCCCGGTTGAAAATTCAACCAGGTTTCTCCGACTTTTCGCGCGCCTGCGTCATGTACATCTAAGCCGAGCCAGTGTCCTGTTCCATGCATGAAAAAGGCTTTGTATTTTTCCTCTTTGATGATTTCTTCGATATCACCTTGTAGTAAGCCTAATTCCAGCAATCCTTCCGTGATGACTCGAACCGATGCATCATGAAATTCATTCCACGGCTTGCCAGGTTTGACTTGTTCGATCGCAGCAAGTTGCGCCTTCAACACCAATTCATACAAAATCCGCTGCTCCTCAGTAAACTGATTGCCGACCGGATAGGTGCGGGTAATGTCTGAGTTGTAATAGTTGTAAGAACAGCCTGCGTCAATGAGTAAAAGCTCGCCGTCTTGCATTTGGCGATCGTTTTCGGTGTAGTGCAGAATGCAAGAATTTTTGCCGGATGCAACGATCGAAGGATAAGCAATGCCTTGCCCACCTCTGAGCCGAAATAAATGCTCCATTTCGGCTTGAATCTCATACTCATACATTCCAGGCTTGCGAATTTTCAGAGCCAGATTATGCGCTTCCGCCGCAATTTCAACCGCCCGCCGCATCTCGGAAAGCTCGTATTCGCTTTTCACTTGTCGCATAGGGTGCAGGGTAAAACTTGGATCTTCGATCGACGTAGGCCCTACTCCATTGCGTTCATATAAAGCGACACAGCGCTGCCAAAGTCTGAGAACGAGATCGTTAAACGTGCGATCTCGTCCAAAGTGATAGTAAAGTTTTTCAGCTTTCGTGACATACTGCCCTAATTTCTCATTGAGTTCAGTAATCGGATAAGCTTCATCCGCTCCATAGAGTTCTTTCGCTGCCTCGACTCCGATGCGATAACCTGTCCAGGTTTCCTTATCTCGATCCTTTGGCTGCACAAATAGAATAAATTTGTGTTCTTCATGCCAGGGTGCAAAGACTGCGACTGCATCAGCTTCGTTGAATCCCGTCAGATAGTAAAAGTCGCTATCTTGGCGGAAATTGTATTCCACATCGTTGTGCATCACTGCCATCGGCGCACTGCGAAAAATTGCTGTGCCGTTACCAATTTTTGCCAAGTAGCGATCGCGTCTTTGCTGAAATTCGGAATGGAGCATGAATCTAGAAGGATGAAGGATAAACGAGTGTTGCCACACAGCTTTTATTTTAGGACGGCTCTCTAATCTGGTACGTCTTCTAGGAGCCTTTCTGATTCTGAGAGCGAAACCGTCCTTCTACAAAATCTCGCTGTTTCAAATGCTTGGTTTTGCGTCCTGTCACTCGTTTCCGCCACATCTCAAAGCTCGATCGCTTCATTTCTCGTCGCATTAGTGCAATCGTCTGTGGCTCATCCAAACCAAATTGCAGTGCGATCGCTTCAAAGGGAGTGCGATCTTCCCATGCCATTTCAAGAATTCTGTCGATTGTTTCGGAGTCTAGGTCTGGTAATTTCACGGCTTTACTCGTTACAAGTGCTACTTACAGTACGAGGGTTTACTGTCACAAAATCTAGTGTAAAAACAAAGTCAAGATTCAGTGATCAGAATTGACTCAAGTTGTCGAGCCATTGAGAATGCCCTCCGAATAGAATTCGGTGCTATACAAACGAAGTTCACCGCTGTGGACTAACCGCGAAAAGGGCTGTTAGTGTGCGAAGGTACACTTTGTTCGTTTAGCCGCGAATTCCATTCGCCAAGGCGCAATGATTTCAGGAAGTCTAACTAAATGGCTCAATCATGCAAGGTGAAAATCCCAGAGTAGATGCGGAGCGCGAACTCCCTAAATTCGTTAGGCGTAAGTCATAACCTGAATCACCGATCCCTCCTTCGGCAAGTTTGCCTTAGTTAAGGAAATTGAGCTTCCGCCCTTTCTTACAGGCGTCCCACTCATCACGCTCAGAAACGCATCCAATCCGCCAATATCACACTGTTCTTTTGCTGCTGCCGTCCGGTAGTACATGGGCACGATGATCTTGGCATTCAGTACCTGCAATGCCTGTTTTGCCTCTTGTGGGTCATACGCTTTCGCTCCGCCCCCAACAGGCAGAAACACGACATCTGGACTGCCAATCAAAATCTTTTGCTCTAACGTGATCGGAGCCGCAGCCCCACCTAAATGCACCACATTCAGACCACCCTGCGACCAACGCCAAGCGATATTACGACCGAATCGTTTTCCACCGACGCGATCGTGATCCATTGCAATTCCCTGCGCTTTGAATCCGTTAATGTCATAGGCACCTGATTCCACTAACAGCTTTGGATTCCCAGGCACAACATCGATCGCACCCTCATCGAGAATTTGGCTACTAATCATAACTAAATCAGCTGCAACCTTCGGTGCGCGATAGCCAGCAGTACAGCCTGCACTTCGGAAAGGATTCACTAAGATGCGCCTTCCACCCCCGGTAAACAGGAAACACATATGACCTAAATACTGCACGGTTAATCCGCCCGACTGTGCTTGCGCTGCAATTGGAACTGCGCCCGCAACCAAGCCCGCACCTGCGTACTGAATAAACTGCCTGCGTTTCATACTCCCTCACACCAAGTTTTGAATTATTGACCTTGAATCGATCGCAAAAAGTTCCGTAACAGTTGCTTGCCAGAACTTGTCAACACGCTTTCTGGATGAAACTGCACCCCTTGAATGTGCGGATACTCGCGATGGCGAACGCCCATAATCGTTTGATCCTCGACCCAAGCCGTAATCTCTAGCACTGCTGGACAACTTGATCGATCAATCACCAGACTATGATACCGAGTTGCGGTCATCGGATTGTCGAGTCCTTCAAACACTCCGGTATCTGTATGCTTCACTTCCGAAGTCTTGCCATGCATTAATACAGGCGCGGATACAATCTCGCCGCCAAAAACTTGCCCGATACTTTGATGTCCCAGACAAACACCTAGAATCGGAGTGTTGGCTCCCAATTGCCGAATGAGTTCCATCGAGATTCCGGCATCTTCAGGTCGTCCGGGTCCGGGTGAAATGACGATCGCATCCGGTTGTAATGCGCGCACTTGATCCAGTGTAATTTGATCGTTGCGATAGACCTGGATGTCAGATGCGATCGCGAATTCTTCGCCCAATTCTCCCAAGTATTGGACGAGGTTATACGTAAAACTGTCGTAATTATCAATGACCAGAATCATGAAAGACTGCCTTGAATCAGTCTTTTCAGTTTCTCAGAAATTCTAGAAAATTACCTACAAGACTAACCAAAGTTTTGGCAATAAAATGCAGCCTGCGACTAAAACTGCTGCGATCGCTGACACTAAAACCGCTGCTGCTGCACAGTCTTTGGCGATTTTTGCGAGTTCGTGATAGGTCTGTTTAACGGTTAAATCGACCACAGATTCTATCGCAGTATTCAATAATTCCATCGCGAGAACTAAGCCGATTGTTAAACCAATCACAGCCAGTTCAACGACGCTGGCATGGAGAAGCAACCCTAATCCGATCGCGATTGATCCCAAACAGACATGAATTCTGAAATTTCGCTGAGTCAGAAATGCATAGCTGACCCCCATCCAGGCATAGCGAAAGCTCGTGAAGAGAGTAGGTGCAACTTGCCAAGCCAGATCCCGTTCAGGTTTGACCAGAGGGACGACTTTGGGACGTTTTGGGGACTGAGTGGGGACTTCTTGAGACATACGCAGACCAGGTGAGAAACCAGTGAAGATACTTTAGCAATACCCTCATGGCGCGGCTATCGCATCAGATCACAGTAAACACAGTATTACAACATTGTTAGGAAAGGTAAAGCTCGACCTGAGAAAATAAATCTGCAAAATACAATTGCTCAGAGAGAATAGTCCTGGGTTGCATTTCTCAACATTTTCTACCGTTTTGCGTCCAATCCCACTGCATTCAGTAAAATCTGCTGCTGATCTAACATTCGTAGCAAACTTGCATCGTCGGGATGATCCCACCCAAGAAGGTGAAGCAGTCCATGCGCAGCAAGCCAAGCCAGTTCCGTTTCTAAATTGTGGGGAGCGGCTTGTCGTTCGGCAGTTTCAACCGAAATGACAATATCCCCTAAATAAAGCGGTTCTGTCTCTAATTCATCAATCTGTGGACAGTCTACCTCTAGGGATGCGAAGGCGAGTACGTCAGTTGGCTGATCTTTGTGGCGATAGTTTTGGTTGAGAGACTGAATTTCGCGATCGTCGGTTAATCGTAAGCTCAGTTCATAATTTTCCTGGGGATGAAGCGGCGCTCCATCGAGTTCAGGTTTTAGGAGATCAAGCCACTGCCGAAACCAAATTTCCCAGGTTTCGGGCTGAATGGACGAGTTTTGAGGACAGCAATCCTGAACGCTTAATTCGACTTGCATTAGCGGGTCAAATAAGAAAGAACGACAAGCGTGCCCAATAAGCCAATCGTGGTGAGGGCAAAGTGAAAAATCGATGTCCCGCGTTTGCGAACCATATTCCGCATTGCCAGTTTGACGTAGCTAGGCTGCGGCTCTTTTGGGGTTTCAGAAATTGGGGTTTCAGAAGTTGGGGTTTCGGGAAGATCCGTCATGAGAACTGATACATGATGAAAGGCAATTTCTAATGTAACAAGTTCAGCGCCTTTGCTGAAGTTTGCTACTCTATTAGTCATTCTTTTTCTGATGCGATTCTCATGACTCGTCTGACCACTACGCTTGAAGCAATTCTTTATCTCAAAGCGCAACCGATGACGATCGCGCAACTCGCTGAATTAGCAGGATTCGATCGGCAAACCACCGAAGAGGGATTGATGGAGTTGATGTCGGATTATGCTCACCGCGACGGGGCACTGGAAATCGCTGAAACAGATTCAGGATATAGTTTGCAACTTCGCGAAACGTATCAGAATTTGATTAATGCGCTGATTCCAGCAGATTTGGGAGTTGGGGCACTGAGAACTTTGGCGGTGATTGCCCTGAAAGGTCCAATCAGCCAAACAGAATTAGTTGAGATTCGGGGATCAGGAGTCTATCAACATATTCCTGAACTGGTGGAATTGGGATTTGTGCGGAAACGGAAAAATTCAGATGGTCGATCGTCGTTAGTACAGGTGACAGATAAGTTCCATCAGTATTTTCAGATTAATCAAGATATTGGGCAGTTGATTCAGAAGAAGCCGAAACCCGAGGAATCTGTTGCGGCAGAGACTGTGGAGGAGGTTTCAGAAGACTCTATCATCGAGGAATCTGTTGCGCCAGAGACCGTGAAGAAAGTTTCAGAGAACTCTGTGCTGGAAGAGCCTAATGAGGTGGAAGTTAGTTCTGTTGGTTGAGATGTGTACGATCGAAGCATCTCTGAGAGGATGTTTGCAACGTATCGTTCATCGCGTTCCCCCGCCCTGGAATGGAATTCCGGGCTAGTTGAACAAAGTCCACTAAAGGGACTAACAGCCAAGCAGAATCAGATCTTCAGTCCCTTTAGTGGACTTAGCACCGTTAGCCTTGGAATTCCATTCCAGGGCGAGCTAGAACGAAGTGAGAAACCTGTTGATACGTTGCAAACATCCTCTAAAGCGAGTTTTGACTTCACCAGACGCAAAAGCTCCGAGTTTTTTGAAAAACCCGGAGCTTTTGAATTTCAGCATTGATATGCCAAGTCTTTAATCGGCGATGTAAGCGGTAATCAATTCGCGATATTGGCTCTTTTGCTTGACACCTTTGACTTCTGCCACCTTGTCTTTATTTTTGAAAAGATGAATAGTCGGAGTTCCCATCACGCCTGCTGCTTCTGCAATTTCGGGATCTTCCTCAATGTCAATTTCGACATAGTGGATTTTGCCATCGAACTCATCGACAACTTTATTCAAAATTGGCTTGAGCGTGTGACAAGGACCACAACTTGGAGAAGCATACTTGACCAAGATTAAGCGATCGCTTTCGTGATACAACTTCCGCAACGCTAAGCCACCGACATGGCGAGTATGTTCCAAACTGAATTCGATCACTTGTTCAGAAGCTGGATGCGCCGTATTTTCTTCGTTGGGAACATCCGCTTCAATGCGCTCAAATTCTTGCACTAAGCCATTGGCGGATAACCAGCGCTCTGCCAACATCGCTGCCATACAGCCCGTTCCTGCAGCGGTAATCGCTTGCCGAAACTCGTGATCTTGCACGTCGCCTGCTGCGTAGACTCCTTCCAAATTGGTTTCGACAGAACCATGCGTTTTGATGTAGCCTACTTCATCGAGTTCGATTTGACCCTTAAACAAAGCTGTATTGGGAGTGTGTCCGATCGCATAGAACAAGCCTTTCGCTTCGATGATGCTTTCTTCGCCTGTTTGACGATTGCGAATTTTTACACCTGTCATGTGCTTCTCATCGCCGACAACATCGATCGCTTCTGAATTCCAGTGAACCGTAATGCGAGGATTGCTCAGGACTCGATCTTGCATCGCTTTTGAAGCGCGCATCACATCGCTTCGCACCAAGAGATTCACATGATCGCCATACTTTGTCAGATAAATTGCTTCCTCGGCAGCAGTATCGCCGCCGCCAATCACCACGAGAGGGACACCTCTAAAGATCGGGGTTGCACCATCACAGATTGCACAAGCCGAAATTCCACGGCTCCAGAATTCATGCTCGCTCGGTAAGCCTAAGCGTTTTGCGGTTGCTCCTGTCGCAATTACGACACTGTGCGCTTCAACCTCTCGCGTTTCGGCGCGAATCTTGAATGGGCGAGTTGAGAAATCAACAGATAAGACATCTTCTGTAACCAGTTCTGCACCCCAACGCTCAGCCTGCGCTTTCATCTGGGTCATGAGTTGCGGGCCAGTGATGCCTTGCGGAAAACCAGGGAAGTTTTCAACTTCAGTTGTCGTCATTAGCTGACCTCCTGGAAGCCCGCCCGCCTGAAAACCTTCAAAAACTAAGGGTTTGAGGTTGGCGCGTCCTGCATAAATCGCTGCCGTATAGCCAGCAGGACCTGAGCCAATAATGACTAAATTTTCGACAGTGGGGTTTGCCATAAGACTTTTACACAAACTCATAACGACTATGAGTAGTATACCCTAAAGTTTGGAAGAAATCGAATAATTTTGTTGGAAAAAGGGGTGGGGAGTAGGGAGTGAGGGAATGGGAAGTAGGATGTCGATCGCTTTAAAGGCTATGCTCGATTGGCAGATATCAGAGATTCGGTGTCATGAAAGAATTTACGATCGGTGCAAAGGTTCGTTTGATTTCTTTGCCGCCTTATTTGAAGTCGGCTGATCCAATGCCGATGCTGCGTCCGGCGGATATTTTGCAGGTCGGGGATGAAGGAACCGTGCTCGATCGCCGACCCGGTGGCTACTGGGGTGTGAGATTCGAGAAAGGAGCATTTCTGCTAGACAGCCAATACCTAGAAGCAAACGCAGAATAACCTCCCCACTCCTCATTAAATTATCCAAACCCAAACTTCCGCACTAAGATGGTTGTGCTCATAGTTACCCCATCCGCCTATGTCCGACCTGCAAACAACTTTTTCTAAACTGAGACAGAGCCTTGATCAGATTGTGGTTGGTCAAAGTGCCCTCATCCAGCAGCTTTTGGTTGCGTTGCTTTCAGGCGGTCATGTGATCTTAGAAGGCGTGCCTGGAACTGGAAAAACATTAACTGTCAAAGTGATGGCGAGGCTAGTGCGATCGCAGTTTCGACGTGTGCAACTCACGCCTGATATTCTGCCTTCTGACATTCTCGGTACGAATATTTTCGACCTCAATACTCGCAGCTTTTTGCTGAAAAAAGGACCCGTTTTTACTGAAATTCTTCTCGCGGATGAAATCAATCGAACTCCGCCGAAGACTCAATCAGCACTGCTCGAAGCAATGGAAGAACAGCAAGTCACCTTAGACGGTGAGAGTTTACCGTTGCCTGATTTCTTCTGGGTAATTGCGACTCAGAACTCGCTGGAATTTGAAGGCACGTATCCGCTGCCAGAGGCACAACTCGATCGCTTTTTATTCAAGTTAATGGCGGTCTATCCAGATCCGGTTGCCGAGAAGAAAATGCTGCTCAATCATCAAGCAGGCTTTCAGGGTAAGCGATTGGATTTAGATAATATTCAGCCCATTGCATCTGTCGAGCAAATTTTGCAGGCGAGACGGGAAATTCGATCGCTCAAAGTCGAAGAGAGTGTTCTGGATTATTTACTCGCAGTAGTTCAAAAGACTCGGCAACATCCAGACTTAGTTTTAGGAGCATCGCCGCGATCGGCGGTCGCGTGGCTCAATGTCAGTAAGGCTCAAGCTTGGCTGTCTGGGCGCAGCTATGTCACACCAGATGACATTAAAGCTGTTGCATCTCCTCTATTGCGTCATCGTCTGATTCTGCGTCCTGAAGCCCAGTTAGACGGGATTGGAGTCGAAGCGGTGATCAATGCTGTCCTCAATCAAGTTGCTGTGCCTCGTTAACTTATGCTGCCTTCACGTCGAACTTACGGATTGTTATTGCTGGGTGGTGCGATCGCGGTCATTGCATTCTTCTTTAATCCCGCTTTGGCGATTTTGGGAATGTTGCTGTTTGACTTGATTGTTTTAGCTTTAACGATTTGGGATGGCTGGCGCGTCAAGCCGCATCGAGTCAAGATCGACCGGCAGGTCGCATCGCGCTTATCAATCGGGCGAGACAACTTAGTCAGTCTCTCGGTTGAAGCAGGCAAGACAACGGCAGATGTGCGGATTTATGACAAATATCCGATCGCATTTGGTATCTCTTCGATGCCTTTAGCGGCAAAGTTATCTCCCAATACTTCGCAACAGCTTTCTTACACGGTTCATCCCAGTGAGAGAGGCGAGTACATTTGGAAAGACATTCAAGTTCGGCAGTTAAGCCCTTGGCGTTTAGCTTGGCACAATTGGCAGATTCCACAAGAACAGAAAGTCGCTGTCTATCCAGATTTGATGGGATTGAGATCGCTCTCAATTCGCCTAACGCTAGAATCGTCTGGCTCAATGCGTCGCGCTCGAAGAATGGGAATTGGAACCGAATTTTCAGAGCTTCGAGAATATGGGATTGGAGATGATCCACGCTTCATTGATTGGAAAGCAACAGCGAGACGCGGACAACCTTTAGTTCGAGTGTTGGAACCAGAACAAGAGCAAACGTTGATTATTTTGCTCGATCGCGGTCGGTTAATGACTTCGCAAGTAAAGGGATTGACGCGATTTGACTGGGGACTGAATGCAACTTTAGCTTTGGCTCTGGCAGGATTGCATCGGGGAGATCGAGTCGGAGTCGGAGTATTCGATCGCCAAGTTCAAACTTGGATTCCACCGGAACGCGGGCAAGCTCATCTCAATCATCTGATTGAGCGGTTGACTCCGATTCAGCCCGAGATACTAGAGCCAGATTATCTCGGTGCAGTGACAACGCTCGTCAATCAACAAACTCGACGCGCTTTAGTCGTCGTCATTACCGATATTGTTGACAATACTGCGTCTTCAGAATTGCTTGCAGCATTGGGAAGATTAACACCGAGATACTTACCTTTCTGTGTCACGTTGCGCGATCCACAGGTTGATCAACAAGCTCATACTGTTACTGATGATTTGCCTTCAACCTATGAAAGGGCAGTGGCATTGGATTTAATCGCTCAAAGACAGATGGCGTTTAGTACGTTGAAACAGCGAGGCGTTTTAGTTTTAGATGCACCTGCGAATCAAATCACGAATGAATTGGTCGATCGCTATCTGCAACTCAAACTCAAGAACCAACTTTAACGGCAATCCCTTGATCAGGTCTTGATCAAGATGCGATCGCTGACACTGTGAATCTTCTAGCCCTAAGCACGATTTTTCAGCAATGTCTTGCCAAAATCGCGCTAAAATAGTACTAATGTATGCAAACCTTTGAGGCAAATGTTATGCCGCTACGCCCCCGGCAGCAGTTCCATAATCTGATCGACAAAGGCTTGATGATCGACGACTGGCTTCGAGATATAGCCATCTGCACCACTTTGTTTGAGGAAATTTTCGCGATCGCCTTCCATGGCGTGAGCGGTTACCAAGATAATCGGCAAGCTTGCAGTCTTCTCATCTGCCTTGAGCAACTGAGTTAGCTGAATCCCATTCATCGCTTTGCCTTGGTACATACTACGAGAAAGAGAGACATCCATGAGGATAATGTCTGCCTCGCCGGACTGGGCAATCTCAATCACTTCATCTACATTTTCAGTATGTTTGACCGCTAGACCTCCGCGTTTTGTCAGAATTTTGGAAAAGACTCTAGCATTTGTCAGATCATCCTCCACAATTAGGACGGTTTGCATATCAAATTCCTCTTACGACAAGATGCTGGATACGGCACAATAAAACGATTGTAAGATAACGCAACTGTATTAGTATTTTCAGGACAGCGATCAAATTAAATCACCGAACCGATCATTTCCGCATATAGTTTGTAAAATTCAGCAGGACAAGTAGGCTCATGGCGCGGACGCGAACTCAATCAGAACAGTTAAACATTCTTCCAAGTGGACAAGTCATCCCGACTGCGTTACATACAGAAATGCAGCAGTCCTATTTGGAATATGCCATGAGCGTCATCGTTGGGCGAGCACTACCCGATGTGCGCGATGGCTTAAAACCTGTCCATCGTCGTATTTTATACGCAATGCATGAATTGGGATTAACTCCCGATCGCCCTTATCGGAAATGCGCCCGTGTCGTCGGGGACGTACTCGGTAAATATCACCCGCATGGCGACCAAGCTGTTTATGATGCGTTAGTTCGATTAGTTCAAGATTTTTCCAGCCGCTATCCGCTACTTGGGGGGCACGGAAACTTCGGCTCCGTTGATAATGATCCGCCTGCGGCAATGCGATATACCGAAACGCGACTCTCCGCGATCGGGAACGAAGCGTTACTCACAGAAATTGGCGAATCAACCGTCGATTTTATTGGGAACTTTGATAATTCACAGCAAGAGCCAACCGTTTTACCTGCCCAACTCCCGATCCTGCTGCTGAATGGGAGTTCAGGAATTGCAGTTGGAATGGCAACGAATATTCCGCCGCATAATATGGGTGAAGTGGTCGAAGGATTGATTGCCTTAATCGATCGACCCACGCTTTCAGATGAAGAACTGCTCAAGTTGATTCCAGGACCCGATTTTCCGACAGGTGGGGAAATCATTGATACGAATGGAATTCGAGAAGCTTACTTAACCGGACGGGGCAGTGTTCCGATTCGGGGAATTGCAAACTTAGAAGAAATTCAAACCGGACGAGGGAAGCATCGTAGAAGTGCGATCGTCATTACCGAATTACCGTATCAGGTCAACAAAGCTGGCTTGATTGAGAAAATTGCCGAATTAGTCAACACTGGCAAAATCGAAGGGATTGGCGATCTGCGCGATGAAAGCGATCGCGAAGGTATTCGCGTCGTGATTGAACTACGTCGCGATGCGAATCCTCAAAAAATTCTCAATTTCCTTTATCGTCAAACCCCCTTACAGAACAATTTCGGAGTAATTTTACTCGCGCTTGAGAACGGACAACCGAAGCAAATGTCCCTCCGACAAATGCTGCAAGCGTTCCTAGACTTCCGCGAAACTACTTTAACGCGGCAATATCGTCATGAATACGATCAAGCCGATAACCAGCTTCATGTGGTCGAAGGTCGCTTAAAAGCGCTGGCGAATCTGGATGATGTAATTGATATTTTAAGAAACGCACCCGATGGAGGAACTGCGAAGATTCAACTGCAAGAGCGCTTAGACTTGAGCGATCGACAAGCAGATGCCATTCTGTCGATGCCACTACGTCGGCTCACCGGAATGGAGCGGCAAAGCTTACAAACCGAATATGATGAGCTGCTGGCAAAAATGGATGAGCTGCACAAGCTGCTCAGCGATCGTAAAGAATTGCTCAAAGCATTGAAGAAAGATCTGCGGGCATTGAAGAAGAAATACGGAGACGATCGTCGCACTAAAATCCTTTCTTCCACTGAAGTTGCAGCGATGGAAGTCAAGGATAAAGATGAAGCGACGACTGCTGCAAAATCGGTCAATTTAGCCTTTGAGTTTGAGGAAGAAGAGCAAGATACCGTTGTAGAAGTAACTCAGCGGGGCTACGTGCGGCGCATGACCCCGAAAACCTACGATCGCTTAAGCAAAACTCGCAATGATGATACCGTCACCAAAGACTTAGAAGACGGAGATGATTTTGCAACTCAAACTGACTTTACAACCACAGGTAAAACGCTGGTTGTCTTTACTCGCAATGGAAAAGCCTTTACGTTGAAAGTCCGAGACATTCCGCAAGCGAATAACAATAAAGCAAAAGGTTCGCCCCTTGTGACGTTGTTACCTCCTGCGGCGCAAGCAGAACCCGATGCGATCGCGGCAACTTTCATGCTGCCGGAAGTTCTAGATGATCAATTTGTCTTACTTCTGACCGAACAAGGCAAGATTAAACGCTTGCCGCTGTCTGAATTTGCGGATATTACCGGGCGAGGCTTAACTGCACTGAAACTCAAAGAAGGGGATCAACTCTTAGCTGCTAACCCAGTTCAAGTGGGTGAGCAGGTGATGTTAGCAACTTCAAGTGGGCGAGTCTTACGCTTTGAAGTCAATGATTTGCAGGTTCCAGTAGCAAGCCGGACTTCTCAAGGTCAAACCGGAATGCGCGTGGGCAAGAAAGAGCGGATTGTTGGATGGGCGATCGCGAACGAAGATGATACCTTCCTGATGATTTCCGAGCAGGGCTATGCAAAACATATGGAAGTCTCAGCGATGCGTCGCGCCAGTACTGGAGAACTTGGAACTCAATCGTTCCATTTCAACAATAAGACTGATTTAGTCGCTGGAATCGTGGCGGTACTGCCTCAAGCATTAGTGTTCTTATTGACAAATGAAAATCACTTAGCGCGGATCGATGTCGATCGTTTAGAACTGAGAGCAAAAGATGAACGCGGCGATCGAGTTGTCAAATTGGCGAAAACAGAACGGATTACCCATGTGAGTCTACCTGTGTTGTTTGGTAGCGAAGAAGAGAACGAATAATCGTCGCTCGATTGAACGCTGCTCCGAATCTCCCGATATTGTTATTCCAACTTGTCCTGGCACGAGTTCGGCAAGTCTTGCTGAACCTGTGCCAGAAGGCTCAATTTGTTGATCGAGATGACACAAACCAGACTCGTCCTGCAAGAGAACAATGGTCAGCAGAGCCGAGTTTGTCTTTTCGGTTTCAGTCGGACTTTATATAGAAAATTTCGAGTTGTTAGGGTCGAATCCACTCAATTATTAAGGACTTGAAGCGAATGAAACCTATGGTAAGGTATGGGGTTTTCTATACTCTTCAAGTTTTTTTTAAGACAGCTATCTCGTAATATCAAATAGAGACGAATCAATCCTTTAATGGATCATCAATATTATTCAATCAATAGTGCAAAGCTACGACTTTTCGCTATTGATCAAATTACGATCGAACACCCTAGTTTTTAACAGGAAAATTTCGTGCTAGAAGCGTGTGTCTTTGCCACAGTTTTGTGCGGTTTTTTTGGCATTATTCTGAAAAAGAATCTTGTCATGAAAATCATTTCAATGGATGTGATGAGTGCAGGGGTGATTGCTTACTATGTCGTGATTGCTGCTCGGCAAGGAACGTTCACACCTATTCTCTCTGGAACAACAGAACGAGCTTTTGCTGATCCAGTTCCTCAAGCTGTGATTTTGACAGGTATTGTGATTGGCTTCTCAATTCAGGCACTCATGCTGGTTGGTGTCATGAAGTTAGCCAAAGAAAATCCAACGTTAGAGAGTCACGAAATTGAAAAACAGAATACACCATGAATATTCTTACACTTGCCTGGATTACATTCCCGTTCTTTCTCGGGTTTGTGATTTATTTAGTACCAAAACTCGATAAACAGCTTTCATTGTTCGGCACATTAGTTTCTGTTGCTTATGCTTTGAAACTATTTACTGAGCCTGCATTAAACCTAAAACTATTAGATAGCTTTGGCGTAGTCTTAACGGTTGATTCGCTAACAGCGTACTTTATTTTAACGAATGCGATCGTCACGATTGCCGTGCTATTTTACTGTTGGCAAACCAGCAAATCAACCTTTTTTTACGCGCAAACGCTGCTCTTACACGCCAGCATTAATGCTGCATTTGTTTGCTCAGATTTTCTCAGCTTATATATTGCGTTAGAAGTCAGCGGAATTGCAGCATTTTTGCTAATTGCTTATCCGAGAACCGATCGCAGTATTTGGGTCGGGTTACGTTATCTGTTTACTAGTAATGTCGCCATGCTGTTCTACCTGATTGGGACAGCTTTGGTTTATAAGGCAGATCATTCTTTCAGTTTTACAGGATTGCAGAATGCACCACCTGAAGCAGTCGCGCTTCTGTTTCTAGGCTTACTGGTCAAAGCAGGAGTATTCATTTCAGGCTTGTGGCTGCCGATGACACATTCTGAAGCAGAAACGCCTGTATCTGCCTTATTGTCCGGAGTCGTGGTCAAGGCAAGCCTCTTAGCTTTGGTGCGATGTGCGTTGATTTTGGATGATATCGATACGATCGTACGAATTTTTGGAGTCGCAACAACGCTTTTAGGAGTGTTTTATGCGGTCTTTGAGAAAGACACGAAACGGATGTTAGCATTTCACACTGTTTCACAATTGGGATTTATTCTGGCAGCACCGGAGGCAGCAGGCTTTTACACGCTCTCGCACGGCTTAGTGAAATCCTCACTATTCTTGCTTGCCGGGAATTTGCCCAGTCGGAACTTTAAGGAATTGCAGACCAAGACGATTTCGACCCCGGTTTGGATTGCGTTGGTGATTGCCAGTCTTTCGATTTCTGGATCGCCTTTGTGGGCAGGATTTGGAGCCAAGGTTTTTACCCTGAAGAATCTACTGCCTTGGCAAGTAATCGCAATGAATGTTTGTGCCGTCGGCACAGCGACCTCTTTTGCAAAATTTATCTTTTTGCCACATGGCAAGACCGAGGAAAAAGTGCGTCCGGGATTGATTGCCGCGATCGTGCTCCTTCTCGGAGGCTTGTTGTTCGCGAATATTGCCTATATCCAAGCTTATACCGTCGAAAACATTGTGAAAGCCTTCGTCACGATTGGCGGGGGATGGTTGGCATATTGGGTGATCTTTCGACGGGCGACGGTCAAACTGCCGCGAATGCTTGAAGAGTTTGAGCACCTAGTCGGCATGATGGGCTTAACCTTGATTCTGTTGTTCTGGATGGCACTCGCATGATTGGACATGTTCTTGTCAGACTCGTTCTCTGGTTCTTGCTCACTGCCGATTTCAGTGCAGCAAATATTGTGATTGGACTCTGTATTGCCTTTCTCTTACCTCGGAGCTATACGGCTCCAGAGACTTTAAGAGAGTGGCTACGATCGCTGAAAAAAATTCTCATGGTGATTCCGGCAGCGTATCAAGAAGCGTTTGAAATTATGCTGCATCCGCACCGCCATGAAACGATAGTGAAAGAACGAGTTCCCGCTCATCGATCGCCACGGATGATTTTTCTCGATATCTTTCTGATTACCTTCACACCGAAAACAATCGTCACGAAACACGATGATAGAGGTTGGTATGAAGTGCATGAAGTGCGGAGGGATGCTTCATGAATATCCTGCTGATTGCAATGCTGATTGCATTGTTAATTCCGCTCTACGAAGCTTGGAAGAATGAAGATATTTGGCAAACGATGCTTGCATTTGCCAGCGTCTCATCCAAGACCGCCATTATTGCTTTAACGATCGCGGTCTTTCGAGACGATTGGATGATTGGCGTTGTTGCTGTGATCATTTTGAGTGTGGGTAACGCTGGCATGATGCTGCTCGCACATATTCTCAAGAGGATGAATGACGGATGATCAATATTCTCAGTGATATTTTGATTGGAGCGGGCATTGTTCTCTGGTTTTGGGGGACATTAGCCTTACCGACTCAGCGATCGGTACTTTACAAACTTCACAGTTTGTCCGTTGCTGACACGCTCGGTTCGATGACGATTATCTTCGGATTGTTTCTGAGGATTCCGAACCGATGGGCATTGTTACTGCTTGCGCTCTTTTGTCTGATGATTTGGAACACCATGTTGGGCTATGTGCTGGCTCACTGTTCGAGTAGTGAGGAACCGGATTATGACTGAGGTAAATATCATTGCCGTGCTCTTGCCAATTGTGGCAGCTATGTTAGTGTTTCAAACAAATCCCTATCATGCACTGATCATTCGCGGCATTTTAGGGGCTATCGCTGCCTTGTTATATGCCGTGTTAGGAGCGGGAGATGTTGGCTTGACAGAAGCATTGATGGGCAGCTTACTGGCAACGATGCTATACGCAGTAGCAGTACGATCGTCATTCGTCATGCGGCTAGGAATTCTTACAGAAGAGAATTTGGAACCAATGATTGAGAATGTGCGATCGATCATGAACAAGCACTATATGCGAGTGGAATTAGTACCCTTTCGCGATCGCCAAGATTTAGATCAAGCATTGATGACGAAAGAAATTCATGCAACTTGTGTGCGCGATTCGGAGAACTATAACACAGTAGTGCGCATCCCACGCCTCTATGAAATTTTACAAAACGAACTAGCATTTCCTCTCGCTCAACTGACTTACAAAGGAGAGAAATCATGAAATGGCTCTACCTTGCAGCCGGATTAGCGCTGTATGTGAAATTTCTTTTTATGCCGAATCCTGCGCCAGAATTGCCGTTTTCGATCGCAGAGACGGTGGTGAAAGAAAGTGGTGTGATTAATGCAGTCTCGGGAATTATTTTTAGAAATCGGCTTTACGACACGATTTTTGAAGTGATTGTGTTTACGATCTCAATTCTCGGGGCGAAGTATCTCTTATCGAATGAGCCGCCCAGTAAAGTGCACCATTTTACGGATCAAGCTTCCATTGTGTTGGCAAGATTAGGAGCGACCATCTGTGCATTGGTCAGTATTGAATTGGGAATCCGAGGGCATCTGAGTCCTGGGGGCGGATTTGCTGCCGGGGTTGCGGGTGGAACAGCGATCGGGCTGATTGCGATTACTTCTTCGCCAGAATGGTTGGAAGCAGTGTATCACAAGTGGAAAGCTGCGATGTGGGAGAAGATTTCGGTTTTGGTGTTCATTGTGTTGGCAGTGATCACGCTAGCTGGCTATGAGTTGCCGCATGGAGAACCGGGAGCTTTGATCAGTGGTGGAGTTTTGCCATTGCTGAATGTTCTAGTCGCGATTAAAGTTGCGCTAGGGTCTTGGGCAGTGGTTTTGCTCTTCATTCGGTATCGGGGATTGTTGTAAGAGTTTACTTTGACCTTCTGTATGCTAGAGAGTTCACGATTCAGGATTGCTAGGTGCGGATTGTGGCTTAAAGGAGAGTTACTCGCGCGCGAATTTCCGCTTATGTAAAGCGGAATTGAGCGTTAAAACGGTACTGAACACAGCTGGATTTTGATGGACTAACACCGCATATGTTGGAGACTGTAAATTGATCCAGATGACCAGTTCTGATGTACTGAATGTCAGCACGATCGGAACTTTGGCGACTGACAGTGCCCAAGCGTTCTGATACGCTTGCAATCGATGTGTTAAAGAAAATGTCTTGACAGCACCAAATAGCTCGTTTTGGTAGCGCATCCCGGTTTGAATTCGCCCCTTGTAGAAGAAAGAAAATTGCTGGGTCGAGCCAAGTTTGATGATCGTAGGAAACTCGGTCGGCAGGATAGGCGAGGTTTGAAAGCCCAAAATTTGCAAAATTCGGCGCTTAATTTCAATGAGATTCGCTGAGTGAGCAGGTGCTTTCTCGAATTGCTGATAGAGTTTCAGCAGCAGTTCAAGTTCTACCGTCTCTGAGCCTTCGGAGTTTAGCTGACATGACCAGTTCGACAGGATTTTATCCAGGCTCATTTCGCTGAGACCCGCCGCTCTAGAATTGGGCATGAATAGCTGCGCGAGATTATCGGTACTTTGGCGTAAGAGTTTCCGAATACAATATTGGGCAAGTGGCGATAACGACATGTCAAATCCAAGACACAATAGAGCGATTTCTCTGAAAATAGTTTGAAAATCGTCGTTGAATGCTAACCATCTCTAGATTGCAAGTCAGAGTGAGTTCACTAAAAGGATTCAAAAACAAAAAACTAGCGCTCAGTTCGTATAGCACAGACGTGCATCAGTCCTGGTTAAATACCTAAAGCGAGACAGATCGAAGTGAAACAGCTTTTTTATAATCTTTCAAATATCTTTTCAGAGGTTGAACCTAGAATGCCCAATCCAAAAATTGAGACGAATTTTCCCCTTGAAAGGACTTCTCATCAATGATGATGAGTTCTAATCGAGTAAGGAAATATTGATTACTTTCTTAAATCTTTAATTTCGTCTGAGTGATCGAGCGCATAACGGAGTTCAGTAGAGAGGTGGTTTTTCGCAAGGTAAGTATCAATGTGATGTTTAAGCTTTAACTCGCTTCTTGTACAGAGGCTAACTAGAAGTAAATATACTCTGCATCTAAGCAGGATAAGCGCTAAACTTACTGCGATCGCTCTAGCTTTGACGAGAGTTTTGATACGAGCCTCTCTGTGTATGTGTCTAGCTCCAAAAAAATAGAGGGGCTACCTTTATTCTACGGAACTTTAGGTTATCCGGATAGTTAGTTATCCCTTGTAGCCAGTGCATCCGTTCAAGCGCAAAATGCGTGCTTGACTTTACTGATTGAATACGTTTACTTATATAGATGGCTCGGTGTGGCACGGTTGAGATGAAATCATTCAATTAAGATATCGTGTTAAGAAAATGTGAATCTGTGTGAATCTGTACTGCTCGTATTGAAAACGGCAGAAGAGAGAAGTTAGGTAGAGAGACTAGAAAAGCTAGGCACTGAGAATTGAGGACGTTTCGGTTAGGTTTCGAGAAAAAGATTGCCTACGCGGGTAGAAGATTTAAGCGATATTGCTTTTCTAGCACCTGAATGCTTTTAAAAGTTTTTAGCTGATGAGATCAGACTGCATCTAGTCTGCATCAATCATTTGTCTATAGGTGTGTTCCAATGCAAGAACAATTTTCACCTGTGCGATCGACTCGGCACAGCCCATATTCGATTGTGCCTTCATCCGATCAAAAGCCACTCGTTTCATTGATTGCTCCCGCATTTAATGAAGCACTGATTCTGCAAGATAACCTGTCTTTTCTCTGCGACTACATGCGATCGCTAGAGTCGGAGTATGACTGGGAAATTGTGATTGTGAATGATGGCAGTCGCGATGAAACGGGTCGGTTAGCTCAAGAATTTGCCCGCACCCACTCAAATGTCCGAGTGCTTCATCATCGCGTCAATCGAGGACTCGGACAAGCATTAAAGACCGGGTTTAGCGGCGCAAAAGGGGACTATGTCGTCGTCGTTGATCTGGATCTGAGCTATTGTCCTGAGCATATCGGCTTGCTGCTGAAAAAGATTCAGGACACTCAAGCTGGTGTTGTCGTTGCTTCACCTTATATGAGTGGAGGACGAGTTTCAAATGTCCCTTGGTTACGGCGTGAGTTAAGTGTGTGGGCAAATCGATTTTTATCGATCGCAGCGAAGCGCAACTTATCGACGTTGACTGGAATGGTTCGGGTTTATGATGCGGAATTTCTGCGATCGCTGAATCTGCGCTCAAATGGCATGGAAATCAATCCTGAATTGATTCACAAAGCCTTTTTACTTGGAACAAAAGTAGAAGAGATTCCCGCTCATTTGAATTGGAGAACGCAGAAAAGCCAGCCAAAACAGCAGCAGCGCAAATCGAGCCTGAGTTCGAGTGCTAAGTTGCTTCGGCATACGTGGGAAATCTTTTTCTCAGGCTTTCTACTGCGCCCTGTGATATTTTTTATCGCCCCAAGCTTGCTCTTTTTTCTGATGTCGCTTTATGCCAATGCTTGGGTACTGATTCATTGCTTCACGCAATATCAGCGCTTAGCGCAACAGACTCGTTTCCCAGATGCGACGGAAGCAGTGGCATTAGCATTCACCCATGCTCCACACACCTTTTTTATTGGTGGAACGACGTTAATGCTGGCAATTCAGCTTTTTAGTTTAGGCATTGTATCGGTACAGAATAAGAGCTATTTTGAAGAGCTTTTCTATCTCAATACCGCGATTTATAAGCGCAATTCCGAACAGTAGAGTTTTGAAAATATTTGCAGTTCCAAGGCTTGTGTAGAAAGCCTTCTCAGCTTTGTGCTGAGTCCGTGGAATTGCTTGCAGTACAGGAGAAAAACACATGGTACAAGCACCGAAACAACAAACTCGTTTAGTCCTACCCTCTGACCAAGAAGCGAGCGGTCGGACATTAGGCGAAGAAGAAATTGCATTGGTGTCGGAAGCAATTCGCAGCGGAACATTGACAAGTACGAAAGGAACCTTTGTTAAAACGCTAGAAAAGCGGTTTGCAGAGATGCTAGGCGTGAAGTATGCTTATGCCTGCTCTTCCGGTTCAGGCGCAGTCCATACTGCGATCGCAGCAATTGATCCAGAGCCAGGTGATGAGATTATCACGACTTCAATCACGGATATGGGTGCTTTGACCCCCATTCTGTATCAAGGTGCGATTCCGGTCTTTGCAGATGTTGATCCGCAAACTTGGAACGTCACGGCTGAAACGATCGAGAAATGCATCAGCGATCGCACGAAAGCAATTATTGTGACGCACTTGTTTGGGAATCCTTGTGACATGACTGCGATCATGGAATTAGCAGAGTCTCGTGGCATTCCTGTGATCGAAGATTGTGCCCAAGCTTTTCTCGCCACTCATGCTGACAAGCCTGTAGGAACCATTGGTAAGATTGGTTGCTTTAGTTTGCAGCAAGGTAAGCACATCACGACAGGTGAAGGTGGAATTGTCACCACGAACGATGATGCTCTAGCACGTCGAATGTTCTTGTTTATCAATAAAGCATTTGGCTATGGCGATCCGAATCCTGATCACTATTTCATTGCCTTGAATGGGCGGATGTGTGAACTTCAAGGCGCAGTTGCAGTCGCACAGTTGTCGAAGCTTTGGGGCTGTGTGGAACATCGGCGAATTGCAGCGAAGAAGATGACACAAAAGCTGCAAGGCTTGGCAGGAATTGAAACACCCTACTGCGATGAGCGCAATACGCATGTGTTCTGGAAGTACTGCTTGCGGGTCGATAGCAAGGTCGTGCCAGATGGTGCAGTCGGTTTAGCGAAGAAACTCAAAGAGCGTGGAATTTTCTCAGCTCCTCGATACATTCAGAAACCTGCGTTTCAGTGCATGATTTTTGAGCAACAGCGGACGTTTGGGAATTCGCGCTTTCCGTTTACTTTGGCACGTCCTGAGGCGGTGGATTATAGCCCTGAGAAGTTTCCGGGAACATTTGCAGGCTTAGAAGCAGTACTAGTACTGCCCTGGAATGAGGCTTATACCGACGAGCATATTGACTACATTGCGAATGCAATTCATGAGTCGTTAGCTTAGATCATCCGAGAAAAGTACGCGGTAGAGCCATTGGAACCGTGGTGAATCAAATTTGCCACGGATCAATACACATCAGTAGCTGTGAAGAGGAAATGTCATGACTGAGAAGCTGAAGTTTGGATTGATTGGAGCAGGTGGAATTGCACAGGCTTATGCACAGGCGTTTGAAAAATCTACGATCGCGCAACTCGTCGCCGTTGTTGATGTTCGACCCGAGGCAGCACAGGCACTTGCAGAACGATTGAACTGCCAGAGCTTTGATAGCTATCAGACGATGGCGGAAAGCTTGGAACTCGATGCAGTGATTATCTGTACACCTCCTGTGACGCACCGGGATATTTCCGTCTACTTCTTAGATCGCAAGATTCATGTGCTGTGTGAGAAGCCGCTGAGTGTTGATGTGAACAGTGCGATCGAGATGGTCGATACTGCGGCGCGCAACGGCGTAATTTTGACGATGGCATCGAAGTTCCGCTATGTCGAAGATGTGATCCGGGCAAAGAGCTTAGTCATGTCGGGCGTTTTAGGCGAGATTGTTTTGTTTGAGAATGCGTTTACTTCGCGGGTGGATATGTCCTCGCGTTGGAACTCGAAGCCTGCGATTAGTGGCGGGGGCGTGTTAATTGATAACGGAACCCACTCGATCGATATTATGCGCTACTTCTTGGGCGCTCTAGCTGAAGTCCAGGTGATCGAAGGAAAACGCATTCAGAGCTTGGATGTAGAAGATACCGTGAGAATCTTTGCGAAGAGTGCGAGCGGCGTTGTGGGTAACGTGGATCTGTCCTGGAGTATCAACAAAGAGTTGGATAGCTACATTCGGATCTACGGTTCTCAAGGAACGATTTCGATCGGTTGGAAAGAGTCGAAGTATCGTCAATCTTCTAGTCCTGAGTGGATCAAGTTTGGCAACGGATACGACAAGGTTCAAGCATTTACGAGCCAAATCGAGAACTTCTCGAAAGCGATTTTGGGACAAGAAGCTTTGTTGATCACTCCGCAAGACAGTATTGCGTCTGTAGAAGTGATCGAAGCGGCTTACAAGTCGATGAATCAAACTCAGTGGACAGGTGTATCTTACGACTCGCTGAAGGTGCTAGGCTTCGCGACTGCGCCGACCAATGGCGATAAAGCGTTTGCTAGCGCATCGTAAGGGTTGGGGTTTGGCTGTTCAACCCGCAAAGAGAGTGAATTTCAAACCTGCGGGTTGAACAAAGTTTAACCGAGACTATCGAGCCTACTGTGCGTGGATTTAGTTTAAAAATCTAGAACGAGTCTATGAATCTGCAAATCAATTCTAGTAGCCCTTCTGTGCGTATTCATCCAACGGCGATCGTGGAAGCGAATGTTTCGATCGGAGCGCGGAGTTCAGTCTGGGACAATGTTCATATTCGCTTTGACACTGAGATTGGCGAAGAATGCATCATTGGTGAAAAAACCTATATTGCTTATGGTGTGAAGATTGGCGATCGCGTCAAGATCAATGCCTTTGTGTATATCTGCAATGCAGTCACGATCGAAGATGGAGTGATGATTAGTGCAGGAACGGTGTTCACCAATGACCGTTTTCCCAGAGCGACGACCTCTGATCTCAAACACCTGCGTCCCTCTGATCCAGATGAGCATACTTTACCAACCCTTGTGAAAGCAGGAGCCACGATCGGAGCAAATTGCACGATCGGAAATGATTTGTCGATCGGACGGTTCGCAATGGTTGGTATGGGATCGCTAGTCACAAAATCCGTTCCAGATTTCCATTTAGCGATCGGACATCCTGCTCGCTCAGTAGGCGCTGTGTGCCGATGCGGTCAGCTATTGACGCGCTTCCCAGCCGATCTTAAGACGTTTCACGCAGATATTGATTGTCCGACCTGTGGACTTCAGTATGCAATTCGCGAAGGGGTCGTTGAAGAATTGACACCTTAGTTCTCCCCACTCCCCACTCCCCACATTCATTCACCTACCCAAGATACTCATGTCAGTTTCATCACAACGATGGGCGATCGTAGGCGGTGGCATCCTCGGCATGACCCTCGCACTCCGTCTCGCTCAGCAAGGTAAGCAAGTTACTTTATACGAAAGTGCTCATCAATTTGGTGGGCTGGCAAGTGCTTGGCGATTAGGCAACATCCTTTGGGATCGGCACTATCATGTCACATTGCTCTCGGATACTCATGTTCGATCGCTACTGACAGAGCTAGGCTTAGAACAAGACATGCAATGGGTCGAAACCAAAACAGGATTCTTCACCGATGGCAAGCTCTATTCGATGTCGAATACGCTGGAATTTCTGAGCTTTCCAGCATTACGATTCATCGATAAGTTGCGATTAGGCTTCACGATCTGGTATGCCTCAAAGGTCAAAAACTGGAAAAAACTAGAAAAGATTCCCGTCGCAACTTGGTTGAGAAAACTATCGGGCGATCGCACATTTGAAAAAATTTGGTTGCCGCTTCTGCGATCGAAGCTCGGTGAAAATTATCACATTGCTTCTGCTTCATTCATTTGGGCGATCATTGCTCGCATGTATGCCGCGCGACGAACAGGCTTGAAAAAAGAAATGTTCGGCTATCTGCCAGGCGGATATGCACGATTGCTCTCTCGATTCGTTGAAGTGCTTTCAGAACACAATGTTGAGCTGAAAGTTGGACATCGAGTGAGCCAAGTGATTCGCAAGCAAGGACAAGTCCAACTTGAATTTACCAACGGACAGACAGAACACTTCGATGAAGTGGTGCTGACGATGGCATCTCCGATCGCGGCTCAAGTCTGCAAAGGGCTTTCTGCGATGGAATACGACTTACTCAGAAACGTTGAGTATCAAGGCATTATCTGTGCGTCCCTGTTGCTGAAAAAGCCCTTAGCATCTTACTACGTCACGAATATTACAGATACCTGGGTTCCGTTTACAGGCGTCATTGAAATGTCCGCTCTTGTCGATCGCTCAGAATTTGATCAGCGATCGCTCGTTTACTTACCGAAGTATGTCTCTAGCAATGATCCCGCATTTGGATTAACAGATGAAGAGATTCAAGAAGAGTTTATTCAAACGCTGGTCTTGATGTATCCAAAGTTCGATCGCAATGATGTGGTAGCTTTCCGAGTCTCGCGTGTGCGGCAGGTCTTTGCGATTTCAACCTTGAACTATTCGGAAAAGTTACCGCCGATGCATACTTCTGTTCCAGGCGTACACATCATTAACTCTGCTCATATTCCGAATGGAACCTTGAATGTGAATGAGACAGTGCTGCTAGCTGAAAAATCTGCCGTGGAATTGCTCACCCGCTCTCGACAGTTCGCAATCGATGCCGTTCGAGCCTAATCCTCACACCGAAAGTTGCAATGAAAACAACGCCTGTGCTTGCAAAGCAATCTCAATCGATGACTCAAATCCATCGCTTGGCGATCGTCGCGATCGCGCTTTTAGTCATGCTGCCGATGCTGTTTTACGGCGTGTACGATGCCCATGACTTACCTGCATTTCATCTGCGTTGGGCAAAACAGTTTTCGGATCAATTCTGGTCTGGAGAACTATATCCCCGTTGGTTGCTCAATTTGAATGGAGGATTAGGCAGTCCAACTTTTTTCTTTTATAGCCCAGTGCCCTACTATTTCACAAGCTTACTGCGTCCATTGGTCTGGATGGCTGATCCGCTAGGGTGGCATCAGTTGAGCTTTGGCGCATTACTGGGACTCGCTGCATCGGGGATCACGGCTTATCTGTGGTTGCAGTGTTTGGTTCCAGCTAGAGCCGCGTTCATTGCAGCAATTTTTTATGTGATTGCACCTTATCATTTAGCAGTCGATCTGTATGTTCGATTTGCTTATGCAGAATTTTGGAGCTTTGTCTGGCTACCGTTGATTCTATATTTCACGCATAAATTGGCTCAGGGTCAGAAAAAAGCAGCGATTGGATTCACGATCGCGCAAGCGCTCTTGATCATGACGCATTTGCCCACTTTTCTGATTTTCTCACCTGTCCCATTTCTTTATCTGCTTTGGTACGGAAAGCAGCGAGTCAAAATTGCGATCGCTTTCAGCATCGCCTTTATCTTGGCAGTCGGATTAGCTGCAATCTACTGGTTTCCAGCGATGACAACCAAAGATTTCATTATCCTTAAGGCTGATCCGACTCAGTACGAGTTTTACGACTACACAACAAACTTCTTATTTGCAGAGAGCATTCGGCAGAATTTCCAGGGCGTGATTTCATTTCTAGGAATCTCAAGTGTTCTGATGCTTGTGCTGGCAGCGACGACATTCTTCATCGCAAATCGGCTGAATTCGACACGGCATTCTAGCTTGTTTTGGATCGCGATCGCGCTGGTTTCATGCTGGATGTGCCTCCCTCAAAGTAACTGGGTCTGGCAATTAATCCCACCGCTACAGATCATCGAAGCCCCTTGGCGATTTAATACAATTTTGACGCTTGCGACAACGGCTTTAGTTGGATTGGCAGCGACCTCTGTTCAGCCTGCTCGACTGAACCTCAAAACAATTTTAAGTGCGGTGCTCCTTCTTGGAATTGGCGCAGGATTAGCATTTCTAAGTTTGCTGCCTGTACGAGAAATGTTCTTCACTTGGACTGCAGCAAACAAAGTACTGCTCATTGTGATTGTGACTTTGTGTACGATCGCAACAACATTTGTTCTATACTGGACGCGCCTTGTCAGTTCTAAACTCGCCACAATCAGTCTGTTGTTAACGATCGTATTGCTCTTTTCTAGCAGCGTAGTCATGAAACGATCGCTCTATCCTATTCTCAATCTAAAATCAGAGCTTGAGATTCAGCGAGATGCCGTCTTACATCGCCCAAAATGGGTTCCTGCATCGCTTTATACAACAGATAATCTGCGAAAACTAATTGATGAGAAATTTGGCTCTGCGGTGACGATCGAAGCACAAGATCGAGTCAATGCTTCGATCTGGAAACCCAGGTTTCTAACTTTACAAACCAGTTTAGAAACTGAACAATGGTTGACGCTGAGACAGTTCTACTATCCAGCTTGGATCGCTAAAACTAACTCTCTTTCTCTCCCAATACAGCCCTCTCCAGAGGGACTGCTACAAATTAAGGTTCCGCCGGGTCAACATACGATCGCGGTGCAGCTAGAAACCCTGCCTCAAGAACGGATTGGCATTGTTCTGAGCTTTGGCGCTGGAGGTCTACTAATGGCTTGGTTCGCTTTGTTTAATCGACGAATTCAGAAATTGCTCATTGCAAAACGCTCAGGTCTGCATTTCAAATCTTCGGCTTCCTAAGTCGGTCGTTTCACCTCAAGCTTACAGGTCGTCAATTCTCATAAAATTGCGTGCAAGATGATAGCCACGATCGATCATTGAGAAGCCCCGCAAGCGCTCCTTTCTTCAGTTCAATAGCTCTCTTATAGATCATGAAAGATTTATCTGATACCTTTCCTCAACCTTATGGCGCGCCCTGCCGTGCTGATGGAACTGCTCCCCTCGCGATGACACGGGTGAAGTGCTGTATTTGCGATGTCGATGATGCAAGTGCTGTAGCAGTTGGAGAAGATTTCGAGTATCGTACTAGCCCCGATACGTTTCTAGCTGTGCAGTGTCGTGGCTGTGGATTGGTCTATCTCAATCCGCGCCCTGACATCAGCGAACTCGATCGCATTTACCCGCGTGACTATCATGCGTATGAATTCTCGGCTGAGCGATTTGGCTTTGTCTACCGGGTGCGGCAGCGATTAGAAGCAAAGCGATTGCTGTCAGCTTGCAAAGGACTAGGCAAAGATGCTCGAATCATTGATGTCGGCTGTGGGGATGGCTTTCATCTACGCTTACTGCGTGATTTTGGACAGCCCACTTGGAGGCTTGAAGGAATTGAACCGAGCGATCTCGCAGTCAAAGCAGGAATGAATGAAGGACTGGAGATTCATTCAGGCATGGTTCAGGACTTAGACTTGCCCAAAAATAGCTATGATTTAGCTTTCATGATCGCCACGATCGAGCATGTCGATCATCCCGCTGAAGTGCTCGCTGCTGTGCGATCGCTCCTCAAGCCGGGCGGTCGAATTGTCATTGTGACCGACAACACCGATACATTGGATTTCAAACTCTCAAAAGCCCGCCACTGGGGCGGCTATCATTTTCCGCGACACTGGAATTTGTTTAATTCAACCAATTTAAGAATGCTGGCGCAGAAAGTTGATCTCGAAGTCGCTCAGATGACCACGATCGTGTCGCCAGTCAATTGGGTCTATTCGATTCGGAATGCGCTCGTCGATTGGAACGCACCCAAATGGCTCATCAATCAATTCAGCTTGCAATCTACCCTCTCGCTCGGTGTGTTTACGATTTTCGACATGATTCATCAACGGATGGGTCATGGAGCTTTGCTGAGAGCCGTGTTGAGAAAGCCTTGATAAGCTGATTTAATTCCTCCCTGAACCTTATGAACACTGAAATTAAACCTGTCGTGATCGTCGGCGGTGGGCTAGCTGGTTTGACTGCCGCTTGGGCACTTCGACAACACAACATTCCTGTGAAACTCTATGAGGCAGGCAAGCAGATTGCTGGACTAGCAGGCAGCTTTCACGATCCCGATGGTTTTACTTATGACTTTGGCGCACATTTTGTCACCAATCGACTCGCTGCCGCGATCGGCGTAGGTGCGCTGTGCCGAAACGTGCGCTACTATGGCGAAACTGTCTACCTCAAAGGTCGTAACTACACATATCCATTTGGTTTACTGCAAAATCCTCGCTATGTTGCCAGCGGGATCGCCAGCAAATTGAAGCGGCATCAGCCGAAAAATGCAGCCGAATGGTATCGTGCTGAGTATGGTCAAACTTTAGCCAATGAAGTCGCGATTCCATTAACTGAAGCTTGGTCAGGCGCTGCGGCTGAAGATTTAGCAACGTCTGTTGGCGATAAGCTGCAAGCCGGAATTGCTCAGAGCATCGTCCATAAGCTGATGGCTCGCTTCACTCAGCGCGCTGTCACCAATGGATACAGCCATGACATGCCTGAAAATCCGCATGTTTGGCACGTTTATCCTAAAGGTGGACTCGGCTTATTGTGTCAAAAGCTAGCCGAAGATCTTCAAGATTGCATTCAGCTTGAGTCTCCAGTAGAAGCAATTCTCGTTGAGAATGAGCAAGCAGTCGGAGTTCGAGTCAAAGGGATAGAGCAGCCTGCTTCTGCTGTGATTAGTACGGCACCTTGTCATATTTTAGCCAAACTGGTTCAAGGCTCGGATGCGGTCAAGCCTCTATCGAGCTTCAAGTACCGTCCGATGGTTTTTGTGAATTTGCGCTTGCATGGTCGTGGCTTGCTCTCTGATACAGTCGTTTGGACTCCAGAACGCGACTATTTCTTCTTTCGCTTAACCGAGACACCTTTATCCATGCCGTGGCTCGCTCCTGAAGGAAAAACACTGATCACCGCAGATATCGGCTGTGAAATCGGCGATGAGATTTGGCAGATGTCAGACGAAGAATTGGGAGAGCGCTGTATCGAACATTTGCGTGAAATCATTCCAGATGCGCGGCAGCGATATTTTGGCTGTCGGGTGTTGAAAACTCCGATCGCTTATCCAGTTTTCTTGAGCCAGTATGAGGAGCATCGTCAGCGACTCGCCCACTCCACAGGGATTTCAGGACTCTACAGTATTGGGCGCAATGGAGAATTCGCCCATTTACTCATGGAGGACATCTACTGGCGCACAACCTCGAAAATGCGTCAACTTGCAGCGAACTTGAATTAGTGTGAACCCTATGAAACAGCGTAGAAAACCGATCGCGAGCTTATCGCTTGATCTGGATAATCAATGGTCTTACATGAAAACTCACGGAGATGAGGGCTGGGAGTCTTTTCCATCCTATTTAAATCTTCTGATCCCGCGAGTACTGGAGTTTTTGGATCAGCGGGATCTGAAAATTACGTTCTTCATTGTTGGACAGGATGCTGCGCTAGAAAAAAACACAGCAGCATTAAAAGCGATCGCCGATCACGGTCATGAAGTTGGAAACCATTCGTTTCTGCATGAACCTTGGTTGCATCTGTACACCGAAGAGCAGATTAATACAGAACTCGCGATCGCAGAACGGCACATCGAGCAGGCGACCGGACAGCGTCCTATCTGTTTTCGAGGTCCTGGCTTTAGCTTGTCTCGAACTGTGCTGCAAGTGCTCGCGAGACGAGGATATCTCTGTGATGCTTCAACGTTTCCAACCTTCTTAGGGCCGTTGGCACGAGCTTACTATTTTATGACCAGTAAGCTCAGTAAAGAAGAACTCGAAAAGCGCAAGCAACTGTTTGGGAAATTTCAAGATGGATTGCGCCCGCTCAAGCCGTATCGCTTGAGAATGGATGCGGGCAGTTTAGTCGAGCTTCCAGTCACGACAATGCCTGTGTTTAAGGTTCCAATTCATGCTAGCTATATTCTGTATCTGGGCGTGTTTTCTCCGATGCTGGCAATGTTGTATTTCCGATGCGCGATCGCGCTTTGTAAATTGTTTCGAGTCCAGCCTTCCATCTTGCTGCATCCTTTAGATTTCATGGGCTGTGATGATTTGCCGGAACTCGCTTTCTTTCCAGCAATGAATCTGCCGAGCTATAAGAAAGTAGCAATGATGAGCAAAATTATTCGGGTCTTAACTGATAATTTTACAGTGCTCACAATCTCACAACATGCTCGGCAAATGGCAAAAGCAGAGGACATTCCGGTGATGCATCCGAGCGCGATCGCGCTGTAATCAGCGCGATCCCTCGGGGTGATAGATGTTGATCTCCCTAGTCGTCTTCAAGCGATAAATCTGATGGGTAGATCACTGCTGATCTGTCCCACTGCTCCTCATTTTTTTAGCTTTCATACAACTGCGATCGATACTCGAACTACTGTCGATCGCAGTTCTCTGTGTGTTCAACTTCACGAAACTGACTTGAATGTAAAAAGATCCTATGTAATCGCACATTCCCAGCAACAGCTATTGCTCTCAATAGATATACATGATAGAAATTAAGGGTGCTGCAGATTTTCAGTGTTATTCCACTAGACAAATTTGCAAAAACTTGCATTCAACCTGATGTCGCCCTTTTCGGCTTCATAAACCAGCAATTCACTCAGCTAAATTACTGAGGATCTGGATTGGAACCCTCAGAAGAATGTCCAAAATACTCTCTTGATTGACTTGTCATCCTATATGCAATTGCAAATCGAACACGTGTGTTCCCGTCCGACTCGGCAGACCTGTGTGATCTGCTCTAACCTTTTTCAACCTATCCTCGCCAGGGTAGTTGTCTACACCGAAGATGAAGCACATGGCGATCTCTGTCCAACCTGCTTATCTCAAGGATCAAGCTTTGTCAGAACCCGTTTAAATCTTGCTTTAAACCCCTCACAAGCCTCATCCTCTCAGCTTACAGCGTAGATATTGTGCTCCTCAGTATGGGCGCAGCTAATTGCCATTCCTGCATCACCTGCGAACTACTGCACCATTGAAAAAGGAAAAGCAGAAATGAACTTCCCCGAAGCGTCTGAATTACAGTCTATTCAGTTGTCTCCCGACTTAACGCTCCCCCGCTCCATCACGTTTCATCCCTCCACACAATCCGGGCTGAAGCGGAGTATTGATGTCCTAGGAAGCTTAGTTGGGCTACTGATGCTATCCATCCTCTTTGTTCCGATTGCGATCGCGATCAAGCTCGATAGTCCTGGCACAATCTTTTACAAGCAAACGCGTTGTGGATTGGGCGGGCGAACCTTCGAGATCCGCAAGTTTCGATCCATGGTGGACAATGCCGAAGTCCTAAAACACCAGATTAAAAACGAAGGAAGTAATCTCCTCTTCAAAAACGAAAACGATCCCAGAATTACAAAAGTAGGACGTTTTTTGCGCCGAACGAGCTTAGATGAGCTGCCACAGCTTTGGAATGTGCTGATGGGAGAGATGAGCTTAGTTGGAACTCGCCCCCCCACGTTAGATGAAGTCGCTCATTACAACAATCGGCATTGGCGACGCTTAGAAGTCAAACCTGGATTAACTGGAGAGTGGCAGGTGAGCGGTCGCTCTAAGATTAAAGATTTTGAGCAGGTTGTAGACTTGGATTTGAGGTACCAAGAACGGTGGAATGTGGGGTATGACCTGCTGATCATTCTGAAAACGCTGAAAGTTGTGTTGGGTCGAGAAGGAGCTTACTAGCTCACCCATGCTCGTTTTGTCCTTCTCTGCTCACCCCTTCTATGCAAAAACCAGTTCTCACCATCTTTTATCAATTCAACCCTTGGCGAAGTAGCATCGGCGGTATCCAAACTATCATTCGATCGTTCCTCAAATATGCTCCCGATAGCTTCGAGATCCGCTTTGTCGGAACCACGGACGATCCCACCGAACCTTTATTCACTTGGCGAGAAGCGAACTATGCAGGCAGAACTCTCCAGTTCATGCCCATTCTCACCCTACAAGACAACAATCACCGCAAACGCATTCCGGTCACGGTTCGATATACCGCCGCGCTACTGCGCACCTGTTTCGAATCAGACTTCATGCACTTTCATCGTTTAGAACCGACGATCGCATCTAAACAGTGGCAAGGTGAAAAAACGCTGTTTGTCCATAATGATCTCAAGCAGCAAGCAGCAAAACAGAAAATTCCAGCCCTGAATCACGCCTTAGAACGCTATTTGATTCAGCAGTTTGACCAAGTGCTGTCTTGTCATACCGGATCGCTTGAACTGTATCAGGATCGCTATCCAAATTTGAGCGATCGCATTACCTACATTAACAACTCCTACGATGATGGAGTCTTTCAGCCTGCCCCAGATCGCAGCGCACATCGTCGAGTCCTTGCCCAAACGATGAACTTGCCTGAAGAAACGCAGTTCATTCTCTTTGCCGGGCGACTGCAACCCCAAAAAGACCCCGTTCTGCTCGTTCAAGCGATCGCCGCTTTATCCCATCCCAATGCTCATTTACTGCTCGCCGGAGATGGAGAATTAGCGCCGGAAGTTCGGGCTGAAATTGCGCGATTAGGCGTTCCAGCAACCATGCTCGGCGCACAAACTCAGACCGAAATGCTCAGACTTTATCAAGCTGCCAGCGTCTTTGTCCTGAGCAGTCGATTTGAAGGACTGCCTGTTTCAGTCCTAGAAGCGTTAGGGTGCGGAACACCGATTGTAACGACTGACTGCGGAGATACTCCCAGACTGCTCAACTCAAAGAGTGGAGTCGTTTGTCAAGATCGAGCAGCAATCACGATCGCGAAGGCTCTCGATCAAGTTTTATTCAATCCCGACGATTTTCCTGTAGAAGCCTGTGTCAGTGCGGCTCAACCTTATGCCGCACAAGCCATTGTCAGCCGAGTTTATGAAGATATGCTGTGGAGATGGAAAGCGCGATCGCGGGAGCGAGTTCCAGTTGCGCGATCGTACACGTAAATTTCAGTAGACTGGCACAGATAGAAATGCAACTCATTCCTTAAACAATCCCGATTTTGATCAAAAATCGGGTAAAAAAAGCAACACTAATATCAATTGTTGCAGGACACTTTAAGTATGTGAGTTTTTCAAATTGTGAACTGAGTTGATGTAGAGTAAAGTTGCATCAAGTATCAGAAAAAGATCAATACTGCAAAGACGATTCTAGAATCATGCAGGAAATGATCGAGCTAACAGGGTTGTAGATACCACTAGGACTATTTCTAGAATGGTTTCAAGTTGTTCAAACTAATTCGATCCAAACAATGAGAGCGAAGAACAATGCCGACTCTGGCACGGTGTCTCTAGACAACCTAGAGAAGCTTGATTTTCAGAATTATTGGTTAATTGCAAAACGACGTTGGAAGCCTACTGCTGCGATTATTACGCTGAGTTTGATCGTGGCTGGATTTGCATCCTCGTCGCAGAAGCCAACGTATGTCGCGACTGGGAAAATCGTCCTCAAACCCAACAAAATCCCTGCTTTAACTGGGCTTGGAGGCGAAGCGGCGGGACGAGTGTCAAACTTGACCATGCAAAGCAATCCCGTCAGGACAGAAGCACAGAACGTCGTTTCTCGCCCAGTGATGCAGCAAACGATCGAAGCCCTCAAATTGACGGACGCCTCCGGTAAGCCCCTGCATCCAGATGCTCTAGCAAAAGCAATTAAAGTCAAAGATGTTGCTGGTGCGGACGTTCTGCAGATTAGCTACGAGGATCAAGAAGCCGACAAAGCTGCTGCGGTTCTTAATCAAGTCATGACTCAATACCTCAATGCCAATGTTTTAGAGAATCGCTCTGAAGCTGCCGCTGCGAGAGAATTCATTGCTGAGCAACTTCCCAAAACAGAAGCAACTGTACGACAAACCGAAACTGCGCTCAGACAATTCAAAGAGCAAAGTGGAATTGCAGATGCGAAAGCTGAAGAAGCTCGGGTCAACGAGGCAATTAGCACGCTAGAAAAACAAATTGCAGATGCCAGCACTGATCTTGCTGAAACAACGACTCGGCACGACAAACTTGCAAGCACGCTCAATATGACTGCCGATCGCGCTTTAGAAGTTAGTTTCCTCAGCCAAGATGACAACATCAAACAAATTGCCGCTCAGCTTCAGCAAGTGCAAACTCAACTAGAGCTAGAGCGCACACGCTACACAGGCAAACATCCCGCGATCGTCAATCTACAAGACCGAGAAGCTGCCTTACAAAACTTGCTCGAAGAGCGAATCTCTCAAACGGTCGATGCTGCCTCCGTTACGCCACGCGATCTCGTTCCTGACGAATTGCGTCGCGACTTGATGAAGGATTTTGTCAATGCTGAAGTTCAAAAATTAGGAGCTTCGACGCGGTTAGCTTCCTTGACAGAGACTCGGGATATCTATCGCGATCGCATGATGCAAGTTCCTCGTCTAGAACAGACTCAGCGCGAACTCCAACGCCAGCTCGACGCAGCACAATCAACCTATGAAACCCTACTGAAACGACTGCAAGAGGTTCAATTAACCGAGAAGCAAAACGTCGGGACTGCGCGAATTGTTGAGCGAGCTGCGATTCCTGATAGCGCATCTGGTTCCAAGACCAGTATGTTCCTCTTGCTTGGAGCAGCAGCCGGAACCTTGCTGTCGCTAGCAGTCATTACCTTGCTTGAACTTCGAGACAAATCGATCAAGACGCTCAAAGAGGCACGCGACTTGTTCGGCTATACCTGGCTGGGAACGATTCCTTACTTTGGTAGACCACTCATGGCGCGATCGAAGAAACAGGAATGGTCAATTCCTGAACTCCCTGTACGAGATGCTCCGCGATCGGCGGTGAGCGGCTCGTATCGAATGCTGCAAGCAAATCTGAAGTTTTTGAGCCTAGATGAAAAGCTCAAAAGCGTTGTGATCACAAGTTCTGTCCCGCGTGAAGGCAAATCTACGATCGCAGCGAACTTAGCAGCAACAATGGCAACCTTAGGACGACGCACACTGTTGATCGACGCAGATTTACATCATCCGTCTCAGCACCACATTTGGAATTTGACGAATGTCGGTGGATTGAGCCATGTGATTGTAGAGCAGACGAATGCCCGAGATGCAATCATACCTGTGATGCAAAATCTTGACGTTCTAACCTGTGGTGTGATTCCACCGAATCCTCTAGCTTTGCTCGATTCTAAGCGGATGGCATCTTTGATTGAAACCTTTGAGCAGCAGTATGACTTTGTGATTGTTGATGCTCCTCCTCTGATTGTTGCAGCGGAAGCTTTGACCCTCGGCAGAATTGTCGATGGGCTGATTTTAGTCGCAAGACCAGGCGTGGTTGATCATGCGAATGCCACGACCGCGAAGGAACTCCTAAACCAATCTTCGCAAAATGTTCTGGGTATGGTGATCAATGGCGCGGTACTTGAAAATGATGCTCATGATTCTTACTACGATCATGATGATTACATTCATACACCAATGGAACAGGTCTATTAGTTCTTGCTCTCGATAGCAATGAAGTTCTGAAGCAAAACTACCGACTTCAGAACTTCATCACCAAAGTATTGTTTGAAAAAGAAAGTATTGTTTGAATCAGCAACAGATGAATGCGGTCAAGAGCTAGTACTTAACCGCATTCATTTCGCGAAATGGGAGAACCCAAGTTCAGAGTGCTCCCTATCGTCTCATCTCCCTATCGGACTGATTGTAGTGACCTACTAGAGTATTCAGATCGCTAAAAATTCAGCGGCGGCGGATTCTTCTTGATCTCCTCAGCAGGCATCGTCGTCATCGCAAACACCTTCCAGTGCCGCGCCACCCATTTAAATCGACCGCCTGCAACTTGACCATTGTTACTCCAATCTGCTGCCCACTGGACATGATGATTGCGCCAATAATCTGCGCCCGCACTCGCAATATAGCGAGCCGAATCGAGATCATCTACACCATTCGGATTAGCTTTGACCAATCGCGCTTCAAACTTCGCATACACACCAGCAATATCTGTCGGATTCATCGTGGCACGCTCTGCCCAAAAATGGAACAAATAGCCATTGTTGACTGCAACCGAAATACCGCCCCCATTCCTTGATTCGTCTCTAATATCAGCAGGCTGATTCGCATCACCCGCAAAATCAGCCACGTAGCTTGCACCAGCAACCCGATCCGTTTTCTGAACCTGTTTCCAGGTCTTCGTCGATTTGCTCAGAATCCAAGTTTCTGCCCCTTTAATTTGAATGCGCGTATTCGGAGCTTGCCACGTTTTCCAGCCTTGTGCAGGATAGACGTGTCCGAGCATCGTGATCGCGTGCCAACCAGCCGGGGGATGATTGCCAAATCCGGGCTGAGTTGCGCTCTCATACCAGGTGTAGTGCGAGGGCACGCCATCAGGCTTAGCATCGTTGGGCACACCCGGATCTGAGTCATGAAAAGCAGGATCGAGCGAAGTCTTTAAGGAAGCATAGCGACTAGACCGATTCATGGTTAAGGAAGCAGTATTCCATGGCTCGGATGGAGCCTGTAAGGGATTGCTAAGCGGTGAAGAGAGCGTATTCGTTTCTGCTATGAAAGCCATGAGGAGAATACCACGAATCCAAGTCCTCATAGGATAGAAAAACCGTTTTTGCTCCTCCTGATACACAAAGCCTTGCTGACAACTTTTGATTCTTTGAATTTTGTCCTGGCAATTCTTGCTTTTCCGTCGATTCATAGCATTTCTCTACTGTCGCGTGTCTCGAAACCACAGCACAAATCCTAAAGGAAGTAAACTTAGCCAAAGTAGCCGCGCGCTGATTGAAGTCAAAGAGTTCACCTGCTGACGCAGTGAATATCCACAATGTAAGCCAGCCCGACTGTAGTTTGCAGTCGCCTTGATGAAGGTACGCGGAGCATACCAAAAATAATCTAAGTCATAATTCAACGTAGTTTGATTGCTGAGGAAAAATCCCCTCGTGTCTTTTTCTGCCCAACGTGCGCGCGTGATCTGATCTGCTCCATTGGTGTAGTAGATCCGAAGTGCATCATTGACGTAGCGGGCTGGATATTGGCGAGTCAGCCGCGTCCACACAATACTTTCAGGCATTTCTAAGCGCCGACCTTGCACATCTGGAAAGGGAAATTCTCGCAGCACATCTGTCCGCTGCATTCCCCATTTTTCACCTGAAATTCTCAACCGATAGCGAATTTCAGCGACATGAGAATCCATCGGACTTTGAGGGAAGCGATCGCCAATAATTTTTCCTTCAGTATCCTGGCAAAGGCAATCGATTCCAGAGTACTTTGAGCGCTGAGCGGGTGGAATCTGATTCCAATAATCTTGAAATCGCTCTAATGCTTCTGGAACACAAGCATCATCTGAATCTAAGTTGACCACAAACTCGCCGAGCGCAACTTTCGCTGCATAGTTGTAAGCAATGTGTTTACCACTGTTTTCTTGTCGATGATACCGGATGGGAAAAGGCGCAGATTGTTGCCATTGCTGGACAAGCTGTTCAGTATGATCCGTCGAACCATCATTCACAATCAACCATTCAAAGCTCTGATAAGTCTGAGCACAAAGGCTCTCATACACGCGATGCAAGGTATGAGCACGATTGTAAGTGGGAGTAAAAACAGTAAAGGTATACCGGAATTGGATAACTTCATTATCAACTTGGGGCTGGGGATGCATAATGAGTTGGGAAAGTAAGATTGATTATGTTGGGCAAACCCGCTCGCTATGGATGAAAGCGGATGATTTAAGCGGAATATACAGAACAAGTGCTTTCAGCAAGATGAAGCACTTTGGTGTACTGATCCAGGGAATGTTTCAACGAATACTGTGCAGCTCTTGTTTGTAAAACCGAAGAAGGGAGTGGGTTGTCTAATGTCTGCGCGATCGCATTCGCTAATTGCTCCACATTGCCCATTTCGACCAATGCGCCATATTTGCCATCTGCTAGGATTTCAGCCGGCCCGCTCGGACAATTCGTTGCGACTGCGGGAGTTCCCACCGCTAATGCTTCAATCAAAACAGTCGGCAATCCTTCAAACCAAGACGACAAGACGAATAAATCGGCTTGTCGGAGGTAAGCATAAGGATTTGAAACAAAACCAGGCAGGGCAACATCTTCTTGAATTCCAAGCTGTTCGATCTGAGCTTCTAAAGCCGCTCGATCGTTGCCTTCTCCTAAAATCATCAGCCGCAGGGGACGAGACTTTCTAACCTGGGCAAAGGCTTCGAGCAAGAGCGGAAAATTTTTCTGGTACTCTAATCGCCCGACACTCATCAAGCAAGGAATCTCAGATTGAAACCAAGGATGCTCGATCGCGGCTTGTGCCTGTTCAAATAAATCAGGAGTCACGACTGGATTATGAATTACTTGAATCAAGTCTTCGCGCACACCAATCTGTTGCAAATCGCTGCCAACGCCTTCAGACACTGGCACCACCGCATCCGCCCAGTTGAGAAACCAGCGGCTTAAAGTGGGCATCAATCGAACTTTCAGCGACTTCGATCGCCGAGCTTCCTGAGAAATCGTATTCTGAACATTCGCCACAAGGCGCATATCCACCCCAGTCAGTCGCCGCATCCAAAGTGCAGCAATGTTGATATCATCCAACGTCGAGAGCATCACAGGCGGGCGATTTTCTCGCAAATAATTTGCTAACTCTGGCAAGCGTTGCCATAACCTCCCTCCGCCCAAATCAATCACTCTCACCTCCGGAGGCAGCAAGTCTAAGTACGCTCCTTCTCGCTTGAGTAGAACTAAATCGATCGACAATCCGCGCTGGATAAATCCGCGAATCAAATTTACCATCGCTCGTTCAGCCCCACCTCCATAAAGAGAGTGAGTAAAGATTGCTAAATCACACATAAGATGATTCCTCTAAACTCGGTTGAAGTTTTCGCGATCGCTTTGGAACAGGCATCTGTACCTGAACCATGGCAACGATCGTGACGTAAAGCAGCCAGAAAATATAGTTCGGCTCCAAAATCAACGAACTTTCCGTGATATTGGAGAGAGTTAAATAAACCATGTACAGCAATGGAAACACCGCCACCATCGGCTGAGATTGCACCCGCAACCAAACGGCACATCGAGCCACAGCAAGGACAAAACTCACAGCAAAAATCCCCAGTCCAACCAGACCTAAATCCAGGACGAGATCCAAATAGCCATTGTGACCGTTCGGAGACATGAAGAACGTGGCATACCAAACATCGGATGATTCTCCGTCCATATCGAGCCAGAAGCCTTTATAGCCGTATCCCAACCAGGGGCGGGCGGCAATCTTACTGCTCAACACTTCCCAAATGCCCGTGCGTCCGGTCAGCGTTAAATCTCGTCCTAATGCAGCCACAATCAGCTCTGCATTTGCAATTACCACCAATGAAATACAACTTGTCGTCAGCAGTGCAACCAGCACCCAAAGCAATGCTCTCGGGGCTGATCCCGTCTTCAAAGCTCGAAACAATGGAATACAAGCGACCACCGTTCCTAAAATCAGCAAGCCTGACTTTGAAGTTGAAAGCAAGATTAAGGCAAATGCGATCGCGATTCCACTCCACCACAACCAGCGCGGTCGTTGTCGATCCAACACTAAGCAGAAATAGGTCATGAATGCCAAAATCATCGCTCTCGACAACGCATTTTTCTGAGCGAACATGCCTTGCCAAGCTCCTGCATGTTCATCAATCCCCATTCCGAACGCGGGAAATGCCAATGTAAACACAACCGAGCCAACTGCTGCAAATCCAAAGCCCCATCCAATCCATCGCAGAATCGTCATCAACGGATAGCGAATCGACCAATACACCCCCACTAACGTTGCTCCGACCAGCAACAATCCCCGCCGCAAGCTCAGATCAGGTACTTCTGACCACTGAGTTGAGAGCGTGGCTAACAGAGGTAACGCCCAGCATAGAGGAACTTTCATTGCAGCTGGAATAAACTTGCGCCATCGCAATGCGCTCAGCGCGAAATACACCGCTAAAATGACAAGCTGCATCAGGAGCAACATCGGGTTACTATCGGCTCCAGAGCTACTGGATGCTCCGCTTGAATTAAGTCCATCCACAAGAATCCGATACAGTGCTGAACTGTAGTAGAGCATTGTGAAAACAGTAAATACCGCTTCAAAGCGGTTCAAAATGATCATGGTTTCAATCGTCGATAAGTAGCACGCATCCAAATCACACAGGCTTCAGTGGGGGAAAGTTCAGATCGATAGCGATCGACCCAAGGTTGAATGGCAGCATCCACTCCTCCCAACTTCCAATACAGCCCTAATCCATCGGCAAACCAACAGTTAGCAAACTGCTTCGTCGAGGGGAATCGATCGCGTAATGCCGCAGCCGTTAAAATCCGAATCGGAGCATTGATGCGCTCTGAAGCTGAATTTGCGGTATAAGCATTACTGCCATGGACGCGCTGCAGAGCAAGAGGATGATCGAGGGCAATTCCCGGAGCAATTCCTAACGCTGCAAATTGCAGAAAGCTATCATTGAGCAGAATGGACTCGGCTTCGGGCATCGGTAAAATTTTTGAGAGCAGCGATCGCGTAAAGCACAGCCCTGAGGTCGCAGGAATCGCAAAAGGCAACTTGCCTTTCAATTTCCCTTTTGTAACATCTTGTCGAACGTCAACTGGATAAGTTTCACCCAGTTGCAGAATTGGCTCCATCGGCTGCATTTGGGCATTGGCAAGTTGTAAGGGATGAAAGCACCATTGCATCACAGTGGGATCAGAAATCGCATCTACGATCGCGGCTGCTTTCTCAGGCAAAAACATATCATCCGCATCTAAAAAGCAAACAATCTCTCCAGTGCTTGCAGCAAATCCAGCATTGAATGCAGAAGCTTGACCCCCATTGGCTTTATAGACGGGAATGATGCGATCGCGATAGCATTCAATCACCTGTCTTGAGCGATCCGTTGAACCGTCATCGACGACAATCACTTCGACATTGGCATAGGTCTGATCTAAGGCACTTTCGATGGCTTGAGCTAAATAGCGATCGTAGTTGTAATTGTTAATCGCAATGCTGACCTTGGGTCGAATCATTTCGCATTTGCCTCCCGAACCTGGCGAATATATTGCCCGACTGTCTGCCGTGTCTCAGACCACACTCCGACAAACAGCAATGGGATAATCGCCCACCAGCCAATCTGATAGCAAAACAGCGACAAGCCAAATGCGCTTGCCCAGAGAAACGCCATACGGTAATCAGGCTCCCCGATCGCTTGCGTGACATAGAGATGAATCAAGCCATATCCCAAGAGCGTTGCTACCTCAGCCCAACCATACCCCATCAATCCCAACCGAGGCACCAACAGCCAAGCTCCACCTATAAACAAGACAATATGCAGAATGTGAAATAATGCCACTTGCCAATTGCGATGCAGGACATACAGGACGGAAGAATGGAGATTGAATAATGCACTCCATAGGGCACTAAACGCAATCAACGGAAATACCGACATCACAGGCACCCATTTTGCACCAAAAATATGCGGGATTAAAATCGGACCAAACCAACTTGCCAATGCAAGTAAGGGACCGAGAGCAAGAACCTGTAAATTCATCCCATCCGACAGTGCTCTCTGTAATCGTCCTAGCTGACCCTGCATCTGAGCCAGTGCCGAAATCGAAATCCGATAGGTCGAAGTTCTCACAAAGCTCAATACATCCACCATGCGAACTGCCAGCGCCACATAAGCAACTGCCTCCGCTCCTGCAAATCGCGCAATCAGCAGAGGATTCACCAAGGCACGTAACTGAAACGCCCAGTTCGCAGCCGAAAACCCTAAGCTAAAATGCACAATTTCTTTCACGACCTTCGGCTGCCAAGTCAAGTGGGGTCGATACCGAGACCGACTAAACAACAGAATCGAATCCTGAATCTGCTGTCCTAACCATCCAAGCACCATTGCCCAAACCCCAAATCCCGAAAACGCAAGCGGTAAGGCGATCAGATTATAAGTAAACTGATTTGCCAGCTCGATCATCGCGATCGTACGGTAATCTAATTGTCGCTCTAACCTTGCCAGAGGAACTTGATTGATCAAGGTGAGCGGCAGCGCAGACAGCATCACTTTCGCCACCGCTTCAAATCCAGGCAAATTTACCCAGCGATCGAGCCAGAAAAAGCCACCGAGCCACAGTCCTCCAGTTAGAACCACCCCGATCAAGAGCAGCAGCATAAACGCTTGATGATAAGCTTGTCGCTGGTCTTCTTCCATGCGGACGAGATAAACTAGCACCCCAAACTGACCCAAGCTAAACAGATAAGTAAAGATGCCAAATACAGCCGCATAAAGCCCGTATTGTTGCGGCCCGATCATCCGCGTTAAGAGCACAATGCTACCCAGACTGAGAATGATGCCGAACCCTTCACGCAGTGCTAGAAAAATTCCGCCCTGTAGTACTTTCTGCCGTAAACTCATACCTTGCACTCAATAAAGGGTCTAAACTTGACTCATTTGGCGTTCTTGCTCCCCCTGCGACGAACTCAGCATCAAAGCGCGATCGTACACCGCTAGAGTCTGCTGCACAATCTCATCCCAGTTGTAAACCGTCTGGACATGCTGCCGAGCCGCCTCTGCCATCAGAGCAAGCGCTTTTGAATGCTCGATCGCCCATTGCAATCGTTGCTGACAGGCTGCAACCTCACCTGCCTCAAATAACAATCCTCGCCCATTGGCTAAAAGCTTCTGATGCACCTCAATATTGCTCGCGAGCACAGGCACATTCTCATTCATCGCTTCTAGTAAAACTAACGGCATACCTTCGACATCCGATGGCAGCACGAGCAATCCTGCCCCTCGGACGACTTCAGCCAGTTTGGCTCCGACGAGTTCTCCGGTAAAGACAATCTCATTTGAGGCATACTGCTGTTTCAGCATTTCAGCATAGCCTTGGCTATCACTGTCTCCGCCGACGATCGCCAACTTCCAATCAGTCTGCTTCAAGGTAGCAAAAGCTTCGAGCAATAAATCAGGACGCTTTTCAGGAACTAATCGACCCAAGAACACAAAGTACTTTTGTGGCTGTAATCCCAACGACTGAACAAATTGAAAGGCGGGATCAGAAGCTGCATAACTGGCAGGCGCATTGGGAATATAGTGTGTGTCTCTGCCGTAAGTCGTCTGAAAGTAGTCTTGTAGATCTTCCGATACCGCAATCATGTCATCTGCAAATTTCAAGGCATTCCGCTCGCCTTGGCGCAAAATCCAACGCGAGGTTCTGCCCCACTTTGCTCGTGCCCAATCGAGTCCATGACAGGTCACAATCACACGCGATTTTGTATTCAACCGAGGTAATCCACTAAATAAAGAAGGACCCAATGCATGAAAATGAATGATGTCGTAAGGCTGTTCTTGAAAGCCTGCGATCGTCGAAAGTGTGCCGAGAAATGAGCAACTCAGGGCATCCAATCCGCGTAAATTAAGACTGGGGATCGAAATCACCCGGACTCCATTCACCGTGTCGCGAAACAGCGATCCGGTATAAGACGATCGCGCATACAAATCCACCTGATGCCCTTGCTTAACAATGCGAGGGTATAGCTCTTGGCAATGGTGTTCGATACCGCCCTGCTGGGCAGGAAGCCCTTTCGCTCCAATGACTGCAATTCTCATAAATTTTGTAGGTAAATGAACGACAGTGAGTAAAACCGCACCGCCCTACAAAGGCGATTCAGCAGAATTGGCGATTTGACAAACCGCTTACCAATTAAAGAAGCGTGATAATTTGAGCGCAAATTCGTGCTCGAATTTGGTCACAGATTTGATCGCAAATTGAAATCTGATTGACAATGCCAAGATAATACAGTGGCAGTTTTTTGAAACACGAGCTGAAATGCTAAATCCAGCAGAAACAGAATGCTCTAACGACTCAGAAGAAACTACCGAAACCGCAATATTGCCATAATATCGCTACTTTAATCACGAGCATATCATACAATGCTAAATGGCAAATCAATATGTCTCATCTTATAGTGCTATCCTGATTGCTGCCAGAACCGCATCCAGCCGCGTCTCGTCGAGGGTTCAATCCAGCTTACCTGCTCGATTTCATCTTTATTCAAGAAGCGAAAAGCACGAGCATTTTTTTGGCGATCGCGCTGTTGAGAATACCTCAAAGACTGCAAGGCAGTATAAGCCCACGCATTGGCATAATCTGGATCTCGGTCTGCATAAAATAATGCAGTGCGATACGCCAATTGGGCGCGACGATAATGATGATTTCGGTGCTGCAAAAATCCCCAAGTTGTAACAATGCGATCGCGGAACCGAATTCGCGGATAAATAGATGGAAAAACAGGTCTTCTCTCTAGGATCCGATTGACGTTTGCTATCGTGTTTTCTTTCAATGCTTTCAGCAGTTGAACTCGAATAAAATCTTTCTGAGTTCCCCAGTAATGCTCAATTAAATCATCACTGAACGATAGCTGTGTTGTTTGCTCTAAAACAGCGCCAATCGAGAATTGCTCAACAGTAGTGAGCGGAGCGAACTGGTAGAGGTGATCCAATACTTTCACCGCAGATTCGATCAGCAATTGATCCTGCGGATCAATCCCAATCACACCAGAATTAATCATCGACGATCGCGCAGAAATTTGGATCCCCCCGATATTTATTCCTGAGCCTATCTGGTTGACAATCGGCTGCCACAGTTCGCTTTCTCCAATCGCTGCTTCACGAACATGCATCACAGAACATCCTGGAGCAATTCGCTCGAAGAGTTTCCGGGGATGATCAATAAAGTAAGTATCAGTATCAATCAAAGCAGCAGGAGCTTGATAGTGCTCTAGCACCTTTTTCAAGGCGAAAGGCTTAGCCCGATAGAGGTACATTCCATTGTTGGTCCATGCTGCTAATTCTTGCGATGAGAACGTTAAGCGCTCAATGGGAAGGTCAATTCCAATGTCGCCATGCTGGAGCAAGCTTTCCGCAGAGTCAGAAACAATACAGAACTTGATTTCTTCCGGTTGATCTTTGAGAAATCGGAGAGCAGATAAAACGCTAAAGGCAAGCTCGACCTCGTACAGGCGATCGTCTCCGAACAAAAAGTATGCAATAACTTTCATAGTGCTAGGAGAAAAAATATGCGATCGTGCCTTGCGCCCTCAAACAATCTCGTTTGCATAGGGAACACATCATAAAACAGGACGGGTTACCGATCCGGAGTAAAAAATACGAGCGAAAAAGCCGCTTAGTGCCTCTTGACTATGATTGAGGCAATGCCGAGAACGAACCGAGAAACCAAACCCTACTCACTCTATTGAATGCCGAACTCGTCGATTCGACATTCCTCCTTCTATCCTTACTAGCAGGTTGAACAAAGTCCGCAAGATTTGATTAAATTTATATTTTTTTAATGCGGCGATGCGGCAAAGCTTCAATAGTACTGTGATCAAGATCACAGCATAAGTGCGGATAAGATCGCAAGGCGTTGAAGAGACACCCGGTAAGCTAGAGAGGATAGTTTCTGCGCTATCGCCTTTTGCTTTCTATTTTCTGTGCATATGATCTCGCCTCCTCTCAGAATTGTTCAGGTGACCGATCTGCATTTATTTGCCGAATCAGATCGGTGTCTTCTAGGAATGCCAACGTTGCGATCGCTGAACGCCCTGATCACTCAACTGCATCAATTGCGCCCGCGACCTGATCTGTTACTGCTGACGGGCGATTTATCTCAAGATGGCTCGGCAGATTCATATGCACATGTGCAGCACTTATTTGCTCCCCTTGAGATTCCCACCTATTGGCTGCCTGGCAATCATGACGACATTGAGGTGATGCAGCGATCTCTGACTCAGTTCCATGCAGAGAAATCGTTTCGCTGTAGCAATTGGCAATTCATTCTTCTCAATTCTCAAGATCCAGGTTGTGTTCACGGTCGGCTCTCGAAGGAAAGTTTGCAATGGCTTGATCACCAACTCGCCGAAAATCTCGATGCTCCGACGCTAGTCTCGCTCCATCACCCGCCCTTTACAGTGAATTCGACTTGGTTAGATACGAGTACGTTGCAGAACTCAGCAGAGTTATTGAAAGTGCTCGATCGGTATCCCCAAGTCAAACTTGTCGTATTCGGACATATTCACCAAGAATTTCAGCATCAACGCAAAGCCGTGACTTATCTAGGGACACCTTCAACTTGTATTCAGTTTGCGCGCGAAAGTGACGAGTTTGCTTTGGGAAAAGAAGATCCAGGGTTTCGGCTCATTGAACTTCACTCAGATGGAACCTGGCAATCGCAAGTTAAGCGAGTGGAGTTCAGCTATCAACGTGATTTAGCCGCAACGGGCTACTGAGATGATCTGATTTGAGTGCGCGTCGTGAAAGAGCAATCAAACTGCCGCTTCATTTCTCTAGAATTAATGTGACAGGTCCATCATTCTCGATCGAAACTTGCATCATCGCTCCAAATTTCCCAGTTTCGACCTTCAATCCGCTTTCACGCAACTTCCCAACGAATCTCTCATACATCTGCTCGGCTCGATTGGGAGCAGCGGCTTGATCAAACGATGGTCGTCGTCCTTTTCGGCAATCTCCATACAGTGTGAATTGACTCACGACCAAAATTTCGCCGTTAATTTCCTGAATTGAACGATCGAATCGTCCCTGCTCTCCATCAGGAAAGACTCTGAGATCCAAACATTTACGCGCCATCCAATCAAGCTCTGCTTCTGTATCGGTTTCAGCGATTCCGACGAGAAGATTGAAACCTCGATCGATTTTTCCGATCACTTCTCCAGCGACTAATACTTGGGAGGAAGTAACTCGTTGGAGAATGACGCGCATAGGGTGGGGAGATAGAACTACGGAGTGGAATAAGACGGGTGAAACCGGGGATGCAGTAAGCGATCGACAGGATGATCCTCCTGTAAATGAGAGTGAACGATCGTCTCCACATCTTGCGGCTTCACTCGACAATACCAAATTTCATCAGGCAGGATTCGCACTGTTGGACCTAGATTACATTGTCCTTGGCAACCTGATGCAACGATCGATACTTCAGCATCAGAACTTTCTAAGAAAGCTGCCAGTACCTCGGCTGACCCTTGAGCAAGACAGCTTTGATACTGGCAGACGAATACCTGTTTGGAAGACATGGGCAATTTCAGGAACAAAGGAGCGACAATTTTTACTTTGTTCGTTATGCCCTAGATTGCCCTTAACGACCGAAACCTTTGCCGCGATTTTCTGAAGATACGCCTAGACAAGCTTCGACTTGCGATCGCAACGCTTCGTGATCCAGGTTTTGACCAATCAGCACTAACTGATTTTTCGGCTTGCCTTTCCACTCATCATCATCGAGTGAAAACCGCTTGCCGCTTAGGTGAAAGATGTGCCGTTTCGGACTTTCATCAAACCAGAGAATGCCTTTCGCCCGGAAGACATTGGTCGGCAGTTGGTTATCTAAGAAATGCTGGAATTTCTTGATACTAAACGGCTTATCGCTCTCAAATGAAACTGAGGTAAACCCATCATTCTCTAAGTGATGAGAGTGGTGGTGATGGTCATAATCGTGGTCATGGTTGCAATGTCCATGATCGTGATCGCAGTTGGAATGATCATGCGCATGATCATCATGATCGTGATGGTCGTGCCCTCCATGCTGATGTTCTGCATGAGGATCAAAATATTGATCGGATTCAAACAAGCCGACGCTGAGCAAAGCACCCAACGGAATCTCTCCCTTCACCGTTCGGAGAATCCGTGCGCCTTCTTTGATATCTCGAATCCGAACTTCTAGCGCATCGACGGTCGCTTCATCGACGAGATCCGTTTTGTTCAACAAAATAATATCGCCGTAAGCAATCTGGCTATACGCCGCTTCGCTATTGAACAGATCTAAGCTGAAGTTTTCAGAATCGACAACGGTAATGATCGAATCTAATCGAGTCAGATCCCGCAGTTCTGTGCCAAGAAATGTTAATGCGACAGGCAACGGATCAGCGAGTCCTGTTGTTTCGACTACTAAATAATCAATTTGATCCTGACGTTCTAGAACTTTGTAGACAGCATCCACCAGATCATTATTGATGGTGCAGCAAATACATCCATTGCTGAGTTCCACCATATTCTTGTCTTCGTCAGTCTGGATGATGAGTTCGTTATCAATCCCAATTTCACCGAATTCATTCACCAAGACTGCTGTTTTCAGACCTTGTTGATTGGTCAGAATATGATTCAGCAGAGTGGTTTTACCACTTCCCAAGAAGCCTGTGATAATCGTAACCGGAAGCCCAGTTTTGGGCGCGTCCATTTTAGGTTCGGACTGAGTGCTGACTGATTGCATAGCACGATCGCATCAAATATCTTTTCCCTCATTATTGCTGATAAGAATCGATTAGGATGGGATATCGTTCGTTATTCACTTGAAAAATTTCATGGCTTTAGTCGTTTACAACACTCTAACCCGCCGCAAGGAACCGTTTGAGCCAATCGAATCGGGTCACGTGAAGATGTATTGCTGCGGAGTGACAGTGTACGATTTTTGCCATTTAGGACATGCTCGATCGTATATCGCGTGGGACACGGTTCGGCGATATTTGACCTGGCGCGGCTACAAGGTGCGCTATGTGCAAAATTTTACCGATATTGATGACAAAATCCTCAATCGCGCCCGCGAAGAAGGCTCCACGATGGAAGCGGTTGCAGAACGCAATATCCAACTTTATTTCGAGGATATGCGGCGGTTGAATATTCTCGATGCTGATGCTTATCCGCGCGCAACGAATACGATCGATGGCATCAAACGCTTAATTTACGAATTAGAGCAAAAAGAATTTGCTTACGCTGCCGGGGGCGATGTCTATTACGCGGTTCAGCACGATCGAGAGTATGGCAAACTCTCAGGACGTAAATTAGAAGACATGCAAGCAGGTGCAAGCGGGCGGGTCGATGATGAGGAACCGAAAAAGCGCTATCCGTTTGATTTCGCTTTATGGAAAGGCGCGAAGCCTGGTGAACCTGCATGGGATTCGCCTTGGGGGAAAGGTCGCCCTGGGTGGCACATTGAATGCTCGGCAATGGTTCGGGAGTTTTTAGGGGAAACGATCGATATTCACGTCGGGGGTGCGGATCTGGTATTCCCGCATCATGAGAATGAGATTGCACAATCGGAAGCCGCAACAGGCAAATCGCTCGCGAACTATTGGTTACACAATGGCATGGTGAATGTTGATGGCGAGAAAATGTCCAAGTCGCTTGGCAACTTCACAACCGTTCGTGATTTACTCGATAAGAAAGGCATCGATCCGATGGTGATCCGGTTCTTTGTGCTACAAGCGAGCTACCGAAAACCGATCGATTTCACAAACGAAGCTTTGTCAGCCGCTCAGAATGGTTGGGAGACATTAAAAGATGGCTTGCTGTTTGGGTTTAAGCTGAATTCGGCTTTGGAGGGGGAAATCGATCGCACTTCTCAAACCGTGCAAGAATTCCAAGCCGCGATGGATGACGATTTCAACACATCCGGGGCGTTAGCGGCGCTATTCCCAGTTGCAAAAGAACTCCAGCGGCAAGGCAATATTCTAGTGCATGAAGGCAAAACTGACACTGCGCCCGATATTTTGCAAGTTCAATGGAAAACCTTGGTCGAACTGGCGAAAGTTTTAGGTTTAGAGGCAGAGCCAGAAGCAGAAAGTTCGGGCGGGTTATCAGACAGTGAGATTGAAACCCTGATCCAGCAACGGAAAGATGCGAAAAAAGCAAAAGATTTTGCCCAAGCCGATCGCATTCGCAACGATCTGCAAGTTCAAGGCATTACTTTGATCGATAAACCAGGGGGCGAAGTAATTTGGCATCGCTAGACTAGAAATCGTGTCTATAATGAGTGACTAATCTTCGTCCCGCGAAAATCCTTCAATCCTGAATTCATCCACGTTCCATGATTTCTCAACTCACACAATTCCTGAATGCGCTGGAGATTCCTGCCGATTGGATAGGACTCCGAGCCACCAAGGAATCATCTACCACTCGTTCGGTGCGCGATCGCGTTCCTGAAACCAATGGCTCGTCTCTCACGCAAGGCGTGATGGTCGAAGTCCTAGTCAAAGGGCAGATCGGCTACGCTGCTACAAATTTACTAACAGTCGAGGGAATTCAAGCCGCAGCAGCACAGGCATATCGTCAAGCGCTTGCAGCTTCAGCATGGAATATTTATTCAACGTCGATCGAAGCGCGCCCCAAAGTTGTCGGTCAATATGTTTCGCCCTTACTAAAGCCCTTCGATGCATTGAGTCCCGGCGAAATTAACCAAATCCTGACCAAAATTACTGAAGAACTCAAGATTTCCGATCAGATTGTTCAAACTAGCGCCACGGCGTTAACGACTGAAACAGAAACCTGGTTTGTCAGCACGAATGGCTCAGAAGTCTATCAACATTTCTTCCGCATCGGCACAGACTACGCAGCAACCGCACAAGAAGGCTCTGTGGTACAACGTCGCACCAATAACGGTTGGCTCGCAGCTTGCTATCAAGGCGGATTAGAATACTTCATCACACCAGAACTTTGGCAGCGCGTACAGCAAGTGGGAGAGCAAGCGATCGAACTGCTCAACGCTGAAGACTGTCCCAGTGAGACAACCACTTTAGTGCTTGCACCCGATCAAATGCTGCTGCAAATTCATGAAAGTGTGGGGCATCCGTTAGAACTCGATCGCATTTTGGGCGATGAGCGTAACTATGCAGGCGGTAGCTTTGTCAAACTGCAAGATTTTGGCAATCTCGTCTACGGTTCACCGTTGATGAATATCACCTTTGATCCAACGGTTTCGGGTGAATTTGCCAGTTACAGCTTTGACGACACTGGCGCACCCGCCACGCGCGAATATTTGATCAAAGATGGCATTTTACAGCGCGGAGTCGGCAGCCTCGAAAGTCAAGCGAGAACAGGTGTCAAAGGAGTTGCGTGTGCCCGTGCTTCTTCTTGGAATCGTCCCCCAATCGATCGTATGGCAAACCTCAATCTCGAACCCGGAACTAAGAGTTTCGAGGAAATCATTGCAGGCATCGATCGCGGAATTTACATGGAATCCAATCGCTCTTGGTCGATCGACGATCAGCGCCACAAATTTCAATTTAGTTGTGAATATGCCAAACGCATTGAGCAAGGCAAACTCACAACCACGTTGCGGAATCCGAACTATCGAAGTATTACACCTCAATTTTGGGGAGGCTTGATCGAAGTCGGCGATCGCTCAACCTGGCAAATGTACGGCACACCGATGTGCGGAAAAGGCGAGCCGAATCAAGCCATCACGGTCGGGCATGGCTCTCCTGTGGCGGTCTTTGCCAATATCGAAGTCTTTGGAGGGGGCGCATAGCCGATGTTAGAAGCTAGCTTTAATCAACTGGTTGACGAAATTCGTAGTCAACTCCAACCCGATGAGCAATTTACCCTCACTCTGAACTGTGAGCAAAGCCAGTTCATTCGATTCAATCACGCTAAGGTTCGGCAAACGGGAACTGTCAATGATGGCAGTCTTCAGCTGGTCTTGATGCACAACCATCGGAGTAGCTACCGGGAATTTCCGTTTACTGGCAATCTTGAGTGCGATCGTCGAACGGCTGAAGCTGCGATCGCACTCCTGCGCGAAGAAGTCCCCCAACTGCCTGAAAATCCTTATCTCGTCCTGCCTTCAGGCAATCACATCAGCCGAGAATCTCATGCTGGCAAGCTCATTGCTGCTGATCAAGTTGTTTCAACCCTGCTTCCAATGGTGTCGGATCTCGATTTCACGGGAATCTATGCCGCAGGTTCTGTGATTCGAGCGTATGCGGATTCAGTCGGTCAACAACACTGGTTTGACACCGATTCTTATTCGCTAGATTACTCACTGTTTACCGCTGATGGACAAGCCGTAAAAGGCACATTAGCCGGATCGACTTGGGATGAGGCAGCCTATCAATCTCGGATTGAAGAATCGCGCGCGCAATTATCGTTAATGGCCAACGCGCCAAAGCCGATTCAGCGTGGACAGTATCGCACTTATCTTGCACCGGCTGCGATCGCGGAATTGATGACAATGCTTTCTTGGGGAGGAATTAGTGAATCGTCTCACCAACAAGGCGGCAGTTGCTTTAGTGCGATGCGTCGAGGTGAGAAGAAACTTTCGCCTAAGTTCACACTGAAAGAGAATTTCACATCCGGCTTAGTTCCCAGATTTAACGAACTCGGCGAGATCGCACCCTTAGAACTTGCTTTGATCGAATCAGGCGAACTAGTCAACATGCTAACCTCGTCTGCAACCGCAAAAGAATATGGGCTGGAAGCAAATGGCGCAACCCAAGGAGAAGAACTGCGATCGCCCGAAATTCTCCCAGGTGACCTAGACCACGATGCGATTCTCAAAACCCTCGATACTGGACTATATCTATCGAATTTGCATTACCTAAATTGGAGCGATCGCCCCACAGGTCGCATCACTGGAATGACGCGCTATGCGTGTTTCTGGGTTGAGAAGGGCGAGATTATTGCGCCGATCGAAAATCTCAGATTCGATGATAGTCTCTATCAATTTTGGGGAGATAATTTGGTCGCTCTGACGAATTTTCAAGAATTTATTCCCGACATTGGAACGTATGAGCATCGCAATTTAGGCGGCGTTCTTGCTCCTGGAATGATTGTGGAAGATTTTACGTACACGCTTTAATTTCAATCTGTAGAATCGAACATACTGGAGTGAGTCAGGAGAACAGCCGGATGCTGCCCATGTTTGATCTCAAATCGACTGCTCTGTTAATTATTGACTTTCAAGCAGATTACTTTCACGGTGGCGCAATCCACGTCACTGGCGCTGCGGAAGTCCAACCCAAAGCTCAGCAAGTTTTAGCCACCGCTAGAACAGCAGGATTGCCCATTATCCATACCAAAGAAGTGCATCGTAAAGAAATGGTGGATTTTGGGCGAGAGCTAGATGGTGCTGAACCTGTTCACTGTCTCGAAACTTGGGCAGGAACCGATTTTCATCCTGATTTCTCTCCTCGGGATGGAGAGTTTACGATCGCCAAACGACGCTACAGTGCTTTCTTTGCCACTGATTTAGATCTACTGCTGCGGGGTCTCGGCATCAAAACATTAGTCATCATGGGCACATTGACCAACGTGTGTGTACACTACACGGCTGTTGACGCTCACCAGCACGATTATCACTTTTATGTCATCGAAGATTGCTGCATGGGTTCAGATTGGGATGCCCATTGGGCTGCTCTCAAATCAATGGCATACTTACAGCAAAAATCCCGCTTGACTCATCACGAATTTATTGAAGCAATGTCTCGCTTAACTCAAGGTGTTGCAAATTAAGTAGTTAAATCGAGTTCAACTGCTAATTGAATTGTCTGTGCCACATTGCATCAATCAGCTATCCTTCAGATGTAAAGGCAGCCTTTAGATATCGAGAAATTGTGAATAGACATGAAAATCTATCCTGAAAGACTCGAAATTACCTGCAAAATCTAGTAGGCTAGCTTCCAATTTGTAAAATATTTTGCCAAACTTACAGTTCATGACTGTGTTTTTCAACACCCCCTATCTCCTGCTGGCACTTAGTACAGCACTCACTGCGATTCATCTGAAACTTATTTGGAGAAGTGGACATCATGGACAATTTCTAGAAGCTGCCCTGATCTGTTGGGCTGCCACTTGGTTTCTCGTCTGGCGCAACCATCAAAACTTGAAATTTGAGAGCAATCCTGTACCGAGCGCGATCGGATCATGCTGTATTGCTTGGGTCTTGCTCAGAAGTCTAGGCATTTCAGAATATGACTCTTTCTTGAGATTTGCACCGATCGTATCTGGAATTGGAGTCGCTTTACTCGCATCAGGCTTTGCCCTGAAACAGTACTGGCGCGCACTTCTCGTATTGGCATGGATGGCGATCCCGACGACGACTCTCTTAACCCAATTCGACATTTCGCCCCTTACTGCAGATGTCAGCGGTAGCCTACTCTGGTACTCCGGATTTCGGGTGATTCAAGACGGGGTTTTACTTCATATGCCGACTGGAAGTGTCGAAGTCTATCCAGGATGTTCAGGGATTCAGCTGATTTGGCAGCATTTGTTACTGGGTTGCTTGTTTGTGATTCTCTTCCCGATCGGACTTATACGATCGCTGATCGTACCCCTCGCTGGAATGCTCATCGCCTTCCTCACAAACGCGATTCGGGTGGCACTGATGGCAATTCTGGTCGCTCAAAATCAGCGAGAAGCCTTTGATTATTGGCATTTAGGTACAGGTTCGCTAATTTTCTCGATGATCTCCGTCGCGTTGTTCGGTTTCCTGTGTTACTTCTTGCTCGAACAAGCCGATCGGGCTGCTGAAAACGATGAGGTGCAAGCATGAAAACCTGGGAGACCATTCGCAATTATTGGTTAGCTGCTGCGCTTGCAAGTAGTAGTTTAGTGCTGCTCAAACTCACAGTTACACCCCCTCAGAAGCTACCCCAACTTAGCTATTCTTTTCCAGCAGCCATTCCCCTGTCCCGCTGGGAATTTGTCAAAGCCACCTCAATTGGCACTCAAAAACGCTATACCCCTTCGCTTGCGACAAGCGTCGATGATTTAACGATCGCTGGACAGCAGTATCGCTATCTTCGCCAGGGTCGCTCTCTGGACATTGAGATGCGCTACTTTAATGACACCTACACCAAAGTCTCGGACATTCTTGAAGAATCTACGATTAACAACACCAAAATTGATTTCGAAACCAAGCGCTCAACGACCGGCAGCTATGCGGTCTATCAGCGATCAAATCGACTTTACTTTTCCGCCTGCATTCCAGTCACTCGGGATACGACCGTGACCGATGGCGAACTCAGAGGCGCGCAGACTCGACCCGATATTCTGATGCAGCGTGTCTTCCCCTGGTTCATCGGGAGAAGTCAACTGCGCGATTTACGCTGTCTCTGGACTAACGCCTCACTCCCAATCGATCCAAAGGCTCCAACGACAACTCGGCAAGACTTAGAGCAAGCTTGGACAGAATGGATAGAGTGGTGGCAGCAGAATTATCCGTCGATCAAAAACGAGTAGAGACGCTCCAGTAGGAACGCCTTTACAGCGTTAAGGGATTATGGCTTCCGTCTTCTGCGACGCTGAATCAAAGCTCCAAATGCGATCGCAGTCCCAGACCCCAGAATTGTCATTGGTTCTGGGACAGGAGTATTCGGGCAGTTTGGTTTATTGGGACAGATAGGATTACCTGGATTACCTGGATTGCCTGGATTGCCTGGATTGCCTGGATTGCCTGGATTACCTGGATTACTCGAACTAACCAGTCCTCCTGGACCACCTGGAGGATTTGAACTGCTATCCTTCCCTCCACCCAAAAACGGAAGTGCACCGAGCAGCAGCAATGGTTCCCAGGGAAATCTTCTCCCACCGACCGTCGTAGGTAAGACTCCTACCGGAGGCGGGGAGGGAAGTTGCGAAACGGCTTCAGGAGGTTCACCCCCGCCCATCGCACAAGTGGTTCCTTTCAACTGCACGATAAAGTCATCAAAATCACGATCTTGTTGTCCTCGGTTCCGCACAAGTTTAGAACCTGTATCGTCCCAATTCACCATCACCCCACTCGAGCACAGATCGCTCGCACCGCCTGTGAATTTAACTTGTTGCTCTTGATTGGGATTCAGAACGTTCTCTGAGTAAAGAATTCCAGTCGGGCGACCATTAAAGCTAGATTCTAAATACAAAACGTATCGCTTGTTTCCTTTAAACGTAAATCGTGCAGTTGGATTTGCAACTGCATTGCTTGGGGTTCCTCGAAAGTCAGTATTGGTTCCAGTATGATTCCGAAACGAGGAAGGCTTAAAAATAGATTCTGCATCATCCGCAGCTTTCGTTTCTACAATCAACGGAGTTTTCTTTTTCGTATCGACTTCCATGACTCCGAAAGTCGATTGATACGCACCATGAGATTCTATGAAGTTAGAATCAAGCGTTGTATCTTGCTCAAATTGTAGACCCGAGTTATTGATCATCGTAGCAGCACGGACTGGAACCCAGAAATTACTGAGAAGCCATCCCCCTGTAATACTGAGGGTTAGCAGTGTCCACGATCGACGAGAGCCACGATTTGAACAACCCGCCAGTTTAAAAGTACTGACTGGATAAAAGTTTGACTTAGGGCATGTCAAACCGAAGAAACTTTTTGCCATACATTACAGACCTTACAGGAAGACGGAGAGTGTTTTGGTTGATGCCCCTGTAATCTGCACTTGGACTAAGAACGTAATTAGACGTTCTGAGGAAAAATTGCCAAAATATCAGCTATGAGACTAGGTATTTTTAGCAGGATTTTCAAATTATTGCCATAGAGTCCTGAGTTATTTTACACAAGCTTAAATAATCATCCTGAATAATTACGCAGAACCCTCTTCTTCTTTTAATGTACAAGATAAACCTCGGAAATCGTATTCCTACGGATCAAATTGGCAGGCGATCGATATCTCGATTTGCGCCGATGACAACAATCGCAATCCCTTTAGAGAGCCGTGTATTCGGATCAGGATTGATGATAAATTTTCCCTGATGACTAAAGGCAAGCAAGTTTAAGCCGTAGTGCGATCGCAGTCTCAGTTCCGCGATTGTCTTGCCATGGAAGTTTTCGGGTGCGATGAGTTCAACAATACTATTTTCAGGATCAAGCTCAAATCGTTCTAAAATTCCAGGTTTGGTCAGCGATCGCGCTAAGTCGCAACCCATTTCATGTTCTGGAAAGACAACGTGATCGGCTCCAACTTTTTTCAGCAATTTCTCGTGGATTTCTGAGGAAGCTTTGGCAACCACATGACGCACCCCGCCTTCTTTGACGTTCATCGTCGTAATGATGCTTTCCTGAACGTAATTCCCGATCGCAATAATCACAGTATCTTGCTCAAAAATTCCGGCTTCTCGGAGTGCCACTGGTTGAGTCGAGTCGATTTGGCGAGCATGGGTGACAATCCGATCGTTTAACGCTTGATCAACTCTACCCTTATCGAAGTCAGCCGCTAGAACTTCATAGCCAGAGTTATGCATCGTGGCACAAACTGCACGACCAAAGCGCCCCAATCCAATGACAGCGAACTGTCGATTTCGGTTATCCGATTTCAAACTATGGAAGAACCCTAACGACGATAAGTTCACGTCCCTGTCCTCAATATGACTCTTGATTGTTCATGATAATTTGAAAATGTTACCCAACTAGTAAATTTTCTTCAGGATAGTTAACAAAACTCGGCTTGGGATCACCCAGAATCGCACTCATTAAGAGCAAGACTCCGACCCGCCCGACGTACATGACAGCAATGATCACCAGTTGTCCAGGAATCGATAGATTTGCCGTTCCAAAGGCGGTTAAGCCAACCGTGGCAAAGGCTGAGACAACTTCAAACAGAATGTGAATGAAATCAAGTTTGGCATCGGTCAGAGCAATTAGGATGGTTGCCCCAATAACAGTGCCGATCGAGCCAACAAGCACAGCGACCGCTTTCAGAATCAGAGCGGAAGGAATCTGCCGCTGTGAGCCTAAAACAACTTCTTTGCCCTGTAGAACAGCCTTGGTGCAGTCTAATAAAACTCTGACCGTTGTAGTTTTGATGCCGCCGCCCGTTCCGCCTGGACTTGCACCCATAAACATGAGCGCGATCGTGATGAACAAGCCCGCAGTCGTCATTTTGGTAATGTCGATCGTATTAAATCCGGCAGTGCGGGGTGTGACAGATTGGAACCAAGCTGCCATCAGTTGATGCGGCAGACTTAAAGCTCCAAGCGTATTGGGATTACGGAATTCGGTCGCGTAGAATGCGACCGTACCGAGAATTAGAAGCGAGATCGTGGTGCTAGTTGCAACTCTAAAATTGAGAGAAAAATTTGAGCGGCAAGGATTGCGCATGATGCGATTGCGAATCCATTGATATAGCTCCATAATGACTCCGTAGCCGATCCCGCCAAAAATAATTAATCCAGTGATCGTAAAGTTCATGACTGGATTGGTTACGTATTGCACCAAGCTATCTGAGAACAAGCCGAATCCCGCGTTATTAAAGGCATTGACGCTGTGAAAGATCGATTGCCACAGTGCCCACAAAGGTTGATCCTTAAATTGTGGGACAAAAACGGTCATCAACAGAATCACACCCGTCAGTTCAAACACTAGGGTCGTTGCAATAATCGATTGCAGGAGTCCCGAAAGTCCTGAAAGCCCTTGGACATCCAGGGATTGTTGAACTGCGATTTTATCTCTTAGTCCTAACCGTTTCCCAAGCAGGAGGAGTAAGACTGTAGTGGCAGTCATGTAGCCAAGTCCTCCGACTTGGACTAAGAGCACCAGAAAAAACTGCCCCCAGAATGAATAAAACTTGCCGACATCGACAACTGATAGCCCTGTTACACAGACGGCTGAAGTTGCGGTGAAAAGGGCTGCCACAGGGCTGTTCCATTCTCCGGAAGCGGTTGAGAAGGGAAGCATTAAGAGCAGAGCGCCGACTAGAATTACTGCGAGAAAGCCTAGACAAATAGTACGTGCGACAGTCATGAATACGTTGCGGGAGTACGACCAAGCAGAAAGATTGTAGGCTAAATATGCAGAAGAGATTTAGCTTAGCCTGCTGATGGATCAGATTAGATTTCAGTTTCTCACGGTTCGATCGTGCTGAATCAAAATCTCGATCGTTAGCTTCATAATCCTAGCTAAACGCTCTCGATTCTGCTGGATATTCAAACGATTGAGGAATTTGATGGTCGAGGAATTTGAAGTCAGTCACTTGAAATTCGCGCAGCAGGAGTTTGGACAATTGTCCAAAGTAGAGAAATTGCTCAGGCCTGAATAGGGTTAGCTGCTCATTACAAGAATGATATTCCTGGTCTTTATTGCTACTTTTCATCACTCAACGGTTTTTTTATGCTGAAGCGTAAAACCCATGAGATTAAACTGTATGCAAGATTCAAATAGCTTGCTGTTTATTTAGCCAAAAAGATGCCTAAGGTGATCAAGGCAATCATTCAGCCCGAAACTGGGTTAGATTCAGAGATAAGTGATTTAGCCTGCTGACATCTCGAACAGCTAACCCTCTGAACTTTTAACCTTCAGCGATGAACAGGCGATCGTATCCGTCAAAACCGCACTCGCTATTGCACCTGTATGAATTTCAAGATGGGCGTTGCCGGGCGCTTCAAACAGTAGGCGTTGCCCCGGAAACACTACCCGTTCAAAATACCAATTCTCAATATTCGCAATTCGGGCAATTTGAACTTGGGGCGTTGAATTGACGTAGCAGCATAAACCAAACGTCAGCGCTGATCTCACGCTCGTTGAAAGAGAATTCATTTTTTCTAATCAAAAATATTTTCCCGTCGATCGTACTCGGACTTCTTCGATTTGACGATCCATCTTTCTGTAGAAATTCCGCCAAATCGACTCGATTTCTCTAAACAGCTGCTGAAATCCTTGTAGATATACACATTGGTCTCTTCTTAACCGGATTCTTCATATAAAGCTTTGATGAAACGACCCATTCAAACTTTAAGGATTGTGTTTGAATCTTTCCCTCAAACTTGTCTATCTGTGCAAGCAAGGGCAATCTGGAATGAGTTCAGAAAAATAGCGTATTCAAACGGTTGACTTTTCAAAGTTTTTTCTCTATGGAAAAATGGAAAAGTCAGAACTGCAAATCCAAATACTTCTACCAAGATTTTGATTTACAGTTCTAACATGCATCTCACACAATCAGGCGATATCACTGGGAATATTGGCATCAGACACCGCATCTGCCTGGGATTGCCAATATTCATGAATCAAACTTTCTAGCTCCGATCGCTGAACCTCAGTTCCGATCGTCGCATTTCCAGGAGTTTCAAAAAAAATAGTGCTGTAATCCTTATCCATTGCCAGCATTTGAAACAGGATATGCGTCACGGGGATAGGCAACGCGATTAAATTCGGATCACTGAGATCATAAGGACTAGAAGCTACGTCTTTGAGACTGGGGAACGCATAAACGACGTTTTTCTCCGTCTCGCCTTGGGTACGATGATTCAGGGTTAACATCACCCAATCTTGATTGAGCGTCTGCACCACATAGTATTGAAGATGTCGTAATCGTTGAGCGATCGCGCTTAAAACCGGAGCGATAGACTCAATAAGCTGAGGAGTAGAGCCGTCTTTGGGTGCGTCATTAATCAGCGCTTGAAGTTGTTGATCTAGAGTCATACGTACCGTCCGCAAATAATCAGGGATTTCTACCACTATTGTGATCTAGGCATCACAAAAAAGTTCCATCAAACCAATGAGAGAAAGCCATTGATTTGCACGACACTAGAAACCGTGGGGGAAATCTGCCAGAGCGTGGATGCGATTCTTCAGCTATTACTAGGCGAACTGAAACAAGCAACCCATGCCTCTGAGCGCAATTGTCAAGAAGTCGCCGATCGACTCACCCAAGAAGTCGTCCGAATTTGCTCCGAGAGCAAACGGATTCAAGCTTCCGGCGAAATTCAAACCTGGGCAACGACTCTTGCCAAGCATCGCCTTCAACAATGTCTGTCCTATTACAAATTAGGGTCGCGTCGTGGTCGCGCTGAGCTTCACAGCAATTTGAGTGCTGTGATTTACCGCTACATCACGCCGCCCCAAACTCAATCGAGCTACCAAGCCCGACTCGTTTTGATCGAAGACTTCTTACAAGGCTTTTACATGGAAGCGCTGAACGCCTTCCGGAGAGAGTCGCAGTTGGGAGCCGAATACACGCCCAAAACCACGCTAGAGCTTGCGGAATACATGGCGTTCACCGAGCGTTATGGCAAGCGTCGTATTCCCCTACCCGGACACCGGAACCAACAGCTGATCATTTTGCGCGCACAGACCTTTTCTCAGCAGCAGCCCATCGAAACTCTCGTAGATTTGGAGCAAGCCGCAGAAGGGTCGATGTCAGAATCTGAGAATCCTTGGAATATGGCCTCAATTCAGCAAGTCCGCGAACAAATGGTCGCGCAAGAACCTGAATTAGCTGAAGATACGTTGCGGCAATCAGTGGTCAAAGAATTGATTGCTTATCTCGAAGAACGGAAGCAGCATGACTGTATCGACTACTTTACGTTAAGACTTCAAGATTTACCGGCCAATGAAATTGAAGCAATTTTGGGCTTAACCCCGCGTCAACGGGATTACTTACAGCAGCGATTCAAATATCATTTGATTCGATTTTCGTTCTCTCACCATTGGGAGCTGGTGCATCAATGGCTAGAAGCCGATTTAGAGCGTAATCTGGGACTCTCCAATCGACAGTGGAAACTGTTACATCAACGGGCAACGAAGTCTCAAGCTGAACTGCTTCATCTCAAGCAACAAAAATTACCCGAGAGCACGATCGCTCAACGGTTAGGTTGCACGGTGAATCAAGTTCAGAAACAATGGTTTAAACTCCTTGAGCAAGCTTGGGAAATTCGTAATGACCAAGATTCCGGAGGAACGCTCTCGGCTGATGAATAGGGTGTTATCACAATGGATCACGACTTAGAAAGCAGAACTAGAGTTCTATTAAAACTGTTACAAAACCTAGGATTGGTCAATCCATCCGATCCGAGGGTCACTTTTGAACAGTTCGATCAACATCGTGATGCTATCCGTGAGGATCGTTCCACCTCACACTCGTCCTCGTCTGAGGACTTATCACACCAACCGGGAGAGATACCTGCTGTGCAAGATCGTTTTCATGCGCTGCTAAAACGTCGTCTTCTGATGGAGGCTGAGCAAAAGCCGCCCGTTTTTCCTTGGGAAAAAGAAGCGGTTCATTATGATGCTGAGTCAACGATCGAAGCGCAACCTGTTTTAGCCGCAGCATCTGTTTGGTTAAGTCAAATTCGTCATATGAATTTGCCGATCCCTTTGCCTGAAGCGGTGATGACCGAACTTCTGGCACGGTGTCAATCGGCGTTATTTTCTTCGCTGCGAGAAGGAGCAAAACTGGTTCAGGCAGTGGACACCCTGTTTCCGGGGCAGTCTCAACTGCTCAACAATGTTGCAGGGTATGTGATGGTTTCTCCAGCTCGGTCTTCTGTTGCCAAGCTGCAAGACCTCGCGACTGAGCTTGGAGAGGAGTTGCCGAAGTCTTTTGAGGGTGCGATCGACACGCAGCAAATGGCGTTATCGCTACTAGCAGCCCGCGAGATTCTGAGTACATTGACGTTGAAGATTTCGACCCAGCAACCTCGGATTGAGCGGGAATGGCTGACTGAGCTTGGAGCATTTACCCTACGGATGGAATATAAGACAGATTGCTTACGAATTGAGGCAGAGCTTCCTTGTGGCGGCAGTCTTCAGTTCCAAGGCGAGGAGTCTCGGTCTTTAGTCGATCGCGACGGAGCGGGTCGGCTGAATCTGGAGATTCGGGAGTTCGCTGTCGATCGCGTCTATCCGTTAGAAGTTCGTTTAGGCGAACAAGATGTGTTGACGTTTGCTGTGAACGTTCAACGTTAAAGCCAATTGGAATTTGAGTAAAAGTGAAGGGTGGGATAGAAGATGCTATCTGCCCTTCGTTTTTTTGTTGGGAGATAGGGAGTGGGGATAGGAAGATAGGGAGCAATCTAAGTTTGGGTTCTCCCCATCTCCCAACTTCCGAAAAATAACTGCGGTTCACACCGACCTGCACACTTTCCCTCTCCCAAGACCTACGAAAAATTAGGCTCTTCCTTCCGTGCTGCAAAATCTGCTGCGCGTGCAATCCGAATACTTCCTTGAGGCGAAACATAGGCGACTTCAGGGAAATATTGTGCAAGGGGCGTTTCTGGGGCGCGAGCAACATAATCCGCGATCCGAATCTGAGTTGGCTCCATTTGCAGCGCCATGATGAGACATTTTGCATTGCCTTTACATCCTGCGTGCGCTACGCCTCGCAAGCGACCCCACACTAAAATATCGCCTTCTGCAATGATCGAACTTCCAGGATTGAGATCTCCAACAACTACGACTGTTCCATTATGACGAATTTCTGCACCCGATCGTAATGTCATTTGGATATAGAGCGGATCCTCCATCGCTGTTGCAGGCTCAGAATTCGGAAGTAATGGGGAAGCAGCCGTAATTTGTTCAACCGAGTAGCCTGCAGTTGCAGCAACAACAGCCGTTTGACGACGACGGGTATGCACCCATTTCAATTGCAATTGCACTTCAGCCAAAGCTTCTGCGATCGCGCTAATTTGCCGTGTATCGAGCAAGCGATCGTCACTGACCAAATGCACAGGGGTATTCGGCTGCCAAAATCGTTCCTGACCCATTAAAAGCTGTTTGAATTGCTGCCACAGTTCTACCCAAGCCAGGGCAATCTTTGAATTCTCGGATTCGGGCGGCAAAATCAGATGCAGTTCCCCCTCTTTTGTTTTGAGGCGGACTTGGAGATCTGCGATCGCGACTGTCTGAGGAGATAGCTCGCTCGATGTAGAAAGACTGCTATCCGTGATCTCGCTGGATGCATGAGCGTCACTAGATGCAGTGACATCAGTTTTAGGGTTCTCAGCGGTTGGAGTGTCTGAGGAAGGTGTAGGGGCTTCTAGAGGCTTCTCCAGAGTTGAATCTGAAGTCACTGAGAGCGGGTCAATGGGAGTGGGCGAAACAGAAGTGTCAGGAGTCATGCCTTAGTGGTTGGGCTGCAACGGATAGATCATATTGAGTCATTGAGCGGATTGCAAGTTGTTTCGATTGACAGACGAAAAAGATCGGAATTTGAGTTAGCGTTTTGTCGTGAATTTAAAAAATGGATCGAGATGTAGGTTTATTTCAAATTATGTAAAGTATCTTCCCCAAATGAGAATTATTTTGGGAAAACCGGAGATGGAAGTACTGAAATCGAGAGTGAGGAAAGATGTCAGAGTTAATTCAAGCTGTTCTCAAGAGTGAGGAACGATCGAATTTTCGTCAATTTGCGAGCTTATTAAGATCGGCTGATAAAAAGTATTTACTTAGAAATGAAATTCTTCAACTCTTTAATGAAAAGTCAGAGCAATTTTCCGATTCACCAAATCTACAAAAATTAATCCGATATGTTCAAGAAATCATTTTAGAAAACGACTTTTTTTGTCTAATCATCCGTCCGAGAATTGCAAAGCAGGAGGCGTACCGAATCCTTGAAGATTTGACAGTAGAACCGATGAGTGTTCAAGAATTGCTCGATTTACGCGATCGCTTTGTCAACCACTATCATCCCCAAGAAGGGGATGTATACGAAATTGATTTTGCGCCCTTCTATGACTATTCGCCTGTATTGCGTGATCCAAAAAACATTGGAAAAGGTGTTGAATATCTCAACCGTTTTCTATCTAGCCAATTATTTCAAGATGAGAAAAAGGGGCAAGTTTCGTTATATCAATTTCTACAGTTACATCGATATAACGGGCTTCAATTGTTGATTAATGAGCGGATTCGCTCCACCGAAGAATTAAGCGATCGCGTGAAGCAAGCCTTAGGAATTGTTAGCGATCGTGATCCAAATGATCCTTATCAAACCTTTCGATTTGAATTACAAGATTTAGGATTTGAACCAGGTTGGGGTAACACAGCGGCAAGGGTTCGAGAAACGTTAGAAATTTTAGATCAATTAATTGATTCACCTGATCACCAAACTTTAGATGCTTTTATCTCGCGAATTCCAATGATCTTTAGAGTGGCATTAATTTCGCCGCATGGATGGTTTGGACAAGAAGGAGTTTTAGGCAGACCTGATACGGGCGGGCAAGTCGTCTACATTCTAGATCAGGTTAAAAGCTTGGAAAAACAGTTGCAAGAGGATCTTGCACTTGCAGGTTTAGCTATCTTGGGTGTGCAGCCGAAAGTCATCGTTTTAACGCGATTGATTCCAAATAGTGATGGAACACTTTGTAATCAGAGACTTGAAAAGATTTATGGCACAACAGATGCTTGGATTTTAAGAGTTCCATTTCGAGAATTTAATCCACATTTGACACAAAATTGGATTTCTCGATTCGAGATTTGGCCGTATTTGGAGACCTTTGCAATCGATGCAGAACGTGAGCTTCGAGCGGAGTTTCAAGGCAGACCGGATTTAATTATCGGTAACTATTCTGACGGAAACCTCGTTGCTTTTTTACTAGCAAGACGACTCAAAGTAACACATTGTATTATTGCTCATGCGCTTGAGAAATCGAAATATCTTTTTAGCAATCTTTACTGGCAAGATCTAGAAGATAAATATCATTTCTCGCTGCAATTTACGGCAGATTTGATTGCAATGAATGCAGCAAACTTTATCATTAGCAGCACCTATCAAGAGATCGTTGGCACACCTGAAAGCGTTGGTCAGTACGAATCTTACAAATCTTTTACTATGCCAGATTTGTACCATGTTGTTGATGGGATTGAGTTATTTAGTCCTAAATTCAACGTTGTTCCTCCAGGTGTGAATGAAGCCGTATTCTTTCCCTTTACTCGCACAGAAGATCGACTATTAAACGATCGAGAACGGCTAGAGAATCTTCTGTTTTACGATGACGATCCTGAACAAATCTACGGCAAATTGGATAATCCAGATAAACGTCCGTTATTCTCGATGGCGAGACTTGATCGCATTAAAAATCTCACAGGACTGGCTGAGACTTATGGACAAAGTGAATCTCTGCAAGAGCGATGTAATTTGATCCTAATTGCGGGGAAACTTCGCACCGATGATTCAACCGATCACGAAGAAATTAGCGAAATCGAAAAGCTGTATGAAATTATCGATCGCTATCAGCTCAAGGGCAAAATTCGCTGGCTTGGTGTGCGTCTGCCCAAAATTGACACGGGAGAGGTGTATCGAGTCATTGCTGATCGAGAAGGAATTTTTGTGCAGCCTGCTTTATTTGAGGCATTTGGCTTGACGATTCTTGAAGCGATGGTGACTGGACTGCCAATGTTTGCAACTCGATTTGGAGGTCCACTTGAAATTATTCAGAACAAAGTGAATGGATTTTATATCAATCCAACCAATTACGAAGAAACAGCAGAAGTAATCTTAGAGTTTCTAGACCAGTGCGATCGCGATCCGCACTATTGGAGCCAGATTTCGCAGCGGGGAATCGAGCGAGTCTACAGTACTTACACTTGGAAAATTCATACAACGCGGCTGCTCTCACTTGCCAAAATTTATGGCTTCTGGAATTACACTTCACAAGATCATCGCGAAGATATGATGCGATACATTGAATCGCTGTTCTATCTGCTCTATCGCCCTAGAGCGCAAGGATTGTTAGCTGAACAACTCCAGAGATCGTAAAGATAAGAAAAAAGAGAGTGAAGTTTTGCACTCTCTTTTTTGATGATTGTCGTGTTTTCTAACGGATTTAGATTTCCGCTTCGGTATCGCGTTGTTTGCGGTAACGCACTGCGATCGCGCTCACTAACGCTAATGCTGCGATCGTGCCAGGTTCAGGTACTTTCGTAGGTTTAGGTGTGGGCGGTTTCGGAGGAGTTGGAGGTGCCGGAGGAGTAACCGGTGGGGTCGGATCGTTGGGTTTTGTTCCATCGATCGGCGTGTCGAATATTGGAGGGGTAACTGGAGGAGTCACCGGAGGAGTAACTGGTGGAGTGGTTGGTGGAGTGGTTGGTGGAGTGGTTGGTGGAGTGGTTGGTGGAGTGGTTGGTGGGGTAGTCGGAGGAGTGGTTGGTGGAGTGGTTGGTGGGGTAGTCGGAGGAGTGGTTGGTGGGGTAGTCGGAGGAGTAGTTGGTGGATTAGGCACAGTGACGGAGGTCGCACGACCCGTACCGCTTGTGCCTAATGATGTACCCGCAATACTTTGGTAACGAACTCCAAGATTGCTGAGTGTGAGGCTATTTACTGCACCTGCCAGTGTGAGTGAGAAGTCAAACGTTCCAGTACCGCCAGACGTGCTGATACCGCCATTTCCGCCCCCTTGGCAAGTGTTTCCAGCGTTGAAACAAACATCAACATTGCCGAACTGATTTGGAAATGCACCATCCAAATGCGCACTAGTAAACAACCCACTCGCGCTTGAACGCACTAGATTCGAGCTTGTGTCGAAGCCTAATCCTGTCACACGAGAGGTAATGCCACCGCTAGAGGTGTCGTCCAACACCGCTTTAAATTTCGCGATCGTATTTCCTGCAACAGTCTCAAATCCATTGAATGTGAAGTCAACAAATGAAGACAACCCGGCAACAGATTGAGTTCCAACGTTCCCATCAAAATTGACGCGGAAGATTTTTCCTAAATCTGCTAGTCCAACTGTGAAAGAACTGGTTGCTGGTGTTGCTGGTTGGGTGGGAGCCACAACGGGAGTGGTATTAGATTTTGAGTTATTTTTGCCATTATTCGCAAATGCTGGATTTGCAATAGAGAGCAAGCTTAAACTCAGAATTCCTGCACAGATTAGCAGTTTGGTGGGTGACAAGAATATTGACATCTGAGTAATATTTGAGAGTCCATGTATACCCTATTACATCAATTGACTGGTCGTTCCTGATAATTTTGCTGACTTTAGAATCACTTCACAAAAGTTACATTATTCCGTGGTCATACGGTCACATTCATCTTGTAGCGTTGAACGTTTCCTATCAAAATTCCAATCAATTCAGTCGGAACCGTCTGTGTATCATATTTAGAAATTGATTAATTTATACAACTTATATCAGTGTTATGACGGATTCAAAGAGTTTCTAGCAGATAGAGAAAGAGCTTGATGTGAAATTTGAAATTCTGAGTTTTTACCGAGGTGGTTTTCATGGCATCCATACGTCAGACCTTGTTTGAGTCATTCGTGGCGCTTTCCCGTGATTTCAGCAGTGCCGAAATTTTAGATTCCGACATAATGGTTCCTGTTTTGACAGTGCACTGAGTCGATAACATGCTGGCGATCGCACAATTTTTCGCGTTGATGAAACGAGTTTGGCTAATTTGGTTCTGCGCGAGTTTGCTTTATCTGAGTTTGACGTTGCCTGCCTTTGCTCAAGAAGTCGATCAACTCAAACAGAAGCAGCAGCAAGTTGATCAACAGCGAGAACTCGTACAGAAAGAGCGAGAAAAAGTGCAACGCCAAGAACGATTAGCACAAAAAGATCTCACCGGAATTCGACGTAATATCCAGGTGACGACTAGCCAGATCAAGACAACTGAAGCAAACTTGATGAATGCTAATCAAGTCTTGAAGAATTTGGAGAAAGATTTAGCCGCAACCGAGAGAACTTATCAGCAACGGCAATCTTCCACCGTTTCTCGTCTGAGATTTTTGCAACGTCAGCAGGGCAGTAATGGCTGGGCAGTTTTATTACAAAGTCAAGACTTGAATGATTTTCTCGATCGACGGTTCCGGCTCAAACAGATCTATAAAAACGATCGCAAAACGCTGACAGACCTAAAAATAGAAGCGGCGAAAGTCGATCGCCAACGGCAGCAAGTTGAACAGCAAAAGAATAATATTGCCCTGATTGCTCAACAGTTAATGGCACAGAAGGCGCAATTTGAGCAGCAGGCAGAGTATCAGAAAGAAATTGTCGAGCGTCTCAGAACCAATCGTCGGGCATTAGAAGCCGCAGAAGCACAATTAGAGAAAGATTCCAAAAGCATTGGCGAATTGATTCAAAAGCGGATTGCGGAAGAACGTGCTCGCAACGGAATTGTGATTTTGGGAACGGGTCAATTCAACTTACCGAGTGCAGGCCCGATCACCAGTGGATTTGGATATCGAATGCACCCAATTTTGGGATATCAGCGATTCCATGCTGGAATCGATTTTGGGGCAGATTACGGTAGCCCGATTATGGCAGCCGATCGAGGCGTTGTCATTTTTGCCGGATGGTATGGCGGATATGGAAATTCGGTCATTCTGGATCATGGGAATGGAATCACAACGATGTATGCTCACGCGCAGGAATTGTATGTGAGTGAAGGGCAAACGGTGGAGCGAGGAAAAGCGATCGCGGCGACAGGTTCGACCGGATTATCTACAGGGCCACATTTACACTTTGAAGTCAGGAAAGACGGTGAACCTGTTGATCCTGCTGGATATTTGTAGGGTCTCATGCTCAAGCGACCGATTCCTTTTTGGGAACGCTAACAAGAACGTATTTCAGGTTAGGAAGCGGGTAATGATCGGGGAAGATCAGTTTGAAGCAACATCAGATGCGACAGGATATCTTTGGCGAGTTCTCGATCAAGTTGCAACGCCAATTTTTGTTCAGAATCATCATCAGCAAATCGTTTTTGCCAATCAAGCTTTATGCACGCTCGCACACTATAGCGCGGCTGAATTTCTTCGCAATGTCGATCGTATTCTCTCACCTGACCTCACAACAGGACTGACAGCCGGAACTCAAACGGGATATCTGTATGATGTCAATGGCGGGACTCAAGAGATTTCGGTTGTAAAATCCACTGTTCAAGGAATGCCCCTGATCGTTGCAACGATCAAAGAGACAGAATCCGCAAATTCAGATCAACTGGATCAAGCGATTCAAGAACGGAAAGCCGCAGAAGTTGCATTAATGCGATCGCAGCAGCGGCTGACCTTACTCATTCAACAATCCCCATTTGTTTTTGTCGAATGGGGAGCAGACTATAAAATCCAAACCTGGAACTTTGCTGCACAACGAACATTTGGCTACTCCCGAAAAGAAGCTGTCGGGCAGTCGCTTGAGAAAATTTTGCCAGAGTTTCTCAAAGCAGACTTTTTAACCGTCATTGCCCCATTACTGACCCAATCAGGAACAACACAACAGATCCAGAAACATTTGACTTTGAGCGGTGAAACGATTATTTGTGAATGGTTTCACTATCCGTTACTCGCTCCGAATGGTAGTGTGATGAGCATTGTTTCAATGGGAATTAACATTACCGATCGTGTGAATAGCGAAGCAGAACGTAGACAAGCAGAACTTGCGCGATCTCAGTCTGAGCAGCGATTAGCGCTTTTAGTTCAACATGCGCCCCTCGCGATTATTGAATGGACACCCCAACTCACGGTCAAAGAGTGGAATCCAGCCGCAGAGTTTATGTTTGGCACATCGAGAGATGAAGCGCTTGGGAAACCTTGCGATTACTGGATTCCCAGTAACGTGCAGCCTGAGGTCAGCAAAGTAATCACGCGATTGATAGAACAGACAGGAGGAAAGCGCAACATTAATGAGAACATCCGCGACAATGGAGAAATTATTACTTGCGAATGGCATAACAATACTGTCTTAGACGCAGATGGAAATATTGTAAGTATTGTTTCGACAGTACTTGATATTACAGAGCGTATCCGATTAGAAACAGAGCGCGAACAAACTGCGATCGCGTTGCAAAATTCAGAACAGCAGCTTCGTCAAAAAGCACAGGAACTTGAACAAGCATTTCGGCAATTGCAAAAAACACAAACGCAATTGATTCAGACTGAGAAAATGTCGAGTTTAGGGCAATTAGTGGCAGGAATTGCTCATGAAATCAATAATCCTGTGAGCTTTATCTATGGCAATTTAGAACCCGCAAAGCAGTATGTTGAAGATTTGCTGAGCGTAATCTGGCTTTATCATGAGGCGTATCCCGTTCCGCCTCAGAAGATTGCCGAAGAACTAGAAGCCCTCGATCTAGAGTTTATGCAGCATGATGTATTCAAACTTCTAGATTCAATGGGAACCGGAGCCGAACGCATTCGGGATATTGTGAGATCGCTGCGAAATTTCTCACGCCATGATGAAGCTGAACTGAAGGCAGTGGATTTACGTGAAGGACTCGAAAGTACTTTAATGCTGTTGCAGCATTTGTTGAAAGCCAACCGAGCTTCGGGAACTTCAATGATGCGCCCTGCCATTCAGGTCACACAGAACTCTGATCGTTTGCCGAAAGTTCAATGCTTTGCAGGACTGCTCAATCAGGTATTTATGAATTTGATCTCGAATGCGATCGAGGCAATTGATGAGCGGTGGCTGCTAGAAGAAATTGATTTTATCCCGGAGATCACGATTGAAGCGGTGCTCTTTACTGAAGAGGTAGACGGACAACCGACGCAATGGGTACGAATTCAGATCACAGATAACGGAATTGGCATGTCAGTTGCGACGCAGCAGCGGTTGTTTGACCCATTTTTTACGACTAAACCGATTGGTCACGGTTCAGGATTAGGATTGTCGATTAGTTATCAGATTGTCACCGAGCAACATGGGGGACGGTTGTGGTGTGACCATCAGGCAGAGCGGGGAGCCACGTTTGTGATTGAGATTCCAGTGCGGCAGTTGCAGTGGAGTTAGGGAATTTTGGCGATGACTTACCAATCGTCATAGCTGGACTCACCTTCTGCAGCACGTGGCACGACATTTGGAGGAGTTGTATAAGAGACCAGTTCTAACTGGCGTGAAGCCGATCGCGGTTTTTTCTTCTGATTCGGATTCCGTCGTCGAGAAACACCTTCTTCGTTAGTATCTTCTGCCACGACTTCATACAGAATGGCTAATTTTCCTGGATCTTTGCTTTTGCGCAGAATGCGTCCCATCCGTTGAATGTACTCGCGTGCAGAACCCGTGCCCGAAAGCACGATCGCAATACTTGCATCGGGAACATCTACCCCTTCATTTAACACACGAGAAGCAACGAGCGATCGATACTCTCCTTGCTTAAATTTGGTCAGAATCTCATGCCGTTCTTTGACAGGCGTTTGATGGGTAATGGCGGGGATCAACAGATCCTGAGAAATTCGATAAACCGTAGCGTTATCATCTGTGAAAATGAGCGTGCGTTCAGGATAATGACGCGCGAGTAAATCGGCAAGAACTCTCAGTTTTCCCTCGGTTCCAAATGCGATCGCTTTTGCTTCTCGATGCGCTAACATCGCTCGGCGTCCGGCTTTAGATCTCGCGCTTGCTTGCACAAATCGCTGCCAACCCTGAGCGCTACTCAGATAGAGATTCGATTGTTTGAGAAAAGCATTGCGAATTTGAATCAGTTGATCGTAGCGTTCTCGCTCCTGTTGAGAAAGTGCAACACGAATCTGAATTGCTTCGTGTTTCGCAAGGGCTGAACCGGATAATTCTTCTGGCGTTCTCCGATAAACTTCTTGTCCGATTAACGTCTTGAGATCTTCATGTTTGCCATCGGTGCGCTCTGGCGTTGCCGTCAACCCTAAGCGATAAGGCGCGATCGCATATTCTGCAATCACTCGATTAAAGTCGCTGGGCAAATGATGACATTCATCAAAGACCAGCAATGCATATTGATTGCCTAATGTTTCTGCATGAATCGCGGCACTGTCATACGTTGCAACCAGAATCGGAGTGCGATCGCGCGATCCTCCGCCCAACAATCCAATCTCTGTATCAGGAAATGCAGCACATAAGTTCGCATACCATTGATGCATCAGATCCAAGGTTGGAACCATGATCAACGTACTGCGCTGGGTCGCTTGCATTGCCAACTGTGCCAGATAGGTTTTCCCGGCTGCGGTCGGTAAGACCACGACACCTAATCGTCCTGAAGTTTGCCAAGCGTCTAAAGCTTCTTGCTGATGAGGATAAGGCTCCATTTCCACAGCAGGAACGAGATCGATCTGATTAAATCCTTTTGCGCGATCGTCGATTTCAATGCCTTCTGATCGCAGTGCTAACATCAATTCTCGATATTGATTTGCAGGCACCCGAAACTTCTCAATGCGATCGTCCCACACGGCAAATTCGATCCACGCTTTGCCCTTAGGCGGTGGATGAAGAATCAGCGTTCCACGATCGTAAGATAGAGCAGGCTTGCGTGGCATTTTAGTACATTTGTCACTTAATCCTTCTGCTGATCGTACCGGATTTTCGTGAGAAATGTTTTATAGTTCGCTCCAGTCAGTTCGGATGATCCTTAGAGCACTTGATGCATCAAATTCGTTCGGACTGAATCTAATCTCGCACAGAGCTAGAATTGCTGATTCCGAATTCACGAATTGCTCAAGTTAAATGACTCAATTCCAATTACTGAATCTGTGTAATCGGCTCACCTTTGAGCAACCGAATTTCCTGTTCCTGCACCTTAATCTTCTTATTCATCTCTCGCACCCGACCTGTGAGAATCTTGACCAAATTTAAGGCAATCCCAGGCGTTTCATCGACTGCTTCATATAGCTGCTGCTGCGTCAAGACCAAACACTCACAAGGCTCGATCGCCGTCACGGATGCCGATCGCGGTTCCGAATCGAACAGCGACATCTCTCCAAAAAAATCTCCACGTTTATAGAACGTCAGATCTCGGCTGCCACTATGCACCCGAACGACCCCTTTAGAAATGACATACATGGAGCGTCCTTCTTGACCCTCAATCAAAATCGTATCGCGCACCCCATACGATCGCTCTTCCATAATCGATGCCAGCCGCACCAGGAAATCGTCCCGCAATTCCTTAAAAATAGGGACTCCTCGAACAAGCAATAAGCGTTCAAAACTGTTCAACATGGCTGGCTTTTTTCAACTTACAAACTAGACTCACCCTAAGATTCGGTTTTCAGGCGCGGTAGCGCTTCAGGATGTTGTGCTGGCAGACGCATCCCCAACTTTTTCATCATCTCTTGAACTTGCGCTGCCACAATGGGGTTGCGCTCGTTCTGAAATCCTTGCAGCACCAGTCCTAATTTCTGAGGAAACTGGGCTGCGATATAGCTCAGTGCGGCTTCTCGAACATAGCCTCTCGGATGTCGCAAGCCTGATCGAATCGCATCTGGGCTGATATTCCAATGTGCCCGTTTTGCGAGATGGAAACAGCAAGCTAATGCCCAATCTGAAATAAAATGCCGCAGTTCGAGTAGATGGTTCAGTCGCTCGCTCGGTTGCATCGGCGTATACGGCACAAGACTCGATAAACTCTGCAGCTTATCGATCGGCAACTCTCGATCCAAAACTCCCAGTAGTGCCCGTTTACTATTAATATCCAAGGTACTATCGAGAATTTCTAACCCTTGCGCGATCGCGGATTTCGATTCTGACTGTAAGTTATACTCTGCAACTCGAATCGAACCAATCGGATAGAGAAACTTCATCAGCAAGAAGATCCGCTCCAAACTATCGGCAGGCAACGTTTCTAATGCCGATCGCAAGAGCATCGTCTCATCACAGCGAATCCGCTCCAAAATCAAATCCATCGAAGCCGCATACACTTGCCCGATAAACATCAATTCTTGTTCGATTAGTTGTTCAATGCCTACACGTCCTAACTGCTCTGCGACTGCATCAATTCCTTTCTCGTTGGGCACTTTCAGCAGGATGCGTAATAGGGCACGTCGCGGAACTCCCCAAGAAGTTGTCAATCGAGAAATCAGCAGATCTAAAGCTTCTGGAGTGCCAATTTGTCCGATCGCACTCATCGCTTCAGTCCGAACTAACAGCGGTCGCTCCACATCATCCACAAGCCGAATCAGATTGTTGAGTGCGGTATCTTCTAAGCTCACGAGAGCTGACTTGGCGGCTTCGCGAGTGGGGCGATGATATAAACCCACCATCAGGTAACGGTAGAATTCTTCGGATCGAGTTGCCGCGATCGCTTCTAACGTTGCGGCTCTCACCTCAAACGATGGATCTTTGACCAACTTAGAGACATAAGGTTTGAGCCACAATCGTAAGCCTTGTAGATGTACGGCTCCTCCCAATGCCCGACAGCCAATCACGCGATCTTGAACTTGCTTGCTCGTCAACATCGAATGCAAGACATAGGTTGCTTCTGCCTTTTCGCTCATAGTCCCTTGGCGCAAAATCAGCGATGCTGCGGTCGCTCGCACAATAGAAGGATGATTTGGCTTGAGGTAATGCCGCAATTCACTGAATGAAGCAGATTCTTCGGTCAACCAGATATAGCGCAAAGCAACTGCCATTACTTCCGGAGCAGGACGCTGAGCGCAGAGTGATTTGACTGGATTTAAATATGCCGGATTCGGATGCTTGAGCATCACTTCGATGCTTTTGTACTGCAATTCTGGCGAAAGTCTAGAAAGCAGTGGAGCCAGAACTTCTCCTGAATTTCTGCCATCAATTTCACTTAAGAATTCGATACAGGCACGTTTATCTTCTTCGGTTCCGGGTTTTTCTAAAGTATCGATCGTCTTCTGTCGCAGCGCTTTCAAATCGACCTCTGAGGTGCTCAACTGTCCACGCCCCGCATTCAGAACGAGCAGATTGAGATACTCTTTTTTTAATGCACCAATCGTCCAGAGCCACACAATCGCGGCTGCAATCATCAGACTGAAACTGAGCGTCTGTTCTGCAACGCCAATGCCATTCATACTGAGCTTGACTAATCCCATGAGAATTAATCCAGTCACAGCAGTAGAAATAGGCTCTGCAATACTCCGAACTTTTGCTTGTTCTTGGTTACGAATATGGTCAGGAACAGAATAAAAGAGAAATGGCACACTTCCACTTAGCAACGTGTAATGCAGTAATTCATAGAGAAACCGCAGTGCTAAAACTCCATAAAACACAGGAATCATCCCGGTCATGGAAATGCCTGTGAGACTCATGACGACGATCGGCAGCAGCATAATCGAGGTGAAAACCCCCATGCGATCGAGAACACGGCTCGAAAACATCCACTGCATCGCCAATTCGCAAATCCCCAATGCCCCGTTAAACAGTCCGAGAAAGCCAGCAACTTCGCCACCTACAATCTGAGAAGCCAGCCCCGAATCTTTGCCTAATTGCGTCAGAAATTGAAACTCAACCAGCAAGAGAAAAACCTGTGCCAGCGAAAAGAAGATCTGCAACAACTGCATATAACTTTTCATCTGTCCCTGAAGTCGGGGCGGAGAATGTTCGGCATTGTTGTCTTCTCGACGACGAGGAGCCGTAGGAAAAGCTTGCCGATTGGCAAGACTCAAGCCAAACAGGACGATCGCGCCGAAGACCATCAGCCCAAATGCCAGAAGCAGTACGCTTGGAACCGCTTGATCCCGTGGAAATTGCCGCAGGACCCAAGGTAACGAAAACCCACCAAACACATCTGCAACCAGAATGCCGCTACTGATTAACGGATAGGTACGCTTAATTTCTCGGATATTAAACAACTGATTAGCGGTAATCGAAGCGTTCAAATCATTGAGAACATGGCTTGCCTCTAGCCAAAGCTGCATGGCAAAGATCGTAATCTGCACAATATAAAAGCTGCCAATCTGTGCTTCCGCAGATTCGCTAAGACCCAATGAAAAGAAGGGAAGGGGTGCAGCGAGTAAGAGCGCAATCCAAATAATCACCGATCGCAGCGGCAAAAATGTTTGCAGCCACGAGTACAACATTCCTAAGAGAATCTTCAGACCAGCACTTGTGATGTAGATGACGGGAAGATTCGCTGCGCCAAATTCTGAGAGAAAGCGATCGACCGAACAGGCTTCAAGCCACATCAGACCGGATGAAGTTGCGCTATAAGCCGTAAACATCCAAAACGTGCGCTGTCCTTCGCCTTTTCGGAGATTAATCCAGCGCAGGAACCGATTTTCGCCTGATTTTTGGGGAGCCGAATTTGACGCAACCATGTGGGGGTGTTCTCGTTAAATCGATGCACATGATTCCTTGATGTATGTGAGGAATCCTCCCTAAGATGCCCAAGTTTCTACCGAAGCAAAAGGGACAGCAAGAATTGATCTCACTGTCCCTTAATTGGGTTGGGGGAATGGAGGAATAGGGGAATGGCGATATTACGCTTCACAAGGGAGTATATCGTCTGAATCTCCCCATTCCCCTAATTCCCTACTTCTTCGGTGCGAGCAGCATCATCATATTGCGCCCTTCTTTCTTCGGTGCTTGTTGCACTTCCGCAATTTCTTGGAGGTCAGTCGCCATCCGCTTCAGCAGAGTTTCTGCAAGATCACTGTGCTGAATTTCTCGTCCACGGAACATGATCGTGGCTTTGACTTTATCCCCTGCCTTCAGGAAGCGTTCAGCTTGATTGATTCGCACGTTATAGTCGTGCTCCTCAATTTTGTAGCGCATTTTTACTTCCTTGACATCTACGGTATGCTGTTTCTTCTTAGCTTCTTTCGCCTTCTTTTCTTGCTCGAACTTATGCTTACCGTAGTCGATGATCTTGACGACAGGGGGATCAGCTTTATCGCTCACGAGAACGAGATCGAGTTCTTTCTCGTCTGCCATTGTTTGAGCTTCACGTGAGGTCATAATGCCAAGCTGAGAACCATCTGCATCAATGACACGAACTTTCGGAAACCGAATCCGTTCGTTGATTACGGGCATGTCTCGATTGGGTCTTTTTTCTATCACAGGCACCTGTTGAATTAAGTGGATAAGGGAGACAATGTGCGATCGATTTGTCTGTCGATCAGTAAACAATTGTCAATTCGCTGAGAAATCGTACTCGTCATTCTACTCAGTCTGACGAGTTTTCGGGGAATTTCTTAACTTTAATTCTAAAGGAGGGATCAAGAATTGGATATCGAACCTGATGATTAGAATAGATAAATGTTTACATGAGTCGAGTGCATGGTGGTAGACGCATTACCTTGGCGACAACGAATTGGCAGTCAACGCGATTGGATGTGGCGCGGTTGGCAAACTCGGTATACTTATTTGCGATCGCAAAAATCAGAAATTGCGCCGCCGCTGCTGTTCATTCATGGGTTCGGCGCTTCGATCGGGCATTGGCGACATAATCTGTCGGTGCTGAGCCAGCATCATACGGTGTATGCACTGGATTTGTTAGGGTTTGGAGCTTCAGAAAAAGCGATCGCGCCTTATAACTTAAGACTCTGGCTCGAACAGGTGCATGATTTTTGGCTGACGTTTGTGCGTGAACCTGTCGTGCTGATTGGAAATTCGATTGGCTCTTCGGTCTGCCTGGCAGTGGCGAAGGCTTACCCAGACATGGTCAAAGGTGTCGTGATGCTGAATTTACCCGATTCTTCGGTGCTGGAGCAGCCAGAATGGTTCGACTCGGCAGTGAAGGTCGTTCGTCCAATTATGGTGGTAGGGAAAAGTATTTTTACGTTTCCATTGATTTTTAATCCGTTCTTTCGAGTGTTGAGAAGTTCGCGCTTGATTCGGCTCTGGGCAAAACAGGCTTATGCAAGTTCGGACGGGATTACAGACGAACTGATTGAAATTTTAGCGACTCCAGCGCGAGATACAGGTGCAGTCAAGGCGTTGCGATCGATGGTTAATACTCCAAAAGTAACGGAATACCGAGCGCGATCGATTTTGCCGACAGTGCGGGTTCCGATGTTGCTGTTTTGGGGGAAGCAAGATAAATTCGTGCCGCCGAGTTTGGCTGAGTATTGTGTCAAACTCAATCCAAAACTGGAATTAGTTGAGATTGAGAATGCAGGGCATTGTCCCCACGACGAACGCCCGGAGGAAGTGAATCGCAAGATTCTCGGTTGGATTAAGGAGTGTGTGTGATGACAGATGTTTTTCGGATCTCGCCTTTAATTCGACTTACGTTGCTCAGTTTGTACATCGCGTTAACGACTCCGCTGCCTTTTCTCGCGGAGGCGACAGATGCGCCTGTTCCGAGTCGTTGGCTTTGGGTAGGAATTGCGATCGGATTTCTTATCGTCTTCGCTGCATTAAGTGAACGAGTGATTGTCGATTCAGAAGGAATTCAAGTTGCTTATCCAGGGTGGGTTCCAAAGTTTTTCCGCCGGGGTTGGCAGCTTGCCTGGGCAGATGTGAAGGCATTGAAACCGCGATCGACCGGTCAGGGCGGATTAGTCTACTATTTTCTCAGCCAATCGGGTGAAGGCTATCTTTTGCCAATGCGTATCGTTGGATTTGCGCGATTCGTCGATCGCGTTCAGGCAGAGACCGGAATCGATACGACTGATGTCAAACCCTTGTCACAACCGTGGATGTATTTGATCTTGTTAGGCTTCACCTTCTTCCTGTTGCTGATTGATGCTTGGACAATTTCGACCGCTTTCACGTTAGGCAAGATTTGATGCAATTACAAGTAGAGAACGTGAGTTTTTCTCATTTCAGGCTGAGCAAAAGAGGCAATACTCTGGAAGATCATGCCCTGCTGCGCAATATCTCGTTTGGCGTGAACCAGGGAGAACGAATTGCGATCGTCGGTGCGTCCGGCTCAGGTAAAACGACGTTGCTCAGACTGCTCAACCGATTAGCTGAACCAACTCAGGGGTCAATCCAGTTTGAAGGCAAAAGCTTTCAAGAAATCTCAGTCACAAAATTGCGCCAGCAAATTCTGTTTGTTGCACAAGAACCCAAATTGTTTGGCATGACGGTTCGAGAAGCATTGAGCTATCCATTAAGTTTGCGAAATCTCAAAGATGTTGACCGATGCGTGGATGAATGTTTTGAGCGCATGAAGATTGCTCGGGATTGGTACGATCGCACAGAGCAAGAGCTTTCAACAGGAGAAAGACAGTGGATTGCGATCGCGAGAGGATTAATCTGTCAGCCTGCGATATTGTTACTCGATGAACCGACTGCAAATTTAGATGCAAATCGGAGTGAGTTATTGCTGCGGATTTTAGCGCAGGTGGATTGTACAGTTTTAGCCGTAACGCATCAGTTTGATTGGGCAGAGCAGTTTAGCCAACGGGTTTTGCAGTTAGAGCGGGGGCAATTAGTCGCTGATACCAATCGAGCGGATTGGCAAGCCATCAGAACAGCGATCGCGCAAATTGAAATCGAAGAAGCTGAAGAATGGGATTAAGCGTTTAACGTCTTGGATGCAAGATTCTTCCTCAAGACGTGCCATACGTATAACCCGACTGAACCTGAGGCTCCATACCAAAAATCCCCCACCCAAAGGTGAGGGATTTCTTTCATTTACCTACTGCATTCAGTTCGATTAGCCGAACTTACCTGCTGTAGAAGCAATCACGAAGGCTGCATACGTCAGCACATAACCTGCCGTGAAGTGAACCAGACCGACCAACCGAGCTTGAACGATCGAGAGAGCAACCGGCTTGTCCTTCCAGCGAATCAAGTTCGCGAGCGGAGTGCGCTCATGCGCCCAAACCAGAGTTTCGATCAATTCTTGCCAGTAGCCTCTCCAGGAGATCAAGAACATGAAGCCGGTTGCCCAGACCAAGTGTCCCAAGAGGAACATCCAAGCCCAAACCGCCAAGTTATTCATGCCATACGGGTTGTAACCGTTGATCAATGGAGCAGAATATTGCCACAGGTAGTCACGCAGCCAACCCATCAAGTAGGTCGAACTTTCGTTGAACTGAGCCACGTTACCCGACCAGATCGCCAAATGCTTCCAGTGCCAGTAGAACGTTACCCAACCGATGGTATTCAACATCCAGAACATTGCCAGATAGAAGGAGTCCCATGCAGAGATATCGCAGGTACCGCCACGACCCGGACCATCGCAAGGGAATGCGTAGCCAAAGTCTTTCTTATCCGGCATCAGCTTCGATCCACGAGCATCCAACGCACCTTTGACCAAGATCAAAGTGGTGGTGTGCAGACCGAGCGCGATCGCGTGGTGAACCAAGAAGTCACCAGGGCCAATCGTCAAGAACAGTGAGTTAACACCACTGTTAATCGCATCTAACCAACCCGGCAACCAAACGTTACCGTGGTTCGGCCAAGCCGTTGTTGCGATGCTGTCAGGGTTCGACAGTAGAGCATTGAAGCCATACAGTGCCTTACCGTGAGTCGACTGAATCCATTGAGCAAACACAGGCTCAATCAAGATTTGCTTTTCAGGAGTACCAAACGCAACGACAACATCGTTGTGAACGTACAGCCCGAGAGTATGGAAGCCCAAGAACAGCGACACCCAGCTCAGGTGAGAGATAATCGCTTCCTTGTGACCCAAGATACGTGCAAGCACGTTGTTCTTGTTTTGGTCTGGATCGTAATCACGAACCCAGAAGATTGCGCCGTGTGCAAATGCGCCCACCATCAAGAAGCCAGCAATGTATTGGTGATGAGTATACAGAGCAGCTTGAGTCGTGAAGTCCTTCGCAATGAAGGCATAGGGCGGCATCGAGTACATGTGCTGCGCAACCAAGGACGTCACCGTTCCCAACGCAGCCAAAGCAAGACCAAGTTGGAAGTGCAAGGAGTTGTTGACAGTGTCATACAGTCCAGTGTGACCGTCACCCAAACCGCCAGCGGGTGGTTTGTGAGCATTCAAGATGTCCTTGATGCTGTGACCAATCCCGAAGTTGGTGCGGTACATGTGACCTGCCACGATGAAGATCACCGCGATCGCTAAGTGGTGGTGAGCCATATCGGTCAGCCACAGCGATTCTGTTTGCGGGTGGAATCCACCGAGGAACGTCAAGATCGCAGAGCCAGAACCTTGAGCTGTACCAAAGATATGTTCAGCAGTATCTGGATTTTCTGCATACACACCCCAATTTCCAGTAAAGAAAGGTGCAAGACCTGCAGGGTGCGGCATGGTGGACAAGAAGTTGTCCCAACCCACATGCTGTCCGCGAGATTCAGGGATAGCAACGTGGATCAAGTGACCTGCCCAAGCCAAAGAGCTAACACCGAACAAACCAGACAAGTGGTGATTCAAACGCGATTCAGCGTTCTTAAACCAAGCCAAGCTCGGACGGAATTTAGGCTGAAGGTGTAACCAACCTGCGAACAGGAGGACAGCAGACAAGATCAACAAGAAGATCGAACCTTGGTACAGATCACCATTGGTTCTCATGCCGATCGTGTACCACCAGTGGTAAACACCTGAGTAGGAAATATCGACAGGATAGTTCGCACCACCTTGGGTAAACGCATCTACCGCAGGCTTACCGAACTGAGGATCCCAAATCGCATGAGCGATCGGGCGAATGTTGAGCGGATCTTTGATCCATTGCTCAAAGTTGCCTTGCCAAGCAACGTGGAATAGGCTACCAGATGCCCACAAGAAGATGATTGCCAAGTGACCGAAGTGAGTCGCGAAAAGCTTTTGATAGAGCTTCTCTTCCGTCATTCCGTCGTGGCTTTCAAAGTCGTGAGCGGTGGCAATCCCATACCAAATCCGACGAGTAGTAGGATCTTGGGCAAGGTCTTGACTAAATTTGGGGAACTTAGTTGCCATAGCTGTTTGTTAATCCTCGCTCATCCGATTGACAATGATCGAGCTAGGAAGAATGCCCACGTTGTGGCAATCCCGCCTAATAGGTAGTGAGCAACGCCCACAGCCCGTCCTTGAATAATGCTCAACGCACGAGGCTGAATTGCAGGTGCAACTTTGAGCTTGTTGTGTGCCCAAACGATCGATTCGATCAGCTCTTGCCAGTAACCGCGTCCGCTAAACAGGAACATCAAGCTGAATGCCCAAACAAAGTGAGCGCCCAAGAACATGAGTCCATAAGCTGACAACGCAGATCCGTAAGATCCAATCACCTGAGCCGCTTGTGCCCACAGGAAGTCGCGCAACCAACCATTGATTGTGATCGCACTTTGAGCGAAGTTACCGCCCGTAATATGGTCTACCGTTCCATCTGCTCCAACCGTGCCCCAAACATCAGACTGCATTTTCCAGCTGAAGTGGAAGATAACGATCGACAAGGAGTTGTACATCCAGAACAGACCGAGGAACACGTGATCCCATCCAGACACTTGGCAAGTACCGCCACGACCCGGACCATCGCACGGGAAGCGGAAACCAAGATTCGCTTTATCAGGAATCAAGCGTGAGCTACGCGCAAACAGCACACCCTTCAAGAGGATAAGAACTGTTACGTGAATCGTGAAAGCATGAATATGGTGAACCATGAAGTCCGCCGTACCCAACGCGATCGGCATCATGGCAACTTTGCCAGCGACAGCGACCGTTCCACCGCCAAATGCAAAGCTCGCAGGAGCCAGCGCATTCGGAGCAGTTGTGCCCGGTGCAAGCGTATGCAGGTTTTGTACCCACTGCGCAAACACAGGCTGCAATTGAATTGCGGTATCCGAGAACATATCTTGCGGACGACCCAAAGCACGCATCGTGTCGTTGTGCACGTACAGACCGAAGCTGTGGAAGCCCAAGAAGATACAAACCCAGTTCAAGTGAGAAATGATGGCATCGCGATGGCGCAATACGCGATCAAGCAAGTTGTTTTGGTTCACAACTGGATCGTAGTCACGCACCATGAAGATCGCTCCGTGAGCGGCTCCACCGACGATAAAGAATCCACCCAACCACATGTGGTGAGTAAATAGCGACAACTGCGTTGCATAGTCAGTTGCCAAATACGGGTAAGGCGGCATTGCATACATGTGCTGAGCCACGATGATGCTCAAAGAACCAACCATTGCTAAGTTGATTGCCAGTTGAGCGTGCCAAGAAGTGGTCAGAACTTCGTATAAGCCTTTGTGACCTTCCCCAGTGAAAGGACCTTTATGTGCTTCCAGGATTTCCTTCATGCTGTGACCGATACCCCAGTTGGTGCGGTACATGTGTCCAGCGATGATGAACAACACAGCGATCGCCAAATGGTGATGTGCCGTGTCAGTCAGCCAGAGACCGCCCGTGACCGGGTTCAAGCCACCTTTGAAGGTGAGGAAGTCAGAATATTCACCCCAGTTGAGGGTAAAGAAAGGAATAAGACCTTTTGCGAAGCTGGGATAGATATCCGCCATCAATTGGGTGTTCAAGATGAACTCATGAGGCAGAGGAATCTTATCCGCAGGTACGCCCCGATCGAGCAACTCGTTCACAGGTAGGGAGACGTGGATCTGGTGTCCCGCCCAACCCAACGAACCGAGTCCGAACAGACCGGCCAGGTGGTGATTCATCATGGACTCCGCATTCTGGAACCATTCCAGTTTGGGAGCGCGTTTGTGATAGTGGAACCAGCCTGCAAACAGCATCAAACCAGCCATGACGAGACCGCCGATTGCGGTGCAGTAAAGCTGAAATGTGTTCGTGAAGCCAGCACCCCGCCACATTTGGAATAAACCAGAGGTGATCTGAATTCCGTGGAAGCCGCCGCCGACATCCGCGTTAAGAATTTCTTGACCGAAGATGTCCCAAACCACTTGCGCGCTGGGTTTTACACCAGTCGGGTTTGCAAGCCATGCTTCATAATTTGAAAACTTAGCGCCGTGGAAGTACATTCCACTCAACCAAATGAACACAACGGCTAAATGACCGAAGTGCGCGCTAAAAATTTTACGAGAAACGTCTTCTAAGTCGCTTGTATGGCTATCGAAATCGTGAGCGTTAGCGTGAAGGTTCCAAATCCAAGTGGTGGTTTTGGGTCCCTTAGATAGGGTTCGATCGAAGTGTCCCGGCTGTCCCCATTTCTCGAAAGAAGTCGGGGTGGGATCTTTATCAACGACGACCCGCACCTTTGCCTCGCGCTCCGGTGGGCTAATTGTCATTGAGACTCTCCTCTCTCTAGACAAGGAACGAGGAATCCCGATCCGGCACTGGTTCTCAAACCCTTCTGTTAAGCAAACTCGCGACGGGATGACAAGGCATAAGACCTAGTTGCGGATTCCGCAGATGTCGCTGAGTAGCTTGGTCTGAGATTCCAGTTGGCTCCCAGGTATTGGGATCGCGCCTTCGTGGGTTCTCAATGGGTCATTATAGGGCTTTGATGAAAACGTTTCAGAAGCTTATTAACAATAATTCAAAGTTCGGATTTTCTTGACTCTGCTTGGATCTGAGGCATTAGGTGAAATCGAAAAGTCAAGAGGTTTGTGATTAACTTTACATTACTCAAGGATTGAGATTTTTGATTCATTCGCTTAATCATAAGTGATAGTCTCTGAATCTTGTTGTTCATAAAAATTGTTGTACGTCCTGAGCTAGACGCAGGATTGAGTCCGTGATCTCGACGTTTTCCGGCCGGAAGCGATGGTACAGCCTGGTTCAAGCTATGACAATCCTGCTAGGTTTCATAACCCAAGATTTTTCAACATGGAAGCTCAGGGAGATTTAGATAGCACAATGAGCGTGCGATCGCGTTCTTTAATCTTTCTTAACAGAGCAAATTAGTATCGCTCTGTAACAGCAAATTTCTCATTCTGTGAAAGATTGAAGCCGTATTGTGGGAAGTTCCTGTGGGATCTCACGAGCTGACTGAGATGGCTTGCGCGAGAGCTTTTGGGGAAGATGAAGATTGTTGGAGAGTTCATGTGCAAATCACAATGAAGCGCTATCGATTTGCATCATGCAGAGAGACTAAAGCGATTCGCTGCAATCGCGTTTCCAATCCACCACGGACTGGAAACGCAAGGGTTGATCTCATTCAAACGGTTCTAACTCGCTGTCACTTGCTGAACCAGTTCCATGACTTCCGATCGACTGAGTTTTTCTGCCCCGTGCTGTATCGCTTCTAAAGTTGCATAAGCCAACGTTAGAATGACGCGGCAGAAATCCCGTGCCGGGCTGATTTCAGGCAGCGACTCGACATAAGCACTCGCAAGTTCAAGCTGGCGGCGGGAATAAGCTTGCATCTCATCATCTGTCCACCCCTTCGGGTAGAACGCTACACCACGAGTAAAATCCTCGCCGTGATTTCGCAAAATATTCACCGACTGTAACCCCCGACCGAACCCCACTGCTTGAATACGATCGGTCTTCGTTCCGTCATACCAAGCCCAAAGATCCGATAGCAACAATCCAACCGAAGCTGCCACGCTAAACGTATATTGATCAAGTTCCGTTTCAGTATGAATTGCCCAATTACAGTCTGCCCAATGCGCCATGCGGTCAGACATGGTAGAAATCGCTTCCCAAATTCGAGGAGCAATTTCCGCAGGCGCATAAGAGAGCCATTCATCCAGTCGCAGTGTGACTTCTTCAAGATGCTCAAGTTCTGAGGCAAAAATTGGACGGAAATCTTCAGACGTAAAACCGCGATCGCCCGCTTGCAACACCAAACTGATTTGCCGAAGCATTCGAGACTTGGCTGCATTCTCTAAATCGGGATGGTCTTCGATTTGGTCGATCGCTCTCATGCACAAATATGCCGACGCTACCGCTTCTTTGAGTCCGGTCGGCAGGCGACTAATGGGAATGAAAAATGTCCGACTCGTCTCCTTCAAAACATCCAAGGCGGTTTTTTGTAAGTTCATATGATTTCACTCCTCTCTCGAAACTTTTATAACAGGTTGCGTTCTCGAAAAACTGTTTATTCACATGTCACTCAATAATTTCTGCTTATTCGCAACCTTACAAGATGTTGGAACTCAGTGCGGTAGACTGCTGGGGAATTTTGGGAATCAGCATGAAATTGGAATTGAACATGAAATATTGGTTGATGAAATCAGAACCTGATGTCTATGGGATTACGGATCTCGAACGCGATCGCATCACTCTCTGGGACGGTGTTCGCAATTACCAAGCGCGGAATTATTTAAAGTCAATGGAGGTCGGAGACCTTGCGTTCTTCTACCATTCCAATGCCAAGCCACCTGGCATCGTCGGCTTGATGCACATTGTGGAAGCTCGTGTCGTCGATCCCACTCAATTTGATCCAGACAGTGATTATTACGACGCAAAATCTTCACCAGATGCTCCCCGATGGCATACCGTTCGAGCAGAGTTTGTTAAGAAATTCCCAATGATTTCGTTGGAGATTTTACGACAAACATTTACACCCGAAGAATTAGCAGTCGTCCGGCAAGGCAATCGCCTCTCTGTATTGCCTGTAGAAAAAGAAATCAGCGATCGAATTTTCAACTTAATTTCAGAACAAATTTCCAACCGAACCAGAAGCCGTTAGGATAGAATTGTTAAGCTCTTATTACGATTCTTTTCAACCCTTACGGTCTATCTATGACTCTTCCCATTCGCAACGTTGCTATCATCGCTCACGTTGACCACGGTAAAACTACACTGGTCGATGCTCTTCTTAAGCAGGCGGGAACGTTCCGCGAGGGAGAAGAGATCCCGGACTGCGTAATGGACTCGAACGATCTAGAGCGCGAACGCGGCATCACGATTTTGTCTAAAAATACCGCTGTTCGATACAAAGATACTCTAATTAATATTGTCGATACACCTGGACACGCCGACTTCGGTGGTGAAGTTGAGCGAGTTTTAGGCATGGTAGATGGCTGTCTACTCATTGTGGACGCAAACGAAGGTCCAATGCCTCAGACTCGCTTTGTGTTGAAGAAGGCATTAGAGAAAGGACTGCGCCCGATCGTATTTGTGAATAAAATCGATCGTCCTCGTGCCAATCCAATGATTGCGGTTGATAAAGTTCTGGATCTGTTCATTGAACTGGGTGCAGACGATGACCAGTGCGAATTCCCTTATCTCTTTGGTTCTGGTCTTTCCGCGTTTGCGAAGAACACGCTGGAAGAAGAATCAGATGATATGCAGCCGCTCTTTGATGCAATTTTACGTCACGTTCCGCCGCCAGTTGGCGATGCGTCGAAACCCCTTCAATTGCAAGTGACAACACTAGATTATTCAGATTATCTCGGTCGGATTGTGATCGGGAAAATTCACAACGGCACGATTAGGGTTGGGCAGCAAGCTGCGATCGTTACCGAAACTGGAGAAGTCGTCAAATCTAAAATCTCGAAGCTAATGGGCTTTGAAGGTCTAAAGCGGATTGAAATTAGTGAAGCAACGGCTGGAAACTTAGTTGCAGTGGCAGGGTTTGCCGGTGCAAACATCGGTGAAACAATTACTGATCCGAATGATCCTCAAGCATTGCCTCTGATTAAAGTCGATGAGCCGACATTGCAAATGACATTCTCTGTGAACGATTCGCCGTTTGCTGGGCAAGAAGGGACGTTTGTAACCTCACGGCAACTCCGCGATCGACTGTTCCGCGAACTCGAAACAAATGTGGCGTTGCGAATTGAAGAAACCGATTCACCAGACAAATTAGCCGTATCTGGACGGGGTGAACTGCACCTTGGGATCTTAATCGAAACAATGCGTCGGGAAGGTTACGAGTTCCAAGTCTCTCAGCCACAAGTGATTTTCCGTGAAGTAAACGGGCAACCTTGCGAACCCTTTGAAACTCTAGTCTTAGATGTTCCCGAAGAAGCAGTCGGAGGCTGTATCGAACGTCTCGGACAGCGCAAAGGCGAAATGCAAGATATGCAGGTTGGAACCAATGGACGCACGAATTTGGAATTTGTGATTCCAGCTCGCGGTTTGATTGGATTCCGGGGTGAATTCATGCGTCTGACTCGTGGGGAAGGCATCATGAACCACAGCTTCTTGGAATATCGCAAGATGAGTGGGGACATTGAAGCCCGTCGGAATGGGGTGCTGATCTCATTTGAAGAAGGAACCGCGACATTCTATGCCATGCAGAACGCTGAAGATCGTGGAGTCTTCTTTATCAAGCCTGGAACGAAAGTCTACAAAGGCATGATTCTGGGTGAGCACAATCGCCCACAAGATCTCGAACTCAACGTCTGCAAAGCGAAGCAGCTAACAAACCACCGTGCATCAGGTGGTGAAGAACTGGTTCAATTGAAAGAGCCAGTTGATATGAGTTTGGAACGGGCACTTGAGTATATCGGCCCTGACGAACTGCTAGAAGTCACCCCCGAATCGATTCGATTACGGAAAGTGGCAAAAGCGAAGAGATTAGCGAAGAAATAGGTTGAGCAGCGGGAGGTTAATCACTTCCCGCTTTTTATTTGGAGAGCGATCGCACTCTTCTCAGTCGATTCGTTAGAATCAACCCTCCCATGCGTATCAGATTCCCTACGACAGTATTCAAGCCCAGCATTCGACCCGCAAATTCAGACTTCGACGGATTGAGCGCCGTTGAGCCTGAACTTTTGGTGCGAATTTCATGAACTTCTTCTTAACTTGGAGTGAATCCAGTTAAGAACTGAATAGACTTTTCTTTATAAAGATTTAGTAAAGAACTGATGGTGTTCCTGATCACAACTCTCTTGATAAGCAGCCTGAAACGTTGATTTCGCTGATAATTTGAAATTTCAACCAGTTTGGAATCTGAATTGTACTAGGCTATACTGTTACGGAATGTTGTAATTTTGCCATCAAGGCGAAGTTGCAATGTTTTCAATCTGATGGTGTGAATACGGAAGTGACCATGTCTAATAATTTGTGGAAATCGCTGCTGGTTAATCCAGTGCTTTTGAGTGCGACCCTGACTGTCTCCGCGACGATCGGCATTGCGACCGCCGCTAATGCATCTGAAATTAAAGTTGATACGACCGCTCCGAGTACTTCGCTTGACCAATTGAATGCATATAGCAACGAAGGAGTTGTATCGGCGAATGACGCTGGTCAAGTCACTTCAGTCTCACAATTGTCGGATGTCAGACCCACCGACTGGGCATTCCAAGCGCTGCAATCCTTGGTTGAGCGCTATGGTTGTATCGCAGGTTATCCCGATCGTACCTACCGTGGGAACCGAGCGCTGACTCGTTACGAATTCGCCGCTGGTTTGAATGCTTGTCTCGATCGCGTCAACGAATTGATCGCAGCATCCACGGCTGACCTCGTTAAGAAAGAAGATTTGGCAACCCTGCAAACACTGCAAGAACAATTTGCAGCAGAACTCGCAACTTTACGCGGTCGTGTGGATTCACTGGAAGCTCGCACCACCACTTTAGAGAAGCAGCAATTCTCCACCACTACCAAACTGCAAGGGGAAGCAATTTTCTCAATTTCTGGCGCACAAGGCGACAGCAAAGCAGTTAGCTCCTTGTTGGAGAGAAGAGCAGCAGAAACGGGCGCAGCCGTTGCAAGACCTGACGTTGACGACAATACCACCTTCAGCAACCGAGTTCGTTTGAGCTTGAGAACGAGCTTCACCGGACAAGACACATTGTTGACCCGGATTCAAGCACGAAACATCACCGACTTCGCGGGTGCAGCAGGCACAAACATGGCTGACCTCTCCTATGAAGGCGGTCGGACGGCAGACAACTCGGCATTCGTCGATAAATTGTTCTATCGTTTCCCGATCGGGCAAGGTGGAGCCGTTACCATTGATGCGATCAACGGTGAGTTCTACAACAACGTCAACAACTTCAACCCACTGCTAGCAAGTGATAGCCAAGGCTCGATCTCGCGCTTTGGTCGTTTCAACCCAATCTACCGTCAAGGTGCAAGTGGTTCAGGAAGCGGTGCGGGTGTAACTCTAAACTATCCATTGAGCCAAGCATTCACGGTATCGCTCGGCTATTTGGCTGATAATGGCAACGATCCGACCGACAAGAATGGATTGTTCAATGGCTCAAATGCAGCATTGGCTCAGCTTGCTTTCAAACCCTCTTCAAATATTGACTTGGGTTTCACTTACGTCCGCTCTTATGACCGTTTGACAGGTGCGAGTGTTTCCAGTGGAACAGGCAGCGCCTTGTCGAACAACCCATTCGGTAATTTCATTAATGCAGGGGGAGTTCGGGGTTCGGCAGTTTCAGCAGACCACTTTGGTGTTCAAGGGTCATTCAAAGTGACGCCGGGTCTCGTTTTATCAGGTTGGGGCGGTTTGACCAAAGCCCATGCTGAAAACAGAGCAACCAACGCAGATGCAACAATTCTGAACTGGGCTGTGGGTCTTGCATTCCCTGACTTGGGTGGAAAGGGCAACATGGCGGGTCTGATCTTCGGGATGCCGCCGAAAGTGACCGATAGTGATTTGGTCGTGAACGGTATTCGTCAGGAAGACGAGGATACTTCGTTCCACTTGGAAGGTCTTTACCGTCTGCGATTGAACGACAAGATCTCGATCACGCCGGGCATCATTGTATTGTTCAATCCTGAGCACAACAATGCAAACGATACGGTTTATGTCGGGACAATTCGGACGACTTTCTCGTTCTAGTCTAAATTGATGCCTTGCTAAAACTTGAAAGCCTCGCGATTTGCGAGGCTTTTTTTATATCAAAAAATTGGAAACCTACAAAACCCTAGTGGATAACCGGAGTATACTAGGAGAAAGAGCCTTCAACTCGATCTGAAATCATCTGTTTACCTGAGTGTGCCCGTGGAGATTTCCTGTAAAAGCGAATATGCCCTGCTTGCGCTAATTGAACTCGCGATCGCTTACGAGAGCAAAGAGCCGCTCCAAATTCGGCAAATTTCTGTTCAACAAAATATTCCCGATCGCTATTTAGAGCAACTGTTGGCGATGTTGCGGCGGGGTGGGATTGTGCGATCGCAGCGGGGTGCAAAAGGTGGCTATCTGTTAGCAAGAGAGCCGTGGAAAATTACGCTGTTTGAGATCTTGGCATGTTTAGAAGGATTTGATACGCAGCCGATCGATCAAGAGACGGCGCTAAAATCTGGTAAAACGCTCGAAGGAGCAGTCATTTGTGAAATTTGGCACGAAGCTCAAGAAGCCGCAAATGCTGTCTTTCAGAAATATACGCTGAAAGATTTGTGTGAACGGCGAGATGCGCGTCGTCAATTGGACTTCATGTATTACATTTAATTTTTGCCCCGACGTAAGAGATTGCGTCATTTACCCATATTTTTCTCTATGCGGATTGCTCAGAATGTTACAGCTTTGATTGGACATACTCCTCTTGTCCAACTGAATCGCATTCCTCAAGCCGAAGGATGTGTCGCGCGAATCGTTGCCAAGCTCGAAGGCATGAATCCTTCGGCTTCAGTCAAAGATCGAATCGGAATTAATATGATTTTGGCGGCGGAACGAGAAGGATTGATTTCGCCAGGCAAAACAGTTTTAGTCGAGCCGACTTCGGGAAATACAGGAATTGCGTTGGCGATGGCTGCGGCTGCAAAAGGCTACCGACTGATTTTGACGATGCCGGAAACGATGAGTTCGGAGCGGCGAGCCATGCTGAGAGCTTATGGTGCGGAGTTGGAGTTGACTCCGGGAATCGAAGGGATGGCAGGTTGTATCCAACGCGCGCAGCAGATTGTCGATACGACGCCTCATGCTTATATGTTGCAGCAGTTTCGCAACCCTGCGAATCCTCAAATCCACCGTGAGACGACGGCTTCGGAGATTTGGGAAGATACGGAAGGCGAGGTTGATTTTGTTGTAGCGGGAATTGGAACAGGCGGAACGATCACGGGAGTTGCTGAGGTGATTAAGCAACGCAAGCCAAGTTTTAAAGCGATCGCAGTTGAACCTTCTAATAGTCCTGTACTCTCCGGTGGTCGTCCAGGGCCGCATAAAATTCAAGGGATTGGGGCAGGGTTTATTCCACCTGTACTGAATGTGAATCTGATTGATGAAGTGATTTCAGTTTCAGATGAAGATGCGATCGCGTACAGTCGGCGATTGGCAAGAGAAGAAGGATTATTGTCCGGAATTTCCAGTGGAGCCGCTTTAAAGGCAGCGATCGAGATCGGGAAGCGCCCGGAGAATGATGGCAAGCTGATCGTGATGATTCAGCCGAGTTTTGGAGAGCGATATTTAAGTACAGCGCTGTTCCAAGATCCAGAGTTGACGATGCCGTCCATGTTGAATGGATAAGGGTTTTCGGCTCGATGTCCTACTAACTCATCACAATCAATCTGATAGGGGTGGGGAGATAGGGAGATAGGGGCAATCTGAGTCTAGGTTCTCCCCATCTTCCCACTTTGCAGGATGGATGCGGTTGACGACTAGCGATAAGAAGAGATGCGATCGTATCTCTTGTTAAGCTGGATTAGTACTGCTATTCTGTTGCAGTTGCAGCGCTTCGGCGTTTGGGGCATTTTGGCAATCCTGTTCTCTCTTCTCAAAGTCATGTCTACGTCTTTATCGATTTCGCTCGATTCGCCTTCGTTAGAAGAGGCGCTAAAACATTACTTTGGGTATGACAGTTTTCGTCCGGGTCAGCGCGAGATCATTGAACATGTTTTGGCAAATCGAGATCAGTTGGTGATTATGCCAACAGGCGGCGGGAAGTCGATTTGTTTTCAACTGCCAGCCTTGCTCAAACCAGGATTGATGATTGTTGTTTCGCCGCTGATTGCATTGATGCAGGATCAAGTTGAACTCTTACGAGACAATGGGATTTCAGCAACATTTCTGAATAGTAGTTTGTCAGCAGAGGAGCGGCGATCGCGAGGTCGAGCGGTGATGGAAGGCAGAATTAAACTGCTGTATGTTGCACCGGAGCGGTTGCTGAGTGAGGATTTTCTTCAAGGAGTCATGCCGCACATCGTTGAGCGAGTGGGGATTTCAGCCTTTGCGATCGATGAAGCGCACTGTGTTTCAGAGTGGGGGCATGACTTTCGACCTGAGTATCGGCAACTGAGTACTTTACGATCGCGCTATCCGAACATTCCCATCATTGCTTTAACTGCAACTGCAACGCATCGAGTGCGAGATGACATTGTGCAGCAGTTGAACTTACATCAGCCGCGAGTGAATGTTTCGAGCTTTAATCGTAGTAACTTGTACTATGAAGTTCGCCCAAAGACGAAAACGGCTTATGCCGAGGTTGTTCAGCAGATCAAAGAAACGCCCGGAGCCGGAATTATTTATTGTTTAAGTCGGAAACGAGTCGAAGAGATTGCAGCTCGGTTAAAGCAAGATGGCATTGCAGCACTGCCTTATCATGCTGGACTCAATGCGGAAACGCGCCAAGATAATCAAACTCGTTTCATTCGAGATGATGTGAGAGTGATGGTCGCGACGATCGCATTTGGTATGGGAATTAATAAGCCGGATGTGCGATTTGTAATTCACTACGACATTCCCAAAAACATTGAAGGTTACTATCAAGAATCAGGGCGAGCTGGACGGGATGGAGAACCTTCGACTTGCACCTTGTTTTATAGCTATGCCGATATAAAAACGATTGAATATATCATTTCTCAGAAAGTAGACCCCAACACGGGTGAAGCTCTCGAAGATGAACAACGCATTGCGACTCAACAATTGCGGCGCGTCATTAACTATGCAGAAGCAACCGATTGTCGTCGCACGATTCAGCTTTCTTACTTTGGTGAAGACTTTGCAGGTCAGTGCGATAACTGTGATAACTGTAAGTTCCCGAAACCTGTTGAAGATTGGACGGTTGAAGCGCAGAAATTCCTTTCTTGTATCGCGCGATTTGCTCAACGAGGGCGCACGTTTGGCATGGTACATACGATTGATGTGCTGCGCGGTTCTAAAAGTAAGCGGGTTCTTGAGAATAAGCACGATACACTCAGCACTTACGGGATTGGGAAAGATATCAGTGCTGATGATTGGAAGATGTTAGGTCGATCGCTGATTCATCAACGTCTAGTAGACGAATCAACGGATGGTTACTCTGTGCTAAAACTCAATGATTTAAGTTGGGAAGTGTTGCGATCGGAGAGAAAGGTTCACATCGCGATCGATAAAGCTAAACCTGCACTGACGATTGCTCAAACTGTTGCAGTTGATACGCCTGAATCCGAAGAACTCTTTGAGCGCTTGCAAAAACTCCGCAAACGTCTAGCAGACGAACAATCTGTGCCGCCGTATGTGGTTTTCTCGAATGCAAGTTTGCGGCTCATGGCACAGCAACAACCGCAGACGCGCCAGCATTTTCTCAATATTTCTGGGGTGGGAACGCGCAAGCTGGCACAGTATGGAGATGTCTTTTTAGCAGAGATTCGAGAGTTTCGAGTAGATAATGGGTTGCCGATCGAGATCGAGCCGACTTCAGAAGCCAAGATTACAAAATTAGAGAACCATGTGACAAAGCTCGATTCTGCTCCAGTTCCGCCTGCTGCGAATGAAGCAACTTATACGCAGCTTTATACGCTGGAACTCTTCCAGCAGGGCATGAAGCCTTCAGAGATTGCAGAGGAGCGCAAAATTCGTTTAAGCACGGTGATGACGCATTTGGCAGATTTGATTGAGATGAACTATCCGGTGGATCTCGATCGCTTAGTTGCGCGCGATCGCCAAGCAAAAATTCTCGAAGCGATTCAGCAAGCGGATGATTTCTCGCTGTCTAAACTGCGCGATCGCTTAGGCGATACTTACGGCTGGGATGAAATTCGGTTAATGCGATCGTGGTGGAATGTTCAGAATCACTAAAGTTCTTTGAATTCGTAGAGGACAATTCCTGTTTCTGGATCATTGCCGATTTCAAGATAACCACTGTTTAGCATTTCTTTCAGTAAGTTTTCAACCTGCTGAAAACTTAGCCCGGTTGCCATTACGCCTTGAGTCACAGAGAGCTTACCATCTCTGGATTCTGCTGCTTTTAAAAGCTCAATCGTCGCTTGCTGCCGAGACATCGATTCCATCGAATCAAACAGCTTTGGCGATCGCATCGCTGCAAACTTGGAAGATTGCAATGTGATCTGCTCGATTTTCAGTGCGATCGGGTTTTGCTCTATTAGCGGTCTGTACTGTTCTCCAAGACGAGCATTGTGAACTTCGACCATTTTGGGAATGAGAAGCAGATCGAATAATTGCCCAAAGCCGAACAGCCCAAATGTGCCAAGCCAAAGAAATCCTGTTGCAGTCTGACCATTGTAAAGGCGGTGCAGTCCAGATAGACCCACTAATCCGCCTAACCATAGAACATAGGCTGTTCCGACTTTGTTCATAGCGTCGATCGCACTTTACTGCTGCTATGATAGCGAGAATTTCAGGTCTGTTCGATGCGGTGATGATCGTAAGTATTTCACAAATGAACTCGATCGAGAATGGGGCTGAGATCGCGGTTCAGATCGATTTCATCGGCGACTTTACAAAGCGGTGAGTTACGGAAAAAATCGACGAGCGAAGCATTAGATTTCTGAGGAGCTAAGCTCTGGCTGAGACGTTGAATGAGACGAAGTTTTTCGGCAGGCTCAAGGTTGAGAAGTTGCTGTTCTAGTTCTTGAATGGTCATCAGCCATAGTTTGAACTCGGTTCTTTTAATTTTAAGGTGAGGCAGCACGATCGCGGATTAGGCGATCGTTTGAAATTCAGTGAAATACCATCTGGGTTCTGCATTTTCGGTGTAGCGGGTGAGGATTCCGAATCGCACTTAATCTAAACCGAATCACCATGCCAAAATAATCGTAGAGACAATTTCATGACTTCCATGCAAATTACGATCGACCTTCCTGAAGCCCTGCTAACGCGCCTGAATGCTCTAGAGCAAAGCTTGCCTCAAGTTCTAGAAGTGGGACTCGATGAACTGACTGCCAGACCTCAAGCTGGATTTACAGGTTTTGCAGAAGTTCTAGAATTTCTCGCGAATCTTCCAACTCCCGAAGAGATTCTTGCCTTGCGTCCCTCAGAAACGCTGCAAGCTCAAATCGATCAACTTTCTGAAAAACATAGAGCCGAATCGCTAACTCCCCAAGAAAAGCAACTCTGGCAACAATACGAATATCTAGAGCATGTCATCAGCATGGCGAAAGCAAAAGCTTATCTCAAACTGAATTCCCAAGCGATCGCATGAGCAAAACTTACGTTCCTGCTGAATTGCGGCGTAGAGTAACAGAACGGAGCAGAGGATGTTGTGAATACTGTTTGCGTCCAGAACTTTTCTCTCTCAGTGTCCATGAAATCGATCATGTGATTGCAGAAAAGCATGGCGGTAAAACGACAGAAGATAATCTCGCGATCGCGTGCAAGATTTGCAACACGATTAAAGGCAGTGATATTGCTTCTATCGATCCAGAAACCGACGAAGTGACTGCACTTTACAATCCAAGGCGCGATCGCTGGCGAGAGCATTTTCGACTAGAAGGATCTGAACTCTTGCCTTTAAGCGATCGCGCACGAACAACAATTCGTCTACTTCAACTCAATCGCAGCGCCATTCTAAAGGAGCGCCCATTATGGCCTGCCACTGGAGTGGTTTATATTCCAACCTAAAGCAATTTTTACTTTACCCCTGGATGAGTTGAACTAGATCCGCTTCCGAAAGGATTGAGACTCCTAACGTTTGCGCCTTTTCCAGTTTCGAGCCTGCCTTCTCTCCAGCAACTAAGTAATCTGTCTTCTTACTCACAGAATCCGTTACTTTACCGCCTGCTTTCTGAATCAAGGCTTGCGCTTCATCCCGCTTCAGGGTCGGCAAAGTTCCAGTAATCACAAAGGTTTTTCCTGAAATTGCTGTCTCAACTTGAGCAACTGGTACAACTTCGCCTTTGAGTTGAATTTCGGCTTGTCGTAAGCGATCGATGAGTTCCTGGTTGCCATGATTCTGAAACCACTGTGAAACCGATTGGGCAATCTCAGATCCAAATCCTGGTACGGCTGAAATCTGCTCAGGTGTTGCTGCTGCTAATTCTTCAACACTCGGAAACGCTTGGGTTAAAGTTTGAGCGTTCACACTGCCAACATGCCGAATGCCTAACCCGTACAACACTCGTGACCAGGGCTGAGATTTGGAATCTTGGATTGCTTTGACAATTTTCTCAGCAGATTTTTTGCCCATGCGTTCTAGCGTCAGAAGGTTCTCGATCGTTAAATCGTACAGTCCAGCAACCGAATTCACGAGATTTTGATCCACGAGTTGAGCTACTAATTTCTCGCCTACGCCGTTGATATCTAATGCGTCACGGCTTGCCCAGTGCGTTAATGCACCGCGTAAGATCGCAGGACAAGACGCATTAATACATCGCGTTACCGCTTCATTTTCGGGTTTCACAACTGGTTCATGACACTCCGGGCAATGAGTTGGCATTTCAAACAGTCGGGCATTCTCAGGACGCAATTCGGTCAGGACTCGCACGACTTCAGGAATAATTTCTCCTGCTTTGCGAACAATCACAGTATCGCCAATGCGACAATCGAGTTCGGCAATGCGATCGCGATTATGCAGGGTTGCTCGCGATACTGTTGTGCCTGCTAATTGCACAGGTTTTAGTTCGGCAACGGGTGTAATTGCGCCTGTTCGTCCAACATTGACACTAATATTTTCTAAAATTGTCGGAGCTTCTTCTGCCGGATATTTCAGCGCGATCGCCCAACGTGGAAATTTCTGGGTAAATCCAAGTCGAGTTTGCAGGGCAAACGAATTGAGTTTGATCACAACTCCATCCGTCATATAGCGGAGTTGAGTACGATCGACTGACCAGCGATCGCAATAGTCCTGAACAGCTTGTAAATCAGCACACTTTTCTCGTTCTGGATTGACTCGGAATCCCATTTCTCGTAAGAGTTCTAAAGCCTGCCATTGCGTTTCTAGTTCACCTGGAACATGCAGCGTGTAAGCAAAGAAATCGAGCCGACGCTGGGCGACGATTTTAGCATCAAGCTGGCGTAAGGTTCCGGCAGCCGCATTGCGGGGATTGGCGAAAAGTGATTCTCCGGCTTTTTCGCGATCGCGGTTAATCTGCTCGAACGAGTCGAGAGAAAGAAATGCCTCGCCTCGAACTTCGACCACAGGCGGCGGATTGTCTAAATTCAGGCGCAGCGGCACAGACCGAATCGCCCGCACATTCTGAGTAATTTCTTCTCCGGTCATTCCATCTCCACGGGTCGCACCCCGCACGAGCAGCCCATTTTCATACGTCAGCGCCAAGGCATTGCCATCAATTTTCAGTTCGCAGACATACTCAAATTCAGTCACATCGGGCGCAACTTTCCGCCAACGCTGTTCCCAGGTAGCTAAGTCGGCATTTCCGAAGGCATTTTCTAAGCTGTAGAGTGAAATATTGTGCTTGACCGAAGTGAAGTGGCTAGCAGGGCGTTCTCCGACTCGTTGCGTCGGACTGTCTGGGGTAATTAGTTCTGGGTAGTGCGATTCGATCGTTTGTAGTTCACGGTAAAGCTGATCGTAGACCGAATCTTCGATCGTCGGCGCATCTAGCACGTAATAGTCATAACTTGCCTGCTGTAACAAGCGTCTAAGTTCTTGGACACGCTGCTGAGTTTCCGGGGTCAACTGTGCGACTGAATCCATGCCTTTTCCTCTGCCAATCTCAATCAGAGCATAGTTTACTTGCTAAAATCACTCCTCTACCAGGAAAATGATGTCAAAAGCTTCAGTATTTTAGTACTATTTTCGTTGATTAAGCTCAAGCAAGCTGAAAATTTGAGGATGAAAAAATAAGACTGAGACAGGATTGACGCATGTACTCTGTCTCAGTACGATTACAGAAGGGTGATACCAGATTGAGCAAAGAACGTTGTTAAGGTCCCGATTCGTTCTGGAAAATGTGTATGAACCCCCCATCCGAAATTCCACGCGCCCCCAAACCTGAATCCGAAGAAACCCCTATTTCAGAAGCTGGTGGCATGTTTGATGCATTTGTGAGTTTAGAAGAGATTGCTCCTGACGTAACGTGGTCAGATGCGATCGCAGATCAGTGGGGAATCCCAAACACCCCTAATCAAGCAGCGCCCAAAGTTCTGGAGCAGTAAAGTCCTGAATCGCCAGCGTGGTTCCCATGTGTTTTAAATCCTTTGGGGTTTGAGTCGATGCGATACCAACGGTCAAAATTCCGGCAGCGATCGCAGATTGGATCCCCAGAGGTGAATCCTCAAACGCGATCGCTTGATCGGGTTCGAGTCCAAATTGTTTCAATGCATAAGTGTACGGTGCGGGATCAGGCTTGCCGATGCCGACTTCTTCCGCCAGAATGACGCGATCGAACACATCATCTAATTGCAAAGCCTTCAGCATAAACTGAGCATTCTTACGAGGTGCATTCGTCACCACTGCTTGCTGGATATGCCGCTGTTTTGCCCAGTCGATCAGAGCCATCAAGCCGGGAGTGAGCGGTAATTGCTGCGCAAGCGCACGAAACCGGGCTTCTTTTTGTTCTGAAAGGGCTTCACCCTCAGCAGCACTTAACTGAGGTAAGAATTTTGCGATCAAGCGCGGGTTCGTACTACCGCTCATTTCCTGCTTATAGAAGGTTTCGGTGATCTCAATGCCGAATTCTTTGAGACAGTCCTGCCAGGCAATAAAATGAATCGGGTCAGTGTCTGCGATCGTTCCATCCAAGTCGTAGAGAATAGCCTTTAGCGATTGCACGATCGTACCTTCACAAAACTTCACGGCTAAGGATAGCGTGAATCGGCACAACTAGCCATCTATTCAGCGGATATTTTTTGGCTTAGCACTGAGCGATCGATCGCGTTGAAGGGACACCGAAAATTGGAGTGGCATCTAAGCCAGTAACTTGTTGAAATTCAGTTGGCGTAAACGAGATCGCGATCTGATTCACCTGCCAATGGTGCAATAACGCTTGAACTTGCTGAAAAAACTCAATCCCTCGGGTCATGGGAACTTTCACCCAGTTTTGCACCAGAATTTCGACCAGTGCCAGTTCGATCAAGGCAGGCGGATACAGTTGTAACAATTCGGTCAAACAGTCTTGGCACAGCTCAATGTTTTCGCTATCTAACTGATAGCTACTGATGATGTGTTTTACTCGCTGTTGTTGAATTTGTTCCTGAAGACTCATCGGAAATGAAATTGCGCTACAAACAAGCTTAGCTTAAGTTGATCAATTCGATTCACTTTCAATGATTGGACAAATGGTTGCAGCAGAATTTGTGGCTTGCTGTGCGAGTAATTCTTCTAATTCCTGCTTGAGTATTTGGAGTTGCTGAATTTGGCGATCGATGTCACTCAATTTACCTTTGAGCGCCTGCTGAACCCGCTCACATGGCAGATCTCCTTGATCGTGTACTTCTAAAAACTCATGAATCTCCGATAGACTCATGCCCAAATGTTGCGCCCGCTTGATGAAATTTAGACGAGTGAATACATCCGCGCTAAATAATCGAAATCCGCCTTCTGTTCTGCCTACAGTTTTGAGTAAGCCTAGCTCCTCGTAGTAGCGGATTGTTTTAATCGGAATTCCGCTTTCTCTTGCAACTGTACCAATCAGTTTTGCGTCTTCTTGAACCAACATTAGTTCTCTCCTGTTTGAATTTCGCTTTGAGGCGAACCCTTGCGACGTTTAGGTTTGCTCGATAGGAACCACCACAGTTCTAGACTGATTAATCCTATCCCGCCTAAAGTGACGATCGCTTTATTCTCAAGCGGCTGTTCGATGCGATGGAACTGTCCAGTTTGAGCAGGCTGCATTTCCATGTTGTGAGGAGTTTGAGCCACTGCACGATTCATCAAAAGTAATCCTAAAATAGCAATGAGTGTGTTTTTCATCTTCCAAAGGGCTTGGGTTGAAAATTGCGAAGTCGGAGCGCGTTCGTAACCACGGAAACAGAGCTAAATGCCATCGCTGCTCCTGCAATAATTGGGCTGAGCAACCAACCAAAGAACGGATAGAGAATGCCTGCTGCGATCGGAATGCCTGCCACGTTATAGATAAACGCGAAGAACAGATTTTGCCGAATGTTGCGAATCGTGGCACGACTGAGTTGAATGGCAGTCACAATGCCTTGTAAGTCCCCAGAAATTAGAGTGATATCACTCGCTGCGATCGCAACATCGGTTCCGGTTCCGATCGCGATTCCCACATCGGCTTGTGCAAGAGCAGGCGCATCATTGATGCCATCGCCTACCATCGCAACAATTTTGCCTTCAGATTGCAAAGTTTCGACAGTTGCAGCTTTTTCATCAGGGCGGACTTCTGCAAACACCCGCTGAATATTCACCTCTCGTGCAATCACATCAGCAGTCCGGCGATTGTCTCCCGTCAGCATGACGACTTCTAAGCCGAGCTTTTGTAAAGCACGAATTGCAGAAATCGACGAAGGTTTTACCGCATCTGCGATCCCCATAATTGCTTCAACTTGGCGATCGACCGCAATCCAGACAACCGTTTTGCCCAGTGATTCGAGTCGATCCCACTGCGATCGCAAAATGCTCGTCTCAATGCCTAATTCTGTCATCCAGCGATGTGTGCCAATCTGAATCAGTTGATCCGCGACATAACCTTGAACTCCACTTCCCGCGATCGCTTCAAAGTCTTGAGCGCTCGTGAGTTCGACAGCTTGCGCTTGTGCATAGTGCACGACTGCTTCTGCTAATGGATGTTCAGAATTCTGTTCGATTGCAGCAGCTAAACGGAGCAGATTTAATTCATTGCGATTCGCAGTCCCTCGAACCGTAACAAAATCCGTGACCGTTGGTTTCCCTTGGGTAATTGTTCCAGTTTTGTCGAGAACGATTGTTTGTAGTTTATGCGCCAGTTCTAAACTCTCTGCTCCTTTGATTAAGATGCCATTCTCTGCACCTTTACCCGTACCGACCATAATCGAGGTCGGAGTTGCTAAACCTAATGCACAGGGACAGGCAATAATAAGCACGCCAACTGTCGGAATCAACGCCATCGTCACATTGCCCATGACGTTGTACCAGAGAATAAACGTTGCGATCGCAATGGCTATCACCACCGGAACGAACCATCCGGTCACTTGATCTGCCAAGCGTTGAATCGGAGCTTTTGAGCCTTGTGCTTGTTGCACCAGTTTCACAATCTGAGCGAGAAAGGTATCTTTGCCCACTCGTGTTGCTCTGAAGATAAAGCGACCTGTTTTATTTAAGGTCGCTCCAATCACTTCATCGCCAACTTGTTTACTCACAGGCACACTTTCACCTGTAACCATCGATTCCTCGATCGTCGATCGACCTTCAATAATCTCCCCATCGACCGGAATCTTTTCACCAGGACGCACAATCACGAGATCTCCGACCGTCACTTCCGCGATCGGGACATCCATCTCCTGTCCTTGGCGAATCACGCGCGCTGTTCTTGCCTGCAACCCAATCAGTTTACGAATCGCCTCAGAAGTGCGTCCTTTAGCACGATGTTCTAACAACCGACCTAGTAAAAGCAGCGCAATAATCACACATGCCGCTTCAAAGTAAACGTCTGGAGCAAGCCCTTGAGCGATAAACCACTGTGGAAAAAACGTTGGAAATAGAGAATATAGGTAAGCAGAACCCGTCCCGATCGCAACTAAGGTATCCATCGTCGCAGTGTGTCGCTTCAGAGCTTTCCAGGCATGGATAAAAAAAGACGCACCACACCAAAACAGCACAGGCGTTGTCAATATCAACTGAGTCAGTGGATCATGCAACTCCATCGGAATCCAGGGAATCGGCAGTCCGAGCATGGCAGGAAGCGACCCGATCACCAACACAGCGCTGATGATGCAAGCGACCCAGACTTTGCGGCGCAACTTGCGATTTTGAACTTGTCGTTCTCGCTGGTCTGCATCCTCTTCATCCGCTAGCACATTCTCTTGCATCGGCTGAGCAGAATAACCTGCGTCATTAACAGCTTGCTGAATCTCAGCTAGATTGGTTTTGCGAGAATCGTAAGCGATCGTGGCTTGCTCTGCGCCAAAATTGACGCTGCACTCATTGACACCCTCGACTGAGCGAATCGCATCTTCAATATTCTTCGCGCAGGCGGCACAACTCATGCCTTGAAGTTTGAGCGTGGTGGTTTCCATAAGACAAATTAGGAAAAGAACTAAGCAACCGTGTAACCTGCATCCGTAATCGCTTGTTTTACAGCAGTTTCTGAAGCCTGCGTCTCGATTTGGACAAGTTTAGTTTTGGGATCAGCGGTCACGATCGCAGTTGGATCGATCGATTTGATCGCGCTGGTAATCGTATCGCTACAAGCAGAACACGCCATATTCGGAACCGTAAGTTGTAAGGACATGAATCAAACTCCTGAACTGAAATTTGGAATCTTTATATGATCATTCTGAAATCTCTAGTGGGCTGGAGAGTCAAGTCATTTTTTTAGATTCTGTCTGAAGCATGAGAAAGAAGGCTGCCATTCTGGAATTCAGAACAACAGCCTTCTTTTCAATTTGATGCGCTACTTGCTAACCCTAGGGCTTTGCAGCCGTTTGACAAGCCGAATCTGTTTGTACAGGCGGCATCAATGCCACAATATGAGGGACTGGGCGGGGCGTATAGCTCATCATCGACTCCCCTTTGAATGCCAGCGCGGCACTGGCTCCCGAATCGAGCATCACGGCTTCTCGCAATCCTGCTTTTGCTAGCGCTTCACCGAGATTCACGGAGTTGACATAATCACCCGAAACTCCGACAACTGGACGATCGGCTTGATCAATTCCCCAGAATGCGCGATCGCGCTCTGCATCAAAGCCAAACAATCCTCTGAATGTCTCTGCCGACTGAGGTTTGCCATCTTTGACTAACCAAGCTCCTGCTACAAATGCATCTTTCACCCCAAGCAATTCTGCCTCGACTCCCTCACGCGTGTTGTGTTTCAACGGATCAAACGGGATATATCGAATCGTTTGATCGTTAATTAACACGAGCGGTCGCCCTTCTAACTTAGAGAGTGATCCTTGAGGAGCCGCAACGAATTCGCCAGTTGCAGAACTCATCACAGGTCCAATCATCTTATTAGAATCGAGAAATTCCAGCGAGAAAAAGCCCCCATCAACTGCCGCGATCGCAGGCGTTCCCTGCTTAATTTCTACAACCTGCGCCCGAGTTTTCGCGTGAATCGTCGTCGGTTTTCCACCGGCTGCCAAAATCAAGGGCACTTTATTCACGGTGGTCTTGGTCAACTCCACAGGTGCGCTGAAATTCAGACCATTTTTGAAGAAAGTCATGGCAGGTCCGCCGTTGGCTTCGGCGATCACTTTCTCAGTTTGGGACTGTCCAATCCGTGAAATATTGAATAAGTTCTCAGACTCCGCTGCAAACAAGTTTGCCTCGTCGCTCATTGTCCAAGCCGCTTGATACCCCGCCGCGATCGCAGCTTGTTGAACTCGCTCGTCGTTCTTGCCTTCTGGATAGACAAAATATCGAATCGGAATTCCTAGCTTTGCTTCGAGCATCCGTTTCGATTCGGTCATCTCAAACGCTAACTTTGCATCATCCTTAATCTCGCGTAAATCTGCTGGATGATTGACACTGTGCGATGCGATCGTGATTAACGGATCAGCCGCCATCTCCTGAATCTGCGCCCAATTCATCCCCGGACGGCCTCTAGGCTTGTCAATTTTGGCAGGATAAATCGAAAACGCACCCGGATACCCGTACTTCTTCAATAAAGGATAGACATATTTATAATGTCCTAAGTAACCATCATCAAAGGTGAGAACGACTGGCTTAGCAGGCAAAGGAATCCCAGTTTTCAAATGTTCGACGAGTTGATCCAAGCTAATCGGAGTCAACCCATTTTGTTGAATCAATTTTAGATGTGCCTCAAACTCTTGAGGAGTCACATCAAAAAAGACTTCTTTCTCCGCCACGATGTCGTGATACATCAGGATCGGAACTTTTGCCAATCGCGCTCTTGGATTGATTTGCGGAAACGGTGCTTCTGCGAGTTTTGCTTGCCAATCTTTCGCAAATTCAGATGATTTGGCTCTGAATGTCGTTGGTTTGAAATCAGTGGGAATTGATGTGGATGCTTGATATCCCAATTGCGTCCCCTGGGCACAAACGGGAGCAATGGCGACACTCAAACTAGAGTTGAGTTGCGGCGGCTCGTTGGCTAAGAACGTGGGAGTCAGCGATGAAATCTGGGGAGCCACTTCAGTTGGCAACCAGCGATTTCCTGAAGCAACGATCGCACCTGCCCCAACCAGAAGCGGTAAACTCCCAACGGCTAGAAATTGCCAGCCAGCTTTGGGAGCGATCTGTTTCGAGAAGCCCAACAAACGAGTCCAAGGGGATTTTTTCATGGTGAGGTCAGGGGAAGGTCACTTGAACTATATACTCGATTTGACTTGCATCCCTAAGTCATGCAAATTACACAACGAGAGGGATGCTTGTCAATCATTTCCCTGCTAGTCTCTCCCAATCCGGTGAAAAATCTCTGCCTTGAACAACTTGTATAGAATTCACTGAGACACAAACGCAAATATTTTCAGCACTCAAATGTTTTCAGCGCTCAAATATTTTCAGTACTCAAATATTTTCAGTACTCAAACGCTCTAGCGCGACACGAGCCGCTGCTGCCACATTCGGATTACCGTCTTTTTCCAAATATTTCAAAGCAGACAGACTCTTCTCGCTGGGCATATTTCCCAATGCCTCTGCCAATCGTTGACGAATCAACCAATCTTCAGATTGAGCGAAGCGCAAAATTGCGTTGACCGCATCGACGGCTTTAATCTCTCCCAAAGCCGCGATCGCAGCTTGCTGCACGACAATTTCTTCGCTGTCTAATGCCTCCATCAGCACTTGTTTCGCCCGTGCATCTTTCAAATTCCCCAAGGCAACGGCTGCACTAAATCTCACAAGCCAGTCGGTATCTTCATAAAACAGTCGCACCAATGGCTCAAAGGCTCTGATGTCTTCTAAATAGCCCAATGCTCCAGCCGCATCTGCGCGAATCCCGTAGTCCGATTCGGTTTCGAGAATATTGAGGAGGATCGGAAAACTTTCATCGGTTTGCTTAATTCCTAACGCAAACACAGCCATCGATCGAATTTGTAAACTCTGATCATTCAAGACTTTTTTAATCAAGGGCACAGCGTCCTCAGCCGGAATGTCTCGCAGATTGGCAAGCGCTACCATGCGATCGCGGGTACTGTCACTGTCGAGTTGCTGAGCGATTTGGTTGAGGCTGAGACTCATATTTTTTACAAAACTTAAAGATTGCATTTTCATTGTGACAGAATTCCGAGTTCTGTGCCGCCTCTATGAAGGGAGGCTTCCCGAACAAATCTATAATGGGATTTGCTTTACGTTTTGGATTGCCACTATGCAGACTAGCGATCGACCCTCCCTTTCTTCAACGTTTTCGGTTGCCCGGATTGCTTCTGTCTCTCGTAAGACGGGTGAAACTGATGTGCAAGTGACCGTCAATCTCGATGGCACCGGAAAATGCGTTGCCAAAACAGGGATTCCGTTTCTCGATCATATGCTGCACCAAATCTCATCGCATGGATTGATTGATCTCGATGTGCAAGCAACGGGCGATATCGAAATCGATGATCACCATACAAATGAGGATGTCGGGATTACGTTGGGGATGGCGATCGCGAAAGCGTTAGGCGACCGTAAAGGCATTGTTCGGTTTGGGCATTTCGTTGCGCCTTTGGACGAAGCACTGATCCAAGTTGCACTTGATTTTTCAGGTCGTCCGCATTTGAGCTATGGCTTAGAGATTCCAACGCAACGGGTGGGAACCTATGATACGCAGCTTGTGCGAGAGTTTTTTGTGGCAGTAATCAATCATGCTCAAATGACGCTGCACCTTCGCCAACTTGATGGAATCAATTCGCATCACATTATTGAAGCGACGTTTAAGGCATTTGCGCGATCGCTGCGAATGGCAGTAGAAATCGATCCACGACGGGCACATGAAATTCCCAGTTCAAAGGGTGTGCTGTGATGCGAGGCTGGCAAGTAGGAGTGGGATTGGCGCTGGTGTTGGGATCGCCTATCGTCGAAATGCGATCGGTCAGCGCTCAAGAGAGCATCTGGAAACGATTCACATCCAAGAGTCATGGCTTTTCTATTGTCATGCCCGGTACACCAACTGAGCGCAAACAAAGTGGACTGACCCAATTTGAACTGATTCGAGATGCAGAATCGGTACGGTATGCCGTAGGAGTTCTCAATTTACCTGCTGCTCCCGGAGAGGACAAAAAGCTGCAAAACGAAGTCTATGAAGGGATTCGTCGAGGAGCAGCGCGTGGACAAGCCGAACTCCTATCATTTCGCACGATTAAACTGGGTGAGTTTCCAGGACGGGAAATGAACTTTAAGCTGCCAGATAATATGGTGGCAAAATGGCGGGTTTATCTCGTCGATCGTCGTGCTTACTTTATCAATGTCACCACGACACAGGAAAATCAGCAGCGAGGACTGGCAACGAGCATTAATGTCTTTCTCAATTCGTTTCAACTGATTGGAACCCCGCCAAAGCAGCCGAATTAGGATTTCAATCTCTCTTGCTCAGGATTGTTCTTTAGTAATCTTTGTCACTGTTCTTAAAGGTTCGCCGCATCGCCCATTGTAAAAAGCCTGGGAACAAGCGGCTTGAGAGCAGTGACATATTTGCAGAACCGACCATGACATCCGTTTTCCGATGTTTGACCGCTGTCCAAATCGCCTTTGCTACGTCTTCTGGCTTCTCAACCACAGGAACACTCAAAACCTGCTCTAACTGCTTACGGCGTGCGATCGCATCTTCCTCATCCTTGCCGCGAAAAATCGCTCGCTCCATCAGATCACTTTTGATCAGACTCGGATAAATGCCACAGACAGTAATCCCTTTCGGCGAAAGCTCAGACTGTAAACTCTGAGTCAGCCCAGTCACGGCAAATTTACTCGTCGAATAAGGCACAAGATAGGGAATAGGAACCTTCCCACCCACGGATGCAACATTCACAATCATGCCGCGACCTTGAGCCAGCATGTGCGGGAGTAGAGCTTGAATTGTGTGAATATACCCCCAAAGATTTGTATCAATCACTGTATGCCAATCTTCGAGTGAGAAACTATCGGCTGGACCTGAACTATACACACCCGCATTGTTGACGAGGACATCGATCGTGCCGTACTGCGCGATCGACTGATCAATGAGCTTCTGAACTTGTTCTGGATTGCGAGTATCAGTTGGAATCGCAGTAACGCTCTGACCAATCGCCTTGACTTCTTCAGCCGCTGCGTTTAAGCGATCGACATTTCGAGCAGCCATAATTATGCTGTAGCCATTTCGAGCAAACTGAAGGGCAGTTGCTTTACCAATGCCTTGAGATGCGCCAGTAATCAGAACAGTAGAAGCCATAAACCTTAAACATGAGAACTATTTTTAGTGTGATGGGAATGGGTACAAATACGTCCCACTTTTGTCAGATCTGAGGATTTTGCAATCAATATTACCGTCTTTACGACAGAGACAAGGTTCGCCCCATAGGGAGATAGCGTTATCCAAGGCAATTTATAAACTCGACTCAGAAATTGAGAAGCAGAAAGCGTTTTCGATCGCATTCCTCAATCTCAATAATGAATGTTAAAGTTTGTAAAGATGGTTTTTCAACCTCGATCTTTCCTGGAGTTTTCTTGTGGTTTCCTTCCGTTCAGCGCCAACTCAATTGGGTCAAGATTCTAAAATTCAAATCGATCGAGGTGTATGGGTTGCACTCACGATTTTAGGAATTTGGGCAGTGAGCTTGTTCACACTGCTCAGTATTGATATTACACAATTATCAATCCCATTTAGAATTGCAGGGCTTTTACTACAAACATTTCTATACACTGGGCTATTTATTACCGCACACGATGCGATGCATGGCGCTGTTTCGCCGAGTAATCGTAAACTCAATGACTTGATTGGCTCAATTGCATTGCGCGCCTATGCTTTATTTTCATTGAAGTCAATGATCAAAACGCATTGGGAGCATCATGCACATCCAGCTTCTGATCTCGATCCAGACTTTCACAACGGCAAGAATAAAAGCCTTTTAGGATGGTATTCCTACTTCATGGTGCGCTATTGGAGTTGGACGCGAATTATCTCTTTGATTGCCATCTTTCACATTGTGCATCGACTCTTTCACGTTCCTGAAGCGAATTTAACTTGGTTTTGGGTCGTGCCTTCGATTCTCAGCTCCGTTCAATTGTTCTTCTTTGGGACATTTCTACCGCATCGTGAGCCAGCAGGCGGCTATCAAAACGAAAATCGTGCGACCAGTACTCGCTGGTCACCCTTCTGGTCATTTATTAGCTGCTACCACTTTGGCTATCATTTAGAACATCATGAACGCCCTGATCTCGCTTGGTGGCAACTTCCTGAATTACATCAACGCAAACTTCAAGAAGAAGGCTAAGCTTGAGAATGACGATCGCGGAATGATGTTATGGCAGATTGGGTCAAGCTTCTCAATGAGTATTCAAACAAGGATTTAGAACAGCGGAAGATTTGGTATTCTCCGGTTGTGGAAGCCTACGATCGCGGAAGACCGAGCTATCCTGAAATGCTCATTCAGCGATCGATTGAACTTGCCAATCTTGCCCCCGACTCGAAAATTCTTGAAGTGGGCTGTGGTTCGGGGACGGCAACGGTTGATTTTGCCAAGTTAGGCTATGCGATCGATGCGGTCGAACCCAATCCAGAATTCTGCCGAGTGGCTCAGCGAAATTTTGCTGAGTTTCCGCAGGTCAAGCTTTATCCTCAATCTTTTGAGGAGTGGCAAGTTCAGCCGGATACCTATCAGATTGTGCTGGCTGCGAATGCGTGGCACTGGATTGCCTCAGATATTAAGTATGTGAAAGCAGCAAAAACATTGCGGACTGGAGGTGCTCTAGTGTTGCTTTGGAATATGTCGCTTGAACCGAACTATGAAATTTATCAAATCCTGAATGAAGTCTATCAGGCTCATGCACCCGCGATCGCACCTGCGTATGAAGGGCGAGATAAGCAAGTTGAAATCTTGAGCGGATTAGGGAAACTCGTGAGTGACTCCGGATTATTTGAGGCTCCCGTCACAGAATTGATGCCTTGCGAAAGAATCTATGAAGTCGATCGCTATCTCGATCTTTTGAGTAGCTATTCACCCTATGTTTCTTTAGATCCACAGGTCAAAGAAGCTTTATTGTCGGGATTGAGAACGACGATCGAGGAAAAACTAAACGGTGAAATTCAACTGTCTAACTTAGCAGCAGTTCAAGTTGCGCGGAAGATTGAGGGTTAGTACTTTCTCTCGCTTCGTTGATCACCCGCCCCGGAATGAATTCGGCGCTAACGGTGCGAAGTCCGCTCTGGGACTAACAGCCCATAAAAACCCTTCTTCAGTGGGTTGAAACCCACTTCGCACAGTTAGCCCAAACTTCCAGTTCAGGGCGAGATACAAACGAGAGCAACGATCTTCCAATTCATTTCACATTCCTACTTGTAGGCTCGGAAGCGTCCATGAGAAGAATAGGGTCACTCCAGCAATATTGAAAAGTAAAGTGAGTACTGCCCCAATGATGATGCCTTTAATTGTTGCGTAGCGTCGATCGAGCAGCAAAACAAAAATGACTGGAATCACATAAAACATCTGGGAAATCCCAATCCCAATCACCATAAAGGCAAGCGATGTATACCCATTCAGCAAGATAAACAGCGCTTGAGTGTCTGAGCGACTTGGCACGATCGTGATGAGAGCATAAATCAATAAGCCGATCGCAACTGCGATGACGAAGGCAATCCCATGCAATGCAATCAGTAACAGAATCCCTCTCAAGATTTTCTGCCATTCATTCGATCCACTCATATTGGTCTACCTAGACTAATCTCTACTCTCTGTCTCAATCCACACGAAACAACCCGCCTTAAGGCAAGCTGTCAACCACTGTAGCAAACTGTACCAAGCATCACCCTTCGGCAGCAGTCTTGATACAAGCTGCATCTAGAAGCATAAGTTGAGGTGTATTAAAAACCGAGCAATGAGTAAGCTTTGTGAGTGCCGGAATTTTTCCTTGCTGGAGATTCGTTAATGCGATCGTAAACTCAGGCTCGAAACTGCTCAACCAAGTCGAATTCGTGAGATACAAAGGCGTAAATGCGGGTTGATCCAGCAACCAAAGTTTAATCTGATATTTGTCGATCGTTTGTTTTGCGGCTCTAAGATCTGAACTATACTGCGCTTGCATCACGTCTAAAATACGTTGGCGAATTGGGCGATAGTATCCCAAATGAAACGGAAGCGAGTGTTCTTTACTAAATAAAACAGAGCGTTGAGCAAGAGTCGAAATATTATTGGCTTCATCAGATAGTGTTGCGACTAAAGTATCTTTCGGCTGAGTTTTTAAGAATTGATAGAGAGATGGATCTTTTATCACCCGAACATTGATCCTGGGAAAATCCTGTGAAACTTGTGGATAAGTGAAGAATACGAGCATTGTCATGGTCATCAATGTCAGCCTCGTTCCTAAAGTTATCCAGCGGCGTTGTGCTACGAGAGTTTTGCAGCCTCGCAGTAGAGTATCCAGCAGAATCGTGAGTACAATTCCAGCCGCGATCGCTAAGACAATTCGGAACGTGTGAGTCGTGTATCGCGTTGGAAAAAACAGTTTTAATAACAATAAATGAGCCGCAGCAAATAATCCTAAAGCAACCCAAACCATTCTAGGGAGAATTGCGATTCGGTGATTGATCTGCTGGACTAGCGGAAATCGTACCGGATATCGCATCAAAATCGGCAGCAACACACCAAGCCAAATCAAGGGTGGCATCAACGGTGGAATGATTCCACTATGTTCACCAATCAGCCAGAATGCCCAGGGATTCGGATTAAAAAAGGGATGTCTTCCACCAGGATGAAGTTCTGGCATTGTCCAAGCTTGATCACGCGTGATCACAGGAGCGAATTGGCTCGAAGCGAGTCCATATGGAAGCAGCGCGATCGCGGTAAAACCAACACAGATGCCAACAAATTTTAATTGATTGAAATTTAGTCTTCTTGTATTCCCATCCCAAAGCGTGCAGCATAAAAGCGCGATCGTGATAAACACTAAAGGCGGATAAATCAATGCTTGTAGAACTAGAACGATCAGAATACCAAGCCGCTGATGACGAAGTAGATAGTATAGAAAGGCTAGAAATAACGGCGTTACGAAAGCTCTAGGAGTAGCAGAACCTAAATCATCTCTAGACCATACGCTTTGATTGAGAAGTAGCGTTGTAATAAATCCGGTGATCGGAAACGGAAACAGCCTTAAGCAGAGTGCAAAGCTATAAAAAGTTGTGATCAGTCCTAGACCGACAGGCAGAACTTTGCTGACCCAAAGCGGATGCACTCCGAGGATTGCCATTCCATGATAGAAAGCAGCATATCCTGGCGGAGTAATCGATTTGAAATATTGTGCAATCAAATCATTGGGTAAAAGAGTGGGGTCGAGAAATCGCTGCATCCAGAACACATATTCTCTAGCATCGTCTTGCACCACATATTCAGCTTGAAATGATTTCTGAAGTGCGAGACTACCATAGTAAAGAGCAAAGCCAAGACTTAACCCGAACCAAAGCCTGCTTGAAGTTCGATCGCTTGCTGTTGTTGGCTTAGCTATCAGAAATTGATGTGTTCTAGAGATTAGCGTTTTTATCACAACCTTGTTAGCCCTCGTCTAAGATCTCAACAATTCCGAGCTGTCCGTCGATCCGAACTTTTTGCCCATCTCGCAAAATTTCAGTGGCATGTTGAACGTCCATGACGGCTGGAATTCGATATTCTCGTGCCACGATCGCGCCATGAGAGAGCCGTCCTCCGACTTCTGCAATCAGTCCTCCGACTCGTGCCAAAACAGGCATCCAGCCGGAATCTGTGTAAGGAACGACGAGAATGGTGTCGCGATCGACGGTGCCTAATCCATTGAGCGATCGCATGACTCGAATTGTTCCCGCCACCTGTCCCGCGCTTGCTCCGATGCCTTGCAGCCGATTAGAAGCTTGCCAAGTGGGAAGAGCAGGAGTTGGGGGATCGTCTCCGTAGACTAATTGCGGAATCGGAGAAAGTTGGCGATCGTGATCAAACTGGGCGCGACGATGTTGAATAAGTTCTGAAAACTGTGAGGTTTTACCCTGCCGAATCTCCGCATACGTTAGAAAAAAGATATCGCCCGGCTGATGGAGAATGCCGGAAGCAAGCCACTGTTGTTCGATCGCAAGAAAGCGCCAGCGGAGTTCAGCGAGGAATCGACTATAAATTTCGGTAACTTTTCCTTTTAAAGCAATGCGACGCTGTACGCCTTGATGTTTAATCTTTGGCGAAGTCGGTTCGGGAGTTGGATTTAAGCAGAATTGCCGAAATAAATCTCGAATCGGTTCAGGTTGCTCTCGCCACGTCGGAATCGCAATGTCTGTCCCAACTTCGCTGAGATAGCCGTAGCGATCGAGAATCTGATCAAACTGATGCAAAATCGCTTGCCCTTGAGCCGTTTTTTCAAGTTGAGTAAAGACATCTTCGGAGTTTTCTAACAGCGATCGAGCAGAGCTAGCAAGATTCGACAAGGCTCTCATCGCAGCAACTTCTGGAGTATCCTGATTATCGACCTCGTCATCTTGGACTCGAAACATTGCTTTTCTCAAAGCAGCACTTAAGGGAGCGAGGATGCTGTAGTAAGTTGCACGTTCTAGTAACTCAAGAATTTGCTGAATTTGCTCTGTTAGTTCCTCGATCGACAATTCAGACAGTTCTGCATACCTCGGCTCCAAAGCTGCTAGAAAGCGCGGCTCATCTCTCGCGAAATCCTGCTCTAATCTCATTTCTCGCTTGAGTAATCGCATGAGTCCAGGCGAATTTGCCATCGTCGATTGTAAAGGAGGACGACTAAACTTCGCGCCTCTAGTCAGAAATTCCAAGCTCTCAGCAGGCAGCCCCATGCGTCTAAAAATCTGCCCGAGTAATGTCGCATTAAAATAAGCATGAGAATAATGCAGCGTAGCCGTTTCCTCAAAGTTCAGTCCTTGAGCGCGTGTTCCCAGTACGATCGTAAAGATCTTTCCCCAAACTCCACAAGTCAACGGTCGATTAATTGACCAAGTTAGCGGTCGAATCGCTCCTGGAATCACTTCTGCGGCAATCTTTCTCGTCCAAATTGGAGCTAATGTTGTAATCGATCGAGCTTGTAGTAACCAGAGCTTTTCTCCGTCATAGCTCCACTCGATATCTTGCGGCACGCCATGAAAATATTCTTCTAAATGTCGAGCTAAGTAAGCAACTTGCTGAATCAATCTGTTCGGAACTGTCCCTTGTCCCGACACTTCTAGCATCTGCTCTTTTGGTAAAGCCCAATCTTGACCCACTTCGCGAACATTCACAATGTAGCTCTCTGGAGTCACCTGTCCTGACACAACTTGATCAGCATTTCCAGGCAAAGCTTCAATCAAAACTGCATCGCCTTGCCTCGAAATCGGATCGCGACTAAACGCTACTCCCGAAAACACACCTCGAATCTGATTCTGAACGAGCACAATCATCGAAGCATCTGGAATGGCGCGATCGCGTCGATACTGAACTGCTGATTCTTGCTCATACGAGTCTAAACAGCGCATAATCGCAGGCAACAGTAACTCTCGATGGGTCACATTTGCAATCGATTCGTACTGCCCCGCTGCCGACGCTGATTCTGAATCTTCTCCGATCGCAGAGGATCGAACAATCAAGGGCTGCTCTCGACTCGGCCGCATCGCCTGAATCAACGGCTGCGGATCATCTCCTGGCAAAAGCACCCAACCCTCCGGCACAGGATAACCCGATCGCTTTAACTCGGAGAGCGTTGCTGCCTTTTGTCCAACTTTGTCTGCTTTTAACGCTTGATCGAGCGAAATCAGCGATCGATCTTCGCGAAGAAATTGAAACATTGCTTTTGATCCTCTCTGTGCCGTATCAGATCTGAGATCCAAATCATCTGGAATCTGGTTATAAATCCACCACAAAAACGCTGCCAGTCCCACTGACCCCACAATCAGCGGTGTTTCCTGTGGATGTCGCAATGCGGTAATCAGCGGAAACAAAATCAAAACCCCAAATTTGCCCGCTTGCCGCTCCCGCAAAATCGTAAATCCAATTCCCCCAATCAGAAACACTAGGAACGAGGTGAGTGGATCGTGAACGACATAGCCCCAAACTACATTGGTTGTCCCCGCTCCTTTTCCAATGAAGTATCGCCCATAAGCCAGCGCAATCAGGGAAAAAATTTCCCACTCTGGACGATCCGGAAAGAACGATCGCGCGAGTAAAACCGCCGCAATGCCCTTCAATGCCTCCGAGAGCACCGCCAGCACCCCAACCCATTTACCCCCGTGATAAAACGCCGCCGAGACGCTCACATTCCCCGTTCCAAGCTGCTGCAACCGCTTCCCGGTCAGACGGGTCGTTATCCACCGAATCAATGGCAATCCGCCCAGAATCGGACAGAGTCCGAAAATCAGCAGAGCGCCCCAAACATGCATCAAGGTCATAGCGCGATCGAACCAGAACTTCTCTCTGAAAGTCTACCGAATTCACTCTGCACCGAGAAAGTAAGTGCGTTTTTATACAAGATATTGGGTATAAGGGGAGAGCCGCACTCAGCTTCACCCCCCGATGCCTGAACTCGATACGATCGCTCATCCCCCGAAAACGCCACCGTCTTTTGTTGTGGCGCGCAAAACGATTCAAAAAACTAAATCTACTGGTTTGCCAGCAAAAGCAAAAGTTGCTCATCCAGAAGCACTTCGATCGCCAGAGTTTAGCAAACTGACTAGCTCAGACAGTGGTGAACTGCCTAGCTCAGACAGCATGGAGCAAGTGACTTCTGTTTCGCAACTCTCCGACGTTCGCCCAACCGATTGGGCATTTCAGGCACTTCAAACTCTAGTCGAACGCTACGGTTGTATTGCAGGCTATCCGGATCAAACCTTTCGCGGCGATCGTGCTTTAACTCGATCTGAATTTGCAGCCGGACTGAATGCTTGTCTCGATCGCATTCAAGACCTAATTGCTTCCCAAACGACTAACATCATCACCCGTCAAGACTTAGAAATTGCTCAAAAGCTGCAAATAGAATTCGCAACAGACTTAGCTGCACTCAAAGGTCGCATCGATCGCTTAGAAGCTCGAACTACAACGATCGAGAAACAACAATTTTCCACGACAACACGATTGTTCGGACAAGCGATCGCTTCAGTTCAAACAAGCAATCGAGCCAATATTGATCTCTTTCCCAGAGATGGTGTTCCAGAACGCCAAGGCAAGCTGCAAACAACGCTTGCTAGCAATCTTCAACTCTCGCTCGCCACTTCATTCACAGGTAGAGATTTACTACTGACAACCTTACAAACCGGAAATTTGCGATCGTCTGCCCCAAATTTATTAACGAATATGGGACGCTTATCCTATGAGTCTGAGCAAGACAATCAACTTGTAGTCAGCGATCTCTCTTACCGTTTCCCAGTAAGTAAAAACTTCGGTGTTTTAGTCGGCGCATCTGGAGTAACTCCCTCGAATACGTTTCGAGGGATCAATCCACTCGAAGGCTCTGGAGAAGGAGCACTTTCTCTGCTTGGACAGCGCAATCCGATTTTAGCGATCGGTAATGGCACAGGCGGCATCGGCTTCGATTGGCAAATCAATCGGCGCATGAGTTTGCAAGGCATTTACAGCGCAGAAATCCCTGGATTTCCCGGAAATGCGGATGTTGGTGGATTGATTGGAGGTCGATATGCAGCAGGGGCACAATTGACGATCGCACCAACTCGCAACATCGATCTCGGCATTCATTACTTATTCTCTCGCAGTCCAGATGGCTTTTTGGGCACAGGAATCGGGGATTCTCAACTCCTTTCACCGTTTGCCCCAACCCGCACAGCTTTTACGACTCATGCCGTCGGCGCGACTTTAGCCTGGCGGGTGAATCGGAAATTCACGATCGGCGGTTGGGGCGGTTGGACATCTTCTAGAGCGCTCAGCGTTGTGGGTTCAGTACAGACGACAAATTGGATGGTCTTTTCTGCCTTGCCGGATCTGTTTGTGCCGGGAAATCTCGGTGGTATCCTCTTCGGACAACCGCCTAAAATTACGAGCAGCAATCTACCCGAAGAGTACAACTTTCCTCGATTTAGCGATACAGGGAGCAAAGGCGGTCAGCCAGACACAGCCTTACATTTAGAACTGTTCTACCGAGCTAGAGTCAATCCAGCCTTGGAGGTGACACCTGGCGTAATTGTTATTTTCAACCCCAATCACAACAAAGCAAATGATCCAGTTGTCGTCGGGGCAGTTCGGGCAACTTTTAGATTCTAGGAACAATGACTATGCTCTCGAAATTCTGGGTTACTTTTTCACTTGTGATCGCGGCTCTTAGCTGTCATAGTACGATTGCGTCTGCTCAAATCACCATCCGCAGTACTGGCGTAGTGACTGGAACAGTCGTGCCCCCAAGTCAAAATCCAAATTTCAACCAAGGCACAACCAGAGTCACGACAGATAGCCAAGGTCGCTATTTCCGAAATGGACAATTGGTCTATTCTGCACAGGACTTTGATCCAAATTTAGTCCAAGTCGATAGTCAAGGACGCTACTTTGTAGACTTCCGAGGAATTCCAATCGTGTCAACCGATGGCACACTCACTTCTCCGGTGCTTTCAAACGGTCAACTCCAACCCATTCGCCGCAATCACAACGCCCCAACTCGCTTCCACGGCACAATTCAAGACGAATTAGTCGTACGAGGAAGATACGAAGGTATTGCCACCGATCCAAATACGGGATTGCAGTATCAAGGAGTCTTCGATATCACTGGACAAGGACCGCGTTACAGCGATCGCAATGGCGGCACAAGCCCGACCGTTTTCGATTTTCGATCGCACTACAATTTTTCCGCTAATCCACAAATTCCTCCACGTCCGACTGTTTCATCTTTCCAAATCACTGCGATGCCAGTTCAACTGCGCGTCATCATTCCCGCAGGCTTAGCTCCACTCAGCACAACTCCTACTCCGGTTACGAATCCAATTAATAATCCGATAAGTAATCCAATTTCAACACCGAGTGCATCCTCTACGATCGACAGTGCCCCGAGCCTTGGAGGTATGCTTAGCAATAACCCGTTGCAAGACGTTAGCCGCGTTATCCTCGAAGGTTCAAAAAGTTCTGATGCCCAGATTGGTCCAAGAAGTCGGATTTTACTTCGCTGATTTTTCTCAAAATACAAGAGGGTGTTTTAAGCCACGGAATGGACGATCGCTAACTTGCTTTTGGCGATACAGAGATTAAACTCTAAGAGTTGACATTTACCATCCCTAGCAGCATGTCCAGTTCCCTCCCTTTGCCCCCCGGTTCTTCAGGATTACCCGTTATCGGTGAAACATTCGGTTTTCTGAACGACCCTGACTTTTCTACTAAACGACACAAACAGTTTGGCAACGTTTTTAGAACCAATCTCTTTGGTCGATCGACGATTGTTCTATCAGGAGTCGATGCAGTTCGCTTTGTGCTGCTCAACGAGAATCAATACTTTATTATCAGTTGGCCCCCCAGCGTAAAGACATTACTAGGATCTGCCTCAGTCCCGGTTCAGCAAGGGAGCCTTCATCAACAGCGCCGTAAGCTATTAGTTCAAGCGTTTCAACCAAGAGCACTAGCTAGCTATATTCCGACAATGACGAGCATCACCCAAAACTATCTCGATCGTTGGGCGCAGAAAGAGACGATCCGTTGGTATCCAGAACTGCGGAATTACACACTCGACATTGCCTGTCAGCTCATTGTGGGTATTTCATCTGGTTCGCAAACTCGGTTTGGAGAATTGTTTGAGATCTGGGTAAAAGGGTTATTTTCTGTGCCTCTGAAGTTGCCAGGAACTAAGTTTAGTCAAGCCTTAAAAAGCCGTCAGTTGTTGCTAGATGAGATTGAACGCGTTGTCAAAGCTCGCCAATCGCAAGAAAACATAGAATCAGATTCGCTCAGTCTTTTACTCAATGCGAAAGACGAAGAGGGAAATCGCTTGAGTATTGATGAACTCAAAGATCAAGTATTGACCTTATTGTTTGCGGGACATGAAACCTTGACTTCAGCGATCGCGTCTTTCTGTCTCTTGATGGCGCAACATCCAGCGATCTTAGAGCGGCTTCGAGCCGAACAATCGCAGTTTAAGAACGACGACTTACTCACACTCGAAGACTTAAAGCAGATGGAATTTCTCGATCAAGTCTTGAAAGAAGTGCTGCGAGTCGTATCTCCTGTAGGTGGAGGATTTCGAGAAGTCATTCAAGAGTGTGAGTTTGACGGCTATAAGATTCCTAAAGGCTCACAAGTCCTATACGAGATTGGTCAAACCCATCAAGATAGTACCCTTTATCCGAATCCGAAACAGTTTGATCCAGAGCGCTTCAATCCAGAGCAAAAGCTTGAGCCTTTTAGTCACGTGCCCTTTGGTGGTGGAATCCGCGAGTGTTTGGGGAAAGAGTTTGCCCGATTAGAGATGAGAATTTTTGCAGCGCTACTCGTTCGCAATTATGAATGGGAGTTAGTTCCTGGACAGAATCTTGACTTGCAAATGATTCCAACACCGCAACCGAAAGATGGACTCCAGGTAAAGTTCCGACGAAAAGCTAGCTAGTTTGCTGCCTGCACTCTAGGAGAAGCAATTTGAAGAGAGCCAGAATTTAATCTGTTCATCGACAAATACGACATGAAAAAGCTCGATCATCGAAACGATCGAGCTATGGAGCTACTCTCTCTTAAACCTGAAAAAACTTTTTGATGTCACCTTGAGGAATCGACTTACAGATCTCCACCCCGGAGCGCTAGCAAGAAGATCACCACTGGCCCCGCCAGCATAATCATGGCAATCAATGCCAATTGAACGATTCCTGTAAGGTTAATATCGTTCAGAAAGCTCAAAAACTCCATCTGTCCCCCCAACAAGCCTTTAATATAGGAAAGTCACAAAGCTGCAATACGAGCTATTTTATCGGTACGCGCTCCCCAATCTTAAAGAACTTTACAAAACTCAATAAAAATCCGAAGGCAGCATCACGAAAATTCATTGCTAAACTCAAGGCAAGTCTTTTCGTCCCTTTTTTGCCCGGTTGATATGGAAATTCTGATTGTCGAAGACGAAGCTGAAATTGCTCAACTGATCCAACTTTATTTGGAAAAAGAGGGGTTTTCCTGTCGCACCTGCCGCGACGGACTCAGCGCGTTACAAATCTTCCAAGAACAAAAACCTGATCTGATCATCCTAGATTTGATGATCCCTGGATTAGATGGATTGGAGGTCTGTGCGCGGGTTCGTCAGAAACCGGGTACAAAAGATCCCTTTATCCTAATGTTGACCGCAAAGGGTGAAGAAATCGATCGCATTATCGGACTGTCCACAGGCGCAGACGATTACATGGTCAAACCCTTTAGTCCGAAAGAACTGGTCGCGCGAGTGCGGGCATTATTGCGGCGAACCATGCGCCAAGGTGGACAATCTCAGGTCTATCGCACCCAAAATTTTGTTTTAGATGTGGATCAGCGATCGGCATCTCGTCAGATCAATGATCAAGCCGAACCGCTTGATCTAACAACGCTCGAATTTGATTTACTCTCTACGTTTATGAGCTATCCCGGTCGAGTCTGGAACCGGACGCAACTGATCGACAAGCTTTGGGGCAGTAACTTCTTCGGAGATGAACGCGTCGTCGATACCCATGTCGCAAGATTGAGAAAGAAAATCGAACCGGACCCTGCAAATCCGACCTTTGTCAAAACGGTGATCGGAGTCGGCTACAAGTTTGAGGACACTACCCCATGACAAAGCCCAATCTCCGCACCCGTCTATTTTTGTCGCACATGATCGTCATGGTTGTGGGACTGAGTACCTTAATAACCGTGGGTAAAGTTTACACGCCCCGATTGTTTGTGCTGCATTTAGAACAATTGCAGGGCAGTGGCTTTAACGTGATTCGCGTCAAGCGACAACTGGTCGATGGATTCGAGTCGGCTTGGAGTCGAGGCGCATTTTGGTCAGTGGTGGTTGGGGGAACAACAGCGATCGGATTAAGTTACTGGGTGTCAAAGCGCATTATGCAGCCTTTGATTCAAATGGAGCAGATTACCCAACGCTTTGCCGCCGGACACTTACAAGAACGAGTTCCAGAGAATGAAATTCCAGAACTGAACCGACTGGCAGATAGCTTCAATCGGATGGCACACGATCTCGAAGGCGTTGAACAACGCAGACGAGATTTAGTCGGGGACTTGACGCATGAGTTACGGACACCCTTAACCGTCATTGAAGGCTATTTAGAAGGGTTGGCAGATGGCACGATCGAGCCTTCTTCGGATATCTATCAACGTCTTGCCAAAGAAACGGTACGATTACGGCGATTAGTCAATGATCTGCAAGAACTGTCCAAAGCAGAAGCAGGCTATTTACCAATTCAGCTTCAACCTGTGCAAATTCGACCGCTCTTAGTGGCGATCGTGCAAAAATTTTCTGACCAACTGCTCGAAGAGAGTCCAACGTTAAAAGTAGATTGCCCAGACACGCTTCCTCAAGCTTTAGCTGATCCCGAACGGGTCGAACAAGTGCTGATCAATTTGGTCGGAAATGCGCTCCGCTACACGCCCGAAGGCAGCATTACGCTACGCGCCTGGGCAGAACAAGAGCGAGTCTGGATTGCAGTGGAAGATACAGGCAAAGGCATTGCTGCGGAAGATTTGCCCCATGTATTTGAGCGATTTTGGCGATCGGATCGCTCGCGCGATCGCCATTCAGGCGGAACAGGCATTGGACTTGCGATTTCTCGACGACTGGTCGAATTACAAAAAGGCACGATCGAGGCTGAAAGCGAAGTCGGTCAAGGCAGTACGTTCCGATTCTCGTTACCGATTTTAGTGGAGCGACCCAAACTTTTGTCTTCGTTGCGCGATCGCGAATCTCCCGAATCGGCTTATCCCAAATCCAAACTCTAAGATTCAAAATTCGCTGTCATGTCTTCGACATGAACTTGTCAAACTGGATAACTACAATGACAAGGTTATCAATTCCGCATCGTTTTGTTATGCTTCCTGTAGCTCTTGTCGTGTTGATCATTGGAGCAATCACCTTAGGTGGGCTTGCCTCAATGCGTTATTTGTTCCCTCAGAGCCATCGCTCCTACTCGAATCGCAAACCTTAATGGCTACACCTGCTAGTTTAGATGGCACGCTCATTCGCTTCAATAAAGTAGCGCTGAAAGTCGCTCATTCACCTGGCAAATCTCCTGCGATCGTGTTTATTCACGGAGGCTTAGGCAGTCGGACAAATTGGTGTTTACAGTGGGATTATTTTCAAGCGCTGGGGCAAGAAATGCTTGCTTATGATCTCGCTGGACATGGTGAGTCTGGACGCTATCGACGCTACTCAGTGGGGAGACACCAACGCGATCTCAATCGTTTGCTGCATCATTTCAAAATTCATCAGCCGATTTTGTGCTGCCATAGTTATGGGGTTCCCATTGGGTTAGAGTGGGCAAAGCGGCATCATGCTAGAGCACTGATTGCCATCGGCGGCGGAACGCATAATCTTACGCCTTGGTGGGAAATTCCGGTGATTAAATTTTTTGCGCTGGGCGGACATCATCTCTATCGCTGGCAGTTTGTCCAAGCCTTATTGCAATCGATTTCAAATGAGCAACTCGCAGAGTTTTACAGCCGCAATTCGATTCCGACGGATGCTCATCCTTTTGAAGCGATCGAGGGTTTTTGGGGCTATGACAGTCAGCACCATCCGATTTCTTGCCCAGTTACCGTGATTACAGGCGGCGATGATCCCATGTTTCCGCCCGCGATGGGTCATGAATGGTTAGCGAATCTTTTGCATGTTCAATCTGAGCACAGCTCTCATATTACCGTTCCCAACGTTGGACATTTGGTGATGGCAGAAGCTCCAGAGGTAGTCCAGAATGCTATTACCAAATGGCTCTAACTTTAGCTCTAACTTTCTGCAACAAATACGACACAAAGATTAATCGATCTCCGCCTGAGTCTCTTTTAATGTTGAGATAGGAACTTAGGGGTTGAGACTATGGCAACGCAACGACGATCGCAAAAAAACATCACCTCAAATCACAAAACCCTCACCATTGAAGCAGAAGCTGTACAGCCCGAAAATCAAGACTCAGAGAAGACTGAGGTTCATGAATTAAAGGCTGCTTTAGAACAAGCCCAGCAAACCGAAAAATCATTACAAGAGTCGATCACCCAATTAAAAGCGCAAGTCGAAGATCATGATGCGATCGTCAAACAGTTAGAACAAACCCAGCAAACCGAAAAATCATTACAAGAGTCGATCACCCAATTAAAAGCGCAAGTTGAAGATCACGATGCGATCGTCAAACATCTCCAAGCAAATGTCGAAGAAGCTCAACATACTGCTTTGAAGCTTGCAGAATCGAATCAAACGTTGATTGAAGAGAACAAGCAACTGAGAACCAGTGCTGGGAAAATCGATCATCTGCAATCTGAACTCGAAAAAGCGCAACAAGCAGCTTTGAAGCTTGCAGAATCGAATCAAGCTCTAATTGCTGAAAACAAAACCTTGCAAGAAAATCAAGCCACTGAGCAAAAATCTGCATTAGCAACTGCTCAAGCTGAGGCGGATCTGAGAAGCCATCAGGACATTTTGAAAAAACGCCAAGCTGTAACGCTTGCCCATCCAGTTTTCCCCAATAATTTTGCACCCGTGAAGAGTTCAGATCCGGATGTCGGTTGGTTTGATTAAATCATTTCGACAAGTCCACTCACTCAGTCCACTCACTCAGATTCTGCCCCACCCCGAATTCCATTTCGGGGTGGGGCAGAATCTGAGTGAGTCGATAATATCGAACTTAGAGAGCAATACCGTTTTCTAACTGAATCGATCGCGATCGTGCTTTTCACCAAAATCGATCTGCGGTCCGATCGGAACAATCCGAGTCGGATTAATCTGAGGGTGACTCATGTAGTAATGGCGTTTAATGTGGTCTAGATTGCAAGTCGGCTGAATCTGTGGATGTTGGTACAGTTCTTTGAGATAGTTCCACAGATTTGGATAGTCCAAAATTCGACGCAAATTACACTTAAAATGACCGTGATAAACCGAATCAAACCGCAACAATGTGGAGAACATGCAGATATCTGCTTCTGTTAAGCGATCGCCACACAGATATCTTTGCTTTGCTAATACAGCCTCCCAGTAGTCCAAATTCTGGAAAAGCTCGGTCACTGCTTCTTCATACGCTTCTTGCGTGGTGGCAAATCCCGCTCGATATACACCATTGTTAACTGGCATGTAGATTTTATCGATCGTGTCATCGATCTGCTGTTGGAGATCCTGTGGATAAAGATCGTTCGTTCGCGTTGTAAATTCTGCAAATTCTGTATCGAACATGCGAATAATTTCGCGAGATTCATTATTGACGATCGTACTTTTCTCTTTATCCCACAGCACCGGAACTGTAACTCGCCCCGTATACTTTGCATCCGCTTTGACATAGATCTCTTGCAGATATTCAGCCTGATTGACCGAATCCGGAATCGCCCCCGGATTTTCAGAGAAATACCAGCCTTTCTCACTTAACACTGCATCGACAATTGAAACCCCGATCACTGCCTCTAATCCTTTGAGCGATCGCATCATTAACGTGCGATGTGCCCAAGGACAAGCTAGCGACACATAAAGATGATAGCGCCCTGAGGCGGCTGGAAATCCGCTAGAACCATCAGCCGTAATGCGATCGCGAAACGTCGTAGGCTTTCGGTTAAATTTTCCGCTTTGATCCTGCTGATTCCACTCGGTTGTCCACTTTCCATCAACCATCATCCCCAATGCCATACTTAACCCCTACTGTTTTTCAACAAGTACTGTTTCCTTATCATTAGAATGTATGACAGTTTCTAAGTCCGGCATCTCTTGCCAACAATGTGTACAGAACCAATACACCTTGCCTTGACGAACATGACGAAGAAGCTTTTCTGAGCAGCAAGGACATAGAGGCATAGCGTTAACCTTATTTTTGAATAGAGACAAATTAAATTACGAGGCTAATGTCTCCCCACTATCAGTCATAACAATAAAGGTTTCATTCAACATCTGCCATAGGGAACTTACCCGTTGAGTAAGGAGATCTCCGGTTTTTCTTGTTAATTTTATTGATCATTTGGTTGAGAAGCAGACTCAATTTGTAGCGTATTTAACCAAGCAATTCTTGTTAGAAGAACACTAAAGTTTTAATGACTCCGTGATTAATTCCATCGAGAACTGTAGCCAGTTTTGAGAGACTTCATCCTGACATTGTGCTTTTGCTGGCAAACTGAGCCAGGTTGCAAACAAAATCTGACTCATTGCGATCGCAATCCATATCCAAAATCGATTCTGCTTAGTGACCTGAGTTGCAGCAAAATTTGGTGACGATGGCACTTTCCGCCGCTGCTTCGACCACCTCGAAAACCAGAGCATACTCGTAATTCTGATTCCTGTTTGATCCACACCTCGCCGACTGAGATAGTCATCTGATGAAATCCGCTCCATAATCCCCTTGATCCTCCAGGTACACACTAAACCTCAGAACGATCACTCCTCTCCACACAGGACAGTTCAAAACTTCGTTGAAAAGTTTGAGCACAATCTAAGCCAGTTTGAAGAAGAGGAATCACCGTCCTGAGTTTTTCAATGGGGATAGGAACATCGCAGTTTTAAGGAATGACGATTTCTTTGACAACGCGATCGTCTTCGACCACACCCAAACTCCGACCTTTCTTCTTCTCTTCGCGTGCAATCCCGTACAATGCCAATCCTGTTCTGAGTACCTCCGCCATGTTCTTGCCTGACTCATCCGAAAGCGATTGCAATAAGTCGTAAGCTTCCGGAGACAAATCTAGATTTAATCTCTTTCTGAGTTTGGTGGTGGCAGATTTTTTTGAAGTTGAATCTGTCACAGGAGAATTCTCCACCATTGTTATCTAATCCTCTACGAGCAACTACGCGATTCCGCAAGCCATTTCATCATAAGTATTGAAGCAAAAGCTGCACCCCGATGGAATCTGCTTTGAATACACTTTTGCTCACTCATACTATCTCCATTATCCACACCTTTCTGGTTTTGAACATGGGTCTTGTTATGAACAATTGATATGTAATTATTCTGTGAATTTTATACTTAGCCTTGCCCACGATCGACTTCTCGTAGGCAGGGTTCTTCTACGCAGCGATTTCTCCTCGTTTCTTAGGTCGCAATGCACGGACTTGCGGAGTAGCGAGCGGTTCAACGACTAAGATCAGTTCCACCCGATCGACAACACGAACGCTAGCTCCGGGTAGCAATACAACGTTGTCTAGACACAAAGCTGTCCACCAACTGCCCCGAAATTCGACCTGCCCAAGTTGTCCAGGTCGTAATTTCTCACAGACTTGGGCAATTTGTCCTAATTCATAAACTTTCTCTGCAATCTCGAGATCAGGTTGATGATAGGCATCCGCGATCGAAAAGAAAGATTTCCAGAATTGCAACCCGCTTACACATTTCATGACTGCCTCCAGTTGTGGATTTGAGGTTAGATTCAATAACACTCACTCACTTCGCAGAGAATAATCTTTCGCTGCACCACGCTGAATCTAAGTAAAATTTAAGTAAATAAGCCGCTTGAATTCAGCTTTTATTGGATTATATATTGTGTATTTTTTGTGTGTCAAGACTTCAAAAAAACGCCCGGCTGATCCGAGCGTCATCATATGAGGTTAATTTGAGGCTGAAATTATTTGACCGTGTCTTTTGCTGCGTCGATGGCATCTTGAGCCTTATCGCTCAGAGTTTTCGTGGTTCGCTTTGACTGATAAGCAGCATCATCTGCGGCATCTTTCACATTGTCTTTGATGTTTTGAGTTCCTCGACCGACTGCATTTTTCGCAGTTTCTGTAACGCGATTGACCCGTTCTCCCATCGTGTCACCCAATTCGTCAGAGGTCTTCTCTAGTGCGTTGCCATAACGCGCATCCACATTGCGCTTTGCATTATCTACCAAGGACTTCGCTTTTTCTGAAGGAATTTGTCCTGGTGGCGTGTCATCGTAATTGTTCATGCCGCCTTTGTAAGGCTGGGTTTGATTCACAGGATGCGGATCATTGTCTAAAGAAGTCGATGTCGATAAAGAAGGCATTTTAGCTTGAGCCGCACCACTACAAGCGGTGTTCAGTAACAACATGACTCCAGCAAGGAATGCGATCGTGATTTCTTTTAATCGAAGTGCTTTGACAACCGATGCGATTTTGCTCATAAAAATCTCCATTGAATTTAGAAATTGTGCATATCGAGACACCTAGACGATATAGAACCGCATGATTTCGTGCCCTCTAGCGCAAGTTGCATCTCAGGTTTCAAATTTCAGCATTTCTTTCTGTCCCTAGAACGATTACGCTGAGTAAGCGTTGCTGAGGCTTTGGATTGTGAATCGCAAGCAGTTAAAACCTTTTTTGCGCGGGCTGATTTTGGCTGCCGTGCTGTTTTTCCTGCTGAAAACGTTGGCAAATCATTGGCGCGAGGTTGCTCAAATCCGAATTGATGCGGCTGGAATTGCTTGTTTAACGATTGCACTCGGAATCACCCTTTTCGCTCATATCTTTGCAGGCTACGTCTGGGCATGGATTCTGAAACTTCTGTCTTATCGCGTTTCTGGCGCTTGGGGTGCAAAGACCTACCTGACAACGAATCTAGCGAAATACCTGCCTGGAAATATTTGGCACTTCTATGGGCGCATTTCTGCCGCTACAAAACTGAAAATTCCTGTGGAAGCGGCAACTTTAAGCATTCTCTTAGAACCGCTCTTGATGGTAATTGCAGGCTGTTTGTTTGTTCTGATTGGATCAGGGTCAATCGCTTGGCTGCAAATTGGCATCGCGATCGCGATGCTGATTGCAATTCACCCGATCTTTCTCAACCCGATTCTTCGACAAGTCAGCAAGCTCAAGCCATCAACTTCAATACTGCGACTTGAAAAATATCCGCTTTTGCCATTACTCGGAGAGCTCGGCTTTTTGGGATTGCGATCCATCGGCTTTGTCTTTGCCGTTTTAGCACTGCGTACGGTGAATTGGGGAGATCTACCGCTTCTCGTCACCGCATTTTCATGGGCATGGCTCCTCGGACTGATCACGCCAGGACTCCCAGGAGGCATTGGTGTATTTGAAGCGGTCGCAATTGCATTCCTAAGCCGATCGTTTCCAAGTGGTGAAATTTTAGCGATCGTGGCTCTGTATCGCTTGGTCAATACCCTGGCTGAAACTTTAGGAGCAGGATTGGCATGGATTGACGATCGGCTCTTTCCTCAAGATTGAGAGACTTCTGGAGGTTGAGGGCGAATGATTGGCTTCATCTGCGAGAAAATCCGATAGTGATCCAGCGTCGTCTGAGTTGGAGGAGTTTCTTGCATTTTGACAAGATTGTATTGGACGTTTTCGGCATGAATTGCAAAAGTAACGTTAAAGAATTCCAAGAAGTTGACAACCCAATGGCACTCTTGCTCGGGTAACTGTTCGTAATAGCGAATGAGGGCAGCGATTTGAGCCTCAAGATGCGATCGCGAAGCATTACAAATCAGCACCAGTTTGAGCAAGACAATCACCAAAGTCATCGGGTTACCCTGTGCCAGAAGTAGCACAAACAGCGGCGATGGATCTTTGCGATTTTCAGTCGTCAACGCTTCAATCAGGCGATTACAGGTTCTCAACACCAAAGCATCACTCAGCGCCCTCTGCTCATAATCTGGATAGAGTGCTTCTAATTTCTCAACCAGTCTCGCCTCAAATTCGGCTGCGAACTGACTGTGATGATCGACCGAGAAAATCAGATACTTTTGCAGACTTTGCTTGAATTGTTGATAGTTCAAAGTCTGAATTTGATTAATAAAAATATGCGCTAAATTAGCATAGCTATATTGTCCACGCCTTGCCACGATCGCTTTAATTAACATCAAAACGTTATCGCCTAAAGCAGTCGGATTCTTTGGCATTTTTTCAGCGGATGTTGCAGACTGCGATTTTGCAATATACATCGCTAGATCAAACTTAAATCGGTCTTTGAGCTGACGAGACAGTGCCCGCGCTGCTTCTCGCTGCTCAATCGGATTCTTGGTATCGACATATTGCGGAACCAGTAAATAAGAAGTATATCGACTCACCCATTTCTCTTTGGGCTGTTCCTCGTAGCGTGCCGTAAAAAGTTTTAAATCAGTATAATCTTGACTATTTCTGAAATCTTCAATCCAAGCTTTGAGACGGTTTGCAGAAGGAGAAATAGATGGGGCTGCGATCGCAATTTCTTGAAACGATCGCACTAATTCTTGAATTGATTTGTACTGTCTGGCTGCATCCCAATTATTAACAAGAATATAGCAAGCCCGTTTCAGCGTATTTTTAAATGCAACTTGATTATTACTGATGACAAGCTGATGCACAGCCTGAGCCGCGCCAGAAGTTGCTGTATCCCCTAGATAGAAAAACAAACGCTTAAATTCCAGCAGCACCTCTTCGGGCGGCCATTGTTTCACAACTTCGAGGAGAAACCGATACAGGGTTTCTTGAGCTTGGTGAATCGATGGCTCAACCCATTCAGTACGCGACGGCTCCAAAGCAGCAACATCGACTTCATCGACGGCAATCTGGGCTTCAGGTTCTGAAGCATTTGATCGCAGATCTTGCGGCTGTTGGTCTGACGTTGTACTCATAATTCATTCCCAGAGAACAAACGAGGGAGTTGACCTAAACCTCATGAAACGAGTTCAGTAATCTTACGGACACTACCACTCTGATTCAGTGTGCCCACTCGCGACTCTCAAACGAACAAGTTAACGTCCTAACCATTCTGTAACGAGTTCAGGCTGGCTCTTTTGAGCAAACACACGGACTGCATGATAATTCACTTTCTCACGCAGTCGATACACCTGCTTGATTGGCATATCTAACATCTGCGCGATCGCTTCTTGCGTTTTACCTTGTAAATAAAACCGTAACCACTGGGCGGCATCTTCTCCAACCTTCTCGGTCAGATAGTCTTCAAACTGCCGCGCGATTGCGCCTCGCAGTTCTTGCTGCTGTTGTTGCGCTTCTGCTTCTTGGAATTGCGCGATCGCTTCTCCATCTAGCAAACTGACTGTGCCTTCTGCATCATCCGAGGTAATCTCTTCAGAGACGAGCCGAATAAAATCAGCCGCGGGCACTTGAGTCATGCCGCCCCGCTGAGTGCGCTTTTGAAAATTGACGAATCGATAAACTAGCAAAGGCTGGTTGCGAATCGGGCGGAGACAGTACTCTTCGGTTGCGGTTAGCACGATGGCATTGCGTAATCGGGGATCACTGGTGCATTCAGCGATCCACTTCACTTGTTGCTGCATATAGTTGTCATTTTGCAGCAAGTCCTGGATCACTTCTTGTAAGACATCGACAACCGTCGTTTGCCGATCGCGTGACAGCGCAATCCAGGTGTTAATTTTGTTACGAATGACAAACATACTTCCCAAACGCTGCATCAGATTCTTGTAAGCGCGTTGGGGAGGAGTCTCAAAATACCGTTGAACCAGAATGCGATAGCGGTAATCCATCGCTTGGACTTCGATGTCGAGCCGTTCTGCGGTGTAGGTTTCAAAGCGATCGAGATCGTCTCCTAATAACCATTGAACGATACTTTCTCTCGTGGTCTCGCTGCTACGGGGAAGTTCAGTTTTAAGCCGCGATCGCCAGTCCTCGGCGATCTGTTCTACATATGTCATGGTTGCCGTCCTCAATGCCCTGATATAGAGTGTGCCGCAGAGTCGCTCACAAAATCACTTACCCGAATGGGTAAGACTAGTAAACACCGCACTCACTTATATCCGAGGCTTCAGTATAAATCGTTTCTCAAAAGTCGCTCGATGACTCTTAAAATCTTCTAGCTCTTGGAGTCGAGTGACGTGGCAATCCGATCTAGAGTTTCAGTGAGATGAACAATATGATTGACCAACGTCGATTGATTTTCGGTCAAGGTCTGTAAAGCGTTCGTTAAGGCGGAGAGTTGCTTGCCTTGCTGATCGACTTGTGTCGTAATCGTGTCGAGTCGATCAGAGAGTTGCTCGATCGTTTCAGCCGCCGCGATCGTCGTCTCGGCAAGATCGTGCACGATCGCCGCAAGTTGTTGTGATTCCAAAATTCAATTTCCTCCTCATCAACTGAAATTTGATAGGGCAACGGCTGAACCCTATTTTAATCGAGCTTTCTCATTCCCTGCGCTGTAATTAATTGCGTCAAGCGTAAAACTACTCAGGTTACTCTTCACGGAATCTTCATAAAAACCAAAAATGCGGACAAGAGTAAAAAGTTTTGAGGAAATATCTGAGTGAGGGCTATTAGTAAATTTGGGCTTTCGTTAGGCTTTACATGAAAGTATGAGACCTGACTTCAGTGATACCACGGTTTCAAGCATTTGCCCGAACTATGTTTAATCCTACTCTTGCCTCGTCATTCACCGATTCTCAGATTGCATCAACCAATTTTCAAGTGCCCCATCGATCTACTACTTCTTTCTTGAAGCGCGCCATCGACATTGTTGGTAGCGTAGCCGGACTCTTGATCGTAGCGATATTATTCGTCCCTTTGGCGATCGCGATTCGGTTAGATAGCCCAGGGCCAATTTTCTATGGGCAAGAACGGCATGGTTTGTTAGGCAAACCGTTTCGGATGTACAAGTTCCGATCCATGGTCGATGGAGCCGAGCATCTAAAATCCCAGGTTGAGAATGAAGCAGAAGGCTTAATTTTCAAAAATCAACAAGATCCGCGCATTACTCGGGTTGGGCGTTTTCTTCGGAAGACGAGCCTCGATGAGTTGCCCCAGTTTTGGAACGTATTGCGGGGCGAAATGAGTCTCGTTGGGACTCGTCCACCGACTCCCGATGAGGTCGCTCAGTATAGCGAACATCACTGGCAGCGCTTAAATGTAAAGCCTGGTATTACGGGCGAATGGCAGGTGAATGGGCGATCGATGGTGAAGGATTTTGAAGAAATCGTTCAGTTAGATCTGCGGTATCAAGCGCTGTGGACACCGTTTTATGACATTGTTCTGATTGTGAGAACGATTTATGTCATCTTTGCCAGGGTTGGAGCGTTTTAGATCACTCGAATCATTGCAAACAAAAGCTCTGAGTTCTCAAAACTCAGAGCTTTTGGCATGAATTGGGGATTGTGTCATTTTGCATGAGGCAAGAAGGTGGAGTTTTACAAGACTCCGCCTTCCGAAAATTTTCGTCTAAGCGTGGCGTTTCTGATGCCATTGCCAAGCGTGGCTAAGAATCTGCTCTAAATCCGCATATTGCGGATTCCAACCGAGCAGGGATCGCGCTTTTTCTGCACTGCCAACCAGCGCAGGCGGATCGCCCGGGCGACGATCGCACTCGATCGCGTTAATCGATCGACCCGTCACCTTACGCGCCATCTCGATCACTTCTCTAACCGAGAATCCGTTGCCATTGCCCAAGTTAAATCGCTGAGAATTACCCCCTTGCAGCAAGTAATTCAGCCCAAGCACATGCGCGTCAGCCAGATCGCTGACGTGAATATAATCCCGAATACAGGTTCCGTCAGGAGTCGGATAATCTGTTCCGAGAATTGAGATGGCATCTCGCTTCCCTAGAGCCGCCATCAACACTAACGGAATTAAGTGAGTTTCAGGCTGGTGATCTTCACCGAGCCGCCCCTGGGGATCAGCTCCCGCAGCATTAAAGTAACGAAACGCCACAGATTTGAAATCGTAGGCTTGATCGAAATCGGCTAAGATGCGCTCAACCATCAGCTTTGTCGCACCATACGGGTTGATCGGATCTTGAGGATGATCTTCAGGAATGGGGACTATTTTCGGAACGCCATACGTCGCGCAAGTCGAGGAGAAGACAAAAGATTTAATCCCAGCCGCGACCATTGCTTCTAACAAAGTCAACGTTCCAATCACATTATTGCGGTAGTACTTATCTGGGTAGGCGACTGATTCACCGACATAGGCATAAGCAGCAAAGTGCATCACCGCGCTGAAGGGACGAGCAGCAAACACACGATCGAGCAATTCGCGATCGTTCGTATCTCCTTCGATTAACTCGACCTTCAGCACATTCTCAACAATATCGCGGTGTCCGTAAACGAGATTGTCAAAGACCACCACTTCATAGCCCGCATTTTGCAAAGCAAGCACCGCGTGAGAACCGATATATCCGGCTCCACCTGTCACTAATACGATCGGCTTTTCAGATGACACAATAAATCCTCACCCAAGTTCTAGGACTATTCCCACTTCAGGAACGCGCTTTCACATTCAGGAGAAAGCGGCGAACTTATTTAAGTTTTCATGACGCGGGAGTTACTTGAAAATATCGCGCGTTAACAAGAATAAGATCACTGCAAATACGATACCCGCTAAAATCAGTTCCACTGAATTTTCCTCCTGTACACCCTTAGTCTGTTTGCCACTTTTGCAAAATTGATTGGAAGATTCAAGCCATCAATCTTGAATTTTGCCTGATTTTTGATCCGTTCTGACACTCAAAATCCGTAGATTTTCCAAAAAAGTGTTTCCGCTACGATGTTTTTGAAAAAAATCTGCAATTCGGTTCAAGAAACGCCCTACGAACTAAGAAATTTCGGTACAATCCTAGTCTTGAAACCGTTTATTTTTTAGTGCAAGTCTAAATTAATGGAGTTCGATCGTCATCATTAGGTGATTCATTTTTTACGAACGAGTTACGTTTGCAAATTGGATACCTACGGGTAATCTTGAAGCGATGAAGTTTTATCTTCAATTTAATCGTTGAAGGAGTGCTTTCGGTGGTGAGGAACATTTCAACAATGCAAGGGATTGTTAGATGGTTTTATTAGTAACTGATGTATTTGTGCTATTGACTCAGGTGTTGCTCTGGGTGGTAGTGGGTCTGTTTGCCTGGTATGTCTTGCTGCGCGCACTTCCGAGAGCATTCCTGGGTGGATTAGTTCTTTTACTGCTATTAGGGGTAGCTGCATTTACGTTCTATCGCGGATCGCCTCAAGAAGGGCTGATCGGTGATCTGTTTCGAGTAATTGCGATTCCATTTACCCCGCTTGGGATTATCTTGGTCTTGCTGCTGATTGCCTTTACTGAGTTGGTTCGGGGCGGGAAGTTGTCCAAGACTGGATTACTGCTGCTCCGAATTGCGATTCCGGCGTTACTGATTCTCAGTATTCCTGCGGTATCGTACTTCTTAGCACAGCGAGCAGAGGCGGAAGCGATCTCGATTACTCGTCCGATCGCGACCGAAGCGCTTCCGGCGGGGGCAAGGCGAGTGATTGTGGCTTTGGCACAGGATACGACTCAATTACAGTTAAGACCGCTCACGCAACCGATTCCTGCGCCCCCTGCGCCTCCGACCAATCAACTCATTCAGCCGCCGGCTCCGATTCCGCCTGGAGCATTTACAGTGTTAGCAGAGCAACCGATTCAGCTAACAGAGCGAGGAGATATTCTCACCTATACCAATCAGCTTTATCAGGACGAACGAGCACGGGGAACGGCTCCCCTGGTATTGGTAAGTGCAGGCACTCGACCTGAGCGGAATCGCAAGCAGGGAGAAACTCGGGATGAGGTGTCTGAAGCCGCAGATGCGCGGAGATTTTTACAGCGATTAGGAATTCCAGCAGAGGATATTATCGGCGATTCTAATAGTCCGACGATCATTGATAGCGCAAGAAATGCTCGCGAAGAGTTACGACGACGTGGCGTGAATTTTGGCAATCAGTTGATTTTGGTCGCTTCTGCGATCGAGATGAATCGGGCGACGCTCACGTTCACTCGCGAGTTTAATCTGAATAATGTTCCGCTGAGCGTAATTTCGCGTCCGACGAACTTTTACACGTTGCCGCCCAGAGAGTCACTGCGAGGCAGGGCACAAGGACGAGATGTGGTGGAGCGCAATTTTCAACTCTCGGATCTCCTGCCTAGTATTGATGCGCTGTCTCTGAGTTCTAAAGTGCTTAATGAATACATCGCTTCGATCTATTACTTCTTACGAGGATGGATTCGACCGATTCGGACGCTCTAGAACGCATTTGCATTGAGTTTGTATTGAAAAAGGGTAGAGATGGTCCGTCTCTACCCTTTTTCTTCGGACAGCCCCGCGGGATTAGGGAATATGAGGGAGTTGATTCAACGCTGCTGCAATCTGTTTGCCAATGACGGGTTCTGCCATTTGCGTTTCCCACCATGCCAGAGTTTGCTCGTGAATTTCCTGCATTTGCCGTTGATCGCTCAGTAGTGCTGCAAGAACAGGTTCAAGATTTTTCCAGTTTTTCACACGCACGACTGGAGCATTTCGATAGAACTCACGGTTTGGTAAATCTTCAACGACAATCACGCAGCCATAGCGCATGGCTTCACAAATCCGAAAAGACTCAAGGGTGGTTCCTCGGGGCACTAAACACACTTTGGCGTTCATTAAGTTCTCGCTGTAACTCCATGCCGATTCTTCGCTGACGACTCCAAACGCCTGTTGAATGGCTAATTGCACCCGATATTGAGGATGGTTTTGGTGAAAGCGATCGAGATTTTCCAGCATCTGCGATCGCGCCACAATCTTTGGTGTTTTGAGCCAGTTTTTAGTTGACCACTTGGAATAGATATTGTTCTGAACACTGCCATCGAAGAACACATCATAGGTACGATCTTCTATTGCTTTAATAGGCAAGTTTTCAGAATTGTAATATCCGCCGGGTATATCAAAGATAGGCGCAACTCTTACGTTTTTTAAGATAAGCGATCTGAGCTTTTGAAATTCGTAGTTAATTAGTAACGGTAGCCGTAACGATAGATTGCTAAAATACTGAATTAGCGTAATGAAATCTCGATAGGAAGGCTTCAAGAAATTCTTCCATTGCATTTCCTGAGTAATGCCATAGGACTTAAAGACTGCCCCAACTTTGTGAATGTATTGAGGAATTCGATAGTGTTCATCGCCGATGATTAAGACGATGACATTGTCACCATAAGAGGGCAACGTCCGCATATCACTCAGCGTGACATAGAAAACCAGCCCGCTTCTTCCTAGATTTTCCTCAACCTTTTGCAAGACCTGACCAAAGTAGGCAACAAACCCGCGGTTCTGAGGGTTTGGGTCGTAGATATCCCAAGGTTCTGGGGGAAGGGTTGGATCGACATAAATATAGTACTGGTTTGCCAGCCTCTGCGTGGTTTGCATCGTTAGAAGCGCCAGATAAATTTGATACTTTCTATTGTCCAACAAGTCGCTTATCGATTCCGTAAATCCCCTTAGTGATCTTGTGAACTTTGCGTGAAAAGTTGGTTAAGTTGCATCCGTATTTCTCTTTATTTAATTGAAATTTGCTTTTTCAAGCACGCTACTATAGGAAAGTTTCGATAGTAGGCAGAGTTATGGCGCGATCGCAGGGACAACTTCAAAAGCTGGGAACTTATCTTCGTCCGCATTGGCGAGATGCAACTCTCGGGGTTTCGGCGTTGTTAGTGGTGAATGCGATCGGCATTTATATTCCGCTGCAAATCCGCAATGCGGTTGATACGCTGAGTGTGACATTTAGTGTCCAACAAATTTTCTCTTATGCGCTGTTAATTTTGGCACTTGCATCTGTGATGCTAGTCGTGAGAATGACTTCGCGAATTTTGCTGTTTGGGGTAGGGCGGCAGGTTGAATTTGATTTAAAACAGAAAATTTTCAATCACTTGCTGACCTTAGAGCCTGCCTATTTTGCTGCGAATACGGTCGGAGATTTGATCAATCGGGCGACGAGTGATGTGGATAATATTCGTCGCCTCTTGGGATTTGCAGTCTTGAGTTTAGCGAATACTCTGTTTGCTTATGCGTTGACGTTGCCTGCGATGATTGCGATCGATGCGAGGCTGAGCCTGCTCGCGCTTTCGGTTTATCCATTTATGCTGATTTTGGTCAGTTTGTTCAGTAATAAACTGCGATCGCAACAGTTAACCGTTCAAGAAGAACTCTCAACTTTGAGTGAACTGGTTCAAGAAGATATGAGCGGCATTGCGCTGATCAAGATCTATGCGCAAGAGCAAAATGAGCGGAATGCGTTTCGAGGTCTGAACCGATCGCTACTAAATGCTAATCTCAAGCTCGCCTTGACCCGAAATATTCTGTTTCCGATTTTGCAGGGTGTCGCTTACGGAAGTGCATTGATTTTGCTGTGGTTTGGAGGTGGATCGATCGCGCGGGGAGAAATTACAGTCGGTGACTTTATCGCGCTGCTGATTTTCGTCGAACGATTAGCATTTCCGACGGCATTACTTGGATTCACGATTACGGCTTATCAACGCGGTGAGGTGAGTATCGATCGCATTGAATCGATTCTGACCGTCGAGCCGAAAATTCAAGATACGCCTGACTCGATTCCGCTGCCGTTAGCGCAAGTTAGAGGCAAGCTGAGTGCTCAGAATTTGACATTTCGCTATCCCGGTGCAACTGAGCCTGCATTGAATCAGATTGATTTTGTGATCGATCCGGGTGAAACAGTTGCGATCGTCGGTGCCATTGGATCGGGAAAATCGACGTTGGCAAATGCTTTGCCGCGATTGCTCGATATCTCACCGAATCAGCTCTTTGTGGATGGGTATGACATTACAGATTTGCGATTAACCGATTTGCGAGGTGCGATCGCTTATGTGCCTCAAGAAAGCTTCTTATTTAGTACAACAATTCGCAATAATATTCGCTATGGCAACCCCATGGCGGATCAATCTGACGTGGAACTGGCTGCAAAAATTGCTCAGATTCATGGCGAGGTGCTGAATTTCCCGCAGCATTACGACACGATCGTTGGAGAGCGAGGAATTACCTTATCGGGTGGACAACGGCAACGGACTGCATTAGCCCGAGCTTTGTTAGTCGATAGCCCGATTTTGATTCTAGATGATGCGTTGTCGAGTGTAGACAATCAAACGGCAACTCGGATTTTGAAGAATTTGTCAGAAGGCACGGTTCGGAAAACAGTTGTGTTTATTTCGCACCAACTTTCTGCGGCAGCCTTAGCAGATCGAATTTTTGTCATGGATCAGGGGCGAATTGTACAGATGGGCACTCACGGTGATTTGATTGAGCAACCAGGGCTTTATCGATCGCTCTGGGAGCAAAACCAGTTAGAAGAGGCTTTGAAGTAAGTGTAGTTCGCAGCCAACACGCCTACGGTTTGCAATTTGATGGTGGCGAAAATCACCTTGGAAGATGCTGTTTAATTTCGCGAACTTGAGTTAACCATTTGCGTAACTCTGTCTCACTCAAGCGCCGATTCGCAAAAAGCGGCTCCAATTCTGAAGCAGTCCGACCCGTTTGTTCGACCCAGGCGCTCATCAGCGCTTCTCGATCGAGCAACGCTCCCCCAATGCCTAACGATCGCTGAATCTGCAACCGCTCCTCTCGCCCGACAACATCCACCACAAACTCGCTTCGTCTCGCTTTGTACAGCACGCCTGCTAGCGCCTGCGTATACGCCTGACTATCATTTGTCTTAGGACTTTCCAACGGTTGCGGTTGCCCAAATCGGCGATTCTTTGCCCAAATTAATACCAAGATCACTACACCTGTCTGGAGCAACACCACAGCGAGTGGCGTTCTCATCAAATAATCGCCCCAGTTCCGTGCTTGGTCTGCTCCTGATTCTTCGGATTTGTCCTGATAGCCATGAAGATACTCATCAACCCAAATCTTCTGCCCGTATCGAGTAGCAAGCTGAGCGAAAAATGGAAAATTTCCAGGCTCATCTTGATATGCATTGGCTGCAATGAAAGGCGTTACCACGAAAATGACGCGTCCTTTTCCTTTCTTGACTTCCCACACGATCGAGCCGAATCGATCGCCTAAAATCTCTATTGCACCAGATTTCAGCAATCGCCGAGATGTTTCAATTTTTACTGTCCCCTGATCGCTCTGATGCTGTGTCGAAAATCCTGCCTCGGTTGCGGGTAACTCTCGTCCCAGAATGATCCAAGTATTTCCACGTTCTACCCAGTTTTCTACGTCGTTTGCTCTCGATTGCGTCGGATCGATCTGAATCATCGTATTGCCCGTTCCAGTGATCGAGCGATCGACTTCCGAAGTACTCTTGCGCCAGCGTTGCACAGGGGTGCCTTGACGCTGCATATAAGCGTACCAAGCCCCGTAGCCATCCGGCGAACGGCTAAACGTCGAACCGCTCATCAAGCGATTGCTTCTGGGCGCAACAAGTAACGTGAGGACAATCAGCACCGCGACTGCAATCAGCCCAAATACCCAACGTCGATCGAGTTTTTTCATCACGCCATTTTTGCCATATCGAGGGTCGCGCGTTCAATGTTGCCATAAGCTCGCTGAACCCGCTCAAACATTTCGGCAGAAATCGGCGCATTACTGAAACAAAGCAGCTCATGCGTCTCTAACACCATCTGATAGGACTCAGAGTCTGGTAGAAGCTGAACCAAGCGCAAATATTCTCGATCTGTGCGGCTTTGATCCGTTGGAATCAATTTTGTCTCACTTAACCGCTGCAACATTGCCATATAGAGCGCACGCGAAGCCTCTCGGTAATTTCCCTGCTGTTGAAATTCCTGAGCCGATCTGACCCAAGCCGCGATCGAGCGTTCTTTTTCGGGTTGCGTGGATCTGCGATCGAGAAATTTGCCGAACTGCGATTGATTAGCTTCTAACAGCGGACGCAGCCACAGATAAATTTGCCACAACAGCCAGCCCCCCGCGCCAACAATGATCAGCCAAAATGCTGCTTCCCACCACCAAGCCGGAAACGACCAATTCGGCATATCGGGAACCCCAGGCGGTTGCAATCCAGCGAACCTCAACTCAAGCCATTCACCCGCCTGCCGGAAAAATTGCTGAATTTGCCAACTAATATCACTTTTCTGAAATTGATCCGCCGCCATCTGGATTTATTTGGTAAAGCTACTGACCAACCATAAAACCAGAAAAGTCACCAAACTGATCAAAACTTCATTCGTCAGCACCAACGCACCCAAATAAGGTGCTAAAAATGTGTAAGCCACGCCCCCGATCGCAAATCCCAACAGCAACCCAACTACGCCTAATAAAACTGAGCGACCTAATTTTCGCTCCTTACGGTAAAGAAAATACAACGTGCTGCCTGTTGCGAGCGCCATCGCCATCTGAAGGACAGCATTCGTTGGAGAGAAATACACTAACGTCCCTAGCGCTGCCATTGTCATTCCAGGAATGACAATATCTCTGGCACTCGGCTGATCGATCAAACTTTTCAACCATTGAGCCGACTGATTTGCAGGTGCAGGCGTTTCGACAGGAGCCGGGGTCGCCAACTTTTCAGGGAAGCGAATTCGATCGGGCACTTTGATCTTGCCTTCTTGCCGCAACCGTAGCCGTTCCATCAGCACAGAATCATATGCTGCCTCAATTTCCGAAATTTTTCGCTGATCACCAGCTAATTCTTCAACCAAACGAGTTCGTGCCGTTTGAATCTCTTCAAACGTCGCACCTTCGGAAACGCCTAACTTTTCATAGGGACTTTGCGCGCTCATGGGCTTGTTACTCCACCTTCACCTACTAAAGTAACCTAGCGATGGTCGGGATTACAACTAGAGTGTAGACGATAGAATACAGACTTGAGATATTTTGCCTTCAGCAAATTTACGCCCTGTGATATCCGTACACGGCGAGAACTTCGCGACTTGGAGTGTTCGCAATTTCCACATCGAATAGAACGGCGACCGTGATTTTGCGGAAACTCGGACAAATCGGGATATTCTATTCAAAAGCTGAGGCATACTAATGCTGATGACAAGATTCTTCTGTGTAAGCAGAATCAGGGATTTTTCTGTTGGCTCCGATCTCAATTTGCTCTAGGTACTGTCATCTGCCCTTCTCAATTTATTTTTTAGCGCAAGGTTATGGTCATGGCTCCAGCCAAGATACTCGTCGTTGATGATGATCCAGCGATTCGCAATTTGGTTCATCGTTTCTTGACTAAGCAAAATTATCAAATGGAATCTGCTGAAGATGGAAAGTCTGCGATGCAGGTGTTTGAGCAGTTTAATCCTGATTTGGTGATTTTAGATGTGAATTTACCGGATGCAAATGGCTACTCGCTGTGCCAAGAAATGCAGAGCCGGACAAATGTATTTGTCTTGATGCTGACAAGCCGCACGGATGAGGCGGACAAAGTTCGGGGCTTTGCTCAAGGTGCAGATGATTACATTACGAAGCCCTTCAGTTTGGTGGAATTAGGTGGACGGGTGGGAGCAATTCTCAAACGTCAGCGAATTGTGACCACCGCAGAACAGCAGTGTCTCACGTTTGGTGGATTAATAGACCTGTTGGGAAATAAGTGATAATAGACAAGAGAACCGTCATCTTACCCGATGCTAAACCTTGAACGCGCACTGAACCAAGACCGACTGCTGCGAGCATTGACAGGGCTAAATCGCAAAGCTTTTGATGCCTTGCTGCCGAGTTTTGAGCAGGCGTATGAGGCAAGTCGAGTAGCAGCAAAGCCCGTGCGAAAACGAGCAAGGGGAGGTGGACGCAAAGCGAGACTGCAAAGCATAGAAGCGAAGCTGTTCTATATTTTGCTCTACTTCAAGTGCTACCCGACGTTTGATTTAGCGGGAATTTTGTTTGACCTGGACCGCTCCCAAACACACGAATGGATGCACGAACTGCAACCTGTTCTTGAAGCAGCGTTGGGTCATGAGATGGTGCTACCAGAGCGCAAGCTGCGGAGTATTGAAGCGTTCCTAGAAATGTTTCCAGGTGTGGAGCGGGTGATGATTGATGGGACAGAGCGCCCGATTCAACGTCCGCAAGATCCAGACACTCAGACGCAGAACTACTCCGGCAAAAAGCGCCGACATACTCGCAAGCATCTTGCGGCAGTAGACCAAACCAAGCGAGTGTTAGTGTTGAGTCCATCTCGTGAGGGAAAGCTCCACGATAAGCGATTTGAAGCGGAAGAGGAGATCGCTTTTCATATCCCGGATGAGATCCCAATCGAGGTAGATTTAGGCTTTCAAGGCTTGCAATCCGAGTATGTCAATATTCGTATTCTACACAAGAAACCGAGAGGAGGTGAGCTAAGCGAGGAACAGAAACAAGAAAATCGCAGTTTGAGCCAATCGCGAGTTGTCTGTGAAAATGCGTTTGCAGGCATCAAGCGTTATGGGGCGGCGAGTGCGATTTATCGGAATCGCACACAAGATTTTGATGACCGTTTGATGCTGACTGCTGCCGGACTCTGGAACTTTTACTTGATCGCTGCTTAACCTGATGGCAAAAAGCAGGAATTTCACAACTCTACAACTTATTCCCCAACAACTCTAATGATTGATCCGGTTCGGCGTGAGGTCAAGTTGAATGAGGAAATTGTGCCGTTGACGGCATTAGAGTTTGATTTGTTGCATTTCCTCGCAGCACATCCCGGGCGAGTTTGGCGACGGGCTGAGTTGATTCAAGAAGTTTGGGATTATGAATATGTCGGCGACCAACGTGTGGTGGACGTGCATATCGGACAAATCCGCAAAAAGATTGAAATCGATACGAGTCAGCCTGCTTTGATTCAGACGGTGCGGGGCGTTGGTTATAAGTTTGAATCGCCTGCGGTGGTCAGTTAGAGCAGCATTTGAGTCTGAGTGTGCCGGGATGAAATTCGTCCCGGCTTTGTTGTATTTGGGCGCGATCGCGAGTTTCATCATCATTTTTAATTGCAAGTCCGACTTCCGACTGCATCTTGTTTTAAGCTGGAACTAGCTTCTGTGTGAATTCCTATGGCAAGATCTGACTCTTCTCCGACCTTGAGAGAAATTGCAAACACATTTCGATTCGCGGGATGGTTTAGCTTTTGGTTTCAGTTAGTTTTAACTGTGATCTCTGGCGCAATTTTGTTATTTGCCGCCGTTTCAAATCGCAATCCTCAAGGAACGAATCCAACCACAGGGATTGGAGTTGTGCTGACCGTCTGTGGAATCTTGGTGCTGGGATTCAATATGTATTGGTCGTTAATGAAATATGTTCCGATTGGGCGGCAGCTGAGATCAGAGAATCCAGCAGCACGTCCGAAAAAGGCAGAGGCGATTCAGACGATTCGGATCGGACTGATGGCAAGTTTGGTGGGGACGTTGCTGGCGCTATTGGGGGCAGAAGCGATCGTCGGATTACTGTTTGGAAAAGCTGTGAATCAAGGATTTGCAGGGTTCGTGAACGTTGATCCAGCGAAGTTTATTCAACCGATCGATATTTTGGTGGTGCAAGCTAGTATTAACGTGATTTTGGCTCAGTTTGCTGCGATTTCGACATCGCTGTGGCTACTCAACAAAATGAGCAAGCAATAACTCAAGCAAGTACTAGCGAGCCATCCAATCAAAAATCTGATTCAACTGATCAATCGAGACAAATCCGTAGCGCCAAAGCACCATTGGCAACGTGCCTCGTTCTTGTTGGCAGTGACGCAGAGCAAGGTCGATCGAGTCGTCTGAAACTGCCAATTCGTCTTTTAGATAGTCAATGAGTTCAATCTCTGTGGATTCAGCAGGTGCTACCCAATCGATCTGTTGGAGTGCAACCTCTGAACTTTGTTGAATGGTGTCGGGGGGTAGAACCGCCATCGAAATCCTCGTCATATTGAAGTAGATGTTTTTTTAGGCTGTCGGAGCGCAGGGACATCATCCTATCACTAAAAATTCGTCCTTGTGCTGCTTTAACTGTGACTTCAGGGGGAGAATCTGAAATTTAGAATTGCCGTACCAGATGTTATACGACTAAGTTGAGGAAATTATGTCGATCGAAAGTCTGAACTTGGTAAGGGTGCTCGTTAAATATGAGACACGCTACTAGTAGCAAAAATCAATCAAACTCATCTGTCACACTCTATCCAAAGTGCCCGGAGTTGCAAATTAGACTTCAAGCTAATGATCAAAATTTCAGCTTGGCTTAATTTTTGTTTAGAAGGAATTCTTTTTATTTCTTTGGAAGTTGCCGCTTTTTCTGTAGGTGCGTCAAAATGAGCCAGTCTAGGTTCAGGTCGTTAGGATTCCGTCCGAAGATATGCAACAGTCGAAAGTCGCCAAATTTTTCTTCTCCGCGATCGCAGGACTGATTTCTGTTCTCGCTATCAGTCTCCCAGTCCGGAGTGCTGAGCGGATTTTTCTGTCGTATGGCATTTTAGAGCGATCGGTTTCTGTTTCTGCCCTGGAAGCTTATGCGCGTCAGGGCGTGCTCGATAGCGACCTTTATGTGTATTCGCAATATGTCGATGCAACGCAATTGGCGATATTGCGCAAGGCGTTGCTTGCCAAGGCAGACCTTAGTCCGGTTGCGGTTTCGCAATTCTTGTATACGCAGCAAGGTGAGATTTTGTTACGCCGTCTGGGAGAAGTGATTCAGCCGGAATCTCGCGATACAGGATTTTTTGCGATTCGAGCGGCATTGATTTTGGCATCGGCTGAGCCAGAAGGGTTAACGTTGCTGAATGTCTTTCGGAAGTTTCCAACGCGGGGGATTCGGATTGATTTGCAGCGCAGCCTCCAGATTGTGGATGATTTTGGAGATTTGATTGGACGCACGAAGCAAGCGACTGATTTAATCGCTCAACTTGCAAATCAAGAGTCTACGCCGCTACCGGGAGATATCCCTGATTTAACGGCGCGAGGGGCATATGGATTTCGGCGAGACTCGTGGAGATTAATCGATCGATCGCGCGGATTTGTTCGAGCGTTGGGACGAGAGCGTGTCTTTCCGGTCGATGTCTATTTACCGATCGCGCGTCGTCAGGCTTTGCCAAAATCGATTCCAGTGATTGTAATTTCGCATGGGCTGGGTTCCGATCGCGGAACGTTTCGATATTTAGCAGAACACCTCGCGTCTCATGGATTTGCGGTTGCCGTTCCAGAACATCCCGGCAGTAATGCTAAACAGCTACAAGCTTTAGTCGATGGCATCGCCAATGAGGTCACGAGTCCGAGTGAGTTTGTCGATCGACCGCTCGATATTAAGTATGTACTGGATGAACTGGAGCGTAGAGCCAAGTCTGATCCTCAATACAGTCGTTTGAATGTCAAGCAAGTTGGACTGTTGGGGCAATCTTTTGGCGGCTATACGGTGATGGCATTAGCGGGTGCGCCGATTAATTTTGCACAGCTTCAGCAATCTTGCCGTCCAGAGGAGATCGATCGGACCCTGAATCTTTCTCTCTTGCTGCAATGCCGTGCGGCTGCTTTACCACCGATTAACTACAATTTGAGCGATCCACGGGTCAAAGCGATCGTTGCGATTAATCCGATCACCAGTAGTGTTTTCGGACAGGCATCCGCGAGTCAGATTAAAACCCCGATGCTGATGGTAGGAAGCAATGCAGATACGATCGCGCCTGCTTTGCCCGAACAGATTCAGCCATTTACGTGGTTACAAACGAATGACCGATATTTGGCGGTGATTGATCAAGGAACGCATTTCTCAACTTTGGGACAGGCAAATGATGAAGGGGTTCCGGTTCCGCCAGAAGTGATTGGAGCGAATCCCGCGATCGCGCGACGCTACATGAATGCCCTGAGTTTGGCATTTTTTCAGACTTACATTAACAATCAATCGAGCTTCCGACCCTATATTTCTGCAACCTATGCCCGTTCGATCTCCCAAGATCCGTTACGGTTAAGTTTGGTGCAATCGTTAACGCTCTCGCAGTTGGATAGGTGATTTGCTTGTGGATGGGTTTTTGAATCTCAATAAGCCGTTTGGATTTACGTCACATGATTGTGTGGCGAAGGTGCGGAGGATTCTGGGGACGAAGAAAGTGGGACATGCGGGAACGCTTGATCCGGCAGCGACGGGCGTTTTACCGATCGCGATCGGTCGGGCGACTCGATTGCTGCAATATCTGCATCACGATAAGGCTTATCATGCGACGATTCGATTTGGGGTAACGACCACAACCGATGATTTGGAAGGCGAAATTCTGACGCAAGAAGCGGTTGCGAATCTGAGCTTAGAGGATATACAAGAGAAGCTCTCTTTGTTTCAAGGAGTGATTGAGCAGATTCCGCCAAATTACAGTGCGATTCAAATCGATGGCAAGCGATTGTATGACTTGGCTCGGGCAGGCAAAACGATCGAGGTTCCGGCTCGAACTGTAGAAATTTACAGCCTAAAGGTGCTGGATTGGAGAGCGGGCGAGTTTCCGGAGTTGGATCTGGAAATTGCTTGTGGAAGTGGGACTTATATTCGATCGATTGCTCGCGATCTAGGAGCGGAACTTGGCACAGGTGCGGCTTTGGCGAAGTTGCTCAGAACCGAGAGTAATGGTTTTTTGCTCGCAGATAGTTTGAGGCTTGAAGACTTGCCTGCGCCTTTGATGAATTCTGAACATGCAGTTTTGCATTTGCCAGAAGTCGAGGTAGACGAAATCATTGCGCGGCGCTGGTGTCAGGGACAAAAAATTGCCTTGGGACTTGCGGCAGGAATTGTGCGGGTGAAGTGCGATCGCTTTTTAGGAATTGGAGAGGTTCGAGAAGATGGGGTTCTGGTTCCGAAGATGGTGTATGAACCGATTGCTTAGAATGAGAAAACATTGATTTGCTGCGTTCTTCTATGATTTCATCGACTCCGCCAAAGCCCGTTCCCACGCATCCCGGCGATCGTTTCACGATTACGATCGCGCCGCTTTCGATCGAAGAAGTCTACAGCCAAGCAGATGACGCAGCCAATGGCGCGATCGTGCTGATGAGCGGTATGGTTCGGAACAATACTGATGGATTTTCAGTGCTGCATCTGGAGTATCAAGCTTATGAACCGATGGCGATCGCGGTTTTCAAAGAAATTGCATCTGAGATTCGGCAAACTTGGAAGGATGTCACTCATGTCGTGATTCATCACCGGATTGGACGATTAGAGATTGGGGAAATCAGTGTATTAATTGCCGTTGGATGCCCGCATCGTACGGAAGCATTTGAGGCTTGTAAATACGCGATCGATACGCTGAAACATCGCGCCCCGATTTGGAAAAAAGAGTTCTATACAGGTCACGACGGCGAGATAAAATCCTCGTGGGTCAATTGTTGTTAGGGGTTGTCCTGTATGGATCTTGCTGTAGATCGTGGCGTATGGAAGAGTATCGGGTCGTGAACAATCAGAAAATACAACTTACTAAAACAACGATTGGCTAGGTTATTTGGGACATCAAGACGGGAAGAGAGAGTCATGAGGATCACCGTCTAGAGTATCAGCGTCTCATTGCAACTATAGAGTCTGGGCAGGTGCAAAAAGTTATTTGCACTAGGGTCGATCAACTCACGCGGTCACTCACGAACTGCGAAGCATCCTACTGCCTGTCTATCTTTCACATGAATCGTTGCAAAAACGAAATCATTAGGGGGTTAAGGTCTAAGCCCTAGAAGGAGTACGTGACTTCGGTGAGTGAGGTTGAGCGGCTGAAGGGATAGGCTTTTGGCAACGTGTTGGAATCGACTTAGGGGTTGATAGATGCAAAGATCAATGATCAAAATTATCTAGAGTAGTGGGTAGATTACTTGCTTTTTCCAAGTAAAACTTTCGATCGATCATCGTTCGCTGATGATAGGTTTTGGCAAGACGTAAGCTCTCAGCCAACTGTAAAGTAGGGTCAATGTTTTTTCTGTCTGTAAATGGATGTGAAGGAAAGCTTTCATCTTCTTCTACTTGTGTTAATGCGCCTATGGTCTGATTGCTAAAAGGTTGTGGTAGATGAGGAACTAAGCCCTCGAAACCTGCAAGTCCAAGCATCATGTAACCATAGAAGCGACTTAGCAAAATCAAATCATTGAAAGACTTATCCAGACGGTCACCTGAAAAAGAACCCCCCGAATCTTCAAGCCAATCTGGGTGAGCATTACGGTGTCGTAATCGTTTAAAGGATTCCAGAACTCTGTTGCACTCCTTTTTCCATTGTTTCTTCAACTCATCCGACCCTATAGAGAAGAAATCATTGCGAAATTTAGCTAGTAGACTTTGAACCAACCCATTTGAATTATCGTTTTGATGGAGTGGATAATTGTAAATTGTCCTCAGAGCAGCTTCAAGAATTGTAGAAACCAAAAGCTCTCTTGCTTGCCATCCTTTTTGATAGGATGCCTCAATCAATTGCCAAAAGATATTTTGACAAACATTAGCATTATTTGAATTTAGTGCGAAAAATTCGATTAATTTTATTAGAGAATCGCGATCCAATTTTCTATCGTCTAAAGGTGATAGGAAGCTCAGTGAATATAAAGGTTCTTGCTGTCTAACTTCGGTGATCTTCTGCACTCCACGATACATTTCGCGTTGTACAAGGCAAATTGTCTCACCTTGCCAAATCGATAGAGCATCCTGAATAGCTGATGCCCATCTCCAACCCTGAGATTTTGACCATTGACTTCTGGGGATCTGCCAATGGAGCTGCAGTCGGTTTTGATCAGTAAGATACCCCCGCAATGAGTACTCCTGTCCATCGGAGTTATACCAAATACCTGATGATCGCCAGTTTTCTGCAAATTGCTGATTACTAATATGAGTGAAATGATGTACGCGGTCAGTGAATTTCAAATCAGAGCTTTTAGTAACATATAAAGCAGACCCAGCCCAAACAGAATTAGAGTAGTAGGGTGAACGAGATTTACAGAAAATGACCTGCTTAAAGTTTTTGGAGAGATGCCCCCTTTGAATATCAAACCAGTCAAAGTCAGCTAAGTGGACATGAGGAGCAATTGCCCAGTCGTAGCCTTGAATACGCATACGAAATGAAGAGTAATCACTTCTGGGAATAACTCCAATTCTGCCAATCCTGATAACTCGCGGCATTATCTGAGTGCGCTCAAGAAAAGCTTCGAGATGAAATCCCTCTTCTGGATTCCAAGTCATGATTCCTCGTCCTTGATAGCGAATTCCCCGATGATGAAAGTAAATCAACTCTAATACGTACCGTGTTTCTTGAAAGTAATCACTCATACCCTTAGATAGTACTAACACTCTAGTTAGTGTACAGGATATCCTACAAAATGATACTGGTGGGTTTTTCGGGATCGTGGCTGAAGAGAGCGTTATCTTTGATACTAAGTTTATCTCTCTCGTATTCCATGCTTGTTGATCGTAATTTGAAACGCTTTCTAATCGTCGCTGCTTCTACCATCCCTCTCGGATTCGCCGCGTTCCCTGCAACTGCTCAATCTCTTACAATCACCTGTCTTCGACCAGAAACGCCAGTGCTTCGAGTTGATGCAAACACGATTATTTGCCAGAATCCAAATTCTACTTCCATTAATGATCTGATTCTTTATCGATATTGTTATCTAAAGAATCAACGGCTTGTATCTAATATAGTTAGTCTAATAGCCAATGCTGGTAACAAAAGAGAGGTGAATATATTAGCCTGGGAAAAATGCGAGACATCATCTGATGTAAGAATGACGCGTTTTACACTCGTTGGTCGGAAATTTGATAGATGGGTTCAGACTCCATACTCAAGATCAAAGCCGGATTCGGAACTTATGAATCGCTATCGTCAGGATGTCACACGACTTCTCGATACTTTAGAGAAATATCCAATGCAGAAGCCAACGTTTTAATCTCTGCGTCCACATTCATCGCCATATCGAATCTCCTCACTCCATCCGGTGAAAATCGAACGCTCTAACTCTCATCCGCCATTCAGACTCAATCCAGCAAATACAATCGATAAATTCATGCTCGGAAAAATAATGTTTGACCCTCTCACGTCTATTAAAGGGGTTGTGGGTTCAAATCCCACCGCTCCGATAGTATGAAAATTGACATAGAACTTTACGACCTGTATTGACCTCCGATTTGGAAAAAAGATTTTTACTACGGTGAAGATGGCGCGATTCGCTCTAGTTGGGTCAATTGTTGCTAGGTGATTAGGATCACCAGTGTTATAAAGATTTGACGAATTGAAGCGGGAACTCTGGGAAGGTCGTTCCTGCCTTAATTCGTCACTATGTCTTTCGACAAGCCTGCTTGGAGTGCGATCGCCAATCCCAGTGATCTGATTGCTACGAACTCCAATGAATTGTCTTGGTTCTCGCTCGCTGAAAATCGCGCGGTCAATCGAGCTTCTTACATTTTCGATCGCAATACGCAAGTCATTGATATCTATGACTACGATCGCGATGGTAACCCTGATTTACTCTGGCGCGATCGTCAAAGCTATTCCTTCCTAACGAATGGACAACGAGTCGATCTTTACACCGTTAGTGACTTGAACTGGCAGATTGAGCGAATTGGAGACTTTGATGGCGACCGCGATCGCGATATTCTTTGGCGTAATCAACGTTCTGGAGAAGTCGCATTCTGGCGCTTGAATGGCATGTCCCTCGAATCGAGCCAAATTACGACAACAATCAGTGATTTAGCATGGCAGATTACAGATGTTCAGGACTATGACAATGATGGCGATTTAGATCTGTTTTGGCGCAACGATCGAACTCATGAAAACGCGTTCTGGCAGATGAATGGCACAACCTTAGAACGCAGTATCTACATCGACTCTGTTGCAGGTTGGACATTGGAAGGCAGCGGTGACTTTAATGGAGATCGACAATTCGATCTGCTTTGGCGCAATGGGCAATCGGGACAAGTTCAGATCTGGCAAATTAATGGCATGAGCGTCGGCAAAAAGTCTAACTTGTCGATCGCGCCTGATTTTTCTTGGGATATCAAAGGCTTAAGTGACTACAACCAAGATGGAACAACGGATATTTTATGGCAGCAATCAACGACAGGTGCAGCCGGCTACTGGGGCATCAATCAGCTTCAATTCCAGACGGTCACACTTCTAGACTTCGGAAATTTCCGCATTCAATCCTTTGAGCAAAGTTATGCTCCAAGCCCAAGCTATAGTGCAAGTTTTGGTTATGGGCTTGTGAATGCCGCGATCGCAGTTGCTACTGCTGTGAAACAAGCTCCTATGACTTCAGTTCCAGCAACGTCTTGGAGCATAGATATGCTGAATATTCCAGAAGTTTGGGCGCGAGGCTATACGGGGCAGGGAATTACGATCGCTGTGATTGATTCTGGTATTGATATCAATCATTCTGATCTCAAGTCTAATATCTGGACGAATCCAGGTGAAATTCCTAACAATGGCATTGATGACGATCGCAATGGCTTTATTGATGACGTAAATGGCTGGAACTTTAGCTTAAACAACAACGATATTTCACCTTCGAGTGCTCATGGAACTGCGGTAAGTGGAGTGATTGCTGCGGCTCAAAACAATGTTGGTATCACAGGAGTTGCTTACAGTGCTAAGTTAATGCCACTGCGGGTGACGAACGCTCAAGATAACTGGAATGGGAACTTAGCAAGAGCGATTCGCTATGCCGTGGATAATGGGGCACGTGTGATTAATATGTCGCTGTGGTGGACAGATTCCGCAGAACTCAGAGAGGCAATTGCCTATGCTGCTAGCCGCAATGTGATAACTGTGACTGCGGCATTAAATGAAGGAGCCTCTCAACCGAGCAATCCAGCGAGCTATGCAACACAGTTTGGGATTGCTGTGGGAGCTGTGAATCAAGATCGACAACTCACTGCCTTTTCAAATCGATCGGGGTCGAATTCAAAGATGAATTATGTGCTTGCACCTGGACAAGACATTGAAACAACAGTGCCAGGAAATAGCTATCAATCGGGCTGGTGGGGCACATCTCTGTCAACGCCTTATGTATCGGGTGTGGTTGCATTGATGTTAAGCGCAAATCCAAATTTAACGCATGATCAGGTGCGTCAGATTTTGATGGAATCAGGAAATGCGATCGGGTAAAAGTAAGATGGATGTCAAATTGATTGACTCAAGCGATCGAGGTTGACGCAGGCGGTTTAGGGCAGCGAGAATTTGTCTGCGATTTCACAAACTGTAACTTGCAACTGTCTTCTGCGATCTAGAATGAGATCAAGTCGCGTTTGGCAAAGTTTAGTTATCGAAACCGTCTACGGAAACCTCCAAGGTCTAAAGAGCAGTCAACTCAAGCAGCTTCAACGGCTGTATCATCAGCGCTTACCGGGCGATCGCATCACTACAGCCGAGTTTGCTCAACGGATCGCAGCCATTAGTTCTGAAATCAATCAGCCCGTTTGTACGTATGTGAATCGTCGCGGTCAAGTGATTCGGGTTGGGGTTGGAACTTTACGCCAAACTCAGATTCCAATGCTGGAACTGCCGCGTTATGGTGCAGAGCGACTCTGTGGCATTCGTTGTATTGCGACTCAACTCAAGTCAGATCCACCGGGAGACGCAATGCTGACGGTGATGGCATTGCAACGACTAGATACCTATGTAGCATTAACGCTGACGGGAGGCGGATTTGAGCGGCGAGGTGGTGGTGCAACCGGATATGTGAAGGCGGCTTACTTAGCGCATTTAGTGCCGCATCCAGAGGTGAGTTGGACAGTCTCGCCGCCGCTAGGGTTAGACGTGGTTTCAGAGCAAGATTTTCTGGCGTTGGTTGAAGGGCTAGAAGAAGAATTTCGCCGTGAGTATATTGCTCAGCAAGTCGATCGCGATCATGATCAGGTCTTAATTGTCGGATTACAAACGGATAATAAGTCAGCGCAACGGTTTCAGACCGAGTTAGAGGAACTGGCAAGACTGGTCGAAACCGCAGGCGGCGAAGTCCTGCAAACGGTGAAGCAGAAACGCCCGCGTCCGCATCCTCAAACCGTAGTCGGAGAAGGAAAAGTCCAAGAAATTACTTTGGCAGCGCAAACGGTCGGGGCAAGTTTGATTGTGTTCGATCGTGATCTTTCCCCGGCTCAGGTTCGTAATTTAGAGATGCAGATTGGCATCCGAATTGTCGATCGTACCGAAGTCATCTTGGATATTTTCGCGCAACGAGCACAGTCTGGAGCCGGAAAACTTCAAGTGGAACTGGCTCAGCTTGAATATATGCTGCCGCGATTGTCAGGACGCGGACAAGCGATGTCTCGATTAGGAGGCGGGATCGGTACAAGAGGACCTGGAGAAACGAAGCTAGAAACCGAACGCCGCGCAATTCAGCGGCGAATTTCGCGACTTCAGCAAGAGGTGAATCAGCTTCAAGCGCATCGAGCGCGCTTGAGACAGCGCCGACAGCACGAAGAAATTCCCTCGATCGCAGTGGTCGGCTATACCAATGCAGGAAAATCGACATTGCTCAATGCTTTAACGAATGCTGAAGTCTATACAGCTGATCAGCTTTTTGCAACACTCGATCCAACAACTCGACGATTAAATTTCACCGATTCGGAAACACATGAAGCAACGCAACTGTTGTTAACGGATACCGTTGGATTTATTCATGAATTGCCGCCTTCTTTGATGGATGCGTTTCGTGCCACATTAGAAGAAGTGACAGAGGCGGACGCTTTGCTGCATGTGGTGGATCTGTCGCATCCGGCTTGGCAAAGTCAGATTAGATCGGTGATGCACATTCTGGGTGAGATGCCCATTACACCGGGACCTGCACTTTTAGCGTTTAATAAAATCGATCAAGTTGATGCGGAACAGTTGGCGATCGCTCGCGAAGAGTTTCCTCAAGCCGCATTTATCTCAGCCCATGAGCGACTAGGGCTGGAAACACTTAGACAGCGATTATGTCAGTTGGTTCGATATGCGATGTCAAGCTAATGTTGTAAGGTATGCAAAGCGCAAAAGTAAAACTTGTCAAGCTAGTAGACTCTGCTAAGCTACCCCGATACGAACATGAAGATGATTCAGGTTTGGATCTGTTTGCGCTCGCAGAACAAGACATTCCCCCTGGAAAGACGGCGCTGATTGGAACAGGAATCGCGATCGAGCTACCGCTCGGAACCGAAGCCCAAATTCGTCCGAGAAGTGGGTTAGCACTGAAGCATTCGATTACAGTTCTCAATACTCCAGGCACAGTTGATGCAGGCTATCGAGGTGAAATTGGAGTGATTTTGATCAATCATGGGCAAGAATCTTTCAAGGTGCTGAAGCATATGAAAGTTGCCCAAATGGTCATTGTGCCTGTGATTCGCGCAGAGCTTGAAGAAGTCGATCGTTTATCTGATACTATTCGCGGAGCAGGTGGATTCGGTTCGACTGGAGTGTAAGCACATTGCGCTTTGACTCAGAAGCGACTGACAGTAAAAGAAGGTTGCCATGAATCAGAACTTTAGTATTCCGAAAAGCTCACTTCAATTTTGCTTGAGCAATAGACTCAAGTTGAAGTCTCGTTCTACGATCGATTCTGAATAGATGCACCTGCACAGTACTACTGAAAATGTTGCATCCAAGTTTGAATCCACTGTTGAGCTTCGGCTGTATTTTCTAAAGGAAAAGTTTGCAGAAAATCCTTATCTTCGATCGGCATGTAAGGTCCTTCTTTTAACTCAAACATGACGGTATCTGGCTCAAGCGCAATCAAAGTATGAAACATGCCTTCTCCAAGTTCTACTCCTCTAGTCGTTCCAGTTGCGCTAATTTTCTCGGTATGAATGACTTCTCCGGATCCATCTAAAATCAGAATACCGATCGCGCCTTGCAACACTAGAAAGAATTCAAAGCCACTCTTACCTTCGGGGCGCACATGACGGTGCGGACGAACATAAGTCCCAGGCTGCAAGACATTGAGAAAGCGCTGAACAATGTCGCTATGCTCATGAAAATTGTAGTTCTTGCGATGGCGAGGACTCGTGCGGGCTTGCTCAGCGATCGCATCCATCAAGGGTTGAGTCAGGCATTTAATGGGTAGGGTCATGATCGAAACCTATAAATCGCAATTCCAAATCAGTTGGGGAGTGGGGAGTAGTTCTCTTGATTAGCTCCCTACTCCCTACTCTTCTTAGCCTCTACACCTCAAACCGGATTGCTATAGAACAATCAAAATGACACCCGATCGTTGCTCCACAGATGGTAAACGTGAAGCTTAGCTAAACTGCTGTGCGTAGAATCGTGCATATCGTCCGCCTTCTGCGAGCAATTCTGTATGAGTTCCAGACTCTACAACTCGTCCTTTCTCCATGACCAGAATGCGATCGACTCGTCTCACCGTCGCTAAGCGATGCGCGATGATGAACACAGTTCGTCCTTGCATGATTCGTTCTAATGCTTCTTGAACCAACGCTTCGGATTCTGAATCCAACGCTGAAGTTGCTTCATCGAGAATCAAGATTCGAGGATTGAGCAGAACTGCACGCGCGATCGCTAATCGCTGCCGCTGTCCTCCCGATAAATTTACTCCTCGCTCACCGACCCAAGTTTCATAGCCATCGGGAAATTGACTAATAAACTGATGAGCATTGGCAATCTTGGCAGCTTCTCGAACTGCATTCATATCAAAATCGAGTTGTCCAAAGGCGATATTTTGCGCGATCGTTCCCGTAAACAAAATCGTTTCCTGCGGCACAATCCCGATTTGATGCCGCAAACTTTTCAGCGAGACATCGCGAATGTTCGTGCCATCAATCCAGATTTCTCCTGCTTGAGGATCATAAAATCGTGGAATTAAATTCACGAGCGTCGTTTTACCCGCACCCGATGCCCCCACTAAAGCCACCATTTCGCCCGGATAGACTCGCAGACTCAAATCTTGCAGAACAGGACGATCCGGACGATAGGCAAAAGAGACATTCTCAAACTCAATTCTCCCGGTCACAGAAGGCAGAACTTTAGCATCGGGTTGTTCCACGATCGACGGGTTAATCTGCAACAGTTCAAACACACGATCAACCGAAGCCTCTCCCTGCTTAAACTCGTTGTAGTTCAATGTCACTGTGCTAATCGGCTCAAACAACATCGCGACCGCGACCACGAACGCAATGAATTCACTGCCCGTCAAATTCCCTTGGGAGATTTGCCAACTGCCCACTAACAAGAGCGCGAGAATACCCAGTGCATCTAAGAATCCTTGAACTGGGTATTGAATCGCTCTCAAACGTTCTGTCGCGTATCTGGCTTGACGATTGCGTTCTGAACCTCGGCGGAATTGTTCGATCGCATAATCCTCCGCTGCAAAGGCGCGCACTAATCTCACGCCACTTAACATCTCTGTCAGCAACGCCGACAAGTCTGAAATCCGGCTCTGGCTCCGATACGACAACTTCCGCATCTTCTCGCCAAACCAAGCCGTTAATCCAGCCAGCAACGGAGCCACGATCAGCGTTGAAAGCGTCAACTGCCAATTGAAATACAGCATCGTAATCAGCGTCACAACGAGCTTCATCGCATTCGGCACAAACTGGCTAAAGAGCTTTTGAATCACCTCACCAATGCGATCGACATCTTCTGTCAATCGATAGGTGAGATCTCCAGTCTGCACCGTTTCAAAATAAGCGAGACTCAAGCGTTGAATATGAGAAAACGTGCGATTTCTCAACTCCATCGCAATACTCAACGAAGCTTTGGCAATCAGCGTTTCTTGACCGTATTGTGCAAGTTTTTGGCTTCCCCAAATCAAAATCACATAGCCAGCGGTTTCCGCAATTGCAGCAATTCGCCCCTCGCTGATAAACCGAGACATTTTTTCTGACAAAAATGCCATGGCGGGCCAAGTCACAGCAAAAATGACCGCACACATCAAGGCATAAACGATCGTGCGCCATTGGGGGCGAAGATAAGCGAGAAGTTGCCAGTAGTTAGAACGTTTTTTCAAGATCGATTTGACTTGTGTTCCTGGTAGATGTGAATGTGAGAGAGCAAAAGTGAACTTGCAATCATAACGATTAATAATTAGAAGGATCGGCACCAGCGATTGATCTACATCCGGAGTGACTTTTCCGAGCGAGTATCCTATCACCGTCCGTCTAAATGTCCAATCCCCTTATCAGATTAAACGAAATAAAGGGACAATCGCGCATTGCTCCTATCCTCGCAACGATTGAAGTCAAGGTTCGCACAATAAGTCGAAATCGCGTTGGCACGATCGCTTGATGCCTGGGCTTGTGATCTAAACGGTTGTGCTGAGACAATCTGCTCAAAAGCTAGGAGCCTTATTTCTGGAAGAGTTTACGCCTGAATCTGTTCCCCGTCTCATCTCAAAATTGCGGCACAATTCTAGAGATACCAATGCCTTATTGGGAAGCCTTTCGATGTCGAATTAACCAAACCACAAAGGCGATGACTAAAATGCCGAGAACAATCTTAGAAACAGGCGCAAGATATTCATCCACCAATTCATACTGGTCGCCCAAAACATACCCAACATACGTTAAAGCAGCAGTCCAAATCGTTGTCCCGATCGTGGAATACACCAAAAACGGCATGAGTCGCATTCCACTTAACCCCGCAGGGAGCGAGATCAACGTGCGAATGCCGGGAACGAGTCGCCCAAATAAAACGGCTTTGGTTCCATGTTTGTAAAACCAACGATTGACTTTATCAATGTCTTGACCGGTTACGCCGATCCATTTGCCATAGCGATCTGCCAGTTCTCGAATTCGCTTCTCGCCGATCAAAAGTCCACCATAGTACCAGAGCAGCGTTCCTAAGATTGTCCCCACCACACCAGCCAGCACGGCATACTGAAAGTTCATATCTCCTTTCGAGACAGTGAATCCAGCTAGCGGCATGATCAGCTCGGACGGAATCGGTGGGAATAGATTTTCCATGAACATGAGAAATCCGATTCCGATGTATCCCAGCGACTGCATTGTACTGGTAATCCATACAGCTAAAGCTGAACTCATTTAAGGTGACTCCTCTGTCTCGTAGGTTTCCGTGCGCGGACGATCGCACAGGTTCATGATATGAACTTTTATGAAACTTTTACGAACAAGTTCGAGCCAATCCGCACAGGTTGGATAGAACTTCTCCAGTCCTTTAAATTCAAAAAACCGACGCTAAACTCAGCCAACGCGTAATATTTTCAGGCAGTTCAGTATTCAACCGCATGGGTAACTCTGGCTTCGATAGCGATCGCGCATAATCCGGGGTTAAGAACGGCTGATAGGTTTTGGCAGCAGGAGTCGCTTGTTGCACAAATGCCAAAGTGACCCCTTGCAACAATCGCCGCAATGGTTCAACTTCCTTGCCCCTGCGCTCTTTGACTAACGTTCCTTGCGCCACGGCTCCACTGAAATTGCCGGGATCGCTCACACTGAGATGGGTTGTCCCAATTGCCGTTAATAAATACTTCGGAGTCGGTAATTGCAAAAAGGGTTGAAGCTGCTGCGTAAATGCTGGAGCTAACCGATCGTCGGTACTGGTCAAGATCATCGTTGGCGTAGCCACAGATTTTAGACCTTCCTTACCAAAAATTTGCCCGATCGCCGGGTTGAGCGCGATCGCTTGCACAATTCTTGGATCCCGAACACTAATTCGGTTTTGGGGAAGTTCAGCCGCTGCACATTGCAGCCAATCCGCTGGAACCCGCTCTAATAGACCACTTTCTCGACAGAAATCGCGTAATTCATCAATCCGCAACTCAGCCCCAGCCAGCGCCAACGCTTCATACCCCCCCAACGAATGCCCAATCATTGAAACTTTTTGAGTATTGAGTTTCCCTTGTAGTTCGCCCGGTTGTTGATTCAATTCCGCAAAGCGATCGAGCAAAAAACTCACGTCTTTGGGGCGATCAATAAACTCAGTTCCAGGCACTAAGCGATCAGGATTCAAAGCGGGCAGTGCTCCACCACGCGTGACAAACGGATGCTCGATCGCGGCGACTGTAAATCCATGCGATGCCAAATGTCGAGCCAGATATGTTAAAAACTTCCGATTTGCCTCAAACCCTGGCGCAATCACAATCAAAGGCGCTTGAGGATTGGTCGAACTCCAATACAAATCCACGGGCAATTGGCGATTCCGTTGATCATCGAAGAATGAAAAAAACTGTTCTCGAACCGGCTGATTTCCGGGCACAGATGGATCAAGTTCAGCGCGAAATCCTGGATTGCCCGCTGGCAAACTATTCGTTAATAGCGATTGAATCCCTTGAGTTTTCCAGTAGGAAAAATTCAACTGAGACGCGATGCCTAGCGCTTGGGTGACATCGATCGTCACTGTATCTTGTGGAATCGCTTTGATCACCCCAATTGCATCGAGTTGATTTGCCTGCCGAGCTGCTAACCAAAACCCCGCTTGCAGCGTTTCTAAACTTAATTCTGGAGCAGCTTGTCGGATCGAATTTAAAACCTGCTGCCCCGATGGAGACTTTAACAAGTCTTCAACAATCCGCGTGCCCAACTTGGGATCAAGCTCTAATCGACTTGTTAAAGCTTTGCGAAATTCAGGAGTCAGAATTGCAGTATAGAGCTGAAGCGATGTAGAGACTTTTCCACTTTGAGCAAACTGTTCTAAATCCGCAACCTCAATCGATTGCTCAAACGGTCCAAATCGCAAATTTAAACGTTCAGCAGCGAAACTAGGAGCAACAGCTGACAGAGCTAGGGCTGCACCCCACATAAAACTATGACCGAGTGTTTTCAGGGAGACGAATCGCTTCACGGTAAGACTTCCTATACCAGCTTGTGTGCGCTATGTTCGACTTTAACCCCGACTTAAATCCTCTGCCAAAGTTCCTAATTATTTACGCTTCACGAGTCACTACTCTGAAGCCGAGCGCACATCCCGCTCTGTGCGCACCCAAGTTTTCTGCGGACGCACTAAAAACTTCAGATACACCGGAATCTTCCACAATATGTACATTGGAACTGTGATCAGGTCGCGCAGCGATAAATCGTCGCGCCCAAACTTCGCCCAAGCTCCAAAAACTGTCCCTGCAAGACAAGCTCCAGCCGCGATCGCAATCATTCCAGGGAACCAATGCCCACTTATCCAACCCCAAAACAGCGTAATGGCACTGATTGCCAACCAGCTCATGACATACAGCGATAAGGGCGGGACACTCAGCTCTAGAGCAACTCCTAGCGCATCCAAATTTCTTCGCTGAATTGCACTCTTGATTAAGACTGGAACAAAGGTGGTGATCGCTTGCAAATGTCCATGCTCCCATCGGGTGCGTTGACTTTCACCCGCACGGCTATTCTGCGGCAGCACCCCCGTTACTCGTGCCTCTGGACAATAAAGGGGGGCAAATCCAGCGATCGTTAAATCCACACTGACCTTCATATCTTCAACGATATGACCGCTCGCTAAACTCACGGCTTGAATCGCTGCCCAAGGAAACGCCATCCCTGTCCCCGTTAATAAACACGGCAGCCCAAGATGAGTTAATCCGAGCGGTCGCACCAGATTTTTGAGCGTGAAAGCAAATGCGGCAACAGAGTGTTTAGCCGTCGCTTGAGGCGGTTTCTGGAGTAAATAGGTCGCCTGAACCGGTCTGCCCGTTGCCATCACTGTATCGACTAATTGTTCGATCGCGCCTGGCTGCACCTGACAGTCTGCATCAACTACGATCACGACATCAGGTGGATCTGCAGCTAGATGCGTTGTGCCATAGTCCAAAGCATATCCTTTGCCACGCCGGAGTGTGTCACGGCGCTCTAGTACAATCACACCCATCGATCGAGCAATTTCGGCAGTTCGATCCGTGCAGTTATCTGCAATGACAATCAGCTGATCTTGAGGTCGCTTTTGTGCTGTTAAGGTTTGCAGCGTCTCTGCAATTTCAATTTCTTCGTTGTGAGCAGGGACTAAGATCGCCACCCGCGCAGATGAAGACGACGGATAAGCTGGCTCGATTCGCCGTGCGAACACAGCAGCCAGAGTTTCTAACAATGTCCAGCAGCTCAGCCCCAAGAAAAGAGCTGCAACTCCCAAAAAACAGGCACTCAGCATAAATACAAAATCAAGAAGATCGGTGTGGTTACGGTCAGATGATTTGCCGCAACCCTTTCACATCTACAGAGAATCTGAGACTATTTTGTCAGTAACGAACGGACTGAACGAGCACCTTCTCCCCGTTCCGAAACCTGCTCACGCGGGCTGGTGTAGTAGAAGTAGCTGTCCGGCTCATAACGCACATTGACTCCATTCGCAACTAGGCCTAGAATATTTGGCTCAGAGCGATCGAGTAAAGATTTAGCAGCAGAGATGCTGCCAGCATCAGCTACGCCTGGACGAACTGTGATCAAGACGCCATCCGCCATTTTGCCTAGGACAGCCGCATCTGCAGTTCCCGCTAGGGGTGGCGTATCAAACAGGACGTAATCATAATCCTTAGCAATCGTTTCTAACAAGGTCGTCATTGCTTCAGAATCCAAAATTGCCAGGGGATTCGGTGGCATGACACCCGCAGTCAGAATCGAAAGATTGTTCGTAATCGGCTTGACTGCTTGGCGCAGTTCGCTCTGATCGACAACCACGTTACTCAACCCAACCGAGTTGACAATGCCCCACAAGTGATGCTGCGAGGGATTTCGCATATCGGCATCGACGAGCAAGACTTTGCGACCCGACTGTGCCATCGTAGCGGCTAAGTTCGCTGCTACTTCAGACTTACCTTCACGGGGTACCGCACTGCTGATTACGATCGTCTTCACTTTCTTGTCGAGACTCATAAACTTCAGATTGGCTTGCAGCATCTGATAAGCTTCATGAATCATCGATCGCGGTGAAGTCATTGCAATCACCCGTGGCGAAATGTCATCGGCACTCGGCGAAACGATCGTTGGCGTATCACTGGTTTCAAACTTCGGAACTAACCCCAACATTGTGTAGCCGTATTGCGCTTCGGCTTCTTTGACCGTCTTCAGCGACTTGTCCATCATGTCTCTAAAGAATGCTGCCGCAACTCCCAAGAGCAAGCCGATCATTGTGCCTGCGGCTAAGAGAATCAACCGCATCCGTCCGGTTGGCTGTGTCGGAACAAGCGCGTTTTGTAGCACACGGGCGTTGCCAACTTGCTGATTTCTTGCAACTTGAATTTCTTGCAAGCGGCTTGTGAGATTCTCATAAGCCTTCTGTGCTAAGTCTTGCTTACGCTCTAATTCGCTTTGCTGTTTCACTAATGTTGGGGTTGCTGCCATGCGGCTGCGGAAGCTTGACTGCAATCCAGCAAGCGTTCCTACACGGCCCTCTAACCCTAATTTTTGCGACTGCAGAGTGGCTAGGCTCTCTGCTAATTTCCGCTTGATATCGCCGACTTGTAGCGCACCAGGAGCAACTTGCACACTTGCTCCGACTGCTTCGCTCACCCGAGATTGCAGTAGTGCATTCAAGTCTTGCTCTTGTTGCTGCAAGGTCTGAATTTGCGGAGTGGTGCTCTTGAAGCGAGCTTGCTCAGTGACCAAACGAGTTTGGACTTGTTGCAATTGGCTCAAGGCTTCTTGAACTCCAGGCGACTGGCTGAGTGAAGCGAGATCGATTGCTTGCCCTGTCTCTAACCCTAACTGATCGCGCACGACTTGCTCTTGACGGGCGACATCTGCTAACTGCGATCGCGCTTGGTTGAGCTGATCTTGTAGGAGCGAGAGCGAATTAATATTTGCAGCGGATTCGCGTTCTAAATCTACAATCTGATTTTGAGTTCTAAATAGGCGTAACTCTTCAGAGGCTTTTTGCAACTCTGCTTCCGCTCGCGGCAGTTGGCTTTCAATAAAGCGACCTGCTTTATTTGCTTCTTCTTGGTTTGTCTTCAGATTATTGTCGATGTAAGCCTTCATGATCTGGTTGACCACGTTTGCTGCCATCTCTGCGTCATTATCGCTGTACTTCAAGTTGAGAATGTCCGTTGTTGGCACTGCCTCAACCTTGAGCTGCTTGCTGAGTTCCTCGGGATCCATCGGACGACCCTTGGAGTTTTTCAACTGCAAAGTATCGATCACACGCTGCAAGATCGGATACGACGTAACGACAACCGCTTGCGTGTCAAGCGGGTTACCCTCGCGCTTGAGCGATTCCAGTGTCCCGACTTTTTCACCGACTCCGGTTAAAGAGGTCGTGCGGTTTGACTGAACTAAGAGTCGCCCGTTTGCTTCAAAGCTAGGACGTTGCATCGAAGTAGCTAGCCCAACCAGCCCAACGGTTGCTGCAAGAACAGTAGCAGCAGTTAACCAACGGCGTTTCAGGATAAGCCAATAGTTTTGAAGATCGAAGTCTTCAGAATATTGCTTGGTCTCCATTTTCATGCTTGTCATAAAGGGGAATTGAGGAATGAGGGACTCATAACCTGGGGAACATAGGAAGCCGAAAACTGATGGCGCTGAGAATGATTTGAGAAGCAAACAGGATTCGGTTGAGATGCAAGCCTGAAAATATTCGGCTTTGAGTTCAGTCAACCGATACGACTTTGAGCGCAGCTTTTTAAGTACAGTTTCGCTAGATGGTATCGCGTTCGGATCACCTTGTCAGCCTTTCTCCCATAACTATGCCATAACTTAGCCTTCAAAAAGGTGAGATTAAGGATTTGATATAGAAAATATGCTGAAATGCATCCGTAGTCTCCCTAGATTGTTTTCATTAATGATCGTGATTTTTTATGCGATGCAGTGGTCGGTTCGGATGCCCAGGGGTTTTGATAATTGCGAAAGCGCTGCTGAAGAATCAGCCAGAAGAACGGCAGGTCGTGAACGAGATACCGTTTCCAAAGTCGCTTCGGTTCACACAGAATCCGGAACAACCATTCCAGTCCTACATCACTCATCCAGCGAGGAGAACGCTGGATTGTGCCAGCTTCAAAATCGATCGTCGCCCCAATCGCGAGAAAGGTTTTGACATTCGGAAGCTGATCTTTATAGTTTGTGAGCCAGAGTTCCTGTTTCGGTGCGCCAACCCCGATCGCTAACACGGTTGCGCCAGAACGATTGATCAGGTCAATGATGGCTTGGCACTCTGCTTCGTTTCGCTCGAAACCGAAAGAAGGAGAATGAGCCGCAACAACCATGTTGCGACCAACCTTGTCGTTAATTCGAGTTCGGGCAACCTCTGCAATGCCAGGAGCCGCCCCAAGAAGGAAAATTTTGACGCTGGGGTCGTTTTGATAGTACGTGTAGAAAGCTGGAAACAGATCAGAGCCAGAGATTTTTTCTTGCACCGGGGTTCCTAAAAAATAGGAGGCATATACTAACACACGACTATCACAGACTTTGAAATCCGCCCCTTGATAGGCACGGTAGAATTCATAGTCATGCTGTAACTTCATGAGATGATCCACATTGGGTGTAAAGACTGTCCCGCCAAGCCGCAGCTTTTCGAGTAGCTCAATCATCGTGAGGTTGTGGATTCCAATGTTAAGAAGGTGAACCTGTCTCATTACTTTGCCCGAAAGATCTCTACTACGGCTTGCCCAATGGAGAGCTAGAGCCTGTGCACCGAAATATCTGTCCCAGTTGGGAGACATATTTCGGTGATCTGCTGATTTGCACCCGCATCAAGTTGAAAAAACAACACACAAGAAGCCCAGCTGATTCAGAAGTTATTTTGAGCAGTTGCCCTATCGAACTCCGAGGCGGCTCTGTATGTAATCTAAGTGGCTTTCTGAAGGTGCGTCTACTCGCTTTACTGAATCTTCACGCGACTATTAAGGGATTATTCGGTTAGGGAACCGTGGAACTACGGAACATGTTTCTAATGAATCTGTGAAGTTGTTAATCATCTGTTACACAAAGACAACACACGAAGCGCTCTAAAAGTTTTGCTGCGCCTGATCGTATTGAGCTAAGCGGTTTAGGGAGAAGCTATCTTCTAATTTGGAACAACATACTTCAATCAATTGAACGATTAACAACAAATTCATTAGCAGAACTTTTCTATGAATTTGATACAAAATAGGCTCAAGATTTAGCGATCTCACCAATAGAGATTTTGATAATTTCTCATCATATTACTGGATAAAATCTGACATAAATCCATGAAACTACCTGTCTATTTATTAACAGGCCTGCTTTTGAAATATCACAAGACTTAGATTCTAAACACCTGATTTACTAATTTAGACGTATATAGACTTCTAGTCCAACGAAGATGATATGCATTTACGCCATCACTACATGAACTATTTTATCGCTCTAATGATTTGAGACTAGGTTTTTTAGGGCGTTACCAATTTACAAAAGAATGGATTTACGTTGTTCTCAACTAGAAGTCTTTCAGCGTGGGCGCAAGTTGCGCTGTTATAAAACAAACAGAATTATATTGAAATATATCTAAGATCGTCAATTTTCAGCTTAAATAAAACCTGAATCTTATCAACGCTATTTTTTAGGCATGTATCATTTATTCTCAAGGAATAGTCTAGCTTGCAATACCAGAATATCTTGTAAGCAGAATTGGTGCATTATGATAATTTAGCGATGCTTTAGGGCTAATTTTATCAATGTCAGAACTGGGCATTTGAACCCATTTTACGAGCGCTCTATCGTAGATTACGTGAATGCACTGAACAATGTCTTTTTCGCTCTAAAAGTCCAGATTTTCTTCATTGATGCTTTACGAAGACTTGCCGCACTCTAGGCTAGGCTATGGTCTGGCATACCCAACTACATGAGCAACTCAATTCGATTGAGAACTTTCTATCTCCTTGGATATAGGCAGAGTTTTTTCAACGAGAGTATGGAGCTATAGCAATGCTTTTTCGGCTGGATCGCTTGGGGAGTGCTCGATCTAGAATCACACGATCGAGCTTCCTTTCAACAGTTCAGGTTGCAGTAGTGAATTCTAGGCTTGGCAGTATGATGGGCTACTTAGACGTTGCTACTTCCCGTGGAAATTTGTAGATCTGACCGAGATCGATAAGAACCAGCAGACTATATGACTTCAGAGAGAAGACGTGATCGCTTCGCAAAACAAAGCCCCCTAATAGGCGCGGCTGAATCACCTGTTAGGGGGTTATATTGCTATATATTAATATGCTTATGTAGGGTTATTTAGTAATGGGAGCAGCAGGAGCAGCCATCGCTGCTTCTAGGTTCAACACATCATCAGATGTCCCTACGGGAACAGCTTTTGGCTTAAGGATTTTGGCAGGAATCCCAATGGCAGTTTCTCCAGCTCCAATATCTTTGAGAACTACTGCATTGGCTCCAATACAAGCATCATCTCCAATCACAACCTTTCCTAAAATCTTCGCCCCTGCTCCGACATTTACCCGATTTCCCAGCTTCGGGGCTTCGTAGGCGCGATCCAGATAACGATTGCCTAAGGTACAGCCTTGGCGAATAATGCAGTCATCTCCAATTTCACAATTTCCATGAATGACGATCGCACTTTGATGCTCGATCACCACTCTTCGCCCTAGCTTGGCACTGTAAGGTAACTCAATGCCGTAATGGTTGCGAACTTTGCGAAAGAGCATACGGTAGAGCACACTCAGCGGAGCACGCAAGGCAAGAGGCTGAATTTGCATTCTCCAAACCCCGAAACGGTAAACGGCAACGGCTCGAAATCCGGGTTTTGTCCAGTCACGCCCATGGGCATTCCAGTCTTCGACAATTTGTTGCCACAAGGTTAGGGAGTCGGGTGCATTGCTCATGGATTGAGGCTCTTGTCTAAGGGTAGGGTGAGTCATTGAGAAGAAACGATCGAGAGGAAACTATTGAGAAGATTGCACAAGTGGAACAATCAGATCACGGGTTTCAGTCAAACCCGTTTCTACAGCAGGCTTTGCAGTCATATCTTTAAAGAGATTGGCAAGCTTCTGCGCCTCGATCGCCACATCGTGCTGCTCCAGCACTCGTGCTGCTCCAGTTTGCCCCATTTGAGCTAGGACTTCGGCAGGAAGTTCGATCGCAGTTTTAATTGCAGCGGTGAGTTCTGCGATAGAGCCTGCAGGAACTAGCCAACCGCAATCATTCGGGATGACCAATTCAGGAATGCCTGCGATATAGGTACTAATCACAGGTCTGTGTAAGGCGAGTGCTTCCATTAAGGCAACAGGTAGCCCTTCTGCAAAACTCGGAAGAACTAAAGCACGCGAAGCGAGAATGTGTTCGCGCACTGTTTCGCCACTTGCCCACCCCGTAATTTCGACGTGATCTTGAAGGTTTCCTTCAGCGATCAAAGCTTCAATTTGAGGACGTAAGGGACCATCTCCTACAAGCACTAGCTTAATTGCAATGCCTGCAGCCACGATCGGCTTAATCGCTTCAACTAAAAGCAGTTGCCCTTTCGCTTCACAGAGTCGTCCGACACAGACGATTTTGGGTTCTGAAGGAATAGGAGTGGCGTCTGTGAAGAAAGAACGATCGACTCCACAATGCACAACTTGAATCTTGTCCCATTGCGATTGATCGCACCAGCGATAAAGCTGGCTTCTGCTAAATGAACTCACCGTTGCGACGAAAGAGGAACGCTGAACCTTTTCGACGATCGATAAAGACTGAATCATGTCGAATTCTTCAGGTCCGTGGATTGTGAAGCTGTAGGTTGGACCACCTAGGGCAGTGCACAGCATCGCAACGGTCGTTGAATTCGTGCCGAAATGGGCATGGATATGATGAATACCGTCTGCTTGAAACCAGTCGTTTAGAACACAAGCTTCAGCCAAATAAATCAAATGGCGTAAGACTCCGCGATCGGAGCGTCGCCCAAATTTTACAGCGAGCTTAAGTGCCTGGAGAACTTGATGAGGACGAGTGACGATTGCGGCCGCCAGACTCTTCAATAATATAAATCCACCGCTCTCTAAAACTGTGCGGGTGAGCGCCAGTTCTTTTTGATCTTCGTCATCTACGAGTTCTGCATGACAGGAGCGGATGGCATACCGACCGACCGAAATACCGCTAGCTTCGACTCCGTGAATCTCACGCCGAATGAAACTGTGACTGACTTTCGGATACTGATTCACCAGATATGCAATTTTAGTCATATCATTTTTCATAAGACTTCAGAGTGCAACTTACGGATAGGAAATTAGTCTCAGTATAAGAACGGAGCATATTTTCACAATTCTTTGAGCTTACTCTTTTTCATTCTTTGCTGGAAGTCATGGAATTGTGAAGGAGCGATGAAAATATTGAACCACGCCATGGAATAGCACTGAAACGCTGCGAATGTGATCTAGGTCTACCGATAAGATTGATTCATCTGTTCATGGTTAAAAGGTTCTAATCACGATTACTGTAAATGCAAATATAATTTTTTTGAAGATAATTTACTGTCATCCTAATTACATACCGCAACGATTGATGGATGGGGCGATTTATAGATAGAGCAGCAATCTATCAAATCCTAAAAGTTATAGATTGTTACTCGTGACTGTGCAGGGCTTGTAATCATTAACTTGGACAAAGTTGAGCGACTTAAGATCATGTTGGAAAAAATTGGGGTAGTCGCGATCGGCAGAAATGAAGGAGATCGACTGGTGCGATGTCTGAAATCCTTGGTCGCCCAAATGCCAACCGGAACATTGATCGTCTATGTGGATTCAGGATCAACCGATGGCAGCGTTGCATTTGCGGAGTCGCTTGGAGTTCAGGTTGTCAATTTGGATTTATCGATTCCGTTTACGATGGCGCGGGGGCGAAATGCTGGATTCCGGCATCTGGTCGCCCAGGTTCCAGATCTCAAATATGTGCAATTCATTGATGGCGATTGCGAACTCGTTGAAGGATGGATCGAGACTGCGATCGCGGCATTCGCGAGTGACGCAACATTCGCGATCGTGTGTGGACGACGGCGAGAGCGATTTCCAGAGCGATCTGTCTATAACCGTTTAGCTGACATGGAGTGGAATACGCCTGTGGGAGAAGCAGAAGCCTGTGGAGGCGATGCTTTGATACGGGTCGAAGCGATCCAAGCTGTGGGCGGATATAACGAAACCCTGATCGCAGGTGAAGAGCCTGAGATGTGTGTGCGCTTGCGGAAATTGGGCTGGAAGATTCAGCGAATCGATGCCGAAATGACGCGACATGATGCCGCTATGCTGGAATTTCGGCAGTGGTGGAAGCGTTCAGTTCGTGGCGGTTGGGCAATGGCAGCGTGGACAGATTTACATGGCGCGCCACCTGAACGGTATATGGTGCGCGAAAATCGCAAGCACTGGGGCTGGGTCATGGGACTGCCGCTAGTTGCAATTGGGCTAGCGTATTTTACGTCAGGGCTAAGCTTGCTCGCGTTTTTGGGCTATCCGTTGCTGTGCTGGAAAATCTATCGCTATCGTCTGAGTCGGGGAGATTCGGCATCTGATGCGCGATCGTATGCAGGATTTTGTGTGTTAGGAAAATTTCCTGAATCGATTGGACAGTTTAACTATTGGTCAACTAAGCTACGTGGTCAACAAGCTAAGTTGATCGAGTATAAAGAGCCTGCGATTTAAGCAAAGTGTGAACTGCGATCGCGCTTTGGAACAGACTAAAATCATCGAATTGAACGTTAGATCAAAACAGCGCGGCTCTATCCATGGATGGAGCCGCGCTGTTGCAAGAGAGGCGATCCGTCCTCAAGTCTGAGACTCAGAGAACTGTCGCAACTGTGAAACTTCTGGAACTCGTTCACGTTCATCCTCAAACGCTGGCACTTTCTGCTTCACCGTCAGAATGGTAGCAACAAACAAAACCCAGTAGATATTTGCCAACCGCAACATGTAGCTCTCGGTGACATTATTTAGCGCTAGAAAGGTCAAAAAGCCCAAAGCCCAAAGATGCTCTGGATGCTTAGACCCATACGCTTTCATCAGAGCCATCACAAACCCAATCACATAGCAGATTAAAAACAGCGCTAATCCAACCAAACCAACATCTAGAGCGACTTCAATAAACCCATTGTGAGCGTGAGGTGCATTAAAGCTCTGGGATAGATAATAACCAATCGCCTTTGGATACGGGCTTTCAGGCGACCAGAACGCACTGCGACCAAAGCCGAACCAAGGGCGATCCCACAAGCGATCAAGCGCAACTGACCAAATGTAGGTTCGTCCCGTCAACGTTGGATCTCTTCCAAATGCTTTGAGCAACTCAGTCCAATTCGATAAGATCCCAACCACAGTCGAACCTAAGACTAAAACTCCCAAACTTCCAAGCACGATCGATTTTCTCCCTTGCCATCGGAAGTTTCGATAAAATGTCATCATGGCTAACATCGCGACACCCAAAAGCAAAGCCGTTCTGGAGGTCGAGAGCAGAATCAGTGCAGTTGCTCCAGCAATCCCAATCCATTTGAGCCAGCGATCGCGCGGATGTTCAATCGGCAGCGCGAAGAACGACACCATTGCGATCACCATCATGCTGCCAAAGGTGTTTTTGTAGTCGTAAATCCCTTTCCACGCCCCAGGGTGATCGACAAGATGTTTTCCAATCGAGGGTACGCCCAAGGCAAGCGCAGCACTTGCTAGTCCTCCGATCGCAAATGTCATCGCGTAAAGTTTCACCTGCTGAGTCAGTGAAAACCGAGTAGCGATGTACAGCCCAAAGGTAGTCATTTGGAGCACTTCTCGATTGGCGAGGAGCGTCCATTGGGGAAAGTCTGACCAGGCAAAAGAAAAAAGAACGAGTCCGATAAAGAGCCACAATATCCAATCTCGCTTCACTGTGATGATGGCGCGCTTGGCATTGAGCATCACTAGTAAGGTACTCACTAACCAGATGAAGTACCGTATGGCGGTCATCACAATCACTGGAACAGGACCAGATGTGGTTCCATCCTCACTGCCTCCCAAGGCAAGACCGCCTGTAAAGAAGGTTAAGCCGAAGATGACGAAACAGGTTTCAGCAAACAGAAGCAGCTTTTTCACGTCTCAGTCTATGGATTGAATGCAATATCTCGATCGAGACCTGCAATGAGTTTAAAGGGTCTTGCTCCTCAAAATCACATTCGACACCCGAAATCCGGAGAATCTTGACACTGCCTTACCAATTATGAGGAATTCAACAACCGTAAAACTCCGGAGTTTGATCACCGAAAAATCTGATAAAAACCTTTCACAGTAGTAATTTCAATGATCAGCACAAGCTAACTTTACACAAATTAAACATTCTTTGGTGCAAACCTAATGATCCCGGGTTTTTACATAGATTTTCTGCAAAGTTGATCGGAGTTTACAGAATCAACTTGTCCCCTAGCGTATATTCTACGTGTTCTTCCGCGCCGATCTTGAGAGCAAACTTGTGCTTTAAAGAACAAAAAGGAACAGTCGGATTGATGGGCATTTCCCGAGATGTTCATCTTCGTCTTTTCTATACGGAATGAATAGTGCTACTCACTTTATCTTTAGGTGCATTGAAGTAATTTTCGCAACATCGTTGTGAAGAAAGCTTTGCTCTATCGGAGTGAGTGTGATTGAAAGGATTCGATTTGGCAACGGAGTAGTTAGTGTGAACGTCAGTGACCTCAGAGCTTTGAAAGATAATCTGGTTATCGAAACTGATCTATGTATTGTGGGAAGTGGTCCAGCAGGACTCTCAATCGCGAAAGAGTTTGTAGGAACGAATGTTAAAGTTGTGATTTTAGAAAGCGGGGGCAAGTCAGAAGAACCTGAAACGCAAGCGCTGTATGAAATTGAAAATATTGGTGCGCCGCGCCAACTCAATCAAGATGTAATCCGCTCTCGAATTTTGGGCGGATCGTCTCATATTTGGACAGGTCGGGTGGCACCGTTTGATGAATTAGATTTTAAGGAACGATCGTGGGTTCCTTACTCAGGTTGGTCAATCTCTCGTCGTAGCCTCGATCCTTATTTAGTCCGAGGCGGCGAGAATCTGGGGATTGGTCCTCACTGTTATGATGAGCGGCTTTGGGAAAGATTTAGAGTCAATCGCCCTGCTTCGCTGAATACATCAAAGGTGCAGCCTGTGTTCTGGCAGTTTAGCAAACACGTGACAAACCGCCATGAACCAATGCGATTTGGACAAGACTTTATGCCGGAGGGCGCGCCTAATATCCAGTTGATTCTGCACGCGAATGTCACGCATCTCAATACGAATCAAGCTGGAACGAAACTGGAATCGGTTGAAGTTTCGACACTAGAAGGCAAAAAAGCCTGTGTGAAAGCTCGAGCGATCGTGCTTGCCTGTGGTGGAGTCGAAAATGCCCGGCTCATGTTGGCATCGAATCGGATTGTGCCGCATGGCGTTGGTAATCAAAACGATCTCGTTGGGCGCTTCTTAATGGATCATCCAGGCTGTGTGTTGGGCAGTTTTGACCCAGACTCGGCACAGGAGGTGCGCAATCGCTTTGGGCATTACTGGCTAGATGATGCGAAAGGACGGCATGTGTATCTGCATGGCATTGCCTTAAGCCACAAATTGCAAGAGAAAGAGCAGTTACTCAACTGTGCAGCCTATCTTGAAACGGTAGCCTCTGAAGATGATGCTTGGAACACGTTAAAAGACTTGAAGACCCGCTTGAAAGAAGGAAAAATTTCGCTCAAGTCTTACCAAACGGCTTTGAACGTCCTGACTCGTTCCCCTGAGATTGGACATGGGTTGTATCGCCGCTACATGAAGCATCGCCCCACGATTAACAAGGCAGAAAAAGTGGAATTGTTCTGTCATGTTGAGCAGCGTCCTGATCCCGATAGCCGCGTGATGTTGTCGGATAAAGTCGATCGCTTAGGTATGCCGATTTCCAAACTGAACTGGAAAATTAGCGAGCAAGAGCGGCAATCGGTTCGACGCTTAGCGCATTTAATTTGTGATGAATTCGATCGCTTAGGTCTACCGAAGCCAACTCTGTCGGCTTGGTTGGATCAAAAAGAAGGATGGGAGTCGAACTTTAGCGATCGCGCTCATCCGACGGGCACAACGCGCATGTCAGATGATCCCACTCAAGGCGTGGTCGATTCTAATTGCCAAGTTCATGGCGTAGAAGGACTGTTCATTGCAGGTAGCTCTGTTTTCCCAACGGCGGGCTATGCTAATCCGACGCTGATGATTGTTGGTATGTCGCTGCGGTTAGCCGATTGGTTGAAGTTTAACTACTTACCAAGAGCACAGAGAGCGATCAAGCTAGAACAGAGCGTAGTGTAGAACGCAATCATTCGCAAATTCTGCTTCTACCCGAGGCAGAATGTCTTGCTAAAAAAAGAGACGTTGCGATCGCAACGTCTCTTTCTTGATGATGAATATGTGATTAGACCTTCATTGCCTTCGCTAATTCTGCTGCAACTTCAGGACGTGAGAATTCAGGCGGCGGTAACTCACCCCGACGCAGCATTTCTCTCACTTTCGTTCCCGACAAGTGAATGCGTTCTTCTGGCAAGCTCGGGCTAGTCTTAGTCGTTGCCATCCCTTGCGTCCGAGTGCAGTAAAACGCATGTTCAAATTTCAGAGGCTGAATGCCCAATGCATCTGGCTCAAACTCATCAAAGATGTATTGAGCGTCGTATGTACCGTAGTAGTCGCCGACCCCTGCATGATCTCGTCCCACAATAAAATGGGTACAGCCATAGTTTTTCCGAACGAGCGCGTGGAAAATGGCTTCGCGAGGTCCGGCATAGCGCATGGCTGCGGGATTGATGGCGAGAATGACTCGATCGTTGGGGAAGTAATGCTCCAACATGATTTCGTAGCAGCGCATCCGAATGTCTGCAGAGATGTCATCTTCTTTCGTTGCACCGACCAATGGATGCAAGAACAATCCATCTACTGTTTCCAAGGCGCACTTGATGATGTATTCATGCGCTCGGTGAATTGGATTGCGAGTTTGGAATCCAACTACTGTTTTCCATCCTTTTTCTCGGAATGCAGCCCGTGACACGGCTGGATCAATCTGATAGGACGGAAATAACGGGTGCGGATCACGCTCTAATAACCAGACTTCGCCTGCCAAATTGACATTGCCCTGAGCATAAACGACGGCAACTCCAGGATGCTTTTCTTCATCGGTGCGGTAAACCTTTACGGCTTCGCGCGCTTTGTCATAGGTGTATTTTTCGCTCAACTGCAATACGCCGATATAGCGTCCAGTCGAGTCATCTAAGCGCACTAAGCTGCCTTCTTGTAGCGGTGCAGCAACTTCTTCAGTCACCGAAAGTGTGACTGGAATCGACCAGGGTAACCCATTGGCAAGGTGCATTTCTTCGACCACACGATCGTAATCGGCTTTGCCCATAAATCCGGTCAAAGGGCTAAATCCACCGATCGCGATCAGTTGTAGATCAGAGACTGCTCGTTCGTCTAATTGAACACGAGGCAGGAATTCAGCTTTTGAGAGGAATTCTTCGCGCTGAGCGCCAGTAACAATGCGGTTAATTAATTCTCCGCCGTGCGGTGCGATGCCGTCAGGGTGACTCATGGTATGGAAATTAAAGGGTTTAAATTTCCGCTTTTCACATCGGAAAAGTGGTCTTTATTAAAGTTAGCAGGATGTGTGCCGATTTTGTAATATCACTGTTCAGAAAAATAGAACTGCAATCTAGTCAGCTTTTCATTCTGCGAAAGAAGATTTTGATCTCATCGAAACCAATTCAGTTGGCTGACTTTTTCGATCGGCAAGGGTAGGGCATTCAAGCTATCTATTCAAGTTCCAAGGCGCTCATATGCATAGCGTGCCTGAAACTCAATTCCTTTAAGCTTAAGTAGAACCACTTTTTCGACAAGCAATTGTTACTTAACAAATGCTGTGAACGTTTTCTGCTGATGGGATACAAGGTCGCATTATCTATCCTAGTAAGTTCTACATCAAGCTCATAGTAGTAGCAATAGCTGGGGTATAAATTTGATCTTCAATCAGCTAGCGATGCTTTTTGCGATTACGATCGCTGAACTCGGAAAACTTCCGCCGCTCGAATGACTTTTTGCAGGAGTGAAACGCTCAAAGATTGTATCCTAGGCAAACGAAGGCCTGCTTCTTCGAGAAGAAATACTTAAATCGTTCGTCTAATTTGCTGCCAATTGCTATCATGCGAAACATCAGTCAATCTAATGTTCTAAAAACCAGAATTAGGCGGAAACCTTGATATCGTTAGTGACCCTTCGAGTTGCATATCAGGCAGAGAAAATACGCTACAGTAAATTAATACTTACGTGATCTCTATGATCTGTTGTTTTTGATGCTTAAATTAGCAGAAGCCTAGCTGAATAAACGTATGCAATTAGATGTAACGTCCAAGAAGCGGAGTCTTACTCTACCACCCTCATCCTCCAGCCCACAGGCTTCAAGTGGAATAGTAGAAACTCAATCGAGTGTTGTCATTGTTGGAGCTAACGGTACAGGGAAGACGCGTCTTGGATCGTGGATTGATTTAAGTTCGCCACAAAAATCTTTAGTACATAGGGTTGGAGCGCAAAAATCCCTTCTAATACCAGCTTCCACTACTACATCCTCTATTGATATGGCTGCAAATACTCTTTTGTACGGCTATTATCAACCCGGCATGTCTTTAGAGCAGTTAGAAGCCTATAAGCCTGGTCATAGATGGCAATCTAAACCAAATACTCATCTCCAAAATGATTTTGAGCAACTGCTTACCTATTTGTTCACAAAAGAATTTGAAGAGAGTACAAAATATCGTCAGCAGGTTAAGACTCAAGGAGTTTCAGGGAAGCCTCCAGAGACGCACCTTGACATAATTAAGCGCATCTGGGAACTTACTTTACCACATCGTGAGCTTACTATTGGTGCTGGAAAAATTGAAGCAAATTCCAGATATGGGGAGAGAAATCCGTACCACGCATCTGAAATGAGTGATGGTGAAAGGGTCATCTTTTACTTAATTGGACAATGCCTTGCAGCTAAACAAAATGGAATAATAGTGATTGACGAGCCAGAAATTCATATTCATAGAGCTTTACAAAACCGTCTCTGGGATGCGATCGAAGCAGAAAGGGAAGATTGTCTTTTTGTGTACTTGACTCATGATTTAGATTTTGCTGTATCGCGCTTAGGTGCTACTAAAATTTGGCTCAAGAGCTATGAGGATAATCAGTGGGATTGGCATTTAATAATTGAAGATGAAGATATTCCAGAGCGTCTTCTTCTAGAAATTCTTGGAAGTAGAAAGCCTATTTTATTTGTTGAGGGTGATCGAAGCAGCTTAGATTATTTCTTGTTTTCGCACTTTTTCAAGAATTTTACTGTGACTCCATGCGGTGGACATGAACAAGTAATTCGTTCAACCTGTTCATTCTCCCAGCTTAGCAACCTTCATAACCTTGAGTGCAAAGGCATAATTGATAGAGACTTTAGAACGGATGAGCAAGTTGAATACTTAAAGCAGAGGAATATATTTTGCCTTAATACCTCAGAAATTGAGAACTTGCTTCTTTCGCAAGATGTCCTAAGTTGCGTAGCACAAGATCTTAGAAGAACAGACAAAGAAGTAGATAGTCTACTTAAAAAAGTTCAACAGTTAGTATTTAACCGAATGAGTGAAGAAAGAGACCGTCTTATTTCATCAATTGTTGCAGCCCGTATCGAAGCGAATTTTGCTACGTTTAACGCCAAAGCCTCTGGTCAGGAAGCACTTACCAAAGCCTTAAGTGATGTCGCCAATGGAATCGATGTTCCGTCTTTATATAGTGAGGTTGCTAGCTTGGTGGATGATATTGTACTTAGTCAGAACTACTCTGATGCGCTGAGATTGTATAACAATAAGGGGCTTTTGCCTCAAGCAGCTAGTTTGTTTGGACTCATGGCTAACAAAAATAACAACGAGCTAGTGAATCACATAAAACGGTTGGTCAAGAGCAGAGACAACAGCATGATTTTAGAAGCATTTCAGAAAGCAGCTCCTGAACTGGTTAGTCTTGGTTTTGTTTTAGACACTCCAGTGGCTACAAACTCTGCCTAACAAGCGTGCTTCACTGAAGCATCCCAAATATTGGCTGAGCTGCCAAGTCTATCTGCTCCTGGTGAGTGCGATCGCTAGCCTGCTGGAATTGTTAGTTACAACTAGGCTTAGTTTGAAGTGTGAGCAATAGAATTTAGAGAGTCGTTAGTTGAGAATCAACATGCATCCAGAGGATACCGCCACTCGATACGATCGTATTGCCTTTTGGTGGCAGATTCAGCATCAAAGCTCGTCTTATGGGATTGCACAGTTGGAGCGGGCTATCAAATTTATTCCCAACAAGCAATTAGCGATCGATATAGGATGTGGCAGCAGTGGGCGTTTTATCCAAGTCCTAAAAGAACATGGATTTCAGGTGGAAGGGCTTGATATTTCTGAGGAAATGATTGATTTAGCTAAACAACTGCATCCAGGCATCACCTTCTATCGAGCAGACATCTGCTGTTGGAATCCTCCCAAACTCTACAGCTTGATTGTTGCTTGGGATAGCACATTTCATCTGCCGTTAGAGATGCAAAAACCTGTTACACAAAAGCTATGCGATGCTCTTGAACCGGATGGCGTGCTGATGTTCACCTGTGGAGGCGGATATCGACAAAGTGAAGTTTCTGGAAGCTTTGAAGGTCAGGACTTTGAGTACAGCACGCTGGGCGTAAATGCCTTCCTAAAGATTCTGGCTGAGCATCAGTGTACGTGTCTTCACCTTGAATACGATCAATATCCTGAGAATCATGTTTATATCATTGCTCAAAAGACCGAATCGACTTTGAGCTGAATTGCGATCGCCTCAGTTGAAACCCTTGCTGGGAATGTATTTTAAGTCTTTTATTCCGGGCTAAGCAGTCAAACTGCTATTTTCCCCTTGCTCAAGGGACTGCTGCTAACAGTGGGTGATGCCGAATCAAGTTGGTATGAGGCGAACTGTTAGCCTTCCCTAAAACGGTTCTTCTTTAGATCGTAAAGAGCTTAGTAAAACAAATCGAGAGTTAGAAGACGTTGGAGAAGCAAATAAGATCTCTCTAAGTTTGACTTTCATACGGCACTCCAAACCTGAATAATGTGGGTTTCGTTACTAAAAGTGCTACTTCACCAAATCACTGAGATGCTCGCTCCACTACTCTAGGTTATCGATCATACAGTCTAGACTCTGCTATCAGATTTAGAGTACACTCATCTCCAAGACATTGAACCGACTATGCATAGACTTCAGAAGATAACAGCAACCATACTCTGCACCTATGTTAGCTTGGTAGTGCTGACGATTGTCGTCATGCTTTTATTTCAACAGGCTGGCTTGTTTTTCCTGAGTGCGTTCTTACTTGGCATAACTTTGCCAGGAGCAGTTCTGTTGCTTTTGTTGCAATGGTTTCCAGGATTAAATAGTCTAGGTGGTACTATTGCTTTATTGTCAATCGGAGCGCTAATCAATCTCTCAATCATTTTTCTTTTGATTCGGCTGAGAATAAGAGAAGGTCAACTGATTCCTTTAAGGAAAAGAGTTTCCATTATTACTACACAATTGTTTAGCCCCATTGTTGGTTGGGTTCTTGCATTAGTCATCGCAATACCGATTTCAGCCTACATAGACAGAGATTGGGATGGACTCATTTTTTCTCCAGGTATGAATGCCCTCTTCTATGGGGGAGCACTTGGCGCATGTATAGGTCTATGGTTTGGCATCCTAATGTCTATTCAGGTGATGCGTGGTTAACAGCCCCTACACATTGCTGGAAAAAGCTATTTTAACGGGTAAAGCCTTGTAAGGTTTCTGTATCTCGAAGCACTCGAAGGAGCGTAAGAATTTCTAGCTTTCAATGATCAAGGAACAGCATATCGATAACATACGATCGCTGACATCAATCCACGGCTCTTGTACTAAGATCACGCCATTTGCCAAGTCATTTCTTGACCTGCCCATAAAGGCACAAGCTCAGATTCCGGAAATGGAACTTCATCGGGAACACGCCAAGTCGTTTTGGTCAAAATAATATGTTCGGTATTGCGTGGAAGTTGATAAAAATCTGCTCCATAGAAGCTGGCGAAAGCTTCAAGTTTATCCAGAGCATCAACGCTCTCAAATGCTTCTGCATACAACTCCATCGCGTGCAGAGCCGAATAGCAGCCCGCACAGCCACAGGAACTTTCTTTGCTATTGCGAGGATGAGGAGCGCTATCGGTGCCTAGAAAGAATTTAGGATTACCAGAGGTTGCTGCTTGCAAAAGCGCCGATCGATGTTCCTCTCGTTTCAAAATGGGCAGGCAATAAAAATGGGGGCGAATCCCACCTTGAAATAGGCTATTGCGATTAAACAACAAATGCTGTGGCGTGATAGTTGCAGCAATGTTGCTTGCCGATAGAACATACTGCACTGCATCTGAGGTCGTAATGTGTTCAAGGACGACGCGCAGCTTGGGAAATCTTTGCCTGAGTGGGATTAAATGTCGATCGATAAACACCTTCTCGCGATCAAACATATCAACCGTGTGATCAGTCACTTCTCCATGCAGAAGTAAAGGCAAGTCTACCTCCTGCATCGCTTCAAAAACGCGATCGCACTTGCGAATATCCGTTACCCCAAGGTCTGAATTGGTCGTTGCTCCGGCTGGATAGTACTTGACTGCTTTGACAAACTGAGAGGCTTTTGCCGCGATAATTTCTTCGGGGCTGGTATTGTCAGTGAGGTAGAGCGTCATCAGTGGCTCGAACTGTTGCCCCTCTGGAACGGCTGCAAGAATGCGATCGCGATAGGCTGCGGCATCAGCGACCGAGCGAACTGGAGGCTTCAAATTTGGCATGACGATCGCGCGGGCAAACTGACGCACCGTATGCGGCAGAACTGCTTTCAATGCCGCGCCGTCGCGTAGATGGAGATGCCAGTCGTCAGGTCGGGTAATCGTGAGCTTTTGCATTTCTCAATTATAAGACGGTGAGTGCCTCAGAAAGACATACGCTAATCGGCACAGGGAAAGGAAGATGATTTCTTGTTTTTGACCAGACGAGACTTTATTTGATGTAGAAGAATCGAGATTAAATGCTTCAGCAATATTTCGGATTCATCATTGAATAATGTATCGATCCTACGCATTCTTCATCAGAACTTTACCGATTGCGCTCGAATTTCGTCTGATCACCATCGACACTCAGCATTTGTAGCTTGTATGGTAGTAGACGGACTTCTTTCGCATACTTAGCAGGTTGCTCAATTGTTTGCAATACAAGTGTTTTTCACCCCTTTGAGTGTTTTTTATAAAACCTAAGTATGCTGTTTAATTCTTTACGTTAATCGTTTTTTATGTCCGGGTATTTTGGGAGAAACCGATGTTTCTTGAGTAAATACTGAGTGGACGACGTGTACGTAAACAAACTTAGTCCCCAGGAGAGAGTTGATGACGTTACGAGGAACTGAATCCCAGGCAAAAACTCGCCTTTTGCTGACATTGTGGGAGATGAGCAGTATTGAGACCGAAATCAAGAAGAGTGATTTAACGAGGCGGTTGCAGCGCAAAGGTGAAAAAGCCGCAGATTACCAGCCAATTTTTTCGACATTAGATAAAAATGGCGCGATCGCGTTAAAAAACAAAATGGTTCAACTCAATCCGAAAGGGCAACAACTCTTAGAGAGGGTCTAAGAGCAGAGTCGTTTGAATTTGATGCCAGTATTGGGGCGAAGACAGCAAATGTTTTGTTGAAATGGATTCGGATAAATTGTGCAGCCAGTGTGATAAATGGTAACGGGAAGAAAAGCGCGATCGCATCTTATGAGGACTTTAAGCCTGTTGCGCTGGAAGTATACGATCGCCTGAATCGTGATTTCAACCTCGATAACTTAGTGGCAATTTACCGGATTCGTCGGGAAATTGGGGAGCGAGTTGAGCGATCACATTTCAATGAATGGTTGCTAGAAATGCAGGCAAATGATGTCTTACAGCTACTTGACAAATCCCATGACAGGTCTTCGTTCAACTCGCCCCGGAATTCCATTCCAGGGCGAGCCAGCAGCGAAGCGAGAGAACTCGCCAAACTGATGTTTAATTCTGCCCATCTACTTCTCTGCTGTGAATTTAGATTACTTCGCCAACTGCTGAATCACCACTGGCAACACAGGTGCAATCTTCTTCAGAAAACTAGTGCGTTGAGACTGTGGAGCTTGTGATACTGATCCTTGAGGCGGTGCTCCAGGCGTCAGTGCTCCAGGTGGTAGTCCTTGAGGTGCTCCAAGTGGGAGTCCTTGAGGTGGTGCTCCGGGCGGCAATCCTTGTGGTGCTCCCGGTGGTATCATCGGCGCACCTCCAGGTGGCAGTATTGGAAGATTAGAGCGCATCACTTGAGAGCTTTGAGAAGATAGAATTTGACCTGGAAGTTGAAGGACTTGACCGGGAAGCTGCATCAATTGAGCAGGTAATGCACCTAACCCTTGATTCGGAGCGCCTTGAGTCGGTGTTGAAGTACACAGTGCTAGACAAACTTGTCCGCCTTCGATCAGGCTAATATCCGGGAGAAGAGACTGGGCAGAAGCTTTTGACGGACTACTATAAGTTGCACTGAGTAAAATCGCTAGCATTCCACTTACTTGAACGAAAGCATGAAGGGGCTTAGACATGAGTTGACCTCTTTTACAAAATGATAAATCTGTTACTTCTATGAATCACTACGACTTGAAAAACGAGCTTATGCAACGATTCGAGATAACTTACGTTGAAATTCGATCGCATGTTGAGCATTCGGAATTTTAGCGGCCAATGCTGTGAGCAATCCCTCTGACGAAGTGACACCACTGAGAACTTCTTGAACTAAAAATCGAGCAACTGGCCCGATGTAATTGACTAACTCTCGCTCGCATTGATCAATCAATACCGCACTAATTGTTGCCTGCTGTGGTGCGATCGCGGATTGACTCACCACTGTAACCACAGGAACCTGGCTCACTAAGGTAGTATCTGAGTTCTCTAATGCTGCTAACACATCTTGAGCGGAAGCATACCGTTCACTCGGCTTGTCATTCAGCATAGTATTAAGCACTTTGGCAAAGCGATCGCTGACTTGCACATGCTTTTGCCACTGCCAGGAAAGTGTCCGAGAATCGACTAAATTCTTTGGTTCTTTTCCGGTTAAAAGTACGATCGCGGTTACTGCCAAAGCATATAAATCGCTACTAGGAAAACACTGCCCCATCCAAAGCTGCTCATGAGGTGCATACCCTACTTTTCCAACGATCGAATGCTTTCTCGAATAAGCAGGAACTTCATTAGAAAGCTGCTCGATCGTCCATTTTCCAACTCCAAAATCAATCAGCATCGGAATATTGAGATCTTGATGCAGCATGATATTGTCTGGTGAAATATCACGGTGAATGATATTACGATCGTGAATATAAGCCAGGACTGGCAGTAAATCTTTCAGCCATTGCAGAACTTCTCCTTCAGCAAATCCTTCTCCCTGCCGTTCTCGAAGCAATGCAGAATAGGTGCGTCCTTTCACATACTCTTGCACCAGAAACAGACGATCCATTTCTTCAAAACAAGCCAGAAACTTGGGAATCTGAGGATGATCAATGTCGTGCAAAATTTTAGCTTCTCGCTCAAATAGATCACGAGATTTTTCAAGCTCATAGTCTTCTGTACTGTGCGGATGAAACTCTTTGACGACGCAAAGCTCATTAAACCGATGTCGATCGACAGCGAGATAAGTTCTACCGAAGCCTCCCTGACCGAGGACTCGCTGAATCTGATAGCGATTGCTGAGTAAAGATTGAGCAGAGACTTCTGATTCAGAAGAGGCAAACAGCGATCCGGTAATGTGTTCGAGTGAGCCATCGACATAGAGTTTGAGTGGAACCATCTCAGTTCTGCCGTTGGACTGCACTTTGGCGTAGACAATTCTGACAAAGGCATCTCCTGCTTGATGCTCAACCATAAAAACCTCCTGTGTGGATAATCTTGTAATCCAACGACTGGATAAATTGAGAAGTCCAGTTGAGATGATTGACTGGCTTCTTCTGTTTCATGCGAATGACGAACAGTTTTTATGCAGTTCACCTTATTGAAAGCAAGCGTAAAACTTTTTCCTGAAATTGTGTGATTCAGATATAGCAATAGTTTCAAGGCTTTTAATTCAAGAAATTTTCGAGTCAGTCTGCATAAGCCATTGGAACAGGTCGTAGTGCAGAGTGTGAGAGGAAACGAAGCAAATCACTCAACTCTGACTCACTCGAACCAACAAGTTCAACAATAGATTCGACAACGCAGAACAACACTGAATGTGTCACAAAAAATAGACCAAAAGATTCAGAGCTGCATAAATCGAAAAACGAGTCGTAGAAAAGAGTGAACCGCTAAAACAAATCTCTCAGGTTCAACTCAAACACACACTTTATTCAACAAGGGACAACGAACAATGACTACTGCAAAAGCAATCAAAACTTCCTTCTTCGGTTTAATGTCTGCTGTATTGATGACCGCTCCTGCTTTCGCTCAAAACGCAGCTTCGGTCGTTCAACAATCCAGCCAAGGAACAGAACAAGCTGGAGTCGGAAACGTTTCGGTGCAAGGCAACTTACAAACGGCTGATGTGACTCAATTGAGTTCACCCGTGTATCCTTACGGCGCCAGCATCAACGGCGCAAACGTGATTCAAGGCAACTCTCAACAAGCAGGTCAAATTGGCTACGGCAACACCAACATTCAAGGCAACGCAACCAGCGCAACGGTAACGCAAGGAACACCGACTTCTCCTTGGTTCCCCGGCTATCCGACTCCGGGTGTGAATGGTGCAAATGTCGTTCAAGGCAGCCAACAAGGTGCATTTCAATTCGGTGGATTCAACAGCTCTGTTCAAGGCAGTGCAACGGATGCAACCGTAACCCAACACTAAATTTCACAACCGGGTTTCGCCGATTCCCCACTCGCTAAAAATCGGCAGACTTACTTCACACTCTATTCAACAAAAGGAAAAACTCATCATGTCTGTTAAATCAATCAAACTTGGCGCGATCGCATTGTTAACTTCTGTTTGTGGCTTCGCAACGGCTCCCGCTTTCGCTCAAAATGCAGCTTCGGTCGTTCAAACTTCGGATCAGAGCACCACTCAAGTCGGTAGCGGTAATGTATCTGTTCAAGGAAACGTCCAAACTGGAGTTGTCACTCAAAATGGTTCGCCTTACTACGGAATTCAGTGCTTTGCTGCACCCTGCCCAACTGCTGGAATCAATGGCGCAAGCGTGATTCAATCGAATGATCAAAATGCTGCTCAAATTGGTCATGGCAACACTTCGATTCAAGGCAACTCTTCGACTGCTAACGTCTTCCAAGGCAGTGCTCCCTACTATCCTTACTATCCCTCTAATCCTACGAACATCAATGGTGCAATGGTCTATCAAGGCAATGTGCAAAATGCAGGTCAGTATGGCTATGGCAATACCAGTGCTCAAGGCAATGCAGCTACCGCCGTTGTAGGTCAGCACTAAGCTCAAGATTTACCGCTCAAGATTCACCCAGGTTTGCCGATTCCTGATGCAAAAAATCGGCAGGTTCCTTTCCTCTCTCCCAATTCTGGAGTCACACTCATGCTTAAGTCACTATCAATTGGTCTTCTCTCTACAGCAGCTTTCTTGCCTTTCGCACCTGCATTTACGTCGTCTGCTTCTGCTCAATGCGTCATGCTTGATGTCTCGAATCAGTTAGCTATTCATGGATCGCAAACCCCTTCCACTCAGCAAAATAATGTGGGCATGACTGCAAATGGTGGATGTGTTGGTGGTGCAGCAGTCACGACCAATTCTCAAACAGCAGTCACACCAGGTACCGCTACGCAAATTCGCAATAGTCAATCGACAATTACAGATGGAATGCAGGGAGTTCCAAATGTTCCAGGCATTGGAGGTCCGACGATTCAGATTCCAGTCAATACTCAAGTTGATGTTTATAGTCCTGCGCTCGATCCGACCTTTATGCATCGCTTTAGTGGAATTCCACAAACAAACATGGGTTAAGTGCGACTCATGCCTTGCCTAAAAATATGCCCCACAATTCAGGAGCGACTCCATCCGATCTCCTGAATTTCTGTGACGGTGATTGTACTTTGGAGGACTCTTTATGAATTCGCAATTATTACTCAGATCGAGCTTTGGAACGTTCTGTGTGTTCTCGCTGTTGGCTTGCCAGAGCAGTTTTGCTCAAACTTCGCTTCAAATCCGCAATAACAGTATGGTGATTCAGTCTAATGGGCAAACAACCCTTTTGAATTCTTCCTTGCAAAGCAATCGGCAGCGAACTTCGGTCACGCTCAGATCAACAGCGCTAAAGCAACCGTGTTGGTTAACTGTGTCGATCGCAAAAGGACAACTCGGTGGACAAATCAAAATTGGAGACAAAGTGATTCAATCGTTGAAAGGCTCGCGAACTGTTGTTAATCTGGCTCCTTATCTCTCTCGCGGAACCAAGACGATCGACATTTCCGGCAAATATCAGCCCGCGCGTGGAGCGCTACGCATTGAATTTTCAGGGGCAGGAACTCAAGTTTCACAGCAAGCAAGTGGCACAGGCACGTTTAATCACAGTTTGATTGTCAGCGTCCGTTAGATACAAAAATCAACGATCGATAGACTCAATCGTTAAACGATCGTTGATTTTTGACGAATTTCTCATTTCTTGATCTTAAAAATAGAAATAAAACTTTTCTAATCACGATGAAACGACTTCTAACAACTTTTGTTTCTATTGCGTCTGGAATCGCCACTGTCCAATTCATTCACAATCCGGTCTGTCTTGCCCAAACCGCTACGAGTAATCAAAACAGCACCGTTGGAGCAAACTCAAACTTCAACCAAGTGTTGCAAAACAATCCACAAGTTCCCATCAACAGCGTCAACACCACCAACATTCGCGTTCCCAATATCTACCCGCTACAAAACCTCCCGAATGCCTATGTCAATACGGAGAATGATTTTGGGATGAATTTGTCAGTCGGTGTCAATACATTAGATGCCTCGAATGTCACCGTTTATTTAGGCTTGATTTATCAACCAGGACGCAGTGCAGATCATCAAGCCCGAATGGCACGACTCCGCAAAGAAACGGAAGTGTTAGAAGTTCAGAAGAAGAATATGGAATCAAATTTAACCCTGCTTCAGAAACAGATTGAAGAAGCAAATCTGCGCTTGCAGAAACTGCAAAAAACACCTTAATTTGGACATTCATCCGCAGCGATCGTCACTAAAAATGACCCTAGCAACTGCCCATTCATCAGGATTGCATCACCTGATCGCTCCCCAGGGTTGCGAGGTCGTAGAACTACACCAAAACCAGGGGTTTTCCACACCCGACAGTCGCTTCTAGGTTTGCGAAGATGATGTTGTCGATTGAAAGAGCGCCATCATGAAGAAGTTCCTAGTTCAGCCCCTCTACAACTGGTATCGCGCCCTTCTGCGGAATTCTAAATATCGTTGGATTGTGGTTGCAGGTAGTTTGCTCTATTTGATTAGTCCACTTGATTTCGCAACTGATGTTGTTCCAGTTCTAGGTTGGATTGATGATGGTGTTGTGATTACTGTACTCGCAGCCGAAGTTACTCAGATTCTAGGTGAGCAACTGAAGAATCGTAAAACCAAAGCGAGCAAGGCTGATTCAGTCGTAACCACTTAAGTCGATCGCCACTCTATCACTTCATGCGGAAGGTTAACTATGTCTGACTCTCTTAAAGATCGCCTTAAGACGGATCTGCAAGCCATCAAAACAGAAGGCGGAAACCGAACATCTCGAATTCGCGAAATCATTCAGACTGCCGCGACCCAATCGATGACAGAACTGAAAGAAGGTATGGGTGAAATTCGTGCGACTGCCAATCAAAGCATTTCAACAGTTGCTCAAACATTGAATGATGCAGAAACGCCTGAAAGTTCTGAAGCACCTTCCTTTTCAACCATTTTCAAAGGGTTGGGGAAACGGCTTGTGAATCAATTGAGAAGTCAGCTTGTTAACCTAGATGCAAAGTTGGTAACTCAATATGGAAATCGGTATGAAACGGTGAAGCAACGCATCGGATTGTTCCAACTTTGGTACGACAAAACGAAGGCGAATGCAGAAGCAAGTGGGATTGATCCAGTGCAGCAAAAGCAAGCAGAGATCGAACTCAAGATTGCTAACCAGGGTGCATTTGTTGCCCGAAAAGAGCAGCAAATTCGGCAGCAAGTCAAAGAATACCTGAATACCGTAATCTCTAAATCCTAGAACTTTCAGAGGTGCGCCAAGCTTTTACAGCTCAACCTCTACGAGCACCGCTTCATCACCGCTCCAACGTCCAAAATTTACTCCATTGAGGTTAATTTTATGCAACTCGTTCGGTTACTTCTAGCAATCCTTCTGCCTCCTGTGGCTGTTTTCATGACCTATGGCTTTAGCTTCACGCTCATCGTGAGTATTGGGCTGACGTTGCTTGGTTGGGTGCCTGGCATCATTCATGCACTCTGGGCAATCTCGAAGCATGACGAAAAGATCAAACAGTCCACGATCTAGCTTCCACCTACACTTTCTACACTCTCAAATGAAGGAGAAACAAATATGCTTAGCTTTTTGCTCACCACGCTGACCACGGCACTCGGTCTTTTGGTTGTTGACCTTGTGATTCCGGGTGTGACGATCGCAACTTTCCCTGCTGCTTTAGTTGCCGCAGTTTCTGTTGGATTAGTCAACGGTTTCGTGAAGCCTGTACTTTCTGTGCTCTCTCTGCCGATCACCTTTCTAACCCTCGGATTGTTCTCGCTCGTTGTCAATGGACTCTGCTTCTGGCTCGCTTCAGTCTTTGTGCCTGGGTTCGCAGTTCACGGATTTCTAGCTTTCATTTTGGGACCCGTTGTTCTGTCTTTTGCAACAACTTTCTTGAACAAGTACTTTGCAGAAAAAGGGATTGGTTCTTTGCCTGCGAACCAATAATCTGCTTCTAAGCTAATAAAAGAGAGATCGCATACTTGATGAGATCTCTCTTTTAATTTGTCGAATCAAACCGAGAACGCACTCCCCCATACTTCAGCCAATACTGCTTCAAAGAATGACAAGGCGTATGCAAACTCGCTTTCGCTTGATACAGCACAACCTGCCGATGCTCCCCCATCCAAAGCTTATCCGCCGGATCAATAGAAATCACCGAACCTCCTAGCGCCGCCACACACTCAGAAAAGCGCTCGATCGCGCTGAGATCAACCGATTCAAACACAAAGAAATGACCCGCACAAATCAAATGACGACTGCGAATCCAAGCTTGCATTTTCTTTTGCGCGAGAGAGGGAGAAAGCTTCTCATCCTCAGCAGAACTTCGATAGAGATCAGGCGAAGAGTGCGTTTTCATTGCGAATAGCGCTATTCAAAGGTCAGGAGGCGATGCCTTTTTATTCAAACTCCGTCCGCAAAGGCTGAACGTTTTATTTATACGATTTCTTATGATCGAATTCTCTTATAAGCCCGCAGTTCTGAGTCTTAAGGTTCATAAATCTTTGTGCAAATCTTGTGCAAAAGATAGAGGTGTATAGTAAAGTCCTGCTGTATCGTAATTCGGTATAAATGTCTAGCCTCAATGTCGTTAAGTTGACAGAACTTAATGATTTAGGCTGGCACAATGTAGAGCATCAGCCATTTGCTGATGATTTAACGAACGAGGACTTCCGTATGAGTGAAATACCTATGGGCGGGCAAATGCTTTGGAAACTAGAAGGAAACAATCGCGTTTTACATTTACGACACACCGACGCAGAACCCTGGCGACATTACGAAGAGTTTCCCCAGTATTTTCTTCCTGACCCGCTAGGATTTTCTAAAGGACTCGCAACCTTCATTGCCCTACGCAAAAAAGACTGGACAGCGACCGTTGCTTAAATCTGTCGCGAACGGCGATCGTACCTTCCTACGATCGCCTTCTCATTTTTGAGAAAAGAAATTAAGCGTGTAGTAGCCCAATCCGCCGCAAAACTTGAGCAGGCACGCTATTCAGAAGTTTTAGACATCATTTAGATTGTAACGATTTGTAAAAATACTTTGTAACAAATCGGGATTGAACGACATAGTATAAACAAGCAAGCTGAAAGACAGACTACTGCCTGGAGATAACGATTGGTTCGTCATCTTGCAGTGAACCGTCAATCAGCGATCGCAGGAAATGAACGACTCTCGCAGCATCGCGACGGGAAAATTCAACCCACAGATTCTCAACTGGACTAAAGGAAGCATTCTTTGGTCGGATTCTTTTTGAACCTACACGCTAGACGCTATTAAGAGAGAAAGATTATGTTGGACGCATTTGCAAAAGTAGTTGCACAAGCTGATACACGCGGCGAATACCTGAGCGCAAACCAAATCGATGCCTTGATCGCTATGGTTGCAGATGGCAACAAGCGCATGGATGCTGTTAACCGGATTACCAGCAACTCGTCGAAAATTGTTGCAGATGCAGCTCGTGCATTGTTTGCTGAGCAGCCTCAATTGATTGCTCCTGGTGGAAACGCATACACCAACCGCCGTATGGCAGCGTGCTTGCGCGACATGGAAATCATTTTGCGCTACGTCACCTATGCGATCTTCACAGGCGATGCAAGTGTTTTAGAAGATCGTTGCTTGAATGGTTTGAGAGAAACCTACTTGGCATTGGGCACCCCAGGTGCATCAGTTGCAGCAGGCGTTAGCAAAATGAAAGACGCAGCTTTGTCGATCGTGGGTGATACCAATGGGATCACGCTTGGCGATTGCTCTAGCTTAATGTCGGAAATCGGTGGCTACTTCGATAAAGCAGCAGCATCTGTTGCTTAATTTCTCATCTGCATGGGTCGAGAACTCTACATCGATCCATGCCGTTCCAACAGACCCGACCAGAATTTATTGGAGAGTTCCGATCATGAAGACCCCTTTAACCGAAGCAGTTTCAACTGCTGATTCTCAAGGACGTTTCCTCAGTTCAACCGAAATGCAGGTTGCATTCGGACGTTTCCGCCAAGCATCAGCAGGTTTAGAAGCAGCAAAAGCATTAACTGCGAATGCAAATAGCTTGGCAAGTGGTGCTGCAAATGCAGTGTACCAAAAGTTTCCCTACACCACGACCATGTCTGGCCCGAACTATGCTTCGACGCAAACCGGCAAAGACAAGTGCGTGCGTGATATTGGTTACTATCTGCGCATGGTTACCTACTGCCTAGTCGTCGGTGGAACTGGCCCGATGGATGACTATTTGATCAGCGGATTGGCTGAAATCAACCGGACGTTCGACTTGGCTCCGAGTTGGTATGTAGAAGCGCTGAAATATATCAAAGCGAATCATGGCTTGAGTGGCGATGCTGCTGTTGAAGCAAATTCCTACCTCGATTACGCAATCAATGCTTTGAGCTAAAGTTTAGGTTGACTCCTGCCCGGAAGAGCGCGCGATCGCGAATTCGTGATTGTGCTCTTTTCCGGGCAGTTTCTTATTTAAGATAAGAGTGGTGAATCACTTTTAAAGAAACTGTTATGGCAAATGAAGCAGAGCTGCAAGCAGGTCTTCAAGGAGAGAGTTTGACGGTAGAACAAGCGATCGTCAATCTTCAAGGTGAAGATTTGGGATTGCGCGTCTACGCTGCCTGGTGGTTAGGGCGATTTCGCGTCAATGCTCCTCAAGCGATCGAGATTCTGATCGCGGCGTTAGATGATGAAGACGATCGCACCGATGCGGGAGGATATCCGCTCCGACGCAATGCAGCCAGAGCTTTAGGAAAATTAGGCGATCGACGTGCAGTTCCGGCATTAATTCATGCGCTGGAATGTTCGGATTTCTATGTGCGTGAAGCCGCAGCCCAATCTTTAGAGATGTTACAAGATTCAGCCTGTGTGCCTCGACTGATCGAATTGTTGAATAATCAAGTTCCCGGCACGTTACCCGCACCTGAACCCCCTCAGCTAGAACAACCTTTTGATGCCATTTTAGAAGCGTTGGGAACCTTGGGTGCAACCGAAGCGATTCCTCACATTCAGCCATTTTTAAACCATTTTGTTCCCCGAACCCAATTTGCTGCATTAAGAGCAATGTACCAACTCAGCCCAAATCCTGAAATTGCGGCTGAATATGGCGATCGCTTAGTGCAAGCACTATCGAGTCAAGACCTGCAACTTCGGCGCACGGTCTTAGCAGATTTAGGCGCGATCGGATATTTAGCTGCAGCAAAACCGATTTCTGAAACCCTAGCAGAAAATAGTCTGAAATTAATTTCTTTAAAGGGATTACTCGAAACGCAATTAGTCGAAAGTCCGCTCCCCAACTTATCTGAGGGCGCAATTCAAGTGATGCACTTGATGGATGAACTCCTTTAGACGCGATCGAGCGACAATACACTTAGCACTTAAATTCTTCTCCTCATGTCTGACTCTCTTTCATCGTTGATTCAGGCGGTCGATGCCGCAGATTCTGCTTATGCTTTGCTCAAGGCTGTTCAAAATCTTGCCGACGCAAAGTTAGAAGGTGCGATTCCAACGTTGGTCGCCTCGCTGAGCTATAACAATCCAGGGGCAGCCGTTGCAGCCGTGGAAGGATTAATTGAGTTAGGAGAACCTGCGGTTGCACCCCTGCTCGAACAACTCGATGGACATAACTATACAGCACGAGCTTGGGCGATTCGGGCACTGGCAGGCATTGGTGATCCAAGAGGATTAGTGACATTGTTAGGCGTCGCAACTGCTGATTTTTCGCTCAGCGTGCGGCGAGCCGCAGCCAAAGGACTCGGAACCATGAAGTGGCATTGGTTCCCAGAAAATTTGTTAGAGATTGCTCAAGAAGAGGCCCTAGAAGCATTGATCTTTGTCGCACGCCAGGACGAAGAATGGGTGGTGCGCTATTCAGCGATCGTAGGGTTGCAAGCTCTGGCGCAAGCGATCGCACAGACCTATCCCGATTGGCGATCGCAGATTCTCGCTCAGTTTGAACAAATTGCAGAGCAAGATGAGAGCGATGCCGTTCGCGCTCGGGCGTGTTGGGCACAGCAACAAGTGAAAAACGCAGTTCCCGCTCCTAAAGTCGAGGAGCAACCCTCTCCGCTATCGGCTTCTGATTGGCAGATGATTTTAGATAAACTGTACGATCGCAAAGGGCAGGAACGGCTTGTCCTCGCAGAAGGTGATCCGCGCCGCTATCGTGGACTCGCTTTATCGCTTTCTCAGAATGACGAGAATCTCTGATTTCTACTTTGGATGCCATTTGGAAAACTTCTTGAATCTGGTGGATGAGGCGATAGCTCATTGAACGATCCGAAGTCCCGATTTGAAGGTCTGGATGCATCAGCAGACCTTCAAACCTATACACAGTGGGTAAAATGGAAATCAGAACACATGAAATCAGCGGAGAGTTGACTTCACGACAAAGCTATAATGTGAGGGAAACCCAAAAGCTGTAGTCTGTTATGTCAACTCTTGAGCAAATCGAAGCTGCTATCCTGACCCTGCCATCAGACGAGTTTCAGCGCCTCAGACAGTGGTTCTTTGACATAGATTATCAGCGTTGGGATGAGCAGCTAGAACAGAACATAGCAGACGGCAAATTAGAAGATTTGGCTGAAGAAGCGATCGCTGAATTTAAAGCGGGGCATTGCCGAGAAATCTGATGCACTACACCACACGAAGATTTTGGAAGTGCTATGACGATTTGCCTAAGAATGTTCAAGAGACAGCTGCCCAATGTTATGAACTTTTGAAAGCCCATCATTGTATTTCAAGAAGATCGGTAAAAAGTACTGGTCAGTTCGCGCAGGATTAGATTATCGCGCTTTAGGGGTTGAGGTGGAAAGCGGCATTTCTTGGTTTTGGATCGGAACTCACGCGGAATATGACAAGCTCATCAATAAGGTGTAGTCAGCAGCAGAGCAAGCCCGTTGCACACCGACCGCAAGCGTTTCTTCGTTAAGTCCGAGGAATTCCGCAAAATTAATGCAACGACTAGCAACCTCACAAAAAAGAGGGAGCATCCAAACTCATCGTTTTAGATCTCCCACTTAATTAATAGAATTGTGAAACGATTATTCGCCGTGCTCTTCAGAAGCAGGTGCAGGCGCTGCTTGTCCAGCCGGACGAATGTTCACAATTCTTCCACCCATGCGGGTAATCTTTTGCATCTGAGCATTCATCTGACGATAAGGCACAGCATAGGTCACCGTGCTGCTATTCCGAACCGGATAGCTGTTGTTCTCCGTCTGATCGTTTTGACGTAGACCTTCGACTTCATAAAGGAAAACACGATTATCTGCTGTTGCAGACCGATTTGATCCAACCAACATAATGACACGCTCCTTTTATCTATTGCGCCAAAGTTACGCTAGCTACTTTACCGCCCAGCTTATTGATTTGCTGAAGCGTGCTAGACAACTGCTCGTAAGGAACTACGATCGCTTTATTGCTGCGACGTACCCAAGGATAGCGAGGCAACGAAATGCCAGCCACCTCAATCCGGTAGAGCCGATCCGAAGATCCAGTGGAAGACCGTCCAAATGTCCGAGTTGGAGTTACGCCTTGCAAAGAAGGACGATAAGCAAACCCGCTCGAACCGCCAGAAGTTCCAATGACAGCAGAAGCACTGTTTCGAGCCAGTTCCGATGCCAAGCGAGAACTTGCACCCTCTAACTGAGAACGATCGCTGCTAGCATAGCCGCGATACAGCCGGAACATGCGAGTAAATCCAACGGTCTTTTGACTAACTTGGGTTGAAAAACCGCGGTAGTAAGGAACAATATTGTCCCCAAAATTTGCATCATACTCAGCAGAATCGATATAAGAATCAATATCCGCCTCATATCCCTGCGTCTGATAGCGATCCAAATGCTCAATCACTTCTGCTTCATCGTAGGGCGCACGACCCAAGAGATGCTTGAAGTTCAGCTCGATCACACGAGTATGAAAATTAGGATATAAAAACTTCGTCTTGTAGAGTTCAGATTTTGCGACTGCGCGGACGAACTCGCGCACGGTGATCTTGCCATTGCTCAGCAACGACTCTAGACCCAGCAATCGCTCTGATGCCATCAAGTGATCGTTGCCCAATACATGACGGTAAACCGCTTGAATTACGATCTTGGCATCCTCTGGAGTCCAATTCGATCGTAGTTCAAGCGGGCGGGCTTCGCTAAATGCATCAGTTCCCAAACGGGAAGCAGCAGTTGTAATCGCCACAGGATTTTCTCCTCTAATTGTTTCAATTCAACGGGGTGAAATTGACAGCAAGATGCCCAGACCTCCAACCTCCTGTAGATGCGTCGTATCGGGCATCCCGCAGGAAATAGTCGCTCTGGGCATTCAAAATTCCCTAGCTTAGGGCATTGATTGCATAGTCAATGTAGGAGTTTGCTTCGACAGCAGCGTCGCCGCTCAAACCATGGTTTGCTTTGATGTGCTTCAGAGCTTCTACATACCAGCTCGGAGACAGATCAAAGGTGCGGTTGATTTCAGCCAATCCACCGATCAGATAGTCATCCATCGGTCCGGTGCTGCCTGCAACCAAGCAGTACGTGATCATGCGGATGTAGTAGCCGATGTCACGAACGCATTTTGCTTTACCAGCAGGGGTAGAAGCAAAGTTGTTCCCTTGCATTTGAGTTGTGTAGGGGAACTTTTGGTAAACAGCGTTAGCTGCACCATCAGCCAAGCTGGATGCTTTGGAACTCAAGCCTTTTGCAGCATCTAAGCTAGCAGCAGCCTGACGGAAGCGTCCAAATGCAACTTGCATTTCGGTCGAGCTGAGGAAGCGACCTTGCGAATCTGCGGTTGCGACCGCTTCTGTTAAAGGCGTTTTCATACCTAATCAACCTCTCAAGATGGTGTACAAAGAATGTTCAAATTGATTCAATCGTTTGGATGCGGGTTGGTCTTAGAGACTAACCAACTGCTGCTGCTGCTTTGTCGAAGTAGCCGCCCACTTCCGCCATCAAGGAGCTACAGTCACCACGGGTTACACCGTTGGGATCGTTTGCGATCGCAATTGCAGCTTCTTTCATTTTGCCAACGCCAGCAGCGACAGAGCTACCAGGAACGCCTAATGCGAGGTAGGTTTCGCGAAGTCCGTTGAGGCAACGATCATCGAGAACGCTGGAGTCACCTGTGAAGATAGAGTAGGTAACATAACGCAAGATGATTTCCATGTCGCGCAAGCAAGCTGCCATGCGACGGTTGGTGTATGCGTTTCCACCAGGAGCGATCAATGCAGGCTGTTCTGCGAACAATGCCCGTGCTGCGTTAGCAACGATAGCGGAAGCGTTTCCGGTGATGCGGTTAACTACGTCCATCCGCTTCGAGCCGTCTGCAACCATTGCTTTCAAAGCATCGATTTGACTATCGCTGATGTAGTCGCCACGAGTATCTGCCTGAGCAACCACTTTGGTAAAAGCGTCTAGCATTCAAACATCTCCTGTTAATGAGATAAGTTTACTAAGGAGTTTTAAGCCTTAACTTTGGTGGAAATGAGTAGCTATATAAAGCTGCTTATTCCGCACCTAATCTCAAGTTCGTTGAGTTGAACTTGAGCGAACTGAACGATTGAAACCAGGTCAACTGCTCAGCGGCTCTCCGATAGTTATGATTAAAGCAACTTAATTGTGCAGATTTTGTGCAAATCCTAGGATCAGGCTCAAAGAAGAAGTTAAGAAATAATACGAAAGCCTCAAACCCTTACTAGACAAGAAGTTTGAGGCTTTTACAAGATTTCTGAAACCTTGCATTCCGTTTACATTTAGATACTGTTCTTAACATTTAATTTAAGCATTGCAGCTTGTCGCAATCTTTCGCGATCGCGTTCTTATTTTTGAGCAGAATTTTGGGTCAGTTCTCTTTAGCTTTGACTCCAAGCTTGAACGCGCTGAAGGCGATTCAAAATTCGATTAGCGAGATCGATCGCAACGATCGGCTTACAGAGATAATCATCAATTCCCAAAGTAAACGCGAGATTCTGAGTACTGAGGTCAGTCACAGAACTCAAGACTAAAATTGGCAGTCGTCGCCAAGCCGGATGCTGCCGAAGTGCTTGGCAGAGTTGTAATCCATTGATTTCTGGCATATGGATGTCTAACACCAGCGCATCAGGCTGAACAGCTTCTAGAACCGCCCAAAACTGCTGCGGCTCTCCCAGTGTTGTAATGTTGAAGTGCCAGGGCTGGAGCAGGGTCGGCAGCATCCGCAGAAAAGCATGGTCATCGTCCACAATCATGACGCGAGGATTTTCCCTAGAGATTGGTTCTGATTGAAGTGGAATCGATACAATTGCAGAATTCGGCTGGCTTGGTGTTCCTGGAACCGATTGAATCTTTGCCGTCAGTTGCACAGTTTGCTGAAGCGCGATCGACAATGGCTCAAGTCGTTCTGCCTGCTGCGATGACAGCATCGTCTGGCTAGAAAATTCTTGTTCAAGTAAGCGAGCAAGCTCCATCGCTTGATTCAGTCCAAATGTTCCGAGCGTGCCCACATGCTTATGAGCAATTTGGCGCGCCTCAGCTTGTAATTCCTGGCTGCATGTTCCCGCCTGTAGTGCCGCGATCGCTTGATTGATCACTTCTAATTGCTCAAGTGCTTTCGGCTGAGTTTTACTCCAAAGATGGTTCAAAAATTCTAAATAATTGGGCTGCTTGTCTTGTTCGGGAGTCGGCGCAGGTCTTGGCTCAGATTGAAGCGTACCGAGATAGTAACCGCGTCCATGTACCGTTGTGATGAAATTTTGAGGTGCGCCAATTTCGACTAATTTCTGACGCAATCGTCGAATGTGCGATCGCACCGTTGCCTCTGAAGGAAAATCATCAGAAGACCATAAGCGATCCAGAATTTCTTCTACGCTTAACAAATTTGGACTGGTGCGTAAGAGCAGTTCTAGTAGCTCATATTCTTTAGTTGTTAACGTCAGTGGTAACCCGTCATAGGTGACTTCACACGTACTCGGATTGAGAAACAACGCCCCCCAAGTCATGATAGGCAAAGGGCAATTGCTACTCCGGCGAAGTAAAGCACGAATGCGGGCAACAAGTTCTTGAGTGTCAACAGGCTTAACAACATAATCATCTGCACCTGCGTCTAAAGCACTGACCTTAGCAGTACTCGCACTTTCAGAAGTAAGCAACAAAATCGGAGTAGTATCGTTTTCCGATCGTAATCGTTGACACAGACAAATGCCGTCTAACTTTGGCAACATCAAGTCCAGAATGATCAAATCGTAGTCAAACGTCGAGGCATACGTCCAGCCTGATTCTCCATCATGAACCGCATCCACCACATAATGATGTGCAGCTAAATTCTGAACTAAGATCGCAGACAATGCCTCATCATCTTCAACCAGTAATATTTTCATTCAATCCACTCCAAAATCTTGGCGATCTGTTTGGACAAATCCAGAGCGTTAAACGGTTTGGTAATGACTCCGCTAATTCCTAAAGTCTGAAGTTGCTCTTCTAAAGACTGCACTTTTGCCGTTAAAAAGATCACAGGAATTCGATTTGTTTCGGAACAGGATTGAAGCGCTTTTAAGGTTGCCATACCATCCATCTTTGGCATCATATAATCGAGCAAAATTGCGTCTGGTTGTTCGGCTTGAGCAATTTGAACCCCGGTTAAACCAGAGTCTGCTGTTAAAACCGTCCAACTGGCAGTCATCTGCAGCCCAAAGCGAATCACCATCTGGATTGCTTCTTCGTCATCAATGATCAAAATCGTTCTGGGGCGAGTTTCATGCCCACAGGCATTCGGCTGCCTTGTTTCGGTTGCTTGGTCCATCAAGTCTGTGGGATTACAGGATTGCTTTTCCATCGTGACCTTACCTCTGCCCTAAGGTGTTGCAACTCCAAAACATGATTGACCCATCACACTAATTGCTCCGTATTTTTATTGATCATCTCCAGCATCTGCTGGCACGGATTCAGAAAGAATGCTGAGTCACTCGAATCGCTGAAATTTTCTAATTACAGCCCCAGGCTTAAAAGGTGAATGTCAAAGAACTAGACATTTTGTGCTCCTTAAATTAAAACTGAATAATCTATATAAAAATGGTGAATTCGTGAACCAGCTTCTCATGACGATAAGAGATCAAGGGAGCTGCTGTCTCAAGAATGAGAAACAAAGTAATAATCCTTAATATTAAAAAATGTCTAGCCTTTGTTGAGTTGAATAAAGTTATGCTTTGGGAGGTTGCGGTTGCTTGACGAACATGCGGTTTCAGCAGGCTACGAATCTATCAGAACTGCGATACGATGAGAAAGTTAGTTCACAACGCTTAATCAACCAGCTTTTCAAGGGTCGTTTGAGTTGAATTTATAGGGAGCGAGATTGAGATGAAGGATGCGATGGAGTTTTTTCAGCAAAGTACAGGGCGTTGGCGATCGCAGCGCACAACGCATCACCTCGCATTTAAACGCGCTGAACCGGGCGAGTCTCAGATTGAAGTTGAGGCACTCGCGGCTGACCATCCGAAAGTGATTGAGATTTGCCAGTTACATGAGGTCGATCCGAGTTTAGCGATCGGCGGCGCGTATGTGGCATGGCACGGTTCGATGGCTTGGGATAAAGATGATGAAAATCACCAAGGTTCGACCGTCTTTGCATTAATTCCGGATGCAGAAACACCTCGGCGAGGCACACTGTTGCGCGAACGTGGCTATGCCGAAATCGTTCCGGTCGCCGGACAATATCATATCGACGACGAAGATGGCTTAGTGCTAACGACTGAATATGAAACGATGAGTTCGACCGAACGGTTCTGGTTTGCAAATCCTGACCTGCGTATGCGAACCAGCACCGTTAAGCGGTTTGGTGGATTTAGCACCGCGACATTTTGTACAGAGACTCGAATCGCTGAAACATCAGATGCTGAGGCTCCTGCGGCTGAATCTACAAAGTATTTCTCTTATTTTGGTTGGTAGAGGGTGAGCGATCGTTTGATTGTTACAACCAGTGCAGACGCTTTTGCGCGCGGACTCGATTACCTCTACGGAATTCGCAGTCTCGCGCCTGATCCAGAGATGATCGATCTGATTCATGATTCCAAGAATCGTGAAGTGATCTGTACTTGGATCGGGCGGAAAATTGATGCGGTCAATCAACGACTCCATCAAATTCTGCAAGACTGCCACAACTGCTTTCATACCTGGGAGCAGCCGAATCTCCAAATTTTTGCAGCACCGTTTGCTCGATCGTTTGGCATCGATGCCATTTGTAATCTTGAAACTGAGCCAATCACGATTTTGGTCGATGTGGGGCGAGTCTTGCCGGAAGATTGGTTGCTCCTGGTTCTGCACGAATATGCTCATGCTCATGCAGGCTCACCGGGTCATCATTTGCAATTTGCGCGATCGCTGACGCATCTTTGTCTAGGGTTGGAGATTACCCCACCGATCGTGCAGCCTGGGCAGGAAGACTGTTTGCGATTTTATCCGCCTTGTCCTTTAATCCCAGACCCCTTAGCGTTTTGGAGAGGCGAAGGGCAGGAGTGGTGATATGACAATTTTGATCATCTCTGTTTAAGCTGCACCTTGCCAATTATTCTGGAGATACTTACTCTTTCTGAATCTTGAGTCATGCCAGCCCGGTTGCAGATTAAAGCTGAAGATTGCTCTCCGTTGGGGCAGTTTATTCTCCGATATCTGGAAGAAAATCAAATCAGTATGAATCGCTTGGCAGAGCTATCCGGTGTGCCTCAACCTCGTTTGAGGGGTGCTTGCTTTAAAGGGACTTGTCCGACCCCTGAAACGTTGAGAAAGCTTGCAAGAGTGATTGGCAAGAACCATTTAGAGCTTTACACGTTGGCTTACGAAGGGCGAATCGAACAGCTTCCCGAAACGGCTGAGGAAGATTCGCTCGATCGCTTAATTCGGGAGCTATTTGACACGGCTCGTGAACTAGAGTTGACTGCACCAAAGGTGTTGCCCTCTAAAGCGAAGATCCGAAAAGCGTTACTAGAGCTAGGCTTTTTAGAAGAGAACGCTGATCGAGCTTGAGCGTTTTTGCCAATAGAAAAACCTGAAGGCAAGAGAATCTAAAATCTCTTACTTTCAGGTTTTCAACGATCGACTTAATTCGGAACTGATCGATCAAACTTTCAGCACTTATCGACGATAAGGAACTGACTTCTCAATATCAATGTTGAGTGCAGAGATCAGTTGCGGCGGATTAACTCTTGGGCTGATACTGCGTGCCATATCCAAGAACGCTGCTGGGCTGCCTGCTTTGGCTTGCTTGTCTTGAGGCACAAAACTGCGAACCGTAGACTGCCACATGATTTGCGGGAAGCCAAGCTTGCCACGATAGTAATCATCGTAGCGGGGTGATTTGATGTTGAACGGAAGTTCTCCAGCAGTTTGGCTCGGCAAGATGCGACGGCGTTGGTAGGGAACCGTGTCGTATCCGAACGCTTCTAGATACTCTGCACTGTTGAGCAGATCATCGATAAACCCAACAATTCCTCGGGTTGCAACCACGATCGACCATGAGATTTTTTCACGTTCGCCATAGACATCACGTCCTAGCACCCGTTGAACGGTCTGTTCCACAAAGCGATAGTTGCTGTTGAGATCGTAGAAGCTACGCTTGTAGGTATCAGAAAGTACGAGTCCGCGAATGAAGTCGCGCACGGTGATTTGTCCACTGCGAAGTTGCGATTCTAAGAAACGCTCTCTGTCTGCTGCAAACGCATGGAAAAAGATTTGACGATATGCCACTTCGATCAGCGTGTCCATATCGGATGGGGACAGCAAGTTTTCAGTGGAGTAAATCCGGGGCTGCTCATCACTTCCCACTTCATATCCAGCGACCCGTTGGTTTTGTGAAATCGGGGAATATTCTAAAAGAGGAATTGCCACGCCTAATAATCTCCCTTAATTCTTACGAATTCTTACGTGAGTTATTCATAATCATAAGGGTGAAGGCGAGCCATTATTCGATTTAGTCTGATAACGTTTACATATCTTAATCAGAGTTGGTGTAACGCAATTTTAGACACGATCTCGGCTGAATTTGAGAGATTTGCGACACATTTGATCATTTTACTCAACAGATATCAACTCTTGTTTAACTAACTTTATATTCTACGGAGTGTCGTTTGACGGGATCAAAAAGCCTTTTCACAATGAAAGCGATCGCGTCACTGGAGCTAGCCTGATGAGCCGACCGAAGTATCTGCAAGTGTTCGCTGGTTTGATGGCATTTTTGATATGGCTGATTACGCCCCAACCTGCGTTATCTTGCTCGATCTCGTTTCATCAAGGCGTTGAAGCATTACAGACTGGGCAGTTTGAAGATGCAGTCCGTGCCTTTAGCATTGCTATTGATGCTGATCAAAATCAATCGTTAGCATATGCGAATCGCTGTCTTGCTCAGCTTGAATTAGCCCATTATTCAGAGGCGATCGCGGATTGTACAGCTTCGTTGAATCAGCAGCCTAATCAATCCGAAGTTCTGCTCAATCGTGGACTGGCTTACTATCGCATGGGCAATTATCAAGCTGCGATCGCGGATAATAGCACTCTGTTACGCACTCATGCTGATGTTCGCGCTTACTTTAATCGCGGATTGGCAAAAGTCGCAATGCAACAGTACTGGCAGGCTTTAATTGATTACGATCGAGCACTCGCTCAACAGCCAGAAGATCAATCCACGATCGCTGAAATTTATACCGATCGCGGTTTAGCTTATTTTGCATTGCAGCAGATGCCAAAGGCAATCTCAGATTTTAGTCAAGCGATTGATTTGAACACACAGGATGAGCGAGCTTACTACAATCGCGGCTGTCTGTATCGCTGGCAAGGGAATTTTGTAGCGGCGATCGCCGATTTTACAACTGCGATCGCACTTCAACCGGATCATGCAAGCGCATATTTAGAGCGAGGAATTGCTCACGCTCAGAAGGGTCGAGCAGCAAGCGCACTTTCAGACTTGAAGAATGCAGCTTCTCTGTTTGAGCAACACGGACATACGATCGCCTATCAGCAGACTGTCGCTCTCATTCAGCAGTTACAATTGACAAGGCAAACTGCGATGGGTTGAGGGTTTTCAGTGAAGCGAATGGTTTTTTGTGATTTCGATGGCACGATTACAGTCGAAGAAACATTTGTGGCAATGTTGAAACGATTTGCACCTGAAGCTGCGGCTCAAGTGCTGCCTGAAATCTACTCAAAGCGAGTCACGCTTCGGCAGGGTGTGCGGCAGATGGTGGAAGCGATTCCTTCTTCGAGTTACTCGGATATTATTGAGTTCACGCGCCCAAAAGCGATTCGACCTGGTTTTGTTGAGTTACTAGATTTCCTAGAGCAAGAATCGATTCCATTTATCGTGATTTCGGGTGGATTTCGAGGCATGGTGGAGGCTGTACTCGAACCGTTTCTCGATCGCATTGTGGCAATTCATGCAATGGATATTGATACGACAGATGATTACTTGCAATTGAATTCGCCTTATGAGAGTGGCACTGAAATTGTTGCAAAAGCTGAGATTATGGCAACTTATGGGGCAGATGAGACAATTGCGATCGGAGATTCGGTGACAGATTGGAATCTCGCAATGGCAGCTTCTCTCGTGTTTGCACGTCCACCGCTGACTCAATATTTAGAAGAGCAGAAAAAGCCTTATCTAGCTTGGGAAGATTTCTTTGAGGTGCGCACTCAGCTTAAAAGCTATCTAAAATAGGCAACCCATTCCCTTATTGAACCCTGTTTTTTGATAGAGTGAGCGAGTTCAATCCGAGCGATCGCGCTTTTCTCTATGCTCCCTCAATCGTCGCATCCAGATTTACCGCTCACTGCTCTTGCACCGATGCAGGATGTGACGAATCTCTGGTTTATGAAAGTTATCGCTCAGTACGGTAGCCCGGATTATTTCTTCACTGAGTATTTTCGGGTGAATGATACATCGAGACTCGATCGCACCATTCTCGAAGCGATTACTGAGAATGATACAGGTCGCCCAGTTTTTGCGCAGATGATTGGGGAAAGCATTCCAGATTTAGTCAGAACTGCAAAAGAACTGTGTCGCTATGAATGTGCTGGAATCGATTTGAATATGGGCTGTCCAGCACCCAGAATCTACAAAAAGAATGTGGGTGGCGGATTGCTGCGAGAACCTGAAAAAGTCGATCAAATTTTAGGCGCACTCCGACAAACCGTGACCGATCGACCGTTTACCGTCAAGATGAGAGTTGGGTTTGACAATACAGATAATTTCTACAAAATTTTAGACTTGATCAATCGCCACAACGTTGATCTACTCAGCTTGCATGGTCGAACTGTTAAAGATATGTATCACGGGACTGTGAAATACGATTTGATTGCTGAAGCAGTTCGATGGGTGAATTGTCCTGTGCTAGCAAATGGCAATGTTCATTCGGCGAAATCGGCGATCGACGTTCTGGCTAAAACAGGTGCAGCAGGCGTAATGGTTGGGCGTTGGGCGATTGGAAATCCTTGGATTTTTGAGCAAATTCGACAAGGGTTACAAGGTGAGAAGATTACTCCTGTCCCTTTAGCTGAAGTGCGTCAGTATATCGATCGATTATGGAAAACTCCAACAGCAGCAAATGTTCCAGAGCGTGCAAGACTTGGCTATCTCAAGATGTTTTTGAACTATGTTGCGCTGAGTATTGATGCTGAAGGGAATTTTTTGAAGTCGATGCGCCAGACTCAAACTGAGACGGAATTGTTTCATTTATGCGATCGCGTTTTACTAACCGATCAGACAAAAACTTTCGCATTAACGCCTTATGCAGGAGTCTAATTCAACTGACTGCGAAATCGATTTGTACTAATCAACAGAAACGCGATCGCAAATACAAACAGCACGATCGCCTCTGGATACAGCACATCTAATCCATTGCCTTTTAGTAAAACGCCTCGCGCGATTTTAATGTAATGTCGCAGTGGATTCGCAAGCGACAGGATTTGAAAAAACTTCGGCATACTTTCTACAGGCGCGATCGCTCCTGAAAGCTGAATCAACGGAAGATTGATAAAAAACGAAGTCAAAATTGCTTGCTGCTGCGATCGCGAAATCGTTGCTAGTAAAAAGCCTATTCCAATTCCAACACAAGCATACAGCCCAGAAAAAAATAGAAACAACAACAAATTCCCGCGAAACGGTACATGAAAGATAAAGTAAGCTACCGAAAGTGCCAACATCACTTCACCTAATAGTAAAAAGAACAAGGGTACAACTTTCGCTAAGATAATCTCCCAATCTGCCGCAGGAGTCATAAGTAGCTGCTCTAAAGTCCCCGTATCTTTCTCTCGCACGACCGCTGATGTTGAGACTAAAGAGCTACCCAGATTAAGCACCAGCCCAATCACACCTGGAACGATAAACCAGCTTGAAACTAATCCCGGATTGTAGAGGATTGCAGCTTCGGTTTGAATTGGAGGAACCGTATCAGGAGAAAATTGCCGCCCAAATTGTCGAATAATCTGAGACGCATAGCCACTAGCAATCCCTGCTGTATTCGCATCGACTGCATCAATGAGAACTTGCACTTCCGCAGGTCGATCGCCTTTGAGCGATCGATTAAAATCGCTTGGAATGACTAATCCCGCTGTAATCTCGCCTTTTTGAACTTGCTGACCTAATGTGCGCTCATCGATCGGACTCGATTTAACGTCAAAGACCCGATTGACCGTCATTGTTGCCGTCAATTCTCGACTCAGCGTCGTGTTCGCATAGTCTACGACTCCAAGCTTCAGATGCTGCACATTCGGACTCAGAGCAAATCCGAAAATCAAAAGCTGTACTGTTGGCGGAAAGACAAGCAAAAAGATCAATTGTTTGTTGCGGAGAATCTGCCGAATTTCCTTGAGTGCTAGGACAAAAAATCGACTGGCTAGGAAATGACGAAGGATAGGCATGGGTTGATCTCCAATAAATTGGAATGGGGGAGTGGGGGAATAGGAGCATTCTTTTGTTCTTCAACTGCAAGCTATCCGGGTAGCTGCATTCGACCTAGGATTCGACGAGCGATATTGAACAATACAAACGCGATCGCAGCTAAACAAACCGGAGCCGCCCACACTCCAGTCCATCCTGCTCCTCTCACAAACGCATCCCGTGATAGTTCGATAAAGTATCGAGCTGGAACGACACTCGAAACTAGCGATAACGGAAATGGAATGTTGCTGAGTGGATAGATAAAGCCGGATAACAACAGCGCAAGTAAAAATCCAGCCGTTGCGACCGCTTGCACAGCAACAGATCGATTTCCAGTTCTCACTCCAATTAACAATCCAAACATCACGCTTGCTAGCAGAAACAATGCTCCTCCAAACAGAAACGGACTCGGATCGCCGACAAACCTCAACTGCCAAATCGCTGCTCCAATTCCTATCACCACGATCGCTTGTCCGATCGCAATTAAAAAATAAGCCAAACATTTTCCTAAAAGTAATTCAGCCGCACTAATATTAGAGGCGTAAGTTTGTAGAATCGTCCCTTGCTCTTTCTCTCTCGCCATTGCTAGCGCTGCAAGTAAACTCGGATAAACTGCCAAAATCACCCCAAACACTCCAGGAACAATATACAGAGATTCTTGCCGCCCAGGATTAAACCACAATCGAATTTTTGCGACTAATTTAGGAGACGATCGTAGTAAACCTTCATCCTGAATAAACGCATTTGTGAAGGCTTGAAGACTATTCTTGATCACCCGCGCATTGTTCACATCAGTTCCATCAATCAGCACTTGCACATTTGTCGATCGACCTGCCTCCACATCTGCACTAAACTTAGGCGGAATGATCACAGCAGCTTGAGCAATCCCGCGTTCGATGCCATCTCGTAATGGATCAAGCCCGCTCCATTGCACCGGAACAAATTGATTCGTCACATACAGCCTTTCTGTATAAGTTTGACTGAGATGAGTGCGATCGAAGTCCTGCACAATCAACGCAATATTCTTTGCCTCCAATCGAATTGCAAATCCAAAAATGAATAAGGTCATCAATGGCAAAATAAACGCCAGTGCTAGAGTTAAGCGATCGCGTCTAAATTGAGCCAGTTCTTTCTGAGCTTGAGTGAGAATACGTTTCATAGCTTTGCCTGAGCGCGCTGGACAACCCCGATAAAGGCATCTTCGAGGGAGTAGGGAATGGGAAGTAGGGAAATAGGAGATAAATTTGCAGCGATGAGCCGCGATCGCAGTTCTTCAATCTCTTCGGGATGATCAATCACCACATGTAAGCGATCGGCAAAAATTGAAACACGCCAACTTTCCATCTGTTGCTTGAGTAAGTTGGAAGCAATTTGAGCGTGAGGAACAACGACTTCGATCAGTTGTCCAGGTTGCGCTGCTTTAATCTGACTCGGTGAGCCTTCTAGTACCGTTTCGCCTGCCACCATAAAGCTCATTCGATTGCATTGTTCTGCTTCTTCCAGATAGTGAGTAGTAACCAAGATCGCAGCACCATTTCGGGCAAAATCATTAATCAATCGCCAGAATTGCCGTCTTGCGAGCGGATCAACACCAGATGTCGGCTCATCCAAGAATAAAATATCAGGCTCATGCATCACAGATGCGCCAAAAGCAACCCGTTGCTTCCATCCCCCCGGCAATTGTCCCGTGACCATATCTTCCTGTCCTTCGAGTCCGCAGGTTGCAAGTACCCAGTCGATCTTCTCGCGTCTGTGTTGACGCGGCACGCCATACACACCACTGTAAAACTCTAGATTTTGAACGATCGACAAATCATCATATAGCGTAAATTTCTGGCTCATATAGCCAATGCGCTTTCTCAAATCGCGACTGCGAAGATTTCCCCGTTCTCCACCAAGGGCAATCTCACCTGAGCTAGACGGCAGCAATCCACACAGCATTTTGATCGTGGTGGTTTTTCCAGCTCCATTCGCACCAAGTAATCCGAAAATCTCACCGTAGCGAACTTCAATATTCGCATTCCTAACTGCTTGGAATGTGCCGAAGACTCGATTGAGATTATGCGCATAGATTGCAATCTCTTCTGGAGATTTTCGACCCGATCGAGCACGCGGAAATTCTAAAATCTTCGGAGCTAAACCTTGCTGCCGCAGTTGAGTGACGAAAACATTTTCTAACGTGGGTTCTGTAATCTGGAGTGAGGAGAGTTCTAGCTGTCGATCGCGAAATTGCTCTCGAATGGCTTGCTCTCCCACTTTTTCATCGACGACTAACACATCTAAGCGATCGCCAAAAGTTTGCACATCTGCAATCTCGCTATGATTGCTCAACATCTGTTCGGCGACTGCAAGCTGCGGGGTATGCACTTCCAGTCGATGCAAGCCTAAACTTTGTCTCAATTCAGCCGGAGTGCCAATGTGCTGAATCATTCCGTCATACATCAATGCAACTCGATTGCAGCGTTCTGCTTCATCTAAATAAGGTGTTGCTACGATGATCGTCACTCCTTCGGCTGCTAAAGTAGCAAGCACATCCCAGAATTCACGACGTGATACGGGATCGACACCCGTTGTCGGTTCATCGAGCAAAAGCACTTGAGGCTGAGAAATTAAAGCAGAACAGAGTGCGAGTTTTTGCTTCATTCCGCCTGAGAGTTGTCCAGCTAAGCGATCGCTAAATTGATCTAAGCTCATCAATCGCAGATACTTCTCTCGCCGCTGTTGAAAAAGATGATCTGGAACTTCTCGCAATCCAGCCATGTAGCGCAGATTTTCATCAATGCTGAGATCCAAGTACAACGAAAACTGCTGAGTGAGATAGCCGATCTGCAATCTTGCCTCTCTCGGCAATCGTCCCAACACTTGAACATTGCCAGCCGTTGCTTCCATCACCCCTCCCAGAACATGAAAGGTCGTCGTTTTCCCGGCTCCATCCGGCCCAATCAAACCAAACAGTTCACCTGAAGCAACACTAAAATCAATCCCGCGAACTGCCGTCACGCGACCATATTGTTTCTGCAAGTGCTGCACTTGAACAATCGGATCAGCAACGCGCTGAGAAAGAGGAGCAGATACGATCGCAGTCATAGCTCTACTCCTTGAGTAAAATTTCCCCGTCCGCAGGCATTCCAGGCTTGGCAAATCCGGCTGGATCGTCGATCGCAATTTTTACTCCAAAAACTTGTTTAACTCGATCGTCTCGAAAGTAGATATTTTCTGGCGTAAACGAAGCTTTCGGATCGATCGCAGCGACTCTCGCACTGAGCGGCTCTTTCGGAGCAGAATCTAAAAATACTTGAGCGCGCTGACCTACACGAATTTTGCCAATACTACTTCCAGGGATATATCCTCGTAAGTAAACTGTGTTCAAATCAACCACCGTTAACAATGTCTTGCCCGTTGCCACCACTGCTCCAGGTTCAACAGGTCGAGCCGTAACCACACCACGAATCGGACTTTTCACAACGAAAGAATCTAAGCGTTTCTGAATCTGTTGCTGATTGGCTAACGCATTTTTCACTTTTGCCTGTGCGGCAGCGAGTTTTGCTTGAGCTTGCTGTCGTTGCTGTTGTAATCCAGCCAGTTGTGCCCCGCGAATCTCCGGATTCAATTCGGTCGTTTCAGTCTGGGTTAATCCACCCTGCGCCGCATTCAACTGATCTCGCGCTGCATTCACCGCTTCTTCTCGCGCTTGTAAAGTGGCGATCGCCGTTTCTACTCCTGCCTGAGCCGTCTCAAAATTCATCTGAGCTTGATCAAACTGCTGCCGATTCACAGCGCCTTGAGTCACTAACCGCGCATAGCGATCGCGATCGGATGCTGCTAGCTTGGCTCGCGATCGTGCTTCTTTCACTTGAGCTTCTGCCTGCTTTACTTGAGCTTCTGACTGTGCTAACTGTGCCTTTGCTGCCGAGACATTAGAAGTCGCTTGATCAATTCGTCCCCGCGAATCCCCTTGCGATTGTTGCACATTCAACTGTGCTTCTTGAATCCGACTCTCTGCGACTGTAATCTCTAATCGCGCCTGCTGTTCTTCTTGCCGTGCTGCTGCGACCTGTGCTTCTGCTGCCCGCAATTGCTCATTCACTTCCTCATCGATCAATTGCGCGACAACTTGATCTTTCTGCACCTCATCTCCTTCGCGAAAATTGATTGCACTAATTCGCCCGGCTGTTTTCGCACCGATATCGGTCTCATCGGCTTCGATGCGTCCGCTAAGCGGTAAGGTCGTGGCTTCTGGCTTTGGCAAGAAGTGCCAAGTAGCAAATCCAATTCCGACGATCGCGAAAACCGCAGGAATGATCAAGACTCGCTTCGATTTCTGAGATGGCTTCTGAGACGGCGCATCTGGAACGTGATCTGCAGGCTGTGGAAGAGTGTGAGCCATATTGTGAAGTCTGGTTGCAGAATACAAATCATACTAGACCGTCTAGTATGATTAAACAATGTTTTCTTTGGAAAAGTTCACCAAATGCCGAAACTTTCCCCGGATCGTCAAGTGGTTAAACGAGAGCAAATTCTCAAAGGTGCAATGACCGCCTTTCTCACATCCGGCTATGCTGGAACGAGTATGGATCGTGTTGCAGCAGAGGCAGGGGTTTCTAAACAAACAATTTATAGTTACTTCCAAGACAAAGAGGGATTGTTTCGCTCACTGATCGAGCAAGCGACGATTATTCGCTTTACCACTCTATTTGAGCTAGATCATCAAAAGGTTGAGCCTGAACAATTACTCCGACGATTGGCAGAAATTTTCTTCAATGATGTGGTCGATCGCGGCAACTATATTCCGCTCCTGAGAATTGTGATTGGCGAATCAGAGCGATTTCCAGAATTAGCACGACTCTATACACAAGCAGTTGTGCAGCGTGGAAAATCAATGCTGTGTGAATATTTGCGATCGCGCAAAGAACTCAAGTTGCATGACCCAGAAGCGATCGCTCAGATCTTCTTCGGCTCAATGGTCTCTTGGGTGATCTTGCAAAAAATGCTTTACGGAGAAGAATTGATGCAACTCTCCCGCGATCGAGTCGTAGATCAATTAGTTCATTTGATTTTAAGCAACTCTGATGAGCGCAAGATTGAATCTACGCCGATAGAAAAGCATTGATGATGAAAAACCTTGAGTTCACCGTGAAATCTTAAGCTTGGCGATATCGATCGAGTAATTCTCTCAAATAGTCAAATCCATCGACTCCAATTTCTGCGATCAAACTCGATCGCTGACTTTGCAAAATCTGCTCGAAGCGATCGCCTAATTGTCCTTGCAAAATCGTGAGCAATCCAGCCGAGGTGCGCCAATCGGTTGAACCCATCTGTTCAAGTTTGTACATCGCCATTGCCGAAGCCACAATTGCTTTTTCTGCATCTTGACGCTGATAAAATACCTCACCCACATACGCTAAACAGAGTGCATGTAAATAGCGATCTCCTGACTCTCCTGCCGCATAGCTGCCTTGTTCGAGGTACTTCAAAGCTTGTTCAGCGTCATTCAACGTCACGTAAGCACTGCCTAAGCTAATCGCACATAAAGCTTGGCTCTGCAAATCTCCGAGTTTTTCAGACAGCGCTAAGCCTTGTTCTAAATAGCCGATCGCTAATTCATAAGCATCCGGATCAGATTCGAGTAATTGAGCTTGAAAGACCTCAGCATAGCCCAAGTTAGCCAGCGCATTTGCTTCCCCCATACGATCGCCCGATTGCCGACTGAGAATTAAAGCTCTTTGACTGGTACTAATTGCTTCTGCATAGTTCTTCTCGATGATACTAATGCGGCTTAAATGATTGAAATTCGCAATCTCACAACGCCTGTCACCCGCGTCTTGAGCAATCTCCTTTGCCTGTGTATGTAGCTCTTTTGCAACCTCTAATGCGCCAATGATGCGCTGTGTCGATCCAATCAGCGTCAGAATTCGCGCCTTTTCCTGGGTTCCTTTCACTCGCTTCAAAGGCTCACTCAGATAGTTCATTGCCTCGCGGAAGTAAGTTCCAGTAAAAGACGTATAAATCGTTCCATATAAGGGGAAGTATTTCCGTTGGGCAAAAACTCGGAGAATCTGCAACGTGACTCGAAACGAGGCTTCTGAAAAACGTTCGCGATTGATCGAATTCAAACCCGTCGATCGAGAAAATCCTCCTGCTAGCTCCGACCAAATCAACGCAAATGTGAGAAAAATCGAAACCGACATTGACGTTCCTGCTTTGGAACTATAGCTTTGATTTTCCGCCCAACTGACTAATCCTCGTTGTAACGTTTGCACAACGATCAGAAATTCAATCCAATCTGATAATGCAACTTCAGTCTGCGATTCTGCCCATTCTCCTGCGGATTGTTCTTGATCAAGAGCCGCAAAAAACGACTTTGGCAAATCCCCGATCGCTTGCCCTGCCCACAATTCCCAGGGTCTGACTCCTCTCGATGTTCCTCCAAATCCTAATTGCTCCGGGTTATAAATCCAGCTAATTAAATGAGGCTGCAAAACCTCCCAAGATTTGAATCCTCGCAGAATTCCATCACTAAGTTGCGAGAGTTCTTGCTGAGTTTCTGCATCAGAAATCGGTTGCTGCTTGAGAGTCAGCGCAACTTGCTTGAGTTGATCAGAATTGAGGCTTTCAGGATGATTTGGATCGCTTAACGTCAGAAAAATCAGAATGCGATCGCGTTTATCTGCCTGATTGAGTTGCCGCACAGAAGTTGCGATCGCACTTCTATTTTGATTATCCGATTGCCAGCGTTTCCATTCTCCTTCAATCGTCTGCAATGCCCGCATCGCTCGCATCGCTTTCGCCTGTTTTAACTCATCACTTTTATCATTCGCTGTGGTTTGAGTCTGCACCATGCGATCGCGAAATTTGGCATCAAACACTTCACCGCTATCCGGTTCAATCTCTTGCACCAGCATTTGATAAACCTGTTCTTTGGATCGAATATTCCCCTTCAGCGTTTGCTGAATAATTTGTTCAATCAAATTAGAATAGCGATCGCCCAGTGCAGAATCAGACATAACGAATCAGAATAAATGGAGCTTTCCCTATTCTAAAAGTTTCCGCCAAAGTCTTTTATTTCTGATCAAAGTTCTGATCAAAACTAAGTGCGTAGGGCTTGAGAATCGGGCATTCTTCGGTATGATGAAAAATAATTCGATCGCATTTTGGTGCGTCGCTGTTCCTGGTCATGAGGAGTCGAGCAATGGAATTTTTAACAGGTTTGTTTGGACGATTCGATAAAAAACTTGGTATTTGTGGAGCAGCGCTCATCGGAATTTGTGCAATTCAAGCGCCTGCTTCTGCGCAAGCCGCATATGGTAGCTATGTCGGTGTGGGACCAGCATTTGGATTGTCGAGCGGAGATGGAGATGGAAGTCGCGTTTCAGCGGTTGTGGCTGGACGCTACAAGTTTCTCAGAGCACCCATATCATTGCGCGCCCAAGCGTTTATTGGCAGTGGAACCGCGATCGTACCCACCGTTTCTTACGATTACCCACTGAATTGGCAGACTGATATTTATATCGGAGCAGGGGCTTCGATTCCGCTCGGCGGAGATACGGTGTTGGGAAATCGCACCAGTTTTGCGATTCAGCCAGGGATTGATTATGCATTACCCAACAGCAATGTTGTCGTATTTGGCAATGCGGTGATTGCGTTTGATGGCTATAAGAATGGGGGCACAGCCGCAACCCTGCAAGGTGGAGTCGGTCTGCGATTCTAAAACTCAAGGTTCGACTTTGCTCACTCTGCTTTGGCTCTGTTGCCATAAGTGAAGCGAAGTCGAACCGTATCGCGTGTCTTAGACGATCGTTGTATCTGTAGCGTAACCTGCGATCGCTTTTCCTGCATCTCTCGACACCACCACGACACAAGGACGAGGTGGCGCATCCGCTTTTTTACTCGGAAAATTAGATCCAAGCGGCACTTGACGGATTTGGGTAAAATCTTTCCCATCCGGTGTTTTCATCGCAAATTGCCGAGCCTCAGATTTCATCCCCTGGCGAATCCCTTTAAATTCGCCAGGATGCTGAACTGCTAAAAAGAGAGATTGGCGATCGCGACTCATAAATGGTCCTGTAAGTTCTGCCTCCATCGGAGCCATCGCAAACAAATACGCTTCGCCAGCATTCTCGCCCGAAGTTGGAACAAACCACAGACTATTATTGCCAAACAATCCGCGCAAATTCGACTGGCTGATTGGAACTCCGTTTTTACCAACCCGTTTTGGCACTGCTTTATTGAGCTTGTCAGACGACATATCCGTCACAATCCAAACATGCCCATCAGGGTCAATCATTAAGTTATCCGGATTCGAGAAGCCCGCACCACCTGCGGTTGGTTCACCTCCGAGGGCTAGCATTTTCCACTGAAATGTCATTGCAGCCGGATCATTACCTTCCTCAGTTAAGTGCATCACAAATCCATGCTCATAAGGCACTTCGCCATTCAACCCTTTGAAAATGCGCTGATCAGGACCACCATCGCGACTATCGGGTGAGCCAGAAGTAAACGCAATGTAGAGTGAACCATCGGGTGCAATTTCTGTATCTTCAGGGCGGGCTGTGCAGGTTGCACCACAAGCATTCGCAGCATAGTGAGCATCAATCAAAATCGCACCTTGTTTTTCGGTTGGATTGCCTTCATAGAGATCGCCCAAGGTTTTGAATTTTTGTTTGTATTTCACAATCTCTGCTTGCTTGCGAAATGGCGAGAAGCCGCCTGCCGGACGATTGGGGAGATTGATCATTCCACCCACGATCGTACTTGGATCGTCAGGATTCACAGGGGTATCTGCTTTGAGCGCAATCCATTCTCCTGTGCCATTCTCATTGAACTTTGCAGCATAAAGCATTCCGTCAGCTAGTAACCGAGAATTTGCTTTATCTTTCGGATCATTAATCTGCTCACGGCTGACAAATTTATAAATATGTCCACCTCGTCGATCGCAGCCTGAATAAAATGCTAGCGGCTTACCAGCTTCCGCTCTGACTCCAACTGCTTCATGTCGATAACGCCCTAACCAAGTGTGCTTTGTGCCGAAATCTTTGGGATTCGCAGGATCTACTTCAACAATCCAGCCGTACTTATTACCTGCTAGCCCAAAGACGTTTCCCTGCCCAGACACTTCTTCATCGTCGATTCTGAACGTCACGCGATCGGGCGGAAAAGAAGTGCCATCTGCATACACCGGATCAGGAACTTGGGTTTGAATATTCTCTTCTGCGCTGAGGACAGTTCCCCAAGGCGTTGTCCCTCCTGCACAGTTTGCAAACGTTCCAATTATACGATCGCCTAATTTGTCCAAATATCCTTTACCCGATTTCTTCTCAAAGACGGCTTTTGCGGCTCCCGTACATTTGAGATAGCGTCCATCTTCTAAACCAGAAATTCCGGTAATTCGTCGATCGTTGGGCGAAAAAGTTCGTTCCCACTTGCCTTCTGCATTTTTGCGAATCGAAATCACACCCATCCCTTGATCAATCAAGGCTTCTTTGCAGATGGTTGCGATCTGAGTCTTGAGCGGATTCTTCTCAACCAAGGCAAACGCATTCAATCCGCGATCGCCGTTCTTTTTCAATTCTGTCTGAGCCGCTTCGACAGACAGCTTTTTACCCAGGACTTTCGAGTAGCTCTGCAACCAAGGAATTGCACTAATATATTCAAAATTAATGGTGAGATAGCCTTCATTTGCAGCCGTTTCAACAAATGAAAGATAGTCATTGTTATACCCAAACCGTGAGTCTCCAATCTTATCGCCCCAGGCTCCAATCACATCATAGGTAAAGCCTTCAGGTAAGACCAGATCGTCTTGAATTTCGTACTGAGCCAATGCCGAAATGCTCTGATCTGAGGCAATTGCATCTGTCAAAAGCGGCATTGGACCTTGAACCGATTTGAAGCTGATAGTTGCCGAGCCAGAAGACTGAAAAGGGATTGAAAACTTCTGATGATTCTTTGCAAGACTCGCGATCGCAGCAGTTCCCGCCGCTGCACTCAGAAAAAGCAACAAATTCCGGCGTTTCATCAGGTAGAACTCCAATCATGACTCGCATCAGGAGGAATCTACCAGATTGAGGTTAAGGCAGAGTAAAACTCAGGTTGTCGATCGCACCGAAAATGTTCTCTGAATTAATAGGGGAATGGGGGATATAGCATTTCTCTAAAGAGTGCTATATCCCCCCTCCCATTCCTAACGGCGGGGCTTCGGAGTCAGAATATTAATCACCGCTCCTACTGCAGCTCCATTCGCAGTATTCCGCACTGCATGACGGCGATTTGTCACGGAGCCAACTGCTGCACCCGTTCCTGCACCCACAGCAGCATCTCTGAGAAAGTCAGGACGCTGACCTTTCTTCGTGGTTAAATCTCGCGATTGATTGACCGCTGCTCCGGCTGCAGCTCCGTTGATAATATTCGGAACGACCTTATGTCGCGTGATTGCGCTAGATGCAGCTCCAACTCCTGCCCCAATTCCAATGTCCCGCCAGATGTTTTGATCGGCGGCAGCAGGTTTGATCGGCAGCAGAGTTGCACTGACTAAACTCGCAGCAAGAACTCCAGGAGTAATCGCCCGCTTGAATGTCAAAGTCATCGCTAAACCTCCATATCTCAACAAATTAAGCAAGTCATTCGCTCACTTAATTTCTCAGTCTAGGCAGCAAACAGTGCGATCACCTACCTCTCTAGCTAGAGATCAAAAGCATCTGTTTTCGTGTGTAATAACGGCAAAATGCTCTGTTTAGCCTATGCCAAGATTCACACATCTATCTAATTCCGTAATCCTTAGCGCGATCGCAGTTCTGATCCTCCTCCCTGCCATTTGGCATGGAGTGTTCGATGCAATGGACTTACAATTTCATTTACGCTGGACAGAGCAATTTTCTGAACAGTTTTGGAATGGCGATCGCTATCCCAGATGGCTCCAGAATATGAATGCAGGGTTAGGCAGTCCCGCATTTTTCTTTTACGCCCCTGCTCCGTTTTACTTTACTAGCTTATTTTCTAATTTTTTCTCAGCAGAAGCGAGACAGTGGGGACAATTGAGCAGTTCGATTGTGCTTGCTATGATTGCGTCTGGATTCACGGTCTATCTGTGGTTGCAGCAAATTACAAATCGCAGAACTGCCTTAATCGGTTCGTTACTGTATATGGCACTGCCTTATCATTTGGGCGTAAATCTCTATTGGCGGTTTGCTTTTGCAGAATACTGGGCACTCGTTTGGTTACCTTTGATTCTTTACTTTACTCATAAACTTATTCATCAATCCAAATCTGCGATCGCAGGTCTTTCAGTGAGTTATGCGCTACTCATCATGACGCACTTGCCGACGCTCGTGATGTTTGCTCCCGTGTCGATCGCGTATGTTTTGATCAATCAAGTCAAAGCATTCTGGAAAGTTGCGATCTCTTTAACGCTTGCAATTGCTCTTTCTGCAATTTACTTACTTCCAGCCCTGATGACGCAAGATGCAATCTCAATGAATGCAATTCGAGAGGGAGGCTATCTCTACAGTAATAATTTCCTCTTTTCTCGAAAGTTCTTGCCTTATCACAATCCCTATTTTTGGATGTACTTAGAAGGAATAGCAGTCGGCATGATTGCGATCGCGACTTGTGCCTTTACCGTGACAGCAAAGCAACGAGAAAGCCGATTTTGGTTCGGAGTCTCGATTGTCTCCTTTTTGATGACGACTCCGATTAGCCAGCCGATTTGGGCAATTTTACCTGCACTTCAGCGAATCCAATTCCCCTGGCGATTCAATGCCGTTCTACTTGTATCAGTGACAGCATTAATTGCGATCGCACTCGCCAAAGCCAAGATTTTCCAAAGCCTCCGACCTCTGCACCTGCGAAAAGTCAGTATGACGATAGGAGTTCTATTAACAACGGGGTTGCTGCTCACGAACATAGGTGCAATGAAGCTTCGACTCAAGCCAATTGATGATCCTCAAGTTATTCGAGCCATTCAAATCCACAAAGAAACCGCACTTGAATACCGCCCAAAATGGGTTGCGCCAGAATTTTTTACCAATGAAGCGATCGCGAATCTAGCAAAACTGCCTCAGAACGAGAGCACGATTCGTCAATGGAAACCGCGAGAGCTTGTATTTCAATCCAAGACTCAAACCGAATCTTGGATCACTTTGAGACAGTTCTACTATCCTGGCTGGTTCGCCTACACAGACTCAAAAAAGCTCGATGTTCAACCTGCTGAACGCACCGGATTACTCCAAGTCAAAGTTCCAGCAGGTCTGCATCAAGTTCAAGTCAAACTGGGGCAAAGTTCCTCAGAACTTGCAGGTCGATTGATCAGTGCGATCGCGCTTTTGATTTGGGGCGCGCTGATTTGCACACTTGCTAAATCTAGAGCGATCGCATTCTCACTGCTCGGTATGCTCGGTCTCTGCGCCGTCTTCCTCTACTTCTCGATTTGGTAGCCAAACAGATTCGGATCAACCTCACCCAATTCCAAATCGGCAAGCCCATATTCCGCCCAACGTCGATCGACCATTGCAGCGACATCCGGATCAGACTTCAGCGGGTCTGCCCAGGGTCGATCTGTTTCTGGGAAAATCTTCGTCGTCGCATCAATTCCCATCCGACTGCCCAAACCTGGTTTCTCCGTCGCAAAGTCCAATGAATCAAATGGATTCTCAGGCAAGATAAACACATCCCGCGCCGGATCGACTTTAGACGTAATCGCCCAGACTACGGCTCTCGGATCGCGAATGTTGATGTCCTTATCGACCACAATCACAAACTTAGTGTAAGTAAACTGCGGCAACGCACTCCAAAATGCCAAGGCTGCACGTCTCGCTTGACCTGGATAAGCTTTATCGATCGATAAAACCGCTGCTTTATAGCTCAACGCTTCCATCGGCAAGAAGAAATCAATGATCTCTGGGACTTGCTGACGCAGAATCGGCGTATAGATGCGGTTCAACGCGATCGCCATCATGGCATCTTCTTTCGGGGGGCGACCGCTAAAGGTTGTCAAGTAAATTGGATCTTTGCGATGCGTCACACAGTTGAATCTGAGCAAGGGCGCTTTCTCATTCACCCCGCCGTAATAGCCCATATGATCACCCGCAGGCCCATCCACGCCCGTGTCTCCGGGTGTAATCGTTCCTTCAAACACAAATTCCGAATCGGCTGGCACTTCTAAATCAACGGTTTTGCATTTTGCTAAATGCACGCCCGTACCGCCATAAATTCCGGCAAACAGCCATTCTGAAAGATCGACAGGTAAAGGAGTTGCTGCCGCCAAAATAATCAAAGGATCAACACCAAGCGCGATCGCAACTTCTAATTTCTCACCGCGTTCTGCTGCTTTTCTTAAATGTCGAGTCGCGCCACGCACCGAAAGCCATTGCACCGTCATCGTATTCTGCGATTGCACCTGTAAGCGATAAACTCCAACATTCGGAATTTTCGTTTCAGGATCTTTCGTAATCATCAATCCCAGCGTGACAACTTTACCTGCATCACCCGGATACACGCGCAAAAACGGCATTTGATTAAAATCAAACTCACCTTCTTTCAGCACAATTTGCTGACAAGGAGGGAAAAAGTCCCGCGCAGGTTTGGCTTGAACGACATCATATAGAACTTTTCCAAGTTCGATCGCTTGAGAAAATTTCTTCGGCGGACGTGGCTGATACAACAGCGCTAACTTTTTCCCCAACGTTTCTAACTCAAGCGGCGACTCCATATTCATCGCCCAGCAAACCCGCTCGACAGTTCCCATCAAATTGACAGCAACCGGATAGTTTGACCCTTTCACATTCTCAAACAGCAATCCCGGTCCGCCGTGTTGCAACATCCGATTTGCAATCTCAGCGATTTCTAGATTCGGATCAACCAGCGTCTTAATTCGACGCAATTGTCCGCGCTCTTCGATCTGTTTGATAAATCCTCGCAAGTCTCTCGGCATAGTTTCGACATCGTGAAAAAGCTCCTTCTATTATGAAGGGTTATGAAGAACGGGGGAGAAATGAGACTGTACTCCTTCGTACCGCAATGCGTGACGATCGCTGATTTCTTGACTACTGATTTCTCGATCTCCTCACCCTGATTCCTCGATTTCCTCGTACAAACTTCTAGCTGACTTCGGGGCACTTTATAGAAACGATAGAAGTCTTCTCCTGCCCCTTTTCACCCATGTCTACCCAAAGAGTTCCACTCGAAGTCCTCCAAAAAATTCGACAACATTTGAGATCTGCTTTGGTTGTACCCGAATCTGAGAATCATCCCAATCTCTACAACAACATGGATGAACCTCCAAAACCCGATTCCTTAGAGGAGTTAGGCAGCTTATTTCACTTCGGCAGTTCACTCGATGAAACGCTGCAAATGCCGAATAATCAAGGGCGATGGTTTATTAGCGCCACAAACCCTGGTGCTGTCCTCGTGACACTTCCAAGCATCAAACTCAAGCCCGATTTTCGTTTAGTGACTTATCTCTTTCGTCTAGGGGAAGACGGGACAGGCGTAACTTGGGCACTACCTGAGTCCTGTAGTACCACTTCTCATCTGGAAAAAGCATTACTCACAGCCAGCGGACGCGACAATCCTCCTCAACCTGAAGGCGCATTGGCAGATCTCATGGAAGCGATCGACGGCGATCATTCCCCACGATCGTTTGTCATTGCCTCACTCTTACGCCGCGAACTGCGAGAACTGGGGAAAATGGGAAAGGTTGCAGATTGGGTTCATCATCGTTTGATCGATGCGCTCCCAGATTCTGCAAATTGGCAGTGGCGAACTGAACCCCCGAAAGATTTTTCACCCAAAGTCCGAGTTTCAGAAGGTCGAGCTGCGATTGAGTTTTTTACGTGTCGCGTCACTGCCCCGATCGTCATTTTCCAACACGTCGATCAATATGTCGTAGGACAATATCAAGCGAAACATCTCGATCGACCCCTCGCCATCAACCGGACTCCAGCCCTGAACGGCAAAAAACCGATTTAACCTGAAGTAGAAGAAATCACAACTTTGCTGCCAAAATCCTAAATTCGTCTTACCAACTCTGCAATCAGCCCTGCTAATTGAGCGGGTTCGATCGGTTTTGCAATGTGCATTTGAAACCCAGCATTGATCGCCCGTTGGCGTTCTTCTTCGCCAGCATAGGCAGTCAGCGCGATCGCTGGAATTTGTCCTCCGGCTTCTGGGCTAAACGATCGCACATGTTGAATCAACCAGTAACCATCTTCCTCCGGCATTCCAATGTCACAAATCAGCAAACCATATCGGCTGGGATTTTCGCTGAGAGCCGCTAAAGCTGCTCTAGCAGAGTCTACCGTCTGCATTTCGGCTCCATAAGGTTCTAGCATAAATTTAAGGATTTCAAGCGTATCAGCTTGATCATCAACCGCTAAAATCTGTAACCCCTCTAACGAGCAGACAGGTTCACTCAAATGACTTGCGCTAACTTCTAAGACAGTCGGCTCTAAACTGCTCGACGGTGTAGACTCCTGGGGAACGTTTTGCATCGGTAGCACAATCGTGATCGTGGTTCCTTGCCCTTCACCTGAACTCTCTGCTTCAACTGTTCCACCATGCAGTTCTACCAAATGTTTGACGATAGCTAACCCTAGCCCCAGACCAGAACTGGCTTTTGTCATGCTGGAATCTGCTTGACGAAATCGCTCGAAAATGTGCGGTAAGAGGTCTGCCGAAATTCCTTGTCCGGTATCTTTCACCTGAATTTGAGCATGATTGCCGACCGAAGTGAGTGTGACTTCGACGCGTCCCGACTCAGGGGTGAATTTGATCGCATTTGAGAGCAGATTCCAGACAACTTGCCGTAAGCGATCGCCATCACCGATAATTCTCACAGAACTTAAGTCTGCAACAATTTGAATCGTTTTTGCCTCGGCTGATAGCTGAACCGTTTCGATCGCAGCTTGTACGATGAAGCGCAGATCGATCAATTTAGTGTTGAGCTTGAGCTTCCCGCTAACGATTCGAGAAGTATCTAAAATATCTTCAACCAGTTGAGATTGCGCTTTGGCACTGCGCTCAATCACTTCTAAGGCGCGGGTTACGGTTGCTTGATCGAGGCTGCGGGTCAGCAGCATTTGTGCCCAGCCCAGTAGGGCAGTCAGAGGGTTACGCAGTTCGTGCGAGAGGTTGGAAAGAAACTCATCTTTGGCGCGGTTGGCGGCTTCTGCGTCCTCACGAGCCGCTCGTTCTTGAGCGAGCAGCCGAGTGCGTTCAATTTCAAACTGCTGCCGCTCGGTAATGTCTTCGATCGCTAGCAAAATCATGAGCGTATCGGCTTCATTGAGCAGTCGGCAAGCATTGAGCAATAATGTTTTCTGCCCAACTGGCTCAAACTGCTGCTCAAGCTCAAAGTTCTGAATCTGGATGTCATTGACCAGCACATCTTCGAGCAGCGATCTCAGTTGAGGGAGATTCCATTGCCCGTGGCCTAGCTCAAGCAGAGAATGTTGCACGGTTTCAGCCGCAGAAGTCTGAAACAGTTCGTAGAAAGACCGATTCGCCGTATTTACCCGTAGATCAGCATCCAGCACTATTAATGGAATTTGCACAGTTTCAACGATCGATTCGGCATAATTGCGAGCCAGTTCCAGGGTGGTGGCATGACGTTTGAGCGAGTCAATATCCATGAACACTATCGTGACACCATCGATTTGGTTCTCCGTGGTGCGATAAGGACGAATTCGGACGGTATACCAGTAGCCCGATCGCGTTTGAAGCTCTTGTTCTTGTGTGTTGAGCGTTTCTAACACCTCCAGCGTCATCGACTCTAGATTCGCTGCGTCAAAGTCGGTGCGGAGGTCACTAAATGGTCGTCCAATATCTGTGGGAATGACATTAAAAAGTCGCTGGGCAGCGGGGGTGAAGCGGCGAATCCTCAATTCATTGGTCAGCATGACGACCGGCACACTGATGCTTTCCACAAAATTGTTCAGGTCACTATTGTCCCGGTTTTGCCGCAAGTTGCGGCTGCGAAGTTCATCGTTTGTGGTAGAGAGTTCTTCGTTGGTCGCTTGGATCTCCTCTTTTGCCGTTTGGAGTTCCTCATTGGTGCTGCGGAGTTCTTCGTTGCTCGACACAATCTCTTCGTTTGCTACCCGTAGGTTTTGGTTGAGATAGTTGTGTTCCTGAATCGCCGCTTGCAGATGAGCTTGCGCCGAAAGTTCACGTTGCGTGGCGGCAGCAAGCGCCTGCCGGAGCTGTATGACTTCCCGCTCTAGATTTTCGATTCCGGTTTCTGAGTTGGGAGCGATCGCGCAACTCAATTGATCCGGTACAGGCAAAACCGCTTCAAAAATCAGCAGAAAATAAACTGGACTTGTGGCGATCGCAGGCTGAAACGGAATCACTTCCAGATTGAGCAGGTCAGAGCGATCGCCTTCATCAATCTGAACTTGCTCTTGTCGAACAGAAAGTCTTTGCGTTTGCGCTTGATACATTGCGGAGCGGAGCGGAATTGCCAATCCTTCTCTCGCCATTAGCAACAGATTTAAATCTGTTGTACCGGGCGGTAGCCTCAGATAAGGGTCAGTGTCTCCTCGCACGTGCAGGATGTGCATCTGTTCATCCACCACAACTGACACGGGCGCATAGCGATTGGCGATCAGTTGGTCAACATCTCTAGCAAGGTCAAAGTTACTGGTGATCGATTCAATCAGTGACGGCTGCTCGGTACTCATGACAGAACGAGCATTCGAGGTAAATGAAAATAAAGGACGGGCCAGGCTAAACTTTTTGGCATAAATTTTGGTAGGTTCATGGACTGGGCGAAACAGGTCTGAAGCAGTTTTGACGCTCTCTGAAGTCCCCAGCATCAAGAAACCAGTTAGATTGAGGCTGTAGTGGAACAGAGCCATGATGTGTTCCTGCAACGGATCGGATAGATAAATCAGCACGTTGCGACAGCTAATCAGATCGAGGTTGGAAAACGGCGGGTCGCCGCCTAAATTATGTCGAGCAAAGACACACAGTTCGCGGATGGCGCTGCTAATTTGATAGCCCCCACTCGCTAAGGGGACAAAAAATCGGCTGCGGCGCTCTGGGGACACGGCTTCCATCTGAGCTTCTTCATAAAAGCCCGATCGGGCTTTGTTAATTGCCGCGTTGCTAATATCGGTGGCAAAGATTTGAATCGGCGGCACGGTGGCGCGATCGCTAAAATACTCCAACAAACACATCGCGATCGAATACACTTCTTCGCCCGTAGAACAGCCCGCTACCCAAATCCGAATCGGGGTGCTGGCTGACTTGTGTTCACTGATGGTCGGGAAAACCTGGGTTTTTAATTGTTCAAAGGCTTCGGGATCACGAAAAAACTCAGTGACGTGAATCAAAATTTCTTCATAGAGCGCCTGCACTTCACTCGGATGCGCTTGCAGATACTGAGCGTAGTCTTCCAGCGTTTCTAGCTTATGCAACAGCATCCGGCGGCGAATCCGTCGATCGAGGGTCGTTGGCTTATAAAGGGTAAAGTCAACGTCGGTCGCGGTTCGCAGGAGGGCAAAAATGATGCTGAGCGCATCCCCCGGCTTGAGTACTGCTTTCACTATCTGAAGCGGCTCTGGATGAACCAAAAAGGGGCTACAACTAAGCCTGATTAGTTCTTCAGCAATCTCTTCCGGCGGCAGAACAAGATCGACGTTGCCAGTGGCGATGGCGGTACTCGGCATACTGTCAAACTTTGCGGTTGATTCGCATTGAGCGAAGGTGATCCCACCCGCCACTTTAATGGCTTTCAGTCCTAACGCGCCATCTCCATCAGTGCCCGACAAAACAATGCCGATCGATCGATCGCCACGATCGGCGGCTAAAGACTCGAAAAAGACATCTGCTGGCATATATTTTCCAGCGATCTTTTGCCGGGGAGCCAGCCGCAACAGCCCATTTACAACGGTCATCTGAGTGTTCGGCGGAATGACGTAGACTCGGTTTGGCTCAATGCTCATTCCGTCTTGCGCCTGAGTTACAGGCATTTCCGTGACTCGACCCAGAATCTCAGATAGCAAGCTTTCGTAGTCAGGAGATAAATGTTGAATGAGTACAAACGCCATGCCCGTATCAGTGGGTAAATGTTCGAGCAGGCTGGTAAATGCTTCTAGCCCTCCAGCAGAGGCGGCAATGCCAGCGATCGCAAAAGATTCAACTGGAGCCGCGCTAGAAGCTGAAGTTGACGAGGTTGAATCATCATCAGAAGAGGGAACGTTAGAAGCCATTGAGGGTTACCTGGAAAGTACTGGGTAAGTAGACGGTCAGCCATCTCTTGATCTGCCACAATTTCAAACTGACTAATCTCAATCAGCAAGATTCGTAGTTGCCGAATTTCTAGTGATGTTGGCTTTGTTCAATCATTCTCCTGCCGATTGAACAAAGCTACCGTTACGCCTAGTTTGCAGAGTATTACTTTTGAGTGAATCCGTAGAGAGCCAAAACTAAAGCACTTACAGCAGCCAGATGAGATTCAGAGGTTTTCATGAAGGTAAGAACCTTCAGATGCTCTATCAAAAACCTAACAGGTAAAACGCCAGATAGTAAATTAAGATTACAGCGTCTGTCAAATAAGATTAGAGTGTTTCTGCACCTCTCTCCTTGGGATAGTTGATTCTGCTGCAAAGATTTTTAGCCGACAAACGCGTCAATCTCTCAACGTTCTTCTTGCGGTATTGAGGGATTAGAAATTCCATCGTCGGTTTCACAATCCGTTTCCTGCTGTTACGCCTTCGTTGGAGACTCAGGTTATTTAACCCCTTCACACTCTCTTCACAGATTTTTCTCGGAAGCGGTCTACAGTTGGATGAATAATTCAAATATAAGGCTAGATACCAGATTGAGTGGAAGGAATCGCTATGAGTTGGGTTTTAGTCGTGGACGATAGCGCGGTTGTGCGAGAACTCATTTCTACCGAATTGCGGCATCAAGGATTTGATGTTGCCGTTGCGAATGATGGTGTTGATGCCATATCCGTCATTCAAAAACATCCACCCGACTTAGTCATTACCGATGTGGTCATGCCACGGATGAATGGCTATGAACTTTGCCGTTGGATCAAAAGCGATCCGCGCAGCCAGAATATTCCCGTCATGATCTGTTCGATCAAAGGTGAAGACTTCGATCGCTATTGGGGAATGAAACAAGGCGCAGATGCCTACATGATCAAACCCTGTCCACCTGCTGAGATGTTAAGTGCGATCGACTATTTACTGTCTCGCTCAGCCACGTCAAACTGATCCGCCTGCCGCAATTTGATACCAAATCAAAAAATTCCTGCGACAGATAGTGCATCTACGATAAAGCTAAAACCAGTCACAGAAGCAACCGTTTCAGTCGTTAAATCGGCAATCAGTCCATCTACCTTGGTTTGTAGCTGAGTCAGATTTTTGAACAATGCCCAACGCAAATCCTTTTTCAAGTGCTGCCACAATCGCTCAATCGGATTTAACTCCGGGCAATACGGCGGTTGAAACAGCAAGATGATGTTGTCGGGAAGAATCAGGTCTTTGGCTTTGTGAAAGGCTCCGTTATCCACTTGGAGAATGTTGAGACTATCGGGATAGACTTGAGAAAACTGGTCGAGAAAAAGCTGGTAGCAGTCACTATCGACATGCGTAAATTGCAAGAAGAACTGCTCTCCGGTCGTCGGTTCCACGGCTCCATAAATCCAGAAGGCTTTGAACTGCCATTGCCAACTGCCAAGCGGTTTGACTCCCAGGCTTGTGATCAACCGTCCGACGGTCGTTTTCAAGCCAAACCGACTTTCATCTTGAGCAAAGTAGCGCAGTCGCTTAAATTCCGGTTTGGCGATCATCGCATACTGCTTGAGCAGAATTAGGTCATCGCTGAGGTTTGCTTAAATGCCTCCAGGGCTTCGGGATTCTGCTTGGCATGAACTGGACGAGCGGCTTTCAACTTTGCCCCCAAGCGATATCGCACCAGATGATGCACCGTGGCATACTCAGCTTGGACGTTCAAATTGTCGGATAACCACTGCTGCACTTGGGTATAGCTTCCAAAGCCAGTTTCAGGGTCATCTAAGCGCTGCTTTAAGCTCTTGACTGCCCAAGCCGGAATAACTTGCGGTCGTCCTGGACTTTGCCGGGTCTCCAGCAAGCTGGCAAGTCCAGTGCTACGGTACTGCTTCAACCAGCGTTGCACACTCCCACGGTTCCGTCCGACGACTTTTGCAATCTCGCTAATGCTCAGAGCATTCGGTAACTTCAGCAAGTACAACACTTGCAACCGCTCCTTTAGGTTCGGATTCGATTGCTGTTGAATCAGAGCTTCGAGTTCTGCGACTGTTTCTTGAATTTTGATGCGAGTCACGCCTGCCATTGCTGTTTTTCTCCACCCGACAGAACCTATTCTCTCATTTGTTACTCTGTTTTTTCAATTTGGTATGATTAACTTTTCTACCCCACTGCGGATCATTGCCTTGAGGGAAAATTACAGATCCTTTCAATATTCTTGAGAAATCGACTCCATCTGTTGATCAGCGTTACGTTTAGATAATCTCTCAAATCTTGCTGATGTTTGGAGCATTATGAATAACATGCACCGTTACCGAATGGTCTGTACGCTCTCGTTTGGCGACATCTACGGTCAGATTATTGTTTGGTTGATCGTCATTTTTCTCAGTTTGGCATCTGCAATGGCAATGATGGGTGCAAGTCGCCCTATCTACGCACTTGCAACGGTCGGTTTAATTCTCGTTTTATCGCTCCCCTTTCTCCTATTTGCATTCGTCACGACGCTGTTAAATCACATCGAACTGAAAGAAGTTGACCCTGCAGCAGAACCGCGATCGTCGTCTACGCCAGTGGCAACTCAGCGACCTGCTCAAGCCTAGTTTAAGTAGAGAGTAGGGAGTAGGGTAAAAGCAAATGATGTGAGATCTCTACTGCTCTCCTCACCCCCTATCTCCCCACTCCCCACATTTCCGCCTCCATTTCACAACTTTGCGCTATCGTTGAATCTGCTAATCCCATTTAGCCTGTTGACTTCTGCAAAGAACTGTGAGGTAATCCCGTGACCGAAACGCGCAAAAATCGTTGGCTCCTGAACCTTGTCTTAATCGTGGCAACGGTCGGCTTATTGGGTGTGACGATGTTACCCCTGGTTACCTCTGCGATTAGCAGTAACTCACAAGCCAATAAGCCAAATCCTAGCCCTTCTCAAGCCGCCACTCCTCAAGATCAAAAAGCGGATATCGAAGCACAAGCGAGAGGCTACGAAGAAGTTCTCAAGCGTGAACCCGAAAACTCGACTGCTCTGCGCGGGCTTTTAGAAGCGCGGCTCAAGCTCAACGATGTTAAAGGGGTGATTGACCCGCTCGAAAAACTCGTCAAACTCAATCCGAATCAGACTGAATATGCCGTTCTGCTCGCTCAGGCAAAACAGCAGTTGAACGATCCAGAAGGAGCCGCACAAGCTTACCGCAATATTTTGCAATCCAAACCCGGTGATCTGAATGCGCTCGCTGGAATTTCAGACTTATTAATCAAACAAAAACGTCCTGAAGCCGCGATCGGGCTGTTACAAGACACCCTCAAACAAGCTCCAACCGCCAATAAAACTCAGCCGAATAGTGTAGATACCACTGCAGTTCAAGTCTTACTCGGCAAAGTTTTTGCGTCTCAAAAACGCTATGACGAAGCTTTAACCACGTTTGATGACGCGTCTAAAACCAATGCCAACGATTTTCAGCCAGTTCTCTACAAAGCCCTAGTGCTGAAGGAACAGGGTAAAAACGATGAGGCAAAACCGCTCTTTGATAAAGCGACCTCTCTTGCACCTGCTCAATTTAAAGATCAAATCACTCGGTTAAGTACAACTCAACCTTCAGCTTCAGAGTCGGGAACCACTAGCCCAACTACTAGCCCAACCAATTCTGCTCCCGCTATGCCAAATCCAGGAGCGGCTCCCACAAATCCTGCTCAAAGCAATTAGAGCGTCTATCTCATTCCTAAAAAAGCCAGAAATTGGAGAAAAAATTTTCCAACCTGGCTTTTTTGTTTGTCGATAAATTGTAATCTAGATTACGAAAACCCTTATCCTATCGGAATTCTAGCTAATTTTCTTGCTCAGCGATATGTCTGGATCTTCTAAGCGATCTGCCTGAGCTTATCTGAGAGAAACCACAAGTTTTTCTACTAAAAAGTTGGAAATTGATAACAAATCAAGGAGGTTTATCTCACTTTCGGTGGATATGCCGATGTAATTAGAATATTTAATCAATTCTTCTTTGTGCTCAATCATTAAAAAATCGTATATGAGCATGATTTTCTACTTTTTAAGCAGGATCTCGTTCATTCTCATCCAAAGTATCGATTAACTCATGCCTAAAGTTGTTCTCGTTCATCCCCAAATTCCGCCCAATACAGGTAATATCGCCCGCACTTGTGCCGCAACTCAAACTGAACTTCACCTCGTTGCCCCGCTAGGTTTTGAAATTAGCGATCGCTATCTCAAGCGTGCGGGTCTCGACTACTGGGAATACGTCAACCTCACGGTTCACGATTCGATCGACGACTTCCAAACTTACTCTCAAAACCAGGGTGGACGCTGGATCGGCTTCAGTGCCAAAGCGACCCAGAACTTCACCCAAATTCAGTATCGAGACGATGACTGGCTCTTGTTTGGTTGTGAAACCGCAGGTCTGCCTGACGACGTGATGCAGACTTGCCCAATTCTTGCCTATATTCCCATTACTCAACCTGCAGTGCGTGGCTTCAACCTCTCGGTCAGCGCCGCACTTGGGCTGTTTGAAGCGCGCCGTCAACTCGGGTACCTGAGTTAGTTGTTTTCCCACATATATATATAGATATGAGATAGATAGGAGCAGGAGCGATCGCACAATTTCTTCCCAAGCGCGATCGCTCCTCCCACAACTTGCAACGTTCTCACAGTTAATTAGTTATTTAGATCACCGAATGCCGCTTTTTAGATAAGAAATCCATATCTGAAAATTCATTCTTCGCGTCCGTAATCTCGCGGATTTTCTACCAGCTTCATTCAACTGAATTGTGAGTAAATATCATATTCAAACCTCCAGCCACACTGGATTTCAGAAATCTAAACCATAGAGAAACCAAATAGACGTGCTCTGTCGCCTGCATGATTTCACGGTTGAGCGATGATATTCTTTACATTAACTTCTTGTCATCAAATACGGACGACAAATGGCTTGACTAAAATCTCGAATTTGTTCTAAAACATCTCAGTCGGGATGATTCACTCCGAGTTCACCAAATCAGCTAAACTTTCTGTCTCACTTGACCCTGATGAACACACTGGCTCCCCTAATTTTTGCCTCGTTGCCAAAGGATTTTTCTAAATTCTTTGCAGCCTTACAGCATCTGGGATTCAGCCAGTTTATTCAACTCAGACGAGTTGACAGCCAGTTGGAATATCTGCTATCGATTCTTTCGGATACGAAAAGATGCATCGAGCATTCCGGATTTTCCCAATTTGGGAGAAGCGGGTTCCCTGGTTTGAGTAATGGCTCCGGATTGGCTCCGAACGATTTGAAAAACCAAATCGAGTGACTGGCAAAAGGTTTCGCACTCGATGACAGTTAAATGCTGCACACTTTAGGAGGTCGTTTTTTTGAAACGAGCAGTTCCGCAAGACGCAAACTCAGTTCTGTTTAGCGCGATCGAACCCGAAAGCGCTGAAGAACAGCCCCGGCAGTTGCCCCAAGAGACATCCCGAACCGTTCGGACCTCTGCTGCCATGTTTGGACTCGCTTTCTCAGTCGGTGCTTACGGACTTGCTGCGCCCCAACAGGCACAAGCGGCTGTCCCCACTGATTCGACAGCGTCTGACCTGACACCTGGCACGCCTGCTTCGGTAGATGCGCCCACCGCCACTGCACCGACTGCAGTTGCTGCTTCCACGACGACCCATACTGTTCAAGAGGGTCAAACACTCTGGAAGATTGCCGAACTCTACGGCATCGACGCTGCAAAGCTAGCGAATCTAAATAGCTTGCAAGCCAATGCAGTCCTCTCGGTAGGACAAGTTTTACAGGTACCGATGGGCGATCGTATGGCAGCTACTATCAGTGGCGCTCCCATCAAGTCGTTACCGAATCTCAAATCTATTCCGGTGATTCCCGCGCAACCGCAAGTCCAGTCCACATCGGAACGTGTAGCATCGGTTGTCGCAAAACCTAAGCAAACGGCACTCGCTGAATTGAAGCAAAACCGTGATCGCTTGAAGCAAAGTTTGGCGGAGTTGAAGTCTGAGGAGCCAGCACAATCTCAAACCGTTGCGATCATGCCTCAGGCAGAGTCACAGCAGCTTGTCACATATCGAGTGAATCCAGGTGAAACGCTTTCCTCGATCGCACAAGCGCATGGCATGACGGCTCGCGACCTAGCAGCACTGAATCGCCTGAATAACCCCAATTTGGTGCAGGCAAACCAATTCATTCAAGTTCCTCAAAAATCAGGTCAATCTCTGGTTGCTCAAGCTCTCCCTGAGCCAGCCCCACAAGCTCCTGTTGCATCAGTACAGGCTCCTGCTGATATCCAGGTTCCGACCGTCCCCAGTTTGGCATCGACTCAAAATCCGAGTGTGCCATTAGCGATTGGCGGTGATGCCCGCCAGTTTGCATTCCGCCCTGCTCGTAATCGCGCGCCTGAAGTTCAACAGGTGGATGTGCGCCGATCTGACGATCAGTACGTGAATACCTTGCTGGGCGAAATCTCGCGACTGAGAGAACGCTATCAATCTCGCTCTGTAAATCGTGAAGCGCCGAAGGCAGCCGAAGCAGTTTCTTCTCGTCGTAATCCTCAGTTCAACCCGAATCGTACGGTCTCTTCCCTTCGCACGACGAGCCGTAGTGCCAATAGTTCTGATGTAAACAACTCCGGTCAAACGCGTTTAGAGCGAATGTTAGCAGACGCACCGAAGCCACAGCGTCAAGTGGTTGCGACTGCGCCAGCTGGATCTGAGTCTTACGCGCCTATTCTGCGTTCTCCGGTTGGCAAGACGGTTTCGCCGAACTTGCCGCCTCTGGGGCGCTCCGACGCTTATATGCCAGGAGATCGCTTCAAGGGCTATATGTGGCCTGCGAAAGGGGTATTGTCTTCTCCTTATGGCTGGCGTTGGGGACGGATGCACAAAGGGATCGATATCGCAGCTCCGGTTGGGACTCCGATTGTTGCAGCCGCTTCCGGTAAAGTTGTGACGGCTGGCTGGAATGATGGCGGTTACGGGAAGCTTGTGGAAGTTGAGCATGCAGATGGTAGTGTGACGCTCTATGCTCACAACAACCGGATTCTGGTTCGTGTGGGTCAACAAGTCCGACAAGGGCAGCAAATTGCTGAGATGGGAAGTACAGGTTTCAGTACGGGTCCTCACTCACATTTTGAAGTTCATGTACCCGGTCGGGGGGCTGTAAACCCGATCGCGTTGTTGCCTCAGTCTCGAAGTTAGATTGATCTTCAAGGGGAGGGTCAACCTTCCCTTGAAGGCTTCTTCCAAAATAGGGCTTTATTTGTAGTTACAGTTGTGATATTATTGGAATGTTGTAAGGCTCAGTAGCTCAGTGGTTAGAGCAGGGGACTCATAAGCCCAAGGTCGCAAGTTCAAATCTCGCCTGAGCCATTAAGGAAATCAAGCAGTAGAAAGCGCTTGGAGAGGTTCTTTCAAGGATCTCTCCAATTTTGCGTTGGACGTTTTTAGACGTTTTTGGAGCGAAAACTGGTGTAAAACTGGTGTACGGATTTTGAGCCGTTTACCAGGCTCCCGACCTACTTTGGACTGCAAGGGGTGCTGTTCACTCTGCTATTTAGGAGTAACCACCATGCAAGCGAAAAAACAGCCGAAAGAACGTCACAATAAAGGTTCCGTTGCAGTTCTGGTTTCTAACGATCGGTTACAGCTTCGATTCAGCTATGCAGGCAAACGGCATTACATCTCCTTGGGTCTGACTGATACGATCGCTAATCGGCGCGTTGCTGAGGCAAAAGCGAAATTGATCGAATCGGACATCGTTTACGAACGATTGGATGTCACTTTGGAGAAGTACAAGCCGCAATCGGCGATGAGCGTTGCGACTCCGGTTACACCAATTTTTACACCACCTCCCAAAACGAATCTTGCTGACCTGTGGGAGAAGTACACCGAGTTTCAGCAGGAGCATTTGGAGAAAAGCACTATCGTCCGAGATTACGGCAAAATCGAGAAGCGGATTGCGAAGTTTCCGAAGCCGTTCTTGGAAGATGCGATCGCAGTTCAATCCCACCTTCTCAGCAAGTATGCGGCTGAGACTGCCAAGCGAACGTTGAAACAATTGAGCACCTGTTGCGATTGAGGGATTCGGAAGAAGTTGGTGAGCGAAAACCCGTTCAAGGAGTTAGCGGCTGAAATCAAGACTAAGAGCCGCAAAGCGAGCCGAGTGTCAAGGAAACCGTTTTCTAAGGAATGTGTCGCTGCCATTCTTGCCGCGTTTGAAAACGACACCTATTGCCCGAAGTTCACGCCCGTGCGTCATTCCTTCTATGCGCCCTATGTAAAGTTTCTGCTTCACACAGGCTGCCGACCAGAGGAAGCGATCGCATTGAAGTGGAAACACGTTGAGAAAAATCGCATCTACTTCTGTGATGCTATGCCGACCGATGTTCGTATTCGGAAGGATACCAAGACCCATGCGCCTCGCTATTTCCCGATTAACGAAGAATTGCGGAAGCTGTTCGAGACGATTCGACCCAAAGACTGCCATCCAGAGATGCTGGTCTTTCCGGCTAAGAATGGCAAAGAGTTGCACACTCATAACTTTTTGAACCGAGTTTGGAAGCCGATTCTTGAGCGCTTAGTTGCGGAAGGGAAGGTGCGGCAGTATTTGCCCCAGTACAACTGTCGGCACACGTTCATCACGCTCTGTTTGGAAAGTGGTGTACCCTCGCGTCGAGTCGCGGATTGGTGTGGAACTTCAGTGGCGGTGATTGAGGAGCATTATGCAGGTGCGATTTCTCACATCCAAGTGCCATCATTTGATTTAGGAAATCCTCTAACTAATCCTGAGCGATAAAAGTAGATCCGGCGGCTACGTTTTGATCACAGCGAAGTCGCCGGATTCTTGACTAGGCTTGAATCGATAAGCGTGATTCCTGTAGGAGAGGCTAAACTCAGATAGATGATAGCTGGGCGAAGTCGTGGGCTTAAAGGAACTGGATCTTCGGAATCAATATCGGAGCGATCGCGCAGATCTCGTCCAAGACTTCTACATTCCCTGCTTGCAGCAGTCGATAACCTACGATCGCGCTGTGGGCTTCTTTTCTAGCACTTCGTTAACGGTTGCAGCACAAGGACTCCATGTATTTATTCACTCTCAAGGGCGGATGCGGTTAATTGCTTCGCCTCATCTTTCTGATGAAGATGTTAACGCGATTCAGCAAGGGCTGAAACAAAGAGAGCAAGCGATCGCTGATGCTTTATCACGAGAATTGGAACAGGATTTGGAGCAGGTGATTCTGGATCGCCTCGCTTGCCTTGCTTGGTTGTTGAGGCATGGCTTTCTAGAAATCAGACTTGCAGTTCATCGGAATCTTGATCACGGAATTTATCACGAGAAGTTAGGCGTATTTGCTGATGGAGCGGGGAATACCGTCGTATTCTCAGGTTCTGCAAATGAGAGTGTTAGTGCGTTGAGAAATAACTTTGAATGTATTGATGTGTTTCGCTCATGGCGAGTGGGCGATGATGAGCGGATTGCTGAGAAGATTGACGATTTCCAACGACTCTGGGAAAACAGAACACCCAATCTCGAAGTGTTGGAGTTTCCAGAGGCGGCAAAGCGATCGCTCCTCCAGCTTTGTCCTGAACGAATGCCAGCCTTAGCGCGATCTGTACAAGAGGCAGAAGCTGAGTATTCAGTGTCTCCATCCAGACCTCGATCTCTGTACCCCATGGTGCCAGACGGGTTGGTACTTCGCCCCTACCAGCAACAGGCGATTGATAATTGGTTTGCGAATAAAGGTCGCGGCACTCTGAAGATGGCGACTGGGAGTGGTAAGACGATTACGGCATTGGCAATTGCGGCTGAACTTTATCGCAAGAGTTCTCAACAGAATAAGCCACTTCAAGGATTACTGATTGTCTGTCCCTACCGTCATCTAGTCACTCAATGGGCACAAGAAGCTCAGAAATTTGGGCTGGAGCCAATCTTAGCGTTTGAAACCGTTCAAAATTGGCAGGGAGAGTTGCAATCTCAATTACTCGCTGTCCATTCTGAGCGGCAACCTTTCATTACGGTGATTACCACGAATGCAACCTTGATTCGAGAGAGCTTGCAATCTCAACTCCAGTTCTTTCCAAGGCGATCGATGATTATCGGCGATGAGGCACATAATTTGGGGGCAACTCGTTTGGAGGCGAGTCTGCCTCAAGCGATTCCTCTGCGCTTGGGACTTTCTGCAACACCAGAACGATATTTTGATGAACAGGGCAGTGAAAGACTATTTGATTATTTCGGTTCTGTATTAGAGCCAGAGTTTACGCTCAAAGATGCGATCGCTGCCAAAGCTCTGGTTCCCTATCTTTACTATCCAATTTTGGTTGAATTGACGGAAGCAGAAATTGACCAGTACGCCGAACTGAGCAGTAAAATTGGTCGAGCGATTGCAATCGGAGGTGATATCAACGAAAACGAGGCATTGACAGCTCTGTTGATGCAACGCGCTCGGCTCGTGGGAGCGGCAGTCAACAAGTTAGAGGCTTTACGAACTCTGATGCTGAATCGGCTTCAAACCCGTCATACCTTGTTCTACTGTGGAGATGGCTCGGTGGAAGATGAGGTGACGCAAGAAAGTACTCGCCATCTTGCCGCAGTGACGGCTTTACTGCAAGATGAGTTGGGGTATCGGGTCAAACCCTACACCGCAGAAACAACGCTCGTTGAGCGGGAAGAGCTTCGGCAACAATTTGCTCAAGGGAGTTTGCGAGGGTTGGTGGCAATTCGCTGTCTCGATGAAGGCGTGGATATTCCAGCCATTCAGTCAGCAGTGATCTTGGCAAGCAGCAGTAACCCCCGTCAATTCATCCAGCGGCGAGGGCGCATTCTACGTCCGAGTCCAGGCAAGGAGAGAGCAGAACTGTTTGACATGATTGTGATTCCACCTAATTTGGGTCGGGAATCCTGGAACACAGAGCGATCGCTGCTCCGAAAAGAGCTACGGCGCTTTATTGAATTCGCAGACTTAGCGATCAATAGCGGACAGGCAAGGAAAATACTGTTACCGTTGCAAGAAAAGTATCAATTGTTAGACCTCTGATCATCATGAGCGCAGACACCAATGACATTGAAGAACCCATTACAACCGCACCTGCCGAGGTTGAAAAAATTATTCGAGCTGTGATTCTGTTGGAGAAAGAGAATATACACTCAGATCGACCCAGAATTAAAGCAGACATTCTCAAAATTATCAAGGATGCCGTTGAATGAGGCTACTCTCGATCAAGCTATTTAATTTTCGCCAGTTTTGGGGTGAAGTTGAAATTGAATTTGCTAACTTCTCAGGGCGAAGCGTGACCGTGATTCACGGCAATAATGGTGCAGGCAAAACGACTTTGCTGAATGCGTTTACTTGGGTGTTGTATGGGCAGCACACAGGTGCATTCGCGTCGCCAGAGCAGCATATTAATAAACGCGCGATCGCAGAAGCCGCATTAAACAGCCGTGTTGATTGCTGGGTTGAAGTGGTGTTTGAACATAACAACAATCGTTATCGTGCCCGTCGATCGTGTTACCTCGAAAAAACAAATTCAGACGACCTTCAAGAACAAGGTGGCGAACTAGCACTGCAAATCAATAACAAGTTAGTTAAACCGCCCGAATTACCAGAGGACAAAATTGGACAGGTTTTGCCAAATAGCTTGCATCGTTACTTCTTCTTTGATGGGGAACGCATCGATCGCATGGCAAAATCTGAGAACAAATCAGAAATTGCGAAAGCGATCAAAACCTTATTGAGTGTGGAAGTTTTGGATCGTGCGATCAATCACCTGAAAGAGGCGCGTCGATCGCTGGATAAAGAGCTTGCAGAAATTGGCGATCCTGAGACAAAACGCCTGGTTCAAGCTAAAAACGATCTGCTTGCTGAGAAGACAGAACTTGAAGTCAAACGAGAAGCACTGTCAATCGAGATTGACGACCAGAAATATTTGCAAGCCCAGACGAGTGCCGCATTGCGAACCTACGATCAAATTGGGCAAATTCAGGCACGACGAGACGATCTGAAGCAGCAAGTTGAAGAGATTCAAGCACAGTTAGACCGTAGTGAAGATAAACTCCGACGCACAATCTCAGCGCGGGGCTATACCGTGTTTTTAACCGATGCGATCGCGCAATTTCGCACTTTGGCAGATGAATTACGGCAACGGGGAGAGCTTCCGGCTGGAATCAAGCAGCAATTTGTAGAGGATTTGCTGGAGGGAGAATCGTGCATCTGTGGCACTCCGTTGAAAGCGGGAACGAAAGCGAGAAAGCAAGTTGAATCGTGGCTCGATCGTTCTGGAATTCAGGATGTAGAAGAGGCGGTCATTCGCATGGGCGGGGAAGTGAGCAGCATCGAACGGCAGATTCCTGAGTTTTGGGCGGAAGTGGAGCAAGAGCAAGCCAGTATTGAGAATTTGCGCCGTCATCTCTCGACGCTAGAAACGCAGCTTGACGACATTCGGGAACAGTTGAAAGGCAACGAAGATGTGAATGTGCAAGGCATGGAGCAGCGATTAGAGCAGATTGAGAACAAGATTATTGAACTGCATCGAGAAGATGAAAATGCGTTTCGGGACATTCAAGAGCTTGATGCAGAGGTATCAAACCTGAATAAGCAAATCAAAGATCTCAAGGCAAAGAGCAAGCAACAGGCACAGATCAAACGGCAAATTGCGGCAACCGAAGATGCGATCGCTCGAATCGAAGAAGTACGCCGACGAGTCGATCAAAAGTTTCGCGCTGTCTTGGAAATGAAGGTACGCGAGATTTTTCGGCAAGTTTCGTTTAAGACTCAAGTGCCAAAACTAACCGAAAATTACGAATTGGTTCTGGTCGAAACTCTGATGGATGGGGAGAGTGTTGTAGCTCCATCGACCGGGGAGAACCAAATTCTGAGCCTTTCATTTATTGGTAGTATTATCGATCGCGTTCGCTATTGGAGCAAGAAACATTCTCTGCTTGGGTTAGCGGACAGTAGTTTCCCGATCGTGATGGATTCGCCCTTTGGGACGTTAGATGAGAATTACCGTCGCCAGATTGCCAAGCTGATTCCGGGGTTGGCAGATCAATTGGTTGTCTTGGCAACCAAAACTCAGTGGCGCGGAGAGGTTGAAACGGAAATGGCTCCGTATATTGGCAAAGAATATGTATTGGTGTTTAATTCGGCAAAGTTGGAGGGGCAGTCGGAATCGATCGAGCTAAACGGCGAAACGTATCCTTTAGTTCGGCAAAGCCCGAATGAGTTTGAATATACAGAGATCGTGGAAGTCGATCGTTGAGGGGCTGATCGATGAAGACGGATAGCCTGTTTTATCGAATTTTCCAACTTGCGCCCAGCATTTTCTTTGAACTCATCGGAGAATCTGGAGAAACCGCTAGAGATTATACGTTTCGTTCTGTTGAACTCAAGCAAACTGCTTTTCGGATTGATGGTGTTTTGTTGCCGACTGGGGACGATCGCCCAGCCTACTTCTGCGAAATTCAGATGCAAAAAGACCAACGGCTGCATCATCGATTTTTTGCTGAACTCTTTCTCTACCTGGATCAGAATCCAGACACTTATGATTGGCAGGGGGTCTTAATTTATCCTGATCGGAGCATAGAACCGGATCAGTCCAGGTTGTATCAGGTTCTGGTAAATAGCCCCAAAGTGCGACGAATTTATTTGAATGAATTGGGATCGGTGGCAGAGTTGCCCTTGAGCGTTGGGGTGGTCAAGTTGGTTGTCGAGCCAGAAGAAACGGCTGTCACGCAGGCGAGGCAATTAATTGAACGCACACAGGAGGAAGCTATCAACGAAGCTTCAAGCCAAGCGATAATTGATTTGATTGAGACCATCGTTGTTTATAAATTTGCATCGTTAAGCCGGGAGGAAATTCAATCTATGCTGGGATTAGATGATCTAAAGCGAAGTCGAGTTTATCAGGAAGCTCTGCAAGAAGGGCGACAAGAGGGACGACAGGAGGGGCGACAAGAAGGGCGACAAGAAGGGCGACAAGAAGGGCAGCGTGAGGCGATCGAGAGTTTGCTTAAAGCCAGATTTGGCGATTTGGATGAGGATTTGTCGATCGTGGTTGAGGCGGTGCTGGCGGTTCCGGTCGCTGAGGGGATGTCTTTGTTGATTCGGTTGTCGCGTGAGGAGTTGATCGATCGGTTTGGACAGAAGGGGTAGCGCGATCGCAGATAAAAAATGCTCAAAGCTCCTGAAGAGGTTTAAGATAGGGGCGATTGCGCGATCGTCAATTTATGAAAGGTAGAGTTAGAGTCGCAAAGGATAAAGCTGAATTCATTCGATCACTAAAGAGTTCTGAAACTGCTAGTTCACCGTTTCAAACTTATGCAGATGTTGTGGCTTTCGCGGCGGTAATCGGTGCAAAACACAAGAAACGCGAGCCTTTAGAAAAAATCTCTTTGAAAGAGCCTGATCCAATTCCGCAAGAGCAGTTCTTCACCAGAGGGTATGAGTCTGTGATCAATTTGCTTGCGATTACAGCAACAGCAAACCCAAAAACGCTTGCTTCGACTGAAGAATATGAGAATCTGCGACTTAGGGTATTTGAAGAGTACGCAAATGCAGGATTCAGAATTCTAAAGAGTGAATTGTTCGGGGCTGAGGACTACACAAAACAAATTCTACTAATTCTGAGTAAGACTAAGCTTCCACAAGATGAAGACATCAATCTTAGTATGTTCTTCGAGTGATGTATGCCTACTTTTGATCACTTGGAGCAATTGAAGTATTACTCGATTCGGTTTTCACGATTGCGAGTCGATCGCGCTCACGGTATTGCTCCACATAAGCCGATTTTGGTTCTAACTGTGATTGAATTAATCAGAGTAGGTGCAATCAAACGAAATCAAATCCTTCTATCTTCTACCTTGATTGATACTTTCTTGCAGGTCTGGAGCTATCTAGGCTCAGAGCGTCATAATCCAGACATATCTAGACCTTACTTTCACTTGCAAGGAGACAAATTTTGGCATCTGACACCAAATCCAGGTTTCAGAAAGATTATCACATCCAAGATAAAGCTGAAGACCTTTCAAGAAGTAAAGCAGGCAGTCAAATATGCTCAAATCGATGATGCTCTATTTGAACTACTACAAGAGCCATCAACAAGAACTAGCTTAACAACAATCCTGATTCAGAAATGGTTTCATACTAGACTTGACCAAGTTGAGCAATTAATGCAGGGTTTGGGGCATCACTAAATACAGGGTCAACATCGGAGAGCAGTATAGATGAATAAAGATCTGAATTTCTATACCCATAAATTCACGAAACTCAGAGTCGATAATGCTCATGGTGTTGCTCCTCATAAGCCGTGTCTGTTGCTTTCTGTGATTGAACTGTTTGAGCAAAATAAGATCGAGCGTAACCAGATCTATCTGTCTCCAGAACTCATTGCAACTTTTCTAAAATACTGGTCGAACTTAGTTACAACTGAGCATCGATCAGATATTGCTTTGCCCTTTTTCCATCTCACGGGTGACAAGTTCTGGTATCTCATGCCCAATCCTGGATTTGAGGCAACGATTGCTACAAGAACTAAAATTAAGGGCTTATCTGCTCTTAGGAATGCTGTGAAGTATGCTTACGTAGACCATGAGCTATTCGAGTATTTACAAGATGCAGCGGCAAGAGTTCAACTAGCTGAAGCTTTGATTCAAAAGTGGTTTCCAGCTAAAGCGCAGAAATATAATCAGTTGTACCAAGTTGATGAGTTTCAAAACGTCCAGCTTCGGTTATTTGAGAAGGGTGGAGCAACTTACACGATCAGCGATTTGAAAGATCAAGATAAAGCTTTTGTCAGAAATGCAGCTTTTCGCCGGATCGTAGTTTCTCTGTATGAGCAGCAATGTGCTTTTTGCAGATTGAAGATTGTGAGTCAGAGTAGCCAAAATATCGTAGATGGCGCACACATTAAACCATTCTCTGAGTTTCGAGACGATCGCTTTGATAATGGTTTAGCACTTTGCAAAAATCATCATTGGGCATTTGATCGCGGGTGGTTTGGCATTGATGATAACTATAGGATTGTTGTTCCGCACGATCGCTTTTATGAGGCAGCACCAAAGGGAATGCGATCAATGAGAGACTTTGATGGAGAAAAAATTCTTCTTCCTAACAATGAAATTTACAACCCCAGAATTGATGCTCTGCAATGGCATTTGAATTTTTGGAAGATTGCTTAGTTGTCTTCCTCTAGCTCGTTACCCATATATAGTTTTCTAAATTCTGTAGCTGCATCAGGATCTAATTTTTCCAGTGCATCCAGAATCTTCATGACAGTTTCTGAGCCTGGGTCTCGAATCTCGTTTGCCCAACGATAAACGTTAGATGCACCAATTCCCATTGCTGCCGCTAATTTCCCTTGGCTAATGCCGTAGCTTTGCATCACTGTTTTTAGAACCTTACCCGCTTTTCCCATATCCTTAAACACGAAAAATCGCCCCAAGCATGATCAATCGTGTCAGAGCTTTGCGTTATCGTATACAGTCCAATTGGACTGTGCTATCCTGTAAATACTAATTGGACTGTGACAAAATATGTGACGGTTTTTCAAAAATCAGGAGTATTGAGAATGTTCATCGACAGAGCAACCGCAGATAGTTCGGATCATCAAGCAGAAGAGAACGTTACAAAATCGTCCTCAAACGATCAGCCCGTGAAAATGACTCTGATTGGAACTCGCAGAACAATTGAGCAGATGATTGGTTTATTGCACAGGCACAATATTATTTCAGGCAGCGAATGGAGCAGACCTATTCCAATCAAGCACTCGTCGGAATTTATCAGCGTTGCAAGTAGAATAATTCGGCTCAATTAAAAGATTCCTGTTCCAAAGCAATAGTGAAGGGGTGAACGCCCGAAAATTCAGACGGAGGCGATCGCCCCATCATCCTGATTGGTGGGTTAAACGGTGGTGGCAAAACAACCTTGATGGATGCGATCCGCCTCGCTTCATATGGGCAACGCGCTCAAATCGATCGACGCAAAAAATCCCAATCTTACGGCGACTTTTTGAGTCAAAGCGTTTCTACTAGAGCCGAAGACAACGCAACTGCCTCTGTGGAACTCACCTTTCAGCATGTTCTTCGATTTGGCACGATCGATAAACTCGCTGAAATTCGTGTACAGCGCAGTTGGAGTCGTAATCCCAAAGGTGGTAAAGATCAACTCCAGGTCTTCCTTGACGGTTGGCAAGATGAAATCTTGACCAAAACTTGGGATGAGCGGGTTGAGGACTGGTTGCCTTTGGGCTTGTCTAATTTATTCCTCTTCGATGGTGAACAAATTAAGGAACTAGCAGAACAAGATACACCTCCCGCCAGTGTTATCGAAGCGATTCGCGCCGTTCTCGGACTAGAACTCAGCGATCGACTCGCTGCTGATTTAGAGATCTTGGTGAATCGTAAACGCCGAGAACTTGCAGAAAACCGCGATCGTCAGGTTCTTGATTCGATCGAACAGCGTCTCAATCAGCAACGGGCTGACTTAGAAACAGAACAGGAGCGTTTAGAAACCCTGACAGAAAAACTTCAAACCGCAGAAGTTAACTTTCAAGCTGCCCAAGCTAAATTTGATGCCGAGGGCGGAAATCTTGCTGAAGCTGCACCCCAACTTCAGCAACAGCTTCAACGACTTCGGAACGAGGCTGACCATCATCGGCAAAATCTCCGTCATCTCGCAGCAGATTTACTACCTCTGGCACTCATTCAGCCGCTTCTTAAAGGAACTTACCAACAAGGACAAACAGAACTGCATCGCCAGCAGGCACAAGCCGCTCAAGATCTCATTGCGGATCACGATCGACGCTTGCTGTCTTTAATTGAGCAACTCAAGCTCAAATCCACGCAAATAAAGCCGATTCAAGCATTCTTAGAACAAGAGAATCAGGCATTAGCGGCTGCTATTACAGGTGAGTCTTGGCTTCATATTGATGCAAAAACGCTTCAGCAACTTGCTCAGGTTCTACAAGAATTGCCCAATCAAGTCAAACTCACTCAGACCCAACTCGCAACCCTCAAAACCTTGGATCTCGAAATTAGCGCGATCTCGGCTCAACTCGAAGCAACCCCATCGCCCGAAGATTACGAACACTTGCGATCGCAACTTGAAACCGCTCAACTCCACCGAGAAGACGGTCTATTTAGTCAAGAACTCAGCCGCCGTCGCTGCACAGAACTTAGCCAGAGCATCGAAGCGACTAAAGCCGAACTGCAACGTTACAGCGAACAGCACATCGAGCAACACAATACCGATCACTTTTTGAAGGTAGCGCCCAAAGTTCAAAAGACCCTCACGGCTTTTCGCGAAAAGCTGACGTTGCGAAAACTCGACGAGTTAGAGTCCAGTGTTACGCAATTCTTTCGCTTGCTCTTGCATAAAGAAACGCTATTACATCGTGTTGTCATTCGCGCCACGGACTTTAGCCTCACGCTTTACGATACTCAAGGTCAACCTGTTTCTAAACATCGCTTGTCTGCTGGAGAAAAACAGCTTTTAGCGATCGCGTTTCTTTGGGGACTTGCCAGCATCAGTAAGCGTCAACTTCCCATCGCCATCGATACTCCCTTGAGTCGTCTTGATTCCTCACACCGCCAAAATCTCCTGGAAGAATACTTTCCCAATGCCAGCCATCAAATGATTCTGCTCTCAACAGATACGGAAATTGGAAAAGCAGAGGTCAACCAACTTAGGGAGAAAAGCGCGATCGCGCGTGAGTATCTGCTTGAATTCAACTCAACCACACAACAAACTCAAATCAAATTAGGATACTTTGATTTTGAGGTCAGAAGTCCCAAGTCTTAATCTCATTCATTGTGCTGTATGGAACCACCTATCGATCGCATCAAACTCTCCCAATCCGCCAAGGATCAACTGATTAAACTTAAACGCATCACCAAAATCGACCAGTGGAACATCCTCTGTCGCTGGGCATTCTGTCGTTCTTTAGCAGAACCAACGTCTCCCTCCCCTGTTCCGATTCCTGCGGATAGCAATGTTGAAATGTCTTGGCAGGTATTTGGCGGCGAAATCGCTGATTTACTTCTAATTGCACTCAAGCAACGTTGTCATCAGGATGGGCTGCCTACAGATAAAGACGCTCTCGCGACCCAGTTTCGGCTTCATTTACACCGAGGCATCGGCTACTTATCAGGTGATCCAAGTCTAAAACGAGTTGAAGATTTAATTGGATTGGCGCTCCTCACAGAGACAAAAGATGCCTAAGAGGTTTAACTCAATAGTTCGTATTTTCCATCGGATCTTTTTCTGAAATATTTTGGTGCGATCGCATCTTTTCGATCTAAGCCTTCACACCGCCGTTCAATAGCTCCACGGACAATCCCTTTAGGATCTTTTGAGCTGAAGCCATACAGCTTCTTGTCAATAATTGCTTGCGTAATCTCTGCACTCGTCATCGGTTGTTTTTTTGCCTGAAGTATTTGAATTGCAGCTTGAGCGATCGTTAGTTTTTCCATCGGTTTTTCTTGGTTAGACACTGAGAGTTTTTCAAATAATAATGGCTGAATACTTCCGTCTGGTAGAATCTCTGGCAACCATTCGTCCCCTCGTGGTTCTGTTCCATCCCATTTTTCGGGGTAGGTTCGATCAGCAATGAGTTCTCTGATTCGAGCCAATTCCTCATCATTAATCAAACTGATTGTCGGGCGGCTCTGAGCGGTTGCCTCTTGGTTTACTGCTTCCTCGATCGCCAATACCTGCTCCAACATCCACTGTCGAGCTTCTATGGTTAGCGGTCCTAAACGATTTTGTTTAGCAGACATCGAACCATTCTTGTTGACCTCACCATGTTTACGATGTCGATGTTGAGGCTTCTTAACCTCCCAATATAACGATCGAAGCTTTTGTAGAGGGGCTAAATAAGCCCATTCTGGTTGAGCGACAAGACGATCAAGTGCAGCATCCTCTTGAACCAAGGGACAACCGATGCACCCAGTTCTAGCATTCAATGGCTCTTCACCATCGCTGACATCCTGACCATAAATTCTAGCAATTTCAAACGTCGGAAACCCAAGTTCCAAATCTGCTCGAAGCAACCAGTCCCAAACATGACAAACTCGCCAGTGAACGATCGGAGCAAGGATATCTGCAACCGCACTCGAAGACGAATGCTGAAACCAGCCTTGACCGCACTCTCCACCATCCTTGGTGCAGCTAACAGCAATCCGTTGATCCCTAGCTGCACTTTCGCCAATCCGCACTCCTGTGAGCATTAGAAACTTCTCGCCTCGTTCTTGACGCAAAGTCTCTAATTCTCGCTCCATGTTCATGACTTTCAGCTTTGGAGTACACCAGCGAAACGTATTAGAGGGCGGTGGAACACCACGACCTAGCATATAGACAAAATAACGATGATTTAATTCGGGCAAGACGATCCGAGTTTGAAAGCCATCCTTGCCCAATATGGGTTCAAGACGATCGCGCAGTGCATTTAGAATACCGAGTGCAGAAGTATGAAGCGGTGGCAACTCCTGTCTCGTATCTGCATAAAGAATCGTGAGGCTTTCCGGTTTGGGAATTTTTCCCGTTTCAATGAGATGAGCAACAAGCGTCACGGTTGCTGAGGAGTCCTTTCCGCCAGAAAACGCGATCGCCCAATGTTTGTAAAAAGAACCATAATGACACAATGATTCTGCCGATAGCTCAATGCTTTTCGGTAAAGTTAGACGATCCTCTTCAAACAGACTTAGCGTTCTCATCACCCTTGCTGTCCCTTCAGTGGCTTCTAACAATAACAGAATTTTAAACTTTGCGCTACATATAGCGTATAAGTAACAGTTATTTAATTCTCAACGCTATGTGTTTCCTTGCCTCAGTGTTAGTATAACTGTACTTTTCCCTTTTCTGCCTCAAATTGAGAAATGCCCTATGCTGTTTCTAGGGAATAGATTGGCATCATGAACAGCGATAAATTAGTGATGTGTACTTCCGATTTTATTACGCAGCGATTTTCTGAAGTTGTGGAGTGCTGCAATCGCAGTGCGATTGGAAAGCGGTTGCCTGGAGCGCTCTATGTGCATATCTCAGCCCTGTCAAGCTTGGAGTTGCCGTTACAAGAGTATGAGATACTGGTTCGCTTACATTTGAAAGAAACCGAGGAAATTACTCTAATTAAATTCAGTACTGAGCAGCCCAAAATCTCGTATCTGTTTTATCCCCAGTTTGATGTTGATCCTCATCCATCATTGCAGCAAAGTATCCAGGTTGATCTCGCCACGTCTCAAGTTAATGTTCGGAACTACAATAATGCCGAGAATCCTCCTGTTCTTCACCGAAAGGAAACGTTTGTTACACCAAGCTACCCGCTCTACCAGGTATTTGCAGAACTGACGCGACAGGAAGAAACGCTAGGGTTGCTGAGCCAGTCGCGAGAAATCGGGTTTCGTGATGCTTGGCAAAGACGCTTACTATATTGTGGAATTGAAATTCACGAGCATTCTCTGGCTTGTCCAATCTCTAAAATCCCGATTTGCAATCAACCTAAAATCGCTCGACACAAAGCAGCACTTGTTCGGTCTGAACTCTCGAAGCCTGTTCGAGTGGCTTTAGAAGCAGGCTTGTTCACACCAGAAGCCACTTTTTTTGATTATGGTTGCGGACATGGTGGAGATATTCAACAGGTTCGCGATCGTGGTTACATTAGCTCCGGTTGGGACCCTTATTACTGTCCCAATACTGACTGTATTTCAGCGGATGTCGTGAATCTCGGCTACGTCATTAACGTGATCGAAGATCCAGTAGAACGACGAGAAGCATTGATTAAAGCATGGGGTTTAACCCAAAAAGTCTTGATCGTCGCGGCTCAAGTTTTAATTGAAGACCGGATGCGGGGCATGATGACTTACAGCGATGGTGTAATTACTCGTCGAAATACCTTTCAGAAGAATTACAGCCAAGAAGAACTCAAAGGTTACGTTGATCAGGTGTTAGGAGTAGATGCGATTGCGATCGCGTTAGGGATTTACTTGGTGTTTCGAGATGAAGCACAGGCACAAATCTTTCGAGCCTCTCGCTTTCGTTCCCGTACGACAACACCAAGGGTCAAAGCTGCTACCAAGCGGTTTGAGCAATATAAGGAAATGTTGGCTCCTTTGATGGCATTTGTCACTGAGCGCGGGCGCTTACCGATCGAGGAAGAGATCCAAGATTTTGCAACGCTGCAATCAGAGTTTGGCACTTTGCGCCGAGCGTTCCAAATTGTTCTGCAAGCAACGGAGGTACAAGAATGGGATGCAATCGCAGACAAACGGCGACAGGATTTGCTCGTTTACTTGGCTCTCAGTCATTTTAGTTATCGCCCAAAACTGCGACAGCTTGCTCCTAGCGTCCAGCACGATATCAAGGGGCTGTTTGGCAACTACCAGCAAGCTTGCACTGCCGCAGATCTCATGCTCCTGAGTTTAGGCGATTTAGAGGTAGTAAAAGCAAGATGCCAAGCAAGCGCGATCGGCAAAAAGCTATCTAATTCACTTTGGGTTCATATTTCTGCTCTAGAATCGCTTGATCCACTACTACGGCTCTATGAAGGCTGTGCCTCTCGTACGATCGGTCGCCCTGAAGAGGCAAATGTCATCAAGTTCCACTGCCATAAGCCGAAAATCTCTTATCTGGTCTACCCAAACTTCGATGCTGATCCTCATCCGGTGCTTCAGACCAGTATGCAGGTTGACTTGCGGGATTTGCACGTCAGCTATCGAGACTATGACCCAAACGATAATCCACCTGTGCTGCATCAGAAAGATTTGCTCGTTATGTCGGACTACCCACTCTATGAAAAGTTTGCCAAACTGAGTCGGCAGGAGGCGGATTGGGGGTTACTGGATGATTTGGGTAAGATTCGCGATCAACGAGGTTGGCAAAAGTGTCTGGAGGAGCACTGTGCAGAGTTGAAGGGGCATCGAGTCGTTTGGCGTAAGGACGCTGACCCATATCGAGTGAAGTTGGGGCGATCCTTAATGCGTAAAAAGTAATCCACACAAAAAGATACAGGCAGGATTTCTTAGAAGCGAGACTGTGAGACTAAGTACCAGTTTTTATATCCAATCCGTCTATAGGCAATGAAAGTTGACGATATCCATAGACATGGAGAACATATTCAGGATCAAGCGTAAAGCAGCTTGATGGTGGTGGCAATTGCAAAGCTAGAATTTGGTCTTTATCCCGACATTCATATGCCTCATGAACAAGTTCCCAAATTTTTTGAAGCAAACGTAGAAGGTCATTTATGCACTTTTCGGAGTGATAAAAAGTGGCTATATGTTTGGAGACTCCGTAGAGATTTATGTACTCTTGACGTAGCTCATCTGGAGTATCTGATAAAGCTTCTAAAGATCCAGGGCAGCCAAAACTCCCAAAATAATCCTCAAAAAGCGTTGAAATTGCTAGCTTTATTCCTTCAATAAACTCTTTATTTAAGTCAATTTTCCCTGATACTAATTGCTTGGATACTTCATCTAATAAGGCTCGAGGGGCAGTATAACCTAAAACTTTAGCAGCACTTCTTCTGAGACTAGAAGAGTAACTATTCAGTAGATTTATTAAGGCAGGAGTAGTATCAGATTCGTAGGGATCATCAAAACATAATTCGGTGCCAAACCGTTTAAATGCATCAAGAATTACTTGTCCAACACCTCCAATTTCTAGTGGATATTCTTCGTCAGTCTCTAATAATTTGGTAATGAACTTTTCTAAATCTTTTTCGTCTACAAGTATTGAAGCTAGCCATTCCTCATCTTCGGATTGCTCCGCAATCAATTTAGCAGCCTCTACTCTAACAAGCATATTTTCATCAGCTATTGCTTGCTCAATAATCTTATTTATCCAATCTTCTTTGGAAGAGAAGCAAAGGGGGTTGCGCCTAATAGCCGATAGTATTAGTGTTTTAGCGGAAGCTTCATCTAAGCTATGAAATGTAGAAGAGACTGCTCGGAGGTGATTCAAGTGACTTGGTTGCCTAAGAAACCAGTGGAGCGATTCAAGACCAACTCTTGTAGCAATAGCGTGATATAGCTCAGAACAAATACTCTCTGGCTTTTCTAGTAGCCTCTGCAACCAATTTCGTACCAGATAGGCAATTAGGAAATCTCTTTCACGTCCATAGTAAAAATCTATAGATGGTAGCTTTTGATTACTAAAAACCTTTGCTAAAAGTGCTGATTCAAATAAGCCTATGGGTAAATCTTGTGTAGCTGATATTTCCCATTTCTTTCTTACTCTAGATTGGCTTATTGGAGCATCTGCTAAAAACATTTCATCAGCCAGTTCTATCAAAAGCGTTGTCACAGTATCCTGATGAAGGTTTACTACTCGTTGAGCCTTCAGTTGAATTATTTGCCCTAATAGTTCTGGTTCATCAAGAACCAGTGGAAGTTCCTTGCCATTGCAGATCTCTATGCCAATTCGCAGAACAAGTGGATCAGAAACTTTTACATGAGTTGATGGGATTTCTACATTATAGGCATTAGCATATATTTCATAAGCTCTGTCTATTTCCTCATTGTCATACTTCTGAATTTCAACTACGCTACAAGTTTTTCCAAGCTTTTCAGGAGCAACTTCAAAAAGCGGAATGGCTGTTTTATTGATAGCAGTTGCGTCTGCAACATAAGAGGGATTTCCCAAATCATCAAGCAATAATCGACTTGCAGCGACATTAGTAAAACTGATAACAATTTGAATTTCATCACATGCAAGTCTTTCACTACCTTTATCGATAGCACGTGCTAATTCTTGGCTGGCTTCATTCCACCCATCAATAAAAATAATAAGTTTTTGTCCAACTCTCTTTAGGACTCGATTTAGCTTGCTAACGATTTGATGCAAGCTACCATTTTCATGAATAATCCATTCAAAATCCTCTTGAATTTCCTCCAATAAACCTTTTTGTATCCCAATAGCTGGATAAAATAAACAAGGTATTCCCTCCTCAAGCTTCTGTTCTACTGTGCGACAGGCAAAGTTTGTTTTTCCAACCTGTGGTTCGCCAGCTAAAATTACAACTCTTCGATTCTCGTCACCCAGGTGCTTGTGCAACTCTTTTCGCGCTTCAGTACGCTCAATGTAGAGTTGAGGAATATATTTCTTCCCACTATGAAGGTCGTCACTGCGTAAAGGACGCATTCGTTCTGAAACTTGAATACGACAAAATTCAATCAAATTGTCCGGTGATAGCGAGATAAAGGTTTCTAGTGCTTCGGAACGTAGAGCTAGATCGTCAGCAGTAACACGAAAACCATTTTGGGCATAGGGATGGTTTGTAGGAACTTGAATATCGTCGATTAATTCACCTGAGATACTGTCATAGATTCGAGTTTCATTACCATTGGTCAAGACGACAAAAGGTGCAATCCCTCCCACCCGTAATAAACGCGCATAGGATATTCCTTGTTCCTTTGCGCTTTCATCTAATGGTTCGCCTGGTGCTTTCACTTCAACAATGAGTAGATTTCTACCATCACAGCTTCGCACTACAATATCTGCTCTTGGGCGAAACACAGGTGATCGGACGGGTTCATTAGAGCCAACTCGCAGAATTCCTCTTCCTAAACGAATCTCGAAAGAGAATTCAACTGAAATGCTTTCCGCAGCAAAACCATGATCTGCCAACCAAACGGCTACAACTCTGGTTCTAATATCCTCTTCAGATAATAATCGCTGCTCTGGGGTCTGCATCTTCGCTTCAGAACATCAAGTAGGATTGACTACCTCGATTATACTGATCTACTAATTTGATGAGGTTTGCCATTCCCTTCTTTGTTGGCATCCCCTCTGGCGTGAATGTCCAAATTTCTTGCTTGTGTTGCATTCCGTAACTAATATGAATCGGTCGATCGCTACTATAAAAATACAGCGAATCAAACGGCAATCGCTGTTCTAGAATCCATTCCACCAAGCGATCGCTCTCTAAATCCACAATCCTAAAATCGCAGGCAGCTCCTAAGCGATCGCAATAGTACTTTCCATTCCGATTCACCTCATGCGCCATATGTTGATCTCGGCTCGGATCAACCCGCCCGTTTTTAATTCCCGTCTCCGGATCTTTCTGACTCAAGAAGCGTTTTAAGTCTTTCGAGCAGAAGCCATAGGTAAGCTGAAATCGCTCTTTGCCAAAATGGTCAATAATGGGGTCAAGCAACTGATGACAGAGCGCTCGTAGTGCTGGAATGGTTTCTTCCACATTCTGGGGATAAGGATAGATGTAATCGCGGTACTTTCCGTAAGTCTGTGTACAAGTACAAAAGTCATCAAGATCCAAATATCGACCTAGCATCTGGTTTTGCATTCACTTTAAACCCTGTTAACTTAGTGATGTAGAAAACTTTTTGCTGTCTCACGATGAGAACGTGGTGACTTTGGAGAATAGAATCCTTTGATTTAAACGATCGCGCTTACTTTGAGAAGCACATGCCGTCGGTGGACTCCGACGTGGCAGAGGCTGAAATCGGGGCAAGGGTTGACCCAAATGACGAAGTTGTTTGAGATAGCGCAAACCAAGTTGCAGAAAACTCAAGCCTCGCTCTGGATGGGAATCGAGCCGTTTGCGTTGACCGCAACGCACGAGCAAAAAGCCTAAAACCAAAGCAATCAGCGTTGCCATATCGAGCAGCATGAACAGACGGGTAAGCCCTGTGGCATCGCGTAAATGAGAGCCAATGATGTCAAAGGCAGCAGATTTGTAGTCTTTAATGTGCGGTTCAATTCCGCCAAAGCGATGACCATAGCGCTCAAACGTCTGTAATGAAGGGGGTTGGCTACTGAGGACAGCCCAAGGCTCTTGTCCCCCTGGCAGTGTAGCAGTGGCGAGATGGCAGGGGATGTCTTCGAGAATTGTCACGTTCGGGAACAAGTAAGCCTGCTCGACTGGAGACAGCAATTGAGCAACAGACTGCGATACACCGGGAGCGAGGGTAATCGTGAGATTGCTTTTAGCCCGAATCAACCAGTCCCATGCGTGTCGATTGCACCACCGCATCAGTTCGCCATGCTCAAAGCCACGGTCTGCCAGCAGCGTCACCCGACAATCAGAGGGCAACAGGCTGAAAACTTGCTCTAAGACAGGAAGATAAGCTTCAAAAGCAACTGTTGCACTGCCATGTTCCAAAACCATCTGAGCTAAGGTGAACGAGCGTCCACCCCAAACAAAGCAGACCCCAATCCAACAGAACTGATCCCACAACACACTGGTATCGAGCGTCAGCAGCAAGTCTGTCCCGGCAAAGGCACAGAGCAATTGCTGCAATAATGGAACATAGAAGGTTTCAGCATTGACCTGCGGATTGGTCAGTAAGTAATTCAAGCGAGCATGGTGACTGCGGGCGGTACAACCGCGATGGCTCAAATAGGGCAACCAATGATTCAAGCAGGCGCTCTCGGATTGTAGAATTGCAGCAACCGCTTCGGATACGCCCTCTAAGTGCCGTTGGTCACGCGGTTGAATCCATTGACGGAATTGGTCGATTAGTTCACGATACAGATGGGGCAGTTGCATGAGATTGTTTTTGTGTAGGAACTTAAGCCTCTCACAATTTGCCCCGCCCAAGCCATTCTTGTCTCACATGAGACTCTCGATAAATCAGACGTTTCAGGACTTTTCTACATCACTAAGCAGCGTGGCTAACCGAAATCACCTGCGGGTTAAGAGACAAAGGTTGACGAATTTGAACGTTTCTGCGCCGCAAGTCGTGCTTCAAGCGATCGCAAAAATGCTTCAAAAACGCTTTCTCGCTGCAAGGAACAACAATCCCAATTAGACCTTTCTTTTCAAGCAGTTCCTCCAAGCACTTCTCGATCAGTGGATTCAAGTCGAACCTGAACACTTCTGGAAACTGTTGAAACGCAACATTAGATGCAGCAGAACTAGGCGGAGTTGTAACTGGGTTGAGCTTTTGATTAAACCAGGACAATTCAGCATGATGGGTTCTCTCCTGATAGGCAACCGCAACTAATTCTGACAATCGCCCCTGACTTTTTGCCCACGTCAGCAAATTAAATACAACCTCAGAATGGTCAGTTCCACCTGCGATCGCGTCTAGGTCTTCTCCGAGTTCAAATACAACCAGTTCTCTCAACTCTTGACGAGGAAAAGTTTCTAGGATCGCCTTCCTTAAGCGCCTAAATTCAGAACCCGAAAGCTGCATCGTCATCTAGCCAAATTGCTCGTAAATTGTTTACTTCCTCATAAGAAAATACACTGAGATTGCAAATTTTCCGAATCATACAGATATTGGAAAGATGAGGGACAATTCGTGTTATTGAAGATAATGGCAGAAATCGGCTACTAGAGAACTCAGGGAGAGCGATCGTGGCTCACAAACAATCCAAAGGAACCTGCGCTTACTGTGGCAAAGAGTGGTCTAAGAGTGGCATCACCAAACACCTTACGACTTGTCCACAACGTCAAGACGCAATCGCCACGACTGAAGGGAAGAAAGGAAATTCCGAATCGCTTTACCATTTGCGGGTGCAGGATACTTACCGTAGCGAATTCTGGCTCGATCTGGAGATGCGCGGCTCTAAAACGCTGCAAGATCTCGATAACTACCTGCGGGCGATCTGGCTAGAATGTTGCGGACACATGAGCCAATTTTCGTTAGGGCGTGGCTTCGAGCGGGAAGTGGGGATGCGGCGAAAGATTAGCGATGCTTTTCAGAAGAGCGATGAACTCACGCACATTTACGATTTCGGCACGTCCTCAGAGACACAGGTCAGATGTGTAGGGGTGCGAGAAGGAAAGCCTACGACGACAAAAGCGATCGTACTCATGGCACGAAACAAGATGCCAGAATACCCGTGCATGGATTGTGAAGAGATTTCAACTCATTTGTGTATGGAATGTTTGATTGAGGATCAATTATCAGGAACACTATGCGACAAACACGCGAAGAGCCATCCTCACCATAACTATGGTGAGCCGACCGAGTTGGTCAATTCTCCTCGAATGGGAATGTGTGGCTATGATGGTCCGGCAGATCCGCCTTACTGATTGCGATCGCGGAAGTTATTCGTCTTCTATGACAAGCTAAAGGGAACCTCGAAAAATTCATTTCTGGACTACCGATGTCGTAGTATAGACGCAACACACCCAAGCGTAACTTTTACATGAGTATCATCGCTGCATTCCTGCCTGTTTTAGGCTACGATTTGAGCCTGATGACACACTAATCGCTTGAAATTGTAAGTCAGATGCTTCGGTCCCAAGTGAGCTGTTGCCGCATCCAGCCCAATCGAGCGCACAATCTTACCTCCCATTGTCATGATCCAGTTGCCAAAGACGTGTTCGACCTTGGCACGAACCCTGGAGCGCTCACGATTGTCTGCTTGCTGTTGTTCGGTCAGCGGATGATTGCGGTAAGCACGTTCATGAATGTGGCTCTCAAACTGCAACAGGTCAAGGACGGCTTCAATTACCTCAGACCGATACGCACTATCTCCCCACACCGCATCCGTTTCGTTGTCATCATCCAACAGTTGCTCCAGCATCTGAGAATCATGCACTGACGCATCCGTGACCGCATAACGCCGAATAAAACCATGCTCGACATCAATGCTGATGTGACTCTTGTAGCCGAAGTAGCTTTTGCCGTGCTTCTTTGTCCACCGTGCATCCAAGTCTCGCTGCTCAAACCGTTTCGGATGCTCGCTCCAACCAGTCGGAATCTCCCCTTGCTCTAGCTGTTCGGTATCCTCCTTGCGGTTGTGCTGTTTCGGAACCGGAATCAACGTCGCATCCACGATCTGCCCCCCTTTGGCTTGATACCCCTGGGTTCGCAGATATCCATCAAACTGCTCAAACAAGGCTTCAATCAGTCCCAACTCGCGCAACTGTTTGCGGAATAACCAAACACTCGTCGCATCCGGGACGACATCCCCGATGCTCAATCCCAAAAATCGCATGAATGAGAGTCGGTCATTCACTTGATACTCTAGTTCTTCATCACTAATGTTGTATAACTGCTGCAATATCAGCAGCTTGAACATCAAAATCACATCATGCGTTTTGCGTCCCGCTCTGCTCTTACGCGGCTTTTCATGCACCCGTTCTAGACTCGCTCGAAACGCTTCCCACTCAATTACTTCACCTAAGCGCACTAACAGGTCTTTCTTCTGTTCTAGTTTGGTCTGACGTTGTTCGATTCTCTCTTTGCCGAATCCTTGTCCCATTGGTGACATTCTCCAAGTGACGCTGCTTCTACCCTGACACTCTTTATCGCTATCTTCCCGGCTCTTAATCTAATTTTTCGAGGTGCCCTAAAGATTAAGGTTTAGCATAATCTCCGTATGCAACTTGGAGGAAAAATCAGTGTTCATCAAGCTACTTGTCATCTTTCACTTAGTTTTCCTTCCAGTGGCATAGCAGCAAAATGTTCCTGTAACAGCCTGTGAATAAATCGATAGCGTCCACCAATGCACTGGAGTAGTCGGCGTTCAGTAGCGTAGTTGAGAAAACGAGCATAGTTCCAAGGAACGACACCGCTAGAGTAGAGCAAGCATCGAAGAACAAAATGTTGAATTACAGCATAGCCTCCATAGTTTAAACTCAAAATCAGTCCTAAGAATATTAGGACAGTCGCCCCAGTAAAGAGTCGATTGTTTAAGTGGCTAGTTATCTGGAAACCTATCAAAAAGAGTGTTCCAAGTAAGGTTCCGCCTACTACACCAACGATTAAAGAACTATTTAATGAATTCCGGATTCCCTGGTTAGGAATACGTTTATCCTGTAAGTCAACACCAGATAAACCAGCCATTAATCCTATTGTTGAAGTGACTAATCCTGTAGCAATTAGTACAAGCAATAGATTTGTTTCAGGTCTTATAAGCATAAAAACTAACAGTAGAATTGGTGCAACGATCACAAGAGCAATTGATGTAAGAAGCAACCCTATTTTTGCTCTTGACCAAGACCATTTTAGATTTTCAATTATTTGAATCTCTCGAAAAAAATCAGCTTTTTTACCAGAAGTAAGACCAAAAAGAATTCCAGCAATTACTCCTGATGTCACGTTCTCTGTAAGTGCAAAGAATATTCCAAAGAGAAGACCCATACATAGATCTATTCCCCATTTAATTTTTAGACAATAACTCCTTTGTAAATTCTCGTTTGATAGGTGAGAAGGCTGTAACGCTTCAATCAAAAAGTCTGTTTGAAAATCTTTGGTGAGCTGTTGAGCCAGCCAGATTAGCCAAAATTGCGTTCTTTCACTATGCGGAATCTGATCGCTATATGAGCTATTTTTAATTTCACGCGCTAGCATTCGTCTCACATACCCATCTAACAAGAGTTTAATTCTTGTAGATGTTGAATTTGCTTGCTGCCATTCTGTCAATTTCAACTCGTCATAGGAAAGAACTGTGATATTTAATAGCAAAGGACTTCGGTTTAGCTCTAACAAATCAGCATCTGATTGCAGGGCTTGCCAAAGCTCTGAACGCTTCACTTTAATTAAGTAGTTCTCGATCTGGCTATTATCTAGCTCGTGAAGCAGAACTGCACCGTTCAAATTTAACTTCTCTTCATATGCTTCATATTCCTCAAGCCGACTACACACCGCAATATATAGTGGATAGTAGTCACTTTCTAATAATTGATTAATCGCTTTCACGCAAGCTAGTTGATACTCTGGTCTTACCTCATCGAGTCCATCTAAAAGCAGCAAAAGGCGCTTCTCTTTAATCCATTCTGCTCCTATATCTGTTGGTTTTTTGTATTTCGATTTCAGTTTTTCAATCAGCCAATCCTTCATCTCTTGCTGAGTACTTTTCCAATCAGATAAATCGAATAGAACTGGTATTGGATAGTTCGGATCGCTTTCTGCTTTTTCGACTAATGCTTGAGATAAATCCAGCAGAGTAGTAGTTTTTCCAGATCCTGGTTTTCCAAGAATTAGGAGTTTCCCAACGATTCCAGGTTGCTCAAAAATTCCAAGGATACTGCTGTTCGGTGGTAACGATTCATTTGGCTTTGTCCCAATTATAATCTGAGCATCCCAAGGACGACGAACTTGATAAGATTGCGACTCCCTGCCTAAATTAATTAATACTTCACTGTGCAGGGATTGATTCAACCGAGATTGAACTTCTTCCTTCACTTCTTGTAGCAGAATCGTTAAATTACGATCGCGTTTGCTCAATAAAAACTGTATTGTTTTCGCGTCGGCTTCAGAAATCACGATATTACGATCGCCTACCACATTTCTATCACCGGTCACAATCACAGTGCGATCTACGCTCCCCTGGATCGTCACTTGGCGCGACCGCACAGCCGTCCTCAAAACCTGCCAATCTCGTTTGCTTAGGTCTTCTCCTGCTTCGATTCGATTAAGAACAGCCTGTAGTGTGGGATCAACCATACTGGAAATTCAACATAGGCTCATCGTTTCGTCGTTTCTAACTATACCGCTTCTTTTTCGGTGGCAAAAATAGAGTTGATAAAGTGCTGTTTTCCCGTAAATCCACAGACTAACGAGGTTATCTTAAAAAGTGGATACCCAACCCGGAGAAAATCTTGTCATGTCCCAAACTTTTGCCCACGGTTATGCTCTTCTTGTTGGGGTTGGACAATGCGCTGATTCCCGCCTATCGCTTCCTGTCACCGTCAAAGATATCCAAGCCCTACGCCAAGTTTTGGTCAATCCTGAGTTGTGCGGCTATTCTGAGTCTCATCTACGATCGCTCCACGACGATAGTGCGACAAAGCAATCTATCCTCGATGGACTAGCGTGGCTCAAAAGCCAAGCCGAGGCTGATCCAGAAGCAACTGTGATTGTGTACTACTCTGGGCATGGCTGGCTCGACACGACTGATCAGAGCTACTACTTGCTGCCTCATGACCTCAATCCGTATGCCTGGAAAGATAGCGCGATCGCAGCAGACAAATTCAACGCTGCCCTACATCAAATTCCCGCAAAACGGCTGCTAGTCATTCTTGATTGCTGTCATGCTCAAGGAATGGCAAGTGCCAAAGATGCACCGATGCTGCCGCCTAATGTCACGCCAACGGCTCCTGCGAAGAGCTTCTTTGATCGGTTTGCTCAAGGAGAAGGGCGCGTCATTCTGCTTTCCTCGAAAGGCGAACAGAAGTCTTGGATTCGCAAAGATGGCGCGATGAGCATCTACACATACCATCTAATTGAGGCATTACGTGGCAAAGCCAATAATCCCGGCGAGACCGCTGTAACTGTAGCGGACGTGGTGAAATATCTCGATCACACTGTACCCATCAGCGCCCAACAAGAATATCAAGCGGATCAGCAACCGTGGGTCAGTAGTGAAACGACAAATTTCGAGATTGCACTAATTCAAGGCGGAAAAGGACTTCCCGCAGGCGGATGGGAGGCGGTGAAAGATCAATCAATCGCATCAGTCAATATTCAAGCGATCGGCGATCGTTCCGTTGCCGCTCGAGATGCCTCAGGGTCAACGATCGTCACTGGGGACGGCAATGTAGTGGGCAACCGAAATGTGGTTCAGCGCGGCAAGTATAATCTCAATGCTGGACAGATTCGAGGACTTCGCTTAGGAGACTCAGTGGATGAACAGGATGATGACATAAGTACCACTCGCTCCGACAAAGGATTTGAACCGTTACCCGGTGAAGCGCAACCGATCGCAGCCACAAAATATGTGTGTCCAGAAGTAGACTGCGAAATTTCTTGGGTGCGTCGTTCTGTGGGACAAGCAATTCCGCAATGCTCGATTCACCATATCAATCTTGTCCCCGTCCGCCGTTCATAAAGGATGCTATGCTACCAAAGTTTTTGGAGAGTCTGGGCGATACACTTGCTAAAGAGTGGGTTGCAAAGGTCTTTACGCCTGCCTTTGTCTTTTGGTTTGGGGGATTATTGTCTTGGGTGTTGCACTCGCAATCAAACTGGGATACCTTTGAACAATGGCTGAACCAGAAAACACTCGTACAGCCCCTGACCACTCTCATTGCCGGACTGCTCATCGTTGCGACTTCCGCGATCGTCATTCAGCAACTTGAATTCTCGATCTTGCGATTGCTCGAAGGCTATTGGTTCCGATGGCTGCGTCCGTTGAGACGACAATTAATCAAGCGGCAGAAGGCGAAAATTGATCGAGCAGAAAAGCGATTTCAGATCTTGGCAAGTCAGGGAATTGAGAAGCTTACACCAGAAGAAGCGGATGAGTATGTTCAACTCGATTGGCAACTGAAGCAGACTCCAACCGAGAGAGATCGCTTGATGCCGACGCGATTAGGCAACATTTTGCGAGCGGCTGAGCGTCGTCCCTTGGAAAAGTATGGATTAGAATCAGTGGTTTGTTTTCCACGCCTCTGGTTGATCCTGCCCAGCGAGGTCAAAACTGAACTATCTGAGGCACGAGCCAGACTCAACACGATGGTACGGATCTGGATCTGGAGTGTGCTGTTTTTGGTTTGGAGTGTTTGGGCATGGTGGGCAATTGCGATCGCTGTTTTTTCGGCATTGCTTGCCCATCGTTGGATGCTTGATGCGGCTGTAATTTACGGAGATTTAGTAGAGTCTGCCTTTGATTTGCATCGCACAATGCTCTACAAATCCTTACGATTCCCGTTACCCAAGAATCCCACCGAGGAGCAACGAATGGGACGGGCGTTGACCGATTATCTTTGGCGGGGATTTACAGAGCCAGAGCCTAGTTTTGAAAACTTGGATAAGGCGAAGGATGGGTGATTTGAACGCGGGAGGACAAATTTAGATTCACAAATGCCACATCAATTGTCTAAGAGTTTGAGAAACGGTATTGGTATAACGCTTGAATATCCCAAATAATCTGCAAAAATGTTTCACATTGCCGCTCAAGAAATCGACGATGCCTAGAGACGAAGCCAATCCAACAGCAACTCAGTCAGCCCACAGTTTTGAGCAGGTGCATGAAACTGAAGGCAATCATTATGCTGAGCAGAATGTGCAGCAGAAAGGTAAGTATGCAATTAATCTAGGGAAAGGGCAGAGAGTTCACATCGGCGATCGCATTATCTACCAAACAGATATATCGGCAATCCGGCGAATTGTTAGAGAAGAACTTTTAATCCACAACAAGGAGTATGGAGAACCGATTAAAACAGGCTTGAGCGCCTTGGCAGAATTGATGCAACTCCCCACGGTTCAGCGAGCGGTTACTGCCTTTCGGGTTGATTTCCAAGCAGCACATCAACAAATTGACGTGATTGCTGATCTAAAAGAGCTTCATGATCAGCTTCACACTTTGGATCAGTGTTACCGCAGCATTGCAAGAGATAAGCACCTTAAGACCTTCACAGAGGACTCGATTGCTTTAGAAAGCTTAATAGGATATCATCAGGCGCTTGAGGTCGTGATTGTTCGTGTATGGGAAATTGCAAATCGACGGATTATTAGTATCAGCAAATTGACATGGTTGGAAAAATTAGAGCAGGCGCACCAAGCGTTGCAGCAAGCGATCGACTGCTTGAGCGTAGAGCATTTGCAAAAGACAATTTGGCTATTGGAGCGAGTTCTAGCAATTCAACCCTCGCGCATTAACACCAGTTTGAATGCAGCCGCAGGTGCACTACGTTTACCAGCGCTAATCACTGCAACTGCAACGATATGGCAACAACTAAAAGATAGCGAGGTTGATCTAGGAAAATTGAGCCAGTTCAAAGATGGAGTGGAAGCGCTTGCTGAGCTAGATAGTAGATTAACTGCCCTGATTATTGCTCATGACTACCTACAGGAGATGGATTTAGATCTGCGACGGATTGAGGCAAATTTGGATTTAGATTTGACAGAACTGGAATTGTCCTGGTCTGATTTGAGAAGCAAGACTGAAATGCTGTTTGAAAACCAAATCGATGATTGGGCAGTTTCTTTTAAGCAAGATTGTCAGAACCTGAATTCAGCACTTTTAGAGAAAAATCCAGCAAAAATAAGGCGGTGCTTCTGGTCATATCAAAGGCAGGCAAGACATAGCTTCTACAAAGTTGACGTAACCTTAAAAAGGCTGTGTGACGAGTTAAGAAAAGTAGGTGAACCCTTAACTGCTATTTTGAGGATACTCGAATGAGCCAGCCTATCATTCCCATCCAAACAAATGATGGAGAAGCTTTTCCATCCCTGGCAGCACTTAGAGTGCTTCACAACCAGTTGCTCCGGCGATATCGAGAGCAGGGAAACGCTCCTGAGATACTGGATGAAATTGCGGCATTAATTCGTCGAGGTAAGAAACTTGGAGCCTTGCTAGACAGCGAAGACGATCGCTGGGCTGCCCAAGGACTTCTAGATTATTGGTCATCGATGCTATATCGAGCGGGTTATGAACCTCCTGATGCCACGTTGGATGAATTCGATTCAACGGATGCTCCAAATCTAGAGGATAGTTCATGTCCCTATGTAGATTTTGAGCCGTTCCAACGAATTCAGAGCGCAAATTCAACTGTCAGCGAGCTGCGAGAAGTCATCGAGAAGCCAGCAGAACTGGTTGGTCTAAAGTTCGAGGAAGGGATCGTTGATGCTTTGATACAAGACACACTCTATGAGCCAGATGGCGCATCGCTATTGCAGTTCATTTTGCTAAGTTTATGGGAAAAGCGCGATCGCAACAAAATTACTTGGGAAAGCTACCGACAGGTTAGTAGAGGACGACAAGCATTGATTCAAGCTGCTGATCAATTCTTTGATGGATTGACCTCAGAAGAACAAGACATCTTGAAGCGCATCATGCTGAATCTAGCTGAATTCGGCAAAGGACCCAATCTGGTTAAAAGAAGAATTACTCGATCAGAGCTTTATGACTTGTTAGAACCTTCTGAAGAAGTGCAATCGTCTACAAACTTAAATCCGTCATCCACAACCGATAACGCAACCCGTTCTGATATTACATCGGCAAGCGATGCCTCTTCAATGGAGTTTAATGAGATTCTCCTAATGCTTGCCAGTAATGCCCCATCTCCGTTCACATCAGGCTCTCCTGACATTCAAGATCAATTCTATGGTTTGTTAAAGCAACGGCTTCTTTTTGAAAGTCAACGTAAGCCACCATTGTTTCCGTGGGAAGCAGAGCTACCTGCTAATTATGAAGTAGAGGAGTTAGCATCTCTTGGAGCTACCACACAACCTTCTCAAACGATCTCACTATCCTTCTGGAGTCCCCAACTCACCCATCTTCAATTACCTGTATCGATGCCGAAAGAACTTTTAGAGCAACTTCTAGAGCATTGTCAAACAGTAGCAGTACGGTCTCTAAGAGAAGGGGCAAAATTGGTGAAAGCTGTAGAAACGCTCTTTCCAGGTCAACATCAACTGCTCAACAATGTTGCGGGTTATGTGATGGTCTCGCCGACTCGATCAGGGAATGCCAAGCTGCAAGGCGAAAATAGGGAGGGGTTGCCAGCGTCATTTGATAGCGCGATCGAGACCCAGCAGATGGCTCTGTCTCTACTGGCAGCACGGCAGATCATAGAGGCGCTGACTATCTATGTTTGTCCAGAGGGGTCTGTAGTTGAGCGTCGGTGGAATACTAAGGCTGGTACACTTCTACTGAAAGCAGCTTATAGAAATAATCAATTACTGATTGGAGTAAGGATTCCCTGCGGAGGAGAGATATTCCTGCAAACTCAGGCAGAAAACGTCAAGGCACAACGCGATAATATTGGCAGTGTACGGCTAAGCCTGTCCGATCCTGGTCTGGATCAGATCTATCCGGTCAAAATTCAGCTTGCTGCCCCAAATAGTCCAAGCATCACTTTTGCAATTCACCTTCTTAAAGAGTAGAACTATGGCAAACCGTTTGATCGATCAAGTTTTAGATAAACTGATTCAAGCGAGATTAGTTCGCTTATCGCCAGGTGCTACGTTGGAAGATGAGCAGCTTGAACTTACTCACGAATGTTTGATTCACAACTGGAGTCATTACCAAAGATGGCTGGAGGAAGAGGAATTAAAGAGGTACAGACGTTGGCGTTTAGCGAAAGACGCTCAAGAATGGGTAATGCAGGGAAGACCCGCTGATCTCCTACTACACGGAAGAAGGCTAACAGAGGTTAAAGCTTACGAAAGTTTAAGTCACCTAGAGAAAGAATATATTCAAGCCAGTGAATCTCACATCAGGGAAATTCAGGAACAAGAGAAAACTCAAAAAGACCAAATAAGGTTACTTAGGCACCAACTTGCAACAGTCAGACAACGAGAAGAAACTCAAAGACACAGACTGCGATCGCTCGAAGCTGAACTTCAGGCAGCGAGACTGCACGAAGCAAGCAAAACTTCTAGACTTCAGCAGCTAGACAGTACGGCTACGAAATTATCAGTTCAAAAGAGACGAAATCAATACCATCGCCTTCTGACAATTTTATGTTTAATATTGGCGATCGCAACGACAAGTATTGCAGTTCTGGCAATTCAGCGAGCGGCCCAGACAGAAACACAACAAGTTCGATGAATTGAATAGTACAAACGCTTGGCATGAATTAAACTGATGTGAAGGAAATCTCTAAAAGCGAGTAAAGTGGGATCAATTCAACAAGCTTGAGTATAATCCAAGCCATTCTCAAGCTTCGATATACACATCAGGGATGCTTGACGACGATCTGGGTGACATCATTGAGCGGCTGAATTCCAAGACGCTTACGGACGAGGATATCCAACTTCTGTGCCAACTACTGCAACAAAATGTCAACCAAGGCGTTTTGCAGTCAGGGAAATTTAACTTGGCAATTGAAGAGGGGAGCGATATCCAGGTTGGCGATCGATACACAGGGGCAACACCTGAGCAAATTCTAGCCATTGTGCGGGGATTGGTTCAAGAACTGCAAGCGTTCCAGCGGACTCCTAGTTCGCCCTCTTCTACTGAAAATGCCGAAGACGATGTGGAGGATCTCCCTCTTAGAAAGCTAGTTCTCGATTCAACTACGGTAAAAGCAATCAATGCGAGACTAGAAATTATCCAGGAGATTTCAGAGTCTGGCTACCTGCCAGAGACTTTTCAAAGTGAACTCAGACAATTGAAGCAACGCCTCCAGAATTTCCGCACACTAAATGAAGATTTGCAGCGAATTTCAGAACAGGGCGATCGCTTGATTCAAAGTGCAATTGCAGAGATGAGACTACAACTCAATGAACTCAGATTGGCAGGTCGAGGCTTGGCTGAAGATACTCAAGCTCAAATCTCTCAGATCACTCTAGACTGCCAGCAGGCAGAAGTCCAAATTTTCCAAACATTCACCGCTCGACTTGAGAACAGCCGTCTTGGTGCAGAGTGGATTGAAAAAAATATGGAGCCACTAATCAAATATGGTAGCAGAAAAGTTTTTGAACAATTTCCTGAACTCGATGCTTCTGAGCAAGCGATCGATGATTTTAAGTTCTCATTGAAGCAGTTTCTTGAGCAGGTCAATTTCTGCCTGTACTGGGGAACTTATGACATACTAGATTCGCGTGAAATTCCGCTTGTTTACGGAGTAGAGCAGTATGAAGTTGCTTTTCAAGCTGTCAAAGAACGGCTCTCAAAGCAACTTCGCAGCGAAACAATTCAAGAAATGCAAGCCTGTCTCGATTACTTAATCGAGTGCCTGCAACTCTACTAGCAAAGTTTTAGGTCAACGCCTAGAATCTCTAAGGTCTCGTTCAACCTGCTGAATATGCATGAGTAGCTGCTGGGCTTTAGCCGCCGCTGCAGGATGCTGACTCGAAATTGTCTGAAACACTTCGTTGGTAGAACACCCCTGACGTATCAAATTCTTGATGTCTTCATCAAGCTGATAGTAAGGAGAATTCATAAGCTATCATTCATCCCAAGAACGACTCTTACTTTTACGAAATTCAAACTCCTGATCCGGAGGATGTTAGAAAAAGTCTCACTAGCAATATGAACTAGCGATCGCTTTTTGCCGCAGAGCGTTCCTCGCGCTCTTTTTCTTGACGCTCACGCATGGAATGCTTTTCAGCTTCCACCTGCTTGCTGTATTCATCCACAAAGCTTTTGGCTTCAGGAGTTGTCTCACAGCCATTTTGCCGATGCTCTTCTAAAGCATTCTGAAGCCAACTAAAGGCACCCATGCTTTTTCTCACAAAACTACCTACACAAACTGCTTTCAAGGTCACATACCGCTGTCAGGACGATTTGGCAGTTTTCTAGAAAGTTCTTGACCAAGATTAGTATAAATAATCAGTACAGATAAACTATATTAGCAATTGAAATTTTTCTTTTGCGAAGCTGCAACCTGGCAGTTCAAACTTTAGATAAGGAGAAATAGAAACTCCAATTAGAATAGAAGCAAATTAAGTCTTCTACCCCGTGCAAAGCCGCTTATGCCCTCCGACGATGAACTGAGCAGAATTTTTGATCGCATTGCAAACCAACAGCATACCGATGCAGATCTAGAGATGTTGCGGCTCTGGTTGATCGAAAGTAGACAATCAATAGGCAAATATGAGTTCAATCTGGAACAAGGACAGAACATTCATATGGGAGACCGTACCTACATGGGTGCAGATGCAGACACGATTCGTGAGATTTGCCGCGCACTGATTCAAGAACTGCAATTGACTTCTGAGGATACTCGCTTTCGACCTGCCGCCGTTGATGGACTAGTAGAGCAGGTACGATCGCGGTGTTGTTCTAAGATTCTAAACCTGTACAGCAAGATTCAGTTGTTGAATCGTCAGTTAGTGGATGTCGATCAGTTCTACGTAGATGTTTATCTCCTGGAGAAGTTGTCAAACGAAACCTTTGCTACAATTCCAGGACTTTTGAAAGGTAGAGATTTGAGTGATAGCGATCGTATTGGGTTAGGAAAGCGTGGCGCAAGACAGTCTGGTGTAGAAGCTGTGTCTAAGCACTCAAGACTAATGATTTTCGGAAAACCAGGATCAGGTAAGAGTACGTTTCTGAGACATTTAGCGGTTGCCTGTGCGAAAGGCGAAATTTTAGCGGAATATATCCCTGTTCTGTTTGAACTCCGATTTGTGCGGGAATCGAACCAGTTCGATCTATGGGAAATTCTGAAGCGTGAGTTTCGAGTAAAGGAGCGATCGCAGGTTGAGCAAATTCTGGATCAAGCACCGATATTTCTGTTACTTGACGGATTGGATGAAGTCCCCGCAACATTCCGACAGACGGTGCAGAACCAGATTTTAGAGTTTTTCCTTGATCAGCATAATAGTCGATGTATTCTCACTTGTCGCACTCAAACCACAGAATATGTTCTATCTAACTTTAAGTCTGCGGAGGTTGCGGATTTTAATGCAGGACAAGTGGAAACGTTTGCAAAAAAATGGTTTCGTTCGATTGCAAGTTCACCGGATGAAGCAGACGAGTTAAAGAATCATTTTGTGCAAAAATTGCGCGAAAACATCTCAACAGCAGAGTTGGCAGTTACACCAGTTCTATTAAGCTTGACGTGCTGGGTATTTGGAGATTTAAAGGATCTGCCGTCGAAGCGTTCTGTTTTGTATGAGCAAGGTATTAGATTGCTGTTAGAGCAGTGGGACGAACGGCGTGGGATACAACGACAAGGAAATAGTGCAATCTATCGTCAGCTGTCAGTCAGAGAGCGTCAGGAGCTTTTAAGTTTCATCGCAGCTCGTAAGTTTGAGCAAGAGCAATATATTCTATTTGAGCAAGCAGAACTTGTTAGTTACATCGCTGAGTATCTGAAGATTTCGAGGGAGGATGCTGAGGCAGTGTTAGAAGACATTGCAGAGCAGCATGGATTATTGATTGAGCGATCGCAAGAAATTTGGTCATTTTCGCATCTAACATTTCAAGAGTATCTAATCTCTATGGAGATCATTCGATTGAACTTGTTTGATCAACTCACATTCCATGTTACTGAGAAGCAATGGAAAGAAGTATTTCTTCTAACAATTGAGATGCTCCCTAATGCAGATCTGTTAATTATTTTAATCAAGCAGAAAACTGATCAATTACTAGCAAATAGTGATGAGTTACAGAGGTTTTTATCTTATCTAAACTCTTTTGCCATTTGGACTAATTTCCCTAACGAATTGGCTGTTATTCGAGCATTACTTCTCGACCTAATGTTGGATTTCTTCGCTCAATCATATAATAGTTTTAGCCTCTCTAGTACCATAGATAGCAAATTTAATAGAAACCTAACACTGGAGCGCTGCACAAATCTAGAAAAAGAATACTATTTAGTACCTATCTGTATATATAAAAGTTATTTTTGTCTTGGCTTTGACTTGAAGAATTTTCATGTTTTCGGATTTGAGAATTCCCCCGAATTGAGAGAACAACTCCAGCTTATGATTGAAAGACTGCCCGAAAGAGAAGAGTTACATCGTGAACATTATCTTACCTGGTGGGTAACGTCCGGTAGCTGGATGATTGAAGTAGTAATAAATACTGCAACTAATAACCCTGACACTTTCATGAAATTGCAGTTTCTTAAGGAAAATGTTAAATTGCTAAAAGATTACTATCAAGCTAACAAGCTTTTGGTAGACTGTCTTAACCGAGGCGGTGAAGTCAGTCTTGTAGTACGGCAGAAAATTCAGGCAGAACTCTTGTTACCGCTCACTGAAATCGAAAAACGTAAACCGCAAAATTAATTCAGTAGGATTAAGACAAAATACTCTTGTAACCCTCTATGAATCAATGACGCTCACTAAGTCCCCAATGAGAGATCCAATTTTTGAAACAATTTGGAGATCGCACAGCTTGGAACGCTCAAGCAATTTCTTCTCTGGCTGACCCACTCCTAATTCATGCAGAATTACAGATGAGTCCGGATAGCCGCTTGCGAGAAACTGCAAAGCGCCTTTTTGATGCACAAAATGCTCCGAAGGCAATCTGTGTATACCATTAAACTCTTTTGAGAAGAACGGCTGATGAACTTAAAAACCAGCGATGAATATGAAAAATACTTGCTCCCGTCTGAACGTCTATAATTTCTCTTAAGCCGCTTTCGAGTAAACCCTATGACAACTGTTGCTATTCTGCCCATCTCTGATGTTAATGGCGATCGCATTTATCAAGCAATCGCGCTGCAACCCGGATCGAGCGACAGGAGCTCCACCGGGAGAACCGCAGGTGAGGCTCTAGACGCTTTAACCGCACAATTGGGACAGGGTGAATTGCATCCATTCTTTGTGATTCAGAACTTTCAGCCAGACGGGTTCTTTAGTGCTGAACAGCAAGCCCGGTTGTCGAAATTGATGGAGCGCTGGCGAATACTGCGCGATCGTAATGAAACCTTACCTTCGGATGAACAGGCTGAATTAGACCAATTAGTGGCAGATGAATTAAAAGCTGCAACTGCTCGATCTGCTGCACTCAGCCAACAACTGACTTCATGAATCCGCTCTATACGCTTGTCGCTGCTCGTGCTGCACATCGCTGCGAATATTGTTGTGCGCCTGAATTAGTGTTCAATTTTCCCTTTGAAGTGGAGCATATCATCCCTGTGAGCCGCTCAGGGACAGACAGTGAAGACAATCTCGCGCTTGCTTGTCGCTCTTGTAATTTGTATAAAGGCAATCGAATCAGTGGGGTTGATCCTGAAACCGGAACTGAAACTCGACTTTTCAATCCTCGTGAGGATACCTGGGATGAGCATTTTCAAGTGGAACCCCAATCGGGTGCAATCACTGGCATCACTGCGATCGCACGAGTAACGATTACTGCCTTAGAACTGAACAGTCCCCTTCAACTGGCGGCTCGACAGATTTGGGTTCGCCTCAGCTTATTTCCATAGCGTTTTACATCGGCTGAGAAACCTCGATCGAGCAGGGGCAATTGCGATAGAATGCTGGAAACCTCCTGCAGTCAAGGTTTGGAGCAAACTGGTGTAAAACTGGTGTACGCTTCTCGCACAACGTCTGAAACCCTTGAAAAATAAGACTTCTCCGGGGACTCATAAGCCCAAGGTCGCAAGTTCAAATCTCGCCTGAGCCATAGGTTTCAAAGGTCAGGGAAAAACATTACCCCAAATTACCCCTAAAACCGAAACACAACTGAATAGGATGGAACGCGATATCAAAGCGTATTCACAGCTTCTTAAGGGAAGAAATCCCAGTAAAAAGTTATGAATACCGATTTGATACCATGTCTCTTTGTGTGTTAGAAGCTGATTTTAATAGCTGGAAGTCTTATAGCGTGGTTCTAACACGCACTTGATTAGAGATTAGAAGTCCGCACTCGACGAACTCCACGTCTGGGAATCCTAAGCCCGTCCCTCAAGATTTGCGCCAATGGAAAATCAATGGACAGCCCGCCCGTTGAAAGTGGTTCAAGGGGTCGTGATTTCATCCCTGGTTATCGTGGTTCTCGCCTTCATCTACGGTAAGTTTGTTCACCATCCGTTGCGTATCTGGCTGGCGGATGGTGAATGGTGCGTAAGATTTTCTCCAGATGGATCAGGAAAAGTCCTCTATGGCTCCGAGTGCGATCGCTGAGTGTAGGGAATTCTATCTAAACGGGCAATGCGCTGCTCGTTTTAGGCTATGAGCTCATCTGCGATCGCGCTTGATTCAATATTTTGCAGCACAAGTCACTGTTGAAGAAGTCTTTGCCGGTTGGGCTGCAACTAATTCGACCTTCCCGGTTTGGGGATGGCGATACCAAGTTGTTGCTTCTACGAGCATGGCAGTCTGAGTTGGAACTGGCGCGATCGCAGGTTTGTGAAAAGCCGAGAGATCACGCATATCATTCCAGGCACGATCGTGGGGCACGTTCTGAGTTGGATTTTGAGGAATCCCACCACGTCCTGTAATCACAAAACTACTGCCTTGAGTACCGGAACAGGCAGCAGTGACTTGTTGATTTGAATCAATCAGTGTGGTGGATAACTCGACTAAGCCAGAGTTCGGGTCAACTCCCACATTGTTGACCTCAACGGTGCCATTCACGCCGAATTCAGAACTAGCCGTAATGTCGTTTTCTGGGGTTAAGCGATCGCGATACTGCAACCCAATCATGCCCTGAGTGGTGATTTGAATGTTTCCACCTCGTCCCTTCTCAGCATTGGCGACAATATCACTATTTTCTAGGCCAACAGCGATCGGAGCATTCAGAATGATATTACCGCCATTTCCAAATTGGCTAGCTCTGGCACTAATCAGGCTTTGGTGTCGCATGAGTAGTAGATCGCGCGTTGTGATCTCCAAGTTACCCCCATTACCAACCGCAGTGGCAGTTCTAATTTGACCTTGATTGTCTAACTCAATCGAGTTGGCTTGAATTTGCAAGCGTCCAGCATCTCCACTGCCTACATTCTCAGCCGCAATGTATCCTTGATTCCTGACCCGAATGTTGGGTGAAGTAATCGCTAAGTTTCCACCATTGCCAGTTGGTAACGCTGGTAATCCGTAAATTCGTCTAAACGTGGGAGGTAAGAGTTGTCCTGAAGCTGTAATCCGGCTTCGCTGGCTTACAACTGAGCCAGACCCATCGATATCAATGAATTCACTGGCATGAACAGTGAGGCTACCCGCATTGCCAGCTCCAGACGTACTTGCAGAAATGAGTCCTGAAGCTCCCAGACTTAGCTGTTTTGTGTCGATCAAAATTGAGCCAGCATCTCCACCAAACAATGTCGTTGAGACAATATTGGAGCCTCCAGCAGTACCGGAATTTTCACCAAACAGGGAGATTGTATCGGCGCTGACCTGCACATTTCCACCCCGAGCACCGCCCAACACAAGCGATGTAATTCCAGCTCCTTCTCTCACCGATAAATTAGAGGTCGTTACCGTTGTGTTTCCACTGCGACCGCCGCCGATGTAGGTTCGCGTCAGAACTCCACCTGCACGGGATGGATCGAAGGCAGCGAATCCAGAAGCCAGGATAGAGTCGGTTGCATTCACGACAATATTGCCACCGCTGCCTCCATTTTTGTAAGTCGTCGAGAAAATGGCGCTGCCATCTCGGGTTACAACCTGTCTTGCTGACACGTCAATATCTGCTCCGTGGCTACTGCCGATGTTTTCTGACAGAATCAAACTTTGATCTTTCTTCGGCAAGAATCCGTTGATTTCTAATACGTCTGCATCGACTTTAATCCGACCCGCAGCTTGTTGTCCCTGGTGCTGAATAAATACGGCAGAACTTTCTTGAATCCGAATGCCTTTCCCTTGTAAATGAATTGATCCACTCGGGTTGCCACTTGCATCAATCAGTGCAGCACGAGTGAGAGCAATGTCTGAAAAACTAGGAACAGCATTATAGTTGAATTCCCAGTTGGGAGTTGCGGTGTTGAGCTTGATCGTACCTGTGCTTACACTTCCTAATTCCAACTGTCCACTTTCAGCAATGAGAACTCCTCCATCCAAAAATACTCCATTGCCGAGCAGGACTAATTTTTGTCCTGGTGGAACCTTGAGTCCTGCAAGATTTGGATCACGCGTGACAGAGCTTGTGAATGTGGGTGGATGCAGAAGATTGTGCCCTTGTCCTTGGACCCGAATACTGCTTGAGGTTGCGCCGAACTGTACACCAATTGGCGCACTCATCGTCAACAAGGGCAGACTACTAGGCTTGACTGCACTAAACTCCGTTCCATCGGCAAATTGGATGCTATTGCCAGTCGTTCCGATAAAGGAACCACCAATATTCAACTGTGCATTGACTCCAAATAGAATGCCGTTGGGATTAAGCAGAAACAGACTCGCAGTGCCATTGGCTTTGAGGAGTCCATCAATATTGGAAGCGCCGCCTCCGGTAACGCGGGCGAAGATGGTCTGGACATCTGTAGCGTTGTTGAAGAGAGCAGAGCCACCTGTGGGAATGGAGAGTTGGCTGAAGCTATGAAATAGATTGTTGCCCGATCGAGTACCTCCATCGATCATGAAGTCGAGATTGTTAGGCGTTGTGACTGCAGTTGGCAAGGTGCCATCGGGAATGACTTGTGCCTGAACGCGAGCAGTCTCGACGATAGTTTCACCCAACAGTGCAACCATGCTTCGACAGAGCCAACCTAACGTGAGCATAGCCCGCTTCATTCCCGTCTGACCTCACAACCTGATATGTCAAACGTAGAGTGCCCGTGAACAGAGAAATATAATCTTGATTAGTTAAGCCTGCGTCCCTAGGCTTCGTGCCTGAAGTGGTTGGATTGACTGACTTCATTGATTAAGTGCAGGAGTGTGATCGCGCTCCCAAAAATAAAAAGCCACCCCACGAGCAGGTAGCATCCGGTTCATAGAACGATCGTAATTATGCGATTGAAGAATTTGCAGAACTTATAAAAAAGGCAAAGTCACGGCATCCAGTTCAAGAACGATCGTACCTTCCGCGATCGCGTCGCAAAAATCGCGAAATTTGGGAAAGTTGAACAAAAGATCATTGCCATTTGTGGTGTCCCGTCCTTGTGGCGGGATTTTTTGTGTGAAGAATGATTGGCAATCGATTGTCAGCTTGTTTGATCATCCAACCGACTGAGAATTTCTCTTGCCACGCGATCGGCTTGTGCGATCGTTTGCTGGATTTCGACATACCACTGGGATTGCTTCCCGGTTTTCAGTCGGTTCTGACTGACTCGACGTTTCCCAGCTTGGGTTTTGGCTCCCGTTGATTTGAGCCACGGTTTGAGCGTCAGCATCATCTGCTGTTGTCGCTCTCGCCGTTCCTGAGTCCATCTCCCCGCCATGAATTCCCCCTAACTGATTGAGTTGCTTGTCAACGTAATTTTTAATAAATTGCGTCGGTTTCTTCGGATTTTTGATGGTGTCGATCGCTAGAATCAGCTTTCGGCATGAATTTGATGCCTTAAACGCGAGTTCAAACAATGACTGTGCGATTTGAGGCTGTTTCAAATTCATCGCAGCAAGATTGGTGAGTTGCAGGGTTAAGGATTCCATGACCACCAATTGCACCGTCAGCGCTCGAACGGAGGCTTTAGAAAAGTCCTCTTCCATCTCGCGAACGCGATCGTCAACTGCTCCGAGATAGCCAGCGAGTTCTTTTGATCCTTCAACAAGATTGCCTTTGCAAATCATGAGAGACGTTGCCGCGCCGAAACCGGGATCTTTTGTGGCACGAATCCCTACTCTCGGATCGCCTGTTAAGTCGATCGATCTGCTCACGCTGTCGGCATAAGCATTGGCAAGCTTCAAATCCTTCAGGGAATCAAGGTGCTTTAGGATATCCATATTTTTCAGAATTGTTCCTATTCAAACTATAGCGCTCGATTTTAGTTCTCCCTTTGCCAAAAATCGTTCAAACTAATAGAGTATGGGTGTTCTAGATAAATTAAAAATAGTTTGGAGTTGAACGGATGCCACGCAATAAGAATCGCATCAAAATCAAGCATCGTCCGCATTCGAGCCAATCGCATAATATTCACGACTGGCAGCCGTGGCAACACTCAACGGGTGCAAAAACACCCGAAGGTAAGGCGAAAGTTGCTAAGAACTTGCACCTTAGCCCTGCTTACCGTGAGTGGCGGCGCATTTGCACCCTGTTGGAACTCGATCCGAAAACGACGTTCAAAATTGATCTAGAAATTCCTTTTACGATCGCAACTCGACTCCGTGGCAAAGCTGATTTTGAGCCGTTCCCCGTTCGCTTCAAATGCCGATTGAGTAAGGATAGAAGCCGAATTCTGAGCAAATCATTTGAACAAAAATACTATAGGGGATCTGGGAAATACAGTGCAGCCGCAATTGATGAAGTAACGGCGATGCTATCGAAGATCGTGCGCGCGCTGTAATGTGACTTTTTTGGACAATAAGCATGAGGCAGTCAAAAAACTGAATTCTTTGACGTCACAACAGGAGGGATCAAATGAATTAATCATCATGAATCTTTCCCTCGAAACTCTTCTGCAAGAGAGATCGCTTGCCCTTGAAGCCGCACGAGCCAAAACTGCAAAATCGGCATTGTTGAGAAAGCTCACGGATTTTCGATCGCTCCATCAGAATCGCACTGGGAACCTTCGCTTGGATGGCTCAGAAGTGGCGCGGCTCGTCGAACTGATTGGTGATAAAAATCCCGCTCTGGCGCAAAGACTTTCAGGCTATCGGAATCAACTCAGAAGCGAAATCACGCTGTTACCGCATGAAGTCAATTCTCTCATAGCGATCGTCGAGCGTTCTTGATCGAGCCGGTAAACGGCTCCGGTATGTGGCTCCCGTCCTCCATCTCTTCAATACTGAGGCTGTGAAACTCATTCCATGTGGAATAAGTTGAGATGTTGCATTCCATCTCCTCAGTGCTGAGGATGTAGCTATCCTGCTCGAAAATGAGCGGGGTTATCCCTCGAAACACTATAGGCTTAAATCCTTTCTCGCCAATCGTTTGAGAGGATTTTGCCGCGAAAATACTATGGGCTGAAACGCCGTTTTTATCGAATTGAAAAAGTTAGGGGGGAGTCCCCATCGGTTTTAGTTCCTCAATCAGGCGATCGCTGGAATGCTCAAAGCCTTACAGGACAAGAAAGTCCGTTCCTCAAACGGAGCGATCTCTGGCTAAATGTCCTCCACAGGGACATTCTGATCTTGTACGTCGAATTTAGTGCAGCACCCTAAACCCATTGCCCTATAACGGCTTTAGCCATTTTTAAGCGGTTTAGTGCAGTGGTAGCGCACCACCCTCAAACTTTTACGTAGAAAGGCTTCATCAGGAAAATCGCTGTTTTGGCTGAGTTTCAGGGATTTTCGCTCTCGGTACTCTGTCCATCACGCAGATAACCAATATTCTTCTAGTTTTGAAATCCTCTCTATATAATGCTTCAAGCGTGAGACTGAATCAAGACTAAAACTCTGGACTAAAAAAGGACTGACTTGGACTAACTCGGATCACAATGCGATCGCACTTCCCTGTCTCACCTGTGCTAATTTTGTTAGCGTTGATTGCGCGAATTGTCTCAACCCAAGATTGAAACTAGACGTAACTGAAACTTCTTTCTATGAGGATAAAAACCGCGCCTTGTGGGTATATGCGATCGTTCCTCATCCAATTCGCAATTGGTTGTTACCATTGGCACTGCCCGATCGTTGGCTAGACAGGTTTTTTGGCAAAAATCTAGGTCTACTGCCGAAGCAATAATTTCTATCTGAAGTCAGCATCCCGACTCACTTGATCGAGTGTATGGATGGCTTCACTTATCTGCCTTGATAGTTCTGCTCAATCCACAGGCGTAGCTCTGCTTCGGAGTCTGCATAAACACACTCACCAGTCTGAGGGTCAAAGGCGTACCACCATTGGTCGCTGCCTTGTTCGTATTGGTACACTTGCAATTCTGTGCCACCGAAAAGTACCTCAGCAACTCTCTGCTTGAACGCTTTGAGTCTAGAAGAGAGCGATCGTCTATCTCGATGTGGAGCGGCTGTCGGTGCAATCTGCTGTCTTTCTTGCTCCAATAATTTCATCAATTGGAGATCATTGACTGCTTGAGCAGCTTCGATACGGCGTGCAAGGGCAGCCATCATGTTGTCCTGATGTTTGGCAAACGTTTGGGAAACGTTTGGATTAATTGTGCTAGTCATCATAAGCTCAGGGAATAATGGTGATTTGTTTTATTCATGACTATACAATATTTTCTGTAACCGAAGCTACAAAAGTTGTCTTTCCCTAACATGAATCGGTAATGTTCTAGACCTGTTGGGGAATAACTTTACCTCAAAGTGAAACTCCGACAATTTCAGCTTTCTGTCATCAGATCAAGCAGCTTTCAAGTAGAAATTCCATAATCCAGCGGCAGTCAGCATCAAATGGTCATCAAAATCCTTGATCCGAGCACTGCGTGACGCAAGCAAGTGCGATAAATTGCACTGACCGCACCATAACGCTTGATGCCTGCGAAAGCGTTCTCACAAACGACTCGCGACTGGCTCAAACTGCGATTTTCTTGCTTCTGTTTCTTGCTTAGCTCACCCCCTCTAGGCTTCTTGTGTGGAATGCGAATGTTCGTATACTCAGATTGCAAGCCTTGAAAGCCCAGGTCTACTTCGATGGGAATCTCGTCGGGAATGCGAAACGCAATCTCTTCTTCGGTTTCAAATCGTTTATCGTGAAGCTTTCCCTCACGGGCATGGCTCAACACTAACACTCGCTTGGATTGATCTACTGCCGCGAGATGCTTGCAAGTATGTCGGCGCTTTTTGCCAAAGTAGTTCTGCGTCTGAGCTTCTGAATTCTGCGGACGTTGAATTGGGCGCTCTGTCCCATCAATCATCACCCGCTCGACTCCTGGAAACATTTCCAGAAATGCTTCAATACTCCGCAGCTTGCGCTCTGGTAACACCATCTCCTGTCCTAAAGCTGCCTCAAGCACAGGCTGTAATTCGTGCATCCATTCATGCTTCTGTGAACGGTCAAGGTCAAACAAGATGCCTGCTAAATCAAACGTCGGGTAGCATTTGAAGTAAAACAGGATGTAGAACAATTTCGCTTCGATACTTTGTAATCTTGCTTTGCGCCCGCCGCCTCTGGCTCGTTTTCGCACGGGCTTTGCCGCAATTCGACTGGTTTCATACGCTTGCTCGAAACTGGGCAGCAAGGCATCAAAAGCGTTTCGATTCAGCCCGGTTAATGCTCGCAGCAGGCGATCCTGGTTCAGTGCGCGTTCAAGGTTCAGCATGTGGCGGCATACTGTTGGTCTTGTCTATTATTACCTATTTCCCAACAAGTCTATTGATAGAAGTCAATTGCTAAAGATATAGTAACTTCTCACCAATCCTCGAAGCGTTGACGTAGTTGTTCGCGATAGCGTTTCGCGCTCAGTTGATATTGCTTTAGGTGAAAGTGTCTTCGAATTGGGTCAAAAGCAGCAATCGAAATTTCGGCGCAAAAATCGAAAAAAGGATAGATGTGGGTAATTTCTGGAACATGCACAATGCATCAGAACGAACAATAGTTTCAGGCTATTTTGTTACTTCTTGCATTCACGTAGCATTTAACAACCTGCAAAAATTCGCGCAAAACACCTGAAGTACTATCTGGTCGCCATACGATAGCCGTTTCAACTTGTGGTGTTGTTTCTCGTAATGACTTGTAGACTACGCCGACTCGTTGTAGATTTTGTAGCGATGCTGGAACTAATGCAACTCCCATTTCTGCTGAAATTAATCCAATAATTGTTTGCATTTGGATTGCTTCCTGCATCACCTTTGGACTGAAGTTCACTTGCTTGCAGAAGCTCACAATCTGATCATACAAACCGGGTCCCAAATGGCGCGGAAACAGAATAAAAGATTCATCAGCAAGCGAATCCATCGAAATTATTGTTTCAGTTGCCAATGGGTGAGATTCAGGCAAGACAACGACTAAAGATTCTTTCAAAATAGATTCTGACTGCAAGCGATCGTCCTTAAGGGGAGGATGACAAAAACCAATGTCGATCCGCTGATTGTGCAATGCTTCTTCCTGCTGAGTCGTCGTCAATTCTTGTAGTACAAGCTCAACTTGTGGGAAGTGATGTCGAAACTGATGCAGGATAGTCGGCAGAACATCATAAACTACAGAGCTAGTAAATCCGATCGTTAAAGTTCCAGTCTCACCTCTGCCCGCACGTTGTGTGTCATAGATTGCCTGTTCCAGTTGAGCCAGGATCGGGTAAGCCGCCTGCAACAAAACTTGCCCTGCCTCGGTTAGCTGAACTTGCCGCTTGGTGCGACGGTGAAACAGTGCTACGCCTAATTCAGTTTCTAACTGCTTGATTTGTTGGCTCAACGGAGGTTGAGCGATGTGTAAACGCTCGGCAGCGCGATTGAAGTGAAGTTCTTCCGCAACCGCCACAAAGTAACGCAGGTGTCGCAGTTCCATTTTTTGATATGTTTCTCGTCTTAAATCTATCAAAACATATATTGGACATCTCAAAAATCGCTTTTTATACTCCAGAAACAATCCATTAAGAGCAAGCAACACCATGCCCGAAAATTTGAGAAGCCAAACGATTACTCAAGGCATTGCGCGATCGCCGAATCGTGCCATGCTCCGTGCAGTCGGATTCGAGGATACTGATTTTACAAAGCCGATCGTGGGAGTCGCGAGTGCTCAGAGTACAATTACGCCTTGCAATATGGGAATTGCGCCGCTGACTGTTCAAGCAGAATCAGGAATTCGTACAGCAGGCGGAATGCCTCAGATGTTTGGCACGATCACCGTAAGTGATGGGATTTCGATGGGAACAGAGGGAATGAAGTATTCGCTCGTGTCGCGAGATGTGATTGCAGATTCAATCGAGACGGTCTGCCATGCTCAAAGCCTGGATGGTGTATTAGCGATCGGCGGCTGCGATAAGAATATACCGGGAGCCATGATTGCAATGGCACGAATGAATATTCCCGCCATTTTTGTCTATGGTGGCACGAGCAAACCTGGACATCTCGATGGAAAAGATTTAACAGTTGTCAGCGTATTTGAAGCGGTGGGACAGTACAGCACTGGAAAAATTGAAGAATCAATGCTGTATGCAGTCGAGCGCAATGCTTGTGCAGGTGCAGGTTCTTGTGGTGGAATGTACACTGCGAATACGATGTCTGCTGCATTTGAAGCGATGGGCATGAGTTTAATGTATTCCTCTACCATGTCCAACATTGACCCTGAAAAAGCTGAGAACACAGCACTTGCTGGGAAAGTGTTAGTCGAAGCCATTCGGAACCAACTTTTACCGCGTGACATTATTACTCGCAAGTCAATTGAAAACGCAGTTTCAGTGGTGATGGCGATCGGTGGTTCAACGAATGCGGTGCTGCACTTCTTAGCGATCGCCCATTCTGCGGGTGTGCCTTGGACGCTTGATGATTTTGAAATCATTCGTCAACGAGTGCCTGTCCTCTGTGACCTCAAGCCATCCGGTCGCTATGTCGCGACAGATTTGCACAAAGCAGGCGGCATTCCTCAAGTGATGAAAATGTTGCTCAAACAGGGCTTGATCCATGGCGATTGTTTAACGATTACAGGAAACACGATCGCGCAATGCCTCAAAGACGTTTCTGAATCACCACGTCCATCCCAAGAGATCATTCGTCCTTGGAGTCATCCACTCTATGCGACTGGACATCTAGCCATTCTCAAAGGCAATTTAGCTCTCGAAGGAGCCGTGGCAAAAATCACAGGGGTCAAAAATCCTAAACTGACTGGACCTGCTCGCGTATTTGACTCAGAGGAAGCCTGTTTAGAGGCGATTCTCACAGGCAAAATCAACGCAGGTGATGTTCTCGTCATTCGCTATGAAGGACCGAAAGGAGGACCCGGTATGCGAGAAATGTTAGCTCCGACTTCGGCACTGATTGGTGCAGGGTTAGGCGACTCGGTGGGGCTGATTACGGATGGACGCTTTTCTGGCGGAACCTATGGCATGGTGGTTGGTCATGTTGCGCCTGAAGCCTTCGTCGGAGGCGCGATCGCGCTGGTGCAAGAAGGAGATGAAATTACGATCGATGCTCATGCTCAATTGCTGCATCTTAATGTTCCAAACGCAGAACTTGAACAGCGTCGCGCAACTTGGCAACCGCCTACACCCCACTATCAGCGAGGCGTACTCGCAAAATATGCAAAATTGGTTTCGACCAGCAGTTTAGGAGCTGTAACTGACTTACAGCGGTTTCTAAATGAATAAGCCACAATGAGCGAACCAAGCGATTGCATCCTCCTCCGAGATTTTTTCAGTCACAATCTCAGTCAAAGCTTGATTGAGAGCTTCCAAAGATCGGGCTTTAGCAGAGCGTAGTAACTGCTTGAGTTTCGACCAACACAACTCAATCGGAGATAAGTCTGGAGAATAAGGTGGCAGGAAGACAAGTTGTGCGCCAGCAGATTCAATCGCTTGCCGAACTCGTTGAGCATGATGCACAGGAAGATTATCCATGACCACAATTGCTCCGACCCAAAGTTGCGGGATCAACACTTCGAGCAAGTAGACGACAAAGACCTCGGTATTGACACTACCCAGAATCGTCATTGTCGCAATGAGTCCTTCTAGTCCAATGGCACCAATCAACGAGATGTTTTGTCCAACATTGCGTGGACGGACATCATGCACTCGCTCTCCCTTCGCAGCACGACCATTCATTTGGGTCATGCCCAAATGAATGCCTGCTTCATCGACAAAGACCAGATTGCGAAGGTCAATGCTGAAGCTCCAATGTCGGAATGCAAAACGTAGCGCTTGCACTCGCTTTGTTTCGGCTTCAGTTGCCCTAAATGTTTTTTTTGACGCTCAGGTTCATCTGCTCCCGCACTCGCCACATCGTCGAGATGCCGACTTGAACAGCACATTCTTGTTCGAGTCGCTCACACAATTCCCACAACACAAGGTCAGGTTGCTGTTTCAACCAGTCGGCAATCAGGGCTTGCTCCTTCACACCGATTTTTGCGACGGCTCCACCCCCATGCGGTTTAGGGTGCACCGTCTTCTGCTCTCGGTAGTGGCGCATCAAGTCTCGCACAAACGACAAGCTGACCTTGAACCGTTTTGCCAGTTGGCGTTGACTTCCTTCTTTCGCCTCGTAAGCATCCAGAATGCGTTGGCGTAAATCGACCGAGTAGGCAGCAGGCATTGCTCATTCCTCATGACTGCTGCTAAGGTGCCCATTCTGTGGCAGACCCAATCAGAAACCGCTGTAAATTGAGATTTTGTCCAATGCCTCGATTGAAATTAAAGAATATCGGGGCAATTGAACAAATCTGGCAATTCTTTAACGGCAAAATTGAGGAATAGGGCGACTGTAGCACCTCAGCTCCTTGCATAAAATCCAGGATCGCACCGTGTACTTTGCTTACAGCACTTCACCTTCTGGAGTGCTCGTTTTTCAGTTCTATCCAATCTATTTTTCCCAGAAATATTATGGCAATTTTCGCTTTTTCTGCGGGCGGGTACCTGGCAATTTTGGGCGACAACCTCGATAACACCATTAAGGTGAGTCGAGATGCGGCGGGCGCGCTCTTAATCAATGATGGAGCCGTCTCCATTTTCGGATCTCGCCCCTCTGCTTCGCGTACCCAACAGATTGATGTATTGGGCTTCGGCGGCAACGATACGATTACCTTAGATACAACCCTCGGTGCATTGCCTGCGACTCGGCTCTTTGGAGGATCTGGCAGCGATGTTCTGCGATTTACAGGAAGTGCTGACGCTGAACAGTTCGATGTTTCTGCCAATTCTAATCGAGTTCGCCTCACCCGCAACCTTGGCAACAGTGCAGTAGACTTGGACGGCATTGAGCAACTCGATCTCAATCCTTTGGGTGGAGCAGATACCGTTACGGTTAATCCTCTAGCTACAACCGCACTCCGCACGATTAACTTCAATTTAGAAGGCAGTGTTAGCCACGGAGATGGAGCACTTGATCGTCTGATTGTGAATGGAACGAATAACGCAGAAACGATTGATGTTACGGGGACAGGCACTGGTAGTTATTCCATCAGCGGATTGTCTGCAATCATCAATGTCAAAGGGTCGGAAGCAACGGATTCGTTAGCGATCAACACCTTCGGAGGAAATGACACGATTCGCTCTACCCTTCCTGCGTCAGTGGTGCAATTCACCGTCGATGCTGGAGCAGGCGATGATACTATGCTTGGCGGAGCAGGTGTAGAGACTTTCTTTGGCGGTGACGGGAATGATATCGTCGATGGCAATGGTGGTAACGACATTGCTTTTCTGGGTGCTGGCGATGACCTCTTCATTTGGGACCCTGGCGATGGCAGTGATGTCGTGGAAGGGCAAGCGGGCAGTGATACTCTACGCTTCAATGGCTCCAATGGTAATGAAGTGTTCGATGCTTCTGCAAATGGGGGGCGAGTTCGCTTTTTCCGTGACCTTGGCAACATTGTTATGGATTTCGATGATGTAGAACGGCTCGACCTAAATGCGCTCGGTGGTGCTGACTCCATCACGGTAAATAATTTGACTGGAACCGATCTGAGTCAAATTGCCCTGAATCTGGCAAACAATGGCACGGGTGATAGTCAAGTCGATACGATCGCAATTAGCGGGACGAATGGAAATGATACGATTACGGCAAGTTCATCGAGCAGCGGGATTGCGATCGCAGGTTTAGCTGCCAATATCACGATCGTTGGCGCTGAAACAACAGACACCCTCACTCTGAATGGCTTAGCCGGAGACGATACCATCAACGCCAGTGGCTTAGCAGCGAACTTAATGCAACTAGCCCTCAATGGCGGACTTGGCAACGATACGTTCTTTGGCAGTGCGGGCAATGATCTTATCAACGGCGGAGATGGCACGGATACGGCATTTATGGGAGCGGGCAACGATACCTTCATCTGGAACCCAGGGGATGACAACGATGTAGTCGAAGGGCAAGCAGGCAGCGACACCCTACGCTTCAACGGTGCAAACGTTGCTGAGACGTTTGACGTATCTGCAAATGGGGGTCGAGTTCGGTTGTTCCGTGATGTTGCCAACGTGACGATGGATTTTGATGATGTAGAACGGTTGGAACTCAATGCCTTGGGCGGGGCAGATACCATCACGATCAACAACCTAGCAGGCACCGATCTGAGTCAAGTTGATCTCAATTTAGGGGCAGGAGACGGGGCACAAGATTCGATCATTATCAATGGCACGAACGCTGATGATGTCGTAGTGTTGGCTGCATCTGGCAATGCCGTTAATGTTATTGGATTAGCATCGAATATCGCGATCGTAGGAGCAGAGAGTAACAATGACAAACTGACGATTAATGCACTCGCTGGTAATGATGTCGTCGAAGCCAGTTCTCTTCCTGCTGTGATTGGGCTGACAGCAGATGGCGGCGATGGCGACGACATTCTTAATGGTGGTGATGGCAACGATGTTCTTCTCGGTGGTCCTGGGGATGATGTTCTTCTCGGTGGTCCTGGGAGCGACGTGCTCGACGGTGGTTCTGGGAATAATGTCGTGATTCAGTAAAACGTGAACAAGATGCTAATTCTCGCCCGCTCCTAGAACGATCAGTTTAATTCGCATCATTTGCGATCGCAGTCTTGCCCATTCTCGAAAAGTCTGGGCTTTTTGTTTGTCCAGTGCGCTGAGATTGCCTAAGAACTGCGTTGTTTCGCCGTTTCCTAATCTGTAGTCCAGCTCAATTAATTTGTGCTGCAAAGCCTGCCTACGAGCGATTTCTTGAGAGATTTGAAACTCTCGACGGGTTTGATCAAAGTCGAGAACTTGAAGGATGACATTCTCACGTAACTTCGCCGCAATCTCACCCCGTTTATTTTGAATTTCGGCAAGTTTGACCTGTAAATCTCCGATCGCGATCGCTCGACTTTGAGCAGCAGCATCGCCACCTGTCGCATTCCTGAATAAGGGCACACCTACCAGGGGCAGAATCTCATTCACTGAATTGAGCGTATTACCGAAGAACAAATCCCCGATGCGATTGAGAATGCCTTTCTTTCTCGCTGGCTGACCTGGAACAGTAGGAACATCTTCGACTTTGATCCAGGACTGCACCAAGGGTTCAAACACACCAAGTTGAACCGTTTTGATGTTATTGCGCTTTGCCTCATCGACTTTCTGTTCGATGACCTTCACCCGTTCATCGATCGCTTTTAGTTCGGGGGAAGTCTCGATCTCTTTTTGCTGCAATTGCTGGATGCAGGCATCCGACATATCCAAGCAGGGCAAATCACCGAGCATTCCTTTCCAGAGGTCATCATTGATGCGGATTTGGATTAAGCGATCAAGCGAGTCTCCAGCCGGATTAAGGGGGTTCTCGTCGGCTTTGAGTGCGTCGGGATCTTCGGTCTTTTCCTCGCTCGACTCTTCCGGCTCTGATTCATCTTTGAGAATTTGAGGATTGGAAGGGGGGCGTTTCTGGCTTTGATTCGTCTGAGTCGCCGGAACTGGCTTGCTTTGAGCGAGGGGTGTTTCGCAGATCGCCCACAATAAGAGTAAGTTCAACAGTGAGAATTTGATTATTCTGACCTTTCCATTTAACCCGTTGAACTTTGGCATTGTAGGCACTCTTGACGATCGATAGGTTGGTAAGTTGTGTTTCTAAGTTTTGAAGTTGCACATTCACTTGAGCAAGTTGGAAAACGCGATCGCGCTCTTGCTGTTCATGTTCTTGTAACTGTCGCTGATATTCTTGCTGCTGGCGTTCAAGGTCGATGCTGCGCTTACTGATTTCTAGTGAATGCTCGTACTGCCGATATTGATAGTTTTCCTTGGCGCGATCGAGCTTTGCTCTTGAGAGTTCTAATTCTGCTTTGGCTTGTTTCACATCGCGCTCTCGTTGCCGCAGTTTCTCTTGTTCGTGGGGCAGAGTGCTAGGGGGAAGATCACTTGGATTGAAGCCTTGCAGTAAATCGATTTTGCGCTGTTGTCGGTTCCAGTCCTGCTCAACTTGCTGAAGGGCGACTTGTTTACGATCAATTTCTGCTTCTTCTTCGATAAATGAGGGGGTTGGAAGATTGGCAATTCCTGATGCGGCTTTGGGTGCGAGGGGTTTGATTGGGGCTTGTTTGAGTCGATCGAGTTGGATCAAGACTTGAGCTTTCTGCGCTTCTAATCGTTGGCGCTCACGAGTGCGATCGCTTAATACTTGACCCATTACAACGATGTCACCTTCTCGGACTTTCAAATCTTCCGGCGCGGATAAGCTGAGTTCTAGGGTGAAGCGCTTCGCTCTGGCGTTAGAAACTGAGGAAGCTGTGGGAGTTGGGATAATGGTGGGAGTCGGACTCGGAGTTGAATTCTGCGCCTGGGCAGTACAACTTGTTAGGAGCAAACTCACTGTAAATATTAACAGTCGATTCATTGAGAATGAGGGCAATCACTTTGAGTAGTGTGCCCTTGATGAAGAGTCCAGTCATAAGGAGGACAACTGCAATGCACCAGAACTTTGAAGTATGTTGTTCGTATCAGAAATCGTTTGCGTCCGGTGATCGCGAACTTTGGGCTTGCTTCGCAAAGATTTCAAAATCGTTCGTCCCGAATTGCAGGAAGCATAGCTCACGGACATAGAATGCAGCAGATAGATTTAGAAGTGCGCTAACTACCTTAACTACGTCATGCAAAGGTATTAGTTCCCCTCCCCCCGACGAACTGCCTCTGCCAATGGGACAGAGAGTGAATCCTCCGTATTGAGGTAACCAAGTTGCAAACAGGTAACTCCCAATTCGTTTTGTCTGAAGCTTTCTCGTAATGCATCACCAATGCCCGTAAGAGCAAACCTTGATGCACCGAACGTGACTTCCGGGCGACCGCTCTGTCGTAGACCGGATGTTGGTCTAGTCAGAATTCACCAGGGTTGAGAACTGTTGAGAAGCTTCGGGATGAGCCGTTTTAGAAGGAGAATTGCACCAGCAATATTAATGTTTACTATCTCATGTCAATATCTAAGTAGGTAAACATAATTAAGTTAAAACCTCTTCGTGCAAACTCCTGGCTTCGCCATCCTGCTTGTCAAGGGGAATTACAGGGGATATTTCGGGAAGCGCTATCTTACAAATCATTCCGTTAATCTACTTATTAACGTAAATACACCACTACCGCTTTCTATAGGATTATCGTATGGGAAAGCTTTGTTCCAATCGTAGACGACCTCGATTGCGCCTCCATTCTTGCGAAGTTCGCCTTCGCCGAAAATGACCAAGTCCGCACTTGTAGCTGGGATCTCTAGTCCCTTGCACAGCACATTGATGAGACGTGAAATAATCAAATTTTTGGAAACCAACATGCAATCAACATAGAAGTTGATCTCTCGGTGACTTCCGATCCACCCTGGACCAATATCGGGATAGACGATCCATCCCACTCCAACGCGAGCTTGTTCTACAAGAAGGCAAAACGTAGCTAAGTCAGGAACTTCAAATGGCTTTGATGTCACTCATCGATCTCTCCAAGAACTTAACGCCGCCTAACTATTGTTGGGACTGAAAAATTCCGCCTAAGATCCCAATTTGAGGAACTTAGCCCAACAACTTTTCCGCATAATACCCCTCTGTAGGAATCTTAGCCTGAAATCTTCTGTATTTTTTCCACTAGAGAAGGCACTTTTATCTGTCTAAGATCCCCAATCAAAGGATTAGGTAGACACCTTAACATGACTCGATCAGGAAAGCAGCTTGATCAGGTTTCAGAGATCTCTAGCAACCCTCTGGACAAAACTTCACTGCGGTCGCGGACTAATCACCTTCACCATCAACGTCCCCGTTACATACTGCTCACCCAAATGCTGTAGAGCCGACTCAATCGGGTGAAATGTCATCGTTACCGTCTTATCTACCAGTTTCGCTGTTTGTAATCGATTCGCATCGATCGCAATCCTCACATTCTCAGGCATATCCACCACGATCGAGCCACCAAGCAAAATCAAAGCGTTGGGCTGTGATGCTGCAACCTCCTGAAGTTTCGGCACGATCTCCTCATCCATAAATGAGATCGTTTGTAACTGAGTTGTAGCAGGATTTCCGATCGTCGCAGTAATCCGCTCAGTCAAAATCTGCTGACCCGTTTTGAGAAATCCGCCCTTGCCATCCGCCACGATGAACGAATCGCCTTCATTAGCAACGACGAAGTATTTCCCATCAGCGCGAGTGCGATCGCTTGCCCAAATCCCCTTCACATCCACCCAAACATGATTCGTCGCTGACTTCTTGTTATACCATCACTCATGCCTAATGCCGTTGTAACCTGCTGAGAGAGTCCGCCACTGCTGCCAATGTGCAACCCTAGAACGAGTAAGAAAAGCGCGATCGCTAATACCCAATACTCACCCGTTCCACCCGTTGTAATTCGCCGCTTTGGATTTGAAACGCTCCAGCACCAAGCCGGAACCGGATAAAACCATTGCACCCCTTTCACCGTAAAGCAGTCGGAAATGCAGGTTAGCAGGTGTCCGAGTGGCAGGGATAGCCAGATGAGAAGATTGTTTGTGAAGTAACCGATCGGAAGTGCGATCGCGCAAAGGAATCCGGTTGCTAACAGGCTGTGCGTGATCGTTCGATGCGGGAATCTTGCCTCAAACCATCGACTTACAGGAAAGAAGATTTGCCCGATATAACTTGTGGATGTGTCCAGGTCTGGAAGCTGTGACCCGATTAGCGATAGGAAGAGTGCTAAGGGTTCAGCGGTTCCGAGAATTAGGGAAGTGCCTGCGGTTGCGATCGCGGCATGAGTCACGGACATCATAAGGCGCAAGAGTTCTGAAACTTGCTTCTAGATTGCCCTCGCTGTTTCTAGTACAGTCCTATTTGAGAGAGATCGTCTTAGAACGTTTACGTTTTAATTTCCGATAGGAAAGCCAGCCAAACATCAAGGCAACTGGAACTCCTGCGATCACGCTAGGTTCCGGGATTACCTCAGAACTCGTCAATTGCACCGTGCCGTAAGCGAGACCAGCATTATTAAATGCAGCGGCAAAGCCATTACTCGATATGGCAAGCGATGAACTTTCATCACTCGTGCCAACCAGAAAACCCTTGAGTTGATAGCTTCCTGTATCGGTTCGGTTGAATGAAAAGTAAGTAGTAGAACGACCAATCGAGGAGTCGTTCACTTGTGTGTAGCGACGGTTGAAGAAATCAAGAGAGAGGCTAGTTGGTCTCTGAGCATAGTAGCCAAACGGTGGTCGTGCATAGGGATCGAAAAAGTTATTCTCGTTGTACTGAATTTGGGATTCATCGAACGTCAAAGTTCCGAAACCCTTTGTTCCGACTGGCGGCAGTCGATCGGAATCAAAAGATCGATCAACTGTTATTTCAAAGTTACTCACGATCGTCGCATTGAGCGGACTGGAAATGCTGCTGAGTCCAATCCAACCGATCGTCGCAAGAACAGTCGAAAAAGTACGCATGATCAAGCCATCGATACGATGACTAAATTGTAGGTCTGCGAATCAGTCTTGGGTAATGCAAAGAATTAATTTGTAAATAAGGAACCGTGAGGTTCAAAAGTCCTGACGGTCATCCTTCGCGTTGCTGTACATTCTCAAGCTGCCGTCCCAAAAGCTCAAGAATCTTAGCCCTAAACAAATCCGGTAATTCCTCCCATTGATCGCTATTCGCAAACAGCACGACAACAGAATCGGCAAAGACCGCAAAATCCTCAAACCCGTACTCATCAAACTTCTTCAGCAACATATCCAACGTTCTCACTGCCCTAACTTCCTTCTCGTTCCCGACACTCTACCCAACTGTTTCAACGCCATTCCCACGGTCAAACAAACGCCACCTGTGATGTAAAGCCCTTTATTGTTAGTTCCCAAACCCACAAAGCGCACTACTGCAAACGAGAACAGTGCAGCAACCAGAATCGGCATGATTACAATTCCTTGGGTGTGTTCTACTTTGTCTTGCTTCATGCCCAACTTTTCGCGCTGAATCACTTTCCGCGCAATCATCGGGTTTCGTCCCGCAAGTGGCTGTAATTCTGCGATTCGCGACTGATCAATCTGCAATCCGAGTCTCTGTGCCTCCGATGTCATCACATTGCGGATATGAGCGTCTGATGGCAGTTCTAGCTCGACTTCCAACATCCGCAGAAACATATCACGACCAGGATTGATCGGACTGAATGCAACGACTCTTACGCCGGATGCGATCGCATCTTCCAACCAGTACCGAATACTCGCCGGAAGTCGTTTCGCTTCAGGCAGGATGAACAACCAATCATCAGAAGCATTTGAGAGAATTTCGTCCTTCATCTCATCAACGCTCATCGGCTTGAATTTGCCCTCGCCGACTTCGATTTCAGTCGGACATCCAACCTGTTCAGCCAGCGACTTGAAGAAGGTTTTCGTCGTGCCCTTGTAGGTTTCAGTCGCGCAGGTGAATTCACCCTCGAAACGATCTCGAACGGAAACAGCGAGATCATCGACTCCTGATCCCGTTTCTCCAATGACAAGAATGCTGTGACCGGATTCGACCACAGCACACACCTTATTGAGAGCTTCTTGATTTACGCTGCTGTTTGTCGGCTCTGGCGCAGTTGTTCCATTAACTTGTCCGCGATCGCGCTTGGATGAAAATTTGGGCGAGTTGCCTCCTCGGTACGTTCGACTTGCGCTTTAAGGTCTTCAGGTAGATCGTCCTTGGTCATCCGGTTCGCGACTTCTCGAACGACTTGCGGAATCATTGCCAATTCGGAAGCCTTCAATTCAGCGGCTGCTCGAAAGATTTGCTTGCCCAAACCATTCTCGATAGTCGGTTCTTCTACTGCGGGGATCGGTTCTGCTAAATCACCACCTTCCACTGCGGCGAGGTTAGCAGGATTTACAGGTGCAAGTTCTCCGCCTTCACTATCAATAAATCCGTCCATCTCTCCGGTTTCTCGAATGTGTTGATCGAGTCGCTTCATTCGATCAAATTGCGATTGGTCGAGGTAAGCCTTTCCTTTTTCATCCTTGTGAGCTTTGATGCCGAGAAACTTTAATCGCTCGTAATACTGAGCAGATTTGATATCAAATTCTCGTTGAAATTCGTCCGGTCGGTACTGCATCTCAGTGGTGGAATTCTGGTTAGCAGTGGCGGAATTCTGGTCAGTCATAGCGGAAAACATTTGAATCAACTGTGCATATTATGTGAGTCTCGCAAAAAATTTCGTGTCCGAGACTCTACCGGAATTCCGATCAACGATCGTAAAGACTTGATGAAGACCGGAAACCGGAATGTTCCACAATTGAATTGGTTCGGTTCAATCTTTCTCACTGTAATTATTTACAGTTAATTCTCAATCCCAATTAGGAATCCCGCTGATCATAGGGAGATATCTTAATAGGCTCTACCTCGATCGTTGAATACAAAATTGGCAACCATGCGAGCAGAAGAAATCCAACCAATACAGGCGACGCAGAAGGCTTTTTCAGATAGTATCGTCGCTCTCCCTCAACTAATCGAGACTCAATCACTCCGGCAATGTGTAAGTTTCGGGTCTGTCGCCTCACCTGTTCATAGGTCAGTCTCGATCTCTTAACTAATTCGTTGCGGGTAAGTCCATCTGTCTCATTGAGAATTGCCAGAATGCGCGATCGCGTTCCTCGTCCCTGTTTCGTTTGTTCGTATATCGACAGCATGAGATAGTACAAAACTGCTGCTGTCAAAGTGCCCGATGGGTGGGAAGCGATCGACAAACGAGCAGCGATCGCGCAGATTTCCAAACTGGCTGCATAAATTTCAGAACTTCATCGTGGAAGTAATCAAGAGAGCGATAACACCCTCTGAGTTTTGCTCTCTTTCATTCCTCTACTTACCCCCAAGGAGATCTATCATGCAATTGAAATATCGTGGCTGCTCTTACAACTCCAACTCCACCAGCGCTCAAGTGGCTCCCTCCAACCCGACCCTTATTTACCGAGGAGTCAAATATCAGCCAAATTCTGCGGCTCCTCAGCGTGCAACATCACAATGTCAGATCTTGACCTATCGGGGATCAGTTTACTTTGCTTGCTAGTGCTTTGAAACTATCAGGAGCGCGATCGCACCCTCACTTTACCCGCGATCGCGTTCCTCAGCAGTAGCGTGATGGTTTTCAACTTTCAAAGGGCTGGATCACAATTCCACCAAACCGGTGCTCATCTGCCCAGCACTTTACGCCTTCGATGTAGCAGATGTGGTTTTCATTCTCCTCGTCTGTTTCCTCGACTACTGCTTTGAATCCACCGCTGAATGAGACGTTATAGAAGCCCAACTTTCGCCCTTGATCGTCACAGGCTTTATCGAAACAGTTGTGGCAGACTGATTTTGGGTATCGCGCCCAATGTGGTACTGAAGTTGAACAGATGGGGCAGGGATGAAATTCGGTTTCGCTCATATCGTTGGGATTGCTAATTGTGCTAGGGTCAGCAGTCATCAAAGCTCATTTCTTAGGTTTGAGTTTGTCACAATCGCGATCGCTCTTTGTACCATCGGGCATTATGGTATTGCAGAGCAGCGTCCCATCTAGAATTGGCTCAAACATAATTGCGTCCTTCAAGTTAGCGAAACTTAGATTTGTATCTCTGAGATCCGCCATACTAAGATCTGCTTTACTAAGGTCTGTTCTACTAAGATTAACTCTTCTTAAATTTGCTGCACGTAAGTCTGTTCCGCTCAAATTTGCTCCATCTAAATTTGTCTTTTCCAATCTTGCAAGATTCTCATAAGACCGAAAAATCATCACTCTAGACGGCTCCTTATTCCCCATCTTGCGCTCGGCTGACAAAATTGAATCCGTATCAGGTAAATTTAGATCAGATAGGTTGATCCCAACTAGGTCAACCCCAGCTAAATCGATTTCAGATAAGTTGCTTCCACTCAGATTTGCTTCTCTTAAATTCGTTTGTCTAAGATCGAGGACTGGCTTTTTCGCTTGAAGAAGTTTCGCTTTATGTAGAAACTTGATTAGTTGTCCTTGTCGCTCTCCATCCAGTTCTCTCAAAGCTGTTAACGTTCGTGCCTGTGCAACAATTCGAGATTCATCATCTGCGTTCGCAGTCCGTAGCCCCCGATCAAATAACAACGTCGAAATCTGGTCAAAATACCGATTCAGCGTCTCTTGTTTCGCTCGATCGTCTGCAATCTGCTGATCCTTTTCCCGATTCGCCTGGGCAATCTCCAAATCTCTCTGTTTCGACGTTTCCTGCAAATAGAACGCACCGATCGCTAAAGCAGTCGGCACAATCAACAATTGCAACACATCCCACAGCTTTTTTTCCTTAAAGCCTGCCCAGTTCCAAAATCTGTGAAGCGGCGATCTCTTTTTCTCATAACGAGACTTTGCGGCTGAAGGCAATGAAGGACTTGTATTTTTTTGTAACTCTAGCTTTTTTTCTGAATTATTATTCGTCGATTCTGGGGGCGTTGGTTGCGTCATCGTTGAAATGGAGACTCAATACTCAACTGATACAGCCAATTCCTTGAGTATTTCAGAATTCTCTGTGGTTAATTAATAATCTCTGTCGCAACATCGCCCCTCACAATTCCGCCTGCTGCGAATACACCCCGTCTTCACGAATCGCTCTCCATGCTTCCTCACGGTCGGATAAGCCAACCATTGAAGTGGAATTCCTGTCATCTTCCAAACCAGCCGACCAAAGGAGTGCAATACATCTGAGGCTTCGTCTAAACTCGGCTCAGCGATGAATTCTTTCAGTTCTGCTGTGAATGCTGACCACTGAGATCGAATTTTTGGAGGATGACAGCGATCGTAGGCTGCCATACCAGTTCGATAGTGCTTGAGAATCTCGAACATAGAAATGTTTTCCCTCATCATCTGGAAACTACAAGCAAGCAACATGCTTAATCCTTTTGCACCCATACTGCCGGATTTCCGGTTTTGAAAGTTGTTCTAAAATGCAAAGTCTTGAAGGGGTTGAGTTAATATTTTCCTGAGTTCTCAAAATCCTTTCAACAATATCTCAAATGATCAAAATTTCGGGTCAACGGGTATTACTCCATGCTGCAATCTTACTGGCGACAGCAGGAATTGCTTCACCTGCGAGATCTGATGAAGTCTGGGACAGTGACTATGGCAGAGTGGTCTATCAGGCTGATCGAGGAAAAACTGCGATCTTGACGTATGGTGATGCTGTCCAAGGGGCACTATTCATTGACGGATTGGCAGGGCAGCTTCAAGATCGAAGAAACTACTCCGGCTACTGGAGCCAATCGACCTCAAACGTTCGGTGTGAGACTTATCGTGAGGGGCGCAATGGGCAAAAAACCTACTACTGGGGGACTGTGCATATTCAATTTCTTGACTCGGAGTTTCCATCTCGATGGTCTGCCATGATCGGATACTGTGATCAACCAAAAAAATTGGGCTGGAGAGCATCCCCAATCGTCGGAGGAGTTCAACAGCCTTTGAAATTTCCTTGATATTGAAGATTAGTTTCTCTAACGACATTTTTGAAGCCTTTAAAGTAAGCATCTCGAACGTCACTTAATTTTTGGGCTTATTGGCTCCTGGCATTCCATCGGGTGTGTAAACCACAGCACTGGCATCAATTCGCCCAATAATGGTTAATGCTGTAGTTGCTAGTATGACAACCATTTGCGCGATATCATTCAGATCAGTTTTGCCCGTGTTCTGATAAGCCGTAATGCTTTTGGCAATGAGAGGAGCAATAGATGCGATCGCAGTCAGCACCGCGCCCCAAATTGTCTTGCTCTGAACCATGCTTTTGGAAGGGACAGACGAGGGAGAATTAGAAGTTTGCATCGAGTACTCCGGGGAAATGGTCACATTCATACCATAAATCTTCAGTAGAGTGCCTCTTCTGAAAATGTTTTCAGGCTCGACAATGGTAAAAGATGTGTTGATCGACTTCCTCTAATCGTTGCTGCCAATCTTTCAGTTCTTCGCGTGTGAATTAAGGCAGAATCTCAGACATAATTCTGGGTGAAAGGGATAGATAATTCACCTTCTCATCGGCGATAAAGCTGATTTACGATCTCCCAAAGAGTCGTTAAAAATTGCGCCTCGTCGCTGTAAGTCACGCTTTTCATCTTCGGAAAGTCCTAGCCCTTCACCAAGTTGAGCGGATTCAACGATCGCATCTCTCAAATCTACGTCTGTGAAATCTACATCTTCAAGAATCGCATTTTCTAGGATTGCATTTTTGAGATTCACATTTTTGAGAATTGCGTTTTTGAGAATTGCATCTTTGAGAGTTGCTGCACTAATATCCGCTCCGCTCAGATTTACCCCAGTTAGATCTGCTCTTTCTAAGATGGTTTGACTAAGATTCACTCCGCTCAAATTTGCTCCACTTAAATCCAATCTGCGTGGAGTGTTATTATTTCTGCCTTGTCGTAGTATTGCTCCAGTTCTCAATCTACCTTGATATTGCGTGAGAAGCTTCCTACCTACTTCATTGTTGTTATTGACCAGTTGATGAACCAGATACCACTTAGGATGCATACTTGTTTTCTCATCTATGGTTACGTCTTTCAAGTTTGCACCACTTAGATTTGCAGATGTGAGATTAACACCACGGAGGTCTGCTCTTCTAAGATTTGCATCTTGAAGATTTACATTAACGAGTTTAGCTTCACCAAGACTAGCACCACTAAGATCTGCGCCTGCTAAATCGGTGTGCATGAAATTTGCCCCTTTTAGATTGGCGCAAGTGAGATCAGCACAGGTTAATCTAGCATTACTCAGATCAGCACTACCAAGGTCCATACCACTAAGATCAGCTTGAATAAAAGCGGAATTGCTGAGATTAGCGCGCCGAAGAGTAGCACAGATGAGAACTGCATAACTGAAAATTGCATCAGTGAGATTTGCCTCAACGAGACCAGCACTTCTAAGGTTGGCACCTGTAAAATTAGCCCCTTCCAAAGTAGCACCATTGAGATTTGCACCACTCAAGTTGGTGCCACTAAAATTAATACCTCTGAGGTCAGCATATCTCAAGTTAGTTCCACTTAAGTCCGCTCCAATAAAGTCTGTTTTCAGATTTCGACCAAAAAGTTTTGCTAACTCACAGAAGTTATCAGTATCCGCTTGTTCAACTTGTCGAACGAACTTTTGAAATTCTTGAAACTCTCGTTCCTCAATCTCGAACTCTTGTCCGTTCATAGTTGCATCTCCACTTGACTTAAGTGTGGCTGTAGTTTTCTTTCAACAAACTGTTGGAAGAAAGCCCTTTCAATAAACGCTGACTTGTTACGGCTTAAATTACTCGCGCCCAGAAGGCCACCTGATTCGATTAAGTATAGGTCGGACTGCATTCTAATTTGAAATGTTGCTTTTACATAACAAATCTCATCGGCTATCTCGACTATTCCTAATCGCTCCTGTGTTAGTTGACCTTCGAGAATACCTTGCTCTCCAGTTTTTGCCTCGAATACCCAAATTGGATTCGTTTCATCTCCTCTGGTGCGACACTGATAAACTTTGCGCTTCACCTTGTCACTCTGTTTGCTAGTTCCTTTGTCTTTCAGCCCTCCTGACATTGCAAGATGCGCTTCGATTTCCCGCCCAGTCTCCCGCCCGGTTTCTATCTCAATTTCAGTCGCAAACTCAGATTTCAGTCCCATCGTTTCCAGCGGGATTTCGCCATTTTCAAGCTTCAACTTAAGCTCACCGCCTCGTAAGCCAAACTGAACACTACTGCCTAATTTAGGCGTTTTTATTTCGTGCCTACCAAACCGAATTGTAAGTTTGAGGTCAACTTTTCTACGATTGCCACTTTGATATTGAGTAAAAATTGTTACTAACGGTGAACGTCTTTTTTCATCAAGAGGTTCGTTATGTAATTTCATGAAAACACAGTCTGGAAAGCGATTGGCTGGTTCAACGCGAGAGGTGGGTATCTGAGTCATGATTTCTGACACTGAAGAAGTTCCACTTATCACTCTGCTTTTAGGCAATAAGCGGCGCGACCAGTATCATTTTAAGCAACCGAACAGTTCGCTGGATAGTTCACCAAACATGCTTGTTGTCACCATACAAAGTGAACGATGTCACTTTACTTACGTTCCCTTCTCCAACAATCTCAACGTCTCCCGAATCGGCGATCGCATCCCATAAACCGAATTTTCCACATCCGCATACTTCGCCTTGGGAATATACCGAGATCGCTTCTGTCCCTTCTCTTCCCAGTGCAACCAAGCCTGTTTCGTCTCCCAGATATCCCCATTCTTTCGCTTACGTCGCACGGTATGAAACTCGATCCACCCACAAGAATGTGTGCTGGGGGGTCTTTTTCCCGTAGTGTCATCCTCACCCCCCAGCACTCTTTTTGTAGCGTGTCCATTTGGGGACGATTCCGACTTCTCCTGATCAAAGAGATTCAGTTGCAATCGAGTTGAATCACGCTGATGTCCAGCGAGTTCAACCGACTTCTGATCAGGCTGTGATTCATATTCCGCAGGTGATTCGCAGACAGAAGAAAGACGATAATTCATACCGCTCCCTCTGATTTCTCAGCTTGATCGACATCCGGCTCTAGAATCACTTGCTGATGATCTTGTTCAGCTTTCTGAGTCTCTTGCCAAGTGCGATCGCGCTTCCTCAAATTCATTTGCTGAGTCAAGTCCTGAATTTTCGCTAAAGCCTGCCGTCTCGCCTCAAACTGGTTCCGTAACGTAATGCGCCACTGCTCCCGATTAATGCGATCAAGTTCGATACAGATCTCGCGTTTAAACCGCCAATCAATCGTTCCCGAAACTCCTGGCGATGATCCCTGTACCCAGTTTCCAGCTGAGCAGTTTTGGCAAAGCGGTAACTTATCCTCATTTGGTTTGTAATCCGGGACGATCAAGGGCATCAAACTACTTGCAATGAATCCACTGTCTTCACAGCAAAAACAAGTCCATTCCGGTCGCCACATTTGACGATCGTGCTGTTGCTCTGGAGAAGAAATCGGTTCTCTGGGAAATTGAGGGAGGTCTGACATGATGAATCCTCCCTAATACAAGCCTTGTTGCTGCGCCCATTCATAGAACGATCTGCGCTTCCGTTTCTCAGCCTGATCGCTGCATAACCCGATCCAACCCAACCCCTCATCATTTAGGGCAGCAAGGTACTCGTTTTGGAGCGAATGTACTGACAGTCAATATCGGGCACAGGCGTGGTGGAACGCTCGATTTGGAACTGCTCCCACAACGTTTTGAGGTGGGCTTCGATCCATCGGTTCGGTAAAGTTGGACGCTTTGGTAATTCTTCTATTTTCTTCTTACAAAACTTTTCAAACTTCTCTCTCTCTGCTTCTGGGATCTGAGAGAGAAATGGATCAGTTTGATCTTTCTGATCTATATGAGGCGATCCAGAATCTATATCTGGTGCGGGTTCTAGCGCTTCATTTTCTCGCTTTTGAGACAACTTTCTCAAATTTGAGACGACTTTCTCATTTTTGATACTGGAGTCTCGTTTTTGAGACAACTTTCTCATTTCTGAAACTTCTGTCTCATTTTTGAGACTATTTTCTGTCAAAAGTTTTCTAGCTCCGACTAAGTTGCGGAACGCAATCTTGGCAGGTTGAGTATCGAATAGTCCTAGTTCTTGAAGTCGTGCGATCGCTCTATAGAACGTTGGCTTAGAAAGATTGCACTCGGTCAGTATGGTTAGTAGATCGAGGTCTTGGTAATGCTCACCAAAGGGATCGATCGTCACTAAATAGATCCAGAGTCGCCATTCTGCGGCAGTTAATTTGGCAGCACGAAGCGTTTGAGCCAGTTCAGCAGTCAGAGGATAATGTTTAGACATCTTGCACCTCTGAAATCGTAATCGAACTGAATGAAGGCTGTGTGTGATTTACTACAGATAGTGAAGATTTCTCACTCTGGATAGATGCCGGGTGAGTAGGCGAAGATTGAGTATTCATAATTTAGAAAACAAGTTACTTGTGCCCTATCTGCTCCAAACAGGTAGGGCGTTTACTTTCTGAAGGTCAAACGCTTGAGAGATTAAGAAGCTGCTTTCTCAGGCTCAGTTGCAATGAGTTGCTTGATTCGTTCCTGCACCTTTCTTGCGAGTGCAGCATCCTGTCTTCTTAATTCCAGCCCTTTGAGCAGGTCTGTTTTCTCCATTCCTAGCTGTTCAGCAAGCACGTTTAAGCTTCGTTCTGATAGCCCTCTCGATTTCGTCCATGCCGCAAAATCACTCGCTCCAAACCCAGTCAGAGCGGCAAGATCAATATGACGGGCATAGCGAATATCTTCGATCGTCAATTTCACCGAAACCTCTTGAGAAGTCTTCATGTGATGAGTTTCCATTTAGAACGAATAGATTATATAAAAATATAATCTATTATACTTTTTTATAATCACGGAAAGGGGAAGGTGACGATTGCACAATAAAAAATCCCCTGCCGATGACAAGGGACGAGATTCGGCTTGATCGTGAATTGAAGCTAAACCTACTCTTCTTCCTTTGCAGCTTCAGAAGCAATGGTTTCATCCTTGTAGGCTTTAGCGACCAGATTTAGCATATATTCGCGCTGCTCTTGGGTGAACACCTCAAGAATCTTCTCTACGCTGTCTATTCTTGGATTCTTAATTCCATTGCGAAAGTGGCTAATTTGTGTAGTAGTTAAACCAGTTTTCTCAGCAATTTCAAGTCCGGTCAGTTTAAACCGAAACATTGTATCCCTAAAAGCATTCGCGAACTTCATTGCCAATAGACCTGCTTCATATGTGAGTCATAAGTAATTGTCTGATACACCAACCGTATTCAGATTCAACAATCTTTTACTTGAACCTGTAACAAATTACAAGATCGAAGAATCTAGAATTGTATTTTCTTATAATATATTATCTAATAATATAATCCTGATGAGAAAGTAACTAAGGTCATGTTAGCCCTATTCAATCTTGCAGGCGTATAGCCTTCAGGATTTTATCGCCACTTTGTTCGCCAGCAAATTTCCTCTATTCTAATCTGGAGTTCCAATTGAGACTTGCTTCTCTTCTACAGGAAACCGCAGCCCGATATCGCTCAGCCGTTCACAGGGTTTTAGAAGATTGGTCGCCCGTATGTGGATGCGATCGACCTGGTTCTCACCCAACCTGTGAAGCCTGTCCATGTCTGCCTGTCTTTGAAAGACTTTTAAGACAAAAAATGCATGAAAAGACGATTGAGCCAGGAACTACCCCTTCAGCCCGTAATAAAAGTACCCATGCCGCGACCGACCCGACCTCTATTTCCAGATCACAAGTTTGATTTTGGCGATCCGGCTTGGGTGGTTCCGATTCAGCAAGGAGGAACGATCGAAGCAATATGGTATCGACAGAATGATGATGCTTGGCTATATCGTCTCACTGGGCTGAGCCAACCTGAAAAATGGTGGCATGAAGAAAAGCTAGAGAACGCTTGTCCAGATTGCGGTCAGTCCTGGAGCGGTACGAGAACTTGCCAGTGTGGACGATCTCCAGATGAGTGAAACAGAGCCTACAAAAGAAAAAATGATCCGCTTCACTGCGGATTTGCCTGAATCTCTGCATCGTCGTTTCTCGATTTATGCAGCGAGAGAAGGCAAGAATAAAGTTGTACTGTTGCGGGAGTGGCTGGAAGAGAAGCTTAGAAACCGTGGGTGTTGATTTCAGCTCTCTCAATTAAGAATTGTGAATTAAGAGAACCTTATTCGGGTTTTCAAGTCTGCAAACTTAAAGTCTCGCGAGGGTATTTGATGATGAACCGCAAACTTGCTATCGTGCTGTTTGCTCTGCCCTTCGGAATGTCTGCTGCATTGACTAGATCTGCATCGGCAACTGATCAACTTGACAGACACCCCTCTGTCGTCGTAGCCCAACGATACGACGATCATGACGAGCGGTGGAACAACGACCCACGCTACGATAACCAACGTGACCGCAACCAGCAATACAAAGATCATCGGAATCGCAATCAACGACACGAGGATCGACGAAATCGCGATCGACGAGAGGCGATTCGTCGTGAGCAGCTTCGGAAGAATGAACTTCGGCGGCAAGATGGTTCTCGACGGAATGATTCTCGGTGGGAGCAGAATCGTCGTGATAACGTCCGCTGGGATCGAAATCGCCCTATCGATTCTCGCTGGGATCGAAATCGCCAAAATATTCGTAGAGTCTGGATTCCTGGACACTACGAGCGCGGCTTTTTAGGCATTGGTCGTCGCTGGGTTGAGGGTCACTGGGAAACCCGTTAAATTGCTTCAAAGCCTGTGAAAAGATCGCATCTACTACTCCACAGGCTTTTTTGTTGAACTCTCTTAGATTCGGTTTATGGCAACCTGAACCCTTTGAACAAATTCTGACTCTCGATCGCACGTCATCACCAATTCATCGATCGCTCTTGTCATTGCCACATAAAGCAATCTCGCTTCTTCTTCAGGGGAGCGATCTTTAGTCGGCATAAATCCCACACCCGGAACGAAGACCACCGGAAATTCTAATCCCTTGCTAGAGTGCATTGTTACTAATTTGATGCTTTGAGCAGTGGGATTGTAATTGCGGCTCTCGCTGTCACGATTCACCCATTCGATCGGAATGCCGACCTGTTCAAACTCACTGTAAATATTTTCACCCATGAATTTAGAGCGGTAGACGATCGCCATTTCGTTCCAGGCGATTCCTTGAGCATTGAAGCTTTTCGCGCGATCGATCAAATATTCTGTCTCTTTTCTAAAGCTGGGAAGTCGAATCAATTTTGGAAGAGGTAATCAGAATTATTGTGGGTTGTAAACATTACTGAACTTTTTTCTAGGATCTCCGGATATGGGGTAGTAATGCAGTCATTCTGAGGGGTTAAGTGTAGCAAATGCGACTAGTTATTTGATTTTCAATATGAGAGCGTTCTTTGCCACACCCTGCCAGATTAAGGGAGTCCTAGGATGAAACGATCTACTCGTCCGTTATGGCGTTTGATGACTGCAATCGCTACAGGTTTCGGAATTTCTACAGTAATCAATACTAGTGATTATCAGGGCTACTGGTATGGAACAATACGACGGGTTCAAACAGTTGACCTTAATATTTTGTCTCACATAGCACCTGCAAAGTTGTCATTAGCCTTAATGAAAGGTGACACTGACGAGCTAAAGCGTACTGTGGACAGTAATTATGGGCTGTTCGGACTTGTCGTGACAGACTGCACAACGACTCAAACTGAATGCCCTGGTCAAAAAATCCTTTTTGCTTCAAACTCGAAGAACCAGTGGAGATCGAGCTTAACGGTGGAGAGCTTACCTCAAAGTTCCTACGATTTCTTAATGAATCCACCCCCAATAAAAACGGAAAAAAGCTTTAAGAGTCCACACGAAGAAAATCGGGACGCAACTGGTAACAGAAACTCAGGTCAAATTATTGGGCGCGTTTACTATGTTCGCGGTATTCCGCCCACATTTCTAAATGATTATTGGCGTTGGATACAGAATCCTTTCAGTACGAGTGGCACTCATAAAGCTTACTTTGTGAATTCAATGCTGTCTCTGAATGTGGCTTTATTGGTCTGGGTCTTGGTCGAGTTTTTGCTTTATAGAAAACGAGTTCGGGAGGCAACTCTTCTTCGCGATGCCCAGAGAGTACAATCAGACCTTCAAGTTCAATTACAGGAAAAGTCCTCTCTTTTGTCAGAGCGAGAACAATACCGAGCAAAGCAAGAGAAGCGCAATCAAGAGTTAGAAGCTGTAATCGCTCAATATCATAACAAGCTAATCCAAACGGAATTAGAGCAGCAGCATAATGTAGAGCATCTGAGAAATCTAGAACTCCAGCTAGAAGAAGCACAGCAAGCGAAAGTTGAAGGACGGGAGCAGTTAGAAACAATCGTTCTGCTTCAGAACCAAATTAGTATTCAGCAACAGGAGAATGCAAAAACCGCTGAAAACCTAACGCGCTTACGTCATGATCTCAAAATTGCTAATCAACAAGCAGCTGAATCGAGCAACCGAATTCAAACCCTAAATGCTTCCATCGCTGCTCTCTCTCAAGAACGGAATGCAGCTATGGAGCATTCTACTGCCCTAGAAACTGAGCTTCAGGCTACTCGTACTCAGATGATTCAATCTACCCAATTACTCAGTACGTTACAACTTGCCAGCCAAGAAACAAGACAATCTCAAAGGTGGGGAAGAGATTATGAACAGTGCCTCGAAGATGATAACCAACAACTCAATCAATGCATTCAGCAGCTAGAACAAACACGTCAATCTATCTCTGATGAGCGTGATGACCTGCAATTCGAGGTTTGGGATTTGCAAGAGCAGCTAGACTGGCTTCAAAACCAATTCAAGGTTGCTCACATCCATCAACCTCCTCGATGGGTAGCACCGGATAGTTCAGGGCTAGATTCGTCTAATCTTCGTATTGCGATCGTGGGAGGACACCAAAGAATGCGTAACTGTGTATTGTCTCGACTTGAAAAATCTGGGCTAAACAACGTTGTCGAAATCCCCCCATTTTCTGAGAAGACGATTGATCAAAGCCGTCTCAAAAAAAAGATTTCTGAGTGCGATTTAGTAGTTGTAATTACGCGCTACGTAGGACACGAATTAACTGGAATGGTGTCTAATTTAAGGGAAAACGGTTCACTGCGGGGTGAGATAATGAATTTGAACTATAGGGGCGTAACAGGAGTAACCCGCGAAATTCTTGAACATTTGGGCGATTCATGCTCATCGAATTCAGAAGACGATATCGCGTAAAAGCGTACAAGTACTTATGACCGAAGAATCCTTCTACGTAAGAGAACCAATCTCTCAACCTCTAGACCGCTTCACCAAAGCCGAAAAACTCGAACTTCTGATGTGGCATCCTCTCTTCACTGGGAAATGTCCTTGTTGTGGTCAAAAACTCGCTGAGTCGATCGCTGAATGTGAGTGTGGTTGGAAGGATGAACTTGAAACCAAACCTTGATTAGTCCGGCTCGACTGCATGTTGTCACAACGAATCGAAGCTGCTTTCTAAGCAATCATAGAAACTAGCTGATATTATATTATAATGTGATTAATTATATTATAATATAATCTCGATTGGCAGAATATAAGGATTGTAGGAGCAGCTATCTTGACTGAGAAATATATCTCTGAAAGCCAGCTTAAAGAAGCAGTGCGTGCAGTATTGTCCGAAATGTTAGGTCTGGGAATCACCTCTTAAGTTCCTGTTACGCGCCAGTGGTTTGATACCGATCCGGCTTATCAACTGTTGGGACTAAAAGACGCTGAGCAGTTGAGGGAAGCGGTTCGTTCTGGTCTTTTACGAGTGGGACATGAAGTTCGCGATCGTCGTAAGCCTCAAGCAAGACTACCTCGCTATCAATTTCACATTGATAAATGTCAGCAGAGGCTTTCTGAACGTCCTGAACGGCGACGGGCAGGCTAAGGCGGCTTAGGTCTATCCTCATCTCTTAGCACATCATCATAAACCTGTTGATGCTGTTCCTTGCTAATCCAACGATTATAAGTTTGCCAATGAATTGTTGGGCTATGCCCCATATAAGCAGCCGCCACTGCGACAGGTAACTTGAATACTACTGATATCCGAATTGCATAAGCATGACGCAAATCATAGGGAACAAAGGGAATTCCTGCGCGTTTGAATGTTCTGGAAACTCGTTCGCTATAATCCTGATTGATTCGTGCAGTAAGCTTAGGAAGCTTCTTATTCCAGAGTTGCCATCGTTCTACCCATTCTGGATAGAATGGCTAGACCTCTCGTGTTCCAGTTTTACCATCCGTTACTTTTGCGACTAGAATCCGTTCTCCGGACTCACTATCTCGCCACTCAAGCTCAGTAAAAAATACTTCGTGATCACGAAGCCCATAGGTTGCCATCAATGCGTAAAGATATCTCTAAGCAGGGTTAGGAAGCTGTTCAATGGCTTGAGAAATAATCTTATCGGTGGGAATCGTTCTAACGACTTTCTTAGGACTATAGTTTCCGATGTAAGGTCCGACATCGACTTCAATTTGAGCGAATCTCGCAAACTGTCGTAGGACGGTACAAGCAATCTGTCGTGATCTCGTGTTTGGCTTCGATCTTTGAGCAACTGAAATTATTGCAGATGGGCTTAATTCAGATGTTGCAGGTAGCCACTTCAAAGCAGGATTATAGTAGCGTTTTCTCCAAAGTACTTCCGCAGCTTCAGGCGTTTCGGCTTTTAACTGAGTATCTAGACAATACTGCTTAAATTTCTCAATTCAGGCTTGACACGTAGCAATGTCTGAATTTTCTTCACGATCTAAATACAACTGCCAATCAAATTCCTTGCAGGCAATAAGCGCACCCAATTTTCGCGCTTCTGCCTCTGCCCTTTCCAAACCAGCGGGGTTCGCATAAATTTTGAGCGAAACATCCTGTTGATGAAACTGGATTTTATGAGAATTTGGCTTAGGGGGAAGGGTCGCCCGCAGGTAAAGGCGATTTCCCTTTTGTCGAACCGCCGCTCCAACATTAGCGGATCTCAACCGCTCATTGATTGCCTCAACAGTCAATTTACCCTTAACCACTTACCCTGTCTTCCCTAAACTTTCCCTAAAATATAGGGTATATTCTGCCATATTCCGGGGTACTCCCGGATATTCAGAATGCCTGAGATCCTGACAGGGTATGGGTTAGAAGAAAGCTGGTGACAAGACTCGAACTTGCGACCGGCTGATTACAAATCAGCTGCTCTACCAACTGAGCTACACCAGCGTGTACGATTCAGCAATTAGACATCATTGACTTGAGTAGCCATCAATTCATATTACTGCGCGCGATGTATATCGTAACAAAAGATTTGCATCGCGCACCACTTTTTTCAAAAAAAAGGCGTTTTTGTTGTCAAGTTGATCGTTTCGCCTGTGATCGGATGGGTGAATCGAATATCTCGTGCGTGCAGATGTAAGCGTTGATCTCCTTGTGAATTCCCATACAGTCGATCGCCGACGATCGCTGATCCTAATCCTTGAGCTGCATGAACCCGGAGTTGATGCGTTCTGCCAGTAATCGGTCGAAATTCAACTTGGCATGAACTCAGGACGCGAAAATAGGTCAAACAGGGTTTACCAAACTGATAATTGACCTTCTGTTTTGGACGATCGCTGGGGTCACTCCATAAAGGCAGATCGATCTGACCTTCTAACTCAGCAATTTCTTTTTCTAAGACCGCTGTGTAGACTTTATGAATTTGGCGCTGTTCAAATTGCTGGCTTAAGTGTTTGTAGCTGTGTGAATCGCGCGCCAGAATCAGTAAGCCAGACGTGTCTTGATCTAATCGATGTACGGGGATGAGCGGTTCAGAGAAGCGATCGAGAATACAATCCTGCCCATATCGCCCTCGGACGGAAAGCAACCCGGCAGGTTTATTGACGACAACGAGGTGATCATCCTGATAGACTGTCTCAATCGAACTTGTGCCAGCAAGCAGAAATCCGAGCATTGGCTGGCAACGCTCCACGCAGGCTCCATAGAATTGTCCTGGAATTTTGTCTCCCATCGGTTCACCCCACCAAAACTCAGCCATTGCAATCGGCTTTAAATCATGAGTTGCAGCGTAATGTAGAAGCTTAGGCGCACAGCACTCTCCGGTTCCCGTGGGCATTGAGGTGAGAAGCTCGCTGAGCGATCGCGTTTCTCCAGCAAAATTTTTCACTCGATAGCTAGCGTGCATCTGTGCTTGAAGTTGCTGCGAGAGTCGCTTACGTTTTTGTTTAAGCTGACGAATTTGTTCATCAGCTTGATCAATGATTTGTTTGAGTGGAATGAGATGTGAATCGCGATCGCGTTTTAGATTGCGTTTCTCAATGCCATCGCGTTTGCTTTGCTCATCTAATTCAAAGGTCAGATCTAGATTGTGTCGTTGCTGTTGGCGTTCGAGTTTGCGTTGGTGATGAAGGATTGAGAGTTGTTCAAGTTTCTGCTTGTATTCTGTCTCTAGGAGTTTGTACTGCTGACGCTCAGGAATACTAGAGAGTTGAATTAATTGCTGCTGAATCGAGTTGAGTTGGGAGAGAGTTCTGGCTTCTTCGAGTTGCACTCGATCGCGCCCTGGAATTGGTGGAACCCAACCTTCAACTCTGCTTTGTCCATTCAGTAACCCAGAAAAGGCTTTGAGAATGTGTTGCTCTCCAGAAGCAGACTGAGCTAGTAAAACGCCGTACATTTTACCTTCGCAGGCTGGAAGATCTTGCATCAATTGACGCGCGATCGCTTCGACAAATTTTGTGCGTGGTAGTCGTAGGAGAGTATTTGAGTTTGGACAAATTCCCTCATACCAATAGGTAACTCCATCAGGATCAAGCTGCGATCGCATGTTTTGCTAAAACGCCTTCATAGTAGTTCTGCAATTGCTTGGTTGCAGATGACCAACTCCAACGCTCTGCTTCATGGCGGGCATTTTGGCGAATCATTTCTCGCGTTTCGGTTTGAGCTAAGAGCGATCGCGTGGCAACGATCGCACCATTCTCATCGGTCGGATCGAAGAGATAGCCATTCACGCCATCTTCCACAATGTCAGGAATTCCACCTGAGCGAGCCGCGACCACTGGACAACCTGCTGCCATTGCTTCGAGCAGCACTAAGCCTAAAGTTTCAGTCCGAGACGGAAAAACAAATGCATCAGACGAAGCAAAGGCAGAAGCTAGCTCTTGACCTGCTAAGTAACCCACAAAATTCGTATGAGTACCAGCAAAATGCTTTTCTAACACTTGCCGATTTGGACCATCGCCAACTAGAGCTAAGCGAGCATTGGGAATCGATTCGAGCACAGGTTTAATGCGATCGATTTCTTTTTCGGCTGAGAGCCGCCCCACGTAAAGTAACAATGGAGCTTCGGGATGACCTTGAGAAAGCCGCGATCGCATTTCTAAACTTGCTAAATGAGGCTGAAAGGTTTCAGTATCGACTCCTCGCTGCCACAGTCTCACGCGCTCAATCCCGTGCTCGGTCAATGCCTGCATCATGGCAGTAGAGGTGCAGAGATTGATTTCTGCTTGATTATGTCCTGCTTTCAGCAATTCCCAAAGCACACCTTCTAAAGCACCTAGCCCATAGTGCTGAAGATATTCTGGTAAATGGGTGTGATAGGAAGCAACGAGCGGAACATTGTGTAATTTGCTATGGAGTAAGCCTGCTAATCCCAACACTGCGGGATTGACGACATGAATTAGATCAGGTTTGAATCGATTGAGTTCATCCCCGATCGACGGTCGCGGAAAAGCCAGCTTGAGTTCTGGATATAAGGGGAGCGGAACGCCTGAAACGCCGTGAATTCTTGCGCCCTTATATTCGGTTAGACCTCCATCAGGCGAGAACACAAGGACTTGATTGCCCTGTCTTTGCAGATGATCGACAGTATGTTTGAGTCGGGTAACAATCCCATCAACTTTGGGAAGAAATGTCTCTGTAAATAGAGCAATCCGCATATTCAAAATTTAGTTCGATGTTTTCTCAGGTAATCCACACAATCCATGAACTCCAATCGCGACAATCACACCACCGAGTAACACTCCGAGTCCTTCTGCAAAGCAGTTGATTCGATGACGTACTTCGGCAGATTGAGCGATCGAGAGTTCACGCGCTCCGGCTCCAGTTCGGCTCAATTGCTCATAGTTGCGATAAGCGCGATCGAGGGCTGCCCATTCTGGAAAAAGATAGAACGTGCTAATGACGATCGCACTCAATCCAGGCACGATCGTGGTCAGTAATAAGAGCAGCCCTCGATGGTTCATTAGCGCTTCCAAGTCACTTTCGGCAGAATTTCATCGTGATCAACGCGATCTTTGTATTTAATCGCGAAGTTCAACAATGAATCGAGTAACGAGTCAGAGAGATAGTGAGGCTGCAAGCCTAAATCCAGCAAATTGGTATTTTTCGCGTTGAAGTAATGCTCTTCTTTTTCAATTCGAGGATTGTCAAAGTTTTGAACATCAACTTTCAAGCCCATGGATGACCCTGCTTTCTGAATCATGCTGGCAATTTCGCCTACGCCAAACAGTTCAGTAAATTGATTGAAGACGCGGAATTCTCCGGGCTGTGCTGGAGTCTCGATTGCGAGTTCTACACAGCGCACCGTATCGCGAATATCCAGGAATCCACGAGTCTGTCCGCCTTTTCCATAAACGGTTAGCGGATGTCCGATCGCTGCTTGAATACAGAATCGATTCAACGCTGTTCCAAATACGCCGTCATAGTCGAGACGGTTAATCAGCATCTCATCCATGCCAGTTTCTTCGGTCAAGACTCCGTAGACGATTCCTTGATTCAAATCAGTGGCTCTCAAGCCCCAAATCCGACAGGCAAAATGGATATTGTGCGAGTCATGCACCTTACTGAGGTGATACATGCTGCCGGGCTGCTTCGGATAGGGCAGGGTATCTTTGCGTCCGTTGTGCTCGATCGTAATGTAGCCTTCTTCGATGTCGATATTCGGCGTACCGTATTCGCCCATTGTCCCGAGTTTGACCAAATGACAATCGGGGAAGCGCTCTTTCATGATGTAGAGCAAATTCAGCGTTCCGACGACGTTATTGACTTGAGTCAGAACGGCATGTTCGCGATCGATCATCGAGAACGGGGCAGACCGCTGTTCGCCGAAATGCACGATCGCATCCGGTTGGAACTGATCCATCGCTTTGCTGAGAAATTCGTAATTTGTGATATCGCCGATGAAAAGATCGATCGTCTTTCCGGTAATGTCTTTCCAGCGTTGCAAGCGTTGTTTAATTGGTGCGATCGGGGTGAGGGTATCAATGCATAATTCATTGTCCCAATGCCGTCGCACTAAGCTATCGAGAATGCCGACCTCATGACCTCGATTGGACAAGTAGAGGGCAGTTGCCCATCCACAATAGCCATCACCACCAATTACTAGGACTTTCATCTTGCTCAATCTTTTCTGCCGATACTTTGCCAAATCTATCAGGTTTCGGCACTCAGAAGATCGCTTCTAGCAACGACTTAGAGTGAATCTCACTCTAAACCGCGCTACTCAAGGAAAATCTCTATCCTGGGAATTATTTTTTCACTCGGTCTAAGTATCCTAGATCACGTCATACTCGGATTTCATCGGCAAAACTCGCCCAGCGAACGAATTCAAACTGTCCTGCAACCGATCCCCAAACTTGCTCATCGGTCTGTGGGTCACGCCCGCGATCGAGACTGGTAAACCACGATTCGTTGATTTCAAATTCGCTATCGAGATAGGTTTCTTGCCCTTTGCGAGTGACCATACAAGCCTTGCCGGGTTCGATGCTGCCTTTGAAACTGCTGCCTGTCCAGTGCACGATCATGTTGCATCCCGGCATTTTCTCAAACTGGTCGGGGCTGAGTTCTTTCAGGCGATCGAGGTTGCGGGATGCGCCGTAGAATTTTTCTTCATCGCGCACGTGATAATTTTCAATTTCAATATGATCGGCGTGTGCCACTAATTTCAAGGCGCGCAACCGATAGGGGACATTGAGCATGTAATCGTATGCCTGTTCGACAAAAAATCCAATCCCACCGGGCAGTTCAAAGGGCAACGGGCGCATACACACTCGAATGTGAGCATACATGGGCGGATTTTCAAATGCCTGTTGTTGATTGCTAAAATCGGCTGCCATCCAGCGCGCTAGGGTGGCGATATCGGTAGAGTGTGACATGCGATTTATATATAAAAGACGTGCGACTTAAATTGTAGAACGTTGCGTGGGACAAAGACTTAGCCTTTTAACCCTGTCAGTCGAAAGAGGAGAAACTGTGTAATTTGCACGAGTCCATTGAAATTGTCGTCGCTCACCAAGATGAGACTCTGAGAGCCATCCGGGAATCGTGCTCCCAGAGTCATGCCTTCTAAATTATCGAGCCGTACACCTAACGTATTGAGGTCTAGGAGCAACTCTTTGCGCGCGGTTTGTACGCCTGTCGCATCGCGCAATGTTTCGATCCTGGAAGTATCGCTGGCGGTTCCAGTTTCGACTTGAAACAGTTTCGCTTGAAATCCGCCGAGTCCTAGAGATCGCTCTAAACTCAAAAAGTGTCCGCCCTGGTCGATCGAGAGTAAATCGGTCAATCCGTATTCGATCGTATTTGAGGGTTTGGGATCGAGCGGGTAGGCATGTTCAGAAATCAGAGCAGCGCGATCGCCGATAAACTGATAGTGCAAGATTCGATTCAAAACGCTTTCGCTGCGGTTCGGTAAGGATAAATCTTGAACCAGGGGAGCTTCCAGCGCTGCAAATAGGCGATAGGGTTCAGCGGGTGGTGCAGTCGCAGCCCCTGCATTGAGTGACATCGCTTCAAACGCACGATTATTTTGGATACCGCGCGTTTGTTTGATCCCTAATTCATCTGGAAAATAAGCGTCTGGCAGTTTTAGTTTTCGCTTCAGTTGTCCGGTTTGTAGATCGAATTCTCCAAGAAAGGGAGAGATGCTTTGATTCGCTGCACCTTCGCTGGAAATGAAGACGGTTTTCTGAGGAGACAAGGAGATTGCTTCAGCATCGATCGTATTGTTCTGAAACGGCTCCCCGTTCTCATCTTTCAGGGTTGTGACGTTTTGAATTTCAACAGATTGCAGGCGCGGGGTTGAATCGATGTTCAATTTCAGCGTGTAAAACCGTGCAGGGTTGCGATCGCTGCGATCGTCTGAGACCGCATAATAAAGATCATTTTTACGATCGTAAGTAATCCCTGAGAGTCCTCCGACTGCCGTATTTTGAAATTGCTTATCAGACAAGGTATGGCTGCCCAAGAATTCCACTTGCAACGGCAAAAACAGTCGATCTTCTGCTTTGACCTGGGGCAGACTGCATCCAGTCAAACCGAGAAAACAACAGACGATCGCGATCCAAGAAACCCAGCGACGCATTGATCTTTCCCTTGAAAATTCCTGTTTCACTTTAGCGCGGATAGCTCAGAGTGTTTGAATTTGTCTGTCTCGATCGTACAGCGCATTGGCTGATTACTATTTCACCGTGTTCATTTTGCGGAGTGAAGAGATGGAGAGAACCAAGCTCTGATTGCTTCCTATCTTCCCATCCCCTTATCCAATTGATTGTAGTGAACTACTACTTGCTGAACTAGCTCAGAATATGGGTTGGCAAACCATCAATACTGACCTGATTTTTATCGTGCCAATACTGTTGAATTCCAGCTTCTCCTTTCTTCTCTGCCCAATCGACGAGCGTTTCTCGATCGCCCAAATGCTCATACAGGGGAACGCCAAATCCGCAAGACGTTTGCACTGCCTCCAGAGAAACCTTCACCACCTGTCGCGCCCCTGGTATCGGCTCAAATAATGAATAAAAATCCTGCCAATCATGATCTCTAGGGCGAATGACACAGCCTGTGCCGTAGAGCCGCAGAATCATCGGTTTCTCGGCGAAACTGCAAAACATAATCGTCATCCGCCCATTCTCGATCAAGTGAGCGCTCGCTTCATTTCCACTCCCCGTGAGATCCAAATAAGCAACTGTATGAGCATCCAAACATCGAAACGAATTCATGCCTTTTGGAGAGAGATTAATTCGTCCTTGAATCGGCGCAGTTGCAGTAAAGAAAATATGCTGTGCCTGGATAAATTCCTGAAGAGATTCGGTCAGTTCCGGATAAAACTTTGCCATTGAATTAAATGACTGAGGAGCGATTCAAACCTTATCATTTTTCTGGAAATGAATCGCTCTTATTCAGAGCTGATGAGCATGGTGTTAGACCTAAATCAGTTGTAAAGCGAGGTCTGGAGTGTGATTTTCTTAATAATCCCCACTCCCCACTCCCCACTCTTTCTAGCTTTTACAACTCAAGCAGAATCACCTTAATATCCACTAATTTGATGACCCGTTGCCGTGATTGCCTGTTTGAAGGTTTCTTCTGAGGCTTTTCCTTCTACCGTGACTGTTTTTTGCTCCAGATTAATATCTACTTTTGCGTCAGGTTCGTGTGTCAAAATCGTGTCTTTAATATCTTGTGCAGCTTCAGGGCTATTAAGAGTCGGAACGTGTAGTTTGAGTGCCATAGTTATTTATCCATATCGACGCTCTCTATCCTGTTGAACTCTCAGCAAAGTTATCCCTCGCTACAGATAGATTTTGTTGCAGAGTATTTCACTTTCCGGATCGAATTCCCAAGATAGCGGATAACAGAACTACGGCTTGACTGCATATTTTTTGCGACTGCTCCCTATTCAAATTTTATGGATCAATTCAATTGGTAATCCTGTTATGACGATTCAACGTGGCATCGTTGCGGCAAGTTTTCTCGCGTTCGCCTGTGTTCTTCCCGTGCAAGCCTCCTCCGCTCTCTTAACTCGGGGTGAAGTCTACAAACTCACGAATCAAGCGCAATTGCTTCAGCGCAATCGTCCGGCACGTCCAGCTCGACTCTCTGATGTATTAGTGCCCCAAGATGCAATTAAAACGGCAACGCGATCGAGAGCCGAACTCCTTTTTAATGAAGGCTCTCTCGCCCGAATTGGTTCAAATGCAATTTTCCGATTTATCCCCGGAATGCGCGGGTTTCAGTTGCGTAATGGAACCGCTTTGATCATGAGTCCGCCGACTACCGTTGCAACGCGGATTGAGACATTAGATGGAAGTGCGATCGCAGAATTACCTCCAAGCGCGATCGATGCTCCTCCAACCAGCGAGCAATACCAGACTCGCAGTTTAGCCATGGTAGTTCACGTCGATGGTGCAAACAATAAAACTCAGTTTTTCAATCTCACGAATAATCCAATCAAGATTTTAGACAATAAAGGCAACTTCATTGTGATTAATGGTGGAGAAACCGTAACAGTACAAAATGGCGTGATTGGGAAAATTAATACCTTTGACTTGAGAAAGTTTTATCAGACGAGTTCACTTTCGGCAGGGTTAGCACCTGCTCAAGAAAGCCTGATTGCTCAAGAGCCTGCGAAAGTTCAAGCTACTTTGAATTTAGTGCGCGTTGCCACGATCTCAGCGTTAAATCTGCAAGCGCGCAAACTCGAAGGACTTTGCACATTAAATGCTCGGGGAGGAGCAAGCACGCTCAGCACAAATTGCATCACAACCGATTCTGACGATCCGCTGCGAGACTTTCAAGATCGGCGCGATGTCACCACGCCTCGACCTGAACGGCAACCGCCTGTAGATGTCGTTGTGCCAACCACTCCACCCATCACTCCCGACACCAATCCCAATACTAATCCCAACACCAATCCCAACACCAATCCCAATTCTCCAGTTGGCGTTCCTGTCTTCGTTCGCCCTAATTAATTCACTTGGTAAATTCCAATGCGCTACATTCTCGCTGTGCTGACAATTTTGGCAACGCTAGGAACGATTTCTCCTAGTTTTGCCCAACCTGATCCAGTGTCTTCTCCCCTCGATCGTGCGCCGACAGACGATATTCAACCCCTCGACCCCGAAGATACTCAATCTGAACTCGGAGAAATTGAAATCATCGATCGACCTGCTCAACCTCCTCGTCAACCGGATGTGCAGTTGCTTGTGCGATCGTCGGTGTTTTCTAGCTCCAATATCACTGCACTTGAAGCCCTGAAACAATCTGATACTGTTTTCACGAATACGGCTCACCTGCTCATCACACCCAAGCTCGGCGAGAATACCAGACTAATTGCCTCAGCAGGCGGTGGAATTGTCCGATTTGCATCTGAAGGCGATTCTAACTACAACATTGAGCAGTACAACATTGCAGTACAACAAAGACTTGCACCTGGAACATTCGGACAGTTGGGATGGGTGCAAGACACCTTGCGCCGTCCAGGGAGTGGCGATTTGCTGACGCGAGATAATGCGGTGCAGTTGATTGTGGGACGGCAAGATCAGTTAGGCAAGCAAGCTCGACTCGATTCGTTTTATGAATTTCGATCGAGCTTTACGAAGCCAAGTGAAGACAGTCGGATTACCAATACGATCGGTACAAGATTGCGCTATGACATTTCACCGCAAGTGCAGGGCGCATTAGATTATCGCTTGTCGTTTAAGAATTTTACGCAAGGCGTTTCTCGTTCAGATACCAAACATCAGATTAGTGCGATCGTGATTTACAACATTAATCCAGATGTATTTTTAGCCGGATCTGCGTCGTATTTGTTTGGACGATCGTCAAATGCTGCGATCGATATAAACAATCTGTCATTCGGGCTGAGTTTGGGCTTTAACCTGCCCCTCTTCTAGTAGAGTGAATGATTGGAAACTTTTTTATCGAAACCAATCATGAACGCAGACCCCGTAACATTGATGAAACAGCAAGTCGGTTATGCCGCTGCTGCCAAAGTCCAATCCAATTCGATCGTCGGATTGGGGACTGGTTCTACGACTGCTTATGCGATTCAGGCGATCGGAGAACGGCTTCAATCTGGCGATCTGCAAAATATCAGGGGAATTCCCACCTCGTTTCAAGCGATCGTTTTAGCGCGTCAGTACGGAATTCCTTTGGTCACTTTGGATGAAGTCGAGAAAATTGATATCGCGATCGATGGTGCAGACGAGGTAGATCCGCAAAAAAATCTGATCAAAGGTGGCGGTGCCGCTCACACTCAAGAAAAAATTGTCGATAGTTTAGCCGACCAATTCATTGTGGTTGTCGATAGCGGCAAATTGGTGGATCACTTGGGTTCAACGTTCTTGCTTCCGGTTGAAGTGTTACCGATGGCAGTAACTCCGGTGATGAAAGCGATCGAGAAACTAGGCGGTAAGCCTCAGCTTCGCATGGGCGTGAAGAAAGCAGGTCCGGTTGTCACGGATCAAGGCAATCTCGTTATTGATGTGAAGTTCGATCGCATTGATCAACCCGCCGAGCTAGAAAAGACGTTGAATAACCTTCCCGGTGTGCTAGAAAACGGCTTGTTCGTCGGTGTAGCAGACATCATTATGGTGGGCGAAGTCAAAGATGGACAGCCGAGTGTGAGAGAGTTTTAAACGGTTAGATTGAGTAGGGGAATAGGGAGAAAACTAGCAATGGCTCTTGCTCCCCACTCCCCACCATTTTCAACTTGACAAACAACTAGCCGATATCAAATCAGGCTGCTCCAAACTCTGCTTGCAAAGCATCATCGTTATCATCAGCGATCGTTGCCACAATTGTGATCAGCCGAGAAATTTCGCCAGGAGATAGCTCTGCAACAGTTCGAGAAGAAACGACTGCGACTTTGGAATCGACGATCGCAAAATGAGCTTCAAACGTACTGAGCCAATTCATCTCAAGTAGCTTTCGCATCAATTGCGGCTCGTTTTGGACGGGAAGATTCAGAATATGTGCCCAAACAGAAAATGCATCATCGTCAGAAGTTCCGGTCAGTTGCACAAATGTTTCTACGCTGCCGTATTTGAATTTCCATACAGAGCTGCCCTCACTGTGGCTCACCATTGCGCTCTTGTTTTGATCCAAGCTACCAATGACAGTTTCAATCACTTCTATAAGCTTGACCCCTGTAATCGCAGCTTCTTCAGGCGTTTCAGTTTCGAGATCAGGTTGGTAAGTTTCCATAAGCAAATAGGTCTAGAGTCCAGTTTAGAGTTACGGTAGCGTTTCCTGATAGGGATTGCCCTAGTCTTGGGGATTTCTTTACTTTTAGCAGGGAAACCAAGGTTTGAACCATTTTGTCTGTCTATTGGTAGAGATAGCAAATGCTTCACCTGAGAGATGAAAGGATTTGGTCGATCGCGGAATAGTTGAGAGGCTAAGCGATAAAGGAGAATTATTATGCCGATCGCCATCCGGGATGACGTGGTTTATATCATGCTGAAAAAAATCGACGAGAGCGATCAAGGGCCAGGGCCTGATCCGGTGAAATTTGATGAAACTGATTTTGCAGGGATCAAGCTGACTCCCGTTGATCTGCTAGGACATTTAGATTTTCTCAATCAACGCCAGTACATCAATGCTGAATTTTCTGGAAATGCTTATGGAAACCAGGATGATGTACCGAATGTTGTCGATCGCGAAGAGTTTGGTTTGAGAATTGCCAATACATATGGCGCAGCAGATGGTCCGTTGCCTCATCTGATTGAGTTCAAAAAAGCTGAACTGACTGAGAAAGGTCGGAAAATGCTCGAAGAAATGGAAGCTAAGCCGCCTGAATCTCTGCAATCTGGGACAACTGTTCCGATCGCGACAAAAGATACGCCATTCCTTGAAAAAGTAGCGCTCAAAGGCGGATTTTCTGACCTCTATGATGCACGCGATGTGACGGAAGTTGTTTTCCGAACCATGCGAGACATGATGACGAATGAGGCAGTTGAGCATGTTTCAGAAGAGTTACATGTTCCTCTCGATGAAGGGAATCCTGACAGAACGCTTTACACGGCGACTCCACTAGCAACGGAAGTTTCCGATTTGTGGGAGGATACCAATCCGATCGTGCATTTCCTCAGTCATATCCGTCCACCGTTGAAGATTAAGTCAGAGACTTTCTTGTTCCGAGTCAGACAAGAAGGAGGACTGCAGCCGAATACGTCACCAGAGCAAGTTGTTTCAGCAGTCTTTTCAGCAACGAAAGATGAGCTATCACAGGAGCGAATTCAAGAGGTTGCAAGTTTCTTGCCGGATGAAATTCGTCGCTTGTGGGAGACGGCTTAATTAGATAGGGGGTGGGGAGTAGGCCTCTACTCCCCACCCCTCTACTGCTTAACTCTCACCTTACGATCGGGATTCTGCTTCCTCACCCACGCCAAAAATTTCGACATCGCTGGATCATACTTCAAGCGCTCAACCGTATTGAGTTCTTGAGCCAGTTGGCGATTGTCGAATAGAGTATGAATTTGGCGATGGCAGGCAGGGCAAATCTCGATCGTTTCACCCGGATCAAGTTTTTTGCGTTTGGTATGCTGTCTGGGAACTAGATGGTGTTCAGTAAGTGCGGGGACATCGCGATCGCAAAGCTGACAGTGCATGAAGCTAGAAACAGTAACTTTCTTCTAGCCTAGCGCTCACGAACTTGAATGGATGCCACGATCGCGCAATTGCTTGACAAAAAATTCTTCGAGCGATGGACGAGCCAACGACATCGAAATTAGCTGAGCATTCATCAAAGCTAGACTGTCGATAAAATCGGCTGCTGCACCGTTGAGATGTCCTGACCAAAGCCCATCCTGAAACTCCATGTCTGGCAGCCACGGCTGCAACATTTCTGGTCTGCCGCCTTTCACCATCACATAATATTTTTCAGCCGTTCCAAGGAGTTCTTGCATCGAACCTAGGGCAATGAGTTCGCCTTGAGCAAGTAAAGCAACGCGATCGCAGATTTTCTCTACATCGGATAGCACATGACTGTTGAAGAAGATAGTTTTGCCCTGAGCTTTGAGCGACACAATAATCTCTCTCATCTGATAGCGACCGAGCGGATCGAGTCCAGACATCGGTTCATCGAGAAAGACTAAATCGGGATCGTTGATTAATGCTTGTGCCATACCGATGCGTTGTAGCATTCCTTTCGAGTATTGCCGCAACTGTTTCTTCTTCGCCGCAGATTGAGCGAGACCGACGAGATCTAACAGCTCAGGAATGCGTTTCTTTTGGCGCGATCGCTCAATTCCGAACAAGTCTCCGGTGTAGTTGAGAATTTCCCAACCCGTTAAATAATCGTAGAAATAAGGATTTTCAGGCAGATATCCAATCCGCTGTTTGACAGCACGATCGCCCAAAGATGCACCTAAAATCATGGCGCGTCCTGAAGTGGGGCGGACAATGCCAAGCAGCGTTTTGAGTAAAGTAGTTTTTCCGGCTCCATTTTGTCCGAGCAGTCCAAACGTCTCTCCCTCGTATACTGTGAGACTGACAGAATTGAGAGATTTCACTTTTTTATTCATCCAGAACCCAGTGCGGTAAGTCTTACTGAGTTCGTAGGTCTGAAGCGCGATTGAGCGTTCGATCGTGGGAAGTTGAAGGCGAGTTGCAACAGCAGAATCCATAAGTGCCTCGATCACTACTGAGTAGCCATTTAATCACTCTTTACAATTCCCGCTTCAGCATTTTTTGCGATCATGCGACTCGATACTTCTATATTTTGTAAACTTTGTTTAGAAGCTTGGGGAAATGATGATGAATCGATCGAAATTTGTCGCCGTGATGACTGGAATTATTTCTTTGATTTTGGGCGTGGGCTACTTGCTGCTGGTGCAGTTGTTGGACTTTCGAGGCGAGATGCTTCCGGCTCCGATCGAGATGATTCCGCTGGGCTGGTTTTAGTCGCAGCAATTCGTCTCGGAACTTCATACGTCCAAAAATCCGAGGCGAGTTCTGTATTCGGAAAAATTGCTCGTGCTTCATCGAGAAGATCGTTGATACCGATCGCATTTCCCGGCGCATATCGCGGGCTGAAATGCGTCATGATCAAAGTCTGCACTTGAGCGAGTAATGCCGTCTGCGCTGCCATTGTCGAAGTTGAATGCAGCCGTTGAAATGCCATCTCGGCATCTTGATGGGCAAAGGTCGCTTCGTGAATTAGTACGTCTGCACCTTGAGCCAGTTCGATCGCGCTTTCACAAAAAACAGTATCCGTACAATAAACAACCTTTCGCCCAATTTCTGGCTCACCGCAAAGAATTCTGCCATCGATCGTTCGCCCGTCTTCTAGCGTGACCGTTTCTCCGCGCTTCAACTTTCCATAAATTGGGCCGGAAGGAATCCCTAATTCTTTGGCAAGCTCAGCCTTGAAATGTCCTGGACGATCTTTTTCAGTAATGCGATAGCCAAAAGCCGGAACCCGATGTTTCAGCAACTGACAGGTCACTGTAAATTCTTCATCCTCAAACACCAGTCCTGGGCTGACTGGATGAAACTTCACAGGATAAGAAAAATGCGTTTGCGAGTAGCGTTTACAGGCTTTGAGATAGGGATCGAGATCCGGTGGCCCATAAATATCGATCTGTTGAGGATTTCCAGCAAGTCCACAGCTTGCCAGCAATCCCATTAAGCCAAAAATATGATCGCCATGCACGTGAGTGACAAAAATTCGACGAATCTGGCTGACTCGCAAATCACTGCGCAGAAACTGGTGCTGCGTGCCTTCTCCACAATCAAATAGCCAAACTTCAGCCCGCTGCGGCAATCGTAGCGCGATCGCGCTGACATTCCGCGATCGTGTGGGTACACCAGAACTCGTTCCCAAAAATGTGATCTGCAAAGCCGACTCACCTGAACTCAATACACTATCTTCATACTGCCACAGGAACTTGCCTGTAACCGAGGCGGTCAGAGCCAAAGAACCGATGAAAATTTCATGTGGTTTCCGTGATCCGGATTACAGCCGAGACGAAGTGACATATATTAACAAATGTTAGAAATTCGAGAAATCGTGGCAGATTGATCCAGATAGCCTCGTGTGACCGCTGTTTGTTGTTAGTGAAAACCCGTAGCAATATGGTTAATCAAATGAATTTTCGATCGCCCCTTTCGTCTCTAGCCGCAAAACTAAATCGTCCGAAAATTTGGGGTTTTGCGCTCTTACTTTGGGCAGTGCCCTTCATGCCTGCTGAGGCAAGAGAGACTGTGAATTTAAGAGTCGCGATCGAGAATGGCGTTTCGCAAATTACTGTCGGCAGTTCGACCAATGCTCAAGTGTTAGATGCGGCTGAGACAACGTTGCTAGGCGAAATCCAAGGCATGAACGGTTTTGCTGCACAGGCACAAAATGGTCAAGTGGCATTAGACAAATGGCGATCCGGTGCCCTTACGATTCGACCGAAAGATAACGGTGTAGTCTGGATTGGCAATCGTTGGTATCGCGGCACTGTGCGGCTGATTGCTTCAGGTGGCAGTTTGACCGTTGTAAATAATGTTGAATTAGAGCAGTATTTGCTCAGCGTCTTGGGCGCAGAAATGAATGGCAACTGGCCGAAAGAAGCGCTCAAGGCTCAAGCTGTAACGGCTCGGAGTTATGCCTTAGAAAGACGTGAGTCATCGATTCGGGCGGGAAAACCTTACGATCTCTACGATACTCAGACCTCTCAGGTTTATAAAGGGCTGCAAACTGAGTCGCAAGGCACACTGCAAGCAGTTGCCGAAACGGCAGGACAAGTTTTAGTTCACAATGGTCGATTGGTGGAAGCGTATTTCCATTCCTCTGCCGGGGGCTGTACAGAACCTTCTGAAAACGTTTGGTCATCGTCGCGTCCTTACCTACAAATGGTTAAGAACGACTTTGATAAAGGCACACCTGTGAGTGAGTGGTCAAAGACGCTTTCTGCCACTGAACTTGGCAATATTTTTGGGGTGGGAACGGTTCAACAAGTGATTCCAGTGCGGGCAACCGCTTGTGGACGAGTTCGAGAAATGAGAATTGTGGGCGATCGTAAAACGGTCACGGTTTCCGGTGAAAGAATTCAAAGTGCTTTGAATCTGAGAAGTACCTTATTCGCATTTAACCCTCAACAATTGGCAGCGAGCAAAGCAGGTGGCAAACCTTCAATGCAATTTGTGGTGAATGGTCGAGGATTTGGTCATGGTGTCGGTATGAGCCAATGGGGAGCTTACAACATGGCACGTCAGGGTAAGACTTATCTGCAAATCTTGGCGGAATATTACCGAGGTGGCGCTGGAGTGACAACCATTAAAACTGACCAATAATCGTGGGCGATGTGTAACTTTCAACTGCTAGGACATGAAAAAGTCGCACATCGCCTGAATAGTAAAATTTGTTGCCTTTCGAGGAGTTAGAGTTCTTGAAAAACTCTAACTCCTCAATTGTTTAGGGTTGAGATCGACCTTCTAAACGGCGCTGCCATTCTGCATCGATTTGCGCTGATCGATCAATGTCTTGTTCAATCAAATCGCGATCGCTCGAATAAATCACATCCGATTCTTGAATCACATGCTTCGCCGCAAATCCACGCGCATAGGCGAGCTTTTGTTGAAGCATTGAACTTGCTTGAGCGAGGAAGTTCGCACGAGATTCGCGATCGTGATTTCGGGTCAAAATTTTCTGATTTCGCCCTTTGATCCAGAAATATCGAATCGCTGGAATAGTGAGAAATGCGGCACTATAGCCGAGCGAGAGAAAGGCAAGGATTTTAAGCGCACCTCCACTGACGATCGCCGTCAGCACGAGTGCGAGAACCAGCAACGTTACACCCAGCCCGATCGCTAAAGTAATTTGTCCAGAACTCGCCTGACTAAACTGATAAAGCGACTCGCGCAAAAATGCTGGCAACCATTGCCGCTCTTCACGTGCCACCGTTGTTTGAAGCGATGGAAATTGATAGATAAATTGTCCCTCTGGACTGACTTCAGGACGACCATCAAAGCGCGCCAACACGGGCAGCATGTACTGTTCGTATTCTTGCTCGGATTGCGTCCCCAAATCGTCTAAATACGGGGCAATTTGCTCTGAAATTACTGCGCCTTGATGAGTCTGGATTGTTGCTGCGATCGCTTGCCAACGTCGATTTTCTAAATCCGCATTCGGGTTGCCATCTCCGAATAAAAAGGAATAAATTGATTCGAGGAAATTTAATTCACTCTTTTCGCGGGTTGGACGACGCTGGTTGTAATCTGGTGTGAAAATCCAGAAGAAATCGGGACTAAACCAGATATTCGGCATATCAAAACCGCCGCCATTGTTATCATCGCGCGAAGAATTTGCTGCGATCGTAATGGCAAGAATTGCTAGAAATGAAGCGAGGATTAACAGAACTAAAACAATCCCGAAGGAAATCCGAATCAGGTAAAACAGAATTCGCCAAATCTTTTCCCAGCGTTCTTGCCAGCGCAAGCGCGCATCTTTCTCACGCAGAATACTGCGAAAATTTTTCGGAAACTGGTAGACCACATCTCCGGATTCAGCAACTTGCAAATGTCCGCCCGCTTGAGATGCGAGGACAAGCAATCCTTGTTCTGCCAGATTGATGTTTAAGCCTGCTTGCGACGCGACATCCCCAACGGTGGCGCGATAGTTGAGAGATTCGATCGCTTTTAAAATCGCGGCATTTGGTGTGGCTGACATTCGCTGATTTCCCTATGTCGGACTTCTCTTCTCTCAGTATAGATCTTTGAAAAATTGACGGTTTTGAGAACATGAAAGATCTTTCATAAACCGTTCATTTGTCATTCATCCCCGAGTCCGATAGTAGAACCTGTGAGGCAACTGAAACCTTCAACTCACGGGAAACAACGATTTATGAAAAAGTATCTCATTCCTTTGATTGCTCTAGGAATTGGTGGCAGCGCGATCGCATTCAATCTGCTGACTCGTTCTTCTGATTCGCTCAGTCAACCGCCGAGTATCATCCAACCTGTTCAGGCTCAATCTCCTACGGCTCAAGATAAACCGATACTCGTTCAAATTCATGCGGATTGGTGTCCCGCGTGCAAAACACTCGCCCCCATTGTGACTTCATTGCAACAGCGGTATCAAGGTCGGGCAAATTTTGTGATCTTAGATGTGACCGATCGCGGGAAGACTCAAGCCTCAGAAGCCAAAGCACGAGAATTGGGACTGTCAAACTTCTTTGCTGCGAACAAGTCGCAAACAGCAACGATCGCGCTGATTAATCCAAAAAATGGTCAAGTCATCCAGACATTTCGCAAGAACTTCGACACTCAAGCTTATGTGAAGGCGATCGACAATGCCATCACTCAAGTCCGCCAGCGATGAAATTTCAGAGGTCGGAGTCTTACGGAAACTCCGACCAACATCCTTGAAATCTGGAGAAGAATTTGCCATGACCTTATCGAAAAAACCGTCTCGCCTTGATCGTCTCAAACAATGTGTAACGTCAAGCGCTTTCTTTTACACTGCATTGTTTTTGAGTGCTGTTGGACTCGCACTGATTGCGCCTCACTTTGGCAGCCTCTATGAGTTACTAGGACAGTGGGTTTCTCAAATTGAAAATCCCTATTACCAATGGTTTCAGCAGCAAAATCTGAGTAATGCTTTCGTGTTGATTCCACTTGCATTTTTGGGTGGTTTACTTGCGAGTATTTCGCCTTGTGTACTCTCATTGCTTCCTGTCAATCTCAGCTATATCGGAACACTCAATATTCATTCACGTCGAGATGCCGCAACGAAAGCAGGACTCTTTACGCTTGGAGTGATCACAGTTTTTAGCTTACTGGGATTGTTCTCGTCATTTGCAACGGCTGTGCTGGTTGATTTTCGAGGATATATCAATATTGCAGTAGGGACGTTGATTTTTCTCATGGGGTGCAGCTTTGCAGGTCTATTTCACTTACCTCTCCCTAAGTTGAATCCTTCAGTATCGAGTGCAGGTTCCTATGGCGTAGGAGTAACATTTGCTTTAATTAGCTCGCCTTGCTCTAGTCCTGTCTTGTTTGCAGTCTTAGCAGCAGGAGCCGCAACCGGATCGCAATTCATCAGTACGGTTACGATGGTGAGCTATGCGATCGGGTATACAGCCGTAATTTTCTTTGCGAGTCTCTACACAGGTTTGGTCAAACAGAGCCGCGCTTTACTTCAGCATTCTGAATGGGTTGTTCGTCTCGGGAGTGCAGCCTTGATTCTTGCAGGCGGGTTTTATCTGGTGAGCGGAATTCATTGGTTTCTGTAAAATTTGAGGTAAAATCCAAATGTCGCATCATCGACGGGTTGCAATGAAACAGTCTCGAAAGCAGCAGAGCTTTGTTGGTGTGCGATCGCGGATTTTGGCTTGGTACTTTCTACTGACGGCTAGTATTACTTTTGTTTCGGTTTATGCGACGTATAAAATCTTTTGCGACTCGACTCAGAAAGAGCTAGGCGGACAACTTCAACGAGACATTCAAGCATTTGAGCAGTCTAGCGTTCAACCTTCCAATCCAGAAGCGCTAACGCAAGCGATTCAAACCTTCTCAAGCCGTCAAGTTTCGACTCCAAACCGTTATCTACTGGTCTTCTCCAAAGGTCAAATTCTCCATACTCCACAATCCGCGCAATTTGTCCAAAACAACCAAGCTGTACTCGATCGCTGGAAGCAACTCCCTGAAAATGCTCCTCAGCAGCTTGATGGTTATCTCGTCTCAGTTATGCGTCCGCTGAATGGGCAACCAGGAAGAATTATTGCGGTGCATGATGCAACGATGCAGTATCACATGGCAGAGCTAACGCTGAGACTTGTCGTGCAAGTGACTTTAGTTGGGCTGATTTTGTTTAGCGCGATCGCGTGGCTCACGGCTGGAAAAATCCTGTCTCCTTTGCGCCAAGTGACAGAAACGGCTCGAAACATCAGCGAAACGGATCTCACTCAACGGCTTTCAGTTCAAGGAAAAGACGAGATTGCTGAACTCACGCTGACGTTTAATCAAATGCTCGATCGACTTCAAGCCGCATTCACAAGCCAGCAAGATTTCATCAAAGACGTAAGCCATGAACTGCGAACGCCGATCACCATCATTCAAGGACATCTAGAATTACTCGGAGACGATCCAGAGGAGCGCCGAGAAACGATCGCGCTTGTCCGAGACGAACTCAAACGGATGAATCGATTTGTCAGTGATTTACTCTTGTTGATGCGAATTGAGCGTCCGAACTTCTTACGAGCAGATCACTATGATGTCGCAACCTTAACAGAAGAAATTTTTGCGAAAGCTGAGGCATTGGCAGATCGAAGCTGGAAACTTGAATCGGTTGGAACAGGAGAAGTTTTCTGCGATCGACAACGCATCACCCAAGCTGTTCTCAATCTCGCTCAGAATGCAAGCCAGTACACGCAAAAAGGCGATGTGATTGCAATTGGTTCTGCGATCGTTGAAGAAACCGCCCGATTTTGGGTCAGAGACACGGGTGAAGGAATTGATCTCGATGATCAAGCTCGAATTTTCGATCGATTTGCACGTGGGTCAAATAGCGAGCGACGATCTGAAGGGTCAGGTTTGGGATTATCGATCGTACAAGCTATTATCAAAGCTCATCAAGGTCATATCGATCTCTGTAGCCGACTTGGAGAAGGTTCGACATTTACAATCACACTGCCGCTGCGAGGAACGCATTGATGAATCGGATCTTAATTGCAGAAGATGAATCGCGAATTGCAGCCTTTTTAGAGAAGGGATTTCGAGCAAATGGATTTACTTGCACGATCGCAACCAATGGGCATGAAGCGATCGGTATGGCACACAGTCATGATTTTGACTTACTCATTTTAGACTTAGGACTTCCAGGGAAAAACGGCTGGCAAGTCTTGGAAGAAGTACGGGGTAGAGGTGAACGACTGCGAATCATTGTGCTCACAGCACAGGATGAAGTGGAAGATACAGTTGCAGCCTTAGAGGGCGGGGCGAATGACTATGTGACTAAACCATTTGAATTTACAGAACTCCTTGCCCGTGTGAAAGTGCAATTGAGAGATAGCGTGATTCTCAAAAGTAAAGCAGGCAAAGAAACAACGTTTCAAGCGGGCGAAATTGTGCTGGATTTGCTCACGCGGCAGGTTTGGCGAGGCAGCACCTTAATCGAAATGTCTTCTAAAGAATTTGCCTTAGCCGAGGTATTTCTCCGTCACCCGATGCAGGTGATGAGTCGGGAACAACTACTTGATCGAGTCTGGGGATACACCTATGATCCCGGCTCGAACATCATCGATGCTTACATCAAACAATTGCGAAAAAAATTGGGAAGTGAAACGATCGAAACCGTTCGAGGAGTCGGCTACCGACTTCGGGTATGAGGATACTTCAGCAGTCGAATCTGTTGGAATCTATCAAGATTGGAGCGCTTGAAAGATGAGCATGTTCATATAAAGCACGATCGCTGCTACCAACACATTTCTGCTTAAATAACAGCGATCGCAATCATGGCTAATTTTTCTAACCTAACCAACCTTTTAACCGTTCTGCAATCTGAGGACGGCGCAACTTGCGCATTGCCTTACTCTGAATTTGACGCACCCGCTCCCGTGACAGATTGAACATCCCGCCAACTTCTTCCAGCGTGCAAGGCTTACTCGTCGTCAAACCATAGCGCAACGAAATGATATCTTTCTCACGCTCGGTTAAGACATTGCCCAATACCTCCCAAATCTCTTGGCGTAACATCGTTTCACTCATCTGAGATTCGGGTGATTGAGTATCGCCATCTTCGAGTAAGTCCATCAATTCTGTATCTTCGCCTTTACCAACTCGATGATTCAGCGATAACGACTGACGACGGACTTGATGTAAATGCTGCAATTGCTCAACGGTCAATTCTAGAGATTGAGCCAGTTCTGCTTCGGTCGGATTGCGATTTAACTCTCGTTTCAGGTCGCGATGCGCTTTCTTCAGCTTATTCAGCTTTTCGACAATGTGAATCGGTAAGCGAATCGTACGAGCATCATTTGCGATCGTTCTGGTGATCCCCTGACGAATCCACCAGTATGCATAGGTCGAAAACTTATATCCCTTATCGGGATCAAACTTTTCTGTTGCGCGGTTGAGTCCCAATGCACCTTCTTGAATCAAATCAAGAAACGGCACGCCGCGATTTAGATACCGTTTCGCGATCGACACGACTAATCGAAGATTCGATCGAATCATCTTCCGTTTCGCTACTCGACTCCGGTGTAAGCGATGATCCAATTGCCGTTCAGTGAGTCCAAAGTGTTCAGCTAATTGAGCCTTGGTAGGAGCATGACCTAATTCTTGATACAGCTTGCGTCGAGCGCTATCGACTTCAACTAAGTACTGTACCCGTCTTGCAAGCTCCACTTCCTCATCCGCTTTCAGGAGTGGATACCGTGCCATTTCTTTAAAGAAAGCTCCCACTGCATCATCGGCAACGGTCTTGTTATAGCCAGAGGAGCGAGCTGATGCGATTTGATCGACCTCATCCTCTGATGAATTTCCAACAGACGTAAGCTCAAGAATATCCGGCTCAATCTCGATCGGGGTGCTGTCTTCTAAGTCAGCTTCTAATTGCAATGAGTCTACTGAATCTAACTCAGCAACGTCCATTGCAAAGTCCATATCCTGAGAGAGGGCTACGGTTGGGGAACTGTTGCTTTGTTCGCTCATAGTGTTATATCAATGAAGTTTTACAGGGGGCTATTTGAGCTAATTTAAGTGTCAAACTAGACAGAACCTTAAGTCAGCGATCGACAGTTTTGAATGCTATGTTTTCGTTTCAATTTATAAATGACAAAATAATCAACTCCTCCTGAACTTATGACGAATTTCGGCGTTTTATAGAAACTTTTTGGAAACTTTTAGAAATGAGTTGAGATTTGGAGATCAAATCACTCACTTCGTCCACATAGGCTGGCATGATCCCCAGCAATATAGTTCAGCGTGGATGAAGATTCCAGAGATTTAGGATTTCAAATGAATCCCTAGCTGCTATAACAGACTCTCATACCTGTTTCGGTTTACATCTCTACCAATGGTCGGAAAAGCCAGAGCGTTTTTTGTGAATCTATCGTAGGTAGAGTCGTGCGATAGGGCGAGTGATCCTGTAAACTCATCACACGTTAAAATTAGAATTAATGGTTAGTGTATTTGAACTAATAAACTTCTCGACTCCTCTGATTATTTAATACCGCGAGTTTGCAAAGCTGCGGATTTTCTTAAGTTTTTCTCTTCATTTGCGATATGTCTGAGTTGCAGTCTGTGGCGGAATTAAAGGCAGAGTATGGGGTGTCACCTGCTTGGGTCGATGTGTTAGTCGATTGTCCAGGGTCGCAAGGAGTCTATACTTATCAGTCGCGTCCGGATTTATTGGTGCAGCCGGGTGACATTTTGAGTGTGCCTTTTGGCGCACAACAGGTCGGTGGGATTGCGGTGCGCGTTGGGAATCAACCGCCGGATTTATTGCCCGAGCAAATTCGATCGATTGATTCGATCGTCAGTGCTGGCTTCTTTCCTGCCTCTTATTGGGCATTGCTCGATCAAGTCGCACGCTACTATCAAACTTCATTAATGCAGGTGGTACGCGTGGCGTTGCCGCCGGGATTATTGGCGCGATCGCAAAGACGCATTCGCTTGATCAAGCCCGATGCTAATGAAGCCAGTCTGAATAGTGCAGCCCAACAGATTCTCAAACTGCTCAAGTCGAGCAAAACAAAAGATTATTCCTGGCAATTTGTGCAACGGCAAGTCAAAGGCGCGAATCGGGGCTTACAAGACCTGCTCAAGCTGAATTGGGTCGAGAGCTATCTGGAGCCACCTGCCACGATTCGTCCCCAATTGCGGCAAGCGGTGATTTTAGTCTCAACTCAGGGTGAGTTGAGCGATGGCTCCGCCACACAAAGCAGTGTCCGACAACGTGAGATTTTAGAAGTGCTTAAGCGCAATGGCGGTGAAATGTGGCTGACAGATCTGTTGCAGCACTGCCGAACGACTTCACCCACTGTAAAGCGCTTACAAGAGCAGGGCTGTGTGCTGCTTCAGGGGCGAGAAGTGCTGCGAAGTGAACATGCACCGGATGTTGAGCAGGATGCGGCAAAAGTGCTGACGCATCATCAAGCAGAAGTGCTGAAAAAGATTCATACAGTCACAGCATTTGAAAAAATTTTGCTGCATGGGGTCACGGGATCAGGCAAGACTGAGGTTTACTTGCAAGCGATCGCACCACGGCTGCAACGCGGTCAATCTGCTTTAGTCTTAGTGCCTGAGATTGGGTTAACACCGCAATTGACGGATCGCTTTCGGGCAAGATTTGGCGATCGCGTTTGTGTGTATCACAGTGCTTTATCCGATGGTGAACGGTTCGACACTTGGCGACAAATGCTCACAGGGTCGCCTCAAGTGGTGATTGGAACGCGATCGGCAGTGTTCGCGCCGTTGCCCAATCTCGGATTAATTGTCTTAGACGAAGAACATGATTCGAGTTTTAAGCAAGATCAACCTGCACCTTGTTACCATGCTCGATCGGTTGCACAATGGCGGGCTGAATTAGAAAACTGTCCCTTAATTCTCGGCTCAGCAACACCTTCGCTAGAGACTTGGTTAGACTCACAATCATCTACTTATCTATCTTTACCGAAGCGAATCTTAGATCGCCCTTTGCCGAAAATCGACATTGTTGATATGCGGAAAGAATTGCACGATCGCAATCCTTCGATTTTTAGTCGATCGCTGCAAGCTCAGTTGAAAAAGCTCAAAGAAAACAATCAAAAAGGCTTGTTATTCATTCATCGTCGTGGACATAGCACGTTTGTGTCTTGTCGGAGTTGTGGCTATGTGATGGAATGTCCCAATTGTGATGTTTCACTGTCCTATCATCACGTTCACGAAACTGCTCAACCGATTTTAAGATGTCATTATTGTAACTATACTCAGCTTCAACCGCAGCGTTGCCCTAGCTGTAGTTCTTCGTATTTCAAAAACTTTGGCAGTGGGACTCAACGAGTCGTTCAAGAAATCGCCAAACTTTTCCCCGAATTGAAAACAATTCGATTTGATAGTGATACAACCCGCGCAAAAGGAGCGCATCGAGCTTTACTAAGTCAATTTGCTCACGGGGACGCTGATTTACTCGTCGGAACACAGATGCTCACGAAGGGGATTGACTTACCCCAAGTAACTTTGGTTGGGATTATCTCAGCCGATGGGTTACTGAACTTAGCAGATTTTCGAGCCAGTGAGAGAGCTTTTCAAACGTTAGTTCAAGTTGCCGGACGCGCCGGACGCGGAACTGAGCCTGGACGAGTGATTCTTCAAACTTATGCGCCTGAACATCCAGTGATTCAAGCCGTTCAACGTCAGCAATATGAGCCTTTTGTTGCCACTGAACTAGAGCAGCGGGCAGCGTTGAACTATCCCCCTTACGGGCGGTTAGTGTTACTCCGCCTGAGTGGATTGAATGAGCAGACTGTCCGAAGTACGGCGGAGCTACTCGCTGATCAGCTTCTACACTCTGAAGATGAAGTATTGGGGCCTGCTCCCGCCACGATCGCAAAAATTAACCAACGATATCGCTGGCAGATTCTTCTCAAACTCACCAGCGATCGCATTCCGAATGTGATGGAACTGAGATCGCAGTGTCCTTCGACGGTGAGTTTAACGATCGATGTCGATCCAATGAATCTCATGTAGCTCAAAGCTGCAACTTGCGATCAACCTCTTGTATACATCGCAAATGCCCAATCCAGAGCGACTAGAAACTAATTCCTGAGTTTTGCTTCTGGCAAAATCAGCATCGCATCGCCAAATGAATAAAACCGATACTGATTGTCGATCGCATCTTGGTACACCGATAACAAGCGTTCTCGCCCGATCAAGGCACTAACAAGCATCAGCAAACTCGATTTCGGTAAGTGGAAGTTTGTGATCATGCCATCGACCACACGCCACTGATAGCCCGGATAAATAAATAAATTCGTTTTGCCACAATAGGGTTCAAGTTGACCCGACTGCGAAGCGCCTTCGAGCGATCGTACAACCGTCGTCCCCACGGCAATCACTCGTCCGCCTTTCGCTTTTGTCTCCCGAATCTTCTCTACCGTCTCCGGCGAAACTTCGATCCATTCTCCATGCATCTGATGTTCAGTAATATTTTCAACCTCCACAGGTCGGAAGGTTCCTACCCCAACATGCAGCGTCACAAAAGCCCGATCGATACCCTTTTGTTCTAAGCGCTCTAACAGTTCGGGCGTGAAATGCAATCCCGCAGTCGGCGCAGCGACAGCGCCTAAGCGATCGGCATACACCGTCTGATAGCGATCGGCTTCTGCTTCAGTGTCGTGAATATAAGGCGGCAACGGCACTTCACCAAAATGATCAATCACTTCGAGCAGCGATCGTCCATCCGACACTTCAAACTGTAAAATCCTGCCGCGTGTTTCTGGATCGCTGGCTAAAATTTGGGCATTCAGCTTGATGTCCGTCTGCGATCGAGGGGTAAAAGTAATTTGATTGCCAGGCTTCAGCCTTCGTCCCGGCTTCACCAATGACAACCACTGATTCTGCTGCTGTTCTTCCAACAACAAAATCTCTACCTCAGTTCCAGTCGATTTGTGTCCATGCAGACGAGCCGGAATCACTTGGGTATTATTCAGCACCAGCAAATCGCCGGGTTGCAGAATCTCGACTAGATCATGAAACACTTGATGACAATGTTCCGTCAATGTTTTGAGAACGAGCAATCGCGCGCTATCCCTTGGCTCAGCGGGATTCTGGGCGATGCGGTCTTCGGGTAAATGGTAATCATAAGCCGAGAGGAGTTGATCAGCTTCCACGGTCTCAGTCCTAATTGGTCGTCACAGGTGAGTGGTTAGTATTTTCTGATAATTTTGAGCCTTTAAATATAGAATCCTAAAAATGGGTGAGATTCCCTAGCCAATATCGGGGGCTTTGCCCCTATGTGAAAAGGCGATCCTCAATCAGAATAGAAGAGTAGCATTTGCTGGGTTTGTGTTCTATGGAATATGTCTACTCCCTCGCGAATGCCAGTCTAACTCTGAGAATTGTGGAACATCTGCACAACTCAAAGTCTCTGCCGCTCAGTTTCATAACTGTCATTCATCAGATTGATGGTTGGGTCGTGAGGGTGAAACTGGCTAAATCGCTCGATGAACAAACAGAAGGTGACTTTCAAGCATTCCTGAACGAGTTGGGTATCGTCTGTCACCCCAGCATTCGGATTCAGATGGTGCTCTGGGGTTTAGAGACGGGTCAATCCCCGATCGAGGTCATGCAGCGGTATCAAGTCGCGGTTGTGTCTCATGGCAACCCAGATCGCGAAGAAATTGAAGAATTTCGCAAACAGTTTGTACAAGGCTTAGGCTATTGTCCTGAAACACTAGCTTAGAAAAACGCATCACAGATATAGTCTTGTAGCACGAATTGATTTTTGGTGAGGTGGGGGGAAGTTCTTGGATTTCCCCTTTTTCGTACCAAGGCGACATCAAAGCGACAGGCAAGATGCGCGAGATGCGGATGCTTTAAGAGAAAAAGTTGGGCGGCGGTGATGATTTTGCGCTGTTTAGCAGCCGTAATCGCCAATGCACCATGATTGTCCCAATTGCCGCGACTGCGAGTTTTGACTTCGACAAATGCCACAACTTGGTCTTGCGTTTGCGCAACGAGGTCTAATTCGCCCGATCGACAAGTCCAGTTGCGCGCCAGAATAGTTGCTCCTTGTGTTTGTAGCCAGTCTGCGACAAAGTTTTCGCCGGATGTTCCAATTTCTGATGTCGAATTCTGCTGATCCACAGGTACGATTTTAAAGCAGTTCTCTTTCAACATTCCCTGATTTTTCCGATGAGTTCTAAACGCTTAAAAGGTTTGGTTTGTGCCGTCGTCGTTCTAATTGCGACTTGGGTTGTTTTCGCGACACCCGTGCTCGCGTTAGATTACAACCGAGAATCATTGGTCGGGGCGGATTTTTCCGGTCAAGATTTAACGGATTCGGAATTTACCAAGGCGAATATGCGCGAAAGTAATTTGAGCCACACGAATCTCAAAGGCGTGCGATTTTTTGCGACAAATCTGGAACGGGCAAATCTGGAAGGGGCAGATTTGAGAAATAGTACGTTAGATTCAGCCCGCTTGACGCGCGCGAATTTGACGAATGCAAATTTGGCGGGTGCCTTTGCCTCGAATGCGAAGTTTGAAGGGGCAATTATTGATGGCGCAGATTTTACCGATGTAGAGTTGCGCCCCGACGTGCAGAAGCTGCTGTGCAAGGTTGCACAAGGTACGAATCCGGTGACGGGACGCGAAACGCGCGAGACGCTGTATTGCGATTAGTGAATTGAGAAGTTTGATTGATTCGCTGATCAAACTTCTCTGGGTCAAGCGCAAATTAGACTTTCTGTATGAATCTAAATTGTCTGCCGAATGGAATTCGGGGCTACACAGACAAAACCTGCTTTTGCAGGTTAACAGCCAGAGTTGGAACAGTCCACGACGGCGGACTTCGTTTGTCTAGCCGCGAATTCTATTCGCAAAGGCATTTGCAGGAAAGCGATTGAGTCAACCGACCTGAGCCGAAACGGGTTCATTCGATCATTTCCGAAGGCTGACCTTTTGAGCCGCACGAGAAACGGACGCGACTTTAGAGGGCGATGGCTCTGCCTCTACTGGCGAGAGAACATTGAGATCAGAATATAACCATTCCTGCTGAAGTTTCTGAATCGCTAATTCTTTTTGCTTTGCTTCAATCTCGATCCAAGGCGCTTGTCGATAAGAGCTTGGCATCACAGTAATGTAATCGCTGTGACGCTGATCGAGAAAGCTTTCTGCTCCATTCGAGATATGGACAAGCTGCCATTCTGGAACCTCCCACGTCGATCGAGCCGCTTCCAACATTGCACCTACGCTTTCGTGCTCATAGCTATCGACTTGCGCATAGATCACATGATGATGGGCATCGAACACGTGCGGAATTTTAGCAGCAGAGCAAATCGAAACCATTTGCTCTGCGCTGTAAGTATACTCGTCGTTTTCGAGCGTGAGTCGGAGTCGAATATTGTCGGGTAAGTTTGCGATCGTATCTAGCAATCGCTCTATACGATCGCCTTTTCCACCATGGATGTTGATCAATGCCCAAGGCGATTTCGGCAGTCCTAACAAATCAAAAACATGCGCATGCATCGTCAAAATTTTGATGCTATTTTCGATGACTTCAGGGCGATCGGAGTTGAGCACAACGAACTGATCGGGATGAAACACTAAGCGGATGCCCAATTGTCGTGACTGATCTCCCACTAAGCTCAGCCCTTCTGCAAACTCATCTAAGATGGCAGATCCGATAGGCTCATCGGCAAAGGGAAATAAGCCAGAGCTTAAACGATAGAGCCGAATATGATGCTCAGCGCAGAACTTGATCGCGATCGCTAATCGGTGCAAGTTTTCGGTATAGAGTTCACGTAGAACTTGCTCTTGCTCTGCGAGTTCAAATTGTAAGAATCGCTTACGTGTCATCGTTTTGAATCGCACCGTTTTCGATGCAGAGACACACACTAAACCAAGTTCGGGAGTCATGATGATTGAGGATTGAGATAAACGTAGAAGTTGAGATCTTTAGAATCCAGAGTTCTTTAGGTAACTTTAACGTCTTCTCCTTATTAAAGATCTCCGATCAACTCGATTTGAGGTCATTCTTTCTTTTTTAATTGCTCGGGTTTATGAATCGCTTCCTTATGGCTCTTAGAAGTTTCAACTAAGTATTCAGGATTTTCTTCTGAAGCCTCAAAGTGGTGATTTTTAAAGTCAGTAGGTTCTGTAATCTTTTCCTTAACTTCGCCCTCGGTTTTACCGCCCGAAGTATTCCACTCAACGTGATCGCCTTTCTTCAATTCCTGACTCATAGCTTTTCTCTCGATGTGCGGTCTAAATTTTATGGATTTATCGCTTGGCTAACCTCTACCCAGAGTTGCGCCTCATTCCTCTCTTGCGACAGTTGGGATCGCTCTGCGAACTCAATTACGCTACTCAAAAAGGAATTCTCGCCATGACCTATCGCTGTGATTTATTTGTAATTGGTGCAGGCCCTGGTGGACTATCCGCAGCCAAAAAAGCGGCGAGCTATGGCGCGAAAGTTGCGATCGCGGAATCTGCCCACGTTGGTGGAACCTGTGTAAATCTCGGCTGTATTCCTAAAAAACTCATGGTCTATGCTGCCGATTTTGCAGAGTTCGCACACCTTGCCCAAGAGTATGGCTGGTCACAAGAAACTCCCAAATTTAGCTGGCAACAGTTCAAGCAAATCCGAGATCGTGAACTCGATCGCTTACGCCATGTTTATCAATCTAAGCTCAAAGACAAAGGAGTCGAACTCTTGCAAGGCACGGCTGTATTTGTCGATGAACATACGATCAGGGTGAATGATCAAAAAATTACAGCCGATAAAATCCTAATTGCAGTCGGTGGAAAAGCAACAAAGCCTAACATTTCAGGCATCGAACATGCAGTGACTTCAGATGAAATGTTTCATCTTGAGAAACTCCCCAAACGGTTAGCCATTCTAGGTGGCGGCTACATTGGCGTAGAATTCTCTAGTCTGATGCGCGGATTGGGAGTTGAAGTCTTTTTGATGAATCGAGAGTGTTGCATTTTAGAAGGGTTTGACGACACTGTTCGTAATACTGTGAGAAATGAATTAGTCGATCGCGGAATCTATAGCTATTGCAATACAACTGCGGAAAAAATTGAACGAGTTGGAGATAACATTCAAATTCAACTCACCGGAGATCGCTCAGACCTGCTTACGGTAGATACGTTGCTCTGTGCGACCGGACGTATCCCCAATTTAGAACATCTCAATTTGGACACCATAGGAATTGAGCAAGACAATAAAGCGATCGCCGTTGATGAATTTAGCCGCACAAATCTGCCGCATATTTACGCGGTTGGAGACTGCACGAATCGCAAGCAACTCACTCCGGTCGCCCGCGCTGAAGGACGAGCCTTTGCCGAAACTGTGTTTGGCAAGTCACAGATGGCAATCGATTACCATTTGATTCCTTCTGGCGTGTGTTCTCGTCCTGAAGCTGCAACGGTTGGCATGACCGAATCTGAAGCGCAAGAAAAATTTGGCGATCGCATCAAATGTTATCAAACTGAATTCACGCCCTTACTGCGAACCTTAAGTCAAGAAAAGCGTCAGAGCTTAATCAAATTTGTAACTCATGACGATCGCATTCTTGGAATTCACATCGTGGGCGACGATGCGATCGAGATCATTCAAGGATTTGCACTCGCGATGCAGAAAGGACTGACGAAAGCTGAACTCGATCACGCGATCGCGATCCATCCATCTTCTGCTGAAGAATTATTCTCCTGAATTTTCCAATTCAAAATTCAACCTTCAATGCCGTAAGGACGGTTTTCCGATCTGTCTTCTTTTAGCACTCTGTCCCAGTGAGTGCTAAATTTCTAGGTGGAGAACTGAGACATACCTATGGCAAAGATTGTTGTCTTTGATGACGAATCCAGACAGGCGTTAGAACGGGGCGTGAATGCGTTAGCAGATGCAGTGCGCGTCACCCTCGGTCCTCGCGGACGGAACGTGTTACTTGAGAAAAAATTCGGTGCGCCTCAAATCGTCAATGACGGTGTGACGATCGCAAAAGAAATCGAACTTGAAGATCCGCTAGAAAACACAGGCGCATCCTTGATTCGTGAAGTCGCTTCTAAAACGAAGGACTTGGCAGGGGATGGAACAACGACCGCAACGGTTCTCGCTCAAGCGATGATTCGCGAAGGCATGAAAAACGTTGCAGCAGGCACCAATCCGATCAGCTTGCGCCGTGGCATGGAAAAAGCGATCGCGAAACTGGTCACTGAAATCCAAGCGGTCGCAGAACCCGTTGAAGGCAACGAAATTGCACAAGTCGCGACTGTTTCCGCCGGAAATGATGATGAAGTCGGACAAATGATCGCAGCAGCGATGGATAAAGTCGGACGCGATGGTGTGATTACGGTTGAAGAATCGAAATCCTTAGCGACTGAAATGGATATCGTCGAAGGGATGCAAATCGATCGCGGTTATCTCTCTCCTTACTTTGTCACCGACACTGAGCGCTTGATTGCTGAGTATGAGAATGCTGCAATTCTGCTCTGTGATAAGAAAATTGGTTCGATTCAAGAATTAGTTCCAGTTCTCGAAAAAGTTGCCCGTGCTGGTCAACCTCTGTTGATCATCGCAGAAGACGTTGAAGGTGAAGCATTAGCAACGTTGGTGGTCAACCGTCTGCGCGGTGTATTGAATACAGTTGCAATCAAAGCACCTGGATTCGGCGATCGTCGGAAGCAAATGCTGCAAGACATCGCAGTTCTGACCGATGGGCAAGTGATCTCCGAAGAAATCGGTCTGAGCTTAGATGCAGTTTCGGCTGACATGCTCGGAACCGCTAGAAAAATCACGGTCACGAAAGATTCCACCACGATCGTTTCAGATGTCGCCAACAGTGAGAATATTGAGAAGCGCGTCGCTCAATTGCGTCAAGAAGTTGAGCGCAGTGATTCTGACTACGACAGAGAAAAGATCTCTGAGCGGATTGCGAAATTATCCGGTGGTGTTGCAGTGATCAAAGTCGGTGCTGCTACTGAAACTGAGTTAAAAAATCGCAAACTCCGAATTGAAGATGCTTTGAATGCGACAAAAGCCGCAGTCGAAGAAGGAATCGTTCCGGGAGGCGGTGTTTCTCTCGTTCACCTCGCTGGAAAGCTAGTTGAATTGAAATCGACGCTGAATGCTGAAGAGCAAATCGGTGTGGATATTGTGATTCGCTCGCTCGATGCTCCGCTCCGTCAGATTGCTGATAACGCGGGTGCTGAAGGCTCTGTGATTGTTGAGAAAGTCCGCGAAATGAGCTTTAGCCACGGCTACAATGCGCTGACCGACAAGTATGAAGACTTGCTGGCAGCGGGCATTGTTGACCCTGCGAAAGTTGTGCGAACTGCACTTCAAGATGCAGCTTCGATCGCAGGCATGGTGTTGACTACTGAAGCATTGGTCGTTGAGAAACCCGAACCCAAATCTGCTGCTGCGCCTGATATGGGCGGCATGGGCGGCATGGGTGGTATGGGTGGTATGGGCGGCATGGGTGGTATGGGGATGATGTAATTCCCATCGCGCTAAGTGTCGAAAAAGGGGGAGTGGGGATGCAATGATTGTCCCTACTCCCCCTGTTGCTATCTGTGCAATCTCCTCTTAACTATCTGAGAGTAACAAGGGGAAAAAATGCCCGACTGGACCTTGACCTTTCCCAATTGCTAATGAATATTTCAATGCAGTCGTCACATAGCTCTTAGCAAGGTGAACTGCCGATCGTAGATCTTTCCCCAATGCCAAATTTGCCGCGATCGCTGCCGACAATGTACATCCTGTCCCATGCGTGTGCGGTGTATTCACGACTTGAGTGGTTAAGGTTTCGCACGCATTGCCATCAAACCAAACATCAACTCCTCGCAGTTCTCCACTCATTCCGCCACCTTTGACGAGAACGGACTTTGCTCCCAATTCAAAAATTTTCTCAGAGGCAGCCTGCATGTCCTCTAAGGTGAGAATTTCAAGCCCACTGAGTAATTGAGCCTCGTAGCGATTTGGGGTCAGAATTGCCGCTTGTGGAATCAGGTGCGATCGTAAAACCGCGATCGCAGAATCATCAATCAATTGCGCTCCAGTTCGAGACACCATCACTGGATCAACAACTAAATTAACAATTTTACAAGCGGCAACCTGTTCAGAAACCGTAGCGATGATTTCTTGATTCAGTAACATTCCGGTTTTAGCAGCTTGCACTCCGATATCTTGCACGACAGCCTGAATCTGAGCGGCTACGGCTGCTGAAGGTAAAGCATCAACTCGTGACACACCTAAGGTATTCTGTGCCGTAACGCAAGTAATCGCACTCGCTCCATGCACGCGATGAAAAGCAAACGTGCGGAGATCAGCTTGAATTCCAGCCCCCCCTCCACTATCTGAACCCGCAATAGTTAAGGCGATCGGAATCGAAGTAAGAGTCATGGGACAACTGAAACGAGAGTTTTCTCTATTTTAGTGCGACATGCATTGTTGACGGTGTAATCGGGTCTTCGTCCGATAAACTTCCTCTGCCGCATAGCAGATCGACAGATACTTTGTACCCAGTACCAGCGACACAGCGTTTACCATGCGATCGAGTTCTTCCATCAATTGATCGACGCACCAAGGCTCTGAACAATGAATGAGCAACGCATCGAATTTTAGCTCTAATTTACAGCCTACAAGTGTCTGGGCATAAAGTTCATGAAAGCGCTCAAGGCGGAAATCGTCCAATCGTGACAAGTCTTCAGCGGTGAATTTAATACTCATGATGTAATCGTCTTATATGTGTTGCACAGATTGAATCGGATTCGTCCAAGGATCTATACGGTAAGATCTTGGAACTTTATTTTCTTCTGATGACACAATTACGTAAATGTACGGGTTTCCCGATTAATATATTTCGGTGCTTCCAATTCACTTACATTAACCCTGATCTTCTTCCAGAGACTTTCGATGGGGCATCACGTTGCGTAAAAGATCATGTGTCAAAGCTATCCTCCTTTCAGTATTGCATCTGTCATTCTTACGCGAGATGAAATTCTGTAAAGGAGTTGAATATACTGAGTCTGCAAAATGGTAAAGCATCGGCTCGGTAACATTGGTCAGGAATAAAGAGTGATTAAAAGTAGTTAAGTCATTCCTTGCGTCATATTAGAAATCATGATTTTCAAAATCCGCCAATAGGCAGATTTGTCCGTCGATTTATAGAAACGATGCCACACTACTACCTGGAAATACATCAAGAGCCTAGAAAGGGGATTTGAGGAGAAACTGGATGGCAAGTTCTAAGAAATTACAGCGGTTAGCATGGCTCGAAGGCATTCGGATTTTTGCAGCAGTATTGCTGTTGCTTTATCATGCTCAGTTGTTATTTACGAAATATGCTTTTACACCTCAACCAACCGGACTTGCTGCGAATTTGCAACAGATATTTTTAGCGACGCGTCAGATGGGTGATAGTTGGTTGACTCAAGTTTTGAGTTTACTTGTTTGGTTTGGCTATCAATTTGTCGATGTGTTTGTTTTGGTAAGTGGATTCAGCTTGGTGCTATCACTGAAAGGGCAACCGATCGAAGTAGGTAGCTTTCTCAAGCGACGAATTTTAAGAATTTTACTACCGTTCTGGACAGTCGCGTGGTTGGCTTACCCAGTACTTTGGACGGTTGGGGAGTTGACGAATAGCTATATTCCTGATGCTTGGCATACATTTGCAGGCATGTCGTTCCCAATTTTGTTTGATTATGGTGGAGAACTGCTTCTTCCCACAAATGGTCCTTGGTGGTTCGTCCCATTGATTATGAGTTTTGCGTTGATTTTCCCAGTGCTTTGGTATCTGATGAATCGATGGGGATCGCGCAATTTGTTGCTGACGACAACTGTGATTACATTGGTGTATCGAGCCTTAGCGGTTTATGTCTTCAAGGGTCATCCCACTTATGCGATCGTCAGTGCATCGGCAGGTTGGCAACCATTTGTGCATTTCATTGCAAAGCTCAGTACTTTCGTTTTAGGAATGGTAGTCGCTCGGCAGTATTCGCAGGGTAAAGGCGCGATCTTTTGGAAGTCTTCTAGAGCATTTTCGATTGGTATAGCAGTTTATGCGATCGGATTTGTCGCTCAGTTTTATCGCTTTGGCTGGATTTTTGATGATTTCTTGCTGGCTATTGGTTTAACGCTCTGTTGCATGGTCGTATTTCGATTTTTCAGCGATCGCTTAAAGTTAGGTGCAATAATGATTTGGCTTGGCATTCATAGCTATAGCTATTTTCTGATTCACAATTTTGTTGTCGATCGCACGTTGAATTTGTATGTGCATCAGCAGTTGCCGCTGTATTATCAAGTTTTACCTTGGATGGTGCTTGGAACATTAGCATTGTCTGTGATTGCGGATCACGTCACGCCTTGGGTTGTAAAGGGTGCGGTTTGGCTTTGGCATTATACAGATGCGAGATTAACGCCGATCGCGAAGATTGGTTGGACTCCGAGAGTCGGAGAGTCTGTGCAATATAAAGGAAAGTCAGGTTGGACAATTCAGAAGGTCGAACGAGTGGTGCATGATAAAGCATTTTATTTGTGTCGAATTTCAGATGGAAGAAAAACGGTGTGGGTCAATCAGAATGATTTGAAACAAGCTGCTGCAGCGCAGCAGGCGAATGTCTAAGTATCGATTACATTCCATCCTATCCTTATGTGCATGAGCATAGTTACGCTCTAGAGAAAATCTGTGATGGCTATGTCATAGCAGATTTTTGCATGTTGAGTTATGCTATTCACCTCGCATCCAGTAAATGGCGTTGAACGAGATCTCAGACAGATATAGTGCAATTTCTAAAGAGAAATACGTAAATTTCCGGTCTAATCCTCATGTTTGGGAGTAATATGCGAAACATGGATTAACCTAATGTTTTCAATTTAGGCATTAGACGGAAAAAGTCAGTCTAATTTTCTAATTTAGGATATTATGCCAAATCCAAGTAGCCTAAATCCTTCTGATAGGATAGTATGTCGATCATTCTCGGCGACGTTTAGATTCAGATAATTAGGCTAAGAGAGGCAGTTTTAGAAATTGTTAGACTGCTCATTGCTCGATTGAGGTACAGTTTGAGGCGTATCTTTAGATACTAATGCTCAAGTAATCGGACTTTTTCGGTTGATACGGATAATTTCATTAAGTTTCAGGTAGTCCGGGGGAGAATTGCTAAATGGCTCTTTCTGAAAAGATCATTGAATTAGTTATTGATAAAGTTTTACTTGGTGGCATTGTGCTAGTAGCAGGTTACTGGCTCAACAAACGTTTTGAGGTATTCAAGAACGAAACCAATGAAAAGTATTATCAAAGACAGCTTATTGCTGAATTGGAGAATCAGCAGAAACAACAGATATCTGAGTTAGAGAATCAGCTTGTTGTAGCTCGATACAATGCAGAACTAGAATTTATAGAAAGGCAAATCTCCGAATTCTACTGGCCTATCTATTTAAGATTGGAAAAAGATACTGTAATGTGGAAAAGAATTAAGTCTCTCAGTTCTGAGCAAGATGTTTTACCTGATGCTGCAAGTGAGGCTATAGAGAAAGAATTTATTCTTAAAAATCACCAAGAGATAGTTGAAATTATAGAGACAAAGATCCATTTAGCTGAAAATTCAGCAAATAGCAAAGAGTTAATCGATGAGTTACTAAAGTACATCAAGCATGTTGCAGTTTATAAAACAATTCGTTCTATCAAAGAACTTCAAAACGTTAATCCAATGGATTTAAATGAACCATTCCCGCCAAAGCTTTTTCCATTAATTGAACACAATTTTCGAGAGCTTCAAAGTAGATATGAAAGCCTTAAGAAAGCAAAGGCTAGGGAGCTTCAAAAATGAGTTAGTCACGCAGTCTAACTCGTCAAATGCAGCCGACACTAAGTCACGGTTGCTGGATTTGAGATTGCTTACTGTCGCTGATTTGAGAGGTTAGCAGTTTTGGTATCTGCTAACAAACCTTCCTTAAAGCTCGACTTTTAACCGGGTAAGTGGGACAAACGTTGTAAATAGCATTTAACTTTTGAGCGATTTCAGCGTTAAGTAGGGCTATATCACTTTAGTAACGGGGAGACGCGATAACTGAGTGTCTCCGTAAGGTTTGCTTGAGAGAACCTCGAAAAATTAAGTAAACCATGATTTCTACACCTGTCATACTAGCTTGAGCAAGTAGATCTTAAATTATGTGGTCCTAGTGACACAGTCTGTATAGCCAGCACCAGTAGGCTTTTGAATGTTCTCCTTGATTGTGTCAAGATCGATGTAGGAGTCAGCAACATTGATCAAGCTATCACTTGTCATTGAGCGCAAGCTGACGACAGCGACACGAACGCCTTGATAAGCAATGGAATTGACAGCATAGGCTAAATCTCCATCACCGCTGACTAAGATAACAGTATCGATGTGGTCTGCCAAAGTTAGCATATCTACCGCAATTTCGACATCCAAGTTCGCTTTTTTGGAACCATCTGGCAATTGAATCAGATCCTTTGTGATCACTCGGTAACCATTACGACGCATCCAAAGCAAAAAACCTTGTTGCTTTTCATTGGTACGATCGACACCTGTATAGAAAAAAGCTCGCAGTAGCCGACAGTTCGCAGTGAGTTGACCCAGTAGCTTTGAGTAGTCAATCTCAATTCCAAGCTGTAAAGCAGCATAAAATAAATTTGAACCGTCAACAAAGATCGCAACTCGACCCTGATTTAGACGAGCTTGATCTGATGCATCATTTTGTGGCATTTTAATCGATTTATTTTTATCACCATTTGTCAAATGCTCTGAGGAGCAAGGCTGTTTGAGGAGCGTTGCTGGAATTTCTTCGGGTGTGTGTGTTGTTGGCATCAGAACCTCAGTTTTAGAGAGAACCCCTTCCCCACAAAATGGAGCTAAGAATAAAGCGTTACATCTTCGCCACACTGGTCTGCTAGATAAACTAAAGATTTAAAGCGAAGACTGACGATTTGATCGTAGAAGGGATTTAATTTACAAAGCGGTGGAATCCGAACAAGCGTGTAATCAAACAGTTTGATTTGCCGTTCAAACGGACAACGAGCCGGGATGATTTTGCAGAGCGATCGTGCTGTTTGAGGATTAGAAATTTCGATCGACTCTAGTCGTTGTCGAATCGGGTAGAGGAGAGCGCTCAAGTGATGAAGAGTTAGGGAGTTCACGGCAGGTCAGGCAGTCAAGCCTTGAAGAAACGATCTTCGGATGCAAAAGAATGACACTTCCACCTCCGATAGTTTCTACGTTAGATCTGAAAAGTGCAGAACTTGTGTAGATGAACAATTAAACTGGCAGCCATCACGCTTAGCTCCAACCGAGTATCTTGGAAATCTGTTCTGGAAGTCTCATTGCCTTAAAAGGTTTCGTGATCATTCCTGCCACCTCTAGTTCTGCAAATCGCCGTTGCTCCGCCGCTTGCACCTTTGCGGTCATCAAAATGACCGGAATCGCCTGAGTTGTTGGGTTCGCTTGAAGAGCACGAAAGGTTTCGATTCCATCCATTTCAGGCATCATGACATCGAGCAAGATCACGTCTGGCTGCTCGCTGGCTGCTTTGGCAAGTCCCTCGTGACCTGAAGAAGCGCTCGATACCTCCCAACCCCCTACCGTCTTCAGAGTGAGTTGAGCCACTGCCCGAATATCGTATTCATCATCAATAATCAAAATGTGTCTAGTCGTCATCGAGACTGTCTCCTGCCTTTGATCGAATCATTCGGTTGAGCAGATTAATCACCTGCTGCTCAAATTCTTGTGAAGTAATGCGTCCTTTGGTCAAAAATAGGGTTTGCCCGAGTCTTAACCGTTCCCGTTCATCGTCATTTAGATCGCGAGCCGTATAAATGACCAACGGCATTTGGCAGAGGCGATTATGCTGACGCAGCCAGTCTACAACAGCAAAACCATCATCAGTCGGTAGTCCTAAGTCAAGGACTAGCAGATCAGGAAGCACCTGCTGGCTGAGTTGAATCGCATCTCGTCCGGTTTGAGCGTGAAATGTTTCGATGTGATAGCGAGACAATAAAGTTGTGAGAACTTGCGCTAAATCCAAATCATCTTCAATAATCAAAACTTTCAAAGATTGGGTCTGATTGACTAAAGCTCGATCGAGTGCTTGCCGGAGCACTCTAGGATCTGGCGGTTTTACGACCCAATCACTCACGCCATCATAAGGTGTTTCTCTAGCATCGGGTAGCAGTCCACTCAGAATAATGACAGGAATAGCCTGCGTTTCAGATTGCTGTTTCAAAACTGTCAACGTTTCCCATCCATTCATACCGGGCATCAGCAGATTCAGTAAAATCACATTTGGCTGATGGGCACGTGCCTGTTCTACAGCTTCCTGTCCTGAAGCAACTGTTAGCACCTGATAGCCCTGCCGTTCCAACATCACTCGCACCACTTTGCGAATCGAAGCATCATCATCACAAACTAACACCAGCGGAGTTTGTGATTTGGTATCTAGTGCCGAATCGACTAAGTCGGACATCAAACTTAAATTCTGCGAACTTTCAGAAGCATTAAGAATCGGTAAGGTAAAACAGAAAGTGCTGCCCATTCCTAATGTACTTTCTGCCCAGATTTTTCCTTCATGTTGCTGAAGGATGCTGCGACAGATTGCTAATCCTAATCCAGTACCTCCTCGACGACGTGAATCCGAAGCATCCACTTGTTGAAAGCGCTCAAAGATGGATTCTAGTTTATCGGATGGGATACCACGTCCTTGATCGATGACTTTGATGAGAAGCCAGTTGGCAGAACTTTGCTGATCTTCTCCAGCCTGATTATAGTTGGCTTCTAAAGCCTCATTGGTGATTAATTCTGCGCTCAACCAAATTGTGCTACCAGGAGAGGAGAATTTGATCGCATTGCTGAGTAAGTTTGTTAGGACTTGAATTATTCGGTCGGGGTCAGCCCAAAGACGAACTGTGAGCAGCGCGATCGAGAGCGTGATTTCGGCTTGTTCTGCAATCTCTTGAATGGCTTCTACCGATTGATTGATCAAATCAGCAGCGTCGCAGACTTGTCTAGTCATGACAATTTTGCCAGATTCAATCCGCTCAATATCCAAAATATCGTTAATCAGGCGCACCAATCGATCGGTGTTATTTGCAGCAATTTGCAGCATTTGTTGCGCGTCTTCGGGCTGATTTTGCAAAACGCCTTCAGCTAAGAGATCCAAAGCAGCGGAAATTGAGGTGAGCGGAGTCCTGAGTTCATGACTCACGATTGAAATAAATTCATCCTTCATGCGCTCAATTTCACGTCGCTCACTGATGTCTTTTACAAAGCAATAGTTACCGTTAAACTGCTGCTGCTGGTCATAGGCTTTTACCATCACAATTTGCTTATCGAGAACGCCGCCATCTTTGCGAATCGCTCTTGCTTCTGTTTCCGCCTTACCATGCTCCAGCATTTGCTGATAGGCAGCCTCTACAACAGCAATATCCTCTGAGTGAACTGTTTGCTGCCATTTCACGCCTAATAGTTCTTCAGGCTGATAGCCTAACATCGCAGCATAGGCGAGATTGACTTGAACATATTGTCCTTGTGTATTTAATCGAGCAATTGCTTCGATCGCACTTTCTAACGCCTTACTTAAATTCCGAAGTTGCTCTTCAGCCGCTTTTCGCTCGGTGATGTCGCTAGCAATTCCCAAAAATCCTGTAATCTGATCGTCTGCATTCTTGAGCGCGGTGATTGACAATAACACAGGAAAGCGCGAACCATTTTTGCGAATGTAAGTCCACTCATACTCATCGATTACGCCACGACGTGCCTTGGTAATAAATACATCAAATCCTGGCTCGATTCGTTCTCCTAATTCCTGTGACAGCATTTGCGATCGCAGCACAATTTCCTGCCAGTCATGAATCAATAGAGGCGTTGTTTGTCCAATAATTTCTGCGGTTGTATAGCCAAGCCATTGCTCTGCTGTGGTGTTAAAGGTGAGAATCGTGCCATCAACGTTGGTCGAGATGATGCTGTAGTTCGCGCTGTTTAAAATTGCTCGCTGGAATGTCAGTGTCTCGTGTAGCGTTCGCTCTGCTTCTTTCCGTTGATTGATGTTACGAAAGTAGACCGATAACCCATCTTTGGCAGGGTAGGCATAAACCTCAGTCCACTGGTTCAAAGGTGGATAAAATGCTTCAAATCGAACACTAATCTGCTCTGCAATAGCACGCTGATACTCCTGATAGAAAGTTGAATCGATCGTTTCTGGAAACTCATCCCATAAAACTTTCCCCAGCAAGGCTTCTCGCTTTCGTTGCAACAACAACTCTGCCTGCCGATTGAGATAAGTAAATCGCCAATCGTGATCTAACGCAAAAAAAGCATCAGTAATACTCTCTAAGATATCTGTAATCTGATTGCGGGCAGCCTGCTCTTGGGCAAGAAGCTGGATGCGAGTTTGCTCTGCTTGCTGCAATTCGGTTGTTGTTTGTTCCACCCTAACCAAATTACGTCGTAACTCTAGTTGAGAAATGACCTGACGACTCAAGGCTTGTAAGGCTTGAATCTGATCAGAATTGAGCTGCCGAGGAATGCGATCGATAACACAAAGCGTTCCCAGGGAATAGCCATCTGAAGTAATGAGCGGTGCGCCTGCATAAAATCGGATATGAGGCTCACTTGTTACAAGAGGATTCGTCGCAAATCGATCGTCTTGGAGCGTATCTGAAACAATCAACACATCGCTAGGCTGCAAGATAGCATGGGCACAGAATGCAACATCACGAGGCGTTTCTGTAGCCTCCAACCCAAATTTAGATTTGAACCACTGACGACAATCATCGATTAGACTAATTAAAGCAATTGGCGTACCACAGATAAATGCTGCTAGCTGAGTTAAATCATCAAATGCAGCTTCAGAAATAGTATCTAGAACGTTGTATTGTTGTAGGGCATTCAGCCTATCAGATTCGTTGTCTGGTAATGGCGCTTTCATTGTGGATGCTCCTCAGAGCGCGTCAAATTCTCAGCCTCATTTAAGCTAGAGCGGGCGGCTTGGTATAACAACTGAAGATCCGCACCCTCTTGAGGATACTGAACAACTTTTAGTTTTAGGCTGACGTGCAACGAAGTTCCACTCACCTCCACCTTAAACTGCTGCCAGGATTGCTGAAAATCAAAAACACGTTGACTTCCATCCGTTTTAGTCATACCAGGCATACCGATAACAAATTCTGTCCCACCCCAACGACCGACAACATCTTCATTGCAGAACGATCGCCGCAATAATTCTCCGAAGCGTGCTAACACTTCGTCTCCGACTGCATGACCATACTGCTGATTGATGTCCTTTAGATTAGCTAACTCTATCAGCGCTAAACAAAATGGCTGCTGGCACTGATCACACCACTCAAGTAACTGAGTTAATGCTGTGGTAGATTTGCGGCGATTTGCGATGCCCGTTAGCGCATCAATCTCTGCTAAGCTCTTGAGAAAATGAGTGCGCTCTAATCGATTAAAGATCCGTGTTACTAACTCTGGTCCAATGATCGGCTTGCTCACATAATCATCTGCGCCCACAGCAAAGACTTGATGCATGGTTTCAGCATCCGTATGAGCTGTGAGAAATAGAATCGGCAGATTACTCCAGCGCGAATCATTGCGAACAACCTGACAGAGTTCGATTCCGCTAATGTGTGGCATTTCAATGTCCAGAATCAGCAGATCAGGCGGATTCGCTTCCAGAACATCTAGAAATGAAAGTGGATTGTCGAGGACCGAAACATGAAGCCCCCAGGGAATGAGTAACCGCTGAAGTGCCACTAATACTTGCGCATCATCATCTACAACCAGTACTCTGGCTTGCCTTGGACGGGCATGTTGCAGCGCTTGATTGACTGCTTCTAAGATTTGAGGTGCAGTGACAGGCTGTTGAAGCCAACGTCCACCTAACCGGGCGATCCTGACTCGATCGATTAATTTATCTTGCTGGGTCAAGACTAATGTAGGCACTGGTGGCGTACAAGCACTGAGTTCGGACAACAACATGAAGTTATTTGCGCTAGCAGTAACAGAAAAATCCAGCAGTACAACATCTGGATGCGTTTCAGAAATCTGCTCTCTAGCAGTAACGGGATTGGCAATGACCTGAACTCGTAAACCCCAACTAGGCGATGCTTCCTGTAATTGTGCGGTAAGCGTTGAATTTGAGCTGACAATCAGTAGCCAAGGACGTTGATCAATTGGTTCACTAACTGAAGCGCCTGTTTGCTGCTCATTCGTTAAATGCTCAGCATCCAAGTGTTCTAGCTCCTGACGCAAAGCAGTGATAAGTTTAGAGAGTTGCTGCATCTCGTGATGAGTCAGCGATCGCCCTTTTTGGAAAAGCGGTTCAATTTCTTGGGCTAATCGAGAGCCTTGATCTGCGCCAAACATACCCAGCGACCCTGCCAACTTATGGATCTCCTGTTCAGCTTGCTGCCGCAATTCTGGATTCAGTTTGTTTTGTAGCAACAGCGCTGCTGCCTGCTCAACAGTTGCAATTCGATGGGCAACAGTCTCTTTAACCTCATTCCAGATGCTGTTCATCCCAGCAGTGGTAGTTTGTATTGCGATCGTCGGTGCGCTTTCGTCTTCGCTTTTTGTCTCTTTGTTCCTTTGTTTCTTGCCTTCTCTCTGATTTTCCTCTGGAGATCTAAGCCGATAGCCAATAGCATAAACAGTTTCAATCGGATCACCTAGAAGTCCTGCTGTTTTCAGTTTTTGCCGTAGTCCTTTGATATGGGAGCGGATAGTATCCTCGCTTGGGGTTTCCTCAAATGACCAAACGTGATCAATCAGCGCACCCGTATTAAAGATGCGATGTGGGTTACGGAGAAATAACTCTAGCAGACTGTATTCTTTTGGCGTTAAGCGCGCGATTTTACCATTACAGCTCACTTCGCAGGTACTGGGATCAAGCTCTAAATTTCGCCATTTCAGCAAGGGAGGTAATGCAGCGCCGCCTCGTCTGAGTAAAGCCCGAATACGTGCCAACAACTCCTGCAAATTAAATGGTTTAGGCACGTAGTCATCTGCCCCAGCATCTAACCCCGTCACTTTGTTCGTGCTAGCATTTTGAGCCGTTAATAAAAGAATGGGAGTCTGATTTCCTTGTGACCGTAGTTTTCGACATAAATTAATGCCGTCCAATTTTGGTAATACTACATCTAGCAAAACTAAGTCATAGGTAAAGGATTCCAATAGTGACCATCCAACCTGCCCATCAGTTGCAACATCTACGACATAGTGTTGATCAGTCAAAGCCTTGACAAGCGGTTCAGAAATTAGCGAATCGTCCTCTATGAGTAGAATTTTCATAACTCGCTAGCCGCAACAATAGAACAGGAATTCTGACAGATACAGCCTTCCTACGCTAAGGCTAACCCGAATCAAACCTTGTTATCTTATAGATTTGTTGAGCATTGTCGGACGCATAGATTCAGTCGAGCAATGAGGGTGTGTCGCAAAAAAAGGGTCGTTGTCCTATTGCTGTGAATTATGCCAAGATCAAGCACCTCCTGCTGATGAAGATGCAAAACTGACCCTGCGAAAATAACATCGAAACCTCCCTATGCCTCATAACGCCGAAAAGCAGAATAGATTCGGGTGTAATGAATTTCCGGTCGTCTTTCTTGGGGTTTCTCAAAAAAACTTGAGCCATTTTAGATAGAAACGGTAGAAGCTCAGACCATCAGGAGCTTTTAGACAAATTCATCAACACGGAAAAAACCGCAACCCGTTGATTGCGCAGGACATAGGGGCTTGCTCAGAACTAGATTGCTTTGATTGTAGTTCCAAGCCGAGTCAATGAATGAGAGCAAAGCATTAAGATAGATGAAACCTGCTATTATTTTTGCCAAGCCTGATGTCTAATTCACTCGACCCTACCGAAGATGCAGAACTCGTCCAAGCTGTTCAGGAAAGTCTACAGCAGATGTCGATCGAGCTTGAACATCCACAGGATGCAGAAGCGATTCAACAGCTCTATCAAAAAGCGCAAGCACTGCTTAGTCATCTTACTCCTGACCCATTGACAGTCGCGCGCGTGACGGGTGTATTGTTGGTCTATCAACTGCCAGGGACAGATCCGGAAGAGGTGAAATGGTTTGAGGGTGAGCTACAGAATTCTTTAGATCTAGAATCGATCGAAGAGCTAGTCGATTCAATCTTCCGTCCTGATGCGTTGTAGTCCTGAAGGGCTGGCAACGCAGAGAGCGCTTCTGCCAGCAAGATGGGATCACCAAAGTTAGATAGCTGTGCATTCGTTCAATCTGCTGAGACGTTGGCATCGTTGCTGATTCAGCATGTTGAACTGGGGCTTGGAGCGCATCTTGCCAAGCTTCAATCTCGATCGATTTAGGTGGAAGACCAAGAGCGGCTGCATCGCTCCCGTCAGTTCATTCAAAGGGCGGTAATTACGGCAATAGAAAAATTAGAAAGCGTTTTACACTTCGTTACATTAGAGAAGACAGAACCCAGGGCGATCGAAATCGTCTGCTACATCGGAGGTACCCGATATGAATAATATTCGTGTCGGCAGTTTGTTTGGAATTCCTTTCTATGTCAACCCATCCTGGTTTTTAGTGTTGGGCTTAGTCACTTTTAGCTATGGCTCAGGACTGGCAGCCCAATTCCCCAATTTGCCTTCGGGGCTGTCTTGGGGATTAGGATTGCTCACAGCACTGCTATTGTTTGGTTCTGTGCTGGCTCATGAACTCGGTCACAGCTTTGTGGCGCTGAAGCAGGGTGTGGGTGTCAAATCGATCACGTTGTTTCTATTCGGGGGATTAGCGAGCTTAGACAAAGAGTCGCAAACTCCCGCTGAAGCATTTCAAGTTGCGATCGCAGGGCCTTTAGTCAGTTTGCTCCTTGCTGGTTTGGCAACCCTTTTGGCAGTTGGTACGGGCATCTCTGGGGCACCTGCTGCAATCTTGGGCGTGTTGGTTTCGGTGAACTTCGCGTTAGCGCTCTTTAATCTGATTCCGGGTTTACCGCTGGATGGCGGCAACATTCTGAAAGCCTTAGTCTGGAAAGTGACGGGCAACCCTTACAAGGGGATGAAGGTTGCGGGTCGGGTCGGTCAATTGATCGGTTGGTTAGCGATCGCATCGGGACTGCTACCCTTGGTTGTATTTGGCGGTGGGCTGAACTTCTGGAACATCCTAATTGGCTGGTTCTTGCTTCAGAATGCTAGCCAAGCTGCTCAGTATGGCGTGGTGTTGGATCGCTTAGCAGGGCTGACAGCATCCGATGCCGTCAGCACAAATAGCCCGGTTGTTGCTGCTTCGTCAACGTTGCGAGAGTTTGCTGATCAGCGGATTCTGGATCAGCGGGCATGGCAGAAGTTTTTAGTCACGAATGTAGAGGAACAACTCATCGGTACGCTTGCGATCGAGGATCTGAGAGCCATTCCAAGTGAACGATGGTCTGAAACTTTAGTGCAATCCCTTGTAAAACCATTAGATCCATCGCTCACGGTACAGAGCGATCGTCCTCTGTCGGAAGTAGTAACTTTGTTGGAAGAACGCAAGTTAACCGCACTCTCTGTTGTCCGAGAGAACAATATCCTAGTAGGCTTGTTGGAAAAAACTGCCATTGTGAAGCTGCTCCAGAATCGCGTACAAGCTGCTCCGGCTTAGACTCAGCCTGAAACAGATGAATGATGTGATTGTTGACCTGCATCGATAACAGGGCTGAAATCAATCACAGTGACTAGAGTAGAAACTTCAGGGAAGTGGGCAACTGCTTCCCTGAAGTTTTTTATTCTGCTTTGGTTTGACTGTGGCTGATTTAATCAGGCATCTCCTCAATACTGCGCGGCTCTCTCTTTGGCTGTTGGTTCATTTCATGGCGATAATAACTAGAAGCCTCATAGACCTCTCTGCGAAGGCGCTGAATTGCACCGAGCGGCTGATGCGCTGCAATGGTATGCCAGGCATTGAAGGACAATACATCGTCCACATACACCTGACGGGCTGGACTATAGGCTTCCTGCATCCCAATTGTGATTTTAGCGATCGCTTGATAAGGGCTGTCCTGCTCCGACCAACGAACCGAAGCATCTTCGATCGGCATCGTTTCTAGATTGGTACAAAGTTGGACACGCAATTCATATTCAGCCGACTGCCTCTGGAAAAACTCTACAATCAAATCGCGTAGAGTAGAAGCATTCTGCGTCTCAATTCGTTTACCTTGGAGCGGCTGAAGACTTGTGGATATGGGAACTGCACTGAACTTGGCAATGTAATCTCCATAGCGCAAAGCAGCAGAAGTATAGTACGTTTCTCCTAAGATATGAGTCTCTGGTTGCGTAATCCCTAGCGCAGTCGGATAGAGATTGATGCCGACTTTCTGAGTGACTGCATTCACGGTGCGGGCAGTTATCCCCAATAGTTGTTGCGCCTCTTCTGGGGCACTGACCACTACTTTTTCCTGAAGCAACTGTTCAGGAAGAAAGCGAGCAAGATTCCCGGATGGAAAAATCGGACTGTTAATCATCAGAAAATCTTGAGTGACTGCATCAGGTTCAGTAGAGAGAAGCTTCGGTTCTTCTACACCAAGGACCTTAATTGCCATGCCACGAAAGGTCGAAAGACTATCCGGCAGAATATCACCCGGAACACTTGAGAAACGAATCATCACTGGATAAGTGCGAGGTTCGCGAAACAGCCCTTGGGCAAGATGAGTGGGTAAGTTATCGTAAATTCGCAGTTCTCCCTTCAGTCCGCCATGACTTTTCGCATGAGCACCGCGCATCGCATGACGATGTTTGTCGAACACCTTTTGTCCTTGCCGAGCAACGGAGTCTAGAATTTGGCGGATCAGTCTATCTTCATCCGGTTGCTTGACTTCTACATTTGGGGAGTAGCGAACGTATTGATTTGAGTTGAGCATTCAGCAAGGAGCCTGAGGGCGAATTCAAATGGTTATCGTTTAATCATTCGTACCTAGGTTCATTTTCTTCATCCTCCTTGTGTTAGAAGTTGACGATTCGCGATCGCGAGTTGTTTAGTGAACCACAAGCCACCCATAAGTTAAAACACCCAATCCCAAAACGCCAACGATCGTCTCTCGCTGCTCCTCCCACAAACGACGCACTCTACTGAAGAAATCGCTAAACGCTGCTCGTCGCGATTGCCCTAACTCGGTCATCAAGCCTTTAACTTTGGCATCAACTTCTTCTAGCGTGACTTCCCCTCGTTGGTAAGCGGCTTCGAGTTCATTCAGTTTGTGCCAGTACTCATGGGTGGCTTCTAACAAATTCGGAGTCATAGGATAAAAGGTGCTGATATAAACTTTTGTGAAGCTTAACGCACTTAATTCAGCAACTTGATCTGTAGTTGGACAGAACTGTTGTGGTCGATCGGTAGAACTGAGATTACTGACACAGTGAAGAGTTACGAAGCAGCGAAGAAACGGAACACTTTCATCCAAAGCAACATGAACTGAGTGCAAAATGCTACCGAGAACAGCTTCAGCCTGGTCTTATTCGACGTTCAATTGAGCAGTCCCCATGCTGATCGGTGAAGACAATTGAAACTCAACTGCTGCTTACGACCAAGGACTGCCCAATCACTTCTACTCCCCACTCTCCACTTGAATCCCCTCTCTCATTCAACCTTTGACACAAACCACCTGCTTCAGCGTCGCAACGATCTCGACAAGATCGCTTTGATTTGCCATCACCTGCTCGATCGGCTTGTATGCCCCTGGAATTTCATCCAGCACGCCAGCATCCTTGCGACATTCGACTCCCGCCGTTTGAGCGATTAAGTCATCTAGAGTAAACGCCGTCTTTGCTTTGTTTCTTGACATTAACCGCCCTGCACCGTGAGAGCAGGAGCAATAGCTGTGAGCATTGCCCTTTCCTTTCACGATAAACGACTTCGCTCCCATGCTGCCTGGAATAATGCCGTAATCGGTTTCGCGAGCACGGACTGCGCCTTTGCGAGTCACATATACTTCTTCACCGAAGTGAAGTTCTCGTTCGGCATAGTTGTGGTGACAATTTACCTCCAGCAAGGGCTTCATGGGCTTACCACCCGCTAAATGTCGATCGACAATCCGCTGGAATCGCAGCAGCATCACTTTCCGGTTGTAAAGCGCATACCCCTGTGCCCACTGTAAATCATGCCAATAAGCAGCGAACTCAGCGGTGCCGCGAACAAAGTAAGCTAAATCTGGATCAGGAAGCTTCTCCCCTGCTAGCTTTGCTAGTCCTTTTGCAGTATCAATATGCCGCTGTGCTAGCGCATTCCCAATATGCCGCGAACCAGAATGCAGCATCAGCCACACTTGTTCCTCAGCATCCAGGCAAACCTCGATAAAGTGGTTTCCTCCACCTAGCGAACCCATTTGCTTGAGGGCTTTGCTTTCAAGGTTCTCGACGCCGGGGTGAAGCTGCTTGAACTGTTGCCAGCCTTGCCAGTTGAGAACAGTCTTTTCAATTTCTTTGTTCTCGTTGAATCCAGTTGGGATTGCTGCTTCGATGTCGAGACGAATCTGTTTGAGCTTTCCTTCTAGCTGGGTGGCATTGTATGGAGTTTTAATTGCTGCCATACCGCAACCAATGTCTACCCCGATCGCGGCTGGGATAATTGCATCTTGGGTTGCCACAACCGATCCAACCAAGGCACCCTTGCCCAAATGCACATCAGGCATCAGCGCAACATGTTTGAACACAAAGGGGAGAGCAGCAACATTTCGAGCCATTTGTGCTTCGGTGTGTCCTAACTCATGACCTGCCCAGGAGAGCACCGGAGCGCGAGTTGATAAAGTGAGAGCTTCGTAAGGCATCGTGTTGTCTCCTAAGCGTTGTCGTCTTGAACACAATCTGATCACTGCGATCGATGAGCAAAACTGAAGGAAAGATGTGGGAAATTTTCCCAATATTGTCTCCAGTCATTCATCGGCTTGAAAGCCTCGAAGCGTCACATGCTAATCACAGCAAAGCGTCCCACGCCTTTACATATCGATTTCAATTGAGATTGTTGATTTTAGCTGAGATTGCGTTATTGACATACTACAACATACTACAAGTTAAATCAAGGGGTTCCCCTGTAGCAAAGTTAATTGAGTTCAGCTACAGTCCTCTCCGTCGCTAGGTTTGAAATATCAATCAAATTCGATGCGCAATCGAATGGTCTGGGTGCAAGTTGGATCGCACTCAAAAACCGCTCTGGAGTAAGCTGACGGTCACTTTACTTCAGAGCGGTTTGCTCAGAGATCGCGGTTTGAGGAATTGAGATAGATTTGGGGTAGAGGGGTGATCAGATCGCCAGAATCCTTGCAGGATACTCTGCATTCTAATCCCGGACAAAATGACCTCAGAACCAATCCACTGACCCAAGGGACTTACTGGTCTGCTGGTTGACGCATATCATTTTGTGTGGGGTGGTGGGAGTTGTCCTGTTTGCCATTGTGTTTAGCTAAGCTTCGGAGCGCTCCACCAACGCTGCGAGAGCGAGGAGATTGCTTTTGTCCAGCCGGCCATCCTTCGCGCTGCTGAGTGCGATCGCCATCTGTTTCCTCGGTCTGATCATGGAACAAAATTTGCTGGGTGGGAAAAGGTAAATCAATGCCGTTTGCAGTTAATTTGTGCTTGATTGCGGTGAGAACCTGATCGCGCGATCGCAGATCATCAATCCGGCGGGGTGGCTTAATCCACCAGCGCACTCGAATATCGACAGTGCTTTCTGCAAGTTCCATAACTAATACATCGGGAGCCGGATCCTGTAAGACTTCCGCAATCTCATCGAGTGCTTCGTAGATTAGACGTTTCGCGTGTTCAATGTCGTCTCCATAGCCGATGCCGACATCATATTCCATTCGGCGAGTGTCAAAGGCAGTATTGACCGTGACTGAATTGGTAAAGAGTTCTGAATTCGGAATCACAATGCGGCGATTATCATAAGTTCTAATCGTCGTTGCACGAGTTTCGATGTTTTCAACAGTTCCTTCAAAGTTTTTGAAAACGATCTGATCTCCAATCCGAAAGGGTTCCGTTAATAGAATAAGAATTCCTGCCAAAAAGTTTTGTAAGATATCGCGAAACGCAAAGCCGATTGCAACCCCACTGATTCCAAGTAATTGAACTAAGTCACCAGCTTGAAACGATGGAATGACGATCGACAACGCGACAAATAATCCAATCAGAATAATCGTTCCTTGTGCTAAGCGCCCTAACACTAATCCGAGGTTGCGGGCATGTCGTCGATTTCCGGTCGCACGTCGGACGATCCGCTTAACCGATCTTGCAATAAAAAAGAAAATAAAAAAGACAATAACTGCAAATATTAAGCTGGGAAACAAGGCAATAGAGCCACGCACCATTGCCTCAAGCTGTTTCCACAGTGCTGATAGCTCAAAATTCATAACCGTTTTTTATGCACGACAACTTGAATATGAATTTTAGAAAAGTAGCGGAAAAATAACCTCTGTCTCTAGGAGTGCGATTATTGGGTTTTGGGTGCTTCTAAAACAGTCACACTGACGAGGGGGGTCACATTGAATCTTTGAGTGAGCAGACGAGTTTGAATAGTTTGAGTTAAGCGATCGCGAATCTGCTGATCAGAAAGTGTACTTTCAGGTTGACGTTGAACATAGACCTCAGCTAATAGGGAGTTTTGTCCTGGGATCTCTGAGCGGGTAAAGCGCACGTTCGCTTCGACTAATTGTGCAAATTCGGTCTGCTCAACGGCTTGTTGCACTTCTGCATTGGCGCGCTGAGCGCGACTAGACCGTTCAAACTCGGGTGAATTCCAGAACTGCAAGGTTGCAATTGCAGCGAGTGAAACCAGAGAAATACCGAGTGCGATCGGAAAAACTTGTTGATTGCCACGCGAATAGCGGCTTCCTTGCGAGGTCAGTCCATACGCTCGAAAAATCAACGTCGCTGATACATGAATGCCAAATAGCTGCAAGACAAGTAAAAACAATCCACTCATGGTCATATCCCATCGTCCAATCGCGCTTGCCATTCCGACAATTCCCGCTGGTGGTGCAAGCGATGCCGCCACTAACATTCCGGCGGCGGCTCCAGAGACTAAGCTACTTCGCTCCGACTGCACTAAGTTTAATGCTCCTGCTGCTCCTGCTGCTAAAGGGATCAAGACCGCTACGGTTGAAATCTGACTGTTCTCTACCATGAGAGGCGTTGAGATCTGCTGTTGAAGAAGCAAGCTTAATAGAAATGAGATCGCGATTGTTACCATTAGCGCTGTAACATACCGAAGAATACTGCGTTTCAGGAGTTGTAAATCTCCGCGTGCAGTTGCGATCGCACTATTCATAGCGGGACCTGCAAAGGGTGCAATCAGCATTGCAGCAACCAGAAGATAGTTTGTATTCGTATACAGTCCAATCCACACGACTACTCCTGCCACCGCAGCATAGGCGAGAAAGCTGCGCCAAGATCCGACACTCTGCAATCCTGATAAGAAGATTTCGATCGGGCTACGCGCTCTGACATTTTTAACTTGTTGCGCAGCTTCAGACGCAGGGGGACGTAGAGCAATGATCCCGGATGGCAGCAAGGTAATATGAACCTCTGGTAGATCTTCGAGCTTAGCAAGCAAATCTTCAACTTGTCGATTAGAAACATGAACGATGACAAGATCAATGTTTCGGTCTGCGCTTTGAGCTTCAATTTTTGCAAGATTCACTGCATCACAAGACTCTGCGATCTGTAGAACTGCTTTTCCTTGTCCTTGCGGTACTTGGATGATCAGTTGACGCATGGTTGCTCTCCTCGAACTGTTTGTTGAGTCTACTCAGACTTGAGCTAGATGACGACTTCCAAAGGAGAGAGGATCATCGAGCAATTTCTAGAGTTGCCAGCGTAGCAAAAGCGCAAGTTGACCGATCATTTTTTGCCACCAGGGTCGTTTTCTCCAGCTTGATAGTTCAATGCGATCGCTCTTGCTAAACGCATCTGTAAAAAATTGTTCGACAGTCGGAGCGAAGTCTGGAGCAAACCAGGCAAGATTCAGTTCATCATTGTGAAAAAAGCTCCGAGGATCAAAGTTTGCGCTGCCAAAGTTAATCCAATCTTGATCCACAAGCATCAACTTGGCGTGCATCATGCTCGGTTGATACTCATAAATTGCAATGTCAGCTCTTAAGAGCGTGTGATAGCGCTCCCGAACTGCATAGTAAACAGGTGGCTTATCATTGTGGACACCAGTCGTCACGATCTGCACATCTACACCCCGCTTTTTAGCAGCAATGATTGCATTGCGAGTATTGCGCTCCAAAATAAAGTAGGGACTCGCAATCCAAATTCGGTGCTGTGCCGCTTGTAGACCAAACCAAATGAGCGCGTTGATCAGTGACAACTTACTATCGGCATCACTGGCAATCACTAACATTGGCTTTGCCGCCCGTGAGGCTTGCTGTACAGGTAAATGCTCTACCATGGCTTGACCTCCTGCATAGAGCCAGTGACGCAGGAAAATGCTCATGAGGACAGAGACGATCGTACTTTCTAACTGAATTTCGCCGTCGAGCCAGGGTGCTCGATCGCCAATTTTAGGATTGCCGTCCCAATCATCGGATACGCCCATTCCTCCAATCAAGGCGATCGTTCCATCAATGATCAGCAGTTTACGATGAGTCCGGCTCAAGTATTGCAGCGGAACTTTGAGCCTAGGAGGATGAAAAAAACGCACCTCAACCCCCGCACCTCGAAGCTGTTTCCAATACGAAGCAGGGATCTGAGCGGTGCCAACGTGATCGACTAAAACTTGGACTTTCACCCCACATCTCGATCGCTCAATCAATGCCTGAGCAAACTGATCGGCACGATACCCTGGAGTCATGAAAAAAGTCTCAAACTGAATCAAGTGCTGTGCTTTTTGGATTGCTTCTAGTCGCGCTGTATAAATCTGGTCTGGCTGTGACCAAAACTGAGTGAGCCGCGCTTGTGTCGCGATCGACTTTGAGAAGCCGACTAACATCGGCAGAAAATTTGGACTATCGAGTGCGATGCGACGATCAAAGCGATAACAGATTTGCGGCTCGAAAACGCCGCGAAGATAGAGAATCATCCAGACGACGATCGCAGCAGCAAAGAGAAGAAAAAAGGTTGTCCAAGTCATGGCTTCTAGGAGAACGTGCCGGGTGTTGTTCAATCTATCAGTCGGGTACGATCGCTAGAGTCCTTCATCGGATAGAACTTTCCTTGAACGGAGTGAAACGACTTACCTAAGCTTTTAGAGCACTGCAACTCTGGTTTTCCGTCTTTCGAGTTCTTTTCCAGTTTGTTAGGCTGAAAGCAGTCTGAATTTGGTGAAGAGCGTGTCCCAGATCCCGTTTTTGTCAGAACCTCTAAGTGTGGAAACCGTTGAAATCGAAGTTTCTGGACTACCCAATCGCTTAAATGGCATTAAAGTAGTTCAGCTTTCTGATTTTCATTACGATGGCTTGCTGTTGTCTGATGAATTGTTGAACCAAGCGATCGAGACCGCGAATTGTCTTGAACCGGATCTCATCGTTCTTACGGGCGATTATGTTACGCATACCCCGAAACCTATTGATCAACTTGCTCGACATCTCCGCCGATTACAGAGTCGATCGGGTATTTATGCCGTGTTAGGCAATCATGATCTGGAACTCCCTGAATCAAAAATTAAGATTAGTCGCGCCTTAACCGATGCCGGAATTCAAGTTCTTTGGAATCAGATTGCTTATCCGTTTGGGGAAGACTTCGCGATCGTTGGCTTACCCGATTTCTGGTCGTCTGACTTTGCTCCTGCTTCTGTGTTTGAGACTCTAAATCCAACGGTTCCTCGTCTAGTGCTCTCTCACAATCCTGACAGTGCAGTGCCTCTGAGCCAGTGGCGCGTCGATTTGCAGCTTTCTGGACATACGCATGGTGGACAAATTGCAATTCCAGGAGTGGGAGCCGTTCCCACTTGGATTCAGGCTTCACGCGATCGCATTCCCGAGCCATTATGGAAGTGGGTGCCGTTCCTGGATTTAAAATGGCCCAAAGTTGTACAGCATTGGCAATGGGCACAAGGTCTGCATTCGGTGGGTGAGAATCGGCTCTATGTCAATCGAGGATTAGGAACCTTTCCACCGGGACGGTGGTACTGTCCTCCAGAAGTCACTGTGTTTTCCTTGAGTCGCATTGACTAGAGGTTGTTAATGTCCCAGAGAACTAACAGACATCTCAAGAGCGAATGAGACTGCGATATCGAGCTTCGATCAGCGAGTACAAACTATAAGCAATCAAGCCTAGCGCCACAATTCCCAGAATCCATGCTCCATAAGGCTGTTGTGCCAAAACGGCTAAAGCTTCTCCCAATCCTTTGACTTCAGTTGCATCGGAGCGCAGTGCCGCAATGATCACAAACAAACCAATGATGCAAAAAACAACCCCACGCGCAACAATCCCAAACTGTCCTAGCCGCTTTGCCCACTTGCGTTCGGTTGCATTCATTTGATTGAGTTTGAAATATCTTTGAAACTTGGCAGTGTAAGCCTGATAAAAATACGACAAGCCCACCCCCAATACGATCGCGCCTGCTAACCCCACAAGCCATTGTCCCAAAGGTTGAGCCAAGACCAGTTTTGTCCAGTCTTCCGTCCCTCTTCCATTCGTTCCACCACTGCCTAAGATGAGTTTAACCGCAGTGAAAGCTAACCCTGAATAGCTGAGTGCACTGATCAAATATCCGATACGCTGCACAACGCGCTGTGTAGAATTTGATTGTCCCGTATGCTCTGGATCAAGCAATGCTTGAGCAAACCGCCACAGGACATAGCCAATGATACCGATCGTCACCAACCCAAGCAGCAATTTTCCAAACGGCTGCACCACAATTTCTTGTAAGGCTCCACTCGTATCTGTGGTGCGTCCTCCACTCCCGATCGCAGCTTGTGCTGCCAGCAGTCCCACTACAAAGTAAACAATCCCCTTTGCTGCATAACCGAATCGAGCCAACTTTTCAAACTTTGGATGAGCAACAGTCTGTTGTACAGGCTGTTTTAGATTAGGAGGAATATTGGGGGTCGCCATATCAGTGCAAGAATATTATCTCGCACAATAGAATGACAGACTTGCACATCGCATCTATCAGAATAATGAATTCTTCTAGGCTTAGATTGACTGTTGCTTTTGAGGATTGACGAGCTTCTCTATTGAATTCGTCAGTTGTTCGATCTCATCAATTTAGCGCTTAAGTTGGTCAGTTAGTCTTAGCGACAATCTGCCCATTCGCTGGTGTTCAGGGCAACCTTGACAAACGGCGATTTCTCAAGCGAAATCATTGCGTCTGCGGATTTGTGCAGTAAGCAGGTAATACGATCTCCCGCATGCCATTCTTCATTTGAAATAACAATTCGCACCTCCTGGTTTCGCTCAACGATCAGGGGCATGAGGTTATTCGAGGCGATTAAGGTTTGTAGCTCTGCTTGCTGTGCTGCAAGCGTCGGCGATCGTAAAACAATTTCGACAACCTGCGCTTCATCCTGGTCGAGCCATTGATTCCACTGATCGAGAGAAATCTGGGGAGCAAACGCAGCCTGAATCCCTGGCGTGACTGCACTCAGGCTGTTTCCATCCCCTAGCGGTGATGGAGACAAAATTGCAATCAGATCAGGACGAAACAGTTCCGCAGCCCGTTGAGCTAAAATGCCGTTGACTTCTGGGCTAGAACTTAAAGCGAGAAACGAGCTAAATGAAGAGATGCCTTCGGCTTCTAGTTCTTCTAAATTCAAGCGATCGCTCAACGCAGGATTTTCATCAATCGGCTCTAAATTGGTTGTGTTTACATCAAAGTCGATCAGCATCGCTGCTTCTCCTTTTTGCTGCAATAATCGTGACAACAATCGGGCGAATGAATCCCCGCCTACAATCACTGTTCTGACTTGATTCGTATGTAAGCCAAGCCATCGTGCAATCCAGCCTGCTGTCACTCCTTGCACAAAAACGGTGATCAGAATCGTGAGAAACACCAATGCTTTAAGCGCATCACCCCCACTCATCCCTTGATTGTTCAGAGAAATGGCAAATAACGATGCCATTGATGCTGCTACGATGCCACGCGGCGCAACCCAGGACAAAAAGAACTGCTGTTGCCAGCTAAAGCCGCGATTCCAAGTCGAGATTAGAACATTGATAGGACGAACAATCAGCATTAATGCCAAAACTACGATTACCCCTTCTTGCCCTAAATCGAAAAGCTGCTCGATCGATAAATCAGCAGCAAGCAGAATAAATAGCACTGAGTTTGTCAAAATTCCAAGCTGCTCATTAAATTGCCGCAACAACCGCTCATCAGGTGTAGCAGCGGCGCGTAGAACGATGCCAATGATCACAACAGCCAGCAACCCCGACTCACTGCGTAACGCTTGCGCTAGGCTAAACGATCCCCAGACTACTGCTAATACAATCAGATTCTTGAGTTCTTGCGGAAGAATCTTAGACTGTTTGAGAAGCAAGCTCAGCAAACTCCCAGCAATCAATCCGATCGCGACTCCGATTCCTAAGCGCAGGAGCAATCCTTTCAAAATTAGAAGTGGGATTGCCGTGTTACTTAAAACGAGCGGAACTGCCTTGCCACTCAACACAATATTGAGCGTAATCACCGCAAGAATTGCACCGATCGGATCAATTAGAATTCCTTCCCCTTCTAATAGCGTTGCGACTCGTCGCTCTACCCCCACAAGCTTTAAGAGTGGAGTCACAACCGTTGGACCTGTGACGACGACTAAAGACGCATAGAGGAAGGCGATCGACCAGGGAAAATCAAGCCAGGTATGAGCCGCAATGGCACCGCCAACCAGTGTAATGGCGACCCCGATCGTAATCAGATTGCGAAGGCTGATCGAAACGCTTCTCAGATCACGAATCTGTAAGCTCAAACCTCCCTCAAATAAAATAATCGCGATCGACAAAGAGACAATGACTTCCAACCCACTGCCTAAAAGAGACGGGTCGATCCAACGGAGTCCACTCGATCCTAGAGCCAAACCCAATAGCAGGAGGAAGACAATACTAGGAATCTGTAAATATCGAGCAATGACCTGAGCACCAATGCCAATACCAACGGTGGTACTCATCAAAACTGTGATCGTTAAAGAGTCTTCCATTCCATTTATCAAAGCAAAACAGATTGCCTAATTCTGGCATTTCTCGTCATGGATCACAGAAAACCCGCATTGAATTGACAGTAGATAAAGCGATGCTTTAAACGGTCATTCGAGACTGATCAGAGATAAATGATCAGGATGTGCGATGAATTCTTTAGCAGCCAGCAAGCCTGCAATGCTCCATGTTTGAAACAATCGAGCTTCTCTTCCAATCAAGTATCCAGAGCGACCGTCATAGTATTCTGGATAGTTGTCTTGCACTAAACGCTCCTCGGCAATGTTAATTGCACGTTCTGCTAACTCGACTCGACCTGTTTTTTGAGCCGCGATCGCAAATGCCCAAAGTAGCACTGCCCAATTCCCCCCATTGTGATACGACCAAGGCGAATTTTTCGGGTCACACCCTGTGAGCGTTCGCCATTCTTCTCCCTCGATCGCAGGATAGCAAAGCTTCACGGGCATATAGCCAATTAAATCCTGCCAACGCTGCTCAAACAAATTCATAATCCTTTGAGATTCAGATTCATCTGCGAGTGAGAAGACGATCGCTAACAGATTTCCCAATGCAAAAAAGCGAAAATCCAGCCGTCCAGGTCCCAAATTTCCAGCTAAGTAGCCTCCTGTTTCAGGCAACCAATCTGTTAACCAAGCGGGAATCGATGCTGGATAGATATTAAACTTATTCGCAATGTTTTCACCATATTCATCTACCTCAAACCGGTAGATTTGATTGAGGCGGTTGAGATCAATCCAGTAGTATTCCCAGACATGATAATGTAATGCGCTGAGACGCTGTGTTACTGCCTTGAGATAGCGTTCTTCTTCTGGCAGCAGAAACTCTTGTGCAACTCGCAACCCTGCATAGAAAAGTACCTGAATCTCTAGGGGATGACCGTACACACCCATGCGTCGATCGATCATAAAAGCCCCATCCGGAACCAGCAGCGTAGGATAGAGCGAGAACCGATGCGCCAAACAGAGATCAAGAATGAGCTTGATTCCGGTTTGAAATTCGGGCTGATGTGCTAATGCGACATCTCCGGTTGCTTGAACGTAAGCTCGAAGTAAAATCAGCCACCAAAGACAAGAATCGGCTGGCGGAACGCGCGCGATCGCTGCTTCTCCAAAATCTGCCTCTAACCATTCTTGTCCGTCTGCTTGAACGACTTTGAAACTTGCAGGCATCAGTCCCGTTTCTGCCTCAAAGCAGTCCATTTCTTTGGGTCGGCTTTGCAAGTTCAGGGTTTCAACTAAGAAGTTCCGAACAATGTCAGTTCGACCTTGCATCAGGAAAACCAAGGCAGAGGGGACAAAATCGCGAATAAAACATTGATCGTAGTTCAGAGCATCGACTGTGGGATCTTGTGCAGCGATCGTGCCGATGGGCTGACCCCGATAATACAGAATTGACTGATTGAGAAGCTCTCTTGCCTCGTTTAAGTGGCGCTCCGCAGAGTGTTGAATGTTCATTGAGTTGGCGCAATAAAGTCTACTTTGGATTGAGAAATCGCTTGATCAGCTTTCAAGTTAGGCAGACCACGATTCCCGAAAATCGGCATAGAGCGTGAGTCCACCATCAATAAACAAGGTTTGCCCCGTGATGTAAGCTGCTTCCTCAGAAGCAAGAAAAGCAACCGCAGCAGCCATTTCCTCAGACGTTCCAGCACGACCCATTGGAATGTGGCTTTCTACGATCGCTTTCTGCTCTGGATCATCTGTCCAGGCTTCATTGATTGGCGTAATCGTTGCTCCAGGCGCAATTGCATTGACTCGAATTCCTCGATCGGCATATTCCAGCGCTAAGGTTTTCGTCAGGTTTCCCATGCCGCCTTTACTCATCGAGTAAGTTAAATACGACGGTCGAGGAATGACTTCATGAACGCTAGAGATATTGATAATCGTGCCAGGTTGGTTGCGAGCAATGAAATGCTTAATCGCTTCTCGCGCACATAAAAATGCACCCCGCAAGTTAATCGATAGAATGCGATCGAACTCATCGACCTCAATTTCGTGAGAGGGAGACTCTGTTTGCACCCCGGCATTGTTGATCAAAATATCCAAGCTGCCAAATTGATCAATGGTCGTGTTGATCATGTTGAGAATGTCTTCCTCTTTGGACACATCCCCTTGAACCAAAAGCGATTTGACTCCACAATTCTCCACTTGACCACAAGCTTTTTGCAGTGCAATCTCCTCGGTCGTTTCAGCTTCCTCAACCGTCTTGCGATAGTTAATCGCAATGTTGCAGCCTTCCTGAGCGAGACGAATTGCAATCGCTTGTCCAATCCCGGAACTTGCTCCGGTAATCAGCGCATTTTTTCCAGCTAATCCTTTCATCACAGCTTCCCTCTCACGCATCTGCTACAGATTCACGTTACAGATTGACATTGGGCGGTAAGATAATGCGATCGACAATATGCACCACGCCGTTTGATGCTTGTAAATCCGGTTGGATAACTCGCGCTTCATTCACCCGAACCTGCTGTCCATCCACTTGCACGTTGACTGAGTTCCCGGCTTGCGTTTGAACTTGACCTGGCTGCAATTGATTCGCGGTTAAGCTGCCCGGAACCACGTGGTAAGTCAGGATTTGGCGAAGTAACTGTCGATTCTCCTCTCGAAGCAGACGCTCACGAGTTTCAGCAGGGAGAGCTGCAAATGCTTGATCCGAGGGTGCGAATACGGTGTAAGGTCCACCTTCTCCTAATGTATTGCTCAAATCTGCTTCATTGATTACAGAAGAAAGTGTGCTGAGCGAAGGGTTGCTACCAATCAGATCCGTTACATTGCCAGCGTTTGCTTGTGTGCCTGGAGCCGGGGAACCTTGAGTACCCGGAGCCGGAGCAACCGGAGCAGTCGTCGCTTCGGGAGCAGGTTGCGTGGGTGCTTCTGCGGTGGGTTGTCCCCCACAAGCAGCAACGATCGGCATCAGAATCGCACCTAAAGCAGTTGCAGCAATTGTTTTTTTCAGTTGTTGTCTCATGATATGTCTCCAAAAAATTGAGGTGAGAGTAGTGATTAAACTGAGTGAGTGAGTGCAGTGAGTGAGTGAGTTTATTGTTTAAGATTAGCGGGAACATTTTCTGGAACTGTCCAGTAATAGATCACTCGCCCATCGACATTTTCAACACGTTCCGGTTTCCAATCGCCCATGTCAAAAGCGTGAGAAACAATGCGAGTACCAGGTTTGAGTTCACTGAGCAATTTCGGGCGTAACCGTAAATTGACTTCAGGAAGTAAGTAAAGGGTGACAACGGTCGCTTCTCGAAAATCTGTCTCGAATAAATCTTGCTCTCGAAACTCTACGCGATCGGTGACGTTTGCTTGTTGAGCATTTTGGTTGGCTTCTTGTACCCGTTGAGGATTGATATCGACTCCGATCGCTCGTTTTACATTAAATTGCCGAACGGCAGTAATCGGAATCCGACCATCTCCACTTCCCAAGTCATACACCACATCGTTGCTGTTCACATTTGCGATTTGTAGCATCCGATCGACCACAGCTTGAGGAGTCGGGACATAAGGAACATCTGGAGAGCGGGCTGGAGCTGGTGATTGGGGTGGTTGAGTCGTAGCAGGATTCGTTTGAGCATCGGCTTGAAAATCGCGCTGTTGAGTGCATCCTACACCCACTCCCACAACACTCAGCCCAATGACCAATCCAGCAAACAAACGTTTGAATTGCATAGTTCTAACTCCTAAGTTGTTTTATGAACGACGATGTTGAATCCGAGACCAATACAAAAACGGAATACCCAGAGCCACAACAATGATGCCAACGCTCGCACCTAAGCCTGTATAAACGAGGCTGGAGTACAGTAGATAGCTACAGACGGCACAAAATAACAGGGGTGTCACTGGGTAGAATGGCACGCGAAACGGCCGAAGACGATGCGGATCTTGCATTCTGAGCAGAACTAAGGAAATCCCACTCAGGAGAAAGAAGAACCAAAACACCGGAGCAGTGTAATCGACCATCGCTTCAAATCCATTGCGGGTGAAGGTTCCCATGAAGACAAGCAGCAGCGCGATCGCACCCTGAACTAAAAACCCGGTCATGGGAGTTCCTGCCTGAGACCGCCAGCGTCCTAGAAAGTTGAACAAAGCGACATCTTGCCCGAAAGCATAGTTCGTTCTCGCTCCCGTAAAAATTGAAGCATTCAACGAGCCTAACGCAGTCATCGCAATCAGCGCACTGATCAAAACGGCTCCTGGCTCCCCCAAGATTTGTCGCATCAAATCGGCTGCGATCGCTTGAGATTGTGCCATTCCCGACACACCCAATCCGCGCAAAAATGCCGCATTAATCAACACGTACAAAGCAGTGATAATGCCAATGCTCCAGAGCAGCGATCGCACAATATTCCGCTGAGGTCTTTGAATTTCCGCAGAGATATAAGCGGCTTCATTCCAACCCCCATAGGACAATAGGACAAACAGCATTGCTGCTCCCCAGTTACTCGAAGCAACGATCGGTGCTGCTAACTGAGGTGAGGGGCGACCCAGCAATAATCCTAAAATAGTAATCGTTACTAATCCTAGAATCGTGATCATAGTCAGCCCATTCTGAATCCGTTTCCCTTGTCGAATGCCAATGATATTAAGGCTGGTGAGAAGTACGATCGCACCGACAGCATAAATTGAAGATGACCCTGATCCTAAACTAAAGAGTTGAGACGCATAGTCACCAAAGATAAAGGCGAGTAAAGCAATTGATCCGGTTTGAATGACAGTCATGCGTGCCCAAGCAAACAGAAATGCGACATTCTGACCAAATGCCCGTTTCAGGTACTCATAGTTTCCTCCAACGTGCGGATAGGTTGTAGCTAGTTCGGCATAGCACAACGCTCCAACAAAGGAGACAGCCCCCCCAATTACCCAAGTCAGTAAGACAATAAAACCGTTACCGCTATTTGCAGCAACGAGCGCAGGAGTCTCAAAGATGCCTGCTCCAATCACAATACCAACAATAATGGCGATCGCATCTGAGAGTGTCAGGGTAGGTGACTTTAAATCTGCATGACTAGCAGATGAATTTAAGGAATAAGGTGTGTCCAGTTTAGTCACAAGTACCTCGTAGTTCCCAAAAAGTAATCGCGTCTTAAGTTCATTGATTTGAACAGGGTTTAGTTGAACTGGTTTAGTTGAACTGGTCTGCAATTCTCTGAATTACAGTTCCAGTTGAATTAAAGGTAATATTTGTCCCATCTGCACGAGTAATCGAATAGGCATCGAATACACTCGCCTGTGCATCTGGGACAACGACGACCGTTACAGGCTCATTCGGTCGTAGGTCGATCATCTCTCGCTTGTTCACAGTCAACAAACCAAGATTAGAATCGAGGCTAAACTGAGTTTCACGGACTTGATTAATACGTCCATGCACCATGACCAGAGGTACACTACGATTGACCTGAACGCTGGCATCCTGAGAGGATGGAGAGCGATTTGCAGGTGATGTTTGTGCAATAGTCGGAGATGCTGTGCCGATCAAAGCTGTGATGGACATCAGTAACCCAATTCGTTTCATGATTGTCTTCTCCAATGCAGCTTATGCCTGATTTATAAACCTCACAAGTCCGTAAAACGAACGATTAGAGGATAAAACTGCTTGAACTGCAAGCGATTGATTTCTTATTCTTAGCGTCGATACTAAAAGTGACGCAAAAGTGACAAACTTAATAAATTGATCATAATTTCTAACAATGTCTCTGAGATATCTCTAAAGGAGTAGTTGAAGGAAATACTATTTGTACATTGAAACCATAGTAGTCAAAGGATTTTGCTAGAAAATCGACTGCCTTTAGATAGATATCAAGTTAGAGAAGATGAAAGTTATAAATTAGATAGAGGACTGGAGCGGAAGCACAATTTGGAATACTGAACCCTGTCCAACTGAACTTCGAGCGGTAATCGTTCCGCCATGTGCCGTAATAATTTGTTGGGCGATCGCAAGCCCTAACCCTGTTCCTCCTCGGTCTCTAGAGCGATCCTGATCGACCCGATAAAATCGCTCAAAAATATGCGGCAGGTGCTCAGCTGGAATTCCAATGCCCGTGTCTTCTACTTGTACGATCGCTTGACGAGACTGAACAAACAGCCTGAGATTCACTGTTCCATCCGCAGGCGTATACTTACAGGCATTCGTGATCAGATTCGCGATCGCTTGCTTCAGGAGTTCTGGCTCTGCATGAATCGTGACAGCGCGTTCGGGTAAGTCTAGACTCAACTGAACCCACTGAGCAACCGTCCGAATCGTCGATTCTTTGATCAGTTCTTGTAGGACGCGACCCAAATCTGTCGGTTGTAGGGCTTCATCAGTAATCCGACCAGAACGCCTTGCCAAAAAGAGCAGATTGCTAATTAAAACCGTCATTGATTTCGCAGTCGCAGCAATTTTTTCGAGGCGTTGATGCTTGCTTTCTCCCTTTTCCATTGGAGCAAGCAATCCAACTTGAGCGTTACTTAAAATTGCGGCAAGCGGGGTTCGGAGTTCGTGAGACGCATCTGCTGTAAATTTCTGCAAGTGATCATACGACTCCTGAATCGGTTGCATTGCCACGCCGCTTAATGCCCATGCTGTCACCACAATCACAATCAGGGCAATTTGAATCGAGATCAAAGATATCAGTAAATCTTGCTGTAATTCTCTTTGTAAGGGAGCAAGGGGCACTGCAACTTGCAAGTAGCCTAGCATTTGCCCTCGATATTGCACAGGCAGCGTAATCTGCCGTACTAACATCAGTTGATCAGCGCTTTGCACAACGCCATCGGCACCGCTCAAGAGTCCCGCATCAATCGTCAGCGTGTGTAACTCTGGAACATCTTCTAACATTGCAGGCGGCGAAGCAATTCCAAAAAACTGCTGTAATCGTCCTTGTGGGTCATACCATCGTGCATACACGGCATCACTTCCAGGGGGCAACGGCGACTCTCCTAGAAACGGAACATTTCTGAAGTCAATTTGGCGGTGTCCGTCTCGCTGCTTGTACTGTACTGTCGCGGCAACGACCTGAGCCTTCTTATACAGCAGTTGATCGAGATACTTCAAGCGCTCGATCGCAGTCAGATAATAGCGAGTAACCGCAAAGACCATCAAAATACTTCCCATTGAAAGCATAAACCAACGAGAAAGATTCCGACGGCTGCGCGTGAACATAAACGGATCGCCCTCCTATACTTTCGGACTCAGACGATAGCCCATGCCATAAACGGTTTCAATCCAGTCTGCAACTTCAAGGGATTCTAAACGTTGCCGGAGTCGCCGCACAAGGGCAGTGATTGCGTTACTTTCTGGTTCATCACCCCACTCCCATAACGCGTGCTCTAACTGATCTCGACTCAGGACTTGACGCGGATGACGCATGAGATATTCTAGCAGTTGAAATTCTCGGGTTGAAAGTTGAATAGCGCGATCGTGACGTTCTATGGAGAGCGTGGTTAAGTTAAGCATGAGGTCTTCGATTTGAAGCGTTTCCCCTTGCCACAGTGGAGAGCGTCTGCCCAATGCCCGAACTCGTGCTAGCAATTCAAACACATCAACAGGCTTAACGAGATAATCATCGGCTCCCGCATCTAAGCCAGTAATTTTATCGCTCGTCGTGTCTTTTGCTGTGAGGATGAGCACAGGTGAAGTTTTTCCCGCACTGCGGTAGCCCAGACAGAGATCAATTCCACTCACCTCGGGCAGCATCCAATCCAGAATGAGCAGATCATAGTGATGCTGCGACAAAATCCACTGCGCGATTTCGCCGTTCTGCACCGCATCAACAATATGCCCAACCTCTGATAGTGCGGTATGGAGGGGTTCGAGTTGTTCAGGATCATCTTCAACGAGCAGAATTCGCATTGCTGAATAAAAATACGACTCTTTCAAATTAGAGAGTTCCAGGCTGACAAACTTCCTGCTCTGGCAAGATTTCAAATCTATCTCCAGGGATTACGCTAGCTCACGGTCTAGAGAAGGTGGTTATGAAACGGCTCCGGCGAGTCATTCGGCAGGTTAAATCGATCGGCGCAGAATTTTGGCTGGTGCTGGCACTGGCTGGCATTCTGTTCTGGCTGACGGGAAGTGCGATCGCGTCTCAAGTGTTGTACAGCTCTTATACGAGTCCAACTCAGCTTCAAGCCGATACGCAGTTGGAAATGAAGCTATCTGTCACAATTTTGGTGATTCATGCCGAGATTGATCAGCGTCGTAAAGCAACCGCAGTCTCGATTAAAACGACTGATTCTAATCTGAAAAAATTAGAATACGAGTTCCCGATGACTGAATCGAGACAAATTGAATCTATGATCGCAGAGGAAATTGGCATACCGATTCAAGAGGTCAGAAAGCTCGTGCGCTATCGAATCGTCAATTAATGCAGCGTCTTGTGTATGTTTTTGGCGCATAACAATACTTTCAGCGATTGTCCATAAGACTGATTTGTTTAATTCTTTGATACAGTCATGTTGCGGTAGGGAGCCATCCAATATCCAGCAATTTTTTTAACTTTTCCTTGTTTCTCTAAGCGTTGACCAAATTGCTCAATCTCTTCAGGAAACGACTCTAGCCAGTCGCGCTCAACGAGATAGATTATAGGCGAGGCAAGTACTGCTTGAACACAACGCCCGCACCGAAAAAAACTTTGGTCATGAGGTGTGCAGCTTGTTTGCTCCGGAGCCACAATGCACATGAGATAAGATGCCCAATACTCTCCGATAAAGCCAGCTTGCCCTAGTGTCGCAATGGGTTGAAGCATGGAAAAGCGAGATTGTGGTTTCTCAAGCGCAAACACATATTCAGGTAAACTCAAACTTCCAAGCAGCGCTGTTAGAACTAACAAGGTCGTGACTCGGCGCAAAGCATTTTTGCGGATAAGTTCTGGAGAGCGAAGATTATCGAAAACAAGTAATGCTGACAGCCAGAAAAAAATATAAATTCCAATAAAGTAGCGAGGAGGCGTAGATTGAATCAACGTCCAACGCGACAGCAAAATTAAAAAGAAACTTCCGATCGCGCTTCCCAGAAAAAAAGGAATCCAGTAAGTCCGGTTGGTAAACACTGGAGTATGACGGGCTTGGAACCAATAATAAGCAAGAACAAAGACCAGCCCAAGAACTGCGATCGCATAGAGACTCAAGAAAGGATTGCCGACTTGGAAAAGGAATGTATGACTTACCGCAACCAATATCGATCGAACAATATCAGCAATAACATCTAATCCATTAATTGCAAGAATTCCATAATTCTCATCTTGTTGTGAAGCAGTCGATTTTGCATAAACCAGAAATGCACTGCCTAACAGCAATGTCACAAAGGTGCAAATGACGATTGAACTTGTCCGGAGTAGTTTTAAGGTTGCATCTTGAGATTGATGGGCGAGCGTCTCTCCGACAAATCTGTTTTGCTTGTTTGACTTGCGATACCGTTGTAGAAACGTTGACACCACTAAAATTGCTGCCAGCCCTTTAGGCACTAATGAAAGATCAGACACCCAGACACTCAGAATCAGACTCACAAGAGCCACGAAACTCAAAACATTTTTTTTAATCGTGTTCGATTCTGGGGACGTGATGAGTTGATCCGCAGAGACAAGTGCAATTCCGAGTAAAGCAAATTGCGGCGCATACGGATGAGCAACTTCAACCAACTTTAGAAAAGGCTGAGGAGGTAAAAAACAAATCAGCGCAAAAACAACTTTTGTAATCGGCTTTCTGAACAAACGAATGAAACAGAAAAAACTAATAGCGAGAAACCCATATTGAACATAAGAAACGACTTCAAGCGGAGAGAAAGGCGAAATCTTCAGCAGCCAATGACTAACGATCGGGAGCAAACTGCCTAATCGACTTTGCCCCCAATAGTAGAGATCTTCGGGAAGTTGTAGATCATATGCCATCATCACATGGACAGCTTGATCCGCGTCAAAATCAGGTGCTAGAAAACCAGCAAATGCCCGAAATGACAAGATAAAAATCAGTACGATGAACATGTTCAATAGTACTGAATTAAAGCTAAATCTAGCCATTGTGATTTGATAGGTACTTGAACTTGAGTAGAGTAGTCAAACGGCAAAGTCTTGCTATCAAGTTGATCGGCGCGATTGACAGGCATTCAACCCGGAGTGCTATGTTGGTCAAGCACGCAGTTCTAGGTTTTTCAGTGCAGTGCGATTTTGATCAGTTGTCGGACGGTTCTGAATCCAAGCGAAAAAAGCAGCCGTACCGAGTAGAACAAGCGTCAAAAAACCGACCAGTTGAAGCATGATACTGTAACGCATGATCTTTGTTTCTCCGTTGATTCAGGCTAGGTTGTAATGCTCTAAATGCACATTGGTCACAGGAACATTGAGTTCGTGCAGGGCACGCTCTACTTGATCCATCATTTTGGGCGAAGCACAGGTAAAATAGTGCCGAGTGCCTCGACGTTTGGGGATATAGAGATCGAGCAATTCTTTATCCACATATCCGGTCTCTCCTTCCCAAGCTTCTGGTGGTTCACGCAGCACATGAATGATCGTGAGATCTAATCTTGTTTTGAGTTCTTCGATCGCTTCACGGTAGGTAATTCCATCCCAAGTTTTATTGGCATAAATCAGGGTATAGGGGCGATCGTCTCCTCGCTCTGCTGCTGTGACCAACATACTCATTATCGGGGTGATGCCAATGCCGCCAGCAATCAACACAAATCCAGCCGCATCTTCATAGCGATCCGTTGTAAACACACCATAGGGACCATCCAGATATGCTTTTGTTCCGGGTTGATAGTCCCTGATGCGACTGGTAAAATCTCCCACGGCTTTAATGCCAAACTCTAATCGCTCCGGGTGTTCTCCACTTGACGACAACGAAAAGGGATGTTCCCGCATACTAAACGGGGTAATGTTCAGGGTAATCCAAGCAAACTGACCGGGCTGAAACCGGAAACCATCATGGCCCACAGGGCGAAGGGCAAGTGTCCAAACATCGCCGCGCTCTGGCTTGACTTCTTCAACAAGAAACGGTTTTTTCGTCATCAACCAGGGTTTAACCAGGCGAATGTAAACAATTAACCAAATCGCGACAAGTGCGATCGCTGACCACAAGACCGATTTCCAAAACAATCCCAGATAGTTCCCGACCCCCAAGGCGTGTCCCAGTCCTAATCCCACCGCTAACACTGATAAAATCGAATGAGACAAGCGCCAAGGTTCATAGGGAATCTTGAGTGGTTTGCGCCAAATTGTAGTCACAATCATCGTCATAAATGCCAGAGTTGCTAAGACTGCCAGTTGCGCCCGCAACGGAGCTACTGGAAAATTTAGCAACTCAATGGTATTCGGCTGCGCCCAAAACAGAATCAGCGGATGCACCAACACCATCACAAAAGCAACAAACGAGGTATAACGATGAAACGACAAAATCAAATCAATCCCGTAAGAGGCTTCAATTCGATTGATTCGGGCTGTCAGTGCAAATTGTAGCGCCATCAGTGCTAAGCCAATGAAGCCAAGCGCTACCGAGAAGTCAAGCCAAAACCCTCGCCCCGCTGGCGGCGAATAGATGAGCAGAACAAATAGAGGGAGAATCGTAAAGAACAGAAATGCAATGATCCAACCGAGCGCAACCACGATCGGGCTGTGCATCAATAAGCTTCGCATTCTTAACTCCTCGCCTGCTGTTGTGAAGCCGCTTGGAATCGGCGATTAATCTCGTTCCAGTTGACGACATTCCACCAGTTGTTCAGATAGTCGGCTCGGCGATTTTGGTAGCGGAGATAGTAAGCATGTTCCCAAACATCGTTGCCCATGATGGGATAGTTGCCTTCCATAATGGGATTATCTTGATTCGCGGTTGAGACGATTTGAAGTTGTCCTTGAGCATTCCGCACCAGCCAAACCCAGCCGCTTCCAAAGCGATCGCCCCCCGCTTCATTAAACTGTTTACGGAAACTTTCAAAATTCCCAAAGGTTTGATTGATGGCTTGAGCGATCGCTCCTGTGGGTTGTCCGCCGCCGTCTGGACTCATGATCTGCCAGAAAATCGTGTGGTTGAGATGTCCTCCTGCGTTGTTGCGGATCGTGTTGCGAATATTTTCAGGAACCGCATTAAGGTCGCGCAGCATCGCTTCAATACTCAGGTTTTGCAAGTTTGGCTGATCTTTGAGCGCAGTATTGAGATTGTCTACATAGGTTTGGTGATGTCGATCGTGGTGAATTCGCATCGTTTCAGCGTCGATCGCTTTACTTAATGCACCTGCATCATAGGGCAAGGGTGGCAGTTGAGCAGGAGAAGCAGTTAAGGGACGATCGACATAGGCAACTGGAGTCGAAACTGTGGGTGACGCAGTTGGACTCTGGGCTGGAGTTTGCTGAGTAGAAGCTTGGGGCTGGCACGCAACAAAGAAACCTAAAATCAAGGTAAGAAATAGAGTAATCGGATGCTGTAGGAATTTTCGCATAGATACAGATCTCCTAAAATTATGGCAATCTAAATAAAAGACAGAAAGATCGAATTGATGATTGATAAAGCAATCGAGCCAAGCAAAGCACTCCAAAAACCATAGCGCAATTGGAATCCCTCAACGATCTCTGCCGCAATGCTAAAAATGATTGCATTCAGGACAAATACAAATAACCCGAACGTAATAATAATTAGGGGGAGTCCAAAGAGCAATAGGATGGGTCGTAGGAACGCATTCAGCACTCCGAAAACAACTGCCGTGAGCGCAGCTTTTCCAAATCCATCAATCTCAACACCGATAGGTAGTCTGGAAATCATGAGAAAGCTCACAGTCGTCACAAGCCAATTCAAGAGAATGCTACCCATTGCAACCTCCTCATATTTCAAATCCCGCTACTTCAACAGTTCAATGAGATTGTGACTAAAAAGTGACAACTTCTTAAAACGAATCGCGCGATCGCAGCATTGAAGTCTCGATCGCGCGATTTGCTCCTCAGCAGAATTCAGAGCATTTGCCCCAATCAGCAAATCCCATTCAGAGGACAGACGAAACATTGTCACTTTCTTGTCATGTTTTGATAGCAACTATTAGAGGTAAGGCTAGAGATAAAGCAACTCTCACGCCCATAACTCATGCTTTCCCATTCATTGAGCAACGCAAACGATGCTGTCAACCCGATCTTCTCTCTCTCAGAGATTGACTCGTAGGCAGTTTACAACGCTTTCTACGATGAGCTTTCTAAGCCTTATGGCATCTGGTGCAGGGGCTGTTGTGGCATACCCACAGCTTAAGCATCTCATGCGAATGAGCCATTCATTCAAATTAGGAACAACGTTCAGCCAGCTTCAGTGTGAGTATCTCAACCTAGACTATCAAGAAACATTCCGCCAGATCTGTGATCTGGGGTTCCACCGAATCCGCCTTTGTAGCTATTGGAATGAAGTCGAGCCGATCGAAAATCAGTATGACTTTAGCGTTCTCGATTGGCTTTTAGAAGAAAGCGATCGACGTGGGTTAGAAGTGATCCTGACAGTGGGTATGAAAGCCCCAAGATGGCCTGAATTCCATTTTCCACACTGGTTAGAAGTCCAGCAAGATACTCGAAATACAACCCAACCCATAGATGATAATCGGGAGATCGCAGAGCGCACTCTTCGCTTTGTCGATCGCGTCATCCATCATACTCGTACAGCTCAGAGTGTGCGCTATTGGCAAGTTGAAAATGAGCCGTTTGCGCGAATGGAGATTACAGGCGATCGCTTTCTCAGCCCTGAGTTTATGCGACAGGAGGTAGAGTTGGTGAGAAGTTTAGCTCTGCCTCAGCAAAAAGTGGTGCTAACCAATGCCATCGGTCTTCCGACCTACATTGAGGAAGATGAGCAGGCATTTCAAAATAGCTTAGCCTTAGCAGATGCGATCGGGATTAATGTATATACAAGAGTTCCCGATGGTCATGATGGCTACCTAGAACCAGGTGAATCCTATTGGAAGAAACTCAAAGACTGGCAGGAAGTGATGAGACGGAATCGCATAGAAGCATGGATTGCGGAAGCTCAAGCTGAACCTTGGGAACCGAATCAATTGGTTGCAATGAATGATATTCACTACCCTAGTGCATCTCCAGAGCGTATAACCGAACTTATCAGTATGGTGAAGAATCTTGGTTATCGCACAGTGATGCTTTGGGGCTGTGAGTATTGGTATTGGCATCAGCGAAACGGGCGAGATCATTGGTGGCAGGCTATTCAAAACCTTGTCGAGGTCTAGCGGACAGCACACACTGAACTATCACGTCTACAGAATTTAAATCCGTCCCCGTCGATAAGTTGTTTTTTGCAGATGTTGCGACATCCCTACAGATAGAGGATATTTTTGACTTTATTGTGCAAGCTCTAACTCAAAGTCAATCGAACCATTATGAATGAGCCAAATCGTCAATCCTTTTGGGACAATCTCACGAACACGAAGTTAATTCGCTATGTACTACTCTTTGCATTGGCATGGGCAGTGGTTCAAGTTCTCGCTTATTTTGAGACGGTTATTATTATTTTTGTATTTGCTGCTATTTTTGCGTTTCTGCTCAACTTTCCTGTGCGGTGGGCATCACGAATCATGCCAAGGGGAGTGGCAACCGTTCTGGTTTTCCTGCTTAGCTTGTTGCTCATTGGTGGGATTGTAGTAACATTGGGAATTGCTGCATTCTCGCAGGCACAACAGTTGGTTGAACAAGCACCCCAACTCTTGAATAGTGTGACCGAACTTCTGGGTAATTTGCAAAGCCTGCTGCAACGGTGGAATCTCAATGTAGATTTCAGTGAGTTAGAAGGACAATTACGAAATGGAGCACTCTCAACGTTAGGGCTAGGCTTTACAACTGTGCAGAATGTACTCGCCAATGCCCTCGATTTGATTGTGATTGCGGTGGTTGCATTCTTCATGCTCTTGGATGGCAAGCGCCTCTGGGACTTAATTCTCCGAATTTTTCCGAGAGGAATGCGCGATCGCATAACTATTGCTGTGCGAAAAAACTTTCTTGGTTTTTTCTGGGGACGGTTTTTACTGTCTGTCTTCTTTGGGATTTCGGTTTACATTGTGTTTATTTTACTAGGTGTGCCCTATGCTTTGGGATTAGCCGCGATCGCGGGAGTCTTCGATCTCATTCCGGGGATTGGCGCAACGCTTGGGATTACTTTAATTTCGCTGATTATTTTGCCTCAAGGAATTGGATTAGCACTCACGGTATTAGTTAGTTGCATTCTACTCCAGCAGGTCGAAGAGAACATATTGATGCCACGCATCATGCAGGGATCAATCAATATGAATCCTGTGGTGATGTTCTTTGCTCTATTAGTGGGTGCAAGAGTCGCAGGGTTAGTGGGTGTATTTTTATCGATTCCGATCGCGGGAGTGTTGATTAGCTTATTTGAAGTGGAAGAAATGCAGGGAAAGCAGGATTAGCGTCCCGTCGGTTGTTGCCAGCGATCGAGAATATCCTTGAACAGCACTTCCTCGATGCAGGTTTTGACGACAACTGCGAGCGGGAGCGCCATGACTAAGCCTAATGCACCGAAGACAGTTGTGAAGAAGAATTGAGCCGTCAACGTAATTGCAGGAAGAAGGGCAACTTGATTTGCCATGACTGTCGGCGTGAGCCAATAGCTCTCAATGTTTTGAATCAAAATGTATAGGACTAATACAGCAACAGCTTTCCAGGGTTCATCTAGGAATGCGATCGCGATAGGAAAAATTGCACTCAACGTCGGTCCAATATTGGGAATAAAGTTGAGGATACCAGCTAAGGCTGCATGAGCAAGAACTAGCGGAACTTGTAAAACCCATAGACTCACCCCACTCAACACTCCGATAAACATCATTTCGATCAGAGCGCCTTTTGTCCAATTTTCGAGTCCGGTCGCACAACGTGTTAACACTTCATCGACACGAGATCGATAGAAAGCTGGAAAACACCGGATAAATGCGTGACGATAGGGTTGAGGATTGATGAGCAACATTAACGTAAGGATCAATACAATCAACAGTTCAAACACTGCGCTAATCGAGTTTGCAAAGAAGATAATTGCCTGTCTCGATAAATTGGCGACAAACGGCTGAAGTCGCGTCATGATCCAGTCAAAATTTGGGATATTCGGAAAGTAGGGATCTAAAATTTGGTTCTCAATCCAATTGATGCCTTGCTGAATTGCAGACAGTGCACTGGGAAAGGTAGTAATTAATTCAGCAAGCTGCGCGATTAAATTCGGGACAATCAGTACAAGTGCTACCAGTGCTAATATCAGCAAAGTCACCAGTGTCAGCAAAATTGCCCATCCTCGCTTGAGTCGAAACCGCTGCAATTGACGCACAACGCCATTCAGTGCAGTCGCAAGCACGATCGCGGTAAATCCTAGTAGTAAGAGTTGCCGAACCTGCCGAACAATGTAAAGTGCAGCAACCAGCACAATTAATCCAAGCCATTGCCCAATTTTCATAACAGATAGTTCTAGAGGATGTTCTTTGATATGGGCATCAATTCTGATTCTTGATTGATGTATGAATAGATGATTGCAACAGCAGAATTAAACACGCTATAGACAGAGATTGAATTCGGAAAGAACACTAAAGAACTATTTTTGAATAATTCAGCTTGTCATTTCTGTGTCACATGTGAGCAACGATACAGTTCATGAATTTAAGACAGTTGAGACAATCCCGTAAAAGAAAAAGACCGCAAGCCTTTACACAGGTGAGCTATTTCAAGTGAATGGGGAAGAGATAGCAGATTAAAACATCTATCTTTTCCTTATTTCAGTAATCAAAAAATGCCGCTCTTTAGCATAAGTCAACCAGGATATTGAATACAAACAGGGTTAGGATAGTCGAGCAATGAGCAATAGACCATCTCGCCTGAGGGTTGTTTTTAGAAAAAATTCATCTCCCTCTCATCTAAATGCTTTATATTTCAGAAAACCGCACACCTTTTGCAAGATGATGTCGCGATCGTACTTGAAAAAATCTAGATTTTGGCTACAAGTCTTGCTCGGCAATGTTCTAGTCATTAGCTTAGGCATTGCTTTCTATCACTTTAATCTACACACCTTTCTACAGAACGTCCTAATTTGGATTAAGGGCTTAGGTGCAATCGGCATTTTGGTATTCATCGTGGTCTATAATCTGGCAACTCTTTTGTTTGTCCCAGGCTCATTGCTTACGCTTGGAGGAGGAGCGATTTATGGGGTGTTTTGGGGTTCGATTTATGTTGTGATTGCGGCAACTTTCGGAGCAATTATTGCTTTTTTAGTGGGACGCTATTTTGCAAGAGGATGGGTCAGTCAACGGATTCAAGGTCATCCCCGATTTCAAGCGATCGACAAAGCGGTTGCTCAGGAAGGTTTAAAGATTGTGCTGCTGACTCGCCTTTCTCCAATTTTTCCATTTAACTTATTGAACTATGCCTTTGGTGTTACCTGTGTCTCTTTGAAGGATTATGCGATCGGCTCGATCGGCATGATTCCTGGGAGTGTGATGTATGTATATCTCGGTTCTCTGATTGGCGAGATTGCCTTGTTGGGAATGCCACAGGGGATGAGTTCCGAGGCAAAAATGGTACAGTGGTGCATCAAAATTGTGGGCTTCCTTGCCACGATCGTGCTCACCCTCTACATGACCCGTATTGCTAAAAAAGCCTTAAATCAGAGGATGAACTAACTATGACACATTCTATTCGACAAGAGCCTGCTCTTCAGCCTTTGGATGAATACAATCAATCTCTCATGTCCCAAGTGCATCCCCCCGATTGGGTCAATCCTCAACCTGCGGCTTGCTATGATCTTGTCGTGATTGGGGCTGGAACTGCGGGGCTGGTCGTCGCGGCAGGTGCGGCCGGACTGGAATTAGGTTTGAAAGTGGCATTGATTGAAAAGAGCTTGATGGGCGGTGATTGTCTGAATGTTGGCTGTGTACCTTCTAAGTGTGTGATTCGATCGTCGCGAGTAGTTGCCCAGATGCGAGAGGCTGCATCATTTGGAATTCAATCACCAGAGAACATTGAAATCAATTTTGCAGCAGTCATGCAACGGATGCGAAAGATTCGGGCTGGGATCAGTCACCATGATTCAGCAGAACGGTTTCGCAAGTTGGGAATTGATGTATTTCTGGGGATGGCTCAGTTTGTGGGTGAAGATGCGATCGCAGTTGGCGATCAACAGTTGCGCTTTAAGAAAGCAGTGATTGCTACAGGCGCACGCGCAACTCGTCCTAAAGTTCCTGGGTTAGCTGAAGCAGGCTATTTAACCAATGAAACAGTCTTTTCGCTGACCGAGCAACCGAAGCGCCTCGCTGTGATTGGAGGAGGCCCGATTGGGTGTGAGTTAGCTCAAGCATTTAATCGGCTTGGTAGTGAAGTGACCTTATTGCATAAGCATGGGCATTTACTCGATCGAGAAGATGCGGATGCGGCTGAAATTGTGCAGCAGCAGTTTTTGCAAGAGAACTTGCATCTGATTCTGGATTGCTCGCTTGAACACGTTGAAAAGACAGATATCGGGAAAGTAATTCACTATCGCCAAAATGGTGCGATTAAAACTGTTGCTGTTGATGAAGTTTTAGTCGGAGCGGGACGGGCACCGAATGTAGATGGACTGAATTTAGAAGCAGTCGGAGTCCAGTATGATGCGCGTCGGGGTGTAGTCGTCGATGACTATCTTCAGACAACAAATCCTCGGATTTATGCGGCTGGAGATGTTTGTATGAACTGGAAGTTTACTCATGCAGCAGATGCGGCGGCTCGGATCGTGATCAAAAATACATTGTTCTCGCCTTTCGGTCTGGGGCGGAGTAAGCTGAGTAGTTTGGTGATGCCTTGGGTGACTTATACTGATCCAGAAATTGCTCATGTCGGCTTGTACGAGCAAGAAGCACAAGCAAAAGGATTTGAAACGAATACGATCAAAATCCCATTTTCAACCGTCGATCGTGCCTTAGCAGATGGCGAACCGGAAGGCTTTGTCAAACTTTTGCACAAGCGCGGATCAGATCAGATTTTAGGGGCAACGATCGTGGCGCGTCATGCTGGAGAAATGATTAGCGAAGTTACGTTCGCGATCGTCACAAAACAGGGATTGAGTGCCCTGTCTGGTGTGATTCATCCTTACCCGACTCAAGCAGAAGCGATTAAGAAAGCGGCGGATGCTTATCGACGCACGCTTCTCACGCCTCGCACAAAATCTTTTTTGAAGCTCTTAACAAAGTTGAGCTAAACATAACCAAGCCTACCGAGTCGAGGAATCTATGAAATGTTCAAATCGCATGGTTAAGCGGATGTATGGGTTAGGATTGAGTGTGATCGCGAGTTTGCTCTTTGCTTCTCCTGCACTTGCTCAGAGTTCGGCAGGATTCAATCCCCAAGAATTGCTTCGTCATGCTTTGCAATGGGTTGAGAGTTTGGGGATTGTCGGTGGTCTTGCCTTTATCGTGATCTACATTGTTGCAACCGTTGCGTTTCTGCCTGGATCGATCTTGACCTTGGGTGCAGGCATTGTCTTCGGAGTTGGGTTCGGCTCGATCTATGTGTTTATTGGAGCGACTTTGGGCGCGATCGCAGCTTTTCTAGTCGGACGCTATTTGGCACGGGGATGGATTAGTAGCAAAATTAAGGGCAATCAGAAATTTGCCGCGATCGATCAAGCAGTGGCAAGAGAAGGATTTAAAGTTGTGCTATTAACTCGACTTTCACCCGTGTTCCCGTTTAATTTGCTGAACTATGCGTTTGGATTGACAGGCGTTTCGTTGAAAGACTATGCCCTGGGATCAATTGGAATGATTCCAGGAACCGTGATGTATGTGTATATTGGTTCCCTCGCTGGTGATCTCGCTAGGATTGGAACTGAAGGTCAGCCAACGAATCCAGCGATTCAATGGGCGATTCGGATCATTGGCTTGATGGCGACAGTTGCGGTTACTGTTTATGTGACTCGCATTGCCCGTAAAGCATTGGCAGAGCGCGTGATGGATTAAAGGTTGTCAAATCATTTTTTAGCGGAATGTACATCTAGCTCTCAAAACAGACTCATGATAGGAAAAAACTGGTTCGTCACCAACGAAGGGCAATGCCAATTAGGTGAACCCTCTCATTTGATTGAAGATCTCACCCAACCTTATCGACTTTATCGGTTCCTCACTGATTTAGAAAATATCTTAGACGGCATTACCGATGACTCGTTACGGCTCCAAGCGATTTGCCCACTGGTTCGCAAACTCTTAACCAGTTCTACTTGGCTCCAAATGATGCCCCTCCATCCCGATCCTGAAACAGGTTGGGAAGTTACTCTGCTATATGACGAACCTTTTTTTCCGCTGACTGTTCAGCTTGTTGCTTGGGCACCTGGGATCATCTCACCGATTCATAACCATGCGAGCTGGGGATTAGTTGCACTGCTAAGCGGACAGGAGAAGAACACATTCTGGCAGCGATCGCCGTCTTCAGACTCTCCTGATAAAATCGAACCTGTGGGTGAGCAGATCCTGGCTCCTGGTGACATCCTCTGCTTCATGCCAGAAACCATTCATCAAATTGAAGCGCATGGCGATCAGCCCACAGTTAGTTTTAATCTGTATGGAGAAACAGACTACGATCGCCGATTTGAATTTGACCCGATTCAGGACACTGCTACTCTCTTCTGAGCAAACTGTGAAACTCAGCCACCTGATTCGAGTCGTGAAGTCCTTCACCGAAGATTTTATCAACAGAATTGATCAAAAGTGGATGAGACAACTAGTCAAGACAGATTGATGTTCAGCAAGCAAGCCTTCTCCATGCAACTCTAGGTTCCCAAAAACCATTGTGTACCCGTAAACAGGTAGTACACTCCAGTCATGATCAGCGCCACGCTGCCAAAGCGAATAATGCCCTCGGAGTGTTTCAACAACTGATGACTCTGTTTGGCTAATCCAGTAAACAAGCTTGCCAAGAAAATCAAGATGGTATATCCCAAAGCATAGCTAACCATGGCTAGAGTGCCTAGAATTTGAGAGCCTGTTGCCGCTGCTGCCGCCAGTACTGCAAATAAGATAGGACTAGCACAGGGAGAACTCACAAACGCAAAGGTCAACCCCACACCGTAAGGCCCAGCGTGGGGCAATTTCACCTCGATCGTGGGTAAAGGCAGTTTAACGAGACCCATGAGCCATAGTCCCATCACTGCCATAATCAGTCCCACGACCACGTTGATATAGCCCCGATACTCAACCATCACGGCTCCAGCAAACGAGGAAACCAGCCCAAACAAGCTCAGAATGGTAACAGCACCCAGAACAAATAAGCCTGCTTTCACAAACGCATCCCAGCGAGAATTAATCTTGAGCGTCCCAATGTAACTCAGATTGACGGGTAGGAGTGCCAAAATACAGGGAGAAACGCTGGCAAGCACACCGCCCATAAATGCCAATGGTAGTAGCACGAATGGATTTGCCGTATCTTGCTGATCGAACCACTGTTGATAGCGATTTTCGACGATCGAAATCAGGTATTCAATCGGACGACTGATAGCAGATCCCAACGTGAGAACTAGAATCAGCGCAAGCAATCCTAACCCGCCATAAATTAGCCATTTTTTCGAGGGTCTAGCCCATTGAAATCGTCGAGCGGGCTGCTGGTTTGTGGATGACCGAGGCATGGGTGCCATGAAATTCTCCTAATTGTTAGAGCGGCATGTCAGAGCAGCAGTTATTGAGGGATTGCAGCATTCAAGACGGTCGTATAGTCTGCCACGTTCGGATTGTTGCGATGTTGTGCAAGAATTTTACCTGTTGCGGGGTCAATGATAGCGACTAAGCCTGTTTGGGCTTTGTTTTCTGCTAGAAATTTGCTGAGTCCAAGCTGGTTTGCTTTTGCTTCGGCTTCGGTAGATGTTGCGCGATCGCTGACATCTAGAACCACAAAATTGGCTTTTCCGTCATAGTCTTTTTTCAGTTGCGACAAGGTGGGCGCGATGTTTTTGCAAGCAGAGCACCAAGTTGCAAACACATCAACAATGACAGGTTTTCCTTGTAGCTCTTGTGCTAGGGGTGCGCCTATTGAGGCTGCTTTAGATGCACAAGGATTCGCTTTAGATGCACAAGGATTCGCTTTAGATGCACAGGGATTCGCTTTAGATGCACAGGGATTCGCTTTAGATGCACAGGGATTCGCTTTAGCTTCGGTGCTGGTACTAGCAGATGTTTTTGTTTTTGCTGCGCAAGGGTTCGAGCAACCTGCAATCACTCCTAAACTCAGTAACGAAGTAACTGCAAGTACAGAGAAAAAACGAATCTTCATGACATTCTTCTTCCAGATAGAATTAGGATGAGTACAATTTTGACCGTCTCTTAAGCGATAAGAGCAAGCGGCATTCAAGACAGAGATACAAGCAAACTTGTTCGCATGTGATTTGAATTAAACTCTAAAAAAATGAGTGTCAGATGAAAATTAAATGGATATTCGATAAAACCTATCAACTGCTTGCAGGAAACAACTCAAAATCACATCTGCCAATTTTTCAGCAAAAATTCATCTGGGCATCAGCTAGGAATCACATTTACACCAGATTCTTCTTGTACAGTTAAAGATAGGAACAATCTATCTCGATTACATGGACTTGCAATCATGAGCCGCTCGATTCGAGCTATCATCACAACCTTCACAGGTAAGCGAATTTCTGCTTCGTCGCTTCAGTTTCGCCTGACGTTGGAATTAGTCACACTCTCAGTTCTAGGGCTAGGAAGCATTGCAGTGTGGGCAGGCTGGCAAATGGAGCAAAACCTCGTCGCGGCTCATAAGCAAACGCTGGAGTATGTTGCACGGCGCTTTCCTGAGCAAATTCAGCTTTACAGTGAAATGGGCGCGATCGAGACTGGGGTAGAACAGACAATTCATAAAGTGTCGGCTCCTGGCTTGCTGGTTTGGGTCAAAAATCTACAAGGACAACTGCTTGCCCAATCAACCGGGATTCATTCGGCTTCACTCGACATGCAGAGCATAGATACGCTCGCCCAAATGCCCGAAAAACCACAGGTTGTTCGATTTGGCGATCGCGATATCGTCCTTTGTGGTAGCCCGATTGCCGTCAATGGAAAACCCTTTGGTCAACTCTATCTAGCACGAGATATCACAGAGGATCAGCAAAAATTCAAAACTGGGCTGTGGCAACTTCTGTTTGTGAGTTCAGTCATTATTGTGCTTTTAATGATTGCGATTTCTAAGCGCATTCACAAAGCAATGCAGCCTTTAGAGCAAATGAGCCAGCTTGCCAGTGCAGTTTCTGCTGACGATTTATCAGAAAATTTAAATGATGCAAAACTCCAATTACATCATGCACCTGATGAAGTTTTGGGACTCGCACAGGCGTTTAATCAAATGCTGTTCCGACTATCGGGGGCTTGGGATCAACAGCGTCAGTTCGTCGGGAATGTTTCTCATGAATTACGGACTCCTTTGACAGTAGTTCTGGGCTATCTACAGAGTCTTCTACGGCGGAGTACAAACCTCAGCGCGTATCAACAACAAGCCCTAGAAACAGCAGCGGCTGAGACTGAGCGAACTATTCGGATGTTACAAGACTTACTGGATCTGGCTCGTGCGGATAGTGGTAACTTACACTTTCGATCAAATCCAGTCATGCTCAATACCTTAGTTGCAGAAGTTGCTGCGATGAGTCAGAAGGTTAGTAATCGAACTATTACAGTTTTATCGACAGATGAAGATGTGGTCATCTGCGCGGATCAAGATCGCTTGCAGCAGGTGTTGATCAATCTTGTAGACAATGCGATCAAATATTCGGCTGAGCACCCGATCGAGCTAATTCTAGAGAAAACAGCCCAATTCGCGCTTATCCATGTCCAAGATCGCGGAATTGGTATTCCTTTATCTCATCAAAATCGCATCTTTGAGCGTTTCTATCGAGTGGATGAAGCAATGACTCGTTCTAGAGATGGCACTGGGCTAGGACTCGCGATCGCGAAAAGCCTGCTCGAAGGGATGAAAGGTCGGATTACATTACGATCTAAACCGGGTGAGGGAAGTACGTTTACAATAACGTTGCCACTCTGGAATCCACCGCTATGACTGATCACATTCTCCTCGTTGAAGACGATCCGAAACTGGCTGAGTTTGTTAAGACTGAACTCAGGTTAGAAGGATATGCTGTCACGGTTGCGACCAATGGAATCGACGGCCTTGAGATCGCGCGGGACGTTCAACCCAATCTATTGATTTTAGACTGGATGTTACCGGGGATCTCTGGCTTAGATTTGTGCCTACGACTGCGAAAAACCGGGATACAAGCGCCAATTATTATGTTGACTGCAAGAGATGAAGTTCCCGATCGCGTGACGGGCTTAAATGCAGGAGCCGATGACTATGTGACCAAGCCTTTTAGTATTGAAGAGCTTCTTGCACGCATCAAAGCCCGTCTCCGCTGCATCCGCCCTGAAGCATCTAAGATATTGCAGTTTGAAGATCTCAGTCTCAACCATCTCACCCATGAGGTCTATCGAGGAACACAATTGATCGAGCTAACTGCGAAAGAATTCGATCTACTAGAACTCTTTCTGCGTCATCCTCGTCAAGTCTTTACCCGTGATCAAATTATAGAAAAAGTTTGGGGATATGACTTTGCAGGTGAATCGAACATCATTGAAGTCTATGTCCGAGCCTTACGCTTGAAATTAGAAGCCCATAATCCACATCGATTAGTTCATACGATTCGCGGTGTCGGCTACGTGCTTCGAGAGCATTAGGGCTTTGAGCAGTTCCATCCTGTGAGCAGTTGTATTAAAAGATGAGCACCCCATTCGTTTGCTTCTAACAAATGGGGTGCTCATCTCTCAGATTTGAACTAGCTAGAACTATTTTGGAAACTAATCCGTCTCAATCCCAAGAACTGTCCTAACCCATTTTCTCCGTCTGGAAATGCAGTGATACCAAACTCATAGATTCCTCCTGCTTCTGGGTTTGCATTTGTTTCAAACGTAATCGTGACACTGCTACTAGGTTGTACAGGTTGAGCAAAGACAACCATTGCTTCACCCGGAGCAGATTGACCTCCTACATTTACGAGAGGAATTTCAGTACCTGCGGCAAAGTACTCTCCTGTAAAAGCTTTACTACGATCGAGAGCAAATTTGACAGTACTGAGATTGAGTTCTTGAGCAATCTTGACCGCTTTGAGAGGTTGCCCAGCATCAACGGGCACTCGCAAGGTCACGGCATAGGTTGAAGGCGCATTGGCTTGACGCTGAGAAGCAATAAGCTGAACTAGCCGAGGAGGGTTAGAGAAAAAAGTTTGCCCATTTGCAAGTCGTTGTTGAGTTGTCTGAGCTTGAGGGATCTGAGATTGGACTGTCTCAGGAGCAGCAAGCTTCATCTTGCCCACCTCAGAGAGATGCGGTTGAGTAGGATTCTTGAACTGTTGTACAGATTCAGTTCGAGTCTGAAGGGGGGCTGCGTTCCCAATTTCTGATAGATGAGACTGTGTGGAATTGCTAAAAGTGTTTTGAGAGCGGGCAAATGGTTGAATGCTGATAACCGTTGAGAGTGCAAACATCATTGCAACTGTGAAGTGATCTCGTTTCATAGTCAATTCTCCTGAAAAATAGCTTTTCCCGCTTTCTCAATCTGAGTTTTCTCGGGATTGACTATGATTAGACTTCGACAACCTGAAGTTGACCTGATGACAAAGTTTAGATTAGATAAATCCTTCCTGAAGCGAAGATGAATCAGACCACAAGAATTTAGCTCGTTCTTATCGATTTTTCATTTGTTTTTCATCTTGGGCTGATAGTTTAAGTACAATGAACCGTTTTCCTCTCAACAAAGTGGCTGATATGTATGATTGGCAGGTATCACTACAAAGATTGATGAATGCAACTTTTGATCCAATTCGTCCGAATGCAAAAGCAGACCTGCTCACGTTCAAACAGATCGAGGTCAATCAATCTACATTTCTGCTGATTGAGATTCGAGATTTTCAGGGAAACGCGATCGAGCAGTTCGATCTTCTTCAAACTCATCTGATGCACTTGCTGGTGATGAGTGACGACCTACACACATTTGATACGTTGTATCCAACCTATCAAGGCAATGGACGATTTACGGTGAGAACCACGTTCTCAAGATCTGGAGAATACACGTTATTTAGTCGTTATCAACCCAAGGGTCAGTCAGAAGTAACTTCTGCGCTCGCTCTAACGGTTCTAGGTTTGCCTTCACCTGCGCCTGCCATTCGCTTGAGCGCGACGCAACAGATTGACAATACAGAAGTCCATTTTCATCTACCTCAACCTATTACTCAACTTGAACAGAAAACAGCGATCGCGTTTGAGCTACGAGATAAAAGAGGTGAGGTCAATCAAAACATCAATGTACCTGAGAAAGTAAATGGCACTCTTGTGATTGTGCGACGTGCTGCAAAAGATTCAGGAGTGGCTTATATTCCAACTCAACTTCAAACAGCAACAAGCGATCAGATAATCTTCACCGCTCAGCTTTCTCAGCCGGGGCTTTACAAGCTATGGTTTCAATTTGAGCGCGATCGCGAGCCAATGCTAGCTGATTTCTGGTTGAATGTTGAATCTTTACGCGATCGCTCAAGCTGAATTTGCCACAAAAGAAAAAATAAGCTAGGACTGCGATGTAATGGCACTCGGCTAGTCACCCTGGAAACATTGTATCGAGCATTTGAATCTATCGTGCAGAAGTATGTGCTGGATGGAGTGAGTCTGAGTTATCTCGAACTGACGCAATTTGAATCAAGTTCCCTCAGTCGAGAACTGCAAGAATTCTGCACTTACTACAGCAATTAAATGAGCGCGTCGGAAGTTGCCTTCTTAGTTGATCGACACTGTAGCGCATGAGTGCGCAAGCAATTTGGTACTTTAATCTATGCTCCTCCCGAAATCCCCCCGATTTTCCTCCGAATTGCTCATTGTGAGGTGATATGGTCAAGTCATTACACTATTGTATTTAGGTGTCATGCTTAGGCTTCTTGATTCAAGATGAATTGAATCAGCATAGATTATTTTATTGATATAAGGAGAGCCAAAATAGCTCAATAGCAATGTAGAAAAAGTGCCCAGTAGTGATCCGTTCCCAAACTACATTGAAAAAAGGTCAAACCACTATTTTTCAGAAATAGGAAGCTACCGTGACTCAATTTCCACCCAATCTCACCCGACAAGAGTTAAGGGAGTGGGTACGATCGCAACTGCAACCGCTGTTGGAGCAAAAGGACTTCCAGGCAGCCAAAGCACTCCTCGTTCCCATTCAGCCTGTTGATATTGCAGACGCGATCGAGGATCTTCCATCGGTCATGCAAGCGATCGCATTTCGGTTGTTGTCGAAAGATGAAGCAATCGAAGTTTATGAGTATCTGGATCCCGCGATTCAAGAAGCCCTCCTAGAAGATTTTAAGCGACCCGATGTTTTAGAAGTGGTTGATGGGATGTCGCCAGATGATCGGGTGCGATTGTTTGATGAGCTTCCAGCAAAAGTGGTGCGACAACTTTTTTATCACCTCAGTGCTGAAGAACGCGATGCAACGGCGCTGCTGTTGGGCTATCCAGCTAATACTGCGGGGCGAATGATGACCCCAGAGTATGTCTCCCTCAAGGAGTCCTGGACTGTCGCTCAGGCACTCGAACGCATTCGCCAAGTCGCTCGATCAACAGAGACAATCTACTATCTCTATATCACTGATATCAGTCGGCGTTTGAACGGGATTCTCTCACTGCGAGACTTGCTGACTGCTGATTTGGAAGTGCTCATCAGCCAGATTATGAACCGAGAAGTAGTCAGGGTCGAGACGAATACCGATCAAGAAGAGGTAGCGCGAATCATTCAGGACTATGATTTAATTGCACTTCCCGTTGTCGATCGTGAGCAGCGTCTCGTAGGAATTGTGACCGTCGATGATGTTCTAGATGTATTAGAAGAGGAAACGACGGAAGATATTTACACATTAGGCGGCTTGCAATCGGATGGTGATGATTATTTTCGTGCTAATCTTTTCACGATTGCCCGAAAACGTGTGGTCTGGTTGTTAGTTCTTTTAGTCACGAATACTGCAACCAGCGCTGTGATTCGCAGTCAGGAAGATGTGTTAGAGCGGGTGGTTGCACTAGCAGCATTTATTCCATTGTTGATTGATACGGGTGGTAATGTTGGGTCACAATCGTCTACGGTGATTATCCGGGGATTGAACACTGATAATGATCAACTCCGGAACCGCTTGAGTGTGATTCGACGAGAAGCGATCGCAGGCAGCATTCTAGGAGCAATGTTAGGTGTGATTGTGACCGTGTGGGCTTATTTCTTGCAAGGAGATATAGGAGTCGCGCTTGCTGTCGGGATTAGTTTATTTGCGATTTCATTGATTGCCTCGATCGCAGGTTCGGGTCTACCGTTTTTGTTTCAAGCATTCAAACTTGACCCCGCCTTGATGTCTGCTCCGTTCATTACAACAGCAGTAGACGTATTCGGCGTATTAATTTACCTCAATGTTGCACGGTGGATTCTACGTATTTGAACAGGGCAGTCTCTTGAAAACAGAGCGTTCTTCAAATTTACTGCAAGTTTTTTAGGCTCATTTCCCCCCGACATCCCCCCGATTTCCCTCCGATATCTTAACGCTTATTTGGTAGAGTCCTCAGGCGATATGACCTTGGAAAAACCAGAAACCATAGATATTACGGTTAAAAGCGGAGGCAAGATGATCGAGGTTTATTATTTAGACCACATCGTTAAAGCTGTTTCTCATGATGGAGGATGGCAGGTCTATGTGAACGATCCAACTCCTAAGCCGATGCGAGTTTATACTTCTTCTGCTGTCTATGCAACTGCTGAAGAAGCAATGGGTTCTGGAAAAGAATTTGTGCGCCGACAAGCTGCTTTATCCTTGATTTTGAGGTTTCTGGATGAATGGCGAGTGTCGGAGAAAATTAGTGATGCAGAGTTAGATGCACTCTCTGCTTCGCTCTGCTTTTTCTGTTGTTTTCAAGATTCCTACTCACCGAAAAATTATTGGTATCAGTAATAGCTTTCAACCCGAACTCTCAGCTAATGTGAGTTCGGGATATTCGAGTGATCTTTTTTCAGCGATCGTACCAAAACCTTCAATCAAGCGGTGGAACGCACTCATTTAAAGGTTACAGTGAGTTAACGTTGAAATGCTCTGTGCAGTGAGGGCGAGTCAAACCCTCCGCGCAAGATTTCTTGTTGCTGATGATTAGAAGCGATCATTATGAGATCTGTAGGGGAGAAGTTCATTCAATATCTTTCATCCTTTTTTGCCGATGATACCTATGTGAGGTCGATTCGACGATTTGAAAAATTTGTTTCAAAAGTGCTTTCAGCCGCTCTACTGATTGTCATATCTGTTGCATTACTGGATTTGATTCTGATTTTAGCTAGAGATTTATTACAGGAGCCATTCGGATTTTTCAATCGGGCATTAATTGATATTTTTGGATTATTTCTCAATATCCTCATTGCGCTAGAACTGCTTGAAAATATCACGGTCTACTTACAAGAAAACACAGTTCGACTAGAACTCGTGATTGCAACGTCGCTGATTGCGATCGCGCGCAAGATTATTATTTTTGATTTCAGTAAGTTTAGTCATTCGGAACTCATCGCTTTAGGCATTGCGATCTTCGCTCTTGCGCTGAGCTATTGGTTAATCAAACGCCTCAATTCTCAATTGCGATCGCCCTAACTCCGGTAGTTAATGTACATCCCGCCGAGATCTAATGCAATGATTGTAATCCCTGAAATCAAGATATGGAAATCATACGAGAGTAGAGCGAATAAGTCCTAAACATCACATTTATACAGAATCTATTTCAGATGCGTGTTGCATCAGAGGAGCGAGTTCTTGATTGAGTTGACCCGATTGAACTAGCTCGGCATAAGTTTCGGCTTCCACTGCTAAAAGTTCTTCGCGGAGTTGGTCATTTGCAAAGCCGTTTAGACTCGGATACTCAGACTGAAGTTGCGCTGCTTCTTGGCTGAGTCGCTCGATTTCTCCTTTCACAAGAGCCTCTTGGTAACAATAGAATTCTGGCTCAATGCCTGGACGTTGTTGGACTTGGTGCAGGTGATCTAACACTCGATTCATCGCAGTTAACCGGGCAATTACCTCAGCATATTGCTGGCGGAGTGGCTGATCGCCGAGCAGTTTCAGAACTTCTAACAAGGGTTTGATTGTTAAACCTTGAACCAGCAAAGTAAAGAGAACCACGCCAAACACCACAGCGATGATCTCTTCTCGCTCCGGTAAGACAATCGGAACGCTCAAGGCAAGTGCGATCGCAACTGATCCCCGTAAGCCGCCCCACCATAACAAGGTTTGCTCTCGCATCGAGATATCTGTGGTTGTGAGGGCATTACTCAACCGTCCTAAACCATACACTGTAATCGCCCGCGCCAAAATCATTCCGAGAATCGTGACAACGATCGTTTTCCAACTGTCGTCTAGGATGGCAAAGCGGATCTGATCCCCAATTAGCAAAAACACGATCGAATTGACAAAAAAGGCAAGGAACTCCCAAAACTCGGTCACAATAATCCGAGTCCGGGGATTCATGCCAATGCGTGACCCAAAGTTCCCCAAAACCAGTCCGACAACAACGACTGCAATTACACCAGAGCCACCTAAATCTTCTGCAATCAGATAAGTTGCATAGGCAGAAACCAGTGTCAGGGATTGCTCGACAAGCGGTAGATCAAATCGCTGGGTGAGATAAGAAATGCTAAATCCAATCAAAGTCCCAACTGCAACGCCCACTCCAACGACGACAAAAAACTGCCCCAGAATCGATTGGAGTGACAAAGTTGCAGTTCCTAGGGGTAATCCAACTAACAGACTAAAGGCAACGACTGCCATCCCATCATTGAATAGGCTTTCGCCTTCCATCACTGTAGATAAGCGTTTGTCTACTCCCAATTCTCGAAAAAGAGCAATCACTGAAACCGGATCAGTGGCAGATAAACTTGCTCCAATTAACAATGCTGTCGTAAGTGGCAGGCTCACGAGGTAATGTAAGCCAAATGCCACTCCTAGAATGGAAATGACTACGCCCAAGATGGCATACAGCGAGATCGGAACCCACTGCTGTTTTAGCTCTGTCCATCTCAGATTCCATGCTGCTTCAAACAGAAGTGGGGGTAAAAAGATCGAGAGAATTAATTCCGGAGAAAGATTGACGAGGCGAACATCGACAAATGCTAACCCTAGCCCCACAATCACCAGCAGCAGCGTATAGGGAATTCGGCGAAACCAGCCAAAGAACTGAGGGAGAGTTGCTACACTGAGAGACACAGCGAGAACCAGTAAAAAAGGTTTGAGGTTACTTTCGATCGTTGCCTCTGCAATCAATGTTGTTAGCATGAGATGTTCCATACAATTCAGAGCTTATCCTTTCTAGTAACGCGCTTTTAGATCATTGAGAGAATTACCTTAAGCGGAATCTTGCAGCTTAGCGTGGGGAATTTGAATCGTAAAAGTTGATCCACTGCCTAGTGTACTCTCTACATCAATTGTTCCTTGATGTACATCGAGGCACTTTTTCACGATCGCTAATCCCAATCCCGTGCCTAAAATGCCTCTTGCATTTTTCCCGCGACTAAAGGGATCGTAAAGCTTTTGTTGATCCTCGATTCCAATGCCAATCCCTTCATCTTTGATCTCAAAGATCATGTGTTCAATCTGATCTTTGAACGTGAAATAGATAGTACTGTCGATTGGAGAATATTTAATGGCATTTGAGAGCAAGTTACTGAGGATTGAATAGAGCAATTTCTCATCGACCCAAGCATGAGTTGTACTGCCTTGTTGAATAAATTTAATCGATCGTCGCGATTCACTGAACAATTGAGAATCTTCGATCAGATTGAGACAAAACGTTTGCATCTCCACCCAAGCGGGATGAAATTCTAATTGTCCTGCATCAGCGCGTGCTAACGTTAACATATCGCTCAACAATTGAGTCATCGCTTTAGCCGAGACATGAATGCGATTTAAGTTTTTCAGCTTGATTGGGTCATGCAAGGGTTTTAAGCTTTCTGCTAAAAGTTGGGCTGATCCTAAAATCAAACTCAGCGGAGTGCGAAACTCATGCGACACCATCGAAAAGAACCGAATCTTTAGCTCACTCAGTTCTTTCTGCTGCGCCAAGCTCTGTTGTAACGCTTCTGCGCGTTGACGCTTGACCATCTGTTGATAGAGCAAGGCATAAACTCCTGACAACACGATAAACGTGAATACGGTTCCTAGCACTTCAATCAGCATTCTGCCCTGAAGATTTGTTTGCGATCGCCGCATTTGAGTTTGTAAGAGGTCTTCTTCAGTCGTACGGAGTTGGTGAATGACTTGGCGAATCGCCTCCTGATTTTGTCTAAGCTCAGCGAAGAGAGGATTTTGAGCCGGGTTTGCGTCGGAGCGAGCCTTGAGAGAGCGCTGTAACAATGCGATTCGGGTAGTAATCAGACGTTTTAGAACTTCAACCTGCGATCGTTGATCGGGCGTAGTGGTGAGAACATTCTGCACCTGATCCACTTGATCACTCAGTCTCTTGACTGCCATCTGATACCGCTCTAAATCTTCGCTCGCCTGAAATGAACGATAACGCCAGCGTTCGGACTCTGCTTCTGTCAACGTTGTAGAAATATCAGTGAGAGATTGTAAGACTTCATTGGTTTGTCGCACCTGCTGAGAGCTTTCCATTAACTGAGTGGCATTTTGGTATGACACAAAACTGACAACTCCCATTAAGAGAAAGGCGAATCCCAATCCAGATCGAATCCATTGTCCTTCGAGTGACTTCTTCATCAGCACTCCTTTTAAGCCATCTACAATCGCCACCATTCACAAAATTATGACTAGAACGGCATAATTTAACAAAGTCTGATTACAAGCTCTAATGCGAATTCTAATTGTAGAAGATGATATTCAACTCGCAGAGATGTTGACGGAAGCGTTAACCAACCGTCAATATACCGTGGATGTCGCCCAAGACGGCGAATCTGCTTGGCATTGGATTGAGCTATCGGACTATGATTTGGTGTTATTAGATGTCACCCTGCCTAAAATCGATGGGATTCGATTGTGTCAACAATTACGCGATCGCAATACTGCCATTCCGGTTTTGATGTTAACTGCACGCGATACGATCGCCGACAAAATCATTGGGCTAGATGCGGGAGCCGATGCCTATATGGTAAAGCCCTTTGACCTCGAAGAACTGATGGCTCAAATTCGCGCACTGCTGAGACGGGGCGGTACCCGAATTCGTCCCAAACTCTGTTGGGGGAGCTTGTGCCTTGATCCGACAACCTACGAAGTGATGTATGGAGAGCAACTCCTGACATTAACCCGGAAAGAATATTCGCTGTTAGAACTATTACTAGCTAACGGTCGCAGAGTGTTAAGTAGACCGGGAATTATTGATCGATTGTGGTCGATCGACGAGTCTCCGACCGAAGAAGCCGTAAAAACTCATATCCGAACCTTACGGCAAAAACTCCGAAACGTCGGCGCACCTGATGATTTGATCGAAACTGTCCACGGCTTAGGGTACCGTATGAAGCAACTTGATTGAGAAGCCCCCGAAATCCCCCCGAAATCCCCCCTGTTCTCTAACATCTCCCGTGGTACTAATGAAGTCAGTAGCACTGTTTAAACAGGCTGCGAAGCGCTGTTGTGACGATTCATCTGGTTCTGATTCCTACCGCACCCTAATTCTTGAGGTCGATTCAAAGAATTAGGGTTTTTGCCCTTAAGTTCATCATTCAACAATGATCAAGATTCTTGTTCTAGAAGATAATGTTCTGAGCCAGGATTTATTGTGCAGTTTATTGATTCCAGAAGGCTATGAAGTTGTCTGTGCAGCAGATGGACAATCAGGACTCGCACAAATTCAAGAACAGCATCCAGACCTCGTAATTTCAGACATTGATATGCCTGGAATGAATGGATTAGAAGTGTTACAACAAATTCGATTAAATCACTTAACGGCTAGCCTTCCTGTTATCATCTGTACAAGTGCTGAAGATGAGAGTTGTCGCAGATTAGCAACACAACTCAATGCAATCTATATTACGAAGCCCTTTTATCCGTCCAAACTGCTGAAAATTGTGACAGAGCAACTTCCACAACAGCTATCTAGCTCTCAACAATCGCCTGCCTAGGTTAAGTTCTACAAATTCGTTAGAGTTGTGAGCGGTATTCTTCTGCACTCTTGAGTGAGGAGAGATCGCGATCGATTTTTTATTGTTACTGATCACATCTTAAATTTGACTCGTGACACTACTATTATGACGACAAATACACGCTCTCAAGCTTTGTCTCGCTCGCATTATGAAGCAACGGCTCCAGAAGTCATTGCGCAATTTCAGAGCGATCCTAAAGCTGGGTTATCTTCTACTCAGGTTAGCCAGAATCAACAGCGCTATGGCTTGAATGAGCTAACAGTAAAACCAGGAAAGCCAGCTTGGTTAAGATTTCTACTTCAGTTCAATCAAGCGTTGCTCTACATTCTGATTGTTGCTGGTGCAATTAAAGCATTCTTAGGATCGTGGACGAATGCAGCCGTCATTTGGGGTGTGACGATCATTAATGCCATCATTGGGTTTGTGCAGGAGTCGAAAGCAGAAGGCGCGATCGCGGCTCTTGCCAAAGCAGTCACCACAGAAGCAACGGTGATTCGCAGCGGACAAAAACAGCGTATTCCTTCACAAGAGCTTGTTCCAGGAGATCTAGTCCTCCTCGCTTCAGGCGACAAAGTTCCTGCTGATTTGCGCTTGATTACTACTCGCAACTTACAAATTGATGAATCGGCGCTCACCGGAGAATCTGTTCCGGTTGAAAAACTGACGGAACCCCTGCAACCCCAAACACCGCTGGCAGAACGACAAAATATGGCGTATGCGGGCAGTTTTGTCACGTTTGGACAAGGAAGCGGCATTGTCGTAGCAACGGCAAACGAAACTGAGGTCGGCAAGATCTCGCGATCGCTCGATCAACAAACGGATCTCAGCACTCCTCTAACGCGCAAATTCGCTAAATTTAGCCATACCTTGCTCTACATCATTCTCGCACTGGCAGCACTGACCTTAGCTGTGGGGGTGGGACAAGGACAATCACTAGCGGAAATGTTTGAAGCGGCAGTAGCGTTAGCAGTGAGCGCGATTCCCGAAGGATTGCCTGCGGTAGTAACCGTGACATTAGCGATCGGGGTCAATCGCATGGCGCGGCGACACGCGATCGTGCGAAAACTCCCTGCGGTAGAAACCCTTGGAAGTGCGACTGTGATTTGTTCGGATAAAACCGGAACGCTGACCGAAAACCAAATGACGGTGCAAGCTATCTATGCAGGCGATCAGACTTATTCAGTCAGTGGCACAGGCTATAGTCCCGACGGCGAGATGACTGACTCCACTGGAGCAATCGTGAGTGTGACCAATGCACGTGCTTTACAAGAATGCCTAACTGCCGGACTCGCGTGTAATGACTCCCATCTAGAGGAAGAGAACGATCGTTGGCTTGTGATTGGTGATCCGACCGAAGGCGCATTGATCACGGCTGCGAACAAAGCAGGATTTCATCTGGCTCACATTTCGCAATCCCTGCCTCGCATTGATTCGATTCCGTTCGAGTCGCAATTTCAATACATGGCAACTTTGCATGAGACTGCAACTGAGCACATCATCTATGTAAAAGGCTCCGTCGAAGCCATTCTCAAACGGTGTGAACATACAATCGAGAAGCATCCACTTAATCGTCAACACATTGAACAACAAGTCGAAACAATGGCGCAAGAAGGCTTACGGGTGCTAGCGTTTGCGAAGAAAACTGTATCTAAATCTCAGTCGTCGATCGATCATCATGACCTTGATTCTGGATTGATTTTCTTAGGTTTACAGGGCATGATCGATCCGCCTCGGTCTGAAGTGATCGCGGCTGTTCAGTCCTGCCAGTCTGCGGGTATCCAAGTAAAAATGATCACGGGCGATCATATTACGACTGCGAAAGCGATCGCTCAACGCATCGGACTCCAAAACGCAGGTCATGCCGCTGCGATCGATGGACAGCAACTCGAACGCATGGACGATCGAGAACTCTCTCAGGTTGTAGAAAACAGTGTTGTCTTTGCGCGGGTTGCCCCAGCCCAAAAGTTTCGGCTCGTCGAAGCCTTGCAATCGAAAGGTGAAATTGTTGCCATGACGGGAGACGGCGTGAACGATGCGCCTGCATTGAGAAAAGCAGACATCGGCATTGCGATGGGGGGCGCGGGAACGGATGTAGCGCGGGAAGCCGCAGATATGTTGCTGACTGATGATAACTTTGCGTCGATCGAAGCTGCTGTGGAAGAAGGACGCACCGTTTATCAGAATCTCAAGAAAGCGATCGCGTTTATTCTTCCGGTCAATGGTGGCGAATCGATGACGATTTTGATCAGTGCCTTATTTGCGAGAGCTTTGCCGATTCTATCGCTGCAAGTCTTGTGGCTGAATATGGTGAACTCGATCGCGATGACGGTTCCTCTAGCCTTCGAGCCAAAAACTGAGCGGGTTATGCAACATCCGCCGCGCAATCCGCGTGAACCTTTACTATCAAAAACTCTGATCTACAGAATTTTAGTCATCTCCGTCTTTAACTGGATTTTGATCTTCGGGATGTTTGAATGGGTGCGTCAAAGTACTGGAAATCTGGAACTAGCGCGAACGATGGCAATCCAAGCACTTGTCGCAGGTCGGATTGTTTACTTACTCAGCATTAGCCAATTAGGCAAGACGATCATGGCTAAACTTCGCGGGAAACAACCTATTTCATTCGGTGATACCCGTGCCATACTTTATGGAATTGCTGGAGCTGTGATGTTATAGATTGTCTTTAGCCAATGGAGTGTGATGAATACTCTATTTAAAACAGCTCCCTTAAATCTCACTCAATGGCTCATCTGCTTATTGCCCGCAGTGCCAATGATTCCGGTTGCACTTTTAGCAAATCGCATTGATCCCTTTGATTGAGCCGGAATGTTGCTATCATGGTGGACTCCCAGGCATTTGTACAGAGACATCTGCCATTGCACCCATTCCGAAGCGCAAAGCAACTAAGATAATCAAAAGCACGAGCTTAGAATCGATCGACGATTTGGCAAATTGACTCACTAAGCCGAGGAGACTTCGATTCAGGGTGTGGAGCCGTTGAATGATTCATAAGAACAAAACCTAGCTTATAAAGTCTCGATCGCGGTTTTCAGCTTGGCTCTGACTTGCTCTGCAATTCCCTGTAGATCTGAGTTTTCGATCGCTTGCATTGATGCGATCGGATCAACGGCTGCCACTTCGACCCCTTCAGGCTTTTGTTGGACAACCACATTACAAGGCAGCATAGTTCCAACTTTATCTTCGAGTTGCAGGGCTTGATAAGCAAAAGATGGATGACAAGCTCCTAGGATTTTGTAGGCTGGCATTTCGACATCAAGTTTCTTTTTCAGCGTGTTTTGCACATCGATTTCCGTGAGAACGCCAAATCCTTGCTGCTTCAAACTTTGATTCACTTGATCAATGGCTTGATCAAAAGAGGTATGGAGCATTTTGCTGAAGTAATAACTCATATGAAGTGTTTCTCCGGTTCAGGGTTGGAGTAGAATCGGCTGAATCTCGGGTGTCTGTCCTTAAGACGTTCTATTGGGTTTGGGACGGATACCAAGTCTGATACCACTGCTGCATCTGGTTAATCTCTGCAGTTTGAGTTTTAACAATGGATTCCGCCAAACGCTGAATTTCAGGATGCTGAGAGTTCGTCAGTACCATTTGTGCCATCATGACTGCCATTTGATGATGTGGAATCATCTCTTCGATAAAGGTACGATCGAAGTCTTTGGCATTTTGCAGCGCTACCAAATCTGTGCGCATTCCCATCATGCCTCTATGCCCCATCATTCCCATCCCCCAACCAGGAGAACCCGCTGATCGAGCCAACTGGTTGCTCGGACTCTTGATTCCCATTCCTGGTTGCCATTGCGGAACCGTTGCGCCATACCACTGCTTGTACCAGGTTTGCATCTCCTGAATTTCACGGGTTTGGGTCGTTTTAATCGATCGTGCTAGAGCTTTCAGTTCAGGATGCTGAGCGCGATTCGATGCTAAGTCAGCCATCGCTACAGCATCCTCATGATGCGGAATCATCATCACAATGAAGTGTTGATCGGTTTGTCCCATCATCCGCGGTCTAACGGGAATAGAAGCGGGATTTGCAGAATTCCTTGTTGAATTGGATACGGGATCAGAATTCGAGGAATTCGAGGGGGCTGTGGGTCTAGCCGTCAGCAGAATCAAAGCGGTGATCACACCACCTGCGAGAAGACCTGCAAGACTGTAGAGAATAGGTTGGCGATGAATCATAGTTTCTTCTCCTGAATTCAGAAAATGAAGCGATTCTTATTCTTCAGTCATTGAGAAAAATGAAGCGAAACAATCACTCAATGCTGTTCTTTCAATATATCTGATTGCTGCTGGAGATGATCGAAAGAGATACTAACAGTTGCACTTTTTCTTCTACTCGCGATTCTAGCGATTGAAGTAAAAAGTAGCCACAGTTCTACAGAACAAGTGCTTGAATATCATTGCCAGCAGCAATTATTCCTGGAACGTAGCTACCCTTTGCTGAATTTTGTAGCGGTAAGGTCTTCAAACTTAGACGACTTTGAAGTAACTTGTGTGAGCCTGCTATCATCCGCACAAGCAAGGGTTGTGAGATGATGCAGTGCTCACTTTGTTTACTACAATCTAGCGCGATAACGTTGGTTATACGGGAGTTTGGCAAGGATCATCGCTAACATGCAGGTATCTGTGACTCCAGAAAATACAAGTCCTGCACCAAAAAAACCGCTCAACAGCAAAAACCAAGGAGACACAAATGCACCTAAGAGTGTACCAAGTACCACACCTGATCCAGCCACAATCTGTACTTGGCGCATCAGACTAATGGGTGCTGCGCGATCGATTTGAGTCGGATAGCCCGTCTCTTTCCAAGCAACGAGTCCATCAGCAAGATGAGTGACGTCCTCGAAACCTACATCCAATAGTTTTTGAGCAGCGATCGCGGATCGATTTCCCGATCGACAATACAAGACAATGTTTTTATCTTGCTGCTGTGGAATGCTAGCTGGATCAAAGCGAGAAAGCGAAACAAGTGTTGCGCCAAGAATATGTTCTCCAGCGTACTCTCCGGGTTCTCGCACATCAATCAGCGTGACTGTATCTTGGTCGATGGCTTGTTTCAAAGTTTGAGCATCGATCGTCTTTAATTCTTTCAATCGCATCATCGTCATGGTATCTCTTCTGTGAATCATTGTGTAAACTAAACTGTGATCAAGTTGCCGCAGCGTTCGTTTGCAGGGACGGCTTCCATCATCTTTTTCGGATTGGGCAAATTGAGGCTGTTCATCAATTCAATAAAGTCATTGCGGCTGCGTCCGCTGAATCGGGGATTCCATTGTTTCTCTTCAGCGATCGTAGAAACTGTGTGTCCTCGATAGTCATGTCCAGGATAAACAAGCGTTGCTTCTGGTAGAGTGAACAAGCGTTCTGTCACAGAATCGTACAAGGTTCCAGCGTCGCCGCTTTGAAAATCAGTCCGTCCACTACCGCGAATAAACAACGCATCTCCAGTGAGCAAATGAGTCCCATTCACTAGATATGCCATATGGCTGTCTGTATGTCCTGGGGTTGCGATCGCTTCAATTTGGACACTGCCGACTTCCAAAACTTCGCGATCTCGAATTTTGCGATCGGCACAAGCGGCATGGGCATTTTCAGGCACAATTCCGCAACAGCCTGTTGCTTCTCGGAGTTTTGCGGTTCCTGTGATGTGATCCGCGTGAATATGCGTTTCGAGACAGAATTTCAGCGTCAAGCCTAATTCATTGAGGATCTGGCGATCGCGTTCCACTTGTTCGAGAACCGGATCGACAAGAACTGCTTCTTTTGTGGTTAGATCAGCAATCAGATATGTGTAAGTACTCGTTTCTGCATCAAAGAGTTGTCGGAATAGCATGAGAGTAAACTCCAAACAAAAGACTTTTGATTCATTATCTTACTATATAGTAATACAGTAAAGTCATAATTGTCTACTTGATTGTTGAACGACTTGTGCGTGAACGCTATTATGAGATTGAGAGAGTTTGAAGCTATGACGATTTTGCGCAAGAACAAAGGCTGCGACGGCTAACAGAAAATAGCCAAACGTCTGTTGTAATCGTCGCGCTGGCACAAATCGGGCGAGATATGCGCCAGGAATTGTGCCGAGGCTCGCTGCCACAATAAACGATCCCATCAATTCCCAATCCAACGGCACTTGCCCCAGATAGCCGAGAAATCCGGCGACCGAGTTTAAGACAATCACGAGCAGTGAAGTTCCGATCGCTTGCTTCATCGGGATGCGACCAAGCAGCACCAACGCAGGCACGATCGCAAATCCGCCTCCAACTCCCACCAGTCCAGTCAAGACTCCAACGCCAATTCCTTCGGTCAACAGCCAGAGCCAACAGTACTTGCAGACAGGCTTTGGATAAAAGTCCAATTCGCTCGCTCGAGTGCGTTTAGCACTCTTCTGAATCATAAATCCTGCTGCCAGCACCATCATCACCGCAAACAAAAGCATTTGAAAGGTTCCAGATACAAAGGGCAGCGCGGCAATTTTCGCTCCCACAAATGCCCCAATCATCGTTGCTCCACCAAACACCAAAGCGGTCTTAAGGCTGACGTTTCCAGCTTTCCAATGCGGAATCACACCGAGTAAGCTGACTGTCCCGACAATCACTAACGTCATCGCGATCGCGGATTTCGGCGCAACACCCATTACATAGACCAGAATAGGCAGCGCTAGCACCGAGCCACCCCCGCCAATCAAGCCCAAGCTGAGTCCAATACCAACAGCGAGAAGATGTCCAATGATCCAAATCATCATTATGCTCCCTTTCCAACTTCGAGCGGATATCCGAATTGTCTCCAAGCACCGATTCCATGCTCGAGTTGAATGACATCCAAAAAACCTGCCTTCAGTAACTTCCGAGCAGCGATCGCAGAGCGATGACCCGAACGACAATAAAGCACAACCCGCTTAGCCGTTTGAGGAATGAGTTGAGCATTGAATCGGGACAAGGGCACAAGAATTGCACCGGGAATATGTTCTTTGTGATATTCAAGGGGTTCACGAACATCAACGAGGATAACGGTGTCTTGATCAAGCTGTTGTTTCAAGGTTTGGGCATCAAGGGTTTGAGAAGGATGAGTGCCAAAAAGGTTCATAGTCAATTCTCCAAATGAGCGTCTCGTTTACAAAGAACGCTTTTTTCACGTGCACATCTATCTCAAGCAGAATCTGAGCAGTGCAAACTAGGAGCAGGCTTACTCTCGATCGCTGAGATTGTTCAGGAAGAAGTCATTAAATCTCGTGAATTCATTATATAACGAATTAGTAGTATAAAAGCAAGAATGTATTGGCGGAAATTTAAGATTTATCAAAGCACACTGAAATTAGGCATTTAATCCCTTTTGCTTCTGCCTCTCAGCAGAAAACAGGTTGTCCCCTTGGATCGAAGAGAGCGCACTCAATCTAAGCGAAAAAATTATGACGCTCTTGTTTGAACAGATTAATTTTGAACAGATTAATTTTGAGAGCTTCGCTCATCTGTTTGACAAGATAGCAATGCCTAGCAATGTTCGATTTCACTTAAGGTCTGCTGACTTTCCAAAACTTGAGATTCTTTATCCTATAATATTGTCATACGGTAATAGATTAAGAATTGATATGGCGAGTCGATCGAAGTTGCAAGCTTCTCCTACAGCATTAGCTCCTGTAGCAGATTACTTTAAAGTATTGTCCGAGACGAGTCGGCTTCAAGTTTTGTGTAGCCTGAGATCGGGAGCTAAGAATGTAAGCGAGATTATTGACGAAACGGGATTAGGGCAAGCCAATGTGTCGAAACATCTGAAGATTCTAGCGCAAGCAGGTCTTGTCTCTCGGCAGCCCCAAGGCGTGAGCGTTTACTACGAAATCACTGATCCGCTAATTTTTGAACTATGTGAGTTGGTGTGCGATCGCTTAGCAATTCGGTTAAAAGAACAATCCCAGCAACTCAAGCAATTAAATCCCTTACGCCAAAAATAAGCGTTGAAAAACTGTTTGTACAGGTTGGTCAAATATTGATCGACGGATTTCGTTTGTGTAGGCGAAACTTTCATCTGCAAGGCTGTGAACTATTCTGATTCACGATTCTAAACTGTTCTCCTATGGATTTTCCGACGAGGAGAAAGATTGAAAAATTCCTGTATAAGGTTTCGCGATCGGGAATGCGTAGCTTCCAGCTTTGCTCGTTTTGAGCTTGAGCGAGATCACTGCTTCAGCCAATTTCACCGCAGCGCTCACTCCATCGATAACCGGAACATTGAGTTCCTGAGTCAGTTGAACTGCAAGATGCGCCATTCCACCACACCCTAAGACGATCGCACCGACTTGATCCACCTTAATGGCTCGATAACACTCTTCTAAAATTGCAGTCTGTGCTTTTGTATCTGTCTCAATGCTCAATACCGGAAGATCGATCGATCGAATGTTCCGACAAAATTGATTCATTCCATATCGATCGACTAAATGCTGAGCAATGATTCGAGTCCGAGCCAACGTAGTCACAATCGAGAATTCTGAAGAGAGCAAGACTGCGGTACGCATTGCAGCCTCTGCGATCCCAATCACAGGACCTCGTGCCAGTTCACGCGCTGCATACAATCCAGGATCACCAAAACAAGCAATCACATAACCATCTGTCCCCTGGGCTTCACCCTTGCGAATTTCATCTAAGACACCGATCACACTCAAAGCCTCATCGTAAAACCCTTCGATCGAAACAGGTCCCATGTCTGGATTGACCGCCACGATTTCTGTTTCTCGACTGGCAATGCTCCGCGCTGTTGCACCAATTTGCTCAGTCATACTCGCACTGGTGTTCGGGTTGATTACTTTAATTTTCATAAATTTGTCGGCTCTGAGTTCCATCAGCTTTTTCGCTGTTGCCGTATCTAAATCTTAGCGACAAAATCTTGAATTGTTTACCTAATTATTGTATACAAGATTTCATACAGCTTTTGTATACAATAATTATGAACTGTCCGTATTGTGGGTCTAGCATGATCCGAAAGAATGGGCATCGGCAGGGCAAACAGAACTATCGATGTAAGGACTGCGATCGGCAATTCATTACGGTTCACACGCGGCGTGGCTACTCAGACGAGGTGAAACAAATCTGCTTGAGAATGTACCACCTCGGCTTAAAACTGCGCGAAATCGAGCGATTGACAGGCATTCGCCACACCACGATTCATTCTTGGGTCAAACAGTCAAAATCTGATGTGATGTCATCGTCTAATAACAAATAGTTCAGCGTAGAGAGGGCGATCGTGATTTCAAAAGATCGACTAGGCTCGCATTGCCATTCAGCGATGCCCGCGCATTCAGTGCGGATTCAATTCCGTCGAGATGACGCATCGCAGCATGAACAGCCGCTTCTTCATCCCCTGATGCAATCTGATCTAAAATCTCGCTGTGTTCATCTTTGGTGCAGATCGGCATACCCTGGACTTCGTAAAAAAATGCCAGGGAAGTTTGCGGGATCAGTTCTTTGAGAAAGCGAGCGAGATACTTGTTTTGGCAAAGATCTGCAAGTTGGATGTGAAACTGAGCAGACAATCGACTTAATCGCGGCACATCTCTCTGTTCACATGCGATGCGTTCTTCTTTCACCAGAGATCGAAGTGCAGCGACCTGTTTACGGGTAATGTTGCGGGTCACATCACGAACGATCGCCGCTTCAGTCAGTCGCCAAGCTTCATAAATTTGTTTTGCCTGATCGAGTGTCAAACTCGCTACAAATGCCCCACGATGCGGCTCCAACTTGACTAACTGATCATGTGCCAACCGCATCAAAACTTGCCGAATAATAGTGCGGCTCACACCGTAATGCTCTGCCAAGAGGTTTTCTCCCAGCTTGGTATCCGGTGGCAAGCGGCGCTCTAAAATCGAGTCGAAAAGCTCAGTGTAGATTAGTTCTTCGGTCGGCTTGGGTTTGGAGCCAGCGGGCAATGGAGCAGTACGCATAAGAAGTTTTCAGAGCAGAAATGTACAATTGTGGGATGCTTCAATCGAGAAGTGAATCGTTCTAAACTCCAATCTACAAGCTCTGCGGACGTAGAAGAGTATTTTGCACCATTGCGATTTTTAATACTATTCCATCCAGTTGTAACATGCCAACCGCATAAGTCCTCAATAAGTGTATACAACTTTTGAAAAATCTGCGCTTTCTTGACGCTTTATTAAGGTCTTGATCCCTATCCCAGTTCAAGATCGGAGAATCTAAAGTTAATTGAAAATTGTAGCGAAAAAGCCAAAAAAATCGATTCAAGCGTATCCGTCAACACTTTTTTGCATCAGCAAATTGGTTACAAGAATCGTATACAATTTTTGCAACTTATCAGTTTGCATGGGTTGTAGAACAGATTCGATGCAATGTCTTGCAATTCTGAGCAGAACTGACTGAGCTTTCACGATTGAGCTAATTTGCCGAACTAACCCGCTGAAAATATCGCAATTCACACCACCGACACAGGGGAAAATCATGACCGTGAACTCTGGGCGTGTCTCCGGGGCACAGAACGCCACTCAACTGACTGGAAATGGTATTCAACAAGCGTTAGCGAGTGTTGCCGCAGGTGTCGGGCTTCGCAACGTCACGAAAAAGTATGGCAGTGTTACTGCTGTCGAAAACATTACACTGGACATTCCTGCTGGAAAGTATTGCTGTTTGCTCGGACCAAGTGGCTGCGGCAAAACTACGGTACTTCGCATGATTGCAGGTCACGAGGAGATTTCGAGCGGCGAGATTTTTATTGGCGATCGACGAGTCAACGACATTCCTGCGGCAAAACGCAGTACGTCGATGATGTTCCAAAGCTATGCGCTGTTTCCACATAAGACCATTTGGCAGAATGTGGACTTTGGGCTAAAAATGCAGAATGTTCCGGAAGCAGAGCGACGAGCGCGAGTCGGAGAAATCTTAGAAATGGTCGGGCTGAGTCATACTAGCGATCGTAAACCGACTCAACTCAGCGGCGGTCAACAACAGCGAATTGCACTGGCTCGAGCCTTAGTGACTCGTCCCCAAGTCTTGATGTTAGATGAGCCGCTGAGCGCGCTCGATGAAAACCTGCGCGTGAAGATGCGAACCGAGTTGCGTAACATTCAAAAGCAGTTCGGACTCACTTTTATTCAAGTGACGCACCATGTTGAAGAAGCATTTGCGCTTTCAGATAGCGTGGTCGTAATGAACCACGGAAAACTCGATCAAGTCGCAGCACCGCAAGAGATCTTTAGCACTCCTGCCTCACAGTTTGTCGCAAAGTTCATGGGCGACAATAACATCTTTACGGGCAAAGTCATTCAATGTGCTCCGGACACCGACGGTACGGATCTCGTGGAACTGGAAATCGAAGGACTAGGATCATTGATGGCAAAAGGCTATTGCGTCCAACCAGGACAGATGGCAGCTTGCTCAGTGCGTCCGGATTTAATGTCGATCGAATCCTCTACCTCATCTGCTCCAACTCCTTACGCAAACCGAGTTTCAGCCCGAATCACTGGAATCGAGATGACCGGATACGTCACGCGCATTTCATTGATGGCAGAAGCAACAGGACAGGAATTGCTTTACAAAGTCCGAACTGAAGATTGGAACAATGAGACATACGCAGAGGGGCAACTGGTCACGCTCCGTTGGTCAGCCGACAACTGTGTGTTTCTGGCTCATTAACACTGTGTGCCTCCTAGCTTTTCGACCTTAAGCTTACTTTTTTCAACATTTACAATTTGAGTGCTATCAACTATGACGAAGATGAGTCGGCGAACTGTAATTCGTTCAGGATTAGCAGCAGGTGCATTGCTTGCAGCCACAAGCTGTAAAAGGCAATCAGCAAGTAGCGGTCCTACTGTCATTACCAATTCGATCAAAGATGTAACGCTGCGCATGATTGGAACAGGTGCAGCCCAAATCAACGACATCAAAGAAAAAGCAGAGCAAGAGTTAGGATTCAAGCTGCAATTACGTGCGCTCAGCACTGAGGAAAACAATCAAATCGCGATTACTCAGCCGAAACAGTATGATATGTTCGACGGCGAGTATTTCAGTCTTCCTTTGGTGTTTCCGTCTGGAAACTTACAGCCGATCGAAGTGAAGCGCATCAAAAACTGGGATAAGATTGTGCCTTACTTCACAACGGGCAAGTTCGATAGCAGTTCACGCGTGAATGACTCTCAAGGAACTGCGCCATTTAAGGTCATGTATGTCAAAGACAAAGACTCCAAGGAATTTTCAACGACTCCAACAGATTGGGCAACTCTGATTCCATTCCAATACAATGCAGATACGCTTGGCTATCGTCCTGATCTCACGGGCAAGAAGATCGAATCTTGGGCAGAACTACTCGATAGCAAGTTTAAGGGTAAAACGGCGCTGTTAGACATTCCCTCGATCGGGATTATGGATGCAGCAATGGTACTCGAAGCTGCTGGCATGATGAAGTTTGGCGATAAAGGCAACATGACCAAAGAGGAACTCGATAAGGTTGCCCAGATGCTCGTGAAGCTGAAGAAAGACGGACAGTTTCGCGCGTTCTGGAAAACGTTCGATGAATCGGTGAATTTGATGTCTTCGGGAGAAGTTGCCCTGCAATCGATGTGGTCGCCTGCAGTTACAGCCGTGAAAGCGAAAGGGATTCAGTGTACTTATGCGCCGTTGAAAGAAGGCTATCGCGGTTGGGGTGGCGGAATCGGGTTGTCTCGCAATCTATCCGGCATCGCGCTCGATGCGGCTTACGAGTACCTGAACTGGATGCTCGATGGCTGGGTGGGTGCGTTCTTGGGTCGTCAAGGTTACTACAGTGCTGCTCCTGAAACTGCGCGGAAATTTATGAAAGCAGAGGAGTGGGACTATTGGTATGAAGGTAAACCCGCTGCGATCGACATTGTTGATCCGTTCGGCAAAAAGATCGACTCAAAAGGTGCAATTCGCGACGGTGGCTCATTCAAAGATCGCTTCTCTAACATTGTTTGCTGGAATTCAGTCATGAAAGAGCAGACTTATCTGGTGCAGAAGTGGAATGAGTTTGTCGCTGCTTAAGTTGTTCTAATTCGCGAGGTCTAATCAGCGTTTGATTACACTTGGCGATTGAGCATTATTGATTCTGTGAGGAGTTTTATTGATGTTTAATTTTCTCAGACATGGGCTGGGACAGGGTTTTGCTGTCTTTTTCTCGATCGCGTTACTCAATCAAGTTGCAACAGCTCAAGAAGGTTCTCAGGCTGTCCAAAGCGAAAATCTTACGAAAGATCTCACCAAAGATCTCACGAAAGTCAGCGATTTAGCTGACTCTACGAATCAGAGTTTCGGGCAAGTCACATCGGTTTCACAGCTTTCTGATGTCAGACCCACGGATTGGGCGTTTCAAGCCTTGCAATCCCTCGTTGAGCGGTATGGCTGTATTGCAGGGTATCCCGACCGTACCTATCGCGGCAATCGTGCACTCACGCGCTATGAATTTGCAGCAGGTCTGAATGCTTGTCTCGATCGCGTCAATGAACTGATTGCGGCTTCAACTGCCGACTTAGTCAAGAAAGAAGACCTTGCAACACTGCAAAAGCTGCAAGAACAATTTGCGGCTGAACTCGCAACGCTCCGAGGTCGCGTAGATTCACTGGAAGCGCGAACCTCAACGATCGAGAAACAGCAATTCTCAACGACGACAAAATTGATTGGAAATGTAGTCTTTGGGGTTGCTGGTGCATTTGGATCAGATAAAGCGGTGAGTTCGAGTGCAGGACTTTCACCGAATCCGCCTGGACAAGCAGGCGCACCCGGAGTTGTTCCCGCGCAACCACGTGTGCCGATCGATGACAATATCATCTTTTCCAATCGCGTTCGACTAGTGCTGACGACCAGCTTTACCGGACGAGATAAGCTCATTACCCGTCTACAAGCCGGAAATACACCGAATCTTGCTCTTGCAACCGGAACCGATTCTGCAAAGCTATCGTTTCAGGAAACCCGAGGCAATCAGGTTGTGATTAACCAGCTTGAGTATCGGTTTCCCTTAGGCGATCGTGGAACAGCATTCATTGAAGCATTTGGATTCTTAGATTTATTTGTTCCGACATTACACCCGCTCGACGGAGACTATGATACGGTTCTGACTGGGTTTAGCTTGCGGAGTCCAATCTACTTCCCCAGTGGCGTAACCGGAGTCGGCTTCAATTACAACATCACTGACACGATCAACATTGGAGGGGGTTACTTAGCAGGAAATCCGACTGCAAACAATCCTTCGAGCGGAGGTGGATTGTTCAACGGACCCTATGGCGCACTGGGTCAAGTCACCTTCCGACCCAATGATAAATTTGCGATCGCGCTAACTTATCTGAATGCTTACGACGACGGTACAGGGAATGCGCCTCCAGGGGGATTCTTTGGCAGTAAAAATGCTGCTTTCCCATTTGGAGCGACTCCGGTAGTGACGAATGGTTTTGGGGTTCAAGCAGAGTATCGGTTTAGTCCAACGTTCAGCATCAATGGCTGGTACTATCGGGCAAATGCAAGCTCCAAAAGTGGCGTGACAGATGGAGCCGATGCAACCATTCAAGCGTGGGCAGTGGCACTGGCATTCCCAGATTTGGGTAAGAAGGGGAATTTAGGAGGCTTGATTGTGGGGATGCCGTCCAAAGCAACCTCGAATGATGTGCAAGGCTTCCGAGATCCGAATACCTCGATTCAAATTGAAGCGTTCTATCGATATATGCTGAACGACAAGATTGGCATCACACCGGGACTAATTGTGATTACCAATCCAGAACACAACAGCGCCAACGACACTGTTTATCTAGGAGTTCTGCGGACGACCTTCAATTTCTAATCGTTTCTCTCACACCATGACTTTAGAGGCAAGACTGCAATCATCGCTAGGATTGCCTCTATTTCTTAAAAATATTCTGATTGCTTATTTAAGCTTGTTGTTACATAGAGGCTCACTGATGCGAACTTGGAATACAACTCGCCCTTATTTATTAGCAGCCCCTCAAACGCTGGTATTGCTGGCATTTCTGGTGTTGCCGATCGCGGCGATCGTGATTGTTAGTTTTTGGGAGTTCAACGGCTATGCCATGACTCCAGCTTTTACGTTAAGTAACTATCTCAGCATTTTCTCAAGTACGACCATCGCAACTTATCTGAACACATTTAAGTTTGCGGCATTGGTTTGGGCGATTTGTCTGCTGATTTGCTATCCCGTTGCTTATTTTCTGTCATTTCATATTAAAAGCACCAAATGGCAAACGATTTGGTTTTTGGTGTGTACAGTTCCGTTTCTCACCTCGAACATTATTCGGATGATTTCGTGGATTCCTTTCCTTGGAAGAGAAGGACTGGTCAACAAGTCTCTTCTTGCCTTACATGTGATTGATCAACCGCTTGAAAAGCTCCTGTTCTCAGACTTCTCAGTCGTACTAGCAATGGTACATCTCTATGCTCTGTTTATGGTTGCGCCTGTGTTTAATAGCATGATGCGAATTGATCGCTCACTTGTTGCTGCGGCAGAAGATTTAGGCGCGTCGCCGTTTCAAATTCAGAAAGAAATTATTTTGCCGTTGAGTGCACCGGGAATTGCGATCGGGACAATTTTCATCGTCACCTTGGTGATGGGAGAATTTGCAACCGTGCGATTGATGGGAGGTGGACAGGTTGCATCGGTTGGGAATCTGATCAAAAACCAGATTGGAAGTTTGCAATATCCATTAGCAGCAGCGAATGCAGTCGTATTGCTCATCGTGACTCTGATGCTCGTCTTTGCCATTCTGCGCGTTGTCGATATTCGTAAGGAGCTTTAGTGATGCAAACTGCTAAAAAACCATTCTCATACTATCTTCTGGCTGGATTTTTTGGATTATTTGTGTTGTTCCTTTATGGTCCAATGTTCGCCGTTTTTATCCTCTCGCTTCAAGGTCCTGAAGGCTCACTCACCTTCCCAATGAAAGGGTTTAGCTTTTATTGGTTAGGACAAGTGTTTCAGCAACAACGAGTCGGAAACTTTGTTGACGCATTTTGGCGATCGCTCTTTTTGGGCTTGCTCGTTTCAATCATCACGGTCACGATTAGTGTGATGTCGGGACTAGCATTTCGCGATCGCTTCAAAGGCTCAACGGCACTGTTTTATTTAGCAATCTCTAGCTTAATTGTTCCGAGCATTCTCATCTCACTCGGAATTGGCATTGTCTTTAGCTTGCTAGATTTAAGTAACGACTGGTACACCTCTGCATTAGGGGGACATCTCACTTGGAGTTTACCGTTTGCTTTCTTGATTATGTTAGGAATCTTTGGGCGATTTAACCCAGCTTACGAAGAAGCGGCACGTGATCTGGGTGCAAGTGAGATGACTACTTTTTGGCAAGTCGTTTTCCCATTGATTGCTTCAAGCGTGATCGGGGTTGGACTCCTTGGATTTACTCTGTCCTATGATGAATTTACTCGAACTTCGCTGATCTCTGGAGAAACGAATACGCTCCCGCTCGAAATCTTTGGGATGACCACAAATGTGACCTCCCCGGCACTCTATGCGCTAGGAACACTCACTACATTGTTCTCGTTTGGGCTGATTGCGATCTCGATTTTTGCAATTCAATTGCTCAGCGATCGACAAACCAAGCCAAAGCAATAAACCGACCTGCGCTTCCAAATCAAATCCCAATAGCAGGCGAGTCCGCATCAGGCGGACTTTGCTTTTAAAGAACTCATTTGAGTTCTTCTTGAGAAGTAAAGCTACCAGAGCAAAATGCTAAATCTTCTTAAATGAGCGGATGATTTGATCAAATGCCGTTTGGTAAGCTGAATCATTATTGCTGTCGCCTATTTTAGCCAATGTGATCAGAGTAATCTCACGATCTGCCGATCGAAAGGCAATATGCTCATGTTCATACAGCCCACTCGACTGAAAAGCCATTCCTGATCGTCCTGCGATCGTCGTCGGTTTAAATTGTTTCGGGGCTGAGAATCGATTGTTTTGCGCTACCCAATTTTGCAAGTCTAGCTGTTTTGGATTCTGATAAACTGCGACTTGGACATTTGCAGGGTATTCTGTTCCACCTTCATAAGCACCCGCTTTGAGTTTTTGATACTGTTGCTGAGTCCAGATTTCAATTGTCGCGATCGTCAATTCTTCAGTGGGTGGAACTTTGGTTTGTGGGTCAACAACAAAATTCTTTTCAGGATAGCGAAACTCGAATCCTAAACGATCGTTGCGATAAACACCTGCTGAAGCAACCTGTGCAGCAGGTGTCGGAGAGTTTTCGGGAGAGTTTTCAATTGTGGATGATTTTGTTTCGCAAGCGATTGTTGTTCCGGCGATTAAACTCAATACAACTGAGCTTAGTATCCATTTTTGAAACGGGTAACAGCGTGTCATAGCTTCTTGCATCAAATAGAGGAATTAAAACTTCAATGTGAAAGCACAGGATTCCAAAAGCTTCGATAAAATCAAAATTAGAGTCGGCTAAATGAAATCACAAAGTCAAAAGTACCGCAATCGTTGAGTCAGTGTTGCATCGTCTGTTAACCCTGAAGCACCCCAAGCGAGAAACAGTAGAAGAGACGACTTCGCTTGCATCGCGATCGTGGTTATCTTCCAACCCTAGTTCTCGGAGAAACTGATGTCACTTCCATTAATTCTGCAACCTGGAGAAGGGCGCTCTGTCCAAATTCGCACTAGCACCTGTACATTTAAAGCGACTGGGCAAGAAACGCATGGGCATTTTGGACTGTTCGAGTTTGTGATGGAAGCGGGAGCGAATGGAGCCAGTCCGCATATTCACAAAGAACTGACTGAGATGTTTTACGTTGTGGAAGGTGAAGTCGAACTGCTTGTAGGTGAACGTCATATCATTGCTGAACCCAAAGCTTTTATCCTCGTCCCTGAAAATACACCGCATGGATTCGCTAACGTGGGGCAGACTCAGGCAACGCTATTAATCTTGTTTTGTCCTGCTGATTCTCGTGAACAATATTTTGAGGGTTTGGCAGAATTAACCAAAGATGGACGACAACCGAGCCAAGAAGAACTTCTAGAATTGATGCAGCGATTTGATCAATATCCGGTTCCACAGTCTGAATAGCGATGAGCGTCAACAACAAAAGGTACAGCATAACTACGGCTATGTTAGTAATGTCTGCGTGAGTCAGGGTCTAACTGTTGTTTCAGGAATCACTCCCATTTGCTAGAGCTATGACATGATAGAAGTGGTGTCAGTTGTAGGATACGAAAGTGGAATCTTTGTCAGAAACCATGAATCTAGATGCCTATTTCCAGCGAATCGGGTATGGAGGCAGCGCATCTCCCACGCTTGAAACATTGCAAGCGATTCACTTGCATCATGCAACAACGATCGCATTTGAGAACCTGACTCCCTTGCTCAAGCAACCTGTTCTTTTAGATCTCCAATCCTTAGAGAAAAAGCTGATTCACGATCGACGGGGTGGCTATTGTTTTGAGCAGAACTTATTACTGCGATCGGTGCTGATTGCTTTGGGCTTTCAAGTGAAGAACTTAGCAGCACGGGTGCTATGGAATCTTCCAGAAGGCGCAACTACGCCCCGCAGTCATATGCTGCTGCACGTCGAAATTGACGGCAAGCCCTATCTAGCAGATGTGGGGTTTGGTGGCATTACCCAAACCGCTCCACTCTCACTCACACCAGACATCGAGCAAAAAACGCCACACGAGCCATTTCGGGTCATTGCTACTGAGCAGACTTACATCCTGCAAGCCAAGTTGAATGGCGAGTGGAAACCATTGTATCGATTTGATTTACAAGAACAATACTTGTCAGATTACGAAGTGAGTAACTGGTATGTTTCCACTCATCCAAACTCGCGGTTTGTCACAGGGTTAATGGCAGCTCGCCCAGATACTGATTGTCGCTACAGCTTGCTGAACAATCAACTCACAACTCATTATCTCAACGGGCAAACCGAGCGGCGGGTCTTGAAAGATGTGACCGAGTTTCATCATGTGCTAGAAGATTTATTTCGCTTGCAGCTACCGATGGCTTTGGATCTCGATCGCGTCTTGCAGCAGTTAATTACATCCGGTTAAGTGAAATCATTCATCGGATGTACATCCGTGTCAGTCGTCGATCGCCTCAATCCCAAGTTGCTTCAGTCGCTCAAGATTGTCTTTCATGGTCTTGAGCGCTTCGGGAGAGTGCCCCTGCCAATCTGTAACCTCGCCCGTCACCCACAGTGGCTCCCGTGAGCGGTAGGATTTCGTGGGATTTCCTGGGTATTTTTTGTCTGTCAGATTGGGATCATCCATAATTGAGCCAGTTGGTTCCACGATGTAAATTCTACCGGGCGCTTCGCCAACTGCCAGTTCTGCTCCCCAAATGGCTGCATCTAGAGTGGCAGTCAAGTAAACGTAGCTCGCCTTCTTCCTCTGACCGTAGTTTGAGTTGTAGCCCGGTTCGATTAGGTCTCCCGGCTTCAGGTTAGCTCGTGTGCCATGATAGAACTGCTGCGGAATCATATCGTCGGTAACTGTCATTGGCTCGCTCCTCATTCGGATAGGTGAGTTCCATCTCACATCTTAATTGCCCTCTATTTTTTGCTGCTTCTATAAAACTCATCCGGGATCTTAAGCATTCTGATGCGAGTGATCTGAAAGTTAACTTCCCTCCTCTACATCAGATAATGAAAGGAAATTAAACCTTCTTTCGTTTTTCATCATGGTTGATCTGACACTCTGGGGTACGTCCCTGACTTCCACTGCTCAACGGCTTCTCTTACTTGGCTCTGGCGAACTGGGCAAAGAAGTTGCCATTGAAGCGATGCGTCTGGGCTTGGAAATCATTGCAGTTGATAGCTATGCGAATGCACCTGCAATGCAGGTCGCCCATCGATCGCATGTGATCAATATGCTGGATGGAGCACAAGTGCGGCAAATTGTGGAGCAGGAAAAACCGGGACTGATTGTGCCGGAAGTCGAAGCGATCGCGACGGCTACCCTGGTTGAACTGGAACAGGAAGGCTGGAAAGTCATTCCCACCGCAAAGGCAACTCAGCTGACGATGAATCGAGAGGGAATTCGACGGCTCGCTGCCGAAGAGTTAGGACTGAAAACCTCACCCTACCGTTTTGCTGAGACAGAAGCGGAATATCAGCAAGCGATCGCAGAGGTGGGATTCCCTTGTGTCGTCAAACCTGTCATGAGTTCCTCCGGAAAAGGTCAGAGTACCGTTCGTACTGAGGCAGACGTAAACTCTGCCTGGGAATATGCCCAAGCCGGGGGACGCACCAAGGGCGGGCGCGTGATTATTGAAGGATTTATCTCCTTTGACACTGAGATTACTTTACTAACAGTTCGCTCTGCTTCGGGGACACACTTTTGTCCACCCATTGGACATATTCAAGTCAGTGGCGACTATCGAGAATCCTGGCAACCCTGCGCTCTGCATCCCCAGACGCTAGAACGGTGCCAAGAGATTGCGGAAAAGATTACGACAGCGCTTGGAGGATGGGGTCTCTTTGGCGTTGAACTGTTTATTCAGGGAGCTAGCGACACCGAGCAAACGGTTTACTTCAGTGAAGTGAGTCCTCGTCCTCACGATACTGGAATGGTGACGTTGATTAGTCAGAATATGTCTGAATTTGAGTTGCATGTGCGGGCAATCACTGGGCTTCCGATCGATGAAATTACCCTCATTCAACCCGGAGCCTCGGCTGTGATTCTCGCCGATGTGGCAGGCGACAATCCCCGATTTACGGGAATCAGTGAAGCATTGCAGATCCCGACGAGTAAAGTTCGTCTGTTTGGCAAGCCTCGGGCTTATCGGAATCGTCGGATGGGAGTTGCTTTGGCGCTCGGCAATACGGTGGAGCAAGCTAGAGAGCGAGCAAAATCAAGCGCGGCGGCTGTTACTGTTTTGGTCGATAATGGCGAATCAATGAGTTCGAGATGAACGCAGACAGAAATTCGATACCCTCAAGGTCTACTCGATAATTTCACAGCCAGCGAGTCGTCAGATTTCTGATGTGATAGTGCTGGCTTCCACTAGGTCAGGAGCAATTCTGGCGAGTTTTAACCAGGGATGCGATCGCATTCACTAATCGCTCTGGCTCTATCGGTTTGGCAAGGTGTAGTTGGAATCCGGCACTGAATGCCTGGTGTTGATTGAATTCTCCAGCATAAGCAGTCAGTGCGATCGCAGGCAGGTCAGCTTGTTTTGCGATCGCACGATTTCTTCCAGGGTGTTCTGCTGACAAAGATTCGCGTTGCACAGCCTCCAAGCGTCGGATCTGGCGCATCAACATATAGCCATCCATCTCCGGCATCCCAATATCACTAATGAGTAAATCTGGCTTCCATTGTTCCAGAATCGTTAACGCTGCCATTCCGGAGGCAGCAACTTTAACCTCTATGCCATAGGCTTCCAAAATCGTCTCCATCAAGTTGCACATATCCGCTTCGTCATCGACGACCAGAATCTTCAAATCGCGTAGGTCAGCCGTTGAGGTCGTGGGCGGTGGCTCTGAGGCGGTTTCGCAAGGCAGCGTTTGCAACGGCAAGCGAATCGTGAACGTAGCTCCCTGTCCGTCTCCAGCACTTTCTGCGCTGACTGTTCCGCCATGCTGTTCGGTTAAATGTTGCACAAGCGCGAGTCCTAATCCCAGACCGCCAAATTTTCGGGTCGTCGCTCCATCCTCCTGCCGAAAATAGTCGAACACATAAGGGAGAAAATCGGGGCTGATACCCTTGCCCGTATCCTGCACTTGAATTTGAGCAAACCCATCGCGGCGATCGAGGCGTACTTCAATCCGTCCATCCTGCGGCGTAAACTTGACTGCATTGGTCAAAAGATTCCAAACGATTTGCTGAAGCCGAGCCGCATCTCCGGCAACAATATTTTCATGACTTCCATCGTCATCGAGAGTGGCGTGAATTTGAATATTTTTCGCTTCTGCAGCGAGGCGAACGGTTTCGATCGCGGCTTTGATCGTCGTTGCCAGATTCACAGAACTAACATTGACCAACATCTTGCCTTGTAAAATCCGCGAGACATCAAGCAAATCTTCAATGAGTTGGGCTTGCAGCTTGGCATTACGTTCGATCGTGGCGAGTGCCTGAGCCGCTCTTTCCGGGCTAAATTTCTGGCTTTGCAGCAGTTTTGTCCAACCGAGAATCGGATTAAGCGGCGATCGCAGTTCGTGAGACAAAACCGCTAAAAATTCATCTTTGATGCGGTTGGCTCGTTCAGCTTCTCCACGGGCAGCTTGTTCCTGCCGGAGCAGTAAGTCTCGCTCCGCTTCGATTTGCACTCGCCGACTCACATCCAGGGAAACGCCGATCATTCGTTCTGCTTGTCCCTGTGCATCAAAGTAGGTACGCCCTCGGCTGTGCAACCAGCGCACCGTTTTATCAGGACCAATCACTCGGTACTCACACTGGAAAATGCCTTCTTGCTGCGCGTCTACCGTTGCTTGTGCCATTAGGGCGCGATCGTCGGGATGTACTGCGGCAAGGAAATCAGCCACAGTGCCAATTTGTGTCCCCCAAACTTCCTCGGAATTCTCGGAACACACCACGCGATCGACTTGTAAATCCCAATCCCAAACCACCATGCGTGCAGCATTGAGCGCGAGGCGCAACCGCTCCTCGGCAGTCCGTAAATCTTGTTCTGCTTGCTTGCGATCGGTAATGTCCTTCAATATCCCAACCAAACGAAGGGGCATACCATCGGCTGCAAACTCGACTTGCCCATTAGCCTCGATCCAACGCCACTGACCATTATCGTGCCGACAGATGCGGTAAACCGCCTGATAGGCACTGCCCTGCACCATGCTTTCCGTTAACTTCAATTCAAGCGACTCTCGATCGTCGGGATGAACGGCAGTGTTGATTAACTCCGTTTTGCTGAGTGCGCCATCGGCTAAAGTTCGCCCGAAAATCTCGTACATTCGGGAGTTTTCCCAAACGGCTTGATCAGTTTGGATGTTCCATTCAAACACCCCTAAGTTTGCTGCTTTGGTTGCCAAGTCAAGCCGTTGTTTTCGTTCGCGCAACGCGACTTCCACCCGACTGCGTTCCGCTTCACGCTCTTTGGCATCGGTCATGTCGGTATGGATTCCTAGCATCCGCAACGGCTGCCCCTGATCGTCCCACGCGACGATCTTACCGATCGATAAAATCCATTTCCAATCGCCCGATTTCGTGCGTTGTCTGAACTCCACCCGATAGAGATTCCGCTTGTTCGCAATGTAATCTTCATAAGCCTGAGCGGTGACAGCGAGATCATCGGGATGTAAGCGATCGCGCCATTTGGCATTGGTTTCTTGAAATTCATCTAGCTCATATCCGAGCATCCGCGCATATTCTGCATTGACGATCGCTTCACCGGTTTGCACGTTCAGATCATACAATCCCTGATTGGCAGCAGTTAACGCCAAGCGTAAGCGCTCCTCACTCTCCCGCAGGTCAATTTCTGCTTGCTTGCGTTGGGTAATATCACCAAACGAAATGGCAACCCCATCTCTTAATTTCACCGTCATATTGCGAAACCATCCGGTGATGCCGTCAGCTACATAAGACAGTTCGATATCATGGGGTTCGCCTGTTTCCACCACACGCACATAACGTTCAAACAATTCGCTGTTGATTTGATTGCCGGGAAGCACTTCTAGGAGTCGTTGACCAATCAAGTCTTCGACGGGATGCTGAAGAATCTCGGCAGCTTTGGGGTTGGCGTAAGTCCAAATAAAATCGATGATCCTCCCGGTTTCATCCCGCACACTATCGAGCAGCGTAAAGGCATCTAGCGAGAGTTCTTGACTGATGCGGAACCGTTCTTCACTCCGTCGTAAGGCTTCCTCATCCCGCTTGCGTTCGGTGATATCAAACAAGACTCCAATCGATCGAATTGCTGTTCCATCTGAGTTGTAAACAAAACTACCGAGTCCAGATACCCAAGCAATCTGCTGAGTATCTGCTCGGATCATGCGACACTCGGCGCAGTAGTTTCGATGCTCTTGGCGAGACTGTTGCCATTCCAACGCCACCAGTTCGCGATCGTCTGGATGAATTCGGTCATACCACATCTTTTCGGACGCTTCGCCTGTCGGGGTTGGTTCATACCCCAGCATCAGGAAATGGCGGTCTGACCATAGGGCTTTTCCGGTGATCAGATCCACATCCCAAGTGCCCATTTGTGCGCCTTCCATCGCCAAGCGTAGCCTTTCCTCACTTTGGCGCAATGCGGCTTCTGCCTGCTGGCGTTCTGCTTCGTTGCGTTTTGCTTCGCTGCGATCCAGCACAAAGCCGATGACAGTTCGATCGTCACGCAGCACCGAGCCGAGCAAAATCGGCACCCGCGACCCATCTTTGCGAATGTATTCTTTTTCAAACGGTTTACAAAACCCAACTGTGTTAAGTTCATGCTGCGATCGCTGACTCACCTGCTGATATTCTGGCGGGGTCATCGTATCCCACCGAATTCTTCCAGCGAGGAGATCTTCTCGGGTATAGCCGATCATTTTCAAAAAGGCATCGTTGGCATCGGTCATCGAACCCTGAAAATTGGCTGAAAAGATGCCGATAATATTCGACTTCGTAATGTGAGTCCATTGAGATTCACTATTGCGCCAAGCTTTGAAGTTAGCCTTAGCTCGACGGTTTGCATTCAGGCGAGATTCATTCAAGTAACTGATCAAAATTGACGCGATTGCAAATACGCCAGACTGAACCACCGTTTTGAGATCAATAGCACTAAACGAATGGTAGGGTTCTAGAAAAAAGTATTTGAGAAAAATCGTGGACAATAGCGTTGCAAACAAGCCAGGTCCAAATCCTCCAAACCAGGAGATGATCATGACTGCAACATAAAATAGGGCTGCTGGAGTGTCTTGCAGCAGGGGAGCGATGAGCAATGTAATTCCTAACGCAGTCATCACGATCAGCAGTGCAAGACCGTAATACCAAAACTGAGTGGTTTCTTGCTCGAAACCACTGAGGACAAACTGTCGTAGTTTAGTTGCGTAGCGTCCTAAACGCAACTTTGAAAAAACTCCCCGAGTTGCCATCGTCTTTCTCCTCCTTTAGGAGGAAGAATAGGACACTCATAGATAGAGACAAACCTGACTAAAGGAGGATTTTGCAATTCGGACGTGTAATCGTTGTCCCTTCAAGATGAAAATAGATAAGAGTTGAATTCTCTAGGGCGAACTGTCTGAGTTACGAATTATGCCTCATGTCTTACTGGTTGATGATGAAGCACCCTTACGGGATAGCCTAAGCTACGCTTTGCAGAAGGAAGGCTATCACGTCACAACCGCAGCGGACGGTGCTGCTGCCTTAAAACTCTTTCACAAGCAAGTACCAGATGTAATTTTACTGGATCTGATGCTGCCAGAGGTGGGAGGTATGGAAGTGTGTTGGCGCATTCGAGCGTTTTCTGATGTTCCCATCGTCATGCTGACAGCAAAAGATCAAGATCTCGACAAAACCTGGGGACTCGAAGCCGGAGCCGATGATTACATCACCAAGCCGTTTAACACACGGGAATTGCTGGCGCGGATTCGGGCAGTGTTGTTGCGGCAGCATTCGGCAGGTGAAGGATCAGCGATCGTAGAGTAAGGGCAATGCGGCTTAAACCATTGAGTTCAATCAAGTGGAATTCCTTACACACAAAGCTCTTGGTCACTTACTGGTTGCTCACAGTGCTAGGAACGTCACTGATGGCAGGGTTTCTGCTGCAATCGCTGTCTCGCTACTTTATCCAGATGCGACAAACCGATTTAGAAAATTGGACGACTGCGATTAGCGAGAGTGTTGCAGATGAGTTAGAACAGCAGAATATTGCGCGAGTTCAACAGTTCATGCAACGCTACGGGAAACCCGAAACTATAACGCTGCGCGTTTTGAGTCCACAAGGGCAGCTCCTCGCATCTTCTGCCCAGACAGACCGTCACATTACAAACTGGCTGGCGGTTCCGGGGGTGCAAGAAGCTTTGCAAAATCGAACAGTGCAGGGAACAGCGAAAGGGGTATTCTCAGGCGACGATCGCTTGTATGTTGCACGCCCGATTTGGCGTAATGGGCAGTTTCTCGGCGTGCTGCGAATGTCAGTGACGCTAGAACAATTCCAACAGCAGTTTTCATTTTTATGGTGGACGGTCATTGGGACGCTCTTGCTGACCATGATTCTGTGTGCTGTCATTAGCGATCGCTTAGCTAGAAGTGTTTCTATCCCCATACAAACGATGCGAAATTTTGCCATTCGTTTAGGCAGCGGTCACTTTGGTGACAAGTTAAGCATTCGTCAAAGTAATGAGCTAGATGAACTCGCGAACGAACTCAATCGTATGAGTGAACGGTTAGCGTCATTGGATCAAGAGCGGCGTACTTTTCTCGCGAATGTTTCACATGAACTGCGTACCCCCATTAGCAATATTCAAGTGACGGTAGAAGCCCTGCAAAATGGAGCAGTCGAAGAACCGAATTTGCGCGATCGCTTTTTTCAAACCATTGAAGATGAAACACGGCGATTAGCCCGCTTGATTCATGACCTCCTCGATTTGGGGCGATTAGAAGCGGGGGCAACGGTGCTAGAGCAGCAGCGAATTGACCTGAGGCAGTTAATCGATCGGGCAGTTCGAGCGGTAGAAACGCGAATGCAGATGCACGACATGTCGTTTCATCTCAATATTGCAAAGGTTTCTCTCGTTGGTGATCCAGAGCGGCTTTTGCAAGCTTTGCTAAATATTTTGGATAACGCTATCAAATATTTCAAAGAACATTCTCAAGTTTCTATCACGGGGACACGCGACGGTCAGCACGTCGTCATTATCATTCAAGATCAAGGTCCTGGCATTGAGCAAACTGCATTGCCCCGAATTTTTGAGCAGTTTTACACGGGTGATCCGTCGCGAAAAGGCAGTAGTACAGGATTAGGACTTGCGATCGCACAACGCATTATCCAAGCCCATGAGGGCACAATCACGGCAAGTAGTACGATTGGGCAGGGAACTAAATTCACAATTTGTTTGCCTGTTCGATCCATGAAGTAATGCCGAATGTAGGAGGCATCTCTATGCCTCCCAAAAACAATAGAATTAGCGCTGAAGCCAAACTCGAAGTACCGAGAGAAGTTGATCAGTTTCGACAGGTTTCGTGATGTAGTCTGATGCTCCGGCTTCCATACATTTTTCTCGATCGCCTCGCATTGCTTTTGCAGTCAATGCAATGATCGGTAAGTTTAGGAACTGGTGGTCTTGTCGAATTGCGCATGTTGTTTCATAGCCATCCATTTCTGGCATCATCACATCCATCAACACTAAATCAATATCTGGATGTTCTTGCAGCATCGTAATGCCTTCTCGACCATTTCCAGCGTAGAGAATTTCCATCTGATACCGCTCTAGAACACTTGTCAACGCAAAGATATTCCGCATATCGTCATCAACGATGAGAATTTTTTTGCCTGCCAGGGTTCTATCCTCTTGCTGCGATCGCTCTAGCATCTGTCGCTGCATTTCTGGTAAGTTCGCTTGCACTCGATGCAGGAACAAAGCAGTTTCATCCAGCAAGCGTTCTGGCGATCGCACATCTTTGAGAATGATAGTGTCTGAAATGCGCCGCAGTTCTCGTTCTTCTTGAGCAGTGAGATCCTTTCCGGTGTAGATGATAATGGGTAAATGGATGAGGCTCGGTTCTTGCTTGACTTGCTCTAGGAAGGCAAATCCATCCATATCAGGCAATCCTAGATCGAGCACAAGACAATCAAAGCGTTGCGATCGCAGCATTTCTAGCGCTTCTGTCCCAGTTCCTACAGCCGTACTGACGACATCAGTATTGCCAATCAACTCGACAATGCTTTGACGCTGCACGTCATCATCTTCCACAACCAGTAAAGTTTTCACGGGACGCTCGACAAATTCTTTGATGCTTGACAAAGCATCACGCAGAGATTCACTGTTCACAGGCTTTTGCAGGTAAGCGATCGCACCCTGTCGTAAACTCCGCTGTAAGCCTTCCTCGACGGACATGATGTGAACGGGAATATGGCGAGTAGCATTGTGATGCTTCAGCCGATCTAACACCATCCAACCATCCAGAATAGGCAGGCGAATATCGAGCATGATTGCCGTCGGTTTAAACTGCTGTGCGAGTTCTAGACCAACATTGCCGCGCGTTGCAACGATGCCTTTGAAGCCTTGCTGCCGTGCTACATCGAGTAAAATGCGAGCAAAATTCACATCGTCTTCGATCATCAGCAGGGTCAAGTCTCCAGGCTGAATGCTGTCTCGGTCATCTTCGATCGTTTGCTCAAGCACTGTAATTGCTGGTTCTGGCGGATTACTGGTCGAGGTTGGAGCTTCAGAGGCGGATTGCATTGCCGCAGACCGAACTATCGGAGATGGGGACGCAGCGATCGCTGATGCAGATCTAGAGGAATCCCAACGCCCGCTATCATTTTGGGGGAGATAGAGCGTAAAAGTGCTGCCTCGCCCAAGTTCGCTTTGCAATCGAATTTCGCCTCCTAACAATCGAGCAATTTCTCGACTGATCGATAAGCCTAAGCCTGTCCCGCCGTACTTGCGACTGGTCGTCCCATCTGCCTGCTGAAAGGCTTCAAAAATCACCTGTTGTTTGTCCGGTGCAATACCAATTCCAGTGTCAGAAACGGCAAACGCAATCACACGATCGGCACGATTCAGGATGTTTTGATCAAAACTCCATCCCCCAGTTTCAAGACTGACTCTAAGGCTCACTTGACCTTGTTCAGTAAACTTGAACGCATTCGAGAGCAAGTTTTTCAGCACTTGCTGCAACCGTTTCGCGTCGGTGTACAAACTGCGCGGCAACTGTGAATCAAAGTGCATCTGGAAATCAAGTTTGCGATCTTGGGCAACTTGCCGGAAGGTGCGATCGAGATGATTTCGCAGGTCAGTAAATGACATAGGTTCTGGATCGAGCGACATTGTTCCCGATTCGATTTTCGCGAGATCGAGAATGTCATTGATCAGTCCGAGCAAGTCATTTCCAGAAGAATAGATGGTGCGAGCATACTCGATCTGCTTATCCGTGAGGTTGTTCTCTGTGTTGTCGGCAAAGAGACGAGCCAGGATTAATAAACTATTGAGCGGTGTTCGCAACTCGTGGGACATATTCGCCAGAAACTCAGACTTGTATTTAGAACTTAAGGCAAGTTGTTCGGCTTTTTCTTCTAGCGATCGACGCGCATGTTCAATCTCTTGGTTTTTGCGTTCTACTTCCCGGTTTTGCACGGCTAATAGTTCAGCTTTTTCCTGGAGTTCTTCATTGGTTTGTTGGAGTTGCTCTTGTTGGTTTTTCAGAAGTTCTTCAGAAGCTTTCAGCGATTGTGCTTGTTGTTCTAATCGTTGATTGGTTTCTGTGAGTTCTTTCTGTTGACTTTGGAGTTCTTCTGCCAAAGATTGCGACTGTTTGAGGAGTTCTTCGGTGCGCATACTCGCCGCGATCGTATTGAGGACGATCGCAATACTTTCGGTCAACTGATCGAAGAAAGTTAAGTGAATATCGCTAAACCGAGAGAATGAAGCAAGTTCGATCACCGCTGTTACCTGTCCTTCAAATAACACAGGTAGTGCAACTGCATTTAATGGAGCCGCTTCGCCCAATCCCGAACTAATGGTGATGTATTCAGGCGGTACTTCAGTCAGCAAAATGCGCTCTTTCTCTAACGCACATTGTCCGATCAGCCCTTCTCCGAGTTGGAAACGGTTTCCTAAGTGCTTGCGCTCTCGATAAGCATAGGTGCTGAGGAGCTTGAGATAAGATGCGCGATTTTCGCTCGCTTCCATCAAATAGAAGACTCCGTGCTGTGCCGATACTAAGGGAGCCAATTCTGACAAAATCAGTTTGGAGACGGTTTCTAAATCGCGCTGACCTTGTAGCATTCGCGTGAACTTCGCCAAGTTGGTTTTGAGCCAGTCTTGTTCGGTGTTCTTTTGCGTCGTTTCGCGCAAGTTGGCGATCATCTGGTTGATATTGTCTTTGAGAACCGCGACTTCTCCTTTGGCTTCAACAGAAATCGATCGCGTTAAATCTCCCTTCGTGACCGCCGTTGCAACTTCAGCGATCGCTCTTACTTGCGTTGTTAGATTCGCTGCAAGTTCATTCACGTTGTCGGTCAAATCGCGCCACGTTCCTGATGCCCCCGGAACTTTCGCCTGTCCTCCCAGTTTGCCTTCACTTCCAACTTCTCGCGCAACGGTAGTCACTTGTTCTGCAAACGTTGCCAACGTATCAATCATTTCGTTGATCGTGTCAGCTAACGTTTCGATTTCACCTTTGGCATCGAGCATTAACTTCAGTTTCAAGTTTCCGTTCGCAACCGCAGTTACCACTCGTGCAATACCTCGCACTTGTGCTGTGAGATTGCTTGCCATCGAATTAACGTTATCAGTGAGATCCTTCCAGGTTCCAGCGACTCCAACGACTTGCGCTTGACCGCCTAACTTCCCTTCAGTTCCTACTTCTCGCGCCACTCGTGTCACTTCAGAAGCAAAGGAACTCAATTGATCGACCATTGTATTGATGGTGTTTTTCAGATCGAGAATTTCTCCTTTGACATCAACGGTGATCTTTTTAGAGAGATTGCCATTCGCGATCGCAGTTGCGACTTCTGCAATGTTCCGTACCTGTGCTGTGAGATTGCCTGCCATCAAATTGACGTTATCAGTCAAATCTTTCCAGGTACCACCCACACCTCGGACATAGGCTTGCACACCTAACTTTCCTTCAGTACCCACTTCTCGCGCGACTCGTGTGACTTCAGAAGCAAACGAATTGAGCTGATCCACCATCGTGTTGATCGTGTTTTTCAGCTCTAGAATCTCGCCTTTGACATCGACCGTAATTTTCTTTGACAAGTCGCCATTTGCGACCGCTGTTGTAACTTCAGCAATGTTTCTCACCTGTGCGGTTAAGCTTCCCGCCATAAAGTTCACGCTGTCGGTGAGATCTTTCCAAGTTCCAGCAACACCCTTAACTTCTGCTTGTACTCCGAGTTTGCCTTCGGAACCCACTTCCCGCGCCACTCGTGTGACTTCAGAAGCAAATGAGTTAAGTTGATCAACCATTGTATTCACAGTGTTTTTCAACTCTAGAATCTCACCTTTGACATCGACGGTAATTTTCTTCGAGAGATCACCATTTGCGACCGCCGTCGTCACGGCTGCAATGTTTCTCACTTGTGCAGTTAAACTCCCTGCCATGAAGTTCACACTATCGGTGAGATCTTTCCACGTACCCGCAACCCCTCGAACATCTGCTTGTACTCCAAGTTTTCCTTCGGAACCCACTTCTCGCGCCACTCGCGTCACTTCTGACGCAAAGGAACTGAGTTGATCCACCATGGTGTTGATCGTGTTCTTCAGTTCGAGAATTTCGCCTTTGACATCGACGGTAATCTTCTTCGAGAGATCACCATTTGCTACGGCTGTAGTAACTTCAGCAATATTTCTGACCTGTGCAGTCAAATTACCTGCCATGAAGTTCACACTGTCGGTGAGATCTTTCCAAGTTCCGGCAACGCCACGCACTTGAGCTTGTACCCCTAACTTCCCTTCTGTTCCCACTTCTCGCGCCACCCGTGTGACTTCCGAAGCAAAAGAATTGAGCTGATCCACCATGATATTGATGGTGTTTTTCAACTCCAGAATTTCACCTTTGACATCGACGGTAATTTTCTTCGAGAGATCACCATTCGCAACCGCCGTTGTGACTTCTGCAATGTTTCTCACTTGTGCCGTTAAGCTTCCCGCCATAAAGTTCACGCTGTCCGTGAGATCTTTCCACGTACCTGCAACGCCTTTGACCTGTGCTTGACCGCCAAGCTTTCCTTCTGCTCCTACTTCTCGCGCCACCCGTGTGACTTCCGAAGCAAATGAGTTAAGTTGATCCACCATCGTATTGACGGTATTTTTCAACTCTAGAATTTCACCTTTGACATCGACGGTAATTTTCTTCGAGAGATCCCCATTTGCCACGGCTGTGGTCACTTCGGCAATGTTCCGCACCTGTGCGGTCAGATTGCCTGCCATCGAGTTGACGCTATCAGTCAAATCTTTCCACGTCCCTGCAACCCCTCGAACATCTGCTTGCACTCCAAGTTTGCCTTCGGTTCCCACTTCCCGCGCCACTCGCGTTACTTCTGACGCAAAGGAATTGAGTTGATCGACCATTGTATTGATCGTGTTTTTCAACTCTAGAATTTCACCTTTGACATCGACGGTAATTTTCTTCGAGAGATCCCCATTTGCCACGGCTGTGGTTACTTCGGCAATGTTCCGCACCTGTGCGGTCAGATTGCCCGCCATCGAGTTGACGCTATCGGTCAAATCTTTCCATGTACCCGCAACTCCGGGCACATCTGCCTGCACGCCCAACATGCCTTCGGTTCCCACTTCCCGCGCCACTCGCGTCACTTCTGAGGCAAAGGAATTGAGCTGATCGACCATTGTATTGACGATTTGAGCGGATTGCAGAAATTCTCCTTGTAGAGGTCTACCATCAATCTCAGTCGCGATCGTTTGGGTTAAATTTCCGGTTGCGACTGCCCGAATCACTCGTGTCGTCTCAGTCATCGGCTGTACTAAGTCGGTAATCAGCGTATTCACAGAGCCGATCGATGCCTTCCAAGCGCCGCGCGCATTGTCGATCGTAGCTCGTTCACTAATTTTTCCTTCTTTGCCAACCACAGTGCTGATGTGTTCTAGCTCAGTTGCCATTTGCTCATTCATCTCGATGATGTCATTGAGCGTATCGGCAATTTTTCCTGCAATTCCAGTTTGATCGATCGGCATTCGGACAGAGAAATTGCCCCTTTTTACTTCAATCAGTGTTCTGAGAAGCTGCTGAAGATCAAGATTATCTGATTCGCTGGTGAGAGGTGCGGTTGTCATAGCAAAGTGAACGGGTAGTTTAAGCCAAAGTCAGAATTTTCTCTGCTTCAATCCAATACCAGAGACATATTCGGACTCATTATCCGTCTTCTATATCTATGAATGGCTTCTACCAATGGAGGTAATCTTTGCTGCTTTCTATCTTTAGATAGAAGATAATACACAGCTATCAACCTATTTTAACGCGGGCGTAGTATAGTGCTTTGCTTAGCACTTCGCTAAATTCATTGCTTAGATTGTAGGTCTTGCTCATTTAACTTAGAAAGGAATTCTCTTTTGAAAGGTCAGTCATTTAATCAAGAACCCAGTGCTAAAGATTTCAATCATTTAGTCGAGTCTGTCGTCCAAGCTGTGTTGAAAGTAGGTCAGAGCCAAAATCTAGAAGAAGCGATCGTCATTCGCAATGAACTGCGTCGTCTGCCGGATGGACTTCTCACTGAGGTTCTCAATCAGGTGATCCTGCATCTCGTGTCAGTCGATCCGCTCCTATGTCGCTGGTTTATTATTGATGTCTTTCTCCGCGATGCTCCAGCAGAAGGAAGAGCAGATGTAGCAGAACGAATCAATCTCTTATTAGCGGATCTAAGATCAAACGAGTCTTCTGACCCCCAAATCTAATCCTATCCGAAAGGCTTCAGTGATATGTTTCTCATGCTCTAGGCAAATCGATTTACCAATCACTAGAGGAATATAGCAATGGAGCAGCAAGCCCTGACTAAAATCGTCTTGCTTATGCAGACTTAAAAAAGCGAATAATTTCTCGAACATGTTCTAAAAATTGTCCGTCTGCTGTAATTTGCGCGATCGCTTGTCGAGCTTCACGAGAGAGCCGTTCGTGATCGGCTTGATTTGTCGATCGCAACTCTTCTTGAAGCGATGCGAGTCGAGTCAAATCTTGGCGTAGTGCAAGCATTTCTCGCTGTTGAGTCGCTACCCAAGAACTAGGATTCTCGGCATCGAATTGAGTTTCTAACCGCTCAGCTGTACTTTCTAGCGTAATTAGGCGGTTGCGAAGTTCTAGGACATCTTCACGGGGATATTTGAATTGTTCGCGTAGGGTTGCAATCCGAAAAGCAAAGTAGCGATAGGTTTGAATTGCAGGACGTAATCCAGTCAGGAGTAAAGCTGCACCTGAGCCGATATAGCCAACCGGCGTAATTTCCGCGATCGCGAGTGCATACAAAGCCAGTGCAGACAGCCCATGCAGCACAAGTACAACCCAGAGCGAGCGAGATTGTACCTGTCTGAGATAGTTGATTTGTGCGGGATCAACTGAGATATTTGCATCCGTTGAAAATTCTGCTTCTGCGATCGCTTCTCTTGCTGCAAAGTGAATGTTCCAAGGAACCGTGACAATCACCACTAACCAGCCAAAAATAGCAACTCCAATGACCCAATCTAGAAAGCTTCCCGTTGGAATGTTTAGCCATTGTAATCCACCGAAGCAAAGCAAAACGAGTGCCACGATCGAGAAAGCAAAACTTAAATATGCAGACATCGCACGATACCTTCAAAGCTTGTGGCTTGATTGTGCGAGGTCAAGCTTTGAAAGAGCGAATCACTTATGCCAGTTTTCATTACGCCACAAAATCAAGGATGTGTTGAGCAGTAATTTCTGGTTTTTCAAGGTGGGGAACATGTCCACATTGCTCGATCCAGATCAGCTTACTGTTCGCGATCGCGCTTTCAAATTTTTTTGCATCTTTTGTGCCTAAAATTTGGTCAGAGTCACCCCAGAGAATCAAGGTAGGACAAGCGATTTGAGAGATTTTATTGCTCAAAAAGTTATAGCCGCCGCTCTTGGTAAACGCAATTAAAGCTTCATTCCAGCGAGAGAGTTTAAGATGCAATGCAGCACAGAGTTCAGCATCTTCCGTGACAAAGCTCGCATCACAATATGCTTTCAAACTGACACTGCGCCGCACATTCGGTTTTCTGAGAAATTCAGTTGCTAGATAGCCGAGCGGAGGAATCAGAAATTTACCGATTGCAGGGCCAGCCGCAAAACCTGCACTATCGAGTAAGACCAGTTTTGCAACTGTTTCAGGATAAGTTAGAGCAAAGTCGATCGCAGCAGCGCCTCCCATTGATGCACCGACTAAAACTACAGGACGCGCAATCTTCTCCTTCCAAAAATCATAGAGATGCGTTTTGATGGCTTCTGGGCTGAATGGCGTATTGATTGGGCGATCGGTAAACCCAAATCCGAGTAAATCAACAATCCAAGTGTCATGATGGCTTGCAAGCCGAGGAAGCAATCGCCGAAATTCAAATACTGAACTATCAAAACCGTGGAGTAAGAGAATTGGGATTCCGCCTTCGCCTTGATGCACATATGCAGTTTCAATCGATTCCAAGCTGATTGAAGTTGGAATGGGAGCGCGCCGAATTTGGCGGGCTAGCGCGATCGAGGTTTCTTCAGTGAGTTGGGAGACTTCGGACGGTAAAAAGCTTTCAAACATTGCCGATGCAGAAATTGATTCTATCTAATCGTTTCATATTTTTGCCATTTTCTGCCCGATTCTCAAATCTTAGAGTCTTGTGAGAAATTGTGAGGGCGAGACTTCCGAGATTTCAAAACCTCGGAAGTCTATGAGGATCTGTGATCTTCATACCAATCTTCAGCAATGCCTGACCGTGAAGGCTTATCGGTGAAGTTTCTCACGGATGACCTTCTCAATGCCTTGTTCGATCGCTAGCCAAGCAGCGTCTCGATCTGTCCACTGTGTAACGGCTTTTAAGTCAGGGGGGAGAGCTTGAAGATGGTTAAACGGAATCGCGTTCCAGTTTACCGGACGGATTAAAATCGGAAGCACGATCGCTTCTTTTGCTTCGTGTCTTTTTAGGGCTTGTTCGACCTCGATTTCATAGCAGTAGTCTGAAGCAATGAAGTCAGAACTGATAAGCAGCAGAATGATATCGGCTCTTTCTAAATTTGTGTCTAGCTCGTGTTTCCAATCGGCTCCGGGTAAAATTCGACGATCGTGCCACGGTTGAATTAAGTTATTGCGTTGGAGGAGTTTTAGACGGACTTCTAATTCGTCGCGGAGGGCTTCATCCTTGTGAGAGTAGCTATAAAACAATCGTAGGGCTTGATCTCGGAATCCTGCATCGGGTCTCCTTCTGCGAGTGTCAGTTAAGTCAACGCCTTTGAGTAAATCTTGGACTTTGAGAGTAATTACTTTTCCGTTAATCACATGCGGAAATTCTCTGAGATTGTTTTTCTCCATCACAATCAAGTCTTGATAGTTCAGGAGAATTTCTGGGTGGGCGGGGACGGGGACTTTTTCTTCGGGTTTGAATTTGAAATTGCTATGGATACGATCGAAGTCCGATCGAATAATTCCAAGCAGGCGATTTCGACTATTGATCGCACCATTGATATTGATCGTAATAGCGCGATCGTTTCGATCTGCTTTGACAAGTGCCTGATTGCCTTCAAATTCTAGAATGACACCTGTACGCCAACGGAGGTGAGGCGGACTCAAGACATGGGTGCGAACAATGAAGCGGGGAAGTAAGCCTTCTGGCAGGATGGGATATTCATAGCGGAAATTGAGACATTCGGCAGGGTGGAAGGCTTCGGCTTCGGGAGGTTGCTGCTTGTCGAGTAGATCGGGGATGAGGTAACGGTTTTCGTCTTCTTGGAAACGGAAGCATAGCTCGAACTTTCGCATCAGTTCTAGTAGAAAGTCGTAGCATTCTGGGGGATAGCTTTCTCGATCGAGCGTTTGAGCTAGATTTGGGTGGTTAATTCGCCCTTGTTTGCGGTGATTTCGGGGGCGTTTAGGAGTTGATAGATGCCACTTGTGACCCAGTGGGGATTGAGGACGTGAGTTCCGCGTAGGCGCAGATCGTCTTTGTAGTTGAGTGCGATGCCGAGGTTGTGGAGATGGGTGGCAAGTGAGTCTTGAGCGCTGGCATCCATTTCGCCGTCTGCTGCACAGATCGATCGATATTCTTCAAATCGGATGTAGTTTTTTGTGCTCAGGGTGAGGCGGTTTTTGATCTCAAACCAACTGGTCGGAAAGACTAGTCGGAGATGTTCTAAGCGATCGGTTTCTCGTTCGATCGCGGTTCGGAGTTGCTCCGTGCCGATCTGAGCTTCAAAATCGGTGGCGATGAACTCACAGATGTTGGGGAATTTTTGCTTGAGAGCGCTGCGATTGACATCGAAGGGATGGTCTTTAATTTTGTTAAGAACGACGATGACGGGAGAGCTACTGCCAAAGCTCTGAATCAGTTCTAACCAGTATTCCGCGTCGGAGTCTTCGTGACCTTGGCGACCATTGAGGACGAGGAGATACAGGCTGCGTTCTGTGAGAAAGAACTGATGGGTAGAGTGCATGATTTCTTGCCCGCCAAAGTCCCACACGTTGAGTTTGATCTCTTCGGTGTCGTTGAGTTGCAGATTCCAATGAGTGATTTGAATGCCTTGAGTCTTTTTAGAATCTGGATCGAATTTGTTGTGGATGAGACGATTGATGAGCGAGGTTTTGCCGACGTTACCGAAGCCTACTAGGATGAGCTTGGCTTCGTTTAAGGGTTGTCGATCTGTTTTAGATAAGGTGCGGAAGTAGTAGTCTAGGATGTCTTGGGGATTGGCTGGATCAGCGCCATACTCGATATCGCTCCAAGAGGCACCAAGAATTTCAGTTGGTATTGCAAGCTGCGTATTGTTGTGAAGACACAATATATGCAAGTCAGGAAGATACTTTAGAAATTCTGGCAGATAGCTAAGTGCATTATCACTTAAGTCAATGTCTTCGAGCTTAGAGAGTTGAGTAATAAATTCCGGAACACTTGTCAATTGATTGTTGTCGAGAAAAAGAGATTCCAGATTTGCAAGTTGTCCCAGTTCTGCTGGAATACTCGTCAATTGGTTGTTGTAGAGAGCAAGCACTGTCAGATTTGCAAGCTGTCCTAGTTCTGCTGGAATACTTGTCAATTGATTGTTGGAGAGGTCAAGCCGTGTCAGATTTGCAAGCTGTCCCAATTCGGCGGGAACCGTCGTCAATTGATTGTTGGAGAGGTGAAGCACTGCCAGATTTGCAAGTTGTCCCAATTCGGCAGGAATACTTGTCAATTGATTGTTGGAGAGGTCAAGCCGTGTCAGGTTCACGAGTTGTCCCAATTCGACAGGAACGGTTGTTAGCTGAAGACCAGGTAAATCTAGTACGTTCGCATTACTCAACAGTGCCTCTTGAATTCGCCGTTTTGCCTCAGAATGCCATTCCTCTTCGGATACAATCTCTTCTGGTGACAACCCTAGAGCCTGTGCGATCGTAGTCACACTCGCTTCACTCACTCGCCTTCCTTGCCACAATCGTCTCACCGTATCCACACTAACCCCGGCTCGTTGCGCGATCACCGCATGGGTCAGATTAAGTTTTGCTTTTGCTGCATTGAGTCGATCGATTCCTTCTGGACTCGCTAAGAAAGTACGAGAGTTGGCTGGCATCGTCTGAATCCTAGTGTTCAGTTATACTTTACAAAATTTTCTGAGAGTAGAAGAAGCGATTGGGCATATCTCCAGAAAAAGCTTCGTTTTCTACAGCGACCTGATACTACATCTCTGGAAAACGATAAAATTGAACCAACGCTTATTCTGAAAAGTTCTATGGTTCTTGCCACTTCTACCGAAGTTCTCACCCTCGAAGAAACGGCTGCCTACTTGCGCCTGTCACCAGAAGTCGTCGAACGCCAAGCAATACAAGGCAGTCTACCAGGACGGAATATTGAAAATGAGTGGCGATTTCTCAAGTCTGCGATCGACGACTGGCTCCGAACACCAAACAGTCACACTGCACTCCTTCAGCAAATTGGTGCGCTTGCTCATGATGAAACTCTTGCTGAACTGAGAGATTCGATTTATCGCGATCGAGGTCGTCCAGAAGTTGATGAGAACCAAGACGCTTAAATGTATCTATTGGACACCGATACGCTGACTCACCTATATGCAGGAAATGCCAGAGTCGCAGAACGATTTAAAACTGTGGGTGATCCGGATACTGGAACCACGATCGTCACAAAAGCTGAAATGTTGCGCGGAAGAATCGATTACATCCTCAAAGCAACAACAGGAACAGAATTACTCCGCGCTCAAAATCTTTTTTCCGAAACTGAAGCTTTGCTGTCACAAATTCTAGTTGTTCCATTTAATCAGGCAGCAGCAGAACAGTTTGAGCAACTTGTTGCACTCCGTAATCTCAGAAAAATTGGTCGTGCTGATTTACTTATTGCGAGTATTACGCTTGCAAATCAAGCCATATTAGTGACTCGCAACATACGGCATTTTCGTCAATTTCCAGGCTTAAGAATTGAAAATTGGGTAGACTAACCATCCGATAGAGGAGGCAAAACAAAATACCTTCTAATATGGTTCGGTTTGATGAAAAGGAAATCATTATGAAATATCGTAGGTTAGGAGATAGCGATCTCAATGTTTCAGAAATTATTCTAGGTTCTTGGCTCACTTATAGCGGCGGAGTTGAGCGACAAAATGCTGAAGCTTGTGTGCATAAAGCTTTTGACGTTGGGATTAACTTTATCGATACGGCGAATGTCTATGGTAGAGGATCAGCCGAATCGTTTTTGGGAGAAGTTTTACAGGGGATCGATCGTTCTTCCTACGTTCTAGCAACTAAAGTGTACTTTCCCATGTCCGACACGGATCAAGGATTGTCTGCCGCTCAAATTCGCAAACAAATTGATGCGTCGCTTCAGCGCTTGAAAACGGATTACGTCGATCTCTATCAATGTCATCGCTATGACGAGAACACTCCTTTAGAAGAAACGATGACTGCTTTAACCGAAGTCGTTCAACAGGGGAAAGCTCGCTACATTGGCTTTAGCGAGTGGAGTCCATCTCAGATTCAAGCCGCTTTAAATCTTCCGAATGTGGCGAAGTTTGTTTCGAGCCAACCTCAATACTCGATGCTATGGCGGAAGCCCGAAGCGGAAGTCTTTCCTTTATGTGCTGCCAACGGAATTGGACAGATTGTTTGGTCGCCGCTTGCCCAAGGGGTATTGACCGGAAAGTACAAGCCGGGTGAAGCTCCACCTCAAGATTCGCGTGCAGCAAATAGCCAGATGAATGGATTTATGGGAGATTTTCTCAACGATCAAATTTTGAGCGCGGTGCAGGATTTGAGCGCGATCGCGGAAGAGCTGAATATCTCGATGGCACAGTTGGCGCTCGCTTGGGTGCTACGAGATCAGCAAGTAACAGGTGCAATTATTGGGGCGAGTCGTCCTGAGCAAGTGGAAGATAATGCAGCGGCTTCTGATGTGACGTTGAGTGCAGCAGAATTACAAGAAATCGATCGGATTTTGCAGCCTGCTCTCGCTGCGACAGCGACGCGGTAAGTCTGAATTGCAGATTAGCCAAAAAATCAGGATTTAGTCGCCAAGAGTTTGCTAAATTCATTGAGTAACGACGGGCGACTAATTCTAATTGTATGACTAAGCAGCGTGTTCTTTCTGGCGTTCAAACCACCGGAAATCTTCATCTTGGCAACTATTTGGGAGCCATTCGTAACTGGGTCGAAGGGCAAAACCAGTACGACAACTATTTTTTCCTTGCTGATTTGCACGCTATTACCGTCCCGCACGATCGTACAACGCTGGCAGAAAACACTTACGAAGTTGCGGCACTCTATCTTGCGTGCGGACTTGATTTAGAACACACAACCATTTTTGTTCAATCTCATGTCCCCGCTCATGCTGAATTCGCATGGCTCTTAAGCTGCATCACTCCGCTCAACTGGCTCGAAGACATGATCCAGTTCAAAGAAAAGCGCATCAAACAAGGGCAAGATGTCGGCACAGGCTTATTGACTTATCCGGTTTTGATGGCTTCAGACATCTTGCTGTATGAGCCGGATAAAGTCCCAGTGGGCGAAGATCAAAAACAGCATTTGGAATTAACGCGCGATTTAGTCGATCGCTTTAATTTCAAATTCGCGACTCCTGAAGCTCCGGTGCTCAAACGTCCCAATCCTCTGATCCGAGCCGATGGCGCGCGGGTGATGAGTCTGACCGATGGCACCAAGAAAATGTCAAAATCTGACCCGTCCGAACTGAGCCGCCTGAATCTGCTCGATCCGCCGGATGTGATTCAAAACAAAATCAAACGCTGCAAAACTGACCCAGTTCGAGGTCTAGAATTCGGCAATCCAGAGCGTCCAGAATGCAACAACTTACTCACGCTGTACATGTTGCTCTCTGGCAAACCCAAGGATGAAGTCGCAGCAGAGTGTAAAGACATGGGCTGGGGACAATTCAAACCGCTGTTGACGGAAACCGCAATCGCGGCGCTTCAACCGATTCAGGAAAAATATCACGCAATTCGAGCCGATCAAAGCTACTTAGAGTCTGTTCTACGATCGGGAAGAGAGAAAGCTTCTGAAGTCGCGAACCAAACTTTGAATAAAGTGAAAAAAGCAATGGGATATACGCTTCCTAGTTAAAGAACTGCAACTGTGTATAACACTGCTGTTTGATTTGTCAGATCTTGCCAGTTGGGGGAATGAGGGAGTAGAGAAAATTGCCCCTCTTCCCCCATTTCACAACCAATTTAGGACTGCTATGAAAACATGAGGAGAGATTATTTGAGACTTGTTTCATCAATACTAAAGTCCGCAAAAATTCGACTGATTCCTCGAATCAAACTTTTCACTCAGTCTTTCAGAGACTTCGCTTGGCTTTGACCTGCCAAGGTATCTCGATTTGCAGATAGGCTTCAGTAGATGACCTGAGTAGAAATTATGCAAAACACTACATTTTATACTAGAGATAAACCCATGTTTTTTCTAGGCTGCCAGTATAAACTGAGTAAATAGAAGGGGCAAGCCGAAGATTATTTAGTGAAAATACGGCTTTTATACCAAATCTCTAAATTCCGGCTACAGATAGTGCCTCTAGAATGGATGCTCGCCCTGTGATTGATGCGATCGTCTCCGGAGACAATGCCTGAATTTTCTGAGTCATCCACTGTCGCAACTCCTCTAAAGTCTTGGGCAGATGCCAGCGAAACCGCCGCTTGAGATATTGCCAAACCTGCTCAATCGGGTTTAACTCAGGACAATGCGGCGGTTGAAACAGCAACACAATGTTGTCAGGCACTTGCAGGCGTTTGGCTTTATGAAACGCGCCATTATCGAGTTGCACAATCAGCCAGTCTTCTGGGAATTGTGCAGCGACCAAGTTAAGAAAGATTTGGAAGCAATCAGTATTGAGATGGGAGAACTCATAGAAAAAGGAGGCTCCGGTTTGCGGTTCGACGATGCCATAGAGATAGGTTGCCTTGAACTGCCATTGCACCTTGCCGATTGGTTTGACTCCTTTGGCAGTGATCTTTCGCCCACTCACCGTTTTGAGTCCAAAGCGCGTTTCATCTTGGCAGAAGAAGCGCACTCGGCGTTTGATACCGAGGACATTGAGGCTGAACCACACCAACATTGCCAAGTTTGCGCCTAAGTTTTTTTATATGCCTCTAGCTGCTCTTTGGATTGCTTGATGCTCTGGGGGCGAGGAACTTTAGGCAATCCTCCTAGTCGTTGATAGACCAGTTTATGCACGGTCTTGTAGGGAACACTCAGACCCAGCGTGGTCTCTAGCCAGTCGCAGATGGCTTGATAGCTCTCAAATCCCTCTGGCTCTTGTAACCGCTTGAAGAGCGCTTGTTCTGCCCATTGCGGTAGGTTGCGCGGTCGCCCGGTTTGCTTTCTGCTCATCAACAGCGCCGCAATGCCGCCACTCCGATAGTGCTGCAACCAGCCTTGAACCGTCACACGATTGCGCCCAATCAATTCAGCCGCTGCTTGTACGGTCTTCGCTTGCTTCGTTTGCAACAGATACAGCACCTGGAGCCGTTCTTTACCTGTCGCCGTGGTTTGTGCCCTGAGTAGTTGTTTCAGTTCTTCAGCGCTTTCTTGAATCTCTAGCTTGTAAACGCCTGCCATCGTCGCTGACGGAATGCTACATCTGAGTTATATCATCTGTAGTCATATTTTGGAGATTTGGTATTACCATTTGCGTTAGATCGTCGCAGTACGAAGGATTTCGGATCGGTCTCGGTACTTTTTATACAAAACAGATGCAATCCTTTTTAGTGTAAGTATTGTGTAAAGATTTAATTACGCTCGATTTTCTTGCCGATTCTGTAAAAGTTTCGCGAAAAAACTTCAAACCTCTCAACGTTCCCCGATACGCTAGTCAAGAAGTTGCACTTTTAACGATCGTTGCTCATGACCTATCCTCAAATCTCACAGCCCCTCGGTCACGCCCCGCTTTCTGCCTTCCGTACAGCCGCTCGAAATGGCGAATTTCTTGTCACTGCTGAAGTTGCGCCTCCCAAAGGCACTGATCCAACTCATATGGTGCAGATGGCACAAGTGCTTAAGGGAAGGGTACATGCGGTCAATATTACCGATGGCAGTCGGGCTGTGATGCGGATGTCTTCGCTCGTTTCGGCAGCATTGCTTTTGCAGCAAGGAATTGAACCTGTTTATCAAGTTGCTTGTCGGGATAGAAATGCGATCGGGCTACAAGCGGATCTGCTCGGTGCTCATGCTTTGGGGATTCGGAATGTTTTAGCTTTAACGGGTGATCCGCTAAAAGCAGGGGATCATCCTGAGTCGAAGGCGGTGTTTGAGCTTGAATCAGTGCGCTTGTTGCAGATGATTAGTAAGCTCAATGGCGGCAGTGATTGGAACGATAAAGAATTGACGGATGGAGAGACGGATCTGTTTGTTGGGGCAGCGGTTGATCCGCAGTGTGCGAGTTGGTCAGGGTTACAGAGACGATTTGAGCGGAAAGTACAAGCAGGGGCACAGTTTTTCCAGAGTCAGTTGATTACTGATTTTGAGCGATTGGATAAATTTATGAATGAGATCGCTGCGGGCTGCAATAAGCCTGTGTTAGCTGGAATTTTCTTACTGAAGTCGGCAAAAAATGCGCGGTTTATTAATCGGGCGGTTCCAGGGGTGAATATTCCAGACCATATTATCGATCGCTTAGAAAAAGCTTCTGATCCTTTACGCGAAGGAATGGTAATTGCGGCTGAGCAAGTCAAACTTGCAAAAGAGGTCTGTCAGGGTGTGCATATGATGGCAGTGAAGCGCGAAGACTTAATTCCAGAGATTTTAGATCTTGCGGGTATTCCAGCGATCGCAAAGCAAACTGAACTAATCTCAGCAGTAACTCTTAGCTAGATTCTTTATCTTCCATAGCATTCACCTGTCCCGGAATGGAATGCCGGGACGGGATAGAACGAAGCGAGGAAATTGTTGATACTTTTCAAAATCCTTTAACGTCGATCGAACATTCACCCTTGATGTCCAAATCTTTGCTGATGATGATCAATACATCTCTAACGTCGATCGAACATTCACGCTTGATGTTCAATTCCTCGCGAACCTCGATCGATGAAGCGTCAATGTCGATCGAACATTCACGCTTGAGCCGCAATTCCTCGCGAACGTCGATCGATACATCCCTAACGTAGCTCGAACATTCACGCTGGATGTTCAAATCTTCGCTGATGATGATCAACATATCTCTAACGTAGCTCGAACATTTACGCTTGATGTTCAATTCCTCACGATCGATGAATCAACGATCGTCATCTAATGAATCGTCAATGACGATCGTTGATTCATCGATCGCAAATCATCCCAAAATGCTCAAAAAATTTGATCGCGCTCTGCGCGAATAAGAAGAGAAAAGAAACAAGAGCAAAGGGCTAAAAGGCAAGAGAGCAAAGGGCTACAGAGTCCTCGGCGCAGAACACACAACGCGAAAACCGATGTAGCTGCCGCGAAACCCCGCATCATAATCGTAGCGAGTCGCAGAACGGCAATACCACGGATAGCGGTTCCAGGAGCCGCCCCGCAATACTCTGTAGTCGCTTCCCATTTCCCAAACACGACCATCCACAGGCGCATTTACATAGCTGTCATGCCACGGATCAGCACACCATTCCCACACATTTCCGTACATCTCATACAGTCCAAACGCATTCGGAGGAAAACTTCCTACCTCGATCGTTGTTTTGCGATATTTCCCTTTTGCTGCATTCGCATATGTGTAATCGCCGCTGTAGTTGACTAACTCAGGCGTAATCGTTTCTCCAAAATGAAACGGGGTCGTCGTTCCTGCCCGACACGCATATTCCCATTCAGCCTCACTCGGTAATCGGTATCGCTCTCCCGTTTTTCGAGTTAAGCGATCGCAAAACTCGATCGCGTCATCCCAAGAGATTTGCTCAACAGGTCGATTATTGCCTTTGAAATTGGACGGATCTGGGTTGAGATCCCAATTGATTTTGGGCAATTGAGCGATCGCGCTCCATTGCGCTTGAGTCACCGCATACTTACCCATGAAAAAAGGCTCGATCGTGACTTGATGCTGCGGCTTCTCACTATCTTTTGCTTCTAACTCTCCCTCTGCCGCACCCATCCAAAAGGTTCCACCTGGAATAGAAACCATATCGAGAAAGACACCTTTCGCGAGTTCTTCTCGACGGTAACTCGCTTGACTTTGACGACGATCGATTTCCTGTCCTCGATCGTTGACCGTAATCACTTCAAAGCTAAAAGTCGGCAGTGATGACTTTGGAGGAACAACAATCACGGGTTTTGAGATCGAAGCCAGAACATTTTCAATGATTGCCGCCGCATCTGCATCGCTCAGATTTAGTCTCTGTTGCGCTCGATCGAGCAATGATTGAATTCTCGGTGTGACTGATCCTTGAGGCTTGATTAGCGCGATCGCTGCTTCTCGAAACTCCTGAAACGGGCGAAGAACCTCAGCTTCTAGCGCTTTTGCTCGCTCCTCAGAAAGCTGAAAACTCTTGCGCGAAATCTCCAGCACAATCCGACTCTCAGGCGAAATCTCACCCCCATCCTGACTCAGAACAAACAACACCTCTTCTCGATACTGAGCCTCTCCCTGCCCCGACTCGACAATCTCTTGCACGATCGTGTCCGTCTCTCGACCCACCTCTTCTGAAGTCGAAATCTCTTTCAAGCGTTCTGCAATCCGCTGAACCGCACCCCGCACCCCTCGCACAATATCCAGAAACGCCTCATCTCGATTTTCCGAACTCGTCACAGGCTTCGCATTCTTCGGATATGCCTGCAACTTCGCAAACGGCTCATTTTCCCAATCACAAGCGCGCAAAATAATCGGAATCACACAAGCCGTCCCCGCCTCATGCTGCTCCATTGCCTGCGTCAACTCCACACTAGAGCAGTAGTCTGAGTGAATAAAAGCCGGACTAATCAGCAACAAAATCACATCAGCAGATTTGAGATTCCGATCGATTTCCTTCGCCCACTCCGCCCCCGGATCAATTTTACGATCGTGCCATTCCGCGATCGCACGACTCCGCCGCAACGAACTCAAATGCTTCCCCAGTTCTACCCTAAGCGGCTCATCCTCATGCGAATAAGAAACGAAAACATTAACAGCACGTACCATTGAGAAAATTCGTCGGTGAGAGGGCTTTACTTATTGTAGGGTGCGTTTTATTACGAGAGAAGCGAGTCGTTCAGCACAATTATCTACTAACGCCGAGATCGCCGTTTCATCACCTCCTTCAACTTCCGCTGCAACTCCGGCAAATCCGGCACCACTCGACCATAGCGCCAACTCACATAAGCCTGAGAAATTTCTTCAATCACAGCAGCCCGATCCGGTTGTTGAGTTCGCTTTGCCTGTCGCGCATACTCCAATGGAGTCTCAGCAGAATGTTTCTGAAAGCCCTGCTTTGCTAACTGGTTCAGCATATTCTGATAAAGCCGCTCCATCGGTCGCAAGCGCTTCATGTGCTGATACTGTCGCCATCTTTGCCAGCCCTGCACACTCAGCCAACCCAAGAATCCAAGACTAAACAAAATAATCGAAGCCTGAAAGAAACCTGATAAGCCCTGATTCAGCAAACCGAAGAACCCAGAGAGCGTAGTTCTGACAATTTTGAAAATTTCAGCAAACCAAGCCGTAACCGGAGAAGGCAACCATCCTGCCACCCAGCTCCAAAACCGTTGCACCAAGCTAAACGGCTGATACTCCTCTACCGAAGGCGGAATTAACTCATGTCCAGGAATCGGATCGATCGTAAACCAACCCGATCGCGGCACTTGAATCTCTGTAATCGCATAAGCATCCGTATTGCGAACAATATACAGCCCCGTAAACGGATTGAATTCTCCAGGTGCAAAGCCCGCGACTAATCGAGCCGGAACTCCAATCGATCGCAACATCAACGTTAACGTCGTTGAGAAATGATCGCGATCGCCGCCTTGATTGCGTAAAAATGCCTCAACCACATCTTCGCCCGGTTTCAGTTCTTGAAAATCTTGAATCCGATAGCGCTGTTTCAGATATTGACCCAGATAGAGCGCTTTCTCATAATCTGAATCAATCGGTTTCTCAGACGTTGCTAAAATTCGCTCTGTTTCCTCTGCTAATCGTTGCTTCAGCCGAGTTGGAAGTTGCAAATAGGGGCTATTTTCTGGATACTTTGCTTTGAGCGAATTCAACCGTAGCAGAGTGCGATTGCGATAAGGCACATCTGAAACCACGCTGTAAGTCATGCCAGAATGCAATTCAACAGGCGATCGCAGACCGAATTCAGTATCGATCGCAATCTCATCGGTTGGAAAATACAATTCCCGAGGAGCCGAAAGCGCCGGAATTAAATTCGGCAGATCAGACAAAATCGTGAACGTCTGAATCACTTCTTTTGTCTCGCTCATCGTCACCGGAGGCGAAAGAAAGAATCGATATGACCAAGGTGTCCGCTTAATCGTTCTCGTTTGAGCATTGCGAGACACGTCCCACCCTTGTCCGGTGTAGCGATCGAATGCCATCACCCGCCAAAATCCCTCAATCTGCGATCTCACCCGCATGATCACCCGTGGCTTCAAAGGTTTGCGGCGATTTTGACTAATGCTGTTTCCAAAGCCTGGGTAAAGCTCATCACTGCGATCGCGCACTTCTCCCCGTTGCGCTGAACTTCCTCCGCCTCGGACTTGTGATTCTAAAGCGCTTCGACCTGCACCTGGAGTTCTAATCTCTTGATTATCAAATCTTTCCTGAACCGTTATAGGCGCACTTACAGGAAACATTCTCAGTTGATAGCCAGGAAACCGTGGCATCAGCAGAAAAAATACTAATCCCAAAGCAACGACGATCGCGAAAATCATTGGCAGCTTACCAAAGGTAATTTTCTGCAATCGACTGCGATCGACTTTGACATCACTCACGCCCAACCGTGAACTATAGTCCAACATCAACGTCGGAAGCGCGATCGCTAAAAAGGCAACCAGCAAGCCACCAAAGAGCATCGTTTGACTTAAAGTACTTGCGAGCGAGAGCAACACAAGCCCAATCATCATCGAGTAACCCAAATCCTTGCGGCGCGGCAAATCGAATGTATGCAAAACCTGCACTTGAATGAGAAATTCTGCTAAAACGAGCCGAGTATCGCCCGTCTGCCAAGCCGTCGGTAGCTTACTAAAAAACGTGAGTAATGCGACCATCATCGCGATCGCCAGTAAGAATTTAAATCCAGTATTCTTTTTGCGACGACAGTACCAACTCCAACTCGCCCCAATTGCACTCAGCGGAATTGCCCACAGTCCAATGTGAGTTTCTGCGGCTAAGTCAATTGCCAAAATTCCAATCGTGACGAGCGATTGGGCGAGTACTCGAAACAAAATCGAGTCTTCAGGCTGAATTTCTGGAATGACTTGAATTCGGGGTTTGAACTGTTGCCACCAGTTTTTCATGGGAGAAAAGAGTGAATTTCCAACCCCCAGAGTACCCCTTGATTAGCCTTCAGTGACCTGTGCTTTGAATTCTGCGTAGTCTCGCTCAACTTGTACGGCATACGATCGAGCATAGTCAAGTAGAGAATCGTGCCAGACCGAAGCAGTTTCAGCGAATGTGATGAGATCATCTGCGATCGCTGATTTTTGTCGCCCTGTACTGCGCATTTGTCCCCAAGCTGTGACTTCTGCCATCGTTTTGATCACTTTTTTCAATCGCTTTATTTTGCCATTGCTTTTATCGAGGTCAACGCGATCGGCAGTCGGTTGAAGTTCGCGTAAGACGTAAGATTTTTCTGCAATGGTTAATCCATGTAACAAGGCTGGCGGAGATTCTTGAAATCGATTTTGAATAGCAACAATGCGATCTGCTTCACTGTTCCAATCAGGCTGTAGGCACGGAGTATAGGCTTGCAAGGAAGACGATCGAGATAGCTTTAGATCTAATAGATAGTTCTGATGGGGTGAGCCATTGCCTTCGACTAAGATCACATAGCGTTCGAGTCCCAAACTTCCGGTTCCTGCAATTCGATGCATCACATCGAGAATTGTGTAAAACTCTGGTTCTGGATATGTTTGAGTGCTTTCTGCGATCGCTTCTATTACCCTTTCACGCTCGGATTCTGTCGCGGGTTTCGTTTTGCCTTCAATGAGTTTGAGCGATCGCACTTTTGATTTCAGTTCCGTTCGTTCATCTAGAAAGTCTTTGCGTTTCCGCGTTTTCAATCCTAGTAACAATTCCCGAACTAACCCGGTTGACACTTCACCATGAACAGTTCGATCTTTTCCGGTCAAGAGTTCTTTGATATAAGTTTCGAGGAAGCAACGGCAAAGTGCGATCGCTGTTTCATCGTCAATATTGAGCGTATGAGCGCCAACAATCACACTCGTTAAAAACCGCACAACATCCCAGGTGCAAGGGGCTAAGAGCGCTTCATCAAAATCATTGACATCAAAATAAACTAAGCGATCGTCTCCCTTGAAGCTGCCAAAATTCTGTAAATGCAGATCGCCACAACTCCAAACAGGCGGTGCAGAGGCAAAAATGCCTTCAACTGGTAAATCCTGATAAAACAGATGACAAGTTCCTCGCAAAAACGAAAACGCATTTTTTGCCATCGTTTGATATTTGAGTTTCAGCAGTTCAGGATCGCGTCCCTGATTAAACTCATGAATGCGATCGACAACAGTTTGATTTGACATTTGGAGAAATAAAAACAGGACAATCTAATTTAACGGATTCGGACGGGTTTCTCGACTTCGCGATTGTGCTGGAAACACGCTACTCTGAGAAGGATATCTTCTGATCAATTTCTCCTATGTTTGACGCTCTTGCCGATCGCTTAGAACAAGCCTGGAAAAAAGTTCGCGGTCAAGACAAAATCTCTGAATCGAATGTCAAAGACGCGCTGCGGGAAGTTCGGCGCGCGCTCCTTGAAGCAGATGTGAATCTGCAAGTCGTCAAAGATTTTGTCGCAGAAGTTGAACAGAATGCACTCGGTGCAGAAGTCATTGCAGGCGTTCGTCCCGACCAGCAGTTTATCGAAATCGTCTATAACGAACTGGTCAAAGTGATGGGCGATGCCAATGTGCCCCTCGCTGAAGCAGAAACCGCTCCCACGATCGTACTCATGGCGGGTTTGCAAGGGACAGGTAAAACGACTGCAACTGCAAAACTGGCGCTGCATTTAAGAAAAGAAGATAAAAAAGCATTGTTAGTCGCAACCGACGTTTACCGACCTGCTGCGATCGACCAATTAATCGCACTCGGTAAGCAAATTAATATCCCCGTATTTGACATGGGGAAAGATGCCGACCCCGTAGAAATCGCACGTCAAGGGGTTGAAAAAGCGAGAGCCGATGGCTTTGATGTCGTGATCGTCGATACTGCCGGACGTTTGCAGATTGACGAATCCATGATGGGCGAATTGAAGCGGATCAAAGATACGATCGAGCCGCACGAAACCCTGCTCGTCGTCGATGCGATGACGGGTCAAGAAGCCGCTAACCTGACTCGCACCTTCCATGAGCAAATCGGCGTAACGGGTGCAATCCTTACCAAAATGGATGGGGATACTCGCGGGGGTGCGGCACTCTCGGTACGGCGAATTTCTGGACAGCCGATCAAATTCATCGGGATCGGTGAGAAAGTTGACGCATTACAGCCGTTTTATCCTGACCGGATGGCTTCACGGATTTTGGGCATGGGCGATGTCCTGACCCTCGTTGAGAAAGCGCGGGAAGAAGTGGACATGGCAGAAGCCGAAAAAATGCAGGAGAAGATTCTATCTGCAAAATTCGATTTCTCTGACTTCCTCAAGCAAACTCGCCTGCTGAAGAACATGGGATCGCTCGGCGGTGTCATGAAGCTGATTCCTGGCATGGGCAAGATGGTGAACGAAGAACAGCTTGCCAAAGGTGAAGAACAACTGAAAAAAGCCGAAGCGATGATCGGCTCCATGACGGTCGAGGAACGGAAAAATCCCGATCTGCTTGCCAACTCTCCCAGTCGTCGGAAACGGATTGCCAAGGGTTCCGGGCATTCTGACAAGGAAGTCAGCGAATTGGTGACGAATTTCCAAAGAATGCGATCGCTGATGCAACAAATGGGTTCAGGTCAGATGGGTTTTCCTGGAATGGGTCCGATGGGTGGAATGCCCAATCCATTTGGGGGTGGAAATCCATTTGGCGGAACGGGTGGTGGAATGCGTCCACCCCAGCCTGGATTTAGAGGCTATCAAGGCGGAGGCGGGAAGAAGAAAAAAGGCGGCAAAGATAAGAAGAAAAAAGGCTTCGGCAATCTGTAGAGTTTGAATTCAAGACCAACGTCAGCCTCACAATATTCTTGCGTTGGTCTATCACTCACTTGAAACGCGATGGAAACCTCAATGACTTCCGAACAGCGACTACTAGTTAAGCTCCAGCAACTCTCACCTGAAAAGATAGCTGAAGTCGAGAATTTTATTGACTTCTTATCGCAACGAGAGCAAGAGAATCAGCAGCTCACTGCGATCTCAACTCAGCTTTCAGAACCCGTTTTTCAGAAGATTTGGGATAATCCCGACGATGCCGAGTACGACAACTTATGAATTCGGGAATGTTTTACTTGTTCCTTTTCCCCTCAGCGACCAATCCACAAACAAAAAGCGTCCTGCCGTTGTGATTAGTTCTGGAGCGTATCATCAAGCCCATCCAGATCTAATTCTCATTGCAGTTACAAGTCAAATTTCAACTCCCCGATTTGGAGACTTGATTATTCAAGATTGGCAGTCCGCAGGCTTGTTAAAAGCTTCAATGATTAAACCTGCGATTACAACGATCGAACAAAAATTAGTGATTCGTAAACTCGGAACTTTGCAATCTTCTGATCAGCAAGATCTGCATCAACTCTTACAAACAATCTTAGGAATTTAGCAGCCTTGCGGTAAGTAATAGAGTGAGTGTCTCTAATTTCCCCGCACCGTGTTAGGATGACTATTCCGGGAAGTGTGGCAATTCCGCCATATCACGTTGAAACTATCAGAAAGGAGTCCTCGGTTCTAGTTATGCTCAAATTGAGATTAAAGCGCTTTGGTAAAAAGCGTGAAGCCAGCTATCGGATTGTTGTTGCTCAAAGTACCACTCGTCGCGATGGTCGCCCCTTGGCAGAAGTTGGATTTTATAATCCCAGATCAGATGAAGTCCGTTTAGATGTTCCGAAGATCTTGGATTGGATGAAGAAAGGCGCACAGCCGACGGATACAGTTCGCGATATCCTCTTCAAAAACAATGTACTTGAGCAATTGAAAGCTGAGTAATTCTTGTGAAACCTGTGACTCCAGATTATGCCGGACTGATCCGGTTTCTTGTTGAACCTTTTCTCGAAACGCCAGATGCGCTGAAAATCGACTGTGAGGTGCTCGCCAATCGATCGCGGATTTGGATTCGTTTAGCGTTTGAAGGCACGGACAAAGGGCGTGTCTTTGGTCGAGGTGGACGAAATGTGCAGGCAATTCGGACTACGATCGAGGGTGTTGCGAAGGCGGCAGGACAGACGGTAAATCTGGATGTTTACGGGAGCGGTCGAGAAGATTCTGAGGATCGCCCTCCCAGACGCGATCGCCCTCAAGGGCGACCGACTCCCCGCACTGATGCTCCCAAACGACCCACGCGAGAAAATTAATTCGTGTGAATCGGTCAACTTGTAAGCTTCGCGAATCGAATTTGCGAAGCTTTTGAAGTATTTTACGATCGACTAAACAAAGATTTTGCAGCTGATTTGATCACATTACCTGTATCCGATAGCGTTTGAGAGACAGGATGTTCCGTTTGCAAAATGACTCGCGCACAGTTGCGTCCTGGCAAGCCTGAAATTGATCCGCCGGGATGAGTTCCTGCACCTGTGAGAAAGAGTCCCTCGATCGGGGTTTTATAGTTCGCAAGTTCCGGCAATGGGCGGAAAAACATCATTTGATCAAAGCTCATATCCAGATGATAGTAATTGCCTTTTGAAACTCCAATCCGGCGCTCTAGTTCTGGTGGACTTTCAATATGACGGGCAATGATTGAAGATTTGAGATTGGGGGTGTATTCAGCCAGTTTATCGAGAACACGATCTGCGACTTGATTTTTTAAGTCTTCTGTCCATCCTGTTCCTTTTAGCCCAGTGCCTTCTGCTCCTGCAATCTGGTACGGCACAAAGAATTCAATCCAAAGTGTATGTTGACCTTCTGGAGCTAGGGATGGATCTAGTAAAGATGGCAAGACCATATATATCGACGGATCATCGATTGGAATTCTGCCAATATTCGGATCAGTATGGGCAAGCTCTACTTGAGTGACCGAATCTGCAATCAACGCTGAACCCATCCAGTATTGATCTTGATGATTGTGATGTTCAAAGCGAGGCAATTCTGATAAAGCACAATCAATTTTGAGAATGGCTTCATTGTGGTTGGCAATGCGACGAGAAACTCGTTCTCGCAATTCAGCATCTGCTGCATCAACATCGCGCTCATCGATCAATTGTAAAAATAGTCTTTGAACATCCAGGCTCGATATCACTCCCATCGTCGATCGATATTCTTGACCATTAGTAAGCCGAACTCCTACCGCTTTTCCATCATCGATCAAAACCCGTTGCACCTGCTGATCCATCCGAATTTCACCACCGAGATCCTGCACACATCGAACCAACGCTTGCGTGAGTGCCCCAGTTCCACCTTTGGGACGTGCCATACCCGGATTGTGCCGCAATGACATCATAATTGAACCCACTGCCATATTCTTTTGGGAAGGCGGGGTGCTAAGTTCAGCAGAAAGTCTTGCGAGAGGCGCTTTCAAAAACTCTGAATCAAAGTATTCATTGATCACATCAAGCGGGCTAGATAACATGGTGCGGATGAGATCCAGCGTTTTGTCTCCTGACCCCATCAATGACATCATATCTTTGATTTTACTGATGTCGTAGTTGCCTGCCATATCCACGATCGACTTGGGAGGAGCATTAAATATCGGAGTCAGCATTCCAATCACCCGCTGCCAGAAGTCAGTAAACTCAGCATATTTGGCAGCATCACGGGGGCTGAATCGTGCAATTTCAGCACAGGTTTGCTCGACTGAGCGATGCGCTAAAAAGTACTTGCCATCTGGATGAGGGCAAAACACAACTGGGTCACAGAATAGATATTCCAGCCCGTATTTTTCGAGCTCTAATTCTTCAACAACGGGTCCTAAATGAATAAAAATATGATTGATCGCACAAGGGCTAAACAGAAATCCAGGAGCGTCTTCTGGCATCAGTTCTTCTGTCGTCGCTGCCCCGCCTGGAATGGAATTTTTTTCAAGCAGTAGGACACTATAGCCTGCTTTGAGGAGGTAGGCAGCACAGACTAAGCCATTATGCCCTGCACCAATAATGATCGCGTCGTAGCTTTGCATGTTAAATACTGTTAGAAATTAACTTCAAGAGTCGCGCGTGCGTGAGTTACGATCGCACGGTACATCCTACAGTCAATCTTGAAAGCTCCGAATCACTAAGAAGTTGCACTTTTGAGTAGTAAAAAATCTGCCAAAAGAGAGGCGAGCTCGCTTGTACTTTTTTAAACCGCGAAAACTCTTGCTAGCCAATTTTTCCCTCAATCAAGAGTCAACATCGGAATTGCTATCGCAGTTCGTAATTTTCTTTATACTCTACGAGTTCTAGCCATGTGCTATCGGGATCTTTTACATAGATGCGGTACTTGGTTTCTGGAGAATCCTCAAGCATATATTCAATTCCGTTTGCTTCTAGTAACGCGGTCATTTTTTTGCCATCTGCAATCACAAAGCCGATGTGATCAATATTTCCGGTATGAAGTGGACTGGCTTGAGATGCGTTGGGTCGTTCGTAGAGTGAGAGATAGAATTGCTGATTACCAAAATGCAGCCAACTCATGTCGTTTGACTGTTCTTGGGCACGGATAAACCAATCAGGAAAGAGGGTTTGGTAAAACTGCAAGGTTGCTTCTAAGTTCTGACAAACCTTGTTGATATGTTCAATTCGATAGAAGTTCATAGTCACCTCTGAAATCTTTGTTGCCTAAATCATACTCGTTATGAGTTCGACTTGCAACCCAGATTTATCGCGATCGCACTTCTATTCGAGTTTTTTCATCCAGAAGCAGGCTTATACAGCAGTTGAAGAATTACGATCGCCGTAGTTCTGTTCAATCCAAGCCTGATACGCTCCAGATTGGACTTGTTCGACCCAATCAGTGTGATTGAGATACCACTGAATTGTTTTGAGTAAGCCACTGGCAAAACTTTCTTTGGGTTCCCAGCCTAGCTCACGCTGAATTTTACTGTTATCGATGGCATAACGGCGATCGTGTCCGGGACGATCTTTAACAAAGGTAATCAGTTCAGCATGTTGAAAATTCGCCTTGGGAGCCAGTTGATCCAACACGAGACAAATCTGATTAACTACTGCAAGATTCGTTTGTTCATTGTTTCCACCAATGTTGTAAGTCTCTCCAGGTCGTCCATACTGCAAGACTTGATAGAGTGCATCACAATGATCGTCAACATAGAGCCAGTCTCGAATGTTTTGCCCATCTCCGTAAATCGGGAGAGGCTTTCTATTAAGAGCATTGAGAATGATCAAGGGGATGAGCTTTTCCGGAAATTGGCGTGGCCCATAATTGTTAGAACAATTTGTCGTCAGCGTTGGTAAGCCATAGGTGTGATAATAAGCGCGAACTAAATGATCAGCACCAGCTTTAGAAGCAGCATAAGGACTGTTCGGTGCGTAAGGCGTATCTTCCCGAAATGCTGGCTCAGTTGGGCTGAGGGAGCCATAGACCTCATCAGTTGAAACCTGTAAAAACCGGAAGCTATCGCGCTTCTGAGTTGGCAATTTCTCCCAATACGCTCGACTCGCTTCGAGAAGACGAAATGTGCCTAGAATATTGGTTTCAATGAATGCATGTGGATGCAAAATTGAGCGATCGACATGACTTTCTGCGGCCAAGTTCACAATTGCATCTGGCTTGTACTGCTCCAACAAATCCTTAAGTAATTCAAGATCACAAATATCTCCTCGAACAAAAGTATAGTCAGGATGCTGCTCTAACTCTGCGAGAGTCTGATAATTACTAGCGTATGTAAGCTTATCGAGGTTGATAATGCTTGCCCATTGTTCTTTGCAAGCCTTCAATACAAAATTAGAGCCAATAAAACCCATTCCACCGGTGACAAGAAACGTTTGCATAGCTTGGCTCTGATCAACTGAATCAAATATTATTCTCGTGCTATCGCTTAATTAATGATTGAAACTAAGACTTTAACATTATGCCTATTGGGATAGACAATCTTGACTGTGTGCATTAAAGCCTTCCCTTAGAAAGATGAACGAACATATTTAATCTCTCACATTAGGTTACGAGTCGTTAAGACCCTAGTTATGATGAAATCTGTGAGCGCTATTCAGCTTTCTATTTGTGTTGGAACTCGGAATCGTCCAGCGGATTTGATCCGATGTCTCAATTCATTAGTATTACTCGATACGATCGAGTTTGAGATCATTGTGATCGATGATGCTTCGGAAATCGCGATCGCGGATCGGGTTCTTCAAGAAATTCATCCTAGCCTTGTCTCTAAAATTCAGTTTTTCCGCCATGCGCAGAATCGCGGGATTCCTGCAACTCGGAATGAACTTGCACAGCGCGCAAATGCACCGTATTTGTTCTGTCTTGATGATGATGCTCAGTTACTCAGTGCGAGTAGCATTTATGCCGCAATCCAAGTGTTAGAAACAAGTCCAGAAGTCGGGGCTGTAGCACTGTCTCAAACCAATGAGCGAGGAGAATTGTTACCTGGACAGCCTGCACCCGCAAGTTATCGATGCTACGCCCCAACTTTTATTGGATATGGAAGCTTACTGCGGCGCGAGCTATTTGTAGAGCTAGGAGGCTATCGGGAAGTGTTCGCGGCTTATTATGAGGAGCCAGAATTTTGTAAACGGATGCTCGATCGTGGTTTTTACGTCGTCTATCTTCCCGATGCAGGCATCATTCATCACCAATCTCCGATCGGACGCAACGATTTAATTGCGCTCAGAAATGGCTGCCGGAATAAATGTTTTGCTGCGGTTTATAACGAGCCACTCTTCATGATGCTCTTGAGTATTCCAGCAAGACTTTTGGTTTACAGCTATAAGCATCAGCGATACCGCAAACAACAAGGTATCGAAAGTGAGTTTGGAGCGGGGTGGATTTTGGCAGAACTACGCAGGAATTTTTCAGTGCTTTGGCGCGATCGTAAAGCGTTGAAGTGGACGACCTACTACAAATGGCATAAAGTTAAACGTACTCCAGCCTATGAACTTGTAACCTAAAGTTTTGACGTATGAAGCTATTAATTATTAATCATTCCTGTACGATTCCCGTTGTACAGCAGTTTTATGCTGAAGTTGAACGGCAAACGGGTTGGGAGATTACGATCGTTGTTCCCAGTAATTGGCAAGATGAATATAATCGCGTCCGTACAGTGGAGCGATGGAAAGACTTTACAGGACAGCTTATTAGTCTACCTGTTTGGAAATCAGGGAGTATTCCATTACACATTTATCGGTCTTTATTTTTCAACCTGTTGCGAGATTTAGCTCCTGATTTTATCTATGTGCATCAAGAACCTTATGCGTTAGTCACTCTGCAAATTTATTTAGCAAACTATCTCACTATTCGTAAGTCCATTGGCTTTTTTACTTGGCAGAACATTTTTAAGAACTATCCAGTTCCTTTTCGACAAATGGAGCGCTGGATCTTGAAACATACAGATGTGATGTTTCCAGGATCGCACAGTGCAGAAGCAGTGATGCGAAAAAAAGGTTTTACTGGACAAAGTGTTTTGCTACCTTCAGGGGTTGATCCGGCGATTTACTATCCCAGAGAACAGCAGTCTAGACCTGACGAAATCTTAATTGGATATGTGGGGCGAATTGTTGAACAGAAAGGCTTGAAGACATTATTACTAGCACTTGGAGAAATTGCACATTTGCCGTGGCGATTTGTTCTGATTGGAAGCGGAGAATTTGAGCCAGAATTTGATCAGATTGCTCGATCGCTGAATTTAAGCGATCGCATTGAAAAACATGGTTTTGTCCCGTTTACAGAAACACCAAACTATCTTTCTGAGTTAGATATTCTCGTCTTACCCTCTGAGACGCGATCAAATTGGAAAGAGCAATTTGGACGAGTCATTATTGAAGCGATGGCCTGTGGAACAGCGGTGGTAGGGTCTGACTCAGGAGAAATTCCGTATCTGATTCAAGCGACTCAAGGTGGAGTAGTTTTTCCAGAAGGAGATGCGATCGCGCTTGCTCGATCGCTTGAAAGATTAATTGTAGAGCCAGATTTTCGAGTTTCTTTAGCCGAAGCAGGACGAAAATCGGTGCATCAGAATTATACGAATGCGCTATTGGCTCATCGTTTTGCGGAAGCAATCAAAAATCAAGTGGAATTTGATCCGAAATCGCAGCGTTCAGGAGTACAATCGTTTCCGTCTCCTTAAATGTTCAGCGTATGTCTCTTTCGCGATCGCGTATTCCAGATCAACGTTGGTATATTCATCCCGATCAAAGCGATCGAGCGATTCAGCTTGCCTTAGAGACAAATCGCTCTCCACTGTTAACGCAAGTTCTGCTCAATCGCGGATTAGAAACTTTCGAGGACATTCAAGAATTTCTCGATCCACAGCAAGAGTTGCCGTCTGCACTGGAAGATTTTCCGGATTTAGCTGTGAGCTTAGAACTCTTGATCAATGCGATTAATGACAAAACTCGGATTGCCATCTGTGGAGATTATGATGCGGATGGAATGACGAGTACAGCATTGCTACTCAGAGCATTGCGATACTTAGGTGGACGAGTCGATTATGCGATCCCCAGTCGGATGAGTGAAGGCTACGGGATCAACACTCGGATTGTAGAAGAGTTCTACGAGGAAGGCGTAGGAATAATTCTCACGGTTGATAATGGAATTGCCGCCCATCAACCGATCGAACGTGCTAGAGAGCTAGGTTTAACGATCATTGTGACGGATCACCATGATCTCCCTCCAGAGCTTCCAAATGCAAATGCAATTCTCAATCCGAAGCTGATTGCAGAAGAGTCACCTTATCGAAGTATGGCAGGGGTGGGAGTCGCTTATGTGTTGGCGCTCTGTTTAGCTCAGAGTTTTGGACAGACGAGAGAGTTGCAGAACTCTTTGCTAGAGCTATTTACATTGGGAACGATCGCAGATTTAGCACCTTTAACCGGGGTAAATCGCCGATGGGTCAAACGAGGCTTACAGCTTTTACCTAAGTCTAAGATGGCTGGAATTCAAGCCTTGATTCAAATTGCAGGATTGAGCAATGAGAAAAATTTGAAGCCGGAAGCGATCGGGTTTCGGTTAGGGCCAAGAATTAATGCGATCGGGAGAATTGGCGATCCGCAAGTTGTGATTGAGCTACTTGTTACTGATGATGACGGCGTTGCTCTAGAACAAGCAATGAAGTGTGAGATCGAGAATAAGCGACGGCAGCAACTTTGCGAACAGATTGAGAAAGAAGCGATCGAGTATTACGAAGATAGTTCATTTGATGCAAAAGCCGATCGAGTATTACTGCTAGTAAAGCGAGATTGGCATCATGGTGTGATTGGGATTGTTGCATCTCGATTAGTTGAGCGCTATGGAGTTCCCGTGTTTATTGGAACTTACGAAGATGACGATCATATTCGCGGTTCGGCTCGGAGTATTCCAGAATTCAATGTGTTTGAGGCATTAGAATTCTGCAAGGATCTGATGCTGAAATCAGGGGGACATAAAGCAGCGGGTGGGTTCTCGTTTAAGGCAGATCGTTTAGATGAAATCCGCGATCGCTTGAGAACGTTCGCACATCAATCTCTCAAGCCTGAGCATCTTAAGCCTTTAGTCACAGTCGATGTTGAAGCAGATTTAACTCAAATTGACCTTGCCCTTCATGCACAGCTTGATGTTTTACATCCTTGCGGGATGGAGAATCCTGAGCCTGTATTTTGGACACCGAATGTTTTAGTGACCGAGCAGCGGCGCATTGGCAAGGGACATATCAAACTTGTCTTAGAATCTGCGGGGCAAAAAGTAAATGCGATCGCGTGGCGTTGGGGTGAGTATTTTCCGTTACCAAGCCCCTTAGATGTTGCATATCGAGTCAAGTCGAATGAGTGGAATAATCAGGTTTCTGTCCAACTTGAAGTTCTCGGTGTGAGATTCCCAGGACAGAGTTCTCAGACAGAATTTCGATTTAGCGATCGAGTCTATCACTGCACAATGCTCAATCAAAAAGAGTTGAGAATTCAAAACGCGAAGGGCGATATTTTAGTAATCCAAAAAGGACAGAAAATTGGAACACTTGGGAGATCAGATCAAACAGTACAAGAAGTCGATGTTTCACAAGCACCATACTATGATCTGGTGAAAGCTGCGGTGAATGCTTTGGCAATTTAGATTGATAGACTTGAACTGAAACGGAAGAAATCGGTCGTTCTTTCAAGGCTGCCCTCTACTTTCTGCTCACTCTTCTACAATAGGGTTGAGACATTTTCTAAGGCTTATGAAGCGGATTGTTCTGATTGCGGGATTTGAATCGTTTAATGCAGGGCTGTATCGGCAGGCGGCAGATTTAGCACAGTCGCAATGCTCACAGCTAGACATTCGAGTATTTAGCGATCGCGATCTCACCTCAAATCCGACAGAAATAGAAGCCGCATTGCAGCAAGCTGATGTCTTTTTTGCCAGTTTGCTGTTTGACTACGATCAAGTACTTTGGCTAAGAGAACGAGTACAGACGATTCCCATTCGCTTGGTGTTTGAATCGGCATTGGAATTAATGAGTTTGACGCAGTTAGGGAAATTTGCAATTGGGGATAAGCCCAAAGGAATGCCCAAACCTGTCAAATTCATTCTCGATAAATTCAGCAATGGGCGAGAAGAAGACAAGCTTGCAGGCTATATTAGCTTTCTGAAAACAGGCCCAAAATTATTGAAATTTGTCCCAGTTCAAAAAGTTCAAGATCTGCGAAATTGGTTGATCATTTATGGCTATTGGAATGCAGGCGGAACAGAGAATGTCGCGGCTCTATTTTGTACGATCGCTCAAAAGTATTTAGGTCTGACTGTTGGCGAAATTGCAGACCCCATTGAAACTCTAAATATTGGGCTTTTGCATCCTAAGTATAATGGTTATTTTGAATCTCCAAAGCAATATCTAGAGTGGTATCGTCAGCGTTTTAATTCTAATCATCCGACTGTTGGAATATTGCTCTATCGAAAGCACGTCATTACAAATCAGCAATACATTCCAAAATTAATTAAAGCATTTGAGAAAGCCAATTTAATTCCAGTTCCAATTTTTATTAATGGCGTTGAAGGTCATGTTGCTGTTCGTGATTTGATGACGACAGACTATGAACAGCAACAGCGCGATCGCGGCATCAATGCAACGCTTTCACTTTCGGATCAAGCGGTAAAGGTAGATGCGATTGTTTCCACGATCGGATTTCCCTTAGTCGGAGGCCCCGCCGGATCAATGGAGGCAGGAAGACAGATCGAAGTTGCTAAACGCATTCTCAGCGCTAAGAATGTTCCCTACATTGTTGCGGCTCCATTACTCATTCAAGACATTCATTCTTGGACAAGGCAGGGAATTAGCGGATTGCAGAGTGTGGTGTTGTATGTGCTGCCTGAATTAGATGGCGCGATCGATACGATTGCGCTCGGTGGTTTAGTCGGAGAAACCATTTACCTCATTCCAGAACGAGTAGACCGATTAACCGGGCGATTAAATCAATGGATTAAACTCCGCCAAACTCCTGCTAAGCAGCGAAAAATTGCGATTCTACTGTATGGATTTCCGCCCGGATATGGAGCAGTTGGGACAGCAGCATTGCTGAATGTGCCGCGATCGCTGATCAAACTATTACAGGCGATGAAAGAGCAAGGATATGAGATCGCAGATTTACCCGAAGACGGAGAAACTCTGATTCAAGCTGTCAAACGCTCAGATGAAGGAGATGCGATCGCAATTTCAACCCAAACACTTGAGAAATGGTTAGGCTATCTGCTCACGTCTAGAGTTGAAAAGCAGTGGAAATCGTTATCCAGTAGTGGCATTAAGACACTCGGTGATGATTTAGTGTGGGGAGGCGTTCAGCTTGGCAATGTTTGGATCGGAGTGCAACCTCCACTCGGAATTTCAGGAGATCCGATGCGATTGATGTTTGAGCGGGATTTAACGCCTCATCCGCAGTATGCAGCATTTTACAAATGGCTTCAGAACGACTTTGGAGCAGATGCGATCGTGCATTTCGGAATGCATGGAACCGTCGAATGGCTCCCCGGTTCACCGCTTGGAAATACAGGTTATTCTTGGTCAGATATCTTACTCGGCAATCTTCCAAATCTTTATGTCTACGCGGCAAATAATCCTTCAGAATCGATTCTGGCAAAGCGCCGAGGCTATGGCACTTTAATCTCTCACAATGTTCCGCCTTATGGTCGAGCAGGATTGTACAAAGAGCTAGTCAACATTCGAGACTTAATTGCAGAGTATCGCGAAGATCCAGAAAAGAACTATGCGCTCAAATCCGCGATCGTGCAAAAAATCATCGATATAGGAATTGATGCAGATTGCCCGTTTGCAGAAGCAAAGCAACTAGGCATTGCGTTCAATCTTGAAAATATCAATCTCTTTAGCAATGATGCTTTTAATCGTTATCTGATTACTCTGTACGAATACTTGCAGGTCTTAGAAAATCGATTGTTCTCATCGGGCTTACATACCTTAGGTGAAATGCCCTCACCAGAGATGCTTGAAAGTTATCTCAAAGCATATTTTGACGATCGCATTCCTGAATCGTCGATCGCTCAAATTGCTCAAGGTGAAGATCTAGCACAATGGCAAGAAGCCGTTGATATTCGTAATCTGCTACTACAAACGACTGACGAACTGACGAATCTACTACGCGGATTGAATGGCGAATATATTCCTCCTGCGCCCGGAGGTGATTTACTTCGAGATGGCTTAGGCGCATTACCCACGGGTCGAAATATTCACGCCCTTGATCCCTATCGAATGCCTTCTCCTGCTGCTTATGAACGCGGTCGCGAGATTGCTCGTAAAATTATCGATCAGCATCTCAAAGAGCATCAAACCTATCCAGAAACGGTAGCAGTCATGCTTTGGGGACTGGATGCGATTAAAACCAAAGGTGAATCGATCGGAATCTTACTCGAACTCGTCGGAGCGGAACCTGTTAAAGAAGGAACAGGCAGAATTGTCCGATACGAACTCAAGCCAATCTCAGAAGTTGGACATCCTCGAATCGATGTTCTCGCGAACCTTTCAGGCATTTTCCGCGATAGCTTTGTCAATATCATTGAGCTACTCGACGATCTGTTTCAACGAGCCGCAGCACTGGATGAACCAGCAGACCAGAACTTTATTCGCAAACATGCGATCGCACTGCAAACTCAAGGAATCGACAATCCAACCGCCCGCTTATTCTCCAATCCCGCAGGTGATTACGGTTCGCTCGTCAACGATCAAGTGGTTGCCTCAAACTGGGAATCCGGTGAAGAATTAGGAAAAACTTGGCAGAGTCGAAATGTCTTTAGCTATGGCAGAAAAGATAAAGGAGAAGTGCGATCTCAAGTCTTAGAGACTCTCTTGAAAACTACCGATCGCATTGTCCAAGAAATTGATTCAGTCGAATATGGCTTAACTGATATTCAAGAGTACTATGCCAACACAGGCGGACTCAAACGCGCCGCAGAACAGCAAAAAGGGACGAAAGTTCAAGCGAGCTTTGTCGAAAGCTTTTCAAAAGATACAACGCCTCGAAATTTAGAAGACCTATTGAGAATGGAGTATCGCACAAAACTGCTAAATCCAAAATGGGCAGAAGCAATGGCAGCCCAAGGATCAGGAGGAGCTTACGAAATTTCACAACGCATGACGGCTTTAATCGGGTGGAGTGGCACTGTTGATTTCAAAGAATCTTGGGTCTATGACCAAGCGGCGGATACATATGCTTTAGATGTAGAAATGGCAAAAAGACTTCAAGAAGCGAATCCTGAAGCCTTTCGCAATATTGTGGCACGAATGCTAGAAGCAAACGGACGAGGATTTTGGAATCCCGATGATGAGAAGCTATCGAAACTTAGAGCGCTCTATGAACAATCGGATAGCAAGCTTGAAGGAGTAGAAATTGCTTCAGTTTAGCTTGCTTCCCGACGATTCAATCGGAGCACATCCTAAGAATATGCTTTAAAAGTAATCGTTGAGGCGCATTCACCCGCCCTGGAATGGAATTCCGGGCTAGTTGAACGAAGTCCACTGAAGGGACTAACAGCCAATCAGAATGGGGTCTTCAGTCCTTTTCAAAGGACTTCGCACCGTTAGCCCCGAATTCATTCCGGGGCGAGCTAGAACGGAGCGAGAAAACGGTTGATACTTTTAAAACACCCTCTAACGGCGCAGGTAGGTAAACTTCGCATTCGGTCTGCCCACAAAGCAAGACTGATTAAATCCATACTTCCGAATCACCGCCAAAGACTGTTCTGCCTCAGCCTGATTTCCTTCAAAATCAAACATCCAGTGATTGCCATCTACAATTTTCCAACGATTGTTAATCTTGCTCACCGTCGTCGTTGCCGGATTGAACGGAATACAATCTTCACCGCGCATTGCGCCTACTGGAGCAGCATTGCTCACCAACATATACTGGAATGAAGGCTGAGGTCTACCCACAAAGCAGGACTTGTTCATTTTATAGTGCTTGATCGTGCGGAGAGACTGTTCTGCTCTTGCACGATCGCCTTCAAAATTAAACATCAAGTGATTGCCATTTTCCACGATCGTCCAACGCCCCTGAACATTCTCAACGGCTGTATTGTTGGGATTGAACGCAATGCAATCTTCATTCAGCGCAGTTTGACCGAGCGAAACTGCATTCGATCGATATTTTCGATCCGTTTTACGATCGTGCAACACAATGTAAACCGATTGGGGCGGGGTTTTGCCTTGCTGAACTGCAAACCAGAGCTTCGTCAGATTTTCTGGATTTGAAAAAGCACAGAACCCATAGATTCTCTGATTCGATTGAGCATCATAGATATCAACCCAAGTTCTCGAAGAATTGGTGTTCGCACCGCAAGCAGGCAAATCCGGAGCACTCGTAAACAGCGCAGCATTGATTTGCTGCCAGTTCGTAACCGTCAAATTGTAGTAAGTATAGCCATTTTTGTTTTCGGTTCCTTTGAAAGCGAGAACAGGATTTGGAGAATTCAGTGCAGTCAAGTTACCAAACAGATTCGGATTCACATGAATCGGTTTAATCTCATTTGCAAATCCGGCTGTTGTGCCTAAACTTAACATTAGCCCAGCCAATAATGTGCTTGCTAACAAATGTTTAGATTGCATATTCCTTGAAGCTCCAGTAAATGAGTGGATACGGGTTAATAGGGAAGCGATCGAGACTTTATGCACTGCCTTTCTATCGCTTGTCATTTCAGCCTAAGCGCCCCTACAAAACATCCACAGTGCCCAAACGGGTAAGAAAAACGGAGCGAATTATTATTAGGTATTGGTAGGTTTATTCAAGTAACTTAACAGCTTTTCTCAGGCGATCCATCTTAGAGGAGATGAGGTAGGGATCACCGTATTCGTATGATTTTCCAATGCTAGGACTTCTACAGAAATGATGAGTTTTAGCGATCGAAGTGTGAAACAAACCATTTATTCACTAAAGCGCGATCGTGAGTGAAGTTGCGATCGCAGGGTGACACGCCTATGGAAATGCTACAAGAATATCGCTATAAATTAGCGCAGTTTTGGCGATCCTCGATCGTCTTTCGCAGTATTAGCTTACTTACAATCTTTGCCATCTCTGCGCTTCTGATCGTGTTACCTGCGCGATCGCAGCCCGTCGTTCTCACATTTTTGATGAATGCACCCGAAGTTCCAAATCTGCGACCTTTAATCACAGAATTTGAGAAGCAAAATCCAGGCATCAAGCTCAACATGATTGAAGGTCCCAACGCTTCAAACTTGATCGAAGACTTGAATACGTCTGCTTTTCTGTTAGGAAGTGCGCCTTATGATCTCGTCAATATGGATGTCACTTGGGTCGCAAAATTTGCAGCAGCAGGATGGCTGCGTGACTTAACCAATGAAATTCCCCAAGAACAGTTAAACGAGTTCTTGCCCGGAGACATCGAAGCCAGTCGCTATCAAGGCAAACTCTATCGAGTGCCCTGGCGAACAGATGCAGCGTTACTCTTCTACCGGAAAGATTTGCTCGACCAAGCAGGACTTCAGCCACCCGAAACTTTTGATCAGTTGATCAAAGCCTCGCAGCAAATTCAAGGTAAGAATGGCGCACAGTGGGGATACGTTTATCAAGGGCGACAGTACGAAGGCGTTGCTGCGATGTTTATTGAGGTCTTAGAAGGCAATGGCGGCTTCTGGGTCAATCCTCAAACAAATGAAGTTGGACTCGATCGACCTGAAGCAATTCAAGCCTTAAACTTCTTAAGAACCACTGTTGACAAAGGTGTGACACCAGCTGGGGTCAGTACCTATCAAGAAGAAGAAGCGCGGCTCCTCTTCCAAAGTGGGAACACCGTATTTATGCGAAACTGGCCTTACGCTTGGGCATTACTCAACAAAGAAGACTCACCTGTTCGCGGCAAAGTTGCCGTCAAACCTGTGATTCACGCACCTGGAAAACTGAGCGTGTCTTGTCTAGGCGGATGGGGTTGGGGAATCGCTAGCACGACTCAGCATCCTGTAGAAGCTCGGAAAGCGCTCGACTTCTTTACAGGAACCCACGTTCAAAAAACCACATCCCTTTCCTCTGGGTACTTGCCGAGTCGCAAAGCGTTGTACAAAGACCCAGAAATTCTCGCGAAATACGACTTTTTCCCAGTCGCGCTCAAAGCTCTGGAAAATCCTGGAATTCGACCTCCGATCGCGCAATATGCCCAAGCGTCTGATATTTTGCAGCGCTATCTCAGTTCCGCAATCTCAGGACGCATTTCACCCGAAGAAGCGATGAAGTCAGCAGCCCGTGAAACACGCGCATTGTTAGGAGTTTAGCCGATGAAAGATGTGATTCGAGAGCGAGAACGTCGTACAGGTTGGCTCTTAACGATTCCAGCCTTGCTGATTTTGACGCTGGTCTTTGCTTATCCAATTCTGCGAGCGTTCTGGCAAAGTCTATTTGTTCAGAACTTAGGAAATCAACTGAACCCACACTTCACAGGATTGTCTAATTTTGCCCGGATGGCTCAAGACGGGCGATTCTGGCAAAGTATGGTCAATTCAGCGATTTTTACGTTTTCATCCGTGGCGATCGAACTTGTGCTCGGGATGGGAATTGCGCTCGTACTCAACCAATCTTTCCGAGGTCGAGGAGCGGTAAGAACGATTGCTATTCTGCCTTGGGCTTTGCCGACTGCGCTGATTGCACTCGGTTGGACATGGATTTTTAATGATCAATACGGGATTGTCAATGACATTTTGCTGCGGTTGGGATTGATCGATACGGGCATCAACTGGCTCGGCAATCCGACGTTAGCCATGCTAGCAGTCATCTTTGCAGATGTTTGGAAAACGACACCCTTCATCAGCATTCTATTACTTGCTGGACTGCAATCCATTCCCAATGATTTGTACGAAGCACAAGCGATCGATGGCGCTTCTCCTTGGCAAAGTTTTCGACAGATTACCTTGCCTCTGCTGATGCCGCAAGTGGTCATTTCACTGTTGTTCCGGCTCGCTCAGGCATTCGGAATCTTTGACTTGATCAGTGTCATGACTGGAGGTGGCCCTGGCGGTGCGACTGAAACAGTTTCGCTCTACATCTACGCCACAGTGATGCGCTATCTAGACTTCGGTTATGGAGCAGCATTAGTTGTGGTGACGTTTTTATTATTAGTGTTAGCCGTTGCGATCGCAAGTTACTTCCTAACTCGATCCAGAGCTAAAGCATCGGGAGCAATTTAATATGACAACTGTATTTCCAGAATCCGTCGATCGACGAATGCCAGGAGGCAAATCAACTCGAATTGGGCGAAAAGTCGTCTTGCCGATTGCAGTTGCCTTTACTGTCATCTTTTGCCTGGCTCCAATCCTTTGGCAGCTCTTAACCTCATTCAAAGTGAATGCTGACATTGCGGCAATTCCCAATGTTTATTTCCCAACTCGATTTACATTAGATCATTACCGTTCTTTGTTTGAGCGTCGCCCATTTTTGAACTATATCTTCAATAGTGCGATCGTCTCTTTTGCTTCAACTATCCTCGCTTTAGGAGTCGGCTCTCCCGCAGCTTATGCGCTCGCCAGACTGAAACTTCAAGGAGAACGCTGGATTTTAGCAGGTGTTCTGATCGTGACGCTATTCCCACCGATTCTGCTCTTCCTGGGACTCCTCGAAATCGTTCGGGCGCTTCATCTTGGAAACAACTATCTTTCATTGATCATTCCTTACACCGCGATTAACTTGCCGCTCACGATTCTGGTGATGCGAAGCTTCTTTCAGCAACTTCCCAAAGATCTCGAAGATGCGGCAAGAGTCGATGGCTATAGCACCCCTCGAATGCTGCTCGAAGTCGTTCTACCGATGACGATTCCAGCACTCGTGACGACTGGAATTTTGACTTTCATTTCTGCCTGGAATGAATTCATCTTTGCCCTGACTTTCATCACTCGCGAAGACATGAAAACAGTTCCAGTTGCAGGCGCACAACTCGGCGGAGCTTCGCCCTTTGAAATTCCATTTGGACCGATCGCAGCAGCAACGGTTCTCGGAACAATTCCACTGGTGTTGTTAGTTCTCTTCTTCCAACGCCGCATTGTCCAAGGGCTAACGTCTGGAGCAGTCAAAGGTTAATTCACTCTTCTCAAACATCATGGATAAGAAACTAGAACTCATTAACTTGAGAAAAGCTTACACTCAGCAAATTGTTCCTGTAAAAGACATTAACTTGAGTGTCGAACAAGGCGAATTTCTCACTTTGTTAGGACCTTCAGGATGCGGTAAATCGACGATCTTGCGCTTGATTGCGGGATTAGAACAGCCGACTAGTGGACAAATCCTGATCAATGGTCGGGATGTGAGCCGCTTGAATCCGGGCGATCGCAATATTGCAATGGTCTTTCAAAGCTATGCACTCTATCCGCACATGACCGTGTATGACAACATCGCATCCGGGCTAAAACTGCGGAAAACGCCCCATGCAGAGATCAAAGAAAGAATTCGTGAGGTCGCAGATTTCCTAGGATTGCATGATCTGATGAATCGTAAGCCGGGTCAACTGTCTGGCGGACAGCGACAGCGAGTTGCAGTCGCAAGAACCTTGGTTCGTCGTCCTGATTTATTCCTACTAGACGAACCTCTGAGTAACTTGGATGCATTGCTCCGAGAACATGTTCGGGCTGAGTTAAAGCAATTGTTTGGTTCACAAAATGCGCCTGTTGTTTACGTGACGCACGACCAGACTGAAGCAATGACCCTTTCAACCAAAGTAGCTGTGCTGAATAATGGTTACCTGCAACAGTTCGATCGACCTGATGTGATCTACAGCCAACCTGCCAATCAATTTGTTGCAGGCTTTATTGGTAGCCCACAGATGAACTTTTTACGGGTTCCTTGTCAGAATGGCAATGCGATCGTGGGCAATGCCAAAATTCCTCTACCCCGAAGCGTTAGCGCTCAAGAGATTATCTTAGGAATTCGTCCTGAGCATGTGCATCTTGCGCAAAACCGCAATGAACCGACGCTAGAGGGTGAAGTGTTCCTAACCGAGAATTTAGGCATGCACGATTTGGTCAGTGTACGGATCGGACATGGAACAAGTGAACCGATCAACCTGCGCGCGATCCTCCCAGTCCATTCGGGCTTAAAAGCAGGAAGTGCCGTGCAGTTAGCCTTTTCAGATGAAACCATTCATTGGTTTGATGTGGCAACGGGCGATCGCATAACAGATGCGCGATCGCATGTGATGGCATAGCTCTGTTGCAATCTGCAATTTACCCCTCAAATCTTCACTGCTTGAAGACTTGAGGGGTATAGGTTTATTTGATAATAGATTACAGCAATGCCTGTATAGCTCTCAGTGCTAACCTTGTTTGGAAATCTCAGAATACTCAATCTTTTAACTAAGGTGCTGAATTAATGTTTTCTCCAGCGCAATTCAGTGCGGAAATTGATGATACAGGGGCATGTTTCGCAATTAATTCAACCTGACCCGCCGCATTGCGTCGCCATTCGGTTGCCTCTACCATCATTTCATGCATTTCACTGCCCGAAGACACTGTTGGGCGAGATGCACGACCGTTTGACAATTTTAAATCAGCAAGATCTCGCAAATCAGACCAGACCAAATTGTGAGCCACAGCATGAGTCGGATCTTCTGGAATTCCACCTCGCCCTGTGACGACAAAACGGCTGCCTTCGAGCGCTGAACATCCTTTTGCAACTTGCTGTCCTGCGTCGAGGAACTCAACAGGTAATTGCAACAATCCTGCATTGATATCTACATCAGGACTCTTAATGGCGACACTGCCATTCACACCAAAATCCGAACTCGCAGTAATGTCATTTTCAGGGGTCTGCTGCGATCGAAACTTTAAGCCAAAAATGCCTTGAGTCGTGATTTGAATATTACCGCCATTGCCTCGCTCAGCCCTAGCAACAATATCACTGTTTTCTAACCCTAGTAAAATCGGCGCATTGACAGTAAGATTACCTCCATTGCCTCCTCCCCTCGCCTCAGCCGTAATTCCACTTCCACGACGCATGATGATCGACTCTTGAACTTGAAGATTCATATTTCCACCATTGCCAACCGTCGTCGAAGCGGCAAGACTTCCTCTTTGATCTAGATAAATTGAATTTGCATTGACATTCAAGTTTCCAGCATTTCCAAAGCCAAGATTTCTCACTGTAACCAGTGCGCCATTAGCGACCTGTAAGCGATCAGTATTGATCGTGACGCTGCCTGCATTCCCACTTGGCAGACGTGGAGTATTGTAGAGTAGACGTACGCTCTCTGGCAGAATATTGCCAGCAGAACTAATTTGGCTAGGAATTCTGGCAACAGGCGCAATTCCTTTCACAGTTACAGATTCACTTGCATTGACAGTAATATTTCCAGCATTACCAAAAGCAACCGTCGAAGCACCAAGCCGCCCCCCGTCCCGAATCAACAATCGCTTTGTATCAAGCGTGAGGTTGCCTGCATTTCCTGTTCCAAAAGAGACATCAAACAGAGTGCTAAACTGCCGGAATCTTGGCTCTTCTCCTCCCAATTCTACAGACTCAGTTGCTTTAATATCTAGGTTTCCGGTTGAGCCAGCGCCCAAAGTCCCAAGCCCAATTGATCCTCCATTTACACTGCTCAACTCGCGAGTTGAAATACTGATATTGCCTGTATTTCCTGCACTGCTGCTTCGACTATAAGTGTAGTTAGTAATCGAAGAGAAATTAGAAGAATCGATCGCTGAAAAATCCTGTACTCGGACGGCTTGATCAGCATCAATTCTGATATTTCCTGTATGAGCACTGCCAAAGGTTTTGCTGCTAATTCCTGCCCCCGCTAGTACTTCAACCTGTGGCGCAACAATATTAATCTCATTTCCATTTCCCGTATTGACTTGTTGCATGTGCAGCCCAGTCTGAATCGTGCCATCTGGTGTCGTGCCGCTCAGATAAAGCTTTTCAGAAGCGCGAATTTGAATTTGACCAGAAGACACCGTTCCTTGATTCTGAATCAGCGCAACAGACCCTCCACTTAGCGCGATCTGAGCACCATCAAGCTGAATGGAGCCATTTCCTAAGCCACTTGCATCAAGTAGAGCTTGCTGAGACAGTTGAATGTTTTGCTTACCCTGGACTTGCTCATAGCCTAGCTGCCAGCCCTGTGCATTGGGCAGAAGACTCACATAGCCTGAACTTACACTGCCCAACGCCAAATGCCCCTCAGGTGCACTGAGAATTCCGCCATCAAGTGTTACGCCAGAGCCAACTAGAGCAAGTGTCTTTCCAGATTGTACGCGCAATCCTGTTGTGCTACTTCCTGCACCTACAAGAGGATTTCTCACATCTGGGCGTGTTCTACCCGTTAATGGATGTCCAATACCTTGAACTTGGATTGCTCCAGCAGGCTGCCCAAACTGCACGCCAATCGGGGCACTGACGGTTAGCAAAGGACGCGCATTAAGATCTGTTGCTCTAAATTCTGCACCATCTGCGAACCGAATACTAGAAGCTGTTGTCCCAACAAAAGAGCCGCCAATATTCAACTGTGCATTCGCACCAAAGAGAATCCCCGCTGGATTGAGCAGAAACAAATTAGCAGTGCCTTGAGCTTCAATCACGCCATTAATACTAGATGCAGTGCCACCTGTAACCCGACTGAAGATGTTCTGAATCTCTGAGGCATGATTGAATCTTGCCGACCCGAATGCTGGAATCGAGAACTCTCGGAAGCTATGGAATAGATTATTACCCATACGATCGCCAAAATCGATCGTGAAGTTTAATCCATCTGGAGAGGTGACTTTTGTCGATAACGTACCATCTTCAACCACTCGAAGCTGAGCAGATGCTGGACGTGCAAAGCTTAATCCAAGCAGCGCAATACTAGTTAAACCAAGGGAACAAAGTAAAGGGCGCATAAGGAGAACAGAGCATAATTCAACTTTAATGTGCCCAAAAGATAACAGTTTGAGTCAACTTTTTTCGTAAAGATATAATTAATCCAATCTTCAGAAAATTGATAGCAGGATTCACCATTTTTCACTCTATTTTATTAAAAATTAACTTAGACAAAGCAACATATTTCACGAATTCTAAAGATTTTGCTCTGTTTAAAACAACAGATTTGTATTGAGTTGAAGCTCAATTCTAAGCAAATCAATTAATATATAAAATCTTCATTGAATCTTGATGTATAAGAGTTTCACATTCATAAAAAGCCTAAATTCCAATTTTTTCAGGCTGAAAATTTAGTGTTAATACTGAATTAAATAGGAGAAATAAATTGATAGGCTAAAAGCTCAAGATGAAATCACAATTGACTTGAGTACTACCTTCTCGCTATTACTCAACCCAATTTCATCAAGGTGCAGAAACCATGACCTACTCGATTTTCAGTTAAATCATGCATGCTCTAGCGCTCTCTCGAATCTCATCCGATCATTCAGCAAAGCTCTTAACTGTCCCAGAATTTGAATCCGTCAATTTTGGTCAGGTGTCACTCAATCCAGAGCAAACTTCAATGCTCTCCTTCATGAATCGCCAAATGATTGAGCTATGTCGCTCCCTACCAGAGCCATTGCGCGGATCTGCTCTTCTCACAATTCAAAGACACTACACAGGGTTTCAACTCTCAAACTTGGTGAACTTCTTTACGAAATTCTATACTCCAAGTTGGTCGATCATCTATTGGATGCAGCAAAATCAGCCTACTCTGCAACAAGATGAGCTAAAAGCTGCCTTGAGCGCACAGGCAATGGCATATTTCCTACATATGCTGGACGATCACATTTCAGATGGGCAGCTTGCACCAAGTCATCTCCTCCTGCAACTGAGAACACAGGCATGGATGAAGTTTAATCAAGAGACCTTATCTCTTGCTCAATGTTTACCTGAAGGCGAAACGATTGTTAACTCTCTGTTAGCTCGATACTTTAGTGGGGTGCATTGCCCGACTCCAGTAGTTGGGTTGGATGCCTACTGCGAATTGTTCCGTAAGCAGTTGAGTACGACCTTAATTTCACCGATGTTGACTGCACATCGTACAGGAAGTGATGCGATCGCGGTTCAAACTGCTTACGAGGCATTTTGTATTGCATGGCGACTGTTAGATGATTTGCGCGACTGTAGCAGCGATGCCTTTGCAGGGGAACTCTCAGCTGTGTATCACCTACTGTCTCCAGAATACCAACTCGTCTGGTTGGGGTGCGGAGGGAAAAATCATCAGTCTCCTGAATGGAGAATTCTGCAACAGCATCTCGAAGAAACGAAACTGCTTTCTACTCTCGTTTCTTACATTCTTCTCTGGTTAAGGGAAGCCCAACAGGCAGCAGAATCAATTTCCCTCAAAACCTATGCTTCTGAGTTGCGGCAACTCGCTTGCCCCTTGGAAGAATTATCTACAATTTGACTTCAATAGGAAGTACTCTCATGAAAACGTACACCGATTTTATTCTAGATATCACGACTCAAACCGATTTGCTTCAAGAACTCAATCTTGTTCTACCTTTTCCCGAAGCTGAGCAGATGCAATCGTGGTTTGTCAGCAAAGGTTACCATCTGGAATCCTTTGATATTGAGATGCTTTATCAAAACCAGAATGCATTATTAGAGGCAAACGAACAGGTCAACTATTAATGCTGAAACAACTACAATCCGCTCCTACCGTCCAAACAATTTTTAACTTGAGAGGATGGAATCCGCGCCCTGTCTTTCGCGTTGAAGCAGGTTGGTTGCCTAAGATTTTCTGCCTTGCCATGCAACCTCACTGGCAACACATTCAATGTGGGGATGCCATTCAAGATCTCAAGGGGACAAGCTATTTGCTGTTTCCTGCACCTACCCCTGGTTGTTCTTACTCTGCTCATTTTGATGCAACGAGTCCTTATTTTCATGCCTTTTTTGGGGTCTATGTGATTCCATCTGTTGATGGACAGAGACTACCGCCAGAGATTTTTGCTGAACTCGGCAATCGAGATAACTTAGGTTGGCTTCGCCGCATGGGAGATCCATCTCCTGTTTCAATTCCGACCCAAATTGAAGAACTAGAACAGATTGAAACAGATAGATGGTCATTTCAAGTCACTTACAAAATGCATAGTGGCTTGGGGGATCACATGCCTCAGTCGGGTATTCCAGAGTTATTCATTGCTCCGAGCGATGCTTGGGATTCGCATCTCGATAGTTATCAAGAACTTCATCTCACGTCTTATGGTTTTATTTGGTATGAAGGCAACTATCTTGTCATGAATTTCTTTAATGGCATTGAGTTTCAAGACAAGGCAGGGCGATTCGTGAATACAATGCAAGACTATCCAGAGTTGCGATCGCAGATGGAGCGCATGGCATCTGCAATCAAAATCATCAATGATGGAACTGACTTTTCATCGCCTCCAGTCGGGAACTTCGCTGGAATCTAAAAGAACCTTGGAGTAGGCGGGATGCTACAGCAGCAGTCGTTTGACTATGTCGTGATCGGTGCGGGTTCCGCTGGATGTGTAATTGCGAATCGTCTCAGTGCTGATTCTGACGCTACTGTTTTGGTCTTAGAAGCAGGAGGTTCAGCCAATCATTCTAATATTGATCAACCGTCGGAATTATTTAGTCTTTGGGGATCTCAACACGATTGGTCTTACTTCACTGAGGAACAGCCTGGACTCTGTAACCGCCGCATCTTCATGTCACGAGGCAAAGTTTTAGGGGGATGCAGTAGTATTAACGCGATGATCTACGTTCGAGGCAGCCGTCATGATTTTGATGGCTGGAAGAACTTAGGGAATGAGGGATGGAGCTACGATGAAGTACTTCCCATCTTCAAGAAGTCAGAGAATTTTGCTGGAGATGTCTCTGATTTTCATGGAATTGGTGGGGAGATGAGTGTTCGGTACTGTCCTGAACCCACTGCCGTTTCAAGAGCTTTTGTGCAAGCAGGCAGAGAACTTGGCTATGGCGTAGATTGGGATTTTAATGGGGAGCAGCAAGAAAATGGAGCGGGCATTTATCAAGTGAATGTAACTCCAGATGGGCGAAGATGTAACGCCGCGATCGCATTTCTCAATCCGGTTCTCCACCGCTCGAATCTAACGATTCAGACACAAGTCCAAGTCACTCGTATTTTGCTAAAAGGCAATCGTGCCATTGGTGTGGAATATATTCAAGCAGGTGATATTCAGCGAGTTTACTGCAATCAAGAAGTCATTCTTTGTGCAGGAGCGATCGACTCACCCAAACTTTTAATGCTTTCTGGAATTGGTTCTACCGCTCAGCTTAAAGCGCACGACATTTCAGTTCAAGTCAATTTGCCAGGAGTCGGACAGAACTTACACGATCATCTGATGATGGTTTTGATATATCGAGCTAAACAAAATCTTGAGCTTCCTACTTTTCTAGGAGAAGCTGGATTATTTGTCAATACAGATGATCAGCATGAAGCACCAGATTTACAATTTCACTTCACAGGAAATATGCGTGGATTGATTCCTCAAGAATTATCGATCGAAGATTCTGTGTTTTTTTGTGCACCAACGTTAGTCAAACCTGAAAGTCGAGGTCAGATCAATTTGCGCTCTGCCAATCCGTTGGATTCAGCAAGGATTGATCCAAATTATTTGAGTTGCGATCGTGATTTGAAAGTCTTACGACAAGGGATTCAGCTTGCTCGTGAACTGGCTCATACTTCAAGCTTAGTGGAGTTCAATGGCGGCGAGTTTACAGCAGATATCGATGACTTGAACAGTCTAATTCGCACTCAGGCAACGACGATTTGGCATCCTGTTGGAACCTGCAAAATGGGACAAGATGAAATGGCAGTAGTGGACTCAAAGCTCCGAGTCCATGGGGTTGAAGGACTGAGAGTTGCGGATGCCTCGATTATGCCTGTGATTGTGAGTGGGAATACTAACGCAAGCTGCATCATGATTGGTGAGAAAGCAGCTCAAATGATTCTGGATAAGTAAATTATGTCTGACATTCTAGATTCACTTCGGCAAGGCATACAGGGCGAAGTTACAGATATTGTGCCTGCACAGTATCAAACTGATTTCGGAGGGTTGCGACGCAAGCAACCTGGCATTTTAGTAACAGCGCATCAGGAGAAAGATATTCTTCATGCGTTAGAAGTGGCTCAGACGACTGGAACTTCGCTAACAGTTCGAGGGGCTGGTCATTCATGTAATGGGCAGAGTCTCAATTCTAGAGGCATTCTTCTTGAAAACTTTAGTCGATCGGCTGAAGTTGAGTTCTTAGAAGATGGCTTGGTTGAAGTTTCGGGGCGAAGCTGTTGGCGTGCGGTTGAGGAATGTTTGAACCAGGCAGGCAGACAATCAGCCGTTCTGACTGATTATCTGGATTTGTCAGTGGGTGGAACGCTTTCAGTAGGTGGAATGGGGCTGAATTCGATCGCGCATGGTTTCCAAGTCGATCAAGTTCGTCGCCTGCGTTTGATTCAACCGAATGGACAAGTTCTTTGGTGTTCTCCGCACGAGAATGAAACGCTGTTCCGCTTTGCTTTGGCAGGATTAGGACAAGTTGGCATTATTGACAAAGTCGTAATGCAGACTCAGCCCTTCTCAAAATTTACACATACTGTTAAGCGACAGCATGATAGCGTTTCTGAAATGCTGGAGTTTTTACCAGAGCTAGCTGCCCCGAACAGTGGAATTCAGCATTTCAATGGCTATATCTCTTTGAATGAGATTGCTTCTGAGTATGGTTATATGAGCCAGCAAGAGCAATTTAGTGACTCTTGTATTGCCCCTGCTTTGTATCAAGATTCAGATCAAGTCAAGAGTGAGCAAGATTTTCCCTTTCAGCTACAAGCGCGCAGAGATGTCTGGCTTTCCGCATTCCCAGATCATTTTCAGATTTGGACAGATTATATCTTTGACTATGCTAACGTAGTTCGCTTCATGGAATTTCTGGAACCTTTGATGAGAGAACAGCCTCTATCTGAAGCACTCAAAGCAATTTACATTCTCATGATTCGTCGCCCAGCAGACCATACGAATTTTGCTTTTCTTCCAGCACCGAAAGGAACATTACTCTTTAGCGTGGGGCTTTACACAATGGTGAGCCGCTGGAACCCGATGCTGCTGACCAAGACGCTTCCAGTTTTACAAATGGCACTACAACAATGTTGTGCTCTAGGAGGTCGTCCTTATCTTTATGGCTGCAATGAGATGGACGAACGGCAAAAGCAAGCGTTTTATGGTGCAGACTATCTCACCTTGCATGAGTTACGTCGTCAACATGGGTTGTCGAATTTGAATCGAGAAAGTTTCTGACGAGATTGACGATCGCTCAAAGCTGAATTGACGAAAAAATTCCCGAAATCGCCTGGACAAATTTGTAATATATCTGTAGTATGTAAATAAATCATACTACAGATACTACATCGCAATGATTTACGGCTTTTCCCATTTATGTGACTGCACATCTGCCCCAGTTCCGGGTGTAGAAAGTGCGTGCATGTCGGAAAACTGGCTGAAAAATCATGGTGCAAAAAGCGGGCGAAATCGGGAGATTCTATCTCCAGCGTAAGGGCATTTACTCACCACCCTTTCCCCGCTTCTGGCACATCAGGAGCGGGGTTCTTTTTTAGGAGTGAAACCGTCATGCAGGCAACTGAACCACATATATTACAAGCGTCGATCGTGGTTTTTTCTAAAAACTATTTACCGATCGCGCGCATCAACATCAAACGTGCAATTGTTCTGATTATTTCTGGACAAGCTGAAGCACTCGATTTTGAAGATGCTCAGCAATGGGAAGTTCGTTCTCCCAATGTTGTACTACATGTTTCTGAGCACATCCGTTTAACGGGATCGAATCCAGAACGGCATTGGAAAGTGCCTGCGGTCAGTCGCCGAGAAGTTCTCCGCCGAGACTGCCACACCTGCCAGTATTGCGGAACTCAGAAGCAGTTGACGATCGACCACGTGATTCCCCGTTCCAGAGGTGGAACTCATACCTGGGATAACGTTGTGACGGCTTGTGCAGGCTGTAATTCTAAAAAAGGCGATCGCTTTTTATCTGAACTCGGAATGAAGCTTAAAACCAAGCCGAAAGCCCCGATTCATCCCGCAATTGCCTTTGCTGAACAGTTCTGGAAGGCATCTGAAAAAAAGTTGTAGTACGCTCTTGACAACTCTGTAATACAGAATGTAGTATTAATGTAGTACAAGAGAAGACAAACCGGAGGCGACGAAATGATTCTGTTTCTAAGACATCCGCGATCGGACTCCTGGAACTTTAGCTGGGATCGACGCAGAGATCAATCAGCATCGGATCGGCGAAAACAAGCCGAAGCCGTTTCAAAAGTGCAAAGTGAAGGCTTTTTGCAACGGCGAACACTACTTTAGACTGCACTAACTTCTGAACCATGAAAACTGAATAGTTCACCCATATGATCCATAGCAGGTAAGCCTAGCAATCTTACCTGCTTCTTAAGAGGATGTAGTTCAGCCGAGTCAAGCACTGAACTATCAAGCCAGAAATCGCAAGGTTCAAATCTTGTGCCAAATCTCGTTATCCTCGCCTGTCCGGGTAGCCAAGTGGGAAGGCGGCAAACTGCAAATCTGCTCAACAGGGGTTCGATTCCCCTCCCGGACTCCAAATTCTAAAGTTTTGCAGTGTCCTGACGGTCAGGATCTTGATTCATATCCAAGACATTCGGGGTTCAACTCCCCGCACTGCGACCAAATACGTTGGGATGGTGTAACGGTAACATTTCGGTCTCCAAAACCGACGATCTGAGTTCGAGTCTCAGTCCCTTCGCCAAATCAAATTTCATGGTGCTGTAGGCAAATTGGTAAAGCCACAACTCTTTCAAAGTTGCGTTTGCGGGTTCAACTCCCGTCAGCACTGCCAAATCTGGGTCGATATCCAAGTCTGATCAAGGAAGCCGTCTGTAAAACGGTTGCGCAAGCATCGTTGGTTCAAATCCAACTCGACCCACCAAATGGAGAGGTCGCCATTGGCAAGGCAAGTCGTTTGCTAAACGATCGAGGTTTAATCCCCTCTGTGGGTTCGACTCCCACTCTCTCCGCCAAACAAACTTTTCAGGGAATGTAGCTGAGTTGGTTTTAGCATCAGGTTGAAGCTCTGAGGACGCGGGTTCGATCCCTGCCATTCCCATCCTGAAATCTTCAGGAACATTGCCCCATAGCTCAACTGGCAGAGCATCCGACTGTTAATCGGAGGGATGTAGGTTCAAATCCTACTAGGGCAGCCAATCAATGCCGAGTGGACGACTTGGAAAGTTGCTATGACTCTGAATCATGGAGATGTTGGTTCAAATCCAACCTCGGCATCCAAACTATTCAAATCATTCAGATCATTCAAATCGATAGTGGGAAGTACGCAAATTAGGTAAAGCGATCTGTCTTTGAAACAGATGGTTGAAGGTTCGATTCCTTCCTTCCCAGTCGGGAGGCATGAAATGCTTTTGGGTCAGCACTTCTATCCTCCTGTCTTTTGCTCCTGTAGCCCAACTGGTAGAGGCACCTATCTCAAAAATAGTTCACGTATGAGTTCAAATCTCATCAGGAGTACCAAACACGATCGGGGTATGGCGCAATTTGGTAGCGCGGCGACTTTGGGAGTCGAAGGTTGTGGGTTCAAATCCTACTATCCCGACCAATTCACCCTTGTAGCAGAACGGAATATGCACTGGTCTTAGAAACCAGAATTTGTGGGTTCGACTCCCACCAGGGGTACTGTACTCCCGTGGCGAAACGGTAAACGCCTCCGTTTGAGGGACGGAGTTTATGCAGGTTCAAGTCCTGTCGGGAGTACCAAATGCACCGAAGGCGGGGATTGGTCTACGCGCACGCCTGATGAGCGTGTTACTAGCAGGTTCGAGTCCTGCTCGGTGTACCAGGGCGTTTGGCAGAGCGGTGATGCATCTGGCTTTTAATCAGACTCAGACAGGTTCGATTCCTGTAGCGCCCACTAGACCATCTGCCCCTGTGATGCAATTGGGAAGACATCGCTTACTTAAAATAAGCGTCTTGCTGGTTCGAGTCCAGTCGGGGGTATAGCGGGGGTAGAGCAGGAGTGGCTCGGCAGTCTCATACGCTGCGATCACTGGGTGCAACTCCCAGCCCCGCGTCCAACTCTTTCAACAAGAGTAATCCATTATCTAGCTCCCAATGATGATTTGGACAAAGAGCAATCAAATTTGAAAAAGCATTAATTTCGGAGATAAGAGCATGATCTGAAAATTGACTAACAGGCTTTCTATGGCAGATTTCTATATGCAAGCTATACCCGCAAATAGCACATTGTTTTCGACCACCACTAGCAAGATAGATTCTTGAGGCATGATTTCTAATGCTAGTTCTAGCTGATTGCCAGTTCTTTCTTCTACTAAACAATTCTGCTTTTGTTAAAGATAGAACATTGATTCTCTTAGCCTGGTACTCTTTAGTATTCTTGGCAATAACTGTTGTGCCATGTTCGGATAGAGAACGTTTCAAACATGAATCGCAGTACTTTCTCTTGTAGTACCCACCTCTTGCTGCTCGCTTAAGCTGAATAGGTGCAGAACATCGTTGACAGGGAAGAATACCCCCTGTTGGTGAAATTGTAATTTTTCTGGGAAACATCCTACCGTTGTACGACGCAGAGCAAGAGCGATCGCAAAACTTCTTCTTTTTGAAGTCAGAAAGACGCTCATTTTCGCGCCTATGAAAGAGTTGCCCGCAGTGTAGGCATGTTTTTGGAGGAGGATTAATAGCCATGAAAATACTATAAGCGTTCTTAAATGCGTTAGAAAAACTGTCTAGAAAGTTTTACACAGTATTTCAAGTTCTTGCTGATGTAGCTCAATTTGGCAGAGCAGCTACCTTGTAAGTAGCTAGTTGCAGGTTCGATTCCTGTCATCAGCCCCATTTGTGGATATAGTGTAACGGTAGCATGAGAGTCTTCCAAACTCTGGGTGCGAGTTCGAGTCTCGCTGCTTAAGGGGTGACAACACGACTGAACGGTAGAAAGGATGCCGGATAGCAGCATTGAGAGACAGAAAAAATGAGGTGATTCCACTTGTTTCACCTCATCAATCTAAAAGATGTTGCCCTCATTCTATCAAACCTGTTTACAATCGCAATTAACGGAAGCGCAATTTGTGACGCTAGAAATCTTGGTCGAACTGTTGCAAAAAGAGCGAAGAATTACGATTGAACGGATAGCGACCCTGTTTCCGCAACCGATTCTATTTGAGAGCAGACGGCGGAATATTCAGCGATTCTTGAGTCTGCCGCAACTGACTCCACAAGCGATCTGGTTTCCGATTGTCAAGCAGTGGATCAAACGACATTACTCAGGTAGAACTCCGCTTCACCTGGTGATTGACCGGACGCAATGGCAAAACCATAACTTGATCATGGTGAGTCTTGTATACCAGAAGCGGGCAATCCCATTGCACTGGATGTGGCTGAACAAGCAAGGACAGAGTTCGCTGGCTGAACAACGAAAAGTGTTATGTCCGGTATTTCATCTGTTGAAAAAGTATCGCTTCATTTTGCTCGGAGACCGTGAGTTTCACAGTATCGAGCTTGCTGCTTGGTGTGTGGAAAAACAAGTCAAATTCGTGTTCCGTTTACCGAAAAGTACGACCATCAAACCGAATGACAGCGATGCGTTTACTCGCCTCGACGATTTGCCACAAACGCCCGGAATCACTGAGCAATATCTGCACATTCAAGTCACGCAAAATCGCGGGTTCGGCAAGCATAATTTAGTCTTGCGCCAAAAACGCGCCTACCGTCAATCGAATTCTGATGCTTGGTATCTGCTGACCAATCTCGTCGGTGCCGAACAAACTCTGAAAGCTTACTCTAATCGCTTCTCCATTGAGCCGCTGTTCAAAGACTACAAATCCGGTGGCTATCATCTCGAAGATTGCCATGCCGATTCACGCCGATTCAATGCACTACTGGTTCTGATTGCCATTGCTTATTCGCTCTCAACGCTTCAGGGACGACGCATTCGCCAAAAGCAAGTGCAATGCTACGTCGGTCGAGTCAAGGAGCCGAAGCGAACCCGAAACCGACATAGCAATTTCTGGATTGGCTTGTATGGCAGGTTGTGGATTGAACCCTTGCAATTGTGGTCAACTCTGGCGACCAAGTTGATGGCACTCAAGCCGCAAAAACGTCCCTTTTTTCAGCGAGGTCTCAATGCCATTTCCTTGATCCAGTCTGCTCTCTAGCTTCGTTGTCACCCCTTGAGGTCTCGCTGTCCATACCAATTTTTTACTATCTGAGAACTATCTGAGAGTGTCGTCTAATGGAAGGGCATCGGTCTTCTAAACCGATCTGTGTAGGTTCGAGTCCTACCACTCTCGCCAAAACATAGGAGTGTAGCTCAATTGGAAGAGTACCAGGTTTCGACCCTGGATGTTGTAGGTTCGAGTCCTATCACTCCTGCCTTGGGTTCGTAGCTCTAACTGGGAGAGCGATCGTCTTGCACACGATAGGTTGCGGGTTCAAATCCCGCCGAATCCACTGTGACTGAATCCGAAGTGATCGAGGAGCTAGTCTGTGAAACTAGTGTTAGCGAGTTTGAGTCTCGTCAGTCACCCCAAATGGAGAGTATCGCTAAATGGTCGGCAATCGGTCTTGAAAACCGAGACTGGGTAAAACCTGGGGGTTCGATTCCTCTACTCTCCGTCTATTGTTTCTAAGTCTACTGGTTCTGAGTCTATTGTCTCTGATATGCCAAGTAGACTGCTTCCAAAAACAAATCTGCTGTCATTTCAAATGGAAGCTCTTTCATCTCTAGTAAATCTCTGACCTGTCTTGCTAACTTCAGGCTGAGATCATTTTTAGCTCGATTGTCTAACATCGATCGACGTTGCAAATACTCCCGAATGACGGCAAAATCATCAGGTAACAACACGGCGACATTTTGAGTTGCGACTAGTTGATTTGCCAGCGAGTCTGCTTCTGGAGACAGCTTAAAATTCGCAGACGAGATCGGACGTTGTTCTTGAACAACCAAAGTTCCCGCGATCCAATCTCCCAAACGTTTTTCGCGTTTCGTCAGAATAATCAACAACATCCCGATAAAAGCAATATCATCGATCGGGCGAACCAATGCTCGTAAAATTGCCTGAGTTGCCCCCACTGGCTGCCCATCATCTCGAATGACTCGGATTTTGGTATAGCGTTTTCCTGGCGTTTGTCCCTGCCATAGGGTTTCAAACAGAACAAAATAGCCCGTGTAGATGGCAAACGAAAGCAGGATCGAAATGGCAGTCAACCACATCTCAATGTTTCTGGTATTTGGAAAATACTGCTGAATTTGGACAGACAGAATTAACCAAACCATTAATACACCGATCAGCAACGCACCCCAGATGAGGTAATCCACAATCAGCGCGATCGTACGATTGCCAATTCCTGCGAGCGTAAACTCTAATTCGACGCTCTCTGGAGTGCGGACTTTGATGTGGTTAAACAGACTCATGACCGTGATTCGATAAGGAGGACTATCTCAAGTCATTCCCACTTTAACCGCGATCGCGCAATTCCAAGCCAAAACCTTCTCGTCGCGCTCTCAAATCGTAGTACACCACCGCTTTAATGGTTTGCCACAGCGGAGTAATGAACGCACTGCCAATTAGGCTAATCGCAAAAAACAAGAGTGTTGCAGTCACAGCAATGGCAGGATCAGTATCTTCCCCTACAGGAACCGCTGCACCCACAAATTGAGAAGGAACGTTGACGATCAGCGTCAGGATGAATGTGACAAAGAAAATCCACTGAATCCGACCGACCGATCCTTTCGTCAGATTCCAACTGCGACCAATACAACTCGAAGCATCCAGATTATCCTCGATCGCTAACGCCGCATCATAAATAAAGACCCGAGACATAATCCGGATAAAAGTAAACAATCCAAATATGAATGCAACAACCATTAACAAGCCACCAACGATTCCTAACGGCGGATTCACTGCTGTTAATGCTGCTGTAATCACAATCAGGATGAAAAAGGCAATTAAAAAAGCCATGTATATCCCAATCACAATTAACCCCATCAGTAATCCCGCGCCTAGAAAATTCCAGACTTTTGGTTCAGTGTTTTGCTGAGCTTCAGTGAGAGTCTCTGGTTGATTAATTAATTCTTGATAAGCAAGGCGAGAGATGCGACCCGTGATTTCTGCACTTTTTGCCCATCCGTACACGGGAACAAAAATCCAAAGATAAGTCCGCAACACTAAAATCAAGTATCGTTTGAGATTGGAGCGGTACAGACGCACACCTGCACTGATCACATCTCCAACACTGAGGGGCTGAATGGGATTACTAGGGCTAAGATTAGACATAAATTTCGACGTGAATGAATCAAACCGTACGGTCTGAGGCTATCTTAGGCGAGGTTGTCCGAAACACCCGAAAATTTTACAAACTATGAATGTTAAGCGCTGGATTGCTCGACGTGAGCCGAATTGGAAACAATTAGACGAACTTCTCACCCGGATAGAAAAGCGAGGATTACGATCGCTCTCGACACAAGAAATTAAAAGTCTTGCCAGTTTATATCGCTCGGTATCTGCCGATCTAGCCAGAGCACGCACCAATCAAGCCCAGGTTGGCAATACGCTCGTCCAGGATTTACAACGGCTCACCTCTCGTGGATATAGTCAGATTTATCAGGGATCGCGCAAGCAAGATTGGAAAACTGCGATCGACTTTTACAAATGGGGCTTGCCTGCGGTGGTGCAGGAGACGTTCGGCTATACTGCGATCGCAACCGGAATATTTTGCTTAGGTGGATTAATCGCTTGGTGGTTTTCCTGGCGCGATCCGCAGTTTCTCGAAATGATTGTTCCAGACCATCTGATTCGCACTGTACGGGATGACGGGAGACTCTGGATGGGTTCGATTCTAGGAGTTGAACCAGAAGCAGCAAGCCAGATTATGACGAACAATCTAGGGGTGACTTTTCGAGCCGTTGCAGGGGGTATGACACTCGGACTATTTACGATCTTCTTGCTATTTATGAATGGCTTGCTGATTGGGGGTGTAGGCACTTTAGTGGGACAGAACAATCTCGCTTTTCCATTTTGGGCGTTTGTGTTTCCACATGGTTCGTTGGAACTTCCTGCCATCTTCTTTTCTGGCGGAGCAGGATTGTTAATTGCAAGAGGCATTCTGTTTCCAGGACAGTATCGACGGATTGATGCGATTAAAGTCTACAGTTTGAAGGCAGCACAACTCATGTTTGGAGTTATTCCCATGTTGATTGTTGCAGGCGTGATTGAAGGCTTTTTCTCACCGAGTCCAATCGTGCCTGATCCCCTGAAATATTTTGCAGGCATTGGCTTATTCATTGCATTGATTCGCTATTGCAGTCGCCAGCGAGAGCATGTTTAGCGATCGCGAGAAACTTGCTAGATCTTCTCTCGCAGGAGATATCAATTCATTCCTGAATTTCCTAGCTCACGGTTGCAACGCCTACTTCTTCTGGAGCTAAGTAAGGCGTTAGCACCTGTCCATCTTTGAACCAAATCACTCGCCGAGTACACCGAGCAACTTCTGGTTCGTGCGTTACCATCACAACTGTCATTCCACTCGCATTCAACTCGGTAAAAATATTCAGAATTTCCTGAGTCGTGGTCGAGTCTAATGCACCTGTCGGTTCATCTGCTAGCAATAGCACCGGACGATTGACGATCGCTCTAGCAATGGCAACCCGTTGCTGCTGTCCCCCCGAAAGCTGAGTCGGCTTATTTTGCATGCGCTGCTCTAAGCCGACTTTGATCAACGCTTCTGTTGCGCGATCGCGCCTCTCTTGAGCAGGTACATTCCCATAAACCATCGGCAACATCACATTCTCTAATGCAGTCAGTTGCGGAAGTAAATGAAACTGCTGAAACACAAAGCCCAACTTCTGATTACGAATATGAGCTAAAGCACGATCGTCTAACTGAGCAACATCTTCTCCGTCGAGATAGTACCGTCCAGCAGTCGGTCGATCAAGACAGCCGATAATGTTCATCATCGTCGATTTACCCGACCCAGAAGCCCCCATAATCGCGCAGTACTCACCCTGTTCGACGATCAGATCGACTCCTGCTAAAGCATGAACAGTTGTATCTCCGATTCCGTAGACCTTCGTAACTTCTTCTAAGCGAATAATAACTGAATTTGGCATGATTAAGCACTCCGGAGCGCAACGATGGGGTCGAGTTTGGCAGCTTGGCGAGCAGGAATCACACCAAATCCTAATCCGATCGAGCCTGAGACTCCAACGGCAAGAATAATGGCAGCAGGAGCAACGATCGCTTCAAGCGGCGTAAAGGCAGCTACCAGCACCACACCGCCCACACCAACGATCGTTCCAATTAATCCACCTGCTGCTGAAAGAATGACAGCTTCGATCATAAATTGCATCAGAATGTCATTCCCTGATGCTCCGATCGCTTTGCGTAAACCAATCTCTGAAGTTCTCTCCGTCACAGAAACCAGCATGATGTTCATAATGCCGATACCGCCAACCAGCAGAGAAACAGCCGCGATCGCCGCTAGCATTGCCGTCAATCCGCTCGTAATCGTACCAACGATTTGCAAAATATCTTTCTGAGTTTGCACTGTGAAATCATCATCTGTGACAATTTTGTGTCGTCGTCGGAGTAAGTTTGTAATCTGAAACTCAGCCGCCGGAATACTCGCTTCATCTTTCGCTGAAATCGAAATAAACGACAGATCTAATCCGTAGGGCGATCGACCCGTCAAAGTACTCGACATGGTCGTTAAAGGAATATAAGCCGCGTCGTCTTGGTTACTGCCAAGAAAAGAGCCTTTCGCTTGCAGAACACCGACAATCTTGAAACTGACGTTGCGAATTCGGATCTCTTCTCCGATCGGATTTTTATCTCCGAAAAACCGATTTGCCAAATCTGCGCCCAACGTGACGACTCGCTGATTTCGCTTCAAGTCAATCTCGGAAATAAATCGCCCTTTTTCAACATCAAAGCTCCGCACCGTCAAGAATTCAGGAGTCGCACCCACAATCAGCGACGTAGAATTTCGACTGCCATACACCACTGGAAACGAAGCATTTTTCTGGGCAGAAACGCCTGCTGCGCTCGGAACTTGTTCAGCGATCGCTTTTGCATCGTCCCAGACTAAGGTTCTCGGGATATTATTCGTCCGTTGCCGTGCCTGATTTCCGCCCGGTGACACAAACAATACATTCGGTCCCAACGATTCAAATTGCTCAGAAGCAAGCCTTTGCGCGCCTTGTCCAATTCCAATCATGGCAATAACCGACGCATTGCCAATGATCATTCCCAACATTGTCAAACTACTGCGAAGCTTGTTGGCAGTCAGCGTCTTCGCTGCCATTTTTAAGCTCTCACCAAAATCCATTGCTCTACCCTACTGATTGGAATTCTCGATTTTCTGTCCTGCAGGTGGCTGTACGTAAATGCGATCGCCTGCCTTAATTCCCTCTAAAATTTGAGTCTCGTTATCAAAACTCAGTCCAGTCGTCACGGTTTGGAAACGCGGTTTATTGTTCTCACCGGGAACCCAAACGCCTGTTTTACCTTTCTGAGTTGAAAGCGCAGCCGTCGGAACAACCAGCGTTTCAGGAATCGAATCGCCTAAGAAACTGACATCGGTATTCATCTTCGATCGCAGTTTGTCGCGTCCTGTGAGAATATCAATCCGCACTGAGAAAGATGTCACATCCCGCTCTGTCACAGCTTCAGGAGCAATTAAACGAACTCGACCTTTAAAGGTTTCTTGCGGATAAGCATCGACTCGAATATCGACTTCTTGACCGCGTTTAATTTGAGCGATATCCACTTCTGGCACTTTCGCCCGTACTTCTAATCCGCTGGCTAAAGCGAAGATCGAAGTCGATGCAGAACCGTCAGCCCCAGCAGTGGCTTGAGTCGTCGGCGTGACAAACGCTCCAACGGTGGCATATCGCTGAGTAATGACTCCTGAAAAAGGAGCGCGGATGAATGTATCTTCAAGACGGTTTTGGACTTGCTGAAGCTGAGCGATCGCGGATGCTAACTGTGCCTCAGACTGCCGAATCTCCTCCGGTCGCGCCCCATTCTGACGCTGTTCTAATTGTTGGTTCGCTTGACTCAACTGAGCTTCTGCTTGGCTCAACTGAGCACGAGCTTGACTCAGCGTTTGACTCGCATTCTGTTCCCGTCGCACAAATTCATCCAGTGAATTCGCCGAAATTGCCCCCTGGCTTGCCAGATCTCGCTGTCGGCGCGTTTGAGTTCGAGCAAAATCTAGCGCAGAGTTCGCATCCGCAACTAATCCTCGCACTCGCTGCACTTCGCCTTCTGCTCTCGCAACTTCTGATTCTCCTTGGCGCAGTTCTTCAACCCGCGTTCCCGCTCTCAATTGATCTAACTTCGCCTCAGCCTCCGCAACTCGCGCTTGAGCCTGATTGCGTTCTGCTTCAATATCTTGGCTTTCCATTCGCGCCACAACCTGTCCTTGCGTCACCTGATCGCCTTGATCGACTAGCAACTGAACGATCTTCCCGGCAGTTTTCGGACTTAAATTAACCGTGCGAACTGGGATAATCTCGCCACTCGCTGAAATTCTCGCAGTCACGGTCTTCGATTCGACAGAAATTGTAGCGGTTTCCTGACGAGGGCTAGACTGCCGTGAAGCCAGAAATACACCACTTGGAATCGCGATCGCGCCTGCTGCAAGCAATGCCAATACCCAACGAGATGGCTGACTTTTGCCAACCTTGCCAAAAAACGGAACTTGCATGTTCAAACTCACCAAACTCGGTGAAACACTAAATACATAAGGAGCGCTAATCCACATCTGCTTCACAATGACTTCATTTCGCATCCGAAAGATTCCTGAGGCGACGGATGTGAAGCGATATGTATTACTCGTTTACAAATTTTAACGTAATTGTCAAGGTTTCGTGTAGCGCCATAAGTATTGATTCTAGGCTCTCTACTGCTGGGTAGATTTCTATATCGAAATTTCCGAACAGAGACACACAGGCAGAAATCTCTGTTGATCTCAATCAAATCACGGGAAATCTTAAGATTGTTGCCTTCCAAAGCGATTTGGACGGCATTAGAAATCAGTATCATAGGCATAGTATTCTTGCTGACACGATGCCGAAGATGCTAAGAAAGAGGTCTATGAAGTGCCGTATTTTCCAGTATGGCATTCTCGTAGTCACTCTGGAGAATCCGAAACAACCGCAAGTTTAGCCGATGAGAAATATTTTTTTTGTAAATCGGTCTAAAAGCGTTCGGATTCTTGAAAGCCAGCCTGCATTCAGTACAATAAGCGACTGATTGCTTTTTGCCCTCAGCCTGTGACGATGACAGCCTATGAGTCCCTTGCCCAACCGACCGCTCCAGCCTCCTAAATCCTATGCCGCCGAGACTGCGGCTGAAGGCTCTGACATGCCACAATCCCCAGATGCATCTGATCCAAAGCCGCCGACCGCCCAGCGCCCGCTGGTGCGACCTGTCGCGCGCCCTCAACCTGCTCCTGCGGCTCCGACCTCACCTCCGCCTGCTGTGGAGAAGCCTCCTGAGCCAGAGATCGAATTGTTTGATCCTGCAAGTTTGCGCCAGCAGCCGATTCCGGCTCCGAGCGAACCGATGCAGTATCGTGCGATCGGGCTTTTGAGAGGTCGCTATACTCCGTCTGAAGAACAGTTCACGCGGGGCGAGATGAAGACCGCAGATGGAACCACGATCGAAGCCGTGCTGCTCGGTCGGGTGATGAGTTTAGTGAAAAACCATTTAGACCTCGAACAAGAGCATCTCTGGGTCGTGTATCCACGCACTCGTGAGAAGCACGAAGATCTGCATGTTCAGATCGTCGGAGTTTGGGAGCCTGAAAATCTCAGTAAGTCTGAAGAAGAGTCAGAAGCCGAGGAAACCCCAAATTATCTGCCTTCTTCTGAGGTAGAAGATAATTACTTTTCGATTCGAGGCGAAGTGATTTTTCACACGCCTGAAGAGAAGTCGATGGTGATTAAGATTCAGCAAGCTCCACGCAAGAAAGACGATCGTGCAAAAGCCTTCAAGCTGAAATTGCGCGGTGAGTTGACCGGAAAATCGGTTGGATATTTCTGGGAAATTAACGCGAAGCGCGAAGGTGCAGATCTGGTCGTCATGACTGCTAAGTCGATCGGCATGATTCCGCCTCGGAAGAAGTCGAAAGAGGAGATCGAACGCGGTCGCTTCTCTCGCCCAGGCGGGCGTTTTGGCGGCGGCGGTGGTGGCGGCGGCAGAAGACCGTTCGGCGATCGTAGACCGAGTGGCGGCGATCGTAGACCGTCAGGAGCTGCGCCTCAACCACAGGCGGCTCCGCGTCGGACGGAACCTCTTCCCAAGCCCGTGAAACGTCGAACCGACGAAGGCACGGACAACGTAACAAGCGAAGCATAGGCAAAACGGGGCGATTCTGAGGGATTGCCCCTATTTTTTAGCAATGAATTCTGAAACTGCACTCAGTAGGGCTTGTGGTTCATCTAAACGGATGAGATGTCCACTGTTCTCAAAAATTTTCAGCTCTGCGTTGGGAATCGCGTTGGCAATTTCTTCTGAGAATTCGGGTTGGCAGATCCAATCGTGCCGTCCGCCAATGACGAGCGTAGGAACAGTGATTTTGTGAAGCTGATCGAGAACGTTATACGATCGCAAAAATCCTCCAAACGCCATGTTAATTGCATCGATCGAGAGAATCGTGCGCGATCGACCTTCTGCAACAGGATGACTCACAGAATACAACGGCTGCATGATGCGGAAATAGTCAGCAAGTTGCGCTTCGGTTTCAAAGTTGCCATTCCAGAGATATTGGGCAATTGCGATTTGTTCGGGTGTGCCTCGCTCGTTGAGAATCGTTTGAGCGCGTTTGAGAAAGCGGAAATCGGGAACGGTCGCGATCGCAATCAGATGAGAGAGATTTTGGGGATAGCGAGTCGCATAAGTCAGCGCCACCATTCCCCCGTAAGAACCGCCGATCGCAACAATTTTTTCGAGTCCTAAATGTTGCCGAAGCGCTTCCATATCTTCGACATTTTGATCGAGCGTGTAAGTTGATTGGTCGCCTCTTGCCGATCGTCCTTGTCCGCGATGATCAAAGTAGACGAGTTGCATTTGATCACTCAGGGCAGAAAAAGTCGGCTTGTAGGAACTGTGATCCGCGCCAGGGCCACCGTGAATGAGAAAACCGATCGGTTTTTCTCGCATGCGATCGCCATCGGGAACGAGTCCTGCTCCTTCGATATCAAAGTAAATCTGTGTGTCTCGAATCTTCGCGAACATAAAATCTATACGGACGAGTAAGGTGTTTAGGAATTGACAGGATAGACAGCACTACTAAGACAGCCCGAATCGTTTGAACTTCTCGGAAGTTACGATTGAACTTTCATCCTCGGTTAGTCATCTGGAATTAGAACACGATCAGGCATCACTGATCTAGATTGCTTGTTGGATAGGGATTTGGATAATAAACTGTGCGCCCTGATTGGGCTGTGAATGGCACTCTAGTTTGCCACCATGTTTTTCAACAACGATTTTATAGCTAATAGATAATCCCATTCCGGTTCCTTTCCCAATTGGTTTTGTGGTAAAGAACGGATCGAAAATTCGTTCCCTAACTTCTTCAGGAATTCCGATGCCATTATCGGCAATTTCGATTCCGATCCATTGAGAATCGATCAAGGATGTGCGAATTGTGATCTGGCTCGGATGTTTTTTGATGTCTTGAAGAGTTCGTTTCTCGTTATGTTCCTCCAAGGCATCGATAGCATTGCTAATTAGATTCATCAATACCTGGTTGAGTTGGCCAGGATAACAGTCCACGATCGGTAAACGCTCATAATCTCGAATTAACTCGATCACTGGACAGTTTTTACTTTCCTTCAACCGATGTTGCAAGATCAGCAAGGTACTCTCAATTCCCTCATGAATATCGACGGATTTAAATTCCGATTCATCCATGCGCGAGAAGTTACGCAACGACAACACAATCTGACAAATGCGATCGGTGCCAGTTTCCATTGAAGTCAAAAGTTTCATCAAATCTTCCTGCAAAAATTCGAGATCAATTTCTTCAGCCTTCGCCTCAATTTCTGGAATCGAATCGGGGTAATGTTTTCGGTAAAGTCGCACAAAATCTAATAAATCTGAAGCATAGGACTGTAAATGATTCAGATTGCCGTGGATGAAGTTGACTGGATTATTGATTTCATGAGCAACACCCGCCACCAATTGTCCTAGACTAGACATCTTTTCACTTTGAACTAGGTGGAGTTGGACGCTTTGTAGCTCTTCCAGAGTTTTTTGGAGGGTTCGGGTTTGCTGCGTCAGTCGAACTTCAGATTCGAGCAATTGTTCAGCTTGCGCTTGCGCTTGCAGTGCAGTATTTTCCATTCGGGCATAGAGATCTCCTTGTTGAATGGCAATCCCTAACTGACCCGCTAGTCGATATAACAGCTTGCCTTCCTCCTCCTTCCAGACCCGAGTGTGGCTACATTGATGCACAATCAGCAAGCCCCAGAGCTGATCGCGCACCATAATCGGCACAATCAGATTGGCTTGCACCTGCAACCCTTGCAAAAACTGAACATGAGTCGGATCTAACCCTGCTTCAAGCACATTGTGAATTGCCCGAATCCGACCGTAGCGGTACTTTTCAAAACATTCGCCGGGCGCACAATTATCTGCTGCTTCGCCTAGAGTAGGAGACCAAGGTTCTGCCACATCTTCTAGGGCAACTTGTCCCCGCCAATCTGCATCAAATTGGTAAATCAGTGCGCGATCGACAGCAAATAGTTTCCGCACTTCGGAGACTGCCGTTTGCAAAATCGTCGGAAGATCCAGAGATTCTCGAATCTGAGATGAAAGCTGGTTGAGCAATTCTTCCTGAGTTGCTAAGTCTCTGAATTTTGCTTCGGATTCCTTGAGGCGATTTTCAGTACGCTTTAACTCAGTGATCTCATTAAACGTACAAACCATCTGAGTGACCGCAGCATTCGATAATTTCAAAGGAACAGCATTCACTAGAAGCGCCGTTGGTTCTTGCTCCTCAGTTTCAATATAAATTACAGCATTCTGTACTGGCTGTTTGGCAAGGATGTTTTGCAATACAGGTTGCATTGAATGAATCAGCGGATTCTCTGAATCCTCAAGCAGGGTTGAATCCAGGCAGCCTGTAATACCTTGATTCCACAGCTTTTGTAGGTCTGCTTCACTGGAGAAATGTAATAGATCGAGCACTGCGCGATTGGATAACTGAATTTGAGCATCTTCTTCAACCACCAATACACCAACTTGAATGCCTTGAAGAATCGTTTTGAGATATTGTTGGCTCTCCTGAATCGCCTGGGCATAGATGATTTGAGCAGATAACCGCCGATCGAAAAACGCAGCTAGTAATGCGAGTCCTAAAATAATCAGCGTGCCAACAATCACAGCAGCAGCTAAAGGGACTACGTTTTTGGGGGGTTGTAAGCTTGACTCTGCGAGCATATTAGACATCGGCATGAAACAGGCGGCAGCCATGCCCGTGTAGTGCATCGTCGGAATTGCTATCCCCATAATTAAGGAAGCTAAGAGTTTTTTCCAGAGTTGGCGCGACGTGGTTTCTTCTCGCAACTGGAAGACCAAAAACAGTCCTGCAAACGAGACGACGATCGCAATCAGAACCGAGAGCGCAACCACACGAACATCATAGTGAATGACTGCCGCAGCATTCATTGCCAGCATACCGATGTAGTGCATGGAGGCAATTCCCAAGCCCATGCAGATACTGCCACCTAGAAGTTGAAACCGACCGAAGGTTGGACGACTAACCAAAAATAGCGCCAATCCTGAAGCAATTATGGCAGGCAAAATCGAAACGAGAACTGTGAGAAAGTCATAATTTACGAAAACGGGCAATCGGAATGCCAACATACCAATAAAGTGCATTGACCAGATGCCAATGCCCATCGCAATAGCACCACCGAACAGCCAAACCTTTTGAACTCGGCTTTGGGTTGCAGTCACTCTTCCCGCAAGATCTATAGCAGTGTAAGAGGCTAAAACAGCAATGAGAACTGAAACGATGACAAGTTGAAAATTGTAGCCAGCGGTTAACGAAGCAGCCATGAACCTAAGATATGTGAGGAGAGAACAAAAATGTTTGAGATGCTTCGATCGCAATGCTTTCGTAAGTCATCTCTCTAAACTAAAAAGAACGACCTCTTCAATTCGCTCTAGGACAATCTTTTGTGGCAATCTTTTGTGGCAATCGATGGGGGCAGAGTTCTGGATTTTGTTTGAAAGAAGTATTTTCTAGAAACTCTGTGTCTAGTCATTCCCCATTCGTGAAGACCAGCGTCTATGCCTAAAGATAGAAATCAGAGTGCCTTGGCGAATAGAATTTACGCCTAGACAAACGAAGTCCGCCTTCGCGGACTGTTCCAAAACTATCTTTCTTCTATCACTCTCTCGGTAGTAAATTCCAAAACCCTTGTACAATCGGCTTTTCCCATTTTAGTAGTCCGAAAATAACAGAACAGCCAAACTTAGATGTGGCAAGGACATTAGCTTTTTCTTCTGCTAATGTGAGGAAAGAGGGATAGCTTTGCAATTCGGGAGTTTGAGAATATATTACGTTCAAATTTGTAAAGATAGCGTTTGGAATTAAAGCACAATCAGGAATCACTGAAGTTTGTTCTGTATTGAATTGGGCACCCCCCTGCTGGAGCAGAACAATGTCAATGTCGAGAGGAGATCGAAGAACGAATTCTGATGATAATTCCATTAATCATCCTCGATCGCGACAATCAGAACCTCTGTCCTATCATGAATTAAGACAGCATCTATCGAATGCGCGTGCTGATCGCGCCCAATTACAAGCCCTCTTAAGTACAAAAGAGCAAGAGTTTGAGCAAACTCATCGATTGTATGTAGAAGAACAGCAAAAATATCAGTCATCGCTGACCCTATATCAAGAAATTCAGCAAAGCTATCAAACGACGCTCCAGCAGTATGAGGAAGTGCAAGTTCAATCGCATTCTTACTTGAAACAATACGAACAAGCTCAGGCTCAAGCTACCGTTTATCTGACTCAATTTCAAGAAGCTGAAACTCAATTCCAGTCGTATTTGACGCTGTATCAGTCTGAGAAGACGAGGGGCGATCAGTTGTTGGTGCAATTTGAGGAAGTACAGGCGGAGCGCGATCGCTATTTAGCCTTGTATAACGAATCTCAGGATGAGCTTAAATTTGAACGGCGATCGAAAGCTGGAATTAAAGGCTGGGAAACTCGCCGCAAACGAGAAAATCAACGATTGAAGCAAGAAATTGCAGAGATGACCGTTTTACTTCGAGATTCGCTAGAGCGCAAAGAAGAAGCTGTAGATAGTTTGTATGCTGTAGCTGAGCGGATGGATCGAATTCAACGTTTAGTAGATTCAGTCGATGAAGACTCAACGACGAATCCAGTCGGGATGATTCAAAAGTTCCAACGCATTTGGCAGGCGGTTAGAGAGATTTTGGCAGAGTAGAGAGAAACACATGGATGAACCATCTGTCGAGATTGTCACGCATCAAGAAACCGCAGGCGATCGCATTCGCAGAATTGCGGATCAGTTGAAACAAGAAACGAGTGTGCAAATTAAAGCAACGTCTCGCATTTTGGCAGCAGCAGCGCAGATTTCGCAAAATCACGATCGCTTGATTGAGGAAGTGGTCGAAATGGTTGAGGAGGATTTAGAGCAGCAAGGGCAAGCTGAACGATCTTCAGATTCATCGGCTTCGATGGAGACATCGGGAAGTTCTCTAAATTCTCCAAATTTAGAGAACTTTGAATTAGAAGTGCTTGGCTCGAAGCCTCCCATAGTCGGGACTTTAGAGAGCAAAAGCTGTTCAAAAGAAAAGGAGAAAATTACAGTTGCGTCTTTAAAACAAAGGTTCAAAAAACTAGACCAAGCGAAAGCGCATTTTGGGATAAAGGCAGGCAGTTGGGCACTTCTTGCTGATAAGCTCAATCAAAAAGCGTTGCCAAATTCTAAAGCGTTGCCAAATTCTGATGAGCTTCCCGTCTCTCAGCGATTAGACAAAATTGAGGCTGAGCTAGAAGCATTGCGAACCGATGTGAATCAGTCCCTCAATCTTTTGGCTCTCATCTTGAAAAAGCTCTCTTAAGCCTTCAAACAAGGTGCGATCGTTGCCACCACCGATCGCGCTAACGCATCATAGTCATATCCGCCTTCTAACCCAAACACAATCTTGCGAGTCAGACCCAAACAGTATTCTGTAAACACACGATAATCATCGGGCTGGAGTGAAACGCCTGCTAACGGATCGGCAGCATTCGCATCATATCCAGCACTAACGATCAGCAGATCCGGCTCAAATTCACTTAGAAATGGAATCACTTTCTGCTGAAAGAGCGGTTCATAGTCTGCGATCGTACTTCCCGCCGACACAGGCAAATTCAGAACATTCTGATAAAACCCTTTTTCAGAAGCATCTCCTGTTCTCGGATATTGAGGCGATTCGTGCAGCGAACAGAAGCGAATGTTCGGATTCTTTTCGACGATCGCTTGTGTGCCATTGCCGTGATGTACATCCCAATCGAGAATCGCAACGCGATCGCACTTTTGCAGCGCGTAATGAGCCGCGATCGCAGCATTACTCAGTAAGCAAAATCCCATACCCAAATCTGCGATCGCATGATGTCCAGGCGGGCGTGCCATCACAAAACAAGGCTGGCCCGAAAGCGCCATCTCAACCCCATCAATCCAAGCATTGACCGCAAGCAGTGCAACTTCATAGCTGCGTGGAGAAATCACAGTTTCACCATCGACAAACCCACCCCCGCGATTTGCAGTCAACCGAACTTGATCTAGATAATGCTGAGTGTGAACCGCTTGAACCGATGAAAGGGGAGATCGAGTTTCGACCGGAGTCGGAAGTTGCCAGTGAATCTGACTGGGGAATGTTGCTTTTAATGCAGCTTGAATTGCAGTCAGTCGCCCAGAGTTTTCGGGGTGAAAATGCCCCGTATCGTGCAGCAGAAACTCATCGGAATAGATCACCGGAAACATAAGCGGATATCTGCAATAGATTCAGTTTTTCACTATAGCAACTTATTCTCGCTTTCTCGGTCGTCCCAAGGCTGTGATGTACAAGACCGCTTCATCTTCGGGAATCCCTAAGACTTCATTGACTTGATCATCAAAGAATCCACCAATGCCACTTGCGCCTAGACCGAGGTGAATGGCAGCCAGATTTATTCGTTGTCCAAGATGTCCGGCATCCATATGCAGATAGCGATAAACTCGATCACCATATTGCTCGATCGCCGTGCGTAAATCAGCCGTGTGAAACACAATCGCACTCGCATCTCGCCCTAAATCTTGTCCTAAGCAAAGAAAATGCAGTTCTCGGCGAAAGTTTTTAAACCGAATCTGCCGAAGTTCTTGAGTCGCAGGCGCATAGTAATAACACCCATCCTCCAGGTCTTGAATCCCAGATACCGCAATGAATGTCTCCACCAAGCTTAAATCAAAATAATCGGGAGATCGATCGAAGTTTTGCTCAATGTAATGCTGAGGTTGATAAGTAAAATCGAGGACAGCGCGAAGTTCATCCAGCGATAGCTTCTCTCCACTAAACGCACGAGTGGAGCGACGGTGAATGATCGTTTGTTCAAGTCCAGATAAATTCGGACTCCAATCGATCGGTGGACAAGTCATGGAAACCTTTAAGCAGAACGGAAAATTGTACTTATCCTGCTGCGCTTTCGGTTCAGGAACTTGCCAATTTACTTTTGCATTCGGATTGTCGGGAATTTGGGTGGCTTGATGAAAATAGCTCAATAAACTGCCGTCTGGAATACGAGGATACTCTAGCTGAGGAGTCGTGGGTAGCGCAGTGCGAGCTAGGGGCAAATTTTCGCGCAGTTCTCGTAAATCTGCGATCGGTAACACTGCGATCGCACCTTCTTGATTCACGTCAAAATACAGCAATTGATTGATCGCTTCGTCGGCAAATCCCCCAATCAAATGGGGACGAAAATCAGTCATCGCACAGGCAAGTTCAATGTTGCCCAGTAAGTGCCCACTGTCGAGAAAAATCCGTCGATACGCTCGATCTTGATACCGCCATACCGAGCGGAAAAACACAGCAGAAACCACGATCGCAAGCTGTGTATCTTCGAGCACTGGATTCCAAAAACACGCCGATTGTAAAGCTGTCCAGACATCACTCTGCCAAAAATGAACCAGCGTATGCGTTTTCGATTGATAGTTGTAGAGTCCGGCAGGAAGATAGGGAGTGCCGCGTGAGATCAAATATATCTCCGCCGGATAAAGACCGCCTGCCGATGGGGACGATCGCAGATAATGCGGTTCGCCATTGGTGGGGATTGCTCCGGTCAAACCGTAACTACAAACTAAAAGCTTAGAGAGCCTTTGCCACCAAATCGTCTCATCGCCTTGGTTGGTCTCTTCGCTCAGATAGGGCTTCAAATCGAACGATGTACCAAATCGGTATGCTTTGAACGGAATGGGTTGTTCTTCCCAATTTAGGGCTTGGCTTTTGGCATGAATCGTTTGGGGGTCGTATTTGGTACGTTCGTGATAGTGTTGAGCGATCGACACTTGCAAGTCCGGCATAGTCCTGGTTCGGCAGCGTACTGTTTTTGATATTGACACGAGATGGGGTTGAGAGCTAGTCGTTCGCAGAACAACTTGATTCCAAGATAGAGACTTTTCAATTTCTTGGATTGCCGTTCCCCATATTTTCAAGATCTTTTTTGGATGATCCCTAAAGAAAATGTTAAGTATCCTTAACCTATTACAATTCTTTTTTACATTTTTGTAATGAGCGTTGATTGGTGGACTTTAGAACGGTAATGGATACGATCGCAGCAGAAGAGCTAATTTCAAGGTACAACCAGGGAGAACGGAATTTTGAACGGTGTAACTTAGAACAAGCAAACTTTTTTGAGGCGATGTTAGTCGATATCAATTTGGCTGAATGTCGCTTGAATCGAGCCTATTTACCGTATGCGAATTTGCGACAGGCGAATTTGACATCGACTCAGTTACAGTTCGCAGAGTTGAGTGATACCCAACTGCATCAGGCGAATTTATCAAATTCAGATTTACAGCAGGCGAAAATTTCGCGATCGGATTTGAGTTTCGCAAATCTAAGCGGAGCAAATTTGACGGGAGCCGATTTAGCGGGAGCGGATTTGAGAAACGCCGATCTCAGCGATGCAGATTTAAGCAATACGGATCTGCGTCGCGTGAATTTCCGCGATGCAAATTTGAGCGGCGCGAATTTGAGCCGAGCCAATTTGGATCGAGCAATTGATCTCGACTTAACAGGTGCGATCGTTGATGCCTTTACGATTTACCCGGACGGACATCGCCATGCGGACTAATCTCCGCTCACACTAATCTCCGCTCACACTAATCTCCGCTCACAAAGGCTTGCATTTTCCATTCCCCTTGTTCTTTGCCAAAGAAAACTCGATAACCGACTGGACTGTAAGCATATCGACTCGAAACATATCCGCGTTTATCGTTGGGCAGTACGATCGGAGTCCAACCGTTTGGATCATCCAGTCTTAGCGCCTCTTTTGCAGCGGAATTCTGAAAGGTTTCCATGTCATACTTGACAATTTCGTTGGTCAGAGTAGCGATGACAGCAGCATTTTCCTGAGGTTGCGATCGCACATTCACATTTTGTCCGACTACGACAATGGCAGAAAAAGCATCGATGTTCGCATTACTCTTCTTGATAGCTTCGTCGAATTGATGAAATACAGTTGGGCAAGAATAGGCTTGAGCCTCCTGCGAACAACCAAGCGATAAGGCTTTTTCCAGGGATGTCCAGAAAGGAGATTTGGGATTGTCGGGATTGAGATAGTTAATCGATCGATGTTCGCCAAAGCTGAAGCGAGTTGCTGGGGTGACAATACTGCGAATATATTTTGCATCGCGATCGCGAACCGCTTGTTTTGTACGATCGAGGAATTTCGCAAATTCTGGCGATTGCACAGACTCATCAACTAGAGTAATCGGCTGACGAGAAGATGCAGGCGTGGGAGAAGTTGCAACTGGGGGATTGAATTTCTCTGTTGAGGGGGTAGATGTGGGAGCAGGTTGAGGTTGTTCAACTGGCGGTTGCTCAACTTTTTCTGCTGTCGGACGTTGATAGGTGACGGTCGCGATCGTTGATGCGACGGCGGCAGTTAGCACCACGGCTCCAGTCAAAAGTGCAGTTTTGTTCATATGCGTCAGTACCTGAACTGAGACGATTTAGGCACTGTCCTCTTGTCTATAGATTCACGAGCGAGGAAACAGGTTCCGGATCAGGAGATGGTCTGTCCCACTAGAGATAAAGTTATCATCTAGCTCAAATCAGCACAGCACCAAAATTAACCAAAAGGAGTCCATCTTGGAGACGAATGCGTGGGAGCGATTCTCTGCTGAAAGGCAGATTCTTCATTATCCTTACCCGACGATGAGACAGGTTGTGATGGGAACGCGAGGAGCCGTTGCAACTAGCCAGCCTTTAGCAACGTTCGCAGGCATCCAAATGCTACTTGCAGGTGGAAACGCGATCGATGCTGCCATTGCAACCGCGATCGCGCTCACGGTTGTCGAGCCGACCTCAAACGGCATTGGCTCTGATGCTTTCGCACTGGTCTGGGATGGCAAACTGCATGGACTCAATGCTTCCGGCAGAAGCCCGCGTCATATTCCAGTCGAAACGCTGCTCAATGCTCCGAGAATGCCTGATTTAGGCTGGAAAACGGTGACGGTTCCGGGTGCGGTTTCTGCTTGGCGATCGCTCTCAGAGCGTTGGGGAAAGCTACCGTTTGAAAAGCTGTTTGAACCTGCCATTGAATATGCGGAAGCAGGCTTTCCGGTTTCTCCTGAAACGGCTCGGGCTTGGCAACGAGCCGAGCAAATTTTTACTCCACTTTCAGGCGCGGAATATCAGCCCTTTCAAGCGGTCTTTTTTCCGAATGGACGTGCTCCCCGTGCAGGCGAAATTTGGAGCAGCCCGAATCATGCAAAAACGCTCAGATCGATCGCTCAAAGCCAAGGAGAGTCTTTTTATCGAGGTGAACTCGCAGACGCGATCGCCCAATTTGCAGAACAGACGGGAGGATGGATCGATCGCACAGATCTAGCAACTCATCAAGCAGATTGGGTAACTCCGATTTCAACGAATTATCGAGGCGTGGATGTTTGGGAAATTCCACCGAATACCCACGGAATCGCAACATTAATGGCTCTGAACATTTTAGAGGGATTCGACTTGACTCAATTTCCACGCGATTCGGTCGAGAGCTTCCATTTGCAGATTGAAGCAATGAAACTTGCATTTGCAGATGTCGATCGTCATGTGAGCGATCCTGCATCAATGATCGTCTCCGCTGCGGATCTCTTAGATAAAACCTATGCCGCTCAAAGGCGACAACTCATCTGTGACACCGCTTTGCCTGAAACGAGTTCAGGACTACCCAAAGGTGGAACCGTCTATCTAGTAGCCGCAGATCAGGACTTTATGGTGTCTTTTATCCAATCGAACTATGCAGGATTTGGCAGTGGCATTTTAATTCCTGGTACTGGAATTGCACTTCAGAACCGAGCTTCAGGTTTTTCAACTCAAGCTGGACACCCCAATCAAGTTGCACCTAGTAAACGTTCCTATCACACGATCATTCCTGGCTTTTTGAGTGTCAATGATCAACCGATTGGAGCTTTGGGTGTGATGGGTGGCTTCATGCAACCTCAAGGTCACTTACAGATGGTTGTCAACCTCATCGACTATGGCATGAATCCGCAAACGGCTTTGAATGCTCCACGCTGGCGATGGTTCGCAAAAAACCAAGTTTTACTAGAGCAGACTGTGCGATCTGATATTGCGATCGCACTGACCGACAGAAATCACCAAATTCAACTCACCGCCGAACCGAGTGCATTCGGACGCGGACAGATGATTCTCAAGTCTGGCAAGGTTTTGATTGCAGGTTCAGAACCGAGAGCAGACGGATGTGCGATCGCATTCTAAACCTCAGCATTGCGAAACCCAATTTTGAGACCACATCAGCCCAGTGAATTCCATGCACCAGGCTCGATATGGTTTGAATCTGCACACCTAAGCAACATTTGACCAACGACTGTACGCATCGGCAAGCTTTTCATCGTAGCGATTCACACGATAGCTCTCGCCATTGTAGCGAAGCGCAAATCCTGCCCAATCGCGGTTAATCAAAAAGCGATCGAGACGATTGCTCTTGATGAAATTGAACATTGCCGCAAGCTGCTTTCCTTCACTCTCATGCATATCTCGCACAAACGATTCAGCATCTCGATAGCCCGCTGCACTATGATTGAATCCCATGATTTGCCCCAGTCCCCAAGAAGCAGACATCAAAGCCGCATTCCGATTCAAATTCACTGCTTTATACAATCGATCCCATTCACCTGCACCCCCAATATAGAGACTACGGTTCCAAACTGGGCTAGAAATATCACCATTGCTATTATCAAAGCGCCCATTGGTAAATTCTGAGAACCAATGCGCCTCAAATAGAATCTTCGGTCTACCATCCCGCAAAAATCCAGACCCTGCAGCTTCAACTTCGACAACTGCTCTCACGGCTGCAACCTCACAGCCAATCGATCTGGCAACATCTTGAAAATCTTTCGATTGTAGCGATCGCACTGGCCGGACAACCTCAATCTGAGGAATCGCAGGCTCCAACAACATCAAAGCTGCTTGCGGTGAAAGCTCATCGGCTTGAAAGCCATAAACTCTAGTAAACCCGGCATAAGCCGTTTGCGTTCTGCCTCCCCAGAGTCCATCGATCGATCCAGGCTGGTGCCCCATTGCATCTAATCCTTGTTGCATCTGACGAACCAAGCGAGCATCTGTGCTGATTCGATTCAATTGCCAAATCCAAACATCATTAGCAATGGGACGTAGTCCAGTCGGTAAAGCTTGAGTTGCTGGAGCAAAGCGAGGAGACGAACTAGGAGTTGGAGTTGGGGTCGGGGTCGGAGCAGGGGTTGGGGTCGGAGTCGGGGTTGGGGTCGGTTGTTGAACTGAGGTCGGAGTCGGAGTTGGGGTTGGAGCAGGCGTGGGGGTCGGAGCAGGCGTGGGGGTCGGAGCAGGCGTGGGGGTCGGAGTTGGAAGAGATTGACGTCCTAGTAGCAACTGGGCAGCACGAGGAGTCACTTCGGTCGCTCTAAGCTGAGCACGGGTTGCAAAAGCAGCATAAGCTGCTTGAGTACGACTGCCCCAGATTCCATCAATAGGTCCAGGTTGAAAGCCTAAATTTGTCAAGCGCTGTTGAAGCTCTCTGACGATTGTTTGTACATTTTGAATCGTCGATAGTGCGATCGTCACTGTCCCTGATGCAATGTTATTTAGGGTATTGATGCCGAGTAAGACTTGAGCCGCACGCGGGCTGATTGCAGTGGTTGTGAACTGGTTGCGAGTCGCGAAAGCAGCATAAGCCGCCTGCGTACGACTGCCCCAAATTCCATCGACAGGACCCGGTTGAAAACCTAATGCAATCAGGCGTTGCTGAAGTTCTCGTGTCAAAGTCTGATTGGTCTGAACAGTCGTCAAATTAATAGTTGCGGTTCCTGATGCAATGCTGTTAAGGTTCATATCTCTCACCCACGCACGTTTGGCAGTCTAAATTGTAGGCATGTTTGCCCTTTATTCTTTAGAAGATCCTACGTATTTTCCAGAATTGTGAAATATTTTGTCACATCTTAATCGGTGAAACCGTTTGATAGGATATTTGAGCGGTTTTAGGTCTTTCGCGCTCATGTCTCAAACGATCGTGGTGAAAATTGGAACGTCGAGTCTAACAACTCCGGATTCGGGGATGTTAGCACTATCTACGATCGCGTCTTTGGTCGAAGTGCTCAGCCAACTCCGCGCTCAAGGAAATCAAGTGGTTTTAGTCTCGTCTGGTGCAGTAGGAGTAGGCTGTGCGCGGCTGGGTTTGGTCGAACGTCCGAAATCGATGGCAAAAAAGCAAGCCGTTGCAGCAGTTGGGCAAGGGCGACTGATGCGAATTTATGATGATTTTTTCACCGCATTACAGCAACCGATCGCCCAAGTGTTGTTGACTCGCGGCGATTTGATTCAACGCAATCGCTATATCAATGTGTTGCATACCTTCCAAGAACTGCTAAAGCTGGATGTCATTCCGATCGTCAATGAAAATGATACTGTGTCCGTCGATGAGTTGAAGTTTGGGGATAACGATACGTTGTCGGCTCTAGTTGCCAGTGTGGTCGATGCGGATTGGTTGTTTTTGTTAACCGATGTCGATCGCTTGTATTCTGCTGATCCGCGTAGTAACCCCAATGCTCAACCGATTACGATCGTCAAAAATCTCGATGAACTCGCAGAAGTCCAAACTGGAAGCTCTGGAACGCAATGGGGCACAGGGGGCATGGTGACGAAGATCCAAGCGGCTCGAATTGCAACTGGGGCAGGCGTGAGAACGGTAATTACTCAAGGTCGCACACCTCAGAATTTGAGCAAGATTCTAGCAGGTGAGTTAATTGGAACGCAGTTTGAACCTCAGCCTCGCCCGTTTAATGCGCGTCAGCGTTGGATTGCTCATGGATTGGTACCGACGGGGCAAATTTACTTAGATGAGGGTGCTGTTAGAGCGATTCGTAGCAGTGGTCGATCGCTATTAGCTGCCGGAATTGTGCAGATTGAAGGAGCATTTGAAAGTCAGGAGGCAGTGAAATTGTGCGATCGATCTGGGCAAGAGATTGCGAGAGGGATTGTCAACTACAGTCATGACGAACTCGAAAAAATTCGCGGACATCAATCCGATGAAATTCCTGAAATTCTAGGCTATGCCGGAGAAGAAACCGTTGTACATCGCGATAATTTAGTCCTGTCGTAATGGCGAATTCCTGATACAATTCGATCCCTGAACACCTAATGTGTGAGGATTGCGTGTCGAACATTCCCTATTCATCGGATATTTTGCAGCCTGTCTCGGTTTTGGGCTTGCCGATGCACCTTGCTCAGGATTATCCGCGCTGGATTACGCATCGTTTAGAACAGGGTTTGGGATGTCATGTCATTACACTGAATGCAGAAATGACAATGCAAGCGGAGGAGACTCCGGTGCTTGCACATATTATTCATCAAGCAGAATTAGTCATTCCAGATGGGTCAGGAATTGTCTTCTACATGCGAATTCATGGCAAGCGGGTGCAGCGAATGCCAGGGATTGAACTTGCGCAGACGTTGCTAGAGAGATCGACGCAATTTGGCGAACCCTGGTCAATTTTCTTTTTTGGGGGCGCACCGGGAGTAGCTGATACTGCAGCAGAACATTGGCAAAAAAAAGTACCCGAAATCTCGATCGTGGGAACGCAGAATGGCTATTTAAAACCAGAAGATGAGCGGGAATTTCTCGATCGATTGAAAATGCTACAACCGCGCTTAATTTATGTCGGGTTAGGTGTACCGCGTCAAGAACTATGGATTTCCCAAAATCGCCACATTTGCCCAAATTCGGTCTGGATTGGAGTAGGCGGTAGTTTTGACGTGTGGGCGGGAACGAAAGAGCGCGCACCTCAGTGGTTCTGTGATAACCATTTGGAATGGCTGTATCGGCTGTATCAAGAACCTTGGCGATGGAAGCGGATGATGGCTTTACCAAAGTTTGCAGCAAGAGCGATCGTCTATCGGTTGACGAAACGAAATCCGGTGAGTGAGCTTTAAGCCGGAGTAAGGAGATGGGGAAATGAGGAGAACCCAAACTCAGATTGCTCCCTATCTCCCTATCCGATTGCTGGCGCTGAACTACTCATAACAAAACCTCGCAGCACTTTTCCAAGTTGGAGAGCTACTGCAAGGCATAATTGTTGAGATCTAAATCCTATTTTTTCGGGAAAGTTGGCAGTTCAACTGCTGCTAAAGAGTCGAGTTTCTTTTGCGATCGCTGAGGATACACGACAGGCGAAGGGCTTTCTCCCACAGGTGGCAGATCCTCATCCGGTTCATCCCGTCGAATTCGATCATTCACACCCAATGTAATAAACGGAGAAGCAACCGGAACAGTTGGCTCAATGGTAGGTGGCAAAGCGAGAGTCGGACTTGCTGCTACTTCCTCGACTGGTTCAATGGCAGGCATCGAATCAATGTCGATCGCAGGTTCACTGACTACAAAATTCTCAGGTTCTGTTTGCACCGCAGTCGGCTCAAACAGGTGAATATCGTGATGAACAGACGGGACTTCTTCCGTCGATCGCTTAATCGTATAGCTCAGCGGTGGGCTAATCACAATCGGTTCAGGAAGCTCAACCTGAGTGTCATCTACATCTACATCAAGAGACACTGGCTCAACTTCTGGTGCAATCTCATCTGAAATTTCTGGCTCAAACAAAATGTCATCATCTGGTGCAGTCGCCCAAGCGGCTGGAGTCAGTTCAGGTTCGTTCCAGCTTGTCGTACTATCGAGCGTCGTAGACCAAGGTTGAACTGGCTGCGCTTTGACAAAACCAACTGGCTCAGCATGACATTCACTCTGTGAAATCGCTTGATCCACAGACTCTTCAATCTTCTGAGTTGCGGACACATCCAAGCATTTTTCTAAAGCAGCCTTGAATTGCAGCGTGTATTGCTGCTGGCGATGCAAGCGCGATCGCAAATCCCGACACGCTGCCTCAGATTGGCGCAATTGCTGGATTTGCTCATCATATTGCTGCTTGGTTAACGCACAATCTCGCTCTAACTGGGCAACTTGAGCCTGACTCGCTTCAAGCTGAGCGGTCAAAGTCTCGATTAAAATCTGCTGTTTTTGATGCACTTGATGCGCTTGATCCAAATTCTGAGCCAGTTGCTTCACTTCCAGTTGAACTGCATTGATCGCCTCAACTTGTTCCGAAAGCTGTGCTTCTTGGTCTTGCAATCTTTGGCGCGACGCATCTAGGGCTTGACGCTGTTTGGCAATCATCACCGTTTGCTGCTGAGAAAGCTGAGCTTCTTTGAGCGCTCGCTGTTCTGCCTCTGCTTGCTGTGTACTCAACTGAGTTTCTAAGCGCTTCGTCTCAGACCGCAAGGTGGCATGAGCTTCACCCAACGCAAACTCCAACTCCGCAGCCCGCGATCGCAGACGTTGATTTTGCTGCTCTAAATCCTTGACCCGAATGCCAATTTGAGTCGGTTCAGGCGTTGGTTCAGGCGCAGCTTCTGGAATGCTATCGAGGTCGATCGCATTCGGAAAGTTAACAGTTGTCCAACCCGACTCCTGAGTTGAAGGAGCTTCGATCGAATCAGCGGAAGAATTGGGAATTTCAGATTCACTCATGGGATAACCTGCAGGACGTAATCAGCTCAGCTCAGCAGAGGAGTTTAACGTTCAAGGACGTTTAATGATACTTAGTTATAGCGACAGTTCATCAGAATTGAACGTTTTCTTCTAAATTTCTGTCACACCCTCACATCACAGCTTAATTTATCAACCTTTAGAGAAAAGAATCAATGTCTTGAGGCATTGTAATTGCTGATTTTTCGTCATGTAAACTATGGCTATCCCTTTTGACGATCGCTCATGCCTCTAGAACAGATTGAAATTTTATCGACTGAAGAAGTGCGCCGAACCGTGAATCGCCTTGCCTCAGAGATTGTAGAGCGATCGGGTGATTTGTCCAAGTTAGTCTTACTGGGAATCTATACGCGCGGTGTTCCCTTGGCAAAAACGCTGTGCGAACAAATTCAAATCTTAGAGAAAATTGAGGTTCCCTTAGGCGCGATCGACATTACCTTTTACCGAGATGACCTCGATACCATCGGCGTTCGCACCCCTGCAAAAACGGACATTCCCTTCGATCTCACGGGGAAAACGGTTGTTTTAATCGACGATGTGATTTACAAAGGACGCACGATTCGCGCGGCATTAGATGCAGTCAATGACTACGGACGACCCGAAGTGATTCGATTAGCCGTATTAATCGATCGCGGACATCGAGAAGTCCCCATTCACCCAGATTACATTGGAAAACAGCTACCCACGGCGAAAGAAGAAAAAGTCAAAGTCTATCTGCAAGAAATCGATGGACGAGACGGTGTTGAACTTATCAAAGGATAAAAATGGACGGAGCGATCGAAACCCAAAACCGCAAAGCAGACCATCTCAAAGTTTGCTTAGAAGATGATGTGCAATGTCGTGAAGCAACCACGGGATTGGAAAATTATCACTTTACACACTGCTGTTTGCCCGAACTCGATCGCGCTGAAATTGATATCAGCACTCGGTTCTTCAATAAATGCCTGAGTGCGCCGATTCTGATTTCCTCAATGACCGGGGGCACAGATTTGGCGAAGACTATTAATTACCGACTTGCTGCGATCGCACAAGAATATCGGCTGGCAATGGGAGTCGGTTCGCAGCGAGTCGCGATCGAAAATCCAGCCGTTGCAGATTCGTTTAAAATTCGCTCGATCGCTCCAGATGCCTTGCTGTTTGCGAATCTTGGTGCAGTGCAGTTGAACTATACCTATGGAATCGAGCAGTGTTTACGCGCGATCGATCTTTTAGAAGCCGATGCATTGATTTTGCATTTAAATCCTTTGCAAGAAGCGGTGCAAACCCGTGGGGATCAGAATTTTCGCGGCTTGCTCGACAAAATTGCTCAACTTTGTGAAGCGCTGCCTGTGCCTGTCATTGCCAAAGAAGTCGGCAATGGGATTTCTCAAAAAATGGCAGAAAAACTGATTCAAATCGGGGTCAGTGCGATCGATGTCGCGGGAGCCGGAGGAACCTCTTGGGCAAAAGTCGAAAGCGGTCGCGCTCAAGATCCAATCCAACGACGATTAGGCTTAACCTTTGCCGATTGGGGTATTCCGACAGCCGACTGCATTACACAAATTCGGCAAGTCGCACCCACGATTCCCTTAATCGCCTCTGGCGGATTGCGAAATGGTTTAGATGTCGCAAAAGCGATCTCACTCGGCGCAGATCTCGGCGGCTTAGCCCTACCATTTTTACAAGCAGCGAATGACTCAGAAGCAGCGCTGCATCTGCTCGTCGAAATCCTTGAAGCAGAAATTACAACGGTACTCTTTTGTACCGGAACGCGCGATTTGAACGAATTAAAGCGATCGGGCGTATTGGAGAAGCGCTGAGAAACTGAGTCGTCACTGCATTTATTTTGCAAAACGGGAGAATATGGAGAACCCACACCCAGACTGCTCCCCCACTCCCCACTTCTGATTCAATTGCTTACTAACCAAGGAAAAAATTGCGCCGAACTGAGAAATCTTAGCTATCTTTCTAGGGGCACTTGTAATGTGCGATTTATTACCCAGCCTCTACCCATGAGCTTACTCAACCTCGTCTCTTTTCTTGGTATTTTCGGCTTATGCATCATCGCATGGCTCTTCTCGGAAAATCGCAGTCTTAAAGTGTTTCCCTGGAGAGTCGTTGCGACTGGAATCTTACTGCAATTGGTTTTGGGTGCATTCGTCTTTATCGTGCCAGGAACCCGTGATGCGCTTCAGATTTTCAGCAATTTGCTCGATAGCGTCTTTACTGCGGCAGACACGGGGGCGCGTTTTGTCTTTGGGCGCAACATCGTTCCTGCTCCTGGATCTCCACCCGACGTAAATTTGGGATATATTTTTGCCTTTCGGGCTTTGCCGACTGTGATCTTTTTCTCAGGCTTAATGGCACTCCTGCAAAATCTAGGTGTCATTCAAATCGTCACCAACGCATTCGCGAAAGTGTTCTATCTCACCATGCGGTTGAGTGGAGCAGAATCACTCAGTGGAGCAGCCAACATTTTTGTTGGAATTGAAGCCGCGATCGTCGTTAAGCCTTACTTACCCAAAATGACCCGCAGTGAACTCTGTGCCATTTTGGCGTGCTGTTTTGGGACGGCTGCTTCCTCAACCTTAGCCATCTATGTCAGTTTCTTACGTCCTGTGTTTCCCAATATTTTGGGGCACTTGGTTTCTGCCTCGATTATTGCGATTCCAGCTTGCTTTGTACTGTCGAAGATTCTGGTGCCAGAAACTGAAAAGCCTTTGACGATGGGTGGAATTCCCAAAGAAGAGAAGAAATGGTTGGCAGAAGACGGAGAAATGCTCGAAGAGGTCGCTCTAGCTGAACCGATCGAGAAAGCTAGCCCTTTAGATGCAGCGATCATCGGCTCATTGGATGGGATAAAAATGGCGGTGTCGATCGCGGCTGTGTTGATCTTGATTCTGGGTTTAGTCTCATTGATCAATCAAATCTTTGCTGGATTAGCCACGATACCGGGTCCGATTGGAAGTATTTTCCAAGTCGTGACACTGGCAAATATTGCAGGGGTGATCTTCTTGCCGTTTACGCTCCTGACTGGGGTTTCATTAGAGTGGAATGAGCTTTGGGAATCTTCGGTGATCATTGGTCGGCGTTTGCTCGAAACCGCAATTCCGCCTTATCAAGCATTAGCAGCAGCAGCAGCAAGACCCGAAAATCCGATCAGCGATCGAGCCGTTCTAATTGTCAGCTATGCGCTCTCAGGATTTGCTCACTTAGCATCCGTGGGAATTTTTGTGGGTGGAACAATCGCTCTCATTCCTTCTCGCCGCAAAGACATTTCTGAATTGGGCTGGAAAGCACTATTTGTCGGCACATTAGCCACAATGATGATTGCCTGTGTCGCAGGTGTATTTGACACGGGAGGCGCGGGCATTCTAGGCGAGAAAGAACCGATTGTCGCCCCTAGTCCACAGCCGAGCGTTTTGCCAGTTCCGGCAACTCCACAGTCGGTGAAAGTTTCTCCGAAACCTACAAAATCGCCACAACCGAGTTCTACTCCTCGCTAAAAACTTGAGCAGCAGTAAAGTCGAGACTGGGAAAAGTGGGAGAGACAATGAGTTCATGATTTGCAAAAATGCCGAACGTAACGTAGTCGCGATCGCGCAATTCTAGAACCGTAATCGAACGAGTTTGAGGATCAAGAATCCAATATTCAGGAATTCCGCGCTCGGCATACTGGGCGCGTTTTCTGTTGAAATCTCGATCGCGGTTTTGACTTCCCGGACTGATCACTTCTGCAACTAACTGTGGAGGTGGCATATCAGCTTTCACGGTTAGCCGCTTTTTCATCAAGTCTCGATGTTCGGGTCTTAAAATCACAAAATCTGGAAACCGATTTGCAGGATCTTTGGATTCGAGAACCGCAACTTGAATCTCGCATTGATGAGCGCAAAGCAGTTTACGCGGGACAATCTGAGCAAACAAATCTCTCAAATACCAGGCAGAGAAGATATTTTCTGGGGATTCGGGCGGCAATTTAACTAATTCTCCATCGATCAATTCGTAGCGTCCTTCGAGTTCGAGATCATCGCCCGCCGCGAAATATTCTTCAAAGCTAGAGAACCGCAGTTTCGTCTGAGTCATATCTTGCTGCCTCTTACCAGACAATATGTCGATTATACCAAAGGGCTTTTGAGACATTGGAATGCTATAGTCTTTCCTGATCTCAAGTGTGTTTGAACGTGATGAACTTCTCCACAGCATTAAAAGCGATCGTGCCCAGTCAAGATCAAGTTGGCTTGCGTCGCGCCTGGTATTGTGCGATCGTCTTTTTTACCATCACATTGATCATCTCAATCAATCGCTATTTCACGTTCTATACCTCTTACGACCAAGGACTTTTCAACCAAGTCTTCTGGAATAACCTGCACGGGCGTTGGTTTGAGAGTTCACTCACCTCTGGAAATTCCGTTGCTACGATTCAAGATGGCGTTACTCCAACCGTATCTTTTGTCCATTTAGGACAGCATCTTGTTTTAGATTTTCTACTCTGGTTGCCCTTATATGCGCTCTTTCCTCACCCTCTGACCTTGAGCTTTTTGCAAGTTGCTTTAATGACTGTGGGTGGCTTAATGCTTTATGCGTTGGCACGACATTACCTTGCACCGCAGCTATCTGTTTGGATTACTGCAAGTTACTACAGCGCGATCGCAGTTGCAGGTTCTACGATCGCAAACTTCTACGAACACTGTCAAATTCCACTGTTTGCCTTTGGGACATTACTCGCATTAGAAAAAAAGCAATGGGTCTGGTTCTGGATCTGTGTTGTTCTAGTCTTAGGCGTTCGCGAAGAAGCAGGCATTATTCTCTTCGGGATTGGGGTGTATCTCTTACTGAGCCGTCGGCATCCCTGGATTGGTTTAGCACTCTGCATTCTCAGTTTTAGCTATGTTGCTTTTGTCACTAACTTTGTACAGCCGAGATTTTCAACTGATGTCTCTCGACTCTATTTAGCGGCTCGCTTCAGGCAGTTTGTAAATAGCGACAATCCAACGACATTACAAGTTTTATGGGGAATGATCACCCATCCCGCTGAACTTGCAGAAAGTTTATTCACCCCGGTCGATCGCCGAATTAACTATCTGGCAAGTCAATGGCTCTCATTAGCATTTGTTCCTGCTGTCTCAGGAGCCGCTTGGACAGTCTCAGGCTTTCCTTTGATCTCACTGTTTGCACAATCTGGGGTGACTGCTTTAGCGGTCAACATTCGCTACGCAGTTGCAGTCGTTCCAGGTGTGTTTTACGGTGCAATTCTCTGGTGGTCACGTAATCCTCAGAAATTCACACCCAAGTTTCGCCGCTGGTGGAAAGTTGCCATGATTCTGTCTGTACTGTTCATGCTGAGCGGCAATCCCCATCGAACTTTTTCGTTCATGATTCCCGATTCGTTTCGTCCTTGGGTGTTTGTTCCCCTAACCCGCCAATGGGAACATGCAGGTCATATTTACAACGTGATTCGCAATGTTCCAAAAGATGCCAGCGTGACGACGACAACGCACTTAATTCCACAGCTTTCGACTCGACGCGCGATCGTGCGATTACCCCTGATCGAAATTTATGACGATCGCAATCAGAAAGTACAACTCGAATACGCGATCGCGGATTTGTGGCAGCTCAAAGAATACAGCAAAGCCTTCAAAGACAGCCAGTTCTACCTCACGAAAACGCTGCCGCTGCTTGAAAAACTCGTGAATGAAAAACAATATGGCGTATTGCAAGTCGAAGACGGCGTTGTGATGATTGCAAAGGGTCAACCTTCTAATCCAGCCATGCTCGCAGAGTGGCAGAAACTTGCCGCCAGCCTGAAATAAGTTGATTGCTTCGGTGAGCGGGAATTCTAAAAGGATTCACCTCGACATCATTTTGCCCGCCCGGATTCATCCCAAACTGAGGTGAAGTTCACCGTAGCGATAACAATTTTGAGGAACGCTCATGGCTTTAAAAAAGCTCATTCTACCTGGTCTGGCTGTAGTCGCTCTCGTGGGGGGTGCTGCAGGCTTCTTTTTTCTCAATCGCACATCTTCTGATAAAACCACACCTTTAGCGATCGCCAAAGTGCTTCCCGATGAAGCGTATATGGCAACCTTCGTTTCAACCGATGAGAAGACTTGGGAAAAGCTGAAAAAGTTCGGTACGCCCGCCGCTCAAAAAGCGATCGAACAAAACCTGCAAAAAATGCAGCAAGACATGATGAGCGATGCCAAGCTTGATTTCGACAAGGATATCAAACCTTGGATGGGCAACATGATGATTGCCGTCATGCCCAGCAGCAAGCAAGAAGACGCCGAAGTCGTTGCCGCGATCGGCATCAAAGACAAAATGAGTGCCTTGAGTTTCGCCAACAAAGTGAAAAGCGACTCCAAAGCCAAAACCACTGAAACCGAATACCAAGGAGTCAAAATCTTTGAAACCTTGCCGGAGAAGAGTAAAACACCTTACTACACCGCTGTTCTCAACGACGCTTACCTTGTCATCGCAAGCAATCGCGCTGGCATTGAGCAATCGATCGAGGCAACCAAAGGCAACCCCTCTTTCGCAACCAATCCCGAAACGGCAACGCAACTCGCTCAACCAGACGCTGGAGAAGCAGTGATTGCCCGTGTTTATATGCCTATTCCTGCGATCGCGAAAGCAATGAGCGCTGATCCCAAAATGGATGCGACAGCGATCGAATCTCTAAAAAGTCTGCAATCGGTAACAGGCACACTCAGCATCGCCGATGTCGGATTGCGCTTCAAAGGAGAAGTCAAAGTTGATCCCAAAATCGCGATCGACTTCAAACCTTCGGCAGGAAAAGCCGCGGCTCTTTTCCCCGCTGACACGTTTGCTTTAATCTCTGGCTCGAATCTCAATTCTTACTGGAATCAAGTGACCGAGCAGTCACAAAACAATGAGGAGGCTAAAAGAATCGTCGATTTGATGCGAGGCAGCAGTCAGATGATCGGGCTTGACCTCGACAAAGACATTTTTGGTTGGATGACCGGCGACTTCGCGATCGGACTGATGCCGATGAACCAAGGCATGATGGCGGACTTGGGATTTGGTCAAGCCCTCGTATTTCAAACCAGCGATCGCAAAACTGCCGAATCGACTTTAGGCAAGTTGGATACTTTGGCGAAAAACCAATCTTTGTCGATCGCGCAACGCGATGTAAATGGCAAAAAAGTCACCGAGTGGCAAACTCCTCAAGGTGCGCTGTTAGGACATGGCTGGATCAACGACGATACGCTATTTATTGCCACGGGTGAACCGCTCGTTTCTTCTTTCTCAAGCCAAGCGAATCCGGCACTCGACAGCAGCGATGGCTTCAAAAGCGTGATGGCGGCTTTGCCGAAGCAAAATACGGGTTATTTCTACATGGATGTCGAGAAAATGACCGCCTTGATGACTAAGTTCACTCAGGGAACCCAAGCCGCCCAACTCGACCCGGAAGCCCGCGCCGTCTTGGAGTCAGTACGCAGCATCGGCAGTACGACTAGCCAAATTGACCGAACCACCAGCCAAGTTGAAGCCGTCCTGGCATTGAAACCAGCGAAATAGAGTGGATGCAAATTTCCGGAGTCGATTGACTCCGGAAATTGCGATCCTGCCGTAGAATAGGAAGGCTGTTTAAACTCCGAGCCGATCATGGCACAACCTAAGAAGAAAACCTCAAGTGCAAAGCGTGACCAGCGCAAAGCAACCTGGAAACGTAAAGCAAACCTGCAAGCACAACGCGCTTTGTCCCTCGGCAAGTCAATTTTGACCGGACGTGCGAAAGGCTTCGTCTATCCAACTGACGAAGAAACTGACGAAGAATAACGAGAATGCGTGATTCCGACGCAATGAAGAGTCACGCATTTCTGATTCTGATCCTATGATTTAGGGTAATGATTAGGAGTCAGAATCATGATAGGTAAGTATTTCAAAAAACCAGGCAGCGAACATGGCGATCGCGTTCCTCCAGGTCAAAGACTCGCTTCAGGATTTCCCGTCTTGACTTATGGAGAGACCCCAATTGTCGATCGTGCAGACTGGCAGTTTCGAGTCTGGGGATTGGCAAAAGAAAAGACTTTTTCTTGGGATGATTTTATGGCACTGCCGCAAAGTGAATTTACGGCAGATTTTCACTGTGTCACCACTTGGTCAAAACTCGATGTGAAGTGGGTTGGCGTAAAAGTCACAGATTTTATGAATGCGATCGAGGTTGATCCCAAAGCAGTGCATATCATGGAACACTGCTACGGAGGCTACACCACAAATATTTCGATCGATGATTTCGTCCGCGAAGAAAATTTCTTCGCTCACACCTTATTTGGCGAACCCTTACCCGCAGATCATGGCGGCCCGATGCGTACCGTTGTTCCCCATTTATATGCCTGGAAAAGCGCTAAATGGATTAATGGTCTAGAGTTTCTTCCGAAAGAAGATCTCGGATTCTGGGAACGCAATGGGTATCACCATCGGGGCGATCCCTGGAAAGAGGAACGGTATAGTGGCAGGTTTTGATGAACGTGAGGAGTGGGGAGTAGGGAATAGACTCCCCACCCTCTCTACTGCTGCTCAATATAAACCGAACTCTGATCCTTCCCCCCAATCTCGATCTTCTGAAACTTCACCCTACCTTGCACACTCACCCGGCTTCCGGTTGCAGGCACAGTTCGATCGCTCACCACCCAAACACTGCCCGTCTCATCCTGCACCTCATACGCTCGCTGTCCGCCCATGAGCGGAGCCTGCGCCTTAATTTGACCCTGTACTTGCACCACGCGATCGCGTTTCTGACTCACCTGATTCGCTTTTACCTGCTCTCCAGGCTCAAGCACCGCCAACACATTATTCGACGTAGACGGCAAATCTGGCGAAGTCGTACACCCGATTGCACTCACACACAACAGCACAACTCCAATCCGTGAGAAACCCATAAGTCACCCGCCCTTTCCTGAGAAAACTATGCGATAGCACCCTACCGACTCGTCATTTCACTTCAAGAGCAACCTTCCCCGCAAAAACTCAATTCACCCAAGAATGCGTGAATCTGCGAAACTAATGAAAGTCACTATCTATCCAATGCAAAAAGCTTCCTCATCATCGGGAAGTTCAAATCAAACCTTCATCAACCTGAGATGTTACGTCTCACATTTTGTCCGATCTTTTTAGTTTTTAGTCAACTTTTTTCACGTCTTCACGTATGTCTTCGATCGCGCAACTCCTCGACGGAAAAGCCCTTGCTCAAAAAATGCAGACTGAACTCGCTACACAAGTTCAGTCTTTGACTCCCCAATATGGTCGTCCTCCCGGTTTAGCCGTGCTGATGGTCGGCGATAATCCCGCCAGTGCCGCCTACGTTCGTAACAAAGAAAAAGCCTGCGCCGCAGTTGGGATCGCTTCATTTGGCAAACATTTTCCCAACGACGCAACTCAAGCCGAAGTTGCAGAGACGATCGCACAACTCAATGCGGATGATCGAGTAGATGGCATTCTTGTTCAACTTCCACTTCCCGATCATCTCGATAGCGTCGCCCTGCTCAACCAAATTCATCCAGACAAAGATGCCGATGGCTTGCATCCGATGAATTTAGGACGATTGGTGAGAACAGAACCAGGATTGAGAAGTTGCACGCCTTATGGAGTCATGCGACTTTTAGAAGAATATAACCTTGATCCCGCAGGCAAAACAGCAGTTGTCGTCGGGCGCAGCATTCTCGTAGGCAAACCGATCGCATTGATGCTACTCGATGCCAATGCCACTGTCACGATCGCGCATTCTCGCACTCCGAACCTCGCAGAAGTCACTCGCAGCGCTGACATTCTCGTTGCCGCAGTCGGTCGTCCCAACTTAATCACCGCAGACATGGTCAAACCGGGCGCGATCGTCGTTGATGTCGGGATCAACCGCATCACTGATGAAACCACAGGAAAAAGCCGACTTGTCGGAGATGTAGACTTTAATGCGGTACAATCCGTGGCGGAATATCTTACTCCTGTTCCAGGTGGAGTAGGTGCGATGACTGTCACCATGTTGTTGCACAATACAGTATGGAGCTATCAACAGCGCTTCCAAAAATAAAGCAACTTCAAATTGACATCACGAATTTAGGCTTAGGAGGATACGGGAATGGTCGCGACCGGGACAACTCAATCGAATCAAGCAGCGCAATTCGATTTAAAGGGCTATTTATCAGTAAAACAGCAACTAGTTGAAGCTGCTCTCGATCGAGCCTTTCCCGTCGTCTATCCCGATAAGATTTATGAAGCGATGCGCTATTCCCTCTTCGCAGGGGGAAAACGGCTGCGTCCTGTCCTCTGTCTCGCTGCCTGTGATCTGTTTAATGGCACACCAGAGATGTCTATTCCGACTGCCTGCGCGCTGGAGATGATCCACACGATGTCGCTGATTCACGACGATTTGCCTGCAATGGACAACGACGATTACCGTCGCGGCAAACTCACCAATCACAAATTTTATGGAGAAGCGGTTGCGATTCTAGCGGGTGACGGATTACTTGCCTATGCCTTTGAGCACATTGTGGAAGAAACTCGCAATGTCAGCGCCGATCGCTTATTAAAAGTGATTTCTCGCCTGGGTCGTGCGGCGGGTGCGGCTGGACTCGTTGGCGGTCAAGTGGTCGATCTCGAATGCGAAGGCGTAAAAGACATTACCCTTGATACACTGAACTTTATTCACACGCACAAGACGGCGGCATTGCTTGAAGCCTCCGTCGTCAGTGGCGGTATTTTGGCAGGCGGGTCGGAGTCTGATCTGCAACGTCTCAGCCGTTACTCTCAAGCGATCGGATTAGCGTTCCAGATTGTTGATGACTTACTCGATATCACTTCGACTCAAGAAGAATTGGGTAAGAGCATCGGCAAAGATGCGAATGTTGAGAAAGCGACTTACCCCCGCCTCCTAGGCATGGAAGAATCGAAACGTCAGGCTCAACAACTCATTGAGCAGGCGAAAGCTGAGGTCGCTGGATTTGGTGAACAAGCGCTGCCACTTATGGCGATCGCTGATTACATCACTGCCCGCAAAAACTAACTCTACCTATCCCTCTATCCCCCCACCGTATGCAGGACTTTGCTGGAATTTTGGATAACGAAGTGCTGCTCTTAGCGCTCGTTGCCTGTTTGATTGCTCAAGCCACTAAGCTCGTGATCGAACTGATTGTCAATCACAAAGTCAATTTTCGGGTGTTAGTCGAAACCGGTGGAATGCCCAGTTCGCATTCGGCTTTAGTTACAGCGTTGGCAACGGGTGTGGGCATGGTTGATGGCTGGAGTAGTACGCAATTTGCGATCGCAACGATCGTGGCGTTTGTGGTCATGTACGATTCGCAGGGTGTAAGACAGGCGGCTGGAAAACAGGCGAAAATCCTCAATCAAATCATGGATGAATTTTTTACAGGCGATCATCATTTCAATGAAGACCGCCTGAAAGAATTGCTTGGACATACGCCTGTGCAAGTGATTGCGGGATCACTGCTCGGAGTCGTCGTGTGTGTGATTGGCGAATGGTGGTTAGGAGGAAGTTGGCGATCGGTGTTTGCTCAAATTGCAGGGGTGCATTAGAGGATTAAAGCTCGAGATCGATCATCAAAAATCCTTTACTATCAAAGCAAGATCTATCTTCCAATTCTTCCCATGACTCAAGCTTCTGATCGAGTTCGTTGGACAACTGAAGATCTCAAGCTTCTGCCGGATAGCAGCAGTCGCTATGAAATTATTGATGGACATTTGTTGATGACTCGTGCGCCCCATTGGAAACATCAAAAAGCGATCGGGCAGGCTTACCAAATCCTCAATCTTTGGTCAATTTCATCCCAACTCGGTCAAACGGTTCCAACTCCAGGCATTATTTTCGACGATGCAGACAATGTAATTCCCGATGTCATCTGGATGTCTCATGAGCGATTAGCCGCAGGAGTTGATGAAGAAGGGCATTTCACGATCGCGCCAGAATTAATTATTGAAGTCCTCTCGCCGGGAACACAGAATGAACGGCGAGACAGAGAAACAAAACTCAAGCTCTATGCAGAACGAGGCGTTCAAGAATATTGGATTCTAGACTGGCGACTTCAGCAACTCGAAGTTTACGATCGCCAAGATGCACTGTTGAAACTGTCCGCAACATTGTTTGCTCAAGATACATTGACCTCTAGAATTCTCCCGAATTTTAGTTGTGCGGTTACTGAGTTCTTTCGCTAAGCATCGCTGCGAGAAATCGTCACGACTCAAGGGTTCTTCTCAAGACTAGGAACGTCTCCCGATCTTGAGAAGAACTCTTTAATAATCGTAGGGATTCTTCGGTTCGGGAATCGGTTTGATCGAACTGGCTTGAACGACGAGTTGGCGCTTATCTGCGATCGTTTCTGTGATCATCTGCCCTTCGACTTCGAGCCAAGAATCGACTTTGTAATCTGAATTCTTGCCGCTGGTTAATTTCACAGGCAATCTCACGGGATACACATCTGCTGCACAGCAAGTAATGACAAAACGAGTCAGTAAGAAATACTGCTCTGAAAGTTCTGGAGTCGTCACCACAAAGCCCTGCAATTTCGCTTTTTGTCCGGTATAAGCATCCGGTTCGGGATACACCTGAAGCGTGCGAATCCAATCAATTAAACTCTTATCTTCAGTTCGCGCCGAAGCTTGAAACGTCTGCGGTCTGACACGAGTCAGCGTAATCGAATCATTGACGCCGCGATCGATTGCCGTCTGACTTGCAAACGGACGAGGCGTAATCACCAATCCTGCGATCGCAACGATTAACAGCAGTGCACTGCTGAATGCAGGCGGAAAGAACGTCGCATGAGGCAAATCAGGTTGCACAAGTTGCGGTTCTCGCCGTGCTCGCCAAAGGTAAAAGCCTTTTATCCCAGCAACGAACAGCAGGCCAAATCCAGCCGAAATCGTCAAAATATTGTAATTCGGATGGATGAGCAGAAATAACTGTTCCGTCAGCCAAAACTTGAGAATGGCAAATCCCCAAGCCGCGATCGCCATCAAATTTAACCACGGAGTCAACACTCGCCAAGGAATTCTAGACATCATTAGCTGATATACAAATTCACAAATAAACAGAACAGAAACGTCAACAGACCCGCCAATCCAAAGATATACAGAATTGCCCTCGGCTTAAATACCGATAGCATCAATCCCACACCTTTGAGATCGATCATCGGACCAAATACCAGAAAAGCGACCAGTGAACCTGTGGTAAAAGTCGAAGCAAATGACAACGCGAAAAACGAGTCCACAGTCGAGCAAATCGAAACCACTGCTGCCAGCAGCAACATTGCGAGAATAGAAGTCACATTATCTTGACCCAACCCCAGAATAAAGTCACGCGGGACGAAGACTTGGAGAATTGCCGCGATCGCACTACCTAAAACCAAGACTCCACCCAACTCGCGCATCTCTTGAATCGTGTTATCGAGCAACAAGTGAAACCGATAATTTGCAGGTTTCTCAGTTTTGTTACTGAGCATCGCTTGATATTCGAGCGGGTCAGTGATCAGAGGTTTATTCGACTGTCCTAGGAAATAAGTGCCAGATTGTAATAATGGCGACGCTGAAGACGAGGTTTCTAACTTGCGATTCATGTAAGCGGCAACACCCGACTGCAGCAAAGGGCGGACATCTTTTTGCACACTAAAAACCCAGCCGATTACGGTCGCAATAATCAGCGAAAATAGGATACGAAAGAAAACGACTTCGGGCTGATCACGAAAAGCGGTCCAAGTTGCCCAAAATACGATCGGATTAATCGTCGGCGCAGCTAAGAGAAACCCGATCGCGACCGAAGTCGGCGCACCTTGTAACAAAAGCCGTCGAGCCACAGGCACATTACCGCATTCACAGACCGGAAAGAGAAATCCAATACAGCTACCGACAAATGCACCCAGAAAAGCGTTTTTGGGTAAAATCGCCACAAGCTTTCGCTCATCGATAAAAAATTGCAGCAAGCCAGAGAACAGCACCCCAAGTAGCAAAAAGGGCATTGCCTCGACCATCAAACTCATAAAGAGCGTGAATGCACTGTTGATTTGAGCCATTCAGTCAGGACTTGTGAGGAGATTAGAGGGGATCATAGCAGGGAACCGGAAAGCGATGAAAGTAAACGGATAGAGAAAAAACAATCTACATGCCTTTTTCACCAAATCGAATCAGCATTTCAGGCGATCCTAATTTTTTCAGCGTTCATGCCAGTCCGGACTGCTGCATGAATGACCTCCTGAAATGATCTTCAGTTCCGTCGCGGTTCTCTAAAATAGCTAAGGGCACTAGGAGAACTTTATGACAGCGAAGCGGATTTTATTGTGGGGTTTAACGTTCGTTGCGATCGCAGCAATTACGTTCGATCTGATTGGAAGTTGGAGTCAGCCTCAGTTTCAAAGCCGCTTAGAGCTAGCCCAGAATGATTTACTTCTAGAGGCAGCGGAATATCGAGGCAACCAAACCACGCCCGTTTTAACGGATCGAACGCCGCAAAAAACAGCATTGAAAGCCTATCAAGACACACGATCGTCGGTTGAAAAAGCCATCGTGTCTGCTCAGTCTCAAATTGAGGAAGATTCTGCAACCGATCCGATCAAGGTAGAGCTTGCAAAACAGCAAACCCTTAGAGATGAATTAGATATTAGAATTGGTATTCTTCAAACGCAGCAAAACCAAGTAGAAGCCGCACTGAAAAGTTGGGCAACGCTGAAGACAACGGGATCACAAACCAAGAAAAGCAGCGAATTACGATCGACGGCGACTACCCTCACCGCCCTTTGGCAAAATTCGTTACCACCGCAAGCAGAATCTATTCTGAAACAAAATCTCAACGGCTGGTTTCGCAACCGCGCCCTAGAAAAGCTCTACACCTTAGAGCAACGAGAAACTGCTTTGAATGAATTGCGATCGCTCGAACAAGTCGAGTCTCAGTCAGCCCTCACGAAATGGGTCACTGCGAATGCGATTCCAACCATTGCTATGGTTCTTGGATTTGGCTTGCTGCTCTTTCTAGCAGGTCAATGGCTGCTTCAGCGCAAACAGTCGCTTTTAGTCGGCACAAATCTGATCAAATGGACTGTGCCTTGGGATTATGAAATCACTTGGCAGGTTTTAGTCGTGGGATTTTTTGCTGTTGGTCAAATTTTGATTGGGCAGATTCTTCTACCGACAGGACTTGCAGTGGCGAAATCGGCGTTTCAGATTGATCCGACGATGTTTACAGTTCGCGATCGCGCAGTTCTCGCGCTGATTACTTATGTTTGTCTAGCTGCGGGCGGTTTAGGCGTGCTCTATGCCTCGATTAAACGGTTCTTATCGTTAGAAGACAATTGGTTTCGCTTCAGCTTGAAGGGCAAATGGCTGCTGTGGGGAGTTGGAGGCTATGTTGCGGCGTATCCGTTACTGGTGGGAGTTTCTTGGGTCAATGAAAAGATTTGGCAAGGGCGCGGAGGAAGTAATCCTTTATTGTCGATCGCACTCGAAGGTCAAGACGGAATCGCAATTACGCTGTTTTTCATTACCGCAGCGATTTTAGCTCCTTTGTTTGAGGAGACATTTTTCCGAGGATTTTTACTGCCTTCATTGACGCGATATTTCACAACTTGGCAAGCGATCGTGTTGAGTGGGTTAATTTTCGCGATCGTGCATCTCAGTTTGTCCGAAGTTGCACCGTTGACCGTGTTAGGAATTATTCTGGGATTCGTTTATACCCGTACTCAAAATTTGATGGCATCAGTGCTACTCCATGCACTCTGGAATAGTGGAACCCTGTTAACTTTGTTCTTATTAGGCAGTACATCTACCTAGAACAAGTGTAAATTTTGTGTTTGGAATTGATAAAGCTAGGGTACACTGCGGTCGTATTAGATGAGTTTCGATAAGGACTTTAAACATATGACGAGTGGGTCTTCGAGCGACGCGAACAAGAAAGTTGCAGCAGGAATTTGCGGCATCTTATTAGGTGGACTTGGTGTTCACAAGTTTGTTTTGGGATATACAACTGAAGGCATTATTATGCTCATTGCCTGCCTTCCGACCTGCGGTTTGACAGGGATTGTTGGATTGGTTGAAGGGATCATCTATTTGACTAAATCCGACGAGGACTTTGTTGCAACCTACGTTCAGAACAAAAAAGGCTGGTTTTAGTCAAACCGCTAAAAGTTTTACGTAATGTGAGAACTCCGAGTTTTTGAAAAACTCGGAGTTTCGTTAGTCTCTCCCAACTTCGAGCGATCGCCCTAATGCTGCAAAAACTCCCCAAACCCTCGCTGTACTTTCTCTGTGCCCTGTTAGGAATGGGATATTTCAACGCCTTTTCCTCGCTGGATATCAATCCAATTCTGAAAAATTATCTCGCGCTCGTTCCGGTGCAGATTGGTTTAGTCATTTACTTCCTCTGGTTTCGCCGCGATACCTTGAAAGATTAGAAAAACTCTCCACAATTTAGTCAAACTCTTCTACGCTCAAGAAAGAAGTTTTCCGGAGCGCTGAATTGTGTCTGAAGCTCTCTTATCACCTACTCTCGAATCAACTGAAACTGTCACGATCGATATCACTGGCATGAAATGCGCCGGATGCGTTCGAGCCGTTGAAAAACAATTAATCCAACAACCCGGAGTCAAATCTGCCACAGTCAATTTGGTGACTGAACTCGCAACCGTGGAATGCGATCGCTCAGTTGATCCTGACCATCTTGCGGCAACTTTGACAGAAGCTGGATTTCCAAGTCAGCCTCGCACGTCTGAAGATTCAACCCGTGCAGAAGATTTAGCCGCGCGTCGGCAACTCGAACAAAAACAGCAGACGACCAATTTAGCGATCGCGATTCTGTTGCTGATTTTCTCGACGATCGGGCATTTGGGAATTCCTTTGCTCAGCGATGTTTGGGTTCACTGCGGACTCGCGATCGCAGCTTTGAGCTTGCCAGGACGATCGATGATTGTAGAGGGCTGGCAGGGGCTACGCCGCAATGTCCCTAACATGAATACGCTCGTTAGCTTGGGCGCACTGACTGCATTTACAGCTAGCTTTGTTGCCTTGATCGTCCCACAACTCGGATGGGAGTGCTTTTTTGATGAGCCTGTGATGTTAGTCGGATTTATTTTGTTAGGACGCACGCTCGAACAACGCGCCCGTGGACAAGCTGCGATCGCGCTGCAATCGCTCGCCGCATTGCAGCCCAAATCCGCAAGGTTAATCGGTAAACAAGACACGCATCAAAGCGCGATCGAAATTCCGGTTGCGCATCTTCGTCCCGGGGATTGGCTCCAAGTTTTACCCAGTGAGCAGATCCCCGTTGATGGCGAGATTGTGAAGGGTGAAACGACGATCGATGAATCGATGTTGACTGGGGAATCCGTTCCGGTACAAAAACAAGTCGGCGATTTTGTAACCGCTGGAACCATGAACCAATCCGGCGCGATCGCGCTAGAAGTCACGCGAGTCGGAAAAGAAACGACCTTGGCAAGAATCCTCGAATTCGTCGAAACAGCCCAAGCGCGGAAAGCCCCGATTCAAAAACTCGCAGACACGATCGCAGGATATTTCACTTACGGTGTCATGTCGATCTCGCTGCTGACCTTTCTGTTTTGGGAATTTATCGGCACAAAACTCTGGTCAAACGCCGGAGCTTGGACAATTGGCATGGAGCATTCTCATAGCATGGGAATGATGTCACATCCGTCTCCGATGTTGTTGAGTGTCAAACTCGCGATCGCTGTCCTCGTGATCGCTTGCCCTTGTGCGCTTGGACTGGCGACACCGACTGCGATTCTCGTCGGATCAGGTATTGGCGCTGAGCGAGGCTTATTGATTCGAGGAGGAGACGTTTTAGAGCGAGTACATTCCCTTGATACGATCGTCTTTGATAAAACTGGAACGCTGACTACAGGTCAGCCAGTCGTCACAGATGTAATTGAATTCGAGAACAACCAAGTGCTACAAATTGCAGCCGCTGTCGAACGCGGAACCCGTCACCCTTTAGCTGCTGCAATCCAGCAAGCCGCTACCGATTTACCCCTGCTCCCTGCTGAAGATTTCTATACCCTGCCTGGATTTGGAGTATCAGCAACGGTTGATCAGCAGCCTGCTTTTCTCGGAACTGCACAATGGATGGAGAAAAATCAGATCGAGATTTCTGCATCTGCGATCGAGCAAGCGAATCAACTCGCCGCCTCTGGAAAAACGATCGTCTATGTTGCGACTGACAAGCTGATTGGCATTATTGCCGTATCCGATGCTCTGAGATCAGATGCAAAATCAACAATTCAAGCGCTGAAGAAATTGGATCTCAAAATTCTGATGCTGACTGGAGATCGCAAAGAAACCGCAACCGCGATCGCATCTGAACTCGGAATTACTGAAATTCTGGCTGAAATTCCGCCCGAAGAGAAAGCAGCCGCGATCGCCCAACTGCAAGCGAACCAGCATCAAGTCGCGATGGTCGGAGACGGAATTAACGATGCGCCCGCACTGGCACAAGCAGATGTCGGAATTGCGCTCAAATCCGGCACAGAAGTCGCGATCGAAACAGCAGGTATTGTATTAATGCGCGATCGACTGACGGATGTTGTGGAATCGATTCGGCTCAGTCGTGCCACTTTTACTAAAATTCAGCAAAACTTGTTTTGGGCTTTTGGCTACAACTTGTTGGGAATTCCGATCGCAGCAGGTGCATTGCTTCCTAGCTTTGGACTCTTACTCAGTCCGGCTGCTGCAGGGGCATTGATGGCACTGAGTTCAGTCAGCGTCGTTACGAATTCTCTATTATTACGAGGATTTACAAAATCGTCATTTTCGGAATGATCAGCTAAAGTAGGGCTGATCAATGAGAGCCAGGATCATTTCGATCAAATTTGCTCCGACCATGTTTTATTTATTACAATGAAATCCCGCAGCAAGTTATCTCGAGAAATGTCGGTACTCGTACTGTGTTGATCCGATCAAGCTCGGTCTATCCTAAGTCCATCTTAGGCTGATCCCCTTTCTATTCGCCCACCCTTTCAAGCTGAATATCAATGCCTTCAGAACCGCATCAAAACCACCTGATAATTATCGAAGACGATAAAGGTCGCCGGGAGTTTGTGTTAGATGCTCCTGTTTACTCGATCGGACGCGATGCCAAATGTGACATTCGCTTGGTGTCTCAGTTTGTCTCTCGTCGTCATGCGACTTTACTTCAATTGCCAAATGAAGATGGGACTCACTATTATCGAATCGTTGATGGCAATCTCAAAGGTAAGCCCAGCGCGAATGGCTTACTAATCAATGGTCGGAAACTGCAACAGTGTGATCTTCGCAACCAGGACGAAATTGTGTTTGGTCCTCAAGTTCGTGCGATTTACTATCTGCTCAAGCGGGATGCCGTTTTGACAGTTCCACCAGATGAGTTTGATATTACGTTAATTAGCCCGAATATGGTGGGTGATCCAGAGGATGATTGAGTTTTATCTTTTGATATAAAAAATGCCCTGGCAGATTTATGTTGCTAGGGCGTTTTTTTATATCCCAACCAATCACCCCGTCACCGTCTCAATCAAATTCCACCCCTGATTCTCGGTAATCGTTTGATTGACCAAATTAAACATTTTGCGGCAGTGATTCTCGAGCTGGAGCGGTAACTCCTCGTTTTTGATCACGAAATTGAGGCGAGTTTCTTTCTCGGTCGCAGTCGTTTTGTCGATCAGCACTTCAACAGTGACTAGTTTTGGGAATGCCACATTTCCGGGGATTTCACGCGCCATCAAATAATCCTCAGTCGCGTAAATCACATCCAGATTGCAGGATTTCAACGTCTGATTCAACAGCGGCTGGAGCTGCTGCATTGGGACTCCAACAGTGAATAGACAGGTGTATCGAGCCATATCAAACCCCAATCTTGTGACAAGCGAATCTTCACTTTATGTTTCCAACCTACGCTAAAACGATACCCCGGTCTAGGGAAGTGTTCTTAAATTTTAATCCTGGCTTCCGGACTAAGAGGATGGCTCAGGCAGCGAAGGTGTTTTCCAGTTTGTCGTGTTTCTGTCAATCTGTCATCATTCCCTTTATACCGAATTCCTCTAAAAGTGGTTTAATTTGCCAGGATCAAATAGAAAAGTTCGAGTTTTGCAATACTCTAAAATGTCGAAGAGAAAAGCGATCGAAACAAATGGACGGTAAATTAATTGTCTTTGAAGGGATTGAAGGCTGTGGAAAAACGACGCAGTTGCAGCGATCGCGCCAATGGCTGACGACGCAGTTGGGGAGCGAAGTGATGACAACTCGTGAGCCAGGAGGAACACAGCTCGGAATAGAAATCCGACAACTATTGCTACACGGAGAAGAAGAAATTTACGATCGCACAGAATTATTACTGTATGCTGCCGATCGTGCGCAACATGTGGAAGGTTTTTTGCGCCCGCACTTAGAACAGGGACATTGGATTTTGTGCGATCGCTATACGGATTCGACGATCGCTTATCAAGGCTATGGAAGAGAGTTGGATTTTGAACTGATTGATCAGCTCAATCAGATTGCCACTGGGGGCTTGCAGAGCGATTTGACGCTTTGGTTAGATATCGAGGTGGAAGTAGGTCTAGAACGGATGCAGAAACGGGGACAACGCGATGCTTCTGGAACCGGAAAACCTGACCGGATTGAGCAGGCGAGTCTCGATTTTCATCATCGGGTTAGAGCGGGATTTGCAGCTTTAGCTGAACGGGATCGCGATCGGGTGTTGAGAATTGACGCGAGTGGGAGCGAAGATGAGGTAGAAGAGCGAATCAAGACCGTATTGAGTCAGGCTTTAGCAAATTGGGGAGCTTTGACTGTTTAGAGAACGTGCTTTAGTCTGCTTGATTGGGGTTGAGTTTTGGCTCTGCTCAACCCGTAACCCGTAGAGAGATTTAAAAATTAGAATCTTCAGCCACTTTGCGCTGAGATTTGAGATCGCCTGACTTCTCACTCAGAAGATTCTGAGCAATTCGATGCCATTCGCTCCGGAACTTCTCATCAGCTTGTGATTGAGTAAGCGGCTTGCCTCGTCGCGCGGGAAACTTACGGTAAAACTCATCGTTGACTTGAGCAATGAAGTCGTTGTAATCAATGCCCAACTTTCGACATTCCGCTTCGTAGTCGATCGCTTGAACACTCGTTGGTTTTGGCAGAACTTTACTAAAGTCAGGAACAGCTTTACTAAAGTCAGGAACGGCTTTACTAAAATCAGGAACCGATTTAGCAACATACGGAAAGACTTGCGGCACAAGCCAGATGAAGCTGACGATCGCTAAAATCCAAAGCAGCACTCGTACGACTAATTTAGTCATACCGAACATCGTCAATCGCACGATGCCAAACATCGCTCGAAACATCCACTTCAGCAGTTTGTAAGCCCCGTGGAATAACGCAAGTGGCACATCAAATGCAGATTCAAACCAAGGACGCGGATAAGTTCCAGTAGTCGTTGAGTTCGCAACCGTTGAACGGCGATGCCTTTTGCCTGCCAGCGCAACTGTTCCTTGATGAGTTGAATGGGTTGAGTTAGGAGGGATCGGCGGCGGGATAGGAACAGGCGCATGGGTTAGAACCATAGAACCAGATGAAACTCTGGACAGCGCTTCCATCACTTCTTGAGCAGCAGGATAGCGATCGCGAGGGCGATTACTCAACATGCGATCGATCACCTGCGCGAACGCGGGCGAAGCGTTCGTGTATTTCTTCCACTGACAGGTCATATTCATCGAATCGAACAGCGATTGGGCTTCGCGTCCCGTCAGCAGAACAATGATCGTCACAGCCAACGCATACAAATCACTACTCGAATCCGCGCTGCCTTTATGAAGCTGTTCGATGGGAGCATAGCCAGGTTTACCGACTAAGGTTTGCCCGGAATGTACCGCTTGAGTTGCTGCCGCTTTGACGACACCAAAATCGATTAAGACAGGCTTTTGATCGAGATCTCGCAGAATGATGTTATCTGGAGAAATATCACGATGCACAATGCCCGATCGATGAATGTAGTCTAAAACGGGTAGAAGTTGTTGCAGGAGTTGAACGGCTTCCGACTCGCTGAAGGTCATGCCACGATTTCGGCGATCGTTTAGCAATTGCTCATAGGTTTTGCCTGCGACGTAATCTTGAACTAAGAAAAACAATTCCCGATTCTGCGTTTTGATCTGAAACAGTTCGCGGAACTGCGGAATCTGAGGATGATGCAGTTGATGGAGAACCTTAGCTTCGCGAGTAAAGAGTTCTTCTGCTTTCTGGGCATGTTTGGAACCTTGTGAGGCAGGTTCAAATTCCTTTAGAACACAAGTTTCGTTGAAACGATTCGTATCTTCTGCTAGGTAAGTGCGACCAAAGCCACCCTGACCCAACATGCGTTGAATTCGGTAACGGTTTTGAACGATCGTGCCATCAGGAAACGGTAGGCTCATAACGAGGTCAGGAAATGATGCTGATCAACTGTATCACTGGATCTTAAATTGATCGGAGTAAGCGAGGCGGTTTTTCGATCGCCTAAGAATAGGAATCAAGTTGACCCAAAGCTATCCCTGAATTTTCTCTGGGATTTTTTGGGTTGCACATGACTCATGCGGCGGTGCTTGATTTAAAGCCTGACTAAATTATGGCAATTACCTTTCTTGGATCGCGGTCAACGTTATCTTCTAAGATCAATTAGCTGTTCATCAAGACATTTTGTGGCTCGACTCTTATTACTCTCAACACCCGTTGGTGCGATCGGTTCTGGTTTAGGAGGCGGAGTTGAATTAACACTGACAAATATTGCGCGATCGCTGATTGCTCTGAATCATTCTGTCACGGTCGTTGCACCCGAAGGTTCTGCCTTAGAAGACATTCCGCTGATTCAGATTCCCGGTCATCTGCAAATTACTGCTCAATCTCAAGGTCGAGATGCCTTAGTAACGCTGCCTCCTAATTCAGTGTTGGGCAAGATGTGGGACTATGCGCGTCACAATCAAAGCGACTATGACGTGATCATCAACTTTGCCTATGATTGGTTGCCGTTCTATCTCACGCCCTTTTTCGATTGTGCGATCGCGCATTTAGTGAGCATGGGGTCACTCACCGATGCAATGGATCACATCATTGAACAGGTTGCATCCAGCTTTCCAACAACGATCGCCGTTCATAGCCTTGCTCAAGCCGAAACCTTTCGCTTCAAAGATGCCTGTTTCAATTTGAAAAACGGCTTTGATCTGACTCAATATCAGTTCAATCCAACTCCGAAACATCAATTAGCTTGGGTGGGTCGAATCGCGCCGGAGAAAGGCTTAGAAGATGCCGTCGCAGCGATAGAAAAAGCGGGAATCCCCTTAAAAATTTGGGGCGTGATTCAAGACGAATCTTATTGGCAAAGCATTCAAGCAAACTATCCCGATGCTGCGATCGAGTACTGCGGGTTTCTTCCAACACAAGACTTACAAAAAGCTTTAGGAGAATCACAAGCTTTGTTGATGACTCCGCGTTGGGTTGAGGCATTTGGCAATGTTGCGATTGAAGCGTTAGCGTGTGGTGTCCCGGTGATTGCTTATCGTCGCGGTGGGCCTGCTGAAATTGTCAAAGATGGCAAAACAGGCTGGTTAGTTGAACCCGATAGCATTGAGGGATTAGCTAGCGCGATCGCAAAGCTCGACCACATCGATCGCGCAATGTGTCGGCAGGATGCCGAACTGGAGTATTCTTTGAGCGCGATGGGAAATCGCTTAGAAATTTGGCTCGATCGCATTGTACAATCCCGAAATTCGAGTTTCGGTTGTGCTTAGCCTGGAGCTTAAGCTTTAAGCGCAGCCAAAACGCATCTTACGGATACTTCTATGAAACGCTGTCAGATTCCGGCTCCACTTCGATCGGGTGACTTATTGCGGGTGATTGCCCCAAGCGGAGCCTTGCGCGAATTGACAGCATTTCAGCAAGGGGTAGAAGTTTGGCGGCAAAGAGGCTATCAAGTTGAACTCACTCCCGGATTTGACGATCGCTATGGCTACCTAGCTGGAACCGATAAACATCGCCGCATTCAACTGGAAACCGCGCTTCAAGATCCAAATTGTCGCGGTATTCTCTGCGCGCGCGGTGGTTGGGGCGGTGCAAGATTACTTGAAAAATGGTCGTTTCCATCGGTTGAGCCGAAATGGCTGATCGGCTTTTCAGATATTACAAGTTTGCTCTGGGCGTATGCAGAACAAGGTACTTCTGGCGTTCATGCACCTTTGTTGACGACGATCGCATCCGAACCGGATTGGTCACAAACTCGATTGTTTGATTGGGTTGAAGGGCGAGCTTTGCCGATGCTGCAAGGAAACGGCTGGGGTATGGGAAAGGCATCCGGCTTGTTACTTCCTGCCAATCTAACTGTTGCAACCCATTTACTGTTTACACCTTGGCAGCCAGATTTAACCGACGTAATTTTAGCGATCGAAGATGTGACCGAAGCCCCGTATCGCATCGATCGCATGTTAACGCATTGGAGAACCTGTGGAGCTTTGGCAAAAATTCGAGGCATTGCGATCGGACGATTCAGCCAGTGCGATCCGCCTGCCAATATTCCCAGCTTTCAAGTTGAAGAGGTTTTACGCGATCGCCTCTCTGATCTAGGAATTCCCATTGTTTCAGGCTTACCGTTCGGACATGATGGCGAGAATGCAGCGCTTCCAGTGGGAATTCCGGTGGAGTTAGACAGCGATCGTGGACTTCTCAAGTTCGAGACTCATCTCAACCCCCTGCCCCATTCGTAGCGCCCTTAAGCACAAGAAAACCAGCGATGCGGATTCATCTCTCTACGCAAACCCGCGAGCTTCTAAAATCTGATACAAATTGACATCCGTTTCCAACAAACAGGTATGCCCACTCTCCGGCAGCACCACGACTTCTGCCTTCTGAAGATTTGCCTTTAACCGATACGCTTCTGCCAACGACGGCAACAATCGATCCTTCGCACTCGCTAAAATCAACGTCGGAATCGTCAGCGATCGCAAAGCCTCACTCGGCACTTCAAACCCCTGCAATAAATTCATTCGCCAAACCGAGGTCGGTTGCGGAACCGATCGCACTGCTTCAATCAAGGCTTGGCGATCAACGGATGAAATTCGTTGAAACGCTGCCAACAAAGGCAGCAACGACACCGAAGACCAATGGTATGCTACCTCCGGCAAATGCTGACTTATCTGTGCGCCCCAGCCAATCCAAGGTCTGCGATTAAACGACGACGCAGGATTGACCAAAATCAAGCGATCGAACAACTCCGGCGCACGCTCAATCACCTTCATCGCCAAACAGCCGCCAAAGGATTCTCCACACAAATAAACTGATCGGGGCGCGATCATCTCACCTTTGACCAAATCCACGACCCGCTGCGCTAAATCTTCCCAATTCGTCAAATCATCAGGCGGAATCGCCAAACAGCGCACATCAAACCTTGCTTCCAACCCTGCCGTCTGCGCTCGTAACAATTGCCCTGTTCCGTCCATTCCGGGCAAAAAGACAAACAGTGGGAACTGAGGTCGTAGCGCTTTGGGGGTCAGAAAACAAGGAGAGCTATGCAGCATGAGAATCTAAGGACAGCCTTGGTCTAATAAGGATTTAATTTCAGTTTGGGCACGATCGACTAATTCAACCACAGCTTTCCGGGCAAACCGACCTTGATAATCAGCCCGATGAGTCGGGGTCATCCAAATCGGATGCCCAATCATGACATTTACAGTCTGATACAAAACTAGCGGATGCCAGCCATCTTGGTCAAACAGCGGCTCGGTCGGATCGAAAAAGCTTAAGACTCTTAATGGGATCGCAGAATTGATCGTCTCTTTCTCAGGCGCGATCGCAACGGGTAAGATTGCTAATTCCTCGATCGGAGCTTTCAAGGCGAGATGTGCAAACCCGCGATGAAATTTTCCCATCTCAGGCGGCTGAGGCGGTTGCACCATCGGTGACGTTCCTTCTGGAAAAATTCCCACAGCTTCTTGGGACTTTAGTAAACCGATCGCTTGCTGAAAAAAACTGGCTTGCCGATGCTGATCACTTTCTAACGGAAAACATCCCAACTGCTTTACCACCTCACGCATCACAGGAACTTGTCCCATATAGTGATGGCAAGCAAATCGGATTGGACGCTCGATCGCACTCATCAACACCAGTGCATCCATGACACTGCGATGATTACTCACGACGAGTACTGCACTATTTCGGGGAACTCGCTCGGAATGATACGAATACATCCGAATTCCCATACTCATCAGCATGAATTGGGAAACTTGAAGGGGATTCAAACCTGATATCAAACCTGGGCAGTCCTCAAACGACTTCTTACCATTATTGAATGAAATTCTGCCCAATCTGCCATCTTCTGAAAGTTCGATCCATCTTCAATGCGTCGGCAAATAAACCGTAAACGTACTGCCCTGATCGGGTTCAGTCATGACATTAATTCTGCCATTGTGCGCTTCTACAATCCGTCGCGTCAGGTGTAATCCTAATCCGCTGCCAGATTTCTTATGTTTGCCAGGGATAAAACTTTCAAAGAGCGTAGCGCGATCGCTGTCTGAGATGCCTGCTCCTGTATCTTGCACCTCAATTTTGATCGCAGGTACAAGCCCTGTATCTACTTTGATCAAGCGAACAGTGACCGAACCTTCATCCGTAAACTTGATCGCATTGCCAATCAAATTCGTTAAAACTCGGTACAGTTCTAAGCGATCGCCTTTTGCAATATATTCTTCTGAGGCTTCTGCTTCGAGCTTCAGCGCTAATTGTTTGTCGATCGCTAAAGGTGAAAGCTCCTGAATCACTTCTTGAGCCAGTTCGAGTAGATTCACCGGAGAGAAAATTAGCGTCTTGCGACCTGCCTCGTAGCGATACACTTCCAACAAAGTATTGACCATCGTCAGCAAATTAGAATTGCTGCGAATCATCGTTGCAATTGCATCTTGCACGTCATCAGACAGATCGCCCAATGCGCCCTGTGCCATCAGATTCAACATGCGATCGGCAGCCACTAACGGCGTTCTCAAGTCATGCGTCAAACGAGACACAAAATCTTCTCTTTGTCGGGCAATCTGATCTCGCTCATCAACGCTATGCTTCAGCCGCAGGAGTGCTCTGACTCGCGCCAGCAATTCGTCAAAGTGAACAGGCTTGCGGATAAAATCGTCTGCTCCGGTATCTAATCCCTGAGCGACACTCGGCTGATCGTAAGCGGTTGTGAGGAGAATGGGAATAAATGGCAATGCAGAATTTGCCCGAATTCGGCGTGTCACCTCATATCCATCCATTTCTGGCATCATCACATCGAGCAGAATCAGATCAGGGGGAGATTGTTCAATAATTCGCAAAGCCTCCTTGCCGCTATCTGCGAGTTCAACTTGATAGCCTTCATCCTGCAAGATCGCCTGAATTAGTAAACAGTTATCAAGCGTATCGTCAACCACAAGAATGCGATCGATCGTCCGCGTTCGGCTAAAAGGAGTATGATTCATCCCAGACATCGACAAAGATGAGCGTTTAGTGTTCCTAAGTACTAAACACTACTTTTGTCACGTTCTACCTCATTCTTCTGGGGGATATTCGCTGTGCTGTCTGATGTATGCAACAGCAATCGGGGTGATTCGTTGAATAAGTTCTGTAAAGATTTCCCGTTCTGCTGCTGTCCAAGGTCGGGGGCGATGCATCATGCAAGGCTGCAAAACTCCCCATAATTGATTGTCATCGCAAATATGACCATGAATTAATGCCCGATGTCCAAAATTCTCTCGCTCAAAGTCTGCATTCAAAACCTGAGCACTCGCCGTTTGTACATCTTCGACAAAAATAGAAGGTTTCGTCGATAGTGCTGCCGCAAACATTGGATCTTCATCCGGTAAAGACTGCGGCTCGGGTTTCCAATCTTCATCGTAGACAATAGGAATTTGTGAATTGCGTGTCCAACAAAACGGAACGCGACCGAGACGAGTTTGGGGATTGCGAAGGTAGAAGAAACAGCGATCGCAATTGAAATACTCTGCGATCGCTCGCATTAACTCAGACAAATCACCTTGACTCAGTAATTGATCAATTTCAGGCGGCATCTTTGACAAACGTCCATTCCAAAACTTTACGGGGTGCAGATTGCAGTGCTTTTGTCAGACTCTTGTTGTCTTTGAATTTGACCTCTGAAAGGGTGACGGCTTCGACATTCACCGTAAATTGATCGTCTTGAAAGCACCAAGGATTGACAGTGACTAACCCGTTTTCTAATTGCTTAATGTCATAGCGTTGACCGTCATGAGCTTTGCTGATTTCCAGCCAGCGTTCATCGGCGGGGAGTTCTTGCTGGCAGAGAATGAGCGAACAGCGATCGCACCATTGCAGAAAGTCATACGCTTGCGTCGCATCTGTTTCAGAGATTTCTAAATCTTTGCGCCAGCGTTTCTGATTTTCGATCTGTTCATCCAGGAAAGCATCTGCTTTCGGCGAGGTTCCTCGTTTTGCAGAATTCAATCGCAGCAAATGCATCGACGTTAAAAGTGCCACCCAGCGCCCGCGATACAACGAACCTTCAAGATGTCGCCGCAAGCTGTCATAGTCGGTTTCTTGCTCGCTATCTTGAGTAAAATCTTTTGGTGCACCCGCTTTATTCAGATTGTTCTCATCCCATTCGCGCTCTAGATCGTCATGATGAGAAATCGCAGCAACAGTTTCATACAGCCGAGGAGGAGCATCTTTTCTGCACCACTGCCCTGCAATCTGTGCAGCAAGGAGCGCATGTGCCCGATGATAAATAATTTGCCAGCCGTTTTGAGTCGGATTAACGATCATGTACCGTTTTAGCGCGAACAACGCTAAGCATCATAGTGATTTGCGCGGTTTGCTGAAATCTATCTGACGATCGAGAATTCGCGGGAACCACTTTCCCGTTGGAGATTCAATCAGTTTGGTATACTATCTTCGATTCTTTTGACAGCGAAGCCCATGATCTCATCTGACCCAGTTGCCGATTACACACCGACTAGCGAACGGCATATGCCAGTGTACGAGACAGGAACAGATACTTCGCTTGCAAATGTGGATCATATGATTCGCTATGCGTATGTTGCACCCTTTGTCGTTGGAAAACGGGTGTTAGATATCTCTTGTGGAACGGGGTATGGGACACAGTTTATCGCTCAGCAAGGCGCTTTAGAAGTTGTTGGGGTCGATGTGGATCAGTCGGCAGTGAATTTTGCATCTAAGTTTCACGCGCATCCGAATGCAACGTTTATTCAGTCCGATGCTCATTACGTGCGGCAATTAGAAGATGCTTCGTTCGATGTGATTGTTTCCTTTGAAACGATCGAGCATTTGCCGAATCCGCGAAAGTTTGTAGTTGAACTCAGACGCTTACTGAAACCAGATGGACAACTGTTTTTGTCTTGTCCAAATGATTATCGCGTTGCGCCTTGGATCAGTGAGTTTCATTTGCATAAGTTCCGATTTCCTGAGTTTCGAGAATTGGTGTTGAGCACGTTTGGTGAAGCGGTATTTTTAGGGCAGCACTACAGCGTTTCGAGTCATATTGTTAAGCCGATTTCACCTGCATTAAAAGGCGTGAGATTTGAGAGTTATCAGAACCCTCTGCCGAAGGATTTCTTTGAGCGTGAGTATTTAGAAAATCTTTCTGCGATCGAGAATGCTGATGGATATTTAGCGATCGTGAATGTAGATGAATCACAGTTGCAAAATCAAACCAGTATTTCGCAGAGTGCATTTCAGTTTTTGATGCGACTTCTAACTGAAACGTTACCGCAATCAGACCAGGTTAACCAGCTCAATCAAGAGCTTCAGCAAACCCGACTTGAACTCGATCGTGTCCATCAACTTGCCGCCGCTGCACAGACTCGAATTCAAGCCATGGAAAGTAGTAAATTCTGGAAGTTACGAGCAACTTGGTTCCAACTCAAGCGAAAATTGGGATTGCCAACTCAAGAATAGTTGAGCGTTGAAGAATATGCCTGAAAGAATTGTCTGCACTGTCGTCACGAAGAGCTATTTGGCATATGCTCGAACCTTAGCTGAAACGTTAACCGAGCATAATCCAGAAGCAAAATTATATGTTTTGCTTGCCGATCGGGTTGAGGATTATTTTCAACCAGAAACGGAGCCTTTTGAGCTAATTTACTTAGAAGATCTGCCCGAGCAAGATGCGATCGCTCAGATGAGTTTCTATTACACTCCCTTAGAGTTTTGCTGTGCGCTACGGGGATTGTTACATGAATATATTCTGGAACATACAACAGCTGAAAGCTGGCTGTTTATCGATTGCGATATTTTAATTGGTGATTCTCTAGAGCCAATCTTTCAAGAACTTTCTGAAACATCATTAATCTTTAGTCCACACTGTAGCCGACCTGTCCCATTAGAGCAGGCTGAACATGAGATTAATTTCTTGGTTCATGGCATCAATAACGGTGGATTCATGGGATTGCGAAGAACTGAGCAAACTCGACAATTTATCCAGTGGTGGAAAGGACGATTAATTCATTACTGTTTTTTAGATTGTGCGATCGGAGATCCAAGAGGGCTTGCCGCAGACCAGTTATGGCTAAATCTTGCCGTGCTTTATTTCCCGGATTTCAAATTCTTAAAACATCCAGGCACAAATATTGGTCACTGGAATTTCTATGAAAAGGAATTTGAGCTAGATCCGCAAGGAAATGTACTTGTGAACGGTCAACCTTTATTATTTTTGCACTTTAGTGGATGGGATATCGATCGTCCTCATTTTGTTTCTAAGAATACGGCTCTTTATCCTGAAGAAATTACTTCGCCCTGGGCAAAGCTCGCGGATATTTATCGAGCCAAATTGTTGAGAAATGGCTATGAGAAAACGCAGAAATTCCCTTATACCTTTAGCAAGTTTAATGACGGAACTCCGGTCACACAAGCGATTCGGCGCGGCTACTATGATGAGCTAAAACAAGGAATTGCAATCTCAGCGCCGTTCGAGAATTCTGAATATTTTCAGTCGAAAAGGTACACACTTGATTCAACTCACTTTTTACGAGAAGAGTTATATGGAGTTTATCAACAACTCGTTGAACTTCAGCAGCAGAATCATCAAACTCATTTAACGCTTCAACAGACGCAAACTTCGCTGCAGCAGACACAAACTTCGCTGCAACAGACCGAAGCAGAATTTACACAGTTTCGCCAGCAAGCAGACGCAGAAATTGCGCGATCGCATCAAACAATCTCAGAAATAGAGAACAGCATTTTTTGGAAAGCGAGAAATGTTTGGTGGAAAATCAAACAGCGATTGGGTCAACCTGAAGTGAAGTTATTAGAGCAAAAAAAGGAGTGAATCTAACATGAGTGACCCCGTAAATATTGACACTCTGATCGATAAAATCCGGCAAGAAGCAGCCCAGAGACAAACCGTTTCTCAATATCAACCTCCTGCAAATATAGATGCGGCAAATCGAATTCGATCGAGCAATATTGAAGCACTTTTGAATGCTGCCAGCGCAAAATCTCAGATTAGAACAGATTTGCCTGCCAAATTAAAACGATTCCCCTGGAACTTGGGTAGAGGATTTGGGAAAGCCGCTTTGAAAACTTACAGTTTTCTCTTTAAGGAACAGCGAGCGGTTAATTTTTCTCTCAATCAAGCTTTGCGAGAAACTTTATTACTGAATCAAAGCCTAGTGAAGAAAGTTTCAGAGTTGCAGGCAGAAATTAGCGATTTGCAAGCTCGATTAGATGCGATCGAGGAAAAAGAATGAGAATTGCGATCGCCACTGTTCAAGTTCCCTTTATTCGAGGCGGAGCGGAGATTTTAGCCGACGGATTAGCAAATGCACTGCAAGCAGCTGGACACTCGGTTGAAATCATTGCGATGCCATTTCGATTTTCGCCTGTCTCAGAAATTCAGCGAAGTATGAAACTCTGGGCATCTGAGAATTTTGAGAATTTGAATGGCTATCAATGCGATCGTGTGATCTGTCTCAAATTTCCGGCATTCTATTTGCAGCATCCGAATAAAGTAGGCTGGCTTTTACATCAACATCGCAGTGTTTATGACCTATGGGACACTGAATTTACAGCAGAATTTTCTCGCAGTGCAGAAGGCAAACAGTTAAAACAAGAAATTACAGAACAAGATACGAAAGCACTAAGTACATTTCGAGGCGTTTTTACGATCGCGAAAACCGTGTCCAAGCGATTGCAAAAATTCAATCAAATCGCTTCTATCCCGCTCTATCATCCGCCCCAATTTGCAGAACAGTTTTACACCGCGCCTGCCGAACCTTATATTTTCTTTCCGAGTCGATTAGAAACTCTGAAACGGCAGGATTTGCTGATTCAAGCCATGCGATTTGTGCGATCGCCTGTGGTTGCCTTAATTGGTGGCGAAGGCGGTCAGTACCCTTATCTACAAGGTTTGATTGATCAATTTGGACTCCATCAGAAAGTCCGCCTGCTCGGTCGGCTCAGCGACAATGAGAAACTCAGTTATTACGCACATTGTTTAGGTGTTTTTTTTGCGCCTTATAACGAGGATTACGGTTACGTTACCTTAGAAGCAATGCTCTCTCGCAAGCCTGTGATTACCTGCAAAGATTCGGGTGAACCCGTTGAATTTGTTGTAAATGGGCAGACCGGATGGATTACAGAAGCTGATCCAACGGAGATCGCCGAAAAGATTGATCATCTCTATGAACAGCAAGCGATCGCGAAAGAAATGGGATCAGCAGGATACGATCGCTACAATGCACTCGACATTTCATGGGCTAATGTTGTGCAAAAGATATTAGGATGTTGAAACTTGTTGTGTGGAGTAAATGTAATGATTTCTCTGAAAGGCTTATTGAACTCGATTCAGAATCTCAATCGAAAACCGACCAAAACAAGCCCAACTCCCTACATCTATCGTCCAGACGTCGCTCAGTTCGATTTTGCTACAGGGGTAGAACAGCTTCGGCGCAGCGGACGCTCTGTGGTTGATCATGCGATCGAGAATACTCGCCCAGAAGTCGTCTCCAATATTATCGAACTCGGCAAACAAGTTGGAATTGAATTTAATGAATTCTCAATCGATCCCAGCCTTTATCAGGAGTATTGCAAGAGCGCAGAATACTCAAAACGCTATTCTGAATACTATCGAGGAAATCAGCCTGAGAAAACATTAGAACACTATATTTGCTATTCATTATTAGGTTTAAATTCAGAAGATGTTTTTGTCGATTTAGCCAGCGAACATTCTCCTGTCCCAGAAATTTTTCGGCGTTTATCAGGAGCAAAAACTTACAGTCAAGACATTATGTATCCTGACGGAATTAACGGCGATCAGATTGGCGGCAATGCTTGTAATATGCCGATTCCCGATGGATTCATCACGAAAGCAGCACTCACTTGCTCTTTAGAACATTTTGAAGAAGATGCAGATACAGGTCTGTTTCAAGAACTGGCGAGGGTTTTAAAACCAGGCGGAACAGTTTGCGTTGTGCCATTCTATGTCTTTAATCAAGAAGCAACTCAAACTGATCCAACGGTTAGCGTTCCTGCGGGTGTCCCGTTTGATCAAACTGCAACCATTTACTGCGCTGAAGGATGGGGAAATCGGCACGGGCGTTTTTATAGCCCTCAGTCTTTTATGCAGAGAATCATTCGCCCGACTCAAGACAAACTTAAGTTCCAGTTCTTCTACTTGAGCAATGCACAAGAGATCGATTCTTCGATCTATGCTCGGTTTGCGTTTACTGCGACTCGTCTCTAAATTTTCATTTTATGCATATCGCGATCGTTGCACCCAGTCCTGTTCCATTTTGTATTGGTGGAGCCGAGAAACTCTGGTGGGGATTACAAGAAGAAATCAATCAAAATACATCGCATCAGGCTGAGTTGATCAAACTACCCAGCCCAGAGCAGAACTTTTCAGAGTTGATTGATAGTTATCAGCAATTTTCTGAGCTAGATTTGCGCCATTTTGATTTGGTCATTTCCGGCAAATATCCGGCTTGGATGGTCAAGCATCCGAATCATGTTTGCTATATGCTACACCGATTGCGAGGCTTATATGATGCCTATCATTTGACAGGTTTACCGGAGCGATTTACGACAAATCATCCACCCCTTTCTCGTCTTCAAAAACGAATTCAACAAGGAAAACGTGGCGATTTACCAGAGATTTTTTTACAGCTTAAACAGTTAGAATCTAGTGGGAAATTACCCGAAGAAGCCGCCCATTTTCCTGGCGCTTTTGTTCGAGAATTGATTCACTATTTTGATGGAATTGCTTTAGATCCCAAAGCCATTAAGAAATACACTGCTATCTCTCATAATGTCGCAAATCGAAAGAATTATTTTCCACGTGGCAGTGCGATCGATGTCATTTATCCACCTTCAAGCCTGAGAAGATTTGAGCAGGGAAGTAGCGATTATTTTTTCACAATTAGCCGTTTAGACAGTGCAAAAAGAATTCGCCTACTCGTCGAAGCCATGCGCTTTGTAAAGTCAAAAGTTCAGCTTAAAATTGCAGGAACTGGACCGGATGAAAAACGGTTAAAAGAGTTAGCTGGAGACGACGATCGCATCGAATTTCTTGGATTCGTCAATGACGAAGATGTGATTGGGCTGTATGCCAATGCGATCGCAGTTCCGTATCTTCCTTATGACGAAGATTATGGCTTAGTCGTGATTGAAGCCATGATGAGTGGAAAACCTGTTTTAACCACAATCGATGCGGGTGGTCCGAACGAGTTTGTCATTAATGGAGAAACCGGATTTTCTGTTTTACCCGAACCTGCTGCACTTGCTGAACGAATAGATTATTTTTATCAGCATCGTACAGAAGCCAAGCAAATGGGACTCACAGGTCGAAAACTGGTTGAGACAATTACTTGGGAAAATACGGTCACTCGTTTGTTAAGCGAACCTCCCTTAAAGACGATGAGCAATGGAATGAGTAAATCTCGCCAAAAAATTACGATCGCGGTTACATTTTCAGTCTTTCCTCCACGCGGAGGCGGACAAAGCCGCGTTTTCCATTTATACAAACATCTTGCCAAATATTTCGATATCGAATTTGTTTCAGTCACCGGATTCGATCAGGTTCCGTTTGCAGGCGAAATCGCTGAACATGTTTACGAAATTCGTATCCCTAAATCGGCAGAACATCAGCAAAAAGAACAAGAAATCGAAAAAGAAACTCGAGTTCCAATTACTGATATCGTCATGCCGGATTTGATTCATTTGACTCCGGAATATCTTGAAGCATTAAAAACGTCGATCGCATCTTCAGATTTCGTCATTGCTTGTCATCCTTACCTCTATCCCGCCATTCGATCGATTACGGATAAACCGATTTGGTATGAAGCCCAAGACGTTGAAGTCGATTTGAAAGCGAAAATCCTCCCGGATAATGCGGTCAGTCGGAAGCTCTTAGAATCGATTAAAAAAGTCGAATTAGAATGCTGTAACGCGAGTCAATTGATCATGACTTGTTCGCAAAATGATGCGAATTTGCTCAATCAAATTTACGGTATTGATCTCAATAAAATGATTGAGGTTCCAAACGGAGTAGACACTGAAGCGATCGCATATATTTCTCAAGAAAAACGGCGATCAATGAAAGAAAAGTTAGGAATTTCTAATAACTTTACTGCTTTTTTCTTGGGAAGTTGGCACGATCCAAACCTCAAAGCCGTTGAAACCATTTTGAATCTTGCTCCATCACTGCCTGATATCAATTTTCTAATTGTTGGAAGTGTAGGTTGGGCATTTCAAGATAAAAAACGCCCGGAGAATGTGGGATTTTTAGGAGAAGTAGAGGAAGAGACAAAAGCGATCGTTTTAGAGATTGCCGATGTCGCACTCAATCCAGTCACCTTTGGTTCAGGGACAAACCTAAAGATGTTAGAGTACTTTGCGGCAGGCATCCCAGTCATTTCGACTCCAACCGGAATCCGAGGATTGGGCGTGGAACATGGCAAACACTGCATCGTCGCAGAAGTTGACCAGTTTGCAAGCGCGATCGCGCAAGTGCGATCAGAGTCTTCAACGATTCAACTGACCCGAATCGAAGCCGCCAGAACGCGAGTGCAGCAGCAGTATGATTGGCGAGTCATTGCCGACGATTTTATGGCTGCTTCTGCAACATTCAGGTAAAACGTTCATCAGCTTAAATCGAGCAAGATCATCGTGAAAAAAGCACTCATTACCGGACTGACCGGACAAGACGGATCGTATCTCGCAGAACTTTTGCTAGAGCAGGGCTATCAAGTCTTTGGGTTAGTTCGTCGATCGAGTTCGGGCAATGCCGATCGCATTAGCCATTTATCAGGAACGGTCGAGATTTTATCCGGTGACCTGCTAGATCAATGTTCGTTAATGGATGCCGTTTCCTACGCCCAACCCGACGAAATTTATAATCTGGCATCTCAGAGTTATGTGCCACTGTCTTGGACACAGCCCGCTTTGACCGCAGAATATACTGCTCTAGGAGTTTCACGGTTACTCGAATCGATTCGCCGCTGTAAATCGGATGCTAGGTTTTACCAAGCATCTAGTAGTGAAGTGTTCGGACAACCCGATGAGTCGCCTCAAACCGAACGAACCGCCTTTCGACCTCGAAATCCTTACGGAGTCGCAAAAGCTTACGCGCACTGGATGACGATCAATTATCGCCAGCAGTATGGACTCTATAGCTGTTGTGGGGTGACCTACACGCATGAGTCTCCGCGTCGAGGCACAGAGTTTGTCTTTCGCAAGATCACCCGTGGGGCAGCTTTGATCAAAATGGGTTTAGCCAAAGAATTGAAGCTTGGAAACTTAGACGCGAAGCGGGATTGGTGTTATGCGAAAGATGCCGTGCGGGCAATGTGGATGATGTTGCAACAAGAGCAACCCGATGATTACATCATTGCCAGCGGTGAAACGCACTCCGTTCGAGAGTTAGTGCAGACTGCATTCGACTGCGTGGGATTGAACTGGGAAGAGTATGTCTCAGTCGATCCGAATTTTTATCGACCGGATGAAGCCGTGCAGCTCGTTGGCTCGATCGATAAAATCCGCAGACAGCTAAATTGGGAGCCGCAATATCCGTTTAAGCAGTTGGTCGAGTTAATGGTGGATCACGACTTGAAGGAATTGAGCGAAGCCCAATGAAAATTGCGATCGATGTCACCCCTTGGATGCCGAAACCAAGTGGAATTGGGTTTTATGTCTCAAACTTGATTCAAGGGTTGATGCGATCGCAGAACGCTCCAGATTTAGAACTGATTTATCAGCCCGGACTGAAAAAATGGCTCAAGGGAGATTTTGCATTTCCCGATTATTTACGAGCTTATTCGCATCTCAATCTATTTCCACTTCCGGTAAGATTGTCGAATCTAATTATTGACTTTCCTTTCTTATTTTCTAATAGCTTAGAAGCCTGTTTCCAGCAAGCTGATATTGTGCATGGGACGAACTATACTGTTTTCCCAACTCGGAAAAGTCGTCGAGTGATTACAATCTACGATTTGACGTTTATTAAGTATCCTGAATTTACGAATTCAACGGTTAGTGCTTATACAGAACGGTTAAAAAAATGCCTGCGCTGGACAGATTTAATTTTGACCATCTCGCATAGTTCTAAACGCGATATCGTTGAGTATCTCAAGGTTGATCCAGATCGAGTTTGGGTGACTCATTTAGCCAGTCGTTATCAAGTTGATCAGCCGATTCCTAAATTCTCGTTTCCGAAACCTTATATTTTATTTGTCAGTACGATCGAACCGAGAAAAAATATTCGATCGCTGATTTCTGCATTTGAATATTTGAAGCGAAATTATCAAATTGAGCATCAATTAATTCTGATTGGTCAAAAAGGCTGGTTATACGAACCCATTTTTGATCAAATTGCGCGATCGCCTTATCAAAGTGAAATTCAGCATCTCGATTATCTTCCCGACGCTCAAGTCATGCAGTTTTACCGAAATGCAGATGTATTTGTGTATCCCTCGCACTACGAAGGGTTCGGAATGCCTGTATTAGAAGCAATGACGTTAGGTGCACCTGTTGTGACAACGAATGTCTCATCTCTGCCAGAAATTGCGGGCGATGCGGCACTATTGATTGAGCCAAATGCGATCGAAGATTTAGGAGAAGCGATTTTGAACGTCATTCGCGATCGCACTTTACGCGGGAATTTGATTCAAAAGGGCAAAGAACAAGCTAAATTATATTCTTGGGAAAATACGGCTCAAGAAACATTGAAAGCTTATCGATCAATTCTGTGATCTTAGTTCTGTGATATTAGTCAATCTTACATTTTTAGCTTCAAAACCGACAGGTCACACTGTCTATGCAAAAAATTTACTACCTGGTTTAAGCGCGCTTGAGCCAGTTTTATTATCTGGAAAAAATATCCCTCCCTACCAGTGTTATCCCATCTCAGATCAACTCACACCAGATCAAGGAACAAAAGGACATTTCAATCGATTGAAATGGACACAATTTGAATTACCTAAAATTTATCATCAGCTTCAGAGCGATCTTATTTTCTCTCCAATTCCCGAAGCTCCAATTTTTACAAAATGTCGCTATATTGTGACATTACATGATTTTATTCCGCTGCGATTTCCGCGTTTCACATCGCCATTAACTCAATATTATCGATTCTATATTCCCCATGTTCTTGCCCAAGCTCAGCATATTTTGAGCGATTCAGAATCGACGGCAAATGATGCGATCGAGTTCTACAAAATCCCATCAAATAAAATTACAGTAGTTCCACTTGCCTACGACAATCAGCACTTCAGATTTCTAGATTTACCCACTAAAAATTACTTTCTCTACGTCGGGCGACATGACCCTTATAAAAATATTGGTCGAGCACTCAGCGCTTTTTCTCGACTTCCTAAAGATTATGAATTCTGGATCGCAGGCTCACCCGATTCAAGATTTACCCCTCAGTTACAACAACAGGCTGAAAGCTTGGGAATCGGCGATCGCGTTAAATTCTTGAGTTATGTTTCTTATGCAGAATTACCTGTATTGATCAATCAAGCCACTGCGCTTGTTTTTACCAGTCTGTGGGAAGGTTTCGGCTTACCTGTACTCGAAGCAATGGCATGTGGAACTCCCGTCATTACTTCTAATCTGTCCTCAATTCCTGAAGTGGCAGGCGATGCGACGATTTTAGTCAATCCTTACCGTGAATCGGAAATTTTCGATGCGATGAATGCGATCGTCCAAGATTCAAGCCTCCGAACCCAACTGAGAGAAAAAGGACTCGATCGCGCTCAATCTTTTAGCTGGCAAACTACTGCGAACCAAACCGCAGAAATTCTCAAACGCTATCTCTAATTACTTTTTTGCCATCAGCATCACAACACCGCAGATAATAAACGCTAATCCAAACAGTCGGATCACCGGAATCTGCTCATTAAAGACGAATTTCCCGAGCAGCACCGAAAATACATATTGCAATGCAACTGCCGGAGCCAAAATACTGAGAGGAACACGAGTCAGCAGCAAAATGTATAAGATTGCACCCGCTCCATAGCATCCTAGTCCAATCACCAATTCAGGCGTTGTGGCAATACTGAGAACATGGCTCACTGCATTATTAGAAGTGAGTTGCCCCAGTTTTAATGCTCCTGATTTGAGAAAAAACTGACCTGCAACACCTGCCACGATCGACATCAGAAACAATGCAAATTCTTGAAAACTCACAGGAAATCTTTCTCCACATTTCGCTTTTTCAGTTTACAGCTAGCTTGAGCGTCTGACCGGGAAACCTTGAGCTACATTTATTTTGGAAGCATGAAAAACTCACGATGAATTCTTCAACCCCTGTACAACCGACCTACACTGACGCCCAAATTTCCATTTGGTTACGTGGTCTTCTCACTTTGGCTTGGGCAGATGATAAGTTCGATGAAGCGGAGCAACAGTTAATTGCTTCTCTGACTGAACATGCCTTAACCCAGGAAGAAACAGAGCGATCGTTTCAACCGATCTCGAATGAAGAACTGCGATCGCACTTTGCCCCTGACGCTCAGCTTGCCGAGAATTTTCTCAGAACCGCAGTGATGGTTGCCCTCGCAGATGGAGTCTACACATCCAGCGAAGACGAAATCTTAGAACAATTCTGTCAGACCTTGAATACTGGAACTGAGATTCTAGAAAATCTGCGGCTGACTTTATGCGATCGACATGCCGAAACTCAAGCGCTCCAGCCGCATCCTGAACTGCATCTTGATGTGTTGCAGCCTGTACGATCGTGGCTCGACGGCTTCCAAGTTCACGATCCAAAAGTTGCACATTTTCTCTGCAAACTCATTCCCGCCCAATGCCCCTTTGAGCGAGACGTAAAGCTATTCGGGCACAAGATTGTGCATATTCCACCCATGTGCAAGCTGAATCCGCTGTACGAACAGCTAGTCGGTTTACGATTCCGTGCACTCTCATATCTTGCAGACGAATGCGGCGAGGATGTTACACCTTACTGTTAGAAGAATTGGCGATCGCTCTTGAAGAGAGGAGCGGTCACAAAATTATATGGATCGCATAAGAATTGAGATTGATTTCGGTAGACTGAGAGCAAAGGTTCTCTACTCGTTTCTGCTTTATGTCAGTCTCAATTCCACAACAGGTTTTAGATACCTTACAAATGCTTTCTCCAGAAGAACAGAAAATGGTTCTCGAATTTGCAGTGAAGTTGCAACACAAACAAGTTCCGACTTCAAACTCGCCTGAATCTTTTCAATCGTTCTTTGACGTTGCTAGAGAGTTTATTGGTCGCGGGGAAGGACGGAGCGACTTATTAACCAACCCCGATTACATGAAAGGATATGGACAGGATTCACCAGCAAGTCATTCTTGATACGGGGCCACTTGTTGCTTTAATTAATCGTCGTGAGCCTCGTCATGAATGGGTGAAGCATCAGTTAATGAGAATTCAGCCACCATTATTTACCTGTGAAGCAGTAATTTCAGAGACAGTGTTTCTCTTGCAGCACGTTCACCATGGGATACAAACACTCAAAGGCTTACTAGAAACAAAAAGTATCTATATCGGTTTCCAGTTTAATTCTGAGGTTGAGCAAGTTACAGATCTATTAGTTCGCTACGACTCTGTTCCAATGGATTTTGCAGATGCTTGTCTCGTAAGAATAGCAGAACTCTTGCCTGATAGTGCAGTTCTCACACTTGATAGCGACTTTCTAATTTACCGCAAGCATAAAAATCAAACGATCGATACAATCGCACCTTGGCAGTAAGTTCGACTTGCCCAAAACTCCATTCACCGCGATGATTGAAAGGATTTTTTAGCTCAAAAAACGATGCAAGAACTGATCGCGGATGTATTGGTCGTCGGAGGCGGAACAGGCGGAACAGCCGCAGCCATCCAAGCCGCCCGACGCGGTGCAAAAACAATTCTCGTCAGTGAATTTGAGTGGCTCGGCGGAATGCTCACCAGTGCAGGCGTAACCGCTCCCGATGGCAACGAACTTGCAGCCTTTCAAACCGGAATCTGGGGTGCATTCCTGCGCGAATTAGAACGCCGACAACCCGGAGGACTCGACAACGCTTGGGTCAGTTTCTTCACCTACGAACCCCGAATCGGAGCCGAAATCTTTGCCGATTGGGTCAAGGCTTTACCGAATTTGCAGTGGATCGCCGGAGAAATTCCCACTGCCGTTTTGCAAGAAAATGACCCTTGCGGTATCGGCGAAGCCGCACGCATTCTCGGAGTCGAATTTCAAACCGTCAGAGTCGAGGCAAAAATTACGATCGATGCCACCGAACTCGGCGATCTTTTAGCTTTGGGCAACATTCCTCATCGCTGGGGATGGGAATTGCAATCCGAATTCAACGAGCCAAGCGCTCCGCCTGAACCCAACGAACTGACTCAAACCTATCCTGTTCAAGCGCCAACCTGGGTCGTTGTGATGCAAGATTTTGGTGAAGCAGAAGCACCAGAAATTCCCAAACCTGAACATTACAATCCCGACTTATTCGAGAAAGCTTGGCAAAACTATGGCGCTGAAGCATTTTTGAATTACGGACGGCTTCCCGGCGATCGCTTCATGATCAACTGGCCCATCTCTGGCAACGACTATGGTGAGAATCCCAATCGGCTACTCGATCGCTCAACTCGCCTCGAATTCCATGAAGAAGCAAAAATCCACTCTCTCGCTTTCGCCCACTTTATCCAAACCAAATTAGGGCGCAGATACGGACTCGCCGAAAACACCTTTCCGAATGGCACTGCCTTTGCTCTGCATCCCTATTATCGAGAAAGCCGCCGTCTCATCGGTATCACCACCCTGCGCGAACAAGATCTGCTTCCCAAAGGACAAGTTGCCCCACTCCCCTACCAAGTCGATGCGATCGGCTGTGAATACGCCGAAAATTTCTGCCAAGCGATCGCGATTGGCAACTACGCCAACGACCACCACTATCCGAGCGGCGACATTCCATTAAAATCAAAGTCCATCCGCTGGGGTGGGCGTTGGACAGGAACCCCCTTCACGATTCCTTACACCTGCCTGATTCCAAAAGAAATCGACAATTTCCTAGTCTGTGAGAAAAACATCTCCGTCACCCACATCGCCAACGGCGCAACTCGATTGCAACCGCTCGTGTTAGGAATTGGACAAGCCGCAGGCATGGCAGCCGCTCTTTGCATCGAACAAATCTGCCATCCCCGTCATTTAGATGTGCGATCGCTGCAACTCGCCTTACTCACCGATGCGAGCGCGCCCGCTGCAATTTTTCCTCTGTTCAATTTGTCACCTAAACACCCAGAATGGCTCGTCTGGCAGCAATACTATCTCGACCATCCAGAAAGTTATCCGACAAACGGTGAATGTCCCGCCAGTAAAAGCATTCAAGCACCTAGCGACCAAGCTAAACCATTCAATGGAATTTTCCACCGCAAAGGAGTACAAGACTATACATTAAAATCTACAGAACCATCCCAAACTGAATGGCTGATCGTTACAGTAGATCCCGAAGTCAACGCTCAACTACAGAAAATTCAGACCGGACAATCACTGAGCGGTTTAGGTAAATTTAATCAGTCTGGAAATTGGATTTTAGTAGAAGCGCTGAATACGGATAATCAACACTACCCTGAAGCGTTTGTCAAGTAGGTACGACTACCGAATTTGAGTTTTCAGGCATTTTTTGTCCTGATGTGATGCCCAAAATTGTGAAGAAAGGGGTATCAACACTGAGGACGTAAAATATGCGCGCTCAAACTTTGGTTGCACTCTTTAGCTGGCTCATTGGAGCAGTTGCTATCGGTTCTTACACCACCGAGCGTTTCTTCCCCGCCGCCTCTCAGTTAAACGCCCCTCAACTGATTCCACACACACTTGCCCATCGGGGCAGCGGACGGATCGAAACCCAACTCGAACAGATGAACTTTCTCATCTAATTTTCTCAATCTCAGCTTTTCAATCTGAACAGTTTACATTGAGCTTCCAAACTGTATGGAGATCGCTTTTCTAGAGGGTCGATCTCCCTCTTTAATTTTTTCCATCGACGATCGCAGTCTATTCCCTGACAAAGCACTATAAGACCCAACTGTTGAGTTTTCAGCGAGAGTTGGGCACGTTCAAAAAAGCAATTTTATCGAAATCTATTAAAGATAAAATTGTTAACGTATGCCAACGATGAAGTTTTGCTCTGTATTGAGAGAATTCCTGTTGAAATACAGACTCTCGCTGTAGACTGGATTTCGGCATCGTTTTGATTGTATTCGTGTTCTTTGTTTCAGCGGTGGCGCGATCGATATGACAAATGACCTAGATCTGATCAAACTTCTCAGCCCTAGTGCAATGGATCAGATTATGTTGTATCTGGCGTTTAGCGCAATGCGAACGGGCGGTCATCGTCATGGCGCATTCCTAGACGCAGCCGCAACAGCTGCCAAGTGCGCGATTTACATGACTTACTTGGAGCAAGATGGCAACATCCGGATGACGGGTCATCTGCACCACATCGAACCCAAACGAGTAAAGGCGATCGTGGAAGAAGTCAGACAAGCTCTTACCGAAGGCAAACTCTTGAAAATGCTAGGGTCACAAGAACCTCGGTATTTGATTCAGTTACCCTACGTCTGGATGGAGCAATACCCCTGGCAACCGGGACGCTCACGCGTTCCTGGAACCAGTTTGACTTCTGAAGAAAAGCGCCAAATCGAACAGAAATTGCCCAACAATCTGCCCGATGCCCAACTGATCAACTCCTTTCAGTTTTTAGAACTCATCGAGTTTCTGAATACGCGATCGCAAGAAGATCTTCCACCTGAGCAGCGAATGCCTCTGAGTGAAGCACTGGCAGAGCACATCAAGCGCCGCCTGCTTTACTCTGGAACCGTCACTCGCATCGAGTCGCCTTGGGGAATGCCTTTCTATGCGCTCACCCGAGCATCTTATTCACCTGAAGACCAAGAAGAACGCGCTTATGTCATGATTGAAGACACAGCGCGATTTTTTCGCTTGATGCAAGACTGGGCAAAGCGCGAAGATCAAGTCATGCGAGTCTTAGAAGAATTGGATATTCCAGACGATCGAGTGAGAGATGCGATCGCAGAACTGGACGAAATATTACGCAACTGGGCCGATCGGTATCATCAAGAAGGTGGAAAACCATTTGTCGTGCAGATGGTATTTGGTTCAACCGAAACGTAAGCAGTTTAGACTATTACGCAATTTAAACTTTTGCAACTGTCTGAAAGATAGCGTCAACTCCCCAGAGTAAACTAGGCAATGATTCTAGGATGAAGCGGTCTAGTATCGTCGAAGCTTAGAACTACAGATGATGCCAAATCATAAGCACTAATCTGGAGCCTTCCATAATATGTCTCATACGGTCAAAATTTACGACACCTGCATTGGGTGTACACAGTGCGTTCGTGCTTGTCCTACGGACGTTCTAGAAATGGTTCCCTGGGATGGGTGCCGTGCGGGTCAAATCGCATCGTCACCGAGAACAGAGGACTGTGTTGGCTGCAAACGTTGCGAAACGGCTTGCCCGACGGACTTCCTCAGCATTCGGGTTTACTTGGGTGCTGAAACGACTCGCAGTATGGGTCTGGCTTACTAAGTTTGTCTTATTAAGCAAAACTTCATACAGCAATCATTTTTCATTTATGTGGGTTCAAAGTTATGGGGGCAAATTGCCCTCATTTTTTTGTTTTCAATCGAAGCAGATTAGCCTTTGCAGGCTTCTAATCCCTCTCAACTCTAATCGCGACTTCAAGCACCCAACAAGATTATAGAAGCTGTTGAAAAAGTATCTATTGATTGTTCTCTCGGATCGAATTGGGTTCGTACAAAATAATGCGATTGCCGTCAGGATCATAGGCATAGGCTTCGCGTCCATGAGACACCGTACGAATCTCACTGATAAACGCATCAATGCGATCGAGTAAAGCGATCGCCTCTTCCAACTTTTCAATCTGCACACACAAACTTACGGCTGGAAATAAGGTAATCGGCGCTTTCTCTGGCGATTCCTCAACCGTTGGGCGATAAATGCCGAGCCGGATACCAAATGCTTCAAATTCTGCATATTTTTCAGGCGTGAAAATCTGCGGCTCTTGCTGAAAAAGTTGCTGATAAAAGTTGACAGACCGATCGAATTGCACGGCTGCGATCGTAACCCACGCTTTTTGGATGCGCATAAAAATCCCCTTCCAGACATAAATTCATTTTGGAACAAAACGTTAGATTGAGAGGGAACAGTATTGAGGAAACTGCGATGACCGCTACACTCTCTGCGCCTCAGTCGGTAACATCTTGGCTAGGAGATGAAGGAGAAGATTTACTCACCTATCAAGCCAAAGTTTCTAAGGATTTATTGCATTTGCCGGGTCCCGATTTTCTCGATCGCGTTTTTGTTCAAAGCGATCGCTCTCCCCAAGTGCTTCGGAGTTTGCGCCAGCTTTATTCATTTGGAAGGTTAGCAAATACAGGTTATATTTCGATTTTGCCTGTTGATCAAGGAATTGAACATTCAGCCGGAGCTTCGTTTGCCCCGAATCCGATTTACTTTGATAGTGAAAATATTATCAAACTCGCGATCGAAGGGGGATGTAATGCAGTTGCAACAACGCTTGGCGTACTCGGCAGCGTTTCACGGAAATATGCGCACAAAATCCCCTTCATTCTCAAGCTCAATCACAATGAGCTACTCACCGTTCCCAATCAGTACGACCAAATCATGTTTGCATCTGTTGAACAGGCTTGGAACTTGGGAGCGGTTGCAGTTGGGGCAACGATTTACTTTGGGTCTGAAAATTCAACTCGACAGATTCAAGAAGTGAGTCAAGCGTTTGCGTTAGCGCATGAATATGGCATGGCAACAATTCTTTGGTGCTATCTGCGCAACAGTGCATTTAAGCAGGATAAAGACTATCATCTCGCAGCAGATTTGACTGGACAGGCGAATCATTTGGGAGTCACGATCGAAGCTGACATCATTAAGCAAAAACTGCCAGAAATCAACGGCGGCTATGCTGCAGTTGCGAAAGCGACCGGGGAAAGTTATGGCAAAACTGATCCAAAAGTGTATAGCGAACTGACGACAGATCACCCGATCGATTTAACGCGCTATCAGGTGCTCAATTGCTATGCAGGTCGAGCAGGATTAATTAATTCGGGCGGTGCTTCAGGTAAAAATGATTTTGCAGAAGCGATTCGGACTGCTGTGATTAACAAGCGAGCAGGCGGAACTGGATTGATCTCTGGACGCAAGACATTCCAACGCCCCTTTGACGAAGGCGTGAAACTGTTCCATGCGATTCAAGATGTTTATCTCTCGCCTGAAATTACGATCGCTTAAATCAAGATTGGTCAATCCATCGCTGCAAGATCGGATTGACCAGTTCCGGCGCTTCATCTTGGGGACAGTGCCCAACATTTGGAAGTTCGATAAATTCTTTCACCTGGGGATATTCTGCGAATTTGCGGGCTAACTTGAGCGGTTCCCAAGGGTCTTTCTCACCCCACAGCACGATCGCGCGACACGGCAATTGCGGAAACAGATCTTCAGGCAAAGGCCCTGTGGAATATCCGGTAAACGCAACGAAAACAGCGGCTGCACCTTCATCGCTCGCTGCACCAAGCAAAAGCTCAACTAATTCATCAGTCACAGCTTCCGATCGCGCATAAGCCTTGAGCAAAATATTTCTGACCGCTTTTGGCTTGGCAACTTGCTTGAAAAACCATTCTCCGAAGGCTTGATTTTTCAGAACTTTCTGTAAAATTGGCGCTCCAATTCGTTTTACCCAGGGTTGGGTTGCTCGATATCGTTCATGTAAAAGCCGTAGTGAACAGTTGAGCAACGCTAGCGATCGCGCAATTTCGGGATGATCGACTGCAGCCTGCATGACCACAATACAGCCGATGGAATTCCCGACTAAAACTGCAGGCTCTCCAACAATTTCACGACAGAAATCAGCAATCTGGTTGCCCCAAGTTTCAAAGGTATATTCGATTTCTTCAAGGGGTTTAGGTTTTGCAGATTTGCCGAACCCAATCAAGTCGATCGCATAAACGCGACAGTTTTTTGCAAGCTCGGGAATGTTCTTGCGCCAGTGAAAAAAAGAAGCCCCAAATCCATGCACTAAAACAACAGGCGTTCCCTCAGTTCCTTGAGTTTGATAGGCAATTTCAAATCCTTGCCAGTTCCAGGTTTTGTATTCGATCGCAACTGTCGGAGCCGTCACCATTTTCCCTGTTCCCAAAATGCCTCTTTACAAACTGTAACGATTTTTTGGACATTCGGGGTCGCCAAATTTCTGCAAATGTCGGATTTTGCAGAAAGCTGGTCTATAACTAAGAGGGCAAAACGTCTCAGTTGTTACACTCCAAAGCACTATGGACAGTCCACTTATCGGCAAATATGCACCCGACTTTGAACTCCCCGGTACAGATGGAGCGATTCATCATTTAGCCCGTTACCTTGAACAGCACCAGGCGATCGTGGTGGTGATCATGTGCAATCACTGCCCGTATGTGAAACTGTATCTCGATCGGCTCAAACAACTTCAAACTGAGCTTAAACCTCAAGGTGTAACCTTGATCGGCATCAATCCCAACGATTCGGATCAATTTCCCGAAGATAGCTACGAAAAGATGCAATCCTTTGCAACAGCGCATCAACTTAATTTTTTGTATCTGCGGGATATGAATCAAGATGTCGCTCATGCCTTCAAAGCTGTAAAAACTCCGCAGGTGTATCTGCTCAACAAGCAAGGCATTGTCTGCTACGCAGGCGCGATCGATGATAATGCTCAAACCCCTGAAGCGGTTCAGCATCAATATTTGAAAAATGCGATCGCATCACTGCTCAACCATCAACCCATTTCACCCACTTCAACTGATCCCGTCGGATGCTCTGTGAAATGGCGCAATTAATCGATCAAGCTTGTCCATACTGAGGGCAAACGATCGAGGTTAAGCAGCATGGATCTGAGTGTTGTGATCTGTACTTACAACGGTGCAGGACGAATTGGACAAGTTTTAGACGGAGTGCGATCGCAAGTTCAAACAGAGTCGATTACTTGGGAAGTTCTAGTCATTGATAACAACAGTCAAGATCACACAAAACAGGTGGTCGAAGCTTATCCAGAAGTACGCTATGTGTTTGAGGCGAAGCAAGGCACGGCTTTTGCGCGATCGAGAGCGGTCAAAGAAGCACAAGGACAATGGATCGCTTTTATTGATGACGATACAGTACCTGATGAAAACTGGGTTGCGCAGGCTTATCAATTCACTCAGACACATCCAGAGATTGGTGCATTTGGGGGACAGATTCATCCAGAGTACGAAGTTGAGCCACCCAGTGGAATTGGAAAAATTGCGCCTTATTTAGCGATCGTAGAACGCGGGTCGAAGCCACATCGATACGATCGAGTTTTACCTCCTGGAGCAGGATTAGTGGTGCGGCGGCAAGTTTGGCTCGATCATATGCCCGAGAAATTGGTCTTAGTCGGACGAACAACAGCAACAATGCTGGCAAGTGAAGATATTGAAGCCATTTTGCACATTCAGAATTCAGGACATGAAATCTGGTACAACCCCGAAATGCACCTTTATCATCAGATCCCCAAATGGCGAACTGAGAAATCGTACTTATTGAAGTTAATTAAAGGCGTAGGACTGGCTCGGCATCAGATTCGCATGACTCGCTGGCAGGCTTGGCAACGTCCATTGATCACGCCGATTTATTTGCTGAATGATTTGAGAAAGCTGATGACTCATTGGGTAAAATTCGGGCGATCGCAGAATTTAGAAGTCGTTTGTGAACAGCAATTGTTACTTAGTAGTTTGGTCAGTCCATTCTATTTGAGACGCTTGAACTTAAAAGAATGAAACTCTTAATCCAACATACACATCGCCCCGATGAGATTGCAGGCGTTGTCACTTATATTGATGCGATCGTACCCGGTCTAAATGCTAACGGGGTAGAAACAAAAGTGCTGTCAACCCAGACAGAATCGATTATCTCCTGGATTTCAGAGATTTTTTGGGCAGATGTTGTGCATATGAATTCTAATCACTTAGGATTTGCATTACTCTGTAAGTTATTGGGTAAAAAAATCGTTATTAAATATCATTATTTATTCTATATTTCCACTCATTTTCATTACGAAAAAATGACTTTTTGGCAACGATTCAAGTTTGAACTGATTCAGACTTTGCCGAAGTCAAATTATCCCCTGAAATGGAAGTTGCATACTTTTGTAAAATGGGCAAGATTAGCAACTCGTTTGGGGACAGCGCTTTTAAGCGATCGACATGCTGCCTGTAGCCAGTTTTTAGCAGAATCCCATAGTTTTCCTTGGAAAGTTGAGGCGTTAAATTATCCGATCGCGTCTGCATCAGACAAGAAAACACTGACAGATCTCGACCAGCCTTACACATTTACGTATGTCGGTCGCCTCAGTCCTGATAAAGGCGTTGATCTCTTGCTCAGAGCCACCAAGCTGATCGAAGCTGAGAATTTCAAAGTCAACATTATTGGCAGTGGTCAGGATTTAGAGCGATTGACAGAATTGGTCAAAGAGTTGCAAATTCAAGATCGGGTTGAATTCTTAGGTCGTCGCTCTGGCAAAGAAGTGTTAGAAATTGTGCGATCGTCGTTGGCATTAATTGCGCCTTCTCGCTGGCAAGAACCCGCTGGATATGTAGCCCTAGAAGCTTCGAGTGTACGGACTTGCTCGATCGTTGCAAGAGTCGGAGGTTTACCCGAAATGGCAGGAGCGTCAAATTTGCTCTTCGAGCGTGAAGATTACAAGACTTTAGCTCAGCATATGCAGACTTGTTTAGACAATCCCAGCCAAGCTTTAGAGCGAGGCGAGCTAGCGCATCAATATATTTCTGAACAATTTACTTCCGAGAAAGCTGTACGAGAATTGCTTGAATTGTGTCGTTAGCCCAAGTTAAATTCCTTCACCGCAGGCAAGAAGTTCGCATTTTCGTGACTTGAGCGACTTAATTTAATCAAAACAAAGCGCTGAATCGGAGTCAGTTCTGCCCATTGGGATTGAGCGATCGTAACTCCTACGTCTTGAGCTTTCTGCGTCACACTCTCAGGGATTGTATTGGCGTCATTCCACTGTGGATTCGGATCGAGTGCTAAATCGGTCGCAGTTTCTCCAGTACGCTGTTCAACGAGCTGATGCAAGAGATCGTGATAGGTGCGAATCTCAGACTCAGAACTGCATGGAGTCTCGATCGTTTGATAGCGATCGGCTTCAGTAAACTTATTCCACTGATGTAATTTCAATTTGACTCCGCATGTATCCAACTTGAAGCGCACAATCATCGGAATGCAGCGCAACGAATCGACAAAATCAGTTTCAAACTGAAAGAAAAAACTCATGAAATTTGCCTTTAGTGATTACTTTTCGGAGCAACATTTCGCACAATCCAATAACTAATAGATAGCGCAAAAATTGCTGTAGCCAAAGCAATGAGATCAAGCCCAGCCGTTTTCTCTAAATCGAGAATGATAATTTTTCGAGCGACTGCGATTAAGGAAGTGACAATTACTAACTCTACTTGAATCACATGTTTTTTCAGGTAAGCAGTAATGTTTTCTAAAATCTCAAACGCAATCAAAACGTTTAGAAATAGACCAAATGTTGTGAATAAAATTTTTCCTGATTCTTCGCTTGGAAAAGGCGAAGAAAGTTTAATAAACAAGAAAGTTCCTAATTGAAAGACTGCTAGAAAAATCACCAGCAGCATCATAATCGAGAGGATCTTCGAGACCCATGTCTCGACACGCCCCAGAAGTCCGAGAAAATTGTCATCTTTCATGAATTCTCGCACCGATTTCAACAGGGGATGCCGCATAAATACTTACCGTCTCTACTGTTGTGAGCATACCGAAGGCAGGGATCGGAGTAAAGAGAAGAGTAAGTTTCCGAACATGAGGGATTCTATCAGGAGCAATTGAGCAAAGTCTATAGTTACCGAATCGTACTTTTCTCAATACCAGCAAAGTACGGAGGATTTTATAAAATTCGGCTACCAGACGCTAGCTCGAATAAAAATATGCGATCGAGATCAAATCGCAACGGTAAGCGATCGCCGACTTTCACATCCAATCTTGGAGCAGCTTGCAGATTCAACGCTCGTCCTTCCAGCATGACTCGCAGTAGAATCTCACGTCCTAAAGGCTCAATTACGCTAACAGTACCGAAACAATGCGGGTTTTCCGCATCGATCGCAATATGTTCCGGGCGAATTCCCAAATCGTATTGACCTGGCGCTACCTTCAGTGAAGCAGGAATGGCGTGATTGCCGATGCGAAACTCTGCTCCCGTGAACGTCACAGGAATGAGATTCATCGGAGGACTTCCCAGAAAAGTTGCAACCATGCGATTGACAGGTCGATCGTAAATTTGCTGCGGTGTCCCAATCTGCTGAATTCTTCCTCGATCAAGCACGACAATCTGATCGGCAAGCGTCATTGCTTCTACTTGGTCGTGTGTGACGTAAATTGTAGTGATTCCGACTTGCTGATGTAACTGTTTTAATTCGGTTCGAGTTCCGTCTCGCAACTGGGCATCAAGGTTTGAAAGCGGCTCATCTAAGAGAAAGACTTGGGGTTGACGGGCGATCGCGCGACCGAGTGCGACGCGTTGCTGCTGTCCACCGGATAATTGTCTTGGTTTGCGATCGAGGAGATGGCTAATTTCTAAAATTCTGGCAACCGTTTCGACTCGAGCTTGAATTGTGGATGCCTCCACCTGACGCATCTTCAGCCCAAACGCAATATTTTCTGCCACGCTCATATGAGGGTAAAGCGCGTAATTTTGAAACACCATTGAGACATCTCGTTGACGTGCTGGGACTTGATTCACCAAGCGATCGCCAATGTACAAATTTCCTGAAGTCGCGGTTTCCAACCCTGCGATCGTTCTTAAAATCGTCGATTTCCCACAGCCAGACGGCCCAACCAGCACCCAAAATTCACCATCGGGAATCTTAAAACTGATGTCTTCGATCGCGGCGGATTTGCTAAAGCGGCGAGTAATCCCGTCAAGCTGTACAGTTGCCATAGGAAATATCTATCTTTGATAGTAAAACTTACGTAAAGCTTGAAGTGCCCAGTCTATCTTAAGGGACATTATTTTAATACCATTGTAAATTAATGTTGTTTAGTAGACTTCAGTTTAAGGATTTTGGTGAATCAGAGTTCCAGTTTAAATTCGTTACAGGTTCTGATTGTGGAAGATGAAGCGGTAACGCGGACAGCGTTGACGGTTCTTCTAGAATATCAGGGCGGAATCGTCACGGCTGTCGGCTCCGTACAAGAGGGAATTCAAGCTATCAAATCCGGCTTAGAGCCAGAGGTGTTGGTCAGTAATATTCGTCTTCCAGATGGCAATGGAGCCAGAGTCTTAGAGGCAATTCGCAGGCAGTATGTCGATCGCCCTAGAGTCGCGATCGCATTGACGGGCGAAGAGATCGAAGCGATTCGAGTCGATCCAGAGTCAGCAGGATTTCAGGTGTATTTGTCTAAGCCATATGATTCGAGAATTTTATTGAGTACGATCGCCCGATTGATGCGGTAAAGTTGCGACTGAGCGGTTTTCTTAGAAGTTATGTCGCAATACATTCTCAAGCGGCTTTTGGGGCTAATCCCGGTGCTATGGGGGATTACGCTGGCAGTGTTTCTATTGTTGCGGTTCATTCCGGGTAATCCCGCAGTTGTCTTAGCGGGAGAACGCGCAACTCCTGAACAGATTGCAGCTTTAACGACTCAACTTGGGCTAGATCAACCCTTATTCTTGCAATATTTTACCTTTGTCGGAAATTTGTTGCAGTTGAAATTTGGCACTAGCATTTTGACTGGGATTCCAGTCTTAGACGAGATTCGGACAAGATGGGCAGCGACTTTTGAATTGTCGATCGCAGCAATGTTGATCGCGATCGTGATCGGCATTCCAGCGGGAATCATCGCAGCGGTTCAGAAAAATCGCTGGCAGGATCAATTGACGATCGCGGGATCGCTAATCGGCGTTTCCCTTCCAGTCTATTGGTTAGGATTGCTGCTGATTTATTTTTTCTCAGTCACATTGCGATGGTTGCCGCCGGCTGGCAGGATCAGCGTTGGCATTGATTTTCAACCGATAACAGGTTTTTATGTTCTCGATGCGATCTGGCAACTCAATCCGGCGGCGTTCATTGATGTAATCACGCACTTGATTCTGCCTGCATTGACATTAGGTACGATTCCACTAGCGATCGTGGCAAGGATTACTCGCAGTGCCATGCTCGAAGTGTTGAATCAAGACTACATTCGCACCGCAAAAGCCAAAGGATTACCCGATCGCTTAGTCATTTGGCGACATGCGCTGAAAAATGCGCTCTTACCAATCAACACAACGATCGGGCTGCAATTTGGAACGCTATTAAGCGGCGCAATTTTGACCGAGACGATCTTCTCTTGGTCAGGAATTGGCTCGTGGATTTACGAGGGAATTTTGGCGCGAGATTATCCCGTCGTACAGGGTGGCGTTGTGTTTATTGCGATCGTATTTGTATTGATCAATTTACTGGTGGATTTGTCTTACGCGATCGTCGATCCGAGGGTGCGGTATGAATGATTTGAGATCGGTACGGCGATTCTGGCAATCCATGTCGGGCAGAATTGGACTGGGTTTGACCGTGTTTCTCTTTGCGATCGCGCTGCTTGCTCCGATTTTGCGTCCTTATCGTCCGAGCAGAAATTTCCAAGACCGATTGCTCCCTCCAAGCCTGACGCATCTTTTTGGAACCGATGGACTGGGGCGCGACCTCCTGACTGGTGTTTGGTATGGCATTCAAACCTCATTGCTGATCAGTCTCGTCTCCGTTGGAATTGGTGCTCTGATTGGTTTAACTTTGGGTATCTTGGCAGGTTATTTTCGCGGTTGGATTGATGCAGTTCTAAGCTGGATGACCGATATTTTGTTGGCATTTCCATCGATTTTGTTCGCGATCGCGATCGTAACTGTCACCGTTAATCCAAGTCTTCAAACTGTGATATTTGCGGTTGGAGTGGTGCAAATTCCGACATATATTCGGCTCACTCGCAGCGTCGTTCTGTCGTTGAGAGAGCAGGAATTCGTGCAGGCAGCGAAAGCATTAGGAGTAACAACGCCACAGATTATTTTGCGACACATTTTGCCCGGCAGTTTAGCGCCGATGATCGTGCAAGCTTCTTTGTCGTTAGGAACCGCAACTTTAGAAGCAGCAGGACTAGGATTTTTAGGATTGGGCGCGCCACCGCCGACCCCAGAACTGGGCACGATGTTGGCGGATGCATTTCGAGATGGCTATTTACGGACTGCTCCTTGGACAACCATTTTTCCAGGGATCGCGATTACCCTGATCGTGTTAGCGTTTAATTTACTTGGAGATGGATTACGCGACGGATTTGATCCCCGATCAAGATAATTTGCAGTTTATGGAAGACATTAACGTTCTACTAGAAGCGCTCAAAGATCCCAACGAAGATGTGCGAGCAGATGCAACTCAGGCATTATGGCAGATTTGGTTTGCTCAAAAGGGTGTGACTGGACTGCAAACGCTCCAACGCGCCCAAGTGCTGCTGGAATCGGGGCAGGCACTTGAGGCAGAAACTATTTTGAGTGAATTAATCGAACATCAGCCCGATTTTGCTGAGGCGTGGAATCGCCGTGCTGTATTGTATTTCGTGCAGCAGCAATATCGAAAAGCGATCGCCGATTGCGAAAAAGCGATCGAACTCAATCCCATTCATTTTGGAGCGCTGCATGGGTTGGGACTCTGTTACGCTGCGATCGGAGATTATCGAGATGCCATTGCCGCATTTCGGCAAGCTTTGGAAATTCAGCCTTACGCGATCGAGAATCAGCGCCTAATTTTGGAATGTACCGCCAAATTAAGCTAAGAACACTTCTAAATCTGTCACAAGGAGTAACTCAGATTAGAAGAAGTATGCCAATATAGAGTCGTGTGAGGAGTAAGTTACAAAATCGCAAAAGCCCTTGAAGTCGAAACACGGCCAGACGTTCAAGGGCTTTTGTTTGTCTTGATTCAGAATTTTAGATTTTTCGTCAAGCTTCTTTTGATTTGCGACTGCGGTAAGTGCGGCGGCGAACCAAAAACTCAGGAATATCAATTTTGAGATCTTGATGGAACGGATTCGATCGCGCTGTAGATTTCAAATCCGGTGGGGCAGAAGTATCGATCGTTGCTAGTAGTTCAACAATTTCAGTTGGAAGGTCTTGATCGCCTAGCAGTTGTTTGAGTGCGATCGCTTTATCCTGCAAGACCTGAAAGCGCGTTTTCCAATGTTGAACTGCCGTTTCGTACTCGCTTGCCTGTTGGGCTTGGCTAAGAATTTGTTCCTGCATTTCGGCAGCTTGACTCTCTAGTTCTGTCATTCGGCTCTGGCTTTGTTCGCGATCGGCTTCCAGTTCTTGACAGACCTGCTGCATCAGCGCTTGCGTCGTCATCTGCCGAGCAATTCGCCCTTCGAGCGTTTCAACTTGAGTTTCTAATTCCGTAATCCGAATCTGTGCAGATTGTTTCTGCTCCTCCAAATCTTGAATCTGCTGGCGGCGCAGTTGCAAATCAGCCTGCAGTACTTGAATTTGTTGCCCCAGTGCAGAAGGTTCGCCTACATCACTTTGAATTTGCGTTTTCAACGCATCCAATTCTGCCGCATCTAACAGAATTTGATAATCTCGCTCTCGTTGCTGTGCCTGTTGGACTTTGGCTTCAAGTTCTGCTTTTTGTTGGGCAAATTGCAGCTTGAGATGGTGAATTGCCTGTTGTTGAACATTGGCGATTTCTTCAGTCGAAGCCAATTGACGTTCCAGAAATCGTTGATCGACAATCTGCGATCGCAAGTCACTCAAACTTGCGATCGACTGATCCAACGCCAGTTCTAAATCCCGAATGCGACGCTGTTGAGTTTGAACTTGATCTTGAAGCTGCAATAATTCTGGCGTGACCGAACTGGGAGGAGAATCCTCTGGGATCAAACTAAGTTGCTCTGGGCACTCCGACACGGATCGCTCCTCCCAAATCCTTGCCTATTTATTATAGTTTCAGATTCTCGGTTCCTCAGGTAATTTTGCTACTTCGGGGGGATCAACACGATTCAGTGACCAACGATATTCGATCGGAATATTTTTGCGTTCTAACTCACCTTCAAAATGCTTTTGTTGGGATAAGGCTTTCCGCAGAGCAATAATTAATTGCTGCACCTGCTCTCGCTGACCCGATCCCACGGCAAACATGGTTTGACGCTCTAACAGTTGCAGCAGCAACTCATAATGAATATGAGATGGAAGAGGTATCGGTTCCATGAATTAAAGTGACGAAGGGACAATAAGAAAAGAGCGACATTCTTCTGACTCTAAACGGTTAAGCTCACAGAACTCAAGAGATCACTCTAAAGAATTAACCTGCGAGCAGTCTAGCGCCAAATCACTCAATCTTGAATTAGCTGTGCAAGAGCTTGTCCCGGATCGGGCTGTTTGACTAACGATTCCCCGATCAAAACGGCTGAAGCGCCAGCTTGCCCGACTCTCGCTAAGTCTTCAGCCGTGTAAAGCCCTGACTCGCTGACTACTGTAATGTTTCTTGCAGATAAAGTCGTCAGACGTGCTTGCAAAATGTCTTCTGTCGTTTTCAAATCGACTGAAAAGTCTTTGAGGTTGCGATTATTAATTCCAATCAGCGTAGCTCCATCAAGATTGAGAACGCGATCGAGTTCGGCTAAGGTATGCACCTCAATTAGAGCGGTCATACCGAGCGCTTTCACAATTTTGAGAAAATATTGCAAATCTTGATCTGACAGCACTGCTGCAATCAGTAAAACCGCATCTGCACCATGCAGCCTTGCCCACTGCATTTGATAGGGATAAATGATGAAATCCTTGCACAAGAGTGGGATATCAACGACTTCGCGGATTTGAGCGAGATATTGGAAGCTGCCCTGGAAAAACTTAGTGTCGGTGAGGACAGACAGACAGGATGCGCCGCCGGATTGATAGGATTTTGCGATCGCAACCGGATCGAAATCTTCACGGATAACGCCTTTGCTTGGAGAAGCTTTTTTTACTTCGGCGATCACCGCAGGTTTCTTGGGGTTGTTTCTTAAAGCCGCGAGAAAGTCTTTCGGAGCGGGGGCATCTTTGAGTTTGCGTTGCAGTTCGCTGAGGGGCAGCTTTTCCCGAAGTTGATCAACTTCAGTTTCCTTATGCCAAATGATTTCTTCAAGAATGTTGGCAGGTTCGCTGTTGGGTGTTTTGATTTGATAGCGCAGTTCTTCAACAGCGATAGATGGGTTCGGGGGACGACGACGAATTTCCATAGCGTGGGTTCAGGTTAGGAAAGGATTGGATCAAATTGAGAATTTTCTGAAGAGCCTCCTAAATCCCCAATTTGAAGAACTTTGAGAAGAAAGATTTCCCGAATTTCAAGAAGTTTTCAATCAAAGTTCCCCAATGTTGAGCATCTAGGAGGCTAAAACTGACTGGAATAAAGCCACAATCAATGTGCGGCTGCCCGCTTGTACGCCTCATCCAGAATTTCTGACAACGTTGGATGGGTATGTACCAAGAATGCCAACGTATTGACCGATTCGCGTTTTGCGATCGCATTCGCCGCTTCCTGAATCAAATCAGCCGCATGTAGACCAATAATGTGAACCCCTAACAGTTCACCGTTATCCTTACGGAACACGATTTTGGCAATTCCTTCAGCTTCACCCTCAGCCAACGCTTTCGCATTGCCCTTAAAGTAGGTTCTTGCCACTGCGACTTCAAATCCTTCCGCTTTCGCAAGGTCTTTTGCCTGCGGTTCAGTTAATCCGACAAAGCTAATTTCTGGATGCGTAAAGGCTGCCGCCGGAATCGATCGATAATCGATCTCTCGGGTTCGACCGCACATATTTTCGATGGCAATGATTCCTTGAGCAGAAGCCGCGTGAGCCAGCATCATTTTCCCAGTCGCATCCCCAATCGCCCATAAATGCGGCACAGGCTTGCCGTCTGACAAAACTTGCATCTTGTCATTCACCGGAATAAACCCGCGATTGAGTTCCACTCCAACTGATTCTAAGCCCATGTCGTTCGCGGCAGGCACTCGCCCGGCTGCAACCAAGCAAGCATCGACTTCGAGCACATCGACGAGTTCTTTCGTTTTTGCGTCAATTAGCTCGATCGTCACTGGCGATCCAGGTGTGACTTTCGCGGCAAACACTCCAACTTTCGGTTCCACATCGCGGGGAGTAATCAAAATCCGCTGCGCTAACTTGGCAATATCTGGATCAAATCCTGGCATCAATTGATCCAGACCTTCGATCATCGTGACTTCACAACCGAGTGCCGTATAAACATCAGAGAATTCTAATCCGATGTACCCACTTCCCACGATCGCAATCCAAGGCGGCAATGATTCCAACTTAATCGCATCATCGCTGGTAAAAACAGTTTTGCCGTCCACCTGCACTCCGGGCGGTACAAATGGAATTGACCCCGGAGCCAGAATAATATTCTCCGCCGTAATCGTTTTCTCACCTTCTGGGGTGGAGACAATCAATTTTTGCGCACCTGCGACTTTGGCATGACCTTGAATCACATCGACATTCAGACGTTTCAGACTCCCAATTAAGCCTTCACGCTGTTTATTGACCAAATTCTGAGCATGTTGCGCGATCGCAGCCCGGTCAAAGGAAACATCTCCCACATCAACGCCTAATGCCTTGAGATGGTCTGTCTGCTGCAATTCTCTCACTCGTCCTGATGCGGCAAGCAGTGCTTTAGAGGGAATGCAGCCGCGATTCACACAAGTCCCGCCCATATCTGCTGCTTCCACGATCGCAGTTTTCAGACCACAATCAACGGCATGAAGCGCCGCTCCATGACCACCCACGCCCGCGCCTACAATCACTAAATCATAATCGTGAGCCACAGTTCCCTCCCGTTCTTAATGCCTATTTATTCTCAACCGTGAAGCGCCCATTCGACAATACGATTTTTCTAAAATGGCATCCCTCGATTCCGAACTGGGCATCCTGATTCAAGCGGAGCCACCGTGGAAATTGGAGTATTCCCGTTGAAGCTCAAGTTCGAGTTTCAACCCGTTTAGGAGTCAAGATATGGATCATCAACAGCGAGAATTACGTCGTGCTGCGGCTCAAGCGTTTGCAGAATCGCTCAATAAGCTGGAGCAAACAATTTGGTCGCCTGAAGATGAGCCAACCCCTGCAAGCTGCCCAATCGATTTAGAACAAGCCGTAGCAGAAATCGAGCAACTTATTCAAGCTCAAGAAGCGACTTCCGAAAAAAAGCTGCCTCCCGAGTAGAAAGACAGCTTTCTCCATTTAGGTAATGTAGCAGCTTGGCGCTTTCAACTTTTGAAGATCGCGCCCCTTACTCAGAAAGACAGCAATGTATCGGGAGTTCTTCCCGAATCTTACTCTTCTACTTCGGTTGCAATTTCGGTTGTGATTTCGGTTGCGATTTCCTCGGCTGCGATTTCAGCTTCAATCTCATCCTCAATCATTCCCCCTTCTTCAGAGGTAGCAGGCACTAGAGCAACGGCTGCGATCGCATCATCTTCATCCAATCGCTGTACACGTACCCCTGTCGCTGCCCGCGACTGAGATGAAATCGCATCCACAGATTGCCGAATGATAATGCCGCGATTTGTGATCAGCATCATTTCATCGCCTTCGTTCACAATATGCAGGGCAGATAAGGTATCTCCAGGCTTACGGAATTTCGTTGCCACAATTCCCATGCCTGCTCGATTTTGCAGTCGGAACTGTTTCACGGGAACCCGCTTACCATAGCCTCCTGTTGTAATCACAAGTGCCCAAGGTCCGGATTGAGGCGGCAATTCTGCATTCTCATCGACTCCCGTTTCTTCATCCTCATCGGCAGCCCCTTCCGCCTGAGCTTGTGCGACATCTGCGACAATCTGCCCTGGCAAGATTGCCATACCGACTAGGCTGTCACCATTTCTGAGCGACATTGCCCGAACGCCACGAGTCGCTCGTCCCAAAGGTCGAAGCTGCTCATGATTAACTCGAAAGTGAATCGATCTACCTTGACTCGATCCAATGATGATACTGTCATCGACTCGCGACAACCGCACCCATCGTAGTTGATCGCCTTCTTCCAAAGAAATCGCAATCAACCCATTCGTCCGAATGTTGCTAAACGCTGAAAGGGCAGTTTTCTTGATGTAACCTTTGTTGGTCAACATCACCAGATACTCGTCGTCTGAAAACTCTGAGACCGAAATGACAGAGGTAATTTTCTCTTCGTGTGGAACGGTGAGCAGTTGAACGATCGGAGTCCCACGCGAAGTTCTCGACCCAAGGGGAATTTGATAGGCTTTCAGCGCGTATACGACTCCACGATCGCTAAAGAACAACACACTATCGTGGTCACAACAGCTAATGAAGTGTTCAACCGCATCGTCTTCCTTCATCTTCGCCCCGGATTTCCCGCGGGTTGCCCGGCTCTGTGCTTCAAAAGTACTGATCGGCATCCGCTTAATGTAGCCTTGCTCGGTGACGAGAACGATCGATTTCTCGTTCGCGATGAGATCAATATCTCCCAATTCATCTTCTGATTGCTCGATCACCGTTCGCCGTGGCGTTGCATGCGTTGCTTTAAGCTGCGTTACCTCAGTCGTAATGATTTCTAAAATCCGCTCGCGTCTTGCCAAGATATCTAACAAGTCTCGAATTTGAGCTTGCAAGTCTTCATGTTCTTGCTCGATCTTTTCCGCTTCTAACGCAGTCAAGCGTCGCAATTGCATTTGCAGAATGGCATCCGCTTGCGATTCAGAGAGCGAATACGTCTCAATCAATTGCTGCTTCGCAGTAGCAGTATCCGCTGCACTCCGAATCAGAGCAATAATGCCATCCAGATTCGACAAGGCAATTAACAACCCTTGCAAGAGATGATCGCGTTCTTCTGCCTTGCGAAGTTGATACTGAGTCCGACGAGTAATCGCCTCAACCCGGAACTCTAAGAACACCGTCAAAAACTGCTTCAAGGTCAACAGCTGTGGCTCGCCGTTAACGAGCGCCAGCATATTTGCCCCAAAATTGGCTTGAATCGGAGTCTGCTTATAAAGATTGTTCAGGACAACACGCGGATAAGCGTCTCGCCGCAGTTCAATCACAATCCGCATACCATCACGATCGCTCTCGTCACGGACATCAGAAATGCCTTCAATCTTGCGATCGTTGACCAATTCTGCAATTCGCTCAATCAGCGCTGCTTTATTGGTTTGATACGGCAATGCGGTAATGATGATTGCGTCTTTATCGGGTCGTCCCCGTTGCTCGATTGTTTCGATCGCAGCAACACCGCGCATTGTGATTGATCCACGTCCTGTCGTATAAGCTTCACGAATTCCAGTGCGTCCTAAAATCTGCGCTCCCGTCGGAAAATCAGGCCCTGGAATGTACTGCATCAAATCCAAATCCGTCAAATCTGGATTCTCAATCAATGCCACCAACCCATCAATCAATTCCCCTAAATTATGAGGCGGAATGTTGGTTGCCATCCCAACAGCAATCCCGGCTGAACCATTCAAAAGCAGTTGCGGGATTCGTGAAGGGAGAACCGTTGGCTCTTGAACAGAACCATCAAAGTTATCTGCAAAGTCAACCGTTTCCGATTCGATATCTTGCAGCAGCGAATAGGCTGTCAAAGAGGTCAAACGACATTCGGTATATCGCATTGCCGCAGGTGGATCGTTATCGATCGAACCAAAGTTGCCATGCCCATCGATCAGAGGCGATCGCATCGAAAAGTCCTGCGCCATCCGCACTAACGCATCGTAAACCGCTGTATCACCGTGCGGATGATATTTACCCAACACTTCCCCGACGACACGGGCGCATTTTCTGAACGGTCGATCGTGGGTCAGCCCCAATTCGTGCATTGCGTAGAGAATGCGACGATGCACAGGTTTCAGCCCATCTCGTGCATCGGGTAGCGCTCGCCCCACAATCACGCTCATCGCGTATTCCAGGTAAGACCGCTGCATTTCGTTGCGTAAATCGGTTGGAATAATCCGATCTTGAGGCGGTTCCTGGGAGAATGTCATACGGAGACTCCGAAATACTTTTGTACTACTTTATGAGCGAAAAAAGATGCCTAGAAAGTATACCTGCTTCGCCTCATATTGGGACAATTTTAGCACAAATTCATAAATGGGATCAGGGCTGAAATTCCCATGAAATCTAGGGTTTCCGCAGTTTATTTTAATATCGCTTCTAATGCCTGTTTTACCGTTGGATAAGCATACTCGAAGCCGGATTCCAGGGTACGCTTCGGCAAGACTTGCTGTCCTTCGAGAACCACGATCGCGCCATCCCCCAACATTGCTTCGAGTGCAAATCCCGGCACAGGCAACCAAGACGGACGATTCATCACCTGCCCTAATGTGTTTGTCAATTCCGCCATTTTCACAGGAGTTGGAGCCGTTGCATTGTAAACGCCTTCCATACCTGAAGTGAGTGCCCGAATGATCAAGCTCACCAAATCTTCCCGATGAATCCAAGAGAACCATTGTTTTCCTGAGCCAATCGGTCCACCTGCAAACATTTTGAACGGAGCCAACATTTTTCCAAGCGCCCCGCCATTTTCTAAAACAATCCCAATTCGGAGAATGACGAGCCTCGTTCCGCTCTCTTTCACTTTGTTTGCTTCTGCTTCCCAAGCCCGACAAACTTCAGCTAAGAAATCCTGCCCTGATGCACTATTTTCATCAAAGCTAGCTGTTTCGCTCGTGCCATAGAAACCGATCGCTGAAGCATTCACAAGCACTGAAGGTTTTGGATTAGCTTGTGCGATCGCATTTACCACATTCTGTGTGGTCAAGGTTCGACTTTCGAGCAATGTTTTTTTCAATTCAGGAGTCCAGCGATTTTCAGCGATCGGCTCTCCCGCCAAATTCACAACACCATCACATCCTGCAATCTTAGACTGCCAATCTCCTGCTTCCTTCGGACTGTAAGCCACAATTTCCAGATTCTCAGACTTTGGCAACACTCGTTCAGCACTACTTCCATTTCGAGTAAATGCCACCACTTGATGATTCTCCGCCAACAATCTTTCTACCAACCGACTTCCAACAAATCCGGTTGATCCTGTCACTGCAACTTTCATAGCTATTCAAGGCGAAACGTCCATCTGCCAGTATATCGGAGGGAAAGTGATCGTACTTTAAGTCTTACTCAATCTAACTCCAGCAGCTTCAACTCAAGCCTTTGTACCTGAAGAAACGATGTCTTTGGCAACCAGCGATCGCATCTTCAATCAAGCGATGAGTCAAGTATATGGCTGCTCTCTTTCCTGATCATCTGTAATAGTTTAATTCTCCTGTTTCCCATACATGCATGGAAATAAGCAAAAACATACAAAGAGAGCTTCCCAAAACTCGTCTTAGGAAGCTCTCTTTGTCCTTCTAATGATACCCTGGCGGTTAGCTATTTTGACAGGAGGCTACCCTCCAACTATCGTCGCCGCAAATGCGTTTCACCACTCAGTTCGGGATGGATGAGTGTGGGTCCACATCGCCATCACCACCAGGAAACTCGTTGAGTCTGGCTCAAATTCACCAGAACCCAGAAGGCTGCATAGTTTTTGATGTCAGTTTTGAATGTAGAAATCTCAAACACCAAGGCTTAGATTCAATCTGATTCAAGAGGTCAAGCCCTCGGTCTATTAGTACTCCTCGGCTGCATACATTACTGCACTTCCACCTAGAGCCTATCAACGCGTGTTCTCCGCGTGACCTTACTGGTTTAACACCATGAGAGTACTCATCTTGAGGTGGGCTTCCCACTTAGATGCTTTCAGCGGTTATCCACTCCGCACTTGGCTACCCAGCGTTTACCGTTGGCACGATAACTGGTACACCAGCGGTGCGTTCTTCTCGGTCCTCTCGTACTAAGGAAGACTCCTCTCAATACTCTTGCGCCTGCACCGGATATGGACCGAACTGTCTCACGACGTTCTGAACCCAGCTCACGTACCGCTTTAATGGGCGAACAGCCCAACCCTTGGGACGTACTACCGCCCCAGGTTGCGATGAGCCGACATCGAGGTGCCAAACCTCCCCGTCGATGTGAACTCTTGGGGGAGATCAGCCTGTTATCCCTAGAGTAACTTTTATCCGTTTAGCGACGGCCTTTCCACGCAGCGCCGTCGGATCACTAAAGCCGACTTTCGTCCCTGCTCGACATGTTCGTCTCACAGTCAAGCTCTCTTGTGCTTTTACACTCTACGGCTGATTTCCAACCAGCCTGAGAGAACCTTTGCGCGCCTCCGTTACCATTTAGGAGGCGACCGCCCCAGTCAAACTGCCCACCTGAAACTGTTCCCTCCCCGGATTACGGGCGAAGGTTAGAATTCTAGCCTTAACAGAGTGGTATCTCACCGTTGGCTCCTCAATCCCCACAAGGATTGAATCATAGCCTCCCACCTATCCTGCGCAGTTAAAGCCCGAACCCAATTCCAGGCTACAGTAAAGCTTCATAGGGTCTTTCTGTCCAGGTGCAGGTAGTCCGTATCTTCACAGACAATCCTATTTCGCCGAGCCTCTCTCCGAGACAGCGCCCAAATCGTTACGCCTTTCGTGCGGGTCGGAACTTACCCGACAAGGAATTTCGCTACCTTAGGACCGTTATAGTTACGGCCGCCGTTCACCGGGGCTTCAGTCGCTAGCTTCAGGACGAATCCCTGACCAACTTCTTTAACCTTCCGGCACTGGGCAGGCGTCAGCCCCCATACATCGTTTTGCAACTTAGCGGAGACCTGTGTTTTTGGTAAACAGTCGCTTGGGCCTCTTCACTGCGACCACCTCTCGGTGGCACCCCTTCTCCCGAAGTTACGGGGTCATTTTGCCGAGTTCCTTAGAGAGAGTTATCTCGCGCCCTTTAGTTTTCTCAACCATCCTACCTGTGTCGGTTTCGGGTACGGGTAATTTGAATTATCGTGATCCGGGATTTTCTTGGAAGCCTGACATCACACACTTCGAGTCCGTAGACTCTCGTACTCACACCTCAGCTCAAGTCGTTTCCGCCGACTCTCATCACCTCGAATGCTTGAACCCCTAACCAACATGGGGCTGTGTTAGCCTTCTCCGTCCCCCGTCACAATCCAAATTGAGTACTGGAATCTTCACCAGTTGTCCATCGACTACGTCTTTCGACCTCGCCTTAGGCCCCGACTCACCCTCCGCGGACGAGCCTTCCGGAGGAACCCTTAGGATTTCAGGGCATTGGATTCTCACCAATGTTTGCGCTACTCAAGCCGACATTCTCACTTCTGCTTCGTCCACACCTGCTTGCCGCTGATGCTTCTCACTACAACAGAACGCTCCCCTACCACTCACATAAATGCAAGTCCATAGCTTCGGTAAACACCTTAGCCCCGTTCATTTTCGGCGCAGGAACGCTTGACCAGTGAGCTATTACGCACTCTTTTAAGGATGGCTGCTTCTAGGCAAACCTCCTGGTTGTCTCTGCATTCCCACCTCCTTTATCACTGAGGTGTTATTTTGGGACCTTAGCTGATGGTCTGGGCTGTTTCCCTCTTGACGATGAAGCTTATCCCCCACCGTCTCACTGGCAATCTATTCATCTGGTATTCAGAGTTTGACTCGATTTGGTACCGGTCTCCCAGCCCGCACCGAATCAGTGCTTTACCCCCAGACTTAAACAATTACCGCTGCGCCTCAACACATTTCGGGGAGAACCAGCTAGCTCCCGGTTCGATTGGCATTTCACCCCTAACCACACCTCATCCGCTGATTTTTCAACATCAGTCGGTTCGGACCTCCACTTGGTGTTACCCAAGCTTCATCCTGGACATGGTTAGATCACCGGGGTTCGGGTCTATAAATACAGATATCGCGCCCTATTCAGACTCGGTTTCCCTTTGACTTCGGCATCTCCGCCTTAATCTACCTGTACCTATAAGTCGCCGGCTCATTCTTCAACAGGCACACGGTCAGACGTTCAATCGTCCTCCCATTGCTTGTAAGCAGATGGTTTCATGTTCTATTTCACTCCCCTCCCGGGGTTCTTTTCACCGTTCCCTCGCGGTACTAGTTCTCTATCGGTCACACAGGAGTATTTAGCCTTTCGAGGTGGTCCTCGATGATTCACACGGAATTTCACGTGCTCCATGCTACTCGGGATACAGCTAGCTCAGTTAAGTTTTCAACTACAGGACTTTCACCTTCTCTGGTGTAGCTTCTCACTACTTCGTTTAACCGCTCTGATACACGTTGCTGTCCCACAACCCCAGATGATAAATCACCTGGTTTAGGCTGTTTCCAGTTCGCTCGCCGCTACTACGGAAATCGCGTTTGCTTTCTCTTCCTCCAGCTACTAAGATGTTTCAATTCGCTGGGTTAGCTTGCTCTACCCTATGGATTCAGGTAGTCATGTTAAAGGTTGCCCTATTCGGAAATCTTCGGATCAATGCTTACTTCCAGCTCCCCGAAGCATATCGTCGGTCGTCACGTCCTTCATCGCCTCTGTGTGCCTAGGTATCCACCATCTGCCCTTTGTAGCTTGACCACTAATTATTTCAATCAGTTTTAGTCCTTTACATTGGTGTCTGTGTATCTCTACCTGACATCATTACTATGCAGTTTTCTTGGTTCTTGTACTGGATATAATCCAGCAGGCTCTCTACATCTCGCAGATGAGTTGCTGTCGCATATCCTCAATCGCTCAATTCAACAAAAAATTCAACAGAGTGATTCAATCAATCGGTTGGTGGAGGTTAGCGGACTCGAACCGCTGACATCCTGCTTGCAAAGCAGGCGCTCTACCAACTGAGCTAAACCCCCTTGTCTTAATGGAGTGGGCCATCCTGGACTCGAACCAGGGACCTCACCCTTATCAGGGGTGCGCTCTAACCACCTGAGCTAATAGCCCCCATCCCTGAACCGGGATAGTTTAGAAGCACATCGAAATTTATGGAAAGCTTCGAACGACCTAGTTGACCTTTCTCATCTTAGCTTTAGCTAAGTGAGAGGGTAGGTCTCCTTTTAAGGAGGTGATCCAGCCACACCTTCCGGTACGGCTACCTTGTTACGACTTCACCCCAGTCATCAGCCCCACCTTCGGCGTCCTCCTCTGCAAGCAGTTAGAGTAACGACTTCGGGCGTGACCAACTCCCATGGTGTGACGGGCGGTGTGTACAAGGCCCGGGAACGTATTCACCGCAGTATGCTGACCTGCGATTACTAGCGATTCCGCCTTCATGCAGGCGAGTTGCAGCCTGCAATCTGAACTGAGCGTCGGTTTATGAGATTGGCTCACCATCGCTGGCTGGCTGCTCTTTGTCCGACGCATTGTAGTACGTGTGTAGCCCAAGGCGTATGGGGCATGCTGACTTGACGTCATCCACACCTTCCTCCGGTTTGTCACCGGCAGTCTCTCTAGAGTGCCCAACTGAATGCTGGCAACTAAAAACGTGGGTTGCGCTCGTTGCGGGACTTAACCCAACATCTCACGACACGAGCTGACGACAGCCATGCACCACCTGTCTCTCGGCTCCCGAAGGCACCCCTAACTTTCATCAGGGTTCCGAGGATGTCAAGCCTTGGTAAGGTTCTTCGCGTTGCATCGAATTAAACCACATACTCCACCGCTTGTGCGGGCCCCCGTCAATTCCTTTGAGTTTCACACTTGCGTGCGTACTCCCCAGGCGGACAACTTAACGCGTTGGCTACGGCACGGCTCGGGTCGATACGAACCACGCCTAGTTGTCATCGTTTACGGCTAGGACTACAGGGGTATCTAATCCCTTTCGCTCCCCTAGCTTTCGTCCCTCAGTGTCAGTGCAGACCCAGTAACACGCTTTCGCCGCTGGTGTTCTTCCCAATATCTACGCATTTCACCGCTACACTGGGAATTCCTGTTACCCCTATCGCACTCTAGTTCATCAGTTTCCACTGCCCTTATGCGGTTAAGCCGCACGCTTTGACAGCAGACTTGATAAACCACCTACGGACGCTTTACGCCCAATAATTCCGGATAACGCTTGCATCCTCCGTATTACCGCGGCTGCTGGCACGGAGTTAGCCGATGCTGATTCATCAGGTACCGTCATCGATTCTTCCCTGATAAAAGAGGTTTACAACCCAAAAGCCGTCCTCCCTCACGCGGTATTGCTCCGTCAGGCTTTCGCCCATTGCGGAAAATTCCCCACTGCTGCCTCCCGTAGGAGTCTGGACCGTGTCTCAGTTCCAGTGTGCCTGGTCATCCTCTCAGACCAAGTACAGATCGTCGCCTTGGTGTGCCGTTACCACTCCAACTAGCTAATCTGACGCGAGCCAATCTCTAGACAATAAATCTTTCACCCTAAGGCACATTCGGTATTAGCAGTCGTTTCCAACTGTTGTCCCCAATCTAAAGGCATGTTCTCACGCGTTACTCACCCGTCCGCCACTATCTCCGAAGAGACCGTTCGACTTGCATGTGTTAAGCATACCGCCAGCGTTCATCCTGAGCCAGGATCAAACTCTCCATAGTATATAGAGTAAGCTTGTAGCTCAATTCAGTAATTTATCCGGTTATCCTTCCGGTCTCTAACAAAAGAGATATTTTTCTGACGAAGGCTTTCCTTTCTCTGGCTTCTAAACTATTCTGTTTTATAGGTTCAGTTTCTCGCAGATGAAGCTGAGTCCGCTTTCGCTCGCTCTTCCCTCACCCGCGCTTTGATAATATAGCGGGATAACCTTCAAGGTGTCAACTCCTTTTTTTGAGTTTCGTCTAGTTCGTTCTCAAATCACCTCGGTCAGCGCTTTTGAGCGACATCAATTCTTGAAATCCACGCTGTTTAGGACTGGGTGAATGGGAATTCTCATCTTAAGCACTGTGGAGAGAACATTTGTGGGTGAGAGAAAACTTAGAGACGATCGCTTAGCCGTTTTAATTGATGCTGATAACGCAACGGCAAGTTTAATCGAGCCTTTGATGGAAGAAATTGCTAAATACGGCACTGCAAATGTCAAAAGAATTTATGGCGACTGGACAAAGCCAAATCTTGGAGGTTGGAAAGAAAAGCTGCACATATACGCAATCCAACCGATTCAACAGTACAGCTACACGTCGGGAAAGAATGCAACGGACAGCGCACTAATTATTGATGCGATGGATTTGCTGTATACAGGCCATTTTGATGGTTTCTGTTTGGTGTCAAGCGACAGTGACTTTACAAGATTGGCTTGCAGGTTGAGGGAATCAGGATTGTTTGTCTATGGGTTTGGACGGAAACAAACTCCAATACCATTTCAGAAAGCCTGTGATAAGTTCACTTACACCGAGATTTTAGTAGGGCATGAAGTTTCGGAAGCGATCGCTGAATCCAAAAATGGGCAGGTTCAATCAAGCAAAAATGAACATTTCAAGAAGGCTGCAGACTTAGAGAAAGAAAATCCTTCTTCGCGCACTGCTAAACTTCAACAAGATAAAAAGTTAATCAATCTATTGCAACGTGCTTATGAGGCGGCAGCAGGAGAAGATGGATTAGCAAATTTGGGAGCCTTTGGATCACAAATCAATAAGATCTCTCCCTCTTTTGACTCTAGAAACTATGAATATAGCAAGTTGGGTGCATTGATCAGGGATGTAGGATTATTTGAAATTCAGGAAGTGCCGAGTGAGCATAATCCTGTTGTTAAAGTGGTATACGTCAAGCTGAAAGGTTAAAACACTTTGAACAGAACTGCTACTCTGCCATCACAATTCATCTTAGATAAGCTGCTTCAAGAATGGCTTCTTGAAGATATTGGGCGGGGCGATCGCACAACTCAATCTCTCATCTCTGGAACTCGTCAAGCGGTTTGGATCGCCAAAGAGAATGGAGTGATTGCTGGATTGCCGATCGCTGAACGGGTTTTTCAACTTCTTAACGCCTCTACTGTATTCACTCCAATCGTTCAAGAGGGGGAGGCCGTTCAGAAAGGGCAAACAATCGCTGAAATTCAAGGTGCTTATGATGCGCTTCTGACTGGAGAAAGGGTTGCACTCAATTTGGCGATGCGGTTGAGTGGAATTGCAACTTTGACTCGTCGATATGTCGAGAAGATTGAAGATTTACCAACTCGATTAACGGATACACGCAAGACGACTCCGGGATTGCGGGTGTTGGAGAAGTATGCGACACGAGTGGGGGGAGCGGTCAATCATCGAATGGGATTAGATGATGCAGCGATGATCAAAGACAATCATATTGTTGCAGCCGGAGGAATTGGAGCGGCGATCGCGCAAGTTTGCGCCAATATTCCTTATCCTTTGACAATCGAGGTCGAAACTGAAAATTTGGACATGGTTGAACAGGCACTGGAGCATGGAGCAGACATTATCATGCTGGACAATATGCCTCTGGAAATGATGCGTCAAGCCGTAGAGATGATTCGCCGGAAGAATGACCGAATTCGGGTTGAGGCTTCTGGGAATGTGACTCTCGAAACGTTGAGATCGATCGCGGAAACCGGAGTAGATTTCATTTCGAGTAGCGCTCCGATTACGCGATCGACTTGGTTGGATCTGAGTATGCGGTTTAAGGCTTAGAAATGAAATGAACCCAGAAATGACCATCTGGAATGCAGAGCCGCTCGATCATAGTGTAGGAGTAATGGATATATTCGCCTTTGCGATTGTTTCTGCCAGGCTCATTTAGATCGTAGCCCCACCAGAACCATTCTCCATAGGGATCGTGGACAAAGAAGCCGCGCTCGTCGTAGCCTGCAACCGCAACAATGTGACCGAAATCGGTGAAATAGCCGTGGATAACAATCGGGTTGCCATCAGCGAGCCAAGCGCGGACTTGTTCGATCGTGGCATTGGTTCTGAAATCGTCACGGAAGCCGTAGTCCTGAACAATTTTGGCAAGATCGTAGGGGCTATGGCGGCTGTAGCCTTTCTGAATGGCGTAGTTATAGAGTTCGTCTTCAAATTGAACATCAGAGCGTCGGGGAGTTGCACCGAGATAGCGGAGACACATTGCGATCGAAGTGACATTGCACGCGCCATCAGGATTGAGAACATTGTCGCGCTGAGATTTATAAGGAATATTGAGCTTGATTGTGGCTGGAAGAGTACGGGGATAGACTTGTGACTCGCGGAAAATTTTGACGTGTTTCCCGAAGGCGTACCAAACATTTGTGTCTTTAATCGTTTCTTCGCTGAGAAAACAGCGAACGTGGTCTCGTTCGATCGTATAAGAATCAATCTTAAATACCCTGCCTGCTTGAACTGCGTGTTTTTGCTCTTCAGGCAGTTCAGCTGACTGAATCGGTTTTCTCTTTAGAACTGTATTGGTGTCAATTTTGAGGGTCAGTGACATCAGGCTTGCCCCTTAAGTGGTAAGTGAACACATATCAATTGCTTCTATAGCGTTCCCGATTTTTCGGATGAGCAACTTCGCAATTTTGCAGGGGCAAGCCTTGAAAAAACCAATGGATTCTGATGTTCGCGACGAATTCGGCTCAATTATTCAACTTCCGCAAGTCTTTCAGCTTTGCTAGAAGTTGAGGAGGGGAGTTCACGCGGGAGCAACGCGCTGAGAAGGATTGCTGTCAAGCCTCCGGTCGAAATAGCAGAGCCGAACAAGTTGCTAAACAAAGGAGGTTTATTCGCAAAGATTTGCGGCATGAAGACAACGCCTAGTCCTAGCCCTAAAGAAACTGCAACAATAATCATTGAGCGTCGATCAAGTTCTACCGAAGTCACAATATTCAATCCTGCAACTGCGATCGAGCCAAACATCACTAAAGTCGCACCCCCTAAAACAGGTTGAGGAATTGCTTGGAATACACCTCCTACAATCGGCACTAATCCAAGCAGCGAGAAAATTGCGGCAACATAAAAGCCAACATAGCGGCTGCCAACGCCAGTCATTTGGATTACGCCATTGTTTTGGCTGAAGGTTGTGTTGGGGAACGTGTTGAGCACCGCAGCGATTAGAGAGTTGACTCCATCTCCCAAAACACCACCTTTGATGCGACGAATGTAGAGCGATCCTTTCACGGGTTCCCCTGAAACTGCAGAAGTCGCAGTCAAGTCGCCGACTGTTTCGATAGCAGTGAGGACATAGAGCAAAATAAACGGCAAAAAAGCTCCCCAATCGAAGCTCATTCCATATCGAAAAGGAATCGGCAGGCTAAAGAGTGGAAGCGCACTAAGCCCGCTGAAATTCACAATTCCCATAAATAGCGAAGCGATATAGCCGACAGCTAGTCCGATTGCGATCGCACCCATTCGTAAGAAGCGATTTTTAGACAGGGTAAGCAGCACTACAATCAACAATACAGTGCCGCCTAAAGCGAGATTCTGCCAACTGCCAAATGAACCGTCATTTTTAGCCAGTGCTGCGGCTCCTCCTGCCAAACTGGTTACTCCAGTCTTGATTAAACCTAACCCGATGATCATGACAACCGTTCCAGATACGACGGGGGTAATGATCTTGTTCATTAGGTGCAAAAATCGGCTCAGAATGATTTCGACAAAAGAGCCAAAGAAGCAAACTCCAAAAATTAGAGCGAGTGCCTGTTCTGGGGTTTTTCCACCTTGTAATGCGATCGACCCTACTCCTAAAATGGGTCCAAGGAATGCAAAACTCGTTCCCTGCAAGCTCAAGAGTCCTGAACCAACTGGTCCTATCTTCTTGCACTGAATGAAGGTACAAAGCCCGGAAGCAAACAGCGACATGCTAATGAGATAGCTAGTATTTGCAGCATCTAATCCTAAGCTACTGCAAATGATGATTGGGGGGGTGATAATTCCAACAAAAGCAGCAAGAACATGCTGAAACGCGACAAAGATTGCTTCCACAACGGGAGGCCTATCCGTCAGACCGTAAAGTAATTGCGATCGATTAACTAACTCTTCTTCCTCTTCTTGAACATCCAAGGCGGCGAGTTCTGCATTTGCCTCTGTCATAAGATGATGTGTCAGGGTGGTGTAGATTACATACTGTATACAACCAGATAAAAATCTAAGAAGTTGTTAGTGCTACTACAGAATTCAGAAATCTTCAGAGGTCAAGCCAGCTAATTTTCATAATGCATTTTGGAAGTATTATGTCTTCTGCCTACAGATATGTTTTCTAGATAATTTTCTAGATTTTCAGGTGGAGCATTTTCTTGAAGATTCATCGCTTTTAAATGAGTAGAGTCTGTATCCTAGGATAGGTTTGCGCTATTTTCGGACTAGGAATTTATATGAATGCGACGATCGCTGAATTAAAAAATCGCTTGGAAGCCGCTTTGGTATCAGCGTTTGGAGCTGATTTGGCTGGGACTGATCCGATGCTGGTTCCGACGAGTAATCCAAAGTTTGGGGATTATCAAGCGAATGTAGCGATGTCATTGGCAAAGCGCTTGGGGAAAGCGCCGAGAGCGATCGCGCAAGAAATTTCTCAGCAGTTGCAAATTGACGATCTTTGTGAATCACCTGAGATTGCAGGGCCGGGATTCATCAACTTGACGCTGAAACCTGCTTACCTTCAAACGCAATTAACGGCAATGGCGGGGGATTCACGCTTGGGCATTGCTGCGGTGAAAGAGCCGAAAAAAGTTGTTGTCGATTTTTCGAGTCCGAACATTGCGAAGGAGATGCACGTTGGACATTTACGATCGACGATTATTGGAGATTCGATCGCACGAATTTTAGAATTTCAAGGTCATGATGTCTTGCGGCTCAATCATGTGGGCGATTGGGGAACACAGTTTGGCATGTTGATCACTTATCTAAGAGAGGTTGCGCCGGAAGCTTTGACCACGGCGGATGCTTTAGATTTAGGTGATTTGGTTGCGTTTTACAAGAAAGCAAAACAGCGATTTGATGAAGATTCTGAGTTTCAAGAGCGATCGCGTCAAGAAGTGGTGAGATTACAATCCGGTGCAGAAGATACGTTGAGAGCTTGGAGATTGTTGTGTGATCAGTCTCGTCGAGAGTTTCAAGTCATCTATGATTTGCTGGATATTCAACTGACTGAGCGGGGAGAGTCTTTTTACAATTCGCGGTTAGGGCAGGTTGTCGAAGATTTAGATCAGTTGGGTTTGCTGGTTGAAGATCAAGGTGCGAAGTGTGTGTTCCTAGAAGGGTTTACGAATCGTGAAGGCAATCCATTACCTCTGATTATTCAAAAGTCAGATGGGGGTTATAACTATGCAACAACGGATTTAGCAGCTATTCGATATCGAGTGCAGCAGGATCAGAGCGATCGCTTAATTTACGTGACAGATGCAGGTCAAGCGAATCATTTTGCTCAAGTGTTTCAGGTCGCACGTCGAGCGGGTTGGATTCCTGAATCCGTTGAGATTGTGCATGTTCCATTTGGATTAGTACAAGGCGAAGATGGCAAGAAACTGAAAACGCGATCGGGTGATACAGTTCGGTTGAGAGATTTACTGGATGAGGCAGTTGAACGAGCGCGTGCTGATATCGAAGCTCGGCTTGTGGCTGAAGAACGCCAAGAATCTGAGAACTTTATTGATCAAGTTGCTAAAACTGTGGGACTGAGTGCGGTCAAGTATGCTGACTTGAGCCAAAATCGCACCAGCAACTATATCTTCAGTTACGACAAGATGCTGGATCTCAAGGGCAATACTGCACCGTATATGTTGTATGCCTATGCTCGAATTCAAGGCATTAGCCGGAAAGGGAACATTGATTTCACTCAACTTGGTTCTAATGTGCAAATGGTGCTAGAGCATGAAACCGAATTAGCTCTCGCAAAGCATTTACTTCAGTTTAGTACTGCTTTATCCGAAGTCGAGCAAGATCTATTTCCGAATCGATTGTGTGATTATCTGTTCCAACTGAGTCAGAAGTTTAATGTGTTCTACGATCGCGAACAAGGGGTTCCAGTTCTGAATGCACCAGAACCCGCACGGACTTCTCGATTGGTGCTTTGTGATTTGACAGCGAGAACATTAAAGCTTGGGTTATCGCTGTTAGGAATTCAAGTTTTAGAGCGAATGTAACAATACAGATCAGCTATCGACGATAGCTGATCTTCGGTTCATTTAAGGGCAATACAGTTTTTGTGATGCTAATTCGTCGCGCGATCAAGTCCGATTTTCACTCGATTTGGAACATCTTCAAAGTAGTTATTGAGCCAGGAGATACATACGTTTTTGACTCAAATACAAGTCGTGACGATGCGTTTTTATACTGGTTTGGAGCAGGAGTCCTCTCTTACGTTGCAGAAGAAGAGGGTCAAATTATCGGAATGTATAAGCTCGTTGCAAATCAACGCGATCGCGGTTCTCATGTTGCAAATGCTAGCTTCATGGTCGATCCAACCTGTCATGGTCGAGGAATTGGTCGAGCCATAGGATTACATTGTCTGCAAGAAGCTAAGAATTTGGGCTACTTGGCGATACAGTTCAATTTTGTGGTGAGTACGAATCACGCCGCGATCGCACTTTGGCAAAAGCTCGGATTCTCGATCGTTGGAACACTCCCAAAAGCCTTCAATCACAAAACACTTGGATATGTTGATGCTTATGTGATGTATCGCCTTTTGGATGGTGAATGTAAGCCTGAAGACAGATTTGAACAAATCAGATGAGCGTATCCTGTACTATCCAGACAGGTTATCGAGGACTTCAGATTATGTCGATCGTATGGGTTCAGCTTTTGCTGATTGGCTTAGCTGCGGGAGTTGCTGGCGGAATGTTCGGAATCGGAGGCGGGGCAATTATGGTTCCGGCGATGGTTCTACTGATGGGAATGGAGCAGAAATTCGCAACCGGGACATCCGTTGCTGCACAAATTTTACCGATCGGGATTCTAGCGGCTTATGTCTATTACCAAAAGGGCAACGTTAATATTAAATATTCAATTTTGATTGCAGTTGGCTTAGTAATTGGCAATTACTTTGGGGCTTTGTTTGCCAATCAGCCTTTTATTAGTGGAGAAACAATGAAAAAGTTGTACGGAGTGTTTCTCCTCGCGATCGGATTTCGGTATCTCTTATTTCGTTAAGAGCTTCTGATATTCCTTCTCGGTGATCAGATCTGCGGTGCTTTCAACGCGATCGACAAACACAATCCCGTTAAAGTGATCGAATTCATGTTGAAAAATCCGGGCTACGAAATCGGTCATCTCCATTTTTTGAGTCTTGCCAAAGCGATCGAGAAATTCGATCTCGATCGCTTGATATCTCGGAACATTGCCTCGAATCCCTGGAACACTCAAACATCCTTCCCACCCTTTCACCATCTCAGTCGAATGTGAGAGAATGCGCGGGTTAATGATTGGGGTCGGCTCCATCGATGGCGCAGTCGGATATCGGAAATTTGGGCGCGAGGCGATGATCATGAGTTGATAAGACTCCGCAACTTGAGGCGCAGCAATGCCAACCCCATTTGCATGTTTAACCGTGACGAGTAAGTTATCAATGAGCGTTTGAATGCGATCGTCTTGAATATTGTCGATGTCTTGGGCTTTCTGTCTCAGGATCGGATGACCCAATTCAATAATATCTAAGAGTTCAGCCATAGAAAATTCCTTCCTAAAACCAGCTTTCAAGTTCAAAGTTCCTCTCGCTTCGTTGCTCACCCGCCCCGGAATGAATTCGGGGCTAACGCTGCGAAGTCCACTAAACTGGACTGACAAGCCAATCGTAACGTCTTCTTCAGTGGGTTTCAACCCACTTCGCACAGTTAGACCCGCATTGAAAATACGGGGCGAGACGCAAACGCAGCAACTATCTTCAAGTTAATTGCGCCTATCCACATTAATCAAGAACACAGATTACAGAATCTTCAATGTCCTGAAATAGTAATGAGGGCGAGATTCTTGCCCTCATTCAATCTATGCTACTAAGCTAGCAATTCACCCGTCTCCTGAAGTGAGTGCAGACGTTGATACAATCCGCCTTGCTGGAGCAGTTCATCATGGCTACCGACCTCAACAATATTGCCTTGATCTAGCACCACAATTTTGTCTGCTTCACGCACCGTACTCAGTCGGTGAGCAATGATAATCAACGTTCTCGTACCAAGAATCGATCGCATAGCTAGCTGAATCGAGCGCTCAGATTCATAGTCCAAACTCGATGTTGCTTCGTCAAAGATCAGCACATCTGGATCAACAATCAGCGCCCGTGCAATCCCGATTCGCTGTCGTTGTCCCCCTGAGAGTCGAACGCCTCGTTCTCCCACGATCGTAGAATATCCCGCAGGCATCTGTTTGATAAAGTCCTCAGCCTGAGCGATTCTACAGGCTTCGCGGACTTGCTCGATCGTGGCATTGGGATTGCCATACATTAGGTTATCGAGCAGCGTGCCATTGAAAATATCGACTTCTTGGTGAACGATCGCTAATCGTTTCCGGTAACCGCTCACATCTAACCGTCGGATATCTTGACCATCAATCAGAATCTTGCCCTGATTCGGTTCAAAGTAACGGAACAAGAGTTTTACTAGCGTTGATTTCCCTGAACCTGATCGACCGACTAATGCCACCGTCTGATACGGTTCAATGAGTAGATTGATATCTTTGAGTACAGGGCGATCGGCACTGTACCCGAACTTCAGATGAGAGAATTCAACTTTTCCAGTAAATTGATACTGCGGAACGGCTTCTGGAGTCTCAGCAAGACTACTCGCATCCACACCGACCGGGAGCTTCATAAACTCATGGAAGCGAATCATGGAGCCATATCGACGAGCAAAGAACTCAGCAAATTGGCTAATCGGTTCAACCTCAGCATACGCCATACTCGCGACTGTAAAGGTCGTAATGAAATGACCGAGCGAGATTGTACCTTGAGCCGTTGCAAATACAGTCAGTGCAAAGACTAAGAAAACACAGGATTGTACGATCGTGCGTTCATAGGTTCCAAGAATCACATACCCTTTGTGAATCCGGTAATCGAGGACTTTGAATTCTCGATCGAGTCTTTGTTGCTGCCGTTTGAGTTCTGATGTTTCAGTCGCAAACGCTTTAACGGTCTTAATGTTGGTAATAATCTCAGAAGTCCGGCTTTCGGTATCTTCCATATATTTATCTAAGCGTTCTTCTTGTTGGGATAATCGCTTTAATCCCGATAAGTTAAACGCTAAGATGCCGATGAAAGAAACTAATAAGAGAAGCGCAATTCGCCACTCAATAAACCAGATAACTGCAAAAATCCCAATGACTCGGAAAAATTTCGGCAATAACTGAGACGTTAGATCCGGATAAGTCCAGGTATGATTTGATAGTCCTTTCGCAACACGAGCCGCAATTCTACCCGCATTATTTTCGTCGTAAAATTCTAACGGCAACGTCAATACTTTTCTCAACGCTGCTTCAGCATTATCTCGGCGCGCCCGAAATGCTGTATCCCAAGCAAACCAAGGTCCTAACCAAGGTTGAATCGGGGCACGTCCAACCGAAATTAGCCCGACCAAAATTAACAGCGAGGTCAGTGTAAACGTTTGCGTCATCTCGAAATTGCCAAGTTGAGCGATCGCATTCACGCCACCTTGTACAACTCGATCCAACGGTTGTCCAGATAACACGTTCAAAATTTGCCCGATCGCATACGGCACAGATAAGTCAATAATCTCGAACAAACTCATCATCGCAATACTAAACAGTGAAATCTTCCAGTAGTTGCGAAAATATTTGAGAATGTCTAAAAATTTAGCCATACATCCTCCGGCGATGGTCGATCGTCCCTAATCGAAATTTGGCTGAGATCACATATCTCTTAGCCCGTAAGATCAACTAGCATACTACATATAATACAAGTATTACAAGATCTATTTTTGTGCGAGTATGCAAACGGCATCGACAACCGTTGTGCCTGAAATGGTGGTTATCGCACATCTGGGTATGACTCGATAGAGCGCCGGAACCTTTCCAGAGGTTAGAACTGCGATCGCTTGTTGTTTCTCTTCCTGAAACAGCTTAAACCAACGATAGCTATCGAAATAGCTCGGCGTAAAGGCATTCGCATCAATGAGCCAATGCGTGACTTGATACTGCCGAATCATTTTTTTTGCAGGCTCTAGTGATTCACTATACTGTGCATTGATCAGATCGACTGCTTTCTGCCGCATCGGTAAATAATAGCCTAGATGAAATGGCACAGCATATTCTTGAGCAACTAAAGTCGATCGCTGAGACAGTAAAGGTAGATTATTTGCATCTTCGCCAAGATAAGCGGTTAATGTCGTCTTTGGCAGTACTTTCAAGAATTCATACAGTTCTGGATTTTTACCACCTGCATACCCGGTATACGGGAAATCTTTCCAAGCAAAATGCGGAAATACAACAATCCCGATGACGAGCATTGCACAGAGCCAACGCTGTGGTTTTAACTTTTCAAGTGCGATCGCAATGACAATTCCCGCACTGACTGCCATTGCAATCCGCCAACTATGAGTGATGTATCGGCTAGGAAAGTGTAATTTCACAAACAAAGCATGAGCGAGAAAAAAGCCAACAATTCCGGCTCCAGCTAATTGTGGCAATACAGCCCATTCAGGCTTTAACTGTTCAGGCATCCGAAACTTAGCAAGCCCTGGTAACAACAATCCCAAGCCAATCACAGCCGGATTGAATGAAACTTGAAACCCGCTATCTGTTCCCTCAAACCAAAACCGCATTGGATTGGGAAAGAAAAATGGCAAGCGTCCCCCTGGCTGAAATTCTGGCATCAATCGGGCTTGAGCCGCATTCACCGTTGGCGCAAACTCCGATTGACTGAAGACATAAGGCAGTAACATGGCGATCGTAATTCCCAAAATGATCCATTCTGCTCGTTGAATCGATCGGCGCTTTAGTCCCCAAAGTCCTCGCAATCCCAACCAGATGCAAATCAGCACAGCAGCTAACGGGCACAGTAACCCCATCGCAATCACAACTAGCGCGATCGCAATCCAAGCCCGTTTTACAAAATAGTAAAGGAATGCAGCTAACAACAATGCCCAAAATGCTCGCGGAGACCCTGAAGCCAGATCATCCCGCTGCCAGCAACTTTGCAGCAGAATGACGCTGCTCAGAAATCCAGCCATTGGCACAGGAAACAAGACCAAAGTCAAGCGATAGCCATACCAGCCTAGAAGCAGTGTGACCAGTATAGGTAGAATTTTGCTGAATACGATCGGCGTAATTCCAAGCTGTGATGCGAGCCAATACAGCGTGCCCAACCCCCAAGGGGTAACCGAATGAAAATATTGCGCCATTGGATCATTGAGAAACAGCGACGGATCGAGAAATCGCTGCATCCAGATCAAATACACTCGCGCATCATCCTGAATTACGGTTGCGTCTGAGAACGCATCTTTCAGTGCCAACCCGGCGTAGACCGTTGCGATCGCCAGAGTCAGAATTAACCAGACCGAAATTTTGGGAATTGAACGAGTATTCATCTCACACAATGGTATGGATTGCCTAATCACAATACTGGTTCTTGGCGACCCCGTTTGATCGAAGACATTCACGCGCAAAATTTAAACATCGCGCAGGGATACAAGGATTCAATGAAGATGTCCGTAGAATTGCTAGACAGAAGACCAATAATTGACGATAAGAGTGAGTGGAGACTCTGAATCCTTAATTACTTTTTGACCTCCACTTTATCCTATTCACTTTCACATCTAAAGCTCATGGTTTCACCCCCTCCTTCTGTTACTCAACTGCAAAAACCGAAATATGTTTACTTTGGCGGCAAGATTTGCCTTTGGGAAGAAGCCAATTTTCATATTTCGAGTGAAGCTATACTTCGAGGACTTAACGTTTTTGAAGGTCTCAAAGGATACTGGCAACCGGACGGAAGTTTCGGTATTGTGGCAATGCGAAGACACTACGATCGCTTAATTCGCTCTGCCAAAGTGCTCTATATCCCTTTCGAGATGAGTTACGAAGAATTCGAGCAGGCGCATCATGATTTGGTCAAACTGCTGTGGCGACCCGATCGCAATATGTGGGTCAGAGCCACTCTATACGGCGATGAAGGCTTCTGGGGCGAAGGCAGTACGAGCAATCTCGTTCTCACCGCATATCAAACTCCCATGACCCGCCCTGCTCCTATGAATTTGGGGGTTACGCCTTGGAAGCGCGGGTCAGATTTAGCGCTGCCTGCACGCGTGAAAACCAGCACAAATTATCAGATCGCTCGCTTCGTCAAGATCGAAGGACGCGATCGCGGATATTCCGACATGATTATCCTCAACGAATCAGGACGAGTCGCTGAAACCCTACAAACTTGTGTTCTGGTCGTGCGAGATGGCAAAGTTTTCACACCTCCAGCGTGGGAAGGTGCGCTAGAGAGCATCACTGTTGATATCATTGAAAGCCTATGTCAATCGATGGGCATCCCGTTTGAGCGTCGCCCAATCGAGCGTACCGAGTTGATCATCGCTGATGAAGTCGGAATCGTTGGAACCTTGAGCGAGGTTACACCTGTGAAATCGGTTGAGAAAACCGTGTATGGGGATTCTCCGATTATCAATGCGATCGCGGAACGGTATCACAATGCTGTGACTGGACTTGATCCGCATCCGGCTGTTGATTTCTCTCTGATTCCGGCTCCTAGTAAGGTTGCATCAGCTCCCGAGCTAACTACAGTTGGCTAATTGATCAAACAAAATCCAACCCTTGCCATTGCTGAAGAGATTCCAGCAATGGCTTTTTTCTTTTCTAGACACCATTTTTTCACAGCGCATCAGAAGAGAGTTGTTTGCTTTGCCTGAGCGAATCCATCCATCAGACCGGATCTGAAGGCGAATGAGATAGAACTTCGGGCGATTGTGATTTTCATTCCTCCAATCCCCTTTTTGATTTCTGTAAACTGAAGGAATGGGACAGCAGATTCAACCGCTACCGATCGACGTAATTCACCTCATCGCCGCTGGAGAAGTGATCGACTCTCTTGCCGCAGTTGTTCGTGAACTCGTGGAAAATGCTATTGATGCTGGAGCGACTCGCATTACTGTTTCCATTTGGGCAGACCAGTGGCGAGTACGAGTTGCAGACAATGGGGCAGGCATGACTTTGGAGAACTTGCGCCAAGCTGCACAGCCGCATAGCACCAGTAAAATTCGCGATCGCGCCGATCTCTGGCAAATTCATAGTCTAGGATTTCGAGGCGAAGCATTACACAGTCTGGCTCAACTCTCTAATCTAGAAATCCTCAGCCGCACTGCTTCAGAACCGGGATGGCGTGTGATCTATAGCGCTGAGGGAGAAGCGAATCAAATCGAATCGGGTGCGATCGCACCCGGAACGATTGTTATTGTCGATCGCTTATTTGAAATCTGGGAAGCGAGACGGGAAGGACTGCCATCTATTTCACAGCAGTTAAAAGCAATTCAACAAACGATTTATCAAATTGCTTTAGCTCATCCGCTTATCACCTGGCAGGTTTATCAAAACGATCGCGTATGGTTTAATCTCTGGGGCGGTCACTCTGCGAAAGATCTGCTTCCGCAATTGTTGAAAGATGTGCGAATCGAGGATTTAACAGAACTGCAATCGCCTGGAATTTCTGTAGTCTTGGGATTGCCCGACCGCGCTCATCGACATCGCCCAGACTGGGTAAGAGTTGCGATCAATGGGCGATTTGTAAAATTTTCAGATCTGGAACAAACGATTTTAGGCGCATTTCGGCGAACGTTACCTCGCGATCGGCATCCGATTTGCTTAGTTCATCTGCACCTTAATCCTGAACATATCGATTGGAATCGCCACCCTGCGAAAGCTGAAGTATATGTACACAACCTGGATGAGTGGAAGGAGCGGGTAAAAAGTGCGATCGCTCAAGCGCTCCGCATTCATCCTGATACGGTTCCCGATAGTCTTTATACGGCTCAAGCGAGCCAGTTGATCAAAGCGGCTGAATCTGATGCGGGCTATCATGTATCACGTGAAATCCGTCCCGAACCTGCTCCCCTTTCTCCGCTGAAAGCACTGACTCAAGTTCACAATCGATATATTTTGGCAGAACATGCTTCAGGTATGTGGTTAATCGAACAGCATATTGCCCATGAGCGCGTGTTGTTTGAAGAAATTAGCGATCGCTGGCAACTCATTCCACTCGACCCGGCCATTGTTCTAAATCAGCTTTCTAGCTCTCAAATCGAACAGCTTGAGCGGATTGGGATTGAAGTTGATCCGTTTGGAGAGCAATTGTGGGCAGTCCGATCGGCTCCTGAGTTACTCGCTCAACGCGAGGATTGTGCCGATGCATTGATTGAATTGAGTTTGGGGGGAGATTTGCAGGCGGCACAGGTGGCAGTTGCTTGCCGAAGTGCGATTCGGAATGGAGTGCCATTGTCGCTTGAGGAAATGCAGAGTTTAATCGATCGCTGGCAGCGCACTCGAAATCCGCGGACTTGTCCACATGGTCGTCCGATTTATCTATCGTTGGAAGAATCGAGTTTGGCGCGATTTTTCCGCCGCAGTTGGGTGATTGGCAAAAGTCATGGACTTGAGTAATTGTCCAACTTGCTCAAATCCAATGCTTCTGGATGTGTTAACTGGCTATTCAATAAATCCAATCACACGGACTTTTGCATTAGGAATCTGAGCATACTGTTTTGATTTTTCCTCAATTTCTTGCAGTTGACCGAGTGCAAGCCCGCAGGGTCGTCCGTATTTTGCTTTAACGCGATCGCTGGCAATATTTAAGGCAGTTCGCGATCGCTCAACAAAATCGTCTAGCGCGTAATCTGTGTTGGGACTAAAGTACTCTTTAACAATCAGCGAGGGAGAATAGCAAGAATCTTGTGTTCCGTCAGACCAACGGATTTGAAACCGGATTTCAGGCATAAAGTAAAGTTTGGTAGTGGTGAATATGTTGCTGAGCGGAAATTTTCCAAGTGTATTGGGAGAGAACCGATTGGCTCTGAGCGACTAGAGAATCGGCAGAATCAAACACGGAACACATTGCTGAGGCAATCGCATCAACTGAGTAAGGATCAACGAGTAGCGCTTGCGTTTCGTTGAGAAATTCAGTAAACGGCGGCTGTTTGGAAGTAATTACAGGAATTTTACTAGCGATCGCTTCTAAAATGACTAAGCCCCAACCTTCTTTTACAGATGGAAATACAAAGACATCGGCACTTTGGTAAAGCTTGGGTAGGTCAGCATCAGCAACTACGCCAAGTAGCACCAGTGAGTGTTTTAGATTGAGAGATTCGGCGATCGCAAAAAATTCATCGCGATACGCTTGATAGTCAAATAAAGTCGCTCCCCCTGCAATCACCAATTGCGCTTTGGGAAATTGGGTACGCACTTGCTGAAAAGCTTGCAAGAGACGGATCGAGTTTTTTCGGGGTTCAATGCCGCCAACGGTCAGATAGATGGGATGACCTGAAAAATCAAGGAAATGATTTTGAGCCGAAAATCGTTTGAGGTTTACGCCATTGATCACACGTGGAGCATTGATTTGATACTGTTCTTGAAGTTCAGACTTCCAGCGATCACTGACACAAAAGCACAGAGAAGCTTCTCGAATCGATCGATCCTGACACTGTTGCAAATAAATACTTTGATAGTCTTCAATATGATGCACCGTGCGAACAAAATGCGGGATATATCCTTGTTCTCGCAAAATTGCTAGCGCATTTGCGCTCAAACAATCCTGAGCATGGTAGCAGTCAAACTGTTGCGGAAACTGATTGAAGTAATTGACAAATTCTTGAATCCGTTGAGCAATCAGTTGGTCAATTTCCGATGGAGCAGGACGGGCTGGAATCAATTGCACCTGGCAAGAGAGCGGATAATCAAATCCCTTGCCATCTTTATCCAGCGCAAACACACAAACAGAATGTCCTAAATCATGCAAAGCTTCTGCAAGCTCTAAGGTATGAATGACACTTCCTCGCGGTTTGGTTGAGTAAGTCAGGAGTGCGATTTTCATGGTGCAAACCCTGTCAGTCCCTGCTTAGAGAGATCCCAGAATTCGATCGATTCACCATACGATCGTAGAATCAACTGCGGATTCGCCTGAATCTCTCCAACAACTTCACAGACTAAATCCTGTTCTCGAAATAAAGCTTGCACCTGCTGAACGAGAGGAGGCGCAATACTCAATAAAAAGCCATAGCTTGGAAAATGCACTAACCACTCATGCAATGCGAGTTCATTCGGGCAGGGAACTTGTTCAAGATTGAGAATCGCTCCACAGTTAGAAGTCTCTAGCAGCATGATCAGCGTTCCAATAATGCCGCCCATACTAATATCTTTGCCTGCCTTACAAAGTTCGGCTTCAGCGAGCTTTGGCAAAATCGACAGATTCTTTCGCAGTTGAGCTGGATCGGCATTAGTTGCAGCATTCCAGAAGGGATAGTTGGGATAAGGTTGACCTCGAAGATCAGTAGCAACTAATAATAAATCTCCAGGTTGAGCATCAAAGCTAGTAATCACACGATTTGCGCGTCCCAGAATTGCGACAGATAATGCTGTATAAGAACTATGGCAGTTTGTGTGTCCGCCAACAATGGGGACATTGTAAGCCGCAGATGCAGCTCTCATTCCTTCCCAGATTGCGTCCGTATTCTGCCCAGTTTTGCTCCAAATCGTATCGACAACCGCGATCGGGGTTCCTCCCATGGCATAGATATCACTCACATTCACCATGACTGCCGACCAGCCCGCAAACCAAGGCTCCTGCTCGACAAATTGCGGCAACATTCCCTCAGCCGCAAAGAGAAGATAGCCATCGCGATCGCGAATTGCTGCGCAATCATCCCCTAATCGAATTTTTGCATTGCTCCAGTCAGATTTCAACGCATTCGCCGCAGTTTGAATATCTTGCTTTTGCAGCAACCCCAAAGAGCGATGAAGTTGGTCAGCCAGAGATGACAGCATCAAGATGCCTCCCGAACCTCAAGAATTGGGCGCGGTTCAGTTCCGGGCGGATAGAAATCGAGGTCAGCTTCCATCAAATGGTGAGGTCGATCGCAGATCATCAGTTCTTTTTGCGATCGCCAATGTAATCTTTGAAAGAATCGCACATTTTGAAGCTGAACGGTGGCTAAGAATTGCTGACAGCCCCAAGTATTTGCAGTGGTAACTGCTTTGTAGATGAGACCTTTGCCAATCTGCCAGCCTTTTCGATAGTCTGGATGCGTGCCTAATCTGCCACCGTACCAGATGCCAGGTTCGATTTCGTAGATTCTCACAACACCGACAACTTGAGCCTGATCAACGGCAATAATCGGATAGGAAATTCGATCAAGTTCGTCTACATCATCTTCAAATAGCTGTTGTTCTTCTGTAAAAATTAATCGACGCAGATCGAAGTAAGCTTGAACTTCTCTCGCGGATTGAGCAAGTTTAAACTGATAGGACATAGGTTAGGATTCAAAATTCGACAGCTAAGACTCAAAATTTGATAGCTAGGAACTTGCGGTTAATAAAGTCCCTAAGCTCCGATTCTGCCTCGCCCTCGATTAAAATCGGGGCTAATAGAGAAAAGTCCACTGAAGGGACTGGAACACTCTCAGGCTGGCTGTTTTAGTCCCTTTAGTGGACTTCGTTTTGTTAGCCCCGATTTTAATCGAGGGCGGAATCGCAACGCAGCGAAAAAATGTTTTCTGGTACACGATTAACAAACTATTCCCCTAAGACTCAAAATTGGATAAAGCAGAGCAAGCTCCACATTTTGCACAGCCTGCTTTCATCTCAGTTGCAGAGAAGTCTGATTGCTGGATCATTGCTCCAACTTGCTGATACAAAGCCAGCATAAAGTCACGATCTGGAGCAGCATGTCCTTCTAAAGGCGTGCCTGTAATCGGAACAAACGGCACAACAAACGGATAAACACCAAGACGAATTAAGCGATCGCACATTTCAATCAAAGTCTCTAAGCTATCACCGAGTCCTGCAAGCAAGTAAGTGCTAACTTGACCCCGGCCAAACACTTTAACAGATGCCTCAAAAGCTTTGTAATAGTAATCTAGTGGCACAGAAGCTTTGCCCGGCATGATTTTTGCTCGCACTTCTGGATCAGCCGCTTCTAAGTGCATTCCTAAGCTATCCACTCCAGCCGTTTTCATCCGATCGAACCAAGCAAAATCATCCGGTGGCTCACATTGAGCTTGAATGGGAAGATTTACTTTTGCTTTGATGGCGGCTGCACATTCTGTCAGGTAAGCTGAACCGCGATCGCTCGTATTTGGTGTTCCGGTCGTCATCACCATGTGTTTCACGTGATCGAGCCGAACTGCCGCTTCTGCAACTTCTGCAAGTTGCGCTGGCGTTTTACGAGCAATAGTTTTCCCTGCCGCTAAAGATTGCCCGATCGCGCAAAACTGACAAGCTTTAGCCGCATCGCTGTATCGCATACAGGTCTGCAAAACTGTGGTTGCAAGGACATCGTGACTATGAAGTAACGCAATCTTCCAGTAAGGAATCCCGTCTTCTGTGGTGAGGTTGTAGAACTTGGGTTGCTTAGGAAAACTAATCGGGGCGATCGCTTCTCCATTTAGTTCTAAAACTTGAGCCGTTTGATTAGTGCTATAGGGAGAACTTGCAGCAGGTGTATTGTAAATCGGAACCATAATGGTTGTTCCTTCGATCGTCACTGCTTTGTGATCTGAAGGTCCTGCTCCACCTTGTCGCCCTGATGCACCGATTTGAGAGTCAATCAGCTTCAATCCATGTGATTGTAAGTCCGTAATGAGTTGTTGCTTATTCATTGAGGTTAGGGATTAAAAACTGTTCTGCTGGCTGCACTTCGAGCGACTCCTTTAGCACCGTTTGAGTATCAAAATTTGCCTGCAACTGAAGGAGATCAGGACGAGCATAATGCCCCACAGAATCCATCATACGCTTGCGCTTCGTAATCAGCGAGAAATCGAGATCCGCGATCGCAATTCCTTCTCCTTCTAAAATCGGTGGACAAAGATGATTACCTTCGGGACTAATAATTGCGGTATTACAACCACCTGTTAGAACCTTCTGAAGCTTCTCATCGCTCGTAATTTGTGCAACTTGCTCAGGCGAGAGCCAACCTGTCGCATTCACAACAAAGCAGCCTGCTTCTAAGGCATGATGGCGAATGGTAACTTCGATTTGATCCGTAAAAATTTGCCCAACCATTGAGCCTGGAAACTGTGAACAATGAATTTGCTCATGCTGTGCCATCAAGGCATAGCGAGCAAGTGGATTGTAATGCTCCCAACAGGCAAGCACTCCAAGCTTCCCGATCGCAGTGTCGATCGCTTTTAGTCCCGCACCGTCTCCCTGTCCCCAAACCATGCGCTCATGGTAAGTTGGCGTAATTTTGCGGCGCTTCAAAACCAAGGTTCCATTCGCATCAAAAACAAGCTGAGTGTTATAGAGCGATCCGTTGTCTCGCTCGTTCACTCCCACAACGACAACGACACCATACGATCGAGCAGCACGAGCGATCGCATCTGTGACTGGACTAGGAACAATCACAGCTTCTTCGTACAGCCGCATGTGTTCTTTGCCCATTAGCACTGGAGGCTGAATGAACGAGAAGTAAGGATAGTACGGAATCAAGGTTTCTGGAAAGACAACGAGCTGCGCGCCTGATTTGGCAGCGGACGCGATCGCGTCTAAAACCTTCTCGGTTGTCCCATCACGGCTAAACAGGACTGGACTAATTTGTACGGCTGCCGCTCGAACAATGTGAGCATCTGTCATTGTGGGAGAGGTAAGTGAAAATTAGACTTGCAATCGGAGATTTTCGGAGCTTTTAAAGTGTCCAGGTATCGAGGATAAATGCACCATCTTTGCGATGCATCAGAACGAGATCCAAGACATCCAATGGATTAATTGGTCGAATGCCTGGAATTAAAGAAGGTTCACCATGACCATAGAGCGCTTGCAATGCAAAGCGACAGGCATAAACTTTGCCGCCTTCTGCCATGAATTTGCTCAGTTGATCATTGAAGTTCTGGTGTCCCGGAAAAGCAGAATCTCCGAGTTTCGGGAAGCCGCGTTGTACCCCCAAAGTTACACCAGGTCCATAGAGCAAAATCGAAGTTTCAAAGCCTTTTCTGAGTAATCGGGTAGCTTGAAGCAAGTTGACAAACCCGATCGAGCCTTCAAAAGCAACGGTGTGAAACGTGACTAAAGCTTTCTCGCCAGGTTCCGCTTTGACATCTGGAAAAACTTTTTCTTCGTAGTCTACAAAGAAATCGCCAGTTTGATATGCGGGAGCTGTAACCTCTGGCATAGCGATCTCCTTAAATTTGATAGATGAGCTTGCTGCAAGATTAGTGGGGATTGGTTACTAACTTTTGTAGTGCTGGCTACTAGAACTAGAACACTGATCATAAAACTAGGGAGCTTGATCGAAGGGTTACACAGCTAGCAAAACCCAAAAACTGACCTATCTAAATCAACAGGTCATGATCCGAGTAAAAACTCATTCACAACACTCCAAGCACTATCTTGTGAGACTTTCTTTCTTGCAGCAATATAATCTGCAAGATACTGAGCATCTCTGGCAATTCCTGAGAATCGTCCAGAACCCCAGGTATAGAGCCAAGGTAAGCCGAGGAAGTACAAGCCCCAAATCTGCGTTACGCCGCGCTCATGTCCTGGATAGCCTTTGCCATCAAACACTGGAACTTCCACCCAGCGAAAATCAGATTGATATCCGGTACACCACACGATCGCTTCAATGTCAGCAGCATTCAGCGTTAACTCTTCTGAGTCTGGCTCCCATACAGGTTGGTAAGGTGGCTCGATTGGAGCACCAATCTGGTTCTTTTCAATGAATTGATCAACGGTTCGCTTAATACTTTCGGCAACTGCATCGGCATGATCTAGGTTCTGTTTGAGATTGTTCTCAAACTCGATCGTGCTGCCATTGACATCTTTCAATCTGCCATAGAGCTTCATTCCTTCTCGGGCAAAGTGCCGCAAGTCAATTTCTCGTCCGCCATCGCGACCTGTGACATAGTGATTTGCTTTACTTCTGACCGATTCTTTTTGAGGATGATCGTTGATCGAGAGATCGTAGTACCCCATTTGATCTAACCAATCTACGATATCTTTACCGCGATACAGCCGAGGCGATCGCGGAGCACTTCCGACAGCAAGATGGACTTTTTTACCTGCAAGATGCAAATCTTCAGCAATTTGACAGCCGGATTGTCCAGTTCCTACGACTAGAATTCGATCAGGCAAAAAGTCTGGACTTTTGTATTCAGATGCATGGATCTGGACGATCGCTGACGGAAATCGTTCAGAAAGACGTGGAATTTTCGGCTGATGGTAGCTTCCCGCGGCGATGACAACTTGATCGGCTGTGTAATTGCCAGCCGAAGTAGTTAGCTCAAATCGATCGTCATCATTTTTAGCAACCTTCAAGACTTCAACGCCTTCTCGAATCGGTGGATCGAATGAGGCAGCATAGCTCTTGATGTAATCGACGATCGCATCTTTTTGCATAAATCCGCGCGGATCATCACCTGCATAAGGAAAGCCCGGAAGCTGACATTGCCAGTTTGGAGTCACCAAGCAAAAAGTATCCCAGCGTTTTGCCTGCCATGCATGAGCGATCGTATGTTTCTCAAAAATCAGATGTTCAATATTCTTCTGCTTCAGGCAATAGCTCATCGATAAGCCTGATTGCCCTCCGCCAACAATAATGACTGGATAATGGCTTTGCATTGAAAACTCCACGATCGCATTTTTAGGCAGCGTAAAGCGCGATCGTGGAGGAACGTTGTAGTTTTCACTACCGGAAGGTTGAGTCTAGCTGTAAAGGGAGGGAGCGCGATCGCAGGTCACGTCTCCCTCTCACTATCGACAGTAGATTCAGATTTTACGCATCGCGCCCATGAACTTGGGCAGGCGGACTGGTCGCTTCGATCGCAGTAAACGGTTCCAAAATCTTGTAGCTATGCATCGCTCCTTTCGGCACAACCCAAGAATTTCCTGGCTCTAAAAGCACCATTTGCCCTTCAAGCTGTAACTCTGCTTTCCCCTGGATCACATAGCCAACTGTTTCGTAGTCTCGCTGAGTCGCAGGCTTTGCATCGGCAGGCGGCTCATTTTCCCATAAGCGCATCGAAAGACTTTTTCCAGAGGCAAGATATTTTTGTCCCATTTCACCGCTGGGGGAGAACTGAGCATCGACTTTTTTCACGCTGGTATCTGACATGAGGAATCCCTCAATAGTGTTCGCGATCGATGCTATTCATCCTCAAGCGATCGCACCTCTTGCTTCAGGGTGATCGCCATGACACGATTTCGGTCGGGCTCAATTCATAGCTAAACCGCGTAGCCTAAATCATCTGCCAAAGTTGCTGCTTCTAAAAATCCGACCAGCCATTCTTTAACGTGATAGGTTGCCCGACAATCATCTTCGTTGTAGATCACGATCGAGTCTAAATAACTGCGATCGCTCGTTGCTAACCATTGAGCATACCAATAGATCGACTGTGCCCCATTTGCCGTCGAATCGCGCCAATCAAAGCCAACCCATCGCGCAATATGTTTCAGCGCATAGCTCTCAACCGGAAGCGTCACGGTTTGAGTAACGTAGTCATGCAAATCGATGAATCGCGTCAGCAACGGTTTAACCAACTCATCAGGTGTCTCAAAGACCTTACCCAATCGCTCCATCGTCTGCACTTCATAGGGGCAAAAATGAAAAATGGGCGCATTCGGATACGCCCACATTAAATCCAACAATTTTTGCCACACTATCGCTTCTTCTTCTGGTTTCTCTGCAAGCAGGGGATGGAACGTTTCCGTCTGCTGGAGACGATCGACGACCAACACGCCATGCAAGTACACCAGATTCAAACTTGGCTCAGCTTCGATATCAAAATAAAGCTCGATCGCAGCCGTGGGAATCGTCGGCATCACAAACGGTCGTTTTCCTACCGTATGTGCGGCTAAACTTTCACCTAAGAGCGCCACATTCTGCAAAGTTGCTCGCGCTTGTCTGACCAACTTGCGCGCTGTCTCGCTGCCAAATCCAGGTAACGGTTCTAACTGATTTGCAGGAATTTCAGCTAGGGCTTCTAAGGTCGTAATATTTAACGCTTGTAATTGGGCATAACGCGATTGAGTCACACCGGGAAGCAGCGATAAATGATTGTCGGATTTGGCGATCGCATAACAATGACTGAACCAATGGCATAAACTACATCGACTGCGAGAAATAAACACTTCCGGTTCTTCTTCGCCTGTCACCGCTTCAATACAACTGGTCAGAATCGTTTCCATTCGCGGAATGATTTCCCACAAATCCACCGCAAACGCGCCCCGTTCTTTCAAAATCAACCAAGCTTCCTCGACCCAAGCTCCTTGCACCGCAGCCAGCACCTTCACAAAGTACGCCACGATAATTTGATATTCCTGCTTCGGACGCTTGCTGAGTTTGATCTCAGTCGGAACATAAATCCAATCGCCAAAAATGGATTGTCCCGGTCGTTTGACTAATAAATCTGGATTCGCAACCAGCGTTACATTTCCTTCTTCTGCTAGCAGAATCGGCTGATAAATTCTTTCCACACCCGCCCGCATCAACTTCAAGGTTTCTTCCGCACCTTTTTGCCAATCTCCACTTTTATAAGTCGGTTGGCGATGTTCTTGATCTTCGGTTGCGAGGACTTGTCGGCGATTTTCTGCACTGTCTTGAATCAGTTTCAGCAGATAATCATTGGGCGGATCTTTTTGCTCAGCATCTCCATATCGATCGAGGAATGCTCGACGACTACAGCGTTGATAATTGAGCAGGAGATCAGCAGTAATAAACATGCCTATAAATTAACAAAAATTAGGCGGTCTGCGGGATCGTGTCTTCATCGTCAGATTACGCTCGATCGTCTTTCTCAATCACAATTTCTTAACAATTAGACATAGATCTAACTTATTCTAACAATCTGACTTTAAGCGGAAACTAAATGTAAATTAAGCTACGTTTTTTCAAAATGTCGGTTTTTCGTAAAAAAGAGATGCCCAGCTCAGGCATCTCTTGATCAAGTTGAAGTGAAAATTAAGAGCGACTATGCACGGTCAACAACATCTTTCGCTGCGTCTTTCACATCTTCTTTAGCGTTGCGCGCGCCAGCTTCGGCTTGTTTCGCTTTGCCTTCCATCTTGTCGGCTGGGTCGTTGGTGATGTTGCCTACAGCTTCTTGAACTTTACCTTCAACGTTCTTCGCAGCTGCCTTCGCTCTTTCTTCTAAACTCATGATCATTCTCCTTAGAAATTTGTTGATAAATCAGTCGATAGCGCTATCGATATGTATCGAATTTAACGATTTTTCTTAATTTTTGAGTCTGGCTAGAGTTGGATTGTTGCGTGATCAATTTCTCCCTCGATCGATAGAGAGGTGCCGCCACTGCCGGAAAAGAAACCGCTAAAATTGAATAGAACCCCAGTGAATTCACAATGCCAGAATTTAACATTCACACTCCCTTTGAGCCGACTGGCGACCAGCCCAAAGCGATCGCACAACTGGTCAAAAGTATTCAGGCAGGCAATCGTTATCAAACTCTGCTCGGCGCGACTGGAACCGGAAAAACGCACACGATTGCGAGAACGATCGAGAAAATTGGCAAACCGACCTTACTCTTAGCTCACAACAAGACGCTGGCAGCCCAACTGTGTAATGAATTGCGCGAATTCTTTCCAAATAATGCAGTTGAGTATTTCATCAGCTATTACGATTACTATCAGCCTGAAGCTTATATTCCGGTCAGCGATACTTACATTGAGAAAACCGCTTCGATTAACGAAGAAATTGATATGTTGCGGCACTCGGCAACGCGATCGCTGTTTGAACGTCGCGATGTAATTGTAGTGGCTTCAATTAGCTGTATTTACGGGTTAGGGATTGCTTCGGAATACTTGAATGCGTCGATTCCATTGCGAGTTGGAGAAGAGATCAATCAACGGCAAGTCTTACGGGATCTCGCGTCTGTGCAATATTCTCGCAATGATCTCGATCTGGGTCGGGGCAAATTCCGAGTCAAAGGGGATGTTCTAGAAATTGGACCAGCTTACGAAGATCGCATTATTCGAGTCGAATTTTTCGGCGATGAAATCGATGCGATTCGCTATATCGATCCGGTAACAGGTGCGACTTTGCAAAGTATGGACGCAGTGAGTATTTATCCGGCTCGTCACTTTGTCACACCCGAAGATCGATTACAGCAAGCTTGCGATGACATTGAGCTAGAGCTAAAACAGCGTTTAGTTGAGCTTGAGACTGAAGGAAAATTACTAGAAGCTCAACGCTTAGAACAACGCACGCGCTACGATTTGGAAGTTTTGCGAGAGGTGGGATTTTGCAATGGAGTTGAAAACTATTCGAGACATTTAGCAGGACGCAATCCTGGCGATCCGCCGGAATGTTTGCTGAACTACTTTCCGGATGATTGGTTACTTGCGATCGATGAATCTCACGTGACCATTCCGCAAATTCGAGGCATGTACAACGGCGACCAAGCGCGGAAGAAAGTGCTAATCGATCACGGATTCCGACTGCCGAGTGCGGCAGATAATCGCCCATTGAAAGCAGAGGAGTTTTGGGCAAAGGTGAATCAGTGTGTGTTCATTTCTGCGACTCCGGGCGATTGGGAACTCGAAATTTCAGAAGATCGTGTGGTTGAACAAGTGATTCGACCGACGGGTGTGCTTGATCCTGAGGTCTTTGTTCGCCCGACTCAAGGGCAGGTCGATGATCTACTGCATGAGATCAAAATTCGAGTTGAAAAACGAGAACGCACGCTAATCACGACGCTGACGAAGCGAATGGCAGAAGATTTGACCGAGTATTTCCAAGAGCGCGGCATTCGAGTTAGATATTTGCATTCGGAGATTACGTCGATCGAACGGATCGAAATTCTGCAAGACCTGCGAGAAGGCACATTCGATGTGCTGATCGGGGTCAACTTATTGCGGGAAGGATTGGATTTACCAGAAGTTTCACTCGTCGCGATTTTGGATGCGGATAAAGAAGGATTCTTGCGGGCAAAGCGATCGCTGATTCAAACGATGGGACGTGCTGCTCGACATGTAGAAGGAAAAGCCATTCTGTATGCGGATAATTTAACCGATAGCATGGCAGGTGCGATTAGCGAAACGGAGCGACGACGAGCTATCCAGATGGAATATAACGAAAAACATGGCATTGTTCCGAAGCCGATCATCAAGAAATCGAACAATTCGATTTTGGCATTTCTGGAAGTATCGCGCCGTTTGAATGCTCAAGAGTTGGATCAAGTCTACGAGCAAGCAGATGAGATTCCTTTAGAAGATATTCCGACGCTGATTACTCAGCTTGAGGTGCAGATGAAGGAAGCAGCGAAAAAGATGGAGTTTGAGGAAGCAGCAAAATATCGCGACAAGATCAAACACTTGCGAGACAAGCTGTTGGGCAATCGAGCGTAATCGAGTAGAAGTCGGATTTTTCTCAAAGAATCCGACTTTTTGAGATTGAATTCACCCACTCATTCGGCAAAATCTACGACTTCAATCAAAAGATGGTAGGCTATTTGAACTACTTCTCAACGATAGTCTGTGGTCAAAAAAGCTGATATTGGTAGTAAACGTCTCATTAGTCTGGCACCGACTGCCTGGGTGCAATGGGTAACTCAGCAACCCGATGTGATTGCTCAAGGAATCCTCGGATCTGACTTTCAGTGGGTCAGTCGAGAAAACGATGTTTTGGTAAAAGCTTACAGTCCCACGCAGGGAGAGTTTCTAATTCTCAATGAGTTGCAGTTGCGCTACAACGACAAGTTGCCCGTGCGAATGCGAGCGTATGCAGCTCTAGCTGAAGAGAAGTACAGCCTCCCGACCTATCCAGTCTTAATCAACATCTTGCCCCCCGCATCTACAGTCACGATTCTCAATCGCTACGAATCAAATTTCATGGGGCTAGCGGTGCGGCAAGATTACCACGTGATTAACCTATGGGAAGTCGAAGCGACGATCGTATTTGAGCAATCGTTGAACGCACTTTTGCCGTTTGTCCCCGTGCTGAAGAATGGTGGAGAGACGACTGTGGTACAACGTGCCTTAAATCAATTGCGCAGGGACGAGCAATTAGTAGAATTGGAATCACTGCTGGCATTTTTTGCTAGTTTTGTGATGAGTAGTGAAGTTGTGCGGCAAATCATGAGGTGGGATATGGCAGTACTGCGAGAGTCACCCTGGTATCAGGAGATTTTACGAGAAGGAGAACAGCGGGAGCGATCGCTGATCTTAAAACAACTCACTCGTCGAGTTGGTGCTCCTTCACCAGAACTCACTGCTCAAGTTGAAGCATTGTCGATCGAGCAATTGGAAGCGTTAGGCGAAGCCTTGTTAGACTTCACCCAGATCGAGGATTTGACAGCTTGGTTAGACCATAACGCCTAAGAAGATATTTTGAAGGTATAAAAAGATCCTTTTAGAGATGGCTAGAATTCTCATAATTTCTAGCCATTTCCGGATTGCTCTTACTTACGATAGCTTCTTGTTAGCACATCCAATTTCGTCAACTCTTCCGGTTCCATCGTCCAGCCCATTGCTCCTGCATTTTGTTCTGCCTGACTTGCCGTTTTTGCTCCCGGAATCGGAATTACATTGCCCTGAGCAATCAACCAATTCAACGCCACCTGAGCCGGAGTGCGATCGTACTTTTTCCCAATCTCCGTTAACTGCTCAATCACAGGCATCAGTTTCTCTAACCCCTGCCGACTAAATTTTGGATCAAGCTTTCTCGCGCCTGTCACTGTATCTGAATTCTCCGGCTTATATTTGCCAGTCAGTAACCCTTGGGCGAGTGGACTATACGCCAAAATTGTTACGCCTAACTCTTTCGCCGTGTCAAAAATCCCATTTGCCTCAATCTCGCGATTCAGCAGCGAATATCGTACTTGATTCACAGCAAGCGGCACTCCCTTCGCTGCAAGATACCCCTGTGCCTCTCGCATCTGATCTGCTGAATAATTGCTCACGCCGATCGCTTGAATCCGTCCGCGATCGACTTCTACTGCTAACGCTTCCATCAGCGTTTTTTTACTCATAAAAAAGTCAAACGGCATATGCACTTGATACAGCGCGATCGAATCTACGCCCAAACGCTGCAAACTTGCTGTCACCGCATCATGCACCGCATCCGCATTGAAGCGCCACGGCAGGGGCATATACTTGGTGGCAATTTGAATCGGCTGCGGATTCTGCCGCATAAACTGACCGATAAACTGCTCAGATTTTCCCAATCCGTAAATTTCAGCCGTATCAAAAAACGTTGCACCCGCAGCGATCGCACGATCAAATGCCTGTTTTAGATCTGCTTCTCCATACTCTTTGCCAAAGCTCCAGAACAACGAATCGCCCCACGCCCAAGTTCCAATACAGAGGGGTGGAACCTTCAAATCCGTTTTGCCGAGCGTCATCAATGTTTCCATGCAGATCTCACTTTGCGTTTGTAACGTTATTTTAAGTTTAATAATTGATTTCAATTCTGACATTCGCCTTTAGAACGACCTAGCGACTACCGTAAGCTAATGAATATCAATTCGCAGTGTTAGATTTTGTTATGGAAGCGGTAAAAACACCTTCTAAAATCAAGCTTTTCACGATGTTTCAACTTGGGTTGTACCAGATGGGACTCGGCATGATGTCAGTGCTAACCTTGGGGGTTTTGAACCGCGTCATGATTAAAGAACTGGCAATTCCAGCAACCCTTGCAGCCAGCGCGATCGCAGTTCATCAATTCATGGCTCCGGCGCGATTATGGTTTGGGCAATTGTCTGATGCAAAGCCAATTGCAGGCTATCACCGCACAGGCTACGTTTGGATTGCTTCGGTATTGTTTGCGATCGCGGCATTTCTCGCGGTTCAAGTCATGTGGCAATTGGGCGCGAGCTTGCAATCTGTAGGATGGGCAGCGCCGACTCAGATGTGGCTTGTCGTGTTGGGATTAGTGTTTGCACTGTATGGATTGACGTTGAGTGCAGGCTCCACGCCTTTTGCCGCCTTGCTGGTCGATGTGTCCGAGGAAGACAATCGATCGAGACTCGTCGGGGTCGTTTGGTCAATGTTGATGGTTGGAATTGTCTTGGGTGCAATTCTGAGTTCTCGATTGTTGCCGACTGAAGGCAGTATTCCACTCGAACAGTTGCGTCCAGCCGTCGATCGCTTATTTGTGATCATTCCAGGCATTGTTTGCGGGCTTTGTATCTTAGCAACGTTGGGAGTTGAGAAAAAGTATTCGCACTTTGCAACGCGATCGCAAGACAACGATCGCGAAGATCAAATTACATTGGGTCGCGCAGTCCGCGTGTTAACCGCTTCTCCACAAACGGGATTATTTTTCTCTTTCTTGCTCTTGATGACGATTAGCTTATTCATGCAAGACGCAGTGATGGAATCGTATGGTGGGCAAGTGTTCAAGATGTCGGTGTCCGAGACGACTCGATTAAATGCGTTTTGGGGTACGGGAACCTTGGTTGGCATTAGTAGTGCTGGCTTTGCGATCGTGCCACGGTTAGGGAAAACCAGAACTGCAAAGCTCGGCTGTGTGCTCGTTGCGGCTTGTATGACGTTGCTCATCTTTGCGGGCTTTATGGCAAATCCAAAGCTTTTGCAAAGCGGATTGTTCTTATTTGGGCTAGCTTCCGGCGTGACCACAACTGGGGCATTGAGTTTGATGCTTGATCTCACAGCAGTTGAAACGGCGGGAACATTCATTGGTGCTTGGGGTTTGGCGCAGGCGTTGGCGAGAGCGTTAGCAACGGTTATGGGTGGGGGTGCTTTGGATTTAGGAAAAGCCATTTTCCCGAATTTGACCTTGGCTTATGCGCTTGTGTTTGGGCTGCAAGCGATCGGCATGTTGATCGCCGTGACCTTACTCAATCGTGTCGATGTGAAAGCGTTTCATTTGAAGACGAAAGCAGCAATCTCGACAATTCTGCAAGGAGAGTTAGATTAGAAGATGTGTTTTTATTAAGTTTTGTTGCTTATGACCCGTCGAACTCTCATCCTTGGATTTTTCAGTAGTGTGCTGGCGATCGTTGCCAGTCTGAGCTTCTCTTTTCCAGCGTTTGCTATGGGGGGAGTGCTCCCTGAGATTAATAAACCTGCACCCGAATTTACCTTGCCGAGCAATACGGACGCAGGCATGGTTTCGCTCTCAGACTACCGTGGTCAATGGGTTGTGGCGTATTTCTATCCGGCTGACTTCACACCGGGTTGCACCTTAGAGGCGCGAAAATTTCAGGAAGATTTGCCGAAATATCGCGATCGCAATACCCAAGTGTTGGGGATTAGTGCAGATGATGTGAATTCTCACAGTGATTTTTGCGATTCTGAAGGGTTGAAATTCCCGTTATTGGCAGATGAGAAAGGCACAATCAGCAAGGCGTATGGGTCTTGGATCGGAGTTCGATCGGCGCGGCACACCTTCATTATTGACCCTGAAGGAATTTTGCGGGCGACGTTTACAGGGGTGAATCCGATCGTCCATAGTCGTGAAGTACTGGCGACATTGGCAGAGCTTCAGTAGTTTGTTCAGAACGATCAGATAGAGCTTAGACCTCCGAGGTTTCCAAATCTTTGGAGGTCTAATTTTGTCTGAGCGATCGCCCAAATAAAACTCAATCTCATCCTTGCTAAAATGAAGCCGAGTTACACCTCATTCCATACAATGAACTCCCAAACTACACCGCGCCAACAACTGATTGAAGCGATTTCTGATCTGAGCGATCGTCAAGTGATTCTTCTGCTCCAGTGGGTCGAAACTCTACAGAAAACCCCCCCTCTTCCGCTGAACGATCCCACAACAGTTGACCCTCTAATTGAATTTGTCGGCTCAAATACCCACGGTCATCTTGCAAGCTCGATCGATGACACACTCTATGGTTAATTCCATTTTGATCGATACTTGGGGATGGTTAACCTTAAACGATGCTGGAGAACGGCGACACCAACAAGTTGCAACTCTCTATCGCACTCTACTTAAACAAAAAACACTGATCTACACAACAACGTTCGTCCTAGACGAAACCTTTACCTTATTTTTTAAGCGCCTCAATGCCTATCAAGCACAGAAAGCAATGCTTCAACTTTCTGCCGCATTCTCTACCGACCAATTTCAACTGATTCAGATAGATGAAACGCGCTTTTCCCAAGCCCAAACCCTACGCCTGAAGTATCTCGATAAACCACAGATTTCTTTCACGGATCTCACTTCAATGGCAGTGATGCAGGAGTTTGGCATTCTTCACGTCCTCACTGAAGATGCACATTTTATTCAAGTCGGGCTGGAATTTCAACGATTACCAGCACAATCATAAGTAGTGATAGAACATTTATCAGCGTTTCTGAGAATCGCTCCGAGGCGACAGAACCGTTTTATCCCAGAGTGAGAAATCGATTAAGAAATTCAGATCAATTAAAATGAGACTCATTCTCACTGTATGATGAAATTCGTCTTTTCATCGGTTGGAGTGTCTCTCATGAGAAGGAAATCGACGATCGCTTGTGCTACCTCTCTACTCATCTTTGGACTGCTCACAAGTTGTACACAGTCCGCCCCGCCTCCCCAAACGACTGGAGATGTCCAGTCTTCCCCTGCTGCGAATTCTGAGAAGAAATTGCGCGTCGTCGCCACTTTTCTCCCGGTTTATCTCTTCACCAAAGCCGTTGCAGGCGATGCGGCACAAGTTGATATCCTGCTCAAACCTGGAACCGAGGTGCATGAATATCAATCTACTCCGGCTGATGTCAAAGCCTTGAGCGAAACCGATGTCGTCGTCAAAAACGGCTTAGTACTACAGTTGTAGATCTATCGTGATAAGTCTTGGGAATATATAGCCTGACGGCGTTTGTAGTGATGGAACTGTGCCACTGTTTGATGCTGTTGTCGCCACATCGACCAATGCAATCGAAACAACATCGACTGTTTGAGTTCCCAACCTAAATGCCAGATCAAGCGGCGAATCTCAGCAATTGAGTTTGGAATTACAGACCACGCTTGCGCTTGAATGCGGAGAACTGACGCGATAGATGCCCCCCTTTTTCTAATTCAGATGCATGTGAGCGGACTATCGTCAAAAACGCATGAGCGAGGCAAGATAAGGTGATATGACGATACCAGCCTTGCCAAGTTCTGACCTCATACTGGTCGAAGCCGACTTCCCCTTTGGCAGTTTGAAAGCACATTTCGATTGTCCAGCGCGTGCCTGCGATCTTGACGACGGCTTCGAGGGGAGTTTCCGTCGGAACAAATGCTAAGAAGTAGGCAACTTCATTGGGTTGGTCAACAGAACGGCGTGCCACCACCCAACGCTGCCAGTTTGGTCGCTCAGGATGCGGGATAGCAATCGCTGTCCAATCGAACCAGCGTTGTCCTTTTGCACCGCTGCCTGCACTCAGGCGTGACCAATCACTGGAGTCAAGTTCAGCAATAACTTGGTCAATCCGCTGTTTTTCCCACTTGAAACTGACCGAGTGATCACACGCGACCTCCAGCACATAGCGCACCTGATGTTGTTCCAACAAATCGCGCAAGTGGTAGTCACTGCCATACACACTATCCCCTGTCACCCAGCCCACGGGCACTTGTGCTTCAAACGTTCGCTCCAGCATCATACGTGCCAGTTTTGGCTTGGTAGCAAACTTGCGCTCCACGGGGACATGCGCCGCTCGACAACGTGCCGCGTCGTCTGTCCAACTTTTCGGCAAGTACAATTCTCGGTCAAGAAATGTATGTCCTTGACGAGTTGCATAGACTAGGAACACGCCAATCTGACAGTTCTCGACTCGTCCTGCGGTTCCAGAGTACTGCCGCTGTACCCCAACGGAATGCTTGCCTTTTTTGAGAAATCCGGTTTCATCAATCACAAGCACAGCTTCACGATCTCCCATCTGTTCCACCACATAGCTGCGAACATCATCCCGCAACTCATCTGCACTCCATTTTGACCGATTCAACAGATGTTGGATGCCATAAGGTGTCTCATCGCCACATTGCTCTGACAACTGCCAACCGTTCTTGCGCTCAATTGGACTCAGCAACCCTTGAACGTACTCCTGCATCCGTTGTCTGGCTTCGACTCGTCCGAACTGATACCCGACTCGCGCAATCAGTGCATCGAATTCACGCAGCCATGTCTGCACCTCAGTCCTCATTTGTAGCAATGCACCTGGATGACTCAGCATCGACCACCAGCCCCAAAATGTTCACGACATTTCTAGGGTTCCCAATATCTACAACTGTAGTATTAGGCATGGAAGAATTTCTCGACGACACCATCAAAAGCGCACAAAACACTAAACTCAAAGTGATCGATGCCAGCAAAGGGATTACCCCGATCGGCGAAACCTCGCAAGTCGTCAAAACAGGGCAAGAAGCGGGACATGATCACGACCATAGCGACGGCAATCCGCACGTCTGGCTCGATCCCGTACTTGCCAAACAGCAAGTCACCACGATTCGAGACGGGCTGATCGCCGCCGATCCTAAAAATAAATCGAAATACGAAGCCAATGCAGCCGCTTATCTGCAACAATTAGCAGCACTCAATACTGAATTTGAACAAACATTAAAACCCTTTCAAGACCGTACCTTTATCACGTTTCACGATGCCTTTCCCTACTTGGCAAAACGGTATGACCTCAAACAAGTTGCGGTGGTTGAAATTCCTGAAGATCAACTCTCTCCAGCCGATGTGCAAGCAACAGTCGATGCAGTCAAACAATTTCAGGCGAAAGCCTTATTCAGTGAACCAGGGGTCGATAACAAATTATTGAATAGTCTTTCTAATGATCTCAAAGTGACGTTACGCCCTCTAGATTCTCTAGAAGCGGGAGAAACTGACCCTCAGTACTATCTCACAGCAATGCGATCGAATTTGCAAACTCTCACACAAGCCTTCAAGTGATTGATTCTATTTTGAAAGTCGAAGGACTGACGGTACAACGGGGACGATACACTGCGATCGAAAATATTTCGTTTGAAATTCCGGCGGGCAGTCTCAGTGCGATCGTGGGTCCGAACGGCTCTGGAAAAAGTACGTTAGTCCAAGCCATTCTGGACTTACTTCCCAAATCCACGGGCACGGTCGAAATTTTCGGTCGTCCGATTCGACGCTTGGGAAATTTGCGATCGCAGATTGGCTATATGCCTCAAAATTTCATCTTCGATCGCAGCTTTCCGATTTCTGTTGAAGAATTAGTGGCGTTGGGATACACGGGAAAAGGGCAGAAACGAACTGCCGTAGCAACTGCATTACGTCGAGTGAATGCATTGCATTTACATCATCAAGCGATCGGAACGCTGAGCGGCGGCGAATTGAAGCGGGTTTTACTGGCATATTGTTTAGTCAGTCCTCGCAAATTGCTGATTTTGGATGAAGCTTTTGCAGAAGTGGATGTGCAGGGCGAGGCGGAATTTTATCAATTTCTGCACGAGCTTCAGCAAGAAGAACGTTGGACAGTGCTGCAAGTGTCGCATGATCTAGACATGGTGAATCGGCACTGCGATTATGTTCTGTGTCTGAATCGATCGCTCGTTTGCACAGGCAAGCCAGAGGTCGCTCTATCCCGCGATAATTTGCTACAAACTTATGGATCTGCCTTTAGCCGTTACCGACATCAGCACTAATTTGATCAATCTTGTGCAATATCCCTTTATGCAGCGCGCGATCGTTGCCGGGGTACTGATGGGATTGTTGTGTGGTTTTTTAGGCAGTTTTGTGGCGTTGCGGCAGTTGTCTTTCTTTTCTCATGCGGTGGGTCATGCAGCACTCGTTGGAATCGCGATCGGCGTTTTGCTGCAAATTGATCCAAACTGGACGCTGTTACCATTCACGTTACTGTTTGGGGTCGCAGTGCTGTATTTGATTGATCAAACCAATCTTTGGAGCGATAGTGTTCTGAATATTGTACTGTCGGGAGCTTTAGCGATCGGGGTGATTCTGACGACGTTTATTCAAGGCTATCGGGGCAATCTGATGGGCGTGCTGTTCGGAGATATTCTGGCAGTCAATTGGGCAGATATCACACTGACAGGATTGCTACTGATTGTGAGTGTGACGATCTTGATGGCGACGTTGAAACAGCAGATTCTTTTAACGTTGAATCAGGCAGTTGCTAAGGTACAAGGTGTTTCGGTACAGTTTCATCGTTATTTATTTGTGGTGCTGTTGTCGTTGACGGTAGCCGTGGCGATTAAAGCGATCGGAATTTTGCTGGTCAATGCGTTTCTTGTCATTCCAGCTTCGACTGCGAAATTGATCAGCCATCGATTTAACCCCTACTTAGCTGGATCAGTTGCGATCGGAGCACTGAGCAGCATTGCCGGAATGCTAGTATCAGGGGCTTTCAATTTTCCTTCAGGTCCAAGCATTGTTCTGGTTCAGTTTTGCTTATTTATCGTAGTGTTTGTCGCTACGAAATCATTGGAACTCTGGCGGAGCAGAACTAAATTCAATAAGGCTTAGAGCTGCACGAGAGAGCCGCACGAGCGCGAGCGCGCCGCACGAGGTTGAAACCCCGTGCTCGTCGGACAAAGTCTCTGAAGAGACTGCATTTCCAAGCCAATGGCTGAGTTCGGGAGTCCCTTCAGGGAGTTCGCACGATTAGCACCGGGTTTTGAATCCGGTGCGGGATAGAAACGCAGTCTAGATAACCCTCACAAGTTCCTCAACTTCTTTGCCTACAACTAAGAAGAATATCGGTTCTGCATCGCTCACCCCTCACCTCCTATGAACATCTCCCTCGCTCAACCAACCACTCGGCAATCTGCTCCTGTGATTTTTCATGTCGAAGGGATTAGCAAGGTGTATCGCATGGGAGAAGTTGAAGTACATGCTTTACGATCGCTGAATCTTGATCTCTACGAAAGTGAATTTGTAGTCCTGCTTGGGCCTTCTGGCAGTGGTAAATCTACGTTGCTGAATATTTTAGGCGGATTGGATATTCCCTCAAGTGGGCATTTTTATTTTCGCAATCAGGATTTGACCAATGCGAATGATGCCGTTTTAACTCGATTTCGCCGAAATTCGGTCGGGTTTATCTTTCAGTTTTACAATCTGATTCCGAGCCTGACCGCACGCGAAAATGTAGCACTCGTGACTGAGATTGCTCGACATCCGATGAAGCCGGAACAGGCATTAGCATTAGTCGGACTCAGCGATCGACTCGATCATTTCCCGGCTCAGCTATCCGGCGGAGAGCAACAACGCGTTGCCATTGCTAGAGCGATCGCTAAACGTCCTGAAGTTTTACTATGCGATGAGCCGACGGGTGCATTGGATTTCCAAACTGGAAAGATTGTTTTAGAAGCATTAGCGCAAGTCAATCAAGAGCTAGGCACAACTACGGCTGTGATTACTCACAATGCCGGAATTGCAGGCATGGCGGATCGCGTGATTACAATGCGCAGCGGCGAGATTACAAACATTCAGTACAACGAACACAAGTTAGCCCCCTCGGCATTGGAGTGGTGATGAAAGCACTCAATTACAAACTGGTGCGAGATTTGTGGAAACTGCGCGGGCAGGTGATTGCGATCGCATTAGTCGTGGCTTGTGGAATCGCAATTTTTATTGCCATGATTAGTGCTTATCAATCGCTCGCGGCATCGCAATCTGCTTACTATCAGCAGTATCGGCTTGCCCAAGTTTTTGCTCAACTCAAACGTGCGCCAGAGCCTCTCATCGAGCAAATTCAAGCAATTCCAGGAGTTGCCCAGGTTCAATCTAGAGTCGTAGTGGATGTCACGCTGGATGTGCCCGGACAGAAAGAACCAGCAATTGGGCGACTCGTGTCTGTACCAGAGCAACCGATACCCATGCTCAATGATTTATTTATTCGCCAAGGACGGTATCTAGAACCTGGACGAGCCGAAGAAGTCTTAGTCAGTGAGGCATTTGCTAACGCAAATCACCTGAAAATAGGCGATCGTGTTGGAGCTATTATCAATGGTCGATGGCAACAGCTTAGCATTGTCGGAATTGCACTTTCACCCGAATATGTGTACGAAATTCGAGCGGGGGATGTGCTGCCTGACAATCAACGGTTCGGCGTATTTTGGATGGGCAGAAAAGCTTTAGGCACTGCGTTTAACCTTGATGGCGCATTTAATGATCTAGCCCTCTCTCTGAGTCCTCGAACGAATCCAGAAGCTGTGATTTTTCAGCTCGATCAATTGCTCAAGCCTTATGGAGGATTTGGAGCGTATGAGCAAGCAGATCAGATCTCGACTAAGTTTGTGACTGACGAGATCACTCAACTCAGATCTCACGCGATGATTGTTCCAAGTATTTTCTTGGCGATCGCTGCTTTTTTACTCCACATTCTGCTATCTCGGTTGATTGGAACACAGCGCGATCAAATTGCGATTCTCAAAGCTTTTGGATATAGCAACTGGAGTGTGGGATGGCATTTTCTAAAATTAGTCTTAGTCATTGTGTTTTTAGGTGGCGCGATCGGCACAGGGGTTGGACTCTGGATGGGTTCAGGAATGCTGAAAATGTACACGCAGTACTATCATTTTCCGGCTCTGAACTATCAAGTTAGTCTGAGATTAGTGTTAGGTGCGATCGCGATTAGTACGAGTGCGGCGATCATTGGGGCATTTGTTGCAGTTCGACATGCCGTTTCGCTGCCGCCAGCCGAAGCTATGCGTCCAGAACCTCCGGCTCATTTCCGGCGAACATTGATGGAAAGATTGGGATTACAGAGCTTTCTCTCGCCTGTAGGACGGATTATTCTACGGAATTTAGAGCGGAAGCCGATTCAAGCACTGTTGTCGATCGTGGGAATTGCTTTAGCGATCGCCATGCTAATTGTTGGGCGCTATTCTCAAGATGCGATTAGCTATCTGATCGATGTGCAATTCCGCTTAATGCAGCGTGAAGATGTCACGATTATTTTCAATGAGCCACGTTCTGCATCCGTGCGGTATGAAGTCGATCATTTACCAGGTGTGCTTTACTCTGAACCGTTTCGCATAGTAGCTGTTCGATTTCGCAATCAGCAATATACGCACCAGCTTGGCATTCAAGGATTAGTCGAAAACGGGCAATTGCACCAACTTGTGGATCAACAACTCAATCTCATTCCATTACCGATAGACGGAATTTTACTAACAGCTAAACTCGGAGAAAAGCTGCATATCCGAACCGGAGAAACGCTAACTGTCGAAGTGCTAGAAGGCGATCGCCCGACTCGGTATGTCAAAGTTGCAGGGCTGGTTGATGATTTAGTCGGCTTATCTGCCTATATGGAACGACGGGCATTGAATCGATTGATGCAGGAAGGCGAGACGAGTTCTGGCGCGTATCTCGCAGTCGATGCGGCTCAACTGGATCGATTGTACGCATTACTCAAGCAAACGCCCGCGATCGCGTCAGTAAACCTTCGCAAAACCACGATTGAGCGATTTCAGAAAACGATCGCGGATACGCGACAGATCATGAATGCCGTTGAAATCGTCTTTGCTTGCATTATTGCGTTTGGTGTCGTTTACAATGCGGCTCGAATTGCCTTATCCGAACGCAGTCGAGAACTTGCAACTCTGCGCATTATTGGCTTCTCACGCGTTCAAATTGCGGTCGTTCTACTCGGAGAACAGGCAGCATTAACGATCGCAGCAATTCCCGTTGGCTTTTTAGTTGGCTATGGATTAGTTGTCCTGCTGTCGATCGCCTACAACACCGAACTTTATCGACTTCCGCCAATTGTAACGAGTGCGAGCTATGCCTTTGCCGTGATTGTTGTAACCAGTGCGGCATTCATTTCAGGATTAATCGTGCGGCGGAAGCTAGATCATCTGGATTTAGTTGCAGTGCTGAAAACGCGCGAGTAGTCCTCACAACTTCCTCAAACTTCTTCTTTACTCTGGAAACGTCAGTGTTGGTAGATTGCCATGAAGCTGCTCCCTCGGACAACTCAGCCTGCGTCAGACCTGAGAGAAGACTTATCTCCGCATTCTCCAAAGAAAAAATCCCGGTGGCTCATTTACGGGGGAGCCGCGATCGCAACTTTCACGGCAATCGTTTGGGCATTTCGTCCCACTCCGATCGTGGTCGAAACTCAGGCAGTCACACGAGGCGAATTACAAGTGAGCGTCGCTGCTGAAGGGAAAACTCGGATTCGCGATCGCTTTGTCATTTCTGCACCTGTTAGTGGTCGCTTAACCCGGATTCAGCTTAAAGCTGGCGATGCTGTTCAACCTGGTGAAATTGTTGCTCAGATTGAGCCTTTAACCTTAACTGCACCCATTCAGGAAGCGTTGGGACGACTCGCAGAAGCGCGTGCTCAGCGAGAAGGAGTTGCAACGCAAAGACCGAAATCTGCAACACTCGCCCAAGCACAAACACGGATTCAAGCCGAGATCGCGACTCAACGCCAAGCTGAAGCCAGTGTGGCTCAAGCACAAGCAGCCTTCAATCAAGCTCAGCGCGATCGCCAACGTGCCCAAGAAATGGCAGCGTCCGGGGTGATTTCTCGACGCGATCGCGAAAATGCGGAACTCAATGAAATTACAAGAGCCAAAGAGCTAGAGAGTGCGACACTCGCCGCAAAAGCAGCATCGGCTGAGGTCGATGTTGCACGAGCAGCACTCACCGTTTTACAAGCCGAACAGCGAGATCCAGACTATTTGCTGAAAGTATATGATGCGAGAATTGCTAGCATCGAAGCAGATCTTGCAAAACTGCAAGATGAAGCGAATCGCACATCCGTTCGTTCTCCAAGCGGTGGTCAAGTCTTACGACTCTTGCAGCAAAGCGCCCAATCCGTCACGGCTGGAACCCCATTGCTCGAAATTGGAGATATCTCAAAATTAGAGATTGTGATTGATGTCTTATCAACCGATGCTTTGAGGATCAAACCTGGAAATGTGATCTTAGTCCAAGCGGGAGCGGGAATGCCAATGCTCAAAGCGAAAGTTCGTCAGGTTGAGCCTTCAGCATTTACTAAAATTTCTGCCTTGGGTGTGGAAGAACAGCGCGTCAATGTTATTGGTGATTTTATCAATGCACCTGCATCGCTCGGTGATGGCTATCGTTCAGATGTGCAAATTGTCGTTTGGCAGAATCCAAACGTTTTGAAAGTGCCATTGAGTGCTTTGTTTCGCTGTGACCAAGCTTGGTGTGTTTTTAGTGTTCAAGATAGCAAAGCCCAAGAACGATCGATTGAGATTGGTCAGCGCAGCACCTTTGAAGCAGAAGTTCAAAAAGGTTTACAAGCTGGAGAAACAGTGATTCTACATCCGAATGAACAAATCAAAACTGGAACACTGGTGAAGCCTCGTTAGCGATCGATAAAGCACCGGATGAGCACAAAATTGATCAGATCGTTGAGATTCCAAAGCGTTCCAGGGAGAAACCGAACCCAAACTGAGCAGCAATGACAATTGTTCAAGCCGCACGAAAGTTGATGCAATTTTGCACAACGTTCATTTTCTTGTTTCTGTGTTTTAATTGTGGGGTTTTCTCAGTATTGATTCACGGAGCTTGGTCTTAAATGTGGCTTCCTCTATTCGCTATCCTAAGTATTTACATCGCTTTTTCTCCTTCAGTTCTAGCCGCACCAATTGAGCAGCCGTCGGAAGATAGTGTAAATGAAGACATGTCTTCATCCCTGAATTCGATCACTGCCGTATCAGAACTTTCCCAGGTTCAGCCTACTGATTGGGCATTTCAAGCGGTACAATCTCTGGCGGAACGCTACAAGTGCATAGAGGGTTATCCCGATCGCAATTTTCAAGGCAATCGAGCACTGACTCGTTACGAATTTGCTGCGGGATTGAACGCCTGCATCAATCGATTGAATCAGATACTTGAAACAGCAGCGGCTGACTTAGTACGGGCAGAGGATCTAACTGTACTCCAACGACTTCAGCAAGATTTTGCAGCAGAGCTTGCAATGCTTCGTGAAAAGGTAGGTCAACTAGAAGAACGGACTCTAGCACTCGAAAAGCAACAATTTTCGACAACGACCAAACTCACGGGTGAAGTCATCTTCGCGCTGACGGATGTGTTGACTGGCGACGATAATCAAACGCGCGTCACTCAAGCGACATCAGATACCACTCCAACTCAAAATGCTGTTCTTGCGAATCGGGTGCGCTTAAACTTTGACACCAGTTTTTCAGGCACAGATCTACTCAGACTCCGGTTTCAATCCGGTAACTTTGATATTCCTGGCTTTACGATCGCAGCTCAACCTGGCTTTCCAAATCGGGAAGGCATCCAAACGTTTAATGTCATCCGTCCTTTCCCCAACACTCAAAGCTGCTGTGTTCCCTCTATCTCTCCAAACCCAACAGCGACCCCTGGAGCCATTTATCTCAGTTCTCTTCTCTATCGCTTTCCCGTTGGAAAGACAACGAAAGTGGCTGTGATTGCGAATGGAGGGGAACATGCAGATTATGTACCTACTTTAAATCCTTACTTTGAAGACTTTGATGGGGGCAATGGCTCTCTCTCTACTTTTGGGCAACGTAGCCCAATCTACCGAATGGGCAGTAGTTTTGGTTCGGGCGTTGGCATTACGACTCAACTCAATCGAGTCTTAGAATTCTCTCTCGGCTACTTAGCAAACGGAACAGGTAATTTCCCAGGTCAGTATGGAGGTTTCTTAGATGGAAGCTTTTCAGCACTGGCACAATTGACGATAACGCCTAGCGATCGCTTCTCATTGGGATTGACCTACAATTACACCTACCTCACAGCAATTTCTAACACGAATTTCGCTGAGGTTGCAGGGACAAAACTGACGACTGCCAATACTTTTGTGCCTGAAGACACTTACAATAATTCCTTTGGAGTCGCGGCAACCTTTCGGGTGAGTCCCAGACTTGTGATCAATGGATGGGTGACGACAACAAATGGTCGCGATTTTACGATTCCTAGAGGATCATCGGATTACTATTACACCTGGTCTTATGCACTAGCATTCGCATTTCCAGACCTAGGGAAAAAAGGAAATCTGGGGGGAATCGTACTAGGAGTTGAGCCTTATCTCACAGGATTTTATCTGGATGGAGCACGTGTTCCTTTCCAGCAAGCCTTCCCATTCCGTGTCGAAGGCTTTTACAAGCACCAGTTGACGGATAATCTTTCTATCACCGGAGGTCTAATTTGGTTGACTGCACCGAATCAATCTAATGAAAATCCTGATGTTGTGATTGGAACTTTACGGGGAACATTTCTGTTTTAGTACCATTTCAATTCATCCGTGCTAGTAGTTCAGTAGGTTGATTGTGGGGAGTGGGGAAATGAATGCGATCGCTTTTGCATCAAGATCATTCAACTTAGCAAGATTTCACTCGTGCTAATATTGCTACAATTTCACTGATTGCAGTTCGTTGGGCTGTAAAATCTTGTGCGTTATTGATGATGATGCTAAATGCGATCGGGGAATAACGGGGCGGAGTAATATACCCAGATAGCGCTGTTGCTCCGGTTAAAGTTCCAGTTTTGGCTTGGGTGATGCCTCTTGCTGGATGATCTTGAAATCGACCTGCTAATGTCCCGGTTTCTCCACCGATCGCTAAAGATTCTCGAAAATATTTTGCTTCTGGTTGCTGGAGCATGACTTGGAGTAACTTCACAAAAGCCGCAGGTGTACTCCAATTTTTTCTCGACAATCCGGCTGCGTCTTCGAGTTCAATCTCGTTCGATTCAATACCCAAACGGCTTAATCGCACAGCGACAGTTGCTAGCCCTTTCTCTAAAACCGTGCGACCCTCTGCCTGTGGGTTCTTTGCTCCAATCGTCCTCAGCAGTGCTTCTGCAAAGAGGTTATTACTATTCGTATTCGTTTCTTTCACCAATTCACTCAAAGGCGGCGAATCAATTCCTGCAACCTCAATTCCAAACGGTCGCATTGCTTGATCACTAATCTGCGATCGCGCGACTGAGATCTTCTCTTCCTGAAGAAATCGCACCAACTGCCGCAGAAAATACTGGTTCGGGTCCGGAACCGCGATCGCCCAGAGATCGGGCTTCGCTCCAACTTGCAACTGCCCCTCGACTTTCAAAATCGACTGGCTCAAATCTCGCTGAATTTGCAAAAATTCTTTGGTCTTTGTCTCGACCGTTCGAGAGCGATTATCGATTTGCCAGTACTGCGCCTGCGTTGGATCGTCCCATTTTAATTGCAACGGTTGTCCAACGGCTTGCGGTATCACCTGAAAGCCTAAACTGTTCTGATTCAAAATCAAACTATTGACAGGCACCGCGTAAGGCGCTTGGATATCTCCGACTGCCCAACTGGAAATCAAACTATCCTGTCCAAAATAACTATCCTCGATCGTCAATTCTGCAATTCGCTGAATCCCGCGCCGCTTCAACTGCTGCACCATTTCTTTCAACTGTTGATCGCTCAAACTCGGATCGCCTCGCCCGACTAATCGTAACCGCCATCCATTTGCAGTCGGCGTACCATACACCGAAGTGCGAATCCGAAAATTAGGACTGAACTCTTTCAGCGCGATCGCCGTCGTGAACAGCTTCATATTAGAAGCCGGAATAAAAAAGCGATCGGCATCTCGGCGATAGAGCGTCTGGCGACTGTCCAGCGTCTGAATCATCACTCCAAATCTGGATCGGGCAAACTCTGGACGATTGACGATCGCATCAATTTGCGGAGTTAATTGTTGCGAGCAAACTGCCCCCGATTCAGCACGCAAACTTGTCGTGAACCCTGTCAGACCCAGAAAAAACCATCCTAGTAGACTAATAATCAATCGCTGAGAGAACACGGTCATGACGATTTTGCAACAACAATTCACGGTAGATATCGGTGAAATCTCCCCTTAGTACAGTGCGGAAGTTTATCTTTCACCAATAGAATTGAAGCACAATCTTCAAAGAGTGATCATTATGGTGCAAGAACGTGATCTTCGACCCCGGAAAATGCAGGAGTCAGATCTCGATCGTCCACTTGGCGATCGCCCAATCCCGCCGATGCGGCATGAAAATTCCGGCACCCCTTTGAGCGATATTCTCTCAGGGTTAGCGTTACTCATATCGCTAATTGCATTTTTCCTCAGTGCCTACGCGGTGATTCAAGTCAGACGGCAATCTTCTGTTCAACCGCAATCGTCGAATCCGTCTGTAAGCCGTCCATTGTTGCCCTTTCTGTCCCAACCGCAGCAGGTTACACAGGGTCAATTTATCCAACCGACTGAAGACCGTTCCGCTCAGGTTGAACTGTTATCTGCAACGCGCGGCTCGTCGAATTCAGCCACGATTCAACTGCAAGTGCGTCGGCTCGATCGCCCAGTCACTGCGGCTCCGACTATCAATCTTGCCAATGCGATCGCGCTCAATTCCCGCACAAATGAGCAGTATCCAGTTATTCAGACACCCGCCTCTAATAATCAATTCATCAGTCTAAGCAACTTGCGTCCTGGATCGAGCCTGAACACTTCGGTGACGCTCCGAGTTCCTGATACGCTCGATCGCATTGATCTCGATATTCCCAATGTCCGTGTATTTCGCAATGTACCGATTTCGATTAGCTAATCTCCCAGGTGCAAAGATTTCAACCTGGGATAGAAATTTCTGTTTCTAGGGCGGTTTATCATTCTGAAAGATTTTAGACTGGGGACGCATTGATTATGAGTTCATGGCGCGATCGCTTCAATCAATTCACAGGCAGAAGTCGCTTTGTCGTCTGCCGTATTTTTATCCATTTGGCGGGGGATGAAGTCGCGCCATTGTTAGGCGTGTTGAACCAAGCAGGTCGAGATGCGATCGCGTCAGAGGGCGATTTACATACCCTCGGCGAAGGGTTAGTTGAAATTTGTCAAAGTTTATTGCAGTACCAAACCTACTGGCGATCGGCAGCCAATGAAGGCGATGCAATTCGGGATGAAGGCGAAGCAGGCGACTACGTGAACGAATTATTTACCGATTCGGCTCAACGCTATCTCAGTGCCCCTGAGCTTGAAAGTGCGGAAACCTCACCTGACGAATTGACGTTACCCGTCACTCAGAATTTGGTCGTGATGATTACGATCGCAGCAGAAGGAGAAGCTCCTGAACTCGAAACGGATTTAGCGGATTTGCGGGCACTGCAAGCTGGACTGAAAGCGATCATCAATTTGCACTACCAAGAACGTCTCCGAGCCGTTCAAGTTCATTTCTCTCCCTCTCGTTTGGGTGACGAACTTAGCACCGATCAGCTTATAGAATTTTTTCCAGAACTGATTCCCCTTTAGAATCGGAAGGTAAAGAACGGGGGAATAGGGGCACGGGGCAAAAGGTAATTTCTCCCCACTCCCCCACTCCCCACTCCCCCACCTCTGAGACTCTAGAACGGTACTGAAACACCCATGTTTATCTCCATTAACCTCGCTCGATCGATGATGCGAAAATTTCTTGCCCTCTCTATGTCGGTAGCTTTATGTTGGACTGCAGTTGGCTGTAGCAGTTCTTCTTTAGGCGATCCTCAACGTCCGCAAGATCGCCCCGCTGCAACCACTCGTGCGGATCAAAAATTGCCCAATGGTCAGTTTGGGGTTCAGCAAGCCACGTTTGATGATGGCACAGGCGAGTATACGGTTCTTCTCAGAGATACGCCTGCTGGAGTCAATTCGGCGTTTAGAACTGAAAATTTGAAGCTAGCTCAATTGACTCCAGACGAGGTAAAAGCAGGTCAAAAAGCTTACCTCAAGTCTGAAAATGGGGAAGTGTCGCTACATATTCCTGAAGAGTTCAAAATTGAGTACGTCCATAACGTTACCGAGAATGTCACTGATCCCCAAACGGGTCGGACTGAAACGGTGGTTGTGCGCCAAGAGCCGAGTTTCTGGTCGCCGTTTGCAGGGGCTTTAGCAGGTCAAGCGATCGGGAGTTTACTGTTCCGTCCTCAGTACTATGTGCCGCCCTTCTATCAACCTGGTGTGCCTTTGACAGGATTTGGTGGTTATGGTTCTTCTTACGGTCAAGCGGTGAATCGCTACCAAGAACGCTATCGCTCTGCGCCTGTGGTTGAACGAAATCGACAAGTCTTCCGGTCAACCGGTCGAATCGGTTCTCCAGGATTAAATAATCCGCGAGTGCGCCGCCCGGCGATTAATCGAGATCGCCCAACTGGATCGGGATACGGAACCAGCACCCTTCGTCGATCAAATCGCTCCACTCCAAGCCGAGTCAATCGCCCAGGTGGATTTGGCAGCGGAACGCGATCGAGATCGTCGTTCGGTAGCGGCAGAAGACGTTAAAGATTTGGTAAGCCCTCGATTATCGGGGGCTTTTTCGTAATGCAATTCACGACCAACCTAAAACTCATACAACACCCGCAACGACCACTCTAAAATCGTCGGACTCGCCCGATTATTCGGATTCGATACGACCGTAACAGAAGGACTGATATTCAAGCGATCGTTGAGCAACAGACCAAAGAATGCTTCAAAATTCGTCTGAGTCTTATTGCCTAAGCGATCGCTAATAAATGGCTGTCCAACAGCAAGTCCAGCTTTCGATCCGGGAATTAAAAAGTTCTGAAACGAAACCCCTAACGCCCAAGTTTTTGGATTGAGGTCTAAATCTTGTTGGAGAATGGAGTTAAAGCCTTCATAGCTTCCAATTCCCAATCGCCCAAATATTCCAAACACTCCGAATCGCCTTTGAATCGCCCATTCTGCGCTTAAACCAGCCGCATTGATCTGCGTGCCATTAATATCAGCATGAGTGTACTGGGCGCGAACGGTGATCGGTTGATTTGGAATCGTATATTCAGCTTCGAGACTGGCTTGATAGCGGTCTTGAAACAATCCTGTGGTTGCAGAATCGGCAGCAGCGTACAGTCCTCGAATCACCAATGCTCGATTCGCATTCCAAGAAATTGCCGCACCAGCTCCCCCAAAGCGATCGATTTCATTCTGCACAATCAAAGGATTGTTCGCAAAAAAGCTCGACCCAAAGTTTTGCCCGGATTGATTGGCAAATTGATTGCGATCGATAAAATCGCTAGGTGGTAAATTTGATCCGACTGAAACTTGCAAATTCTCAGCAGGGCGAAACGAATAGTAAAGTTTGCGAACCCTCAATTCACGCGGAACTCCCACAGCATCGAGTCCGCCACCATCTGCCAAAATTCCATTCGTTCCTAGTAAGTTTTGCCGCGCGTCGTGTGCTTTGGAAATTGCATCTCGCCCATCATTTCCGGCTTGGAGTTGCGTCACTAACACATCGTTCCCTTGAAAGCTGGTGAGTAAGTTTAACCGCACGCGAGACAGCAATGTTGCCTGATCGTTTGTACCATTCGTCACACCGTAATAAACTTGCCCGCTCAGCTTTGTCGTTGTCGAAAATTGCTGACGTTCGACTGTAGCTGTCCGATTGTCCAGATCATCAACGCGCGATCGTAGCTGCGATAAGGCTTCTCCATAAGCGGCAACCACGCGGCGAATTGTTTGCATATCTTCTGCGATCGTATTGGCTGAATTGCCTGCAATTAATTGTTCTTCAATTCGACCGATGACATTTGCGATCGCGGCTGCAAACTCATTCCGAGTCAGAGGACGATTGCCGCGAAAGGTGCGATCTGGATAGCCGGAGAGAATTCCATAACGCTCGACCAAGGATTTAACCGCTTGATATGCCCAATCGCTAGGACGAATATCGGTTAATTCCGAAACAGTCGTGACTTGCTCCATTGGCTCGCTCGGCTCATCGGAAACGGGCTGCGATCGCGCTGGCAAAACGGCGGTTGCAAGGATTATACCGATACAGATCCAATTCAACTCTTTCACAGACTCACTCCTCAGACGGGCTGCCAAACTTAGTTATAGCAGCCCTCTGAACCCGAGCGCGCTTTAAGCGTTCGCAGTTGCCTCCTTTTTCTCTGAAGTTGATCCTTGTGTTCCAAGCTGAATCAATTCGATCTTGTACCCATTCGGATCTTCAACAAAAGCAATCACAGTGGAGCCATGTTTCATTGGACCAGGTTGCCGCGTTACTTTTCCACCACGCGCGGCGATCGCCTCACAGGTTGCATAAATATCATCGACCCCGATCGCAATATGACCGTAAGCATCACCTAAGTCATACTGCTCTTTTCCCCAGTTGTAGGTGAGTTCGATGACGGTGTGATCTGCTTCTTCGCCATAGCCGACAAACGCTAAAGTAAATTCGCCACCGGGATAATCTTTTTTGCGTAAGAGTTTCATTCCGAGCGTGTCGCAGTAGAATTTCAGCGACTCGTCCAGGTTTCCGACTCGTAGCATCGTGTGTAATAAACGCATCAACTTTCTCCTAGTAGGCAGCGATCGACAAAATTTCTAAACGAAATGTTCCAGGATTAAATCTCGGATTCAACGTTCCGTCATATTCAAATTTACTCAGCATGAGTTGCAACGATCGAATATGTTTAGACGAAAGTTTCGCATTAGGAACCGTCTTGGCTCGAAAAACTGGAATCGTCTGAGCAAAAGGAATTTGTATTGTCATCCATTCGCTGCTTACAGTATCAAACGAATAGGAATAGCCTGTACTATCCCAACCGTCGCTGTCTCGAATCAGAAATTTGTATCGGTTGCCATCGCCTTTGATCCGCAACTCAATTCCGGATTGATTAGATAAGTCAAGAGGTGGATCAAAATTGCGTGTCCGAATCGAAGCAAATCCGCCAGAATTCTCGATCGAGACATTGCCCGTAAAAACAGCAACACCCCCCTCAAGACGGATGCCACTATTACTAACACCGCCCATCACGACATCATCAAGTGCCCCCCAAGTATTTTTCAAATCTGTTGCTGAATCGTTGAAGTCGAAGAGAACAGTTTCATTTGAGGTCAAAGGTTTGGGGCGTGGTTGAAACATGTTTTGTAGCCAGCTAACGACGGGTATCGCTTCAAAATACTCTAATGTTTGCACAAATCGACCAAGATCCCACTGAGCCATGATATTCACCAAATGAAGAGGCTTTCCCTACTCTAGCGACGAAACCTTGATTCCTGATCGTGGTTTCAACTCGTTCGTTTGTTCCTGATACTGCAAAGATTACGATGCTAAAGCAAAGAGGTCTTTGGATAGGTGCGTTAATTTTATCGATCGTGCTTTCGATCCAATGCTTGTGAGTTCTGAGGAAGTTGAAGTTTACGTTGCGGTATTGGAGTTTATGTAGGCATTGAGAATTGCGTTAATTGGTATGTTCTGCGATCCAATCGTCTAAATCTTCCAGGTTGGTGAAGTCGAATAGTGCTTCGCTGAGGTCTTCGAGAATTGGAAGAGATAAGGTGGCGAGTTGCGATCGTACACTTTCAGGAATTTCTTGCTGAAAATGGCGGCTTAAGAATCGAGTCAGCAGGATAACGGCTTCTTCTTCTCGCCCTTCTTCTTTAGCTTCTCGAATTGCGCGGGGTTCTTCAGATAAATTCAGTCCGATCATGGCTCTGACCTCTGCTCGACTTAGGTTTGCAAATTTATACACCAGGATGGAGGTGACGATATCTATTATGTCGTCTCTTTGTTTGGGTGTTAATGGCGTTTGTTCGATACGGGACAGTAAAGTTTTTGCGGCTTGGGGGGCTTCGGTTTCTTTTGTAATAGCCAAAACGAGTGCGGCGACTGGAAGCGGAAGCGATTCGATGTCTCCGATTTCGTCGAGAAAAATGCGGTGGACTTGTTCGCCATTGAGTAGAGATCGCACTCGGGTGCAGTTTGGTTTGCTCGGTGTTGTGGTTGCGATCGATGATGACGGCTTGCCAGTCTGAGAGGATGTTTTAAAAGTAATCGTTGAGACACATTCACCCGCCCCCGGACTGAAAGTCGGGGCTAGTTGAACAAAGTCCGCTGAAGGGACTAACAGCCAATCAAAATCAGGTCTTAAGTCCTTTGAAAAGGACTTCGCCCGGTTAGCCCCGAATTCATTCCGGGGCGAGATAGAACGGAGCGAGGAAACGGTTGATACTTTTAAAACACCCTCTGAAAAGCGGGCGGTGTTATTGATGAAGCACGATCGCTGAATTCATACGATTCCAATTGCTCAAAGTCCCCCATTTTGGGGGACTTAGGGGGCTAAAGCCAAATAAAACGCAGCAAGAATTCCGCATTCACGATCGCTATTTCCAATCGCATTTCACAATCCCATTGATTGCATTATCCATCGAATTGCATGTCTGAGAGAGTCGATCGCGTTTCCAAAGTTTTGAGGTTGCGTCTTGGGCTTGAGTCATGTGCTGATGTCGGAGCAATTGTAGGGCAACAGTAAGGTCGCTTCGATTTCCTCGCGGACTTCGCGGCTGACGTAGCAATCGCTGTTGAGGCAGGCGACAAGGAGACTGTTGGCATCATAGTACTGATTGAGAAGTTTTCTCTGACTAAATGTAAACTGCCAATTGTGCCCGATGTTGCGATGCTGGATGATCACAGTTCTAAGTCGCTCACTCCAATCCTGTCCATTTGTTTTCCACCATTGTCTAAAGTGTTCCTTGTTTTCAGTTGAGGGAAGTTGTGCTTTAAGCTGTTGAAGCTTTCGTTTTAACTCGGGGTCACGGTCGCGGTCAAGGTTGAGGGCGAGGTCGAGGGCACGGGCGAGAGCACGGGCGAGAATACGGGCGAGGGCACAGGCACGGGTGAAGTCGCGGTCAAGGGCGAGGTCGCGGTCGAAGTCGCGATCGAAGTCACGGTCGCGAGCGAGGTTGAGGTTGAGGTCGCGGGCGAGGGCGAGAGCGACCTCGCGGTTGAGGGCGAGGTTGAAGTCGAGGCCGAGGGCGAGGTAAAAAGCCCGAATCGCAACAGGTTTATAGGGAACTTCTGTAGAGCAAGACTTTTGCTCAACCCAAGTGAGAAATTGTTGGAGTTTCTCATCTTTCGCCAGAAGACTATCGATTTCTTGTTTCATTGCTAGTAATAGCTTATCTGCATTTCTCAGCATTCCAACCATCAGTAAAAAGACTTCTCGCCAACGCTTTTCGGTAACATGGCAGACAATCTCTTTGAAATCTCCATCAGACTTTTCAATTTGTCGAGCGGTGAAGTATTCCTGAAAAGTCAGATGAGAAAATGAATAGATTCCGCGTGCCCGCTCAACGAGTAAGCCATGTTGTGCCTCGATCGATTTCAACACCGCTTCGCGATCGAGTTGCAAGGTTTCCGGGTCAAGATTTGCATCAGGTAAGTTGCGAATGTAGTCTTGAATCTCCTCCTCAACAAATTTCTGCTTGAAAAAGTACTCGCTTCGCATGAACGCATTAAAAGCAATTTGGCTCAGTAAGTCTTCTTTGCGATTGAGCGAAAGTTGTTTGTATACGACATCTCGCGTGATGTTTCGCTTGCCATCCCACTTTTTCAGCAAGACATCTAAGCCTTCTTTGTAGAGTTCTGCTCGGTTCGCTGGAAATCCAGCTTGTTCGCCGTAAACCAAGCACAGCAGAGTAAGCAAGAGGGGATTCGTGGCAAGTTCTTGTAAACCTGGATGTGCTTCTAATGCTTTTGGAAACTCTGTTGCTTTAGTTGGATCTTTGTGCTGAAACCACTTGAAGGCAAAGTCAGCGATTTGCTCTGTATCAAAATCAGCAACTTCGACCTCTATGAATTTCTCAAACGTGTATTCCTTGGCTGCAATCCGACAGGTCATCACAAATTGATTGCCATCGAACTGTAGAGAAGTCTGCTGAATTGTTTTTAAGACATGGTTCTGATCTTCTGCCCGCACTTCGTCTAATCCATCAAGCAGAATCAGCGATCGACCCGCCAGCAAAATCTTTTTGACGATTTCAGGATTCTCGATTCCACATTCAGCAAATTGTTTTGCAATAAATTCGATCAAGCTTGGTCGTCCTGATGCTTCTGCAAATTCTTTCAGGGTGACAAAGATCGGAATGTAATTTTTGTACAGTTGTCCTGCCTGACATTGCAGTGCTAGCCACTTGAGAAAAGTCGTTTTACCTGCTCCTGGCTTGCCTAAAATCAAGAGTTTGTCATGCTTTTGAACTGCTTCTAATCCGGGGATGCGTTTTTGCTGCACTCTTCCTAGACTAAAGCGATCGAAATCTTCAAAATTACAACCTTCGAGCAATTCCTCAATACTGCGCCGTCGATTCCCTGTGAGCTTTTCCAGAATGTTGACGGTTGTGTAAATCGAATCGATCGTAATCGGTTGCTCCATATCCAACACGCGCATCGAGCCACAGCGTTTTTGAATGTCAGAGCTAATCTTTTGGCGAACTTCTTGAACGATTGCATCAATATCAGAATGTGGAAATTCGATCGCATACCGAATCCCCGTCACCACATTCTGAAACGCCTCATCCCGATTTTCCCATGTAGTAATCGGTTTACCATTCTGCGGCAAAGCTTGTAATTTACTAAATGACGCACCTTGCCAATCGCCCGGACGCAGTAACACAGGAATGACGATCGCTTCTTTTGCCTTATGCCGCTCCATTGCCTGTCTGAGTTCAACTTCATAGCACTCCCTAGAAGCCAGAAAATCCGGGCTAATCAGCAGCAGGATAATTTGAGCCGATTCGAGATAATGATCAATCTGTGCAGCCCGTTCAGCCCCCGCCGGAATCTGTTGATTATGCCAAGCTCGAATGATGCCTTGGTTTTTCAGATTGCTGAGATGCTTCTCCAACCCTTTCATCAGCAATTCATCTTCACGGGCGTAGGAAATGAAAATCTCGATCGGCTGCATCGTCTGTCAGAGCAAAGAGTCGTTTAATGTCTCATACTCTAGCGAGAAAAATCAAGAAATTCTATTCGCGACTAGGTTTTGGTTTTACGATCGCTCTTCCCCATTCCCCCATTCCCCCACTTGTAACGCCATTCCCACCCTCGGAATCGCAATTCCAAACCCTGTAACGCCATTCCCATCCCCGGAATCGCAATTCACTGCACGATTATCTAATGCCCCATCTTTGAATCACGATCGCTGTATCTGTTGCATCGACATCGGGAACATTGACAGTAATATTCAGCCAAAGGAGACAAACAATGGCAACTGTCGATACCAGCAAACGCTTGCGAAACAGCATCATTCAAGACGATATCAAAGCTTTACAGGGAGCGAAAGGGCTGCCCAACTATACCCCTTTCCGTTCCGAAGCAAGAACCGATCTCCTATCCGACCTCGAATCCAAAATGCGCTTCGCTCAAGAAGCCGAACTGCAAGCCAAAGCCCAATATCAAGCCGCACAAAATACGGCTCAAGAACTCGAATGGAAATTCCACAATGCCATTCTCACCCTAAAACAATCCGTCATTGCTCAATATGGAGATGATGGCAACGAAGTCGAAGCAATCGGCTTACAAAAAAAATCCGATCGCAAACGCCCCCAACGCAAAGCCAAATTTGCTCAGTCAGCTTAATAACAATCTGAAACGGCTTAAAATCCCCCATTTTGGGGGATTTAGAAAGCAACCCCAAGCCATCTGACCTTCAAATCAGCTAGCTATACCCAATCGCTCGATCGCACATTTCACTAAGTAGATGGGCGTAATTAAATATCAGTTCGGCAAGTTCTCTCGCTTCGTTGCTGACTCGCCCCGAATTCATTCCGGGGCTACCAGTGCGAAGTCCACGCTGGGACTAACAGCCAAAGACAACTCTTTCTTCAGTGGGTTTCAACCCACTTCGCACGGTTAGCCCGAACTTCCAGTTCAGGGCGGGACGCAAACGAGAGCGACTATCTTCCAATTTATTTCACCTCCCTCCCTACTTACTGACCCTGATCGCGCTTCCGCTCATGCAACTGCAAGCGAATCTGAGTATGCACATCCTTCGTAATCGGATAGAAATACGTCAACACCATGCCAATCAGCAAAGCGACTGTCGGCACAGGTCCGATCGACGATCGAATCGCCAACAACACACTCTCCGGCTGCACAGGCAAAGGAACTGCATCAGTCGGCGGAACATATCCCGCATTCCCCAATTGCTGCAATACCACTGCTACTGCAACTCCCAAACAAACCTTCTGCAAAAACGTCACAAAGCTATAAAAAATGCCTTCGCGCCGCTGTCCCGTCCGCAACTCATCGAGTTCGATCACATCCGGCAACATCGACCACGGAATCAAATACGCCACCGACACCCCAAACCCCGACATCACCGCCAAGGTATACATCAAAGTCATTTGTCCCGGTTGCAAAAAGAACAAGCCACCTTGAGCAATAATCCAAAGCACCATGCCTGCAAAGTAAACCCCCCGCTTCCCAATCCGATGACTCAATTGATTCCAAACGGGAAGCATGAGCATCGCCGTCAATTGCACAGCTAAAACGACACTCGGTACTGCCCAAGCATCATTCAACCGCATCACACTTGCAACAAAGTAAGGAATAATTGCTGCTGTCAGTTGAAAACTCAGCCACGAACAGAGATAAATTCCCACCACAAACAGAAAAGGCCCATTACTAAACGCGATTTTAAGCTGTTGCACGATCGGAATCGACACAGGCATCTCCGCTTCTGGATGCTGCAATCCGACTGCTTTCATGCGATCGAATGTCCCCCAAACGCACCAAAACAAAGGCAACACCGACAAAACACCGCACACAATCCCGATCGCAACATAGCGGTCACTCAAATTTGGAAATCTAGAGCTAATCAAGCCGACTAAAATCAGCGACAGAATACTGCCCCCAATTGAGAATGCAAATCGAAAACTATTCAAGCTGGTGCGCTCGTCATAGTCTTGCGTCATTTCAGGAGTCATCGCCGTATACGGCAAATTCACCACTGTATACAGCCAGCCAAGCACGATCGAAATAAACGTGTAATACCAAAACAATCCCCACTGCTGCGAACCTGCGTTATCGCTAAATTTCGGCACAATCCACTGCAAGAAGAAGAAAAACCCAAACGGAACCGCACCCGCCAAAATCCAAGGATAGCGACGACCCAGTCGCGATCGCGTTTTATCGCTCATCACCCCGACCATCGGATCGTTCACCGCATCCCAAACTTTTCCGATTAACTGCGTTTGCCCTGCCAAACTTGGATTGAGTCCTGCGACATCGGTTAAAAAAGGCGACAGATAAAAAATTAAAATATTTGCCGTAATTGCAGGTCCTAAATCCCCTGCTCCATACGCCACCTTCGTCTTTAAGTTAAGCTTTTCAGAGACCGATTCATTAGCAGAATTGTTCATAACAGATCGCACAAGCCGGGTTAACAAGTTGTATTATTTTCTTCGGCTTCGGCTGCGATCGCACAAGTCGCAGAAAAACTTAATTCATCCTCAACTCTATAATTCATCCTCAACTCTATGTCGGATCTCTATGTCAGTTGGTCAGACTATCATCGCTTGATCGAGAAACTTGCCCTTCAGGTCTACAAATCTGAATGGGAATTTAATCAGATTGTCTGTTTAGCTAGAGGCGGATTACGGATTGGAGATCTCCTCTCTCGCATGTTTGATGTGCCTTTGGCAGTGTTGTCTACTTCTTCCTATCGGAGTGGATCGCGATCGCGCAGTGCGTTAGTCTTTTCCAAAGATCTCAGTATGACGACTCTGAATCTGGGTAGCCACGTTTTAATTGTGGATGATCTCGTTGATTCGGGTGTGACGCTGCAAAAAACGATTCCTTGGCTCAAACAGCATTACGGCTTCTATATCGAAGAAATGCGCACCGGGGTTCTCTGGTATAAAGATTGCTCGGTGATCAAGCCTGACTATTACGTCGATTATTTGGCGGATAATCCCTGGATTCACCAGCCGTTTGAAAAATACGAGGATATGAAGCCCTCTGATCTGCTGGAACTGGAGAAAGTGGAATGACGCTGCGATCGCAATCCCGGATTATTGCTATTCTGTAATACTGTGAGCCGTGGAGTTGAGGAGCGCCCCTCTTGAGTAATGCCAGTCAGCCGGGAAAACCTCCGCAAGATCAAGCACCGTCTTTTGATGACATTCCGATTGCTGAGCGCGAATCTCCGATTGCGCCTCCGGTTCAGTCTGGCTCGAAGTTTTGGCTATGGCTAGGCGGACTGGTGACGATCGCGCTACTGTCCGGAGGCGGGTGGCTTGCCTATCAATGGTGGCTGAGTCGCAGTATTGCAAGTCCCACGCCTGTGGCTGAAAGCCCACAGCCGAGTGACGCAAAATCTCCGGATGATGGGAGACTTCTCAATCATTTTGCCTATCCCGAAGCACCGCTAAACGACCTCGAAGCCGTTTCTGCTGATGGTGGAATAAAAATGCGAACTCCTGCCGCTAGAGCCTTCAAAGAGATGGTGGCAGCAGCGAATGCCGAAGGCGTAATTCTCAATCCGCTTTCCGGATTTCGATCGCTTCAAGAACAGCAGCAAGTTTATTTTGATGTCAAAGCAGAACGGGCACAGACCCCAGAACAGCGTGCTTTAGTCAGTGCGCCGCCTGGATATAGTGAACATCACACTGGATACGCGATCGATATTGGCGATGGCACGGTTCCAGCGGTAAATCTTAGTCCAGATTTCGATAAGACTCCTGCCTACCGATGGCTGGCTGCCAATGCAACAAGATTTAATTTTGAACTCTCTTTTCCCCAGGGAAACAAACAGGGTGTGACTTATGAGCCTTGGCATTGGCGATTTGTAGGGGATAAGCAAAGCTTAGAAACCTTCTACAGAGCGAAAGAATTCAAGCAAGAAAATCCGCCTACCCCAAATCCATGAATCAAACTGCATTGAATCTCGTTGCGATCGGCATTTTCACGATGACGATGAGCACTTTGCTCAGCCCGTTGCTGAATTTTTCGCCTGCGATTCCTGCGATCGCAACCTTTAGCATTCTTGGACTTGCAACGCTGGATTCGTTTCAGTGGCAAGGGAAGTTTGGCACACTCTGCCTCGATTGGCTTGCTCGGTTTTCACCGGCTCATCGCGATCGCGTTCTGCGACATGAAGCAGGACATTTTCTCGTTGCTCAACAACTGCAAATTCCGGTCGTTGGTTATACCTTAAATGCGTGGCAAGCGTTTCGCCAAGGGCAAGCCGGACTGGGCGGTGTGCAGTTTGACACTCAGGAATTAGAAGCGGAACTTCAGCAAGGCAAGCTCTCATCTCAATTGCTTGAGCGTTACTGTACGGTTTGGATGGCGGGAATTGCGGCAGAGCAATTAGCGTATGGCAATTCAGAAGGGGGCGCAGACGATCGCCAGAAATTCCGTGAGACTTTAACGAAATTACGTATTCCTGCGTCAGAATTGCCTCAGCGGGAGCGTTTATCTATTTTGAGAGCGAAAGATCTCTTGAAAAATCATCAATCCGCCTACGATGCGTTAGTCGTTGCTTTGCAGGAGAATCAATCGATCGAACAATGTTATTCAGCGATTCAAGACCAAGCTTAATTGCCGTGTTTAGGCTCTACATACCGCAATCGCTCTGCATACACGGCAGAAAAGCTGAACCTGTCTCAATCTGAATCGTACTGTGTTCGATTCCAAATCGATCGTGCAGGTCGTGAGAAATCCGAGCCAGAAAATCCGAGCCAGGTACGCCTGCAAGCATGACGAGATGTGCTGTTAAAGCGGGTTCTGTTGAACTCAGTGCCCACACATGTAAATCATGAATCGAGCCAACTCCGGGTAAGTCTAGTAAATAGTTTTGAATCGCTCGTAAATCTACATTTGCAGGCACACCATCTAATGCCAAACTGAGCGACTCTTGCAGCAAATTCCATGCACCGATTCCAATCACGACTGCAATTCCCATACTTGCGATCGCATCAATTGACTGCCACCCAGTCAAAGTAATGATCAACCCACTCAAGACCACACCCACCGAAACTAAAGCATCTGCAACCATGTGCAGAAATGCGCCTTTCACATTCACATCATGCTGATGGTCTTTCCGAAACATCAAAGCTGTTGCACCATTCACCAAAATCCCGATCGCAGCGACAATTATCACGGTCAGACTTTCGACAGGCTTCGGATCAATCAAGCGCTGAATCGCTTCGATCGCAATAAAGACCGTCACACTGAGCAGCAAACTAGAGTTAATTAGTGGCGAGAGAATCGAAGCTCTCCGCAGTCCATAAGTATGACGTTTCGTAGGACGACGACGTGCCAGTGTATATGCGCCCCAAGCGATCGCGAGTCCCAAAACATCGCCTAAATTATGTCCCGCATCCGCGAGTAAAGCGAGAGAATTCGTCAACCAACCAAACGTCGCTTGAGCCATTACAAAGCCTAAATTGAGAACGATACCGATGAGAAAAGCGCGATCGTATCGAACGGTTGAATGATCGTGATGGTGATGATGATGCATTAGAATGCTCTGGCTCAACCTTCAAAGACTGCCTTCAGAATATCTGAACGCTCATTCAGATGTCTAGCCTAATATGAATTGAGCGGACTGATGAATCTGTAGTAGAAGATGAGACTATTTATCGTGTATTGCGGAGAGATATTATGCAGGAATCCTCTGTTTATCGTTCAATCTTGGCAGAAGGAAAAGAGCAGAATCGGCGAGAAATTGCTATGAATTTTCTATGTGAAGGGTTTCCAATTGAAGCAATTGCCCGTGGGACATGTTTGTCGATCGAAGAAGTCCAACACCTTCAACAACAAACGAATAATGCTCCACAGAACTAGCGATCGTGCTCTTTGCTCTCAGAAACTGCTTAGGGCTTGTTGTTCAACTTAGGAAAGCTCTGTATTTAGTGTCAATTCATGAGTATGTATGACCATTTAGAGCCATTGAAGAAAAGATTGCGCTCTCTAGAAATTGACCAAGTGCCAGACCCTTGGAAACGTCTTGCCGCTTTCTCTATAGGTGGATTGCGCTCAGTTGGGTACGATCGCGAATCTGATAACTTGCTAGTTGTATCTTCACAAGGTCGAGGTGTCATTGACTGTCTCAAAGGGCAAAAAATTGCAAGAGATGATGAGGAATACTATGAGAATGAGACGTACCTGGAAGCTCAAGGCATTGGTATCTTAAGCGATCGCATTATTAGAATGGCTGGTTTATTTGGAGGTGGACTTCCAACTATTACAGAAGACGGTTGGCAGCTTGAATGCGTTACATTGAGCTTCCCAGAGCAAATGGTGATTTTGCTTCCCCCTAATTCTTATCTGTATAGTAAGCCTAACAGGATGACCAAAATATACGAAGACGCTGATATCAGAGCGTATGGGTTTTCTTACAGTGGCAAGTCATTTGTTATTGCTACACCTAGCGATGTAACTATCTTCGCAAGAGGGTAGAGCGATCGCCCAAAACGACGATCGCCCCCATCTTACGGAACTGAAATCGCAAGCATTCCATTCTCTGGTAAATACTGTCGATAGCGTCCACCTTCCGAGAACACGACAACTAAGCGCAATCCATAATCCGGCTCCACCTGAAGATCCGCCCATGGAATTGCAATCTCAACACAACTATCAATTCCAACCTGTGCCCGACTTGCCCGCGACTGCCAGCGCGAATACTCACCCGCCTCTTGCAGCCAAACCGTCTGAGTCAGCAAATTTATCCCCAAATGATGGTGAAACGCATAGTTCAAAGGCGATTCCTTCGGCAAATCGACGAGCGGAATCGGACTATTGTGCATCGGGCGATTCTCATAGAACCACAGTAAATTCAACTCTGGCGGAATCTCTTTCCCCGGTTGTACTCCCGTCTGAAAGTCCAAGCGCAAATAGAGATTCAAGTGATCCACCCCATACCAAAGGCGCTGAATCGGGCTACTTTGGTGCATCGTTCCGCGCGCACCTCCGACTTCAATTCGTCCCGCTTTATCCCAATCCTGCTCATTGCCGCGACCATCGATCATCGGATGAATAAAGCCTTGCGGCGTATGATCTCCACGAGCTTCGTGAACCTCAACAGGCTGGCGAACATTCTCAGGCACAGGTTCATTCAGCGATCGATACAACGCTGCTAAATGCTCTCGAAACAACTGATCAAACATGGCATCTTGATTCGAGGAATGTCCTTCCCCAAACCACCAGAACCAATCCGATCCTTCTGCTGCATACAGTGCTTCCCAAGCTTCGGGATTGTTTTCTTCCGTTGCTTCAGGATGGTTTGCTAAAGTCTGACGCGCCGCAGTGAGCAAATCCCAAGCTTTATTTTTGGCAGGATCACCAATCCAGGTTGTAAAGCTTCCATCGACCCAAGAACCACTATGCAATTGTTGTGCAGGAATCGTTTCTGTCGGTGGATATTGCTCAATGAATTCTGAAACGGTAACTAACTTGATATCTGGATCATTGCTCAAAGTCTGGTAAAGCAGTTCTAAGAAAGGCTTACCGTCTTGTGGGTAAAACTCCCAACAGTTCTCACCATCCAATGCAATGGTCACTAACCAAGGTTGATCCGCTTTATCTTTGAGCGATCGCGCAATGGCTTCTAAATGTCCGACAAGGTTCGTCACCGCCTGCTTCGGCTCCATCGCGCTGTAAGTAAATCCGATCAAGTCCGACAACCGATGATCCCGAAATACGATCGCTAAATCTCCCGCAGGCGTTTCCAACCGATACGGACGATAAAGCTTCTCCGGCTCATAAACATTTCCCGTCTCATCCCGATGGAAGAAATGCTTCAGCGACCATCCCAACACTGCCTCATCCGAACACAGCCACTGAAATCCCTGTTTTGCAACATACGGCAAAATTTCAGGACTCACCGACTGTTCCGAAGGCCACAAGCCCCGTGGAGCACACCCAAATCGCTCCTCATACATCTGCCAAGCTTTATTCAAATGCCGAGGAATATCTTCTGCAAACTGAAAGCGCGATTCTGGCAGCGTCATATTCGGTACAGCTACCCGTCCCGCATTCGTATCTGCGAGCAGCGGCAAAATCGGATGCGTGTAAGGGGTTGTCGTCACCTCAAGCTGACCCGATTCTTGCATCTTGCGATGTTGAGGAATGATGCGACTGAGAATTTCTCTATGTTTCGCGATGATTCTTTGGCGATCGCTCAACGTAAACCCTTTCCCCTGCTTCAACCAAGCCTCAATCTCTGGATCATCCCAAAACAACGGATCAATCCACGCCAAATTATGCCAAGCCAGCAGATCGCTATAATCCTGTTCCTGCCAATTCTCCAGACACCAACCGCGTCCCCGTTCCTGCCGCTGCCCGTAGAGTTCTGAATAGCGCGGATGCGGATTGATTAAAGTATGCTGATTCGCATCAAAGAAATGTTCAATCACGAATTCCTTGGATGCGCGATCGAGGTTCTCTACAGGCGTAACGGTCGCGATCAAATACGGGTCAAGTGCCGTTCCAGCCACATAATCCTCAATCTGCATGATCAGCGACGGCACAAGATTCACCGTCTGATGCAATTTTGGATAACGTTCTAACAACAGAATTAGATCAAGATAATCCTTGGTTCCATGCAGCCGCACCCAAGGCAAGCGATATTGCCCCTCAGAAGCAGCATAATAATTCGCATCGCCACGGCTTTTATAAAGCGGTTGATGCTGATGCCAGATGAAAGCGACGTGAAGCGGATACGGCATAAAAAATGGAGGCTTGGGATAGACCTGTTCAGTTTAATAGTCTACCGCTTGCCCCCCATTTCATTTTCAGGATTTCCTTACAAAACCTGTTCGACTTCCGCGATTTCTGGAATCATTTCGCGCAAACGTCGTTCAATTCCCATTCTCAAAGTCATCGCTGAGCTTGGGCAACTGCCGCAAGCACCTTGAAGACGCAGTTTCACGATCGGCCCATCTAATTCCACCAGTTCCACGTTGCCACCATCTGACATCAGATAGGGACGCATTTCGTCCAAAACGGTTTCGACATTTTCGGGCGTAAGTGTCAAAGACATAGTTCACCTACTAACAACTTGTTGATCTCATCGTAGCTTTGATTGGCGGACTGTGGGGAGTGGGGAGTGGGGAGAAAGTTCTACTCCCTACCCCCTACTCCCCACTCCCCACCCTCTACTAAGCCACGCTCGCAGGTTCCAACAATCTCACATTCGCAAACGAAAATTCGCTCGTATGCTGTTCAGTTTTGATCGTCCGGCTGGTCAGAATGTAATACCCACCGATTTCTTCGTACAGGTCTTCAAATTCGCTTCTTGCGCCTTTGACTGCGCCAGTCTTCGGATCGCTGTAGATCGAATCGTAGCGATGCGAGAGATAGCCACTGCCCGTATCGTGACTGCTGAAGGTATTAATCGTCACGACGACACCATGAATGTGACGATGCACGAGGCTGACTTCGTTATTGCGAATTTTATAGCGATCGCCTTCTCCCTTCCCACCGACTAAAAGCTCAACGCTCCCATCTGGATCAGTTGCGCCGAGCGTAAATGTATTCTCGCCATGCGTCGCTTCAAAAGCCCGACGAACCCGATGCACTGCAATTTCCCAAACTTGCCCGTGAATCGCTTTCTTGCCTTCTCCGTCTTCAATGTCAAATACATCAAAGGTGAAATCAGGATTGATGCGGCACTTTGCGTTGTAAGTCTTATCGCCTTCGCGGTAGGTTACATCTGCGGTATAGCCCGGAAAATTCTCATCCCAGGTGTACCGATTTTCGTAAGCAGCCCGAAATAAAGCGCGAGCATCGGTTTGCACAGTCGTCATCCTAGATCTCCGTTACTTCTCTTGTTCTAGTTTAGAGAATTTGGCACAAACTCGCTTGTAGGATTGAACTTCATCCAGCCTTGAATTCAAGCAGGCTCGATTTAATCTGCTGCAATCATCACAGGCTCTTGATACAACGGCACTGTAAACGTCACAGTCGATCCCAAGCCTTCGCCCATACTGTAGAAGTTCACAACTCCACCCATTGCTTCTACCAATTTCTGAGAAATTGCCAACCCTAAACCCGTTCCGCCATACTGCCGCGTCAGTGATCCATCGACTTGACTGAACGATTGGAACAGTTTGTCTTGCTTATCTAACGAAACCCCAATTCCGGTATCTGCGACCCGAATCTTCACCAGTCCAGGCAACTCCTCATCCTGTACGACGATTCGCTTCTTAATCACCTCGGCACTCACCGTCACACCGCCTTCATTGGTGAACTTGATCGCATTTCCCATCAAATTCAATAACACCTGAAGCAAACGCTGATAATTGCCATATACGACGATTTCATCGTGCGTTTGAGGCATTTGCACTTCAAAACTCAAATTCTTCTGGCGAATCTGAGTTCGAGTCATCGTTTCCACTTGATCGAGTAATTCTTGCAAACTCACGGGGCTGCATTCAATCTGCATCTTCCCGGCTTCGATCTTGGCGATATCCAAGACATCGTTAATGATGTCCAGCAAGTGCATCGCCGATCGATGAGCTTCTTCGATAAATTCTCGCTGTTCCTGGGGATCTTCTGCCATCCCATCGAGAACCAGCTTCAAAAAGCCAATCATTCCATTCAGCGGCGTTCTCAACTCATGCGAGGTATTGGCTAAAAATTCACTCTTGAGTCTGGACGCTTCCTCGGCTTGATGGCGTGCTTCATCGAGTTCGCGGTGCTTCAGCATCAAATTATCATTCGCACGTTGCAGTTCAATCAACAATGCCGCATGAGCGATCGAGGTTCCCACCTGATCGGCTAACTCCTGCACAAAATCTAATTCCGCTTGCGTCCAAACGCGATCGCGATCGCACTGATCGAGAATAATCACCCCATTCGGCTGATCCTGATAATGGGTGGCGACCAGCAAGCGCGTTTGAGGAACATCCAGACTCGAATTTAATTCAATCTCTTCGGGAGCTTGGCGCACTGCCCGAATTGGGTTCAACGTCGTCAAAGCTTTCTGGAGTAAAGGATCGCTCTGAATGTCAAACGTTGCCCCTTTCAATGAAGTCATGCAATCTTGACGAAATTCTGCCACCGACTTAATGCTCGATCGCTTGGAATCATAGGGACAAATCACACACCGACTGACATCGAGTGCCATGCCCAATCCGTCTACGGTGACCTGCCAAATCGTCGAGAGGTCTAAATTCTGGCGTGCATTCCAGACAATTTGGGTCAAAAGCTGCTGATAGCGATCGAGCGAATTGCCACGCGACAATTCAACTGCTTGCAAGGGAGATCGCATCTCATCTAGCTCATTCGCCTGTTCGCCAGTCACAGCAACGAGCGCCGCTGTTCCATTTGGCAAAATTACCGGACTCATCACCAAGTCGAAGAGAACGGTGCGATCGCCGCACTCAAACAGACATCGAAACTGTTCAGGCGTTTGAGAGGCAAGCACTCGTTTCAGACGATCGAGATAGGTTGAACGAGAGACGGGTGCAAATGCGGCTTGAATCGATCTGCCCAACAAATGCTCAGGTTGAATCTGAAAATCTGCTGCCCTCTGCCAGTCGAACGCAATCAAAACTCCCGCCGCATCTTGGATCATCATCAACTCTGCAACCCTGGGTGCAGCAGAATCAGAAGCGGACGAGTCAATCGAGTAAGAAGAATCAGACAGAGAAGTAGAAAGATCCACAGAAGTGACCATTTGACCTGAATCTCGAAGCAACAACACCTGGCATCACAAACGCGACCCTAACCTAGATAGCCCGATCACAATGCCCGATCGCTCACTTCTTATCCTAATCGTTCCATTCCCCTCGGGGAGGCAAAGGTGGATTTCTTGGCAGCGTCCGCGCATTATCTTCGTCCCGGTACATTTCGCTTCTCAACCACTGCCGCAACGCCACTTCCACCACTTTGCTTGGATCGTTCGTCAAATGACGGACTTGATCCAACAGATCAGAATCAATCTGAATGGCTAATTCGGTTTTGTGTCGATCGGGAATTTGAACTTTATCATTCATAAGGCAATCACCTTCTCTGAGAAGGTTGGTTGAAGAGTCGGGGCAATTCAGTAAAAATCACCCAGTTGCGATCTTTCCCCATAAAATGGATGTACCGTTTTTTACCTAGATTCATCAAAGTTTTAACATTTTTTCATTGATAGCTTCGAGGCAAATTTGACACCAGGAGAAATTATCGTAACTGATGTTTCTTTATTAATAGCCTCTCAAATTCTCGAACTCAGTGAAGAAAGCATTAAAATATCTTAAGCATCTCTTTTGTCTGAGAGTGCCTGTCCTTTGCTCCTGCACCTTCTGAAGTTTATGACTGACGTACCCGTCAACCGCATTCGCAATTTTTCGATCATTGCTCATATCGACCACGGCAAGTCTACGCTGGCTGACCGTTTGCTCCAAGAAACGGGAACCGTGACCGCACGGGAAATGAAAGAACAGTTCCTCGATAGTATGGATCTGGAGCGGGAGCGCGGGATCACGATCAAACTGCAAGCTGCCCGAATGAATTACACCGCAAAAGATGGACAGCAGTATGTGTTGAACTTGATCGACACTCCCGGACACGTCGATTTCTCTTACGAAGTTTCGCGATCGCTCGCAGCGTGCGAAGGTGCGCTCCTCGTCGTCGATGCCTCTCAAGGTGTGGAAGCTCAAACGCTGGCAAACGTCTATCTGGCACTGGAACACGATTTGGAAATCATTCCGGTTCTGAACAAGATTGATTTGCCCGGCGCAGAACCCGATCGCGTGCGCCAAGAAATCGAAGATGTCGTTGGGTTAGATTGCTCGGAAGCGATCATGGCATCGGCAAAAGAAGGCATTGGTGTGCCCGACATTTTAGAAGCGATCGTGCAAAAAGTTCCGCCCCCTGCAGACACAACCAACGATCCCTTCCGCGCTCTGATTTTCGATAGTTATTACGATGCTTATCGCGGTGTCATTGTCTATTTCCGGGTCGTCGATGGCCAGGTGAAAAAAGGCGATAAAGTCTATCTGATGGCATCGGGTAAGGAATATCAGATCGATGAACTGGGCGTTCTCTCTCCCACTCAAGTCCAGGTTGATTCACTTCATGCAGGTGAAGTGGGCTATTTTGCGGCTTCGATTAAAGCAGTAGAAGATGCACGAGTCGGCGACACAATTACCCTCTCGGCGAAGAAAGCTTCTGAACCTCTACCTGGGTACATCGAAGCAAAACCGATGGTGTTTTGCGGCATGTTCCCGACCGATGCCGACCAGTTCCCAGAATTGCGAGAAGCACTCGACAAATTAAAGCTCAACGATGCTGCATTGAATTTTGAGCCAGAAACTTCCAGTGCGATGGGCTTTGGCTTCCGGTGTGGCTTCCTCGGCTTGCTGCACATGGAAATTGTCCAAGAACGGCTAGAACGCGAATATAACCTGGATCTAATTATCACTGCGCCTTCGGTGGTTTATCGAGTCACTACGATCAAAGGCGAAGTTGTCTTGATCGATAATCCAGGTAAACTTCCCTCACCTACCGAGCGCGAAAAGATCGAAGAACCTTATGTTCAAGTCGATATCATCACGCCTGAAACGTATGTGGGGACGTTGATGGAACTCTGCCAAAATCGGCGTGGGGTCTTCAAAGATATGAAGTATCTCACCCCTGGACGCACCACGCTGATTTATGAATTGCCGCTCGCAGAAGTCGTCACAGACTTCTTTGATCAGATGAAGTCACGATCGCGCGGGTACGCCAGCATGGAATATCAACTGATCGGCTACCGAGAAAACGCGTTGGTGAAGTTGGATATCATGATCAACGGTGATCCGGTCGATTCGCTGGCAACGATTGTTCACCGCGACAAAGCCTATGGAGTCGGTCGTGCGCTTACAGAGAAACTTCGCGAACTGATCCCACGCCATCAATTTAAAATCCCGATTCAAGCCGCCATCGGCAGCAAAGTTATCGCCAGTGAACATATCCCGGCGCTGCGTAAAGATGTCCTAGCCAAATGCTACGGCGGTGACATCTCACGGAAGAAGAAATTGCTGCAAAAACAAGCGAAAGGCAAGAAGCGCATGAAAGCGATCGGGACGGTCGATGTGCCCCAAGAAGCTTTTATGGCAGTGCTTCGACTCTCAAACGAACAAAGTTAACACGCTCGAATCGCTCCTACCCAAAAAGTTGGAGCGATTTTCATTTGGGGATTGAAGATTCGGTGAACTCGATCGACACGAACCCCCCATTTCAAAGGCTTCTGCTATGGTGCTAACTGCAAAAGCTCGTTTCACATCAGCTCTTTCCGCTTGCTCCATCCGGATGCACTCCGCGATGCTCGTTAATTTAATGGGTACAATCTTGGCAAGCAAGAGTTGACTCAATCGTAAGATTGAGCACCTTGCAACTCCGACCCTCGTTCGTTTGCAACTTCAACAGATTCTGGACTTATGCGAATTCTTGTCACTGGTGGTGCGGGTTTTATTGGCTCTCACTTAATCGATCGCCTCATGAACACAGGTCATGAAGTGCTTTGCTTGGATAACTTTTATACCGGACATAAACGCAATATTCAACATTGGCTAGGAAATCCCAATTTTGAATTGATCCGTCACGATATTACAGAACCGATTCGGCTCGAAGTTGATCAGATCTATCACTTGGCATGTCCTGCCTCACCCGTTCATTACCAGTACAATCCAGTCAAAACTGTCAAAATCAACGTGATGGGCACGCTCAACATGCTGGGATTGGCGAAGCGTGTCAAGGCAAGATTTCTGCTGGCATCCACTTCAGAAGTCTACGGCGACCCAGAAGTGCATCCTCAAACGGAAGAATATCGGGGTAACGTCAACCCGATCGGGATTCGCAGCTGCTACGACGAAGGGAAACGAGTCGCGGAAACCCTTGCCTTTGATTATCATCGCCAAAACGATGTTGATATCCGTGTTGCCAGAATTTTCAATACCTATGGGCCTCGAATGCTCGAAAACGACGGTCGCGTTGTCAGCAATCTGGTCGTTCAAGCACTGCGTGGGATTCCCTTAACAGTTTACGGAGATGGATCTCAGACTCGCAGCTTCTGCTATGTCTCCGACCTCGTAGACGGACTTTATCGCTTGATGAATGGCGACTTTATTGGGCCTGTGAACCTGGGTAACCCAGGCGAGTATACAATTTTACAGCTCGCGCAAACGGTTCAGGATATGGTCAATCCTGAAGCTGCGTTGAAATTTGAGCCACTGCCGCAAGATGATCCGCGTCGTCGCAAGCCGGACATCACTCGTGCTCAAACGCACCTAGGTTGGCAACCGACAATCTCGCTGAGAGACGGATTAGAGCGCACGATCGCAGATTTTCGCAGCCGTATTGAAGCTTCCGAAGCACAATCTCAATTGGATGCGGCTAGCATCACCACGCATTAATCAAACATTCCCGAATTTCTGAAATTCGGGAATGCTAGCGAGAAATAAACTGACCTTTGTTTTGAGGAGTCTAGAGTTATGCGCGTTTGCGTTATTGGAACAGGATACGTAGGTTTGGTAACAGGTGCTTGCCTTTCGCATATTGGTCATCACGTCATTTGCGTAGACAACAACGAAGCAAAAGTCAAGTTGATGCAGGCGGGACAGTCCCCAATTTTTGAACCCGGATTGTCTGAAATCATGCAGTCGTCCATTCAGTCTGGACGCTTGGAATTTACCACTGATATCGCAGCGGGTGTTGAACATGGCGAAATTTTATTTATTGCGGTTGGCACGCCTGCATTACCAAACGGGGAAAGTGATACCCGCTATGTTGAAGCAGTAGCCCGGGGCATCGGCTCAAACCTCAAAGGCGGCTATAAGGTGATTGTGAATAAGTCTACGGTTCCGATTGGATCGGGTGACTGGGTGAGAATGATCGTGCTTGATGGCATCGCAGAGCGCCAAAAGGCTGAAGCACAGCCTGTCCTCGCGACAGCAGGTGGCGGCGTGGATGAAGTCATGCCCAGTGCGGTGACAGGCGACTATGATTTTGATGTCGTCAGTAATCCTGAATTCTTGCGCGAAGGTTCAGCTGTATTTGACACGTTCAACCCCGATCGTATTGTCTTAGGCAGCAATAACAACGATCGTCCAATCAAATTGATGAAAGAACTCTATGCTCCGATCGTAGAGCGTCAATTTGCAGAAGTTAAATCTGCGCCTCCAGTTCCCGTGGTTGTGACGGATCTCAGTTCAGCTGAAATGATCAAATATGCAGCGAATGCATTTTTGGCAACCAAAATCAGCTTTATCAACGAAGTGGCGAATATCTGCGATCGCGTTGGGGCAGATGTGAGCCAGGTTGCGAAAGGCATCGGTTTAGATTCTCGGATCGGCAGCAAATTCCTTCAAGCAGGTCTCGGTTGGGGTGGATCTTGCTTCCCGAAAGATGTCTCGGCATTGATTCACACCGCTGATGATTATGGTTACGAAACTCAACTGCTCAAGGCTGCAGTGAGTGTCAACGAGCGTCAACGGTTGATCGTGGTTGAGAAGCTGCAGCAAGCGTTGAAAATCTTGAAAGGAAAAACGATCGGCTTACTGGGCTTGACCTTCAAACCGGACACCGATGACTTGCGTGATGCTCCTGCATTGAATGTGATTGAGAACTTGGCTCGGCTCGGTGCAAAAGTGAAGGCATACGATCCGATTATTTCTCAGACCGGAATGCGTCATGGTCTTTCGGATGTGATCGTCGAAACCGATGCAGAGCGCTTAGCCGATGGCTGTGATGCACTCGCTCTGATTACCGAGTGGGAACAGTTCCTCAGTCTCGACTACATCAAGATGGCAAAACTGATGAACACCCCAATTTTGATCGATGGTCGGAACTTCCTCAACCAACCTGTGATGGAGGAAGCAGGCTTCCGTTATATCGGTATCGGTCGCTAAGTTTCATCTTCTCAACTCGAAAGAGGCGCAGCGATGCGTCTCTTTTTTTATGGGCAGTTCGAGAGCGATCGCAAAATGATTTCTAAATCTTCAGTTAATCGTTTTGCACCTTGTTTGGGATGGTCAGAGGCATAGACGATCGCACTCAAGGGCTTTTCGACATGAATTTTGACGGCGGTGCGCCAGGGGACAAGCGGCTTGCTGTATTGGATGGAGATCGGCACGATCCGAACATCTAGTTCTGGCTGGCTCGCTTCCGCTTGAAGTGCAAGTCGAGCAAGTCCCGGTTTAAGCGGTGCTGGCTGACGATAAATATTGCCTTCCGGAAAGATGACTAAGACTTCGCCATGCTGAAGGAGACAAACGCTGTGACGCAAAGCGGAGATTCCAGGGTGACGTGTGTTGATAGGGAAGCCACCTAAACGTCGGATAAACCAACCTTGCAGCCCTTTAATCTCATCGGCAGTCACCATAAATCGCAACACGCGTCCAGTGACATCTTGCCCAACCGCATAAGGAACCATGAATGCATCCCAGCGCGATCGATGCGTTGAGGCAATGATCACTGGACCTGTCGTTGGAAAATGCTCTCGACCCGTGACTTCAATCCGACGAAAGTAGAACGGAAGCACAAGGTATCGCGCCAGCGGGTAAGCAATAGAAGCCAGCCACGGAAGACAGCGCGAGCGGGTAGATTGAACAATAGAATTTGGGATTTCCACGGGCGGACGAGCGGTTGACTCGGATTCGGCAGAACAAAGTCGCTCCTTTGCAGTAGCGGAAGATTGAGACAGAGGCATGGAAAGACCGGGGCGAGTCAATACGCCATGAGATTTGGGGGATTTTGGCGAGCGCATGAAGTCAATCAGAAGCATAGCAGAATAAAACTCGTACCTTCTAGGGTCGGTAGATGATCCTTATATTCCATTTACGGTAGTGGGTTTTCTCGATCGTGCGGCTCTATCAGAGGACAGTTCTAGGGGTGGCTGATTGACGAATTTAGAACGAATCACTGACTCTTTTTGCAAGGCTCCCTTCCTCGCAGCTTCAAACCCTAAGTTCTAAAATCGAATAACTTAGGTGTTGACAGTTACAGTTTTGTCGCTTATATTAGTAAATGTCAAACGCGCTGAACAACGCGCTGCGAGGTGTGCCCCCATCGTCTAGAGGCCTAGGACACCTCCCTTTCACGGAGGCGACAGGGATTCGAATTCCCTTGGGGGTATTAGCTGAAATTAAGACAGGGTGAGAGTTTTGCTCTCGCCCTGTTTTTTCAGTCTTCTGAATGCGGTAGCGGTGGAGTTTGGTGATTTTGCAGAGTGCGATCGTATGCATTTTGCAGAATGACTCGATCAATCCATCGGTGATAGATGCGCTCATGCACGACGTACGAGTGCCCCATCATACGAGCAGCGAGTTTGTAATCTAAGCCATATTCGAGCGAGCGAATTGCCCATCGATGTCTGAGTAACATCGGATTGAAAGGCACTTTGGCATCTCGAAAATAGTGATTCACAGACCGCCCGATCGCTTCATTGGGTCGATCAAGTTTGATCGGTGGCAACTGCACATCAGCCAAATTGAAGGCTTCAAACCATTCTGGATGATATGCCCAGACCTGGCGCTTCCCGGTTTTGGTGTTCTTCTCTACCTGAAGGATTTTGTCACCCGTTCGGAGTAGATCGAAGTCTAGACGGAATGCTTCATGCGGTCTGAGTCCGTACGTTGCCAAAATTCCAATTACCCATTTCCAACCGGGATTTGTCAGTCTGCTCCACTCGGAGCAAATCAACGTGTCGGATGGAACGAGACGGGGATTGACTGAGTCCGGAGAATATTTGCCTTCATAGCGCTTTGGGTTGTAATCAATCTGCGCGAATTGCGCGAGTTGACGAGCCACCATACAGGCACGTTTGCGAGATTTGGTGTTTGGAGTGGTTCCAATCACTAAGTCATGTAGAACTGTGGCTGTAAGTGGGCTTTCCATCGGCAATTTCTTCAAAATCTTCCAGTAGTCGCCATTCCAGGTTGTTTGACTGCTACCGCGTTGAACAAAGTCCTTGCGGAATTCTTCAACCCAGTGAGAGCAGGTTTCAGTCATGCGGTGGCGGTTCTCCAAATAGCGAGAGTTGGACGTATTTGGGGCGATGCCGTTTGAGCCGTTTGATTCTTTCTGCGGTCGGAGTCGATTCGATCAGGATTTGAATCGGCAGATTCATTTGCATTCCTCGAATCATTTGCAGTAGGGCATCCCGAGCGGCATTGATTTGAGTTGCTGTGATCATGCTCCCCTCGCAACGACTTCAATTGTCTGCGTTACTCGCTCGCGTTCCTGGTCTAGAAATTCTTCTAGAAGTGCGAGTTCTCTGCGGGTGACAGCGTAGTGATTTTCGTGCCATTTATTCAGCAGTTGATGCTCGCTCCACTTGCCAGCTGGATCAAATTGGCTGAGAATTTCGAGACAAACTTGCATGTAGGCGATGCGATCGCTGTAGTCGATTGGCATCATGACCCGGACACCTCCAAAATTGCATCGGCGAGCGTCAGCCATCTTTCATCCGGCATCAGAATCCGTAGGATGCCATCGCCCCCCATCATTGAGGCGACTACGCGACCTTGAGCGCGCGCACGATCAAACCATTCACCAAAATTTGAGGGTGCAGATTCTCGCGGGAGATTGGGTCTCCACCCGTTTCTTAATGCCTTGAAGAAGAATTTCACTTTGTCCTGTACTCGCTTTGAGTTCTGGACTACTGCGATCGCCTGTTCAATTTGTTCGGCTGTGAAGTGTTCGATCTGAAGAAGCTGTGCTTCTGTCAATTCAATTCCGGATTCTTTCAACCTTTGATCAACTGGGTGGGTGGGGGGACTAACTGACTCAGTAGTTAGTTGTTTAAAAGATTGATCTAGTTGAGTTAGTTGAGGAGATCCAGACTCCGCTTGGGTTCTGGGTTCTAGCCCTTGGTTGTCGCAGATTTGAGACAAGTTGTCGCAATTTTGAGACAGGTTGTCGCAGATTTGAGAATTTCTGTCGCAATTTTGAGACAAGTTGTCGCAGATTTGAGACAATTCTTCCAAAAAAATATAATCTGGAACTCCCTCAGTAGTAGAGATTGGGATGCTTAGCTCCATTTCATCGGGTGCAGAAATTCTCAGTCTTCCCTGCTCTGCAAGAGTGCCGATCGCGCGGTAATAAGTTGCCCTGCTGAGGTCGAGTTGACGGCAAATCTGGCTGATGCTGACTCGAATCGATTGACCAATGCGGCGAGATGCGGCGATGAGATAGAAGATTGCCCCGGCTGGGGTGAGCAACCCCGCTTGATAATCTCGAATCACATCTTTGACGCTGATCCGATGGTGAGGGGCTGACTTTTTGAGGGTATTTTCAGTAGAATTGCGGTTAAGCATGAGCTTGTTTCATGGTTTTGTTTGCAAATTGGTACGCCACCTATGGGCGAAAAACAACGGGACAGAGGTGTTTGCGGCACTTCTGTCCTCTCGCTTTATTGGACGATCGCTTCGAGGAGCACTTTCTCGCAAAGCGTTTCTAGATAACCCCAAGCCTGCTCAGCTTCGCTGTCTCTGAGTTGGACAATTTCACAGTCAAAGCAGAGTTCAAGATAGCTGTGATCCTGCTGGATGAAGTGCTTGGCGTGATTGACGCGATCAAGATTGATGAGTCGATCGCCAACTTTGATTAGGTACATCTGTTTTTGAGTCATAATTAGCCCAATATTTGTTAGTTTTTTGCGGTCGTATGCCTACCAGGGAGCGCGATCGCTTTTTTATGCGGATGTGCAATCGCTCAATTCATCTCATCCAGTGGTTCAAGCGCTTCTTTAGACTTGAGATTGCTGATGAGTCCACGTGCTAAGGCTCTGAAGCGATTGAGAATTTCTTTGTTTGTCATGTATGTATCACTCAAAATCGGGACTCCTGATGTGTACGTGTTATATCCATCGGAAAATGAGGCAACACAGACAGCACAAAACTGAATAGTCTCAGCCTTGATGGGGGCGAAACTGCGATCGCCTGTCTCCGATCGCATCGCTGTTTGTGAACCAGCAAAATCCCTCACGAAACCGTGAAAGGTGTTTTAGTCACACAGGCTAAAGCGCGGTTTTGTGCTGCCGTTGTGCTGTCTAGTGAACAAGAGTTCAACTTAGAGGATTCTAACTGAACTCTTGTTCATGAACAAGAGTTCAGTTTAAGATGAAAAAAACTCGTCAAGAATCTGAGTTCATGAGCCTGTTGAAACTGAAAGGAAAAACACCTGAAGAGGTTGCTACGGTCTTGGACATTTCTCCGAGAGCGGTTTACTACTGGCTTTCAGGGAGTCGTGAGCCACGATTGACTATCAAGCAAATTCAGGATCTCTGCTCTTTCCTCGAATGTTCTGTTCATGATCTGCCTGTCTATTTCGGACGTAGCCCAAATAAAAACACTGAAAGCCTTACAAACTAGGCTTTCAGTGTCAGTAACGATCAACTTGGAGCGTGAAAAATGAAAACTCATTTCTAAAAAACTTCTAGACCCAGAGAGAGCGGTCACTCTCTCTGAGTGTCGCCCCGTAACGCTGAACACACACGGAGCTAGGGCAATTATGATCCACGATCGGAGCCAATGACACAAATAAAACGGGGGACGGATCAATGCGAAGGCGCATTAGACCCGTCCCCTTAAGTTTTTTAAATTCTTCATCTATCTGCCCACAAGTATGCACGAACTCTCTGAAGCTGACGAACTTCATACCCAAAGCGCCCGCGACTATGCAGAACTTGCAGAACATTGGGCGAAAAAATCACGCCACTACGCCAACTCGATCGACCTACCTGCCGCAGTCGGAATTGCGATTGCAATCAGCGTTCTCATTACCTGCCTACTCATCACATTCCATCCAGGAGCAAGCTGCTATGCCCAAAGATGACGGCACACCCAAAGTCTTGATCGAAACTAACTCGCTATTCGGAGATAAGCGAGTTGAGCAAGTCAAAGTAGACTCGAATCGCCTTGACCCGATCGCCACGGCTAAGAACCGCCTGATCGATTCCCTCATCCATCCTTACTTTTTAGATGCAGTGGGCGATGCCGTCTGTTGGGTGAGTGCAACGTGTTTCATCGTCTCAATCATGCGTCACACGCCATTTCTAGATTATTTTGCAGCGCCATTTTTCTTACTGCTCACTGTGGCAGCCGCTGGAGCGATCGCCGCAATTTGGACAATCCCAGAAGTGGGCGGCGCGCTAATTTTACGCGCTGTCTTCATCCTGATCGGTCTTGCTTTGGGGGATGCGCTATGACTCGCACGATTCACCCGTCAGAACTCTCTCAATTCGTCAGAACTCACTTTCTCGCTAAGTCTGCGGCAGTTTCGATTCTGATTATTTCCCTCTGTCTACTTGCGGGTGGAACGCGATCGCAGTCGCCAGAATTCAGAATGATTCTGTTCGGCTCATCCCTGGCGACTGCCTTCTTATCGCGGCAAGTTCACAAAATCGCCATCGATGCCGAGCGACAATTCGACGATTCTCGCGATATCAGCTTAACCAATTGGCAGAATCAACTCTTTAAGCGCACTCGCGACGATCAGTTAACGGTTCAAGTTCAGCCAATTGCCGCAGAACCGGATCGGCTCCCTCTATTTAATTGGGCAGAACTTGCCGATTCAGATCAGCATCCAGTACTCGCCATCATTGCCCCAATGGGCGGCGGCAAATCTCGCTTAGTGAAATACCTCGGCAAGTACGTTTTATTTGACAGACAACCTTCGATCGTCGCATTCGATATTTATGCTCGCGATCGCGATTGGGATAGCGCCGCTGTCGAATATGCCGACATGTTGAAAGTGATGGAAAGCGACCTGATCGACATTGAGAATCGGAAGAATCGGTATCGCAATGGCGAGACTGAATTTAGCCCGGAATTACGAGTCTTAGAAGAATCAGTCGATACTTTGCCCAACATTGCAGCCCTCGGCAAAGATGCAGAATCGATCGTCGATAGTTGGTTGAGAGTACATGTCTCAGTCGCTCGTAAGCTCAAATATCGCCTCTGCCTTGTCTCAGTCAAACTGCGCGGTTCTGACATCGGTATCGGTTCCGAATCGCGAGACGATGCGACGGTGATTTTTGTGGGACAGAAAGGAGTCGCTAAGGCAATGAGCGACACGCGATATTTCAAACTCGGCACAAAGCAGAATGCTGAATTGAAAGAACAACTGCGAGTCAGTCTGATCGGCGTTCAACATCCAGCACTTGTTTATGCAAGTGGCGAATGGTTCCCCGCTTCTGTTCCCCCTCTCACTGGCACAGGCGATCCAATTGGTGCAACATCATCGTTTGATTCAGATGAATCAGAGGAGCAGGATGAGTCAGACGAGCTAACAGAAACGCTCGATAAAATTGAGGCATTAGCTATCAAATTGCAGAGTGAGAATCAGAACTGCACACCTGGAAAGGTTAGGAAGTTCATTCATGCTTGCAAAGCCAGTCCTGACACCAAAATTATTTGGCTTTTCCAATTACTTGAAAACCAGGGACGCGGTTCGATCGCGACAAATGGCAGAACGTCAAAATTCTGCCCAAAAAGCTGAAATTTCCCAGTTTTGAAAATTACATCGCCTTTATCGCCCTTGCTTCTATGCAAGGGTTTTGCGTCTCGCGAGGGGTATCGCCCCTCGATCGCCCTGCGAGACGATGCGAGAATAATTTGCGCTTCTGCTTGAGACTGCAAAACTCCCTATAATCAAACGACTGAAAGAATATGAAATATGTCCCTCTTGATTACTCGAATGGATTGCTTTATTGGAAAAACTGCACTGATAAATCAATGACGATCGCGGTTCTTCGGTTCGTTCATAGAAAGCCATTGCATCCTGAATTGTTTGACCTTCTCAAAAGCTATTTTCATCACTGGGTCATGTTCCCCCATTTCAAGATCAATGCCGCTGATCGAGTAGCGCTATCTACTCAGTTAATCAGTGCGTCAACTCAAGAAGATTTAGAGAATGGTTTCGCTGACTCGCATCATTTTGTTTGTTTTGGAAACGCTCGATGAGTTAAATCCCAAGTATCGTCTGGTGTGGCTGTAAAGTCTGAACGAAAGTTGCGATCGGAAAACTGACGTAAAATTTCACCGCCAATGAATTGGGTATTCATCAAGAAGCTTCCAAGATCCAACCGCGAGAAGTCTTTGGCTTCATAGCGGCTTTCAACATAATCTGGAAGCCGGTTCACTACGAGTAATACAGTCTCTCGATCAAAATTGGGCAACTGTTCAGCAGTTTTATTTACCAAGTTTTCTAAATTGTGTCCGTAGCCATGTTTCTTGCTTGCCAAAGTTTTCTCATCAACTCCTTTAGCCATAAGAGCACCTTTCAGCAGCAATTCTGTCGAAATACAGCAATTCTGAATTACAGCATATTTGTTAAATGAACCTAATACTGTTGCTGCTGCTGCCTCAAGTTGTTGTTTTGCCAAATACCACCACTCCACCGTTTTATCTGGTAGTTGTCCTATTTTTTCAAGGTCATCGAGTCCATATACAAAATCCATTAGATCAATAACCTGATCAAAAAAAGCCAGCCCAGATTGTTGCTCAGTAAACAACCATCGCTTTTGTATCTCAGGTACATCAGTCAGGAAATCGACTGGATTGATTCCAGGTGAGCCATAAATCACTGGAATCCGCAGAGGAAAGAACACGTCCCGAAACATAAATGCGCCCACGTGCATAGGTGGCATGTGAAGATCCGATGGACGGTACAATTCGCTGTATATGTGATTAACAGCATTGAAAAGTGGATCGCTTTGAAGGATGGAACTGCTCCCAGGTTGTAAACGCTGTGCGATTTTCATGTATGCAGCTAGAGGGCGTTGAAATGGTTCTGCTCCCTCTTGGATTAGTTCACCGTCTACTTCAATAACGAGCTTCGTTAAATCAATTTCTTCTTCCACTTCTGCACTTGAACGAAATTACACTACTATGTTACATGATACTACAAGCCAGCAGCCCAACACGTCACGGCAGCGGACGGTTGAAAGCTGCTGGTGCTAAGTTCAAGCTTATCTGCCGCCGCTGCGTTTTGCCGTTGGGTAGCTGGGGTAATCGGTGGAGGTAGTGCTTTAAGGTGACTAGATGAGTTTTAAGTACAACGGGTTTCCATAAATTACTTAAACTAAACTAATGTATGTGATTTTCTGTTCTCTAAAAGTATCGTTACTTGGTAGGTGGTCGAAGTGATAACAGATTTGAATAATAAATTGTTGGAGTATTACGGCAAGTTTCCTCTTTTTGGGATCGTACTATTTACTGAAGCGCATCCCCATATTGTTAAAGTCTTAAAAGATCAAGAATACTATGCTGCTCTTGATGAAATAAGCGGTGATTCAATTGCAGTTTTTGCAACAATGCTTCTGCGTGGAAAACTAGAGTATCCTGATTTGCCGCCAGGAACGATAGGTATGTTAGTTCCAATTTGGAAAGAGCCTTCAAAAAATAAAGAAGTATTGTCTTGGTTTGACATCAAAGATAGTCAGAAGCTACCAATTTTTGTCCTTTTTGGCTTTGAATCTGGTTTGTTGTACTATCAAAAATATGCTTTGAGCGATACTTCTGTACAGCAGTCTTTTGATTCATTGCGTGAGGTTTTATCTTCAATTTCCACAAAAATACAAGATAACGCAGATGATGATCCAACAAGCTTATTCAAAAAAGCAAGATGGGAAATTAGTAAATTACAGTTTAAGCATCAAATTAAGGATGTAATTGGAGTGGTTTCGCAGTTTCGAGGAGTAAGTGGACTATGATTCAGGGATAACGCTCTACCTAACAATTCGGGTGCAGCGGATTGATTGAAGCCGCTTGGGTGGGATACAGAAACCCTAGCGACCGCTGACCCGAACCGTTAGGCCCACAAGCCAAAGCGTTTCGGTTTGAATAGAAGGTTTTAATACTTGGACTATTTAACCGTACTAAGTTTGATTTTTTGGAGATAGAACTTACCTATGTTTGCAAGTATTACTGATTCTCAGGGTAACTTGGTCACGGTTATAGACTGGAAAGTGGTGACACTAGATAATGGTAAAATGCACGATCTCTTTATCGATAGAAACGACAATATTTATCTAGAAAGACCTCATAATGATACGATTGATGCCATTGAGCTTATTAATTGTTTGAGAGTTGGACTCAACAATTTCTACCAAATGCAAGGGCTTCAAATACATTTAGGGAGAACTACTTGAACAGCAAAATAGTGCCTTATGTAATTGGCTCTTTTCGCAACTTGCCCAGTCCAGCTTTGCTCTGCCTAACACTTTGGTGCAGCGGATGGCGCAGAGATCTCTAGCTGGGTGGCCCATTTTGGACTACCGCCGCTGGCCATTTCCGTTAAAGCTATATTTTTGAGTTCTGGTGAGCTGCTCTCCACCGCAGAATTCCCTACTGAAAAGCCCATTCTTTCGTGTTTGAGTCTCAATTAGACTCACGAAAGAATGGGCTTTTCTATTCATAACTAATTAGCGATTTAAGCCATTTTTAGTCCAGTAGGATCAGTCTCACATTTCCCCAAATTGAGAATCACCATCGACGATCGCGCTCCAAATCAAAAACAACCTTCTCTAAAATCCATTGCTCTGAGCGATCGGGATAGCGCGATCGTGCTTGCCTCAAAAGTCGATCAGCCGTTGCCCGATCACCATACACCAGCTGATAGAGTCGCTGCTGAATTGCGGGTTTTGAAGAAGTGCGCACGGGTGTCGATCGTCGTGAAGGCGAGTTACTGAGTTGTGGCAACACCCAACAAAGGACACAGATGATTAAGACGAGCAGGGCGAGTTCAAACATTGGGAAACTCAGAATCTCTTTCATGCTCTTTGTGGCATTGGAGAAGGCGTTTCTGCTGTGATTTGCATCATTGCAGGGATTAATAAGCCCGTAGCAAGGCTTAATTCAACATGAGTGCACTTAATCTTTCAACGCAAATTCCACCCGCGATCAACACGGTCGAAGAAGCCGCCGCCTGGGCGCTGCTCACTCTTCAAGCAATGAATCCACAAATGCGAGTTCTCGAAACCGACTTAGCAAATGAGCGTGTAGTCGATTCTGGAATCTTCAAGGCAGCAGATGGCACAACCCGCTTATGGATGCGCGCGAGCTTTGAAATCGATCCGGCATGGGCTTCTGACAACTCTAAAAAGCTATGGCTTCACGTTAGGGAGTTCTCTCAAACTCAAATTCCCTCGGCATATACCTCGAATTAATTTCAACCTCACAGCCATTGTTTGGAGTGTCGCAAGGCACTCCTTTTCTGTTTAGGAGCTTGTCATGTCATTTAGCGAAGCGTATGCCCGGACTTATTTCACCGATAGTACAGGTCGGATTGATTATGCAAAATACTGGGATACTATCACCGGAAAAAACTACACCGGTAACGGGCGGAATCCCGAGCCGCCGCCTTCCAAACCGATTCAGCCTCATGCTGTCTCGCAAGGTTCCTATGATGCACGCATGGCGGAAGCCTTAAGAGTCAATGCAGCCTTCGACCGCAACACAGGCAGAATCGACGCAGATCGCCTCATTAGGATGGCAGACGCAGATCGCCGTCAGGGATTCAGCGCCAGTGAAATCCAAATTCGCAGCAATGACTCATCATCAGCGATCGTCAAATATGGAACAGACCGCAATCGAATCAGCGCTCAGCAAAGATTCGATCAGGGTTTTACTTCTGCTCAACCCTTCCCACGTGGACAAGGGAACGCAGCGCCGCCGCCCGTTCAAGTCAATCGTGGCGGATTTGGCGGTGGCATGGGTGCAGCTGCGATTGGTGGCGCTGCGATTAGTGCAGTGGGTGACTGGATTATCAGAACCCAAGGCAACAAGGCGCGCGATACCCTATCAGATTGGATTCGACAGGCGATCGGGAAACCTCCACTCACTCAGCAAGAAAAGCAAGAAATCGCGCGTATTCAAGAGGAGCCTAACCCGTTTGAGCGAGCCAGAAAGCTACAAGAGTTTCAGCAAAGAAAAACACAGGATGCGCGCACTAGCTGGAAGCCGTGGGAGCAAGGGAAAGTCCAAGATGCGACGATTTACAACTTTGACCCCTCTGAAGTTCAAACATTTTTAGTGTTTGTTGTGGCGAGTCGTTATAACCGGAACACCGGATCGGTAGCAAATCCGGGCGATAAATCGCTAACTCTCAGACCAGGGGAGGAAGATACACAGGTTAGCGATTTTAAGCCGAGAATCGGAATTCCTTTGTCGATCGAGCGTGAAACAACGGATGAAAGCACCCCTCATTCGACTAACCCACAGACGATCGATGAATCTGGTATGAGAATTGTCAATCGCTTCTATTTGGTGTGGAAAAACGCGAATGGCGAGCAGGTTAGAGAGTTGATTGGAGAGCCAGTTTCTACCGCTAGCTTATGGTTCGGTAATTTTCGAGTTCGATACAACTCCGAGGCGGCAAAGCCCTTTAATGGCGGCGAATTCCAAGGAGATCGCCAAAATGGAATTGATCCAAATCTTGAGCCACCGCCATTTCAATTTATCTTTGCACCGCCGCCGCCGGGAAGGCGAGTCACTGATCCACCGCCGCCGCCAGATCGAAGACTTGATCCACCGCCGCCGCCAGATCGAAGACTTGATCCACCGCCACCGCCAGATCGAAGACTTGATCCGCCGCCGCCCGTGGTTTTTGCTCCACCGCCGCCCGGTCGAAGACTTGAGCCGCCCGTGCGCCCACCGATCGAGCCTGGAATCGACCCCAAGCCCCGCTATGAAATTCGACAGGAAATCAGGACAGATCAGCGCCCTAACTTCGCTCCAGAAGTCAATTTAAGGCAGCGCCCTAACTTCGCTCCAGAAGTTGGGCTAAGACAGCGATTAGATGGCAGAGTGACCACTGATTTTCTCAAGGATGGCAAAATCAAGCCTGACAAAATCCAGGAAATTCAAGACAAGGCAGAGAGACGAGTCGAGCCTGATTTATCTACTCCGCCACTTTGCCAAAACGATTGCATTGCCGACTTACAGCGAGGGCAACAGAACCAAAATCAAACCGTTACGGTGATGGTTGATCGATTTGTGACGTGGAACCGACTCACTGGCGCTGTGTTTGTGAAAGAACCTGTACAAGTTCCCGCAAATATGGCTTCATTCGCTCAGATGATGGGCGATCGCACTGCCAACATCAGATCGCGCTTTGGATTGGCAGAGTTGCGAGCGCGGCTCACTCAAGTGATGAACACACTCAGCACCGCTGCATCGTTGCATAATGCCGCGATGCTGTCTGCAAACCTGGGTCAGACTATGGGCGATGTCGTTACGCAGTCCGTCCAAACCTTTGCCCCGATGTTTGGCGTAGATAAGACCGCCGCTGAAGCTTTTGACTTTAACGAAGTACTAGGTAAGGCAGTCAATGAAACGATGGAGAATGCGCTAGGGGCAGAAACCTGGAACGGGACCAAAGCAACCTTTACTAAGCTCAATCGCATTGTCACCACTGCGAGCCAAATTGTTTGGACAGTCAGATCGATCGCTGACTCATCCCGCGAAATTGCCGAATGGACGGCAGAAAATACCGGAAAAATTGGCAACGCGCTGAAACGCTTCCGAGTCGTGGGCGAGAATGCTTATCCCTGGATGCCAGAGCGGGTTACAGCCCAGAGCAAATGGCAGCAGAGAATGCAGAAGTTTAGGGATGGTCAAGAAAACCTAGATGATGCCGCAAGCTCAATTTCTAGCGTTGTGGGTGAGGTTCGATCGATCACTGAAGAAGTGAACGAATTTAGGGAGCAGAAAGAAGCCTTTGACAAGGCAATCAAGGAAGCAACCCCCAACAGTCGCCCCGATAACGATTCGACAAAAGCCACGGCTGATCAGTCGAATGCCGCAAGTAAATCGCCCACTCTGCAACCAACAGACCGCACAAAAGGAGATGCAGAGTAATGCCTTTACCGAGTAACTTCAGCCCCGCTGAACACCTGCAAGACACCATTCGCCGCACCTATAACCCAGAGGTGCGCGAATGGTTCAGCGACATTACGACTGATGACCCGGATATCAGTACCCCTAGAGCAAGTCTGAGAACCGCTTGCACTCATGCAGAGCTAGACACAATGGATATGACTCTATCGAGAATGCTGCTCTTTGACATGCTGATTAAACAGCGATGGAATCAGGGCATAGCGAGCAGCGATCGCGATTTGAATTACCGCGTGTTACGTCGCACCCGTCCACAAGTGACGCTCTATTTCCTGGAAGATTTAGAAGATGTTGAGCCTGGTTATGACCCGGTTTCGGGCGAAATCTCATTTCGTCTGATGACTCAAACGAGTACAACCTTTTCTAACTCCGAAGCGCTCGCCCTTGCCAACAAAATCAAGACTGAGTTCGGCACAGGTCAAGGGTTTGTGTGGCGCAAGGGTAAGGAACTTTGCTCTTACACCGACTGGGACAAAGGCTATCAGCTTCAACTGCTCACCCGCAATGAAACCGAAGCGCGAACCCTTATCGGCAAAGTGTTAGACCTGCAATCGCATACACCCGACTGGGAGTTCTTCAACCGTATCGAAAACGGTAGCCCTTCTGAAGCCTTTCCCACCATTCCACCCAGAGAGACAATTCTGGGCAAATCCCGCCGTCTTCCCCGCCGTCGTCCAATTGCTGAAGTGCGATTTCAATACGCCACGGTAAAGCTCGCAGGTCTAGCCAAACCCGTGTACTTATTCGACCGTTCTGGACGGTATGACAGCGCTTTGGTGACAAGCTATCGAACCTAAAATTTTCGGTATCACTGGGAAAGGTTCAACCTTTCCAGAAACTCGTATAGGTGTTTTTGGGTGGGTAGATTGAAGGCACGCTTCTCATACAGCTACTCACTCTCAAACACTCTTACAACGTATGTCAACAGCACCGAGATTTTCCCGCGTTCTACGCGGAATGCGTGGCGCAACCGCTCGCACAAGATACCTTAACTACTTGCAAGGACTGGCTGAACAAGGCGAGGGAATTGGAACGAAAGGCAACCGTCCCGACTCGATTAAGCTCTACCTCGACCCCTTCGCTCTACCCCTCGGCACTGCGGTAAAAATTCAAGCCTCTGCCCTGGTTCCGTCCTGGAACTTGTTCAGCAACTTGAGCGAAGCAAATACCCGTGTCACGGCAACCTTGGGCACAAACACCCCGATCAAGATGAGCACCTACCGACCCGCTCGCGTGGTGCGTCGTCAGCAGTCTAGCCAGACTGGTACAGCTGCTACTTCCAAGCTCACTGGATTGAAGTATCTCAAGTACAACACTGAAAGCGCTTCGATTCCATTTGGCAAGAAAGGCGCAACCGATACGATGGTGGATGCCTTCAACGAAATCGCAACTCAGTCGAAAGGGTCTTCGACTAACCTGAAGTTTACTTTGGTTGAAGAGAAGGTCTAATCGATGCACGTTCTAGAGCCGTTCCTGCTTGATCTGGGACTCACCCCAGATCACAACAAAAGCGATATTGCAGCTGAAATTGATGCTCATTGCACGATTCAACGCCTAACTGAGAAGTTTCTCAAGGGAGAAGCGACGATCGATGAATTGGAAGACTGTCTCGCTCAATTTGGCGTAGAGCCAGATGAGTACTGGGGCATCGTTGACGAGAACATTGACGCTGTGATTGATCAGGGAACGGCTCTAGAAGATGCAGACACGATCATCTGGTTGCCTCATGTATGAGCCGATTAATCATCAATCCCGCTAACGGTACAAACTGGCGATTGCTCTATCAGCACCAATTTACGACTCAGCAAATCAGCGCCAGAGAGCGATCGTTGATTCCTGATACGGTGCTACCCGTGCAAGCAGAATCGCGCATTCTGGCGGCTAAAACGTTCAGCCAGTATGCCAAATCGACTTGGAGAAGCGGCGGATCACTCACGCCTTTAGTCGATTCTGGTGTTGCTGACATTGGGCAATTGGCGCTTAATCGCTATCAACTGCCCTGCAATGGTGCAAGATTGCTGATTTTTCCAAAGTTCTCAACCACTTATCAACTGAAGTTTAGTTGCCCGTGGTGGTTTAGCGAGATCGCTTTGACTCTGTACGAGTACATCGGCTCAGAGAGCGATAGTACTGAAGACTTGATTCGAGAACTGCAAACGCAAGTCCAACTTTTATTCTGATGACCTGGACAACGATCGCGACGATTACCGCAGGGCAAGACTGGCAATCTACTCCAGTAATTAGCTCAGAGTTAGGTTATGTCAGGCTCACGTTTGAGACGGCTGGTGTTCCGGTTTGGCTTGCTCAAGTTGATCCGGACTCCACTGATATCTATGACGAGCGCCGCATTACTGCGACCCCTCACGCCCGGATTCTCGAATTTGAAGCGCCCCCATTTTTCAGCGATCGCGCTCTTGCCCTCAGAGTGCCGAATTTTGCAACGCCCTTTGATGTTCAGATTGAGGTTTCTTCTATGCCCATTTCTCGTGGTGGCGCAACTCAAGTCACTGTAAATACTCCGACTAGCTCAAATGTCGTAGCTTCGGCTGTCACAGCTTCGACAACTTCTGTCCAGCTGCTCGCTGCAAACGCAAACCGAAAGAGCGCTTCTATCGTGAACAACGGCACTGGTATTTTGTATGTCGAGCTAGGTGCAACCGCTTCGACTTCTGCGTTTACTATCTCGCTCAACAATGGCGATTTGTATGAGCTTCCGATTGCCTACACAGGCAACATCGCCGGGATTTGGTCGGCTACGGGTGGAAACGCTTTAGTACGAGAGTTTGTCTAATGCCAGTAACCCGCGCTGCTAGGGCTTCTACTACACCGCCCACAATTTCAAATCCTCCATCGAACCCAACTAACGAGCAATTGAGGACAACGAGCGTGGCGATTCTAGATTGCTTGAGGAACGCGGGCTTAGTGTCTAACACAATCTCAAGCCGCAATACAGCGCAGCTTGACCCGCTGACCTACACGCCGATCAATAACGGAAGCTACACCTATCACGGCACAGCCTACACAATGAGCGCTTTGCGTGATGGTAGTAACACCGTTGGAATGATGGTGACGAATGCCGCCACGGTATTCGTACAAGTGCAGTTTTCAACCGCTGTCTACCTTAATCAAGTGCAGCTTTGGTTAGGGCAGTTCAACGGAAATTTCAATCATCCTAGAGATTTGAGCATCTTTGCTGGAGCAGTTACCAGCACAGCTGGTACACCGTTATACTCTGGCACTCTGGCAACTGTATCCACAGTCCAAACGATCAACCTCGCTAGTGATACAGATTTCAACACCGCTCACACGATTTACACGTTTGTCTTTTCTAATAGCACAGGTGGCGTAAACGTTTCGGTCGGCGAGATGCTGCTATGGGGACAAGCAACATGAACAATATTTCAGCGATGACCGCTCAATCACTCCAGCCCTCACCCCTCCCAACTGCTACCCCTCCTCTGATGGAAGGTGGGCTGATGGTGGCGATCGTCGTTTACCTGATCAAAGAAGGCGTAGGATTTTTCAAGCAGAAGGATGCCAGTGAGGAAAAGCTGACGGCAAGTTTGATTGAGGATATTCGCAACGATCGCAATATCCACTTCAAACAGCAAGCCGAAATGCTGATCCAGCTGAAGGGTAGTCACGATAAAATTGCGCTCGCGATCGAGCGAATGGGTGCAGCTACGACAGATATTAATCTTGCTTTGCAGATGAGCAAGCGGACGGAAACAGAGATCTTTCACGCCCTTCAGCAAATCCAGCAAAGCATGATCCTGATGAATGAAAAACTAGATCGCCTCACCACACCTGAGACAGCCAATGGAAAATATGGACCTGGAGAACGTGAGAGCCGTTAAGACTCACGTTGGATTTTTAGTGATTCACTTGCCAGAAATAGGCGGCATTTCACATTTAGAGCTTGCGTTGGGATTAGAGCAGCTGGCTCAAGAGTATCGAGCGATCGCAGCTTCTAGAACTGCGATCGCCATAAATACGGTCGAAAGACGCGAATGATAGTTATGTTTTTAACAAGTCAAAGTTCTCCTGATTTCTACGTGCTAGATGAGACAAGGCTTTGAAAATTAGCGACTACGGTTTTCACTTAATACCGCATTCGAATTCCCTTGGGGGTATTAAAAAAGCGAGGCAAGAGTAGCACTCTTGCCTCGCTTTTTAGTTTTCTGCAGTCGGCAGCAGATGGAAGTTTTGCAGACTGCGATCGTAAACAATTCACACTTTCCGATCTTCGGGTTCAAATAACGATCCGATCGCAGGAAAGAGAAATCCTTTACCGACGAATAAACGCGATCGGATCTTCTGCGACCCAGCCTAATTTGGAATTCGTTCGCACTTCAAAATGCAAATGTGGTTGTACTGTACTCGGTGATCCGGTTTGTCCAACCTTTCCAACGACTGTCCCTCGTTTGATTACTTGTCCGACTTTGACATTGATGGTTGCCAACTGAGCGTACCGGGTTTGATAGCCCTGTTGATGATTAATCACAACGAGATTTCCATAGTTTCCCTGATTGCTTGCAAATGCGACGGTTCCATCCCCGATCGCTTTCACAGGTGTGCCCACATTTGCCAGCAGATCCGTTCCACTATGAAAGACTGGCTTTTCACGTCCTGCTGGCAAGTACCATCCAAAACCTAGCGCAATTGAAGCGGTTTCTCCCGTTAAAGGTGAACCAGATAAAACCGGAGTTTTGCCAACTGCTGCAGGTTGAGTACCGCTATTCGGTGACCAGTTTACACCTGGGACAAAGACAACTTTGGGCGATCGCTGACAGCCATTCACTTCGTATAGGACATCTGCCCGGACTCGATAACGTGCTGCTAAATCCTTAAAACTCGTTCCCGCCGGAACTTCCACCCGAATGCCGTTAAAGGGCGGAATTAGGAGCGTTTGTCCAGGCGAAACTTTTCCCGATCGCGTCTCGGGATTTAAGCCCATGATCGTTGTGGAAATGAGATTGTATTTTGTTGCGATCGAGTCGAGTGTTTCGCCTGCTGCAACTGTGTGACGAGATAACCGAGACAAGGCTGGAGCAGGGCAAGCCGATTCTTGTGCTTGCAGGGGGGGCATGATGCCAAACCCTAAAACTCCAGCTAGGAACAACCCACGATAATACATAGCTTGATTCAATGATGCCGCTATTTGTTCGGACGAGTTTATCATCCCGTTGTTTCAGGATTTCTGTTTCGGGATTTTCTAAACCACTTTCTGTCTTAAAAATGGCACGAGAATTTCATTCACCTTTTCGTGCCAGTCTTCTTGAGGATAATGTCCGACTTCATCGAGTTCAACCAAGGTTGGATACAAGGATTTTGCAGTCTCGATCGCGAGCCAAGGATCACGCGCTCCCCAACCGATTAATAATGGCTTTTTCCAGTCTTTTAATCCGGTTTCGATCTCAGCCGTAACTTGCTTGAGTTGGAGATTTTGCAGAATTGCGAATAATGCCCGCCCCACATCTGAAGTTTTTAACCACGGACGACGATAGACATCAAGGTCAGCATCTTCGATGCGATAACCGCCTCCCCCTTCCAGGGTGCGATCGACGAGTAGCGGGTCTTGCGTCATCATGTCTCCGACGAGGGGAATGCTCATCTGTTTCAGTTTCCAAGGCAATTTCGCAGTTTGGAAAATTGGGCAGTTAAAAATTGCCAGTCGTTCTACTTGGTCGGGATGTCTGAGCGCGTATTGGATTCCTACGGAACCCAGAAAGCCTTGAGCGACGATCGAGACTTGCTCAAATTCAAATGCTGCAATCAAATCTTCGAGGACAGAGAGATACGTCTCGGGTTGATAAGCGAAATCTCGGCGATCCGGCATACTCGAATATCCACAGCCAATCCAATCTGGCGCGATCGCTCTAAATCCTTCTGCACCCAACGCAGGTAAGACATTTCGCCAGCTGTAGCCTTGAGAGACTAAACCGTGGAGCAAAATGACCGGAGTGCGATCAGAAGAACTCGTCGGTTCGGCATCTCGGTAAAACCAATTTAGCGCTCCAACTTCAATTCGCTTCCCCGTTTCAGACATAATCCCGCTCTCCACAGCTTTTTTGTGAGCTTACCGTGTTTCGGGATCAACAATCTATTGTCACAAATCTATGACAAGTTTAAGAAACGGTAGTTGTTGATACAGAAATTATCTGGTATATTAGTCTCATAGACAAGAAATGACCAGGAGAAATGAGTATGTCCATTCAAGATCAAGCTCGCGCATTAATGGTTCGTCACCGCCAAATGATTCGCAACCGTGAGCAATCCATGTTGACTCGTCAAGCAAACGAAGTTGGAATGCCTTCGGAATCTGCCCAGGTGATGCAAAGCAATCATCATGGAAATATTGAAAACTACGATCGTAGTAATGTCGGTTTGAGCTAGTTGCTAAATGATTGTTTCTCTCTAAGCGCTCTTCAGAGGAAGAGCGCTTTTTAATTGGTTAATTTGCAGAGGTGGGAAGAGCAGCACTTAAGATTTCTGAACCTTCTGTCGTTACCAAAATGTCATCTTCGATCCGAATCCCACGGACATCTGAAAACTTTTCGAGTTGCTGCCAATTCACTACATCGCGATATTTTTCTCTGCGCTCTGGATCATTCAAAATAGCCGGAACTTGATAAAATCCAGGCTCGATCGTCACGATCATTCCCGCTCTTAACAGTCGATCGAGTCGTAAATATCCCAATCCAAATCGAGCACTGCGCGATCGCCCGGCTGCATATCCTGCTAAATCGCCCAAGTCTTCCATATCATGGACATCTAAACCTAGCAAATGCCCGATCCCATGTGGAAAGAACAACGCATGAGCATCTTGATCCACTAAATCTGCAGGTTGACCCCGCAAAATTCCTAAATCGACTAAACCTTCTGCGAGCACTTCACAAGCGAGCAAATGAATATCGCGATATTCAATCCCAGGACAAATCTTTGCGATCGCTCGATCATGCGCTTCTAGTACCACATCATAAATCGCTTTTTGAGTCGGCGAAAACGTTCCACTAGCTGACCAGGTTCGCGTAATATCTGAAGCCCAACCGCTTTGGGTTTCTGCGCCTACATCTGCGAGCACTAAATCCCCAGGCTGTACAGGATGATGATACTGTTCATTGTGCAACACCTCACCGTGTACGGTCACAATACTGTTATAAGCACAGGTCATATTGTGCGAAAGAATTACACTTTCCATGGCTGCTCGAATCTGAGCTTCAGTTTTTGCGCTTAAGGTGGCTTGGATTCCGGCTTGATGAGCTTCAACGGTGACTGCGATCGCTTTGCGAATTTCGGCGATCGCACTTTCATCGTGAATGAGCCGCAATTCAATGATGGCTTTCTGCAATTCTAAATTGTCAATCTCAATGCCTGAAGTGATCTCTGAAAGTGGGTAAGCCGCATCCGCTCCGATCGCTTCTGCAATCTGATCGCGCGTCGGCGATTCTCCATGCCAAAGCGCACTGGCGGGTTTCGGATCATCGAGAAACAGTGTTAATCGCTCACCCTCAATTTTGACGATCGCATCTTCTAAAGACAATCCTGCAAAGTAGAGAAAATGACTACTCGCGCGAAATGGATAGGTATTTGCTGGAAAATTTCGAGATTTCCGGCTGCCCGATCGTAAAATCACCGGAAAATCCACCAACTTAGAAAGCTTTTGTCGTCGAGCTTTGAGCGTATCAGCCAACTGATTCATGTTGTGCCAGAACTCCATTCAGAAAGATATCTGCAATCCCTTCTGCCATCTCCTTCATTTCATGCGGAGAACTGCCAGGGGACATGATTGTATCTTGACTGAATCCCGCGATCGTAAACATTCCTAAAAATACCCGCGCTACCAATCTTGGACTCATCTGCCGATAAATGCCTTGATCCATCGCGGTCTGAAAGAATGCCTCTGCTACGTCGGTCATTTTTTCGACGACTTCGATTTGAATGCGATCGCGCAAATCGGGGTGAAACTGCGCTTCCATAAAACAGACCTTGAATAAGTCTGCATTCTGATGCATGTTCAACATCCTTTTTCGCATCACTTGGGCGATCGCTTTATAGCTACCCATTTCGCTTAACTCGGTGAGCAAATCGGTCAAAATCTCGATCCAGCCTTGGGTTGCAACTTCGATCAAAATCGCCTTTTTATTGGTGAAATGGCGAAATAACGTTCCTTCTGCGACTCCAGCTTTTTCTGCCAAATCCCGTGTAGTCGTCCCATCATATCCTTGCTTCGCAAACAGCTTCAGCGCTGCTTTGAGAATACGAGTGCGCGTTTCAGCTTCAGCTTGTTGGGGCAGTCGGTTGGTTATTGCCATCGCTTCAAGGAACAGGGCGGGATCACAAGTGTCGCCTGTTATTTCAATTGTGCAAGCGATCTCAAATCTCTTGCTTAAGTGTTATAGAGTTTACAGATTTCAACGAAATAAATTGCCGTTACTCAACCGATCGTCAATTTTCGCAACGTTTCGCAAATTTACCGAGATCGCGCTGAGAACATCAAAATCTGTTTCTCAGGGGGAAATCTATCCTTAGTATGAATATTCGAGGATAGACGATGAAACTTAGTGTTCTGCAAAATACTATTTTTAAGCAATCGACGGCAAGTTCTGGAGAGTTAGCGGATGCGGATAAAGTCTCAGTTGCAGGGGGGCAAACGTTTGAATTGCATTCTTGGAAAGCAGTTGATCCTAAGCATCTCAAAGTTGCGATGTTAGGGCAATCGCTTGGCAATCCTACAAAAACTGAGTGGTATGTGTTTGTAGAACATGTTCAACTGATCGACAATCAAGGTGCGATCGTTCCGATTCAAGTTGAGCGTCCGAAACCTCAGGTAGAGAAAGTAGCGCTACCTGCTCAAAAGCAATTAGGTGTGCTCTACAAGAGCCAGCTTGACAATGAGTTGAACCCGACGGGTGCTTGCAATGTAACTTGCTATGCGATGGCAATGGTGTACTGGCAGCGTAAAGGTCAGAGTGATAGCTTTATCCAGCTTGAAGATGAACTCTACCAATATATGGAAGATCATCAACTCTCACGACATGAGCCATCGGATTTAGTCAAACTCGGAGAGGCTTACGGCTTAAAGGTTGACTACACCAATCGTGGAAGTTTATATGATATTCGTAAAGCGATCGCAGAAGGAAAGCCTTGCATTGTTCATGGCTATTTCACAGGATTCGGTCATATTATTCTGATTCGCGGCTATGACGAAACAGGATTTTGGGTGAATGATCCTTACGGAGAATGGACAGAATGGGGGTATCGTACGGATCTGAGTGGGGAAAATCTGCACTACTCGAATGAGCTAATTCAATCGAAGTGTTCTCCAGAAGGCGAGGATTTCATTTGGTTGCATCGGATTGCCAAGGCTTTATAACGATTGAAGTCGTCGTCAACCGCAGCAATGTTGCGGAGTAGGGAGTGGGGAGTGGGGAGAACCTAAACTCAGATTGCTCCCTATTCTCCTATCAAATTTATTGTGGTGAACTAGTAGCGAAGCACAAATTCTCTGGGCTGAAGAACTCTGAGGGTGAACAAACCGAGGATTTCGTTGAAGTTAGAAATCAGCTGTGCAATCGCGTGACCATTCTCCTCTGAAGATAGTACCGAAAGTCTTGAAGCAGCTTCCATCACGAGCAGATTGATTGAAGATTTCTCGTCTCGGCTCCCAGAACAACCCGGTTTGCATTTGACCCCGCACTGTAATGTTTTGGCTGCCAAGTGGCAATGTTACTGTTCGTTTACCACCAACAATGATTCCAGAGACTTTGAAGTCTTTACGTTGTCCATTAATGCTGTAGTTAATCTGATAGTCTGCGACATATCCACCTTGATTGAATACGGTGACTCGTGGGGCTGATGCAGCGATCGCAGACATTGAGAGGGCAGGAACAGTCGCAAGCATTAACGCGGAGGCAGAAAGAAGTTGACGTAGCATGTTGGTTCTCCTAGTGTTGTGTGAAGGTTTTAAGCTTCTGAGGAGATACACGTTTGCACTTTTGCGTTTATGCAAGCTTGCTCAAATTTCATCGGATTTATTTATCACAACCTAGAAGTTTCTCAAGCACGGCTGTTATGATTCCTGTCCAATTCTGGATAGAAGGTTCCTAGGTAATTCACCTGAAAGTCATCTTTTAGAAAATTAAGGTAAAGCTGAATTTTCTGATTCTTTGTGCTATTCCTCTAGTACTGGCATCAGGAAAGCCAGTAAGTCCATCACAGCACGCAATGAGAATGTCCTTCAGCCTGTGATTCTGAAGCTCAGTCAACACTGAGAGCCAGAACTTGCTAACTCGTTTTGGGTCATCTACATCCCGAGCAATTCCTTAGCAGAGTACTCAAGCTGATCATAGATTGCTTGAAATTTATCGGTATTTTAAGTTCTCTGACTTTACAGGAAAGGCTGGAACTGAGTGTAAGAGGATGTTTTAACGGGAATCATTCATTCATTCATTCATTCATTCATTCATTCATTCATTCATTCATTCATTCATCATCCGCCCCTCGGTTGGGAGTCGGAGCTATCGGAACGAAGTCTATTGAAACAAAGTAAATAGCTTACTGAAAATGGCTTTCAGTTCCTTTAGTAAACTTTGTTTCAATAGACTATGACTTCCAATCACAGATGGGATGTAACCGCCGCGAAAGTTTTAAAACATCTTCTGAATCTCTACTGAGGAGATCGAATAACTCCGCCTTCTACCGGAATGACACCACTGCCTGCGAAAGGCTCTCCACTGCCCTGATTCCAGTTGAAATCACTAATTTCAAAACCTACAGAGCCAATCTGCTGAACCGGATTATAGCGGAGTGTAATGCCATAAGTCCGACGCTTGTACTCTAAAAAGTAATCCGTACTAATCTCTCGACCTGTTTGAATGTTGTAAGCCGTTTGAAACCCGATGCGAATTGGTCCATAAAGCTGCTGCGTAATCCCTGCATAGAGGATTTTATCGTCTGCAATCCGATCGAATAAGAACGGCGACAAACCATTGCGAAAGGCTTGTGAGTAAGTGACGTTAAACGCAGTGTAATCAAAAAACGGGCGCGAGAAGTTCCCAAATTGTCCTTGTAAACTCACAGCACCACTAATGCTGTTTTGACTTTCCCCGTTACTATAAGCAGTCGCAACACCTGTTACTCCTACACCCACACCAATGTAAGGACGAATTGGAATCGGAGAGTACTTCAAGCCTTGATCCGGGGTTGCAGGTAAAGCATTTCCTTGCCATAGTGTAAAGCCTCGACTCAAAGCAGCACTTGCTTGGAATCGTCCCAGACTAATGCGATTGTTCGATCGAATTGGTTCTAGTAAATCAAGGCGATCGGTGTCTGCTGTGACGTATTGATATCCCACTTGATAGCTGAGATTAATCCCAGTTTTACCGATCGGAACAATCGGTGAAAAGAACAATGCCCCAATGCTACTTTGAACGTCTTGGAAGCCGAGGGAATTATTGAATAAGCGATCGCGGTAACTTGCTTCTAAGCTTAAGGTATGTGTACCAATCAATTGTTGTGCTCGCAAGCTGCCTCGTAATGCTTCTTCACTCCGATTGAAGTCTAAGCTAGTTAAGACACCTTCGCCTCGAATCACAGTTCGAGGACTCAAGGGAGCCGCAAGCCGCGCCCGTAGACCAAAGAGATTGGCAATATTACTGCGATCTTGAAACGCTCTTTGCACGAAAAACTGCGGAGTGAGTGTGAATTGAATCGGCGACTGCGGGAAAACATTAATATCGCGTTCGATAAACAGTCCACCTCGATCTTCACCGTCATATCCGAAGTTGAACAAAGCAGGCGATCGCTGATTGCGATCGAGGACTAGCGTTCGACTCGGCAATGGCAGCGTAAACCCTTGATCAAAGACCAATCGGTTACGGCTGACGCGAAGTTCATCTCTGAGCGGTGAAATGCGTCTGAGTTCGGCCCGATCTGAGCGCAGTTCCAGTTCAGGCGGCGAGAATGGATCATTCGTGACTCGGATATTTCGAGCTTGAAAGCCTTCTGGATAAAACTCAATTTGAGCCGCCTCAAATCGTAAGCGTCGAACAGTTCCCCCGGCAGGTCGAACAATCGTTGATCCACTCGAATTTTGCTCTGAGCCAACATTAATCCGCGCACTGCCTGCTAGAGAAATGTTATTCTGCGCCGCAGTCACTCGATCGCCGACTGAACCCACGGGGACAACTCCCGCCGTAATGTTAGTAGGTAAGTTGGGATTGAGATCGGTTCCAGCCGTTGGAATAAAAATTTCTCCACTGGCTTGTTCAACGGTTCCTTCTTCTTGGATCAAGTTATAGCGGAATCGTTGCCCCCGTAGGACTTGATCGCCCCTAGTCAGCGTCACGTTGCCTTCTGCAACTGTGAGGCGATTCACGAGATTCACCTGTAAGCGATCGCCCGTCAGCAATGCGCCTCGAAATCGAAGTGAGACGTTTCCTTCGGCGGTGAAGATCTGGCGATTTGTGTCGTAGTCTTGGCGATCGGCTTTGAGTTCGAGAATTCCTTGGTTGGTGAGGCGTTCGGTGGGGATGTTGCCGGGAGTGGGGGAAGTGGGGGGTAGGGGAGTGGGGGGTGGGGATGTTGCCGGGAGTGGGGAAGAAGTAGGGGGTGGGGAGATGGGGAGTGGGGAGGAAGTGGGGGGTGGGGGGGTTTGGGAGAGGGGGGTTGAGGTTGCAAATTGCCAATCGGGTTCGATCGCTGAAATGGATTGAGTTCCAGTTAGGTCTTCTGCTTTTTTTGACTCAACGGGAAGCTTCTCTGGCGGAGCGGTTTGAGCAAGCTTGATCGCTAGGTTGGGCTTCTGCGTAGGGGCAGGGGCAGGTTGAACAATCGCAGGAGGTTGAACCAGATAGGGCATAGTCTTAGAAATACGACTCGGAACAGAAGGCAGACGGCAGCATTGGCACTTTAACGGATTGACGGGAATTTCGGCAAATTGATTCCACGAGTTCGGTTAGAGCCTTGTAGGTTTTAGAGGTTGATCGATAGTAATGTCGATCGCGCATCGCTCTTGCGGCATTGACTGAAAAAAAAAGGGCAGATGTCTGCCCTCTTCATTCTCAAAATCGAGAATGGATTATTCTAAATCACGGCGGTTGGGGTTGCGCGAGGGGTCGTTCGAGAGAAATCCAAAGACGAACAGACCGATAAAGAAGAAGACCGTGATATAGACAACGATTTTGAGTGTGATCATATGAATGACTCCAAACTGGTTGGGCGGGGTTTGAAATTAGTCCCTTTATCTTACAGGAGGACGGGATCGTTGTTAATTGCGCTCGCGGAGCCAATGCCAGAGTGCAATGATTCTTTCCTCGATCCAAAGCACCAAATTGTCCAGCCATTTGAGAATTTTTTGCCAACGGCTCAGGATGTATTCGACCTCAGTCGCCGGGGTTTCAATCCAATCAAATGCTGTCTCTACTTGAGTCCGTTCGACCCGTCTTACCGCAGGTACAGATGCTTTTTGAGTCGTTGCCAGTTCGGTGGGTGTGCCAAAATCGAGCGGCTGTGCGGACTCGATCGACACTTGGGTGATTCGGGTTTCGATGCGGCTTAAGCTTGCAGCGCGCTGTTTGGGTTTCGATCGCAGAATGATTTTTCCAGAAAATCCTCTCAGATGGCGCTGAACATGCTCGAAGAGCGATTCTGTAAACGATGGAGCTTGATTCGGCATCAACACTCCATTAAAGGCAGCCGAGCCTTCTAAGATCTGAATTTCGCTGACAGCTTGATTCGGCAACGCCCCACCAAAGACATCGGTAAAGCTTAACCAAGGCGAGGAGTCCACCGTGTCTGACAAAGCACCATTTGCTGTCGCCAAGCGAGGCTTATTGCCAAAGAAATAGTGAATGGCTGCCCAGATTAACGCTTCTAAATCAGCTAAGTTCGGAGCTTGAGCAAACCAAGTGGTGACTGCTTTGCGGCTCGGAGGCGTGGGAATCAGTCCGGTGGGATTCCAAGCCGACAGTGGAACATTCGGAACAAACCAGGTGAGTTCTGCCACTTCGACGAGTTCTGATTCGTTGAACAGGTTGGCAGCGATCGCAACTGGGCTAGTCTGCACCCAAGCCATTAATTGCCGGAAGACTCGAATCGGAGCTAGTAAAGTTTCTCGATCTTCGGGCAGGGATAAGGGAGCGGATTTGAGATACAGCTTCCGTCGCCATTGCCAGTAGCGGGCGAGTTCGAGTCGGATGCGCTGTCCGATCTGACGCTGTTGTTCTGGAGTGAGAATGTCGAAGATGACATTATCTTCGAGAATCAAAACGATTTTTTGGGTATCAACGGTACAAGCGATCGCGGTAATTTGATACGGATTCGAGACAATTAGGGCTTCTTCGTCGCGACGGAACAAGAATCGTCCAATTACGACGAGTGGATGCCGTTCTTTGAGAACGGGAAGATTGCCGCCGCTGACTAAGGCGCGTTTGACAGCGACCAGAACATTTTGAATCGGCGCATCGCTGAGGTTGTTGTCGGGGTCGATCGCGATTTCCTCTCGACTCATCTTCAAGCGTAATACTGTTTTTTCTACCCGTTGCCCGATTTGCTGCCCAACGTAGCGTGTGCCCTGGAAGAGGGCGTAGACCGGATACAGCAAAATTTGAGTGCCCCAAATTGCAGCAAGTTTGGCGTGCCGCAATAAGGTACTCGTCTTGTCCGCAAATTTCTGAGTCTTTTGCGTGACAAAGTTAAACAATTGGCTTTGATAGCGTTGAGAGGTCATAAACTGAGGACGATCGTAACAATCGCGATTTTCCACCCCAATATCATATCGGTATGGTTGAATTTGTCACTTCTTTTATTGAGCGTTTGAGAAATTTAGTTCAAGCAGATGCGATCGAGCATTGGCTCGTCTGCGAAACGGATTGTACGATCGCAGATTTATCGACACAATCTTTTACAAAACTTGAGCTGAATGAGAAACGCTATTTAGTGTGGGAGAAGGGGCGAAAGGTTCGCTGGTTCTATCAAGAGTTTAGCGTGCCGGAAGATTTAGCAGGCTATCCCTTAGAAGGGTTAACGCTGCGGTTGGCATTAACCTGGTGGGCGGAACTGGCTGAAGTCTTTGTGAATGGGCAGAAGGTTCAGGAAGGGGATTTATTTGATCATTCTTGTCGGATTGTGTTGAGTTCTGCCACAGTTCCAGGCGAGAAGATTGCAGTTGCGATTCGATTGGTCAGTCCGGGACATGACATTGGCGGATTGATGCGATCGCGTCTAATTTACGAGTCGAATTACGACGAGATCGATCCGGGCTTTGTCGCGGATGAATTGGAAGTAATTCAGAGCTATGTTGAAGCGTTTGAGTTAGACAAGTTTGAATTTGAATTAGATTGGCAAGTTAGTAACCGATCGCAGTTTCATCAATCTCTCGAAGCACTGAGACGCTCACTTTTACCGTTTAGTACCCAAATCAAACAACATACAATTTATTTACTAGGTCATGCTCATTTAGATATGGCTTGGCTTTGGGATGTGGAGGAAACATGGAGAGCCGCAGAACGTACTTTTGTTTCAGTACTTAATTTGCAGAAAGACTTTCCTGAATTGACGTTTTGCCATACGACTCCGGCTTTGTTTGAATGGGTTGAACAGAATCGACCGGAGCTATTTGCTCAGATTCAAGCACAGGTAAAAGCTGGAACCTGGGAAATTGTCGGCGGCATGTGGGTTGAGCCAGAGATGAATCTGATCAATGCAGAATCGATCGCGCGTCATCTCTTGTATGGTCAACGGTACTGTCAAGAAAAGTTTGGTGAAATCTGCCGAGTCGCATGGCTGCCGGATACCTTTGGCTTCAATTGGCAAACGCCGCAGTTTTTGAAGCTAGCAGGCATTGATTACTTTGTGACACAAAAGCTGCGCTGGAATGATACAACGCGATTTCCTTACGAATGGTTTAACTGGCAAGCACCGGATGGTAGCCAAGTAAAGAGTTTGATGTCTTCGCCGATCGGGGAAGGAATTGATCCGATCAAAATGGCACAATTTGCTTGGGATTGGGTGAAGAAAACGGGTCAACCTCATGCGCTGTGGTTATTTGGTGTGGGCGATCATGGCGGAGGCCCAACGCGCGATATGTTGGAAATTGCAGAGCGGTGGAAGCGATCGCCGTTCTTTCCAAAGCTAGAATTTACCACCGCATTGAAGTACTTAGAAAGCCTAGAAGCTCCAAAAGACACTTGGAATGATGAGCTTTATTTAGAATTCCATCGGGGCTGCTATACAACACATGGCGATCAGAAAAGTTTTAATCGCTGGCTTGAATCGCTTCTAAAAGAGACTGAGCTTTGGTCTGCATTTGCAGCAATTACAAAAGATGAATCTTATCCAAAGCTAGACATGGAAGATATTTGGAAAGCAGTTTTATTTAATCAATTTCATGACATTTTACCAGGAACATCAATTCGTGAGGTTTTTGAAACAGCGGTAGAAACCTGGGAGTATGAATCTTACAACTGTATGGAGCTTGATGTGGTAGCACGGAGACTACTCTCAGGTTGTGTTCGGGTCTCAAATCTACCTCATCTAGAAGCAAAATTGATTATTGTTTTCAACCCATCAAATTGGAGGCGAGATCAATTTATTAGTGTCAAACCACTTCATGAAAACATAGCCTTTACTGACACAGATAAAAATCGATTGCACTGGCAGGTTGCTGATTTGGAAGGGAATTGGCTCGAAGAACAAAATCATTTCTATTCAAGTTCAAACATACAATCGTATGAAATTACTTTCTTAGCTAAGGATATCCCAGGAATAGGATATCGATGCTTCTGGCTTTGTCCACTTGAAACTGAAGCTGAAATCCTTCCAGAATTACCTAAATCATCAATTCTTGAAAATCAATTTCTACGAGTTACCGTCAATTTAGAGACTGGTAATCTAGATAGTATTTTTGATAAACAAAACCAACGAGAAATTCTTAGTGAGCCTGGAAACCAACTTCAAGCATTTCAAGATGAAGGACAATATTGGGATGCTTGGAATATTGATCCGAAATATTCAGATTATGCTTTGTCGTCTCCCAAACTTATAGAAGTTAAATTGGGCGAAACACATCTCTCAAATGGCTGTTATCGACCTTTACGAGCTTTTCGATCGCAGATCTCCGTCACCCGGCAAATCGGAGAATCTACTTTTGAACAAATTTACATTCTTGGGCAAGATTCACCCTTTCTCGAAATTCATAATTTTGTTGATTGGCGAGAACGTCATGTTCTAGTCAAAGCTGCGTTTCCACTCAATATTGAATCGAGCAGTGCAACTTATGAAATTGCAGCAGGCGCGATTGACAGAACTACCATTCCTCAGACCGAAGCCGAAAAAGCAAAATGGGAAGTTTCTGCACTCGGTTGGGCAGATTTGAGCGATGAAAATTACGGCGTTAGTATCCTCAGCGAATCAAAGCACGGCTACGATTGCACGTCTAATCAAATCCGGCTTACATTGCTGCGTGGCTCAGAATTCCCCGATCCAGAAGCCGATTTAGGATACTGTGAATTTAGCTATGCAATCTATCCGCACGCTGGAAACTGGAAAGAAGCGCAAACGGTTCGCAAAGCAGCAGAATTCTGCAATCCAGTGCAAGTGATCGTACTCGACAAAATTCCCGAAAACGGCACACTTCCCCCCGTCCATTCCTTCCTCGATCTTGGAGCAGACAATCTCATCCTCTCTAGCCTGAAGCAATCCGAAGACAATCCAGATGAGTACATTTTGCGCTGTTACGAATGCCACGGAGAACCCGCAGAACTCAACTTAAAAGGCGACTTCGAGATCATTGAATCGCTCGATCTGCTCGAACGATCGCTCAACACTCTCAACAAAATCGAACCTTGGCAAATTCGGACTTACAGACTAAAAAAGAGGGCATCCTTCGACACCCTCTAATTTTTAGTCTTCATGATCTTCAAACGGGTCATCCAAATCAACCGAAGGCGGCCCAAAAGCGGTATAAATCGCGTATCCGGTCAGTCCAACGATCGCTACACAGAGCGAGATATTCAGCGCGAATGCTGGTTCCATATTGGTTTTAGAGAGTGATTTTCTAACATTATAAAGGATTGTAACAAGTCCTTTTCATTTACGATCGATTCGGTAAGCTCGTTGGCTGAAGAAATCCCTGAGACCAAGTACAGTGAAAGGGATTTTCGATCGGTCGGATTATGATCAATTCCCTTTCCTCACTCGTCTTTTCTCATCCGCTCATTGCAGAAGCCAGCGCAGAAAGCGGGTCTCTTGTTCTCGCAGGCGTTCTGTTAAGCCTAGTCGTTGTCTATTTCGCAAGTAAAATCGGCGGAGAAATTTGTGCCCGCCTTGATTTGCCCTCTGTGTTAGGCGAATTGGTTGCAGGGGTTGTGGTTGGAGTTTCGGCACTGCATTTGTTGGTGTTTCCCAGTGCCGATTTTGATGCCAGTCGATCGCTGATCATGCAAACCCTGCAAATGACTGCCAACCTCAGCCCCGAAGCACTCAATAGCGTATTTGAATCGCAGAGTGAAGTGATCTCAGTCTTGGCAGAAATCGGAGTCGTGATTCTGCTGTTTGAGATCGGACTAGAATCTGATCTCAAAGAATTAATTCGAGTCGGTTATCAAGCTGCGGTGGTCGCCTGTGTGGGGGTGGCTGTGCCATTTGGATTGGGAACCGCAGGCTTAATGCTCCTCTTTCACGTGCCTGCGATTCCTGCGATTTTTGCAGGAGCTGCTTTGACAGCGACCAGTATCGGCATTACCGCACGAGTCTTGTCCGAAATTCAGCGCATTAGCTCGAAAGAAGGACAAATCATTATCGGTGCGGCAGTGCTCGATGACGTGCTCGGAATTATTGTGCTGGCAGTCGTCGCAGGATTGGCGAAAACTGGCGAAGTGCAGGTTTCGAGCGTCATTTATTTGATTATTAGCGCGGCAATTTTCTTGATTGGCAGCTTATGGTTAGGACGATTAGTTAGCCCGTTTTTTGTCACGCTGGTCAATGAATTGAAAACACGTGGTCAATTGCTCGTCAGTGCTTTGATTGTGGCATTCATTCTGTCGGATATTGCGGTTGTGATTCAGTTAGAAGCGATTTTAGGGGCGTTTGCTGCCGGATTAATTTTGGCGGAAACCGAAAAACGTGAAGAACTCGAAGCTCAGATTAAGCCGATCGCAGATATGCTCGTCCCGGTTTTCTTTGTGGTCGTCGGAGCAAGAACCGATGTCAGCGTCCTCAACCCCTTCGATCCGGCGAATCATGAAGGCTTGATTATGTCCGGATTTCTGATTGTTGTGGCGATTTTAGGAAAAGTCGTGACTGGATTTACGGTGTTTGGTCAGCCTGGATTAAATCGACTCGCGATCGGAGTCGGGATGATTCCACGAGGCGAAGTTGGACTCGTGTTTGCGTCATTTGGGGCAAATACAGGCATTCTCTCCGATGCCTTACAAGCTGCAATTATCGTCATGGTGATCTTAACCACATTCGTCGCACCGCCTTTACTGCGGCTGGTTTTCCAACGAGAAGAGTCGGCTCCAGTTCTCAGTGCGCCAGACGATATATGAGCAAAAAAATATGCTGTGATCCCGGCATCTGTACTAGAATGCTCTAGCCTAACTCCACCCTGTTGAGTTAGAGATGCCGTTGTTTCACCTCTTTTGAATTTATGCAACCGCTATTTCCCAGAAACTCGATCGAACCATTCAGAAACTCGATCGAGTTTTTTTGCGTCGAGCTTCATCGAAGAGAACAAACCGATTTCTCAAATCAATTGAACAGAGTTTCCAGATTCTAGGAACGAGTTTGAGGATATTAGGTCAGTCGATCCAGTATCGTTGATTCTGATTCAAGATATTTGGTGTATAAAGGTTAGATTTCTGAGGTGAATACTGGCATGAATTCAAAGATTCAGCCGAGCAAGGATTCATCGATCGTGGGTGAGCGAGGACTGAAAATAGATTCAGAATCATTGAATTTGTAGGCGAAATCTTTAACATTTTGCCGCCGAATTTTGACGGTCAAATGATAAAAGTTGCTGACGAAATGAGTGCAACACCACGCATCAAAGGAGAGAAAAGTTGGAACGCGGTCTTCACACGATGAGTACAAAAATTAAGGCATCTCGCGCAAGCAAATCTCAGAAAACATCTTGCGTTCAAGCTTTCTTTTTGCTTTGCTCTTTTTATTTTTTACTATTGACTTTCCCGGCTCAGGCTGCCCGATTACAGTCCTGGCGGTTAAGTCCGACTCAAACTCAATTAGAATTTTTCACCGATGACGGCGTGCAGCCCACCGCGCAATTGTTGAGCAATCCGACTCGTCTTGTGATTGATATGCCCGGTGTCACGTTCGGTCGCCCCCAAGTCACAGAATCCTATAACGGCGCAATTCGCGCGATTCGAGTGGGGCAATTTGCTCCTGGTACGACTCGTATGGTGGTCGAATACGCGCCCGGATATACGATCGACCCCAATCAGGTGCAGTTCCAACCGAGAGCCGCCAATCAATGGTCGGTGCAGTTGCCGAATCCCCAAATTTCAGGCGTGATTAATCCTTCACCCGTTACGCCTTCACCCGTTACCCCGCCGCCGATTTCCTCGACTCCTCCTGCGACTAATGCGCGCGCGTTTCTACAAAGTCTGCAAGCGACTGGAGATGGGTTCTTTCTGCGATCGACCGGAGGTGCACCGGAGATTCGTTCCTTGAGATCCGGAGATCGCCGCCAAATGATTTTCGATTTTTACGGCGCAACGATTTCTCCAAATCTTTCCCCGCGTGATTTGCCCGTCAATTTGAATGGCGTTTCTCGCGCTCAAATTACCCAGTTCTCGCCAGATGTGGTTCGTGTGACTTTGACACTCTCTGAACAAAGCCCAAATTGGCAGGCGAGTGTCAGTCCTTCCGGGGGCTTGATAATTCTGCCCCAAACGATCGGAGCGAGTCCTGGACAGTCCGTTTCGCAAACCGCGATCGTCCAATCCGTAGAACTAGATGCCAACCGTCAACTCGTGATCCGAGGCAATCAGGCTCTCAACTACAGCGCCGGATGGGATCGCCCTTCAGGAGCTTATCGTATCCTGATTCGCTCTGCCCGTACGGATCTTAGAACGATTCAACTCCCTGCCAACAGTCCCCTACTTCGTGCCCAAGTTCGGCAAGAAGGCAATGACGTTGCAGTCTTGATCATTCCTGCGTCTGGCAACCAAATTGGCGCGATCGTGCAGTCTAGCCCACAACAATTGACGGTTCCATTTACTCGATCGGGCTTATTCCCCGTCACCCCACCCCCTATCACCCCACAACCCGTCACCCCACCCCCCACAACCAATCCGATCCCCGTCCCCCCTCGTCCCACTCCCACCCCAGTTCCCCGCCCGATCCCAAGCGGTCGTCAAGTCGTTATCCTCGATCCCGGACATGGTGGACCCGATCCTGGAGCAGTCGGAATTGGTGGAATTCAAGAGAAAGAAATCGTTCTCGATGTCAGCCGCCGCGTGCGAGACATCTTAGAACGTAGTAATGTTCAGGTTGTGATGACGCGCAATGCAGATATTGATCTCGATTTGCAGCCCCGTGTCGATATTGCTGAACGCGCTAGAGCCACAATTTTTGTCAGTATTCACGCGAATGCAATCAGCATGAGCCGTCCCGATATCAATGGAGTCGAAACCTACTATTTCCAAAGTGGATTGGAACTCGCCCAGACGATTCATCGCAATATCTTGGCAGGCACTGGCGCGCCCGATCGCCGAGTTCGCAGCGCTCGATTTTATGTACTGCGGCGCACCTCAATGCCCTCAGTCTTACTCGAACTTGGGTTTGTCACAGGGCGAGATGATGCGCGCAGGTTGTCAGATACGACATTCCGGCAACGGATGGCAGAATCGATTGCACGTGGGATTCTTGAGTACTTGGGTAGACGCAGTTAGTTTTGAGAATCAGCGGGGTTCTGCCAACCATTGCTCTAATTCTGCGATCGTACTGAGATTCAACAGTGCGATCGCGAGTTGGTCGAGTTGTGCGATCGGGAGTTGCTGGATTTGAAGTTCGAGGGGTTCGGGCAGAGAGAAGCGCGATCGCAGTTGCATTAAGATCAGTTCAGCTTTCCCGCGCTCAATTCCTTGTTCAATTCCTTGCTCAATTCCCTGTCTTCTTCCGGTTGCGAGCGTTTGACGTTCCCATTCTAAATATGCTTTTGAGAGTGCCATTAGAAATCGCTTCTCCTCTGCGTCAAGAGTTTCAGTTACTTTTATACTAAGGTTCCAGCGGGCTAATAGATCAAGGGCTGTGGAACGCTTTGGGGTGTTTTCTGGCAGCATGAGTAGCTCTTCGATCGCTTGTTCTTGAGTTGTGCCTTTGCCGAGTAGCCTGAGCCATAAAGTTTCTTCAGTTGAGCGTAATTCAGCAATGTTGATTAAGCCGGTTCGCCAACCTCGATCGAAAAGATAAATCCCGTCTTCTTCCTGAAGTTTGCCGCCAAAGTCGTTTAGAACTCGATCTGAAACAGAAGATGCCAGAATCCATAATTGCGGTTGTTCTGAATCTGGGAGGGTTTGTTCGGCGGCGCGATCGAGTTCGGCATGAAGGAAATAGAGTTTTGAAACACAGCTACGGATATCGGTTGCGGTTGGAGGATTGCGAAATGGCTCGAATAGGGATTTGCTTGTGCTTAATTGGGCGAGTTGACCCAGTTCGTTGGGGTCGAGTTGAACTGAGTCGTCTGGCTCAAAGTAGATGTCGATGCGACGAGCTTCTCCGGGAACGGTGCGATCGATGGTTACTCGTCCATAAGGTGTGAGGAGCGCTTCAAAGAGTTGTTTGGAAAATTCGTCGAAGGGCTGTCGCGTCATTGGAAACGGAAATGTGATGAGATGAGTACAAGCGCTCTATAAATTATTGCATACGTCAAAGAAAATTTTATGGGTCACGTAGATCGATACATCTCCAACGGTGTTCGATACATCTCCAACATCGATCGAACATTCACGCTTGATACTCAAATCCTCGCAAACGATGATCAATACATCTTCAATGACGATCGAACATTCACGCTTGATGTTCAAATCCTCGCGAACGTCGATCGATGAATCGCGAATGATATTACAGTGATTCACTCACAATGTTCGATCTCTCGTAAACGTCGCTCGATGAATCGTCATTGACGATCGAACAATCGCGATCGTCATCTAATGAATCGCAGACGACGATCGATGAATCACAATCGTAAATCCGTTGATCGCTTTCCCAAAATGCTCAGAAGATTTGATCAAGCAGAGCGCGAAAAGGAGATAAAAGAAACAAGGGCAAAAGGCATGAGGGTAAGGGGCTACAGAGCCATTGGAGCAGAACAAACAATACGAAAACCGTTAGTGAAGCTGCAGTAGACGGGCGGATCGTCGTCGCGAGAGGCAGAACGACAAGCCCGCGGACTGTAGTACCAGGAACCGCCACGCAAGACTCGGCGGTTGTTCTCTCGATCTCTTTCCATTTCCCAAACGAGCCTGTCAGTGGGTGCATCCGTATAGCTGTCACGCCAAGGATCAGCGCACCACTCCCAAACATTACCGTGCATATCAAAAAGTCCAAAAGCATTCGGGGGAAAACTGCCTACATTCGTTGTTTGTGCTCGGTAAATTCCTTCCGGCACATTCGCATAAGTGTAATTGCCGTTATAGTTTGCTAGAGCAGGCGTAATCGTTTCTCCAAAATGAAACGGTGTCGTTGTTCTAGCCCGACACGCATATTCCCATTCAGCTTCACTCGGCAATCGATATTGCTGTCCAGTTTTTCGAGATAATCGATCGCAAAACTCAATCGCATCCTCCCAAGACACTCGTTCAACAGGTCGCTCTTGACCTCTGAAACTCGATGGTTCTGGCTTGAGATCGCGATTGATTTTTGGCAGGTGAGCGATCTCTTTCCATTGCGCCTGAGTCACTGCATACTTACCCATGAAAAAAGGCTTGATCGTGACTTGATGTTGCGGCTTCTCACTATCTCTTGCTTCTAACTCTCCCTCTGCCGCACCCATCCAAAAGGTTCCACCTGGAATCCAAACCATATCGAGAAAGACACCTTGCGCGAGTTCTTCTCGACGGTAACTTGCTTGACTTTGACGACGATCGATTTCTTTTCCTCGATCGTTGACCGTAATCACTTCAAAACTAAAAACCGGAAGCGAAGGCTTTGAAGGCTCTTTGATTGTCGGTTTAGGCTCTACAGAAACTGGAACCTCTACATCCTTTGCATCAGGAACAATCCGCCGCTCAATCTCTAAAACACTCTCATCCGTCAGACCTAATTCCTGCTGAAGCTCTTGTAGCTCTCGTCGATCTCGTTTATCTAACGGAAACCTACATTCGCGCAAAACCTCTTCATACTCTGCCAAATTCGCCCGATGTTCTCGATACGGCTGAAGCACTTCATCCTCAATCTGCCTCGCCACCGCCGCATCCAGTCCAAAACCTTGCGCTCTTCGATCGAGCATTCTCCGCCCCGCCGGACGAATCTCACCCTCTGCACAATACTGTTCGACCAATTTGCGATACTTCTGAGCAACATCAACGAATGCCCGCGCCAAAACAATCTTCTCTCCATCTCGCACCACATACCGCTCCGGGTGCATTGAAGGCATCGCCCGCTTCAGCTTCGTCCTAACAAACTCATGCAACTCATTCGCCGAAATCAACCCATCCTCATCAAGATCCGCCGCCCCCGTCCGCAACCCCTCCACCAAATAGCGCGTATAAATCGCCAACTCCTCCCCAGACCGCTCAAACGAATACTCGATCGCCGAAGAAGAAGTCAGCACAATCCGCCCCTCTCCACCCAACTGGCGAGAAAAATCGATCGTCCCCTCATCCCGCACAACATTCGCCCCAAACGCCCCACTATTACAGCAATCCAAAATCACAACCATCCGCCGCGACTCGCAATTCTCCATCTGGTCATGCACAAAACTCGCAGGAACCGCCGTACCCTTATTCAGCCTGCCATCCGCTAACTTTCTCGAACTCCGATTGCTGAAATAAAACTTGCCAAACTCATCCGTGATCCCATGCCCCGAAAAATACAGCAGCAATAGATCTTCCTCACCACACTCGCTAAAGAGCGTAGCAATCTCCTCCTGCATCGTCTGTAAATCTGGATTCTCAAGCGGCACAACGCGATCGAACCCACCAATCTCTGGATCGCTCAATATCGATCGCATCGCCGCTACATCCTTCACCGCCGCAGGCAACGACTTCAAACCCTCAGCGTACTCGCTCACGCCAATCAGCAACGCTATCTTTGCCATCGTCCTACAAAGTTTGAGCCAACCGCTTCAACGTTTCTTCCGCCAGCGCCAACTCCTCACGACTACTCGCTTCGAGTTCCACCTCACGCCCATCCGCAAACTTCGCCTTAATCTTGATCGGCTTATTCCCCAAGCGATCGCCCAAAAACCCAAACAGCGACTTCAACCCCTCCAACGTCACCGTCGCCCTCAGCAACCCCAACAAAAACGACCCAAACGCCTTACTGCCCTCCGGCGGATTGTCATCACTGACGCGATCGACCTTCACTCCGTCAATCTGTCTCATCTGCTGCCAGAGCGTCTGTGTCAATTTCTCCTGCTTCTCAGGACTCTCCGCATCTTGAAAACTCAGCATCAGTTCAAGCTTAGAGGCAGTACTCATAACCCATCCACACTCTACGAAACTTCCTCAGATTCTAGCCCTCTGACGCAGAATTATCCGTACTTCCCCGGAATGCAGCCCGACAACATTGGCAACCCTGCTCAACAATCTGACCTCCCGACAGAAGCGATCGCGCTTTCCTCCCAAGTATTTCTGCAAATAGAATTCATGATTTCTTCTCTGAAGTTGATCTTGAGCCTCTGAGCAAGACCGCCTAGACTTAGAAAAAAGTTAACAGTCAGATAGAGGATTTTGAGTTTTAGATTTTGGATTTTGATTGTAGAAACGTCCGAAAAGGACGGTTCAGGAATCGAAGTACACATTTACAATTCAAGCAGGATTTTTTCTGATTTGGGCGTTTTACATTGGTGTGAGGATTCAGCATGAACATGGAAGTATCGAATTTTGGGGGATTTCTGCGAGATCTCCCAAATGGCTCTGATCCGATCGGACTTTTCGATAGCGGGGTCGGCGGTTTGACCGTGCTACGCGAAATGTACCGTCAATTACCGAATGAGTCACTTTTATATTTTGGCGATACAGCGCGGTTGCCCTATGGAACGCGATCGCAGTCTGAGATTATTCAATTCGTGCGCGAAATTCTCGATTGGATGGTGGCTCACCGCGCCAAAATGGTGATCATGGCGTGTAATACGAGTTCAGCATTAGCGATCGAAACGGTGCGCCAGGAATATCCCAACTTACCGATTTTGGGCGTGATTTTACCGGGTGCCAGTGCAGCAGTCCGACAAGGCAGACGCATCGGAGTCATTTCAACGCCAGCAACGGCTGCAAGCGATGCCTATCGTCAAGCGATTCTCGAAGTCGATCCCACGGCTGAAGTTTGGCAGGTCGGCTGTCCTGAATTTGTGCCCTTAATCGAGCAAGGACGCATCGACGATCCTTACACCCACAAAGTGGCTCAAAGCTATTTACAACCGTTACTCGACCAAGAAATTGACACGCTGATTTACGGCTGTACGCATTATCCGCATTTAGCGCCTGTATTGAAATCGATCGTGCCTTCTTCAGTGCAATTTGTAGACCCGGCAGTGCATGTGGCGAAAGCAGCGGCTCAGGAATTGGAGATCTTGGGACTGCGAAATCAGCGTTCTCCGATGCCGACGCGGTTTTATGTCAGCGGTGATCCGAAACCGTTCATGCAATTGGCACAGCAATGGCTAGGATGTAACACGATCGTGACTCAGATCTCGCTGTCTGAATCCGTTGCGGTTAGCTAAGCTAGAGAAAAGGTATGACCTCTCAGTTTCCCCAGGACTCGGAGGTCACGTTTCAAAATCCTGAATATGAAATGACTATGATGAATGCTTTATGGTTTCGCATCTTGAGAACGGTTTATCGTAAAGAGCCGATCACAGGATTTATTCTGACTGCAGGTGCAATGAATGTCGCGATCGGTGGAATTGATCAAAGCACTTCATTGGTGATTTTCGGATTGAGCACGGTGACGATCGCGTTAGCCTTGCGATGGTGGCATTTGTCGCATCGCCCTGCACCGATGAAAGTTTCGACTGAATCTTCTCGACGAGCGCCAATGCGAGCCTTACCAGAGCGATCGTCTCGCCCATCGTTGCCTACTTTATCAATTCCCAAAGATTAACTCGCTTCGTAGGCAGCATCAAGAATAACCGACTAGTCCCATCTTTAACGCTTTAATAATTGCCTGCGTTCGACTTGTCACACCTAGTTTGTTGAAAATCGCCGTCAAATGCGCCTTCACTGTCGCGACTGAAATATATAAATGGGCTGCAATCTCCTCATTAGAAGCGCCTTGCACCAACCAGTGCAACACCTCTTGCTCGCGCTCCGTCAAGTGTAACTTTACCTTCGCTTCTGAAGCTTGCCCGTTGTAAAACCGGAACGTCTGAAAAAATCGCGTTGCCAATTCTGGAGACAAATAAATCTGATCACTCAAAACCGTCTCGATCGCTTGAAATAACTGCGTCGCCAGATCATCCTTAACGACATAGCCATTTGCGCCAGCCCGCATTGCTCGAAACACCCATTCATCCTCTTGATGACCAGACAAAACGAGAATGCGCGATCGCAGATCTAGCTTTGCTAACTCCATCAAGGTCGCAATCCCATCTCCGGTTGCTAGCTCCATATCCAGCAGAATGAGCATAGGGTGCTGCTCCATTGCCAGTTGCACCGCTTGCTGTGAAGAAGCTGCTTCACCCACTACTGTAAATCGTTGATCATTCGTCGTGTTATAGAACTGAAGCAAGGTTTGTAGACCCTGACGGAACCGAGCATCATCATCGACAAGCAGAACAGAGGTTTGCTGAATAGTGGCAGGAGTGGACATAGTGAACTCGTAAAAATGGAACCGTTAGATCGCAGGCACGATCGATAATTTGGGGCTATATCGAGGCAGCGCCACCGAAAACTTCGCGCCGCCTTCTGGTAAATTGCCTGCCCATAGGCGACCATTATGCGCGTGAATGATCTTTTGAGCGATCGAAAGTCCTAATCCTGTTCCACCCGGACGACGAGAATAAAACGGAGTACAGAGATTTTCGACATCACTCTCAGACAAACCCACACCGTGATCGGAGATTTCGATCACGATTTCCTGGTCGGTCACTTCCCAGTGGCAATCAATCTGACTAGAGATAGGGCTGAAATGAATCGCATTGGAAATCAAGTTATCCAACACCTGCTTAAATTGCCAGGCATCGACATCGATCAGCATCAGCGATCGCGAATAGTTCACAGTAATGTCCTTCTCAGTCAGCCAAGGCTGCAACTGTTTGAGACTTTCCGTGATCAGTTCACTCAAATTGTGTTCCGCAATTCGCAGCGGTTTTTGTTTGACGGTCAATTGCTTCAGATGACGGCTGATATCCTGAATCGATGCCTGAATTGATTCGAGATGCGATCTGGAGTGCTGTTCAGAAACAGTCGTCAGTAGCATCTCAGTATAAATTTGAACTAGCGCGATCGGACTTTTCACCTGATGCTCAATGTGGTTGTTTTTTTGCTCTAACTGTTGGTACGACTGGCGTTGTGTATAAAGTTCGCGCACCATTGAGAGATGATGGCTCAACAGATTTGCGCAGTTTTCTATCAATCTTTTCTGCTTTGCTGTAAGAAGTTTGGGGGTTCCAAGCAACAGGTATTCCGGTTTGGTGGGACTAATCGGGCAAGCATAAAATCGAGGTTTTGATTTTGTAAAAACTTTAATCAATCGCCCGATCGAATTTTTGATCCACCAAGTTTCGGATGCCAAAAATGCTTGAGCCTCCGCATCTAACACTGACCAAAATTCGCGACCATAAAGCAAACACTGACGTTTTGAATGCTCTGGAGAATGAAAAACTAAACGAATGCCGAGATCTGGAAATTGAGACAAAATCTGCTCAATTTGCAACCGACAAAACGCTTGAATTGGATTCTCAGCAACCGTGGAAGGCTCGACCGTATGGGATACGATCGCAGAGGGAAACCGCTTAAATGAATGGACAGCTTGCATAACACCACAAGAATCCGAAGTTAGGGAAACACGACAAAATATCTTAAAAAGTGCGTGCTTTTTGCTTGTAATCCAATACGATCGGTTACAAGTTAAGCACATTGATAAAGAACCATACTTTTGTATAACCCAGAGTCCGAAAAGTCCTCAAAATTCCCACGGATTCTAATAAATATCTCAGTAATTTCCCGGAGGGAGGCAATTTATTTAACACCTATTTTGTAAAGACCTAATTTCGCATCGGTACTCTATACGGTGCTAATTGCCATCTTTTGCCCGCTACATCTCGGTTTTCATCATTTCTCTTGACTCAGTTCGACTTACGGCTAACGATCTCTTCTCTGTGATCGTCATAAACTGTCCCCTTTAATCGCTACATAAGATAATGATTCCTGCCATTTCTAAAGCGCTAGCAAATGTGCTGGCGATCGAGACTTCTCTGAGTGAAGTTGAACGGGTTGATTTTAATCCACCGTCTCAGTCGTTGATGGGCAAGGCGGCTCTCAATATCTACTGCTACAACTATTGCTGCGCTGAGAAAAAGCCGACGCTTCCAGAAGTCGCTTTAGCTTTCGTCATCAGCGCTTGGGATACGCCTGCTTGGGGTGACCAGCCATTATTATCAGAAGCTTTATCTTCTCTCAAAAAACATCGACAGCTTGAGCCAAAATTTTTATCCCCAGAACTAGAAGACTATCAAGCCTTATCGATCGAGGTGGATGCGATTCCAGCGATCGAGCCTGTGGTGTTGTGGGAGTCATTGGGATTACCGATGCGTCCAGCGTTGTATGTGACGGTGAAGGTTCCGACGTAGATCATCCCCCACCTCCCCACTCCCCACTTTCCGCAGGTGGGGAAACCCGCACTTAGCAAAATAGAGACGCAGGGCACAATCATCACGCACAATAAATGCGTTGCCTATAAACAGAATTTCTCCTTAAGCCTATGACCACCATCCTAGAGCAGGGGAATATCTCAATTCATACTGAGAATATTTTCCCGATTATCAAAAAATGGCTGTATTCAGACCATGAGATCTTCTTGCGTGAACTAGTTTCAAACGCGGTCGATGCGCTGCAAAAACTGAGCATGGTGTCTCGCTCTGGTGAGTTTTCAGGCGAACTAGGCGAGTCGGAAATTGTCATTACGATCGACAAAGCAAACAAAACCCTCGCCATCTCGGATACCGGCATTGGGATGACGGCAGACGAGATTAAAAAATATATCAACCAAGTCGCATTCTCTAGCGCAGAAGAGTTTGTGCAAAAGTACCAGGCAAGCAGCGATCAGCAAATCATTGGTCACTTTGGTCTGGGATTCTATTCGTCCTTCATGGTGGCGAAGCAGGTTGAAATTGATACCCTGTCTTACAAAGAAGGTTCACAAGCGGTCAATTGGATCTGTGATGGTTCGACTGAGTTCAAATTGTCGGCATCTGAGCGATCGACTCGTGGGACAACGGTAAAACTTCACCTCCAAGAAGAAGAACTAGAATACTTAGAGCCTTACAGAATTCGCCAACTGATCAAGACGTACTGCGATTTCTTGCCCTTCCCGATTAAGCTAGAAACCCTAGCATCTGAAGGACAGGAAGCAACTGCGCCAGAGCAAATTAACCGCCAAAAAGCACCTTGGAAAGAGTCACCTAGCAATCTCACCAAGGAAGATTATCTAGAGTTTTATCGCTACCTCTATCCGTTCCAAGATGAGCCGCTGTTGTGGGTGCATTTGAATACGGATTATCCCTTTGTCGTCAACGGCATTCTCTACTTCCCCAAACTCAAACCCGATGTCGATGTCAGCAAGGGGCAGATCAAACTCTTCTGCAATCAAGTTTTCGTCAGCGACAACTGCGAAGAAGTTGTCCCACGATTCTTACTCCCACTGCAAGGGGTGATCGATAGCGTTGATATTCCATTGAACGTTTCGCGGAGCTTCTTACAAAGCGATCGCACCGTCCGCCGGATTGCAGATTACATCGCGAAGAAAGTCGGCGATCGCTTAAAAGAACTCTACCGAGACGATCGAGAAGCTTATATCCGAAGCTGGCAAGACCTCGGAACCTTTGTAAAATTCGGATCGCTGAACGATGACAAATTCAAAAAGCAAGTCGAAGATATTTTGATCTATCGCACGACTGCGGATTTGAGCAAGCCGAAGGTTGAAGTCGAAACTTCAGAAGGCGATGTCTGGCAAGAGGCAAGTAATACGATCGACGGCAAGACTTACACCACCTTGCAAGAATACCTGGAACGCAACAAAGAGCGTCATGAGAATCGAGTCTTCTACTGCACCGATGAAGTGACTCAAGCAACGTATGTGCAGTTGCATACGAGCCAAGGTTTAGAAGTGTTGTTCATGGATTCATTCATCGACAGCCACTTCGTCAGCTTCTTAGAACGAGAGTACTCCCATATCAAGTTCTCACGAGTCGATGCCGAACTCGATGACACACTGATCGACAAAGACAAAGCAGAAGACATCGTTGACCCCAATACCAATCAAACTCGGGGAGAACAGATCAAAGACCTGTTCCTCAAGGCATTAGGCAAGCCAAAATTGACGATTCGCACCGAGGCACTCAAAGGCGATAATGCTGCACCTCCGGCGATCGTCTTACTGCCTGAACAACTGCGTAGAATGCAGGAAATGAATGCACTCTTGCAGCAACAAGCGATGCAGTTTCCAGAAGAGCATATTCTGCTCGTCAATACAGCGCATCCAATGATTCAAAACTTAATGAATTTGAGTCAAGGCGCAATTGTTACCGGATCTGCTGCTTCTCCGTCGGCTGAGCTTGCCGATATGATTTGTCATCATGTCTATGACTTAGCCCTGATGGCGCAGAAGGGCTTTGATGCCGATGGGATGAAAGCCTTTGTTGAGCGATCGAACCAGGTGCTCACGAAATTGACCGAACGCGCCTTAAATTAGCCTTAAATTGCCCGCGCTACCACTCACGGCAGCGCGGGCAGCTTGCAAAGAATTGTGAATTGTAAACAAATATTTCAATAAATCAGTCTTTTGATGAAACTTCAGGCGTGGTTCGCTACGCTCTTAGATAGATAAGGAGGATTAACAAAATGACCACTGTGCCAGACAGCATTAGCTTGGTTGATTTATCAAGATTGTGGATTCAGAAAGCACTCGAAGAGATTGCTGCACAAAACGAAACCGATCAACCGGAATGCGTTGAGCAAGAAACAGAAGAGGAATAAAGTTTTGACTACGAAAGCAATGGTCTAGATCATATGATCTAGACCATTATTTTGTGATTTTTTACAGTATTACTGCTTGTTAAAGATTTTTACTAAGAAATGGTCGATCGAGAGATTTCCACCTCCCCCTGCTGCTAGAGCCAGATAGCAAAGCGAATAAACCGAAGCCGTTTCTAACGGGGGAATCTGAAACCCGCTATCCTTCAGGTGAAAGTAAACCGCGATCAGCATGGTGAAGAGTAGAGACAATGCGCTGAATCGAGTCAGCAACCCAGCGATTAAGAAAATAGAAGCGACGATTTCGGTATAAGCCGCTAAGTAAGTAAAAAAGGTTGGAAACGGTAATCCAATCACATTAATCACATGTTCAATAAAGCCTGGCACATCGGCTAATTTACTAAACCCGTTGTGAATCATTAATGACCCAACCACAACGCGAACTACAAGCCAAGCTGCTTGGAAGATTGGATTTGGGCTGAGGTCAGATTGCAGAATCGTTGAAATGAGCGATCGCTGAGAAGGGGCAACAGTCATTTTTTTCTCCAAAATGCGCTTTGAATCTTATGGAAACTGTAATTGAAATTGTTACATAACTCAATTTAACTACTCATTTTCTACGGAAAGCCTGACCTAAGATGAGAAATGCAGCCTTTGGATAGACGGTCGCAGCTAAGGGTGCTTGCTACCGTAGATGCAATTACTCATTTAAAGCAAGGTATATAGCTATGTCGCACTTTAGTACACTCCGCAGCAAGATTACGGATGCAGAATTGCTCAAGTCTTCTTTGCGCGATTTGGGTTTCACAGTTGAAACAAATGCAGAAGTCCGAGGCATGGGATGTCAGCGTGTTCATGCAGACATCGTTGCAGTCTTGGATGGCAGCTACGATATCGGTTGGATTCATAATGAAGATGGAACGTTTAGCATTGTGGCAGATCTTTGGGGTGTCGCCAGAAAGCATAACCTTGCAGAATTGATGACTTCAGTGAATCAGAAGTACGCAGTGCAGCAAACGTTGAATCAGGTGAAGCGTCCTGGATTACAAAATGCCAATGTGCAAGTGATGGTACGGTAAGGCGTGCTAGCCAAATCGTCTAGACCTCCGAGTTTCCCGTAAGCTTGGAGGTCTAGTGATGCAGAAAACCACGATCGTTTGAAAAGTATCTTAAGATAGGGTTCAAATGGTTGCATCTGGAATCAAATCATGGCGAAGTTAGGTTCTGAAATATTTACAACTCCCTTCAAAACGCTACTTCCGCCTTACCGATTTATTCCGACGGACGAAACGATTCTGCATCGACCGCACCAGCCCTCTCCGCTCAATGAGAAAGCCATTCGGGTGTTGAATTGGAATATTGCGAAAAATAATCACGATCGCAGTTGGCAAAAAGATTTTGATTGGATCGTCGATCGCTATCAGCCGGATCTAATTTTTCTTCAAGAAGTTCAGCTTTGCACCGAACTCAAGCATTTTGAACTCGCTGAACTCGGTTGGAGCTTTGCGCCGAATTTTATTGATACGTATCGAAATATCTATGCAGGCGTTTTGACGGCTTCTCGTGCCTCTTGTGTGACTCGTAAGGCAGTGATCACAGAACATGCTGAACCCGTTTCTAATACGCCTAAAGTGTCCTTAGTGACTGAGCACCCTTTTGCACAAGGAACCCTACTGACGATCAATTCGCACTTAATTAATTTTGTTGAGCTAGATAAATTCAAAACGCAATTAGTTGAATTAGAAACTGCGATCGCAGCTCACGATGGAGCGATCATCTTTTCAGGGGATTTTAATACGTGGAATCGATCGCGCTGGCAATTATTAGATAAGATGACGCGCAGGCTAGGGCTATCACGAGCGAAATTTTCAGAAGCAGATACACAAAACATCAAACGATTTTTAATGTCTCCTCCGTTAGATCACATTTTCTACCGAGGGCTGCATCAGAATTATTTACAGGCGCGGGTGCTCGATCAGATTCAGTCGTCTGATCATAAGCCGATGCTGGTCGAGTTCCATTTGTAAACCAAAATCTATGCTGGGCGTTGGCAGTTCGGTTCAGATTTTTAGCATTCTCACGATCGTCGTACACCTATTGGGAATTGTGAATGCGGCTCATGCGGTGATGAATGTACGATCGTCGCGCGGGGCAGTCGCTTGGAGCATCTCACTGCTGACGATTCCGTGGCTTGCGATTCCGTTGTATTGGATTTTGGGACGGAATCGGTTTTATGGTTATGCAGAGGCGTTGCAAGCGGCATACATTGAGCATAATGCTCAGGCGAAAGAAGCCTATCAAGAAATTCTAGAATGCAAAGCAGAATTACCTCCAGAGTTTTCTCCTTTGCAAGAGCTAGCAGACTCATTAACCACCATTCCATTTACAACGGGGAATTTTGCTGAATTGCTGGTGAATGGGAAAGAAACATTTACAGCAATGCTAACGGCAATACAAAATGCAACAGACTATATCCTGATTCAAACTTATACCTTAGACGATGATCAGATTGGGAATGAATTCTGTAAAGCATTGATTCATAAATCAATGCAAGGTGTGCGAGTTTACTTGCTTTATGACGGAATTGGCACGCGAGGATTAGCACGATCGTATCTGCGATCGCTGCGGCAAGCAGGCGTTCGAGTTAATACATTTAAGAGTACGAAAGGACGCGGAAATCGCTGGCAAATCAACTTTAGAAATCATCGCAAAATTCTGATTGTGGATGGTGCGATCGGGTTTGTGGGTGGACTGAATATTGCAGATGAATATTTAGGATATAAACCGCCGCTGAGTCCTTGGCGAGATACGCATGTGAGAGTGCAAGGAACCTCTGTGAAATGCTTACAAGGCAGCTTCTTAGGCGATTGGTTTTGGGCAACTCGCAGGCTTCCGCAAGTTCAGTGGAATGTTGATCCAAAACCAGAATTTGATCAAGTGGCATTGGTTTTGCCCACGGGACCTGCTGATCAGGTTCCGGCTTGTACGTTGTTTTTTGTCAATGCCATTAATCAAGCAAAGCAACGGCTCTGGATTGCAAGTCCTTACTTTGTGCCAGATGATTCGATCGCGACGGCTCTCAAACTTGCAGCCATTCGGGGAGTCGATGTGCGAATCTTACTACCTAATCGTCCTGATCATTACATGGTCTACTTTTGTGCATTTTCTTACTACATGGAAATGCAGACGGCTGGCGTGAGAATTTACCGCTATCAGCCTGGATTTATGCATCAAAAAGTAATTTTGATTGATGATGCGATCGCGGGAGTCGGAACTGTGAATTTAGATAATCGATCGTTTCAATTGAATTTTGAAGTGACGTTATTTGTAATTCATCAGGCATTTGTGGAAGCAGTTGAAGCAATGTTGCAGGATGATTTACAGCTTTGTTATTTAGTAACCCCTTCGGATTATCAGCAACAATCCCTGTGGCTGAAGTTGGTTGCACGGATTGCACGACTGTTTGCGCCAATTTTATAGATTGATTCGGCGTTGGTGCATGAATAGCAAAAGCGACTATTTCGGGGGTGAAGGAAGCCGAGATTACGATTCAACTCGATAGCTATCAGGTTTGGCAATCTCGATCATGCGGATGCGATCCTGACAAACTTTCGGTTTTTTCAAAAAATTTTCAGTCTCCTTGCATATGTTCTGACTTTCCATCGTGTAACTCATCACAAGCTTAAATGCTTGACACACGTTACACAACGCAGGAAACACAATCATGCACATTGACCGCGCGTTTTTATTTCAATCATTCCTAGGTCGATTAGGCGCAAAGGGCAACGAACAACAATTCGCTTGATCGACTCGGACAATCTTTCAGTACAACCCAATCAACACCTTAGAGGTGAACTATGCGATGGCTCATCAATGGGAGCATCGGATTTTTGGTGTGGTTGAGTTGGGGAATTCCAGCCTGTTTTGCAAACTCAGAAGTTCAATCCGTGCCCAACTTAATAACACAGATGAACTCACAAGCCTCTCCTCAACCTTCATCTCCCCTGAAACGACTTTCCCAACCACTCAAACCTGAACAATTTTCTAGCAAGCCAACTGTACTTACAGTCCGTTCAACTGAAGAAATACGGCTCAAGCTAGCTCATCTTCCTACAACAAACGAAGGTACACTGTCCGTTTTTCTAAATCAAGTTGATGTCACATCTCAAGTTGCCATTACGGGCAATGAGCTGGTTTATCGATCGCGATTATTGCCCCTCACACCTGGTGAGCACACTCTCACTGTCTATATGGTTAAGAGTGCAGAACAGTGGATCGTTTTAGAGACTTTTGTACTCAAAGTAGATCCAACCACAGCACAAACGCCTCAATCGTCGAATCAATCATCTTCTACCCCGCAACCTGTAACACCGAATTCCGATCCATCCCGCCCCGCCAATTCATCGCCTGAAACACCAAAAACTCCAGAACAACCCACATCTGAGACTCCAAAGCCTACTACTACCCGCGCCGAAGATCTCAAATTCACTCCGAAGCTGAACGTCAACTTCAAATCTCAAGTCGCTGAAGCCCGCACGCCGGATGCAGGCAGATCGGAGCGTCCAACTTTTGCTGATTTGGCGTTGACAGGTGGATTCGCCGCTCAGTATCAGAGAGATAACTTTAATGTTCAAGCGAACTTTAATCTCGCAGGTAGCACCAATCTGCAAGAGGCATTGCGCTTTAACACCTTAAAAGAAGCTGCACCCCAAATCGATTTGAGTGATTACTTGCTCGATGTGAAAGTGGGAAATGCACAGGTTTCTGTTGGACATCAATGTTATGGAAATCATCCCTTTCTCTTAGACAATCTCTGCTCGCGTGGCTTAAGCAGTAAGATTCAAATCAGTAAGCGGGTCAATTTGTCGATCGCTCATATCAGCACCACGAGTGTAGTGGGCTTTGACAATTTCTTAGGCATAGAGCACCAAAACAATACCCTGACAGCCGCAACGCTCGGTATGCAACTTCTCGATAATCCCGCAGGCGGAGTTCGATTAGAAACGACCTTTATGCGGGGGTCTCGTCAACCGATCGAGAACTTTAATGTTGGTGAAGTAGTCGATGCAGAAAAAAGCCAAGGATTCGGGGTGCGATTGCTTGGCACAGATCCCTCTGGTCGGCTGAAACTTGATGCAGGCTATGTCCGCAGTCGCTTTACAAATCCGACGGCTGATCCACAATTGGTTGATAATCTAACTGTGGCGAGAGTGCAGCCTGTGACCCGCAGTGCTTGGTTTGTTGAGACAAGCTATGATTTGCTCAAAAATGTCAAACTGGATGCCACTCGCACCCTAGATTTGTCATTTAACTTTCGGCATGAGCGGCTTGATCCACAGTTTGGCACAGTCGGAGCAAGTGTGACGGTTGATCAACTCCGAACTCGCTTCGGGGTCAATGCTGCGATCGCAGGAGCCACCATTCAATTTCAAACCGATCAGTCCGAAGACAATCTAGCAAATATCGCGACTATTCTAAAAACCAAAACTCAAAACCGTTCTCTAACTATCAATGCGCCCTTACAAACGATCTTAAACAGCAGCAATCAGTTATTACCAACCTTAACTTACAGCTTTCAACGCACTCATCAGTTTGGAGCAAATCAGCCAGTTGAGGCTCTATCTGGGTTTGATGCCTCGGAAATTCCTGATCAACTCACAACAAGCCATAAATTTGGGACAGCTTGGTCGATCGACAATTTCAGCCTTAGCTATCAATACTCGAATACTTTTCAAGACAATCGCCAACCTACGCGAGAGTTGGCAGACTTTAGCACGATGAATCACCAAGTCTCGATCGCTTGGCAAGTGAATCCACGATTGAATCTTGCCTTGGGCTACAATTTCACAAGCGCAAAAAGCTTTGAGCAAGGCATTACTCGCTTTACGAGTAGCCCAACGCTTAGTATCAGTTGGGTGATGTTTCCGAATTTAACGCTCGCATTCAATTACAACCGTACCGATGAGACAGATTCGCTGAATCAAAAAATCACACGCGCTACGAATTTGGAAGCCTTACTCACTTGGCAATTTCAGATGCATAGCTTGGGTCGAGAGATTCCAGCAAGTGCATTTATCCGTTATGGGACACAATCTACGATCGCACATGACCCTCTATTCAATGTGGATACGAATGCCACGATTCAAACGGTCAGTGCAGGCTTAAATTTTAGTTTTTAATAATGGAATCGGTGGAGAGGTAATGAAACTAAAACTGAAATTATTGAGCATACTCATGGGTTCAGCTATCTTTGGATTGTTGATGAGGATGCCCACTGCCGAAGCCGTGACCGTCAGCCCGAAAGGGGTGAATGTTCGTACCTTCGGAGCAACCACGGTGTTTCTCACGTTTGTGGGGCTAAACGATCAAACCCCAGCGGAAGGACTTTGGTGCGGTGCGATTAATGCCGATCAATCTTGTGTGCCTGGGACAATCTTCGGTCAGCTTCCAGCCCGTAGTAATCGCTCCCGACTCAGCGGATCGAACAACTATACCGATATCATGACCATTCCGCCTTCGGTCGCTCGACGAGCCTATCAAGACGCGATTCGAGGGAATTCGTCGCAGTTTTTCTATGTCCGACGGTTTGTGAGCAGGACGGGCGCTCCGGATGAATTTGTTGCTGTCACTTGCCGACTTGCAGGAGGCGGGGCACGGGTTCCGCTCGCGCTAACTGAGGTGCGCTTAGCATTTGAAGATGGTCAGCCAGTGCCAGCGATCGCGACTGGAGAAACTTTGCCCCGATTTGGGGCTGAAATCTCCTACAACGGCACTGGACGACTAAAAGGACGATGGGAAGTTGTGTTACCAGGTGATCCTCTGCCGAGTGAGCGAGATCGGCTTACCGAAGCAACGCTGCCGATCGAAGAACGTCCCTTGCAACGTCGCTATATGACCCTTCAGCGCTTTGATGTGTTTGTTCCACCCACAGGACGAATGTTTATCCCAGGGCCTAGTCCAAATACCTTACCCAAAGGTTCTACCGGGCTGCATTTCATTTTGCTGAGAATTGAGGCGACAGACGATCGTGAAGGCAATTCAGATACGGGGATTGGAGTTGTAAATTCTGGCGGAGTTGCTGGATTTCCCCTGCCAGTGCTCCGCTACTTCGTAACCAACGATAAGCGCCCATTGAACTTAGTACAGCCAAACGATGGAGCGAGACTATCGGTTCAACAATCAATTCAATTTAAATGGCAGGGAGTGGATGGAGCATATAGTTACAAGCTAGAGGTTAGACAGGGTGAGGTTGTGGTACTCTCTGCTCTGCTAGGAGCAAATCAAATGAGCTATACTGCTCCACCTTGGTTGAAGGAGAAAATACAGCAGCGGTTACAGTGGAAAGTGCAAGCACTGAAGGAAGATGGGACTACGATCGTAGAATCAACCGCGAATGAATTCCAGATTCAGCCTTGAAATGCGCTTAGAAGCGATCGACTTTTGTTGCTTTTGCTATTCATCCAACAAAGCCGATTGATTCAGAATTTCTCAAATCACAACAGCCAATTCTTAACCTATTCGCCTCAGTGTTCGAGCTAAAGCAATTCCTGACGCAATCGATAAATAATCGTCTTCGCATCTACCTGATCGAGAATTTCTCGAATCACAGTATTTGCTCCCTGCGCTCCCCAAGTACAGCCATTTTCTAAATAAATCTGCGCCGCTCGTCCCACAGAATACGAGCCATATCCAGCAATGCCAGCCTGCACGATCGCAGTTCCCGCCAAAGCCGAAAAGCCAGCACTGCCATCGACTCCAGTTGCCAAAGCCGCTGCACTTTTTCCCATTCCTAGTAAAATTCCACTACCAATTTCACCGAGCAGCAAACTTCCTGAACTCACCCAAATCGTGTTTAGCAGTTTCCCTGCTTCATGGCGCGTCATCGGCAATCCATACAAATTCGCCAACGCTTGAATCATAGCCAGATCGGATGCCACTCCACCGATCAGATCAAGAAATGCGATCGGGTTCAACGCAATCGCGATCGCTTTATAGCGCGTAAATTTCCAAATCAAAGCCTCCGCTTCCACGTCTCGCAACTCCATGACTTTCGTTGCAATCTCAGTTTCAGCGGTTCTCGCCTGAGTCAAAGCATTCAAAGCTAACAGCGATCGACCTTCTCGATTCAGAATCGTTAAAATCTTCGCTTTTAATTCTTCAATCTGCGGCGGGGGCGATTCCCACTCGTAGCTGACCCGACCATCCGGATATTCTACCCGCATTTGTAACGGCGCAGGTTCAGCCGCAACCATGACAATTTCATCAGAAGTCAACAGATGCTCTAAGCGATCGCTACTATTGCTGCGAATGCCTAAATTTTGCAAATTTCGATAGATCTCTTCTCGTGATTGATCCGGATACAGATCAACTTTGTTAAATACTAAAATCAATGGCTTTTGAGCCTGCCGCAAATCACAAAGCGCCTTGTATTCTGTCCGAGTGATATCGCCAGAAATTACAAATAAAATTAAATCCGCCTGCCGAGCCACGGTCTGCGCCATGTCGGCTCGCGCCTGTCCATCAATCTCATCTAATCCTGGCGTATCAATCAATTCAATCTGAATCTTGCTGGAAGACTCCGGCACGATCGCTTGATCTTCCGCCACAAATCCGCCGCTCGGCGACCAGGTGACGAGCCTCGGCTGTTGAGTCACGCCATTCAACGGGCCTGTCTCAAAAATTTTCTCGCCAATCAGCGCGTTCAAAATCGCCGATTTACCGCGACTGACTAAGCCAAACACAGCAATTCTCAGCACAAAGCGATCAAGCTTACTTAAATTCGTCGAAATTGTCTCAAGCTCAGCCTTGAGCGCGGTTTGTAGAGCGGGATTTTTAGTCGATCGTAAAAACTGGGAATAATTCGTCAGCGCCTGACGCAAACTTGCCCGCGCTCGATTGAGGTGGGTTTCTTGAGGATTCGGACGCGATTTAGAAGAGGCTTGACTCAAAACAAATTAGACCAACGGCATCTAAAATCTATTCTCATCCAAATTTGTAAAAATCGGGTCTAGAAGTTTATGGAAGCATGGCAATTAGAAGCAATCCGCAAGCTTGAATCAGAGTACGGAACCGTTCCGCCTCCTTGGGTTGTCTTCAATGAGCATCCGTATAGTCTCTGCTGGCGGATGGGCGGTGGAGAAGCACATATTGAGGTGTGGTCAGATTGGTGGGAAGAAAAAGATTACTCTGAAGCTGAGAAGATTGAATACTTTCGCCCGTGGAAACCACCTGCTAGCTGGCTAGAATGGATGATTGACGCGATTTGGGAGCCTGCTGATACGGATGAAGAGGAAATTGCAAATTTTGCACGAGCAGAGGCGCTTGGGTTTGGTAGTAAGGCAGAGTTCGATCGAGCAATCAGCGATCCAAAATGGCTAGAGTCAGACGAAGTTTTTTAGATCGAGAGAGCGAAACTGACCGAGTTCTTCAAACTGCTTCCAAGGGAGCTTATCTTATCAGTTCTCAACTCTTACTCGCACAATCCGAATGCCTTCCTATGCGTGTAGATTGCTGGCTTGGCGCTCATCTACTAATACACAAAATCTGTAAACTCTAAGGACTTTATCTCGCTGTTGAGCAGCATCTTGACTTCGGTTTTCATATTCCACACGCTTCGATGTCTTAGACCAGATTCTCCGCTGTTTCTGAGCAGCTTTTTCATAAATTTCTGCTATTAGATTCCACAGAGCGGCAATTAATAATACTGAAGGTCGAATCTTCTCACTTGATGAAGTTGTCCAAAGATCTCGACTGTACAGAGAAGTGCGGGCGAGGGCGCGGGTGAGGGCGCGGGCGAGGTCGAGGGCGCGGTCGAGGTCGAGGGCGCGGGCGAGGGCGCGGGCGAGGTCGAGGTCGAGGGCGCGGGCGCGGGCGAGGTCGAGGGCGCGGTCGAGGTCGAGGTCGAGGTCGAGGTCGAGGTCGAGGTCGAGGGCGCGGGCGAGGTCGAGAGCATTACGCAGGTGTTTCGACCAGTCCTCCCACTGCTGAAAAGCAATCCCTACTACTACTTTCACATCTCCACGCTTGCACCAGTAGCCAACATTCTGGAAATTGATCTGGTGAGTTTCCACTTCATCTGCTGTCGGTAATCGGTATTGTGCAGTATCACGTGCTGCAAGCCATTGACAAAATTCTTCTGCATCACTTGCCCGCACTCCGACAATCGGTTTTGCACTATCCCCCTGAGGAAATCGAAATGCTGTCCAGTGATCCGGTTGGCGATTCTCTCCCTGACTACGCTTCTCGTCAATGAAAAGCTGATACTCGGCACATGTAATCAACCCATCATCAATATCAGTTGTCTCATCAATCCGGGTCAAGCGATTCAATCGACGCGCTAGTTTGACTTCCGCTGCTAGCTTAAACAAATCCGCATCCTGTGATTCTAATCCTTGTTCAAGCTGCGCTTCTAATGCTTGCCGCACTTCAGGTCGAACACTCAAACCTTCCTCAACGCAATCGTAAGCCAGAGTCAATGCAGGAATGCTTGGACTTTGCAACGCAACTTCAACTAAGCTCGTCGCATCAGTCTGTGCCGCATACAAACGAATTGTCTCATCCCACCAAGCATCTCCCATCTTCTCTGCTAAGAATGTTGCTTGGCTTAAGCGAGATAGTTCTGCCGCTGCAAGATATTCCTGAAAACTTTTATGAGCAAACTCATAAACTCCTGATTTCTGCTCTACCAGCAATCCCGATGTATTTTCGATCTGCTTCAGAAATTCCGTCACATCTGCCTGTTGCCCTGCAATTTCCCGAAGCCTAGGCTGGATCTCTTGCTCTGCAAACTCAAGCGTCACTTCACGATTTGACCTCACCATCAATCCCAGCGCCAACCCCTGCAATACTGCTTTTTTCTGCTTCGCACTCAGCGTATCTGCAATTCCCTTCGCATCCTGTCTGCGCCCCAACAGCACATCACAAATCTCTTCATAAAGCTCCACCCTTCGCCCTGGCAATGCCCCTCGAAAACAATGAACAGTTGCAATCATCGTCAGCAAGAGTGGATTTAATGCCATTGCTGCGAGGGGTGGCGCATCTTGAATCCGCTTAATCAGATCTCCTGCCTGCTGCTTGGCTCGGTTTCGCACACCCGCATCATCTTTCCCCAATCGGCTCATGATTTCGTGCTGCAAATACCAGTTATTCACAAACTGCCGCATCTCTTGCAAGCTAAAAGGCTGAACTTCTAGCACTGTCCCGACCTGATTCAATGGTGCAGTCCGATATCCAAACGGTCGAGAAGTCAAAATAAACGCCGACTTCGGATAGGCTTTCATCTGCTGATCTACCCAGCGACTAACTCTCTGCCGTTGAGTCTCCTCTGCCACCTCATCTAATCCATCTAGCATGACCAAGCATCGACCTCGATCGAGGTTTTGTTGAAACCAGCCTCTCGGATTCAGGCTTTGAATCGACTCCTGCTGTTCGATCAAGGCTGCCAAATTCGGCGGATGCTCACTAGAAACCACTTCCCGCACATCTCGCAGATATAACAATATCGGAATTAGTCGAGGCGCTTTCCGATTCTGCCGCTTCTGTGTGTTGCTCGCATAGGTTAACGTCAAAGATTCCAGCAGGGTACTTTTTCCCGCTCCTGGAGGTGCTATCACTACTATGCGTCGAAAGGCAGGCCGATGCTTCAGTTCTGCCAAAAAATCCCAGATTTTCAGCCCTTGATTAGTCTGGCGAGCTTGCAGCATTCCGGCTGTCACTCGATCGAGACTTTCCGGTGCAACTCGCAATGGCACAAATACTTTCTCTAGATCTAGGGTAAAAGCGCCTTTCGTTTTTAGTCCCTGCGTCCGAAAATCCCGACAGGAAAAGATTAGACTCTCATAGTACCGACCCTGAAACTGAGCGGTGATCTTCCACCATTGCCGCTGCACCCACCCCGCAAAATTATTTGCTAACCACTCAAACAATTTATCTAAATGCGGCGATAGCTTATCAAAGAATCGCAACACGATCGCAATCACCCCTGCCGCGATTGCAAGAACGATCGCTTGTGTCCATTGTTGCTCCTTTGCAAAGTGAACAGCTAATCCCGCTAAAAGTCCTGGCACACCCCAACTCAGCGCCAGCTCTCCTGCTTTCTGCTGGATCTGTTCGAGAAAGGTTTGCTCTTTTGGGGGCTGAGGGTTATTTGACATAAAAGGAAGCGGATTATTCTTTATGAGTATAAGCAATTCACATTCTCATCCATAAAAAAATGGGATAACGTCGATCGACGTTATCCCACAGGTTTTCCTAGATGTCATTGAGCAAGTTGAACCTGCGCTGTTTTAGGTATTCGGGTAGGTTGCGCTAGTTTTACAGAAAAACCTGAAACGCCAAAGTAAATCCTGGGACGACATCTTCTCCACTCAAGGTAGCTGATTCGGGGTATTGCGTCACCGAACCATCTGCGCGATAGACAAAAGCCGTTTTGTTTTTACAATCGATCAGCCAACCTAAGCGCACGCCGTTTTCGATATATTCCTGCATTTTTGCTTTTAATTCTGTGAGTGAATCGCTTATCGATCGAATCTCAATCACAAAATCAGGTGCGACAGCAATAAATTGATCTTCTTGTTGTCGCCAATTTTGGGGCAATCGATCTTTTGCAACAAACGCAGCATCGGGAGATCTTACCGCAGTGTTTGATAAGCGAAAGCCAGTCGTCGGCCCAAAAACTTCACCTAAATCATTTCGCTCAACATAAACTAAAAGATACGCACCAGCTTTTGCTTCTCGATTTCCTGAAAGTCCGCCCATTGGAGGCATTGTCACCACACTCCCGTCTGCATTCCGCTCGAATCGCAGTTCAGGATTTTTGGAACTCATTTGCATCAGTTCTTCGTCGGTAATCTCAATGAATGCAGGATGTACCATGAGCCTGTCCAGAATGCGACGGTATTCCTGAACTATAGCAGAGAAATTATTCGGAGTTCGATCGCTGAAATGCAAGTGAATTTTATCGATCGGCTTTCCGAGTTGAAGGATTTGTGAAAATGCACAATCGCTGAATCTTTCAGTGCGATCGCACATTTTCAACCTCCCTACTTCCAGTTCTGCCAATTGGTATTCAGAATTGTCGTACCCGGAAAAGCAGTCGGATTGTTATTCTCATTCAGTCGCTTTTGCAATTTCTCCAAGTTCGGACTTGGATTGGGTAAATTCTCCACCAATTGATACGGAGCAATTCCCGTTTCGAGCGAGAATGCTGCCGTCGTTCCCGCTGCCGCACCCGCAGACCATTCGATCGAATGCACTCGATACGCCGATGCCGCAATATGACTCATCGCAATGCTTTTCCCAGTCACAATCAAATTATCGATCTTCTGGGGAATCATTGCTCGGAGTGGAATCTGAAATGGAAACGTTTCGCCTGCACCTTGTCGCTCTCCAGGACGCTCCTGATTTCCAGGTTTTTCAGGTGGGGATTCAACCATACAAGGATGAAAATCGAGCGGATAATGTCCAATCCCAACACTATCAGGATAGATGTGCGATCGACCTCTTGATTTCACCGTTTTCGGATCAATCTGTCCTCGAATCACTGCAATCGTCCGCAATCCAGCGATCGAGACTGACAAATTCCGAAACGTCTCAGGATCAAGATTTTCAGTGTAAAAGCGATCGCTGAAATCTTTGCGCGATACCGTTACTTCATCCATGAAGAAGCCGTTCGGATAGCCATAAGACGGTCGTCCAACAATTCGACGCGCTTCTCGCATGTAAGGATACTTTGACAATCCGTGCACAGTTCCCATCGGCGAATCCAATCCCGTCAAGTAACGCAGATTCGGGACAGGCTTCTTAATCGGTTGTTTCGCATCCGTTGTGCCGGAATGGAACCAGTGAAAAAAGCCGATCGCTTGTTCTTCACCACCCTGCAATCCACTGACCCGAAACCCGCCCATCCAGTCTGCAAGCTGTCCAGTCGATTGCAATTGCTCACGCGACAGCAAATAGTTATCTAAACTCGTTCCAGGCGCATAGTCATTGCCCCAGTTCCAATTCTGCATGGAAATATCACCCGGATTGACCACGCGACTTCCCGCTTTTGGATCGACACTCCGAATTCGACGATAAGTAAAAACTAGCTCAGGAGCTTCCGCATAGCGCTGATCGTTAAAGCTATAAGACTGAGCATAGCGAGGGTAGAAATCAGGAGGCGTCACAGATTGAGGAGTTGCCGTCGCTTCCATTGCAAAGGTGTAAGTATAGCCCTGGGGGCAGTAGGCATAATCCGTTTCGCTCGATGACGAAGGATTGCGATACGATCGCGCATCCAGTCCTAACCGATAAGGAACATCCGTCAGGGCAACTAGCTCTCCCGTCTCGGTCGCATCTAGTACGTACCAGCGACCCGATTTTGGTGGAACGAAGCGAATGATTTTTTTCTGAAACAGTTGCGAATTTTGTTCGGTATAGCTATCGAGAATTGTTTGAGACAGAGGATAGGTATTGAGAGGCGGAGCATTCGGAGCAGGACTGTGTTGAATCGCACGAATCGATCGAATTTCAGAGCCTTCGATACTCAGAGATTTTGCAACGGTATTTGGGAAAAAGTAGAGTTTTCCTTTGCCTTCTTTTTCTGCTTCTTTTAGCAGCGATCGTAGAACTTCATCGCCTTCTTTGGGCATAAAGCACACCAAGCTCACCCAACAGGCACCTGGATTTTTGCCTTGATTTTCCGCCAAAATGCGCTTGCGAAATTCAGCGTAACCGCGTGGAAAAAGTAATCGCGATCGCTGAGTCTGTTTCTCATCTAAAGCGGAAGTTCCCTGTGACGAGACTTGTCCGCCGATCCAGTCGGTAATTTCGGTCATGCAGACTGTTCGTCCCGCTTTCAACGCTTCGTAGCTCGCTGCCACTCCTGCCAGTCCTCCACCGACGATCGCGACTTCGCAATTTACTTCTTGATCGATCGAGCGTGAAGTCGCAGCCTCTACTCGGAACATTGAAAATAGTGCGATGACACTCGCTCCAATTCCCAAGCGTAAGAATAATTTCATAATCTAAAGCTTTTCAGATGTAATTTTAACTGAACTAAGCTAGGCGACATTTACAAAATATGCAAGAATCTTTTTCATGAAATTCATCCTTTTTCCTTGCATTTTCTCTACTCTCTTAACTCCAACCATCGCTACCGCCCAACCTGTGAATGTGCGGGTTGAGCGATGGTTAGCCATTCAGCAAATTTCAGGAACCGTTAACTACAATCGTGCGTCTGCAACTAGGACGGCAAGAGTAGGCGATCGCTTAGAAACCGTTGGCGATGGGGTTACGACCGGCACTCGATCAGCAGCTTCGCTCCTATTCGATACGGGAGTGGGTGTGCTTAATATGCTAGAGAACACAAATTTGAGAGTTCGGCGCATGGACAGAACTGCGGATGATGGACGCATTACCCATTTAGATGTGACTCGGGGACAAGTTCGCCTCAAGTTGCGGCGATTTACTAGTCCCAACTCCGAAGTAGAAATTCAGACTCCTGCAGGTATCAGTGGGGTTCGAGGAACAGACTTTGGCGTAGTTGTACAGCCCGACGGCAAGACTGGGGTTGCAACACTTGAAGGCGCGGTGATGACTTCAGCACAAGGCTCAGAAGTCTCCGTTCCTGCTGGCTTTCAGAATTTCACGATTCCAGGAGAGCCTCCTTCTGCGGCAGTTCCGCTTCGCGATGATCCGAGTTTGAAAGCGAACTTTGTGAAAACGATAGATCGAGGAATTCGTAAGATTCAACTGGTTGGTCAAGTTGATCCTGTCAATGTCGTCACCGTTGATGGACAGCCCCAATCGACCGATCGCAATGGACAGTTTACGACCGCTGAAGTTTTTGCGCGCTCATTTTTGCGGATCAATGTAACGGTGACTACTCCATTGGGAAAAACTCAATCCTATGAACTGGCGCTCCGATGAGGTGAGATGGCGTTTTCTTCCAGGTGCGATCGCCACCATTCTGATGGCAAGCTTGTTTCATCTCGGTCTACTCAGCCCCCTCGAACAGATTGGATATTCGACGCTATTTCAATTGCGAGGAGAACGAAAATGGGACGATCGCTTAGTTTTAATCAAAATTGATGAGCCAAGCATCAAACAATTCGGACAATTTCCTTGGAAAAGAAGCCGTTATGCTGATTTGCTCGATCGTCTCACTCAAGCTGATGCGAGCATCATCGCGTTCGATCTTTTATTTTCAGAGTCGAGTCCGGATGATGCCGCCTTTGCTCAAGCGATGCTGCAATCGAAGCGAGTCGTACTCGCTCAAGCCGAAGATGAGTCTGGACAGCCGCTCTTGCCGATTCCAGAACTGAGAGATGCTGCCGTCGCAAGTGGTCATATTCGCATCTGGGCAGATACCGATGGCATGACCCGAACGATTCAACCCCAAATCAATGGGACTTTAGCATTTGGAATTGCGACAGTCATGTCGTATTCGATGATGCAAGCCGCGATCGCGATGCCTGATCTCAGTCACCCGATTTGGCTCAATTGGGTAGGACGCGCTGATCAGATCCAACAATATTCCTTCGCAAGCGTCGTCCAAGGCGATGTTCCAGATTCAGCCTTTCGAGACAAAATCGTGATCGTGGGAATGACGGCGACTGGAACGGATGCGGCTCCTACTCCGTTCAATCGCTATCCGCTTGCCAGTGGAGTCCATTTGCAAGCCACTTTGATCGATAACGTTCTGCAAGGCAATCCGGTACACTCGATGCGTCATCCGGTGATTACGCTCTTAATTTTTGCGATCGGCGGAGTTGGATTTAGCATTCTCTTAAGCTTTTACCGAACTGGCATACAGGTGGCGATCGCAGGTTTTGCGATCGCGGGTTGGATTGGGGGCAGTGTCACCGCACTGCAAGCGAATTACTTACTGCCCGTTGCGCTACCGATTGGGTTAGTGGTCAGTAGTACCATTGCGACTGCCTTGATCGAGCGATCGCGCATGAATGCTGCTCTCAGACAGCAAGTTGATCAACTTCAGCAACGCTATCAGACGACAGTTGTGACTCGTCCCGTTCCCGAAGCGACTTCTATTCGTGAGATTACTCAACTCACGACGCTAGCCGACCAACTGGGACAAGCACAATTGACTCAACAGGCAATCACACATAGTTTAGCGATCGGGCTAATTGCAGCCGATTTAAGGGGGCAAGTTTGGTTTTGTAATGAGATCGCGACTTCGCTGCTCCATGTCGAGATTGATCAAGCACTCGAAGCGATTTTGGTTCCAGAATGGCTGTGTTTGGAGCAGTGGCAGCAAGTTTTAGAGCAGCCACATACTGTTTTCGTCGAAAAGTTTTATCAGCAAAAGTGGTTTCGTTTACAAGTTGAACCGCTGAGTGTGCAGACCGATGGTGTTTTAGTCTCGCTAGAAGACATCACCATTCGCAAAGCGATCGAACTCAATCTAGGCGATCAAATTCAAGAACTCAATCAACTCAGTGAACTGAAAGATGAATTTTTGAGCACAGTCTCTCACGAGTTGCGCACCCCGCTCACGAATATGAAAATGGCAATTCAATTGCTCAAGATCGCGAGCACTGAAACCCAGAAAGAGCATTATCTGCAAATTTTAGAAAACGAATGTAATCGAGAATCAGATTTAGTCAATGGTTTATTAGATTTGCAGCGAATCGAGTCTGGGCAGCAGCCCTTGCAATCCACATCGATCGAACTTCAAACCTGGCTACCGACGCTGCTAGAGCCGTTTTATCGGCGCACAGAAACCCGACAGCAAGAGTTCAGTGTGATTATTGATCCTAGTCTTCCGATATTGAATTGCGATCGAGCTGCTGTAGAAAGAGTTCTCGTTGAATTGATCAATAACGCCTGCAAATACACACCTCCAAATGAACAGATTGTTGTCAGCGCGGAGTGGATTGCACCCTGGATTGAATTTCGAGTCGAGAATTCTGGCATTGAGATTCCTGATGAAGCGATCGATAAAATCTTCGAGCGATTTTATCGGGTTCCCAATGCTGATCCTTGGAAACAGGGCGGGTCAGGCTTAGGGCTGGCATTAGTGAGATGCTTAGTTGAATCGTTGCAAGGCAAGATCGAACTAAAGTCTGAACCGAATTGGACAATTTTTATTGTCAGATTTAAAAGCGAGTGAAGCCGAGATTCAAAGCAGTCATAAAAAATCGCCTGATCAGTGTGTCGATCAGGCGAACCGCGTTAAATCACAAGTCGGTCTAACTGTGAATTTCCGGTTGTGGCAATTCAGCGGTTTTCTGCTCAACTCCCTGCGCGATCGGGCGTGTTTTGGTCAACGCCTGCTGCAACATTGGTGTTTTGGTAACTGAATCATTTGCCAACGTAAACAGCGGATTCGAGAGAATTCCAGCGATCGACGTTGCCACCAAAGTCAGAATCAATCCAACCTGCAACGGACGCAATCCAGGCAGATTCCAAGCGATCGGCGGATAATTCTTCACCGCTTCTGACATTTCTTGTGGCTCTTTGACGACCATCATCTTCACCACTCGAATGTAGTAGTAAATCGAGATGACACTGGTGACCAAGCCCAAAATCACCAGCGGATAAGCTCCGGCCTGCCAACCTGCCCAGAACAAGTACAACTTCCCAAAGAAGCCAGCTAAGGGTGGAATCCCACCGAGCGACAGCAGACAGATGCTCAACGCCAAGGTCAAGAGCGGATCTTTCTGATACAAGCCCGAGTACTCACTGATCTGGTCTGTGCCCGTGCGGAGCGAGAACAGAATGATGCAAGTAAACGCACCCAAGTTCATGAACAGATAAATCATCAAGTAGAAGATCATGCTGGCGTATCCGGCATCCGAGCCGATCACTAACCCGATCATCACAAATCCAGCTTGACCGATCGACGAATATGCTAACAGTCGTTTCATACTCGTCTGTGCCAGGGCAACGACGTTTCCAAGCACCATACTCAGAATCGCGAGCGTCGTCATCACCAAATGCCACTGCTCGGTCACTTGAGGGAATGCAGTGACTAATAACCGAATCGCCAACGCAAATCCAGCCGCCTTCGATCCAACCGATAGAAAAGCAACAACGGGCGTGGGCGATCCTTCATATACGTCAGGCGTCCATTGGTGGAATGGAACTGCCGCAATTTTGAATGCGATCCCCGCGATCGCAAATACCAACGCAATCACTAACCCAATCGAGTTATCCAATCCAGCGAGTGAAATCTTTTCCGCGATCGTCGATAATTTTGTTTCGCCGCCGGACAATCCATACAGCAGCGACGCGCCGTATAGGAAAATCGCCGAACTCGACGCACCAATTAATAAATATTTCAGCGCAGCTTCATTCGATCGCGGATCGCGCTTTGTATACCCCGTCAGCAAATAAGACGCGATACTGAGCGTTTCCAACGAAACATAAACTGCCACAAATTCATCCGACCCAGCCAGAAACATACCGCCCACCGTTGCGGTCAGCAGAATTGTAATAAACTCTGCCAGAGCCGTTCCAGACTGCTCGACATAGCGAACGGACATCAGAATCGTCACTGCCGCCGAAAGTGCGACAATTCCCCGAAACACGATACTGAGGGCATCGCTATTAAATTCGCCAATAAATCCGATCGGGTTCGGACTATCCCAGAGGGTAAACAGCGCACCTGTCGCCGTCAATAAGCCACCCACCGCGACATAGGGTGTCCATTTTGCGGAATTTTGTCGTCCCACAATGAGATCACCCACCATCACAGTGAGTAACGTTACGATCACAATCAGTTCTGGCAGGATCGTTCCGGCATTCAGTTGAGCCGCAAGAGAAGCAAAATCCATAGCACGGAGTCCGTATGAGCAGGAATTAACAAAAATTTATGCTAGTCGCACTTTTATTTGAAGCAAACGAATACTTCACCTGTTAGGGATTTTAACGTGGGATGCAACTTGGTTTTCGTCAAATCCGAGTTCTTTGCCCAAAGCCGCAATTGGGATCACGAGATCCATCTATCAACTTTGGTCTATATTGATCGTGCAACCCTCTGAAGAAAGACTTAATCCATCAGAAAAGATGGACGATTGCGAACGAATAGTCTACAGTCTAAAACTTAGGTGTTTGCTCCCCGAACTTTAGCCAGTCTTCTGAATCTTGATTATTTATATAGTGAATCAATTTGTGCAGTTGGGTATGGTTATAAGTTAGAAGCAGGCTGGTTTCCACGATGTCGCGTCTGTAACTCAAATCTTGAGCTTTACAGCCTGCACGACCCCTCAGGTTGGTTTTCCGTATTCCCGATCGAGCAAATTGAGTGATATTGATAGCAATACAGACACTCAGTGCGAATCCTTGTTGACCCGCGATTTCTAGTTAGACAGACTCATGCCAACTCTTGTTATTGTCGAATCCCCGACGAAAGCTCGCACCATCCGCAATTATTTGCCTCGTGATTTCCGCGTTGAGGCATCAATGGGTCATGTCCGCGATTTGCCCCAATCGACCAGCGACGTGCCTGATTCCATTAAGGACAAGCGTGTTAGAGAACTCGGTGTCGATGTTGAGGCAGGGTTTGAGCCAATTTATCTGGTGCCAAAAGATAAATCAAAGGTTGTGAAGACTTTAAAGGACGCTTTGAAAGAAGCGGACGAGTTATTGCTGGCGACTGACGAAGACCGCGAGGGTGAAAGTATTAGCTGGCACTTACTTCAGTTGCTCAAGCCGAAAGTGCCCGTGAAGCGAATGGTGTTTCACGAAATTACAGAAGAAGCGATTCACAGCGCGATCGAGAACTGCCGCGATATTGACGTAAGACTCGTGCGGGCGCAAGAAACCAGACGAATTCTCGATCGCTTAGTCGGTTACACACTGTCGCCGCTCTTGTGGAAAAAGATCGCCTATGGACTTTCGGCAGGACGGGTTCAGTCTGTTGCTGTGCGTCTGCTGGTGAATCGAGAGCGGCAACGTCGTGCGTTCAGAAAAGGCGCGTATTGGGATCTCAAAGCACTGCTCGCGATCGAAGCTGATTCCCGGCAAGAATTTGAAGCAAAACTCGTGACCTTAGCAGGTCGAAAACTTGCAACTGGTGCAGATTTTGACGAATCAACCGGGCAAGTTGCCGCAGGTCGAAACGTTGTGCTGTTAAGTGAAGAGGAAGCGAGAGCATTACAAGCTCGCTTAGACGGGAAAACCTGGACGGTTTCGGATCTCGAAGAACGTCCGGTCACTCGCAAGCCTTCCCCGCCTTTTACAACTTCAACCCTGCAACAGGAAGCGAACCGTAAATTAGGATTGTCTGCCCGCGACACGATGCGAACGGCTCAAAGTCTGTATGAGCAAGGGTATATCACCTATATGCGGACAGATTCGGTGCATTTGTCCCAACAAGCGATCGCGGCTACCCGCAGTTGTGTTGAAGAAATGTATGGGGCAGAGTATCTCAGCCCATCTCCTCGCCAATACACGACCAAGAGCAAAGGCGCACAGGAAGCGCACGAAGCGATTCGTCCGGCAGGCAGCACGTTCCGCACTCCGAAACAGACCGGATTAAAAGATCGAGAGTTAAAACTCTACGATTTGATTTGGAAACGTACCGTTGCCACTCAAATGGCAGATGCGCGGCAAACTCAAGTTACAGCGCAAATTCAAGTCGAAGATGCGGGTTTCCGAGCTAGCGGCAAACGCATTGATTTTCCGGGCTTCTTCCGCGCCTATGTTGAAGGATCAGACGATCCGAATGCTGCGATCGAGAACCAAGAAATCATCTTGCCACCGATGCGAGCCGGAGATCATCCGAACTGCCGGAATCTAGAAGCGATCGGACATGAAACCCAACCTCCTGCAAGATTCACCGAAGCATCGCTGGTGAAAACTCTAGAAAGTGAGGGAATCGGTCGTCCTTCGACCTATGCCAGCATTATTGGCACGATCACCGATGAGCGCAAAGGGTACGCGCATCTGGTTGGCAATACGCTTGTTCCGACCTTCACGGCTTTTGCGGTGGTCGATTTATTGGAAAGGCATTTCCCCGATATTGTCGATTTGCGGTTCACTTCCAAAATGGAGCAAACCTTAGACGATATTGCCGCTGGGGAAGTCGATTGGCTGCCGTATTTGACTCAGTTCTACTCTGGGGATCAAGGGTTAGAGACTCAAGTCAAAGAGCGCGATAGCAATATCGATCCCAAGGAAGCTCGCACGATTCATCTAGACGATCTCGGAACCAAAATTCGGATCAGCCGAACCGGAGCCTATATCGAGTCTGAGAATGGCAATGTCAATTTGCCCAGAGATCTCCCGCCTGCTGATCTCCATCCTGCTCAGGTCGAGACTCTGCTGAAAGGACCGAACAAGCTGGGATCGCATCCTGAAACGGGAGAACCGATCTACGTCAAATTGGGACCTTACGGGCATTACATTCAGCTTGGCGACAAGACTGAAGAGAATCCGAAACCGAAGAATGTTTCGGTTCCTCCGAAGGTCAAGCCTGAAGAAGTGACGATGGAAATGGCGTTGGGCTTGTTAACGTTGCCCCGGACTCTGGGAGTTCATCCCGAAACTGGTCGCAAAATTCAAGCGTCACTGGGACGGTTTGGACCGTATATCGTGCATGACTTGGGCAAAGACGAAGACGGTAAGCCGAAGAAGGATTATCGATCGATTAAAGCCCCAGATGATGTGGTAACGATTACGCTGGAACGGGCTTTAGAGCTATTTGCCGAACCCAAAGCCGTTCGCGGCAAGCGTGCAGCAGCCAAACCGCTTCGGGAGTTGGGGGCACATCCGAATGATGGAGAGCCAGTCAATATCTATGAAGGCCCCTATGGCCCGTATCTCAAGCACGGTAAGGTGAATGCTTCTCTACCGGAAGGTCAGACTGTCGAAGAGATTACGATGGATGTTGCCGTTGAGGCATTAGCCGCGAAAGCAGGAACGAAAAAGACAACGCGATCGAAGAAAAAATCAGAAACGACGACCGCGAAGAAAACGACCGCGAAGCGCGCGACCAAAACAACGACCAAGAAGACCACGACAAAAGCTGCTGCTGCGAAGAAATCGACTGGCACCAGCAAGCGCGTCAAGACAAGCGAATAGGGAAATAGAGCGCGATCGCTAGCGATCGCGCTCTAGAAATTCAAAATTCATTGAAAAAATCGGACGTATTGCGCAAGGATTACGTAATACTAATTTGGGTCTGTTACGGGATGTAGCGCAGCTTAGTAGCGTGCCTGCTTTGGGAGCAGAGAATCGTAAGATCCTGTACGAGATCCTGTCAATATTCTTACTCTATATAGCCTAAGTAAGCCTACTTCTGATAGGTACTGAGGCTATTTTAGTCAAAAATTAAGCCTACAGAGTAGCCCCTCTAGAACCTAAATTAGATGGTCTTGAGAGGGGCTGCTGCGATAGACCTTCCTACTTTCCTCACCTCTGGTCTGGGGGGAGGATCTACCCCTGGTACCAGCTTTTGCCATACCTCCAGAGCTTTGTCACCTACAACCCTGCGCTTCTTACCCCCTGCCCACTCAATATCGATTGCTAGGTCTTTAGACCTCATGTCTACTTTCGCCTCTGTAAAGTTCTCGATATTGATGACAGTATTGCCATCAATGAGTACGTTGATCATTTTTATCTCCTGAATTTAGGACGAATGTACTTATAATACATATGTCAAGTCAAAAGTCAAGAGCGTATTAAAGAGATATGAAAAAGTCCCCATAGGTTAGGAGGCTGGTAATTGGCATCTAGAGGATATCGGCGTACTGGTGATGGCTTGCCCGACCAATGAGGAACGATAGCGAGCATAGCTGCTGCTCAGCAATTACTTTAAGCGCCTCATATATGTCCTTACTTAGGTAGGCTTTGACAGCAATCGTCGTCTCTTTATTAATGCTCAAGTGCCCCTATCTTGAAAGAATTCCCTAGTCCTAAAAAAGTCCAGTCAAAGTGGGACTACCTATGGTATACTTGTGGAATCTGTTACGGGATGTAGCGCAGCTTGGTAGCGCGCCTGCTTTGGGAGCAGGAGGCCGCAGGTTCAAATCCTGTCATCCCGATTGGTTTTAGAGATTGGCTCTAGGACTCAGCCCTAAACCAGCCCTAAGACCGAAACACAAGCGAATATACAAGCATCTAAATCACTGAAACCCTTGCTATATAAGGAGTGTGCAGGGTCGTGATGAATGATGACAGGTATATTTCTAACCCTGCATCGCTGAAACCTTTGCTATATAAGGAGTGTGCAGGGTATGACGGGTGTGACGGGATATGGAAACTTATTGGTAAAGATGAATAAAAAAATATTTGCTCCTAAGTCTAGGCGTGGACTGGATTGCAAATTCATTCTTGTTTTGGCTCTTACATTAAAAATAACTACCCGTCATATCCGTCATACCCTGCACAACCCTTGCGGTATAAGGGTTTCAGCGATGATGGGTGCATTTTTAACCCGTCATCGCCCGCAACAACCCTGCACACTCCTTACATAGCAAGGGTTTTAGCAATTTACAGGGTTAAAGCCGACCCTACACAACCCTCATTCCGATATGAAGTTTCTGTTTACTGCGCGGTTAAAGAAATAACCAGCGTTATGTAGAAGTCCTCGCACTTGTGCCGTCCTGTTCCTGCAAGAGGTTCCGTTACTCTGCCCACGGCATTTAACATCTCAAAAGCCGATATATTTTTTCCTCGGCTTTTAGACTCTTTTGCAGCACCATAAGCCATGCTCGCAAGTTTTTCGCGATTCTCGACGCATCGGCTTTCTAAGTGGTCTAACACTGATGAATACTTCGATTCAGTGAACATTCCACCGTCGAGTGTTGCCAGCATGTGTTCGGATGTTGGCTTCTGATTTGCTGTCTCCGCCTCCACAACCTTGTTTTTGCCCACTTTCGGCTCATACCTCGCCGACTCACCATTAACCGACCTTGCAAAAGCTTCCGCCCTAGCGCGATCGCTAAAACTGGCGACCTGGATCGATGCCTTGCCAGAATCTTGCCGATTTACAGCGATCGCGTCTTTGCAAAATCTTCTGTGAACCTCATTGAGGTTTCCGCCATCAATAAATACTGCATACCAAGTTGCGCTTGCATCCGGCGGATCTCCACAGGTTTCCTTTGATGTTTCGTCAAAGGCAGACCCACTGCCAGAGCCAGTGGCTTGAGTTGTAGGGACAGGTGAGGGCACAACCGAAGTCGCAACGGGCGAATTGTTCTTGACGACCAATGCAACCGCCCAGACACCCGCACACACAATCCCCAATCCAGCTAAGCCGATTGCCGCAATTTTCATAGAGCCATCCACCACAGAAACACGCTTATGAATGCTGACAGATTGGTTCTGGCGCGATCGTGAAGTGACGGTGAAACTGCGTGAATTTTCGGTAACATTACTTACCTAGAGGAAGCGTCTGATATTCATTAAGATTCAGAAGTAAGCAGGAGAAAACATATTACTTTGTAGAACCTTCAAAAACCAGAGTATTTACGGTAAAGCCATGGGTCGATTTGGGTATGTTTTATAACAAGTGCAATAAAACATCATAAGAAGTGCTTTATGTGCTTGTGAATTTACAACAACTCTCCTGAAACTGTGACCGAACCGCTAGAGATATCAGATCTGGTGCGGGAGTTGCGTCAAAGGCTGGGACTGACTCAAGAGCAGTTCGCAGCTAGGCTTGGCGTGACTTTTCCGACCATTAACCGTTGGGAAAACCGACACTCAAAACCTTCCAAAATGGCAATGCTGCTGATTGAAGGCAAGGTGAGAGAGTTGGGCGATAGCGGCGAAGATTTGCTTAAGTACTTCTCTGGTAAATAAATCACATTAGGCAATGAGATACGCAAATATTCTTGCTGAGTCTCATGTAAGAAGACACAAAACTGCAACGTCTTGCGGATTGGTTTGCGTGTTTTTAGGAGGGCTAACAACGACGAGGAAGCCCCCATGCCCGAACGGTTATTGCAGTTGGATGATGTCAGACGAATGGATAACGCACCCAATGTGGCTGACGTATTCAGGATGCTTGGCTATAACGTTCTTCAAACGGCTCAACCGCTTTCCATCAAAGATTTAGAGTTACCAAGCCGGAGTGCAGAGGCAATCTGGGATGCTCATTTGATTGCTGACCATCGTAAGGGAAATGATTCGCTTCAGGTCCTACTCTTTCAACTTCAGGAGCAGGAATGGGAATCGGTCAGCGTTGCCAGCAATCGGATGAGAGCGATCGCGCAAAGTCTATATCGTCGTCCGTCTGATTTTCTCCTCATTGGCACAAAGGAGAACTACAACCATCTGATGCTGGTTAATCCCCGCAAGAGTTTCGACACTCAGATGAATTTGAAAGTCGGAATTCGGAAGCTGCTGATTGATCGTAGAACTCCTACTGCTTATGATCGGGATCGGCTGGAAGCAATCGCGACTCATCGTCTTAGTCCCCAGGAGATCTACAAGCGTCAATGTGAAGCCTTCGACGTTGAGAAGCTAACCAAAGAGTTTTACAGAGGCTACAAGGAGATTTTCGAGGAAGTACAGCGTGTTATTCACAATCATAACAAGCACCCCTATTTTGAGGATCAAAGCCGACTTCACCAATTCACTCAACGATTGCTTGGTCGCGTGATGTTCCTGTACTTTTTGCAAAAGAAAGAGTTTCTGGGTGGTGATCGCGACTTTCTTAGAAATCAATATCGTCTGTTGAAGACTGAGCCAGAAGATAACGATTTCTACAGCAAATTGCTAGAACCGTTGTTTTTCGAGATGCTGAACAAACAGCGTCCGAATTTTGAGTCGCCTTGGGGCAAGATTCCTTACTTGAATGGAGGATTGTTCGATCGCGATTATGGCGAAGAGGTGATCGATGCGGCGGGAGTACAGACACCAGAAACACTCACACTACCGAATTCGCTATTTGATCCAAGTGGTAATAAAAGCGTTCTCAAGTTTTTCAACAGCTATAACTTTACTGTATCCGAAAACGTTCAAGGCGATGAAGACGTAGCCGTTGACCCGGAGATGCTAGGAAAGGTGTTCGAGAATCTGTTGGCTGCCGATGAACGCGGACAGAGCGGCACTTTCTACACCCCACGGGGAATCGTTCATTTCATGTGTGTCGAGTCGCTATCGCGCTATCTGGCTGATGAAAGCGGTGTTGATTTGGAAGTCGTGAAGCAATTGGCAGAGTATGAAACTGAGATGCCAGATGCTGAACTGAGAAAGCTACTCTCAACTGAACAAACGAAAAAGCTGAGAAAGGCTCTAGAGTCGGTGAAAGTGTGCGATCCGGCTGTAGGATCGGGTGCATTCCCACTAGGCATGATGCAAGTCATTCTGTCCGTGTGGCAGGCAATTCGACAGCGAGAAGGAGGCAGTCTCAAACGGGGCAGTCTCGCGATGAGCGAATTGAAGCGTAGCATCATCGCCAATAACCTTTATGGTGTAGACATCAAGCCAGAAGCGATCGAGATTGCCAAACTCAGAATGTGGTTGTCGATGGTTGTCGATATTCCGACGATTGATGATGTAGAACCCCTGCCAAATCTCGATTACAAGCTGATGGCTGGGAACTCGCTGATCTCTACCATTAACGGTGAACATCTGATTCCTGACCCGACTAAGAATAACCAGCTAACAATTGCTGTAGACCCTGTATCAATCGAGATTCAGAAGCTCGTCACTCTACAGAAGCAGTATTTCCTTTCTCAGGCAGATGAACGCAAAGATTTGAGAGGGCAGATTCTAGAGGCTGAGAAGAATGTGTTCCGGATTGCGATCTCAAATCGCCGTCAAAATTTGCTGATCGATCTACGCAATCTAGAACGAGATCTTAAGCTGATGGGCAAACTGAGTAAGGCTCAAACTCAGAAGCTGCAATCAATTGATAGCACGATAAAGGAACTGGACTCGATCGAGATCAACGTGGCGCGAGGGTTGCGATCGCTCGATTTCTTCCAATGGCATTTGCACTTCAATGATGTATTTGGGGAGAAGGGCGGGTTTGATGTTGTGATTGGGAATCCACCTTACGTAAGACACGAACAAATCAAAGAGCTTAAACCTGCACTTCAAGAAGAGTACGATTGCTATGCGGGTACGGCTGACCTATTTGTGTACTTCTTTGAGCGTGGATTTCGGCTACTCAAATCTAATGGCAATTTGACCTACATTTGCTCGAATAAATACATGCGCTCTGGGTATGGAGAAAAGCTGCGGAAGTTTTTGAGCAGTGAAGGTAGCATTCAACATCTCATCGATTTTGGTGACGCTCCGGTGTTTGAAGCGATCGCTTATCCCAGTATTTTGCAAGTTGCTAGAACTGAACCTAAAGAGCATGAGGTGCGATCTCTGACCTGGGATGATGAGAAATCTGTCAATGAATTTGCTTCTGTTTTCCGTTCTGATAGTTTTCTAATTGCTCAAAAAGAGTTAACTTCCAGTGGATGGAGATTAGAATCTCCAGTTGTGCAACGACTAATAGAGAAGTTGCAAAGTGTAGGACAGCCGCTTAATGAGTTTGTAAATGGACGGCTCTATCGGGGTATTATTACTGGGTTTAATGAAGCCTTTGTAGTTGATCGAGCCACACGCGACCAATTGATTGTTGAGCATCCTTCATCAGCAGATGTCCTAAAGCCATTCTTGAGAGGAAGAGATGTAAAGCGTTGGCAAGTAAAATTTGCTGAACAATATCTCATTAAGATTGAATCATCAGAAAACAAAAAACATTCTTGGTCTGGATTGGTAGGAAATGAAGCTGAAAAGAAATTCGCCTCAACTTATCCAGCTATTTACGAAAGATTCTTACTATTTCGTGATCAATTAATTAGAAGAGATGATCAAGGCAGATTTTATTGGGAACTGAGATCATGTAAGTACTGGCGGGAGTTCGAGAGCAGCAAAATTGTCTACCCAAATATTTGTAGTCGCAATGAGTTCACCTGGGATGAGGAAGGCTATTTCACCAATCAAAAGGCTTTCATTATCTCAGGATCGTCGAAATACCTGCTAGGAGTTCTGAATTCTAAAGTTGCCTGGTGGCTCTTCGATAAGCTTCTTGCGAAACTTCAAAATGGCTTCTATGAACCCAGTGCAATTTTTATGAAGACTGTTCCTATTCCCCAGGCTTCCCCAGTCGATCATAATGTTATCTCTGATCTAGCCCAAAAATGCCTTGATGCCAAAGGGCAAAACGTTGCGCACTGGGAAGCAGAAATCAATGATCGCGTTGCCCACCTCTACGGCTTAACCTCAGAAGAAATCAAAATCATTGAGGGAGGACAGAACTAATGCCACTCCCCGATTACATCGACAACGATCGCCACAAACTAAAAGATGTTCTGGAGACGATCATTCAGTCTGAGAAACAGACCGTTCTCGACATCGCGACTGGATTCTTCCGCATCGAAGCTTGGATTCGTCTAGAACAGGCTCTCAACCAACTCACCAGCCTAAGACTCCTCATTGGTCGTGACCCTACCATTATGGCAGCAGAGCGTGATCGCGTTGATCTCACCCGATATTTTCGCCGCAACGTTCAGGGACAGCTAGAAGGTGAACCGTTCAACCTCGATTACAAACAAAACATTGATCGCCTAATTGCCTATTTGGAACAGGCTCACATTCAAGTGAGACTCTATGGTGCAATGGCAGAGGGAACACCTTTCCTTCATGCAAAAGCCTATATTTTTGATGATTACTGCATTGTCGGTTCCAGTAACTTCACACCCTCTGGTCTACAGGGGAACACGGAACTGAATATGCTGAATAAGCATCGTTATGCAGCACAAAACCTGCGAAATGAATGGTTTGAGAAATTCTGGAATGACCCAAGCGTTGATACTGACTACAAAACTAAGCTGATCGCGACCCTCAACGCTTCTAAATTCGGCAGCAAGTCCTACACACCCTATCAAGTGTTTGTGAAAGCGCTATATGAACTGTTCAAAGAGGATGTCGGTCTAGAGAAGAGTAACGATCGCACATCGCTCGAACTTGCCAGTTTCCAACAAGAAGGATTTGAACGCGCAGTCAGGCTACTAGAGCGACATAATGCTTGTATGATTGCGGATGCAGTTGGTTTGGGTAAAACCTTCATCGGACTCCGGCTGCTGGATCACTATCTGATCAAAGATAAACGACCTGGCTATGTTCCTCGCGCATTGGTGATCTGTCCGGCTCAGTTACGCGATCTAGTTTGGCGCAAAAAGTTAGATGATTTCGGCATCAAGGCGACGGTCATCTCTCAGGAAGAGTTAGGGCGAAAAAACTTCAATACTAAGCAATTCAGTCGTTACGACATCGTTGTAGTGGATGAATCGCACAACTTCAGAAACTCTGGAACGAATCGTTATCAGAACCTACAGCGGTTGCTACAAAGCGGGAAGAGAAATAAGCGAGTTGTTTTATTGACAGCGACACCGATCAACAACACCGTTTTCGATTTGCGGAATCAGATTCTCTTGCTTACTCGGAATCGCGAGACTTATTACCAGGAATGGGGCATCTCAAATCTTCAGAGCTATTTTCAGGACTTGAATCAGGGCAAAACTGAGATTACTGAACTGTTGATGCAAACGATGGTCCGTCGATCTCGCCAGGACGTGATCAAGCGGCAACAGGCAGGGGAACAAATCTTCATTGCAGGTAAAGAGATTCGCTTTCCTAGACGCCAGTTAGAGCAGTTCACTTACAATTTTGAGTCGAGCTTTCAGGGTTTATATGCTGGAATCGCTCAACAGATTGATCAGTTGAATCTCGCACCTTACAACATCAAAGCGTTTAAGAAGAAACCGAACAAGGACGATCAGACACAAATTAAGAGAAATGAAGCGTTAGTCGCCTTGATGAAAGCTTTGTATCTCAAGCGTTTAGAGAGTTCGCTGCTTGCCTTTGAGAACAGTATCACCAGCCAACGTGTCTTTCAGAGTGAGTTTGATGCTTGCCTTGATGCAGGTCTACTGCTCGATGGCAAGACGTTCCGCAAGATCATCGCGGCTGAAACCGAGGAAGAAGAATACATCTCGATCGGGGATTTGATTGCCTCTCTTGAAGAAGTTGACCCCAAAGAGTACGACACGAATCAACTTAAAGCCCAGATTAATGAGGACTTTCACGCCCTAGAGGACATCCTGAGAAAGCTAGAAGCCATCAGGAATAAAGCACAGACGGGACAGGATTACGATCTGAAGTTAGCTGCATTCAAGCAATTACTGCTCACGCTCAAAGGTCAGAAAGTCCTTGTCTTTAGCTATTTCAAAGACACCGCTGTTTATGTCTATCAGGAATTGCTCAAGGATGAGGATTGGTTAAGGAAAATGCGGTCCACTCGCGCTCCACAAATCGATCTCATCACCGGAGCTACCCCCGGCAAACAGCGCGAAGAGAAGGTAAGACACTTTGCCCCAATCGCAAACTGTCAAACTGCGGAGGATTTAGAACTCTGTGAGTCGCAACCGATCGACATTCTCATCTGTACTGATGTACTTTCAGAAGGTCAGAACCTCCAAGATGCAGGAGTTCTGATTAACTACGACCTGCATTGGAACCCAGTACGGATGATTCAACGAGCGGGACGCATCGATCGCTTAGGGACGAACTTCGATCAGCTATCCATTTACAACTGTTTTCCCGAAGAAGGGTTAGAAGATTTACTCGGCTTGGTAGCTCGATTGCAGCAGAGAATTGCGACGATTGATCGAGAAGTTGGACTCGATGCCAGCGTTCTAGGGGAAACCATCTCAGAGCGATCGCTAGAAGAAATCCGCCGCCTTAAAGAAGCGGATACAGACGCAGAGAAAGCAGCAATTCTAGAAGAACTAGAGCAAGCATCAGATTTAGTGTCGCTCGATGAAATGCGTTTCCCCTTACAAGAATTCATGCTGCAAATGGGCACTGAAGCGGCTGAAGAGATCCCACTGGGAATTCACAGCACCCGTAGCAATCTGAAGGATGTGGATGGGGTTTTCTTAGCATTTCGGGTACGAAATCGTCATCTTTGGCATTTCTACCCTCGAATCAATGGACACATCTCCACTGGCCCAGACAAGATGATCACCGGATACAGCACTATCTTCAAATGGTTGAAGTGTAACGCTAGTGACTATCCGAACCCGGACGAGTTGCCTCCTGTACCTTTTGATAATGCGATCTTTGCCATTCTAGAGGGAGCAACCCGAAATTTGCTTCAGGGCTTCAAAAAGCAGCAGAGCAGCACACGACTTAGACCGACTTTATCGAAACTTCTCCAGAAGATTCAGACTGCTCTCACTCAGGCGGATTTATTTATTGATGAACCAACTGATGCTGAATTAAAAGAACGAGTGTTGAGAGTAATCGTTTCGGCAAATCTTCGGAGTTATGAGAAAGACATCAAAGCGATTTGGAGCCGTTTTGCTGAGAACAGGAATTTGACGGACCTAATCTCTGATTTAGATATCTTGTTTGTCGATCAAGAGCTTTATTACGAAGTTGAGGAGGAAGAGGAGATAAACCTGCTCGATATCATTCGAGAAGAAGAAGTACAGTTAGTCTGCTACCAATGGTTTAAGCCGCAATAAAAGAATTGCATTAGGCATAGACCTCGCTTACCTGACAACCAACCATCACTTTTTTTCTTTGCTCATTCCTTGCTCTCGAATTGAGTCTCATCTGTTATCAACACCAATGCTGTTTTCGCAATAATGATGAATCATTCTCAATAAGCGCGGCGATTTTGATGAGACTCAGCTAGAAGAACGAAAGAATAAGGGTTTGATGCCTATACTTTACGATTTACTATTTTGTAAGGTAGGATAAGAAAGTTACAGTGCTTCGAGTTAAGAACGTCATGCTCAGTTTCGATATCGACCTTGGAGATTTAGAAGCATCCGCAAAAGTGGACGGTCACGGACAGGCGAAAATCTTGACCGATGAAGAATTAACCCGGTTGTTTGAGGATGGTTTTCAAACTTTCCGCGATCGCGCTTTGTTTGCCATTTGCATGTTCACCGGATGCCGCATTAGTGAAGCGCTGCAACTGAAAGTCGAGATGATTCGGGGCAACTTCATCACCTTCACCCGTGAGACTCGCAAGGGCAAGACTGGAACCCAACAAGTCGAAATCGTCCCCGCGCTACAATCCTTGCTAGATGCTTGGAGCCATTCTGGAGAGATGCCACAGACAGGCTACCTATTCAAAGGTCGTAGAGGCAGTAAACAAGGCTTTATGTCGCGGATGCAGGCGCATGAAATTCTCAAAGCGGCTTGCGATCGTGTTGGGTTAGAAGGAGTCAGCACTCATTCATTTCGTCGCACATATATTACGAAGCTACGAGACAAAGGCTACAGCCCTGCCCAGATTCAGAAGCGCACTGGGCATAAGCGACGGGAGAATCTGATGCACTACTTCGATCAGGTATAAAAACGATCGTGAGGCAGAAAGTTTCCACACTTTGATTTACCAAATCAGAAGACTCAATCAGCATGGGGGATTGCTATCCATTGTGCAACTTTGGAAGAAAGTCCAAGGTTACACCTAAAAGCTATCAATGTTGTTTGCGCGTCTTCATAAACCGCCCATTGCGGACCCGCATGATGGGTGGTGGGAGGGAAGGGTTAAACGCCCTTCTCGACCCGATTAGACCTCGGCGTTGAAATCATAAACGTAGGAAAAATAATAAAATCATGAACTTTCGTCTGGATGTAGGAAACCTTCTATTCCAGCTATAACAACCTTGACAGCCGGATGATCTATTGCTTCTGCAAGGGCATCACTGCCAGCTTCCTTAAGCACTTGTATAACTCTTGATCTCAATTCTGGCTTCTTATCTATTTCTTCCAAAACTTGGGCACCAAGATGCATTTTCTCTGTTGGTGTATTATTTGAATAATCTGTAGATAGTTGTTCAAGCAATTGTCTAATTTCAGCTGCTGCTTCAGCCAGATTCTGTCTTGAATACTGGAATACAAGATTTTTATCACCTCCTATACGATCACCAACTGTAATTTCTCCTGAATTTCCAGAAATGTTGATTATATGCCTTTCAGGTATCTCCTGGATGTAATTTCTTATGACTGTTTTAGGTGGCTCGACAATGATCCTAAGTAACTGTTCACTTTGCTGTTTATACATATCTGCTTCACGACGAAATGCCTGAAGCTCTACTTCTTTCGTTCTAAGTTCTACTTCAAATTTCAACTGAGATTCTTTTAACTCTAAATGTCGCTCTTTTGCTTCTAGCTGATATCTTTTGATTTCCAGTTCCGCTTCTTTCTTGTATTCTTCCAAAGCAGAGCTATGAACAAGATTCCTGTTCTTTTCTGCTACTTCACTTTCTTTTATGAACTCTTCTAAACTATCGTATAGGTGCGTACTAAGCTCTAGAGACTTTTCTTTAGCTTGGGCAAGTAATCCTTGCCCAGCAAGAAACTTTCCGTCTTTTGCATGTCTAAGCCATTCTCGATGTTCATCTTCTAACCGATCCAAAAGACGACGAACTTCGCGGTCCTCCTTTCTCCAGTTAGAGAACCGGATCCATCCATCCATAAGTGCTTCATGAGCTAAATCTATCCACGCAACACCACTGTTAGGATCTCTATCCGTAACAATCAGTCGTTCACGAATAAGCTTATTCAAAACTGACTCAATAAGTTGTTGATCCTCTAAATCGTTTCGTGCCAATTCCAAGATATTTTTCTTAGATTGTCTTTGCCGAGTATCACGAGATTCTAATCCTGTTCTAACTAGTCGTACAAAAACTCGTTTAACCCATGCTTTTTCATGCTCATTAAAAGTGGTGAAAATTTCTTCGGCGCGTTGATTTAAAGCACCAAGTACTCCACCAAGCTTGTAACCTTCACCATCTATTGATTGTCGGTCTTGTCCATTGCCCAGTTGCTTGTAATGTTCAAATGTAATTTCCAAGTTTTCCTTGTCCCTTAAATTCCACAATTCTTTTAGAGCAAACTCAAGTAAAGGCAGAAAGTTTTCTTCACTGCCAATGTCTCTGATAATTAAATCCGGCAATCCTGATTGGAATTTATATCCTCCCTGAAGATCTGCTGGTTTGACAATGACTTCCTTAATCTCATTGGATTGCAAAGGTGGAATCCATATAGTATGGTTCTGAATAATTCGAGTTAACGAACTGTCACCAAGACAATTGTCTATAAAGTCTGCTCTTATCGTTGCAATAACTGCAAGTTTAGATTCACTAGAATTGATAAACTTAGACAGAATACCGATGAACTTATCTTGCTGATCTTTATTGCAGGAGCTAGCTGTGAATACTTCTTCAAATTGATCTATGATGATCAAAATTTTACTGGTATCGTTTAATAAGTCGGCAAGTATACCTAAGCCATCACTTTCAATCTTTTGAGCTATCTCTTGGGCTTGAGTTGGATTTAGTGCTGGAAAAAGCTGTTGAGTTATTTCAATCTTTAGCTTACTTACTGGATCAGTCCAAGGAACAATAGGGTTTAAGACTTTCCATCCTAATCTTTCTAGATCAGGAGAGATTTTAGCCTGAACCACAGAAGATTTACCGCTCCCAGATGCACCCGCTAAGAAAATAAAATTTGATTTCTCTAATTTATATTTAACTTCTTCAACAACATTCTCGCGCCCACAAAAGAAATAACTTGATTTTCTTGAGAATGGCTCTAAACCTTGATATGGACATATATCCTTATCTAATTCATTTAAATTGTTATTGAGATTTGGTTGAAGATTTAGATAAAAAGGACCTTGAGCTTTTCCTCGTAACATTGGACATGGAATATGTTGATCCTTTTCTCTTTCCCCATTGTATTTATTGGCTTGATCGTATAGCCAATCCTTCAAGTCATCAACAGTGATTTTTCCGTCTTTATCTCTATCTAATTCGTTGAATCTATCTGTAAGAGCTAAATAAAGGTGAGTTGTTAGAAACCCTCCATGTAGAGTGGAGCGTTTATACTCAATTTTTATTTCTTGTGTTCTTTCTAAATGATCACCCGCTAAAAGCGCAAGATAATTCTGCGGCTCAATAGTTATTCTTTGCGAAGCAGATACTAACTGACTGCTTATAGGTTGTCCTCCGCCTTTAAAGGTAGTATTACGACCTGCATCCGCATAGCAGCAATCAAGTACAAGCAGCTTATTTTCAGCTTTGCAGTGGTTAAATGTATCTATAATCCACGAAATTGGAAGTGCTGAAAGAGCTAAGTTCTCAGGTTCTGTTGTGTCGAGCAACAAAAACAATTCACCATCGCGGCATTCGCCATGACCTGAGAAATAAAAAATTAAAGTATCTTGCTTTCTACAAGATTTTGCTATTGTTGTAAGTCTATCTAAAACAGCGCTACGGTCAAATTCTGACTCCAATCTGCTTACATCAAAACAGTATTTTTCATTACCTAAAACATCCGCTATTCTTGCTGCATCATCAACCGCATACCGGAGTTGACCATAGTTAGCAGGTCCGTTAGAACCCATGACTAATGCTTTTCTGAACATAGTTTAGGATAAGATTACGGATAAGTATTCAAGTTTAACTTCTACTGTTGAGGCGGGGTTTCTCCCGAAGAATCACTATATTTAACTTCAAGACCAAAGCCCTTTAGTGAAACTTGAGAAGTTCTATTAATTTGCTGGGAGAATTCATGAAGTTTATCTCTTCTCACCCACTGTAAAACTGGCTCTCCAGATGCATCACGTACAACATTTCCTTGAGAATCTTCTACGGGAATGCAGATAACTTCATGAACAACAATACCCCTGGGGGTGATGGATTGTATAGCTTGAGACAAAAGTGGTGTTAAGGAAAGAGTAAGTGCTGCTGAGGCAATAATAACTTTAGGGGCAGATTTTTCTTGAAAGCCTGTCACTGCTGGATCAGACGCAACACCATAGCGCACATCAATATCTTGTCTCTTTAACAACTCGACCACATCTGTCTGGTAGTCTGCTAGAAGCTGTTCAATTTCAGGGGATGCAAAGACGAAAATCTCAGTTGAATCTTCCATAAAGTCTAGACATTTTTTCTTGATGACACCTCAATTATGGCTGCACCCATATGGGAAGGGCAAGTTTCCGTAATCGTTCACTGACTGCGTACATATGTTACGTCTCATTGCAGCCTCTTACATTCTAAGCACGAATCTACGCCCACCTAATAATATTTACAGCACCCCCAGATAATTTTCTGAATCCTCCCATATAAATAATTCAGCGGTCTAACAATTATTTAGACTGACTCTTTCCGCCTAATCATCCAGATCGGGATGTTAGACCAAAGACAGAAAACAGTCAGCATAAAATTCCTTTGAAGCAATATAGACTACCGAAAGTCAGCATAATATCCCTAAATTGGGGAATTAGTATCGACGCTCTTTGCCTAGTGCCAGAAATTGAAACATTAGATGATGCATGTTTCGCATGTTACTCCTCAATAGGGCAATTAGGCAGAAAATTTCCGTATTTCTTCGTAAATTAGGTTTGTACTATTCTGCCTAAGTTCCGTTCAGCAAGATTTAAGTGTCTGATCATTTGCAGAAGTCCCAGTAACGTGCAAAATGGAGCACTTCTAAGCTGAGAAAAGGATTGAGTAACCAGACTCACTCTTGCCCTTAGCGTTTACGATACCGATGCTAGAGGCAATGTCTCCGACTTCTTGGGATCAGGCGCAAAATCTTTTTTAGCCATTTGAACTACCATTTTTTCTGATAGCCACTAACAAAATCATGTAAACGATTCAGCAGGTGAAAGCTATGAGGAAATACGAATCAACCGACTGGCTGTTTGATTCAATGATGCGGTTCAAGGAAAAAGAAGCTCAGAAACAGGCAGAGTCACAGCCGACAGATTCCCAGGAAGAGATTTCTCAGAGAGTGATTTCCCTGACTTGCCCCAAATGCGGTTCAGGGCAACCGATTCGGGCAGGAAAAGGTAGACCTCGCAAAGATGGAACGAGATCGCAGCGAGTTCTCTGTAAGGACTGCGGCAGGGCTTCGCTGATTACTTGAGTTAGTCTTTGTCGCAATCTTTGCGATCGTTTTGAGGTTTGGAATCAACAGGTTTTTGCGAAACTGAAGTTTCATTCAGTGGCATAACTTTGTCTACCAATTCCATGAGAATCAAAGCCGTGGCTCTACTCATTTTGTAACCCATTCAAACCTCCCGATTAAGACGACATCTATCTTGCCGCCCAGTCTATCAAACGTCAGGAAGTTTACCAATCGCGGCGCTTTCAAGGTCTACTGGGATCTGAGCCGACCTCTTACCAGATTGCCTGGTAGGTGGCGAAATTCACCGACCGCAATTACCAGAAATCTGGTAGTTGCTGGTTAAACTATCGCGATCACGATAGTTCAATCGGTGACCTCGCCATCATCTAGGTCAACCGCGATACAGTAGCCCGCCTGGGCGAGTTTGTCGCAGCATTTCATCCTGAACGGTTTTCTGAAAATGCTCCTGAACCCGTCTTGGGTCAATGCCTGAGTCTGAACTCACTTGAACCGAAGTATGGAAGCTCAGGTTTTGTCCGCCGCCAGAGTTGCCGCCTGTTAATGGGATTGAAGCAACGGGCATAATCTTGCCAACATCGCCGCCCACACTGAAATTCGCAACACTGCCGATGCCGTTCGGGAATAGCTTGCGGTATGCCATTGCTTCGTCAACATTTAGCACCTTCTCTTTAGGTGTCAGCGCAGCTAAGACCGAGTTCGGCCCTTCCCGGCGAAGTGCAGCCGAGATTTCGCCGTAGCCACTTCTGAATGAGTTACCGCCGATCGCTGGTACGTCGCCGCCAGATGCGAAGTTCAGGATGGGTGAGGCAATGTCAGGAATGCCGCTGAATTCGCCGCCAATGCCGCCGAATAGTTTCCCAAACAAGCCAGTAAACAGTTTGTTTACTGCCAGTTGTGTGAGATTTTGGAGCAATCCAGAAATCATATTCTTGAACGCATCGCCGATCGATTTCGTGCCCTGCCACATCTCGGTCACGAAGTTCTTAAACGGCGGCAGAACATTATCACTGATGATTTCCCGTGTCTCGTTGAATTGTTGATTGATGCTCGCCAAATTCACAGCGTTAAGCTGTTCTGCTTGATCCGTCAAATCCTTCAGAGTTAACCAAGAAATCTTGCCCTGCTCATGCAGTTGTTTCAGTCCATCGATTTGATCCTCGAAGCGCAGAGCCTCTTTCAGTGAAGCCTCCTCTCGCTGCAATTCACGGGTGTCACCGCCGATCAAGTTGCCGAAAGAAATCTGACCTTGAAGCAATCCCAGTCGCCCACTGGCTAGGGTATTGCGGCGTTCTCCGCTGACAGAGATTTGATCGATGCGCTGTTGCTTCTGGCGTTCCTTCTCTGCCTGTTCCTCTAATGCCGTGGCACGTTCGATGGCGCGTTTCTGCCCCTCATCTAGCCGTTGAAGATTCGCTTCATTGCGTCCGATAATCGCGCTCAGTTCGGCACTGGGAGCGACCGCCGCAAGTTCCTTGGCAGATTTCAAGGTTTCGACAATGCGTTGCTTCTGGGACTCATACGCCGCATTAATAGAGTTCAGATTCTTAATGTGCTGAATCGCGGGTGAGTCACCATTCTCGTACTGATTCGCCATCTCGAAGACAGCATCGCCGCCTTCGTTCGTCGCCTTGGTTAAATTCTCGATCGACTCAGTGACCTTGTTCGCCCATTCAGCCTTGGGAGCCTCCGACAGGCTTGTTTTTAGGTTTTCCAGTGAAGCAATGTATTTTTTCTGATTCTCGATCGCTTTGCTGTAATCGATGCCGCCCTCGTCTCCGTCCTGAATCTTCGCCGTTCTAGCCGAGATTAGATCTTGAAGGTCATCTTTCGCCTTCCGCACCTGATCTTCTGCGGCGCGATTCTTCTGGGTGATTTGGGATTGATTCTGAAGTTGTGCTTTGAGTTCAGGGTTTCGAGTTTTAGCGATCGCAGATTCGGACTCAGCATCTTCTCGCTGGTGTCGCAATGCTAAATCACGATCACGTTCTAGCCGTGCGCGGTCTGTCGCCTCTTTTTCCTTGGCTCTGCGTTTAGCGAGAAGTTCCCGCGCTTCTCTTGCCGCATCCTGCTCTGCCTGCAAGTCGCTGATCGCATCGCTACCTGTCGCTGTTCCCTGTGTCGGGGAATTAATTCGCTTGTAGCCGAGTAGGAACGAAGGATCAATCGACTGCCCATTCTTCGATGCTCCTAAATGCAAATGTGGACCTGTTCCGTCGCCTGAGCTACCAGTTTTCGCAAGGATCTGCCCTGCTTTAACCTGCTCCCCAACCTTGACTAAATTTTGAGACAAGTGGGCGAAGAATGCCGTTGTGCCGTCCTTGAACGCGACTTCGACTAATTTGCCGTACCCGCCGAATTCACCATCCTTGCCTTGAGTTCCGCCAGAACGAATTACCTTGCCGTCCATCGGACTAACAACGGGTGTGCCTGTGGGCGTTCCCAAATCGATGCCATCGTGAAAACGAATGCCGCCTCTCGTAGGATGCTGGCGATTGCCATAACCACTGGTAATTGGGAAACTTCCGATCACCGGATAAACTTTCTCTTGCTGTTGTTGTGGCGGCGCGGCATTGAAATCAACGCCTGAAACGCCTTTCGATGTTCCAGTAGAAGTCGATCGAGAAGATGTATTAATGCCGCCAGAAGCCGAGCTATTGTCGCTCATAGCGCCGCCTGACTGGGGAGCATTGCCGCTTTGACTGAGATTGCCTAACTTCGCCGCCAATGGCTTGTATCGGCTCAAAATTGACTGTGTATACTCGCGAATACTTGGGTAAGTACCGCCGCCGTAGTATTGCGGTGTCGGGTCATCGTATAAGCCTTGCTGCCCTGAGTACCACTCAGACGCGACCTTACGAACTGCAATATCTTCATTCCCACCAGAAGAATTCATCGCTGTTCTAAACATCGTCGCCATTTGATGATTGGCGATCTTTGTTTGCAATTTTGGGTCATTCAGGAACTCATCTCGCCCAACCTCTCGACCTACCGCTGCCTTGCTCCATGACGGGAGATTATCAGGCATGATCTGGTACAAGCCGAGTGCGCCTGAATGTCGGTTCACGGCTCTGTGATCGCCGCTAGACTCCTGACCCATGATTGCGTCTCGTAATGCCGCCGCCTTCGAGTCTGGGCGCTCGCTCCCGGTCTGCTTGAGGTCGGAAGTCATGCCCGTGGCGTTCGCCATTGTTTGAACAATGCCCTGCCAAGTTGTCAGCACTGACTTGGAATAATCCAGAAATTTATTCACGCCTGTAATCAGGTTGTCAGTTCCACCGTTGAACCGCTCATTGGACTTCCCAAGCCAGTCATCCCAACTCTTCAATGTTCTGGCAACTTCACCGCAGAAACGAATCACGTCCGCAACAAGTTTCCCAAAATCCGCAATCTGGGCGATCGCCTGCTTGATCGCGTCTGGATTCTGCTCAAGGTATTTCAGCAGTCGCTCTGCCTCGGCAACCAATGCCTGCATTCCGGTTGTCAGCAATTCATTGAGCGCGGAGCCAAGCAGTTTTGCATACTGGGGATTTTCCTTGAGAAAGTCTGCAAACTTAGTTGCCTCAGTATTTAGCGCATCGAACGCCGTTGAATTCTGAACTTCGGCTAAGGTCTGGGCGAGGAACTTTGCGCTGGCAGTTGTCGCGGGCTGCAATCCCTTACCAAGATTCTCTTGAAGTTTTTCGATTTGATTCTGCAAATTCGTTGATGCAGCCGCCGCAGTGTTGAGTGCCGCAGGAACAGCACTGCCCATTTCTTTGTTGATTTGCCGTGAAAACTTCGTCAGGGCATCGGCTCCGACCTGCCCTGACTCAACCATCTTGGTAAATTCCTGGACAGAAACGCCCATCGCACGGGCAAAGATTTGGATCGCCGATGGAAGGCTTTCACCGAGTTGCCCACGTAATTCTTCCATCGAAACGATATTTTTCCCCGCCATCTGACTGACAGCTAGGAGTGAATTTTTGATTTGTTCGTTAGACAGTCCGAGAGTTCGACCTGCTTCGACGATCGAGTAAAAAATGTTTCTCGTTTCCTGTCCTTCTAGCTGCGTTCCCTTCGTCGATGCTGCCAGACTATTGAATCCAGGAATCAGCGTCGTCAGGCTATATCCCAGTTGATCAGAAGCATCGCGCAGAAACTTCATGTTCACCACGGCTTCCTGGGAGTTGCCGGAAACATACTTCAAAGCAGTCGTCAGAGCTTCGATTTTATTCGCCTGTCCAACAGAATCTCCGATGAAGTTAAAACTGCCTGATAGCGGCGACATCAAAGTTCTGAAAATGGTCTGACCGACTCCCTGAAAGATGCCGCTAATAACGTTCTGAAGTGCGCCTGTGCTGGCTTTGAGAGATTGCTGAATACCACTAGAGATACCGTCGCCAATCTTTCGTCCGTGGGATTGGTGTTGTGCTGGACTTCCGAGAGCATCTTCGGTCGATTTAATGAAACGACCTCTTGAATCTCGCAGCCGTCCATCAATACCGCGAACAACACTGTCGCCAATTTGTTGCCCTTTCCCTTGGAAGTTGCCACCGAACGCGCCTTGAAGCTCTTTATTGATAGATTCTGCCTTCTGCTTAGCGAATCGCTCTGATGCTTCAATTTCGCGCTTCAGTTGGGCACTGTTCGCTGTTAACTCAAGTTCAAGTTTTCCAAGGGATTGCGACATTATTCGATTCCTTTTTTCTGTTCCGACACACCACAAAAGCCCATAAAGAGCGACATGCCGATAAGCAATGCCGCTTCAACTGCTGCTTGATTTGTTGCCGCATCCTTTGAGCCGATGCGACGCTCCCATCGTTTGAAATTCTTAAGAACTCGGCGATTCTTCATGTCCGCCCCCGACCGTTATCTGGAAGCTGAATGACGACCTGCCCGTGATTCTCTTCAGACGGCGAAACCGTAACGCTGGCAGGGTTTATCGGGGGATTCAGGATCGAGTAAGCCCTGAAAATTCTATCGATCGCTGAAAGCTTGTGTTCTGGTTCTTCTGCGGTTCGCAGAAGCGATGCTAGTTCATCCAGAGCCGACGATAGCAAGCCTGCCGATTGGACACGCGCTTCGACAATCATCGAAGAGATCGCATCGTCGGACTCTGCTAGAAGTCCAGCAAATTGAGCCTTCCAACGGGTTGCTGTCCGTGCTGGAACTCCTAGCTCTTTCTCGATTTCCGAATAGCTTCTACCCGCGACTAGGGCGCGGATTACAGCCAATTGTTGATCGTTGATGTTTTTTCTCTTTGCCATCGTTTTCTTAGCCAAATCGAGCCAAATCAAGCCAATTGTTTCAACTCAAACTAATTTCAAAATCGCAGTCTGCAAGAATCGTGTTCAGTTCTTCAATCTCGGCTTGGGTAAAATCCTCGGCTAAGCCGATGCGAACCTGTTGGACGGCAAACAGCAAATCGTCAATGTTGCGGCTTGTTCCTAGAGCAAACAGCAGTAGTGACCATGCGTTCACGTTTGTAGTCCCCATTGCCTTGCCAAACAACGGAGTTCCTCGCAAACTTGCTTGAAGCTGTTCCCAGTTCGGATGGAGCGGATTAAGTACTGCAATCTCTTCAGGACTCAATCCTTCCCGCCATTGAAGCCCGTCGAACTTGGGGCGATACAATCCTTGGGGCGGATGAAGTTCAACGCAATCGGACGGAGCAGGAGGCACTGAAAACTCTCCTGTCTCCGGATCATGAGGCAAGCCAAGGGCAATCGCCTCGTCAATGTTTTCTGGGATTTCCAGAATCACTGGCTCAATCAGAGAACCACTAGCGGCATCAACTCTGTAAACTTGTTTCGTAATCATCGTCTAAACCTCGAAGCGAACTGCGGACAACGGAACAAAGGCTGTTCCTGGGGGCGTAACAGTGAAGTTAACGATGACATCGCCCGCACTGGAAACGTCCAGAACGTAAGCCGTTGTATCGACCATCGAAAAGCGCTGAGCCGCCGCTGGACGATAGCCAGCGGGAAGATTGAAAATCACGCTTGAGGTTGGACTTGTTTTCGTTACTACGCCTTGCAGGGAAACAGTGCCAGTCGTAAGCTTGCGATATCCGATCGCCGGGAATCCCGCGCCAGTGGAACTTGTCCAGCCATTGATAAGCGCCGCAGTCTGCCATGATGGATTGTTCGAGATCGCAGTCTGAACAAACGCGCAGTTTGCAATCTGCGTTGTATTTGTCCCCGCCGCTGCCGTGGGAGCCGTGGGAGTGCCTGTCAGTGCAGCATTGTTCGCCGTAGCCATGCCGTCGTTCGTTGTGTCGCCATAGCCGACGACGACCCATGCATTGTTAGCCGAATTTCGCCGCTTGATTGTCGCTGGCGATGTCGAGGTATCCACCCATCGTTGAAACGGATATGTGATTAGCGGCTGGCTATTCCCGGAAAATTCCGTGATCAATGCCTGAAACAAATTGTTCATGTCCGCCCGAAATGACGGAAAACTTTGATCATCAATTACGCCGTCATGCGTTGCCATTTTCGCCGCCCTCCCAATAGAAAATCGCCTTCAAATATTCGGCTTGCGATGCTCGATTGATTTCTCGCAAGAATGCGGCAAACTCTAGATCGCCTTCCGCTTCGGCTTGAGCAATCTGATCTTGAAGCGCTTGTTCTCGTTCAGGATTGGGGCGTAGGACTGCCGGGGGGACTTGTGCAGGTTTTTCTTGCATGTCTTACTTAACCCTCCACCCGGATTAGACCTTTCTGAACTGCTCGCAGATATCCGCCCTGGTCACTCCACTCAGCGTCAACTTTGCGAAGAAAATTGCGATCGAGAAGTTGAGCTTTGCTGATTGTCGAAGTCTTCGGCGCTGGCTTAATTTCTGTTTTTTGTGCAGCAGGCTCAACCACTTGCGGACTAAGGAACTCGCGGATTTCATGCCCGTTTTGAACAGCACGGGAATCATCAACTCGGATTTTGCCGCTCTGAATTCCCGCCGTCAGTTCGACTCCAGCCGCAAGCATGAACTCGCGAGACATCAATTGCGCCTTGCTCACGTACAAGCATTCTGGCGCTTGAGTTTTGGGCGATGCCTGTTTTTGCTGATTCGGAGCGGGATGAACTTGCGAAGATTCTGCCTCTTTACCAGGACGAGCGAAATACTTATCGCGGATCTCAGGCTTGTCTCGCCGCAGGTACTCCACATAAAAATCTGGGCGTTCTCCATTGATCAGCAGTTCGTTGCTCTCTGTTAGCTCAAACCTGCATGCTGGTTTGATTTCCTCCCAGAACAATTCAAAGCTATCTGGCTGAAGAGAGCGACGATCATAAGCCTTGGCGATTTGTAGCTTGCCGTAATCCTCGATCGCTTGCTGTAGTCGCTCATCGGTTGATAATTCTGCGTTTTGCTCTGTCATAGATTCCAATTTATAGTCTTTACTTATAGTTTACTCTTTAATATATAAAGTAAACTTATGAAAGCAAGCGGAAATGTCATAGATCTCCATTGCACCTAAGAGAAGAAGCAGAAACCCCTCAACGATTTCAGGGATCGTTGAGGGGTTTTGTTTTGCGATTGGATGTTTGGCTAAGCCTTCTACGCAGATGGAGTAGTTCAATACCAGTCAAAGTTTTTATAAATTTCTTATGAAGCGTCCGGGAATATACGTAGAACAATGCAAAGATTACATCGGCGGGAATCAGTCATCCCGCTTTTTCGTGGAGTGAGAAAATGCCCGCCTACCAGTTTTTGTCAAGGCTTTTTACAGATGGTCTAGGTCGTGCCCCAGAGGGTAGAGGATGGGGATTCTGGCAGAGCGAAATTGAGAAAAGCGTCTCAGTAGACCAGCTACGAGGCATGGGATCTAGCTTTTTCAATAGCGAAGAATTTGCCGCCAAAAAATACACAACTCAGCAAAGAATTTCGACGCTGTATAGAGTCGCATTGTCTCGCGAGGCAAACGCAGGTGAGGTCATTAACTGGACATGGCAGATCGACTCAGGACGGCAACCATTTTCTAATGCTGTGATGGCGGTGTTCGGCGGTGACGAGTTTGCTCGGATAGCGCCATCGTACCTGAATACAAAATATGACCTCGTTGGTGGAACGCCGTATCGCCCTGCCGCTCCAAGATCAAACGCATATTACGTTCGACGATACGAAGGCGGGTTCTATGCTGTTGACGAGACAAATGGGATTAGGAACAGCACAGAGTTGCAGACCGTGTTAAACAGCCTCAAGCCAGGCGATATCTTATCCCTTGCTCAAGGCGCGATCGTCGAAGTCACGAGCCAAATCGTAATGCCGTCAGGGGTCATACTGGATACGCACGGAAATCCAGGCACAGACGAGTATCAGAAGATGGCTCGGTTGTATCGAAGCTCGAACTACAATGACGGCAATATGATTGCATTGTTGAGCGGTTCAGCACTGAACAATGTCTGGGTTGATGGTCAGAGAAACACTGCTAATAATCCGAACTGGAAGCCCCAAAACATCAATGTTGGGTTGCTTGGTGGCGATGGAGCTAGCGCTGAATACAACCGCATTGATAATTCTTTAGGATTCAGTCACTTAACGATTGCGGGACAAAGCATAGGACTACCCAAAGCGACAAACATTTTAATTCGCGGTAATTTTTTCGATGGCACAACAAGCAACTATTCTCGGCATTGGGCTGACGGAGTTTCCAACGGCGGTGAACAGGTCACAATTGAAGACAACGTGTTTATCAACATGACCGATGTTTCTGTCGTTGGATTTGCATTCAATATTCCGAAGGATAGTTCTCAAGACAGCATCATTCGCCGAAACCTGATTCTGAACTTATCTAACTCGTCCTACGGTGGATTAGTGAGCGACGGTGTATTCGATGCGGGGGGTGTTGGAAGTGCGCCAGGAGAAGTTCGAGCCAATGCTTTTGGACTGACGTTTGAAGATAATATCCTCTGGACGAGCAACGGCGCTTTCATGTCGATCGCGCTGTCGGCAGGGACAAGAGCATGGTTCGGGGATTCATCTCAAACGATTGACGGGACGACTTTCAAGAATAATTCCAGTGATGGACAAAAGATTCGAGTTGGATCAGGAATTGTTGCTTCTGGCGCTCTGAACGTAACCGTTGAAGGCAATGTGCTTAACTTCGTCTTTGCTCCAGAGGCTAAGAAGGCTATCCCTCGAATGGAATTCGTTGCTTCTGTCACGGCTGGTTATGCCTCATTCAGGAGCTTTGACATGGAATGGATTGATCGCCAAATGAACGCGGAGATTATTACCTAACAAAAACAAACTTGTTGACAGGCATTAAAAAGCCGCTACAGGAATCTCTGTAGCGGCTTTTTAAGCGTTAACTCTTTTCGCGGAATTCTTCATCCATGTAGGCACTGGGGTAGCTTATGCCTGCAATTGCTCCAGAAGCGCGATGCAGGCTTGAGTATTGTCGTCTTCTAGACATTGGCGGTAAAGCGATTTCTGCGGATTCTTGGCTAACTCCTGCTCGATCACATCCTCAATGTCTTGCTGGATGGCATCCAGACCCAAAAACTCATAGACCTGGTTCGGGCTGCATCCAAACTCAATCAGTAAGCGGATTTGGCGATCGCGTTCTTGGAAGATGTTTTCTGGCATAACTTCTGGGCGTTCAATTTGTTTGATTCTGAGCAGGTTTGAAACGAGTTTCGCTGTAGACGAGGGCGCGGCAAAATCATTGCTTCTGAAATGTTGCAGGCTCACACCATCGGCAGTCATCAGACACCCGTTGATTCTGACCCAAAACGCCCATTTGTCCCGATCAACGCCGATCCGTAATCTGGGCGAGATATCGATGCCGAGGGCAGTTGACTCGCTTTTGGGAGCATACATCGATTCTAATTCCGGCAATGTCGGGATAATTCTATCTACGTGGTTCGGGCAGTTTTCGAGAAGCCAGAAGATTAGGGCATCGGACATCAGCCAATCTGAGAATTCTTTGCGGGTTGGAGATTTCATTATTCAGAGTCCTCTTTCAATTCAACAAGTTCAGAAAGTGTGCATACGCCAAACTCTTCTGAACTCAGTTTTGTAATAGCGACTCGAATCCTTTCAATGTCATCACTGCCGATCGCTGGAAGCGTGTCTCTGTTTTTTAGTCGAGAGACATTTGTGGGATGAAGCCCAATCTCATCAGCTAATGCCTTATTCGTCACTCGTCTTCGGGCGAGTGTTTCTCTGAGCTTCCAAATAATCCGACTCACGACAGTGATGACTTCAACGGTAGGGACAGTCATCACAATACCTTCTAATAAAGAACTAATCACCACTATAGCGTTTCACCACCATTAGATAGCGTTTAACGCTATAGTCCCTACCTATGATTGGGTTCGAGACTTATTAACTACATTTATAGCATTTAACAACACGGTTGTAGCATTTAACGCTATATTAGTTTCTGTGAGCGAGAAGTTCACCGAGCCGACCGGGGCTGAGACAGGAGTACCGGGAACCTTCGGGGTCGCCAACCGAAGCAAAACAAGCCGGGGCACACAAACTCAAAACCGCACCATTGACAACTGAATAGCGAGATTGCACCTTCCTAGCCGAACCGGAGCGAAGCTGAGTCCTTCTCGCGTATTTCAAAGATTTCAGCAATCGCTGTTGCGGTGACAGGGCAACACGTTCTGCTGAGTTCTGCAAGTATGTGTGAAAAAACCGAGGATACGGGTTCAAAAGCCACCTTCGCGAGTGTCTAAAAAATACGTTGACGCTCGTAGTACTAGAGGATGCGTTCGATGGCATTTTGAAAAGCCAGAGAAAAGACCTTGCATCACCTACACAGTGCCGATTGAGCAACTAGGCAGTATTGATGCTTTTCAATCTGTCTCCGAAGCTCTGGAGCCTGTTTCTACTTCTGTTTCGTTGCCGCTCCTTAGTCTAAAGCCTGCCACTGGCAAAACACCATTTGAGCTTGAATGCTCCAAGAAATTGGCAACAGTATTAAGCGGCGAAACTGAGTCAGTGACAGAAGTTGGACGGATTGACGTTCTTACTGCAACGTCAGTTATCGAACTAAAAGTCGCTCGAAACTGGAAGCACGGAATAGGACAACTTTTAACCTACGGCTTCTACCATCCAGACAAAGATTTACAGCTAGTTCTAGTTGGTAAAGATGCCAATGAATACGTTGATATTGCTCAATTCCACTGCAATCGGTTTGGAATAAAAGTTTCGGTTTTCAATTTTTAGATTTCAGCGATCGAGCTTCTGCATTGAGAAGCCGATCCGCTGGACTCTTCCAGCCTCAAGCACTACAAGGACGTTCAACAGATGAGCAACGGATTTCAATCAGCAGACGAGACGAAAATCGCAATCGCGGTCAAACGGCTTACACCATCGGCAAAGCGAGGCGATATTCAAGCATTCTCTGACGGTGTTCAGCAGATGAGAGAGCGTTACGGGCAACCCGTAGCAGAGGAAGCGATGAATCGAATCCTCAAAGAACACCGGGAGTTATCACTGCAACTTTTGGATCGCTTACCAAAAGAAAGCCAACTCCTGATCCAGGACGAGGCTTTTGACATTCTCGCGGAGGTTGTCGAAGCTGCTGGACTAAGGCTCGAAGATCATTTTCGGATCACGGATAAAGGCATTGCACTAACCGCGCCTGGACTCAAGGCGATTGCTGATACTGGTTTTCCCAAAATGGAAGACTTCGGCAAGCCTTTTGACTCTTTAGAAGGCGTTGGGTTGAAGCGCATCAGCGGGTTCTACCATCCACTATGCGAGACATTCGAGCATCGCGGAGAGGATTGCGTTAATTCCTGGGCGGTTGCCTCGATGTGTATCAATTCCGCCGCTGGATGGCTCCCAGACGTTGACTCTGAACAAGGTTATCGAAGCCTTGAATTATTCGTTTCTCAAGTTTCTCCAACAGCAGATGTTCGCAAATTGCTGTGGCGTTCTAGATTCGACGATCGCGCATTGATGCGACTTTGCCAGCTTGCCGCAGATGGCATGACGGCAAAGGCGGCGCAATCGATTCGTTAGGCTTGCTCAGAGATTTCAGCGATCGTACTTTTGACTCCTGTGGGCAAAAAGTCGATCCGCTCCCTACAGATTCCATCCAACTAAAACTCAAGGCGAATCGCGAATCTTTCCGGGGTTGCTGTTCGTGTTCGACTGAAGCCGATGCTTCTCTGACTTTCTTCGAGCAAGTTCTTCGAGAACCAGCTTGACATATTCCTGATTAGTCACGGCAACTCCAAAATTTAGAGGTTTTCAAATGATAGCAGAAGCAAAGAACCCAACAGCGCAACCGTTCTAAGCGGTCTTCCAGGTGCGATGCCTGGAAGCGCTCTTGCTTTTTGGCAAAACAAACTCATTACTTATTGAGGATTCAAAAATGTTTGGATTACTTTGTGCTGCCGTAATCGGTGGCTGCGTCTCGAAGCACACTGCCATCGACCTGACTGAGGGTTGTGCGGGAATCACCGTCAACTATGACCAAATTTGGGCAGACGCATTTGCGTTTTTCACATGGCTCGGCTCACTCTACAAGTGGTTCATCAACGCAGGTCGCGAAACTCGGAGCTACTTTGATGACGCAATTCTGCCCTGGCTTAATCAGCGCGGAATTTCGATTTCATTGCCAACGATCGACCTGCCGCGCCTACCAGAAGCCCCGCATCTGAATTAATCGAAGCAAAAAGCCGCGATGCCTACACAGCAAAATCGCGGCTCTAACTTTACCTACCGGATGTTTTCATCATGACAAAAATTCTGTTCGTCGTCTTGCTTGGGGCTTGTTGCCTCGGCTACGCAATCCCCACAAAGTCGCAGTCCCCAAAAGTTCCGCAAGACCGACCGCCAATCACGAACTTTGACGCGAAGCGTTAATCTCTCGACTGGCTCTGACTCGATGTTGGAGCCAGTTTTTTGTTCATAAATTAGGAGCATCAACAATGAACTACTCGCCTGATCGCGCTGCATTAGCGCTAAGAAACAAGGTTGGATATTCGCCCAAACTCATCAGCATTGAAATCTCGAACAGTCAAGGAAAAAGATACGGCGAAGGCGACATCAATCCTTTGATTGTGCATTCAGCTTGGACGCACACGATCGACAGAGTTGCCCGTGGGAAAGGAACTCAATCCAGCCCGCAAATTCAGACCAAAGACGGCGAAACGATCTGGTTCGGTGAGATGCCTGCACTGGGCGATCATCAATCGATCGCTACTCTCGGCAGAGACAAGTCTGAAATGGCTGCATTCCTGCTCATGCCTCTATTACTACCTGAAGACAACGGCGGAGCGCATGGAGGTCATTTACGCATCGTGATGAGCCATCACAGCTACTTTGACCCGGTAGTAAAGCAACGCATCGAAGATCAGATTCTAGGGCGGCATCAATTCACCCGCAACGGACGCGAGGTTGATGTCATTGTCGATTCAGTTGAGCTTGTCCCAGAAGGCGTGGGTGCTTACTGGCTTGCTTCTGAATTGAATCAGTTGAAACCTGGATACAGCTTGGCAATCGAGATTGGCTATCGGACAACCGAAGTTTGGTTAGTCAACGAATCCGGTGAACCAATTAAAGGGGAGCCGATTCAGTTCGGAGTGTTCAATCTGGCATCTGCGATCGCATCCGATGATGAAGTGAGAACCGCGCTACTGGGAACCACTGACACCCCTAAGACGGTGAAAGATACTCAAATCGCGATCGCACTGAAGCAAGGCAAGATTGCAAAGCTTGAGACTGCCCAATGGGGAGCAATCAAAACCCGTCATCTAGAACGCTGGAAAGACGATGTAATCGGTATGGTGTTTAGCCAGCATGAATCCAGCTTGACCCAAGCAGAGCAGATTCTATTCTCTGGCGGCGGCGCGATGCTTCTGCGAAAAAGACTGTTGAAAGCTAACCCGAACTTCTGGGTAGACGGCGATGCTCAAACAGCTAGTGTACGAGGTTCGTACTATCACTTCCTGAGCTTGGTGTAGGTAGCACAATGGCGCAACGAAAAAACTCAGTAGTGCTAACTGAAACGGCAATTTCAAAACTGCAAGTACTGGTGAGTAATGGCGAGTTCTGCTCATTAGATGACGCAGCATCGCACATTATCACGTCAGTACTCGGCAGTACTGGCAAGTACTCATCACTTTCGACTCAGTTTGCACCCAAAACAGAGCCGAAAGCTGATAGTACTGCCCAGTACAAGCAAGATTCAACTGAAAGACCTGGAAAGACAGTAGAGGCAACGGCTTCGCCCGAAACCAAGCCGAATCTTGCTCAATCGTTCCGAAACATCTAGAAATGACACGCAAAAGCCGATCACTTCGCCCTAGGAAAGTTCAGTGATCGGCTCCACTCCCACAACTACAAAATCATCGGAGCTTTTTCATTATGAAGCCTGACCTGAGTTATTACTCTCAACCACTTGCAGATGCCCTTGCCCCAACGTTTGGCGACAGGCTAGAACAACTTTTCTACATTGAGAAAGTTCAGTTAATCGGAGCGATCGGAATGTGGATTTCATTCCGCATTGACGGAGAAATCGACGATGCAAGCTTTGGCGATTACGTCGAAGAATTCACACCAATCAATCCAAGTTTTGATGCTTGGGACGTTGCAACGATTCACACGAATTTTAGAACACCAGATGATGCAATGCCGCTACTCAAAGCGCTTGTGGCTCAACTCGATCAGGGCATTTGGATGGAGCAAGAGCCATGAGCAACTATCACAAAGACGATGGATCAATGACAAGCGGGATTTTCGTATTTGGCTGTGTCCTGCTTGCTTTCGTTGCTGGCTACTGGGTGCGTGACCAGGGCGTTCTATTCAAGGTTGAAGTCCCACAAGTCGAGCACAGGAAGGCGAAGTGAGTCTACACAAGCAACTCTACAAAGGTTCTCGAAACCTCGGTATCGGATTACTGCTTTTCTCTGCCGTCATTGGTGGCAGTCAGCTACTCATCAAAGCGGGAAAGCAGCACCAAACCGACCTACGAACCGCAGAGATTGAGCAACGGGCACAAATCGCAGAGAAGCAAGCCGACGCGCAAAACCGAGAAGCTACGGCATTCCAGAAGGCAGATCAGTTAAACATTCATCGCCTGATTATCAACGATGTCGGGCGAGAGCAAATCAAGCCAGGGTTGCCTTTCTGGAAGACGCAACCGACTCAGACTCGATTGATTTTCGACAAATTTGAACGCTGTGCAGGGATCTGGAAGGATCGCAAATTCACACCAGATACAACCGTTTGCAATAACCCCGATCATCCCTTACTCAAATAGGAGCAACACTCATGGCACTTCGGAACGCTCAAGACAATTCAACTCAGCCCAAAGCAACTGGATCAGATTCGACTCAGCCCAAATCGAATCACAACACTGAACCGACTGCCGATGAAATCTTCGGTTCGCTTGCTGATTCGATCGCATGGTTCTTTTCCCGTCCAGCCGCACTTTACAAATGGTGTACGGCTCCACGGGGAGGACAGAGAATCTTTCTCGGTTCAATCGCCATTTACTTCTGGCTATGTTCGGCAGAATCTTATTGGCAAGCACTCGCCATCGGCAATCACTTCTCTAAGACGGGCAAGTTTGATGGCTCATACATTGCCGAAACTCACCCGTCATTTATGCCCAAACCGTTCAGTCCCAACAATGGCAACATCCAGAACATCGGCGTTGCATTCGCTGATCCAAACTTCTACGTGACGAGCGTTATCTCGATCGTCATTCTGGGCGTTCAAGCCAACTTACAGCGTGGTAAGAAGTCTGTCGCTAAAGCTAAGCAGGACTACGAATCGGTGAAGAACTTTCGAGTTGGGGAAGTTCCAAAAGAAGCGATCGATGTAGTTCACATTGAAGCGAAAGCCTACAAGCAAGCAGGAACAGCCAATCATAAAAAGATCTCAGGCGTGGTTCGAGCTTCCTATGTTGTGGACATTGCATCAGCCGTCGCACCGCTTTATCGGTTCATGTTCCTTAGTCCTAGCGCTTTCGTCACTTCTGCTATCTGGACTTACATCAATGTCTTTGCCGCAGAAAAGTTTGTGGCACTCTGGCAAGCCAATGAGGACATCGTGAAGGCTGAGTCTGAATCGAAGCGCTTCCCCAAAGTGCTGAACTTTAGAAAGCCTTCTGCAAACAAATCTGAATCCGCATAGATACGACAAAGGGGAGCCGTCACACTCCCCTCTTTTCCATTCAAGTCCCCGGTGAGGTAAATCAAATGGCTCTAAGCAAGTTTAATCCGCAACTGATGCACGATGATCAGCTTCTCCCTGCAACCTTGCTGGAGATGGGCGACACGCTCAACTTCATCGAAACCCGTAAACATACCCTACGCAATGAGATCAAGACATCCAAGATTGATGCAGGCGTTGGCAAAGTTTCAGGGCTTGCAGGTATTGCAGGCGGGGGCGCATTACTCATCCTCAGCAATCCATTAGGCTCACTCATCGTCGCAGGAGGAGCGATCGCCTATTCGATGGCAGTCTTTGCCCAATGGTTGCAAACTGGCAAAGTTCAAATTATGCCGCTATCCAGCAAGACTCAAGCCGAGCGTGACGTTGAGTTGTCCAGTTCAACCGAAACCGGGAACGCTTACGATGTCGCTGCAATTCAAGGGCAGCGGGATTCGATTCGAGAGGATGCAGCCTACTTGAGCGATCGCGAAAAGGTTGAGTATGAATTGCTCCACTTCTCCCCTGAAGGCTTGCTGTCAGCAATGAATTATGTTCACCCAACACAACGATGGGCGTGTTACCAGTTTTTGATTGATGCGTTTCTCGCGGGAACGATTCAGAGCTACTTCGCAAATCCGCAAGCCTTGCGAGATGTTCTAGGCAATCCCGCGATCTATACAAGCCATCTGCCAGAAGCGTCGAAGCGGTTCCCACAGTACGGATTACAGAGCGCGGGTGCGATTGATGGACATGAGGCTAGAACATCATTCCAAACCCCGCAAATCGGCTCCAATACCCGCTTAAACGCAGTGGAGGTACAATCCTCACCAATGATTCAAAGCGTCGCTTCTACGGCTCAAAAACAGGGGGCAGAGGACATTGCCAAATCTCTTGCTGAACATCTGCAATCGACTTTGATCGTCGGGCAACCAGGAGCGGGTAAAGGACTCACGATCGCGTATGCAACTCGCTGGATCAAACAGCTTCATCCTGACTGTCAGATTTGGGCGATCGATCCGAAATCAGATCCGGCAGAGGCGGACTACTGGAAAATGTGCGATCGCTTACTGCAATGTCCCATTCGTCCATTCACGCCTGCTGAGGACATGGAAGCGATTCAAGACGCGATCGATACCTTCATCGCCGAATTCCAAAACTCACATGCACCAATGAAGCTTCTGATTTTCGATGAAGCCTTGGCGGTGAAGGAAAAGACCGGGCAGTGGTTCAAGGGACTGATGGCAGGATTCAATGCGCTGTCTTCGATGGGACGGAGTTCTAAACAATATGGATGGTTGGTTTCTCAATCACCTAACACTAGCGACTTTGGCATCAGTGGCGGAACTCGCAACGTTTACAGACGGGTGTTGTTGTTGGCGAAATCGAATCAAGGTTTGATTGCCAATCGCTCGACTTTCTTCTCTGGTGAACCGACTCAATCTCAACTGAACGAAACCGGACGAGTCTACTTTGACTCAATTACAAATTCGTGGGGAATCACTCCGGTTTATCACGATTTGGTTCGAGATGTTCCTGCTAACTCAGAACCCAAAATAGAGCCAAAATCTCGCAGGATTTCGCTCGAATCTTTAATGCAATCGACTGAAGCCGAACACCCAGTCGAGCAGTTCTATCATGGTGACTCAATGCCATCTGACAACACGGAATCTGACTCGTCAGAACTCGAAATCCGAGCAGAAATCAAGCGCTTCCTACTGGCAAACAGTGAAGGCTCTAAGCCTCGTGACCTTACCAGAAATGCCCGTCAACCTGTTCGCGGAATGTCCACAGAGGATATCAAGCTTTATCTGGAAGTAATGGCGTTAGATGGTGAAATCTACGAGGTTGATGGCACGTTTTTTACTAACAGTAATTAACCTCTGTCGCATTTGTCGCACTGTCGCAAAATACCCTTGTCGCAGTCTGTCGCAACGGTGCGACAAGGGTGCGACAGCCCTTGCGACAGTGCGACAAAACGCGACATGCGACATGCGACACCACAAAATGCGACAATACGACGCTCTACAACTGAACTATCAAACTATTAGGAGAACCCCGGAAATGATCACATGCAACATCATTGACGAAACCGACCGTGACGAGCATCAGAACATCTACAACTGGCAGCAAGGCTTTCCCAGAGTTCCAACTATCGGTGAGTACATTGTCAAAGATCAAAAAGGATTCAAGGTAAAAAGCGTTCTCTGGTATGACCACGGAAATACCGTTGAGGTAACGCTAGTTGTCGAATGGGATGGATGGCTACAGTAGACACATCAAGCTATTAAGAGAAGACTCACAATGCACCACAATTTCAAGCAAAAACTAGCCGCTAAAGACTGGCAATTTTTACGCAACGGCAAAGGCTCACATCAACTCTGGCAGCATCCAGAGCGCGGCATTATTTCGATATCAGTTCGAGCAGGAAGAATGCAAATCGCACGGGCACTTGAAAAGCAATTATTTGGATTCTAGACGTTAAGGAGAAAATCATGACACAACAAGAAATTGTTGAGGCTTTGCGGAAAAGAGGGTTCAAGCAAATCGAGATCGAGAATGATGTTGTTTTGGCAGATTTTGGAATTGAGAACGAATACTGGGTGATCATCCAGCCGGACTCAGATGAGGAATGGCTCCATTGCACCCTTCAAAGTCATACTCCGGAGACGCTTCGCGACGGTCTTTATCAATCTCTGGATGAGGCGTTGTTTGAGTTCGCGATCCTTGCCACAGTCGATTTCGCAAAGTTCCACGAGCAATGGCGATTGAGATCTACTAGGTAGCGTTCACCCCTAAACGTCACGGGAAAAACTCGTGGCGTTTACCCCTCAACACCCGTAAACGTTTTTGAGGTGAACGGAGCCTTCCTGGGAAACTTCAAAATCTTTTATCGATATAACAAAATGCTGTGTTACGTTCAAAACAGCTAGTAAATTGCAGCGCGTTTTTACTAACCAGGAGGATCTTATGGCAACGCCAAAACATAGTTCAGTCGCGATGACAGAGCGCGAACTGCGGGAACTAGACGAACTTTTCCCAAACATTCAGGGTCGGAGTCGAAAACTGAGAGCGGCGATCGCGCTGAGCAAGCAGTTACTCAAAGAGGACAAGATCAACATCATCGTGACTTGAATGCAAGTGATGCTTGCACAATGCACGGAGCAATGATGCTAGATTGCAATTGCACGGATTTCTCCGACCTGGGCGCGATGCCACGGTCTAAAACAAGGCAGTTGCAGTGCGATGCTGTGAAGGGAAGTCAGTCCCGCAAATCAATGAACTAACAACGAATTAATCAGCGAACTTTTCAAGAAATCAATCGCGGAAACTAATCGCGGACTGACAAAAATAGCCAACGCTGTCGCAACAGTGCCCCACAAACAAAAACAAACCCCAGTCTTGTTAGAGCTTGGCGGCTGCAAGACCAGGGGTTTATTCAAGAATTTTTCGTTCAAAATGCAAGATATCTCAATCTTACCAAAAGAGCAAGGCTCTTTTGACGTAATCGAAAAACCGTACCTGGAACAACCTAGTAAGCTTACACAGGAACACAGAGATCATTTACTATCTGAGGGCTTCAACCTGGATCAAATCCGCCAAATGGAAGCGGACGGAATCGAATCGATCTCTTCCGAGGAAGCTAGAAAGCGCGGCATTTTCTGCAAAGGCGATGACGGCAAGACTGTTTCGCCTTCTGGGTTGTGGTTTCCTTTTGGTGGCGACTTTGGACAGATCCGCGCAGACAACCCGCCAATTAAGAACGGCGAACCAGTGAAGTACCTAACTACTTGCGGCAAAGGCTCTAAGGCATATCTTCCGGTTGGCGCAAAAGTTATCACTGAAGGCTGGAAAGATGGTTTTGCTGGAACCGTTCACGGTGGAATAGCAACGGGTGCGATCGCGGGCGTTAGTCATTATAAGAAAGCCTTGCCTAAAGGATCGAAGATGACGATTCTGTTTGATGCAGACGGTTGGACAAATCCAAGCGTGCTTCTCAATCTGTTTAATGCTGCGATGTGGACAGGCGGCAAAATTCAGCTAGTCCCCCAAATTCCAGGAGAACCGAAAGCAGGACTCTGCGAATATTTCAAGGCAGGCTACACAGCCGAAGATTACAAAGTTTTGATTGACTCTGCGATGAATCCTCGCGCATTTCTGATGAAGCTTTCGGGTCAATGGGGGAGTCTTGAGGGTGACATCGAAAAGAAATGGCGGTGCATCAAGGTTGTCCTTAACTTGGCTGCAAAGCACTTGAATAGAGGGGAGCAAACTTCGCTGATCGATGCGATTGACAAAACCTTTGAGGAGGCTCAAAAACAATCCTTGAAGTCAATGCTTAGCAACTTCAGGAAGCGGATCGAAGCGCAGCAAAATCGAGAGAAGAAAAAACGGCGAGAACTGGAGCGGAAGGAGAAAGAGGCTCAGAGACAAGAAAGAATTGCGAGAGACTATCCAGGCTATCCACTCATCCCGGTGGAATACGACGACAACGGCATCAAACTACCGAGAGAGGGAAGCGTTGCCAACATTCTTTATGAAAGCTATCGCCATACGTGGTCGTGGATTCCCGCTCAGAAGACGTTTTATCGTTACGGTAAGGAGTCAGACGGGTTGTGGTCGGAAATGGCTCTTGAGCTTGCTTACAGACAGATTCAAAAGATCCTTGATGGCGCGAATGATTTTGACGGAGCTTACAACGATCGCTATATTACGTCAATCTGCAATCTGCTACGAAACTTAGTCACAGACGACAAGTGGGAAGAAAGTAAAGGACTGCTTCCATTCAAAAACGGAGTACTCAATCTCGATACGGGCGAACTATTGCCACACAGCCCCATTTATCGGTTTACGTGGCAAATGCCCAGAGAGCATGATCTGTCTGCGAAAGACTATCCAGAAATCGACAAATGGTTTTCTGAGGCGACTCAGGGTGACAATCATGCGAAAAGACTGCTGATTTGTTTCTGTGCTGCCGTCCTGCGCGGGATGAACAAAATTCAGAAGTTCTTGAATGTGACGGGACGACCTGGATCTGGGAAAGGAACGTTTACGCGACTACTCCAAGCTTTAATTGGAGAAAGGAACGTTTACGCAACCGACTTAGATCGATTGGCAGTCAATCAATTCGATCTAGCAAATGCCCGGAACAAGAGACTAATGGTTTTCAACGATTCCGAGAAGACAGAAAGCAAATCAGCGCTGAGAGCCTTCAAAAATCTCACAGGCGAAGATAGGGTAGTCGCGGAGGTGAAGTGTCAGCAAGCAAGCAACTTTGTTTTTGAAGGCTTGATCCTTGTTAGTTCTAACCATCCGGTGTTCCCAGGAGATCAGGCGATTGATCGTAGACAAGTCGTTGTACCGTTCGATTTGGTTGTGAAGGAGCCAGACCCTAATTTAGGTAAGAAATTTGAGTCGGAACTTTCAGCTTTTACGAACGCACTTCTTGAAATCCCAGAAGAAGTGATCATCAGAACATTGCAGCAAGTCGATGGGACATCCGAAGCGATCGCGGATAAAACCTGGGACTATAAAATCAGAACGAACTCAGTCCTTCATTGGTTAGACGAGTGCGTGGTCATGGACGAAAACAGTAGGATTCCCGTGGGAAGCAAGATTGGCGACCTCGACACTGCCTACGGCAACTACCACGATTTCTGTATTAAGAGCGGCTCTAAACCCAAGTCAGGCAAGGAGTTTGCTGAATACATCGGGGAAATTCTCGGAACCAACAAAACTCAAGGAAGCATTGTGAAGCTCCCAGTCGTGTTTAAGAAAAAAATGTCATCCGGCATGGTTCTTCACGGGGTTAAATTCAAGTCCCCTGGCTCTGATGAATTGTCGCTGATTGCCACGGTTAGAGAGCAAGAACTTAGCTCCAAGAAAATTGAGCAAATCGACGAGACAGAGGATTTCTCGCATGGCTCTGACGAAGAAACGCAATCGTCCGGGTTCGATCGTGGATTGATGATGCAGCAAGTGTACGGGTACGTTGGGGAATGCGATGACGCAATCCCTATTGACGTTGAAGCCCAAGCGATCGAGATTGTGACAGGCATTCTAGATTCGTATGGACAACCAGACTTCAAAAACAAATTAATCGGGCTAGGAAAATTCCCAGAGCAAATCAGAAAAGTTGCAAAACCGAAACTCAAGGAACTAGCACTGCCCCACGTCTACGAAGAAATTCGGGCTATCAGACGGCAATGGAAGAAAGATCAGGAGGTCGCATAAATGACCCCTGACTCCGAAAAACTACTCGCGGAAATGTACCTTACGCAACAAAGGCTATTAGTTGAGGTTACGGCACTTCGAGCCCAACTCGAAGGACATCCGGCGATTGCCGATGGCTGGATGTCTGGGGCAGATGCGGCGATCTCGCTCAAGCCAGAAGGCATCAAATCAGCAAGACATCTTCAAAAACTCAGGCTAGATGGTGCATTCAGCGAATCTAAAGGCGAAATCCGGAACATGAGCGCGGGTGAACGTCCTACCTGGCAGTATCATGTCCCAACCTGCCGAAAGGCTTTACAGCGTCATTTTCGACAGATTCGGGCAGTTTAGGATTCACCCAGAATGAGCGATCGATAAACTCGCTCATTCTCGGCATCGCTCAACCATCGGTGATACGTTCTCAAATGCACATCCGGACTGTGACCCATCAACGCGGCTGCGGTACTGACAGGCAAGCCTTTCACAACTGAAGCCCTCACAGCGTAAGCGTGTCGCAGATCGTAGGGCACAAATGGCAGGTTATAACGCTGGATTCCGAATTGGCGGCTCACCAGTTGCCCTCGCTCTCGATTGCCTTGCCTGGTAGTCTGAGGCGAGTTCATCTCGATTAAATTCCACTGTTCAGACCATTCCGGGTGAATCGCCCTTGCAAGGCGGCTCCCGGTTTTTGTGCTGTCATGCACCCGCAAAGTTAAAGGGTCAAGCATTTGGCAGGCGTAGATTTCATGTGGTCTGATGCCAAATGCAGCCATCGCACCATAAGCCCACTGCCATTTAGAGCAAGGAATACGATCGCGCCATTCTACGATTGTTTTGTCATCCGGGATATCACGTGGTTTAGGTTCATAAGCGCCTGCGTATACGGATAAGTTGATCGTCAATCCTGCAAAATCAGCTAACTTTTGGAGCCGTTGACAGGCTAATTCTCTATTGCGGGTGTTTTCTTTTGTAGATAAAACGACGGCAAGCAAATCTGCATCCTTTAACGGTGCGTCCTGTGGCAGTTTTCGGAGCGTTGAAAGCCATGTGTTGATCCAGGTCGCCTCTTGAATCCGATGCGTTCTGAAGTATTCAGCCTTGAATTCTTCAACCCACTGCGCGATCCTCTTTGACTCCGGATCATGGTCTGGGTGAAGGTAGACCTCCCAATCGAATGAACCATCGGCGAGGGATTGCGCCAACTTGTGGGCTTCTCGCTCTGCTCGCTTCAATCCGTCCTTTGATGCAGGGATTCTCAAGCTGATGTCATATTGCTTCCGTCCAATGCCGTCTTGAGGCTTCTTCGGTAGCGTGGCACGTAATCCTAAATTCTTGCCCTTGGGGATGACGCGAACCGGAATACAAGCGGCTTTCAAGCGATCGTTAATCTTCTGAACCTGATCCATACTCAGCCCTAAACTAGCCCTAAATTTTGTCGCGATTAAGGACGTTTTAGGGTGATTCAAGATGATTGAACACACCAGAGATAGAGCCTGAATCGCTTGATATGCCTAGTTTACCGCCATTTTTAGAGAAATAGTACATCTGCTTTGGGAGCAGGATGCCGCAGGTTCAAATCCTGTCATCCCGATTGATTTGAAAAATGCCGTTCGGATAGATCTTTAGCAGATCTATCACGGGTTGGAGCAGCACACTGTGTCAATTCCTCTAGAATCAAGTGCGCCAGTGCATGAGCAACAGTATGGGAATTCCAGAGTCAGGATTTGTTATTTTTCTAGGGTTCGGTATCCTCTGCACGATCGCTGGAATTGCAGCAGGTGTATATCTCCTGAAACCGAAAGATCAACCACTCCAGTTCGATCGCTGGGGATTTGTAGTGCTCATTCCGATCGTGATTCCGATCGTAGCAGCATTGCTGTTTCAAGTACTTTTTTACTATCGCAGAAGCTAAGAATTGGGCTAAATTGCAAGAACACACGGTTGTTCTTTAGGTTCTAAGCCTTTGGAGGAGATCAGAATTCTACGACAACGGGAGTATGATCGCTGGGTTGTTCAAGTTCACGAGGAGCGCGATCGATGACACAGGAAATTGCTCGATCGTACAAATCTGGCGTCAGGTAATGATGATCAATTCTCCAACCTGCATTCCGACGGAACCCAGCCGATCGATAATCCCACCAGCTAAAATGTCCGCTTTCGGTTGTGAACTTCCGAAACGCATCAGATAACCCCAATTCCAAGACCTGCCGTAATGCATCTCGCTCCACATCGGTTGCCATCACCTGCTTTTCGCGACCTTTGGGATTGTGAATATCAATATCTTCTAACGCAATATTGAAATCTCCACAGACAAGTAGAGAAGGCGATTGTTCTAGCAAAACTGCTAAATATTCTCGCAGCACCTTCAGCCAGCGTAGCTTGTAGACATACTTTTCACTATCCACGGCTGAGCCATTGGGCACATAGAGATTCACCACTCGAACGCCATCAATTACTGTACTAATGACTCGTTTTTGATCATCAAGATCACCCACAATCTCGGCAGGAAGAATCGCTCCAAATCCGCGATCGACGTGTTCTAAAGGCGATCGACTAATCAAGGCAACGCCGTTATAGCTCTTTTGTCCAAATGCCGCCGCATGATAGCCGATCGATTGAATCGCTTCATATGGGAATAACTCATCGACCACTTTTGTTTCTTGTACGCACAATAGCTCGATTGGATTCGCTGTCAGCCAGTCTGTAACATGCGTCAGACGAGTCCGAATCGAGTTGACATTCCAAGTTGCAATCTTCATGAGCCAGGATGAAACAAACGGATTTCATCATCGCATACGTTGCTCAGATTTTGGCTTAAATCAGCGATCTCAATGCCGTTAGAACTTCACGCGCAGACTGATAGCGATCTGCCGGGTTCGGTTCGGTTAATTGATATAAAACTTCGATCAATTGCGGTAGTAATCCCGGAATCAAATCGGGACTGAAGCGATATTCCTGCCGCCATTGTCGGTAAAACAGATGCGGATGTTGCCCTGAAATCAGAAAGGCTAACGTTGTGCCGAGCGCATAGAGATCAGAAAGGTATGTTGCCTGTCCATTTTTTTGCTCTGGTGCAAGATAAGCGGCAGAAGTCTCATCCATACCCAATCCCCGGACACTGCCAAAATCGACCAACGCAAGCTGATAGGAAGACGTAGCGTGAGCACGGTAAATCAAATTATGAGGACGAAGATCTTGGTGCAACACAGGAGGAGATTGGTCATGGAGATATTCCAAGATTTCGCAGACTTCTACCATCCACGCGATCGCTTGCTTGAGTTCGACTTTGCCGCGATCGCCAATGTAGTGACAGAGCGTCTGCCCAGAAATCCGCTCTGTCACAAGAAAAGGTTGTCCGTCAATCCGAAAAAAATCCCGCCAGCGCGGAAGACCAGGATGATTCAGTTGCTTGAGCATCTTAGACTGACGTTCAAACAAGGCAAGCGCTTGGGGATGATTGATCCAATCAGGATTGAGCGTTTTGAGCAGCAGCAATTCGCCGTCTTGCTCTCCCAGATAGGTGATCCCCACTTTGCCTTGGCTGAGCAGTTGAATCTCTTGATATTTGCCGATTCTCGTTTCATCCTGCTTGCGAATCCACTCCGCACTGGGATGCCCGAAAGATACATCTGTATCCATCGTTGTCTTAGAATCTGAAACCGCGATCGTTTGAGTATTGAGCAGAGGTTGAGTTCTATCCTCATCCTCGGTACTTGTAAACGGTATATTGAGAGCCGCAACGGGAATTTTCGCAGGCTCAACAGAACGCTTCACGGTTAGAGTTTCAGGTCGCCCAAAATGAACTTGAAGATTGGGACCCGATCGCGCGAGTCGGAAAATCATGCCATCTCGCACAGGCAATTGTAAGACTCGTTTGCCTTCAAAATAAGTCCCATTCGCACCGAGACTGACCAACTCCCAGGCTAAGTTGACTTGCCGAAGTTCGACGTGGTAACGAGACACAACTGCGCTATACAGCACAACGTGATTGTCAGTCGATCGACCGACTTTTACCACTGGGGAGTCCTCAAAAGTCCAGTGTTGAACGGGCGTTAGCTGAACTGGGTGTAATAAAGTTAGAGTAATCACATGCACGCCACAGAAAACTTGGACGAAAAACTGAGAAATATCGCGAATTTCAGGAATTTGAAATCATAGAGCGCGTAGGAAATTGATGTAAACAATTTAACCTAGCCCCCTAGAACTGACGCAGAAATTATTCCAGCCGCTGACTGAGCCAAGCGCGAATAGAATTCGCAACGCAGTCATAGAAGTTTAAAGTTTCTGCTTTGCTCTCAAAATTCCCAGAATTTGCTAGTGGGATAACGTCTTTTTTTCTAACGCTCGATCTCTGGCTTCCCCTATACTGTAAACTTGTGCAGATTTTTGAGTGCGCACGTCTATTGAGGAAGGTTCGTATGGCATCGATTCGTGAGTTGCATCAGCAACTGATTAGCAAAGAGCGGTCTTGCGTTGAGATTGTGCAGGAGTCGCTGGATCGGATTCAAGCATTGGAGCCGAAGTTGCATAGTTTTTTGCAGGTCACGAACGATCGCGCATTAGAACAGGCGAAGCGAATTGATGAAAAGATTGCAGCCGGAGAAGAAATTGGGCTGCTGGCGGGAATCCCGATCGCGATTAAGGATAATCTCTGTACACAAGGGGTTCCAACCACTTGCGCGTCTAAGATTTTGCAGAATTTTGTGCCGCCTTATGAATCGACGGTGACGCAGAAATTGATCGATGCGGGCGCGGTGATGGTCGGCAAGACGAATCTCGATGAGTTCGCAATGGGCGGATCGACCGAGACTTCAGCTTATGCGAAGACAGCGAATCCTTGGGATATTTCACGGGTTCCGGGCGGGTCGTCTGGTGGGTCAGCCGCGGCAGTTGCAGGTGGAGAATGCCCGATTTCACTCGGATCAGATACGGGTGGATCGATTCGTCAGCCTGCTTCATTCTGTGGAATTGTGGGGATGAAGCCGACTTATGGCTTGGTTTCGAGATATGGATTAGTGGCGTTTGCGTCGTCGTTGGATCAGATTGGCCCGTTTGCGCGATCGGTGGAAGATGCAGCAATTTTGCTCAATGCGATCGCGGGATACGATCCGAAAGATTCTACGAGTTTGAAAGTAGACGTTCCTGATTACACGCAGTTTCTCACGACTGATTTGAAAGGGAAAAAAGTTGGAGTCATCAAAGAAACGTTTGGCGAAGGGCTTGATCCCGAAGTCGAGAAATCGGTGAATGCTGCGATCGATCAGCTCAAAGCGTTAGGTGCAGAAGTCAAAGAAATTTCTTGCCCTCGATTCCGTTATGGAATTGCAGCGTATTACATTATTGCTCCGTCTGAGGCTTCGGCGAATTTGGCACGATATGACGGCGTGAAATATGGGGCGCGGATTGAGGATGCTGAGAATTTGATGGAGATGTATACGAAAACGCGATCGCAAGGATTTGGTGCAGAGGTGAAGCGCCGGATCATGATCGGCACGTATGCCCTCTCGGCTGGATATTACGATGCGTACTATTTGAAGGCTCAGAAGGTGAGAACGCTGATCAAACAAGATTTTGAAAAAGCGTTTGAGGAAGTGGATGTTTTAGTTTCACCGACGGCTCCGACGACTGCATTTAAGCTCGGCGATAAGTCACAAGATCCATTGAGTATGTATCTGATTGACTTGATGACGATTCCGGTGAATTTGGCAGGATTGCCGGGAATGAGTGTGCCTTGTGGATTTGATTCGCAAGGTTTACCGATCGGGCTTCAGATTATTGGCAATGTGTTGAGAGAGGATCAGGTTTTCCAAGTTGCGTATGCTTATGAGCAGGCGACGGATTGGCATACTCGGAGTCCGAAGTTGTAGGGCTGAAGGATGCCAGCAAAAGATATTTTTCATGAGGCTGTCAGAGAGGCATTAGCTAAAGACGGGTGGGTGCAGATTGCACCCTTAACTCTGAGATACGGCAAGACCCGCTTGGAGGTCGATTTATCAGCAGAGCGGCTTTTGATTGCTGAGAAGGAAAATATTCAGATTGCGGTAGAAGTTAAAAGCTTCATTGCTCCGAGCGTTGTGTATGAGTTTCATCAGGCGATCGGGCAATATTTGCACTATCGTTTAGTATTAGAGCGGATTGAATCACCCCGAATTCCCTATCTTGCAGTTCCTAGCTTCATTTACGATCGACATTTCACCGATGAGTTTTTTCAAGCGAGTCTTCAAGCTCACAATGTTCGACTGATATTGATTGATGTTAAGGAAAAGGAGATTCGACAATGGATGCCACCTGTCAGCCCAATGCCACACTCGACTTAAGCCCGAAAAAAAATGATTATCGAGCGATCGTCATTGACGTGTTGAATCAGTTTTTACACGCTTCTAAGGATGAGATTGAGACGGTTCCAGTCTTTGATACAGTACACGATCGCTATCAACTGCTGGATTTGGGGTGGCGTGGAGAAGATGAACGGGTCTTTTTGCCGATTGTGCATCTCGATTTGATCAATGGCAAGGTTTGGATACAAGAGAATCGCACTGATGTCGATATTGCTCGATCGCTGATGCAGGCGGGAGTCGAACGGCAAGATATTGTTTTAGGATTGCATCCGCCGAGTTTTAGACAGATGGGTGATTATGCGATCGAGTGAGTAGGTTACGAGATAGAAAGATTAGAGATGCTCCTCATAGATACCGACTCGACTGATGGCAGTGTCGGATAGAAGGGGTACATTTGAGCCAACAAAACTTTGAAAGTCGTCTGCAAGTTGATCGGAGATCGCTTCAAATTCATCTTCTTCTTGCAGAATTAGCGTGACGATCGCTTCTTGTTTCTGATCGGTAAGGTCTTTCATTGTGAGATTGCTTGCTCAAGTCGTTCAGACATTTGAGAGTTGACTGCTTTAGGATGTCTCAATTATCGCTTAGTTCGATTCGGGTGAAGCTCAAACTCGCAAGGTGGCGAAGTAGTCGAGGAGTTCGCGGTGGAGAAAACGGTAGCGTCCACTAAGATTCTGCAAGAGTCGGCGTTCAGTACAATAGTTTAGAAATTTTGAGATATTCCATGGAGCAATACCGTTTTGCCAGAGAACGAGGCGAAGACAAAAATGTTGAAGACAAACTACTCCACCACCAAATAAAAAACTAATAAATATACTTTGCCATAGGCTAGCCGGTAATAGTGATGATGATATGTATCTCGAAAATAGCACCTTCCAATCGAGCCCTTGGGCTATCTGACGAATGAGTTCTGGGGAAATGTATATCACAACTAAAATTGGATACACCAACAAAACTAAAATTGGACACACCAAGAATGTAAGCAAGAAGAAGCTGTCTCTTGAATTCCAGATACCCTGATTAGGTTTTGCTCGTAGTTGAATCTTCTTTTGAGATGCATGTACTATATTTTCGATCTTTTTAATCTTATTTGCAGCACTGGTAAGTCCATCTATAGAGACATTTGTTATACGTAGGATAAGTTTTGCAGGAATCATCAACGCTATTAGTAACTGACGAAAAAGAAACGTCATAAGCAATCTAAAAGAAGCGTACCAAATTCGCTTCTTATTCAGTACTTTTGGTATTCTTCGGTATATATCGCTCAGTCTATCAAGGAGCAACAGCAGCTTTTTGTTTAACGACTGTAATACGATCACTAGTATGCTCAATGTTATGACAAAGCCAGAATTAATTGGTTTATCAATCAGTAACTTCCATAAAGTACGCATCACCTTTTTTGGAAGTTTCTGTGACATTGCAATATGAAACATCTCAATAGGTGTTATGTCCGTCTGTCGATTAACTAAACCAACTACTAACCCAAACGGCAAACCGAATATTAGCCCGCACCATAACCCATAAACCAATCCATAGATTAGCCCATAGATTATTGCAGTTACTAACCCCATGAATAACACACATACTAGTCCAAAGACTAGTTGATATTGATAACGCAATCGAGCTATCTCAAGCCAATGGGGCTGTATTCCCTCAATTAATATCTCTATCTGCTCATGGGTTTTCAAGTGCTGTGCAAACCAGGCTAGCACCTTTCGAGTTTCCTTGAAGCCTGGCTCAGATTCGGTATTATCATAAGCCCATTGTTTCTTCTGCTTTCGTCTAAATTGTCGCTCAATCTCGCGCGTCTCCTGCTGTAATCGCTTCTGGATAAACGCTTCATATAATTCTTCTCGGCTCGAAAACGGCTGCCCATCATACGCCTCAGCCGCAATACTCAACAGCAACGGAACCTGAAAAATTCCCGGATTCCCGTCTTTGTCTGGCTGCAACATCTGCCGCATCTCTGCCGAAGTTTGAATCGCCTGCCACAACGAATCCAGTTCAATCTCCTGTAAATATTGCTGAATCTGCGCCTCACTCAGCGATTGCAAACAAATCTGTCCCGGCATCGCTCTCAAATTCGCTCCGGCATCCTCATACTCTTGCACCCGACAACAAACGACTAAATGCGGATACCCACTCGCAAACTCATTTAGTGCTGCAATACACTGCGTCTGCTGCTCTATCCCCAACTCATCTAACCCATCCATGAGCGGCAATAGCAATTGTTTGTCAATCCAAGCCTTTCCCTGATCTTCCGCCAAGTCAAACCCCGATCGAAGCTGCTGCACCAGCCAATCCTCGATCTTCCCCGTCTTCCAAGTCGATAACTCAAAAATAATCGGAATCACAGACCCCGGATTCTCGATCGCGCCCGCCAACAAATCTCGCGCCAAGGTCAACAGGGTCGTCGTTTTCCCTGCTCCTGGCGCACCCAAAATCAGCAATTTCTTGCGAACATCTTTTCGACAGAAGACTTTTACGATCGCTTCATTCAAATCCAGGTCAACTTCTTCCTGACCTTCTGTTTTCAACTTCCGCCGCAATTTCAGCGATGCCTTACTCGAATTTGCACCATATGATTTCATCCGCAACGGAATCAAAACATCGTCATCATTCAGCGTAAAATCCAGCCGGGCGATCACGTCCTCCTGCATTTTGGCAAGAATGCGAGATTGTCGATCGTCCCACTTTTTCCCAGGCTGCGGAAAGGTTTGCAGGAAAGTTTGGTAGATCGTCGTACTGCGATCGTCGCCTGCAATCTGTTTCAGATCTCGCCCTGCTTGAGTGAGATCGACCTCGCTATTGTTAATATCGCCACCGATGTTTTGATCTTGAGAAGCCATCGCTAATCCTTAAATCCCAAAGAAATGCACCGCCACCCCAAGCCAAGGCGCGATCGCTTTCAAGATCTCTGCTCCCGTCTGCCATAAACCCTTTGCCGCCTCCGAAGTCTCCTGCAAGTTCTTCATCGTCTCACTCACTTGCTTCAGATTCTCGCCAATCAGGGTCTTATTCGCTTCCTTTTTCTTCGCCGCTTCTTTTTTCGCCTCTTTCTTAGCAGCGTCGAGATAATCCAGCATTTCTTCTTGTTCTGTCTCAGCGACCCCGGATGATTTAATCGCTGTTTCTAGCTTTTCCAGCAGTTGCACCACTTCAGCGATCGTCATGCCTTGCGTCTGATCGTCCGAGTCACCGCGCTGAACCGCCGTCAGATCACGACCCGCTTGCGCCATCTGCACTTGGCTACCTGTGACATTTCCACCGATCGACTGAGACTGAGTTGGATTTCCCGGGGGCTTCTTTTCAAACATGAATCATCCTCTAGCTTTTTCTCAATTGTAAGAATTAATTCATCAGCACCACCCAGGATTCCTAATTCTTTAATTCGCTCAGAGAAGCACCGCAGCAAAGAGAAGCTCACTCGTTTTATCAAATCAACCAGCACGAGGATCAAACCATCGATCGTAATTATTTCTGAAACAACCCATCAAAAACAGACTTGATCGAACTGCCTGCATCCCGAAACGTCTGCAAAAACGGTTGCTGAGCATGGAGAAACACTCGCGCACAATTCCGCCCCGGCATTCCCGAAATTGACCCACCCGGATGTGTTCCTGCTCCTGTGAGATAAAGATTGTCGATCGGGGTTTTATAATTCGCAATCTCTGGCAAAGGTCGGAAAAAGACCATCTGCTCTAAGGTCATATCAATGTGATAGTAATTACCTTTGTAAGAGCCAAGCCGTTCCCCTAACTCGGCAGGGCTTTCAACCGCACGAGCGATCGTAGCTGTTTTCACATTAGGCGCATAGTCAGCCAGCTTATCGACGACACGATCGGCAACTTTATTTTTCAATTCATCTGTCCAACCTGTGCCATTCAAGCCTGTTCCTTCAGCATTCTCAACGTAATAAGGCGCGAAGAATTCAATCCACACCGTATGACCACCTTCAGGAGCCATCGTCGGATCGAGCATCGTCGGTTGAACAATGTACATCGAGGGATCAGCATCGGGAATTTTACCGATCGAAGAATCGTGATGAGCAATTTCTACATGCTTAACCGAATCCGCAATCAGCACTGAACCAATGAGATACTCATCTTTGTGATCGTGATGAATAAATTTCAAGGGTTCAGACATTGCCAGATCGATTTTTAGAATCGTTTCATTGTTGTTCACGATTCTACGATCGAGCCTTTCTCGCAAATGTTCATCGGCTGAATCTACATCGCTTGGATCAACAAGCTGCAAAAATACTCGTCGCGCATCAATGTTAGAAACTACGCCACGAGTCGCTCGATATTCCCGACCTGTTGCAACTCTGACACCCACTGCTTTTCCATCATCAATCAGAATTTGCTTCACTGATTGATCTGTGAGAATTTCCCCGCCTAGAGATTGAACTAATTTTACTAAAGCAGCGGTCAGCGCACCTGTTCCCCCTTGCGGTCGTGCCATTCCTGGATGATGTCGCATTGCCATCATCATTGCCCCGATCGCTAAATTCTTCTGAGAAGGCGGCACACTCATTTCTGCTGCTAATCGAGCTAGAGGTGCTTTGACTGTTTCTGTGTCAAAGTACTCATGCAAAATATCCTCAGCACTCGAAAGCATCGTTCGCACAAAATCGAGTGCTTTGTTCGTGGAACCAACTACTGATAGAAAATCTTTGATCTTCTTGAGATCATAGTTTCCAGCAATATCAATAATTGACTTAGGAGGAGCATTAAACATCGGAATCATGGCGTTAATCGTCCGCTGCCACAGATCCACAAACTCTGCATACTTTCTCGCATCTCGCTCACTATATTGAGCAATTCCAGCACAAGTTTTTTCAACAGACTGATGTGCCAGAAAGTAAGTGCCATCCGGGTGCGGACAGAAGACAACCGGATCACAGTAAAGATACTTCAACCCATATTTTTCTAGCTCCAGTTCTTCGACCACTGGACCAAGATGGATAAATTCATGATCGATCGCACATCGATTAAATCGAAATCCAGGTGCTTCTTCGGGTAGAAGTTCTTCGGTTGTCGCGGCTCCCCCTGGAACCGTTCGCTTTTCGAGCAAAAGCACTTTGTACCCTGCTTTAAGTAAATAGGCAGCACAGACTAACCCATTGTGACCTGCACCAATTATGACCACATCATAAGTAGACATCGATACTTGCTCCTAGCATTTCTCTCACGTGATGTGCGAACAGTCCTAGCGGCACGATTCGCCTAAGCATCCCATTTTTTATTCTTATTCAAAAGCGTCTAGCACAACTGAGCAAAAGGCAACTATCTAAAGACGAAATTTTAGATTCTACGTGTATCTAGAGTCTGATCCCGAAGGTGATTTACCCAACATTTTAGTCAACCACGGGAATGATGTTGTTTCTAGATGCCTGTGCGAAGCTCAAAGCTGGAACGAATACCGAAATCTCAATAAGAGCAAATTTGGAGAACACTCATTATGGTTACAACAGTAGACGACACGAAACGCAAAGCGATCGCGATGAAGCTTGCGGATATGAAAGCTGTTCAAGAATTAATCATTTCTAATGAACAGAAATTTATTTCAGCAACGACGGATTCTGAGATTGCCAAGCGCTTTCAAGAGATGCTGAAAGATGACCAGAAGAACCTGGGAATCTTGGACACTGTGATTGTTCAATATGGTGTGCCATCTGAACCGAAGCAGACGATTAGCGAATTCGTCAGCAAGATGGATCAGATGATGTCTGGTTCCGAATTGACCATGTATGAAAAGGTGTTTCAACATGAATTGATGAAACATCAACAAGTGATGACCGGAATCACGATTCACAAAGCTGCTCAGCGCGTGGGTGCAGATATCGAAGCGGCGATTACTCCACTAAATACTGTCAACTTTGAAAACCGTGCTCACCAAGAGCAACTCAAAGGCGTTCTCGAAACGTTGGGCGTGCGGGAATTGACCGGAATGGATGCAGACCAAGGACTGTGGAGCCGGGTTCAAGATGCGGTTGCGGCACTGTCTGGTGTAGCAGGTAGTGTTGTCACGCAAGCGAGTGGCAAGTCTGATATGAACATTCAAGATGTGATTCGGATGGATCACCAAAAAGTGAATGTTCTGTTTGCTGAAATCAAAGGAACGCAAGATCAGATGAAGCGCAAAGAGTTCTTCACTCAGTTGGCGAGTGACTTACGCGCTCATGCGATCGCTGAAAACGAAATTGCTTATCCCGCAGTTCGAGGTAAGTATGCTGAAAGCGACTTGCAAGAACTTTACGATGAGCAAAATTCCTGGTTCCCCGCACTTGAAGCGATGGAAAAAATGGACATGATGTCGGATCAGTTCATGTCTGCATTGAACAAGTTGATGGATGAGATCATGGATCACGTTCGTCAAGAAGAAAGCACGTTCTTTGCAGCATTGCGCGATAACTTCAGCAGTTCTGAACTAGAAAATCTGGCAACTCAGTTCAAGGCGAGAAAGAGCGAAGTACAAAAAGCTGCTGCTAAATAATCGCTGCACGAGCTAGGGTTTGATTTCAGGGGTTATAGACCGGGGGATAGATTCTCCCGGTTTTTTTGATTCAATAATAGAATTGCGACGGATAAAGACTTGATTCTATGGATATTGATTATGAGTCTGAAAGGAATCGATCCGAGTTTCTTAAAATCCACGAAGCTGCGATCGTAGAACTCTGCAACGAACTCGAAATTGTGCCCGACCCTGACACCATTAAGAAGATCTGGGTACCTTTAGCCTTTCAGATTGCACATTGGCGCAACGCTCAATCTCGTGTTCTCATTCAGGGGTTTCTGGGTGGGCAAGGCACTGGAAAAACGACCTTAACTAAAGTCCTTGTGCTACTTCTGAACAAGCTCGGCTACTCGACTGTGAGTTGGTCACTTGATGATTTGTATTTGCCGTATGTCGATCGAGTTCGGTTGCGAACTCGTGATCCGCGAATGATTCGTCGAGGACCACCTGGAACGCATGATGTGCAATTAGGCATTGAGGTTTTACAGCAGTTTCAGCGGGGAGAGTTTCCGATCTCACTGCCCAGATTTGATAAATCGGCTCATGGAGGAGAAGGTGATCGCAGTGAGCCAGAACTCATTACACAGGCAGATATTATTCTCTTTGAAGGATGGTTTGTGGGAGTACGTCCGATTGTTTCTGAGTTCGAGATCGTTGCAGATCGGCAATTCGCACAAGCCATGAATCAGCAATTACAGAGCTATGTACCGTTGTGGGAATTACTCGATCGCTTCGTGATTCTCTATGTTCCAGAGTATCAACTGAGTAAACAATGGCGGAAAGAAGCTGAGCATAAAATGATCGCTCAAGGTAAATCTGGAATGAGTGATGCTGAAATCGATGAATTTGTCGAGTACTTTTGGCAAGCCTTACACCCTGAATTATTCATTCCGCCCCTGCTAAAGCAGGCAGATTTAGTTCTAGAGATCGGAGAGGGGCACAGTGTTCGATCGATAAACTATCCAATCGATTGAGAATTTTTATGCATTCTGTTGTGAGAGGATCATGAAATACTTCTAAAGAAAGATTGTTCATTTTGATACTTCGATGGTAAAGTATCTCCTATTCGAGTCGGTCAGCTTAATTCAGAGAGTAATCTCTGAAGCGGAGGAACCAGTTTATTCGGGGCTTACTGTTGTGAGCTTAGTTATTTCTAAGTAACCCAATGGGGGGCATCTCGCAGCCCTCGCCCGTCAGCTAACTTCGTCAGCATTCGAGAGTTTGGCTCTGGAGAATCTAAACTTATGATCCTGCAAATCAATTTGGCAGCAATGTTTGCTGTTGTTTCTCAAGCGATGGGGCGGCGGGTTCGCCCAGTTATTAGTCGCGATCGTGTCTTTTTACCGATTCTGGGCTTTTTGGGTGTGATTGTGCTGTGGTGGGCGATCGCGCTTGCCAAACCTGAATTGATTCCAACGCCTCCTGAAGCATTGGTGGCGAATTTGGATTACATTCTGCATCCGTTTTATCGTCGAGGTCCCGGAGACTTGGGATTAGGGTGGCTCTTACTTGCGAGTTTGCGACGGGTATTGATCGGATTTACCTTGGGCGCATTGGTTGCGATTCCAGTCGGCTTTTTGATTGGCATGTCTGAAAAAGCAATGATGGCGCTTAATCCAGTCATTCAGATTTTTAAGCCTGTTTCACCGCTGGCGTGGTTACCGATCGCGCTTTCTATTTTCAATCTGGCTGATCCTTCAGCAATTTTCGTGATCTTCATTACTTCACTTTGGGCAACGATTATCAACACTGCGTTGGGCGTATCGAGTGTCCCAAAAGATTATATTGATGTGTCGCGAGTGTTGGAAATGCCGCAGTGGCGACGGATTCTGAAGATTGTGCTCCCTGCTAGCTTGCCGTACATTTTTACAGGTTTGAGAATTAGCCTGGGAATTGCTTGGCTGGTGATTGTGGCAGTCGAAATGCTAACTGGTGGAGTGGGAATCGGATTCTTTGTGTGGGATGAATGGAGTCGATTGAATCTTAGCTCTGTGTTTTTAGCCGTGTTTGTCATTGGCTTAACAGGATTGCTATTAGATTTTGGATTAGCCCAGCTTGAAGCTCTAGTAACACATCGTCGGCGATCGGTTTAGCTTCGAGAAACTCTCTAGAGAATTGCGTGCTATCAGGAACGATTGATAGCAATTTGTAGGCTTAGCAGATCTTGAAAATTTAGAGGTTTCAAAACTTAAAGTCCCTGATTCTAGGAGCTTTAGACGCTAAAGCCGAAGTTACTGTAGCACCATTAAACCGAACCCGACATTCAACTGAACATCCTCCGAATGCAGAGAGTAGAGCATGAGAAATTGGACAAGACGAGCATTTTTAATCGGCGCGGGAACATCGACTGTGGCAGCTTCACTGCCTTCATGTGCGATCAATGCCAGTCGTGCACCCCAAGGACTCTCTGAGGCTGCAATGTCAGTTACTCCTGTGATTCAATCGAGCGAGTTAGAGAAACCGAATTTGACGATCGGCTATGTTCCAGTCAATGACTGTGCACCATTTGCGATCGCTTGGGAAAAAGGCTTTTTTCGCAAATATGGCTTGAATGTACAATTGAGCCGTGAAGCCAGTTGGGCGACCTCACGAGATGGCTTAATCTTCGGTCGCTTAGATGCGGCTCCCGTCGTTGCCGGAGCAGTTACAAATGCGCGAGTTGGAGCAGAAGGCGCGCGCCATGCTCCGATGTGTGCTGGCATGACCATTCATCATCACGGAAATGCGATGACGATGAATCGCGCAATGTGGGAGTCAGGATTGCGTCCTTGGTCAGCATACAACGGCAACTTAGACACGTTTGGGCAAGACTTTCGACAGTACTTTGATAACTTACCTTCAGAGCAACGAGTCTGGGCAGTCGTCCTCAGTTCTTCAATCTACGAGTACTTTGTGCGCTACGTTGCTGCAGCAGCAGGAGTCAATCCACTCAAAGAGTTTCGAGTGATTATTGTGCCCCCACCCCAGATGGTGACGAATGTGCGGATTGGCGCAATGCAAGGTTACATGGTCGCTGAACCCTGGAATACACGGGCAATTTCAGGGAATGAAGGCATCGGGTTTACTTTTGCTCAAGGACGAGAGATCTGGAATGGACATCCCGATCGCTTACTTGCGGTCATGCAATCTTTTATTGATGAGAATCCCAAAACTTATCGGGCATTACTCAAAGCGATGATCGAAGCCTGTCGCTACTGTGATCAAAATCGAGAAGAAGTCGCTCAGATTATTTCAGCACGATCGTATACCGGAGCAAATGTGAAATTTACTCGACCAGCGATCGTAGGAGACTACAACTACGGCGGATTTGATGGCAAAAATCGAACCGTGAAATCAGATTCGACAACCATGTTCTTCGACATGCCGAAAGATGTGCCTCACGTCAAAGATGAGCATTCTACTTTTATGTGGCAATCGCGCAGTTTATGGCTGATGACCCAAGCAGCGAGATGGGGACAAATCAAAGAAATTCCGAAAGATGCGGATCAGATTGCAGCAAAATCTTGGCGCACCGATATTTATCGCGAAGTCGCAGCAGAGTTGGGAATTGCTTGTCCAACTGAGGATTACAAAGTTGAGCCATCAGCAGCATTTATCGACAAGAAAGCGTTTGACCCAAGCGATCCAGTCGGGTATCTCAACAGTTTCGAGATTCGGGCGAGGCAAGCTACAAAAGTCTATTTTTCCTAGGTTTATTTTTCGTAGTTAACGAGTATTTTAGAAGGAGTTCTTCATGACAAAATTCAACATGCTCAATGCGCCAAAGCCTGAGTTTGGGATGTCATATGCACCAGCATTTCTTGAAATTCAGCAGCTTTCTAAATCGTATAAAAACGGCGATCGCGAAACTGTGATTCTCAAAGATGTCAATTTAACGATCGGGGAGCGCGAATATATCTCGATTATTGGGCATTCGGGCTGTGGGAAGTCTACGTTGCTAAAAATTGTGGCGGGACTAGAGCGATCGACTTCAGGTTCCGTTTTACTCGAAGGGCGAGAAATTCGCAAACCCGGAGCAGAAAGAATGATGGTGTTTCAGAACTATTCATTGCTGCCTTGGTTAACCGTTCGACAGAACATTCGCTTAGCTGTCGATGAAGTGTCGCGAGGCTTGTCTGCGGCTGAGAAAAAACAGGTTGTCAATGAACACATTGCCATGGTGAATCTCAATGCTGCGGCGGATAAGTATCCGGATGAGATTTCAGGCGGCATGAAGCAGCGAGTCGGGATTGCGAGAGCATTAGCAATCCGCCCAAAAATGCTGCTGATGGATGAGCCGTTTGGAGCCTTGGATGCGTTGACGAAGAGTAAATTACAGCGACAGGTACTAGAAATTTGGGAGCAGCATCGGCAAGCGGTGATGATGATTACGCATGATGTCGATGAGGCGATTTATATGAGCGATCGCATTGTGCTGATGACGAATGGACCTGAAGCTACGATCGGAGAGATTCTAGAAGTCCCGTTTGAGCATCCCCGCGATCGAGCGAAGATTCGCAATTCGCCTGCTTACTATGAACTGCGGAATCATGCGCTGAATTTCTTGGACTCGCATTTTGAGTCGGATGAGTAATCGTCGATCGCATTCATGTTGCGGGGTGGGGAGTGGGGAGTAGCAACTATCATTTCAGATCTTCACCCTATTCTCCTGACCTGAATCTTTAAAGTTTCGAGCAGCTACAGAACTCCAAGTTTTAATCAAGCCTGGAGTTCTTTTCTTATCGTTAATCTAGACCAATGCCTAAATCATCGTCATCACCATCAAGAAATTGGTAATCATCAGATGGGTAGTCTAAGTTGTCAAAACGACTATTGCTTCTAATTGCATCAATAAGACATTCTACAGTTGTGCGGATTTGCAGAGCTTCACTGTCTAATTGTTTGTACAAATCCACAAAAAACTCATACTTACAACCATCAGAAGCAACTAGCCAGGGTTCCCAGATTTCCCCCTCTCGTAGGTTCATTTTCCAACTTATATGGGTTTCATGACAGATAACTTCTCCAATGTACGCAAGAAGAGATGGAAAAACTTCAGAGTTTAAGCAATTCCGCTTACCATGCCGTTTGATTGCCCATTCAACGTGCTTAAGACTTGCTTCGCTCTTATCGAGATATTGCTCTGGAATTGCTAGCTGAGTGCCGAGTTTAGTACAAAGTTTAGGAATAGCTTCAATGAATTTGTTTTGCTGTGGCAGTAGACCTGCAAGCATATGTTTAGACCGGAATTCGTACTGTGCTTGGTAGCATTCTAAAGAGGAATACAGCAGTGCTCCCTTCAGTTTGGAGAACGGTTGCTTAAGAATTTGTGCACTAGGAAACGTAAGAATTTGCCCATCATCATGTTCATAAATTTCAGAGAATTTTATTCTAGCCTGCTCTTCTAAATCTTGATTCTGGCTCCATCCTGAGTTGCGTTCTAGAAGTTTACGAGCCTTCTTAAGAGGCAGAAAGGCTGGCTTTTTTTCATCACCTTGCCACTCACTTTCTAAATCGATTAGAGAAGTAGTAAAAATGTCAATTGAAGGGTAGATTCGACTACGGCATACTCCATTTGTAATTGCTAAAATTCGTTTATCTTGCAATTGATAAACTTCGCCACCATAACGCTCACTGAGTTCCACATTCTGGTTATAGTTAGAGTCTGATAGTAGTGCTTCAACTTGTTGATTCGTCAAAGATTGAGATATTCGATTTTTCACCATGTTCATCATTCAACGTCTTTATTCTGTCGATGAACTGTCTGCTTGCCGATTCAAAAGTGCAGTGACGACCGCGAGTGCAAAGCAACTGATAACTGCGATTCCGATTACTGCTTGACCGCCATCAAATAATCCTGCACCCAAAGCAACTGTTGGAGGCTTGGCAACAATCAAGCTCAGCCCCAAAGATGCTAGGAATTTTTTCCATCGCATCTGAGTTAAGCCAATCCCATACGCGACAAAATCAAAACCACCGCCCATCATAAAGCCCGTGGCTAAGAAGAAATTCTTCTCTAGATGCTTTTGGCTAAACCGATCGACGCGCTCCATAAATTTTGCGCCCACCAGCTTTTGGACAAGAGATCGACCATAGCGACGTGCTAGGTAAAAATTCAGCACACAAGCAAGGAGATCGGCGACAACGATCGTCGCTAACCCCACTCCAAATCCAAACAGACCGCCAGCGAGCAGCGCATACAACGTCCCTGGAAGAATTGGAATCACGATGCTGACAAACCGCAGTCCAAGTAACACAATCGGACTCCATACGCCAAAGCGTTGTACTTCTGTTCGGAGTTGATCGACACCAATTTGATTGATTCCCCAAATCATTCCAGCAATGAGGAGAACAATCAAGGAGAATTTCAAGATTTTAGCGATCGTATGCGGCATAGTTTAAGAGAAGTTTGTGCGAGCACCTGATCAATAGGATCTCACACAATACACCTCAGCACGGAATTCGCAGGCTAATCACAGCGATCGACTTGAGCCGTTTTCAGCACAATTTGGTCGATTGCTTGGACGAGGACTTGTCCTGACTGCCCAGGTTGATTGACCACAATACTCAGCGCGATCGTGCCATAGTTCGGGTTGTCTAAATATCCAGACAATGCCCTGACTCCTCGCAAGGTTCCAGTCTTGCCATGAAATTGACCTTGAACAGGAGTATTGCGAAAGCGATTTTGGAGTGTTCCATTCACTCCGGCAACAGCTAAAGATCGATAAAATAGTCCACTTGAATCATTCGTAAACATCCCTTCCAAGAGAGCAACGAGAGCAGATGGCGTTGCCCGATTATTGCGAGAGAGTCCCGAACCATCAACTTGCGCATAGCTCTGGGCATTCACTCCTAGCAGTTCTAATGCATTTCTGATGGCAGCTTGTCCTCCAATACGACGGCGCAGCGCATCTGCTCGATTGTTATCGCTATAGCGATTGACCTCAGTCACCCAGTTACTAAAAGACGGTATCGTTTGAGGATTGTTGGTGCTAGCAATTTTCAGCGCGGCAGCGGTCGTCAGCAATTTGACATTCGAGGCAGGAATAAGTGAACTATTCGGATTGTACTGGTAGAGAATTGCAGGCGTTTCGATCGGCTTAATCAGAATGCCCCAGCGAGCATTGCGAAATCTTGGATTTTTCACAATAGCGTCGATCGCAGATTCTAAATTGCTTCGGCAGAATCTAGAAGTTGATCGCACCGCAAAATTTAATGGTGCATCGGACAACGAAGTTTGGGCAGTGGCAACTTCAGACTGGCTCCAGACTCCCAGACTAATACTGACAGCTAAAGCAGTGTTTTTGATTACTTTTTGAATTCGAGTCAGGGCTTTTTCTTCGGATCTTTGCATCTTGCTCACGTAGCTTTTACTTAAATTCTTCGTAACAAAATCACTCCCACCGCGGAGCAATATATCACAAGAATCGCAGCTACTATCACTTTGATCAAAGAATAAACGTTGCCCATTTCGCCTAGCTTGCGAGAATCTGAGCCTTGAGCAGACCGTTGAGAACTATTTCTGCTTGGTTGAACTTACGATCGCAAAATACGACGAATATGAGCCTCGACAACATCCGTTTTTTCCAACATCGATAAATGTCCACAATCGGCAATCTCTAGCACATTGTCCGCATCGCTGCCAAATCGCGGATGAAAACTAGCAAGATGACGAACATATTTCGGCTCCATCACCGTATCCTTCGTCCCTGCCACAAAATAGACAGGCTGTGATAAGCGTGCTACAACTTGCGGCAATCGATGCACCTCGGCTTCTGTCGTCGAATCGAGCAACGTGCCAACAGCAGCGTCTGGATCAGCCTTGACAAAATCAATCAACCGCTGGCGACCCCACGATCGATCAATCGCCTGTACCACATTTGCGCGCGTGAATACTAAATCTAATCCCGGTAACTGCGGCAACCATTTTGGACGAAATTTGACCATTTGCTGCCCGGCCGATCGAAACCGCTCAAAGGCTTCCTTCAAATAAATTCCGCCCCCTGAATTCAAGCAGATCACGCCTTGAACTTGTTCGGGCATTTGATCTGCTGCCCACAGTGCCACACATCCTCCTAACGAATGCCCGATCAACCATGCCTTAGAAATCTGCAACTCTCTGAGCAACATGCCTAGATCTCTTGCATACGATAAGAGACTGTATTGCGTCACTTGAGGCTTTACCGCAACAGCAAGGTTTCCGGAGGATTGAACCTCTGGCAAGGTGACACTATCTCGATAGGGCTGAGACTCACCAAAGCCACGCAAATCATAAGACAGACATTGATAATCAACTGACATCTGATCAATCAAAGGTTGCCAATAATTTCGGCTGAGCATCCAACCGTGAACAAAGACCAGCGTTTCGGAGTGGGAAGTCGGAGCCGTCAAGTCATAGACATGCGGCACTCCAGAAATGAGTGTAGTAGACATAAATTCATCCTACCTTAAACCACGCACCTCCCAAATGTAAGCGAGAGCACAATCGCCATTCACAAATTAGAGCAGTCGATCTAAATTAAGAGACGTTAGAGTAAATGGAACTTACCTGACAATATCAGGTCTAAATTTCACAAGCCGAATTTTTTCTGTCGGCGCTTTACTTATTAACTTATGTCTTTCCTGAAATTCTTTCGACACCATCGCCTTTTTAGTGGGCTGTTTACACTTTGCCTCGGCATTGTTCTGCTGTCTAATTCCGCCCTCTTTGGCAAATTAGAAGCGTGGGCGAGTTCTCCTGCGATCGTTGCCATGACGACGACCGATGAAGTTCGTAAGACAGTCCTCGACAATGGCTTGACCGTGTTGACGAAAGAAGTTCCGACGGCTCCTGTGGTAACCGTGCAAGTTTGGTATCGCATTGGCTCACGAGATGAAGCAACAGGTGTAAATGGGATTGCACATCAATTAGAACATTTGATGTTTAAAGGAACGAGCGATCGACCGATTCAATTCGGTCGCCTGTTCAATGCCTTGGGCAGTCAATCGAATGCGTTTACGAGCTACGATCAGACTGCATATTTCGGAACCGTTGAGCGGGACAAATTGCGATCGCTGCTAGTGCTCGAAGCTGACCGGATGCAGAATGCTTTGATCACCGCAGATTCGCTGACCAGTGAAAAGCGAGTGGTCATTTCAGAATTGCAAGGTAACGAGAATAGCCCGAACTATCGATTAAGTCGAGCGGTGATGCGGGCTGCTTTCCCAAATTCTCCTTATGGACTGCCTGTGGGCGGTACAAAAGCAGATGTCGAAAAGTTTAGCATTGAACAAGTTCGTAGCTACTACAGCAATTACTACAGCCCTGAAAATGCGACTGTAATCATTGTCGGAGATTTCAAAACAGAGCCGACTTTGCAAGCGGTCAAAGACTCCTTTGGCAAAGTTCCGAAAAAAGAAAAGCAACCTGTTCAGCAACAAGCTCAGCCTGTTGCAAAACCTGTAAAACCAGCCCAACCGATTGTGCTTCGCGAACCGGGTAGCGCGCCCTTGTTGAACTCAGTCTATCCTTTACCCAAAGCAACCCATCCCGATGTACCTGCATTGCATGTGTTGGATTTAGTCTTGACTCAGGGTCGGAGTTCTCGACTGTATCAGGCATTGGTTGAAACGGGCTTGGTCAGCGGGTTTAGCGGTTATCCAGCGAATATGATTTCGGGGGGATGGTACGACCTTTCTGCAACTGCTGCGCCGGATCAAGATTTGAATAAAATCAGCGCCGCGATCGAGAAAGTACTATCTAATGTGCGATCGCAAGGCGTTACCCAAGAAGAACTGACCCGCGCTAAAACACAGCTAAAGTCTTCAATTCTGCTCAAAAATCGCGATATTACTCGCCAAGCCTTTCAGCTTGGGGATGATCAGACGACGACAGGCGATTACAAATATACCGATCGCTTTTTAGCCGCCGTCGATCGTGTATCTGCAGCTGATCTGCAACGCGTTGCTAAAACATATTTCGCCCCTGAAAAATCGACGATTGGCTTTTTCCAACCGACAACGATTGATGCAAAAGCAGGAAATGCAGCGAATTCAGGTCAGACGACTGAGAAATTTAACCTAGGTGCGCCTGTTGATCCGGCTCAAGTTGCCAAGTATTTGCCTGCCGTGCAAAAGAGCGATCGCACCACGCAAGCGCTACCAGAACGCTATGTCTTGCCGAATGGATTGCGCCTGCTATTGATGCAAGATAGCAGTACTCCAACCGTTTCGCTCGCTGCTTCTATGCAAGCAGGTTCCGAATTTGACTCAAGTGCAAAAGCGGGAATCGCCAAGCTGACTGCTGATAACTTAACGAATGGAACCCAGACCAAAGATGCGCTAACGTTAGCGAAAACGCTAGAAGATCGAGGCATTGAGCTTGGAATTGAAACCAATCGTGAGAGCGTGTTAGTCAACGCAAGCGCACTCAGCGAACATCTCCCCGTTTTAGTTCAAACGTTGGCAGACGTTGCCCAAAATGCAACATTTCCCGATCGAGAACTTGAACTGGCTCGAAATCGCGCTCTCTCGGCGCTCAAAGTGCAACTGGACAATCCGGCAGTTCTAGCTCGTCGAGTTTTTCAGCAGACAGTCTATCCCGAAAATCATCCGTTCCACAGTTTCCCAACCGAAACGAGTCTAAAAGCAATTCAGCGCCAAGATGTCTTGAACTTCTACCAAACACACTATCGACCCGATCGAATGATTCTGTCTTTAGTGGGTGACTTCGATCTCGCGGATGTGAAAACCCTAGTTGAGAAAGAACTGGGCGGATGGAAAGCTTCTGGAGCCGCACCAGCTTTGACCTATCCACCCTTGCCTACTCCTAGCTCTGTCGTGCGTCGTTATGCGCCGATTCCGGGTAAGACACAATCTGTCACGCTGATTGGATCAGCCGGAATCGATCGACGAGATGCACGATTCTACAATGCCTCGATTGTGAATCAGGTACTAGGAGGCGATACGCTATCGAGCCGTTTAGGGGCTGAGGTGCGCGATCGACAAGGATTAACTTATGGAATTTACAGTTACTTCCAAGCGGGAAATCGTCCGGGTCCATTTGTGATTTCGATGCAGACTGCTCCAGAAGATGCAGATAAAGCGATCGCAAGTACGGTGAAGCTCTTAGAGCAAGTTCGAGAAAAGGGAGTCAGTACAGTTGAGGTATTGACTGCTCAGCGATCGATCACCAGTAGCTATCCGGTTGATTTAGCGAATCCGGATCAGCTTGCCAGTGAAATTTTGATGAATGAGACTTATGGCTTAAACCCGGCTGAGTTGCGTCAATTTCCGAATCAAATCGAATCGGTGACGCAGGCTCAGGTCAATCAGGCTGCTCAAGAACTGATTCGACCAGAGCAATTGATCATTGTGACCGCCGGACCACCAAAGTCATAAGATACTTGATCCATTGGGGTGCGATCGCATTTGACGTTACTTTACGGCAGCGATCGCACTTTTTCCATCACTGACCAATCGCCCGTCTTCCATATAAACAATGCGATCCGCGATATCTAAAATCCGATTGTCATGGGTTACTAATAAAATCGTGCAATGCTGCTCTTTTGCGAGCTTCTGCATGAGTTCAACGACATCTCGACCCGATTGTTTATCGAGTGCAGCAGTCGGTTCGTCTGCGAGAACAATTTTAGGGTGACTAATTAAAGCTCGCGCGATCGCAACTCGCTGTTTCTGACCTCCAGAGAGTCCATCTGGATAGTAATTTGCTCGATGCCCAAGTCCAACAGCTTCGAGCATTGAAACTGCCATTGCATCTAGATCTTGATTGAGATAGCGATCGTGCAGTTCCAGAGACATTCTGACATTCTGTTTTGCGGTTAAGAATGTCATTAAATTGTGTGCCTGGAAGATATAGCCGATATTTTTACGAAGCTGGGTCAGTTGTTGCTTGGTCGCGCCTCGAATTTCTTGATCCAGAATCGTTAAGCTTCCTTCCTGCGCCGATCGCAATCCACCTAAGAGCGTTAGTAGCGTTGTTTTTCCAGAGCCAGAAGGTCCCGTCATAATCACGATCTCGCCTGCATGAATATTCAGACTGACATCGAATAAGACTTGTTTTCTCAATTGACCTTGACCAAAGTAATGGTTGAGATTTTGAACAGAAATAACAGGTTGCATCATTAGAAAATATCCGCAGGATCAGCAGCTTGAAGTTTTCGCATGGCGATCGCGCCCGAAATGGAGCACATCACAACAGTTAGAACAAAGACCGTAATGGCCCGATTTGCTGTCATTGCGATCGGTAACAACGTTGCAGCATAAGTAATTTGATAAAGCCCAACTGCAACCGCAAAGCCTGGAATAAAGCCGAGAACCGCTAAAATTAGAGCTTCTTGCAGCAGAATATTCAGAAGAAAGCGATCGCTATATCCCATTGCTTTTAACGTGGCATACTCAGGCAAGTGATTTGCAACATCTGTATAGAGAATCTGATAAACAATCACTGTGCCAACAATGAATCCAACAATCACACCAATTCCAAAAATAAAGCCAATTGTTCCTTGGCTTTCCCAGTAGTTGCGTTCAATGCCTGCAAACTCTTCAGGCGTGAGAACTTTTACATCTGGCAAACTTGCACTGAGTTGAGCTTGAACGGCTTTGACATCTGAGTTCGGTTTGAGTTGAATCAGCCCAATGTCGATGTCGCTTGCTTGGCGATCGCGGTACAGCCTCAAGAAAGTTGAATCGCTCATGAACACATTGCCATCAGCAGTAAAAGATGCGCCCATCGTGACCAGTCCACTGACATTGATCAATTGTTGATTCAATTCCGTTGAGACACTACCTTGTTTTTGAAACGTATCTGCGATCGCGCCAAATTCAGGACGACCTACTCGATCAAAGACCACATTGTTGAGTAACTTCAGCGGTTCTAAATTCTCTTGCAATCCGGAGAGCTTAAAACTCGGTGCATCCGGTTCAATTCCCCAAATGAGAATGCTTCGAGTTAAGCGAGTTTCAGGATTTTTCCACTGTCCCATCGCAATTCGGATAGAACTCACTGATTGAACGCGATCGCTACTTTTCGTCTGATAAAGGCGTTCGCGAGAAAAAGGTGTAAATGCTGCTAAGCTCTTGAACCTTGGATCAATGATCACCAAATCTGCTTGCAACATGCGATGCGGCACAGTAGCGCTATCGTAGAGCGAATCTTGAAAGCCGAGTTGCATAAACATCAGCATGTCAGCAAACCCGATTCCCGCGATCGCGACGACTAAGCGGGCTTTCTCTTTCATCAACTGGAACCATGCCAGCGGTGTTTTACGAGCCATATCAAGCTTCCTTAGTACGGTGGATAACGAATCAAATCGTCCAGCAAATCATAGATAGGGAGTAGATTGAGTTTTGCGATCGCCATCATCCAGCGGGATTGTCCTCGGGGGCAGCCTCGAATTGCTCGGTAACTCGATCGCATCAAAGTCAACCACGGCGAAAGTTTTAACCGTAGAAAACGACTCCAGATTGAAAAAGATTTGCTGCTCATTGTTCAGGTAAAAATCCGGTGATCAGAATCGATGCATACCCCCATAACATCAGTCCTGCAAACAGAATATTTGCATTGGGATCAATGTTCGGGAAGACTGTCGGAAAGGACAAAACACTTCCAACATCTAGTAGCATTCCCGGTAGAGCAACGAGCATTGCGGCTTTTGGCCGATCGAGCAGTTTGACTTGCCGCCAAAGATAAACAGCGGTCATTACAACGAACATGACTAAAGCAGTTGCTAGAAATAAACCGATCGAGAGTACAAGATTCGTCGGATCGAGTAGAAATTGACCGATTAGACGAAACGCGATCGTGGCAGTCAACCAGATGAAAACTCCAATCCCTAGAAATTGCATCAGAAATACTCCAGATTTGAATTCACGTTGAACTTTTAGACCGCAACATATTCCTGCAATCGCACCTTATACTGCTGCAAAGTCTTCATTGCTGCTTTCTCTAACAAGCGAACCGTTTCTCGACTACAATTCATCTTCCGGCTCGCTTGAGATAAGCTCAGAGCTTCCCCATCTTCTAAGCCAAATCTTAAAGTCATGACTTGACGTTGATTAGCAGGCAACAATCCTAGTAGATTGAATAAATCTTCTCGAAGCAGCGATCGTGTTACTTTCTCCTCTAACATCTCTCCTTCATCTGGCAACAACTCACCTAACTTTGTGTCTTGATCTCTGCCAACGGGCAAATCTAACGAGACAGAGCGATGAACGGATAACAATGTTTCTCGAATCTCTGTTGCATCAGAAGACAATGCTTGAGCAATTTCTGAGATCGTTGCAGTTCTGCCGAGAGTTTGAGACAGCGATCGCTGAGTTTTCTGAATCAAATTCAACTTCTCAGTCAAATGCGTTGGAATTCGGATCGTTCTACTTTTGAGCGCGATCGCTCGGCTCATCGCTTGTCGAATCCACCAATACGCATAAGTTGAAAATCTATAACCCTTAGACGGATCGAATTTCTCAACACTGCGCTGCAATCCCAAATTCCCTTCCTGAATCAGATCTGACAAATCCAAACCACGATTCTGATAAGTCTGGGCAATCGAAACGACTAAACGCAGATTCGCTTCGATCATTTGGCGTTTGGCATGTTCTCCACGCGCGATCGCGCTTTGTAACTCTTCATGGGATAGATTGACTGCTTTTTCCCACTGTTCAAGCGTAGATTGTCGAACTTCATAGAGCTTTTGTAGACCTTGAACTTGCCGACCTAACTCGATCTCTTGTTCTGGAGTCAGACGAGGAATGCGACCAATCTGTTCTAGGTAGACTTTCAATGTATCCATGGATCCATTTAGTTCTGAGGATTGCGTTTCATTGCCCAATATTCGCGCCCTGCAAAGGTTCCTTGATATGCAATCTCAAATCCTTGGCGCTGGTAGAATCTCACTCCACCTGAGGTTGAAGTTTCTAGATAGCAAGGCATTTTTGTGCGATCGGCCTCTTGAAGTACAGGTTGAAGGAGCTTTGCGCCAATTCCTTGACCCTGGTATTCTGGCGATACTCCGAGCAGAGTTAAGTGCCAGTGTGGTTCTGGAGCATTCTTGTTCTGTAATCGGATCTCTGTCCCAACGAAGGAAAGCAAATCTCCAATTCGATCCCAACGGATATAAAGCGGAACAGTGATCAATCCTGATATCACTGCCTGCCACCCCTTCGATAAAGTAAACTGAGAGGCTTCTGGGGGAAGCCAAACCGCAGCACCTCTTGGCGTTTCAGCAGTTGTATAAATTTGATTGTAAGGCTGACCATAGTTCAACAAAGCTTGAGCTATGTGCTTGAGTGCATTTAACCTTGCAGATGCTTCTTCAGGTAAGAAGTAACCGACTAGCGGATCTTGATCAAATGCCGCTGAAAGCTGATCCGATGCGATCGCAAAATCTGAAGGCTTTAGTTTAACAATGTCCATCTCTCACTCCTTAAATCGAACGTTCGTTATCCATTAGTTCAGCAGAATCGAAGTCTGAACTTGTAAATTCGTCAGGCTGGAAACTTTTCGGCTTGCTACTGGATTTAGGCGAATTTTCACATCAATCACTCGTCGATCGAGGTTTTCTCCTGGCTGGTTACTAAAGACTTGCTGCTGATTCACCTGCAATCCAATCTCTGAAACTGTTCCCTGTAGCTCTCCTTCAAATGCTTGTCCAGTAATCGTCGCTCGCTGTCCAACTTTCACATTGGCAATGTCACTTTGATACACTTCAGCTACAGCCACCATTTGATCATTCTGAGCTAAATCTGCAATCCCAGATTCGCTAATTTTTTCACCTGCACGAGTATGAATTTTGAGAACCTGTCCTGCCATCGGTGCGCGAATGTAAGCTTGTTCGAGTTCAGTTTCAGCTCGTTTTACGGCAGCGATCGCGCTATTTACTTCAGTTGCAACCGTCTGAACATCGACCGGACGAACTTCTGTAATCCGACTTAAAGTAGCTCTCGCTTCACTTAACTGTGCTTCGAGTGAATTTGCAGCTTGATTCTGCTTGGCTTGAGCTTGCCTCAATTGAGATTGAGCAGTATCGAGTGCAAGGCGTTTACTGTCTAAGTTAGAAGCCGCGATCGCACCTTGTTTGTAGAGTGAATTAAAGCGATCGAATTCTGCTTGAGCTGTCCTCACCTCAGATTGCCAGCGATTAATTTCTGCGGTCTGAGCTGCGATTTCACCTTGTCGATCAGCTTGGAGTCGTTCAATCGTTGCTTGCTGCGCTTCAATCTCTCCAGTCTTTGCGCCTGCTCGAACTTGAGCAAGTTTCGCCTGTGCGACCTGAACTTGTTCGCGAGCTTGTAAGAGTGCATCCTGCAATCGATCCCGCGAGTCTAAAACAGCTATCACTTGACCTTTCTGAACCCGATCGCCTTGTTTTACAAATAGCTCAGAAATGCGATCGCCATCTAACGAGATCGGAGCCGACAATCGAATCACTTCAGAGCCAGGTTCTAGTCGTCCCAACGCAGCAATTCGGGTCACAGTCGGAGCGGTTTCAGCAGATTGTATCGCAGGCTTAGGACTGAATTGAGAGACGACATAAAACGATGTTCCACCTGTGATCAAGGTTGCGATCGCAATGCCGCTCCAGAGACGATTTTTCGGTTTCAGAAAGAGATCCAGACTCATGATGTTTTCGGTTTGTGTTTCTCTAAGTACAGCGTTAGCATTTCAGCAAGTAATTTTGCTTGAGCTTGGTAATCAATCTTGCGATGCCCGTAAAGGTCTTGGAGCAATAATCCATCGACTAAGCTCATCATAAAAATCAGAATCTGTGGATCATCAATTCCAAGCATTGCAGACATCGTTTTTTCAGCTTGATCACAGATTCTTCTGAAGACTTCACTGACTTCTTTTCCCTCTCGTTTCTGATGTTGGTAAAAATCTGTCATCAGCAATGTCTGTTTCAGAAAGTAGTCTCGATGCTCCTCAAACAGTGCAAAACCTGCTTGAGTCTGTTCGACTAGGTTTTTGCCTTTTAATCGAGTCGAAAAATTGAGAATATCCACCTCAGTCAGTTCTTGGATTAATTGCTCAAACAATGCCTCCTTACTCGGAAAGTAGTGATACAGCGTTCCAGTCGAAACTCCTAAGCCTTGGGCGATCTGCCGCATCGTAATCGCGGCGTATCCTTTCTCAGCAAACAGATCAAACGATTTAAAAATCAGTTCCTTGCGATAGCGATCGTGGTCAACAATTTTCGGCATACAGGCGAATTGGGATATCGAATGATCGATATATTCTATCGTCTAACCGTAAGAGGAACCTTGATGGAAACTGAGTCATGGATTTATATCGAACGCTTGTTATAAATTCTGCCCCATAAATTTCGGTTTGTAAACCCTTTTTGGAAAAAAGCGATCGTGCAGCAGTTCTAGCGGAGAACATTAGCTCCGCTAGAACTGCTGCTACTCCAAAAAAAGAGGAATACTAACTCTCAAGCATTTGCAAATGATAGAGACTGGCGTAGAGTCCGCCGAGATTCAGCAGTTCCTCGTGGGTTCCAGATTCGATCAACTGTCCTCGCTTGAGCACGAGAATACGATCGACATTGCGAATCGTTGAAAGCCTGTGCGCAATAATAATCGCCGTCCGATTTTCTAGCAGATGTTCTAATGCCTCTTGAATCAAAGCTTCTGTGCCCACATCTAAGCTGGCGGTAGCTTCGTCTAAAACCAGAATTTTCGGATCGCGAATCGCTGCGCGCGCAAAGGCTAGCAGTTGTTTCTGTCCACCAGAAAGGTTTGTGCCGCGTTCTCGCAGCGCAGTATTGTAGCCTTGCGGCAATTGTTCGATTAAGCGATCGACATTTGTTCGTTCAGCAGCAGAGCGAATTTGCTCAAAGCTATACGACTCACCCAAAGTAATGTTGCTTTTGACATCGCCAGCAAAGATGAAGCCATCTTGCAAAATAATCGCCATGCGACGACGCAGTTCGGCTTGAGGCAAGTCTCGAATATCCACCCCATCGAGTAGAATTCTGCCGCTCGTCGGTTCGTATAGACGACTGAGTAACCGAATGATCGAACTCTTTCCGGCTCCAGTTGGACCGACTAAAGCAACTTGTTCACCCGGACGAATCGTAAAGTCGAGATTGTGTAAAACGAATTCATCTGCTTTGTAAGCAAACGAGACATTCTCGAAGCGAATCTCGCCCGCTTGCGAGGAAGGAGGAATCTGACCATTTGCTGGATCACGAATCTCGATCGGCTCATTGAGAATTTCACTCACTCGCTCAACTGCGGTAAAGCCAGCCTGAATCGCGGTAAATTTCTCCGCAAACTGCCGCAACGGGTCAAACAAGCGTTGAGCAAACAAGATGAACGTAGACAACACGCCAAAGTTCAAATTCCCGCCTGTGACCAGCCATCCCCCAACACCGAGCACACCTGCGATCGCCACAAGTGAAATCCATTCCAAGGTCGCCGATACCGCAGAATCGAAAAAGATAGTGCGATCGACTTCTTTGATGTAGCGCTGATTGACTTCCCGAAACAGTTGGCTATTAAACTGCTCACGTCTGAACAATTGAACGACCCCAATCCCCGTAATGTTCTCTTGGAGCATCGAGTTGAGATCAGAGAGTTCCTCACGGGCGCGATAGTTCGATTTGCGATACTGCTGCTGAAAGTAAACGATCAATCCTGTGACCGGAATCAGCATGAAAATGAGCAGTAACGCAAGCTGCCACTGAATCAGAAACATCGTCACCGTGATCGTCAGCATCGTGAACAAGTCACCGACAACCCCGATCGCTCCAGTCGAAAATACTTCGCCCAACGCTTCGACATCACTGGTTAAGCGGGTGATCAACTTGCCCACAGGAGTGCGATCGAAAAATCGCACCGCTAAAGAAGTCACATGATCAAACAAATCATTGCGAATGTTAGCGGTAATTCGCTGACCCACATTCTGAACGAGAAAGCCTTGAGACGCATCGAAAATCAATCGAAATACGATCGTCGTCAATAACAACATTGCCAATGCATTCAGCCCTTGACTCAGCGAGAGATCGCGCAAAAAGCCGAAGGGCGCATCAAATGCAGAAGGCTCGCGTTTGAGCAGAGAAACAGCTTTCCCGATCAAAATCGGCTGCACAGTACTTGCGATCGCAGATGGCACAAGAAACACCATCGACAACAGCAATAATTTCAGATTTCGACGAGCGTACGGAGCGAGACGCATAAATAAGCGCCAATCAGTCTCTTTAGAGCGAGAAGAATTCATACAGGAGATGCAATTTGGTGACGAATATTCTGGATATGCTGACTGATATTGTCGCTGTCCAGTCGATAGCTAAGCGGATGAGCGATCAGACGAGCGGTGCTATGGAATAAGACATCGATTTCGATTAAGCCATTCTCACGTAAGGTATTTCCGGTGGCGACCAAATCCACGATCGCTTCTGACATGCCTGTAATTGGACCTAATTCCACAGATCCGTACAGTGGCACAATTTCAACAGGTAAATCTAAATTCTCAAAATATTCCCGCGCACAATGGACAAATTTAGACGCGACTCGACCATGCAGGGGCAATTCTAACGACGATCGATAAGGACTTTCCGCTTTCACCGCCACCGACATTCGGCAGCCGCCAAATCCCAAATCAATCAGATGCGCAACATTGGGCGCTTTTTCCTTCAGCACGTCATAACCAACGATGCCTAATTGCGCCTGCCCGTATTCGACATACACAGGCACATCGCCATTTCGCACGAGAAGGGCTTTCGCTGTACCTGTGGGGTCAGTAATTTGAAGCTGTCGATTGCCGGATTCGAGGAATGCGCTAAAATCTAGCCCGATCGCTTTGAACAATCGGATGCTGTCTTTGAGAAGTGCGCCTTTCGGCAACGCAACGGTAAGCATGAAATCAACCCGCAAGAATGTCAGAATCTTATATTAGAGCAATCTGTTTTGAGTTGGGGCATCTGAGGTGGGGAGTAGGGAGTGGGGAGTTGCATGAAAATTCTGTTAGTCGATGATGAAATCGAAATGGCAAATCCCTTAAGCCGTTCCCTGCTGCGCGAAGGCTACGAAGTGGATGTCGCGTATGATGGCGATCGCGGTCGGCAACTGGCGGGTCAGGGAGTTTACGATTTGCTGATTCTCGATTGGATGTTGCCCGGATATTCTGGACTGGAGATTTGCCAAAATCTGCGATCGCAAGGTGATATGACTCCAGTTCTGTTTCTCACGGCAAAAGATACGATCGACGATCGAGTTCAAGGGTTAGATGCAGGAGCCGACGATTACATTGTCAAACCGTTTGAACTGCGAGAATTACTGGCACGAGTGCGAGCACTGCTCCGCCGACCGACAAATATTGAGCCAACTGCTACGCCTCGATTGAAAGTAGACGATTTAGAATTAGACACTCAGAATCAAGTCGCTTATCGCAATGGCAGAGCGATCGAGCTTTCTGAAAAAGAGAGCCAACTGTTGGCATATTTAATGCGACAGCCGAATCAACTTCTCACCCACGAACAGATTTCCCAGCATCTCTGGAGTGACAGCGAGAAACCAACCAGTAACGCTTTAGTTGCACAAATTCGTTTGCTCCGCAGAAAGATCGAAGCCAAAGGAGAAACATCGTTAATTACAACCGTATATGGCAAAGGGTATCGATTTGGCAGTGGATAGTTTGCTGATTTACATTCCTGCATTGAGCACCTGTTTTGCGGTGAGATCTAGCTCTGAGAAGGTAGGAGAAACGACGCGATCACCTTCCTGAAAACAGCCAATTTCTTGATATTCATTTCCATTCAGAGCCAGGACAGTCACGGTATTGCGATTCGGATCGATGATCCAATATTCAGCAATTCCCCGTAGCGCATACTCTTTGCGTTTCTCAATGTAATCGCGATCTCGCGATCGTTGATCTTCTTCGCTGTTGGAGACAACTTCAACCACTAGCAAGGGCGGTGGCATCTCAGCTTGCAACACTCGACTTCCGCTCAAAATTGCAGAGACAGATTCTTCTGTATGCACAACTAGATCGGGCTGTCGTGCTGTTACTCTCGACGAACTAACAACAATTTGATGCCCAGTCGCCAAACGATAATGAGGAATACCCAATCTTACAAACGTCACAATCAGGAATACTGCGATCGTGTTGTTAATGGGCATCTCCGGCGGCATCTCGACTAATTCTCCATTCACTAACTCATAACGGGTGTCTGTCCCGTCGTCATAGTCAAGATATTCCTCGATCGTTCTAAACCTCGGCTTGGCTTGGGTCATGGCTTCTCTCCTTCTAAGCCGATGATAACTTAAAGGCATTGCCTCACAACTTCCGTGAAGTTTGGTGTCTAGAATAGCAGCAGGTTAGGATTCGACTGAATCTCACATTCCAGCCTGTAAGATTTGTTTTGCAGTGATTTCTAGTGCTGGAAATACCGGAGAAACGATGCAATGATTATCTTGAAAACAGCCAATTTCTTGATATTCATCCCCATTCAGAGCGAAGACAGTCACAGCACTGCGATTCGGATCGATGATCCAATATTCAGCAATTCCTCGCAGTGCATACTCCTTGCGTTTTTCAATGTAGTCGCGATCTCTCGATCGTTGATCTTCTTCGCTGTTAGAGACAACTTCAACCACTAGCAAGGGCGGTGGCATCTCAGCTTGCAACACTCGACTTCCGCTCAAAATCGCAGAGACAGATTCTTCTGTATGCACAACTAGATCGGGCTGTCGTGCTGTGACCTTAGTTGAACTTGTTACAACCTGATGACCAATCACCAATCGATAATGAGGAATTCCGATCCGTAAAAATGTCGCAAACAGAAAACTAACAATCAAATTGTTAATGGGCATTTCCGGCGGCATCTCGACTAATTCTTCATTCACTAACTCGTAACGGGTGTCCGTCCCGTCGTCATAGTCAAGATATTCCTCGATCGTTCTAAATCTCGGCTTGGCTTGAGTCATCGCTTTTTCCTCCTGACCTGATGATAGCTTCGATCGAGCTTCTAAAATAAGTCATAGTTCTTCAGGTTTGAATGTATGCTTTCGACGTTTGTGATTACCCTGCGAGAAGGTGTAGAAGCTGCTCTCGTTGTCGGAATTGTGTTGGCATATTTGAATAAAGCGAATCGCTCGTATCTGAATCCTTGGGTTTACGCTGGCATTGCAGCAGGAATTCTCGCAAGCGTTGCAATTGGAACCATATTTATTGGAACGTTATCGAGTTTAGACACGACTAGTCAACTGTATTTAAAACCATTGCTCGAAGCGATATTTGGACTGATCGCGATCGCGCTTTTAAGTTGGATGCTGATCTGGATGACCCGACAAGCAAAATCTTTAAAAGGTGAAGTCGAACACGAACTCGATCGCGCCATTCAAACCAATGCCGCTTGGGGCATTTTTGGCATTATCTTTTTTGCAGTTCTGCGAGAAGGCTTTGAAACTGTTGTGTTTATCGCTGCCCAATTTCAGCAAGGTGGCTCACCTGTGATTGGTGCAATGGGTGGACTCTATGGGGCGACGATCATCGGGATTTTATTGTTCAAACTCGGCATTAAAATCAATCTCAAGCAGTTCTTCCAAGTCATGGGAATCTTTTTACTCTTGATTGTTTCGGGCTTAGTGATTGGAGTACTCGCACATCTGAATAAAAGTTTAGTGCTCAATCCAAACTTCCCCTGTAATCAAGATTCTTGCATTTTAGGCGGCTTGATTTGGGATACTTCGCAAGTCCTACCTCAAAAACAATTTCCGGGCGTGATTTTGCATACCTTGTTTGGTTATGTCGATCGCTTTTACTGGGCAGAAGCGATCGCATACTTCACCTTTTTGGCGACAGTTGGAACCCTCTACCTCAGAAGCCTTACGGAACCAAAACAGGCAGTGCCTTTGGAATCACCTTAAAGTGAGCAGGCGTTGAAGTTGTAATCTCGCCATCTGTGTTGATCGATTTTGGGGTGGGACAGTACACAAAGAACTCCTCTCCTGCCCAAGTCTGTACCCAAGGCGATCGCGTTTGTGTTCCTCGTCTCAATGCAGGCAAGACAGCTAGCATTTGCCACCAATGATCAATCTCAAGGCTATACAAATCTAGGCGACCATCAGTAATGGCAGCATCTTCTGCGACAGTCATTCCCCCACCATAGTAACGCCCATTCCCGACAGCAATTTGAATGGTTTTCACTTTCTGAGACTGACCATTGATGACAATTTCCGCTTTAAATCTCCGCGATTTCCAAAGCACTTTCAACGCGGTCGCTGCATAAGCTAAGACTCCCCAGCGCCGTTTGACTGATTTCGTCAAACCGCGCGTAATCTGAACACTCAATCCCAAACTTGCCACATTGAAAAAATAGTGACCATTTACCCAACCTAGATCGATATGCTCCACTTTCCGACCTGCAACGACCTGACACGCTTCCGCTAAAGTGGACGGAATGCCCAAAGTTCGAGCCAAATCATTTGCAGTTCCAAGCGGCAAAATTCCCAGTGGGAGTTGCGTTTCCACAATACCCGGTACGGCTGCATTCAACGTTCCGTCTCCTCCACCCACAATCACTAAATCAACCTGATCGCGATGGTCTCGAATCACTTGTGGCAGTAAGCTAGGACGATCAATCGGCGCTTCGATCAGTTCAAAGCCAACCGATTGCAGTTGAGCGATCGCTGCTTCGAGTTGTTGCTGACCTTTGCGAGCATTGCGATTAACCAGAAGTAGCGCACGATGAGCCATGATAAACGTCAAGGTAAGGGAACGGATGCCGCAATCTTAGCGGATGGCAGGTATTCTCGCATGTGTCTATGGCGGTGAAGTATTGAAACTGGAGTGGGGAGTGGGGAGTAGGGAGTGTTGACAAGTAGTTCTTCCGTCTCTGCATCTCAACCTAAAAATAACTTCCTCACCCATCGCTTTGAGTCAACTCTTTTTGAGTCAAAACGATCGGTGAGGAAGCTTGTCATCTTCTCGCTTACAGCACGCCTGCGTTGCTCAGTCCGAGAATTACACCAGCACCTAGAACATGTCCAAAGCTCATCGTTCCCAGCAGTTCAGGAACTCCGAATCCTTCAAACAATGCAGGAGTGCTAACGGGAAGTTTCGCGCCAACTCCGCGATTTTTGATCGCAAAACGTCCGATCGCAACTGAAAACAAACAGCACAGCGTCATGGTGATTCCGACACCCGGTGACCATTCGATCGTCCGAGGTGCAGCCGTAAGAAGTAATGAGTAAAGCAAAGTTTTTCTCCTATGTCTTGCTAAATTGACACATTCACCAAGATCATAGATACCCGGTTGTGGATTTCTCTGGTCGCTTTTGTTGAAAGAGTTAACACATGAAAAAGTTAACTCAGTGAGACAACACCCTTCGCTTCCAATTCTGCTGCAACCCGCAACACTAAGGCTTCCTGATAAGGAGCAGCGATAATTTGCACTCCTAACGGCAATCCTTCTCGTTTCACTGGAACCGAAATAATCGGTAATCCAATGAATGAAAGCGGTTGTGTAAAAATGCCAATATTCGGGCGCACGAGCATCTCTTGCCCATCTAAAACTATCGTTTGCTGTCCAATCCGAGGCGCGACACAAGGAGTCGCTGGAGCCAAAATAATATCGACTGACTGAAAAACTTCGCGGACTTGATCGCGAAACCACTGCCGAAATCGCTGCGCTTGCAAGTACCATTGTGCTGGCATCAATGCTCCCGCCAACAAGCGATCGCGCACAGCCGGATCAAAATCCTGGGGACGAGTGCATAGATGCTCAAAATGCAAATTCGCTCCCTCTACCCCCGTCATCACAAATGCGGCTGCCCTTGCCCGATGCGCCTCTGGCAAGATCATGCGCTCCGTTACCCCCAACGCTTCTGCCACTTTCTGAACAGCTTCAAAGACTTCTGGCTCAGCACCTTTGGCAAAGTAACCATCCGCGATCGCAATTCTCAATCCTTCACTGCCTTTTGCCAGTTCGGGTAAACAAAGTTCGGGCGGTCTTTGGGTACACACTGGATCGCTCGGATCGTACCCCTGCATCAGGTCAAACAGGAGTGCAATGTCACGAGTCGATCGCGCAAACGGACCGAGATGATCCAAACTGCCCACAAACGGATAGGTACGCGATCGCGGTAACCTTCCATAAGTTGGCTTGAGTCCAAAAATCCCGCAGAACGAGGAAGGAACGCGAATCGAGCCATTCGTATCAGACCCTAAGCTAAACGGGACAAGCCCTGCTGCTACGGCTGCCGCTGAGCCGCCGGATGACCCTCCTGCGACTCGCTCTAGATCATGCGGATTACGGGTAACTCCATAGTGTGCATTCTCAGTCGTGAACCCGTAAGCAAACTCATCCATCGTGAGCGCGCCGACTAAAATTGCACCTGCCTGCTTCAATCGAGCCACTAGCGTTGCATCTTCAGTCGCAGGTGGATTGTCAGCATTGATTTTAGAACCTGCTAACGTTGGAATTCCTGCGACATCGAAGAGGTCTTTCACGGCAAAAGGAACCCCCGCTAAGGCTCCAACTTCTTCTCCTGCCGCAATTTTTTGATCGATACGATCGGCATCTGCGATCGCTGACTCTGCCAAAACCGTTGTAAAGCAGTTATAAGTTTGATTCTCCTCGGCAATTCGAGCCAGCGCCGCTGCTGTCACAGACTTTGCGGTGACTTCGCGGTTTGCAACAGCAGTCGCAATTTGAGTCGCATCAGGAATCGTCATGGTTCAAACACCGGGGCAATTTCAATCTCTTCGGGAAGCGGAAACTCTAACACCAATTTCGCAACAGTCTGAATTCGCTGAAAGTTGGCAACGACACTCTCTCGATACTCGTCCGGAATCGGCATCGCAACCACTTCAGACATCACCTCGACAAATTTCTCCGGGTCATTCGTCATTTTTTTGCCTCGGTATAAGCTCGCCACCCGCCGTATTCAGTAATCTCGACCTGCCCTTCACACAGAAAAGGCTCGCCCAATACGCCTAATACTTCTTCGCCATCAATCAGCCGAACTTTCCCGATCGACAATCCAGGCGGTTCCTGCATCAATAGGGTTGCTAATCCACTGGCTGGAACTTCCCACACTTCGACTGCCACTGCAACGCCATTTTCTTTGACTTTCAACATTGCCGGATGACGATCGCCAATTGACCAAATTCGATAGGCTGGCTCAGTCTGCGTCTCTCGCAGAAATTTCGCCTCGATGGCTAATAAGTTTTGATTGAGTTCAAGCCCGCGCATCAATGTACCATTGACCGCTAAGCGCACCGCACTATTCATTGAAACTGATAGAGACTACATATTCTGTCTTAAGTAGTGTACAAGTGCTTGCAATCCTAAACGGTAGCTCTCGGCTCCAAATCCACAAATTTGTCCGATCGCGACTGGAGCAATATAAGAATGATGTCTAAATTCTTCGCGCTTATGAATATTGCTGAGATGCACTTCAACCGCTGGCAGATTCACACCCGCGATCGCATCTCGGATGGCAACACTCGTATGCGTATATGCACCTGGATTAATTAAAATTCCAGCATGACGACCCATCGCATCGTGGATAAGATCAACAAGCGCGCCTTCGTGATTCGATTGCGCTGTGGCAATTTCAAACCCGAGCGACTGAGCTTCCTTTTCTAAAGCCTGATTAATTTCGTCCAGCGTAACAACCCCGTAAACTCCAGGTTCTCTTTTACCCAGGAGATTCAGGTTTGGTCCGTGGAGAACCAAAATGCTGTCCAACTCACTTGCCTCGTAAGTAGCGTCAAACTAGCGATGACGAGGACGGTCGTGAACGGGGATTGGGATCAACTCTGCCTCAGGTTCTTCTTCAGGACCTAAGAGGGTTTCGATCAAGCGACGTGCCCATTCTTTAAGCTTTTCTAATACCTTTTCAACGTAATCCATCAGTCAGACGGCTCCTTTGATAGGGTCTAAATTTTGCTCAATCAGCGATTGAAGCGTAACCTAATTTTATCAGGCGGATTTTGGAAAACCAATGATCCCGGAGTAGGAAGATCGGCTATTTAAACATCATACCGAAAGATAGATTAAACGCAAGTTATAAAACTTAAGACTTGTTTAACAACCGCCGCCGGAGTTGATCCAAGGCGCTGCAAGCACTGACTTGACGAACCCATTCTCGACCGCGATCGCCAAATTGATACGGTTGGCTTGTCGCGCCTTCAGCATTTGCTAAGCCAATATAAACCAGTCCCACGGGCTTCGCGTCCGTACCCCCCTCTGGTCCTGCGACACCTGTGATACTCACGCCCCAAGTTGTATTCAGTTGAGTACGCACTCCCATCGCCATCTGTTCGGCAACAATTGCGCTCACGGCTCCTTGCTCGGCGATCGCACTTGGATCAACGCCTAACATTTTTTCTTTAACTGAATTGTCATAAGAGATAATTCCGCCCCAAAAGTAGGCTGAGCTTCCTGAAACACGAGTCAGCATTTGTCCTAACCCGCCACCTGTACAAGATTCAGCAACGCTCAGGGTTTCATGACGCGATTTCAGCAAGTCACCGACTACAGAAGCTAACGTATCTTGATCCGCGCCATATTGATCAATGCCTGCAATCTCGCTCAATTGCTGTTCGATCGGCGTAATTAACGCTTGGGCAGCTTCAGCAGAAGCAGCCTTCGCTGAAATTCTTAATTTTACTTCTCCATAGTTGGCATACGGCGCAACAGTGGGATTTTGCAAATCAAAAAATGGTGCAACTTTTTCAGCCAGTGCAGATTCTGAAATGCCCCAAAATCTCAGCGTTCGACTCACGATGATGTCTTTTCCCCAGCCTTGCGATTTGAGATAAGGTACAGCGACTTCACGCCACATATACTTCATCTCAGTCGGAACCCCTGGAAACGTCAGAATGGTCAGATTAACGCGCGGCTGCCAAATCATACCGGGCGCACTGCCGATCGCGTTGTACAAGATGTCTGCACCTTCCGGAATCAAGGCTTGCTTGCGGTTGTTATCGGTCATCATCCGACCGCGTTGAGCAAATTTCTGCTGAATGTCTTCGATGATTTCTGGCTTTTCAATCAGAGGCGTTTGGAAAAAATCTGCGATCGTTTCGGTCGTCAAGTCGTCTGGAGTCGGTCCTAATCCGCCTGTGAAAACGATCAAATTTGCGCGATCGCTGGCAATTGCGATCGCCTGTTTCAACCGCTCAGGATTATCTCCCACCACAGTTTGAAAGTAATGGGGAATGCCCAATTCCGCAAACTGCTGCGCTAAAAACTGAGCATTCGAGTTCAGAATATCGCCGAGCAAGATCTCTGTGCCGACGCTAATAATTTCTGCGTTCATCGTGCGGTGCGCCAAACTTGCCAACTCGTTACGCTTAAGATCACTGTCGCCGCGATCGCATATCCCACTCCGCTTGGCATTCCTGATACTGCCATCGCCAAACTCCCTGCCCAAAGCGTCAGCGAGTAGATAAACAAAACCGCCAACCGTTGCGAGAGTCCTGCTTTAAGAAGGCGGTGATGTAAATGTCGCTTATCCGCCACAAACGGAGATTTTCCGCGCCGTAAGCGATCGAGAATCACAGCAGACATATCCAAAATCGGAACCGCCAAAATTACGTAAGGCAACAAGACTGCAACAGTCGTGACACTTTTCACAAGACCAATCACACTCACAGCAGCGAGAGTAAACCCGATAAAATACGCCCCACCGTCACCCATAAAAATCTGAGCCGGGTTGAAGTTGTAGCGTAAAAATCCAAACGCTGCTCCTGCCAAAGCCGCTGCAAATAATGCGGCATGAGGCTGTCCCATAAACAGACAAGTCCAAAACATCACAAAAGCTGCGATGCCTGACACTCCGGCTGCTAAGCCATCTAACCCATCAATCCAGTTAATTGCATTTGCCATTCCCACCAACCAGACCACGGTAATGGCAAGACTTGCCCATTCTGGCAATGCCGACAATCCTAATCCGGCAAGCGGGTTCGTCAAGAAATCAATCTGAACACCGGATTGCCAAACCAGCCCGGACACGACCACTTGCAGGATTAATCGGGTTTTCGGTGAGAGGTTAAACAAGTCATCAGCCAGCCCGATCAAAAAGAAGGCGATTCCACCGATCGCGACTCCTAAGACCTCTGACTCTTTTCCAGGTCTGAGGAAATCAAATCCTCCCATTCCCCAAGCGACCAACATCGCCATCACGACCCCAATAAACATGGCAACGCCACCCAGTCGCACCATGGGACGTTGATGAACTTTGCGATGGTTGGGCTGATCGACCAAGCCAATTCGCCTGCCATAGCGGTTGATGATGGGGGTTGTCACGATAACAACGAGGAAAGAAATCAGGAATGCGGCAAAAAACGACGGCATTAGAAATCGTAGGTAGGAAGAACAGAAGCTTCAGGGAGAGTGTACTACGGATTCGCGAATCCTTCGCAAAGAATTATGAACCACGGTTGACTATTTAATTCATAAATTTATTTTGATATTTATCATCTATCGCAAGATTTGTTCACTCAAACACAACGAAAGGCATCCCCTTCAGGATGCCTTTGTCACGATTATTCGGCGCACTCGACTCGAATCAGGAAGGATTGGAAGCAATCCTGTGAGGAGGTAGGGAGATAGGGAGAACTCAGATACAGATTACTCCCTATCCCGCTATCCAATTGATGGTAGTGAACTACGACTCCCTATCATTTCCCTAGACCAGCGCTGGAACTTGAGCCGCAAGATGCGGATAAAGCGGGAAGCGTTCGCATAATGCAGCCACTCGACGACGGCAATCTTGAGCGACGGTGTCGTCTTCTGGGCTGAGTAAGCGATCGGCAATAATATTTGCGATCTCGGTGAATTCTGCTGTTCCCATACCGCGGGTCGTCATGGCAGGCGATCCCAGTCTTAGACCACTGGTGACAAACGGCGATTCCGGGTCAAACGGAACCGTATTTTTGTTTGCCGTGATGTTGACACCGCTGACGAGTTGATCGGCAATCTTTCCGGTCATTTTGATCGATCGTAAGTCTACCAACATTAGATGATTGTCAGTTCCGTCTGAAACGATCTTGAAGCCGCGATTTTGCAACTGAGATGCCATTGCTGCGGCATTCTCAATCACCTGACCCGAATAGGTTTTGAATTCAGGCTTCAATGCTTCCCCAAACGCTGCGGCTTTTCCAGCGATCACATGCTCCAAAGGTCCGCCTTGAGTTCCAGGGAAGACAGCTTTATCGAGTTGTTTACCCAATTCAGCATCGCGAGTCATGATCAGACCGCCTCTCGGACCACGGAGGGTTTTGTGCGTGGTGGTGGTTACAACGTCACAGAACGGAATCGGGTTTGGATGATGTCCAGTGGCGACTAAGCCTGCAATGTGAGCAATGTCAGCGAGTAAGTATGCGCCGATTTCATCTGCGATCGCTCTAAATTTTTCAAAGTCAATCACACGCGGATAAGCCGAATAGCCGCAAATCAGCAATTTCGGACGATGCTGAAGGGCTAAATCGCGAATTTGGTCATAATCCAATTGCTCAGTCGCTTGACTCACGCCATAGTGCTGAACGTTGAACCATTTTCCTGAGACGTTGACGGGCGATCCGTGGGTCAAGTGTCCGCCGTGGGACAAGTCCATGCCCATGATCGTGTCACCTGGTTTGAGCAGCGTGAGGAAAACAGCGAAGTTTGCCTGTGCCCCAGAGTGAGGTTGAACGTTGGCGTGAGCTGCTCCGAAGAGTTCTTTTGCCCGATCAATCGCGAGTTGTTCGACGCGATCGACAAATTCGCAGCCACCGTAGTACCGCTTATTGGGCAAGCCTTCTGCATATTTATTGGTCAAAACTGAACCTTGCGCTTCCATCACCGCTGGCGATGTGAAGTTTTCGCTGGCGATCAGTTCAAGGTGATCGCGTTGGCGTTGGAGTTCTTGTTGAAGCATTTCGGCGAGTGCGGGGTCACTCTTAGCGAGAAAGTCTGATTGAGTCACAGTGCTAATTCCTTTAATTCGTCGATTCGGAAGTCGTCCTTCGAGTCGCGCGATTGAGCAGTGAAACGAGACGCGAATCAAGGGGTAAAACAATCTGAGACGGCTCAATCACGAATCGGGCGCTTCCAAGATTTCCGATCATAACGCTCTTCGATCGAGACTTTCGTGCAATCCCTAAATTTTTGTATGAACTTTGAGAAACTAACAAATTTGTTCTAACCAGGCTGTCAAGTCGCGCATTGTTGTGAAGTTGAGTAGAGCGATCGCCAAGGATTCCAATTGGTCAAGAGTCAAGGTGGAAATTTGAGCGATCGTTTCTTCTGAAAGCGACCCAAGTTTCTGATTCAGTTGAAGTAAGACAAGCGATCGACACTCATACTCTCTACCTTCTTCTCTGCCTTCTTCTCTACCTTCTTCTTTTGCCTCTTGATAAACCCGTGTCTGTTGAAGTGAAGTTCCTAGCATCTGTTCAATCTCCTGCCGACCTAGGTCTGTGAATTTGTAAACGAGAATTGTAGTGACCATCTCTATGATGTCACGTCTTTTTTGTGTTGAAAATTCGGACTGCTGCACTCGATCGAGCAAGCCACGAGCAGATTCAAAGGCGCGATTTTCAGCGATCGTCGTGAGCACCATCAGTGCAATTCCCAACGGCAACTGTTCTATCTCGCCTAATTCACTCAAGTAAATTCGACAAATCCGATGCCCTCCTAATAGATCCTCAAACGGAAGAGTATCTGATTGCTCAGTGCTGCGTGAAGGATAAATTACGACTCCTCGCCAATCTGAGAACTTCGTCCGATTTCGGTAGAAGTAAAAAGACGACTCACTAAATAACCTTTCATACAGCAGTTCATCTTTTTGAAATTGCACTTCGCAGAAATAGACAATTCCAGCAGCCTCAGAATCAGGCGGCAGAAATACGCCATCGATCTCAAATTTTGGCTCTTTGACTGCAACCGAGTCGAATCGATAAGCTTCTGCATTCAGGGGTGGGGAGTCTAGAAGCTCGAACAGAAGCGAGGGAGATTGCCGAAACAGCGCATAAAAGATCGAATCGCGACGCATAGAAAACGAGGGAAAATCAAAGCAATTGTACTATTATGTCCGATTAAAAATTAAAACTTCCCGGTGAAGATTCATTAGAAGATGAAGGAATAACCGACTCACGGTATACTCCCTCTCGTATTGAGCAAGTAGAAAACGTATGGTAGCGGTGGCAATTCTGGCAGCAGGTCGCGGAACACGGATGAAATCGGATTTACCCAAGGTGTTGCATCAGTTGGGAAGTCGATCGCTCGTTGAACGAGTTTTGGGCAGCACAACTGCGATCGCGCCTTCTCGTCGATTAGTGATTGTTGGCTATCAGGCAGATTCAGTTCGAGAAGCATTAGCAGATTATCCAGACGCGATCGAGTTTGTTGACCAAACCGAACAGTTAGGAACAGGTCACGCAATTCAACAATTGATTCCATCTCTAGAAAACTTTGACGATGATCTCATCGTTTTAAATGGCGATCTCCCACTTTTACGCCCCGAAACGCTTTCTCTGCTTCTTGAAACCCATCGCGCAAAAGGTAATCCAGCAACCTTACTTGCAGCCCATGTTCCTGATCCGACTGGATATGGACGAGTCTTCTGTGACGAGAATCAGATTTTGACCGAAATTGTCGAGGATCGAGACTGTACCCCCGAGCAGCGATTAAACGATCGCATGAATGCAGGCGCATATTGTTTTCGCTGGAAAGATCTGGTTCAGGTTTTGCCCAAGCTGAACTCTAATAATGAGCAGAAAGAGTATTACATCACAGATGCGATTAACTTCTTTGATGCAGTGACTGTGGTTGATGTCCCGGATTATCAAGAGGTTTTGGGGATTAACGATCGCGCTCAACTGGCTGATGCTTATGCGATTTTGCAGAAACGAATTCGAGATCGCTGGATGCGAGAAGGCGTAACCATCATTGACCCCAATAGCGTCACGATCGACGATACGGTCGAACTTGAAGCCAATGTGACGATCGAGCCACAAACCCATTTACGTGGCAAGACAACCATCAAGACTGGAAGCCGCATCGGACCTGGAAGCTTAATTGAAGACAGCCAAATTGGAGAGAACGTAACGGTTCTATTTTCAGTCGTGGCAGGCAGTGTGATTCATTCCAATTCCCAGATTGGGCCTTATTCACATCTAAGAGCACCCGTTGAGATCGGGCAGGGTTGCCGAGTCGGGAATTTTGTGGAATTGAAAAATACGAAACTAGGTGAGAAAACGAATGCGGCGCATTTGTCGTATTTAGGAAATGCGACGATCGGCAATCGCGTCAATATTGGAGCCGGAACGATTACCGTCAATTATGACGGCGTGAAGAAATATCCGACCACGATCGGCGATCGTACCAAAATCGGCTCAAATAATTGTTTGGTCGCGCCAATTACGATCGGGGAAGATGTCACAACCGCAGCAGGTTCGACGATCACCGAAGATTTGCCGAATGATTGTTTAGCGATCGCGCGTGCCCGCCAAGTCGTTAAACCCGGTTGGAAACGCAAGGATAAATAAAATTCAACTCTGATTCTAAATTCAGAAATCCCGCTTAATCCTCCAAATTTAGAGAAATTGAGCGGGATTTCATCTATCAAAACAATGCGAACCCGCGATTAATGGTGATGATGATCGTGCCCGTGATCGTGACTGTGATCATGGTCATGGTCGTGCCCGTGATGGTGATGATGATGCACCTCACCATGTACAGGAGTCACCGCTAATGCTTCCTCCGCCAATAGCGAATCAATCTGTGGATTCGCCCAATCTGCCACCATCTTCAAAAAGTCTGCGTCGTCATTCACACAAGGCATCCGCACGTATTTCACATCAGAATATTTGCGATGCAACTTCTCAATGATGTGTTCAACATCTAACAGCGTTTCATGATTTTCAGTCGCAAACCCGATCGGCATAAACACGATCGCTTTCGCACCCAATTCGATCAAATTCTTTGCGGCCAAATCCGCATTCGGTTGCGTCCACTCAATCAACGGAGTTTGATGATTGAGCCAACCGACCGAGATCAAAGGATACTTGTCAATTAAGCGATCGCGAACCTTATCATAAAGCGCCTGACTCTCGGTAATCCCAGAGGTAAAGCCTTTCGCTTTATGAGGACAGCCATGATTCATCAGCACAATCCCAATTTGAGACGGGAGATAGTGCTCCGCTAAATCTGATTGAATCTGCTTCTCAACCATCCGCGCCATCAGATTGAGATATTCCGGACGATCGAAGAAAGAAGGAATATACCGCGTTCCCTTGAGCCAATGTTCTCCCTCGTCTGCCGAATTCGCCAAAGCCTTATTGACTTGCTCCACTGCAATTCCACTCGTGAAAATCGAATCCACAACGAGCAAAGGATAAATCAAGATCTTTGAAAACCCCTGCGCTTTGATTTCGGCGAGCACTTGCTCTGGAAGAAAAGGCTTACAGAAGTTGAACGCTTTAAAGACTTGAATGCGATCGCCCCATTTCTCTTGCAGAATTTCTTCTACCCCGGCGCGTTGCCGCTCAAAAATCGCATTGTGTGGAGAAATAAAATTGCCATGCTGATGACCCCACTCATGCAGATCAAACACCGCTAAAAGTTTTGCCAAAGGGGGATATACCCAAGTTGGAACGGGTGCAAATTTAGCAGTCAGCAGATTCAAGGCTTGTTCATTATAATTTGCAAAATCTTCGTAACTTTCGACTTCGCCATATCCCATCAATAAAACCGCAACTCGTTCTGAGCCTGAAGATGCGAGATGATGAGAATGTTCGAGCTTGTCTGGAGTTGCAACCACTATTAAAGCTCCTTGCCTAAAGAATGTATCGAGTAGGTTTAGGCATTAGGCTAACATCCCCTACTGGGGGATGGTGCTATCCCTCGGTAGATTGTGATGAAACTTCAGCAATGCAGATTTTTATTTGTCCGGGCATACATTCGCCAACATTAACGACGCAATTTGTTACAGCGTTAGGACTGTCGCAACAGGAAGTTTTAATCTTTCCAGCAGATCAGCCCGTTTACTCTCCGCAGCATGTACTTGACTTCTTTGAACCGCAAGCCCCCGTTGTGATGATTGCGTTTAGTGCAGGAGTTGTGGGTGCGATCGCTGCCACTCGAACTTGGTATGATCGCAATATTCCAATTTCTGCACTGATCGCGATCGATGGCTGGGGAGTTCCATTATTTGGAGATTTTCCAATCTACCGGGTGAGCCACGATCAATTCACACATTGGAGTTCAAAGCTGCTTGGGGGCGGAGAAAGCTTTTATGCTGATCCAGCCGTTGACCATCTGACCATGTGGCACTCTCCACATCTGGTTCGTGGCTACGTTGACTTTTCAAATCGAACCCCAAATCGTGTCACAACGGCTGCAACCTTTATCCTTGAGAAAGCAGGTATCACTCAGTTTCAGTCTTAAGGTTGGTTTTAGAAGTTTTGTCTATTTCGATGCCGAATCCGATTGGCACGCGATCGACAATAGATTCAAACCAAAAATTCGTATTGTCAGGCTTTTCTGACGGCTTTTTCTCGCTCAGATTGCTCAAACTCCCCAGTCATCGGGCATTTTGAAAATATCTTGAGTCAATTCTCTCGACACAAATAGGGATCAGTTTTACACTATATTCTTATTGCTTGCATCCTACGATACAAATTTCTTCCAATTTATCCAAATCGCGTAATACTTGACGAGGTTCCCCCAGTGCAATTGCAGCAACGATCGGCAGTCCAACGGGTGACGGGTGCTTTTGCTTTAATCGATAGTCTCAGTCGCCACGGTGTAAAACATATCTTTGGCTACCCAGGCGGAGCAATCCTCCCGATCTACGATGAGCTTTATCGCGCCGAAAAAGCCGGAATTCTACAGCATATTCTTGTGCGCCACGAGCAAGGTGCAGCACATGCCGCAGATGGCTATGCCCGTGCTACGGGTCAAGTCGGTGTGTGTTTCGCAACCTCAGGTCCCGGAGCGACGAACCTCGTCACCGGAATCGCTACGGCTCACATGGATTCGATTCCGATGGTTATCGTTACCGGTCAGGTGCCTCGACCTGCGATCGGCAGTGATGCTTTCCAGGAAACAGATATTTACGGCATTACTTTACCGATCGTCAAGCATTCCTATGTGGTGCGTGACCCTCGCGACATGGCGCGCATTGTGGCAGAAGCCTTCTTTATCGCTAGCACGGGCAGACCTGGTCCTGTGTTGATCGACGTGCCCAAAGATGTCGGCGTTGAGCAATTTGAGTATGAGCCAATCGATCCAGGATCAGTTCGCTTGACGGGATATCGCCCGACGACGAAGGGCAATCCGCGCCAAATTGGACAAGCTTTGAAATTGATTCGTCAGGCTCAGAAACCTCTGCTCTATGTGGGTGGTGGCGCGATCGCAGCAGGCGCACATGCAGAAGTAAAAGAACTGGCTGAACGCTTCAAACTGCCCGTGACGACAACTTTGATGGGCATTGGCGCATTTGATGAGCATCATCCGCTTTCTGTCGGCATGTTGGGGATGCATGGCACAGCTTATGCAAACTTTGCGGTCACGGAATGCGATTTGCTGATTGCAGTTGGCGCGAGATTTGACGATCGTGTGACTGGAAAACTCGACGAATTTGCGTCTCGTGCAAAAGTCATTCACATTGATATCGATCCGGCAGAGGTCGGTAAAGTTCGCTTGCCCGATGTGCCAATTGTGGGCGATGTGAAGCAAGTTTTAACCGACTTGTTAGAGCGCAGTGCAGACGAGAATGATCCGGCGAATCCAAATCAGACAGAAGCATGGCTCGCGAGAATCGATCGTTGGCGTGAAGATTATCCGCTCGTGGTTCCCGAATATCCAGGTGTTCTCTCTCCCCAAGAAGTCATTGCAGAAGTCGGACGACAAGCACCTCATGCTTTCTACACGACAGATGTCGGACAGCACCAGATGTGGGCAGCACAGTTCTTGAAAAATGGACCACGTCGTTGGATTTCCAGTGCAGGGCTTGGCACGATGGGCTTTGGTATGCCTGCGGCAATGGGTGCGAAAGTGGCAGTTCCCGATGAAGAAGTGATCTGTATCAGTGGCGATGCCAGTATTCAGATGAACATTCAAGAATTAGGAACTCTGGCACAGTACGGCATCAATGTGAAGACCGTGATTGTCAACAACGGTTGGCAAGGGATGGTGCGGCAGTGGCAAGAAGCCTTCTATGATGAGCGCTACTCGAATTCCAACATGCAAGTGGGAACGCCGGATTTTGTCAAATTGGCAGAGGCGTTTGGCATTAAAGGCATGATTGTCGAAACGCGCGAAGAGTTGAAGAGTGCGATCGCTGAAATGATCGCTCATCCAGGCCCCGTTCTGATGGATGTCCGCGTCAAGAAGAATGAGAACTGTTATCCGATGGTTCCATCCGGTAAGAGCAATGCTCAAATGATCGGACTCCCTGAGCGGAAATTGCTAGAACGGGCGGCGGAAACCGTTCAATGTGCAAGTTGTGGCACTGAAAATCTTCCGACGAATAAGTTCTGTCCAAATTGCGGCGCGAAAATTTAGCGCGATCGTCTAAACCTTCTAGAAGTCCAGCTTCTCAAATAGGCTGGGCTTCTAGTTTTATTCGCCTAATTCTTGAAGTGTGCGATCGTATCAGCTTCCCCGAAAGAAATCTTGTAATAGTCTAAACCTGTGAATGACCTATTGCATCTGAGTTCGGGGTAAAAAGCTGCTCAATGTAATCGTGTGAATAGAATTCGCGGCTACACAAACGAAGTCCGCTTCTTACTCGGTTCCCTATTTTACTCAATTTCTTACTGAGGAAAACCCTTCTTTAGAATTGAGCGCCTGAGGCGTACTATATGAGGCTGGCTTGTCAGTGCGCCGTCGCGCACTGTGTTATGTATAGCTGCGGCTTCAACCGCCGAGCACCAAAAGTTAACCCACACATTAGGTTATTGCCCTCAATACACCGCTCAAATGAGATGGTAAGGTTAGTGGCAATTTTTAGTTTATCAACCAATTCTTTGTATTGATTTTACCAGAAAATATTGATAGATTCTAGTGATATTACGTAAGCTCAAAAATTTACTCAGGTTGACGACTATCCTTATACTAAGCATTGCGAGTCAGACTTAGCGACTTGAAATGTAAAATATTTTGTAGCGAGCAATACAATCTATGAAACTCATCACTGGTCTATCAACGGCTGCCATGATTTCACTTGCCAACATTTCTCCAGGTTTTGCTATAGACCAATCTACTCATCGATCTTCTAGCTCTAATCAGACAGATAGAACATTAGTAGCTGGCGACATCAATCTAAGAGGCGTTATCAATCGATTAGTGCGCAATTCAATACGGAAAAAGCCTGTACAGAGACCAAAAGCAATCCGTGTAGAACAACCTCTCAATTCAATTCAGATTCAACCCTCCGGCTATCAGCAGTTCCAAACAGAACGCCAAAAGCAAAGGCAAGCTGCGATCGAAAGAGAACGCATCTACTTTAACAGTCTGACCCCAGAGCAGCAAAAAGCCTACATTGCCCGTAAGAAAGCTCAGGAAGCTGCCGGTGCTGCGCTACTGCTTCAACTATTTGGTGCAGCAATGATGGGTGGTGGTCAATCTACACCTTCCCAACCTAGTTACGACTATATCTACGGAAATCAGTCACCAACTTATCAACCAACTCCTCAACCTGTCCAACCGATCGATTCTTTCTATGGAACAGGTCCAGGTGGCTCGTTCTACGGCAACAAATAGTCTTTCTTTAATTGCTCTGGTAAAGTCCAACTGCGAAAGAATCACAGTTGGACTTTTAGTGATGCCGTACTCCCTATAGAGTTAGGTACGTCGATCGTAAAGTTAGAGATCCCTTCCCTACAGCCAGTTAGAAAAATCTTGCCTGAATTGCTTTAGGGACATTAAGTGAACTCGATCGCTATTCTGCGCCTCTTCTCGTTCTGATCGCGTGTTATATCCCCAATCCGCCAGGAATAATTCGACATCTTGCAACGATTCCTGCTGCTCAACTGCCTGCAAGGTTTTCAATCGATCCTCAACAAACCAGATCGCACCCTGATAAACCTGTTGGAGTTCTTTCAAAACCTGTGGTTTCGGTCGCTTCGATTCTTTGCCGTACACTTGCGAATCTAATAGCTCAATCCCTTCCTGTTTCAGAAGCTGCTTGATAAATCGTCCTTCTTTTGTACTGATGATGAAAAAATCAGTTGAGCTATTCAAAATTGTATTCAGTCGATCGATCACGCCCGGATAAAATTCATGCTCTGCCAGCCAGTTGTCTAAATCGGTTGCAATTTTGCGATCGCGAATTCCATCGACCGCTGCACTGATCTCTAACGGTTTTAACTGCTCTTTCTCAATCGTCTGAGTCGCGATCGTCAGCCAATTCTGCAAAATCTCTTCTTCTTGCACACCGACTACCAGCGATCGGATCAAAATAGGCATTTCCCAGCCCGTCTCAATCACCGGACGCAATCGATAAAAAGCAGGTGCGATCTGCTCATTCGGCGTCGTATCCGTCTGCCAAATTTGCGCGTAAGCCTGCCAAGAGGTCTGGAAATATTCTTTCAGACCATCACAAATTACACCATCAAAATCTAACGCCAACACACTAGGGGAACCCGGCATACAACCTCCTCAAATTCCCCTCAAGCGTACTACTCGTCCGCCGTTGCTTCAACTAAAGGAGGTTTCGTAGTTGTCGAAGTTGTAATCACATTCATTGAGTCTGGGCTGACAATCCCACCTGAGATAATTACCTTGAACGCATCTTCGATCGGCAGCGACAAATTAATCACCGAATTCTCAGGCACAACAGCATACCAGCCCGTGGTCGGATTGGGAGTCGTGGGAATAAAGACGCTCAGCATATCCGTTTTGAAATGCGATTGCACCTCGGCTCCGATCGCACCCGTGACAAATCCTAGTGACCAAACTCCCTCACGCGGATATTCCACCAACACGACGCGGCGAAACTTTCCACTCGAATCGCGTAATACCGTTTCGAGCAATTGTTTCAGCGTTTTATAAATCGCACCCGCTAGCGGAATTGCCTGCAAAACTTGCTCACCGACATCCAAGAGCCAACGCCCCGCGATATTCCGTGCCATCAAACCGATAAACAGAATACTGAACAGAGGAACCGCTAGCCCTACGATAAAATTGAGCAGATTCACTAAGAGCGGATGTAAGCCGTCAAAAGGATTCAATTGTTTCGGAACGCGCGTCAGGAAATTGATCACCCAATTCGCGATCGTATACGTCAGCCAAATCGTCGTTGCCAACGGAATTACAACCAGTAATCCGGCGATCAGGTCGTTTTTTAGATCTTGCTTAAGACGATGGATCACAGATATCTCCTTCATCTAACGGCAGCTATGCCATTCAGTGTAGACGTTACCTTAGAAGTAGATTTCGATTCTTGAATCGCAATTAGGAACGCTCCTCAAAAAATCTTGCAATCAGCATCTACTCTGTTTATTAATATTGTAAAGAAAGGTTGAGAATTTGAGGAATTTCTAAGCTTTCTTATTTAATCATTGATCCCCGCTCGACATATCCGAACACGATCTGTATATTATTTAACATTTTCTAGGATCGGTGTGACGAGTTTGGGAGAGTCTACAGGCTGATGCTGGAGTTCCCAAACCTTCAGCGTAATTAAATATTCGTAAAACGCTTGCAGCATACACCAGGTAAATCCTGGATAGCCGTCAAACATCCCACCTAAGAGCAGATACATATAGAAAAATCGAATCAACGGTCGAAAAGGCAGTCGCAGCGACAGATCCTTTAATGCCCGTCGCCGTTCGACTTCAGATTTGCCAAAAAATAGCGCGCTCCAATTTAAGCCTCCGGTTTCAAGTTGATGGATCGTTTCGATCGCTTCATTCGTTGAATAGCGATTGTGTTTATCAATCCAGCGGCTGAAACCTTTACCGGAGGTGTAATGCGGATAAGTTTCTTTGAGAAATCCAGTGGTTCCGTCTACGACTTCGCGTTCAGTATGTCCGTAATCGGTAAACCAAACTTTTTCTTTCTGAAAGAGTCTCAACTGATATCTCGGATATTGCGTGCTGCGGCGAATCCATTTGCCCATAAACATCACGCGCTCTGCCACGTAATAGCCGATATGCTCGGCTGTTTGAATTGTGTCGAGGCATTCTTGAAACAGTTCTGGCGTCATCCGCTCATCAGCTTCGAGGATGTAGACCCATTCGTGTTTCACAGGGACAGATTGCAGCATCCAGGTGCGCTGTTTGCCATGACTTTCAAACGGATGTTGAATCACGCGAACGGGATAAGAATTTGCGATCGCGATCGTTTGATCATCGCTACAAGAATCGACAACGATTACATCATCTGACAACAACGCTGATTCGATACATGCAGCGATTTCGACTTCTTCGTTGTGCGTCAGGATGAAAATAGAAAACATAACCGTAAAAAAAGGCAAAGGGGATCACCTTCTAGTTCTCCCCATTTGCCTTTTTAATCTTGCAAGCAGTCTCAGATTTTTATCGCATTACAGGCTTGCGCTTCCCACCAATCACACCCAACTCGCGTAATCCCGACCACCCGATCACGAAGTACGCCAGCGAAAGCAGTAAGCTGCTAATCCCGACTCGAATTCCAGTTTTCCAGAATTCGTTTCTCGCTTGATTCTCGGCTTGAGTGCGCCGTTCGCGAATTGAAGTCAATTGTGTGTTGCGGAATTCTTTTGCACGATCGGCAACCGAATTGGGATTCGCTTTTAGCGCTTGCAGTTCTTTCTGCGCTCGTTGGGCTTGAGTGAGTTGATCTCCTTTTAATTGACCACTGGCGATCGCTGCATCAATTTGTTTGAGTTGATCATCCAATTGTTTGCTCTGATTCGGGTCACGCAGCGCAGCAGTGATCTGATCTTGACGCTGTTGAACTTGGGTATTGAGTTGATTTTCTGCGTCTTTTGCTTCTCGATCGATGCGCTCTAGCGCCTGATCCGAAACCTGACGGGTATTGTTTAAGTGCAGCGGGAAAGCAATGAGGAACACCAACCCGAGGAGCAAAGACAGCAGCATCGCCCAGAACCGGAACGACATCGCAGGTTTAACGCGCTCTCCAAGATTGAAAGAACCGCTTTCTAGGAATGCACCGGCGAAGAGGAAGGCAAAACCGACGAGTGGAATGATTCCACGATCGACGATTTGTGTGACAACGTTCGCGAACCAGGCTTTATCAGAGAAATTCGGCGGAATTAGAACCGAAATATAGTCCACCATCGACGACACGATCATAATGATGCCGACGAGTCGGAGGACGAAGGGGGCGGTGGGAAGTGAATTCGTTGCTTTCATCGGGCTTTCTAGAAATTTAACGGTTGTCTACGGATTGCAAATTACTCAAACCTCATCGGGTTAGATCTGCGCGATTTCTTTCTTCAATGTAAAGTGACTTTGGAAACTTGGTTATTTTACATGAGTTATATGGCGATTCAAGCGCAGGAATACCGAGGATGTCTACGTCAGGTCAATGAATCAAATTCTAAATAGAAGTTGAGGTTTGCACCGCATGTAGAGGGTAACATTGCTACGCTTAGAAATCACAAGCTTTTTTGACCCCAGAACGCTAGCGGAGTTCCTTCTGCTTGAATTCTTATCAACTTTTCTAAACTTTCTGAGATGATGGCAACTCTCTCCGTGATTTCTCAAAAGCTAAATATCTATACCCCTCAGAATATTACGGTGAGGCAAGGGGATTTGATTGTGCCGTTGTTAGATGGGCAACTGTTGAGAGTGACACCCCAGGGAGAAAGTTCGGCGATCGCGAATTTTATGAAGGATGAGTCAGGTGTTCCGTTCGGAATGACCGCTCAAGGCAATGATGTGATTGCGACGGTATCAGGTTTTCTGCCCCAGCATTATTTAATGCGGGTGAAACCCGATGGCACAGTGGAGACGATCGCGGATTTATCTCGTCAGAGTGGGGCTTATGGTGCGCCGTTTGGGGTGACGGTGTTTCGAGATGAGTATTGGGTCACAGTCTCGACGGATGTGATCGAATCGACAAGTGAGTTGGTTCGAGTGAGCCAAAAAGGGGAAGTGAAAGCGATCGCGAATTTGACTGAGTTTAAGAATCCGTTTGGGCTAGTCGTGCAAGGCGATTCTGTGGTTGTGGCGCAGTCGAGTGGGCATTTGGTGCGGGTGAGTGAGAAAGGAGACGTGAAAGCGATCGTCGATTTGCAAGAGGCTGGATTTGGATTGCCCTTTAATGTCGCGATTTGGCGCGATCAAATTGTGGCGACGACGAATGCAGGGTTAGTGGTTGCGGTTGATCAAGCGGGAAAGGTTTCGACTGTTGCCGATGTAAAAACAGCGAAATATCAGATTCCATCGGGAATTGTCGCTTTTGAACAGGACTTGATCGTCACGACGAACGGTGGATTCTTGTTGAGACTTTCGGTTTAGATCGAGTAAACGAGGTAATACAAATACATCACTTAGCTATCCGTATGCTGTGAACATTTAGGGCTGCTTTAAAGGAAAACTCGGTTGAGTGGCTTGATGAAGCCCCCGAATTGGGAGAGCAATCGATCGCAGTTCACATCACCGTCTTAGAGGAAAAAACGGGCATAGATTCTACTACTCGTGGGCAAAGAATGGCTGAAGTGCTTGAGAAACTCGCCGCAAGTCGTGCTTTCTCAGACATTGAGCCGATCGCTTGGCAGCACGAAGTCCGTCAGGATCGCTCTATTCCAGGACGAGATGAATAATGCTTCTCGACAGCAACATTATCATTTACGCGATTCAACCTGAAAATGCTTAGCTTCGGCAATTTATCGCTGATCATGCTCCCGCTGTCTCTGCGTTAAGTTACGTCGAGGTTCTTGGTTATCATCGCTTAACAGAAGCAGATCGAATCGCTTGGAACTGTTTTTTCAAGTCGCTCAAGTTTTGCCGATGACTCAGCCTGTCTTGGAACAAGCTGTTGCACTCCGCCAGATTCGCAGAATCTCACTTGGAGATTCCACAATTGCTGGCACTGCACTCGTTCATAACTTGATCCTAGTAACACGAAATATCAACGATTTTCAGTGGATAGGGCAGTTTCAGTTGTTAAATCCGTTTGACGCTGAAACTCTATAACGTTTTTTAGAACAAGCTCATTTGTGAAGGCGGTTGTTCTATCAAATCCCAGGGAAGAGGCGGAACATTCACGTCTTGCTGCTCTAGTAATCTTTGGAATTGGCGGGCGTTTTGGGGTGAATGTTCTTCAACCGGGCAGTGGACAAAAAAGTAAATTTCTGTGCCTTGTTGTAACCAGCGATCGACAATTTTTACCCATTCTTCCAAATACTGCTGATTCAAAGTTGGATGGCTGATATATCGAATCAAAGTAAACGGTGCAGTCACATCCGGCTGCAATGGAACTTTCGGCTTTTTGCGTTCGCTCTCCAACTGCGGATCATCTTCGCATTCATAGATTGGACGTGTATCTAACAACACTCGCCCAATCTTTAACTCTCGCAATAGCTCGTTCAAGCGGCTGCGATGCGGCTCTTGAAACCATTGCGCATGTCGAACTTCTAACGCCAAATCTGCACCCTTCCAGCCTCGAAGAAATGCTTCTAAATCTGCAAAATTTGCGGGGCTATAGCTTGGAGGCAATTGAGCAAACAATATCCCTAAGCGATCGTCGAGTCCCTGCATGAGTTCCAAAAACTTCAAGGCTCCTGATATCGACGAGGCAAGTTTTCCAGAATGAGTCAATGTTTTCGGCAACTTTGGGCAGAACTTAAAGCCAAGAGGCGTTTCGGATTTCCAGCGATCGACTGTAGCGCGATCGGGAATGGAATAAAACGTCGTATTGCCCTCGACACAAGCAAAACGACGACTGTAGAGATTCAGAAAATCAGAGGCTTTGCTTTTCGGGGGAAACAGATCGCCTACCCATTGCTTATATGCCCATATTGCACAACCCATCCGAAATTTCGTTCTGTCGGAGAAAGAGGATTCAATCATCAGATAGAGTCAAATCACAACGTAAATTTAGACAATCAGACTGCCCCTTCAAAATTTGATCAACATGCTAGGTATCAATCAAGTTAAAACAGCAGGACTATTAGGACTTTTAAGCGGAATCCTGGTTTTAGCAGGTTACTATCTCGTCGGAAATGAGCAAGGTCTTATTTTAGGACTAATCTTTGCAGCTTTCACGAGCTTTGGGTCATGGTATTACTCTGATCGAGTTGCGCTTGCATCCTATGCTGCTCAGCCACTCGAACGTGAACAATCCCCCGAACTCTTTGACATGGTGAAACGACTCAGCGATCGAGCGGAAATTCCCATGCCCAAAATCTTTTTCGTTCCCACTAAATCCCCCAATGCCTTCGCAACCGGACGCGATCCAGAACATGCTTCTGTAGCAGTGACAGAAGGAATTGTTGATCTGCTGTCTCCAGAAGAATTAGAAACCGTTCTCGCTCACGAATTAACTCACGTGAAGAATCGCGATACGCTGACGCAAGCGGTTGCAGGTACGATCGCAGGTGCCATCACTTTTCTCGGTCGCATCTTGACCTTCGGCGCTCTATATGGGCCAGTTTACGGAAATAATCGCCGGGGCAACAATCCTTTAGGCATCTTATTTCTGATTGTTCTTGCCCCCCTTTCCGCTTCATTGATTCAACTCGCAATTTCTCGAACTCGTGAGTTTGCGGCAGATCAAGGTTCTGCTGAACTCACTGCCAACCCGTTAGCTCTTGCAAGTGCGCTAGAGAAATTGGAGACCGTTGGGCATCAAATCCCCATGAATGGAAATCCGGCAATGTCACCGCTCTTAATTGTGAATCCGCTATCAACCCAAGGGTTACAGTCTCTCTTCCGCACTCACCCTGCAACCGAAGAACGAATTCGTCGCTTAATGGAACTCGCGGCTCAACGCTCATCGGCGATCGCGGCTTAATTTCGTTGAGAACTCTGTGCTAGAACAGAAATATCTCAACACAAAAAACCGCTATGACGCGACGCGACTATAACGATCCCAACGGAATCGGTGATGAAATCAAAGCTCATATTGCAATCCTTGGCACGATCGTTGCCGCAATGTGGCTGCTGGAATTTGTCGATATTGCTTTAGGCGGTCGATTAAATTACCTGGGCATCTATCCTCGTAGCACGATTGGGCTGCGAGGTATTTTATTAGCCCCATTTCTACACCTGAACTTTCAGCATCTCATTAGTAACACCATTCCCTTCGTTGTCATGGGCTGGTTTGTGATGCTGCGCGGCATTCCTGAATTTTTCAAAGTCAGTGTGATCGTCGCTTTAGCAAGCGGAATCGGAACTTGGTTATTTGGTTCAGCAGGATTACATATTGGGGCGAGTGGTGTCGTCTTTGGCTATTTCGGCTTTCTACTCTCACGAGCTTATTTTGAACGGAGTAGTTTATCGATCGCGCTGTCTCTCGCAGTCGGCTTGCTCTACGGCGGTTTGATTTGGGGAGTGCTGCCGGGTCGCTTCGGTATCTCCTGGGAAGGACACCTTTTCGGTTTCTTGGGCGGGATTTACGCAGCAAGAGAACTTTCACGACGCTGATGCAAAAGAGCGATCGAAATTATTCGATCGCTCTTTTGCGTTGCAATCTATTCAAAGTAATGCGGCGTAAACGAGCCGTGCAGCCCGTAAGGAATATGATGCTTCAAATGGAGCTTTGCAACAACGCTCAAATCCTTTGCATCAACAATCACTACATCTGAGCGATCGCGTTTCACATCAAAGACTACTGCAATTAACCATCCGTCATCTTCTGCACCTTGCACTTCGGTGTAAAGTCCAGATTCTGAAGCTTTTCCACGCGGCACAAAGACAGGTTCGCTAACGTAGCCATCGGGTGCGAAACTACAAATCTGACGTGTTCCAGTTTCGACATCAACTTTGAGAATCGCTTGATGGGGAGCATTCCCACTTTCAGCATGAGCCGCAGCAAGATAAACATAGCGATGCTGTCGTCCAGCTAAAGCGGGGTGAATAAAAGGAAATTCACAGCAGCGAGGTTCGAGCAGTTGTCGATCGACCGTACCCGATTCCAAATTCATGCGGAATCGCCACAACTGACCCGGTGCAAGCGCATCGAAATCAGTTTCGCGATAGTCTGAACCCGGTTCAACAGAAGGCAAGCTCTCATAGCAAATCGAATCGAGTACAATTTCACCATCTTGCTCAAACGCATTCGCATGGTGGAACACAAAACCAGAAGGCGTTTCAAGAATTTTCGGTTTCGCTTTGAGGGCTGGATCGCGGGGAATAATCAGAACTTTTGTGGGTTGATCCGGGCGGAATTTGATACATTCACCTGCCGATCGCAATCCTGCTAAAAACGGCAAAGGATTGAATGCAACTGGATTTTGGAAAAAGATGCAATAGTTCGGTGTGATAGCAAAGTCATGAATAAAAGCAAATCCCGGAACTGGATGCTCATGATGCCGAACAATTTTGCCATCGAGATCCAATTCGTAAATGCTAATGGTGAAGGATAATCCAGCCTTGATCGAGAAGTTGACTAAGCAAGGGTTACCCTGATCAAATTGACTCGATGGATCAATCCAAGGATGTGCCGCAAACGGTGCGCCTGTCGAGAGTTCGCCATCGAAATACTCTAACCCGATCGTCTCTAAAGTTTTCGGATCAAGACGATGCGGCTCTGCGGCTTCCCAAAGGGCAAGTAATTTACCGCCCCAGTAAAGCACTTGTGTGTTAGCAATATTCTTAATGCGAGTATCAAAAGCATTAGCAAGCCAACCACCCGATTTTTGAGTGCCGAATACGCCTCGATAGAGAATTTTTCCAGCTTTTTGTTCTGCTAAGTAGCCTTCAGTTTTAACAAATCGATTGCGGTAATGAGCACGACCGTTGTGAAATGCGATCGCGCTAATCATGCCATCGCCATCAAACGGATGTTGAATCCGTTCTCCATTGATATCGAGCAATCCAGGCCCATTTCTAAACAACGTTCCGTTTAGCTCAGTCGGGATTTCGCCTTCAATCTCTTCAATCCAATAACTATGTTCTTCTTTCAGCGATCGATATCCGCGTTGCCATTCTTCTGTGTTGTAAGAACGGGTCGGAACCGTCGCTGCATGTTCAAAAAGCTGAAATCCTTGCATTATCCAATCAATTCCTAAACACTATCTTTCTGGACTTCAACGACTTCACTGCTACCGACCGAAACCAAAGCTTGTCCAACTGGCTCAGCAAGTTTGATCGGCTCAGAAGTCGTCGCATCTGCCCCAGGCAGCCAACCGAGTAAAGGTAAGGGTAACAACGTGCTCAAATTCGTAATCAAGACCAAAATCCATAGATTATCGAAGTTTGTCTCGGTCACACCAAACCAGTGAGTCAGTAACGCTCCAAACTCGTATGAGACTAATCCAGACAAGTTAACAACCGACATTAGCAACGCGAATAAGGTCGCTTCCACTCCCGGCGGGCAGAGTCTTGCTGCAAGCACGAGCACAGGCATGAAAGCAATCTGTCCCATCACCGTCAGAATCAAACTATCGCCCAAGCTAAACCAGCGATCGTCAATTCCCAATGCTCGATTGGTATGCGTCACGAGCAGGATCATCGACAATCCTAAAACTGCTGAAATGACGGTAGACCAGCCAAAAATAACTCGAAATGGCACCCCTTTGAGAAATCGTTGAAACACCCAAATTCCAACGATCGAGGCAATACTCGTGACAAGTCGAACTCGCCCTAAAAACTCCGGCTCAAATCCCAATTCATTCGTTGAGAAGTAAAAGAACGAAGATTCAGCCGTTGGAGTCGCTTGCCACAAGAATAAAAATGCAGTTGGCAGCCAAATCGATTTCTGCGTAATCGCCTGCTTCAATTGCTTCAATTGATCGCCCACAACTGACCAATCAGGCTTCGAGGTAACTGGAGACTCTGCAATCAACCAAGCCACAGATGAAGCAATCAGCGGAAATGTGGCGGTGATTAAGAAAATCGTTCGAGTATCAAACTGCTGAAGCAATGCCCCACTGAAGTAGGCAGTCATCAAACCACCCAATGCAGAAGCTCCCCAGCTTAGGGATTGCAACGAACCCGCGCCACTTACAGATTCGCCTCTGGCTCGTTCGACAACCAGGGAATCGACAATGACATCTGCGATCGCGGTAGACAAAGACCCTAATGAAATTGCCAACGTTGCCGCCCAAGCGGAATGTACAACCGTTGCCAGGAGAATCCAAGCTGTGGTTCCAATGAGCCCAGACAGAATCAGATAAGGACGACGACGATATCCAAAGATCGGTAAGCCATCCGAGATAAACCCAAATAGAGGTTTGATCATCCAGGGCAGCGCTACAATACCCAGCAGTGCTGAGACTTCAGCCGGATTGAGATGTAGCTCGTCTTTGAGAAAGAAACTCACAGCCAGTCGAGCTAATCCGAGAATCCCTTGGACAAAATAGACCAGCAGAATCGCGATTAACTCAGCAGATGGCTCGTGCCCAAAGAAGAGTTTCTCGGTCACGGATGCCTTGAGTTTGGATAAACCAGAGTCAGAAACAATCATTGACGTTTCTTTACAAATATCAATGTCTTTAATCATATCGCTAGATCCAGAAGCCGGGTATTATCCGACCTGCGGAAAGTTGCGATTTACTGATTTACGAGTCTTTCTCCTCAGGCTGCATTCTCTCCCGTATGGAAAAGAGAATCTGCGCTATTCTAGCAATTCTTGTTTTAGCAATTCTAAAGTCTCTACACCTGTAAATTTCTCTAAGGCAACTTTTATGTATCGCACTTAACCATATTCGTAATACTTTGACACTTTTTGTAATATTAGTTAATATATTTACAGCTAATGCGTTCAGAGTACTTACCATGCAAGACACACAAAAGATTACAGCACCTGCTGTAGAGGATCGTAACGCTTGGAAATTTGGCTTCACTCCGCAAGCTGAACTATGGAATGGTCGATTAGCAATGATCGGCTTTGTGGCTGCTTTGATCACTGAATATTTAACAGGTAGCGGCGTATTGCGCTTCCTGGGTCTGATGTAATCGTATCGTTATCTTTCTTTTAAATTCTGGTCAACCTTGAAAGCTAGTCTGTTGGGCATCTCTGGTAGAGATGCCCAGTTTTTTTTGCAATCTAACTTTGCGTTCCAGCAATTTGAGCGATCGTCCAATCTGGACGAAGATTTTTTGCCTGTCTCAGATAAGGATGATGAATTTTCACATCCGGATCAGGCGTATTGAAATGAATCAAAAACCGGATACACCGCTCTAAACTCCCTTTCACATACATTTGCTGCACGTCGATTAGCGGCACATTTGCCCAATGCGCGCGTTCTCTAGCGATCGCAGCCGGAAAAATCGCATCCAGATCTTTCGTCACCGTAAACGTAGCACTGACGATCTCATCAGGGTCTAACGTGTTGTAAGCCTCCAACTCGTCTAATAACTCCGTCACCGCTTCCCGAATTGCCTCGATCGTATTTTCTGAAGCGGTGGTCGCTCCCCGAATTGCTCGTACTCGCCAATGCACGTGGGTATCCTCCATATCTTGCTCGTCTCAATCCACTAGCTTATCAACGAAGGGATATAGATTGAATCCGGATCATTGCTTCATTCTTTACGCTTAAGGGCGGTATAACCACAGAGGCAACCCACAAGTTTCCAGTTCAAATTCCAACCAATCCATTCCGACAACCAACGGCGGCAAGGCTCCAATCAGTCCGTCTAAGCGATCGTTCGACGTGAATCGACTCACAACCGACTTCTTCTCTTCAAAGTTAAATGTCTTGGTTTTCTCAGGATCAAGCCCAACCAATTCACAAGCCCAACGACGGGCATCTTCTTCAGTTCCCAAGCGATCGACAACTCCTAAAGCGAGTGCCTGCTGTCCGGTAAAAATTCGCCCATCTGCAAACGTTCTGACCGTCTCCTCTGGGAGGTTTCGTGACTCTGCAACGGTCTGAACGAATTGAGAATAGCTAATATCAATCAGTTCTTGTAGGATTTTTTGCTCAGGCTCAGTCAGTTCTCGATCGAACGACAAAATATCTTTGTACGGACCTGATTTGATCACTTTGAAGGAAACGCCAACTTTTTCGAGCAGACGCTCAATATTATTCCCACGCAGAATCACGCCAATACTACCTGTAATCGTTCCAGGATTCGACATAATGTGCTGTGCGCCCATGCCAATGTAAACGCCACCTGAAGCCGAAATATTGCCGTAGCTCGCAACGATCTTTACCTTTTCGCGCAATCGTTTCAGCGCTTCGTAAATTTCCTGAGAATCGCCTACGGTTCCGCCCGGGCTATCAATTCTCAGCAATAGAGCTGGAAATTCTCTTTCCTCAATCACTTTGAGATTTTCAAGCACTCTTTTTCGAGTTGCACCTGCGATCGCGCCTTTCACCTCAATTCGAGCAATCTGTTTTCGTGACCCACGTTTTCTAAAGAACCGAACCATAAATTTCAACCATCACAAGTATGTTTGATTCTAACGAATCCGATCGCCATCGCTATAAAGAATACTTAACGAATCTACATAATTTACTAAGATTAGAGTAGCCTCATTCCTAATTGCCCATGTCACTCAAATCTCGATCGCCTTTCCTGCTCATCGCACCTTTTTTCCTATGGGGAACTGCAATGGTCGCGATGAAAGGAGTCATTCCCAATACCACGCCTTTTTTTATGGCAGGGGTGCGTTTACTCCCTGCGGGAATTTTGGTTTTATTGGCAGCAATTTGGATGAAGCGATCGCAACCACAAGGGTGGGCAGCATGGCTTTGGATTAGTTTCTTCGCCCTAGTCGATGGCGCACTGTTTCAGGGTTTTTTGGCGCAAGGATTGGTGAGAACTGGGGCAGGACTGGGATCAGTGATGATTGATTCTCAGCCTTTAGCAGTCGCGCTGATGGCGTTATGGCTCTTTGGGGAAAAGATTGGAGTGTGGGGCTGGATGGGGTTAGCAATAGGCGTTTGCGGCATCAGTCTGCTCGGCTTGCCTGAAGAATTCATTCTTTCAGCAGGATCACGTTTAGGAGAAGCTTTTGTCGATATCGGCTCATTTGCTGACTTGCTCGCTGGCTTATTCGATAACGGGCAATGGCTTATGTTACTTGCTGCTCTATCAATGGCAGTTGGAACGATTCTTTCTCGCTATGTTTGCCAATATGCAGATCCGATTTCAGCCACAGGCTGGCACATGATTTTAGGCGGATTGCCCCTGTTTGGATTGTCGAGCCAGTTAGAAACTGATCAGTGGACAAATTTAAGTGCAGCCAATTGGGTGTCGTTGTCTTATTCCACAATTTTTGGCAGTGCAATTGCGTACGGTTTATTTTTCTATTTTGCTGCGAGTGGGAGCTTGACTAGTTTAAGTTCTCTGACATTTTTGACACCCGTATTCGCTTTGCTGTTTGGCAACCTTTTCTTAGCTGAAGTCCTCAGTCCGATTCAGTGGATTGGCGTTGCTCTAACTCTTATCAGTATTTACTTAATCAATCAACGTGATGTCTTGAGTGGATCAATTTCTGAGTCGATCGAAGAAGTTCAGGGTAACATAGCCGAGAATAGGCAAATGCTACCGCAAGCCGACTCGAATCTCAGTGAAATTACAACCATCTCGGACTCTAACCTCGATCGCTAAATCGATTCGGGCATTCTAGGAGTCGAATGGCGATTTGCAGTTTTGGATTTGTTTATGATCCCACGCCCCAGTCTCCTGATTGTCACTTGTGCAGCTTGTCTCAGTGTGTCGGCGCGTTCGGTCGAGGCAAGTCAAGCTCAAAATTTAGCCTCACCCGTTTTGGCAAAAACAGGTCAGCCAGCAAACCCACCGCTTTGGGCTTCTCCAATTGTGCTAGGAGGCGCTGGAGCAGTCGCGATCGTGGGAGTTGCAGTTGTTATCGCCTTAAAGCGTATGGGACAAACAACGCCTGACATCCTAGAGCCGATTACGCCTGATTTAAACCCTGCCCCCCCATCTTTACCAGCCTCCCCATCCTTGCCATTGAGTGTTCCAACGTTGAACGGCTCAACTCTCAAGTCAGAGCTAGCAAACTCTCGCCCAACCTCTCAAAATGGCAATGGTCGATCGCAGACAACTCTCCAATCTGAGATTGCTGAGCCGCTAACTCAGGTTGTCAATTCTCCAAAGCCTACGGAGCTAGAATCTCAGCCCAAGCTTGAGGAAACGACGCGACTTGCGAAAGTCAATATCGTCGATGAACTGATTCAAGATCTGCGATCGCCTGATCCAGTTAAGCGCCGCAAAGTGATTTGGGAGTTGGGACAAAGAGGCGACACTCGTGCCGTGCAGCCACTCGTCGATTTGCTGATTGATTCGGATTCTAAGCAGCGAAGTTTAATTCTCTCAACTCTGTCAGAGATTGGAACTCGCACCCTCAAACCAATGACCCGCGCTTTAGCGGTGTCATTGCAAGATGAAAATGCAGAAGTGCGAAAAAATGCCATTCGAGATTTGACGCGCGTGTATGACATGGTTTCTCAAATCAGCAATCTCTTGCACAAAGCCACTGAGGATTCAGACAAAGATGTGCAAGAAACAGCAAAATGGGCTTTGGGTCAATTGAATCGCATTCGTCAGGTTCCGGGTGACAATCTGCCTGCCTTGAAAAATTCAGTCAGTCCTCCTGAAAGTTTGCCATAGGCATGAATGGGATTTGAGCAATCTTCGATACAGATTTCTCGCCTAGATCCCGTCAAAATTACGATTGTGTCCTAGAGTCAAATCACCATAACTTCGGCTCCCTTGCGGGAGCTATTCTTTTTTAAAGAGCAAAACGAGGAGCCAGACTTTTCTAACTCCTCGTTGTAAAACTCAAATTCAGGCTTAGTTCACAACTTCTGCAAACTCAACCACTTGTCCGGTGAAGTCTTTTGCTAGAAAATTCAAAGGCTTTTCACGACGGATTTTGTGCTTGATGCCGCGAGTTTGAATGCGGAGAAGGATCTGATCGAGACAATCTCGATCGAAACAAACATGCCGTTGTCGGTCTTTCTCGCCCAAGGTTGCACCAGAAATCACATGCAGTTGAGTATTTTTCTTAAGCTGATACCACAGTCCATCGTTGCCGTTACCACGCGCCGTCGTACTTCCCATCGAACCAGTAAGATACATTGGGTTCACGCCTGCCGTTCCCAATGACTGTTCGTAATTATAGTAATAATGCAGGGGAATCTCAGCCACTGCTAGCTTCAACATCCCTTCGTAAAAATCGCGGGCGCTCTCAATATCTGAAACCATCACAGTATGAACCTTGGGAGCGCTCGTCAGGAAAAGCCACATTGCTACAGCGTATGCGCCGAGCAACATCACCATGATGCCTTGAGTTGAGAATAAACTATCCATAGATTAAAAAGACTAACGCAACGGGCTGAGTTACAGAATCAGTCCACTTATTCTATCAATACGATTCTGAAACCATCCGCAAGCTTTAGAAAATCACAATTTTTTTGGGCGATCGACCTCTAAAAAAACGTGCCATTTTCGATTCAGCCTGTATATAGTTATTAATCCGACCTTGACATTCTTATGAAAGCTGTAGCGGTTCCAACTTTTCCAGAAGCAAATCATCCAATCGTTAAAGCATTGTTTCATCACAGCGATCAGGAATTGCTGACCTTGTTTCAGCGCTATCCTGACTCTGGGCAATTCTTTACAGCGCTGTTTTGTCGCTACAGTCCCATGGTTTATGCGTTAATTCAGCGCTCCGCCCGCTCGCCTGTGCAAGCTGAGTATCTCTTGGCATTGATTTGGCGACATGTCTTTCACGAATTGGCAGGCGTTGATTTGCGAGTGTTTAGCCAAAGTGGCTCAACCTTTCAAACTTGGCTTTTAGCTGTGACGGCATCGGGGATGAACGAAGCAGAATTGCCGCCTGTTGAGGAAATTCATTATGACATTCGACGGGTTTCTCCGCCATTTTGGTGTTATCTCGATCGTGCTTTAGAACAGTTGCCACCTTTGACACGTTTGACGATCGTCATGGCTCAAACCTTTCACTGGGGAGAAACTCGAATTGCTGCGTATTTGCAAGCCGAGGGTGAACAAATTGATGCGGAGCAAGTCAAAGCACATTTGCAGGCAGGCTACAAAGCTTTAGAGAAACTTTTGCCGGATGACATTAGAACGATCTATCTGGGTGGGAATGCTTTAGATCAAGAATCGGTTTCCGAATTGGAGGCTGATTTCGATCCAAGCCTAGAAGAAATTGAATTTTTCTAATGTTGAAACTCGTCCCCTCGATCGCGCTCAGCCTGTTGGTCAGTAGCGCTCTGGCTGCTCCTAGCTTCGCGTCTTCACTCAATCACCAGTTGCGTGTTCAGTACAATAACGGCACGCAAGGCAGTACGCGACAAACCGCCGATCGCATCGTGGAATCTGGAATTCAAGCGCAACGAAGCGGTTTACTCGATCAAGCGATCGCGGATTGGAATCGCGCTCTTGACCTCTATCAACAAATTGGCGAAATCCCAGCGCAGGGGCGGGTCTATGATTTGCTCGGCATGACCTATATCCAACTCAATCAATTGAACAATGCTGAGAATGCTTTCCGCCGCAGTTTGGGTGCAGCCCGCGATGAAGGCAATACGATTCGGCAAATCTACGGCTATAACAATGTCGGACAAGTGATTCTGCAACGTGGGCAAACCGTTGAAGCCGCGAATTCTTTTGCAGAAGGTGTGAGAATCGCTCGCCAAGCGAAACATGATGCAGGACTGGGATTATCGCTGAGCAATTTGGGATTAGCAACTTATGCCCAAGGGCGATATCAAGCCGCGATCGCATTTCTCGAAGAAGCCCGCAAGTTCCGAGATCAGGCAAAAGATCCCATTGGTGCAGCGAATACTTTGAATAACTTAGGCGATGCCTATCGGGCGGTTGGATCTTTTGCGCTCGCTTATGCAGCCCACGATCGCGCGATGACGCTCGCACAGACAGGAAGCGACCAAGCGGCTCAATTTCGAGCGTTTGATGGCATGATGCTCGCAAATCGAGGCATGGGTCAAGAGAATCGCTTCACCGAGATGCTGAATCAGCGTTTAGCAATGGCAAATCGGAGTAACGACGCTTGGCAAATGCTGAACTCTTTGAAAATGGTGGCGCAGCATCAACAGCAGCAGGGCAAACTCACTGCGGCTGAGGGCTATTATCAGCAAGCTTATTCGGTGGCTCAGAGATTGAATGCAGCCCGGGAACAGACCTTTTTGAGAGAACAACTCGGGTTTTTGCGATCGCACAAATTCCGTTGGCAAGCGCGATAAGACACATCAAGAAGTCTTAACCCCGTGGACTTTTCCATTCGGCATAATTGCGCCCTGAAGATTTGCTCCCGTGAGTTTCACCATGACTCGATCTTCAAAGCCAACTTTCGCACCCTCTAAATTCGCGCCCCGCAGGTCTGCCCCACTTAAATCAGCGCCGATTAGATTCGCCTCCCGCAGATCTGCCCCACACAAATTTGCTTCCAGCAAATTCGCACGGAACAAATTCGCTTTCTCTAATTTCGCACCTTCCAAGTTTGCCTTGTGCATAAACGCATCACTGAGATCGGCACGCGTTAAATTCGCACGACTCAAGTTATAGCCAGACAAATCTTTCTCTTTTAAGTTCTGTCCGCTCAAATCTTTCCCCGTCATATCTGTCATGTGGGGACGTGCGGGCGTTTTGGGAGGCTGGTGATATTCAGCGCGATAGTGGGATTGACGATAATAGTTTTGATCATTCGTCGATTTATGCGGATTCGCATCAGCCGATTTTGCCTGTTCAGAGCGATTGGCATCCGAAGTCTGATGATAATTTGGACGGGGATAAGGCTGATAGGTTTGGTAATTTGGGCGTGAATTCGCGGTGTGCTTTTCCGAATGTCCGTTATTTGAGTGCCCGCTATTTGAGTGCCCGTTATTTGAGTGCCCGCTAGTCGAATGCCCATTGGTTTGCCGTCCACTGGAGGTCTGCCCACTGTGGTAGCCCGTCGAAGATTGGGTCGGAGGACGGTAATAGTAGGACTGATAATAAGTTTGCTGCGCAGGCTTAGGTTGAGCCGCTGCAGGTTTTGGAGTTGCGCCGTTTTTATGGTGCGATCGCAAGGTATCTCGTGCCTGATTCAATTCCTTGATTTTCGCTTCGGCTTTTTGCACTAAGCGGGGATTATCCTTGGGGATACGGTCAGGATGCCAAATAAACACTAAATCCTTATAAGCTTGGGTCACCTCTTCCATCGATGCCCCAGGCTCTAATCCTAATAGTTGATAGCAGCGTTCTAGCTCACCCATCTACTTCACCATCCCGCTTCGACCGATAGCCAACTGTGATTACTCACTCACTCATTCTCCAATGAAGAATGAAGTAGAAAGCTTGCTTTGATTCAGTGTAAACGGTTCTTCGGTCGCCTGTCTCGGAATAAAGAGTGATTTAATCTCGTTAACCCATTGATTAAATTTATAAATAGCCGGGAAAAAGAGAAACAAGGCTCAGACCTCATATGCAGAGCCTTGTTTCCCCAGCTTGAGATGGAACCGAAACTTAACGGAAAATCCCAAAGATACCAAGTGCCGGCCCTAAGAAACTGCCGATTCCTTCAGCAACACTTTGCAGTCCAGTCTTACCGACCACGATCGTATCTCCGGCTTGCAGAGGAGGATTCTTCGCTTGATCAATGCCGCGGGAGAAATCGATATCGACCCGACGACGATCAACGGCTCCATTCGGCTGAAGGCGAATAAATTCAACCGAACTCTTACGCGCTCCCCGAGCAAAGCCACCTGCCGCAAGCAGGGCTTGGTTCATCGTCGTGTAAGGTGGAACCTGAACTGCACCAGGTTTTTCTACTTGCCCGACCACATTGACCGTGATCAGTTCAGGCGAGATTACCCCACGACCCATAATCGCGGCATCTTCTGGAGTAATCGAAGCAGTTGCCAGAGGCACAATGACGCGATCGCCTTCTTGCAAGATGATGTCCTGCTTGCCGTCGCCCTCTCTCAACAAGCTCATCAAATTCACTTTGATGGTTTGTTCGGTTCCGTTGGAAACTGTTCGCCGCACTTCAATATCGCGAATATTGGCTCGCTGAGTGATACCACCTGCTTGTTGCAGTGCTCGGGTAACAGTGGGTGCTCTCAGGCGCTGTGCTGCTGTGGTGGCTCCAGGAGCAGGGGTTGTCGCACCTGTATCGGAGACCGCGATTGTTTCACCGCGCACGGTTTGAGGTCCAGGACGATTCACTTCCCCAGCAACAATAATGCTGATTGGTCGATCGAAGCTTGCGCCTAAACTAGAGTTTGCCAGTTCACTCGATTGATCAAAATTTAGCGCAGCCGCTGCAGGCACATAGACACTGTCCCCGTCGCGCAACTGCACGTCTTGACCTAAATCACCACCTCTCAAGAGTTTGGCTAAATCAACCTTGAATGTCTGTGTTCCACCGCCACCGGGGCGACGACGCACGATCTCGACTTGCTTGAGATCTGCTGACTGCTTGATTCCACCTGCCATCTGTACCATGCGGCTCAGGGTGGGAATACCAACATCCCCCAGCGTCGTAGTGTAGGTTCCTGGGCGTGCCACTTCGCCGGATACTGCCACCTGAATGGGACGAGCAGTCAATAAACTGACGGTAATCACAGGACGAGTCAGATATTCGCTGTAGCGTCGTGCCAGCGTATCAGATGCCTGCCGCATCGTTAATCCTTGCACCACGACTCCACCTGCGAGTGGTAAGTTGATCGAGCCATCCGACATGACTTGATATTCGCCGCTATATTCTGGGACACCGAAGATATCGATCTTCACTCTGTCACCGGAGCCAAGTAAGTACCCTTCATCTACTCGAACCGGAGCCGGACTCGCAGCCGCTGGGGCAGGTCGAGTGGGCGCAGTCTGGGCGATTGCAGGAGTCGCGATCGCGGTCAATCCGAGTAGTGTTGCCATCATCAGCGGGTTAGGCTGAGCCTTTTTCCAATCCATAGATCTGATAAATCTCCTAAGCACAAACAGTCCGAGTCAGTTCTGCGATCGCACTTTGATACACCCCAAGCGTTTCCTGATGAACACGTTCCACCCGTAACCAATCTAAATTGGTCTGGGCACGCTGCTTCCAATCTTCTAATTCATCTCGCCGAGTCAACAGCCCGGAAAGTGTCTTAGAAAGAGCGGTGATGTCTTTGGGTGGGATGAGTTTTCCGGCGCTTCCACCGTCGAGGACTTCTGGAATGCCATCGACATTGGAGGCGACGATCGCACATCCAGCTTCCCGTGCCTCAGAGAGCACTAACCCAAAAGGTTCTCGGCGAGAGGCGAGTACAAACACATCCGTTGCAAGCAGATATCGCTGCGGTTCCGCTTGGAAACCCTCAAAGTGAATCCGTTTCCGGTGAGGACTTTTCCTGGCTCGACGCTCGAACGCCGCCCGTTGCGGACCATTTCCTACTAAATATAAGTGGGCGGTTGGATGTTCGTCAGCTATCTGCACAAAGGCTTCAAGTAAGTCTTCAATTCCTTTGCGGTGATAGAGTCCGGCGATAGTCGTGATGGCAGGACGCTCTAACAATAAGGGTTTGACCCGATCCAGGGGGGTCTGTCTCAGACTGCCAATCGTTCCATTCGGCACCACATGGAGTTTCCGTACTGGAATACCCCGATGTTGCATTGATCGCGCAACTGCTTGGCTGACTGCAATGACCCGATCGGCAACTCCCATCAAAACTGCATGAAATTGCCATTCATTGTGGACGGTTGAAACTAAAGCATAATCGGCATTTCCACGCAAAGCTTTCCCTAAAATCACGCCAGTCATCATGTGGGCATGAACAATATTCGGTGAAAATTCTTGCGTAATTTTTCTAAATTTCTTGGTAGCGTTTAATACTTCTATCGGAGAGCGAGAAACTTTTAGCGGGAAATGCTGGATTTGAAATTGCTTCATCAAACATTCATATTCACCGCCCGCCGAAGCGATCGCGACCTCAAAACCTGCTTGAGCTTGAGCACATGCGAGGTCGATTGCAGCATTGACAATCCCGTTTCCAATATTTTGAGCGTGGTTAAGGATGTGAAGAATCCGCATCTAAGCTAGTCTGCAACAGGGTTTCCACAAATGTGAGGTATTGATCGACGATGCGATCGCGCTCAAAGTCTAGAGAGCGCTGTTTGAGAAGCGTCGAATCGATCGACCTATCCAGCGTGTCCAGAATCGCGGTTGCCATTTCTGCCGGATCAGCAATTTTTACTAGCTTACCGTATTTTCCCGCTGCTAGAGTTTCCGCAGGTCCGCTGGGACAGTCTGTTGCCACGATCGGAACACCGCAAGCGAGGGCTTCTGCCACAACATTTCCAAAGCCTTCAAATTTCGAGGACAAAACAAATACAGCTGATGCTGCCATGTAGGCGTAGGGATTTTCCACAAATCCGGGCAAGGCGACGTCTTGTTCGAGTCCGAGTTGCCGAATTCGTTCCTCTAATAGAGCACGTTGTTCGCCTTCACCCAGAATCATCAAGCGTGCGGGACGAGTCGCCCGAACTTGAGCAAAAGCTTCGATTAACGTGAAAAAATCTTTTTGGCTGACCAATCGTCCGACTCCCAAAATCACAGGAGGTTCTCCAGGCTGAAACCAAGGGTGATCGATCGGTTCTTGGCTTTTCTGAAATACATCGGGCGTGACCACCGGATTGTAGATGACTTGAATTTGTTCGACTGGAACTTGGGTAAGTTCAGCAACATCCTTTGCAGTTCCTAAAGAAGCAGCGACGATCGCATCGGATTTGGGATAGAGCCAGCGCACCATGCGCGATCGCACTTTGCCAAAGGTTGCACCTTGATGATTTCTAAACTGCTCAGATAAATAAGTCTGGACGCACATCACAATTCGAGTCGGAGCCTTACCGCGCGCACATAACGCTGAACTTAAGATATCTAATGCAGAGAATAGAACGGCAGGTTGTTCGGTTTGCAAATATTGATGCAGCGCCAGCGTTTTTGTAATTAGAACCGGGAATTTTGCTTTTAAATCGACGATGCGAACTTCAGGCGGAACGCGATCGAGATAGGCTCCTCTAGCTTCCGCCAAGACTAAATCAACTTTCCAGCCTCGCTTAGCGAAACCAATCGCGAGATAAAGCATGGCACGTTCAGCTCCGCCCCCATCTAGAGCCGGTAAAAATATGCTGAGTAAAGGTCTGGGAGTAGACATGCTGTTTTACAGAACGGCGGTTGATAGCATGAAGGAAGTTTTCTGCAAGGTCATCTCTCCATAGTTTGAAATTACAGTGATGCAAAACGAACTACAACCGAGCTTGAAGATGCTGCTGAATTTGAGCGTTCGTTTCTGTCAGGCGGAATTTCTGGCTGGCTTGATGTTGAGCCTTTGCCGCGATTCGAGCAGCTTCAGTCGAGTTTTGGCGACAGTGCTCGATCACACGTGCTAATTCTTTCGCATCGCCTGGAGAAGTAAGCCATCCTGTGGTTCCGGAATCAATCAGTTCTGTGGCTGCTCCTGCTTTGGCTGCGATCGTCGGTATGCCACAAAGCATAGCTTCCACAATCACTCGTCCAAAGGGTTCTGCTGCAATCGAGGTATGCGCGATCACATCACAAGATTTCATTAGTGCCGTCACGTCATTGCGAAACCCGAGAAATTTGACGCGATCGTGCAGTTGAAATTGCTGCACCTGATTTTGTAATTGTTGAACGTAATCTTGTTCGCCAAACAATGCATCACCGACAAAAATTGCGCTGACGCTTTCGTCACAGTACTGCAACGCTTCGAGTAATACATGCTGCCCTTTCCAGGGTGATAAGCGGCTGAAGTGCCCAACGACGAAGCGCCCTTCTAATTCTTCTAATCCAATTGGCGATCCTACCTCAGTTTGATAAGGTTCCAGTGCGAATCCGTTGTAAACAACTTCAACTAGATCGGGATTTCCACCTGCTTCGATGAATGCAGTTCGACTCGCTTGAGAATTTGCAATCACCAGCTTGGCGCGATTTGCCATCAGAATTGACAAGCGTCGATTCGTTTTACTGAAATGCTCAGGAGAAAGAATATCGTGCAGGTGATACACCAAAGGTCGGTTTGACAAGGCACTCGCGATCGCACCAACAACTAAAGCTTTTTGCGTATTCGCATAGATTGCATCATAGCTACGACCGAGGGTAGCAACACGCATTGCTAAAGGAATTAATTGTCCCAAACCCAGGAAACCTGCGATCGCGCCGCTTGATTTACGTACAGCAATCGACTTTTTCGCTAAAACTTGAACCGGAATCTGCTCTTGCTCAAGCCGTTCTCGGAAGTCACCATCTTCAAACAACCCAACCAAGCAAGAATCTCGATATGCTCTTGCAATATCAAGTAGGCACAGTTCTGCACCTCCAGATTTACCTGTCTGGTCTAAAAATAAGAGTCTTTTCACGCCACAACCTGAGAAACCTACCTTTCGGATGAGTCTAGCCAGTTGTAGATTCGGTCGAGCTGTTCGATCGTAACGAGACCATACTGCCAGAGAATCATCGGAAGAGGGCCTGGATTCTGTTCGCGGTATCGCAGTGCAAGAGCGATCGAAGAAGTAGATAGCGACAGTTCTTCTTGTAAAAACCGGATGAACTTGGAATGGGTTGCAGTCAACATCAGACAAATACCTCTGGAGTAGACGGGTTTTACACAGGGTCAAGTGAATCTAATTATGGAAAAGCCAAGCTAGCTTGACCTATGAGAGTAGCCAGTGTACGAAGTGGTCAGTACAGTTGAGAAATACTGAACATATCGTTTCCATTAAGTTTGTCAGTCCGAGTATCAAGGCAATTCTGAGTTGGAATCAGCAGATCTTAAGGTTTTCTTACTTTTATTAGATAGAAGCTGCGTAAAAGTTTCACAGATTCAAGCTAAATAGCGCAAGCTCAAGCTGCCACAAGAACAGGCTTCTAGCGTAAATCGAGATAGCGGAAAGTGTCTCTATCTGAAGTTAGGTTGCCTGCTGTCACGCAGATCGTTATGTTCATTCATTTATAAACAAGGTTTACAACAAATGTTAACGAGATGAGTGTAATGCCACATCCTCGAACCCTTTCGTTTCTTCCAGAAGAGTTAAGAATTAGCCTTAGTAGTTTAAGAGATTGTGACAAGCATTGCTATTTTTTAAGCGATTTAATAAAAATGCGATCGCCCACTTTTAGCCCCAATTCAGCGGCTCGTCCTGCTCGTAGCTCGATCACTTGATCAATATCGATTGTCGGTGATCCATAAGTTGGACAGGGATCAGCTTTACAAGGCGGAACATTTTCAGAGATAAATCGAATTGTGCCATCTCGCACGAACAGCATATCTAAAGGAATGAGCGTATTCTTCATCCAGAATTGGGCGGGGCGAGCTGGCTTGAAGGGAAAAAGCATGCCGCGATCGTCTGCCAAACTGGTGCGATACATCAACCCCATCGCTTGTTCTGCGGGGGTTCGGGCAACTTCGAGTTGAATGGTTTGATCTGCAACTTGAAAAAATGCGGAGAGCGGCAAGACTTGCCCCAGAGGCGCAGCGGGCGAACTGCTGCGCGGCAATTCAGTGGGTGAGGGTTTTGCTTGTGTTGTGGTGGAACAGCTTGCCAGCAACACAAGCAAACTTAACCAGGCAAAAAATCGATTTTTCATGACTCTCGTAAAACGTAGCCGACTCCACGAACGGTTTGAATGAGGCGCTTTTCACCCTCGTCTTCAATCTTGAGCCGCAAATACCGAATGTAGACTTCGATGACATTGGATTCGCCAACAAAGTCATAGCCCCAAACGTTCTCTAAAATTTGCTCACGGGTCAGAACTTCGCGCGGATGCTCCATCAAGTATTTGAGCAATTCATACTCTTTCATTGTTAAGTCGATCGCTCGACCATTTCGCAACGCCTGACGAGTCGCTAAATCTAGAACCAAGTCGCCAAACTTCAGTTGCTCAGTACTCGGAATATCAGGCTTGAGATAAAGTTTCACCAGTTTGAGAAATTCCTCACTCCGGTAAGGCTTGAGAAAATAATCGTCGGCTCCGGCTTCGATACACGCGACGCGATCTTCAACGGCATCGCGTGCCATCAAGAGCAAGACTGGGATTCGAGTACCACTGGTTCGGAGATTGTGACAAAACGAGAGTCCAGAATCGCCATCGAGTAAACGATCGACAACGATCAGCGCGGGATGTTTCTCGATCGCTTGTCTTAATCCCATATGCGCATCATGAGCCACGATCGTTTCATAGCCCGATTCTTGCAAATCCAAACTCACATGATTTGCTAGTGCTGCATCAGTTTCGACAATCAAAACGCACGGAGTCACATCGGCAATACTCATTCCGCAGAGCCTCGCATGGAAATTCAGCCTATTCTAACCATAGACGGCAATTTTGGGAAAAGTGCCCCAATTAAATAATTAAATAACGTCCTCAGACTCTAAGTCGGTTTGGCAACATGCGCTACGCCCCAGCCAAGTTTTTCTCGTAAGACACTGAAGAATTCAGGCGGACGTAAACGGACAAATCTTGCAGGATATGGGGCCTTTTTCACACAGACATGATCGTCTGGCAACACGTATGATCCGGCGTTGCCATCGGCGGTCAGAACGAGGCGATGCGGAATTGCAGGATAAATCGTGACCGGATCGCGATTGGGAAATACGAGCGATCGCGAAGCTAAAGAATGTGGGCAGATCGGAACCAGAATCATCACGGGAATACCGGGAACAATCACAGGCCCACCTGCCGATAAAGCATACGCCGTTGAGCCAGTTGGCGTGGACACAATAATTCCATCTGCACCAATATCGACACGATTGTGTCGCCCGACGCTGATCTCAAAATGGCACATGCTGGTCAAAGGTTCACGATGCAGCACCATCTCATTCAGACATAGGGCTTCCCAAAGCATGGCCTCCTCTCGAATGATTTGCACATGCAGCATGGTGCGCTCTTCGATTTCGTAGTCTTCAGAGAGCAGCGCGTCGAGCGCGGCTGGCAATTGATTTAATAAAATCTCGGTCAAAAATCCCAAGTGCCCCGTGTTGACCGCCAACAGTGGAATGTTGCAGGGTGCAACCTGACGAAATGCAGACAAAACTGTGCCATCGCCACCTAAGACGATCGCGAATTTCATTTCAGAATCGAACCCAGGCGGAACCAAGCGATCGATCGGGGTGTGACAAATTGGACTTTCAGGTGAAGCATATCCGAGGATTCCGCCTGCACCCGTTGCCAATGCCACATCCCAGCCTAGCGAAGTCAGCTTCGCTTCGAGATCGGTCGCAACTTGACAAGCGATCGGCTTGTCATCGTTGTAGATAATGCCAGCTTTCGGCACGCGCAAAACCCTGTGAAATGGTGATGAATTCTAATTCTAAAAGCGGGGATACGCTTTTTTCGTACGCTCTTTCTTTTTCTTGGCTTGCTCTTGGGCGTATTCGACTTCCTTCAGCTTCTTCAAAATGCGGCTGAAATACTCTTGCAGATAGGATTCTAGCGTCGTCATTTCTTGAGGATCTAATCCCAAAACTTCGTACGTTTCATCCATTGAAGCCGTTAACGGTCTGCCTGTTGCTACGACTTCCGTAAACGCTAAGCGATCGGCAATATTCCAAGTCCACTGAAAGAATTGAGCAATCCGCCGCGAGATCCGCACAACTGCGATCGGCGTTTTAGTCACTTTTGCCTGTTTGCCGGACAGCCGCTCACAAACTTTAATAATTTCGTCCGCGCCCCAAGCTTTTGAACCGACAACCGGAAGGGTTTTGCCAATTGATTCTGGGACTTTTAAGGCTTGAACCGCGAATTTTGCAATATCGATCGTGTCCATATAAGCCGTGGGAGCAGTATTCCCCATCACCCATACGCTTTGCCCTTCTAAAATCGGGATGGCATATTGTCCGATTAAGCCTTGTAAGAATCCGCAAGGGCGAAGAATTGTGTAGCTTAATCCCGATTCTGCTAAGAATTTCTCAAGGCAAGTCTTAATTTCCATCAGAGGAACCTTGGGAAATTTCTCTGCATCCAGAATCGAAAAGAAGATATATCGCTCAATTCCCGCTTTCTTCGCGGCTTGAATCAGATTGACCTTGCCTGTCCAATCGACTTCTTTGATACTGAGCGAATCGGTTGCTCGTGCAGTTGCAGCATCAATAATCGCTGTCACACCCTCTAGCGCTGCCGGAAGCGTCTCTGGATAACAGAGATTTCCGGTCACGAGTTCGGCTCCCCATTCTTTTAGAAAAGCAGCTTTGCGGGGGCTACGTACCAAACAGCGAACTTTGTATCCCTCATCTAGGGCGCGCCGAGTGATCTGCCTTCCTAAAGTGCCAGTCGCACCTACTATCAATACGCTCATGAGGAGTTATGTGACAAATTGTTAACTTTTCGATAAATTCTATCAGAAATCTTGGCGTTGAGTCGCGCAAAGCAAGAACGAATTCCAGATCCCCAGTCGAACATCCCTCATCGTAACCTGGATTAAGGGATGTAACCTGACTCCGTACGCTACGCTAAATAAAGCGATCGCTCAACCTTGTAACTGAATATGGCAAACCCTAATCCGGCTGAAACTGAGCAATGTGCGGTTCAGCATCCTGTGAATTTAAATAATATTCGCTTTCTCCACCGGGACTTACTGAGTGTAGAGAAGTCTCAGCGCATGGCGGAGTTTTTCAGTTTGCTAGGCGATGCAAACCGCCTTAGAATTCTCTCGGCACTGGCAGTTCAGGAATTATGCGTGTGTGATTTGGCAGCAGCCGTCAAAATGTCGGAATCGGCGGTATCGCATCAACTCCGAGCGCTGCGATCGATGCGCTTAGTGGGCTATCGCAAACAAGGGCGGAATGTTTTTTACTCGCTCAAAGATCATCACGTTCTCAATCTTTATCGCGAGGTTGCTGAACATTTAGACGAAGAAGAGTGAAGGATTTCCCCCACTCTCGCGTTTGATTTCTATTCTTCTCCACCTTGGAGTTTAAGGAGTAAGAAACCGAGCGACAACCCAACTAAGATTAGGGTGGACGCTAAAAATGCAGTGTTAAAAATTTCGCCAGCCATTGTTTGAATTCTCCTCTTAAACAGCAATTAGGTGGGTCATCTCTAAGTATTGTAAAGCAGTTCAGTCACGCCTTAGAACCCAATGCCACGTTTAGTTATTTCCATGGGCGACCCTGCCGGAATCGGTACAGAGGTTATCCTCAAAGCTTTAGCCGATCCAGCCATTTCACAACAAGCCGAAATTACGATCGCTGGAAATCGCAATATTCTCCTCGAAACGTACGATCGCTTAGACAGCGCTGCGAATCCTGAGAATCTCAACCTGCTTCACATCGAAACTCCCGGTTCAATCACGCTTGGAACCGGAAATGCAGCCAGTGGTGAAGCCGGATTTCGATATTTGGAAACCGCGATCGACCGCACTTTAAGCGGCGAGTTTGATGTGATCGTGACCGCTCCGATTGCAAAATCCGCCTGGAAAGCCGCAGGTCACATTTACCCAGGACAGACAGAACTTTTAGCAGAAAAAGCGGGTGTGAATCGATTCGGCATGATGTTTGTTGCGCGATCGCCACATACCGACTGGGAACTTCGCGCTCTGTTGGCAACCACGCACATTCCTTTATCCCAAGTACCGGAGAAATTAACCCGAGAAGTTTTAACGCTCAAATTGGACTTGTTGATTGAATCGCTGCAAGATTCGTTTGGGATCACTCAGCCACGAATTGCGATCGCCGGGTTAAATCCCCACAGCGGTGAACAGGGGCAACTAGGACGCGAAGAAATGGACTGGATATCCGATTGGCTTGCAGCAATGCGGCAACGCTTCCCACAGGCTCAACTCGATGGATTATTGCCACCAGATACGATGTGGGTCAAACCGGGTCAGGCTTGGTTTGGGTTGGGACAGGTCAATGCTCACGATGGATATCTAGCGCTCTATCATGACCAGGGGTTGATCCCGGTGAAACTGATGGCATTTGATCGCGCCGTCAACACCTCGATCGGACTGCCATTTATTCGGACATCACCGGATCACGGGACTGCCTTTGACATCGCAGGCAAAGGCATTGCAGATGCCACCAGTATGAAAGCCGCGATCGAGTTCGCAATTAGACTTGCAAAACGTAAAGCATTGTCTCAATCCATGAAGGGAATCTAAGCCAAAAACAGTTATCTGCAACACAATCCGTCAGACCCGCGTTCAGCAAAGCCTTTGAGCTGAATTTTGTAGGGGTAACATGGCTAAACAATGTCAGAATCTCATAACTTTAGAGACACTTCGTAAACTTTTGACCCCAAAATGAGTTAGAAAATAGAGAGAATTCAGTATATCTCACTACAGATTTCAGCCGTTTTGAGGAGAGTAATGGCTGATTGTATTGAGGATTGATGTTCCGAACTTTTGCTACTTGGTTTGTCCCCCAAATAGATTTCAATCTTCGATCCCAGATTTCTCAGGAAGGTAGACCCATGCTTCAGACAGCACAGTACTCGCTTTGCATGATTCAAGACGAGGTACGTCAACTTATCGATCGAGGTGTTGTGAGCCGCCACCAGCCCATTTACACCCTTTGCAAGCACATTCCGGCGCGTGAATGGGTACGTTTTGAAACTGAGTTAGAGCGGTTCGACTTCTTGCTGCGTGACCGAATTGGCGATTTGATGGCTCAGGAGTGCTGGGATAACGATTAGGGAGATGGGGAAATGGGGAGATAGGGAGCAAAAGCGAGTTCCATTTCTCCCCATCCCTCGTCTTTCTAGCTTCGACTGCCTGTAAACACTTTTTCTGCGCCTCCGGTCATATAGATTCGACCATCGGCTGCCCATTCAATGTCGAGACATCCGCCCGGTAATTCAATCGTTGCGCGTCGATCACATTTCTCATTGAGAACACCTGCGACCAAGGACGCACAAGCCCCCGTGCCACACGCCAGCGTGATTCCGGCTCCTCTCTCCCAAACTCGCATTTTCAGGTAGTCTGATCGGACGACTTCAATGAACTCCGTATTGGTGCGTTGTGGAAACACTGGATGGTGTTCAAACAGCGGGCCAATTTTCTCTAACTCGATCGCAGCAACGTCATCAACGAATGTGATGCAATGTGGGTTTCCCATGCTCACACAAGTCACATTCCAGGATTTTCCTGCGACTTCCAACGGCTGATCGATTACCTTCTCACCCGTTAAGGTGGTTGGGATTTCACTTGCTAGGAGACGGGGTTCGCCCATATCTACGGTAATTTGTCCGTTGGATTCAAACTTCGGCGTTATTATACCTGCCAAAGTTTGAATGCGATATTTTTCTTGAAATTTTCCAGTCTCAGCCGTTTCTAGATCGGCGAGGAATCTTGCCATACAGCGAATGCCATTGCCACACATCTCTGGCTCAGAGCCATCTGAGTTGAAGATCCGCATCGTATAGTCTGTGCCATCTTGACCGGGAAGTGCAAAAATGACTCCATCTGCTCCGATGCCAAAATGTCGATCGCACCATGCGATCGCTTGATCCGGCGTTAGTTTTGGTTCTGTCGAAGCCCGATTGTCAATCAAAATAAAGTCGTTTCCAAGCCCGTGATACTTTGTAAATTCGATCGCCATAGTGCAAGACTGTATAGGATGTGGTGAATTGAGGCACTCTAGTAAATTAGAACGATTTCGATCGAGGACTTTTCCCCAATGAGTATTGAACTAGATACCGGATTGCCAAGTACTCGTCAGATTCAGACGATTATTCGTGAAGAAAAAGAAGTTGAGATGAAACTTTCTACCGGAGATTTACTCACGGGAAAGGTTCGCTGGCAAGACCCTCATTGTATCTGCATCATGGATCACTACGACCAGCCCACGATCGTCTGGCGACAGTCGATCGTATTTGTGAAGCCAAAAATGTGATTTCAGGTTAATTTGCAACCCTTCAACCCGCAATCTCAGCGGGTTTTGTTTTTAGAAAATGTTAGATTTTTCGTCGCACTTATCTGCTCTGAATTGAATATCAAAGCGGGAAAGCATCGAAGCCACCTTAACTTTCTACTTCAGGGATTGAAGTCGTGATTAAAGGCACTTCCGTTTTTGGGGCAAGGGATTCTTGAGCTTGGGTCAGGGCATGAAATCCGCCACAGAGTAATAAGCGATCGCCATTCTGAATCTCTGCATCAGGTTCGGGGAATCGAATCAATTTTCCATCGCGTCGAATGGTCTGAATTGTGATTTTATAACGCTGCTGAAGTTCAAGTTCTAAGAGCGTTTTACCGATCAAAGGGCTTTCTGAAGGCACTTGTAGCCACTGGCAAGAAGAATTCGTCGAAGGCACTGCTGCTTCGCCTCTTGCCAGTTGGTCAAATGCAGCAACTTCATCGGTTTCACCCACGATTAATAAGCGATCGCCTTGTTCCAATGTCGTCAAACTCTCTGGATAATCGATCGTCAACCCGCCCGCACGACGAATCGCCATCACAGACACACCCGTTAAACGGCGAATATCCGTTTCTTCGATCGACATTCCCAGTAATGGAGACTCTTCTGGCAACGCATACCAACGACTATTCATCTCACCTGTGACCGCTTTGAGATCGCGCGAAATGTTCTCAGAAGCCTGGTCTGGGCGAAACTCTAAATAATGAGAATTCCGAATCATCTGCACTTCTCGCTGCACTGCGGGACTTGGGATGCCGATTCCCGCCAGCAAATGAGCCGAAAGCTCTAAACTCGTCTCAAATTCAGGCTGGACGACTTCGCGCGCTCCAAGCTGATAGAGCAATTCGATGTCTTTGTCTTTGTTAGCTCTGACCACTAAATCTAAATCTGGGGAAATTTCCAGCGATCGCTTCACGCACAATCTTGTGCTCATCGGATCAGGAAGCGCGATCGCCATTCCTTTCGCCTCTGCAACTCCTGCTTTTTCTAAAACATAGGAACTTGCAGCATTGCCGTAAATATAGGGAATTCCAGCTTCTCGAACTTTTTGAATTTGAGACTCGGATTGATCGATGACTAAAACAGGATGATTGCGATCGCGCAACAATCGCACAATATTTCGTCCAATTCGACCGTATCCACAAACAATGAAATGATCTTTGATCGGCAGATCCTCAGAAATCGCTAACGGTTCATCGGATTGCTCTAAGAATTTCACTAGCCAAGGAATTGATTCGCCCCAAGCAAATAATTTTGGAACAAGTCTCAATACGAATGGGGTCACAACCAAAGTAACCGCCGTCGTCCCCAAAATGAGAAGGTAAACTCGACGCGAAACTAATCCTAATGTCTGTCCTTCACTCGCCAAAACAAATGAAAACTCTCCAATTTGAGCCAGTCCCAACCCTGCAATCAAAGCGGTTTTCAAGGGATATCGAAAAATTCGCACCAGCGGCGTAATGATTAAGAATTTGCCAATGAAAACAAGGGTGACTAAACCGAGAATCAATTCCAAATTATTCCAGAGGAAGACGGGATCAATCAACATCCCGATCGACGCAAAGAACAACGACGCAAAAATATCGCGCAGTGGTTCTACATAAGTCAGCGTTTGGTCGGCGTATTCTGCATCTGAAATCATTAAGCCTGCAACAAAGGCTCCCATTTCGATCGACAGACCCAAATGCTCAGTTAATAAAGCAATACCTAAACAGAGCGCAACCACTCCCAGCAAAAATAATTCGCGGCTCTCAGTTTTTGCCAATAATCTTAAAAGTCGTGGAATTACCCAAATCCCAGCGGCAACGGCTCCAAGTGCAAAGAGACCCGTTTGGAGAAGTGCCCACCCGATCGCTAAACCGACTTCTTCCGCTGGCTGATCTAACGCAGGTAATACCGCTAACATCAACCCCAACGCTAAATCCTGAACCACCAGAATCCCGAGCATCACTTGACCATGAGGCGTGCTGGTCTCGTTGCGCTCCATCAAACACTTAAGTACAACCGCCGTCGAAGACAGCGACAGAATCCCGCCCAGGAAGACTCCTTGAGGGGGAGATGTCACCCATCCCATTGCCAAAGAAACTAATGTCGTCACCAGAATCGTGAGCGCAATTTGCAAGCCCCCGCCCCCGAGACTAATCACTTTAACTTTTTTCAGTTCTGAAAATGAGAATTCGACCCCTAGCGCAAATAGCAAAAACGCCACCCCAAACTGGGCAAGCGTTTCGACCTGGATAATCTCTTTAATTAACCCCAAGCCAGTCGGACCAACAATCACCCCTGCCGCCAAATAGCCCAGCAACACAGGTTGTTTCAATAGTGCGGCGAATAATCCACCCGCTGCTGCTGCCGCTAATACTGAGACGAGATCAACGATTAAACGAAAGTCTTCTTGCACGAGCTTCCAGAATTATTAGAAAGTTTATGACAGCTTATTAATTTTACTTTACATTGAATCACCAGTTTGTAGGGGAACTGACGCAGAATCTAACTGAAACGCCCGACAATGGAGGTGATGCGGTAATCTATCTATATAGAGTGAGTACGATCGATATTGGATTGGGGGCAAGCTCCGCGCATTTTGCGTGATGTTTCGATTAATTTAATATCCTTGATCGTGCACTCTAACCTTCGTCTTCAGACCCGCTTTCAGTTCTGAGAAGCCCATTCATGACGATGCAGGCACACTCTAACCCAGCCACTGACCCCAAAGTGACACTCCAAATTTTGCTGTTCGTCGATCAACGACCCGCGTCCCGCGAACAGATCAGACAAATTCGCGGTTTTCTCAAAGACCGGAGCGCGGAATGTCCATTTGAATTAGAAGTTGTCGATGTCGGTGAGCAGCCTTATCTCGCTGAACATTTTCGCCTCATTGCTACACCTGCTCTAATCAAACTTCATCCAGAACCCCGTCAGACTTTAACTGGAAGTGATTTAATCGTTCAGCTGAAAAATTGGTGGTCGCGCTGGCAAAAATCGATCGAAGAGACTCTTCCTTCTGATTCTACTGAACCCTCTGCCTCTGTCGGCTATTCTGCGGAATTAATTAAACTTACTGATGAAGTTTTCCGGTTGCAGCGCGAGAACGAGAATCTCCAGGCGCAGCTTCAGTTTAAGGATCAAATTATTTCCATGCTGGCGCACGATTTGCGCAATCCGTTGACCGCCGCCTCAATTGCGATCGAAACCTTAGAAATTGCGTACAAACAAGCAGACGGGCAACCTTCTCGGCTCACTCCGCAAATGACTGCGAACCTGTTGAAGCATGGGCGCACTCAAATCCGGACGATCGACCGCATGATCACGGATATCCTGCAAGCGGCAAGAGGGACAAGTTCCGAGTTGCATATTCAACCTGAAAAAATTGATTTGAGAGCGCTTTGTGAGGATGTTTTAGCGGGACTCGGCGATCGCATGCAGTCTAAAAATCAGCAGATCGCAACAGATATGCCTTCGGATCTGCCGATCGTGTATGCCGATGGAGAGCGAATTCGGCAGGTGTTAGTCAATATTTTGGATAACGCCATTAAGTACACGCCGACTGGTGGCAAAATTCAGGTTTCGATTTTGCACCGCACTGCTCAGAAAGTGCAAGTCAGTATTTGTGATACAGGCCCTGGAGTACCGCCTGAAAATCGCGATCGCGTCTTCGAGGATCATTATCGGCTGCAACGCGATGAAGCTCAGGACGGATACGGCATTGGATTATCCTTATGCCAAAGGATTGTCAGAGCGCACTACGGGCAGATTTGGGTCGATTCGATCGCAAATCAAGGCAGTTGTTTTCACTTTACCCTGCCTATATTCCGCTCCTAGCCTGTGGAGAATACGGAGTTTTCAGTAGTTGTACTGAATGATCGTTTTTGAACCAACGAAGGTTCAAAAATCAATGTGCTTGAATGCTTGAATATGTAAGGATCTGAGCAAGAAAGATACTATTTCGGAGAATGCCATCTGAACCGAAAAAGCAGAATTTAAGAACCGAATCTTGCCTTATACAAAATCTTTAAACTCATGGTCTAAAACAACTCGTCTACTGAAGTGCGATCGATACTTAGCAACTCAGAAAAAACTAGGCTTGATTTCAGTCAATGTATTTTTAATTACATTAAATTTAGTTAAATACGTAGAGAACAAGATTGAGGATTTCAAGGCGCATTCTCTAAAAACTGATTCGCTCTAGTTTTGCGAAGTCCACTCAGATCAGATCGAAATCAACCTAATCTGATATTGCTTAGATTTGTGCAATCCTTACGTATAGGATTTAAGGATCGTAATACAGGCTACAAGGGAATTTACTAGCTTCAGAAATTGAAATTACAGGTTGCTGAATCAGGGAGAACTTCATCAATGCATCACACAAATTTGAGATCAAAAAATCAAAGACAGACTCGATCAAAATTTTGCATTCAATCTTTCTGACTCTCCAATTCAAAGTGCCTGAAAGATTGGTGTTATTACGGTACTAATTCCAAAATCACTCCTCTATAACTGAGCATAAGCAGGATTTGAGAACGGCTGAGAAAATCAGGTTCACTTCTCAATGAAGCTGAGATATTGATGAATTTGATTCAGCGATATAGCTGATCTGACTAACTTCCTAAAAGTGCTAAGTTCAAGCAGTTAAAGGAACATCTACCAGATTGCTTCTAGATTAATTGCTGTTTCGGCGTGATTTCTTGAAGCACTCAACTTATCTGCATCTTTTTCGTGGCGATCTGCCAATCGAACAGCCTAATTCTGAAACCCTATCCAACTTAACCGCGTCATTGGGACTGCCTGCGTAGATGAATTACGATCCTTTAGAGTGTAAAGTCACAGCTCCAGCAGAGGTTGGAGTTTACGAGTGTGAGGTTCGACTGAAGTTTAGACTGATTGAAGAGAAGGGCGCTTTGAGCAACCCAGAGCAACTTCTAGAGTTTCTCTTAGATGCTTATTCCTGCGGAGCAGATGAATATTTAGAACCTCTGGATGTGGATGTAAAGGCAACGGAGATTTCTGAACTGGCGGCTTCTCCTCAGATGCGTCGCCGTCTCATGCGCCTTCGTAACTCGAAAGATTGAATCGTTCGTAAATTGAATACTTCAAGAAAGGAGCCGACGACAATCCGTGGCTCCTTTTTTGCAGGGTGGCGCGATTAGGCGCACAATTAAGAAGTGAATTTGATAGGTTAGCAGCCTCATGACTCGCGGCTGCCATCTCCTAAATCCGCTATGTCACCTGCTTTCTCGTTGGGAAACTCGCTCGACGAAGTGACTGAATCATTTTGGGGAATTTGACGATCGAATTTGCGACTAATCTAGTGATTTTCTAAAACATCTATGAATTCGGCATTATCTGACGCTAAGAACTTAATTTCTGATTTGATGAGTCGCTACCGTCATCAGGTCGATTATTTGGCAATTCGACTCGAAGCGGCAGAAGGAACCGACATTTTATTGCGAGGTCATAAGATCGAAACGCTGAGTGAAGGAATTTCAATCGGGGGACAGGTTCGCGCTTGCTATAAAGGCGGTTGGGGGTTTTCGAGTTTTAATCAGTTGTCGAGTTTGAAAGAGCGCGTTGAAGATGCGATCGCTGCTGCAAAATTAGTCGGCATTGATGAAACGATTTTGGCGCCTGTTGCGCCAATTCAAGACGATCGCGCTTTACGACTAACAGGAAGCGATCCACGTCAGATTTCGCTTGCTCAGAAAAAATCGCTTTGCCAACATTACGGAGAAATTCTTCGCAGTGTCGATCCTCGGATTGCGACGATTTCGGTGCGATATGGAGATAGCGCCCAGAAAATTATTTTGGCAACGTCTGACGGCAGTCTGATCGAGCAGTCTTGGGTAGACCTAGAGATGCGATTTGCAGCGACAGCCCGTGACGGCGAAACTGTGCAGACAGGGCGCGAAACGGTTGGATCACGCAAGGCTTACGAGGATTTACTGGGACTCGATCGACAAGTTGAAGAAGCCGCGCAGCGCGCTGTCAACTCGCTCGCATTGCCCCCGGTCAAAGGTGGGGCGTATACCGTTGTCATTGATCCGATTCTGTCTGGATTGTTTGTGCATGAGGCGTTTGGGCATTTGTCTGAAGCAGATATGGCATATGAGAATCCGGACATTTTGGAAGTGATGAGCCTAGGGCGACGGTTTGGATCGCCGGAATTGCAGATTTATGATGGAGCCGCGATCGAGGGACATCGAGGCAGCTACTTTTACGATGACGAAGGCGTTCCAGCCACTACGACGCAACTGATCAAAGATGGCGTTTTGGTGGGACGACTGCATTCGAGGGAAACCGCTGGAAAATTAGAAGAAGCGCCGACAGGAAATGCACGCTGCTTGAACTATCACTATCCCCCGATCGTCAGAATGACCAATACCTGGATCGAGCGGGGTAAGACTCCCGTCAAAGATCTCTTTCAGAATATTCAAGAAGGTGTTTATGCCCGCAATTGGATCGGAGGCATGACCAATGGCGAAATGTTTACCTTTACCGCAGGTGAAGCTTGGATGATTCGGAATGGGGAAGTCGCTGAACCCGTAAGGGATGTAACGCTTTCAGGTAATGCATTTAAGACCCTAGCCGACATTGAAGCGATCGGAGATGATTTCTTCTGGGATGAGTCGGGAGGGTGCGGCAAAGGTGGACAGAGTGGATTGGCCGTCGGATGTGGCGGGCCGAGTCTAAGAATTCGAGATGTCGTGGTTGGGGGAGAAGCGATCGACGATTAGCAGAGCGTGTCGCCTAACACCTGAGATTCTCAATGCTTCGGGCGTTTTGATTTTCAGGTTCAGCACGGTGTAACTTTTGCACCTGCATCATCGGAACCTAAATCCAACGCCTAAACTGCGATATTGTAAAAATTGTGATCGATCGTTAATTTCACACTCTCATGAAGCTTCGCATTGGCAACGGATACGATATTCATCGCTTAGTTAGCGGACGAGACTTAATCTTAGGTGGCATCCAGATCGCACATGAAACCGGATTGCTCGGTCACAGTGATGCAGATGTGCTGACTCACGCCATTATGGATGCCATGCTAGGAGCTTTGAGCTTAGGGGATATTGGGCATTATTTTCCGCCGACTGATCCGAAATGGGCAGGAGCCGACAGCATTGTGCTGTTAGAACAAGTTCATCGACTCATTCAAGATCAAGGTTGGCAAATTAGTAACATTGATTCGGTGATCGTGGCAGAGCGTCCGAAATTGAAGCCGCATATTGAAGCGATGCGATCGCGTCTTGCCAATGCTTTGAACCTCACACCTGATCAAGTCGGTGTGAAAGCAACCACGAATGAAAAGATGGATGCAGTTGGGAACGAACAAGCGATCGCATCCCATGCGGTAGTTTTACTAATTCAAGCATGAGTTAAGAAACAAAACATGATTCAGTCATCGATCCCGCTCAACCTTTACAATGGCTGAGAATATAGTCCTATATGGGTCTGGGTCGTCGGCTGAACCCTCAACGACCTCAGCTTCTCGACCTAACTGGAAATTGCACAAAAAATTACACAGTTGGCGGGTTAATTATTATCGATGATTCTTACTGATTCTGTCCTGGAAGCCTTACTGAATGCGCTTCCCCAGGTGCGACCTCAAATCTATTTCAAGTCTTCCTTAACGGCATTGTCCCATGCCATGGAAGACCAAGTTTTAGCAGGTCACGATCGCCCACTGGTGATTGCGAGTTTCCAGCGCGAACGGTTCTATCGTCAAGAAGCGCATCGATATTTGAGAATTGCAAGCCGCACGGATCAAGTTTATGTGCTTGCCGCTCCTGAGACAGATTTCACCAATCGCTCAGAGCATTATGAAACGATCGCGTTTGAGCCAGAGGATGGACTCAGCCAAGAATGGCATTTAGTCGTCATGAGCGAACAATACGCATCGTGTTTGATTTGCCGAGAACGGGATTTAACGACGGAGAATCAATCTGCTCCACCGCTGCATGTCGATCAATCGCGGCGATTTGAAGGCATTTGGACATTCGATCGCGATATTGTCCTCAAAGCCGCTGAGATTTTGTTGCACCGGATTCTGCAATATCGCCCTGAATTGCAAAGCAAGATTGCGCCTGTGCTAGATCAGATGGCAACAGGCATGGTTTCTAAGTTAAATCAAGTCGATCCGGCTCCGTTTGCCGATCGCTTAGTGACTTATTTGCAAGCAGGACAGTACAAATTAGCGAAAGCCTATCGCTCGATCGCTGAAAAAGAACGCAAAGAGCGCTTAGTCAATTCGATCACGTCAGCAGTTCGACGATCGCTGAATCCAACTGAAATTCTGAATGTTGCGGCAGAAGAACTCGGCAAAGTTCTCGGTGCAGAGCGCTGTTTGATTTATCGGTGCAAATCGACTGATTTATCTGCCACTTTAAGTCACGAATATCTCACAGAATCCATGCCGTCTTTAGTAGGGCATGTCTGGACATTACAAGGCAATCCTCTGTTTGAAGAAGTTGCTCAGCGCCAGGAAGCCGTCTTTATTGAAGATACGCAAACCGATCCGCGATTCTCCATGATCAAGGATGGCGATCGTACCTTGCAGGCATTAACGCTCGATTGGAATATTCGATCATGGTTAATGGTTCCGGTTCTGCATCAAAACCAAGTGCTCGGCATGGTGGAATTGCATTATTGGGGTGCAACACCGCATGTTTTAGAGCGCGATGAAGTCGAAATGGTAGAAGCGATCGCGACTCAAATCGGGGTTGCCCTGATTCAAGCCGAATCGTTTGCGAATTTAGAAGATCTCAATCAGCAGTTAGAGGCACTCGATCGCACGCGCAGCAATTTGATCGCGATTACTGGACACGAGCTTCGGACTCCACTTTCAACGATTCAAGTCTGTCTAGAAAGCCTAGCGAGTGAACCTGACATGTCCCCCGACTTGCGGCAAGTCATGCTGAATTCTGCTCTCGTTGATGGAGAGCGGATGCGAAAGCTGATTCAGGATTTTCTCACGTTGTCTCGCCTAGAAAGCGGTCGAGTCGAATGGCGATTTGAACCCTTACCTCTGTGGGAATGCGTCGATTTAGCGCTGAGTAGTCTGCAAACTCGCCGTATGACTACGAATTTGCCGCAAATTGTCACACAGCTTTCAACGGAATTGCCTCTGGTACAAGTCGATGGCGAATGGCTCGTCGAAGTCTTAACCAAACTGCTGGATAATGCTTGTAAATTCACTGACGCTACTGGCAGAGTGACGATTCGAGCACAGCGTAGCGGAGACACGATGCTAGAAGTCATGATTTCTGATACAGGACGCGGAATCGAGGAAAACCGCCTAGAAACCGTGTTCGATCGCTTTTACCAAGAGGAAGGCGCGCTCCGTCGAACGACAGGCGGAACAGGGCTTGGACTTGCGATTTGTCGCCAAATTATTACGAATTGGGGCGGAAAGATTTGGGCAGAGTCGAGCGGCAAAGATTTAGGCAGTGAGTTCCACTTTACGATTCCAATCGTTGCTACAGGCGAGACAAAGAGAACGGCACAGCGGAAAAGAACGTCTCGATCGAGAGACTAATCTTTGACATCAACAATGAAAAGACCGCCGCCCGATTGGGCAAATGATGCAAATTTTCTGAGTCTCACGATTTCAGAGAATCTGATTGTTTTGCCAATCCCAACTTGCCCGCTTCCCAGTGGTTTTACTTTCATTGTGGTCGAAGTAAATAATCCGAGTTCGGGAGACCGATGGGTTAATCTGCATGGTTTTTTGCCAGACTTACTGGATGATTCACTAGAGCCTGTGACAAGGCATTTCGCGCAACCTGATCAATGTGATTCTCTTTACCTCACCCGCATTCATAGCCATCGAGATGCAGGCTCGACGCTGATGTTTCGCTTAGCTTGGCAAGGTGAGAGGTTAGATATGGAAATTAGGACACATTTTGTCCGAGAGCTTCGAGCAACGTTTGAGAATCTGCGAGCGGGTGAATATTTGCTGAGGTTCAAACACTATCTTCCTTCTGGAACAAAATGGAAATCAACCGCTCTAGAAAGCAATTTCAAGACACTACGCTTTGTTGAGCCTGTGGGTTCGGATTATGGAATAGTTGAGGTTGATGGGATTCAATTTGAAGCGATCGCACCCGAAGAAATTTTAATTCCATCTCAGCAAGTCGAATCCAGCATTCCGGTCGAATTCAAATTACGAATTCACAATACTTCGTCAATCCCACAGCTTTTTCTTTTGTTTCAATTGATGCCTGAAATTCAAGACAGCACAGGGCAAGTGCTCGATCGCTCGTATAACCGCAATGCAAGTTATAATCCGCGCGAACTTGATTTTCGCTGGCTGCAACCTGGAGAAGATCTAGCGTTTGCGATAAATGGCGAGTTTTATTGGTATGAGAATCAGCTTCATTTGCGCGGCTATGAGAACTCAGGAGGGTTCTGGGGTTTTACGATTCCAGCAGGAGAATATTGGCTACGAGTCACTTACTGTAAACGTCGATGGAATCGAGACCCAAAATATTGCGAAGATAATGCATGGAAACTACATCGAGAGATTTGGGAGGGATGTGTCTCTACTCCAGTTAAGAAATTTAGAGTGATAACAGACTAATCGTTACTACTCTCAAATTCATCGGCAAATAGAGTTGGCAAATCACGTGCGCCATGAATAATTTTCAGATTCAGAATTTCAATTCCAGATTTGCTCGGCTGATAAAAAATTAAATAATTCTCAAAGTCTCTCTGTTTCTAGACATACATTCCAGCAAGTACTGGAATATCAACATCGTGATTTACGCCTAGATTGAGTTGGGAAAGCAAAAGGGCAAAGGCTTGAGATCAAGCCTCATAACACCATAATCCTCCAGCAATACTGAAATAGGTCGCAATCTGAAGAGCTTCACGATCTAACGATATGAACGATACGTTAGGTGTCTCAACAGGCAGCACACTCTCGCCTATTAACAACTGTTACGGAATCGTTAAACCTGTAAACAGCCGATGATACGATGCCAAAAACGTTTAGAGCGAGACCTATGTCAGAAACTCTTACTGGACAAGCACCTTTGTTCGGAGGCAGCACAGGCGGACTGCTTACCAAAGCCTTAGTAGAAGAGAAATATGCGATCACATGGAGCAGCCCCAAAGAGCAAGTCTTTGAAATGCCCATGTGTGGTGCAGCCAAAATGCGTCAAGGTGACAACTTGCTGTATTTAGCTCGCAAGGAACACTGTCTTGCACTCGGTGGACAACTTCGCACGAAGTTTAAGATCACCAACTACAAGATCTACCGTGTCTTCCCCAACGGCGAAATTCAGTATTTGCATCCCGCAGATGGTGTTTTCCCTGAGAAGGTGAACGAAGGTCGCGTAGCCGTGAATAGCGTGCCGCGCAACATCGGTTCTAACCCCGAACCTGCAAAATTGAAGTTTAGCGGTCGTCTCCCTTACGATCCTTAATTTCAATTTTATTGGTTGTGCTTTTAGGAGCCAAAGTTTAGCCGTTTCGGTTGAAGTTTGGCTCCTCTTGTTGTTTCTGGCATACCAAACTGCTAATTAAGCTTGTATTCTTTAAAGCCAAGCTCAAACGTGATTCTATGATTTCTCCTGATTTTTCTCAGTTTGCCGAACTTGCAAAACAAGGTAATTTTGTCCCGGTTTATCAAGAATGGGTCGCAGATTTAGATACACCTGTCTCCGCGTGGTATCGCGTCTGTGCCGGACAGCCTTATAGCTTTTTGCTCGAATCGGTGGAAGGCGGAGAAACGATCGGGCGATATAGCTTTTTAGGATGCGATCCGTTGTGGATTTTAGAAGCGAAAGGCGATCGCACAACCCAAACGCATCGAGATGGCACTCAGCAAGTTTTTGAGGGCGATCCATTTACGACATTGTCTGAATGTTTAGCGCCTTATCATCCGGTAAAAGTGCCAGAATTACCACCAGGAATCGGGGGACTGTTTGGGTTCTGGGGATATGAACTGATCAATTGGATTGAGCCGCGTGTCCCGATTTATCAGGCGACAGAAGACGATTTGCCCGATGGGTTATGGATGCAGATCGATCAAGTGTTGATTTTTGATCAAGTGAAGCGGAAAATTTGGGCGATCGCTTATGCCGACTTGCGTGATCCAAATACAGATTTAAAGGCAGCTTATCAACAAGCGTGCGATCGCGTTTCTCAACTCGTCGATAAACTCAAAGCTCCCTTTTCCGAGGAAGATCGCCTCCTGTCTTGGACACCAAAGAATGATACTTCGGTGAATTGGACGAGTAACACGACGAAAGAACAGTACTGTGCCAGCGTAGAGACCGCAAAGAACTATATCAAAGCGGGTGACATCTTCCAGGTTGTGATTTCTCAACGGCTTTCTTCAGAATTTGAAGGCGATCCGTTTGCCTTGTATCGATCGTTGAGATTGATTAATCCTTCGCCTTACATGGCGTATTTCAACTTTGGCGATTGGCAGATCATTGGCTCAAGCCCAGAAGTCCTGGTGAAAGCAGAACAAGCAAGCGATCCAACTGAACCCAGAATTGCTACTGTTCGCCCGATCGCAGGAACTCGCAAACGCGGCAAAACTCATGCAGAAGACGTTGCCTTGGAACAGGATTTACTCGCTGATCCAAAAGAAGTGGCTGAGCATGTGATGTTAGTTGATTTAGGACGCAATGACTTAGGGCGGGTTTGCATCAATGGCACTGTCAAAGTTGACGAACTGATGGTGATTGAGCGCTACTCTCATGTCATGCACATTGTCAGTAATGTGATTGGACAGCTTTCACCCGATAAATCCGCCTGGGATTTACTCAAAGCCGGATTTCCTGCTGGAACGGTGAGCGGTGCGCCGAAAATTCGAGCAATGGAAATTATTCATGAGTTAGAACCTTGTCGGCGGGGAGTTTACTCCGGCGCGTATGGTTACTATGACTTTGAAGGGCAATTGAATAGCGCGATCGCGATTCGGACAATGGTTGTTCGCGATCAAGGCAACGGCAAACATACCGTGAGTGTGCAAGCTGGAGCCGGACTCGTCGCTGATTCTGTCCCGGAAAGCGAATATCAGGAAACCCTGAACAAGGCGCGGGGGTTGTTAGAAGCGATTCGATGTTTACAATCTTAAGTGCGATCGAAGGGGGGTGGATGAACGATTCGCCCCACTGCAATCTACTGTTCGGGTTTACTATCACGCTGCATCAGTTCATTGACTGCCAGTTGAGGCGTAATTTCCCCTCGCAGTAAGCGATCGACTTGAGTCGAAATCGGCATCGAAATTCCTTGCTCTTTTGCCAGTCTGACTAAAACTTGAGAGGTATTAATTCCCTCGGCTGTCCCTTCCAAATTTGTGAGAATGTCATCGAGCGATCGCCCTTGAGCCAGCCCACATCCCACCTGATAATTACGGCTCAACGCACTGCTGCAAGTCGCCAACAAATCCCCTAATCCCGACAATCCGTAAAACGTTTCTGGTTTCGCGCCCCAAGTTGTCCCCAAGCGAATCATTTCAGCCAGTCCACGTGTGACTAATGCTGATTTTGCATTGGTTCCAAGCTGCAATCCATCACAGGCACCCACTGCGATCGCAATCACATTCTTCAACGTGCCACCCAGTTCAACGCCTAGCGGATCAGAGTTGGTATACACCCGAAATCGACTCGATGAAAAGGCTCGTTGCACTTGATCTGCAAGCGTTTGATCCTGGCTTGCAACTACACTCGCTGCGGGTAAACCTTGCTGAATTTCTTTCGATAAATTTGGGCCTGATAAAACTGCGATCGCACTCTTTTCAAATGCAGATTGCCAAACCTGGGACGGCAACAAGGGCAAAGCCTGATCACTAACTGATTGTGAATCTAGCCCCTTTGTGGCGGTCACAATGGCGGGAATCGGAATGGAGATTTGTTCAATAACAGAACGAACCCCTTTCATCGACACAGCAGAGATTACCAGTTCAGAATTTGCGATCGTATCGTTGAGCGATCGCTCACTGCGACGCGACCAGATCGACACGTCATGCCCATTATCGCGGACTAATCCTGCCAGCGTTGACCCCCAGGCCCCCGCCCCAATCACAGCAATCTTCATCGCGGATACTGTTCCATCAATGCGCGAACCTGCTCTGCGTGATACGAGCTACGAGTCAGCGGAGTCGAAACAACTTGTAAGAAGCCAATCGACTCGCCATATTCTCGCCACGCATCGAATTGCTCTGGAGTCACGAAGTCTTTTACGTCTAAATGCTTCTGAGTCGGCTGGAGATATTGACCAATCGTTAAAATATCGCAGTTCACCGATCGCAAATCTCGCATCGTTTGGCGCACTTCTTCATCAGTTTCGCCAAGTCCAACCATGATCCCCGACTTCGTATAAACGTGAGGATTAATGTCTTGAACTTTTTGCAGGAGTTCTAGCGATCGCGCATAATCCCCTTGCGGACGCACCCGACGATAAAGCCGAGGAATCGTTTCAGTATTATGATTCAAGACTTCCGGTGATGCGCTGAGAATCGTTGCCAGAGCGTCCCAGTTGCCACAGAGATCAGGAATGAGCAGTTCGATCGTGGTTTTTGGTGAAACAGCTCGAATTCCTTCAATACAGCGAACAAATTGCGATGCGCCTCCATCGGGCAAATCATCCCGATTCACAGAAGTAATCACAACGTGGTTCAGATTCATCCGCCGAACGGCTTCTGCCAAGCGAGTTGGCTCTGTCGGGTCGAGCGCTTTCGGCTTCTTTTCAAAATCAATATCGCAATACGGACAAGCCCGCGTACAAGCTGGACCCATGATTAAAAACGTCGCTGTACCTGCATTGAAGCATTCGCCGATATTGGGACAAGATGCCTCTTCACAGACTGTATTTAGTTCGAGATCTCGCAGAATTTCTTTAACGCTGCCGACTCGTTCCCACTGCGGAGCCTTAACTCTTAACCACTCTGGCTTAACAACCACGTTTTTAACCCGATGTGCGATTTGCGTGATCTATCTTAACGCTCTTACACTCGCTTTTTTGAGACTCAACGAGATCGCGCTCAATGCCAAAATCCCAATCAGCCCTGCCAACGGATTTCGATCAATTCCCGTCACCCACTCCGGAGCGTGATTCGTATACTTCACCAATTGCCCGACATTCACTAAGTAATAGCCCCACACCAATCCAGCATGAAGTCCGATCGATCGACCTAATCGCCCTTCTGTTCCTCGTTTCGCCCAAACTAAAGCTACTCCAAGCAGCACCAGCGCAAAAAACTGCGGTCGAGTGCCATGAACGATCGCAAAAATGAAACTACTCACCCACAAGGAAATCCGAGGCGAATAATCCCGATCGAGTTCATTCAGCAACCATCCGCGAAACAGCAATTCCTCTGCAAAGCCAACTGCGATCGCCATCACCCCACCTTCTAACAGAATTCGGGGAAACGAACTTTGTGGAGTTTGCCACTGCACCAAGCCCAATAGACCTTGCAGTAAAAACATCAGCATCAAACTGCCAAGCCCGATCGCAAGCCCTTTCAGCAGATCGCGAACAGTTTGACGAGGCTGCCTGAGTCCATAAGTTTTGAAGAGATTCTCGTGGTAAACCGCTCGACTCCAAACTCTCACTAAGACAATGAATTCGAGGTACAAAATCACCAGCGTCACGATCGAAGCAAGATTTCGAGCCGCATCATTTACGCCATAAAGAACAGAAATCACCCACTCGATTGGGAGCTTCACAGGCAACCAAATTGCCAACAACATCAGCAAAAATAGCCCAATCCGGATCGGAGTTGGGCGGTGAGCAAGGTTGGCAAAATTAAGCTTCAAGTCGGGTTCTGAGGTTTATTCGTCAGGCTCGATCGTACTATCTAAGCCCTTCATTTTCAGCGTTTCGCTATAAAACTCCGCATGTTCCTGAGCACAGGTGATCACAAGTCCAACGCCACTATTGTGCGTTTCCATCATGATATTGACCGCTTGGGGCTGGGTCAGACTGGGAACCGTTTCCATCAGAGCTTGCACCACGTATTCCATCGTGTTGTAGTCATCGTTATGAAGCAAAACACGATAGCGAGGGGCAAGTTTACGGGTTGTTGAGCGCTGTTCAATCGTTTCAACAGACACAAGTCTTTCCTCTCGGTAAGCAATTAGGGGTTTACTACAATGTTGTGGGCAAATCCACCCACCTAATTTTAATGACTTCGACCAAAATTGGCGAAATCAGATGGATTGTTTGAACAATCCGGGTTTAAACGAATTTAATCTAGCGATCGTATTCTAGCTTGAAGCTCCCAGACGCGACTCAAGAGTAGCAGATCTAATTTTCAGACCTCTAGAATTAGAAATAGCAACCTTCAACCGTTTTCTATGACCGCGCTGATCAAGTTTCATGCCTCCCAAGTTGTTTTTCTCGAACACGACCATTCACGCCTCTATGCTGAAGTGGTGCAATTCGTAGAGTCAAGGCAGCTTTGCTGGGTGCGCCCGATCGCACTCGTCACCGACCCAGAACAGAGGTGGACAGATTATCAGTACTGGATGATTCAAGATCTGCGAGATGGCTCCGATTTGATGTGTCCGGCTCGTCTCTTTCATGAAGCATTAGATACCGAGGTATTGCCCTTACTCGATCGACTGTATCAACTGCAAGATTCTAAACCTCAATCCTCAGATTTACATCAATTCATCCACGAGATTTGGCAAGCGCATCCTGAAGCATTTCAATAACTTTATGGTGTAGTGAATAATACGTAAATATCTCAGCCAAAATAGTTGGTTATATAACGATTTAGCTTATGCCTTTTACTGCCGAAATGTGTAAAATTACACATTTTTGGATTTCAAGCTTACTGAAAAATTTAAACAATTGAGGTAATCAAGTGAAGTTTCTGCGAAACTCGTATTTCTCTCTAGGCTTTCGCGGATGCCGACAGTTATCGTCAAAGCGTTCACATGAAAGTTGTGTTTGAGAGCTTAAAGGGTAAGTAGTTATGCAGAGTTTGCTCGTTCGTCCACAGGCTGTCATCATCCGTCCTTGCGGTTCTCTCAATGCTGCGAATGCCGCAGAATTTCAACAGCAACTAAATGCAGCCGTTCTCTCAGAGCACAATAACGCCCTTGTGGTTGATATGAGCCAGGTTGAAGCCTTAGATAGCGCTGGCTTGATGGCACTGGTTTCCACTTTGAACTTAGCAAAAGTGAATCAAAAGCGTCTCAGTCTGTGTTCTGTTTCCTCCTCAGTCCGGATCGTATTTGAACTGACTCAACTCGATCGCGTATTTGAAATCTTCGAGAGTATTTCTGGATTTGAACTTGCCGCAGCCTAATTTCCCAAATTCGCCTTGCGTTCGTCGCTATACTAAAAGACTCGAACGCATCTGATTTAGAAACGCAAGGTGGAATCGTGGCAATTGCAGTAGAAAACCTCTTAACAACCGATATTCTGCGCCCCGCTCGATATCTTGGGAACGAATTGGGCGCAGTTCACAAAGATTGGGAAACCACGGTCGTTCGATGGGTGCTGACTTACCCAGAAGTTTATGAAGTCGGGGCATCGAATCTCGGTCACATCATTCTCTATAGCATTCTCAATACCCAGCCGCGTCAATTGTGCGATCGCGCTTATCTGCCCGCTCCCGATCTCTCTACAAAACTTCGGGAAACGCAAACGCCACTCTTTGCGGTTGAATCGCGTCGCCCTCTCACCGATTTCGATATTCTTGGTTTCAGCCTCAGCTACGAATTGGGCGCAACTAATATTCTCGAAATGCTCGACCTCGCTGGCATTCCTTTGACCTGGAGAGAACGATCAGAATCCGATCCCCTAATTTTTGCAGGTGGACAAACCGCGACTTCCAATCCCGAACCTTACGCGGATTTCTTTGATTTCGTCGCTTTAGGCGATGGCGAAGAATTACTCCCAGAGATTGGATTAATTCTTGAAGAAGGGAAGCTTGCAGGACTGAGCCGCGAAGACCTTTTATTCGATCTGGCACAGATTCCAGGGGTTTATGTGCCGCGATTTTATGACATGGCGGCAGATGGCTCGGTGCACCCGAATCGCCCAGACGTACCCAAACGAATTTTGAGACGAGTTGCAACTCCGATTCCAGCGTATTCGATTGGCTTAGTGCCCTATGTGCAAACTGTCCACGATCGCTTAACGATCGAAATCCGGCGCGGCTGTACTCGCGGCTGTCGATTCTGCCAGCCGGGTATGCTCACGCGTCCGGCACGGGATGTTGAACCAGAACAAGTGGTCGAAGCGATCGAATCCGGAATGAGAGCCACCGGATATAACGAATTCTCGCTGCTTTCATTGAGTTGTTCTGATTATTTGGCACTTCCAGCCGTTGGGGTTGAGATTAAGAATCGGTTGCACGGTGAGAATATTTCGTTGTCTTTACCGAGTCAGAGAGTCGATCGCTTCGATGAAAATATCGCCAATATCATTGGCGGAACTCGTCAAATCGGGATTACCTTTGCGCCGGAAGCTGGAACTCAGCGAATGCGCGACATTGTGAACAAAGGTTTGACCAATGAAGAACTGCTCAGAGGCGTGAAGACCGCCGTTGAGCAAGGTTGGGACAAGGTGAAGCTTTATTTCATGATTGGGCTTCCCGGTGAAACTGACGAAGATGTTTTAGGCATTGCAGATACAATTCGCTGGTTGCGCCGCGAGTGCAGTAAACAGGGGCGCAGACGGTTGGATTTCAACATTACGATTTCTAATTTCACACCGAAACCGCATACGCCGTTCCAATGGCACTCTGTTTCGACCTCAGAATTCAAGCGCAAGCAAGAATTATTGAAAGAAGCGTTTCGATCGATTAGAGGCACAAAGGTCAATTTCACCGACACGCGGATTTCGGCAATGGAAGATTTTGTCGGCAGAGGCGATCGACGATTAGCGCCTGTTGTGAAGCGGGCTTGGGAACTCGGTGCAGGGATGGATTCCTGGTGGGAAAGTGTCGAAAAAGCATTTGGAGCTTGGACACAAGCCATTGAAGAATCAGACTTAACGTGGAAATATCGCCAAGTCGATAGCGGTGAGTGGAATATTTTTGATGCAAATGAATCCATTTCGCTTGATGCACCGCTGCCCTGGGATCATTTGGATACCGGAATCGATAAGAAATGGCTACAAGAAGATTTGCAGAAGGCATTAGAAGCCGCGATCGTGCCGGATTGCTCGTTTGAAGGCTGTTCTCACTGTGGCGTTTGTGGCGTTGATTTTGGACACAATATTGTGATTCCGCCACCAGAAATTCCAGAGTTCACCGGGCACTTTGTTCCCAATCAAACCCGCGCTCAACGAATTCGGGTACGGATGGGCAAAGAAGGAGAAATGGCGTTATTGAGTCATTTGGATTTAATGCGATTATTCGATCGAGCCGTTCGCCGCGCTTCGATTCCACTTACCTTTACAGGCGGATTTCATCCTCAACCTAGAATTGTGCCCGCGAGTGCGTTGCCGCTTGGGGTCAGTAGTTCTGGTGAAATTGTGGATTTTGAATTGACTGAGCCAATGTCGATCGAAGAATTCCGCACTAAACTCGCGGCTCAACTTCCGGCTGACATGCCCATCTATGAAGTGCAAGACGTAGATCCGAAACAACCTGCCGCCGCAGTTTTGCTACAGAAAGCTGAATATTGGCTTGAAATTGCGGGTGATCAGGGAAATTGGCAAGATTGGATCGAGCAAATTTTGGCGAAATCTGAGATTCTCCTAGAACATACGACGAAATCGGGTAAGACCTATCCGTTGAACATGCGCGATCGCTTATTTGAATTGGAATTACTCGAATCGTCTTCAGATCGAGCGATCGTTCGTTATGTCGGAAGCTGTCAGAATGACGGGACATTGTTGAAACCTGAACAACTGGTTTCAATCTTTGAACAGGTGAGCCAGCAAGAACTCCACTTGTTAACCATTCATCGAATTCAGCTGGTTTTAGCGTAATTTGTCATCCCCAAAAGGGGGAGTTAGGCAATAAGAACACGGTCATAAGCTACGCTTTTACTCCCACTTTTTGAATCCAATTGTTAAAAATGGTACGGATGCAGATTCGCACGTTATAATGCTTTGCATCACAAGCTGAAGCAAGCTAGGAATCCCCGTAGATGCTGTCGGGAGATAGTCTTAGAGTCTTTGCTCATCTTGTCTGCCAGATTTTCGCTATTCTTCATCCGGATGCAGCATGCGTAACTCTTTACCACCGCTGCTAGCTTGATCGAAGTTCACTCGTTGGATGCCTATCGTCATTTGGCGAGAAGTGGCTTGAGGTTGTCGGTTTTTCAGAAACCACTTCAGCCAGAAACCGCCCAGATTTGTGTGATTTTGTGCGCCTGTATTTTTGTTTGTTAACGCGAAAGAAGTCAAACTTCAAAGCTTCGATCGCGCTCAGTTTTGAGGAAATTGAATGCCTAAGCAAATTGTGATTGCTGAGCAGCATAGAATCGCTGCTGTATTTTCAGAAGATCAAATTCAAGAATTAATCGTTGCCACCGGAAGCCACCAGGTTAGTGACATTTATTTAGGAATTGTTGAGAACGTCTTACCCGGAATCGACGCTGCATTTGTCAATATTGGCGATTCAGAACGAAACGGATTTATTCACGTCTCGGATCTCGGCCCCTTACGTTTAAAGCGTGCGGCAGGTTCGATTACCGAATTGCTTGCCCCGCAGCAGAAAGTTTTAGTTCAGGTGATGAAGGAGCCGACCGGAAATAAAGGTCCTCGACTGACTGGCAATATTTCCATGCCAGGTCGCTATTTAGTCTTGATGCCGTACGGTCGCGGCGTTAATCTCTCTCGTCGGATTCGCAACGAGAATGAACGAAACCGATTACGGGCATTGGCAATTCTAGTGAAGCCTGCTGGAATGGGCATTGTCATCCGCACCGAAGCCGAAGGAATGCCCGAAGAGGCAATCATCGAGGACTTGGAAGCGCTGCAACGGCAGTGGGAAGCGATTCTGCAAGAAGCAAGCTCCACCCGTGCCCCAGCGCTCTTGAATCGAGATGACGACTTCATTCAAAAAGTGCTGCGCGATGTCTACAGTTCAGACGTGAACCGGATTGTGGTCGATTCTCATACCGGGCTGAAGCGCGTCAAACAACAACTGCTCAACTGGGGCAGTGGCAAAACGCCTCAAGGAGTTCTGATCGATCATCACCGCGATCGCATTCCGATTCTCGATTATTTCCGGGTCAATGCCGCGATTCGAGAAGCGCTCAAACCGAGAGTAGACCTACCTTCTGGCGGTTACATCATTATTGAACGCACCGAAGCTTTAACGGTCATTGATGTTAACTCTGGATCATTTACGCGATCGGCAACGGCAAGAGAAACGGTTCTCTGGACAAACTGCGAAGCGGCAACCGAAATCGCTCGACAACTCCGCCTCCGCAACATTGCCGGGGTGATTATCGTAGACTTTATCGATATGGACTCACGCCGCGACCAATTGCAGGTCTTGGAGCATTTCAATAAAGCATTGCGATCGGACAAAGCAAAACCGCAGATCTCTCAATTGTCCGAACTCGGACTCGTCGAACTGACCCGGAAACGCCAAGGGAAAAACATTTACGAACTCTTTGGTCGTCCTTGCCCAACTTGTGGCGGTTTAGGTCATGTCGTTCACTTGCCGGGTGAAGCAGACTCATCTGAAGAATTTGAGACTTTAGAGCAGCGTCCTGCGGCTCGTTACACTGAGCGAGATGCTTCGGTTCGCCGCATCGAATCGCGACGCGACACTCCAGCCACTTCAGAATCATTTTGGGAAGGCGACGATTTAGAAGGTGATTCGGGCGATTCTGACCTCGAACTTCTGCATCATCCGAGTTATCAAGAACGGGGTCGATCCGCGAAAAGAACGCGTCATCGTCGCCAAGATGCCCCACGTGAATCGAGTCGATCCGAAGCTCCTGTGCGCGAATCTGCCCCCAGACCTTCTCGTTGGGAAGAATCCGGCAGCAGCCGTCCCCCAGTTTCTGCACCCACTTTGGTGTCTCGATCGAATAGCGATTTCCCCGCAGAACCCGTTGCAGAACCCCCAACCGAAGAAGCCCCTCGCGAAAATCGATACGAAGAGCGTCGCGGTGGACGGTCACAAAGACGCGATCGCTTTAATAAAACGCCATCCGAACCGCCCGAATCGGTTTATGTCGAAATGACTCCCGATGAACAGGATGTTTACGCCTGGATGGGAATTTCACCGCTGATTCTCTCGAATCAAGAAGTGAAGAATCCCAAAAATGCAATCGTGTCCATTCTTCTACCCGGTGAAGTTCCACCTCCTGAAGCAGTTCAATCTCTACCATCTGTTGACGTAGAATCTTCTCCAGTAGAGGATCTCGAAGCGTTTGCAGAACCAGAGTTTGAAGCTCCAGAGTTTGAAGAACCTGCGTTTGAAGAACCTGCGTTTGAAGTTCCAACATTTGCAGACATTTCAGAACCAGAGCCACCCGCAGTTGAGGAAGCTCCGGCGGAACCCGAAGAAGACACAACGGTTCGTCGTCGTCGTCGTCGCTCGTCTGCTTCGACAAACGAGTAAAATGCCGCAGAATCCGACCCTAGAAATCGAGCAGTCTTTGTGGAAGCAAGGACTGCTTCGGATCGTGGGTGTAGATGAAGCCGGATTAGGATGTCTTGCTGGTCCAATTGTGGCCGCAACCGTTCTCTTGCCTGTGCATTGCGAAATGATTGCCGGAGTCAGAGATTCTAAATTGCTTTCTGCATCTCAGAGAGAGCGACTGTTTGACGTGGTTAAATCAAATGCGATCGCGATTGGAGTGGGCATTGCCACAGTTCGAGAAATTGAGCAAATCAATGTTCTCCGCGCTTCCTATCTCGCGATGCAACGCGCTTTAAGCCGAGTTGCACCTTATGATCACGCATTGATTGATGGTCGTCCAATTCGGCAAACGGATTTAGGCTCACATACTGCAATCATTGACGGAGATGCGACCTGCTACGCGATCTCGTCTGCCTCGATCATTGCTAAAGTCAGACGAGATCGCTTTATGTGCCGTTTGGCACAACGATATCCAGGGTACGGATGGGAGAAAAACGCAGGATACGGAACAAAGCAGCATCTTGCCGCGATTCAATCCTTGGGAATTACTCCTTATCACCGCAAAACTTATGCTCCGGTACAGAAAGTCATTCAGCAATTCGAGCTTAATTTAGAGGCTTAAGCACAACCGAATCTTGCACAGAATTAGTTCCCACTTGCACTGCAACCCAGTTCCGATAATCAGTCAATAACTGCTGCATTAATCTTTGCTTAATCGTGGTTAAAACACTCAACAGCAAACCGTTTCCAGTCGTCTCAATCAGGGGGCGTGGCATAAAGGTCAGAGGTGGCGGAAGTTCAACTGCGACCGCAAGATTCGCCAAGCCTTTCAAATAAGTTTCACCATGCTGCTGACAGGGTGATAATTGTCCTTTCAAATCAAATAAAAACTTGTCATTGACATACTCAATTCCGCGCAATTCGCAGGCAGCCGATTGAATATTAATCGCTGCTTCCTCATTTGCCCAAACGCGCATATCGACAATCGGTTGAATGCTCAGGGTCATAAAATTCAGCGATCGCATTTTCAGCCGATAAAGGTCTGAATCCAATCGCTCAATCTGGCTAGAAGCGGCGAGTGCATTGACAACACGTTGCGGCTGGCGCAAGTAATTCGTAATATGAATGGGCTGCTCTGGAACAACCATTTCAACTCCCAGAGAGGCGGAAAACCGAGTATCCATTCGCAAAGATTTAGGGAAGGTTTGATCTAATTATGAACTAATTTTAAGGGCTTCTCAGTCACGTAAGTCATCTTACTGAAATATAAACATAATTACTTATACAAAAGATTATTGTTTTACAAAACTCAGCAGAGTATATAGAGTACTGAATCATTTTTGGAAAAAGGCGATGACTATTTCGATCGCACATTTAGGACCGCATGGAACTTATACAGAAACGGCTGCACTGAAGTATCTCAACTGGTTCACGAAAAGCCACGATCAAGCTGCGTTGCTGTGTCCTTATCCCAGTATTACGCAATCTTTAGAAGCTGTGGCAAAGGAACAAGTTCAGTGTGCAGTTGTCCCAATCGAGAATTCGATCGAAGGCAGTGTCACGATGACCTTAGATGCTCTCTGGCGGCTTGATACCTTGCGAATTCAGCATACGATCGTGTTACCGATTCATCATGCGCTATTGTCGATCGCATCTGATTTCAGCGAAATTCAAACGGTCTATTCTCATCCGCAAGCGCTGGCTCAATGTCAAAATTGGCTCGATCGTAATTTACCTTCGGCGCAAGTCATTGCCGCAAATTCCACAACTGAGGCATTACAGCATTTAGGCGAGAATCAAACGATCGCAGCGATTTCCTCACAAAGAGCAGCACAACTCTACAGCCTGCCCGTTCTTGCGTCTCCAATTAATGATCATCCAGAGAACTGCACGCGATTTATTGTTGTCAGTCTCGATCCTTCACCCGGTGGAAGTCGAACTTCGATCGCGTTTAGTGTCAGTGCGAACCAGCCTGGAGTATTAGTTAAACCGTTGCAGATTTTTGCAGAAAAAGAGATTAACCTGAGCCGAATTGAATCGCGCCCAACAAAGCGATCGCTCGGCGATTACGTGTTCTTTGTCGATTTAGAAGCCGATACCCGACAAGATGCGATTCAATCTGCACTCGCTGAGTTAGAGCATTGCACCGAGACTCTGAAAATCTTCGGAAGCTATGACGTTTTACCCGCGATCGGTTAAATGCTTGCAGATTCAAACGATCGCTTCTTCATTCGCTTGATTCTTCAACTATTCAGCAACGTCTTTTAAGGTGTCCTTTAAAACCGTTCTAGCTGCCAAATGGTTCCGAGTTGAAGTTAAAATCTCAGACTCTCGCTCTAGGCGAGCTTCCGTATCTTGCAACTCAAGCAATGCTTGCTGCTCGTCTGGAACATTGTGCAAGTTACTAGCAATCCAGTAGGAAAGCTCAGTCGGTAGCTCTGGAATATCTTCAGGCAGATCAATCTCTTGTCCAGAAAGCTTCTCAGTCAACCTAACCACATCATGCAGAAGTTGATTGACTTCTTTTGCTAAAGGTCTGAGATCGATCGCGGGAGGATGATCTTCAATCCACTCCACCAAACCAACTCGATATGGCTTTTCGCGAGTATATTCCAATACTCTAAATCGCTGCTGTCCAAGTGTGAGAATTTTCATGCGATCGTCTTGCAACCGCTGAAACTGAACAATCTCAGCACAGCATCCCACCGGAGCAGGCTGTCCTTTAACGGGATCCCACATTAATACTCCAAATCGTCGATCGCTTTCCAGAATCGTGTTCATCATCATGCGGTAGCGAAACTCGAAGATGTGAAGAGGAAGGGGGCGACCTGGGAAAAGTACCAGGTCGGGAAGAGGAAACAGGGGGAGTTCACGAACCGCGATCGATGATGTCATGCTCTGCAAACTTGTGATTGAGGGTGCTTACTCTACTCTAACGGATCTGTTATTGAGAAATGTAAACATCTTTAAAAAATTAAAGGATGTGATCACTCACATCCTTTCAAAGTTCTAGAGTTTGACTTCAATATCAACACCAGCGGGAAGGTCAAGCTTCATCAAGGCATCAATGGTCTTAGAAGAAGGTTGATAGATATCAATCAAGCGATGGTGAGTGCGAGTTTCAAAATGCTCACGCGAGTCTTTATCAACGTGGGGAGAACGCAGAACGCAATAGATTCTACGGCGAGTCGGGAGCGGAATAGGGCCAATTGCAGTGGCATTCGTGCGGTTTGCAGTATCGACGATCTTTTCACAAGATGTATCGAGTAAACGTCGATCGAACGCTTTCAGACGAATCCGAATTTTTTGCTGTTGAATCGTTGCCATTTGAAGTTAAGTTCCCAAGTTGTCAATGGTTCAGATGTGGACGCGCGATCGCGCCAGTAAAATATTGTAGCGCTAAAAACGCTTCAGACTCGCTCTTTTCTCAAGAAACCTTGATCGACTGACTTGATCAGCAGTGAGCAACATACGGTCAGTGAATTCTCAGTAAAATAGAACCAGGTTCAAGTGGAGCGAGGCAGATGACGATCGCAACTTACCAATGGACAATCGACCGTTACCATCAAGCAGTAGAAGCTGGCGTGTTTGAGGATCAAGCGATCGAATTGTTGAAAGGAGAATTGGTTCTGATGTCGCCTGAAGGGACACCTCATGCTTATTACAGTGATAGAGCCGCTCGTTACCTCAGACGATTATTGGAACTTCCTGAACTCGCTTATGTCAGAGAGGCAAAACCGATCACGTTGCCGAATGCATCAGAGCCAGAACCAGATATTGCGATCGTTCAACCCCTTGATCAAATTTATCTAGCGCATCATCCTTATCCAGAAAATGTATTTTGGGTCATTGAATATGCCCAGTCAAGCTTGACGAAAGATCTGGAGATTAAACGCAAAATCTATGCAGAAGTAAACATTGCTGAATATTGGGTGATTAATCTGCGTGACAAGAAATTGATTGTTTTTCGCATTCCAGTAAATGGAGAGTATCAATCAGAAGTTAGTGTCACTTCTGGAGTAATCAGCCCATTGTCTTTCCCAAATATTCAAATTGATGTGCGACAGTTGATGACTGTCTAAAGGCTGAACATAAGCGGCGAAATAAACTGATGCAAGGATTTGGGCAGGACGAATTAGGTTTATGTTTATGCAATCGGCAGAAGGTCGATCGGGGCGTTTAGGGTGTGATACATAGGATATTTTTTGCGATACAAGCTCAAATCAAGGCATTGCTCTAGAAAGCGAGCAATAGTCCGTGACCTTCATCTTGTCGATCGAGCAACCAATTGCGATTGCGATCAATTTTGAAGCGCAAAAAGCAAAGCCCCCAGTGGAGTACTCCACTGGGGGCTTCAAGCTAGTCAACTAAGATTTACTTGAGGATCTTAGCAACAACACCTGCACCAACAGTACGACCGCCTTCACGGATTGCGAAACGCATTCCTTCTTCAATTGCGATCGGGTTGATCAATTCAACCGTCATTTTGATGCGGTCGCCGGGCATCACCATTTCTGCTGCGCCACCTTCGTCAGTCGTGAAGTCGCTGATCGTTCCAGTTACGTCAGTTGTACGAACGTAAAACTGAGGACGATAGCCAGGGAAGAACGGAGTGTGACGGCCGCCTTCTTCTTTCTTCAGAATGTAAACTTCAGACTCAAACTTGGTGTGAGGCTTGATCGAACCTGGCTTAGCCAAGACCATCCCACGCTCAATGTCAGCCTTCTGAATACCACGGAGAAGAATACCAGCGTTATCACCAGCAACCCCTTCATCCAAGGACTTCTTAAACATTTCGATACCCGTTACAGTACTCTTGCGAGTGTCACGAATACCAACGAGTTCAACTTCGTCTTGAACCTTGACTTTTCCACGTTCAATCCGACCCGTTGCAACCGTACCCCGACCTGTAATCGAGAATACGTCCTCAACCGCCATCAAGAAAGGCTTGTCAACATCACGCTCAGGAGTCGGAATGTATTCGTCAACGGAATCCATCAACGCATAGATACAATCAACCCACTCGTTTTCACCCTTCTTGGTTTTGGGGTTCGCGGTCATCGCTTCAACTGCTTGGAGAGCAGAACCTGCGGTGATAGGAATTTCGTCACCGGGGAAGTCGTAAGAACTGAGAAGTTCGCGAACTTCAAGTTCTACGAGTTCGAGCAGTTCTTCATCATCCACCATGTCTTTCTTGTTCAAGAAGACAACCAGACGGGGAACGCCAACCTGACGAGCCAAGAGGATGTGTTCGCGAGTTTGGGGCATGGGACCATCAGCCGCCGATACCACCAGGATCGCGCCGTCCATCTGAGCCGCACCCGTGATCATGTTCTTCACATAGTCAGCGTGTCCAGGACAGTCTACGTGAGCGTAGTGACGGGATTCAGTTTCATACTCCACGTGAGCGGTGTTGATGGTGATACCCCGTGCTTTTTCTTCCGGAGCTGCATCAATGTCTTCATACTTCCGAGCCGCTGCTTGACCCAGAGCTGATAGGGTCATCGTGATTGCAGCCGTCAGCGTCGTTTTACCGTGGTCAACGTGACCAATCGTGCCGATGTTAACGTGGGGTTTAGTCCGTTCAAACTTTGCGCGTGCCATGAATTACAATTCCTCTTTCCTGATTAAGCGTTCCCTTTGTTTTTCGCAATGATGGTTTCAGCGACGTTCTTAGGTACTTCCTCGTAATGGCTAAATTCCATTGTAAAAGTACCGCGTCCCTGAGTCATCGATCGGATATCCGTAGCATATCCAAACATTTCTGCCAGTGGAACCTTGGTGGTGACTTTGGCGATTCCGCGCTCGACACCTTGAGCTTCAATTTGCCCACGCTTCGAGATCAGATTCCCCATTACACTGCCAAGAAAGTCTTCTGGCACTTCAACTTCGACCTTCATCATCGGCTCTAAGAGTACCGGACTGGCTTTCATAACGCCATCCTTAATCGCCATCGATCCAGCAATCTTAAACGCCATTTCAGAAGAGTCTACATCGTGGTACGAACCATCGACGAGTGTTGCTTTCACATCAATCAATGGATAGCCCGCAACGATCCCACTTTCGCAAGCTTCTTTCATCCCTTGCTCAGCAGGACCGACATATTCCTTCGGAACTGTACCACCTACGATTTTCGAGACAAACTCGAATCCGCTTCCGACTTCGCCGGGTTCAAGCTGGATCACAACGTGACCATATTGACCTTTACCACCACTCTGACGGACAAATTTGCCTTCAGCTTTGACAGCTTTGCGAATCGTTTCACGGTAAGCAACTTGAGGCGCACCGACGTTTGCTTCAACTTTGAACTCGCGAAGCATACGATCGACCAAGATTTCCAAGTGCAATTCGCCCATTCCGGCAATTACAGTTTGGTTCGTTTCTTGGTCAATGCTGACGCGGAACGTCGGGTCTTCTTCAGACAGTGCCTTGAGCGCTTTGGAAAGTTTTTCCATATCGCCTTTGGTTTTCGGTTCAACTGCAACCGAAATCACAGGCTCAGGAATAAACAGCGACTCAAGCACAATGTTGTCGCCTTCAGGACAAAGAGTGTCACCCGTGAGCGTGTCGGACAATCCAGGAATCGCTCCCAAATCACCAGCCCTGAGTTCGTCTACGTCAATCCGCTCATCTGCTTTCAAGATGATCAAACGAGAGACGCGCTCTTTCTTACCTTTGGTCGAGTTGTAGATGTAGCTTCCTTTCGCAAGCACACCAGAGTATACGCGAACAAAGGTTAAGCGACCCACGAACTTGTCGGTCATGACTTTGAAAGCGAGTGCAGCCAAAGGTGCATCGTCTTTCGGCGGACGAGCTTGAAGGCTTCCATCCGGCATCGTTCCTTGGATCGGCGGAATATCGATCGGGGAAGGAAGGTAATCCAAGACTGCGTCGAGCATCTGCTGAACGCCTTTGTTCTTAAAGGCAGAACCACAAAGCAGCGGAACAAAAAATTCTCCGTCGATTCCTTCGATCGTGCCTTTGCGAATTGCAGCTTTAATTTCTTCTTCGGTCAGTTCTTCACCAGCGAAGTACTTCTCAAGTAGAGCTTCATCGGTTTCTGCAACGGATTCGATCAGAATCGTGCGGAATTCTTCAGCTTTCTCTTTGAGATCTTCAGGAATATCGGTGACTTCAATTTCACGACCTAAATCGTCTTTGTGGATGTACGCTTTCATCCGAACCAAGTCGATGATGCCTTTGAATTGATCTTCAGCACCGATCGGAATTTGAATTGGAACAGCGTATTTAACGTTTAAGCGATCGCGAATTTGACCGTAGACCTTAAAGAAGTCTGCGCCAGTTCTGTCCATCTTGTTAACGAACACCATGCGGGGAACGTTATAGCGATTCGCCTGTTTCCACACAGTTTCGGACTGGGGCTGAACGCCACCCACGGAACAGAACACAGCAATTACGCCATCTAGAACTCGCATGGAACGCTCAACTTCAATCGTGAAGTCTACGTGTCCAGGCGTGTCGATGATGTTGATCTTGTGTTCGAGTTCGCCTTCACCGGGCTGGTTCGGCTTGTCTGCATCGCGACGAGTCCATTGAGTACTAATTGCAGCAGCGGTAATTGTGATTCCCCGCTCCCGCTCTTGCTCCATCCAGTCCGTTGTGGCTGTCCCCTCATGCACTTCGCCAATTTTATGGACGATGCCGGAGTAAAATAAAATCCGTTCTGTTGTTGTTGTTTTGCCCGCATCAATATGCGCGGCGATCCCGATGTTTCTTACTCTTTCGAGCGGGACGGTACGAGCCACAGCTACCTCCTTAGCATCTGTGAAAAGGGTCTTGGGTTTAAATCACACTACTGCGTCTGTGCGTCTGTTAAGATTCTATACTTTTTAATAGCGATAGTGCGCGAATGCTTTATTTGCTTCTGCCATCCGGTGCGTTTCTTCGCGTTTACGAATTGCGCTTCCGGTTTCATTTGCAGCATCCATCAATTCATTCGCCAGTTTCGCTGACATGGACTTTCCTGCCCGCGCCCGTGCGAATTGAATTAACCATCTCAAGGCCAACGCGATTCCTCGATCGGTTCGCACTTCCATCGGAACTTGATAAGTCGCACCACCAACCCGACGCGCTTTCACTTCGACGAGTGGCGTTGCATTTTTTACAGCCCGTTCAAAGGTTTCGAGCGGATCAGCGCCAGTGCGCTCTTTGATCGTTTCAAACGCATCATAAACAATGCGAGTGGCGAGAGATTTCTTGCCACTTTTCATAATCCGCCGCACCATCATGGTGACGAGACGGGAATTGTGTACCGAGTCCGCAGGAATGGGACGCTTTTTGATTGCGACGCGACGAGACATAATGAGCCTTCAAGAAAAACAACGATGGATTGAGGTTCAACCAGCATAGTTGACCGACAAAAGCGCGATCGCAGAACAGAAAGCCGTGAGATGTTTTCTATCAATACCTTCGATCGCTAACAAACGAACCTCATTGACTCATAGATGTGAGCGACGAGGTTCTTTATTAAGCAGATAATTTTAGCGTGCTTATTTAGCAGCCGCTGGTTTCGGACGTTTCGCGCCGTACTTAGAACGACCTTGTTTGCGGTCTTTTACACCAGCCGTGTCAAGAGTTCCGCGAATGATGTGGTAGCGGACACCAGGTAAGTCTTTTACCCGTCCGCCCCGAATCATCACAACGGAGTGTTCTTGTAAGTTGTGACCGATACCGGGAATGTACGCTGTCACTTCAAATCCTGAAGTTAAACGAACCCGCGCCACCTTACGCAGAGCCGAGTTCGGCTTCTTCGGCGTAGTGGTATAAACCCGTGTGCAAACTCCACGACGCTGAGGGCAACTCTTCAGAGCCGGGGATTTGGTTTTCTTCTTAGCTTTACTGCGCTCATCTCGGATGAGTTGCTGGATGGTGGGCATCTTCTAAAATGTATTGGAGAATGCAGTTTCGAGACTGCTCCGACTTTCAACGATCACTAAACATACCAATGGATCGATACGCCTGTCAAACCCTTTTTTTGGGAAATCCAGAACGATCGACATTTTCGGAATGTAAAGCCTATCTATTCTAGCTCTCGTTTACCGAGAAGGAGACCCCACAGTCGCAACTTTTTTTAGCATTGGGGTTATGGAAGCGGAAACTGCCGCCCATTAAGTCTTCTGAAAAGTCGATCGTTAATTCAGTTAAATAAGTGGCGGTTTGTGGATCGATCGCGACTTGGATGCCGTGACAATTGAAAATGCGATCGTCGGACCTACTTTCAAGATCGAATTTCGTTTCATAAGCAAGTCCGGCACATCCGCCTGGAATGACTTGGAGACGGAAAAGAGCGTCAGGAGTAGAGTGGCGGGTGCGAAGGCGTTGGACTTCGGCGATCGCCGAAGGGCTTAAGTTGATCATGGAATTTCCTAGAATTAACAACCCGCACCAGTTCACTACATTTCTAGGGTGATTGTCCTTGAACTGGGACTTTATAGAACTGGCACGATATTGGATGCAAAATTTTGTGTTCCTATCGTACCGCGATTGGAATTTCCAAAAACATAGAGGGGCAATCCCGGTAGAATTGCCCCTCTAGAAAATAAATAAGATTTAGTTAGCGCGGGAGTAGTCGTCTTGGAATCTTACGATGTCGTCTTCGCCAAGATATTCGCCGTTTTGAACTTCGATCAGAATTAGAGGAATGACGCCAGGATTTTCTAAGCGGTGGGTCGTGCATTGAGGCACATAGGTCGATTGATTACTGCTGAGGGTAATTTCTTCACCGCCACACTCAACCTTTGCTGTCCCGGAAACTACAATCCAGTGTTCGCTGCGGTGGTGATGCATCTGTAAGCTAAGACGATGACCAGGTTTGACTTCGATCCGCTTAATCTTGTAGCCACGACCTTCTTCCAGAACTGTAAACGAACCCCAAGGACGGAGTTCGGAAGCACCCACCGACTTCAAAGCAGTTGGCGATAAAGTAAGGGTTGGGGTCTTTTCTTGAGCCTGAGCCACCGTTTTTCCTCCTCTAAAACTTAGGAACGAAGTCGTACTGCTTGACTTCACCGATTGGATTACCAACCAAGAAGCCTAACAGACCAATCTAGAACTCGCTTGTCTATAGTGGACGATTTGCGAAGATTTCACGAAGTCTTGACTTAAATTGCTTAATCGGTGAAGAAGGGCGAAGAGGCGTTAGGGCTGGATAAAAACGCCAATTCCATTATGAACACGGGCAGAAGTACGAGGAGGTCGATCGAGCAACTGTCCTCCTAGATAAAGCGTGGTTGAACTTCCTCCATCGAGATTTAACGCATTGACCGCACCTAATTGCTGCATGATGTCTGCCATGTCACTGAGTGTCGCGCCTAGACCTGCAACATTATTTTGAGCAGTAACAATGAGAATTCTGCCGTCAGAAGTTTGTCCGATCGCGCTTCGAGCTGCCGTTTCTCGAATGAAAGCATCACTAAATTGCTCGAGTCGAGCATCGAGAACGATTTGACCGTCACGGATGAGAAGTGGTCCACCGCCAATCAGATTGGGAAAAGCAGCGAGGTCAGAAGGAGTAAAGATACTTTCTAGTTGAATTGGCGTTGCAGGTGGGAAAGATGCGGCAGCGGTTCGATTCGATCGAAAAACGAGCAAATATCCAGTCGTTGGCAACGGAATGACCGTTCCCGCTTTTTCTGCGGCTTGCTGAGTTCCCGCTTGATTATTCTGGACAGTGAGCAGAATTTCATTATCGGTTAAAGTCGTATAAGTGCTGCCCCAATCAGCGGTGTACCGGGCAATCCCAGCTTGAACATAAGCAGAATTTAGAGCAGTTAAAGGGAAGCGTTGACCCGAACTGAGAATGAGAGTTTCTTGAAGTCTTAAGCGATCGAAATTCCAATTTCCCGCTGCATCCCAGCCGACAACCCCCCGATTCAAGATTGGACCAGAAGCAAATCGCTGATTTACCTTAATTGCTCCTAGAGGAAGCTGATTATTGCGATTGAAATATCCACCGTTAATGGCTGCTGAAGTGAGGGACTGTTGAGCCGTGGTAAATAAAGGTAGGGTTCCCGTCAATATTGTAGCATTGGGCAAAATCGGGCGGATGCTGAGACCCGGTTGACGTGGATTTACTTCAAACCAAACGATCGGGAATTGATTCGATCGTACAGTTAAGGATCTTTGCCGCCAGAGTAAGCCGTTTGTCCAGAGGATATCTCTGTCACTGAGAAAGTTGGAACCGATATCGATGACGATACGATCGGGATTGGAAAGCGTGGTAATTCGAGGTCTGAACCCAATGGGAATACCGAGCCGAACCGTTGTTCGGTTTGGCGTCGGTTCGACTTTGAGAGAACGAAGTCGAAAAGATGGCGTCGGCTTAAACGCTTGAATCCGGTTCTGATCCGCCTGAGCATCGAATGTTAAAACAAGTTCATTCGACTGCGGATCAGCTTGCCAGGTAATTGGGCGATCGAGCGAAATTGTAATGCGATCGACGTTTCCAGCCAGTTGCTCTTGCTGAATCGCTGTCAGGTTTGCTTTTGGAGTCGAAATCTGGAGAATATTGCCGCTAATTTGCAGTTGCCACCCGTACTTTTGGGCGAGATCTGTAACATCCAAATATCGCAGGGGTGGTGTGAGTCGAGTTGGTAAAACGGCTTCAGAGAACCATTGCACAGGTTGGCGAGTAGCATCGGTTGTACTGAGAAGCTCCGCTCCGAATTGAGAACGAATGATGGCATCACTGATTCCGACGCGATTTCCCTGCCATTGCATCCAATTTCCGCTGATGGTTACGCCATTCAAATTAATTTGAGTACCTTGAGCCGTTGGAACATTGAAATTCAAAGCAGGAACTCTTTGGGGAACGGATTGTTGCGCCACGTTAAAATCAAGAGCTGCAGGGGCATCAGCCCGAGCAGGAAGTGAAAAAGAGAGAAGTGCTAGGACGTAGAAACCAAATTTGGGAGAAGTCATCTAGACAAGATTTCGTGAAAGAGATTCCGCAATACCTGCGGTATTTTACTGCGATCGTCCAAAGGTGAAACTATCAACAAACCATAACTTTCCTCAGGGGACTTTATGGGAATCTACTGGCTCAGCAAAGCGATTGGGCTGAGAACGTCAGTCTATTTCAGTTGAAACCGCAATTTTACAGGGATTGTCAGAAGTCAAAATTTTCTATAATATTCTTAATCCGGTCTTTATAAAAATTCAGTCAAGCTAAGATCTCTTCGGCGATTGGGTATAGGCTGGCTAGTTCAGCTCTGATAAATCTGACATCACCATGAACGAGTGAATGGTTTCTCAGACTTGAGGTTTGGCAACAGATTTGGCTGTTTTGTTGTGATAGATCTTTTACGATGCCTTCGTCACAGGTAAGCGTGGCTACAGAACTGCTTGACGAGCAGAATCTTTTCCTTGATTGTTAAGTTTATGTGATCGTTCTTCTCCTTTCTTCATAAAAGTTTCTCAAGTCCCAGCGCTCTCCGTTCTAACCCTCAAATTCTCATTGAAATGAATCGAATCAATCCACCCATGAGTCAAGCAAGTGTTCCGTCTCCGAATGAATCTCAGTCAATCTCGAATGGATATGCAGGGCAGCGCTGGTTAGTCGAGGAACGCGATGCCTGTGGAGTTGGTTTTATTGTCGATCAGCAAGGTCGAGCCAGTCATGATCTGATGTCCAAAGCGCTGATTGCCCTGTCTTGTATGGAGCATCGGGGCGGATGCAGCGCGGATCAAGACTCCGGAGACGGCGCGGGTGTGATGGCAGAAATTCCTTGGGAGATTCTGAATCAATGGGCAAGCGATCGCGGTGTAACTCTTAAAATTGGTTATACCGGAGTCGGCATGGTTTTCTTGCCACAAGATTCTACGATCGCGGCTGAAACAAAACAGGTCGCAGAGAAAATTATTGCTGAAGAAGGGCTGACCCTTTTAGGTTGGCGAAGCGTTCCAGTCCAACCCGAAGTTTTAGGCGTTCAAGCTCGAGACAATCAGCCGCTGATTGAACAGTTAATTGTGCAGTCTGAAGTTGCCGATGAAGAATTAGAGCGCAAGCTTTATGTTGCTCGCAAACGCATTCATCGCACACTTGCAGTAAGACCTGAAGCCGGATTTGATGAGCTTTATGTTTGCTCTTTCTCGACGCGGACGATCGTGTACAAGGGCATGGTGCGATCGGAGATTTTAGGCGAGTTTTATCTCGACTTGCAAAATCCAGAATACAAAACCACCTTCGCGCTGTATCACCGCAGGTTTAGTACCAACACAATGCCGAAGTGGCAACTCGCGCAGCCGATGCGATTGCTCGGTCATAACGGCGAAATTAACACCCAGCTTGGCAACGTCAACTGGATGAGAGCGCGAGAAGCGGACTTAGCGCATGAGGTTTGGGGCGATCGCATTGATCTGCTCAAACCAACTGTGAATTCCAACAACAGTGATTCCGCGAATTTGGACAACGTGATGGAATTGTTAGTGCGATCTGGACGTAGCCCGGTCGAAGCGCTAATGATGATGGTTCCAGAAGCGTATAAGAACCAGCCCGAACTAGCAGATCATCCTGAAATCACCAATTTCTATGAATACAACAGCGGTGTACAAGAGGCGTGGGATGGCCCTGCACTGCTGGCATTTTGCGATGGAAAAATCGTTGGAGCAACTCTCGATCGTAATGGCTTGCGTCCAGCGCGTTACAGCATTACGCGCGATGGCTACTTTGTTGTCGGTTCAGAAGCGGGCGTTGTAGATCTGCCAGAATCTGAAATCATTGAGAAAGGGCGGCTCGGCCCAGGACAGATGATTGCGTTCGATTTGCAATCTCATGAAGTGCTGAAAAACTGGGAAATTAAGCAACGTATTGCCAGCGCTCATCCGTATGGAGAGTGGTTGAAGCAAAATCGTAAAACGCTGCAATCTCAAGCTTTCTTGGAATCAACGGCATTGGATGCAAAATCGCTGCTGACGCATCAAACTGCCTTTGGCTACACCTTGGAAGATTTGGAAATGGTCATCCAAGACATGGCGGCTCAAGGTAAAGAGCCAACATTCTGTATGGGGGATGATATTCCCCTTGCGGTGCTGTCTGAGCGTCCTCATTTGCTGTATGACTACTTCAAGCAGCGCTTTGCTCAGGTGACGAATCCGCCGATCGATCCACTGCGCGAAAAACTCGTCATGTCGTTGACGATGCAGCTAGGTGAGCGCGGAAATCTGCTGAAAATTAATTCAGATGGCGCAAATCTCTTCTTACTTGATTCTCCAGTATTAACTGAACCTGAGTTAGATCAGATTCGTGAATCGGGTTTGGCGACTGCAAATCTTTCGACTTTATTTGAAGTCGCAGCAGGCCCAGAAGGTTTGAAAGCTGCGGTGGCTCGCTTATGTGAGCAGGCGACGGCAGCAGTGCGATCCGGAAGCAAGATTTTGGTCTTGAGCGATCGCTTAGATCAATCTGGCAATCCAACTCAACTGAATGCGGACTACAGCTACATTCCGCCCATGTTGGCAGTGGGAGCTGTTCACCATCATTTGATTCAGAAAGGCTTGCGGATGAAAGCTTCTCTGGTCGTCGATACGGCCCAAGCTTGGAGTACGCATCATTTCGCTTGCTTAATTGGGTATGGTGCGAGTGCAGTTTGTCCTTACTTAGCTTTGGAATCTGTTCGTCAGTGGTGGTCAGATTCTAAGACTCAGGCTTTGATGGAACGTGGAAAAATTAAATCTGCCAGCATTGCAGCCGTTCAAGCAAATTTCAGAAAAGCGATCGAAGATGGCTTGCTGAAGATTCTCTCGAAAATGGGAATTTCGCTGCTTTCGAGCTATCAAGGCGCACAGATTTTTGAAGCGATCGGAATTGGGGGCGATTTACTCAATACTGGATTCTTCGGAACAGCTTCACGCTTGGGTGGTTTGACCTTAGCGGAACTGGCTCAAGAAATTCTCTCCTTCCATAGCAAGGCATTCCCTGAGCTGACAACCAAGAAGCTGGAAAACTTTGGCTTTGTGCAATACCGTCCAGGCGGCGAGTATCACATGAACAGTCCAGAGATGGCGAAGCACTTGCACCAAGCTGTGAGAACGAAGAATCCGGATCATTACGATCTCTATCAGAAGCATTTAGCCGGTCGTCCGCTCACGGCATTGAGAGATTTACTCGATTTCAAGAGCGATCGCACAGCTATCTCGATCGACGAAGTAGAACCCGCGATCGACATTGTGAAACGCTTCTGCACAGGCGGAATGTCTCTTGGTGCTCTGTCTCGTGAAGCGCATGAAGTCTTAGCGATCGCGATGAATCGGATCGGCGGTAAGTCCAACTCTGGTGAAGGCGGCGAAGACCCAGTTCGATACAAGATCTTGAACGAAGTTGAGAACGGGACATCTCCGCTCTTGCCGCACCTCAAAGGGCTGCAGACAGGTGACACCGCAAACTCTGCGATTAAGCAAGTCGCATCAGGGCGTTTCGGGGTTACGCCTGAGTATTTGATGAGCGCGAAGCAAATCGAAATCAAGATGGCTCAAGGTGCAAAACCGGGTGAAGGTGGACAATTACCTGGGCCGAAAGTCAGTCCTTACATTGCTCTCCTGCGTCGATCGAAGCCCGGAGTAACGCTGATTTCTCCGCCTCCGCATCACGACATTTACTCGATCGAAGATCTTGCCCAACTGATTTTCGACTTGCACCAAATCAATCCGCTGGCTCAAGTGTCCGTGAAATTGGTTGCAGAAGTAGGAATCGGTACGATCGCCGCTGGGGTTGCCAAAGCGAATGCTGACATCATTCAAATTTCTGGACATGATGGCGGTACAGGTGCATCTCCTCTCAGCTCAATCAAACACGCTGGAAGTCCTTGGGAATTGGGCTTAACCGAAGTGCATCGAGTCTTGATGGAAAATCAATTGCGCGATCGTGTGATTCTGCGCGTTGATGGCGGCATCAAGACGGGATGGGATGTTGTCATGGGCGCGCTGATGGGTGCTGAAGAGTATGGATTTGGCTCGATCGCGATGATTGCAGAAGGCTGTATCATGGCTCGAATTTGCCATACCAATAGCTGCCCAGTCGGTGTTGCAAGTCAAAAAGAAGAACTTCGCAAACGCTTCCCTGGCACACCTGAGCATGTTGTGAATTTCTTCTTGTTTATCGCGGAAGAAGTACGATCGCTCTTGGCTCGTTTAGGATACAAATCCCTGAATGAAATTATTGGACGTGCCGATCTGCTCAAGCCTAGAGAGGGTGTGAATCTGACCAAAACTCAACTGTTGAACTTGGATTGTTTGACTCAGTTGCCGGATACTCGCAGCGATCGCACTTGGCTAAATCACGAAACCGTGCATAGCAATGGTGCTGTTCTGGATGATCAATTGCTCAGTGATCCAAATCTTCAAGCTGCGATCCAGAATCAAGGAGATGTGACCAAATCCGTTGAAGTCGTGAACACAGATCGAACGGTTGGCACTCGGATTGCAGGAGCGATCGCGAAACAATATGGTAACTCTGGCTTCAGCGGTCAGGTCACTCTAAACTTTACCGGAGCGGTGGGTCAAAGCTTTGGTGCGTTTAACTTACCTTGTATGACGTTGAATCTCGTTGGAGAAGCAAACGATTACGTCGGTAAAGGAATGCATGGCGGTGAGATTGCTATCAAACCCTCTCCTGAAGCAACGTATGATCCATCTCAGAATGTGATCATTGGTAATACTTGCCTTTACGGTGCGACAGGCGGCAGACTGTTTGCGAATGGTCAAGCGGGTGAGCGATTTGCAGTTCGTAACTCTCTGGCTGAAGCTGTGGTTGAAGGTGTGGGTGACCACTGCTGTGAATATATGACAGGCGGCGTGGTCGTCGTTCTCGGTCGAGCAGGTCGGAACGTTGGCGCAGGGATGACTGGGGGATTAGCTTATTTCTTGGATGAAGATGGTAGCTTCCAAGAGAAAGTCAATCCTGAGATTGTCAAAGTTCAGCGAGTTGTCGCGCCTGCGGGTGAGCAACAGTTAAAAGAACTACTTGAGGCTCATGTTGAGCATACGGGTAGCCCGAAAGCGAAAGCTGTTTTGGCGAACTGGTCGGAGTATTTGCCGAAGTTCTGGCAAGTGGTTCCGCCGTCTGAGAAAGATACGCCGGAAGCAAACCCAGATGTTGAGAAGGTAGCTGTCTCGGCTTAGTTGAAAAAAGGAGCGATCGCTATTTCTGCAATCGCTCCTTTTTTCTGTAAGTTGCCTAAATTTGTTCTTTTAACCTTGGTTGAAGTCAATATTTTCGTAGAGTTCTGCAATTTGAACTTGAGATTCAACGGCTCCCAACGTCAAAGTAACCGTTGGATCGTCATATTCTGAGAACAGCCATTGATTAGTAGCAGTCTTAACGTGATGTTCGACGTGAATTCTGTACTGATCAATTAAGAGATACTCTTGAAAACTGGGAATCGATCGATAAGCAAGGAATTTTTCGCCACGATCATAATTCTGAGTTGATTTCGATAAGACTTCGGCAATGAAACAGGGGTTCATCACGGTATCAGTTCGACCTGTTTGAAGCTCGATCGGCTTTGGCACAACCATGATATCGGGATAAGTATAGAGACTAACGGCTGGAATCCAGAGGCGTTGATCGGCGTAGAAAGTCCGATAGGTCTTTCCCTTCAGGGCAGTTTTTAGCACAACATAGAGATTGCCGGAAATGTCGTTATGATCGGGCGTTCCACCTGTCATCAGGACGATTTCTCCATTGCGATATTCGCTGCGGGCTTCAGATGTAAGCTCTAGTTCTAGGTACTCTTCGGCGGTGTAATTTCTTTTCTCGATTTGAGCAATCATGTTTTACCTCAAAATCTCGCTCTCAATAACTGCCGCTCTAAGCTAGATTATCGCGGTTATCCGCTTGGAGAAACTATACTCTGAATCTAGCAATGTGCTTACCGATCGTCGAACAGCAACAGGAGCAAGACGGGTATTTATAATGAAGCATTACGATGGGAGCAAGCCAATGAACGCGCCGAAAGCGAATTCAGAGACAGCAAAATATCCGATTTCTGCACCCAATCTCTACGAAGCTGATTTCCATGCTTGGACACAAGAACAAGTGATGCTTCTTCATAACAAGCAATGGAATCAGATCGACTTACCAAATATCATTGAGGAAATTGCATCTTTGGGAAAGCAGCAGCGCCAAGAACTTCGGAATCGTCTCAGTGTTTTAATTGGGCATTTGCTGAAATGGCAGTACCAGCCTCAAAACCGTAGCCGTAGCTGGTTATCAACTCTTCGGATTCAGCGTTTAGATATTAATGATCTACTTGAAGAGAATCCTAGCTTGAAGCCTTACATTGAAGAAGCGCTTCGCAAAGCATATTTGAGAGGAGTTGAACTTGCGGTGAGAGAGACAGATTTACCGAATTCTACTTTTCCGATCGATTGTCCTTACAACTTGGAAGAGATATTGAGCGATCGCTTTTATCCGGGTGAGCCAAGCGAGTTAGTAGAAGACTAAACTCACCGTCTTATTCATCTGGATCAGTTTCATCCACTGCTTCACCAATCACAGGTTGCGAAGAATGCCGAATGTGAAGAATCCGAACTGACGATGATTCCTCTAACACAGTGAACAGAATTCGATACATATTTCGTTTCTGCCCGTAGAGAAGCTGTCGAATTTCCTGACTGAAATACTCATTCTCTTTTGCGATCGCACATCGCTTCGGCATGGTGGATAACGACTCGATCGCTTTGAGCAGTCCAGCATACCACTGACTCGCCTGATCAGGAGAAAGAATCTGCGATGAGCGCAGAAAGATGCTGTCTGCCTCTGCTTCCGCAACACTCGAAATCTCAATTCGGTAGTTCATGCGGGCAAATTGTATTTGCGGCGTTGTTCGGCAGCGAATTCGTCAAAAGCGCGAAAATTGCCTGCTTCAAAATCATTCAATCCCTGCTGAATGCCTTGAAGTGCCTCTTCTGAATCCTGCGCTTCCCATTCCAGAACACTTGCCAAAAGCTCAGTGGCAACAAGACCGATGTCTTGCCCTCGCTGTGTTGCCTTTTTGCGTAGTTGTTCCTCTAGTTCTGGGGTTAGAGTAATCTCGATCGACATAAGCTTTTGTCTACAGACTTCACTCAATAATTATCATTTTAACAGGCTCCAAAAATGGGCTTCTTCGATCGCGCTTTCCATTGCAATATCTTCAGTGATTTGTGCTATGAGGGCAGACACTTCCTACCGATTTTCCTGTAAGAGTTCAACGATCGTGCTTTTTACTACGGCTTTAAGCTGTTCTGAAGTTAAGACTCATTTCGGTCATCACATTTGCCTCATCAATGGAAGTTTTGGCAATTCATTGCTTTCAACGATATTTTTTAGACGCTATCTAAAGCACAAGCTAGCGAGAAGTTATAGAATTATCGAAATTCTTGTGAATAATCTAGACTAAGACAAGTAGATTCAGAAAAAAGCTATCTTGGCCAAACTTGAATAGCAATCTCACTTAAGTATTGCCCACGTCTCTGAATTTCTGACGCATTCCAAGCATTTACACTTCTGAAATAGTGATTTAAAGCAAAACTGCTCTTTTCAGCTAGATAAGTTAACTTGTCTGCAAATGGTTTATTTGAAAGTTCAGAATTATAAGCAGTAAGAGTTAGATTTCCTAGAGTATGCAACCATCTCTCATGCTGCTCATTCGCATTTGCGCCAAGCATAGCTCGCCATTCATCGGTTAGCGTTTGGGGCATTATATGCTCCACAGTAAAATTATCAGTTTTTACCTGCTCTTTTGATAAGTTTTCTGCAAGGCTTTCCAAAATTAACTTAACTCGATCATTTCGTCTATCTGTATATAAACGTTCCTCAACAATACTGCGCTTGAGAGAATCATCATCAGGCCAAATTTGAGTTCTTTGCAAGCTAAGCAACGTTTCACGCAACGCTCCTACTAAATCACTAGTTCGACGCTCCCTCGTTTCGCGATATAGGGTATTGAAAACTTTATCGAGCGCATTAGATGGCATACCGCACAGCAAACGGCGTACAAAATAAGATTCAATAAATCTCAACGCCTGCTCAAACTCCATAAGTAATATGCGCTTATTTTTGTAATCACTATAAAGGTTTAGAACTAGAGGATAGCAAGTCGTAAAATCTAGTCTTCTAAATCTTTTAAACCATCTTGCTAGTTTTGCTTCTTCTTCAGTTTCAGGAAAATGTACCCTACGATAATAATCCGCAAATTCAATAACTTGCTTGAGTTCTTGTAGGGCATTTAGCCCTTTATTTTCAAATGATTGCTTGAATACTTGATAGATTTGATTCTGCTTGAGAGAAACTCCATCCTTGCGCAAATATTGCCAGAAAGCTAGAGTCAATTCATCGAGATACCTTCCTCTAGCAACTGATTTAAAGTCCTCTTGCAACGGTAACCAAAAATCGGCATAAACTTGATCATGATCCTCTTTAGGTATCTGAAGAAAAAAGTAGTTCCTGATGAGATCTGCCTGGGTAAGCGGTGCACCTTTGTAGTTTAAACTCTCAAAGATAAGATACGGATTATCGTCATCGTTTAAAGTAATGCTAACCAGTGTCATACGCTCAAGCACCACAGTTTTGAGTCTAGAAAGATTCAAAGGTGTATTTACATGACCTGTTTCACCTTTTTCTAATTTCCTCAGAAAAAAAGAGTACGCCTCATATATTCGACTACGTTTTTCAACTTCCTTCTCTTGCACAATCTGCTGATAAAAGTTCCGATCCGCTTGAGTTGGAAGAACTTTGTATAAATCATTGCCCTTCTTAAATTTGTTAATCAAGTAAAGTTCGTGCAACTCTTCAGCGAATTCAGGGCCTTGTCTTTTCAAAATGTCTCTCAACGCCACTAGCAGTAGAGTGAGAGTTGTTAAGCGTTGCTGCCCGTCAATCAATAGATATGGTGAGATACCATCAGGTGTTCCTGGCTCTGCAAGAGTAACAATAGGCCCAAGAAAGTGATAGCCCTCCATATTTTCATCATATAGAGTCATCAAGTCATCCCAAAGAGTTTCCCAATTCTCTTTCTCCCAGGAGTAAGGTCTCTGAAAAAGAGGCACTTTAAATTGCTTACTACCTTCCAGTAAATTGCGAAAACTCGTTTCGGATGCTTTCATGTTATTTCTACTTAAAGCCAGAACGTTCTGAAGGTAGCATATACTACGTGATTTTTGTTGATTGCTGAATTCAGATCGAAAGCTCAATCAGGATGGATATGATGACAAAACTGGATATATGCGTTCCTATGCCCTTCGCTATCTCAAAAAGCGAAGAACGCATTACATCAAAAAACTAATCTAACGAGCATGGCAGGAATCGAACCTGCGACACCCAGAACCGGAATCTGGTGCTCTATCCCCTGAGCTACATGCCCTCGAAATACCCTTGCAAGTATCGCAACACTCTTGTGAGTATAGCAAGAATTCGGAACTAAAGAACTTAAGGATTCCTTAATTCCGAATTCTAATCTCTTAAGATGCGACTCTTGCGGCCGATCGCGTTCTTCCCGGAGTCGATTTCACCACAGGCGCGTCCGGCGTTTGCATCAAGAACACCAACAGCGGATTGCTTTGCAGTTCTCGACGCAGCAAGCGATGAATCTCGCGCTCGATTTGAACTTCCAAACCAGCCCAGTCGATCTCAATCCGACCCTCAAACGTGCTGTAGAAATCCTTCCAGCGATCGCTTAACACCGCCTCGATCGCGTCTTGAATTTTCGTTCTCAATTGCTCTGGATTCACCGAAGTTACAACCCCACGCAAATGCACATCGGGCTTACTGAACAAGCGCCCTTCATTCGTCACAGCCGCAGCAACGGTTACAACACCATCACCCGCTAACTGCTGACGCTCTTTCAGAACGCGATCGTCCACCATGCCCGATCGCGAAGTATCGACTAACTCAATTCCAGCTTTCACTTTGCCAGCCTTGCGGATCGAATCTTTAGTCAATTCAACAACATCACCATTGTCGATAATCACCATATTCTCAGCCGGAATGCCCGTGCTTTGAGCCGTTTGAGAATGTTTGATTAACATCCGATGCTCACCGTGAACGGGTAAGAAGAACTTCGGACGAGTCAGAGCCAGCATCAATTTCTGATCTTCTTGGCAACCGTGACCTGAAACGTGAATGCCTTGGTCTTTTCCATAAACGACCTTCGCGCCATTCATCATCAGCTTGTCGATCGTGTTGACAACCGCAATCGTATTTCCTGGAATCGGATTCGCTGAGAAAACAACAGTGTCACCTTCGCGAATTTTGACTTGGCGATGTTCTCCATTAGCAATTCGAGTCATCGCTGACATCGGTTCACCTTGCGATCCAGTGGTCAAAATCAGGACATCTTTATCGGGCATCTTTTGCGTCACATGCAGCGGCTGAAGGATATCATCGCGGCATTTGATATATCCCAAAGTTCGCGCGTGAGCGATCACATTCAGCATCGATCGACCTAAGACCGAAACCACACGACCATGCTTTTCTGCCAGTTCCAAAATCATGTTGATCCGGTGCACAGAAGAAGCAAACGTCGTGATCAGTAAGCGACCTTGAGCTTGTGTAAACACTCGATCGAGATTCGGGAATACAGCACGTTCCGAAGGAGTAAAACCTGGAATCTCAGAGTTCGTTGAATCGCTGATCAAACATTGCACACCTTTTTCGCCGTACTCCGCTAAGCGCTGAATGTCGAACTTCTCGCCATCAACTGGAGTGTGATCGAATTTGAAATCGCCTGTGTGAATCACAACCCCGACAGGCGTATGAATCGCAACGGTGAAACTATCCGCGATCGAGTGAGTATTCCGAATGAACTCGACAAAGAAATGAGAACCAATGCGGATAATGTCGCGTGGGCGAACCGTTCTGAGTTCTGTGCGGTCGGCAACGCCAGCTTCTTCGAGTTTGCCTTCGAGCAATGCCAGAGCCAAACGAGGTCCATACATCACTGGAATATCTAGCTGCTTCAAGTGGAAAGCAATGCCACCGATATGATCTTCATGACCATGGGTAATAATCATCCCCTTGATCTTTTCGCGATTTTCCCGCAGATAGGTCATGTCCGGCAGCACAATATTCACACCGTGCATCCCATCGGTCGGAAAAGCAAGTCCAGCGTCGAGAAGCACAATCTCATCGCCGTATTCAAAAACGCAGGTATTTTTACCAATTTCATGTAATCCGCCAAGCGGGATGATTTTGAGCGCGTTTGAAGAGTTATTTTGAGTCATCAGTATCCTTCAGGTTTACGAAAAAAACTTAGTGAAAAGTCAGCAGAGCAAGTTTTCAAGTCGCTGACTAAAAAATGGAGCTATTCAGTTGTGCAGAAACTTGTCAGACATGTGCAGCATTCAGCAAGTTCAGTTCACTCATGACTTGCATGACTTGATCTCGCACAGCGTCGTCAGGTGCGCAGAGCGGTAAGCGTAAATCCCCAACTTGCCAGCCCTGCAGGCTCATAGCAGCTTTGACTGGGATCGGATTTGTTGTGACAAATAGAACTTTAAACAAGGACAACAACTCTAAATGAATTTGGGTTGCTTTCTGGACTTGACCGCTCTCGAAAGCTCGGATCATCTGCTGTAAGCGATCTCCCACTAAGTGGCTCGCTACGCTCACAACGCCTTTTGCTCCAATCGCTAACATCGGCAGTGTCAAGGAATCGTCTCCAGAATAGATTGCAAACTCTGGCGGGGTCATCCGTCGAATTTGGCTTACTTGATCTAGATTGCCACTCGCTTCCTTAATTGCAACAATATTTGGAATTTTCGCAAGTCGAGCGACTGTCTCAGCTTGCAAATTCTGACTGGTGCGCCCTGGTACGTTATACAGCATCAGCGGCAGATCGGAAGATTCCGCGATCGCTTTAAAATGCTGATATAACCCCGATTGTGGTGGCTTGTTGTAATAGGGCACAACTTGTAACGAACCGTCTAACCCCATTTTAGCGGCTTTTTGAGTCGCCTCGATCGCTTCTGCTGTCGAGTTTGATCCCGTTCCTGCCATGACTTTTGCCTTACCTGCCACAGCACTTTTTACGACTCGGAATAATTCAAATTCTTCGTCCCAGGAAAGCGTTGGGGATTCTCCGGTCGTTCCGCAGACCACGATCGTATCTGTACCATGATCTGCTAAATGAACCGCTAATTTTTCGGTCACAGCATAATTGACTTCCCCATCTGCTGTGAAGGGCGTAATCATTGCGGTCAGGACATTTCCAAAATTTATCACACTCTATCTAAACTCCTTATAAATCCTATGAGTTGGCGACTAAAGCTGGTTTCAAGAGATTCTTCTCGATCAAGAGTTCAGCGATTTGAATCGCGTTGAGTGCGGCACCTTTGCGAATCTGGTCGCCACACAGCCAAAGCTCTAAACCATTGGGATTGGAAATATCTTGACGAATCCGCCCCACTAAAACATCATCCTTGCCGCTAGCATCGATCGGCATCGGGAAATAGTTTGCGTCCCAGTCTTCGACTAGCTGGACTCCAGGAGCTTGGATCAGGAGTTCGCGCGCTTTCTCGACTGCAAAAGGAGAATCGAACTCTAGGTTAATCGCTTCCGAGTGTGCCCGCAAGACAGGAACCCGTACACAGGTTGCGGTAATCCGCAGATCGGGCGCGCCAAAAATCTTGCGCGTCTCATTCACCATTTTCAACTCTTCTTCGCAATACCCGGAAGCTTCGAGTTTTGAATTGTGTGGAAACAGATTAAACGCTAATGGATAAGGCAAAATTTCGGCTTTTGGTTCTTGCCCTTGTAGAATCGCGATCGATTGTTTTTTCACTTCTTCCATCGCTCGCGCACCTGCACCACTAGCGGATTGATACGTCGATGCGACAATCCGCCGAATCGGCAAGACTTGATGTAACGGATAAACTGCAACCGACATCAAAATCGTGGTGCAGTTTGGATTCGCAATCACACCTTGATGGGCTGCTGCCGCTTCTGGATTTACCTCTGGCACAACCAAGGGTACATCTGGCTGCATCCGAAACGCGCTAGAGTTATCAATCATCACGGCTCCAGCCGCAACGATATCTTTCACCCATTGCTTGGAAATTGATCCGCCTGCTGATGCGAGAACAATATCGACATTATTGAATGACGACTCGTTGACGGCTTCGATCGTTAAACTTTCGCCCTGAAACATTACGGTTGAGCCTGCCGATCGTGGAGAGGCTAACAGCTTCAACTCAGACACGGGAAAATTACGCTGATCCAACAGTTCCAGTAGTTCAGTTCCAACCGCCCCTGTCGCCCCTAAAATCGCTACTCGATAGGATTGACCCAAAATAAATTCCTCCACAGTGAATGACTAAAGTCTCAAAAGCTTCAATAAGATTTTGTTTGAATACGAATCGGTAATACGAATAATCTGAAATATAAAGACTTTCGGTTGCTTCTGATTTCTTTCAGAGACTAGCGTGCTTTTGAACCGAATTCAAGTAGCTGATCCGACAAGGTTTTGATCCTTGGTATTTCTTAAATTATTATTGCAGAGCGCCGATGTTTATAGATATCACCTGCACTGTTTGCCCGATCGCTGCAATTTGGGGCAAATGGAAACGAAGCATACAGCCTCATATTCTTCTCCAGGCGGGCTTTTATAACAATCTGGACTCTCTAAAATCTAAAGATTCACCGAAACGAATCGCGCAACCGTGACTAGAATCGGTTAGTATAGCTTACTGCTTGGTAGAAATTCGCATTTTTTGTCACTTACGCCGATGAAAGTTACCCAGGAAAAGCTTCCCGCCAGTCAGGTCGGGTTAGAAATTGAAGTTACGCCAGAACTGTCTCAGAAAACTTACGATCGAGTCCTTCAAGACTTCACGAGATCGCTAAATATTCCTGGGTTCCGTAAAGGAAAAGTGCCAAAACAGGTACTGATTCAGCGGATCGGCTCGTTGCGCATCAATGCATCAGTTGTGGAGGAATTGGTTGATACTGCACTGAAAGAAGCCATCAAACAAGAAAAAATCGACGCATTGGGCAACTTCCAACTGAAGTCGTCGTTTGATGAACTGGTTGGAAACTACAAACCAGGCGAAGCCTTGACCTTCTCCGCCTCTGTTGATGTCCCACCGGAAGTGAACCTCAAGCAATATAAGGATTTCACGGTTCAAGCAGAAGAAGTGAAACCCGATCCAGAAAAAGTGGATTCTGTCATCGAAAATTACCGCACTCAGCTAGCAACCTTGATCCCGATCGAAGATCGCCCTGCTCAGAAAGGCGATGTTTCCGTGATCGACTTTAAAGGTCGCTTTACTCCGGCAGAGGGTGAAGAAGAAATCGAAGTTCCGGGCGGCGAAGCATCAGATTTCCAACTTGAACTCGAAGATGGTCGCTTTATCGAAGGCTTTATTGACGGAATTTTCGGTATGAAGCCTGGCGAAACAAAGGAAATCTCTGTCACCTTCCCCGAAGATTACCCTCAAGAACAACTGGCTGGACGACCCGCAAAATTTGAAATTACCCTCAAAGAACTGAAAGGAAAAGAACTTCCTGAAGTCGATGACGATTTTGCCAAAGAAGCGAGTGGCGATGAGTATGAAACGATCGCTGAAATGCGTGAAGCCCTCGAAAAGCGTTTCAACGACGAAGCGGAACAGCAGACCAAAACCAACAAAGAAGAAGCACTGCTCAACGAATTGTTGAATCAAGTTGAAGCTGATCTGCCTGAAACCATGATCGAACGTGAAGTCGAATACATGGTGACTCAAACCGCGATGCAGCTTCAGCAGCAAGGCATCGACATCAAGCGCCTGCTCAACAAAGACACCATCCCAATGTTGAAAGAGCGCTCTAGACCGGATGCGATCGAGCGAATCAAACGCACTCTTGCCTTGGGAGAAGTCGCCAAAAAAGAATCGCTTAAAGTCGAAGAAGACGAACTGAATACCAAAATTCAGGAACTTCTGACAGAATTGGCGGGACGCGACATTGATATGGATCGGCTCAGAAGCGCGGTTGAAGAAGACCTGCTGAAAGAAAAGATCATGGATTGGCTGATTGCAAATTCGACGGTCGAGCTTGTCCCAGAAGGCACGTTGAAAAAAGACGAACCCGATGAAGACGGCTTTGACGACGACGAAACCGAAGCGGAAGCAGTCGAAGTTGAAGTGGTCGAATAGGGTAGCGACAGAATGAATTGTGGGGCAGAATATTTTGCCCCACTGCAGGCAAGATGCCTGCTCCACAACCGGAATTCAATTTTGTCGAGATCTAAAGTCCATCCACAAATCTGTAAGCATTCGGATGTGTGCCGGATAACTTCGCGTTTGTTGGCTAGAATTGAACTTGTGGAACGTAAGCCGCTTGCCTCATGTATAACTCTCAGTCTTTCGACTACGCAATTCAAAATCTCAGCACGCTGGATGTCGTCTCTCAAGCTGCCCCAACTAACGTCGTTCCGATGGTGGTGGAGCAGTCTGGGCGCGGTGAGCGTGCCTTCGACATCTACTCCCGTCTGTTGCGGGAGCGCATTATCTTTTTAGGAAGCGCGATCGACGATAGCGTTGCGGATTCTCTAGTCGCGCAATTGCTGTTTCTCGAAGCTGAAGATCCTGAAAAAGACATTCAGATCTATATCAATTCTCCGGGCGGGTCAGTCACGGCAGGAATGGCAATCTATGACACCATGCAGCAAGTTAGCTGTGATGTTGTGACCATTTGTTTTGGGCTTGCTGCTAGTATGGGAGCGTTTCTCCTCTCAGGTGGAACACCCGGTAAACGGATGTCTTTGCCCAGCTCTCGCATCATGATTCACCAGCCGCTCGGCGGTGCTCAAGGGCAAGCAGTGGATATCGAGATCCAGGCGAAAGAAATCCTTTATCATAAGCGCAAGCTAAATGAGCTTTTAGCTCAACATACCGGACAGCCGCTTGAGCGCATTGAAGCAGACACGGAGCGCGACTTCTTTATGTCTGCTGACGAAGCAAAGCAATATGGCTTAATTGACCAAGTGATTTCCCGGCAGAACCTTCCCAAAGCTGGAGAACCTGTCGCCGCAGCAAGATAAGAGGCAGCTATGTCAAAGTACGACTCCCATCTGAAATGTTCTTTTTGTGGCAAGTCTCAGGAGCAAGTCCGCAAGCTAATCGCTGGACCTGGGGTTTACATATGCGATGAATGCGTGGATTTGTGTAATGAGATTTTAGATGAGGAGTTGTTTGACTCCAGCGCTGCTCCACAACCTGTGCCGCGCCGAGAACAAGCGCCTGAAAAACGTCGATCGCGCTCAGCCAATATCTCTCTCAATCAGTTGCCGAAACCCCGCGAGATCAAGAAATATCTGGATGAGCATGTGATCGGTCAAGACGAGGCGAAAAAAGTGCTCTCGGTCGCGGTCTACAACCATTACAAACGCTTGAGCTTTTTACAAGCGAAAAATAGCGGTAAGTCATCGCCTGATGATTCGGTTGAGTTGCAGAAGTCAAATATTTTGCTGATTGGTCCGACGGGGTGCGGTAAAACGCTCTTGGCTCAGACCTTGGCTGAGATTTTAGATGTACCGTTTGCGGTTGCTGACGCGACGACCCTAACCGAAGCAGGTTATGTCGGCGAAGATGTTGAAAACATTTTGCTGCGTCTTCTACAAGTTGCGGATCTCGATGTTGAAGAAGCGCAACGCGGCATTATCTACATTGACGAAATTGATAAGATTGCCCGCAAGAGCGAAAATCCCTCGATTACTCGTGATGTTTCAGGCGAAGGGGTTCAGCAAGCTCTGCTGAAGATGTTGGAAGGCACGATCGCCAATGTTCCCCCGCAAGGCGGTCGCAAACATCCGTATCAAGACTGTATTCAAATCGACACCAGCAATATCTTGTTTATTTGCGGTGGTGCATTTGTTGGATTAGATAAAGCGGTTGAGCAACGCTTAGGCAAGCGATCGATGGGCTTTGTCCAAGCTGGCGAACAATCGAAAGAGAAGCGAACCGCTGATGTGCTTCAGCATCTCGAGCCAGATGATTTGGTGAAATTTGGGTTAATTCCTGAATTCATCGGGCGTATTCCCGTGATGGCAGTCGTTGATCCACTCGATGAGAAAGCACTGTCTGAGATTCTCACCGAACCGAAGAACGCGCTGGTCAAGCAGTTCCAGAAATTGCTGAAGATGGACAATGTGCAGCTTGAATTTAAGCCGGATGCGGTGACCGCGATCGCTCAAGAGGCATATCGCCGGAAGACAGGAGCACGGGCACTTCGCAGCATTGTCGAAGAAATGATGCTCGACATTATGTACGAGTTGCCTTCGCGTAAAGATGTGACTCGCTGTACGATTACTCGCGAAATGGTTGAGAAGCGATCGACGGCTGAATTGCTTCTACATCCGTCTTCTCTACCAAAACCGGAATCAGCCTAAAGCTTCTTAGCGGATTGAAATTCCAGTGCTACCCTAAATTCTGGACATGTTTCAATCCGCTCATGGCTTACATCTCTGTAAATGGTTTTAATCACTACTACGAATGGCTTACTGAATCGGGGAATCAGCCGAGCGGTAAGCCTGTTTTAGTTTTTGTGCATGGTTGGGGAGGGTCGGCGCGCTATTGGGAAAGTACGGCTCGATCTCTCTGTCCGCATTTCGATTGTTTGCTATACGATATGCGCGGATTTGGGCGATCGAGAATGGATGATGCGCCTGAATCAACGTATGAACTAGATATCTATGTTCGAGATTTAGCAGGATTACTCGTGGCACTGCGGCTTCAGAAAGTGAGTCTGAATGCGCATTCGACCGGCTCGTCAATCGCCGTTTTATTCCTGAATCGGTATGCGGAATTCGTCGATCGAGCAATTCTCACCTGTAGCGGCATTTTTGAATACCAAGAAAAAGCGTTCAAAGCATTTCATAAATTTGGCGGCTACGTTGTGAAATTCCGTTATCCATGGCTCTATAGCTTGCCGTTTACCGATCGACTCTTTATGCAGCGATTTCTCCATCAGTCTGTGCCCAGAGAAATGAGCCGAGCATTTCTAGATGATTTCTTAATGGCAGACGAACCTGCTGCACTCGGAACGATGTTTTCTGCGGTGAGTAAAGAAGCAGCGGAGACAATGCCAGGGGAGTTCTCTCGAATTACCGTTCCAACGTTGTTAATCTCAGGAGAGTACGACAAAATTATTCCGGCTGAAATGGGGAGACAGGCGGCAGCATTAAGCGATCACATTCAGCATGTTGTGATTCCGAACACGGCTCATTTCCCGATGTTGGAAGACCCGACAACTTATTTGCGGTTTGTGACTGAGTTTTTAGAGGTTTCAAGTCCAGCCGTTCTATGATGCTCAACTGCGGTTCTGAGGTCGTCAGCCAGCCAGCGATCGTACTGCGGATAGATTGGCAGTCGTTGAACTAAGTGATAGCCCTGCGGCTCAAGCTGCTGTCTCAGCGCCTCAACTCTAGGATGTGGATAATCGGGATTAACTTCGTCATGCGGGCTAATCCCACCCAAATCCTGCGCACCTGCATCTAAGCAATCAATCAAATCATGTGAAACTAAGTTCGGTGGGATCTGAATTGAGATTTCATCTGGCACGATCGATCGTGCAATTTTAATCAGTTGAATGAGCTGCCTAGGCTGAAAAGCAGCTTGAGAAAGGCTCTCTTTTTGTCCAGGACTGTAAGGCTGGAGAATGACTTCTTGAATGTGCTTGTATTGTTCGTGAATGTTCGCGATCGCAACTAATGTCTCAATGCGATCGCGTTCACTCTCTCCAATTCCGAGTAATAATCCAGTTGTAAACGGAATCTGCAGTTCACCAGCCCAGGCTAACTGCTGCAATCTCACCTCAGGTAATTTGCTTGGTGCATGGCGATGGACAGATTCGAGTAAGGTTGGGGTCATTTGTTCTAACATTAACCCCATTGAAACATTGACGGTTTTTAGCTTTGCCATCTCATCAAAGCTGAGAATTCCAGCATTGGTATGCGGGAGAAATCCCATCGATAGCGCTAATTTGCAAAGATCGAAAATGCGATCGAACCAAGAAGCGCGTCTTGCACTGTTTGGATGGACTTCGCCGCTCAAGATTAGTAGTTCGACAACATGGTCTAATCGTTGCAAAATATGCTCGGCTTGTGCCAAACTCATCCATTCATCCTGACCCGGATCAGTACGAAAATTGCAATACGTACAGCGATTAAAACATTCGTAGGTTGGAACAATCGTGTAAGCCGAACTATAGGTAATCGCTTTCATTGATCCAAGAAGACTTGCTATCAGGCAATAGAGCCATCATACGCCGGGTTGAGCATAGTCGAAACCCAACCCTGACGGGATGCTCGACTCAATTTGTCTATCTGGAATACCAAATTTGCTGTTGGTTCCCTATGCTCTTGCGTTTTGCATAAATATTCTTAACGTGGGTCTTGACCGTATTCAATGTGATTTTTAGAAAGTCTGCAATCTCTTGATATGAATACTTTTGCCGCAACAAACACCAAACTTCGGCTTCTCGTTCGGTGAAATCGTATTTTACTTGTTCGATCGTCAATTCTTCCTGTAACAAGGCAAAACAGTCTTCTAAATGAACGAGAAAGAATGTCCGTTCAGCTAAATTTAGCCAGCGAACCTGTAATCGAAAGAGTTTATTGGCTCCATCTTGATACTCCATTATGAGGGGGTCTGGTATGACAAATCCTTCTGCTAGCAATCGTTCACAGAGCGAACGAACTAACGCTGGTATAGAGTTATTGGGTTCTAAACGATGACATAAGTGCTTTGCTGACTCATTGCAGTAAAACACTTGTAATTCATCGGTGAGCACCATCATCCCCACTGGCATCGTATCTAACAAAACTGCCCATAGTGCATCCTGGCTAATGAAACTACGACTGAAATCGGGTGATTCAACCGATCGTAATCGCTGCTGCTTATTAGTATTGAGTTGTTTTCTCTGAGAACGCCGAGACGATCTCTTTTGCAGATTAGGCGTGAATACAAACTGAGAATCCGATGAAACAGAAAAAAGGCGGGCAGTCATAATGTGACATCCTCAAGCAATTTCATGATTGTGAACATCGTACGTCCGAAGTCACAATGAGCGCACAGAAGCTCCCCGAAGAATGCCGAACAAAGGTGAACAAGGCTGAAATAATTTAAAGATTTAGGGCTTTTTCATCCCAGAGGAAAAACAGTTAGTCATAATCGTAAGAACAACAGGAGTTTTGCGCTGCATGACCGAACTGATGCAGGGCTATCTCTGCTTGGATTGACTAACGATGCACCAGCAATTTCACTTGTGCAAATGCCTCGCACTCTAAACTATTGCTGATCCAAGCATTATCTCGCTTCACCCATTCAGGTTGTTTTATCAACTCTCTTTAGCCCCCACCTTTGCCATGCTTCCAGATCTGGTCGATCGCTTATTTCCAATCGAGGTTCAACGTTCTTACATCGCTCTGATTCAACGCCGAGGCGGACTCACTCGGCGCAAGGCAGAATATTTTGTCCGCCTCTGGGCGTATCTCTTGCTGAAACAGCAAGAAGAATTACATGGCGGTATTCCAACTCGCTTAAAAGAACTTCGTGCTCCAGAAGGATTAGTCAACTGTACTCATCGTGAAGCAGCTGAGCTGTTTTACCGAGATCAGGAAAAAGGTAGCGATCGTGCGGCGGGAATGATGATCGATCGTCTTGCTGCGTTAGGATTACTCGACAAACAATATGACGGGAATTCTCTCGCACTCAAAATACGTACCTTTCCTGAAATTGAACTTCCTCCCAGCGAAGAGCCTGTCGAGCTTTTTGCTGATATGTTTAATCCTCGAACTGACGCAATTACTATCTCAACGCTATACACCAAAAACTATGCACCGATGATTCGAGATGGTGCAGCGATGGCTAAGCTTGCTAAAGTTCTCAGATTATGGTCACAACAGTACGGCAAAGGAATGCGGGTACTTCGGCGGTCAGATAATCATAATGTAGTGGCCGCTTGTGTTTTGTATCCAGTCGCCGCAGAATCCGACCAGTACTTCTTTCAGCAACCGAGTAAAAGCTTTTATCTCACAACGGACAATCCAGTTGATCCATTCATCATGGCTCAGCCAGGCGATAAGACCTGCGTCTCGATTTACATTCGGGCTTGGGTGATTGATCAACCGTATCTAACGATCACATCGCTCTGCCAGCTCTTAGAAGATACTCAGCAGACCTTAATTAAGATGCGTGAGGATTATCCGGAAAGCTGTGACCTTTACACATTAATCGTTCACCCAATTTACGAAGAGTTACGTCGAATTCTAGGATTTGAGCGAATTTGTGAAGACAGTCAGCGTTCCTTTGCTTGGATTCATGGCGCAATCGATCGTTTCTTAGAAACTGATATGCAGCGGGCACTCTCAAATCTCAGAATCGGAGACGCCTCGCAATAAGCTCTGTGTCAGGCTTTGCAGAGATTCAATGCCGATTTTGTGAACTTTCTGTTACAAAACCTGAGTAAAAACTTAATTTACCTCTTTACAAAATGAAACGATTCACTTAATCTAGATTCATAGATTGAAATTTCAATCTAATCTTTGAGCAAACAAATCAAGCACTCATACAGAATCATGACAACGACCTTACAGAGACGCGAAAGCGCAAACCTGTGGGCGCAGTTCTGCAACTGGGTCACCTCCACCGAAAACCGCCTGTATGTAGGCTGGTTCGGCGTATTGATGATCCCCACCTTGCTGGCTGCAACCATCTGCTACATCATCGCCTTCATCGCTGCTCCTCCTGTGGACATCGACGGCATCCGTGAACCTGTTGCAGGTTCCTTGCTCTACGGCAACAACATCATCTCTGGTGCAGTTGTTCCTTCCTCGAACGCAATTGGCTTGCACTTCTACCCAATTTGGGAAGCAGCATCCTTAGATGAGTGGTTGTACAACGGTGGTCCTTACCAACTCGTCGTATTCCACTTCTTGATCGGCGTCTTCTGCTACATGGGACGTGAGTGGGAACTCTCCTACCGTCTCGGCATGCGTCCTTGGATCTGTGTTGCATACTCTGCACCTGTTGCAGCAGCAACCGCAGTCTTCTTGATCTACCCGATTGGGCAAGGATCGTTCTCCGACGGTATGCCCCTCGGAATCTCTGGAACCTTCAACTTCATGTTGGTCTTCCAAGCAGAGCACAACATCTTGATGCACCCGTTCCACATGTTGGGCGTAGCTGGTGTATTCGGTGGTAGCTTGTTCTCGGCAATGCACGGTTCGTTGGTAACTTCTTCGTTGGTACGTGAGACCACTGAAGTTGAGAGCCAAAACTACGGTTACAAGTTTGGACAAGAAGAAGAGACCTACAACATCGTTGCAGCACACGGCTACTTCGGACGGTTGATCTTCCAATACGCATCGTTCAACAACTCTCGCGCACTGCACTTCTTCTTGGGTGCATGGCCGGTCGTCGGCATCTGGTTCACCGCATTGGGCGTGTCCACGATGGCGTTCAACCTGAACGGATTTAACTTCAACCAATCGATCATCGACTCGCAAGGTCGTGTGGTGAGCACCTGGTCTGACGTAATCAACCGTGCGAACCTGGGTATGGAAGTAATGCACGAGCGTAACGCTCACAACTTCCCGCTCGACTTGGCTGCTGGTGAAGTTGCACCTGTTGCAATGAGCGCACCTGCAATCAACGGTTAATTTTTAACTGATTTGAGCAAAATGAAGCCCTCCAGAAATGGGGGGCTTTTTCGTATTTGAGGATTGATCCCAGCTAGGCAAGTCAATCGCGAGACTTTGATTTATCCTGGAAGTCAGAGATTTGCAAGAGTGGGTTAAGAATGACTAGTTCGTGGCAGCGATCGTTAATCTTAGGGGGTGTCGGCGCAACGCTTTCACTCTGGGTCCTCGAAAATTTGACGCATACCTTGGGAGATTGGCTGCCCGCCATTGTCATTGGAAGTGGAATTGCCTGGGTTGTTCTAAAATTTCAACAGAGCGATACGCCTAAGATTCGAGTCGAGCCAGTTTCGCTGAATAAAGTTCAGACTGAATTGGTCGAGGCGAAAGGACTGCTAGACCAACTCGCGATCGAGTCGCAAGATTTATCGATCGATGGCAGTGCTCAGCAATTGTCTGACCTACGATCGCAAATTCAAAACATTACTGCGGATCTGAAGCGAGATGAGATTCGGTTTGCTGTGATGGGCGGTAAGTCAGTTGGCAAAACCATGCTGATGAATTTACTTGAGATCAAATGGACAAGAGGCATTTCACAAAAGCTCGTTTTGCAGGACACTCCTGAACTCTTTGCAGCAACGGAAGGCGGAATTATTGCAGAGCGGGATGCGTGGAAATTAGCGCGATCGGCAGATGTCATTTTATTTATGACGACTGGTGATTTGACTGGAACGGAATTTCAGGCAATTCAAAAAATTACGTCTGTGGGTAAAAGGCTAGTCTTGGTATTCAACAAACAAGATCAGTACTTGCCAGAGGAACAGAAAATCGTTTTAGAGCAATTGCGTGAACGAGTTGATGGCATTCTCAGCCCACAAGATGTCATTGCAATTGCAACCAATCCAAAATCTTTGAAAATCCGACAACATCGATCAGACGGCACATTCAAGGAATGGATGGAGAAAGTCGAACCGCAGATTCTGCCCTTACTGGAGCGGTTAAATCAAATTCTCATCCAGGAAGGGAAGCAACTTGTTTTGTCTAGTTCTCTTAGCAATGTGACTGCGGTTCAGGCAGAAGCGAAATCAGCGTTAAATCGAATTCGACGCGATCGCGCAATGCCCCGAATTGATCAAGCGCAATGGATTGTGGCAGGTACAGCATTTGCCAATCCATTTCCAGCATTGGATCTGTTAGCAACTGCTGCTATCAACGGTCAGATGGTAATGGATCTGAGTAATTTGTATCAGCGCAAATTCACGTTAGAACAAGCGAAGACTGTCGCTGCGACGATGGCAGGTGTGATGGTGAAATTGGGGCTAGTGGAGGTTTCTACACAAGCGATCGCGGCAATTATGAAAACGAATGCGATCACCTTTGTCGCAGGTGGATTGATTCAGGGCGTGAGTGCAGCGTATTTGACCAGATTAGCTGGATTAACGTTGATTGAATATTTTGAAGGGGAATCAGCAGAAGAGATTAAGCCTGACATTCTGCAACAGATTATGGAGAAAGTCTTTGAGCAGAATCGACGATTGCCGTTTATGCAGATGTTTGTCAAACAGGCAGTTGATCGTTTGGTGAAAACGCCGCTTTCTGCTTCTGCGCCTGTCCCAACTCCAACTCCGCTAGATGGGTTGCCTGCTCCACAGGAAGCTCCTTTAGAAATCGGAGCAAAGCTAGAGAAAGATGTGAACTCGGAAATAGCAAAATCGGATGAACCAAAGCTTTTAGAAATTCCTGAAGTTTCTTTGGTTGAGATTAACTAATCTGGGTGTTGGGTTTTCCATTGCTGGAGTTCTTCCTGAATGAAGTGATTGACGAGATCTCGGTATAGCTTTTCGATCGCATCAGGGTTTAATCCTTCTACTTCTGCCCAAATTCTCCGCTGTTGCAGCATCGATTGAAATCGTTCTGGTGCTTTGACGCTGGTTGCATCGGTTTTGAACTTAGCCGCAGCTTTCACATAAGCGAAACGTTGACCAAGAAGTTGGATGACTTGTCGATCGAGAGCATCAATCTCAGATCGAATCTCAGTCATGTTCTGGCATTCTTCAGGTGGCTTCATTGGAAGGATTCTAGACAGAGTTGACGGAAGTGATCGCCGCGATGCTCAAAGCTCTGATACTGGTCAAAACTCGCACAAGCGGGAGAGAGAAGCACGACTTTAGCGGAATGTTGTTTTGCGAGTTGGGGTGATCGTGAGATCGCGCGATCCATGGTTTCGACAATCTCGTAATTCGAGTAGCTCACCTCATCTAAGCGCTTCGCAAAGGTCGGGGCTGCTTCTCCAATTAATAGCACTGCGGCAGCATTGGATTGAATGACATTCAGCCAAGCTTGATCTTCGCCAATTTTCGGTTCTCCACCTGCAATCAGAATTGCTGGAGCTTTGACGGCAGAGAGTCCAACTTCGGCAGCATCGTAGTTCGTTGCTTTGCTGTCGTTGATGTAATCGACCCCTTGATAAGTGCAGATGAATTCTAAACGGTGTTCTACTCCAGGAAATTCTGCAACGGCTTCGGCGATCGCACTCTTCTCAATGCCTGCAAAATGTGCGGCTGCAACAGCAGCTAGTAAATTCTGTAGATTGTGCGCTCCGGGCATTTTTAGCGCATCTGCTTGGACGATTTTTTCATCTCGGACAAAGACCCAATTGTTCTCGATATACGCTCCGAATGCGGGATTTCCAACCAACTCAGACCGTCCTTTGACACTTGTCCAACAGGCAGTCTCTTGAACTGGATAACCATGGGCTGTTCCAATCTTCCGAAGATAGGGGTCGTCGCCGTTAAAGATCTGCTGCTTAGTTTGATTGAGTAAACTCGCTTTGATGTTGTAATAGTTTTCTAAGGTTTTGTGGCGGGCGAGGTGATCGGGCGTGAAGGTTGTCCAGATGCCGATTTCAGGTGCAAGTGAAGGAGCCGATTCGATCTGATAACTGCTAATTTCCGCGATCGCCCAATCGGGTTTTTGGTCGAGTAATGCGACTTCGCAGGCGGCATAGCCAATGTTGCCAAAAGCAGGAGCATAAAGTCCGGCTTTCTGGAAAATTGCTGCAGTCAATGCCGTAGTTGTCGTTTTGCCATTGGTTCCGGTGATAGCGACCCAAGGAGAAGAATTGAGCGATCGCCAAGCGAGTTCCATTTCGCCAATAGTTTCGATGTTGAGCGATCGCGTTTTGACTAAACTGGGAATATCCCAGGGCACACCGGGACTGACTACGATTAAATCTGGGCGGGCTGATTCAGGGTCAAAGTTATCCCCTAACCGTACTTCAATGCCTTCTGCGATCAGGGCTTGCTGTTGAGAGTGGAGAGATTCGGAAGACCCACGATCGCTGATGATGACTTGCCATCCTTGACGTTTCAGAAGTCGGGCGGCAGCATTGCCAGATCTTCCCAAACCAATTACGTAAGCTTTCGGCATAGTCACAAACACAACAAGTCTTTTTGCATTCTTAATCGTACTGCGGAACGCTTCACGATGATTGAATCTCTATATGCTTCTTGCAGCGATCGAGACATTGAGCAATGTCACTTTCAACTGAAATCGATCAACCGATTGTTATCCTAGATAAGCCACTCTCGCATTTCCTCGATCTTTGAATCAGTCCTCTCGCCAGCTTGCTTTTACGACACTCCGATCGATTCAGAAAGGAGCCTTCGCTGATGTTGCAGTTGATCAAGTGCTGCATCAATCTGATCTGAATCTCCTCGATCGACGATTGTTTACCGAACTCGTTTACGGAACCGTTCGTCGTCAGAGAACCTTAAACGCGCTGATTGATCAGTTTGCGAAAAAGAAAGATCAACCCCCTGATCTCAGATTGATTCTGCAATTGGGACTGTATCAACTACGCTATCTCAATCAAATTCCTGAATCCGCCGCAGTCGATACGAGTGTTGAACTTGCGAAGAAAAATAAGCTGAGTGGACTCACAGGAGTCGTCAATGGGATTTTGCGGCAGTATCTGCGATCGCAACTGATTCTTCACGCTGACCCATTAAAACTTTGCGATGATCCAGTCGAACAACTTGGAACGCTACATAGCTATCCCGATTGGATCATTCAAGTTTGGTTAGAGCAATTTGGAATCGACGATACAGCTAAACTCTGTGAATGGATGAATCAACCCCCTCGGATTGATCTGCGGGTGAATACTTTAAAGACCAACATCGAGCAAGTTGAATCTGCAATTCCAGACTCGCAGTGCATTCCCAACGTGCCAAATGCACTGAGATTACCTAGCAACGCTGGAGCCATTCAGAACTTACCAGGCTATGCAGAAGGCTGGTGGATTGTTCAAGATAGTAGTGCTCAACTCGTCAGTTACTTAGTCGATCCGCAACCTGGAGAGATTGTTGCAGACGCTTGTGCGGCTCCCGGTGGCAAAACTCTGCACCTGGCAGAATTGATGCAAGATCAAGGAACCGTGTGGGCGATCGACAAAACCGCCTCTCGATTGAAAAAGCTTCAGCAAAACATCGATCGCTTAGGGGTCACTTCGATTCAGATTTTGACAAGTGATAGCCGAGACGTTCCCAGTTTGAAAGGGAAATGCGATCGGGTTTTAGTCGATGCACCTTGTTCAGGCTTAGGAACGCTGAATCGTCATGCCGATGCACGCTGGCGACAAACCCCTGAAAGCGCAACAGCACTTGCTCAACTGCAACAAGAAATTCTCACCGAAGCTGCAAGTTGGCTAAAACCTCAAGGCGTGCTTGTGTACTCAACTTGCACCTTGAATCCGCTCGAAAACGAATCCGTGATTGAGAAATTCCTCCATCAGCATCCAAATTGGGCGATCGAACACCCTACGCATCCAGCTTTGATCACACTCACTTCCCAACAAGGGTGGATCAAAGTCCTCCCGCACTGCCACAATATGGACGGATTCTTTATGGTTCGACTCAAACAAATATGAAAAACGATGTCAAAGATTTAGTAAAAATTCTGATCGGTGTCGCTTGGTTAGATGGGAAAATTCAGCCGGAAGAAAGAACGTACTTACAGCGAATTGCGATCGAAAAAGGAGTGGCAAAAGATCCAGAAATTCAACCCATCCTGCACGAACTTCGAGCGGTTCGATCAGAGGAATGCTACCAATGGATACAAGACTATCTGGGCGAGCATCCTACCTCTGAAGAATGCCATCATCTCATCGAAGCCATTAGTGAAATTATCTATACCGATGGCATGATCGACAGCGAGGAAGCCAAGCTTCTCACTCGCCTGCAAATTCTCGAATCTGAACCTGTCCCAACCCTGCAAACCAAGGTTGTCTCAGCGCTGCGTAAGCTCTATCAGCATGGACTCCAAAAAATTGAAAAGCTCTGAATCGTAATCCAGAGCTTGGTTTAAGCCTAAATACCAGGCGTTTCTTCTTTTTCAACTTCTGGCACGATATTAGGACGCTCTTTATCTTCCCAACCGACCGGGCGTTTCGAGTTGTACCAAGCGATTGACCCAATCGTCACGGCTGCCACAAACCCAACCCCATAAACTAACGTGAACGAGGTCGGAAACTGCATTCCAGGCTTTGTTGCTACTTCGGTTGCCACTTCTAATAGAAGATTCATCTAAACTGCTCCTGTAAATTTTCTACTGTGGAATCCAGACTAACAAAGTCATCATAGCAGGGCATCTTTCGCCAGTTCGATCCGTTGTTACAGAATTAGGTACTTTCTACTAATTCCCTGGAGGAGGTAGAGGGTCAGCAGCGGCGGGAGCAGGATCAGCAGGAGGTGGTGCAACTGGAGCAGCCTCAGGTTCAGGTGGAGCAGCTTCAGGTTCAGGTGGAGCAGCCTCAGGTTCAGGTGGAGCAGATCTAGGAGGCTCTGGCTCAGAATAGCGTGGTTCTGAGTAAGTTGGTTCGGGTGGAGCTTCCTCATATCGACGACGAGGTTGTTCTTCAGGGGAATCTGGAGCTGTGCCCAGTGCTCGGAGCCGATTCGGTTTTACAGGCTGAGCCTTGATCGTGCCTTTGCGATCGTCCAAATTCTCTGGAATCTCAGCAAATTTTTGCGTCGGCATTCCTGCCACAGCTTCTTTCATAAATTCATGCCAGGTAAAAGCAGCCGTTCCACTGCTTCCCCAAGTGGGAGAATTATCGTCGTTGCCGAGCCATACACCTGTAACCAGTTGTGGGACATAGCCAATAAACCAAAGGTCACGCGCGTTTTCTGAAGTTCCAGTTTTTCCTGCCACGGGTCGATCGAGTCGGGCTGCCCGTGCTGTTCCATCTGAAACGACTCCACGCATCATCCAAGTCGTAATTGCCGCCGTTTCTGCATCTAAAACTCGTTTTGGTTTGTAGTTTGCATCATAGAGAACCTTGCCTTTACGATCGATCACTTTGCGAATTGCATGAGGTTCAACATAATTTCCCTGAGCAGCAAACACGCCATACGCACTGGTCAGTTCTAATGGATTCACTTCATATGCGCCTAGCGCTAATGAATAAGTGGGTTCCATCTTCGATCGAATTCCCATGCCCTGCGCTAGTTTGATCACAGGTTCAAATCCGACATCGATCAGCACTTTAACGGCAATCACATTCACTGAATTGGTCAGTGCCGTTTTCATGTTCAACCAGCCAGAATACTTATTGCTGTAGTTCTTCGGCTGATAGCCATCGACGCTAAAACGCTCATCCAAATAGGATTGATAAGGCGACTTGCCGGTTGCAATGGCAGTGGCATAGACAAAGGGCTTAAATGTCGATCCAGGTTGCCGTTGAGCTTGGGTCACTCGGTTGAATTGACTATCTTTGTAGAAGTCATATCCACCGACCATCGATCGAATTTCACCATTGCGCGGATCGATAGCAACGAGTGCGGCTTGCTTGAAGCCTTCAGCATTTCCGTCTACGCCGATCGCCTCTCGAATCGATCGCTCTGCAACTTTTTGCCACTTCGCATTCAGAGTCGTCTCAACGGTCACGCCACCTGCTGCAAGTACGTCTTTCGGGACAAGTTTCTCAAGCTGCTGCTGAACGTAATATGTGAAGTATGGCGACGTACTTTGAAGATTTTTCGGCATACTGGGCTTCACAACCAATTTCTCAGCCTGGGCTGCCTGAGATTCTGCTTCGCTGATGTAACCAGCCACCACCATTTTGTCGAGCACTGTATTTCGCCGCTCTTGAGCTTTTTCTAAGCTCACTAATGGGGAATATAAACTGGGCGCAGGAGGCAATCCCGCGATCATTGCCATCTCGCCTAGCGTTAGCTGATCGAGGCGCTTACTAAAATAGATCCACGCTGCATCTGCTACACCGTAAGCATTAGAGCCAAGATAAACAAAGTTCAGATATTTTTCGAGAATCTGCTTTTTATCGATCGTGCGCTCAAGTTTCTGAGCAATCAGGGCTTCGCGAACCTTGCGACCGAGAGAGCGATCGTCTTGATCGAGAAAGACCACTCGTGAAAGTTGCTGAGTGAGCGTACTTCCTCCCTCAACTACATCTCTCGAAGTCAGGTTGCGAAAGACTGCCCGCCCAATTCCCTGAAGATCAAGCCCGTTATGGTCGTAAAATCTACGGTCTTCCGAAGCAACAAATGCATCGATCAATCGCTTCGGAATCCGATCAACCGCCACTTGATCGCGCGTTGCGGGACCCAATTGATGTAAAACTGATCCGTCGGAAGCTCGAATGGTCAGTGTTCCGGGACGAGCAAATGTCTTTAATTCAGCCGGGTCAGGTAAGCTTTGATCGACTTGAATCGCAGCATATCGGAATAGTCCAGCTCCGCCCAAAATGACAATCCCGATCGCGACTCGCTTTTGTACCACCGGATTTTTGATCGGTGCAGGTATCTTATGGTCTAGTGCTTCAAGGCGACGAGTGGTAACATCTAAAAACCTTCGCACCCCTGCCATCCGAGGATGCTCCATGAGCTTCGTTACTCCTGCGGATAAAGGGTTGCGGGCGCGTTCTCGTCTAGATTTTGGCTTCACTTGGCGCTTCTTTCCTGTTCCGTCTGTCATAGAGTCCAGCCCTGTTGAAGATTGATCCATCCGAGTCGGTTTTTCTCTACGTTTTGAGCGATGCTGTGCCACGATTGTGCCTCTTATCACAAAGCAGAAGAAAAGATCCGCAGAAACCAGGGAATTCATCTCTGTTAGATTGACGGAAAGCGATTCTTACGTCAACCGTGTTCTTCAAACGGATGATCTCTGCTGCGGGGTCAGAATCATGACCGAATTTGAAGAATTACTGACGTTTAGTCTACAAGACTTTCAGGATTTTGCGATCGCAATCCCTTTGATTCCGGGGTTAGCGATCGCAAATCAAGGCTAAATATTTGCATGTCCTAATGCTAACGCCGTCACCAACATGCCAAACACAAGAAAGGGTTGGGCGCTGGCTTGATATTTAACATCGTTCTTGATCGGGTCTCGCAGGAAGTACATATCTTGAAAGGTGATCTGCGGAATGATTAACAAGATCAGCAGCGTCGCCATCAGATTTTGATGAATGGTCATCAGATAACCTGCAACTCCTGCTTGAAAAACATCAATCATTGCTACACAAATCCAAGCCGCTGTTGTTACTCCAAACATGACCGGAAGTGATTTGAGTCCTAGCGCTTTATCGCCTTCGACGCTCTTGAAATCGTTGACGATCGCAATTCCCAAGCCCGAAAAACTGTAGAACAAGGTCAAGATAATAATGGTCGGATTCAGATCGCCAAATAAAGCATGTCCTGTCCACCAGGGAATCGCAATATAGCTTGCACCGAGCGCATAACAGCCTAGCCAGCCATTTTGTTTGAGTTTGAGAGGGGGTGCTGAGTAGATATAAGACAAGAATGATCCGGCGATCGCCAGTACCGTAATCGTTGGAAATTCATGCCCTGCCCAACGATCCAAAACATAGGCAAGTCCCACACCGCTGAGGAGCAAGAACCAAATTTGGATCACAACTTGGTTCAGAGGAATCGCACCCGATGGAATCGGACGATACGGTTCGTTGATGGCGTCGATCTCGCGATCGTAGTAGTCGTTCATAATCTGCGTGTAGCCTGTGAGCAGTGGTCCTGCCAGCAGCATACAAGCCGCAGATTTCAGCACATCTTCGAGTGCCCAATGATAGTTTCCAGACGAAGCCGCACCGCAGAGAATTCCCCACATCAGCGGAATCCAGGTAATCGGCTTCATCAATTGCAGCCGAATCTTCCAGATCGAAGATTCTTTCACGTCTGCGCCTTTCATCCCCAGAATCTGGCGAGTTTTGGCAGAGCGCTCGGTTTGAAGTTCAGAAGATTCAGTCATAAGGTTAGGGTCGTGAATTGAATAATCGCGGACGACTAAGACACGCTAAAACGAGATGATTAAATAGCCGTCTTGGAATTTTGCGCCTGTCACAGGTTGCCCGCGTAATGGCGCAGGCAGGTCGATATTGCGCCGCTGATCGCCCGCTTCGATCGTGATTTCTGTCCCATACTGGGTCAGTTTGACTTGCTTTTTATCAAATCCCGGCAAGAATAAGCTTACTTTTCTTTCGGCGACATTCACCGCGATCGGTCTCGGGGCTTCAGAAGTGTGATCGAGTTCTGGCAATGCATCGATCAGGGACTGCCAGTCATTCACGGGCTGAACCGGAATCGCTGAAATTGGCAAAGGCTGAAATGCTTCGCTGACCGCAGAAGCATCGCTGGAACGATTACACAAAACGCCTGCAACGGTTAAGCCAATTTGTTGCGCGCTGCCCCAGAGATATTTTGCACTCGCGATCGCAGCCTCATCTTCAGTCGTCACTAAGAAAGCTGCCATGCGTTTCGGATCATTCACCGCTTGCTTCCCTTGATCTAACAGATCATTGGCTTGACGAGTCGGCTGGGCAAAGTTATCCCCGACGAAATTGTTGTTCGTGAAAATTGCAGCAGCGATCGGTTGAATCAACATCGAAACCGTTTTCCCTAAATCTGAATCGATAAAGACCTGACGGAATCGACGAATATACCAACTCAATGTCTCAGGCGTTCCCAACAATCGCAGCGTATCTTGATTGCCTGCGCCATCGTAGATGATTACGTCATAGCGGCTATCAAACTCTCGCAGGGCATTCAAAGCGAGCAACTGATCCAAGCCTGGAAAAATCGCCAATTCCTGACCAAACACATTTTTCAGAATCGGTGACTGAAGATATTGCGCCTCCAACTTTTTCACTTCTTCCCAACTGCGTTCGAGCAGCGTTGTTGTCTGAAGTTGAACGGCGCTGAAGTTGGCAGAAATTTCTTGTGGATCAACGCCAACCGTTGTTCCGAGTGCTAAACCAAAAGCCGGAGTCGGATCTTGTCCGACCAGTAAAACGCGCTTTCCTTGAGCAGCAAACTTTTTGGCAGCCGCGATCGCGCAAGTTGTCCGTCCGGTTCCGCCTTTACCTAAAAACGTCAATATAAAAGCCATATCCAAATCCGCAAAAAGGGGCGATTCATGAGAAGAGGGGTCAGGGAAAAAGGCAAACTGCTTGATTCCCTAACCCCTATGGTATCGACTGGTCGAATTCTTAGCTCGATTAGCCGATCGTTTCCAACTCATCCTCAAAAAACCAGGTTGAGTATTTATCCTCAAACTGGACGAGTAAACCAATGCCTTTGCCATCAACCACTTTGTATTGGCTGATAACGCCAGTTGCTCCGAGCTTTTTAACCACATCTTGGGGGACACGATCGCGCAGTCGCCGAACGCGCACTTTTTGACCAATTTCCATTGCCACTTCTGATACTTGACCATCCAAAAGTTTACCAGGATGTTGCGTCTTATTAAGCTGCTGACAAGACAGAATCAAATGTCGAGGGGTATTACCCCTCATGGGTCTGACCCAGATTATTTTGTCAAGTGGGAGAACACGATGAATTGAGAAGAGTTAATTTTCTAGGATTGTTGGGACTCCTGAACGCATTTGCATGAATTTTAGGGCAATCTACAAGAGTGAAGACGAGTCGCGGAACTGAACAAGCGCTTGTAAAGTTTGAATTCTCAATTTTGGATCAGCATGAGGCATCACCATGTCGGTTAACGTGAAGACGATTCTGAAATCTCCTTTGGCAGTTGGAGCTTGTATTACCGCAGTCATGACCGTGTCTGGAACTCTGTATGCGGTAGCGAAACCCAAGGCGACGGTTAACAGTACAGAATCGGCGAATGTCATTCAAACGGTCGCGCAGGATTGTCAAACGATCGTCTTTGACGATAAGCCGCCATTGAATGTGAGATCGGCTCCAATCGAGAAGGTCGGAAATATTGTGGGGTCCCTACAGAATGGTATTGTTGTTACCGTGATTGGGCGCAGAGATGGCTGGTTACAAATTAGCCAACCTGTTGTGGGCTGGATTTATGAGAATTTAACTCGGAAAACCTGTGAAAGTGATGGTCCTGTTGCAACGCTCAATCGGAAACGAGCGAATGATCCAACTTTAGCGAGTTTGCCGAATGATCCAGGCAGCCGCCTCTACCGTGAATCACTTTCGCATTTCCAAGCTGGAAATTTAGATGGCGCGATCGCACTTGCAAAAGCTGTGCCAGCCAACAGCGCCGCCTATCCCCAAGCTCAATCGGCTCTCAAGACGATGCCCAAATCCTGGGATAAAGCTGTGACTCAATATTCAACGGCGCTAGCAGCAGAAGAACAGAACCGTTGGAGCGATATTCTCAAGATCGCGACGAATTATCCCGATATTCGCTACTGGAGAGAGAAACTCACGCCGATTGTAAAACGGGCGATCCAGATGCAACATGATTTTTCCGGTTCAGATAGAGATGTTCAGTAAGGTGACACATTGAGCTTTGTACAATACTCAAAACTTTCAGTAGGTCTTTGCACAGTCAAGGTCAGTGCGGGTTTACCATAGCCGAAACTCAACCTGACGCGAAAGTTGAATTGAAACCTCTAGGCTTTTGCAAGTCTGGAGGTTTTTTGTAATTCACTAAACCATTCCGTGATTGAATTTGCAAGTATTGAAGTAATTTCTTGATCCCAAGCTTCTCTACGACATATGCCTTTTAGATCCTCAGCATTGATTTGGTTCCGCTCAAGCACTTGTGCAACCTTGTTAGCGATGATGGCAGCTTGTTCTTCTGCGCCTCAATCTTCTGCCCCAGGTGCAAGCTCTCCGACTGCAGCGCCTCAATCTCCTGCAAAACCGACTGAATCTCCCACGGCTGCACCTCAATCGATCCCTCAACTGTCGCCCGAATCTCCAAAATCGGATGCTGCTTCTGACGCTAAGCCCTCTGGCTCAAAAGCGACTCGAACCGTCGAAAAATGTGTGATTCGTATGGCGAAAGTCAACGATCCAGAGTCACCTCTGAATGTACGATCGAGTCCCAATGCTTCCTCACAGATTTTGGGACAGTTGCCAAATGGAACGTTTGTCGATGTTGAGAATGAACAAGACGGCTGGTTCAAAATCACGGGTGAGCAGCCAGGTTGGATTGCGAAATCTAGAACAGAAAATAACTGTGGTGAAAAAGTTGAGCGGATCGAATTTGCTGGAGGACAAGACAACATTGAAATTAGAGATCGCTTCATTGGAACTGGCAGTCACACCTATTCCTTCAATTTGAGCAAAGGTCAGACATTGACGGTGACGCGCGATCGCCAAGTTTTTCCCAGAATTGTTGCGCCGGATGGGAAAGATTTGGTTGAGTACAGAGAAGACCGAAAATCTTGGACGGGTGAGGTTGCTGCGACCGGAGATTACGCAGTTATTTTTGAATCGAACTTCAAAGGATATGAATATGGAGTGTCTGTCGAGGCACGTTAGGGGAATGGGAAGTCAGCATAACCATTGCTACTTTCCCCATTCCCACATTCCCCGATTAAATCCCTAACCGTTGATAAACCTGATCGAGATTTTTCAGATGCACCTGTGGATCAAAACACTCATCCAATTCTGTAGTCGATAGCGTTTTGGTCACGCGATCGTCTTCACTCAGCAATTGACGGAAATTCCCATCTTCCCGATTCCAGGCTTGGTGGGCGCAAGATTGCACGATCGCATAAGCATCCTCTCGACTCAATCCTTTCTGCACCAATGCCAGCATCACCCGCTGACTAAACACTACCCCGCCGTAAACGTTCATGTTGCGAGCCATATTCTCTGGATAAACCAGCAGGTGTTTAATCAAGTCTGTCGTCTCAACCAACATAAAATGCGTCAAAATGCATGCATCGGGTAATGCAACCCGCTCGACTGAACTGTGAGAAATATCGCGTTCATGCCATAACGCAACATTCTCTAATGCAGCAGTCGCGTAGCCTCGGAGCAATCTTGCCATTCCGGTCAAACGCTCCGATCGAATCGGATTTCGCTTATGGGGCATGGCAGACGATCCTTTCTGACCCTTTGAGAAAAATTCCTCAACTTCCAAAACATCCGTTTTCTGCAAATTGCGAATCTCAACCGCAAACCGCTCGATCGAAGCTCCTAACAAAGCGAGGCAATTCATATAATCGGCATGGCGATCGCGAGAAATCACCTGGGTTGAAGCGGCATCTGGTTCCAGTCCTAAATTCTGACAAGTCAGCGCCTCAATGCGCGGATCAATATTGGCGTAAGTTCCTACTGCGCCAGAGATTTGACCGACTGCGATCGATTTTCTGAGTTGACATAAGCGATCGCGATGGCGCAACATTTCAGCGAGCCAGCCTGCCAGTTTGAATCCAAATGTGATCGGCTCAGCGTGGATGCCATGCGATCGACCAATCATCACCGTATTGCGATGCTGTTGGGCCTGATATCGGATGGCTTGAATCAACGCTTCTACATGCGTCATGATCACATCTAAGCTGGCGACCATTTGCAAGGCTAAAGCGGTATCCAGCACATCCGAACTGGTCATGCCTAAATGAATATAGCGACCCGCATCGCCTACATATTCATTCACATTCGTCAAAAACGCGATCACATCATGACGAACCTGCGCTTCGATTTCTAAAATCCGCGCCACATCAAATTTCGCTTTCGCTTTAATCTCTTCAACCGCTTCAGCCGGAATATAACCTAGCTCGGCTTGCGCCTCACACACTGCTATTTCAACTTGGAGCCAGGTTTTAAATTTGTAGTGATCTGTCCACAAATCGCCCATCTCAGGCAGGGTGTAACGCTCAATCAAGGTAGGGGTGCCGAATTCAACCGTCACATTGTAGCGCCTCAAGTTCCCGATTCAAAGAGGGCAACAAAAAGGGTGACAAACCGCCACCCGAAACGCAAGGAATAATGATGAAAGTATTGATCGAGATGCACTGGACTTAACTTATCATTCTCCGGCTTTCCACGATCGTAAACCCTGTAACACCGCCTCTGTGTTTGCCGTCCATCCCACAATGCCCCCTTGTGCCCGCACCATCTCTAACGTCGCTTGTTTAAATTGTGGAAAGTAACTCTCAGTGGCATCTTCGACGAGTAAGCACTCATATCCTCGATCGTTTGCCTCTCGCATCGTGGTCTGCACACAAACTTCGGTTGTTACGCCTGCAATCAAAAGATGAGTAACATTGCGATTGATCAACTGCATCTCCAGATCAGTGTTGTAAAACGCTCCTTTTCCGGGCTTGGGAATCAAAACTTCCCCCGGTAAGGGAGCAAGTTCAGGAATGATTGCGTTTCCAGGTTCACCCAGAATCAGAATCCGCCCCAACTTGCCCTGATCGCCAATGGTCAGGTTTCCTTTTCCCCGCTTGAGCTTCGATTGCGGACAGTCAGACAGATCCGGCAGATGTCCTTCTTGAGTATGAAAGATCGGCAGGTGCAGCGATCGACATCCTTCGAGCAGTTGTTTCACGGTGGGTACGATCGCTTGAGCGAGTTTCACATCATTGCCAAGGGCTTCACCAAATCCGCCTAACTCCAGGAAATCGCGCTGCATATCGATCACGATTAACGCGACTTGGGAATCACTCGGAAGTTCGTATTCGTAAGGCTGTGCGGCGATCGAAGGCATAAGGTTTAGAAGGGAATTTGGCTATTTTTACTGGGAAGGGCTTTCAAGTAATGCAGAAACTCGATCAGTTCATCCTCATCAAGCTCCGCACGGGTTTTCTTGCCGTATGTATCTTGCAAGTAAGTGCTGCCCTGTTTTTTCGTCCAGCCGATGCGCTCAATCTCAGTTCCAATCTGAGCGATCGCATCGGATAAGTCGATGGGTTCGGGTGCTGGAAAATCATCTTCCTCAAAATCGGGTGCAAAATCTGCTACAGGCGGCACAGGTTCGCGAGTAAATTCAAGAGGTTCAGATTTGATCTCGGGAAGATCGAAGTCTGGCACGGAAAATTCAAGCGCAGGGGCGATCGGATCTTCTTTCTTTTTGCGCGCAGGCTTTTTCGGTGCAATCCCTTCAGGAACCAATTCTTCAACAGGGGGTAACGGAATTTCTGCCATGGGGTCTAAGCTGGGTTCCACTTCTTTTGGCGCTTCCACCATTGGTCTAGATGGCACATCAAATGTCGCGGCACCCCCCGTCGGTGAAATTCCCAAAACTTCCATCGCTCTGACTCTGGCTCGATCTTCTGCGACTTCAATCTTCTCGGCAGCAGCCATCCCAGTTGCCATTGTGGTTGTTCCGACTTGCACGATCGCGCGAACGACAAATTGCCCATCCTGCACCTGCACCAGTTCTGAAATCAGCGCTCCTTGCGGAAATCGGCTCCGCAACTGAGCAAATAAACTATGTCCTTGGGAGTGAGATGCCAAATTGAGAGAATCTTCAGAGGAAGAGAACATAACAGGAGTGAGGTTCGCAATCATATCTATTGTAGGAAGAAGGGCAAACTGCCGCGACCATGAAAGTTTATAGGTTACAGGATCTCTCTCCAGATCGATCACTCTAAAATAGAAAAAGAGTCAAAACGTTTTGTGTAATACCTGTCAAGCTAAATTTCTCTTGTTATATTGAGGCGGCTGAAATTAACTGCTGTTCCTGATGTTCATTCGATACTCGGTTGTGTGTCCAAAATTTATCCCCCTAATCGATGCTGTATAGAAATGTGCCAGAAGGTCAGGAACCGATCCGTGTTCACTTCGAGCGTCAGATTAAACGCATTCAGCGTGATGTTTTGAGAATGGGCGCGTTAGTCGAACGCTCCTGTTGTCTAGCAAGAGAAGCTCTGTTCGATCGCAATCTTGAAGCGGCTGCGCAAATTAATAAACAAGATAAAAAAATCGATCGTCTCTATAAACAAATCGAACTCGATTGTGTGAATTTAATTGCGCTCCAGTCTCCGGTCGCGCAGGATTTGCGGCTGTTAAGTGCTCTGATGCAGTTAGTCCGAGATCTAGAACGAATTGGAGATTATGCCAAAAACTTAGGGGATGTCGCAGTGCAACTATTTCCCTATGCAGAATCACCTTACATGGGTCAGATTTTGCAAATGTTCGATCGCTGCCGTGCGATGTTAGCGTTGAGTCTAGAATCGTTGTCTGATCTGAATGCAGAATCCGGAATGGATGTGCGCCAGCGAGATGATGCGGTCGATTCTGACTATGAAACGCTTTACAACCTACTAGCGCGTCAGCAAGACGTAAAAGGCATTATCGAGCCAATTGTGCTGCAAATCCTGGTGATCCGCCATCTAGAACGAATGGCAGATCACGCTGCAAATATTGGCAAACGGGTGGCTTATATCGTGACTGGCAAACGGTGAGGATGGATTAGGTTTGAAAGAGAAACGAAATCTTATCGCCTTTGCCGAGTGAAATGCGATCGCCCGGTCTTAATCGATGCCGATTGCCCATCGGCAGGGGCGAATTATTAATATAAGTTCCGTTAGAACTGCCGACATCTTCAATGTAGTAGGTTTCACCTTCGACGCGAATGTCTGCATGAATCCGCGAAACGATCTCTGAGTTTGGAAACCCCGAAACATCAATGTCGGGTGGAATTTGATCGTTGGGTTTTCCGATATGCACCACAGTTAGACCTGGCGGGATTTCTACCACCGTGCTGGTTTGTAGATTTAACAAACGGGCGAAGGATTGCTGAAGCTGAGTTGCCAAGACTGGAGGCTGAATGGCGGCAGCTTCAGGGATTCTTTCAGCTTGGGTCGGTAGAAGAATTGGATCGGGCTGAACCAAAGGTTCAGGCACGATCGGTTCAGGCGATTCTAAGGGATCAGGCAGCGAAGATTCAGGAGTCGATAACATAGGAGCGCTCACAGATTTCAGGTGATAGCCGCACTGTCCACAGAAACTGGCATCCGCTTGCACGGTCGTGCCACAGCTTGGACAGGCGATCGAGACGGGCAAAGGCGTGTAACACGCTTCACATTGCACTGCACCGTCAGGATTAGCATGATTGCAATTGGGACAGACAATCATTTCGACAGGTTCCGATCAAAGGTGAATTTAATGATAGCTGCTAAAAATTTCAGCCGCGTTCGTAACTTGCAGTAGATACAAGTTTAAATCGGTTGATTACGGGATTTTAGAACGGAGAGAGAGGGATTCGAACCCTCGGTACGGTTCAAGACCGTACAACAGATTAGCAATCTGCCGCTTTCGACCACTCAGCCATCTCTCCAGAGTTGTCGAGTCACATCATAACAGCTTTTTGTGACTCGATCACAGTTTTTTGTGCGGATTTGAGAAATTAGTGAATTGCAAGACTGAATCCAGCCAGGACAGCCGCGATCGTATAAAACCAACCGACAACCTGTGTTTCTGTCCAGCCCGTCAATTCCAAATGGTTATGGAATGGAGACATCCTGAACAAACGCTTGCCGATGCCATTTGCATCTTTTGTGGCTTTGTAATACGTCACTTGAGCAATGACAGAGAGAGTTTCTAAGAAGAACAAGCCGCTCAGAATCAACAACGCGAACAGGGAATTCGTTAGTAATCCAACTGCCGCTAATGCGCCACCTAACGCCAGCGATCCAGTGTCTCCCATGAAGACTTTTGCCGGATTGCGATTGTGAACCAGGAAGCCGAGGCAACCTCCACTTAGGGACGCACAGAAGATACCTAAATCAGCATGCTCAGGTGCGATCAAAGCACCCAATCCCAACAGCGAGATCGCGACTGTTCCACCTGCCAATCCATCCATTCCATCAGTCAGATTCGTCGCATTGCTTTCTGCAACTAAAACGAAACAAGCCAACGCCCAAAAGAGCGATCCCAACGGCAGCACTAGACCCAACGGCAATGCGATCGAAGTGACGCTCGGATTTGTCAGGGCTAACCAGAGACAAAACGCAACTGCAAAGAAGATTTGCAGTCCCATTTTCATCCGCGGAGAAATGCCTTTGTTGGACTTGCGGCGAATGATTTGCCAATCGTCGAGAAAGCCGATCGCAGCGTACGCCATGGTCAATGCTGAAACGGCAATTACATTGCCCGAAAAATTAGACAAAATTAAACCCAGTGCAACCGCGATGGGAACAAAGAAGGCTCCTCCCATCGTCGGGGTTCCTGCCTTCTTCAAATGCGATTGTGGGCCATCTTCGCGAATAATCTGTCCAGCTTTCAGTGCCTTGAGGAAAGGCACAGCCCAAAAGCCGATCCCTGCCGTTGCCAGTCCACTCATCCACATGGGGAACGTCAGTGATGTATTCTGGCTCCAAACTCGTCCACTAAAATGATCCAGCGAGATTGCTGCGATCGTCATGCCAATCGTGAGTAGAAGAAATAGCTTCGTACCCGAAAAATTTAAGGCTCTTCCTGTAAAAAGTTTTGCGTCCACAGGTTTCTCAATTCACTCCGCACATTTCACCACTTAATTATCAAATCAGGCACAAGATTCAGAAGAATCTCGCGCCTCATCGTCTAATCTTCTAAATCTAAATCATCATCGTCATCGTCTGTGTCAAAGGCACTGCTGCCTTCGCCATCCATCAGTTCATTGATCTCTTCTTCATCGTCTAGATAGTCGAAATCTGCATTGTCGCGTGCCAGAAGTCGTCCTGTGCTTTCTAACCAGTCGAGGATCGATGATTCCTGCTGCATCGGGATCACAGCGGCACGTTGGGTTCGAGGTTCTTGACGTAGAGAGGGGTTGTAAATCATTGAGCGGTTGTAACTCCAACAGTAGAGAGCTTCTACTTTATCTTAGATCGACCGAAACACCCAGAGTGTAACACTTACGGGTATAGCTGGCACATTGAATTTGCTTTTGCTTTCGCAAATTAGCAATATACGGTTTAGATTCAATGCATTTTCTACGTTTTTCTGAAATTGTCAAGTAAATAATTTCGGAATTTCGGATTTTTTGGATCAAGACTGAATTTAAGAAACTTTTTGAATCTGAAGCAGAGCCGTGGAGAACGATTACGATTAATTCTGTTTACGCTAGGAGCGCATCATGATCGGGAAAGCTGCTTTACTCGAAGCGATCGCGGGAACGAATCGCGGCATTCTCGCCTCAGAGTCCGAAAAACAGGCAATTTTAGCGGCGATCGCTCAACTCGAAGATCGCAATCCTACCCCTCGCCCACTTGAAGCAATTCACTTACTTGATGGTAATTGGCGGTTAATTTACACGACCAGTCGCGGCATTTTGGGGATTGATCAATTTCCGCTGCTCAAATTGGGGCAGGTTTATCAGTGTATTCACGCTCCCGAAGCGAAACTCTATAATATTGCGGAAGTTTCGGGCGTGCCGTTTTTAGAAGGAATCGTGGCTGTGGTTGCTCGCTTTCGTCGGATGACGGATCGCCGAGTCGATGTGAAATTTGAGCGATCGTTCATTGGTCTGCAACGCTTAATCGATTACCAATCTCCCAGTTACTTTATTCAACAGCTAGAATCCGAGAAGAAGTTTGCCGCGATCGATTTTCAGATCAAAGACCGGGATCAACAAGGATGGCTGGATGTGACTTATCTTGATGAGGATTTGCGGATTGGGCGCGGCAATGAAGGCAGTGTGTTTGTTTTAACGAAGAACTAATGCGAATCTCTCAAGGACATTTGAATTTACTTGAATTGTGTCCGCGCAAATTTCAGCACACTTATATAGAGCAGTTGGGATCAGCAAATTCACCCGAGCAACAGGAGCGACTTGCAGCGGGAAGTCGATTTCATGCGCTGATGCAACAGTGGGAAATGGATTTACCGATCGAGCCTTTTCTGCAAGAAGATCCGCAACTTCGTCAATGGTTTCACGCTTTTACGGGTGCTGCTCCAACAATTCTTCAGATTGAGCGTCCTAGCTTTCGGGAGAGTGAGCATCTTCGGACGCTCGAATTCAATGGGCATTTATTGACTGTGGTCTATGATTTGCTACTTTTAACAGATTCAGCAGCGCAAATTTTAGATTGGAAGACTTATCCAAAACCAGCGCGAAAGGACTTATCACAAAACTGGCAGTCTCGCCTGTATCCATTCGTTTTAGCGGAGACGAGTGAATACGCACCAGAGCAGATTTCGATGACGTATTGGTTTTTCCAAGCGCAGGGAGCCGCTGAATCTCCTCAGAGCTTGAGATTCGCTTACAGTACGCAACAGCATAAGGAAACGCGGCAAAGCTTGCAGCAATTGTTAGCCCAGTTGGATGAATGGCTCGATCGCTATGAGACCAAAAATCAGCCTTTCCCGCAAATTCCACAAACCGAAGAATGTAGCGGATGTAGTTTTGCGGTGCGATGTCAGCGATCGACAGAAGCAGTCAATGCGGAAGTGTTCTTAAACTTGGCAGAGATCCAAGAGATTCCTTTATGAAAGAAGCTGAAATTTAGGATTCCGAAATATCTCTAAAACACCACTGAATGCGTCAGAACCGCAATCATTAACTTAAGTGAGATGTTTCTATTCTGGGAGTGACAGAGACTCAGAATAGAGGTGTATTCCCTTGATAAAAACTCGCCATGAATCTCCATATCCCACTGCAATCAGAAACGCTGAGTCACTTTGCTTATCGTGCGATCGAGAAACATTTCCGTAAAGCGATGAAGCACGAAGAAGAAGTTTTAGCGGATCAAGATCCAGAGGCACTGCATCAAATGCGAGTCGGACTGCGGCGACTGAGAACCGCAATTCAGGTTTTTGGATTTGTAGCAGATCTGCCAAAAGCCGCGAGTGAAGCAAAAATCCGTAAGTTTGCTCAAATTTTAGGTGCAGTGCGAGATGCAGATGTGTTGCAGCTTGAATTGAAGTCGCCCACTTTGCCAGAATCAGAGCAGAAAGAATTAAAACGGGCGTTGAAGAAACTCCAGAAGCAGAGATCGCGAGATTTCAAAAAACTGCAAAAGGCGTTGAAATCGCATGAATACAAGGCATTTCGGAAAGAAATGGAGAATTGGTTAGCGTTGCCACATTATCGGGTGATCGGACAACTCCCAATTCAATCCGTCTTACCCGATGTCTTGATGCCTCTGATTCATGGCGTTCTGCTGCATCCCGCTTGGCTGATTGGACGAGAAGAATCTGGCAGATTTGCCCCGATTACAGCCGAATCGATTCGAGAACAATTGCAGCAGAACGCATCGCTCCACGATTTACGGAAGCAAATGAAACGGGTGCGCTATCAAACTGAGCTATTCACCGAGTTCTACGGAGAGGCTTACAAGGCTCAAGTTGAAAATTTCAAAGCGATTCAAGAGAGTTTGGGAGAGATTCAAGATAGCGTTGTGATGCAGGAGTTCTTAGAGAGCAGCTTGAAGCAAGCGATCGAGAAAACTTGTCCGATTTTTGCCGATCGCCTGCAAGAGAAAATCATCAACGCTTGGCAGCAATGGCGATCGCAACAAGAAAAATATCTCGACCCTTCATTCCGAATACAGCTTCGGCGGACTGTACTAGAAACGACCTAAGTGAATCGCTTCTTCTCACCCTGGTAGCGAATCCCTTCAGCCAGTAGAGCGAGTCCACCTGAAATCACCAGCAAAACGACGCTCAATGCATTCATATCCGGTCTTACACTGGTTCGGATTCGGCTGAAGATCTCCATCGGCAAAGTTGTAATCCCTCCACCTGCGGTAAAGCTTGCGATGAGAAAATCATCCATGCTCAACACGAAAGCCAGGAGACAGCCCGAGACGATCGCGGGCATTAACTGCGGCAGCAATACCATCACCAATGACTGCATCGGAGTTGCACCCAAATCTAACGCTGCTTCCTCCAGATGCGGGTCAAGATTGACGAGTCGTGTTGAAACGACTAATGCGATGTAAGCCAGGCAGAAAACGACATGGGCAGCCACAATTGTCCAAAGGCTCAGGGGTACTGCAATGACTGCTAAAAATACAAGGGTTGCAACTGCGATCGCGATATCAGGAATAATCAACGGCAAATAAGCTGCACCTTGAAATAACTTTTTGCCAAAGAACTGATATTTTGCAAGCCCGATCGCTAGTAAGGTTCCAATGACAGCTGCGATCGCAGTTGCCAAACTTGCAACTAACAAACTATCTCGAAGCGCTGAAAGAATTCGACTATCTTGGAAAAATTTGATGTACCAAGATAATGTAAATCCAGTCCACTGAGCACTGTTTGGAGCTTGATTAAAGCTGTAGAACGCGAGCACTGATAGCGGTAAATACATAAAGCCAAACATCAGCAAGGTAAACCCTGCTGAGATGCGATTTCTAAATTGACTTTGCATTCTGATCTCCGTATTTAATGAGCAGTGCGATCGCAATACTGACGATTAAAATCAGCATCATGCTCAAAGCTGAGCCATATCCCCAATTCTGCGTTGCACCTAGGAATTGGTCATAAACGACACGCGCCGCAGTTCGGCTCGATGTTCCGCCTAATAGCTCTGGATTGATAAAGTCTCCTAGCGCCGTGATGAATACCAGCAAACCTCCAGCAATAATGCCCGGAAAGCATTGGGGGACAGTCACTTTCCAGAACGCTTGTTGAGGGGTTGCGCCTAAGTCTGCGGCGGCTTCTAACAATCGTCGATCGAGCTTTTCTAACGAGGCATAGAGAATCAGAACCATGTAAGGCAATAAACCATAGGTCATGCCGATCAGGACTGCGATCGGTTGATTTAATAAATCTAAGGTCGGTAAACCGAGACTCATCAGAAAGCTATTGAGTACGCCAGTTCGACGCAGAATGCTAATCCAGGCATACGATCGCAACAGCGAAGATGTCCAAAGTGGCAATGTAAAGCCCATTAAGATGAGATTTTGCCAGCGTTTGGGAGAAGTGAGAGCAATCCAATAGGCGACGGGAAAGCCGAGGACAAGACAAGCGATCGTCGTTCCCGATGCGAAGAGGAACGATCGCCAAAGAGCAGGGAAACTCTCAGGCTGAAAAATTCGCAAGTAATTCTCCAATCCTGATGGATTCACGACATCGCCCGGTTTGATGTTGGGAACAAGGCTCAATTGGAAAATAATCAGGGTCGGAACAATCAACAGCAACAATAGCCAAAGTCCCGCAGGCGAGAGCATCAAGACTGGCTGCAACCAGCGAGGAGCGCTAGAGGTAGAGGATTCAGAAATCGAGGGCGCTTTCATAGTTTAATATCCTCAGCTACTCGTGAGTTTCGTCCAATATCGTTCGTAGGCTTCTAGCGTTTCCCGCTCTACGGGTGCGATCGATTCGGATTTATTCAACAACTCCATCGCGGGGAACAAGCTAGAATTTGACCGAATCGCTTCAGGGAGTTGAGCAATGCCAGCTTGATTGGTCGTTGCAAAGGATAACCGTTCTGTCATTTTGGCGGCGACTTCAGGCTGAAGCATAAACTCTAACCAAGCGTAAGCTCCATCAGGGTTGGGAGCCGTTTTGGGAATCACCATCGTATCTGTCCAGAGAGAAGTGCCACTGCTCGGGATGACATATTTCAACTTTGGATTGTCTTTCATTGCCAGTGCCGCATCTGAGGAGTAAGCCATCGCGATCGACAAATCTCCAGCAATTAATTGATCCCGCCAGGCATCGGTTGTGAAAGTCGCGATTGCAGGTTTCAATTCTTGTAGCCGATCGTATGCTTTTTTCAATTCGGCCGGGTTGGTGGAATTGTAGGAGAATCCAAGCGATCGTAACGTTGCTCCTAACACTTCCCGCACATCATTCATCAAGGTCATGCGTCGCATCAACTTCTCTTTGTTCTCCCACAGATAGTTCCAATCTTTGGGTGCATCCTTGATTTTTTCACTGTTATAGATCAATCCGGTCGTTCCCCAACTCATCGGCACACTGTAACGATTGCCGGGGTCATGCAGGGAGGTTTGAAAACGCGGAATCAGATGACGGAGGCTTTCTAACCGTAAGTGATCAAGCTGGCTCAAATAGCCGAGCTTACTCATCTGAGTCACTTTATAGTCCGATGGATAAATGACGCTATAGATTTTTGCTTTTCCGGCTTGGAAAGCTGCCAACATCGTCTCGTTAGAATCAAACACATCAAACTTAACTTTGATCCCTGTCTTGGCTTGAAATGCATCGACGAGTTCTTGATCAATGTAATTCGACCAAGTGTAGATATTGAGTTCATCGGAAGACTGCACGATCGCCTGATCAGTCTGAACTTTTGCTAATGTCCAACCACAACTTGACAGCGCAAACCCTGAAACTCCTGCGGCTGCAGTTTTGATGAATCGGCGACGAGAGGCACAATACGACATAACTGCCTCCTTACAACTCAGATAACGCTAAACTGTCGGCTGCATCCCAAGACACATAGAGTGGAGCGTCTGCGTTTGGAAGTTTAGGTGATTTTGGCTGACGCACAATCACCCGATCGCCAGAGTTCATGACTATCACGCAATAGACATGAGTTCCCAGATACATCACATCTTGCAATCTGCCTTCAAAGCAGTTTGCTGCTGCTTGAGGAGCTAGACTAATCTGGATTTTTTCAGGACGTACGCTCACCGTGACCCAGCCAGAAGTCAGGGATTTCGAGGCGGTATCCTGCTGAACGGTCATTTTGATGCCCGTCTCGGTTCTAATCCAAAGCGTCTCAGGATGTGCGCCTTCAATCTTGCCGCGAAATAGATTCGTATCCCCGATGAAATCTGCAACAAATGAAGTGCGTGGACGATCGTAAATTTGCTCAGGCGTTCCCACTTGCTCAACTTTCCCCAAGTTCATCACGGCAATGCGATCGGATAATGACAACGCTTCTTCCTGATCATGCGTCACCATCACAAAGGTCATGCCTAATTCTCGATGTAACGTTGCGAGTTCAACCTGCATCTCTTTGCGTAACTTCAAATCTAATGCGCCTAGCGGTTCATCGAGCAGCAGAACGGCGGGGCGATTGACTAAAGCACGGGCAACGGCGACTCGTTGTTGTTGTCCACCGGAGAGCTGCGCTGGAAATCGATTGGCAAGCGCTTCGAGCTTGACTAATTTCAACGCATCTCGAACTCGATCTTGAACTTCTGATCGCGAACATTTCTGAATTTTCAGCCCAAATGCAATATTTTCTGCGACGGTCATATGACCGAACAGGGCGTAGCTCTGAAAGACTGTATTGGCAGGACGTCTGTACGGTGGGACATTCGACATCGAGCGATCGCGGATCAAAATCTCGCCCGAGGTCGGATGCTCAAATCCCGCAATCATCCGCAGCGTCGTCGTTTTACCACAACCAGACGGCCCTAAGATACTAAAAAACTCGCCGCGCCGAATACCCAAATCAATACTGCGAACCGCAGGTTCACCGTGATAAACTTTGGTGACGTTTCGCAACTCGACATCTAAGCTGACATCAATGCTGCGAGAGGGTGGAGTTTGGGTTGCCATGTGAGACATAAAATATGCTGCCCTGCGATCGTGGGTCACTGACGGCGCGATTGTCCGTCATTTCCGCAACAAACCCATAGTATCCAGAAACTTTGAATTCGGAGCAGTCCGTGAATTCATGCCTTCAATCATGAAGTCTTTATTTCCAGTGGGGTCGTATTGCTAAAGTTCCCTGCCCCGATCTCAAATTCCTAAGTGATTTCCCGGAGTTCACCGCAATTTAACTCTCCCCGTCATTGGGTAGATCATTCGCTTCTCAACTCGTCAGGAATGCCAACGGGAGAAAGTCCCCCAATGGCTCTCAAACCTTGACATCGCAGTAATTCCACAAAACTCAACATGCGCCCTTCATTTTGGGCGACAGCTTCGATCGCACTCAACAAAGCCCGTGCCGCTTCAGTTTCTGTATAGCCTCGTCGTTGAGCAATTTTCAGCGCTTGTTCATCCGCTTCGAGTTCCATCCGCGAGCTGCGGTTATTCCGCCAAATTTGAAAGAGTGCGATCGCGCTTAATCCACTTGCCGCTGCAACTCCCACAAAATCCTGCTGAGCAAGTTCAACCCCCAATCCGATCGCGCCTAATGCGGTCAGTCCTAACATTGGGGTCGGTTGAAACCATTTAATATTGCTACTCCAACTGACCGTTCGCAAGATCAGGAGATCACGCTGAGATCGCGACAACCGACTCCAAAGGTCGAAATTAATATAAACCGGGCGATCCCTGCCCCAGGGTAACGGTGCAGGAGTATCAATGAACGATCGCTGATCTGGCTTACTGACCAACTTGACAAACATCCGACCCGATGCGGGCATCACGTCTAACAATCGTCTAATCTCAAGCTCAGGATTCATAACGGCAGGCAATACGCGACACGCCTCAAAGTATAAGCGAATCAGCGTATTGCCTGTAAGTTTCTAATGCATCAAATACAGCAGATCAGGCGAAACCCAGTTAATCAAAATAAATAAAGTCAAAAAGAAGCTAACAGTTGCAATCCCTAGAATTGAGGAAAGCGAGAGAAATCTGAGAAAACCAGAAGACATAAGCGGCTCCAATATATTAAGGACGCTTACACCTTAAAAAAATTGCGACTACGAATCATCAACCCAATGAAGACCCATCACTCTACTAATGGATAGATTTCAACAAAAATGCGCGATCACAGAAGTCGATCGCGCATTCAAAAAAGTTCCAAATCCGCTTATCTCGGATGAGACAGCAAATCAGGGAAGAACCGATTAAATTCAATCAAAAGACCCGCTGTAAAAGTCAACCATAATGCAGTCGCTACAGGAGCCGATGAAAGATATCTTAGAAGACCAGACATGGATGAACCTCCAAAATGTGAATCAGAATTGTCTTATTTCTTCTTCACCATTGCAGGGAAGAAAGACTCAGCGCCCGACGGAATCATATCGTTACGTGCAGTCAATTCGCCACTCAGAAACTCTTTCACTGCCAACAAAGGCCATAAAGCTGCTCCCAACATGCAGGAGATCGCCAAAGGCACGTTGATGATGATTTCGTTTTCTTCAGGCTTATCTGTCTTCTTGACCGCTTGCAGATAAGAGCGACCTGCCCAACCGATCCATCCTGTAATCAGCAAGAACAGAATGCCAGGAATGGTGAATTCGCCAGCATGTGCCAGGTTGCCATCCGCGATCAAGTGAGGTAGACCATCATCCTTGCCGCATAGCAAATCGGAATACTGCTCAAAACGACGCTGCGCACTGGCGCTAGTCGAATCTTTCATTCGTTGAACGAACACAGGATTGTCGCCACACCGAGTCAAATTGTAGGCGTGAGCAGGCTGAGGGTTGGCAAAGCCCAATCCTAGGAAAAGAACGAGAACTAGAGCAAACAATCGTTGCATGGAATTGTTTCCCTTTATTTACGAATTACAAAGAAAAGTTGTGTCAAAAACGAAGTTGATTTTTCCACAAATGGGGGTGAATCCAACAGAGCGCTAAACTAGGAAATCAGCTTAGCTCACTCTAATTCGAGCGACTGCTAAAGTCACCTACTCCCAAAACCTACCAGCAAATGGCAACGGTCTTAGCAATTGAAACAAGTTGTGACGAAACTGCGGTGGCAATCGTAAAAAATCGTCACATTCTCAGCAGCATTGTGTCGTCTCAAATCGCGATTCACCAGAAATACGGCGGGGTTGTTCCTGAAGTTGCTTCACGGCAACATGTGGAAATTGTCAATTTAGCGATCGCTCAAGCCCTGGAAGCATCCGGTTTAACCTGGTCAGAAATCGATGCGATCGCAGGCACTTGTACGCCCGGACTCGTCGGCGCACTTTTAGTCGGATTGACGGCTGCAAAAACTTTAGCGATCGTTCATCAAAAACCTTTTATCGGTGTACATCACCTAGAAGGACATATTTACGCCTCCTACCTCAGCGATCCCCATCTCGAACCGCCGTTTCTCTGTCTCCTCGTCTCAGGTGGACATACCAGCCTCATCTACGTCAAGGACTGCGGGAAATATGAAGTTTTAGGACAGACTCGGGACGATGCCGCAGGTGAAGCGTTCGATAAAGTGGCTCGCTTATTGAATCTGGGCTATCCAGGCGGCCCAGTTATTGATCGGTTGGCGGCAGAGGGCAATCCGCGCGCTTTTGCCCTACCTGAAGGTCAGATCTCTTTACCTGAAGGTGGCGTTCATCCTTATGATTCAAGTTTTAGCGGCTTAAAGACAGCGGTTTTGCGGCTGACTCAAAAATTGCAGGCAACTGGTGAACCGATCCCCATTGCCGATCTCGCGGCTAGTTTTCAAGCAACCGTGGTACGAGCCTTGACGAAACGAGCGATCGCCTGCGCTAAAAATTACGGACTAAACACAATTGCAGTCGGCGGGGGTGTTGCAGCCAATCGAGGATTGAGAGCAGAACTTCAAGCGGCGGCTGAACCGCATCAGATTAAAGTTTTATTTCCGCCGATGAAATTCTGTACAGATAACGCTGCCATGATTGGATGTGCCGCAGCGGAGCATTTTGATCGGGGGCATACATCAGACTTTGCGATCGCCGCCCAGTCCCGTTTGCCCTTATCTGAGGTCATGACCCTCTACTCTTAATTTTCAATCACCAGCTCCCACTCCCCTGCCTGAGCACTCCAATCTGGTCGCTCAGTCTCTCCAACGACAAACGGGCCCCAATACCGTTGTGAGCCATCCTGAGCGAAGGCAACCACAACATCTCCCCGTTTTAGTTGAATCGATCGCTGTGGCAACGACACCAACAATCCGCTTTGGCTGCCTTCTTGCGGCGCAAAATCCCAGTGTGCCGGAGGTGCAAAACCGCTCTGAGGTGAACCTGATTTCAGATTTGCCTCTTTCGGTTGCCGTGAGAGCAGCGCGACTCGGATCGGGTAATCTGAGCGATTCCGAATTCTGAGATTGCCTTGCTTTGCAGCAATTGCTGTCGCATTAGGCTTTTCAATTTTTACAGGTGCAACTGGCTCAACTGAGGGAGATTCAGTCGTTTTGATCATCGGTACAGCATTCGGCGCAGCAGGCGCGATCGAAATCTCGATCGCAAACAATTTCATCAGACCCGCGCCTACGATCCCGATCAAAACGATCACGGCCAAACCAACTCGCAGTGCAACTTTTCCAGTCGGACGAGATCCCGATTTTATTTCTTTCATCACCTGTGCCTAGCTCGTGTCAATCTTCCTACTTCAGTAATAACAAGGGAATTTGGGATCGGGGCAGAAATTTTTATTGAGACTGAAGCAGCACGTCAAAAAAATCTTTGTAATTTGTTTGACAAATTCCCTAAAACATTGCAATATAGAAATCGCGCCACACAAAAAAGCGCAAATTTGGGACTGTAGTTCAATTGGTTAGAGCACCGCCCTGTCACGGCGGAAGTTGCGGGTTCGAGCCCCGTCAGTCCCGTAGATAAATTCAATAAACTTTCTAGCGAGCCGGGCTTTCCCCTTGATTTCACTGGGTTGTCCTGCAAGCATTATTTTGGGTTGTGGAACGAATCTATTACTAAATGAATAGTAAAGATTGATTGCAGTCTGGGAAGAATAACTTTAGAAAAACTTGGGTAACTCGATAAGGACCCAAATCTAAGGAACTTCAGGAAATGTTAGTGGACGATTCCTCAACCGATTCTCCTAGTGGTCTATTAGGTCTCCGTAGTCGGATGCATTTCAGTGGACGACTGGACGTTTCGACCCATGGACAGCAATGGAGCTTATATCTTTATATGGGTCGGCTGATTTGGGCAACGGGTGGTCCTCATCCTCGCCGTCGCTGGCATCGCTATTTAACTCAGCACTGTCCACACCTTAGTCCCAATGCGATCGCGCTTCCTCCCCTGGATGAAAATTCATGCCAGGATTACGAGGCTTTGGTCGCTTTAGTCAAACGTCAGCAAATTGGTCCTGAACATGCGGTTGCGGTGATTCGTAGCATTGTGACCGATGTCTTATTCGATATTATTCAACAGGAAGAAACTAAGCCTGTTACCTTCCGCTCTAATCCCTCAGCAATGTTAGAGGCATCGTTAGCGCTTTTAAATGCTGAACAACTCCTTGCGGAGGTTCAACAGCAATGGAACACTTGGCGATCGCTTGGACTTGCCGATCATTCTCCAAATCTTGCCCCAGTTTTACGCAATCCTGAACAACTTCCAGAGCATACGCCTGAGAAGGTTTACAAAATGCTGGTATCGCTCGTTGATGGTCGGCGAACTCTACGGGATTTAGCAATGCTGATGAAGCAAGACCTGATCCAGATGACACGCGTTCTCGTTCCCCTGTATCGGAAAGGACTGATTGGTTTAACGAAAATTCCTGACTTGACCCCGCCAGGTGCCGCCCGAACAACCAGCCCTCCACTCTCTGGCACATCTAAGCCACTGATTTCCAGCGCACCTGTGTCTGGAATTGTCTCTTCTCTACCCTTAACAGAGTCAAATCATGCACCAGTTGTAGCTTGTATTGATGATAGTCTTCGCGAATGTCAAATTATGGAACGCATTCTGACCGAAGCGGGCTATCAGTTTGTCGGCATTCAAGACTCTGTACAGGCACTACCGACCCTCATTGAGAAAAAGCCAGGGCTAATTTTTCTCGATCTAGTTATGCCGATCGCGAACGGCTACGAAATTTGTGCCCAAATTCGTCGAGTTTCGACCTTCAACGATGTTCCGATTGTTATTTTGACGAGCAACGACGGCATCATAGATCGAGTTCGTGCAAAATTCGTGGGTTCATCAGGGTTTCTCGCAAAGCCAGTAGATGCCGATCGCGTGTTAGCGATCGCGCGAAAGATGCTACCGATTCTTGACTAAATCATTAAAAGCTTCTCATCTCAGTAACCCGGAGGAACATATGAAAACCGTACTCATCGTGGAAGATAGCATCACTGAGATGCAACTTCTCACAGGCTATCTGCAGAAAGCTGGGCTGACAGTCGTCAGTGCAACTAGTGGAGAAGAAGCCCAAACGAAACTCTCGACCCAAACGCCTGACCTGATTGTATTAGACGTAATTTTGCCAGGTCAGAGTGGTTTTGAACTCTGTCGAGAATTGAAAGCTGACCCCAAAACCAGCCAGATTCCAGTTGTCCTTTGCTCTACCAAAGGCACAGATGTCGATATGATGTGGGGCAACTTGCTCGGTGCAAATGCATATTTGCCAAAACCCGTTGATCAGACAGAACTCCTCAACACGGTTCGCCAGTTGATGGTGAATTAGGCTCGGAGGAACTATGACCAAATTGTCTGAGTTCACGCGAACTCCAATTGCAACGGCTTCACTGACTAGTTTGGCATCTCTTCTCAGTCCGCCTGCTGGCACTGAACCGATGCAGAAATTTCTGCGATTTCGCCTGGATCGAACTCAATCGATGCTCCTTGCAGTGGAGGGTATTGCAGCTGTTCAGACCCTTGCGATCGCAGATATTCTGCCTGTGCCCCAGATGAATGCTTGTATTTTAGGCATGTCAAATTGGCGCGGAGATTCCCTCTGGCTTGTTGATCTCGCACAACAACTGGGAGTTCAAACTCGCTTGAATCGGATGCAAAAGCTCACCGCCTTAAGCACGATCGTGGTGCAAATTAATGACAACACTCTCGGTCTTGTTATTCCAGAGATTTACGAAATTGAGGAATACAACCCCAAAATGTTGCTCAATCCTCCTGCTGATCTTCAGACGAACCCATTTTTTCCATTTATAAGAGGATATTTTAAGCATGATCGCAGCCTGGTTTTAGATGCGGCGGCGGTTGTACAAGATCCGTCTTTACAATTGCATCATTTCAATTCTTGATAAATTTTCTTTTTCTATTGCCTCCAGGAGCTTCCCTATGTCCGCATCGCGTCGTACTGAACCCACGCTTGATATGTCTTCTATGATGTCTTCAGAACCCACTCTTGAGGAATTTACTGCTTTCCTTTCAGAAACTCCCGTTGAGATATCAAGCAACGGTGCGGATTTATCGATCGAGGTTTCCGAATCTCCAGGCTACTCCAATGGTAATGGGGTCAGTCGTTCAGAACCTGAAGATGCAGGGCGAGACATTCAGCAAGTTGTGACTGCTTTGACAGGTCTAAAATCAGAACTCAAACGGGCTGGACTTCTGGACAAGCCGAATGTCCAAAATCTATTCCGTCAAGTTGCTGAATTTGCTGCGACTCAACCCAAAAAAACGAACCAGCAAGGTGCATCGCGTGAGCTTCGGTATCAGCGGAAGCAATTAAACGCAATCTCTGCTCAAATGCGCCAAATGCCTGACTTAGATGCTTTGCTCAAAGGTTTTGTCAAAGTCGCGCGCGAAACCTTGCAAGTCGATCGAGCCATCATCTATCGCTTTGGTGCACAAGAAGGCGGTTCGATCGTGGCAGAATCGGTTCAGCGTGGATGGACCCCAGCACTTGGGGAAGCGCCGGCGTTAACTTGCTTTTGCTTTGATCAGCCTGAAGATTATGTCAAGAATCAAGTCGTCGTCATCGAAGATATCACGCGCGTCGATTTGATGCCTTATCAACATCAGCTTCTGGATCAGCTTCAAGTTAAAGCGAGCTTAAGCTTACCGATTCGTGTTGCTGGTGAGGCTTGGGGATTGCTCGTGGTTCATCAATGTTCTCGAGCGCGCCTCTGGCAAGAAGTTGAAATTAACTTACTGTATCAACTTTGCCTAGAATTGACGATCAATCTTCAGCAGTCTGACTTTGCATTAAGGCTGGCTCAGCAAGGTGAAACTGAAAAAGCCGTTTTCAAAGTTATCGATCGGATTCGTCGATCGTTGGATTTAGATGTTGTTTTCCGTACAACCACCCAAGAAATTCGGCAATTGCTAAAAGCTGATCGAGTGAGTATTTATCGTTTTGCAGAAGATTGGAGTGGTGAATTTGTTGCAGAGTCCGCTGCACCAGGATGGACTTCACTGCTCCAAGAGCAAATTGATAATCCTGCTTTGAAAGAGAATGTTAGCGATTGTAGTTTGAGAACGCTAGGAAAGCTGACAGATACTTATCTGCAACAAAATCAAGGCGGAAGATTGGCGAAAGGCGTCAATTTTAGAGCCGTAACTGACATTCATCAAGCCGGATTTTCGCCTTGCTATATTGAGATGCTGGAGCGATATCAAGCAAGAGCATACGTGATTATTCCGATTGTACAGAATCAGAAACTTTGGGGATTGCTTGCCGCTTATCAAAACTCAGCTCCACGGGAGTGGCAAGAAGCAGAAGTCGCTCTGATGATGCAGATCGGGACTCAGTTAGAAGTTGCAATTCAGCAAACTGAGAACTTACATCAATTGAAATCCCGTACAGCGCAACTCGCAAAAGTGACTGAACGTGAAAGAGCAGGCGCACGCGTGATCGAAAAGATCCGTACTTCATTGGATCTCAATACTATCTTCAGAACTGCGACCCAAGAAGTTCGACAGTTACTCGGTACAGATCGAGTAGCAGTGTACCGTTTTGAGCAAGATTGGAGCGGCGAGTTTATTGCTGAATCTGTGACAACGGGCTGGCGTTCATTGATGGAAGACCAACTCAGCGATCCAGGTTTTCAAGAGAATGGGAGTGATTGTACGATCAGATCGATGGGCACATCTGCGAAATCGGTTGATACGTATCTTGAACAGACTCAAGGTGGAGCCTATACGAGAGGAGCAACCTTTAGAGCCGTTGAGGACATCTATAAAGCAGACTTTTCTCCCTGCTATCTGAGTGTGCTGGAGCGGTTTCAGGCAAGAGCTTATATTACTGTGCCAATCCTGCAAGGAGATAAGCTTTGGGGATTGCTTGCAGCTTATCAAAACTCTGGGGCGCGGCGATGGGAAGAGTCAGAAATTTCTTTGATGGTTCAGATTGGAACCCAGCTTGGGGTTGCAATCCAACAAGCTGAATATCTGGAGAAAGTTGAGACTCAAGCGGAGCAACTTAAAAAATCGGCGGCACGGGAACGGAACTTTATTCGCGTGATTGATCAGGTGAATAAATCGGTACTCGAACGGATTCGTCAGTTTGAAAGTACTGAAACGATTCTTGGGCAGACGGTTCAGCAGATTCGTCAGTTCTTGCAAGCCGATCGCATTGCAATCTACCGCTTTAATCAAGATTGGGGTGGTGAATTTGTTTCAGAGTCAGTTGCTCCAGGTTGGGTGCGCCTAGTTAAGGCAGATGTCAAAACTGCTTGGGACGATACTCATCTACAAGAGACCCAAGGAGGGCGGTACCGCAACAATGAAAGCGTTGTTGTGAACGATATTTATCAAGCTGGATATCTGCCTTGCCACATTGAAGTTTTGGAGCAGTTTCAAGTCAAAGCTTATACGATTGTTCCAATTTTTTCGGGGCAGAAGCTTTGGGGATTGTTGGGCGCTTATCAAAACTCGGCTCCGCGTCAGTGGGAAGAGTCGGAAGTGAATCTTCTTGCTCAGCTTGGGGCGCAGTTAGGTCTTGCAATTCAGCAGGCTGACTATGTTTCTCAGATTCAGCGACAAGCCGAGCGAGAGAAAGTCCTGGCAAAAGTAAGTGATCGAATTCGCCAATCGATCGACTTTGTGCGCCAATCTGCTGACATCAGTTCAGTTTTCCAAGTGATCACGCAAGATATTCGGCAACTTCTGAAAGTCGATCGGGCTGCCATTTATCGGTTCAATCCAGACTGGAGTGGCGACTTCATTTATGAATCGATTAATAGTGGATGGGGTAAGCTGGTTGGCACTGAAATTGGTACCAATGTCAAAGATACTTATCTGCGGGAAACCCAGGGTGGACGATATCGCAATCGAGAAAGCTTAGCGATCGATGATATTTACAATGCAGGTCATGACCCTTGTCACGTTGAGCTTCTAGAACAGTTTGAGGCGAAAGCTTATGCGCTTGTTCCTGTCTTTAAGCACCAAGAGCTTTGGGGAATTTTGGCAGTCTACCAAAATGGAAGTACCCGTCACTGGGAAGAAGCAGAGGTTGTATTGCTGAATCAGATTGCAGGACAATTGGGTGTTGCCCTAGAACAAGTGGATTCACTTGAACAGTTAAGAACACAGTCCGAGCAGCTTGCTCAAGCGGCTCAACGTGAGAAAACTGCGAAAGAACAATTGCAAATGCAGGTGATTCAACTGTTGGGTGCAATTAAACCTGTATTCTCGGGAGATTTAACCATCCGGGTTCCAGTCGTAGAAAATGAAGTTGGAACGATCGCAGATGCCTACAACAATACAATTCAAAGTTTGCGGAAGATTGTAACTCAAGTCCAAGCGACATCGACCAAAGTTGCAAGTACTTCTAAGAATAGTAGTGGTGCGATCGCAAAGCTGACACAACAAGCAGAAGAGCAGTTGCAGGAAGTCACTCGGGCTTTGGATCAGCTCCAAGCAATGGTCAGTTCAACTCAAGCAGTTGCGACAAATGCGCGTCAAGTTGAAACTGCACTTCAGCAGGCGAATCAAACGGTTCGATCTGGAGATGCTGCTATGAACCGGACGGTCGATGGAATCTTGGCGATTCGGGAAACGGTTGCAGAGACCAGTCAGAAGATTAAACGCTTAAGTGAATCTTCTCAGAAGATCTCTAAGGTCGTTAGCTTGATTGGAAGCTTTACAACACAGACGCAACTTCTAGCGCTGAATGCTTCGATCGAGGCAACGCGTGCGGGAGAGTATGGACGTGGCTTTACAGTCGTTGCGGATGAAGTGCGATCGCTCGCGAGACAATCGGCAGACGCGACGCGTGAAATTGAGAAACTTGCACAAGAGATTCAATCGGAAACGAATGCTGTTGCGGCAGCCATGGATACAGGAATTCAACAGGTTGTCAGTGGAACAGGGCTGGTGAATGAAACTCGTCAGCAGTTGACTGAGATTATCAATGCAACCGCGCAGATTAGCCAACTGGTACAAGGAATTACCCAGGCAACGCTAGCACAGACGCAGCAGTCGAAACTCGTGACTCAATCGATGACAGACGTGGCAACACTAGCAAGTAAGAACTCTGCTCAGTCGAGTCAAATCTCTGCATCTTTCCAAGAGCTACTCAATACAGCTCAACAACTGCAAACGAGTGTTGGACAATTCAAAGTCAGCTAGGAAATATGAGGTGGGAGGTTTGAGCCAAATCCGGCTTGAACCTCAATGCCTTGAATTGTTTTGTTCATCTGCAATTCTGTGAGTTCCCTATGATTTCTGATGCTAAACTTCGCGAACAAACTTATTCCTATTTTTTAGCTGAAGCTGAAGATTTGCTGCAAACGATCGAGCAAAATTTACTGTCTCTGCGCAAAGAGCGTTCTGCTGCGAAAGTGCATGAACTGATGCGTGCGGCACATACCTTGAAGGGTGCAGCAGCCAGCGTTCAGTTTGATAGCATGAAATCAATGGCACATGCATTTGAGGATGTTTTCAAGGCGTTCTACAAGCCAGAAGTTGAGATTGATGCGGAGTTAGAAGCCTTACTGTATGAGGGATATGATTGCTTACGCTTACCTTTGACAACTGTTGTCTCAGGAGTAAAGTCTCAGGATGCGGAAGTGCTCGATCGATCTGAAATTATCTTTTCTAAAATTCGGAACAAGTTAGGCAAACACTTTGATCCAGGTGCAGCTTTGCCAACCTCAGCAGATTTGGGATTTGATATTGCTCAATCGCTGTTTGAAACGGGAGTGACGGAGCGACTAGAACAATTAGCGATCGCAATTTCTCAAAACGATGACGACACGATCGCGCTGACGCTACATACTCAGTCCGAGGTATTTCTGGGATTAGCAGAGTCGCTTAATTTGCCGGGATTTGGGGAAATTGCACACACGACATTAAAGGCAATGAAGCAGAAGCCTCATCAGGTTCGTGACATTGCCCAAGCTGCATTAGCTGATTTTAGACAAGGGCAAATTGCAGTGTTGTCAGGAGATCGTGTCTCAGGTGGAAAGGTGTCATCCACACTCCAGAGCTTTGTAGAATCAAATTCGATTCAAAATAGCCAGCAACTCTCTCATCGCGCCTGGAGAAAGATCAAAAACTTCTTCCAGCGTTCACGAAATGAACTCTCTGAACCTCAAGTTGCCGAAAGCTTTGACGAACCGAAAGCGGTGTTTTCGGTTGATCCTGAGATTGAAGCATTGGCGGATCAGTTTGAGGCATGGCAGACCGAATTGCCTGAAGCCAAGGCAGATCTAGGATTTGAATTATGGGATACCCCGATCGCAGAAACCGAGATTGAGCCACCATCTGAGCCTTTACACCTGAAAGAGTCAGCGCAAAACGTGTCTCAAAAGCCTGCTCAGGATACAGTTCGAGTCAAGCTTACCCACTTGGAATCGCTCAACTTTATCACCAGTGAACTGCTCATTCATCAAAACCAGCAACTTTTGCAAGATGAGCGACTCCAAATGATGCTAGCAGAATTGCTGCATCAGGTAGAGCAACATCAGCGTGCTCTAGCACAGTTGCGTGAGTGGTCATTGCTCGCTCCAGAGCGATTCTCCAGAAGAAGCGGTTCTCTCGTTGTTGAGAACGACTTGAAACAGAACTTCGATACCCTGGAACTGGATCGATACAATGACTTGCATGTACTGCTACAAACACTCGTAGAACAGGCAGAACGGATTGATGAATCGACTGAGGCGATCGACTTTTTGGCTAGGGAGTCACGACTATCGCGCAGCAAACAAGGTCGATTATTGACGAATCTGCGCGATGATTTGATGAATGTGCGGATGATCGCGATTGGAACAGTTCTAAATCGCTTCCCACCAGTTGTTGAGCAGCTGTGTGAAACCTATGGGAAAAAAGTTCATCTGAAGTTGACTGGCACGCAGGTGATGATTGATAAAGCATTGGCAGACAAGCTTTACGATCCATTGCTCCATCTGGTGCGTAATGCCTTCGATCATGGAATTGAGCGTGACGCAATTCGCCAACACCAAGGAAAAGGCATTGGAGAAATTGAGATTCGAGCTTATCAGAAAGGCAATCGAACCTTGGTTGAAGTTTCGGATAATGGCAAGGGGTTGGATTTAGAGCAGATTTGTCAACGTGGATTTGAACAACATCGATTGTCTTCTAACCAAATTGACCAAATCTCGAAGTCTGAATTATTGGATCTCTTGTTTGAGCCTGGATTCTCGACGGCCGAGCAAGTGACAGAATTGTCAGGGCGAGGGGTAGGGTTGGATGTTGTGCGATCGCAAATCAGAGCGATGAAAGGCGAGATCACGGTCGATTCAGTTCCAACCCAGGGAACAACATTTTCTTTGCGATTGCCTTTAACGTTGATGAGTACTCGGTTGCTCATTTGTCAGGCAGGTTCGGCAACGTATGGATTTCCCTCAGATGACGTTGAGCGGATTGTGACATTAGATGCTGCTGAGATTGATCAGATTGGCAACCAGCGTAATGTGCGCTGGCGATATGAAGGAGAAGAACACACCCTTACGATTCACAGCTTGGGGCAGTTGGTGACTTATACGAATTGGTTGTTCGGGATGCAAGCCCAATCTCCTGAAACTTTCGGAGCTGCTCCCACCTTGACCACTTCAATTCTGATCATTCGTCGTCAAAAGCATTGGATTGGGCTAGAGGTCGATCGAGTACTGGGTGAGCAGGAATTAGTGTTGCGCCCGATGGGAAGTACGATCGCTGCACCTCGATACGTGTATGGGTGCAGTGTGTTGGGAGATGGTCGATCACTCCTCGCGATCGATGCTGTGACCTTAGTCGAGCAGAATCAAGGTAAACTTTCAGCCCCGGTTGCAATTTCGCCCCCTGCTCAAAAAGAGACATCCCTCAAATCAGTCTTAGTCATTGATGATTCGATCACAGTTCGGCAAGCATTAGCTATGACTTTAGAAGATGCAGGATTCCAAGTTGTGCAGGCACAGGATGGACTCGATGCGATCGCACAATTGCAATGTCATCCTGAGATTCAGTTAATTACCTGTGATGTAGAAATGCCACGCTTGAACGGGTTCGAGTTTCTCATGCGGTATGAGCAGGAATCCCAGCTTCCTCACGTTCCGGTAGTGATGCTGACCTCGCGCAGTAATGAGAAACATCAACAATTAGCAAAGCAATTGGGTGCAGCGGCTTATTTGACGAAGCCGTTTGATTCAGATCAATTAGTTCAACTCGTTCATCAATTGATGGCAGGAAAGGTGGTGCGATGACTCAAGTGATAGAGCATTCTCAAACGATGCGGCAGATGATGCGGTTGGTTGTTTTTACGATTGCTGGATATCGATTCGGGTTGCCATTGGAGAGCATTTTGCGAGTTGTGAATGTGCCAGAAGAATTGAAATCAAGCGCTTCTGGGATGTTGGAGGTGGTGCCGGTAGGTGAGTATACTCTGACTGTGCTGAATTTGCGATCGCAGTTGAGTATGACACAAGGGCAAGCGCAGGCAGTGAGCACGCGATCGCAAGCAGAATTTTTAGTGGTGACACAGGTTGAAGCGGAACTGTGCGCGCTTCGAGTAGATGCACCCCCCGATTTGATCGAAATTGATGCGGCAGCGATTCGGCAGTTGCCTGCTCCCTATCGTCAGGGGCATCCCTTAAGTATTGCTAGCCATGTTGTGGTTTTACCTCAAGGCAAGGCAACGCTAGCCATCTTTTTACTAGAGATGAAGCGTGTCCTTGCATTATCCGAAAATTCTCTAGGATAAATGCTCTTGTTTCGATGCAAGATGCTGGAGGAGAAGTGTCTTCCAGATATAAAAAGGGCTGAGAAGTCTACCCATAAAGAACTGGAGTTCACAGGCATCAATCAGATCGTTGGATCGCTGATGTTTGTGCCAGGAGAGGACGACTTTGCGTAAATCGTTAATGAGGAGAAAAGGGAAAGCGATCGGGCGTTTCCAAACTGGGTAGCGAAGCATCCGAAAGCGATGCTGGCTTAGTCCGATCACACTTAGAAAGTTCAATAAATAGTCTTTTTCTAGCCGCCATTGCGGGATTTTGTGAGCGATTGTCATTTCGGCGTTGTACCAGATTTCCCAATGGAATGATTTCATTTTCCAAAGGACTTCCGTTTCTTCGCCTTTCAGGGCAAATCCTTGTTTGACTGGACCTTGGATAATTTGGTCGCCGATCGCGCTTTCGAGCCAAGCTTGTTTGCGAATCACTAGACCTGCACCAACAGGCATTCCTTTGAGATGAGTGTCATAGCAGAAGGACTGCGTTTTAAGCATAATGGGCATGTAGTGAGCAATGCGATCGAAGTTCTTCGGTGGCTCAATTTCATATTCAGGAAGAATTCGACTGCCAAACGCTCCTACTTTCGGATGCGTTTGTCCAAATTTGTAAGCTTGTGCAACCCAATCTGGAGCGGGCAAGGTGTCATCGTCAAGGAAGCCGATCCAAGTACCCTGGGCTTCAGTAATGGCTCGTTTTCGAGCGATCGCAGCTCCTTGCTGAGTCTCAAGAATATAGCGAAGCTGGCTCAGCTGCGATTGATAAGTTTGCACGACTTCAGCAGTATTGTCAGTGCTATTGTTATCAACGACTAAAATTTCCCATCGAATTGATTCAGTATTTTGCTGTAATTGTAATTTTTGAAGCAAAAGTGGCAAACGCTGAGCAGCATTGTACGCTCGAATCGCGACTGTAAAATCTATCCGTACCATAGAGGGCTTGCCTAATTCAGAAGCATGACATCCCTAAAGTGCCCAAAAAGGTGCCCAAAAACAGGGATAAGCTTTTGCCTAGGCTAGTTTGAACTATCATCCGAGCTATTGATCTTGCTTAGGTAAGCCTGCATCTGCTGAGGATAGATAATCAAGAAAAAAATCATCCAGGCTAAAATTGGAACTGCGACGAGAGTGGTCAGCCATAGTTTTGCGAACACAAACCAACTGCCAGCAATTATACAAATTCCTGTGAGTAGAATTGACCAAGGCTGACACCACCAAGGTTTGTATTGCCAAATGTTTGTTGATTGATCATTCATAGAAGTGATATTGCTCAAGCCACAGTCAGATTATTTTACTAACTGTGGCTCGAGTAAGCTATCCGGCAAACATTGCGCTTTTTGCTTGCTCGTTTAGAAGAACTTGTCCTTTACCATCCATACTAAAGTCGTGTCCGGGTTCGTAACCTTGCGTGATCAGACGGCGATAGAGCGTTACAGAAGTAATTCGGCGAATTTCACGCATGACGTAGCCTGGAATCACATTCTCGATCGCCCAACAGAATGCAAGCGGATCTATCCAAACTAAGCGTTCCAGACTTACAATCACCATTCCTGCTACATCACGGAGGGTGAGACGGCTCCTCAAATTCGCAATGACTGCTTTGCCGATTTCAGTATTTCGAGTAGCAAAGGCACAGGCTAAACGGCTCAATTCTTGCTCAAGGTCTAAGCTGGTATGATCTTGCACGGGTTGTTTATTCTCCTACAGAATCAGCAATATGTCGTTACAACAGGCGTGATTTTGTAGAAGTATATCTTGAGATAGATTTATAGCCCTAAACAAATAAGTAGCGTAACAAAACTTGATATTCTCTAGCTCTACTCAAAAATCAAGCTTGCTGAGAGGTTTTTGGGTATACTGGGCGCAAAAAATCCAGATGTACATTCATGACCCTTAGTCTTGCTTATATCAGTCAGGGAAAGCTTTTTCTTAAGTACCAAGATGCTCCGGTTCAAGAAGTTGAAAGTCAGTTCGGGCTTACAGTTCAAGAGCGAAAACTGAGAATGGAACGGAATAAGGCTTGGAAGCCTCGTGGGCTGCAAGAAATGATGCTTCCGCCGGGTCTAAAGGCTCAATTACAACAGCAACCAGAGTCGGTTGTAGGAGTTGAGATTACAAGCTTGTGTCAAGGTGATACTGAACAGCTACTTTATGCGCTGAATGCTGGAGATGTAGGCGGTATCTTTCTGTTTCAGCCAAAACGACAGCGAGAAGATCGGTTATTTCATACCGCAGATTTTCAAGTTGGGCATTTGAACTATGATCGCGATCGCAAATTAATTGCCTGTACGACGAACTATCAAACGGGAATCTCCAACATTGCCGTGATGCAGATTGATGCGCCTCGCCCACGTGAAGTGACGGAAGGAGATTCGATCGATTTAGCTCCAAGATGGGTTTTAGGCAAAGAAAAAGCTTTAGTGTATCAATCGGCGGGAATTGGACGAGATCATCAGGGGTATGTGAGTGATCGTGCGCCGTTTACGATTGAGAAGTTGGACTTTGAGAAGCAGGATGTTTTAACGTTGGCATCTGATCCAAAATCTGATTTGTTATCTCCTCAGTTGGATGCAGATGGGTGGCTGTACTACATTCGTAGACCTTACTCAGCGAGACAGCGATCGTTCAACTTTCTACAATTTTTGAAGGAAATTTTCCTGATTCCAGTCCGACTGCTGCACGCAATTTTCCAGTGGTTGAATTTCTTTTCACAGATTTACACTGGGAAGCCTTTGATGAATGCAGTGACGAAGCAGAAGATAGAGCAGAAGCAGTTGCAGGCTTGGGGAGAGTGGGTGACACCGGAGATGTTGCGCGATCGAAATTTAGATGAGCCAGATGCCCCGTCGTTAGTGCCCAAAACTTGGCAATTAGTAAGACAGAGAACACAAGGGGTTCCAGAAAATTTGGCTGAAGGGGTTTTATCCTATGATTTGGCAGCAGATGGAACAGTGATTTATAGCAATGGAAGTGCGATCTATATGCTCTCGCCCAATGGCAGCCGTGAACGAGTGTTAGTTGGCAATTGGATTGAAGGTGTGGCACTCTTACAACCGTAATGACTGATGCTTGGTGTCAAAAACAAGCGCTTGATCTGAGGCAAGATCAAGCGCTTGTTTGCGAGAAGGAAATGAAATTAGCCCCAAGAATCGAGGTCGAGCGCAGCTGAACCGCCTTCTTCGATTTGGGTGAGAATTTTACCGAGTTGCCACCAGACGAGCCATGCTGTTCCAATCGTTAAAGGAAGCGAAATTGCATAGGCTAATCGAGTTGGAAAACCAAAGATTTCAACACCTGCTGAAAGAAAGAAAAACGCACCGCCTGCCATTCCTAGAAACGGGGTGAATAAAGATAATCCACGCATCGTCGCTAAGCTGCGAGTCGATTTGTTTTCTGACCATTCTTTCACCGATTGTTTTAAAACCGCTTGAAAGGCTGACCCAGAAGCAAGGCTTGCTAGGAGAGCAACGATCAATAAGAGGTAAGGAGGTTGGGGAAATAAGTATTGCACAGTTTTTTAGGACGGGTTCAAAGTTCGCTAATTCCCCATATCCTACCGTTCTAGCTTGATGCCCGTCAAAGAAGAGACGGTTGGAATTAAGGCAGCTGTCCCTGCGGTGGATAAGTCTGCGATCGCTTTCGGCAAGAGTGCTGCTCCGACTCCTAGCGCTGCTGTCCAGATTCGAGCAGGTTTGATATCGTCTTTGACGAGTTCCCACAGGCGCTGAACTTCTTCGGTATGTAAGCGATCGTCTTCTGTGAGAGCGATTAGAATTTGCTGCCGTAAGAATTGTCCTTCTTCGGACAGCAGATACTGGAGGCCGAGTTGAGCGGTTGGAAGAATGTCGAAGCTCGAATCGGATCGAGCAATAGAAATCATGTTCTCTAACCGATGCCATTGGAATTTGCCGTCCTTAAAAAGAACTTCAATCAGGCGGCGACGTAAGCGAGGGGATTCTCCAGTTAACAAGCGGCGCGCGACATACGGATAGGCAATTTCAACGATTTTGAAATTGGGGTCGAGCGTGAGGGCTAAGCCTTCTTGGGTGACGAGCGATCGAATAATCAGTGCGAACTTAGCTGGAACCCGGAACGGATAGTCATACATCAGTTCGCTAAAGCGATCGGTAATCGTTTTGAAGTTAAAATTGCCAACACTCTCGCCCATGATGTCTCCAAGTACAGATTCAAGGGCGGGAACGATCGGATAGATATCAGTTCCAGGCGATAGAAAGCCAAGTTTGACGAAATCGTGAGCGAGATCAACATAATCTTTGTTGATCAAATGAACGACCGCATCGACTAGCGTCTCTTTTGCTTCTTCTTCGAGCTGATCCATCATTCCGAAATCGATGTATGCCATTTGTCCGCCATTTTCGGTAGGAACAGCGAACAGATTGCCAGGATGAGGATCGGCATGGAAGAAGCCAAATTCTAAGAGTTGGCGCAGCCCAGATGTTACTCCGATGCGAATGATGGCGTTTGGATCGGCTCCAGCCGCTTCGATGCCTTCTACGTCAGTTAATTTGTAGCCGTTAATCCACTCTAAGACGAGCACGTGCTGCGAGGTATAACGCCAATAAATTGAAGGAACTTTGACGGAAGGATCATTGCGGAAATTCGTAGCGAATTTCTCGGCGTTGCGTCCTTCGTTAAGATAATCAATTTCTTCAAAGAGCTTGGTTCCAAATTCATCGACGATCAAGGTGAGATCGTGTCCTAGATTTAATGGGAGCCACGGGGCTAACCAGCCCGCAGCCCAGCGCATGATGTAGAGATCGAGAGTTAATGTGGGGAGAAGATTGGGGCGTTGAACTTTGACGGCGACTTCTTCGCCTGTTTTGAGGTGAGCGCGATAAACCTGACCGAGAGAAGCTGCTGCGACCGGAGTTGTAGAGATTTGCGCGAAAATTTCATCGATGTCTGCATCGAGTTCAGTTTCGATGATGCGAAAGGCATGTTCAGTCGGGAAGGGGGGCAACTGATCTTGTAACTTGATCAGTTCATCCAGGTAATCTTGACGAATTAAGTCGGGTCGGGTCGAAAGGGCTTGACCGACTTTGATAAACGTGGGTCCCAGTTGAGTCAAGATTTGCCGAATTTGAGCGGCGCGCTTAAATTTGTTGCGGTCTGCAACGCCTCGCCAGTCGTCCCATTTCAGACCAAAGACAAATCCCGTAAATAGCAGTGTGACTTGCAGTGCTCGCCAGATGACTTGCCAGGGGCGGAAGCGGTAATGATTTGCGATCGCGTTGAAGTCGTAACGTTTGAGTTGAAAAAGCGGAGTTCGACCCACAGTTTTTTAGCCTCTTGATTCGATCGATGAAACGCAACCACCTGCAGCAATATCATCGTCTTTGTTCCGCTTCTTAACAACATTAAATTGTTGGAAGTTCCGGGATTTTCCGCTGGCTTAGCTGCCCTGTGATGATTACGATTTTTGTTATTTGCTCCTATTCTAGTATACAAAACTACATCTTTACAGCCCAAAATTTGATTATTGTGAGCGGCTGTAATCTAGATTCTGTAGTCTTTTCAGGCATCCGTTATCGAATCAAGCAGTCTTTCAAACTGTAAATGACTTGATCTTGCTGCTCTTCAGACAGTTCTGGGAACATGGGGAGTGACAAGACTTGGGCAGCCGCTCGATCGGATTCGGGAAGTTGTCCGGGTTGATAGCCTAACGATTTATAAACGGGCTGCAAGTGTAGCGGGATTGGATAATAAATCATCGAATTCACGCCTTTCGAGAGCAAATCAGCTTTGAGTTGGTCGCGGTTTTCGTGAACTCGAATCGTGTATTGGTTCCAAACACTCTGACCACCTGCGAGCGCTTGTGGAGGTGTAATGCCAGGAATTGAAGAGAGGAAAGAGAAATAGCGATCGGCAATTCTCGTCCGATTCTGATTCCAAGAGTCGAGATAGCGAAGTTTGATTTGGAGAATGACAGCTTGAACCGCATCGAGACGGCTATTCACCCCGAGTGCTTCATGGTAATAACCGCTGTAGCGTCCATGATCTCGAAGCATTTTTAGCTTGGAAGCAATTTCAGGATTGTTCGTGGTGATCGCACCGCCATCTCCACATGCGCCTAAATTCTTTGTGGGATAAAAGCTAAAACAGCCAATCTGTCCAATGCTACCCACACGTTTGCCTGCCCATTCTGCCCCAGTGCATTGAGCACAATCTTCGATGACTTTGAGTTGATGGGCATCTGCGATCGCCATCAGCTTTGTCATATCTACAGGCTGACCAAACAAATGTACGGGAATGATGGCTTTCGTTTTTGGAGTGATGGCTGCTTCGATTTGATTGAGATCCAGATTGAAGGTTTGTGGATCAATGTCGATAAATACAGGTGTTGCACCGACTGCGCTGATTGTTTCTGCGGTTGCGATGAAGGTAAAAGGTGTGGTGATCACTTCGTCGCCCGCGCCGATGTCGAGCGCGCGAAGCGCGAGAAATAGAGCGTCTGTACCGGAATTACACGCGATCGCGATATCAGAGCCTATATATTGAGCAAATGATTTTTCAAAATTCTCGATCGCTGCTCCGCCAATGTATCGACCGGAAGCCAGCACCTCTAAAACAGCTTGATTAATTTCTGAACCGATCGCTTTAAATTGTTCAGACAGATCAAACGGGGGAATTGTATTCACTCAGCTTTACCACACCTGTAGTTAATTTGGTCTTATGCTTTAGACCGGAAAGGATTGAGATTGGTTTCTCAATTGGATCTAAAGATATCAGGCAAGGGGAAAATCGGGCAATGAATTTTGCGACGCAGGCAGTTTGGGCGATCGGGCTAGTTGGGGCGGCATTTGCGCTCTCGTCTTGGCAAAAATTAGGACTCGAAGGCAGTCTGATTTTGGCGGCAGGACGAGCGGTGATTCAACTTGCTGTGGTCGGATATGTCTTGGCTGTCATTTTTGCGCCACCGCTCAGTCCGATTTTGATCTTGTTTGTATTGGGGGTGTTGGTGATGATTAGCGCGATCGTGACGCGCAATCGGATTAGCCAGAAATTGCCATTGCCAGGGATTGTCGGATCGTTGTTGATCACAACACTGGTTACAGTAGCGTATGTTCAATTGATTGTGGTTCAGCCTCAGGTTTGGTATGAACCCAGATTTTTGATTGCGTTGGGCGCGATCGTGCTGTCTCAGGCAATGAATGCAGCAGCGATTTCGGGAGAACGTCTTTTCAATACATTAAAGTCGAATTCTTTAGAAATTGAGACGCGATTGAGTTTGGGGGCGACTCCAGCACAGGCAATTGAGTCGTATCGGAAAGACTCAATTCGGGCGGGAGTGTTGCCTGTGATCAATGCAATGTCGATCGTGGGATTGGCGACGATTCCAGAGATCGTGAGTGGGCAACTGTTGGGCGGTGCGGAACCGATTCAAGCGATCGCATTTCAGATTGTGATTTTGTTTATGGTTTTGTTTGCGACACTGCTTGTTACCTTGCTTGTGACATCCGGAATTTGGCGAAAGTTCTTCAATGCACAGGCGCAGTTGATTCGATGGTGATTTCTGGCAAACAGCGATACACTGAGGGCAATCTTCTCGATCAGTGGCTTCGTGTTGAATCCTCACTTTCATCGATCGATTCCTAGCATTTTTAAGGGCATTGCGCTGTTCACGCCAGGCGGTGATCTGCTCTACTGTATCGATCCCGACAAGCAAGGGCGCTGGCATCTTAACTTGTGTATGGCGCTGCAAGAGGTTTTAGAGCTTTCGGAACCGCCTCATTTTCTAGTTCCTTGCTATACGGCAACGCTCGATCGCTGGTTTGATGCGAGAACGAATCAAATTCGGATCTTTGCAGAAGCGTATCCGCCTGTATTTCGATATCGAGCATTATTGAATACGGTGTTCGAGGCGGGTGATTTGCATTGGCAGGTTGCGCCTTCTCAAGAGATTTGTGATCCGATGGTTTTAGAAACGTATCGTCATCGGTTTCCCGAACTTTGGGAGAATCATGATCTGGTGATGCGATGTGATCCCACTCCGCCTGTCACGGTGCAGCAGCCTGCTTCTCCTTACCCGCAAGGTTATGTGTTGCGCTTGTTTGTCTCTGGCTACAGCGCTGCAACAGCAAGGATTTTGCAGAATTTACATGAGTTACTAGAAGATTCCTTGGAACATCCTTACACGTTGAAAGTGATTGATATTTTTAAGCATCCTGAGCAGGCAGAAGCTGATCAGGTTTCTGCAACGCCTACACTGGTAAAGGTATATCCGCCTCCGGTTCGTCGCATTGTGGGGAATTTGGAGGATGTCGATCGAGTTTTAAAAATTTTAGGTGCTTTGAATGAAGGGCTGAAGGATGATTGATGCAATTTTAGACAAAGCAGAATCTGGGTTAGATCTGTCTGTGGATGAGGGGGTTTTACTGCTGAAGCAGACAGATGTGGATGTGATTGAGAAGATTCGGCAGAGTAGCGATCGCTTGCGACAAAAACAGGCAGGCGAGACAGTGACTTATGTGATCAACCGTAATATTAATTACACCAATATCTGTGAGCAGCATTGTAGCTTTTGTGCTTTTCGACGAGATGAAAGCGACGAAGGATCTTACTGGTTAGATTGGTCACAGATTCTAGAAAAAGCAACCGATGCAGTCCGGCGAGGCGCGACTGAGATCTGTATGCAAGGCGGGTTGAATCCGACAGCAAAGGTTCAAGAGAGTTCATTAAAGTACTATCAAAAGCTAGTTGAGACGATTAAGTCTGAGTTTCCTGAGCTACACATTCATGCGTTTTCGCCGCAAGAAGTGCAATTTATTGCGCGAGAAGATCGATCGACAATTGCCGAAGTCATTGTTGGGTTGAGAGATGCGGGTGTCGATTCGATGCCGGGAACTGCTGCGGAAGTTCTAGATAATCAGGTGCGTAAGATTCTTTGTCCGGAAAAGATCGATGCTGAAACTTGGATTGAGATTGTTCAAACCACGCATCAGCAAGGAATTCCCACGACTAGCACGATGCTATCAGGACACATTGAAACTTCAGAACAACAGATTCAGCATTTAGAGAAACTCCGATCGATTCAACAGTCGGCTCAGCAGCTTGGATTGACTGGGATCACTGAATTTATTTTGCTGCCGTTTGTCGGGAAAGAGGCTCCGAAACCTTTGCGGCGCAGAGTTGGACATGATCAGCCGATTCTTGCTGATGCGCTGTTACTGACGGCTGTTGCTCGAATTTTTCTCGGCAACTGGATTCCGAATCATCAGCCAAGCTGGGTGAAGCTAGGACTGGCAGGAGCGGTTGAGGCGCTGAGATGGGGCTGTAATGACATTGGCGGAACTTTGATGGAGGAACATATCACGACAATGGCAGGAGCGATCGGGGGAACTTGTATGGAGGTAGAGACGTTGCAGACTGCAATTCGTTCTCTCGATCGACCTTATGCACAGAGAGATACATTGTATCGGTTGTTGGTTTGTGCCTAACTTCGTCAGAGCCAATGTTTTCTAAGATTGTCCTGAGCAGATGACTGATCGCATTTGCCGTAGATTTATGGGCAAATCAAGCTTAATCGTTTGCTCAATCAGAAAACTCGGAACTGGAATCGTTGGAACCGCTTGCACTGAATAAGTCAGGATCGTTCCTTCTCCATGCGGCTGTAGTTTCAAATCGGCATGAAACTCGCTAAAGCTACCAGATTCTAAGTAAAACTGAATCCGTTGTTGTTGCGTTTCTAACACACTCAGCGAAATCTCGACCTGAGCTGTAAACATCATAAATGCCTTACTTGCCACTTGGTACAGCCGTTTTACACCTTGGCGAGACAACACTTGACGAATCTCACTCCGGGTCACGTCCGGAAAATATTGCGTCCAACGTGGATAATCAGTCACCTGCTGCCACACTTGAGGTAATGCGATCGGTAAATACATCTGTGCCGTCACCGCTCCACCCCAAGCCGAATGAGCGCGAGTCTCTAGCAAAATTTCGCCGCGCATCAGGGCAACTACGTCGCGTGTTAACGTCATCATGAGCGTCACTCCCACACCAAAGGATCGATCACTCGTTACGATAACAGGCAACGCATAAAATAAGTGCATTAACTCTATAAAGATTGTAAAAATTCTCCCTCGAACGAAGATGAATCAACCCAGTAACTCTAGAGCAACAGTCTATATCGTAGTTTTAGTGATGACCGCGATCGTATGGATCTTGCGCGGTATTGGACTTCTTGCCTTCTTGCCAGGATTCGTTTTGTGGATTCTGATTTTCCTGTCGATTATTTTGACGATCGTGAATGGGTTGATCGAAGTTCGATAAGAACCTTTCTCTAGAGAGATTAGTAAAGCGATCAAGATCAGAATAATGACTAATATGCAGACCTTGATCGTTTACATTTAGCAACTATGAATTCTTCGGCTTTACCGACGCGCGGGCAGTTAGAAAGGACACTATCGCAGCGAGTTCAGGCGTTTTATCGGACTCAGTTAGGACATCAGCCCAGTCGAGTCCAATGTTATATCGCAGACGGCAAAATTACGATCGTGCTAGAAGACTCGATTACCAAGCCTGAACAGTTGCTAATGGAAAACGGACAAGAGCAACTTGCAGAAAAAGTGCGAAATGATCTCGATAAAGCACTGCATCCGCAGTTGAGCGCTATGATTCAAGAGATCGTTGGCATTAAAGTTGTAGATATCTTCAGCGATGCGACTTTTGATACGGGGCGTAGTGGAACAATCGTGGTGTTAGAAGAAGCACCTCAATTGCGCGAATCGCAGCCGAAACGCTCTAGAGAAGAGAATACTGAGGCAAGTGACGAGTAACGACCTCAAAGAGATCGTCTAGGTCATAAGGTTTGCTGAGATAGTCATTACACCCAGCGGAAAGAATACGATCGCGATCTTCGTCTCTGGCGAGGGCGGTGAGCGCCACAATAGGAATCTTAGCAGTCAGTGCAGACTGACGAAGCTGGCGAGTGACTTCAATCCCACTCAGGTCAGGCAGTAAAATATCGAGCAGAATTAAATCGGGCAATTGATGTTGTGCTAGCTGAAGGGCAGCTTGACCTGTTGTGGCTGTGACGATTGCACAAGACGTAACGGCTTCAAGCTGGCACTCCATCAACGTCAGATTATCAATGCTGTCATCTACAGCAAGCACGATCGGCTGTTCGGAAAATTTTGATGAATTCATGAAAAACGGTGTCCAACTCAGGTTTCTTTTGTAACCGTAAGAAAAGCTCACTTCAAGAGAATCCTGGTGGAGCAGGCTGCGACTGCGCTCAGCCCTCAAAACTCGTAAGTTACGACTGAACGAAACTCACGCCACGGCAAAATTCTACTGATTTAGACATTCCTAAGCGCTGAGTGAAGCATTTCTAAAGCGGCAATGAAAGGGCGCTTTATTAATCTGGTTGTCGCTGTCCTCATGATAGCGAAAAATGCATGAACGATAATATTTAGTTACATGAGGTTTAGATTGGCGGGAATTCCAAATTTATATTGATTGAGTATATTTAGTTTGCAACAATAAGTACAAAACTTAATGTATCAGAGAATGCTTCTGATCACAGAATAATAAATAGCTTCTTCAGTGCGGAAGTGATTATCGCTGCATCAATCTGTTAGAACTGAAGCAGAATATGTTGTGCAAGTCGTAAAAGAAGTCACGACTTGTAGGAGGGAACGTATGGCGATCGCTACAGTTAACCCGTTCACTGGGGAAACAGTGAAGACATTTCAAGCCTTGAGTGATATTGAGATCGAACAGAAGCTTAGCTTGGCACAGGCGCAATTTTTGAAGTATCGAACGATTTCATTGAGTCAGCGTTCGCAGTGGTTATCCGAAGCCGCAACTATCTTAGAGCAAGAGCGCGATCGCTTTGGTAAACTGCTGACGCTAGAAATGGGAAAACCTTTGAAGGCAGCCATTGCAGAGGTAGAAAAGTGCGCGCTGGTCTGTCGGTTCTATGCGGAACATGCGGCGCAATATTTAGCGGATGTTTCGGTTCAAACTGATGCCACAACGAGTCTAATTAAATATCAGCCGTTGGGTATCGTTTTAGCTGTCATGCCTTGGAATTTTCCATTTTGGCAAGTGTTTCGGTTTGCGGCTCCTGCATTGATGGCGGGGAACGTGGGACTGCTCAAACATGCTTCTAATGTGCCGCAGTCAGCTTTAGCGATCGAAGAGATTTTTACTCGTGCTGGTTTCCCGGAAGGAGCGTTTCAAACTTTGTTAGTGGGTGCTGACAAAGTTGCTGCGATTGTTGAAGACGATCGCGTGAAAGCCGCGACTTTAACCGGAAGTGAACCTGCTGGCGCAAGTCTCGCTGCTACTGCTGGAAAGCAAATTAAAAAAGTTGTTCTCGAACTCGGGGGCAGTGATCCGTTCATTGTGATGCCGAGTGCTGATTTGGATCAAGCGGTTCAAACTGCGGTAACGGCGCGGATGATCAATAATGGTCAGTCTTGTATTGCAGCCAAGCGGTTTATTGTTGCCGAAGAAATTGCAGATCAATTTATCGATCGCTTAGTTGAACAATACAAGCAGCTCAAAATTGGTGATCCAATGTCAATGGATACTGACATTGGACCGCTTGCTACTCCTGGAATTTTGCAAGACTTGGATCAGCAAGTTGAGATTTCAGTGCAGCAAGGTGCAAAAGTCCTGATTGGGGGTCATGCGCTGCGCGATCGACCGGGCAATTTCTACCTGCCAACCATTCTGAGTGAGATTCCGAAAGGCTGTCTGGCTGAGCATGATGAGTTTTTTGGACCCGTCGCACTGGTGTTTCGCGTGCCGGATTTAGAGAGTGCGATCGCGCGGGCAAATGATTCACCTTTTGGGCTAGGTGCGAGTGCTTGGACACAGGATCAAACCGAGCAAGATCGATTTATTTCAGAGCTTGAAGCGGGGGCTGTGTTTATCAACGGTATGGTCAAATCGGATGTGCGGATGCCGTTTGGGGGAATTAAGCGATCGGGCTTTGGGCGGGAGCTTGGACGCGAAGGCATCTTGGAGTTTGTCAATGTCAAATCGGTTTGGGTGAAGTAAATTAAATCGATCAATCTGAGCTATCAATAACAAGTCAAAAACTACTGAGGAGGATGATCGGTGAATACAGCAGAGTTACTCGTTCGATGTTTGGAGGCTGAAGGAGTTGAATATATCTTCGGCCTGCCAGGAGAAGAAAACCTCCATGTGTTAGAAGCATTACAAGGCTCATCAATTCGGTTTATCACGACTCGCCATGAACAAGGTGCAGCTTTCATGGCAGACGTGTATGGACGATTGACTGGACGAGCGGGGGTCTGCCTGTCTACGTTAGGACCAGGGGCGACAAATTTGATGACGGGTGTGGCTGATGCAAATCTCGATCGCGCTCCTTTAGTCGCTATTACGGGACAAGTGGGAACCGATCGGATGCATATTGAATCGCATCAATATCTCGATTTGGTGGCAATGTTTGCGCCTGTGACCAAGTGGAATGCTCAGATTGTTCGCCCGAGTAATACCGCTGAAATTGTTCGTAAAGCCTTCAAGATCGCTCAGACTGAGAAGCCCGGAGCCGTCCATATTGACTTGCCTGAAAACATTGCTGCGATGGCAGTAGAGGGCAGTCCCTTACGTCCTGACAACATTGAAAAGTCCTTTGCTTCGTTTCGGAGTATTGAGAAGGCGGCGGCAGCCATTAATGAGGCGAAGAATCCATTAATTTTGGTCGGAAATGGTGCCATTCGCTGCGATGCCAGTGAGATGCTCACCCGATTTGCGACTCGATTAAATATTCCTGTCGCGAACACGTTTATGGGAAAAGGCGTGATTCCTTATCCGCATCCCTTAGCCCTCTGGGCGGTAGGGCTTCAGCAGCGAGACTATATTAGCTGTGGGTTTGACCAAGCAGATTTGGTGATTGCGATCGGCTATGACCTGATCGAGTATTCGCCGAAAAAATGGAATCCAGAAGGGACGATCCCTGTGATTCATGTTGGAAGTACTCCGGCTGAAGTAGATAGTAGCTATGTGCCGATCGCGGAAGTTGTAGGAGATATTTCAGATTCATTGCAAGAGATTTTGTATCGCTGCGATCGCGATGGTAAACCGGAACCGCAAGCTCTGCATTTACGGGCGGATATTCGCAGTGACTATGCTCAATATGCTGATGATCAAGAGTTTCCGATTAAGCCACAAAAGCTAATTTATGACTTGCGGCAAGTGATGGGCGCAGAAGATATCGTGATCTCAGATGTCGGGGCACATAAGATGTGGATGGCGCGGCACTATCATTGTCATCGTCCGAATACTTGCATTATTTCAAATGGATTTGCAGCGATGGGGATTGCGATTCCGGGTGCGATCGCGGCGAAATTGGTGCATCCCGATCGCAAGGTTGTAGCAGTCACGGGAGATGGCGGTTTTATGATGAACTGTCAGGAGTTAGAGACAGCGCTGCGGGTCGGTACTCCGTTTGTCACGATCATTTTTAATGATGGGGGCTATGGCTTGATTGAGTGGAAGCAGGAAAATCATTTTGGGCATTCCTCGTTTATCAAGTTTGGGAATCCCGATTTTGTCAAATTTGCCGAGAGCATGGGATTGAAGGGTTATCGTATCAAATCAGCGGAGGAGTTAATTCCGACCTTGAAAGAGGCGCTAGAGCAAGAGGTTCCGGCGGTGATTGATTGCCCGATCGATTATCGGGAGAATTTACGATTTACGCAAAGAGCAGGCGATTTAAGCTGCGCGATTTAGGAGCCGAACAATTTCAGGGATAGTCAATCAACCTTAAACCATTGCAGCTTGATAGCGTTCCTGAATGCGATCGAATTCCAAATCAATCAGATAATCGACTGTCCAATTTGCACACCGCTGCAACATATGAAACGGATAGCTGTTCGCCACCCCAACGACTGGAATTTTTGCAGCTTTTGCTGCTTGAATTCCAGCAAAGGTATCTTCGATCGCTAAACAGTTCTCTGCGGTGAATTGAAGGTCAGGAAAGGTCTGATTTAAGCGCTCGATCGCGAGTAAATATCCATCTGGTTCAGGCTTACTCACGGTTAAATCATCGCCCGATACAATCACGTGGAAGCGCGATCGTAAATTTGCTCGTTCTAGAACTAGCTCGATTTCAGATCGCAAAGCACCACTGACGATCGCAAACTTACAATTGGGCAGTTTGAACATCACATCTTCAATGCCAGAGTAGAGAGGGAGCCTTTCTAAGCTACTCATCTGCGCTACATAAGCTTTGGCTTTACGAGCAACTAATTCATCGAGATATTCATCAGTGATCACTCGTCCGCGCCGTTCTAGCAACTCTTGAATACACACGCGATCGCTCCGTCCCAAGCACAATTCGCGAAATTCGCCAGACTTAGGACGCAGATTTTCCTCAATGAGGATTTGTTCGAGAAGCTTATCGTGAAGTGGTTCATCATTGATGATCACTCCATTGAAATCAAACAGAACGGCTTTCAGCATACACGTAGAGATGATTCTCGCATCTTTTACCTTACACCCAAGCTTGCTCAAGCGATCGCCCAAGCCGATTGTTCAACATCGCTGAAGTTTTCAGATTCAGTATGGGGTAAGGGTTTGACTCCATGCGTAATTTGATGGATCAACCAGAAGTCATGGCTTTGCACTGCCTCAAATCCGGCGGCTCCCATCCATGCTTCAATACTGTCGTTTGCGAAATCTTGGATATAAGGCTCTTCAAAAATCTGTGTTAGCCATTCAGTTTGTCGCAGGGTCTTCTGGCTGCCGTCTAGAATCAGAACTTCTCCACCTGTTCGCAATAATCGAAAGCATTCCTGCAAGATGCGTTTGGAAATTTGCGTGGGGGTTTCGTGGAACAATAACGATGCAGTCACGAGATCGAAGGAACCCTCTGCAAAATTCGTGTTTTCTGCTTTTCCATGTCGCCACTGAATGTCTAAATTCGCTTGTTTCGCTTTGTAATCGGCGATCGTTAACATGTAGGGCGACAGGTCTAATCCAATCACTTCTGCGGTCGGAAATGCTTGTTTTAGCATGAGAGTCGTCGAACCTGTGCCGCAGCCGAGATCGAGAATTCTCGACGGTACACCTTGAATCGCATCGATCGCGGCTTGTCGCACCCAGGTTTCATTTGGCGGTAAGGCGTATTGCGTTATCGGATCGTAAGAGGTTGCTGCACCGATCGTGAGATAGCCGCCTTCGATACCATGAAAATTCTGGTCTTTGTAATAGCTGGGATAGCTCAGGTTCGGATCGGTCAAGCGATCGCAACCTGCTTTCCAATCAATGCTGTCGTGAAGGCGTTTCATCTCTTTTTCATCGATGAAGAGACGAACGATCGGGGCAAGGTACTGCTCAAACAGGGTATCTTTGCGAACTGGCATAGGTGCAAACAACGCTACTGGTGCTTAGTTTAGCGAATTGTTCTCAGACCGGATCGATACCAGGCTTGAATTCGTGTGGGTGAAATGCCTATCAAATAGGCAAAAACTACGATTTGATTGACGATCGTAGTTCTGAAAACGCCAAGTTTCTGCCAGCGTCGCCCTGATGTGATCACAGGTTTGGGCAAAATCACAATCTTTCCCAATTGTTGCAGCGTCCTGACAAATTCAAAGTCTTCCATAATGGGTAGGTCAGGAAAGCCGCCGATTTTGTGGAAGGTTTCGGTTCTTAAAAAGAGTGCTTGATCGCCGTAAGGAAGTTGTAAATAACGCGATCGCCAATTCACGCCTTGCTCAATCCAACGAATTCCGGGTTGATTGGCATCAATGCTGAGTTCAAATGCTCCCGCAATTGCCGTCTTTAAAGCGTCCCGAATCATTTGATCAAAGCCATCTGGAAGCCTGGTATCTGCATGGAGAAAGAGCAGAATTTCACCTGATGCGACTTTCGCGCCAGCATTCATTTGGGCGGCACGACCCGGAGCAGATTGAAGAACTTTCACCCCAAAAGATTGAGCAATGGCGACGGTTTCATCTTGGCTCCCCCCATCTACGACAATGATTTCGATATCGGTTGCTTGGATCGATAGCGTATTGGGCAGGTGACGAGCTTCGTTGAGAACGGGAATGACGATCGAGATTTTCATGTGAGATATTGCAAATCTTCGGGGCGATCGATGTCGTGCAAAATGGGAAGTTCAGCGATCGACAATCCCAATCGTTTGACAATTTCTATCGTTTGCTGAAATACGATGTCTGTACTCCATTGAATATTTTGAAACGCATCAGGCACAAACCGATTGCATCCAATCAAGTAATATCCGCCATCGGTTGCACCACCGATCGTGATCGGATGAGTTTTTAGATTGGAAAATGCTAGCGCTAAGATTTCGGATGTGAGGTCAGGACAGTCTGTGCCAATCGCGATCGCAGATTTTGCACCGTGATCAAATGCCGTTTGAAATGCATGAGTTAAGCGATCGCCTAAGTCTCCAGAATGCTGCGGGTAATAGCAAAGATCATATCCAAGCCAATCTTGCATCTGTTCTAAAGTCGCGCCTGTGAAATGAATGCAGAGCTGGCACGTGAGGCTACGGCATTTCTCGATCGTTCTTTCGGTCATTTGTCGATGCAGTTCAGCAGCTCCAACTTCTCCGAGTGCTGGAATGAGACGAGTTTTAGCTTTGCCCGCTTCAGGATACCGAGTGAAAACAATTAACTGTTCTTGCACAATCTCCCCACTCCCCACTCCCTACTCCCCACCCTCTTCCTTCCACCGCTCCAGTGGTACACAATCAATCTCAAACTGATCTAACGCCCGTGCCACCACAAAATCGACTAAATCCTCGATCGTCTGCGGACGATGATACCAAGCTGGAATTGCCGGAACAATCCGCGCTCCTGCTTCTGCTAAAGCCGTCAAATTCCGCAAATGAATCAAACTAAACGGGGTTTCTCTCGGCACAATGACTAGCTTACGTCCCTCTTTCAACTGCACATCGGCTGCGCGTTCTAGCAAATCTGAACTCAACCCCGTCGCTAATTTTCCGACGGTGCTCATACTGCAAGGCATAACCAACATGCCCAATGTCCGAAACGACCCACTGGCAATATTCGCACCGACATTTCCCCAAGGATGACAGTTCAATTTTCCAGCAGTTTCGACTCCCGCTTGATCGCGCCAAAATTGCTCCTGCTGGATTGGGTCTGGTGGCATCCGCATTCCTGTTTCTTCCTGCCACACCATATAAGTTGCTTTCGATGCGACAAGCTCGATCGCGTAATCTGCCGATAACAGGTACTTCAAAGCTCGGACGGCATAAATTAAGCCTGAAGCCCCAGAAACACCAAGAATGATAGGACGATTGACCACAGAGAATACCTAAATAAAAAATGCGGGACATGCCCGCATCTCTTATTATTCCTCACTAAACTCCTCATCGGGGAGGGCAGGTTCAGGTTGAAACTCAGATCGCTCTTCGGATTCAAATTCTTCGTCGGTCGCCTCACTGCCACCGCCGACTGCAATCAGGTCAATCTGCTGGCGGTAGTAATCGACGCTCTTGACTTGAACTTCAATGCGATCGCCAAGTCGATACTGCTTGCGATTCTTTCGTCCTACCAGGGTTTGCTGGCGCGATCGAAACTCGTACCAATCATCTTTGAGCGAACTCACATGCACGAGACCTTCGACGAGCAATTCTTCGAGTTCGACAAACAATCCATATGATTGAACACCCGTAATCAATCCGTGGAAGATTTCGCCTGTGCGCTCTTTCATCAACTCGGCTTTCTTCAAACCTTCGAGATCGTTTTCTGCATCTTGAGCCACTTTCTCGCGTTCACTCACATGCACAACGACTGCACCAAAATGGCTTTCCAATTCTTGATGCACATCGGTCGGCAGTACGTTCCAATTAATCTCTCCGTGACAAGAGCTATGGCGTAAATCAACACTATCTTTCACGCGCGAAGACCGACGATCTCGTCCTGCTTCAAAGACCGCATGTAAGGCGCGATGCACGAGCAAATCAGGATAGCGCCGCACGGGAGACGTAAAGTGCGTATAGCCTTGCTCTAATGACAAGCCAAAATGTGGTTTCGGCTGAGAACTGTAGAATGCAGGTTTCATGGTCGAAAGCAACAAGTAAGTCAAAACTCGTTCTGCATTCGATTCTGCAAAGGCATGTGTGAAATTCTGATAGTCTTGTGGGCGAACTTCTTCTTCGTTTTCTAGCTTCAGTTCGATGCCCATGCTGACTGCTAACTTCACCAATTCCTGCACCTCTTCTGGATCAGGGGTGGGATGGACTCGGTAAACGCTAGGAACTCCGAGTGCAATCAAATGAGATGCAACGGTTTGATTTGCCAGCAACATTAGTTCAACGATCATCGAGTGAATCGGGAGCGTTGCAGAAACAACTACTGCACCTAATACGCCTTCATCATCGTAGTGAAACTTGCTAAACGTAAATTTATCCGTTTCTTCTGGCGATTCTGAACCGTCAGGACGCGCATAAATTTTTTCTGGCAGGTTCAGTTCAAATGCGCCTCGTTGTCGTCGCTGGTCTTTGATCGCATGACTCAGCTTATCGAGCTGCGCCAACAGTTCAAAAATCGGCTCAAACTGCTTCAATTCTTCTGTGTGATTGTCTTTGAGAATCTCTTCTGCTTGGTGATAACTCAACTTGTAATCGACATTAATCACTGTGGGCTGAATCTCGAATTCCAGCACGCCACCTTGATCATCGAGTGTAATCAGCACTGAAACGGCAAGTCGATCTTTTCCAGGCTGAAGCGAACAGAGATTATCGGTGATCTGTTCAGGCAGCATCGGGACGACTAATTCACTCAGATAGACCGAAGCGCCTCGACGTTGAGCTTCGCGATCAAGCGGCGCTCCTGATCCAACATAGTGCGCGACATCTGCAATATGAATGCCCAAGCGCCAGTTGCCGCCTGCTTTCGTTTTCTCTAAGGTAATCGCATCATCGGCGCTATCTTCGTCGCTAGATTTGATCGTCAGCGTGGTCAGATTGCGTAAATCAACGCGGTTTTTCAACTCTGCTTTGGTCAACTTAGTCGGCAACTCTTTTGCTGCGGCTAAAACCGTTTCAGGAAATTCGCGCGGCAAATCATGCTTGCAGCAGACAATATCAATATCGGCTGCGTCATCATCTGCGCCTAAGACTTTTGCGACTTTACCGAGGGGGGCATGTTGCCCGATCGGATAGCGTTTGACCTGCACATGTGCCAAATGATCGATCGCATTATCGAGTTGGATGCCATTTTCATTGACTTGCAGTTCAAACAATAAGCGATCGTCGAGGGGAACGGCTCGAAATTCTCCACTTTCGCTCTTTTTAATGCGTGCCAGAACCGAGGGATTTGCCCGTTCTAAAATCAATCTCACTTCGCCTTCTGGACTGCGACGACGACTGCCTTCCTTCGTCACTCGCACCAAAACGCGATCGCCATTCCAAGCATGATTCAGTTGGCTTTCGCGAATGTAGATATCTTCTGACCCTTCGACATCTTGAATCGCGAAGCAGAATCCTTTGCTTGAACAGCGTAACTTTCCTTCTACTACGCCTTCTTCTGGCACTCGACGATATTTGCCCCGTTCCTTCACGAGCACTCCGATTTTTTCGAGTGCGTCTAGTGCGATCTGTAAGCGTCTTAGGCTCGGTTCATCATGGCATTCCAGCTTTTTTTCGAGAGCTTTTGGAGCCACTAATTTATCATCTGTGAAGTTAGCGAGTAACTCAGCGATCGAGAATTCCATGAAGCGATTTGTCCTCGTGTGTTCTGCGTGGGGTGTGCAAATGGCTCTGAAGTCGTCACTTCACCGGAACCGAAGCTCGAATCAGTTCCGATTAATCAACAAGCCGATTCCCAGTTTTAACAGATAGGAAGCTGCGCACTTAGCATTGGCTCTATGAGGTTGAACTCCCGAAGTTGACCAAAATCAATCGATTCGGAATTTCAAGTCTCGAAAAGCGCCTGTACGAACATGTTGACAAGTCGAGTGTCGCTCATAGTTACACGACAGCCTGACCGCCAATGCGATCGCACCTTTACTATTGTTACTCAAGTTGAGCCTAATGACACATTGAATCTCGAACTTTTGCGGATTCATGCGTCTCGGAAGTCTGAAGTTAAGCTATAGTGCGAGGACAGATTTGAGACGGAATCGTGATGAGAAGGCTGAAACAATTCGCGGGCTTGGTTATATTGTGTCTGATGTTAATCAGTTGCTCTTTGCCAGTGCAGGCAGATAGCAAGATTGATCCAAAATTTGAAGAACAAGTCCTGCAAGTGATTCGTAAAAATCCTCAGGCAATTCTGGATTCGGTACAAGCTTATCAACGCGAACAACAACAAGAACAGCAAAAAGTTCAACAGTCGTTTCTCCGCGATCTCCAGCAGAATCCAAAATCGGTGATCGCTCAGTCTCCCACGAAAGGCAACGGTCAGGCTGTCTTGGTGGAGTTTTCTGATTTTCAATGTCCTTACTGTCAAGCAGCAGCAGGCACGGTAAGCCAGTTTGTAGACAAGTATAAAGATCGCGTCACTCTGGTTTATAAACATTTGCCGCTGACCAGTATTCATGATCAAGCCCTACCGGCAGCAAAAGCGGCTTGGGCGGCTCAGCAACAGGGCAAATTCTGGCAATATCATGATGCTTTGTTTGCGCAGCAGAAACAGCTGAATGAGGCGATTTATCCAGAGATTGCCAAGACTCTGGGGTTGGATGTGGCGAAGTTTAATCGCGATCGCGCGTCTCAAGCGGCAGAAACCACGATTGAAAAAGATCTTCAACTTGCAGAGCAGCTTGGAATTTCTGGTACTCCGTTCTTTGCCATGAATGGTCGTGCATTTTCAGGGGCAGTCGATCTTGCTACCTTAGAGAAAAACTTAAACCAAGCACAGTAAGGAAAGGAACGGTTATGAAAGGATGGATGGCTTGGCTTTGTGCAGCTCCAATTGCGGTTTTGATGACGACCGCCGCAATGGCTCAATCGACTCGCTCTTATGCGCCAATCCCGCTGGCTCCTGGAAAAGAGATTAACGATCGCTTAACGGATGCCGATATTCCCACCGGGCAAGGCAATTTCGCACGCGATTATGTGGTGACTTTGCAGGCGGGAGAACAAGTGGCGATCGATTTGTCTTCGGATAGTTTTGATACGATCGTCACGCTGATGACCTCACAAGGGACAACCGTTGCCGAGAATGATGATGGTCCAGATGGGACAACGAATTCGCTCTTATTTACTCGCATCACGCGCAATGCGAATTACATCGTTCGAGTCAAAGCTTTCGGAGAAACGGCGGGCGGCCCCTTCAAGTTGAAATTGACTCGGCTGAAACCCGTTCAATAAATATAAAGGCGATCCAGATTCGGATCGCCTTCACAGCGAAGCAAGCCTTCTGAGTGTTTCAAAAACTCGGAAGGTTCGTGTTTTTAAACCGCTTCAAAGTTCTTTTCGCCGGTACGAATCCGAACTACTTGTTCAACAGGTGTGATAAAGATCTTCCCGTCCCCGATTTCTCCGGTTCGAGCCGCCACAATGATTTTGTCAACCACCATGTCTACTTGATCATCTTCCACCACAATTTCAATTTTGAGCTTCTGTAAAAACTCAACCGTATATTCAGAACCGCGATACCGTTCGGTCTGACCTTTCTGCCGTCCAAAGCCTCGGACTTCAGAAACCGTCATTCCCACGATTCCAGCATTGACTAATGCAATTTTGACTTCGTCGAGTTTAAATGGGCGAACAATCGCTTCAACCTTTTTCAAGCGCTTACACTCCTTAATCGTGATCTCTATAATTCGGGCATGAGACTATCTATCATTTCTGGTGAAGAGAATTTTGTAACGATCGCTACCGATCATTAACCGCCTCGCCGATTGTAATAGTATTTTTGAGTGTCGCATGAGCCACTCAAAATCGGAATTCATCAGTTGTAATTCGTAATTTCGGGTTGCTATTGGTTACATTCGAGAATTTATTTTGATGAAGGACTCAGCAAAGGACGCACCAGCAAGAAGCCAGCGCCGAAAGCAGTCACGACGATCAAAGCGATGACTAAGCCCAACATCCAACCGCTGAGTTCAAAATGAGTGTCTTGTTCTGGCTTAATTTTGCGCCGGGGCTTGCTGTCTTCTTCGATTACCAGCTTCTCTTCAGGAAATTCGAGACTCGATGGAACGGGTTCTGGTTTGGGAGCAACGGGGATGCGGGGTGGCATGACCGGGATTTGGAAGGATGCAGCTTCGACTTCGGGCATCAAGTCGAGACGAGGTGCGGGTGGTGCAGCAGGATTAATTCCCGGCATTGCATTGGAGACTTGGCGGAGTTGGAGTGCTGCTTGTACCGTGCGTTCAATTTCTTGCCGCAATTGCTGATTCTGTTTTGCCAATTGCTGGTTTTGAATCTTCATGGCTTCCACCGAGTTCTTTGTAGCTTGAAGCTCAGCAATCACCTCGCGGTAGACTGAAATCGGTACAGAAGGGGCATATCCGGTTGCAGGAGCTTGAGGCGGCAAATTGATCGATCGATTAGGTGTTTTCTGCATCATGGGGTTCATAACAGCGAGAGTAATCTGACAAAACAGCGAGAAATTGTGATGCCCTCAGAATAGCTGCAATTGAATCAAGCAACGCATTTTTAGTCAAGATTTTTTCAAAAAGAAACGATTTTGTGAACGAATTTCGGGGATTGCGGAGATCAAGTACTCAAAAATCTTGAGACGCGATCGTGCCTCCGTGCAAATTCGATTGCTAAGATCAGTCAGTTCATTCAATTTCATAGGCTATGACGCAAGCGCAAGACCATCCCGAAGTAAAGTATGGCGAACGCCTGATCGAAGAGGGAAGTCTAATTACTTTCCCGAATCCTAGACCCGGACGGCGTTATACGATCAATATTACGCTGCCAGAGTTTACCTGTAAGTGTCCGTTTTCTGGCTATCCCGATTTTGCGACGATCTATGTGAGCTATGTTCCGGATCAGCGCGTCGTCGAACTGAAAGCAATTAAGCTGTATATCAATAGTTATCGCGATCGCTATATTTCTCACGAAGAAGCGGCGAATCAAATTCTAGATGACATTGTGGCAGCGTGTGATCCGTTAGAAATCTCGATTAAGGCGGACTACACGCCCCGAGGAAATGTGCATACCGTAGTAGAAGTGACGCATACGAAGGTATAAGTAGAATGCGGTTCGCTAACCGTCCAGAATTCTCGCTGAGCGTCTGAACTCGTTCTTCTTGATAGGGTGAGCGCAAAAAAATCCGTGTTCTGTCTTGTTCTAGCTTGCAGTTTAGGAGCGAGACAGAACCGATTCAGATCCTAAACTAACTTGAGCAGTAACTACTGGCTCTAACCTCGAAGTAGACATCCTAGTAAAGCAACCAGCACTTACGATCGAGCTTTTCATTTGAGCTAGTAATGATTGCTGCAAGAGTAGACAAGCAGAATGAGAGAAAGCAAAATCTTTTGCAAATTTAAGTGATGAAAGGTGGAAGGCTTCTAGGAGTGATGCCTTGCTTCAATCTCAGCGGATGTTTTAACAATTTGTTAGAAAGCCCTCTAACCTTGTGCTCATCTCAATGTTTTACTTGTGGTAACTATAGAGCAGAGCAGGTAACTCACTTGTGCCGCGATCGCAGATTCGGGGAAAGTAATTTCAGTCGTTATCATTCGCTCTATGGTCAGCACAGTTTCGAGATCCGACCTGCCAGAACAATCGCCTGGCATTAAAAAACCTGTTCAAGAAACGCTCTTAACTCCTCGGTTTTACATCACTGATTTTGATGCGGTTGCCCAAATGGATTTATCCAGGCATGAAGCAGAACTAGAAGCGGTCGTCGCAGAATTGCGAGCAGACTATAATCGTCACCATTTTGTTCGCAATGAAGAGTTTCAGCAAGATTGGGAAAAGATTGATGGTGAAACCCGGCACGCGTTTATTGATTTTCTAGAGCGCTCTTGTACTTCAGAATTTTCGGGCTTTTTGCTCTTTAAAGAACTCTCTCGCAAGCTTAAAAATCGGCAACCTTTACTATCAGAAGCGTTTCATTTACTTGCGCGCGATGAAGCTCGTCATGCCGGGTTCTTGAATAAAGCAATGGCAGACTTTGGCTTGACTCTTGATCTGGGCTATCTGACGAAAAATCGAACCTATACTTTCTTTCCGCCAGAATGGGTGATCTACACCGTTTACCTCTCGGAAAAAATTGGGTACTGGCGTTATATTTTGGTCTACCGCCATTTAGAACAGCATCCAGAACATCGGTTTTATCCTCTGTTTCGGTACTTTGAGAGTTGGTGCCAGGATGAGAATCGACACGGAGATTTCTTTAAGGCACTCTTGCGATCGCAGCCCAAACTCTGGAATTGCTGGAAAGCAAGACTGTGGGCAAGATTCTTTCTGCTGACTGTCTTTGCAACTCACACCTTGACTGTTTTAGAACGATCGACGTTTTACGACTCGATTGGTATTGATCCGCAAGAGTACAACAAGGCTGTAATTCAAAACACGAACGAAACCTCGAAGCGAGCTTTTCCGAGTGTGCTGGATACGGATCATCCAGAGTTCTTCCCTCGGCTCGAAAAATGCGCGATCGCGAATCAGAAACTAGCAGAGATTTCGAGTCAGTCGCGCCCGAAATTCATTCAAACGCTCCAAAAATTGCCTTGGATTGCTGTGATCATTTGGCAACTTCTCCGCCTCTATTTCTTACCTGCAATTGATGCAGAAGCCTCTCGTCCTGTCATTCATTAGGAAACAATTTCATGAGTACTTTATCTGTCCGCTTACGAGAAGGAACCCAACGCTCTCACACCACAGCAGAAAACACTGCATTTATGAAATGCTTTGTGAAAGGTATTGTAGAACGCGAACCTCTACGGAAACTGTTTGCAAATTTGTACTTTGTTTACAGCACTTTAGAAGCAGCATTACAGCAGCACGCTCAAGATCCAGTGTTTGGTGCATTCTACTTCCCAGGGTTGAATCGAGCTGCGAATCTGGCGCGCGATCTCGCATTCTACTACGGTGAAGACTGGCAAAATCAGATCGTTGCATCATCTGCGGGAATTGCATACTGCGCTCGAATTAAAACGCTCGCTGCTACTGATCCAATCTTGCTGGTTGCCCATGCTTACACCCGCTATATGGGCGATTTATCAGGAGGACAGAGTTTGAAAAATGTGATTCGATCTGCATTGTCTTTGCCTCCGAATCAGGGAACGAATTTTTATGAGTTTGAGCAGATCTCGACTCCTGAAGCCAGACGAGAATTCAAAGAGCGTTACCGTCAGATGCTAGATAGCCTGCCTGTAGACGAGAACACAATCGAACGGATTGTTGCCGAAGCAAACCTTGCCTTTGTGCTCAATCAAGATGTGATGCATGAACTCGAACCCGATGTCAAAGCAGCAATCGGAGAACATACCTTTGATTTACTCACTCGGCAGGATCGTCCTGGAAGTACAGAACGACGATCTCATGGTAGCGATCGTGAACCTGTCCTAGCTCCTTAACTTGAAGAATTGTTTGATGCGTGGAGTTTCGATTGCTTAAGAGGACGCTTTAAAAGTACAAAAAGCCTCTTCGCTCACGTTGTCCTCCTGCCCCGGAATGGAATTCCAGGGCTAGTAAAACGAAGTCCACTAAACTGGACTACACAGAGATTTGAGCGATGCAGTCCTTTTAAGGACTTCGCACCGTTAGCCCTAGAATTCCATTCCGGGGCGGGTGAATGCGTCTCAACGATTACTTTTAAAGCATCCTCTAAGCAAATGCTCAACTTGCACAACCCGCAACGATTGTTGTGCAAAGTCGGAACCTCACGCTAACAGAGGCAATTTCGTCCCTCAACCCTGCTGCTGCAAAACGGCTCGCCCATCCAAACCCATTAAATCCTTTCCAATGAAACAACTATCCCAAACGGTCGAGTTTGACGCGGCGCTTCTGAACCAGTACAACCTGCCCCTTCCCCGCTATACCAGCTATCCGCCTGCTACAGAACTTAGTTCCGACTTCGAGCCTCATTTCTTCAACCGAGCGATCGACCTCGGCAATCACAAAAAAACGCCCTTATCCCTATACTGTCACATCCCTTTCTGTGAAACACCCTGTTATTTCTGTGGCTGCAATACGATCATCACTCAACGTAGAGAAGTCGCAGAACCCTACTTAGGTTATCTTGCCCGTCAAATCCGCCAAGTCGCTCAATCGGTCAGTTCTGACCGTCAAGTTCATCAATTGCATTGGGGTGGCGGCACACCAAACTACCTTGACTTACAACAGGTTGAATTTCTTTGGAATCGCTTCCATCGCTATTTTCGATTCGATGCCACCGCCGAACTGTCGATCGAGATCAATCCGCGATACGTCGATCGTCATTACATTCATTCTCTAAGGCAACTCGGCTTTAACCGAATTAGTTTTGGAATTCAAGATTTCAATCCTGAAGTGCAAGTCGCAATCAATCGGGTACAGCCTGAAGCAATGCTCTTTGATGTGATGGATTGGATTCGGGAAGCTGGATTTGAAAGTGTGAATGTCGATTTGATCTATGGTTTACCGTTCCAAACTTCATCCACGTTTCAGCAAACGGTTGAGAAAACACTAGCGCTCAATCCCGATCGCATTGCGGTGTTCAATTTTGCCTACATTCCCTGGCTCAAACCCGTTCAGAAACGGATGCCAGAATCGGCGCTGCCTAGTACTGTTGAAAAATTCAAGATTCTGCAAAACACGATCGCTCAACTTACACAAAGTAACTATGTGTTTATTGGCATGGATCACTTTGCGAAGCCCAATGATGAATTAGCGATCGCCCAACAAGCCGGACAACTGCATCGGAATTTCCAAGGCTACACCACAAAGCCTGAGTCAGATTTACTCGGCTTTGGCATTACTTCTATCAGTATGTTGCAAGATGTTTATATCCAGAACCACAAGCGGTTAAGAGACTTCTACACTGCGATCGATGCCTCTGAGCTTCCGATTGAGAAAGGAGTGCTCTTAAGCCAAGATGACTTGATCCGACGCACTGTGATTATGGAACTGATGTGTCAGTTCCAACTTTCAGCAGCAGACTTAGAAGCAAAATATCATTTGGGATTCGATCAAGATTTCAATGATTACTTCGCGGATGAACTCTCACGTCTAGATGCGCTCGAAGCAGATGGACTGCTCAAGCGGTGGAGTGATGGCATTGAAATTACGCCAGTTGGACGGTTACTGATTCGGAATATTGCAGCGGTGTTTGATACCTATTTGGGCGATCGGAAAGCTCAAACTTTTTCTAAGTCGATCTAGTAATTAAGCGCGTTGACTGTGGAGAGTGGGAGATAGGGAGAACCCAGACCTGGATTACTCCCTATCTCCCGGCTCTGCGGTTCTAGGCTGTCAAGATATACCCCGAATCTACTGCTGCTACTCGCCCGTCTCGAAGTAAGGTTTGATAAACCATGGCTGAGACATCCGCCCGTGTTGCTTCACGATTTGGATTGAACTGCTTTTGATTCGGATAGTTCACAATCATATCTGCTTGAGCCGCTGCTGCTACTCGATCTTGGAACGATTGCGGAATTGCATTGCGATCGTCTAAGACTGCTAGCACATTCGGATTTGCAGGAGAGAGGTTAAATCCGCTGACCAGAGATAGCACCAACTGAAGCCGTGTAATGTTCTGATTCGGCTTAAATGTGCCATCTGGGAACCCGGAAATAAAACCTGCTCGATACGCTTGCTCGATCGCGCTTTTTGCCCAGAAATCCCCAGGCACATCTGGGAAAGTGGCTAAATCGCGGCGCGGAGCCGGGTTAAAGGTTCTCGCAATGACAGTTGCATACTGAGCGCGAGTCATTGGGGCATCGGGTTTGAATGTGCCATCGGCAAATCCTTGGATAAAATTCTGACCAGATAAGCCCAAAATGAAATCCTTTGCCCAGTGGTTCGTGACATCAACAAAGGCAGTCGTCGCAGTATCAGGATTGACGATGTAAGCAGACGCGATCGCTTGTGCCTGATTTGTCGCGACTAAAGCTTGATAGATAAAAGTCGTGACCTCAGCCCGTGTAATCTCCTGCAATGGACGCAATTGTGAAACATTCGGATAGTTCACGACTAATCGCCGCTGAGTTGCAGCCGCAATTCGCTCGCTCGCAAAACTTGGAATCTGAGCACGATCGCTATACAATGTCAGAGTATTTGGAGTCCCACCTGGGAAGCCTAGCCCGCTGACTAATGCAACGAGCGCTTGAGTACGGGTTAAATTCAAGCCAGGACGGAAGGTTCCATCCGGAAAGCCAGTAATAAAGCCCATGCGATTTGCTTTGGCGATCGCTTCAGCCGCCCAGAAATTCGAGGGCACATCTGAGAAATTCGTGGCAGGTTGCTTGAGAGGCAGATTGAATGCTTTCGCCACGATCGCTGCAAATTGAGCACGAGTTAGCGGACTTTCTGGTTTAAACGTATTGTCTGGAAAGCCCGTGATCAGATTGCGAGCTACCAATGACTGGATAAATGCCTCAGCCCAATGCCCCCGGATATCCGTAACTCCAGCCGTTGGCGTTGGTGTGGGCGTTGGCGTTGGCGTTGGCGTTGGCGTTGGTGTCGGGGTTGGTGTGGGAGTCGGAATTGGCGTTGGCGTTGGAGTTGGTATCGGTGTGGGTGTTGGAGTCGGGGTTGGTGTGGGAGTCGGGGTTGGAGTCGGGGTTGGTGTGGGCGTTGGAGTCGGGGTTGGTGTGGGAGTCGGAACTTGACTCACAATGAAATCAATTACGCCTCGGACTCTAGAGGGATTGATTTGGTTGCCAACAGAAGCGATCGACACGTTCGTTCCGTTTTCGACATCAATGTCTGTATTGTCGCGAATAATGTTTCCGCCTGGGTCTTGACTGCTGCCTAAATTAGGCGAACCGCTGCCTACGATCGTCAGTCCAGAATCGGTATTTCGCTCGATCGTATTGCCGCGCAAAACTGGACGTGCTGAATTACTCACAACAATTCCAGAGCGGTTTTCAAACAATCGATTCTCAATAATCAAGGGTGCGCCATTGTCGCCAACCGCAATCCCGTAGCCTGTGTTTTGACAGACGTTACGGCGCAATTCACCTTTTGCATTTCTAGAAATTGCAATTCCGTTGGCATCGTTTTGCAGAAAAACGCAATCTGATACGACCGGGTTTGCAGTTCCGGTCGCAAAAACGCCTTCTCGCTTACATAAAGTAAACGTACAATTTGCGATCGTCGGCGCAGTCGATTCTGACCAAACTCCACTACCACGAGTGTTCGGGTTGGTCACGGTCACGCCTCGAAGCTGAGCATTGGTATCGAGTCGGAAAGTCACATTTTGCCCTGCCCAAGTTGGACTCAGGTAAGTTCCACCGCCTTGTACGAGAATGTCTTTGCCTTTTGTCGATTCATTACCGACAACCGTCACCCCTGCGGGAACGAACAGCGGAAACACCTCGCCGCTAGCGGCATTATAAGTTCCGGGAACAAGTTGGATTGTTGTCCCAGATTTTGCTTGTTGGAGCGCGCGGGCGATTGTTTTGAGGGGAGCGGCTTGAGTTCCAGCAGCGCTATCATTGCCGCTTGCAGGATTGACATAAAGAACAGGGGAGTTTACTTGAACCATAACGTCAGAGCTTTGTGATAAATGCTATTGGGTCTGAAACAAACACGAAACAGACAATTCCAGGAATACGAGAAAGTAATTCATGATACTCACTCGATCGAATGTGGACACCTATCCGTTAGAAATCTTTGAGTCAGAGAAAACGTCAATCCTGGAAGAATTCCCGCAGAATTGCTACACTCCAGGCACGATCGGTAAACCTGGATCTTGCTCAATCCGACCCAGATTCGTCATATTCGCCCGCCCAGTCGTCAAAAATCGGAACGTCTCCTGATACAAACTTTGCCAAAATCGATTACTCATGTTCTGGCTGACCTCAGTTGGATCAACCATCGGATGTGGCACTAAATCCTCACTCGGATATAAGAAGAACCGATGCCCTTCTCCCTCTCCTCCAATCCGCTGATAAAAATCCTGGCTCGTCTCAATATCCGCTGCATCTTCATTCTCAGTCAGGACTAAAAACGTCGGAATATTCGACAGCGATCGCACAGATTCATCACTCATCACGACTTGAGAGCCAAAGCGATCGGCAGCGGTCAAACAGCCGACTGGAAACCGCAACTTCTCATCCCAGCCCAACTCACTAATATCCAAAGGACCTGCTAAATTCACATATCGCCGCCGCTGTTCTCCATAAATCTTCAGCAACGGTGCATACGCGACCACTCCACGCACCCGCTCAGGTCGCGATGCTGCCAAGCCCAGAGCTACCGCGCCTCCAACGGATAAACCTACTGTGAAAATGGCTCCCGGCATCGCATCTAATTCTGCGAATCTCGCCTGAGCTTCAGTCAGATAGCGCAAATGCGAAGACGTGAAATAGCGATCGAAATCAGGATCATTATTCGATTCCAAGGATTTCACAATATCTAACAACTGCGGTTCGATCAGCAATAAGCGGGCGATCAATCCCATTTGCTGCATAAACCCTGGACGGGTTGCCGTTGGATTATGCGCAAAATTTTGGAGAAAAGTTTGCAGTACCGGATCTTTCTGAACTTTGTCTTTGAGCGGCTCTGCATATTCAGGTTTGAGATCGACTTGCGCCCAGTTGCGATCGGGATACATCAAGGCATGTCCTGCGATCGAAGGCTGATATACATTAAAGCCATTCTGAAAGAGATAATCTGCTAAACGCCACATCTGATGGGGTCTTGCGCTGAATCCGTGGAATATCATGACTGTGCCGCGAATCGGTCTTCCAGGTTCATGAAACAAATAGTACGGCATTGCCCCTTCTCGCCGATCAGGGTGCTGATTCAGGCTCGCAATATGCGCGTCGATCGCAGATTTAGTTTGATTAATTTGCTCAAGAGTTGGGATCGTTTCAGCAGCAATATTCATACAGATTCTCTACTCGAAAAGGTCTTAAAAGGACGATCCAGGCTGTTTCAGGAACTCAAGTTCTTCGGGGGTCGAAGGTCGATTGAGGATTAGATTGCGGTGGGGAAACCGTCCAAATCGTGCAATCACATCGCGATGCCGGATGGCATAGTCGTACGTATCTGCTAATTCAGGAATATCCCTGAAAGGCTCATATAAGCGCACCGATTCATTTTGGTCATCCAGATTTTCACTGTGTTCTAGCGGCAGGTAGAAAAAGAAGCGCTGCATCGGTGGGAGGTGCTGATCAAACCCCTGAGCGATCGCACATTGAGCCACTTGTAACGCTTTTGCATCGGTGGCAAACGATCGCGGCGTTCCTCGGAACATATTTCTCGGAAACTGATCCAGCACAATCACTAACGCTAAACTGCTTTCAGCCGCATTCATCCAATCCTCCAATTCGCCTAAAGCCGCTTGTTCATACTGTGAGAGAAACCGGGAGCGAATCTCTGCATCAAAGGCAGGATCTTTCTTAAACCAAGCCTCCCGCCGCTCGAGCGTTTCTCCAAACCAAAACTGCAACACTTCTGCTGTATTCATAAATCTTTCTCCCAATGGGTTCCGTAAAATTTCGGAATAATTTAAAAACAAATTCCCCGCTGTTTTCAGAAATGCCGCAAACTCTACCGCATCTCCGCAAACAGCGGGGAACTCAAAAACTTCCAGTGTCTCTATGACATTGCTTGAACGATGTAGTCGAAATAAGGAGCTGCTGCTGCTGCATCCTCATTGTTTAACAAACCAAGAGAAGCTTCCTTCAAACAGCGGATTGCTTCCGCCATTCCAGGAACCGGAACACCGAGCGCGTTATACATTTCCCGCGCCCCGATCACCCCAATCTTCTCGATCGGGTCAGTACTGCCGGCCAGTACCCCATACGTTACCAATCGCAAATACCAGCCATAATCGCGTAAACATAGCGCCCGCTCCCGATTGCCATAAGCGTTGCCGCCCGGGGCAATGAAATCAGGACGCTTCTGCCACAACAATTTGCTCGCTTGCTCAACAATCTTTTTCTCACTTTCAGACAGAGTCGCGGCGATTCGAGTCCGTTGCTCTCCGGTTTGAAAAAATTCTCTTATGCCACTCAATTCGCCGCTCGTTGGATAACGAAGCTCGTCGTCGGCTTGTAGGATAACTTGGCTAACTACGCTCATGTTTATATTGCGGTATCTCAGAATTCACTTTGTAGTGTACCGACTTTCGGGGACGATGCGAAAGAGGAAGTTCTCATTTTGCTTGACAAATCGTTACACTTCGTCGTGACATTAGATGGGAGAGACAGGAATAATCTCTCTATCTCCCTATCTCTCCCTATCCCTCTACTCGTCTGCGATCGCTTCCGCCTTAGTCACGACTGGATTGGGAGCCGCTACTACAGGTTCAGCTTTGACAGGTTCAGCTTTGACAGGTTCAGCTTTGACAGGCTCAACCTTTGCGGGTGCAGGAGCCGGAATCTCAAATCCTAACTGTGCTCTTGCCTGATTGAGCGTGTAATCTAAACTTGACTTGCCTGCGTTCAGGAGTGCTCTTCCCGTCTCAGAGGCAATCTGTTCGCTCGAACCTTCTAGCCCATTAAACCAGGCGCGTGTACTTCGTCCGGCTCCCACAGAAATTTTCCAGAACCAGTCCGCAAATACTAATACGAGGCAAAGCACTAGCCAAACCAGCAATGCCGTTTCTTTGATGATGATCCAAGTCATGACCACTGCTGACTTGTAGGTATCAAATGTTTCAGGTGCAGTCAGCAACTTCCACAGCTTCGCAAATTGCGCTTGAATTTTATCCATAATTTTAATTTCGTCTCCTCAAACGTAATCTCTTCAAATTATCACCCGCACAACTAGATTCCGATTCAACAAAAATCTATCAATGCCTATCGATTGACAGATGCGATCGCATTCGGATCTCCCTAAACTATTGACAGTATGCCAATCTCAACTTTAAGCAGTGCAGGGTAATTCATTGAGATCCAGGGTGAAATGTTCAATTTCAGCTGGCGAAATGGTTTCAGAAAGCTTGGGTTCTGCTTAGTTTTGGCACATGGTTCTTATTAACTACTCAGAATTGACTTGGATAGTTCCAGCGGCATAATCCTTAAATCAGATCTGATCTCCCGTAGGATTGATGTGGATTCTGCTCAAAGATTTTTATGCTTAGCGGAACATAATAATTGCGCTCTCACCAACCAAGCTAGGGAGATTCTGTCTGAATCGCTTTGAGATCGGTTGTTTTATTGCTTGAGTGTAATAAATTGCTTGAGTGTAATAAAATGGGTGCGCCAGAGGTTAGTTTATTCAGTCCTTTCGTAGAGTTCAGCTTTAGATGGTGCCAGAAGATATTTCCACCTCAAGCAAGTGTGTGAGGAGACAGCCTTCATCCTGCTGTTCTCCAGAGGAGAACCTGAAATCGAATCGTCCGCATCGCCGGATTTCCTCGATCGCATTTGGTCTTTCGCTCGGTTGGTTGACGAGTAGTTTAGTGCTGCCTGCACGCGCTGCTGATATGTCGATCGGGAACGAAGGCATTCGGGCGAACAAAAACACAACCTTGCAATCAGAATTTGTTGAGTCGCATGGTGCTTACCAATCTACCTTTGGTGTCATCAACCTAACCACGAAGGAAAAAACTCCTCTCTTGGTCGAAACAAAGCCTGCTGATAGTCCAGACACAATTTTCCGCCCATCGACCAAAATTGATGACGCGGGAAGTGAGTTAGATTTTCCAGGCACTCCTGGGAATGCGGTTCCTGAACCGAGCAAGCAATACACGTTTCAGCCGAATAATGATTACGTGTTTTATCTAGAGTCTTCATATAACGGGCGACCGACTGGGCTTTTGTATTCCACGGATAGCTTGAACCCCAATTCTGAACAGCACGTAAAATTTACGGGGAACATCAATTCTCTGTGTGAATCAGGCGGCATGACGTTGGGCTGGGATGATACTGGCTCTAGGATTGTTCGCAACCGGGATGCACAGGATCGAGATTATGACGATTTCATTGTGCGGATGCGGGATACAGCTTGTCCGGTTGGGGGAGGTGAGCCTCCACCAGTGGTTTCTCCAGTCGGTCCGGGTGGCACACCTGTGGGTCAGTTGCCTGTTGCCGCTGTGCCTACTGCGTCGGGCGGTTCGTTCTTGTTGCCAGCCTTGTTAGGCGCAGGTGCGATCGCGGGCTTAGCGGTCGGTTTGAGTGGGGATAGCGGCGACAGCGGCGGCGGTGGTGCTGTCGGTGGCGGCGGTGGCGGCGGTGGCGGTGGCGGCGGTGAGCCGATTCCCGAACCGTTGACCATCATGGGTTCAGGTGCAGCCGTTGGGTTTGCCGCTCTAATGCAGCGCCGTCGTTCTAAGAAGAAGAATAAGAAAGACTAACGCTGTGCGATCGAGAACGGTCGAGAGTATCCGAGAGGTATCACAGCCTCGAAACGTGAATAACTGTGATTTAATCTTCAGATATCCCCTCTTCATGATGAAGAGGGGATATTTTTTCAGGTGAATCGCTTATGTCGTGGACGATCGCAGTTGGGAACGTTGAGTCGGTTCAAGCTACTTGGAAAGAAGCGGGAATTGCGATCGTCGATGCACCTTTTTCGGTTGGTGAAAGCTATGTCGTGATCGGTGAAGATTGCGAATGGACAGGATTTGAATCGCTCGATCGGCTTGATAAAACCTTTGTCGTCTGGGATCGCCAACTTCAACAAATTTGGATGATTCGCGATCGTGTGGGTCAGAAGACGCTTTACTACACGCGAACTGGTGAAACTCGCTGGATTTCGCCGAGATTGCGATCGCTGAATGCTTATCATTCGCGTGAGTTGGATTTAGTCGCACTGCGAGATTATCTTTCTTGTGCCTTTGTGCCTGGATCTCAGACCTTGTGGCAGCAGGTGCGCGAGGTACGACCCGGAACGTATCGGAATTTTCAGGAAGAAACAATTTATTGGTCGCCGCAAGAGCAAATTCACAACCCAGATGCATCGCTCGAATGGCATGGGCAAAAAGTACGATCGCTGCTCGAAGGCTTAATTGAGGAAATGTTGCCGTCGGGAGAGCCAGTTGGGGCATTTCTTTCGGGTGGGATTGATTCAAGCTGTGTGACGGCACTTGCTGCAAAATTACACGATCGAGCGGTGCATACGTACTCGATTCACTTTGGCGCACCGTATCCCAGTGAGTTAGAGTTTGCCAATCTCGTCGCCAAACATTGTCACACTCAGCATCATATTTTAGAGATTTCGCCAGAGATGATTTGGCAGATGTTACCGGAAACGTTAGCAAGTTTGGATGATCCGATTGGGGAAGGGCTGACGGTTCCGAATTTGGTACTGGCGCGCGCGGCGAAAGAATCGGTGAATGTCGTGCTGAATGGAGAAGGCGGCGATCCCTGTTTCGCGGGTCCGAAGAATAAGCCAATGTTGTTAAATCAGCTTTATGGCTCTGGTGGGAGTAAACGTGATGTTGAGGCTTATCTGACTTCGTTTCAAAAATGTTTTTCAGACTTGCCGACCTTGTTGAAGCCGGAGGTTTATGCCGCGATCTCACAGGCTCCTTCGGTGTTTGAAGCTGATCTGAATGCACCTGTAGCTTATCTAAATCGATTGATGTTACTCAATCTCAAGTTCAAAGGTGCGGACTACATTTTGACCAAAGTTAATGCGTTAACCGCAGCAGCGGGAATCACAGGTCGATCGCCGTTGTTTGATCCGCGCATGGTGGAACTGAGCTTACAGATTCCGCCCCAGTACAAACTGGCAGGAGCAGAAGAAAAAGCTGTATTGAAAGCAGCAGTGGCAGATTTGCTTCCCGATGTGATTGTGAATCGTCCGAAAAGCGGCATGATCATGTCGATGCAGCAATGGTTTCGCAACATTTGGCGACGACGAGCCAGAGCATTATTGTTAGACCGCAAGGCTGAAATTGCACCGTATATCAATCAAGCGATCGTTAAAGATTGGCTCGACTATCGCGGACAAGTCTGGCATCGCTACGGATTGAAACTGTGGTTACTCGTGACTTTAGAAATTTGGTTGCGAGTCAATCGGTAAAATGAGAGATTTTGTAACGTTCCGCAAAGATGGGAGAATAGAGAAAATCTATCTAGAAGTAAATCGCACGAAAAAATCATGGCAGAAATTCAATTTGCAAAAGGCATTGCAGAAGAAGTGATTCCCGATGTTCGCTTAACTCGATCGAAAGACGGGTCAAACGGGACTGCAACCTTTATCTTTGAAAAACCGAAAGCGCTTGAGGCTGAGAATACAGATAGCATCACGGGCATGTACATGATTGATGAGGAAGGCGAACTGGTCACTCGTGAAGTGAAAGCAAAATTTATTAATGGTCAGCCTGCTGCCTTAGAAGCGCTGTATGTGATGAAATCGGTAGAAGCATGGGATCGCTTCATGCGGTTTATGGATCGCTACGCTGAATCAAATGATTTAGGATTCACCAAATCATAAGTCGATCGGCAAAATGCTCATCCAATACGGTTCGGCTCCGTTTAACGCTCAGCCCCCGAAGATCGGGAGTTGAGCGAAGTCGAAACCTAACGGCAGATTGAACTTAGCTTTTTTACTTCATGTCTCATCAGCCTCATCCTGACTCTGGCGGGATCGCAGTCTCATGTGCTGTCATCACGGTCAGCGACACTCGAACTGCTGAAACCGATCGCAGTGGTCAACTGATTCAACAGCTTTTAACCCATGCAGGACATATGATCGCGCATTATGCGATCGTGCCGGATGAGCCGGATGTGATCCGTCATCAACTTGCGAATTTACCCGAACTCGATGCCGTCATTCTCAACGGAGGAACTGGGATCGCACCGAGAGATACGACGTGCGATGCGATCGAGCAATTATTAGAAAAGACACTGCCCGGATTTGGGGAAATTTTTCGGGCACTGAGCTATGCAGAGATTGGCTCAAGAGCGATGGCATCGAGAGCGATCGCAGGCGTATCTGCGAACAAATTGATTTTTTCACTGCCTGGATCTTCAAATGCCGTCAAGCTGGCGATGGAAAAATTAATCTTGCCGGAAATTGTGCATTTAGTCACACAAATTCGATCTAAAACGCCGTGAGGCAACCTATACTAGAAAAGTTGTTTAAATCTTCGAGTCAAACGAGGAACTTTCAATGTCGCGATATCGAGGTCCACGCCTTAGAATTGTTCGTCGTCTGGGAACAGAACTGCCTGGACTAACCCGTAAATCTGCTCGTCGGGCTTATCCGCCTGGACAACATGGGCAAGCCCGTAAAAAGCGCTCTGAATATGCAGTGCGTTTGGAAGAGAAGCAAAAGCTCCGCTTTAACTATGGTGTGAGCGAAAAGCAGCTTCTTCGCTATGTGCGTAAAGCGCGTCGTGCAGCAGGTTCAACCGGACAAGTGCTGCTGCAATTGTTGGAAATGCGGTTGGATAATACCGTCTTCCGTCTGGGCATGGCTCCGACAATTCCCGGCGCACGTCAGTTGGTCAATCATGGTCACGTCACTGTGAATGGAAAAGTTGTAGATATCGCAAGCTACAACTGTCGTCCGGGTGATGTAGTTGCAGTTCGTGATCGCGATCGCTCTCGCAAATTAGTCGAAGCAAACCTGCAATATCCAGGATTGTCAAACTTACCGAGTCACTTAGAATTCGATAAGAACAAGATGACGGGTAAGGTGAATGGTGTCATCGATCGGGAGTGGGTCGCACTTCAGATCAACGAACTGCTGGTCGTTGAGTACTACTCACGTCAAGCTTAGAATTTTTTTCAAAATCGATATTCTCCGCGGCAATTGAATATCTATTTGACAGCCTCCCCTGTTCCGTCAACAAGGGAGGTTTCGTTATTTTGGCTCAGAATCTTGCTGGATTTTGCAAGTGTATGACTGCATCGATCGCAACACATTGCTCAATGCCATCGATTTGAACAGAAAACCATTTGCCCCGGCAGCAAACGCCCGTGAAGCATCATCAGATTGCCCAATCAGCACAATCCAAGGTTTCTTTTCTGCTGGATTGATCTGCAATTCATCCAAAATGCCAAAGCCATCGAGTTCTGGCATACTCACATCACAAAGAATCAGATCGGGTTGGTGATCCTGGGCAAGTCTCAAGCCAATAAAACTATCCCAAGCCACTATCGTCTCAAATTCATCTAAAGCGAGCCAGTTTGTTAGAGCCGATCCCAAAGCCGCATCGGCAGCGATAATTAAAGCCTTTCTCATTTTGAATGCATATACCTCAGTCCAGGATTTAAGTCGAGCGACATTCTCGGAATAAACGATTGATTGGGAAGTCCTCAAGCCATACTAATGTCGCGCTTTACGCAGTTTGTAGTCCAATCTCAAAGGTTGCAGCATAGCCTTGAGTGTTTTTAGTCGGAGACAGCAGGAGCGGATTCCCACCCTCTTGAAAGATCCCGTCTTCGGCGTTCTTGATCGATCTCTGTCCTCTGCTGGCATAGGGAAGCCCTGCATGAACTTGATCCGTGAGCGCATCGTCAAAATACAGTTGGGACGTAAATTCTGCCCCCGTTGGAGTACGAACTTTGAAATGAATATGCACAGTTCGACCTTGATACCAGCCTGGATAGATTGTTAGAAATTCAACATTTCCAGCCGCATCAGTGGTTTGATAACCCCGGAGAAAATTCTGACCCGTTGTATCAGAACGGCGATCGCGAACATCAGAGTAAATGCCTTCTGCATCACAGTGCCAAACATCAACGATCGCGTTTGAAATGGGTGTACAACTGCGATCGCTGACCTGAACAATATTGAGCTTTAGTTGCAGGGGAACCCCTGCTTTGACTGCGCTACTTTTCGAGTCGGAGCGAATATCAGAGCGATTTAGCTTTTCATCGACAAAATAGGGGCCTTCTGTTTGTTGCGGTCGAACCGTACAAGCCGGAGGCGAAGATTGTGCAGAACTCATTCGCCTGGGAAGACAGCCCACTAAAAGCGCAGTAGCAGTCGATCGTAGAACAATCAAGGCAGTCCGACGACTGAATTGAGCTTTGAGAAACCTTTGCATGGGTAGAATCTGAGCGGTAGATAGAAAACAATGTTCAGCAGGATCTCAATGAGAGATCCTGCTACACCATCAATTATTGATTTTGGTTAGAGCGATCGTGTTGGCGATGGGGTGGAACACCAAGCGCGTCTTTGAGTTGTTGCTCGCTCACATTCAATTTCGCAGCAGCGGCAGCGAAGTCAGGACGCGGCGGGCGTTGTCTTTGACTGGGTGGATTAGCAGGTACACCGAGTGCGTCTTTGAGTTGTTGCTCACTTACATTCAATTTTGTAGCAGCAGCAGCGAAGTTAGGACGCGGCGGGCGTTGTCCTTGAGCAGGCGGATTGGCAGACACACCGAGTGCATCTTTGAGTTGCTGTTCAGTGACATTCAATTTCGCAGCAGCAGCAGCGAAATCAATTCGGGGACGGCGCTGTCTTTCTTGCTGACCATTGGGAGATTGCTGATCATTGGGAGATTGGGAAGCTTGAGCAATCTGGCGGACTGGATGAGCTGTTGCTAGAGAACTCATCACACCTACCCCTACTGTGCCAGCAAGAACAGAAATTGCCGTTGTTGCTAAAATTTTACGAAGACTCATCGCGCTACCTCTAAACGGTTACTGTTCTAATTCAGCTCGGTAAAATGACAAACCACCCGTTTTCTAAATTACAGTTTTGTCATTTTTGCTTGGAGAAATTGAGCCTAGAATAAAAAGATTCGAGTCACATAACATAGCCGTGAACGTTCTATTTGTCGAAGACGAAATCAAGATTGCTGACTTTGTTCGGGCTGGTCTGAAAGAACAAGGGTTTGTAGTGGACTATTTCGACAACGGCGATGATGGCTATATGCAGGCACTTCACAATGATTATGATGTGATTGTGCTGGACATCATGGTTCCAGGAAAAGATGGATTAGCGATTCTAAAACAGTTGCGAAGTGCAGGGCGAAATGTGCCCGTGATTTTACTCACTGCGCGAAATGAACTCGACGATCGCTTACAAGGATTGAACCTTGGAGCCGATGATTACATCGCTAAGCCCTTTTTTGTCGAAGAATTAGGGGCACGAATTCATGCTGTGGTCAGGCGGAGCGTTGGAGAACGGCAGAACTTACTATCCGTCGGAACCTTAAAGCTCGATCGCATCACGCGCGAAGTCACGTGTCATCAACAGGTGATCGAGCTAACGAGCCGAGAGTTTAATTTACTGGAATATCTTATGCGTTCTCCCGGACAAGTGTTTACTCGGACTCAAATCTTAGAGCATGTTTGGGGATACGATTTTAATCCGAATACAAATGTGGTTGATGTCTGCATTCAAAGAATTCGCAGAAAGATAGAACCGCTGGATCAAGCCGTTTGGATTGAGAGCATTCGCGGTGTGGGCTATCGATTTCGCAAGCCTGAATGATGAAAATTCGTTCTTTTCGGCTGCGGATTGCATTACTCTCGGCGACCCTTGCAGGCATCGCACTGCTTGGATTTGGGGCAATCTCTTGGATACAGATTTACAGCGCGAAAGTAAATCGATTAGATGCAGATCTGCTCAATCAACTGATGCGAGCTGGTCGCCCGCGCGATCGTGAACAACGTTTCTTCGAGGATGATCCAAAAATAGGACTGTTAGTGCTCGATTCAGAAGGAAACCCACGCTATCAAAGCGCCGCATTGTCCGATCAGACATTAGACCAACTCTTGCGGCGGAATCTTCAGCTTGCTCCACCTGCGCCTCCTCGACGAGAACTCCCACCTATTCGACCGATTCCACCTCGCCCGCAGCTTGTGACTGGACAAACGCCAACAGGAACTTGGCGAATCGGAGCGCTTAACTTTCCAGAGACTCAAGTCGCGATCGCGATCAACTTACACGCGATCGATCAAGAAATGGACGGGATTCGCAATATCTTTCTGATCTCAATTCCAGGCATGTTACTTCTCGTCGCAGGGGGTGCGTGGATTGTCGCAGGTCGGGCGCTTCGTCCCGTTCGACAATTAACGGGCGTGATTCAGAAAGTCACCTTAGTGATGTAGAAAAGTCCTGAAACGTCTGATTTATCGAGAGTCTCATGTGAGACAAGAATGGCTTGGGCGGGGCAAATTGTGAGAGGCTTAAGTTCCTACACAAAAACAATCTCATGCAACTGCCCCATCTGTATCGTGAACTAATCGACCAATTCCGTCAATGGATTCAACCGCGTGACCAACGGCACTTAGAGGGCGTATCCGAAGCGGTTGCTGCAATTCTACAATCCGAGAGCGCCTGCTTGAATCATTGGTTGCCCTATTTGAGCCATCGCGGTTGTACCGCCCGCAGTCACCATGCTCGCTTGAATTACTTACTGACCAATCCGCAGGTCAATGCTGAAACCTTCTATGTTCCATTATTGCAGCAATTGCTCTGTGCCTTTGCCGGGACAGACTTGCTGCTGACGCTCGATACCAGTGTGTTGTGGGATCAGTTCTGTTGGATTGGGGTCTGCTTTGTTTGGGGTGGACGCTCGTTCACCTTAGCTCAGATGGTTTTGGAACATGGCAGTGCAACAGTTGCTTTTGAAGCTTATCTTCCTGTCTTAGAGCAAGTTTTCAGCCTGTTGCCCTCTGATTGTCGGGTGACGCTGCTGGCAGACCGTGGCTTTGAGCATGGCGAACTGATGCGGTGGTGCAATCGACACGCATGGGACTGGTTGATTCGGGCTAAAAGCAATCTCACGATTACCCTCGCTCCCGGTGTATCGCAGTCTGTTGCTCAATTGCTGTCTCCAGTCGAGCAGGCTTACTTGTTCCCGAACGTGACAATTCTCGAAGACATCCCCTGCCATCTCGCCACTGCTACACTGCCAGGGGGACAAGAGCCTTGGGCTGTCCTCAGTAGCCAACCCCCTTCATTACAGACGTTTGAGCGCTATGGTCATCGCTTTGGCGGAATTGAACCGCACATTAAAGACTACAAATCTGCTGCCTTTGACATCATTGGCTCTCATTTACGCGATGCCACAGGGCTTACCCGTCTGTTCATGCTGCTCGATATGGCAACGCTGATTGCTTTGGTTTTAGGCTTTTTGCTCGTGCGTTGCGGTCAACGCAAACGGCTCGATTCCCATCCAGAGCGAGGCTTGAGTTTTCTGCAACTTGGTTTGCGCTATCTCAAACAACTTCGTCATTTGGGTCAACCCTTGCCCCGATTTCAGCCTCTGCCACGTCGGAGTCCACCGACGGCATGTGCTTCTCAAAGTAAGCGCGATCGTTTAAATCAAAGGATTCTATTCTCCAAAGTCACCACGTTCTCATCGTGAGACAGCAAAAAGTTTTCTACATCACTAAGGAAAGTCACTGTAACTGGACTCGATCAACGCATTCCCATCGGCACAACTGATGTTGAATTTGTGCAACTGATTCAAGTCTTTAACCAAATGCTAGAACGGTTGGAGCGGAGCTTTCTGCAAGCCTCTCGATTTAGTGCAGATGCCGCTCATGAACTCAAAACTCCGTTGACAATTTTACAAGGTGAATTAGAGCGATCGCTTCAGCAAGTAGAACCTGGCTCAGAAGTACAGCAGCGATTAAGTAGCTTACTAGATGAGGTACGCCGACTCAGTAGCATCATGCGAAAGTTACTTTTACTTTCCCTAGCTGATGCGGGGCAGATGAGCTTGTATCGCGTGAAAGTGAATTTGTCCGAACTGTTGTTTGAAATGCTAGAAGACATTGAGCTATTAGCACCACATTTGACTGTGCAGTCTGATATTGCTCCGGGGTTAAGTGTTCAAGGCGATCGTGATTTGCTCAAACAAGTGTTGCAGAATCTCTTAAGTAATGCGATTAAGTACAACCTTGAAAAGGGGTGGATTCGGATTCGAGCCGGGCAAAGTCAGACTGCCATTCAAGTGACGATCGCGAATGCTTCTAAAGGGATTCCAGTACAGGATCGCGATCGTATTTTTGATCGGTTTCATCGGGGTGATCCGGCTCGAACTCGCAAAGTCGAAGGGATTGGATTGGGCTTGAGTTTGGCGCGCGAGATTGTGCGAGCACATCAGGGTGATCTCAAACTGGACGCAAGTCAGATGGGTCAAACTGCTTTTATTCTCACTTTGCCAAAGACTGCATCACGACCGTAACTTCTTGACGATTGTGAAACAGATTTCTAATCCCAATGATCTCGTACTGGTTTTCCAGAATCGCGATCGCTTGATTAATCACTCCCTTTACACCTTTACTCGGGAGTTTAAGCGTCATCACTGCGAGTCCTCCAGCTTTGAGGACTGGACTCGCAGCAATCATATTTTTTGCAGAATCCACTGCATCCATTCGCATATCATTCACGATCAGATCAAAGCGATCGCGACAGGTTGGGACATACTGCTGCACCAGTTGGCGATAGTGCGAAACTTTCGGATCAGATTGCAGCGAGTCAGCGAGATTTCCCGGATCAACGGCAACAACGGATAAACCGAGCTTTCTTAGAATCCTTGTCCACCCGCCAGGGCTTGCACCTAGATCCAGCGCGAGTCCCTGAGTTGGGAGCGTGAGATTGAATACTGCGATCGCTTCTAGTAACTTAAATTCTGCTCTAGAAATTTGGTCATCTTCATGAGCAAACCGATGCATTCCACCTGCCCAATTACTCAGATTTCCAGTGGCATTGGAGAACCCGAGATAAGACTTTGAAGAATCGCAGAAAATCGAAATAATTTGCACTGGATCTTTAACAGCTACGGTTAAGCCTGCTGCTACTAAATCGTCAACTAAAAGGTGTCTTAGCTCAGTACGATTAATCGCTTTAGTATTTGAGCGAATCTGCACAGATATGGATTGAGTGCGATCGAACAAGGGGATTTGAGATGCGATCGCGCTTTGCAACCTTTCGACGGGCAATACCTCCATCACTGGGCAGAGATGCCGAATGAATGCAGCTTTAGTTGCTGTGATTTGGGAAGCGAGTGCAGAGAAAGTTACTTCATTTAGTTCGATCAATCCGATGCCTTGATCGAGCCAGTGGAGAAATTTGGATTGACGATCGATTCTCTGAAGCTCAGCCAGTGCAGTTTGAGCAAACTCAGGAGAAGCGGTAAAAATAACTTGCATTGACGCGCTGCATCTACGATTGCTGATTTTATCGCATTCGCTCAACAGCCGAGCGCTACACGCCACAAATGCGCCTCGAAGCCTCGATACAGACTTGCTTACAGGAGTGTTATTTTAAGTCTCAATGCGTTGGCATTCTTCTCTAGCCTGGAATTAGGATGTGTTGCCGAAGCGTTCCAAATTGGAAGAGGGTGAGTCATGAAGAGAAATACTGCTCGCAAAAGGATGTATCAGCAAGCGATTCGAGGCGCATTTGTGAAGCTCGATCCTCGTGTTGCGGTGCGAAATCCGGTGATGTTTATCGTTTGGGTCGGAACGATCGTGACTTTACTGGTGACTCTTGATCCGAATCTATTTGGAACGATTCAAGCTGATCTGACTCAACAGCGATTGCTGAATGGCATGATCACAGTGATTCTGCTTTTTACTGTGCTCTTTGCTAACTTTGCGGAAGCGATCGCAGAAGGACGGGGGAAAGCTCAAGCAGATGCATTGAGAGCAACGCGGTCAGATACGATCGCGAAAAAAATCATCAACGGCACAGTGCAAGAAGTGAGTTCGACAAGCTTACGCAAAGGCGATGAAGTTCGAGTCGTTGCAGGCGATCTGATTCCGGCAGATGGCGAAGTGATTCAAGGACTCGGATCAGTTGATGAATCAGCGATTACAGGCGAATCTGCTCCCGTTTTGAAACAACCTGGAACAGATATTTCAAGCTCAGTAACAGGGGGGACAAGGCTACTTTCGGATGAGTTAGTAGTGAGAATTACTTCTGATCCAGGGCAGGGATTTATCGATCGTATGATCTCGCTGGTTGAAGGTGCAGAGCGATCGAAGACTCCGAATGAAATTGCACTCACTGTTCTCCTCGCTGTTCTGACGTTAGTCTTTCTGATTGTGGTTTCGACGCTCTCCCCTCTAGTTCACTCCGTTGCAAGAGGCATTGAAGATGTGACTGCTGCAAATCAGTTACGAGCAGGTACGAGTGTCGCAATTTTGATCTCATTGTTAGTTGCTTTGATTCCAACCACGATTGGGGGATTGTTAAGTGCGATCGGGATTGCGGGAATGGATCGAGTCGCTCAATTTAATGTCATTGCAACTTCAGGACGAGCCGTTGAAGCTTGCGGTGATATCAATACATTGGTGCTAGATAAAACTGGAACAATCACTTTAGGAAATCGCCTTGCAGCACAGCTTATTCCAATTCATGGTCATTCGATCGAGGAAATGGCTCAAGTCGCTCTTGCTGCAAGCGTGTTTGATCAAACGCCAGAAGGTCGATCGATTGTGCAATTAGCAGAACAAAATCGAGCAAGACTAGACTTCGATTTGGACAATGCGAGCGGGGTAGAGTTTTCGGCTCGAACTCGTATGAGTGGCACCAACCTTCCGAATGGGCGAGAAGCCCGAAAAGGAGCGATTGAAGCGATTCGGGGCTTTGTACGTTCTAGGGGTGGTCAGATTTCTTCGGAACTAGAGCAAGCCTATGAAAGAGTTTCACGGTTAGGCGGAACGCCGCTCGGGGTTTGCCAAGATGATGAAATCTATGGCGTGATTTATCTCAAGGATATTGTCAAACCAGGACTTCGAGAGCGGTTTGATCAGTTGCGCCGCATGGGTGTGAAAACAATTATGCTGACTGGAGATAATCGGATTACGGCTTCAGTGATTGCTCAAGAAGCAGGAGTCGATGATTTTATTGCAGAAGCAACGCCCGAAGACAAAATCCATGTAATTCGCGAAGAACAATCGCAGGGAAAGCTCGTTGCAATGACAGGAGACGGCACAAATGATGCTCCGGCTCTAGCACAGGCGAATGTCGGTTTAGCAATGAACTCTGGAACTCAAGCAGCAAAAGAAGCGGCAAATATGGTGGATTTGGATTCTGATCCGACCAAGTTGATCGATTTGGTCACGATCGGAAAGCAGCTTCTCATGACTAGAGGTGCATTGACGACGTTCTCGATCGCGAATGATATCGCCAAGTATTTTGCAATTATCCCTACACTGTTTGCTTCGGCGGGGATTGGAGCATTGAATATTATGGGACTCAAAAGCGCACAATCAGCGATCGTGTCAGCATTGATCTACAACGCACTGATTATTCCTGCTTTAATTCCACTAGCTCTACAAGGGGTAAAATTCCGCCCTTTGACAGCGGATCAACTGCTCAAACGCAATATATTGCTTTATGGCTTGGGTGGCATTGTTGCGCCTTTTATTGCAATTAAGATCATTGACCTCCTCTTGCCATTTTCCTAAGGATTATAAATTTAATCTGTCCAGCACATTCGAGTGGAGAAGGGGGAGAACTCAGATGCAGCTTATCCCCTATCTTCCCGTCAAATGTGCTGGATTCGCCTACTTCACCCTTGCTCGAAAGCGAACAAACCCGTAAGAATCAGCAGGGACACCTGGAGCCGTTGCGCTGTTCAAATTGCCTAAATTGACAACCACTGCACCATTAGTATTGGCTCCATTACAATTAATTCCGCTGAATTCAGGAACCAAGCTAGGTTCAACTCCGGGTGGAAAATAGCGAGCACGATCGCCATCGGCAACACCTGTTAGTGCTAGGCTATTGCCTCCAACATTCACTACAATGCCGCGATTTGCTGTACTGATTCCATTTGGATCAGCAGGCACGCCTGTGTTAAATGCAGTCGGATTAAATGTGACATTCGTGGGAACGCGATCGCAGAAGAGAACGTTTTGAGCTTCTCCGTCTCCTGCGGATAAGAAGTAGATCGTATACTCAAGCTCATCACCGGGTTTGGTAAATCCGCCGTTCGTTCCTCCTACTAGGAAAGTGCTCAGATTTAGCCATTTATCTGTATCTTTGGGTGGATCGGTGGGATTTGGCTGAGTGGGAATCGTAATCGTATTATCGTCGTAGGGATTACTCGCCTCATCTTTATATAAGCTCAGATTGTCTCCGCCTTGAGTGCTCGTCAGACCGTTAATCGCTGTAATGCGTTTTACAACAGATACATTAGGTGAAGCACAGACCTGAATTGTCGCAGCCTCTACTCTTAGGAAAAAACCTGTCAAAGGTGATCCTGAATCTGTGATGATTTCGATGATATTGACTCCTGGCTGCCAACCTTGGGTCATATTGACAGTTCGCGTCGCACGATAATCTTCTGTTTGCGGATCTTGTGCTGGCAAAGGCGATAGATTTTCTACACCATTGACTCTAACGCTCACAAATTGGTTGTCAACTGAAACCCCAATCGGTAAAGAGACGCTAATTGCGTTTGCATTTGCAGGCAAAGTAACACTCGCTGTGTACTTGAGACGGATCGTGTCTGACGTGCCTGTATACGATCCGGGGGTCGCAATCTCACCGACAATCCCATCCAGATCCGCGTTTTGATGATTACCATTGCTATTGTTCGACAGGCGGAACGGATAACTAATCCATCGAGCATTCGATGGCTCATTGATCCATGCGCCTGGGGCTAAATTTCCAACAACAACCGCAGGCATGGGTCCAACTGGACGAGCAGGCGCATAGGGAATTGCTCCCAGACTTGCATTGAGCCACTCGACTGACCAGTTCAGATCAAAGTTTCCAGGAGAAAGTTGACCACCCGTAGAACTGATTCCAGTTGTTAAAGCTCCTGTGTAATCAGGATTACAAGTGGTAGGAGCAGGATCGGGAGCAATTACATAGCCTTGACGAATTCCAAAGTTTTGGTTGGTCAGAGCGCTAGTCGTTGTTGTGATCGCAATGTCTCCCAGAGTAGAGATGACGGCATCGATCGTGCCATTAACATTTTCACCCGTGTAATACCAATTACTGGGTAGACTCACATTAGGCGCAGTTGCACCGATCGCCGCACTACTATCATTAGAGAGTCGCAGCGTCAACGAGCTATTGCTTGGAACATTTGCCAGCGTGTAGGTGCCATTTGCCGCAACGATCGCTTTATCGACAACCTGACTTGACGGATTAATAGCATAGACGGTTAAGCTTGGCGAATCTGCATTGGTACCAACATCAGTGCCCAAGTCACTGTCAAGCACGACATTGGCGGAATAATCATGAAACACCGTACCCGACACTGAAGTCGGAACTGCAGCGATCACAACATCCTCAGCCGTGTTAGTGACAGCATCATAGTTTGAACCGGGAACAGACTGTCCGGCTAAAACACCATTTTCATAGGTTGTATTTGCTCCGGGAAGGGCAGAGGTAGCAGGCGCAATGAGCCGATTGGGATTGGCCGTGGTTCGAGTCGGATCAAGGTAACGAACTTGGGCTGAATTTTGATACGTTCCAGGCGGAGTTCCGGCAGCAATATTGACGGTAAAGGTAAGCGTAACATTGCCACCTGCCGGAATTAGAAAGTCGCCAAAGATAGGGGTCGTTGCCGTACCAGAATTCGTGGGAGAAGCAGACCCCAAGGCTCCGCCTGCAAATGTCGCTGTGGCACCCGAGGCATAGGAGAATCCAGCGGGGAGTGGATCAACAATCTGAACCCCTGCTGCACCACCAGGACCCGTATTGGAAACAGTGATTGTATAGGTTGCTGTACTCGGTGCAAACCGTTGTCCGGCTCCTCCTGGATTAGCTTCGGATTTTGTGACATTGAGCGTGGGGAAACAACTCGCACCGGGTTCGATCGGAGGCAAAGAGGTTGGTGCAAAGGTGGCACTGACGCCCACAGTACCCGCCGTTGCACCGTGAGGAATTCCGGCTCCATTATTTGCCCGACCGTTCGCTCCTCCTGTCAAATTCGCTCCACTTACGGTTCCACCAGGGCTGTAGGAGACAACGACACCGCCGCCGCCGCCGCCGCCAGGTCCATGTTCATTGCCATTGTCATTGAGGGTATTGCCGCCATTTCCTCCTTTTGCTTCAACCGTCAAGCCTGACAAATTGCCATGCAGCGCTTGTAGGGCGATCGTTCCGCCTGCGCCGCCACCCCCTGCACCATCAGGGTTGTTGTTAAATTGGTTGATTTCACCATCACTTCCATTCGAGCGAATCGTTCCAGATCCCACAAATCGACCGGCTCGGATCAAGACAATACCACCGCCTTGTCCACCTCGTACCCCATTGGGTTGGTCATTGGCATCACCGCCGCCACCACCACCACCCATAATCAGGCGATCGATGGTCGCAGGATTAGATACTGGAAAACCACCAATCCCCTGACCACCCGGCAGCCCTGTGGACCCTCCTGCACCCTGCCAGCCAATTCCACCCGTACCCCCACGACCGCCGTTTCCTCCTCCGGCCCCCCCAGAGTTGTGATCGTTCCCACCGCCACCGCCGTTACTTGGTGCGCCACGTCCTGCATCACCGCCGGGTAATTGGTCGCTCCCTAGGTTAACCGCAGTGATTCCATCCCACATATAGCGAGGAGTTCCAGCAATCCCTTCACCCTTACCGCCACCAACCGTTGAACCTGCTGAAGCAACATAGGTGGTCACGTTTTGACCCGAAGCACCAGAGGGGGTGTATCCCCCTCTAAATCCTTTGTTAGTGCCATCAATGGCGAAGCTATTGAAATTCATGTCACCTGCAACATCAAAAACCAAAACCCCCCCAACAGTTCCATTCCAATCAGGAACAGTGATATTGCTAGCTAGGGTTAGGCTGGCATATTGTTGCACCCGGATGACTTGGAAGGTTCTGCGTCCACGCGTGGATGTAGGGTTGGCATTAACGTAGGTGTTGACTAAGCCCCCTCCAGCTCCACCGCCTCGAATTTGTAGGGTGCCGCCGCTTAAGGGCACGGAATTCTGGGCATAGACAAATTCATACTGACCCGAAGCGCCTAAGGCCGTTTGTCCACTTCCCCCACCAGCAATGTTTCCTGAACCATAGGCAAGCGAATTCGTAAAGTCGATCGTGGCATCTTGCATCTGGATCACCATCAGCAAATCGCCCGGCGCGATCGGCGTATTTGCTCCACTGGTGTAATAATTAGAGACCGACAGCGATGTACTTCCAGCAGTTGCTGAAGAGTCAGGTGCGCCAGGAAAGTAGGTGTTGACGATCGTACTCTGGTTCACGACTCCATCTTTCCCAGGAATCGCACAAACTCCCGCTGCTAGTGCAGGCTCAACAGGAATCAGCAAAGGATGGTAACTGGCTAAAAAGGTCAACGTCAGCGCAACCATAAACCAGCAAAATGTCTGGTAGAGCTTGGAGAAGGAGGTGGGGCGATTGAACTTCATGACTTTTGGGAAAGGGGTAGACAGAGTAATTAGTTAGCCTGCTGTGAGAGAGTTTGTTGGGGACTCGGCACTTTTTGGAGTCCAAAACCGTTGAAAAGCTCATTCACTTTCATGGTTAAGCCAAGATAGATTCCTCCAGCAGAACGCGATCCGGTCAAGTCGCGATCGTGGGCACGCCCGAAGCTATAGCCTGCGGCAAGCCGAAGATTTGGATTGAGGTAGTAGCCCGCTTCGATCGCTAAGCCAGTTTCACTAAATCCAGCAGTTTGATGAATCCAACGAGCCTCACCTGTTATATCCCATTGCTCTGCAAAACGGTAAGTGGCTCGAAGCTGAGTTAACGTTGCAGTGCTTGTTCCTGCTAAATCGCTTGCTAAATAAGAGCGACTATTCCGCAGAGCAAATTTACCATAAAATTCCCATCGCCAATCCGGGGCATAGATTGCTTCGAGTCCAAATAGATGATCCTTTGTGCCAGTGCCAGTGCTGAATAAAATACTGTCAGGAATCGTCGCAGGATTTTTGCGGTATTCGTACCTTAGTAGGGCATTGAATCGATCGTCGCGTGGATTGCGATAAGCTAAACCAAATTTCAAGTTCGCTGTGTCTGGCAACCCAACCAAGGTCTGATTCGCGCTATTCGCTTGCTGATATCGCAGCAACGCGGTTAGCTCAGGACTAATTTTTCCAGCCGCTGCGGCTGAAATTACTGTATTGCGACTCTGTGAAGACGAGCGATGCTCATAACGAGCGCTCGCCTTAAAGTCTGGGCTACCTGTGTATTCAAGCCCAACGCTATAACTATCACCACTTTCCAGCCCAAGCGCCGAAGCACCTTGCCCAAACGCAAAAGGCTGAGCAAATCGAGAACCAGCAGCACTTCGACCCAGAAAATCACCGAAAATGCGATCGTATGCTAAGTCAAGCCGTAACCCAGGAGAAATCACGATGCCTTGATTAATTCCAATTGCGCCCTGCATCGTTAAATCGTTCGCACCGCCCCAGAGCGTATAGCGCCCTCTCAACGTCGTGTCTCGCGCCAATTTATAGTCGCCAATCACATTTAAGCTAGTGATCGATTGTCCTTCAAATTGCCCACGAGTGAAAAATTGTTGGGCTAACTGAACATTGATACCAGAAACAACTTGCCAGTTTAGACCCAGTAACGTGCGATCGCTATAAATCGCATCTGTTTCTTGAGAAAGCGTCGTCTCATTCTGAGCAATAAACGTCAAGTCGCGAGTCAGCGGGACATTGAGGCGCGATCGCAATTGATCCGAGTTACTATCCAAACCAGAATTCAGCCGATCTTCGCGATCGCGGTGAATCCAATCGACGGTGAAATCCGCTGTGCCAATTTTCTGCTGAATCCCTGCCAAAATCGTCGTGAGCGAATTGTCAACCTGTGTCCCTGGGAGTGGCTCTGTTCGAGGACTAAAGAGATCTTCGAGTGTGGTTAACGGACGCGGTGCAATGCCGCGATTATCCTCATGGTCATATTGAAATCGTAAATTTGTCGTTTTACCAACTTGTGCTGTCAGTTGAGTCCCATAGCGAGTTTGACCTGGAACAAAACTAACCGTTGCATTGTTTGCAAAGCCTGTATCAGCTTGACGATAGTAGGCACGCGCATCAATGCCTTGCGAAAGTTTGCTTTCTAGCTCAAACCGATAAGCAGACCCGCTGACTAATCCCAGCACATCAGAGAGATTTGTCGATCGAGCATATTCTGCTAAAGCATGACTATTCTGACCGAGGGAAACAAACGCATCGGCTCCATACAACTCAAAGTCTCTCGTGCCTTGATCTTCTCGAAGATAAGTCGCACCTAGCCAACTTTCACGATTTAAGCCACGGGCGAAATGATATCGCACTCGACCCGCAAACATCCGAGAATCTGAGCCAGGCGTATCGTATTGATAGGTCGAAACAATACGACGAACCAGCGTTTCTCCAACCTCTCCAACATCAGTTCGAGTGATCGGCTCACGAAATAAAATCGTGCCTCGATCGTAATCAATTTCATAATCTTTTCCACGGCTCAGTTGCTGACGTTTGAGCACGGTTCCGGGTCGATTGAGTTCTTCGAGTTCCAGAAAAATCGACTCGCTCCCTTCAACGAGCAACCGACGAGAGAGAAAGTAAAATCCGCTTGTGCCATCAGGAACAAGCGTATCGCGTTGAAATCCCTGAATATTGTTCGCGAATAGTCCTGTGATTTGGAGATTGCCGAAATTGTAGTTCGTCTTAAAGCCGTGAAGCTGGCGATTTGTCGCACTGAATTCTTGCGATCGCGTCGCAAATTCTTCAGTGGTGTAATCACCCCACATGGCATAGTCTGTCCCGGCTCCAGCAACAGGTGAGGTGCGTTCTAGCTTCAGGAAAAGACTATCGATCGAAGGCGTGAGAATCGTTGATTCAGAGCTATCTCCATAAACACTATAGTTCTGATCACAGGATTGGTCATTGGGTCGAAACAAACTATTCGTGCCATCACACGTCTCATTCAAAGGACGAGCACTGTTGTATGCACCTGTGAGCAACCAATCTCCGATTCGCCCCGTCGCAAAAACGGCTGCACCGAAATCGAGTTGATAGTTGTTATCCCGATTCACAGGCAGAAAATCACGGAAGCTTCTGTAAAAATCCGTGCCTTGTCTACCGAATCGTAAATCAATCACCCCCGTCGCGATCGAAGGGCGCAGGTTCGTCTCAAATTGCAGTTGAGTAAAGTCTTCCAGCTTTCCAACAGCTGCACGAATGGTCACTGTCCTTGCTTCTAATCCCGATCTCAATCGCGCCGTAAATTGTCCTCGCTCTGCTTTGACTTGAAAGCCAGGCTGATCCGCTGCTGCATCTGTATCTAGGAATTCGCCTGCGGTCGTTGAAAGCGTGATTAATGCGTCTCGATTCGATCGATTGCCTTGTCCATCCAGAAGCTCGCCTCGAATCGCCGCAGTCGATCGTCCATCTGCAGGAATTTTGGCTTCTGCGGCTTGTACAGAGAGTTTCTCAGCTTCCCCACGTACCTGTATGGTGACTTGCGCTGATTGACTAGCACCAATGATTTGCGCAGAGATTGTATTGCTACCTGGTTGCAGCGAAACACCATAGTAAGTTCGGAGCACCTGACCTGATTTTTGATCCGTCTCGGTTCGTCCAATCAGTTGATCAGAGACAAGTACACCATTGACTCGCAGTTCGACCTGCTTACCTTCTGGAGCTTGAACAACAACCATTGCAGCAGGCACATCAATAACCGCATCGATCGCAGGTGAAAGAATCTTGACTTCATCAGTTGTGCTTTGCGCAGAGAATTCCGGATTGGGTTGCCGTTCAGGCTTTACCTCAACTGCGGTTGAACTCGGTTTTGCTGCATCAACTGATTCAAGAGATGTCGGGGTTGATTGCTGTTTAGAATTCGCCTCCTGAGCTTGTACTGGAGCGAGCAAAACTCCCGCCAAGAAGAGAGAGACATACAAGAAAAACTGCGACTTCATGACTTGCCCTCTTTACGCGAGACTGGAACGACACCAAAATTCATTCGTACCAGTCCGCCCGGAGCAAGACGAACTAGCCGAGATTGACTCCGGCGCTCTCTAAACGTGGGAGTTGGTGCAAGGGTATAAGACGGAATACTACTGAGATCCAAAACGCCAGATCGGCTTCCAGGCAAAACATTCGCGACCGAAAACAATCCATCTTTATCCGTCGTAATTCGATTTCCGTCATCAAGGAAAATTACAGCATTAGGAATTCCAGGTTCATCCTTCTGCTGTTCTCCGTCTTGGTTCTTATCCTCAAACACTCGCCCAATGATGGTTCCACAATCGGAAGTAATCCCCGGACGAATGCGGAGTTGATGAGTTGCCGGGCCATCTTTCACAGCAAACCCGTTATCCACTCGTTGCCCATTGACGATCGCGCTATTGCGTCCCGATCCTCGAATTGCATCAGGCGTAAGCTGTGTTGCATAAGCAATGTTCATGACACTGCCCCGTGGAATCGTCGCAGTCGAGCGGAAAATCACCGTCGAACCTTGTGTTTCAGTCGTGACAGGCACAATCTGCCCGCCGACTTCTGCCTGCACTGAATTCGCTAAGAACTTGAACCCAGTTGGCAAAGTATCGGTCGCTTGAATTTGAGTTAAGCCTGCATCTGATTGGTTCCGAATCGACAATCGATAGATCACAGAGTCCCCCGGCTCTGCGGTTGCGCGATCGCCACTTTTGACTAATTGCATTTGCTCAGACTGACAAAGCAAAGAGTTAAACTGCAACGATAAAAGGTCTAATCCAACTTGCTCAGCATCTGGAACAAACACGACTGTACTTGTAATATTCGTTCCGCCAGTCGTACTGATCGGTTGATCATCAAGCGACGTTGCCAGATAGCGGACGATGCTGTTATTGACCGTTCCAGTAGGTGTGAGAATTTCAATCTTGATGCGGCGTTGTCGATAGATTGAATTCGCAGGCGGATTGATCACAAGGATGTAAGTTTTTCCTGGATCTGTTTGACCACGATTTGGGTCAAACAGGAAGTTATATCGACCGCCCTCGCCATTCGTGAGAAAGAAAGGATTAATGTTACTCAGATTGGGTGCCAGTCCTGGACGGATTCCATTCCCCGGAATGTCGGGACTCTCAGTAGGAGTCAGATCAACTAACCGACCCAGCTCTGTCCCTGTCGGATCGCTTGGATCTGGCTCATATAGAGCGACCGAGAATCCGCGATAGTCTGGCAGCAATTCACCATTACACCCAAGCACCCGTCCTAATGGATCAACAAGTCCACTAGCAACCGTTCCCAAGGAATTAGAAATGAGACTATAGGGGCGCTGCGACCTCCGATCGACATAACGTAACTCGGCTTGATTGCTTAAGAGAGGACGACTTTGGGAAAACGTAGCAGGGGCTGTGACTCCACTAGCAACGATCGCTAACAGCACACTCTGCCAAGTTCGATATATTTTTTCTCTCATCTGAGGACGATTCACGAGGCTCCTCTTAGTCCCTAACTCTTGGGGGAATAAAGCTATAACAGTTGAAAAAATTGAATGTATGAAAAAAAGAGGGAAAAGAAACCGATAGAAGCGCTCTATTTCTAAGCTCGCTCTTTCCCTCTAGTCCAAACTTCGCTCTAGCGGACTTCGACTTGGTAAGCAGCCATCAGGGCAGCTTGAGGATTCAAATCTTTAGCCAGGTTCCAGCGCACATGGGTATAAGCTTCAGCAGGTGCAGGACGTTCGACCGTCTTGCCGTCTGCTAAGGTCACCGTCACCGTCGGTGCTTCCACAAAAGTTTTGCCGTTATCAATGCTGTAAGTGATCTGTCCTGCACTGTTTGTTGTGGCTGAGTTCAACACAAATTTTGTGCCTTTCGGAATCGGTTGGGTCAATTCAATGCCTTGAGCAGGCAGATCTCCCGCATTTTTCCCGGTCAAGCTGTACCGCAGAACATTCCCGGGTTCAACCAGAGCTTTGCCTTGCAGAGCATTCCACTTCACTTGTTTTTGCCCTTGCTCATTGACCATGACGGTTTGCTTCTCAACTGCAAGGTTGAGTTTGACTTCTGGGCGTTGTAGGCGCTCTGCGATCGCGGCTCCTGCCTGTTGCAGGCTTGCCATCACAGGCGTACCGTTGAGGAATGGCAATGTTGCAGCAATGAGAGCCACTGCACCTAAACTAATAGACCAACGTTTCATAAAGGTTCTCCGGTAAAAAATGAATGCAGATGATGGGATGAACAATCAGACCTTTTGCAAGGAGCAGCGTTAGAAAATCACTCCTTGCAAAAAGGCTACTGAGCTTAGTTCACGCGACGGCGGAACGTGAAGGTTCGAGATTGCTGAGGTGCAACAATGCCAGTTACCGTGTTCACATATCGCGTCACATCAGTAGTTGCCGTCGTTCCCGTCTGATCAACAGCCCCAGTCGTTGCTGGATTGCCGCTAAAGAAATTAACCGTCGAAGCACCAGAATCCGCTGCACTTCCTACAATGTTGCTCGTGTCAATGATGCCATTGCCATCATTGTCTCTTGCCCAGTTGTTCGTGTTGTTTGCACCGGATACGCCATTTTCATCAATCACCACTTGCTCAGCTTCCAGGATGATGTTGCCTGTGCCGGATTGCGGTTCTGAAATGTTGGTGTAGGTAATCCGATACTCAATGACGTTGCCTGGAGCAGGCGTTTTTTGGGTAGTGCTGAACGTGGAATCCGCAGCTGTCGGTGCTGGACCTGTACCCGGCAGAATGCGGCTCTCTTTGACCGTTCTGAGGTAGCCTGTATAGACTCGATCGATGGTCAAATTCGTCGCCTCAATCGTCGCAATGTTACTATCTGTATCAATTCCTGCCTGAATTGGAACCGGGAAACCTCGATTGATATCGGTTGACAGCGGCGTGTTCAGCGGAAGATTGACCTCAACCCCATAGTTCACCTGCTGACCCGGTTGAACATTGTTGATTTGAATCGGGTTTCCACCTGTGTTGCTCGATACGATCGTGTAGTTCCCTGCACCGTCATACTGATAAGTCACAGAACTGCTACCAGCCGTAATCGTCACCGTAGAATTTGCAGGAAGATGATCCAGAGTCGCTGGAGGTTGTGGAGTCAGCACAATATTGCCAGAACTCGTTCCACTGTTCAGCACCGTATTTGTAAAGGCAACAGGAGCAGGGTCAAGCGTTGCATTAGTTCCAGCAACGAGGTTCGGTGGAACAGGAGACGAAGCATTCGTAAAGTCGTCATTGTCTGTACCAGAAGGACCCGTTGCGGTGGGTGCGCCATCGGGACCATTGCTCACAGCAGCCGGGACAGGCGTGTTTAGGGTGAAAACACTGGCTTCACCACCCCCTTCAGTTGGGGTGCTGTCTTGACCCGAATTATTGTTGCCGGAATCGATACCTGTTTCAGGGCTAGCTGGAGTATTGACGAAACCATCGTCAATGTCTGTATCAGGCAAAGCATCAGGCACACCATCGCCGTTTGAATCTGTTCCAGGAGGAGTTCCATCGTCGCTGTAGTTACTTGGATTCTGGTCACCAGATTCGTCGTAAACTGGTACACCAGGTTGTCCAACCGTTTGGCTTGGAGTCGAACCGAACAATTGGCCAATGTTTGCAACTGTAATAGACGCAGGAGTTCCTGCTACGGCTACGGTGATTTGGAATCCGGTGACTGTCGTTCCAGGCGCAATCGTGCCCGTTCTGACAAAACCAACCCGGGTTGGATTCGCGATCGGAGTTGTGCTCCACGTCGCTTGGTTTGCATCGATTGAAATCGCAGAGCTAGTGTAAACTGTTTGCCAACCCAGTGGAGCAACAGCACTGACAAACGTTGTGCCTAGAGGAATCGCATCCGAGACTAAGATATTTGAGCCAGCTACACCATTGACTGTCGTTCCAGCCAAAGGCGCAGGCGTAATTCCAAGTCCGGTTGGATCAGTATTTTCAACTCGCAAGCTCAATCCATAGGAGATTTGATCATCACCGGGACCCGGCGCTCCAGTGGGGGTATAGCCTGTCCGAGTCTTCAGCAATGTTGCTAACGCATAGGTTCTTGCCGTTTGATTGACCGTTGCTTGTGCTGTACTGCTCGCTTCTCGAACGCCGTTGACAGGTGCGCCTGTCACTTCTCCGCCTGGCGTTCCGTCTGGATTATCGACGGTATAAACGTCGCCTCCATTCGGGCTTCGGGCTTGGTTTTGGGCATCTCCAGGAGTATCCCCTAAGGTGACAGAAACCACATCATTCGCCTGTGCCCCAGCTGCGATCGTCACAGGCACACGCACTAGAATTGAACCGCCCGGCACAATCCCGTTCGCTAAGCTTGGGATTGTGTTGGTGAGCAATTCACTTCCTGGAAACGCAGTCCAAGTCGCTCCCCCATCAATGCTGTACTCTAGGGTTCCAGGTGTACCTGGTCCAGTCACTCTTGCCAGGTTTGGAATCCGGAAACTCGTTGGATCGTTACCAACGTTGGTCAAGCTGTAGGTGTAGTAAAGGGTGTCTCCAACCTCAACCTGTCCGCCGTCAACATCTGTAACCCCTGAGGCTGTCACCGTAATCCCCGCGACTTCTGCAACTTGCACTGAGACAGTGTTTGAGGTTGCATTGATGGTCGTTCCCGGATCTCTGGGAGAACGGTAGGTAACATTGGCGGTGTTACTAATCGAAGTACCGGCTTGAGTTCCTTCTGCAAATACAGGTGCGAGAGGGAATCCAGTGGTGAGTAAAAATGTAGCAGCAAGCAGTTGACTCGCTCGCCGGGGGGTGCGTCGTGGTTGCATGATTGACCAATTAAATGAATGACAAGCTCTGAACCTATGCCAAACCGCTCCGCATTATCTGTTACGGGCAATCTAGATACATAGGCAATTTCATACGCAATAACCTGTAGAACCCATTGAATGCTCGCCTTTTAAATTCACGGGCATAAAATGAGTCTCTAATTAGGTGGATGCTAATTTTGGTAGATCTATCCAGTTAGCATCCAGCTCAAATAGGAGTTTATGCAAAAAGTTGTGACAAAGTTGTGACAAAAATCATAATTGTAAGAAAAGATACTCAGTAAGATTCTCGATTTTCAGTTGAGTTTCAAAGAATTTTCCGTGAAAGTGCGAGATTAAGCAGTTGCGATCGACAAAATTGTGTCTTCTCTGGCTTGAGTTTCTAGCTTAATGAATTGACTCCAAGGCTTTGCGTAAACTCTGCATCAGCATAGGCATTGCACAAGGCACAGTCACATAATCAAAACAGCCTAACTCTCTCGCCATTTCTGCTTCTTCGGGTTGGGTCGCCAGTAAAATAACGGGAGTCGTTTGCAGAAACTTCTGCTTTTTCAAACGCTGTAGAAGGGTTATCCCGTTTAGTTTCGGTAAATTTGCTTCAAGCAGCAGCACTTGTTTTTTTGCACCTTCAGCTTGTAATTCTTCTAATCCCGATCGACCTTCTTGGAACCAGCGGCTCTGGTAGCCACGCATCAAGAGCGCGCGCATCATATCTTCAGCAAATGGGGAGGATCGATGCAGCACAATGACATCCATATCTGTTCTGTCAGGCTGCCAACCCGCAGGCAGAATGCGATCGATCGGTTCAGCTTTTGTTTGATCGAGTGTGGCGATCGCGGCTTGATACAGTGAGAGTAGATCGACTCCATCCTTGGGATACTGGGCAACTGATGCCCTAAATGTACTCGGGATCGAACCCATGGGAGATCGTAATTCTGTCTGATGGAGGGACTCTAATACCTGTGCTAACCAATCTACCACTTCACCCTGCGTCAGGTTGTAGGTTCCAATGACAAATTCTGCTCCACTCCAACGGGCAATCACATCTTCGGTACGGAATGATTTTCTAAGAGAGGTCGCGATTTGCTGTAAAACTTGATTGCCATAGCGATATCCATACTGCTGATTCAGGTGTTGCAAGTCATCCAGTCTTAGAACAGCAAAGCAGAGCACCTGTTGGTTCTGATGAGCAAGATGCAATAGCTGTTTGAGCATTCCTCGCGCTCGCTGCTGCGTCGGTAGATTGGTGAGTGGATCAAAATCAGCCTGATAGCGAATATGCTGCATTCGAGTTAATCGTTTGGATATTCGCTCAATTAACTCAGATGCAATAATAGGTTTACTAATATAATCATCTGCCCCGACTGTAAAAATTTCTCGAATGATATCGAGATGATGCAGACCCGTTAGAAACAAAACGGGTAACCAAGACCACCGCATGTCCTCACGAACTGCCTGACATAGGCGCAGTCCATCCATATGCGGTAATTTGAAATCGAGAATGAGCAAATCGGGCGCAAACAACTCAAGTTCTTCCCAAAGTCTTAAAGGATTCGTGATGGCATTGACTTGAATGCCATTGTTCTCCAAGATGCCTTTGATTAAACGAACCATCATCGGGTCGTCATCGATAATCATGACACGCTGCGTCAGAGGTCGCGTTGGTTCTAAACAGCCCAGACTCGCTTCGAGAAGTTGGGTCGGTGTAATCGGGTAGTACAAGTTCCCTCGGATTTGAGCAGACAAGTTCTGTTCAGACTCTGCCTTCAGTCTTTTCAGGAGTAAGACGGGCATGTCATGAATCATCGATTCTGGCAGAACCAGATCGCAGTCCAGAACAATGAGATCAAAGGGTTGATGTCGAAGTCGTATCTGGGCGATCGCGCTTGTCGGAGCACCCGTCACTTGAATGGAATACAGATCTGCTTCTTGAATAATTTGATCGAGCAAGTGCTGATCGGATAAGACGACTAAGACTTGGGGCTGCTGTTGTACTCGATAAGGCTTGAGCGTTGCAGAAACTTCACTTTTGACAGATAAAGATCGAATCGGTTCTCGTAACTCAGGATTGAGGCGATATCCCTGTCCATACACCGTTTCAATCAGCTCCTCTGCGTAGATCGCTTTCAATTTCTGTCGTAATCGCTTAATCAACGCCCGAACGGCTTCTTCCTTGCGCGGGTCTTCATCCAGCGACCAGAGATGATCGACTAGATCGCTTTGACTATATACTCGACCCTCTAGCAATCGTTCTAGCAGCGCGAATTCTTTAGAGGTTAAATCTAACCGAGTCTGATCATAAAGGACTTCGCGAGTATGACAATCAAGCTGCAATTTTCCCCAGCGTAGAATCGTTGAAATTGCGGCTGTTTTACGTCGAAACAACGCCCGGATTCGAGCTTCTAGCTCTGCTAGAGCAATCGGCTTCACAATATAGTCATCAGCACCACTATCTAAGCCTAGTACTCGATCTGCGATCGCACTTTTGGAAGTAATCATCATCACCAAGGTTGAATGACCTCGATTTCGCAAGCGCTTGCAAAATTGGATGCCATCGATTTTAGGAAGCATCACAGCCAGCAAAATCAAATCGTATTCGATCGCTTCGACGAGTTCCCAACCTGCTTGACCATCGATCGCAATATCAACCGTGTAAAGTTGCTTGGTTAACGCCGCTTTGATCGCTGTAGAAACTTGCTCATCATTTTCTACTAGCAAAACTCGCATAGGCTTGCATCACACAATTCGCTAAACCGTTTTAGCACCGCTTTTTTTTTCGTCACGGATTTTTATTTAGACTTTCGGTGATTGAACGGTTGAGATCAGTTTCAGCCTCAGATCAATCAGCGAACTTAACCGAGCGCAACTACCCCAAAGTTTTGTGCAATCTCTTCCGTGTTCTAACGGAATTTTTCAAGAGTTTGATAAAGATTACAAAAACCTGGGGACTCTCTTAAATGTAAAAAGTGTTGTTCTGCTGACGAGTTTTGCGAGCTATGTTCTCGCTCACTCACCCTTGCTCATCATGAAAAATCTGCATCAGTTCCTAGCAGCAAGTTCTCTACTCAGAAGTAGTCTAACCGACTTTCAGCCTGCGATCGACGCTGCTAGAACATTCCTCTTCCGTTGTCAGATTCACTAACCCCTAGGAGAGAACAATGACACGTCGCTATGTGGTATTTGGCTTGGGAATTGCAGCTGCGATCGCCATGATCCCAGTAGATGGAACCCCTGCTGCGGCTCGTTTTTTTGAGCAGGGCAGATCTGTCGCACAATCCATCCATCAAACGGAAGTTGAATTGAAGCTGATTGCTAAGCAAAAGCAAGTGCAGAAAGATGCACGAGGCAAAGAGCAAGTCATTTGGAACGAGCTTAAACAAGATACGATGGTGAAAAAAGGTACGGTGCTGCGATTTCAGGTTATCGGCAAAAATACAAGCGATCGTCCGGCTGAAAAATTAGTCGTGACTCAACCGATTCCGAAAGGAACAATCTATAGCCTCAACTCCGCAGTCAAAGGGGATGCAGAATTAACCTACAGCATTGATGGCGGCAAAACATTTTCTGAAAATCCAATGATTTTGATCACTTTGCCAGATGGTAGAACGGGAATGCAGCCTGCGCCTGCTGATACTTACAGCCATCTCCGCTGGGTGTTTGATCGAGCGATCGCACCTCAATCTGCAGTAGAAATGAGTTACGAAGTGAGTGTGCGGTAGTAAGGCAGCGGTCTGGCAAACTCGATAGCCTGGTTCTAGCGCATGGCATCCTACCTTAGTCTCGAGAAATTTTAGCCTGCGGTAAATCCTAGGGAAAGTTTACGATCGCATAATCTTTCCCCACTTTGAATCGTAAACCCGCATAATAAATTGAAGCAGGCTAAAATTTAGTAAAAGAGTACTAATTCTTTCATGACTGTTCCCTCGACTCAGCCCGATCCGACTCATGGAGTTCCCGATCGCTTAATCAAACATTCAGTGCGATATGCGGATCATCGTGCTGTCCAGCGTGAGCATCTCACTCCCATGATGCGGCATTACGCTGATCTCAAAGATCAATATCCTCATGCAATTGTCCTGTATCGAGTCGGGGACTTTTATGAAACGTTTTTCCAAGATGCACTGATTGTCTCGCGAGAACTAGAAATTGTTCTGACTTCCAAAGACGGCGGCAAAGAAGTTGGGCGCGTACCCTTATCAGGCATTCCGCATCACGCGCTCGATCGCTATTCTGCAACATTAGTCGAAAGAGGATATGCGATCGCAGTATGCGATCAAGTTGAAGATCCTGCCGAAGCACAAGGATTAGTTCGGCGAGAAATTACCCGTGTGATTACGCCCGGCACCATTCTTGAAGAAGGAATGTTGAATGCAAAGCGAAATAACTTCTTAGCTGCAATTGTGATTGCTGGAAATCATTGGGGATTATCCTATGCGGACATTTCAACTGGAGAATTCTTAACGACGCAAGCCACCGGACTCGAGCAGCTCTGTAGCGAATTAATGCGATTGCAGCCTGCGGAAGTTCTGATCCCAACCAATGCACCTGATTTAGGCGGGTTACTTCGACCCGGAGAGCGCTCTCCCCATGTTCCAGAAAGCTTGCCAACCCAGTTTTGCTATACCTTGCGATCGCAAGCTCCCTTTAATCAACATGAAGCTCGACAGCGATTGCTCGAACGTTTCAAAGTGCGATCGCTCGAAGGTCTAGGCTGTGAACATCTGCCTTTAGCAGTTCGCGCCGCAGGAGGATTGCTCGAATATCTCGAAACTACTTCAGAGCGCAGTGTGATTGATACAACCAAATCAAAAACACCCGAACTCACTCAAGTCCCACTTCAACCGATTTGTACTTACACCATCAGTGAATATCTCACCATTGATCCACAGACTCGGCGCAATCTAGAAATCACGCAAACCGTTCGAGATGGTGTATTTCATGGCTCATTGCTGTGGGCACTCGATCGCTCTGAAACGTCGATGGGAAGCCGTGCTTTGAGACGATGGCTCTTGCAACCTTTGCTGAACATTGACGACATTGAAGCCAGACACGACACGATTCAAGAACTCGTCCGAAATGGCATCCTTCGCGAAGACCTCAAAGCCATGCTCAATCAGATTTATGACTTGGAGCGCTTAGCAGGTCGAGCCGGATCGGGAACTGCCAACCCGCGCGATTTAGTCAATTTAGCTGAGTCGTTGAGTAAACTACCCGAACTTGCGAGGCTTGTCGCTCAGGCAAAATCTCCCTATCTCAAAGCATTGCAGCATGTTCCACCGATTCTGGAACAGCTTGGCAAACATCTTCAGGCGCATTTAGTCGATCGTCCACCGCTAGGTCTGAAAGAAGGCGGTTTGATTCGTGAAAACGTGGTGTCTCAGTTGGATGAAATGCGCCAGCAAGCTGTAGACGACGAGAAATGGTTAGCCGAACTCGAAAAAAAAGAACGCGATCGCACCGGCATTCAAACGCTAAAAGTTGGCTACAACAAAGCCTTTGGCTACTTCATTAGTATCTCTCGCGCCAAAGCTGATCAATGTCCCGAAGGCTATGAACGCAAGCAGACCTTAACGAATGAAGAACGCTTTGTGACTCCAGAACTAAAAGTTCGAGAAGGTCGGGTGATGAACGCTCGGCGAGAAATCGGGGAGCTAGAGTATGAAATTTTTGCGGGACTGCGATCGCAAGTAGGAGAACAAGCCGCAGTCATTCGTAAAGTCGCTCATGCAGTCGCAGCAGCAGATGCTTTAGCAGGACTGGCAGAGCTAGCCGTTTATCAAAATTTTTGTCGTCCTCAAATGTCAGTAGGACGAGAAATTGCGATCGTGGAAGGTCGTCATCCGGTTGTTGAACAATCGATTCCCTCAGGATTCTTTGTACCAAACTCCGCAGAACTGGGTTCTCCTGCACCCGATCTGATTGTTCTGACTGGTCCGAATGCAAGTGGTAAAAGCTGCTACCTGCGCCAGATTGGTTTAATTCAACTCATGGCACAGATTGGGAGCTTTGTTCCGGCTGAATCCGCACAACTTGGCATTTGCGATCGCATTTTCACGCGGGTCGGTGCAGTCGATGATCTCGCAACTGGACAATCAACATTCATGGTTGAAATGAATGAAACTGCCAATATTCTGAATCATGCCACTGAGCGATCGCTCGTGCTACTTGATGAGATTGGACGAGGAACTGCGACGTTTGATGGATTGTCGATCGCTTGGGCAGTCGCCGAACATCTCGCAACTGAGATTCGAGCGAGAACGATTTTCGCAACGCACTATCACGAACTGAATGAACTCGCTTCGATCTTGCCGAATGTCGCAAACTATCAAGTCACAGTGCGAGAAATGCCCGAGCAAATTATTTTCCTGCATAAAGTTCAACCCGGAGGAGCCGATCGCTCTTATGGCATTGAAGCTGGACGACTCGCAGGACTGCCGAGTTCAGTCATCGATCGCGCACGACAAGTCATGACCCAAATCGAGAAACATAGCAAAATCGCGATCGGACTGCGTAAAGGCAAAGCCAAGCCATCAGAGCGAGCGAAAGAACCAGCCCAACAACTTGACATTTTTACTGAACTTTAAGGCAGCCAGGAATTTCTCAAGCTTGATGCAGACAATTGAGCGATCCCACTTCATCAACTGAAAACAAGCTCGTTCTGTCTTCACGTTATCCGCTAAAGGCGAAATCCAGATCAAGTCTGAATCAAATGTAAGAACGGATGGGGCTGAGGAATTAACTTGGCAGCCTCAAGTCGAGGCAATGGCTTCGAGAATAAAAACCCTTGCCCATACTCACATTTCAGCGCTTTCAACTGCGCTAACTGCTTCGTAGTTTCTACCCCTTCTGCGACTACATCCATCCCCAAATTCCAAGCCAGTGTAATAATGGTGCGAACGAGTTCTAGCTTTTCACCATCGACATCGACCCGGCTCACAAAAGAGCGATCGATTTTCAGTACATCCATCGGAAATCGATACAAATAGCCCAACGAAGAATATCCTGTGCCAAAATCATCTACCGAAAGCTGAATGCCCATCGCTTTAAGCTGTAGCAACATATCCATCGCAGATTCAGTATTCTCCATGATCGCGCTCTCAGTAATTTCGAGCTTTAGGCAGTGAGCATCAATCCCAGTTTCTACCAGAATCTGGCGAATTTGATTAATCAAACTTGGCTGCGAAAACTGCCGACTCGAAAGATTGACGCTCACTGTCAAGGGCGGTTCTGATGAAAATTCATCTTGCCACTGCTTTAATTGCCGACAGGCTTCACGCAGTACCCATTGCCCTAATGGAATAATTAAGCCAGTTTCTTCTGCGATCGGCACGAATTTTGCAGGTGAGATAATGCCTTGCTCTGGATGTTGCCAGCGCACTAACGCCTCAAATCCCATAATCCGCCCCGTCGCTAAAGCAACAATCGGCTGATAGTACAATTCAAAATCTTGGCGTTCAACTGCTCGACGCAAATCATTTTCAAGCTGCATCAACGCCACAACATGCGTATGCATATCGTGATCGAAGACTTCATGACAAGCTTTTCCTTGCGCTTTAGCACGATACATGGCGATATCTGCACCGCGGAGCAAATCTTCTGGGCGATCAAAATCAGTTGAAGAGAGCGTAATGCCAATACTGGCTGAAGTAAACACTTCATGACCGCTGAGATTAAATGGGGTAGAGAGAGCTTTCTGAACTCGCTCTGCAACTTTCGTTGCGTCCGCATCACTCTTAATGTTTTCCAGCAAAATCGTGAATTCATCTCCACCCAGTCGGGCAACCGTGTCATGCTTATTCAGACAAGATTCAAGTCGTCGGGCGATCGCAATTAACAGTTGATCCCCAATCATGTGCCCCAAACTATCGTTGATCACTTTGAAGCGATCGAGGTCTAAGAACAAGAGCGCAAATCGATAGTTCGGATCTTCATGGGCACGCTCAACAGTCTGACTCAACCGTTCCATGAAGAGAAGCCGATTCGGCAGACCAGTCAGAGAGTCGTGAAACGCATTCCGACGCAGTTGTTCTTCCACAATCTTGCGTTCTGTTACTTCCCGCATGACCGAAACAAAATGAGTCACTTGCCCCTGCTCGTTGCGAATCGGAACCATGTTGACATCGACCCAAAAATGAGACTCGTCTTTGCGATAGAGAATCACTTCGGCTCGAACGGGTTCATGAGCATTGAGCGTATCTCGAATGCGATCAACTTCACTGATCGAAGTCTTTTCACCTAGCAAAAGCAAAGCAGACTTCCCAATCGCTTCACCAGAAGAGTAGCCTGTTGCTCGGGAAAAGGCATCATTGACATAAACAATTCTCAAACCCAGGGGATCGTCGATCGCTTCTTCCGTCTGCGAGATCATGACGATCTCATTTGCGTTGACCACGACCGATTCAAGCAGTCGGAGATATTCCTCAAGCCATTTGCGTTCTGTGATATCTTTGACCGTGATTAACGTTCCGCTGGCTTCTCCCACGGCGTTACAGAGTAACGTGGAGTTGACTTCCGCCCAGAACTTTCTGCCATCTTTGCGGCGAAGCTGTCCTTCCTTCCAGCCATAAAACGGCTGAGATTGATCGGCGGAGCCTTGAAATTCTAACCATCCTTCGATTTCATGAAAAAATTGATGGGCGGGTCGCCCCACCATTTCGGCAACAGAACAGCCGACTAATTTCGCCAAACGCGAGTTGACATACAGCACTTCATCCTGCAAATCTGTGATCACAACGCCATCATTGAGATTTTCGACCACAGTCTGCAAGAGCCAGTCGGCTTCTCTGAGCATTGCAGGACGATTTGGCTCTACTGCTGTGCTTGGAGTGCGAGATGTCTCCAGGTCGATCGACTTTGCCATGCCTGCTTACCTTTGGAAATTGACGCTCATTAAGAAGTTCACGTTGAAGGCGATAAAGCTTAACTGCAAATGGATAATTTTATCCACGCTTAATCTATAGAAGTTGATCGCTAAGTTTTGCTTAATAAAAGCAGCACAAATCCAACTGAAATTGATAGATTCAGTCTGCCCACGATCAGAGATGAGTGAACGTTAAGGATGGAGTGAACGCCACTGAGAGATGAGTGAGGCAAGTTCGGGAAAATGATTTTGTGGCAGACTATGATCGGCATCCTTCAGGATAGAGAACTTGGCGTTTGGAATTTCACGAGCATACGTTTCGCTATGCCAAAGTGGAATCGTTTCATCTTGATCGCCTGTGATCACTAAAGTCGGTGTGGTGATTTGGTGAATTTCTTTTTCAACCGTATCGATCGCATCTTCGGGTCTTAAGCGATCGACTAAAAAGGATCGGGCGGCAGGTTGGGCATTTAATTCTTGCCGCATCCAAGCAATTTGAGCAATTGTTTTTTCTTGTCCAATCTGAACTGCGATCGGTTTAATCAAGGCTAATGCCCAATCAATCACAGGAGTTTGCCAGAGGAGAGGACGCAGATGATCATATCGTCCACAGAAACTATCATCGCGAATTCCAGCGGGAGCCGCGAGAATTAGACCTTTCACCGATTCAGGATATTGCAACGTATAGGCAGCCGAAACCCATCCGCCAAAAGAATGTCCGAGTAAATAAAAAGAGTTTAGTTCTAATGCTTGAACGACTTGGCGTAAGAATGTGACTTCTTTGGCGATGTCATAGCGAATGATAGGACGGGCAGAAGCTCCAAAGCCGAACAAATCAATGCCAATACAGCGAAAATTTGGTTTGAGCAACTCAATCAGCGGCAACCAATTGGCTGCGCTACCCATAAACCCATGTAGCATGACAATGGGAGTGCCTTCACCCACATCGAGATAAGCAGCAGGCAGCAAGGTTGATCCGTCTGGTAATCCGTCAAAATCGAGTTGAATTTGGAGAATCTTTTTTTGAGTCATTTCAATCAGGGTTGGGTGTACACAGATCGAATCGATCGGCAAGGAAGGACGTTACTAGATTATTATGCTGAGCGTTATCCGCATTCTTCTCGACAAGATTGGCTCGATCGCATTCAGTCTGGCGCAATTTCGATCAATGATATTCCAGTCAGCGATCCCGAAATGCCATTGCAGCCTGGTCAACTGCTGTCTTATCAGCGCTCGCCTTGGATCGAGCCAGATGTTTCATTCGAGATTCAATCGCTGTACGAGGATGAGCACTTGCTTATTTTATCCAAACCGTCTGGATTGCCTGTCTTACCAGGCGCAGGCTTTCTGGAAAATACATTGTGGGGATGGCTACGCCGCGAGTATGCGACTCCTCCAGTTCCAATTCACCGATTAGGCAGAGGAACTTCGGGAGTGATTGTTTTAGCAAAAACAGAGCTAGCACGATCGCAGTTATCGAAGGATTTGCGCGATCGTACGTTTGAAAAACGATATCGGGTGCTCGTTACTGGAATTCCCGCTGCAGATCAGTTCACTGTCACTCACCGAATTGGCAAGGTTGCCTATCCACAGCTTGGAGAGTTGTATGTCGCAACGGAAACCGGGAAAGAAGCCATCAGCCATTGCCAGGTGCTAGAGCGCGATCGCATTCCGAATGCCACATTGCTAGAAGTCACAATTCCTACAGGCAGACCGCATCAGATTCGGATTCACTTAGCGGCAGCAGGATATCCACTTTGGGGTGATCCGCTTTATGGAGTGGGAGGAGTCGCTATCAATCAAAACTCAGTGCCTGGAGATTGTGGTTATTTACTTCATGCGTATACGGTCGGGTTGATTCATCCTGTTAGCAAAGAAAAGATGACGATTCAAGCAGAACCTCCGACTTTGCTCAGTCCTTCCTATAATTGAAGTCTAGGATGCGAATTGCATTTTAAAGAGGTCACTATGCTTAAATTTGCGTTTCTGATCGTTCCCTTGCTGCTGATCAGTTCTGCTGTTCAAGCTCAATCCATTCCAAATTTATCTGTGCGCGATCGCCAACGCCTCAGCCGCGATCTCACTCCTTCAAACTCACAAGAATTTTTCAATCTTGGGCACAACCAACTAGAGCGCGAAATTCGACTTTTAGAACGGCGATTTACAGCTCAGCAAGAAAGCCCGTTAAGGATTGATCCGAAACTACGCGATCAGGAATTTCAAAGCGATTCGATTCGCAATAGAGTGATACCGAAAATGCAACACCTTAGATAGTTGCAGGTTGCAAAAGAGCGAATCACGATCGAAGATCTCTCGTATCATGAGGAAATGCGATTTCTTACACGTTTTTTTGCCGCAGTTCTCGCGGTTCTTCTCATCTCTGGATCTATGACAGTAGCGCAGACAACCAACATTACGCCGGGCGATAACCTCGTCGCCGAAGGCATTCCACCTATTCCTGAATCGTTGGCACAAACCGTCGATCGCTATACTCAGTTCCGTTCCGCAGGATTTGTGAGTTGGCATCCTGAACGTCGCGAAGCCTTGATTGTGACGCGATTCGGAGACGCGCCTCAAATCCACCGCGTTGCTTTTCCACTGGGAAGTCGGCAGCAGATGACTTTCTTTACTGAACCTGTGTTTCGGGCAAGTTATCAGCCGACGAAAGGGGATTACTTTGTCTTTAGTAAAGATACTGGTGGCAATGAGTTTAGCCAGAATTATCGCTATGACTTAGCAACGGGCGATATCACATTACTCACGGATGGCAAGTCGAAGAATAGCGGCGGGGTTTGGTCGAATCAAGGCGATCGCATGATTTATACTTCGACCCGGCGGACTGGAAAGGATACTGATTTTTATACGATTAATCCAACCGATCCAAAGAGCGATCGCTTACTGGCTGAAGTTGAAGGCGGCGGTTGGGGTGGATTAAATTGGTCACCCGATGATAAACAGCTTTTAGTCATCGAATACGTCTCGATCAATGAAAGCTATCTTTGGTTATTTGATACGACTTCGGGTGAGAAAAAGCTACTCACGCCAAAAGGTGAAAAAGATAAGGTTTCTTATCAAGGCGGTGTGTTTAGTAAAGATGGCAAAGGATTGTATGTGATTACCGATCGAGAATCGGAATTTCAACGCCTGACCTATATCGATTTAGCAACCTTCAAGCATACCTACCTCAGCACTCAAATTCCTTGGGATGTTGAAGATTTTGATTTGTCTCACGATGGCAAACAGCTTGCGTTTGTGACCAATGAAGATGGCATTAGCGTGCTGCATTTGCTAGATACGGCGACGAATCAAGAGAAAGCTTTGCCAAAGTTGCCGATCGGACAAGTGAGCGGAATTATCTGGCATCGCAATAATCAAGATCTAGGATTTACTTTAGTTTCTTCGCGCTCAACAGCAGATGTATATTCGCTGAATACAGTGACGAACAAAATCGATCGCTGGACAGAGAGTGAAACAGGTGGATTAAATACTGCGAATTTCTCAGAAGCAGAATTGGTTCGCTGGAAGAGTTTTGACGATCGTACAATTTCTGGGTTTCTCTATCGTCCGCCTGCAAAATTCACAGGCAAACGTCCTGTCATTATCAATATTCATGGAGGTCCAGAAGGGCAATCCAGACCTAGCTTTTTAGGACGCATCAACTATTACTTAAATGAATTAGGTGTTGCCGTAATTTTCCCAAATGTGCGGGGATCAACTGGATATGGCAAGACATTTTTGAAGCTAGATAATGGCTATCTACGCGAAGATTCTGTGAAAGATATTGGCGCATTGCTAGACTGGATTGCGACTCAGCCGGGGTTAGACAAGGATCGAGTTTTAGTCACAGGCGGCAGTTATGGCGGATATATGTCATTGGCGGTGGCGACGAATTATAGCGATCGTATTCGTGCTGCAATTAATATTGTCGGAATCTCGAATTTTGTCAGTTTCTTAGAGCGGACGGAAGGCTATCGTCGGGATTTACGCCGAGTTGAATATGGAGACGAACGCGATCCAAAAATGAGAGAATTTCTGCTCAAGATTTCTCCGTTAAATAATGCGGAAAGAATCAAGAAACCTCTCTTTGTCATTCATGGTAAAAACGATCCAAGAGTTCCATTAAATGAAGCAGAACAGATCGTAAAAACTGTGAGAAAGAACAATGTTCCGGTTTGGTATCTGATGGCAACCGATGAAGGTCATGGATTCTCAAAGAAGAGAAATATTGATTTTCAGTTCTATTCCACCATCATGTTTATCAAAGAGACCTTGTTAAAGTAAAACTTGCAAGTTTTACTTGTCCCGCACGAGGTTGAAATCCCGTGCTCGTCCGGGCAAAGTCTCTAAAGAGGCTGTCTTTCTGAGTCATTGGCTAGGTTCTGTAGTCCCTTGAGGGAGTTTGCACGGCTAGCACCGGGTTTTCAACCTCGTGCGGGACAGAAACGCAGTCAAGCTAATGTCCAGGCGGTTTTGTCAGCCAAACAGTTCCTGCATCTCTAACGCCGATAGAGTTTGTCCCGTATAAACTCAATGTCTTGCGGGACAAACCATAGGCTAGGTGGAGCAGTTTTTAGCACGGCTGGGTAGCAGATTAATGTTGAAGCTAATCGAATGAGCGCTGAGCACAGTAAAGCTAGACCTAGACCTAGTAATCCGTAGCTCGGAGTCAACCATAAAATTAACGGGATGCCCAAGCCTAGCCCTAAGCTTTGAATCACAGTTACAATCCCCGGACGATCAAGTGCCATAAACGCTTGCGCTAGAATCACCGAAGTCCCGCTCACAACCGTTTCAAGTGCTAACACTCGAAAGACCGGAATTGCTGCTAAGTATTCTTTTCCATAGAGTAAGTTCAGAACGAGCGGTGCACAGATCATCATGAAAGCTGCCATTACAATTGCTAAAAATCCGCCAATTCGAGCCGCTCGACCTGTCATCTGTAAAACTTCTTCTGTAGGACGTGCCGCCGCTTTGGGAAATAGCACGGTGACAAATGAGCTTTGAACGACATACAGCAATTGACAGAGACTAAACGCGATCGCAAATAGCCCCATTGCTGCCGGAACTAACAAACTGACAGCTAAGACCTGCTGGAGTTGTCCCGCTAAAGTAGAAACGAGGTCAATCCCATAAGCCCGCAAGCCATAACTGAGCAGTCGTTTGGTCGATCGCCGAACCCGCTCAAATCGAATTGTAAAAAACCGCCGAGTACAAGCGATCATCCAAACCAAAATCGGGATTCCAGGTAGCCAGTAAGAAATCACTGCCGTAAATGGAGTCAGTTTTCCCAAGAGCGCCAGTCCGACTAGCATGACTAAAGTACCGAGTGGGAAAACATAGCGCATTTGATTCGCGATCGCGAATTCGTCACTTGCCTCCATAGACGATCGCAGAATTTCTGTGAACATTGCGATCGGAACGGCTAACATCAGCGCTTGTGCAAAATGAATTGTATCAACTGAGTATTTTCTCAGAAGGATTGGAATCGTAAAAATTCCAATCACAGCACCGATAGTACTCAGGATCACGCCAATGAGAATAGCGGCTGAGAAACTTTTCGATCGCTCAGTCGGATATTTTTTGAGCGTGTAAAGTAGGGCGCTCGGCAAGCCGAACGACAAAGAATATGCAAAAAATTGGGGCCAAATCGCCATTGCAGCTTGTTCTCCCCGACCACTTGGACCCAACAGCCTTGCGGTGATGGTTCCGGTTGCGACATTGAGAAAAATGATCAGAAATCGAGCAAGCAAGGTTTGAAGAATGGCAGATGTGCCATCGCGTCCCTGAAGCGAGCGAGATCCACGCTGCCAAACTTCTGCAATCCGTCCTCCCCAATTCCTCATGCACTCACCTTTAGAACGCAAAGTTATCTTAGCGTCCTTCTAGCATCAAGAAAAAGGCATCATCTAACTCATACCCTAACGTCTTCGTCATCGACTTGACCCGCGATCGAGCTTCAATTTGCTGTTCGGTGAGCCAATTCAGCATCACAAACGTTTTCTGCATGACGAAGATTTCTAAGGCTTCCGGGTTGTATTCAATCCCATCTTTCTGAATTTGATGCGGAACGAGCATGGCAGCATAGCGACCCAGTTCCTTTTCCGACCAGTTCAGTAAAAATGGCATCCAAGGATAGGTCGCATCGAGCCGGATAAACCACAATCGGATCTCTGGAATCTCTGAATATTCACGCGGATCGCTAGGGTCTAAAGGGTAATCAATTTTAAATTGAATCGATTGCTCATGTTCGCGGAGGTTGGGTTTGAGAGATTCGATGCGGTCGATCGCTTGACTGAGATCGACTGTATCAATCTGTTCGGCAGTGAGATGGATAATCATTGCTTTATCGTGCGTGAGGGTTGAGGACTCAAAGTTCTTCGAGAACTCTGAGTCCTGTTCGTCTTAGCGAGCAAGCTCGATCGCTCTCTTCGCCATACCTGCTGCGGTAATGCTGTTAAATGCCATCAGTTCGCCTGCAGTTGCAGTCGTCTCACCGCGTCTCCAAGCAAAGGTATCGCGTTTTGCGGTACTCCGAAGCATGATTGGCTCTAGCATTCCGCTTGCGCCACCGGTGACACCGATTAAGGCATCGCCACCAAACAGTGTGTCAAACGTTGCATCATCAATAAATCCACCATCCGGCTCAGAGCAGGTGTCCCAAGCCACATCGGATGCACGATATAAGCGGCGAGGATTGACGATCGAGACAATTCTTACCCCATATCCTTGAGCTTCTAGACTCGATGCTGCTTCAAACACAGGCACTAAAGTCATATCGCCAATGACACCAAATACGATCGTTTTCGATCCAGTGCTTTCATGCAGAATGATGCCACCTTGCTCGATCGCTTGTCGCGTCTGTTCTAAGGTTGTCCGAATCGGCAACGGGGATTTACTCGCTGTGATCACAACGCCTTTGTTCTTCGTGGTCAGTGCCCAGTCATAACAAGCTTGAATGCTATTCGCATCGGGTGGGAATAGTGCGAACACGTTGCCATTTCTGAGCATTGCGGCAAAGTACGCTTCAACTTCAGGACGTTGGTGAGTCCAGCCATTTCGTCCTTGCTCTAAGGCTCCAGCGGTAAACAATGTAATGGTCGAAGGGGTGAGACGACGCAATTCTGCCATCGCTTGCGTTACGGTTTGCCAGATAGGTAGCCCGTTAATCGCGAAGGATTCATAAGAACACCACAGCGATCGACATCCCATTAATGCCAGCCCTGCTGCTAATCCCGCACAAGCATCTTCGCTCAAAGGCTCATAGACTTGACCGTTGGGGGCTTGGTTATAGAGCGAATCTTCAGTCGGGTGAATGATCTTCAATGCCTGGTTAATGTTGGCAATCCCAGATGCTTCGTTTCCGTCTGCGTTGGTCACTAAGAAGGCGCGATCGCTTTGTCCAACATGTCCCACCAATCGACCCATTGCAGTCGTCGAAACTTTCGCATCTCCGCCGACAGCATATTCTTCGAGCGGCAACTGTCCTAAATCGGGTAAAGCCCGCTCGAATTCAGTCACAACCGTTTTGCTAGCAGAACCACCGCCCGCCCGTTCACAGTTCGATCGCACTAATGCCCAAGCTTCAGGAGTCAATGCCCGCGCTTTCAATGCGGTAATGATGTCTTCGTTTTCTAGCGTGTGTTGCGCGTAGAGGTTGTGAGACTTCGAGCCTTTTGCGTGAACCCCTGCACCTTTGAGTTGTTTGATGATGAAGACGGTTAACTGACCGCCTAATGCCGATTTTGCGGCTTGGTCTGCGGCAGTTAAGACTGCGTTTGTAAACTTAATCCGATTCTCCAAAGAGAAAATGGTGCTATCGACGTATTCGCTGGGTTGATTGCGATCGTCAAAATCTTTCGCATCGACGAGGATGACATTCTCGAATCCATTCCCTTTCCAGAAGTCGATCATTTGCTCATTGGTTTTGAGCGACACCATGCTGTGATGCTCTTGCGAGTAGCCATTCCAAACCAAGATCGGCAAGAAGTTCGTCACCCCTGGGAATGCGGTGTTGAAGTGTGCCATCGAACTCATGATGTATGGCTCACCTAATCCACCATCCCCGACAGTAAAGGGGAACAATTTATCGCGATGCAGAAGGGATGCTGCCATTGCAAAGTGCTGCCCTTGACCTAAAGGCCCTGCCGGAGCCAAAATCCCCGGAATGAAGCCGGACAAGTGACCTAAGAGTCCATGCTTTTCCCGGAAGCGATCGCGCAATTGCTGTACGGTTTCGATCCCCATGTCTTCAAGAGAACGATCGAGGAACATGGCGCTATAAAATCCGGGCGCGTGATGTCCGACTTCGGTGATGATGTTTTTATGCCCTAACATTACAAAGGCTGCATAGGCTTCGGCTTGGCTGGCAAATCCGCCGGGGTGGCCAGAGGCTTTACTGGCTGTCATTTGCAGAATCAAATAGCGCAGTGCGTCTGCAGCGAGCAGTGTTTGATAGCCCGCAGCCGGGTCGGTTGGGTCAGTAATCGCGGTTTTGCCGTCAGCGATCGCTGACTTTTTACCGTATGTCTCAAACCCTGGTAACTCGTCGCTGAAGTATTGAATCCCTTCTGTAAAAGCGGGTTTGGTCGAGATTGGGTTTGTCACTGCGGTCATACTTACACCTGTTGCGTTTTGTAATGGGTCTGACACTCTATCGTACACAGACGTTGCACGCTTGAGAATCAATCTTGCTGGCATGTGAGGGATCGATGTGTTGATACAGTGAATAGAACACAATCGATGATTTTAGGTGAAAGAATAGAGAATCGTGGTGATCGCGATGCTTCACCAAATGGTTTGTACGGGGTACTGAGCGATGAGATGATCAATCGTCAGAATCGGGATGTTTTCGACCTGAGCTTGGGCAATTAGAATTCGATCGAATGGATCTTTGTGATGATCGGGAAGGCTATCCACTTGCAGAATGTGGGCAAGATTGATGGTCAAACTCTCAAAACGGTTAGCCGTTAGGCAAGATTGAATAAATTGGGTCGGAGGTTCTGGAAGGGGAAGCTTGCCAATGTTGGATGTAATGATAATTTCCCAACTGCTGGCAACGCTGAGATAAAGCGTGGTTTCAGGATTTGAAATGATGTCTTGAACGGGTACAGAGAGTCGAGAGTTGTTGGTAACCCACCAGAGTAGAGCATAGGTATCGAGTAAAGCACGCATGGTCTACTGAGGGTCGGCGGGATTGAGAAAGCTGTTTAAGATATCGTCTGGTAAGGGGGCGTTAAAGTCGTCTGGGATGATCAGTTTGCCTGCATATTGTCCGGGAACACGAGGTGAATTTTCTGGGGGGTGAGGTTTACGATCGCGGTTTGCAGGAGAGATATGGGCGACCGCTTGTCCATCTTGGGAAATGATGATTTCTTCGCCTTGGATCACCCGATCGAGGAGTTGGGTAATGTTGGCAGTGGCTTCGGGTAGAGTGACGTGGGTGACCATGGGTGGGTAAGCCAGGATGGTTGTGTCTGTCATTATAGTCGGGGCAGAAAGTCGATCGCGCTATTTTGACCAGAGCCATGCGATGAGAAGGAAGATTGTCGAGTTTGTGAGAAGTAGACTTTACGCATTTGCTGAACGATTGCGATGGGTCTAGGCGACGTTGGGAAGAACTTCGATACGAATCGTCATACCTGCGCGAGTCAGCATGAGGATGAGTTGGTCGATCCGAAATTGACCGATCTTACCTTGCAGAAGGGCTTGAATAGTGTCTGGGGATTCTCCAAGGATTTGTGAAGCTTGGTCGATCGTCCAATTGCGGTCTTGAATCAAGGTTTTGAGGTTGAGCATGAGATCGGCACGAATGCGGAGTTCTTCAGCTTCTTGGGGAGGAAACCCTAAATCTACAAAAACATTTGGCTCTCCGATCGTCGTGAGATTGTCAGTCATGATTGAGTTCCTCTGAGGTTTGACGATGTTGCAACATTTGTTGGTAGCGCTGTTGTCCCAGTTTAATGTTTCTTTGGGAGGTCTTTTGGGTCTTCTTTTGGAAGGCATGGAGGACGTAGATTGCTTCCTTAAATTTAGCAACATAAAAAACTCGATAGGCATCTTCTGTACGAATTCGGATTTCTTGAACACTTTTGCCGACAGTTGAAATCGGTTTGAAATCAGGGGGTTCTTCGCCTTGCTGAATAGCCCGAAGCGCAAATCCGGCTTCTTTTCGCGCTTCGTCAGGAAAGGATTGGATTTCTTCACGTGATGCACCGACCCAGTGAATCGGTTTGTCGGTCATAGTGGATGCCTTTACGATCGATGAATTGCCTTCGATAGTTTACTGCGATCACTGATTCCACGTCGCTTATTCGCGGAGCCATGCGATGAGAAGAACGGACACGCTTTGCGTAAGCTAAAGCAATGCGATCCCAATGTAGAACCTGAGAGTACTTTCAGGTTGCTATTTTCGGGGTTTTAGCCGTTTCTGGTGCCAGCGAATCGGGGAAAAGAGCCAGCGAATTGAGAAGAGAATAAGACCGAGCTGCTCTAAGAACCATGCTAGTTTCCGCTCATTCTCAATCATCTGCTCAATCCAATCATCACCTAGATTTCGGAGTAATCGTTTCTGAAAGTCAGAGAAGGGGAGCGCTTCAAGTGGAAGGTCTAATTCTTGCCAGATACGATACATTTGATGACGATAGGAACTCGCACGCTTAAATTGTCCGCGTTGTTGGTAGATGTTACTTAAGGTAAAGAGGCACTTGGCTTCATCGTTGCGATTGCCAATTTCACGCTGAATTTCTAAAGACTGTTGATAAAAGTCGATCGCACGCTGATACTGTCCTAACGAATAGTAGGCATTGCCTAAATTGCCGAGTGAAATCGCTTCATAACCTCGATCATCAATCGCGCGCGCAATCTCCAGGGCCTGTTGATGAAAATCGACCGCACGGTCGTACTGCCCTAACAAATAGTAGGCAAGCCCCAACCTAACGAGAGAATTAGCTTCACCGTTGCGATTGCCAATTTCACGCTGAATTTCTAAAGACTGTTGATAAAAGTCGATCGCACGCTGATACTGTCCTAACGAATAGTAGGCAAGCCCCAAATCGCTGAGGGAATTGGCTTCACCGTTGCGATTGCCAATTTCACGCTGAATTTCTAAAGACTGTTGATAAAAGCCGATCGCACGGTCGTACTGCCCTAACGAACAGTAGGCAAGCCCCAAATTGCGGAGGGGAGTTGCTTCACCATTGCGATTGCCAATTTCACGCTGAATCTCTAGGCCCTGTTGCTTAGTGATGTAGAAAAGTCCTGAAACGTCTGATTTATCGAGAGTCTCATGTGAGACAAGAATGGCTTGGGCGGGGCAAATTGTGAGAGGCTTAAGTTCCTACACAAAAACAATCTCATGCAACTGCCCCATCTGTATCGTGAACTAATCGACCAATTCCGTCAATGGATTCAACCGCGTGACCAACGGCACTTAGAGGGCGTATCCGAAGCGGTTGCTGCAATTCTACAATCCGAGAGCGCCTGCTTGAATCATTGGTTGCCCTATTTGAGCCATCGCGGTTGTACCGCCCGCAGTCACCATGCTCGCTTGAATTACTTACTGACCAATCCGCAGGTCAATGCTGAAACCTTCTATGTTCCATTATTGCAGCAATTGCTCTGTGCCTTTGCCGGGACAGACTTGCTGCTGACGCTCGATACCAGTGTGTTGTGGGATCAGTTCTGTTGGATTGGGGTCTGCTTTGTTTGGGGTGGACGCTCGTTCACCTTAGCTCAGATGGTTTTGGAACATGGCAGTGCAACAGTTGCTTTTGAAGCTTATCTTCCTGTCTTAGAGCAAGTTTTCAGCCTGTTGCCCTCTGATTGTCGGGTGACGCTGCTGGCAGACCGTGGCTTTGAGCATGGCGAACTGATGCGGTGGTGCAATCGACACGCATGGGACTGGTTGATTCGGGCTAAAAGCAATCTCACGATTACCCTCGCTCCCGGTGTATCGCAGTCTGTTGCTCAATTGCTGTCTCCAGTCGAGCAGGCTTACTTGTTCCCGAACGTGACAATTCTCGAAGACATCCCCTGCCATCTCGCCACTGCTACACTGCCAGGGGGACAAGAGCCTTGGGCTGTCCTCAGTAGCCAACCCCCTTCATTACAGACGTTTGAGCGCTATGGTCATCGCTTTGGCGGAATTGAACCGCACATTAAAGACTACAAATCTGCTGCCTTTGACATCATTGGCTCTCATTTACGCGATGCCACAGGGCTTACCCGTCTGTTCATGCTGCTCGATATGGCAACGCTGATTGCTTTGGTTTTAGGCTTTTTGCTCGTGCGTTGCGGTCAACGCAAACGGCTCGATTCCCATCCAGAGCGAGGCTTGAGTTTTCTGCAACTTGGTTTGCGCTATCTCAAACAACTTCGTCATTTGGGTCAACCCTTGCCCCGATTTCAGCCTCTGCCACGTCGGAGTCCACCGACGGCATGTGCTTCTCAAAGTAAGCGCGATCGTTTAAATCAAAGGATTCTATTCTCCAAAGTCACCACGTTCTCATCGTGAGACAGCAAAAAGTTTTCTACATCACTAAGGGCCCTGTTGATAAAAGTCGATCGCACAGTCGTACTGTCCTAGCAATTGATAAACGCAGCCTAGACCTACTAAAGAGTTAGACTCAAAATCTCGATTGCCAACCTCTCGTTGAACTACTAAAGCTTGCTTATAGTACTCAATCGCCCGCTGATACTGTCCCAGAAGATAGTAGACCTTAGCCAAATTGCCGAGGCTAGATCCCTCGGCATTACGCGCGCCAATTTCACGCTGAATCTCTAAGGACTGCTGATAAAAGTTGATTGCTCGTTCATATTGCTCCAAATCAACACAAATCTGTCCTAAACCTGATAGTGAAAATGCCTCACCTCGATGATCTTCAATCTCACGTCTAATTTCTAGTGCTTGCTCATGATACTTAATTGCCTGGTGATGCCTTCCTATAGCGTTATAAGAGTTACCTAAGCCGGTCAAAGAACAGGCTTCTCCATATAAATCATTATTCTCACGATCCAAGTCTAGAGACTGATGATGCATCTCAATTGCCTGCTGATATGCCTCCAGATACTCATACAAGCCACCCAAATTATTTAATACTGAAGCTTTACCTTGGGAATAGTTAGATACGTTGAAAAAAAACCAAGCACTCTCATAGTGCAAGATTGCTTTCTGGTACTGTCCTATGTCACGATGTAAACCACCTAATCGTGTCCATGCCCAGCCTAAGTTCCGTTGCTCCTCTGCCTCATCAGACTTCGCATCTGTCCAAGTTTGAGTCAGGCGCTCATAGACAGGCAGCAAAGCAAGATAGTAGCCGCGTTGGTCTAAGCCCTTGAAGCAGGTATCCATAATTTGATAAGCAAGAGCGCATTCTCCCAATTCGCAGCGATGATGAAAAATCTCGAGCTTTTCGGCACAGTCAGAGAGTAAGCCTGTCCATGGCTGAATGTTCGCAGTAAAATACGCGATCGCTCTTTCATGCGATTCCCGATGTTGCTCGCTCTTCTTCAATTCCTGCTCAACCAATCCCAGCATCAACGGGTGCAATGTCCATCGCTCCGACTCCTGCCGCAGAAACGCCCGATCACTCAACGTCTGCAAATCCTCGATCGACGTATCCTCTAGCATCGCCTGAGCCATCTCTAACCCAAACGCATCCCGATACACCACAACTCCAAGTAACAACGATCGCAACCGTTCCGGCAATGCTGCAAATAAGACCGCAAAGATTTCCTCAACCTTCGCTTCCGAATCACCCTGATAGTGACGAAACAACCGCTCAAAGAAGTCCAAATCTCTTTCGCTCAGGCTTCCCTTCGCCTCTTGCCGCACCCAACTTGCTGCCAACCCCAACAACAACGGATGCCCATTCGCCAACTGCGTCAATCGCACCAATCCCTGATCCGCGATCGCACCAATCCCCTGTTTTGCCAAAAACTCCGCCCCTTCCGCATCCGTCAAGCCAGAAATCGCCAACCGCGATCGCGCATCTGTTACGACTTTACGGCGAGTCGTCACTAGTAAAAAGCTCCGCTCACCCCGCTCTTGCCAATACTGCACAAACTGATCAAAGGATGCGATCGCGCTTTCCGTCAGTTGTTCAGCCTGATCGACCACAAGCAAGCAGCGATGCTCTGTCAATCGCCGCGCTAACTCATGAATCAATGCTTCATCATCCCAGCGCTGATCAATTAAATACCTGAGTTCTTGCAAAACCCATCGCGCAAACTGATTAAACGATTCTACTTTCGCCGCATCCACCCACAGAGATCGCTCAAAGTCTGCTTTCTTCTGAGCATATAGCCACGCTGCTAAGTCAGTTTTACCAAATCCGCCTTGTCCAAGCATTTCTAATAAAACCTGAGCTTCTAACCGTCGCATCAGTTCGGCTTCAACCTGTTGACGCTTCACCCACTTCTCAGAAGAATGCTTTGGCGCGATCGTACCTTTCAGGACAACCTCAATGTTCTGCTGAGCGTTAGTACGATTGTCAACTTGGAGACTCCCATTCAGCGTCTCAATGTTGAACTGATCACGCCCGTAGTTGTTATATTGCCGCGACATCGCTAAGACCCACCCAATTTTGGATCACCAGTAATTGTTTCAATGTTGAACTGATCACGCCCGTAGTTGTTATATTGCCGCTCTGCGGTATTTTGCACATTCGTAATCTGTTCGGCAAGCTGCTGCAAGGTTTGAGCAAATACCTTGTCCTTCATTTCATCATCCAAATACATCGATAACTTATTCAGCGCTTCGGGTGACTGCTCTTTTTCAATCTTCTCGATCGTCGTTTCCGCCTTTTGATTCCCCTTAAATCGGTTCTTAATCGTCGATCGCAATTGTTCGATCGCGCCTCCGACCGCTTTCTTTGCAACTTCTCCCGCACTCGACTTTACAAACTCATCGAATGCAATTTTTGCGATCGCAGCCCCAGTTAATTCCAACATAAGCTTCAGTCAGACAACTACATTCTTGCTGTAATTAATTCTTCCCCTCTTGTGTACCAGTCTTTGCATGATCACGGAAATGGTTCAACTAATAGTGACAATTAGCGAGATCGTTTTTACTGCGATCTAAGTCCGCATGACCTCGCCCTTGTTTGTCACTGCATTGATCGCTTCATTCGCCACAAATCCTGTGACAGTCACAGTGACAATCGCGCCATTCGTCAGTAATCTTTCAACCTTACCCACGAATTTCGCGACCTTCACAACGAATCGCGCAACCGACTCCGTAATCCTGCTCACTCTCCTTACAAACGCTTCAAAAAGCCTCAATCAACCCAGAAAATTCTTCTTAAAAGCAACACACTTCTCTGTGCAAATCACCCATCTCATCGCGCGATCGCTCAAGCCAAACTGGAATGAAAACACACTAACTGTCAGGGAGTATCTACCGATGGCACGTTCACAAAGAACCTCACGCATTCTCGAAAAAGCACAACTCAGAGCCATGAAACTCAAAGCGATCGATGCCGAAATGGACTTCGGACGCGATCGCAACCTGACCACCTTCACCACCAAAATCGAGAAGCTACAAGCCAAACTCAACCACTACAACAACCTCATCGAACTACTAGATGCCGCAAAAAATGAAATTGACGGCTCTGAAAGAGAACTCGGAGATCTGAGTGATGAAATGCTGAATGGCGTTTCTGCTCGCTATGGCAACGACAGCCGAGAATATGAAATGGCAGGCGGAACCCGGAAGAGCGATCGTGTTCGTAAGAGTGCAGAAAGTCGCATAAGAAACGCTGCGATGAAAAAGGTCGCGAATGCAGTCAATAACTAATGTCACCCATGACACCGTGAAATCGATCATCACGCTGACATTACCCTGAAACTGGAGAGCGGGGACAAACCTGCTCTCCAAACCAAGAAACGCAATATCCATCCATCAATTCAACTGAGCTTGATAGAGTACGATCAAGGTGATTTCGCTGCATTACATCCCGCACTCTATGCTTTTTCGGTCAACCCTTATGGAAAAGATAGAAAGCTTCTATGGAAAAAAGTCCTGTTTCTGACGGATTCACTTGAGCAACGTCACCTAGAGTGGCGTACAGTGAAATCATCGGAATAATTCAATTATTACCAAAATTTGAACTCTATAGAGGAACTCGTCGGAGAGCCTAGTTTTACGCTATCTACATAGCGAATTTTCTAGCCATTTTCTACACCTTTTGTTTGTACAGATAGAGGGTGACAGGGTTGCATTGTCTCAAATTGAGATTCACTTACCGTTCATTCACTTGGGTTATGACAATTACCAATCTAATTCGATTTAATAATCTCCGAGGAGATATCTTCGGAGGCGTCACCGCAGCTATCGTTTCATTGCCCCTCGCACTCGCTTTCGGGGTCGCCTCTGGAGTCGGTCCCATTGGTGGACTGTATGGCGCAATCTGCGTTGGATTCTTCGCTGCACTGTTTGGTGGCACTCCAACACTGATCTCTGAGCCAACTGGTCCGATGACCGTTGTCATGACCGCGATCGTCGCTGGATTGACCGCAAGCAATCCAGAAAACGGCTTAGCGATGGCATTTACGGTCGTCATGCTGGCTGGACTGTTTCAAATCGTGTTCGGTATTTTCAAACTTGGAAAATACGTCACGCTGATGCCATATAGCGTCATTTCCGGCTTCATGTCTGGAATTGGCGTAATTCTGATCATTCTACAGATTGCACCCTTCCTAGGGCAGGCAGCTCCGAAAGGTGGCGTGCTTGGAACAGTGATGGCAATTCCAGGTTTGATTGCCAATGTCAAAACACCAGAAGCAATTCTCGGTGCAGTCACTTTGGCAATTATCTTCTTGATGCCGAAAAAGCTGAAGCGACTCGTTCCGCCTCAGTTGGTTGCGTTAATCATTGGAACAATCATTTCGTTAACCGTGTTCCAAGGCGCTGATATTCGTCGGATTGGTTCGATTCCCGTTGGATTGCCGCCGCTGCAACTCCCTACCTTTACTGCAAGTCAACTGACTACCATGTTTGTGGATGGGGTAATGCTTGGGATGCTGGGCTGTATTGATACACTCTTGACAGCGGTTGTTGCAGATAGTCTGACTCGCACAGAACATAAATCAGATAAAGAACTCATCGGTCAAGGAATTGGCAACATTGTCTCTGGATTGTGTGGAGGGTTGCCGGGTGCTGGAGCTACGATGGGAACCGTGGTCAACATCCAAACTGGTGCGAGAACTGCTGTTTCTGGATTGACGCGTGCGATCGTACTTCTGGTCGTGGTACTGGGGGCTGCAAGGCTCACTGAACCGATTCCGATGGCAGTTCTCGCAGGGATTGCTCTGAAAGTAGGGATCGATATTCTCGACTGGAGCTTCTTGAAGCGATCGCATAAAGTCTCGCTCAAAGGTTCCCTGATTATGTACGGGGTACTGCTGTTAACGGTGTTTGTGGATCTGATCGTGGCAGTCGGCGTAGGGGTCTTCATTGCTAACATTCTGACGATTGAGCGACTGAGTGAAATGCAATCGTCAGAAGTCAAACTGATTTCAGATATGGATGATGATGCGCGTCTCTCAGCGGAGCAAAAACAACTGCTCGATAAAGGACAAGGACGTGTTCTATTGTTCAGCCTTAGTGGGCCCATGATTTTTGGCTTGTCGAAAGCGATCGCGCGGGAACACAATGCTATGAAAGAGGCAGATGCCTTAGTTGTGGATCTGACTGATGTTCCAACAATGGGCGTAACGGCTTCGTTAGCGATCGAGAATGTCATTCGGGATGCGAGTGATAAAGGCTTAGCGATTTACCTGGTTGGGGCAAGTGAGAAAGTTCAGCGTCGCTTGCAAAAGTTGGGGCTGTTCGATGTCATTCATGCTGACCATTTTTTCAGCGATCGTACCGCAGCCTTAGAGCAAGCTGTGAGCCATGTCTATCTCAAAGAGACTGCTTAATTGATGGTTTTGAGTCCAACCTTTGATAGGGAAAATCACTGTCCTAGCCCCTTTACTTGCCACCGTAGAAGCTGAGAATGGGACGATCGTGCTATCGGGTGTCCTGCTCACTTTGCTTGTGATGCATCTCACCAATAAGCTCGGTGGCAACGTAGAGCTTAGTGTTTGGCGAAGTAGGGTTTGAAAATGAATAAAGGGGCGATCTCAAACCTGATCTCCCCTTTATTTAATATTTAATAAGCTGCGTTAATTGCGATCGCGTCGATTCCCCTTCTTCTCTTCCCGCTCTTTATGTTCTTTCACGAGTTGCTTCACTTTCGACTGAATGGCTGAATGCTGCTCCACTCCCTCAAAAGCATAGCGATTGTAACCCGTCTGAGTGATTAGCTCTTGCAGATAGTTCACTCGATCGTTAGGTAAAGGATGCGAAGCTAACCAAGCAGGCGGAAGATCTCGCTTCTTCTCTTCTTCTTGTTTACGCAGCGTCACCATCAGATTGTACAAACCATCTGCTGCATAGTCCGTTGAAGCTAAAAGCCGAGTTCCTAGCACATCCGCTTGACGTTCCATATCGCGGCTGTAGCTCAGTGTTGTCAGGTCTGTAATCAAGCCACCCACGTAAGGAATGAACTGCGTAATATTGGCAGTGAGGGAGCCTTCTGTAATCAGTTGAAAACTATGAGACAGAATCGCGTGGGAGAGTTCGTGTCCCAATAGTCCAGCGAGTTCAGCTTCGGAATTTGCTTTCTCAATCGCGCCTGCATTCACAAACACCTTCCCACCCGGCAGCGCAAATGCATTGAGCTTGTCATCTAAGACCACATAAAATTCGTACTTAAATTCTTTCCTGCCAGCAGCATCCGCAAGCTTCTGTCCGATGCCTGCTACATAGTCATTGACTTCTTTATCTTCAACCAAATCAAGCTGACGTTTTGCTTGCCGAACAACACGATCGCCAACCGCAGATTCGCCTCGCAACAGTAGCGCAGTATTCTGAACCGAAGTCAGTGGTCCAAATAAGCTTCCAGTCAGAGCATACCCTAATGCCCCAGTGAGAATTCCACCAACGAGATTGCCTCGAAGTCTGCTACGAAGTTGCTTTTGATAGCGTTTCTGATAGTCATCTGCTAGTGCTGTCAGTGCTGAGGCTTCGGAATGATTGGGGTTGAGTAAGGCAAATTGTCGAGCCGCGATCGACGCATCAATCCATTTCTCATTTTTTGCCAATGCTGCGACTTTTGCTTTGATCAACTCTGGCTGATTGGGATAGCGAGTTGCCGCTTTTTCGAGTACCGCCAACGCTTGTTCGGTTTTGCCAAACTTCTCTAGCGCCTCCGCATATCGCAGCTGTCCCGGAACGAATTGCGGAACTTCTTTGACTAAAAGTTCCAAGGGGACAAAAATTCGACTTTCTAAATTCTGAGCCAGTCCCGCTTCAGATTCGCGCCAGTACACTTGTCCCGCAGTCGATAACTGAGCAGGATCAGTGATCACTTCTTGAGTATTCGCTTCGACTACACCCTGAAAAGGAGGCTTGACTGCTTGATAAAGCTTGACTGCTTGAGCTTTGTCACCGGATCGGTAAAGTCGATCGGCTTCGATCAATGTCTTCTCCCGCCCTAACTGTTCCGGGGTTTTGGTCGGCTCGGCAGGTTTAGACTCTGCGGGCTTCTCATCAGGCTTTGGCTCGGCAGGTTTAGACTCTGTAGGCTTCTCATCAGGTTTAGAGTCTGTGGGTTTCTCAACTGTCGGAGTCGGGCTTGGAGTCGTCGCACTGGCAGAAATTGCAAATGCGATCGGGCGAATCAAAAGCAAGATTGCACAACAAACTGTGACGAATCTTGGAAAGTACCAGCGCCAGCGTTGCCGGAAAACTTGCTTCTTCATCGGGAACTCCAAATTTTGTATGAGGATCAATCTGTACCCATCCAACCCGACCTGACGCGCCCCCTTGAACGTCCTTCAAGACGCAAAGGGGACAACGATCTCCGAAGAGTCTTGCCGAATTTCAGCGATCGCACACGCCCGTCAAAAGTTTGGATAGCTAGTTCTAAACTCGCACAAATCTAGCGTTGCAACAGTGCTTCAATTTGACGCTTTGCAGATTCTTTAGCAAGTTGCTTCGCCAACTTCTTCGGAAGTTTTTTCTTCAGCTTGTGAACTACTTTCTTCGCAATCTTCTTCGCCAATTTTTTCTTGTGATGTCCCATAACTGTCCTCTATGCCAATGCCGACGATCCAAAATCCGGGGGAATATCCTGCCAGCGCCCTTGTCCCACTGCTCGAACCGCTTCTTTCAGAGAAACATCTCCGGTGTAAATCGCTTTTCCAACGATCGCACCTGTCACTCCTTGCGGTTCTAATGCCAATAGGCTGAGTAAATCCGTCAACGAACTAACTCCCCCCGAAGCAATCACCGGAATTGCCGCGATCGCTGCTAAATCCCGCAATGCTTCCAGGTTTGGTCCCTGCATGGTTCCATCCCGATGAATATCAGTATAAATAATCGCTGCGGCTCCCAGTTGCGCCATCCGCTCCGCTAACTCTGTCGCCAAGACTTCTGAAGTTTCGAGCCAGCCTTTGGTGGCAACTTTACCATTGCGCGCATCGATTCCCACAATGATTTGACCAGGAAATTCTCCACACAATTGCGCCACCAAATCGGGCTGTTCCACTGCAACCGTTCCTAAAATCGCCCATCTTACCCCTGTCGAAAGTAATGCGGCGACGGCATCGCGATCGCGCAAACCGCCCCCAACCTCGACCGGAATCTCCACAGCTTCCACGATCAATCGAATCACATCCAGATTCACAGGATGTCCAACTTTTGCGCCATCGAGATCGACTAAATGCAATCGAGTTGCACCCTCCGCTTCCCACTGACGGGCGACCGCAACCGGATCATCATTAAACACTTGCGACTGGTTATAGTCGCCTTGATACAGACGCACACATTTACCACCGAGCAAATCGATTGCTGGGATCACTTCCATTCTGCTTCTCCTTCCAAAGACAGACTGCCATCATAGATCTGTCTAGAGAGCAACAGACAGCGATCGAAAAAATCAGTTACTCTTTTGACTAAAATTATTTAATTGGGGATAAGCTGTGTTTCCGGTCGGCGACGATAATCCAATTCGCATTACACCCTATGTCACATACGGAATTATTGCGGTCAACGTTTTAGTCTTTTTCTATCAATTAACGCTTACACCTGCGGAACTAGACAATTTTTTCTACACTTGGGCAGTTGTTCCCCGTGAACTTAGTGCAGACCTCGCAGGAGCCTCTCTTCGCTATCAACCTTTCCCAGAGTGGATTACTCTAATCACGTCGCAATTTCTGCATGGTGGGTTTGCCCATATCTTTGGCAACATGTTGTTCCTCTGGATTTTTGGCAACAACGTCGAAGAAAAACTGGGACATCTGCGATTTTTGATTTTTTATATCGGCTGTGGCATGTTGGCAGCCGCAACTCAATGGTTTTTCTCAATGGACTCTAATATTCCATCCTTGGGAGCCAGTGGCGCGATCGCGGGCGTGATGGGGGCATACATTCTGCGGTTTCCGGGCGCAGCCGTCACTACGATTATTCCGCCGTTCTTCTTCTTCCCATTTCGCGTTCCCGCTTGGGCATATCTGGGCATTTGGTTTATTCAACAAGCCTTCTACGGCGTTGCCAGTTTAAACGTGCCTGCAAATATCGGTATGGAGCGGGGTGGTGTTGCCTACTGGGCACATGCAGGCGGGTTTGTGTTTGGAGCAATTTTAGGACCGCTGCTCGGATTGTTTTCCAATAAGGATCGAACATACTAAGCATAGAAAATCTTGATAGAGGCTTGCGCCGAGTTCCACCGCAGACTGATAATCGTAGAGAGGACTACATTTCATCTGTTGATCTCAACGGATAGGCAACCACGATTCAGCAACTAACCCAGGAGTATTGTTCAATGGGCGGTGTCATTAACTTAATTAAAAAGCTCTTTAGCGGAATTCTTTCTTTGATTGGATTAGGCCGTAAGTCATCTGGTGGGTATTACATGGAAGCTGAGCCTTTGTCAGCAACCGAAGCTCCACAAGAGACCAAACAAGAACCTCAGAAGTTGGCTGCACCTAAGGCAGAAGTTGCGAAACCAGAACCTGCAAAAGCGGAAAAGGTCAGTAAACCTGCAACGGCTGATCTCAATGGTTCAGCCAATGGATCGAAGCCGCCAGTTTCAGCAAATACCTTGAATTTGCCCCAGCCGACCGCTAGTTTTTCAACCACAGCGCCAACTCTCACCACTCCTCGCCGTCGTCCCGGCGCAAACATGGGTGCATTCTTGGACATGGCAAAAACGGTCAAGACTCCAAACAGCTAATCTTTCAGTCTTTCGCATTAGTTAAAACCGCTCGATCGTATGATCGAGCGGTTTTCTTGTGAGCCTTCATTTAGTCTGCGGTTTAGTACGCGCCACGTCGTTCTTCGGTCTTTTGTAGATACCAAATTGCGTGAATAATTCCGGGAACCCATCCGAGTAGAGTCAGCAGAATGTTGACAACCAGTGCTGAACTAATTCCAGAAGTCATGAAAACAGCGACAGGAGGCAGGACAATAGCGAAGACTAAGCGTAAGAAGTTCATAAGAAGTCTCTAATTTTCGATTTTTTGAGTTAATCCGATTTTCCTGTAATCATGGGCGATCGCCGTCTTCCTGAAGGTAGGATTTGAAAAGACCGATCAGGAGAATGTCATGGTAGAAGTTGCAATCACAGCGGCATGGTTAGCGGATCATCTAAACGATCCCAATGTGGCGATCGCAGATTGTCGATTTGCGCTGATGCAACCCGAACTCGGACGGCAGCAATACAGAGAGGGACATATCCCTGGCGCATATTATTTCGACCTCAATCAAGATCTCTCTAGCCCCGTACAAAAACACGGTGGACGGCATCCTCTACCTGATCCCGAACAGTTTGCCCACAAGCTCTCGCAACTGGGGATCACGCCTTCAACCTTAGTGGTTGCTTACGATGACTCGCGATTTGGATTTGCGGCGCGGTTTTGGTGGCTCCTGCGCTACTTCGGACACGAAAATGTCAGAGTGCTCGACGGTGGCTTTGCGAATTGGCAAAATTTGGGCTATCCCGTGACCTCGATCGTGCCGACTGAGCGAGCCGGAAATTTTACACCTGAGATTCAGTCCGATTGGATTGCCGATATTGCAGCCGTCAAAGCTGGAGCCTCAACTTTAATCGATTCGAGAGAGGCAGAACGATATCGGGGAGAACGTGAGCCAATCGATCCGATCGCAGGTCATATTCCCGGTGCCGTGAATTATCCCTGGCAATTGGTCACCGACGATCGCGGATTTCTCAAATCGACTGAAACTTTAAAGGAACATTGGTCAAACATCAAAGATGACCCGATCGTATATTGCGGTTCTGGTGTCACCGCTTGTGTGAATTTGTTGGCCTTAGCAGCAAGCAGCATCGATCGCGCAAAACTCTACCCCGGCAGTTGGAGCGATTGGTGCTCATATTTAGAACAGGGGTAAGTTGAACACCAAGCCAGCCCCAAAAATAAAGCCGTTGAAATTGATGCCTCGCTCTGTGGAATTCCCAAAACTAAAGCCACTAAATAGATTCACTTGAGTTCGAGGCGTAGCATTGTAGGTCACTCGCGCGACGAGTTGATGATACAAATCATCGCGATCTATCTGGGTAAAATGCGACCAAGTAAATTGGTAATCAATTGCCGTTTGCAGCCGAGGGTTGAGGCGATATCCCAAAGTGGTAATGAATGAATTAAGGATCCGACTGCGCTGATCCGGGTCTGCAATGCTCCAGCGAAATTGATAAAACGTATTCAGCGACAATCGCGGAGACAGTTGATCTTGACGGCTTAATTCTAAGCGAAGTGAATGATCGTTAAAAAACTCTTTCCCACTAAAGATCTGCTGTAACCCTCGGCTAGATTCAACTAATTTCTGATGACTCCACCCAATCTCCCCGGACACGCGAGGCGTAATTCGATGAAAAACGCCCACGCGAAACCGCAATTCGTCATAATTCAACGATCGAAAATTGCCCGTGAACGTCCCATCGGAGAACCGCTCGCGATATCGCCCAAGTTGTGCATAGCGGACGAGATTGGCATCGATCGAGGTAATCAAAAACGTTTTCCGCCCGATCGGAGGCGCATAAAAGAAGGTCAACCCTGTCCGAATTAGCCCATCATCGACGGGATCACGCTCTGAAAAGACATTCGAGGTTTTGAAGTAGTCCGCTCTTGCTAAGAGAAAAGCAGAAGTTTGGCGCGGACGACTGGGTATCGCGATCGACGGTTGTGGGGCGGTGCGCTCTTGCAATCGCAATGTGCCTAGTTCGGGATCACTTGTCCCCGCTGGGGGATCAACCGCGATCGGCTGAATATTCAATTCTCCTAACTCAGACTTCGGAATCGGACTGAGGCGCAAATCGCCAATCTCCGGATCGACTTGTCCTTCAGTAGGAGGAATCGGCAGGAGTGGAGCTTTACTAGACGTATAAGAACATTGCGCAGTCGATCGCCAACAACGGCTAGAGGGTAAAGGAGGAGAAGGAAAAGATTGATCTGAAAAGGTACGAGTCATACTCGCTTTTTCAGCGGGGGCAGGCAGCACTGCGATCGCCTGGGTTGGGTCTAACCCTGAGGCAGCGGGTGCTGTCAATGACGGGAGCGGCGCAAGATCTTTCGCTTGATACGACACAGAATTGAGATTCGATCGCGTCCTAGGAAACTTTAGGGCAGCTTCAAAAGTCTGGAGTTCCGATGCATCTGTCTGAAGTTCTGGAGTTTGATCTTTTAGCGGTAGCTCCTCTTTAGGTATAAAACTACACTGAGCTTTATCCGTAAAAGCCAGGATAAGCGAGGCGCTAATTTGACCCAATAAGTGGTAGCGTAATTTACATAATTGCTTCTTGTTGCAAATTTGTTTTCGAGCCTTAAGCAGAGATTTCACAGCATTAGGTAATCGTAGAATCGAGCATCTCACAGTCGTTCACCAATCGTTCACCAATCGTTCACCAATTGTTCACGCGCCCTCTATTCGGTAGAGACAGCTTGTCCTAAAGAATAATTTTGTGACTTCTAGATCAAGTAATCCGGAGAACTTCAATTCTTGTTGCATATACAAAAGTAGCCTCGTATCTTCACTTAATCTTGTATAAAGTCTAGTTAAAGCTTGAGCAGAAACAATCCAGATTTTTCGCTTGACATGTAAAGTATTTATGAAGACTACATTGTGTAATTTCACTTAATCATCTCACACGAGTAGAACTGGGTTGAATCTGCTTAGGCTAACCCGCCTCTGGATGCGTGCCATCGCATTCCGTCCTTTTGTTCTTGGAGCGTCTATGTCCCGTAAATTGTTCCTCACGATCGCCTCTCTGATCCTAGGAGTTGGTACTGTGGTTTCCACAAAGGCAGCCTATGCCTTAACTCCACTCACTTCAGCCGAGATCCGGGAAATTGTAAGGCGAGTTCAGTTTGTGCCGAAGGGACAAAGCCCGCGAGATGCCGTCTTATCAGAAATTCTGCGCCCTGATGATGCGCTGCATACGATGAGAGCGTCACGAGTGGGTTTACGATTTAACGATGGCTCTTGGGCACGGGTTGGTGAGATGGCAGTGTTCCGATTTGTGCCTGGAACACGAAATTTTCGTCTCACAAATGGAACGGTTCTCTTATTGATTAAGCCAGGGCAGGGAAGAACGACGATCGATACTCCCAATGCTTCAACTGGAGTGCGCGGATCAGCGTTATTTGTTCGGTATGACGAGCAAACTGAAACGACCGTAGTTGGCGCTTTGACGAATAATCCAGCAGGTCCAATGGAAATTGTGGACAACACAACTGGGCGCAAGGTGCCATTAGAAGCAGGACAAATGGCGATCGTTGATCCCTTAGGAGTTCGGCTTTTCAATTTTGACATGCACCGCTTCTATGAAACGAGCGATATGGTGCGCGGTCTTGATTTGCAGCGACGAGAAGCACAGCCTCATCCAGAACCAGGAATTGCCGCTGTACAAGCAGAAACAGCACAAGCTTTACAAGAGCAAAAACCTTTAACGGGACCGGTGATCGAAAATCCCCGAATGGTGCAGCTTACTCCAGTTCCGGATCCTGCGCCAAATCCCCCTGCACAAAATTCTACTGGCACGGGTCAGCAGTCAGCCCAAACCTCCCCGACCAATACTGCCACAAGTCAACCAAGTACCGGAAACCCACCTTCCCAAAATTCGAGCACGGGAACTGGAGGGACACCTAGCAGTGGACAAACTTCAGGAAACACGACTCCAACCAATCAAAATTCAACTGGTTCCCAACAGAACAACGGTAGAGAACCTGTAGAAGTTGATGCTACCAGAGGCGCACAAAAAGCTCCCGAGAGTACAACGGGCGGTAGTGCTGGAAACGCTACAAACTCAAATCAACCGAACTCCAATTCAAATCAACCAAACTCCAATTCAAATCAACCCAATTCAAACTCAAATCAACCAAACTCTAATTCAAATCAACCCAATTCAAACTCAAATCAACCGAACTCTAATTCAAATCGCCCCAATTCAAACTCAAATCAGCCAAATCCCAATTCAAATCAACCAAACTCCAATTCAAATCAACCAAACTCAAACTCAAATCAACCAAACTCCAATTCAAATCAACCAAACTCAAACTCAAATCAACCCAATTCAAACTCAAATCAACCAAACTCCAATTCAAATCAACCAAACTCAAACTCAAATCAACCCAATTCAAACTCAAATCAACCTAATTCAAACTCAAATCCAACGTCCACCACTCCAAATCCATCTGGCTCCACTCCCAGTAACCCAAATCCGGCAAATTCAGCACCAGCGACTCCCAGATCAGCAGACCCTGCACCAACTTCAGGAGAATCAACTAAGCCTTCAAACAATCCTGCACCAAATCCTCCAGCAAACTCGAATCCTCCAGCAAACTCGAATCCTCCAGCAAACTCGAATCCTCCAGCAAACTCGAATCCTCCAGCAAACTCGAATCCTCCAGCAAACTCGAATCCTCCAGCAAACTCGAATCCCCCAGCAAACTCGAATCCTGGGCAATCTTCCCAACCTGAACAGCCCCGCCAGATTCTAGAAACAACACCCCCTGGAAGAGCTATTCAAGCTTCGCCTGAAAACCAAACTCCTCCCCTTTCACCTACTACACCAGCTACCAATCAAGTTTCAAATCCAATCAATACTCCACCTACTCAACCAGTAGTCGAGCCAACCCAATCTCCTACTAACCCTCCTGTAGAGCAAGCAGCTCCAACTGCTCCAGTCCAAGCCCCAACCCCAACTCCAGTCGAAACTCCTTCAACTCCAGTCGAAACTCCAGGTCCAACTCCTCCAGTTCAAGCCCCAACTCCAGTCGAAACTCCCTCAACTCCAGTTGAAACTCCAGGTCCAACTCCTCCAGTTCAAGCCCCAACTCCAGTTGAGACTCCAGGTCCAACTGCTCCAGTCGAAACTCCTTCAACTCCAGTTGAAACTCCTTCAACTCCAGTTGAAACTCCTTCAACTCCAGTTGAAACTCCGGCTCCAACTGCTCCAGTTCAAGCCCCAACTCCAACTCCAGTTGAAACTCCTCAACCCCAGAATTCTACGCCCCCGCAGAATTCAACTCCCACTCAAAACTCTGCCCCAAACTAGGAGCGGCACAAATAAAAAAGGAGGACGATCGCTGAATCGTCCTCCTTTTTTCAACTCAATCAAACTTATGCTGAAGTGACCAATCGTTTCCGCAACGACTCAGCCCGCCGCTTTGCTGTCTGATTGCTCGGTTCGATCGCTAAAGCCTGCTCATAACATTCCAATGCTGGCGACGCGAGTTGCTTGCGCTCATAGGAATGCCCAAGATTATTTAACGCTGTCACATACTCAGGCAGAAGCTTAAGTGCTTCTTTGTACTGTTTAATCGCAAGATCGTACTGTTCTTGAGCAAAGTAGGCAAATCCCAAAGCATTGTAGACCGCTGCAAGATCTTGACCTTCGAGCGTTTCAAGCTTGATCGCTTTTTGGAATTGAGCGATCGCTTGAGTAAATAACCGCTTATCGAGCAAAATGCTCCCAAGTTCGTAATATTCTTCAGCAGTGCCTTTTTCTTTGTTCAGTTTGCTTTGAAGTCGAGAAAGAGCGCTCTCGATCCGGCGAGTTTTCAGAACTTGCCGAACCACAAAGAACGCAACACTGCCCAGTAAAACGAGCAAAAGCGAGATGTAAAGGATTGGAGAGGCTACACTATCCATAAGACTATCGTTCGCAAATTAAAAGGCATCTTTTCAGCGTATCTCAAGGAAGTCCCCAATAGTTAGCTCGTTGCTGTAACCATCCTTCAGCTTTCCAGCGTCGAATCACTTGATCTACACTGCGGCGAAGTTGATCAGCATCAAGCCCTTTCGGGAAAACGATCGCCAAAGGTTCAGTTGAAACTCGAAATGGCAAAACTCGATATTCTGGAGATTCTTGCACCCACCCGGCGAGAATACTCGCATCTGCGGCAAACGCGATCACTGTTCCCGATTCAAGCAACTGCTTTCCCGCTGCATAAGAATCCACTCCAACCAGTTGAAGCTGTGGGAATCGATACTTCAGAGTTGCAATAGTGCTGGCATGATTCAAAACAGCAACCGTCTGATTCGTTAACTCCTGCTCACTCCGAATCGCAGAATTTTTAGTCACAAATCCTGTTCCATCCAAGTAGTAAGGTTCACTAAACGCAACAATTCGAGCGCGAGAAGAGTTTACCGTGACCCGCGCGATCGCAAAATCGACTTTTCCATCAATGACCACTTGCAGTCGATCGCGATTCGAGACGGGTTGAAATTCGATCGCCGCTGAACTTCCCAATAATTCCTCGGCTAATCGCTTCGCAATATCAATCTCAAAGCCTTGCAATCTGCCTTGAGCGTCCCGAAATCCAAGCGGGCGAACATTATCTTTCACCGCAACAACCAGCTTACGGTTTTGGGCGATCTCGGCTGCACACAAAGATGGGGACGCAAACAACTGCGCCCCCATAACGTACAAACTACAGATTGCGACGAATCGCTTCAGCATCTAAGCCTTAACAGCCTTTTCGACAACTTTCGCAAATCCATCGGGATCGAGAACTGCGAGTTGTGCCAACATCTTGCGGTTGATCACAATATCAGCCTTCTTCAGCTTGCCAATCAATTGGCTATAGCTCACGCCATGAATGCGAGCCGCAGCATTGATCCGAGTGATCCACAACCGACGAAAATCACGCTTCTTCTTGCGGCGATCGCGGTATGCATTCCGCAATGCCTTCATAACTTGCTGATTCGCGGTGCGGAACAGCTTAGAGTGAGAGCCACGGAAGCCCTTCGCTAACTTCAAAATTTTCTTGCGGCGTTTCCGAGCAACATTGCCGCGCTTAACCCGTGCCATGTTTCACTATCCTTGACTAATTTTTAATATTGCGATCGTGTCTCAGCCAACCCTTAGAGATAAGGCATCATCAACCGAACGTTGTCTGCATCGCGCTCGTTCACCAAATCGCCTCCTGCGATCCGACGACGGCGGCTCATACTCTTATGGAATAAAAGGTGGTTTCCGTGAGTGCGACGGCGTTGGATCTTGCCGCCACCAGTTGCTTTGAAACGCTTTTGTGCAGATTTGCGGGTTTTCAGCTTCGGCATGGGTTTGCTCTAATTCGACACAGTTGTCAATCGTACTACAAATTTAAAGATTTAGGCAAATTCGATCCATTTCAGTTTTCTAACATTGTTCAGAAAACCAGAAAATGTGTTGGGCATAGACTTTAATCGATAATAATGTCCGGCAAATCCCGAAGGCACTTTTACCCGCTGAGATCCCTTAACCGTATAGCTTTAAGAATAGACTGCGCTAAAAGAAATACGCGGCAGCAGGATTTATTCGTCGTTTTTATTCGTGGTGAGATGATGAAGGTGAAAAAATTAAAATTTGAGATGCAGGTGAGCCTAGCGAGCCTGGTTGCGGGATCGATCAGTTTAGCTGCCGGAAATGCGATCGCGGCTGAACCTACCTCCGAGTTAAATCAAATCCCTTCCGTCTCTGAGTTGAGCCGTCCAACAGCTCCAACAATGTCACAAGTGACCTCTGTATCACAGCTTTCAGATGTCAGACCGACCGATTGGGCGTTTCAGGCATTGCAATCCTTGGTAGAGCGGTATGGCTGTATTGCAGGCTATCCCGATCGCACCTATCGCGGCAATCGTGCCTTGACCCGATACGAATTTGCAGCAGGATTGAATGCCTGTCTCGATCGCGTCAACGAATTAATCGCGGCTGCAACGGCTGATCTGGTCAAGAAAGAAGATTTAGCAACCCTACAAAAGCTGCAAGAACAATTTGCCGCAGAACTGGCAACACTGCGCGGACGCGTGGACTCTCTCGAAGCGAGAACCTCAACGCTGGAAAAACAGCAATTCTCCACAACAACCAAACTCTCTGGAGAGGCAATTTTCAGTGTGGCAAATGGCTACGAGTCAGGCGATGCCGGAAATGATGCCAATACCGTCTTCAACAACCGCGTCCGCCTCAATCTCAACACGAGTTTCACTGGAAAAGACCTGTTAATCACTGGATTGCAGGCTCAAAACTTCGGTGCAAGTGGAATTGCAGGGGGTAGCGGCTCTAGTATTGCTCAAACCTTGGGCTATGCTGATCCCGTCTTTGGCTCTAACAGCAATGTCAGACTTTCTTATGAGCCTCAGTTTCCCACAGTTGATCCTTCAACGCTGACTGGAAAAGGCGCAAACAACAGCCTGTCTCTCTACAAACTGCTTTACATCTTTCCCGTTGCAGACAAAGTCACCGCATTTGCTGGAACGAGTGCAGAAGTTTCGGACGCGTTCCCATCCGTCTTGCCCTGGGCAAGTGAAGGACAGGGCGCACTCTCTCGCTTTGCGTCGCTTCCAGCCGCTCAGCGAGTTTCCGGTGGAACCTCTCAAACAGGTTTAGCAGCGGCAGCAGGGGTGATCTTTAATATCTCCGACGCGATCGACTTCCGGGCTTTGTATGGAAGTGTCAACGCGAACATTCCTGGCAACCGTGGCTTAGGCGGTGGGACTCCACTGGGCGCAGGCGTTGGCGGCGGAAGCTATGTTGCAGCGGCTCAACTGACGGTAAAACCCAGTCAGGCGTTCACTGTGGCACTGAACTACGCTCATAGTTATCACCAAATCAATATTTTGGGTACAGGCTTGAGCAGTTCTGATATTGGCGCAGTCAATCTACCAGGCGGTCTCACCTTAGGAAATCTGAACCAAGGGATCAAAATGAACACCCTGGGGGCAACTGCCGCATTCCGCCTCTCGCAAAACATCACCCTAGCAGGCTCTTACAGTCATATCTTTGCAGATCTCGTCGATGTCGATGCAGGAACAAACTTTAACTCCTGGTTGGTCGGACTTTATGTGACCGATATTCTCAAAAAGGGCAATTCAGCGGGTCTGATTTTTGGTCAACCGTTGAAGCGAGTCAGCACAGATGGCATTGCAAGCAATCCTGAAAATCGCACCCCTTATCAGGTTGAAGGCTTTTTCAACTTCCGAGTCAACGACAATCTGAGCATTACACCCGGAGTGTTTGCTATTTTCAATCCAGAAGGGCAGAGCACGAATGGAACAGCGATCGTGCCGGTAATTCGGACGACCTTTACGTTCTAGTAGGGGGTAGGGAGTGGGGAGTAGGGGAACGTTGGGTTACTCCCCACTCCCCACTCCCCCCATAAAAAACGGGCGACTCTGAAATTTTTCGCTAAACTTGGGTTGGAAGAACAGTAACTCTGTTTGACCGAACTCCATGAAATCAGTCGTTTCATGAGAAGTGGGCATTGTCCCACTTTTTTATTTGGAGAAGTTGTTCGATGGCACATCCTTTGATTCCTCAAGTTTTAGAAGTTGCGGCTCCAGTCGCGGAGACGCTCGGTCTAGAAGTGGTTCATGCGGTGTTTCACACGAATCAGAATCCTCCTGTCCTCAGAATTGATGTGCGTAATCAACAAGCCGATACGGGACTTGTGGATTGTGAACGGATGAGTCGGGCATTGGAACCGATTTTGGATGAATTGATTCCGGATCAGTATGTGCTGGAAGTTTCTAGCCCCGGAATTTCTAAATTGCTGACGAGCGATCGAGAATTCATTTCTTTCCGCGGCTTTCCCGCCATGGTCACGACATCAGAACCTTATCAAGGTCATATCTACTGGGAAGGCAATCTGATTCGACGCGACGAAACCAACGTCTACATCAGCAAAAAAGGACGTACAATTTCGATTCCTCGAACCCTGATCACGAGCGTTCAACTGACCGAAAGCGAAGAAGACTAATTTCCTGACAATTCAATATTTAGTACCTACGGAGATTTTCCCTATGTCAATGGTCGCCTTGCCCGGACTCAAAGACATGATTGACGGCATTAGCCGTGAACGTAATTTACCCAAGCACTCAGTCCAAGCCGCGCTCAAAGAAGCCCTAATGAAGGGATACGAGCGGTTTCGCCGCACTCAGAGAATCGATGGCGATGGGTTTGACGAAGAATATTTCAATAACTTCGAGGTCGAACTTGATGTCGAAGAAGAAGGCTTCCGCGTATTAGCCACGAAAACGATCGTGGATGAAGTCGATAATTCAGATCACCAAATTTCTTTGACCGAAGTACAAGAAGTTGCACCTGAAGCTCAAACAGGCGATACAGTCGTGCTGGATGTCACCCCCGATCAAGGTGATTTCGGACGCATGGCAGCGATCCAAACCAAGCAAGTTTTGGCGCAAAAGCTGCGCGATCAACAGCGAAAACTCGTTCAAGAAGAATTCCAAGACCTCGAAGGCACAATTTTGCAAGCGCGAGTTCTACGATTCGAGCGGCAGTCGGTGATTATGGCAGTCGTGAGCGGGTTTGGGCAGCCAGAAGTCGAAGCGGAATTGCTCAAACGCGATCAACTGCCAAACGATAATTACCGCGCCAATGCAACGTTCCGCGTTTATCTCAAAAAAGTCAGTGAAGGATCGCATCGAGGTCCACAGTTGCTCGTTTCCAGAGCAGATGCAGGTCTGGTCGTTTACTTGTTTGAAAACGAAGTGCCTGAGATTCAAGATGATGTGGTGCGGATTGTTGCAGTGGCGCGCGAAGCGAACCCTCCTTCCCGCCATGTTGGACCTCGGACGAAGATTGCCGTTGATACTTTAGAACGAGATGTTGATCCAGTTGGAGCCTGCATCGGGGCGCGCGGCTCTCGCATTCAAGCGGTGGTCAATGAATTGCGCGGTGAAAAGATCGATGTCATTCGATGGTCGCCCGATCCGTCCACTTATATTGCCAATGCACTAAGTCCAGCGCGAGTGGATGAAGTGCGCTTAGTTGATCCCGAAGGTCGGCAAGCGCATGTATTAGTCGGTGAAGATCAATTGAGTTTAGCGATCGGCAAAGAAGGTCAAAACGTTCGTCTGGCTGCTCGTTTAACCGGCTGGAAAATTGATATCAAAGACAGCCGTAAATATGATGAAGCGGCTGAAACTGAGAAGATTTCGGCTCTGATCGAAGCACGTCGTCAATCTCAACCCGCCATGGATGAGTATGACGATGAGGATGACTACGAAGAAGAGGAAGTCGCGATCGCTCCTCCAGTCCCAGAACCTGACGAAGAACCCGAACTCGAAGAAGAACCCGAACTCGAAGAACAGCAAGTCTAGAAATTGAGTGCTGCTCACTTTAAGCGAGTTAGAAAAAATGCAGGATGAGATCGCTAAAATTGAGATCTCATCCTGTGTTGTTTTTCATGCTCCCGAATTACCGTCGCTGCATCTGTTGTCGCAAAGTCGCACCAAAAGCCGAGTTTTTGCGTATCGTTCGTCTCCATCCATCGCATGAAATCGCGATCAATACTGGCATGGGACGCTCCGCCTATCTCTGCCCGACCGCAGACTGTCTCAAAGCAGTTCAAAAAAAAGATCGCCTCAGTCGCGTCCTCAAAGCCCCCGTCCCGCCTGAGATCTACCAAACTTTACAACCCTCGCTTCAGCCAAAAACGAAAATCTAAACTTGCAGAACATCTTTTCCAACTCTTCTCCTGCGATATACTAGGGATAATGTCCAAATTATTTTTGTCTCCCTGTCCTGTCGTTAGGAGATTTGCCGCCCCTTGCTCTGAGTCAGTCTTCTGTGTCCTCTCTTCAGTTTCAGCCCCAGAGCAACTCAGATCTGTACAGCGGGGAGGGTGACTACTCACCAACATTACTGCTAAGAATTGATCGCACCATCTGCGATCGCTCAGCTAGTCTTGTGCACTTATCAAACTGCTCAGCGACAAATTGCGTTCTGAGCTACCATGCTATTTAAAGACCATTAAAAACTTGTGAGTTAAGACCACAAAATTTTAAGAACATGCAACGCTAAGAGGGTAACGTCTTCATCAAGTATTAATTTAGATAGTTCAATTATACTATCAAAACCCGAAAAAACCTGTCGTTTTAGTTAAAACAGAAGGTCACTATGTAACACCCAACGATCGAACGAGGGAAAGAGTGGATGAACAACGGCAAAATCAGAATTTACGACCTATCGAAAGAGTTAAATCTCGACAATCGAGATATACTCGCCATCTGCGAACAACTAAATATTCCGGTTAAAAGTCATAGCAGCACGATTACAGAAGCGGAAACTGAACAAATCCGCGCTGCTGCCCAAAAGTACGCTGCCAGCCACCCATCTCCGGCAAAAAGCGCACCCCGTTCTACCCCCCAATCTGTTGAATCTCGAAAGAAAACGCCCTTGAATATTCAGAAGAAACAGCAAATTCTCGAAATCCGTCGCCCTATTACGCGATCGACCGCCGCAGCGGAAGCCTCAGAGGTTCGCCCGCCGCAATCACCGACTGCACCCCAAGCGCCCTCTGCTCGCGCAGCAGAGCCTCCTCGTCCGAGCCGCCCTGCGACTGCTTCAGCGCCGAGTCTGACCGAAGCACCGACCCCAACTGAGCCGCCCGCTTCTGAACCTCAAGTTGAAGTATCTTCGGCTCCTCCTGTAGCTCCGGCAGAACCTGTGGAAGAACGTGCTGTACAGCCCAGTGCTCCAGCTCCAACCCTGCAAACTCCAGCGCCAGCGCGCCCCGCTACTCCAGCACCAGCGCGTCCTTCGCTCGTGAACAAACCCGTACTCAAGCGGGACAAGCCAGCCGCGAGTGAGGCAGGAAGTTCTGATAATCGTCGCCCGACGAGAGAAGGCAGCGGCGAAAAACCCCAGCGTCCTAGCATCAATCGCCGTCCTGGCGGACCTGTGAAGCCGGGAGAAGCTGCTCCAAAACCGCAGCAAATTGTGGAACTGCGGAGACCCAAACCTGCGCAAGCTGAAGACGCATCTGCCTCAGAAGGAGCGACTGCTCCAGTGCTGCGGAATCGCCCTGTGAAGCCTGCTGCTCCAGATCCAACCGCACCCGCTCCGGATCTCACACTGAACAAACCAACTCCCCCTCGTAGACGCACAAAAGGCTGGGAGGAAGAAGAGGAAGACGTTCAAGAAGTCGAAAAAGCCGCGAAGCTGGGTAAAGGCAAGCGTCGCGCTCAGCCTAGAATTCAGGATGACGACGACGACGATCTCGATCTGTTCGGCAATGACGATGAGGGAGCAGTGAGTTCTGCTCAAGTTAGCCTCTCGCTTGCTCGTCCCGCCAAACCGAAAAATCTGCCTGGACAACAGCAAGTTCGCCCGGTTGCAACAGCAGCGCCGACTCAGCGCAAACGGAATAATTTCCGCGATCGCCGCAATCGGAACAACGAACCCGAAAAACAAGAGCGTCCTGAAATCATTACCTTAACGGGTGGGTTAACCGTTCAAGAATTGTCAAATCTCTTGGCGATTTCACCGACGGAGATCATTACCAAGCTCTTTATGAAGGGCATCGCGGCAACGATTACTCAGATGTTGGACGTTCAAACTGCCACGATGGTGGCAGAGGAGTACGACATCCTTGTGGAAGTCGGTACCAAAGAAGCAGCAGCCAAGAAACTGACTGAGATGATCGATGCGGATGATTTAGATTATCTGCACCGCCGTCCACCGGTCGTCACGATCATGGGTCACGTAGACCACGGTAAAACCACCCTGCTCGACTCAATTCGGAAAACGAAAGTTGCAGCCGGAGAAGCAGGCGGTATCACCCAACACATTGGGGCATATCACGTCGATGTCATGCACAACGACGCGATGCAACAGGTCGTCTTCTTGGATACACCGGGTCACGAAGCGTTCACTGCAATGCGGGCACGTGGGGCACGGGTCACTGACGTAGCGATTCTTGTTGTTGCAGCCGATGACGGGGTACAGCCTCAGACGGTTGAAGCGATCAGTCACGCGAAGGCAGCAGAAGTGCCGATCATCGTGGCGATTAACAAGGTGGATAAAGAAGGGGCACAGCCCGATCGCGTTAAGCAAGAATTAACCGAGTACAACCTTGTGCCGGAAGAATGGGGTGGCGATACGATCATGGTTCCGGTGAGTGCGTTAACTGGGGACAATCTCGATACGCTGCTCGATATGATTCTGCTCGTCTCTGAAGTTGAGGATCTGTCGGCAAATCCGGATCGTCCTGCAAGAGGAACTGTGATTGAAGCGCACTTAGACAAGGCGAAAGGCCCTGTTGCGACTTTGCTGATTCAGAATGGTACGCTGCGTGTCGGTGACGTGCTGGTTGCTGGATCTGCCTTGGGTAAAGTGCGGGCAATGGTTGACGATCGCGGGCATCGCGTTCAAGAAGCTTCGCCCTCATTTGCGGTGGAAGTCCTCGGTCTGAGTGATGTTCCAGCCGCAGGGGATGAATTCCAAGTCTTCCAGGATGAGAAGGAAGCACGAGCAACGGCTTCGGATCGTGCCGATGAGCAACGACAATCGAGACTGTTGGCAGCGATGTCTTCTCGTCGGGTGAGCTTGAATACACTTTCAGCGAAGGCGCAAGAAGGCGAACTCAAGGAACTGAATCTCGTCTTGAAGGCGGACGTACAGGGATCGATCGAAGCAATTCTGGGTGCGTTAAGTCAGTTGCCTCAGAACGAAGTGCAGGTGCGGGTCTTGTTCTCAGCTCCGGGTGAAATCTCAGAGACAGACGTTGACTTAGCAGCGGCTTCTGATGCAGTCATTATTGGCTTCAACACCACATTAGCTCCCGGTGCGCGTCAAGCCGCCGATCGAGCAGGTGTTGATGTCCGCGACTACAACATCATTTACAACTTGTTGGATGATGTTCAGGGTGCGATGGAAGGTCTGCTCGAACCTGAATTGGTTGAAGAGGCACTTGGACAAGCAGAAGTGCGGGCAGTATTCCCGGTTGGACGGGGTGCTGTTGCGGGCTGTTATGTTCAGTCAGGTAAGCTGATTCGGAACTGTAAGATTCGGATTCATCGCGGTGGTAAGCTCATCTACTCTGGCACTTTGGATTCACTGAAGCGGATGAAAGAAGATGCGCGGGAAGTGAATACGGGTTACGAGTGCGGTATCGGTCTGGATGACTTCAAGGATTGGGTCGAAGGCGATACCATCGAGGCTTATAAGATGGTCACGAAACGTCGCACGCTAGCTCGATAATTTGATTCAATTAAAACTGCTCCTCTTTGGTTGAGGGGCGGTTTTTTTATGGAAATCACGATCGACGCCATTAGTCGAAGAATCAGTCAACGAGCAAAATCTACACGGTATCGACATAATTCTAGGTAGAGTGTAATGATATGCTGTTGCATAGAGCACTATGTTTTATTTCATCAAGGTGATCATCTACAACTCTCATATCACTCGGATGAATCACACTTATGAAAATTTCACCTAACTTTCGAGCACTCAGTCTGAATGCTGCCGCAACGATCGTCGCCTTGGGTTTCAGTCTCAGCGCTGGAACCGCAGCATTCGCGCAATCCAAACTAACCATCTCTGTTCCAGAGTTTAAGAATGAGACAAATTGGTGGTGGTGGCGCGGTTCGACAGCTCGTGAGCTAGCTGACGCACTCAGTAATGAATTAAGTTCGACTGGAAAGTTTACGGTTGTTGAGCGTCAGAAACTTGGAGCCGTTCTTTCAGAGCAGGAATTAGCAGAGCTTGGATTAGTCCGTCGAGGGACTGAAGCCAAGAGAGGACAGTTGACGGGATCGCAGTATATTGTCGTCGGTCAAGTGACTTCTTATGAAGAAGGAGTTGCTGAAGAATCGACCGGGGGCAGAGTCGGCGGAATTAATATTGGTGGCATCCGATTAGGCGGAGGAGCACGCCAAGAAAAGCAACAAGCTTACATTGCAGTTGATCTGCGGGTTGTAGATTCGACAACAGGCGAAGTTGTCCATTCTCGAACCATTGAAGGTCGCGCAACTTCAGAAGCGGGAGGGGGCGATTTGGGTGTGAGTATTGGTGGCGTGAGTTTGGGTGGCGATCGCTCCCAGGCAAAACGTGCGCCGGTTGGGAAAGCACTGCGTGCTGCCTTGATCGAAGCAACAGATTATTTAAGTTGCGTAATGGTTGAGAAAGGTTCTTGCATTGCGAAATATGAGGCGAAAGATCAAAATCGTCGGGAAAGAACGCGAGGCGTTTTGGATTTGGATGAATAGATGAGATAAAAGCATCGATCGCTTTGAGATCGAGGAATTGAGGAGATAGGGAATAATCTGAGCCTAGATTCTCCCCATCTCCCACTCGCAAAACTCATGCGGTAAACTATTCGGCTGGGGTATTGCGATCGCACATCAGATAAACCGCCCAAATCGCCATTGCTCTTAAATAGTGACTCGCTCGGAATGTTCCTGCGGCGGTAATCGCTTCTGGGGTTCTGAACTGCAAGCCATGATCATAAACTTGCTGAACAACTGATTCTGTAATCGCCCAGGCTTCAGACTTCATGCCCATTCGCATCAAGAAAGCAGCTAAGCCAAAATTAATTCCTGTCCAGACTTCAAGGGGATGGGTTGCATTCGGATTTTCAGGAGAGCCATCAGGTCGAACCCCATTGGCTGCGCCGATCGTACGTTCCACATTCATCTTCTGATTGAATTTCACGAAGCAAGCATCGTAGATCGTTTTGAGCGCAGACTCGGTGCATTCGGTTGGCACAACGTCCGGCAGATTTAACAACTTCGCATAGAACTGTCCACAGAGTTGATCGGCCATGACGACATCTGAGCCACTCTCACTATCTAAGCGGTAGTAAGTTCCATTCCAAAGTTTCTCTTGATAAATTGGACGAGATTGAGCGAGCCATTCTTGGTAGAGTTCGACCGGACGATCGAGAATTTTGCCAATTGCGATCGCGCTTTCCAGTGCCGCAATCCACAAACCTCCACAGTAAGCACTGACTCCTTGTAATCGCCAATCGTCAAAGGTTTGATCGGGTGCGCCAGAGTTTTCAGGAATGCCATCATTATCGAGATCGAACTGTTTGAGATAGAGAAGTGTTTCAGCGATCGCATCCCAGCATTCAGCTAAAAATTCGACATCGGTTGCGCCTGTGAGCAAGTAATCTCGATAAACTTGCAGCACAAAGTCAGAGCCTAAATCCTTCCACAAGTTGCAATCTTGATAAGCGGTATAGTTCGTTTTCTCCCATACATGCTCATTCGGTGCGCCCAAATCATGTGGAGTTGCGCCTTTTACTTTGCGCAGTGCCATCGGACTCTCGGAACCGATCGTGTAATAGTAACCAATCACGCGGGTGCGATCGTCTTGTGCTGGAATGGCTCTCGCGAAAGCTAGCATGACGGATTTCTCTAACTTCTCCCAAAGCATGAGCAATCCAAACGAGCCATACAGCCGAACATCTAAGCTCTCATACCAGCGATAATCAATGCACTCGAGTACAGCAAACTGTCCAACGGGATCGCGCTCGTCCGCAGCACTCCACAATGTTCCACCTTGAGTCAGATCATAGAGTTCGTTGAACAATGCCATTTTGAACCAATCCGGGAGATCGGCTCGATCGAGAATCGGTTGCTGCCAAGCCTGGATCTTTTCTTGCCACGATTTTAGATGCTTCAAAGCCGTTCGAGCGATCGACCAAGCATTCTGACCACTCCGCCCAAAGAAATCGGTGTAGCGTCGGAAATACTCGACTCCTTGAGCAAATTCGGTGACTGGAAAATCCCAACTGAGAACAAAAGGAATTTGTAGAGTTTGACCAGGTTTCAAAGTAAAGCGCACTGCGATCGCACTGCCGAGCGTTTCTCCGTTTGAAAGGGTTTCGTCGTCTCGATCTCGAAGCGATCCATCTTGCGAGAAGCTTTGCCAAAGTTCTGAAGTTTCAAGCCAGCGAGTATCGTAAAAGACTTCCCAGAGATAAGGATTGAGATTCGTTGCGATCGCCCATTGTCCGTCGCCTTCAGTCGGTTGTTCAAAAGCGCGAGACATGACGATCGCCAATTGATTCTCGTTACCCGTTAGCTGATTGAAATTGCCTGCGCTTTCCCGCATTCGAGGCTGATATTCATACACGGGGCTACCATCATCTCTGAGGCGAATTTCCGGTGATTTCAATGCATTGGTAAACCAACCGACCATATTCTGCCAGGTCAGCATAATACTGAGCGTGATCGGCTGATCCGTTGGATTGTGTGCTGTCCATTGAAAGACAGCAACGGGATAGCTCGTTTCTTGATAGTTCTGAGCAATGATCGGTGAGAACTGTTCACACGTTAGCTGCGCTTGAAACACATTCTCGTACTGGAACCAGCTCCGCGGATACAAAGCTGAATAAGTTCCACCATTTTCAGGATATGAATTTTCTACACTCTGATCCGTGGTCAACCGATAAGCCTGAACGGTTTCTCCGACCTGTTCAAACACGCTAAATTGACACGCTGGCATCGACTCAAACACATGCTCGCCGCCATCAATATGCCAAAGATTAAAATCTCCTTTCGATGATCGCCCAATACATCCGGCTCCGAATCCTCCCAACGGTGCGCCATGCCAAGCCCCATCATCCAAATTACTCGGATAGCGTACGGTGTAGGGCTTTTCCCATCCTTTTCCAATCGGACGCTTCCAAGCGCAATTCGGGATCTGAGAAGATTGAGTCATTGTTAAATTTGGCGATCGGCAATGCTCAATATACTACGATCGAGCAACTTCGCCCTGTGAATCCAATGTCCGAAATTCCATCGCTGTCAGAGTTAGAGTTTCTTCCCTACGTTGATCAAGCTGGTCAATTGCTAGAACAGTTTCAAGGCAAAATCGGCATCTATGCAATTTTTGATCAAGAGAAAAACCTGAAATTTGTTGGGTTCTCGCGAGATGTCTTCTTAAGTCTTAGACAGCATTTGGTGAGGTGTCCACGGGAGTGCTATTGGGTGAAAGTCAGTTTAATCGATCGACCAAATCGCACAATTTTAGAAACGACTCGCGCCGCTTGGATTGAAGAAAATGGTTCACCACTCAGCGATGAATCACAGTGGACACAGCCGATTCAGGTAAAAGAATTCATGACTGCTCAAGAGCGATCGACCTTTGAAAGCGCGATCGATGAACTCTCTCAAATGAAAGCATTAAAAAACGTTGCCCGCCGAGTGGAGTCGGAGATCATGACGCAACTCAAAGCGCGCAACGTTCAAGCTGAGATTCGATTTAATCCGAAGCTGAAAGAAGAAGGATTATTGGATTTGAAATAAGCTAATCAGCTTGCACTCTTGCAAGAACTCGATCGCTTCTATAAGCTTCATTTCCTAAACACGTTCGAGTGTTGCAATCATTGCATACCGTGAGACGATCGCAACGTGTAAACCTTAAGCTAGACCGTGAGCGATCGCGAAAGTGATAGATTTCCACCCTTGTTAGAGGTAAAAAAGTTGACATGGAAACGAATGAAGAATCGACCTCACTCAAACGAGTGTTTGGGCTACCTGCCTTAGTGATCTATGGAGTCGGTGACATCTTGGGGGCGGGAATTTACGCCGTGATTGGAGATATCACGAAACCTTCGGCTTCACTGGTTTGGGTTTCATTTATCATTGCCCTCGTCGTTGCTGCTTTTACGGCTTTGAGCTATGCCGAGTTAGGAGGACGATTGCCAAAGTGTGGAGGGGTCGCGCATTTTGTCCAGCAAGCTTTTCGGATTGACTGGCTTTCGACATTAGTTGGCTGGGTCATGTTTTGTACCTGCATTGTCTCAATGGCAACGATTTCCAAGGCATTTGCTGGCTATCTGATGGCTTCGATCCCGGTCTTGCCCGAGTGGTTTCTGGTCATTCTTCTGTTTGCAGCACTGGGCTATGTCAATTTTCGAGGCATGAAAGAATCCTCGTTACTGAACTTGGTGTGTACCGCGATCGAGACTTCAGGACTCTTGATCGTGATTCTACTTGCCAGCATTTATATATTCGGAGGTGCAGCAACAACGGCTCCAGTTGTGGCGATTCAACCTGAAACAGGCTGGACAGGAATTATCGGAGGAGCGTCGATCGCGTTCTATGCGTTCATTGGCTTTGAGGACATTGTGAATGTCGCTGAAGAGGTCAAAAATCCTGAGCGGAATGTGCCAAGAGCAATTGTTTTGTCCTTGGCAATCGCGGGAGTCATTTATATTGCGATCGCTTGGCTGGCTGTGAATGTGCTGAGTCCTACAGATTTAGCTGGCTCAAAAGCGCCTTTGCTTGATGTCGTCACTCGCGCTCAGCCAAGTTTCCCGAAGTTGATTTTCACATTCATTCCTCTGTTTGCTGTGATGAATACAGCATTGCTGAACTTTGTGACTGCGTCGCGATTAGTTTTTGGGATGGCTCGCGAGGGCTTAATTCCGACCTGGGCAGGTAAATTACATCCTGAACGAGCAACACCTTATCGAGCAATTTTGGTGATTTTAGCGATCGTGATTGTGATTGCTCTAGCTGGCACACGAGAACTGCTAGCAGGAACAACCGCAACGCTGATTCTCATTATGTTTGTTCTGACCAATCTTTCTCTGCTAGTGATTAAGCGCCGAGAGCCTATCATTTCTGGGTTTCAGGTTCCGCTGATCGTTCCTGCGATCGCAGTTTTACTCAATCTTTTGCTCATTGCCTATGCACAGCAAAAGAGCCATATTTTCGCATTGGGCTTTATCACAGTTGGCGCATTGCTGATTTTGCTTCAGAATACTTTGAAGAAGCAGCAGTTGACCTAATTTTGCTCTGCTAGCCAAACTTCTAAATCGGTTTGAGAAGAGAAGTTTAGAAGCGCGATCGCTAAGTTTCCAAGTTGCTCCAGGTTGAGTGTGGAAATGCGATCGCGTTCTTGTTGCGAGAGTGAACCGATTTTTTGCTCCAGCATACGGAGAATCAGCGATCGTTGCCCTTGTAAAAGTCCTTGTGTGAGTCCTCGTTCTTCTCCTTCTTGAAGGATTTCTTGATAGATTACGGATTCTCGCATCATGTCCTCCCGAAATAGGCGGTGGATTCTATCTTTATCGTACTTTAGACCTGCCATAAGCTGCACATACGACGAAACCTCGCGCCGTTCCTCGGTTTCAGGAATTTCTGCAACTTGTTGGACAATATGATCGAGCAGTTGATCTGGATTTTGAGTTCGAGTCAGGGCAGCAAAAGGCAGCAGAACTGGATCGTGTAGAAATGGGTCTGGGTCTTGCTCCCACATTTTTATAACTTGAAATTCATGGCGAGTTGATTCCTCTTCAAAGAAATTCTCGATCGTCATTCCTTCACTCGGCGGCAACAGCACAATCACGATTTGAGTAATGGAGGATCGATACAACCGATACAGCCGCACCCAGTAATCTAGTAACCGAAAAGGGATGGGCGGATCAGATGTCCAAATAGTCTGGAACTCTAGATGAAGAATGCGATCGCTCGTTTTCAGAAATGTCACCGAGTCTGCTCGAATGGGTTCGATGCTCAGTTCGGTTTTGAGAACTTCGATCGTGCTTGTCACTTCTTCGCCGAGTAACCAAGCTGCAAATCGCTCCGGGTGCTTTTCCGCTAACAGCTTACAAAGATTGTCGAAGCTCATACATATGTATCAAAACCTTTGTGTAGTGTATCAGGTTCGCGATCGTGCATCCATCACAGCAAAGGATAAAAGCGATCGCTAGAGTTCCCCAATCTCTACTTTTCGCTTTGTAGAATAAATCTGATTGTTTCAAGGCTCTGATCGATGTTTCGGAATTTCTGGCGCAAGAGTGGCGATTGTTCTAAGGCTGAAGTCGAACATTCTCCGTCTCAAAGTTCCTCGGTTGACTATGAAATGGTGTTGTTTGCCTTGCTGGATGAGGTGGAACGGCGATCGGAGTTTAGTCGGGGATGGATTCGGGGATTTTTGGAACTGCGAGGGTGACGCGGGAGGCGTTGGCAGAATGGTTGCGTGGATTTGGAGAACGGTTGCAGAGTGGGGAAGAGCATCAGGAATTAGGGGAACGGTTGTTGAGGTTGGGGCGATTGGATGAAGGTGAATTGTGCCGAGTCGCAGGATTGATTGGGGGTCGGTTGGAGCGAGATCCTCAGGCTCCGAAAGATGAAGCGGAGGCTTGGTGGAACCGAGGAAATGAGTGTTACCGTGCAGGGGATTTTGAGGGTGCGATCTCAAGCTATGACAAAGTGCTCAACACTAAACCGGATCTTCCCGAAATTTGGATCATTCGTGGCATTGCATTCGATCATCTAGGACGATACGAAGATGCAATCGCAAGCTTTGATAAAGTACTCGACATCAAGCCGGATTATCATACAGCTTGGCTCATTCGCGGCGATTCACTCCATAATCTAGGACGAGACGAAGAGGCGGTCGCAAGCTTTGATAAAGCCCTCGACATCAACCCGGATTATCAAACTTGGTACAATCGCGGTATTTCACTCCACAATCTAGGACGGAACGAAGAGGCGGTCGCAAGCTTTGATAAAGCCCTCGACATCGAATCGGATTCTCATGCAGCTTGGCACAATCGCGGCATCTCACTTGATAATCTAGGACGGCATGAAGATGCGATGGCAAGTCTTGACAAAGCCCTCGACATCAAATCTGACCTTCACGAAGCTTGGTTCAATCGCGGCATTTTACTCCATAATCTGGATCAGTACGAAGATGCGATGGCAAGCCTTGATAAAGCCCTCGACATCAACCCGGATTATTATGCAGCTTGGCACAGTCGCGGTATTTCGCTCCATGATCTAGGACGGTACGAAGAGGCGATCACAAGCTTTGATAAAGCCCTCGACATCAACCCGGATTATTATGCAGCTTGGACGAGTCGTGGCAATTCACTCAATATTCTAGACCGGTACGAAGAGGCGATCACAAGCCTTGATAAAGCCCTCGACATCAAATCTGACCTTTACGAAGCTTGGTTCAATCGCGGCATTTCACTTGATAATCTAGGACGGCACGAAGAGGCGATCTCGAACTATGATCAAGGACTTACCTGCGTTCTAAAGGAAGCTAACCCTGAAGGATGGGGGAACCTTCAGCGTGGAAAAGGTAACATCTACTTCTACCAAGCGCAGAACAGTCAAAATATTCGAACTAGCAAAATCTACTACAGTCAAGCAGTCACTGTTTATAACACTGCAAGACAGACGTTAGAATCATTTCCGAGGTTCTATTTAGAACTCATTCAAAACCTTATTACAACTTATATTGGCTTAGGCGATTCCGAAACTGCTGATCAATGGCGTATCAAAGGATTAGAAGTTTTTCGGCAATTGCTTAATGCCCAATCGACACCATTACAAAAGCGCAATCTTGAAACAAAGTTCTCAAGCTTTAGCCGCATTGCTATCGATCGCCTACTAGCTCAAGGCGAAACTATCGTCGCTCTCGAAACCGCAGAACGCTACAAAAATCGCTGTCTCACTTGGATTCTCGACGAATGGAAAGAACAAGTCATCAGCCCAAGCTATGCCGAAATACTTCAACTGCTCGATCCACAAACCGCGATCGTTTACTGGCATTTCAGCGATGAGTCCCTCACCACCTTTATCCTTACCCCAACTTCAGAAGACCCGATCGTTCTAGAAAATCCGCTCCCCTACGATCGAGCAAAAAAACTACAATCCTGGATCAAATCCTGGAACACTCAATACAACGACTATCGCACTAAGAAAGCCAATCAAGCTGATCATTCTTGGCGCAAAGCTCTATCAACCCAGCTGACAAAGCTCAAAGAACTTCTGCAAATTCAAACGATCGAATCTCACCTCCCAAACATTCAAAACCTCATTCTCCTGCCCCATCGAGATTTGCATCGTTTTCCCCTTCACGCTCTTTTCTCAGAAAGTTTGACCATTAGCTATCTTCCTAGCATCCAAATTGGCTTGAATCTGAAATCGAGATCCAGCGATCGCACTTCTTTCCTTCTCAATGTTGAAGACCCTAATCGCGGCAATTCAATGCCTTTCGCCCAACTCGAATCAGTGATTTTGAAAACCATGTTCGCCCCAAATGCCGTCTCGATTCCGCCAGAAAAGAGCGATCGCGCAACCGTCGAATCCGCTCTCAAAACACATCACGGCATCTTTCATTTCACAGGACACGCCAACTATAACGATCGCAAACCTGAAAACTCCGAACTCGCACTCAAAAACTCAGACACGCTCACAGCCAAGGGAATCAGTAGTTTAGATCTGAAAAACTATCATCTCGTCAGCCTCTCCGCTTGCGAAACTGCGCTAAATGGGACTCAATCGATCGATACCGAATACGTCGGCTTAACCAGCGCCTTTCTCCAAGCCGGAGTTCCACACGTCATCAGCACCCTTTGGACAGTCGAAGAAGCCTCAAACGCCTATCTGATGATCCGGTTCTACCAATTTTGGCAGGCGGGTCAAGAAAGCGCGATCGCACTTCGATCCGCCCAAAACTGGCTCCGTACCTGCTCAAATTCCACACTCGCCCAATGGCTCAAAGACTTGCTCCCCAAAACGGAAAGCGATCCCGGCGCTCAAGAATATCTTCGGAGTTGTATTCAAAGCATTGAATGTAAAATAGACGAAACAGACCCGCCGTATCGCGATCCTTATTACTGGGCAGCCTTTACCCATACTGGACTATGACGATCGCTAATGCCTTCGATGCTTTTACCTTTCAAGCCTTTTCTCTGGCACTCCTTCAGCTAGACCCCTCTCGCTTGGAAGCCCTGCAACCCACGCTACAAAGCATTAGCGACCTCGCCAGCCGTCAACCTCAATCCGCTGTAAATCAAATCCGGCAACTTCTCGATCAAGATTCCGAACTCAAATCTATTTACGACTCAGAATACGATCGCCTCGCACAGTCCTACCAAACCCAAGAACGTGCCAAAGGATTTTTCGATTCACCGACCAGTGAGGCAACTCTAACTTGGGACGCTCTCGCATTCCCCATTCTGCAATCGACAGATCCCATCGAAACAGCTAAAAATCTGCTCAAGCGAACAAAATCTAAGCAGACAGCAAACACTCAGCCTTACCTCAATTCTTTGCAACGCACGATCGCCACAGTCGAGCAAACCGAAATCAAAATCCTCAAAGCGATCGAGCAGCGCCCCATTGCAATCGAAGATTTAGTCTATGTAGTTGGACTCCCTATCAATCAGGTATCGAGTATTATCCAAAATCTCTGGAAACGCGGATACATCGATCGCGCTACCAGTAGTTTTATCTCGATGCTATTTCCCCAACGCAAGAAAGCACAGCAACTTGATCCACAGATTCCACTCGCTTTAACCTCAACAGGCTATTTCTTCCTGCATCCAATTATCACAGCCAGTCCATCTGAGGCATTGAATCGATGAATTGGCTGCAATCTTGGGAACCGTACATTGCGATCGCGCTCCTGACTGGACTAATCAATCTCCCCATCTCCATCAAAAAACTACTGAATAAGTGCCAATCTCTTCCCTTCTTCAAACCACTCAGCACGATCGCATTTTGGTGGTGGATTTTGGTGAATTTAGCTCTACCTGCAACCGTTTTCTGGCTTCTCTATTCAATTCCCACTAAACCAACCGTCAACGCAGATCTCGTAACCAAAGCAATTACGTTTGGCTTGATCTTCACGGCTTTTGCCAATGCTCGTGTCGATACTGGCTTTTTTGGAGTCGATATCGAGAAGTTTTACAAATATCTCACTCAATTTACCTACGATCGCATCGCGGCCAGCCAAACCAGAGAAACTGCTGCATTTTGGACAGATTTTGAAGCCGATCTGAACCAAAATCAGCCTGATATCAGCGAAGGTCTGAACTATCTAGAAAACTATTTTCAAAATGATGTTTCTCTCGACGAAATCGCAAAACAGGATTACCAGAAACGTCTCGATCGAGTTCGTCAAATGACGGTCAAATCTGAACAAACAAAAGCGATTCGGACTCTTATTGCAATCCGACGACGCGATTTACCCGAAGTATTAAAGCGCTTCAGATGTAGCACTGCCTTCTTAAACAAATATCTATCCAAACTTCCAAAGCAGTAGCATTTTGCATCTATCGATTTCCAATCACTCCACAAGAAATCACAACCAACAAAAAAGGAGCCTCTCGCAAGAGACTCCCAAAATCATCAGAATCGAACGAGTGACTATTTAACCGTCACTTTACCGCCAGCTTCTTCGATTTGTTTCTTGATGTCTTCAGCCTCAGCCTTAGCAACACCTTCTTTGATTGCTTTCGGCGCAGCTTCTACGAGGTCTTTTGCTTCCTTCAGACCCAAGCCAGTGATACCGCGAACAACTTTGAGAACGGCGATCTTCTTATCAGCAGGAACTTCTTCCAAGACTGCATCAAATTCGGTCTTCTCTTCGACTTCTTCAGCCGCAGCACCGCCGCCAGCACCCGGAGCCATCATCATCATGCCACCTGCGGGAGCAGCAGCACTTACACCAAAAACTTCTTCGATTTGTTTAACCAGCTCAGAAGCTTCGAGCAGGGTCAAACCTTTCAACTTCTCTACAATTTCATCGGTTACAGCAGACATGGACTAACTCCTAAATCAATTGAAATTTGCCAAGCAGATTACTACGCTGCTTCTTTTTCGGACACCTGTTTGATCGCTCTTGCCAAACCAGACGGTACTTCGTTGATACCCACTGCCAGCTTGGTTGCGACACCGTTGATAGCACCAGCAATCTGTGCAATGAGCTGTTCCTTAGAAGGTAGATCTGCAATCGCTTTAAGATCCGCTTCTTTGAGAACTTTGCCATCCATCACACCGCCGCGCATCTCGGTCTTTTTGGATGCCTTTTGGAACTCTTGATATGCTTTGATCGCACCACCAAGGTCGTCCTTGACCATCACAAACGCGGAATCACCTTTCAGTAATTCGCTCACCGCTTGCCAGCGATCGTCACCTTCGGTCGCTTTCTCCATAAACGTGTTCTTTGTCACCTGACAAATCGCACCTTTCGGACGCAAACGATTCCGTAAATCCGAAATCTCCGCAACAGTCAAACCACTGTAGTTAATGATGAACATCAACTGTGATTCGCTGAGCGTTTCTTTCAGACCTGCAACAATCTCTTTCTTGTTTGCTAACGTTCTTCCCACTCTTTCTCACCTCCTGGTTTGGGACGAATGAGAATATCCAAAAACAAAAAACTCGACCTTGAGTTAAAGCCGAGTTCGCATGATTTCTAAAGAACACTCGAAAGCGTCTGAAAAAATCAAACCTCGGCAGGACATTAAGGCTTTAACCACCTGCTGTCTTTGGTTTGGATATTCAGTTGAAAAACTTTTGTCTAAGCAGCGTCTCCAACCTTGAGGTCACGCAGTGCGTTGATATCGACCTCAATGGACGGACCCATCGTTGACGACACGTACATTGTACGCCAATAGCGTCCTTTTGCACCAGCAGGACGATTTCGATCGATCGTTTCTTGCAGGGCTTTCAGGTTCGTCAACAAATCTTCTGCGGAAAAGCCTGCTTTACCAAATAGAACGTGGACGATCCCAGTCCGATCTGCCCGGAATTCAAGCTTACCTGCTTTGAATTCAGCGATCGCTTGCGGCAGATCAAAGGTCACCGTACCACCTTTCGGCGAAGGCATCAAACCACGTGGACCTAGCACACGACCAAGTTTTGCAACTTGAGGCATGACATCGGGAGTTGCAATCAACAGATCAAAGTCCATCCGTCCTTTCTGGATTTCATCGATCAGTTCTTCAGAACCTGCAATATCCGCGCCTGCGTTCGTTGCTTCCGTTACTTTTTCACCACGAGCAATGACCGCGACTCGGATTTCTTGACCCGTTCCTTTCGGCAGTGCAACGGTGGTTCTCAGCTGTTGGTCAGTGTACTTGGGATCGATACCAAGGCGAATGTGCGCCTCAGCAGATTCAGGAAATTTCGCAGTTGCTGTTTCTTTCAGCAATTGCAAGGCTTCAAGCGGCGCATAAGCCTTGTCTTGAACCTTTGCACGCAGTTCTCTGGTGCGCTTTGATAGTTTCTTTACCATGTGTCTCCTGGGGTAAATGGCGAGAAAATCTCTCCCCCGAAAAATTGAACTAGTCGGTGATGGTTACGCCCATGTTACGAGCGGTTCCAGCGATGATTTTCTTAGCTGCTTCAATGTCGTTTGCATTGAGGTCAGGCATTTTGGTCTTCGCGATATCTTCGAGTTGAGCTTGAGTAATCTTGCCAACTTTCTTTTTGTTCGGTTCGCCTGAGCCTGTTTCGATTCCGGCTGCTTTTGCAATCAGCTTCGAGGCAGGAGGGGTTTTGAGAATGAACGTGAAGCTACGGTCTTCGTAAACAGAGATTTCTACAGGTACAACCATCCCTGCTTGGTCAGCAGTTCTCGCATTGTATTCCTTGCAGAACATCATGATATTGACCCCGTGCTGACCCAGTGCAGGTCCGATCGGGGGTGCAGGATTCGCCTTGCCAGCGTTGATCGCCAGCTTGATCACTGCGGTTACTTTTTTTGCCATCGATCTTGACTTTCTGAAAGCCGATTAAATTTTCTGCACTTGGTTCACTTCTAGTTCTACCGGGGTTTCACGCCCAAAGATAGATAGAAGTGCTTTGAGCTTGTTCCGCTCAGGGCTGAGTTCGATGACTTCGCCTTCAAAGTCTTTAAATGGACCTGAAAGCACCGTAATCTTATCGCCCATCGCCATGTCAATTTTTCTGACAGGCTCCTGCTCTTGGGACTGTTTGAAGATGCGTTCCACTTCTCCATGCCCCAATGGCATTGGTTTGACGTGACCTCTGCCTCGTCCGTAGCGCCGTTTTTGCTCCGCGCCGACGAAGTTAATCACGTTGGGGGTGTTCTTAATTACCTGCCACGTTTCGTCATCCATCACCATTTTGACGAGGACATAGCCTGGGAAAACTTTCTCAGCCGATTCCTTGGCTCGTCCGTCTTTTTGGTGCTTGAGAATGGGCGTTTCAGGAATTTGAACTTCCAAAATCCGGTTCACAACATCGAGCGTCTCGATCCGTTGCTCTAAATTCATTTTGACGCGCTTTTCACAGCCTGATGCGACTTGGACAGCATACCATCGAGCACCTTTGGCTAGCTCTGCCTCCAAGTTTTCTTCGGAGCGATCGTCGTACTGCGTTTCGTCTGAGGTAAATGTCATCCGAATACTCTCACTTGTGCCCAATGAAAGAACTGATCAACAAAGTAAATCAAGCTAGCAGAGAGCGTGACCATCAAAATCACAGAAAGCGATTCTCCAATCAGTTGCTGACGGCTAGGCCACACAACTTTGTCGAGTTCTTCCTTCGTTTCTTTTGCGAACTCGTTCGGATTAAATCCTGATTTTTGCTCCAAAGCTGACTCGCCTTTCTTTGCCACTGCTCTGCTCCATTGTTCGACCGAACTTTTATGATAATGATTTTTGTCGATCGCGGCACACTACCGAAAAAATCCTATTACATGCAAAATCAGAGTAATTCAGCGCGCCCTGGAGGACTTGAACCCCCGACATCAGGTTTTGGAGACCTGCGTTCTACCAACTGAACTAAGAGCGCATATGCTGAACGACTCTGAATTGCGTTCTTTATCTAGTCTACCAGGTGTTGTGCATTCTAGCTAAAAAAACCGAGTGCACTTTAACTACTAGACCAAGGGACGATCGAAACGCTGCTTCAAGCGGGTCGCCTTACCAACGCGATCGCGCAGATAGTACAACTTAGCCCGACGCACTTTCGCCCGACGCATGATTTTGATGCTTTCAATTCGTGGGGAGTGAACCAGGAAGACCCGTTCCACACCTACGCCTTGGAAAACCCGACGTACAGTGATGCTCTGGGTAAGACCTGCACTACCTTTTGCGATCACAACGCCTTCATACGGCTGCGTCCGTTCCTTATCGCCCTCTTGAATGATTACGCCGACGCGAACCGTATCCCCAATGTAAATCGTTGGGAGATTGTCTTTTATTTGTTCCGCTTCAATTGAGCGGATGATTTCTTGCGCGTTCATAAAGGGCTTGCAAAACTCACAATCGCGTATCTTAGCGCGTGATCGTGCACTTTGTCTAGAGGAAGATTCAAGAAAGTTGTTGAATTCTTAAGTCTCGCTTAAATTCCGCCCGTCATCCTCCTAGAGGGGATTGAATTCTCAGAGATAGGTCAATTTTACTGAGGGTTCATCCCCGACCTCCACAAAGTTTGTCCTAAGCATTTCTTCTCATCCGAGAATGTCGTATTGGAGATAGGCAAATATGGTTTTTGTTTCGACTCAGCTTGCCCTGCATATTCCAGATGGCTTTCTGAATTTACCGATTACGTTAATAACTTGGGTGTGTGCATTCGCGTTAATTGCTATTAGTCTTAAACAAGTTCAAGCAGATTATCAAGAGCGGGCTGTGCCTTTGATGGGCGTTTGCGCTGCTTTTATTTTTGCAGCTCAGATGATTAATTTCCCGATTCCAGGCGGCACTTCAGGACACTTGCTCGGTGGAACATTAGCGGGTGTGTTACTGGGTCCTTGGGCGGGATCGCTCGTGATGTCGGTCGTGTTTATCGTACAGGCGTTTCTGTTTCAAGACGGCGGGGTGACTGCACTCGGCGCAAATATCTTCAATATGGGGTTGATTGGAACATTTGGCGGGTATTACCTTTACCGCACCATTCGCTACATGATGGGGAGAGATTCCTTGAAAGGGGTTTTGACCGGAAGCGCGATCGCGAGTTGGACAAGTGTGGTTGTGGCTGCAATCATCTGTGCAGTTCAGCTTGCAATTTCTGGAACAGTTCCGTTACCAGTTGCATTATCAGCGATGACATTTTGGCATGTCATGATTGGAATCGGGGAAGCGATCATTACGGTGATTGCTGTGAGCTATATTTTTAAGACTCGTCCAGATTTGATTTATAAAGCGCCAAGATTGGGAGCTTTGGAACCGGATCGTTCTTATTCTTCACGGTAATTTAGGGGGTAGTATGACTCAAGTTTCACAGACTCGAAATCGAGCGTTTGTGATTTCGGGATTGGGAGTTGCGCTGTTGGTTGCAGTGCTTTTGTCGCCGTTTGCCAGTTCTGATCCAGATGGACTCGATCGCGTTGCTCAGGATCAAGGGTTTGAGCAAAAGGCAGCAGAGGAGCCGATCGCGCATAAGTTGCCGTTTTATCAAGTGTTTGAGGAGTATCAGTTGCGAGGAGTTCCAGAACAAATTTCGACTCCTGCGGCGGGATTGATCGGAACATTAGTGACCTTTGGATTGGCATGGGGTGCAGGGAAGGTTTTGATTCGCGATCGCTAGGCGAGAAGTAATTGCTGCGTTCTCATGACCTTTAGCCTCCTAAAATTCCTGACTCTGGGAACTTAGGGGGCGATTCTAACTATTTTCAACAGAGATCCACACTTGTCTAGGAGATCTCAATGATCCTGTTACACCTGGGTGCAATGCACCTTGTGGAAGCTGAAAAAAATCAAACGCTTTGGCATCGGTTGACTCCAAAGTCGCGGTTACTGTGCACCTTACTTTTAGTCTTTGCGATCGCGCTTACCCCCAATGGTCGCTGGCTGACTTGGGCAGTTTATGCAGGTGCAGTCGGGCTGATTATGCTTTTGAGTCGTGTTCGATTATGGGTCTTATTCAGGCGCGTTGCCGTTGAATTTGTTTTTATTGGTGTGGTTCTGCTCGGAACCTTGTTTCGAGACGGCGGGCACACCCTATTTCGATGGGGTTGGATACAAATTACAACTGAAGGCTTAACCGTTTTAGGGAGTGTCTCACTTAAAGCGTTCTTATCATTACTGATATTGAATACTTTAATTCTAACGACCTCGGTTCCAGCATTGCTTCATGCATTAACTGCACTGAAAATGCCACCGTTGCTTGTCGCAATTCTCGCATCCATGTATCGCTATATTGCAGTGCTGATCGATGAGTTTCATTCGATGCAGAAAGCAGCACGATCGCGGAATTTAATGGGAAATCCCAAGCGCCAACGCATCATCGTTGGCAATATGTTTGGCTCGCTGTTCATTCGCACCTATGAGCGAGGAGAACGAGTCCATCAAGCGATGCTCGCGAGAGGATATCAAGGTCTTCCTCCACTGGCAGAAACTCAGTCCGGAGGTAGGGGCGATATTCTAGCACTCACAATTATGATCTCGGTTCTTTTGTTCGGACAAGCAATTACTTTTCATGCACCATAATCCGATTGAAATCTATAACCTTTCCTACTGCTATCCAGATGGCAATCGCGCACTGAATGGAATTACGATTTCAATTGGTGCGACTGAGCGAGTTGCGCTTGTGGGGGCAAATGGTTCAGGCAAATCGACGCTCTTAATGCACTTTAATGGATTGATCACACCGCAAGTGGGACAGGTCATTGTGGGTGAGCTTCCGGTTGAGCCTCAGTATCTTAAGCAGATTCGCAATTTTGTTGGCATTGTGTTTCAGAATCCAGATGATCAGCTATTCATGCCAACGGTTTGGGAAGATGTGACCTTTGGACCTCTAAATCAAGAGATTCACGGGCAGGAATTAATCGATCGAGCAACCGCCGCGATGAACTGTGTGGGACTTGATCCGGAGCTGTTTGGGTCGAGAAGCGCGAATGGTTTATCAGGCGGAGAGAAAAAGCGAGTTGCGATCGCGGGTGTTCTTGCGATGCAGCCGCAAGTTCTCGTGTTAGATGAACCGTCAGCGCAGTTAGATCCGCGATCGCGAAGACAACTGATCGAATTGCTCGATAGCTTGCCTCTGACACAGTTGATTGCGACGCATGATTTAGATTTGGCGTTGGAACTGTGTAAGCGCACGATCGTACTCAGTAAGGGTCGAGTGGTTTACGATGGTTCAACTGAGAAAGTCATGAGTGATCCTGACCTGCTTGCTCAACATGCACTAGAGCCACCTTTAAGCTATAGTCGCCCTTACTGCCAGCTAGAGGATCTTAAATAAGACCTTTGGCTAGATTTTTCGATTTCGACTGCAAAGCTTTTTGCTGAGTCCAGTACTGCATCTCACTGACTGAATATTGAGGCTACGCCAATATAGCTACGACGAAAGTACATATCCGATTTTTTCACGAAAAAATGCGGAAGAAATAAAATCACAACAACCGCTTGAATAGGGCAGCCATTGATTCAAGTCGGTGATTCTGTGATGACAATTCAAATGAGTAGAAGAATTCGATCCTCGAACACGAAAAAGCGAGCATCATTCAGGTCATGCAGACTTGGATTAGGCACTGTAGCGCTTACAGCTACGCTGAGCCTTAGCCCATCAAAAGCAGCAGTGGCGTTGTCCTACAATCCAACTGGAGTATTCTTTGCAAACACTGGAGTGCCCACCAGTGATCTAGCACTGACAAGCACTGGTGAAATACTTGCAACAAGTTATGATGGCGGTTGGATTCGACGCTACGACAGCAGCGGAGGCTTGCTGTCCCAATTTGGAACAAATTTGAACGGTCCTTGGGGAATTGCAGCAGACAGCACGGGTACAATTTTCGCTGCTAACTTTAATGCTAATGAGTTGCAGCGTTACAACAGTAGTGGAGTGCTACTAGGAAGTACTCCATTCAATGAGCCTGGGGGTATCGCGATCGAGAGCAGTGGAAATGTGTTGGTTTCAAGTTACTCTGCCCCTTCTATCGGTAGATTCAGCAGCACAGGAACTTTCCTGGGCACGTTTACCACATCGAATCTAAGCAATCCACTTGGAATAGCAATCAATAGTGCGACTGGAGAGGTTCTTGTTGCAAACCGAGGATCTGACTCAATCACACGATACGACAGTGCCGGGGTGTTTCAATCAACATTGGTATCAGGCTTACCTGGAGTTATTGATGTCGTTATTGACAGTACAGGGGATGTCTTAGTATCAACCGCTACTTCTGTACAGCGATTTAACGGGGCTGGTGTTTTGCAGCAAACACTTATCCCATTGGGAACAGGAGAGATTGAAGGACTTACTTTGGATGGTACTGGTTCGCTCTTGGCAGGGCAGCGAGATGGTACGATTACTCGCTTTACTGCAATTCCAGTGCCATTTGCGTTCTGCCCACTCTGGGGATTTTTGCCTCTGGGGATTCGTCGTCTCAAGCAGCAATTCTCAAAGCTGCGAAGTCGCTCATCGGCGCAGGAGTCGAGTTTTTAGGAACTTAATATTCTGGCACTCAGAATTATGATCGCGATTCTTTTGTTCGGACAGGCACTTTATTTTCAAGCACCATAACCTGAGTTATGGTGCTTGATGAACCGTCCGCACAGTTAGATCCGCGATCGCGGATCTAACTGTGCGAATTGCTCGATAGCTTGCCTCTGACGCAGTTGATTGCAACGCATGACTTAGATTTGGCGTTGGAACTGTGTAAGCGCACGATCGTTTTGAGTAAAGGGCGAGTCGTTTATGATGGCCCGACTGAGAAGGTCATGAGCGATCCTGATTTACTCGCTGAACACGCTCTGGAGCCACCGTTAAGCTACAGTCGCCCTTACTGTCAGTTAGAACATAACCCAGTCTAGAGAAGGGCTTGAATGTCTTTTTCGATTTCCTCTGGTTTGGTTGTAGACGGATAGCGTTTGACGACCTTCCCAGCGCGATCGATTAAGAATTTCGTGAAGTTCCACTTGATTCCTTCAGTTCCAAAAATGCCCGGTGCAGATTTGGTCAAATACTTAAACAGCGGATGAGCATTGCTGCCATTGACATCGACTTTTTCAAACAAGGGGAATGTCACGCCAAAGCGAGTTTCACAGAAGGATTGAATTTCACTTGCGGTTCCCGGTTCTTGTTGCCCGAACTGATTACAGGGAAATCCTAAAACTGCAAATCCTTGATTCTCAAACTTATTGTAAATCGATTGTAAGCCTTGATACTGTGGCGTAAATCCACATTGACTTGCAGTATTCACGATCAGCAAGACTTTATCTTTGAACGTGCTGAGTGAAACGGGCTGACCTTCTAAGCTATTGGCTGAGAAGTCATAAATTGAAGATGCTTGAGCAGTCATAATTTCAAGGTTTAGAACGACACTACCTTGATCTTACAGGGAGATGGGGAGTGGGGAGATGGGGAAATACACACCTCTACTCCCCACTCCCCACTTTTGGCACTACGGTTTCACTTTCCCGATCGTTGCCAATTTCCCATCATCCTTGACCGTCCAAACATCATAAGAACCAACCACATCGCCTGCTGCATCAATATCGACATCACCACTTGCACCCTGGTAATTGATATCTTTGCCCTCTTTCAGCAATGCCAGACCCTTACAAACATCAGTTACTTCTTCTCCAGGTGCATTCGTGACTTCGCGGAGTTTATCTTTCATCGCTTCACCGCTATTCGACTTCGCTGCCTGTGCCGCTAAAGCTAGAATCGCTGCTGCATCCCAAGCATGAGCCGCATACGCAACTAACGGGCGCTTCTGCTTCTCTTCCCACAATTTAGTAAACGCATCTAAACTCTTGCCACTTGCCCCTGGAACCGTTCCTAACGCACCAGTCAAAATCGATTTTCCGTCTTGCCCTTTGCCAACTTTATCCACAAAATCTTGAGAATAAACGCCATCCGTCAAGAGAAACTGCGATCGTTTACCCTGCTCATACGCCGATTTGACAATCAAGCTTCCTGTATCCGCATAGAGAACAGCGGCGACAGCTTTCGGATTCCCGGCAAAGGCAGCAGCAGCTTCGGTTTCAACCGTTGTTGCTTTCGGATCATAGCGAGTGGGTCTTGCCTTGTTCAGAACTTTGCCGCCTTGCGATTCAAACGCTTTAACAAACTCCTGTTCAAAGCCAACGCCATAATCGTTATTAATCACGATCGTGCCTGCCGTATCCAATTTGCGCTCGGTCGCCAGTCTGGCTAATGCCTGAGCTTGATAGGTATCAGGGGGAGCCGTTCTTGCCCAATAGCCTTGATATTTACCTTCTTTAGCAGCTTGGGTAAAGACGGGGCTAGTACTTCCTGGTGAAATCAAGACGACTTTATTACGAACCGCGATCGGTAAAGCGGCAGTCGAAACACTACTGGCAAACGAACCGACAACGCCTGCAACTCTCTCTTTCTCAGCAAGGCGGGTCATCCCTTCTGCACCTGCGGCGGGATCAGTTTGATCATCGACACTCACGAGCGTCATCGGCTCACCATTCACACCCCCACAGGCATTGACCGTATCAACCAGCATCGGCACTGAAGCGACCATTTGCTGTCCGACAGACGCAAGATCCCCCGTTGAAGGTAGGAGTGAACCAATCTTGAGACCTTTAGCAGGGGTAGAATTTCCAGACGTTGCTCCTTGACCTTGAGATGTGGGCGGGGCGGATTCTTGGCAGGCAGCCGCCAGAATTCCAACCGTGAGAGTGACGGCAGCGAGGGATAAAGCGCGTCCAAGTTTCAGACGGTTTGAGGAAATCAGGTTGCTCATTGATACAATTCAACTCCTAATCGATGAAGCCGATTGTAAACCCAAGTCTTCCAATATTCAGTTTTCTTTACTGAAATTCGTGGATTGATCCAATAACCACCACAATTCTCCTTGAGGCTGAATCAGCCGCGCTGGATAAGTATCCGTATCAGCTTGATCGGCGAAAATCTGAGTGAGTGCGTGGTGTTTGTTTGAACCTGCGACCATGAAAATGACGGTGCGGGCTGCGTTGATCAGCGGCACTGTGAACGTAATGCGAGGATTGCCGTCTTTGTTGCCCACGGTGATGAGGCGATCGCAGACCTGTAACGCCTGAGTATGCGGAAACAGAGAAGCCGTATGAGCATCATCGCCAATACCAAGCAAAATCACATCAAATGCAGGGAATTCTCCCGGTTTTGAGTTGAAGAATTTTTTGACTTCTGCTTCGTGGCGATCGGCTGCGATCGTCGGATCAATCGCATCCATCTGCATCGGATGAATATTCTCCGCCGGAATCGGGACGTGATTGAGCCATGCCAGTCTTGCCATACGTTGATTACTATCCGGATGATCGGCAGGAACATAGCGTTCATCGCCCCAAAAGACGTGCAATTTTTCCCAAGGCAAGTCTTGTTGAGCGAGTTTTTCGTAGAGTGGTTTGGGTGTGCTGCCGCCTGCAAGCGCGATCGTTGCAATATTCCGTTCGGCGATCGCGCTTTTTAATTTCTCTAAAACAAGTTCGAGAGCACGATCGACTAAAGCAGGGACATCAGACAAAACTTCAATCTGTGGGTTCATAGCGGATTTGTAATACTGCACTCATCAGAATAAGAGAGGATTTATGATTTCTCTGCTGTCTTTAGCTGGACTTTATGTCTCATATCGTTGTCAAAGACCTCAGCAAGACTTTTTACTTATCTGAACGAACGTCTGGACTCTGGGGATCAGTGCGGAGACTGTTCGATCGAAAAACGAAAGCAGTTCAAGCCTTAAAAGGTATTTCGTTCTCGGTTGAGCCAGGAGAACTTGTGGGATACATCGGTCCAAATGGCGCGGGCAAATCGACCACGATTAAGATTTTGAGCGGTATTCTCGTGCCTTCAGGTGGCACTTGTTTGATTGGAGGGCGGACTCCTTGGAAAGATCGCATTCAGCATGTGGGGCGGATTGGCGTTGTCTTTGGTCAGCGCACTCAGCTTTGGTGGGATTTGCCCGTGATCGAATCGTTTGAATTGCTGCGAGATATCTATCGTGTGCCTGAATCGGTTTATCGATCGACCTGCGCGGAAATGATCGAACTCTTGAACTTAGAAAGCCTGCTGAATACTCCCGTGCGGCAATTGAGTCTAGGGCAAAGAATGCGCTGTGATTTTGCGGCAGCAATGTTGCATCGACCAGATATTCTCTTTCTCGATGAACCGACGATCGGACTCGATGCAGTTTCAAAACTATCAGTACGGAAATTCATCAAATCCTTGAATCAAGCGCATCAAGTCACAACCATTCTCACAACTCATGACATGGATGATATTGAAGCCCTCTGCGATCGCGTCATCATCATCGGCAATGGTGAGATTCTCTGTGATGGGTCGCTGGCAAAACTGCGATCGCAAGTTTCATCACGTCGCTATCTCAAGATTGACCTCAAAACCGATCAGTTTCAATTTGAAGCTTCAGGAGTCAGTGTTTTAAATCAAGAAGGTCATACGATCACACTCGCTTTTGATCCGTTGCAAATCTCTGCTGCGACTTTGATTCAGAAAATCACAGAGCGCTATGAGGTTGAGGATTTATTTGTTGAGAATCCACCGATCGAGGAGATTGTCGCTGAACTGTATGGAGGTGCAAGATGAATGCTTATCGATCGCTCTTTGTTGCCCGATTTTCCCTGTTACTTCAATATCGCGCCGCAGCTTTAGCTGGAATTGGCACTCAGTTTTTCTGGGGATTGCTCAAAGTCATGGTGCTAGAAGCGTTTTTTCAGCAATCGACGACAGCTCAACCGATCACATTTCAAGAAACTTTAGGATATATCTGGCTCGGACAGGCTTTCTTATTTGCAATCGTGCCTTGGTCGGGCGATCGCGAAATTCAAGAACTGATTCGCTCTGGAGCAGTCGGGTATGATTTGCTGCGCCCGACAGATTTATATAACTTCTGGCTCACTCGCGCTTTAGCCATGCGAACCGCTCCGATCGTGCTGCGTGCCTTGCCTTTACTCATCCTGACAATGGTGCTATTCCCGCAAATTGGACTGGCTGAATGGGCATTAGCTCCGCCTCCTTCGGTTGCATCTTTGGGTGCTTTCTTGCTGACTTTCATGGGAGCAATTCTACTTTCTGCGGCTCTCACCATGCTGCTGACCGTTTCAATGATGTGGACACTTTCTGGAGAGGGACTGAATCAAATGGCTCCAACTTTAGTCACCATCTTGTCGGGCATGATTGTGCCATTGCCCTTGTTTCCAGATTGGTTCAAGCCCATTTTGGCAATTCTGCCCTTTTCTGGTTTGCTCGATAAGCCCTTTCGCCTGTTTACAGGCAATCTACCGCCCGAAGCACTGCTCAATGTTTTGCTTCATCAGACCGTTTGGATTGTTGTGCTCATCGGATTAGGGCGATTTCTCGTCAGTCGAGGCGTGAATCGACTGATTATCCAAGGAGGCTAGAGATGAATGCTTTACAGCTTTACTTACGATATATCTCTGTCTCATTTCAAGCTCAAATGCAGTACAAAGTCTCTTTCTTACTGCAACTGATCGGACAATTCGGTGGAACAGCGATCGAGTTCTTTGCTATCTGGACATTGTTCAATCGCTTCAACCAACTTGGAACCTGGACACTGGCTGAAGTTGCGCTGTTCTATGGCACGGTTAACACTGCGTTTGCCTGTGCCGATGCGATCGCGCGAGGTTTTGATCTGTTTGGCAAACTGATTCGAGACGGCGGATTCGATCGCTTATTGCTACGTCCGCGATCGACGGTTTTACAACTTCTCGGCACGGAATTTACCTTAAAGCGAATGGGTCGCCTACTCCAAGGAGTAACGGTGCTAGGTTGGTCGCTCTCTACTTTGCAGATTCCTTTATCTCTGTCTACAGTATGGCTGCTCTTTACCGCTTGGCTCGGCAGTATTGCGCTATTTGTTGGAATTGTGATTGTGCAGGCGACGCTGACCTTTTGGACAATTGAATCGCTCGAAATCATGAATATCCTCACTTACGGCGGAGTCGAAACGGCGCAATATCCGTTTTCGATCTATCGCAAATGGTTCCAGCGATTCTTTATTTTTTTGATTCCGCTCGCTTGTGTCAGCTACTTTCCGCTGCTCGCTGTTTTAAATAAAGCTGCTGAATTTTCAGTCCCGTTGTGGGTGTGTTATGTTTCTCCGATCGCTGGCTTTATTTTCTTAGGGGTCTCACTCAAATTGTGGCGAATTGGCGAGCGGTATTACTGTTCAACTGGAAGTTAATGCTCAGAAGTTCATGCTCAATCCGGGCTAAACCGTGTATCGTAAGTGAGATTAAAAATCTCTTAAATTTTTGATTGATCCCACTCAAGTACGTAAGAGCGGGATAGTATCGATCGAACATCGTCCACGGTTGTCCGAAGAGTAGAGCGCACGAATGAAACGAGCATCAAGGTTCCTGGCTTTTCTGCTGGGGTTAATGTTAGTGATGTTGCCAGCTAGCATTCCCTGGATTGTCCCAAGTATGGGTCAATCCTCCGCTAAACCCGCCCAGAAACCGACTGCTGAGCCAGATCGATCGCAGCTTCGACCGTTTGACGATGTGATCAAAGAAACAAAAACGATCAAAGGATTATTCACGCTCTACCGCAATGAGAAAAACGGGAAACTGTTTGCGGAAATCCTGCCCGATCAGCTAGAGCGCAACTATCTGGCTACGATGACGCTCGAATCGGGCATCGGACAGAGTGGAATTTATAGCGGTTTACCGATCGGAGATTTTCTCTTCACCTTCCGGCGAGTCAACAACAATATTCAATTTGTCGTTCCCAATATTTACTTCCGAGCCGAGCGCGGTCTGCCGATTGAGCGATCGATTCAGCGATCGTTTAGCGACTCTGTGCTACAGTCTTTGCCGATTCGGAGTATCCATGCCGAGCGCAAAAGCTTTTTAGTCGAACTCAATCCATTACTCCTCTCTGATCTGCCTGGATTGTTACCCGTTCTCTCTGCAACATTAGGCGGCTCTTACAGTCCAGAAGCAAGCGCTTCGTACTTTGAAACAGTCAAAGCATTTCCTCAAAATGTGGAAGTCGAATCTGTGTTTGGCTTTACAGGCGGAGATAAAGGTGTTGATGCACCCACTTACATCAACACGTTGCCGGACAGTCGAGCTTTTTCGCTGAGAGTTCGCTATAGCTTGTCTCAACTGCCAGAAAATAACGGCTATCGTCCTCGGCTTGCTGACGATCGCATCGGCTACTTTATTACTGCCTACAAAGATTTCACAAACGACAATTCTAAACGACCTTTTGTTCGCTATATCAATCGCTGGAACTTACAAAAGCAAGATCCAGCCGCTCCTGTGTCGAAACCCAAACAGCCGATCGTATTTTGGATCGAAAACAGCGTGCCATTAGAGTATCGCGATGCAGTTCGAGATGGAGCATTGTTCTGGAATCAAGCCTTTGAGAAAGCTGGATTTAAAGATGCGATCGAAGTAAAACAGATGCCTGATCAAGCCGACTGGGACCCGGCAGATGTCCGATACAACACGATTCGCTGGTTCAATAGTAATGATGCAATCTTTGCAATGGGACCATCGCGCGTCAATCCGCTAACCGGTGAGATTCTCGATGCCGACATCATGGTGTCGGCCGACTTTACTCGGGTCATGAAAGAAGACTATCGGACGTTGGTTGAGCAAAACCAAATGCGAACAGCGCCTTTCGTGTCGCAATTAGTCGGGAATGCTAACCTCTGTAACTATGGTATGGCAGCGCGATCGCTGGCGCAAACAGCCAAAGCACAAGAAAAGAAACCGATTCCTCGCTTGCGATTCGGATCTCATCTCGGCAACTATCAAGACCTATGTTTTGGCGTCGATACTGCTAAACAATTTGCTGTCGGCAATATGTTTTTAGGAATTATGCAAAATGAATTGCCAAGCAGTCCTGAGCGCAAAGCATTTGCTCAAGAATTCATGCGTGAATTGATTGCTCACGAAGTCGGTCATACTCTAGGACTGCGGCACAATTTCCATGCGAGCGCAATGCTTAAACCAGAAGAGTTAAACAATCCCGCAATTACACAGCAGCGCGGGTTAACGGCTTCTGTGATGGACTACGCACCTGTGAATCTTGCGCCCCTCGGAACAAAGCAAGGCGATTACTTTACCCATCGAGTTGGAGCCTACGACGAATGGGCGATCGAATACGGCTACACCCCGATCGATGCAAAAGTTCCCCAAGCCGAAAAGCGCGAACTCGATAAAATCGCTCAACGTGCTCCGACTCCTGAGCTTGCCTATGCAACCGATGAAGACGTGACAACGCTTGATCCAAAAGTCAACGTCTTCGATCTCAGTGGAGATTTACTGACTTATGCGCAGTGGCAGCTAACGAATGCGCGAGAAATGTGGAATCGAGTCAACCAGCGATTTCCAGTCGAAGGAGATAGTTTTAATGAAGTGCGGGTTGCTTTTAATGCCGTACTTGACTACTACTTCCAGTACTCGCTCTTTTTACCAGAATACATTGGTGGACAGTATTTCAACCGATTCAAAGCCGGAGATGCCAAGGGGAGATTACCCTTTGAGCCAGTCTCCGTTGAGCAACAACGCCAAGCTTTAGCTTTGATTAATCAGTATGTTTTTAGTGAAGAGCCTTTCCGATTTTCGCCGGATTTGCTGAATAAGCTAGCACCTTCTCGCTGGGCACATTGGGGCAGTGAGCCAACCTCGAACCTGGACTATCCGATTCATGACAATATTCTGTTTTTGCAGAGCATTGTTTTGTATGACCTGCTGAACTACGATCGCTTAGCTCGTCTCAGAGATTCCGAATTGCGAGTGCAAGCAGGACAACCAACACTGACGATTCCTGACTTGTTTGACAGTCTGCAATCGAGCATTTGGGGAGAAGTGACCAATCCCAAAGATAATCTCAAACTCTCAGGATTGCGGCGGGCACTGCAACGGCAGTACATGAATGCCATGATTTCGATGATTCTGCGCGAAGTTGAGGTTCCTGAAGATGCTCGCACGGTCGCGCGCTATGAATTGAGAAAATTGCAGAAATCGATCGATCGAGCTATGCGAAAAGTCAATGATCGAGACATTTACACCAAAGCTCATTTAGAAGAAGCACAAGATCGAATTGGCAAAGCCTTAGAAGCACAACTGCGATCGCAGTAATCTAACGAATAGCATACAGATTAAAGACCTCTGTATCTTGAAACATGGGTTCTTGCTCGATCGTAATTTTGCTAAAGCCCTGCTGTTTGAGTAACGTAGCAATTTGGTCAACTCGCTGCGCTCGATTGTGAATTTCAACTACAATTTGCTGAATCTTATGCCAATCTTGTAATTCAATTCCCAGGAGCACATCTAATTCGCTACCCTCAACATCAATCTTCAGCAGATCAATCTGTTGAACGTCGTGATCGCGAATGATGTCAGACAGCGATCGCATCTGGCAACGAACCGACTTGACCCGTAATAGCTGATTCAACTTGAAATTGACCAGCAGCGATCGCAAAAAAGATGGAAATCGTCGTAACAGAGCGATATCAGCGGGTTCATCATCCGATGGGTTGGCAAGTGAAGTCGCGATCGTTTGGCGAATCGTCGATCGGGTTTGTTCCCAAGAATCAGAGTACGCCGTCGAGAGAATGGTTAGATTTGGATAGTAATCAAATACAACCGATTTCGATGCTTGCGCGAGTCCACACTCAAACACCTTCATCCTGTTCTGTGGCAGCAGTTGTGCATTGCGCTTTAAAACTTGAAAGACCTCTGGAATCGGCTCAAATGCATAAATCTGTAAATCGTTTTGACACTGCTCAGCCGCCCAAAGGCTAAATAACCCAATATTTGCCCCAACATCAAACAACGTGTCGCCTGGATGTAGCTCAATCCCATTCCGAACGTATTGTTGAACCTGTCCATAAACAACAGGCACTTCCTGTTTCCGCAAGTAGTAAACTCGCTTGCCATTCGGAAGTGCCATTGTTGGAATGCCCATTTGCGGAACCCTTTGATCAGGTTGTATACTCCGCGTTGATTTTTACATAGTCATAACTCAGGTCACAACCCCAAGCCTTTCCACTGCCTGAACCATTGCCAATCTTGACTCCAATCACCACAGGCTGATCCAAAACTTGGCGATCGCCGTCTAAATTCTTCGCCGCCTGTTGCTTCAAATATTCATTTGCCGCAACGCGATCGAACGATTGGGGCTGACCATCTTTTAATAACACAAACTCACCAAGCGTAATCTGCAACTCTTCTTGATCAAAAATCACATCTGCTCGTCCTGCTGCTCCCGCAATTCTGCCCCAATTCGGATCGCGTCCAAAAATCGCAGATTTTACTAGCGAAGATCCCGCGATCGTTCTGGCAACTTTCCGAGCCGATTCATCATCACTTGCACCCGACACCTGAACTTCAATCAAACAAGTCGCGCCTTCTCCGTCTCTCGCGATCGCTTTTGCCAAATGAATACAGACTTCTGTCAGCATCGCTTCTAATTTATCCGCTTCGGCTCCCGCTTCCGTAATCGCAGGCGTTCTTGACTGACCGTTCGCTAAAGCAATCAAACTATCATTCGTACTAGTATCACCATCCACAGTAATTTGATTAAAACTGCGATCGGCAGCTCGACTTAACATTTGCTGCCACAGATGAGAAGACACAGCAGCATCACAAGTGACAAATGCTAACATCGTTGCCATATTCGGGTGAATCATTCCCGATCCCTTAGCAATTCCACCAATCCGAACAGGGCGATCGCCGATCGTGGTTTCTAAAGCAATCGATTTCGTGACTAAATCTGTGGTCACGATCGATTTTGCAGCCGCATCACTTCCGGTTTCACTCAGACTCGCAACCAGATTCGGAATGCCGGATTTCAGCGCATCCATTTTAATGCGTTGACCGATCACGCCTGTTGATGCGAGCAACACCATATCCGAGGAAATATTTAAAGCTTGCGCGACTGCTTGAGCGCTTTCGAGCGCATCGATCATGCCTTGTGCGCCTGTTGCAGCATTCGCCTGTCCTGCATTACAAAGAATCGCGCGAGTGGTGGATTTAGTTTGAAGACGTTCTCGACAGTAATCGACGCAAGCGGCGCGGACTTGACTTGTAGTGAAAACTCCAGCCGCGATCGCGTCTACTTCTGAGACGATGAGAGTGAGATCGGGTAAGCCGGAGGGTTTGAGTCCTGCAGTAATTCCTGCTGCCTTGTAGCCTTTAGGTGCTGTAATACCGCCTGAGATTTGCTGCCAGTCTGCCATGAAGTGTAGCCCTCTCTCTAATTCCTGAACCGCGATTATATCGGGAGTTATGATGGAAGGCTAGTGTTTTGGCGAGGAAATCAGACGCTTCTCTCAGGTTCCATTTTCTGATTTCCTTTGCAAGCCAACTCGGAATTCGACTTTAAAAAGAAAAAAGGAGGGTCGCGGTTGGCGAGTCCCCCCTGTCATCAGGGTGCATCTACTTATCACAGTATGCCATTAATGGGGTGAGGGGTAAAACCCCTCTCAGCGGATCTTCGTAAAAAATACATGGATCTTTCGATAAGGCTTCACAAAAATCAGTGTTTTTGCGGTGAAGCAAGCACAATGATGAGTTTGATGTGTCTACTGAGTACAAATCGCACTGAGAGCCTGATCAAATTGCGACTTCACCTTAGCCTTGATTCAGCTTCTTTGCCAAGAGTTGATTGGTAAGTTTTGGATCTGCCCGTCCTCCGGTTTCCTTCATCACCTTACCCACAAAGAATCCTAAAAGCTTCGTCTTCCCGGCGCGATACTGTTCTAGCTCATTCGGATTCGCTGCCAGAACGGCATCGATCGCTGCTTCGATCGCGCCCGTATCTGAAATTTGAATCAGTCCTTTCTTCTCGATCAGTTCCTTTGCCGAGCCACCTGTGGTCAGTAATTCTGGCAAGACATCTTTCCCAATTTTGTTACTGATCGTGCCGTCTTCAATCAGGGCAATCAATTCCGCCAAGGTTTCAGGCTGCAATGCCAATTGAGAAATACTCAGTCGCTCCTGATTTAGATAAGCACTGATATCTCCCATAATCCAATTAGCTGCCAGTTTGGGATTTGCTTTCGCTGCGATCGCTGCTTCAAAATAGTCCGCGATCGCTTTGTCCTCGGTCAAGATTCTCGCATCGTAAGCGGATAGCCCTAACTCATCTTCATACCGATGCCGTTTCTGATTCGGCAATTCCGGCAGTTGAGATTTCCACTCTGCTAATTGCGTCGGAGCAACCTCGATCGGACCTAAATCAGGTTCCGGGAAATAGCGATAATCGCTGGATCCTTCTTTGATCCGCATACTAATCGTGCGTTGTGCGCCTTCTTCCCACAATCGAGTTTCTTGAACAATCTTTTCACCGTTCTCGATCGCAGCAATTTGCCGTTCAATTTCGTAATCGATCGCTTTTTGAATGGCGCTAAACGAGTTCATATTCTTGATCTCGACTTTCACACCGAATTCTTCTTGCCCAATCGGACGGACGGACACATTCACATCACAGCGCAGTGAGCCTTCCTGCATGTTGCCATCGCTGACTCCGAGATAGCGCATGATCCGGCGAATTTCTTGCGCATATTCAGCCGCTTCTAATCCGGTACGCAGATCGGGTTCCGAGACAATCTCACACAAAGGCACACCCGCACGGTTGTAATCAACCAGAGAATAGGTTGATCCCGCCAGTCGATCGCTGCCTCCATGCACCAGTTTGCCTGCATCTTCTTCCATATGCAGTCGCGTGATCCCAATGCGTTTTGTCTTCGCTTTGCCGTTTTCATCCAACAGCGGTTTGCCTTTGTTGTCAGTCAGTTCGATTTCGATCCAGCCATGTTCTGCGATCGGCAAATCGTATTGTGAGATTTGGTAATTTTTCGGTAGGTCAGGATAAAAATACTGTTTACGATCAAACTTGCTGTAGGGTGCAATTTGGCAATTTAACGCTAGCCCAGCCTTAACTGCATATTCCAGCACTTTCTGATTCAAAACGGGCAATACCCCTGGCATTCCCATGCACACAGGATCGATATTGACGTTCGGATCAGTGGTGAACTTGGTTGAGCTATCGGAAAAAATCTTGGTCTCAGTGTTTAACTGGCAATGAGTTTCAAGACCGATAATCGCTTCATACTGAGTTTTAGCGGGAGCAGCAGTAGTCATGGCAAATCATACGCCTGTAAAAAGGTTTATTCATTTTAAATGATGAAGGTTGATTTAGAAGAGGTAGGGAGTAGGGAGTGGAGAGTAGGAAAAAGAATTTATCCCCTACTTCCCCACTCCCACTCCCCCCACCCGAACCGAGACAACGTAGGCTAAAATTGCTACACCCTGAAAAAGACTGAGTAAGATTGAGAAAACTTCCCGATCGGGAACCGAGGAATTTGGAATGCTGGTTTGCCCTCAATGCCAATTTGAGAACCCAGAAGAGCATAACTTTTGTCAGGCGTGCGGAACTTCATTAGTTGAAAAACCCTGCCCCAATTGTGATGCACTGGTCGATTGGAGTACTTATGAATGCCCAAAATGCGGCGCGATTACGGGAACCGTGCGATCGCTAGCAGTCATTCCTCCAGGAGGGACTTGGCAACTTGAGTCACGCTATCAAATTATCGACACGACCCAATCGCTGATTCAAGTTCTCGATCGCGAACCGCTCAAACCTGCGATGATTGATGTTCCGCCAACGAGTGCCATACCTTATCTCGAATTAGAACCCTACTTACATCAAATTCTGCCCTTGCTTTACAACGCCTGGCATGAGGAAGAGCGAGACTTTCTGGTGTTAGAAGCGCGATCTCAGTTCACTCAACTCGCTACCTTTCTCAAGCACAATAAGCAAATTCCGATGCTGCAAATTCTGCATTGGTTTTATGAAATGGTGGATCTCTGGGAAGTTCTCGAACCCCATCACCTGACTCAGAGCTTGCTGAGTTTTCCCAATCTTCGACTCGATGAAGATCACCTGCTGTGTCTCGAACAACTGCTACCCAACAGCGCAACTGCGCCGACCCTGCGAAACTTGGGTACAATCTGGCAAACACTGCTTGCTCAATTGACTCAGACTCAATCTGCGTCTTTGCATTTCCTGATTGCTGATCTCTGTACCGAATCTGTTTCCACACCTGACCAATTAAGATCACGGCTAAAAGCGATCGCCCAAGAAACCCAAGCTGATTTAATTGACTCTGAGATTGAGATCATGTCTGACCCACAAGTGCCCGATTTTCCCCAAGCTCCGATTCCCAACTCCGAAGTTCCACCTGAAGAGATCGTCACGGTATTTGCCGATTCGGAGCCAGATTCAGAAGGCGATGATATGCCCACGATCGTGCTGCCGATGCTATTGTTTAGCCTTGACGATGCAGGTCGAACCGATATTGGACGGCAGCGAACTCACAACGAGGATTGCTTCGGGATCGATGCAATCATTGATAAGGTACAGTCTCCTACAGGCAGATTAGTGAAAGCACGTGGGCTGTACATCCTGTGCGATGGCATGGGCGGACATGCCAGTGGAGAAGTGGCAAGCCAAATGGCACTGGATTCTCTCAGAGCATTCTTCCGGCAATATTGGCGCGAGATTGATGCAGGCAAAATTCCTGCCAAGTTGCCTGCGGCAGATGTCATTCGGGATGCGATTCAGCAGGCGAATAAGGCGATTTATAACGTCAATCAGGAAGGACTAAAATCAGGCAGTGGCAGAATGGGGACGACTCTAGTCATGCTGCTGGTTCAAGATACGGAAGCCGCAGTCGCGCATGTCGGAGATAGTCGCATGTATCGCTATACCCGCAAGCTCGGTTTGCAACAAGTGACGCTCGATCATGAAGTGGGACAACGCGAAATTCTACGAGGCGTTGAGCCTGAAATCGCATACGGTCGCCCAGATGCCTACCAACTGACTCAGGCATTAGGACCACGGGACGAGTATTTTGTGAATCCAGATGTGCAGTTCTTTGAAATTAACGAAGATATGGTGCTCATTCTGGCATCGGATGGCTTAACTGATAATGATCTGCTGGAAACGTATTGGCAAAGTCATATTGACCCAATGTTGAGTTCGCAGACCAATCTGGATCAGAGTGTCGCGAATTTGATTGAGTTGGCAAATCAATACAATGGGCACGACAATATTACCGCGATCTCAGTTCGAGCTAAGGTTCGCCCCAATTTGGATCAGTTGCGGTAGAGATAATCTGCTTTTAAGTCAGGACGATATTTCTCGAAATAAGCACGATCGTTGGGTGTCCAACAATTGATCCAAATTTCGGATTCATCAATGTTGTATTCTGTCTTTCCCCGGTTTAGACCGCGAGCCTGAGCGAGTTCCAAAGGACAATCAACCCAGATTGTGAACCCATAATAGGAGCATAAATCTGGATGGAGTACGCTGATGCCTTCAATGATCAAATAATTTGAGTCAGGAAGCTGTTTTAAGTTTCCTAACTTGCCTTGTTCCCAATCGAAGACTTGATAGGTAATGGGCTGATTTTGATGGGCTGGAATGATGACTTGCTGTCTGAGTCGATCTCGATCGAACACAATCCAATCTTCGGATAGAACATTGCAATCGGGAAGCCAGAATTCGTCGATCGAAACAGTCTCAACGCTTTCTAATTGTTGAGCGAGTTCTCTAGCAAGCGTACTTTTTCCAGAGCCGCCAAAGCCAGAGATGCCAATTAGAAAAGGTGGAGACTGAAACCGCGATCGAATTTGATCTGCAATCTGCAAAATCATATCTATAGCAAAACGGGCGAAACTCAAATGGATCGCCCGTTTCAAACAAATTAGTCTTCTTCCCAACTTTCAACCGCTAATAGTTCACTGACCGGATCTTTCATTGAAAACTCGAATGCTTCTAATTCTTGTTTCCAAAAGCTCCAATCATCCCCATAAAGCAGTGCGATTTTCCAAAGACTATCATTTGGCTTCAGCAGCTTCGAGTCCACTAATTTTTGAACTTGACGCTGCAACTTCTCCATCGGATGAGCAACCTGTAGGTTCATACCTTTGATTTACCAAAATTCAATTGAGTTGTACAAATGTTGCATACGGGCTACAGCCAGAAGACATATCACTGAGGAGGTGTCTGTTTCTTACGGCGCATTGCCATTCCAGCTACTAATATTAGCTTACTTTTTTGAGTTTTTGACAAGTCGTTTCAACAATTCGCTTTCGGATTGCCGTACATACACCGGGAAGCATTGAAATTTATTGTTTCTTGATTTCCCGATCCGTAAATCTACCCTGAATCTATTTCTAGATTAAGATGCGCCCCGTATTTTCTAAGCAGTTGTACTGCTTATGAAACCAGAATTGGATGCCCTCCAATTTTAGCAAGATAGTCGATCGTAGGGTGCATCGATCGTGTTGCAATCCCTTGACAGGGATATGTCTATGCAAGTTCTAAAGCCTCGCATCTAGACCCTGCGGATGAAATCCGCCAAAGCAAACTATGCAAGAAGTCTACTAGGCAATGGTGATTGAGCACGTTGTTGCAACAATAGCCCATACTCTAAACTTTCAACGACAGCTTGATAGGACGCTTCCAGGATATTTCCTGAGACTCCTACCGTTGCCCAACGTTGAACACCGTTACTTGACTCAACGAGCACACGCGTTTTGGCGGAAGTTCCCGCTGCACCATCGAGAATTCTAACTTTGTAGTCTGTGAGGTAAAAGGTTTCAATCTCAGGATAGACCGTGATTAAGGCTTTGCGTAAGGCTGCGTCTAAAGCAGAAACAGGTCCATTCCCTTCTGCGGCTTCCAGAATTTCTTTGCCTGCGATCGCAACTTTCACCGTTGCTAGCGATCGCGCGCGTCCACAATAACTATGCGTTGGGGCTGCCTCTGCCATCATGTCGTAATGCACCTGAAATCCTCGAACTTCAAAGGGTGCATTTCTCTCTCCCAAAGCCTGCCGAATCAGCAATTCAAAGCTCGCTTCTGCGGCTTCAAACTGATAGCCATCTTGCTCTAGATGCTTCAACGATTCAAGAATCTCCCGACAGGTGGGATCTTGACGATCGAGATTGAATCCCAAAGATTTTGCTTTTGCCAGGATGTTGCTAATTCCGGCTTGCTCTGAAATCACAATTCGCCGACCGTTCCCTACCAGTTCTGGCTGCAAATGCTCGTAAGTAATTGGATTACGCTGCACTGCGCTGACATGCAATCCGCCTTTGTGGGCAAATGCAGACAATCCGACAAATGCTGCATGATCATCTGGCGCAAGATTTGCGACCTCACTGACAATGCGACTGACTTGAGCCAGCGTCGCGAGCTGCTCAGCGGGTAAACAGTCATAGCCTAATTTCAACTGCAAGTTCGGAATCACCGAGCAAAGATTGGCATTGCCGCAGCGTTCACCATAGCCGTTGATCGTGCCTTGAACCATGGTTGCGCCAGCATTGACCGCCGCGATCGCATTTGCAACCGCCAAATCACAGTCATTATGCGGATGGATGCCGATTTTCACATCTCCAACTGCATTTCTCACATCTCTCACAATCTGCTCAATCTCATGCGGTAATGTTCCGCCATTGGTATCGCAGAGAGTTATCCATTCTGCTCCTGCTGCGATCGCGCTTTTCAAGGTTGCAAGTGCATATTCTCGATTGTGCTTATAACCATCAAACCAATGCTCTGCATCATAAATCACTTGGCGATCGTGGCTTCTGAGATACGCGATCGTGTCTTGAATCATCGCGAGATTTTCGTCGAGCGTAGTTTGTAAGCCTTCGGTGACATGCAAATCCCAGGACTTGCCAACAATCGTGATCCACTTTGTTCCGGCTGCTAAAATCGGCTGCAACATTGGATCAGTTGCAGCCGTCTTTCCAGGACGGCGAGTGAAGCAGAACGCAACGATTTCAGCCTGACTCAGCGGTTGCTCTTTGAGGTGCCAGAAGAATTGCACATCTTTGGGATTTGCTCCGGGCCATCCGCCTTCGATAAATGGAATCCCGAGTCGATCGAGTTCTCGCGCAATGCGGATCTTGTCTTCGACTGAAAATGAAATCCCTTCTCGCTGAGCACCATCGCGCAATGTTGTATCGTAAATCGATAAAGAGATTGGAGTCATACGTTTGACTCTAAAAAAATTAAGACAGCTTCCTATTCTGAAAGACTGAGAAACCTTCCAGAGTGACCATTTGCAAAACTTAATTCAACGAGGTGCGAAATGCCGCAAATTACAGCCCAGGGAAAGACGATTGAATGTGAATCCGGTGCAAATTTACGTCAAGTTTTGCTCAAAAACGGAATTGATCTCTACAATGGCGGTTCTACTGTGATTAACTGTCACGGCCTCGGAACTTGCGGAACCTGTTCAGTTGAAATTGAAGGAGAAGTTTCGCCGATGGAATGGCGCGAAAAAACTCGCCTTTCTCTGCCACCCCACAATCCTGAAAAATCTCGTCGTTTAGCCTGTCAAGTTCGCGTGTTAGGTGATATTCGGGTTACAAAACACAGTGGATTTTGGGGACAAGATGACGCGATTCAATGGGAATAATACCTGCTTCAGCGTTAACGATAAATTGACATCATGATCACTGAATAGCACAGTAGAAGTACCAAAACCCGCCAAGGCTATGCGCATGAGTGCATCCTCAAACTGGCGGGTTTCTCATTATCCTGGACTTTTCAAAAGATTAGAAGAGTCGCTGCATTTGGCTAGAGCGATAAAATCATAGAACAGTACAATTATTGGGGCGCAAACCCTAGCGCTATACTTTACACAAAGAGCGTTTTTTGCCCGCGATCGGGCTTTCTAGAAAAGAAACATTACGTCAGGCAAGTGTTATGAATCCGACTGGAAGAATTGTGGGTGGGGGATTGGTCTTAATCGCATTGTTATGGATTTTGCGAATTGCAGGAGCCTTACCTTTTAGCGATCGCTCAATCAATCAAGTGGCAGCACAAGTTCCCCAAGATCGTCCTCCCATCTCAGATCTTGATGCCTCGCGCACCACGATCGCGAACTTCAACCCTCCGACAACAACTCAGCCGTTAAATCCGAACGGAACAACATCGGGGAATGGTTCTTCCACGATTGGAGATTTGGCAAATGCTCCGGGAACGAGTACTGCTAACTCAGGCACTTCGACAGGCAGCACAACCAGACCGAGCGGAGCCACAACACGACCCGCAATTCGAGGAGCTTGGTAATCGATGCAACGTGAGGTGTTGATCATCGGTGGCGGTATTATCGGACTCGCGATCGCGATCGAACTTAAATCTCAAGGCGCGGCAGTGACCATTCTCTGCCGCGATTTTGCTGAAGGGGCAACTCATGCAGCAGCAGGAATGCTCGCGCCTCAAGCAGAAGAACTTCCGCCCAGTCCGATGCTCGATTTTTGTCTAGAGAGTCGGGCGCGCTACCCCGATTGGATTCATAAACTCGAATCTTTAACCGGAATGAATGCTGGATATTGGGCTTGTGGCATTCTTGCACCCCGGTATCAAGTTAGTGCCCATGATCAATGGCTCGATCGAGCCAGTTTACTCACGCATCAAGCAGACCTCGGTGAAGAAGTCGTTGGAGGCTACTGGTTCCCGCACGACGCGCAAGTGGATAATCGCGCGCTAGCAAAAGTGCTGTGGATAGCAGCAAAAGAGCTAGGAGTCGAAATTCAAACCGGAATCAATGTTGAGCGATTTGCATTTGATACCAACATTAATTATCTAGAGACAAATCAGGGAACTTGGAAAGCCGATCATTACGTTCTGGCAACCGGAGCTTGGGCACAAGAACTGCTGCCGATTCCCGTTTTTCCCAGAAAAGGGCAAATGCTTGCGGTGCAAGTTCCCGACCCTGCAAGGCTGCCACTGCAACATGTGTTGTTTGGAGACGCTTACATCGTGCCGCGTCAGAATGGGCGCATTATTATCGGCGCAACTAGCGAGAATGTTGGATTTCAGAGAGGCAATACTGCGATCGGCATTCACACGTTGTTAGCAAAGGCCATACGACTTTACCCCCCGATCCAGAACTTTGCATTGCAAGAGATTTGGTCGGGGTTCCGACCTGCAACACCGGATGAACTGCCGATTTTGGGCGAAAGTCCCTATGCTAATTTGACGCTAGCCACTGGGCATTACCGGAATGGGATTTTACTGGCTCCGATTACGGGTAGTGCGATCGCGCAATTTGTCCTCACGCAAAAGTCTGACTCTCGCCTAGAAGCTTTCCATTATTCGCGGTTTTCATAGATTCTCTAGGTTTGGGAGGGGGCAATTTTCGGCATAATGGATATCCGCAATCCGCGATCGAGGCAGCATTATGCAAACTTTAGAAAAACCCCTAGACAAGAATTTAGAGGACAGTTTAATCATCGCAGGACGCAAATTTCGCTCCCGCTTGATGACTGGAACCGGAAAATATCGCAATTTCGATGAGATGCGTCAAAGTATTGATGCGAGTGGCTGTGAAATTGTCACAGTCGCTGTGCGGCGCGTACAAACGCAGGCTCCTGGACATGAAGGACTCGCGGAAGCGATCGATTGGAACAAGATTTGGATGCTCCCGAATACCGCAGGTTGCCAAACCGCCGAAGATGCGATTCGTGTGGCACGCTTGGGGCGTGAGATGGCGAAACTGTTGGGACAAGAAGACAATAATTTCGTCAAACTCGAAGTGATTCCTGATGCGAAGTACCTTCTCCCTGATCCCATTGGCACACTAGAAGCGGCTGAACAATTGGTGAAAGAAGGTTTTGCCGTCCTGCCTTACATCAATGCAGATCCACTGCTGGCCAAGCGATTAGAAGACGTAGGATGCGCAACCGTGATGCCATTGGGGTCTCCAATTGGTTCAGGTCAAGGGATTCGGAATGCGGCAAACATTCAGATCATTATCGAGAATGCCAAGGTTCCGGTTGTAGTAGATGCAGGGATTGGGACTCCCAGTGAGGCAGCGCAAGCGATGGAATTTGGTGCGGACGCATTGTTGATCAATACCGCGATCGCTCAAGCAGCGAATCCGGCAGCAATGGCGCGGGCAATGGGATTAGCTGCTGAAGCCGGTCGTTTGGCATATCAAGCAGGTCGAATTCCGGTCAAGGCGTATGCAAGTGCGAGTTCGCCGTTAACGGGCAGGATCAACGACTAATCAAAGGGTGACTTCGTCACCTGCATTCATTGTGCAAAGTAGGGAGATGCGGGGCAATAATCTTAATTTCAGACCCTCTCCCTATCTCCCATCAGATTGATCGTGCTGTACTAATCTACAATTCGATCCAAAGCTCGATCGCTCTTTAAATAAGCTGAGTAAACATAGAGCGATTGCGGATCGACTTGATCCGACTGCATCTTGTAATCGTGCGTGGCAAATTCGATTTGTAGCATTAAGCGATCGTGGCGAATCGGGGGCATTCCTTTGTGGAAGCACAAGGTATCTTCGGCAAACCCAAACCCTGCATTGCCACATACTGTCACTAATTTATCGATTCCGTAAGTCTCAACAATCTCAGAATCTCTAAATCGCTTTCTCACCCATTCGTGAGCAAATCGCTTTCGACGATGCGTGCCTTGAATACAGGCATGAGCACCCGTGAGTGAATCGACATTCGTGAGATAGAAAAAGAATTTGATAAAGCGGTAATCATCAAGATCGTAATGAAACAGTTGCGCTGCTTTACGACGAGCGTGTAAAGAGGCTTCTGTTGCAAAGCTCCACCAAAGCTGACTACTAATCAAAACTGGCTCGGTTCCTAAATACTCTGCTGCGATCGACAACAATGTGGGATCTTGAGTCAACCGCTCGATCGCAGGACAATTCTCCACCGTATTGAAATAGTGCGCCGTGACAAATGCCCGGTGATACCATTGTTGCGCTTCTCGCTTGCGGGTGTAGTGAAAGCCATATTCCGGTTTACGATCGCCATAACAAGGGTACTGCTTTGCATAAGTAATGATGTCTTCGCGCAGATCCGGCGGCAAATTCAAACCTAAGTAAATTCCGTCCTTGACTAAAGACTGCACGACTGTCTCAGGAGCAGTTTCGGGAAACGCAGACTCGCCTGAAAATCGAGCGATCACGCTTGCACGGGATCTGAACCGATGGATCAGCGATCGCACTGCACCAAACCGTCCTAACTTCCGCATCAGTAGCCAATTTGGATTTTTAGTGATCCCTCGAAACAACTCGTAGCCGTAGTCATACGCATCATGGTAAAAATTGCGCAGCCAATAGAAACCTAAGAACACATCCGTCTCCACTCAAACAGATTTGATAACTAATGATTGATGAGCCTTCATTTCACCCTTACAGGAGACTACAGAGACTCCCGGTAAGTTTTTAAATACTTCATGATTATTCCCGCTCAAGGATGAAGTTTTGACAAACTTAATAGCTTTATTTCGCAAGAAAAACTCATAGATTTGATGAATCAAAAGGGATAAAACTAAATAATTAAAACCTGAATTATATAGAAGCAAAACATTTTTTTGATTACCTGAAATAGCGAATTCGCAAAGCTTTCGTCAAACTTAATGTAATTGTTAAATACAAAAAGTTCTTCTGAATAATGTGGGCTAAGAAAATCTATAGGGTAAAATCTGCCAAAACAGGTTACATTGCTCTAAGTGATATGACATTCCTCACCTCGCGCACTTATGAGGATTCTTAAAACAGTTCGGATCGCGGTGAGAAAGTTTGAATGACCTAGATAGCGTTGACGTAGGAGTGAACTTCCAGCTTTATGTTTGACTGTATTGTTGTTGGAGCAGGTCCCGCCGGCGGAACTGCTGCTTACCATCTCGCAAAACGCGGACGTTCAGTTTTAGTGTTAGAGAAAGACGCTCTGCCTCGTTACAAACCCTGTAGCGGCGGAGTTTCACCTGCGATCGCGCAATGGTTCGAGTTTGATTTCAGCCCCGTCATTTCTCGCAAAGTCAATACAATCCGCTATACCTGGAAGCTCGGTGATCCGGTCGATGCGACACTGGAAACGCCTGAACCGATGTGGATGGTACGCCGTGATGAGTTTGATCAATTTGTGATCAAACAAGCTCAGCAAGTCGGTGCAGAAGTTCGAGACGGAACGGCGGTAACGGGGATCGAATTTAAAGGCGATCGCTGGCTCGTCCAGACCACCGCCGGATCTCTAGAAGCAAAGTATCTAATTGCAGCAGATGGTGCAAAGGGTCCGATGGCAAAATGGCTCGGATTCAAAGAGCGCAAGACGCAAATGGGTGCAGTCATGGAAGCACCTCATGCGATCGGGCAAACGGCTCAATTTGATTTCGGCATGTTGAAGAACGGATTTATCTGGAATTTACCGAAATCCGAAGGGTTCAGTGCCGGAACTGCATCATTTAGAGGCAACGATAAGACCGACTTTGATAAAGCCTTGTCGAATTATGCAAAAGAGGCTGGATTCAATACGAGCGGCGCACAGATTTATACCCATCCGATCGTATTTTGGGACGGGGATCAAGTCTTACATACTCAGAATGCAGTCCTTGCTGGAGAAACGGCAGCGATCGTTGATCCAATGACCGCAGAAGGCATTCGTCCTTCGATGTTTAGCGGCATGAAAGCGGCAGAAGCGATTGATCAAGCACTCAACGGCAATGCAAACGCGCTTGCTGAATATACCAACGTGATTCAGCAAGAGTGGGGCAGCGATATGGTTTGGGCACAACGATTAGCAAATCTGTTTTATCGAGTTCCGGGGATCGGGTACAAGGTGGGTGTGAAACGTCCGACTGCAACCGATCGTTTGGGCAAAATTATGTGCGGTGAGTTGCGTTATGCAGATGTAGCCACCCGCGCATTGAAGCGTTTAGGCGGTGGATTGATCCCTGGAATGGGCGGTTAGTCTAGCTTTTAATGAAGCAAAGCCTCGGAATTAATCTAAATTCCGAGGCTTTGTTATGCTGACTAATGTAGGTAGAGTTTTGGGAATGCGATGAAAACTCGTAGCTTTACAGTCATTATCTCTAAAGAAGACGACATGTATATTGCCGAATGCCCAGAAGTTGGCACAGTTGATCAAGGTGAAACGATCGAACAAGCTGTTGCCGGACTGAAAGAGGCAACCCGTCTGTATCTTGAAGAATTTCCGACCTGCACTCAGCAACGCATTCCTTAAGCTTTTTGCTCGTAGTAGCTAGAAATATGCTCGTAAACATGTTGCGGAAATTCTAGATCTCGATAGACATTACAAGCATCGGGATTATCAGGATTTGGACAAATTGGAAAGTTTTGATGCTGCTGCCAATCTAAAACACGATCGCGTTTCGGTGGATTGTAATCTTTGCCTTGAACCTGCTGATAAAGCGATTTTGCTTCCGCCTCACCGCATTCTTCATCTTTCAGAAGATACTCGATCACCTCTTCCTGCGAAAGAAAATGCCGAGCCACCATTGCGAAAACTAAACGCCCATAATGCTCGATATTTTCGCCCGCATCTAACGCATCCAGTAAATGCGCCATCATGTCACTTTTTCTCAAATCTTCGACAGACATAGACTTCTCAATAAATTGATCTACTATGACTGTTGTAGAACTGATGATCTAAGATGACTTCTGCCAAAAGATTCAAATGATCCGCATCAAGCTGATCCAAAGAATGATCTGATTCACATCAAACATCAGCCGATTACAATTGGGTCTAATGCTCGATCGTGCCATTGCCGCTGCGACCATTCCGAAACATAAGGACGCAGAACAAATTTCACAGGTTCACCATCCATCACGTCAATTCGTAGAAAAGAATAAGGACGCTGTTTGTCCTTTCCTTGCCCGGTTCGTCCGACAAAAAGTTGAGACTTCGCCACAATGCGATCGTCTTCTTCAATCTCGGTTCCCTCCTCTCGTTGTCGTCGCAAACTATAGCCACTCCCACCACAGATCACCCAATTAATATTGGAATCTGCATGTCCAGTCTCAACCGTCCGAAGGTACTCAAAACAATGAGCGTGACCCGTAAGCACAAGATCAACAATCGAGCGCTCCTTGATATCAACCGCTTTCGCTACATCATCAAAAACCTGCCGCAATCGATAGCGCACCGCATGAGTTTGTGCTTGATACCATTTCGTCGCCTCGGTCACATAGGGGGGATGATGAAAATAGATAATTCTGCCTCGCACGTCAGGAGAATTGAGCGATGCAATTAAGCGATCGCGTAACCAGTCTAACTGCTCATAATCTGTCACCGATGCTTCTGTATTCAATTGCTTATCAATGTCAAGCTGAATCTCTTCAAGTTGTTGAAGTTTGACGCGAATATCATCTGCTGCGTCTGACTGTTCGGGTTGATTGACATTTAAGCGAGAGAGTTCTTGTAGCAATTGCTGCATTTCTTGCTCGATCTCGTTACGACGATCGAGCAATTTCCCACGGTCTTCTTGAGTACTCGAAGGCACAATCGGCTCATTAAATGTATTGGAGTCGAGGGCAAAGAAATCAATCCCGCCGTAACGGAACGTATAGTAGCGGTTTGGCAAACGAGTAAATAACCCAGGCTCGTATTTTAAGCACCGTCCCGTTGAAGTTTCAGCCGTGTAATGTCGATCGAGATGTTCGGCTAAATGCATTGGGTCTTTCAACCACAACGTATCCATGAACGCTTGGGCAAATGCTTTTCCTTGATAAGATCCATGAAAACGAATATCGAGATCAATCTTTTTTCGTAATAACAGTCTCAATGGATAAGAAACCTGAGCTAATACACCATAAAATAGGGTTAAATCATAATAATCATGATTTCCCAACACAGGTAAGAATGGGAAGTTAAACACCATTTGATCAAACTTAATCTTGGTCGGTGTTTCTCCCCCAACTAAAAATTCTCGGTAAGGCTCAATAAAATTTTGGGGATAAAATTCACTAGAGCCAACAAGATAAACGACATCTCCAGTATGTAAAACAAACCGACATTCGTCCTTATGAAGCAACATCTGCTCAGCAATTTGGCGTTGGGGAAAATGCCCAGGGTGTCGTCCCGATCCACTATCACCAATCACCAAGAAAGAAAAAGCATTTTGCTCGCGCGGATCATCAATGACAAAACGGGTTTGATCAATTCCGCGATCGCGCAAACTAGGTGCTTTCCACTGCACCCGCTCCCGCATTTTTTGAATTTTGAGTGCAGTAGAGGGTTCCGAAACAAATCTCATCATGATCAATCTCGATACATGATTAAATTCTGAACGCTGAAACCCGAATTTTCAACCATCTGTGTAATCCTGGATCAATGCGTAAATTTCTAGCTTTCTAAGGAACCCATCATGGACGACAAGTTAATGTTAATGATTCCGGGACCAACCCCTGTCCCTGAACAGGTCTTATCGGCAATGGCAAAGCATCCGATCGGACACCGGAGTGGCGATTTTGGCAAAATTGTGGCAGAAGTCACGCAAAATCTCAAATGGCTCCACCAAACGCAAAATGATGTCTTAATCCTCGCGGCAAGCGGGACAGGCGCGATGGAAGCCGGGATTATTAATTTTCTCAGCCCAGGCGATCGCGTTTTAGTCGGAACGAATGGAAAATTTGGCGAACGATGGGCAGAAGTCACGGATGCCTATGGCTTGCAAACCGAACGCCTCTCAGTAGATTGGGGGAAACCGCTTGATCCAGAAGCATTCCGACAACGCTTGGAAAGTGACACTGACAAGCAGATCAAAGCGGTCATTGTTACCCATAGTGAAACTTCAACGGGTGTGATCAACGATCTCAAAACGATCAGCAGCTATGTCAAAGCACATGGAGCGCTGATGATGGCAGACACCGTGACCAGCCTCGGTGCAACCAGCGTGCCCGTGGATGAGTGGAGCTTGGATGTGGTGGCATCGGGTTCACAGAAAGGCTACATGATCCCGCCTGGATTGGGATTTGTTGCAGTCAGCGCAAAAGCTTGGGAAGCCTACAAGACGGCAAAACTGCCTCGGTACTATTTGGATTTAGGCAAGTATCGCAAGTCGAGCGCAAAAGATACCACGCCGTTTACGCCTGCGATTAATTTGTTCTACGCGATGCAAGCCGCGCTGAGAATGATGAAAGCTGAAGGCTTGGAGAATATTTTTGCGCGTCATGAACGCCTGCGCCAAGCTGCACGGGCTGCTGTAAAAGCGTTGAATATGCCTTTGTATGCAGCAGATGAGTGTGGCAGTCCAGCGATTACTGCCGTGATGCCAAACGGAGTCGATGCAGAACAAATTCGCTCTGTGATGCGGAAACGATTTGATATTGCGCTGGCAGGTGGACAAGACCATCTCAAAGGCAAAATCTTCCGAATTGGGCACTTGGGATTTGTCAGCGATCGAGATTTATTAACCGCGATCGCGGCGCTAGAAGCGACCTTGCAAGAGTTGGGCTATGACAGCTTTACGCCTGGGGCAGGAATTGCAGCAGCGGCGAAGGTTATCTCGAATTCCTAATTGAACTGCCGCGTTTCGGCTACGCTCACCGCTCAGTGCTGAAGATCTTTAGGTTCCAGTGCCTTTGCGGATTGATCGCAGCCGAAACCCAATCCTCAAGATGTCACTCGCGCTAATTCTGTATTCAAAGGGAATTCTGGGAAAGTGTTACTTTTCAGAACCCCCCTATGAGTCGTTCCGTTTCGATCGCGTCAAATCTCCAAGATCTTCAGACTTTAATTCTGTCTTTTCATCCGGTCATCGCGATCGAAACCGTCGAAGAAGAGCGGGTACAAGACTTGCTCAGAACAGCAACGCAAGAGATGGGCTTATCGTTGTTTGAGTGGAGCATGACTCAGGGATTAGTTCGTGTCTCTCAGAGCGATCGCTGGACAAATGAGTATGCTCCGCCCGGACAAACTACTTCTGGGTACGAAAACTCAGGCGATCCGCTAAAGCTGCTCGAAACAATTCAATCTTTAAACATCCGAGGAGTCTTTTTACTCAAAGATTTTGCGCCACACCTCGAAGATGCAAAGACAGCCCGGCAGTTTCGAGAACTGGTGCAATTGTTTGGGCAAACGCGATCGGTGATTGTTCTAGTGGGGGCTGAGATTGCATTGCCCGTCGAACTTGCACATGATGCTTGCTTTTACGATCTCAAACTTCCAGGACGAGATGAATTGCTGCAAGCTGTTCAAGACATTGTGCGATCGCTGCGCGTCAAAAATCGGGTGCAAGTCGAAGTTCAAGATCAAGACTTACAACTTCTCGTGAAATCGCTTAGCGGGATGACCTTAAAACAAGCGCGTCAAGTAGTAGCTTATGCCGCTTTAGAAGATGGCAAACTGACGGCGCAAGATGTGCAGCGAATTCTGCAACGCAAAGCGCAGATTATTCAAGAAGGCGGCGTTTTAGAGTATTTCCCGATGGATGATACGCCGCTTGATTTGGGCGGTTTTACCGGACTCAAACAATGGCTTGCTTATGCCAAGGTTGGATTTAGTCCGCAAGCTCAAGCCGTGAATTTGAAACCACCCAAAGGAATTTTAATTGTCGGGATTCAAGGCTGCGGAAAATCTCTGGCAGCAAAAGCAATCGCGCGCGCCTGGAAGATGCCCCTGTTAAAGCTCGATGCAGGTCGGCTGTATGACAAATATGTTGGTGAATCGGAGAAGAATTTCAGACATGCGATCGCACTGGCTGAATCGATGGCTCCCGCCGTGTTGTGGATTGATGAAATCGAAAAAAGCTTAGGCAACAATGGTGGAGATGCGGACGGCGGTTTGAGCCGGCGAATGTTTGGATCATTTCTCACCTGGATGCAAGAAAAAACAGGCGAAGTCTTCGTGATTGCTACCGCAAATGATCTCTCCCAAGTCCCGCCAGAACTGTTACGCAAAGGGCGATTTGATGAAATCTTTTTTGTCGATTTACCGGACGATCGCGAACGCCTGACAATTCTACAAATTCATCTCACCCGCCGCCGCCAAAATCCAGAGACGTTAGATTTATCAGCTTTGATTGCTGCAACCGATGGATTTAGTGGTGCAGAGATTGAACAAGCAGTCATTACAGCGTTGTATAAAGCGTTGTATTTGAATAAACCGTTAGAGACTGCACTATTGTTAGAGGTGATTAAATCGACGGTTCCACTGTCGATTACGCGGCGTGAAGATGTGCAGCGACTTAGAGCGATCGCTCAAGAGCGGTTTGTTAGTGTTCGATAATTGCTGATTTCAATCGTGACCTCGATCGAAGTGTTCTTGGGGCACAGAAAATTTTTGTTGCTCAAATCCCGCCACCTCAGACAGCGTATAGAGTGGGCGGTTTTTCACTTCCTCATAGATTCGCCCAATGTATTCTCCCAAAATTCCAATGCTGAGCAGTTGCACCGCACCTAAGAAGAAAATGGCGACTACGATGATAGTTAATCCAGTCAAGGGTGAAGCGGGATAAGCAATTCTCCAGTAAAACGTCAGCAGCATCATCACGATCGCAACTAAAGCAGCAAATAATCCTACATAGGTTGAAATCCGCAGCGGCACTTTCGAGAAGGAAACTAAGCCATTGATGGCTAACCCAAGTGATTTGTGAAATGTGTATTTCACATCGCCAGCAATTCGAGGATCGCGCTCGAATTGGATTGCAGTCTGAGAAAATCCAACCCACGATCGCAAGCCCCGAATGTAACGATTGCGCTCAGGCATTGCATTGAGTAAATCCACGACTTGACGATCCATCAAGCAAAAATCGCCTGTATCCGTTGGAATATCGACATCCGCAAGCTGTTTGAGCAATCGATAAAACACAAAAGCTGTCAAGCGCTTAAACCATCCTTCCTTGCGCCGCTGAGTCCGCTGAGCATACACCACTTGATAGCCTTGTCGCCACTTCTCAATCATGGCGGGAATCAGTTCGGGCGGATCTTGTAAGTCTGCGTCTAAGATGACAATCACGCGACCTCGAACATAGTTCAAGCCAGCCGTGACGGCAATTTGATGTCCGAAATTGCGAGCTAAGCTGAGATAACAAACGCGCGGATCGCGATCGTGTAATTCTCGAATTAACTGCAAAGACCGATCTCGGCTCCCATCATTGACCAAAATCAATTCAGATGGGGCATCGAGCCTGTCCATTAGCGCACTCACACGACCATACAGCGCGGCAATCGTCTCTTCCTCGTTGTAAATCGGAATAATCAGCGTGTACTTCGGTAAAATCATCAAACCCACCTCCACAACAAGATCAACGCGATCGTACTTAAACTACTGACTGCAACGCCGATCGTAAAGATCGTTGTCCATCCATACCAAAGTTTGACCTCGGATTTTCCAGATGGAACGCGAATCTCGATCGTGCCATCTTTTGCCTTTGAGAGATCTAACTTCGCTTCATTTGCTTTTCCTTGCCAAGCTGGATGGTAGTAAGTTCTGAGTTTAAGGATTGCGGGTTCTGGCGTGTCGATATTCAGGACGCGAGATTGACCTGTCCAACGTTTGATATCAATTTTGGCAGTCTTAGGAGCTTCCATCACAGGAGCTTGACCTCGCAGAGGTTCTGGAATTTTGCCATCGTCTAGGGGCGGTCGATATTCTGGTAGATCGATGAGATTATCTGAGTACGGATCGTGAACAATCGCTTTGATCGTTTCCAGATTCATGATGGTTCCTCTGCCTGCATGATTCAAAGTGGGCAGACGGCGAGCAAGCTGAAAAGAGTATCTAAAATTTGCAACTAACACTGCCACAATGATCAGTGCAAATAGAATCTTCAGCCGCGATCGTTGCAGGGCATAGACCGCGATCGTGCAACTAATTCCCCCTGCCAGCGCGAACATTCCGAGTAGTCTCACCGGAAATTGCACCATCTGTAACGTTGGACTAGCTTCCCACACTGGAGCCGAGAGAATGCTCATCATGAAAGCAAGCGCGATCGCAAATCCTAGTACTCCCAATGCTGGACGCAACACTGTCTTGCGATTCCAAAGCGTTAACGCAATCGCTGAGAAAATTAAGATTGCGATGCCTTGATGGACATAGATGTAAGCCATTTTTTGTAATTGGCTAAGCGGCAACAATTGCAACTGTCCGCTGCCAATCATATTGGCTTGAAAGCCTCCGTTCACAGCTTTTAAGGCTTTGATATTGGCAAAAGACTGTTCTAGTACAGCAGGAAGCAGAAAGAATCCTGCAAGTCCAAATCCTATGCCTGCTGAGGCAAATAGTGGCAGAATTCGTTTCCAAGATTGCTGGATCATGAGCACGAAAAGATATCCGACCCAAGCGATTGTACAAAGCAGCAAGGTTGGAACATGGGTTAGTGCAACGACTGCCCAAAATAGAGCGAGCACAACCTTCCATCTCGGTTGCTCAAGTGCTTTATCTGTAAAGTACAACCCCAACGGCATCAACGGCTGAGCAAACAGCGCTGGAATTCCCCCAAAATAAGCTAAGTTTGTGAGTTGTGGAGCCGAAACATAGAATAATGCGCCGACAACCGCAGCTAATTTTCCCCACTTGCGTGCTGTGTAGATGTAGAATCCTAACCCGGAAGTAAACAGAGCGATCGTACAAAGCACCGCGATCGTTTGCTGAATATCAAAGCCTGAACGCCTAAGCAGCGCACCGAGGTAGTAAACCAACGGGGGATAAAAAACAAAGGTGGGACTGCCGTATCCGTAGTTTGTTCCACCTAGCCAGCGGGGGTAAATCGTTTCCGTCAGCTCTAGAGCAAAGTGCTGAATCCAAGTCATATGCCAGGACAGATCGCCAAGTCCATTGATTCCATCTCGGAGCATTCGCCATGCGATCGCGATTGCGGCAAGGCTAATGAGGAGAATTGCGATTGTGTCGTAAACGCGCTTAGAAATCGAAGGACTTCGGGAAAGTCCAGAGAAAGAAGGAAACATAGTGGGGCAGATTCAAAGGGGCTTGAAGGTATTTTGCCCAATTTATTGGCGTGCTAGCGTTTGAATGCAGAATTCTCGAAGGTGCGGATAAGAAACGCTATCATCGTCACTCGCTTGACTCATTGCGAAGCAATTTCATAGTCAAGCACAGCTTGTTTGTATGACTGTTCTACCTTGATGAGATAGTAAGGAAACGTGCTAGCTGAAATTAAGGTTCAGCTAGTGATGCATATCAATCAGTTAAGTTAGTACTGATTCAGCTAGCACTTCTGAAGTTGATTGATAAAAGCTCAATGTAGAAACTATTGACGAGTTCGATCGAGTTTAGAAACGACTCCGCCAAATGCAAAATTTTGCACCATCTCGCTTGCCAGAAAGTCATGCGGAAAGCCAAGCTCGATCGTACTCACATCATTCAATCTCTGAAGCTGTTCTGAACTGAGTTCAAATCCTAAGCAATCCATGTTCTCCTTGAGTTGATCGAGCTTGCGCGAACCAATGATTGGAATGATGCTACCCGGTTGTTGACGAATCCAATTCAGTGCGACTTGCGACGGGAGCTTACCTATTTCAGCAGCAATATCGAGCACAGTTTGAGCGATCGCGAGTTGGTTTTCAGTGACCGGGCGCGAAGTATCAGGATGACTCAATCGTCCTTCCACAGGTTCCGGCTTATTATATTTACCCGTTAAAACTCCTGCTCCAAGCGGACTCCAAGCCGTTACTCCAATCTCAAATGCTCGTGCCATAGGCAGGAGATCTCGCTCGGGAGTACGTTCAATCAGAGAGTACTCAATCTGTAGTCCGATAAACGAAGTCCAGCCGCGAAATTGCGCGATCGTATTTGCCTGAGAAATAATCCAGGCAGGTGTATCTGAGATGCCAATATAGAGAATCTTGCCTTGTCGAACTAAGTCATCAAATGCTCTCATGACTTCTTCGACAGGTGTTGTAAAGTCCCAAGCATGGAGCCAAAGTAGATCGATGTAGTCTGTTTCTAGGCGCTTCAAACTTGCTTCAACTGCTTGCACCATGTTTTTCCGATGATTGCCAGCAGCATTCACCCCGCCGTTGCCCATGTTGAGTGAGTACTTTGTAGCGAGTACCCACTTTTCGCGATCGCGTTTAATAAATTCTCCAACAAACTTCTCGCTGGTTCCATTGGTATAGAGGTTTGCGGTATCAATGAAATTTCCGCCTGCTTCTGCAAAGGCATCAAACATTTTGCGGCTCTCTTCATACGCTCCGCCCCAGCCCCAATCCTCTCCGAAGGTCATTGTGCCGAGACACAATTCCGAGACTCTGAGACCGCTCTGTCCTAGTAGTTTGTATCGCATCGTTTTTCTAAAAGTGCAGTGAAGGGTAGCGGTTCATTCTTCCCCGGATTGAGGGAAATTGAATGAAGCATTGCATGACATGCTGCAATTGAAAAGTCATCGAATCAATCGGACTCGCGGTGCATCGATTGCGCATCGCGTCGAGCATCTTAATTATCAAGACTAGGCTAAAACTTTCCGATGAGTCAGGCTCAGAATCAATTTCTTAGTGTTGTTTTACAAATTGCAATAAACGGTTCAACTTCATGACGAATTTAGATTTAGCATCGCGCGAAAGCCTAGCAAAATCTGACCTGTGCGCTTTCTACTCATCCTGGGCATAATGAATCCGCCCACCAAGATACTCACGGTTCTGTCTGATACATTCACCCTTTGGATTGACGAAACAGGAAGCCAGCATGTCCATTGAGAAACTTCAACCTGCACCTACGCAGCAAGTCGGGGTCTACACGCCATATTATCCTCAACAAACCAAAAAACAACTTCTTCCATTTGCGATTAGCCTCTATCAAAAAGGGGCGCTTGAAGGAGAACGCAGAATTGAGGGAGCTGAAAGTATTCCGTTTATTGCGACTTGGAATGTTTCAACCCTACCTGCGGATTTGTGCCGTTGTCGGATTCAATTTGAAGGCAATGCTGAACTCAGTTATGAGATCATGATGGCGAACTTCGAGTTTGTTGACTTCTTAATTGATGTCATTCTTAATTTTAAGCGGAGTCGGCTTTCTGATTTTTCCCAGTCGTTTTATCGCAAGCTGTTGCGCATCGACGAATAGAGGGTTCAATTCCATCTGATTCTGATCAAGTCAGGGCGATCGTAGAATTCTACGATCGCCCTGACTTTTGCCGTAGTTCCGAACTGAGTGTATCCAAGATTGCGATAAAATTCATAAAGCTACAAGGCTGTTCATTGAGTCATCATTATCCGGAGTAAGCGCGTGCCAAAGTCCGCCAAGTATTTAGTCATCGGTTCGCTAGAAGCTTACAGTGGCAAATCGGCTGCCATTTTAGGAATTGCTCATCAACTCAAAGCGAAAGGGATTGATCTTGCCTACGGCAAAGCGTTAGGCGGCGGCTGGGGTCAAACTCAGATGGCAGATAATGATGGTGATATTCAATTTGTGGCAGAGGCGATACAACTGCCCCAAGAACGGCTCCAGGCTCCCGTCCTCAACCTCGATACGGATACGGTTGAAAGACGGATTAGTGGAACTGATCAGCAGGACTATCAACAATTGTTGGCGCAGCGATCGCAAGCGCAAAAAGGCGATTTAGTCATTCTGGAAGGACCTGGAAATCTCAGTGAGGGTAAATTGTTCGATCTCTCACTGCTGCAAGTCGCAGAAACCATTCAAGCCCAGGTAATGCTCGTCACACGGTTTCATTCTGTACTCTTGCTCGACCAGATTTTGAGTGCAAAAGAGCAATTAGGCGATCGCTTGTTAGGAGTTTTGATTAATGATGTTCCGGCGGATCAGATCAATTCCATCAATCAGTCACTCCGTCCTTATCTAGAACAGCAAAATATTCCCGTGCTAGGCGTATTGCCGAGTAGTACGTTGTTAAGAAGCGTCAGTGTTGCAGAATTAGTGCATCAATTAAATGCAGAAGTGCTCTGTCGCCCTGATCGCTTAGATCTCATGGTCGAAAGTTTGACGATCGGCGCGATGAATGTCAATTCTGCTTTGAAGTATTTTCGAGCGAGACACAATATGGCGGTGGTCACAGGGGGCGATCGCACGGATTTACAGCTAGCAGCGCTGGAAACTTCCACGCAGTGTTTGATCTTGACCGGGCACATTGCCCCGACGAAAGAGATTGTGGCACGCGCAGAGGATTTGGAAGTGCCGATTCTTGCAGTCGATTTAGATACATTAACAACTGTTGAAATTATTGAACGAGCCTTTGGAGAAGTGCGATTGCAGGAGCCAATTAAGTTTCAATGTATTTGTCAAATGATTGAAGCTCATTTCGACAGCGATCGCTTACTGTCCGCTTTAGGATTAATGCCAGCAAGTACACGATGACACAAACATTAGTTTCAACCGCATTCCGAGTCGGAATTGCAGGTCCCGTGGGATCAGGGAAAACAGCGTTAGTTGATGCCCTTTGTAAAACGCTGCGCGATCGGTTTGCGATCGCAGTCGTGACGAATGATATTTACACGCAAGAAGATGCGAAATTTTTAGTGCGATCGCAAGCTTTAGACCCGAATCGAATTTTGGGAGTCGAAACGGGAGGCTGTCCTCATACAGCAATTCGGGAAGATGCATCGATGAATCTTGCCGCGATCGAGCAGCTTGAGCAGCGATTTCAGGATTTAGAGCTGATTTTCGTCGAGAGTGGTGGCGATAATTTAGCTGCAACCTTTAGTCCTGAACTGGTTGATCTGAATCTCTATGTAATTGATGTTGCAGGCGGGGATAAGATCCCGCGCAAAGGTGGTCCCGGCATCACAAAATCTGATCTATTGGTCATTAATAAGATTGATTTAGCGCCCTATGTCGGTGCCGATCTGCAAGTTATGGAGCGAGATGCAAAGTTGATGAGAGGGGATAAACCTTTTGTCTTCACAAACTTAAAAACACAAGCTGGATTAGGCACCATTGTTGATTTTGTGACCACTTACGCAGGGCTGAACCTGACGCAAAAATAACAAAATAACCCTTAAATTGTAGTCCTCAATACAATTCTTGCCAGAACACAAGCCCTAGTATTTCAGAGATATTACTGAAGCTTGAAATCGCGACATCTCTGCGACTCGCTCCTTCGCAGAGCCAATCTTTTTTGGATTGTTCGATCGCTCTTGCTTGGTTCAATACGTCACTACTTTGGACTATGACAAACTCATTCGGACGGCGTGAATTTATTGTTTTTGGCTCCACTCTTGCAGGGAGTATTTTGTTGAAATCGTGCGGAGCGCCCACAGCTTCAACGGGTTCAAGTTCAGGTTCTTCTCCTGCTGCTTCTCCTGCTGCCAATACCGCAGCATCGGGCAACACGATCAAGGTGGGAATCTTGCACTCGCTCTCTGGCACGATGGCGATCTCTGAAAAGAGTGTCGTCGATGCTGAGCAATTAGCGATCGAGGAGATCAACAAAGCGGGCGGTGTGTTAGGCAAGCAGATCGAAGCGGTCGTTGAAGATGGCAACTCGGATTGGCCAACCTTTGCTGAGAAAGCGAAGAAATTGATCGATCAAGACAAGGTGGCAACGGTCTTTGGTTGCTGGACTTCAGCAAGCCGGAAAGCGGTACTGCCTGTGTTTGAATCGAAAAAACACTTGCTCTGGTATCCCGTGCAGTATGAAGGGCAAGAATGCTCTAACAATGTGTTCTATACGGGTGCTGCTCCCAACCAACAGATCGAACCTTCGGTCGAATGGTTGTTGCAGAACAAGGGCAAAGAGTTCTTCTTGGTGGGTTCAGACTATGTCTTCCCCAGAACTGCAAATACGATCATCAAAGCTCAGTTAGCAGCTCAAGGCGGAACGGTGAAAGGGGAAGACTACATTCCCTTAGGCAACACCGAAGTCAAATCGGTTGTAGACAAAATCAAGCAAGCGCTTCCGAATGGCGGCGTGATCTACAACAGCTTGAACGGCGACACGAACGTTGCATTCTTCAAAGAGCTGCAAGCATCTGGCTTGACACCTGACAAGTATCCTTCGATGTCGGTGAGTATTGCAGAAGAAGAAGTTAAAGCGATCGGGGTTGAATACCTCAAAGGTCACTATGCAGCATGGAACTACTTCCAAACGGTGAATACACCTGCTAGCCAAAAGTTTGTGCAAGCATTCAAGGCGAAGTATGGCAACGATCGAGTCGTGAACGACCCGATGGAAGCTGCTTACATCATGGTTTATCTGTGGAAGCAATCCGTTGAGAAAGCAGGAACCGCTGATGATCTCGATAAAGTGAAAGCAGCCGCGTATGGTCAGACCTTCGATGCACCCGAAGGAAAAGTCACCATGAACTCGAACCACCACTTGTCGAAGTTTGTCCGGATTGGTGAAGTTGGAGATGATGCGCTGTTCAAGATTGTTTCCGAAGGCAAGGAAGCGGTGAAACCGTTGCCTTGGAATCAGTTTGTTGCAGAAACGAAAGGCTTCTCCTGTGATTGGTCTGATCCGGCGAAAGGTGGGAAGTTCAAGCTGACAACCTAGGGATTGATGGCTCTGTCTCATGTCACAGAGGTAGGGAGTGGGGAGTAGGGAGTAGGGAAAGAATTGTACGATTCCGTTTCCCACTCCCCACTCCTCACTCCCTACTTCCTCATTTCTGTCATACCGACTTGGAGGAGATTTTGCTATCAGGACTTTTGAATGGATTGTTCAGTGGGCTAAGCCTAGGTTCAGTACTGTTACTTGCAGCATTGGGACTGGCGATCGTCTTTGGACTCATGGGTGTGATCAACATGGCGCACGGTGAGTTAATGATGCTCGGCGCTTACACAACTTTTGTGGTGCAAAATGCCCTGAAGCCGTTGGGTGGCATTTGGTTTGATGCCTATATCTTTGTTGCTTTGATCGCAGCGTTTATTGTGACTGCCATATTTGGCGTAGTGCTAGAGCGTGGGGTGATTCGATATTTGTATGGGCGACCGCTGGAAACGCTGCTGGCAACGTGGGGTGTGAGCTTGATCTTGCAGCAGTTGGTTCGCAGTGTGAGTTGGCAATTTGTAGTTGGGCTGATTGTCTTCTGTGCGTTCTTCTTCGGGGGACTGTGGTTTTTAGCAAAACGCCCGAATTTTGAGCAATTTCGAGGGTGGGCGATCGCGCTTTTACTGCCGATCTCGGCTGGGATCGCGCTCTCGCTCGGAAATTATTTAGGTCAAGCGTATGGGCTGCTGATGACCAAACCGTGGTTTGGCGCGCAAAACGTGGATGTGACGGCTCCGCGATGGTTGCGGGGTGGATTGTCGATCGCGGACACACAGCTTTCCTATGCTCGGATTTTTATTATTGTCTTGACGATCGCGTGTTTGTTTGGCGTGTATTGGTTTTTAAATCAAACGTCCTGGGGCTTGCGAATTCGTGCGGTCACGCAGAATCGCGGCATGAGTGCTTGTCTCGGAATTCCGACGCAGAAAGTGGATGCTTTGGCATTTGCGATCGGGTCTGGGCTAGCTGGAGTCGCAGGATGTGCGGTGAGTTTGCTCGGATCAGTTGGTCCTAATACGGGACAGAACTACATCGTCGATACCTTTATGGTGGTCGTCGTAGGTGGAGTTGGTAAGTTAGTTGGTAGTATTATCGCAGCACTGGCGATCGGAACCGCGAACTATATTATTGGCTCGAACTTGTTAGTCGATGCGTTTAGTTTCTTTCCGCCGTTGGCTGAATTCTTTCGGTTCTTCTCAACGATCAGCATGGCAAAGGTGATGGTCTTTGCATTAATTATTGTGTTTCTACAGTTCCGCCCGGCTGGACTGTTCCCGCAAAAGGGTCGAACGGTGGATGCTTAAAAAGAGGATGACGTTGTGAAAAGGGAAATTCCTTGGTGGAAAACGAAATCGTTTGCAATCGAAGTTGGACTTGTGATTGCGATCGCGCTCTTGCTGATCTTTGTGATTCCGCCTTTGTTAGTCGGCGTGGGTCAAGCCTTTCGCGTGAATTTGCTCGGGCGGTTTTTAGCGTTAGCAATTGTGGCGTTAGGGATTGATTTAATCTGGGGCTACACTGGCATTTTGAGCTTGGGTCACGGATTGTTTTTTGCGCTCGGTGGCTATAGTTTGGCAATGTATTTGCAGTTGCAAATTCCCGCCGGACAACTTCCTGAATTTTTCAGTCTCTATGGCGTCACTGAACTGCCAGCTTTTTGGTTGCCGTTTTACTCGCTGCCGTTTACGGTCTTTGCGATCGTCTTGTTGCCGACGGTCGTGGCGGCAGTGCTAGGCTATCTGGTGTTCCGAAATCGGATTCGGGGCGTTTACTTTTCGATTTTGACGCAAGCGGCTTTGATCGTATTTTTCAACTTCTTCAATGGTCAGCAAAAGTTGATCAATGGAACGAATGGATTGAAGACGGATACGGCGACTATTTTTGGACAAGCGGTAGGTTCGCCCGAAGTGCAGTGGGTGTTCTACATGCTGACGGTCTGGTTGCTGGTGGGCGCTTATGCACTGTGTCGATGGCTCACGAGTGGTCGATTGGGACGGTTACTGGTTGCAGTTCGGGATGATGAACCGCGCTTGCGATTTTCTGGGTATGACCCGACGGCATTTAAGGTGTTGGTGTTTGCGATCTCTGCGGGACTTGCGGGGGTTGCAGGTGCATTGTTCACGGTGCAGTCTGGGATCATTTCGCCCAAGTCGATGGACATTGCTTTCTCGATCGAGATGGTGATCTGGGTGGCAGTTGGCGGTCGGGCAAGTTTAGTCGGCGCGATCCTGGGTGCTTTGATTGTGAACTTTGCTAAGAGCGTGCTGAGTGAACAGTTTCCCCAGGTTTGGTATTTTTTCCAAGGTGCATTGTTCCTCACAGTTGTGACGGTGCTGCCGGGTGGATTGGTGGGCTGGATTCGCAATGAAGGCTTAGAGCTTGTGCGATCGCGAATTCTTGGCAAACGCTACCTGATGACCTACCCAAGTTTAGAAGAAGATCCGGAAGTGCAATATGAGCGAGAAAATCTTGCAAATCGAAAATCTGACCGTTAGTTTTGATGGCTTTAAGGCGATCAATGACCTGAATTTTGACCTGGATGCGGGCGAGTTGCGGGTGGTGATTGGACCGAATGGAGCCGGAAAAACGACCTTTTTGGATACGATTACTGGGAAGGTGCAGCCGACAGTTGGAACGGTCTACTTTCAAGGTCGAAACACAAAAGGTCTCAAAGAACACCAGATTGCGCGGTTAGGTGTGGGGCGAAAGTTTCAAACGCCGAGGGTGTATCTAAATTTGACTCCGCGTGAGAATTTGGAGCTTTCTTGTACGCGCGATAAGAATATCTGGAATGCGATCGTTGGAAAAACTCCGGCTGCGGAACGGCGAACGGTGTCTGGGCTACTCGAAACGATCGGGCTAGATCTCAAAGCGGATATCAAGGCGGCGTTGCTGTCTCATGGAGAGAAGCAGCGGTTAGAGATTGGCATGTTGGTGGCTCAGTCTCCGGATTTGCTGTTAGTCGATGAGCCAGTTGCAGGGTTAACGGATGAAGAAACCGAGAAGGTAGGGGATCTGTTACTGGCGCTGGCTGAGAGTCATTCGATTATTGTGATCGAACACGATATGGAGTTTGTCCGACAGATTGCTCGCAAGGTCACGGTGCTGCATCAAGGCAGTGTGCTGTGTGAGGGTTCGATGGATGAGGTACAAAACGATCCGCGAGTCATTGAAGTATATCTAGGGCAACAAGAAGATCACGCTGCGTAATTTACTATGACGAATACAACGTTAGAACCAATGGGAATGGACATTGCGGTTCCGATGCTTCAGGTGTCGGGATTGAATGTGTACTATGGCGAGAGTCATATTTTGCGGGATGTGGATATGACGGTGCATCCGGGCAAGATGGTCTGTCTGATTGGGCGCAATGGGGTGGGAAAGACGACGCTTTTGAAGTCGATTATGGGGTTGCTGAAGCCGCGCCGAGGAACGATCGATCTGGGTGGTGAAGCGATTACCATGAAGACTCCAGATCAGCGCGCTCGCTTGGGGATTGGCTATGTGCCGCAGGGTCGGGAGGTGATTCCTCGGCTGACGGTGAAGGAGAATTTGATGTTGGGGATGGAGGCGTTGCCACCGAAGAAGCGTACGGCTGACATTCCGGATGAGATTTTTGAGTTGTTCCCAGTGTTGAAGACGATGCTGGCTCGGATGGGCGGGGATCTCAGCGGTGGGCAACAGCAGCAGTTAGCGATCGCGCGGGCTTTGATGGGTCAACCGCGGTTGCTGGTGCTAGATGAGCCGACGGAGGGGATTCAGCCGTCGATTATTCTGGAGATTGAAGCTGCGGTGCGGCGGATTATTGAGACGACTGGGATTTCGGTGTTGCTGGTTGAGCAGCATTTGCATTTTGTGCGTCAGGCGGATTGGTACTATGCGATGCAGAAGGGCGGGATTGTGGCTGCTGGATCGACGAGTGAGTTGAGTAATGAAGTGGTGCAGCGGTTCTTGGCGGTTTAGCCTCAGGCGTGATTTTCTTTGGCAAACCGAAGCAGGAGCAAAACACCTGAGAGGTTTGCCAAAAGGTTAGAGCCAAGACAAGTCGATCGTTTTGAGAATTGAAAGATTTGTCATCAGTATAGATAGATACTATAAAACGAGCAAGAGATTGCTCTCTCACTAATCACGCAGTTTACTCCTGCTAACGGGTCTGAAACCGATGGTCAGTTCGTCCTGTTCCAATTGTAGAAAGCAGCACTGATCAAAGAAAGACAATAGAAGTTGATCCTAAATATGAAAGTCTTATTGAGCGTGGAATGTTAAGAGGTTTGGGACTTGAGGGTATATTTAGAGCAGAAAGTCAACTTCTACATAACTACTCCTCGAAAGGGCTTGCCCAAACAGATGGAGAGAAATCCCCTTTATTGTCTGAACAGTAGAGGGGATTTCTGCTGAATTCTGGCAACGGGAAAACGCTAGATTCCGATGGCGATACAGGGAGGATGTCAGGGTTTCCTATGTACAGTTCTCGAAGTCATGGCTTAGACCATTCAACTCAAGGTTACTTTGAGCGTTCCGGCATGGGCTTAGTCCCACTCCGAGAGCGATAATATTTCTGCTCTCCACTACAGGCAATGAGTGGAAGCACAAGAGTAAAGATCAGAGTGAGAGAAAGAATCCGTTTCATGATTGGTTCAGTAAAGGACAAGATTAGGGTGGACATTAATACTCGGACGGTAGCATTAAGGCTCTATCGCAGACATAGAGTTTGATGTTGCTCAGGCGCTTGAGTCTCTACAACGGGGATAAAACACAAGCGATCGCTCACCTTTGAGATGACCTTACGATCGAGAACTTTGAAATTTGGCGAAAAAGTAGGAGTATAGTCTTGAAACTGCTTCTGCTTTTGCAACAGGAGAGCGCAATGCCAGAGATTCCACGGCAACTGAAACCCGATGAATTGCATCAATGGCAGATAGCAATTGCAGAAGCCGATCGACATAACATTCTCTGTCATTGTCGAGACTGTGACTATGAATGGGTTGCATCCAAGCCCGAACCTTGTCAATGTGGAAGCAAGCAGGTCGAACATATCGCTTGCTGGCAGTTTCCGGATGGTTAGCGAATTGGGATAAACGGAAAAACCGTTCTAATAAACTTCCGTAACCGCAAAAGCCCGATCGTTTTTCTCAGTCCCGGAGAAACCTGATTGCGTGGATTTTCAGGCGGACGTTGTTGAAGTTGAGCCTGAAGATCAGCATATTCAGCCGCCGTTAGCCGTTTATTATCAATCGGCGATCGTGCTTCTGTAATAATCTCAGTTCGCGCCACTTCCTCGGGCAAATCTTCCGGCGGTGGAAGTGCCGTTGCAGGCAGCGCAGCAGTCAGAATAAACAACGTCACAAGCTTCCAATTCATAGCTGATAAAACGTCAGTGCAGTGTTGCCGTAGCGTTTTTGGCGAACGATCGAAAATCCCGAATCTGGTAACTCATACTCAGGACTATGCTCGATCGCAAACTCACCGTGGGGCGCAAGTAGATTCAGTTGCTCAACCAACTGTAAGACCGGAACATACAAATCGCTCGCATAAGGCGGATCAAAATAAATTCGATCGAACTGTTGCCCTTGCAAACGATTGAGTTGTTTGACCACATCTCCTCGTAACAACTCATAAGACTGATCTGGCTTAGCAACTTGTTTCCAATTTTGCTCAATCACAGCACAAGCTTTGGGAGACTGTTCAATCCCAACTACGATCGAAGCTCCTCGACATAGAGCTTCCGCCCCCATCGAACCACTTCCAGCACACAGATCGAGCCAACGACACTGATCGATCGTACCTTGCCAAATGTTAAACACTGCCTCGCGCACCCGCGCTACCGTTGGACGAGTCGCCTGTCCTGGAAGCGTTTTCAGAGATCGATTGCCGTAAATTCGCAAACTCATACCTGCAATAGCTGACGTTGATTCACTAGCTCAACAAAGTTCGAGAGCAACTGCAAGCCAGCCGTAGAGGATTTTTCTGGATGAAACTGCACTGCCATCAGATTATCTCTCGCGATCGCAGCCGTCACAGTTTGCGTTCCATGCGTAATCGTTGCTGCCCGAATGCTCGGATCAGTCGGCTCAACATAGTAGGAATGCACAAAATAGACCCAAGGCTTCTCACCTAAGCGCTGCCAGAGGGCACAATCTGGCTGAGTGAACTCTAATTGATTCCAGCCCATGTGCGGAATCGTAATCTCCGGCTCGTGGTGAAATCGCTTCACAATTCCTGGAACAATTCCCAGTCCAGCTTCTTTGCCTTCTTCGCTCGACTCAAACAAGATTTGCAAGCCTAAACAAATTCCCAAGAAAGGCTTACCACTCGCAATCACATCTTTAATCGGCTGAACGAGATCGCGAGATCGCAAATGCTGCATCGCCGGATCAAACGATCCCACCCCTGGAAGCACGACCGCATCTGCGGATTCGATTTCTTTGGCAGAGTCCGTCACGATCGTAGTTGCACCTGCATTATCCAGACCTTTACAAGCCGAGTGCAAGTTTCCCATATCGTAATCGATGACCGCGATCGTGGGCATTGCTCATTCCTCCAATCTAATATTTAGATTCTAGTAGCAATCTGGAACGATGAAAATTCTCCTCACCTCATTTTCGACTTGGATGCCTCACCAGATCTCCAATTCATCGGATGATTTACTTCAAGCGATCGCTGATCACCAAGACTGTCATTTTCTACGCAGCATCCCAGTCGATTTTGAACTTGCACCAAAAGTCACGATCGCCCAAATTCAAACGCTTAATCCTGCTGGCATTATTTGCTGTGGAATGGCAGAATCGCGCCAAAAGTTATCGATCGAATCTAATGGCAGATTTCAGAGCGAAATTCTGCGATCGCGCTTGAATCTAGAAACTCTGCTCGAAGGAACGACCACCACCGAAATTAGTCATGATGCAGGAGATTACGTTTGTAACTATCTCTACTATTCCGTTTTGAAATATCTAGAGCATTGCCAACTAAATCAACCCTGTGTGTTTATTCACGTTCCAATTTTGACTTCAGCAAATCACAATGCGATTGTTGAAGATTTTCTGAGCATTCTCGATCGCATTCGATCGCAGTGCGATGGATTGATATAAAGCTTGCCTGTGCAAAACTGACAATAACAATTGCCCACAGAAATCTCATTCTAAAAATATCGATTCAGCGAGGCATACCATGACTGCAATCGTCATCAATCTCCGTCCCACGATCGAACTGACCGACGACGAGTTTTACAAGTTCTGTCAGCAGAATCCAAACCTCCGAATTGAAACCACAGCTACCGGAGCGCTAATTGTTACGCCACCCGTGGGAGGAAGAACTGGAAAACGGAATGCTGATCTAACAACTGATGTTGGGCTTTGGAATCGTCAGGCTGATTTAGGAGTTGTGTTTGATTCTTCGACGATCTTTAAGTTGCCAAATGGAGCCAATAAATCGCCTGATGTTGCTTGGGTCAGTCACGATCGCTGGAATGCTCTAACCGTAGAACAACAAGAACGCTTTCCGCCGATCGCACCTGACTTTGTGATTGAACTACGATCGCGCACTGACGACATCGAAGACTTAGAAGCCAAAATGCAGGAATACATGGACAATGGAGTGCGCCTCGGTTGGCTGATTGACCCCCAAGCGGAACAAGTCAAAATTTATCGGCAAGGTCAGCCTGTTGAAACGCTACAATCCCCTCTCACACTCTCCGGCGAAACCGTTTTACCCGGATTTGTACTCGATCTCAGTCGCATTTTTCGCTAAATCGTCAAGAATTCAACGAGACAAATAGCAAACTGCGATCGCGCTTTTTCGGTATGATCAATCCCGCTCTCGATCTTGAATTCCTTTATGTTGTCGCTTCTCTCCAGTTTGATCTTGTCACAAACAACACCTGCTCCCACACCGACACCGACTCCCACTCCTCCCCCACAGCAAACGATCGTAGAACCGCAAGAAATGCGCGTTTTACCGGGAGAATTAGATTCAGTGCCCGTCTTCAACAGCAACAGCCCAGAAGTGGTGCAAAAAGAAGGAATTTTACTGTCCACATTTCCCGCAGCAGGCAAACAATTTCCAGCAGCGCACCTCAATCAAAGCTTTTCCGGCAGATTTGACATCTTCACCCATCACATTGCCAAAGCCCTCACCCCAGAAGATTTGAGAACGCTTTACCTCGGTGTGATTGCTCATAATCCCGGCAAGACAGCCGTCACGATCGACATTCTCCAGGCTGCGAGCTATCTGAGCCAACCTGATGCGCCGTTTATTTCACTCGATCCCGCGATCGCCAATGAGGATGGCAAAACTTTCGCAGGTCCCGGCAGTCGCGCTGTCGGGGAAGTCCTGCGCGGATTACGCCAAGATATCTTTCCGGCTCAAGTTGTGATCCCACCCGGGGAAAGCCGGATGTTAATGAACTTGCCGATTCCTGTGAAGCCGCTCACCCCACCGCTCAATGGTCGATCGTCCTTGATGAGACTGCGCAGCACTGGAGAAGTGTATCTTGCAAGCCTAGGCATGTTTGCCAAACAAAATCCCGACAGCACAGAACGCGAACCCACGGTCGAAGAATGGGAAGCATTGCTCAATACAGCAGATCTGTCAGGACCACGCGATAAAACGCCAACCCCGATCGAAGAAACCACAGGCACTTTAATCTACGGACGAGTTGCAGGGGTCGCCGTTGGCTCGCAATGGAATGGACGAATTTTAGATGCAAACCGAGATTCTCTCAGCATTCCTGCACCAGGGGCAGGCTTCTCTTATGGATTAGCCACGCTGCATCGCGGCACATTGGGCACGAATCAAAACCAAAGCGCTAAAATGATTCGCCGCTATCCTGATACAGCCTATCAAGCCCACGGGAACTATGCCATTCAATATAGTCTGACGATGCCGCTGGAAAATACCAGCGACCAGCCTCAAACCGTTGTTCTCACGGTCGAAACCCCGCTGAAGCGAGAAGACACCGACAAAGGACTGCGCTTTCTTGAGCCTGCGGGACCGCAGATGAACTTTCGCGGCACCGTCCGTTGGAGATTCAACGACGATCAAGGATTACCCCAAACTCATTACGTTCACCTCGTTCAACGTCGCGGTCAACAAGGTGCGCCGCTTGTCACCTTGCAGATGCAACCTCAAGAACGACGACTCGTGCAGTTCGATTTTCTTTATCCTCCGGATGCCACGCCACCACAAGTACTGACGATCAAAACCCTTAAATCGGAACCTGCACCGTAAAGCAAGTGCCCACTCCAACCGCGCTCTGAATCGCAATCTGTCCTCCTAAGAGATCAACGCAGCGTTTGACGATCGCGAGTCCCAAACCTGTGCCGGGAATGGCACTTGCATTCTGAGCGCGATAAAACGACTGAAACAATTTCGATTGCTCAGATGCGGGAATGCCAATCCCTTGATCTGCAACTTGTAGGGTCAGATGGCTGGAATGAACTTGCAAATTGCATTCGATCTTGCCGCCTTTCGGTGAATACTTGATGCCATTCGACAGCAAATTCACGACAATGCGCTGGAATAGAGTGGCATCAATTTGGGTCACGGGCATCGTCGTTTCAGATGAAAACACAATCTCATGGCAAGACGTATTCGCCTGGGCTTCTTCGATCAGTTCTGCACACACTTGTACAGGGTTCACCTCGGTCGGACTGACCTTAAATTCAGGCTGCTCTGTCCGACTCAGCACTAGGACATCTTCTAACATCTGAGCCATCTGCTTGATCTTCGATCGAATTCGCTGAAAATGCTTGCGTGCCCGATCGCTCTGCGGAGCCGTCGCCGTTTGCAATAAATCGATCGAGGTCGAAATCACCGTTAAGGGAGATCGCAATTCGTGAGCGGTATCTGCTAAAAATTGAGTCTGCGGCTGTGGCGATTCTTGTGTCGATTCCGGCGCTTCAATCGGGTGACTAATCGTGGCAAATCCGATCGGTTGATCGGTTTCGCGATCGCGAATCAAAAACCACTGACTTTCAAACCAAACCAATTCAGACGATCTCAAGAGTGCAAACTCGCCTCGCCACTCCCCAACTTCATAAAGTCTCGGCAAGATCGTGTCATTCCAAACCTGCTGCCGGGCTTCGTCTAACTTGAACTCAAATAATTTAAGTAAAGTCTTTCCACTCGGATTCAGACAAATCCACTCGTGATCGAGGGACACGACTCCGATTAAATCTTGACTCTGCTGAGCGATCGCGCCGAACCAACTTAACTCGCTCCAAACCTTTGAGGGACACCTGCTTTCAACCTCTGGCTTTCGAGACGCTTGAAAGCGAGAAGCATGATTGAGGGTTGGGGTAAAACACACTTTAACAGCCTGATGCGTTGACTTCATGGCAGCTTGCTTTGCTTAATCACATCCAGGGAACCGACTGCGACACGCTGATGTTGCGCCTCAGTGATTTCTATTAGCTAATTTCCCCGATCTCTGTGGATCATCCGTACAATTTCGGGCATCTTTATTGTTTCTTTATATTATTGACCTGTATTATTGAAAACAATTCAGCGATCGCGCTGAGCAAGGTGAACAATTCAGTGTTCACGCAGAAGTAGAAAAAATTGATACATACTGACGCTCGTTCTCTACGATTTTACGAATTTCACCTTGAGAATACGCAGGAGCGGTCTCGATCTTAATCCGTACAAGTACTTGGAAAATATGCGGTCTTGCTGCAACTTGAACGGTTTTGAACGTCTAGACGCAAGTTTTACCGTAATAACCCTGAAATTTTGCGCAAGCCATAGCCGTGTAATTTACCAGAAAATCTGTCTGAGATTTGCGTGTTTGAACGCTTAGCGATCGCGTTCAGGCTCGTTTAATCTAAATAGGATTCATGAAGCTTTAACTTCGCTTTTTCTGAGAATCATCAGTTTGTTTACACTAAATCAAAAGCTAGACAAACTAAACTTGAAAACTTGAGTGCATCCATCAGATTTTGAAATTTATCTCTAGTTTATAAACGATTTGATTCCTTGCTCATTTCTTTAAGTACGAGACTTCAAGAAGGTAGTATTTTCACTAAGGGTGTACGTAATACTTTGCATTATGTGGAGACAGACTAAAAATTTGCATGGGTGTACCTAATGACACGCATGTGAATTTGAGAAAGTGAATTAGAGCGACATTTTTCACGTTTAATCAAGGCGTTTTCTACCAGGTTGATCGAACGGACAGGGTTGTTTTTGAAATCAAGACTCACATCTACCGAACTTTGAGTTGATTTCGTCCTGCATTACGCGACTGAGTAAAGAACGAGATTCCTTATGCGTGAAAAGCTTTCTGTTTCGGCGGCTTTCCTTCGGCTCTTTCAAACTGGATTACTCCTTCAATTCATCACAGGCTTGCTTAAATTGCCCCGCCGCTTGCGACGCTATATTTTGTTCGCAGGCGACAGTATCATCTTTCTAATTGCTGCCTGTATTGCGCTCAATCTGCGGTTTGAAGATTCCCCTTTGATTGACCAATTCTGGTATTACCAAGCATCTCTTGCGCTAACTGTTCCGGTTAAATTCTGCATATTTTATTTATTAGGCATGTATCGACCTCTGTTACGGCATACAGGGGCAGAAATCTTATGGTTGGCACTAAAGGCAGTCATTTTGAGCGAAGCGGGACTGGTTGCATTCAGTACCCTGTTACATGTGCAGGTTTTACCTCGATCGGTTCAAATTATCTCTGCGCTGATCACTTGGATTGGAGTAGTCGGAATTCGGTTCTCAATCCGGCGATTTTTGGTGCTGATCGATACTGCACCTCAGGCAACTCATGCGGCTGCTGTGCGATCGCGTACAAAGTCGCTGCCATATTCAACGTCACAGCGAATTATCATCTATGGCGCAGGGTCGGCTGGGTTTCAGCTTTCGCAGGCACTGCTGCGTGAAACAGAATACCAAGTCATTGCTTTTGTGGATGACAATCCTGAAATTCATGGCAGATCGCTCGATCGCGCTCATATTTACAGTCCAACTCTGTTGAGAACGCTGATTGCCCAGTACCAGATTACGATGGTTTTACTGGCAGTGCCTTCTGCGAGTCCCCAAGACAAGCGTCGCATTCTTCAGAGTTTGAAGGGATTGCCTGTCAAGGTCAAAACAGTTCCTTCGGTGCGTGAAATTGTTGCAGGTCATGTGCCGATCGGTAAAATTCGGAATGTTGATATTTCTGATCTGCTCGGGCGCGCCGAAGTTCTGCCCGATCCGAGTCTACTTCGAGTTAACATCACTGATAAGTCAGTACTGGTGACAGGAGCAGGCGGCTCGATCGGGTCAGAACTCTGCCGCCAAATTGCCCAGCAAAATCCTCGACTTCTGGTGCTCTATGAGCTGAATGAGTTTGCTTTGTATTCGATTGAAACAGAGCTAGCAGAAACGTATCCCAATGTGCCTCGTTTTGCTTATTTAGGCTCGGTCACTGATGGCGATCGCTTATCGGAAGTATTGGAGAAGCATCAAGTTGAGACGGTCTATCATGCAGCGGCATACAAGCATGTTCCTTTGGTTGAAAGTAATGCAGCGCAAGGAATTATCAACAATGCCTATGGCACAATGGTGACTGCACAGACCGCAGAAAAATGCAGAGTTGAGACTTTTGTCTTGATCTCAACGGATAAAGCTGTGCGTCCAACCAATGTGATGGGTGCGACGAAGCGGATTGCAGAATTAGTACTGCAAGCATTAGCGGCACGGGCGAAAACACGAACCCGCTTTGTGATGGTGCGATTTGGTAATGTGCTGAATAGTAACGGGTCAGTTGTCCCCCGATTTCGACAGCAGATTGCAGCAGGTCAGCCGATTACACTGACACATCCAGAAATGACGCGCTATTTCATGTCGATTCCAGAAGCGTCACGGCTGGTGATTCAAGCAGGTGCAATGGCTCAGGGTGGTGAAGTTTTTCTGCTCGATATGGGTGAACCTGTGCGGATTTATGATCTGGCGGTGCAGATGATTGAACTGAGTGGATTAGTACCCGGAGCAGATATTGATATTGAAATTACGGGATTACGACCGGGCGAGAAGTTATATGAGGAGCTACTCATCAGCGGAAATTCGATGGCAACGAGTCATCCTAAGATTTTTGCAGCACGAGAAGCCATGATACCCTGGGAGCAGCTAGAGCCATTGTTGGATCAGCTTTTCTTAGCGGCGTATCAGAAAAATGCTACTAAACTACGATCGCTGCTCAAAACTTTGGTTCCAGAATATCAGCCCAGTAGTCCGAAGTCGATGGATTCGGTTCTCAATCCGCAGCGTCGAACGAGTTGAGACGAGTCTGTTTGAGATGGAGATGCTCAAAGAGTGGGGGTAGGGAGCTAGTAAGGAAACAACTCCCCACTCCCCACCCAACTTAGGGCTACGATAGCAACTAAAGCTTCTCTTGCGCAGGCGGTGTTACTCCCGTTTGAACTAAGCCCTGCTCGATTTCTCTGAGCAATTCAAAGTCCTCATCTGGTAAAACTCGATCGCTCTCTTTTTCCAAAAAGCTAAATGCCGATCGAAACTCTTGTGCATCTGCTGGAATAGGAGCATCGAAGTGGCAGGGAATAATCCGCTCAAAGTTCCAGCTTGCAACTTGATTTGCCCAATCCATCACCTTTTGCGGTTCACGATTGAGGATCAATTGCTGCAAAATCGGAGCAACCATTAATCGATGCTTGCGTAATGCTTCAAACGATCGCTGCCAGCCCGCTTTCCAATGAAACGGATACCAGCCGAATAGAGCTTTCTTTGAGCGATCGGGAGCTTTCATTGCTTCTCGAACCGAAGGAGCTAAGTCTGCGATATCCAGCGCACTAGGGCGAAAGTAAAATGTAAATAATGCCACGCGCTGCCAGCCTTTGAGACGATTGGCTTCTGTATCTTCGATGCGATCGACAGCACTCTCACGCGCATGAAACAACAACGGATAAGGATCAAGCTGAATAATCTCTGGAGCAACTTCTGGAACTGAGACAACGGAATCTGTCACCAGTAAGGTGCGTGAGCTTTTATCCAACAGTGCAATCTCTCCAAAAGGGCCGAGTCCCAATCCAATCGGGCCGAGAGTTGCAGACTCAAATTGGTTACTAAAAGAAACATTCTGCCCATCTAGCACATGAGTGCGTTGCTTTGGAAATCCCAACCAGGTCAGAGGTAAATTGGCTGGATAGCTCCATTGGTTCGGTGGAACATAGATTTGAGCTTTAGGAAACCGACGCGCAAAAGGCGGAACACAGACTTTATGCTCTAGTCCCGATATCGTTGGCAGAACAATGTATTTTACCTCGCCGTGTAGGGCGACTAGCTCATCGAGTAATCTTGAACATTCGCGGGTTAGGGCAACCGGAGCATAGATTAACAGTCCACCCTCATCGAGCTTAATCACAGTCATGCGAATCGGTGTGACCACATAAAAGATGCCTTGAAGCTGGTCAAATGTCCAAACGGCATCTTTCACAACTTCAGTTCTAAGGGTTCGACGCTGACGATAGGGATAAATGGGGAGGAGAAACCAATAGAACCACGATCGCTCTCTCGAATCTGTTGAAATGTCTTGCACCGATTGCATCCTTTCTCAAATCTTTCTTCATCTTAAAACGATGGGCTATACCGAATCGAGAAATAAATTCCATTCTCTTGTAAGGTGTGTTTCTCATTTTCGATCGACACGAGCGGAAAGCCAAAATCGATCCGCGCTGAAAAGTTTTCTCCTTGCCGCCACAAAAGCCCTAGACCCGCTCCGACGAGCGTATTCTTTTCAGGATTGTCTCCGCTGCGATTCCAGCCTGTTCCTAGGTCAACAAACGGTGTGAGTTGTACCAGTCCGTTTCTCGGTCTGAAAATCGGCAATCGTAATTCGGTCGAGAACAAAAAACCGTTATCGGTGAGCAGGGCATCTTGTCGATATCCTCGAACTGTTTCTTGTCCTCCCACGCCAATTTGTTCTAAGGGGACGAGTGTACGATCGGCAAGTTGCATATCTCCTCGCACTAGGAATAATGAGTCTCTTGCTAAAAGTCTTGTCCACTGGGCTTGACCTCGCCAAGCAAAAAAACGGCTGTCTGGTGCTTGCTCGTTGATGGTTGAATTCAAGAAATTCAAGCCCAGGCTAAATTGCGATCGCGCGGCAAAAACTTGGCGATCGCTGCGTTGTACATATTCCTGAAAGAAGCGTAAAGCTGAAATTTGAGTGCGTCCCTGTTCATCTGCGCCAGGAGAAAGGGGAAAGGGTCCAATATTATCCAAACCTAGCTCGGTCTGACTTTCTTGGCGCGAGAACGTCAACCCGATCGCAAACTCATTGGTTGGGTGCTGAACGATGGGCTGTCTCAGCGTCAATTCGTAGTAGCGCGATCGCGCTTGAATCTCCAAAATATCAAACGGCTCCTCAATCACTCGGCTGCGAGTGCTGCCATAAGCTAGTCGGAGTGTCCCGTTGCGCGCATTGAATGGAACAATATAGCTCAAATCAATGCCATTACTTCCGTCTGTGTTGGTGTAGCTGGCTCTAAGACCATCGCCTAAGCCGAGTAAATTTGCCTGCGAGACTTCGAGTTGTCTGCGGAATGAGCCGACACTCGGAGAACGGGAATTATCGAGCAAAGGCGAGAGGGTCAACGTTTTCGCTTCTGCGATCGTAATTTGTAAAACACTCGTCCCTGGGCGTGTACCTGCTTGCAAGTCGGCTGAAATCGAAGCAATCAAGGGGTCAAGCTGTAACAGCCGCAAGCCTTCTAGCAACCGATTTACATTCAAAGGTTTTTGAGCCACAAGCCCAATTCGGCTGCGGATATAAGCAGGATTAAGGCGACGGGTTCCGATGACATCAATGCTCGCGATCGCACCTTCAATGATTTGAATTTTGACGGTGCCACCCGTTAAAACCTGAGGTGGGAGAACTGCGGCAGAGGTGACATAGCCTTGTTTGATATACAGTTCAGTAATTTCAGTTCTAATTTGCAACAATTCTGCAAACGAGATCCTGCGATCGACATATTTACGAGTAATCTCCGCGAAGTCTTGCGGGCGAAAAACAGTACTGCCGACAATTTCAATTTGTTTAATTTGAATCGTGTCTGAGACATTCTCCGGAGGTTCAGGAGTGGGGGGAGTTAGACCCGGGAGTAGTTGATCAGGTGGGGGAAGTGGAGTTGAAGTGGGTTCTGGTGGAGAAGGCTGCGGCGGTAGCGGTCTGGGTAAATCTTGAGGTGGGGGAATTGGCAAAACGCGCTGAGCGAGAGCAGGCGATGGATGAACAAGAGAAAGTAGCGACAGGAGCAGAATTTGAAATCGCGAGTGAGAAGCCATATGTATTTTTCATCGTGGAGAATTATCGCCCACGTTTTATTTAAACCATAGTTAGGTCAGGAGATGAACGCGGCAAAATAAAAATTTCTCCTCGATGAAAAGGATTCAGCAGGAGGTGAATCAAACCAGAACGCGAATTTCAAGGTAATCTTGAAATCTGTCTTATCGGGACGCGTTTTCTAGTTTTTGATCCTCACTCCCATGCACAATTTCCTCCCCATCGCCTATTTCAAAAATCAATTTCTCCCTTTTGAGAATGCCAATTTGTCGATCGCAACCCATGCGCTGCATTACGGAACGGGTGCGTTCGGCGGATTACGCGGGATTCCGAATCCAGAGAATCCAAATCAGATTTTGCTGTTTCGCCTCGATCGCCATTGTCAACGCTTGAGTAATAGTGCAAGATTGCTGAATTTTGAGCTGCCTGCGGATAAGATCCAATCGATTATTACGGATTTTGTTAAGAAAAATCAGCCAAAAACATCGTTTTATATTCGTCCGTTTGTCTATACCTCGGATCTGGGGATCGCACCGCGATTACACAATATTGAACATGATTTCTTTGTGTATGGGCTGGAGTTAGGGGATTATTTGTCGCCGGATGGGGTGAGTTGCCGCATTAGTTCTTGGTATCGGCAGGAGGATCGCAGTCTACCGTTGCGCGGCAAGATTAGTGGAGCCTATATTACGTCTTCATTGGCGAAGACAGAGGCGGTGTCTTGTGGGTTTGATGAGGCGATTTTGCTGAATTCGCAAGGCAAAGTCAGTGAAGCGTCGGGAATGAATATTTTCTTGGTGCGCAATGGGGAATTGATTACGCCAGGATATGACCAGGATATTTTGGAAGGGATTACGCGGGATAGTGTGTTGACGATCGCGCGCGATTTGGGGATTAAAACGATCGAACGTCCGGTGGATAAGTCAGAGTTATTCATCGCGGATGAAGTGTTTTTAAGCGGAACGGCGGCGAAGGTAACGCCTGTGAAACGCATTGAGACGTTTGAGTTTAGTAAGCATCGTCCAGTGACGGATAAGCTGCGTGAAGCGGTGACGGCGGTAACGGAAAATCGGAATGAGACGTATCGCGACTGGGTGAATGTGATTGAGATTTAAGTCGGAAGTTGTGATGGTTGTAGAGCGCTAGCGTGAGGCTGATTATCACAAAGAATCCCCAGAAAATCACTGTTATCCTTGATTAACGGAACGGTGATTTTCTGGGGATTTTGGAATTGATGCTGCGATCGCTTAATTGACTGCCGATGTGACCCAAGTCCGAATCAGTGCGTTCACTTGGTCAGGAATTTCGTCATGCGGACAATGTCCTGCATTCAAGTAATGCTCGGTCAGTTGGGGATGATAGCTGCGGAATTTTGCACCGCGATCGCGCGCGTTAATCCAGGGGTCAGCTTCTCCCCACAACATTAACAAGGGTCGCGTTAGTTGTCCGAGCAATACATCGACTTTTTCTCCTTGTGGAGTGCGGAAGACTGATGCAAAGACTTTATCTGCGCCTTGATCAAAGGCAGGGCGTTGGATTTCCTCGATTAAGCGATCGGTGACTGCCGTTTGATCTACGTAGACCTTTTCTAAGGTTTTTCGGATCGTTGATTTCTGCCGCACATACTGAAAGAGCAACCAACTTGCCCAGTCCTGGTGAAATAAGCTCATCACAAAGCTTCCCATGACTTGGCGAATCGGATCAGGCTTGGTTGTGCCTTGAATATCGGTAAAGGGACCTGCACTATTAATCAAAATTAATCCTGCTGACGATTCGGGACGTTGGGAAGCGGCACAAAGTCCAACATAGCCACCGAGCGAATTTCCAGCAACGACGGCAGGCGCACCGATGACTTCAGTGACAAATTCATGAATCTGGTCGCGCCACAGTTCACCGCTGTATTTCCAGTCTGGTTTTGCCGATCGCCCAAATCCGAGTAAGTCGATCGCCCACACTTCAAACTCTTGGCTCAATCCGATCACGTTTTTGCGCCAGTGATCAGTCGAAGCTCCAAACCCATGAATCAATAACAGCGGGGGGCGATTGTTTCGTTCGCCCATTTTTACGTAGTAAACTGGCTCGTTTCGCCAGTTCCAATACTGTCCTGGAACCGTATCGATCGAAGAAGCGACCTGCATGAGACAATCCGCAATACATCACAGATTTAATTGTAAAACTTAGGGGATGTCTCAGGTGCAGAGAGCCGGAGAACTGCATCAAAGAATGAGGGGATTGGGCTTGCTGAAAGTCTGTAGAAATTTTTAAAATCATTCCGACACTTGAATTAAAATCATTCCGACACTTGAATCGTAGACAGCGATCGCAGAATTTCCAAGCGCGATCTCAATTACCCATTTAGCAAGCTACAGAGCTTCTCAACTAATACAGCATGAGTCTGCAGAGATAATTCGCCCAAGCGACGCTGAACCATCGATCGACGAAGCGTAATCAGATGATTCAGACGGAGCGTAGAAGGCTTTCGCAACCCACTCATCACAAAATCTGGGTGAGACAAATCTAGAACGAGATCCGAATCGAGTAGCATGGCCGGAATCCGACTCGTAATCAGTGCAAAAATCAGATGGCGATTCTCTCCAATTGGGTCAGTGAGACAATATGCAGGACGAATCTTGCTAGCTGAAAGATCATCATAAGGAAACTCGATCAAGACAATACCTATGCTTCATCACTCACAGGTTCGCCATCTTCTAACGTGTAAATATCTTCCGCCGGATCATCTAACCAATCCTGAACAGAAGCTTGAACTGCAGAGGATGACCACTCTTGATTCAAAGAACTCTCTGAGTCAGGGAAGAGCAAAATCCCTCGAAATCTGGTTGATTTTACTGCAGGGAGCGGTTGATCGATCTGGATACAACCTTCCTCATTCACGCTGCCTGTTACTTCAATCGCTCTCATAAAGTAGTACTTAGACGATCTATTTCATTTTACGCGACTTCAAAATTGGCGCGCCATTTCTGAAGGGCAATTGCTATTTTCCAATTTGCGATCGCCCCTTCACCTAAAACCGCTCAACGCCCTCAAAAACCTTCTGTCCATGCGCCTGCGCTGCTTCTCCACAAGTCCGAGGAGTCGGGAACAACTTCGTCGGATTGGCAATTCCCTGCGGATCAAATGCCAATCTCACCCACTGCATCGTCTCCAAATCCGCAGGCGAAAACATCTCTGGCATATAGCACCGCTTATCCGCTCCAATGCCATGCTCCCCAGAAATACTTCCCCCCACTTTCACACAGAGCTTCAGAATCTCTCCCCCCAACGCTTCGACTTCTTCTAATGCTCCTGGAATCGCATTGTTGTACAAAATCAACGGATGCAAGTTCCCATCCCCTGCATGAAACACATTCGCCACGTTGTAGCCAAACTTTTGTCCTAACGCCTCAATTTCACGCAGCACATATTCCAACTTCGTGCGCGGAATCACGCCATCTTGCACATAGTAATCGGGACTCATCTTCCCCATTGCTGCAAATGCTGCTTTTCGTCCCTTCCAAATTGTTAAACGCTCATCCGCCTCGGTTGCTACCGTGACATTTCGCGCTCCATTTTTTTTACAAATCTCCGCGACTCGCTGACTGTTCAAGTCTGCTTCAACTTCCAAGCCATCTACTTCCACCAGCAAAATCGCTGTCGCATCGCGTGGATAACACCCAGTTGCGACGACATCTTCGACTGCATTGATACTCATGTTATCCATCATTTCCATCCCGCCTGGAATGATGCCCGCACTGATAATGTCCGAAACTGTCGCTCCCGCTGCTTCAACACTCATAAAATCTGCTAAAAGCACCCGAATCGACTCCGGTGTTTTCAAAATTTTCAATGTGATTTCAGTTGCGATTCCGAGCGTTCCTTCTGAGCCAACAAACACTCCGGTGAGATCGTATCCTGGCGATTCGGGAATCTCACTGCCCAAATCCACGATCGCGCCTTCGGGAGTGACAATCTTCACCCCCAACACATGATTCGTCGTCACTCCATATTTCAGACAATGCACCCCGCCGGAATTCTCAGCTACATTACCGCCGATCGAACAAATGATCTGACTCGATGGATCGGGTGCATAGTAAAATCCCGCTCCACTCACCGTCTGAGTCACCCAACTATTGATCACACCTGGTTGAACAATCACGCGCTGATTCTCCAAATCCACCTGAAGGATTTTCCGCATCAAAGAGGTGACAATCAAGACACAATTCTCGATCGGTAAAGCGCCACCTGACAGTCCTGTGCCCGAACCTCTCGCCACAAAGGGAACCGAAGCGCGCGCGCAAATCTTCACGACTTCTGCGACTTCTTCTGTCGTGCGCGGTAACACTGCGATCGCGGGACGTTCTCGATAGCTCGTCAAGCCATCACACTCATAAACCAAAAGTTCTTCGCGGCGTTGCACAACCCCCGATTTTCCCACAACTGCCTCAAATTCGCGTGCGATCGCTTGCCAATTGGGTTGGGTCACTACTGCCGTCATGATCATTCCTGTGCAACGTTATCCTTAACGTACCAAATTACCCTGATTTCGGGTCACAAGATCGTAGATAGAAACTATCAATTGTCCGTCGATTGCTTCTCAATCTGGCAAACTTCTGACTTACATCTATATGACCGTGCTGATTTTGGGACATGCCGCGGATCTTCATGCATCACATCTGTATCAAACCTTAGAACGATTGGGAATTGTCTGTCACTACTGGGATGTGGCAACGTTTCCGACCCAAGCACAAATTACTTGGTCGCCCGTATCTCAAGAAGGCTTATTGCGTCTGGCAGATGGGCGGCACTTAGCAGTCAGCCAGATTCGCAGTGTGTTCTGGCGACATTTTGCCGGGGTACGAGTGCCCAGATTACCTCATGCATCGGTGCAAAAAGCCGCGTATCAAGATGCGATCGCGCTCGTTCGCTCTCTGATTCAAATTCCTTCAATCCACTGGGTGAATCCCATACAGGCGTATCAACTGCATCGCGAGAAACCGCTGCAACTCAGCAAACTTCATCAATTAGGAGTCAGCCTTCCCGATACGATCGTCACGAATGATCCAACTTCAGTGCGAGAGTTCGTCTATCGACATTCCAAAACGACCTTCAAACCAATTTATGGCGGAGCTAGAACCCAACTCATTTCAGCAGAACACTTGAATCCTGAACGCTTGAAATTGAGTCTAAAAATTGCGCCTGTGACGCTGTGCGAATACATTGCCGGAGCGAATATTCGATCGTATGTCATTGGTGACACTGTTTATGCAGCCGAGATTTGCAGTGCTGCATTGGATTTTCATGAGGATGACGATGTTAAAGTCATTCCGATCATCTTTCCGAAAGCGATGTGCCAGCAGGCAATTGCGATCGCTCAAGCCTTGGATGCGGAATGGCTGATGATTGATTGGAGATTAACACCGAGCGGCGAGTATCTCTTTCTCGAAGCCAATCCCAATCCATCCTTCTTAGCCTTTGAACAACAGACTGGATTTCCAATCACGCAAGCGTTGATTGAATTGTTGTTGAATTCAGACTGATGTGCTGCGGCTTGAGCAGGTTTGACAGTGTGAGAATCTTACCAACTCTAGGGAGATGGAGATGGGGACGGAGATGCTGTCGATGAAGGAGATGCTGTCGGAGATGGCGATGTAGACGGCGACGGAGACGGTGAAGGCGCTTGAATCGTTAGGGGAATCCCATCACTGGTCGATCGCTCGGTTGCTTCTATTTGTCTTGGATTCGTGCTGGCTTGTACCTGTGCTGCTGTCAAATTGGTTTGATACTCGGACAATTGCTTGCGAATTCGAGGAATTTGCGCCGCAGGTTTGAGAATATCGATCGCTAATTTCCAGCGATCGATCACCAGTCTCCAATCATCCTTCGACTGCGCCACTCTTGAAAGGTTAGTCGCACTCGCCGCTTTATCATCGGCTTGAGTCAGTAAAGTCTTGATTTCTTCCTCAGAAAGCTTCTGACCCGGTTTTACTGTGACCGTTGGCGGGAGCTTTATCTCAGATCCAGAAGGCTTGGGTGCATCAGGTTGTACTGCAACCAAACCTTGTTTCTCGTAGGGCGTTGGATCAACGGGACGAGACTCGACGTAGGCTCTGATCTTTGTGGGTAAAGGAGTACAGCTTGTGAGAAATCCTAGCATTGCGACGAGTGACAAAACCTTAACCATGAGCAGAGAACAAATTCGACCCCGTTAGAATGCCTCAATTTCCACATTTGATCACACAACAGCGTTAAAATTTCTTAATGAAGTCATGTCAGTGAGATGAGCGAATGCGTGTTGCGATCGTTGGGGCAGGATTAGCGGGATTAGCCGCAGCCGTAGAATTAGTCGATGCGGGTCACGAAGTTGAAATCTTTGAAGCACGATCGTTTGTCGGCGGGAAAGTTGGCAGTTGGATCGATGCGGATGGCAATCACATTGAGATGGGATTGCATGTGTTTTTCAACAATTACGCGAATCTATTCGCCTTAATGAAAAAGGTCGGCGTATATCAAGAATTGCTGCCGAAAGAACATGTTCACACGTTTGTGAATCGTGGCGGTGAACTTGGCAAGCTAGATTTTCGCTTCTTAGTCGGTGCGCCATTTCACGGATTGAAGGCGTTCTTTACAACCGGACAACTCACGATTCAAGATAAATTGCAAAACGCGATCGCGCTGGGCACAAGTCCGATTGTTCCAGGGCTGATTAATTTCGATGCCGCGATGAAAATGATTCGCGCTTTGGATGGAGTCAGCTTTGCTGATTGGTTCCGCAGTCACGGCGGTTCTCAGAATAGTTTGAAGAAAATGTGGGATCCGATCGCTCTCGCTCTCGGCTTCATCGATACCGAAAATATTTCTGCGCGCTGCATGTTAACCATCTTTATGATGTTCGCCGCGAAAACAGAAGCGTCGCAATTGAACATGCTATCTGGCTCACCTGCGGAATATTTGCACAAGCCGATCGTAGATTATTTGGAAGCGAGAGGCGCAAAGATTCACACCCGCAGACAAACCCGACGGATTTTGTTTGAAGGTGAGGGAACGAATACGATCGTGACTGGACTTGCGATCGCGAATGGTGAAACCGAAGAGATTATTACTGCTGATGCCTATCTTGCAGCATGTGATGTTCCTGGAATTCAGAGATTGCTTCCCCAGGAATGGCGCAGTATCAAAGAGTTTGACAATATCTACAAACTCGAAGCAGTTCCAGTCGCAACGGTGCAAATGAGATTTGATGGCTGGGTGACAGAAATGAATGATCCAGCCGCGAGAAAGCAAGTTGACCATGCAGCAGGAATTGATAACTTGCTCTACAGTTCAGACGCAGATTTTTCTTGTTTTGCAGATCTAGCGCTGACGAGTCCGAAAGATTACTACCGAGAAGGTCAAGGTTCTTTGATGCAAGTCGTGCTCACGCCGGGTGATCCGTTTGTGCCAATGAGTAATGAAGACATTGCTCAACATGCTCTCAAGCAAATTCATGATCTGTTTCCTTCCTCGCGCGAACTGAATATGACCTGGTTTAACGTGGTGAAGCTAGCACAGTCGCTGTATCGGGAAGAACCCGGAAAGGATCCGTATCGTCCTTCGCAAAAAACGCCGATCGAGAATTTCTTCTTAGCAGGCAGTTATACCCAACAGGACTATATCGATAGCATGGAAGGTGCAACGATTTCAGGCAAGCAGGCGGCTCAGAAAATTCTGGAACCGACGGGCTATAAAGTTCAAGGGGTTGGATTGTTTAAGTATTAAGCGATCGGTTGCATCCATCTTGTGGGATGGGGAGACGGGGAGAAACAGCCATGATTTTAGAGTTTTGCCCTATCTCCCATCAGATTTACTCGGTTGCGATTGACTGAGGTAGTTTCCCATCGCTGAACCAAATCACATTTTCCTGACCCGTCACACTGACCCAACGAATATCTGAAAACCGATCGCCGTTGTAATCTCCAATTTCGGGAAAGAATGTAGCAGACTGCGCTGGAATATCGGAAATTTGCACTTCGATGTCTCCGGCGCGCCAGATTTGATTCTCGCCTGTACTTGGATTGCGAACGAGAAAATCTGTTTTGTGATTGCCATCAAAATCGCCCGTTTTGATCACAAAATCGCTGCTTGTGCTGGGTAAATCGATCGCGATTGGATCAGGTTGCAGACTGTCGCTTGTCCAAAGCCAAATTTGGTTTTGTCCGGTTAAGCGATCGCGCCAAAACAGATCACTGCGCCCATCGCCGTTGTAGTCAATTATTTCATAGTTCCAAGTTGGAGACTTCGCCTCAAGCCATTCTCCGGAGATACCCAGTGTCTTCGGATCGATTGTCCAGACGGCATTCTGTCCTGTCAACGGATTGCGCCAGAATAATTCATGGCGATGATCACTGGTGAAATTTGTAGCAGCAGGTTCCCAACCCGGTTCAATCTGAGCGATCGAGCGTTTCACACGCTGCGCCCCATTCATTGCCCAGATCTGGAACTCCCCAGTCGTAGAGTTATACCAAAACAAATCGCTGGTTCCGTTGCCGTCAAAATCGCCGACCACTTCTGTCCATGTACCTTGCAGAGAATCAAGCCATTGGGCATCCAAGGATGAAGTTCCATCCATCAGCCAAATTGCATTTTCTCCAGTTTTGGGATTTCGCCAAACGAGATCCGTTTTACCGTCTTGATTAAAGTCGCCATATTTTGGAGTCTGCCAACCTTCTGGAATGAAGAAGATCGGACTTGATGCACTCGTTCTGATATTGGCTGATAAATTAATTTCTGGAATGCGTGTCGTGAGATCAAAACTGAATAAATCAGTCCGCCCATCTCCATTAAAATCAGGTGCTTTGAACGAATTCAAACTATCAAAAAATGTCATACTTCTCCTCACATAGGAACTCAGCAACAAGATGCCACGCTGGAATTCCGTAGCTTGAGTATCAGAGTGATGGACTCCGTGATGAACTCAATCATGAATTCAGCAGGCAGATGTAAAGTGATGAGAGCTAATCAGTTAATTTTTATCTTTAACCCCGGATTTTATCCCATTCAAAACAGAGATGGAACTGGATACAAATCCAAAGCATTGTTTGACATTATACAGAGTGGCTTGCCAACAAAAATCTGGCGAAGTTGTTGCCGTGCAATCTTCTAACAAAATGCAATCGTATCCTAAGAAATTTGCATCTTGTAGAGTTGCCATCACACACTGATCTGCATTTACGCCTGCAAAAAATAGCGTCGTTTTTCCTAAATTTCGCAGAATACTATCCAGCGGTGTATCCCAAAATCCACTCATTCGATATTTATCGATTTGAATATCACCTTCTATCGGTTGAAGTTCATCGACGATCGCTGCCGCCCAACTATCTTTTTGTAAAACAGGAGCCTGATTTTTCGGGAGCGGATCGCCGAGTCCTACACTTTGTCCGTCTGAATTGTAGACATATCGTGTTGCGGGGCTAATATTCAGTAAGTCAGGACGGTTTCCCCAATTGACCCAAACGATCGATAGACCAACTTGTCGCGCGATCGGTAGAAATTGTTGAATCGGCACAATTGGCGATCGTGCAGGGGTAACATCCACTCCGATATGGGCTAACCATCCATCCGGGTGACAAAAATCATTCTGCATATCGATGACAATCAATGCAGATTTGTTTAGGTCTAATCGTATTTTTTTTGTTGCGGTTTCGACCGTAATGATTTGAGGAGGAATAGGAGATCGAGTTAGATCTGCGATCGTGGAATTCACATACCAGGCATTCGGTGGAAGACCGAGTGGATACATCGGCTCATTCATATTTGGGGAACTCTAGGTTTCAATTCTTCTTCAATAGGTACTACAACTTTTGATCACAAAGCTGTTCGAGGGATCACGAATTCATCCGTGAGATCAGCTCAATTTTCTGATACAACTACTCTTAAATCTTGGCTTCTGATTGTTGAATTGAGTGCTCTAATTCTGTGAGTTTAGCAATGCGAATTTCTACATTAACGGCTTGTACGATCGGATTAATTTCCATATCAGATCTCGCGCAAACAGCAGCAGCAACGAGCGCGACGAATCTCGATGAAATTGTTCCGATTGAAGCTGAGTCTACTCAGACGCAGAGTGTTTCAGACGCTCCGAGTCCGAAGAGTGCTGCCGTTAAGCAAGCGATCGCGGCTCCAGAATTTTCGCGCTCCGCTCAACTCGTTCCCGCGATCGCAACTCCTGTCGCGGCTCCAGAATTTTCGCGCCCTTCCCAACTTGCTCAAGCCCAATTTGAGCAGACCTATCAACCCGTTTCTCCGACGCAAGAGTGGATCGTTCCGAGTCGTTCGCCTGCCTCAACCGCTCAAACTGCTCCTCGCCAAACTCCGCCGCGTCCAACCCCGACTCCTGCAACCCCAGCTCCGGTTCCTGCTAATCTCGTTCTCACAGCAACCGATGTGCAAATTGTGGGTGCAGACTCGGAGCTGCAATCGATCATTCGCTCTAAGATCCGCACTCAAGCGGGCGGAAATGTTAGTAGTCCTCAGCTTCAGAGCGATATCGCCGCCATTTTAGAAACTGGGCTGTTTAGTACGGCAAACTTTACGACTCAGGCGAATCCGAATGGATTAAGTGTGACGTTTCAAGTGCAACCGACGACAGTACGCACAGTGAATTTGGTGAATGCTCAGGCGTTGACACCTGCGATCGCCAATCAATTTTTCCAATCACAACTTGGCGCGCCCGTCAGCCCAACAGCAATTAATGAAAGCATTCGTCAAATCAATGCTTGGTATCGCCAGAATGGATTCACTTTAGCGCGTGTGATTGGGGTCGTTCCGAGTCGGGATGGAGTCTTAACGCTGGAAGTTGCAGAAGGGGCAGTGAGCGATATTCAAATTCGCTTTACGGATGAGCAAGGCAGACTGGTGAATGATCAAGGTGAACCTGTGCGCGGCAGAACCCGCGAAAGTTTTCTACGCAATCAGATCCAACTAAAGCCCGGTCAGATCTTTCAAGAATCTGCGGCTCGTCAAGATCTTCAGCGCATTTTGCAAACAGGACTGTTTACAAATGGGCGGGTTTCACTCGAAGGCGATGCCCGTCGCACTACGGTCGTGTATAACCTGACTGAGGCGCGCAGTCGTGCCTTAAATGTCAGCGGTGGCTTTAATGATGATTTAGGCATCTTCGGCAACTTCAACTACAGCGATAACAACTTCAATGGAGTTGGGCAACAGTTGAGTGGGAATGCCTCGATCGGGACAAAAGATGCACAGTTTGATGGCAGATTTGTCAGTCCTTATCACGCGACAGAACCCGATAAGCTTGGCTACAGTATCAGCGGATTCCGGCGACGTGGGGTGTCGCGGGTGTTTGATGACGAGCAGAGCGAATTAGCGAATGGCGATCGCCCAAGAGAAGGTCGATTTGGGGGAACCGTTGCGGTCAATCGTCCAATTGGGAATGGTTGGGATGGAACGTTGGGCTTGAACTATACGCGAGTGAGTATTCGCGATCGCGATGGTGATGTCGCGCGACGCGATGCTAATGGCGCACCGCTTTCCTGGAGTGGTACTGGGATTGATGATCTGACGACGCTCAGCTTTACAGCCGTTCGAGATCAGCGCAATAGTGCGATCGATCCGTCGAGTGGTTCGATTTTGACGCTCAGTACCGAGCAATCGATTCCGATCGGTCGAGGGAACATTCTCTCGAATCGTCTGCAAGCGAACTACTCGCAGTATATGCCAGTGAATTTCTTTAATTTAGAAAAAACGCAGCAACAGCCAGAAGTGTTGGCATTTAATGTGCAGGCAGGAACCACGATCGGAGATTTGCCGCCCTACAATGCCTATACGCTCGGTGGTCCCAATTCAGTTCGAGGGTATGGAGTCGGAGAAGTTGGAGTCGGACGGAGTTTTGTTTTAGCTTCGGCAGAGTATCGCTTCCCGATTTACAGCATCATTGGCGGAGCCGTGTTTGCCGACTTTGCGTCTGATCTCGGATCTGCAGATACAGTGTTAGGTGAACCTGGCATTGTTCGGAATCGTCCGGGAACTGGTTTTGGGTTTGGCTTAGGGATTCGCTTAAAGTCGCCTCTGGGAACAATTCGGGCAGGCTATGGAATTAACGATCAAGGTGAAGGGCGTTTCCAATTTGGATTCGGTGAGAAATTCTAGAAATCGTGATCCGATTTAATTTACAAGTGCCAATGCTCTCACCTTAACAATTGGCAAGAAAATATAAAACGCTAAATCTGGAGAAAATATTAATTTCCCCACCATTAGTAGCGCATTTTAGAAATTGTGTCTAAAATGGCACTGGTAAATTAGAACTAGCGTCCTGCCGGAGAAACAGATTATGCAGTCTAGTAGCGCGAGTCGTCAGCTCTACACTCTACTACAGCAAGCGTATGAACATGATGGAAAAGCACAGAGCCAAGGCGTTTGGGCAGCTGTCTTAGGGGCTGATGCTAATAGCAATCTTGATATTTCTCAAAAGTTGGGAAAACTTCTTGGACTGTTTGAGGACGTAGCTCAGGAAATTCAGAGTTTGAAAGTTACAAACCAGAGCAGGTACCTTAACCCCTTAAATAATCTCAGGCTGTCGCTGATGATTCAGCCGATGAGTGTCGCATGGGAGGCGATACAAGCGCGGTTACAGCCAGATCTGCCCCTACTTGAAGCTTGTGCAGACGTTGTAGAATCTCAGCGTCAAGGTGTATTTTTGCTATCTGTTGAAGACTTGGAAGAGTTGAAGCAAGGCATTAGAGCGTTGATAGATGAAATTTCGAGCGCAAATATAGATACAGACACTAAGTTGTTTTTGATTAATGAACTGAGAAAGATCGAAGAGGCTCTGCTCAACTATCAGATTGTAGGATCTACGGGAGTCGCTAGAGTAAGCGATGAAGTTGTTGGAAGAGCCGTTTCACGTTGGGAGGAAGCTGTAGATAAGGGAAAAGACATGATTGGTAAAGTTATTAGACATGCGATAGCCGTTGACAGACTGATCAAAGCAGGGGGCACGTTCTACAAATTAGCGGAAGGATTGAAAGATCATCTTCCGCTTCTACCACCAATGTAGCTTCCTTGTCTCGCTGGTCTAAAGTCTAATGATGATCGGTAACGAAGTAGATCTTAGATTATCTCTCTCTGAAGAGCACACTGATTCTCTGGCTCGCCATTTCCTGAACCTGAATTTGCGGGTTTTGTTTGTATCGTCGCGATTTCTAATCGCCAGGACATGATGTGTCACGATAAGAAATTGATTTGATACCAGCCGATCGCTGTTTCAACAATTTTTCAGGAGAAATTTTCAAAAGATTTCGTCGTTTGTAAAATATCGATAGGGCAACTTACAAAAACCATCCTGTGGAGTTCAGTGTCATGTCTAAGAAAAAATTCGCGCTCGGTTTGATTGCAGGGTTTGGAATAGCAATGATCGCTGCTCCCTCACATGCCCAACAAGCTCCGAGCAGTGCTGATCTGCTTAGAGATCCCCAATCTCAAGATTCGCTCAGCAACTTATTCAACAACCGAGGCGATAACGCAACGAGCAGTCTGATGGACTTGATTCAACGAGTTTCGCAAGGTAGCGTTGATCCCGAAGCTTTTCGTCAACAGCAGCGAGAAAGCCTAGACGCTGCAACAGCAGAGTTTCTCAATAAACGTCGCCAAATGCTGCAAACTCAGCCTCAAGCCGCACCTGCGCCTGTGGTACAGCCATTGAATTAGTTCAGCCACTGAATAGTTCAGCCATTGAAATAACCCCGCACGAGGTTAGAAACCCCGTGCTCATCGAACGAAGTCTCTGAAGAGACTGTATCTCTAAGCCATTAGCTAGGTTCGGGAGTCCCTTGAGGGAGTTCGCACAGTTAGCACCGGGTTTTGAATCCGGTGCAGGACAGGAACGCAGTCTCGAACCCTCTGCTATTTCGGAATCGGTTGAAAGATAAATTTGCCAGATTTCGCACCTGTGACTCGCACGAGCGTAATTTCTGTTTCACGATCGCCTTCTGGGGTAAAACTGACGGACTGAACTGCCCCAATTGTGGTAAAGCTTGGGGTTGAAAGTGTCGCTCGAATACCATTTCGCGTTGGGGCTTTTTGCAGTGCAGCGATCATGGCTTGCGTCGCATCGTAACCTAACGCCGATCGCCAGCCTGGGGCACGCCCCCAGACGGATTTTGCTTGCTGTTCAAAGGGCGAATTCTGAAGCTGAGTCTGTGCCGAAGGAATCGCCACAACCATTCCACTCGCTGCGCTTCCTAACTCAGTCAAAATTCGAGAATTGTACAACGCATCTCCTGCGAGAATAGGCAGACGTTTCTGATTGGCATTAATGATAAGTAGAGTGCGATCGAGCAATTCTGCATTCGGAGCCAAGAAAATCACTTCTGCGCCTTTTTTCATCGCTTGGGCAACGTTTTCTGCAACTTCGATCGCAGGATTACTCAAATCCACTTCATGCACGACCTTACCTTTATCCGCATAGTAGAGTGCATCTTTGAATGCTTCTGTCAGCGATTTGCTATAGAGATTTTTGGAATTGAAAAAGACGGCAGCTTTTCGCTTCTTCAATTGTTTGGTCATATAACTTACGAGCCGCTTGGCGGGCAGTTCATCGCTTGGCATTGTGCGGAACACATAGCGACTAAATCCGGATAAATTCTTGGCTGAACTCACCGGAGATATTGCAACCAGTTCTCCTTCTTGGTAAATCTTGCCTGCTGCCAGCGTCGTATCGCTCGTTCCATGTCCAATCACGCCCAAGACGGTCGGATCGCGAACCAGTTGGGTCGCAATTTGGCGAGCGAGATCCGGATTCGCATCATCAGACGCGATCGCGATTTTCAATTTCATTGCTTTCGTTTGATTGATCCGATCTTGTGCCTGAGCAATTCCTCGCAAGACTTCGGCCGAAGCGGTTGGATTTGTCCGAATCGGCAGAACGACAGCGATCGTATTTGCCTGCTCGGAACCAATTCGCGCATTGTTGAGATAGATCAGCGTTTCAGGATCGCTCTGATCGATTTTGTGGGCTTGTTCAAACAAACTGACGGCTTCTGCAAACTCGCCGCTTTTCATTTTGTCGATTGCCGCTTGTTTCAAGGGTTGTGGCGGTGTGTTTGGACTGAGTAACGTTTGTCCAACGCTGAGAAATTGCCCGCGTTGTCCGGGTGGGTCGGTCGGGGTTGGAGTGTTGCGGGTCAGTGTCCAAGCTGAAGCGCCAATGATCGCAGTGAGTCCGACTGCGATCGCGCTCATTTTCAACGGCTTGTTCAAGACAGGTTTTGGCGATCGCAGTCGATTTTTTGCCTCGGAAATTGGCATCTGCGTAAAAATCGAGGACTTGACCTGATTGAGCGCCTCTAAGATTTCTGCCGCAGTTTGATAGCGATCGTTGAAGTGAAACTGCGTCATCTTCTCTAAAACAGCGGCAAAATCATGGCTGACCGTGACGCGATCTCGCCAAAGCAAGTTATGAGTATTAGGATCGTAAGCCAGTTGAGACGGGCGTACTCCAGTCAAAGCCTGAATGGCAATCATGCCCAACGAATAGAAATCACTGTTATATCGGGGCTGACCTAAACATTGCTCACTGGCGGCATAGCCAGACGTATAGATTGGAACACTGAGATCAACGGGTTCAGTTGCGATCGACGATTCTAAAATCGTTTTAACGGCTCCAAAGTCGATCAGTACGAGTTTCTGATCGCGATCGCGCCGGATTAAATTCTCGGGTTTCAAATCGCGATGAATCACGCCCTGCTCATGCACATATCCTAGAACTTGAGTCACATCTTCGACCAAATCAACGACTTGTGCTTCTGCAAGCCTGCGATCTCCGCCGATTTCTTCGCTCAACGGATGCCCTTGAATGAATTCCTGAACGAGATAAAACTCTTGATCTTCTTCAAAATAAGCGAGAAGCCGTGGAATCTGATCGTGTCTGCCCAAGCGTTCCAGGGTTTCTGCTTCTGCAAAGAACATGCGCCGCACTTGACGTAGAATGGCTTCATCTTGACTCGAAAAACTCAAATGTTTGAGAACACAGCGAGGATTTCCGGGGCGTTTAGTGTCTTCGGCGATGTACGTTTGCCCAAAGCCACCAGAGCCAAGGGGTTGAAGAATTTTGTACCGTGCGTCGAGTATACGTCCTAGCATTGCAGCCCTGAAAAGCGATAATGGCATTGTAGGTCGATCGACAAGTTCAGGCACATCCAGTCATGAAAATTGAACAGCGTCACGAATGGGTGTTGACCGCAGAAGCCGCGATCGTCATTCAACAAGAACTATCCCAAGAAGTGATCACAGACGATCAGTTTGGGACAGTGAACTATGTGGCGGGGATTGATGTCGGATTTGAAGCAGAGGGAACGATTACCCGTGCTGCTGTCGCGATCTTAAAGTATCCCGAATTAGAGTTCTGTGACCATGCGATCGCGCGTCGCCCTACTACTTTTCCTTACATTCCCGGTTTTCTCTCATTTCGTGAAGTTCCAGCCGTGCTAGATGCGTTGGAGCAAGTCAAGACAAGCCCGGATTTGTTGCTGTGTGATGGTCAAGGGTTAGCTCATCCGAGACGGTTTGGGATTGCCTGTCATTTGGGGATCTTGACGAATCTTCCTGCGATCGGAGTCGGCAAGTCTCGATTGGTTGGCAAGCACGAAGAACCGCCAGATCAGCGCGGGGCTTGGGTTCCTCTGATTTATAAAAGCAACACGATCGGAGCCGTTCTCAGAACTCGTCCAGGGACGAAACCGCTTTATATTTCATCTGGACATCGCATTCGTTTAGAAAGTGCGATCGCGTATGTAATGGGTTGTACAACAAAATATCGATTGCCAGAAACCACGCGACATGCTCATAAGTTAGCCAGTGGGTGATCGCTCGATCGCGAAAGATATCCCGACCGGCAAGCTTGAATTGATGGCGGCGCACCCTGTACGATCGAGCAAATTCCAACTTGTCGCTGAGAACCGTGAAAAGATTTCTGATTGCGTTGCTTTTATGGTTGAGCATTGCATTTCCCGCCTACGCTGCTGAACGCTGTCGCCCAGTCAACGATCAGGAAGTCTGCATTGTTTCAATTCGGCGCAGTGCTAAAAACTATTGGGAATACCGAGCGATCGTCAAAGTCGATGGCGCAGTCAAACCCTTACAGATTTACGATTGTCGATCGAAAACAACGATTCAAGACAACAAAGTTTTAGAACTGTTTGAGCAAGACGGAACCGCTGAAGCCGTCTGTAGTTTTTTCAAACCTCCGCGTGATGCTTTTGGAGTAGCAGACGGCAAACCCAGAATCATGTCCACATTACCGACGGCAAAGTTACCCAAACAAAAACTGCCACCGCAGCGATCGCCAGAACCAATTCAATAAGATTTCCAATCAGTGCGCCAAAGCCAATGCCCAATGTGACTCGTCCAGCCGTTCTCAGCCGCTCTGAAGTCGGCAAATCGCTGCGATACAGAAACTCACCGATAAATCCCCCGAGCAATCCGCCGACTAAAATTCCAGCGATCGGGCCACCGAGCGGCAGTGCAGGCAGCAATCCAAAAAAGCCGATCGCCATCCCGATAAACATCCCCATCTGGCTCCACCGACTTGCGCCGATCTGTTTTGCACCCCAGTAAGATCCCAGCCATTCCACCACTGAACTGAGCAGCAAGGCGACAAAAATCAATCCCAATGGCAGCAGCGGAATCGCAAATTTCGTGACAATACACCACAGCAAAATTGCCACCAAGATTAAACTCGGTCCCGGAATCCCTGGAACTACTGCCCCAACGACTCCGACCAACATTACCGCCACCAATATCCAATAGAGCACTGTCAATTCCATAGTTTTACTCCGTCTGACCTATCCAAACTCGCCCTATCTACGCAAGACTGCCTGAGCAAATCGATCGCGCCCATCTTCGAGATCTCTCGGCAATCCTTGTGGAAATTGTTTCTGAATAGCTGCTTTTAATGCCTGCAACCGATTGCCGGGATCGGGATGAGAACTGAGAAACTCCGGCTGTCGTCCACTCCCTGCACTCTTTGCCAAAATCTGCATCACTTCTAAAATGCCACGGGGATCGTAACCTGCGTCCAGCATAAACTTGAGTCCTAAGCGATCGCTTTCGGATTCATCATTGCGACCGTAGCGCAGATTCACTAACTGGTTCGTGGCTTGTGCGATTGCGGCTGCGCCCTGTCCGCCATCTTGTCCCCCACTGGCTGCCACCCCGACTGCTGTGACTAGCGCGCTTCCTAACTGCTGTTTTGCTAAATGTTCTGCTCCATGCCGACCCACGACATGCCCGATCTCATGTCCAAATACGGCTGCTAACTGTGCTTCTGACTTCATTTGTCCAAGCAATGCTGCTGTGATAAAAACTTGCCCACCCGGTAAAGCGAAAGCATTCACGATTTTCGGATCGCGTAAGAGGTGAAACTCATAGGTATAAGGCGATTTTGACGCATCAGAGCGCTGCACAATCCGCTGTCCTACCTCATCCATATAAGTTTGCAAGCCCTGGTCAGGAAATAATCCACCGTGCCTGGCTGCCATTTGTTGACGGCTTTGCAGTCCGAGCACAATTTCTTGTCGAGGAGTCAGTTGGACTCGCTGATTTTCGCCTGTGACTGGGTTTTGGCTAGTATTGCCGTAGTAGCTAAACAATCCCCCGATCGCGAAGATCAGCCCCAAAATTAATCGAATTAAAACACTCACAGCAGATCTTTGTCTTAAACTTGCAGTCCATTAATTCTCAAATGCTCTGATCAGATAAATCAAGTGTTCTGCTCTGCAATTCATGATTTTTAGCATGAACGCTTTAGATACTGAGATCGTTCGGGCACTCTCTAGACTGAGAAATGAGGGAAAGACATGAGCGATCGAATTGCAATTTTGCTAGCCGGTAATAAGATGACTGGCGACACGAGAGTTATCTTTAATTTAGCCGAAGGACTGATTGCTAGAGGGTTTGAAATTGATTTACTGCTCGCATCTTCTGCGCAATTTGTTTTATCAGATTTGTCGAAGCAGGTGAATGTGATTGATCTGCAGACTCCTGTCACCGCCCGCACGTCTAGTATGATCAAGCTGTTGTTTCCGTTGCTTCATTACCTTCGGCGTGTTCAACCCAAAACCTTGATCTCGAATTTGTGTTTTGCAAATGCGATCATGACCCTCAGCAAATTTCTCACGTTTCCAGCCCCAAAACTGGTTCTGGTGGAGCATCTTGCCCTCTCTACCGATGAACATGACGGTGAACCTCACAGTAAACTTCTCCCACTGTTAATTCGAGTGCTCTATCCACATGCGGATGCTGTGATTTCTGTGTCTCAGCAAATTGGTGCAGAATTGAGAAGTAAGTACAATCTCACGAACGTGCTGGCGATCGCAAATGCGGTCGTCAATTCTCGTCTCACTGAACAAGCGCAATCAGACCTAGATCATCCCTGGTTTGCATCCGATGAGATTCCGGTCTTTCTGGGAGCCGGAAGATTCGCGGCGCAAAAGGATTTTACGACGCTGATTCGAGCGTTCTCAATTTTGCGACAAGAGATGCCAGCTCGATTGGTGATTTTAGGAGATGGAGCTTTGAGATCTCAGTTAGAAGCTCAAATCCAATCCTTAGGGTTACAAGCCGATGTCGAGCTTCCAGGCTTTGTTTATAATCCCTACCAATATATGAGTCGCGCCACTGCTTTTGTTTTATCCTCGCGCTGGGAAGCTCTGCCGACCGTCTTGATTGAAGCGATGGCATGTGGGTGTCAAGTCATTGCAACTCAGTGCCGATCAGGCGTAGATGAGATTTTATCTGGCGGCGAGTTTGGGCAAATTGTTCCGATCGCAGATCCAGTAGCAATGGCTGCTGCGATGAAAAATTCAATTCAACATCCCATCTCACCGAGACTGCTAAAATTTCGCGCCGATGATTTCAGTATTGAACAAGCGGTTGATCGCTATCTAGAAGTAATCTAATTGCGATGATTATTGTGATAGTGAATTCTAGCGCCTGCCCATTGTAATTTCTCGCGTAACGTCTGGTAGTAAGAGTAATTTTCGCGCAGCACGATAAATCTTGCTTCTTCTGCTGCCATCCGAATATCCACCCGCTGTCCAGGCCAAATCGAAGTTGCCAGCACTCCGTCCATCCAAAGTTTTGTACTCAAGTCATAATCTGCCAAAGGCCAAATACTCACGACTGATCCAGACGGAATCAAAATCGGGCGACTAGATAAACTCAGGGGACAAATCGGCGTAACGGAGATCGCTGCCATACCGGGATGAATGATTGGACCATTCGCTGCAACGGTATAACACGTTGATCCCGTCGGCGTTGAAATAATCAGCCCATCGCCTTGATACTGATCGACGACTTCTCCATCAATTTCCATTTCTAAAATTGAGGTGATCATACGATCGGCAGATGCAGGCTTAATACACATCTCATTTAAGGCGAGAAAGCGATCGCTGACAGGCTCTAAATTTGTGCGATTTCCTTCATGTACGGTCGCCTGAAGCATCATTCGGGTCTGCACGGCGTAGCGATCGGCTTCTAATCGATCCCAAATCGTCTCACTGTCAAAATCATCGGGTGATTCGGTCAGAAATCCTAAATGTCCCCCAACATTCACCGCTAAAATCGGAATGCCATCAGAGGCTAAATTCCGAGCAGCAGACAATGCGGTTCCATCTCCCCCAAGTACGACAGCGAGATTGATCGGCAGAGACACGGAGGCTAGAAATACAGGATAGGGATTGTCTTTCGGACCACTTGGTCCCATAAGGACATTGCAGCCCCGCTTTTCTAACGCTTCGGCACACTTTTTCGCCCATCGTTGGCTGAGCGCATCACCGGATTTATGAATAATCAGAACTTGTTTTAACTGCACAGGACTCGATCGCAATTTTAGAACTGCTTCTTATTGTGCAGCCATAATCCGCCTTGGAAAACGAAAGGGTACCTCGAAAAATAGACGCTATTGAGAAGAATGAAGCTGATCGTCCCGCGCTTTTACATCTCTTCTCTATAAAAACGAATTTTTCAAGGAACCCGTTTATCGTCTAAGCAACAAGAAGGTGGAAATTTGAAGAGTTTCTTACCCTACAAGTGTGTTCTTAACAATTGCGTTCTCAACAATTGCGTTCTCAGTTCTGCTACAGCTCTCCTAGTCAAGGTTTTGAACGACCTCCTGAGTTGCAAACCGTACTTTCGGTTTGGCTGCATACTTATCCTCAGCAGACCGATAGCCCGTAGGACAAAGCACAACGGAAGCGTATCCTTGTTCACTTAATCCCAACACCTCGTCATACTTGGCTGGAACAAATCCTTCCATTGGGCAAGTATCGATTTCCAACATTGCAGCAGTCGTCATAAACTGCCCCAGGGCAATATAGACTTGGCGTGTAGCCCAAGCCTGCACATCTGAAGGAGAGGGGCGCTGGTCAAGGAAGCCTTTGACGACATTAGCAAATCCTTGGAGTGACTCCACAGGCACTTGTTGAACTTCAGCCATCCGCGCAATATAGCGATCGACGTATGCGGCATCAATGTTTTTCTGGATCGCGAATACAACGAGATGAGAGGCATCGACAACTTGCTTCTGTCCCCAAGAATGCTCCAGCAGTTGTTGGCGAAGTTCTAGATTGCGAATCACTAGAAATTTCCAAGGCTGTAAACCAAAAGAAGAGGGTGAGAGGACTAGACTCTGTTCGAGGACGTTCCAAGTTTCGGGCGGAATCTTCTTAGCAGGATCAAATTGCTTCGTAGCATACCGCCATTGCAAGTGCTCTAGCGCGAATTGTGGGGATGCGATCTCAGACGTAGTTGACATAGAACCTGCCATTCTTCTAATTTCTGACTCTACAGTATCGTATTTGCTATCGATTCTGAGTACAACGGTTACTTGTCTGGTGATGAGCTATCCATTGGGAAAGGGGATCTCCTTTATGGATTATCAACACACCATAACAATCGGGTCAGATAAGGTGCAGTGGCAAGCCTGTCATTCCCAGGGTATGTAGGGCAGGGGCTTATTTTTTCCTCACAAGTTCCTCAAACTTTTTTTCTATAAATTCAGCAGGTTTGAAGCCTATCCGATACATTCCGTTGGGAAGTGCAATTATGCTAGAAGCTCAAGTATCGAACTCCCTCATCAATGAATCCACCAAAGCGCAAGCGCTTGTGTTGCCCTTTCAACAAGTTGGAATTGCAGATATTCCCATCGTCGGCGGCAAGAATGCTTCACTCGGTGAAATGATTCAACAGCTTACATCCAAAGGCGTGAATGTTCCCAATGGATTTGCGACGACCGCATTTGCTTACCGCTCTTTCATTGCAGGTGCAGGATTAGAAACACAACTGCGTCAACTGTTCGCGGATTTGAATGTCGAAGATGTGCAAAATTTGCAAGAACGGGGCAGAAAAGCAAGATCGCTGATTCTCCAAACTCCCTTTCCAGTCGAATTAGAACAAGCGATCGCGAATGCTTACCAAACGCTTTGCGAGGACTATGGCACAGATACCGATGTAGCAGTCCGCTCAAGTGCGACCGCAGAAGACTTGCCAGATGCTAGTTTTGCAGGACAACAAGAAACTTATTTGAACATTCATGGCTTATCGAGTTTACTAGAAGCTTGCCATAAATGTTTTGCTTCGATCTTTACCGATCGCGCAATTTCTTACCGCCAACTGCGCGGCTTTGATCACTTAGAAATTGCACTATCAGTCGGGGTGCAAAAAATGGTGCGTTCAGACCTTGCTGCGTCGGGCGTGATGTTCTCGATCGATACTGAAACGGGATTTAGAGATGCAGCGTTGATCACGGCAGCCTACGGTCTAGGCGAAAACGTGGTGCAAGGAGCCGTCAATCCTGACGAGTATGTTGTCTTCAAACCGACGTTGAAACAAGGCTATCGTCCGATTCTAGACAAACGACTGGGTTCTAAAGAGATCAAGATGGTCTATGACCTCGGTGGAACTAAATCGACGAAGAATCGCTCGGTTTCACTCGAACAACGGCAGCAATTTGCGATCGCAGATGAGGAGATTCTGCAACTCGCAAACTGGGCTTGCATCATTGAAGACCACTATTCACAAGTGCGTGGCGTTCCGACGCCGATGGACATTGAATGGGCAAAAGATGGCATCACAGGCGAACTGTTTATTGTGCAAGCTAGACCCGAAACGGTGCAATCACAAAAGACTCAGCAAATTCTGCGCACGTATCGGTTAGTCGCTACGCCTCCAGAACCCATGATCACGGGGCGGGCTGTCGGTGAAATGATCGGGCAAGGTAAAGCACGAGTGATTCTTGATGTGCATCAGCTTGATCAATTCCAAACTGGGGATGTTTTGGTGACGAATCGGACTGATCCAGACTGGGAACCCATCATGAAAAAAGCAAGCGCGATCGTCACTAATCAGGGCGGTCGAACTTGTCATGCGGCAATCATTGCAAGAGAAATGGGGATTCCAGCGATCGTCGGCTGCGGCAATGCGACGACTCAAATCTATACGGGTCAATCGATTACCGTAAGTTGTGCAGAAGGCGAAACCGGGCGAGTCTATGCGGGAATGATCCCGTTTGAAATCAATGAAGTTGAGTTAGAAACCTTACCGCAGACCAAAACCGACATTTTGATGAATGTCGGCAATCCTCAGGAAGCATTTAGTCTTGCTGCCATTCCAAACGATGGTGTTGGGCTAGCACGCTTGGAGTTTATCATTGCCAATCAAATTCAAACGCATCCACTCGCGTTGATTTACTTTGATGAGCTAGACGATCGCGTTGCCCAAGCTCAAATTGCAGCACTTACTCCCGGATACGACGACAAATCCCAGTTCTTTGTTGATAAGTTAGCCTATGGAATTGGCACGATCGCGGCTGCGTTCTATCCGAAACCTGTGATTGTTCGCATGTCGGACTTCAAGAGCAATGAGTATGCGAACTTACTTGGTGGACGGCAGTTTGAACCGCGCGAAGAAAACCCGATGATTGGCTGGCGTGGAGCTTCTCGTTACTATGATGAGCGGTATCAAGAAGGCTTCGCCCTGGAATGTCAAGCCATGAAGCGAGTTCGAGATCAGATGGGATTGACGAATGTGATTCTGATGATTCCGTTCTGTCGAACGCCCGAAGAAGGAAAACGAGTCCTAGCCGAGATGGCAAAATACGGTTTGACTCGTGGCGAAAATGGGCTGCAAGTGTATGTTATGTGTGAGTTGCCGAGTAACGTCATGTTAGCGACTCAGTTCTGTGAAGTGTTTGATGGCTTCTCGATCGGGTCGAATGATCTGACTCAGTTAACATTAGGACTCGATCGCGATTCTTCACTGGTTGCTCATTTGTTTGATGAACGTAATGAAGCGGTCAAGCAAATGGTCGGACTGGCGATCGCGAAAGTGAAACGCTGTGGACGTAAGATTGGCATCTGTGGACAGGCTCCCAGTGACTATCCAGAGTTCGCCAAATTCCTAGTTCAGCAGGGCATTGATTCGATTAGCTTGAATCCTGATTCTGTATTGAAGACGAGAATGGCGATCGCACAGGCAGAACAGTAACGAGGACCCATGAGGTTATATAGCAAAACGGAGCCTTGATCTTCAAGGCTCCTAGCATGAAAGAGAATTTAGATCTGGTTATGATTGTTGTGACATTGGGTCAGCAATATACTTAAACGTGGGTTCTGAATTCCAGGGACCACGCTGATCTTGACCATTTTGAGAGAGGTTGTAGTAAATATCCACGGTTTCATCCGGTTGAATATTACCAAACATCGGATCAGTCAGTTTGCCCATAGAATCCAATGCTTTCATGAACATTTGGGTGTGCGAAATTTCGCGAGTTAGCAAATGGACTAGCGTTTTCTCAGTTCCTTTGTCTGGAGCGAGTTTAATCAGCGCCTCATAAGTTTGTCGCGCTCCTGCTTCTGCGGCAATGTTAGCGCGTAAGTCACGGACAACATCACCGCCTTCGTTAATGTAGGCAGCCGTCCAAGCTGAGCCTTGGCTATCGAGGAAGTGAGGTCCCATCCCGCGCACAGCAAACAGAGAACTCTTGTAAGCTTCGGTTTGGTCTACATTCTTGGTATGGGATTCGATCAGTTTGCCCACCATTTCCAAGTGCCCAAACTCTTCGATCGCAATGTCCTGGAGCATATCTCGAATGCCAGGATTTTCGCAGTGAAAAGACTGTACCCAGTACTGTAGAGCAGCAGTCAACTCGCCCGTGGCACCCCCGAATTGTTCTAATAGTAATTGAGCAAACTTTGGATTTGCGTCGTCAACATTGACAGTATGGATAGATTCTTTTTTGTGAAAAAACATTTTGTCCCCTTGTTCTAGCTTATGAAAATACTTTCTTAGAAGGCTTTATCGTTTGGTGAATGAAACACATCTAAGAGATTAGGTCAGGGTTTTAGGAAGTACCTTGACCTTTAGGAAGACTTCTGCCAAATGTTCTAAACTCTGCTCTTAGACGTTTCTGAATTTGTTAGAAATAGTTTTAAGCTGTGGCTCCGGGCACTAATTCTACTTTGACCCATCCTGGTTTACGTTGATCAAACGATTTATAGGCATCTAGCACCGAAGTCATCGGCTCGATTTGTGACAGAATTTGTGTTGGTGTTACCATTCCGCTTTGTACCATATCAATCAGTTTCGGAATGTATTTACGGTGATTGCAATTTCCCATCTTGATCGTGAGATTTTTGTTCATTGCCATCCCGATTGGGAAAAACTTATGCGTCAGGGGGTACACCCCAATAATCGATAATGTTCCTGCTTTTGCTAGTGCTTGGACTGCCCATTCCAACGCTTGAGAAGGAGCATTTCCCGGATGCCAATTCCCATTCTGCGGATTGATTTGAGGCGCAATCTCATGGACTTGTTGCTGAAACTGCTGCATTTGTGCTTGAGCTTTTTGAGCAGCAGCACCTGAATGCGGCGCAACAGCATCGACACCGACAGCATCGATCGCTCGATCGACTCCTGCTCCTCCCGTTAAACTTTTCAGTGTCTCGACCGGATCTTCGACATTAAAGTCAATGATTTCGGCTCCGAGTGCCTTTGCCATTTGCAAACGAGAAGGAATCGTATCGATCGCAAAAATTCGTCCTGCACCCAAGAGTTGTGCGCTCTTAATAGCAAATTGTCCAACTGGCCCGCAGCCAAAGATTGCCACTGTATCTCCAGGTGTAATTTCTGCTAGTTCTGCTCCGAAGTAAGCGGTTGGGAAAATATCGGATAGTAGAATTGCTTCATCGTCAGTCACACCTTGCGGCAGTTTGACGAGTCCCGTACTGGCATAGGGAATTCGCGCATACTCGGCTTGCAGTCCATCGATCGGGCCTGTGGGTTCGGGTCCACCAAAGAATGCGGTTCCGGCATCGGGACCATTGGGATTAGCAACGTCGCATTGAGCATAGTAACCCGATCGACAATATGAACAGTAGCCACACGCAATGGTAGACGGAATCACCACTCGATCGCCTTTGTTCAAATTCCGCACATTTGCGCCGACTTCTTCAACGATTCCTACGCCTTCATGTCCGAGAATGGTTCCTGCCTTCATGCCTGTAAACGTTCCGCGAATCATGTGGAGATCGGTTCCACAGATCGCACTGGCAGTTAGGCGCACGATCGCATCTAGGGGATCTTTTATCTTGGGTTCAGGGACATTATCTAACCGAATATCACCGACTCCGTGAAACACAACAGCTTTCATCACTAAGTTCCTCGATTGTCTGAACCGTGAAGTCGATGTCATTCGCCATTTTTGGCAGGCTGAAAGCAGAGACAACACTTGGACGGATGATAGAGAGTCAGGATCCGAACTTCGTCTAACCAGAGGCAGAGCGATCGAGACAAAAGCTGTCGCTGAGAATTGTTTGTTCAGAATCTAATTTTGGCTATCCGCGATCGACTCGGCTCTCGATCGCGGTTTGCACGGCTTCCGGTACGTTGGTCAAAAAGTTATAGCCTGTTTTTGCTTCAAGCTGATCGACACTCACTCGAAAGTCTCGCCAAGTCTTATCTTTAATGCCTTGAATATTGGGAACATCGACTGCAATCACCCGCGTTTTATTCGTGACATTCGCCGCCCTTAACCCCGGCTTATCCAGAACGACAATTACTTTCCAAGTCGAAGCAGGAATCGAAATTTTTGCTGCCCCAATCGTGCCTTTTTCCCCAACTCCACCTGCAATGATATAAAGTTCTTTGCCCAGATTTGCCAATCGACGAGACTCGCTTTCTAAGCTCTCCCAAACATCACGATTGTTATCTGGCGTTTGAGGAACAATGTTGGTCATCAAGAAAGTTGCAGAATTCGTCGCGATATCTTTGGCGCGATCGGCAGAAGGAGCCATATGTCCACGATCGTATCCACTGCCGTTGTAGTCGCTTGATTTCACTTGATACCAGCCCTTCGGCAAAGTGGGATCGGCACGAAAATCATTAGTTCGAGGAGCTGTGCCTAACCAGCTTTTATTGAGCTGCCAACTCACCCAGTTGGGAATCCGTTTGGTGTTGTTGTATGACAGTGCATAGGGGCGCTGATTGTCGTCAATTAAATAATCATTGGCATTTTGAATGTCGCGAGTTGCTTTGCTCGGAATCCCCATCGTCAGATGAACATTGCCGACAACTGGAGGGAGAAAGGGTTGAGTTCCAGTCGGTTCCTTGGGGCGATTGATTAAAATAATGCCGCCTACAATTAAGGCAATGACCAGAGCCGCGATCGCGAAAATTTGCCAACGAGGTTTCAGCATACGAAAACTAATCTTTTGGACACCATTATGCAGTGGTTTTTGACTTCCATAGTACGCAAAGTGTTCAATCTTAACGCTAGAGTAGTGATGTGCCCGCTACTTCTAAGAAATAGAGAAATGTATTGCAATCATGTTACCGACTGAGTTATTAATTCATCGATTCAATGGAGAAGAAATTGCACCAAAACGGTTAGAGTTTGATGCGAGAGTTTTAGCGATCGCTGAAGATGTCATCACCTTATTTCAAGAAGCTCGGAACGGAACTAGAGGCGCACTCAATCGGCAACTGCAAGAGCTTGAAGGAGAAGAGACGGACTATCGAGTCAAGCGAGGATTAGCGCATTTACTCAATAGCTCATTTAGTACGTTTGAAACTGTGAGTCCCCTTGATCCGCCGATGTTACGAGAGCGGGTGTTTGCATTGTCTGCGCAAAGTGTTCCGAGTGCTCAGGCAACTCAGATGACGATCGAGAAGATTGCCAATGATTTGGGTCAAGAACTCGATCGCGAAGTCTTACCCGAACAAGTAAAAGCTGGACTGTATGCGGACTTACCAGAGAATCAAATTCTAACGAGCTTTGAAGCTCCAACGCCAGACGCACTGCTCCATCGCTACAATTTATCGCAAGTGCAAGGTGTGTTTTATCGGGCAAGTCATTTGGTGATCAATGCTCACCGCAATGATCCGGGACAGTATAAGCTCTTGTTTCGGTACATGAAATTGTTTCAGTTGATGACGTATATCGAAGGCGATGCGGATCATGGATTTACGTTGACGATCGATGGTCCGACCAGTTTGTTTAAGCCTTCAACTCGGTATGGACTTGCGATCGCAAAGTTACTTCCTGCTTTACTGCATGTAACTCGCTGGAGCCTTGCCGCAGAATTGCAGATTAACGATAGCTATTCTGGACAAAAGCGGCAAGGGCGATTTGCTCTAGATTCTGAATGTGGATTGGTCAGCCACTATCCGCCTGGGAAGACCTACGATAGTTTACTAGAAGCAGGATTTGTCGATCGCTGGAATAAAGCGAAGACGGAATGGCGATTAGAACGAGAAGTTGATTTAATTCCGATTCCCGGCAGTGTGATGATTCCAGATTTTCGAGTCGTGCATCCAGATGGTCGATCGTTTCTAGTAGAAATTGTCGGATATTGGCGACCTGAATATTTGCGGAAAAAGTTTTCACAAGTTAGACAGTCGGGGCGGGATGATTTGATTTTGGCAGTTTCAGAGCGACTGAATTTAGAGAATGCAGGGGTGAAAATCTCAGATACACCTGCTCGAATTGTTTGGTTTAAGGATCAATTGCTCCCGAAAGCGATTTTACAAGTCTTAGAGGATGTTTGAACAGTATCGTTCATCGCATTCACCCGCCCTGGAATGGAATTCCGGGCTAGTTGAACAAAGTCCACTCAAGGGACTAACAGTCAGTTAGAACCGGGTCTTCAGTCCTTTTCAAAGGACTTTGCACCGTTAGCCCTGGACTTCTAGTCCGGGGCGAGCTAGAACGGAGCGAGGAGACTGTTGATACGTTTCAAACACTCTCTTAGAGGCGAAATTAAGATGAAAAGCTAGAACTCTTCGTCGATCGTATCTGAAATGAATACTGAGTTTTCAGTAGCTTCAGAACTGTGGCTGTTTCACAATTAATGATGCCAGGTTTTGCTCTTAACGCGGTTAGAAAGTCAAGCAATCCTTCATTCGTATCGTAAGTAACTTCTACAAATAGATCATAGCTTCCTGCGACGAACGCAACATAGCTCACTGAATCTTGCTCGACTAACTCAGAGGCGATCGCTTGTGCTCGCTCTAAATTAACCGTTTTCAATTCAATCAGCGCAATGCTGCGGAATCCTAGCTTATTCGGGTTTAAGTAAGCCTGAATTGTAATTGCGCCAGAATTCGTTAAGCGCTGAACCCGATTGCGGATCGTGGCTTCTGACACGCCTAGCTTTTTAGCAATTTCCGTAAATGGCATCCTTCCATCTTTGTGCAGGAGTTGAACAATTTCAATGTCCAGCTCATCTAAGTTTGACTGAGTGCCTTCGACTCCTTGAGATGCGGGTTCATCAGACATAGCACCAACTTTATCGCACGGAACCCGTAGTATACATCGGAATGTCTGCAACTCATTCGATAGAGTTAAATTCGATATTCGCAGTTATAGGCAGAATTTTGTAGCTAAAACAAATCTGAATAGCTTTGAAGCTCTAAATTCGCAATTATTTTGGCGCATAAGTACGAATTTTGTTGCTTGAGACACATTTTTCTACTAGATATCCTCCTAACCTAGACAATGATTTTATCCCTATCGCTTGTTTGTCGTGCCTTTGAGTGACTACACAGTTCCATCTAAAACGATTGGAGAGTGACTAGAGTGATACAGCGTCGTCAATTGCTGAAATATGGCTTGCTGGCTGGAACAACAACAGCGATCGCAGCCTGTCAAAATCGAACGAACTCCTCATCATCAGACAAACCCAGTTCTCTCAAATCGATCAAAATTGCGATTTTGACCTGGGTTGGGTATGGTCCTTTCTTTGTTGCGAAAGACCAGAAACTCTTTGAAAAGTATGGACTCGATGCAGAAATTCTCAAAATTGAAGATGCAGCCCCCCGTCGAAGTGCCTTAGCTTCACAAGAAGTGCAATTTTCGATTTCTACACTCGACTGGTTTGCGATCGAAGCGGCTCAGGGACTCCCTGCATCCTGCATTCTCAAATTAGATGATTCTTACGGCGCAGATGGCATTGTTTCGAGTAAAGAAATTGCGAAAGTTGCCGACTTGCGAGGACAATCGATCGCCGTTGAAAAAGGCTCTCCCTCTCATTTCTTTCTCCTTTCTTTGATGAAAGAAGCCAAGTTATCCGCTCAAGACGTGCAAGCTATTTACATGCCAACCGCAGGCGATGCGGCAAGCGCATTCAGCGCAGGACGTGCTAAAGCTGCTGTAACTTGGGAGCCGTATCTCTCAACTTCTGCAAAACAAGCTCCGAATGCTCATATCCTGACCACTAGCCGAGAAAAACCAGGACTTTTACTCGACTTGTTGATTGTTCATCAGGAATATGCCAAAACCAATCCAGATGCCGTGAGCGGGGTAATTAAAGCCTGGTTTGATGCAGTTGAATACTGGAAAGCGAACCCAACTCAAGCAAATGCTGTGATTGCGAAAGGTTTAGGTGTGTCTGAGCAAGAAGTCAGCGAAATGGTCAAAGGGTGTAAGTACGCAGATCTCCAAGAGAACGCCACTTATTTTGGCTTAAAGGGAAATGGGACTGCTCCATTCTTTGAAAGCTTTCCGAAAGCACAACAAGTTTGGATAGAAGCAGGATTGATGACGAAGACTGTTAAAGCTGATTCGGTCGTCAATACCTCTTTTCTGAAAGGGATTCAAGCTTAGATCGATCAATAAGGAGTTGCATTTATGACCGTCTGTTCCCATCCGCAAAAGCTTGTTGAACTCCAACAGAAGATTTTAGAAGCTGCGAGTAGACCTTTAGAAACTGCGATCGCACTACCCGCAGAAACTTACACTGATCCAGACTTCTACCAATGGGAAGTTCAACACATTTTCAAACGACAATGGCTCTGTGTCGGGCATTGCTCACAAGTGCCTCAGCCCGGCGATTATATTAACCTTGATCTAATCGATGAACCTCTTGTAATTGTCCGAGGCAAAGACAATCAGATTCGAGTGCTGTCGCGAGTCTGTGCTCATCGCGGGATGGACATGATGCCAGAAGGATTTGGACATGCAGCACAAGGCAATCGTCGCAGCTTTCTCTGCCCGTATCATCATTGGGTGTATGGATTAGACGGAACGCTCGTCGGCGCGCCAGAAATGCACCAGAGTCAGCAGTTTGAGCTGGACAAAGTTTGTTTACCCAAGTTTCGGTCTGAGATTTGGCACGGCTTTATTTTTATCACCTTCGACCCTGAGATTGAATCGGTTAGCACTCACTATGCTGCACTCTCTCCCTATCTAGAACGGTGGAACATTGCAGAAATGCAGATGGTTGCGAACCTAGAGTGGAATTGCCAATTTAATTGGAAGGTCTTAGTTGAGAATTTTATGGAACCCTATCATCATTTAGGGACTCACGCTAAAACCTTTGAACCGATGCTGCCTGCGGCAAAAACATGGACAGAGCCAGAAGTCTTCAACGGAGTTGTCTGTCATTTACCGTTAGCAAAATCGATCGTAGAACGGATTAACGCAGGGCAGTCTCCGACAGTGTTTCAAACGCCAGTGAATCTGCTACCTCAAGATCATTATGAATATGCAGTCTATCTTGGGAATCCGAATTTCTTATTGTTTACAGGACCCGATCGCGTTTATTGGTACTTGCTACTACCGACGAGCGCAGGTGAAATGACGCTGCATACAACATTGTTAGTGACTTCTGAAAGCAAAGATATGCCAGAGTTCCCGCAGATTCTCGAACGAGAGATTGCCGGACTCAAAGAGTTTCACTTAGAAGATGTTGAGGTTTGTACTGCGGTACAGCGAGGATTGCGATCGTCGGTTTATTCACCCGGAGCGTTGGGACATTTAGAAATGCCGATTTGGTTATTTCAAAAATATCTAGCCCAGCAAATTCAAGTTGCCAATTCACAATGAAACTATTGATGCTACGTTCAGTCTGGTCAGGTTCATCCGATCTCGATGAACTGATCGAGCAGACGCTTCAGGGCGGATTCGATGGGCTAGAAGGCCCGATTCCAAAAGAAATTGAACACCGCCACAAGCTACGTCAAAAATTAGCTGATCATCAATTGGTCTACATTGCTGAAGCGACCACTGGAATCCATCCCGATGCACCTGAAGATTGGTGGATTCCTCAGCGCGATCGCACAATTCAAGATCATCTCAATGATTTACGCTGGACTGTCGAACATGCGATCGACATGGGGGCGATGTTCGTTTCGACCATGTGTGGGTATGATGCTTGGTCATGGCAGCAGAATGTGGACTTTTTTGGACAAGCGCTTGAACTAGAGCAAACGTCAGGAGTAACAATTAGCTTTGAGACGCATCGAAGTCGATCGCTGTTTAATCCTTGGATTACGCGAGATTTGCTCGCACAATTTCCAGAGATGAAATTGACGTGTGATTTTAGCCATTGGTGCGTCGTCTGTGAACGGTTACTCGATAGTGAATGGGCAATTCTAGAGCAGTGCGCTCAGCGAGCGATGCATATTCATTGTCGAGTCGGCTATGCTCAACATGCTCAAGTTCCTGATCCGCGAGCGCCAGAATATACGGCAGCTTTGGCGGCGCATGAACGCTGGTGGGATCTCATTTGGAAGGCACAAAAGCAACGAGGATTCTCTCAAGTCACAATGAATCCAGAGTTTCTATGGGATGGCTATATGCAGACCTTGCCGTTTACGAAAATGCCGATCGCGGATGTGTGGGATGTGACTTGCTGGATGGCAGAACGCCAGCGGCGACAGTTTATGCAATCCGGATTTGGAGAAGCTGCACTCATCAACAAAAAGCTCAGCTAGTGCTTTTAAACTAGCTGAGCTTCAAGACAATTGAAATAGCAAACCAATTAGATATCGAGGTCTGCTAAATTCATCTTCGAGCCATAAGTCTCGATGAATTCGCGACGGGGTGCGACGCGATCGCCCATCAAGACAGTAAAGACGCGATCGGCTTCTGCTGCATCTTCGATTTCAACTCGTTTGAGTGTCCGAGTTTCAGGATTCATCGTTGTATCCCATAGCTGCTGCGGCATCATTTCACCCAACCCTTTGAAGCGCTGAATGTTGTAGCTCGCATTGTCTGGGAAGGTAGACAAGCGTTCTTGCAGTTCTCGCTCACTGTAGCAATAGTAGTGATTGCGCCCGCGTTCGACTTTGAACAATGGAGGACAAGCAATATACACATAGCCTTGATCGACCATCATCCGTTGATAGCGATAGAAGAAGGTCAGGAGTAAGGTACGAATATGTGCGCCATCTACGTCTGCGTCCGTCATGATGATGATGCGGTGGTAGCGAAGCTGCGACACATCGAATTCTTCGCCTTTGATACCCAAGCCCAAGGCAGTAATCAAAGCTTGAATTTCAGTATTCTTGTAGATCTTCGAGTCATCGGTTTTCTCGATGTTGAGAATCTTACCGCGCAACGGCAGAATCGCTTGGAATCGGCGATCGCGTCCTTGTTTTGCAGAACCGCCCGCAGAATCCCCTTCCACAATGTAAATCTCTGATTCGCTTGGATCGCGAGATGCACAATCTGCGAGTTTCCCAGGCAGAGTAGAAGATTCGAGAACCGACTTGCGGCGCACCATTTCTCGTGCATGTCGAGCCGCTTCTGCTGCTTTGAACGCCTGAACTGCTTTCTCAATAATCGCATCCGAAACGTTCGGACGGAATTCTAGATACTCAGTCAGCACTTCACCGACCAGCGAATCAACAATTCCTCGAACTTCGGTATTGCCTAATTTCGTCTTGGTTTGACCTTCAAATTCAGGATCAGGAACCTTCACCGAAATCACAGCCGTTAAGCCTTCTCGGATGTTTTCCCCGGCAAGATTCGATTCGTTTTCTTTAATCTTGTTCCGCTTGCGCGCGATCGTATTCAGGGTGCGAGTCAGAACTGCTTTCAAGCCTTCTAAATGCGTTCCACCATCGACGGTACGAATGTTATTCGCAAAGCCAATAATATTGTCGTTGTAGGCATCGGAACACCATTGCAGCGCCACTTCAACTTGAATGCCGTTGCGTTCCCCACTAACAAAGATGACTTCTTCATGCAGCGGTTGCTTTTCGCGGTTCATGTAAGAGATGTACTCACGAATTCCGCCTTCGTAGAAGTAGACATCTTCTCGTTCAGAGCCTTCTCGGTGATCGGCGAATTTGATCCGAACCCCACCATTAAGATAAGCAAGCTCCCGCAATCGTCCAGAGAGGGTAGTGTAGTCGAACTTCGTGGTTTCCGTGAAGATCGAAGCATCGGGCAGAAAGGTGACGGATGTTCCGGTTCTCGCTTGAGGATAAGGCTCGACTTGCAATTCCCCCATCGCAATTCCCCGCTCAAATCGTTGCAGGTGAACTTTCTTCTCGCGCCAGACGGTGACTTCGACCCATTCGGAGAGTGCGTTGACAACTGAAATCCCAACCCCGTGCAGACCGCCAGAGACTTTGTATCCACCGCCGCCAAACTTACCGCCAGCGTGTAGAATCGTCATCACGGTTTCCAGTGCTGACTTCCCGGTTTTAGGATGAATTCCAGTGGGAATGCCGCGTCCGTCATCGGTTACGGTGACAGAACCATCGGCGTTAATTGAAATATCGATCGCTTTACAGTAGCCCGCAAGTGCTTCATCGACGGAGTTATCGACAACCTCGTAAACAAGATGGTGCAGTCCGCGAGGTCCAGTACTGCCGATATACATGCCGGGGCGTTTTCTTACGGCTTCAAGACCTTCAAGGACTTGAATCTGCTGCGCATCGTAGTTTGTCGTCATAGGAAGCGTTCTTTTAGGGCAATAAGGAGCGAAATCAGTAAGAGAGAGACAAATTTCACCAAAATTATAGCACAAATGGCTTATGAGCGGTTTTAGGACAGTCTCTGATGAATTTTGAAAGTAGGATGGATCGGTCTATTTTGGCTTATAAATCGCAAAACGATCAAAAAAGATTAAGCAATACACCTGTACTTATTATAATCGCTGGCGCGACGGCAAGTGGCAAATCAGGTTTAGCGATCAAGCTTGCAAAACGCTCGCAGTCTATCATCTTGAGTGCCGATTCGCGCCAAGTGTATCGAGAGTTTACCATCGGAACGGCAAAACCGACTCAGCGAGAGTTAAATCAAGTGCCGCATTTTTTGATTGATATTTGCGAGCCGACGGAGACGTTGACGGTGGCGGATTATCAGGAGCGGGCGAATGGGTTGATTGAGAGAGTGGAGAGTGGAGAGTGGGGAGTGGCTACTCCCCACCTTTTCCTGGTTGGTGGAACTGGACTCTACATTAAAGCGATCACGCGTGGGATGAAGATTCCGCGAGTTGCGCCTCAGTTGGAATTGCGATCGCAGTTGGAAACACTCGGGCAGAAGACGCTTTATGCAATGCTGCAACAAGTAGACTCGGCTGCGGCAGAGCGGATTCATGCGAATGATCAGGTGCGAACGTTGAGAGCGTTGGAAGTTTTTTATGTAACGGGTCACCCGATTTCTGAACAGCAAGGGGAGAATCCGCCGAATTATCCGATTTTGCAGATTGGATTGGAGTCGGATCAGTTGGAGCAGCGGATTGCGAAACGGGCAGGACAAATGATTGAAATGGGATTTGTCGAAGAAGTAGAACGACTGTGCCAGAAGTATGGCGAGGATCTGCCACTGTTGAATACATTGGGTTATGCAGAGATGCGGCAGTACTTGAGAGGAGAATTTTCTCTGCAAGAGGCGGAACGATTGACGGTGCTGCACACGCGGCAGTTTGCAAAGCGGCAAAGAACTTGGTTCCGAGCCGTCCCGGAACTGGAATGGTTTGATGCGGATGCAGGAAATTTAGTCGATCGAGTTTGGGATCGGATTCAGGTGTTTTTAGCAGAAGCGCGATCGCTGCCTGGATGAGGACTAAGAGGATGTTTAAAAGGTATTGTTCATCGCCTTCACCCGCCCGTGATTGAAAATCCGGGCTAGTTGAACAAAGTCCACTAAAGGGACTAAAAGCTAATAAGAATGGGGTCTTCAGTCCTTTTCAAAGGACTTCGCACGGTTAGCCCCGAATTCATTCCGGGGCGAGCTAGAACGGAGCGAGCAACTGTTGATACATTTCAAAGACCCTCTAAAAGCAAAGAATTTCGCGATCGTAGTTCTCTGGCAAGGGTTCTGTTTCCCAGACTAAAGTATCGCCAGGGCTAAGCCGCACTTCTAGATAAAGACACTCGATCGCATTCATGGCGACATCTTCGTTATTTTCAAACGGCATCAAATCTTCTAGAAGCAATCGCAGCTTAAAGCCACCTGGAATTAATGCTCCAGAAGTACTTTGTAGCTCAAAGCGCCAGACATCATCGCTCTTTTGAAACACTCTCAACTCATAAGGTTTTCCAGCGATCGACAAATGGCGTAACAATGCCTTTTGTGAGCTAATCTCAGACCCACGCGCCCAAGCCAGATTTGACTGCATCTCTGTTGCTCCCCAGCCGAATTGTTCTGCTAGCGTGGAAATGCCGCTCTGAAGCCATTGTTGTACTGACCATTGTTCGGGTAGACCTAAGCGTCGTTGATACAGACGTTGCCGCCAACCGCCATGCTCCAGTAATGCGCCCCACTGCTGAAAGGGTATCGCTAAACGCGGCACAACCACATCCGTAGTTCCCAACCGAGCAAGTAGATTTTCAGCTTGCTGAAGGGAAAGCGCAGGTAAAGGCGCAAGCTGCGATCGCAAAACTTCATCCGGACAAAGCCGTCGCGTAATCCACAGCACATTCGTATCAGGAATCAGATCGGCTTCATCGAGCGAATATGTTCGATCAAGAGGATCATACTGAGCGCGCTGCTTGAGCATTTGATGGGTGGTGTATCCCAAAACCTGAATTTCATCGTCTTCTAAATTGACGGCAACCGATAGATAATAATCCCCTGCCCAACTGGGAAGATCCACCCATTCTTGGGGCACTCGCAGTTCGCGATCGTCGATCGCAGCAGTTGGAATTACCACTAAACGCTGATTCTCAAACTCGATCGCTCCGCCGTTCACCACTTCCCAAAAACTAGAAAGCGCGGCTGAATTTGCCCAAATTCGCGCATTCGGCGCAAAACTTTGTACCCAGGGCAAGAGCGTTTTGAGACTCGCTTGATTGAGTGCCGCTTGCCAATGAATTCCATCCGTCGTAAATGCTTGTTGCTGCCAAACCTGGGACAACGCATCGCTCGGAATTTCTAATTGAAGTTGCGGGGTGTCAGCGATCATAATGGGTGATGTACCAGGATAAGACATAGGACTTGCCTCAGAACGCGCTAAATATCGCTCGATATTTAGGAGGGCAGGTCTGGATGACTGTAGTGCAGTTTCAGCCATTCCTCCAAAATCGTACTCATATTAGACACTACGTTCGAGTTGAGAGTTTGATGCAGGGTTGTCTGACTCCATTCTGCAAGAATTTGTAACAGGGTTTGCTTGAGATTGGTTAATCGTCGCGAAACTGTGTATTGTTTTGTGTCTAATTCTTTCGCAATTTCTTGCTGCGTCATACCTTTACCGTAGTACATTTGCAGCAACCGTTGCGCGGGTAAATCCAGTTTGACGAGGGCTTTCAAAAGAGTCGCATTCAACTGCGATCGCGTTTGTTTCCGCTGATCTTCCTCTTCTGCTTCAATAATTTGGCTGAGATTTGACTCCTGAAAGGTCGATTCAAAATTGTCTAACATCTCCGTATTCTCGGCTCCCGGCTGCGGTGTGTCTGCCGAAATCAAGGACGGGTAGAGATACGATCTCGCTGCCTTGCCGCAAGTGGTCAGCCATTGCTCTAATAAAACTGGATTGCAAGGTTGGGCAGTTGCGCCTAACGTGGCAACGCGATCGCGATTATAAAGATCGACGATCGCTTGCAGGGTCGAAAGGTCAGGTTTTGCTAATTTTCGTAAGCCTTTGCCTTGAGCAGGTGCGTAGATGATTTTGAAACATTGCCAAGCGAACACTCGTTCTGCGATCGCAGAAGCATCTAGCCCAAAATTCTGCAACGATTCGACAAATCGTTTGTGGCTGAGTTTGTGCATGAGTGCCCAATCGGTGCAGATATCGACTTCTTGGCGCAGGCGCAATGTATCTTTAATCACATTGCTAAACGCTAGGCTTGCGTAGCGTTTCAGACCTGAACTGTGTTGAGGATTGAACCCTTGCAGGACACGGTGAATTTTGACGATCGCGATTTGAAAGAAATCCGCAAGCGACTGACTGCTGCCGATATTCAATGCCAGCTTTCGAGCTGACCAAAAGCAGACTTCTTGCAAATAAGCAGATAAATGAGCGACTGCGAGAGGATGACTGTCGGCTTGCCAGAGCCGATGCCAATATAGCGACCAAACCATTTCGGAAAGGTCTTGTTCATCGGATTCTTCAAGACAGCGTTGCATACTCCGACGCAGGCGAGCATCTGAAACCCATCGAGTCGCTGAATCGCTCTCAAACTGTAGAAACGTGGAAAAGATTTCAAGAATACTTTGTCGCGATCGCATGAGTTCAGATTGAGCGAGAGCTAGTCTTCAAACTATATCCATTTTCTAGAAAAAGCACCAGAACTGCATATTCTTCTTCACCCCGTCGTAAGAATGACTAGAAGCAATTTTTGGAGGTGGGTGATGAATGATTGGCGATCGCTCAAGGTGAGCCAGGAGCAGGAGAAGAGCTTGCGGTCGGTGAAGCATCAGGTGTTGATGCAGGAGATTCTGACGCAGGCGAAGCAGTGGGCGAAGCAGGAGCAGGTGAAGCAGCTTGAGGCGCTGCTGGCTGTCCATCTGTAAACAGTCGAACGGGTTTTTGGGCGAGTAAAGCTGCACCTTCAGCGCGATCTGCCGGAAAAATTGCACGCACACGATCGACGACCGAAATCATATATTTGTAGTCCGGAACAGTTCCCGTCGGAACAAATCCTGCTTCTTGGGCAACGACTGAAGGCGTATCTCCCAGAACTTTGCGAATCGATTCTAGCAGTGTGCGATCGACACTCGGACTAACTAGCACGACTCCCGCTGGAACTTTGTGCGGGTCGTTGTACAAAATGCGAAACTCTGCTGAGCTAAGTTGCGATTTGTAAAGATTGAATTCTTCAAGGGACAGCGCTCCCGCATCTGCTGTTCCTTGTGCGATCGCTTCTAAGACTGCTTTGGGAGTGGATGTCACCAGAAGCTCTTTGAGCGTCAAACCATAGAGATTAAAAATGGGAAAGTAATAGCCTGTCGCTGATCCAGGTTGTCCGATTGCTAACCTTTTACCTGATAAGGCTTGCAAGTCTGAAATAGGACTCTCTTTGGGAACGACCAGAACCGAGCGCAGATTGTTCACCCCGACTAAGGGAAACAGCGGCGTGTATTGATATTGTGACATCGCGATCGCGGCAAGTCCAGGAGGTGCAAACACGATTGACCAAGCTTGTGCTTTGATGCGCTCTAAGGCTTTGCGTTCATTAAAAGCAGGCTCAAATTGGATGACCGCTTGCAGTTTCTCAGCCAGATATTGTTTAAAGCGATCGTACTGATTGCCAGAATTGGCGGCTCCGTAGCTAACCGTTCCAATGGTGAGTTGAATTGCTTGAACTGAACGTGAACCGATGCCACATCCCGATAGAAATAACAGAATTAGAAATGAGCGCCGGGAGGTTCTGCTATCCATTGCTGAATGAATTTATGAATGCTAGTTATTGTTTCATACTGCCGGATGCTCGTCTTGTTTTGCTCGGAATACTACCTAACGTTTTGTGAACCGTAACTGTTTGTAGCGCTTTGATAGGAAAAGACCCAAAATTCGCTACTTTTAAGAAGAGCATACAGATTGATTCGATCTCCTTTTCCCTGCCTGAATGAGCATCTATTTGTTGATGTTTCTTGATCCCCGCGAGGTTGTCTGAGTCATGATTTTAAAGAAACTAAAGCTTGGCGCTAAATTTAATGTCTTGTTAGCAGCCGCATTTTTAATTGGATTGCTGTTGAGTAGTTTGGCACTATCGCAGGTGCTCGAAAATCGAGCTAGGGGAGAAGTGACGACGAAAGCTTTGATTCTGATTCAATCCATGAACTCAGTGCGTGATTATACGAGTACTAAGATTCAGCCGTTGCTCAAATCGCGCTTAGAGACAGAGCCGACTTTTATTGCTGAAACGGTTCCTGCTTACTCTGCAAACGAAGTCTTTCAGCGGTTTCGCGAAAATAACGAGTACAAAGATTTCTTTTACAAAGAAGCCACTCTGAATCCAACTAACCCGCGAGATAAGGCAGATGTATTTGAGGCTTCTTTAGTCGAGCGGTTTCAAAAAGAACCTAACACTAAGGAAATCTCTGGGTTTCGCGATTTACCGGGTGGGCAGGTTTACTATATTGCTCGTCCGTTAAGTGTGAGTAAGCAAAGCTGTTTGGAGTGCCATTCGACCCCGGATAAAGCACCGAAAAGTCAAATTGCAACCTATGGCGATGCGGGTGGATTTGGTTGGAATCTCAATGAGATTGTTGCAACTCAGATTATTGCTGTACCAGCAGGTGAAGTGATTAATAACGCTTGGCGATCGCTCTTAACCGTGATGGCAATTTTAACGGCAGTCTTCATTGCGCTCGCGCTGTTAATTAACACCTTGCTCAGACGATCGGTGATTCGTCCGATTCGTCGGATCTCGAATGCTGCGGAAGCAGTCAGTATGGGGCAAATGGATATGGAGTTTGAGCAAGATACTCAAGATGAGATTGGAGCGTTGGCCGCAGCTTTTAATCGGATGAAGTCGAGCCTGGAGATTTCAATGAACTTGCTGAACAAGCGCAAGTAAAGGATTTACGATTCAATAAAATCCTGTTGTTTATCGCGTTCACCCGTTCCTGTAGAAGTCAGGGCGGGTGAACGCGTATCAGCGAAAACTTTTCATTCACCTGCTCAGATGCGCTTCGCGAACCGCTCAAAATTGAGGATTTTTCGAAGGTTGGGGCGAAGTCGAGACCCAATTCATACAGCCTCAATGAACCTAAGTTCGCCGAGATGTTTAATTAACATATGAGCGATCGACGAATCGAATTCGCGCCGATTCTAATCTCTTAATTTCTCAATATCTTCCGCCGAAACTCGTCTGCTTTCTGACGATCAGGAATCTCTGTGATCAACTCCTCCACAAACGTGGTCAGAGACACCTGATTCTCTAAATCTCGTTTCGTTGTCACAATAAACTTCGCGATCGGCCCAATCAAACAGGTCAGTTCTTGCTCACAGACCTGAATCAGTTGAGCGTTGACTAAGCGATCGCTCAGCGCTTCTTGAGTCTGCTGTGGCTCTCGGACAGCAACTCCATACCCTTTTGCCGTACTCAAGCGAGGACTCTGTGGTTTCGGAGGCAACTGCATCAGTGCAGTAATGCGCTGCGCTAATTTTGTCTGCTGCACAGGTGATAGATGCACGGCTAACTCTTCCTGCATGACTATCGGATCACAAGCTGCGGGAGAGAGTTGCCCTAAGAGCATGGGTGCGATCGGTCCTACAAGTTCAATCAGAAATTGCTCAATGCTTGCAAGCTGTTCTGCGGTGAGACGGGGAGCCGTTTGATCGACAAATTGGTCGCGTTGCTGAGGGGGTACGCTTTGCTGGATAGATGGATGAGTTTGTGGCTGAATTTGCTCGGGGATCGGTAAAGCGATCGCTCTTGCTTCACTGATATTTTCAGGCTGAGCAGGAACTTGGATCAACGATCCTGCCTCTTGTTCAAAATATGTGCGATGCTTGGCGGGGATCAGTGCAGACAAGGCGCGAATCAAAAGTTGAGGACTGCTTTCTTGCAGCGGTTCTGCTGCCTGCTCGATTAAACTCGGCGCGATCGGCCCGACTAATTTCAACAACAAGGGCTTAATCCGAGCGATGAATTCATTCAACGGAATTTCAGTACTCGCCGCTTGCGAATCATGCGAAGTGTCTGACTGAACCGATTGAACGGTTTGCGTCTCTAGGACTGGAGGCAGCATTTCAATCAATCCCTGCGTCCCAGACAGCCAAAGGTAGCACGTCAATCCCAAACCATCTAAGTTCGTTTGCAGCTTTGCCAGCAATCCTGCCATCGACAACCCTGTTTGAGCCGGAGCCGCAATCAATGCTTCGAGCAAGACTTGAGCAAACAATTCTGGTTCATCTTGAGGCGAAGCACAGGCAAGAATGCACTGACCATGATCCGACGAAAACTTCAGATCCTCGACCCAATCTTCTAAAGAAGTTGCGCCCGGACAATCGAGAATGACAATTTGCTGAGCCGTGCGCGATCGCCGAAGTTCTTGCCGCAGCCAAGTTCGACTCAGCCAAGCCCCATCTCCCAAAAATAACCAGGAATCGCCATCCTCTGAAGATTCAATCCGTCCTCGCAAATACAATAATCGCGTTGCCACGGTTTGAATCGACCCGGACGATCTCTGTTCCGGCACAGTCATGTCTTGCTGAAGAAATGTTGCAATCTCAGATCGAACATTCGACCAAGCATCACTGGGCTGGGGGAAGTAAGTTAGGTCAAAATTACCATCCTGACGCAGAACGTCCGATACGGCAGGACTGACTGTATGATGAATCAGCCCGTCCACAATCAAAGCTTGTCGTTGTTGCACTACTTCAGTGTGAGTTGGTTTAAGTCCTAAAATTGTCTCTCCGATCCCCTCAACAATCCGCTTCGGTGTTTGCAAGGAATACTCTGGATGTAAATCTGTTTCGCCTTTATTGCGTTTCTGTTGATTGATTAACCGCAACTGCTGATTCGTTTGCTCAATGTACTGAAGTGTTTGATGATACACATAACGATAAAGAGCATCTGCATCGATAATGCCATAAGCTCCCGCCGCTTCTCCGCGCAATCCGCGCATTAAGTAGTAACTAAATACACCATGACCCAAATCGGGAAACTCCCAAGATTGCTGTCCTTGATCGCACGAAAGCAAGGCATAAAATCCGCGACTCTTTGCTGCTCTTTGGCGCAGCATTTCTAAAAGTTGCGGCGTTGGATTGAGCAGAGCAGGTTCAGAGAAGTGTCCACGCGCACCAGATAGGGAAATATTGCCGCTGTGACAAGCGTCGAGCCAAATCAGTTGACTATGAGCCGCACAGTTGCCCAAAGTCGCTAATAGATTTTGAAAACATAGTCCAGTCTTGAGTAGATGCTGTTTTTGTGTGTCCGCAAGACATAACACGGTTTGCTGGCTCTCGGGTTCTAGAACACCATGCCCAGAAAAATAGAATAAAACTGTATCTTGCGTTTTTGCCGAGGCAACAATGCGGTCTAAGCTCGCCTGAATTGCTTGTAGCGTCGGTTTGTCTGGAGTCAGATCGTGATGAATAAAAAATTCTTTCTGCGGAAATGCTTGCGTTGCTTCAGCGAGTGCTTGGCTCAACCCTTGACAGTCAAAAGCGGCATAGCGTAACTTTGGCAATGTTGCATCTTGGTAATCATTGATCCCAAGCATCATTACCCAGAGTTTTGCTTCACCTGTTTCTAAGGCGGAAGCAAATCGACTCGCACCAACACCGACTGGGGGCATTTCTTGACCTCAAGCGAAACAACACGAATGTGTCCGTTCTGTCATAAAACGCGGAAAATGTGACGATACTCCCTATCAAGATTACAACGTACTCTCGATAGATACAGCAACCGTAGGGGGTTAGTTCGCATTTTTTGCTACCTAATGTGAACTGCAACACCCAATCTTCCGCAGATTGTGGCTGATATTAATTAATATGTTCAAGCCTGCTCGCTTATGCAGTTTAAAGAATCGCTCTCCCAAGCCGAGAAGATCCGGAGCAGCGATCGCTTCATAAGAATTCTTGGAACGCAGTTTTCTCAGGAGCCGCCCCGCCACTTTGATAAACGGCTTCGGATTCGATTGAGGAAATCGAATCCGAACTTGTAGAGAAACTTGCGAATCTGAATAATTTGGAGGGGATTTTGATTTCTGCGCTCGCCAGATTCAACTTGTTTTACAAAACAGCCACTTTGGGATTTTCTAGAAAATCAGAGTTGGTGAAGATGTTGCTGACTGAGATAAAGCATTGATATCTCTACAGTGCTCAAGAATTCCTAGCGATAGTTCTGAGCCTGAGTTTCAAATAAATGAGCATATCTGCCGTTTAACTGCATTAATTCAGTATGCGTGCCTTGTTCCACGATCGTTCCTCGATCGACGACATAAATTCGGTCAGCCATCTTAACCGTAGACAATCGATGGCTGATCAAAATGGCAGATTGATTCTGAATCAGTTGCCGAAACTGCTGAAAAACTTCATATTCTGCTTTCGGATCCATTGCACTGGTCGGCTCATCTAAGACAACTAACTGGGACTGGCGCAAAAACGCTCTCGCCAGCGCAACTTTTTGCCATTGTCCAATGCTTAACTCTTCGCCTTGTTCAAATAATTTTCCGAGCATCGTGTCATAGCCTTGGGGTAATGTTTGAATCACCGCATCGGCTCCCGATTGTTTAGCAGCTTGCATCACCGTTTCTGCCCCAGGTGGAAGTTCGATATTGCCGAACCAAATGTTTTCCCAAGCTGTGAAATAGTACTTCACATAGTCCTGAAAAACTACACTAATCTGTCGGCGCAAGTCTACGAGATCATATTGCTCTAAGGCAACGCCATCGAGGGTAATCTTGCCTTGTGTAGGTTCATATAGCCGACAGAGCAGTTTAATCAGAGTTGTTTTTCCAGAACCATTTTCGCCGACGAGAGCAATGACCTCACCAGGGCGAATTGTCAGGCTAACGTCTTTCAATGCCCAACGGGGCGTATTGCTATATTGAAAGCTCACGCGATCGAATACAATCCCCGATCGCATCGGTCGAGGGAGCGGTTTAGGATGAAGGGGTGCGGCGATTTTTGGCTGGAGTTCTAGAAATTCATAAAGATTGCTCAGGAAGAGATTGTCTTCGTAGAGTGCAGACAAACTTCCAAGTAACCCTTTCAAAGCAGCTTGTCCTTGTTGGAGTGCAGCATGGTAAAGGACTAAATCTCCGATTTGTAGTTGACCCTGAAACGCTTGATAGACCACAAAACTGTAAGCAGAAAAAAGGAGCAGAGCAGAGAGGCTTTGGGCAAGAACATTCGCGATCGCGCGCTGAGTTCCAATCTGCAAAGTTTCTTGATACAACTGCTTGCGAATCCGCTGAAAGCGTTGACTAAAAAGGTTGCCGAGATCGAAGAGGCGTAGCTCTTTTGCAAACCAATCCCCTGTGAGTAACCAGCTTAAGTATTCTCCTTGTCGCTGCATCTCAGTTCGACGACGTTGCCAAGCATGTAGGATAGAGGCGTACTTCAAACGAACGAGAATGGATGGAACCGAAGCCGCAAAGAGAATGCCTGCAATTCCCCAATGTAGCGCAACGAGTAAGCCGACCATCAGCACTAACGTGATCATTGTTTGACCAAGCTGGATCAAGTGCTCCAAGATTTGATTAGGACGGTAAAAAGCTTCTTGTTGAGCACGTTGTAGGCTATTGTGATAGTCTGGATTTTCGTAGTATTCTAGGTCAATTTCTAGTGACTTGGCATGAACAATGCCTTGCATATAATCAGTGACTTGTTGAGTCTGGGCACTGTTAACTAGCTCGGCTAAAGCAGCGAGAATCGCAGCGATGACGGTAACAGCACCCATCAATCCAAGTAAGACAAGTAAACGCTGAAACAGCAATGTTTTATCAGGCAGCGCAATACTACTTGTAACGATATCAATAATGAGTTTGGTTAGATAGAGTAATGCGATCGGCAAAAGCCCTTGAATGAAAATTAGCGACACATGGGCTAAAGTCCATCGTGGCGAACCTTTCCAAACAAAGCGCAGTGCAGGAAGCAAATGGCTTGCACCCTGAAGTTTGCGAATCAAATAACGGAGAGACAACATTCGTTATGCCAACCAACTGACGAGCGTTTGAATAAATTTTGTGGCTTTCTGATCTGTCGCAAATGTATCTGGAAACAGCGAAACGAGTTGCTGTGCGAGTTCTTGTACAGAGTGAGTTCCATCGGCATGAGCCAAAATATAATGCACGGCTTTGCCTTTGGTATTTAGATTAGGCTGATAAGCAGGAGCCATCTTTTGCAGGGTTTTTAGGGTGTTGGGCACAGAGAAGAATGTCGATCGCTGTTGCTGTGTCTGCTGGCTCTTAAATTGCCAAATCCAGTCCCCATAAGGCGGGCGTTGTAATTTGAAAGTAACAGTCTCACCTACTTCAAAAGCAACAGGTGGATCGATCGGCATGAATGCAGATGACCAGTGCAGCGGAGGTTCGTGCGGCGCAGTCGAAAGCCACTGATCTCCAAGCAGCATTTTGAACCAACCGATCCAACCGTGACAGATGCCTGCTTGAGTGATGGTATGGTGTATCTCTGCACGACAATTCGTATCAGTGGCTTGATAGAAATCTAATGCCATGACTTTTTCGGGTTCTGCCAGATATTGAGCCTGTCCAAGGTCTTGACGTGCAAAGAACATAGCTTGGCTCACATAGGAACGAACTGGACTATGATCTAAATCCAGATGTGGATTTGACCACACTGCAATCTCTCGTTCATAGAAAGCAGGGACAGAGGCAGGAACCGTCTCCATGACTGCCGCTGAGGGAATGAGCGCGCCACCTGGCTTAAGGTAGCGATCGCGGGCGTAGAATAGCGAAGGTAGGAGATCTTCTGAGAGTAAAAAGTTCCCTGTAAAGACTGAAATAATCACATCAACAGGCTCAGGGATCGTCACTTCTTCGATTTTGCCTTGTAAACATTGAATGCGATCGCTGTATCCATTCGCTTTCACAATCTGCTGTGTCAAGCTGATAATGTCTTCTGGCTCGACCATGTAAACTCGTTTTGCGCCCAGTTGAGCTGCCAGCAGTCCAAAAATTCCTAGACCTGCTCCTAAATCTAGCACCACACTGTCTGGGGTGATGACTGCTTGCATCGCCTGAAGATAAGCTGCATTGCGTCTAGCATCAAGGGTCATCACCTGCTGCCCCTGTAGAAGAAGATAGCTCATAGAAGTTGAGGAGTAAAAGAATGCGTTTCGGTTTGCAAGAAGTCGTAGAGCTTGGGTAGGCTCTCGAATGATCGTGGGTAGAACAGTTTTTTGACGGGGACTTGTGCCACTAAATTGGTGTAGGCATAAAACAAGCTCGGCTGATCGGGCATGATTTCGGTCACGTGATAACTATGAATCAGGAGATCGAGTAGGGCTTGACTAGGTGAAAGCTGCTCAGTATAGATGCGATCGCTTTCTTCGAGTAGGTAAATGGTACCCAATGGGAAAGATTGGTTCTGAGGAGTGATCCCCAATTGTTCTATTGCATAATGAATTTTGTAGGTTGTTGTTTCGGAAGCGTCTAATCCAAAGCGTTCTCCCGTATGAGGAAACAGCTTAATCCGAGGACTTCCAGGGCGAACTTGCCCTTGGTCATTGACGACTAAAACATCATCGGTGACAAAGCTTGCACCACGGCTTACACAATATGTAGTTAAGGTCGATTTCCCCTTTCCAGAACATCCTGCAAACGCGATCGCGACTCCATCTAAAGCGACAACATTTGCATGAAGTGCGATTTGTCCCTGTAACCCTAAACAAGTAGCAGCAATATGAGCAGCAAAACACAATACGGGAGAGCCTTGAATGTTCTCGATTGGGGCTGATTCAACCACGACGAGGATTGCATGATGACCATTGGCATCAATCCATGCACCCATCTCTTCTGTCCAAGGAATCCAGTAATGATGTGAAGTATTTTGTGCAGAGCTATTCTTATATATAGAGCCTGCTACTGAGTTTAAGGGAAGTTCGGCAACTAACTCTAAGGTTAGTTGAGTGTTTGAGATATGTCTGAGTTCGTCGGTAGCAGCCTGCAGAATGCTCTGAAATTTCATGGGTCAATCCTGATGAACTTGCTAGGAGCATTCCACAAGCTGGAATGCTCCCTTGATGAATGAACCAACTGTTAAGTTGCTGAACTTAGCACATGAAAACTACTAAGTGGCCAAAATATAACAGCATTCATCACATCAATGTTTAGGGGATATTTTCGCTGCCATCAAAACCACCTGGATTGGTGACTCTCATGTTAATTCCATCTTGAAATGGACCTGATTTAGGATTCCCTTGCGCTTGTTGGGTAAGCTCTGCGAGACTTCCTAGCTGCGAAACCTGCATTGATAGGTATGTCTTCTTCATTGTGGTTGACCTCCTTATGGTCTTATAAATTACGAAGCGCACCCTGTATATATACTAGTTTCAATCGATTAGTTTAAAGATAAAGTTTCAGTAAATGTATGAGAAAAAATGAGGAGTTTGAAAATCAGTTTTAAAGGAGCTGATAGAAAATTCTTCTAACATCAATTCATACATTATTAGGAGTAATCGATTGATTTTTTTTCAATCATTCGGCGATTCCGACTGCATGTCCGTAGTTGAGTTCTGAATAGAACTCAAGTCTAAATCCTGCTTCCTTTAATTCGGAGGAAATCTGTTCTTTCGAGAAGTAATGGACAAAGTTTTCTGGAAGTATAAAGTCGCCGATTTCGGTTTTAGATTGCCATCGTATTGCTCGAATAAGATTCGCGATCGTACTAATCATCTTGTAATATTTTGCAGGCTTATAAGCGTACAGAAATGATAAGAGAATTGGCGATCCGCTCTTAACACGATCTCGCATTTGTTTTAGAAAATCAATCCGAGTTTGCCGCCCTTGAATTAAGGTATAAGCTCCCCAACCAACAATTAGTCCGTCGTATATTTCTTCGTAAACCGGGCAAGTGTCTCTCACCGCGATTTGAACTGTGCAATTGATCTGCTTTTCCTGAAGAAATTCATTTGCAAATTTGACAAAATTAGGATTACATTCAAATGCATCTACTTCATATCCTAAGGCATGCAAGGCTAAGATTTCTCGTCCTCCTCCTGCGCCTGCAAGCAGAATCGTTTTACAGGTTTTAAAATGAGTTTGGATCGCCTTGAATTCCCACTCCCAAAAACCGCTTTGATTATATTCTTCATCTCGATAGATGGCTTCGCTATCGTAAAACTGTTGATCAATTTGATACATCGAATTGCGATCGAGCACTCCTAACCAGAAGCCAACAAAACAAGCCGTGAGTAAGTCAATCAATTGATAAAAATAACGATAGGCTTGCTTATGAATTTTAATCATCATTAAATTACCCTTCTAGCAAGATATTTTTTATCCAACTGCGTTAACCAATTGGCTAATCCAAGTGTGCTGATCAACTGATTCGCAATTCCATCGTGGAAAGGTTCGTCTGGTCGATAATCTTGCTCGTATGACTGCCGATAGGACAAGAGCGAATTTTCTAGTTGCTTGAAATCAATTGCTTCTTGTAAATAGGAATTTTGTTTTGCTTGTTCTAGCAATTCAAGAGCTTGGCTTCCTCTACCGAGTCCAGCATACTTCAATGGATCGAAGTAGTTGATTTTTGGACGTAACCTAACTGCATCTGGTAAAGTTGTTCGGTTTGCGTGGCGCAAAAAGACTTTTTGATAGTTTGAATCCAGTTGTAGCGAAGGATGTAACCGATTTGCAAATTCAACTACGCGCTGATCGCGTAGTGGCGAAGTATATTCTAATTGATGAGCAGATCGAAGCAATCGGTGAACTTGCATCGTCCCAACAAAACTAGCATCTTCGATCTCTTGATTCAAAGCCTTAACTCGATCTAATCCAAAAGACTTCATCGCAAGCTGTTCCACAACTTGAGTCTGTTGTATCTGTGCTAGATAGGTGGATTGAATCCATTGCGGCGCAAGATTTCTGAGCTTCAGGCGTGACATCATCCACTGAGTTTGCCAGGGCTTTGGACAATTGGGCAAAATGAGGTCTTGCAAAACAAACGATCGACGATTTCCTGGGCTTCTAAGCTGTTGCCACAGAAATTGCCAGTCTCCCACTTGAATGCGATCGCGCCAGAATATATAGCAAAACTCATCGCCCCACTCGCCATCAAATATCAGACCAAAGCCCAATTTTTGAGCCTGTTGCATCATCCGTAAATGCATTGGTACAACACAACTCGTAAACGGATCATCAGGCAGCGGCAATTGTTCCCATGGTTCACTCAATACCCAAGCATCATCACAGTTAATGGAATGCCATTTGACTTGGGAATATCGATTCAGAAATGCTTGAATGGGTTCGCTTTCATCAATTGCAGCATAACGCTCTGTAGTGACTGAGAATGCTTCAAGATTGGAGAGATGATTGAGGAGAGCAACTGTTACCGTTGTAGAATCTAACCCACCGCTCAAGGTCGTACATACCGGACGGTAGTTGCGTAAGCGATCGCGAACGGATTGATTGAGAAGATACCAAAACTTCTCGAAGTAGGTTTCCGGTGAGTCCCGTAAGTCGTAGCTTGTCGGTGCTAATTTTGCAAGTTGACGCTGCTGAAGTCGTCCTGATTGGAGGATTAAGCCGTATCCAGGTCGGAGCCGTTTAATTGCCCGAAATGGAGTAATTTCGGCAGGATGTGCCCAGGCATCGCAGATCGTATGAGCCATGTAACCTTCATCGAATTCATGGCTCACTTGCGGATGAAGCAATAAAGTCAAAACCCGTGAGCAAAGCAATAAAGTATTGCCATCCCAAACATACGCGATCGTACGATTGCCGACAGGATCACAGCCGACGAATAATAGGTCTTGGCTCGCATCCCAAAGGATGAATACAAACTCACCCACGAGATGGCGCAGACTATCCACTCCCCAGCGTCGATAGCTTTCAATAATCAATTGAGCATCTGGGACTTGAGTACGCCCTGCGAGTAACGTCTCTCGATCGTCAAGTCGCCCATCCCAAACGAGTACACAGCCATCTTGCTCAACAACAGGTGCTTCTAAGCAAGATTCTGGTGTATTAAATAACTGCGATCGCCCTAAACTGAGTCCAATCGATGGATCATGCCAACTGCCTTGTCCATCTCTTCCCAACACGGTTAAATCACTCAGCATTGCTTCCCAAGGGCTAGGCTGCTGGCTATTCCAGATTCCTAAAATTCCGCTCATAGCTCACTCTAGGTTAACGGGAGAAATCAGACCATAAGCTGATAGGTCTTGGAGTACTTGTTGCAAATCCGTGAGAACTTGAGTCCGCTCAACGTCGTATTCATCCAGAATGCGGTCTACCGCAGAGGCGAGCGGCTGCTGATTTTTGAGCGCGTCCCAGATGTAAATACTGGTTTCATTCAAACTATAGTAAGCGCCACCAGAAATGCTGAGCAGGATTGCTTCAGTATCAACTTGGCGATAGAGTACATCATCCGCAATCTGGTATTTCTGCTGATTAAGAAGTGAATCTGTTAGGGTGATTTGAGGATGTTCAAGCATTGGTTTGAGAAGTGATAGTTGTTAATAGTGCTTTGCTGTATCCACAGCAATTTATTCCAATCCGGAGATTAGTCAGATGAGAGCTTATGCATAAGTGTCGAGTCAAAGGCAGCAAACGATTGGTGAACATCGGGGATATCATTCAGGATTTTGCCCTGACATTCCACCCAAGCATGTGCTTGAAATTCCCCTTGCTCTCGGCGCACCCCAATTCTGAGTTCACTCGCAATTCCTTGACAGCGCAGCAGATACCAGAGCACTAGCGATCGCTTCAGGCAATTTGCCCAGCGAGAACTGTATTGCCGTGCTGCAATTTCGACTAATCTGACTGTTCGCTCTACTTGAACTGGTGATGCAGGAGAGAGCGGTCGGCATAAGCGAGTGAGAACACCTTGAATCTGTGCAATATTCCAATGCTGTAGTGCGATCGCGATGCAAGGGAACAATGCTAAGGCACAGATGAAACGAATGCTGTCTTGTGGAGAAAGGCGCAAGAAAAGCTTTACTTTGTGTAGCAATACTTTCAGCCGAAATAGATTAGTCTTCGGTCCAATTGTTCGGCGAATTAAGTATAGATAATCGAATGCTTTGGGTAACTGGATGCGTTGCGGATGATCAACGGGCAGAGCAGCATAATTGAGAAAGTAAGGGATTTTATCCGACCAGCGTTCTCTGAGCGCCAAATAGAAAGTGTGATCCAAGCAGAATGTTTCTGAATCAAACTGTAGAAGCTGAGGCTGTAAATTGGTTTTAAGTAGATTGGTTGCAAGTGGATGCAGCAACGACTCGATCTCTGAATTGTGTTGAATCTGAGTTTGCATCATTTTCGGTAAGGGAATCTGCAAAAGCTGCTGTCCAAGTGCTAGTGTCACCAGAACCATATGCAGGATGCCGAATCGACGAGATTGGTTGAGAACCTGATGCCAGTCGAGATTGGGATAAGCTTGAATCAGTTGAGCGATATCGCACAGTTGAATGAGCCGAGATTTTTGTTCATGGCGATCGCGGCAAAAGCTCACACAGAGGATGAGCAACATATCAATCGGGGAGAGACAGTCGATCTGCTGATTGTCGAACGAACAAGATTGAAGGCGCGATCGCAGTTCTTCAAACTGCAAATCGAATTTGAAATAGGGTGGAGTTAGGGCACGGTGGAGATCAATTCCTACTCCACTTGATGAATGAGCGAAAGCCGTTTGCCACCCTAATACTTGATAAGGCTGGTAATTTTTTTCCCGCAATAAGGTTTGAGCACGTTCAAAATCATTTCGAGCAACAAGCAGATCGAGATCGTTAAATTGCCTTAAATTCAAGTCGCCGTAGTACGAAATCGCCAACAATGGACCCTTGAAAGCGAGAACGGGAATCTCTGCATCCTCAAATTGTTTTAATAGGATAAGCAGCGTTTGTATCAACAGTTGATTGTTGAGTGAGATTGCATAGAAGGACTGCCGGAGCCGCTTAGAAATTTCAGGAGGAATCTTTTCTGGACAGACTGTGTTTAAGGTTTGATAGACCAGCGGCAGGACACTGTGCCACTCGGCTAGGGGAATGAGGTTTTCCCATCGAATCGGCTGGTGTACTAGTTGATGAATCTGAGCCACGGTTGTAGCATCGCGATGAGTTCTGGCACAGCATAGGAGTAATGCTAGCTCAAGGTCATCTTGAGAACTCAAAGGGGCAACAATGTCTTGAGATAAAGATGTCATAAATTGCTTATGCTAGAGGGCTGAGCAGGAATAAACAATCTTCATTGATCTGAACTGTAGACATACCGATGTTGAAATTTTTTCATCACAATTTTTGGCGAGTTTTCTTGTATTAATGCGCTTTCATAGCCAGAGGGAATGTAATAAAAATCACAAATATATCTCCTCTATTACGTGAAAAATTCTTGCTCTCCGGAACTTTTTTACATCGGTAAAGTTGATTCAGAGTCGAATAAGAATTAGATAGCTTGATGCAAATCGATGAGACGGAGATTCGCTACGATCGTGGAATTGAAGTATATTTCCAGGAATACAGACTCTCATGCTCGATCTCTACTACTGGACAACACCCAATGGGCATAAAATCACAATCTTCCTAGAGGAGGTTGAACTTTCCTACAATCTTGTGCCAATCAACATTGGTAAAGGCGATCAGTTTCAACCTGAATTTCTTAAGATTGCTCCAAACAATCGAATTCCAGCGATCGTGGATCACGAACCAGCAGACGGCGGTGAGCCGATCTCTCTGTTTGAATCGGGTGCGATCTTGCTCTACCTTGCTGAAAAAACAGGCAAATTGATTCCGGCTGACCTTCGAGGTCGGGCAGATACGTTGCAGTGGTTATTTTGGCAAATGGGAGGGCTAGGTCCAATGGCAGGACAAAATCACCATTTCAGCCAGTATGCGCCTGAGAAAATTTCGTATGCAATCAATCGATATGTGAATGAAACAGGAAGGCTCTATGCGGTGATGAATAAACAATTGAGCGATCGCGAATTTTTAGCAGGCGAATATTCGATCGCGGATATTGCTTGCTATCCGTGGATTGTGCCGTATGAGCGTCAGGGGCAAAAGCTCGAAGACTTCCCCAACTTGAAGCGCTGGTTTGAGACGATTCAAGCTCGTCCAGCAACAGTACGAGCTTACGAAAAAGCAGAGGCATTTAAGGCAGATCAGATCAGCCCAGAACAATCACGAGAGTTGTTGTTTAATCAATCGGCAGGAACCGTCAAAAAATAAACCACAGCAATTACAGCGGTTTCTGATTGGATGTGCCACAGTTTGGGCATCCTAGCAGCAGTCATAAGGAATGAGCTATGCCTGCTGCTTACTCAGTCGATTTACGTCAACGGATAGTGGATGCTTACGAAGCCAAAGAAGGCAGTCAACGCCAACTGGCAAAGCGCTTCAAAGTCAGCTTGTCGTTTGTGCGCGACTTGATGCGACACTACCGAACACAGAAGACCGTACAGCCCAAACCGCATGGCGGTGGAGCCGTCGCTAAAATCGGTGAGAAGGAGCAGGCGTTGATTGCCAACTGGTTGAAACAACACCCTGACCTGATGCTGTGGGAATTGTGTGAGCGCCTGGAAAAAGAATGCTCCATCCAAGTGGGTATCTCGACCATGTGGCGCACGTTAGAGCAGATGAACTTGAGCGTCAAAAAAAACTTTGAGTGCGACCGAAGCTGAAACCAAGCGTGTGCAAGACTTGCGCTTTGCTTTTCGGCACTGGACATTCAGGATTGACCTGCGCAATCTGGTGTTTGTCGATGAAGCCGGGGTTCACTTAGGCATGACTCGCCTCAACGCTCGTGCAGCGAAAGGCGAACGGGTTCATGATGTGCGTCCGCGTAGTGTCGGACAAAACATCTCGCTGATTGGGGCAATCGGACTCGAGGGACTAATTGCAACGATGACGATTCCCGGTAGCGTCAATACCGAGGTCTTTGTCACCTATCTGCTTGAGGTGTTGATTCCACAACTTTGGGTTGGCGCGATCATCGTGATGGATAACCTGCGGGTGCATTATGCTGAGCGAGTTCGACAAGCGATTGAATCCGCTGGAACGAAACTCGTCTTCCTGCCACCCTATTCCCCAGACTTATCTCCGATTGAACTCTGCTGGTCGAAACTCAAACAATTACTGCGCTCTGCCAAAGCGCGATCGTTAGAGGCACTGAACCAAGCTTTGACTGAAATTGTAACTGAGAAAATCTCTGAGGAGGATGCAATTGCTTGGTTTGCACATTGTGGCTTATTCACCTAGAAATCGCTGTAAAACACCGTCCGGCTTAAATTCTCTAGAAGGTTTTCTTCTATAGAGGACTGAGTCGGACGGTGTTGTTCTCTGTATTGGTACAAATGCTAGCTGCTAGGTTCAGTTTGTGATCCTAGACCGTAATTTCAGAACGACGAGGACGCAGCGATCGACCAATACTGCCTGCAATGAACCCGAATGATGTAAACAAATCATCGATCGAGTCGCGACGCTGAGCATACCACTCCTGAACATCCGAATAGATGACCAAACTTAGTGCATCTCGCTGAGCACGAGAGAGAGCTAGGAAATTCACTAAAACAATCGATTGACCATCCTGAGTCGAAGCGAGTCGAATGACTTGCGATCGCATCGACACATAGGTATTAGAATCCCCCATCAGTTCAATCTCAATTTCAGGAGAAAGATTGTCTAGCTCTTGGTTGAGTAGAATCCGAGCGCCCGAATCGCTGATATCTAGAGTGACTCCTTGCATCGCTTGCCCACGATCATGTATCGTTGCTCTGAGATTCCGAGCGAGACGATGTGCGGCTCGCTGCTGTGGTTGTTCTAGTCCAACCAGTAAAGCTGCAATGATCAACGTGAAATTGAAAAGACTCCAGAATAAGTTCACCATGACCGCTTCTGTCTTTTCTGGACTCCAAGCAATCCAAAATGGAACCGCCAAGATAGAAACAGCAACAAACACCCCGATGACGAGCAATACTTTGGTCGATCGCCAATCAAAACTGCGCTGATCCACAATCAATCCTTTTTGCGTCACATTAAACTTGCCGAGTCCCGGATTGAGCAATGCGAGCAACGTGACGATCGCTGTGTGAAACGACATCGCAAACTCATATACTTCATTCCAGAACGAGAAGCGCACATGCTTGTAAGCAATATAGTTTGCAAATGCTGCTAGTAAAAAGTGAGGTAACGCATAAGCAAGCGTTTCTAACCCCAAGCCTCGCACTGGATTTAAGCCAAACAGTAAGAAGAGAATCGGTGCGATCGCATACATCAAGCGAGGAAACCCAAAAAAGAAGTGAGAAGTTGCACTGAAGTAGCAAATTCGCTGAGGTAATGTTAAGTTCAATCGCGGATTGAACAGGGGATTCTCAAGTCGCAAAATCTGCGCCATGCCTCGCGCCCAACGAGTTTGCTGACCGACATAAGCAGAGAATTTTTCAGGAGCTAAGCCCGCGACCATGATTTTGTCATAGTAGACCGTTTCATAGCCGCTAGAATGCAAGCGCAATGAGGTATGGCAATCTTCGGTCACTGTTTCTGTCGCAATGCCGCCAATCTCTAAAAGCTGCGATCGCCGAACTACTGCTGCTGATCCACAAAAGAAAGCCGCATTCCAGAAGTCGTTGCCTTTTTGTAAGACTTTGTAAAACAATTCATTGCCAACTGGAACTTTACCAGCCGTGCGTAAATTGCGCTCAAACGGATCAGGATTGTAGAACCAATGCGGCGTTTGAACTAATGCGACTTTAGGATTGAGAAAGAATCCAACTGTTTCTAGTAAGAAACTTCTCAGGGGAATGTGATCCGCATCTAAGATCAAGATCAAATCGCCCGTTGTTCGGGTCAAAGCTGCATTGATATTGCCCGCTTTGGCATGATCATTGTTCTCGCGAGTGAGCAACGTACAGCCAATTTCTTGGCACATTTGAATCAAGGCGAATCGACGATCGCGCAATGCTTCTGATGCACCATCATCTAAGATGTAAACCTGTTTTTTATCGGTCGGATAGTCCAGCGCCATTGCTGCTAGTGCTGTTTTGCGGACGATTTCGACATCTTCACTATAGGTTGGAATGTAGACATCCACGCTCAACCATTCATTTTGAGGCAGGTTCGCAAGACGAATGGGCTGTCGCTCTTTGAGCTTGAGGGTCTGAAAAAATGACAACACAAGCGTCATGATTGCGTATAGCTCAGCCAAAAATAGCAAAATACTGGCAGTGCCATCGAGCCAGCCATTGTGCAAATTTAGCGTATAGCTCACCCGATAAAACAGATAGCGAAACGTGGTGATCAAGCTCAGCCAGATCATGAACAAATGGAGATATTCACTGGTGCGGTCAGTCGCATGTTTGCGCTCAATCACCGAGACTGCCCAACCGATCGCAATCAGTAAAATTGCAACGACTCCTTGTTGCCAAATTTTGAGGGGCGTAATGATCAACGGAACTGAAAGAAAAAGCAGTACCGTGATGATGAAAAAGAGCTGAGTTTTACCACTCCAGTGGAGTACACGATCGAAGAAATTCGGAATCAGATCTGCCAGCACTGAAAGTAAGCGCTGACCTTTCGTTGGAGAGGATTGTGCCATGAGTTTATAGCGAATTGAGGGTTGAGTGTCACAGCTCTTGCGAGTCCTCTAAATCCGCAGATTTGAGGATTTAGGGGACGAAGACTGTGTCGCATGAACGGATAGCGCTGGTACTACCTTGCAACGCGCTTGAGGAATAATTGCGCCACACCATAGAGGATCAGTGCCGCAGTGATGATACCGAGTGGTAAGAAGAACCATTGATCTTCTAGGAAGCGCCGCGCTTTACTCAACGGGCTGACATTCTCAATCCGACGGCGCTCTGCTTGATCCAAGAACTGCAATTGATAGGCATTATTATCAAAGCTCGATGTACTTTGCGGGTTTGCATTGATCAAAACAGTGTCATTCTTCAGCTGATAGAACCAGTTATCTTTGCTCAAGATGTCCTGAATTTGCTTCAAACCATTCTCCGTTTGACCACTCAACGCGATTAAAACACGCTCGGGATTCCAAGGGGACATCACACTTTTGATTACGCCACTCGCATCGGGAAGGGTTTGAATCCGGTCTTGTCCAAGTCCCCGTCCGAAGACATCCATTAACTGGAAGCTGCCTGTTTCAAACGCTTGTTGAACCGGAAAGCGATCGCGCGTTCCGATCGCAACAATGTTTCGGTCTTTTCGAATTCCTTCTGGGAGTGAGCCTGCCTTGAAGACATCCATTTTCACAGATTGAGCATTCGTTAAGCGTCCCATGCGTTCACTGAACTTGAGTAACGTCATCAAATCAGTCGTCGTGGGTGCATCCGGAACTACGATCGCGGTGTTCGATAAATCTTGGGGAGCCGCGAGCGGAAAGCCGGTTGTGAGTAATTTTAAGTCTGGTAGTTCAACTGAATGCTCACGCCGCAGGTTGAAGCTTGAAGTGCTGTGAACTGTTCCCCAAAGTTGCTGGTCATTGCTATACCCACATTGACTTGCATCTTGTGGATACAAATCAAAATCGACATCAATGATGGAGTTTGGCTTGATTAAGTTCGCGGGTAAATCAACTGTTAGAGTTTCATTTTGCCCGCCTCGATCCGAGTCCAGTTTACGGCTGCCAATTCCTACCCCATCAATCCGCACCGAGACATTGGAAAGCCGAGGATTGACTTGGGCACTGTAGCTATATTTCAAATTCATCGTGCTGCCGCGCATAAAGCGATCGTCGGGTAGCGCCCGAAAATGCACTTGAACGGGAGCCGCAGACGTTCCTTTCACGGTTTTATCTTTGAAAGGCTTGTTATCGAGTCCAGTTAGCTCAGCGAGTTGGAAGGAGTCTTTATCGGGGAGATAGTGTGACCAAGCTCTGGGTGCAGGAGAAGGCGCATCTGCTAAATCGTTGACCAGAATTGCATTGCCAGCCCCGATCTGACGATTCACCGGTTGAATCAAAAATTGTGCTGCTTTCGTGACTCCTTCTGTTCCATTGCCAGACACAACTAAGGCTGGGAGTTCACCATTATTCAACGTTGCGAGCATGACCACACCCACTGTGTCCGGCAAGGGGACATTGTTGCCATCGACAAAGCGATTGTTTGCCATTTTGTAGGGCAATTTCATCGTTTTGAGTGCAGGCTGCTCATCGGGTGTCCCCAAGATGACAATGCGATCGTTCCACTGAAACTTTTTGAGATCGTTGATTAACAGCGTTTCTAAAGGTCGGAACTCAGCGACGCGACCATAATGCGTGTGGAAACGGCTGAGTGCAGTTAGCCAAGACTCACTCATTTGCGTCGGCATGAGATAGCTCATCCGGTTAGAATCAAGCCCATACTGATCAAAGAACGGGAAAGGATAGCGACTGAAATCTAAATCGATCGGCTTCACAGTGTAGTCAAAAACAATCTCAGAATCAGACAGTACTTCTGACCAGAGTGTCTGATCATCCGGATTCGAGCAAGTTGAAGAATTGACTTGTTGAGCCACGATCGAGATCTGATTTTCATCTTGCAACAAGTTCAGGGGGATGTTGAATTCTGCTACTCCTGCCTGAGCATTCTTGAGATTGAGCGGAACACTGCCGATACTCGTATCATTCACGCGCACCACCAGATTAGACTTGTCTGGAATCAAGGCAGGTGAATGCTGATAGCGAATTTTTGCTTTCGCAGATTTGACTTCCCACTGACGTGGACGAGTAAAGCCAAACTGGGATTCTGCATAGAGTCCTTCTAATCGAAAGCGATTGCCAATGATCGGACTGCGATTAAATTGCACAATGTAGCGGCTGATGGGATTTCTCCCTTTTGCTTCAGGAGGTTTCTCTGTTGGATTCGGAGAATTCAGCTCTGCTGGCTGCGGTTCAGTTCGCTGCGTGTCTGGGGTTGCCTGTGCAATCAACCGATCCGATTCAGAGACGAGAGGACGATATTGACTGATGCTAGTAGCAGTCGGCAGCTTAAACAATTGCGAAGAAGTTGGAGCTTGAGGCGCTTGTGCCGATACTTGGGGGACAGGTTTCTGAGTTAGCGCGATCGCAAGAGCTGTGACACATCCCAAACTGCCAAAAAAGATCAGTTGAGAAAGCCAAGTTTTGTCACGCAAAGCGCTTCGCCGGGTTTGTCCATTAGACCGTTTGTTCATGAGAGTTATTTAGGTAGATTGCGACAAATAAGGAACCACCATCGAGGCAGGAACCAAGCCAAACCAGGCTAGATTCTGAGTGTAGTAAGCACTATCGTTTTCCCAGAACCCATTGCGGTACTGAGGAGAAAGCTTGGATTGAAAGATTTCAGAAGCAATTTTGGGATCAATGATTCTGAAAGCGGCATACAACATCCCATACTGAGAGGTTGCTTCATACGAAACGAGAGATCGACCCTGCAAATCGAGTTGGGCGGGGATCGATTTTTGCGATCGCCAAAGCTGAGCGAGATAAGCGAGATGCTCTTTTAGAAACGCTCTAGCTCTCGGTTCATTGAACCATTCTGCATCGATCGCGACTCTCCACCAGACTCGACTTGCATCAAAACCGTAATGACTCGCCAGAGTGTTGTGTGCAAGCGGAGCATAGTTGCCTGTATCTGGCTGAAAGAGCACCCAATCACTTGGAAGATTGACGGTTGAGAGGTCAGTCGATTGTTTGAGGACGGCATAGCTACTGTCAATCAAACTTTGCCAATCATGATGAGTGTCAACCTGGGCAAAGAGTCGAAAGGCAGCCGGAGCCAGGTAAGAAGGATTAAATTTGAGTTGATCTCCTTTGCGAAAAACCTCGATCGCACCTGGAAGAAGATAGCGACGTTGATTGACCAAGACTGTGCCATGCTCCCACAGATCAGTCAGCTTTGTGTCTGCCAACTTGAGGTAGTCAGAATGCTTCCATTTCCGAGCAGCAACAATCAATGCGGTAATTGCATCAATATCGGCATCCGTCGCAAAGTTTGCATCTAAGGTTGTCCATTGATGGGTAACTGGATTGCGTCCCCATTTCCAAGCCCAAAGGCTATCAATTTGCTGCTGCTGTGCATCTCTGCGTTTGAGATTGTTTTCTGACCATTGCAAAACGCGAGCGAACGTGTCTCGATCATTGACCAAGACCGATCTCAATAACGCATAAGCTTGACCTTCGGAGATGGAGCGATCGGTGTCTTGCCGATCAATAATGCGCCCGTCGCTTTGAATAAATCTTTGACGGTAAGCCTTCCAGCTTTCCTGCAAGAGTTGGGTGTGTTTGGGTAGAACCGAGGCTTCGGTGCAAGCCGAGAGGGTAAAAAATAGAGTACTTGCGATCGCGAGAACAAAAAGTAACCAGGCTTTTCTGACTCGAATTCGTCCTCGCGGGTGAGGAGAAAAGTTCAATTTGAAACTAGCGAGTAGATGCATAGGAAATACAGGAAACAACAAATGCGTAATTTTTGCGCGTGGTTCGTCGGGTCATATTCCCTACTAGTACCGCTCCCAAGCAGGCTGAAACCCGCGTTGCCGCAGCATATCTTCTTGCAACTTCTGGATGCGCCGATCGAGTTCAACATCAGTTGCCCCTTGTTCTGCTTGCTCAATTTTCAATTGCTCCAACTGATCCATAGCCGCAAATGGCATCCCTTGAGCGGCTGCGAGTTCCGCGATCGAGCGTCTCACTCCAACATTTTCTGGATTGACGCTGAGCGCTTGGTCATATAATCGAGTAGCGGTCTCAAAGTCCCGTTTTTGGAAGCTCACACCTCCGAGATTGGTGAGCGCATCCAAATTTTCAGGCTGCAATTTCAGGATGGCTTGATAGGATTCCTCAGCTCGATCGAGATTGCCTAACGTCTGTTCTAGTCTGCCTTTGAGCATAAGCAGTGACAGATCATCAGGAGCCGCTTGACGAGCTTTCGCAATCAGTTGATTGGCTTTGGTTCTGGCTGCTCTTGGATTGCGATCGGCAAGGACTTGAATCAATTTCACTTGGACTGGAACGTTGCTCGGATCAGCTTCAATCAGTTCGTTGTACAAAGGTTCTCGCCGTTCACGCGCTGGTAAAACGCCAACGAGGGTATATAACTGCTCTGGAGAATCAGATGGACGTGTCGCGAGAAATTGATCGAGTACTCGTTCGGCTTGAGGTTCAGAGACTTTCCGGGCTTGATACGCGATCGCAGTTCTCTCTAACTGCAACAACGGATCATCGGGTGTACGAGTGAGTAACTGATCATAAAGCGCCAATGCTTCTCCATAGCGAAACTGAGCAATGCGAATGCCAGCCAGTCCTCGCATCGCACCCGCTTGCAGGTCGCTGGATTCATTCATCAAGCCTTCATAGCGGTTAGCGGCTCCATTGAGATTCCCTTGCCGCCGATCGATTTCAGCCAGTAAGAGTTCAGAAGTGCGATCGCGTTTTCCAGCAGGTGTGGCTTGATATTGCGCGATCGCAGTTTGAGCCTCGTCAATTTGATTGCGTTGAATCAGCAATTGCGCGAGACGAAACTGTAAAAATGGCTCGTTGGGAGTAGTCTGTGCTAACTCTTGATACGCCGAAAAGAATTCGGGTTCTGGCTCCATCCGTACTAAAGCACGCGCGATCGCAAATCGCTGGACTGGCTCCGTAGGTAAAGGCTGCAAAATCGGCTTGAGCTGTTGCCGAATTGCTTGGCGGGGCAGCGTACCTAACTGCTTCTCTAAGGCGAGCTGCTGCACAATCAGAGCTTGATTATTAGGCTCTTGGGCAACGAATTGCCGATAAAGCTGAAGTGCAGTTTGGCGCTCTTGAGGAATGCCGCTCAGCACATCTGCGGTTTCTCGAACTAGAGCAGGCGATGGAGAACTCGACTGATTCAAAGCTTGCAGATAAAGCTCCGCAGATTGAGCTTGAAATTCTGGACGATTTGATTGTTTGCCAATTTGATTCAAAGCCCGCGCCAGCGGCAAGCGCGCCTCCGGACGATCGCGCAAGGGTTCTAATACTGCGATCGCCTGTGTAGGCTGTTGATTTGCCACATAGGCTTGCGCCAGTTCAGATCGCATTTGAATACTATCCGGTTGTGCTTCTAAGACCCGAATCGCTTGCGGCGCATTTCCGGTTTCACTTAAAGCCCGTGCATAAGCGATCGCAGCATTTCCCTGGATTGCCCGACCGCGAGAACGATACTGTTCAAAGAGGGCAAGTCCTCGCTGCTCATCGCCTGCATAGGTATAGGTCTGTGCTGCATTCAGTAACACTTCCGGCGGAACTGAACCTTGAAGCGCTTGCTCATACTCTGCTAACGCCTCAGCAAATCGATTTTGATAGCCGAGCAGTACCGCTCTTTGTGCTCTTGCTTCGATATCATTGGGAGCTTGTGCCAGATAAGCTGTGAGGGCTTCAATCCCTTTGACTTGCCACTGCGGACGAAATCCGCCGAGGATGCCAACGGTTTTGAGTGCGAGCTGATTATTTGGATCACGAGCAAGAACTTGCTGATAGGCATTCCAAGCATTTTCATCTTGTCCTGCTCGACGATATCCAATCGCTAAGCCTAACCGAGCTTCGATGGAATCAGGATGGCGCTCGATCGCGCTTTGAAACACCCGAATGGCATCATTCACCCATCCTTTCTTTAGTAGCGCATATCCCTGTCGAATCTCAGATGGAACAATATTCGATCGTGTAACCGCAACCTCTTGGCTCAGCGCCAGTGTAGGACTCCATATCATCCCTAAACTGAGCGCAATTGCAATGCTTTTCATGATTGAACCGTGGTAGATGACTTATTCAGGAAATTGAAATCTAGGCAACACATCAAATTCAGTTCTGAGCCGCACCCCTGCGATCGTGTCTGTAAAATCATTGCGAGACTGTACCGAAAAGCCCAATCTCAAACCAGAAAGTAATCGAAAGTCATAAAAGACCTCCAACACATTCGGATTGGTATCCTCTCGCTGCAGTTGAGCATTCGATAACCCTCGACCGTACCCAATCCCGAAGCGATCATTGCGAGTCAATACATCCAAAAATGTGAATCCGAAGCTGTAAGTATCGCCTCCTTCGTTTAGTTCTAGATTGTTGTACCGCCCATAGCGCCCAAATAGCCCTAGCTTGAGATTCGGGATAAATAACTCCGCATTGACTCCATAGGCTTCTTCTCGATCGCCTTTTAGCAAACCGAATTGATTGTTACCGCGATTGAAAGAAAAAATTTCATCAAATCCAGTTTTAGAACCCGCATCGCGATCGGTGGCATAGGTTCCGCGCACAATCAAATTCCCGGCTCGAACTCCCACTTCTCCCACAAAAGCATCTAGTGCAAAATCTGTCAGTCCCCGTGCTGAGGAGAACACAGCCGCTTTTGCTTCAAAGTGATCTCCCAAGCTAAGATTGACCAAAGCACCTGGACGAGAAGAAATTCCAGTTGCACTCAAAGCAGGATTAGTTTGAAACACTGAATTAAAAAAGTGCGTCGCACCATCTTTTGCAAAACTATTGCGATCGAAGTAAGAAGTCAGATCTAACTGACCAACGACAAATCGCAGTCCCGGAGCTTCGCGGGGTGATACGGCAACGTACAATTCATTCACGTTGAATCCTTCATCGGGTGTATCGCTGAAAGCTCGACCGGTGACAACATCGACTGTGCCCCCAAAAATGACATTCGGAGAGAGTGGATAGACTCCAGTGAGACGCGCACGGGCTGAAGTTTCGTCTCCCTGATACAAGTAAATCCCCTGAAACACGAGATTTGCTGGAGTGAGCGCATTCGTGCGAAGAGGATTTCGGAGAAGAGAACCGTTTTGACGATCGGGAAGTTGAGAAAATTCAGCTTGATCGAGAACAGGTTTCGTCGGAGTCGGATAAGCTTTTTGAACTGAAATCGGTTGACTTTGCAGACGAGTCGGAAGCGTGAAGCGAGTGGTCGAGCGAGATTGTGCGGATGGCGATGGAGGTAGAATCCCTGCTTGGGCAGGTTGAACTGGAGGTAATGGAGTCGTTAAGGTTGCAGTAGGCGGTGAAGTCGAGTGTTTTGAACCTGTTCGCCTCAGTCCGATGCCGTTTGCAACTTGTCGAATGACTTCGTCCTCGCTGACGATCACATTGGAATTTCCAAAAGATTGTGCAAGAAGAGTGGGCTTTGAAGAAGGATGAGAATCAGAAACCGATTGAGCGATCGCAGGGACTTGCAAACCAGCGACGCACGAAACTGTGATCGAAGTACCGAATACTTCGATCACCCATGACAAAGGAGTCATGGCGTGACGAGTTAAGTCAGACATGCTGTACTAAGAATCGTGGGGTTGGAAATAGAAATAAGGAAGACGTGACGGAATTCAACGTTGCAGGAACAACAAATCAGGAAAAGTGAAAAAAATGAGAAAGAACTTCAGGAATTATTTGAGACTGCTCTGAATTACTTGCATTTTTCAGAACATTAAATCAACAACGTGGAACACATAAGCTAGTTTTTAGCCTTAAATATATTTACCGCAGAAATGTAATTTTTTAGCGTAATTTTGCGGATATTTTTTGGCTGTTTTCCGCGACTAAGCCGAAAATGTGCTGAGTGCCACTAGTGAAAACACGTAAGCTACGACAATAACTCCTGCATCCTAAGCATATTAAGTATGAATTGCCAGAGTACTGGTTATGAAGTTTACTTCCAATTTTTTTGCGATTTCGAGATAGTTTGATGTGCATTTTGTTGCTCTCTAGCACGGCAAATTTTGAGCGAGTAGAGTAGGCTCTTCAAATGGTATTGCACCCTACAAACTTAATTGACGATGCAAGTGAGATTGCTCGATTCTGAAACTTTTATCGCGTTGAGACGGACAAACTGACTCGATCAAACGTATCTCACTCGACACTGTAGTGCGATCGAAGAATTGTCGATCGCACTACTAGGATTTTGTAGAATTTTGAAGTCGCAATTGATCCCTGCGGTCTTAATGACTAACGACTAAACCATCTTTGACGTGAATCGTCCGCTGAGTTTGTGCAGCAATATCCGGCTCATGCGTCACAATCACGATCGTAATTCCTTGCTGATTGAGTTCCGTCAACAATGCCATCACTTCGGCTGAAGTTTGCGTATCTAAAGCACCTGTTGGCTCATCAGCGAGGACGAGCGCCGGGCGATTGACCAAAGCTCGTGCGATCGCAACTCGTTGCTGTTGTCCGCCAGACAGTTGATTGGGACGGTTTGATAAACGTTCTGCAAGTCCAACTCGTGTGAGAGCTTCTTCGGCTCGGCGTTTTCTTTGCGATCGGGCAACGCCTGCATAGACCATTGGCAACATCACATTTTCTAAAGCCGTCGCACGGCTGAGCAAATTGAACTGCTGGAAGACAAACCCAATGCGTTGATTGCGAATAAAGGCAAGTTCATCATTATCTAAGGTCGTCAAATTCCGACCTTCGAGCACATAATTGCCATCGGATGGGCGATCCAGACATCCGATGATATTCATCAAAGTGGACTTACCCGATCCGGACATGCCCATGATGGCAACATACTCGCCTTCTTCGATCGCGAGATCAATGCCTTTGAGAACCGGAACATCGACTTCACCTAAACGATAGGTCTTGGTGATGTCTTCCATCCAAATCATATTTGCCATTGGATTAACCTCGATACTGCACTCGCCAACGTCTGACCGTTTCCGGTTCGTTCAGGTCTTCAAACTTGACTTCATGCAGTCCAGCTTGAGTAAAACCAGATAGCTCTATCTTAGTCAGCGGAAATGGCACGGTCGTTAACGGCTGTTCCGGTTCTCTGCCGAGACAAATCACAAGCAGTTGTCCTGACGGTGCAACAAGTTCGGCAATTTTGGGAATCGCTTGAGCGCGCAATTCTGGCGGCATCGCTTGAATTGTGTAAGACTCCAGAACAAAGTCGAATTTGCCCAATGCAAGCTGGAATAAATCAGCGACTTGATAGTTCACAGATGAGTCGGGAAATCGTTTTTTGCACCAAGCGATCGCGGTTTCCGAAATATCAAAAGCTGTCACTTCCATGCCTCGTTTTGTGAGTTCTTCGGCATCGTCTCCTAATCCGCAACCGATGACGATCGCCGTTTTTCCGACAAGCGAGTGTTGATTTAACCATTCCCCAAACAGCGGATGCGGGGTTAACCTTGCCCAAGGAACTGTGGTGGGATCTCCGTTTGCAGTCGCATAGAGTTCTTCAAACCATCCCAAGGGGTCGCCCTTGCCGATGAAGTCAGTTGCGAGTTGAACGGTGCGAGTAGATGCATCTGTCATACTGCTACCTGAGCTTGCCGAGCAATGATACCGCGATCGAACACTAGCCCATCTGTGCCGATGCCTTCGATTTGGAGTCGATCCGGATAGACTTCGATCGCACTAAATCCAAAGCGAGAAACTGAGTATTCAGTTGTTTTTGAAGTTCCAACGGGACGGAGACTTGCGCCTCCAATACCAGTGACTAAGTAAGTCGTGCCATCAATGGATGTCGATCGCTCATAGTGATGCTCGTGCCCATTGATATAAAGCTGCACTTGATGTTTTTTGAACAATGGCGCAAATTTTCGGATCATCTCTCGATCGGTTCCGTAATGCCCGGAGGAATAGATCGGATGATGTCCATAGACAATTTTCCACGGAGCATTACTCCGTCCTAGCTCAGCATTCAGCCAAGCCATTTGATCTTTCCAGTCAGCATTACCATTAGTATCCAACACAAAGAACTGCACATCTTTTTCGCGGTAGGTGTAGTACCGTCCTTTCATGTGAAAGTTCTTGTATTGAACTTGTGGATAGCCGTTTGCTGTGCGAATGTCATGATTGCCCAGGCAGGCTTGGAAGCGAACATTTTGCTTCAACAAAGGTGCATAAGGCTGCTCGAAAGCAATGCCAATCCGCTCCATTTCGCCACTGTTGTAAATATTATCTCCGGCGAGCGTGACGAGTGAATAGGGATGCTTCTTGTGATAGTTTGCCATTGCATTCGCAGAATCAAACTGATTTTGATCGCCTGCTCCTGAATCTGCGACCGCAACAAATCGCAGCATCAATTCTTGACTTGCAGGTTTAGGCGGTTCAGAAACCGTTTGTGGCATTGGCTCAAATTGCCGACTAAAGCTCTTTCCGGCGACGGCAAGTCCGGCTGCACCGACTCCCCCTAACACCAGCAGTTGACGACGACTTAATCTCATACGACTTTGTTCTTAACAACAGTTGCGATCGCTCAGATGGTAGATTGAAGATCTTACCGCTCTTTACTCTACTGGATTCATACAGATTTCTGTTGTCGAGGAGGTCACATCTATGTCACAAGACTCAAACCAAACCCCAGAATCCCAGTCTAGTGTGGCACAGTCTCAGACAACGGATTTTATTTCTTCGCTAAAAACTGGCACGATTAAGCTCTTACGATCGACGATTCAGTTTCTCGAAAAAACTGCCAATACGCTAGAAGGTTCGTCAGAACCGAATCCAACGGTTGCGAAGATTTTGAAGTTCTTCTCTGTCGTGTGGGAGAAGTTTTTACCGATTTGGAATCAGTTGTTAAAACTGGTACGCGATCGACTCTCGCCCGAATGGAATGAGAAATTAGGCGATCGCGCTTTAAGCGGGATTTTGGCAGGCGCGATCGTGATTTTATTCTGGTTCACGACATCGCTTTTTTCCTCGAAACCCCCTCAGCCACAAGTCGCAAATCGTCCCCCGCTGATTCTGCCAGATCAGACAAAATCGTCTTTTCCCTCTGATTTATCCACTCCTGACACTGCACCACAAACCGTGACGACTCCTGTGGTGAGCGAGCCGGAAGTAGTGAGTGAACCGATTGTCGTCAGTGAGCCAGAAGTGGTCAGCGAACCGATTGTCGTCGGTGAACCAGAAGTAGTTGGTGAGCCAATTGTTGTAAGTGAACCGATTGTCGTCGGTGAACCAGAAGCGGTTAGCGAACCAGAAGTCGTTGCAGAGATTCCAGTTGAAGCAGCAGAACCGATTGTAGAAACGCCAGAAGTAGAAGTGCCGGAAGTTGTTGCAGAACCAGCTATTCCTCAACCAGAATTGACACCTGAAGAGAAACGCATCGCTGCGATCGAGGATCAAGTGATAGAAATTAGCGATCGCTTCATCAATGGTCTAGTCGTGTCAGTTGAGCAGAATGAAACACGGGGTCAGATGCAAGTTACCGTGTCAAATGATTGGTATCGATTTAATGCAGAACAGCAAGACCGATTTGCAGACGAATTGTGGACACGATCTCAGACGTTCAAGCTTCCCAAATTAGAGATTCGTGATCCGCGAGGTGTGTTACTAGCACGACCGCCGATCGTAGGAGATTCAATGGTTGTCGTGAAGCGAAAAAGCGCGATCGCATCATAGCTCTTAAAAATCCCCACTCCCTATCATCTAAATTCCGGCAAACTACTAGCCTTCCCCAAACCCACCCCCGCCCGGAGTTTCAATTACAAACACATCTCCCGGCAACATCTGAACTTCCGCTTTTCCCGACACTTCTACGATCGTTCCATTCGCTCGTTCGACCCAATTCCGTCCCGTCTTTCCGGCTTGACCTCCGGCTAATCCAAACGGCTGAATGCGCCGATGCCCTGACAAGATTGCAGCAGTCATTGCCTCGCGAAACCGAATCCGACGAATCACACCATTTCCGCCGGAATGCTTCCCTTGACCGCCACTTTCTGCTCGGATTGCAAACGTATCGACTAAGACAGGAAAGCGCCATTCCAACACTTCAGGATCAGTGAGCCGCGAATTGGTCATATGTGTTTGAACGGCATCTGTTCCATCGAATGTCGCGCCTGCTCCAGACCCGCCACAAATCGTCTCATAGTACTGATACTGTTCATTGCCGAATGTGAAATTGTTCATGGTGCCTTGAGAAGCTGCTAAAACTCCTAATGCACCATAGAGAGCATTCGCGATCGCTTGTGATGTTTCCACATTGCCAGCCACGACTGCTGCCGGATATCGAGGATTCAATAAGCACCCTTCAGGCACAATAATTTCTAGAGGCTTCAAACAGCCTGCATTCAGTGGAATATCATCTTGAACTAAGGTACGAAAGACATAGAGAACTACTGCTTTACAAATGGCGAGCGGTGCATTTAAGTTCGATGACTGTTGCGGAGAAGTTCCAGTAAAATCAACGATCGCGCTGTGGTCTTTGATTTTGACACTGACTTGGATTTGATTGCCATCATCCATTTCGTAAGTAAAATTGCCATCTTGTAGCACTGTAATTGCTTGACGCACAGATTCTTCAGCATTGTCTTGAATATGCTGCATGTAAGCTTGAACAGTTTCTAACCCATAGCGATCAACCATTTGTAAAAGCTGCTGTGATCCTCTCTCATTCGCTGCGATCTGAGTTCGCAATCCTCAGCGATATTCTGCTGAGGATTGCGAACTGGATAAGGCTGATTCCGGACCTACTCGATACCGAGATCCATCAAAGCGAAGGATGGATCCGCCTCCTGCTGCAACCGTGTGAATTGCCATCATTGGCGATCGCAATCTCACTCCGGCGACTTCAGTTTCAAAGGTGCGTTCATACTGTCCATTAAAATGCGAAACATCTGTAGAAGTCCCGCCCATATCAAAGCCAATGATTTTATCAAACCCCGCTAATGCACTGGTTTTTACCGCTCCGACAATTCCACCCGCAGGTCCCGATAAAATACTATCTTTCCCTTGAAATTGCTGAGCATTGACTAAGCCCCCATTAGACTGCATAAACATCAAATCAGTGTTGTTGAGCGCGGCTGAAACTTGATCGACATAACGGCGCAAAATTGGAGAAAGATAAGCATCAACAACGGTTGTATCGCCTCGACTGACGAGCTTCATGAGCGGACTCACCTGATGCGAAACAGAGATTTGAGTAAATCCAATCTTTTGAGCTATCTCAGCGAGCTGTTGTTCGTGCTGAGGATAGCGATATCCATGCAGTAGAACGATCGCACAAGCTTGAATCCCGTCTTCATACGCAGCAGTGAGCGATCGAATAAGTTCCTCCGTAATCTGAACCGGACAAAGTTCTGCGCCTTGAGCGCTAAAGCGTTCCTCTACTTCGATCACTCGCTCATACAGCATTTCTGGTCGCACGATCTGTTGAGCAAAGATGTTGGGGCGGTTTTGATAGCCAATTCTCAGCGCATCTCGAAAGCCTTGAGTAATCAGTAATACAGTGCGATCGCCTTGACGCTCTAACAAAGCATTGGTTGCTACAGTCGTTCCCATTTTCACAACTGCGATTTGGTCGCAAGGAATCGGTTGATCATTCGTCAGTCCTAACACATCTCGAATGCCTTGAATTGCAGCATCTTGATAGCATTCAGGATTTTCAGACAGCAATTTGTGAACGACGATCGTGCCATCTGGACGTTGAGCAACAACATCAGTGAATGTGCCACCTCGATCAATCCAAAACTGCCAGCCCTGATTTGCCATAAGAAAAATTGAGTGAAATACGGGGTAAGGTGCGGTGAGACTTTGCTCAAAAATTCAAATCTGAGTCCTCGGAGGTTAGAGGATTTTAAAGAAGTATCGTTCATCGCAATCACCCGCCCTGGAATGGAATTCCGGGCTAGTTGAACGAAGTCCACTCAAGGGACTAACAGCCAATCAGAATCAGCTCTTTAGTCCTTTTCAAAGGACTTCGCACCGTTAGCCCTGGACTTTCAGTCCGGGGCGAGATCGAACGGAGCGAGGAAAGGTTGATACTTAACAAACGCCTTCTTAAACGCAGTCAAAATCAAATCCCCACGACAAAAACCTCGTTATCGAGATTCTTGTGATTTTACCTTGCTTCTTAGTTGCGCGATCGTCGCTGAAATTCCCTGATATGCTCTGGAATTGATCTGACCATTCTCTCGCAACAAGTTCATCACAGCCTCATAAGCAACGATCGCATTTTGCAGATCTCCTATCCGCTCATACGCCATCGCTTGCACCGTATAAGATTCGCTCAATTTCGGATCAAGCCGACTCGCTGTTTTCGCATCTTGAATCGCATTCTGAGGATTGTTTAAGCCAAGCCAAGCAAATGCTCGATCAGCATACGCGATCGCATAAGTAGGATTGATCTCGATCGCGCGATTACAATCATTCAAAGCTGCCTGATAACGATCCATTCCCATTTGAATAAAGCAGCGCAGATCGTAAGCAACGGCTGAGCTAGGATCGAGTGCAATCGAGCGATCGAGATCTTTCAATGCACTCGGTAATTGTTGTAGTCCGAGATAGCTACGTCCTCGTTCTCGATAAGCAACTGCATCTTTAGGCTGGAGTACAATTCCCGCTGTAAAATCGTCTACTGAGGCTTGATAGTTCCCCAGTCGGCTGTGTGTCATGCCTCGATTGAAGAGCAAGCTTGGGGTTTGAGGAGCAAATTGCAGGGCTTCGGTGTAATCTGCGATCGCGCCTGTGAGATCATTCCATTGAATGCGCATTTGTGCCCGTGCAGACAACGCATCACTGCGATCTGGATTGAGCTTCAGTACTGTTTCAAAATCGCGCATTGCACCTTGTCGATCGCCCATTCTGGCTCGAATTGTAGCTCTCGTTCGATACGGCATCATCAACTTGGGATTTAGCTCAATTGCTTTTGTCAAATCAGCGAGTGCAGATTGGGGTTGATCAATTTGACTGACTCCTCGCAAAAAGTAATCTTCAGCCGTTTGAGGTGTGCTCAACTGTGGTCGAGTTCCGGTGAGAGCAGAGCGATCGACAGTCAGTGTCATCTGATTTAACTTCGACGATTTTTGCAATAAATCCGAGACAAAATTCGAGGGAATGCCTGCTAAAACGCCCATATCGCCGGATTGCCCAAAAATGGCAATCACTCGCCCGCTTGCATCAAAGATCGGGCTACCGCTCATTCCAGGAGCCGCGATCGTCGTAAACATTAATGAGTAACCTTCACTATGAGGATCATTCACCTGAGAGGTGAAAAAGCCTTTGTGAAATGCAACAGGCTCTGTCCCAGGAGATTGATGCGGACTGCCTGGATAACCATTAATCCAGATCAGATCCCGCTTAGCTAATTGGGTTGAATCCCCGAATGTTGCAACTGGATAACTTTGTGAAGATTGAAATAAAACCACTGCAACGTCAGGAATGCCTTTCAACTGCTCAAATGTATGAGTATTTGCGACTGGATAGCGCTGACCATTGGCAGTCCGAATCTGAAGTCTTAAATTGCGATCGCATTGTCCCGCGAAATCCAAATTGCAAATTACATGGCGGTTGGTTAACACTGCATAAGTATTGCCCTGTTTCGCAATGATCACACCTGATCCCGTCTGACTTCCTCCTGGACTAAAACCTAAGATCTGAACGGTCAGTGGTTGAGCCGTTTGGCGAATTTCAGACGGAGAAAGAACTGCTTTGGCAAGTGTAATTGAAGCTTGACTAAATGCGAGTGTGATGCCGGAGAACAAGCCGACTATCCAACCAATTCGAGCCATCTGGGAACCCTCTTTGAGCAAAATTTTGTAGGTGAAAATCTGAACCGGGTAGGAGATAAGCGAATGATTGGCGCAAGTTATGAAGGCTCGAGATGATGTCTTTTCATCTCTCAAAAGGTGTTTTGAAAGTATCAACAGTTTCCTCGCTCCGTTCAATCTCGCCCCGGAATGAATTCGGGGCTAACGGTGCGAAGTCCTTTGAAAAGGACTGAAGATCTCATTCTGATTGGCTGTTAGTCCCTGAAGGGACTTCGTTCAACTAGCCCCGAATTCATTCCGGGGCGGGTAAATGCGATGAACGATACTTTGTCAAACATCCTCTTATACTTGCGCCATCACACTCAATCAATTCGGTACTAAGACAAGCCCTGAGACAAAATCTTGAAAAGCTCAATGAGTAAAATTCTACAACTTGTTGCGTTTTGATAGGTATCGCTTAAGCTTGTTTACGGATTGCTTTCTCTAAACTCCCTATGCCCCAACCCATTCTCTATCTTGCAATTACGAATCATGGCTTTGGTCATGCAACTCGCGCGGCAGCGATCGCGGCTGAAATTCAACGCCTTGATCCCGAAATTGTTTTAATCCTGGCGACAACGGCTCCACGCTCGGTCTTAGAAGCTTACATTCCCGGCGATTTTATCCATCGCCCCAGAGCATTAGACGTGGGAATTATTCAGCAAGACAGTTTAATCATGGATAAGCCTGCAACGCTAGAGAAATTAAGAGAAATTCGATCGCGTCAACAAGCAACGATCGCATCAGAAGCGAATTTTATTTTGCAAAACAAAGCCGGATTAGTGCTTGGAGATATTCCACCTTTAGCGGCTCCCATTGCTAAAGCAGCAGGTGTTCCAGGTTGGATGATGAGTAACTTTGGTTGGGACTTTATCTATCGAGATTGGGGCGGTGAGTTTCTAGAAATGGCAGATTGGATCAGCGATTGTTTTTCACAATGCGATCGCTTATTCAGAATGCCATTTCACGAATCGATGCAAGCGTTTCCAACTGTCACAGATGTCGGTCTAACTGGCGTTGCTCCAAGATTCGAGGCAGCAGAAGTTTTAGCAAAGTTCAACCTCACGGATACTCCAAAAGAAAAAATCATCCTAGTAACGTTTGGTGGATTAGGACTCGATCGAGTTCCGTATGAGAATCTCACTCACCTGTCTGACTATCAGTTTCTCTGTTTTGATAACAATGCTCCAGACTTGCCCAATTTGATTAAAGTAGACGATCGATTTTACCGTCCGATCGACTTAATGCCCATCTGCGGTCGCTTACTGTCAAAGCCTGGATATAGTACTTTCTCTGAAGCCTGCCGTTATGAAATTCCGGTGATGACTGTGACTCGTGAAGGCTTTGCAGAATCTCCGATTTTACTAGAAGGCATTCAAGACTACGCTGAACATCAAATCTGGTCACTCGATGAATTTTTTAACGGAGATTGGAGCAACATTCGTCAACCAATGAATCCGCCACGCAAATCTGAAAAATTGCCGAAAGATGGGAATCTTACGATCGCTCAAGCGGTTGTTGATTATTTGCGATCGTAGAATCGTTAAACTTCCGGTCGAGATGCGATGTATTTTGTCTCGACCTAGTAGTTCACTACAATTAATCTGATAGGGGGATAGGTAGAAGATCTAAAATCATGGTTGTTGCTCCCCACTCCCCACTCCCTACTCCACAAAATGCTCGACGACTAGACAAACTCTCACTTCGGAACCGCACTAACCCGCTCATCATCCGATGTCCGCGATCGCGCAACCTGGCTCTGCTGATGATAGCTCATTGCTTCTGCGATCGCTCCTTGCCGCCGCGCCTGATCTCGACTAATCCCTTCTAGCGTATTGCCCAATCCAGGAGCCTCCCATCGATTGGTGCGAGGATTGAGGTAAGAGTAAGTTCGAGCCTGCAACACTGCCTCAGAACCGCGAAAACCTCGCTCATAAGCTTGCCGTAATCGATCGACATAACCTCCTTCATCCAAAGCTGCAAGTGGTGCTTGGTTTGCTAAATCAATGCCATTGAGTTGTTCTTCTAACCCTAATCGCAATCCAGCCGCGATCGCAGATTCTTGAATCACCTGATACTGCCGCCATAAGCGATCAAGCTGTCGGCGATCGGCATCATCTGGAGAGCTAGCACCATGCTGATAAGAAAAGCTTCCCATATTCCAAGCCCCATTACCTGGATCAACATGTCCATAGTACGCCCAAGTCTTTCCTCCTTCTGGTGTGCGAGTTCCTTCAGCACTTCCGACTGCTCTTGCAACGAGCGAATCCGATCCTCCTGCAAAGAGTTCATCCGGTGCAACGGCAACTAAGCGAGTGTCATCGGTTGAAGTATCAATGTTTTGGGGTTTCGGTTGGGGTTTTGGTGGACTCGATGGTTTGAGAGGAGTGAGAATTGCAGGCGAACTTGCTTGAGTCTTAGAAGAGGGACTCTCTTGAATCTCAGAGGGGGGACTTTCTTGAATCTTTGGAGCTTTTTTTACTTCAGATTTGGGTAGGTTCGGGGTGAATTCCAGCACTTGAGCTTGCGTCGATCGTACTCCACTTAAGGTGAGAACAATCACGCTTATCATCAGGGAAACAATTTTCTTCATCGTGGCTTCAGGGTTCGTTCCAATAGGCTTTTATCAGGCTCGACGAGTGCCCAAGTTCCGTCGGATTGCTTGAGTAACGTTGCAAATTGCAAAATGTCTCCAGTCGCGATCGCGTCTCCAGCTTTCAATGCTCCGAGCTTCGGAGACTTTAATCCACAGAGCCGAAACAAATAGGCTGGAGTATCTGTCCCTGCAAAGTACACACAGCCTCGCTGACCTAAATAAACATTGCCTGTCGATGGAGCGTAGACAGACTTACCGTTTAATGCGATCGAAATATCTCCTAATCCTCCTATCACAGTTGATCCAGCAATTTGATCTCCGAGCTTCAGTTGCCAACTTTGGTACAACTTCGGTTCTGAAATGCTATGGTTTGGCTGTTGAGAAGAAGTACAACCCGAAATCAGCAGCAGCAACAAAAAAATAGTTCCGAGCTTAACGAATCCAGAACTTATACCCCAGATATTGATCACCTTCATAGGAAACCACAATAAACGTTTGAGAAGTTGATTTTTCTAGGGCATCGGATGCGACCCGATACGCTTCCCGCTCGGTCTGCATCCCGCTGCGAATGGCAATTTTCGGCAGAACACAGTACGGCTCTTTAAGCACCTTGCGAACTGAATCTTTTGTATCTCCTGTTTTGAATTGGATCAGATTCGCGATTTTGTCTTTTGCAAGTGCAGAGTCCGATCGCACTGTTCCCTGACACTCTAAAGTCGCCTCTTTACTTCCAAAAGACGGTAAGCCCATCGCTTGAATGAAAATCCCAATGGCGAGAACACCAGCGATGCTTGCTAAAAATTGATTCGAGTTGAGTTTATCAATCATAGCCGTCCTCCAACGAACAGTCCTAAGGCTAAAAGCAACAGTCGATAGACCCCGATTCGATTGACGTTCGGAATAAACAATGCAGCATAAGCAGCGAGCAATGCTGGCACAAACACAAGAATCATCACGGGAAGTTCCAACATTGGAAATGCCATGACGACGTATTTCAAGCCAACTCTCAGTCCGGCAGCCGCCATCACCCACAAGGCAGCATTGATCGCGATGCCAGAATTTTGTACCGGAAGTCGTAAGACACTCTGCATCAGCAGATCAAACGGCTTGCGGCGACGGACTCGCACCGAAGTCGGAAAACCAGAAGTCGGGCGAAAGGGTGGGATCGCAGACTGCGGCGCTGTCTCTGGTACACGTGCCCGTGTTCGCGGGACTGGAACAGATTGTGCAGGTTGGTGAGGCGCAACATCGCTCATCTGTGCCTTGGGTGGTTCTAAAGGCAGTTGGACGCTTGCGGGTCTTGCCGTTTGAATTTGCATCTGTTCGACGGTGGCTTTGAGTTCGTCGATCGCCATCCAAGTTGCATTCAATTGCTCATTGAACTGTTGCAAGCTTGCTTCGATCGAAGGAGACGGCTCCCAAGTTAATTTCACGCGGGTAGAAGCGGATTGATTGGTAGCCTTACTTGCCGCTTGACGGGTTTGAGTTGTTTTTTTAGTTTTCGTGGTGCGCGAAGTTTTTTTCGCAATATCTTCAGTGTTAGACTCAGCAGGCGCTTCAGACGGGGATTCTTTGCCAGCCGCGATCGCTGATTTCTTAGATTGTCGTCTTGCAGTCGGTTGGGTCTGAACGATCCGAGTAGACTGACTTTCTGTTTTAAGTTCTGTCATCGCGGCTCCTAAGGCATATGAATCTTTAGTACGCAAGTACTATAAATAGTATTAATGTACGATTCATCAGAAGTCAAGAGGCAAGTTCAAAAAACGTAAAAATGGGATGCTTTACCATAAAGTGTCACACTTTAGAAGTATTTATTATCTTTTGTAATAATAAGCACAGCCGCTTCCCAGAGCAGCGATTAGATTAGAAAAAATGCGATCGTCACTAGGAGATTCGTATGGGTATCACAACGCAAATTGAGATCATTCAATTGCAATCGATTAAAGGCGGAATGGCAGAATTCTACACGCCGCAATCGAGTCATGAAACCATGTTGGTGAATGTCCCCGCCAATACGATCGATGACCTTTTCGTTCACCGGACTCAAACCGACCAATTGCTGGTGGTACGGGGAAGTTTTATCTTGGTTGTGTTACAAAATCGTAAGTATGAATACATCCCATTAAGCGAGTCGCACCCGCAAGTGGTCAAGATTCCGCCAGGAGTGCCACATGGAGCCATTAACTTGAGTGATTCGCCCTGTGTTTTAGTGAATGCTGTGCTGCGTCACCGACCCGCGATCGAGCAAGATTATCGTCCAATGCGCCGACCAATCCCCTACGATATAGATATTGCTCACCAACTCCAAGAATTTTTGCGTCCTAGTGCCGCATAATAAATCGCTTTAATATCCGATATGCCGCAATTTCCGGCATCTGGAGTTCTTGCTAACCTGTGTTTCATGCCCCTGACGATCCTCGTTGCTGAGGATGATGTCGGAACCCGACTCTCGATCAGCGACTACCTTGAATGTTCTGGTTATTCCGTGGTCTCGGCTGAGAATGGGGCTGATGCGATCGCACTGCTTGACACGCATCAACCCCATCTCATCGTGACCGATGTTTCGATGCCTTTAATTGATGGCTATGAGTTAGTTCGCCACGTCCGTCGCCGTCCTGCTTTGCGGCTTTTGCCGATCGTGTTCCTCACAGGACGGACTGAGACAACGGAGCGAGTGAAAGGGTATCAGCTTGGCTGTGATGTTTATCTTGCCAAACCGTTTGAATTGTCTGAATTAGGTGCGGTCGTGCGAAATTTACTAGATCGCACTCAGATGATCGAAACAGAATGGCGATCGCGGCAGGGATTTGAAGCTTCGGGTGAGGTCGGAGAAAAACCGATCGCAGATATCGATATTGCTTTAACTGATCGTGAGAAACAGGTTTTAGCGCTCTTGAGTGATGGGCTATCGAATATTCAAATCGGCAATCATTTACATCTGAGTGCGCGAACTGTTGAGAAGCATGTCAGTAGTTTGCTGAGAAAAACTGAAACGAGTAATCGAGCCGAATTAGTTCGATTTGCGATGGAACATCATTTGGTCGTTTAGAGGATGTTTGAACAGTAATCGTTGAGACGCATTCACCCGCCCCGGAATAGAATTCCAGGGCTAACCGTGCGAAGTGGGTTGAAACCCACTGAAGAAGGCGTTTTCATTGGCTGTTAGTCCCAGAGCGGACTTCGCACCGCTAGCCCCGAATTCATTCCGGGGTGGGATGGAAACGTGAGCGAAGAGTCTTTTGCATCCTCTTAGAACATCTCTCAACAGTCGATCGCTCTATCCAAAGCGTTATCCTCAAATTTCACAGCAATTCGCCTGCTTTATCCACAAAGCTTTTAATCTTGTCATCAATCTCGCGCAAATAGATTAGCCACACTTTCTGAATTGGCTGTGTCAACGTTTGTACCAAAGCAGAAAGCTCTCCAATTTCTCGCAGTCCGGTTGTTGTTTGAATATGAATGCCACGATCGTACAACGTATACCCTCGACTCACTGCGATTCTCAATCCGCAGTAAGTCGATGAATCAAATCCCGCTTGCGTTGTCCAATATCGAGCCTTTTCTAGCAGTAAATCTCGATCGCTTTCTTCTAATTGGGAAATATCCAAAGATTTCAGCAAATCTCGATCGAGAAATCGCCGGGATAAATCCGCCAAAACAGGATCACTATGCGATCGCCACTGCTGAAAATGATAGAGAAAAGCTCCATCATCTCCGGCTAGATACTGGTCTAATTCGATTTGATTACCGTCTTGATTGAGCCAAGCTCGAACATTTTGATCGGCTTCTAGATTGCCAAGCTTCAACTGATATCGAGCTTGCTGAAATGTTTTGAGTAAAACCCAAGTCGCAGCAATATTTTTACGATGGTTATAAACCTGAGAATACATAAAATAGCGCACGATTAAATAATGCTCGATCGCTGCCATTCCCTTTTTCGCAACCACTAATTGCTGAGTCACCGGATCGTAGCGCATCGCCATCAAAATACGATCGAGATCAATATGTCCATAAGATGCGCCCGTAAAGTAACTATCTCGCATCAAATAATCTAAGCGATCGCAATCTAACTGACTTGAAACCAACTGCCAAACCAATGGCAATGGATATTTCTTCAAGAAAACGGCTTCAAGTTGATCAATCAAATCTGGCGAGAACCGATCGAGTAATTGCCGAATCGGTTCTGACTCCCGCAAAATCCGCCGCGTCCAAAGCTCATGATCACTGCCAAAAATCTCTTCTGCCGTATGGCTAAACGCCGCATGTCCAATATCATGCAGCAATGCCGCGCAGAGTACGATCGTGCGATGCGGAAGCAATTGCGGATAATCCCGTGCAATCCGATCAAATGCCCGTCTCGCGACCGCTAACACGCCCAAAGAATGCGTAAATCGCGATCCTTCCGCGCCATGAAACGTCAAACTCGCAGGACCCAACTGCCGAATCCGCCGCAAGCGTTGGAATGCAGGCGTATCGATCAATTGAATCAACAATGCCTCAGTCGGATCGCTTTGATCGAGCGCGATCGCTCCATGCAACGGATCGTGATAAACGCGCTCAACCATGACTATTGAAAACTAATTCACTCACTACTTCGCCCCAGCTACGAGCGAATCTGAAAACGCCGCGATCGCAGCTTGATATTGGCGATCTGCTTCTGTTCCAATCTGCTCCAGCGTAAACGTTTGGTCGATCGGCACAACTCGATCGGGCTGAATCCCCAACCGATTGATATCCGTATGATTCGGCGTTTCGTACTTGGCAACCGTAACAGCTAATCCCGATCCGTCTGACAAATCAAACAAGGATTGAATCAATCCTTTGCCAAACGTTTTCTCGCCAATAATCGTTGCCCGTGAGTTATCTTGCAGCGCTCCTGCCAAAATCTCGCTGGCGCTTGCCGTGCCTTGATTGACTAAAACAACGAGCGGGTCATGCGTCAAGGCTTTCCCGGTCGCTTCAAAACTTCCTAATGTCCCTTGGCGATTGACCGTGTAAACGATCGCGCCTTCATCGAGCCATAACCGCGCAATCTCAATTCCGGCATTCAACAATCCGCCCGGATTATTCCGCAAATCGAGAATATAGTGATCGGCTCCATTTTTCTCTAATGACGCGATCGCATGTCCCAGTTCCATCGCTGCGTTCGCATTAAACTGGCTCAACCGCAAATATCCAACCTTCAATCCATTCGGCTGCGATCGCAATTCAGCCACAACCGGATTCAACTCCACACGAGCGCGCACCAAATCAAATTCGCGTTCTTCGGTTTCTCTCTTGACTGTCAGCATCACATGACTTCCGATCGTCCCGCGCATTTTCTCTGCCGCTTCATCGAGGCTCAATCCTTCGGTGGTCACGCCATCAATTTCAAGAATGCTATCTCCCGCTAAAATCCCCGCTTTTGCCGCAGGCGATCCGACGATCGGCGAAATCACCTTCAATCGCTTCGTCTCCATATCCAGCGCGATCTGCAAACCCACGCCTGTCAATTCACCTGACGTACTCGTTTGCAAACTGCGATACTGATCGGGCTTGAGTAATCGAGTAAACGGATCGTCAAGCACTGCCAACATTTGGCTAATCACTCCATACGTCGCCTCTCGATTCGGCAAAGATTGCTTGAGATATTTTTCTCTCAGCGCCCACCAGTTTTTATGATTAAAAGTTGGATCGACATATCCGCGATCGATAATCCGCCAAACCTCGTTGATTAACTTTTGTTCTTCCGTCAGTGCCAGTGCTGGAGCCGCAAGAAACAGGAGCGCCGCCGCGATCGACAACCCAACAATCGTAAGAGAGCGAACCCAAATGAATCGTTTTTCCATAGCGATCGTGATAGTAGCGCCAAATATTGCGTCAATCGGTGTCCCAATTCAAGCATGATTCACTCTGCCAGAAATCGAACGTTCCGATAAAAAATTCTCAGAATGAAATTATTCTTCATGAAGACTTATAAAAGCCTAACATCCCAAAAAGCCGTAAAACCCCTGACGAATTGACTCTTTCCGCGATGAAATGAAGCGTTCTCATATGTTACATTTTTTATGAACAGCAATCATTTTTTAGGAACGCTTGCTTTATGGCAAATGTGTATGACTGGTTCGATGAGCGCCTAGAAGTCGGTGCGCTCGCCGAAGACGTAACCAGCAAGTACGTGCCTCCCCACGTCAACATCTTCTATTGCTTGGGCGGCATTACTCTGGTGTGCTTTTTGATCCAGTTCGCAACTGGATTTGCAATGACCTTTTACTACAAGCCCACCGTTGCCGAAGCATTCACTTCTGTTCAGTACATCATGAACGAAGTCAATTTCGGTTGGCTGATTCGCTCCATCCACCGTTGGTCTGCCAGCATGATGGTGCTGATGATGATTCTTCACGTGTTCCGCGTTTATTTGACCGGTGGCTTCAAAAAGCCCCGCGAATTGACCTGGGTAACGGGCGTTATCTTGGCTGTGATCACCGTTTCTTTCGGTGTGACGGGCTATTCCTTGCCTTGGGATCAAGTCGGCTACTGGGCGGTGAAAATCGTATCCGGTGTGCCTGAAGCGATTCCAGTTGTGGGAACCCTGATTGCAGACTTGCTGCGCGGTGGTGCAAGTGTTGGTCAATCGACCCTGACTCGCTACTACAGTGCTCATACCTTTGTCTTACCTTGGTTGATCGCCGTCTTTATGCTGGCGCACTTCCTGATGATTCGGAAGCAAGGAATTTCCGGTCCGTTGTAATGAATTTTAGATTTTGGATTTTGGATTCAACCGTAAGATGAAATCAAAGTCTAAATTCTGTCTCTGCTGATCTCTAGAACTAGGAGAGCCTCCGTTAAATGGCAACGATTAAGAAGCCGGATCTTAGCGATCCTCAATTGCGCGCTAAGTTGGCGAAAGGCATGGGTCACAACTATTATGGTGAACCTGCTTGGCCCAACGATTTGCTTTACATTTTCCCGGTCGTAATTTTAGGTACGATCGCGCTTTGTGTCGGTTTGGCAGTGCTTGACCCTTCAATGAATGGTGAACCTGCAAATCCCTTCGCAACTCCGCTGGAAATTCTGCCTGAGTGGTATCTGTATCCTGTTTTCAATATTCTGCGCCTCGTGCCGAACAAGCTCTTGGGTGTGGTCTTGATGGGATCTGTACCTTTAGGCTTGATTGCCGTTCCGTTCATCGAAAACGTCAACAAATTCCAAAATCCCTTCCGTCGTCCTGTGGCGATGGCAGTGTTCTTGTTTGGAACCTTTGTGACCATGTGGCTTGGAATTGGTGCAATTATGCCCGTCAGCCAAGGTTTGACGCTCGGTTTGTTCTAAATTGAATTTTGAACCAAAATTTAATGCCTGCTAGATCGCTTGGAGAAGTTCAAGCGATCTAGCAGGCATTCTCTTTGTGATTGATAGAATCAATTCATGGATTTGGAGCATTTCTGATGACTCAAGCGACCACTTCGTACAGCGGAGCTACCGCACAAGAACAGCGTCTTTACACACCAGAAGAGTATCTTGATCTAGAAACAAACGCTGAATTTAGAAGCGAATACGATAACGGAGTGATTACCCCAACGACAGGTGGAACTGCAAATCACAATCGCATCTGTCGGAATCTCTGTACTGCTTTAACAATCGGGTTAAGAGGACAGAGGTTTGAAGTATTTATTTCAGATTTGAAAGTTTGGGTTCCAACTTCCCAAAAGTTTCGATATCCAGACATTATGGTGACTGCTGGAGAACCAGAATACTATCAGAATCGCAAAACAACGGTTACAAATCCACAGATTATTATTGAAGTCTTATCGGAATCTACAGAAGAATTTGATCGAGAAGATAAGTTCAGACTTTATCAATCGATTCCGTCTTTTCAGGAATATCTCTTGATTGATCAAAGCCAGATCGCGATCGATCATTTCTACAAAACTCAACCAAAACACTGGCAAATTGATCAGTTTGACGATCAAGACACTGAAATTAAACTGAAATCAATCGATGTCACCTTGTCGATCGCTGAAATTTACGACAAAGTGACACTTTGAAAGGATGATACAGTGAGCAAAAAGGTTTGAAATCCATGGATGCAGCTCAACTGATTCCGATTTTTGCAACTGCGATCGCGACTTCTACTCCGCTTGTTTTTGCTTGCCTGGGCGAAACGATCGGAGAACGAGCGGGAGTGATCAATCTCTCGGCTGAAGGCACGATTTTAATGGGTGCAATGACCGGATTTGCGATGGCGAAAACGCTCGAAGACGCGGGTACAATTCCCAGTTTGATCGCAGGCTTTACAGGAGCGGCATGTGTTGGAGCCGCTATCGCATTCATTGTTGCGTTTGGAGCGTTGACGCTGAAACAGTCTCAAGTTGCGATCGGGTTTGTGTTGGCATTGTTGGGAGCGAGCTTATCGTCATTTCTAGGAAATCCGTTTGTCCGAATTCCAGGACCGACGGTTCCCAGTTTTAAAATTCCATTGCTGCAAGACATTCCCTTGATTGGGCAGCTTTTCTTTCAGAGTGATTTGCTCGTTTATTTGAGCTATTTCGCGATCGCGTTTGCCTGGATCTACTTCTATCGGACTCGTGCCGGATTGATGCTGAGAGCGATCGGAGAACAGCCGAATGCTGCCTTCGCTAGAGGTACAAATGTTGTTTTGATGCGCTACATCTATACTTTGGTGGGCGGTGCATTCATGGGCATTGCAGGAGCAGCATTCTCGCTGAATTTCAAAGCGGGTTGGAGCCAGTTACATACTGCCGGATATGGTTGGGTTGCTTTAGCGATCGTCATTTTTGGTGGTTGGAATCCTTTAAGAGTGGCGATTAGCTGCTACCTGTTTGGCATTTTGCAATCTCTAGCTGGGGTCGCTCAAAGTACAATTCCTGATGTTCCGACGCAAGTGTTCACTGTTGCGCCATTTTTGCTGATGATTGTGCTGTTGGTTTTGACTTCGAGCGAATGGGTGGAAAGAGTGTTGAAAGCTCTACCTTCACCTCTCGATCGCACAGCTTCGGAATTGATTCGGAGTACTCCACCTGCTGCATTGGGGAAAGTATTTGAGCAGGATTAAGCGATAGTTTAGCTCTGCTCACAACAGCCGTTGAGCAGAGCTAAACTGAGCAGAGCTAGCCAACTTGAACGATTAAGGTTGCTTAAGGTGATTTCATTCAACAACAGCTTTGTGGACTACAGCAATCACCGCTTTCGGTCGTCACGTTATAGTTCAATCCTTTCGTTTGCTTTGGATCACGAATCATGTCTTTCGTACAAGGAAAGGGCGGCGCTGAATCTAATGGGACTTCTTCATAAGGTGCGATCGCAATAATATCGGCATGATAAGCCCCTTTTGGATTGGTATAGATATGGAAAGTCTTATCACAGACTGCCATGCGTTCTCCACGCTGTAGCGTATGTCCATCGTCATCTTGTACCGCTTTCCAAGGGCCACGATAGATTACCGCTTGATTGCGGTCTAAACATTCACCTTCTTTCCCTTTGAAAGCTTGAACTGTCAGCGATCGAAATTCCACACCATCAATCACTTGCCAAGGCTCACTCTGCCTTGCCAAAATCTCAATGCCATAGAATCCAGTTTGCTCAAACATTTGGAGAAACTCATTCTCTCGAAAGGCTCCAGCAATACAGCCGCTCCACAATTCAGGATCATTTAGAATCTTGGCTGTCGGAGCTTCATCACAAACAATGTCAGAGATTACAGCTCGTCCCCCGCGTTTGAGAACTCGAAAGATCTCCTGAAACAATTGTTTTTTATCTTGAGGACGCACCAGATTTAAAACACAATTGGAAATGACAACATCAACGCTATCGGTTGAAATCAGGGGTTGAGATTGGCGTAAGCGATCGCATTCTGCTTCAAATGCTGCAATTTGCCCGACCGAAGTAATGGGGGTCTTTTCCAGCCAAGCTTGAACTAAGTCTAAGTTCAATGCTAGATCCTGAATTTTACCTTTCACGAATTCCACATTCTGATAGCCAAGCTTCTCGCTCATCGGTGCAAGATATTTGCGCGACAAGCCTAGCATTTCATCATTAAAATCAACGCCAATCACTCGCCCACTTTCACCGACTTTCTGCGCCAGAATGTAGCAATTTTTTCCAGCCCCAGATCCCAAGTCAACCACGACTTCGCCTGCATTCACGTATCGTGTCGGATCGCCACAGCCGTAGTCTTTCTCGATAATTTCTTGCGGCAAAATCTCTAAGTAGCGACTCTCATAGCCATCAGTCGGACAACAGAGTGCAGCCTGAGGCTGTCGCGCTCCTGCTTCGTAGCGCTCTAAAACTGCTTGCTCGACATCGTATGTGAGAGGATTAACTGTAGTGTCAGTCATACTGATTGTTGTTTCAAGATATCGCTCTAGTGTAATCAGTTCGCAAGCCAGTATGATCGTAGAAATTTGAGCACCCAGGTCTAGACTGCGTTTCTGTCCCGCACCGGGTTTTGAATCCGGTGCGAACGGTGCGAACTCCCTTAAGGGACTCCCGAACCTAGCCAATAGCTCAGAGAGGCAGTCTCTTCAGAGACTTTATCCGGCAAGCACGGGGTTTCAACCTCGTGCGGGAAAATGAGATCGCGCGTATAAGCAATGCGAGATGAGAAAGATTTGTCAGTCAATTAGGCACACAAACATTTCTATCAAAGCTCATGAGCAAGATGTGATTGCATTAAAATTTTCGGATACCTGCTGCATATTAAGAGTTCAATTCTTGCCAGTCTTTTGTCAAAACTTCGCCCCATTTTGCTGCGAGTTTGACATTGGTAAACGGTACTTTGATCGCTCGATCGCCCAATTGAAACTTCAATACAATCTGCTTGCCTTTCTCAGGAGGTGCTGCTATATCAACCGTTTGCCCGTTTACCTGTAATTGAATACTTTTGACTGCTTTGAGTGAGAACGTTTCGATTTCTTGAATCTCTTTCCGAGAAGCCTTACCGAAAATCAGCGTTTCGCCTTGCTGTCCTAAAACGGAATAGATATCATACTTCGCCCGTTGAAACGGGTCTGCCCAGCGTCGATACGTTTCTAGAGTTTGATATTCATTCCATCCGGCATACGCCAAGCCGATGAATACCGCAAGTAAAGGAAACCATAACAGTCCGTGAATCATAACGTAAACGCACGATCGACACCCTTCATCCTGCCACAGCTTTACTACTCTTTACGATTTTGTCTCCCCAAGGGCAGAGTTGATTCGCTATCGTTGGATCGCAAGCACGATTTCTAAGTATGAAAAAACTCCTGATCATCGCCCTATTTCTGGTTGGATTGGGGTGGACAATTGCACAGTTTCCCGGCTTGGCAACCCAAGGAACTTACGATCAGATTGTTCTCGATTTTCGCGAAGATATTGCAGAGACAGACATTCAGCAGCAGATTAACGCGATCGCACAAACTTATAAGGTTCGTCCTCAATTCAATAGCCAGTTCTCTAAACCAGAACATCTCTACATCGTTAAAGGTGATAAATCACTGCTAGATGCTTTGAGAAAATCTGATCTGAAACGCTATACCGAAGCGATCGAGCCAGATTATATCTATCGTATTCCAGACGGCGAATCTCGAAAATTCGTCGGTTCAACTTCAGAACCACGGGCGAGTCAGGCTCCAAACGATCCGATGTACAGCAAACAGTGGAATATGCATAACATCGGAATTGAGCAAGCTTGGATTGAGACAAAAGGGCGGGGTGTAACTGTTGCCGTGATTGATACCGGAGTATCAAAAGTTCCTGATTTAGAAAAAACGAATTTTGTCAAAGGCTTCGATTTCGTCAACGATCAAGAAAATGCCGCAGATGATAACGGGCATGGAACTCACGTAGCAGGCACGATCGCACAATCGACCAATAACAATTTTGGCGTGGCTGGAATTGCTTACGAAGCCAATATTATGCCGCTCAAAGTTCTCAGTTCTTTTGGAGGCGGAACGGTTGCAGACATTGCTGAAGCAATTCGATTTGCCGCAGATAACAAAGCAGATGTGATTAACCTCAGTTTAGGTGGAGGCGGTGAAAGCGTAGTGATGCGAGATGCGATCGACTATGCCCACAGTAAAGGGGTCGTCGTCATCGCTGCTGCCGGAAACTCGAATCGTAATGCAGCCGATTATCCAGCGCGATATCCCCATGCGATCGCAGTTGCCGCCCTTGATGCTTCGGGAGCCAAAGCCCCCTATTCTAACTTTGGTGCAGGCGTTGATATTGCGGCTCCAGGTGGCTCAACTGAGCAAGGAGAATCGGGTGGCATTCTGCAAAATACATTCAATCCAGAAACAGGAGAATCCGTCTTTGCAGCTTTCCAGGGCACAAGTATGGCCGCTCCTCATGCAGCAGGCGTAGCAGCCTTGATCAAAGCAGCAGGTGTAGACAATCCAGATGAAGTCTTAGCAGTTCTCAAGCAATCTGCACGCAAAGTAGAATCCGATGATCTCAATCATTACGGAGCTGGAAAATTAGATGCAGCGGCGGCTGTAAAGCTTGCACTACACGGCAAAATTACCTTTAACGATTTTTTCCGATGGTTGCGAGATAATGGCTATCTCAATCCGCGATTCTGGATTGATGGTGGCGTAGTTGCGCTGTTGCCTAAAATTGCGATGGTGCTTGGCTCTTACCTACTTGCCTGGTTCCTGCGGGTCTATTTCCCCTTCAACTGGAGTTGGGCAATGGGTTCTGGTTTAGTCGCGGGTAGCTCTGGTTTGTTCTTGCTCAAAGGCTTCTATTTATTTGACCTGCCGCAATTTCCGTTCCGGATTTTGGGAAGTTCGCTTCCAGAGTTAGGCAGTGCTGTTCAAGGTAGTGCAGCCCTAAACCCGATTTCTGCGAGTGTGCTGATTCCATTTCTGCTGCTTGCGCTATTGTTAGGTCATTCCTGGGGGAAACCGTTCGCGATCGGAGCAACGATCGGGGTTGCGGCTTGCTTAGGAATTAGCGCGATCGTCGATCCGCAAGTCATGTGGCTTGGTGACGGATGGATTGGACGTGCTTATTTGAGCATCAATGCACTGCTCTGTTTTAGCTTAGCTCGCTTAGCGTTGAAACCGAAGGATCGATGGGTATGACAGTAACAGGCGTGATTCAGCGAAAAGGATTTGGAACCGGAACTTGGGCGATCGATGCCGAAGACGGGAAAACCTACGAATTGCATAAACCGCCGAAAGACTTGCAAAAAGCGGGTCTGAAAGTCAAAGTTGACGGCGAGATTCGCGATGATGTGATGAGTTTTGCAATGGTCGGACAGATTCTCGAAGTGAAAACGTTTGAATTGCTCTAAAACACAGCTTGAAATACGTTTCAACGACGCGCAGCATCCAAAAAACTTGAGATGCTGCGCGATTTGAGAGGATGCTTTAAAGGTATAAAAAGCCTCTTCGCTCGCCTTGCTATCCCGCAATGTAATTCAGGGCTACCAAAACGAAGTCCCCTAAACTGGACTAACCAGAGGCTTGAGCAATGCAGTCCTTTTAAAGGACTTCGCACAGTTAGCCCTGGAATTCCATTCCGGGGCGGGCGAATGCGTCTCAACGACTACCTTTTAAACATCCTCTAAGCGTAACTAAACCATCCCTAAGCGTAGCCGAAACCTAACTAATTCGATTCCGCCAAAATCGCTTGCAATCGACTGCGGAACTCGCCTTTGGGATGTCCGCCTTTGACTTCACCCAAAATCTTAAATTCTGCTTCTGGCGAATCACAAATAATGTAAGTCGGCCATCCCATATCCGCCTTATCCGGATATTGCGCCAACAAAATCTTGCGATACATCCGATAAGTTGCGGTATCCTGCATTTTCACATCCACAAAGCTTAAGCCCAATTCTTCCACCACTTTCTGGTCATAGAACGACATTTTGTGGCAAATTCCGCAATCTTCAGACGAGAACTTAATTACAGCACGAGTCATATTGAAATCATCATTTTGAATACAGTTTCTAGGGTAAAAGATCCTGCGTTCCGAAGGGCAGAAACGTAAACCTGTGTAAATCTGCGATCGAGAATCAATCCGCTTTGCTGCACGTTCCCGAAAGCGGTGATAATAAAAGTTAACAAACTTTGCAAAAAACTCGTCTTATGTCATCGCTACTTCGTCGATTGCCTCCTTTGGCTGCGTTGTGCCTCGGTGGAGGAGCCATCATCACAATCATCGGATTTACCGCCTACGCGCTCAATTATGCAGCGCTCAACATGATTGGCTTCTTCTATGGAATTCCGTTACTCCTAGGCGGCGTAGCGCTCAAAATTACTGAACTTCGCCCCGTGCCTCTGACGATTCCCACAACTTCCGAAGTAGAAGCACTCAAAGCGACCCAAGCGACCGACACCCAAAAGCAAATCTTTGATGACCTGACTCGGTATCGCTATGGGCAAGAAGCACATTTAGACAGTGCTCTGAAATTTTTGGGTCTTGCTCCGACCGATGACGATCGACCCACAATCATTGGCATCCGCGAAGAGAATATCGACGGAGCCTACGCCATGATTCTCGAATTCGATTCGCCCTTTATTACCCTGGAAATGTGGCAGAAAAAGATTGAAAAAATGACTTCATTCTTCGGCCCAAATGTCCGCGTTGATGTGACTCAACCCGCAAACGAACGAGTAGATTTATCCATCATTGCTGTCCCCGCAGTCACAGCACCTGTTTAGAATCTAGCCAGCATCAACACCAAAAAAGCCGCCTAAATTTTAGGCGGCTTTTCAATATCCTCAGATTTCGATCTATGCCGAAACAGGGTAAACGCTCACTTTCGTGCGGCTCTTGCCCAAGCGCTCAAATTTCACTTCACCTTCGATCAATGCGAACAGGGTATCATCGCTACCGCGTCCGACATTGTTACCTGGATGCACTTTGGTTCCGCGCTGACGAACCAAGATGTTTCCAGCCAAAACCTTCTGACCACCGTAACGCTTCACGCCTAAGCGCTGAGCGTTAGAATCGCGTCCGTTTCTTGTACTTCCTGTACCTTTCTTATGAGCCATGATTTCCTCTGAAATTCGTGCTTGTATTGACTAGACTAACCGCGCGGCTGATCTTTGGTATCAATCGCGGTTCCACCGACCGTGATCGAATCGATCATGATGCGGGTGAGTTCTTGACGATGACCGCGTTTTTTGCGGGTTTTCTTTTTCGGTTTCATCTTGTAGACGAGAACTTTACGTCCGCGCATGTGACGCAAAATCGTTGCCTGAACGGTTGCCCCTTCTACAACGGGTGCACCGATGCTAACTTCGCCTGCGTTATTCACATACAAGACACGATCGATTTCGAGCTGCGAGTCTACATCTCCGACGAGACGGTTCACATCATAAAAACGACTCGGTTCAACCCGAATTTGCTGTCCTGCGATTTCGATAATTGCGTGAGCCATGAGTTTATCCTGATAAGCGCCGTACAGGTCGCGATCGTCGAGAATCGCAGTTGCCAATACCTGATCCGAGCATGAATTAATAGCCAGTTAACTAGTATGCAAAATGTAACATGCTTATGTCAAGCGACATTTTTGGCATTTGCGAGATAAACTCTAAGAAATAGCAGCGTTTTGGCAAGATATGGCGGAGATCGTTCGGCAAAGTGAGGTTCTGAATCAGACTGTCCTCGATCGCGGTTCGATGCAAGAGCTAGGACAGATCGAAGTGCTTTGGATGTATCCGAAAGTGCATCGGGTGCTTGGATTTATTTGCAAGTCGGGTTGGCTTGGCAGTAAGAAAACGGCGTTTAATCTCGATCAGTTGGACACGATCGGCAGTAACGGCGTTTTGGTCAATTCTGCGCCTGTTGAAACTGATGCCGAGAAAGTGAAAAAGCTCGAATCGCTTGTTGGCTCCGAGGTTTGGACAGATCGAGGCGATCAGGTCGGTCGAATTGTGGATTATTTATTCGATCTCGAAACGGGCGAGATTCAACATTATCTCTATGTATCGGATGGGTGGGGCGGCATTGTCGGCAGCGTTTATCTGTTGCCAGCAAACTATATTCTGCGATTTGGCAATCAGCGGGTGCTTGTGCCTCAAGAATCAGTCGAATCGTTTGCGGTGTACCGAGGTGGCGTTCAGGAGAAATTCTCGAAGGTAAAAGATCGCCTAAAAGAAGAGCGATCGCAAGTTACGCAACAAGTCAGCCAAGAAGTGAAATCGCTGGCTGAACTGGCTCGTGAAAAGGCGCGTCGATTAAAAGAAAAAGCGCTATCAGTTGCCGAACAGACCTATGAATTTGTCGAAGAAATTGCCTTGGAAGAAACCGAGCCGTACACGGCACCTTCTTCTGATCCTGATCCCTGGGACGATTGGGAAATGGAACCATCCAAGAAGCCAGAAATTAAAACAAAACCAGAAGTGAAAGCGCCTCAACCTCAACCTCAATCTCAGCGATCGCAGTCCTCCACTTCAGATGTTTGGGACGATGATGACTGGACATAAGTTAGGAAGATGAAATGGGAAGAGAGTCGCTCTCGTTTGCGCCCCGCCCCGGAATAGAATTCCAGGGCTAACCGTGCGAACTGGGTTGAAACCCACTGAAGAAAGCGTTTTCATTGGCTGTTAGTCCCGGAGCGGACTTCGCACCGCTAGCCCCGAATTCATTCCGGGGCGGGTGAGCAACGAAGCGAGAGAACTTGCCGAGCAGATGCCGAGCAGATGTTGAATTACGCCCATCTACTGAATCATCACAATTAGTCATCACAAAATGAGTGAGATACCAAAACGAGTTCTAATCGGTGTGGGCGGCGGAATCGCAGCTTACAAAGTCTGTCATGTGGTTTCAGCCCTAGCTAAAGAGCAAATTGAGGTGCGCGTGATTCTCACCGATTCGGCTCAAGCCTTTGTCACACCTCTGACGTTTGCAACGTTGAGCCGCAATCCTGCTTACACCGATCAAATGTTTTGGAATGCGTCAAATCCTCGTCCGTTGCATATCGAATTAGGCGAATGGGCAGATCTGTTTCTGATCGCACCTTTGACGGCAAATACACTAGCAAAGTTAACCTATGGACTTGCAGACAATTTACTCACGAATACAGTTCTCGCTTCAACCTGTCCGATATTGCTCGCTCCTGCGATGAATACCGACATGTGGGAACAGCGATCGACCCAACGCAATTGGCGCGAACTGTTGTCTGACACACGCTATCACTCTGCTGCTCCCGGAGAAGGAATTCTCGCGTGCGATCGTGTCGGCACGGGACGCATGGCAGAGCCAGAAGAATTACTGCTACAAATTCGATCGCTCTTACAGACTCACGATCGAGATTTAACGGGCAAACAGATTCTCGTTAGTGCAGGCGGAACGCGAGAACACTTTGATCCAGTGCGATTTATCGGCAATCCTTCAACTGGAAAAATGGGAATTGCGATCGCACAAGCAGCATTACACAGAGGCGCAGAAGTGACACTCGTCCACGCGCCAATCGACTCGCATTTACTCGCTCCCCTCCGCTCGATTCAGTGCATTCCGGTCACGACTTCACAAGACATGCAGCAAGCGATGAAACAGAACTTTAGCAGTGCAGATTATATTGTTATGTCTGCTGCGGTCGGGGATGTCAAACCTAATTTTTACAGCGATGCTAAGTTGCCGAAAAGTCAATTACCAGAGACGTTAGACCTCGTTCCCATTCCTGACATTCTGGCAGAGCTATCAACCTTGAAACGCCCGAATCAACACTTGATTGGATTTGCCGCGCAAACCGGAGATTTTGTCACCCCTGCACTCGAAAAACTGCACCGTAAAAACTTAGATGTCATCGTTGCAAATCCGATTGATCAGCCCAATAGTGGATTTGGAAGCGAGACGAATCAAGCGGTGTTCATCGATCGCACTGGACGACAAGTTGCGATTCCACCCTGTACAAAACTAGAACTTGCACACCAACTCTTCGACTTTATCCATCAGCGAATTTCCTGCCAATCTGGGCAATCTGAACTGTCTAGCCAGCCATAGGGATGAAATCCGCAGACTAATGCAGTGCGGCTCTCGCGGCTATAGCCGTAGGCAACCCCGTGATAATTTGCACAGCCTCGGCAAGCTCTTGGGCGAGACGGTTCTACATCACTAAATCCCTGTTGCGATCGCAGAATTTGGCGATTACTCTGCTGGCGATGCCAATTCACATAGTCAGCCTTACGCAACAAGTAGTCAATTCGTCGAAGCGGGCTTCTAGCTGCATCCATCGATTTAGAGTTCCGGGAAAGGATAAGAGGATCGGAATCGAAGCGAATAGTTTTAGCGTAATCGAAACCAAGGCGATCGGTGCTCATCCCTACGTCTCATTTTTGGCATCAGGGAAATGTTTGCCAGACTTTAATTGTATTGTCAGAACTGCCACTGGCAAACCATTGACCATCACTACTCATCGCGATCGCATTTACAGAATGAGAATGATCCGTCAGAGTGCAAATTAGATCACCAGTATTAAGATTCCACAATTTCACGGTTTTATCGTTGCTACCGCTAATGAGCGTCTTACTATCGGGCGTAATTGCGACCGAGTTAATGATGTCCGAATGCCCGGTTAAAGTTTGCACAACTTGCCCAGTATTGGGTTCCCAAATTTTAATCGTTCTATCTTTGCTGGCGCTGACTAAATGTTTACCATCTGAACTGATCACGATCGAGGTGATCGAATTTTGATGTCCTGCTAATTCTCTGACAGGTTGCCCTGTGATCAGATTCCATAGTTTGACGAGATTGTTCAATCCACCACTTGCCAAAATTTGCCCATTCGGACTAATTGCTACGGTTTTCACCATGCCAGACAAGCCTGTAAAACTGTGAATCATTTCACCTGTATTCATTCGCCAGATGCCAATCGAGCGATCTTCGCTACCACTGGCAAAAAAGCTCCCATCCGGGCTGACTGCGATCGAGTTCACATCGCGCAAATGACCTTGGAGCGATCGAATCATTTCCCCAGTGGGCAGTCGCCACATTTTAATCGAGTCGTCATCGCTCGCGCTAATTAACGTTCGCCCATCAGGACTAAAAGCCAGTGAATTAATCGAGTTTTTGTGCCCGGTTAGAGTTCCTAAGCGTTCGCCCGTGGTTAAATCCCAGAGCATAATGCGATCGTCTAAGCTGCCACTGACAAGCGTGCGACGATCGGGACTGATGGCAAGCGATACGACCCATGAGGTGTGACCTGTCAGCGTGTAGAAGCATTTTCTTGGCTGAGGTTTCGGAATCCCAGAGTGTCGCGTCGCGCTGAGAGGCAGAGACGGCGGGGGCGGGGGTGTTGAAACTCTTTGCGGTGCAGATAAGGGAGATGGGAGGTCAGCAGGCGGTTGAGTTGCAGGATACGCGATCGCCGAAAGATGAATGCTTTTGCCACGGCTGGGGATTGAAGTCTGAGGAGCCGCACCGACCGCAGGTTTTGAGAGTGCCATGCGTAAATCGTGCATAACTTCATCAGCAGTTTGATACCGTTCGCTGACTAAATCCTTCAACATGCGATCGAGAATCTGCCCAATATTTTCACTAATACCGCCGCCATGACTGGCTAAGCGTTCACGCCACAACCATTTACCAGAGAGCGGATCATGCAATTCTTCAGGACGCACCTGCGTTAATAAATAGAGACAGGTTGCACCTAAGCTATAGAGATCACTCGCTGGATAAGCTTTGCCATTACGAAGTTGTTCGATCGGCGCATACCCCTCTGTGCCAATTTTAGTTCCAGGCTTGCTGGCATTCTCTTCTGAGAGCACCTTCGCAATTCCAAAATCGATTAACACTAAGCGCCCGTCAATATTGCGACGAATGATATTGGCAGGGGTAATATCGCGGTGGATCACATTGCGATCGTGAACGAACTTCAACAGCGGTAACAGCCGCACCAGCACCTCGCGAATCTTCTGTTCGCTGAAAGGACCGTTTTTGTTCAATTCTTGAGAGAGCGTTGATCCTTCAATAAATTGCTGAACGAGATATAAGCGTTGGTCTTGCTCAAAATATGCCAGCAGCGTCGGAATATGCGGATGTTCGCCCAGTTCATGCAGGCGAACCGCTTCTTGCTCAAATAATTGAATCGCTTTCTCTAGTCCTTTTGTGCCCTTAAGTTGCGGAGAAAATTGTTTAATGACGCAGCGAGTTCCAAGACGATCGTCATCTGCTGCCAAAAATGTTTTCCCAAATCCCCCTTGCCCCAGGGGTTCGAGAATGCGATAGCGCCCTCTGAGGCGGTCGATTAATGTTGTACCGCAAGTTTGGCAGGAGTCTAGTCCATCTGGATTTTGAGGCTGGGGGCAATCCGGGTTAATACAGTACGTCATACTCAGAGAAGGGCGAGGATCGTCATCTTTAGATTGATCTTTTCTGCCTGATTTTGAACAAGCGTTTGTAAATTTTGCTGAAATGAATAATTCAATTACCGTAACCGTGAAACTTTTTGCGGCATATCAGGATGCGTATGGCGTACCCGAACTCTCATTGGAAATCCCGACTGGGCAAACGGTGGAGCAGATTTGCGATCGCTTAATCCTGGATCACCCGGAGCTTTCTGCATTCAAAGAAATTACTCGGTTCGGTGTAAACCTGCAATTTGTCGAACCGGACACCGTTGTGCAAAATGGTGACGAAATTGTCTTGATCCCGCCTGTGAGCGGCGGTTGAGCTATACCCGATAAAATTTGTCGGGTATGTTTGACTCCGTATTTTTGCCGTGCTACGATTTCAAACGAAATCACAGTCAAACGATAAAAAGCTTGCAGTTAGGGAGTTTCGAGAGATGACCGCAACGTATTCTAAAACCCGTTCCAGCCAATCTGCGTTTGAAGCACTGAAGTGTAAAGAGTGTGGCGCAGAATATGAACCGAAAGCGACTCACGTTTGTGAATTGTGCTTTGGCCCGTTGGAAGTGAAGTACGACTACGATTGGCTCCGCAAAACGGTCACTCGTGAAACGATCGAAGCAGGCCCGAACTCGATTTGGCGGTATCGTCAGTTCTTGCCTGTCGAAACTGACAATGTGATTGATGTCGGAACCGGAATGACTCCCCTGGTTCAAGCAAATCGTTTGGCACGTCGGTTAGGTCTGAAAAAGCTGTTTATCAAGAATGATGCGGTTAATATGCCGACGCTCAGCTTTAAGGATCGCGTCGTTTCAGTAGCATTGAGCCGCGCGCGCGAATTGGGCTTTACGACGGTTTCCTGTGCAAGTACTGGCAATTTGGCAAATTCAACAGCAGCGATCGCGGCTCACGCAGGTTTAGATTGCTGTGTATTCATTCCTTCTGACTTAGAAGCGGGTAAAGTTCTCGGAACGCTGATCTACAACCCAACCCTGATGGCAGTTCATGGCAACTACGACCAAGTGAATCGTCTCTGCTCTGAAGTGGCAAACACTCACGGCTGGGGCTTCGTCAATATCAACTTGCGTCCTTATTACTCAGAAGGGTCGAAGACCTTGGGCTACGAAGTGATCGAGCAACTCGGCTGGCAATTGCCGGATCATATTGTGGCTCCTCTCGCTTCTGGCTCGTTGTTCACCAAGATCTACAAAGGCTTCAACGAATTCGTCGAAGTGGGATTGGTCGAAGAAAAAGCAGTGCGGTTTAGTGGTGCACAAGCTGAAGGCTGTTCTCCGATCGCAAAAGCATTCCAAGAAGGCAGAGACTTCATTTCTCCGGTTAAGCCGAACACAATCGCAAAATCGATCGCAATTGGAAATCCGGCAGATGGCGTTTATGCCGTTGATATTGCTCGGAAGACCAATGGAAATATCGAATCGGTCACCGACGCGGAAATTGTAGATGGCATCAAACTCTTGGCTGAAACTGAAGGCATTTTCACAGAAACCGCAGGTGGAACCACGATCGCAGTTCTGAAGAAATTGGTTGAAGCCGGTAAGATCAATCCTGATGAAACAACTGTGGTTTACATCACGGGTAACGGCTTGAAGACGCAAGAAGCGGTTCAAGGTTACGTCGGTGAACCCTTAACGATCGAGCCGAAGCTGGAAAGCTTTGAGCGTGCTTTAGAAAGATCTCGCACCCTCGATCGCTTAGAGTGGCAACAAGTTTTGGTTTAATTAATTTCTGTTCTTTTTACGCATTTTCTGAACTATGGCTGTCAAAGTCCTCATTCCCACCCCTTTGCAAAAACTTACCAACGATCAAGCGACTGTTGAATGCAGTGCCGATACGATCAGTGGATTGTTAGAATCGCTCGAATCGAGCTGTCCGGGCATCAAGGCTCGTCTCGTAGACGAACAAGGCAAACTCCGCCGCTTCGTCAACTTCTATGTCAACAGCGAAGACATTCGCTTTCTCGATAACGAGAATACGACGCTGAAAGACGGCGATGAAGTCAGCATCATTCCGGCGATCGCTGGCGGCTAAATCAATTTCAATTCAACTCGCTCTCAATGAGGGCGAGTTTTTTTTTGCGTAAAATTTCTCGCGTTTTCTACGAACATAAAAATCCTGGGCAAGATTACGGATTGAAACCCTGAGGAAATCCGTAGATTGATGAGCATCATTGAGTTCTTCTCCAATCATGTCTCAACGTTTGCGCGATCGTCTGCTTGTCGGTTTATTGCTGAGCTTCATTTCGTTTCCTGCAATCGCAGGAGAGCCGGAAGCACCTGAAGCAACAGAATTAGATCAGGTCACTTCTGTTTCTCAGTTAACCGATGTTCAGCCGACCGATTGGGCATTTCAGGCATTGCAGTCTCTAGTCGAGCGCTATGGTTGTATTGCAGGCTATCCTGACAAAACCTTTCGCGGCAATCGCGCCCTGACTCGGTACGAATTTGCAGCAGGCTTGAATGCTTGTCTTGATCGTGTGAATGAACTGATTGCGGCTAGCACCGCTGATTTGGTCAAGCAGGAAGACTTAGAGAAACTGAAAACGCTGCAAACTCAATTCTCATCGGAGTTAACTGCACTTCGAGGTAAGGTTGACACTCTAGAAGCACGCACTGCAAAGCTCGAATCTCAACAGTTTTCGACCACGACCAAAATGAATGGATTTTCGGTCATTGGCGTACAGGGAAGGACACCCAATCGGGGCGATCGTAATCCCAGAGATGGGCAACGGGATACCGATGATCCAGGAACGAATTTTAATGTCATCACAAACAACTATCTGTCTTTCACCACGCAGTTCAGCCCGCGCGATTTTCTCTACTTCGCACTATGGCAGCAAAATGGAAACGGCGATCCTCGGCTCACCAATGATGGTCGAGTTGGCTATGACCTAGGTGGATTTCCGCTTTATATCAGTGACTTAAAATATCACTTCATGGTCACGGACAAATTGGTCGGGATGGTTGGAACAGAAGGCATTTACAGCAGTTTGGCATTTCGAGGACCTAATCGAGCTGAAGGAGCATTTACAGGCCCGGTTTCCTACTTTGCTCAGCGTAATCCGATTTTGAATATTGGCTTTGGTCGGGGTGGCGTTGCTTTTGATTGGCAATTTGCCAAGCGGGCAAGTTTGCAGGCTATTTACTCCACCAATATTCCTGGATTCTTCCCTAACTCAATTGGCGGCAAAGGACACAATACAGCAGGTGTCCAGCTTGCTGTAACTCCGACCGATCAAGTCGATGTTGCCCTGTACTACATCAACAACTATTCTCCGAATGGTCAGTTGCTTAATTTTGTGGGGGATGCTCAACTAACAGCGATCGATCCGGTACGCGGAAGTTCTGCCCCTACTCAAACTAATGCAGTTGGGGGAACGGTAAACTGGCAAATCAATCCACGGCTAAATCTGGGAGGATGGTTTGGCTATACCAACTCTTACATTCCGGGTGAATCGGGTCGAGTTGAGACAACGAATTATATGGTCTACTTGAATTTCCCGGATCTGTTTGGCAAAGGAAATCTGGGAGGTCTGTATGTAGGACAGCCACCGAAAATTACGCATAGCACTTTACCCATCGGCAGTAATATTCCAGATTCACTCAATACTGGATTGGGTCGCTCAGGTGGACAACCTGGAACGACGACGCATGTTGAAGCGTTCTACCGTTGGCAGTTGAATAACAATATCAGCGTGACTCCTGGACTGATCTGGATCATTCAACCTGGACATACACCGGATAGCGATTCGTTTGTGACAGGGGTCGTCCGGACAACTTTCGCCTTCTAGGTTTATCAGTTCTTCACAAGAAAATCAGTGGAAGTGCTCAACGCGATCGACTAGGGAGACGGGCTACGGTGTGAGCATCCATTTCCCACGCTGATTATGTCTTCTTCACTCTTGCGTTCAATTGTCTTTTTGGGTTTTGCAGGTGCGATGGTCAATCCGGTAGTGGCTGAGACGGCTCCTGAAGCCAAACAACCTGTTTCTGAGAATCAGCAGGTTGTCGTGCAGAAAGAGGCTCCAAAGCAGGAACAGCCAGTTCTCGTATCACAATCCGATGTGGTGAAACCCGTTGCTCAAAAGACGCAAGCCAGAGTGCCATTGAGCAGTCGGATTTTCTCGGCTCCTTCAATGCAGCAATAGCATTGTCAATCACAAGTTTTCTCCATGAAGAATCTTCGGAGAGATGTAGCGACTGCATCTCTCCATTTTTTTGTTTGTTGAAATTTCGTTTGTTGAAATGAATACCACAAGTTGTAGTATGGTGAGATTTCCTAAAATCACGTTGCTATGACTCAGAAGAAGCCTCACCCACTGCAACGGTTGTTTAACTACGATCGCATTTACCGTGCTTCAGCACTACAAGCTAGCATCAACTCTGTTCTCAATAAGACATTTGACCTTGCTCCTCCTTATCTGATTGGGATTGCAGTTGATATTGTCGTCAAGCGGGATCAATCTTGGATTGCTCAACTTGGGGTAAAAAGCATTCCAGGACAATTGACGGTCATTTCATTCCTGACTTTATTAATTTGGGGCTTAGAATCCCTGTTTGAATATTTCTACGATCGACAATGGCGAGATCTCGCCCAAACCATGCAGCATGATTTGCGGCTCGATGCCTATCAACATTTGCAAGAGTTAGAGCTAAGCTTTTTTGAAACTGAGACAACAGGCAATTTACTTGCCATTCTCAATGACGATATCAATCAGCTTGAGCGCTTTCTCGATAGTGGTGCAAATCAGATTCTGCAATTCTTCACGACAGTATTGCTCGTCGGTGGAACGTTCATTGCCTTTGCGCCTTCGGTTTCATGGCTGGCAATGTTGCCGATTCCATTCATTATTTGGGGCACGTTGGTGTTTCAGAAGATGCTTGCCCCTCGCTATGCTGATGTGCGGCAGAAATCAGGCTTGATCAACGCAAGATTGGCAAATAATTTGTCGGGCATTGCCACGATTAAAAGCTTTACGGCTGAGGATTATGAACTCGAACGCGTTGGCATTGAGAGTGAAGCCTATCGACGCAGTAACCGAAAAGCGATCGCGCTTTCTGCTGCATTTGTGCCGTTGATTCGATTTGTCATTCTGATTGGATTCACTGCCACCTTATTTCTCGGCGGACTTGAAGCGGCAAATGGTCGGCTATCGGTTGGAACGTATGGATTTATGGTGTTCATTATTCAACGGTTGCTGTGGCCGTTTACGCAGTTGGGACAGACTTTGGATCAATATCAGCGAGCTATGGCATCGATTAACCGCGTCATGAATTTGCTCGATACGCCGATCGCAATTCCCACCGGAAATCGACCTTTTCCGACCCATCAAGTTAAAGGTGAAGTTGAGATTCGCAACATCACGTTTGCATACCCAGATCGCACACCCGCGCTGACGAATCTTTCTTTGCATCTTCCGGCTGGACAGACCATTGGCATTGTCGGTGCAACGGGTTCAGGGAAAAGCACCTTAGTAAAATTGCTGCTGCGATTTTATGAAATTCAGCAAGGGCAAATTCTGATTGATGGAGTTGATATTCGAGAGCTGCAACTACGGGATCTTAGACGCTGTATCGGTTGGGTCAGTCAAGAGGTCTTTCTCTTTCATGGAACGGTGGCTGAAAACATTGCCTATGGCAGCTTTGATGCGAGTCGTGAAGAGATTATGCAAGCCGCGAAGCTCGCTGAAGCGCATGAATTCATTGCAGATTTGCCCCAGGGGTATGACACGATCGTTGGAGAACGCGGTCAGAAGTTATCGGGTGGGCAGAGACAGAGACTGGCGATCGCGCGTGCCATTCTGAAAGATCCACCGATCTTGATTTTGGATGAAGCAACCTCTGCAGTCGATAACGAGACTGAGGCAGCCATTCAGCGATCACTGGATACCATCACACAACACCGCACGACGATTGCGATCGCGCATCGTCTCTCTACGATTCGACAGGCACACTGCATTTATGTAATGGAGTATGGGCGCATTGTGGAGCAAGGAACGCATGAAGAATTACTGGCTCATGATGGCGTTTATGCTGCCTTGTGGCGAGTTCAGTCGGGTATTCGCTCTTGAGCGGGACGGAGCTTCTCAATATTGGGTTTGAGGTGGGTGAGATCGATAAAGTGATCCGACACATGAATCAAGCTGTCACTGGTCATCGTCGGTAGGCTAACGACCTCGATTTTGACTCCGCGATAGGACACATGGTCAACGGCATAGGTGAGGTCGCCTGTGCCGCTGAGCAAGATGATCGTGTCACAGTGCTGGGAAAGGGTGATCATATCGACCGCAATTTCAATGTTGAGATCCGCTTTTTTGGAGCCATCTGGGTGCTGAATTAGCTCTTTAGAGACAACCCGGAATCCGTTATGGCGCATCCATAAGAGAAATCGCTGTTGCTTTTCGTTAGCGCGATCGACTCCGGTGTAGAAATAGGCGCGAACCAGCGATCGATCTCCGGTTAGGCATTGTAAGAGGCGAGTATAGTCAATCTCCATGCCAAGCTGCATCGCTGCATAAAACAGGTTTGCACCATCAATCAGGATGACGACTCGTTCTTCTGGATCAGAGGGAATCAGTTGTTTGTATTGAGAAGTTTTGCCTAAAGAAGAATTTTCCGGAAAGGAGGAGTGAGACGGTCTGGGGACTAGCTGCATTGAAACCGCTCCTAAACGATAAGAACACTTTGATAACAGGGCAAAAACGACGAAATTTTAATAACTTAATACTTTCTTTAGATTTAACCTGATTTTTCTTGAAAATGCAGGTCTGGCTGAGGATATGAACACAAATCTTAGTATTCTGAAAATTCTGAATTTCAGGCTAGATTTTGCCGATGCGATTCAAAGCATGATACTGCATACATCGGCAATCCACACTGCAATCCCCATCAGCGATCGCGTTAGAATCCGAGGAAAATAACGTGAGTGTCAAAATCAATGGTGTTATTTGGATTTGGGAAAAAATCAGCGATGCCGTCGCAGAGTGAGGCTTTAAAAGGGCGATCGGAAAAGATGCCCGTTCCTGAGAAGCACTTTGTCAATGGTCATCCTTTGCAAGCGCCGTTTCCCGCAGGTCTGGAAACTGCTGTTTTCGGATTAGGATGCTTCTGGGGCGCAGAACGCAAGTTTTGGCAGCAAGAAGGCGTTTATACAACGGCAGTCGGATATGCAGCCGGATACACGCCGAATCCAACGTATCAAGAAGTGTGTTCTGGCATGACTGGACATAATGAAGTCGTTCTCGTCGTCTATGACCCGAAAAAAATCAGCTACGAGCAACTTCTGAAGGTCTTCTGGGAAAGCCATGATCCGACTCAGGGAATGCGCCAAGGCAATGATGCGGGAACGCAATATCGATCGGGCATTTATGTCTATTCGGATGAGCAGCGTCAGTTCGCCGAGGCTTCTCTGAAAACCTATCAGGCGGAACTGGCGAAAGCAGGCTACAAAGCCATCACGACCGAAATTCTGGACGCACCAGAGTTTTACTACGCAGAAGCTTATCATCAGCAATATTTGGCTAAAAATCCCAATGGCTACTGTGGCTTAGGCGGCACAAAAGTCTGCTATCCCGGTGCGTGATCTGCATCTTGTTGAGTCGGCTGTGGATCAAGCTCGGTTCGCGCCGACTCAAACGCGGGACAATATCCCTCCGGCGTGACTTTGAAATTAAACAAGGGCGATGCTGGATTCCAACAGCGTTGCCCTCGGAAATGCCGACAGCGAAAACAGCTATCTCTTTCAGCTTCTTCTAACCAAATCGACGATCGATCTTGATTCATCAATTCTCGCTGATTCAATCCCCGCAAGATTAAATCCTGTCCTTGCCAACGCGCTTCGATTAATCCAGTGTCAGACAGCGATCGCCAACGTGGATCAGCCGTAATCGCCTCGGGTAAAGAGACAATGACTTCTGTTGCCAGTTCTGTAATTTCTCCTTCGTAAGTTGTCTCCGGCAAGACAGGCTGTAAGAATGTTTCTCCGATCGGTAACTCAACGAGCGTGCCGGATGCAGGACAATGCAGATGGTAACGGTTGTGTAATTCATCAAGTCCTGTTAAATCTGTCAAATAGCTCGGATTTCCGTGGACGAAAATTACGTGTTGAGGGCGCAGATTGTGAATAAATTGCGTCGTGCTTGCGCCATCACAATGCTGCGCAAGCAGGTAGGTTTCGACAGCATAGTTCTGAGGAATGTTAAAGACAGATCCTTCAAGGTTCTGCGGTAGTAAAGTGAGCCAACGTTCTGGCTGATCGTCAAAGAACTCATCCCAATTGACTGAGAAATCGGTCAGCACAATGCACGGAGACGCGCTGACCGTCGATCGCTGTTCTGGATGCAATCGTCGCACTCTCGGACGCACGCGATCGTCCCAAAACAAAGACTGATGACGCGCAAAGTTTTGCACAGAAGCAGGCAGATGAGGCAGCAAATCTAAATACGCATCACAGCCCGCCGCGACCATGCCATCGACCCAAATATCAAGATCTCGCCCTGTAAACGAATGATGGCTTCTGAGCAACATCAGCAACTCTTGCCCCAATCCAATCATCGGAGTGGGGAGTAAAACAGAATGTCGATCGCTTAATGCTCGGCTGATTCTTTCTGCGAGTTGATTTTCCTGCTGTCGTCGATGGGGAAATCGAGCCGTGCCGTAAGTTCCTTCGATAATCACAACATCAGGATGCAATCCGCGTAATTCTTCCAGGCGCAGTCCTTCTACTAATCGAGAATTGGAAAGGAAAAAATCTCCGGTATAGAGAACACTGCAAGGACGTTCTCCCGTACTCGGCGCATAGGTTAATAAAATCGCTGCTGCTCCTGGCAGATGTCCCGCCGGAAACAATTCAGCCGTCAGACCATCTTGAAACTCAACTGGCGATCGCCAAGGCAAAGCCTGGACAAATTGCGGCACTTTGTCCGCCTCATCCATCCAGTTGAGCGGCAACAGTTGAGTGGTTGCTTCGCTGGCGTAAATTGGCAGTTTGGGAAACGATCGATATAAGGCAAGCAAGCCTTGAGCATGATCAGGATGGGCATGGCTGCAGAGAACCACGTCTGCCGGGAGCGGGGCTGCACTATCAGAGAGCGCGGAAATATCGGGGAGTCCGCAATCCAGCAAAATCCGATAGGGACCCATCCGAACTAAGAGTGCGACTCCCTCGTCGCCATGTCCCGCACCGTAGGGAAAACAGTCCAGTTGCGTCACGAATTCACCCTAAAACGATTCAGAATTCGGCGGAGAGAAGGCGGAATTCCGAGAACGGATTGGGCAACTCAGAATTCTGCTTTCTGGAGATTAGTGTGCGGAACCATTGCCGTGATAGTTATCGGTATCATAAAACCCATTGCGCGTGCCAAAGAACAGACAAGCGACGGTAAATACGACGCTGAGAACTAGTAAGACGAGTTTTACATCCATAATCGCTTACAACCTTTTGAATCTTTTATTTATGAGTGTACAGGAGCAACAATACAAAGTGATGCTACGAACTGTGAACGATTTTAGAGCCAGATTGCTGAAAGTTTATCAAATCACAGATTAATCACAGATTTACCCAAGGAGAGACTATTGCGGTTTAATCAATTGTCCGCGATCGGTAAATCGGACTGATTTAATTTTCAGGGCTGGATTTTGCGTGAGCGTGCGTCGCACACTGCCAAATAAAGCAAGTTGTTCGCAGTTCGCAAGCGTGGTTAAGGATTTTCGTGCATTTGGAACCGGACGGAAATCGACGGTCGCAACTCTAGATTTGACTTTAACGCGATATCCTGCAACATCCAAACTCTCACTGTTTGCTTTTTCTAAAGTTTGAGCGATCGCTTGAGTCACAGGCTGATTCGCGGGAACGCTTGCCTTGGTCGTCTTGAATTTGTTGCATTCGCTATCAATCTGATAGATGTTGATCGTCAGCGTCTTTCCTTTCGTTGTGGGTTTAGCAACCGGAGAAGCCGCAACTGGGGAAGGAGATATTTCGAGTTTGATCGGGTCAGGCGATCGACAGCTACTCAGTGTCAGCAATACGGCACCCAAGAGAAATAGATTGCGCATCATCGTCGTATGATTTTCCTGTTTTTGCTTCCGTACTTGGAAAGAGAAACTATACCAATCTCGGTAGAGCATCGTGCTGCGTCTCTTTCGACTAAAGATAGGATTTTCTATCTTATGCGCTTGTACAGATTGTGAAATTGCTGTTTCAGGGGTAGCATAAGCGTAGCAATGCCTGCAACTGGTATTGATGTTGATTTTTTTTAATTTCATGGACGACGTCCATTTAGGCAACACAACACGCATTTCCTAGCCTGGTTACCCTCTGAGGTCTTCCAGCGCGCGGAAGATTATGGAGGGAAAGTTAGATGCTGACTCAAGACAGTCGAGCAACGCTCGATCGTATCTCGGATCTCAATCGCTTAAAGTTAGAGCTAAACGAACTGCCTGCGATCGATGTAGGCGACTATATTTCTGACCTGGCTCCTGAACAACGAGCCATTACATTTCGCTTATTAAATAAAACTCAGGCAACGGATGTCTTCGAGTATTTGCCACCGGACGTGCGCGAATCGCTGATTGGTTCGCTGCACAATATCCAGGTTTGTCAAATTGTCGAATCGATGCGTCCTGACGATCGCGCAGAATTATTTGATGAATTGCCTGCGGGGATTGTCAAACGGCTTGTTCAACAACTGAGTCCAGAAGAACGGCAAGCGACGGCAACAATTTTGGGGTACGCCGAGGGGACAGCAGGTCGGGTGATGACGACCGAGTATGTCCGCTTGCGAGAAGGACTGACGGTGGGCGAGGCGTTGAGTAAGATTCGACTCGCTGACCGAGATAAGGAAACGATTTACTACGCTTACGTCACGGATAATAACCGCAAGCTGAAGCAGGTGGTTTCGCTGCGACAATTATTATTTTCGATCCCGGATGCCAGAATCGAAGACATTGGCAGCGATCGTGTGATCAAAGCCCGGACTGAAATGCAGCAAGAAGAAGTAGCGCAGTTGATGAAACGCTATGACTTGCTAGCAGTTCCAGTGGTCGATCGCGAAGATCGTCTAGTTGGAATTATCACGGTCGATGATGTCGTCGATATTCTCGAACAAGAAGCGACTGAGGATATTCAAAAACTTGGGGGTGGCGGTGGTGATGAGTCTTCGCTGTCGCTGCCGATCGACAAAATTCGCAATCGGTTGCCTTGGTTGTTGGGGATTATGGCGCTTTATATTGGAGCGTCGAGTGCGATCGCGCCGTTTCAAACGACGATCGCGGCTGTTCCAGTTTTGGCGGTAATTATGCCGTTGTTCTCGAATACGGGTGGAACGGTTGGAATTCAGGCGTTGACGGTGACGATTCGATCGCTCGGCGTTGGAGAAGTATCTTCAAAAGATACGATGAAAATTCTGCGAAAAGAATTGATTGCAGGAGTTGGAACGGCACTGGCATTGGGATTGACGATGTTATTGCTGTCGTTGATTTGGACAAAGCCGGAGGAACGGTGGGTTGGATTTGTAGCGGGCTTTGTGATGGCATCAAATAGCATTGTTGCTGTGACGTTGGGAACGCTGCTACCGATGGGCTTGAAGCGATTGAACCTTGATCCAGCGTTGGTGAGTGGCCCATTGGTGACGACATTGCTCGATACGATCGGCTTTATTACCTTCCTGACTCTGATTACATTCAGTTTGAATGTGTTGAAGCTTGGAGTTTAAAGGCTTTGAGAGGGTGTTTTAAAAGTCGGAGTCGGTCAAATTTTATGCCAATCTCCTAACCATGATCCGAATCATTGCTAAGTAAATCCAAGTCTCTGAAGTTTCTGGAAGTAACTCATAATCCCGAACTAAGCGACGACAGTGCATCAGCCAGCCCAGAGTTCGTTCCACCACCCATCGCTTTTTGAGCAGGACAAAGCCTTTGGTTTGTTCCGGGCGTAAGACCACTTGGACAATCCAACGACAGATGGTGACCACCCAGTGCATAAAGGGAAAGCCATCGAAGCCGCCATCCACCCAAATCGTGTGTAGACGAGACACGGCTTTCCCGCGTTGTCGCACCCGCTGGAGAACAGTTTTGCCGCCGGCGCGTTCTGGGGTGCTGGCAGCAGTGACAAAGACCCGTAAGATCAATCCCAGCGTATCGACCGTGATGAATCGCTTGCGCCCTTTGATCACCTTACCTGCATCAAATCCGATTGCTGCATGCACTCCTGCCGCACTTTTCACGCTTTGGCTATCGACAATTGCTTCAGATGGGCTCGGAGAGCGCCCGACTTCGATGCGGATGCAGCGATAGAGACGGTCGTGAATGCTCAACCAGGTTCCATCCTTACGCCAATTACGAAAGTAAGTGTAGACCGTTTGCCAAGCTGGAAAATCTCCAGGTAACGCTCGCCACCGCACTCCTTCGACTAAAACATAAAAAATTGCATTGAGAATGTCCCATAAGTCTACTTCTCGCGGTCGTCCCCCTGGTTTTGCATCAGGTAGCAGGTCGCTCAACAATTCATATTGGGCAGGAGTGAGGTTACTGGGATACGATTTACTCATGTAGCTCTCTCGGTGCTGTGCTTTTACGTATTTACAGCTTATGACCGGAGAGCTTTTTTACAGCCTCAATTGTCTTTTAAAACATCCTCTGAAAGCATTCAAGCAGTTGTTCTCGTGAAAATAAAAACTTCCCATGCGACGATCCGTTCTCTTTCAAGAAATTTTGAATGCAATTCATTCATCTGTACATGCCAGCTAAAAATCAACGCTTCCGTCTAAAGCAAATCATCGTTTTGCAAAAAACAGTGTTGCACATTTGGGCAAATTAATTTGTTCAAAAAAATCGGATGCTCTTCATGATGACGTATCATTAGGACGCTTTTTGATTGTCGAGTGTCAGTCATGTCTTGGAATCGTCGCCACGTTTTATCGCTTGCCGATTTTTCGGTTGAAGAATATAACACTGTTTTGCAGACTGCAAGTAGTTTTCGAGAAGTGTTGACTCGTCGTACTAAAAAGGTTCCGACGCTGCAAGGTCAAGTTGTGGCAAATTTGTTTTTTGAACCTTCGACTCGAACTCGCAGTAGTTTTGAACTTGCAGCGAAACGTTTGTCAGCTGATACATTGAACTTTGCTGCGAGTACTTCTTCGATCACTAAAGGAGAAACCATTCTCGATACAGCTAAAACATATTTAGCAATGGGAACGGACATGATGGTGATTCGGCATAAAGAAGCCGGAGTGCCCCAAGCGATCGCTGACGAAATGGATCGCCTGAATGTCAAAGTCGGAGTACTCAACGCAGGCGATGGGCAACATGAACATCCTTCTCAAGCCTTGCTCGATCTGTTTACGATTTGTTCATTGATGGATGTCGAAAAACCACGATCGACGTTACTCGAAGGTAAAAAAGTTGCGATCGTGGGCGATATCTTGCATTCGCGGGTGGCTCGATCCAACATTTGGAGCTTGACTGCTAGTGGAGCAGAAGTTCACTTAGCTGCGCCCCCGACATTGCTGCCAAAAGAGTTCGCGGATTTTGTTAAAACAAGCAATCCAGAAATTTCTCGAAAATTGTTCATTCATTGGACATTAGAGCCTGCGCTAATTGATGCAGATTTTGTCATGACATTGCGCTTGCAAAAAGAACGAATGACCAGCCATCTGTTGCCGAGTTTGCGTGAGTATCATCAACAATTCGGGATCACGCGCGATCGCTTAAAGCTGTGTAATCCAGACGTGAGAGTGCTGCATCCCGGCCCGGTGAATCGAGGCGTTGAGATCAGTTCGGATTTGATGGATGATCCGGTGCTGAGTTTGATTTCGCAGCAAGTGACAAGTGGGGTCGCGGTGCGGATGGCATTGTTGTATTTGATGGGAGGAGGCAAAGTTGGATAGAGAAGTGGGGAGTAGAGAGTCGTTGATCGCCTTATCTCCCCACTCCCTATCTCCCCACTCCCCACTTCGTCCCCAAATCCCTATACACTAAGAACTGTAAAGTTGAGCGATCGCTAAATTTCATGAGTTCTACCGACTACGACGTAATTGTGATTGGGTCTGGCATTGGCGGATTAGTCACCGCTTCCCAACTCGCGGCAAAAGGAGCAAATGTTTTAGTCTTAGAACGGTATTTGATTCCTGGTGGGAGTGCTGGCTATTTCGATCGCGACAGTGGCTATCGCTTTGATGTCGGTGCATCAATGATTTTTGGATTTGGCGATAAAGGCACAACCAATTTACTGACTCGGGCATTGGATGGGGTCGGAATGTCGATCGAAACAATTCCTGATCCGGTACAAGTTCACTATCATTTGCCCGATGGGTTAGATCTCAAAGTTCACAAAGACTATGAGAAGTTTCTCCAAGAATTGATCGCTTACTTTCCCCATGAAGAGAAAGGCATTCGGCAGTTTTATGATGAATGCTGGAAAGTGTTTAACTGTCTCAATGTGATGGAGCTACTCTCGCTTGAGGAATTGGGATACTTGACGCGAGTGTTTTTCCAGCATCCTTTTGCTTGTTTAGGATTAGTCAAATATTTGCCGCAAAATGCTGGAGATATTGCACGTCGATACATTCACGATCCGCAATTGCTGAAGTTCATCGATGCAGAGTGCTATATCTGGTCAGTTGTGCCCGCCGATCGTACGCCGATGATCAATGCGGGCATGGTGTTTAGCGATCGCCATTACGGCGGAATTAACTATCCCAAAGGTGGCGTTGGACAAATCGCGCAGAAGCTAGTTGAAGGGTTAGAAAAGGCGGGTAGTCAGATTAAATATAAGGCTCGCGTCACAGAAATTTTAATTGAGAACAATCGTGCCGTTGGTGTGAAACTCGCATCGGGTGAAACATTTCGAGCCAAGAGAGTGGTTTCAAATGCAACACGATGGGATACGTTTGACAAATTACTTCCTGCATCGCAAAAGCCCAACTCAGAAACAAAATGGCAACAACGCTATCAACAATCTCCTAGTTTCTTAAGTTTGCATTTAGGAGTCAAAGCTGAAGCATTGCCTGCGGATGTAGAATGTCATCACATTTTGCTGGAAACTTGGGATGAAATGGAAGCCGAACAAGGCACAATCTTTGTTTCGATTCCAACCTTGCTTGATCCGAGCTTAGCGCCTGAAGGACATCATATTGTGCATACCTTTACGCCCAGTTGGATGCAGGAATGGGAGAATCTTTCACCCAGTGAATATAAGGCGAAAAAAGAGGCAGCAGCGAATCGATTAATCGATCGCTTAACTCAAATTTTTCCGAACTTAATTCAGGGCTTAGATTACCAAGAAGTCGGAACCCCAAGAACGCATCGACGATTTTTAGGACGGGAGAATGGCACCTATGGTCCGATTCCTGCACGGAAATTGCCTGGATTGCTTGGAATGCCGTTTAATCGAACCGCGATCGCGAATCTTTACTGTGTAGGAGATAGCACATTTCCGGGACAAGGTTTAAATGCAGTGGCCTTCTCGGGGTTTGCCTGCGCGCATCGAGTTGCTGTTGATTTGGGGCTTTAGCCTTTCCAGACTCGCGATGAGCCGCGATACCGCATTTTTCGACGCGCACCTAAGTTCCGCATCACATGCGGCATATCCACTTGATGACCTAAGATAATCACGGCATCGCCTTCATGCAAGAAAGTAGACTGAGACGGATGCGTCACCGTTGTCCCGTCCGCTCGTCGCAGCGCCACAATAATCATCGTGCCTTTGCCCCGAAGTTCAATATCCCCGATCGTTGCTCCAATTAGTCCAGACGCTGAATCAATCAGCAATTCATCGACTTGAATATCGAGTTGTCCTAGTAACTCATTCAACGTCGCGCGCTCATCGCCTTGGCTGAAGAAATCGAGTGTCGCTGGATGAGTGATCATATGTGCCATACGGAACGCACTAATTGAAGCCGGAAGCACCACTTGATCCGCGCCTGCTAAACGTAATTTCTTTTCAGTTGAAGGCAATTCACCCCGCGACACAATCATTAATTTGGGATTCAGTTCACGGGCTGTCAACGTAATGAAAACGTTTGCCGCATCATCTGGGAGAACGGTTGTTAGAGCTCTTGCTCGATCGATACCCACTTGATACAGCACAGTGTCATCGGTTGCATTGCCGGTGTAGACCAAATACCCTAACGTTTCGGCTTGCTCAATCCGCTCAGCATTGTTATCAATCACCACAAACGGAACGAGCGAGTCTGTCAGTCTTTTTGCCAGAATTTGACCCATACGCCCAAAGCCGCAAATAATCACATGGTCTTTCAAACCTTCGATCGTGCGCGTCATACGTCGTTTTCCTAAAAGCTGGTTGATTTCGCCTTCTGTAATCATCTGCACAAATCCTCCAACCGCATATACGGCTGAAGATGTGCCACTAATGATCACCAAAATGGTAAAGACCTTCAGAGCGGGTGTATTAATCGGTTGCACTTCCCCGAAGCCCACCCCAAACACCGTAATCACAACCATATAGATCGCATCGAGCGGCGACCAGCCCGCTAAAATATAGCCGCCTGTTGCCGCCAAAACTGTGATGAGAAAGAAGATGACTCCCGTGAGAATTCGCCTGAGTGGGGATTGCATGATGACGATTCAACAAGATTGGATGCTTATCTTCGCAGATCGATCGCGCTTTTGAATGTTCGCTATATATCTGCTCGATCGCCTGCCTGGATTTTAAACATTTCCACTGAGGATTGCAGTTCTTCAGCTACACCAACCGTTTGCCGCAATGCATCTGAAACTCGCAGCGAAGAATCAGATGTGCGATTTGACACTTCGGCAACTTCTTGAATCAAGCTCGTGACTGAGCGAGAAGTCATCGCTTGAGCTGCCATCGTTTCCGAAATCGATTTCACGAGCTGATCCATCTGTTGAGAGACTTGAACCACATGCAGCAAGCTCTGCTTCGCATTGCGGGCAGAATGAGCGCTTTCGACGGCTTGAGTTGCACCATGCGTCATCGTGCTTACAACTTCACCCGTTTGCTGCTGGATCGTTTCAATAATGGCAGCAATTTCGCGAGTTGCATTTGCTGATCGAGAGGCTAATTCTGCAATTTCATTTGCCACAATGCTGAATCCTCGTCCGTGTTCGCCAGCGCGAGTTGCTTCAATACTGGCATTAATGGCGAGTAAATCCGTTTGAGTTGCTAAATCATTAATCAGCGATACGACTCGTCCAATGTGTTGAGACGATTCGCCGAGTTGTTTGACTTTGCGCGTCGCATCTTCAACGGTTGCTCTGAGGCTGTAAATGCTGGTCACGGTTGAATCCATGATCGTTTCGCCAGATTCAGCCGCGATCGCAGCTTGTTCGGCAGAGATCGCAGCTTTTTGCGCCCGTTCTGCCACCGCTTGCATGGCTTGCGTCATTTGCTCAACCGAATCTAACGTCCGAATTGTTTCCTGAGCTTGCTGTCTCGCTTGCACGGCAAGCTGTTCGACTTCGCCTTCGTTTTGGCTGAGCAGGTCATTCACTTGTGCAGACGATTGTTTGACTTTGACAACGATCGTGCGGAGATTTTCGACGATCGCATTAAAGAAGTCTGCGACGATACCTAAATCACCAGCATTCGTATTGGCATGCACGGTCAAATCTCCGGCGGAAACGTTTTGCACTTCGCCTAAGAGTTGAATGATTTGCCGCTGTAAGGAATCTTTGCGAGTTTCGGCATCTTGTAGCGCGCGTTGGTGCTCTTGAAGCAGATTTGCTTGATCGAGCGCGTAACCGATTTGTGTCACCAGTTGAGACAGGAAATTGACCTCAGATTGTTGCCACTTGTGCGGGGAATTACACATCTGAGCACACACTAATCCTGTAACTTGCTCATTCTGCTTGAGCGGGACGATCAGTTCAGCTTTTGTATTCAGGGTTGCGGCTTGCTGTCGGTACGTATCGTTGGGTTCTGCAGCTGAGTTCTGAATCACCCAAGGTGACTGGAACTGATATTGCTCAATGCGTTGCAGTCCTAGGGGATCTTGAATGGATTGATGGATGACACTAAAGCTTTCATTGCCGATCGATTCATTCGAGATCAGCGCATCAAGCGTTTCCGGATTTTGGAATTGATACACAATCACGCGATCGAGCTTGAGAAAATTCCGAGTTTCAGTGATTGCCGTTTGCAAAATCTGAGCAGCATTCAACGATCGCCGCATTCGCACCGTAATCTCGCTCAAGGCTCTTGCTTCTCGGGTCTGTTCTTCTTGACGCGAAACTTCCGTTTCGAGCGCACTTTCCGAAGACCGAATGCTATCCGCCATGTGATTAAACGCCATCGCCAGTTTCCCGACTTCATCTTTCGCATAGATTTCGGCTCGGACTGTGCGATCCCCGTCCGCAAATGCTTCTGTCGTTTGCTGAAGGTTCTGAATCGGTTTGACGACCATGCGACGGAACAGAGCCGTCCAAGCCACGATCGTCACGAATGCCAGCGCAAACGCCATGCCTTGTTGCTGCATACTCTCCCAGAGCAATTGATTCAAAGCGCCTTCAGGAGTTCCCCGGACAATCAGCGCAGTGGGTTGATCCGCATTGATGCGAACGGCTCGCTCTGGGGTTTCGATAATTCGATTTGGCAAAGCTTTGACCGCGACGGTATGCATTTGTCCATTAATCTCAAGTCGTTGAGTCACAGTTTCTCCGTTGGCCGCGATCGCGGATTGGAGAATCGCAGGATCAGCCAGTGCGACATCAATTTGAGACTGTTGGGAATCGTCTTTTGTGAGTGAGGTAGCTAAGCTAAAGTTGCCATCTGCGCGGCGTAGATAAATCGCACTATAGCCGCCACCAAATGAATTGAGGGTATTTTCAACGATCGGGAGTTTGCGATTGGCAATGTCTCCAAAAATCAGCACGCCGAGAACGTTCTCGTTGTCCGGATCACGAACAGGCGTGACGACATAGCGAATTAAAGCATCTTGAGGTTTGAATCCGTCTGGAAGCGGTGGAGCTTCTTTGCTAAGTTCGTCTCCACTGACGATTTCGTTGGCTTTGATTTGGTTGCCGTCTTTGAGAACTTGCTGAATCAGGGCGACGAGTTTGGGTGAAGTGATCGTCTCCTTCGATCGCGAATTATTGGCACTGGCAATGATGCGTAAATCCTTGCCGACGAGCGTGGCATATTCCATGCGGCGGGCTTTGACTTCGTTTTGCAAAATCTTTTGCAAGTCCGCAGGTGGAGCTTGATTGTTTTGATGATTTTTAGTCGCTGCGATCACGGCGGAATTGTCAGATTGCCCCCGAGAACCGAATCCCATCTGATTGACTTTGATGTTGTAATTCGTTTCAGTGACCGCGAGTTCGGATTTGGCTTGAGACAGCAGTTGAGTTCTCAAACTGTTGGTGAGCACGAAGGTCGAGCCAATCCCAAATCCCACCATGGGAATGAATTCACACAGCGTTAAGGCGAGGAGTTGTTTGCGCCCGATCGGTAAGTTGTAGAACCAGTTGATCCAAGCAGGACGAGATTTTGGAGATTGAGAACTAGGACGGCGACTGTCTAACATAGGTGCGAGTATTTCGGCAATTGAATATTAAAGGAGATCTGGGTATTTTGAGTGTGTTTTTTGCACTGAGTTTTTCCGTATGGAAAACTTTGAATGCATCAGGATTCGCTGAATTTTATGCTGTAGCATTCGGTGTTGTCTTGCTTGCCATCTATGAAACGCAATCTGATTATTCTGAGTGTCGGATTTTCTCTACTGTGTAATTTCAATACTTCTGCACACGCAGTTCCGGGTAATTCTGTGCAAACCGTGAAAAATTGGGCGAAACAACATTCGCTTTTATCGCCGTTAGGTCGAGGGATTGCTGAGTTAAGTGGGTTGCCCTTCTATACGAGTCAAGCCACGCTATCTAATGGTACGGTTGTGTTTTCGATGAGTCCGGATCGTCAAGATAAAATTTCGCAGAGAGAAACAATCGCATTCGCTACGGCTGAGCCGTTTGCTGGATTTACTCGGCAAAATTTGGATTTGATTCGCCGGATTTATAGCAGTGCGATCGCCAATGATTTTCGAGCCTCGCAATATATCGCGAAGGTTGACTATCATTCAGTAGAAAATCGATATTTTCGCGGCAAGCAGTTTGGATATCGCACGACTGCCTTCAAAGAAGCAAATGACGGGCGAAAGTTTTATCATTTCACGATACTGCCTCTAGAAAGCTTGAATGGTACGATTCAAGGCGATCGCCAATGCCGTCAACAAAGTCAGTTTGGATGTGAATAGTCCATGTTCGATCGCCAATTTGCGCAAGTTCTAGAAACCATGCCTGCGGTACTCGCAACCGTGATTCAAACCCAAGGTTCTGTTCCGCGTGAAGTGGGTGCAAAGATGCTGATTTGTGCAGATGGTCGCATTTTGGGAACGATTGGGGGCGGTGCAGGGGAAGCGAAAGTGATTCAGCAAGCTCACGCCATTCTCGAAACGGGTCGTAAACAATGGGTTGATATCGATCTGACAGGTGCGCTACACCGAGAAACCCAAGGAATTTGCGGCGGCACAATGCGAGTTTGGTTAGAACGCTGGCAAGGTGAGCGATCGCTTTCTCTAGTTCGTCAAATGATGACGATGCTGGAATCGGGACAGGCAGTATCGATCGTGACTCCTTTTGACGATCGCTTTCCTTATTTGTCGCAAGACTGCCCGGAGCAAGCCTTTATCGAAACGCTGCACCCTGCACCAACGCTGCTGATTGTCGGAGCGGGTCACTGCGGTATTCAGTTGGCAAAGGTTGCAGATTTGGTTGGATTTCAGGTAATCGTGCAAGACGATCGAGCAGAGTGGGCAAATGCAGAGTTGTATCCGCAGGCAAGAGTTGCTCATTGTGCGATCGACGAAGTTGTCGATGAACTTGCGAATCACACGGAACTCTATGCAGCTTTAGTAACACGCGGTTATCAGTACGACCTTGCTGCATTAAAAGCTTTATTGAATCGAAAATTGCCTTGCCGCTATTTGGGCATGATCGGCAGCGAGAAGCGAGTGAGAAAGGTTTATCAGACGTTAGAGATTGACGCGGAGAAATTACGATCGATTTACGCACCGATTGGATTAGAGATTGGAGCCTTAACGCCAGAAGAAATTGCAGTGAGTATCTGTGCAGAGTTGATTATGGTGCGACGTGGGGGAACAGGTCGATCGCTGTCAGAAAGATTGAGAACGGCAAACAGCAGCGGCGGCAGATAGCCTTAAACTCAGTATCTGTATCTTTCGTCTGTCCGCCACCGCGAACGATTAACCCTCAGTAAAACCTCACTGCTCAATACGCTCTAATTCTTCACGAACAACTCTACGTAGGGTTTCTTCTAAAGGCTCATGGCTCTGTTGAATGTGCTGGCGTAAAGCTTCGTTAATCATCGTTTGATAATTCCCTCCGCCTGCACTGTGAGCTTGTTCACGAAACCATGTTAAAACCTCGTCATCTAATCGAATGGTGATCCGAGTTTTTCCTGCTGGTGTTGGGTCGATCGCCCCTCGTTTCCCCTGGCTAAAATCGTATTCAGCTTCCATAATTATCCTTCCTCATACTGCTGCCGTTCTTGCCGAGTCGCTCTGCGAGCCGAGATAACCCGGATTTCATCGTCCCGCAAGGTGTAGACAACCACCAAAACTCTTCCAAATGCATCGACACCGATCGTGACAAATCGCTCTTCGTCAAACCGCTCATCTGGAATAGTGATTGCCAGATCATCCGAGAAAACGAATACTGCATCAGCGAAGTCAATACCATGCTTGCGAAGATTGGCTGCTGCCTTGTCTCTATTCCATTGGTAAACCATCTCAATTATAGTATGCACACTTGTACATACTACTAGGGGCTTAGCTCTATTACCTCTGCTGACTTGGGAAATTAAGCATCCCAAGTTGTATTAAATTGATTTTTCAGCACTTGGGATCTTCCCAAACATGCAACTCTATCCAAGAGCCACATTCATTCCAACTTTCTTTTATGCCTCAAGTCTCCCTAGCGACCCTAGTTACCTCCGTTCGGGCTGGAACTCATCTTGCTAGCTTCCCGACCGATACCGTCCCTGCACTCGCTGCCAAACCCGATCGAGCCGATCTCATCTTCACCGCTAAACAACGCAGTCTCGACAAACCGCTGATTCTGATGGCAAGTGAGATCGACGAACTCTGGCAATACGTCAAAGGCAGCGATCGCGAACTTGAAATCTGGAACGAAACTGCCCAAAAATATTTACCCGGAGCCTTAACGCTCGTTTTACCATCGAGCGATCGCGTTCCAGCCATTATGAATCCCACTGATCCCACGACGATCGGCGTAAGGGTTCCAAATCATACGCTGGCGCGACAGATTTTGGCACAAACTGGGGCATTAGCGACAACAAGCGCTAATCGTTCTGGGCAGCCCGCTTTATTGTCAATGGATGCGATCTCAACCGAATTTCCAGACGTGCTCATGTTGCCGATTGAATCAGCAGAACCCTTATCCGGCACACCTTCAACTGTGGTGAAATGGACAGGAGAAGACTGGGCAGTCTTGAGACAAGGGGCAGTCAAACTGTGACGATCGCACAATGATGCGGCTGAGATTCGACTGAACTGCACATGACAAAAGACCGATTGAGGTTCTACCTATTTCTCGATACAGTAGATCCACGCATTCTGCTTATTTCTCAACTCAGACTTGACTTCAGGGCGTTTGATCTCAGGGTTTACTCTCACAGCCTTTCAGCCTGATTGTCTTATGTTAAACGTGTCACCCGCGGATCATGACTCGATCGACGAGACTCCGCTTCATGAAAGTCCCTCTCTGCCGCCGATTCGATCTCTGGAGCGTCTCAGCCTTGATCCGCCTCCTGTCAATCCGTGGCGCTATGTTAAGACGGTCAATCGGCGGCGCTATCGAGCAGAGCCGTTTGATCATGCTGCCCCGATTTCGCCTTTGCGCGATCAAGATCTCGCCATTATGTCAAGTTGGTTCGATCGCATTGACATGAACGAAGTTGAACGGGATATCGACTATCATTTGGCACTGCTCTACCCAGAGCCACCGTGGGAAGATAGCCTCGATCTCAACTTCTTGCAAGACCACCTTTGACACAGAATTTCATAAAGTTTAGTTGAAAAATGCGGCATTCTTTAAAGTCCGATGCGACTATTGAGAGGCTTGCAACCCTTTAAGAAAATGCTGGATTTAAACTTACTATTTGAACTCTCTAGAGCAAATTGTGTCGGGATTTGCGCGGTGCTGGTTCCCACCAATTTGTTGCTCACTGGTTTGACCTTGACGCTGACAGGTCTAGGTCGCCCCACTCGCCAAGTTTTAATTGCTGCTGGTTTTGCATCGCTATTTTCAGGGGTCATGGTGTTGCATGTGCTCACCTGGTTTTTAGTGGGTGTCGTGATGATGCCGACTTATATTTTGTTGAGTCTTGGCAGTCTCTGTCTGATCACGAATTTGGTTGCGGTTTTCCAACGAAAACAGGTTGAAAGCTTCCTGCGATCGCTGGTGAGAATTTGCACTAAAGTAGATCAGCCCGCCAGTATCAAATTCAATGACTGATTTGCCAAACGATCGAATTGATCCGACTGAACTCGACGAAGAATGGATACCGGACAGCGATCCAACCCCTCACGATATTGAGGATCGCCGTCCGGTTCGTCGTCAAGTCGATCCGGATAGTCCGATCATTATGGTCGAGACTGCATTTATGGCGAGTGCTGCCAGTTTGGTCTGGCTAGTAAATACCTATTTCCCAATGGGTCCGATTTTGCAGATCTTTTTCCCCATTCCGATCGCGTTAATTTATCTACGTTGGGGAAGTCGGGCAGCTTGGATGGGATGCGCGATCGCAGCTTTATTACTCTCAGTTTTATTGGCTCCGGTCAGAAGTATTCAATATGTAATGCCCTATGGATTTTTGGGCGTTTTACTGGGTGCGCTGTGGTATCGCCGGGTGACTTGGTATGTCTCGATTCCGCTCGGCACGCTGCTCGGCGTATTGGGATCGTTTTTCCGAATTTGGTTAGTTTCGCTGCTGCTCGGTGATGATCTGTGGCTTTACAGTACGGCTCAGATTACGAACTTTCTCGATTGGATTTTTACGCTGGTAGGCTTGATGGTTCAGCCTTCCTTAGCGTTGGTTCAAGCGTTTGTCTTTGTATCTATTCTGTTAGTCAATACGATATATCTCTCGGTCGTTCATCTCGTAGCATGGTTGTTATTGGATCGCTTAGACTCTCCGATTCCCCGTCCGCCGAACTGGGTACAAGTGCTATTTGACAATGATTGATGCACTCGCGATTTATACAGAAGTCGATCGAGCAAAGGCTTGGATCGCTCGGCATCAGGGGAAAAAGCCTCATTTTGCTTGCATTTTAGGATTTACGGACACGGGATTAATTCCAGGAATTTCTGCTGCGGGTGCAACGCCACACGATCGTCAATTTACTGCGATCGCAGATGCCGAATTTCTGGTGAATGGCATTCAACCGAATCCTGAATTTCCGCTGCCACCTTTACATGTGGGAATTTCTCCCGTTTTTATTTCTCGCGCAGTGATTGAGGCTTTGAAGATTCCGGTGACTGTTTTGAATGCGGGATTACCGCGATCGCCTGCAATTCTAGCCGTAGATTTAGGCGGTGCTCCTGCTCGATGTGTGAGTACTGGAAACGCGATCGATCTGCAAATAGTGCATCACTTATTCAACCAAGGCTTGAAATGGGGCGAAAAGCTAGCACAAAGTGCAGACTATGTAGTTTTAGGAGAATGTGTCGTCGGTGGCACAACGACGGCTCTCGCTGTGCTGACGGGCTTAGGAATCGATGCGATCGGAAAAATCAACAGCAGTCACCCAGTTTGCAATCACACGCAGAAATGGGAACTCGTGCAGCAAGGACTGAGACAATCACACTGTGATTCAGTGGGTGATCCGTTTGCAGTCGTTGCTGCAGTTGGTGATCCGATGCAAATTGTCGTAGCAGGAATGACGATCGCAGCCAGCCGAATCTGTGGCGTATTGCTGGCAGGGGGAACGCAGATGTTAGCCGTTTATGCGTTAGCAGAGGCAATTGTGCAGACTAAAGCGATCGCGTGGAATCCAGAGCAAATTCTCATCGGCACAACGCGCTGGGTTGCAGAAGATCCAACCGGGGATACCGTTGGGCTGGCGAAAACTTTGCAAAATGTCTCTCTAATTGCGACTCGATTAAGCTTTGCAGAGTCGCGATGGAAAGCCCTGCAAATGTATGAACAAGGCTTTGTCAAAGAAGGTGTAGGAGCGGGTGGATGCGCGATCGCAGCAACGGTCTTCCAGAGCTGGGGACAGGCTGAATTATTAGCCGCGATCGAACACCTTATTGAACAGAGAAACCAACAGATTGAATAGAGCCAATCTATTCGATTGAGTTATGAACACATCGATACATTCATCAACTCACTTCTTTGGGCTAGTGAATGCGCTGTGCCAAAAGTTGTTCTTCTAACGCTGCAATGCGATTGTAAGCAGCCGTCAACTGAGCCGTCAGGCGTTGAATTTGGATCTCTGGCGAGAGAGATTTTTCGCCAGTTTGAGAAGTAGATTCAACCGTGTGATCATCCGATAAAACATCCTTGTGTTCGAGCGAAGCATTGCCAGAACGCGCATAGGAATAGCTAAACCGACTATTCGAGGTTCCAAAGCTCGATCGACTGATTCCCTGATTGTTGTCAGATCGAATTTCAGTCAGCGCTTGTGTGACGTTTGACCCTAAATTTTCGATGATCTGATGCAGGGAATCAACCTTGCTATTGAGAGCGTTAATTTGAATTTGGATAGTATCCATTGTTAACCTGTTACCCCTACTTTTCTACGACCTATAGTAGTCATGAATTTCAATTGAACTTGGTTATTCCTGAATCATTTAACGTTTCGTGGCGATTCAAAATGTAGCGAAATATTCACATGAGCAGGTACTTTAATCCGAGTCTCTAAGTGTAAAGTAAATCTAAAGCAAAGCTAAAATCTAAAGCAAAAATAAACCCCGAAATCCTAGACTTCATGAGGCTTTCGTGAAATCCTAACCACATGAAAAACGGTGAAATTTCTTTCGCGAATTTGAAGTTAAAATTCGGGCTATTCTCGACAGAAATCCTTTCAATTCTTGGCAGCTTTCAATTGGAAGGTCAATGGAACTTGTATCGCTAAGGTCACAGCTCTAACTAACATAAAAGTCGTCAATCCAAGCCAGAGTAAATGGCTCGATCGTAGAACTGTAGCGAATACTGCAATTGGCAAAAATCCAACGAATGTCGCCCAAAGTGAGGAGATTCTTAAACTTCGTCCGGCAGTTAATCCTAAGAAATATCCATCTAATAAATAAGCAATTGCTCCAAATCCTAAGACAGGTAAGAGCCAGCCTGTAAAGTGCTGAATTTCGCCCAGAATGGATTGATGATTGGTGAGTAACTGAAATAAAGCGGTTGGAAATGTAATGAAGACGATCGCGAACAAAATGCCAACGCTGACACAATGAATGCCGGCGATTTTCAGCAAGCGGATTAAGTGCGATCGCGATTGATAATACGTTCCGGCAAGTGTTTCTGTCGCAAAAGCAAATCCATCAATGAAATAAGCCGAAAACGTGACAACCTGAAGCAGCAACGTATTGACAGTTAAAACGGTGGTTCCTAAGGTCGAGCTAACATTCGTGAAGACAGCAAACGTCGAAATCAGCACCAATGTCCGAATTAGCAAATCGCGATTCAGGGTAAAGAGCGCTTTGAGTTCAGCGCGATCGAAGAATTGAGCGATCTCAACCTGCACAAAGATGTCTCGACTCATAAACAAACCGACGAAGAGCATCAAGTACTGAGCCAATGCGGTTGATGCGCCTGCTCCAGTGCTTGCCCAGCCCCATTTGACGACAAACAAATAGTCCAAAGTGACATTTGCAATGTTGCTCACCGCAGACAAGAGGAGAACTTTCCCGCTTTGCGATCGCCCTAAAAACCATCCGATCAAAACAAAGTTCACCAAGGTCGCAGGCGCACCCCAAATCAATGCATTGTAGAAAGCCTGCCCCGATGCTTTGACTTCTGGAGTCGCGCTGAGAAGGGCAAACCCGAGCGTTTGCAGAGGAGTTTGAAAGATCAGAATCAAGATGCCAATTGCGATCGCAATCCCACCATTGCGCAGCGAAATCATTCTGACCGCTTCTGGATCATTGCGCCCGATCGCCTGTGCGGTCATCCCGGTCGTTCCCATGCGGAGAAATCCGAACGTCCAGTACAAATAGTTAAAAATTACAGTCGCGATCGCGACTCCTGCCAAGTGACGAATTTCAGTCAAATGTCCAAGAAATGCCACATCGAGCAGGCCCGCGATCGGAACGAGCAGATTCGAGATGATATTGACGATCGCGAGTTGTAAGAAACGGTGTAATAGATTCGACGGATAAGAAGACATCATTCAGCAATGACGAGATGAATCGAAAATCCTCTCTGAATGAAATTTGCTAAGGCATTCATGCAGCGGTCTATCCATCATAAGCACCAAGAGCCATGAACCTAAAAGCTGCGGCGCTACCTCAAGCAGGATATCCCGCCTGTAAAACGCCACAGCTTTAATTGGCAAATCCGTGAACCAGAATTTAGACTCGCGCTAAGGTCACTCGTTCAACTTGATCTTGATATTTACCGCGTCGATCGTCATAACTCACCGCACAGGGCAACCCTTCTAAGAACAGCAATTGCACAATGCCTTCATTGGCATAAATCCGACAATCCGCACTCGACGAATTCGAGAACTCAAGCGTCAAATGCCCTCTCCAGCCTGCCTCTGCCGGAGTCAAATTCGCAATCAATCCAATCCGCGCATAAGTCGATTTGCCGATACAAATCACCGTCACATTATCGGGCACTTCCAACCGCTCCAGCGCCACACCCAACCCATAAGAATGAGCTGGCAAAATAAAGAAACTGCCATTCTCATCGTGATGCAAGGGGGCAGGTTCCAGATTTGCATCGCTAAAATTCTTCGGATCAACCACCGTTCCTGGAATGTGCTTAAAGATCCGAAACTCAGAAGCCGACAAGCGCAAATCATATCCGTAACTGCTCAACCCGTACGAAATCACAGGCAGCCCTTCAGCACGGCGTACAAGCTGAGGCTCAAAAGGTGTAATCATGCCCTCTTGTGCCATCTGCGAAATCCAGGTGTCGTTCTTGATCATGACGCTGTTTGTTTTAGATTGGGGAGTTTGAATTCGGGATTTTGGATTCAGGTGCCAAAATCATCCTACGGTTGGTGAGTGCGGCGCAGTTCTGTGATTTGATCGGCTACATCTAAAATCGCTTCAGGCATATCAGGTCCCGTCAAAATCACATCCACATGACGCGGGCGATTTTGCAAAAAGTCAAGCACTTCAACCTCAGGAATAAACCCAAAATGAATCGCTAAACTTAGCTCGTCTAAAACCACTAAGTCGTAACGATTTTGCTCAACGACTCGGCGGGTATGCTGCCAAAGCTCTAACAGCGATCGCGCTTCTTGTGGATCAATCTGAGGGGTGTCAATGCACCGCACCACATTGCACCGAATCCAATCGAGATTCTGGCTCAACTGCATCGGTCGATCGTATCCCTGCCCGATGCCCCCTTTGAGAAACTGCACTACCAAAACAGGTGTGCCCTGCCCTGCAATCCGCATCGCCTGCGCCATCACCCCAGTAAAAAAACTGCGATGAAACGAGGTAAACACCTGCACCAATCCTTCCACGCTCAGATTGCGCGATCGTGGTGCATCAAACGTCGGTGTCTCAACTTGCGAAACCATAGGGGTTATCTCTCTAAATTAGGGCGAATGAATTTAGATATAGCGTCTCTTTCCAAGCCGCTTCACTATAAAACACTACATATAGTCAAGCGTCAAGATCTTTCTGACTAGATTTTCCCTGATGCCCATAAAGATACAGAAAAATCTGCAAGAAGTACAGACGTTCTGAGTAGAAAAACTGTCAAGCAATCGTATGAATTTTGCAGAAAACAACTACAATCCTCGCCCAAGCGCCTGTCCTGGGCCTTGAAACATTAACCAAGACAAGAAGAAATTCACGACAAAAATGGCTAGCAGCGACGTGACAACGGCAGTTGTTGTGGATTGTCCCACTCCTTTCGCGCCTCCGGTTGTCGTTAGTCCCCAACTCGAACCAATGACCGCAATCAACGCTCCAAAAACAAATCCCTTAATCGGCGAACTGCATAAATCCCACACACTTAAGAAATTTTTTGCCGAATTCAGAAAAACATTATGCGAGATGCCATACAGCCATTCCGCAATAAACATTCCCCCTGTCATCCCCGTTACGAGAGAGAGCAAGGTCAAAATCGGCAACATCAAACAGCACGCAATCACACGGGGGATGACCAGATAATCGATCGGATCAGTTCTCAACATATACAAAGCATCAATCTGCTCTGTCACTCGCATTGTCCCGATTTCTGCTGCAAATGCCGACCCCACCCGTCCCGCTAAAATCACCGCAGTCAGAACCGGAGCCAACTCGCGGGACAGCGAAATTGCCAAAACTCCGCCAACTGCCGTTCCAGCACCCAAATTAATAAACTCGCGAGCGACTTGAATCGTAAATACAGCGCCGACAAACATCGCCGTCAACAATGCAATCAACAGCGATTCTGGGCCTACGGCTGCCATCTGCTCCACTGTATTTCGACGATTCAGTTTACGGGACAACAAATGGACGATCACTTGTCCCCCCAGTAAAATGGCGGCAATCAAGCGTCGGCTCCATCGTCCTAATGCAGAAGAAGAGTTGTCGGGCGATTCAGTCAAAGGGCACTCCCTTGTTCAAAGTCGATCGAAGCATATCAGGTATTAGTTATAGCTGAGTTTGATTCGATTACAGTAGAAAGACTTCTGTTGATTGTAAGGGGATTGAGCATGGTAGGAAAGCGAATTCAACTGACGAGTCTGGTCGTCGATCCGGACGATGACGATCAATCGATCGAATATCACTACGATGCTCCCGGAACGGTTCCTGGAACGCTAACAATTCCCAAAGACGCAGAACCTCCAGTGATTGATCTGATCGATTACAACGAGGAAAATGCTGTGCGTTTGCCCATTGATCAACCTGAAAAATGCCAACCTTACCTTGATACAGAATCGGTTTCTTGGGTCGATGTGCGTGGCTTAGGAAGTGAAGATATCTTGCTGCGACTGGGACGAGTCTTTAGTCTGCATCCGCTGTTGTTGGAAGACGTGGTGAATGTGCCGCAGCGTCCAAAAATGGAGGAATACGACGACCAGGTGGTCATTATTACGCGAATGGTCGTTTTGAAAGAGTCAGGCAAAGGATTTTATTCAGAACAGGTGAGTTTGATTCTGGGCAAACATTACGTTTTATCGGTTCAGGAAGAATCGAAACATGACTGCTTTGGTATCGTGCGCGATCGCATTCGTTCTGGAAAAGGTTCGATTCGCAAACGCAATGCAGATTACCTTGCCTATGCCTTACTAGACGCGATCGTAGATGGCTTTTTCCCGATTCTCGAAGTCTATGGAGAGGAAATTGAAGAACTCGAAGAAGAAGTCGTTGAGAGTCCAAGTCGGCAGACATTAGAAAAAATCCATCACGTCAAGCGAGAACTTTTAACGCTACGTCGATCGATCTGGCCGCTCCGAGATGCCATCAATTCTCTGATCCGAGATAGCAGCAATGATCTCGTCAGTGAAGAGGCGAAGATCTATCTGCGGGATTGCTACGATCACACGGTTCAGGTACTAGACATGGTTGAAACCTATCGCGAACTGGCTGCAAGTTTGATGGATGTGTATCTTTCCTCAGTCAGCAATCGAATGAATGAAATCATGAAAGTGCTCACTGTAATTTCAACCATTTTCATTCCCTTGACGTTTGTAGCTGGCGTTTATGGAATGAATTTCAATCCGGAGAAGTCGCCGTTAAATATGCCCGAATTGAATTGGTATTGGGGATATCCGGTCTGCTGGGCAGTCATGTTGTCGATCGCGATCGCGCTAGTCTTCTATTTCAAACGCAAAGGCTGGTTTGAAGATTTTGCCACCACTGTCAAAAAATAAGGCTTTCAAAAAGTAGAGTGTTCAGAAATCTCTACTAATTCACCACGATTGGTAGGGAGAGGGGGAGCCATCTAAGTTTGCATCCTCTCCCCCTCCCCAATCCAAAATTGCTGATGACTAGGAACCCTACTCTAATTCTTCTTCAATCGCCGCAATTCTTCCTGTAGATCTGCAACCTGTTGACGCATCTCATCGACTGTTGTTGTCGTCTGCGTGGGTGCAGGCTCATCATCATCTAAAATCTCGATTTTGCGCGGCTCAGTCGGCTTTTCACTCTCTGAAGTTGGAGCAGACACACTAGGTTGTTGCGCTCGCTGCACCATCTCATCGACAAAACGGCGCGCCTCTTCTGAACTCATCTCGCCGCGTGCCACCATCTCGTCTGCCAACTTTTGCACCTGCGATCGCAGTTCGGTCAACTTCTCGCCAGCTTTCTCACCCGCGTAGGAAGCAACTCCAATCCCTAAATACATCGCTTTCTGTACAATATCTCCCAAACCCATAACAATCGTGCTCCTGGTACTCGTTACCTCCAAGATACGCAGAATTCTACCGATTGCCCAGAGTGAAAAATCCGACGAGTCGAGGTGAAGAGAACCGACCCTTTAAAACGAAGGTGACCCGGAGACTACGCCTACCATAAGCATCCCGTATTGCTGCTACCTTCCGGTCCTGACAAAGTTTGGGCGTTACGATCGCATAGATCCGAGTCATTTACTAGCATAGCACTCTCTGTGACAGACCGATGACAAATTCTGAAGTTATTCCACGACCACCTTCCATTCATACAGCTTGTAATGGACACAGTGATTGCGAATCAGCGGATCTTCAAGAATGATTTTTTCGGCTTCATCCATCGATTTTGCCTTAAACATCAACATTCCACCGCCAAAACAACCCCAATACCCGGTCTTTGCCTCATAGCCCTTCGCAATCAAATCTTTTACAAATGCTTTATGGGCTGGCACGTACCGATCAAATGTCGCTTTATCGACAATTCCTTCTTCAATTTTGACGAACCAAGGCATTGACCGCTTTCCTCTATCATTTTTGTCAAAGGGAACCTATGCTGTAGCTTAAGATCGCGACAGCAGTGGAGTAAAGTTTTTACGTGACTTTAAGGGGCGTGAGTCAGTTTTTTCCTAAGTAGAGCAGCTTATGAACGCAGAGCACTTATTTTTCATTGCGTTGCTACCCCCACAAGCAATTCAAAACTATGCTACCGAAGTTAAATGCCATTTTGATCAGTACTATGACAGTCGTCATGCTTTCAACTCACCTCCGCATATCACGCTATTTCCCCCATTTAAATGGAGACATCAGCGCTTAGATATACTGACTGAATCTCTTGCTACTTTTACGACGAAACACCCTGCTATTTCTATTACACTAGATGGCTTCGGGGCTTTTCCACCGCGCGTGATTTTTATTCATGTCGATCGCTCTGATGCGCTCTTAAATCTCCATCAAAAGTTGATTGAGCACCTAGAAACCTCGATCGAACTCAGTGATCCCAGAGAGAACTCCCGTCCCTATGCACCCCATATGACGGTCGCATTTCGCGATCTAACCCCAGAGAATTTTAAACTTGCCTGGAAAGAATTTAAAGCGCACCCGTTACATTTTGAATTTGACGCGACTCATCTGACACTACTTAAACACGATGGGCAACGCTGGCAAATTCATGCTGAATTTCCCTTTAAAGTGGAGAGATGAAGCAACTTAACAAAACCCAGTTTTATCAATGGAATCAGTATCGATGCGCCTATGACTTTCACGAAGGTCAGGGTGTTCCGCTGCTGTTAATTCATCCAATCGGGGTTGGTCTTTCGCGTCAGTTCTGGCAACGATTCATCAATTCCTGGCGACCGAATCCGATTTACAACCCTGATTTACTCGGCTGTGGTGACTCTGATATGCCGCGAATTGCTTATGCGCCGATCGATTGGGCACGTCAACTGCAATTCTTTTTGCAAACCGTGATCAAAACCCCTGCGATCGTGGTTGCTCAAGGAGCGCTATCTCCAGTCGCGATCGAGCTTGCCAATATCGAACCGGATCTCGTTAAAGCGATCGTGCTGAGCGGTTCTCCTGCAATGTCGCTGTTGAGTCGAGACACTTCAGAAACCTCCCATCGAATCGCCTGGAATCTGTTCGATTCTCCGTTTGGAAATGCCTTTTATCGCTATGCTCGTCGCACTAAGTTCCTAAGACGATTTTCGATTCGCCAACTGTTTGCGGATGAAACTCAAGTTGATTCTGAATGGCTATCGACGTTGAAACAAGGATCAGACGATTTAGAAAGTCGTCATGCGGTGTTTGCGTTTTTATCGAGCTTTTGGCGACAGGATTACACAGAAAAAATATCAAAGATTCAGCAACCTGTTCTGGCAGTTTTTGGAGATAAAGCTTCGAGTATTAGCCGCGAAGGGAAAGGGGAGAAAGTGGAAGATCGCTTAAACGATTACCTCGAACATTTTCCGAATTCTGAAGGTGTCATCATTCCCGGTCGAAATGTATTGCCCTATGAATCGACTCAGGAATTTGTAGATAGTATTGCGGGGTTTGTGCGATCGCACTCCGAACGATCTGAGTGACAATAAACCAAAAAATCATGAGGCATAGCGATGTCAACTGAACTGAAAGCCAGTCAAAAAACTCTTTATGAAACCGATTTTGTTCAATGGATTGAGACGACAGTGGAGCAATTGCGATCTCAAAACTACAGTTGTGTGGATTGGCAAAACCTGATCGAAGAAATCGAAGATATGTCAAGACGGGAGCGGAAAAGTCTCAAAAGCAATCTCGTGGTGATTCTGCTTCACCTGCTGAAATGGCAACATCAACCAGAGTTGCGAAGTGGAAGTTGGCGGGGCAGTATTCGAGAACATCGTCGGCGAGTCAACGATGACTTGAAAGATTCACCAAGCTTAATTCCCTATTTTCAAGAGGTTTTTGCGGAATGCTATGCGAATGCTCGTGAGCAGGCAGCAGACGAAACGGGTTTGCCGTTAGAAACTTTTCCCGTGAATTGCCCTTATTTTCCTGAGCAAGTACTGAATTCTGAGTATCTGCCAGATTGAGAATGATTGAATGGCTGCTTAGCCAGAGCATGAAACTCCTTTAGCATTGAGATTCCTAGCCTGCATGATTGTAAGCAGGACGATGCACGATCGTTTCAGTCACTCTTTGACGATCGCGAATTCCAACTAATCGAATGTAATCTTTCTGATGCTCATTCAAGCAAGTCTCTAACGCTGCAATTGCTGCTGCTCCATCTCCTTCAAACATGCCATAACAGCTCCAGGAATTCATTTTGAATCGGCGATCGTCTACGACTTCAATGCCGAGTCGCTGTCCTTGTCCCAAAATACGATTCACCTCTCCAACAATTTCAGAAGTAAGCCGCGTACTCGAAGGCTTGCCGCTATAGCTACGAGCGGGTTCAGGTTCAGGGTCGGGAGTCATTTTAATTTCGCCCAATCCTCGATTCTTAATCGTTTGATTGTATTCCTCAACCAAACGCAATTCTTGTAATCGTTTCTGTTCGCGCACCATTGCCGCTCCCACTTCTAGTAAGTGAGGCAGACTGAAATCTGGTCGGCGGAACTCTGGCGGTTTTTCTGTACTATTGACTACTCGCTGAGAAATACGATCGAGGCCGACATCATCGATCAATCTGCGAATTTGCTCATCATAAAGCCGCGATCGTAATGCACCAAAGAAATCGATCGATTGTTCTGGAAAGTGATCAACGAGGTGTGCAATATCGCGGTGTGCAACTTGATCGATTTCAAAAATTCCGCTGACAATTCCAACGCGATCGTCACGATCGGGTTCCCAGAAAAACTTATCCATCCGTCCGTCACGGGTCAGCGGCGCATACAACGTCGAGAAATCATTTCCGGTCAAAATAATCGGAATCCGCTGCGTCGGCTCGGCATCATAACTGCCTGGAAGCTGAACATTAGTCGGATTATCCGCGATGTTCATCAATGTTCCATGCACCAGTTGCGTATTGACGGTGTACTGCGTGAACTGATCAACCCGTCCCGCACCCGCATCAAAATCATTAATTAGCAGAACCGCCATTTTGCCGCGAACTTTCACCAATTCGCCTGCTTCTCGGTATCTCAGCCGAATCAACCGTCCTGGATCGCCCGCATCAGGACTTTCTAATTCCCCGGCTGACATATAAACTGCCTCAAGTCCCATGCGCTCAAACACCAGATCGCACTGGAACGATTTTCCTTCACCTTTGCGCCCGTGAATGCCCAAAATTAGAGGTGCTTTCACATTCGGCAGCGCCAGATAGTTCTTTGTAATATGAACCGCAAGCTTATCGAGGAAACGGGGAGCGATGTAATAACTCATAAAAATCCCACTAAAAAATGGCGTAAGACGACTTACCCCATTTGTCAAAATTTCATAACACTTGTTTATCGTAATCGAATTTATGGCGAAATGTTTCGCACAGCCTGAGAAATTGAGCGAGATGCCGAAGCACTCATATACATCTGATCTTGTTCTTCTAAATAGCGGGCAACCGACTCGTAGGCTTCTTGATTCAAGGCAGTCTCACGGGGAGAGAGATGACTCACATATCCCATGTAATTGCCCATGACAAAATAGACACCAACCAGTGCTGATGCTGCCACTGCGACCAATGTGCCAGCCAGCATCAGGGAAAACTCTTTTTGCTCGATCGCTTCTTGCATTAGGTGCAATGCCCAAGCTACAAGAGCAATGACAATAAATAAGATTGTTATCACCATAGTTTACACATTGTAACAGATGCTCAGAAAAGAGCATCCCTGTAGAAACACGATTTGAATCGCATTTTTCTAATCTTGGTGGTAGCAGATTCTTATCAGTCGATTTTGAAAATGCTCGTCCGCTCTGAGTCTCGTCATTCTATGTCGCTCGAACGGTGATTGCACGATCGCTTAAGTATGTCTTTATTTGTTGAACGCTTAACTGACCGTAATGTAACAAAGACGCTAATAAAGCCGCCTCAGCTTTACCTTCTGTTACAGCTTGATAAATATGTTCACAATTTCCTGCACCTCCTGAGGCAATCACAGGAATTTCGACTTGAGACGCGATCGTTGAAGTCAAATCCAAATCGTATCCGGCTTGCGTTCCATCCGCATCCATGCTGGTGATCAGCAATTCTCCTGCACCTCGCTGCGCCATTTCCTTTGCCCAAGAAACCGCATCAATTCCGGTATTTTCCCGTCCACCTCGAACGTAAACATCCCAACCTGGATTTTCAGGATCTTGGCGACGACGCGCATCGATCGCGACGACAATGCACTGGACTCCAAAGCGATCGCTGGCTCGATTAATCAAATCCGGATCTCGAACGGCTGCCGAATTAATACTGACTTTATCGGCTCCGGCTCTCAATAATTTTTTAATCGTGTCGAGATTCTGAATTCCACCGCCAACCGTCAGTGGAATAAAAACTTGTTCTGCTGTGCGATACACCACATCATAAATAATGTCGCGATCTTCATGAGTCGCGGTGATATCAAGAAACACCAATTCATCCGCACCCGCTTCGTTATAAGCCTGTGCAAGTTCCACCGGATCGCCTGCATCTCTCAGATCAACAAAATTGACTCCTTTGACTACACGCCCTGCTTTCACGTCCAAGCAAGGCAAAATTCGCTTCGCCAGCATTCCCGATTTCCTCTTGAATTGATTCTGTACAAAAGTGTCGATCGTCGTTTCTCTACATCTCAGTGGAGATCCATCTACCTGCACAGAAATTTGTAAAACAGAATCCTATCACTGCGAGACACGATATCGCTTCGCAATAAAGTCGAAGAATCGATAGTAGTTGCCAAACTGTACGGTCGGAGCCGTCGCTCGCCAGCGATATTCCACATCCTTCTGAACAATCGTCAACGTCATCACGCTCGACTGGTTCTCAACCGCGATATCTAAGCGCGCAGGGACTCCCTGATCAGTCGTAAAGTTCGGCTTCGGATTCTGAGATTTTTTATCGGTCGATCGCTTCAATTCCGCCCAGCCCCGAATCTCTACACCGGGATTTCTCGGATCACTAAACGCAATCCCATCTTGAGCCTCTGGCGGTATCGAATCAATCCATCCCTCTGGATGCAAAAACTCAAAGCCAAACCGCTCATTTCGGTAAGTCTGCCAGCGATCGGGAAGCCGCTCCTGCTGAGACTGCGAACCGCTCCACGGCAAGTCATTGCACCCTGTCAAACCTATCAAACTTATCAAAATCCAACTCAAACCTTGCTTCATAATGTAAATGATTGTAACAATAATGCTGTCATGCGGGCATACTGTCTTGACAGCCTGAGATTAGGCAGATATCGTAATCACATACCCGGGTAAAACGACTGAAAGTTCTATGCAAGACAAGCAGAAAGTTACGTTGTATCTTCCGCCCGAACTTCACCGCAAGCTAAAAATCCAAGCTGCAATGAGTTCAGAGGCAATGTCCGTCCTCGCAGAGAGGGCACTCAGCTTTTACCTCACATACCCGGAGGTAGTTGAGCAAGAGGAAGCTCATGGACAAACTCACCGGATTTATGACTGTCCCAGTTGTACCACTCCGGTTGTTTTAAAGAATGGTGAACTGACCGCTTTAGGGCAAAACTCAGACATCATTCTCGAAGATGAGCTATCGACCGTTTCGATCGGATCTTCCAGTGAGGAAAAGGTGGTCGTTCCCTGCTAAGGATTTATCCTCAGTAGCGTTCGCAGCCTGAACAGGTTCGCTTTACACTCTAGTGGGTCGCGGTTATGCAAGAAGAGTTAAACATCCTATTACAGGCTCAATATCCTCTAATTTATCTTGTAACCTCAGAAGAGGAACGGGCAGAGCAAGCACTTGCCCTGCTTGCCCAAACCAAGCCCCCCAAGCGATTGTATTTGTGGACGGTGACTCACGGGATTGTCGAGTATGGTCAGCCCCGCAGTGTGACCCAGCACAATACGGTTTCTCCCGAAGCCGCGATCGAGTGGGTGATGCGCCAGCGAGAGCCTGGACTCTTTGTTTTCAAAGACTTGCATCCGTTTATTGATTCGCCCGCTGTGAATCGATGGCTGCGCGATGCGATCGCATCTTTCAAAGGCACGCAAAAAGCGATCGTCTTAATGTCTCCGGTTCAAACGGTTCCGATTGAGCTAGAGAAAGAGGTTATCGTTCTGGACTTCCCACTTCCAACGATGACTGAGTTGAATCAGGTTCTCACTACTCAATTAGATCAGATCCGAAATCGCCGCATTACGACTGAAACCCGCGAGAAGTTGTTAAAAGCAGCATTAGGGTTGACGCGAGATGAGGCAGAAAAAGTTTACCGTAAGGCTCAGGTTACGAACGGGCGTTTGACCGAAGAAGAAGTTGATATTGTTCTTTCTGAGAAGAAGCAGCTGATTCGTCGGAACGGCATCCTAGAGTTCATGGAAGAAGATGAGACGCTTGAGGCAGTTGGTGGCTTAGACGAATTGAAGCACTGGCTAAAACAGCGATCGAACGCCTTCACTGAGCGAGCAAGAGAGTATGGATTACCCCAGCCAAAAGGGATGTTAATTCTTGGCGTTCCGGGGTGTGGAAAATCTCTCATTGCCAAGACAACTTCCCGATTGTGGGGATTGCCTTTGCTGAGATTAGATATGGGTCGTGTCTATGATGGCTCGATGGTGGGTCGATCAGAAGCGAACCTGCGAAATGCTTTGAAGACTGCTGAATCGATTTCTCCGGCGATCTTGTTTATTGATGAAATGGACAAAGCGTTTGCTGGAACGTCCGGATCAGCCGATTCAGATGGTGGAACTTCAAGTCGGATCTTCGGTTCATTCCTGACCTGGATGCAAGAGAAGACTTCTCCAGTGTTTGTGATGGCAACTGCAAACCGGGTTGAACGTTTACCTGGCGAGTTTTTAAGGAAAGGACGATTCGACGAGATCTTCTTTGTTGATCTCCCGAATGCAGAAGAGCGGAAAGAAATTTTCAGAATCCACCTTGCAAAACGCCGACGAGAAATTGAACGCTTCGATCTCGACCAGTTAGCAAGCGTCTGTGATGGATTTTCTGGAGCTGAAATTGAGCAAGCATTAGTTGCAGCGATGTATGAAGCTTTTGCTCAAGATCGAGAGTTTACTCAATTGGACATCATTGCGGCATCAAGAGCCACAATGCCGTTGTCCAAGACTATGACTGAGCAGGTAACAGCCCTTCGGGATTGGGCTAGGCAGCGCGCGCGACCTGCGGCAGCATCAGTTGCTGAATATCAGCGACTGGAGTTCTAAAAGGCTTTCTCCTGTCTTCCCAACAGGATGAAGGGCTGGGCTAGTACCAGCAGTTTGAACACCGTTTTGAAAGCTTGAATGCGCAAACCATTTTTTGAGCATGTAAGCCTCAAAACATCTAAACCTAAACGTTGTCGTTGTTTTCAACTTTCCACGGAGGAAACCCTAAAATGTCTCACTTTAGCACTCTTCGCACCAAGATCACCGACGCAGAAATCCTCAAGTCTTCTCTGCGCGATTTGGGCATCTCGGTTAAGACCGAAGCTGATGTTCGCGGCTACAACGGTCAGCGGGTTCGTTCTGACATCGTTGCAGTTCTCGATGGCGAGTATGATTTGGGCTGGTCGCGGAACGCTGATGGTTCCTTCGATTTGATCGCTGACCTTTGGGGTGTGGCGAAGAAGCACAATCAAACCGAATTGATCAACTCGATCAACCAGAAGTATGCGGTTAACAAGACCTTGGCTGAAGTCAAGCGCCCTGGCTTGAACAACGCTAACGTGAAGTTGGTCGTTCAAAATTAGTTTCTCTGCGCGTTCCCAAGCTGGCGGGTTAGCTTTTGTAGTTAGCCCGTTTTTTTGTGCTTGAGTTTGTGCTTAGGGGAGTGGGGAATTAGGGGAATGGGGGATAAGAAATCACTTCTCCCAACTCCCCCATTCTCCCAATTTTTTTAGCTGATCGTTTTTGCTTCAACATCGACTGCTTCAGCAGGTGTGCCATCAACCGTTGCGGTCGTTGTACCCTTCTGGGCTTTGAGGCGATCCATTAGCATTGAAGAGACTTCAGCAACCAGTAAGCCGAGAACGACGGTATCGTCAATCTGACCGATCAGAGGAATCATGTCAGGGAGTAAGTCGATCGGGCTAAACAAGTAAACCAAGGTTCCTGCAATAATCAACCAACGGTATTTCGAGTTGCGAACGAGATTGCGATACCAATCGTAAAATGGAAGCTTCATAATTTGGGTTGCTCTCACTTGATGCTTTTATCATGTCAAATCCTAGAGGAGCTGTCTTGGGGGGAAAACTGTCTAAAGAAGGGGGAGAAACCGTCTATTGGTGAAGTATTTCGTGATTGCGATCGCATATCTCGGCTTAGCGATTGGTTCTTTCCCTGGACTGCGCATGAATCGCGCCACAATTGCACTTGCAAGCTCAGGATTTCTCATTGCTTTAGGCGTATTGAATCTGCAAGACGCTTGGCGCGCAATCGATGTAACCACGATTGTATTCTTGCTCAGCACGATGATTGTGAATGCAGGGTTGTCTCAAGCGGGATTTTTTCAACTGGCGATCGCTCATCTTCTCAACATTACCCATAGTCCATTCGGGTTACTCACCGTTCTTACTTTTGGAGTCGCTGCATTATCGGCTTTCTTTCTGAATGATGCAATGGCACTGATTTTCACGCCGCTGATTTTGGATTTGGCGCGAACTTTGCGAATCAATCCGATTCCTTATTTACTAGCCATGGCAGGGGCAACGAATCTTGGCTCTGTTGCCACAATTAGTGGAAATCCACAAAATATTTTGATTGGATCATTTTCTAAAATCGGCTATTTGGACTTTGCTAAGGCACTAACTCCGATCGCGATTTTTGGCTTATGCGTTCAACTTGTGTTGCTGTATTGGATGTATCCCGAAGTGCAATCGACGACTCCACAAGAATTTTCGCTGCCTCAACCTCGCGTCTATCGACCTTTGTTGTTCAAAACTGTGAGCGTGACGGCAGCAATGTTGATTGCATTTGTTGTGGGATTGCCTTTAGCGGAATCTGCTTTGGTCGCTGCTAGTATTTTGTTGGTTACTCGGAGGTTAAAGCCTGATCGCTTACTGCAACCTGTCGATTGGAATTTGTTAGTTCTATTTTCGGGATTGTTTATTCTCACCAAAGCGACCCAAGATTTGAATGTATTTGCACCACTGACTCAAGCGATTGATCATCCAGCTAAATTTCTCAGCGTGACTGCAATTTTGTCGAATCTCGTTTCTAATGTTCCAGCCGTTTTGTTATTGCACCCTTTGATTGCACAGAATGATACTCAATCTTGGTTACGACTTGCAGCAGGTTCGACATTGGCAGGCAATTTGACCATTTTTGGATCGGTTGCGAATTTGATCATGATTGAAGCAGCGGGGAGATTAGGATATCGATTATCGTTTTTGGAGCATTTGAAATTTGGGTTGCCATTGACACTGATAACTTTATGTATGACTTATTTCTGGATTCGTTGAATTCGTATAATAAGTGAAGCTTACGAGGTCGAGTATGGCATCAAAGGATCAGCTTCAAAGTGTTTTGAAAGCAAAATACGGAATCAATAAAAATATTAGTCAAGCGTTGAGCAAAGAGGAGTGTGAACGCTTGTTAGATGTGTTAAGTCTTGAGCCGAGCGCTGCAAAATTAGTCGAGTCCTTTGCAGTCAAGAATTCTAGCTTAGGAAGCAATAATGCTTACTATGGCAGACTCAAAAGCAAGGCAGAGACTGAACTCAAATCATTGCAGGCTGAGTATCAAGAATTAGAGGCATCCATCTCTTTAATCGAAGCTGATAAATTGAAATTACTCAATCGTAAACAACAATTAGAACAAGAGTACGCAAAGCTCTCTACTGAAGTTCAACAACTTTCGACAAAGGTTGAGACGCTCTCTTCGGAGAATCTTGAACTGGTTGGAGCAAATGAGCAATTGAAAAAAGATAACAAAGCGTTGAAAACGTTTGTCGATGCGATCAAGCTGCGATTAGCAAGAGATACCAAAGAACTGTTGCAGTACGAAGATAGTCAGCTTCGGAAAGCGATTATTCGGTTGTTTCGTTGGACGCTCGGATAATGGCGAAACGAACTTTTCAAGGCATGAACTATCGTAAGCTGCAACAAGCAAACTCACAGACTCGATCGCAGCTTAGTAAAGAAAGCCAAACGCTGTTAAAAGCAAGCGGACTCAAGAATACTGGATGGGACAATGTGATTGCGTTGTATCAGCGCATCCAGGAATTACTCGACAGCGATCGCGCTTCTGAAGATCTCTCACTCGAAGAACTCTTTCTCGAAGTCGATCGGATTGGCAAAAAATATCAAACCCAAGAAGAGATTGAAGAATTTAATCAAAAGCTCGCCAAAGAAGTTGCCGAAATCGGAGAATTAGTCGATCGACAATTTCCTGATACTGAACCTGAAATCATTGACTTCTCTAAACCCAAGCCCAGACGATGAATCTTGACGATAAAAGCTTAGAAGAACTCTTCAAACTTGCCGCTGTAGTTGGAAACAAACGATATCACAAGCTGACGGCTCAGGATTTTGAGGACTATCGAAAATATGACTATTGGCGATATGTCAATGGGGATAGTGAATGTGGAACGACGTTAGAGAGCCAAACCTGGGTCAAAGAACATTCCGATCGAGACTGTCCGATTTGTGATCAGAAATATTCGTTCAAAAGTGGCAGAACGATCGATCACAAATTGCCCCGCGCACAATATCCTTGGCTCTCAATGGATTTCCGAAACTTCTGGGTGATTTGCCAGCAGTGTAATCGCGAAAAAGCTGAAATGAATTGGTATGAGTACGAGCATTATATTTATGTCAATTACCTCGATCGATATCCTGTGATTCGAGATGCAAGACCAAGGGAATTACTACGATCGCTGAAACAGAGCTAACGGAAGATCACACAATTCAGTAGCTTTCAGTCCAAATAATCGTCATGCCGCATATGCCAACTCCGCACAACTCAAATGAGGGCGACATTTTATCAGACCTGTTGATATACTCAACTGTGCAATAGGGAATTCGTAATGCCAGAAATCTTAGTCGAACTGTTTTAAAGAGAGCACAGAATCACCATCGAACGCTTAGCCACGCTGTTTTCCCAACCGATTCTGTTTGCAAGCCGACGAATGCTCTTCTCTAAAAACTAAAAAATTAGAATCCCCATACATCCAAATCATCGCCTGCTTCGTACTATTGCCAGAAATCTACTAACTAAGGCTAGTCCTGATGAATAAGACAAAGCGAGTACTCTCCAATTTTCTGCTTGGCACGATCGCCTGTGTATTGATAATCGGTCTCTCAACAGCAGCTTCTTTGAGTAAAATTGCACCATCCTTCAACACATTCCAATCGGCTCAACCAACCCAGATTCAGAATCCAATCAATCAGCATTTGATGGCAGATTTACAAGAAGCTGAGTCCGTTCTTATGGCTCAAGGAATGTCTAGCAGTTCTTTGCAACGCTATGCAGCCATCTTGACGAACAATAATGTAGTACCGAACGCACCCTCAACTTCTGCAACGGGTGTAGCTGGCGCAGCATTGGCAGGAGAGCGTCTCATTGTTCGGGGAGACTTTGGGGGGCTATCTAGTGGTTTACGTGACTATGCAGCAGACCCCGTTAATCCTCCGAATCCTAACATCACCTCTGCGGTTCACATCCATCGGGGCGAACCTAACCAGAACGGACCCTTCCAATATGCGCTAACTGTAACATTGAACGATACTGCAATGGGCGGTAGATTTGCCGGAGAGTATACTCTGACGGCTGAACAGCTTCAGGCACTCTCTGAAGGCAACTTCTATGTCGATATTCACACCAAGCAGAATCGGGCTGGAGAATTGCGCGGTATTTTTCGAGCACTCTAATCCAGATGCTTTGATTGAGAACCGTGCCGAAATGAGGGCTAAAGTAGCAATGACGATATCTAGCAAGCGTAGCCTTCTGCGAACAGCGTAGTATACTTGCAAGGATAATTTAACCAACTCACGGGCAACCTCTTGGACGGATTCGGTAGCTTCTGCCGCGCCAGAGCTTGAGATTGCCTGTGTTTTTCATCTTTATTCGTTTTCTGCAAACTTCCGACTCTATGCCCTCGTCCCCAAAAACAAATTGTTTTGTGTATGCCGTCTGAGCCGTCTGCTAACCAAGCCTCCCCCGAGTCGAACCAGACAGATGCAGAATTAATTCTGGCATTGAGCAATGGTCAGACTGTTGCGCTCGGTGGGATCTATGATCGCCACGCCGGGTTAGTCTACGGAATCGCACTCAGTACCCTTAGCAATGCTCAAGAGGCTGAAGACTTAACCCAAGATATCTTTCTGACACTGGCAAAAGGGACAACCTACGACCCAAAGCGCGGATCTCTCCGTACTTTTCTGGCAATTTTGACGCGATCGCGGGCACGGGATCGATTGAGATCGCGCAACAGTGCGCGTCAAACGCTCGATCGTTGGAAACTGGGTAGACAGGCTGAGAGCGCCCCGAATGTTCCGCTTGAGCGTGCCTTTCAACACGAGCAATCCCAGGAAGTCCGTAACGCCTTAGCTCAGTTGTCAGACGATCAACAGCAAATTTTGAAAATGGCTTACTATGATGGGCTTAGCCAATCAGAAATTGCTAAACAACTGGAGATTCCACTGGGTACGGTAAAAGGGAGAGCGAGAACAGGACTGCTCAAATTACGCAAAGCGCTGACAAGTTTAAACTAAAGAGTTGATGGGGATGGCGATGTCGATGCCTTCAGAAGAGTTACAGCTACTCATTGCAGGTTATGTCCTAAGTGACCTCAGCCCAGAGGAGGCAGCAGAATTTGAGCGTTTATTGGAGCGAGAGCCAGCGATCGCAGAAGAAATTATCCAAATGCAAAATGCCCTGGAAGCGTCTCACATCTCACCCGAAGTAGCACCTCCAATTCCTCTACGTTCAATGATTTTAGAGAATGCCCAGATAGCTAATTCTAAAACCAGCATACGGACTGTCTCCAGACCGGGTCGATCTCTTTCTTGGCGAAGTGGAATGGAGGTTGCGGCAGCAGTCCTGATTGTTGCGTTAGGAATTAACAATTACGGGTTGCGGCAAGCTCTACAAACTAGCCAAACTGAAACACAGCGCTATGCGGCACTGACTTATATTCTAGATGCAACGAGTGGTAACCAGGGTTCTGCAACAATGGTGGTCAATCCAAACACACTAGAAGCAACGCTTGTCGTCAAGAACTTACCGCCTCTACCCCCGGGCAAAGTTTATGCGTTATGGACTGTTTTGAAACCAGATGCCCCCTTCACTACAGACCAGAAACAGGCAATCTTGACAGAAGCTTTCCAGGTTAATGATCGCAGCGAATTTTCCCAAACGCTCTCAGTTCCCAAAGCCTACCGTTCTAAAAAACTGGTGACGAAAGTTGCAGTCACAATTGAAGATAGCGATGCTCCTCAAAAACATACGGGTGCGCCCATTCTGATCGCAAATCTGTGAGGAGGCTAATTTCACAATGTAGCGTTTCTGCCAACGCATCGTTTTGCTCCCCTCATCGTGTGATTTATGGCAATGTTTTGAGGGCGATCGCGTGCGTCAGGTGCCAACTTGGTTATATCTCAAGGGTGAATGGCGATATGGTGTGGGAATTGATCATTCCGGTACTGCTCTTGTCTACCCATAACTCCCTCTGCACACCGACCGTACAAAAACTGCTGCATCTAGTTGCTGGAGTGAATACGAGTCATGAGACAGCCTATACCAGGATGCTTGCTCAACGTTTTCTACAATGAACCTGTAGATGTCGTTATGCAGAGACCAAACGAGCCTGGTTACAATCGAGTAGACGTTTTTGTATTAGACAATTGGCGCTAATAAGATAGGTTTAAGAAAGATAAAGGTTTGAGAAGGATATAGTAGCTATGTCCAACAACCCACACCCGGCCGTTTAGAACCGAGATTATTGAAGTCCGAAAGCTCCTTGCAGCAAGTAAAGCGAGGCATTATACATTTTCACCGATCATTTTTCTGCGTTGCCCCAATCAATAGATATGAAAACGCCATCTTCTGAGCCAATTAGCATTCGTCAGCTTACCTCCAACGACTTGACACTGATGGAAGACTTATTAGCTACCTTCGGTGAGGCTTTCGACGAAGTTGATACCTATAACTCATTTCGCCCAAGTCATACCTATCTCAAGCGGTTGCTCAGCAGCGATTATTTCATCGCGCTTGCAGCGTTAAAGAATGGTTCAGTCGTTGGAGGTCTTGCTGCTTATGAACTTCAGAAGTTTGAGCAGGAGCGTAGTGAAATTTATATTTACGATCTCGCTGTTGCAGCAGCGCATCGACGCGAAGGCATTGCCACCGCACTAATTCAGGAACTGAAGAAGATTGCTGTCGCGCGATCAGCTTATGTTATTTTCGTGCAGGCAGACCTTGTGGATGATCCTGCGATCGCACTTTATACCAAGCTTGGAACACGCGAAGATGTCCTTCATTTCGATATTGCTGTTGTGGACAACGATGACGACGCATAACATTAGACCTTTCCAGAAATTTACAAGCGTTACTGCTCCTGAATTTGAGGGCGATCTTACCAGGATAGTTACTGAACGCAATCCTGCGGGTTTGCGGCAGTTTCTATTAGAAATGAACTCTCAAGATTGAAGACTTACATTGGCATCACCTCCAGTTTTTCCTACTTGTTTAAACAGGCAGTTCAATCGCCCCTAATCGCAGTGGCACTAATCCACAAATGGCTAGGATTACCTCTGCATAATGGTCTTTTCTCAACCGCATCACCTCTTTGGCAGCGCGGAAGATTTTCAGATGACGCATCAGATGTTCAATCACAATCCGTTCGCCTGCAAAAATGCGATTGGCTTCGGTTTGAGCTTCACTGAGTTCACGTCCTTTGGGCTTCTTGTGCGGGGTGCGAGTACGGTCTGCCCCTTGATACGCTTTATCCCCCGCAAAGGTCTGCTGGGTGCGAAACCGCGATTGTTGTTGCCGAAATAAGGTGACATCCGCACTCGGACCGGGATGAGCAACGATGGCATCAACAATATCGCTGCCATCGGGCAAGCCAATCACCGATTGTTTATAGGTCGTCTGCTTCTTTTTGCCAGAGTAGTGTTGCTTCTGGAGGTCTGAGTCACCCGGACGTTGACGCACCTGCTCAGTGCTATCGACAATCAACTCCCACTCCACCAGCATCTCGGTGATCACTGACCAAGCTGCCTCGCAATCCTCAAATTCCTCACACAGACTCGCAGGCAGCGCTTGACGCAAAAACTCCACCCAATAGTGCGTCACGGCATGAGCTTGACTCGAACTCACCTCAAACGTTAAACCTAAAATTTCAAAGGTCGGATAGTGTCGCAAGTAGTACAAGCACAGCAGGATCTCGGTTTCAGTCCTCAACATGGTGGGACGACCTGCGCCAGCAGCATTGACTCGAATCTTGCGAGCATCCTGTTGGGCAATGGATTCCGCTTCTAACTGTTGCAGATAGCTGATTAACGAGGACAATTGCTCATATTCAATTCCCAAAAGGGAGCGACTGCGATGCGGAGAAGTCTGGATATAATGAAATAGATTTTTCATGGGATGGTGAGCGGTAAAAATTCCGTTTTACCATCTTTTTTCTGCCTAATTTAATTTTTGAATACGTCTATTGATCCAAATGCAGGGAGCATTTGAAAGATATTGAATTGCCAAAGTTACTCGCCGCCGCTCACTTAGAAAGTTGGCAGGGAAAGAGCGATCGCTTTTTTACTCTCTAAACAATAGATCGCTCTACACAAAAGACACTGCTCTACAAAGAAGACGTATCCCACCCGAGTGCCAGTTGTCCCGACAGCTTGCGCTGAGCCTCTTCCCGCAAAGGATGATAGCGCGCTCCCTGCACATCACGGAACAATTTTTCTAGCCCCAGTTTGCGATAGAACGCACTTCCCCCCGCAGCTTCCATTGCTAGATCAGCGACATTGAGAACGGCTTTCGCAACCAGTGTCCGTCCCGTCATGATCTGATTTGTAGTTTCAAAGCTAGGTTGACTGACGACAGCAGTAGAAATCATATGCTGAAGCGCTAACTTTGCCGCCATCAATTCATTGTCTAAACCTCCCACCATATAGCAGCAATGTTCATCGGTATGACGTTTCATTGCGAGTTGAACTGCGCGATCGCGCGCCGCTTCTGCAACCCCAACATAAACGGAGTAAATCAATGGAATCGCGATCATCGAGATCAGATGAAAAATAAAATGCCACTTTCCTTGTTCCCGCCGTAGAGCAACTGCCGCATCCGGGACAAACACATCAGACAACACCACATCATGGGAACCCGTTCCCCGCATCCCCATTGCTTGCCAAGTCGGTTCAATCGAAACGCCTTGGGCAGTCATCGGCACGCCAAAATGTAGGACTGTAGATCCTAGTTCTGGGTCTTGATAAACCGCGCTCGTCATTAATAAATTCGCCACAGGCGCACCACTCGCAAATACTTTACGAGCGCTAATTAGAAATCCACCCTCTACTTTGACAGCCGTACCAGCACTCTGTAACCAATCTGAACCACCACTACTCAGCAGCACAAGTTGCTCAGCCGCGACTCGTTTGAGCAATCCATCCACTGGAGCATTTTGATGTTGCCATCGCCAAGTCGGTATCATCACCTGATGGGTATGCATTGAAAAGGCAAGCGCAGTTGAACTGCAATAGCGTCCTAAGATACGCAGTACAGTACAGAGATCAGCATAACTAGCACCCCCTCCACCCAGTTCACTTGGAACGCCCGCAGCAGTCAGCCCAACTGATTTCAATCTGGCAATATTATCAGCAACAAATAAGTCTGCTTCATCTGCTTCAGTCTCTCGTGCTGCAAACTGTTTGCCTAAAGATTCTGCTAGGGATGCCCAATCCACAACTTGCTGCTGCACCATCGATATAGTTTGTAGTTCCGGCATAAATCATGGCTCCTTTAAGTCTTGTGATGCTCCCATTCTGATTGAGCGAATAAAGTGCTACAAGTTCAATATCTGAACCTGATGGCAATTCTCTCCCAAAGCATTATGAGAAAGGGGTATGGGCAATTCTGTCCGGTAGCAAAGGCAGCGGAAGTCGTTGGCGATCGCTGGGCGCTCCTTGTGCTGCGAGAAATGCTGTATGGCAATCGCTACTTTAATGACATCAGTCGAGGCGTGCCCTTAATGTCTCGTGCCCTCTTATCTCAACGACTCAAAGAACTTGAGAAGATGGGTGTTGTCATGAGCCATGAAAAAGAAACAGGGCAAGGGTATGAGTATCTGCTAACGCCAGCCGGAGAAGCGCTACGCCCGATTGTTGAAGCAATGGGTGTTTGGGCACAACAATGGGGAAGTGAACAAATTGCCCCAGAAGATTTAGATGATGCCTTATTGATGTGGGGAATGAGACGACGGGTGAATCTTGAGGCTGTACCCTCGCAAAAGCTAGTCCTACAGTTTGACTTTCAAGGATTAACCAAAACGCGCAAAACTCATCGCAGTTGGTGGCTGGTGATCGAGAATGGAGAGGTCGATGTGTGTCAAAAAAATCCAGGCTTTGAAGTCAATGTCTTAATATCGGCTGATTTGAGTGTGTTCACCCATGTCTGGATGGGATATACGCCTCTGAAGCTTGCCCTTCAGCAAGAGACAATCTGTTTTGAGGGCGATCGCAATCTCGTGCGTCAGGTACCAGCTTGGTTATATCTCAACGGTGAATGGCGTTATGGTATGGGAATTGATCACTCTGCAATGCAGCTAATACAGGCTAATAACAAGCATATTGCTGCGGAATGCAATGAAATTTCTGGCTCTTAACGAAGTTAGGATTATTTTCTAGCTCGACTGAATCAGCGATCCCTTTATAATAATTTTGCTGTCACAAAACGATGCTGAGTGATCGGTGAAAGACAAAGGTTATCTGGGGCAAGAGATTAAAGCTATTACACGCAAGACATTCAATGGTTTTTAAGCTTGCTACAAAATTATTCCAAAATGCCGATAATGATGAATGACTAAAACTATGAATTACCGAGACTTCATCACAATTGAACCCAATAAACGTGGTGGAAAGCCCTGCGTACGTGGCTTAAGAATTACAGTTTATGAAGTACTTGAGTATCTAGCCTCCGAGATGACCGAAGCAGAAATTCTCGAGGACTTTCCAGATTTGACGCGAGAAGACTTAAAAGCTTGCATTGCTTATGCCGCCGATCGTGAGCGTCGAGTTATGATCGCTCCCTTATCCGCATGAAGTTACTTTTTGATGAAAACTTGTCCCCCAAGTTGCCGAATCGTTTGATTGATCTTTTTCCAAACTCGCTTCATGTTCGAGAGGTGGGCATAATCCCAAACAATCGATCTGATTGTTTGGGATTATGCAAAAGACAATGATTTGATGATTGATTGTCTCAAAAGATGCAGACATGCATGACCTGAGCTTATTATTTGGGAATCCCCCAAAAGTGATTTGGCTTCGTCTAGGCAACTGTTCAACATCGCAAGTTGAACAGTTACTACGTCGAGACTTTAACGCAATCAAATCATTCTATGAAGATCAGAACTTATCGCTGCTTGCTCTATCGTAATGCTTCATTGAGAAAGCAGCACGTTACAAGCTGACAAAATTCGCTGGATCTTGATCGCGTCGATGTCTACTAGGAATGGGCGTACCCTGTTGATTGCCGACTAATGTCGCCGTTTTTTCTAATGCAGTTCTCAATCGTTTTGCAGCATAAATCGACATATCGCGCGGAACACTAATGCGATCGCGCAAATATCTCAAAGCCACATCTGACCCAGCAGGCGGCGTACAAATTTCACCCGTCATCATGAAGGTCAACGCACAACGCAGCGCTTCATCCATTAAGCGATCGTCTGCCGGATTGACGCGAATAATGTTCTGATGATGCTTCACCACCCGATGTAATGCCTCCGCACGAGACGTTTCAGGCTCTGGGTAAGTCACATCCGGTAAACCGTCCCATGCTCCGCGATCGACGCGGGACTGATTGATCTGAGTCTGAGGATCTTGATTCTCATAGCACCCACCCATTTGCGGCGGTAGATCATGCGCATGCGTATGGAAATCGCTTTGAGTCCCGCGATACGTCGATCGAGTTTCCATCGCATCAAACCAAGCCGACATGCGCGGATTCTCTTCTCGCATCGAATAGCCTTTGTAGTAATAAAGACTGGCATTCATCCGCTCTACATAAGGTGTGAAGACCACATCGACAATGCCGAAGTCTTCTAAGAAATACGCCCCAGGCGTTTGACTCAATGCTGCTTCAACTTGAGCCATAATCCGCACAAACTGCTCCCGATTGCGCTGGTCTTCCCGGGCTGAATTCGCCGGATAACAGAGCCACGCACACCAGGCGCGAAACAACAACCGCTCCAAACGCCGCAGAGGAACAACCTTAGGATCATTCATACTCCAACCCAAGGCACCGAATTCTCGCTCTAGCGCCATGAGAATATCATCGCTTTCAGTAATGATCCGCCCGTCTAGCTCGATCGCAGGTAGCATACCCGAAGGCACTTTCCGCTTATACCAACTCTCCTTTTCCCCATAGCAAAACATCGTCACTTTCTCGATTCGATAGGGGATTTGCTTCTCTTCGAGCCAGAGCCAGACTTTCTGACAATAGGGACACCACGCATGATGATCGCGATATAGCGTCACTCTAACATCTGATTCGGACTTGCCAAACAGACGCAATCGAGACTGAGCATTGGTATTGCCATTGACTCGATCGATCTGAAAATCTGTCAGAGCTTCCAGTTCTTCCCAACTCAGAGCAGCCATAGTTATTTTAGAAATTCCACCAGTTGATTCAGTTTGTCCCAAGCCGCACCAGAAGCAATGACGTCTTTTGCGCGATCGACGCCTTGCTGATAGGAATCCACGGCTTGCCCGACGCGCAACGCCAATGCAGCATTTAATGCCACAGCTTCTTGTTGGGCTTGCGTCCCTTTTCCTTGTAGCACTGATTTGAGAATTTCGGAGTTCTCATCCACATCTCCGCCGCGCAATGACTCGATCGCAGCTTTCTGTAAACCAAATTCCTGCGGGTCAATGCTCGTAAGTTCAACCTGTCCCTGATTAAGAACTGCCATATCGGTTAAGTCTCCGAGTCCTGCTTCGTCGAGTTTTTCTCGACCGTGAAGCACGATCGCAGATTCTTTCCCTAACATTTTCAAAGCTTCCGCGATCGGTTCGAGTAACGTCGCATTAAACACACCAATGACCTGTCCTGTCGGCTGCATCGGATTAACTAAAGGTCCTAGCAGGTTGAACACCGTTCGGACTTTCAGCATTCGTCGCATCGGAGCGACCACTTTCAGCGCAGGATGCCAACCGGGAGCAAAAAGAAACGTAATACCGACTTCAGAAATTGCTGCTTGAATCTGATCCGGCGATGCTGCCAAATTGACACCTAACGCTTCTAGAACATCTGCCGAGCCGACTCGACTTGATGCCGATCGATTGCCATGTTTTGCCACACGCAGCCCTGCTGCCGCCGCCACAAACGCAACTGCCGTCGAAATATTAAACGTTGAAGCCCCATCTCCCCCCGTTCCGCAAGTATCAATCACAGGGAAAGCCAGGCGATCGCTCACGTGTGCCTGAGACTGCAAAACCGTTGCCATCCCCGCCAATTCTGCGGCTGAGACCCCCTTCGACTGTAATGCAGCTAAAATCGCACCCGATAGAACGGGCGGAATCTGATCATTGAGCCAGCCCTGCATGAGGGTTGAAGCTTGTTCGATCGATAAAGAATCTCGATCGAGAATTTGCTGAAGCAGTTCTGACCATTGATTAGTCTCTATTGTCGGGGAAATCATAGAAAATATAGGGCGAAATAGCGCTTTAAAATAATCTCATGCATCGGATTTCTTGCGGATTTTTCACCCAAATTGTGGAAATTACATGAAGTAATGGGCAAATGGAGCAAGATTCGATCAATCCTTGATACCGTGGAGATGCGGATTATTTATCCGCCAAATCAAGTAGCAAATTTTTCGCGACTTGTGCTGAGAAGGGTATCAGGTCATCTCCATTGCATTATTAGCATTCAGCTTGCAAAGGAAAGGGTGTTTGTTTGTGCAGATTCAGAATCAATTCAATCCCTCGCTGAATTTAGTCGTCCAGCCGGGAGATCGAGAAACGCATTTAGCATTGTATCAATTGGGGTTTCAGAAAGTTGCAGCTTTGCCGCAACTGCTCTATCGTGCAGTCAGCGAATTTGAACTCTCTGCGCTCTTTGTTGGGCTTTGCCAGCGAGTTTCTGAGATTGGTCAAGCGATGTCACGCTATGTTCTGACGCGATCGCCGTTAGATGCTCAACATTTGCTACATGAATTTCTGAAAGCCCAGCCGCTGCAACAAATGACAAAGCTGGTCAAACACGCCTGGTTTTTCCAAGTTTTGGCAAAGCAACAATTATTTTTTAATTACCAGCCGATTTTTGATCTCGATTCGCGTCGGGTGGTCGCACATGAATGTTTAGCCAGAGCGCGCAATGCTCAAGGGCAACAGTTCAATGGACAGCAATTGATCGATGCAGCACTGTCGATGAATTTGACGCGCGAATTTGATAATTTGGCACGATCGATTTGCTTAACAGCCCTAGCGGAATGGAATCAGTCTGATCGTCCCATCTTTTTTATTAACGTCTTACCGAATGCGATCGCACATAATCCCGAATCGTTAGAACAGAATTTTCAGCAGATTCTCGATTTAGGGCTGCATCCAGGGCAAATCGTATTTGAACTGACAGAAGTTGAAGCGTTGACCCATCATCCCAATCTGCATAAAGTCATTCACCAAATTCGGGCGAATGGGTTCGGATTAGCACTCGATGATTTAGGAAGTAATGTTGCGCTCGATCATTACTGTACCGAGTTGCGACCAGATGTGATTAAGCTCGATCGTCGAATTGTCCACGGCTGTAGCCGATACGAAATGAAGCAAGTCATGGTCAAGAGCTTTGTTCAAGCTGCCCAAGAGCTTGAAATTACGGTCTTGGCGGAAGGGTTAGAAACCCTAGAAGACATCGAATTTTGTCGATCGATTGGAGTCAACCTCGGTCAAGGCTTCGGCTTGGGTATGCCCGGTCAAACTCCGATCGGCGCAACGCCTGAAAAAGTTGTCTGCTAAAACTTGCTTTCCTGAGATGAGACTTTTCTCTAAGTTTGATTTCTCATCGAGTTAGAGAAGTAAGGTGCAGAGCCATCTTGAACGTGGAAGTTACTCATGGTTCATTAGATTGACGGAATTGAGTTCTAAGGTTCCGTAGCATTTGGCTCGTCCCTTGATCGATCACACTTTGTACCAGTTGAGGAATCAAAGTTGTGATAGGCAAATCGGGGAAGGTTGAACTGCTTGAAGCGTCAACGTAGTGATCACCATCAAGGACGCTAATTTTTAGAGCCTGGTTACGGTACACCCAGATTTCAGGAACTTTCATGGCTTGATAGGCGCTGACTGTTGTCAGTGAGATGACATCGGATTCGATCGCAAGATCGGGCGGGGGATAAATGTCTAGATCGAGGTCAGTACAGCCTTGAACTCGGTGAGCATTTTGAATGTAAAAACAAGTATCAGGCTCAATGCCAGCGACTTCAGGACGTTTAAGGGTTGTGGAACCAAAATCTTCCCAGTCACGCCCCTGTAATTCAAGAATGGCAGTCAGAATATGCGCAATAATTCGGTGAGGACGTTCGTGGCGGGCCAGTGGAGACGTGATTTCTAGTGTGCCTTGATAGTATGCGATGCGCGTGTTTCGCTTTTCACCTAATTCAGCGAGAAGCGTTTCAAAGTCTTGCCATGAAACGTTATGAATGCTGACGGTGCTGCCAGGAGCAAGTTGAAGCGCCTTGATTGGAATAGTAAGCGTCATGATGTCAACCCGTTTTCTAGAGTGAGAAATGCTATTTGTAAGGAGCAGTTAACAGAGTGGCTTGGTTGAGTCAGCGAGAAAAGAAGCGATTACCGGAATTAAGCCGAATGCCGAAGTTTTGGTACAGATTGATGAGTGTCAGAGTACAGGCGCTCGTAGGCATAATTTTTGCACAGTTAAAGAGGGATGATCGTGATCATCTAGAAGCACTATTTTCTGGATATCTATGAAAGGAACGAAAATCCCCGCGCATTTTAGACAAAGCGAAATACGCGGGGATTTTCTCTAATTTTCTAACCTGGTGTGAGATGGGGTGTAATATCCAGAGCTGAGCGAAGTCGAATCCTAAATCTAACGAAGAATCTGTTTTGAGAAATACCCACTTAAGCTAAGCGGCGTTTCATCAATGGCTGAACACTGATCAGCGCGATCGCACAAAGCCCAACCAAAATCAGCAAGGCTCCACCCAAAGTCACATTGCCAAACGGAGCGTGCATGATCACACTGCCGAGATTCCAGTCTGGATGCAAATAGAGATAGCGAATTGGCTCGATCGCATAACTCAATGGATTCAAAGTTGCGACAACTTGCAACCAAGTCGGCATAAACGACAACGGAACTAACGCAGTACTTGCAAACAGTAACGGTAAATTCGTGACAAAAATCACCGCAAGTAATTCAATATGTCCCGGCAACGCAAACGCCAATCCTAAACTCAATGCTGTGACTGCAACAACTAACAGCAACACGATCAAAGCGACTAACGCAAGCCCGAGCGCACTCGGCAATCCTGAGCCTAAAAATGCGCTCATCGCAATAATCGCCGCAGTCTGAATCAAACTCAAAGTCGTGATGAAAATTGCAGAAGCCATCACAATCGAGAACCGAGAAGCCAATGGTGCGACGAGTAACCGATTGAGAAATCCAAATTCTCGATCGAACATCACTGGAAGTCCGGCATTCAGCGCTCCTCCAAATGCTGTAAATACAATCACGCCCGCGCCGAGGAACTGTCCATAATTCACCTGATTGCCAAACAATCCTTGCGGCGCATTCTGAAACAGTGCTCCAAACAAAATCAACCACATCAACGGTTGAACAATACCCGCAACCAAAGTAGAAGGGCGGCGTTGCAGTTGAATAAACAAGCGGCGCGTCATCGCCAATGTTTCTTGGAGAAACTCGCCCAACAAATTCGGTTGAGTGATCGCGATTTGCTGCTCTGACGCAGGTTTTGAAGGAGTAATCGTTGTGCTCATAATTGACTACCTCATGCTTTGTTTACGTTCTGCTTTCGGATCTCGGCTTGCGGCGGCGGCAAGTTCTGCATCCATTAAAGTTCGACCCGTTGCTGCAAGATAGACATCATCCAAACTCGGACGAGCCTGAGCAATGCCAAAGGTCGGTAACCCCGCTTGCTGAAGCGCTTGCTGCACCGTCATCAGCGCATCACTATTGGGCGCAACAACGAGATTTAACGAATTCCCCTGTGCCTCATTAATAATCACTTCTTGAACGACCGGAATTGATTCTAATAAAGACTTTGCCTTTTCTGCTTCCTCGATCGGAGAGAACTCTCGAATGCGTAGCGTAATGCGATCGCCTCCCACTTGATCTTTCAACTCCGAAGGCGTTCCCGATGCAATCACCACTCCGCGATCGATAATCGCTACGCGATCGGCAAGTGCATCAATCTCTTCTAAATAATGGCTCGTAATTAAAACGGTCGTGCCTTGCTCGCGTAACTGGCGCAGGAAATTCCAAACGACCACTCGGCTTTCAATATCTAATCCAACCGTGGGTTCATCCAGAACCAGTACGTCTGGTTGATGAAGCAATCCCGCCGCTAGATCGAGCCGTTTTTTCAAGCCTCCAGAATAAGTGCCGCTCTTTTTATCCGCCCATTCGTTGAGTCCTAATAAATTGAGAACCTCGGCAATTCGTTCCTGAATCGATTGCTTTGGCAAATGGTAAAGGGCGGCTTGCAGTTCGAGCAGTTCGCGACCCGTGAGAACTTTATCGATCGCGACTTCTTGCGCCACGTAGCCCAGTTTTTGACGCGCAGCCCGGGGATTGTCGATCGCGCTAATTCCCGACACTTCGATTTTTCCCGCATCCGGTTCCGTCAACGTACACAAACACCGCAACGTCGTTGTTTTCCCGGCTCCATTTGGCCCTAAAAGACCAAAAATCTCACCAGATTGAATCTCTAGCGAAACCTCTTTCACGGCTTCAACTGAGCCGTAGCGCTTCTGTAATTTCTCAATTCGTACCGCAGAAGTCATACCACCGCTCCTAGATTTGTATCAAAACATGAAGACTTCTCCTCCCTATTCTAAGAACTGTATGCCTTGATTTCTGATGAATTGGCGATATTTATGAAAAATGCAGCATTGATTTCGCCAGATTAGAAAAATGTAAATAAATATAAAGAGAATTGTTAACTTTGATGTAGACTAATGGTTAGTGAGGAAACAGAGCGACCCAAGTGTTCTGAGTGACACTTCCCACTGAATTCACTCCAATATTGCAGGTATTCTTATGGCGATTACGATTGACTCAGCGCGTAGTATTTTCCCCAACACTCTCGCAGCCGATGCTGTACCTGCCCTCACTGCTCGATTCAATCAATTGAGTGCAGAAGACCAGCTCGCCTGGACATGGTTTGCCTTCCTCGAAATGGGCAAGACGATCACGATCGCGGCTCCCGGCGCTGCAAGCATGCAATTTGCAGAATCGACCCTAGCGCAAATCAAGAGAATGCCGTTTTCTGAGCAAACTCAGGTCATGTGTGACTTAGCAAACAATGCCGACACGCCGATTTGCCGTACCTACTCCACCTGGTCGGCAAACATCAAACTTGGTTTCTGGTATCAGCTTGGACAATGGATGGAGCAAGGCATCGTCGCCCCCATTCCAACCGGATACACCTTATCTGCCAACGCTTCTGCGGTGCTGCAATCCTTGAGAGGTCTAGATCAAGGTCAGCAAATTACTGTGTTGCGTAATTCAGTCGTCAACATGGGCTACGACGTCAATAAACTGGGCAGCTACAACCGAGTTTCTGAACCCGTCGTCGCTCCAAAAGCAGAAGCTCAGCGTACTCAAGTCAAGATTGAAGGTATCGACAATCAGACCGTGACGCAGTACATGAACAACATGAACGCCAACGATTTCGATGCGCTGATCCAACTCTTTAGTGAAGATGGCGCACTGCAAGCTCCTTTCCAAAAACCGATCGTTGGAAAAGAAGGAGTGATGCGCTTCTTTCGTGAAGAATGCCAGAACCTCAACTTGATGCCCGAACGCGGCGTTTCTGAACCCGCAGAAGATGGCTATACCCAAATCAAAGTCACTGGAAAAGTTCAAACACCTTGGTTTGGTGCAGCAGTTGGGATGAATATGGCGTGGAGATTCCTGCTCAATCCTGAAGGTAAAATTTTCTTTGTTGCGATCGACCTGCTCGCTTCGCCGAAAGAACTTTTAAATCTAATGCGATAAGCATAAATTTGCGATCGTAAATTCTCAAAGAATGGATGTTCTGAATCTTAGGAGCGTCCATTCATTTGTATATTGGCAGACTGTGATGTGAGTAAACGAAGCAAGTGAGCGAAATTCATTGGACTCAGACCGAACAAGAGATTTCTCGATCCGCATTCGATCGAGCGTATCAACGAGAGATTCAGGCGCTCATGCAAGACGTTGCTGAACGAGCCAATCAGGTCTCAGAAGTCAGCGATCTGTGGCAATTCCACGATTTTTTGAGCGCCAGACGGCACGAAATCGACGGGAAATATGACTATCGTGACTCGGTTTTGATTTTTGTGTTTGCCCAACTCGTCCGCGAAAAGTGGTTGGATCTCAATGAACTCAAAGGATTGGCAGCCGATAAACTTGCCAAAATTTCAGCCTTGGTCAGAATGGGCTGATTTTTTAGGGCTTATCTTGAATTGAAAGATTAGATTAAGCCCTATCTTTACTTTATAAAGTTGGGCGGGAAACCTAAGAGGGTTCCTCTATCTAAATTCGCCCCAACATGTTTAACGCCACAGAACTTCTCATTGATGACTTTGTTCGCCAACTGAAAGAAGGCTATCACCGAACCTATGGCGGCTGGAAATCAGATTACGAAGACATTATTGGTTGGGTTGGGTCGATGGCGATGGAAAATATTGCCAACAGTGACGCGCTCTATCACAACGTTGAACATTCGATTTTAGTCACCCTGGTGGGTCAAGAGATCTTACGAGGACGGCATATTCGAGACGGCGGGGTGTCGTGTGAGGACTGGCTGCACTTTATTGTTTCGCTCGTTTGCCACGATATCGGGTATGTCCGAGGCGTTTGCCGCCAAGATAAGACCGGGCTATATGCCACAGGTCGTGATGGCGCGATGGTTTCAGTACCGCCTGGCTCATCTGATGCCGCCATGACTCCGTATCATGTCGATCGCGCTAAACTCTTCATTGACGAACGATTTGGTGGTCATAAACTCATCGATGTCGAAGTGGTCAAACGTAATATTGAACTGACCCGCTTCCCCGTTCCTGCGGCTGAAGACCATCAAGACACGAGCAATTATCCAGGACTGGTGCGCGCTTCTGATCTGATTGGACAACTCAGCGATCCGCGTTATCTGAAGAAAATCAGCGCACTCTATTACGAATTCGAGGAAACTGGGGTGAACAAAGCTTTAGGCTATCGCCATCCAGGAGATCTGCGAAAAAATTATCCAAAATTCTATTGGCAGGGTGTTTATCCCTATGTCAAACAGGCGCTCTACTATCTCTCCTTAACTCAACAAGGCAAGCAAATCGTTGCCAATCTCTACTCAAACGTGTTTGTCGTCGAGCATGAACCGTCCGACGAATATTGCACATAAAATCGTTGAGGAAAAAGGCTGTCTCGTTGAATTGAACAGCGGAATGACTCGATTAACGGCAAAATTGAGGAGTACTCGATCGCGCTGTTTGCCGTATGGATCGTTTTTTCTCTCCGATTCAACAATTTCTCATCACCTGGCTGTTAATTCTCGTCTCGGGGTGGCTGACGCTCAATGCACTCACTTACTTTGGAGAGTTAATTAGTGTACTCGTCACAGCAGGATTAATCGCCTTCTTGCTCAATTATCCGGTGGCAAGATTGAGAAAATTCATGCCCAAGGCGTTAGCAGCTGGAGTGGTTTATCTATTTGCAGGGTTGATTTTAACGGTAGTTGCTGTAACGATCGCGCCGCCTATTATTCAACAGACCCAGCAACTAACCGCAAATCTGCCAAATCTGATTGCATCGGGACAGCAGCAACTCGAAGACTTTCAAACTTGGGGAGAGTCTCGGCATTTGGGATTTGATCTCTCGTTTTTAGAACAACAACTCTCGGTTCAATTACAAGGGCAAGCAAAAACGATCGCATCAACCGGAATCGGATTGGTTCTGAACACCTTTAATTGGGTTTTGGATCTGATCCTAATTTTGGTGATCTCGTTCTATTTAGTCCTAGACGGAGCGAAGATTTGGGGCGGGATCACAGGCATTTTTTCTCAGCCGATTCAGGAGAGTTTAACGAATTCGATGCGGGATAGTTTGCAGCGATTTGCCTCAGGACAATTGCTGTTAGGGCTGTTTATGGCGATCGCGCTTTCATTGGCGTTCTGGTGGTTAAAAGTTCCATTCTTTCTCGTGTTTGCGGTGTTTATTGGGGTGATGGAAGTGATCCCATTTATTGGGGCATCGCTAGGAATTGCCACGGTTGGGATTTTAGTGGCATTTATTGATTGGTGGATGGCGATCGAAGTATTAGGAACCGCGATCGCGATTCAGCAGGTCAAAGATAATGCGATCGCGCCTCGGATTTTGGGCGGGCTGACAGGATTGAGTCCCGTGATTATTCTCACGTCTTTGCTAGTGGGTGCTAGAGTAGCAGGACTATTAGGCGTGATTCTGGCAATTCCCTTGACCAGTGTCGTGAAAACGATCGTCGAAATCCTGATGAATCCTGACCTCCCGCCGCAAGCTGGATCAATTTTCTCGGAAGCTGTGGAAAATAGTATTCTGGAACCCATGCTTTCGGTTGATCCCGATATCGAACCGAATGTTACTGTGATCGTCAAAGATTCGCATTAATCCTTTATTTCTTCTGACCTATGGACTGGTGGCAAAAGCTCAAACGCAATCCGTTAGCTAAGTTTGGAGCAATCTTACTAGCGTTATTCTATGTTGCCGTGATTGCGGCAGAATTCGTTGCTCCTTATAGCCCCTGTGATACGGCTTCCATTACCAGTGGAGCCTGTAAACCACAAACGGATGGCGCATTGTTACCGCCCACTCAGATTTATTGGACGGATCAAAATAATCAATTCATTGGACCCCATGTTTACCCAACCACTCAAGGTCCCATTGATGTGAATACGGGCGATCGCGAATTGCAAGTTGATCGATCAAAGCCTTCACCACTCAGACTCTTCGTACAAGGCGAACCGTATCGATTGTTCCAAATTCGCTTACCGTTACCAACGAACTTCTCACTCAGCGATCCCAAGTTTGAAGAAATCGAACTTTTTTCTGGAATTCCAGGCAATCTGCATCTGTTTGGCACGGCAGGGGAGGGCAAATTTAATCTTCTGGGAACTGATGAGCAAGCGCGCGACCTGTTTAGTCGGCTCCTTTACGGTGGTCGGATTAGTCTCAGTATTGGACTCGTCGGGATCGCGTTGTCTTTCCCGATCGGGATGCTCGTTGGTGGCATTTCAGGCTATGTCGGAGGTTGGGTCGATGCGGTGCTGATGCGGATTGTAGAAGTGTTGATGACGATCCCAAGCATCTACTTACTTGTTGCATTAGCCGCAGTCCTTCCACCGGGCTTAAGTAGCGCGCAGCGATTTCTACTGATCGTCTTTATTACCTCGTTTATCAGTTGGGCAGGATTAGCACGGGTGATTCGGGGGCAAGTGTTATCGATCAAAGAACGAGAGTTTGTTCAAGCCTCACGCGCCATGGGTGGAAAGTCACTCTACATCATCACTCGACACGTTTTACCTCAGACCGCAACCTATGTGATTATTTCAGCGACGTTGCAAGTCCCCAGTTTTATCATTGCAGAATCGGTTCTGAGCTTGATTGGGCTTGGCATTCAGCAGCCCGATCCCTCTTGGGGAAATATGTTGTCGCTCGCCACGAATGCCTCGATTCTGGTCCTGCAACCCTGGTTAGTGTGGCCTCCCGCTATTTTGATCGTGTTGACGGTTTTGGCGTTTAACCTACTCGGCGATGGCTTGCGGGATGCGCTCGATCCGCGCAGTTTGCAGCGGTAGAAAAAGGGGTGATCAAAATTGGAAAACCCTTTAGACTGAGGAAACGCTAATAGAAACTTTCAAATGGCACAAGCAAAATTAGGCGATACAGTTCGAGTTCACTACACGGGAAAACTCGACGATGGAACAGTGTTTGACTCTTCTGTCAACGCTGATCCGCTAGAATTCACGTTGGGCGCAGGGAATGTTATTCCTGGATTTGAGAATGCAGTGATGGGGATGAGTCCAGGCGATTCCAAAACGGAAATCATTCCGGCAGATCAAGCGTACGGCGCTTATCAAGAAGCCATGGTTTTAGTCGTTGAGCGTGCTCAAATGCCGCCAGACCTACAGCCAGAGGTCGGACAACAGTTGGAAATTCGACAGCCAACTGGACAATCGATTCCAGTCGTAATTACGGACGTATCTGATGCTGATGTCACCCTGGATGCAAATCATCCGCTCGCTGGAGAAGATTTAACATTTGATATACAACTAGTCGAAATTGGTTAATAAAACTAATCAGTTGTCGAAAAAAGGTCTTGTGGGCAAAAGTTTATGTTCACAAGACCTTTTTATTTGTCAAAATTCCGTAATCCAAGCGAAAACATGTGAAGTTTTCTTGTGATCCGGATTAGTCCGTGTCTGAGAGAAATCTAAACCAGGATCGTTTGAATCCTGAGCCATATTACCTAATTTGCCGAAGGGTGCAAGCAGTAAGGCTTTCCGCGACTTCTTCTCAGAATTGGCGGTTTCAGGATTTGACAACTTCTTGTAACACATGGTTTCTATCTATGAAGAACCCTTTTAGGTTGTTAAAAAACTGTTATGCGTAAGGGACTGCTGCACAAACCGGTTAACCTCTTCGGTCCGATTCTGGACAAAATTCTTTTGACCCATTTTGTGGTAATTGGGCTACCAACGGTGCTCTACTACTACATTCTGGAGAATGGTTGGAATTTGTCGTTTCTCCATGTTTTGATTCCGATTTTGTATTTTGTTACGTCGATCGTTGTGATCGGTGAGGCAGTTTCGACGGCAATTACATATCGTCGCGGTCGCCCCGCCAAGATGCCGAAGTTCGGGATGGTGCAGCGCTTTATGCGATCGCCGAGAACTCAACCGCTCTATCCGCTGTTGAGATCGCCGGGCGCGGTTCCCAAGTGTTCGCTGATTGTTGCAGCCTATTTGCCCAATGAGCAGCATATTATTACCAATACGCTAGATCACATTCTCAGCACGATGGAACGCCCGGAAGGGGGATTAGAAGTGATTCTGGCGTACAACCGCCCAGAACGCTTACCTGTCGAAGATCGATTAGAACGGATGGCAGAAGAACATCCGGAGTTGAAATTGCTCTGTGTTGAAGGCAGTCGATCGAAAGCGCAAAACATTAATGCAGCCTTAGAAATCGTCACGGGCGAAGTGACTGGAATCTTGGACGCAGACCATCACCCGAATCCAGACAGCTTTACTCGCGCTTGGCGTTGGTTATCGAATTATCGCTACAGCGCGGTACAAGGGCGAAATGTGATTCGCAACCAGGATGTGAACTTCATGACGCGCATGATTGCGGTGGAGTTTGAGTGTATTTATGGGGTGAGTCATCCGGCGAAGTCACTTTTAGTTGATACAGGCGTGTTCTGTGGGGCAAACGGATATTGGCGGACTGAGGTACTAAAGAAGATTGGCTTCTCGTCGAAGATGTTGACTGAAGACATCGATGCGAGTTTTAGAACCCTGTTGAGCGGACATAATATCGTCCATGATCCGACGATCGTAGTGACCGAACTTGCGCCTGTGGATGTGCGATCGTTCTGGTTCCAGCGCAAGCGGTGGGCACAAGGTTGGCTAGAAGTGACGTTGAAATATCAAGGCACGATTGCGCGATCGCTAAGACTCGATAACTGGCAAAAGTTTTATTGGACGTTGCTTTTGGTCTACAGTGCGGGATTCCATTTTGTCGCCCTGCAAGCGTTTCCAATTACATTGAGTCTGACCTTAGCGGGAGAGAATGCACCGGATATTGCACCGGAATATATCTGGACAATGACAGCATTGACTTTGGCAAGTGGTCCGTTACAAGCTTTGGCAGCTTGGCTTGTACGAACTGATGCCATCAAGCAGTCTGGACGAGATTTCTTGATCTATTGCTTTTTTATTCCGTTCTACTGTGTGTTTAAGAGTGTGATTGCGATTACGGCAATTTATGACCACATTGTTGGTAATACCGAATGGATTGTGACTCGTCGATCGACGGATGCTTTGCCGGAAGCGAAGTAGCAAGATTTCGACTTAGAAAAGCTCCAAGTCTTTAGAAAGCTTGGAGCTTTTTTAGTTTGAAAGTCATAGTGGGAGAGATGAGGAACAATACGGCTCTCACTCATCTTCTTAGCGCTTCTGCTCCATTTGCCAACTGAGAAGAATGACGGGAATTAAGCCAACCAGTACGATCGCTAAAGCTGATCCAGAAGCTTCCGTGAGTCGCTCATCAGACGCAAGGTTAAACACATGCACTGCTAACGTGTCAAAGTTAAACGGACGAATGATCAGCGTTGCAGACAATTCTTTCATTACATCGACAAAAACGAGAATTGCTGCTGCCAAAACTCCCTTCCATAACAGCGGCACATGGACTCGGAATAAAGTATTCGTCGCTCCAAATCCGAGACTACGAGACGCATCATCCAAACTCGGTTTAATGTTTGCCAAACTCGCATCGATACTGTTAAACGACAAGGCAAGAAATCGAACTAAATAAGCAAACACCAGCGCAAACATCGTTCCACTCAGCAATAAGCCCGTTGAATAATTGAACGTCGATCGCATCCAGCCATCGATCGCATTATCAAACAATCCCAACGGAACTAAAATCCCAACAGCAATCACAGAACCGGGGATAGCGTAACCCATTGAAGCAATGTAAGTCGCCCCTCGCATCATCAGGGAGCGATCTAAACGCAACCCATACGCCAAGATAATTCCCACTACGATCGCAACCAAGGCTGCAATCCCGGACACAGTTAAACTATTCGTTGCAAAGCCCCAAAATCTCTGATCAAAAGCATCTTCCCAATTTTCTAACGTCATATTGAGCAGCACACCTGCCGGAATCAAAAAGCCGAGGAATAGAGGAATGATACAAAATACAATCGCGACGATCGCACGTATGCCCCGAAGCTGATATTTCTGAACAGGCGATGAATTGGAAGATTGATAGTACTGGACTCGTCCTCTTGAAAGTTGTTCTAACCAGATCAAGACAAAAATAAATATCAATAAAAATGCAGCTAATTGAGTTGCTGCAAGCCGTTCGCCCATACCAAACCAAGTGCGATAGATTCCAGTCGTGAATGTGCTGACCTCAAAAAACTGAACGGTTGCATAGTCATTTAAAGTTTCCATCAGTGCTAAAGATAACCCTGCTACGATCGCGGGACGTGCCAAGGGTAAAGCCACTTTTCTAAAACTCTGCCACGGGCTACAGCCTAAGCTACGACTGGCTTCTAAAGTACAGACAGACTGAGATAAAAACGCCGATCGCGCTAACAAATAGACATAGGGATACAGCACCAAAATCAGCATCACTGCTGCACCCCAAAGCGATCGCACATTCGGAAACCAATACTCTTGTGCCGTTTTCCAGCCAAACCACGATCGCAACGTCGTTTGCACAATCCCGAAGTATTCGAGCAAATCCGTATAGGTATACGCCAAAATATAAGCTGGAGCAGCCAGCGGCAACAGCAATGCCCAAGTTAAAATTCTACTTCCTGGAAATCGGCACATCGTCACCAGCCAAGCTGTGCCCGTTCCAATGATCGTGACACCTAGCGCCACCGCAAGCATTAAATAGAGCGAATTCGTGATGTAAGTGGTCAGAACTGTGCTTGCGAGATGTTGCCAAACTGATCTGGCATCTGCAAATAATCCGCTCAATACAGCAAAGATTGGGAATGCAATTAAAACTGCGATCGCAATTACAACGATCGTCCATGCACTCAATCTAGAACGTCGAGTCTCTCTCGCCCGCGAAATTTGCATATGCTCTCAAGAAATCTTGTAAAACTACTTTACTAGGGCTTCAAAATTGTTGATGATTAGTCTCAATAAGTTTGCCGCTATAAGAACTCTAATGCTTGACTCGATCATTTTGCAATTAGACCAGGTTTCAAAGCGATTTTCCGCTACGCCTGTTGTAGATGCCGTTTCGCTAAAGCTGCGAAGAGGTGAGTTATTAAGCCTACTGGGGGCATCGGGCTGTGGAAAGACTACATTATTGAGACTGATTGCAGGATTTGAGCGACCTGAATCTGGAACCATCGAATTGTCAGGTCAGCAAGTTGCAGGTGGGAAATACTGGCAAGCTCCTGAACAGCGAGATATTGGCATGGTCTTTCAGGACTATGCGCTGTTTCCGCATTTGAATGTGGCAGAAAATGTGGGATTTGGCTTAAAAAAATCTCGACGCAAGCGATCGGGTTATCCCGCTCAGCAGGCAAAAGAAATGGTCTCGGCTGCGATCGCGCAAGTCGGCTTATCGGGGTTAGAAAAACGCTATCCGCACGAACTCTCCGGTGGACAACAGCAAAGAGTTGCATTAGCGCGAGCATTAGCGCCTCAGCCTGCTTTGATTCTGCTCGATGAGCCGTTGAGTAACTTGGATGTGCAAGTGCGATCGCATCTCCGACAAGAAATTCGCACCATTCTCAAAACCACTGGAACAACTGCAATTTTTGTCACGCACGATCAAGAAGAAGCGTTGTCCATTTCGGATCGAGTTGCCGTGATGAATCAAGGCAAATTAGAACAGTTAGCAACTCCTGAGACGCTTTACGACGAGCCTGCAACCCGGTTCGTTGCAGAATTTGTGACTCAAGGAAATTTCTTACCTGCGACTTATAGTGGTACAGGTTGGAAAACTGCGATCGGAACATTAATGGTGGAAGATTCTGGAGAATTTGCCCATCAAGCTGATGTGATGATTCGACAGCAAGACATTAAGTTAGAACCTGCTCCAGCGGGATCGATTGTGATTGTCGATCGTCAATTTTTAGGGCGTGAGCATCGATACTGTATTCAAACTAGCTCAGGGACTCGCCTGAAAGTCCTGAGCGCTATGAAGCCTGCGTTAGACATTGGCACACGAGTGCGCGTCAAAGTGAATTTATCTGGGGTGCGATTGTTTGAACCGACTAGGGATTCACAGCTTGAGAGTGCAGCGCATTGAAATTCTTGCGCCATTGTGCTCGCTGTTGCGGAGTTAAAACAGTGGTCACAACCTGGCTATAGTCTTTCAACGGCTGCGATAAAGTTTGATCGACTTTGCCCGTTTGGATCTGTTTCAGCAATTCTGGATTGGCTTGCAGTTCTTTGACGATTTCCGCCTGCATTTCACGTCGAGCTTGCTGGATTTGAGCCGACTGATCTGGGGTGAGTTGAACGCCTTTGAATTCAGCTTTGAGCGATTCAGTCTGTTTTTTGACTTCACCTGAAACCGTTTCTTCTAAAGCATCGATCACGATTTGCTTCACGTACTGCCGCTGCTCGTCAGTTTTCTGCTTGATAAAATTCCCGATCGCGCTTTTGGATGCTTCTACTTTCGCATCCGCTTGACCCGACAGTTGCTTCAAAAATTGTCCGGCCATCGATTGATCAAGCTGAGTGGCAATTTCTTGCGATCGACTTTGCTGCGGAGCTTGCTGAATCGGTTTTTGAGCAACTTTTTGCACAACCACGGGTTCAGGTTGTGCAGGCGGAGTCTGAAAAGATGATATGTCAGACGGCGATTGATTCAGTGCGACTAAAGCGCCCACACCTCCTGCGACCATCAATGCCAACGAGATTAACACCCTAGCTTTATTCGGATTCATTGCTTTTCCTCAACCTCTTAATAGACAAGTAGGTCTAATTTAGGATTCACCTAAATCACACCACTCTCCAGGTTGAGGCTGAAAAACTTTACCAAGGGATCTGTGTCCCATCCCAGGAGAAAAACTCGCCACCCTGATGATTTTCCAGTTGATCAATCACGTCGAGCAGTTGCCGAACGGTACGATCGACCGAAAATAATTTCTCTGGCGGCACAGACTTCTGAAACGGCTTAGATAGTCTTGTATCCGTTGTCCCTGGATGCAGGTTCACCACAATTGCATTCGGACAAGTCCGCTTATATTCAAGGGCAGTCGTTCGCATGAACATATTCAACGCTGCTTTAGAAGCCCGGTAACCATACCAGCCCCCAAGCTGATTGTCTCCAATGCTGCCAACTTTTGCCGAAATCGTCGCCAAAACGGAGCGATCGCGATGCTTCAACAACGGCTGCACATGCTTGGCTAACAAGACCGCGCCAATACTATTAATTTGAAAATACTTGAGAAGCTGATCCCCATTGAGATGTCGCAGGCTTTTCTCTGGTTGCATCGCTCCATCGTGCAATACACCCACACAGTTGATGATGTAGTGCAATTCAGACGTTTCCGACTTAATTTTGGTGATCGTACGTTCGATTTGAGCCTCATCAGTGAGATCAAGTTGCAGCCGCTCTAGAGAAGGCGAATCAAGCTGAAAAAGATCGCAATCAGGACTGCGATAAGTCGCATAAACCCGATCCACTCGATCGAGCAATTGTCGGGCAAATTCCAGCCCAATTCCTTGACTCGCCCCTACAACTAGCGCTGCCTTACTCATCATCAGTTGTTTTTACAAAACTTTACATTGAGTATAACGCGGCGCTTACCACCCGTCTGACTCCTCGCCCTGCCAAACCTCCAAATCCAACTCATCCAAGTAACTCAAAGCCGCTTGAATATTGGTGTGATGTCCCTTTAGAACGAGATCAAACCAGCCGTCTCCACTCGCATTCGCGCCCAAAATCGCCGCAGCAATATTGATTGTTAACTGATACTGCGAGACGAGTTGCGAAATCACAGGCTCTTGATGGTAGTGCCGGGGAATGCGGATGCGGATGCGCTGCTCAGTCGTCCGGTCAATGTTCGTACTCGTAGACATCATTTTTCTCCTAAATTATTAAAGTACGGTAAGCCTATCGACTTATTGTATATTATTTTTATATGGAAGCGAAAGAGTTTGATGCCAGCGAATTAGCACTTTCTCGACAGAAAATTCGCTGCAAGATGTTGAATCATGTTACAAAGCCGCAAGATTTGCCGGAAAATTGTTGATTTTTATCAACTTTAAACCCTAGAAATTCAACCTGCCGCAAGATAGAAGATCCTGAATTGAAAGCTCTGGAGATACAGATCTGAGATCTTTATTAAGACCTGAAGGGGATCTCGGAAGTGTATTAGAGAATTTCAAAAGTACTAGAGATATCTTCATTGAAGCTCTAGTGAACACTCTCTCTGCCACTGTTAGGGTAATGATAATGACTAGATACGGACTGCCCGCGAAGCAAGGTTTGTATGATCCGCAGTTCGAGCATGATGCCTGTGGAGTTGGGTTCATTGTGCAGATGAAAGGACAACCATCTCACTCGATCGTGCAGCAAGCCTTAACGATTTTGGCGAATTTGGAGCACCGGGGAGCATGTGGAGCTGAGACGAACACGGGAGACGGGGCAGGCATTTTAATGCAGGTTCCGCATGGCTTTTTTCAGAAAGTGACTGCGACATTGAACATTACTTTGCCCGATGCTGGACAGTACGGGGTCGGGATGGTTTATTCATCTCCCGATCGTGCTCAGCGCGAAGCAGGGCGGCGGATATTTGAGCAAGTCGTGGCAGAGGAAGGACAAAAAGTTCTCGGCTGGCGAGACGTTCCAACTGACAATTCGACCTTAGGGGAAACGGCAAAAGCCAGTGAACCCTTTATGCAGCAAGTCTTTATTCAACGCTCGGCGGATTTAGCAGATGATTTAGCATTTGAGCGGAAGCTGTATGTGATTCGGAAGCGATCGCATAGTGCCATTCGCCAAACTGGGATTGATCCGTTCTGGTATCCGGCTAGTCTTTCTTGCCGCACCTTGGTTTATAAAGGCATGTTGATGCCTTTGCAGGTGAAAGAGTACTATCCTGACTTGAGCGATCCCGATTTGCAAAGTGCTTTGGGATTAGTGCATTCTCGCTTTAGTACCAATACCTTCCCGAGTTGGGAGCGATCGCATCCTTACCGCTATATCGCTCACAATGGCGAAATTAATACCCTGCGCGGCAACATCAACTGGATGCACGCTCGGCAATCTTTGTTTGAATCTGATTTATTTGGCGACGATTTAAGAAAAGCACAGCCTGTTATTAACATTGACGGAAGTGATTCCACGATTTTTGATAATGCTTTGGAATTGCTGACACTATCCGGTCGATCGCTGCCTCATGCCGTGATGATGATGATCCCGGAACCTTGGACAGCCCATGAGTCGATGAGTCCTGAGCGCAAGGCATTTTATAAGTACCATTCTTGCTTGATGGAACCTTGGGATGGGCCAGCTTCGATCGCATTTACGGACGGTCGAATGATGGGAGCTGTTCTCGATCGCAATGGCTTGCGTCCGTCTCGGTACTATGTCACCAAAGATGATTTGGTGATCATGGCATCTGAAGCCGGAGTTTTACCGATCGAGCCTGAGCGGATTGCTCAAAAAGGTCGGTTGCAGCCGGGAAGAATGTTCCTCGTCGATATGGAACAAGGTCGGATTGTAGCGGATGAAGAAATCAAGCACCAAATTGCCAGTGCTGAGCCATATCAAGACTGGATTGATCAACATATGGTCAGCCTTGCTGATCTCAAAGATGCACCTCCGTCTTCGTCTGATCTCAATACTGTGCTTCAGCGTCAGTTAGCATTTGGCTATACGTTTGAAGAGTTGCGCTTGCTAATCACTCCGATGGCGCGAGATGGCGTTGAAGCTGTGGGAGCAATGGGTGCAGATACACCTTTAGCTGTTCTCTCTGATCGACCCAAGCTACTCTATGACTACTTCAAACAGCTATTCGCTCAGGTGACCAATCCGCCGATCGATTCCATTCGAGAAGAGATTATCACCTCAGCCGAAACCACGATTGGTGCTGAGAAAAACCTGCTCAAACCTGTGCCAGAAAGCTGTCATTTGATTGAGCTAAAAAGTCCAATTCTCAGCAATGAGGAATTAGCAAAACTCAAACAGGTCGATGAGCAAGGTTTCAAATCGACGACAATTGCGATCGTATTTGATCCCAAATCCGGTGTAACAGGCTTAGAAAGCGCGATCGACAATCTCTGTACTCAAGCCGACCAAGCAATTGAAGCTGGAATCAATCTCATCATTCTGAGCGATCGCAGTGTAGATGCCGAAAATGCTCCCATTCCTGCCTTACTTGCTGTCGCTGGCGTGCATCATCATTTGATCCGCACGGGTGCGAGAACCAGAGTTGGCTTAGTACTCGAATCGGGCGAACCGCGTGAAGTACATCACTTTGCCATGCTGATTGGATATGGTTGCGGCGCAATCAATCCTTACTTAGCGTTTGAGACAATCGAATCGATGATTGCTCAAGGCTTACTCCCGAATCTAGAGTATGCAACAGCTTGCAAGAACTACATCAAATCAGCAACCAAAGGCGTGATCAAAGTTGCGTCGAAGATTGGTATTTCAACCATTCAGAGCTATCGCGGCGCACAGATCTTTGAAGCAGTTGGCTTAAACCGTTCGGTCGTCGATCGTTACTTTACCTGGACTGCTTCTCGGATTGAAGGCGTGGATCTCGAAGTCATTACCCAAGAGGCAGTGCTTCGTCATCATCAAGCGTTCTCAGAGCGTCAACCCAGTGGACAAACTTTGGGAGTCGGCGGTGAATATCAATGGCGTAAAGAAGGGGAAGCTCACCTTTTCAGCCCGCAAACGATTCACACGCTGCAAAGAGCAGTTCGAGAAGGAAATTACGAGCTATTCAAGCAATATGCTGCGTTAGTCAACGAGCAAAATCAGCAGCATTTTACACTGCGCGGCATGTTGCAATTTAAGCCTCGTCAACCGATTCCACTCGAAGAAGTTGAACCGATTGAAGCCATTATGAAACGCTTCAAAACTGGGGCAATGAGCTATGGATCGATCTCGAAAGAAGCTCATGAGGCGTTAGCGATCGCCATGAACCGCATCGGCGGTAAATCCAATACGGGTGAGGGCGGCGAAGATCCAGATCGTTACACTTGGAGCAATGAACAAGGCGATTCTAAGAATAGCGCCATCAAGCAAGTTGCTTCCGGTCGGTTTGGAGTAACCAGTCTCTACCTGTCTCAGGCGAGAGAAATTCAAATCAAAATGGCTCAAGGTGCAAAGCCTGGAGAAGGCGGACAGCTTCCAGGACGCAAAGTGTATCCTTGGATTGCGAAAGTTCGACATTCGACTCCGGGAGTCGGCTTGATTTCGCCACCACCGCACCATGACATTTACTCGATCGAGGATTTAGCTGAACTAATCCACGACTTGAAAAACGCCAACCGAGACGCACGCATCAGTGTCAAACTCGTTTCGGAAGTGGGAGTCGGAACGATTGCAGCAGGTGTTTCCAAAGCTCATGCTGATGTCGTTTTGATCTCTGGTTACGATGGCGGAACGGGCGCATCTCCCCAAACTTCGATCAAACATGCAGGTTTACCTTGGGAATTGGGACTCGCTGAAACTCATCAAACGTTAGTGTTAAACAATTTGCGATCGCGCATTGTTGTCGAAGCTGACGGACAAATGAAAACTGGACGTGATGTGGTGATGGCAGCGTTGCTGGGTGCTGAAGAATTCGGCTTTGCAACTGCTCCGCTCGTCACATTGGGCTGCATTATGATGCGCGTTTGCCATCTCAACACTTGTCCAGTTGGGATTGCGACTCAAGATCCTCAATTGCGCGCGAGCTTTATCGGCGATCCGGACAACACAGTGAACTTTATGAAGTTCATTGCTCAAGAAGTTCGAGAAATTATGGCACAGCTTGGTTTCCGTACTTTAAATGAGATGGTCGGTCGGACAGATATCTTAGAAGCAAAACAAGCCGTCGAACATTGGAAAGCAAAAGGTCTAGATTTCTCGAAGATCCTGTATCAGCCTGATGTTGATCCGTCTGTTGGCTTACATTGCCAGATTCCACAGGATCATGGTTTAGACAAGTCGCTGGATTTAACTGTGCTAGTCGATCTCTGTAAAGATGCGATCGAAGAAGGCAAACCCGTTAAAGCAACACTACCAATTCGGAATGTCAATCGCGTGGTCGGAACAATTCTTGGCAACGAGATTACCAAACGACATTGGAATGGCTTGCCGGAAGATACCGTTCACCTCCATTTCCAAGGAAGTGCGGGGCAGAGCTTTGGAGCATTTGTGCCGAAAGGAGTGACGCTCGAACTAGAAGGCGATGCCAATGACTATCTCGGAAAGGGATTGAGTGGCGGGAAGTTGATTGTTTATCCTCCGTCGGTTTCTTCGTTTGATCCATCTGAGAACATCATCATCGGCAACGTTGCGATGTATGGAGCAACTAAAGGCGAAGTCTATATCAATGGCATTGCCGGAGAAAGATTCTGTGTTCGCAACTCTGGAGTAAATACCGTTGTTGAAGGAGTGGGCGATCATGGTTGTGAGTACATGACTGGTGGATCAGTTGTCGTCCTCGGAGCAACCGGACGAAACTTTGCCGCAGGGATGAGTGGCGGTGCGGCTTATATCTACGATGAAGCTGGCGATTTTGCGACCCGTTGCAATATGCAGATGGTTGCGATCGAGCCGTTTGAAGACCCCGAAGACATTGCGATCGTGCGTCAGATGATCCAGAATCACGCCAATTACACGCATAGTCACAAGGCAAAAGACATCCTGGAAAACTGGGAGCAAGCACGATCGAAGTTTGTGAAGGTCATGCCAAAAGATTACAAGCGGGTACTGCAAGCACTAAGACGAGCTGAAGAGTCAGGTCTGAGTGGTGACGATGCATTGACAGCAGCATTTGAGGAAAATGCTCGTGATGTTGCCCGCGTAGGAGGGAGCTAGATCTCCCCACCCCCTACCTTCTCAAACCCTTTACCTAAAAAACATTCTTGATCTATGGGAAAACCAACTGGATTCATCGAATATCTGCGCGAACTTCCTTCTGAACTTGCTCCGCTCGATCGCATTCGCAATTGGGATGAATTCCATCTCTCAATGCCTGAGGAAAATCTTCGCACCCAAGGCGCGCGCTGCATGGATTGTGGCATTCCGTTTTGCCATACTGGGACTTTAATCAGCGGCATGGCGAGTGGCTGCCCGATTAATAATCTCATTCCTGAATGGAATGATTTGATCTATCGAGGACTATGGAAAGAAGCGCTCGATCGCTTACATAAAACCAACAATTTTCCCGAATTCACCGGGCGGGTCTGTCCTGCTCCCTGCGAAGGGTCATGTGTGCTCGGCATTCACAATCCACCCGTCACGATCAAGAACATTGAATACTCGATCGCAGAAAAAGGTTGGAACGAAGGCTGGATCAAGCCCGAACCTCCTGCCAAAAGAACAGGTAAGAAAATTGCGATCGTGGGATCTGGGCCTGCTGGACTCTCTGCTGCAGCTCAACTAAACAAAGTCGGACATTGGGTAACTGTGTTTGAACGTGCCGATCGTCCCGGTGGCTTGCTGATGTATGGCATCCCCAACATGAAGCTCGACAAACAAGAAGTCGTGATGCGGCGATTAAACATCCTTGAAGCCGAAGGTGTGAAATTCGTTTGCAATACTGAAATTGGAAAAGACCTGCCTGCTGAAGACTTGCTGAGAGATTTTGATGCAGTTGTGCTCTGTACAGGTGCAACGAAACCACGTGATTTACCGATCGAAGGTCGCCAACTCAAAGGCATTCACTTCGCAATGGACTTTCTCACCGCGAACACTCAAGCTGTTTTAGACCAGACAGAGCCAGCGATTACAGCTCAAGGCAAAGATGTTGTGATCATTGGTGGAGGGGACACCGGAACAGACTGTGTTGGCACTTCGATTCGGCATGGCTGTAATGGTCTTGTGCAACTCGAAATCCTGCCGCAACCGCCCGAAGAACGCGCTCCCAACAATCCTTGGCCTGAATATCCAAAAGTCTACAAAATGGACTACGGACAAGAAGAAGCTGCCGCAAAATTCGGAGGTGATCCTCGGGCTTATCTAAGAACGGCAACGCACTTTGAAGGTGATGAGCAGGGCAATGTCAAAGCGGTTCACACCGTCGAGGTGCAATGGGAACGCAATGAACAAGGACAGTTCATTCCCAAGCAAATTCCTGGCACTGAGAAAATCATTCCAGCTCAGTTAGTCTTGCTAGCAATGGGATTCTTAGGCCCTGAGCAACCTTTACTCGATGCAATGGGACTCGATCGCGATGCCCGTAGTAACATCAAATCCGAATATGGTAAATACACAACCAGTATTCCTAAAGTGTTTGCAGCCGGAGATTGTCGTCGGGGACAAAGTTTAGTTGTCTGGGCATTCAATGAAGGTCGCGGTGCGGCGAGAGAATGCGATCGCTATCTCATGGGCGAAACCAATCTACCCTAATTGCTTGATCGTCTTGCCCGTGATTAGAAACCACGGGCAGCACAGCAACTAAGAGCTAGAAATCTGAAACCAGGCCAACTCGATAAGTCAACCCAGGTTGATAGATGCGATTGGCTTTTTCGTAGCTGCGATCAGCAAGATTTTCGAGAAATACAGTTAGCCCAAGCCCACGAGTAACTGGAATTCGCAAGCCTAGATCAAAGCTGAACCAGGAGGGTGAAAAGTCGCGGGGACTATCGCTTGCTAGCGTAAATAAAGCACGACGTGCACCGCTGAAATAGTTCGCATATAGATTCACCTCCCATCCGTTTGAGGCATAACCAATGCCAAATCGCGCGACTGAGAATGGAACTGTACTTAATTGCAATCCTCGTTCTACACCGCTACCAATCTTTGCATCGGTGTAGGTATAGTTTGCGAAGGTAGACCACTGCGAAGAAACCTGCCAGCGCAAAGCTGCCTCAATACCATTCGTATTGACTACCCCAATATTCGCCCATTGCCCGGACTGAACTGAGATACGATCGCTTAATCGACTTCCAAAATAGGTCACCTGTGCTGTAAAACTTTTAGCCAGTTGTACATCAAAACCAGTTGTCCAAGATGATCCAGTTTCAGGCTTGAGATCTGGATTAGGCAACCAATTATGCACCGTATCAAACGCATACAGTTGATCCAGTCCTGGATTGCGATGCACAGAAATCCAACTTCCCCGCACTGAAAGATTGGGCGATAGTGCCCAACGTGCTCCAACACTCGGATTAAGATAACTTCCAAATTCACTCGTAAAGTTTTGGCGCAGACCAAATTCTGCTTGGAAATTATTGGTAATCTGCCAAGTATTCAAGGCAAACAAAGCAGCTTGAAAGCGATCGCGATCGAACTCCCCATTGAATTGAGCCAGCCGAGGCAGTGTACTAAAAGCTTCTCCATTGAGTTGTGAATTTTGTAGATCCAAGCCCCAACGTAGGTTGTTAGTCTTGCTCGTTTGCCAATCGTGTTCAACTCTGGCATTTAAACTGCGAGAGTTCAGGATGCCGCGTCGAAAGAAAACCGCTTGTGTCGGCCCGTAAGTACCAAAGTAATCTTGATTAAACGACAAGGTTGTGTTGAGCGTGGAGCCTTCTCCATTCCCTACAAGTGCTTTCCAGGTCAACCCGAGATTTACAGTATCGTGGTCTAAGCGATCGCGCTGCAATGGAAATCCGAAGTACAACAAACCGCGCCGACTCGTAACAGTTGAGACATCTAAACTGAGCGAATTACGATCGTTGAGATCTAAACTCAAATTGCCATAGTAATTATCTTGAGTTGAATCCCCGTTGAACAATCGCCCATCTGCTCCCCGATTTGCGGCTCCAACCGGAACGCGATAATCATTCTCTGCTTTGAAACGCTGATAGCTGAATAGATAGTCAACAGCTCCAAGTGAACCAGAATAGCTACCTCGGTAGTTTGAGGAACTAAACGATCCCAACTGAGCAAAGCCATTGAATTGCGGAATGCCAGTTCCTTTCTTGGTAACGACATTCACGACACCACCTACTGCTTCAGAACCGTAAAGGGTTGCAGCCGTTCCACTCGATAGCTCAACTCGCTCGATCGCACCTGTGGGAATTGAGTTTAAGTCGGTACCACCATGATAGGTATTGACGTTTGTGCCGATCGGTCTACCGTTGAGCAAGAATACAGATTGATTGATCGAAGCCCCACGATAAAAGGTTCCAGTGTGAATATCTGCACCAAAGCCGACATCATTAACTGCGAATCCAGGCAATCCCCGCAGGATCTCAGCTAAACTATCTGCACTCTCACGACGAATTTCATCCGCTTCGATCGTATATACCGGAGTTGAAGTTGGCTTTCGTAGCTTCTCAACCCCAACAATTTCTTCTTCTGGTAACGAGTCTAGAGGTTCTTCTTGTTGTGCAATGTCTGTTGCCTTGCGCTCTAAGCTCACCGTTGCAGAGTTTGATTGAAGTAAACGAGCCTCTGTAAGCGGCTTTTGGAAGTCTTGAAGATGAGCAGGGGTTAAACTTGCTGTATCAGGTAAAGACTGATCAGGAGGTATAGCAGACGGAATCAGATTCGGTTTAGCTGATGCTTCTGCACCATAGCTTGATTGCGTAAACACACAAATCCATGCCGCGCTAGAGAGAAACGCGATGCCAAATAAAGAGAGTTTCATTAGAATTATGAGACTAAGCCATAGTTAAGCAGCCTTTCAGGCTTTGAACTTAAGCGGCACTGACAATCATCTGTATAGAGGTTTTTCCAGTCTGCTGTCAAAAGACAGAGCGTCTTAGTCTTAAAAATTGATCACAACAATTGCTTGCTGATTAGCTTGGACTGATTGGCCTAGACTACAAAGGGAACGAGCCAGTCATTGCTGGCTCGTTCCCTTTGTATAGCTATTCCTGCACGACGACATGCTTTGTCCTATTGCTGCGAAATCTATTCGCCAAGGCTCCGTTCGCGAGACTTCACTTTACTCTCCTGTAATCGAGAGTTCGTCTACCCAAACTCTAGGCGCAACCCCTGAGCCAGTGAATTCCGTTTCTTTCTCCACATAGATAATCGACTTCAACACTTCTCGAATGTCACCTGCAACGGTTGCCGATTCAATACTTGTGCGCTTGCCATTCTCAATCAACCACCCATCAAAAGGCAGCGAGAATGAGCCTTGCAGCGCCTGCACACCTGCATGAAGCGCGCTCAAATCATCGATCAAAATAACGTTGTCTGCATCGTCCAAACTGTATTCCTGTGCCGCAGGTTCTCCTGCATACACATGGAAAAAGTGAGGACTCACCGTGACCTTCGCACCCATGTTGGCATGTCCAGTCGGTTGTACATTCATGCGTTTCGCCGTTCCAGCACTATGCAAGAAGCTAGAAAGCACACCGTTTTTGATCAAAGAAACTGGACGAGTGGGAGTCCCTTCTCCATCAAATGCTTCCGCACCAATGTTGTCTGGATGCAGCACGTTGTCATCTAAACACAACAACGGAGATGCGATCGTGCTTCCCAAAGATTCCTCAGTCGAAAGGCTCTGCTTATCCAAAATGCTTTGAGCATTGAACATATTAGAAAACGCACCAATCAGACCTAGAAACGCTTCCGGCGAAAAGACAACCCGGTATTTTCCCGTCTTGACTTTGTCGTAGTTCAGATGACTGATGGTTTTCTCGGCTGCTTCCTTCAAACAGCCTTCAATGTCGAGCTTTTCAACACCAGGACTGACCCGAAATGCGCCTGCACTGCGAGGCTTTCTTCCTTCTTCTTCCGTCTTGGTGTACAAGTAAACTGACGCATAAGAATGTGCCTCATGCCGTAAAGCACCCTGACTGTTGAGATAAAAACGATCGATATCTCGCTGAGCTAATCCGTTGTAAGGAACACCAACAATCGCAGGATGTGCTGCTAAGAGTTGTTTTTCTGCCTGAATCAGAGTCTCTAGTAACTGTGAAACCGCAGCTTGCGGAAGATGTTCTTGCTTGACTTCAGCGATCGCTGAAGTTGCTTCTGGGCTAAAATCTGGCGCATTCTCTTTCACGCCAAAGTAACTCGCTTCTTTCGCCGTTTTGAGTGCGAGTTCTAATCCAATCGGATCAACATCGGTGGTTGAAGTTACGCCAACGCTATTGTCTTCATTCCACACTCGTACCGTTACACCTGAGCGCTGAGACGCCTTCATTTGTTGGGGTTCACCCTGATCGACTTGCACACTCGTTTCGTCGATCGCAGATCCAAAAATATCAAACTTCTCAATCCCAAGTTTCTGAGCAGCATTCTGTGCTGCTGCCGCAATTTCCTGAACTTTCGCCATATTCTCTTTGCTCCAAGATGTCTCACTTTACGAGAATTCGATGGTTTCCGCTTCGTTGTCAGCAGTTTCACCCCTGAACATCCCTGAAGGTCTTCAACGTCCCCAAACCTAAAGGATTGAACAAACAGCGATCCTACTGCAACGAAACCAACAAACCTCGAACTATCGTCCGCCAACCGTAATCGAATCCACCTTCAAATGCGGCTGTCCAACCGTGACATAAACGCTGCCACTGACCGATCCACAGAATCCTGCTGCCAGCCCCAAATCCTTGGAACACATCGAGATCTTATCCATAATCTCAGTTGCTTCCCCGATTAAGGTCGCGCCCTTCAATGGCTTCGTCACTTTCCCGTTTTCAATCAGATAAGCTTCATCTACGGCAAAGTTAAATTGTCCGGTCGCACCGACACTGCCGCCGCCCATTTTTTTGCAATAGATCCCTTTCTCGATCGACGCGAACAAGTCATCGATCTCATACTCACCGGGAGCAATATACGTATTCCGCATCCGGCTTGCTGCTGCAAAGGTATACCCTTGACGACGACCACTTCCCGTTCTCGGATGTCCGGTTCTCATAAAGCCCGCGCGATCAGAGATGAAATTCTTCAAAATGCCATTTTCAATCAGCAAAGTGCGTTGAGCAGGCATTCCCTCGTCATCCATATCGATCGTGCCAAAAGCATCCGAGGTAATCCCTTCATCCCATGCCGTGAGATTTTCGTGCGCGATTTTCTCGCCTTTCTTCTCGGCAAACGGAGTCGTCTTACGCTCAATCTGCGTTGTTTCGAGCAAGTGACCACAAGCTTCGTGGAAAATTACCCCACCAAACTCGTTTGCCATGACGATCGGGTAAGTTCCCGATTCGACATAATCGGCATACAGCATTTTCGCCGCCGATTCTGCCACTTCTTCTGCGTCATGCGCGTAATTCCACGTTCTGAGAAAATCCGGTGCGCTCGTTCCGCCAACCCGCTTACTGATCGACGATCGATTCGTGCCGTCTGCACAGAGCAAGCTATATCCGACGGATTGCGTCAAGCGAATATCGCGCGCAAAAGTTCCATCACTTGCCGCTACTAACACTTCTTGCCAGTCGCGGAAATACACGGCGCGGCGCGACTGAATGTGACTCGCCTTCTGAGAAAGCGCTCCATTCGCTGCCAATAAGACATCGCCCATTTCCCGCATCGAACTAGACTGCCCGAGCCAAGCTTCTTTGCCTTTCTTGGTGGCGTAATCGCGCAGAATTTCTAAGTGAATTTCAGGCACAAACGAATTGGGTGCGGGCAAATGCAAGCCCATAATCGATAAACCTTTTTCCAAGGCAGCCTTCAGCCCGTTAAACGACAAATCATTCGTCGAAACGTAACAGTCTGCCTTGCCTCGAAACACCCGCACGCCTGCCCCTGTTGCCAATCGAGGCGCAATGCTCGTAATCGCATCATCTTCTGCCATGCAGCTAATGTAGTTGACGCGCTCTAAGAAAAATTCAATAAAATCTGCCCCCGCTGCCCGTCCGAGTCCAAGCAGAATCGACAACGGAGCTTCCCATGATTCATCAAATCGATCGGGAGCATAAGTATAAGTCAAGCTAGGTAGCTCTTTAGAAATTAAAAGAGTCGGTGATTGCATCAAGCAAGCCTCGCGCAGGGTTCGTTTTCGTTTATTGTAGCGAAGCGATTCTGCTTTAGAGACATGTGTGATTTGGGGGAGTCCGTACCTATAAGATCTTTCTTCTGTTAGATGTGCGTTTCTACGGAGTTCAGTAGTCTCGACTCAAAGCCGTAGAGGGCAATGAATGCGAGATTTTGCCCATCTTCACGGAATCTTAATCAACTTCTTCTGCTGATCTGCCTGAAGTTTCGGTGAGACTGCTGAAATATGTAAAACAATCCCCTGGAAATCACCGAGGTATTCTATGCGTGAGCTTCTCGCCATTACGAGCTTGATTTGCTGGCTTATCCTGATGATTTGGGTGTACCGCAATTCTCCAGAATGGTTTTTTGTGCCGTTCTTCTTTTTTGCAACATTTCTGTATCTGCGGCTGATGGAACCCGGGAAGAGTTCTTGATAGGCTGTAGGTGCGGTTATTGGCAGGGCGATCGTGAATTCCAGATTAGAACACCTTTCCCGGATTCTGGTAACGGCTGATCAGATGAGATCGATCGAGCATCGCATTTTTGAGGCTGGAATGCCCGTTGCGGCACTGATGGAGAAAGTCGCAGGAAAGTTGAGCGATCGTATTGCTCAACTGTATCCAGCATGTAAGGTGGGTATTCTTGTTGGCCCAGGGCACAACGGTGGAGACGCGCTCGTCGTGGCGCGGGAACTCCATTTTCGCGGCTATGACGTTCAGGTTTTCAGTCCCTTCTCCCGCTTCAAGGATTTGACTGCAACCCATCTTCAGTATGCAAAGTCCTTGGGTATTCCTTGTGACGTTGAGGATTTACGATCGTGCGATTTGATCATTGATGGCTTGTTTGGATTCGGATTAACGCGAGCGATCGAAGATCCAATTCTTTCTCTCATTCATCAAGTGAATAGCTGGCAGATCCCCGTGATCAGTATTGATCTGCCGTCTGGATTAGATACCGATACAGGTCGAGCCTTAGGAGCCGCCATTCGAGCGACGCACACGCTTTGTCTTGGCTTATGGAAACTCGGCATATTGCAAGAACCTGCCCTTGAATTTGTTGGCAAAGCCGAATTAATTGATTTCGATATTCCGCTTGCGGATATTTTTGCGATTTTGGGCGAATCTCCCCAAACCCATCGCGTGACTTCAGCTTGGGCGATGTCTACTTTGCCACTTCAGCGTCCCGCTTCGACTCATAAATATAAGATGGGTCATCTCTTACTGATTTGCGGTTCAGAGCGATATGCAGGAGGGGCGTTATTGACTGGATTGGGAGGACGAGCCAGCGGGGTTGGAATGCTGTCGATCTCAGTTCCAAATTCTCTCAAGCCAATGCTGTCTTCTCACCTGCCAGAGGCGCTGATTATTGGTTGTCCTGAAACTGAGTCAGGTGCGATCGCTCAGCTTGATCTCGATCTCACTGCCTTTGATGCGATCGCCTGTGGGCCGGGTCTAACGTTAGAAGCGGCTGACATTGTGCGACAAGTTTTAGACAGCGATCGACCTTTAGTTTTAGATGCAGATGGACTGAATGCGCTGGCAAAACTGGGTGCAGAAACGCTCAAAACCCGTCAAGCTGCGACGATTTTGACCCCGCACCTAGGAGAATTCAAGCGATTATTTCCGAATGCTGATTTAACCTGTCGGGCTACAGCAGTTCGAGCAGCGGCAGCAGCAACGACAGCGATCGTGTTGTTGAAAGGAGCAAGAATTGCGATCGCCAATCCTGAAGGAGAACTAAGAATTAATCCAGAAAGTACTCCGGCGCTTGCACGCGGCGGCAGTGGGGATGTGCTCACGGGCTTATTGGGTGGATTATTGGCTCAACAGATCGCCGCCCAGAGCCAAATTTCGCTTCTCGATATGACTCAAACTGCTGCGTGGTGGCATGCTCAAGCGGGAATTCTTGCCGCTGAAACCCGGACGGAGCTTGGTGTTGATGCCCATACCTTGACCCAGTTTTTAATCCCGTCGATCGCTGCTCACCAAAAAAACTAAGTTTTTATGTAGCTTTCCTCAAGAACCTGTGCTAAGATAAATTCTTGTGAATGACAAGGGTCGATGCCCGAGTGGTTAATGGGGGCGGACTGTAAATCCGCTGGCTACGCCTACGCTGGTTCAAATCCAGCTCGGCCCATTCACATTTTGCCCGTGTGGCTCAGTGGTAGAGCACACCCTTGGTAAGGGTGAGGTCACGAGTTCAATCCTCGTCACGGGCTTTAAAATCGAGTCATGAATCATTTTATTGGAATTGATATCGGTACGACGAGCACAAAAGCGATCGTCGTTACCTCGATCGGCGAGATGAAAGGCATTGCCAGTCGAGAGTACCCGTTGCTTTCCCCTCAACCGCGATTTGCTGAACAAGATCCCAACCTGATTTTTTCCGCAGTTCTAGAATCAGTTCAAGAAGCAATTCAGCGCGCCAATTTATCTAGCCGCGACATTGCGGCGATTGGGTGCGGGTCTGCCATGCATAGTCTGATTGTCATGGGTGCAGATCATTTTCCCCTGAGTCAGAGCATCACTTGGGCAGACAATCGCAGTGTGGCACAAGCCGCAGCATTAAAGCAAAGCCCACATGGAATTCAGATCTACAGAAAGACAGGCACACCGCTGCATCCGATGTCGCCTTTAACCAAGTTGCTATGGATGCGAGAATGTGACCCCGATCGCTTTAATAAAGCAGTGAAGTTTATCTCGATTAAAGAATACGTCCTGTATCAGTTGTTTGAACAATATGTGGTTGATTACTCGATCGCAGCGGCAACCGGATTGCTCAATCTCAAAGCTTTGAACTGGGATCAAGAAGTGCTTAACCTCGCTCAAGTGCGGGTCGATCAACTGAGCCAGTTAGTTCCAACCACTCATATTCTGCAAGGCATGAAGCCTGAATATGCAGCAGCAATGGGACTCGATCCGAACGTTCCGGTTGTCGTTGGATCAAGCGATGGTGTACTTGCAAATTTAGGAGTCGGCGCGATCGCATCGGATCAGTTAGCGATCACCGTTGGAACCAGTAGCGCCGTCCGAAAAGTTGTCTCTCAGCCAATTACCGACGAGCAAGGTCGCACCTTCTGCTATCCCTTAACCGAGAAATACTGGGTGATTGGTGGAGCTTCTAACAATGGTGGGATTGTTCTGCGATGGTTCCGCGATACCTTTGGACAGCTTGAAATCGAACCCGAGCAAGACGCTTATGCACACTTAATTCAGCTTGCCGAATCTATTCCAGTCGGAGCAGAGGGATTACTGTTTTTGCCGTTTCTGTCTGGAGAACGCGCGCCCTACTGGAATGCAGATGCACGGGGGGTATTTTTTGGTATGTCTTTGCAACATAAGCGATCGCACTTTGTTCGAGCCGTTTTAGAAGGGATTTTGTTTGCAGCGTATAGTATTACAACTGTGTTGAGTGACTTGACTGACGCGAGTCAGACTATTTTGGCATCCGGTGGAATGACACGATCGCGCATTTGGCGGCAGATGATGGCGGATTTATTTGGGATAGAAGTTCTTGCACCTGAAGTCTATGAGGCAAGCGGATTCGGCGGAGCAGTACTTGCAATGTATGCAGTTGGGGAAATCGCCCAACTCGAAGCTGTACAGTCGATGATTCGGATTCACGATCGACATCTGCCCAATTTAGAGCGATCGCAGCAATATCACAAGTTATTTGATCGTTACCAACGGCTTTACTATCTGCTAGAACCAGAATTTTCTACTCTAGATTGAGGTATCTATATCAATGCCGAGATCAGCCATCACCTGAAGCCATCGCTCAGGGGTCGGAAGAGTTTGTTTGAGAAATTCAAGCGTGAGTTGGCTGGAATTTGCCTTATACAACAGAGGAGCATAGCTGAAATGGCAGGCTTGCTTCTTGAAATCATCTACCCCATACTGTGCAATTAAAGTTGCCAGTTGCTGTTCGATTTTCGGAATTGCGATCGTCGATAAAGCCAGTAAGTTGCTCATCCATCGCTCCTTCTGAATCGTAAATGCAGCTAGGTCTGGAATCGAAGAATTGCGATTCTCCTCACACATTGCCTTAATCTTTTCCCACTTATACGTTTTCCAAGGCTTGGCTTTCAGCACAGGTAATTGCCATTTGACAATTTCCTCACGCCAATAATCTTTTGCAGCTTGAACCTGGACAACCTCAAAGCTCGGTAAAATCAGTGCTGTTAATCGCCCCCCATGGCACGCTCCGGTATCAATCCCATAGGCTTTCTGCTCAACGACCAAAGGACGATTTTCGACCACGTGGTGACCAAAAATCACAGGCTTTACGCCCCGATAAAACTGAGTCCAATAGGCTTGACCGTACTGCCTTTCTAGATACCTCTCACCTGCTGTGCAGCCACACAGTACCTCTTCTCGTTGCTGTGCAATGTCGATACCATTTTCGACCGCAGCATGAACTAGAATCGCTTCAGGCGTTTCGTAATAGTAGGGAAGCAGGCGAATCCAGTCTAGAAACTCCGTATAGCGATCGCCGAACTGCAATTTGACAATCTCTTGAGAATAGGACAACGTTTGTTTCAGATGCTTACGCTCATGATTACCCATCAAGACGATCGTATTCGGGCGATTTCTGAGAAAATCATACACTTTGACAGAATCAGGACCGCGATCGACGATATCTCCTAGTGAAATGAGACAGTCCTCATCCGCCAGTTGCACTTTCTCAAGCAACCGCAAAAGTTCTCGATAACAACCATGAATATCGCCGACTACGATTGTTCGCATAGCGCACAGTTTAAACCTGCCCTTAATCTGCTTAGACACCAATCTTAACCTTGAATGGCTAGATTCGGCTAACGCTATCAATCTTCAAGTCAGATTTACTTCGACGAGGTACTTGCCTCTCGACGTTTAATCACTCGTCCCTCGCTCACAAATGAAATTCCCTGGTTGCCCATCGTGTTGATCATCACCGTTTCAATGACTGGATCAGTTACTTTCTGCTGGGCGACCCACTCGACTAAAAAGCTCGCTCCTGCACCCCCACCTGTATCTGCTTGATCGACAAAAAAATAGGTTGAGGCAAGCGGTCTCAGTTCTACAGGCTGCTCTAAATATTTCCGAATTAACTTGCCATTTGTATCGTGGTAGAACACAGAAGTAATGATCATCGGGTGGGATTGGTCTGTATTTCGCACACTCAGAGTCACTGATAAGTCCATCTTCTGACTACGACTTATCGAATAGATATGAGAGTAGACAGGGACATAGACCGTTTGACCTCTAGCAATTTTAATGCTGTTTGTGAGTGTCACAGTTTTCAACTGAGGAGTAGGGGGCAGTTCAGCCTCTGGTTTACATCCTAGTAAAATCAGACCTACAATAGCAAGACAGAAATATCGCTTGATCATAATCGCGTTGGCTGGGGATGAATCCGACTAGACCAACAATAAGTGCGATCGCAATGCCCTGTCAAAAGTTCAGCATTGCGTCAGTATCCTCGCCACTAACGCAATGCAAATCGAGCTATGGATTAGAGCGATTCGGTTCCCGTCCCACAATATAGCGAGAAGCAGCAACCTCACTGTTCAGAGGCGGCACTTGTCCCTTATTGACGAGGGCTTGATGGATAAAAGCTGCCATATCGCCACGAGTTGCAGGCTGATTCGGATTGAGAAGACGCTGCTGCGGATGATTCACCACAATCCCAGCACGAGTCACAGATGCGATCGCATCTCTCGCAAACTGTGGAATTTGATCTGCATCATCATAGTAACTGTTGAGGGTCTGGCTAGCAGGAACTGAAGTAGAATTTGCACTGGCAACCGTTTGGGATTGAGCAGGCTGAGCAGGTGGAGTTGCAGCCTTAGCAGGCGGAGTTGCAGTCTTAGCAGCACTCATCAGAGGCTGCATCAAGGTTAGAGCCGCGAACGGCAGTACGATCGGTCGCCGAGTTTGCTGTCTGGGAGTTTGTTGGGCAGAAGCTTGTTGGGCGGGAGCCTTCGCATTTTGAGCTTGCTGTGCCGTTGTAGCAGTACTCGGAACCCGCTGACTGAGTTCTAGATTTCGAGCAAGTGACGTGAGAACTTCAGCCCGTGTAACGGATTGTCTCGGGCGAAACGTCTTATCAGGATAGCCATTCATAAAGCCCATCTCATAAGCTTCTTCGATCGCAAGAGACGCCCAGTACCCACTCGGAACATCTCGATACGCACTGCCACTGGAAATCTGTCTTTCTCGGTTTTGGTTAAATGCTTCCCGGATAATTGCTGCAAATTCATCTCTTTCTACAGGACGAGTGGGACGAAATGTTCCATCTGGATAGCCCTGGAGAATATTACGCTGAGCAAGTGCATTAATAAAAGGTTGTGCCCAGTGCTTTTGAGTGTCAGGAAAGCTGCCTTGAGAATTCTGCTGAGCATTAGAAGTGGCATTTAGCGAAATCGTGATTCCTGCCGCTAAACATCCTGCTAATGGTAGATAGTAGAGTCTTCTAGACATAATTATTTTTGCCTGCAAAGTATGCCTTTCTTTGTAGCTCTTTTCGGATCAAATATTTTTCAATCTAAAGACTGAGTATTACGGCAAAATCTGAACTGGAAGGGTCTGTCGAAATTGCTACAGTCGATAGATCACCCGTTCTTTAGCTCTATTCCGATTACAGTATTCTGTATCCCACTCTATGAAGAATCAGCTTAGCTTCGAGGCGCATACATCATGACTAGAACGCCCAGAAGTGCGAGCCAGCCTCCGAGCCAATCGTATCGATCAGGAGCAACTCGATCGACAAACCAGCCCCACAAGATAGATGAAACGATGAAAATCCCACCCTATGCTGCGTAGGCGCGACCGAAATTGGCAGGCTGTAACGTTGGAACCACACCATAAATCGCCAAAATGATCACGCCAATCACTGCTAGCCACGCACTTTTGCCTTCTCGGAGCCAAAGCCAAAAGAGATAACCGCCACCAATCTCACACAGTGCTGCGAGAACAAAGAAGAGTAAGGATTGAATCATGATTTGCAAGAATCGCTCATCAGTCTAGATGCCTCAATGAGTACAGCGCAAATGAAATGGCTAGCAAGCATACGATCGCAATTCGGTTTTTAGATAAGCTCAAGCTATATAATAATTAATGATACATCATCCTGTTAAATATTAAATTGTGTAAAGTTTTTTACTTTCCCTGCAGATTGTATTTTCTGATACAAATTTCTAAGGGGACTGTTCCTACCATGTGACGGAGGTTAAACCTTTGCAAGTATCCAAATGCTGATTTCAAGCAATTTGATGGATGGATCTTGATGACATCTATCAGATTTATCTTGGAAACGTTTGAACATATTGCAGATTCGCGATAGGCATGTTTAACGATCGCGAATTGGGGCATCTAGCTGTGTCTGAAAGGTGCTTTCTGCTGATTTGTAAGGAACTGTGCGATCAAGGCTCTCCCGCAAGGGGTTGCCGGAGTCTTGGCCATTGCGCTGATACAATTCAGATTCACAGTTCGCGTCCCCTTCTCAGACCTTTCCTCACTGGAAAGCATTAGGGAGGGAGAGACGCTCACAATGTTCTAGAGGTTTCTCCCTTTCTGAGTCCTAGCTTCTCGGAGGTTTAGTGTCATGGAATTCCAAAATCTAAATGGTTTAGCTGGACAACAGGAAAACAATCAGTCATCGAGTAAGGAAAAGAAACACAAGAAACATAAAAAGAATAAACATCAGACCCATCCGCCTTCTGCCGAAAATCCATCAGAGCCTTTTGAAAGTGACCTTCCTGAGCAAAAAAAGCTCGGCAAGCAAGCTTACGAGCTAGAACTTGCACGTTTGCAGTGTGAGTTGGTCAAAATGCAGTACTGGATCAAGCACACAGGCTATCGTCTCGTGATCTTATTTGAAGGGCGCGATGCTGCTGGAAAAGGAGGAACCATTAAGCGCATTGTAGAACCGCTTAATCCTCGCGGTTGTGGCATTGTTGCACTGGGGACTCCCTCCGATCGTGAAAAAACACAGTGGTATTTTCAGCGCTATGTCGCACACTTGCCCGCAGCCGGAGAGATTATTTTGTTCGATCGCAGTTGGTACAACCGAGCAGGCGTTGAGCATGTGATGGGCTTTTGTACCGACGCTCAGTACACCGAATTTATGCAATCCTGCCCAGAGTTTGAGCGGATGATTGTACGATCGGGGATCATGCTGCTGAAGTATTGGTTTTCCGTCAGTGACGAAGAACAAGAACGGCGATTTCAATCGCGAACGGTCGATCCGGCTCGTCGTTGGAAGCTCAGTCCAATGGATCTCGAATCGCGCGATCGCTGGGTGGAATATTCCAAAGCAAAAGATACGATGTTTGCTCATACGAATATTCCTGAAGCTCCTTGGTTCACGGTCGAGGCAGATGACAAGAAACGGGCACGTCTCAACTGTCTCAGCCATATTTTGAGCAAGGTTCCTTACACCGATATGACCCCCGAAGCGCTGGAACTTCCTCCACGCCGCGCTGCCCCAGACGACTATGTGCGTCCCCCTCGCAACGAACAGTTCTTTGTTCCCCACGTTTACTAAGTTTTCCACTTTCTCAGGACAATCCCTATGAGCCACGAATTGCGTGTTAAAGCGATCTCTCAAGTTACCGATCGAGTTCCCCTTCCTCCGAAAGTTCCTGCTCGTCTAGAAGCAATCTGGGCAAGCGATGTGTTTACCTTGAGCAAGATGCAAGCTTGCTTACCCAAGGATGTCTTCAAATCACTCCAAAGCACAGTTAAAACCGGTGGGAAACTCGATGTTTCTGTCGCAGGTGTCGTTGCGGCAGCCATGAAAGATTGGGCAATCTCGAAGGGCGCACTGTATTATGCTCACGTCTTTTACCCACTCACGAATGCAACGGCTGAAAAGCACGATGGATTCATTTCCGTACAAAGTGATGGGTCTGTGATCTCAGAATTTACGGGCAAAGTGCTGGTTCAAGGTGAACCGGATGGCTCATCATTTCCGAATGGCGGACTGCGAGCCACCAATGCAGCACGCGGATACACGGCTTGGGATGTGACGAGTCCTGCCTATGTGATGGAAACCGATAACGGCGTGACCTTGTGCATTCCGACGGTGTTTGTCTCTTGGACAGGCGAAGCACTCGATAAAAAAACGCCGTTACTGCGCTCGATCGCTGCAATGAATAAAGCTGCGACTCGTGCCTTGAAACTGCTTGGCTACACGGATGTTGCTCCTGTCAACTCAAGCTGTGGTGCAGAGCAAGAGTATTTCTTAGTGGATGCTCACTTTGCTCACAATCGTCCAGATTTGCTCTTAACAGGTCGGACTTTGTTCGGCAAGCCTGCGGCAAAAGGTCAACAATTTGATGATCACTACTTCGGTGCAATTCCAGAGCGGGTTCAGGTCTTCATGCAGGATGTAGAAGAGAAACTATACCGACTGGGAATTCCCGCCAAAACTCGACACAACGAAGTCGCTCCTGGGCAGTTTGAAATTGCACCATTTTTTGAAGCAGCCAACGTTGCGAGTGATCACCAGCAGTTGATCATGACCATTCTCAAGACGACTGCTAAAAAGCATGGTTTTATGTGCTTACTGCATGAGAAGCCATTTGCAGGCGTGAATGGTTCAGGAAAGCACGTAAACTGGTCGGTCGGCAATCCCACTCAAGGGAATTTGCTAGATCCAGGTGATACACCGCACAAAAACCTCCAATTTCTGTTGTTCTGTGGCGCAGTGATTCGAGGAGTTCATACCTATGGCTCACTGTTACGAGCGGTTGTGGCAACGGCGAGTAACGATCACCGTCTCGGAGCAAATGAAGCTCCACCTGCCATCATTTCGGTCTATCTCGGCACGCAGCTCGAAGAAGTGTTTGAACAGATCGCCAAAGGTGAAGTCAAAGATTCGACCCACGGCGGAATGATGGATCTAGGAGTCGATACCTTACCGATATTTGCGAAAGATCCGGGCGATCGCAATCGTACGTCTCCCTTTGCTTTTACTGGCAACCGCTTTGAATTCCGTGCGGTTGGCTCGGGTCAATCTGTTTCGGGTCCCTTGGTCGCAATGAATACGATCTTGGCAGATTCGCTGTCCTGGGTATCTGACCAACTGGAAGCTGAACTGGCAAAAGGAACCGAATTGAGTGCAGCAGTGTTCACTGTGCTCAAAGAAGTGATGGACAAACATAGTGCTGTCATCTTTGGAGGAGATGGCTACTCTGAAGAATGGCATCGCATGGCAGTGGAAGAGCGCGGACTGCCGAATCTTCGGACAACTGCCGATGCCTTGCCGGTGTTGAAAGATAAGGCGATCGAAGATCTCTTTGAGAAGGTTGGAGTGCTCACTCCTGTTGAACTTGAAAGCCGCTTTGATGTTTATGCGGAGCAATATATTCAATCGATCGAGGTTGAAGCGAAGCTCGTCGTAACCATGGCGAAAACGATCATTTACCCTGCGGCAGTCAGGTATCTAACAGATTTAGCAACTTCGATCTCAGCAATTAGCGGTATTGGCTTGACGCTTGAGAAAGACACGGCTGAAAAAGTGGCAGCTTTGATTCAATCGATGATGGATAACGTTAGTAAATTGAGCACAGCCATGAGCCAGCATGATTTTGAGAGTGTAGAGGCTCACATGCAGTACTGCTCTCAAACCATTCGTCCTTTAATGGACAAGGTGCGCGAGTATGCAGATGCCCTCGAAGGTGAAGTCGCAGATGATCTGTGGCCGATGCCGACTTATCAAGAGATGCTGTTTGTGAAATAGCTGATCGTTTTACCTAAGAAAAAGCCGCCTTCAATGAAGGCGGCTTTTTTCAACGCAATTGCACGATGGACAATGATACTCTTGGGCGACCTTAATCGACGGGGAGAATCATTCCTTCACGCGCTAACAAGCTATTGGGAAAGACCGATCTCACATCTGCTTCAATCTGATCCAACATGTCATCATCGTGATTCGGATCATGGTGGAACATCACTGCTTTTTTCACGCGTGCCGCATCTACGACTTTCAGTGCTTCTTGCCAGGTGGAATGTCCCCAACCGATTTTCGGAGCTTTGGGATCGTGATATTCCTCATCGGTATAGCAAGCGTCGTAGATCAAAATATCTGCATCACGAGCAAGATAGACCAAATCTTCATCAATGCGATCGGGATAATGTTCGGTATCGGTTGCATAAACAACAGTTTTACCGTTATAGGTGACGCGATAGCCGATCGCACTATTCGGATGATTTAACGGTCCGGTCTCAATGCGAATGCCGTCTAGGTCAATGACATCCCCCACCATCAGATCGGTGAATTTGAGATCGGACTTCATGATCTGCATCGGCACGGGAAAATTGGGGTCGTGCATTTGATCGCTGAGTCGCTTTTGCATCGTTGCGCCATTGGGAGCGATCGCACCATAGATGTGAAAGCAATTGCCAGGAATAAAGGCAGGAACGAAGAAAGGAAAGCCTTGAATATGATCCCAGTGGGAATGGGAGAAAAACATGTGGGCTTCGACGGGCATCTGCTTGAGCATCGACTTGCCAAGAACTCGCAACCCAGTCCCGCCATCAAAAATCAAGCGTTTGCCACCGACTCGCATTTCAATACAGGATGTATTGCCACCATAGCGAACGGTTTCTTTTCCGGGAACGGCGATGCTGCCTCGAACACCCCAAAAGTGAATGAAAAAATCGGAAGACTGGGTCATTGCTGGATTTGCGTTTACTTCAAGCGCTCATGAACTCGACTTCGGCAGATAAAACTATCTTTATTGTGTCGATTGCCACAAGCAGTTTGCGACAGAACCGTATGATTTGACGGTGGGAGGGTTGTCCCTACTTCTAAGCTACCCAACAGGTTTTCACGACTACCAAGTTGACATGAATTATAGACGCAGATATAAAAAAAGGCTGAGGAATTTTCCTGAGCCCTGTAATCTACGTAAATTTACGGAATCTAGATTGCAGCTTTAATGCATTTTTCAACCAGTGGCATCACTTTATCCACATCTTGCCAACCGAGAATTTCGGTGACTTTTTTCTCCAGATTTTTGTAGGTTCTAAAGAATTCTGCCACTTCGTCTAAACGATGAGAGGCAATATCATTGAGTGATTTGACGTTTGCGTACCGAGGATCTTTGTCGGGAACGCAGAGAATCTTTTCATCGCGATCGCCACCATCAATCATCTCTAACATGCCGATCGGACGGGCTGCGATCACGCATCCAGGGAAAGTGGGCTGATCCATAATCACCATGCCGTCGAGCGGATCGCCATCATCCGCGAGGGTATTGGGGACGAAGCCGTAATCGAAGGGGTACATGACCGAGGCATACAGAACGCGATCGAGGGCGAAGGCATTGAGATCTTTGTCAAATTCGTATTTGTTTTTGCTGCCTGCGGGAATTTCGATCAAGACGTTAATTAAGCCCGGTTTGGGTTGGGCGGGAATGCGTGATAAATCCACTGCGTTTCTCCAAGCTAAACAGTTTTACCATTCTGAATTGTAGGGGAGAGCGGTTCACGCCAAGAAGAGTTTGTAGGCGTGATTTTGATTTTCGTCCCAATATCGATAGTGAATCGTATCGAGAAAAGCTTGCCAGTCTTCCATTTCATGCGGTGGGACTTGAATTCCGAGTACAATTCTCCCGTAGTCGGCTCCGTGATTGCGGTAGTGAAAGAGGCTGATGTTCCAGTCTGGACGCATTGAGGTAAGAAATTTGATCAAGGCTCCTGGACGTTCGGGAAATTCAAATCGGTATAAAACCTCGTTCTCTGCCAAAGCAGAGCGACCTCCGACCATGTGCCGCAGATGCAGTTTCGCAAATTCATCATCCGTGAGATCCAGCGTCTTGAATCCATTCGATTCAAAAGTTGTGACCATTTGAGCCGCATCAGAGCGCCCTGAAACCTGCATCCCAACGAAAATGTGAGCGATTTTCTCATCAGCAATTCGGTAATTGAATTCAGTAATACTTCTTCCCCCGAGAAGATCGCAGAATTTTCTTAAACTGCCGCGCTCTTCGGGAATGGTGACGGCAAAAATGGCTTCTCGGCGTTCTCCCAGTTCTGCACGTTCGGCAACAAATCTCAGACGATCGAAGTTCATATTCGCCCCACAAGCGACCGCGACAAGAGTTTGTCCGGTCATTTGTTCGCGTTCGACATAGGCTTTCATTGCCGCGATCGCTAAAGCTCCAGCAGGCTCGAGAATCGATCGGGTGTCTTCAAAGACATCTTTAATCGCCGCACAAGTGTCATCGGTATCGACCAAAATCATGTCATCCACATACTGCTGGCACAGCCGAAACGTTTCGGCTCCCACTTCTCGCACGGCAACCCCATCCGCAAACAGTCCGACATTCGGCAATTTGATCCGATGTCCCGCCTTAAGAGATTGAGTCATCGCATCTGCATCGACTGGTTCAACTCCGATGATTTTTGTCTCTGGACGCAATCGTTTGATATAAGCTGCAATGCCTGAAATCAGCCCGCCCCCACCGATCGCGACAAAGACCGCATGAATTGGTTGCTGATACTGCCGCAGAATTTCCATGCCGATCGTGCCTTGTCCCGCGATCACATCGGGATCGTCGAAAGGATGCACAAACGTCAGTCCTTTTTCGGCTTCTAATTGACGGGCATACGCATACGCATCGTCGTAGGTGTCTCCGTGTAGAACGACTTCTCCACCGCGCGATCGCACAGCATCAATTTTCACTTGCGGTGTGGTGACAGGCATGACAATGATTGCCGTTGTGCCTAAGCGCTTTGCACCCAGAGCAACACCTTGCGCATGATTTCCCGCTGAGGCAGCAATGACACCCTGCGCTAAGATCTCTGGCGAGAGTTGCGCCATTTTGTTGTAAGCTCCGCGCAGTTTGAAAGAAAAAACAGACTGCATGTCTTCGCGTTTGAGCAAGACTCGATTGTTCAACCGAGCAGAGAGATTCGGAGCAAATTCTAACGGCGTTTCTTGTGCAACATCGTATACACGGGCATTGAGAATGCGTTCTAGGTAGTCACCGGACATAAAGATGCGGGGAGGAAAGGGGTTGAATTCTTATTTTACGGGTAGAAGTCAACGAATTTATTTGCCGTTTGAGGGCAACCGAACTTTGAAACTCGGTTTGAAATCACTCAGGGTAGAAGACTGGATCGAAATTGATGATCAGTTTGAGTCGTATTTGCAGCGAAAAGCAAAGTTACTAGAAACGAACTATTCAGAAGTATTCGCGAGTTTAGCAGGGAGCGAGGCTGCACAGCGGGAAGTTCTCGATCGCTTACTCGATCATCTCTTGCATTACTTTCCTGATTTTTATCAGCGAATCGGCGATCGCATTACAATTCGGCTTACGAATCAAACTTGGCAAATCTCTGAATTTGAAAATCCTTTAGATTTAGCCGGTCGCTTAGTTCAAGAAGACCTGTGTGTGATGCAAAAGCATGAGAATCAGTATTTTCTGAGTGCAGCATCACTTTGTTTTCCGTCCCGGTGGCGATTGAGAGACAAACTTGGACGACCTTTAGTCGAGATTCACCAACCTGTGCCGGACTATCCAGAGCAGTTAGAACATCCGGTCGATCGGTTCTTCGATCGCTTAAAGCCTGAATTTCCTGGCGTTCGATTGAATTGGAGCATTGTGGATACGCCAGAGCTATTTTTGGGATATCAAAGCGAGTCACACAATACAGGAGAGCATTTATGGATTCGGGTTGAACGGCAAACTCTGCGAAGATTTGAGCATAGTATTTTGTTTGGGATTCGCACGTATCTTTATCCGATCGAGATTTTGAAAGCGTATCCCGAATTGGCGAAGGGACTCGCTGAGAATGTGCGATCGCTGTCGCCAGAAATGCAGCTTTACAAGAACATTCAGCCAATTCGAGACAGGCTTTTAAGGGAACTTAACTTGGATTAATCATTTGCTCTGGACGCACGAATTGATCGAATTCTTCTCCCGTGAGCAATCCGAGTTCAATACAAGCTTGACGCAAAGTAGAGTTCTCCTTATAAGCTTTGTAAGCAACTTTGGCAGCGTTATCGTATCCAATCTTAGGATTCAAAGCTGTCACGAGCATCAAGGAGTTTTCCAAAAAATGATTGATGCGATCGCGATTCGGCACAATTCCCACAACCATGTGATCGGTAAACGAAGAGCACGCATCAGAAAGAATGCGAATCGAATGAATCAAATTATGAATCAACACAGGCTTGAACACATTTAGCTCAAAGTTACCTTGGCTTGCTGCAATCGCGATCGCACTATCGTTGCCCATAACTTGCACACAGACCATTGTCATTGCCTCGCATTGAGTCGGATTGACCTTACCAGGCATAATCGATGATCCAGGCTCATTCGCAGGTAACACTAATTCTCCTAATCCACAGCGAGGACCTGACCCCATCCAGCGCAGATCATTGGCGATTTTCATCAACGCACAAGCGAGCGTTTTAATCGCTCCGCTCGTAAAGACGATCGCATCATGAGCCGCTAAGGCCGCAAACTTATTCGGGGCACTGACAAAAGGAAGTCCGGTTAATTCTGCAATTTTACTTGCCGATCGCACTGCAAACTCAGGATGGGTATTGATTCCAGTTCCAACTGCAGTTCCACCAATCGCAAGCTCATACAATCCGGGTAGGGTTGCTTCGATTCTGGCGATCGCTTGATCCAACTGTGCCACATAGCCGGAGAACTCTTGACCTAAAGTTAAGGGCACAGCATCCATTAAATGAGTCCGCCCAATTTTAATGATGTCATCAAACTCATTGGACTTATTTTGCAATGCATCGCGCAACTTTTTAATCATCGGCAGCAATCGTTGATGAATTGCTTCTGCTGCTGCAATATGCATTGCAGTTGGGAATGTATCGTTTGAGGATTGAGACATATTGACGTGATCATTCGGGTGAATGGGAGTTTTACTTCCCAGCTCTCCGCCCGCTATCTCGATCGCACGATTCGAGATTACCTCATTCGCATTCATATTCGTTTGCGTTCCACTTCCGGTCTGCCAGACAGACAAGGGAAAATGATCATTGAGCTTGCCAGCAATCACTTCATCAGCGGCTTGAATCATCAATGTTGCTTTTTCCGCAGGGAGCTTGCCTAAGTCTTGATTGACGATCGCGGCAGCTTTTTTCAAAATGCCAAATGCCCGAATCAGTTCTGTCGGCATTTTGTCTTGTCCGATTGCGAAATACGTGAGCGATCGCTGAGTTTGCGCTCCCCAATAGCGATCGCACTCGACCGCGATCGCGCCCATACTATCTGTTTCTGTCCGAGTCGTTAAATCCACACTGAGTTTCTCCGCCGTAATCGTAGGACATTCCACCACCTGTCCAATTTATCATCCCAAAAACGGTTGACCGATTTACGCTAGAAGAAAGACATTTCTAGTGCTCAATCATGCCTCTCAATCCCGTCATTTTCGTTCACGGCATCACCGATACCTTTGCTCTCTTCGACCCGATGACACAGTACCTAGAGCGTTCAGGATGGCAGACTTATGGATTAGACTTGATTCCAGCCAATGGAGATAGCCACCTTGATCTCTTAGCAAAACAACTTGCAGCCTATATCGAAGCCACCATTCCCGCCGATCAACAGATTGATCTCGTTGGCTTTAGCATGGGTGGACTGGTCAGTCGCTATTACGTTCAGCGCTTGGGTGGTATTAGCCGAGTGCAGCGATTTATCACGATTTCTACACCGCACAATGGCACACTTGCAGCCTATCTTTCTCAACGTCCTGGCTGCATACAGATGCGCCCCAACAGCGATTTTTTGCGTGATTTGAATCAAGATGTGCAAATGCTCGATCGCATTAATTTCACTTCGATTTGGACACCTTTGGATGGCATTATCGTTCCAGCAAATAGCTCTGTTCTTCCCGTTGGAGAAGCGATTCAAATCAAAGTTCCGCTTCATGCGTGGATGGTGACTGATCCACGATCGATGACACTGGTTGCCGAAGCCCTGAGAAAGCCACTTGAGAAAGCCAGTTCACCATTGACAACCTATTGATTCAGCCAATGATTTAATTCTCCACTCAGCCACTCACTAAACAAAGTCGAGAGAATCTCTTCGCGAATTTCAGGAGTCAGTTGAGCGGGAATAAACTCTTCGACTAATAAAAGATGAAACCCTTGATCAGTCTGAATGGGACGCACCACTTCTCCTGGGGTCGCACCAAATGCTGCCGCTGCGATTTCTGGTTTCAAATTCCAACGATATACGGCTCCTTCATACCCACACTGATATCGCCGTTTACTATCCATATCGTAAAGGTGAGCCGCTTCATAAAAACTAATTTCTCGTTCCTCGGTTTGATAAAAAACTTCTCGAGCCACATGCTCGTAAGGAACAAGAACTTGATACAGAATTACCCGCTCAAAATTCAGGCGATTCTGGGCGAAAAAACCTTCAACTTGCTGCCCAAATAGCGTCTCTTTTAATTTTTGGGTGAGTAGTCGATCGCGGATGCCCGCTTCCCAATCTTCAACTGTAATTTGCTGCTCTGCCAGCCAAGCTAATGTATCAGTGGCACGCTCTAGCCGTAGGTCACGTCGGATGAGATCGGCCTCTGCTTGGATTTCCTCAGGCGAGACAAAAATCTCACGCTCACGAGCCGTTTGATCAATAATTTTTTGAGTGAAAATCGCCTGACACACTTCTTTGAATTGCAGGTTCTTCTTCAAGTAACCAACAATCTCATCAGGTTGAATCGAAGAGTATGACGAGGAAACCATGCCGTTTTCAATCTGAATAAACATCACTGAACCTGTAGAGTTGAAAGAATAATTGAAGGATCTATCCAGCCTTCTACAGTAGGAATTAATTTTACCGACTGATCGAGGCAGGGCGATTGTGTATTGAGACGGAATTATTCACGATCGCTTTCATGATCGTTTATACAAGAGATGAAATGAGATGATTGAGACTCAAGCAGCCCTGAAGATGTATAAAGCTGAACGATCAAATCAGGCTTTTAGCTAGTGTAAGGATTGAAAAAAATTAGATGTTGCCATTTTGGCTAATTCTGCTAACAAAGCTTTTCCATTCTCTCGATGTGGGCTATTGAGTAGAATGTGCCAAATTGGCAATTTGTTTCAACGAACACCTGCTTAGATTGTAAAAATAGCTTTATCTGTGAGATACATCCTATGCAGATCAACGATTTGAACTATTTAGAACATGTTCTAGACATCAAGACAATTTCAGGAGGAGTTATGGTCGGTGTAACGGCTGACGCATCCGCTACCGGAGATTCAAGCTTCACCCTAACTGATACCAGAACTAAAGTGAAAGAATTGGGAAATGGAGGATCTATCGGAAAAGGCAGTGGGATAGCAGTTGCGACCGGAACCGATTCGCTGGCTGGAGTTGATCTCTTTGGCTCGGGAGACAAGGTGATCGAGAAGACAAAAGTAAAATACTTTTCAAACAAAGACACGATGATTGTTAAGGGTAAAATCCTGGTCATCGATAAACCTTAGCCTCAATCTCCTGATTGACTGACAAATCTTTCTCATCTCGCATGGCTTGCACGCGATCGCATTGCTCCGCACGAGGTTGAAACCCCGTGCTCATCGAACGAAGTCTCTGAAGAGACTGTATTTTTAAGCCATTAGCTGGGTTCAGGAGTCCCTTGAGGGAGTTCGCATGGTTAGCACCGGGTTTTGAATCCGGTGCGGGACAGAAACGCAGCCAAGATGATGTTCAACGTTTTGTCAGTTACCCAGTTCAAGCTCTCAAGCTTTTTGATTTTCTTTAATTTTGATAGGGGCGAGAGTATCTCACCCCTACTTTTTTGCTACTGTTTTGCACAACTGACCTTAATTTTGACGTTGCCCTGATCTTGCAATGCAAGTCGTAGATGATTGCGAACCTCAGCTAAATCTGGTCGTAAAGTAATTGCCTGCCGATAAGATTCGATCGCGCTCTTTAAATCACCCGCTTGCCGCTGAGCATTCCCTAATTCGTAGCTGAGTGCAGCATAACGAGCTTGATCTTCAATCGATAATTTGTTCTGGGCATGAAGCACAGCAGCGATACCCAACTCGGCTTGAAGATGATTAGACTGAAGTGTCTGTACTTTTTGATAAGCCGCGATCGCGTCTTCCCATCTTTTCTGTTTTTGCAAGACAAGCCCCAGAGCAAGGTAAGCTTCTACCAGTTCTGGATTCATCGCGATCGCTTGCTGATAGCATTCAATAGCGCCGGTATCATCCCCCACCTGTTGGCACTCGTCGCCTAACTCATAATTGACTGTTGCATAATGCACCTGCTGGTCTAAAGGGAGCTTTCCCTGAGCATAAAAAGCATTTGCTAGACAAACGGCGATTTCACGCACCTCCGGCTGAAGCGCCTGCGCTCTTTGATAAGCTGAGATCGCGTCTTCCCAGCGCTCTTGTTTTTGTAGAGCACGCCCCAGAGTATAGTAAGCTTCAGCTAACTCTGGGTTCATAGTGATCGCCTGCTGGTAATATGCGATCGCAACCTTTAAGTCGCCTGCTTGTTGGCGTTTGTTGCCCAAAGTAGCATTGATGACAGCATAGTGCTCCTGTTGTTCCGGGGGTAATGTGCCCTGAGCGTAAAGTGCATTCGCCCAAATCACTTCTGCTTCAATCGAATCCGGTTTCAGTTCACGAGCCGTTTGATAACAAGCGATCGCATCGTCCCATTTGTTCTGCTGCTGTAAGGCATAGCCCAGATTGTGATAGAGAGCAAATGCAACATTAGAGGATTGAGGTTGAAGCATTAAAGCTTGCCGATACACCTTTTCTGCTTCTAGTAACTGCTCTTGAATTTGGTACAAGTTTCCTAAACTAAACCAAGCTCTGACATCGTTCGGCTGTAGCTGTAGCAAACTTCTAAAACACTCCTCGGCAGTTGGATAATCTCCCTGGTGATGCATCACCACTCCTAAGTTATACAGAGCTTCCGGATATTGAGGTTGCACCCTTAGAATCTGGCGGTATGCTTGCTCAGCCTGACTCAGTTGATTCGTCTGTTGGTAACTTGCTGCAATTTGAAGTGCTTTAGGAATCAGCCGAATATTTAGCGGCTGAATTGGATTGAGCAAGTGCTTACGCTCGATCGCAACGATCTTAATTCGCCGCTCTTTCGCGCCAAAAGAAAACTTATACGCCTCATTGCCCAGTAGAAAGTCATAGACTTGAAACCCCTTCTGAATCGCATCCCGAATCGCGTCCGCATGGAGAATGATTCCTGGAGCTAGATCTTTCACAGTATCGTCGCGTCCTCCGATCAAAAACAAAACCGTTTTATGGCTCCAATCTAAGAGATTCGCGATCGCGCCGAGTGGCTTTTCTCCCTGCCATAGCGCAGACAAAGACAAGGCTTGATGCTCAAAGCAATGCCGCAATGTATGCCCAATCTTATCCAAAATCTTCTGGCATTGATCCGCCCCTTTTCTGCTTTCCCAGTTTGATCTCCAGAGTTCCAAAAGTACCTCAAGATGATCCTCAAAATTATCTGCGTTGGCATAGGTCAAATGGAATTCAGAAGAATCCTCAATTTTTCTGAAAAAGCGTCTGATTTTGTGCCGAGTATTTGAGCTAACAACGGTCTGAAGATACTGTTCCCAGGTGCCTGGCAAATCAATATATGGAACAATGTTATTGTCGATATGATCTAAGTCACTAACGTAGCATCGTTCCTTCAATTCAAATCCGTCTGTCAGAAACTCCTTCAAAATTAGGCTAATTCTTCCCTCGATCGTCGAAATATTATCTAGCTCAAAAGTCCACCATTCTTCTTGTTGAAGAAATGCAGCAAACGCAGAGCTTACAGCTATTTCATATTCAGGCAAACAGATAAATCCAACATGGTCTGCATCAGCTACTCCTGCCATCACAAGTTCACTATGAAATGATCCATCTGGATTCTCAAGTGCTGTAAGGTATAGCGGAAAAAATGCGACATACTCTGAACCGCGACTCCTTGATTTGGCTGCTAATATAAACCACGATTCATGAAACTGATCATACCGTTTCAGTACTCCAGATAGCCAGATCCAAGATGAGAAGAATCGAGCCTGATGATCAGCATTGTATATGGATTCCCAGGTATTTCTAATCGTCTGAAACATTTCAAAATCATCAATAATGTCAATTTCTATGTCTTCCATATCTGGTTTCTCCTGAAATTGTTTATCAACAATCAATATTTCTGCCGCCGCCAAGAATTTTAGCAATCAAAAAATGTATCGATGTGCCATTCTGGCAGAATTCAATCTCATAAATGTAATGTCGAAAAAAATTACTAAAACACAAACAAAACTGCCAAAATGGCAACCTCTAAAAAACGCATCCTTTATCTTATAAATATCAACTCAAACAACAGAGTTGAAACAACTAAGAAACAAAAATTCCAAGGAGAAATCCAATGATTATTTCTGATCTCAACTACTTAGAAACCGCTCAAACAGAAGTTTTCGGTGGCTTTACTTATCCCTCTGTCTCCTTCAAAGAAACCGTAAAAATCAACAAATACATCAACTCGAAAGTCAATCTGAAAGGTAACGTCGCTACTGCTGAATCTGATGCAGAAGCTTATGGAAAAGACAGTTTGGCTCAGATTTTCACCTACACGAAAACTACGCCTTACTCGTCTTATTCGAGCGGTACTTCTATCTCTGCTTCCAACTAGAACTCAATTAATTATTGAGTGACTAGTTTAAGGTAGGGCAACCATGGAATCTCTCCGTTGTTGCCCTACCTTAATTTGTTTTGTTCTGCCTTAAGCTTTTTGCACGAATGATTAAATTGAAAAATTTAAGGGCGATATTGTCGTACCAAAATTGCTTGTGCAAATTGCATAGTATTGGAGGAAAAAGAATGACTTGTTTGATGATCACTGATCTAGACTATCGCGTAGACTCGACTGTGAAAGAGAGCATTCATGGCGGCGTCAGTGTGAGCGTCAGTACCACAACTTACAGCACGAAGAATTTTACTTATGCCAATGCGAATGCAGGTGCAAGTGGTTCAATGACCTATACTTCCACAAAAACATCCACACGGATTAATAACGTTGGCTATTTATATTCCAGCAATGCAAATGCAGATGCCTATGCGCTAGCCGCAGCGCAATACAATACCGCGATCGCGCGATCAAACAGCACCTCGATCTATGTCAGTGTGTCGAACAAATAGAAATCAAATGCAGGAAAGTTGAGGATACCGAAAGATGAGCCAGCACAAGATCTTGATTCGACGAATTATTTCAGCGGATAGGCGATCGAGAGCCGAAGCTAGAAGTGAGGTGATTCTCTCAGACCCCACAACGGTTTCCCATCAATCTGTCAGCATCAGCGTCTCTTCTACAGAAACGAGCCAAAGCGCAAGTAGTCGCTCTACAAGTTGCTCCAACAGTTCTTCAGTATCGAGCTAGTAAATTCAATCTAATCATACAGAAAACACAACACGGAACTCGTGTTGTGTTTTTACTAGGTCGTAATTAGATTTAGAATGGGAAACTGGCTGTCAAGCTCCGAGCAGAGGCGAAAGAGACAACCGGAGATGTGCCGAAGTTTAGAGCCAAGATTGTTCTAGACTTGCCATCTGCTGTCGCCATTGTTGTGCTAGAGACTGCAAGATTTGGATTACCAGGGAGAGAGAGGCTGATACCCTGAGGTGAATTTGCTAGCTTTGTGCTCCACAACTCTGTACTACCCTGTTTCAGAGAAAGCGTGTTGTCCTCACTCAGTGAAAGGGTCAGGATACCGTCATTCGCTTGTAGAGCACCAAAAATATCTGATGAGTGATCCAGAATTTCAAGATGAGACAAGTCGCAAATCAGCATATAAATACTCCTTATTTGCCAGTATTCTAGTCAGTTGTCAACAGAGAAGCCTGCCATTTTGGCACCTTATTCACGGGCAAGTCGTTGCATTGACCCAACCATTGTTCTAAGGTTGCAAATGTTCCGCCTTTAATTCGAGTTCGAGGCTCACTCACGACTTCCAAGTAATTCAAATCCTTGATCGGATTCGGTTGCTGCGGATTTGAATCAGGAGTTTGAGCTTGCTTTTGCCCTGCTTGATAGTGATCCTTCATAATCCGGTTATAGGTTCTGTAGGGAATGTAGTGGAGCGGATTATAGCCACCAAACTGCAAAATTAAAACACAAGCCCACGAATATTTTCCTGCTAAGATCGCTTCAATCACTTGGTTAAATTGCTCAGTTTCCATGACGCGATCGAGCGATGCGCTCGAATTTCTAAAGCCTTGTTGAGTCATGCTTTTCACCTTTTTTATATCCTAGTCAGATCTTAAAATCACTGGATCACGTTGTTGCTTGCCTGAAGCTTTTTCAGAGGATCAAACAATAAATCGACAATGCGCCGCTGCCGAGTCACAATCTCAGCCGTCGCAGTTTGCCCTGCCTTAAACAAAACTTTCTGTTGATCTTTCGTAATATAGGAGCGTTCTAATTCCACTTCGATTTGGTACACGCGTCCCAAGCGTTCGTCGGGTTGAGCATCGGGAGAAATTTTCGCAACATGTCCAGTAACAATGCCATAGTCCTGGTACGGATAAGCATCAAGCTTCACCTGTACAGGCATCCCTACTTTGACAAACCCTGCTTCTTGGTTTGGAAGGACTGCGGATAAGATCAGTGGCTTTTGGGCTGGAGAAATCTCTGCGATCGCTTGTCCCAGTTGGACGACTTCTCCAGGATGCCGCAGACTCAGTGCAGAAACGATACCACTCGTCGGTGCGTATAAGTAACGTTCCCGGAGTTTAGAATTTGCTGCTGCAATCAAGGTTTGTAGCTCACTAATTCTTGCTTGAATTTGAGAGAGTTTGATTTCGAGTTGGCGCACTTGCTGGTTCGACTGTTGTTGCAGTTCTGCTTGTTCTGCTTGTTTTTGTGCGATTCCTGCATTCAGGCGTTCGATATCTTCCACTGATCGCTGCAAGGTTCCTTGTTGCTCTGTGATCGTTCGTTGGCGATCGCGTAACCCTTGTTGGACTTGAAAAACTTGTTCTTGCGCGATCGCGCCTGCTTCTACTAAAGGTTGGAATCGCTTCAGCCGAGTTTCCTGAGCGATCGCATCTTCATTCAGTTGATCCAGTAATTGTTGAGTGGTCGCAATATTGGTTTTACCTTGGGAAATTTCGACCTGCTGCGCTCTCATTTCAGCGTGCATCGCATCTAAACGGCTCTCTGCCTGAAGCTGAACTTGAGCCAGTAAAGATTGAGTCTGACTCCACTCGATCTGGGCTGCGGTTCTTTCTTTCTCTAACCGTTCTACTTCATGATTGGCTTGTTCATTATCCAGTTCCATCATGACTTGTCCAGCTTTCACAGGCTTCCCTTCCTCAACTAAGATGCGAGAAACCTTGCCTGTCTCAGTCGGATTGACTTTATACACGCTACCTCTGGGAATCAGCCTGCCCTGAGCGCGAGCAACTTCATTGATCTGACCAAACCAAGCCCAAGATGCAAAACAGAGCGAAAATACCGCACCTCCTACCATCAGACGCAGGGGCAATGTAGAAGGAGGTTGATCGAGCACCGCTTCTAAAGGGGCAGACCAGTGAGAATGGGCGGAACCTGAAGGTTTGGGAAAGGAATTCTCCGTCTGTTGATCATGCTGTTGATCATTGACTGGAGAACCTTGGTTGTGAGGGGCAAGCTGAACCATAGAGTATGCCTCGTAGAGTCATAGTATTCAGATAGGACAAATCTTGTGAGAACTAACCCTAAAACGTCGATCATCTTAGTCATTAGGGTGCTGCTTTTCAAGTGTTAGTAAACACACCTTGCGGAAACTTTTCAGACCTTCTTCAGCATTGGAACTATCGATCGAGCCTCAGTTTAGAGATCGAGCTGTTGCTGAGCAAGATGGGCATAAATGCCTTTGAGTTCAATTAATTCTTCAGGAGTTCCTTGCTCTGCTAAAACTCCACGATCGAGGACCCAAATGCGATCGGCATTTCGCACCGTAGATAGACGATGAGCAATCACAAATGTGGTGCGTCCCCGGCTAATTCTGGCTAAATTCTGCTGAAAGCGTCGCTCTGATTCTGTATCGAGAGAACTCGTGGCTTCGTCTAAAATCAAAATTGCGGGTTGCCCTAAAAGCGCACGAGCGATCGCAATTCGCTGCCGCTGTCCACCCGATAGATTTGCACCGCGCTCACCAACTTTGGTGTTGTATCCCAAGGGCAAATCCTGGATAAAAGCATGAGCTTCTGCGAGCTTCGCAACCTCTACCACTTGCTCCAGCGTGTATTCAGGTCGATAAAGCTGAATATTTTCTAGAATCGTGCCTGAAAACAAGAAACATTCTTGCGGCACAACCCCTAATTGGCTCCGTAAGGACTGGGGTGAGACATGCTTAATGTCGTGCCCATCGATCCAAATTCGACCAGTGGTGGGATGATATAGCCCTTGCAGGAGCTTGATCAATGTACTTTTTCCAGACCCGCTTCGCCCCACGATCGCGATCGTTTGACCTGCTTCAACTTTTGCTGAAATGTTTTCCAGCGTGTTGCGTTCTTCGGCTTGCTCATAGCGAAACGTAACTTTCTCGAACTGTACTTCCCCTCGTATCGGAGGGAGCACTAACATCGATTGTCCAGGTGTCTCTTCCGGTTTAACGGAAAATACATCATTCAATCGTTCGACTGAAATCAAAACCTCCTGGAACTCATCCCACAGTCCAACGAGTGCCAGTACAGGTCCAATAACATTACCAATTAACATATTAAAAGCAACGAATTGCCCGATCGTTAACTGATCTTGAATCACCAAACTTGCACCGTACCAAAGTAGCGCAGTACTTCCGATCGAATTGACCAATCCGCCTGTCACTTGCAGCCCATTGGTCAGTTTTTGCGCCTTAAAGTGGATGTTGAGCATTCCAATTAGGCGGTCTTCCCAACGCCAGCGGACTTCTCGCTCTGCTGCCACCGATTTTACGGTTGCGACACCTGTCATCATTTCCACCAGCAGCGAGTTTTGCTCAGCCGTTGCGCTAAAGGCTTCCCGCGAAATTTGCCGCAGAAATGGAGTCGCAACCAGGGTCAAAATTACGATCGGTGGAATCAATGCGATGACGAAGAGAGTCAGATGCCAGTTGTAGTAGAACATCAGCCCGAGATAAACGATCGCCATCGTCGTATCTAGCCAAGTCGCAACCGCCTGCCGCGTTAGAAAAGCTTGAATTTTGCTATTTTCTTGCACCCGCGTCAGAATGTCTCCAACCTGGCGAGATTCAAAGAATTTCAGAGGCAACACTAAAGCATGACCAACAAACCCACTGATCAACGTCAAATCAAATCGATTAGAAAAATAATCTAATAGATACTGCCGTACTCCAACCAGTCCAATCCGCCAAACGCTAAACAGCAGCAACCCAAGGCTGAAAAGATGCAGCATGGGCAAGCTTTTCTGCGTGACGACCTGATCAAGAATAATCTGAGTAAAGAGCGGTGTAACTAGCCCAAACAGTTGCAGTAGCAAAGAAAGTAGAATGATCTGCCACAGCACAGACCGATATGACCACAAGACTTCCCAAAACCGTTTTAAGTTGCGCTCTGTGGTTTGAACCGTTTTGAGTTGCGGGGTCGGATCCAGCATCAAGGCATAGCCCGACCAATGCTTGAGAAAGTCTTGATGAGTGAGATTGCGTTTACCACGGGCAGGATCGGCGACCAGTACCCGCCCCCCTTTGACCCGATAAACGACCACATAGTGATCCCCTTCCCAGTGGGCAATCCAGGGATTTTTTTGCTCCGCCATCCGCCCCAAACTTGCCCGAACCGGGCGCGCCTGAAACCCAACATTCTCTGCTGCGAGTGCTAAGTTCTTGAGTGAAGCCCCAGAACGTCCCACCTTTGCTAGTTCCCGCAGTGTGTTCAGGCTCAGCCGATTTCCCCAGTACTGACCAATCATTGCAATACAGGCAACCCCACAATCTGCTGCGCTCTGCTGCTGAATCAATGGATATCGCTTCAACAGTTTGGGTTGCCAAGGAACATGCCGAGCAGGTTTAGGAAAGTTGACTGCAACCTGATTCGCTGGCGTTGAATGAGTCACATCCTGACTCAGGGCTTTTTGAGTCGTATCTCCCTGAGTCGAAGTTGAGAGTAAAAGTTGCGGTGAGCCGCGCCCCAAGGCGATCGTTTCTTGCTGGTAGCGCCCTAATGTTCCAGAAGTCGTGACTGGCGAGGAAATTGCTTTCCATTGCTCGACCGAGACTTTGTAAATCAGCAATTTTGTCTTCGCAATCCAATCTGGGGGAGTTTTCTGAATCTCTCCCCAACTTTCCCCGACGATCGCGGGTATCACCTCAGAATTTTGATCGTCAATCTCGCCTTGGTATAGCCAGAAGTAACCCGAATCAATGCCTGCTTCCACCAGTTTTGCCCCTGCCGGAACTTCAATCATCTCTAAGAAAAATAACAACTGCTGAGCCTGATGACTCGTCAGCGTTTTCTTCGAGCTAGCACCCTCTATATCCCAAGCGATAGCAGTTCTGAGAAAGATTAAACGGGCGAAGCGAGTCGCTTGCTGGACTAAAAAATTCCGCAGTTGGGGAAGCTTTTTTAACCAACTTTCGAGTTTGGTCACAGAGATACGCGCAAGCGTCACAGGACTCGCCGCGATCGCAGTATAAGGGAGTGAATTCTGGCAAAATATCGACTCTGCCCCAAAGCATTGCCCGGTCTCTAAAAGCATGACTGATAGATCTCGCTGCTGCCGCAGATCAGGGCAGATCAATCTAACTTTCCCCTGACAAATGACATAAAAGTGTGCATCTTGTTCGTCAGAAGCAGCAGGGGATTTGTCTTCTGCGTTATCGTTCAATTCATTCCCAAGCTGAAATTCGCACAGCTGAAAGTCCTGGCTCAAAGCTTGCGCGATCGTTTCATCCATCTGGGCAGCAGCGAGCAGTTTTCGGAGGGCAATTTGGATGTCGATCGCGCCTCCTAAGCGTTGAGGCTGAAGCAGTGCCTGAAGGTTCGAGGCTGAATTCATATCCTAACTTCCTGGCATTTTGAGTATTTTTCTTAAAAGCTGACTATCTCTCCAGCGAGCGTTAAAATGCTTGCTCTCAATGGTGACAATCTCTCCCCAAATTTGTCGCCAATTTGGCAGATTTTTTGAGCGATGGACTCAAGTTTGAGCGTCAGTTTGAATAAATTAATGAACTGGTATTCCCTAGAACTCTCGAAATCGTTGCAATAGAATGGAATATCCCTGCACTGATGCGAGTGTGCATGACAAATTTCCTCATAATGAATTGACATCCTTGGGGCGTTAGGATGACCTCGTACAAATCTCGATTACCAAGCCATAAAACAAAGATCAAGATTCAATGAATCTTGTTATTCTGAGTTATTCCATTATTAGAAGCGACAAACTCAGTGGTGCTGTCTATCCCATCGTCGGTATCGTAAGCCGCGTCTACAAATAATTTTGAATCTCGACATCTTTAGCCTACCTAACATTAGAAAACAACACGTTTCGATCGAATTCAAACTCGCACCAAGCGAAATACGATCAGTTCGCTCAGGCTGTATGAAGCTAATTCCGAGTAATGTAAAGTGAATCGTTGATAACTTCGGAACACAGACTTGCTTTTGCAAAGACTTGCCCAAACCGAAACCAAATAATATTTAGATATATTTAGATTTAGGATTTGAGTGCGAAGGCGTTCTGTAAAAAGCCTAAGAAACGAAATGATTGCTGTCAAGTCAATTACAAAAATTATTTTTATTAACTATATGGGCTATACAAATTACCCAAAGATTGCTACATCACGTCTAGATATCAAGCGTGGAACATATTGTGAAGGATGCACGTTATTATAATCACCAAACTGAGTGCAGCAAGAATAAGAACGAGCGAATCAACTTCTACGATGGATTAGAAATACCAATCCATTAGAACCCTAACAATTAGATAGAACGATTTCAGACTCATCTGAAATTACAAAAGAACTAACCTCATAGAAAGTAGAGCAGATCACTTTTTTTGGACTTAATTTTTAGAGGAAATTCTAATCTCTCACTTTGGTTAGAGGGACGATTTCAACTAATAGTTTAATGCATCATTTTTTACTTCATAAGCAATGCGTAAGCGCGCAATCGATCCGATTTCGGCAAGGATGATCTATGCTGGAGAACGTCAAACTGCTTCTCTGGCTATGATGATTCTTTCTCCCGAACTGCAAACTCGCTTAGCTCAACCTCTGAAGATTGGTGATTTTGAGGTGAAAAGTCGGGTGTTGCAATCGCCACTATCGGGTGTAACAGATCTCGTATTTCGGAGATTAGTGCGTCGTCATGCTCCGGATTCGATGATGTATACCGAGATGGTGAACGCAACCGGATTGCATTATGTCAAAGAGATTCCGATTCTCATGGAAGTCGATCCGAATGAGCGCCCGATTAGTATTCAACTGTTTGATTGTCGCCCTGATTTTCTAGCGGAAGCCGCACAAAAAGCAGTAGACGAGGGAGCAGACACCGTTGATATTAATATGGGTTGCCCCGTGAATAAAATTACGAAAAATGGGGGTGGATCTTCTTTACTCCGGCAGCCAGAACTTGCAGAAGAGATTGTGCGATCGGTGGTGAATGCAGTCGATGTTCCCGTCACGGTTAAAACTCGAATTGGTTGGACGGATAAAGAAATTACGATTCTGGAATTTGCGAAGCGCATGGAAGATGCAGGCGCGAAAATGATCACCGTTCATGGACGTACGCGATCGCAAGGATACAACGGTGCAGCCAAGTGGGAATGGATCGCTAAAGTCAAGGAAATTCTCTCGATTCCAGTGATTGCAAACGGCGATATTTTCTCGGTAGAAGCAGCAGTCAAATGCTTGGAATTTACCAAAGCCGACGGTGTGATGTGTTCGCGCGGGACACTGGGATATCCGTTTTTAGTCGGAGAGATTGATTATTTTCTCAAGACTGGAGAAGAGAAAGCAAAACCGACTCCGATCGAGCGTTTAGAATGTGCGCGCGATCATCTGCAAATGTTGTGGGAGTACAAAGGCGATCGCGGAGTTCGACAAGCGCGCAAGCACATGACTTGGTACTCAAAAGGATTTGCTGGAGCAGCAGAACTCCGAGGGCAGTTAAGTCTGATTGAGAATGTGAATCAGGGATTGGAATTAATCAATAAGGCGATCGATCGCTTGTCAGCAACAGGATGGCAAGAAGAATCGGAAGCCGAATTGCTGGAGATGTCGGTTAGCTGATTTCAGACTGCACAACTCCTGTTTGGTTTGCCGCAGATTTCATTGATCTGAGCATCGGTAAAGTTGCATTGAAAATTTTGTGCGCGTCTTCAGAAAAAGCTGTCTATATTCTGTTAAACATGACATCAGGCGTGACGGCAATCAAATTTGAATGCAAAAACTTTTTCTGCAACCATCGAACCTTCTGACTCTCAGTCTTGTGGCTGTTTTTTCTCTGCTTGCTGGATGTAGTCGATCGCCCAAACCGATCACACTCTCTAGCGGCACCAGCAATGGCTATTACAGCCGCCTCGCCAAGCAGATTACCACTGCCACAAACCGCACCGTCAATGTCCAGATTCAAGATCAAAAATCCGAAGGCTCGATCGAGAATCTCAATCGTCTCCTCGATCGTCAAGTCGATTTTGCGCTGGTGCAGTTGGATGTTGTGAGTGAGGCAATGCAGCAAGGAAAAGTCCAAGCGATCGCCGTGCTTGCCGATGAACCCATTCATATCATTGCCCTTAAAAATTCAAACGTGCGATCGCTGAGCGATTTAGAGAAAAAACGAGTCGGTATCGGCGCTCCAGGCAGCGGAATTTACTACACTTCTGAACTGATCAATACCGCTTTCAACTTAAACATTCAGAAAGACACGTCTGGATTTGACGAAGCGTTTCGCAAACTCAACAACCGCCAAATTGATGCTGCCATTTACGTCGGCTCAATCGGCGCGAGCGATCGTATCCGCCAACAACTCGTCGCACAACCCTCTTTGCAACTTGTTTCAATCCAACCGACATTCATTAACTATTTGATGAATCGCAATCCTGGCGCATATCAAGCCATGGGCATTCCTCAAGGTATTTACAGCGCGCGTCCCACGATTCCCGATCGCGATATTTCCACGCTCGCAACTGCCACCGTTCTCGTGACGCGCCCGGATGTCGATGAAAAAACCGTTGGACTCCTCACCTGGTCAATTCTCTACAACTCGCGCCAGTTCTCTCTCTTTTATCCTGAATTACAAACCGGAGAAGCGCGATCGCTGCTGCAAAAGAACTTGCTTTATGTACATCCGGGCGCACAAAGCGTTTACAGTCAAAACGCCGATCCTCGCGAAGCCTGGCTACGATACTTAGAATCCAATAATGACCTTCAAGCCGGGATTGTGATTCTGGTAGGAACGAGCGGGATTGGTTTGATCATGCGGCGTTGGAACCGCGAGCGCTGCAAAAAGCTCCTCACATCCACCATTACTCGTCTCAACGAACTCAATCAACTGCTGCCTCAAAATGCTCAACAAGCACTTTCGGGTGTTGAAGATCTCAGTCAAGAACATCGTCTGATGTTCATTGATGGACGGATCACCGCTGATACCTATGAGCAAGTTCAGCACAAAACCCAGACCTTCACCGAGGAATGCCGCAAAACCATTAAGCAACAGCATAAAGAATTAGTGCTCGATACCTTGCTGATTCTGGACGACTGGCAAGCTGCGCTGCAAATCGACCCAGAATCCGCGCTGCAAAAACTCACGTCCCTAAAACAGCAATACCGGAAGATGCTGATCCAGGATCAAGTCGAGATTCAGGCATACATTGAGCTGATGGAACTGACGCTCTTATCCGTAATGTCATTGGCTCGGAAAACCGAAGCACACGAGAATCGCTCTCCTGATTCTGAGATCATTTCGTCCCCATATTCTCAGTAGGCGTAATGTTTGATCCTTAACTTGTGGATATAGGAGAAACCAGGAGAATCTACTAACAGATTTCCTCACTAAATTGTGTGATAGCCATTTTGCAAAAAATCTGATTAGATATAATCAGACTTGCTTCGGAGCGTTTTCGGCAGCCTTAATTTTAATTAGGCTGTTTTTTTTATCAGATAGTGTATACAGTGAACACCTAGTTAAGATTACAACTTAGACAGGTTTGACCCTGAGTTTTCACTGTTCCGATCGCTGAAAAAATTCTAAACAAGAGTGTCCTGTGTGTGAGATTGCCCTGTGAGTTCGTCCAGGGAGCACGATCGCGCTTTGCAAAATTATCCTGGAGCAAAATCGTATCGGTTTGCGTCGAACGTTGAGCAGTGGTCGTTAAATTTTGCTACCCTACGAGACTGCGACCCAAATTCTGCGATCGAGCGAATCCCTCATGATTGAAGTCGAACACCTCAGCAAACTTTACGGTTCTACCGCTGCGATCGAAGATGTCACGTTTTCAGTCGAACCTGGCGAAATTCTCGGCTTTCTCGGTCCTAATGGAGCTGGAAAAACCACCACAATGCGAATCCTGTCGGGCTATTTACCAGCTAGTCGAGGAACGGCTAAAGTCGCAGGCTTCGAGGTGCATGAAAATCTCATGGCAGTCCGACAAAAGATTGGCTACTTGCCGGAATCTCCCCCGCTTTATCCTGAAATGACCGTCCAGGGATTCTTGAATTTCGTTGCCCAAATTAAAGGGGTGAATGCAGGCGATCGCCCAAATCGCATTCAAATCGCACTCGAAAAAACAGGACTCGTCGAGAAGCGAAAAACGATCATTCGCAAACTGTCTAAAGGCTATCGGCAACGGGTGGGCATTGCTCAAGCGATCGTGCATGATCCGCCCGTGATTATTTTGGACGAACCGACCGTTGGACTTGACCCGCGCCAAATTATCGAAGTCCGCAATCTGATCAAACAATTAGCAAGCGATCACACGGTCATTCTTTCCACGCATATCTTGCCGGAAGTGAGTATGACCTGCGATCGCGTCACCATTATCAATCGCGGTCGAGTCGTCGCAACCAATACGCCCGATCAATTAATGGCACAACTCAATCGTGGTGCAGGCTATGAACTCGAAGTCGAAGGCGATTGGAACACGATCGATCATTGCTTAAACATGATTGAAGCTGTGCAATCTGTCGAGCAGCAATCGACGGTTCATCAACGGCATCGCGTTCGCGTCTTTTCAGAGGTCGATTTGGGTCGAGAAATCGCGAACGCGCTCGTGAGCCACGGATTAGGACTCTATGAAATGCGGCGAGTACAGGCGAGTTTAGAAGATGTGTTCTTAAAGTTGACGACCGAAGAAAACCCTGTTGAAGAGTCTACCGAGGCGGAAGAATGAAGACTGTATTGTTGAATATTGTGGCGATCTATCGACGGGAGCTTCTGAGCTACTTTACTTCGCCGTTCGCTTATACGATCGCGGCTGTATTTTGGTTAATTTCTGGCTTTCTGTTTACCGCGACTTTAGATGGTGTGATTGCGAATGCAGCACAGTATGACCAAGCTACTGCATCGGGCATTAATACTGCTCCCGTCGATATTCCTTACGAATTTATTCGCTTGCTGCTCGGCGTGATTGGTTCGTTATCTCTCTTTGTATTACCCATGCTGTCTATGGGTCTATATGCCGAAGAACGAAAACGCGGCACATTAGAATTGCTAGCAACATCACCGCTGACGAATTGGTCGGTTGCGGTCGGGAAATTGCTAGGTGTAATGACCTTCTTTTTCACCATGTCGTTGCCGCTGTTGCTCTATGAAGCGATCGCACTTGCGAATATCAATCCACCGATTCAAATCAGTGTGTTACTGCTCGGTCACGCGGGGTTACTGCTTCTCGCGGGTGCAGTACTTTCGCTCGGTATGTTTATGTCGTCACTCACTGATAGCACGATCGTGGCTGCAATTCTGACCTTTGCCTTAGTACTTGCCTTGTGGATTGTGGATCTAGTGGCTCGAAATTTTGGTGGAGTTGTTGGTAGTGCGCTTGGGCATTTATCTTTACTCAAGCACTACACGAATTTAATTCAAGGCATTGTTGATACCAGTAGCTTAGTGGTCTTTGCAAGCTACATTCTGCTGGGAATTTTCCTCACTGCTCAATCGATCGATACATTCCGCTTCCAACGCTCATGAAAAGACGACTTAATTTTGTAAAATTCCTGATCCTGCCAGGATTCATGCTGATTTTGGCGGGCATCTCCGCAGGGATTGTTTCAGGCACTTGGGGATCGATTCCGCTGGGACTGATCATTGCTGGAATTGTCGTGATTGGGCTGTGGATGCTGCTGATTGGGCAATTTGACGATCCGTTAGAGCCGAGCTTTTGGCGAAGACGATCGACACAGGCGAGTACGAATGCGTTAGTGAGTACGATCGCGGTTTTAGCAATTCTCGGATTGATCAATTTTCTCGCGGTGCGATCGGTACAGCGATTTGACCTGACCGAATCAGGACTGTTCACGCTGTCGCCAGAATCTCAGCAAGTCTTGCGCGAAATGCAGCAAGGCGTAAAGCTCTGGATTTTCACAAATGATCAAAATCCTCAAGATCGAGCGTTGCTCGAAAACTATCAGCGGATCACGCCTAAATTCTCATTTGAGTATCTAGACCCCAACTCTAATCCTGGCGTGGCTCAAGCCTTTGGCATCAAGAACGCAGGCGACAACCGCGACGTATTTATCGAACTGCAATCGAGTAAACGGCGGCAGTTTCTCCAGAGTATTTCACCTGAAATCCGTCTCTCCGAAAATCGCATTACGAATGGAATCTTGCAGATTAGCAGCGATCGCCGCTCCAAAGCCTACTTTGTTCAAGGTCATGGAGAAAAATCGCTCACAGCAGGAGACAACTCGATTTCAGAATCGGTGAAAGCTTTAGAAGATAAGAATTTTATCAATGAACCTCTGAATCTTGCCCAACTGGGTTCTGTTCCCGAAGATGCTTCTATCGTGCTGGTCATTGGCTCAACTCGTCCTTTAGCAGAAGGGGAAGCCAAAGCCCTCGAAGCCTATGCGAACCGAGGCGGAAATCTCCTGATCGCAGTCGATCCAAATACGAAATCTGGACTTGATCCGTTTCTCAATTCATGGGGTGTGAAACTCGACGATCGCGTTGCGATTAATGCGCCAAACCAGCGATTGAGCAACGCAGGCCCAGCTGTAGCGATCGTCACTCAATACGGAAATCATCCGATTACTGCCCCCTTCGGCAAGGGCATTTCGTTCTATCCGGTTGCTCGCCCGATCGACATCACACCGACTCCAGGCATTCAAGCCACTCCGCTCTTACTGACTGACCCCAATAGTTGGGCAGAAAGCAATCTCAAATCACAACCTTTAAAGCTAGATGGTGGCGATCGACCTGGGCCTTTAGCGCTTGCAGTAGCACTTGAACGCACGGTTACTCCAACCGCTTCTCCAAGCCCCACTGCGACTCCATCTCCAAGTCCAGTTCCAAGCCCTACTGCGACTTCATCTCCAAGTCCAGCTCCGACCGCCTCCGCTTCTCCAAATCCAGTTGCAAGTCCGACCTCTGCACCTGCCAAACCTTCACGCATGGTTGTGTTTGGCAATTCAACCTTTATAGTGAACGGATTTTTTGCTCAGCAGTTGAATGCGGATGTTTTTCTCAATTCTGTGAATTGGTTAACTCCAGATCAACAGCAACCTCTCTCCATTCGACCCAAAGATGTAAAAAATCGCCGCATTGCTCTCACCAGTGAGCAAGCCTTACTGCTCGGATTCCTCGCTTTAGCGATCGTGCCGCTTTTCGGCTTCATCACCGCAGGCGCGCTCTGGTGGAAACGACGCTAAAAAACCTGGGGACAGAACATCCCCAGGCACAGTAACGATAAAAACTAGCCGTGAAAAATTACATCAAACCCAACTGAGCCAAAATCCCTTTTCCAGTCATCAACTCAGTTGCAAGTCCGATCGCAAGACCTAACATCGCCAAGCGACCATTCCAGTTCTCAGCAAAATCGGTAAATCCAAAAGTGCTTTTCTTCTCCATCTTTCGTGACCTCTTTCTCAAGATAGATTACTCTCCATAACGTAACATTTCTTAAACTTCTTGACAATCGATCAAACTAGATCATTGAGACAGGTAGATAGGGGGTATAGAGAAATCTGGTTGTTGAGTGCATTGCAATTCCTAACATTCATGAATCGGATTTGAGTCCATATGCTAGATTTCTACGTATGACAAGGGGAAGAAAAATTCAAACTACCGCAGAACTCGAAGTCCGGTTACTGCGCGAAGGGATCACCGAATCCGTACATCATGCTCAAGCGGTCATTTGTGACGATCGCGGTCGATTGCTCCTATGCGCGGGCAATCCTGAAACCGCCACATTTGCTCGATCCGCACTCAAACCGTTTCAAGCCATTGCTGTGACTGCATCTGGCACATTGGAGCGGTTTAACTTGACCGATCGCGATTTAGCCATTATTTGTAGCTCGCACAAAGGCTCGATCGAACAAGTTCGCCAAGCTTTTAACATTCTCTGGCGTGCCGATATCGATCCGAGCGCACTGCAATGTCCTATTCCTGCTGGCAAGAAAAGCCCCCTAGAATACAACTGCTCAGGCAAACATGCGGGAATGTTGGCAGTCTCTCAACAACTAGGCTTTCCGTTTACCGATTATTTGAACTACCATCATCCGGTGCAGCAATTGATTCTGAGTAAGCTCGCAGAATTTCTCAAAAATCCTGCCGAAGAATTCATTCCTGCCCGTGACGACTGTGGCGCACCGACTTATTTTATGCAGCTTCGCCAACTGGCTTGGCTCTATGGTCAGCTTGCTTCTGGCGGAAATCTCGACATGGAACGCATTGTCAGAGCCATGACCCATCACCCAACCTTGGTGGCGGGAGAAGGCGAGTTTGACACCGAATTAATGCGGCTGAGTGAAGGCGAACTCGTCAGCAAATCGGGTGCAGAAGGCATTCAGTGTATTGGACGAGTCGGGGAAGGCATGGGACTGGCGATTAAGGTGATGGACGGTGCAAAACGCGCCAAATACGCGATCGCCATTCACGTTTTGCGCCAAATGGGGTGGATTACCCCTGCCATTGCGGAAAATCTCTCGGAGAAGTACATCACGATCGGACAATATAAGCGGCTCGATGTCGCGGGCGAACTTTCCATGCTTTAGTTGCACTTGGAACCTTCCAAACGGCGATCGCGTTGTTAAAATCACATCATTATCTTCTCTAGAGTGCACCGATTCTCATGAGCGACACTATCCTGAATGTCCGCAACTTGCAGGTTCAATTCAAAACCGATGAAAGAATCATCAAAGCTGTTGATAGTATTTCATTTCAGGTCAGACGTGGACGCACTTTAGGAATTGTCGGCGAATCAGGCTCAGGGAAATCGGTGACTTCTCTTGCAGTGATGCAATTAATTCCCAATCCCCCTGGACGGATTACAAGCGGCGAAATTTGGTTTCAGGCGAGAGATGCCCAAGAGCCAATTGATTTACTCACGGTTCCCGAAAAACAAATCCAGAAGTATCGGGGTGAGCAGATCTCGATGATCTTCCAAGAACCGATGACTTCGCTGAATCCGGTTTACACATGCGGCTTCCAACTCGTCGAAGCTATTCAGCAGCATGAAGATATTTCTCAATCCGAAGCCCGTCGCCGTGCGGCAGCGCTGTTGCAAGAAGTCCGCGTCTTGCCGCCTGACGACGAAATGAAGCGGCGCATTTTAGAAGAGCAATCGATCGCTGAATCCGAAATCGATGCCGAATTGAATCGCCAAAAAACCTCGATGCTCGATCGCTATCCGCACGAACTTTCCGGCGGACAGTTGCAGCGGATCATGATTGCAATGGCGATCGCGTGTAACCCAACCCTGCTGATTGCAGATGAACCGACAACTGCATTGGATGTAACGGTGCAGGCAACGATTTTGGATCTGCTGCGAGAACTGCGCGATCGTCGCGGAATGGCAATGATGTTCATCACGCATGATTTAGGCTTGATTGCAGAAATCGCGGATGACGTGGCGGTGATGTACGAAGGCAAAATCGTCGAATATGGTTCGGTTCTAGAAATTTTCTCCAATCCCAAACATCCTTACACGCGCGGATTGTTGACTTGCCGCCCACAGCCTCATCGACGGTTGAGATTCCTGCCCACAGTTTCAGATTTCATGGAAGTCTCCATGTTGCCAACGGGTGAAAAATTGATTCAGGCGAAAAAACAGGATGTTCATGCAGTTCTAGCAGAAGCTCAAGAAGTCAGCGAAGCAGAACTCGATCAAAGACTGCAAGACCTCCAGAAACATGCTCCACTCGTTTCCGTACAAAATTTGCAAGTCGCCTTTCCAGTGCGTGGCGTGTTTGGACAGACCAAGCGATATCTCATGGCAGTGAATGATGTTTCATTCGATGTCTATCCTGGGGAAACCCTGGGATTAGTGGGTGAATCGGGTTGTGGCAAGTCCACCTTGGCACGAACGCTGCTGAGATTGATCGAACCAAAGCAAGGCAAGATCTTTTTTGAGGATCAAGACATTCTCAAACTGTCAAAATCCCAATTGCGTCAACTGCGTCGAGAAGCCCAAATTATTTTCCAAAATCCATTTAGCTCCCTCGATCCGCGGATGAACATTGGGGATGCGGTGATGGAGCCTTTGGTGATTTATGGTCGAGGCAACCGCAAGCAGTATCGAGAGCGAGCCGAATATCTCTTGCAGCGAGTTGGACTCGACCCAAAATGGATGCGACGCTATCCGCATGAATTCTCAGGCGGTCAGCGGCAGCGGATTTGTATTGCGCGATCGCTTGCCCTAAATCCTAAATTCATTATTTGCGATGAGTCTGTCTCTGCGCTCGATGTTTCTGTGCAGGCACAAGTGCTCAACCTATTAAAGGAATTGCAGGCAGAATTCGGCTTGACTTACATTTTCATTTCACACGACTTGAGTGTGGTCAAGTTCATGAGCGATCGCATTATCGTGATGAATCGCGGCAAGATCGAAGAAATTGGTACAGCCGATACAATCTACTCCAAGCCGCAAACGCCTTATACACGGCAATTAATTTCTGCAATTCCAGTCGGTTCAATCGATCGCATTCAACAGCGTCAACAATCTCGATCGGCATAATCCTCAATTTAAAACGAAAGCGGCAAACTGAATCATTTGCCGCTTTTGTGTTGAATGCAATTATTTGCCTAACAGTTTCACCAAGCCAATCCCACCAAAATACAAGCCCAAAACCGCTCCACCTAACAAACTCTGCGTCAATGGATCAGTTGAAGGCGTAATCACTGCACCCAAAATCGCTGAACCTAACAGCACATATTTCCATCCTGACAGCATCGTTTGAGAAGAAACAATTCCCAAAAATCCCAACAATGCCTGCACGACTGGAATTTGAAACGCCAATCCAGTACTAAACATCAAAAGCAACACAAACTCAAAATAGCGATCGATCGACCAAGCCTGCTCAACAACTTCCGCACCGTAAGAGATAAAGAAATTCAACGCTGCCGGAATCAGCAACGCATAAGCAAATGCCAATCCTGCCAGAAATAAAATACTTGACCCAAAGATCACGGGCGCTAAAAACCGTTTCTCTCGGCGTGTCAGCCCCGGCAGCACAAACGCGACAATCTGATACAAAATCATCGGTGCAGCCAGCACCAGACCGCTATATCCTGCCACCTTCATCGAAACAAAGAAATATTCTCCTGGCGCAAGCTGGAGGAATTTCACCCCAACGGCTGGCACTTCCAAGAATTGCACCAGCGGTCTGACATAGACAAAACACCCAATAATGGAAACGACGATCGCGATTAACGAATAAAAAATTCGCTGCCGCAATTCTTCTAAATGATCAAACAGCGACATCTCAACATCATCGAGAATGTCTCCATCATCTGCTAGGGTCGGTGGATCAGCAGGCGCGAGATCCTTCGCCGTATCTGAAGTGATATCGGTGGATTGAGTCGTTTCGAGTTCCGAGGGAGCAGTCATGGATTCTATCTTTCTGTCCGATGGGTTGTACTCATTGTATCGAGGAGAGGCATAGAGACAAACTGGCTTCTGTTGATATAGTTGGGAAAATGTCTCCACATCAGGGTCTAGGTTCTTCAACTCCCTTAAAAACTTGACAATGCTGCTTGCGAATCGATATCAGATCTTACGAACGTTAGGCGAAGGAGGATTTGGTCAGACCTTCTTAGCAGAAGACACCCAAATGCCCTCTAGACGGATTTGTGTGATTAAACAACTCAAGCCTGTCACGACTGAAGCAGGCGTTTATCAAGTGATTCAAGACCGATTTCAGCGAGAAGCTGCGATTTTAGAAAAACTAGGCGAAAATCATCTCCAAATTCCTAGACTCTACGCCTATTTCAATGATGCGGGGCAGTTTTATCTCGTACAAGAATGGATTGAAGGCGAAACGTTAGAACAACTCGTCGATCGCAAAGCACTGTTCACCGAAAATTCTGTCCGTAAGATCTTGCTCGATCTTTTACCTGTGCTGGAATTTATCCACGCTCAGGGCATGATTCACCGCGATATCAAACCTGAAAATATCATCCTGCGAAATTCTAATCAGGAGCCAGTGCTGATCGACTATGGAGCGGTTCGCGAAACAATGGGAACGGTGTTTAATTCGAGAGGAAATCCTACCAGTTCGATCGTGATTGGCACACCAGGCTACATGCCCTCTGAACAAGCCGCAGGTAGACCCATTCCCTCAAGTGATCTTTACAGTTTAGGATTGACTGCAATCTATCTGCTCACAGGTCGATCGCCTCAACTGTTAGAAACCGATCCGCAAACTGGAGAAATTTTATGGCAGCAGAACGCACCTCAGTTAAGCCCTGAATTTGCGGCAATTTTAACCAAAATGGTGCACTCGCATCCACGCGATCGATATGCGAGTGCGACTCAACTTCGAGCCGTCCTAGAATCTCCAACGTCTACCGTCCCTTCGACTCAGATTCATCAAGCTAGTACTGAGGTCGGCACTGTCATGCTCGCCTCGAATTCATCGAGTGTGGTGTCTGCTTCATCGACTCAACCCGATCGCTCAAAACTGATCACGGCTGGAATTGTTGGCGGTGGATTACTTGCAGCCGTTGGAACAGTGAGCTTTTTCCTTAGTCGTGATCCTCATGTTCTCACTCTGCCGCCCATTGTTCGATCTACGATTGCGAGTCCTAACCCAACCGGGAAGTCCTTCACGGAAACAAGCCCATCCCCATCGCCGGTTGAAAGTCCTCGGGTTCGCACTGCTTCTCCTGAGCCGAGTCCTATTACTTCTAACAATCCTAAACCCTCTCCAACGAACAATAATCCACCCGGGGAAGTGATTTCTGTGCCGCTTGTTCTTAAAGGAATTGCTGGAGGACAGGTAAAAGTTTATGCTCAGCCTTCTACGCGATCGAATTCCCCCCATTACGGTCTGACAGGTGATCAAGTAATTGCTACCCGACTGACAGAAAATGATACTCAAGAGCTTTGGTACTATGTGAAGTTTCCGTCAGGTGCGGAGGGCTGGATTCAAGCAGAACAAACCGATTCCATCAATGATCCATCTGAAATTTCCCAATTTCCTCGTGAGGGACGATTGCTGGGCGAAACGATTGGAAGTCGTGTGAATATCCGTTCTGCACCTTCGACTACTGCGAGTGCGCCAAGCTATGGATTAGTTGGGGATCGAGTCGTTGTCTTGGAGCAAACGCTGGGCGAGGATAATAGAACCTGGTATTTCGTTGAATTTCCAGCTTCTAAGGCAAGAGGTTGGGTGCGGGAGGATTTTGTGGGGATGTGAATCTGATAAACTGATCGTCGAAAAAGTGCATGGGTACAGATATGATTCGAGCCGTTGTTGTTGACCCAGATGTACCTGGACGCTTAGCGATCGCATTAGTTGATCCCCCTTCAGCCTTGCCGAATCAAGCAATTGTTGAAGTTGCTGCCATTTCGCTGAATCGCGGTGAAGTTCGACGATCGCTGAGTGCCGCAGCGGGTTGGCGACCCGGTTGGGACTTTGCCGGAACGATTTCAGTCGCTGCCGCTGATGGATCTGGATTTCCGGTTGGAACTCGGGTTGTAGGATTTTTGAGCGGGGGAGCTTGGGCAGAAGAAGTTGCCGTTTCAACCGATGCGATCGTAGCTTTACCAGATTCGGTTGATTTTAAAACTGCTGCGACACTCCCTGTAGCTGGATTGACCGCATTGTTAGCGTTAGAGAAAGGTGGAAATTTACTCGATCGTTCGGTTCTAATTACGGGTGCATCGGGTGGAGTCGGATATTTTGCCTGTCAACTTGCGGAAGCAGCAGGCGCGATCGTCACGGCTCAAGTGCGTCGCTCTGAGTTAGTAGAATTTGTCAAAACCGCCAAAGCGCATCAAGTGATTGTCGGCAATCGATTTGATCAGTTTGCGCCTTATGATCTTGCACTCGATTCTGTGGGCGGAGACGTATTACCAGGTGTGCTAGAAAACCTTGCACTCGATGGAACCTGCGTAACCTTCGGAGCGACAGCAGGTTCAGAAGTAACTTTCAACGTCTCCAAATTCTATGGCAAGGGTGGCTTAAATTTCTATGGCTTTATCCTATTTCATGAACTGACCAAGCAAACTGCTGCTGCTGGACTGACGCGCTTAGTTAAGCTTGTTGAGCAAGACTTACTGAAGCCTCACATCGATTTAGAAGCTTCATGGCAAGAGGTTGCTCAAGTCGCGCAGCAACTAACTGATCGGCGATTTCTAGGTAAGGCTGTTCTTCAGCTTCGGACATAGAACTCTCTCGATCGGATAATATCCCAGTGAGGAAGTCATTGTTAATTCGTCGCTCTAAAGTGTAGCTATTCTAAGCATTAGGGGCGAACCTTATGTTAACTGGACTCTTATTAATCGTGGGTTATGGCGCAATCAGTAGTGCTTTTCTAGCACGCTTATTAGAAAACAATCAATTCTAAGTGAGAGAACCATGCCTTCTTGGTTCATTGCAGGCTTATGGGGCTTACTTGGCGGTTCAGCGCTTGTTTTAGGAGCGGCAGTAGGTTATTTTGCCCGATTACCCCAACGCCTCATCGCTGCAATTATGGCGTTTGGTGCTGGAGTACTAATTTCAGCGTTGTCTTTTGAATTGATGGACGAAGCCTTTCAGCGCGGTGGATTTGATTCAACTGCGATCGGCTTTATCAGCGGAGCTACCGTTTACACCTTAGCCAATTGGTTTCTCTCGACTCAAGGTGCAAAACATCGCAAGCGGTCTGGGCAAAAGCAACCCAGTGAAGCGGATAATTCGGGCAGCGGAGCCGCGATCGCAGTCGGCGCGCTACTCGACGGTATTCCTGAATCGATCGTGATTGGTGTGAGTATGCTCGGTGGGGGTGTGGTGAGTTGGGTGACGGTAGCAGCCGTGTTTTTATCGAATGTTCCTGAAGGATTGTCCAGCGCTGCGGGCATGAAGCAAGCGGGTCGATCGCTCAAATATATTTTCGGAATTTGGAGCTTGATTGCGATCTCATCGGGCATTGCTGCATTATTTGGCTATGTTGTGTTTAGCCACGTTTCCACGGAGATTATCGCAGCGACGGATGCAATTGCAGCAGGAGCCATTCTCGCCATGATTGCAGATACGATGATTCCTGAGGCGTTTGAATACACACACGATTTCGCAGGACTAATCACAGTGTGCGGATTTCTCGCTGCATTCGTTCTAAGTAAGCTTAGCGGTTAATGCTGTGCAAGCACCTGTGAAACCAACATGGTTCACCTGCAACTTAGGAGCACAAGTTATACCCAATCAATGTTTGATCGCGACACTTGATGTCCTGGCGATTAGAAATCGCGGCTCAGCAGACAAAACCCGACTGCGCGGGTTAAAGAAATGGCTGTTAGTCCGTGCAGGCGGACTTCGTTTGTGAAGCCGCGAATTCCATTCGCAAGGCATTTGTCGTAAACATTTTTCAATTTGGTATTACACCAGTTTGAGCGCTAGTTTGAGTGATCGTTGCGAACTTCAGCGGGGATATCGAACTTCCCGTAATTGTAGTCATCCCAAACTTGAAAGAATCGCTTGCGCCGTTCTCCACCTGCTGCAACATAGGCATCTAAATCAGCCTGGAGCAGTTTTTTCATCAATGGCTGCTTTGCTAGAGCTAAGAGTTCCTTGAGTTCCGGTGCTGAAAAATTTGCTTCTAACTGAGTCACGTAGGTTGTTTCAGCAAATTTCCATCCTGCTTCTTTGGCGACGAGTGATTTGAGCCATGCCATCAGTTTTAAGTTTCTGGGCTCTGGTGAAAACATTGCCATATCAATACTGTTGCCGAGATATAGATCATATCTTTGATCAATTCCAGCTTCAGCCAGCACCGCTTTTGCAAGTTCTCGTTGAGTTTGGATTGGAGGCTCTGCGATATTCTGAGAATTTGCCGCGCAACTGATAAATAAGACACAACTCACAAAAAGAGCCGCTAGCCATCGGAAGTTGAGCTTGAGCATACTTATTCCTGAAAAGACATCATCTTCCGCCAAGATAACAGTTCAAACTCGATTTACATCTAATCCCGCATATTCCGGTCAGAAAATGAGGAATTCTATTGCGATCGCGCTCATTCCCCGATAGGATAGGGATCGCCTAATTACGGTAACACCTGTGATCAACCGTAAAAGGCAGGGAGAGCACGATGCAGTTTCGACGACTTGGAATCAAATCAATCGCCCTATTTTTGCTAGGCGTGACATTGAGTATGACGGTTGCTGCCTGTAGTGGTGGCAATGCTGGCTCGAATGTGGCACTGACACTGGTTGGCTATGCAGTTCCCAAAGCGGCGCATGATGCCATTATTCCAAGATTCATCGAACAGTGGAAAAAAGAAAAGGGTCAAGATGTGATCTTCAGCTATAGCTATGGCGCATCAGGCTCTCAAACTCGGGCTGTGATTGATGGACTCGATGCTGATATTACACATTTAGCAGTGGCAGCCGACACGGAGAGAATTGTCAAAGAGGGATTGATTCGTCAAGACTGGGCAGCGAGAGTTCCAAATCAAGGCATTGTTGCTAGAACGGTTGTCGCGATCGTGGTGCGACCTGGAAATCCTAAAAATATTCAGTCCTTTCAAGATCTGACACGCGATGATGTGAAGTGGGTAACGCCTGATCCCAAAACATCAGGAGGCGCACGTTGGAATTTTATGGCGCTGTGGAATGATGCCTTGAAACGCAGTAACAATGATGAAGCGAAAGCGAAAATCTTAGTTGCGAAGGAGTTTAAGAATGTTGCAGTCCTCGCTCGAGATGCGCGGGAAGCAACCGATGCTTTCGCAAAACAGGGACAGGGCGATGCGCTGATCAACTATGAAAATGAGGTAATCCTCGCGCAGCAGAAAGGAATTCCACTCGAATACATTGTTCCAGACGTGAATATTTCGATCGATACACCTCTAGCAGTGGTCGATAAGAATGTCGATCGCAATAAAACTCGCGACGCCGCAGAAGCGTATGCAAAGTTCTTATTTACGCCCGCAGCGCAAGCAGAGTTTGTCAAATTAGGATTTCGTCCCTTTAGCAAAGATGCTGGACAATTCCAGCCTGTCAAGGATTTAGCAACGATTCAGGACTTTGGCGGCTGGGGCAAAGTTCAGAAAAAATTCTTTGAAGACGGCGGCATTTTTGATCAAACGATTACTGCATCAAAACAGTCATAAGAGGAAATTGATGGTTACTTCTAGCTCTGAGAAAGTCCCATTTTGGAAGGTCGCATTCCGATCGATTGTTCAGGCTCCTTGGACATGGCGGATCATGATTGGCTATCTCACTGTGATGCTAATCATTCCAACAGTTGCAATGTTCTTGAAAGCATCAACCGTCGGAGTAGAGAAGTTTTGGAGTATTGCTACTAGCCCGATCGCTTTGTCAACGTATGACATCACGTTTACGACTGCTTTAATCGCAGCTTTAATTAATGGCGTGTTTGGCACATTGATTGCTTGGGTTTTAGTCCGATACGATTTTCCTTTCAAAAAGTTCATCGATGCTTCAGTCGATTTGCCGTTTGCTTTGCCAACAGCCGTTGCAGGTTTAACGTTGGCAACAGTGTATAGCGAGGAAGGATGGATTGGCTCGCTGTTGGCTCCTTTTGGCATTAAGATTGCGTTCACTCGATTGGGTGTTGGGATTGCGATGGTGTTTATTTCCCTGCCATTTGTGATTCGCACCGTGCAACCAGTCCTCGCTGAGATGGAAAAAGAAACTGAGGAAGCTGCTTGGAGTTTGGGTGCTTCTGAATGGGAGACGTTTCGACATGTGATTTTGCCGCCTCTGTTACCTGCAATCTTAACCGGGGTTGCTTTGGGATTCTCGCGTGCAGTGGGTGAATATGGTTCGACGGTGATTGTTGCCTCGAATACGCCATTCAGGGATTTGATTGCACCTGTGTTGATTTTTCAACGATTGGAACAGTATGACTATGCGGGTGCAACTGTGATCGGAATTGTGCTACTCGCAATTTCGCTGTTGATGCTGTTGGGACTCAATCTACTGCAAGCGTGGGGTAGACGTTACGATTCGGGTTCTTCGAGTAAACGAGTAGGACATTAAGGAGTGAATGAGATGAGTACGATCGTGAGTTCAACTCGTTCAAGGAAGAAAGTCGCATGGGTTCCAGCCGTTTTAATTACGATCGCGATCGCATTTCTCGCGCTGATCATTTACATTCCCGCGATCAATGTTTTCTATCAGGCTTTTAAGAATGGGGTTGCTCCATTTCTCGCGAATTTACGACAGCCGAACTTTATGGCAGCCGTGAGATTGACGATCGCATTAGCCGCTATTTCTGTACCGCTGAACATCATTTTTGGATTGTGTACAGCTTGGGCACTCGCACGAAAGCAGTTTCGAGGTCGTGCTTTATTGTTGAGCATTATTGACCTGCCGTTTGCGATTTCGCCTGTAGTTGCAGGTTTGATGTTGGTCTTGCTGTATGGACGGAATGGCTGGTTTGGACCAATGCTGAATGCTGCTGATATTAAAATTATTTTTGCGTTTCCGGGCATGGTACTGGCAACGATGTTTGTGAGCTTGCCGTTTGTAGCACGAGAAGTGATTCCAGTCTTAGATGAGATTGGCCCAGAGCAGGAAGAAGCAGCAAGTACTTTAGGTGCTAGTCACTGGCAAACGTTTTGGCGAGTCACGTTACCGAGTATTCGTTGGGGCTTGCTTTATGGGGTCATTTTGACGAATGCAAGAGCGATGGGTGAGTTCGGGGCTGTGTCAGTTGTGTCAGGAAATTTGGCAGGTAAGACGCAAAGTTTGCCACTGTTTATCGAGGAAGAGTATAAGCAGTATGCAACCGAGTCAGCTTATTCAGCAGCAGTGTTGCTCGCGTTGCTTGCAGTCGTCACGCTCATCGTGAAAGAAATTATGCAACGGAAGTCGCGAATTTCAGAGGAAGAATAAGCGATGATAGATTGATTTTGCTCGTCATCAATCTGATAGGGAGATAGGGGAAAGATATGCAATCTATAATTACGGCTCCCCACTCCTCCACAATCAAGACATTTACCTCCTAACAAATCCCTTCCAAGGCAAGATAAGCCGTCCCATATGCCGCTTCTGTCTGGACTGCCTCGCGCACAGACACACCAAGCTGTCTGTGTCGAATTGCTGTCCAAGCCGAATTTTTTGCTCCGCCTCCTGCGGTGAAAACCTGCTTTAACGGCGTTGCACCTAACGATTCAAGCAATCGATATCCCTGAGCTTCAATCCTTGCCATACTTTCGAGTAAGCCATGTAGAAACTCAACACGATCGAGCGGCTGCGGCTCTAATCTCGGCATTAATTCAGGATCATTGATTGGAAATCGATCTCCCGGTTTTAACAACGGATAGTAATCTAACGGACTTTCTTGACTAGCAGAAATACGATCGCTCAATTCAATCAATTCTTCCGTCGTGAAGAACTGCTTTAACACTGCTCCACCTGTATTTGAAGCTCCACCGACGAGCCAGCGCTTGCCAAATCGATGGCTATAGATCCCGTAACGAGTATCATCAATCCGAGTATCACTGAGGAGTTTCAGAACAAGCGTTGAGCCTAATGAAGTCACAGCTTCTCCAGAGGTACTCGCTCGACTAGCAATAAAAGCTGCAATGCTATCGGTTGTACCTGCATAAATTTGACAGTCAGCAGGAATGTTAAATGCTTGAGCGATCGAGGATTGAATCGGTGCGATCGCGCTTCCTGGCTCTTGGACGATTGGTAATAATTCTTGAAGTGGAAGCCAACTGGGATAGTTGAAGTGCTCGACATCGTATCCAAGCTTCAAACTATTGTGATAGTCACTAATTCCACATTGACCGTGCAGTTGAAATGCTAACCAGTCAGCTTGATGCAATAGATATCTCGCTTGGGAAAAATCCTCGCAGTTCTCTTGCCACCACAGCAATTTAGCCAGTGTAGACGTTGAACTCACAACCGGATGATCAGCAGGTGCGATCGCTCGAATTCTCTCTAAAACACTCACTCCACGTGCATCGTTGTACAGCAGAGGTTCGGTAATCGGGCAACCTGAACGATCGCACAGTAGTACGGTTGAAGATGTCCCATTAATTGCGATGCGATCGAGATGATTTCTCACTGCTTCGGGTAGATTTCGTAGCAATTGCCACAGTGTTTCAAGCCAAGTCTGGGCAAGATTAGAAGTATAAGAGACTGCGGCTTGAGCCTCGATTTTGCCATCGGGGCGAATCGCGATCGCGCGTGCGCCAGAAGTGCCGAAATCAATACCTAGAGATAGATGCATGGGTGACGAATCAACATTAAATTTGTGATACAAATCTATTCAAATCTATTTAGAACTACTTAAACTATTCTCATAAAAAGATTGTTCGCAATTTTGAGGAGAAAAAGTATAGATGTATACGTTTAACATTGTTGGAGTCTCTCCAATTTTGTCTTTCTTCAATCAACAACAAGACCTTCTTCAAAAAGATTTAGAAACAGGAGTTGAATACTTATCGAGCTTTGAGTGTACTTTAGAGGATGTTTTAAAAGACAATTGAGGCTGTAAAAAAGCTCTCCGGTCATAAGCTGTAAATACGTAAAAGCACAGCACCGAGAGAGCTACATGAGTAAATCGTATCCCAGTAACCTCACTCCTGCCCAATATGAATTGTTGAGCGACCTGCTACCTGATGCAAAACCAGGGGGACGACCGCGAGAAGTAGACTTATGGGACATTCTCAATGCAATTTTTTATGTTTTAGTCGAAGGAGTGCGGTGGCGAGCGTTACCTGGAGATTTTCCAGCTTGGCAAACGGTCTACACTTACTTTCGTAATTGGCGTAAGGATGGAACCTGGTTGAGCATTCACGACCGTCTCTATCGCTGCATCCGCATCGAAGTCGGGCGCTCTCCGAGCCCATCTGAAGCAATTGTCGATAGCCAAAGCGTGAAAAGTGCGGCAGGAGTGCATGCAGCAATCGGATTTGATGCAGGTAAGGTGATCAAAGGGCGCAAGCGATTCATCACGGTCGATACGCTGGGATTGATCTTACGGGTCTTTGTCACTGCTGCCAGCACCCCAGAACGCGCCGGCGGCAAAACTGTTCTCCAGCGGGTGCGACAACGCGGGAAAGCCGTGTCTCGTCTACACACGATTTGGGTGGATGGCGGCTTCGATGGCTTTCCCTTTATGCACTGGGTGGTCACCATCTGTCGTTGGATTGTCCAAGTGGTCTTACGCCCGGAACAAACCAAAGGCTTTGTCCTGCTCAAAAAGCGATGGGTGGTGGAACGAACTCTGGGCTGGCTGATGCACTGTCGTCGCTTAGTTCGGGATTATGAGTTACTTCCAGAAACTTCAGAGACTTGGATTTACTTAGCAATGATTCGGATCATGGTTAGGAGATTGGCATAAAATTTGACCGACTCCGACTTTTAAAACACCCTCTTAGATGCACTGATTTATTCTGTGGAAACGGTCAGCCCTCACCATCCGTGGAATCTAGATGAAGTGGTTGATACTGTTGTGAGCTTTTGGGTGAAAAATTCAGATGCGATTTCTCACTGGAAGGACCGACTTCAAGATGCAGGAAAAGACAGTCTTTTAGTCAGCCGTGTCGCAGATATTGATGCGCTCAAAACCGAATTTGAATTGCTATTTGAAAATTAATAGAGTAGCAATTTCGAAACAGGAGCGTGTTACTTTAATCTGCTAGAAAAGTCCATTAAACGCTTCAGAATATTCAGACAAAAACCACTTGCTGATAGCAATCGCTGATTCATGCTAGATGGAGAGGCGCGATCGCTTCTTTAATCCAGAAACAATCACGCCTCTACTTTAAGATTGACAGAACTACAGCATAGAGTCTGCGGAAGACTGAGTTGAACTGCGTGAAAAGCTTGCGTCAATAATAGAATCTCGCTGCTTTGGAATTAATCGCTTGCCAAACTTCGCATAGATGGCAGGAATGACGAGTAGCGTCAGCGCCGTAGACGTAAACAAGCCCCCCAAGACCACAATAGCTAACGGTTGCAGGATTTCGTTTCCGGCTCCGCTCGAAAGTACCAGCGGCAAGGTTCCTAATGCTGAAGTTAAAGCCGTCATCAAAATGGCATCAATCCGCTCAAGCGAGCCTTTGACGATAACATCTTTCAGCGGCATTCCTTGCGCAAATTTGTTGTTGTAGTTATCAACCAGCAACAACCCATTGCGAACTGCAACCCCAAACAATGTGATGAAGCCTACTAAAGAAGCAACAGACATCACACCACCACTTAACAGAATTGAGACAATACCACCCACAAGTGCTAAGGGAAGGTTGATCATGATAGCGATCGTGGCAGGCAGCGATCGAACTGAGAAGAACATCAGCACCGCAATCATAACGGCTGCCAAAATACTAAACACCAGTAGATTATTAGTTGCCCGCTGCTCAGACTCGAACTGTCCGCCGTACTGGATAAAGTAGCCATTCGGCAGTTTCACCTTTTGCTGAATCTGCGATTGAATGTCACCGACCACGCTCCCGAGATCGCGTTCTGCAACGTTCGCAGAAACCACAATCAAGCGAGAAACATCTTCCCGATTCACAATATTCGCGCCCATGCCGTAGTCTACTTTGGCGACAGTACCAAGCGAAATCGTTTGTCCAGTTGGAGCAACGATCGGAATCGCCCGAATCGCGTCTAGGTTGTTACGGGCGGGTTCTGTCAGCGAAACCGCAATATCAATTAACTGTTGATTTTCTGCAACTTGAGAAACCACACGACCATTGAGCGCCGTTTCAACAGTGTTCGAGATCTGCTCCATACTCAAGCCATAAGTCGCAGCGGCAGCCCGATCGTATTGAATTTGTACTTGTCGAATTGGCAACTGAGGTTCAAGCTGCAAGTCTACAACACCCTGAATCGGCTGAATCACATCGCGAACTTGTTCCCCGATCTTTCTCAGTTCAGCGAGATCAGGGCCGAAGATTTTCACCGCGATCGCACTTCTTACTCCAGAGAGCACTTCATCCATCCGGTGAGAAATAAACCCACCAATGTTAGAAGCCACACCAGGCAACTTCGTGAAAGCTTCGCGCAGTTGTTTGATGCTCGCTTCTCGGTTTTGCATTGCGCGATCGCTGAGTTCAACATCAACGTGAGCAATGTTTACCCCTGCGCCATCTGCATCACCCGGAGCACGTCCAGATCGCACCTGCACCCACTCAAACAGCGGATTATCTTTGAGCGAGTTATTCAGCGCGATGCCTGCTCGATTGGTCATGTCGAGCGAAACACCGGGAAAGAGCACCATCGAGTTCACCATTGATTTTTCTTGGAACTCTGGTAGAAAGACTCGACCCAAAGAAGGCACGATCGCAACCGCAGCAATCAGTGAAGCAAGAGCGACTCCTAAAATCACCTGCGGCGATCGTAAAGAGATATTCAGGAGTGGACGATAAAGCCGCTGTGCGAGGCGAGAAACAAAGGTGTTTTCTTGCGGCAAGGTTTGGTTGGCTAACAAAATCGCGCAGAGTGCTGGCGTGAGAGTCATTGCGACGATCAACGAAGCTGCGATCGACAACAAATAAGCCAAGCCCATCGGAGCAAAAATCCGCCCTTCTACGCCAGTCAAGCTAAAAATCGGAGCAAATACCACAATGATAATCACCGTCGAGAAAATCACGGCTAATCGCACTTCGACAAATGAATCCAGCACAACCTTAAACGGATGTTTTGGATGACCTTCAGCTTGATTATTTCTCAGTCCGCGATAGCAATTCTCCATATAGACGATCGAATCATCCACAAAGCCTCCGAGTGCAACCACTAAGCCTCCGATCGTCATCGTATTGATGCCTAGACCCATCCACTTCATCAATAGCAATCCGATCAGCAACGATAACGGAATTGCGGTTAAGGTGATCAATGCTGTTCTCCAGTTCATTAAGAACAGCAGCATAATCACCGAAACAATCACAATGCCTTCGAGCAGTGAACTCCCGACATTCCTGATCGCCACATCAATAAAGTTCGCTTGCCGAAACGTTTGCGCGGCTTGCACATCGGCGGGTAAGGTGGCTTGCAACGATTTCATCATCGTTTCAACCGATTGCGTCACCGTTGGCGTATCGATATCCGGTTGCTTGTTGACCATCAAGACGATCGCGGGCTGCCCCCTAAAACTGGCATCTCCGCGTTTGGGAGCCGCACCCGTTTTGACTTCTGCCACATCTTTGAGCAGGACAGGTTTACCGTCTTGAACTTTCACCACAGACTGCTGTAAGTCCTCGATCGATTTCACTTGTCCGATTCCGCGCACGAGTAGCTCTTGACCACCGCCAGTCAGGAAGCCTCCTGGAGCATTAGAGTTTGCGCCTTGAGCCGCTGCGGTCACTTCAGACAAGGAGATTTTGCGCGATCGTAGCTTGTCTGGATCAACCAAGACCTGCTCTTGGCGCTCGTCTCCACCATACAGCGTCACCTGAGTGACTCCTGGAACGGAGAGGATTTGGCTGCTGAGTGTCGTATCGACCAACCGCCGCAAATCCATCAGTGTCGTCTTACCCTGTCCGTTCACCGTGAAGGCATATTGTAAAATCGTGCCGAGTGGTGAAGCTAATGGCGAAATCTCCGGAGGATGAATACCTTCAGGAAGTTGGTTCGTCACTTGCTGCAAGCTTTCTGTCACCGCTTGGCGGGCTTTATAGATGTCCGCGTTTTGATCGAAGACGATCTGTACCATTGAGAGTCCCACTTTCGAGGACGATCGCACCGTGGTCACACCGGGAAGTCCATTTACCGCACTCTCGATCGGGACAGTAATTTGTGATTCGATTTCTTCTGGAGCAAGTCCAGACGCTTCGGTGTGAATATCAACTTGCGGCGGTGCAAATTCGGGAAAGACATCGAGCGGCATCTGTGTGACACTAAAAATCCCCCAGAGTGTCACCAGAATTGAGCCAATCACAATCAGCCAGCGCTGAACGATCGAGCCTTTTAAAATCTGGTCAAGTAGAGAATTCAGCATACATTACAGATCTCCCTTGTCCGAGAAAACGCTCTTTTTCTTGCGGGTTGCCAGAAATGCACCGACCCCACCGAGTAAGACCACACCACCCCCGATCGCGGCGGCTGTTTTGATCGGCATTCCGCTCGGCTGATCGGGACTTTGTGCGGTTCCTTGAGACTGTGCTTGCTCGGATTTGGATGCGATCGGGGATGCGGCAGGACTGGGAGAAGCCGCAGTCGATTGCGTTTTGCGCGATTCTGCAAACAGCGATAAGCTACCTTGTGTTACCAACTTTTCGCCAACAGATAAGCCTTCTGTCACTTCAATCTGATCGCCCTTGGTTGCGCCCGTCTTGACAGGAACAGGCTCATAAAAATTTTCGTACTGCACAAAAGCCAGCTTTTTCCCATCTGCATCCACTAAAGCAGTCGCAGGAATCATCACCCCAGTCGCACTTTTTTGCGTGATCGGAGCCACTGAAATCCCCAAGAGCGAATCCGTTTCAGCATTCACCTTCACCCGCTGAATCCCGCCTTGTGCTTGGAATTCGTCGCCGTGCCCCGCATGAGCAAACACGATCGTAGGCGCGCTGAGCGTCAAACTGATAGTAAGAATCGAACTGATGAATCGAAAGGGTTTCATGGGAAGTCCTCACGCTAACTTGAGCCGAATAAAATCTCCATCAGTCTGCCAGCAGCGAGATGAAATTCGGGTGAAATAAAGAACGTTTCGGTAAAATCAAGCTCAGAGCAATGATCTGAAGCGATGCGAATTCTACTGGTAGAAGATGAAACAGATTTGGGGCGGGCGATTAAGCAAGTTCTAGTTAGCGAGAAATATATCGTCGATTGGGTGCAAGATGGAATGCAGGCTTGGCACTATCTAGAAAACCAATGGACAGACTACACTGTTGCGATCGTCGATTGGCTCATCCCTGAAATATCGGGTATCGAACTCTGTCAGCGACTCAGAGCGCAGAACAATCCTTTACCGATCTTGATGCTGACGGCACTCGGTCAGCCAGAGAACCGAGTGGCAGGGTTAGATGCAGGAGCCGATGACTACTTAGTGAAGCCATTTGTCATGGAAGAACTTCTAGCACGATTAAGAGCGTTACAACGGCGATCGCCGAGTCTCCAACCTCAAACCCTCACAATTGGAAGCTTGACGCTCGACTATGCGAACAACACACTGTTCAGCGAACACATGCAACCGATTCCGTTGACAGTGAAAGAGTTCCAAATCCTAGCGTATTTGATGCAAAATCCCGATCGCATTCTTTCGAGTAGCAAAATCCGTCATCAGCTTTGGGATCTCGATGCTGAACCTGTCAGTAACGTTGTTGCTGCCCAAATGCGATTACTGCGGCGTAAGCTTGCGAGCTATGGATGCAATTGTCCGATCGAGACGATTCCGGGTCAAGGCTACCGATTCAACACGTCCAATCATGAATAGTCATCAGCTTTTTCGGCGCAGTCGGATTCAGTTAGCACTTTGGTATGCCGGGGTGATGGGAGTGATCTTGAGCTTGTCAGGATTCGGTCTCTATCGCTCGATCGCGCAAGCAAATTGGGCGGCAATGGAGCGAGAAGTTGAATCGATCGCGGGAACTCTGCATGACAGTTTAGAACCGATGCTACCTGCTTCAGAAACGCCCACAACCGCACTGCGGCAAATTTTGCCAGAGCTTTGTTTAGTCGGACAACCTTGTAATGCAAATCCGACTCTCATTCAGCGGCACACGATTGGAATTAGCGATCGCAGCACTTACTACATTCGACTGTTCAATCACCGAGGTAGGCTGCTTGCCTTTTCTCCGAATCCCCCAACTGAACTGCCTCAAACGCTCAATCCGACTCCGTGGCAAACGTTTCAAACCGCATCAGGAACGCGCTATCGCCAATTTACAATCATCTTGCATGGAAATCACAATCCTTCAGAACCTCATGGATCATGGGGCTATCTCCAACTTGGACGAAACTTAGAGGTGTTTGATACCGAAATTCTGCAAATGCGATGGATCTTACTGGTTGGATTTCCGATCGCGTTAGGTTTAGTCGCGGTTTCAAGCTGGTGGCTTTCCGGTTTAGCGATGCAACCGATTTATCAGTCTTACCAACAGCAGCAGCAGTTTACCGCAAATGCTGCACACGAACTGCGATCGCCCCTAGCTAGTCTCTTAGCAACCGTAGAGGCAATCTTGCGAGTCCCTCAGTCTGATCCCCAAGAGATGCAAACCATGCTGCACACGGTTGAACGGCAGGGCAGACGATTGAGCCATTTGATTGCAGACCTGCTCTTTCTGACGAGTCTTGAGCACCATTCGTCACTTAAGCCCTCGCAGCGCTGTTGCTTAAATGATCTAATTAGTGACTTAACTGAAGAATTTTTAGAGTTAGCAACCCTGGCGAAACTTGATCTTATCCATCAGGTTCCCGATCGTGATGTTTACGTTTTAGGGAATGAGTCTCAACTTTACCGTTTAGTTTCAAACCTAATTGCAAATTCGATTCAGTACACAGCCAGTAATGGAAAGATTATTATCAGCTTAATCGCTCGCGATCGCACAGCATTCATCACGGTGAAAGATACTGGAATTGGCATTGCCCCCAAGGATCAGGATCGAATCTTTGATCGCTTCTATCGAGTCGATAGAGATCGCTCTCGCAAAACAGGTGGAACAGGGCTAGGACTCGCCATTGCACAGGCGATCGCTCACCATCATCAAGCGACACTCAAGGTTGAAAGTCAAGTTGGGCAAGGGAGTATTTTTATAGTAGAGATTCCATTAGCTCATTAGGGTCAGCGATCGTAAACTCGCTTCTACTGTGCTGTTACAATCCCAATTCCTGTATCTTGCACTTGAATCACTTCAAAACTCTTTCTAGAGTGTGACGTGAGATCATAACAATATCGATTTTACTGAAAAACAGTATATCGAGGTAGTGTCATGGCAACTCAGGATAAAGTTGCAGAACTTGCACATCTTAGAGAGTTAGGAAACACTCGGGAAATGGTCTTTCCGATCGGGCTAGGTGGAATGCCAATGTCAATCCGCGATCGCTCGTCGGAATCTCAAGCGATCGCTACAATTCATCGAGCTTTAGAACTGGGTGTCACATTGATTGATACCGCCGATGCTTATTGCATCGATGAATCCGATAAGCATCACAACGAAAAACTCATTTACAAGGCATTACAGCAATATTCGGGTGACAAAAGCCAAGTCATGGTTGCAACCAAAGGTGGTTTGATGCGTCCAGACGGAGCTTGGACACAGAATGGGAATCCAGATCATCTGCGACAGACCATTCGAGAAAGTTTTGAAGCCCTCGGTGGAGATCAACCGCTCGATATTTGGCAGTATCATTCACCCGATCCAAATTATTCGATCGCTCAAGCGCTCACGCCTGCGAAAGAAGCGGTTCACCAAGGGATTGTTCGCTATGTAGGCGTATCGAACTTTAGCGTCGAACAAATCAAGCAAGCGCGCGATGTCGTTGAAATCGTCTCTGTGCAAAATCAATACAATCCTTGGCATCGCAATCCTGAATATGATGGCGTTCTGGAATATTGTGAAGCGGAAGGAATCACTTTTCTGCCTTGGAGTCCGTTAGGTGGCAGCCAGCGTGTGTCTCAGTTAAAAGAGATTCATGGAATTTCCGACTTGGCAAACGAGAAAAATATCTCGATTTATAGCTTAATTTTGGCGTGGATGTTGTCAAAATCGCCTTGTATTGTGCCGATTCCAGGTGCAAGCAAGCCTGAGAGTATTGCGGATTCTGTCAAAGCCGCAGAAGTTCGACTCGATCCCCAAGAGATCGCGATCGTTGAAGATGCGATCGCTCAGGTTTAACAAACATCTCCAAGCCGTAGTTTGACTCTGCTCACCGCTCTAAACCTGATACCAAATTGATCTTTAATTGCGCTTTCCCGCCCGTGATTGGAAATCACGGTCTAACCGTTGCGAACTCCCTAAAGGGACTAACAGAATACAGCGATCCAGTCCCTTCAGTGGACTTCGCACAGTTAGCACGGGGTTTAAAACCTCGTGCGGGAGAGCGCGATCGACAAATCAACCCGAAGTTTATAGGTGGAATTAATTTGATATGAAATCTTCGCGGCTCAATCCGCGAGGTTAACCAGCTTCAGGATCGACCTCTGATAAAGCCCGATCCTGAATTTCTCAATTTATAAGGACTTCAGCCCTTGAATCGCAACGCAACCCCGGCTCAATTCACATCATTTTAAGTTTTGTTTACAAATCTCAATACTTAATGTTACGCTTTGTAAAGAACAACGTAAAACATCCATTGAGATCAAAATTATGAGAAGCGGTTCAATCATCGACGATCAAGGCAAACTGAACAATTTTGCGATCGAGCCTCAAATGTACGTCACCGATCAGCCCCAATTCGGCTTCAACATTAATGCAGAACGCTTGAATGGTCGTCTCGCAATGATTGGATTCGTTTCCCTCTTGGCACTAGAAGTCTTCACCGGACACGGAATCATTGGATTTTTCACATCTCTCTAGAATCAGCGCTCAGTTCACACAAACGCTGAACCATTAAAAAGATGCGTATACTGCGGTTTGCCAAAAGCTTTCATCGAGCTTAGTGGAGCGATTCAACAGCACTCAAACACAGTTGAATCAGAGATAGATAAAACTCCATCCTCCAATCCGCAGTAGAGTCATCCATTGAGTGAGTTCGGGAGTGGGGAGATACGTACAGAAAATTGCACATCATTCTGGGGCGAGATAGGATAGCCTATCTAATGGAAGTAGATTTGTGCTAGTCGTCCTATGGCTGTCGATTTTTTGAGTCATCTGAATCCGTCCCAAAAACAAGCCGTTCAGCATTTTTGTGGTCCTCTGCTCGTGATTGCAGGTGCAGGCTCAGGAAAGACGCGCGCATTGACTTATCGGATTGCCAACTTGGTGCTGACTCATCGAGTTGATCCTGAAAATATTCTGGCTGTAACCTTTACGAACAAAGCAGCACGGGAGATGAAGGATCGCATCGAACGACTGTTTGCAGAACAGCGGGCACTGACTGAGCATGGGCAATCGCTGCAATCGCTTCCGGGACATGTGCAGACGAAATTGCGATCGCAAGTCTACAAATCGATCACGAAAGATCTCTGGATCGGAACCTTCCACGCACTCTGCTGCCGGATTCTACGCTTCGATATTGAGAAATTCCAAGATGAGAAAGGGCGGAAATGGACAAAATCTTTCTCGATTTTTGATGAATCCGATGCCCAGAGCTTAGTCAAAGACATCATCATCAATCAACTGAATATTGACGATAAGAAATTTGATCCACGCAGCGTTCGGTATGCAATCAGCAACGCTAAGAATAAGGGGTTAACCCCGCGAGATTACGAGCGAGAGCAATCTAACTTCAAAGGAAAAGTGATTGCAAATATCTACAGCGTTTATCAAGATAAACTCGCTGAAAACAATGCGGTTGACTTTGATGATCTGATTTGGATTCCGGTGCAACTCTTCCGTCAGAATGAACAGATTCGCGCATACTGGCACAAACGCTTTCGTCACATTCTAGTAGATGAGTATCAAGATACAAATCGCACACAGTACGAATTGCTGCAACTTCTGACAACGAATGGAGAATCTGCCCGCAGCTTTAAAGAGTGGGATTATCGATCGATCTTCGTTGTCGGCGACGCAGATCAATCGATTTACTCGTTCCGCATGGCAGATTTCACGATTCTGATGGGCTTCCAGCAAGACTTTGGCGATGGACTGCCCGATGATGATACGCGAACGATGGTGAAATTAGAAGAGAACTATCGATCGACAGAGAACATTCTCCAACTTGCAAACGACCTGATCGAGAACAACACAGAACGGATTGATAAAGTTCTCAAACCAACTCGCGGACAAGGCGAACCGACTTTCTGCTATCGCGCTCAAGATGAGATCGATGAAGCCGAATTCGTGATTCAACAAATGCGGAGATTAGAAGCGGTAAATTCTGATCTGCATTGGGGTAAGTTTGCTATTCTCTATCGCACCAACGCTCAATCCCGAGCCTTTGAAGAAATTTTGGTGCGGTGGGGTGTCCCTTACAAGATTGTCGGCGGGCTGCGATTCTACGATCGTAAAGAAATCAAAGACGTTCTAGCTTACTTGAGAGCGATCGCAAATCCATCGGATTCATTAAGTTTGCTGCGTGTGATTAATACTCCGCGTCGGGGCGTTGGCAAAACCACGATCGAAGCCCTGCAAAAAGCAGCGATCGAACTTGAGACTCCACTGTGGGAGATTCTTAGCGATGAAACCTCGATCAAAACTCTGGCAGGACGATCCTCGAAAGGCGTGATTCAATTTGTCGAAATCATTCAGCGATGGCGATCGCAGATTGACACTGTAAGCGCTTCCGAACTCGTTCAAGGAGTTTTAGAAGATTCAGGCTATGTCAGAGATTTAAAATCTCAAGGCACAGACGAAGCAGAAGATCGCTTACAGAACGTGCAGGAGTTATATAACGCCGTTCTGCAATACGAAGAAGAAAACGAAGACGACAAGAGTTTGATCGGCTTCTTAGCAAGCGCCTCTTTAGCCTCCGATTTGGATGACACCGAGGAAGAATCGACGAAAGTCTCGCTGATGACCTTGCACTCGTCGAAAGGGTTGGAATTTCCGATCGTATTTCTCGTCGGTTTAGAGCAAGGGTTATTTCCCAGTTATCGATCGCTCGATGATCCAGCCGCGATCGAAGAAGAACGTCGCCTTTGCTATGTGGGCATTACCCGTGCTCAAGAGCGGTTATTTATCTCTCATGCTCGCGAACGTCGATTGTATGGAAACCGCGAACCTGCGAGTCCTTCGCTTTTCCTGGGAGAACTCCCGCGTGAATTGATGGATAGCAATACAAAAGCTGCTATTCCTAAAAAGTTCACAGAAAAGAAACCTCAATCTAAGCCTGCACCCATTTTACAGAGCGATGTTGAATGGAGTGTGGGAGATCGCGTTATGCACAGTCAGTTTGGCATCGGCGAAGTGACAAACGTGTTTGGCAGTGGGAGCAAAGCCACATTAGCCATTCGATTTGACAATTTAACCGGGATGAAACGGAAGATCTTGCCGATTGGCGATCGCGGTTTAACTGCGATCGATTAAAGAATATCAGTCGTATTCAATCTGAGTTGAGCCACCTAGCCGACTAATCCCGCTCTCAGTGCTCGCACTGCTGCTTGAGTCCGATCGTCGGCACAGAGCTTATTGAGAATATTGCGGACATGTGTTTTGACTGTACCTACTGTGATGTAGAGCTTTTCTGCAATCACAGCATTACTACAGCCATCGACAATCAGTTGCAGCACTTCTAACTCACGCTCAGTCAGCGGATAGGCTTCAATAATTTGGTTGTATTCCGGTTCGGCAGCGGTAATCGCAACCTGCTGTAGTTCGTCTGTAATCGGGGTAGGCGGGGTCTGCGTCTGAGTTTGACGGAGCACGACTCTCGCAATTGCAGGATCAATCCAAGAATTTCCTTCATTCGTCACCCGCAATGCATCGACCAACTGATCGAGACTGACATCTTTCATGCAGTAAGAATCTGCACCTGCCGCGAATGCTGCTAAAACCGTATCTTCTTGATCTTGTAGGGTAAGAATTAAGACTCTCGTATCGGATTGCTCCTCCGAGGCAGCTTGAGCTTGGCGGAAGCGGCGCGTCAACTCGATGCCGTCGATATCCGGTAAACCAATATCGACGATCGCAACATCGGGTTTATGCTGGAGCAGCAATTTTAGCCCATCTGTGCCATTTGCAGCCTCGCCAACCACTTGAAAGCCGGGTCTTTGCTGTAAAGCCGTTTTCATACCGACTCGCGTTAGATCATGATCTTCAATCAGCGTAATGCGAATATCATTCATATACGAAGACTCCCACAATGTTTAGAAAATATCAAATTTGCATAGAAAAATAACGATTCTTTGTACAGTTGTTCAGCCGACCACTAACCGGATGTGCGGCTACTAATGTTCAACTTTAAACACTTTAAACATAGTCACAAATATAGAGTTTTGTTGTGCATCCCTGGTATATAGCTCAAGAATGATTTGTGCATCCTGCCGTCATTTCGCTGGAATGCGGCAACGATCAAGTGATTTCATTCGTATAACAAATTGTAATAATTAGGATGATAATCTCAGCTTTGTTGATTGGGAGTCCCGATCGCAGAACATCAAGATTAAGCAGAAGCAGAAGGAATAGGTGGGGTAATTCGGGTTAGGCGTGAACTCGATCTTTCAAGTGAAAATGCCTCGACGGCTTGCGGCCAAACAATGGGTCAAGCCGTGCAAATCATTTCTTTCTGCATGAGTGCCTCTGCGAATTAACTTCGGAGGGATTCATGCAGAAAGTTGAATCTCTTCTGCGTCTAAGCTTGCAATTGCTTCCAACGTTTTTGGAGATCTTCGATCGTATAAACCGCTCGGAATTTTAACCCTTGCTGCTGGTAAAACTCTGCACCCCCCTGTTGGCGATCGACGAGCGAGATCACTTCATCGACTTGATATCCGGCATCGCGCAATCGCTCAACCGCCTTCATCGCGGATTGCCCCGTTGTCACGACATCTTCTAAAACAACAACTCGGCTTCCCTCCGGTAACGTCAACCCCTCAATATATGCCTGCGTTCCATGCCCTTTCGCCTCTTTACGGACAATCAACGCGGAGATCGATTTTCCTTCATAAGCCCCGACCACACTCGTCGCCGTTACAATCGGATCAGCCCCTAACGTTAAACCCGCCACAGCAACGGTATCCGGCTCCAATAACGCTAACAACACTCGCCCGACTGCCAAAGCACCTTGGGGATGCAAGGTCACCTGCTTCCCATTGATGTAATACGAACTGCGCTGACCCGAAGACAAGAGAAAATCTCCCTCCCGATAAGCACCCAAACAGAACAGATCCAAAAGGCGATCGCGCACTTCCTCAATCTCAGCCGTTGACCAAGGAAATGTTTTTGCGTCGAACTTAGTCACATTTGTCATATGCGGGCAAACTAATGAATATTACGTGTCAAAAAGCATGGATTTGGTTAAATTTCATACATGAATGCGGTAAAAACACGCAGTTAATTGTGAAACCACCCAATCTTTTCTACCTTTTAGCCAATCATTGAGGATAAAGAACTATGGGCGTGAGGATCAAGAGCCTATTTAGCGCAATTGCGCTCAGTGCCTCTTCTAGTTTGATGGCGATCGCAGCCAGCGCGCAAGAGGCACCCGTATTTCGTCCGAACGAAACCATTCCGAATGCGATCGATCGTGCCTATTTCGGAGCACTCGGCGAATTCTCCGATCGCAATCCCCTACGGTATACCCAAACCATCATCGGAACGCCTTATGGGTATCCGGAAAATCAAATTTCTCGCGATGGGGAGCGGATTCATCGCATTTACTTAGACTTGATGAATCAGCAAAATTCAAGCGATCCGTTGATTCGGACAGCCGATTTGCCCAACCCATTTAATCTGTCGGTGCAAACGCTGCCAACTTCTGGCAATCGCGTTGTGGGAAGTGAATTTGCGATCGAACAGCCACTCGATCCACAATTTCCAGTCCAGCCGATGACCCCGCCGAATTCACTATTGCCGCAGCGATACTAGGAATTTGGAGTTTGGATTCAGTTCTTGAATTGACTGAATCCAAAATTAACTGAATCCAGGGTGCAGGAGTTGAACCCGCCTGAGGCGAATTATGAGTTCGCTGCCTAAACCGCTCGGCCAACCCTGGGAATTAGCCGTATTTTAACTCGACTTTTTCGGTTTTAACGCCTCGCTTAGAAAAATCGATCGATTCAATTTTTGCGATTGATAACGCCGCGCTTCACCTATCTCTCGCTCTGTCCAGCCTCAAAAATTCAAATTGTCCAAGAATGAGAATTGCAGCATACAATTGCTGATATAAATTTCCAGTTCCCATTGCGTTGGATCGCCCATGAAAGTTAATTCCACCGTTGCCCTAACCTTTACGTTACTTGCCCTGATGTTAGGAGCAGGAGTTTTTACCGCGACTTGGGGATACGCGATCGGACGAGAAGCACTCAAAGGCATTACCCAACCCGACTCTCGCCCCACGAATAAGGGCACTGCCAAAAATTCGAGTGGACGAGAAGAATTGGTGATCTTGAAAGAAGAAGACATCATCAAATCGGTCAAAGAAAAAATCAATGCGACGGGTCGGGCAGGTTCAGCGAGTACAAGCTCGAATACAAGCGCAGCACCTCCAGCAAAATCCGAGAAATCTGTGGCGACTGTGACAACGGCAAAGCTGCCCATTCTTACACGATCGAATGATGTTGCGATGGAAGTAACGGGGATTCGCAAACAGGGTGATTCGATGCTGCTCGACGTAGCGATGAAAAATGATGGCAGTCAACCCGTGAAATTTCTCTATAGTTTCCTGAATGTCACGGATGATAAAGGTCGCCTGATCGTTGCAGAAACAACCGGATTGCCATCGGAATTGCCTGCCAAGAGCGATCGCCTGAGTGGGACGATTAGTATTCCAACTTCGATGCTAGATGATGCTCAGAAGCTCTCAATTCAACTGAGTGATTATCCTGACCAAAAACTGCAACTGAAGATGGCAGACATTCCCATTAAATAACGCTAAACTCAACTTCTCAGCCCGAATTTTCTTACTCTGATTGCCCAATGACTGCCCCCATTCCGCTTGCTCTAGCGGTAGTGCTTCAGCCTCTAAATTTTACCGATGTCAGTTTGCGATTTCTCTCGGTGCTGCTCTTGATCGCGATTAATGCGTTCTTCGTGACGGCTGAGTTCTCGATCGTGTCAGTGCGTCGCTCTCGAATTAATCAATTGGTCGATGCAGGGGATATTCAAGCTCGCACCGTACAGTCTTTACAACAAAGTATCGATCGCTTACTGTCTACCACTCAGCTTGGCATTACGTTATCGAGTCTAGCGCTGGGCTGGATTGGTGAATCATCGATGGCGGTGATCGTGTCCATGTGGATTACGCAGCTTCCTTTGCCGCAAACCTGGATACAGCCTTTGTCACACTCGGCTTCGATTCCGATCTCGTTTTTGCTGATTGCTTATCTGCAAATTGTGCTCGGTGAACTGTGCCCAAAGTCTCTGGCGATGCGGTACTCCGAGGAAATTGCGCGGTTTTTGGGTCCGTTTAGTTTGGCGATCGCGCGATTTTTCAATCCTTTTATCTGGATTTTGAATCAATCGACTCAGTTCTTATTGCGCTTGATTGGGGTGCAGTATACCGGGCAAGGGTGGTATAACCAGGTCACTCCAGAAGAATTACAGCTGATTATTGCGACTTCCAGCGAGTCGAGCGGGTTGGAGCAGGAAGAACGCGAATTGCTCAGCAATGTGTTTGAATTTGCGGAAGTTTCGGCGGAAGAAGTGATGGTGCGGCGACCGAGCATGATTACTTTACCGATCGAGGCAACAGTGCGCGACTTGTTGGTCGAAGTTGCTGAAAGCGGACATTCGCGATTTCCCATTACGGGAGAATCGCTGGATGATATTTGTGGGTTTGTGCATTTGAAAGAGCTGGCTGAACCTTTGGTGCAAGGGACGTTAAACATGGATAGTCCCTTGAAGTCTTGGATTCAGCCAGCGCGATTTGTCCCGGAGTATACGAGTTTGGGAGAGTTACTGACGCTGATGCAGCGCGATCGACAACATATGGTTTTAGTGGTCGATGAGTTTGGCGGCACAGCGGGATTGGTCACGATTCAAGATCTCGTGACTCAAATTATTGGGGAGACAGAAGAAAGCGATGAGGAGCAGCCGATTCAAACGATCGATGAAAACACTTTTATGATTCAGGCACAGATGAATCTAGAAGAAATTAACGATCGATTAGATCTGAATCTACCTGTGATCGAGGAGTATCAGACTTTAGGCGGCTTTCTGTTTTATCAATGGCAAAAAATTCCGCAGCCTGGAGAAACGCTGCAATATGCCAATTATGAATTAACCGTGGTTTCGGTGGAGGGGCCACGCTTGCATCAGATCCGTGTCCATCGCATTGAGACCCCGGCAATGCTCGACAAAACTAAGCCGGATTGACGCGCATCAAGGGCTGTCCGTATTCCACAGGCTGTCCATTCTGCACGAGGACTTCGACGATTTCGCCGGAGACTTCGGCTTCGATTTCGTTCATCACTTTCATCGCTTCGATAATGCACACGACTTGTCCTTTCTGAATACGATTGCCGAGATCGACAAACGGAGGTTCATCGGGTGCAGGAGAGCGATAAAACGTACCGACGATCGGCGAGACGACATCGACCAACTTACGATCGTTCTTGGGTGCCACTGGCGTTTCTGCTTTCGCGGGTTCTGGGGAAAGCACAACAGGGGTAGGTGCAGTGGTAGTTGTAATCGCGGCGACAGGTGCGACTTCAACTCGCGTTCCTCGGCGCACGACTAATTCAAAATCGTCTGCTTTTAACGTTAATTCCGAAATATCAGTTTGATTTAACGTGGTTAATAATTCGCGTAGCTCAGTCAGATCAAGTGGCACAGTTCTTATACTCCTCAAAAATTAGATGGGAGATCAGAAAGATATGTAGAGGATCTTTCTGATCTCAGATCGGGGGTTCGCTATTCTTTCTCGCGACCTAAATATGTATCGTTGCGAGTGTCAATTTTGATCTTTTCACCGATGGTGATGAATAACGGAACCATGACCTGTGCGCCCGTTTCGACGATCGCGGGCTTTGTGCCACCCGTTGCGGTATCGCCTTTGACACCGGGATCAGTTTGAGTCACTTCCAGCACGACGGAGTTTGGAAGTTCAACTTCCAAAACTTGTTCGTTCCAGCGGACGACGTTCACTTCCATGCCTTCTTTGAGGTATTTGACGCGATCGCCGATTTGAGCCGCGCTGAGCCGACCTTCATCGTAAGTTTCCATGTCCATAAACACGAACTCATCACCTTCTTTGTAGGTGTGTTGCATCGTGCTTTTTTCGAGCGTTGCTTGCGGTACGGTCTCCCCGGCTCGGAATGTGCGCTCGACCACGTTGCCATTTTGGGCGTTCTTGAGCTTGGTACGAACAAATGCAGAACCCTTACCCGGCTTGACGTGTAAAAATTCCACTACACGCCAGACTGAGCCGTCTAGCTCAATACTGACACCGGGACGAAAATCGTTACTGGAAATCATGACTTTAACTTACTAATTGGGGGAGAACATTCGGCACTTCATTTTACCGTCCCCCGACCGCTTTTTATCGCGACTCGACATGGGACAATCGGAGTGGCTGACTGATCTCTAGGGTTGAAGCTGTATGTCTTTTTGTAATGATTCATGGAAACGCGCGATCGTGCGCTTGAGCCAATGTGGGGTTGCTTTGCTCTGCGTGGTAGTGATTTTGGTGGGATTTGAGCCGCCAGTATTGGCACTGCCGCAGGGGAATGCGATTAAAGATCCGAAAGCGTTGTTGCGCTATGCGTTACCGATCGAGAATCCTGAAGTGCGTCAACTTCAGGACAGTTTGGAGGATGTCGCGGCTCAGTTGCGGGCAAATCGACGCTGGGGTGCGGTGAATTCGGATTTGAGTCGTGCGAATAACATTTTGACGAAAAAAAGTGACAAATTATTGGCAAGCGTGGTGGACGATCGCAAGTCTGAAGCGGAGCAGTTGATCGAGCAACTGAAAGCTGGGGTTGCGGAGATGACCGAAATTGCTACTGCAAAAGATAAAACCAAAACGCTAGAGAAGCGAGCAGAACTATTAGATAAAATAGGCGACTTGGAAGCAGCAATGGTTTCTAAGTTCCCGTATGAAGTGCCGCAAGAGTATAGCAATTTGCCGCAGTTAAAGGGACGCGCAACGATCGCGGCGAAGACCTCGAAAGGGGATTTAACGATCGTCGTAGATGGGTTTAGTGCGCCTGTAACGGCAGGGAATTTTGTTGATTTGGTGCAGCGTGGTTTTTATAACGGGTTGCCGTTTACTCGTGCAGAAGAGTCTTATGTGTTGCAAGTCGGTGATCCACCTGGAGATGAGGTTGGATTTGTCGATCCGAAAACCAAGAAGTATCGGGCGATTCCTTTGGAAGTATTAGTCAAAGGCGATAAGGTTCCGACGTATGGCATCACGTTAGAGGATGCGGGACGCTATCTCGATCCGCCTGTGCTGCCGTTTTCTGCTTATGGTGCGATGGCTTTGGCGCGTCCTGATTTTGATGCGAATGGGGGATCGTCTCAGTTTTTCTTCTTCTTGTTTGAGCCGGAGTTAACGCCTGCGGGTGCGAATCTGCTGGATGGTCGCTATTCGATTTTCGGATTTGTGACGGAAGGCGCAGATGTTTTAAGAGAGCTGCGGGCGGGGGATAAGATTGAGTCGATGAAAGTGGTTGATGGGTTGGAGAATTTGGTGGAGCCGAAGAACGCTTAGAGCATGTTTGAGAAGTATCAATTGTTTCCTCGCTCCGTTCTATCTCGCCCCGGAATAAATTCGGGGCTAACAGTGCGAAGTCCTTTTCAAAGGACTGAAGACCTGATTCTAATTGGCTTTTAGTCCCTTTAGTAGACTTCGTTCAACTAGCCCCGACATCCAATCCGGGAGCGGGTGAATACGATAAACGATACTTTTCAAGCTGATTTGATCTTGGATGTGGTTTATCAATTGGGTTTATAAGAAAAAGCACTGCTGAGATCAAACTCTCGCAGTGCTTTTTCTTGGGTTTGATGGGTTGGACTATTGAAGCTCGGATAGGGTAGGTTTGTAACCGTTGCCGTTGGTTGAAGTGGGTGCTTCTTCGGTTTTGAGGGCAGAGATTAGCATTTGCAGAGAGTCGCTCTCTTTGACGGGGGATTCTTCGACTGAGGCAAGGATAGGCGTTTTCTTTTTGGTTGAGCGGCGGCGTTCGCTTTTGAGTGTGCCGCCTGCTTTGCCGTATTCGTTGCTATTTTTACCGTATTTGGCAGCGACTCCTGCGAGCATTCGTTCGGAACGATCGCGTAAGAGGGTTTCGGTGGCTTTGATGTCGCGGGTGAGTTCGTCGAGAGTGGAAAGGGTGGCGTTGTAGGTGTCGATTTGAGTCCGCAGTTTTTGGATCAGCTTTGAATAGTTGGAGAGGGTTAATTCGTCGCTGAGGGTTAGGTTGGGATCGATGGTGGTTAAGCCTGCGGCGCGCTGTTCGGCTTGGACGAGAATTTGTGAGCCTCGTTTTTGTCTTGCCATGAGTTACTCCTCAAGAAATTTAATGTTTTCTGCACTCCACTGTTTGTCGCTTTTGAGGAGGCTGAGTAGAAATGTCTAAGGCAAGTGGGGAGTAGCCGACCGCGAGAGAAAATTTAGTTGTTTTGCTCTATGCGATCGCGTTCTGAATTGTTTTATTGGGCTGTTACTTAGAAGGCGTATTAAGGCTAAGTCAGGGGGAAACGAAAGAGCCGAATGCGAAGGAACCACTATGCTGCTCAAATTCAGCTAGCACGCACACTTGCGCTAATTTCGTTCACAATCTCTTGGAAAGTTACGGATTCCAAAACAGAGAGAAGGTTCACCGCTTTTGCTAATAAATAGGGTCTGTCTTCATACTCATCCTTGCTCGGTAGCACAATCTGAATGGGCTTACCTTGGTCGTCAACTCCCTTTTCAAAGACAAGCAATCGGGGATTGGGATGACTGATTGCAGTCCAATGATGTTGCTGGAGATACTCCGCTACTTCAGCTACGTGAAGCTCTTGGATGTGAGGGTCATTGGACAGAACTTCAGGGGTCATCACCATTCTCCTGTTTTGACGTTCTCCATTAAGGTTAGCAAAGATTCTGGAGTCAGCCGCTGCGATCGCGGAATGCGAACTCTTACCCGTCGATTTTGACGTACAACAACTTCATCAAAACTCCCATCTACCCCATAGTCATATTCCCGAATTGCTAAGTTAAGTCCAGCACGTCCAGCAATTGCACGGATATAGGCGCGGCTTATTGCCTCAGCAATGTGTTGGTCAGTTAACACGGTCGATCAAGGTCAATGAAATGGGAAGCTGCATCGTAGCACAAGATTCATAGAAAACGCCTTCTTCAGTGGGTTTCAACCCAGTTCGCAGCGTTAGCCCTGGAATTCCATTCCGGGGCGGGACGCAAACAAGAGCGATGATCTCTCAATGAATTTCACCTCCCTACTTACTTGCTTAGTAAGATTGTGCACTCTGCATGATCGATTAGATTCTGAGCAATCGATCATGATTTGACGGGATCTCGATCTAACTCAATACGATCGGCAGAGTTCAGTTGTGTTTCGCCCGTCAAAACACTTAGCACCCAATTCATTAATTAAATACGAAGGCTTTATAGTCTAAAAAGCTGAGAAATCAGAAATTATCAGGGGCAAAATGCGTGACGTTTTCATCTCCTACTCCCGGAAGGATAAGTCATTTGTAGAACAGTTACATCAGGCACTCGAAGCGCAGAATCGGGATGCGTGGGTCGATTGGGAAGATATTCCCCTCAGTGCAGAATGGTGGCATGAAATTCAGCGTGGCATCGAAAGTGCAAATACATTTGTGTTTGTGATCAGCCGCGATTCGATCGAGTCGAAGGTTTGTCGAGACGAAATTGAGCACGCCGTTCAGCATAATAAGCGACTGGTTCCAATCGTGCGCCGAGATGATTTTGAGATGGCAAAGGTACATCCCAACCTCTCGATGCATAATTGGCTGTTTTTTCGCGAAACAGATGAGTTTGAGTCAGGAATGCGGGTTTTGTTGAAGGCGATCGATACCGATTTGGAGTATGTCAGAGCACACACTCGGATTTTGGAAAAAGCGATCGAGTGGCAAGAACAAAAGCGGAATGAGAGTTTTGGGCTGAAGGGCGATGATTTGCGATCGGCGGAGGCATGGCTGAGTCAGGGGGAAACGAAAGAGCCGAAGCCGACTGAGTTACAGCAGAACTATATTCGGGCAAGTCGATCGACGGAGGATGCGAACGAAGAAGCGCGGCAGATTTTGGTACGAGCGGAACAACAAGCAAAAGAGCAGTTGGCGAAGGCAGAAAGTGATCTCGCCGTTGTGACACGGAAGGCGAATCGGCGGAATTTGATCAGTGTGTTGGGAATTGGGGCGGCGGTAGCAGTGAGCGCGATCGCAGTTCCTAGTTCGTTCCGTGCAGAGAGCGCTCGCAAGACTGCCGAAACGGAAGTTCAGAAAGCCAAAGAGCAGAAGGATAGTTTGCAGATCCAGAGTGATCAACTAACGGCTCGATTGAATCAAACACAAAAGAAGGAAAAGGAAGCACAACAAAAAGCACAATTGGCACAGAAACAATATCAGCAGGCACAACAGAAGGAGAAGGAAGCGAGATCGCAAGCGGAACAAGCCGCCCAACAAGCTCAAGCCGCGCAACAACGATTTGCCAGCGCCCAGCAGCAGGCAGCAGCAGCTCAGGTAAGCCTAAACCAAGTCAACCAGGAAAAAGTCCAAGCGGAAGCCGCAAAACAACAAGCCGAAGCCAAGAGTCAGCAGGCCCAGCAACAGGCAGAACAAGCACGGCAACAGGCGGAGCAGGCAAAGGTCGCGCAAGCTGAGGCACACAACGCGCAGCAAATTGCGATCGCAGGCACCGAACTAGAGCGCAAAGGCGTTGTCATGCTGCGACTGCCATTTGAGCAATATCGCAATGTCGAAACCCTGATCGCCGCAATGAGGCTAGGACGAAATACCCAAGCCCTGCTGAAACATGGGAATCCGCCCAAGAGCATCAATAACTACCCTGCCGTTAGCCCCTTGCTAGTATTACGAATAGCAGTCAATTCCGTAATGCAACAGGCAGAATTCCAGGGAGACGCTGCACAGTTTAGTCCCGATGGTCAGCATATCGCTACGGTAGATGGCATGACGGTTCGGCTGTATGACTTAACGGGGAAGCAACTCGGACAATACCAAGGCAGTTTTATTCCCATCCCCGAACTATCAGACCGTGCGATGCCCCCCATCTTCAGTGGCGATAGTAAACAACTCCTCGATGGGTCACCGTTGAGTCCCACGAGCCGGCTGTTTGACATCGCCGGACATCTCCAGGCAGAACTTCAGGGCAGGGAACCCAGCTTCAGTCCCGATGGCAAATTCATCCTCACCACCACCGACAATACAACAAGATTGTATGACCACAGGGGAAACTTCCTTGCCCAATTTCGGGGAAAAGATGTGCGCTTCAGCCGCGATCATCAGCAAATTCTGACGGTTGATAACAACCTGGTGCGACGGTATGACCTGAGCGGGAAACAACTCGAACAATTCCAGGGAACCGATCCCAGCATCAGTCCTGATAGCAACTATGTGGCAACGATTGGGACTGATGCCCCTAGTATATGGCTGTACAAGTTGACAGGGACTCCCCCGCTTCAACTCAAAGGATTTGAATCCCTGTATATGCTCCAACCCAATTTCAGTCCGAATGGTCAGCACCTTGTTGCTGGGACTGGTAGTCAGAGCCAGCTTTATGACTTGACAAATCAGCAACTCACCTTTCTCCAGGGCGGCGATCCCCAATTCAGTCCTGATGGTAAACATGTTGTCACAACAGAGTACAACCAACCGATCCGACTGTACGACTTAACAGGTCAACAACTCGCCCAATTCCAGGGTAAATTCCCCCGCTTCAGCGCCAATAGCCAGATAATTCTTGCCGAGGGAGATCTCCCAACGTTGTATGACTTGAAGGGGCAACCAATCGCTCAATTGAAGAGCGGCAACACCCAATTCAGTCCTGATGGTAACCATATCGTTGTTGAGACTAGTAGTATCAGTTGGCTCTATGACTTGACGGGTAAGCTCTTGGCCCAATTCCAGGGCGGGTCGCTCCGGCTCAGTACGGATGGCAAGAAAGTGCTAACTGGAGTGAAAAATCGAAGTCGGCTGTTTACTTTAACAAGCAAGCCATTGCTGACCCCGCTCGCTCCGCGAGCCGAGCCACAGGAGTTACCATCTGCACTCAAGGATAATCAATTCACAGTGGGTAGGGTGGGATCAGATGAACTGACACATACAACGACGATCATGCAGGATGCCTCAGGTAAGCAACTCGCCCAATTCCAGGGTAGTATTCTCCATTTCAGCCACGACGGTCGGTTCGTCTTATCTGGAGAGAATCAAATGGTTTGGCTATATGACTCGATGGGCAAACAGATTGCCCAATTCCAGGGAAGTTCTGCGCAGTTCAATGCAGATGGTCAGCAGATGGTGATTGGCAATGACCAGACAAGTCGGCTGTACGACCTGACGGGCAAACAACTGCTCGAAGTTCCAGGACGCAATCCCCGATTCAGTGTGGATCAGAGATCGCTCCTCACCACCTTCCCCGACGAAAATATGTCGCGTCTCTATGATTTGAAAGGCAATTTGCTGGCGGAGTATCTGGGAGCTACAGTTTCAGACAAACCGCTTGGATTTACCCAGGATGGCAAACAACTGCTGACCCAGATGAGCGACGGCAAACAGGTGGTGTGGGATATAGATCACGGACTCGACGATCTCCTCCAGAGAGGCTGTGAGCAGTTAAAGAACTTTAGGCAGCGCGAAGATGTACGGAAGGTTTGTCCAGGAGAATAGGAAAAGTTGATTACTTACTATAGCCCCGCCTTTGTTGGACTGAAAGTAGCGAGTCTGCTGTCTACCTGTCGAGTATCTCGGAAAATAGGCTCTTATACCAAATCTCCAAAATATGACTACAGATGATATAACTCAGATGTAGCATTCCGTCAGCGACGATGGCAGGCGTTTACAAGCTAGAGATTCAAGAAAGCGCTGAAGAACTGAAACAACTACTCAGGGCACAAACCACGGCGACAGGTAAAGAACGGCTCCAGGTGCTGTATCTGTTGCAAACGAAGCAAGCGAAGACCGTACAAGCAGCGGCTGAATTGATTGGGCGCAATCGTGTGACGGTTCAAGGCTGGTTGCAGCACTATCGGAGTGGCGGCATTGCGGCGCTGTTGATGAGCAGAAAGCAAACCGGGCGACCGCGCAACCTACCGCAATGGGCAGAACAAGCGCTCTTCAAGCGGTTACAAGAGCCAGAGGGATTTGAGAGCTATCAAGCCATCTGCGACTGGCTAGAGACCACGCTGGGTCTGAGTGTTCCCTACAAGACCGTGCATAAACTGGTCTATCAACGACTAGGAGGATTGCCTAAAGTTCCTCGCCCCCAGAGCATCAAGCAATCCAAAGAGCAGCTAGAGGCATATAAAAAAACTTAGGCGCAAACTTGGCAATGTTGGTGTGGTTCAGCCTCAATGTCCTCGGTATCAAACGCCGAGTGCGCTTCTTCTGCCAAGATGAAACGCGCTTTGGACTCAAAACGGTGAGTGGGCGAAAGATCACTGCCAAAGGAGTCAAACCAATCGGCAAGGTGCAATGGCAGTTCAAGGCAACCTATCTCTATGGCATCGTCGAACCGCAAACCGGAGCCTCCTTTTTCTATGAGTTCTCCCATCTCAATACTGATTGCTTCCAAATCTTTCTTAACTTGGTCGCTGCACAATTCCCAGAAGACTGGCTGATTGTGCAACTCGATAATGGCGCGTTTCATAAAGCCAAACGCCTGCAAGTGCCTGACAACATTGTGTTGCTGTTTCAACCGCCGCATTGTCCTGAGTTAAACCCGATTGAGCAGGTTTGGCAATATCTCAAGCGGCGGTTTCGCTGGCATCTGCCCAAGACTTTAGAGGAGTTGCGACAGTGGATGACTCAGAAAATTCAGGCATTGTCTCCGGAGACGATCGCATCAATCACAGGGCGAGCATCCATTCTAGAGGCACTATCTGTAGCCGGAATTTAGAGATTTGGTATTACGCCGCCAAATATCGCTAAGCTCAAGCTATCTATGAAAGCTTAAAGTTTGATCCAGAGATGCGAGCAAAAGAGAAAGCTCTATAGCAGAATGGATCTCTCAACTAAAACCCTAATCACCCAATAGGATGAAAAAGCCCGATAGACTCATCCGTGATCACTGCCGAGATTCATAAGCCGCGATCGTCCTCCAGCCCCATCTACATCAACACACTCTCACCTCACCTATGCAAACCTACGATTGGATCGTCATCGGCGCAGGCATCACAGGCGCATCCCTCAGCTACGAACTCACCCAACAAGGCTACTCCGTCCTTTTACTCGATGTCGATCGCAATCCCCCCTCTGCAACCCGCTTTAGCTATGGCGGCATCGCTTACTGGTCAGGCACAACCGACCTCACTCGTCAACTCTGCACCGAAGCAAAAGCCATTCATCAAAATCTCTCTGCCGAACTCGATGCCGACACCGAATTTCGCGAGATCGATCTGCTGTTAACGATCGCCCCCGAATCCAACCCCGAAACCCTGACTGCCGCCTATGCCAACTTTGCAACACCTCCGCAATTTCTCACGATCGAATCCGCCTGTGAGCTAGAACCCTTACTCGACCCAAACGGCATCGCTGGAGCCTTAACCGTCAAACACGGACACATCAATGCTGAAAAAACAGCACAGGCATACATTCAAGCCATGCAGCGATCGACCGGAACCTATACGATCGCAACCGTCACCCAACTCCTCAAAACCAGCGTTCTCACCACCGAAGGCGAATTTTTTGCAGCCAATATCGTCCTCTGCATGGGAGGCTTAACGCGCCAATTCTTGAAAAACTCAGGCATCTCGATCGCTCAGTACTTCACCCACGCCGAAATTATCGAAATCCCTTCTAGTTCCGTGCAGCTTAGTACGTTGGTCATGCCAGCAGAAGCCGAGCGATTCACCCTAGAAGCAAATGCCAGCCGTGATGATGCAATCTGGGATCAACCCGGACACGAACCAACCCCTGCCATTCTCGATGCTGGAGCCGTTCAGTTCCGAGATAGTCGCATTTTAATTGGACAAGTCAGCCGAACTTTAACTGATCCTAATGCCGCGATCAATGCTCGCCAAAGTGAAGCCGATCTCCGAAAAAAAATTAGCCGCGTCTTACCCAAAGTCAGCGAACTAGCCGGAACCTGGCAACATTGCCTCGTCGCATTCAGCGGCGATCGCTTACCCCTAGTCGGCAAAATCCCAGGACATGAAACCTTGCACGTCTTCTCAGGATTTGGCAACCCTTTAGCGATCGTTCCTCCTTTAGCCCGAAGATTTGCTATTCAGTCAAAAGGAACCCCAGACGCATTGTTGCAACAAGTCTCGCTAGAACGATTCACCAAAAACGGATAGGGAGATAGAAGCCTTACAGTTTAATAAAGTCCCTAAGCTCCGATTCTGCCTCGCCCGTGATTGAAAATCCGGGCTAATAAAATGAAGTCCACTAAAGGGACTAAAACAGCCAGTATGAGAGCCTTTCAGTCCCTTCAGTGGACTTTTCTCTGTTAGCCCGGATTTTCAATCACGGGCGGAATCGCAACGCAGCGAAACAATCGCCCCACTCCCAACCCACAAAATTCATGCAATTGCTAACTAATTTCCCCCCACTCCCTACAAAATCTTCCGCACAAACTCATAAACTTCATTCAAAACTAACGGCGAAATCTCATGCCCGATATCAAATTCCCGATACTCGATCGCAATCCCCAATCCCTCTAAATTCTTCTTCGCAAGCTGCGCCGCCGCCAGAGGAACCACCATATCTTGCCGACCATGCACCATCAAAATCGGCGGAACCGTCGCCCCAGGATGCAGCGTGGAATGTTGATACCCACTCAAAATCATCAACCCCGCTAACGGCAAAGACAATCCCACATCCAACGTCATCGCCCCACCTTGAGAAAAGCCCCCTAAAATCGTGCGCGATAAAGGAATTCCGGTTGTTGCCTCTAAAGAATTGAGCCAATCCCTTAACTGCTGGCGACTGCTGATTAAATCTGATCGCTGACCAAAATCACTCGAAAAATTTGACTCGCTCAAGTCGTACCACATCCGACCTTCAGGACTATAAGGAAACGGAAACGGCGCATCAGGCAGAATAAACTGCACCTGATCCAATTTCAGCAAAGAACAGAGAAACGCCACATCCTGAGCATTTGCACCCCAGCCATGCAATATGACGATCGCAGCAGTTGCAGTGCCAGACTTGGCGGGAATTGTCATCGTATTCAGCATAAAATTCCTATCTCATCCAGTCGATTGTATGCTTAGAGATCTCTTTTTACTTGGGAACTAAATCGATGGCACGTTTGGCACTATTAAGCGTCTCCAACAAAACAGGATTAGTCGAATTTGCAAAACAATTAGTCGAAGAATTTGGCTTCGATATTATCAGCAGCGGTGGAACGGCTCAAGCCTTGAAAGCAGCAGGCTTACCCGTGACGAAAGTCTCCGACTACACCGGATCGCCCGAAATTTTAGGCGGACGCGTCAAAACCCTACATCCTCGAATTCACGGCGGAATTTTAGCAAGACGCGATTTGCCAGAGCATGTGGCAGATTTGGAAGCTCAGAACATTCGCCCGATCGATTTAGTCGTCGTCAATCTCTACCCATTTGAACAAACGATCGCAAAACCCGATGTCACATTAGAAGACGCGATCGAACAAATTGACATCGGCGGGCCTGCAATGGTTCGAGCTTCTGCAAAAAACTTCGCCAACCTGACTATCCTCTGCAATCCCAACCAGTACGATACTTACTTAGAAGAACTCCGCAAAAACGGAGAAGCCTCGATCGCATTCCGGCAAGCCTGCTCACTTCAAGCTTTCAAACACACAGCCAGCTATGACGCAGCGATCTCAGCCTATCTCGAACAGCAACTCGAACAGAAATCGGAAGCCTTTACCCTCACCGGAACCCAAATCCAAGAACTACGTTATGGGGAAAATCCGCATCAACCCGCTTCCTGGTATCAAACTGGAGCAACCCCGACAGGTTGGGCAGCCGCAACAAAATTGCAGGGTAAAGAACTCAGCTACAACAACTTGGTTGATTTAGAAGCAGCCCGATCGATCATTGCAGAATTTGCCAATGATGATCCAGCAGCAACGATCATTAAACATAACAACCCTTGTGGATCAGCGATGGGATCATCGATCGCTGAAGCCTACGAAAAAGCATTTAATGCAGATTCGACTTCTGCATTCGGTGGAATTGTTGCCCTGAATCGAGCGATCGACGCTGCAACCGCAACTGCTCTCACCAAGACCTTTTTAGAATGCGTAGTTGCACCTGGAATTGATTCCGAAGCTCAAACCATTCTGCAAGCAAAGCAAAATCTTCGAGTTCTGATCCTTCCAGATTTGACTGATGGCGCTAAGAACAATGTCAAACAGATTGCAGGCGGATTCTTAGTTCAAGCCGCGGATGACATTGTGGCTGATCCGAATGCTTGGCAATTTGTCACTGAGAAACAGCCCACCCCTGAAGAACTTGCAGAACTCTTATTTGCCTGGAAGATCTGTAAGCATGTGAAATCGAATGCAATTGTTGTGAGCAACGATCGCACAACTTTAGGAGTCGGGGCTGGACAAATGAATCGAGTCGGCTCTGCCAAAATCGCCCTCGAACAAGCAGGCGAGAAAGCCCAAGGCGCAATTCTCGCATCGGACGGATTTTTTCCATTTGATGACTCCGTGAAAACGGCAGCAGCAGCGGGAATTAAAGCGATCGTTCAACCTGGTGGAAGTATGCGCGATGCAGACTCGATCAAAGCTGCCAACGAACTCGGAATTGTTATGGTTCTTACAGGAATTCGGCACTTCTTACATTAGATTGTGTTAAGTTCTATTACATTCCTCACAAGAACACGTTCCTATGCCTGCCGATATCTTTCAAACCCTTAAGGTTTACAGTCAGTTTGTCCATCCTGTTTTGATGTGGGTTTTGCTAGCGCTGACCAGTTACGCAATGTATACCGGGCTGCAATGGCGACGCACTCGATCGGCTCAAGGTGATTTGAAGAAAGAGCTCGTCAAGCAAAGATTCAACATCAAGCATCACCAAATCGGTGCGATCGTACTCACGTTGATGGTGGTTGGTTCAGTCGGGGCAATGGGTGCGACTTATATCAATAGCGGTAAACTTTTTGTCAATCCGCACTTGATAACAGGATTAGGAATGACCTGTCTGATTGCAATGTCAGCTTCGCTTACACCATTCATGCAGAAAGGACAAGAATGGGCGCGACTCAGCCACATCGTTATCAACGTAGTGATTACTGGACTGTTTGGCTGGCAGGCTGTCACAGGCGTGGGAATCGTGCAGAACATTATTAACCGGATGTAGTTCTTTGTGTTTCCCAGAATGGGAGATTGAGCAGCCTAAACTCGCCTACATCCAAATTCATACCGCTTTTAGAGGCAGTGAGAAAATCGCTGCCTCTAGTTTTTGGCAGTCCACCTGCGGCTCTGGCGCCTCAAATCATTTTGATCCCCAATTTTGCAACTTGATCCCCGATCTAAAAATCTGCTCCCCATTTAACAAAACTTAGTCTCAATTTTGCCGTACAATTTTGGCAACGATCCCGCCCACTTACCCCAGCGTCTTTATGAGTATTGGATATGTTGCCCTCGTTCTGCACGCTCACTTGCCCTTCGTCCGTCATCCGGAGAGTGACTTTGTATTAGAAGAGGAATGGCTGTATGAAGCAATTACTGAAACCTATATTCCCTTAATTCAAGTTTTTGAAGGCTTAAAACGCGACGGCGTAGACTTCAAAATCACCATGAGCATGACCCCGCCGCTCTGCTCGATGTTGGCAGATCCACTGCTCCAAGAACGCTATGACGAGCACTTGTCCAAGCTCGAAGAATTAGCAGAACTGGAAGTCGAGCGTCACGCTCATTCTGGGCACATGAAATATCTGGCGGAATACAACGCCAAAGAATTCAACGGGGTTCGCAATACTTGGGAGAAGTACGATCGTAATTTAATCAACGCCTTCAAACAGTTTCTCGACTCCAACAACCTTGAAATCATCACCTGCGGCGCAACCCACGGATATCTGCCGCTGATGAAAATGTATCCGCAAGCCGTCTGGGCACAGATCCAGGTCGCTTGTGAACATTACGAAAAAACCTTTGGTCGTCCTGCGAAAGGCATTTGGCTCCCTGAATGTGCCTATTACGAAGGGGTCGAGCGGATGCTCGCCGATGCAGGTCTGCGCTATTTCCTCACGGATGGACATGGAATTCTCTATGCCCGTCCTCGTCCGCGTTATGGCAGCTACGCACCGATTTTCACAGAGCCAGGAGTCGCAGCATTTGGACGTGATCACGAATCCTCGCAGCAAGTTTGGTCTTCAGAAGTCGGCTATCCGGGCGCGGTTGAATATCGAGAGTTCTATCGCGATTTAGGTTGGGATGCGGACTATGAATACATCAAACCGTACGTTATGCCCAACGGTCAGCGTAAAAATGTCGGCATCAAGTACCACAAAATTACCGGAAAAGGCTTAGGTCTGGGCGATAAGCAGCTTTACGATCCTTACTGGGCACGTGAGAAAACCACAGAACATGCCGCGAATTTTGTCTACAACCGCGAACGCCAAGTCGAGCATTTATTTGGCATCATGCACCGTCCGCCGATCATTGTCTCGCCCTATGATGCAGAGCTTTTCGGGCACTGGTGGTATGAAGGTCCGATGTTCATCGATTACCTCTTCCGCAAATCGTGGTTCGATCAAAGTACCTTTGAGATGACTCACCTCGCTGACTATTTGAGAACGCATCCGACTCAGCAAGTGTGTCGCCCGTCTCAATCGAGTTGGGGATACAAGGGCTTCCACGAATACTGGTTAAATGAGACGAATGCTTGGATCTATCCGCATTTGCACAAAGCCGCAGAACGCATGATCGAACTTGCAAAACGTGAGCCTGCGGATGAACTAGAGTGGAAAGCGCTGAATCAAGCTGCCCGCGAATTGTTGCTTGCACAGTCTTCGGACTGGGCGTTTATTATGCGAACGGGCACAATGGTTCCTTATGCTGTCAGAAGAACACGATCGCATTTAATGCGCTTCAACAAGCTCTATGAAGATATCAACCATGGCAAGGTTGATTCAGGTTGGGTTGAGAAAGTAGAAGCGATCGACAATATCTTCCCCGATATTAACTATCGCGTTTATCGCCCGCTCTAACCTGTGGAAGCGCAGCTTAGGCTCTAGGCTGCGCTTCTCCATAAGTAAATTCAAGCCAATGCCAACGACTAAAAGTTATCATGCGTTCTTAGTTAGTTCGCTGCAAGATCCAGAAGCCGCCGCAGCATATCTGGATTCTGTTCTAGAAGATGGCGATCCGCAGCATATTCGCCTAGCCCTGAAGAACGTTGCTGAGGCACGTGCGAGTTTGACTGAGCTATCAAATGCTGTCAAATGGCGAGAATGCTATGAATTATTAGAACAAGGAGAGATGCCGAATCTCCTACTGCTTGTTGATCTTTTGAATGAGTTGAATCTGCGTTTGTCGATCGCTCAAAAAACTTGAACGATCGCTCAAAAACTGATTGTCCATACACTCAAAATTCTCTAAGCTAAATTGCTTCCGTCTCAAGAACCCGAGCTATTTTGATGTGCGATCGACTTCACCTTAGAGATAGTATTCCGATCCATGCAAGTTCTCCATTTCAACCAAACGGATGTAGCAGGAGGTGCAGCACTGGCAGGCTATCGACTGCATCAAGGACTATTAGATCAAAAGATTGATTCTCGATTCCTCGTTGCTCGTAAGGTCACTCAAAGCGATCGCGTTACTCAACTTCCTGCTCCTACTCGGACAGAGAGACGAATTCAAAGCATGACTGATCCATTGGGATTTGCTCAGATTCATTTACTTTCGACGTTCAATCTTAAAAAACATCCGAGCTATCAAAGTGCTGATTTGCTCAATTTTCATAACTTACATGATGGCTACTTTAACTATTTAGCGATCGCACATCTTACCCAACCCAAGCCTGCGGTTCTCACTCTGCATGATATGTGGTCGATGACCGGGCATTGTTCATTTAGCTATGACTGTGATCGCTGGAAAATCGGCTGTGGCAACTGTCCCGATCTCACCATTTTTCCACCGATGCGGCGCGATAGTAGCCATTGGGAATGGAAGCTGAAAAAATGGGCGTATCACAAAGCTCGATTAACGATCGTTGCTCCGAGTCTTTGGCTGGCAACCGTTGCCAGAGAAAGCCCACTATTTAGACGATTTGCCGTGCATCATATTCCTTACGGAATAGATGTGGATGTCTATAAACCGCTTGATCCAGAGTACTGTCGATCGCGATTAAACCTGCCAAACGGCAAAAGAGTTTTACTCTTTGTCGCGACTCACCTTCAGGAACGCCGCAAAGGAGGTGATTTAGTTTTAGCCGCATTGCAACAGTTACCAGACGCGATTAAATCTCAACTCGTACTTGTCACATTCGGCAGTGGCGACACCGAGCAGACTGGAATTCAAACTGTCTCACTTGGCTATATCCAAGATGACGCAGAAAAAGCGATCGTATATTCCGCCGCAGATCTGCTCGTATTTCCGACCCGCGCCGATAACTTACCGCTCGTTCTCCAAGAAAGTCTTGCCTGTGGTACGCCGATGATTTCTTGCCGTGTCGGAGGGGTGCCTGATTTAGTTCGCCCCAACGTCACAGGCTACTTGGCAAACTCAGAAGACGTTCAGGATCTCAAAACTGGAATTTTAGTCCTGCTCGAAAACGACCGATTGCGTCAACAGATGCGCGAGAATTGCCGAACGATCGCAGTGTCAGAATATCGGCTAGAACTTCAAGCACAGCGCTATATTGAGCTATATCAAACCCTAGTCAATTCTATCGATCGGTAGACTCTAAGCCACAGTGCTCTATCTTATGATAGATTTGCGATTCTCGTCTCCGCGATTCATGACCCAGCCTCGCCAGTCTTTGAGTGAATTTCAGCAATTTCCAAACTCATCAGCAGATTCTCGGTACTACAAGCAGTATCTAGAAACGGTCTGCAACAATGCAACCCTAGCGCTGTTTGTGATGGATGAACATCAGCAGTGCGTTTATATGAATCCTGCGGCTGAAAAGCTCACTGGATATGCGCTGCATGAGCTTCAGGGGCGGGCTTTACATGATGCGATTCACCATACTCGCCCGGATGGTAGCCCTTACCCATTATGTGAATGCCCGATCGATCAAGTCTTTCCGCAAAACAACCAAGAGCAAGGCGAAGAAGTCTTTGTTCATCGGGATGGACATTTTTATCCGGTTGCTTATACAGCCAGTCCCATTCGAGAAGCCGGTCAAACGATCGGAACCGTGATCGAAGTTCGAGACATTACCCAAGAGAAAATTAATGCAAAAATGCAGCAGGAAGTCGCTGAGCGAGAACGCCTCCTGCGCGAAGCAGCAGAAGCCGAAAAAACACGAGCTGAAACAGTTTTGCAAAGCATCACCGATGCGTTTATTGTGCTCGATCGAGAATGGAACTATGTTTATGTCAATGCTGCGGCAACTCGATTGTTTCTCAAGTCTGAAGCGGAATTAGTGGGTCATTGCATTTGGGAGGTCTTTCCCGAAGCGATTCACACCCCGATTTATACCGAATATTGTCGGAGTCTGGCTGAGCAAAAAACGATCGAGTTTGAATGCTTCTACTCCACCTGGAATCGTTGGTTTCTGAATCGGGTTTCCCCTTCAGCCACGGGCATATCTGTGTTTGTGTCGGATATTACCGAGCGCAAACAAACGCAGCAAGCCCTACTTGAAAGCGAAGTCCGATTTCGCAGCTTGTTTGAGTGCAATATCATTCCGATCGGCATCTGGACAAAAGACGGGGGCTTAACCGATGGGAATGATGCACTGCTGGATCTCATTGGCTATACCCGCGCCGAACTTGAAGCCGGACTCCTGACTTGGAAATCGCTGACCCCACCTGAATGGGAAAAGCGAGATGCCGAAGCCGTTGAAGAAATTATGACGCGAGGTTATTGCACAGCATTTGAGAAAGAATACATTCACAAAAATGGGCATCGGGTTCCAATTTTGCTAGGGGGCGGCAAATTTGATCAAGCGTCTCAAAGTGGGTTTTTCTTTGCGATCGATCTGTCTCAACTCAAGCAAACCGAAGCCGAATTAAGAGAAGCAGACTCGCTTCTGTCTTCAGCGCTCGCTGCCGGATCGATTTATACCTGGCGCTGGCGAATGCAGGAAAATGTCATCTCAGTGGACGCTGCATTGGCGCAGTTATTGGGGGTTAACCCTGAAACTGCAATGCGAGGATTACCGCTCGAAATTTTCTTAAATGCCATACACCCAGACGATCACGAGTCGGTTGCAACCGCGATTCAGACTGCGATCGAGACCCGAGAAGACTATCTCACAGAATATCGAGTGCGCTCAGCCGATGGGTCAGAGCGTTGGGTCACAGCACGAGGACGGGTCGAATATGACGCAGACGGAACGCCCATTTCGTTTCCAGGCGCGCTCTCTGACATTACCGAACGCAAACAAATCGAAGCGACATTACAAGAGACGGAAGAGCGATTACGACTGGCGATCGAGTCGGCAGAACTCGGTACTTGGGATTTTAATCTCGTGACCGGACGGATCATTTGGAATGACGGCTGTAAGGCAATGTTCGCAACAACCGGCGAGGACGAAATTACCTTCGACACGGTGCAAGCTGGAATGCATCCCGATGATCGCGATCGCGTCAATCAATTTGTCCAAGCCGTACTTGATCGACAAAGCTCAGGCGATGAGGTGATCGAGTACCGAGTCATTGGGTTCTCGGATGGGATCGAGCGGTGGGTTGCTTGTCGCGGTAAAGTTTTTACGGATTCCGTCGGCAATCCGATCCGGTGGGTTGGCACATTGCTCAATGTCACCGAAGTCAAACGCCGTGAAGCGGAACGACAAGAACTGCTCGATCGAGAAAAGCTGCTGCGCGAACAAGCCGAACAAGCGAATCGGATCAAAGATGAATTTCTCGCGGTTCTCTCGCACGAGTTGAGAACGCCCCTCAATCCGATCCTCGGCTGGGTGAAAATGCTCAAAGGCGGGAAATGTCCCCCAGAACGAGTGCCCCAAGCGCTCGACACGATCGAGCGCAACGCAGTGTTGCAAGCTCAATTGATCGAAGATTTGCTGGATGTCTCTCGGATTTTGCAAGGAAAGGTTGTCCTCAACGGCGATTGGATCAATCTCGCCGAAACGGTGACAGCCGCAGTCGAAACGGTTCGCTTAGCCGCAGAATCGAAGGCGATCGAGCTTTTGCTCACGGTTGATCCACTGCTTGGCTCAGTTCGGGGGGATGCCAACCGATTGCAGCAGGTCTTTTGGAACTTGCTATCGAATGCTGTGAAATTTACGCCGGTTTCAGGACGCGTTGAAGTCACGCTCTCGCAGGCTGAGACGGAAGCTCAGATTCAGATTCGCGATTCGGGCAAAGGCATTCGGGCTGAAGTGTTACCGTATATTTTCGAGCGCTTCCGTCAAGCCGATTCTTCGACAACTCGGCAGTTTGGGGGGTTAGGGTTGGGACTTGCGATCGCACGTCATCTCGTCGAACTGCATGGGGGAACGATCTCTGCGGAAAGTTTAGGAGAAAATCAAGGTGCAACCTTCACCGTCAGATTGCCGATTGCCATGATTCAAACTCAACTTGATCAACCTGAGCGCGGATCTGAAGTATCCCAGGATCTTCTAGGGGTGAAGATTTTAGCGATCGATGACGAGCCAGATAATCTGGATTTCTTAGTCTTTGTGCTCGAAGCCGCAGGCGCAATTGTACAAGGGGTTCAATGTGCAAAACTTGCGCTAGAAAAGTTGTCTGAATTCTCGCCAGATTTAGTCATCAGCGATATTGCTATGCCGGATCTCGATGGGTATGAGTTGATCCAGCGAGTTCGGCAGCAGAGTGATGTGCCTGCGATCGCGTTAACGGCTTATGCAGGAGAAACTAATCAGCATCAAATCTTAGCCGCCGGATTTCAGCGTCACTTAGCTAAACCCATTGAACCGAGTCAGGTGATTCATGAGATCATCACTCTGCTCAAATAGATTCGCGCTGATATGCTTAAACTCCGAGCGGTTTAAGACTCGGAGTTTTTACTTGGTTATCTATCTTAATGCGGTATTCGCAAAGCCTAGAGTTAGGAGAAAGCCCAAAATATGCCCGAAACTCATACAAGCGAGAAAACCAGCAACACTAATGTTATTGAATAAAGATTTAGAAAATGGCAGCGGCATCTTTGCACCCGTATGAGGGTGTTTGATAGTCCGCGAACCGATTAATAGAACGAGCAAACAAGCACCGACAATAAACGGCGTACCTTGCCAGTTCCACAGTTCACCAGAAGGAGGCAATTCAAACATAGACAGTAACTCCATAGATGGGATGCACCTATGATGAGTGCGCTCTCCCAAGCGAACCTCTTTCTGAATGCGGGGTCTGAGTTCTGCACAAAGACGGATAATTTTAAGGCAATGATTCAATCGACTCGATATGCAAGCTTGGAATCTAGGGCGATCGACTTTTAATTGGGGACAGAAAACCTACATCATGGGGATTTTGAACGTCACGCCCGATAGTTTTAGTGATGGCGGACAGTTCAACACGTTGGAAAGCGCGATCGCTCAAGCCGATCACATGATTCAAAACGGTGCAGATATTCTCGATATCGGTGGACAGTCTACTCGCCCGAATGCCGAAGAAATTTCACTTCAAGCCGAACTCGATCGCGTCATTCCGATCATCGAGGCAATTCGGCAGAATTTTGAAATCCCGATTTCAGTCGATACGACTCGTGCTGTCGTCGCGAAACATGCGATCGCGGCAGGAGCCGACTTGATCAATGATATTTCTGGAGCCGTGTTCGATTCAGAAATGCTCTCAACTGTCGGCAAATTAGGCGTTCCGATCGTTTTGATGCATATGCGAGGAACTCCCAAAACCATGCAATCGCTGACCGAGTATCAAGATCTGATGCCAGAGATTTATGAATTCCTGAACACGCGAATTGAAAGCGCGATCGCCCATGGCATCACCCAGATCATCATTGATCCAGGCATTGGATTTGCCAAGCAGTTCGATCAAAACTTAGACATCATCCGCAATCTCAAAGCGTTGCAATCCTTGAATTGCCCGATTCTCTTCGGCGCATCGCGAAAAAGCTTCATTGGTCATATTCTTGACCAACCTGATCCTCAGAAACGAGTGTGGGGAACTGCCGCCGCTTGTGTCAGCGCGATCGCCAATGGAGCCGATATGGTTCGCATTCACGATGTCGCCGAACTCAGAGATGCCTGCCGCGTTGCAGATGCCATCTGGCGCTAAAGAGTCGCTAAAAAAGGGAGGCAATTGCCTCCCTCCAAATTCCAAATCTCGTCTTCACACCATTAAGTATCAATATCCCCATCAATATTCCCGCGATTGCGCGCGTCAATTACGCCAGTATTTCCCATTAAATCTGTCACTGCTTCATTGAGTGCTCGGGGGTCAAGGAAGACAATCTTGGAATTCTCACTTTTACTAATTTCGCGATTTGCATCGACGTAATCCTTCGCAACTAGGTAGCGCAACACATCCGCATTCTGTCCTTCCAAGGCTGCTGAAAGTTGCTGAATCGACTTCACCGTTCCTTCCGTTCGAGTCAGTTCTGCCTGCTTCTCACTTCGCGCTGCCCGCTCTTTCTCAAGTGAATCTCGCAGCGCCTGAGAAATCATAAACTCTTGCACCTCCACGCGAATCACCTTTACGCCCCAGTTAGCCGTGGACTTATCGAGTTGACGTAACAAAGCCTGATTAATCTTGCTCGCCGATGAGAAAGACTCCTCTAAAGTCAATTGCCCCACTTCATTTCTCAACGTCGAAATCACAATCTGTTTCAGCGACTCTTCGAGATCTTCGACAGCGTAATAAGCCTTTCTCAAATCGAGAATCTGCCAAGACACGATCGCATCGACTTCGATCGGCACATTATCTTTCGTAAAAGCCCGTTGCGGTTCAATATCTAACAACTGCTCCCGAATCGTCTCGACTAACACCGTATCCAACAACGGGATCACGAAATTGAGTCCTGGATTGAGGATGCGCTTATATTGCCCGAGACGTTGCACGATCGCTTGATCGCCTTGTTCAACGATGCGGATAGAACCTATGATGTAACCCAAAACAATAAGACACAATGCACCAGTAATCTCAATCATATGTTGTGCTCCCGCCGAGCCAAATTATCGATGACTTTTTCAAAATAGAGGTTGCAAGTTTAGTCTAATCTCTCTACCTGAAAATGTTGCAGATTCGGGGCTGAAATTCAAGACCTTTGGCAGGTTTAACAGATATTATTGTGCCTGTTGGTCGTTGCGTTTGCTAGCCACGAACTGATTTACCAATCCCTTTGAGGATTCCCCGACCAATTAGCCCAATCCCACGTCCAATCACTTCGGTTAAAACATAGACAATTCCACTGCCTAAAAATGCAATTACACTCCTCAATCGGGGCGAAATCGCATCTCGCGTTTCTAGGGCGAGAGTGACTGCAAGTTGTAGACCAGAAAGCTCTGCTAATTCTTCAGTTCTAGGCGAATAAATCACGATTCGATTAATTCCATACTCTTCTAAGACAAACAGCCGATATCGACTTTCAAAAATGGCTTTTGGCTCAGAAAATAATCGTTCTGATCGCACTCGCCAGGATAAATCATTTCTAAATCGCTCGATTTCACGAGTGGATAAAAGTCGGCGATCGTAGAAGCCTTGTTTAATTGCTTCTAAGGTAGCAAACCGATTCAATAAAGGCTGAATCGTCGCATTTGCAAGCTGAATGATCAGATTTTCTAGAAGATCAAGGGCGCGATCGCGCGCTTCGATCGTGCCGATTTCATGTTGCATTTGATCGACAATCAGCGGCGTTTCAAACAATAAATGCTCAAAAATCTCCTGAACCAAGGGAATTTTATCCAGAATTTCAGTTTGAACCGTATTGCCTTCTTCAAGTAAAGTCGCAACAATTTCAAAGTCGCGATTCTTCACTCGAATTGTGGAATAACGCCCGAAGAATTGCATCACAACGGCTTGCCACAAATCGCGCAAAATATGCGATTGCTTTGCCGCAAATTGGTCGGGCAAAAGTTGCGAAAATCTCAATTCGTCCAGCAAATCTTCAAATTGCCGCAGAATGATAAAAAATAATTCCCGTTTCTTTTCTAATTTGAGAATGTCAATTTCTAGGGGTGTATCGGTTAAATTTTCTAAATTTGATTGAAGTTTTGCTGCAATGCGATCGCACAATTCCCCCTGCCATGCCTTCGGGCGCGGCATTTCTAGAACAGTTTCGATCTCCTGTGCAGACACGGTGAGCGATGACTCGACCGGCACAATCGTGCGTGGGATCGGTGCAATCTCCTCAGCCGGAAGTGTTTTCTGAATTAACCACTGTGCCGCTTTTAACTCTCGTCTTCGTCCAGCTAAAAAAGCGCGATCGAGGTTAGACAGGGAGGTCGATTTGAGCTGAGCGTTAATCTCATTCAAGGCAGCTTCAATCTGCCCTAACCCTGACAATCGCCAATTTTGCCGAATCACTTTCAAAATACTGACTGACTGCGACCGTGAACTGACAAGTCGAATCTGATCTAAGACCTGCGATCGCCAATAATTTTGCCCCGTTGTGATCTGTCGAACGGCAGCAACAAATTCAGAAATTGAGCTTCCCTTGGGACAATACCCTTCAATGCCTGCCTGAAACGCCGCGAGTAGCTCCCGTTCGGCTAACGGCTCAATCACTAAAACAGGCAAATCCGGATACTGGGCTTTCACCTGTTGAGCAAATTCGCCCCCAATTCCAATTAAAACGGCATCTAATTCGTCTCGTGCCAGTTCCGTCAGGTTGCGCCATGCCGTTGGAATGGTTTCTGCTTCTGCAACGACTCGAAATTCTGCAAACCGACTCAAACAGTTGAGCAACCCCGATCGAAACACCGGATCTTGCTCCACAAGCATTAGTCGCGCTATTCCACTTAAACTACTCATCCATTTGCCAGCGCATTTCTATCGATTAAACATCCTAAAAACTTCAAATACAAGATTTGCAATATAGAATTAGGCGAATGGTTGGGTGAAATATGTTGAATAGGTTCGCATCCCAACAAACTCCCACTCCCAAAGCGCAAGAACACCTAGGTCAGGAATGCCTAACCAGCAGTCAAAGTTCTTTAAAGACTCTGACTGCTCGCTTCATATAAAGCTCTTTTTAAGAGAGAACTCTAATCTACCGCAGTTTTAGGGCGGAGTCGGTTCTGAAGCAGGTGGGGTCGGGTCAGGTATCGGCGACTCAAACCCTGAACTCTGCTCTGGATCTTCATCACTGGGAACAGATTGAGACTCTTCCTCTCGTTGTCGCCAAATCGCTGCCCGTTCTGCTGCCCATTGCACGATCGCACCTCGTGCCTCACCAAATAAGGGGCGACCCGATCCAATTCCTGAAGCCACATCGATCGCGCGTGTCAGATACCCCTGGCTTGCCAAGCGACTTGCTTGAGCCAGAATTGATCGATCTTCTGCAATCTGAATCTGATAAACCCACTCGCCAATCAACCCTTGTGCTTCCGCGTATAGTGCCCGTCCCGGTCGAATACTACCTGCAACCTCGATGGCGCGCCCAAGCTGTCCAGCACTCGCGATCGCTCTTGCATTGTTCAAGATCGGACGATCTTCGATGATTTGAATTTGATTGCTCCAATTGGCGATATCAGTTTGTGCCTCAATCCGCAAACTCCGCTTCGGCTTCACCAACGTTGCCATTGCCACGGCAGATTTCAAATTGCCAAGATTCCCCGATTTTGCCACTTGTTTTGCGCGGTCGAGCAAAGGACGATCCTGCATGGATTCCAACTCTTTTTGCCACTGTGCGACCAGGGTTTGAGCATGGAGCCGTCCGGGACGTTTCGGCGAAATGGTACTCGCTTGAGCGATCGCAAAATGCAGCATGGGAATCTGTTGTAAGTTTGCAACCGAACTCGCCAGATTCAACTGCGTCAGGTCTTGTACTTTTTGCTCCAACCTGGGAATCAAAGTTTTAGCGCGATTGGCAAACGGACTTTGAGCGTCAATCTGTTTGACCATCTGAGTTGCCATGATCAGCGGCACAATTCGCTCTAATCCAGGCGCTCTATAGTTATCAACCGTTTCGATTTCTCTGGCGCGGACTAATCGAATCAAATCCTGGTTTGCAGTCGTCAACTGAACGCTAGTCGGAATCGAATTGACCAGCGCGACAGCAGCGGGAATATTTTGCTGATCAAACTGCGCGATCGCTAATCCAATGATCGTATTCCGCCAGCGCAGAACTTCCTGATTCGCCTGCAAAGTCCAAATAAAAGTGTTGCGATCGATCCCATCCGTCATCGCGATCGCTTGTCCTAATTGAGCAGGCGGATTCGCTTTCGCAAAATTCCGCGCATCTTGCAGGAATTTCCAGGCTTTTTTCTCTTGATTCGATCGTTCTCGAACTTCGCCTAAGCGCTCTTGCCAACCGGGATCATTGACCAGTGCCAACTGCGCCATTTGTTGTGAGGCGCTCTCCCAAGCTTGTTTCTTCAGGGCTTCCAGGATCTTGGCGTAAATGGCTTCGCCGCGACGATATTCTGCTTGCCAACGATCGATCGCGGCTTGAGCATCTTTATAAACAGGACTGCTTTGAGGAATCTGACTGGCAAGATTCACCGCCCCTTTGATGTCTCGCTGAGCAACGCGATCGCGAGCCAAAATCAACACCGCATTCGACCAATCTTGCAGCAGCGGTCGAGATTGCCCATACAAAGGATGTTCTGTCGTCCAACCCTTGACCAAATTGATCGACGCAAGAATCTGATCCGCATTTCCAGTCTGAGCGGCTTGCTGAGCGCAAAATAGCTGCTCCGCTTCTAGAGATTGCGCTGTGACTTGCTGACAGTCCACCGCAGGCGGAGCGCTCGATAGCCAATGAAGCGCGATCGCACCAGTCCCACCAAACACCCCAAAAATCCCTAACCAGATCAGTTGCCATCTCCAAGCTTTCGCAAACTTGCCCAAGCGACGTGCAGTGACCTGAGTTGCGGAGGACGCAGTGCTAGCGGCGCGATGTCCTAACTTGGCAACCCGATGCTGAACCGGACGAGACGACTTCTCGGTTTCCGGCTCAGGCAACGCTTCGGCATCAAGATCATCTTCGAGCAAGACTGGAGAATGGTCACTGTAAGGCTGGTGCTGGTAATTCTCGATCGGGGCAGGTGGATGCTCAATGTCAGCTTTCGGCTTCTGGAATGCCCGAAGCCATTGGGTTGGGAGTTTTCTAGCCATTTATCGCTGCGAAACCGTATATCAAGCGGAAGTTCAGAGTCTCGGCTATTTTACAAGCGATTTTGCCGATGGAACCCTCGACATTAAATGCTTTTACGTGATCCGCAGGGGGATCACGGTTTCCGGGAATAATCTCGCAAAACAGTACTCACAAAACATCAAGTTTTGTAAGCATTGATGCGGATACTTTGAGAAAGCCGAGTTTTGCTTCATTGAAACACGAATCTCTCGATCTGCACTCCGAAAGACGCAACAGGTTACGTATAAAAGATCGCTCTATTGCGATACAGCTTAATTCGCTCGATAACCATAGAAATCGATGTGATATTCCGTGATTCTCACACCCGTCTGCGCTTCGACTTGTTGAATAATTTCTTCTGGAAGCTGGATGTGAACGTCGAGAATTTGCTGAGTGTCAATACAGTTCACATGACTGTGAGCATCGCTAATATTTCCGTAGAGTCTGCCATCAGAGCGCTCAATACATTCGATGATGCCTTGCTCAGAGAGAGCTTCTAGGTTCTGATACACCGAGGTATGCCCAATGTCTTTGCCTTGCCGATTTAAACGATCGTAAATCTCGCGTGCTGACAAATGTTCTTGGTCGTGCCACAGCAATTCCAGAATGAAGCGGCGCTGGCGGCTCAGACGCATTCCCAAGACTTGACAGCGTTCGATCGCGTCATCTAGGCAACGAATCGGTTTGAGGTCTGACGAGGTTTCAGTGTTCATCGGTGAGCAATACGGATTTGAAGTGGGTTGTTTATCGATCGATTGAAAATTTTGAAACAGTGTAGAGTCAAATTATTTTGTAACTCTTAAAGTAAGAGTCTACCAATTGCGTGATGATCAATTATCTGTCCTATTTCTATCACATGCTAAAGCGAAATCGCTACAACTTTGCTTTTTATGATTCCTTTCATGAAGAGAGTTCGTTACACTGAAATATCTCAATTCTTGCGGATTTTTTGTGGCTTACTCTTCTAATCCTCCAAAACGAGCGAGACTCGTCTCTGCTAGCTGGGCGATCGTGCAACTACCGGGACTTGCTGCTGACGATGCAACTCGATTAATGGATCATGAAATTCGGACGACGCTAGAGTTACTCAAGCTCGGTCAAACTCAAGACAAAAGAAATCTGCTGGCAACCCATCTTCAAGTGCCAATTCGTCAATTAAATAAGTGGGTTGCGCTGGCTGATCTGGCTCGAATTCCCAGTGTAGGATGCGAATATTCAGGCTTACTGCTGCATGCCGGGATCGCCTCTCCCGCTCAATTGGCTCAAACCTCGATCGCAGCGCTACACCGCCAACTACTCCGTCTCCATGTTTCTACGATGCAGCGCCGTGATCTCTGCCCCAGCGCCGACTCCATTGGACTATGGATTCATCAAGCCAAACACCTTTGTGCAAATCGAGAGACTTAGCAGGAAGTGGGCACTCTTATTGAAGTGGAATCGCGGATATAACCTTAATCCGGATACCAAAACATCCCTTTGATTCCTTCTGGATCTTGCATGAAGCCCAAATTTCGGTAGAAATTGACAACATGGGGATCAGCGAACAAAGTGATATTACTGATATCCTCACTGCGAAGCTTCTTAATCATGAACTTCATCAGAGCCTTACCCAGCCCCTTGCCCTGGAAGTCCGGATGCACGACCACATCCCAAATCGTCGCGTTAAACGCATGGTCAGAAGTGGCGCGCGCAAATCCGACCAACCGTCGTTGGACTCCTCGCTGCTCCCACATCGAAGCCACCAAAAAACTATGCTGAATTGCCTTTTTTACTTTCCTCAGCGGACGGCGCGACCAGCCGACTGCATCGCACAATTCCTCAAGCTCATACAAATCGATCTCTCGCTCTGTTGAGAAGAAAATCCGAGGAGTGGCGCGATCGCTCGCTCCCTCACCGGAGCCGGGGACAACATAGCTCTCCGTCGAAGTCGGTTTCTCGATCGAAGCATCCGTACTACTAAATAAGCTTTTCCAAAAACCCATGCAAGCGTGGTGATAACAGTGAAGCAGTAATAGTTAGTATATCTCTCGGATTTAGGTTGCATTCTGCCGATTTTATGGAAATATTGGCAATTCGTATCTTGGGGTTGCGCTTTCCAATATCGTCTCCATTCTAAATTCCACCCCAAATTTCTATCCGCGTGTCGTCTAAGGTCAGTCTCCACCACTATGGCTCTGGGTCTAAAATCGTCCACACTAGAACTGTTAAAGCGTTTCAACCGAGCGTTTCCGCAGTTTTATGAGCAATTTGTCAGCAGCGAAATCCAACTGCAAAATCTACGACTGGCTTATCAACTTTATAAGTCGAAGCAGGCGGTGATTGAACTGAAATCTGAGGGCACAAAAAGCGCGCTCCATTTTGCCTACCGAAATCAGTCGTTCTTGCTCAGCGATATTTTTGGGGTTTTAGCAGCATATGGATTGACGATTCACAGCCTCAGCCTGTACGGGCAGATTTATCCCCCGATGCTGGTGTTTATCAAACTGATCGTGTCTCGCAGTGGAAAAGCTCTCACCGACAAAACCTCTGAAAACGTCTGTCGGGCAATTCGAGAAGCGCTCGCGGGGCGGTTTGAAGTCGAAGAAATGCTGGCGGTTGAGTTCAATCTAGATGCAGGTCTAGAACAGGTAGAGACAGAGTTCTATGTCGATCCAGTTTTCCATTTGCCTGCTTTGCTGATCGAAGCCGACAACCAGCCGGGACTCTTCTACAAGGTGATGTATGCGATTTGGCAAGAAGATTTGCTGGTTGTCAATGCCAATTTGCTAGTCTGGCGGGGACGAACGCGGCTGATTTTATATCTGTTAGGACCAAACGAAAGCTTGATTCCAGAATATCTGGGTCAGAAGATTGCCGAAGGCGTGAAGCAGCGACTTTTAGGGCGACGCTTTTAATTTCTGGGAATCCGCCCCGCTATCATGGATGATAGCCATTTTTTAGCGTGCTCTATGTCATCAATCACCCTTCCAGCTTTACGGGTTTTGATTGTAGAAGATGACCCTATGATGCAATTGGGGTTGGAGCAGTCCTTAGAGGACTATCCAGAATTAACAATCGTCGATCAAGCCAATGATGGCTATTTGGGAGTTGAAGCGGCGCTCAAACATCGCCCCGATCTGGTTGTTATGGACATTGGCTTGCCTCGATTGGATGGCATTGCTGCAACACAGCAGATCAAAGCTGCACTCCCGAATGTTCGGATCGTCATGCTGACTTCGCATACGTCTGAGAACGAAATTATTGCAGCGCTATCAAGTGGAGCGGATGCTTACTGTATTAAGGGCGCAGATGTGACGCGTTTAATTGCTGCGATCGCAGCAGCTTGTGAGGGCGCGACTTATCTTGATCCCCAAATTGCCCGTCGCGTGATCGAACATCTCAAACCCCCCGCAGCGGACAATACGATCGGGCAATTATCCCAACGTGAACATCAAGTCCTCAAATTAATGGTTGATGGCTTGAGCAATCCAGAAATTGCCGCAAAGCTTTATCTCAGTCCCAACACCGTGAAGACTCATGTACGAGGCATCATGAATAAACTCGCAGTAGACGATCGAGTTCAAGCTGCGGTTGTTGCTTTGAGAACAGGATTAGTCTGAAAATTTTAGCTTTAGAGAAAATAAAATTTCTTCGATTGTTTCGGGTATGAAGCTTAAACCGAATTGCGCAAATTGTTGAAGCTATTCTTTAAAGTTTGTTCCCGATCTGTGGCGCATTTGCCAAAAATTCATCATTTTTCTCGGTAGAAAGACCGCTGATGAGCAGGCGCGATTCTGGAATTTCTGAAATGTCGATCCGAAGTCCCAAAACGGCAGAAGATAAGCTTAGCTCGACCATAAACATCCTGAATCGACCGTAAGGATCATGAAAAAGATTCACCAGAATTGCAATAATTCTTCAAATAGCATCAAATCCCTAACCCAACATCGATTACAGTACAAACTAATTTACTTCAAGACCCACAAATTAACGATCCAAGTTTAGAATCAAGATGTACAATTTGTAGTCAGTTAAGCCAGTTAAAGAAATTACTGCTTAAGAAGACGATTTGAGATGCGCAGCTTGATCTACGGATAGACAAGTTCAGAAAGGCACATTGCTTTCCTGCTTCTTAACCACTGATTTCTCATTTTGGCTCGTTCAAAGCAACGGTGCTGCGATGATAACCCCCAACTTCGCGAATCATTAACTTGATCCTGCGATGTGGGTACTCCGCGAATTGTAGAGTTTCCCAAACTCGCCTACATATCTCGGCAATTCGCGTTAATTTAATATTTCACGCAGGAGGATTAATCCTTTGGGAGGACGGCAAACCCTATCGCGTGATTGTTAATGTAGGGTTATGACCCTACTCATTGTGATTTCGATTGATTGAATTGATTTAGTCGATCGCTTTCTCAAACAAGTCGTTTCTCACATGCCTGGAATCAGACAGATGAAATTTGAGGATATCTATCAATTTTTCAAAGATCCGCCCCCTTTCTATCTCAATAAAGAACTGGCGGTCTGTTATGTGTTAGCGGTTCTCTTACGCGGAGACTCCTACGGAACCGAGCTAATCCAATTGCTCGAAACCGAATATCCGCTGTACCGCTTATCGGATACGGTTCTCTATAGTGCCCTAAAGTTTCTTGAAGACGAAGAAATGGTCACCGGCTACTGGAAAAAAGTCGAAGGTCGGGGTCGTCCTCGCCGCATGTATCAGATTAAGTCTGAGGCAATGCAGCAGGCGCAAGATCTGGCTCGGCTTTGGCGAGAGTATGCCGTTAAACGCGAAAATGCACGAGAAAATTCGGGCGTGCCCGCAGTCAGTGGGGCTGAGAAATAACAGTGGAGATCTGAGAATGATCCCCATTGTTGTCTAAACTTGTGGTGTAACTGGGATTTTGTCTTCTTGCGCCATGAATCAGCCTATAATTGCCTCGACGTTTCTCCTCACGGTTCTATTAATGATTGGGCTGTTTTTCTTCATTCGCGCCTCAGTCAAAGATAGAACCCAGGAGGTGCGATTGCTCTCTGAGCAGCCTGAAGATTCTCTGATGGCGCAACTGCGCCAATATTTTGGACAGCGCTCTTACCGAGTAGCTGCGATCGATGCCGATTTAAATCAGGTGACGTTTGAAGGAGTTGTCCGTCCAAGCGTTTTCCTGGCGGTATTTTTGTCGCTGCTTGCTTCGGTGGGAGCGCTGTGTTTTGCGTTAGTCCTGACGATGGTGCTACCCGATGGGTCGAATTTCTGGTGGGGCTTGTTGCTCGTGTCGCCTCTAGCTGGTGTTTTTTATTGGAAAGGGGCAGAGCGAGTGGAGCAGGTTTCGCTGAAATTGGAAGGGGGCACAGATGCGCGCAGTGTGATTACTGTCAGAGCACATCGTGATGAATTGGCAGAATTGCAGCGATCGTTGGAACTGCAAGCGGAATAGAAAATTTTTAGACGGGAATTTCTAGACAAAAGCTCTCCTCGTTGCGTTGAGGAGAGCTTTGATGAAGTGAATGCTGGGTAACTGAGTTTAGCTTGCCCAACTAGGTCAGTAGCGACTGGCACTACCACCAAATCTGCATTCAGGGCAAGCAAAATTTGGAAAACTCGAACTTGATCCGGATCGAGATCTGAACGCTTAGCGGCTCCGTGAAGGAACAGCAACCGCATCGATTTCATCCTCAGATGTTCTCAGACTTGGGAATAAGAAGTGATTTTCTTCGACGTATTGTGCGCCAAACAAACCTTTCTCTGCCCAAAAATAGCGATCTGTAGTATGCTCGTTTCTCTTAACCAGTAACAGCGCAGGCGGCAGAATGCCTTCAGCGTGGATAAACTTGCGGGCAGCGGTAACGGGCTTATCTTCGCCACACTCAATGCTAAACTGAGGAACGCTTTCTAAGATCCGTCTTCCTTCCTGCCGACGACGACTTTTCCGCTTACGTCTCCTTGCCAAACCCCGTACCTCCTTAAGTTCCAAACTGCCTAAAAGTTGTAATGATCGTTACAAAATCCGTCGAAAATATATCAGCTTCAGCCCTGGATTTCAACTTCTCTTAACGCATCTACATAATTTCTTAAGGTTGTTTTCCGAGTTCTTTTGCTATGTAACGACTAAAATGAGCGCTTACGTCAGCAAAAGTTGCGGAAAGTCGGGCAAAAGTTAAGAAAAACTGGTGCGAAAGAGTTGGGGATCAGGACTATCTATTAAATTAATAAGAAAAATTACTCAACGTCAATCCTATTTCTTAGATTCATCCGGCAGAAAAGTCGATGCTAATGCCTACAAGTTCCGAATTCATTGAGTTGTGTCGATCACAAATTGCATTGCTGACTCAGGCGTTAGGCGCTTCACTAAGCGTAATCTATCTAACGGAAGAATTAGTTGAAAGTTCTCAAGCCCGTTTGATCCCAGTTGCAGCGTATCCGGATAATTCTGTGGCATTGGAGCGATCGAACCGTTTGGCTCTTCCTTCCTCGGACATTCCAGAACTGGATCTAGTGACAACAGGACTGGTTCAACCCCGGCAACTCGTCTTGCCGTTGATTCATGAAGAATTAGTCTTTGGGTTGTTAGTGACAGAGCGCGAAGATCGACCTTGGACAACTTGGGAGCGATCGCAAGTTGAACGAGTTGCGAGTACGTTAGCCCTCGCTTGTGTGATGGATCAACGGGCGCAGTGGTTGGATCAGGCTCAGCGACAACATCGCTCGATGCAAACGCAGCAGCATGACGTTTTAGATAATTTGCTACATCAGTTGAAAAGTCCCGTCACAGCATTGCGAACGTTTGGCAAATTGTTAGTGAAGCGGTTACAGCCGGAAGATCCGAATCGCAATATTGCAGGCAGTATCTTGCGGGAGAGCGATCGCGTGCAGGAACTCTTACAGCAATTTGACCAAGCGATCGATTTAAATCCCGTGGATGCTTTATCAGAAAATCCAATCCGCCCGATCCCCTTGCTTCCGGCTGGAGTGCTGACGGCATCAAGTTTAGAATTAGCGCCTTGTTCGATTCACGAGATTTTGCTGCCCTTAGTGGAAACGGCTCGTGCGATCGCGCAAGATCGCAATCTTCTCCTGCGAACAGAAATACCACAATTTCTGCCCCTTGTTTCCGCCAATTCTGGGGCTTTAAGAGAGGTATTGAGTAATCTTATCGATAATGCATTGAAATATACGCCTAGCGGCGGAGAAGTGCATATTAGGGCATATTCTCATTACGATCGCATCTGTATTTGGGTCAGTGATACCGGATTGGGAATTCCACCGGAAGATTTAGAGCACTTGTTTGAGCGGCATTATCGGGGAGTGCAGGCAAAGGGAGATATTCCAGGCACGGGGTTGGGGTTAGCGATCGCGCGTCGATTGGTGGAACAGATGAATGGCTCGATTCAGGGGTTCAGCCCATTGAAAAAAGAGGGCTGGATTCCTCAAGGCATCCAGCCCCCTAAACAGGGGACAAGTTTTTTAGTGATACTTCAGACTCATCGCGAGCGTGAGTCTTGAGATCTAAGTTTTGGGTCTTCTGAAACTCAGAAGATTGAGACCGATGGCAGTCCTGAGCTGTGAAGTGGGGAGGAGGAATCGTTCTTTGAGTGGCTCCCCACTCCCGATCTTTTTGAGTATTCACAGCTCAAGATCGCCCTAGATCTTGGTCAGCAGAGTCGCTACGCAATTATGAGCGAGGCAAGATCAATTCGCTGGTGAGACGGAGATTGAGATCTGCGTTGGGGCGAATTGAAATCAGGTCAATGCGATCGCCGCCAAAGATCAGGCCAGCTAATGCACCGACTCCTGTGCCGATAAGAACTTCACCTGCTCTGACGTTGCGATCGCCTGTAACAGCTGCGATACCCGCAGCAGCAGCGCTACCTAATGCAGCATCTTTGAGGATTGTGCCTGTGTTTGCGCCACGGCGGATCGATTCAGTTGTGGTGATCGGATCAGAAGTCGCTGCGATCGCAACCTTCTGACCATTGGTCAACGTCAGTTCAGACGCAGTAAACTGTGCTGCACCTTGAGACACGGTTAATTGACCAGAGACTTGGCTACCTGATGGGATCAAGACCGTACCATCAGCAGTGACAATGTTTTGAGCAACTGTAAGCGTGATCGGAGTGGGTTGCGGTTCATTTTGTGCCAGCAAGATCCGTTCAGCATTTGCATAGCGCAGAGGAATGGCAGTTCCGGCAGGAATGTTGATCGCTTGCGGTTGAGGTGCAACTTGACCAACGATGTAAGGAGATTGAATCGCAGCTAATTGTCCAGTACTAACAAGGGCTTGGTAGATAAACGCAGCAACATCTGCACGCGTTGCAGTTTGGTTCGGGTTGAGGAAACGAACATCCGGGTAGTTAACGACGATGCGGCGTTCAGTTGCAGCCGCGATACTGTTGCGCGCAAAACCAGGAATGCTGGAAGCATCAGAATAAGCTTGGTCAAGCAAGCTGTCAGCCGGTTGAGTGCTGGCATATCGCAAACCGTTCGCGAGGGATACTAGGACTTGAGCGCGAGGAATGTTGTCATTGGGTCGGAAAGTGCCACCGGGGAAGCCTGCTAAGAAGCCAGTTGCATACGCAGTTTGAATGGCTTGAAGACCCCAATAATTGCTAGGAACATCTGCGAAATTGATCGGAGTATTCACTCGCTGAGCATTGGGAAATGCTTTGAGAAGCAAGGCTGCAAATTGAGCGCGAGTGACCGGATCATTCGGTCGGAAAGTGCCATCAGGAAATCCAGCAATAATGTTACGAGAAGCGAGTTCTTGAATGAAAGGAGAAGCCCAGTTATCAGACGCGACATCAGAGAAGGCAGCTTGTGCTGAAGCAGGTGCGGTCATTACCATTGGAGCCGCTGCGCCTGCGATTGTGCCGAGTGCTAAAGTTAGAGCCAAACCAGATTTTACAGAGCTATACATAGGTAGCGGTTCCCCAAGCGAGAGAGTGTTTTTTCTTGTTAACTAAGTAGATGTTTGATTGAGTTGAAAAGTTCCTGCATCTTGCGGTAGAAATAATCAATTTGATCTCTATTTCTTTAGTAGGAGATGCGGTTTCTTCGCTCAGTTATCTACTCTTTATATTCACCTATGACCGCTCGATTCCTTAAGAAGTTTCTAAACTTAGGACACTTTCCAAAGTGGTTGAAGAAACTCGATGTTTTGCAGTTTCTTCGTTTCATTTTCCGATACGATCGAGCATGTTTTCAAAAGGAGAAATCGGTGTCTGAATTGCCTCGCTATGAGTCGAAATCTGTCCGGGAAGCGGGGAAGCAGTTTTATGTGAATTCTCAAGGCTTGCGGATTCCCAGTGTGACGACGATTTTGAATGCAACGAAGTCCCGTGAGGATCGCGATCGATTATTCAGTTGGCAGCAACGGATTGGAGTAGAACAGGCGGCAGAAATTACCAAATCAGCGAGTCGGCGCGGTACGGGAACGCATCGCTATATTCAAAAATTTCTGCAAGGTCAGGAGGTGGAGTGTCCTGAGTCGATTCGCCCGTATTGGGAAAGTGTGGAGCCGATTGTCCAAGCGGTAGAAGCAGTGCGGCTGGTCGAAGGTGTCGTGATTCATGATCAACTGGGTTACGCAGGTGTCGTCGATTGCGTTGCCAGCTATGAGGGTGTGCCTTGTATTTGTGAATGGAAGACCAGCGATCGACCCAAAAAAACAGTCGATCGCTTGTTTGACTACCCGCTGCAGATTGTGGCGTATTGTGGCGCAGTGAACCAGCTTTACCGCGACTATGACCTGAATATTCGCCATGCTTTGCTCGTCGTTGCGATTCCAGAGATGCCTGCGGAGGTGTTTTGGTTCGAGCCAAGTGCGATCGAAGAGTATTGGCAGCAGTGGGAAGCGCGGGTTCATCAGTATTGGAGACGACAGGGCTATTTTCGTTGAAAAGATCCTCGATCGCAGCGAACTACTGAAGGGCGATCAGTTAAAGTCAAGATGAATTTTAACGATTGTATAGAGAATTCGTTTCTGAAATTGCCAACTCTGAGAGCAAGCGTTTCAGGAGCAGAGCCGATGAATCGGTTGGAAAAAGCCTGTCTGACTGGGTTGGTGAGTTTGCCATTGGGCATTGGTACGATCGCATTCGGATTTCTTAATACTCCGGTTTCCATCTCATGTGATTCTCTCTCTGAAAACACAGAGATTTCGACTCGGCTGCATTGTGCTCAACAACGCGCTCAGCGCCAAACTCCCGAAAGTCTAGCTGCCGCGATCGAGCTTTTAGACAATGTTGCAACTGACGATCCGTATTACGAGCAAAGTCAACGCTTGATCGAACGCTGGTCACTGGAATTGATCACTCAGGCAGAATCTGAATTTCAAGCCGGAAACTTGGATAAAGCAATTTCAATGCTGAGAGTGCTGCCGCAAGATCCAAAAATCAAAGCTTGGAAATCTGTTTGGGAAAAGGGCGAATCTCTGATGAGAACTGCCCAATCTCAGGTTGAAAAACGCGAATGGCAACAGGCTTTTCAAACTGCAAGGCAATTACGGCAATTAGACAATGAGTATTGGGCGAACCAGCAGTACGATTCGCTGAGCCAGCAGATTCAGCGCGATCGCGAACTGCGCGATGAAACATTTAAAAATCCAGTTGAACCTAAGAAGCCCCTCAAAGAAATAGAGCAGAATTTGCCAGAATTGCCGAAGATTGCGCGATCGCAACGTCCAATCTGGACACCGAAAGAGGATGCGCCCATCGTTCGCCACTCTGGAAATGAAGAGACTCAACCTGCATCTCCAATCGAGCCAGAAGTTCCTCCAGTTCAGCCTGCTCCTCAAGTCGAAATCGAACCCGAACCCCCGCTCGAAACTTTAGATCCGATCGAACCCGTCGAACCCGTGATTCCAGTGCGCGACGTGTCAACTGATCGGACTTAATTCTGCCTGAATTCGCTCCGGTGGAAAGGCTCCGAATTCGGTCACGATCGCCGTAATTAATTCGGCTGGAGTCACATCAAACGCTGGATTGTAATACTCGACTCCAGGGGGACAGAGCATTGTTTCGCCGACTTGATACACCTCAGACGCATCGCGTTCCTCGATCGGAATGTCTTTTCCGCTGGCAATATTGAAATCGATCGTTGAAACGGGAGCCGCTACAAAGAACGGAATATTGTGTGCTTTCGCAATCAGTGCGACGCTGTAAGTTCCGATTTTGTTCGCTGCATCTCCATTTGCGGCAATGCGATCGGCTCCCACAACTACTGCATCAATCATGCCTCGCTGCATACAGTGAGCCGCCATGCTATCGGTAATCACTGTGACTGGAATTCCTTCTTGAGCACACTCCCAAGCTGTGAGTCTTGCACCTTGCAAGCGGGGGCGAGTTTCATCGGCATAAAGTCGTTCCAAACGACCTGCGTTCCAAGTCGATCGCACAACGCCCAATGCTGTTCCATATCCCGCCGTTGCCAGAGCACCCGCATTGCAATGGGTTAGAAGTCTCAACTTTCCGGGGGGCAATGCTGCGAGTCCGTGATCGCCAATCGATCGACAAGTTTCTAAATCCGCCTGTTGAATTCGTTGTGCTGCATCGAGTAAAGCTTGCTTCAGATGATCGAGCGATCCGATCGTGTGCCGTGCTGTTTTCAGCATTTGCTCGATCGCCCAAAATAGATTTACTGCTGTTGGACGAGTCGATCGCAATTGTTCTGCAACTCGCTCTAATTTTGCTAAAAATTGGTCTCGATTTGTCGCTTCAATTTCTCTTGCACCCAGATACATACCATAAGCGGCAGCAACGCCGATCGCGGGTGCACCCCGAACAATCATCGTTTTAATCGCATGTGCCATGTCATCGCAGCGGCTAATTTCAACCAAGGTGTACTCGCTCGGCAAACGATTCTGGTCGATCAGCAACACGCGATCGTGATTCCAAACAACGGGATAAACCTGATTCGGCAGCATAGATTCGCTTTACTCTGAAGTATTGATTATCTTACGGCGATTTGGGGTTGATGCTGATGCTATCAGTTCAGGAAGCAGAAAAGCTTATTTTTGATGCGGTTCAAGTGATTCAGGATGTGGAGGTCGTGAAATTAGAGGACGGTGGCGATAGCTTTGCTGTACGGATACGCGATCGCATTCTGGCAGCGTCGATCAGCAGTCAGCTCGACTTTCCCCACTGGGACAACTCCGCAATGGATGGCTATGCTGTGCGATTCGAGGATGTGAAAACGCCTGTAACGCTCGACATCATTGAAGAAATTCCGGCAGGCTCTCCCCCTCAAAAAACGATTCAATCGGGACAAGCTGCAAGAATTCTCACTGGATCGATGCTTCCTCAAGGCGCAGATACGATCGTTATGCAAGAAAATACAACTCGACAAGGCGATCGAGTTTCGATTTTGACGCCACCCCGCGATCGCGGGGCTTTCGTTCGCTATCAAGGAACATATTGCAAAGCGGGAGATCCATTACTGTCGCCTGGACTGGTTCTCAAAGCACCTGAAATCGCGATTCTTGCTGCGGCTCAATGTCTTGAGGTTCCGGTATTTCGCCGTCCCCGCGTGGCAATTCTTTCGACGGGGAGCGAATTAGTTTTGCCGAATCAACCGCTGCAACCTGGGCAAATTGTTGACTCGAATCAATACGGATTAGAAGCGCTGGTGGCTGAACTGGGCGCGCAAGTGATTTCGCTTGGGATTGTTCAAGACGATCCCAAAGTCTTAGAAGATGCGATCGCACAGGCAGTCGAGTCAGCTGATGTCGTGATCTCTTCAGGCGGGGTTTCCGTTGGAGATTACGATTATGTCGATCGCATTTTAGAAAAATTGGGTGCAACAATTCAGGTCAGAGCGATCGCAATCAAGCCGGGTAAACCGCTGACTTTTGCAACATTTCCGAATGCGGCTCTCTACTTTGGACTTCCGGGTAATCCGGCTTCCGCATTCGTCACGTTTTGGCGATTTGCAAAACCTGCAATTCAAAAATTATCAGGATTGGCGCAGGGATGGGAGCCGAAATTTCTCACGGCAACGACAACTCATGATTTGAAATCCGATGGTAAGCGAGAACTGTATTTGTGGGGATCTGTATCGATCGAACAAGGTGGATTTCAATTCACACCTGCTGGAGGCAGCCGATTATCCGGGAATCTGATTCATTTAGCAGGAACGAATGCGCTAGGTGTGATGGCAATTGGGGAAACTGCGATCAATGCTGGCGAAGCGGTCAAATTTCTTTTGATTTGAACATCTGATTTGATTACCAAACAGCAAAGAAGCCGGAGTTTTACTAAAACCCCGACTTCTGACTCTGCAAAATATGGAATTATTGCGGTTTTCTTCTAGAACGTAGAAACTCAGGAATATCTAAACCACCACTTCCAGGCTTTTGGGGTTCAGCCGCAGGCTGTACAGGATTCGGGCTGACCGCAGGCGCACTAATCGATCGCGGTTTTGCGGGAGCTGCTGCCCCTTTACCCACAGCTTGAGGCTGTGCTTCTTGCGTAAATCCGGTGGCAATCACGGTAATTCTCACTTCGCCTTGTAAGCGATCGTCGATCACCGCTCCAAAAATAATGTTCGCATTCGGATCAACTGCCTCATAAATAATGTCGGCTGCGGCACTCACTTCATGCAAGGTCAAGTCAGAACCGCCTGTAATGTTGAAGACGACTCCTCTTGCACCATCGATCGACGCTTCTAACAGCGGTGAAGAAATCGCCGCCACTGCTGCTTCTCTCGCTCTCGATTTGCCAGATCCGATCCCGATGCCCATCAAAGCTGATCCTGCATCTGCCATCACGGCGCGCACATCTGCAAAGTCAACGTTGACCAAGCCAGGGATCGTAATGATGTCGGAAATGCCTTGAACCCCTTGCCGCAAAATATCATCCGCAGTTCGGAATGCTTCTTGTACAGGCGTTTGCTCGGAAATTACTGTCAATAGCTTGTCGTTTGGAATGATAATCAGCGTATCGACTCGGCTTGCAAGCGCTGAAACCCCGTCTTCTGCTTGCCCGGTTCGGCGACGACCTTCAAACGTAAACGGACGAGTCACGACTCCAACGGTCAAAGCTCCTAATTCTTTTGCAACTTCAGCCACGATCGGCGCTGCCCCTGTGCCTGTACCGCCGCCCATGCCTGCAGTGATAAAGACGAGATCCGCATTTTCTAGTGCTGCTGCAATCTCATCACGGGATTCTTCGGCTGCTTTTTGACCGATCGCAGGATTACCCCCTGCACCTAAGCCACGGGTCAACTTTTGACCCACTTGCAACCGTTTCAAGGCGGTTGATTGAGCAAGAGCTTGAGCATCGGTATTAATTGACCAGAATTCAACGCCCGAGACATTGCTGGCAATCATTCGATTGACCGCGTTACTGCCACCGCCACCAACGCCAATTACCTTAATCTTTGCAACACTTCCTGGCACGATATCCCCACTCCTTCCATCTTCAGGAACCGCCTTTAAACCGGCATTATTTTGGGCATGGTACAGACCCGAATTAAAAGGATTCGAGCTATCTGGACTCGAAAAATTATTCGGCTGACCTTCCACATTCGAGCTTACGTAGCCTTGCTCTTGCGGGTGATTCAGCGTCATTGGGTTGGAATTCGACTCATTATGATTAAGCGTCATTGGGATTACAAGCGGTGGAGATGAACAGAGAGAAGTCTAAAAAACGACTGAACTCGATTAGCACATTAGCTTAGCAGGACTCGCGGCAACTGGAATGGAAATTTTTCCACACTTTTTGCTCTATGGAGTACTTAATTTTACCGGAGTTTTCGTCGCATTCATTTGCACAGTGGGAGAATTCGGGTTTCTTAGGTCGATCGACAGAATTTGACCCGAACTGACGCGGTTGGGCAGTCGCCGCATCTGATCCAATACTTTTAACTGCGTCGGAAATTTAGAGCCATAGACACCAAACTGTACCGCACCCAGTTCTGTTTTGAGAATTAAATTTGTCGGATCTTCCCAGTTTGCTTCAAGCACTTTTACAGGACTCTGGCGCAGAGTGCGATAAAACTCTGCCCAGTCTGATCGATATTGCTCTGGATCACCCACGATTTTCAGAGGTGGAAGTTGCAGATTGGGATTTAAGGCTTTGTAATTGTCTTGCGAAATCCATATGCCTGTTTCGTCTAACAATCCAGGCTGAGCGGTTTTGGAGATCGTTTGGGCGATCGGAATGCGCTCTTGCACTCGGACGGTCAAACTTGGTGGCATCAATTGTCGATCGACAGTCGCTTCAGCGATGGGAGCTTTTTCTTTTAAAGCATCTGAAATCGCTTGTGGCTGAACCTTTAAGAGCGATTGCGGGTAGGCGATCGGTAGCAGATTACGAATTGTCTGCTCAGAGATAAATCGATTGCCTTTGATTGTAACCTGCTCTGGTTTGCGAATCACCCATTCTGGTAAAGTTGCAACCCAAACTGCGCCAATGGCAAGCGATGCGATCGCAATATTGCGCCAACTGGTTTGAAAAAATCGAGTCCGACGTTGACGACGCAAGGTTTTGCGACGCTGGGAAAGTTCGATGCGAGACACGGGGGCGATGCTTGTCATGGAGTGCGTGAGGCAACAAGAGCGGACTGAAACTGAATGAAGCCATTCTGACAGGACTGGGGATGGAACTCAAGGTTTAAATGGTCAAACCTGGTGTCCTTTCCGGTCTTGGGTTTCAGAGGTTTACTTTAATCGATTTCCTTGAAAGTGCAAGGTTTTTTAGTGAAGAGAGTGGGGAGTGGGGAGTAGGGAGTGGGGACTGGGTTAGCTTGGGGTTTCTTGTAGTAGGGTGGCGACTCTTTCTCCGAAATCTGGATCGACGTTGGCGAGGCTTAAAAGTTGCAAATACTCTTGACGGGTTAGTCCGGCTTTTTCAATGATGGCGATCGCGTCGGCTTCGATGTCTTGCTGGATTCTGACGGATTCTGAATCGGTTTCTGCGGCTTGTAGTTCTCCTTCTCGGCGCTCAATTAAGGCAACGACTTGTAGACACGCTTGCACGAACTGATTTAACTTCTCGGATGGGATCGTATCTGCATTGATCCCCGGACTGGCAACTGCATCGGATACGATCGAGATTTCCGCAGGATCTGGGTCTGCCCAAAGTGCGCTAGGGTTAGCTAGAACGCAGAAACATACGACTGCGATCGCTAACATCACTCTAATTATTCGGATCATTTTTGAGATGTCAGATTTGAAAGACGAACTAAAAGACGCGATCGATGAAGCTCAATGGGAATGGTTGATCCCGCACGCCGATCGCGGTGCTGTCATTATTGTCTCGAAATCGCTCGATTTGGTAGAAGTCGGCTACGCGATCGCCAATGATCAAGCGAGTTCTGTCAATCAATGGATTCAAGATAGCTTGCTCTACAAGCCGTCGATCGAGCAAAAAATCGTTTGGGATAGCGATCAAACGAAACGATTCAAAGCCCTTATTCTTCAGCCTTATGTTCTGGTTCAGGAACTAGCTGCTTAATCTCTGTAGGAAGTTCAAACTTCGGCATCGAAAACCCTGCTCCGGTTTTTCCAGTTGCAACCCATAACACGGCTCGCCCCCCGTCTCGAACTGCTTTACTCATCGGTTCTTCTGTCTGAGTAGACGGGATCGAGATGGGCTGAATATTGATCCCACGGCTGCCTAACACGATTTCTCCAATCACCTGTGCTCGTCGCATATGGTAATCGGATGTAATCAGATAGACACTGCGAACATTTTGTTGGCGTAGACGATCGACGACCGACGTGAAGTTTGTAACCGTATCGACCGCTTGATAATCTAAATTTAAACGCTCTAAATCAACTCCCGCTTTGCGAAAAACGCGTTCCGCATAATCGCGAGGCGCACCAGATGAAATCCAAACTGGTAAATCGGGATGCGATTTCGCAAATTGGGCACTAAAAAGCTCTCGATCCTCTGAGCCACCTAGCACCAGAATTGCGTCGGGCTTCTCAAAGTGTAATCTCAGCGATCGCACTCCCATCCACAGAAAAAAAGGTGTAAGCAGGAGCAACAAAGGAAACGAGCGCTTTCGTCTTCGAGCGGACTGATGAAATTGATTCGGCGAAACGGCTCTCAAGCGCACGATGCCACCCCTACGGATTGAAAAAACTCAAGCTTAACCTATCAGAGAGTTTGGCTTTTCTCAAGCGATTACTGACCGCGCGGACGTTCTTGAGCAGCTTGTTCGGACTGAGCTTGAGCGATCGCGGCTTGAATCCGAGGCAACGCAAAGAATTTCTGCGTATCTGCTAATAACTTTTCACCCCAAAGATTATCCTTGAGAAATTTCATCTCGCCGTATCTTGCATCGGTTTTCAGCGCGGCTTCAGCTAGGGTCGTTGCTTCGGTTTGATTGCCTTTGCGGAAAAGCGCAACTGCGATCGCTAATTGCGGCTCGGTGGTCGTTTTGGGATCTAGCGCGACCGATTGCCGCCACAGCTTGATTGCCTCGTCGATTTTGCCTTCTTCGTACCGAATCAAACCAATATTGTTGATCGCTGGCCAAAACTGCTTCTCTTGTGCGATCGCTTTTTCGTAACTCGCGATCGCCTCTCGATTTTTCTTCAACATCAGATAGGCATTGCCCATATCGAAGTAAGCCCCTGGCACATTCGGCTTAAGTTTCAGCCCTGCCTGAATATGCTTGATCGACTCTTCGTATTGCTGCTTCTGAAAATATGCAGTTCCCAACGCAAATGGGATCGCGGCATTGCGGGGATCGAGCGCTGCCGCCTGATTCAAGGCGGGGATCGCTTGCTCTGCTTGGTTTGTCTCTAAATACAATCCACCCAAAACCGCCCAAGCTTCGGGTCGCTTCGGAGCCAATTGAACTGCTAATCTCGCTCGTGCTAGCGCCAGTTGATTCTGATTGAACTGCGCCAACTGCGACGCTTCCTGAACTAAGCCAAGACCTTGCTGTTCAAGTTTTTCAAAATCAACTTGAGGAGCATGGGGGATCAGAGCTTGAGCGAAAGCGGGTTGGGCTGTCCACAACCCTAAGATCAAGCAGGCTGAGAAGAGAGAGACACGTTTGGGCACAACAAAGCCTTTGAAAAACGACGAGAGATGAAACTTTCCGTTAGCTTAATCGATCTTACTGAGTTTGGGACGCTGGAATCGAGAAAGAAGTTCGTTTTCAAGGGGCTAGCGCTCAGGGAATATCGGCGCGATTATTAAATTTGAACTCTACATCTTGAACTTTTCCGAAAGTAAGGGTAAATTACACGCTACATCTAGCGTCACTAAATTCTCCATCGTTTGAGGAATCCTTTCATGGTTCAATCGATTACCCTTCCTAAAATGAATGATTCAATTTCTACGGTTCCTGAGATTGATCCGCTCAACGATGGCAAAAGCCGGATTGCGCTCTTGTCACATATGGGCAGCGATCTCGATGTGGTCAATGATGCGAGAGCGAGTTTTGACAAACTCTCAACCGAACTCGATGAAAAAGATATCAAACTGATTCGCTACTTGATTCAGCATCATCACACGTCTCCTTTCCGAGGCGTTGTGTTCAAATTCAAAGTCAAAGCCCCGCTGTTTGTTGCGCGCCAATGGTGGAAGCATGTGATTGCGAGCAGCCATAACGATGAGCAAGTCGGCTGGAATGAAAAGAGTTTTCGCTATGTCGCGATCGAGGATTCTGAAGATTTCTACATTCCGCAATCGTTTCGCCAACAGTCAAAGAGCAACCGCCAAGCGACCTTTGGCGAAATTCCTGAAGATAATAACGAAAAGGCGTTGGCAATCTATCAGGCACAATGCGAAGCCAGCTACAAAGCTTACAAAGACCTGCTTGAGTTAGGAGTCGGACGAGAACAGGCAAGAGGTGTATTGGTTCCAAGCGTTTATACGTCTTGGGTTTGGACAGCTTCTTTGCAAACTGTCTTGCACTTTATTGGATTACGCAAAGGCGAAGGTGCACAGCAAGAAATCCATGCTTACGCCAGCGCGATCGAGCAGTTAATCCAGCCGATCGTTCCGCAAACGATCGCAGCTTGGGAGGAATTAAATCGATCGTTTTAACGGGTTTTTGGGATTGAAAAAGAACTTCTAAGCTGGAATTTCTAGCTTGAAGTTCTTTTTTCTTTGAGAAATCGACGGAAATCGCTTCGATCGCGCAGTAAGATTTTATGGACTCTTTTTAAAATCACTCAGATCAAAGAGGGACGTGCAGGAAGGCGGAACATGAACATCATCGAATTATTTCAGAAAGGCGGCGTGACGATGCTCCCGCTGTTTGTTCTTTCAATCTTGTCCCTAGGAGCCATTATTGAGCGATCGTGGTTTTGGTTTAACGTCCTCAATAAAGAGAAAGAAGTTGCGGGAAGAATTCTCGAAACCTCCCGGCGAGATTGGGAATCTGCAGTTGAAATTGCACGTCAATCTTATGATCAACCGATCGGACGGTTCTTATATGCCCCGATGCGGCTGAAAAATCCAGATCCTGAACTCTTCCGTCTCGCCCTAGAATCCTCTGCGGATGAAGAAATCGCCTCTATGCGTCGTGGCGACAAAATTTTAGAAGCCGTGATCGCGCTTTCTCCGTTGCTGGGTCTACTTGGGACAGTTATCGGTCTAATTTTGTCACTGCGATCGATCCGGATTGGTGATATTGGAACCGCTTCAACGGCTGGCGTAACAACTGGGATTGGTGAAGCGCTCATCAGTACTGCAACCGGGCTAGTTGTCGCAATTTTTAGCCTTGCGTTCTATCGCATTTTTCAGGGTCTTATTTTCAACCAAGCAAAGATTTTCCGCCGGACAGGCAACGATTTAGAATTGCTGTACCGTCAGAAATGGCAGATTACTCACGATCAAGCTTTGCCTCCCAACGATTTATAGACCCTTCTTGTCAGCGTTATGAAAATCAATCTTGACTCTCCCGCCGATGAAGCTCAGATCCAGATCATTCCGCTGATCGACGTGATCTTTTGTATTTTGACGTTCTTTATTCTTGCTGCATTGCAATTAACTCGTCAGCAAGGCATCGGATTAGAACTTCCGAAAGCTGAGACGAGCAGTGTTTTGATGAGTGAAATGTTGATCATTGGCATCGATTCTAATGGTCAAACCTATCTGTCAAATCAAGGGCAGAGACAACTCATCGATCGCACTCAACTCTTTCAACTCGTGCAGTCTTATCACCAACAACAGCCCGAAGGTCTACTGGTTCTCGAAGCCTCTCAAACGGCTTTTTATAACGATGTGATTCAAGTCTTAGATGTGATGCGCTCAGTCGCTGCTGATCGTGTTGCCCTCTCCACTGCACCTAACAATCAGCCTGGACAACAGCCGCAACCGGGTCAATCTCCTTTCCCGGGTTCTTCTCCCCAACTGACCCCTGCTCCCCAACTGATTCCAAATCCAACAGATTCTCTTCCTACCTCTCCCGGTACAAATCCAACGCTGACTCCTGGAGCACCTGTACAACCTGCACCCGGAAATACGATTCCTCAGCCGACCGTTCCCGGAAGTTCCTTATCCCCAAATAGTACTGCTCCTCAAACTGCTCCAGGGACTGTCGCGCCTCAAACGCCCTAATCAATCCTGAGTGAGAATCTTGGCTTGTGCTTCAGCACTGCGCTAAAATCAGCTTCTCGTCATTCTGGCTTAGATATGTCTGATACGCTCAACGCCGAACAGCATCGCCTCAAGATGCAGCGCCGCAAGGAAGTTCAAGACCAGCGCATAGCAGATCGCACGCGTGAAAAAGGACTGATTATCGTCAACACAGGCAACGGCAAAGGTAAAACAACAGCGGCTTTGGGCATGGTTTTACGATCGCTGGGGCATGGCTATAAAGTCGCGATCATACAATTCATCAAAGGAGCCTGGGAACCTGCTGAAAAAGCAGCCTTTGCACCTTGGGGCGATCAAATCGAATTTCACGCAATGGGAGAAGGGTTTACTTGGGAAACTCAAGATCGCGATCGTGATATTCTCCACGCGACAGCCGCTTGGGAAAAAGCACGTTCATTTATCCAAAACCCTGAGTTTCGCTTAGTTCTACTTGATGAAGTGAATATCGCTCTCAAGCTTGGCTATCTAGAAGTTGAAACAGTCCTCGCAGGATTAGATCAAAAGCCAGAAGATTCCCATGTCATTTTGACCGGACGAGGTGCTCCAAATGCGTTGCTCGATCGAGCGGATCTCGTCACTGAAATGACTCTCGTAAAACATCCCTTCCGAGAACAAGGGATTAAAGCACAGCCCGGCATCGAATTCTAAATTGCAATTTACTGCACTTAGACTCGCACCGCAGATTGGTTGAAAGACTGCGATGCGATTTTTTATGAAAATCCGTCAGTATTTATTCTGTAGCTATTCCGGTTCTATATGTATAAATTCTTCTAAGCAATTGTTTTGCTCTGTTGAGTTCGGCTGAGTTGATCGCGTCCATATCAAAAGCTTCTGCCTTTCCCAAACCAGGGAACACTATAGCAGAAGTCAGTAACAATTCAGCCTAAAACCAACCCACTATGTCTTCTCCACAACTGATTCAAAATCCTCTGATTCCTTCGGCACTGGACGGTTCTCTCAGCCCTGGCAACAGAACAGATACCTTTCAGATTGATCTACGTTCTTTTAGCAGCAGTTCGGCTCGCCTCTCCCTAACCAACCTGTCTGATGATGTCAATCTCAAAGTGCTCCGAAACAGCACGGTTCTTGCATCTTCTGAAAACACTGGTAAGCTGTCCGAATCGATTCTGCTGGGTTCCCAGCAAAATCTCCTTGCGCCTGATCTTTATACGATCGAAGTCACCTTGGCTGAAGGAACGAGCAACGCGACCTACACCCTGAATGTTCTTGCCAAAGCTGAAGCAGACCTCAGTAACATCTGGTGGCGCAATTCTGCTGCTGCCCAAGCCGCAATTTGGCGTATGAACGGCATCAATATTGCTGGCACAGAGCTTTACAGTCAGCTTCCAGCAGAATGGGAAATCCAAGGCGTTGAAGACTTGGATGGAGATGGAGAAGATGATTTGCTTTGGCGCAACATGAAATCTGGTGATGTTGCGTACTGGTTGTTTAAGGATGGGCAACGCGTTTCGACGGGAATCTCTTTTGGTGCGCCGATTCCCCTAGATTGGAAAATTGTTGCTGTAAAAGATCTAGATGGTGACCTTAATGCGGATTTAGTTTGGCATAATCCTCAAGCTGGACTGATTGGGCTATGGACGCTCAAAGCTGGGGCATTAATCAGCTCGAGTACGATTAATGTGGGTGCAAGTTGGCAGCCTCTTGCACCTGCTTATCTGGATGCGGACACCAAAGCTGACTTTGTTCTGCGCAATTCAGTGGGAGGGCAGATTGCGTTCTGGAAGCTGAATGGAACTGTGATTGAAGAAGGCACGATCGTCAACACAGGCCCGACTTGGATTCCTCAGTTCTATGGGGATTTCAACGGAGATCTGCAGGACGATATTCTACTGCGCGACACGAACAGTGGCGCGATCGCGTTCTGGCAAATGGATGGTGTCACCATCAAAAATTCTTGGCTGACCGGTGCGATCAGCCAGGAATGGCAAATTGAATCGATTGGCAATTTTGATGGAACTGCCAACGGAGGTAATGCAGATCTGCTCTGGCGCAATCGGAGAACCGGCGAAATGGGCATCTGGTTGTTTAACTCACAAGGGACTGGGTTTACCAAGCAAGCAGGAATTACCTTAAATAGTGCTGCCTACAACAAAGGTGCAGACTGGACGATCGCAGGCGTGGGCGATTTTAACAACGATGGCAAAGCAGACATTCTTTATCGCAATGAGCAGCAAGGACTCGTCGAAGTGCTGCTGATGGATGGAACCACTATCACTGACATCCAATCCTATAGTGGAATTGGTGTGGGTTGGAAAGTGCGCGGAATTATGGAGCGCAATGTCTCCTCGGAACCATTCGACATTAGCGATCGCACTTCAGTCGGTGGATTTGCCAGTGCGCTTGCTTTTGATATGGGAACGCTTGAAGGGCGCGGCACATACAAAAATGATGTGCGATCGGGCTTTGATGACTACTTCAAATTCACAACCCCTGTGAAATCGAATATTCGATTGGAGTTGTTCAACAGTCCGTCCGTACAGTTTGCACTCTTCCCGATTCTGTCAGACGGCTCCTTAGGATCTGCACTGACCTATAGCCAGGACATGGCGCTTGAGCTTGGTTCCTATGCGGTTCGCGTGTTCACGACCACAGGTACACCAACCAATTACGAATTGAGAGTGTTTGGGCAGCCCGAGTCTACTGATATTGCGACCGCAGGCTTGACGACAACGGTGACCACAGTCAATCTCAATCCGTCTGGACAAAACCAAACGCCGAACGTGATTACCGCAACGTTCAAGGTGAAGAACAATAGCTCAACGGCAATCAGCGACATTGAAGTGGGCTTTGTCATCTCGCGTGATGGTGTGATTGATCTGGATACGGGCACAACGGATACTCGTCTGGAATTTTTGGGTTCAACGGCTCCAGATAAGACAATTCTCAAGATCGCAACTCCGTTAGACCCAGGCGAAGAACGAGAATTTCAGGATATTCAACTGCTGCTGCCGAATACTGACGCTTCTTTCTGGTTTGTGGATGGTGAATATACGATCGGTTTAGTTGTCGATCCAAACAATCGTCTGACCGAGGATGATGAAACCAATAACTTTAATGGTGCTTTGGGAACCGATCGAGTGACACTTGAGATTCTTGACACAGACACAATTGCTATCGTCGGTTCACAAATGACTCTGATCTCAAATCCATCGACCTTCGCACCCGATGGAATTGTGACAGTGGAATTCACGCTCCAAAATCAGGGCAACCGATCATCCCCCAACGGTGTCGGTATCCCAATCCAGTTTCTCTTGTCAACTGATACTGTAATTACTCAACAGGGTGCAGAGGGTGGCGATCGCACTGCAATGGTGGTGGAGGATTCAGATCTGTTCTCCTCCTACATAGTGAGCCGTCCTCTCGATCCGAATAATCCGGTTCCGGTGCCTGCTTTGGGTGGCAAGAATGGTGCAGGTGGAGTCTCGAATACCTTCACCTTTATGGTTGACCTGAAACTGCCGTCCGCAGACTGGAGTGGATGGACTGATGGATCGACGACCTTCTACCTTGCGTCTTGGATTGATCCGCTGAACAACAGCGTTCCATTAGACGATCCTCTCGACAACAAACTCAATCCTGAAACGGCGGAAGACACCCTAGGTAAGAACTACCTCAAGTTCACGCTCTCCTAGTCTGCGCAAGAACTGAGTTAAGACAGGAATGCTGCAAAGGCATTCCTGTTTTTTTATTCTTCTTGGGCGATCGCTGGGGTCGTACACTGCATCGAAATATCGTTTGTTTTGGGGAACGACTCTAAGAGTTGAGCAAATAACTTAGTGTCAAAGCTGCGCGGGTCGAGACGTTGGCGCGATCGATCCACCAATCGATGCGTCGTAATCCGGTTATTCGGAACCCCTGTTTTTGCAACTAGCCATGCCAATGATTGATACTGAGCACGCGTATATCCGCTATGGCGTGATCCATTTCCCCGACCATCAGGTGGTGTGACTAACGAAATGTGATAGGCGAAGTTATTGACTGAAGGGGGAAATACCGGATTTGTTTTAACCGCTTCATCGCCTTTTGTACCGTTGAAAATCGAGTTGCCAGCCCCAAAAGCGCGTCGCTCAGGCGGAACTAAATAGACAACATTGCCATTTTCCCGAATCAGGGCGTGATAGCTGACTTGGTCATCATCTCTCGGATGCGGGGTTTGAAAATAATTAATCGCAGAACTGCCTGAACCCACTGTTTCGTGCAGAACCACGATCGGTTCATTGTCTACAGGGCGACCGAATAAATCTTGGGTGAATCGTCGTCCAAAGTTAGAAGGATGGGCGAGTGCAACTTCTTCTCTGGGACGATAAGTAGAATCAGCGTCTGGAGACTCTTGTCGGAAACGAGTCAAAGGGACTGTGCCTCGAATGGCAGGCAGATTTCTCAGTTTATTTTTGTTCGGGTTTGGTTTAACTGCGCAAGCACTGGATAAGAGGTCAGTTGTATCGGCAATGGGTTGACGCTGTGCGATCAATTGTAATGGCGAATTCCGGATTTGAATGCCGTCTAGCCAGGATGCTTGACCGGCTTGCATCGCAATTAAGAAACCGGATAGTCCAATAATCGCGATCGCAAATGCTTGAAAGAACCTCTTCATGCCTAAAAAATTACTGTATGTAAGAAATACTGCGTGCTGTTGAACAAGATAGAGTTTTTCTGAATTTAGTTCCAGAGAAAAGTCTATTGTGGTAAGCGCAATTTAATATACCTTGCCGTCTTGCACTTGCGGAGAAAAATTAGCGACCTTCGAGTTGGGCGACTTTTGCTTCGAGTGCTTCGATGCGATCGCGCGATTCAATCACCAAGGTGGCAAGCCGATCAAATTGAGCATCTGTAAACTTCGTTGGGCGTTGCGGGGGCAGGGCGTTTCTCGGAGCAGGCACTGAAACTCCTGGACTCGCACGAAGGGCAGAGAGTTGGCTTAATTGCGAGCGAATGCCCGCTAATTCTGATTCAACTCGGGCAAGTCGTGATTCGACGAGTCCAACTTGTGCCTGAGCGGGGAAAAAAGTTTGAAGGGTAAGCAGCATTAGCGCAATGCTGCTAAGGATTACGAGCAGCCTTTTCATTCTGAATCAATGCTCAATCTTTAACTTGATTAAACGTGGATCAGCAAGAGCCTGTCATCACGCTTGTGGTAGAACGCGATTGCAGCAAGGCTTGAAATCTCAAATCTTTCTGCAGTCTCGCAAAGACGCGATCGTTGGCGGCAATTTCTCGATAACCCGGAGCGAGCGCTATCGCCCGTCTTAAGTGCTCTAGTGCCCATTCTGAATTGTTTTGCATCGCATAGCAGCACGCTTCGTGGTAAAAAGCTTCTGCATCATCGGGTTCAATGCCGAGCGCTTTGTCATAGCTGGCGATGGCTTCTTCGTATCGTCCAGCACTTTGTAGGGCTGAGCCAAGTGAGATCCAGCCTTGAGAATCGTAAGGCTCGATCATCAGGGCGCGAATGTAACTGCCGATCGCTTCATCATGCCGGTGAATGCTATCGAGAATCGTGCCGCGATATTGCCACACCTTAGGATGATTCAGATGCAGCATCAAAGCATGGTCGAGGCTCTGGATCGCTTCTTCGGGTTGCTTGAGTTCCCAGAAAATCAAAGCGCGGAGCACCCAGAGTTTGAAGTTTTGCGGATCGATCGATAACGCCTGCTCGATAAAGCTGAGTGCGGTTGTCAATTGTCCCAATTTGCGCAGCACGATCGCTTGATTGAATAAAGCTGACATTTCACCCGGCTGAATCTGAAGGGCTGCGTCAAAGCTCGATCGAGCTTGCTTGAATTCGCCCATTGAGCCAAGAATCATGCCCCGCATACACCAAGGCTGGAAACGGTCTGGTGTCAACGAGATCGCTGTATTGATGCTGGTGAGCGCTTGAGGGTAAAGATCGAGTTTCCACAATCCATAGGCGCGGAAATTCCATAACTGCACATCGTTCGGCTCGAATTTGATGGCTTGATCGACGCGGTTGATTGCATCTTCGTAATTGCCCAATTTGCCGAGAATCTGCGCCTGGTAGCCCCATGCCTTGTAGTAATCGGGCTGGAGATTGACCGTTTTCTCTAAGCTGCGGAGTGCTTCTGCATACCGACCTAAATACGCTAAGGCTTTGCCTTTTTGATACCAGGACTTGAGGTGGGTCGGATCAAGCTCAATCGCTCGATCATAATAAGCAATCGCTCGATCGTAGTGCTTCAGTTTTGCCAGTGCTCGTCCGCAGTTGTACCAGACTTTCGGATCAGCTGGATTGAGTTGCAGGGCAGTCTCGTAATTCGTAATGGCAGCTTCGTAGCGCTTCAATTTGCCCAGAATATAGCCGCGATAGTGTAGAGTATCAGGATCGTTTGAATTCGCCTGATCCAGGCAGGCGATCGCGGCTTCGTGCCAGCCGTTTTGGCTCAGCGCGATCGCACGTCCCAACCAACCTTGAGACGGATTGAATGTTGTATCACAGCTAATACTTGTCATAGCACCTCCAGATTTCACTGCATTCCCGGTTCAGTGAGTTCGTTGTCGTTTGATTACGTTGAAGGTGATGCAACCCAATTGTGGGGAGATTCAACCGAACCCTGCAAGATTCAGACAAACCTAAGCGTGATCGCTGATTTGTTGCTCGAATTCTCGACGAGGTGACACGTAATGTATCACCTACTTCCGTAATTTCGCTTAGATATCCGGGTAGCGTCAATTAAGTTCACAGAGTTTTCATGCAGGCGAGGGGAACACGAATTCCTGACTAACGATTGATTTGGATCATTGAAGGGTTTCATCATGTCTCCCAATGACTCTTGATTGCTAGTCTTAATATTGTGTTACATAATGGGTAAAGGAAGAAATAAAAAGTGCTTATGTTTGGCGGATTTACTGGCTTTAAGCCCCCTTCCAATCAAACCGATTTTGGAGAGCAGATGCTCAATTCAGTGCTGAGTCAGTCCATTCGTCATCTATTTACAGAGAGCGAGAATGTGGATGTCTCGCTCAAATGTTTTCCATCGAGTAAGTTGCTGCAAGGGAGCATTGACAGCTTCAAAATGAGCGGTCGCGGGCTTTTGATCCGTCGCGAATTTTGGGTCGAGGAGATGTGGTTTGAAACAGATGCAGTTTCGATCGATTTTGGCTCGGTATTGTCTGGGAAAATTCGGTTGAAGCAGGCAGCGCAGGCTGTGGCGAAGGTAATATTGACTGAAGCTGGAATCAACAAAGCATTTCAATCCGAATTGGTGAAACCCCGGATGGAAAATATTACAGAGTCTTCTCTGATGGATTTATCGGGTGGGGAACCTGTTGCTTTTTCTGATGTTGAGCTGAAATTATTGCCGGAGAATCAGATTCGGATTTTAGCAAAGGCGAGTTTGCCGAATGGTATTGTGCCAATTTCTTTGACAGCGACGATTGGAATCGAACGTCGTCGTCGCATTTTGTTTCAAAATCCGCAATTTTCGGCAGAGGGAATTCCTGAAGCCCAGCGTGGAGTTTCAGAGTTATTGACGAATGCGTTTGCTCAGATTTTGAACAATATGGTGGATCTCGATCGATTTAATTTGGATGGGGTAACGATGCGGTTGAATCGACTCGATACAGAGGGCGATAAGCTGATTTTTAGTGGATATGCGGAAGTGACGCATTTTCCACGGCAGGGGTAAGTTTTTCGAGTAGGCGATTGATTCATTTCGCCTCAAGCCTGACGGGTTAAATTTGTATGTAAACGCGAACTGCAATAAAGGCGGATGATCCTCGGATCATCCGCCTTTAATCGGTGTATCTATTTTTCCTAACTGCTGACGTTCGCGGTGGGGATAGATTGGCGGTATTCTTCAACAATCTTGCGGAATTGGTCGCCTTCGATCGTTTCTTGCTCTAACAAGACATCGACTAAGCGATCGACTAAAGGACGATTTTCACTCACTAAGCGCCGCGCTTCCGCATAGCAGAACTTCGCGATTTCACGGACTTTGGTATCAATTTGGCTTGCCAATTCTTCGGAGTATTCTGATCGAGGCATCAAATTCCGTCCTAAGAACACCTCATCGCCCATGCTTTCAAAGGCAACTGAACCGAGATCAGACATTCCGAAAATTGTCACCATTTGGCGGGCAATTTGTGTGACTTTGCCGATATCGCTTGCGGCTCCCGTATCGATCGCATCTTCGCCATATACTTCTGCTTCAACGGCGCGACCGCCTAAGATTACCTTAATGCGATCAAGCATCCAGGCACGCGTATAAAGCCCACTATCGATCGTTTCTTCGTTTGGAATAGTCTGAGAGAACCCTTCAATTCCGCCTGCGCGTGGAATGATCGTGACTTTGTTCAAGGGGTCAGCATTCTCTAAAATCGTGGTCAGCAGGGCATGACCGATTTCGTGATATGCCGTCATGCGCTTGCGGTTCGAGTCGAGTAAGGGATTTTTGGACAGCCCAATCGACACTCGGTCAATCGCGTCGTCAATCTCTAGCATCGTCACCGCGTCTTTGCGCCGACGTGCCGTGAGAATCGCAGCCTCATTCAACAGGTTCGCCAATTCTGCGCCGGAGAATCCAGGCGTTTGCCGAGCAATTTTTTCGAGATCCACTTCGTCGGCTAATTTCTTATTGCGGGCGTGAACTTCAAGAATTTTCAGGCGACCTTTACGATCAGGTAAATCGACGCTAATTTGTCGATCGAATCGTCCCGGACGAAGTAATGCAGAATCCAAAACATCTGGACGGTTTGTTGCCGCAATAATAATGATACCTGCGTTGCCTTCAAACCCGTCCATTTCAGTCAGCAACTGATTCAAGGTTTGCTCGCGCTCATCATTGCCGCCGCCAATTCCAGCTCCGCGTTGTCGTCCAACTGCATCAATTTCATCGATAAAGACGATGCAAGGAGCATTCTCTTTTGCTTTTTTGAACAGGTCACGAACCCGGGAAGCGCCGACACCGACAAACATTTCGACGAATTCTGAACCCGAGATCGAGAAGAATGGCACTCCGGCTTCTCCTGCGATCGCTTTTGCCAGTAAGGTTTTGCCAGTTCCAGGTGATCCCACTAGGAGAACGCCTTTGGGAATTCGTGCGCCTACTGCGGTAAAGCGTTCTGGCTTCTTCAGAAATGTCACGACTTCTTGAAGTTCTTCTTTGGCTTCTTCAATGCCCGCCACATCATCGAACATCACACCAGTTTTGGCTTCCATCTGGAACCTGGCACGAGACTTACCAAAATTCATGGCTTGTCCGGGACCGCCGGGTGAGTTGCTTGATCGTCGTAAAATTAGCAGCAACCCAGCAATGAGCAGCATAAATAGCAGCAGGTTCGCAATCAAACCCACCAAAATACTATTGTCTGTGGTGGGTTTCGATTCAAACGTAACTTTGTTTTTGCGGAGGCGATCGATCAATTCTGGATTTCGTTCGAGCAGTTGCACTTCGATATCGGGTTCACTCTGCTTTTTGCCTTGGAGCCGAACTCTTGCAACATGCTGCGTTTCGTCGATTTCGACTCGCTCTACTTCTCCGGCATCAATTTTTTTCAGCAATCCAGTGTAGCTGAGAGATTCGCGGGCTTGAGCCATTGCGGGGACACTCATCAGGACACTTTGCAGGAGCATCCAGCCAACGATCGCGGATTTAGCCGCTTTCGATTTGGCTTTTGTCAGACGGAGTGAGAGCGCGAATTGACGAGAACCTTTGATCATGGGATTGCCTTATGCCTGGTGGAACGCGAAAGGGGCAGATCGCCCGTAAAGGGACGGTAACAATAATCTGTCCCTAGTCTAGCCTTCTCAATAGAGTTTGGACACTTGCGCGGCTCGAGTTTCTGAAGGACGGGTTTCGGGTGTATATTTGACAATTTTTAGGCAGTTGCGCTGACCTTGGCGATTGTAGCTGACTTCATCGGCGAGTCGGCGTAATAAAAACCAGCCGTATCCTCCTTCTTGAAGAGTTCCAGGCTGGGGTTCACGGATATTATTGGGATCAAAAGGTTGTCCCCAGTCCCAGATTTCAATCTCCATGCGATCGTCATGCAGCGCAACCTGAATATCAATTTGGGTTTCGTTGGATAAACCGGAATGAGCGTGCCGAACGGCGTTGGTAAAGCCTTCTGCAAGAGCGAGATTGAGACGGTGAAGCTGATTTTCCCGTCGTGGAAAGTGAGGATCGTGTTGAAACCAGAATCTCTCGAACCATTTCTGGACGTGGTTCAACACTGTAAGGTTACTACTAACCGACAGATGATCTTGCTGAAACATGCTCCGATTCGTCCACTCGATCGCGCGTCTGGGTGTGTAATGTTCAGTTCCTAACTTTAACTATGATACGTGTCTTTTCTCTGTCAATTCGTTGGATTTTCTACGAATGAGCCAGTGAGATTGCACACTTTTTGATACATAGAACAGGCGATGTCTATAGAGCTTTATCAACAAATCTTATTGAATTCAAGTGATTCGCGCTGCAATTGTAGCAGTTCTTTGATCCCCTTCTCGGCAAGGTTAACAATCTGATCCAATTGTTGTCGGGTGAAACTGCCTTGCTCTGCGGTTCCTTGAATTTCGATGATTTCCAGCGCATCATTCATCACCACATTACAATCCACATCTGCGCTTACGTCCTCCGGATAGTTGAGGTCAAGTAAGGCTTCGCCTTCGAGTAAGCCGACGGAAACGGCTGCGACTTGATGGCGAATGGGAGACTGGTCGAGTTCTCCGCATTGGATTAATGTGGCAATTGCGTCATGCAGTGCGACAAATGCGCCTGTAATAGAAGCAGTGCGAGTTCCAGCATCGGCTTGCAGGACATCGGCATCGATCGTCAGGGTGCGTTCTCCTAAGGCTTGCATGTCGAGAACCGAGCGCAAGCTGCGTCCGATCAGGCGTTGAATTTCTTGGGTGCGACCAGAGAGTTTGAGAAATTCGCGATCTTGGCGATCGGGGGTGGCTCCAGGTAACATGCGATATTCTGCGGTGAGCCAGCCTTGTCCTTTGCCTTCGAGGAAGCGGGGGACTTTGGGTTTGATGCTGACGGTGCAGAGAACTTGGGTGTCGCCACAGTGGGTGAGAACGGAGCCTGCCGAAAATTTGGTGAATCGGCGATCGAATCGGGTGGGACGGAGTTGATCGGGTTGCCGACCATCTGGACGCTGCCAGGACATGAAAATTCCTCAAATCTGTGATTTAGCATACCGTCTGGGGCGGGATTTGTTGGATTTCCCGGATTGTTTTCAGATTTGGAATTGCTAGGTGTCAAATTTCAACGCAACATCTAATACCACAGACTTTATAGAAAAAAACGGGCAATATCGCAGTGAAACTCAGGTAGGAGAGGGGATGTGAGTTGATCACCAACAACTAATGTGGCAACCAAAGTGAGTTGGGCATTGTTGCGGCGATAGATTTCTAAGCGTTGAGAGATGCGATCGACAATCCAATATTCCAGAACGCCTTGAGTGGAATAGAGCTTGAGTTTGGCAGAGCGATCGCGATCTTCATTCACTCTCCCAGAAGATAAGACTTCGACAACTAACTCTGGTGCGCCTTGGTAATGTCCAGCATCGTCAACGATTTGCGCATATCGTTGCTGACTTGTCCAGGTGACATCTGGAGAAACATTGTCGGAATCTGAAAAGATCAGCCCTGGCATGATTGAAGCTTGTCCAAGCCCAGTTTCAACTGACCATTGATCGAGAACAGCAAAAATGCGTCCGGTTACTTGCTGGTGTTTATGGTGAGGAGATCTCGTCACAAACAATTCTCCATCAATGATTTCATAGCGAATCCACTCGTTGTCAGGCAAAGCTTCAATATCGCGAATTGTCCAACGCAAATTGTTTGTCGTCTGACTCATGAGTGAATTCCTCAAGGGCTGATCTCAATCCTAAACTAATGAGGAAACATGCGCTCTGAAGCCTGCTTTTTCTAAAGCATCGACGGTTGCAGCTTCGTCTTGGACGCGGAATTGGGAGCCGAAACGGACGATTTGATTTTTTACAGGTGTACCTACGATCGCAATCACTGGAATTTTGGCTTTGTCTCGATCGCCTTGCTGCTGCAAAACAGTCTTTAAGCGATGACGTTCCATTGCATCGTCTGCAACTTTTGCATCGAGTTCGACCATCACCATGCGAACATCTTGAATCGGCTCTGCATCGTCAACAATGAATTGATATTGATCTTCGTCGCGCTTGTCGATTTTGCCCCAAACCATTAAGCGTGCATCGGGTTCGATCAAGCTACCAATTCGCTCAAAAGCTTTCGGGAAGACAACCGCTTCCGATCGACCTGTGAGGTCTTCGATTTGAATTACTGCCATTGCATCACCTTTTTTGGTAGTGACTCGTTTGACAGCCGTGATCATAATGATGGCGCTGACCGTTGAACCTTCTCGACAGGTTTGAATGTTGCCGAGACTGATTGGGGCGAGGACTTTTGCTGCGTCTTGCAATTGTTTGAGCGGATGATCGGAGATGTAGAAGCCGAGGACTTCTTTTTCGAGTCGGAGCTTTTCTTGAGAGGGGTAGTCTTCAACTGTTGGAGCTTTTGGAGCCGTTTCAAAGCTGCCTTGCTGAGTGGTTGCACCTAAGAGATCGAAGAGGCTGCCTTGTCCGCTGGCGCGATCGCGTGCTCTCGACTGTGCCCAATCCATCACGAGTTCCAGATCGCTTGCGAGTTGATGGCGATTGGGATTGATTGAATCGAGTGCGCCGCAGTGGATTAAGGCTTCTAAGGCGCGTTTGTTGATCGCACGGGAATCCACGCGATCGCATAAATCGGCTAAGGATTTGAACTTGCCATCTTGGTTGCGGGCTTCGAGAATTGCTTCGATCGCGCCCATACCGACGTTGCGCACGGCAGAAAGTCCAAAGAGAATCGCATCCCCGATCGGAGTAAAGTCAATGCCCGATCGATTGATATCAGGCGGAAGTACTTTGATACCCAAATTCAGACAAGTTGCAATGTAGCGCTGAACTTTATCTTGCTCTCCACTGTTGATGGTCAGAATGGCTGCCATGTATTCAACAGGATAATTTGCTTTGAGGTAAGCCGTTTGGAAGGTGACATACCCGTATGCCATTGAGTGAGATTTATTAAAGCAATATTCGGCGAACAACACCATTTGCTCGAATAGCTCTTCCGCGACTTTGGCAGAGACACCTCGCTCTTTTGCACCTTTGACAAACATGGCTTGGTGCTTTTCCATCTCAGATTTTTTCTTTTTTCCCATTGCTCGACGCAGCAGATCCGCCTGACCGAGCGAATACCCTGCCATGTCTTGAGCAATTTTCATGATCTGCTCTTGGAAGACCATGATGCCGTAAGTTTCTTTCAGGATTGGGGTGAGGATTTCGTGAGCATAGTCGATCTTCTCGCGCCCGTGTTTGCGGTTGATGAATTTAGGAATCAGCTTTGCATCGAGTGGTCCCGGACGATAGAGCGCCAGTACAGAAGAAATATCATCAATCCCATCCGGTTTGAGTTCACGCACGATTTGGCGCATTCCAGAAGATTCAAGCTGGAAGATACCTTCGAGTTCACCTCTTGCCAGTAGCTTGTAGACTTCTGGATCGTCGAGCGGCAAGGTATCGAGATCGAGTTTGATGTTGCGGCTTTGTTCGATTAGGTCGATCGTCTTTTCGATCATGGTGAGGTTCTTTAACCCCAAGAAGTCCATTTTGAGCAAGCCCAATTGTTCAATGTCTTCCATGGCGTATTGGGTCACAACACCGCCATCTTTGGTCATTTCTAAGGGCACGATTTCATCTAATGGATCTGCCGCAATCACGACCCCTGCGGCATGAACTCCGGTTGCTTTGTTTGTCCCTTCGATGCGGATTGCCATGTCTAACCAACGTCGATACGTAATCGGTGGATTGGTGTTGGGAATGACTTGATCTTGCTGGTACTTTTGGCTGAATTCTTTCGAGGGGGTTTCTTCGGGAGAAACCATCTTTTTGAGCTTTGTGGATTTGCCACGGAAAACGGGGATTTGCTTTGCCATACGATCGGCTTCGCTCAGCGGAATGTTCAACACGCGGGCAACATCTCGTAGGATGGCTTTTGAGTTCATCCGGTTGTAAGTGATGATCTGTGCAACCCGCTCTGTGCCGTATTTTTCGGTGACGTATTGAATTACTTCGCCGCGCCGCTCAATGCAGAAATCTGTATCTACGTCCGGCATCGATTTCCGTTCTGGATTCAGGAAGCGCTCGAAGAGTAGACCGTGATGAACTGGGTCAATGTTGGTAATTCCCAGTGCATAAGCGACGAGTGAACCTGCTGCGGAACCTCGACCCGGCCCGACGGGAATCTTATTGTCTCTGGCGTATTTGATATAGTCCCAAACGACTAAAAAGTAAGTTGAGAAGCCCATCTGCTTCAGCATGTTCAACTCGTAAACGAGTCGGTCTTGATATTCTTGGCTGATTTCTTCACGTGAGTTGAGCTTTTGCCGCTGAACTAATGCATCCCAAGTAATTTTTTCAATGTAGGAGTCGGCTGTATAACCTTCTGGAATTGGATAATTCGGAATTCTCGCTTCGCCTCCAAGCAGTTTGTATTCTTCAACTTTGTCTGCAACTTCTACGGTATTCGCGATCGCTGTTTCAATAATGTCTTGCGGCAAATGGTCGCGAAAGAGCGATCGCATTTCATCCGCTGACTTTAAATACTCAGTTCCGGTATATCTCAGGCGTTTATCTTCAGAAATCAGTTTCCCAGTCTGGATACACAACAATGCGTCGTGAGCTTCCACGTCATAGCAAGACACATAGTGAGAATCATTCGTTGCAACGAGTTTGATATCTAACTCTTTTGCAATTTGGACAATCTCAGGATTAACAATTCGTTCTTCTAGTAACCCGTGATCTTGAATTTCGAGATAGTAATCGTCTCCGAATAGCTCTTTATACCAAGTTGCAATCCGCCGAGCAATTTCAGGCTTCCCTTGTAGAATCGCTTGCGGAACTTCGCCACCGAGGCAGGCACTCGTCACAATCAACCCTTCGTGATATTCGGCAAGGAGATCTTTGTTGATGCAAGGACGCGAGAAAATGCCTTTACCTTGAACGCCTTTGAGATGTGAAATTGTGGTGAGTTTAACTAAGTTTTTATAGCCTTGAGTATTTTTCGCAAGGACAACTTGATGATATTTGGGACGGCGTTCTTGCTTCGTAATGTCGCCGTTGATGACATACATCTCATTGCCAATGATTGGCTTAACATTTTTACCTTGGCAAGTTTTAATGAGTTCGATCGCGCCATACATCACCCCGTGATCGGTTAATGCGATCGCAGGCATTTCGAGTTCAACGGCTCGATCGACCAGTTTGTCTAATTGTCCAGCTCCATCGAGCAAACTGTAATCGCTGTGAATGTGCAGACCGACGAAAGACATAATTCACTCAACCCACGCGAAGGAATGAGTCTTAGCGTAACCGATCTTGAACGCTATATTTATAAATTTTTTGAAGCTTTAACCCTACATATGGAGTTAACTCCTCAAATTTGGCGAACGTCCAAGGTCTAATACCAATGTACCAAATTTGGGGAGTAGGGAGTAGGGAGTAGGGAGTGGTTTCCATCTTTTCAGCCCATAACCGTTTACGCTGAAAATAGTGATTTCTATTGGGAAATATGTCGCAACTGATCCAAGTGATGCAAACCGTATTTGATAACCCTCCTGTGTCATTTAACCCAGCCAATCAAACGCTGAAAGGCTGGGCAATGTTTTGTTTACGCGATCGCGGTTTTATGGTTCAGCCTGCTCAAAATGCTGATTTTTACATTAGTACAAAGGGCGAAAAAACCGCATTTCGGGTGAGCCAGACTGAACCGAGCGACACGGCAACCGGATGGATCGTGGTGGATGCTGCGGGCAAATCTGCCAAGGTCATCGCACCGGAAGCGTAATGAACCTGTTTAGCGAACCTATTTAACGAACTGCAACGCGACGGATCGATCGGGCAACGCGAATTTTTTTAACTCGACGTTTTTTGGGCAAATCTGTTGAGAGGATATCTCGCATTTCTTGCCAAAACGGACGATCCGATTGATGCAAATCGAGCAAGACGATCGCAACGCTAAACAGCAAAACTCCAACCCCAGCCACGAACACTGCCATTGAAGAAGTGATTAACCATTCGGCACTAATCACCGTTCGGATCGACAACAGCAGCGTACTCGCAACAAATAGCGTCAGTGCGTAGTACATCACTAGAATGCCATTGTTTGCGGTCTTGACTCGCTGCTGGAGATGGCGCAATTGCTTTTGCAGCATGGCGAGGCGATTGGATTGCTCAAACCGATCGAGAATTTGAAAATATTCGATATTCGTAATTTGCAGGCGATTTTCGATCACACTGCGTCGTAGAAGTAGACCACCCAGTACAAATGCACAGGCAAGCAGCATTAGCACCGAATTGAGAATTAGCTGAATCAGTTGGGTTGTGTCGTCAATACTCATGCCGTGTTCTGATACTCTCTCTAACGCAAGCAGGATAACACAGATTTAGTACGAGGGTACTAAAATCTTTTAAAGAGCCTAGAAAGCATAGCTGGCAAGGGTTTGACGAATTGAACTCAAACGCTCGGTTTAGGCAGAATGCGAAGGAATTTAATAATCTGTCCGGTCACTTCGATGCTGATGAGAAAATTCTCGACCGTGAATCGATACCAAATTTCGCTTGTCTCAAGTGGTTGGAATTCGGGCAGATCTTGGAGTTGATGGGTGCGGTAAAACTCCTCAAACACAAAACTGTGCAGCTTTTGCATCGCTGCTGCTTCGAGTCCTTTGAGATCAATTAAGAAGGCGCGATCGTAGCGCACTTCTAACCTGGCTGGAAAAATCATGCTACCTGCCGATGAGGCTTTCGTCGGTTTCATAATGTGCGCGGTGTGGGTTGGAGGAGCGGTAAGAGTTGCATCGCTTCCTCGCGCGTTAGGGTGTCCCCCGGATTGTGAGTCCGTCTGCCATCAGCAATCGCTTTCAACATATACGCATCACAATAGGCTGTTTCTAGAACCGGCCAAAACGTTTCGAGTTCAGCATCAGACATGCGATCGATTAAATGGTGCGCGCGGTTGCGATAGAGATTCATAGCTAAGGAGGAGCAACTAGTCCCTTTGAGAATGCCCATCGATTTGCCGGAAATCCCGCTCAACTGGTGCGAATCAAGACAGATTGTGTTCCCGCTTACGGTACGATTTGCTTACACGATCGCAGTTCATGTTTATGCTAGATTACCTTTTCTCATTTGATCCCGGATTGATCGGCTATTTAGTGTTTCTCCTTGTCTCCGTTGCAATTTATGCAATTTTTAGTCTGGGGCTGAATTTACAGTGGGGCTACACCGGATTGATCAATTTTGGGCATGTCGCCTTTATGACGGTGGGAGCTTATACGACTTCGTTATTTACTTTAAGTGGAATGCCAATTTTCCTGGCTGTTTTGATTGGCGGACTATTGGCAGCATTGTTGGGCTTATTGATGGGGTTTTCAACACTGCGATTGCGCGAAGATTATTTGTCGATCGTCACGATCGGGGTTTCAGAATTAGTGCGATTAGTAGCGCTGAATGAGAGTTGGCTCACCAAAGGCGCATTTGGGGTTCAAAACTTTCCGTTGCCGCTGGCAGAATTTCGTCCCACTGTTGCGACTCGGATTGGCATGATTGCGATCGTCACTCCAATTTTTGCAGTTGTGATTTGGAAATTGGTGCAGCGGATCTTATCTCATAAAAAAAAGGTTCAGGCGATCGTATCAGGAGTGCTGATTTTGCTGACGCTGCGACTGTACAGTGTGGCTGCGGTAGCACTCTATAACTATCGGGACAATCAAGCGCGCAATGGACTGTTGTTCTTGTCGCTGATTACTTTAGCCATTGTGTATTGGGCATTAGAAAGATTAGTAAAATCGCCTTGGGGTCGGGTTCTCAAAGCCATTCGCGAAGATGAACAGGTTGCAAAGGCATTAGGTAAAAATGTGTTTAGCTACAAGCTACAATCCTTAATGCTTGGGGGCTTTATTGCAGGCATTGCGGGTGCATTTTTTGCTTGGCAGTTGAGTACGGTTTATCCGACGAATTTTGAACCGATTGTTACTTTTCAAGCTTGGATTATTATGATTCTGGGTGGAGCCGGGAACAATGCAGGCACGATTTTGGGAGCGGGCATCTACTGGGCTTACACTGCATTTACTCGCGATTTAGATGGAGTTCTTCGACTCGGGGCTGATCAAGTTGGGGCGCTGCGGATTATGTTGATTGGATTGATTCTCATGGTGTTGATGCGATTTAGACCGCAAGGCATTTTGGGCAACAAAGACGAACTGACACTAGGGAAATAATCATGCAGACTTCAAGTACTCCTGTCCTTTCTGCACGTGGATTGGTCAAAAGCTTTGGTGGAATTAAAGCGGTCAATCATGCGGCGATCGAGGTTCCCGCTGGAAGTATTACAGGCTTGATTGGACCGAATGGAGCCGGAAAAACAACGCTGTTTAACTTACTGTCGAATTTCATTCAGCCCGATCAAGGGCAAGTTCTATTCGATGGAGAGGCGATCGAGTCACTGCAACCGCACGAAATTGCTCAGCGTGGCATGATTCGTACGTTTCAGGTAGCGCGAGTGTTGTCGCGGCTTTCAGTACTCGAAAATATGCTGCTAGCGGCTCAGAAGCAAACCGGGGAGAATTTTCTTAACACCTGGTTACTAGCGGGTCAGATTCGCAAAGAGGAACGTGAAAACCGCGATCGAGCGATGGAAATCCTCGAATCAGTCGGCTTAGCAGCGAAAGCAAATGACTATGCAGGCGCACTTTCTGGGGGACAGCGGAAGCTTTTGGAAATTGCGCGAGCGTTGATGACGCGTCCGAGGCTTGTGTTACTCGATGAACCTGCGGCAGGAGTGAATCCAACGTTGATTCAGCAAATCTGTGAGTACATCCAGTACTGGAATCGGCAAGGATTAACGTTCTTGATTATTGAGCACAATATGGATGTGATTATGTCCTTGTGCGATCGCGTTTGGGTGTTGGCAGAAGGAACCAATCTTGCAGATGGAAGTCCTGCTGAGATTCAATCCAATTCAAAGGTACTAGAGGCTTATTTGGGACAGTAAAATTTTGGGATAGCAAAAAATCGACCAACTTGATCAAAGCCGATGAGCTTTGATCAAGTTGCAGACTAAATAGAAATCTTCTGAGTTCTATTCCTTTCAGACGCTCATTGGCTGGTATGCAGCACTTGAGAAGTGTAGTCGAAACTGCCTATTGGCGAATCATGTCTTGAACCTGCTGGCGCAATTGGGGATTCGATCGGACAATCTGGAAAATTTGATTGAATCGGGGGATTTCTAGCCCTTCTTTTTTCACCGCAGTTTCTACCTTAGAATCATTGTCCTTGCTGATTTGGGTCAATTTTGCAATTACACGATCGTACTTTTGCCGCTCCCCTGTTTCCACGGGTTTAGATGGCTTTTGCTGCGGATTGTTTTGAGAACGGAAGATCTCATCAAACCGTTGCTCGGTTAATCCTTCCGATTGAATTGCCTGAGTTGCCTGTTTTTCTGCTTCACGGCTGATCGCTAAGACCTGTTTGACTGCATTTGCAAATTGGCGAGTTTCGGCAGGAGTCACCGTCTGATTCGCAGGCTGGCTTGTTGGAGCAGGTTTGCTGGTTGGAGTTTGAGCTTGGACAGGCATCTGACACAGTCCACCTATCACCAAGACACATCCACTCAAGAGAAGTCGCTGAATCATTTTAATCTCCAATGTTTTGCGCCATCTTATCGAGGCAACCTGCGATTCACATCCGTTATCAGACCTTTGATCCGCGTTACATCTTTCAGCAAGTCCATCTGTAGATATACCCACATTGATAGAAATCAGTCCCCTTGATAGAGATAGTCAAAAAGCTCGATCGATAAAACAGTGAGTAGGTCAGTCTTTTTGCGTCCCCTCTAGCCTTATGTCTCTCTACCTATCTCCTCAACAACCTAGCCCAACTGCCAACACTCAAATCGCACAAATCCCGCCCGAACGCACTTCTACCCCCTCGAATTCTCCTCAGCCAGACGGGGGAATGGTGCTGATTCCCTTATGCTTTATTGCGATTTGGATTGGCTTAATCTATGTGATTGCTGATACTTGGAAGTACAACCAGAAATCGACGAGAGTTAGCCGTGAACTCGCTCGACTTCCCTGTAAGAAATGTCAATTCTTTAGTAATAATCATTACATGAAATGTGCTGTTAATCCTTATGTTGTGATGACATCAGCCGCAAATGAATGTCAAGATTATCGTTCAAAAAAGAATGGTCGTTAATCGCTCAAAAAAGAATGATTATTAGTCGAAAACCTGCGTTCTGCATGTAGATTTCCAAAAAACTCTGCCCATACTGAGGCTAAAAATAGAAACACGCTAGTTAAGAGTTTCTATAGAAGTTAACTTGTACGGATAGGGCGGAATTAAATGACGAGCGATGAGTTTCAGACGCTTAGTGATGTAGAAAACTTTTTGCTGTCTCACGATGAGAACGTGGTGACTTTGGAGAATAGAATCCTTTGATTTAAACGATCGCGCTTACTTTGAGAAGCACATGCCGTCGGTGGACTCCGACGTGGCAGAGGCTGAAATCGGGGCAAGGGTTGACCCAAATGACGAAGTTGTTTGAGATAGCGCAAACCAAGTTGCAGAAAACTCAAGCCTCGCTCTGGATGGGAATCGAGCCGTTTGCGTTGACCGCAACGCACGAGCAAAAAGCCTAAAACCAAAGCAATCAGCGTTGCCATATCGAGCAGCATGAACAGACGGGTAAGCCCTGTGGCATCGCGTAAATGAGAGCCAATGATGTCAAAGGCAGCAGATTTGTAGTCTTTAATGTGCGGTTCAATTCCGCCAAAGCGATGACCATAGCGCTCAAACGTCTGTAATGAAGGGGGTTGGCTACTGAGGACAGCCCAAGGCTCTTGTCCCCCTGGCAGTGTAGCAGTGGCGAGATGGCAGGGGATGTCTTCGAGAATTGTCACGTTCGGGAACAAGTAAGCCTGCTCGACTGGAGACAGCAATTGAGCAACAGACTGCGATACACCGGGAGCGAGGGTAATCGTGAGATTGCTTTTAGCCCGAATCAACCAGTCCCATGCGTGTCGATTGCACCACCGCATCAGTTCGCCATGCTCAAAGCCACGGTCTGCCAGCAGCGTCACCCGACAATCAGAGGGCAACAGGCTGAAAACTTGCTCTAAGACAGGAAGATAAGCTTCAAAAGCAACTGTTGCACTGCCATGTTCCAAAACCATCTGAGCTAAGGTGAACGAGCGTCCACCCCAAACAAAGCAGACCCCAATCCAACAGAACTGATCCCACAACACACTGGTATCGAGCGTCAGCAGCAAGTCTGTCCCGGCAAAGGCACAGAGCAATTGCTGCAATAATGGAACATAGAAGGTTTCAGCATTGACCTGCGGATTGGTCAGTAAGTAATTCAAGCGAGCATGGTGACTGCGGGCGGTACAACCGCGATGGCTCAAATAGGGCAACCAATGATTCAAGCAGGCGCTCTCGGATTGTAGAATTGCAGCAACCGCTTCGGATACGCCCTCTAAGTGCCGTTGGTCACGCGGTTGAATCCATTGACGGAATTGGTCGATTAGTTCACGATACAGATGGGGCAGTTGCATGAGATTGTTTTTGTGTAGGAACTTAAGCCTCTCACAATTTGCCCCGCCCAAGCCATTCTTGTCTCACATGAGACTCTCGATAAATCAGACGTTTCAGGACTTTTCTACATCACTAAGGTTTCAGACGAATGTTTCATCTCCGAATACAGAACTATTTGGGCGAGTGACACACTGGATTCGGAGGTCGAAAAGTTTATCTGAACTTTTAGCTGCGATCGCTCAGGAAATCGGTGCCGTTTTAAGTTGTGATCGGGTAAAAATCTACCAGTTTAATCCTGATGAAACGGGAACCGTAGTCGCAGAGTGGATTTGCGAACAACGCCTCCCTTCGCTGCTAGGGTTAACATTTCCTGCGAATGATATTCCCCCTGGAGCACGCGAACTGTTTGCAAGAACCGGAGCGCGATCGATTGTCAATGTGGCTGAACGTCGCATTGGACAAACGGGAATTGATTCTACTGCACCCGATGAAATCCGCTATCGTCCGCTGAACGCCTGTCATGCTGAATATCTGATGGCAATGGGAATTCAGTCTTCGCTGGTCGTCCCAATTTTGCAAGAAGGCAAGCTTTGGGGATTGTTTGTCATTCACCATGCTGAAGCGAGATCGTTTTCAGACGCACAAGTGAGTGCGCTGCAGATGGTCGTTGATTTGCTGACTGTAGCGATTGCTCAGTATCATTTGATCGAACAAGCGCGTGCTAAAGCCGATCGCGAATCGACGCTACGTCGCATTAGTTGCTTACTGCATTCGCTTTCGACGATTGAACTTCAAGCTGCTTTAGAAACAGCAGTTTCAGCCTTTGCAGGGTCAGGGGGACGACTGTGGGTGAATGCCACATCATTGGCAGTCGAACATTCTCCTCGCAATCTAAAACTGCCGAGTGCTTGTGTCAGATTGTTTCAATGTGGGAGCCAGCCGGTGGCTCCTAGAGATGAGCGTATCGAAACGGCTGAATTTGTGCTGCTCGAAGAAGACAGGGCTTGGCAAGATAAGTTTCAGTCTGAACAAGATTCAGTTTGGGCGATCGCGGATCTATATCAAGAGCCAGCATTGCAAAAGTTCTACCCTGCATTTCGATCGCTCAAAATCCGAGGGGTACTGATTTTCCCCTTGTGGTATCGCCGAGAATTGCTTGGCTATCTCACTATCTTTCGAGATGAAATTGAAACTGAGATTCTTTGGGCGGGGCAAATTAGCTCCGACGAGCGGCAGCTTTATCCGCGTCAGTCCTTTAAAGCGTGGTGTGAATCTCGACGGGGACAAATTCAGCCTTGGACAGCAGGAGATTTAGAGCTAGGTTGCGCGATCGCTCATCAGTTTTCAAGCGCGATTCAACAATATGAAACGCATCAACATGTGCAAAAGCTGAATGCCAGTTTAGAGATTCAAGTTCAAGAGCGTACGGCTCGATTGCAGAAAGCAACTGAGCAGCAGCATGTTCTGTTCAGTGTGGTGACGAATATGCGGAAATCGCTGCAAGTTGAGCAGATTTGTGCGACCGCAACCGAAGAGCTTCGGAGATCGTTGAATGTCGATCGAGTCTGCGTTTATCAATTTGATTTAGATCGTCAATACAATACAGGGCAGGTGATTGCTGAAAATATGGTTTCAGGACTTTCCTCTGTTTTGGGTACGCGTATCGAAGATTATTGCTTTGGAGAACGGTTTGCAAACCAATATCGGCATGGTCGGGTGAGTTCGATCTCAGATGTGGAAGCACTCGTAATCGAACCTTGTTATTTAGCAATTTTAGAGCGCCTTGCGATTCGTGCCCATTTGATTGCGCCCATCTTACGAGGAGATGAACTGTGGGGATTATTGTGTGTGCATCAATGCGATCGTCCGCGCAATTGGACAGAGCATGAGATTCAATTTGTGAAACAAGTTGCGATTCAGTTGACGATCGGACTTGAGCAAGCCGAATTGCTCTTGCAAACTCAGCATCAAGCTCAGCAGATCGAGGCAACGCTGCATTCTTTGAAGCATACTCAAGCGCAGTTGATTCAAACTGAAAAGATGTCGAGCTTAGGGCGATTAGTCGCTGGAGTCGCCCATGAGATTAACAATCCGGTCAGCTTTATTCATGGCAATCTCAACTATTTGAATCATTATGTGATCGATATGCTGAGGCTGCTTGACGCTTATCGCGCAGCTTATCCTGAACCTCGATCAGAAGTGATTGATCTGATCGAATCGATTGATTTTGAGTTTGTTCGCCAAGACTTACCTAAAATACTGGCTTCAATGCAAGTCGGAACAGAACGAATTCGCGAAATCGTGCTCTCTCTCCGCAATTTCTCACGGCTTGACCAAGCTAAAATGAAGCCAGTTGATATCCATGAAGGAATCGAAAGTACACTGCTGATTTTGCAGCATCGCTTGAAACCAAACGGGGGAGATTTCAGCATCGAGGTAATTAAGGAATATGCGGAATTACCCGCAGTTGAATGTTATGCAGGGCAGTTGAATCAGGTGTTTATGAATCTGCTGAGTAATGCGATCGATGCGCTTGAAACGGTCGAGAATCCCACAATTCGTATCCGCACAAAACAACTTCATGACGATCGCGTGCTCATTTCGATCGCAGATAATGGATGCGGAATTTCAGCCCAAACTCAGCTGCGTATCTTTGATCCGTTTTTTACAACGAAACCGATCGGAAAAGGAACAGGCATGGGATTAGCGATCAGTCATGAAGTGGTCGTGCGAGACCATCAGGGCAGTCTAAACTGTCATTCTGAACCGGGGCAGGGAACTGAATTTTGGATTGAAATTCCGATCCGTCAAAGCATTTCTGCATGAAAGCGAATGTGATCTTCAATGAAGGAAGCAATGAAATAGTAGCTGTGATCGTAGCCGGGTTGAATTCTCAGATTTAATGATTGTCCAACGTCTGCACAGGCTTGCTGAAATACGGTTGGCAAAAGCTGATTCGCGAGGAATTTGTCTTCGCTGCCTTGGTCGATGAGAATCGATCCGGGAAATTGTCCGACTCGAACTAGCTCACTCGCATCATACGATCGCCAGTCGTTCTGATTTGCTCCTAAGTAATTTGAGAATGCTTTCTGTCCCCACTGACATTGTATCGGGGCACAAATCGGTGCAAAGGCAGAAACCGATCGATAGCGATCGGGATTTCGCAAGGCGCAGATTAATGCACCATGTCCGCCCATTGAATGTCCGGTGATGCTTTGTCGATCGCGTAAGACTGGAAAGTTTTCACCAATTAACTCTGGGAGTTCATCGACGATATAGCTATACATGCGATAGTGCTGGCTCCAAGGTGCAGCCGTGGCATCGACATAGAATCCTGCGCCAGTTCCAAAGTCCCAATCCTCATCTTCCCCCGCAATTCCGGTGTTGCGGGGGCTAGTATCTGGCGCGATTAAGATCAGCCCATACTTTGCGGCAAACTGTTGTGCGCCTGCTTTTGCCATGAAATTCTCTTCGGTGCAGGTTAAGCCAGAGAGAAAGTACAACACTGGCAGCGATCGCGCTTTTGCTTGGGGCGGCAAATAGATCGAGAATTTCATCGGAGACTGACAAGCGATCGAGGCATGAGAATAAACCTCGATCGAGCCTCCGAAGCATTTGGTTTGACTAACTAAATCCATTGCAAGCTGCTTGTTACTTTTAGAACGTTACGACTGAGCGAATGACTTCGCCTCGATGCATCAGATCAAAGGCTTGATTGATATCGTCGATCGGTAAAATTTTCGACACCAAATCATCAATGTTGATTTTGCCATCCATATACCAATCCACAATCTTCGGTACATCTGTGCGACCTTTTGCCCCACCAAATGCTGTTCCTTTCCAAACCCGCCCAGTAACGAGTTGAAAGGGGCGAGTACTAATTTCTTGCCCTGCACCAGCGACTCCGATAATCACACTAACTCCCCAACCTTTATGGCAGCATTCCAAGGCTTGTCGCATGACTTTGGGGTTGCCAATACACTCGAACGAATAGTCTGCTCCACCTTTTGTAAGGTCTACTAAATACGGAACGATATCGCCTTCTACTTCGCTGGGATTGACGAAGTGAGTCATCCCTAATTTCTCGGCTAAAGCCCGTTTGCTCGGATTGAGATCGACTCCCACAATCATGTTCGCGCCGACCATACGAGCCGCTTGAATCACATTCAGCCCAATTCCACCTAAGCCAAAGACCACTACATTTGCACCGGGTTCGACTTTGGCAGTATTGATCACGGCTCCAATTCCAGTGGTCACACCGCAGCCGATTAAGCAGACTTTCTCGAAGGGAGCATCTTCGCGAATTTTAGCAACGGCAATTTCTGGCAGAACGGTGTAATTTGAAAAGGTTGAAGTGCCCATGTAGTGCAGAATTGGCTCTCCCCCGATCGAGAATCGGCTAGTGCCATCGGGCATCACCCCTTTTCCTTGCGTCGATCGAATCGCTTGACAAAGATTTGTCTTGCCGCTGAGACAGTACTCACAATTGCGACATTCTGGCGTGTAAAGCGGAATCACATGATCTCCAGGCTTAACACTCTTTACGTCGGCTCCCACTTCCACCACAATGCCTGCGCCTTCATGTCCCAAAATGGCTGGAAACAAGCCTTCAGGATCAGCACCAGACAGCGTATAAGCATCGGTATGACAGACCCCAGTCGCTTTGATTTCGACTAAAACTTCTCCCGCTTTTGGGGGTTCTAACTGCACCGTTTCGATCTTGAGAGGCTCTCCGGCTTTGTAGGCGACTGCGGCTTTCGTATCCATATCTTTAATTACCTAGTCAAACTTCATCGCAGTGTAGCGCTCCTGTCTCCCCTCAGGTCAACCCATTCAAAATTTGTCACCAAACGGATTTACATCCCTCGCATATCTTGGGGAATAAATGCGCGATCGTGGGGAATGGCGGCAACAGCTTCAGTTAATGTGAACGTGCCTGCCTCAATCCAGTGTTTTAGCTCGACTGCAACTTGGCGGGACAGATAAAGGCTTGCTAGCGGCGCGACTCTCACGACTTTGCCATCGATCGTTAATTTCCCAGACTTTAACTGGGCATAGTTCACCAGTCCAAAGGTGGGACGGACTCGGCGCGGAATCGAAAAATCAACGATCGGAGCAACCAAATCTTGATCTTGCACCGCACAATGGGCAATCACCTCTTCGCTCAGCACAGGCAACGGAATTCCCACCCCAAGCATCAAAGAAGCTCCATAGCCGCGGAAATAGCAGCCTCGCACCCAGCGCGCATCCATCTGTTTTGCATCACCAATTAATGCAAGTGTCGAAGCGGGTCCAATGGGTGTCCGATTGGGCAAGCGCTTTTGAAGTGGAAAATGCTGCGTTCCTTCCCAAGCGACATAGCCGATTCCCCCACCTAAAAAAATTCGTGACCCAATGCCAATCAATTGCAAATCTGGATCGTTCAACAGCGGCGAAATTGCGCCCGGATTTGAGAAAACGGCATTGCCTAACTGGGGCTGTAGCGCTCCTAAATACGTAAATAAAGGGCGATCGCCGCCATTCACGCCCACGATAAAGTTCTGATACAGATTGCGGGGATTAAATAAATAGAATTGATTAATTGTGTCGCGAGTAATGCTGGTCTCAAATGACGATCGCGGATAGCAATCCGTGACCTGGCCGACCGCTCGCAACGTCACTGATCGTCCGGCAATCAGATCCTCGATCACATGCCCTCCACCGCGCTGTCGCTGTCTTGCATCTGGGGATTCTCGATCGTCATGATCTAACGGCTCTGATCCGCCCGGATACTCCACGACCTGCGACGCACCTAAATACAAATCGACTGCGCCAAATCCGGCATATGCAGGCACTCCATCGACCCAACACTGGCGAATTTTGATCGGGGGATCAGTTTGTCCTAAGTTCAACACTGCCCCCGAAGACTCCATTGGCTCGAACGTGCCTGTCGTTACGACATCAACGAGCTTTGCGGTTGCAGCGACTCCGATTTCTGCCACTTGAGCTTTCACCTCTTCGGCAGTTCGTACGATCGCACTTCCGCGTTGAATTTTCTCGTTGATTTCAGCCAGAGTTCGCATAAGGCATCGGAATTAAGTCACCTCTGCCATTATGCGGCGAGTTAACTCCGAGCCGAAGTTGTTTTGGAAACTTCTTGAGCGAGACGCTGTTTGGCGCGGTTCAAATTGTTCTGTGCGGCTTCGTAGTTGAGATCCGTATCGACTGCTTTTTCATACTGCGCGATCGCTTCTCTGAGTTTTCCTTGCCGCTGCAAAGCAGAACCCAATCCATTCAGTGCAATGGCATGGGTATTGCCGAGATTGCCTTTGCGCTCACTCGGTTGGCTCAGCACTTCTCGGTAAGCTGTGATCGCGGCATCGAACTGATTCTGATTTGCCAAAGCATGACCGAGGAAAATATGTGCCCACGCATAGTCCGGCGCAACTTGAGCCGCTTTGCGATAGAGATTAATCGCTTCTTCTGTGCGATTTTGAGTCTGCAAGGCTCGTGCCAATCCGACATACGCGATCGCTTGCGCTTTCTCGGTTTGCTCAGGTGCTTTTAAGGCTTGTTCGTACTGCGCGATCGCTTCTGGGATTTTCTTCTGCTCTGCCAGCACATTCCCTAAACCCGCATAAGCCATCATCTGCTTCGGATTCGCCTCGATCGAGCGGCGATAAGCTGCGATTGCTTCCTCGTTGCGTCTGCGATCGGCTAGGGCATTGCCCAATCCGGCATAGGCAGAGGCATTTTGTGGATTAATTTCAATCGAGCGGCGATAGGCGGCGATCGCCTCTGCAATTCGACGTTGTTCGATCAGTGCTTGTCCCAGACCGTTATAGGCTTCAGAGTTTTCCATGTCGAGCACGATCGCTTTGCGATAAACCGCGATCGCTTCTTCGTATTTGCGACTCGATTGCAGTTCGTGTCCTAAATTGACGTAATAAGCAGGATCACCAAGCGAGAGATCTGCTGAAAGTTCTGGAGTAGAAGCACGAACTGCATCGCGAACATCATCGCATCCGGTGGTGAGTGCTGCTGCTGCTAGAGTCAAAAGGAGGGGGAGAGCCGATTGCTTAGAAACTTGCATCTTTTTTGCCCTAAAACGTTGGTGACAAGTCATTTTCCGTACCCAACGCACCCTAATTTGTTCTATTTTGCACTAAGTTGGCTGCAGTGAGAATCCGTACTCAAGAACTTTTCGACAATTGGCTTAACCTGAAACAGTCGCCGCTTTGTCTCTGGATTGGGATTGGCTGTCGTCGAGGCACGACCAAGTTGATCATTCAAACTGCAATTGATCAAGTTCTCGATCTGTATCAATTGGAGCATAGGACGATCGCAGGAATTGCAACGCTCGATCGTAAATCTGATGAAATTGGACTGGTCGAATATTGTCGAGATCACGCTTTGCCCTTACGATGCTTCTCCGCAGATCGGCTGAGTGCGATCGCGGTTCCCAATCCGTCTTTACAAGTTGCGATGACTGTACAAACGCCGAGTGTGGCAGAAGCCGCAGCAATGTGTGCTGCGCAAACGCAAATTTTGAAAGTGCCGAAACAAGTGATCCAAGGAGTGACGATTGCGATCGCGGAAAGTTCGCTACAGTGAAGGGTGTTGAATCGGCAAGATAGTTATGGGACGGCGAATCGCGATCGTATGCTTGACTCTCATCTGTAGCGTTTGGATCATGGCAAGCGCTAGTGCTGATCCCATCGTAGGAAAACGCTACGACCAGCAATATCGCCCGCCTTTGTCTTATAGCAATGCAGATGTGAAAGGGCAGGATTTTTCAGGTCAGACCTTGAGATTGGCAGAATTTACGAATGCCAATCTCACAGATGCAGATTTCTCGAATGCTGATTTGTCCGGGGCTGCGATGAGTGCATCGAATATGACAGAGACGAATCTGCATGGTGCAAATCTGCAACAGGCAATGGTCGATCAAGTTCCAATGGTGCGGGTGAATCTGAGCGATGCGATTTTAACGGATGCAATGTTGCTGCGTAGTGAATTCTTGAATGTTAATATCACTGGGGCAGATTTTACGGGGGCAATTCTCGATCGCTATCAAATTCGAGAGTTGTGCAAGGTGGCTCAAGGAACGAACTCAAAAACTGGGGTCGAGACTCGTGAGTCGCTCGGTTGCCCGTCTTAGGAGGCAAGTATGAACCGAGTCGGTGTGATTGGCGGCGGACAGTTAGCTTGGATGATGGCAGAGGCAGCCAGAAAGCTGAATCTAACATTGGTGGTGCAAACCCCAAATGAGAGTGATCCAGCCGTGTCGGTAGCACAAGAAACGCTGTTTGCGCGGGTGAACGATGCCAGTGCAACCGAGGTTTTAAGCACGCATGTCGATGTGATTACGTTTGAGAATGAATTTGTCGATCTCGATGCGCTCGCTAAAATTCAGAATGTGACCTTTCGCCCTAGCTTGTCTGCATTGCGACCGTTGCTGGATAAGTATGTGCAGCGGGAATTTCTCAAAACTTATGATCTCCCGACTCCTGATTTCTGGTTACTTGGTGAGCGAGATGTTGAATTTCCGGTGGTCTTAAAAACTCGTCGGTTAGGCTACGACGGACAAGGGACATTTATCATTCGCGATGCGGCAACTTGGGAAGCAACGATCGAGAAATTGCAGAATGTGCCGATCGTGCTGGAAGAATTCATTCCGTTCGATCGCGAATTAGCGGTGATGGCGGCTCGCTCAAGTTCGGGTGAAATCGCAATCTATCCGATTGTGGAAACGCAGCAAGAAAATCAAGTCTGTCGTCGAGTGATTGCGCCTGCTGAAGTTTCAAAAGATGTTCAGCAAGAGATTCACCGAATTGCTCAAACAGTACTAGAAAAGCTCGATGTCGTCGGAATTTACGGGTTTGAGCTATTTCTGACAAAAGACGATCGCGTTCTTGTCAATGAAATTGCACCTCGAACGCACAATTCAGGACATTACACGATCGATGCTTGTGAAACCTCACAATTTGAACAACAGCTTCGAGCCGTGAGCGATTTGCCTTTGGGCAGTCCAGCCTTGAATTGTCAGGGTGCGTTGATGGTAAATTTGCTCGGATTTGAGCAAGCAGAAAGCGAGTATTTAGAACAACGCAACGCGATCGCTCAATTGCCCAACACGTTTGTGCATTGGTATGGCAAATCTGAATCACGCCCAGGTCGAAAATTAGGACATGTCACGGTTTTACTAGACGATGTGACTGATCTGAGGCAACAAGCGTTAGAGATTGCTAGCACGATCGAAGAGATTTGGTATCGGCATTAAAGGAGCACTCGGCTTTTTCAGTGGTAGGATTTGCCCATAGCAGTTGATCGAACTGAAAGCGTTTCATGCTAACTCACGCTCCCCTAGAAACACCTCGATTAAGTCTTCGCTTTCTATCTCTAGCAGATGCGCCGTCGCTCCAGACTGCAGCAAGCGATCGTGAAGTTGCCGATATGATGATTTCGCTGCCGCATCCGTATCCTGAAGGCGAGGCAGAACGATACATCCAAGCACAAATTGCGGCGGCTGAGGCAGGACGATCCTTTGCCTTTGCGATTGAGCGTAAAGCTGAACCAGGATTATGTGGCGTGATCGAAATTGGCTCGATCGAACTCGAACATGCTCGGGCAGAACTGCGGTTTTGGCTGGCAGTTGCGCTTGGGGAACAAGGATATATGAGCGAAGCCTTACAAGCTATACTTCGCTTTGGATTTGAAAACTTAAACCTGAATCGAATTGATGCCTATCATCTGGTGAGAAATCCGGCTTCTGGAAAACTCTTTCAAGATAATGGATTTGTGCAAGAAGGCGTGCTCCGTCAAAGAGTGCGTAAAGGAGAAGTCTTTGAAGATGTGAAACTCTGGTCAATTCTGCGAGAGGATTGGTAGTGCGATTTGAAGCTCTGACAAATCGGCGAACGGCTAATCTCGGTTAGAGGGCTAAAGTTGCAACCTCGCAAAGACATTCCATCCCTCTAGATGGGCGATCGCTGCCAAAACTGATTTCCTCTCTTTATCCAAAATCTCCCTGCTTCCCAACTTCGGATTGACCCGCTAGAATAAGTGAAGGATTTGCTGCGGCGTTGGTGACTGCCAACAATGTTTTATGATCTATGTTTTTTGAATCTGGGAGTCTACAAAGGCTGATGGCAGTAGACCGGGCTTGTACCCGGAAACTTTATATCCGCCACTTCGACACCCACCTGGTTTTAACCAGGTCAAAAACTGAGGTAAGACGGCGTTGCGGTATCCTACTTCTTGATCCCTTACTAGAACCTAGTAGGGGAGTTTTTATTTTTAAACGCCCATATCCCGAAAGTTACGTTTTATCAAAAATATATTCTGAACTGTGTTTTGCAATGGGTTTTGTGCAATGAATGATCTAATTGAGATCTATCTTTTGAACGATTTATCTTCTGCACTTTGACGCAAGAAATTCATCCTGAATTATTCAAAGATGTTGCATGATTCTTAAGCTTTTCATATTTGAAGCAGGCTTGTCAGTTTTCTAGATCACAATCTGCTTTCTTAAGAAATCGATCCCCAAACCTTCGTTCTTCAATTAAGCCCTTGAACATTTATCGATCGCCCCAAAACGCTCTTTTCGTGCCTGCGACTGTTCATCGCTTCGACAATGGTTTAACGCTGATTCATCATGACTTGCCGACGACCGGGATTGCTGCGATCGATGTCTGGGTGAATGCAGGCTCGATTGTAGAACCGGATGAATGGTCAGGCATGGCGCATTTTCTCGAACATATGATTTTCAAAGGAACCGAGAAAATTGCACCGGGCGAATTTGATCAAGCGATCGAGAAACGGGGCGGCATGACGAATGCTGCAACGAGCTATGATTACGCGCATTTCTACATGACCACTGCGGCACAAGACTTTGCCGACACTCTGCCGTATTTAGGCGAACTGCTCTTAAATGCCGCGATCCCCGAAGACGAATTTGAGCGAGAACGGGAAGTCGTTTTAGAAGAAATTTTGCAGACTTATGACAATCCAGACGCGATCGCATTTCAATTTCTCGCGGAATTGGTGTATCAGCGACATCCGTATGGGCGATCGATTTTGGGCACAGAAGAAAGTTTGATGAGACGCTCCGCAGCAGAAATGCGATCGTTCCATCGCACCCATTATCAGCCTGAAAATATGACGGTCGTGGTCACAGGCGACATTCGACTAGACCATGTGAAACAGCAAGTTGAGCAAGCCTTTCACACCTTCCCAGAGGCAGACGCATGTCGAATTCACATCGCCGAGGCAGAACCCCCGATTACAACGATTCGCCGTGAAGAGATTCAATTGCCTCGCTTAGAACAGGCAAGATTATTAATGGCTTGGATGGCTCCAGGTGTGGAAGCTCCGGTAGGGCAAGTTGACGAAACGCTCCCCTGGAAACGCTTTGAACAAGCGAATCAGCAAGATCCGCTCAGAGCAGCATGTGGACTCGACTTGATCTCAGCCGTTTTAGGAGCAGGACGCACCTCGCGGTTGGTACAAGAGCTTCGAGAAGAGCGACATTTAGTGCAGGGAATTGACTGTAGTTTCTCGCTCCAGCGTGATTCCAGTTTGTTTACGATCGCGGCTTGGTTAGATGCCGACGATCTTCAACGGGTAGAAGCCTTGATCTGCGATCGCTTATCGCAATTGATGACAGTTCCCATTTCTCAAGCCGAACTCGATCGCGCCAAGCGGCTTTTGTGTAACGATTATGCGTTCTCGATCGAAACGCCTGGACAACTTGCCGGACTCTATGGCTACTACCATTCGCTGGCAGAAATTACTGCTGCTGCGGCTTATCCGCATCTGATTCAGTCCTTTACGGTTGAAGATTTGCGCGATTTAGCCAGCCAATATCTTTCGCCTTATCACTATGCGGCGATCGTTGTCACACCGGGCGACTAATGATCGCATTGCTCATCGAATTCGCGCTTCGAGTCTATCAAGACAGACTTGATTTGAGTCGCCGCGAATCGATTCGAGAAGGCAGATTCCCGACCGATTGCTAAAATCAACACACGTCAATTTTAAGAACGATCGTGACTTCAACTATTGCTTTGCCCCATAATCGCATCATTCATCGCACGGTTTTAGACAATGGCATCACCGTGCTGGTCACTGAAAATCCGTCTGCTGACATCATTGCAGCGCGGCTTTTCTTCAAAGCGGGTAGCCGTTGGGAGTCGATCGAGCAAGCTGGACTCTCCCACCTCGTTGCCGCTGTGATGACGAAGGGCACCGAAAACCATTCGTCTCTAGAAATTGCCGAACGCGTTGAATCGATCGGAGCGAGCCTGAGTACGGATGCGGCTTCAGATTACTTTTTGCTCAGCATCAAAACGGTTTCTGCTGATTTTCCCGAAATGTTGAAATTAGCAGGAGAACTACTGCGATCGGCAACTTTTCCAGAATCAGAAGTTGAACTCGAACGTCGCTTAGCGTTACAAGCAATTCGATCTCAGCAAGAACAACCCTTTACAGTGGCACTCGATCGCTTACGCCACGCCATGTATGGGGATCATCCTTACGCACTCTCAGGCTTAGGCTCAGCCGAAACCGTTGCCAATCTAAAGCGCGAAGATTTACAGCACTACTATCAAACCCATTTTCGTCCGGATAATCTGACAATTAGCATTGCAGGACGAATTACACCCGAAGAAGCAGTCTCACAAGTTGAAGAAATTCTCGGCAGTTGGCGCGCGCCCTTAGTTCCCTTGCCGAATCTGAATTTACCGATCGTCGCTTCTAATCCGACTCGCAACGCTGTTCCACAGGATACACAGCAATCGATCGTCATTCTGGGCTATCTTGCACCTTCTGTTACGCCCGAAACGATGGAAGACTATGCTGCGTTGAAATTGCTGAATACCTATCTGGGCAATGGATTATCCAGTCGGCTATTCGTGGAACTGCGAGAAAAAAGAGGCTTAGCCTACGAAGTCTCAGCCTTCTATCCGACTCGGTTAGATACGTCGTACTTTGTCACCTACATGGGCACTGCACCCACCAATACTGCGATCGCGCTGTCTGGTTTAAAAACAGAAGTCGATCGACTGTGTGATGCACCGCTGAGCGCGGAAGAAATCCAAGTCGCCAAAAACAAATTACTCGGACAATACGCGCTTGGCAAACAAACTAATTCGCAACTGGCGCAAATTTTTGGCTGGTATGAAACGCTAGGTTTAGGGGTGGAATTCGACAGTCAGTTTCAAGACGCGATCGCGAAGGTTTCCGCAGAGGCCGCCCAAGAAATTGCTTGTCGGTATTTTGGTGAACCTTACATTTCATTATTAGGGCCTGCGGACGCGATCGAGTCGCTCTAGATTTGCTTAGAGTGCTTCACCGATGGTAATCCGCATTCCATTCGCAAAATCCCATCCAGACTGGGCGCGTTTCCCGGCTAGCTGCACTTCTTTAAGCAGTAATGCCCCTGATCCAGTCTGAATCACGGCTCCCCAATTTTTGACAATTTCGACCACTTCGCCGGGTGTTCCAGTCGGCAAGTTTAACGCGCGCAATTCCTCAAATTCATTCAAAAACTCTCCTTCAAGCGGAATTGTGTGCATTACTTTCAGCCCAGTTCCTCGAAACTGAGTGTTGCAATTTGGGTAAAACCCTCGAATCTGATTGTGAAGCTCGATCGCACTTCTTGACCAATCCAATTCGTAATCCGGCTTTTTAATCAAGGGCGCATAAGTGGCTTGTTCGTTGTCTTGTGGAATCGGTGTAATCTCCGGAAATTTCAACAAGGTTTCCATTAGCAAATCAGCGCCAATTGTACTAAGACGAACTGCCAAATCATGCGCGCTATCAAACGGCGCGATCGCTGTTTTCGCAATCAATAACATTGCCCCTGTATCCATGCCCGCATCCATCAGCATCGTTGTAATTCCGGTTTCTGCCTCTCCGTGATACAAACACCATTGAATCGGAGCAGCTCCACGATATTTCGGCAAAATCGAGCCATGCACATTCACACAGCCCAATCGCGGCATATCTAGAATTTCCTGCGACAGAATTTGCCCGTATGCAACGACGACAAAGGCATCTGCGTTGAGCGATCGCAAATACTCTAATCCCTCTACATCTTTTTTAATACTCTTCGGCTGCAAGACGGGAATTTCGTGTGAAAGCGCGATCGCTTTAATCGGCGAAGGCGACAGTTCATTTCCCCGTCCCCGCCGTTTATCGGGCTGAGTCACGACAGCCGCGACCTCAAACGAGTTGGATTTCAGCAATGCTTCCAACGTGGGCACTGCGAATTGAGGCGTTCCAAAGAATACAATTTTCATCAATTTGAGTCTCGCTCCCGACAGACGCTTACACTAATTCAAGCTGATATTTTGAACTCATGAAGCCTAAATTTGCAACGATCGAAACCTGGCAGCAGGCAGAACTTCTAATGCAGCCTGCTTTTATCCGCCTGATTGATAATCTTCGCAAGCAGTTGGACAGTTCCACCTGGCGAGGAACCTATCAGGATGTGCAAATTTGGGCAGATGACATTTCAGATGAGACGAAAGCGCAGGTTTTGCAGCTTCGACAACAGCTTGAGACGGCTTCACCAGAGCAGACCGCAGAGATTGAAGCCGAATTGTCTCAGATGCCTTCACCATATCCTGGATATGAGTTGCATTTAGAGAAAGACGATCGCCAAATCAAAGTCGATCTGTGGGAATTATGCTACCGAATTTGTTTTCGCTCTCCCATGCTGGATGAGCATCCCGTTGATATCGATACCCATTTGATTGATGAAACAGGCGATGTCGATTGGAATCAGTTAGAAGAAAAAACGAAACAAATTGTTGAACAAGTTTTTGCAACTCTACCGGAGTAAATGCAGTAGGATAAATAATAACTTGGGGGGCTATAGCGCAGTTGGTAGCGCACTTCAATGGCATTGAAGGGGTCAGGGGTTCGAATCCCCTTAGCTCCATATCCTAGAAACGCTGATATATCAACGTTTTTCGGGCTTATCCTCTAGTGTTGGGTGGTTGATCCATTCTCAACAAGTAGCGTCTGAAACCCTCAGAAATCGTCAGAGAGGTTCGTAAATTGGTCTGAGTTTGGGATGACTCCCTCAGTAACGAACAACGCGATCGGGTAGAGTTTGAAAAATAAACGTAAGAGATGGGGTTTTTGGTGGTAACGGTGGTAACGGCAGTCTGAAAACCTTTATTCATAGGGATTTCAGTTGTTACCACGTCGTTTTGAGGTGGTTTCGGGGTGGTAACAGAAGTGCGATCGTGCAACAAACCAAGCTTGACTGAAACCCAATCAAGACAAGGGTTCTATGCCTGTTACCACCTTAAAGATCCACCTGTTACCACCTCGAAAACGATCGTTTCGTTTTGATCAATCAAGGTGGTAACAGATGGCAAAATCCAAAAAAGGGAGCGTTGCAATTTCCGTTGTCGATGGTCGGTTCCGTTTGCGGTGGATGTATTTTGATGAGATTCGCAGGCAGAAAAGGTACACGCTTTCGGCTGGAGCCGAAAATGAAGTGAACCGCGCCGCAGCCGAGAAACTCGCTAGGACGATCGAACTTGACATTGCCAGCGAGAATTTTGATTATTCACTTCGCAAATACAAGCAGGGTTTAGATCGTTCTGAATCAATCACAGTTGAAGCTTTATTTGATCGCTATATTTCTGCTGAGTTATCGATTGATCAGACAAGTTCGATCGAGCGCTACAAAACAATCCGGAATCATTTCACTCGATTTCAACGGTCAATGACTGGGGACGAATGCACTGAGAAAAAAGCGATCGCGTTTATGCACTACTTACAGGAGCGTGGACAAAGCGGGGAAACCGTAAACATGAATCTCACTTGTATTCGCGCGGTATGGGTTTGGGGGATTAAGAAAGGATTGGTGCATGTCAATCCGTGGCTTGATTTGAAGGTTGAAGTCGAGCCTAGAGAGCAAGCTAAGCCGTTCACCTTGGATGAAATCAGGAAGATTCTAGAGGCATTCCAAGGCAATTACTATGAGAACTTTGTGCGCTTCATGTTGGGTGTTGGATGCCGCATTGGTGAAGCTGTAGCACTCGATTGGATCGCAATAAATGAGGACTGCTCAGAGATATTCATCAAGCAGGCATATAACTTAAAAGCGCGCAAAATTAAAGGCACAAAGACGGGGAAAACTCGCCATGTGCCTGTTAGTCCTAAAATTCAAGCGTTGCTGCAAGAGTTGAGACGATCCTCTGATTCAGAGATTGTGTTTCCTTCCCCTAAAGGTGGTCGCATCGATCGCGCCAATTTTCGTAAGCGACACTGGAAGCCAACCTTAGAGAAATTAGGCATTGAGTACCGAAGTCCCTACAATGCCCGTCACACTCGTTGGAGCCATGAAATCAAAAATGGGTTAGATATTGCGACTGCTGCAAAATACGCTGGAAATCGCCCTAGAACAATGATGGATCGATATCTTGGTTCAACTGGTAGTCCGAGGTTGCAAGACTTCGACTAGGCACGTTTACGGCTAAATAGCTCTTTCCTTTTTGCCGAGATCGCTTGTTCATGCGCTGTTGGGTCACTCTGGAATCGAACAGCGATATCAACCATGTCAGGATCAAAGCGTCGCAGTTTTCCTTTTCCGCCGTAGTGAATCCCAGAGACTAAGTAACCATCTTTAATCCACCGCTCGATCGTCGATTCCGATAATTTCGTTCTCTGGCAAGTTTCGTCGAGAGTGAGCCACATCGTTTTTCTTCCGTCGATTTGATTTGTAATTTGCGTAAATTTCGAGCGTTGGGATAACTCCCGTCAGTAACTTGATCGCGCCTGGATTACGGGCAATGCGATCGATTAATTTGTGACAATGCAGCCGAAGCTCATTCAGCTCACTCATGCCGATTGCCTCTCTCGATAAGGCTCACACTCTCGAAGCAAGTACTTCTCACCCGCTTCGTTCTGAAGTTTGTATTCGCCTGTAGTCTTGCCTCTCGGTACTTTGACGATCGAGAAAGTTGTGCCTGTAGGTTTGTGGACTGCGATCGCGTTTAGCGTTACCCAAGCAGGAAGATCAGGATTTTTCGGATTGCGCGGTTCAGTTGAATCAAGTTGCTGAACGATATTTAATTCAGGTTTAGCCCAGCCTTTGGTCACTTTGCCATCAATCCGCTTTGAATCGCGCTGCCAGCCTGCTTTCTTCAAGATTTCAGCAACTCGCATTTGAGAAGCCTTGTCCTGCTTGGAAACCTCAATTTGCAAGGGTTTATCAAGGATTTCCTTGGTTGTCACAAAATCTCGATCACCGGTATAGCTCAAAACTGGATCTGTCCAAGGATCACTTGTTTGAAACTGTTCTGCAATTCCTGAAGCTGCAACCTCCTCTAAATCAGTGAGCCAATGTTGTTCGCCTGATTTGTAAAGTGCAACTGCGGCTGCCCAAATGCGATCTCGCTCTGCTTCAAGAAGTTCAGTATCAATATCCTTCAAAACAGGAATCACCCAGAATCGACGATTGCCAGTACTATCGCTCAAAAACTCGTCTTGGTTGGTGGTTCCAACAATGACGGACGATCGCAGCATCTCTTCAGTATCCCGCCCATAGGGAGGACGAACAAAATCAGTCGAACTGCTTAGAAATGCTTTTGTTGAAGCAACATCTTTTCGTCTGAAGACTGTCTCTAGCTCAGCCCACTCAACGAACCAAACTCGGTGAAGTTTTAATTTTTCGTCCTTGTCCGAGACATTGCCTAGTGAATCGTCAAAGTATTGATTTCCACCTGCAAGCAGTTTGAAAAATGTCGATTTTCCTGCGCCTTGCTTGCCTTGCAAAATCAGCGCTGTGTCTACTTTGCTGCCTGGGTTGTAAGCTCTGGCTACTGCCGAAATCAAAAAACGTTTCAGCATTGAATTGTAGATCGGCTCATGTTGTCCGAAGTAGCGCTCTGCGATTTTGCCTAGGATTTGAATGCTGTCACCATGCTCTTTTGAGACTCGATCGAGGTATTCGACGATCGGACTATAGGAATTCCGCTTCGCTACTTTGACTAAAATTCCCTCAAACTCAGTCTTAGTCTTGAATTGGAGCGACTCATTAAGGGTAAGTTCGACTCTGGCAGTTCCTACCTGGATAGGTTTTCCGTCAAGTTCTACTTGCTTTTTGAGTGTGTTGAATCGTAGCCGATCGCCCAGCTTCACCAAGGTCATGCAGTCGGACAGAATTTTATCTGAACCAACGATCGCCCAAACGCACCGTCCTCTGAGTTCCGCAATTTTCCCGAAATCATCAGAACGTCTTAGCTCTGCCAAAATTTCACGGGTTGCTTTGAATACGATCGACTCAAGTTCTTTCGCTTTTTCCTCAAGCTGACTAGCATTCAAACCTTTCCCAGTTCGAGCAACTTCAACGCCCAAAACTTCCTGAAACTCTGACGATAGAAGGTGGATTCCACACAGTCCAAGCCATGCCTTTTGGTGTTTTTTGAGGTCGGTTGCTTCCGGCGCTTGCGCCCAAATCTCAGGAACAGACTTTAGGAATTCAGGGAGAGCTTGAAATCGTGCCCAATTATAGGGAGGTTTTGTCAGGATTTCGCAGGATTTGGGAATCCAAGTCGATTTCTCCAGCAGTCCTTTAGCTTCTGAAACCGCTCTATCAAAAGCCTCAGAGCTTTGAGCCACAATCAGATCGTCAAGTCCCTTTGCGATCGCTCCATCCCATTCTGCAACTCGCACACCGATACCGTCTGCTTCTGAGCGAAGCAAGGTATCCATCCTCCGAATTGCACCTGCAACACGCTTCTGGGTGCTGGGATGAGAGTCTTGGTCGAAGGCAAGAATAAATTCTCTTTCCTCCTGACAGAACCGTTTCAAATCGTCGATTAGGCTATACGTGCCGTCTTCGTTCTTGTAATAACCCGCATTGCATCCATAGAGAGAGATCGTGACATAGCCTTGACTGATTGCTGAAAGAGATTTTTTCCCGCCTTCAGTGACAATAATCGAAATTTCTGGGTGACTCTCAACAAAATCCCAGAATGAGCCGTCTGAGGGGAATTTAACCTCATATCTTTCACTGATTCTTGCACGAATTGATACGGGAATCGGAGGTAGATAAGCTCTCGAACCATTGCCCTTTGGTGCTTTGTAAGGCTTGCCGTACCTTGCTTTCTCAGAATCCCAGCTCTGATAGCTGAGTTTTGCTTGCCACCGTGAGCCATCCTCACAAAACATCAAGGCAGCAAAGTAGCTTTCTCTGTTGCTAAATCCTGCTTGCGAGTCGCTCTGGCTCCATCCCAAGAATTCCGCGATCGGATTTTCTACAGGTTCACCATTCTTGATCCGTGTGTCACTAACAATTTCGATCTCACCTTCATCAAAGAAGTCGGGATGGATTGCACTACCTTCAATAAACTCGCTCCGAATCCCCTTTTCAAACTCGTCAAAAGTTTTGTAGAGGATTTTCTTCTTTAGCGGGTCTTGGTGAAGTTCTCCACCGTCAACTTCTTTTGCGATCGATGGATTGCTGCTCTCTGTCGAAAGTTCTGCCGGGACTCCAATAATTCGATCAATTGATTTGCGTCCCTTTCGGCATTCCCCAGCAATTCTGTCTGCGCGATCGTTCCCTTCGATGCCGCTATGTCCCTTCACCCATTCCCACTGAAGTAGAGGGACACTGGACGCAAGGGTGTGTAATTCTTCAATCAGAGCGCGGTTTGCTACTGGCTTTCCTTCTGAAGTTTTCCACCCATTCTGCTTGTATTTTGCACCCCACTTCGTTACTGAATTGATCACGTACTCGGAGTCTGAGTAGATTTTGATCGGGTAGGTGACACCGAAATCTATAGCTAGCTTTACGGCTGCGATCGCTGCTTGAAGCTCTGCGATTTGATTTGTCGCCAAATCTTTTGTACAGAAACCAAGCTCTCGAATCGTGCCATCAGAAAAATAGATAGCAACTCCACAACCGCAAATCATTTCGCGGGTTCCACTGCCATCACAGTAGATGGCTTCGATAGTTGTTACTGATTTCTGAACCAGAGAGGAGAGAGCCATTAGTCAAGTCCTCCCCCGATCGCTTGCTGTGCGGCTGCCCAGATTCGATCGATATCAGTTGGAACGCCGCGATCGTCCAAAGTCCAATCGAGTCGAACAGTCCGATCAAATAGTTCGCGAGCTTGATCCTTTGGTAATTCAAGTCGAAGCGTGAATGTGCCGTAGCGCAGGCAGTAGCGATCTCCTTCAAACTCTGAATTGATTGGCTCAACGGTTAGTGTCAAAATCGGTGCGATTGTGGGCAATGCCCACAGTTCGGCAAGCTCTAATTGTTTGGATAGAAACTGTTCTGATCTAGACTTAGGCGATACAATTGAGTTGCGGTATCGCGATCGCAAAAGATTTTGTACCATTTTCGGTTGAATATATGTTGTCAAACCCTGGCTCGAACCGGGGTTTTTTCGTATCTGGAAAGCACGATATACGATCCATTAGTAAATTCGTATCCCCGTCTCAGGATAGAAAACGCTGAAAGCTTTACATAGTAACTATTTCAGTTATATAAGTTGAAAGTCGGAAAAACGGGAATTTTTAGAAATTCCTATTGCTTTTTCTTATCTTCGGGAATATTGGTCATACGCTTGCGTCCAGATCTACCCTTTTCTCGCTTTTGGATGACATACACTTGCCCGGTTTTTTCATCTGTGATCGCATGACTGAAAGCTTTTTGTGGATCTTCTTGAATATCTTTTGCCCAGTCTTCCATCGCAGCGATGAAGGCTTTGTACTTCCGCTTTACAGCCGATCGCGCTTTCTTGACGGTGTTGTTATCAGATGGCTGGGGGATAACGATCGTTTGAATTGCTACAAACAGATCGTGATTAACGCGCCAATCTGTCGAGTCAGGATAGGGGGTTACTTTTTGTCGGCGATTTGCAATTTGTCGGTGACTTGCAATTTCTTTTCGAGTTGTCGCGAGAACTTGTTTCGTTGACGGCTCCCTTGCCTGAACAGATCGATTGATTTCTTCAAGCATTGCCATTGTGAACCCTTCCAAGAATGTGCAACGCCAAGGATTAGGAACGTCAATCAAGTCGAACGCTTTGAAAAGTGCTTCGATCAATTCAAACTTTGCGTAGACATATCCCCCGTGACTCATTAGCGCTCGATAATCCTTCCGGTTATACGGATATTCATTGACTTTTGGGTATTTCAAATAGTCGCGCAGACACCATGCGATCGCAACCTTCCACCCCATCAAACCAGCTTGAGCTATTTTCAAATCTGCAAGCATTGTGGGATTGCCATCGGTTCGATCAATATGCACCTCTAGTCCATTCATCAGCGCATTCAGACAACCTGTAATATCCATCTGCTGTGCAGAGACGATCAGCAAACGGTGAAGGTCTGGCGGAAGCGTAACGCCGATCGTAATTTTGTCGAGGTAACGATCGACAATCGGGATTGCTGGAGGTGTAACAACAATTTGAGAGCCAGATCTCTGATAGTAGGTTTTCTTGAAGTTGACGACTGGACGGTTCAGGTTTGACATTTTCTATTCCTCTGTTATGTGTTCGATCGCGCTTATCTCGCTTGTGGCAAATCAGCGATCACGTCAGACAATCGTGCATCATCCAAACCTGCCGTCACCATTGCAGCAAAAATCGCTTGCTCCAAATTGGGAAAGACGCGATCGAAGTAAATCTGTCCTGAATAAACACTCCAAGAAATGCAGCGAATAAATTCACCGAGAACGAGGGTAAAGCCGAACGATTCAAAATCTAGATTGATTCGGCAAAGTATTTCGCCACTGCTGAGAATTTCAGGATTGAAGCCGCGATCGAGTAATTGATTCAAAAGTTCAGAGAGTTTCATTTTTCAAAGTCCAAATAATTTGCGTTCAACAGATCTCGCGATTTGCATTCGTCCTGCTCGAACCGATATCGAAACAATGCCCCTTTCTGGGTGCTGCCAGAGTTGATGTGAGCCTTTCCCGTATCGAAGGAACTGCCAGCCTTTAGCGATTAATTTCTGTCTGAAGTTGTGGCACATAGTTGGGTATTTGTTGATAGTTTAATTGCGCGATCGTAGAGCAGTCTAATTCTGTATCGCCTGTATCGGCTTCTGTATCGTATTGGCTGTATCTCTGTATCGTATCGGTGAAACAGCCTGTTTCTTCGTCGATACAGTGCCGATACACCCCGTTTCGATACACCCGATACAGCGATACAGCGAGTTATTAACTGTTAGCAAAGAACGTTCCACCAACCTCGTAAATTTCGCCTTCGAGCGTCATTACATCCAGATAAAGTTTGATGTCATCAGTAGACATTCCTTTAACAGGCTTTCTTGCTCTGCCTGCTAAATCTCTCGGTTTTGAGCCTTCACCATTTGCCAATAAGAAGCGCTTGATTTCTGCTCTGATCGCGAGTTCTGACGAGTCAGATTCAGCATCGTCTGATGTAACAGAATCGCTGTGATAGAACTGCTCGATCGGATGTTCAGCTTCAGTCGATTGCATTAAAGATTCGAGTGATACCCTGCGAGATTTTGGCTCTGTTTTAGGCACTGATTTTGCAGCAACATCTCGAACCAAGTCGGGATAAACCGGAGTAATTCCCCACGAATTTGCGATCGAGTCGAAATATACCCGCCCGGTTGCATCCAGTTGTGATGGCGTTGGCTTGCCACTAAAGAACGTCGATCCATTCGCAATCAATCCTTGATTCGATGCAGCGAGTAATAACACCCGCCTGTAAACGTTTCGAGTACCGCCAGAAATCCCAAAGTCGTCAGTATTCGGTGATTGGCTCACTAGCCATCCGTACTGCTTAGAACTCCGTCCCATCGAACACAGCGCGTTAAACCCTGCCATCAGTCCTTTGAACCACCGCCCGGTTTTTTCCTTGACTGCCAAGGCTTCATCAAAAATCAGAAGCTTCATCGGTGCATGTGAGTTTTGGAATTCTGCGATGAAGTGATCGATCGCGTCTTGAATCCCCTCCATATCCTCAGCAGGCGTGAACGGACGAATGGGACATTTCAGCAAGCGATCGCACATTTTCCAGTAGTCTGCCTCTGCCGGATCTGACTTCGGATCAATCGCCCAAATCTGGCAATCAGGGTGCAACTGCTTAATCCAGCGGGTTGCATACGCGATCGTCAGTCCTTTACCTGCTCCAGGTTGCCCGACGATCAAAGTCGATTGCAGATGTTCAGCGAGGGATTTCGCAATGTCCTCTGATGCCTGTTTTTGAGCCACAGAAGCGACGCTTTGAATCATTGGCGAGGATTGCACCTCTACTGCATTCAATCGGGTATTCGTCCCGATTGTGGGCACTGCCACAGGTTGAAAAGACGATCGCGCCTTCTCCCCTTCAATTGCACCCGCGCTTTGTAGTCCATATTGGGGGAAGCGCTTCGATGCTTCTGGCAGATGGCTTGTATAAATCGCAGGATTGCCTAGAACGTCTCGCAATGCTTGGGGATTCGCAAAGTAACTCTGAATCGTTCCCGCGAGAAACGCATCAATGAGGAACTGATAGCACGCCCATCGTTGTGTTGGGTGAACATGGCTCATTGCTGACAGCAAGCCTTCGGGGGAGAAGTGGAGCAATTCATACTCAATCTTTTCGCGATCGCTCAAGTAGGCTGCATCCTCTCGAATCGAATCCCGCGCACCCTGAATCGCAGAGACATCGTAAGCGTTTCCGGTTTCGGTTGAACTGGACAACTCAACATCACGCTCGGCTTGGGTCTTGCTGGACAATGGCATGATTTGAAGCTTTCCAGTCTGTAGCCATTGGGCAAAGACTGCCATCGAATAGGCGATCGCGCCTCCTGCGATGATGAGTGAGCCTAACGGATTGCTGAGGATGAGTAGCGCGCTTCCTCCTGCAATACCTCCAAGCCCTGCGACTTTGCCCACTCCAGCATCAATCTTGGATGTCTTGATCTCATTACGCAGGCTATGTTTACGGGTTTCAATGAAGTTGAGCGTGTCGCCCATCTCTAGCAAGGTTGCAGGCAGGAGGTGGTCATCCTGCATTGATTGAGGGTTAAATTTGTTTAGGCTCATGAGCTAACTCCTGATGAGAACTTGAACAGACGCGATCGCGCACCCAACGATCGCGCTTTGTCATATCTATGCGGATTCAGATTTGTTTGCAGAAGGCTTTCTAAAGTTCAGTACTTTGGGGAAACGCTTCGATTCAGACTCAGCCTTCACGATGTCCTCATTGGCTTGCCAGAGTGCCACAAACTTTTCTGCGGCAAAGACATTGATGTAAGTCCAGATAGCAGAAGTGACGAAAGCGCTAGGACTAAGGAACATGAACCGATAAAGCGGTGCGACGGCTGATGCAATGTCCACAACATAGGAAGCTCGAACCACACCTGAGATCTTTTTATGATTGGCTGTTCCTGCTTGCTTGTAGGCTCTCGCTTCAATGTGAACAACGTCGATCGCTTCTTTTGGGACATCACCCACTCGGAAATTCTTCACCGATTCGTAGTCCTGCTTAGCTTTGGCAACAGATTTTTTGCCGCGCTGCAAGTTGGCTTGAACTCCCAGAATGACGATCGAGATAATGCCCGTCACATAGAAGTTTGGATCAGCAAAAGCAATCCCAATATTTTGAATGTTGCCATTATTGGGACTGAACGGTTTCGGCATGAATGACGGGTGAGTTTCAGCAATATATGAGCCGTCGAATTTACCAGTCTTCGAGAAGTGATTGCCGATCGCGAGTGCTTGCCAATAAGACTCAGCACTGCATAACCAGAAGTAAATTGCGATTGAGCCAAGAAAGATACGTTGTCCTCCTCTCGGAGCCGTACACCATTTATAAAGGGCGGCTGGACGGGAGAAGAACCACGCGATCGAGTCTGCCATTGAACCAAATAACTCATCTGCTGTCGGTTCAGTGTTGTGATTCGCTTTTGCTGGCTGTGCTGTGGACGATTCGGGCTTTGTCTGAGTTGAATTATTTTGAGCGCTACGAAGTGCCATGAGTGTTGCTCCTATTTGAGTAATGGGTGTTCAGGGTTATTGCAAACAGTTGTGTCTGGCGTGAATTTGCGATCGCGCCAAATTCCTGCACAGCGCTCGAACTTATCGAAAATCAATCGAGTTTGAGTCGGTTGCGTCTTCCAAAATGGAAGCCCTGGCTTGATTTGCTCTCGGCTCACATCGTTGATAATCAGCCGATGAATGTTTAACTGATCTGCCTTCTGAAAGGCTTTAGCCTCTCTGTCTTGTGCATCGGCTTGCTTCTCTGCAATTTGGGCGCGCTGCTCAATCTCAGAGGTTCGTAGGTCGGTTTGGTGCTGCTTTCCCGCTTTGATGAATAGCTGAGTTCCACCGATCGCGGCTGAGAATAGCAGTAACCCGATACCAAGATTTCGAGAGGACTTGTAAAGCTGTTTGTGTAGGCTCATTTCGCCCTCCGTTGCTCGATTCGCTCAACTTCATCCGGTCGGATTGTGTTGTTTCTAATCCGGTCAGAATCGGTGATTGCTGGACGATCGGTGGGTACTTCAAAGCCTTTAATCGGTTCGATTTGTGGCTTATGGCTGACAGGCTGACAGCCTTGGATGATTGCGCCTGTCGAGATTGCGATCGCGAGACATTGAATGGAAAAACGTATCATTTCGCCCTCCGTTGCTCGATCGCGGGAACTTCAACCTTGAATAGAACGCCCTGGTCGCGCACCCAGTAGCCAGCGACGAAACTGAGCAGGACGCAACCAAATACAAAAATCCCGCTCATCATCGAGCCATCATCACGGTGATAGTTGCTCACGGTTTAATCCTCCGGGATTAGATTTTCTAAATCGTTGGCAAGGTCTTCTACCAGGAATTGCAGATCAGGTAACTCGTCTTCATCCAAGCCGGAATTTTCGACGATGCTACGAATCTGCTGCATTGTTGCTTTCACCCGCTCTGAAGCCATATGTTCGAGCGGGTGTGGGATAAATTCGTCTTTGAGGTCGATCATTGAATTAACCAAGCGATGACTGCCCAACACTGAATCGGGTCTGTCAGAGTCGATAAGCTTTCAAGTGCAAACAGCATTGGATCGTTTGCCGATTCGTTTTCCATTGAGGTTTCAACGCCGTCCCCGATCGCGTCTGAAACGCTTGTCCAGAAGTCATCTTGAAGCCCGGACTTCAACCCCCAAGCATGAACCCCAAGCACTGCAACTAATGCCGCTTGATCGTTATCAGATAGGCTGCAATTGCCTGCTGCATCCTCGAATTTTTCTGCGAATTCCTTAATCTCAGTAATGTCGTAATTTCCGCCGTAATAGCCGATTGAGTTAGCCATGATCTCGATTTCTCCGTTCGTGTATTTGTTGTGAGAAGTTGTGAGTAGCGATCGCCCGTTTCTTCGCGGGAGTAAGCGATCGCGGTTTATTGTCTAGCCCTAGCCTCCAGCGCATTGCACCTCGCTCGTAGCGTTGCCGCGAGTGCATTCAGCAACAGATGCAGGGTTCTTTTTGAACTCGCGATCGTAAGTTGACTTATCGATTTCCTTGCCATCTTGCTCGTATCGAATGTGCTGCAAGTTTTGTGGCTGCGAGTGAGAGGCAATCAATGCGATCGCGCTCCCTGCTCCAAGGCAAACTGCGGTAATACCCGCGAAAATTCCGAAGCGGTCCATAATGAAAAATCCTCAATGATTTTTAGGTTTGTTGGGGTTTAGAAGCCGTCCTGGTAGTTTGGTAGCTGTGGGACGGCTTTTTGATGTCACCAATCGTCGTAATCGTCCCAATCGTTCGTGATCGGCGTTCCGTATCTCTTGCAGAAAATTTGCTCGCCTTCACCTGGATTGGTTAGCTCCAAGTCTGCGATCGCGATAAAGTCCCTGAAAAATCTCAACCTTGCCCGATCGCCCTGAATTTCGACGATTTGATTTCGCTGAAAAGCTGATAGATGACCCGGACACGTTCGCCAGTGGACGAAATTGCCAACTTTCATAAATCTCGGTTATCGAGTCGTTTTGGAAGCTCAGAAGCTTGCAGCACCATTTGACGCATACGATCGAGTGCTTCGAGTTCCTTAGCTGGCATATCTTGCAGCTTTGTTTCGAGCAGTGCCGAAAGCCTGCCGAGACACACGATCGTGTCTAATCTCGAACTCTGCTCGAATGTCTTGCGGCGATTCATAAATCCGTCGAAGTGGTGAACCTCGATCGGCTCGCCTGAAACAAGCGATCGCCCTATGGTTGAAACCAAGAAGGCTAGATCACTGAAGCTCGCTTTGAGCATTGAATCACCGCCGTAAAAGTTGCCAATACTGACAAAAAGTTCGCTCATAATTCCTCCCAAACTCCGTGTTCGTTGCGCTTCATAGGGATGATCTCGAATTCGGTGCAAAGCTTGCCTTTGAAAGGTTTACCGAGAAATTCTTCTCCGGTTTCATGCGCGATCGCTTCAGTGCGGCATAGTGCAACAAACTCGTATATCCCGCCAAAACCGTTGTCTATGCGAACACCAAAAGCGATGTCTGCATCGTCGAGATCCGGCAGTACCTTGCACTTTGCGATTAGCTCACCGGGTTCGATGTAGGACTGTCCTATTAGTTCAAGATCGAAACCCTGAAAGCCAGGGTGATTCTTTTGCAAATAAAGCCCGATCGCTGTTCTGATTTCTGCGTCGGATAGCTTGATTGAAATTGAAGTTGATTGCATTTTGAGAAGTCCTGAAATGATTGTGTGCTGACTCGTCTAACTCTAAGTATCAAGGGGGATTCGGGATTGCTCCCAGTGCGAGGATCGGAGTTGCACCGATCCAATCGGCTTGTTTACCGATCGCTGTTCTATCAATCGTCTGTGCTTGTCCAGTCATCTAAACCATCAAGCTCGAAGCTTTCAGGCTCCTTGCTACTCAATTGCTTGGGACTATCAGAGCGATCGCCCGTGAAATAGCAACTCAAGATGTGAGTATTGATAATGCTTGGATCGGTTGTGTTTAGCTGCCGTCCCACCTCGAAGAAAGCATCCTGAAGATGGGACGGGATTGAAGCTCTAACCTGCTTCATTTCGCCTCCAACTGTGCAACTTTGCGAGATGCCAGAGTGTAAAGCCCTCGCGCATTTGCCCACAATGGATCAGCCAGAATCTTGATGCCTTTTTTACTAAGTAACGATTCGATTCCCGGCAGTTGTGCCCCGCCTCCGACTGCGATCAAAGCTGTCGCAGAATCGCGCCGATCTTCCCACGGGCGAACTGTCGGAGCCAATACTGCTTTAACCCACTTTGGCAACTCTTCACGATAGACCGCTTCAAAGTTCCAGTCTGGGTGCTGAGTGCCATAGGTGAACGTTTGCGCTTCGATGCCCTTGCGAATCAAGTGCCGATCGCCTTCTTTTAGCAACCGCTCTCGAATCGTGTCATGAGTCGCAATCTGATCGATCAACTTCTCAACGCCTCCGTTTTGGCTGTAGCTGCGATCGGTCATTTTCAAACCATTGAAGCTACTCACAATCAGCGTTCCGTTGCCCAAATCGTAAAGGATCGCGTTCGTGATATCGGCTTGCTTTTGGTAAGTGATGATTGCGCCTGTACCTTCTTCAAGCCCTGCCACAACCTTGATCGAGACAATCGATTCTTTGTTGCGGAATCGAACATGATGCGAACCTTCGAGCGATCGTTTCAAAGCACTCCCAAGCGTCTTAGAGTCATGCACCGAAACTGCTAGGGCAATGTTCCATTGATCTCGATGTGCATACTCTGACAAGGCAGAGAGGAACAATTGCAGCCCTAGATTCGGTTTTCCTTGCTTATCATCGGTAACTCGACGAATGGAGTTCAGTCCGTTGTAGTAGGCATTGATGCCGCCGATCCACTGCTTGCCGATTAAGTCAGTGCGATCGCCCTTGAGATATTCGACATATCCTTTAACGCCATCGGGTGAACGCTCATCTAATTCGTGAATATAGCTCTCTGTGCGGGTTTCAGACATTGCAGAGACAAGTTTTAACTGTCCGTTGCCAATATCAGCACCCATAGGCTGTAGTAGGTTGTCATAGTCAATTGCAGCCAGTGGACGAGATGCGCTAGTTTGCTGTGAAATCATAGTAAATGGCTCAAACCTTGTAGAGTTAATGTTTTCAGTCGTTTTAAGGTAACTGGCTACAGTAGGCTGTCTTATCCTGCTATAGCCAATTAAGGGGGGAAATTTAGAATGGCGAGATCGAAGCAAGTGAGCAAGCTTTTTTCGTTGGCTTGACGAATGAGGCATCGCCCCAATCTGCCGCAGCGCGTAATCTGCAAACTCCGCGATCGAACTCTCGGCACTGCGAACAGGTTGGTTGTGGGAAGTGCTGCGGAGTGAACGTTCTCTTGGCATTGATCTCGGCTAACATTGATGGATACCTCGTAGTAGGGGTTGTGCAGAAAAAAGAGCCGTCCGATGTTTCTCAGGCAGGGACGGCTTTTTGATGCGTGGAAATTAGTTCAGAGTTGGCGATGCTGGCAGACTCGGAAGAGTGATCGACGGCAGAGCAATGCTGATTCCGAAATTGTTCAACCAAGGCACGATCGCATTGTCGAAGTAGTTTCGAGTATTGCGCCCGGTTGAAATTGCCCGTCCGCAGATGAAGCCGATCGCCGCAAAGAATGCGATCACATCGTTCCAAACTCGTTTGTGGTCAAGAGACATCGAAACAATCTCGCCATCTCGAACAACGCTGATTCGTTGGCTTGTATAAGCTCCGAGCGTTGCAGCAATTAATAGAGTGAACATTGTTGAATTACCTCATGTAGTGTTTGAGGCTGGAGAATCCAGCGGATCGGCTTCTCAATACAGAAGCGCGATCGCTGAAATCTTTTCTTGTGGTTGTGTTCGTGGCGGTTGCAATCCCGCTTTAGAGTCCTTTACCAGTCACCCCGGACTTATTGAAGTCTTTCTGTCTACGAGGGGCATCCGTTGAGCGAACCCTCCGTGAGGGACTTTCACCCCCGGCTTGGGGTTGTCTCTCCCCTCGCTTGAATTCAATATAACTTGATTCTTTTCAAACTGTACCGTATTTGATATGAGGATTACTTAATCAAAAAACTCGACAGAAATTGGACTTAAACTAAACGATACAGGCAGATTCACGTTTCAAAAACGGTACTTTTTGATATAAGTATACTTAATCAAAAACGGTACTTTTTGAATGCTATAGTGAACGCACATTGTTTAATAGAGGTGAAATCATGTTTGTGTTCGAGATGCCCAGGAAAGATACAAAACTACGATTAGACGATCGAATCCTGGATGCGCTACGCAAGAAGGCAGAGGATAGCGGTATCAGTTTCAATTCGCTATGTGAGTCAATTCTTTTTACCTATGCAAAATCAGCGGGGTTGCTCCCTTTAGATGCTGAACCACTGCCAGAATCACGAGGGGGGAAACGCCCTAATGCAGGTAAGAAACCGAAAAAATCTGAGCAGGAGAGCGATCTCGCTGATTCCATTTGAATACTGAGACACAAGCTTTAGAATTAGTTCTAAATCGCTTAAACACTAAAATTTCAGAACTAGATTCGACACTGAAGAAGACACGAAGGAATGGATGATTCAGCTAGAGCGAGAGGATTCATGGTTGAGATCTCGCTTCTGCTGAAACTGACGAAGATCGCTAAATTCTCGAAAATTCGGACTAATCTTGAGACAGGACAAAGCGAGGTGAATCGTCATGACCCAAGCGAAAACACGATTTAACACGATCGAGGAATATCTTGACTATGACGATGGGACAGACACCCGCTATGAGTTGGTTGACGGAGAATTGATCGAAATGCCTCCAGAAAGACCGCTCAACCGTCGAATTGCCATATTTCTGCTTGCAGAATTTCTCAAGCTGGGAGTGCCGACCGATCAGCTTTCCCTCAAAACTCAAATTGTCATCACGAGTCGCAAAGTAACGGCACGGGAACCTGATTTCGTTGTGCTTTCCCCTGAATGCGCCAATGCACTAGAAGGAGCCAGCAGCGACATCATCAAGACCGACATGCCAGCACCCTCGCTGGTTATCGAAGTCGTTTCGCCCGGTGAACCTGGAACTGATAACTACGATCGCGATTATGTCGATAAGCCAAAAGAATATGCAGCGCGGGGAATTCCTGAGTTTTGGCGCGTCGATCCGAGCCGCGCAGTTGTGGCAGTGCTCTCTCTCAGCAGTGAGACTTATCGAGTTCGAGAGTTTCGAGGGACTGATGCGATCGTCTCTCCCACATTTCCCAATCTGCAATTGACGGCTGAGCAAGTTCTAAATGCAGGTTGAGCCGTCCTAAGAAAGAAATTTGACGAGACATCAAACTTTGTTTTTACGTAAACGCTTGTACCCAAAAAACAAACATCCCAATGACAAAGCCAACCCTGACAAGACGACTGAACCGTTGTCATTAGAGACAGTGGAGACTTGATTATTTTGTGGCTGTGCTGCAATTTTGTCTGAATCGGTCACTCTTGAGTTCTGATCGCGCTGTGACTCTATATTTTGAGAAGCAGAGTTGGAATTATCGATTTGCGCCTGTCTTTCAAATTCCTTGGATGGTGTTGACTGTCCCACTGAACCACCAACTACTTGAGCAAATCGTAATGCTTTGTCACGATCTGTGAAACTCGCAATTTGAACCGAAGGAGTGTTGGTGTTTGTTCGCATTGTTTTTATTGCATCTTGACAATATTGAGAGCGGATTTTACTCAAGTCGCCATTATCAATAAACACGGGATACCACGCCCTGCCTTCACCGATGGAAGAATCACCACATGATGATCGTGGGAATTGAAACTCAGGGGTGTGTGACTCTGCATCACTATCGGGCGTAAATGATGCCTGTGGAGTCTGAGTTTCAGCCATTTGTGGCTCTGCATCACTATCGGGTGTAAGTGGTGATGTCTGCGGATACTGAATTTCAGGTGTCTGGATTTCAGGGGCTTGAATTTCAGGGGCTTGGATCGGTTCAACATCTTCTGATGTAAACGATTCGCTACTGTCAGGAGATGAGGGTGATTCTAATGGATTGACATAGGGCGAATCGTAAGGAATGAAAGATCCTCTTACGCTGGGGTTAGGTGCTGTATAGACCCCACTCCCTGGTGCTGAGCGATAGTGAGGAGACACATAAGTACCATCTTTACGAAAGTAACCCCTGACACGGACTCTACCGCCTGAATACCTACTCCGCCCGCTAGATCTACCGCTTGAATAACTGCTCCGCCCTGAATAACTACTGCGCCCACCCGATCTCCCACGCGCAAATACTGGCTCGGAAACATCTGATAAGAAGATGGCAAGTAGAAATAACGATAAATACTTTGATCGAAAGTAGCGGAGAATACTCATATGTTTATTGATAAGAACGCTGAACCCCCTAAAGTATGTAATTAGGGAAGATTTCCTATTGAAAAACGAATAAGTCTTTAAATAAGACACTGAGTATTTGAAGATACTTTATAGTTTGAGCAAAAAATACTGCATGGAGGATCTATTGATCGCGGTTGGACGAAACGAATCGTAATTGCTCAACCAGGTTGACCTAAGCACGGCTTCTACAGAAGATGCCGATCGCTTCGGCTTGCCTGTTGAGAAATTGGTTAGCCAGGTCACGGGACTGCTCGCACGTCCGGCAGTGGGCGGTGGATACGAGTTTCAAAGATCACTCTAAAAATTCTTCTAAACAGGACAGCGATCGCGCTCTCGAAAGAATGCGATCGCTGTTTTCTTGAGATCAAGTTCAAATCGGTTAAGAAGATTCAATGAAGCTTAAGGATGTAAAAGAAAATACCCGTAAGATGGAGCGTTTCTTCAGCTAATAACTATGACCATCACTAGAGACGTTATCGCGCAGGTTATACAAGTCAATCCCGAGCGCATCAGAGAGTTTTATCAAAACGGCAACGCGATTCGCGTTTTTCTCACGGACTCCCAAGAGGTTTTGACTGTGAATCTCGATAAATGCAAGCCTTTTATTGAGGAGAACCAGGGTGCTATACCCAAGCCACAGAAAGAGGGGACAAGCATAACTTCTTGGACAATTACGAAAGGCATTCTTGGAGCTATCGCGATTCTCTCACTTGGTATCGGTGCGATTCAGATTATTACGATTGCCAATACTGATCAGGGTGGTGAATTCCGCAGAATGGCAGATGAAAGTGAATTCTCCCTTTTCAAATACAACGACGCATTGTGCAGAAGTTCAGGGGACAAGCAGGCGTGCGATCATGTTAAAGAATTCTTTGATAAGCGCAAAAGATAACGATATCGATTTGAATAACTCACGGTTGATTACACCAAGCAGTTCTCTATTATGCTCTGTCCTCAATTAAGCACGATCGCGCTTGTGACTAGTTTCTACTGATAAAGATTGTGATCAGGGTCTAACCAAACAACGTAAAAGATTTCTTCTATGAAGAATCCGTGTACACGACCATGCTCGTTCGAGGACAGTGAAAACTGATAGGGTTTATCAATTAACTGATCCTCATTTGGAATACCAAAAGAAAGCTCGCAAGTATCCTCCCAAGCAATTGGGTGGCATCGAAGAGACTTGCTCCCGTTTTGTTTTAAGTCTAAGGAGTTCCAGCTAGACAAATCACGTAACCTTTCAAGCAAAATCATCAAATATGCTGAATCACGACCGACAACTGAGAATCGATCGTGATTTAGTTGAAAATATTTGTACGAGAAACTTATTCCAGAGGGAGGAGAGAGTTTTGTAGGTTTAATCCTGGATGAAGAATCGCGTGGAATTTGTGTTTTACTAAAACGCTGTTTCTTCTGATTCGACACGAGATCCGTAGTACTCCTTCATCCAGTTTTTCTCGATGATTGCATTAGAAGGCACATCCATCGGTATTCCCCCACGGGCGCGAAGCCAAGGCTCCTCTACATGAGTCATTCGCTCAAGCTCATAACCATCACAAGCAAAATACTCGCTAGACACTTCTTCTAAAAAATCTAAAGCATTATTGAGAGTTACGCTAAGCTGCCCTTTATCAACGTCCTTGCGAATAGGCGACCATCCAAAGCGCTTAAACTCATGGTACAGAGAGGGAATGACAGGTCCATGCACCCATGCCTCAAAATCCTCATCAAAAAGAGGCTCTCCATTGAGTGCCAAATGCCATGCCTGGGCATAGTAGACAAGTTTTTGAAGCTTAAGGTTACTGACAAATGAGCCTGTATTGTTCGCTAGACAAATAAAATATTCTGCTACGTCAAAACAAGTAGGCATAATTAACCTCCTGCTTAAGTTTCTCCATACGTTTTATAAGCATACGCAATTTCGTTCCCAAAAAAGGTGCATGTTAGTACACTTGTGTATTGATTTGTGACACCCTAATCTTGCACTCTAAGAAGAAAAGCGAGCAGGTTTCTTCTTGGCAAATTACTCTATACAGTTGCTCACGTTTGTAATGCCGTAATGTTCGCTAATTTGCGCGATTTCATGAGCTACATACCCCTGCTTGGACGAATGGGTGATCGCGCTTTAACAAAAGGAATGCAATCGGATTGGCATCGCGTTCCTTTCTATCCAACTCGGAATCGCTTCGATTTAGTGTGACCATTGATAAGTTGAGCCGATAAAACCGATCGCGCAAGCTCTGGACCAAGCGCGATCGCGTCTAGTCCAAACCTATTTTGTAGTCCCGATCGCTGAAAGCCTTGCTGTGTCTGCATTTACCCAATCAGGAAAGCCCAAAAAGCTGGACTGATTACTGGGAATGCTGCTATAAAGGCAGAAGTTCAGTTATTTTCTAGAGCCTGAAAGCCTTTTTAGGCAAAGATTATATTTCTCGTTGCAGAAACACTGGACTAAAAAAGGACTTTTTGGACTAAATATTGATTAAGTTTGGATTTGGAGAATAAAAGCGAGTATACCAGGGAGAGCATTTATGCTTATCAGCGAGACTTATGATTTTTCTCGTCTCAAGTCGCAGTTGAGATAATGAGATGAGCATCAATGCATGTCCTATCTGAGACTAAATCAAAATGGCAGAGACAACCATTTGTTACGACTACGAACAGAATGAAGTGAGACTGTTTACCGATCGCGCTGGTGTGGCAAATCAAATCATCAAGCGATCGCGGGGAAAAGCGCAGGTGATTGAATCGAAGTCGGGCGATCGCATCGTTGCTTGGAATATTACCCTACCGATCGAGCTTTGCAGAGGGGCATATGCGATCGCAAAGGTTCTCAGCCCAGATTAGGCGAAATTGCTCCTGCGAGAATGCCCTGCAAGGTGCTTCTAAAAAATCTCCGGTACGTTTGTACCTTTGGATGCGACAGTTTTGATGCAGATTTAAACATCCAGATCAGGCAGCCGCGATCGACTTTCTAATCAAGCGGGAGAAAATCATCTAGATTACTAGCATTAATCTCATGGATCGAGTTAAGCCCATCCAATACTGATTGCATCTGTTCTCTTACATCTTCTCCTGCAATATAAATCGCAGCAAGCGATTCAAGTTCTTTGTGCAATTTGTATTGCCGTTTGCTGCGCGCGATCGCGACTAAAAGCAATGGTTCGGTTGGTGTCATCGATCGCGCTCCTCTTTCATCTCAGATTCTGATTCCTGGCTCTGTTTCAACAGACTCTCATGTATAGCAACCAGCTTCATGATGATCTGGGATGTTTCACGGGAAAGTTTTTTCTTACCGACTGTACCAGACTCGTCTTTATCCACGATCGCGCTCCTTTTTGAGGGGTAACTAATGGTATGTCAGATCGTCTGCTCCATTCTGTAACGGTAATCTCCACGCTTTGTAAAGATTAGTTTGTGGGACTGAAAATCAATAACCTGTAAGACTTATAGCTGTTTTGAAGATCGATTTGGTGGGACGGGTTTTACATTCCACCCCCCCTACTTTTCAGATTGGGAAAAACTGCGCGATCGGGACAGAATAAACTCTGCTCACAATTTCCTATGCCGCGATCGCTTGAGTCTGAACCACATAGCCTGCTTGAATCACCCGACCAATAGCGATCGATAAGTCCTGATACTTGAGTTCAGAATCGAGTCCAAGTAATGCACAACGCCGTTCAATGCAGCGCATAACGCCATCCAGGTATCTCGGATCGCCGCACTTGTTTTCCTCGATCGTCACTTCTTTTACGATCGCGCCTTTCTCAGTCATGCCGTCTTCATTGCGCTTGGTTCGCTTGGGAAGCTTCGACTTCTCCCATTGTTGCCAATACTCGGATTCAACCAAATCAATCTTGGCAAGCTCCTGCGCGATCGCCTCGTCGAAGTCACGCAAGGCAGACTCACGCCAGCGCTTCCGAATCAGCTTGAGATCGTCGCTAATCTGTTGCTGAGACACACCTAGAACCTCAGCGATCGCAGTCTGCGTTTCTCCCTGCAAGTACCGCCGCGCAAGCTCGACTAAATCTTTTTCACGTTGATCAGGATGACGCTGCCCAGGCATAGAACGAAAATACTACAGCGAGACTACAACTCCTATAATACAGGCGCATTTCTGGCTACAGTACGATCGTTCTATGAACTGGCTGCCGTCTGCTCGAATGGGACGGCTTTTTATTTTGGCAGCGCGATCGTGCTTATTCGTTAACATCATTAACTTTGTCTCAAGTAAGAGATTGCACGGATTCCCTGAGATATGTCAGGCTCAGTTGAGATTGGTGAATAAAGATAATGGACTGCCAAATTCCCACTGTCTTTTTCAAACGCAATCATTTCGGGAAGGTTGACTGAATTTGCTGTGAAAAGTGACTTTAATGCGTTTCTAAAAGATTTTTGTAGCTCGATTAACTCTTCTGAATCCCCAGACTTCTCGTCCCTGAAGCAAAGAGGAATATATCCACCATATCTAAATTGCCCTTTCCATATCTCAAACGTTGACCTGAAAGCATCTTCAACAAATTCGTCAGTCAGGCTGAGAACCACTTCTTCTGTGGGGATTCGATCTGAAGCAATTAGCCAGAGTTCATCTATCTGGTGAGCCATGATGTAGGCAGCAAGCTGAATAGCACCCTGAAACGTTTTGTCACCTTGATGATCTTGCCAGACTACTGAACACTTTTGCCGAAGCCCTTTGATGACAGATCCGATGAAGTGTTCATCGTCACTATCAGAAAACAACGCATAACCAAAGCAAGTACTCATCGTTACCTCGTAGCGGGATCGTCAAATGAAGCACTCCATACTACTAACAGGGATAATCTCAGCCGTAAACTTTGTCGAGTCTTTATAACTAGGGAGCGCCAGTTCTCAAATTGACGCTCTCATCTCCAAACAAAAGATCCCGCCAGAGTGACGGGATGGATGCGTGAACTGACAAATAGATTAATCTCAGGATTCCCAAACGATCTGTAAGCGATCACACTCAAATCTATTAGGGCAACCTCTCGCAGGCTTGCCCGTCCTTATCTCTATCAAGACGGAATGGATGCAAAGCTTAGCGATAACCACGAATGACTACTTCTTTCAGAAGTCGCTTGAGGTCATCAGAGACCCAGAGTTGATTAATCTCACGATGAAGCTGCTCGGTAGAAGCTCCCTGGTGTTTGCGTTCTAAATACACTCCGCTTAAGAGTGACTCAAGCCCAAACTTTGACAGAGCCTCACTGGCAACACCAACTACCCCTAAAAAGGCAATACCACCTAATATCCCGGCTGGACCTAAAGCCGCTAAAGCTGCGGTGATAGCGGCGGCTCCAGTCAAACCAGTTGAAGCCATTGTTACTAAAAGAACAACTCCTGGAAGACCTAGAGCAGCAATTTTACGCACAACCTCATCCATAACTACTCTCCTCAATTAACTTTTAATCGTCAGTGTGTAATTACCTTTGGCACTGAAAAAACGCTCCACTTTACGAGCGTTCTGCGACACATCCTGATAATTTATGGAATCTTTGCTTACGTAGAACAATTCAGCACGATCGCACCCTTCAATTGATCGTCAATCGCATCACTCTGCCCAAAATCCCCAAGCCACTAGCCCAAGCATTATCGCCAGAATCAGCCATGCCGAGATCTCTTCCATTGCCATTAGGGAGAGGGGATGGGTTAGGTTTCCCAGGGAAAGAGTTCGGCAATCGAGGTGGTAACACCTTATTTTTGAGGTGGTAACAGCGCTGAAAATACTGTAATTACTGACTTTTAGCCACCTAGGCTGACCTACCATGAGTACACCTGTTACCACCTGTTACCACCTCAATTTTCAAGGTGGTAACACTCAAAAGTGTTAACTCGTCGGCACTTTGGGTTACTGTTACCACCGTTACCACCTATTTCTTATAAAACAGTTTTTATTTTGGGTGTAATCTGATTGGTTCGATATTGGTATTGTTGTTATTGCAAATTCCGGAATGCAACCTATATCTAGATTATGAGAAAAGACTATGCTCAATGGCATTGAAGGGGTCAGGGGTTCGAATCCCCTTAGCTCCATACCTTTCAGCGATCAAGCTTGGGAGCGTCCCTAAATCATCTCTAAAGCTGTTTGTAATGAATAGCGGGAGTGCAATATTAAGGGCGTATTCACAGCCTTTAAAGGCAGTAGCTTCTATAAAAAGCTATGAATACCTTTTTTAGTTTTTAGCAGCCTTTGCAATTCGGGCAATATTCTAAATCTGATGGGTTGGAACAGCTCGAAGGCAACGCTTTTGTATTCGAGTTCTTTAGCGGCATGCCATTCCCACAACGCTTTCATCCGTGGATCGGCTTCTGCCAAAATTTTGTGATGTAGAGAAACTTCCGATATCCTTAGATCAAATTCCGCTGCGCCCACAGTGCTGCTGCTACTCGATCGCGCATTCCTAACTTGCTCAAAATTTGAGTCACATGATTTTTGACGGTTCCTTCGCTGAGGAAAAGCTCCTGTGCAATCTCTTGATTGTTCTTCCCCTCACCTACTCGTTTCAATACTTCAATTTCACGTTTGCTTAATTCGTCGAGATGGCAGTTCGAGGACGGTGGTTTCAGTTGAGAAAAAGCTTTGGGTGCAATCGTCGGTCCAAGTTGGCTATATCCTTGAGCGACCGATCGGATTGCAGTCGCAATTTCAGGGGCAGGAGTCCGCTTCAAGAGATATCCGAGTGCCCCGACTTGAAGCGATCGCAGAATGTACTCATCGTCATCGAAGGTGGTGAGGACTAAAATCCGAATCCACGGATAGTACTGATGAATTTCTTGGGTAGCTTGTACGCCATCACAAACGGGCATTCGCACATCCATCAGAATCACATCGGGTTGTAAATGCTTTGCTGCCTCGATCGCTTCTTGTCCATTGGCTGCATGACCCGCAATTTCCAGATCTGCTTCGACTGAAAGCATGGTCGCGAGTCCTTGCCGGAAAATTTCCTGGTCATCGACAAGCAATAGACGAATCATAGCGGCAGTATGATCGAGATTTGAGTCCCTTGAGTAGGTGCGGTTTGTAACTCGAACTGTCCGCGCAACAGTTGAACTCGCTCGATCATACCCTGAAGTCCAAATCCTGGCTTGAGTGTTGTTGCATCAAATCCAATTCCATCATCTTTGAGATTGAGCATTAGACCTGCTGGTGTTTGATCGGCAGAAAAGTAAACGTGAGTTGCTTGGGCATGTTTCTGAACATTCATCAATCCTTCTTTTACAATGCAGTACACTTGATAGCTCTGATAAACAGGGAGATGCGGCAAGTTTACTTTCCATTGCACTTGAACCGTTGAAGTTTGTCTGAGTTGTTCGAGGAGCGCAACCAAGGCGTGATTCAGATCGAAGTCAGATTGACGCATTCGATCGAGAGCTTGACTCACATCCTCGATGCACTGTCGCGCTAATCGTTTTGCGGTATCGACAGCTTGAAACGATTGATCGAGATTGTGCGATCGTAGGGTTTGAGCAACCGCAAGCTGGGTATCTAAATCGGTTAAGGTATGTCCGAGCGAGTCATGAATTTCTCGTGCAATCCGGGTTCGCTCTAGGGTAGCGGCTAAAGATTCAACTTGTTCGGTCAGTTCTTCGATCTTCTGATCGCTTTTCTGTTGCACCACAATCATCTGGCTGAGCATGACCGTGAAGAAACTGGCAGCCGTGTAGATGGCAAGCGTAAAGATGATAAATCGAATGGGGTTGCTGAGATTCAGACCGAGTGGATCAAGCGGAATTGATTGCTGAAGGCGATGGATCAAGAACTGTGTGGAGCAACACGATCGCAGTTAGTTCAGGCAAGACGGCAAATTGGCTACATTTTTCAAGCACACAATCTACTCAATAGCTTAACGGCTCAAGAGAATGTAGAGATGACGCTGGAGTTACATCCCCAGATTCCTTGGCGCGATCGCCAGCAGAAAGCACAACAAATGCTGGAGACGGTTGGACTAGGAGAGCGCACCACTTACTATCCAGATAGTCTCTCTGGCGGGCAGAAGCAGCGGGTCGCCATTGCCCGCGCGCTCGTAGCGAATCCTAAGATTATTCTCGCAGATGAACCCACGGCTGCACTCGATAAGAAATCAGGACGCGATGTGGTCGAACTGATGCAACGGCTTGCTCAAGAGCAAGGCTGCACAATTTTGCTTATTACGCACGACAATCGCATTCTTGATATTGCTGACCGAATTATCGAGATGGAAGACGGTTACTTAATTCAAAAAGACTAAGGATGCCGAAATAGTTTCTGAAGCAAGTTCACGGAGATTCTACCAGGAGAAAGACATGAACGGACAATCGATCAGTTTAGCGATCGTATCAATCTTAGGAGTACAGATGATGACATTACCTGCGGATGCCGTCTCTAATAGCCGTCTTACTGTTGAGGTTAGCGGCTTGAGAAACCAGAATGGAACGCTGTGTCTGAGTTTGTTTTCGAGTGAACAAGGCTTTCCAAATCAAAGCGATCGCGCCATTGCCTCTCGCTGTATTGATGCTAAAGAAGCGACAGCTACCTTTGATCAACTGCCACCGGGACGATATGCCGTTGCTGTTATTCATGACTCTAACGACGATGGCAAGCTCAACACTGGTTTTCTCGGCATTCCCAGAGAAGGGTTTGGCTTTTCGCGCAATCCGAGAATTGGAACCCGTGCGCCGAGTTTCAGAGACACTGCCTTTCTCGTCGCTGGAGAAAGCACCAAGATTCAGATCGCTCTGAGATATTTGCTGTAAAAATCTTTCGCTGTTATCTACAAGGATTTACTGTGTTATGAACTGCTCAAAGCTCAATATTATTGGTTTCGCGATCGTTCTCTCAAGCTTTGCCCTCAGCTTCCCTGCTCAGACTTGTCCGTCTGCGTCAAAGTCTACATCCGTTCAAGCTTCCGCTCGTCAGCCCCAAACGATCGTTGATATTGCCGCCTCGAATCCAAACTTCAGTACGCTGGTTGAGGCAGTCAAAGCCGCAGGACTGGTTAAAACGCTGTCTGAGCAGACTTAGTTAACAGTTTTTGCTCCGACTAACGAAGCCTTTGCTGCATTGCTTCCAGGAACGCTCGAACAGTTGTTGAAGCCCGAAAATCGTGCAGCACTGAGAAAAGTACTGACCTATCATGTGGTTCCAGGAGCATTAGAGTCAAAGAACCTGCGCTCTGGTCAGGTGAAATCAGTGGAAGGGAGTCCGGTGAATGTTCAGGTGGCAAATAATCAGGTTAGGGTCAACGATGCAACGGTCATTTCTGCGGATGTGAAAGCAAGTAACGGTGTCATTCATGTCATCGATCGTGTGATTCTGCCCCCTGATCTCTAATCTTCTATGCTGCAACTTACTTTTGCCGAAAACGCACCGTCTGATATTGCTGATGCTTACGATCGCTGTCGTCAACTCACTTGCGTGAATTCGACCACGTTTTATCTCAGTAGCCAACTGCTGCCGCAATTTAAACGCCAAGCAATCTGGGCAATCTACGCTTAGTGTCGGCGCACGGATGAACTAGTGGATGGGGTTGTATCTGCTGCTACCACCTTGCTGACATTAGACAGATGGGAAAGACGGCTCGAAGCGTTGCGGGTCAGCCACAGGACGATTACGATGCAGCCTTAACAGATAGCATCGAACGATTGGAGATCGACATCCATCCCTTTCGCGAACCGCTCGAAGGTCAGCGAATGGATCTCCGTCAGAATCGTTATGAAACCTTTGCCAGCTTGTATGACTCTTGCTGCCGAGTTTCGGGGACAGTGGGGTTGATGTCGCTTGCAGTCATCGGGACGCAACCAACTCTATTCAATACGCCTTGCTTTTTCGCGGCTTCTCATGCACTGTTTCCAAACTCGCCCGAAAGCTCTCCCATTCAATCTCTTCCCCTAAACGCACCAGCAAGTCTTTCTTCTGTTCCAACTTCGCCTAACGCTGTTCGATTTTGTCTTTCCCGAACCCCTGTCTCATCAGTACTATCCTCCCAGTATCCCTGCTTCTAGCCTGACACCCTTTTTCCTAGTTGGCTCTGGGCTTAATCTAATTTTTCGAGGTGCCCTATAGGTAATGTAGAGTGTTTACTACTGAAATAGAGATATCGAACTATATCTGAGTTTCATCCACAAAAAACTTCTAGTGCTGCCTCAGTTCTTAGAGAATGGTTAAGAAGTTTGTGGCTAAAAACTAGACGATTCGTAAATTTATCGTTGCTCAATTCTTTTTAACTACCTGCTTCAGATGAGATCGCTGCTTTCAAAGCCTCAATTGCTGCTTCAGCAACTTCAATATCCTGCTCATCTGTGCCAGAACCAATGCCAATACCACCAATCACCTCGCCATGAATCTCGATCGGTAAACCTCCTGCAATTGTGGCAAACCGATTTCCCGATGCCAAGGCAATTCCCACTGCTAAGTCAGTTGGTAATTGCCCTGTAGAAACCTTTGCCGAAACTGCCGTATAAGCCTTTTGAATCGCAGAAAATTGGCTATGAAGTTTAGCCCCCTCCATCCGCTCAAACACCATCAAATTGCCCCCTCGATCGACAATGGCAATACATTGAGGCACACCCATCGCTTCAGCTTTTGCGATCGCTGCTTGCAACAGCACCTTTGCCCCCTGAACAGACAAGTCCAAAACTCGATTTACATACATTCCAAAACTCCCATAAGGCATGAAGAGAACTTGTCTAGAATAGCCTCAATCAACACCTATTTTGTCCCTGCATCTCCTAATATGCCTTCCACTAACCAATCCATTTTCTGCAACTGAGGATCTTGCAAGCTATACGTCTTTCCAGATGGGATCACAACATTTCCTTTATTGTCTTTCAGTTCCCCCTTAAAAATCGCCAAACTTCCATCAAGAAGCTTCGCTTTGGCAGCTTCCACTGCGTTTTGCGCTTCAGCACTCACAGATGCACCAAACGGGGAAAGCTTACAGAAGTCCTCTTTCAGTCCGCCTGCAACAACATGAGGAATCCCGCCATTCATCAAGGTTTTGCCAGCTTTAACCATCTCAACATAAGTGCTGTAAATCTTGCCCCAATTCCACTCCACGCCTGTTAAATACCCTTTGGGTGCTAAACTTGCCTGATTGATATGGTAGCCAGAGGAAAACGCACCTCGTTTTTCAGCAGTAGTAATGATGACTTTCATGTTATCAACTCGACCGGTCAGTACGTCTGCCCCCTGATCGAGCAGGCTATTTGCAGCTTCAGCTTCTTTGACAGGCAATGACCAGTCGCCTGTTACAATTGCCTGAACTACAATGTTCGGTTTAACACTTTGCGCTCCTAGTGCGAAGCTATTCGCCTCCCGTAAAACGACAGGAATAGGTTTTGGAATGATGAAGCCAAGCTTACCAGTCTTAGAAGTCAATGCTGCTACAATCCCTGCCAGATAAGCAGGTTCAACTAAGTCGCTGAAGTAGGAACCGACATTCTTAGGATATTCATCCTTGTAAGGTTGATTTGGATGAAAAAGTTGAACTTCTGGGAACTCACGAGCAATCTTTAAGCTGTGAGGATTGAAGTATCCATATGAGGTTGGAAATAAAACCGTCGCCCCATCCTGCTTAATCATGTTTGTCATCGTTTCTTCGGCTGCCGTCGTCTCAGGAACGCTCGCTTCCTCAACAATTTTGACTCCACTCAGTTTATCGACAGTTGCTTTGCCCTCAGCATGGGACTGGTTATAGCCATAATCATCTTTGGGTCCGACATAAATGAATCCGATCTCAAGGGGTTTAGAACTGGGTGTAGGATTCGGATTCGTAGCTATATTCGAGGTGGGTGTGCATCCTATCCATAAGCGAGAACTTGCACCAAATGCTCCAGCAGCTAGCAGACCCCGAATGACTGTGCGGCGATTCATAATTCGGTAAGATCGATTGCTCATGTAATTGTTTTTTAGATGATTAATCTCTTACCTCTAAACAATGTGGAATGCTGTATCGTCGGTTTCTATTTCATCTTCTTAAAAGAAGCATAGAGACGCTGCCATTTTCACTAGATAAGCAATCAAACAGATTTGGAAGTCCAAAACTGGGATTCACATTTGCGCTGAGCGACAATACGCCCACGCTTAATCACCGTTCGTTCAAGCGGAGCAGCCGCGATCGCTTCAGTGACAGAATGAGCATTCAAGATCACCAGATCGGCAAGATGACCCGGTGTAATGCTGTGATTGAGTTCTCCGATCGCTGCGGCAGCCTCAGTTGTCGCCATCGCTAAACATTGTGCCTGCTGGCTTGCAGTCCCTAAATGCAGCACCTGCGCCAGCAATGTACAAATCTTTAGTACATCTCCATCTCCGAAGGGGGTAAAGAGATTTTGTACATTGTTCGTTGCCACACCAACCGTCACGCCGGAGGTTGCCAAGGTGTGAATCGGAGCCACGCCGCGTCGGACTTGATGCGTATCTTTTCGCGCCATCATATACAAGTCAGATGCAGGCAAAGCGAGCAGCGAAATTCCCGCTAAACGTATCGATCGAGCAAGCTCCAAGAGTTCTTCAGGGGGTAAGTTCGCGAGTTTGGTCATATGCCCCAAACACACTCGTCCTTGCCATCCTCGCCGTTGAGTTTCTGCAATCACAAACGGCAGCATCAACGGCAAGTCATCATCGAGAAAATCAAGGTGAAAATCGACATCACAATCAAACTCCTGAGCAATGTCAAACACGATCCGCACATTCTGCTCTGGGTCTGGATCGACGTAAGGAGCAGAGCCAATCACATCTGCTCCTAAAGCGACTGCCTCACGCAAAAGTTTCGGAAGATGGGGTTGATTCGTGATGCCTTCTTGAGCAAACACAGCCAGTTGGAGTGTAATTCCCCAGGCAAATTCCTGTCGCAAGGGTAGCAGAGCTTCCATTCCGGTCAATCCAATGACTTGATCCACTTCGACATGAGATCGCATCAGGGTTATCCCCCAGGAAATCGCTTGCCAGAGTGCCCGTCGCGCTCTGGCTTGAATGTCTGCAACGGTAAAAGCCTGCTTTGCTTTTAGGGTTTCTCGCATTGCCTCGTGAAAGGTACCTTCTACAGCAGGAGTGCGATCGAGCAGAAAGACTTTATCGAGGTGGATATGAGCATCGACTAAGCCTGGAATCACTAATTGCTCTTGGGCATCTAGAATTGTGTTTCCCTGGACTGCACGATCGATCTCGGTAATGATTCCGTCTGTGATTGCGATCTCCCAAAGTCCCTCTTGCTCTGGCAAACAAGCATTCACGATTCGCAAATCGACCATTGGCTCTGTTCCTGTTAATTACCGGGTTGCCTTTTCCGTATCACTGAGCGCTACTTCCAGCCCATGAATTGCCGCTTTAGCCAAATGTACAGTAATTTTTTATTTGTCATGGTGACGCATGAGTGTCATTAAGACTATAAAGCCTATCTCTTCTAACTTTTAGCGTTCAGTGAAGCCATTGACACTGTAGCTATCACACAACGTCACTCCGTTGGGGATGAGCGATAGAAGCGGCGGTGCAAATTGTGTACTTGCACTGCAAGTTCGGGAACCGGACCCTCCACGACCACATCCGGGACGACTTCCTGGATCGGTAGGGAACGTACGGGAAGGGGAGGAACCCCTAGCTCAGCAAGCCAGGTTGCCAACTGCTCCGAGGAGCTTGCATACACAATGCGACCCAGACCCACCCATCCATGTGCCGCCGAACACATTGGGCAGTGTTCACCGGAAGTAAAGACGGTCGCTGTAGCTCGTTCTTCAGGAGTCATGTTTGTCGCTGCCCATCGTGCTAACGCGAACTCAGGGTGGCGGGTTTGGTCGCCAGATGCCACGCGGTTGTAATCCTCGGCAAGAACGGTTCCATCGGCAGCAACAAGGACAGAGCCAAACGGATGATTGCCTAGCTCTAGTGCCTCGGCTGCTAGTTCTACACAGCGACGTAAATGTTGCAATTCGGTATCGTTCATCATCATTCGCTTAAGTAACAATTCATCAGAATTCCTATCGAAGTGCCCAGAATAAGATGAGATTCGCCCATTATGCTTATACTGGTTTCCATTCGGGCAACCGAATGGAAGAGCAAGACACTTTTATTAAAACTCGATCGCTGAATTTGCGCTAGGTTGTCGATCGCGATTCCGAAGTTCAATGGTTCAATATGGTGAGGAGTGTACATTCGCACATTACATTAAATGTTGCGGTTCGCAAATTAATGTCGGTTTCGGACTAATTCGCCGATTTTTGCTAGTTTTCGTGAATTAATGTCACTCAATTCAGATTCTTTCCTATTCGCCGATTAATGTCGTTCTTCACGTTTTTCTTAGATTGTTAAGAATTTTCAGATCAGTGTTGTGCGACCTATGTGTTATTCCAGCGATACAAGCTTCGATAATGTAGAAACTCAATCAATACATAACCAATTTATTTCTCGATCTCTTTTTACAGCCTCATGCCGTTGAGGTGCGCCTTTCAGTCCTCCCAACTCTCGGTGAAATCTTGCTGACGCATTCCATCTAAATCAATTCTGGAGTCCTGTTAAGCTCTTTTACGACGTAAAGTATCCGCGATGTATGCTGCGTTAATTGTGCTTCCGATTAGGGAGATTCTACTATTTGCAGGGATGGTGTAGAGATTGGGATCGAGTTCGCTGATTGCGGCGGATTGTCCTCTTTCACCGCGATAGTAGATGACGATCGCGGTTCTTTGGCGATCGAGGTTGTCGAGGAGTTCTTTGAATATCTGTCGGATGTTGTCGTCGGGAAGTACTTTTCCGGTGGGATTGTTGATCAGGTCTAAGACGATGACGTTGGCGTTGTGAAAGATGGGATTGTCGAATGGTTTGAGGACGATGCGGGGGAAGCGATCGCGGAGGAATTCGTATTCGATGGGGATGTCATTGGGGGCTTTTAGGGTGATGTAGTGAACGGTGATTTCTTCTAGGAGTCGTTCGCGATCGAGGATTTGTTCGAGATAGGTGACTCGTTTGCCGATGGTGGTTTCGATTTCGCGGGTGATGACTCCTTGGACGAGTTGCTTGAGTTCTTGGCGTGCGTCTTTGAGTGTGGTTTTGAAGAGCCAGAAGCTGATGCCGACGACTCCTGCAATTAGGAAGCCAACGACTGTGACAAAGGTTGTGAAGCTGGTGCTGAGGCGGGTATTGGCATCTTGGAGAAATTGCAGTTGGCGGGTGAGGAGTTCGATCGTGGCGGAATCGACGGAGGTTGGTTTTGGGGTGGCTTGGGCGAGTGTGAGCCAGAAGGAGTGCCAATACATGAGCGGGTCAGCCTAAATGAAATGATGGGACGGTCAAGAAATAATATGTTTCATCGTAGTGGCTTCTCTTCGATTTGTTGCTGCTTTGTCGCGAATGGTGACTTTATGGTTGGGGAAGTTGCCCTTTGGCAGCAGCTAATTGAATTTGGAGGGTTTCAACTTGTTCGCGCAATCGTCCTGGGGATTCGATTCGACAATCCGAAAAGGTAACAGCATCGATATCTAAGAAAGATGCGATCGCCATTTCAATTACAAACTCGATCGGCAGATCTGTCTCTTGGGCGTAAGTCTCTAATGCTTCACGAATATTTGTTGGTAAGTGATTGAGAATGCTTTTGAGGGCAGCAATGTCTGTTGTTTGCATTGGTTTCACTCTTCAGCGCGGATTCTAATGTTATAGCGTGGTTTGAGTGTCTGAATCATTAGGGTTTCAAGTTCTAATTGTGATCGTCTCCATTCGTTCGATAAAACTACCGTACAGATCCGAATGTCGTCTGGATCAATTCGTTCAATATATGCCCAAGAGATTGCTTTGTGACCGCCTGTAAATCGAGTCCGAATGTTGGCTGCTTTGCCAATGTATAAGATTCCTTCTTTGCGATGTTTGACTGCATAAATTCCAAGCCGATTGGGGAGATCTGCATAGTCTTTGGATAATGGGCAGCATTCGTCAAATGGAGTGTCAATGAGAATCTGAAGAATCCTGATTGCTTCTTGTTGAATCAACTCGGTGTGATCGCTCATTTCGTCTCAGAGATATGCTCATCTATAGAAAGACTATTTATTGATTCTTGCAGTAAAATGCGATCGCTCAAAAAGGATGAAGATGCTGGAAAGGAAGACCTGTTGATTTTCACTAAGGGTGGCAAAACTCTTTTTGTGCGATCGCTGTTTCCTCGTGCCGCAGAGATCAGAACGCCTGAATCAACGAATGAGCGTTTCATGCGAGTTCGTCTAAGTTGATGTTGCTGTGGCGATCGAGAAATTGTCGATCGAGGTTTCATCTTTACGGGCTGTGAATTGAGGCGAGATCGCGCTTTTCAAAAAAAAAGCCCGACCGTTATCGATCGAGCTTTGAGGAGAATTTCAAAACATTGCAAGTAGAACGCTTACTTCGACCCGGAGAACTGGGAGATTCAGTTTCCAACAAATCCGATCGACTTGCGATCGGTAACTTTGTCACTGACGTAGTAACGGTTCTGCTCGGTATTACAGCGTTTCCAACAAATCCGATCGCAGGTCGATCGGCAACTCGAAACTGAAGGACAGTGTGCATCTGCTGAACAAGTGGAGCTTCCAACAAATCCGATCACAGATCGATCGGCAACACGTCGTTCTGGCTTCTTTCGCTGCTGGTGCTTTTGGTTTGTTTCCAACAAATCCGATCACAGAAGATCGGCAGCCAGTGCCAGGAAGGGCAGGTCGCACTTTCCGAGTGGTAACGTTTCCAACAAATCCGATCGACCTGCGATCGGCAACAACAAACCTTCACATTTGATGTGGTAGGCGATTTATCGTTTCCAACAAATCCGATCGCAGAAGATCGGCAACGTGCAGGAAAGATTGAGGCAAGCGCAGAGTCAACCCCGTTTCCAACAAATCCGATCGCAGGTCGATCGGCAACTTTCGCAGACCGCTCCTAACACTGCGGTGAATAATCATGGGTTTCCAACAAATCCGATCGCAGATGATCGGCAACAGAGGTGATTTCAACGTATTCAACATCGTTGGAGCGCAGTTTCCAACAAATCCGATCGCAGATGATCGGCAACCGCAGCTCGAAGAAGTTCAGCAACAACAATCAGCGTTATCGTTTCCAACAAATCCGATCGCAGAAGATCGGCAACAGGAAGTTGGAAAGCGTGGCAAGCAAGTCTTTGCTAGGTTTCCAACAAATCCGATCGCAGAAGATCGGCAACTCACTTGCATGGTTATCATAACCCTGATGGAAGTCTTGGTTTCCAACAAATCCGATCGCAGAAGATCGGCAACCGGAGTTTGAGTTCGGGCGGGAAACCATCCAGATCACTGTTTCCAACAAATCCGATCGCAGAAGATCGGCAACTCTCAAGAGGAGAACCGCCAGAAAGTTGCTAAGCATTGGGAGTTTCCAACAAATCCGATCGCAGGTCGATCGGCAACCTCAGCCCCAGCTGCATCTCGCTCTCGTGTGACAAACATTGGGTTTCCAACAAATCCGATCGCAGATGATCGGTAACGTGCAACGGTCAACACTGGTGGAAATCGGACAGAAGTTGAGTTTCCAACAAATCCGATCGCAGAAGATCGGCAACTGGCTATTTTTCAAAAGCTGGTCTCACTCCTGATCAAGGGTTTCCAACAAATCCGATCGCAGATGATCGGCAACCTGAACGGGAACAAGGTCGCATCCGCTCTGGTTGTTCTGTTTCCAACAAATCCGATCGCAGAAGATCGGCAACCGAGTGTCATATTACGACCCCAACTTGCAGCGCGTTGTATATCAGTTTCCAACAAATCCGATCGCAGAAGATCGGCAACGCTTCTGTAACTCAAACGAATGATGAAATCATCATTCAGGGGTTTCCAACAAATCCGATCGCAGAAGATCGGCAACAGGATGGAAGATTGAAGTCTCCATTCAGAAATGTGAGGTGTTTCCAACAAATCCGATCGCAGAAGATCGGCAACATTCTTGCAGTGGCAACACGGCAGGGAGCAAACTGTGGAAAGTTTCCAACAAATCCGATCGCAGAAGATCGGCAACTTATGCTCCAGATATCGTGTGTATCATATTGTCTCCTATAAGGTTTCCAACAAATCCGATCGCAGAAGATCGGCAACACTTGCAGCACTGGTGACGCAACGGGTTCACCGATTGCTCAGTTTCCAACAAATCCGATCGCAGAAGATCGGCAACCGCGTTCATTCGATGCAGTGTTGGGTCAATTCGGCAAACCGTTTCCAACAAATCCGATCGCACGTCAATCGGCAACGTTGAATCAACTTGGACTGTCTAACGAACAGGCTCAGGCTCTGATGTTTCCAACAAATCCGATCGCAGAAGATCGGCAACTTTCTACGGGAAGCATCAGCAATACCATTACGAACCCGTTTCCAACAAATCCGATCGCAGAAGATCGGCAACAGCGCAGCGTCAAAAGCCTGCTGACAATTCTAAGGCAATCAAGTTTCCAACAAATCCGATCGCAGATGATCGGCAACGAATTATTGGAACTTCGATACTGTTATTAGCTGTGGTTTCCAACAAATCCGATCGCAGATGATCGGCAGCCAGAAACAATTCTGGCTTTGTTGTTTGTGGCAGGTTATACGAGTTTCCAACAAATCCGATCGCAGAAGATCGGCAACGCCAAACAAAAGGACGAACAATGGTGATTGACGCAGCACAGTTTCCAACAAATCCGATCGCAGATGATCGGCAACCTCTTACCCAGCAAGAATATAGGGAATTGATTGAATTTTGTGAGTTTCCAACAAATCCGATCGCAGAAGATCGGCAACTGTCGGTGCGTGGGATGGATTGTTTTAGATGAGCAGTGTTTCCAACAAATCCGATCGCAGAAGATCGGCAACTCGAAAAAGAATGACACCGCTCGACAAATCATGATGAAGTTTCCAACAAATCCGATCGCAGAAGATCGGCAACCTCAGCATGACAGCAGAAAACAAGCAACAACTTGTCCAGTTTCCAACAAATCCGATCGCAGAAGATCGGCAACCGCAGACAACGGAAAACTCGGAAAGTCACCCCCAAAGTGAGTTTCCAACAAATCCGATCGCAGATGATCGGCAACAAGTTTTTTATACCCAACATATGTTGTAGGGCTGATTGAGTTTCCAACAAATCCGATCGCAGAAGATCGGCAACGGCGTAGGGAGCTGGCTCGGCGGTGAGGTATCGCTCAGTTTCCAACAAATCCGATCGCAGATGATCGGCAACCACAGCGAGTTGAAAAACTTTGTACTTTTCGTTCTCGTGTTTCCAACAAATCCGATCGCAGAAGTTCGGCAACTTATCTCTCCAGAAGTATTACACAGAAAGCGTTTCAGAGGGCAAATCCACGCAGGTCATTTTCACTATCAATAACAACTTCCTTCCTGAGAATAGAATGGAGTTTCAAGCGCTGAAATCCTTGCCACATAGACGATCCACGGAGGTCAACGAAAGAATGGCACTTTCAGAGATCGATCGACCTCCGTGGAAATTGGGCTTCTCTATGGTTCTTCACCCGCATACGTCCATCGTTTCCGGTTTTAGATGGACGAAAATCTGTCAGACGTGCATCCCTTCAAAATTTTCATGCACACTTTCAAAAATTTCGTCCATGTTGCATAGAGCAACGTCCACCGTTTCAAAATTTATATAGGCGCTGCTCAATCACACCTGCACACTTTCAAAAAATTCATGCACACTTTCCGGAGTTTCATCGATACTTTCCAGATTTTGATACATCCATTTAACCTAAGTATCTATGAATAAAAAAATACGAGTATTATGACAAAGCTGATCCGGATTCCTGATCCTCACAAGTGAAGCGATAAAAGATAGTTCGCCCAAGTCTCGCGATCTCATGAGCATCGAAACCAAAACAATCTATACCGCGATCACCTTTGCCCCCGTCCAAGGCTTCATCGAAAAATCCCGCAAACTTCGCGACCTCTACGGAAGCTCCTTCATCCTCTCCTACCTCGCCAACGCCCTTTGCGACACCGCCAGAACCCATCTCCCAACCTCCGATCCTCCCTATTCTGGCTATCCCGTCATCTCCCCCGCTCTCATCGATGTCACCCAAGGCACACCCAACCTCATCCTAATCGCCGGACATCTCCCCCTCGACCTTGCCAAAACCGAATTTGACAAAGCTTGGAGCGCGATCGCAAAACTCTGCCGAAGCGCGATCGAACAAAGGCTCAAAGGCTTCGATTATCGCTACTGGAAACGCGAATGGTCACTCTGGGAAAGCCACGCCTGGGAATTCTTTCACGCCACTGGAGACACTCCCGAAACAGCACGTCGCAATCTATTTGAAAAAAAGCGATCGCGCAATTGGACAGGCATCAACTGGAGTGGAGAAAGCTCAACCCTATCCGGAGCCGATACGATCGCGTATCCCGGAATGAATGAAATTAGCAACCCCAAACAGCGCAACATTCGAGAGATTGACGACAAAATTAAACAGTTTTATCAACAGTTAAGTCAATGTTGGGGCGAATCGATCATTGATGAACGCGAACAACTCAGCGTTCCAGAATTGATCAAACGCTTAGTCACAGTGGATGCGATAGCACAAGCACTCCCGAACATCGAAACACCTGGCTCATTTCAACGATTGAATCGCTGGAAAGATCAAACACCTGAAGATGTTGATCGAGCAGAAGCAAAACGCTGGACAGGATGGTTTCTCGGAGATGGCGATCGAGTCAGTGATTATCTAAGAACGCTCACAGAATTGGAACAGCACAACTTCAGTGCAGCCATGCGAACCTGGGGAACCTCACTCAAAGATCAGCTTCCGTCTACTCGCATTCGAGATGGGCGGATTATCTATGCAGGCGGAGATGATTTTCTGGGTGTACTGTACCGAAACGAACCTGATCCAGCCCTCACTGCTTGGGAATCTCTGCAATGGCTTTACACATTCCCAACCATTTGGAACAGTCATGGATACCCGATTACAGCCAGTATCGGATTTGTTTGGGCGGCTCCGAATGTGCCACAGCGAGATGTATTGCAGCATTGTCGAGAAGCAGAAAAATCGGCAAAACAGAACGGACGCGATCGCATTGCATTGAGAATCTTGTTTAACAGTGGCACTCATTTAGAGTGGGTCTGTCCTTGGTGGTTACTAGAACCATTGTTAACGGGATATCGCGATCGTAATGGCATCCAAGGCAAGCAAGCCAACTGGACACACTTCTACAATGACGTTGCAATTCTCGAATCTCGCCATGCCTTTCAGGGAGAACAAACCGAGGTTGCATTCTCGTTACTAGCCGTCTACTTTCCTCAAGATGTAGTTGAAAAACTGCGGCTATCACACAACCCCTCAAATCCTGATGGATTCAATCTCTGGATCACTAACCTTGCGAAAGTAGGATTTCATCTATGCAACAGTTGAGCCAGCCAAAGACTTTGCCTGCGTTTCAGTATCTAATTGCGATCGAGCCTTTGGGCTTACTCTACGGTAGTACGGGTCGCTTTCTCTCACCTGAGAACTTAGTCGGACGCTCAGGCACTCAATTTCCGCCCAGTGCTGCAACATTATCAGGCTTATTAGCTGCACATTACAGCGATCGCCCAAATCATCTCCAAGATCTCCAACTTGCAGGAGCATTTTGGGCATGGAGCGAAAACCCGCAAAACTTCTATGTTCCAACACCGTTTAACTATCTGGTACAGCAAGGAGAAATTGTCGATCGCTTAGTTCACAAGGGCGATCAGTGGCATTCAGAAAAGACCGTAAATAAAGTCGATCGCGATACTTGGATCGCAATACAAGATTGGAAAAATCCGACTCAGACCCATAGCAACCCCTGGGAATATCTACCCCATTTGCATCCTCGATTACGCCAAGATGAGCGGCGAGTTGCAGTCGATGAAGAGCAAGGCAGTTTGTTTCTGGAAAATGCGATTCAGATGCACCCTGAAGCTTGCTTAGTTTACTTGTCGAATACAGCGATCGAGGATGGATGGTATCGATTTGGAGGGGAAGGGCATTTAGTTTCTGTCCGATGTTTGTCGATCGCTGCTGAAACCCTTGAAATGCTGCGTCAGCCTGTTGGGTCGAGCTTTGCTTTGATTACTTCTGCGGTTTGGGGGTCGAATCGACTTTCTTATCGTCAGCCGCTTTCATTGCAAGACAAAGATCAGCAAATTTGGGACGTTAAAGCCTTGTTGACCGAGCGACCGACTCCGTTTCGATATCGCTTTGGCAATCGCAAAGATGAAAACAATCAAGATGTTCATCAACCTCATCAGCCGAAGCTTTTATCTCGCGGACGATATGCAGTTCCCGCCGGAAGTGTGTATGTCTTATCGCATGAATTATCAGCTTGGCAGGATTGGGAGCTAGATTGGTTTCCCAAAGAAGGCGTTTCACTCAAACGATGGGGGTGTGGGTTAGCTCTGCCTTTGTCGATCGCATAATTTTTCACAACCTAGGACTATGTACAAGAAAGCTTACGGCATCATTGAAACGCTCGCTCCTGTTCATGTTGGGGCAAGTGCTGGTGAAGAAACTGGAAATCTCAATTTGATCTTTCGCGATCAGTTTACTCAGACAGGCATCATTCCAGGCAGTTCGATCCGGGGAAGATTTCGGGCGGATATGCGCCAAAAGGAAATCGAACAAGGCGTAGAAGATTGCCCTGAAACCGCAAATTGGTATGGACATCATGTGATTGCAGGACAGCGAGACGGAGGAACCACTGAAGCACAAGTGAAGTTTGAGTATGCTTCGTTAGTTTGGCTGCCTGTGTTCTGTCCGGGACAGCCGATCGTGTGGGTGACTTGTCCTTGGTTACTTCGTCGATATAAGCAAATTGTAGACATAAAAGCAGAGCTACCAAAACCTTACACGGCTCCCAAAGGACTCCAAGGTAGACAAGTAGACGGCACAAACGGAAAAGTTTTGTTCTTTAACTTAGGCTTTCTGAAAATTGAACATGAAGCGGATCTCTCAATGTGGATTCCGTCTGGGATTGATATCAATTCAAATAACTTAGTCGTCGTCGATGACAATGACATTGCAATGCTGCATGATATGGCTTTGTTTCGTCAGAGTCGAGTCAAGTTACTCGATGACATGAAGAAAGTTGATACGAAAACCGGAGCTTTTTTCAATGTAGAAGCTTTGCCCGAAGGCAGCATTTTAGTCTTTCCGATCGCATTAAAAAATCCCAACTGGAAACCGTTCAATGGCTCTGATACAGACGAGCTTTACTTTGGTGGATTAGAGTCGATTGGCTTTGGGCGGTGTCGTGTCACAGTAAAAGGAGAATAGTTATGGCTTGGCAATCTTCTTGGCAACCTTATGGACTTGATCGAGCGGCTCAAAAGCTCGTATTGCAATATCGCGATCGCGGTGTCCTCAATGAGTCTCACAAAATGCGCTTAGCTGTTGCTTACGGTCTAGAACGTTTCTGGGGCGAACATTTGCGCTTCAAAGGAAAAACTAATCCGAAGCAGGAAGACATTAACAAATCTGATTACTGGAAAGCTACGTGGGATGCCTTAGTTGAGATTCTCAAAGAAGCAAACTTTACTATCCCTAATGACTCAGTAAGCGTCAAAGATACAAAGCAGATCCAAGCCATGTCCGAAAAACTTTGGACATTGAGCATTGAAGAACAACGCATTGCGATCGCAGTCCTCACCCAACTATGTGATTCCTTAGTATGGTGGACGCAGCGCTACAAGACGCGGGAGGTAGAATAATGACGATTGTCCCAGAGGCGTTTAAGAAAGTGCCGATGATGTTTCAGGCACAAGTGAGCGGACGATGTCAACTCCACTACATTGCAAATACTACTGTGGAACAGTGGGCAGATGAGTGGATTGATAAAGTCGATCGGCAACTTCCAGAATCTCGATCGGGGGCGCAAACTCGTACTTTTACGTTTACTTGGCGATTGGTGTCAAATAGTGGAGTCGATGATAGTGTGATCCGCCCAGTGATTGGGGCGCGGGGCTATCCTTACTATCCCGGTAGCAGTATGAAAGGTGTGTTTCGTCGAGCTTGTAGCTCTGAGCAGGCAGCGCGTTACTGTGGTAAGCCTTTGCCGGGGAAAGATTGGGAGCCGGGAATTTTGCGATTTCATGGGGGCTATCCGGTTAATAGTGATTGGACAAAAGGCTTGGTTGATTTGGTGCATCCGCAGCAGGGGCGACAGGTCAAAGACCAATCTGAAAAGTCGAGCGCATTTGTGCAGGTTTCGCTCTATCAGCCTGAAATGCGGTTCGAGATTTCGAGTACTGAAACGCTGAGTGATGCGGAGTGGGAGAGCATTTGGGGGATTTGGGCGAAAGCGATCGCTCAAGGGATCGGTAGTCGGGTCTGTGCAGGCTATGGACAGCCGCAGCTTTCTGGAAAAGTAGAAGCATTGTATCGAGTCCGACTGAAGGGACAAGGGCAGGCGGCGAAGCGGATTGATGAGTCGGGAGAGTTTCGACCGAATGCGTTTCGAGCGGCAATTCGGGGTCATGCGATGCGGATTTTTGGCGGATTGACGGATGAGCGATCGACGGAACAAATCGTCGATCGCTTGTTTGGCGGAATTCGCGATCGCGAAGGGACAACGGGACTATTGATGATGCGATTTCAAGCGTCGCATTTGGAAGTAAAACCGTTTGGTAGAGGGGCTTTTGCTCAGCCTGCTTATGAAGTCGAAGGTGAGCTAGCTTGGATTCTTACGCAGTCGAAGCTCGATGAGGCAGAGCAGAAAGCGTTGCGAGCTTTGATCAAGGCTTTGACCCAGTTTGCAATGGTATTTGGTGGGTTTGGGAAGTCTTGGCGACGAGCGGATCATCGATTGTTTTTCGGGGAGTACTATGAGGACTCGCATAAGCCGCTGATTGGGTGTCATTGGCAATGGGTGGGGGAGGCTTCGCTGGTCAATGATGTGCAGGTGCGAAAGCTCGATCGAGTTTCTGAGTTTATCGACAAGGTGCGGGAGGCGGCGCGGGATTGGATGAGATTGCAGAAGATTCAACCTGCAAGACCTGCGGATTGGCGGGAGAGTTGGCATCCGGGGCGGGTTGAGGTTTGGGGACGGGAGGCAAGCGATCGAGAGGATAGTGAAGCGATCTCTTGGCTGCATGGGGCGTATCAGGAGAAGATTGCGGGGGTGCAGGAGCGGGGTTCGATTTATGAGTCGTCTTTGACGGGGGGTGTGGGGAGGATTGGGCGATTGTGGCATCGAATGTATCCGGTGGTGGGGTTGCGTCCGCCTGAAAAGCCCGGAGGGAAGCCGATTCCAAAGCCAACTCCGAGATTTTTGGAGGTGTTGACGATTTTTCCGGATGAATCGCGGGAGTCGGAGCAGTTTTTGCGGTTTTTGCAGGAAAATCAGGGGACTTTGAGGGGGTTTCGGCGGCTTTGGGGTGGAGAGTAGAGGTGCGAGACTGATGCAAATTGGCTGCAATGCTGATTCTTTGGTTTCGAGCCTCGATAGCTTGTGGTGTAAGGGTTTTGGAGAATTCGGGCGAGATGGATTCGCAATAATTGGGGGATTATTGACTTGAAAAAAATGAGGCTCGCAAATAGGATGTGGAAGGCTGACAGGATAAGGATTCTGTGAGCAGGGGTGAACCGATCCTTTGCGATCGGATTTGTTGGAAACTCCTTTGAGTTTTTCCATCAAGGCACCCGTACAGGTTCAGTGAACCGATCCTTTGCGATCGGATTTGTTGGAAACTTTCCGACTGAGCCTTTCATGGCTTGCCTTAATTCTTTTTGTGAACCGATCCTTTGCGATCGGATTTGTTGGAAACTCAATAGTTCCTGCAGAGACATCCAGAACAGCATAAGTGAACCGATCCTTTGCGATCGGATTTGTTGGAAACATAACTGCTTTTGCAGTATTGAAATAAGCTTCAGGAGTGTGAACCGATCCTTTGCGATCGGATTTGTTGGAAACCCACAGAAGATCAACTGCTTAGGCGGAGTTCCTACCACGATGCATCCAGGCGTGAACCGATCCTTTGCGATCGGATTTGTTGGAAACCCGTCAATGTACTGAACTTCGTATCCTCGCCATCCTGTGAACCGATTCTTTGCGATCGGATTTGTTGGAAACTCAACGTAATCGACTGTGTAGCCTCGCCATCCTTGGTAATGGTGAACCGATCCTTTGCGATCGGATTTGTTGGAAACTTCTTACAGGTAAATCTAAACTCCACGTACCGCTTACCGGTGAACCGATCTTTTGCGATCGGATTTGTTGGAAACACCGTTCAGTCAATATTTGTTTTCTTGGTTGTCCGTGTGAACCGATCCTTTGCGATCGGATTTGTTGGAAACACAGGTAAGAATAAATAGTGTCCCCAAGCTTTGCCTCTGCTCTTGTGAACCGATCCTTTGCGATCGGATTTGTTGGAAACGAATAAAGCTTTTCATCACCATCAATTGGAGTAATGGAGTGAACCGATCCTTTGCGATCGGATTTGTTGGAAACGGAAGCTTCTTAACATCTTTGATGCCATAGATTTCAAGTGAACCGATCCTTTGCGATCGGATTTGTTGGAAACTAGTGCGATCCCATGTGTTGGCGGAACCAGTTTCGATTAGGATTGCCGATCATCTGCGGTTACGCAAACGTGTGCCGAAAGCATCGGATTTGTTGGAAACGTCTGATCCTGTCCCTGCCCTTGTCATTGACCTTGGTTACTGATCGTCCGCGATCGTATTTTCTTCAAAGCTCGAATCGATAGATCGAGCTTTTTATTTGAAAGATTATTGGCTGCGCCCAAATGAATTCTATTGATCGATCTCGGAATGCAAGTAATACAGATGTCTCTATACGTCACGTTAACCTTTGTTATTTCTTTTTGTCGGCACAAGTTAAAGCCGCAAACAGAGCCATGATGCTCTCCTGGAATCACTCTCAATCACCAAGTACATGTGATGCTGTCCAGAACGTCTATACCTCTATCTCAAGAGTGTGGGCATCTATAAAGCCTGTCGTATCAATAGTTTTAGATTCTTTTCCACACTGGTTCACTGCATTTTGAATGGAATTAAACTTTAAAGAGGTGATGGTTCGTAAATAGTACGGCTCTTATTGCAAATGCTAAAAATCAACTCAGGAGGGCATTCGCGAGATCGCCCTACGTCAATAGCATTGAAGGGATCAGGGGTTCAAATCCCCTTAGCTCCATAATCTGTGAACAGTGACAGTCTCCGTTTCAAACGAACCTCTGCAACTCTGCTAAATACTTGTCAATCATTCCGACCAAAATCCTTGATCTGATTGATGCGCGATCGTAGAAGGATTTGCATAACTTACCGATCTTGCCCGTGTATGTTCTCGACCATTCAAAGTTCTGAAACAGAAACAAATCGGAGGTAGTTTATGGCGACAACAAAATCTTTTGACCAATACACGGTCACCCTTTCCGGCGGAGTTGAAGGTCGTGTCGGCTTGCTCATGTGCTACAGCGGCAACTCATTCGTCGGGCGAATTGATTTTTACCCGGATGGAACAGCCTTGACTCAGGACTATCTCTGGCATCCTGCCCCAATAGGAGAGTACATCGTGCTTCACATGCCGATGAGTCGCTTCGAGGCAGTTATGGCGACAGTACGGCAAGAGAAACCGCTTCAACTTTACATCAATGTAAACCGTAGCAATGGCGCTACCACTTCAGGATACGGCTCTCTGACCACGAGTGAGAAAGAGCCGATCGGAGAGGAGGAAGGTACGGTCTAGGAAAAGATAAACCTAGAAAGCATCCTCATTGAAAGTATCGCTTTCCTTCAGACTGGTTTTGGAGCGGGTTGAGACAAAGCCCGATAGCTTGATTTGCGGAAATTCCACGGCATCACTAGATTCCGTTGATTCCAAAACGCCCGCCGTTTCAGTTGAGCATCCGCTTCAACCGTCAAGCATTGTTTCGCGTTGCATCCGTTCAAGTCTTGTCTGTACGCAACGGCTTGTCTAGACTTAAACTTGCAAAAACTTGATTAGCGTTTTGCTGACAAGGTTTGATCAGATGACACAGCTCTCTCTTTAACATTGTGCTCCGACGCTAACATTGTTTTCACTTGTTTCAGTAAGTCGTCTTGTTCTTGTCGTAAAGCTTCTAATCGATCGAGCACTTCTATCAATCGTTGAGAAGAATCAGACTGAGCGAATCGACGCGGCAAAAGAAGCCGTTTGAAGCCAGTCAACGGTAATTTTAGAATCGATGAAATTAATTGCACCACTGCATCCACGAGCGCGGTTAACAAACTGAATGCGAGCCAAAGGACAAAAATCGCAATGCCAATGCTCCAAAGCGGATGCAACAGAATCCACGCAAAAATGGGATGCGCATCGATCCAAGCGTGCACAGAATTTTGGACATTCGCGGTAATCGCATCGCTTAAACTTCTAGCTTCGAGAAGAGGAAGAGTCGCCGTTTCTTTCATTTTTTCTCCCACACCTGAAAGAGTGCCTTCAATTTGCTGCATCCTTTCAGAAATTCCAGTTGGAGTAAGCGGATTCATCGTGTTCTTCCTCAAGACGACCTACTCTTAGCGTGCTCTAAATCGAAAAAAATTGCACCACGATCAAAACCATGGAGCAAAATGCAGCAGAGATCAAATGCTGAGACCTAGGGCGAGCTTTCTAGAGATTTTCGTCAGAAGAGCCATTCAATCATGTTGCTCCACATGTCTAGAACACGACTGGATACAGCTTGCCAAGAACTCTGTAAACTGCTCAAGCTAGAGCGGGCTGCGGTTTATCGCTTCAATGAGGACTGGAGCGGTGAATTTGTCAGCCAATTCGGGATTGTCGAACCGTTTTGGGAGCAGACGAATCCCTTTGGTAAAAATTTGGTTTGGGAAGATACACACCTCCAAGAAACTCAAGGTGGACGCTACCGCAACAATGAAAGTTTTGCGATTTCGGACATTTATCAAGCCGGACACTCGCGCTGTCACCTAGATGTTTTGGAGCAGTTCAAAATTCGCGCTTATGTCCTGGCTCCCATTTTTACCGGAACCAAACTCTGGGGACTCATCGCCGCTTATCAGCACTCTAGCCCTCGCCAGTGGCAACCCTTTGAGATTGAGTTTCTAGAACAGGTGGGTGCCCAATTAGGCGTCGCCATCCAACAAGCCGAGAATTTAGAGCAATCGAAACAACGGGCGATCGCGCTGCAAGATGCGATCGCCCGTCAACGTGCCCTCACCGAAGTCGTTGGCAAAATTCGCTCCTCGCTCGACATTCACTTGATCTTGAAAATGACTTGCCAGGAGGTTTGCAAACTCTTGCGGGTTGAGCGCGTTGCTGTCTATCGCTTCAATGAGGATTGGAGTGGGGAATTTATCAGCAACTTTGGCATGGTCGAACCTCAATGGGACAGCATCAATCCTTTTGGACAAAACTTGGTTTGGCAAGATACTCATTTGCAAGACACTAAGGGCGGACGCTATCGCAACAATGAGCATTCTGCCGTCAATGATATCTACCAAGCTGGGCATTCGCGCTGTCATCTCGAAATTCTAGAGCAATTTAAGATTCGAGCGTATGCGCTAACCCCGATTTTTGTCGGACGCAATCTTTGGGGACTGCTTGCTGCCTATCAACATTCTGGAACGCGCCAGTGGGGTGAAGTCGAAGTTGAGTTTTTGGGACAAGTTGCGAGCCAGCTGGGTGTGGCAATGCAAAGTTCCAACTTGTTGACGCAAACTCAAATTCGCGCCAATGAACTACAACAAGCTGCTGAACAACGCCGGATCTTGTTTGATATCGTCGTCAAGATGCGGGAGTCACTAAACTGGGAAACGCTCGTTAGAGCAGCACTGCCAGAAGTGCGGCGAGTACTCAACGCTGATCGTGTCGGAATTCTCCGGTTCGATCCAGATTCTGGATATTGCAGTGGAGAATTTATTGCCGAAGATGTGCTGCCGAACTTGGACTCTGCCCTCAATGTCAAGGTGCACGATCGTTATCGCGATCAGCACCTCAACCAATTTTCTCAAGGAACTGCCCAAGTTATTTCCGATACGACCAAACTTGAGGCGAAGCTGCCCTATTTCGATGTGATTGAGTGGTTCCAGGTGAAGGCACAAATTACAGTTCCTCTCATGGAAGGCGATACCCTTTGGGGGCTGCTATGTATTCATCAATGTGGTCGGACTCGCCAGTGGGAAGAGACTGAACTAGAATTTGTCACCCAAGTCGCAGCGCAAATCAGCGTTGCATTGCGCCAAGCTAATCTCTTCCAGCAATCGAGTCTACTCGGACAAACGCGAGAAGAAGCAGATCAACTTGCCCAAGCCCTTAGAGACCTCCGTGCGGCTCAACTTCAAATCATTCATGCCGAAAAAATGGCGAGTTTGGGACAATTGGTTGCAGGTACTGCCCACGAGATTAACAATCCGATTAATTTCATTCACGGCAACCTAGAACACGCTGAACAGTACATCCAAGAGTTACTGCACTGTACGATGCTCTATCGAGAGCATTGCCCTGATTCAATTCCCCAGATTCAAGCGCATTGGCAGAATGCGGATCTAGAGTTTACAGTCGAAGACCTACCGAAAATGTTGGAATCGATGAAGGTGGGCACAGAGCGAATTCGCGATATTGTCACATCTTTGCGGAACTTCTCACGCTTGGATGAAGCCGAGTTTAAGACCGTAGATATCCACGATGGTATCGATAGTACATTGATGATTTTGCAGCATCGCTTGAAACCGTCGATCGATAGCCCGATGATTCAGGTGGTCAAAGACTACGATGCACTCCCCGCGGTGGAATGTTATCCCGGTCAACTGAATCAGGTGTTCATGAACTTGCTGTCAAATGCCATCGATGCGATCGAAGAACGAAATGTTGAACGATCACCAGACAGCCTTGCAACATCCCCAGGCAAAATTCGTATTTCCACCGCGATGATCGATCAAGATTCTATCTCGATTCGGATTTCGGACAATGGATTGGGAATCGATGAAGCAGCATTGTCTCGGCTATTTGACCCCTTCTTCACTACGAAAACGATTGGGAAAGGAACAGGCTTGGGGCTGTCGATTAGCTACCAAATTGTGACGGAAAAGCACCATGGCAAACTCTACTGCCACTCAACCTCTGGTCAGGGCGCTGAATTTGTCGTTGAGCTACCGATTCGCCAGGCAGGTGTGAGGTAAGTGAGCAGGTAGAACGTCGGTTAGCTCGCCCAAGAGTCCTGAATTGAACGACAGTTGAATGATTTTGCACTCCAGATTTGTGTGAAACGCGCTGTAGATTCAGGACTCGAGCGATTGCAATTCTCTAGCCAGATATCGTACAGACATACACTAAGATTTTTCTCTGAGTATTACCTTGCTCTTATACAATTGCGATTTCTTGGGAATCCTCACTCCAGTATGTCTTATGGACAAGTCTGGAGTTAGTTGCTCATGCACGTCGCGATCCATCACTATGATTTTGGCTTGGTTGGCTTGTCAATCGTCATTGCCATTCTTGCCTCATACAGCGCTCTAGATCTAGCAGGGCGAGTCACAGCGACCCAGGGCAAAACCCGATTTGCTTGGCTATTCGGCGGTGCGGTGTCGATGGGCATCGGAATTTGGGCAATGCACTTTATCGGTATGTTAGCTTCGTGTATTCCCATACCCGTCAGTTACAACTGGTCTATGGTTGGCTTGTCGATTCTGCCCGCCATTGGCGCTTCTGGAGTGGCATTGTTTATTGTGAGTCAGCCCCAGATTCACCTCACCCAAATGGCTCTAGGTAGCATTTGTATGGGATTGGGCATTGCCGTGATGCATTACAGCGGAATGGCAGCAATGCAGCTTTCTGCCACAATTGTTTATGACCTCAAACTGGTTGCGGCATCGGTTGGAATCGCGATCGCAGTTTCAGGTGCCGCACTGTATCTTGCATTTCGGCTGAGAGAGCAAAACTCGTTAAATTGGGCACTGAGACGACTTGCCAGTAGTACGCTGATGGGGCTTGCCATTCCAACGATGCACTACACAGGCATGGCAGCCGTTTCCTTCCGTGTGATCGATTCAGCCCTCCCCATCCAATCGAACTTTAATGCTGGAATCTTAGCGATCGATATTGGTCTAGGTGTAGGACTGATTCTGAGTCTGGTTCTCCTGAGCGCCTTTCTAGATCGCACTCAAGCCCAACGTCTTGCGCAAACTCTACATAAATTACAACAGACGCAAAGCCAGTTGCAGTTACAATCTGAGCAACTCCAAGAATATAGCCACAGCTTGGAACTGAAAATGGCGGAACTCGATCGCAGTCGTGCGTTTTTACAAGCCCAGCGGGAGTCTTCGTTAGATGGGATTTTGGTTGTCGATTGCGATCGCAAGATTGATGCCCATAACCAACGATTTCTAGACCTCTGGCATGTCCCGATCGATCTGAGAACGACCCGCGATGACCATCGAATGTTGGCGTATGTCGCTGAACAAATGCTAGATCCCCAAGCATTTTTCGAGAAAGTCATCTATTTCTATGATCAGATTCATGAATCTGATCATTGTGAATTACTGCTCAAAGACGGCAGAACTTTAGAGCGAACGTCAGTTCCGGTGAATGCAGAGAATGGAGAAAATTGGGGACGAATTTGGTATTTCCGAGACATCACAGAGCGCAAACGAGCAGAAGCAGAAATTTTGCAAAAAACTCAGGATCTAGAGCAAACGCTCATCGAGTTGCAGAATACGCAAATGCAAATGGTGCAGGCTGAAAAAATGTCGAGTCTGGGGCAATTAGTGGCGGGCGTTGCTCACGAAATCAATAATCCCGTGAATTTCATTCATGCCAACTTAGAGTATGTGGATCAGTACAGCCAAACTCTGCTCAATTGTGTGCGTCTCTACCAGAAGTCCTGTCCTCCCTCTATAGCTGAAATTCAAGTAGAGGAATTGGACTTGGAATTTGTTCAGCAGGATTTGCCCAAAATTCTCAGTTCGATGCGAAGCGGGACAGAACGAATTCGTCAAATTGTGCTGTCACTCCGCAATTTCTCACGTCTCGACGAATCGGAATTCAAAGCAGTCAATCTGCACGAGGGGATCGACAACACGCTACTCATGTTGCAACATCGCTTGAAAGCGACTCCGGAACGTTCAGCAATTCAAGTCAAGAAGGAGTATGGCAACTTGCCGCTTGTCGAATGCTATGCTGGACAACTCAATCAGGTGTTTATGCATATTTTGGTGAATGCGATCGATGCGTTAGATGAGCGAGATGCCAAATTACGATATCTAGAGAGCCAACTCAGCCAAATCCACATTCGGACTTCTGTCATTGGAACGCAATGGGTGCAGATTGCCATCTCTGACAATGGAATCGGGATACCCGCAGCGGTGAAGCACCGGATTTTCGACCCGTTTTTTACCACAAAACCGATTGGTAAAGGGACAGGTATCGGAATGTCGATTAGCTACCAGATCGTCACCGACCAACACGGTGGCAAACTCGAATGCTGCTCTCTGCCAGGTCAGGGAACAGAATTTAGAATCAAGATTCCAATTTGCCAACTAAACAAGCATGAAGCTGTCGTTTGACGATCAAAAGTAGTCGCACTCGGGATGTGATCTACTTATCTATGCCGATTCGGGATAGATAAAAATCCTGCAAGCTATGGAGATAGTTTTAACGATCACTCAAAGCCATCATGTTTGATGCTCAATTTGTGTCGCTCCCTGCCGACTGGCACGCTTTCACGCAACATCTTCCCCTTGCTTTCATCGCCAAAGCCTTTTTAACGCTGTTTGTCATTATCGATCCGATCGGGTTAGTTCCCCTGTTTATCTCGCTGGTTGAGGGGCGATCGCTAGAGGAACAAGCGCGGATTGCCCGACGCGCTATTTTCGTCTCCGCCGCAATTCTTTCGACATTTGCTCTCTCTGGAGCCTTTGTTCTCCGCTATCTTGACATCAGCATTGAGGCATTTCAGGTGACCGCAGGAATCTTACTCTTCAAGATTGGCATTGATATGGTGTTTGCCCATCGTGAGCGAGAAACCAAAGAAGAAGAACAAGAAGCACACATGCGTCAGGATGTGAGTATTTTTCCGTTAGCAATTCCCTTAATTGCAGGTCCTGGTACACTCGCCAGTATGCTGATTCTGATTCAGGAAGCTGAAAGTCATGTGTTGGGAGAAGTGATCGTCTTAACGGATGCCGCGATCGTACTGTTGATTGCTTACGGATTGTTAATGCTGGCAAAGTATTTAGCCCAATGGTTGGGACAGACAGGGGTGAATGTGGTGACTCGAATTTTAGGAGTGTTGCTGGCAGCACTAGCAGTGCAATACATTGCAGATGGCACAATTGCTTTGTTACAAGCGGGTGTGATCCACTTTTTGCAGCAGCATCCGGTCTAGTGAGCGGACATTCGGATGTCAAACTCATTCTGAAATCGGGTCAAAGATGATGTTGCATCTTCACCCCTCGATCGACTCTCTAAACTGGAGCGTGTTGTTTCAGAACTCACCCAACATGTTGCAGGCATAGAATCCTTGGCAGCTAGTTTTCGCTTCTAATAGCAAGGTTTTGCTTTTGTGAATCTAATGGCTCCTTGAGCGGTAATATGATTGCAAATTGGCTTCCTTGACCTAGCTCGGATGTAACTCGAATAGTTCCGCCATGTTTCTCAATAATCTGGTAGCTAACAGAAAGCCCCAAACCTGTCCCTTGACCCACAGGTTTCGTCGTGAAAAAAGGCTCAAATAGGCGTTGCATGACCTCAGGTATCATGCCAACTCCATTGTCTTGAATGTAAATGACAATAGCACCCCCCTGCTGTTTTGTTGTAATTGTAATGGTCGGAACGAACGTTGTAGATACTTGCAATCTTGTCTCGATCGCGTCGATCGCATTGGACAAGATGTTGATAAAGACTTGATTCAGTTGGCTAGCATCACAGTTCACTAGCGGCAACTCACCATACTGATGAAATACCTGAATTGCAGGCAATCCTTTCTTGGATTGCAGACGATTTTGCAGAATTAATAGAGTATTGTCTAGTCCTTGGTGAAGGTCAACAGGCTTCATCCCTGTCTCATCCAACCGCGAGAAATTTCGTAATGCCAGCACAATTTGGCGGACGCGCTCAGCACCTGACCGGATCGACTTCAACAGTTTTTGCAGGTCTTCCTCAAGAAAATCGAGACCGATCTCGTCGATTTCTGCCTGAATCTCTGGATCAGGATTTGGATAATGTTTTTGATAGAGACGCAGTAATCGCAGCAAACTCTGGAAGTACTCATTCGCAGGTGTGATATTGCCGTAAACAAAGCTGATCGGATTATTAATCTCATGTGCTACACCCGCGACAAGCTGCCCGATTCCTGACATTTTTTCTGTCTGTATAAGCTGCGTTTGAGCTTTTTGCAAATCTTGGAGGGCATGGTGAAGCTGTTGGGCTTGTTCTCGCGAATGGGCTTCTGATCGACGTAATGCAACTTCTGTTTGCTTGAGACTTGTAACATTGTGAAAAACTGCAACTCCACCTTGGATCTTGCCAGTCTCGTCTGGCAGAGATCGTGCAGTGACACTCAACCAATTTTCCACCAATGGCTCAGCAGTGCGGGCAAAAACTTCGGTTGCATCGACCGACTCACCTCGAAGTGCTTGCATGAGAGGAAATTCTTCGATTGGATAAGGTGTGGTTTGGTCGGGTAAAAACAGACCTTGGGTGTCTCTCCAGGTTCTTGCCCAATTCGTTAAAGATGAACTTGCGCGAATCCCTAAAATTGTTTCAGCGGCAGGATTCAGAAACACAAACTGACCATGCTGATCAGTCACAACAACTGGATCACCAATACTGTCTAACATAGACCGCAGGGCTTTTAGGGTTGTTTCTGCATGACTCAGCTGTTGTGTATGTTCTTGAAGTTGTGCGAGCGCTTGTTCTAGCTTCGTCGATTTGCTAGAAGTTTCTTGTTCATAGACTTCCAGCAATTGTTCTAGGGTTACAATCTGTGCCTTGAGTTGTTCAATTTCTGCTGATCGATCGGTTTCGATGACTTTGTTTTTTGGTTCCACGACAATTACTTAAGCACGGACTACACAACGAAAAACGGACTGCTGGTCGAATGGTAAGACTGCCATTTTGATGTTGAGGGTTAAAGGCTTAAAAAGCTCAGCAATGTCCCGCTGAATTGCTATTTTGGAGAATAAAATAACTGCGATTAGGTTTCCAGAAGGCAACATGCCTCCAAAACCAAGGACTGATTTGATTTGGAACGGGTGAATAAAGTCTTCTTGAGCCGGAATATGAATCGAGCCTTTGGCTTCTGGAATATGAAAAACGTTGTAGGTGCGCTCTTGTAAGTTGACTAGCAGATCGGGATCAGGAGACAGTACGTTGTTAATGGTTAGCCCAAGTTGGGAGATCAATTGGGAAATCATTGGAGCTTGAGCAACGATTTGTTCACTGGGTAATGGAATGGCTTGATGCCCCCTTGAAGCAGCGCGATCGTTCCATTCGAGTTGATCCCCTGCTGTTGCTAATAGAGTTAGACACTTCATCTCTGGCTGTGCTGGTGAATTGCTCAGCATCCGATCAGCGAAGTGTCGAAGTTCTGGATCTAGATCATGATAGGCATGAGTTTTAAAGAATCGAACTAGCGCGAAAGCATTTTGACCTGTTTCTGGGTCTAGAAAGTGCTCGTAGAAATAGCGTGCCGTCCGGTTTGCAACTTCTTCCATGCTGTCTGCTCCGGTGCCTAGCTTGCGCAGAGCCGCGCCACACTCAGTCATATCTCCTAGGGTAAACTTGGTTAAGCTATACATAGTTACAGGCACTGTAGTTAGTTTCTTTGTGCACTCAAGCAGGAAGTCTTTACAAAAGCACGGAAAGTCTCTCAGTGCATGAAACGTAACTCCTACTCAAACAGTCAATCTTGCGATGTCTATAAGATTCCCGCTGACGTTCGCTGTCTAACAATGTGCTTTGCGCACTCATTCTTCTGATGGTGCGGATGCTGCTCTCAGGTGAGCATTTCGCGATACTTTATATGTTGTTCAAACTGCTAAGCCGTGCATCAAGCTTTTTTGCTACTGGATAATATTGGTTTACTACGTGCATGTATCTTGAGGATTGAATGAAACTAGCGTCCAACTCAATCTTTTGAGATTACGATCGCTCAACGAAAAAATCTGTATTTCATTTTTTACTTTAGTAAAAAGATTTTTTATTGAGGAGCAAGTATATGGCTTAAGTTACAAACTCTAAACTGAGTACCCAGTAAACGAGCTATATTACACTTTGTTTTCAGTGTTGCCGCGATCGCACTTTTCAAAAGAGAAGCTCAACCGTCATCGATGATCAGACTGGCTCAGAAAGAAACCGAATATTGTGTTCTTAGAAACGAGTCACCTATCTCGAACACATCCTCGATCTCCAAAGAACCGCGATCGTCATCTACTATCGCGGTGAAAGAGGACAATCCGCCGCAATCAGTGAGCTTGATCCAAACATTTACACCATTCCCAAAAACAGTAGAATCTCCCTAATTGGAAGCACAATGAACGCAGTCTATCTAGCTGATACTCTACGTCGTAACTGATCATAACCCGATCTTAAAATCGATTGAGCCGGGAAAAAGGGAGCAGGTTGCAGTCGCAGACGTATAACCATTACGCTGATCAATATAAACGTTCTTCGAGATGTCTCCAACGAGGCCCCAACTGGGTTGAATAGTCTCGCAGCACCTCGGTGCCAATTTGGCGGAAAACGAATGTTGCCTATGCGGACATTTGTGATATCCTAAAAAAGGTCAAGCGATGACTCATAAAAAATATCCAATACTTTCTGCTGTTGGATTATCCTTAAATGATGATTCGATCGCTGAAACCTTATATCGGGGCGTAGCGCAGCTTGGTAGCGCACTACTTTGGGGTTCCCGTAAGAGAGAAATAAGATATCCTCTGAAAGCCTGTCACAGACGGGCTTTTGACGTTTAAGGGAATTTTATAACTCTCTAGAGAAATGCAGGTCAAAACACTGATTCTTTCGTTTAGGTCTTAAAACTTTGGCGGAAAATCGGTAGAAAGTTTTGAGGGTCTTTCAAGTCATTTTTGGTTTCTACCACTTTCACTGAGTCTGAGAATCCCCCCTGGAGCACTCAGTATGATTAAGGTGAAAGTAGAGGTCGATAAAGGTTCTATTCGGCTCCGTTGGACGTATCCCAAGGGTGTTAGGAATGCCTTATATGTTCCAGGGGGCATGAGTGAGATCGCAAAGAATCAAGCCGAAAGAAGGGCTTTGGAGATTGAAAGTGACATCCTAATGGGTACTTATGATTTCACACTTGATCGCTATCAATTCCATCAAGCCCCCCTGGCGATCGCTAACTTAACTGTGATCGCACTTATGGAGAAGTACATTGAGCACAAATCCCATGAGACAAAATCAGAGAGCCTCGAAAAGTACATTGCAACATTGCAAAGAGTCAAGGAATTCTACAAACCATCGGTGAAAGCAATTTCGGTCGATCTTGAATCCGCTGCGAAGTTTCGCGATTGGTTGAAAACCCTCAAGAATAATCAGGGGTTGCCATTATCCAATGTGACGATTAAAGAACGTCTGCAAATTCTTGCAAGTTGTTGGAGTTGGGCAGAGGTTGAAAAAATCGTCTCAAGTAACCCCTGGAAACGGGTCAGCCGAACCGTAAAAAAGCAGAAATCCCAGCCAAAACCTTTGAGTCCCGGAGAAGTATTAAAGGTCATTTCGACTTACCAAAGTGACCCCTATTACTCTTTCTACACAGATTTAGTTCGATTGCTTTTAGGGACGGGTGCAAGGTTTGGGGAAGTCGCCTGTTTAACTTGGGGAGATGTTTCAGAGGACTGCGATCGCATTCACTTCACTAAATCATTCTCCAGGGGGGCTACTAGCCCGACGACCAAGAATGAGAAAACAGGTTGGGTGAACCTCCCAAAAGCTCTACAGAATCTCTTAAAACGCCGAAAGCTCTCTAGAACATCAGATAAAGCGTTGTTATTCCCTTCAAGCCGTGACGGCTCTGAAATTAAGGATCAGACATTCCGAGGAACTTGGATAGTCATCCTGAGAAAAGCCAATATCGAGTATCGAAAACCCTACAGTACTCGATCCACACTTATCAGTTATTGGTTATCTCAAGGGGAAGACCCCGCGACGATCGCACAAATGACCCGAACATCCGTAAAGATGATTTATGAGCACTATGCAGGGTCGATCAAAAGTGATGTAGTACTCCCTGAAATGTTTGAAGATTGATAATCAGAAAGTTACTTTTTTATTACCCCCTGGAACCATTCAACATTCTCTAAGGATCGCTGAAATTCGCTCTATAATTGATCTAGAGAATTCCTAGACAAATGCGTGATATTCAGCTAGCAACCTTCGAGATTAACTTTGAAACTTGGCAAGAATTCAAAGACAAAGCTTCTCAAAATCATCGGAGTGCTTCATCAGTGCTTCGAGAATTTGTAGATGCTTATCTCCAAGGTGATTCACATTCTAGAAGCGTCTCAGACAGTGATGAGGATTTGGTGAATCTGATCCAGGGGATGATCCGAGAGTCTTGCAGCGATCGCATAGATGCCATTGAAAATCGCGTAGATGCGAATGAGAAAGTCTTAGGTCAACTTGGAGATAAATTCGTAAAAATCTTGAATGTTTTGAAGATAACTAGAGGAGCCTGAAAATGCTTGGAGCCGTTCGATCAACTGTACCCGTTTCAACCGCAACTACACCCCCCTGGATCACTGCTAATCTCCAAAACGGTTGGACTAGCTTTACCGATCAAAACACCGTGTATCCCCCTGTGTCCTACCGAAAACACCTAAATGGTATGGTTGAGCTTCAAGGGATGGCTACTAAAAATTCTCCAGGGGGTTCAAACGTTCTTCTAAACCTACCTGTGGGTTTTCGCCCGAATGTCGCAAAACGCTTTCCGGGATCTGATCCGAATCCCTTCTCACTCATCATTTATCCATCAGGGGATCTACAGTTAACCTATCTCACCGCAACCATATCGAGCATTGCTTTTATCCCCCTGGATGTGATCCAATTCTTTGCAGATTAATCAAACTCAAAAAACCGGAAACGCTTACTGCGAAAGAGCTACAAGCAATTAAAACACCCCCCTGGAACCTTCTAAGAGTTCCAGGGGGGTTAAAGTATCAAGCACCTTTTGGGTGAATCGTCAGATCTAGTGGTTTGCCTCTCAGTTTTTTGTTGATGCCCTCTTGAGCGATCGCAACCAGTTCTAAGAGTGCCGAATCGTCAAATCTTGCAAGCCATAGTAGATGGTCTAAATCACTTCTCCCAAGCGTTGAGAAGGCTTCTAGGAGGTTCTTACGGCAAATCTCAGGATCACCATCACCGCACCAACCGAGAGCAGTTGAAATTAGTCCGCTTGCAGCCCCCCAAGAATTCAGAGTTTTGCCTTGAATGCCACTTGCCAGGGGGTGCATAAAAATTGTGGATCGATCTACTCCTATCCACTGGAAATTTTCAACCACTTTAATGGGTGAATCAGGACTTGGGAAAAACTCCAGTACGGCACAAGCCCCGAAAGTGAGGTATACACCATCATCAGAGACTCTCACAGCGCTCTCTAAGGGCACTTTGAGGGATGTCAGTCGCTCTGCTAGTAGCGTCCCTAAAGCGTGTTGATAGTGCTTCTGAATGCCCCGATTGAGATGCTTGAGAATCTTTTGAATGAGTGCTGGGTGTGCTTCAGTGTGTTGGATTAACCAAACTGCACAATAGCGATCGCCAAACTCATGAATCACTTTTTGGGCAACCTGTAGAGCTTGAGAGAAATCCTTACGCTTTGCAACTCGCTGGAAGTGGTTGTTAATCCGGGTTAAAAGCTTCATGCCAGCGGGTTTGAATGCTCTCTCGAATTTCTGATTATCTTGCTTCATCTTTTTAGGGGGTGTTGCGAGTGTTTTCATGGTTTTTGGTAACTCACTAGTGCGCGATTATGAACGAGTTTTCAAGGGTTTCAGAGGTTTAGAGGTTGTCACCATGACTCTGAGTTCCCAGGGGGTATCAACGAATTTTCAATGGTTTCAGCGGTTTTGTGTGACTCTAGACTCTCTGATCTGGATTTTCGATTTTTGGCAACCCCCTGGAACTCTTTGGAGCGATCGCGGGATTTTTGAAAGTTCCAGGGGGTTTATTTACTCAGAATCGCTTGAATACTATCCAACTTGTTTTTTAAGTCATGGTTCTCAATCTCCAACCGTGTAATAGTGTCGCTATAAGATTCTGTTAGTGGTTCGTGTTGGATTGGGTTATCAAGTACAGCTTGGAGTCTCTCTAATCTCTCTGAGAATGCGGGGGAAGCTTGATCTAGAAATTCCCTAGCAGCATTCAAAAAGTTGTCTACCATCTGTTCATTAGCTTGTCTGATTGCTGTAGCTTTTGAATTCCCTTTGTACCCTGGTAGTATTTGCATCTGCTCTAGCGTTGGAACAGTGATTTTCAATGAACCCGATATAGTCCATTGGTTGTACAGGTTGAATTGCTTCTGTTCACCAGACTTTTTTGAAAAACGGTAAATCTTACCTGATTCCTGTACCTCAAGCATATCTGAGAGTACTTTTGTGATTTCACCTAATCGCTCACTGTCAGTCCCAGAGGGGAACCCAGAAACTACAACCGCATCACCCACAAGTAATTCCGACAATTTCATGATTTAATCTCCTTTAAGTTAGTGACCCCTGGAACTCTTAGAAATTTTACGATCGCTTTGAAGGCTCCAGGGGTTGGTTGTCACATATCCAAATCATCAAGGTTATCCAGGGGGTTAGATTCCGATTCTTCCTTGGTGAGATCTGGAGCTTTTTCTACAGGGGGTTGAGAACTATTTGAAGTCCCATGAGCGCAAACAGACAGTGCAAAAGTGACAGTCTCAGCCTTGTTCCCCCGCAATCTGGGGTATCGGCTCCAAATCATTTCAAGGAATTCAGCAACTACCGGGGTTTCACTAATGGAAAATCTGGGGGTTCTCTGCTTACTTGGCATCTTTTTCCTCTAAAGCTTTTGCAAGGGTAAATACGCCTTCAACATTAGCGCTTAGAGGGTTGTTAACGGGAGTGTAACCCCTGGCAATTAACCATTCACGGACACAGGGAATTAGAACAGCTCCCCCAGTTGCAAAACGGTTTGGGCATTCTGCCAAGTGATGCCTCGCGAGTCCTTCAATATCCCCTACAACCTTCTCTAACCATCTGTGGGCTTCTCTGGTAACTGCATCAGAGAAATCAACCCCCTGGAACATATGAGTAGGGTTATCGATGACTGAACGGGATTCCTGATAGGTCATCACCCGTTTAAGGGTTTCATTGACTTCCCGACATTTTGCAAACTCAGAGATGAGTCTTGCGGTTCCCTGATCAATCAGTTGATAGGGCTGATCACACCCGGTCATCAGTTTTAGACCCGAATAGGGAGCAATCATTATAGTTTGACCCCCCAGATCCAATAGAAGGTTAGCAGTGGTTGTTGGATTCTGTGATTTGATTGCTCCAACTCCCTCGACTAACACGCGATCGCATTTAACAGTTATCTCTTTTACTTCATCGTCTTTTATGAAAGTAAAGACACCATTCAGAGCCTCTTTCATCTCTGCTCTGTAGGCTTCAGGATTATGTACAGAGGTGTAAGCAGTAATTGAATCACCGTCTGTAAGGTCATCCCACATGCAATGAATCAATGCTGGTAAAACCCAAGTCGCTTTCCCGTCAGGAGTATCCTTAATCCATTTGGCTCCAGGGTATTCCCCAATCCCAAACTGACGGGTTAAAACTTCGCCTGATTGGCTAACCTTACCTTTCTCGCTGTAGGTGTACTGATCGACATCTGCACTAACGAGAGATTTCACAGTTTTGTGGACTTTATCACCAAAGGTTACAGACCCGCTTTGACGATCTGTAGGAGCCTTTTTGGTCATCTTTGAGTAGACCACATCAATGTTTTGATTGCCCGGATCAATGCTGGCAAGGAATTCTGTAGAAGATTTGATCTTCTTTTTTGTAGAACTGCGCTCTGTTGTTTGCACCATCTTAAACCTCTATTTTTGTCTTTCTTGAAACGCTACCTTATGGAGTAATTTAAGTAGCTAATTGGTAGCCACCTAAAAATACTTTAGCGCATAAGGCTACCTATTGGCTACCATTTTGCATACCTTTTCGACCATTTTTGGGGCTTTTTAGGGGTTCCAGGGGCTTTCTTTGCTCTAAAAATCCCCTGGAACCTATTAGAAAATCTCTAAATTCTCTAGTATTTTCTAACATTAATTAGAGCCGTTTGTAGCAACCCATTTTAGGAAAAACCTGGGGAGCATTTTGGGGAACAGTCTGGGGAACAGTCTGGGGAGCGGCTAGGGAGCGCTGTTCCCCGTTGTTCCCTGACGTACCCTCAACTTGTTCCCCGCTCCCTAAATTGCTCCCTAACGGGTTTAATGTTAGGAGAAAGCGTATACTTACCTTTGTAATCTTGAGAAACATAGCCTTTACCTCTCAAATATCTAAGGGCAATTCTGACTTTTTCAAGATTGTTGGGAGCCTGAATTGAGTCAAAATTGACCGTTTTCCGGCTATTTCTCAGAGCGTCATAGATTTCTCTTGGACTCCGATCACTTTTCCCATGAAGGTAACGCAAGACAGCTTGATGAATTGGGTAATCGCTCCAAGCTGTGAAGAATTCCCCGCTATCTTCCTCAGATGCTTCTAAGCTTTTCTCTAGATGTTCGACAGGGTTTTGAATGATTGTCTTAGGGGTTGCCATCTTTTTTAGATCTGGCAACTCTCCCACAGGGAGCCAATGAGAACCAATGAAACAAATGCGATCGCTGTTAGGCACTGCCTCCGGATCAGTAATCGTAAAGTTCGCTTTGATTTGGTTGAACAGTTCCCAATCAAACCCAATCTCTTGACCATTCCAGGGGGTTGAACGATTAGGGTGAATCGAAACATAGCAGAGTTTCAATTTCTTCACAGCTTTTGCATCTTGAATTAGAGAACCTGCAACAAACTCAGGGGCAATTGTCCAGATTGCTTGCTGTCTCTTTTTCCCACTTGATGAAAGTGTTGTAATTTTGTCAGCAATGATTGTGAGAAGGGGTTTAAGAATCTCTGAGTGTTGGTTTGAAGCAGACCCAAGATAGGCAATCTCATCCACAATTAGGATTGCGTTTTGAGTTCTGTAAAAACTCTGCACTAACTCAATCGCTCTTTTAATGATTTGGGACGCTTGAAAAGCATCCATCGCTGACAAATCACACTGGATCGTTTCTGTTGCATGGCTCCAGTAATATGAGTCCTCATCCCCAAAACTTGCAAGGTTCAGATGGAAAATTTTACAGCTTAACGAATGATTCAACTCTCGGCTTGCGACGGCTGCAAAGTAACTTTTTCCCGTCCGCTGTGCCCCGAAGAATGCACGGGATTGATAAGGGTCTGCCAGAATTTCCGAGAAGCCTGTGGGCATGTTCCAGGGGTTCGATTCACCCCCTGGAACACTTGGGGAAACTCCAAAAGACTGGTCACTGATCGCAGGGGCTTCAATGGCACTCAAACGAGTGTTAGAACCGATTGCAGGGGTTCCAGGGGGTTGAACTTGGGGGAGTTGTCCATCTTTATAAACGGCTTCAAAACCTTCCCCCGCCCACTCATCAATGATTTGATTTGAGTGCAGTGCGATCGCGGCTTTCTCTTCAAAGATCCCCTGGAAACTTTGAACGATTGCAGCTTCTCCAAAGTCTAAGCTCGAATCCATTCCTAGATGCGTGTGTTGCCCTGCATAGCTTCCAAACTGCTGAATCAGTTCGTCATAACTCTCTACTAAAATTTCAGGCTTTAGCCCCCGCTTTGAAAGAGCATACATAACTTTGAGTAATCCAGGGGCAGTTCTCAAAACCGCATACTCAGCGTTTCTCTGAGGTTCTTCAGAGTTACTATCCCAAGCTAAGGAACCCGCAAAGATACCTGCTAATGCAGGGATAATTGCTGAGAATCCGATACCTGTAGATGCCCCAATGAGAATTCCGATCACAATCCCGACACCCCCAGCACTTGCACAGATGACCTTTGATTTCTCTGTGGATTGGGCGTAGTCTTTAACTAAGGGTCTCAATTTGGTTAGAGCCTGTTCAACACTCAAACCCATCTCTAGAACCAAGTGCCCAAACACAGTTTCATCATGATCAGGGTGAGTTCTGTCATAGGCTGAACGGTTGTAGCGAGAAACGTAAGAAGCTACTGTAGGGGTAATTCGGGACATAGATTGAACTCCTGAAACAACTGAAAAAGCTCCAGGGGGGTGCATCCCCTGGAACCCTAGAAGACTACTTGAAGCGGTTTTGTGCATCTTTGCGATTCTGCCGACGCATTAAAGCTAGTTGCTGAGATTCACGGGTATTGAGTCGGATTTGCTCTTTAGCGGCTCCAAACCCAAAGAAGTGCTCAAACCCAAGGGTACAGAGGTAAATCATGATCAAAGCCCCAAGGCTTAACAAACCCCCTGAACCAATCAAATTGAATGCAAAAGCAGCTTGAATTAGCTCAAAACCTAGTAGGGCATATCGAATGAACACATTTCGCTTGTGGTTGTGCTGTGCTGCATTACGTGCCCAAAAAGTTGCCTGTGGGAGCAGTGTCGGGGCTGAGTCATCCATTTTGGGATTCACAAATTTGGTCATCCCTAATTTGAAAGCCAATTGCTCAGCAATTTGACTATCCATCTTCGGTAGTTTTGGTTGCAGTTCCTTGTACTGAATCACAGCCGCGATCGCAAGACTCAACAGCCCCCCGCTCAACTGTCCAAGGAAACCTAGAGATACCAGGGGACTATTTGCAATTGCGGGTAAGATCACCGAAGAATAACTGTAAGCACTCAAAGGTAAGCAGATCCCAAAGGCTGTTCCATAACCAATCAGCATCCATGTATTGGGGTTCATCACAGCGTTTTTGACCCATGCAAGGATATCGCCAATCCAAGACATCGGATCACCCATTGGGACTTTTACTTGCTTTGCGTTGAAATCTTCAAATTGTGGGCGATTCTGATCAAATTCTGTATCCCCTGTGCGGATTTTGCGGGTTTGGGAAAAATCCCCGACTCTCTTTTGTAATCGGCTTTGTGCGGAATTTTCAGAAACTTTGGATGCTCTCATGATTGGCTCCTATTGTTGACGGGTTGATAAAGCTTGTTTGAGTTTTTCAGGGGCAATGTTGCGAATGTCGATTGCTCTACCCCCAGAAGCGATATCGGCTGTCTTACCTGCATTCAGATCACAAACCGTTGCACCCCCTGGTAACTTTCGATTAGTTTTTCCGTAGGTCACGATCGACCCCTCAGTGATTGGAGTAGATGGGCTGATCATGATGCAGGTTTTGGCACGCTCCAGGGAGATTGCAATACCTTGCTGAGTCTCACTTTCAATCTCTCTAATGGCTTCTTGGTTCGCTTCAGATTGTTGAGTAATTGCTGTCTGCTTGGCTTTTTGTGCTGATTGATGACTCATAAAGTCATGCAGAGCAGGAAATAGAGAGGCACATACAACAGGTACAGCAATCAAAGATCTCATCTTAGGCTGCATTACTTTGACCTCCGTTGCACCTGCTGAATCTCTGGGAGTTTGATGTCAATCTTCAAACCGTTATCCCTAGACCAATAACCTAGAGAGAAAGCAGCAATCACACAAAGGACTGTAAGGATTCCCCCCTGGGTTGAGCCGTTGTCTTGTCGGTAGTTCATAAATTTTTCAGATTGATTAGCGGGGTAGATCTTGGCTTCTAACTGGGCAAGGAACACTAGGCTTACCAGGGCAAGGAACACTATCTGATATGGGTGCGGGTTGCGCTGTTGTTGCGTGTGTGCAACCTAAAGAGAGGCTTACCAACATGATGAGAAGCAAGAGCGCTATTTTAGTCATTTTGAAACCTCATAGTTTTTGAAAGTGTTGAGTGTGAAGCCCCCTAGAACCTTCGAGCATTTCGCGATCGTCAGGGGGAGAATCAAACTAAGCTGGGACGGGTTTTTCAAGCCACTCTGAGAGCACTTCGAGCAGGTAATGAGCCTCTTGAACATCCGCTTCAGAGCACCAATCAAAATCGATGGCTTCCATTGAGCGATAGCAGGCGATTGTTAAAACCACTGCATTGCCCTCTTCATCAAAGAGGTACTCTCCAGAAACTTCATCACCCTCGAAGGTTTCGGCATCTTCTGAAGAGAGAAACTGATGCAACTTTTCTAGATCTTTTTGAGAGCACCCAGAAAATACTTGAAAAGCGACTTCCCGGACATGAATTTTAGGATTGGTAAGTAGTTGTGGCATAGTAAAAAAGCTCCAAGTTGTTTATGAACTTCCCCTGGCACTCTGCAAAGCCCTAAGGGGTTTTGATTAGCGTTTCGCGTCGAAATTGGTGATCGCTGGACGATCCGGAGGGGTTTCAAGGGATTGATCAATAGCCGCGACGAATGCCGCACAAGCGAGATAACCGATGCACATAAGGCTTAGACCGAAAACTACTTGGCGAATTTGAGAGGGCATTGTGGAGGCTCCAAGGTTCGTGAAAAGTGACTTTTAGAACGGGATCAAGCTTGCAAAGTGACAAGCGGTTTTTGTGGGTTTGACCGTGCAGTTTTCCCACTCTGCGATCGCTCTCAGTCTGCAAAGCCCGTTATCAAATTCCCTACACTGTGAATGTGAACACGTTGGAGCGGCTTGAAGAGGTTCGGAGAGCGTCTGAAGTGGCTCTACCGGAGGTTTTGAAAGCTCTGTTAGCATAATGGTGGGATTGTTGTGGAAAACTTTGAATCACTCCCCTGGGGCTTGTGGAGAGTCCCAGGGGTTATTTTTTGGTTACTTCTGAGAGCTTGGCAGTGAGGGTAAAGAAATCGTGGGAATCGTGAGCGAAACCCCGAAGCTCTGAGATATCCAGGGGGCAATTGCACTATCGAAGTAGTTCCGAGTGCTATTACCTAACTCGATAGTGCGAACCCGAATCGATTTGAGCATCTGCAAAGCTTCTAGAAAGTCTTGCCAGATTTGTTGATAGTCGATCGACAGATGCCAAATCCCCTGGCTGTTACAAACTTTGGTTCGAGCGTTTAAGTAGGCTCCGAGGAGCATCGAAAAGAGAATCGTGAGCATTTTGAAATCTCCTGAAATTTTTGAAAGTGGTTGTGGGTGCTCCAGGGGGAGCAAAAGCACATCTCAGAATTGGACTGAGAACCCCTACGGTGTTGTGGGGTGAACCATCTGCGCTAAAAGAGTTTTCCTTCTCTCTTATGGTTGTGTTCAAGGCGGTTGCAATCCCGCTTTAGAGTCCTTTACCAGTCACCCCGGACTTTGTTTAGTGGTCTACCGTTTCTCAGGTGGGAGAGTCTCACCTTCCGCCCACTTTGTTTCGGGGTTCTTCCCCGTCCGGGGGGTCAACCGGACTCGCCTTCGGGGTTGTCTCTCCCCTCGACAAATTCAATATAATTCAAATCTAATATGTTTGCAATATGTTTGAAATAGATTATGGCAAGAAATTTCACGAATTCCATAGAGAAACCGTGATAGCTAACATATTGCAGACATATTAGATTTGAATTAGAGTGTTGGGGTAAATGATTTCAATTGCCCCTATGGGGTCGGAGCACAGTATCATGCAGACATTACAGAACTTCCCAAAGCACTTCTTTGAGGCAATTAACGCGATGACTCGGCACAGAAAAGCAATAACTTTTACCCTGGATACCTTAGTTATTGATGCGATCCAGAAAGTAGCAGAGTCTCATGGTGATTCAACATCCAGACATATCGAAAAAGTTCTGTTTGATTACTGTAAGAGCCAAAAAGCAATAGAACCTAGTGAATCACGGTTAGGGGAAAACCGAGGGGGCGATCGTAGAAAGAAGCCCAAAGATTCCACAACTAAAAGTGACGCATAAACACCCCCTGGAGCACTACTAGACCCTTCAGAGATCCATTAATGCTTAATCAGCTACCCCTAGATCACTTACATGGCTCCAGGGGGTGTTTTTGACGGCAATTTTTAGCGATCGCTCACAAGGAATCTTTGAGCATTTCCTAATAGCTTCAAGGAATTTATTGGTAAATTCATCAACACTTTCAGATCACATCTGTTGACAAATTTATCAGCAATTTAAGGTCAAATATTGACATTCAAAAAGACATTTAGTAAGCAATAAATTAATGATTGACATATAGATAAGAATTACTTATTATTGAAGTTAATGCAGCAATATCTAGATTGTCTCAAACAATTTTAGGAGTTAAAAGATGGCAAGACCGGGAAGATTTATCAACGCAAATTACGAGCGAATTACGATCGCTTTTACATCGGCTGAGTACGATGCTTTGATCGCTAAAAAACCTCAAAATATGCCCGAAGCAACCTTTGTGAGACAGGCAGCTTTTGAGCGTTTAGGAATTGACCCTAAGACGGTAAATCAAACTGTTCAAGCAACTTAGAGCAAGACTTAGAGAACATCTTAGGAATTCTCAAAAGTTCCAAAAGTCACTTTTTGATTTGGTGAGAAATCAAAAACCCCCTGGGACTCTCTAGATGCTCCAGGGGGTGAACAAAAAATAATTTTCAGGTCGTGTGTCTGTTTTTCATAACCCTCTTGAGAAACCGCAAATTTCGCAAGATTCACTTTCAAATATGAGGTCAAGGCGATGAAAGAGATCGAAATGGATTTGTTCACTGAAACCAACGAATCAACCAACAAACCAACCAGCAATCAAGCTGACAACTCCATAACTAATTCAATCAACGATTCAAGGTTAACAAAAATGACCATACATTGCAAGAAATCCGGCGAAGCCCAAGCAGAAATCCCAGGAGTTTCTAACAATGGGTTAGGAAATTCGAGAGATTTAGCGATCGCTGATAGTGCTTCTCGAACTCCTGTGATTGCTCCAGGGGGGGCTAAGCCCAATCACCGTCAGGAAGTAATCGGATTTGCAAAAAAATTACCGAAAGATTGTGAATTGACTCCCTATCGGAAACCCCTGGAGGAAGAGGAGCAAGACAGGAAACCCGCCTGCGCGCATCCTAGAAAAGCGAACAAAGCGACATATCACAGTGACCCTCTAACACCTGACACAATCCAGACTGCACCTCAAAGCATGGTTGGGGTGGGCTTGAATCTGAGAACTCGTTTCTTCTCAATTGATGAGGATTCCCCACTAGCAGCAGAATGGTTAGAGCGTTTCAGAATTGAGCATAATCTTTCTGAGTTGCCTGAGACTTTTACAGTGTGGAGTGGCAGAGATGGGAGACAGGCAAGACTCTTCAGGCTCCCCCCTGGAATTTCTCTCAAACTCAAGCAAATTTTTGATAAATCGGATTCTACACACCCAATTCTGGAGTTTCTAGCAGGCAAGAAGTATCAGAACTTGTATGGGTTTCACCCGATCACAGGAAGTTACCAGAACAATGGCTTAAAGAAAGATGGAGTTTGGCATTTTGAGACTCTCCCCCTGGATTGGTGTGATGCGATCGCAAAGCTCCAGGGGGGTAAATCTCAATCCTTTGAGAAATCCGAAAGTGCTGCTGAAAGTAGCTTTTTACCAACGGTCTACTATGAAACCGATGTAGCTTCTAAGTTGGCTGAGGTTACGACGAAACTTGGCTTTTTACAGTTTGAGGATGGCTGTGAAGAGTTCAGACCTGAATGTGAACATGCTTGGGCTAACGTAGGGTTGATGTTCAAACAGATGACTAAAGACTACCCAGAAGCAGATGAGGAAATCTTTCAGGCTTGGGTCGAATGGTCGAGAACGGCTAAGGACTTCAAAGACGAACCTGAAGACACCTATCGAGAAAAATGGAATGCTTGGGGCATCAAACCAGAAGGAGAAGCAAAAACAATTGGAAGCATTTTCTGGAAATACAATGATGTGTTTCCAAAGATTCAGCAAACCCACCCAGAGAAAGCCGCAGAGGTTCAAAAGCGGCTGAAAGAGATTGAGGCAAAGCGATGTGTTCCTAGCTTCGCAGAGAAAGTTCAGAAACTCGCAATTCAGATCATGGGTCAAGACTCCTATGAAGCTTTGGAGGAGAAAGACGACCCTACAAAGCTTTTGATGTCTCTCCCTGAACACTGGGGATCAGCCCCAGTGCAAGACCTAGACAGAGCAAAAGAGGAGATCCTGAAACTCGCAGTTTTGTACCTCAATAAGCAACAAATTCACTCATGCCACCGTTCAGGGTTTGAATTTGACGATAAGTATCTAGGGAGCCTTGTAGAGAAGGAGATTCGCATCTTACGATCACAGGGGAAAACCGAAGAAATCCTAACTCTTTCAGGTGCATTGGTTTGGGGATGGCTGAAAAAGGATGATCCTATCTTCTACGATTACCTGATGATGCTTAAAAAGTTTGGGGAACGCCTGAAATACAACGAACTTAAGCTAAACATTGAGTTAGATGGTCAAGAGTTGAGTCTTGAAGCAATCAAAGCGGATTTGTCGATCGATCATAACTTTAAGCCTGCATCTCGAAATAAAGACGATATAAGGGATGCAGTGATCAAAGCGGCTAAAGCACACGCTTATCACCCGATCGTTGACTACCTTGAAGGAGTACATCAAAAATATGGGGATGACACCTCAATTCTCCAGGGGGTTGCTCAAAGGTATTTCGGTCAGTCAAGACCCATCTACAACACGATGATCATTAAGACCAAGGTTGCGGCTGTTGCTAGAGTATTCGATCCGGGATGCAAGGTGGATACTATAGCCATTCTCCAGGGGGGGCAGGGTTGGTTGAAATCTACTTTTTGGCGTGTTCTGGCAGCTAGAGATGACGCTTTCATTGACTCGCTAAACAACTCAAACCCGACCGATGAGATTGCTAAGATGCACAAGCATTGGTTCTGTGAATATGCAGAATTTGAAACAGTTTTTTCTGAGAAAGCGCTATCAAAAGTAAAAGGTTTCGTCACGAACAAAACAGATGTAGTTCGATTACCGTATGCCCGTGCGGATCAATCTATGCAGCGTAGATTTGTGTTAGTTGGCACTACAAACGAGACAGAATTTTTGATTGACCCCACTGGGGAACGCAGATTTTGGATTATCCCTGTATCGGGCAAAATTGATATTGCTCTGTTGAAAGAGGAAAGGGATCGGTTATGGGCAGCCGCAGTAGCACTTTATAAAAGTGGTTATCAATGGCATCTAACAGATGATGAAGAAAGAGAAGCAAAGCTGATTGCAGATCAGTTTCAAAGAACAGACCCTTGGGAAGAAGAGATCAAGGCTTCTTTGCAGGGTAAAGCTATGGTTTCGATTAAAGAAATCCTTGACTTTAATTTGCAATGCCCAATCAATCAGCAGACCCAAAGAGAACAGAAACGAGTTTCAAAAATCTTGACTCAGTTGGGATGGGAGAAAAAGAATCTCCGAGTTGATGGAAAACAGGTTAAGCGTTGGGTTCCTAGCAATGAAGTGAAAGCTGAATATCAGGGGAACCAGGGTATTGCTCGGAGCGTTGCGCCTGGTAATGAAGTGAAAGCCGAATATCAGAAGAACCAGGGGGGGACACAAACCCAAGTGGAGCCAACTATCGAGGATCTTTTAATCTTCCAAGAATCCCTGATAGCGGATGAGTTCTTTGATCAAACTGAAATCAGAAACAAACCAGTCCCTAGACTTTGGGATGCCAAGATAGGCGATCAAGTATGGGTTTCTGATAGCGGGAAATGGAAAAGGGCAACCGTTGTAAAAGAGCCTCAAGAAGGCATCATGGATGTCTGTCAACGCTGGACAGTGGAAATTCATTGGACTGGAAGACAAGTGGTAATTACAAATAGCGCAAATAGCGCAAATATGAAACCGATGGAAGTCGTTTAAGCCATTTGAAACGAAATCACACAACCCCCTGGAACCTTTCAAGCGATCTCAGAGATCTCTCAGGGTTCCAGGGGGTTTCCTCTTTTCAACGAATTTTCCTTGCTACCCCTTGCTACCTCTGCTACCCCATGCTACCCCTAGTTTCTAATTAGGGGTAGCACCCTCAAACTACCAGGGGGCATGGCTTTCAGCTTACTGCTACCTCTGCTACCCCTATTTTTAATAAAAAGTAAAAATAATTTATTTACGGGGTAGTGCGCCCCCCTGGTGCTGTTGACACCCCCTGGTGCTGTTGATTATTTCAAAGTTTAGAAAAACGGGTCTTTAGGGGTAGCAAGGGGTAGCAGTCTCCCCAAAACCCTTGCAGCATAAGGATTACAGACTGCTACCCCTAGGGGTAGCACGATAAAATCTATAGATATAGGGGTAGCAATAGATTTTTATCTATGCAAATTCCTAAAAGCTTTACTGTTCAAGCTTTACAAATAATTGAGGTCTCTAAAAGCCATTAAAAACGCGATTCTTCAGGCATTTCTTGATGCTTTTGTAGAGATTAAGCAAATTAATGATGAATCCTTGATGAACTCGCTGATGGCAAAATAACTGTGCTATAGGGTGTAAAGCGTTATACCCCCTTAACTCCCATGATTTCACTGATTGGTCTAGTCATTACAACCTATACGGTTCCCCGTCTGCTGTCTGAAGTTCTTAACGACAAAAACTCTAACTTTTCCAGGGGAGTCTTCACTCTCTTTTTTGCACTAAACCTAACCGCTAGTGGTCTTTTAGTTATCAAGGTGTTTGAACCTAAGGAGGCTCCGAGCAACCCCCTAGGAATTGAAAGATCTCCGATGACTCCTTGATTTACACCCCCCTGGAATCTAAAGGATTATGCGATCGCTCTAAAAAGACCGCTCCAGGGGTCAAAAAGATACCTGAATTCCTAAGGGAATTTATAGGGGGGGTATCACCCCCTGGCACTCTGTAAGACAACCTAGAGATCCCTAGAACATCTAAATTAATCTAGGATCAAACATCCTCTCTGATCGGTCTAAGTGGCGATTCTAGCCCTTCTCCTCGACTTATGCCTAGAATTCCTAACTAAACCCCTATAGACATTTACAGGGCATTCTAGAGGGGTGTATTAATTTATCAACAGTATTCAGTAGTGTCGGAAAGTGACTTTTTGTAGAGTGACCCTGGAGCCTTGAGGATCTTCCAGATTTTTGAAAATCAGTTTTAGGGTTGTCTTTTGGGAGAGTTTCGCACCATAGTAAAATTTGTCAACCATCCCCCTGGAGATCTACGAGATGTCCCGAAGAACTCCCAGATACTCCTCTAGTGGTCTTTTAGGTCTTGAGTTAGTCCTTTTGCTCATTCTGGGGCTAGTAATAGAGCACAAATGCTTTCGAGTGATGTGTTCACCTAATTTCTGAGCAAGTTCATAAGTTCATATAGGAAAATGTGTACACATCTGCCCTTGAGGTTAAAGGTCAAGGTTTAGCCAAGGCGAAATGAGATAATGGAACTGATTATTGATGCGGGCGGTACAAACGATAGATTAGCTGTTGCATTAGAAACTTGCAGTAGACAGCATATTAGAAATGAAAGACCTAAAGAATTACCTCCTGAGATGATTCAAGCGGGTTTGGAGATGGATAGAAAGACAAATCCAAACGCCAAATTACGATCTGCTTCATCGACATACAACTGTATGGGGATGGTTTTTGCCTCGCGACGAACCTGTATCGACATTGAAGAACTTGAATTTATTCTGAAAGAAGACAAATATCGAAGACTCTCAGGATTAAACGAAGTCGAAGTCGGAGATGTTGTAGTTTATTACGAAAATGAGACCCCAACACATGTTGGTTTGATAATCGGTCTGGAGTTTGACATTGCCAATGCCTCGCGAGAGGTTAAAGTGTTAAGTAAATGGGGGCATCATGGTGAGTATATCCATCTCATTCAAGATGTTCCATATCAATATGGAATTCCAAAAGCGTTCTGGACTGACCGGAGAAAGCCATCATGAAGTTCGATGAAGTGTTAAGGTCTCTTGAAACCACCGAGTTTGCTGCTCAAGCAAATTTGGCTAGTGGGTATAAAACTTTCATCCGGTTCGCTTATGAACACGAAGCAGTTACAGAGCTTCTTAGAAAGCTTTCTAAATCGTCACGACAGCGACATCTTGTTCTAGCACGGATTAGACATTTAGCCAAAAAAGATTTCGACTTAAACTATAGAAATCCTTGGGATGTAGCTCTGGCTACCTACATGCAGACCTTGAGCTTGGTCGATCTAGATTTAGCTCAAGAGGGAGCTGCAATTGTTGCCAAGATACCAAACTGTTGGTGGAGTAATAAAACGGCTCAGCATTTTCTGACGTACTCTTCGTTTAAGGAAATTAAAAGCAATACGAGCGTTAGTAAGTATGAATTAAGACAGGAATTTTTCTACTCCAACTCTAGACCACAAGCAACAGTTCAAGTGACCCAAGAAATTCGTCGAAGCCAAAATTCTCAAATCACTGGGCAATCTGTTAAGAGTTACGCTGTTGCAAGCACAGCCTCTACAGTTTCTTCAACAGTACGCGGCAGTCTAAATTTTTCTGTTACAGCGTCCAAGGGTTCATCAGAAGTTTTTGTTACAGCATAGTTAGGCAGGGATAATGCTTCATCACATCTGGACAGTGCTTTGTACAAGGAGCATTACTAACGCAGACACGAATAGTGTGACTCTTTTCGAAATCCCAGAAGAGATAACTGTCTATCGAAATTCAGAAGTACAAGAAACTAACACGGCTGTACAAACAAACATACTTGTAAATTTTGATTTAGTTACATTCTGGGAAAGAGAAAAAGAGGCTCAACCTGCCAAAGGGGAAATTAGGCTCTTACTCATCTCCCCAGAACAAAAAACTCTAGAGCAAACAATATATCCTCTCGATCTTACATCTTATTCAAGAAGCCGTTTGGTTATCCGAATACCGGTAGTAACAATGTCTAGTCCTGGAGTATATAGATTCCGACTAGAGCTTTACGAAGAGGAACAATGGAGAGAAGTAGCCAATATCCCTCTTATCGTTAGGGAGGAACCAGTTACTCTTTCATCAGAAGATGTCTAGCTAGACTATAAATTACAATTTGTCCTCTGTTTAGGGCATTCTTAATCTGGGCAATCTAATGCAATGAATAGAAAGCAATTGCAAGTTCACCCCAAATTCTTTAAGAAATTACTGGGTTGATCGAGTACCGCCCAAAAGGAAAGTCAACACTCGTCAAACTCATCAAGTAAACCGTTTTTGATACGTCAGGATGCCAGGGGGATTAAGCCCCTGGTTTTTTATTGGGGCAAAACTCAAATTTATTGGGGCAAAACGCTAAAATCCTTTCCTAGTAAGGATTTCAAGCATTATTGGGGCAACATTGGGGCAATTTTGAAAAATGGCTAGAATCCTTACAGCTTATAGGGTCTATCGATTATTGGGGCAAAACTGGGGCAACGTCTAAAAACGGCTAAAACGCAGTATTGGTAAGGCTTTCAGCCTCTATTGGGGCAAAAAATCGCGTTTTTTAAGACATTTAGACAGATTTGAATTTGTTCCAGGGGGGTGCTTTAGGGGTCTGGAAATTCTGATTCATCTGTTTGAGTCTTCTTGAAATGGCTGAAACCCTTACAGAATTATTGGTGCAGAAAAATAGAGAACAATAGTACTATATTAAAGTAGTACATATATATTAATAGATAATTCTTGCCCCACTATTAAAGGGGAACAGATTTAGAAAACTCCAACAAATAGAGACAACCCCCTGGAACTTGAAACACCCCGAAGGGGCACACCCACAGACCCAAAGAAATTTCAAAATGTCTTAGAAAAGGCGATTTTTTGCCCCAATAGAGCCTGAAACGCTTACCCCATAAGGCTTTCAGCCGTTTTTAGGCGTTGCCCCAGTTTTGCCCCAATAATCGCTATAACCCATAGAGTGTAAGAGTTCTAGCCATTTTCTAAAATTGCCCCAATGTTGCCCCAATAATGGCTGGAACGCTCGCATAGTAAGGCTTCTAGCGTTTTGCCCCAATAAATTCTAGAGTTGCCCCAATAATTTTTTGAGTTGCCCCAATGAACCACCCCCCTGGAGCTTGGAAGGAGTTATTCAAAATTAATCTGCTCAGTTCACCATCTCCTCAGAATTACGATATATTTGTACTATTGATGGGAATTATGATTGATGGTAGAGTTCGGATTTTCAAGATTTTTCAGATAATCCCGGATAGCGCTCAATGACATCTCAATCTTTCTTAACCAGTAGCGCAAATGCAGCCACATCTTTTGGGTTGGTAATTGAGTTTGAGAAGGCGAGTGAGAATCCTTCTAGGGTTTTTTCCGCATTGACTAAGCTAATCGAAGCCTGTAAAACCGTTGATGGTTATTTAATACAATCGATTCCTATAGAGGTAGAACCCGTCTTGCTTCTTGAAGACGTTCAGCAGGGTTCAATACGTGTCTGGTTAAAAAATGCTTTTAAGCTGCCTGATAACTTACCAACAAATAATATTGATCTCAATCTCCTGTCTAAATATTTGGCAAAAGCAAAATACTTCATAATTGACTTTTCAAATGGTCGAACAGAAGTAACAAATGTTGGACTCACAGATACACAGTTTAGGATTAATGAACTGCTACATGAAGTGAACCCTACTAGGGATATGCCTGTTTATACCGATATTAGTAAGAAAAATCTCCTAAACTCCTGTAAAGAGTTTCAGGAGGCAGTAAAGCCCCTAAGTTCTCAGGACAAAGCAAAAATGATTCTACCTGATGGGCAAGAAACTACTTTTAATTTAGTTTTTGATTTCTCCCCAGATTCGATAGAAAAGATCCTTACTGTTCAAACCATTAAAAATACTTCTACGATGATTCTCAAGATAAAAAAACCGGACTATCTAGGATCTTCCAAGTGGGAGTTCTATCAAGATAAGGTGATTGAAGTTAAGGTGTCTGACTTTGAGTGGATCACTCGATTTCGTAGAAGAGAGTTCCCATTAGCCCCTGGGGATTCTATAAAAGCAACTGTTGAAGTTACCTCGAACTACGATGCGGATAACAATTTGGTCTCAACAAAATATGAAATTCAAGAGGTTCTGAGCGTAGTTCCGGGTAGTTCCCCAACATCCCCAACATTATTTGATTTGGGTGAGTGACTCGCTTAAAGCCTTTTGCCGTACCTTTTTAGTGATACGTAAATCTTTTAATAGCCTTCTAAAGAGTTTTCCATTAAAACTACTGCTGGAAGTAATGAAATCTATTTGGTCTAAAACAGCTTTAATAAGATGTATCTTCTTCTCAGGGTGTATTGAATCGTCTTTTTGCTTTAGCGTAGTGATGTTCTGATAAATCAGATTTATCAGTGTAGCCTCTCTTAGTTGGTAGAAAATTACTGGCTCCTTTTTGGCGTATTCATAGCAACTAAAATCTGAGCCTAAAATATCTAGGATAGATACGCTTTGTGGATTATTCTCAGAAGCTCTGAGATACAGTCTCAAGCCTTCATAGATGCTTGTAATTTCCTTATATAAGCCTATTCTTATTTGCTTTTTCTTAACTTTCACCGAAAAGTGGTTTTTGATTGGTTCTGTGAATACAGCAGTTATAAACCCAAGCACAGCAGCGATTATAATTTTCCAATACTCTATGTTCATGAAATCGCTGATTATTTTCCAAGGCTCTATATTCATGAAACTGCTCATAAGACACTACAAACTTCTGTAGAGAGTTTTAACATCGTGTCAGTGTTTACCCTGATGGATTGAAAAAGATTTACACAATCTTCATACTTATGATCATTAAAGCGCACTGTATTCATTGCCCCTAGGGGCTTCTAAAGGATCTCTTGCGGTAGCCCAAAAAGTTCCAGGGGGTAAACAAAAACCAGGGGGTGGCAAAAGTCACTTTCTTGCACCCCCTGGAACCTTGCAGATCATTGCGATCGCTCCAGGGGGTTGTCTCAGTATTTTAGATGCAAGTCTTTCCAGTAAATCCAGGGTTTGACCCTAACACCGTTGATTGCCCTACAGAGACAAAAGCGACTCGATCCGCTCCCCCATAAGCTGAATAGACAGCTTTTCGGATTGTCTGAAAGCTTTCCATCGATAGCCCAGTATCAATGAAGTTTTCGTAACTGACCAAAGCAAGCCCCTGGGATGCAAAGATCTTCTGCTGAGAAGCATTAGTCAGCAACACCCAATAAGATTGGCTCCCATCGGATTGTAAGACTTCTAGGGCTTTGCCCCCTGCAACAATACCATGAACTAGGATCGGGCAATTTGCGTTTAGTGTCGGGGTGTTAGGGGTAGCTTGAGGGGTGCTAGGGGCACTCTCTGAAGGTTCTACGGTAGGTTTACCAGATGGAACTGCTACGGGCGTGGTTTGGGCAACCTGAGACGGTTTAGAGGGGCTTAGAATTGCCCCTAGTCCCCCTAGAATGACCATGACAGGGAAACAAGCCCCTAGACAGATTAGAAACCATCTGGAATTGCGATCAGCGCGGGTTTGAGCACTGTTCGCCCAGTTGCTTAGAATTGTAAAAATTTCTTTGAGTGTGTCTTTCATGATTGGTTAATGCTTGGGTCTAGCGCTTCAGAACGTACCGATATTCAGGGCAAACAGAACTTAGCGCGATCACATCTACTGCTAGGTAGAAATCAAGTATTTCAAGCTGCCCTTGCCGATCAAGCTTTTGCATGGTGGTGAGCCGAATACTTGTTAAATTTTCCAAGGAGCCTTCAATTTTTGCAGCTTGGCAAGTCGAATCAATTGCGTCTGCGATCGCGTCTTCCCTGGCAAAGTATTTTGCGTAATAGCGTTTAGCAATTCTGCGAGTTTCAGCGATTTGATATCGATTGGCTTGAAACCCCCTGGTTTCTTGTGCAGAAATTGCGGGGGCTGTTAGACCGATTGCAAGGGCAGTTAAAGAGATAATTGATAGTTTGGTCTTCATTGTGATTAGTACTTTGTTTTAGTTTGTGGCTAGTTAGTCAAGAATTTGAGAGCCAGAATCAATTTACAAACCTTTTACCCTCGATCAGTTCAAAACCTTCTGGGCACTTGCACCATAGATTTGATGTTGCCCTCTAGAGCACAGAATTAACCCCAGAAATGGTTCCGGTTTTCTCACAGGTAAATAGATGAAAATCTCGATTGGTTTAGGTTGACTCCGGTGTATTTAAGCCGAATAAAACACTCATCGCCATTTACAAGGCATCGAGGGATGTATTAGTTGCTCAACACCTAAAAAGTTACTTTTAGAATTCTGATCACACCTAACCCCCTGGAACTTTGAGAACCATTGCGATCTCTCTTGAAGTTCCAGGGGACGCTCTACCAGTTTCTTTTATATCCATGCAAGGCTGCAAACTGCTTTAGGGTAGCTCTTGTTACGCTCCCCCCCTGGGAATTGACCCAACTGTGATAAGCCTTGTGGATATCTTCACAGATAGCAATCAAGTTTTTCGGGTCAGTTGCTAGATCCGGTTGTTCACTAACACCTTCGATATGGTGAACGTGGCACTCTACACCTTGTCCAAATGGTTTCCCAGACAGTGCACAATGAGTCGCCTTATTTCTTACAGACTGCATGGCGCTGATCTTTTTCCGGTCTAATTCTTGCCCTGTCAATTGAGCATCCTTGAAGACTTCAGGATTATTGGCTAACCAGGCTGAAATATAGGCTCTAGCTGCAAGGTATTGAGTTTTCTTCTTTGGACTCTCCTCACCGAGTTGTTCTAGAAGAATGTCTATCCCAATATGCTTTAGATACTGATCATCATTTTCCTTCCAAATGTACGGCTGAATGAATCTTAGGTGAGATTTGATGATGTTCAAAGCATTTTGCTTACTATGTGTTAGTAAAACACCATGCATTTCGCTTGTAGGAAAATAGGCTTTTCCATCTCTTAGCTGCATCTTGGCAAAAAGGCTTTTGAATTTGTTTAGTTGCCCCGGACTTAGATCAGTCTCTATTTGAATAACGGAACTCACTTATCCAATCCCCCGTTGGATTTTACGAAGGTTCTACCAACTTCATAGGCATTGATAAGGTTGTTCATTTGAGCTTCAGAACCCCCGTTGTCAGGGTGATAGCGTTTCGCTAAGCGATAATAACGGCGTTTGAGAACCGATTCAAAGTATGCCCAGTCATCTCTACCTGTATCTTCTGGCTCGTTTTCTAGCGCTTCAGGAGACTCGAAAACTTCATCAGACCCAACCCCCCGTGGATACACTAAGTCAGTTAGTAGTATATCTAAATCACTTTTCGCCGCCGTTTTGGACAATTCTGATCGCAGTGCTTTAATTTCCGTTTCGAGCTTACGGATTTGTGCGTCTTTCTGAGACTCTGCATTTAATTTGTCACAGAGTTTCTGCCAACTTCCAGCCTTAATCTGGAAATGATCCTTAGCCTCAGAAAATTTCTTATATTTACTCTTCAGGTCTTCAACGGTATACATTTTTATGCCTAAACTCCTACATTTTGGGACAGTGCAATGTCTAAAAGCCAGTCAAAAATAACTAGACTTTGTATCTGAGGGAACAATTTCTGCTCTATCTTTCACAAATAACTACAGAAATTATTCCCATAACAAGGGGATCTCAAGAAGATTCTCTGAAGCTCCAGGGGGTATTATGATTCCCCTAATTCCCTCCCCCTAATTCGCGATCTCTTCTCCGGGGTTTGTGCTGATCGCCACGATCACTGGCGAAGCCTCAAAAACGTTCAAAGGTTTCTCGAAACGGCTCCAGAAATCATTACTAAGCAACAGCGGGTCAGGTGTAGGGATTTGAGGGGTGTTATCAGAGGGTGTGATTGCTCCAGGGGTGATGCTGCTAAGGTCAATAATCGAAGCGTTACCCCCTGGAACCCATGAGGGGGTTGAAGGTTGATTTTTGGGTTTGAAAAACTCATCGGCAGCTTTTTGGATCTCAGGGTCGATCGGTGTGGTTGGAAAGAGTTCTTCCCCAGGGGGTAGAGTGGATTCAACTCGGGTCGCTGTACTCCAATCAAACGGTGTGGGAGTTCCTAAAGACTCCCACCAATTACCCGATGGTGGGGGAGTCTCCGGAGCAATCTCTAAAATCGACGGAAGCACTCTACAGAAAGGCTCAAGGTTTTGTTCTGAATCCTCAAAGCCCCCTGAAGTCACGTCAATTGGATTAGGGGATAGTGGGGTTTCTGAAGGGGTGTACCCCCCTTGGTAATAATTTGGGATTGTGTTCGAGGGAATGTTTACAGGGTTATAGATTCCTCCAGGGGGTGGTGTGTGGTCTGGGGGAACCATAGCCCATTGAGGATCTACCTTCTCAAAAACCCGCCCCTGCAAGTCCATTTGGAGCGTCACAAACTCGTTATCAGCCAAGTCAAAAGCTCTCAGGCTCCCCCCAGGAGTTAATTGAACCCCTGGGTCATAAAGGCTTTTAGAAGCCAATTGCTGCATGGTGTAGGGCACGTAAACGCCATTTGTGAAACTCTTGTAAGCGCTCCCTAACGTTCTTTCAGTAATGTCTTGAAATACAGCAGATCCAGGAATACTGTAAACCCCCTGGGAATCCATAGAGTAATTCTGAAAAGCCCTGGCAATGATCACCCGACCATCCTCATATTCAAACTTATAGTTCTGGGCATTGCGATCGGCTGTAGGGGTTCTTACAAGATCTCTAGAAACCATCCGACCATGTATAGGGGAATCTGAAAGGATGAAGTCAAAAGGGCTTTTGAAGGTACTTACAGTAATCTGTGGATCGATTAGCGATGCACTTCTGGAGTAACCTAAATCCGGTGTGAAACTGCTCATAAGACACTACAAACTTCTGTAGAGCATTTTTAACACCCTATCAGTGTTTACCCTGAACTGTTGGGAGCGGATTCATACAATCTTCATGCTCGTAAAGAATCGTTAGAGTGCGCTGTATTCAGTATTCTCTAAACTATTCAAGCGATTACGAGAAGCTCTGATAAGGCTCCAGGGGAGTATTTTTGATTACTCTCGATTTCCAAAAGTCACTTTTGATTACCCGAAATCCTGAGACCCCTGGATATGTTGATGTATAGGTTGGCTTCTCTACGTCTCTCACCTGAGTATGACGCAATTACGCTGCCGAATTGACTTCATTAAGCCAAAGGAGGAGGAGGACGTAAGGCATGGAGCATTCTTCTAGCTAGGTGAACGTTACTGGTAAAACACAAGCTGATCAACCGCAACCTTTAGCAGGAGTGACAGTCTTGCTGGTAGAGGATGAGCTTGATATCGCAGATTTACTGCTGTTTATTCTGGGTGAAGTTGGGGCAGAAGTCATCTGGGTCATGCAAGCCAATGAGGCATTAGCACGGTTTCATCACTCTCGTCCAGATATTCTCCTTTCTGATATCAGATTGCCTGACTATAATGGCGATTGGCTGATCCAATCAATTCGTCAGGCAGAATCAGGAACGATGCCTCCCCTTCCAGCGATCGCCATCACGTCTTACACACGAGAATTTAGCGCAGACATGATCTTGGAAGCCGGGTTTGATCGGTTCTTTCCTAAGGGCATTGACGCAGAAGAAATCATCTCAACTATTCTCGATCTAATTTGACTGAGGTTAAGTTGCCCCGGTTAGGGTGACTGGCAATCTGATCTAAGAATGCTCTGAGCTGCTGATCTAGATTTGAACTCCTAACCCCCTGGAACTCTCAAAGGGCAACCCTAGAAAACCCAAAAACTCCAGGGGAAGTGCTTTTGATTATCCTAGATTCCATCGAGTTACCCTAGATTCCCATCGAGATCCTCAACCTCCCTGAATTTTTCGGAGCGGCGGGATTTGAACCCTCGATCCCTACTAATCCAAAAACTTTTGATAATTTGTCGCGCTTTCGACAAAGGGGTATACAAATTTGTTTACAGTGTGTTATTGTGAGAACCGCGACTCAGAAATTTGGTAGAAATCTGGTAGAAATGCCTTTCGACCGAACTTTGAGAGCGGTAGAAACAGTTTGCAGGTCTTTCAAGAATTGACCGCAAAGAGTATCGGGGCGTAGCGCAGCTTGGTAGCGCACTACTTTGGGGTAGTAGGGGTCGTGGGTTCAAATCCCGCCGCTCCGATTGAATGAAAGCCAGTCTATGACTGGCTTTTGTCGTTTCAGGGTTTTAGAAAATTAGTGGTATACGCTCTGGTATATTTGTATGTTCTGGTACGGTTTAATGCGGTTTTCATCGGGGTCTTGGTATAGGATTTGGTATACCAGTTAATTCAGGAATTGAGCCGTATACCACGAATGGCGAGAGACAAGGTTGAAGTCAGAATTGATGAACTTCGAGGCAATCTGCGCCTGCGATGGACGTATGAGCGCAAGCGGTACTGTTTAAGTCTGGGATTAAGAGATAACCCCACAAATCGCGCTCAGGCTCAGATGAGAGCATCTACGATCGAGAGAGATATTGAATACGGGATGTTCGATCCAACGTTGTTCAAGTATCGGTCCGAGAAATATGGCAACACGCCGATCAAGGTCTATGAACTGTTTGAACGATTCATCGAACACAAAAGCAAAAAAATTGCAAAACAGTCTCTAGATAAGTATCACGGCACTCTGAGCAACCTTAAATCTTATTTCCGCGAACGCTATGCAGGAAATCTGACAGATGCAGACTGCGACAAATTTAGGTTATGGCTAACAGATAAACTTGCACCCATAACCTTGAAACAATATTTGAGCAACATAAAATCAGCCTGGGAATGGGCGATCGCTCGAAAAATGGTGAGCGAAAATCCTTGGATTAATGTTGTGAAGGAAGTGCCACGAGGCAAGGTTAAAAAACCTCAACCCTTTACAGTTCAAGAAGTACAGCGTATTATCCAACGCTTTAGAACACACCCAGAATATAGCTATTACGCAGATTATGCGGAATTTCTGCTTTGTACTGGATGTCGAATTGAGGAAGCGATCGCACTGACTTGGGACGACGTGACAGAAGACTGTTCACAAGTCTGGTTTGGTAAAGCCTACAACCGTGGCGATTTGCGGCAATTGAAGGCAGGGGATGAGGGATTTGTACCACTCAGTAAAAGCCTTCAGCAGATGTTGTTGAGACGACGACCGATCGATGTGAAACCAGAAGCGCTCATCTTTCCAACGCCTCGGAAGGGCGGATACATGGATAACGCAAACTTCCGAAACCGAGCTTGGAAAACAGTTCTAACCGAGTTAGGTATTCCGTACCGCAAGCCAAACACCTCTCGGCATACCCTTATCAGCTATTGGCTGAAACAAGGTGAAGATCCCGCTACGGTGGCAAAATACACGCGCACATCTCTAAAGATGATCTTCGAGCATTATGGGCACTACATCCCAAGTAAAACGGCACTTCCAGAGATTCTAGGCGATATTCTTCCGCTTGACTCGGACGGGGGTGGAACCGGGGTGTAGGGCTTGAAAACGTTCGATCGCATTCAGGTGCATCTCCGGATCTTTCTGGCACTTTGCTGTCAGCCACACCTCAATCATTCGCTTGTTAAAGGTCAGTTTCCCTTTCGGTGTGGGTTGAAAGTAATGAACGCCGTTAATCCACGCGAATGCATCGTTTTTAATGCGAATCTGATCCCATAGTGCTGTGCTACCCCAGTCTAGATAACTCAGCAGTTGATCTTGGTTGATGACTTCAATTAGCTCAAAGAAATTATTATCGGTTGCCATATTTTCGGTTCGACTTGTATTCCGAGTAGAGAACGAGAGCTTTTTCAGCCAATTTCAGAAGCTTGATTGCACCGGGACGTTTCGCGATCGCGTCAATCAGTTGATGACATCGCATCCGCAAATCATTCAGTTCAGTTTTTGAATTCTCAGGTGTTGACTGGCTCATGCCACACCTCCGGGGGCAATCCAAAGGTGAGCAGCGCGGCAAAGAATCGTCTGCGAGTGTTCCAGCCGATCGCCTTCCAGATTCGTCTAAATCCGTCTGTTCCGAACCCTTCAAAGAGTGCAGAAACAATCTCTAGAACCTCTTCTGCTTCAGTTGCGTGTTCGAGTTCAGAGGGCAGGATTTCCGCGATCGTTGCTTCTTGTGGTTCAAGTTGTGATCGATATTGCTCGATATCCTCTGCCGTTTTTTCAAACAGTAAATCACGCCAATAAGTCCAGCCGCCGCGATCTCTGAACCACTTTGAGACAAACCCTTGAGTGCAATCTGCAAACTGAGCGATCAACTTTTGGGTGAGCTTCAAACCTAGCCTTGCTGCTTCGCAGACAGCCTCAAACACTGATTGAGCAATCCGTTGCTGTTTCGGTGCAGCTTGATAGCAGATATCGATCGCTTCAATCTGCTCAACTTCAAACGGCAGTGAATCTTCGCTAATCCAATAAATCGAGAACTGCTCGGTAGGGTAGCGATCGCTTCTCTGCCGTCCTGCCAACTGCTTGATTTCCGCGTCGATGCGGTACTGATAGTACTGCTCGAAACTAAAATCAGGATTTGCAATACAGGCAAACTCGTCCTCGATCGCGCCTTGATTTGGTTTCGGCAGTCCGTGGACGATTAGAAGGGGTGAACCTGCGATTTCGTTTGAACCGCGTGAATTACTCAGGTGTCGAATTTTAGCCTCGAAGCCAGTAACACCTTTGTAGTCAGCGAGTTCAAGCGAATCAGCACCTTCGCGTTCTTGAATTGCTGTATGCAGCAGGTCTAGTCGATCGTTTGTGGAATCAGCACGGTCTTTTGCACAACGTCCGAAGCCCAACACTTGATAGTGCTTGAGATTGTTGGTTTTTTCTTGTTCAAGTTCACAGATCAGTAAATCTTCAATCCCTAGCTGAGCTTTAAGGATCGACGGTTCGATCGTCGCATCCAAGTAAAAATTGAGCGAAGCTCCTTCCACAAGCTCTTTGATCCGATTGTTCGGCAAAGTCAGCACAACCTTGCTGTCAAAGATTCGGAAATTCCCTAATCCTTGCTCTGGAGAAAACAGAATATTGAGGATCTGCCAGAGCGTTTGTGTTGGCGCACTTCCAATCCGCGCTAAAGCTTCTTGGCGATCGCTTTGCTTATACCGTTCGGTGTCGGCTTTTGCGTTCTGGTACTCAGTTTCGAGTTGATTGCACTCTGCAACAGCTTCAGGAATTTCGTGTTGCAGTTTGGATTGCTTCTCGATCAAGTTCCAGTACTCTCGAATCTTGGGTTGTAACCCTTTGGTTCTTCTCGCTAGACGAAAGAGTAAATCGTCTACTTGCGGGATGTCGCATGGGAGTTGCCTTTTTAGTTCTGCGATTTTACGCTCACACTCAAAAAACTTGCGCTGTAACGACTCCACGCGAGATCTAGCGGAATTCAGCGTTGCTCGAAGTTCCGAATTATCGCGGGATTCAACTTTCACCAAATCTTCGAGCGATTTGCAAAGGATTGGTCGAAGTACATCAAGGATTTCTGCTTTTTGTGTGCTTGAAAGTTGAAAGTCCAACTTCTCTAAAAAGCTCTTAGCGGTAAAGCCCCAGCGATCGGAGGGATTGTAAATCTGCTCGAACAAAAATAGCCGAATCGATCTTAGTAGCTCGTAGATTTCGGGTGCTTTCTCCTCAACGTTCATCCACTCAATCGCGAGATCGGAATCCTTTGCGGTTCGGACGATTGGCTTAATCAAAGCGCTGATTTCTTCCCAAATTGCGATTAGATATCCCGGCAAATTTGCGGGTGCTGATTGAGGGTTAAGCCGGATCGTTCCAGCAACCATTGAATTTTTACGCTGAAACCGGAAGCCGAAACCGGAACCTTCCTCTCTGGCACACTGCGAAACGTAGGCGCACTTTTGGCAGATTGGGTTAGTCGCTGCACTCCCTTCAGAACCGTAGCCTTTCTCCCCAGCTTTGAGGAATAAATCCGTTAGGTGGCAATTTCCTGCGTGTGTGCCGTCTGAGATTGGTTTGCGAACGACGTTTCCGCTTGGAGTTCGCTTCTCAGTAGCCTCGAATCCTTGGTTTCTGACTGGTAACTCCTCGAAGTTGTGTTCGATCGTCGCCGTCGAAGGACTTCTCGATTCATTGGTGAGATACCACAGGTTGAAGTTTTCCTCTTCCGCTCCAAATTTCGCAGGGTCTAGCAATCCTGCGTAGTGAGATTTGCCGCTTCCAGTCCCAGACCGATCGAGAACATGCTTCCAGCCTTTCTCAAAAGCCTCGTAAACGAACAAATTGCGATCGCTCATTGTTCTGAGTGTGAAGGTTGGCAACTGCAAACCAGGCTGATAATCGGGTAAGGTCCTAGGAACATAGCGCTGTTTCTTGGATTGTTCGGTTGCGATTTCAGGAGCGCGATCGCGAACTTTGCGCCGCTTGTCTGTGCGAACTTTGCGGCAAAATCCCTTGAAAAAAATTAGATTGCGTTCCCGATCTTCTGCCTCATCGCAACGCGCTTGCTCGTCTTGCTCTGCAATCTTCTTTTTGTACAGAGGATCGTTTCCAAGGTCAAATGATTTGCGCTTTGGAGGTTGCCAACCTTGAAGGTCTGCAAAGCGCCAGAGAGTACCGTAACCGAGAGCTTTAGTTTTGCCGCCTTTGATATGCCGCCAAACGTCATCAAACCCGCTATCTGTGTGCTTATGACTTTGGGCGCTCCATAGTCGCATATCATGCTCTGATACTCCGCACTCATGAGCAGCAAGAAGACTATCGCGCCATTCGTACCAATCGAGCGAATTTGGATCGATGGCATCGAGCAACACCAAAGCGGTGATTTCTTCCGATGGATCATAGTTTGGTTGCTGTCTGCGAATCTCTTGTTGTCGTAGAAGCTCTTCTACTTTGCGCTGCCGTTCCCGTTCCTCTTCCTGTTTGCGATCGCAATATGCAAACAGATAGTCCTCTAGCCACTGTGGAGCATCTGCAATCTTACAATCTTGAAAACTGCGAATCCACTTGTAGAGTCCCGTTTGTGGGTGCGTTGAAGGCGGAATAACCGACTGACAGCGAGCGTGTCTAAGATCAAGTTGCTGCTCACCATCTCTTACGACGTTATTGGTGTCATAGATTGGGAGGTGAGTAAATTCATTCTCTTTAAGCCGCGCTTGAAGTGTATCGCTAATGCGATACATCATTCCCTTGCGTCCGGACTTGCCAGAAGTCCACTCGACCGTTTCGGGAACGTCCCCTTGGGATAAATCATTCAGAATCGCGATCGCGTTGAATCCGTCAACGTCAACGCCAATATATTCACCACCAAAACGAATTCCGTATCCGTCTGGGTGAGCCGTCCAATGCTTCTGCTTTTTCTCGCTCCATTGGCGATCGCCGTTCCGAATCAATCTGATTAATTCTTGACGTTCGATCGGCTCTTCTAACTGCCAGCCCTTACGATACGGTCTTTTCTCCCGTACCGGGGTTAGAGAGATCGTTTCGGGAACGGCGCGCAGTCCTTCAATTAGTCGATCTTTTAGCGACAACGTTGCAATAGATCCGCCGATCGCTTCTTCTTGGAATCTTGAGAGGCTCATACCGCACCTCCCTCGATCGCTTGCTGTGCAGCAGCCCAGATTCGAGCGATATCAGTCGGAACACCGCGATCGTCCAAACTCCAATCGAGTCGAACAGTTCGATCGAATAACTCGCAAGCTTGAGCTTTTGGCAATTCAAGTCGAAGCGTGAATGTGCCGTAGCGCAGGCAGTAGCGATCGCCCTCAAACTCTGAACGAACTGGTTCGATCGCTAATTCCGGTTTCGGCTTCGGTCGAGGCGACGTTCTCGGTGGATTCGTCGGGCGAGTCTGTGTCGGCTTCGGACTTTGCGTCGCACCATTACCGGGGAACAGCGAGAGTTGAGAATCATTCTCAAACCTGTTACAATTAGGAGGAAGTTTTGGGGGAGTTCCCCGTTGCAAAACAGAAAGATTTTTCATTATTGTTAAGGCTCATTTAGTTTTTAGCCCCGCTGCAAACGGGGTATTTTTTTGCGTAATCGTATGTTGACACAAGTACAAAAGTTCCCTGCGAAAAACTTTTTTCCTCTGCGACCCTTACGCAGTAAGTTTTCTGGCTTTCGTAACTTAATAAACTTTTTGTCTATTGTTCCGAATTCTTCTTTCCACCCTGACGACTAGGGACGAATCGCCCATTGATCGCGCTGTATAGAGTCGTGTTTCTCGAGTTCTTTAGCGCTGTGAGTTCGCCTCGTTTCTTCGCCATCCGCCTGAAATAATGTTTGCTGAACTGGTCATTTCGATCGGCAAGTTGAATCGAGTGATTAATGAATTCCCACGTCATCGGAAAGCATTCTTGCTCAAAGGGATTTTCATGGTTCATCAACTTGCGATTCTGGGCTTGCATCAATTTATGCAGAGATGTTGCTGTCTCAGATTCGGGCGCAATCACCGAGTCAAGTGTCAGCCCGTCTTCTAAAAATAGAACCTTGAATGCCTGAAATTTTGAGACTGGAAGAACGTCAGATGCAAAATCTAATTGCTTAATTACTGCGATCGCTGATAGCCAAAAGCGAGCATGAGCGTCAATAAGCTCTTTATGCCCCTTGCCTCTGGGAATTGGAACAGGTTTATATTTGCTGTTCCAATCCAGTTGAATAACACGCATCAAAACAAAACGCTTAAGCGCCATGAGTCCAAGTAACTTATCAGGAGCGCCCGAAAAAATCGCGGTTTCGACTGCTCCAAGCTGAGAAAGTGTTTCTTCCCAATCGCTCGTCTCTGGAAGTTCAATGTAAGCGCGGTTATAGATATCGATTTGCATACTTCTGCTCACTGCCAAGGTACTCCCGTTACTCCCAATCCAAAAGAAACCACTTAGAAGTGGTCGATATTGCGTACTCAAGATGCCGCCTCCGGGGGTTTTTCTTGCGAAAGATCGGGCAGTAATCCCGCAGCAATGAGCGCTTTGCGAATTGCATCCGATCTCTTTCCCTTCGGAACAGTCGATCGAAAGTGCGCCAATTCGTCTGCCCGAAGACTGATGAGAAATGGAGCGCTATTTACCTGATTGCTGTATCTGCTGTCACAACGATCGCCTTGCATAAAAACCTCCTATCTAGCGTCTTGCTTAGGCATCTTCCAAGCTGTGACGCTATATAAATACAAACACTTGAACTATAAGATACATGATCATTTCAGAGAAATGTGGATTTTTGAAAAATAAATTTTCTGTAATGGCAACGCTCAATATGATGGCTTCGATTCACATGTCAGACAATTGTCATACACAAACACTAATATTAGTGTTAACAGTTCTGTGAATGGGAGTGTGATTGCTTTTGACGCGATCGCCTCTGGCTCATGCCGTCTCCATTTCTCGAAAATGCGCGTTTCGTTTTGAGTGAGCAATCCATAGCCCAATGTCTTGTTGTGACTGCCAGCAGTTGTTAAGCTCAGTTCGTTTTTTCTCACTCAGGGTTGCGATCGCGAGTTCCTTCCAGTGTCCCGATCGATTGTGTGGAGTTGGAACCCATCTAAATATGCGCTCCGGATTGTCTTTACGGCTTGAAACCCAGAAGAAGGTGCGATCGTTGCCTGCTCTCGTTTTGGCGGTGAACTGTAGCCCAATTTGGCAGAAGTGGGTGTTCTCTGAAACAAAATAAGCTGCAAGTTTCATCATTCCTACCTCGTTTTTGGATGTTCAGCGATCGCTTCAGTCAGTCTGGCATCGTCGAAGCTTGCAGCCATCATCGCTGCAAAGATTGCTTGACTCAGCGTTTCAAAGCAGCGATCGAAATAAATCTGTCCTGCGTAACTGCTCCATGCAATGCAGCGCATAAGCTCGTCAGGAACGAGGGTAAATCCGAAGCTTTCATAGTCTAAATTGACGCGGCAAACTATTTCGCCAGTGCTGAGAATTTCGGGGTTGAAGCCGCGATCGAGTAATTGATTCAAAAGTTCAGAGAGTCTCATTTTTCAGAGTCCAAATAACTGCCGTTCGAGTCCTTTCGAGATGCGCTGTTTCATTGCGCTTAAACTAATCGCGATCGTCCCTCGCTGTGGATGGCTCCAGATTTGATGTGAACCTTTCCCGAATCGTTTGAATCGCCATCCTTGAGCGATTAATTTCTGCTTGAATTGCTGAGACATATTGCTGCATTTGTTAATAGTTTAATAGTTCAGTTGTAGAGTGTAGCGTTGTAGCATTTTGAGCTGTAGCACTGTAGCATGTCGCAAGCTGTAGCACTGTAGCAAGGGGCTGTAGCACCTGTAGCACCGTTGCTACACTCTGCTACACGAATATTTTCGCTACATGATACAGACTGCTACAGAGGCTAATTGCTGTTAGCGAAAAACGTTCCGTCAACCTCGTAGATTTCATCTTCGAGTGCCATCACATCGAGATAAAGTTTGATTTCTTCAACAGGCATTTTACGGACGGGCGATCGCGCTTTATTAGCAAGGTCACGAGGTTTAGAGCCTTCACCATTTGCCAATAAGAAACGCTTGATTTCTGCTCTGATCGCGAGTTCTGATGAGTCAGATTCCGCTTCATCTGATGCGACAGAATCGCTGTGATAAAACTGCTCGATCGGATGTTCGGCTTCAGTCGATTGCATTAAAGATTCGAGTGATACCCTGCGAGATTTTGGCTCTGTTTTAGGCTCCGAATTTGCAGCAACATCTCGAACCAAGTCGGGATAAACCGGAGTGATTCCCCACGAATTTGAGATCGAGTCGAAATATACCCGCCCGGTTGCATCCAGTTGTGATGGCGTTGGTTTGCCACTAAAGAACGTCGATCCATTCGCAATCAATCCTTGATTCGACTTTGCCAGTAACAGCACCCGACGATAAACGTTTCGAGTACCGCCACTGATACCAAAATCATCAGTATTGGGCGATTGACTGACTAGCCAGCCGTACTGTTTAGAACTCCGTCCCATTGAGCAAAGCGCGTTAAAACCTGCCATCAGTCCTTTGAACCACTTCCCGGTCTTTTCTTTCACCGCGAGGGCTTCATCAAAAATCAGAAGCTTCATGGGTGCGCGTGAGTTTTGGAATTCTGCGATAAAGTTATCGATCGCGTCTTGAATCCCCTCCATGTCTTCAGCAGGCGTGAACGGACGAATGGGACATTTCAGCAAGCGATCGCACATTTTCCAGTAGTCCGCCTCTGCCGGATCTGACTTCGGATCAATCGCCCAAATCTGACAGTCAGGATGAAGCTGTTTGATCCAGCGAGTTGCATACGCGATCGTCAACCCTTTTCCGGCTCCTGGCTGTCCGACGATCAAAGTCGATTGCAGATGTTCAGCAAGTGATTTAGCAATGTCCTGTGATGCCTGTTTTTGAGCCACAGAAGCGACGCTTTGAACCATTGGAGAAGATTGCACTTCTACCGCATTCAATCGGGTATTTGCCCCAATTGTGGGCACTGCCGCAGGTTGAAATGATACGTTCGCATCTTCGGCTCTGATTGCGCCTGCGCTTTGCAATCCATATTGAGGGAATCGCTTCGCGGCTTCTGGCAGATGGCTCGTATAAATCGCTGGATTGCCTAGAACATCTCGCAATGCTTGGGGATTCGCAAAATAGCTCTGAATTGTACCCGCGAGAAACGCATCAATGAGGAATTGATAGCACGCCCATCGTTGTGTCGGGTGAACATGGTTCATTGCTGACATTAAGCCTTCTGGCGAGAAGTGGAGCAATTCATACTCAACCTTTTCGCGATCGCTCAAGTAGGCTGCATCCTCTCGAATCGAATCCCGCGCACCCTGAATCGCAGAAACGTCGTAAGCGTTTCCGGTTTCAGTTGAACTGGACAACTCAACATCACGCTCGGCTTGAGTCTTGCTTGATAGCGGCATGATTTGAACTTTGCCAGTCTGTAGCCATTGGGCGAATACAGCCATCGAATAGGCGATCGCGCCACCTGCGACGACGAGTGAGCCTAACGGATTGCTGAGAATGAGTAGTGCGCCTCCGCCTGCAATTCCCGCAAGCCCTGAAACTTTGCCAACGCCTGCATCAATCTTGGATGTCTTGATCTCATTACGCAGGCTATGTTTACGGGTTTCGATGAAGTTGAGCGTGTCGCCCATCTCTAGCAAGGTTGCAGGCAGTAGGTGGTCATCCTGCATTGATTGAGGGTTAAATTTGTTTAGGCTCATGAGCTAACTCCTGATGAGAACTTGAACAGGCGCGATCGCGCACCCAACGATCGCGCTTTGTCATATCTATGCGGATTCAGATTTGTTTGCAGAAGGCTTTCTAAAGTTCAGTACTTTGGGGAAACGCTTCGATTCAGACTCAGCCTTCACGATGTCCTCATTGGCTTGCCAGAGTGCCACAAACTTTTCTGCGGCAAAGACATTGATGTAAGTCCAGATAGCAGAAGTGACGAAAGCGCTAGGACTAAGGAACATGAACCGATAAAGCGGTGCGACGGCGGATGCAATGTCCACAACATAGGAAGCTCGAACCACGCCTGAGATCTTTTTATGATTAGCTGTTCCTGCTTGCTTGTAGGCTTTCGCTTCAATGTGAACTACGTCGATCGCTTCTTTTGGGACATCACCCACTCGAAAGTTCTTCACTGATTCGTAGTCCTGCTTTGCCTTGGCAACAGACTTCTTACCACGCTGCAAGTTGGCTTGAACTCCCAGAATGACGATCGAGATAATGCCCGTCACATAGAAGTTTGGATCAGCAAAAGCAATCCCAATATTTTGAATGTTGCCATTATTGGGACTGAACGGTTTCGGCATGAATGACGGGTGAGTTTCAGCAATATATGAGCCGTCGAACTTGCCCGTCTTAGAGAAGTGATTGCCGATCGCGAGTGCTTGCCAATAAGACTCAGCACTGCATAACCAGAAGTAAATGGCGATGGAACCGAGAAAGATTCGTTGTCCTCCCCGTGGAGCCGTACACCACTTGTAAAGTGCAGCAGGACGGGAGAAGAACCATGCGATCGAGTCAGCAAGCGAACCGAAGATTTCATCAGCAGTCGGTTCAGTGTTGTGATTCGATTTGGGCTGAGTCGAATCTGATCCGGTTGCTTTGGGCTGAGTTGAGTTGTCTTGAGCGTTCCGAAGTGCCATGAGTGCTGCTCCTATTTGAGTAGTGGGTGATCAGGGTTATTGCAGACGGTTGTATCTGGCGTGAATTTGCGATCCTTCCAGATACCCGCGCATCGTTGAAACTTGTCGAAAATCAATAGGGTTCGACTCGGTTGATTCTTCCAACCTGGAAGACCTGGTTTGATTTGCTCTCGGCTAAGATCGCCAACAATCAGCCGATCGATGTTTAACTGATCTGCTTTCTGAAAGGCTTTAGCCTCTCTGTCTTGCGCGTCTGCCTGCTTCTCTGCAATTTGCGCGCGCTGCTCAATCTCTGCGGTTTTCACATCGGTTTGATGCTGTTTACCTGCTTTGATGAATAACTGGGAGCCTCCGACGGCGGCAGAGAAAAGCAATAGACCTAATCCAAGGTTTCGGGCGTAGAGGTAAAGCTGTTTGTGTAGGCTCACTTCGTCCTCCGTTGCTCGACTTGTGGGACTTCAACCTTGAATAGAACACCCTGGTCACGCACCCAGTAGCCAGCGACGAAAGCAAGCAGGACGCAACCAAATACGAAAATCCCGCTCATCATCGATCCGTCATCACGGTGATAGTTGCTCACGGTTTAATCCTCCGGGATTAGATTCTCTAAATCGTTGGCAAAGTCTTCTACCAGGAATTGCAGATCAGGTAACTCGTCTTCATCCAAGCCGGAATTTTCGACGATGCTACGAATCTGCTGCATTGTTGCTTTCACCCGCTCTGAAGCCATATGTTCGAGCGGGTGTGGGATAAATTCGTCTTTGAGGTCGATCATTGAATTAACCAAGCGATGACTGCCCAACACTGAATCGGGTCTGTCAGAGTCGATAAGCTTTCAAGTGCAAACAGCATTGGATCGTTTGCCGATTCGTTTTCCATTGAGGTTTCAACGCCGTCCCCGATCGCGTCTGAAACGCTTGTCCAGAAGTCATCTTGAAGCCCGGACTTCAACCCCCAAGCATGAACCCCAAGCACTGCAACTAATGCCGCTTGATCGTTATCAGATAGGCTGCAATTGCCTGCTGCATCCTCGAATTTTTCTGCGAATTCCTTAATCTCAGTAATGTCGTAATTTCCGCCGTAATAGCCGATTGAGTTAGCCATGATCTCGATTTCTCCGTTCGTGTATTTGTTGTGAGAAGTTGTGAGTAGCGATCGCCCGTTTCTTCGCGGGAGTAAGCGATCGCGGTTTATTGTCTAGCCCTAGCCTCCAGCGCATTGCACCTCGCTCGTAGCGTTGCCGCGAGTGCATTCAGCAACAGATGCAGGGTTCTTTTTGAACTCGCGATCGTAAGTTGACTTATCGATTTCCTTGCCATCTTGCTCGTATCGAATGTGCTGCAAGTTTTGTGGCTGCGAGTGAGAGGCAATCAATGCGATCGCGCTCCCTGCTCCAAGGCAAACTGCGGTAATACCCGCGAAAATTCCGAAGCGGTCCATAATGAAAAATCCTCAATGATTTTTAGGTTTGTTGGGGTTTAGAAGCCGTCCTGGTAGTTTGGTAGCTGTGGGACGGCTTTTTGATGTCACCAATCGTCGTAATCGTCCCAATCGTTCGTGATCGGCGTTCCGTATCTCTTGCAGAAAATTTGCTCGCCTTCACCTGGATTGGTTAGCTCCAAGTCTGCGATCGCGATAAAGTCCCTGAAAAATCTCAACCTTGCCCGATCGCCTCGGACTTCGACGATTTGGTTGCGTTGAAAAGCTGATAGATGCCCCGGACACGTTCGCCAGTAGACGAAATTACCAACTTTCATAAATCTCGGTTGTCGAGTCGTTTTGGAAGCTCAGAAGCTTGCAGCACCATTTGACGCATCCGATCGAGTGCTTCGAGTTCCTTAGCTGGCATATCTTGCAGCTTTGTTTCGAGCAGTGCCGAAAGCCTGCCGAGACACACGATCGTGTCTAATCTCGAACTCTGCTCGAATGTCTTGCGGCGATTCATAAATCCGTCAAAGCTGCTCACCTCGATCGGCTCGCCGCTCACCAGCGATCGTCCTATGGTTGAAACCAAGAAAGCCAGATCACTGAATGATGCTTTGGGCATTGCATCGCCACCGAAAAAACTAGAGATTTTAGTAAGAATCTCGCTCATAGCTGTTCCCATACTCCTTCACTGTTGCGCTTCATAGGGATGATCTCGAATTCGGTGCAAACCTTATCCTTGAAGGGCTTACCGAGAAATTCTTCTCCGGTTTCATGCGCGATCGCTTCAGTGCGGCATAGTGCAACAAACTCGTATATCCCGCCAAAGCCGTCGTCTATGCGAACACCAAAAGCGATGTCTGTATCGTCGAGATCCGGCAGTACCTTGCACTTTGCGATTAGCTCACCGGGTTCGATGTAGGACTGTCCTATTAGTTCAAGATCGAAACCTTGGCAGCCGGGGTGATTCTTTTGCAGATAAAGCGCGATCGCTGTTCTGATTTCTGCGTCGGATAGCTTGATTGAAATTGAAGTTGCGTGCATTTTGAGAAGTCCTGAAATGATTGTGTGCTGTCTCGTCTAACTGAGTATCAAGGGGAAGTTTTAGAGCAATATCGCATTGCATTCGATTGGGATTCGATCAAAGCAATAGCAGATCGCGAAAACTTAATCGTTGTCAAAGTCCGGTGAATGGAGGAGGTTTAGTCGTACCTGACTCACTCGGTTCTATTTCGGGTGAGTTTTGGGTAGGTACTGCTGAGTACTGCTGAGTACTCTCGTTTTTTAGTCCAGATTCGGCTAGTAAAGAACCACTACTAGATAGAACTGACATCACAACATAGTTAGCAGCGTCATCGATCGAACAGTACTCACCCGAATCGACTAATTTTTGAAGCCTTGCGATCGCAGTGCTGCTCAGTTGAACAATGTTCTTCTTTTGGGACATTACAATGCCATTCCCTTGATCGTGATGTCTTGTGGCGCAGGTGCAATTTTGAACCGTCCGTTAGTCGATTGCTCGATCGCGGTTGCCAATGGTGCTGAACCTCCCACTAGCAAAACCTCACCTAAATCCGAGAAGAATCCTGTCCACTGCCCCCGCGCAGTGGTGCGAATGTCGTCTAACCAGGTGGATACACAGGCATCAAACTGAGCTTTGAAGTTCACCCCGTTCTGTCCAGTGGTGTAAGTGCCTGACTCTATTCCATCCAGAATCGAAGCAATATCAACGGATTGCCCCGTAGCTTTGAGCAATCTTGCTTGGATGCTATGCCCTAGCGCGTTTGTGCCTGGGAGTGTAATCGAAGCTTCTCGGATCGATGTCCCATCCGGTGCATAAAGCCGTCCTGAACTGGTTCCGCCTCCGAAATCGATCACGCCATTGATTGCACCTAACCACTGATACAAGCCATTTTTGATGCCATATCGGTAAGCTGCGGTGGCTTCCTCGATCGCGGTTGCTTTAACAATCGTGGCGATTAACTGTTTCCCGTTGCGAGTGTAGTCGTGCGTCCCTTCGAGTGCTTTCACTGCGTTGAGTGCTTCTGCATTCCGGGTGTCAGGAACAGCAATCAGTAGATTCTCAATCCGAATAATGTTTGTTCCTAGATTCGGTTCTAATGCAGTGAAAACCAAATCCTTCATCATTGCCAGCTTGCCTTTATCAAATGCTGCTTTCCCTTTGAGCGATTTAGCCAAAGAACCAACTGCATAGATACGTTTGTCGCGTTCAATGACGATCGTACCTGCGTTCGGCTCCGGTGCATCTTCAAAGCTCAAGTCGAAGTCACGCACCACAGAGGCAACTCTAACAATCTGCCCTCTAGCGTCGATAAATTCGGTGAACCGATTGCCAGGATTGACGCAGACAATTTCTCGAATTGCTTGGTAACGCTGATTAATTCTTTGTAGCTCAGTTATAGGTTGATACATTGATGCTTTCCTGTGTGGTGTGAATGAGATGCTTATCGAACTCTGGGGTTAAGTGTTGTCCAGCCCTTATGAGCAAGAATGATTTGCTTTGCCGCTTCGGTTGGATTCCGAAACCCGTTTGTCTCTGCGATCGTTCGGCAGTACTCCCAGATCTCGTTCGGCATCCGCATCTGTCCCGACTTGGGGATCTCGAATTCTTCATTCGTTGACATTGGTTCTCCTGTTGTAAATAGGTGAATATGGCTCTAGCGCTTGACTAGAGCCGCTAAGTTATCCAAAAAGCAATTGTTCCTTTAGGGAATTTCCGGTGACTTCCCGCGCTGGTTTCATCGATCGCGGTTGGTACAATTCCCACGGGTTTCGAGAACAGCAAGGACAAAATTTAGGCGCATTCTTGAGTCGTTTCAGATGCCGCTCTAGTCTGCGATTCCCTCGCCACACACGAACTACGGTGAACTTGATGCCGCGCTGTTTTGCTGCCCGAATTAGCGCTACGCCGGATGTTCCGTTTAAGTGGGATTGAATACGATCGCTCAGACAATCCGTGAACCCGACATAATGCCGGGTTGTGTGATTCAGACTGATGCGATCGTGGAAGTGGAGTAAATAAACCATCACTTCCACCTCCGCTAGAACGGAATCAAATCTGCAAAGTGGCAAGGCTTGCGATCGGGTGCAACGTAACAATTGCTCCATTCTGCTCTTGCTCGAAGCTTGCAGAGTCCGTTTTTAAATTCTCTGCATTGTGAGCAAGTTGGCGCGCTCGGATGTGAAACGATAAACGATCGCTTGATTGCGGTTGCTTGTACCATGTTGAAATACCTCGTCATTGGGGTTAGAGCCGTCCCGAATGTTTCTCAGGCAGTGGGACGGCTTTTTGATCGGGAATTACTGAACTTGCGATGCTGGCAGGCTCGGAAGTGAAATCGTCAGTTGGTTGGAAGACCAGGAGAAAGCAGCAAAGCGCCAATCGCTCTTGAGTGTTCCGCTCGGTAACTGTCATCCCATAGCATCGGGAGACTTTCATAAACAATCGGTCTTCCAACCGTTCGCGTTACAGAATCTCCATCGGCGTTGTAAACAAACAATCCAATAACAACGAGAAAAGCCTTTTTTCCTTCGTACTCGCCTTCAACAAGATCTCCGAGTAGTGGAACATCAGAAATATTCTGGTAAAGACGATCTCCGCCGTTGTAATTGGGTGCAACAGCAAAATCTAAGTAGAACGAACCATCTGGTGATGAAATCTTTTTGCTCAACGCCAAACGAATGTCGTTTTCAGCTTCTTGCGGTGTCATTGGAAAAATCCTCGTAGGGTTTGAAGCTGGAAGAATCCAGCAGTTGATCGCGTATCGACAAAGTGAACGCGATCGCGTGTGAAATCTTTGCAGCACAAAATAAGCTGTGTGCCTTGTGCCATACCGCTACTAGATTCATCGGCAAGTCTTGAGGCGATTCAGTTTTCTTGGTTCAGGTGTCGATTTGCTTCGACATTTAGATAATAGCGTTATTTATGGGTTTCGTATGTGTAAAACTCATAAATAAAACAGAGTCAATCCAAATTCCCTATAGAGCCTAATCTATGTTTTTTACACATATAAAATCTGTGTTTTACTGGCATAACGTATGGATTAGATACAATTAGGAGTTGATTTTTATGTCGGCAAGTGATGTGGGAAGACCGAAGCGATCGCGCAAAACTGATCGGGTGAATTACAACCTAGACAGCGCTTTACGTGCCATCCTGCAAGATATTGCAGAACGCAACGGACGCAATGAAGGTTCTCAGGTTGAGCAGTTGATTTTGTTCTACGAAGCCGCTGAACAGCTTAACAGCGAAGGAACTCCACTTACTTTTGATGCCATTAATGCCAGAATCAGACGCATTTGGACAGCTCTAACGAAGGATGAGAAAACGAGCGATCTCGCTTGATTTTTTTTGTATGCTGAAACACTAAAACTAGTTTTGGTGTTGTGAAAACCAACGATTAAAACTAGTTTTGGTGCATCACAGATGTGACAAGATTTAGAGAACAGCGTAGGGAGGTTTCCCCATGACTCAAGCCAAGCAACGATTTAACACGATCGAGGAATATCTTGACTATGACGATGGGACAGACACCCGCTATGAGTTGGTTGACGGAGAATTGATCGAAATGCCTCCAGAAAGACCGCTCAACCGTCGAATTGCCATATTTCTGCTTGCAGAATTTCTCAAGCTGGGAGTGCCGACCGATCAGCTTTCCCTCAAAACTCAAATTGTCATCACGAGTCGCAAAGTAACGGCACGGGAACCTGATTTCGTTGTGCTTTCCCCTGAATGCGCCAATGCACTAGAAGGAGCCAGCAGCGACATCATCAAGACCGACATGCCAGCACCCTCGCTGGTTATCGAAGTCGTTTCGCCCGGTGAACCTGGAACTGATAACTACGATCGCGATTACGTTGACAAACCAAAAGAATATGCAGGGCGGGGAATTCCTGAGTTTTGGCGAGTCGATCCGAGCCGCGCAGTTGTGGCAGTACTGTCTCTCGGCAGTGAGACTTATCGAGTTCGAGAGTTCCGAGGGACGGATGCGATCGTCTCTCCCACATTTTCCAATCTGCAATTGACGGCTGAGCACGTTTTGAGTGCAGGTTGAGCAGGAACTACTCGATCGGATTTTCCATAACTCTTAGGAGCAGTCAGCCTTCACTAACATATGAGCTGACTTCCAAGCAGTGAGTGTTCTGCTGCCGATTTCTCTGGTTTCGATACGATCGCGCGTTAATCTGATACGAATTACAGCTTTTTCAGCCTTACCAAGAGCTGCTGCCAGCTCTGGTGTGACGCTAAATCGATTACCTTCTATTCGCTGTAAGGGGAAAACTTTTCCGTCTATTTTTATTGCCGCTTCAACCGCATCAAGATAGGTTGTGTCTCGACTTGTTATTACATAGTACTTTGCGGTAATTGCTCTCTGTCCAAGAATAGTAATCACCCCTTCCTCTAATAGATCCAACGGGAAAAATGGATTTTTGAAATTCTTGTCAAAGACAATCAGACTTTCTTCTTCTGAGAAACTATCTCGAAGAATAACAGCAGTTGACCAAGGAACTCGATTCAAGTTCAGCTTCTCAACCTCAATCACAGGTATTGATGGAAACCTTTTCGAGTAGAGTTCTGAATTCTTTATGCAGGCTTCAGAAGCGATAGCTGGAAGTGTGAGGGCAAGCCAAGAAAGAGTAGCGACAGACAGTGCAGCAACAAGTTTCATGTATCTAATCAGACAAAACATCTGACAGTGAATAGTAAGTGCCAGCCAATGCAACGGCTTATCACTTCTCTGTAAAAAACAGAATCGCTAAATAAATGCTGAGAAAGTTAAAGTTCGTATGAAATAAATCGTTTTCTTCCAGAGTGAGATGGCTGTTCTTTTATCAGTGCTTCATGAATTCAAGTATGTAGCGCAAAGTTTATGTGAACTCAGTATTTTTGCAGAATCCAGGTAATTATTATTCTCACCAAGTCCCATTATTCAAAGATCATGCTCTCGAAAGAAACGATCGCGCAGGTTCTAAAAATTAGCCCAGACAAGATAGACAAATTCGGTATCAATCAGAAATGTGTGAATGTTTGGTTAAAGGATTCGCCGGAGATACTATCTGTCAGCTTTGAAAAATTAGGAATGAAGCAGGAAGAATTGATCTCTCCTCCGACTTCTATTTCATCCTCTACTGCATCAGTCGTGTCGGTTGTAGTTGTAATGTTTGTATTTATGTCCTTAAGTCTGGTAATCAAAAATTACAAACCTGCTGACGAGCCTTTTGACATAACCGCTGAAGCTAAGCGATGTATTTTATCTAATTCGGGCGATGGAAAATATGTCACCCAAGAGGATATCGATCGGATTCAAGTAAACTGCGGCTATCTGCTTCGGGAAATAGAAAACCAGAAACTTCTAAAACGAAAGTAGGGTTGAGCGAAAATACAAATAACCCGGCAAATTCACAGTTCAAAGACTGAATGCTTGCTGCGTGAACTTTTCCACTTTCTGTGGGGGAGTTTAACCAATATAATGGCTCACATTCGTAATATCCCTATGTCCGCTAATCTGCGCGATTTCATGCGGTGCATAGCCTTGCTTGTGCAAATTGGTGATGCCGCTTCGACGAAACGAATGGGTAGACGCGCCATCTATACCAATACGATCGCAGGCTTCCCTCAGAATCTCGTCTGCCATCCGCGCCGTTAGGTGTCCAGTCTTGCTACCACGTCTGCCGGGGAATAGGTACGCAGAATTGATGGAGCCGCGCTCACTCATCCAGTCATCAAGAAATGGTTTCAGATTTGCATCGATCGCAATCTGACGAGTTGCACCCTTACCCTTTGTTGTGGACTTCCGAAAGGTGATCACGCCGTTCTGAATGTCGCTCACCTGCAACTGGACACACTCACTGATCCGGCAAGTGGTGAAATAACAAATCGCAAAAATGCATCGATCGCGATCTGTCTGCAATCCCTCCGAGAACAATTTAAGTAGCTCATCCGCACTGAGTATTTTTGCTTTACCGTGTCGATTATTCTTCTGTGCAATATTCGGCTGAAAGTTTAGATCGAAGTTCATTTGCGCTGTCTCAAAAATCACTGCGGAATCACCCTTTTATTGTACTTCCGAAAATACCATTTTCGGAAATAGAGGCATAAAAACCTCATTCTTTCGCACTTTTGGCTGAGTCTCATCAAAATCAGCGCCTTTATTGAGAATGAACCCCTGTTATTGAGAAAACAAGGTTAGCAGCGTTATCGAATGAGACTTAAAATAAGACAAGTGTTCCCGGTGGAGAAAGATGGCTGAAACCAGTATTGTTTACGATTACGAACAGAATGAAGTGAGAGTGTTTACCGATCGCGAAGGTATCTCACGGCAGAACAGAAAACGACTGAAGGGGAACTGCGCGATCATGGAAAACCGATCAGGCGGTCGCGTGTCCAGTTGGAACATCACGATCAACATGAAGCTGTGTCGAAGTGCGTCTACGATCGCGAAAGTGTTGGGGAGTCCAGAATGAGTCAAACGGTGATGGTAGGGACTCGCGTAAGTCCTGACACTGAGCAACGGATTAAACAACTCGCAGAGCAGATGGGAATAACTCCTGCTCGACTCATCGGGAATGCGATCGCACAATATCTGGGTGATGATGTTGCACCTTCACCTGTCGATCGGTTGTCTGAATTAGAGCAAACGGTTTCGGCATTGAATCGACGCATTTCAGGACTGTCTCAGCTTAAAAAGTCCCCTGAGAATCGACTGCAAGATACCTCCAAAGAATCACGGGTATCTTTGGACGTTTCGGACAGCGTTAAGGCAGATTGCCCCAAGTGCCAGAGCGATCGCACTCGTCGGGAAGGACGAGGCAAGGTTAGGACGAACGGAACACGGAGCCAGAGATTTTTATGCCGGGATTGCGGGAATTTGTTCGCGATCGGTTAATATACTCCCCTTCACCCTTGGATGTCTGAAAATCTTGCACAATGAGCGATCGCAGGGGAAAGCGCAGGTGACTGAATCGAAGTCGGGCGATCGCATCGTTGCTTGGAATATTACCCTACCGATCAAACATTGCCGGGGTGCATATGCGATCGCGAAAGTTCTCAGCCCAGATTAGGCGAAATTGCTCCTGCGAGAATGCCCTGCAACGTGCTTCTAAAGAATCTCCGGTACGTTTGTACCTTTAGCTGCAACAGTTTTGATGCAGATTTAGACATTCAGAACAGACAGTTGCGATCGACTTTCTAATCAAGCAATCTGGATGATTTCCAGATTGCTTGCATTAATCTCATGGATCGAGTTAAGCCCATCCAATACTGATTGCATCTGTTCTCTTACATCTCCTCCTGCAATATAAATCTCAGCAAGCGATTCAAGTTCTTCATGTAATTTTCTTCGCTGCTTACTGCGCGCGATCGCGACTAAAAGCAAGGGTTCGGTAGGTGTCATCGATCACTCTCCTTTTTGAGGGGTAGCTAATGGTATGTCAGATCCTCCGATCCATTCTGTAAAATCCACCCCCCCTACTTTTCAGATTGAAAAAAACAGCGCGATCGGAACAGAATAAACCCTGCTCACGATTCCCTATGCCGCGATCGCTTGAGTCTGAACCACATAGCCTGCTTGAATCACCCGACCAATAGCGATCGATAAGTCCTGATACTTGAGTTCAGAATCGAGTCCAAGTAATGCACAACGCCGTTCAATGCAGCGCATAACGCCATCCAGGTATCTCGGATCGCCGCACTTGTTTTCCTCGATCGTCACTTCTTTTACGATCGCGCCTTTCTCAGTCATGCCGTCTTCATTGCGCTTGGTTCTCTTGGGAAGCTTCGATCGCTCCCACTGCTGCCAATATTCAGCTTCGACTAAATCGATTTTGGCAAGCTCCTGCGCGATCGCCTCGTCGAAGTCACGCAATGCGGACTCACGCCAGCGCTTACGAATCAGCTTCAGATCGTCGCTAATCTGTTGCTGAGACACGCCTAGAACTTCAGCGATCGCAGTCTGCGTTTCTCCCTGCAAGTACCGCCGCGCAAGCTCGACTAAATCTTTTTCACGTTGATCAGGATGACGCTGCCCAGGCATAGAACGAAAATACTACAGCGAGACTACAACTCCCATGATACAGGCGCATCTCTGGCTACAGTACGATCGTTCTATGAACTGGCTGCCGTCCTCCAAGCAGACGGCATTTTGTTTTGGGAGTGCGATCTCACTCATCCCAAATAAAAAATCCCACCATCGCTGACGGGTCTGGACTAATAAATTTACCTATTACATAACCATTACATAAGCAAAGTCTTAGTTGGAGAGCGTTTTGGGCGATTTCTCAAGTCATTCGCCTTTTCTGATTACATAAGCCTGTATAGAGTTACGCCCAAAACGGAATGTAACTCGCGTGTTTTCTGGATGTATTGCCAGAGTCGTAGGGCTTTATTCGATTAGCCTTCAATGTTTCAGAAATTATCTTCGATGCCACGGGATAATTCTTGTCGCTAATACCAAACCGCTCCCTCAGAGAAGTGTTAGTCATCTTTTTGTTTGATACCCAGCAAAGACAGGCGTGTTGATAACAGGCTCTAATACGATCAGTGCGATCCATGCCTGTTAGAGACTGTGGAGCATAAAGAATAGCTTTAGTATGGTTTGACGTTACTTGAAAGTCAGGAGGAGGTAATTGGTATATTTCTACCTGGAAGATGACCTTATCAATACCGCTGCCTCTTTCCTCGCAGATATTCAATCGTCTCATTACGGAAGCGAGAGTTTCATTACGAGAAATAGGTGGCTCATCAATGAACCTTAGGGTGTCAATTAGCGGTATACCAGGGTTCGTGATTTCGATCCGGTCTGAGAAAATCTCAATTGTTGAACTAGTACCAGTTATCGTAAAATCTTGATGAATTAGAGCATTGGCTACTAACTCGCGAATAGCAAGAGAGGGATACATTTGCACATTTCGACGCAAGGCTCTGCCAATCTCTTCGTTTCGCGGAAGCTGATCTCCTACATAGGTTACAAGAGCTTCAAAACCAATTGCATAACCTTTTGTACTGACAAACTCCTTGATACCATTGGACCGATCGCTTCCCTTATAGAGAATAACTCGAACTGCTTTTCTGGATAGACCTTCAAAGGCTTGGATATCTCGCGCATACAAAATAGCGCCTAAGTTTGTAATACTATAATCGCCATTTTGCTCAACAATTACTTTCTCCTTAATCAGTCGTTCTGTAATAGCGGATCGATTCTCTGGAATAATTTGACCAAACATTTTGAAGAACTCTGGATAGTCAATCAGACTAAGAACTTCTTCAATCTGCAAGCCTGACATAGCAATTCTTTTTTCAAAGGTATGATGCTGAAACCGCTGCCAAAGGTTGCGCTCTTTTTCGGGATATTCTTTTATTTTCTTCTTATAGCTGCCAACTCGAATAAACTCTGTTTCTTTGAAGCGAACTGGAGTATGAGTTGCTGAGGGGACTTCAAAAATAACCACTGGTTTCTCATCAACTTGAAACTCGTGGATACGAAAATCTAAGCGAGGGAACAGTAATCGGGATAACCAGCATTCTAGATCCTCATTTCCGACCTTACTGGAATTGGAACGAGGCTTAAAGCTTGTCCCCAACACTTGATGTGTGGAATTCTCTACGCCCCAAACGAGGTAAGCCCGCTCCTGCTGATGTAATGCCGCTGAGTTTGACAAAGCAGAAAGATACTCACCAATTTCCTCTGAGTTTCCATCGTTGTGCTTAAATTCAACCCACTCGGTCTCCTGTGGAAGTTGCAAAAGGCGATGCAATAACGTGGTCAACTCAGTTTCGGTCATGTTCTAAAGTCTAGCTATATAAGAGTACATCTCGTAGAGTCTAGCAGGAGTGCCTATAAGATTACCCATGAATCGATTCAACTGAATCGCAATGATTTTTGTACAGGGGTGATTGAGGTAGATTTTATAATTTGTTATCCCTCCAGAATTTTCAAAGCCGATCTACCGATCGCACTCGGAGCCGTAGAGAATCTTTCTTGTGCCGTCTGGGGAGAATCGAGCGCACCAATACCCATCAGCAAGCCAGATCCGCAACGGGTGATGGATAAACTTGCCGTAGATGAAGGCGGAAACCACGATAACTAGGGATAAGATCACGACCCCTTGAACTACTTTCAACGGTCGGGCTGTCCATTGATTTTCCATTGGCGCAAATCTTGAGGGAACGGGCTTAGGATTCCCAGACGCGGACTTCGTCGATCGCAAATTGTTTGAATTCAAACAAACTTAACAGTGCAAAAATATTCCAATTCCTATAGTGTTCTTATAAGGATTGGAATATTTTTTGGTATACCACTCTGATTAATCGCTAATAAGTATTGATTTCATGCAGTTTTTACGGTTCTCTTTTTACTTTGGGGTAGTAGGGGTCGTGGGTTCAAATCCCGCCGCTCCGATTAACGAAAACCGTACAACTTAAGGGTTGTACGGTTTTTTAATGAGAATTTTCTGTCTTCGTAGTGTCAATTAGGCGGGACGATTTAGGGCGATTTGGGAGGTTTGTTGGGGGAGAATTGGGGGGAAAGAGATCCTGTTGTCACCCCAATGGAGATTCCCCCCAATGCCATCCTCAAAAGCGTCAAAAGGCACAGTGACAGTACGTTCCAACGACGATCGCCTCTATCTTCGCTGGTCTTGGTCAGTCGAATTGGGGGGAAATGGAAAACGCTACGAAATTGCGATCGGGCTACCCGATACAAAAGCCAATCGAGCAGCGGCAGAACTGCAAGCCAAGTTAATTGAGCGAGACATTGTAAATCAGCTTTTTGACCCTACTTTGCGGAAGTACCGGGGCGATCGTGCGAATGGCAAATTGACGGTTGTAGATCTGTTTGAAAAGTTCATTGCAGCAAAAACGCCTTATGTCTACAAATCAACGCTGATTAAGTACCGAGGATTGCTCACCCATCTCAGAAAGTTCTTCAAATCCAAAGCAGTGTTGAGTGTCGGAGAGGCAGAAGCGATCACATTCCGAGATTGGTTAACCCAGAGCGAAAACCTAGCCCCTGTGACCGTGAGAGATAAGCTTTACCTTGCATCGGCAGCTTGGGATTGGGGAATTGAAGATGCGAGAATCCCAAGTGATCATAAGAATCCTTGGACTCGATTGTGCGAGAAGCATAAAGTTCCACCGAAACAGAAAAAGAAACCCCTCAGCATTGAAGAAGTTCGGAAAATTGTACAAGGATTTCGCCTTGATCCCGAATATTCTTACTACGGCGATTTTGTGGAGTTCTTCCTAGGGGTTGGATGCCGGACTGGAGAGGCTGTAGCGTTGTGTTGGAAACATTTTAGTGATGACTGCGGGGAAGTTTGGATTGGAGAAAGTGTTACGGTTGATGGCGATCGCAAAGCCACCAAAACCAATGAAGCGCGTTCCTTCCCACTGACACCACGTTTACAAAAGCTAGTCCAGGCACGTCGCCCTGAAAATGCTGATCCTAATGCCTCCGTTTTTCCATCTCGTCGGGGCAGGATCATCAACCCACGTAATTTTGCGAAACGAGCTTGGAAGACCATTCTGAAAAAGTTGGAGATTGATTATCGTCGTCCCTACATCAGTCGGCACACGAATGCGACGATCTCAATTTATGAGTATGAGGAAAATCCCGCAAGTGTTGCACAACGTCTAGGGCATGATCCACGGACTTTATTTCGGAACTACGTGGGTGATTATGGAAAACCGAATGCGCCACCCGATTTTTTGGGTGATGATTAACTTGCCTTGCGTCCACGCTTCTTCGGTTGATTACTGGACGAGTTGCGGGTGAAATGCTCGATCGCTCGATAGTGAGCAACGGGGTTACTCCGATTTCGATACCAATCTTTGAGAAGTTCTGCGTGGTAGACAACTTCGCCACCATCATGCTGCCAGTGAATTCCCTCTACTAGGCTGCTCCCTTCTGCGACTCGCCAACGATCCAAGGTTTTCCAGTGCTTGCAAACGATTTTAGCGGCATCATGTTTATCGATCCACTCAGGAACAATTGTAGGTATTTCTAGTTGGGCAACTTTGGCATTGACTTCTTCTAAAAGTGCTTCGGCTCGCTGAAAGAGTGCGATCGCTTGTTGCAAAAGGATAGTAGGATCTTCTTGATTCATAAGGCAACATTGCTAAAGATGAGCGTAGAAGACACAAAATTTGTGAGTGATTAGTAACCATTTACTTTGATGCTTTTTTCTAGGTGATACTCAGAACCGTTCCAGGCATAGAGCATTTGTCGAATCTGGTTTCCCTCCAATTGATTCACAATGAGCGATCGAACTGATTGAGTCCCAGTCTGAGCAATGAGTGGGATCGACTTGGGTAAGTTTGGGGACAAATAGGTACTCCAAGCCAAAGAGTGGGGACGATTAGCCTGGAAAGCAACGATGAGGCAACCCAACTCGCCACATAACTCAGAGGCTTGAGAGAAGTTGAGAAAAAAAAGCTCCTCTTTGCCATGTAAATAAGCAATTTGAACTGGGACTGTTTTCTGTTGCTCTAAAGAGAGCGAAGTAGATTGTTGAATAAAGCTGTACAACGTTTCTTGTGGGATGCCCTCAGCATCCTTCCATTCCAAAGGTGTTCCTACCAAGACAAGATTCTGTCTAGTGCAACCAGATAAGTTGAATCCTGCAACCAAAAGAGCAATGACAATCCCAACTTTGAGCAGCAATATAAATCGCAGCAATGACTTCGATGGAGATGGAAAAGATAGTCGAATTCGATTCATGAGTGTAAGTGGAGTTTTCAGCAGTTTCGATTCGCTTGATAGTGCTGTCTTGCTTTGATTCCGTAGTCAGATAAAGATAAAGCTCCAAATACATCCGAGCTTTGACTATCGATCGCAGCAGCATCACCGCCAAAGTGTTTTTGGGCAACACGTTCGATTAAGCGATCGCTCGTGAAGCGTTGCCCTGTTCGTGGGTCAACTTCCTCAGCACTGGCATTGATTTTTTGGACAATGGAATTCTGAAAAGCTTGATCTTGATCCGCAGGTGGGAAGAATTGCATCAAGTCGCGCTCACTGGGTAAGTCACCGTTTTGAACACGTTTCAGGAATTCAGTTCCACCCGGTTTGGCTTGAATCAGTGCGGTCGCAAACTCGTTGTATGGCATGAACTGATATTTGCCTAATGCTCGACCGCAGTTCTTTTCGTCATCCGCACAGGTGTACACTCCAACTGCCATGTAGTCTTGCTGACTTTCAAGTGCAGCTAACGCTTGAGCAAATCGATCTAAATAGATGCTTTGTACGGTTTGACCTGAGCAACGGCTAGGAATTCGTCGCGAGGAGTCGGTAGACTCAGGGGATGCTTGCTCTGCGGAACGGACAGCTTGACTGGAAGTGGCTCGTCCGGTTAAGCTTGCTTGCCAATCCGATGCACCAATGAACATGAGGGAGTTCGTGGAATACCGGAAGAAGGGAACAGGTCCCAGAATGTAGGGTGATGAACCACAGACGCTACTGAATCGAAAATACAAGGTGGTATCGACTTGATCGGTTTGCTCACTGGGTTCCATCACGACAACTTTGAACAGTGAGCCAAAGGGATGTCGCCCCGTGGGTTCTTTGCCTGCATTGATGCCTGCTAAACAGCCTTCTCCACCGTCCACGGTTTGATACTTGCCGGAAATCCATTGCAGTCCTTCTGAACGATTCCGCCGATTCCGTCCCGTATTTTCTAAATCATCCAGTTCGATGTAGGCGCAATTGCCAGTACAAGCAACACTGAACCCTTGTTGGTAGGAACCGGAAATCGTGCGATTCCGCTTTGCTTCTTTTGCGCCATAAATTATGTCAATTCGAGCAATTGTGCCGCCTACTAAATTGAGCGGTTGAGGAAAAGCATTGAGAGGAAGTTGGCTCAACCCAGGAACCTGACTGACGATCGCAGTCTGCCAATTTTGGAAATTCTTGAGGGGAACCGCATCGAGATTAGGAATGGCAGAAAGTTGATAGGGAGTGAGATTGATGGACTTGAGTGGGCGAGATGCGATCACAGGATCACTGGCTAACAGTTGTGCGATCGTTTGCCCTGGCTTATTGCCCACCAACTCACGGATGGGCGGAACTTCGCTGATTTTGCGCTCAGCTAGATTAGGGACGATCGCAGCAAGATGCCCAAGGGTTTGTTGAGTGGCTAATTCAAACTGACTCAACGCAGTATCTTGGGTTGTGATGCCGCTGCGTTCTGTAATGAGGTTCAGTGTTAACTCCTCGGCATGGAGGGCGTGCGCTAAGTCACCCAATCTCAAGACTTCATCGATCTGTTGTCCTGCCGTCCAATGAACCGAACGATCCGAAAGCATCACCTGTCCACTGGTCTGAATTGGTGGCAGCATCGACAAACTGATCACGCTCCAATCCGGCAGGAGCAACGACTGTCCGGTTTGAGTAGTTTCGATTTGCGTGGGTAGGGAAGTCTCTGTTGGTTGCCCAGGATTGATCGTGCTGACGATCCAAAGACTGCAAGCTAGACAAACTAGAATTACCTGAACCCAGAGCAAGGGGCGGCGCAAGATCCTTCGAGGTCGCAACATAGCCAGTCGTCTCAAAACACTGCCTTTTGTTGTAAGAAGAGACTGCGACCGCCTGCCTCTGGAAAATGGCACTTTGTTAAGCTGCAATAGGCTGTGACTCTACTATTTGGCAGAGGTTTGACCCCCAATGTGGAGAGGACAATCAGCAGTCATTCTGATTCACTCGATCATTGTTCTTTCTTTCACGACAATGATGCCTTCCTTGATGAACGATCTGATTCAACTATTGCGATCGCAAGTTCAGATTGTGGCAATCCAAGCGCCAGCGACAGAACGACATATTCTGCTGGAGCAGTCCTTACAATCTGCCAAAAATGGACTTTGCTTCTGGAGTCGCGGTACTCAACATCTGCAAAAGGTTGAATTGCTGAACGGGCGCCTTCAGTTTTCGACTGAATACTACGATGCAATTCCTAATATTTTGTGGTTTATCTTATCTCACTACGAGAAGGGTGTGTTTGTTATCGAAGGTTTGCTCACGCTTAATCAAGCAGGCGAACTAGATCCAGCAATCATTGCGAAATTGATTGACACATTTTATGAATTACGATTTCATCCTAATCTAGAGCTACTTCTGATTGACGATGTGATTCATCTGCCAATATCGTTGATTCCACTCATTCCGACTCTGCGTTACCCGCTCCCCAATCCTCAAGTCGTCAATGATCTCATCCAATCGGTTTACTCTACCCTGAATGACCCAGAAGTCTTGCACCGCATCAGTCGGGCTTGTCTAGGGTTGCCGCTAGGGGAATTGAAAATTGTTTTAGAGCGACACAAAGGAACTTGCTGTACCGTCGAGGATTGGGCGCGATCGCTCCTGACTTACAAAGTCTCGAAGCTCCAACAGCGCGGCTTAGAATTCATGGCACAGCCCGATGTACAACCGATGGGACTGGACTTACTAGAAGCAATTTTGGATCGAGACTGTGCTTTGCTATCACCGGATGCCAGGAAGTACGGGCTGTCATTGCCGAAAGGGATTCTGCTGTGGGGACCACCCGGAACCGGAAAAAGCCTGTCTGCTAAATATGCTGCTCATAAAATGGGTGTGCCTCTGTTAGCAGCGAACTGGGGAAGTTTGAGGTCGCCAAAGCCAGGTCAATCTGAACGCAATCTGGATTTTTTACTAGAACAGTGCTGCGTTAACGCTCCAGTCGTTCTCTTCTTTGATGACTTTGACAAAGGCTTTGCAGGGTGGAATTCGGACACAGATGGGGGCATTGAGGGGCGATTAGCAAACAAATTACTGACTTGGATGCAAGAGCGAATTGAGCCTGTCTATGTGGTTGCGACCTGCAATCGTTTAGAGAAGCTGCCACCGGAATTGATTCGCCGCTTTGATACGATCGTGTTTGTCGATTTACCTCATGCAGGCGCGAGGAAAGATATTTTCGAGGTGCATCTAGCCAAGTACTTTCCAACTTTGCCCAAGTTCACCGAGTCCGAGTGGCGAAAGTTGCTCAAGATGACTCATCTTTGTACGCCTGCTGAGATTGCGTTGATAGTGCGGAAGACGGCGCAGGAGGTGTTTTATCAAGGTAGACCGGGACGGTGTGCGATCGCAGATTTGTTAGAACAGCGTTCTCTAATCGTTCCTGCCATGATTCGGGAAGAGGAAGCAATTTTGGCAATTCGGAACCGAGCGTCTTTTGCGCGTCCGGCGGCTTCTTACGATCGCAGCCAATGGACATTACCAGAGCAAAAACTTTTCCAAGTACATGAGAAAATATCAACCGATCAATGAAGAATTTATAAAGTGTGCGTTGCTGATTTGAGCTGGACGAGGTGACGAGGATTACTAAGGATACTCCATCTGCATTGAATGAACATGGACGAACAACAATCCGTCAAACGGTCAGATTTTTTCATGGGTACAAGTTTCTATCTCAATGGAAACGCTCGATTCGTCTCACAGAATATTCGAGATTTGGGAAGCAAGTTTCAAATTAAGATGGTGGAACAGAGCAATTCGCCAATTGCCTGTCGTGAAGGCTTTGCCTTTGAATTTCTCGATGCAATGGATCAGCAATTTCATTTAGGTGGAAAAGTCCAGGTTGACGTTTTAGGCATCAATGGAAAAAATTCCCCTGACATTCAAATTCGAGATCGTTTTTCCGGCAACGTTATTCGAGAACAGCAACATAAGCGCAGCGCAGGATTAGCAGACAATGCGGCGAAAAGTGGCGCATACGGAAATCAGGAAATCAGAACTCCTAAACAGCAAGCTCAATCCCCGAAAAATTCAAACGTTCAAGAATCGAATGTTTCCGCTCAACAAGTTTCGGAAGGTGCAAAACGTCCGCTCAAAGCAATTCGACAGTATCAAATTAAGAGCGCAATTGTAGAAGTCAGCCATGCAGCGGCAACGGGCGCAGTCGCTGGAGGTACAGTAGCAATTCTACTATCAGGGCTGACGCACTTTCTAGCTGTAGAGCGAGGAGAAATAGAACTCGATCAAGCGATTGTTGCTACATTTCTAAGTGGTCTGGAAGGAGCTTTAACCGGGGGCGTTAGTAGTGCTGCATTTGCTGCGATCCCAGCCTTTCTCCCAGTGTTGGTTCCCGTTCTGCACATTGTCTCTGCATCGTTAGTCGCTTTGGGTGCATATCAACTCGTGACACAGATTGGGCAAATTCTGGATCACCATTCATTGACGCAATGCAATGCAGTTCTTCGGACTATTCATCATCAAGAGTCCAAGTTTTTTGAAGCTCGCGCTCAACGAGTTGTCAACTATCTTTTGAGCTAATTGATTCAAACCACTTTATATCCCCCTCTACTATGCACATTAAACAAGCACGTCAACTTCTGCGTGATATTGAGGCGTTACTCTATCAAGGGTCTTACTTGGATTTGTTCTTCCGACAAATTTCTAATGAAATTCGAGTGGCAGATGTTGATGGATCCTTTCACGAAGCTTGTGTAAAATTGGATGCGCTTGGTGCGCTTGATGCAGAGCTAGACCAGTTCCTCAATGATTTTATTCGAGAGCAGATGAAACGATTTTATGAACAGCTCTACACGACTCGAAAGTGGCATCTGCTACATGGTCATGTTTATCGCTATTCAGACGTTCTAGCATTTGTGCAAGAAAGCCAAACCTTGATCAATCTGCTCAAAGCTAAAGTTGAGCGGATTCACGAGGCTGCTTGTGAAACTTCCAACGAATTAGAGGAATACATTCTTAACCAATCTAAAACTCCTCGCGTAACTGGTGTTTTAGTGGTCGAGGGTGAGAAGCTGGTTCCTCTATGGATTTCCTAGTAATCACGATTACTTTTTAAAGGAAGCTATCTTTGTGAGATCGTCACCTCTTGGCTTCTTTTTTAAGTCCTTTGAGATAATAGCTGCGATACCTCTTGCCTTCTCGGAATCGCAAATAGGGATAAGGACCGCATCCATTGATTTGCTTCCAAGCAATATGGGCTGATTTGCCATTCTGATTGCGATCTCTAGTGGTGTTCATTGTAGTGGCTAGGATTTCTTGGTCTTGTATGATCGCTTCTTTCAATGCTGATAAGGCTGCGATCAATTCGCCAAGTTCCAAAGGCGAAAGTTGGCAGGCAAGTTGAAGCAATTCTTCAACGGTAATAGAATGCTGGAAACAAGGACACTTCCGGGACATAATTCAGCAAAATTTAGGGTGCAACGATTCACTGCAATGCCTAGTCAGTAAGCAAAGTTATGCACCCTAAACTTGAAGGCTGAAGTCAGGCGAACTTAATTTAGGGTGCAAGATTGGGCGTTGCTGAATCAGCGTATGAATTCCGAACCGCCCTAACCCTCTCCCTAAGGAGAGGGAACAAGAGGTTTCTAGCTCCCTTCTCCCTGAAGAGAAGGGCTGGGGATGAGGGCAAATCATACTTACATTCAGCAACGCCTAAGATTGTTGCAATAGCATGTCTGATCCAGGTTTCGCTGCACCCTAAAACTCATCGGACACCAACTGTGGATCGCTTTGATTGAACGGTAGCTTTTCGTCAGGCACGAAGCCCCTGCCAAATTGGAGGTTCAGTTCAACGGAACGAAATGGCGATGCGACCTTATTTTTGACGGCTTTCACCTTGACAACGATGCCATATTCGTCTGTCCCTCGTTTCAGTGTTTGAATCCGTCGCACCTCCAGACGCAGAGAAGCATAAAAGCGTAGTGCCCGACCGCCTGTAGTCGTTTCCGGTGAACCATAGACGACACCTTGCAGGTAGCGAAGTTGATTAGTAAAGATGACGATGCATTGGGATTGGGTGGCATTGAACCGTGCCACGATACGGCGCAAAGCTTTGCTCATCAGTCGAGAGTGAATGCCGACAAGGTAATCACCAATTTCGGCATCGCGCTCTGCTTCGGGAATCAAGGCAGCGACGGAATCAATCACAATGACAGAGATCGCTTTCGACTCAATTAAGGTTTCAACGAGTGCCAGTGCCATTTCAGCAGAATCCGGTTGTGAGATAAGTAAGTTATCTGTGTCAACTCCCAATTGACGGGCATACTCTGGATCAAGCGCGTGTTCTGCGTCAATGAATGCGGCAGTTCCGCCATACTGTTGCGCTTGCAGGATAGCATGGAGGGCAAGTGTAGTTTTGCCTGAGCCTTCAGGACCGAAAATTTCAATGATGCGACCTTGAGGCAATCCTCCACCCAAGATATTGTCGAGCTTCGGAATCCCCAAGTCTAACGTCTTGATGTCCAATCGTCGAGTGTCGCCAAGGCGCATGAGTGTGCCATAGCCATATTGTCGATCGATGTTCTGAATCAGCTTTTGAACGGATGAATCGGTTGTGGAATGCGTCATAACTGCTGGAAGGTGAGTGATCAGCCCTGTCTGAGCGGTAGCTTGCCTTCCAGCAAATAACTTACCTGATTGCCGGAATTTGGATGGTAAATGTGGTTCCTTCAGAAAGGATAGATTGCACCTCGATTCTGCCTTGGTGTGCGGTAACGATCTGCTGACATAGATAAAGTCCTAACCCATTTCCCGATTGAGAACTCTGACCGGGTGTAAATCGCCTGAATAACTGTTCCTGCTGTGTTTCAGAGATGCCAGTACCTGTATCGATTACTTCAATGACTGCCCAGTCAGCCTGATCGATCAAGACTCTTCGGAGCCGAATTTCCACAAAGCCTACGTCTGTGAATCGAATTGCATTACTGACTAGATTCGTGAGCAAGCGATGTAGCTCTAAGCGATCGCCCCTTGCTTCAACGAATCCAGCATTGACTAATCGCAGTTCGATCCCTTTCTGAGTCGCAAGCGATCGCAGTTCTGCTAACACCTCTCGGCTCAGTTCCACCAGGTCTACTGGGAAAAATGCAAGTGCTTTGTCCTGGGTGTCGTATTGATAAGTTTCTAGAGCAGTCTCGACAATGTTGAGCATTGCTTGGTTATTGCTAATCAACTGCGCTAACGGCGGTTGCAAGTCCAGCAATGTGTTGCCAAAATCTCCAACTTGAATTTGTTCCAGCATTTGATTGGCAGCTACAATCGGTGTCCTCAGATCATGCGTGAGTCCCACCATCATTGAGGCTTGTTCTTGCGAGGTTTGGATTTGGTCATTCCAGATTTGCTTGAGAGCAAGCAAACTCTCAACTCGCGCCACTAATTCATCAAGCGAGTTTGATTTTTCAACAATGTCGATCGCGCCTGCTTCAAATACCTCCATCAACGAGTAGTCGTAAGCCGTGATCAGAACGATTGGAATGAAGGGCAAAGCTGTGTTCTGGTGAATTTGTCGCGTGACCTCGTAGCCATCCATTCCAGGCATGACGACATCGAGCAAAATTAGGTCGGGTGGTGCATTTGTGATAAAGGTGAGGGCTTCTTGTCCAGTCTGTGCAATTGCAACTTGGTAGCCTTGCTGTTGCAATGCTTCTTGGAGCAATTGCAGACTGCTGGGAGTATCATCAACGAGAAGAATAGTTGGAACGGGAACAACTGAGGAAGCGGATCTTGAGTGCATAGATTCACACATTATCTCGATCAGAATGACAAATCAGACTGCACCCTAAAACTGCACCCTAACCCTGAATCGTGCTAATTTTGAGACTTTAGCTAACGTCTCAATCCAGAGAAATCGAGACATTGGCTTAGATCACCCATGTAAGAAAAAGAGATAGATTTCAGGAATATTACTTAGTTCAGGTAGTGTAACGAAATTGGCTGAATTTGTGAAGTCAAGACCGAGTCATAAATTCGCTCAATAAGGTATAAAAACAGCCAATTTTGAGGAACCATGAGTCTCTAATTCTGCACAAGCAAGTGGTCACTTTTTAATGCGTCTATTCTGGTATTGATCAGAGTGAATTCTAAACTTGGAGCAGAAATTATAGAACTGGTGAACTTCCAGGTTAGCCTTGCTGATAGGCTTGCAATCCTAACAAGATGAGATGAATGACCATCTGATCTGGGTTTCGTTGGCTATTGGTTGCAAGGGAACGGATTTGATCCAGTGGAACCGCCGGATTGAACAAGATGAGATTGCGCTTTAGTTCCTCAGCCAGGCTGTGTTGGCTTGCTAGAGCTTGCGATCGTAGTTCTTGACCCAACTCAGAGGTCAACACAACTTGCAAAATTTCTGACACGAGCGGAGAGCGTTTCTTGTTGCTTTCCGTAGTGCATTGCTCATCGATCGCGGCAAGCAATTCAGCAGTCATGTAAAAAGTCGGACGGCAGGCTTGGTCAGGGTCAGGAGGATCAGTTGAAGCGGATTTGGATTTTGCTTGGGGCATAAGACAACCATCGCGAAGGGGTGGTCGGTTTTCATCCTATCGGGATCATTTCATCTGACGCAGTAGCGGTACTCCAGTTTCACGAAAAGACCATATTTGAGGAAACTATCTAAATCGTTTCCTTACTGAAGCTAAATTGAGATCGGTTCAGGGAGCGAGGGCAATTTCTGATCAAGATGTGCCAATTTGAAATTTGGAACAAGACGGAGCCAGAAATCAAGACCTATTTTATAGAGTCCTACTTAATCAGATTTTTACAAAGTCTGTTGCAAGCTTCACATTAGCTTCAATCCGTTTTGTAATCTCTCGTAACGCAATCAGGGTTTCGGTCTGCCATACAGAGGGTTCATTGCTACGAAGAAATAGACCACTCAAGCGATTGGGACGGGATAATTCGAGTCTCACCTTCTGGCTTGAACCTCGAACGATTCAAACTTTGCGACTCAGCAATAATGGCGAGAGAAGCAGGGTTGGAATGCGTGAAGCTGCGTTGCAAACCAAATGATGACAGGGTGATCAACATGAAGATGCGTGTTGCGATGATTGAGGATCACAGTCTACTTTGTACGGGGATTAAAAATGCGTTAGCCCAACAATCTGACATTCAGATTGTTGGAGAGGCGGCGACAGCGACGGATGGATTGATTTTGTTGCAGGAAACTCAGCCCGATGTCGCGATCGTCGATGTCGGACTGCCCGATTTTACGGGCATCGAACTGATTCAACGGTTCCGATCCTCTAAGCATAATCGGGCGGAGACAAAGTTTCTGATTTTGACAGGCTACATTGATGAGTCAATGGTGTTCAAAGCACTCGCGGCAGGCGTTGACTCTTACTGCATCAAGACGATTAAGAACAGGCTACTTCTCGAAGCACTGAAAATAACTTATGCAGGTGAGCCGTGGTTAGACCCTGCGATCGCACGAATTGTCTTGAAGCACACGCAGCAAGCGAACCTCAATGCAATGCTCGAAGATTCTCCCTTAACGACGCAGGAAGTCGAGGTATTGGGATTGATTGTGCAGGGTCATACGAATAACTCGATCGCAGAAAAGCTCTTTCTCAGTTTGGGAACGGTCAAACATCATGTCCGCAGTATTTTGGGCAAGCTTCGAGCAAATGATCGAACTGAGGCAGCCGCGATCGCAATGAAAGCCAGAATCATCGAATAATTTGTTCCGTTAACTGGAATCTAGAAAACGCTCTTTCAAATCCATGAGCAGGGTGTGCAATTCAGCGTGATCCAACTCGAACTCATTCAATGGATCAAGATTGAGTTGATGGAGTAGATGCGCGATCGCACAGCGTAAATGCTCCTGCTTGATCTGGGTTGAGCTATCAAACATCAAAACCCATTGCCGGAGATCAAGAATATTGGGATGAGCCTGCGCCCAAGTCATGGCTTCTGCAATCAAAATAGAATCGCCAGAGTTTAGAAACTGCTGCATCCTGTTAATCTGCCTAGCTCGAGCAAGTTCATTTTTTTGCTGTTCCTGTTGCTGTTTGATGAGTTCAGCTGCTTGCTGTCGTGCTACTTGCTCCGCTTGTAAGCGCAGCCGCGTTGCTTGAAGTAAAGCATGGATTTGAGTGGGGTCGATCGTAGTAGATTCAGAAGCATTACGACCTGAATCCTCTGAATTGAACTCCTCTAAATTGCTAGAACTATTGCCCTGAGTAGCATTACTGCCATCCATGGGAAATAAGCTTGTCGGACAGTGCCCGTTAGATGCTCCTCCATTGCAATCTAACGGGCAGTTCGATTTGAAGCTAGAGGGGTCTGGGGGAGGTCGGTGAGATGAGCCGGATGCCATAAATCTCGATGACGATACAGAGTACTGCCACCAATGCCGAATTGAAGCAATTGCTGAAATCGAGCAGTTGCTCCAGTTGCTAAAATATCTTGTTCTATTAAATCTGTGATCGCATCTCGAATCCGAACTCTGGCATTTTCCAATTGTTGCTGATTCCAAGTCGATGGGGTTTCTACATTGGTTTTCTTTGCTCGTTCGCCATAGTGAAAATAGCGACTGTTTTCGATACACCTTGCCCATTCTGCTGCACGATGTTTGATCTCATGCTGATGACGGCACCATTCTGAGTAACCAGGGAGTGCTCTCGCCACTGCCACAATTTCATCAATCAAAGCTTGTCCTTCTAGTGGTTTGCCGCCGAAGAGAACATGGTGGAAGATGTAAGTCCGCATCGCAATTCGACCGAGCAGACGGTTAGTTTGCCCGTAGTCTGTCCAGCCTGCTTCGATTTCAGCATTTAAGTCGCTCAGGAATTTATCTGCCTTGCCAGAAAACTGGAAAGGTGGTCGCTTCAATTGTTTGAGAATTCGCCTGAGAACATCAGTATCCAAGTCGTTTCGAGCTTGAGCGAATTTCCATTGCTCGACGAAGCGATCATGGCTACTCCAAATCGGTTGAAAGTCCTGATTCACGAGATATGAACCGATTTGCAATGGTAAGCGGTGAGCATTGAATAAGCTCGGCTCAGTGCTGTAGGGTTTGGGATTGGGGAAGAGTTCGAGGTGTCCAGGATGCAGTTTGAAGCCAGCGTTTTCGAGCAGGGTGGTGAGCGCGATCGCAATCTTCCAAGAATCCTGGATTTGCTGAAACGGAAAGTACAGATGTAAGCCCCCGCTGTAGCTCGATATGCAACCGATATAGCGAACGATTCCTAACGGTTCCACAGCTTCCACAATCGAAGGAATAGCGAATGGGTCTTGATTGGGATGGTAGGGGCTATTGATGTCGATATCGAGCAGAAAGTACTGAGTTTGGGAGCCGAAGCGAACGCCGTACAGGGAAGAACCCTGTTGAATGATGCGATCGCTTAGTGGGTAGCGCGTTTCCGTTTGCCATTCGACTTTGGCGTTGGCTGCGGTATGTGCTGCCCAGATAAAGTCATAGCGATGCGGGAAGAGGCTGAGAAACTCGTTGTCCTCTTCCACAAATTGAAACGATCGCTGTGACGTTGTGTGAACGATAGACTACCTCGACTGCATCGAATTCCGTCATAGCCTAGCAGTGGTCACAAATTGGACTTTGAACCAGGGTGCGATCAATCTGATCAGAAGAATCAGACTTGTGACCATTTTTTGCAACACTGATAGGGGAAGAGATGCAGGAATTTTTTTGTAACTTTAAGACAGAGTGGGAGTTAATTTTGAGATAGGTGAGGGGTATTTCTGGAATAGGTGAGGGGTATTTTTTAACATTCCTCTAGCGACGATTGCTTTGCACTGCAATGGATTTACTGACAGGTAAGATTGTGACACTGAAGTAGGGTGAGGGGTATTTTCGTGGATCTGTAAGCACGATTTTAGGGTGCAGAAAACCTTGAAATGCTCTGATCTCAGCCTTTTCTTGCACCCTAAAAATGAGCTATTGCTTGGGTTGAGATGAGTTCGATCTCATGACGGGCACGGGAACTTATACCAGCAGTGCGATCGCGCCAATCATGCCAGCCAGCGATGTGATCACGATCACGAGCGCCAAGATGATTTCGGTTGGACTGGTTCCGTATTGCATCCATGCAGGGAGCCTCGATCGCACCTTCAATGTCTTTTTCAGGTTGAGATTGCCTTTGGAAGAAATACGGAAATTTTCTGGCTCAGATCCCTGTCGAGGGGTATTATGCAAAAATCGTGTCGGGCTAAGTTGCTCGATTCGGACTTAGGCAGAAAGCTTCAGACTGAGTTCCCAAAAATGGGATCTTAGGTGGAAAATTTCAGTCCAAATATCCAAATAGTAGTCATACATATAGCGGTTCCTGCTGACACGAGGTACACTCAATCCCCTGATTTATAAGCTTTTTAGCCCTCATTAGCGCACCTCATTCGATTCGGAATTGCTGTAAATCTTGTTGCTTTTGATCGATTATGATTGATGCATGGATAACGAACTAGTCAGATACTCAAGAGCAGGTGATGTATTTCACTACCGATGGGCAGCACGTCGCTGCTTAAGAATGCTTCATCCAAAATCTCCAATTAAACACATAGTAATTGAGGGTTCAAGGGAGAATGCAGTTGCTGGAGAGTATGTGATTGATGTTGCTGAGTATGCTGAAAATGCAGAAGAATCTTGTGAGGACATTACATACTTTCAGCTAAAACATTCAACTCAAAGAGTGAATGAACCCTTCAACTTAAGTGATCTAAAGGATACGATCGAGGGATTTTCAGAACGGTTTTCTGCTCTCTTTAATGAAGATGGTGATGCACATCGAAGCAAATCTGTAAGATTCTCAATCGTTACTAATCGGCAGATTGCTAATTCGTTTAAAGCAGGTGTTCTCGCTATTAGAGATGGAGAGCAAACTGACAAACAATTTCAGAGGACGATCGAGAAATACACGCAACTCAAAGACGAAAAACTTCGGCGCTTTTGTGTCTCTTTAGAATTGATTGATGGAGAGGGCGATTACATTGCACAGAGGCACCAGTTACACGCTGAAATTTCAGAACTTTTAGCTGGAGCTGTTGCTAGTGCTGAGATTGATAGTGTGGTTGCTCTTGTACAAGAAAAAGCACTACCAGGCAGTAATGGTGAGATCGTTCGCGAAGAGATCCTAAGACTGTTTCATATCACATCTGACAGAGATTTATTCCCTGCACCTCCAGAGATTGAGAAGTCTAAGGACTACATCAAGCGGGAGCAACATGAAATTCTAGTTAGTAATATTCTTGAATCTTCTACGCCTTTAATTATTCATGCGAATGGAGGCGTAGGTAAATCTGTCTTTGCCCGCCAAATTACACAGTCTTTGCCTGCTGGTTCGTTAGGAATTGTATATGACTGCTTTGGCTCTGGAAAATACCGCAATGGAAGCGAACCTCGGCATCGTCACCGTGATGCCCTTATACAAATCGCAAATGAAATTGCATTACATGGTTTATGCGAACTTCTGATATCGCAATCTAATGATTATTCTGCGATTCTAAGAGCATTTTTATTACGATTAGATAAGGCCGCTAAAGCCCTACGTACAATCAACCGAGATGCTGTTTTAGTGATCTTAATTGATGCAGCAGATAACGCGGAGATGGCTGCAAAGGAATTTGGTGAATCTTGTTTTGTTCATCAATTATTACGTGAAGAGCCACCGGAGGGAGTCCGAATCGTTGCACTATGTAGAACTGAGCGAGTTAATCTTCTCCAACCCTTGAGTACAGTTCAGCAGCTTGAACTACTTCCTTTCAGCGAAATAGAGACTCTGGCTCATCTGCGAGAACATTTTCCAGATGCAGCTAATATTGACGGGGTTGAGTTTCATCGCTTAACTGGTGGAAATCCACGAGTACAGGCAAATGCGCTAAGCATAAATCACAATGACGTCGCTGATGTTCTATCTGATCTTGGACCTTCAGTGACCACAGTTGATGAACAGATTGCGGCACAGCTTGAGTCAGCTATTTCTAGGATCAAGGATAAACTACCTCATGACTTTCAGCAGTATATTGATAGGATATGTCTAGGTCTTGCAAATTTAACTCCATTTATCCCAATTCAAGTACTTGCTACTGCTGCGGAGATTGAAGCTTCTACAGTCGTAAGTTTTGTTGCCGATCTAGGGCGACCTCTTTGGATATCTGAAAACTCAGTTCAATTCCGAGATGAGCCAACAGAAACTTGGTTTCGAGCAAAATTTTCTGCATCAATGGAGCAGATTGAGGGGTATGTTACTCGCCTTAAGCCTCTAGCATCTGAGTTCGCCTACGTTGCTCAAGCTCTACCTTCCCTATTATTACAATCTGGGAACTACGACCAACTTATTGGTTTGGCACTCTCTGATAATTTACTGCCTGAAGACAATCCAATCGACGAACGGAATGTTCGAGTGTATCGTTTGCAGTTTGCTCTTAAAGCAGCCTTGAAACAGAAGAGATACGCTGATGCAGCAAAACTGGCTTTACGAGCAGGAGAAGAAGTTGCAGGTGACAAGCGGCAACTTGAACTTCTTAAGCAGAATGTGGATTTGATCGCACCATTGCAATCTCAGCAAAGAGTTCAAGAATTAGCATTTCGACGACAGCTACGTAGTAGTTGGAACGGATCAGAGAATGTATATTCTGCTTCACTTCTATCTTCTATCGCTGAGTTTAAGGGGGAAGCTAGAGGCTTTTTAAGAGCGGCTGGCAACTGGTTGAGTTTGTATTTCGAGGAGCACAAGAATAACAAAGAGCAGCCACACAGCGAGGAGCATCTCACGGACGCTGACATCATGGAAATGGCAACTGCCCATTTTCTTCTTTATGGGACAGAGAGGTTAGTTGATTTTATTTTGAGTTGGCAGCCGCCAGAGGTTGTGTTCCACATTACACGATTACTTATCAAACGTCTTGTTGATGCAGGAGATTTCATGACTGTGAATGAGATCTCGTATCTCGGGTGTCGCAACCAATACTTGATGATAGCTGTCGCAGATGAACTAATAGCAGTGGGTAAGTTTCCTCCTATTGATGCGATGCAAATATGTCTAGATTTGTTAGCCCACAAACGAGTTCGTATCCCTAAAGCTACTCAAAATTGGCGTGAACAGCCATTTACATCAGCGATTGTTTCATTTCTAGAAGCAGGTTCTGCGCTAGAACTCTCCCAAACTAAAATCTTGCGGATTCTAAATCACTATCTTCCTCAAAGAGCATCTGGACTAGTTAGTAATGATTATCAGGATGGTGAAAGGTCCCTCTTTCTTCGAGGAACTGCTTTAAGAGCAACAATCTTAGGCAATTTCGCTCCTGACCTCGAAGTCCTAATACCAGAGAGGCTACTTAAAGATGAAGACAAAAAGAACTATCAAAGGAGCCAAAATATAGAGGAATTCAAACAAGTTGTTGGAGGGTTACTACCGTGGTATTTGATTCGCTGTCGTGCTTTACTTGGTAAAAAGGAAAACATTAAATTAGCTTTTCAGGAAGCTAATGAGCGTTCAAAGAAGGCACGATCGCAAAGATATAGACAACATGACCGTCTGCCTTTCGAGATTGCTCGTGTTCGTTTTGAGAGTTTATCCTTCATGAAGGCTTGCGATACCACTGATAAAGAGATCAGCCCTGATAAGATTTTCGACAGCGAGTACAGTCTCTCCCTCGTAGCTCATTTAAGGGCAGTTCGGGCTGCCTACCGTCTGGAACATCTTTCGCCGATTAGAAACCAACTTGAGCAATCTTGCTATGAAAGAGTAGCATCTGTCTCAGATGAAGGTCCTGAGGCAACAGCTAACTACTATATTGATCTTGCCAGGGCTGTGCTGCCCATTAGTCCTACGGATGCAGCAGCTTATTTTAATTGTGCAATCGAGGCAGTCTCAAAATTTGGAGATGAATTAGTTGAGAGATGGGAAGCTGTTGTCGCTATGGCAAAGCGATCTGCTGAGGGTGAAGGGTCTTTTCCAGAACTTGCCTACCGCTTCATTCGTTGTGCTGAGTTAGTGGGTGATAACGTAGCTCGGGAAAAACATTGGAATCGCAATGAAGCTGTTCAAGTTTGTGCAAAGTTATGTCCTGTGTCAGCTTTTGCTGCCTTGAGCCGCTGGCGCGATCGAGATGTCGGATGGTTTGAACGTCAACTCCCTGCTTTAGCTTCTGAGGTTGTGCGTTCCAAAGTGATTGCACCATCAGTTGGTTGGTCGCTATCTGCATTTTCTTGGCAGTATCGGTTTGACGAGTTTGCAGTGCTTTGTATAGAAACTGAATCTGACAAAACTCGTCGTCAATACATCTTGGATACTGCTTTTCGAGATCTTAGACTAAATGATTCCTCAGAAAATAATTGGCAGTCCCTTAACAGAGTTTCTGAAAAATTTTCTTTAGAAAATACGGAGATTCATCAAATTCAAAAATTTGATGCTGAACAAAAGCAGATAAAATCAACGTTCCAGATAAATGATCAGAAACAGGAATACGAAGGCATTGATAGAAAAACACAAGCGGTTGAGCTGAAGGAGATTTTTAATGCTCTTGACCTAACCAAAAGCACAGAATTAAGTACTGCAATAGATCGATTTGATGCTTTGCCTCATCCACGCTCTTCAGAAGCTTTCTGGAAGGAGATAATTAAGCAGATCCCTGAACACAAAGCTAGTGATTTTCTACAGGCACTTGTAGATGCTGAAAATGCTGATTTATATGATATCAGATATGCCTTATATAACTTTCCAGATAGCTATCGTCAAAAAATAAGTGTTAGGAAATCATGGTCTAGATTCCTTGTACAAATTGCTCGACGTTTTGCTTGTAAACTCACAAATTATTACATACGTGATGACTTTATTAGAGGAATTAAAGTAAGCGATAGTGAATTACCTTTGATTTATGAAGGTATCGTTCAAGGATTGTCAGACTCTTTTAATTTAGTAGATGCAAGCACGCTTTTTGGGTTTTCTGAAGTCGTGTCATCATTTATTTCACCTCAAGAAGCTAGAGACTTGCTTGAGTTTGCACTCTTCCGGTTTGAAATGCATATTAATCAGGATTATGGGGATGGTCCTTGGGATAGTTGGCTACTTCCTCCACATAATATTTCAGATGCATTTACAGGCTTTGTTTGGGCAGCATTAGGTTCACCTCGTTCTAGCGTGCGATGGCAAGCTGTACATTGCGTCCGAAGACTAGCAGAAGCAGGTTGTGGACAAGAACTCAATTCCTTCGTTGAGTGGATGAGGCGAGACTGTGTCCATGCTTTTGGAAGTCGTACTTTTCCTTTTTATAATCTTCATGCGCGATTGTATTTATTGATAGCTTTAGCACGTATATCTATAGACAATCCTGAACTGTTACGCCATCATCACCTGCTCTTTAAACATCATGCACTTGATGGCTCACCCCACGCACTCATCCAGAAATTTGCAGCTGAGATTGCTTTATCTATTGAAGCTGCTTTTCCAAAAACTTACGAAAGCAATGTCGTTGATATGTTGCGCGCTGTAGGCACTAGTCAAATGCCAGTTAAAGAGATTGACGGATATAGAGAAAACTTTCAAGAAACTCCTTGGCACACTAGAGGTGAAGTTGATTGCAATCTGAAGCTTCACTTTGGCTGGGACTTCGATCGGTACTGGTTTGAACCACTTGGTAGAGTATTTGGTATTTCAGGACGACAAGTCGAAGAACTGGCACGTGAAGTTGTCCTGAAAGAATGGAGTATTACGATAGGCGATGATTTCATTCGCGATCCTCGTTCTAATCTATGGAATTCTTATCAGACTGAACGCGAAACACGGCACAGTCATGGAAGCTATCCTCGTACTGATGACTATGGCTTTTATATTTCCTACCATGCGATGTTAGCTGTTGCTGCAAAGTTGTTATTAGAAATGCCTGTCGTTCATAGCGATAGCTGGTGCGAAGACGAATGGACTAATTGGTTTCAACGCCATACCTTGACTCGTTCTGATGGTCGATGGTTAGCTGACAGACGAGATCCGCCTCCACTAGAGCGACGTGCCTGGTTATCAGAGAAGCTAACTGAGAATTGGCATCGGGACATCAAGCCCGATGATTTTCTCGATGGTCTACTAACCAATTACAAAGGAGAAACTTGGTTAAATATTCGTGGATCTTGGAGTGATAGCGATAGCGGAAGACAGGAAAGCTTTTACATTACAAGTGCGCTTGTTGCCCAAATAGCCTCTGAATCGTTATTAAATGCATTGAGTACCTGCCTGAACCCATATAACTTTAAACTTCCTGCCTATGAGGAAGAAGAGATGGAGTTTAACGAACCTCCCTTTGAACTACAGGGATGGATTTGTAGAGGTTCTCAAGATGGGGGGCTTGATGCTGCTGACCCCCATGCAGGTGAAATTGATTATCCACCTTATAGAATCGGCGCTTCAATCATTAAGCAACTTGGACTTTCTGTAGATTTAGAACAACGAAAATGGTCTATGGCAGGTAGGATGGAAGAATCACTCGTTTGTAAACTTTGGACCACACCTAAAAGCGAAGATAAAGAAGAACCACCTAAACACGGAATACGAATGAGTGCATCATTGGAGTTTCTAAAGCAACTCTGCGCTACTCTTAAGCGCGAACTTATTATCGAAGTACAAATCGAGCGTCGTTTGCGCAGATCGTCATATTACACTAGGAGCGATAATGACGGAGAACACCCAGCCGCAAATAGTAAAGTTTATATCTTCTCAGCAGACGGTAAACTTAGGGATACAGGCACGTGCTATCAGCTTAGGTAAGGCTCTTGTCCAAGAGCTTAGTCTCGAACCTGGAGTTGATACGCTCTCGAGATGGATGGCACACTATATTACTGAACAAATTGCGATCGCAGAAACTACGACAGGCAATGAGAAATCTGAAGCGGAACAGCGATGCTTTGAGACGATTCTAAAACTTTGGGAGCGTCGATCATCGTTACCGAACGGTCGATATCCCTTTAAGAGTTTTGAGTCAATTTTTAAGGCTCTGAACAGACTCGATCCAGAAAATACACAACCCTACTATTTTGATGATTCCCGTCCTCAAGCGAACGTGAACAAGGGGAATGAGGAAACTGAGTCTGAAACGGATAAAGTTCAAACATGGGTAAATATCGCGCTTGGTGTTGATCGTGCAGCACGTGTTCTAATCGATTTTGCACTTAGGGAAGCCGCTTGTAATGCAGTAGATGAAGAAACTATTGCTTGGCTTGAAAATGCTACTGGTATTTCTGATGATAAAAATGATGTTTCTATAGTTATTCGGCTTGTTAGAGAATCCCAAGAAGACAACGCTGAGGAAGAAGTCCGTGAACAAAAACGTCGTGAACTGAGTTCAAGGATTGAGAAGCTCAATATGTTGATGGAGCTTAGCGGGTTACTGCGTGATGAACTGACTGAGCATCTTGAGAATATCTCAGATGGAGATTTCAGTACAGATTCCTAACACTGCGTGGCATTGGCAAAGTGACTTCGTTAAGGTTGGGCGGTGACGGGTCGCATAGGTGACGAATAACGTCTGCGATCGCATTGATCGCATTCATGAATCTTTCGCTACGTCATGATTACGTTCCGGGCGCAACCCAAAGTCCAGTTGCCTACATCGAGGGAATATACGTCAAAGAAAATTACCGTAAGCAAGGTCTTGGAAAAGCCCTGATTCAACATGCTGAACAATGGGCGATTGAACAAGGGTGTATGCAATTGGCTTCAGATGCGCTGCTCGAAAACACAGAGAGCTATGAATTTCATACGCATATTGGATTTGAAGAAGTTGAACGAGTTGTCTGTTTTATTAAGCCTGTGGTTGCGTCTCATTAAGCAGTTTACTTTGATCAATCGATTGAAGTTGCCGTTTACCACTTTCTACCATCTTGACCCAACTGACGCTGCGATCGAGTTGCTCTGCTAGCTCAGCCTGACTCCACCCTTTTGCAATTCTGAATTGCTTCAACTGATGCCCAGACTGGATTATTTGGGAAGTTGACAGCTTAGGTGAGTCAGCAGCTTTCTTTGATTTAGACCTAGATGTTCGATCGACTTTTGAAGCGGGGGCAAGTTTATGCATGATGTTGCCAGGGGGATTAATCCAGAGCCTCCCCGTCAGTAGATGCTCAAAGCTGCCGCGAACCCGTCGCTTGGTATGAATTAACTGTTTGTCCTTCGGTGCGTTTGCATCGTCTGTCCAAAATGCGATCGCATCTTCTGGATCATCTGGAATCTGTTCTAATTCTTTTATCGTTGGTGTCTCAACCCAATACTGCATTGGGTAAGTCTTCGCATCAGGGGTAATCTGCCAACCTTTGGCGAGGAGCGATCGTAAAACACAAATCCACTTCCGCACAATGGTTTTTCGTTCTTGCGAATCCGTTCGAGCCGCTTGTAGGTCTGCTTCTCCAAAAGCAACTTTCATCAAAGTCTCGACCGTGATTGGGCTAATCCGATTCACCCTCGTTTTGAAGAGTAGCCAGGTGATCAATCGAGCGGCTCCCTCCTGGTGATGCCACATCCCCATCAAGTCATGCAAGATCTGTTTCGACAAAATGCCGCATTCGTAGTAACCCAACTCATTACATTGTCGCTCTTCATTCAAGAAGTACTCTGCCCAATGCCCACATCGGACTTTCAGTGTAAATCCCACTAATTTTTTGCTGCCAATCGGCTTGCCTTGAGCATCCGTGAAGCAGTTTTGATAGTGCAGGATCGGTTCAGCAATCTCCCAAAGCCAAGTTCGACTGACTGAGAACATCGGCACTTTACCCTGAGAGGGATAGGAGATGTAAACCAACAGTCGGCAAGGTTGCTTTGCCCACTCCAACATTTGCCCTAACTTCTGTTGCTTGTTCAGCTTTTTATTGCGATTCAGCCCCAAGTAGTGTTCGAGTTGCACATCACTGAGGACGAAGGATTGCTCCCACGGGCGTTCGAGTTGAGTGGCGTGCGCTGCATAGATCAGATGTAGACAAGCTGCACGAATATCGAACTGTTCAATCAGTGCCAACGCCGCTTCACTTTCCAAGATCGCAGGGTGGTCAGTGTGAAGATCTTCTGTAAGCCAGAATGAAATGTAGCCTTTTCCTTTCGCTACAAGGCTTTTGTAGTGCGGTAAATCTTGATCATTCTGAAGCCAGCCCAAATCTTCGCCTTGCGTCAAGATGTTGCAACTTTCCCAAATGAGGCGGTTAGAAGCAAGTCGATCTGTTGAACCATCCGGAAATAAATCTGGACTCGTCGTTGGGCGGGAAAAAGCGGGGTAGCGTCCTCGCCGATTTGCATAGTTAGAAGCTTGAGTCATGATGTCCATTGACTGATATTGTTAACGGCGATGAATCCATCCCTGTGGTACTGTTCGAGAAGCTTCGACAATGCTGTATTCTGGCGTTCCGGTAGCAATAGCAATCTCAAACGAATGAAGCTGCGGCTTGCCCTGTGGATCGATCGTTTTGATCAGTAGATTGGTTTGTTTTGAAGACGTGACACCTGGAAACTTCAGCGGTTCAATTTGCCGCAGAAAAAGCGTTGAAGCTTGACCCGATGTAATGGGAGTATCCAGCGTATAGACCAGCCTGGACGGATCGGCGAGGACAACGCTGTTGATTTTCTGATTTGTGCGGCTGAAGTCGATCGCTGTGATTCGTCCAGCCCAAACTTTGATTGCGATCGCACGAGATATTGGCGCAACTGTTCTGATTGGGCGAGGATGAGCTTGAGCAAAACCGGGAGCCAGCAGCACAATGCTGAGGGTGAACAATACTGAGAATGGCTTCATGGTTAGCGCTGAATTTCAAAGAAGGATGTGAAGACCAGTGAGACGGGTTGATCTTTTGGAATCGTAAGTATTGGTGCTTGACGGGCTGTTGGGGGCTGCTCGGCTCGTTGCTTTAGGAGATCGACTGTCGTTTCCAGCACACCTTCGATCGCTGCTGCCAACAGATCGGGCTGACGATTCGTGCGGCGTGAAATTTGCGTGTTACCAAAACTATCGCTGCTGATTACGTTCTCTGCTTGAGGGAGATTGATCACCTCGCTAGCTTTGGCGACACCGCTCAATGTTGCGATTAGAAGATCTCGTCCTGTATGATCCTCTGATTTCTGGCTTGCTTGAGCGATTAAAGGTGTGCCATCCCTGCCACGTATCGCTAAACTCCCTGCTGGCAGTTGCTGCTGTTGGATGTTTCCGAGACGATTTCTGTAGACGATTGCAACTGCATTTTGATGAACGAGATGCGTCTGCGGATCAACTTTGACGATTTCAGTTGCAATGAGCGTCCCTTTAGGTAACGCGATTCGATTGTCGATCGCAGGTACGTCTTCTGTAATCTCAACTAAAGCACGCTCTCGGTTACTCTCAGTGGCAATTGCGGGAACAACAACTTTTGCCGGAATTGTAGTTCCGATCGCAATTTGCATCGGCGGATTGGATAAATCGGAAGGTGAAAATTCTGGTTGCCTAACTGAACTTGGAGATGCTACTTCAGAAGGGATTGATCTGGATCTTGCGGCATCAGTTTGAACTGTATTCTCTGTACTCATTGGATTGACCACGACTTCTGGTCGTTCTGTTGCAGCTTCATCTGCTTCTTCCATACCGACTTGAACCATTGGAATCGTTGAATTAGAAGCAATTACTGTCCGTTGGGACGTAGCTGAATCTGTAATCTTCTCCGCTTGCTGCTGTCCTAGTTTTGCTAATGTATTCCACTGAGTGTAGGGATCAGGTGCTTTAGGCGGTTTAACGGCTTGAGTTGCTGCGACTGTGCGAGTCACTACCGGAGTTGGAGCCGAAACAGAATAAACTCTGCGTGGTGGCTCTGGTTCAGTGCTTGCAATGCGTCGAACCGGAGGAGATCGGTTTGGTTCAGTCGCTTTTTGAGTTGACGGTTTCGCGGGTGACTTCTTGGGTTTCGTTTGCGTCGTAGATTTTGCCTTCTCTAGAGAAGTCTGCTGATCTTGAAACGCGAGTTGGCTTTTCAGTCTTCCCTCCGCGTTGGGAACGAGACTGGGGGTTGGTGTAGCTGAAGTCACAGGTTCTGCTGCCGGATTATTTTTAGGCGCAAAGAGAAGGAACCAGATGCCTAACGCACCGCCGCCCAATGCCCCCAGAGGCAAGGCAACACTGGCAAAGCGAATGATCGGATGCTCATAACTGGGACGAGTATCCCCACCTTCGTTTTCCTGAATCAGTTTGTATTGATCGTCAATCAGCTTCTCGGTTTCGTTCGGGCTGTAGCCGACCAATTGAGCCGCTTCTGTCGCATCAATTGAATCAGAGGCGGTTTCCGGCGTAGAAATGACTCGAATTTTATTTTGGAGAGAAGACATAGGCTAATTGGGGTTAAAAGGCTTGATATCGGTAATTTCGAGTCCGGCTTCTCGAATGCTGTAAATGACGCGCTCAACTTCCGTTGCGGTTTTGCCAAGCGGCGATCGCGGAATGTCTACCGCTTCTAGCGTAAAGGTGCGATTAAACGGAATTTCTTCGATTTGTCCGGATTGCTCAACCACATTACGGGTAGCGATCAGATCTACTTCATATTTGCCAAGCGCGATCGTTCTCGGTTCTGAGACGTGGCGAATGAGAATTGTTGATCGTACATTGCCACTAAAGACCCCCGCAGGCGTTAACTCTGAAATCATTCGCCTCGATTCTTCCCGAAAGCTAGAGCCTTCAGGTTTCTGTTTGCCACTCAGCAAAAAAGAAGCGAGATAAGCGGTTGTTGTTAGCTTTTGATTGCCAACTTTCTGCCCCCTATCGGACTGATTGGTTCCAGGCAGCTTGCTTTCCCAACTCCAAGTAAGAGTTGCCCATTGCCGCACTACATTCTTAATCGTTTCAGCAGTGCGGTAGGTTCCAGCCTCCTCACGCATCGCAACTGCACGACCATCGACCAATTGCACAAAGGTTATCTTGCGTTCTGCCAGTGTATTGACGCGCCAACTTAGAAATAGAATTAATAGCGTTTGAATCCCTACAAAGAAGCTCAATGCAGCAAAGCAAAGTGGAAGTAGATTCTTGCTTTCGGATAGCAGGCTCGGCGGCTGAAATCGTCGAATTTGCCTCATAGCCAGACATAGTACGGTTCAGGCATATTTTCCAGTGTCTCTGGTTTGGTTGTCCTCTGCCGTTTGTCCTCTGCTAGATGGGAGGAGTGCAGCGATCGTAACCATAAGTTTTACCCTCCCTGGCCGCTTCAACATGAGTTCCTCCAACGTTCTGGAATTTTGGACAAATAGCAGGGGCGATTACTCTAAGTTGCTGTGCAAGATAAGCCAGCAGTATCGCTGGTTGATTTATGTATCCGATTCGTTCTCACTCTTCTAGAACCGCTGTTTACAGCTTTACGGCGCAGGATTATCCGTGGCTGACCACTTGGACGGCGATGTTAGGCTACTTTCTCTGGAAGGCTCCGATTTTGATGGCATGGTTTGCGCTGCTGCTCCTGCTCATTTGCTCGTTTCGTCGGATTTGCGATCGCTTGCCTTACCGTAAAGGCTGGCGACGGAAAACCTCCTCCCGCAGTTTGCTGGTCGTGTTTGGTGCGATCGCACTTCTGGTTAGTACAGTAATGCCTGCCCATGCGATCTTTCTCTCTGGTATGGAAGAATTCATCACTCAACTTGCATCTGAAAGTGCGGGCGGCGGAGAAGGAATTTCAGAAGAAGCGATCGCGCTTGTATTCAACGTGATTCGGGCTGTATTTCTTCTCTTGGTTGCCGCTGCTGCTCTGTTTGCCTATAACCAGGCGCAACAAGGCAATGACTGGCGACCGATCGCAACCCAAGTGGGATTAGCCTTTGGCATTGTTCTGGGGCTGGACGTAATCACTGCTATCTTCGTCCCGGAAAGCTAACTGTATGAGAGATCCAGACAAGACGTTTATCAAGGTCAACAAAGCTCTGGGCAAAATTCCGAGTATTGGACCGATTCCTGCCAATCAGATCTTGCCTTGGATTAGCATTCTGATTGCGTCCTGGCTCGTCACGATGGAATTGTTCAATTTGGGTTTAGCAGTCTTTTTTGCGATGTCACTTTGGCTAATCTCGACCTGGTGGCTCTTGACTGGAAAACGCGCTTACCACTTTCTCGATCGCTTTAAGTCGCCCCCTGGTCACGATTGGATGACGGGCTATGTTCGTTATCTCCCTTTGCTCCATCGACCTGCTCGCTGCCGAAATAAATGCTCAGCAAGGAAATGAAAAATAAGCTCAAATCAACGACAATTCTCTCTCAAAGCGATCAAAAACAGCAGTTCTATCCATTTGAGAACTGCTTAGATTTGTGCTGTATGGTGCGATTGCTAAAAGATAACCGCGATATTGGTGCGTATTTACTGAATCGAGGTAATCTGTGGCAATTGGTGTTTGGCTTTAGGCTTCAAGGCTTGCATCCTGAACTGACGCGAGAAGAAGTCATGGCGATCGCATCTCAACTCGAAGAGGCAATGAAAGAATGTGCGATCGGAGAATCGCTCCGGTTTTACTTCAGTTGCTTTGCCGATGACACTCAGCGCCAGTACGCTTTAGAGCAATTGATTAGCAGAACGACTGTTCCTTTAGCGATCGTGCTTGGACGCTCCGAGCAAAAGCGGATTCAACAACTCACCCACGAAGGAACGCGACGGCAGTGGACTTCGCTGATCTTTTGCACATATACAATCAATGCTACTGGTCAAGCCCGATGGAGTGATTGGATTAGTAAGCTCTCGCAACGCATGACAAATCTTCTAGATGCCATGCGAGGCGGGAAGCACGAGCAGTCGCAGCAGTTCTTGCACAAGCTGATGAATGATGGGCATGATGCTTTCCTGAACTGGGAAAGGTTACTGAACACCAAAGCTGGACTAGAAATTACGCCGCTTAATGCTGAGGCACTGTGGAACTGGCTTTGGCAGCAATTCAATCGCATGATTGCACCGCCCATTCCTCAATTGTTAGTTTGGCAACCTGCAATTTCAGGAACAGAATTCGTCGAAATTACTCATTCAGAACGACATTCCACCACGATTCTGATTCAAGGCTCTCAAGGACAATCTGCCTGCCCTGAACACCGTCAAAACCGCGAATGTGTTTGGGTGAATCGTCGCGTTGGTGGGCTATTGGTGATGCAAGATGCTGTAGAAGGATGGCTCAATACGCGGACGCAACTCGCAGCGATATGGAAAGCAATGTCTCAGCCTTATGTTCGTGATACCGAAGTTTGGGTTGAGATTGTGCCTGCGTCCCGATTTCTAATCAATGACAACTTAGCCAGAACTGCACGTCAATCTCGTACTGCATCGACTCGCGCACTCACACAGGGACAAGGGCGAGATATTGGGGCAGAGGTTAAAGCGGAAGAGAGTTTTGAGGCTCAGCGTAAGCTTTACCAAGGCGCGATCGCACTCCATGTCGCGGTTGTGTTCACCGTCTGGCGCAATACAACGGATGAACTTGATCAGGCTTGCGAACTATTGGCGCATAGTTTTGGATCGGCGAATGTGGTGCGATCTCGCCATGTCTGCTGGCAGGTCTGGTTACAAACCTTGCCGATTACCCTCCAACGGCTTCTAGAATTCAACGGACTGCTGGATACGGAAGATCGACGACTAACGCTCGATAACGAAACTGTAGCTGGAGTACTACCGCTCACCGTGCCACGCGATTTAGACTCGCAAGGTATCGAGTTCATCACAGCAGGCGGCAAGCCGATTTATATTGATCTGTTTGAGAGCCAAACGGTTCATGCTTTGCTAACTGGACAAAGCGGTTCAGGAAAATCGGTTTTGTTATCGCAATTCATCTTTCGAGCCTTGCTCTGCAACATCCCAATCGTTGGAATGGATATGCCCACTTCGGCAGGAGAATCAACTTTCAAAACATTAGTGGAAGCATTGGGATCTGAGCGTGGCGCATATATCGACATCCGCACTGCTCATGACAATCTATTGCAGCCACCTGATCTAAGAGCGTTTCGAGGGGACGAATTCGATTCTCGGCTCAAATCTTGGCGAGAGTTTGTGAGGCAAGCGCTCAATACGATCGTGATGGGCAAACTGCATCAACCACACCTTGCTCAGCGAGTGGATGACTTGTTGCTGCAAACCCTGGATGTATTTCTCGAAGATACTGATATTATCGAGCGGTACAATCTAGCATTCCAATTCGGTTGGCAGTCTTCGGAATGGCAGCAGATGCCAACGCTGCATGATTTCCTACGATTCGTCTCGAAAGAGCGGCTAAATCTAAACTCTTTTGAAGCGATCGATGCTCAAGCGATTAATCAAATTCGTGCCCGACTTCAGGCAATTCTGGTTTCTCCTCTAGGCGATGCAATTGGGCGACCCAGCAATGTGTCTCCAGAACCGTTCATGAAGTTTTTCGCATTGACGGGACTGACGAATGATTTTGATTCTCTCGCGTTGTCGATCGTGGCGCATGGCGCTTGTATTCGCAATGCGCTGTCGCATCCAAAAAGCTTATTTGTCGGCGATGAGTTATCGACACTGCTGAAGAAAGATGGGTTTGCCAAGGTGGTCGGTGAACTTTGTGCGACGGCTCGAAAAGATGGAATTTCGATTCTGCTGTCGTCGCAAGACCCGGATACGATCGCAGCCTGTTCTGCTGGAGCAATGATTCTACAAAACTTGACCTACCGCATTACTGGAAGGTTAGTCCAGAGCGCATGTGCCTCGTTTCAACAATATCTTGGCTATCCGCTCGAAACGATTGTTCGCAATGCTTCAGAAGCCTATCTACCGCGCCGATCGAGTTTGTATTCCTGCTGGTTAATTGAGCGGAGTGGACGATTTTGGGATAGCCGCTACTACCCCGCAGAGATGCTATTGGCAACGGTGGCAAGTGGAGAAGACGAACGGGCAGCCCGCGATCGCGCCCTCACTCAATTTCCCATCACAGAAAGCGGCAGAATTCGAGGTTTAGCAGCTTTCACCCCTATCTATGTTGCTGCTCTGAAGGAAGGAAACGGTTTTACTCAAATTTGAAGGAGATCAAAATGCGTTCATTCAATCGAAAATTACTCATCACAGTTCTGATTGCAGCAGCATTGAGCATGCTTCAAATTCAACGTGCGAATGCTCAATTAACCGATGCGAGTGGACTACCCATCAGTACTGATGGCTTTGCAGGTCCGCTCCAAAATCGCTTCAATATCAGTAGCCAGATTCCGAATCGTTGGTTAAACATTGCCAAGTTCTTTGGAGTTGAACAAGGTACGATCGACCAATTGCTAGATTCTGCGATCGCATCCCTCGGCATTCCCGATCTAGCCCAACTCACTGCCAATATTACTCAAGGCAATCAAGACCAAGCACCACCGACACAACTCGCAGCCGCTCTGGAAAACCGAAGCAATGAACCGAGCTTCAGCATCAGAAACGATTTGTCTCGCACCTCAGAATGGAATGCAAGCCGGGGCACAGCTTATGGCTCAACACTGAGTGAACAGGCTCAAATCCGAGGTCAGCAAAAACGAGATGGAGTCAGCCAAGCCGTTCAATCTAATCGGTTTCTCGCAGATGAATCCCAAAGTTTGGATGTGACTCAGCAGATTCTTCAAAATGTCTCGGCTCAGTTGGGACAGCAAGCTGAGGTTGATGCGGCTTTGTTTGATGAGGCTGAACAATCGCGGATCGATCGTGCTCATGATCTGTTGTTGCAGTCGCAGATTGCAGAGTTAACATTAGGGCGGAATGTGAGCGATCGCAGAACGGAAAAAGCAACAGCAAGATCCGTGACACAAGGAATCGCGTGGCTCAATCTTCCAGGGAGCAAATCTCTAACCGCCGAAACAACCTCACAGCGTCGTTCTCGCGCAGAATCGAATCCTCCTGTATTAAGTTCTACTTTAGGGGAGTAGGAGTCGGGGTGTGATGCTAACGATTGCTCTACTTGCACAACTCCCCGGCAGTAATCAAGCTGGAACTGCCGAAAATACAATCATCAATACGCTGGAACTGAGTCGTGCCACTTCTGGTGCCTGGGATCAGGCGTGGCAAACGATTTTTAGAACCAGTGCGGCATCTGGAGAAGTTGGGTTGTGGCTGGCACTAGTCCGATTTGCTTTGATCTTGGGGGCAGTGTCGATTCTCTTTCTAGCACTCAAAGAAGGCAAGGAAATTCTCGCTCGTCAATCTTGGTCAGATCTGGTCACGATGTTTGTGTATCCGCTAGTCGTCATGTTTTTCTTATCTGGAAACGGTCAGCTACTGGCAAACACCGTTCTTCTGATGCGTCAAGTAGCGACCGTACAGATTCGTGAAGTGCTAGAGATTCAAGTAGGCGGATTGACGTTCAATCAAGCGATTTCTAATGTAGCGCTGTCACAGGCAGGTCGAACCCAAATTGAAGCCATTTACTTGGAATGTCGAGATAAAACCGGAGATGCACTGATTGCCTGCTGGAATGATCCGGCGAAGCGAGAGGCGGTAGAGCGGATTGTGAGTGCGGCAGAACAGGCGAATCAAGGAACACTGAATTCGCTACAGAGATTTGCTCAAGCCATTCTGAACGGAGGCGAGGGCATCAATGTCGCTGAATTTATTACGGTTCCCCTGCTCAAGCTGGTCGAAACACTCCTTTGGGCACTGACTTGGGCGTTTCTGAATGCGCTGGAAGCTGCATTGCTACTCACGGCTCTATTTGCTCCGATCGCAATGGCATTGAGTGTCCTTCCACTCGGCAGTAAACCGATCTGGGCATGGGGCATTGGCTTTATGTCCTTGTTTGGGATGCAACTCGGTTGGAATCTGCTCGTTGGGCTAGTCGCGTCAATTTTAGTGATCGCGGAGGCCCAAGCCATCTCAGACCTGGCTTTCCCTGTTTTCATTGCTATCTTTGCGCCTGTCTTGGTTACGTTCGTTTCCGGTGGTGGTGGAATTGCGCTCTATAACGCCTTGAACAATTCAGGAGGTGCAGTGTTTAACGGACTCTCTAATCTCACGGGTGCAGTTACGTCCCTCGTCATTCGCCGGATGTAGGAGGACTCATGGTTGCCACTACGCGAAAAAGCCGAACTCGCAATGCCTATGCTCATCTCACCGATCCAGCACGATTGAAGCACGTTTACAATACGCTGGCAAAAGCGCTCTCTGCCGCTCCGGTCGGTGAGTTGTCGTCGTGGGAAGAGGTGAAAACGCACGTTGAGCAGTTTTCACAGACGACCGGAAAAGCCCCGATCGGGATGGAACTGTGTGAGCGGGATGGCGAAGTGTGCGGTTTCCGGTTCTACTTGCAGCAATATCCCGATGAGCGCACCAGTGGCTCTTATCTAGTGAAAAACCTCAAAGCCGCTGGAATTAATTTACCTGTGGAGGATCACTATTTCACGCCCTCTTCCCTCTCTGCTGTGCTGGGTTTAGAGCAAGCAGCTACCTTAGATGAAGACATGGGTTTAGAGGATGATGAGCTATCAAGGATCGATGAAACTTTAAGTTCAGTGGGATTGATTGATGAAGCGATTACTCCCCAACGGACTCAAACTGCCGATCAATCTCGTTCTCAACGAGGTTCCACTGTTCAACCAAGAATGCAATCGCCTGATTCTGTCACTGCAAATGTATTGGATACTGCTAATTATGCGAGTCAAGAATTGGCAAGAAGTAATAGCGCTGGCATTGATGGCATCAATTTAGCAGGAGGAACGAGTCAGTTTGCAACAAGTGCGGCGGCGGTCGCCTTTGCTTTGATGAAAACGTTGGATAATCCGGATCAGAGATATCGATCGCGCCTCAAGCGGATTGCCCATTTTGCGACTCAACAAGCAAATCGGCTGGATCAGTTGTTCGATCGGGCTGAGGAATTAGAAGTCGCGACTGAACCTCCTGAAGCACCCGCAAACCTGCCTGAAATTGCTGAACCATTCACAGAAGCAGCAAATGTCCTCACTCGTCAGACCAACAAGCTATCTAAAACGCTCGATTCATCGCTCTCAACATTGCAACCGCTCAAGCTGGATCGACAAACTGCGATCAAAGAGCAACTGAATCAGATTGAAGAATACTTGCAACAGCTTTCACAACGCTTAGATCAACTCGAAGCCATGATGATACGGTTAGAGCAGCAGGTTACGGAGCAATCTGAAGTGATAGCGGCATTCCAAAAGGAACAAAATTCAGGATTAGACGTACTGGATGCGCTTGTGGACGAGCAACCAACTGTTGATCATACGATCGCACTGCGGATGATCGAAAGTTTTCAGCAACAAGTTCAGTTTGGTGATCGCGCCATCACATTTGCTTGGACAGACGGGGAAGGAGAACCGAAGTATGAGTTTGATGTAACAGAGCGCCAAGCCGATGGCACACAATCCATGATTGGTCATAGCGCGAAGAATAGGGAGCTAGTCTTTGCGGCAGTGTTGTCTGAAAACAAGTCACCTCAAATTAATCACTGTTCCATTCCATCCGCGGAAATAGAATCTTTGGCTCAGGATTTGGCTCCCGAAGCGCTTGAACAGCCTGAGCCGATGCGACATCAGCGGCAACGACAGCTTAACCGCCAACGTCTCCCGGAGTTATAACAGATGGAGACAAAACAGCTAGAAGGGGGTGGATTATCGGTTCCTGTGTGCTATGTGACACAATTAGGTGAGCGTCAATGGCTGGAGCCTCAAATTTTGCGTCATACCTTACTAGAGCAGCTTTTTTCGTCTCAGGATCTCAAATCATTGGCGCTGGTTAAACTGGATCGTGCTTCCTTGAATGCAGACAATCTCAAAGCGGCTCGATTCGAGGATGGGATGATTCGTAAACTGACATTTAGTTCAGATCGCAATTTCTACTTTGCTGACCCCACCCTTGCTGAACAAATAACCCAATTCTTTGCGGCGGAACGAGATGCAGCATGTCGTTATGGCTCGTTATTGGTTAGTGATTGCTACAAAGGCACTACGACAATCGAAACGCTAAAACTGAAGTTAGTCGATTACACCGATCCTGAATTTGCGGCTTACAAAACGCACGATTGTCACGGCAGAATCTCTCCTCAGTTAATGCGATCGCTAGCCTTCGATGGAACTACACCAGATCGCCCTTTCCAATTCCGCATGGCGCACACAGCATCATCTGATTTAGGCTTCAGCTTTTTAGCAAAGGGAACGGTTTTGGTCGATCCGACGTTACCAAGCAATGTTGATTTCGTATTGGATCGATCCTCAATCAAAGGCATTCACAAAGATCAGCTAGAAGCATTGCCGTGCGGAGAGTACGAACTTTCGCAGGTCGTTCTGGGCAATCGTGCAAATGCTGAGGTAGCACGATATAGCAATTCCTGGCAATTCTCGATGTGGTACTCCAAGTCAGCAGTACTTGCTGATTTCCTAAAGCCAACCTTGAAGAAAGCACAGGAGTTGGCCGAAAAGCAACGTGACCCAAAGCAGCTTGCTCAATATGTTGTCCAACGCTACGACCAAGAGCAAAGCGATACAGAAGGTGACGAGCAGGAACCTCAAGAATCTCGCATGATTTCGATTCTGAGGCACGATCGCTATGGATTATTGCTGTACGCGCCGAAGGTGGTGGATTTCTTAGAATCACAAACGGCAAGTCGCTGGCGTGAATTGGCTGTGAACTCTGGTTTCCAGCATAGTTCTGGTATGGCACAACCTGGACGAGAACTGCCTCGCGGAATGATTTGTGCGCCTCACTTACCAAAAGGCAATGTCGTTGTGACTCGTTACCCGATCGTTTCTTCCGACAACATTCGCATTTATCGGAATGTTCATGATCCAACGCTTTCTCAAACGGAAGGTGTCGTATGGATTAATCCCCGTGATGCGGCTGAATATCATCAATGTGATTTTGATGGCGATCAACTGATTGCGACTCCGGCGCAGTGGATACCCAACATTGCTAAGGAGACGCTTCGAGCCGGAGAGCCAAATCGCTTTCCGTCGATCGTTAAACGCCCCAAAGTCCCTTACACTGAAGTCCAAACTGAACAGGGGCAGTTCGTGTACAATACCTTGCCGAAAGTCGCAGCAGCCGTTTGTCAAAATGGAATCGGACGAGTTGCAATGCTAATCGGGCGAGTTCATACGGCTGTGCCAACAGAGGAGGAATCGGCTTCACCGCACAATCAACGGCAGTTTGAGAAATCACGACATCAACTTCTGAATCGATTGATGGCAGCGCTTCAGGTCGAGGTTGATTCTCCCAAAAGTGCAGAGCGTACTGAAACGATTGACCCGAAGTTACTCGACGATGCAAAGCAATGGTGTGAAAAGCATCCTTCACCATTTTTTGATTTCCAGAAAGATCCAAGACTGTACCGTCAATTCGCTCTGCCGACGCAAGCATCAGGGCAACCAGAGGTTTCAGTAGTGTGTGTGCTAGCAGCCGAAATCAATCCACTCTGGGAAGCAACTCAACTTCAATCGCTGCCTCGTGAACATTTTCGGTATCTCTTTGATCGTGCTGAACTCGATACCGATGCTTTGGATTGGGCAGAGAATCTGAAGGAACGTGCACAGCAAGCAACAGCGCAGATTCGACAACTGGTTGGGGAGGATGCGGAAGGATTTAGGGTGGCGATCTCTGCCCTAAACGAATCCTTTCGCGCTGAAATCAACGAGACGTTCTCCACTCCTGAAGAACAGCGATCGATTGCCGCAGCGATTTGGTACACCCAACACACTCGCCCAGAACTGGATCGCCCTCGCAAACAATCGATGAGCGTTGCAGCAAAATTACCGATTACTTTTAGCCAAGGCACGTACAGCTTACCCAAGAGCCCCTATGAATTGGAAGCTCACGAATTGAGTGTTCCATTTGATCGGGCGCAGACTTGGATGCAAATGCTTGAAGCACGCCATATTGAGTATGAAGCGATCGTCAATCCTGCTTTACCCGTGGTCGATTTTTACTTGCCGACGCTATCTGAGCGCAATGCGGCTGTCTTGCAGCAACAGTTTGGGCATCAGGTGGTGGATGTCGATCGCATTCCCAACGATTTACGAGTGGTTCCGCCTGCTGATTTTACTTGGGCGCATTCAGTTGGCGATACTGGAAAAGCATCGCTGGCATACACGCTGATGACCGAGCAAGTAACGGAGCAGCTCCAGAACTTTGAGGTGAGCCAAATTAAAGTGATCGGCATTACTCACAACGACTATGCCAATGAAGATTTCTCTCGCTGGCAAGGTCAAATTGAGATTGAAGTGGTTCCCTATGCCCTTGAACCGGAGCATCCGAAGTACTATGCGATGAATGGGATTCCAGTGCTACAAGTCGTCGGAGGTGGTGTGCTTGGAACCTTCGCACCAGAAACAGCAAAACTACCAATTGGAACCCGATTTGAGGCAACGGTTGAAGACTTTACGCGCTCGATGGTGCAATTGCGAGTAAGTGATCAGCTTGTGCTGTCACCAGAGCCTTCGATATCAGACGAACAGAATGCAGTGCAGCGCCGTCTAGCTGCGGCGATCGCGCAAACTTATCAATTGCTGTCGTCGCCAGCCGAGTCGGTGGAGTTGCCGATTGGGGAGCGGTGGACTGCGATTGCATCAATCACTGGCGACTACACTGTAGAAGATAATGGCAACAGATTAGTCTGTCAGGGCAATTTTGCATCTGGGGCAGTGAGTCAATTCCTGAGTCAAACGGATGCAGATGAATTCCAGCAAATGATGCAGCAACGAGATGCGGGTTCTCGAAAGCGACAATCGATCGTCGAGCGATGACGAGCCTGAATCTCGGCTAAAATAAGGGCAAGAAAATTCCGAAAGAGATCGCAATGGTTCAACTGCAAGACCGAACGACTGACCAGCTGCTGACCTTGCCAGGGACTTGGGAAGGCTTCAAACTGGTGCGGCAAGGATTGCAGGATTCTCCGGGTGCAAAATTGTCATTTTATGAGGGAGTGATTGAGATTCTCATGCCTGGAGAAGCCCACGAACTCTTCGCCCACATGATTGGGTATTTTGTGACGACCTTTTTGGCAGAGAAAGGTATCCTTTTCGTGCCCACTCGGTCTAAAGATCAGGAACGTGAAGGCGTTGCAGCGGTGCAAGCAGATGAGTCGTACTGTTTAGGACGGGCGAAACCAATTCCAGATTTATCAATTGAGGTGGTCTTCACGAGCGGAGGGGTCGATAAATTAGCGCGGTATCTAGCCCTGGGTGTGCCAGAAGTTTGGTTTTGGCAAGATGGCACGTTGGCACTGTATCACCTGCGAGCGGAGGGCTATGAACAGATTGTGCGGAGTGAACTGCCTGGACTGGAAAATCTCGATATTGAACTGCTCAAGCGTTGTCTCTTAATCGCTGAGACAGATACAGTAGAAGCAATTCGCGCGTTTCGGAATGCGATTTCCTAGTCATTCACTTAACGATTGTTTCTATAATTCTCAACAATTCTTCTGCTGATGCACTTGCTAATTCTTTAGGTTCCAATTTGTGTAATCCATCGCCATAGACTCGACCTTCTGCAATCAAGTGTTGCACTGGAATTGACTTAAGTGCATTCCAGATAGAATGGCATTGTTCAGGATGAGTAGAGAGAAGACGCGCAAGGTCAGACTTGGGATACATCATCAAGTAAACGTTGGGCGCGATCGCACTCGAATGATTCAGAATAAACCGAAATGGATTACCTCGCTTCGCGCCTGTTCTACCCATGTAAGTACACAGAAACGGCGCAGGTTGTCGATTCTCTTGCAAGTACCAGAGAGATCGATGCCGACACAAATACCCCTCCGCAACGCCAGCCTTTACTCCACTCTGAAGGTATTTCCAAACAGCAGGACTTTCTCTTTGTAGTTTCTCTGGTGAATCTGTACAGGTGAGTAGAAACAGCTTACGATCGAGAACTGGATTGCCTTGTTCATCTGCCAAGATTTCATCGCTCGGTAAATATCGAGAACTAGGCAGGATTGGGGTAAGAAACTCCTGAGAAATCTCGAAGGCTTCGATCTGCTTAGGTGTGAGGATGAAGAACTGATTGGCTCCAGTTGCTACTCCTCGCTTAATCTCAAATAAATCGGACAACTTAGCTTGCGGCGCATCTTGACGTTGGGAAGCGACCGTAATTTGTGTCCATTTTGCTGAAGTCCTCAGCGTCTTGGTTGAAATCAGCTTTGTGATAAGAGGCTTGTCAATGCTACCGCTAAATGTAAATTCGACTGCATGATCTTGTTGAAGTCGAGTGTTGCGAAACCAAATGATTGAAGATGAAACTAAAGCATCACCAAACTGTAAATCTTCTGGTTCAAAGCGATGAACTCGCAGTAAACTCACGCTATTGAGTAAATATGATTTGATTTGCTTGCCGTAGTTGACATCCATGAACTCAGATGGAATCAACCAACAAGCTAACCCTCCTTCAGTCATCCACTCATGCGCGGCTAGTAGAAAATAGCAATACAGTCCAGCCAAACCACTGAGTTGAATTCCAGACCGCGCGATCGCAAGCTCTCTGAGCAACTGCTTCTCTGTCGTAGATAGGTGATGATGTCGAACATAGGGCGGATTGCAAATGAGCAGGTTTGCTTTGGATTGCTCGTGCTTTGGAGTCGCAATTTTTGTAAAATCGGAACACTCAACTTTAAGAGAAGAGGATTTCCAGAGTTTTTGAGCGATCTCAGCCACATTCGGATCAATTTCGTACCCGATCGCACGTTCAATCTGTTCGCTGGAGAAGGTTTGAAGTAATGCAGAATAGAAAGAACCTGTGCCGATCGCAGGATCGAGAAAGCGAACTTTTTCTTTAGGGGAGAGCAAAGATTTTGAGTAGTTGAGAATTGCGCTCGCGAGTGCATTGGGAGTCGCAAATTGCCCTAGCCGATTGCGCTCTGCTGCACTTTTAGCAGTATCCAACCGAGCCTGCTCTAGCACTCGCTGGCACTCGATCGATGTGAGGTCAAGTTGCTTATAATCCGAGGTCTGTAAAATCATCAATCCGGTGCTCCCAAACCCAATCAATCCCTTCAGCCGCTTCGTAGCCCAAGTAGCTGCTATCAAAGTAGCCACACAAGAATAAAACGAATTCGATCTGTTCGCCATAGGTGGCGCGTAATTGTCTCATTTTCTGAGCTTCTTCTTTCTTCCGCTTATTCACATTGGTGAAGTCTCCCGCTGATTTTGCCTCTACCAGCACCGGAAAATCTCCTGGCTGTGCGGTCTGCCGCATAATCACTGCATCAATTGGAATGTTGATTGTTTTCTCTCCTTCCATTGTTAAATTCACAGGGACATTTAACCGAAAACTGTAAGTTCCAGGTGGCATTTCAGTGAATCGCACTCTCTGTCCGGCAGGAAGTTCCCGGTAGTGATGCGCGTTTAGCCATACTGCAATCTCCTGAAGTTGCCGCATTTCTTGAGCATTGCGAACGATCGGATCGGTGGATGCCCCGCACAAGCGATCGGCAATGATCGTTGCAGCACGATAACGTTCAGCTTCTGTAGGAGATTGATCGGTGGCGAGCCAGGTAAAGATATCACGATCTACCAATCTTGAAATGAGCGTTGTGATTTTGCCAAGTTCTTCGCTCAATTGCTCGGCATTCAATCGAGTAGGCAATCTTCCTTTTTCTAATCGCTCCACTAGACTTTTAGAAACAGCGGCTAACCCAATCAATCGATCTCGTGCCAGTGGTGGGCACGTACACATTCTCAGCGTTGCGAGGATCTGAGGATTCTGTTGCAGAATCTGTGGCTGTAAGTTTTGCAGATTATCCGTGGTTTGCAGGGCGGCTGCGACAACTTCTGTGATCTGAACACGAGTGTCATGAAATGCCTGTGGTGCAAAAGTCATGAACCAATTGTTATACAGATTCACAGACTGAGCCACATCTGCGTTCCAACGATTCGGTTTGTCACGATTTACAGCCATGCGAGTCCTGCATACGAAAACAGTTCTACTGTACTCCTACAGTTCACTGATGCAAAGAACTTGTTGCAGAAAATCACGACTACAGGTTGAAACAGCGTTAGGTCGAAGCTTGCATCCGTTCCAAGCTGGTGGGTGCAATTTCATAGACCACTTTGCGCTTACGTTCCACTAAAGTCCCTGGTACTGGTATCCCTTGCTTCCACGCATTTTTAACTGCCGTTTTGTCTACTTTGCGTTCCACAATCTCTTTAACGGTGATGTAGTCCTCTGGAACCTGCCCGAAGTCAATCACTTCACAGGATGGCGGATTCAGCTTGATCCGAATGCGTCGATGTTGCCCGATCGCTTCTTGCGCCATCAAGTCTGCGGAATTGAGCGTCAGAATCGTCTCATCGAGTCGTTCGCGCCAGCGGGTGAGCCTTTCAATCTCTGCGGTATGGATTTTAACGAGATGCTCCATTCGCGCCTTGAGTGCCGTGATTTCGGCATCAATCTGATCTGCTAATTCAGCATGAGCATCGATCGCAGCCTCTTCGCTTTCTTGGAGTTGCCAAAGCTGTTGAACAATTTCGGCTTCTTGCTCTGGGGTTTCGGCGGCATCTAGCTCTTGCCAAGTTTGCGATGCCAGAATGCTGATGCCCTTGAGAGATCGCACTGCCACTGATTGAGGAATCGAGTTTGCCATCGTCACCATCTCCCGCAAATTTGATAGTAATCCTGCCGAGTTGTAATTTCTGCTTCAAGCTGAGCGAGCAACTGAGCATCAGCGTTCAACGCTTCAGGACGGGTTATGCGTAGCCCCATTTTGCCATCAGAACTAGGATTCTGAAGCAATTTCAAAATTTGAGCAATTCGACGAACAATGGAAGGTTTCATAATGTTCTGCTTGAGCCAAAGTCAACATTACTGACGCGGTAGCGGTTAGTATTAGTTGAGTGCAGCATCTGGATTAAGCTTTTGATGATTTCGCCGCGCTGCTTCCTGAAGTAGCAGATCCCAATGTCTTAAGCGTTCACCTTTCTGGACAACTTGTTCTGCTGCTGCGCGGGCTTGTTCTAAAATCGCAGCATCTTTCACTAAATCTGCGATCGCGAACCTGGGAGCGCCTGCTTGAGAAGTTCTTAGAATTTCACCTGCACCCCGAAGCTGGAGATCCATTTCTGCGTTGCCTTCGGCTCCCGCGAAGCGTGTCCGCAAACCCATTCGCCGATCGTTCTAAAACTTCAAGACGTTCCCTAGCAGTCGTCGAATCTGAAGCATTCATCAGTAAGCAGTACAACTGTGTGTGCCCGCGTCCGACTCGTCCCCGAAGCTGGTGTAGTTGAGACAAACCAAATCGTTCAGCATGTTCAATGGCGATTACAGTTGCGTTTGGAACGTCAATTCCAACTTCAATCACAGTGGTTGAAACGAGAATTTGGGTTTGGTGATTGCGGAATTGCGCGATCACACTTTGCTTCTCTTCCCCATTCATTCGACTATGCAAAAGTCCAACCGTGTGATTTGGAAATTTGGCTTGATAGCGATCGTAAGCCTCCATCACAGATTCCAGTTCTAAGGTTTCAGATAACTGTTGCTCTAGGCTGAGTGAATTGCACCCTAAATTGATCCCACCCAAATCTGTCAAGTTGGCTTTCGCAACTGATCCAGTCCATTCAGAATCAAATCGAGTCCAAACTCAAAATCATGGAGTCCGTCATAGCTGCCATCGATGACGCGATGAGTGAGATAGTTCATGTGGGGATATTGTTCTGCTGAAATCAGCGGCAGACCCATTTTTGCAGCTTCTGCATACTCCGATGGCTCAAACGGGAAGTTCAACTCCTGAAGCGTAAAGCCGTAAATGTGACTGTCGATCGCATTCCAGGCATGATCCGCCATCTCCAGCGAAAAGCCTGCCGCGTGGAGACAGCCCAGCGTGGCATTGATATAGCGCAACATCGCGGAACCCACATTCACCCGTGACACGATCGGTATCGTTGCCCAGGGGTGACGGAGCAAAACAGTATGAGCAGAGCGCGATCGCTGCCGCATTGCCGTCTTCCAGTCGATCGTCAAATCCGGTAACTCAATCTCGCTAATGACGAGCTCCACAAGGCCATCGATTAAGTCGTCTTTGTTCGTCACATGGTTGTAAAGCGACATTGCCTTGACACCCAAGACTTGGGCAAGCTTGCGCATGGAAAGTGCCTCAATCCCTTCCTCATCGGCAAGGCGGAGGGCAGTCGCTAACACCCGTTCTCGACTCAGGGGCAGTTGAGGGATGAGGTTTGAATCTTGCGTCTTAGCCATATCGTCCTTCACGAATTCCGAGTATTAGTTCGAGTTGCACTGACTCGCCCCTCATCTTGACAAACTTACGCCGTAAGTTAAACTTACACTGTAAGTCTAATCTTAGGAGGATTAGCTCAGACTTGGGCAAGTGCCTCCTATCACTGGAGAACATCATGGAAGCAATCAGCCCCTCGACTCAGACGATGAAAGCGATCGTGCAAACCGAATATGGTTCTGCGGATGTGTTGAAATTGGCAGAAGTCGCGCGACCTGTAGTGCCAGACAATGGCGTGTTGGTGAGAGTTCATGCCGCTGCTGTCCATGCGGGAGACTGGCATCTGATGCGAGGAACGCCATTTTTGCTTCGCTTGATTTATGGCGGACTTAGATCGCCCCGGATCAAAATCCTGGGATGTGACGCAGCGGGAACAGTAGAAGCAGTCGGTAAGGCAGTGACGCGGTTCAAGCCGGGAGATGCCGTCTTTGGAGATTTGTCAGAATCGGGGTTTGGGACGTTTGCGGAATACGTGTGTGCCCCTGAAACGGCATTTGCCTTGAAGCCGACGAATCTGACGTTTGAGGAAGCGGCAACGGTTCCGGTTTCCGCATTGGCAGCACTTCAAGGACTGCGAGACGTGGGGCAGATTCAAGCAGGACAAAAGGTGTTGGTGAACGGCGCGGCTGGCGGGGTTGGGTCGTTTGCAGTGCAGATTGCCAAAGCGTTTGGTGCAGAGGTCACAGCAGTATGCAGTCCCAGTAAAAGCGAGATGATGCGAACCCTTGGGGCAGATCACGTTCTGAATGCGATTCCAACAATGAATCAACCGCAGTATGACTTGATTCTAGATGCGGCTGCTTACCATTCCGTTTTTGAGGTATTGCCTGCGGTGAAACCCAAGGGTGTCTATGCACTTGTGGGAGGATCTACGGCTCGATTGTTCCAGGTAATGTTATTTGGAGCGGGGATTTCAAAAATCAGTCGTCGCACGGTGAAGTTTCTAGCGACTAAGCCGAATGCAGTAGATCTAATTGTTTTGAAAGAGTTGATTGAATCGGGCAAGATGCGTCCCTTTGTCGATCGCTGTTATTCCTTAAATGAAGTCCCTACGGCGATTCGTGCGCTCGAACAGCGGCAAGTGCGAGGGAAAGTGGCGATCCGGATTGGAGCGGCAGGGGCTTGAAGCGGTCGTGTGATCGCATTTAGGGTGCAAAAAATGCTGAAACTGCTGGCTTGTGGTTAATCACTTGCACCCTAAAACGGCGCGATCTGCTTCAGATATCTCTACGAGATCGCTATAACTCGATTTGCTTTTTCTGAGGCAGGCAACTTGCCTTCTCTTTCAGTTGAATCTCTGGGGACTGTGGTACTTCCCAACACGCTGGCACTGGTGTTAGCTCGAACATTTGCTCCAATTGTCTGGTCACTGCTTGCAGTCGATAGTGATCCCATCGATCTGATACGCAAGAGCCATCAAAGCGAATCCGACTTGTGATGATATGAATGTGGTCATGAGCGCGATCGCAATGCCGCACAACGACATAAGGATTATCATCAAAGCCCATTTGCCGAAAAAATGCTTGCGCGGCTTCACACCAGGATCGATCGTCCAAGCGTTCGCCCAAAGGCAAACTGAGCGAAGCATGATACATACACCGCTCAACTTTGGTATTCAAACGTCTCAGACAGTTCAATTCCTGTGCTAGATCAGCGGGCGTAAAAGTCGCCAGATTCGTTTCGAGCAATTGCGCGCCGGGTTTGCTCAGTGCGTAATTGAGAATCGGATAGAAGGCTTTGCCTTTGAAATGTTTACCAATCATCAGATTATTGAATAGATTGAACAATCAGTTTTCTTGCGTCGTTAATCAGTTCCACCGCTTCATCTAAGGACGTAGAGCCTGACTTGCTGGGGTAGTTTGTGTTCAATTGATTGAGATTTTTGGCAATGTTACCCAGTCTTTGATAAAGCTGGATTAATTGCTGCGATCTGGCTGGATCAGTGGATTCAGCTTGCTGCAAGAGAACTCTCAGTAAATCGCTAACGGTTAGATCCGATTGACTTGCTAGGTGCTCTGCTCGTTGATATTCCTCTGCGGTTGCGCGGAATTCAATGCGATGAGGGTATTTTGACGTTTTCGCCATAATCGAAATACGAGCGCTACAAAATGCTTGATAGGTTGATGCGGGGGAAGAATGCTGCAACGATCGCATCAACGATTTCAGCTTTATCTTGTGTAGTTGATTGATTAGATCGAGCTTCACTAGCCAATGCCCAAATCATAGCGATTTTTGCGGCAGATCGCATTCAACTATTCTTCCTTGGCTATTTGTACGGGTGCTGACATAGCTTGCCATGATTTTTGACAGGATTGAGCCTTTCAAAATCGAGTGCTGCCTGATTAGCTCTCGCCGCAGAATGCGGCTGAATTCACGATTGATATGACTTCTCTGTAGAATCTGGCAAATAGAATGAGGCATTTTGCGACAACTCTAGCATTGTCGTTCTCGTTGCCACAAAATGCCACTCTGAAAAAGCTCCGTTTTGATCGAACTGAGGCGTGATGAGGGGCAAATAAACAGCAGATGCAGAGTACCAGGATAAACTGTGGAATTTCGCCGCAGAGTGCCATGCTAAAGGCGATGAAGTAGGGGTAACTTTGCCTCACCAATGGCGTGATGAGGCAAAATTGCTTAGGCGATCAGTGCATTGTGATCGCTTGCTCGATTGAATGCTCGCTGACGCTTGTAGAACGTGGCAAGTTGCCGCTGACGCTGAGCGCGAACTGCCTCAATTGAGGTCATTCCAAACTTCGCCGCTTCCACCATCAATTCATCCAAGCTCAGTTTGCCATACTGCTTCTCAAGTGCAGTCTTGAATGCTTTCCAATCAAACGTTTTGCCTTGTTCGCTGCTTTCAGTTCGAGTACTCGTCCGGTTATTTCTCGTAAGGTGTTAAAGACCATCCGAACTTGAACTTCACCATTCAAATGAGCCGTCGCGGTATCAATCAGAGGTTGATGTGAATTGCGAACCATCGTGTTTCTCCTTGTAATTCAGAAATAATTGTTGAGTGATGAACTCGCTTCGATCGCGACCTGTGGTCGTTGATTTATTTCGGTTGCGGGAGCTTTGCTTTTGCTGAAGGCGAGCGCTATCACACCATGTAAAAAATATGACAGCTAATAGCTGTCCAGATTGAGTTGTGTGAGTTGCATTCATCTATTGCTCAAAAGCCACGAACATTAGATTTGATAAGGAAAGTAGCAGCTATTCTGCACAAACTCGGTTTGTCTAAGAGGGTGTTTTAAAAGTCGGAGTCGGTCAAATTTTATGCCAATCTCCTAACCATGATCCGAATCATTGCTAAGTAAATCCAAGTCTCTGAAGTTTCTGGAAGTAACTCATAATCCCGAACTAAGCGACGACAGTGCATCAGCCAGCCCAGAGTTCGTTCCACCACCCATCGCTTTTTGAGCAGGACAAAGCCTTTGGTTTGTTCCGGGCGTAAGACCACTTGGACAATCCAACGACAGATGGTGACCACCCAGTGCATAAAGGGAAAGCCATCGAAGCCGCCATCCACCCAAATCGTGTGTAGACGAGACACGGCTTTCCCGCGTTGTCGCACCCGCTGGAGGACAGTTTTGCCGCCGGCGCGTTCTGGGGTGCTGGCAGCAGTGACAAAGACCCGTAAGATCAATCCCAGCGTATCGACCGTGATGAATCGCTTGCGCCCTTTGATCACCTTACCTGCATCAAATCCGATTGCTGCATGCACTCCTGCCGCACTTTTCACGCTTTGGCTATCGACAATTGCTTCAGATGGGCTCGGAGAGCGCCCGACTTCGATGCGGATGCAGCGATAGAGACGGTCGTGAATGCTCAACCAGGTTCCATCCTTACGCCAATTACGAAAGTAAGTGTAGACCGTTTGCCAAGCTGGAAAATCTCCAGGTAACGCTCGCCACCGCACTCCTTCGACTAAAACATAAAAAATTGCATTGAGAATGTCCCATAAGTCTACTTCTCGCGGTCGTCCCCCTGGTTTTGCATCAGGTAGCAGGTCGCTCAACAATTCATATTGGGCAGGAGTGAGGTTACTGGGATACGATTTACTCATGTAGCTCTCTCGGTGCTGTGCTTTTACGTATTTACAGCTTATGACCGGAGAGCTTTTTTACAGCCTCAATTGTCTTTTAAAACATCCTCTAAGGCTAAGTGATATCGACCTCATGAAAGCGTTGAGTTAAAGCCTTCAAACGCTGGCTTGGTCTAGGATATGACGATTTGAACCAAGCAAATGTCCGGATTTACGAAGAAATCAGGAGGTCAGAACGTTTGCTACCTTGTGAAAATGACAACACATAAAGGGTAAGGATGCAAATGATCGACGAGTTTGAAGCATGGCTCGAACTCAAACTGCATACCAGTATTGCAAAACAGTGATTCATAATTTCAGGGTGCTGAACCGATTTCTCTCAATGAGCAGTTCGTTGAAAGGGGTACATTCTCTATCAGACTCATCTAGCAAAACGGCACTACCGTGAGTAGGAGGAAATATGGCAAAAGCAGGACAATCCCTCAAGCAAGTTCTAACAGAACATGGAATTAGTCAAAATCGATTAGCGATCGCAATGGGAATTAACCGCTCTACTGTGCATCAATGGGTAAATGAGATTAGCGATCCGTTAGCTGAAGCAGTGACAAACGTCATCAAAGGCTTACGAGTAATCGAACCCACAGCAGCGGAACAGTTTATCGCGCTTTATCTAGAACAAGACCAGACCCCTTCAAACCCAGATTAAATTCAACTTGGAGCGGTTAGCAGGGCAATCTGAACAGGTTGCCTCTGCCATTTGGCAGGAATAGCAAAACGGTAGAAGAGTATCGCCGTTTCTTTTCCTGCCATTTTTCAGAGGCGAAATGCCGCGCTCTTCCTTTAAGGTCAGAGTGTTGTTTGCCCTAGTATTTATCATGAGCAACACGATCGAGCAAGTCGAATTGTCGTGCCGATTGCGAGTTCCTGCAACTTCACAGTATGCTCACTTGATCCGCTACCTCAAAGAGCATCCCTACAAAAGCATTCATACCTTTTTGCTAGATGCAGCAATTGCGTTTTACTTACCTCAAGCCTTCATTGAAGGTTCTGCCTCAACGGAGTCATTGCAAAATGCTGGAAGACTGTCTATCTCCGCTTTGTTAGCCCAAGTCACGCTGATTGCAGTACAAGTCAATGCTTGTTTACCCGATGGGCACAAGCTACAGACTCCGCTCTACGACTGGGAGATAGGTCAATCAACGTTTGCCCAGCCTGATGCGATCGATCACGCTGAATTTCGCACTGCTACCTCTCTTTTCAATCCGTTTGACTTCGCAGATTTCAACGCATCGGGACAAGCTTATGAGCATCGTTAATCAGCCTCATCGATTAGTTGCTGCGATCGATTTCGGTAGTTCTGCAACAAAGGTCATCTATGCCCTGCATGAACAAGCGCAAACGCCAGCCAGCTTAGTGATGGCTTCTGAAGTGATTCAAGTGTCTTCTACAAAGTTGGATTGCGGTCAGGCTCAAATCGTTGCGGTTTGCCCAAAGAACCGCGCCTGGGTTAAGTTGGGTCAGGATTGCTGGGCAGTCGGACACTTTGCCAAGCGGTTTCATGCCCATGCGGGTCTGAATCAACCTAAGTTCGAGCGGGCAACTTATAAGACGTTGGCAGCAATTTGGGTGATCCAGCAGCGGTTGCAGTTGCCTCAGCAATTTGAGCTTTCGTTATCTTGTGTATTGCCGCCGAATGAGTACGCTGACCGCGATCGCGTTGAACGTCAACTTCAGATTGCACTGAATCAATTCCAAACTGCGACGGGTTCTATAGAGGTCAAACTCATCCAATTTGACTGTCAGCCTGAAGGAGCCGGAATTGCAATTCATTATGCGAATGCTGTGAATGGTGATTTTGCAATGCGTCAGATTGCGATCGCCATGATTGGACACCGAAACGCAAGTGTCATCACCTTCAATCAAGGCATGGTATCAGTCTTCAAATCCTCGAACCTCGGTTTCATTCGATGTTTGGAGCAAATTGAGCAACAAACAAGTGGGCAACCACCGGAACGATTACTACCTGCTGTTGTGCGGTGGATTGCCTCGAAAGATGAAAGGGCATTTAACGCGATTGCACGCTCAACCCATTATCGAGACGAAGAGATCCAACAATTGGTAAAAGCGACCCAGCAAGCTAAAGCTGATTACATTCAGGCACTTCTGTCCTGGTTACAGGAAGCCGTTCCAGACCCAATTGATGAATGGATCTTCGCGGGTGGAACCACGAATTTAATTGCACCAGATTTAGTAGACTTCTTTGGCAACCACATTTCATTCCATGCAAGCATTGAAGTTCCTGAAACTGTGGACAGCAGCAATTATAGGCATCGGCTTTCAGACGTATGGGCATTGTTTCAATATGCTTGCTCACGTCACCTTCAACACACCGCTTGATTGAGGATAGGACTATGCAACCCACAATTCATCTCGTCGATGGCTCAGGAGGCGGGCGAGGCAAATCACTGTTTACCTGTGCAATGGCACACTACAACCAAGTGCATCAGTATCCAGTTCAGCTATTCGATGCGGATGAAGCGCATCACTACAACGTCAAGAAGTTTTATGCGGATGCGATCGCGCTCATCCTCAGCGAAATCGAATATCAGGATCTCGATCAAATCTGGAATGTAGTAGAACGCGGTTTAATTCCAGTTGTCAATTTACCAGCAGGCTCCCATAGTTTTGTTTCAGGCTGGTTTAAGAGAACTGGATTGCTAGAACTAACACAGGATAGTGAACCGATTCGCTTAGTTAAATGGTTTTTGTGTAATCCAAGTCCACAAACTTTAACACTGTTTGAGCAATCCCTGGATGATTACTCAAGCTACGCTGATCGTGTGACGCATGTGTTTGTTCGCAACCTACATCTTGCAACCGATCGACAATGGCGAGAATTTACTAGTACGCTCGAAACAGCAAAAACAGCAGCAGGTAAACCCTGGCAATTAGTCTTTGAATCGCCTCAAGTCAAGGTCATCGATTTTCCAAAATTTCCGCCGTATGAGCGCGATCGCTGGGAAAGTTTAGGCTGGAGTTTGGCGGAAGCAATTGCACCCTCTGATCAATTTCATCTGCTCGAACGCCAGCGTATCGCGACGTTTCTCAAACAATTCTCGCAAGCCATAGACGCAACTCAGATTTGGGACAATGTGCCGACAAAACCCGAGGTACTGAAGCGATCTCAAGCGATTCAACTGCAAGAAAAAACTCAACCCCAGAAAGCCAGCCTGAAAGGATTCGCCCCTAGTAAGTCCAAATAGCGAGAAACTGAATTATGGTTCGCCAATCCCCTGACGAGATATTGCTGCTTGATGATGACATCATTGCAACCCCACCTCACGCTAATGTTGCTAAATTACCTGTGCATATGAATTCTGCACTAGATCATTTGCTGATTGGAGAGCCGGATCACGTTAAAGCTAAAGTGCTTGAAGTGTTGATGCAGTACAATCTCGATTCTGATGATCCAGCATTTATTTTGATGGCTGCGACTGGGCGACTGCAAGCTTTACTAGAGGAAAAGCCAAAGGATCTGAATGCTCTGTTTGAACAATGGCGGGACGATGTTTATCGGCAGGTGACAGACTATCGTGAGGGACTGAAAGAGTATGAGAGAACTGCGCTAGAGGCTCAGAGAACTGCGATCGCGCAAACTGTCCAGGCGTTGATTCGCAAAACCGCGATCGATCAATTTATGCACCAGTTGAGCGCAGCTTCGACGATCGTTGCCGCAGTCATTCTTACTGTTGCCGCAGGAGTCGGAGGGGGCGCTGGATGGATGTACGCGCAGTGGCAGCGATCTCAGATAGAAGCTGATCCGTCTGGTAAGCGTCAACTCACGCTTGATGAAGCCAATACGCTCAAATGGGCAATGAGCCGAGAAGGTCAATTTGCCAGGGAAATGATGACTTGGAATCAAGATTTACTAATTCGCAACTGGCAAGGACGATTTGCCTGTGAGGATCAAGCGAAAAAGCTAGGTGTGGTTCTCAGAAGCGGAGAGCAAAAAGTAGACTCTGGATTCTGTACACTATGGATACGATCAAATCGGCAATAAGTTGAGGTTAGCAAAAAATAAAGCCTGACTCACAAGAATCAGGCTCATGCAGTAGGTCAGACATTCGCAGACATTCAATTATTCGTCATCGAGATCCGAATCATCTTCGTCAAGCAACTCATCTTCGTCCTCATCATCCAAATCCAAGTCATCCAAACTATCCAACACATCTGGTACATCTGGCTCATTGGATTTGCGATTATTGCGGCGTTCCAGAGATCGACGATTCACTTCGATTAAAGTGCGAATGCCAGCTTCCGAGTCTTCAGGAATGGAGGCATCAAAGTTAGATGCGATCTGCGCCATCACTGCCAATTCAAACTTGAGCGCATCCGGTTCACCAAAGAGCTTCGGAAAGACTTTGGTGTTCCAAGCTTGCCAATCGAAAGTGCCGTTGTTGCGTTTGACTGACGCGGAGACAGCATTGCCTAAAATTTCTCGCAATCCGTAGTAAGCAGGAACCGTTGCACTCTCCGCTCGCAATGGCATTTTGATTTTGTAAGTTTGAAACAATGCGTTCCGAATGGCTTTGACTGCGACTCTCGGATCGCTCAAATCCAGCGTTGCGCTTGATTTAGCAACTGACTTTGTCGTTCTGGTGGTTCCATTCTTGACTTTGTTCGTTGTGACCATTGGAATGAGACTCCTTTCTCATCACTTTCACCCCATTCGCCGCCAGAGGCGGCAAGGCATTGAGAATGCCGCCTTCATTCATTCTCATCCTGCCCAGCTCTGACCGATTTGTACATCGACCGTGACTGGAATTGGATTCAGAATGTGTTGAGCAACTTTAATCATGTAGCGTTCAACAAGTTGACTCACATTCAGTGCGATCGCTTCAGGGCATTCCACCAAAATCTCATCATGTAGCATCCCAATCAATCGAGCATCCGGCGGCAATCGTTGGCTCAGTTGCACCAACGCCATCTTGGTAATATCGGCATTCAGTCCTTGAACGGGATGGTTGATCATTTCGTTCAGGTTGGGACGATCTCGCCAAAGTCGCCTTCTGCCCGTGAGCGTTCTGCAATTTTTAATTGAATGCACATAGACGTTTTGTTTCATCTGCTCATGCCATGCCTTAATGCCAGGGTATAACTCAAAGAAGCGTTTCCGGAATCGTCTAGCATCAGCCAAACTGAGCGAAACGCCATATTTGATCAAAGCCTGACTCTGAAGTTTGGCTGCGCCCATCCCGTAGATCAGCCCAAAGTTAATCGCTTTCGCCAGTCGTCGCTCTTCTTCAGTGATTGATGCAGGGAGCTTATCGAGTAGGAATGCGGCTGTCAAGCAGTGTAAGTCTTCCCCAGCTTGAAAAGCTCGCTTTAGCTCTGGGTCATTGCTGATTTTGGCAACAATCCGCAGTTCAATTTGCCCATAATCACTTTTGATCATGACGTTCCCCGGTGCTGCCACGAAACACTGTCGCAGTTGCTTCTGTCGAGGAATGGTTTGGAGTGCTGGATTGCGGCAACTGGCTCTACCGGATCGCGCTCCCAGTTGATACCAAGTTGGATGAATTCGCTGAGTTGTTGAGTGAATGGTCTGTGGCAGGGGTTCGTAAAAACTGTCAATCAGTTTCGTCAACTGTCGGTACAGCAGTAAAACAGGAATAGCAGGGTGTTGATCGGCGACTGGAAGAAGCGATCTCTGACTCGTCGATTTGACTACTACCCCATCTGCTGCCAGTGCTTGTTTGATCTGAGCCGATGAGTTGGGATTAATCTCATTTGGATGTTCAGAAAATAAATTAGACTGCTGTACTCCGGGTAATCGAAGCTGCTGACGAATTTGAGTGAGAACCTGCGTTTGTTGTGCTTTGAGGTCAATGGATTGCGATCGCAGTCGTTCTCGATCGATGCCAAAGCCATGAAGCTCCATCTGAGCAAAAGCAGGCATACACTGAGATTCAAGCTGCGCGATCTCACTCAGTTCAGCAACGATCAATCGTTGAACTAACGCATCATAAACAGGTAGCAAAATCCCTGCATCAGTTGCAGCATATTGGATTTGCTTAGAAGTGAGTCTATCTTGAGAAAAATCGCTCTGCTGTAGCGTTTTGTTCAGAGTTATGCTTAATAGCTTTTCGACGACGGCTTGTAATGACGATCGCAGTGGAATGCCTGCTGTCCACACTTTGAATGCGAGCTGCGTGTCGAAAAAAGGTGGCTGAAGCTGTAATCCAGCTTGGGTGAGGAACTGCCAATCGAATTTGAGATGATGTCCAATTTTGAGAACAGAGCTTTGCAGCAGGGATTTGAGTTGGCTCAGTTGCTGAAGCTTGAACAAATCGACGACTACGACAGGCTGATTGGGGACAGCCAGTTGAATGAGCCGGAGTCGATCGCAGTGCGGGTCGATGCCAGTCGTTTCGGTATCGATCGCTAAAATTGGAGCATTGAACAAGGGTGCGATCGCAGTTTCTAAATCCGCATCCGAATCCACGAACTGATAAGGATAAGCAGATCGAACGACAGAACAGTGGTGAATTTGAGCATGATCTTGCGTGTCGTCATAGCTGTAAAAATCGATGGACATGGAAAGTGGCGATAAATCTTCCCAGGCTCGTGGCGGTCGCTATGCGAGATTCCGTCGATACTGGCGCAAAATCCCAGAATCAAGCGCACGACTGGCAACTTCCGTTCGACTATGTGCGCCAAATTTCTGCATCAGCATTGAAACATGACCTTTAACCGTGCCATTCCCAATGTAAAGACGAGCGGCAATTTCTTTATTGGTCAGTCCCTTCGTCAAGAGTTCCAGCACATCAACTTCACGTGTCGTCAAATGTTCGACCATTTGCCACGATTCCTCGAATAGCTGAACGGCTGCTGTAGATTCCGCAGCGGCTTCTTGGTGTACAGGTTGCGATTTCTGTTGCAGGAGATGATGTGCGATCGCAGGATCAATCCAATGATTGCCTTGATAGGTTTGCTGCAACGCAGTCGTAATCAATCCAATCGAATGATGCTGAAGGCAATAAGAATCAGCGCCCCTATCAAACGCAGATAGAATCATTTCAGGTTCCCGGTTTGCGGTCAGTACCATAATTTTGATTTTGGGATACTGCTGCTTGAGCGATTGAATTACGTCGAGTCCGTGCATTTGAGGAAGGTCAAGATCTAAAACGACGATCGCGGGGGACTTGGCTTTGACCAATGCTAAGCCTTTCTCGCCAGTTGCCCCATGACCGACGACTTCTGCTTTTGGAATCTGTTTTGGCAGCGCTGTTGCGAGTCCAACTCTGACTAAATCCTGTGGCTCGATTAAGATAATCCGAATCGTCTGGTTGACCATCCTGATCCCCCTTCTGATGTCATTTTTACACGTCTTTGCTCAGTATTAATGACATCGAAGGGGGCGGTCAGGCATCATCCAGATGACTAAACGATCGCAGTCACCTGGACAAAAATTGCAGATGGCTCAATCTTCCAGTTCGTCATCGTCAAAGTCAAACTCGTCGTCCGACAGCGTCTCTGCATCAGTATCCAAAATGTTGAGGTCATCCAGTTCATCATCCAGTTCTAATCGAGCCGATTTGAGTCGCTGAGTTGCGCCTGGGAGCAGGTCAGGTTCTGCGGAGAGGGATGGCAACGCTTGCGGTTCGGTAAAACCTGCAATGTTGTCGTGAATACCCCAGATCAGTGCTTTGGTGGTTGAAGTTCCAAGGAAAAGCTGAGGCAAGTTCTCGATCATGGGTGAGGTAATCGCTTCAGTCTTGCAGCACCACGATTTATTGTTGCCTTCACCTTCTTTTACCGCCTTGAACGTGACCTCCAGAACGCCCAGACTGCGCCACTTGTCACTTTTGCCGGAGTAGCGTTGTCCGGAATAATCCGAGAACGTTCTTTCGAGCTTGCGGTAGAACTCTTCACGCGCAGATTTGAAACTCCATAGCGCCACATTCTTGAAACGCACGACGATCGGGGTCGTGTGCAACGGTTGATTGTCTTCGTCGAGAAAGACGATCGCGTGTTCTGAGCAGGCATCCATCGTCTTCTTGTCAAACGCATTGCGATATTCGTCATAGAGTCCAACTACAGTGCTGCCTAAATCTTCAACGTCGTTCTTGTAGCGAATGTATTCTGGAACAAATGCCAGCACGAGCATTCGAGTTTCAGTGATTAGCAGTCCATTCACTTCTTCAGTGAGTTCTACCGTGTGCAGTTCTTCTTCGGTGGGTAGATTGAGCCAACCTGCTTTGTCCAGTTGGTCAGTTGGGATTAGAATTCCTGCGGGTTTATCGTTTACCACAATGCCATACGGCAACTGCGGACGACGAATTTGGTTATACGACTCATGCAGCAGTTCTGGATCGATCTCAAAAGCGATTGCTTTTGGCTTCGCAGCTTTGGCGGCTTTGACGGTTGTGGTTCGAGAAGATTTTGCTTTGGTGTTGACCATAACCCAACATTCAATTCATCACTGCAAAAGGGGCGATAGCCACCTATTTCCTGATAATGACTAGATGGCTCTCGACAGTGACGGGGCGATCGCTGTTCCAGAAAATCTCAAACGGAAGCTCGATCAGTTCAGCTTGAACGCGATGTAAAAAGCTCCGAAAATGCTGTGCCCTCGGACAACTTGTATGCTTCATCGAATTGCTCACTACACTGACCAATTGACCATTTGCAGCAAGAAACTCATCGTAAGCCCGCTTGATATGTAGTAAATCAACGCCGCGCTGATGAATGCTGGCAGAGAAGGGAGGATTCATCAAAATCAGATCGTATTGCTGAATCGGCTGACAAGCTAAGAAATCTTGCCCAACGAGCCTAAATCCTTGTTGAAAGAGTAGAAGTTGAAATCGTGGATCACGTTCGATGACATCTACTTCAATGCCCTGATTTCTCATGGCTTCTGCTAACACGCCTGATCCCGCGCTCGGCTCTAATGCTTGCATTCGGGCTTCAATGACGACTTGTTCCAGCATGATTTCTGTCAATTCTGGAGTTGAGGGAAACCAGCCATAGGGAGGGTTTTGAAGAATTTCATCATAAAGAGATCGGAGCTTGGACGGAAAATTGACGATGTTCATAGTGCGACTTCATGAATGCTACTTAAATCAATCGTGTCAATGTTAGGTTGATTAGAAGGATCAATTGGCTCAGCGCTAGATTGATCCTTTAATTGAGTGAGCAATGTCTGTGTCGTGATCGCTTGCAAATCTTCATTCCAGCAGTGCATTGCTTTCTTGACAGGTCGATCTGGGTGCAACGCCAAGACAATCAGTTTGACTTGATTTGGGTCTGCTTCATAATGCTGGGTTGCTGCCCACAGTTTGATGCGATCCACCCAATTCAACTCTGGCTCTCGAATCGCCCACTCAAACAGCTTGGGAAACCCATGATGAAAGCCAACATTGATCTCAACCTGTACATAAGCGCGATCGCACAAATGAGCCGAAATCGGATGCTGTAGTTTTAGTTTTTTGTTGGACTGTAGTGAATTCGGAAGCAATTCCTGAACTTGCTCAACCAGCGATCGCAATGTCGGATTGTTGTCCAACAAAGGCTGAATCGGTAGTCCCATCTGCTGTTGTCGAATCGCCAACTGTAAATGCTCTTGTAGGGATTGAAACCGAGAAGACTGTAACGGGGGGTGAGAGGGTTGAAAATCTGCGATCGTTAATAACATACACGCTGATGAAATGCTGCTGCCTGACTTGCCGGAAGGCATATCGACCTCTTCGAGTCATCTCCCAGATAGCGATTAAAATCAGCCCATTTAGCAGTGTATGGGTGACATTGAACAGCACATGATTAGCGTTGCTGTACTGTAGCCTTCTTATGTCTCAGATTTCCCTAGACAACTATTTCTCTCCTTTACTCAAACTTTTTCAGGGTGAACAAGCACCTGGAAGTTGGTTACTTGTAAGTGTGCTAGTTGTCGTCATCGTTCTACTACGTATCAGTGGCAACCGTAAAGGCAAGATTACGACTGGGCGAATGGTGGGAACGGCTGAAAAGCTGGCTGCGGTGAATACAGCACTGAAGCAAATTCGAGAACGGAAGCACGATCGCATCACGCTCTGGTGTGGAAAGCCGAGATCTTGGCTCAAAGGTTCATTAGGAGGAGTTGGAACTCGTCTGCAAACATTACTAGGAACACCCCCAACCCTTTATCTACCGGATGCTCAACGCAGTACCTTGGTTATTGGGACACCTGGAAGCGGAAAAACTGCCAGTGTGATCGACTCTGCTTTGGAGAGTGCCTTTGTTCAAGGATTTCCGGTCATTCTCTACGATAAGAAAGGTTCACAAATGCAACTTCATGCTGCTCTCGCGGCTCGTTATGGATATCAAGTTTGGGTGTTTGCACCGGGTGAACCATACAGTGGAGTCCTAAATCCGCTTGACTTTATGCGAGATGGCTATGATTCCGTCATGGCAGGCGAGATCGGACAGGTGATCAATCGCAATGCTTCAAAGGGTGGCAAGAGTGATGAGTTTTTCTCAACGGCTGGGGATTTACTTGCCAAAGCATTATTACAATTAGCAAAAGTGACTCAACACGCAGATATGGCAATGGTTTACGCCTTGTTGCGACTGCCCAACTTAGTTGAACGGCTGGATCATGCCGTTCAGTCGCGTCAACTCGATGAATGGATTGCGACCTCTTTCAATCAGTTCCTGAGTGCGAAAGATGCAGAGAAAACGATTTCTGGAATTCTCACGACTGCTGCTGCAACATTTAGCAACTTTATCCAAGCAGATTTACTTCGCTCTTTTATTGGCGAATCAGACATTCCAACTCAAATTCAGGGCAGACAGATGATTGTCTTCAAACTGGATGATGCTCGTCGGGGTGTGATTGGTTCATTGTTAGCCGCAGCATTGCATTTAGTAATTGTCGCGAATCTCTCTCAACCTCGTACAGATCCCTTGATTATTTCACTTGATGAGTTACCATCTTTGAAGCTGGAACGTTTGCCACAGTGGATTAATGAGTATCGATCGAATGGTGCTTGTTTTCTACTAGGAATTCAATCGCTGAATCAGCTTTATGAGCAGTATGGCGAGAAATTAGGGAATGCAATCGCATACGCCTGTAGCACTCACATTTTGTTCAATCCTGGCGACTTCAAAACTGCCGAAGAATACTCAAAACGGTATGGTGAAAAGGAAATCACGGTACGGAATCGATCAACCAGCCAAAGTACGGGAGTCCATCAAAACCGCTCAACGAGTTGGAATGAGTCGCTTCAGAAGATTTCAATCCTGACCCCTGATGAGATTTTGCGATTTGAGCAAGGGAAGTGCGTGATTACGAATCCAGCATATCGATCGCGGGGTGAAGGCTCGATTCTCTATTTGTTGAAAATTGAGATCGCGCAATCCGAGTTCGCATACCGCAAGCGAACCGAGCAGTTATGGGAACAGCAAGTTAAGCCTGCGTTGCAGCGACGAGTTAACTTATTGGATCGCCAAGCGCTAACTGAGGCATTGTATGCTCGAATTGAAGCCGCAGAAAAGCTGCTACCCCTGCTAGATCTAGATGAAGAGAGATCGTCGAAATGAAGGGCAGCAATCCAGCGATGGGAAATGCGGAGAGCTATTCAAATGTATTAGACCATCTAGCGTCTCCGTAGCACCTATTGAAACTACTTCAGTATTTGACTTCTGTTCTATTAACATGGATGGCTAGCGGGTTTTGTTCTTCCTGTCTTTCCACAGCGCCAATACGAGAAACCCGTTGCCCTGTCACGGTCAAAGCATCTTCAATGTAACCCGTGACCGTGACATCTCCGGTTTTCAGAAGATGCGTGACATACTTGACGGTCATAATCGCACTCCTTTTTCAATGAGGTTTTATCAAGTCTGGCGGCTTATTACTGAGTCTTTTGACAAAACAAACAGGAATATGTCAGCCAATATACTGATTATATGATTGAATAGTTTTATATTCAGATTAGAAGATTAACTTAACAAAGTCGGGTTTGCACTTTTTATGACTAGCAACCTTAATGGACTTCTGAACAATCTAGAGCAACAAATTCAACATGCTGAGACCCATCTCATTGCTCGATCAGGTAATCAATCCTTTTGTCAACTTGGCAAAACCAGAAAGTAACCTAAAGACTTGAAATATTACGAAGGTAGACATTCATGCAGTTTCTTGCGGACACTGTTGCGCTCTCTCGGATGCAGTTTGCACTCACTGCTATCTTTCATATGCTCTGGCCCGTCCTGACGACTGGGATGGCAATTTATCTGGTGATTGTCGAAGGAATGTGGGGCAGTGTTCTAGATGTGTGGATATATGGCAGAATGAAAACGATGTGTTAGAGGGCTGAGTCTAGAGATGGTCCTAGAACCTGTTCAATGTCCCGATTGCCAGAGTGTGGATGTCGTTAAGCATGGTCGCAGTGCTGCTGGAAAACAACGGTATTGTTGCCGTAACTTAGAGTGTTCCAGACGATCATTTATCTTGAACTTTAGCTATCGAGGACGACTGCCTGAAGTCAAAGCGCAAATCAGTGACATGGCAATCAACGGCAGTGGTATTCGTGATACCGCCAGAGTGTTGAAGATTAGCCCAACGACTGTGATTGAAACGCTGAAAAAAAGTCAAGCCAACTTGAACAAGTAAACACAAGTCTGCTCGAACAGCACCAACCGGATAACACGGCAGTCATGGTCGTCAGAGTCGAGGCGGCGGAGCTGGACGAGATGTGGAGTTTTGTCGAGTCAAAGCAGCATCAACGATGGTTGTGGCACGCGATTGACCATCAAACTGGAAAAGTACTTGCCTATGTGCTAGCCACCCATGAAGACTCAGCTCTTAAGCAACTTCAGCAACTGTTAGCTCCTTTTTCGATTCAGCGGTTTTACACCGATAGTTGGGGAGCTTACTTGCGATTGCTAGATGAGCAGCACCATACGGTTGGCAAAGCCAACACACAGCGCATTGAGCGGAAGCATCTAACTTTGAGAACTCGGATCAAGCGACTTGCCAGAAAGACGATCTGTTTTTCCAAGACTGAGAAGATGCATGATACTGTGATTGGATTATTCATCAACCGTCATGAGTTCGGGCGAGCAGTATAACGTTATGCCCACACATCTAGAACACTACCGAATGTGGTTAAAGACACGCAACCCAGATTATTACCATCATGCCCGCTTCTGGTCAAAGCTCTACGTCCTCAACTTTGGCATTGGCGTGGCATCAGGATTACCAATGGAGTTTCAGTTTGGGACGAACTGGGCACCCTTCTCGGAAGCCGTGGGTGATTTTTTGGGCAGCATTCTTGGCTTTGAAGGCGCAATGGCGTTCATGCTAGAAGCGGGCTTTCTAGGCATTATGCTGTTCGGTTGGGAGCGGGTGCATCCAGTGATTCACTACCTTGCCACCATCATGGTTGCCTTTGGTGCTAATCTGTCCACTTTCTGGATTTTGGTGGCAAATTCTTGGCTACAAACCCCAGCAGGCGGTGAGATGGTCGATGGTAAGTTCATCGTCAGTGATTACTTCCAGGCGATCTCGAATCCTTTTATGGTGAAAAGCGTGTTGCACATGTTTTTTGCCACGCTGGAAACCTCTTTATTTGTGATTGGTGGCATTAGTGCCTGGTATATTCTCAACAACCGCCATCAAACCTTCTTTGCCCGATCGCTCAAAATTGTGCTAGCCGCTGCGATCGCCGTTACCCCACTGCAAATCTACATCGGACACCTGAGCGCTGAGCAAGTGGCTCACTATCAACCCACCAAACTGGCGGCGATGGAAGCTAAGTGGGAAACTAGTCCTGCTGGACAGCCTGCCGATTGGAGCCTGCTTGCACTCCCCGATGAAGCCAGCCAAACCAATAAATGGGAAATTACCATCCCGAATGGGTTAGGCTACATCCTGGAATTTAAGAAGAACCTGTCTGAACCCATCCGGGGCTTGAAAGAATGGGCACCGAGCGATCGCCCTCGCATGGTGGGACTGATCTACTATTCGTTCCGGATTATGAGTGGGATTGGCTTCTTTTTGGCGGGATTGATGCTGTGGAGCGTGCTGAAATGGCTATTGGGTAACCTCTCACCTGAAAAAATTGCTCAGCAAAAGTGGTTCCTCCGCACCTGGATTTTTGCCGCTCCGCTGGGCTACATCGCCGTTGAATCAGGCTGGATTGTCCGCTGTGTAGGGCGACAACCCTGGACGCTGTACGGGCAAATTCGCACCGCTGATGCAGCGTCTCAACTTCCCGCCAGCAATGTGCTGACTTCCCTCACCCTGTTTGCGGTGGTTTACTCCATTCTGTTTGTCTCAACGCTGTACTTTGGGAGTCGAATTATCCGCCACGGCCCCAATCTAGAGTTGCCCGTACCAGGGCTAGACAATCAATCGGCGATCGAAACAGAACCCGCGACATTTGTTCCTGATCAACGTCCTGTAGAGGCTCAACAGTAGGTCACTAATATGGACGCATTACTCCACTTTTTGCCGCAAGTTTGGTTTGTGATTCTAGCACTGTTCCTGTTTCTTTATGTTCTGCTGGATGGCTTTGATCTGGGGGTTGGCATTCTTTCTCTGACCAGTTCAGATGAAGCACGCCGGAGCCTTTTGATGACCAGTCTGGGGAACATTTGGGATGCGAATGAAACCTGGCTAGTGCTGATGGGGGGAGCCTTGTTTGGAGCGTTCCCCCTGGCCTATAGCACGATCCTCAATGCCCTGTATATCCCCATTTTCATGATGATTTTCGGGCTGATTTTTCGGGCGGTGGCGTTTGAATTCCGAGAGCATTCCGATCGAAAGTTTCTGTGGAACTTTGCCTTCGGGGCTGGCAGCTTTATGGCGGCACTGGGACAGGGCTTTGCGCTAGGTAGCGTGATTGAAGGGATCGCGGTGGATGAGGCCGGTCACTTTATCGGCTCCACCTGGGATTGGTTAGACTGGCGATCGCTCCTGGTTGCCCTCACTTTGATCCAGGGCTATGTCCTGATTGGCTCTACTTATCTCATTTTGAAAACGGAAGGAGAATTACAAAAAACTCACTTTCGCACTGCTAAGCTTGCCGCTATCACCACGTTTATTGGCGCAATTTTAATCACGATCGCCACTCCCATCGTCTATGAAGCGGCACGAACTCGATTGTTTAGCCCACCGTTGGTTTACATCTTTGCTGTCATTCCGGTACTGGGTGTGGTGCTGGTGGGACTGCTCTTACGAAGCCTTAATCGGGAAGAAGAAAACACGCCCTTGATCTGGACGATGCTGATCTTCTTACTCACTTTTATTGGGTTAGGACTAATCGTATTTCCTTACATCATCCCGAACCAAATCACAATCTACCAAGCTGCTGCTGCTCCCAGTGCGTTAGTATTCATGCTTATCTTTATTGGCTTTCTGATTCCCATTATGTTGTTTTACAACATCTACAATTATGTAGTGTTCCGAGGCAAAGTCGTTGGTGATGTGTATGGAGAGTAATGAGAGAGTGAGATGATAAAAGAGTAATTTTTCTCATCACCTCTCAATCACCTTCTCAAGATCCCATGGTCTTAAATTGTGATATGAATTATGTGGAATGAACGCTACAGCCAAGCTGAATATGTGTATGGTAAGCACCCCAATGATTTTCTGGTGGAAGTGGTTCAGCAGATCCCCAAGGGGCAAGTTCTCTGTCTGGCAGATGGAGAAGGCAGAAATGGGGTATATCTAGCGCAACAAGGATACCAGGTGACAGCAGTTGATGCTTCTTCTGTCGGATTGGAGAAAGCCCGAAAATTGTCAGCAGAGCGTTCTGTAGAGATAGAAACGATCATCGCAGATCTGGCTGAATTTCCCATTCAACCAAATTCTTGGAATGCGATCGTCTCTATCTTCTGTCATCTCCCTCCGATTGTCCGCGCCCATGTTCATCGGCAGGTGGTTTCTGGATTGCGATCGGGCGGAGTATTTGTGTTAGAGGCATATACCCCCCGTCAACTCCAATTCAAAACGGGAGGCCCACCCACTGCTGAGTTGACGGTGGAATTAACCGTCCTCCAGCAAGAATTGGAAGGCTTGGAGTTTAAGCACGCGGTTGAATTGGAGCGAGACATCCAGGAAGGGTTATTTCATCAAGGACGCAGTTCAGTTGTGCAAGTGGTTGCTATGAAAGCATAATCGACCGCTTATCGAGCAAAAAACTGCTATATTATCCCATTTAGACTAGGGATTGAACCGCAGGGAGGCGAGCGATCACCGCCTTCACCTTCTGGCTGGCATTCGTGGCAATTTCCTTTGCATTGGGGGAAGGAATCGCGGCAAACATCGCGATCGGATCAACGGCTGACACTTCCACACGACCATCTTCATGTTCCTGCACAACTACGTTACAGGGGTACAACACTCCAGCTTTATCATCCTCATGAAGCATCTGATAAGCCGTTTGAGGATGACAGGCTCCCAGAATGCGATAGCGACGGAAATCAACTCCCAGCTTCTTCTTGAAAGCGGCCTGTGCGTCAATTTCGGTTAACACTCCCATGCCTTCTTGCTGGAGTGCTTCAGTAACCTGAGCGATCGCCTCATCAAATGAACAATCAACAACTTTGCTGAAATGATACATGATTGAATGTCCTAATGAACTACAAAAAACAAACCTTGAAGACAAGCCGTAACTGATCGGAATAGTCGATCTACAGACGATACAGCGTACGTGTGATCGCCCTAAGCCAGGACAATTTCATCCGCTTCATCATCCAGGTTTCGGCAATGCGTTTATTGAGAAACGCCATCGATGGGAACGAGTGCTGGAGGAATAGAATGTCCACCATTCGCAATTTGCGCTGGATGGCTAATCCCCACTCGTTGACCATCTCTCCTGACCCTTCCCCCACCACCGTCGCCGCAAAGAGTTTTCCAGTGGCATTGGTCAGCACTTTGACAAACCCGATATCAACTCCCTCTGCGATCGCTGCTCCATAATCTTCGTAGCGCACTTGCACCGTTTCGTAAGCAGTTTTCTGCGCTTGCAGATCTTCCTCACTCGGGCCAACATGAGAAATTTGGGGTTCGGTGAAGACCGTCCAAGGCACGACGAATTGACGGAAATCCTGTTTGAGGGGGTGAGGCATCAGCGTGTTGATCAGGGCGATCATGCCCTGGTGCATAGCAGCGTGAGAAAATTGAGCATAGCCGTTGCAATCTCCTACCGCGAAAATATGCTTCTGGCTCGTTTGCAGATAGGGGTTGACCTGAATCCCTGTGGAGTCATATTTGACCCCTGCCTTTTCCAGGTTTAGCCCCGAAAAGTCCATCTTGCGACCTGTGGCAACCAGAAGTTTTTCGGCTTCCACAACCTCACCCTCTTCTGTCAGCACTTTTACCCCACCCTCTGGTGTCGGCATAATTTGCTGAATCGTCTGACGGCGCAAGATCTCAATGCCTGCTTGCTGAAAGGTATCTTCCAACAATTTCACAGCATCGGCATCAACCCCTCGCAGCAAATTCGGGCCGCGAATGATCATCGTGCAGCGACTCCCCAGACGGGAAAACGCTTGAGCCATTTCACAGGCGATCGCGCCACCTCCCAAAATCACAAGACTTTCGGGAATGCGATCAAGGCTGAACAAATTGTTATTCGTCAGCACCTCTACCGAGTCAATGCCGGGGAAGGGAGGAATGGCGGGTTGAGTTCCAGTGGCGATGAAGATACGCTTGGCGATGATGGTGCATTCGGCTGTGCCGTCTTCTTGGAAATCGCCTACAGCAACCGTGTGTGGATCTACGAAGGAAGCGGTTCCCTGTTGGAGAACCAGATCGACCTTCTCAAACATTCGCTTCGTTTTGCTGTTGTTGATGTAATGAATATCCGATTGGATGCGCTGAAAGGGATTGCGTACCTGGGGCAGGGAGACGGTTTCCAGTTCCATGCGATCGAGCAGGCTTACTGCATTACGAGTTTTCGCCATGCGAAGTAATGCCTTACTGGGAATACATCCCACATTCATACACTCTCCGCCCAGGCGATGGCTCTCAATGCCGCAAACCTTAAGATCCATTTCCGCTGCCATTGCAGATATAGCCATGCCAGCAGGCCCCATACCAATCACCAGAACATCATAGTCGTATGCCATGACTTAACCCCTTACAAACGTATCGATAGAATGGGTGGGATTCTTAAAAGGACAAAAGCAAACAAGTCAGGGGTGAGTTCCACAAAGGAAACTCCTTGCATTACACCAACTGCCAATCAATGTAGCGAACCCCTTTGTTCACAATCCTATATTTGTTTATATAACCATACAGTTATCTTGTCAACAAAGGCGGCAACGGAGTAGTAATCCTGATTTTGAGATTGGGCTACGATCGTGCCTGAATCCAAGGAGAGCCAAGGAAATTAACACGCAGGCTTCATACCTCAGCGAAGGTGAACCCTTGCCCTCTCTTGCACTTCTCTTTGTACAGGATGGAGCAAGATTTACAGTTTTTAACAAAAAAATAATAGACGCGGCTTGAACTTTATATTATCGTATGGTTATATAGTATCAATAGGGCGATTCAAGCGAGTTACATGGAATTGGCTTTGGATGCCCTGCCAGGAGGTATTCGTGCCTGTCGATCAAGAGCTTCAAAAAACCGAACTTCAAGCAAAGCTAATTGGGTGTTCGAGGGGGACGTAGAACCTTGAGTGTTCCTCAGCAGATGCTTTGAATGCATTGACTCAACTGGTCATGACGTTGGCAAAGCTGATTGACCTGAACTATAGGAGCGGCATAAATATGGCAAATATTGTAGTGATCGGTGCAGGGTTAGGGGGGTTGCCAACGGCGTATGAGTTGAGGCATTTATTGCCCGATTGCCATACTGTCACACTCATCTCAGAACAACCTAAATTTACCTTTATTCCTGGTCTGGCGCGAGTTGCCCTGGACATTGACCCATTGGATCACTTTCAGCTTGAGATAGAGCCGTTAGCCAGACAACATGGTTTGGATCTGGTCAATGGTCGGGTAACGGCGTTTAATCCTCACAGCAAACGGATCACTGTTGAGAATGGGCAGACGATTGATTATGACTATGTAGTGATTGCCACGGGTCCGGGCTTTGCCTTTGACCAGATTCCCGGATTGGGACCGCATGGAGGCTACACCCATTCCATTTGTTCTGCCTCCCATGCGCTGGAAGCACGAGAAGCATGGCTTCAGTTTCTCGAAAAGCCCGGTCATTTCGTTGTAGGAGCCGCACCGGGAGCCGGATGCTTTGGTCCTGCTTACGAATTTGTCCTCATGGCAGACTGGATTTTGCGGCGCAAAGGACTCCGGGACAAGGCAACCTTAACGCTCGTCACCCCTGAACTGTCTCCCGTCAATTACATTGGCACATTTAGAGCATCAATTTTCTTCTCCTTTTTGCTACAAAATTGAACTTCAAATCGATGGAATGGGATCTGATCAAAATTGAAAGCAAGGTGTAGATCATAACCATCCAAAACGACAACTAAAAATGCTGTACTACTGATGTGGACTGAAATTGGACTCAATCTGAGTAGTACAGGGTCAAAAAAGCAGCAGAAATTGTCAAACTGAATCGTTGAAATCCAGGCTGGACGGAAGAACTTCTGCACTTTTAAGCAGAGCCTCAAGGTAAAGTGAGTTCAGGATAGGAGTGCTGAATTAAGTCGTGTGAGTGCGTGAGATTGCGGCTTGTTTGCGAAAACTCTCGGCTTGCATTTCGAGAATGGTCGCGTGATGGACTAAGCGATCTATGGCAGCGACCGTCATCATCGAGTCCGTAAAGATGCTATCCCACTGGCTGAAAGGTTGATTGGCTGTAATCAGTAGACTGCGCCGTTCATAGCGATGAGCAATCAACTCAAACAGCACCGAGGTTTCCGCCTCTGACTTTTTGACATAGCCCAAGTCGTCAATGATCAGCAGATCGTACTTATCGAGTTTGACAAGAAAAGCAGGTAATTGCAGTTGTAGTTTTGCTTGCTGAAGTTGCTGAACGAGCGTGGTGGCAGGCAGGAACTTCACCCATTTGCCCAACTCTATCATGGAACGCCCTAGTGCCGAACTGACATGTGTTTTCCCAGTTCCACTCGGTCCAAAGATGAGGATATTGGAGGCAGTTTGCAACCAACTGGTCGATTCGGCAAATTGCATCACCACTGCCGGATTGAGACTAGGAACATGAGCGAACTCAAAATTAGACCAGGATTTTCCGCAAGGCAATTGCGCTTCGGTGAGCGCGCGGGCAATCCGAGCCTGGTCGCGACGGGTTGCTTCCCCTTCGGCGAGTGCTAAGAGGAATTGAGCGTAGCTCCAATTCTCCTGAGTGGCTTGATGTTCGACCGTCTGCCAATCGGACAGGAAGTGGCTCAACTTGAGGCGTTTGAGCACCGTCGTCAGGGTTTGGTAGGGACTCAACTGGGACTGGGGATTGTTTCTGTGTTTGGAAGAGTTGGTCATAGCTCGATAGTGCGTGTTGCATTGAAGCAACTTCGGGAACAGGTAGGGATTTCATCAGATTGAATCGATGTTGGAGACGAGAGAGGGTGAATGTACCGGCTGCAAGCTCAGTTTTGAGATAGTTCGCCACTTCGACTTCTCGGTCTTGAGTGGCTGCAATGTACAAGGCCTCAACCATCCAACGAGCAGCAGTATCGGGATCAGTGCCGCGTTTCATCTGTTGCCAGAGTTCGCGCCAGTCGGCATCGGGCAGTAAGTCTTCCTGCCATTGGCAGTGCAGAAATGCTCTGGGTTTTCGACGCAGACTCTCGACGATATGGCGATAGTTGATGCAGCGCGCCCGTCGAATCGTTGCACTGCCATGGACATGAAGACGAGGCAACACAACGACTTGAGTCGTGCCGACAAAGCCCGCAATCTGGTCGTGATAGAGATGTAATGTCAGTTGCTGCCCAATCAGTCGAGACGGCACACTGTAAAGAATGCAACGCACACTGATGGTACTGTGGGCACTGACTCGACTACTTAAAACCTCATAATCCGCCGTCCGATATTGCGGTAAGCTTTGCAAAGTGGAACGTTCCAGCTCAAATTTTTGCTGGCACTTGGCATTGAGCTTTGCTATCACCGATTCGATGAACACCTGATACTGAGCGACACTCTCAAAATCAAAGCTGCCTCGACGGTACAGCGCCTGACACAATCGGCGTTTGAAGTACCCATGAGACGACTCGATGGAACCGTTTTCATGAGCCACGCCTGGGTTGTTTCGAGTCGGTTGCATCCGGTAGTGGTCACAGATCGCGGCATACATTTGCGTCAATTGCGGATTGCGGCTACCCGTGTTGCGATATGCCGCACTGAGACTATCGGTGCGATGTTGCTGGGGCACTCCTCCACAGGCAAACAGCGCATTTTGTAAGCCTTGGGATAAGCCCACAAAGCTCTCCCCACCCTGAATTACCTGCACATATTGCCACCCACTAAACGCCAGTCGATAGTGATACAAAATGTGCTGAAACGCTTGTCCTCTGACTGTTACGGTGACACCCTTGAGGTGCGTAAAGTCAGACAGTCCCAGGACTCCCGGAGAATGCTGAATCTTGAACATCACTTCTTTCGGTTTCCCGTGTTGAGCTTTCCAATCTTTGACCCGTCGTTCTACGGTTCTCAGTTTGTCGTCATATTGTCCGGGATATAACTCTTGCAGCGTTTCAAACAACGTGATGGGGTGTAGGCGAGGTTCTCGTTCTAGCATCGGAAGCAAGTCTGCTTCCCAATGCCCATCGAGTGGGTCTTTGCGGGTTTTCCAATCTCTCGGTCGTCCGCGTTTGGGTCGATGCGTCCCATTTTCAATCCGCTGGGCGGTACGTCTTGAAATCCCAGCTTTGGCTGCCGAGGTTTGTCGGGAATGTCCCGATTGTTTCGCGTTCATGTACAGTTGAACCTGTTGATATTTTATTGATACGGGCACTAGGAAGTCTCGAATTGCAAGTTTGGACGCATCCTAGTGTCTTTTCTTTGAAGATCTCGTTGGATCAAGATTGCTGAATCAAGCTGCTCGATCTGATCCGGTTTGCAAATGAGAAGGTGTTCTCTTATTTGGAAAATTTGGGGTGGGCAACGTAATTGTCAGTTGAGCCAATACAATTGTCGCGCCATACGAATATTGACATACTCGGATTGCAAGCCTTGAAAGCCTAAATCTACCTCGATTGGGATCTCATCCGGGATATGAAAAGCGATCTCCTCTTCCGCTTCAAATCGCTTATCGTGGAGCTTTCCCTCACGAGATGGACTCAACACTAACACTCGCTTGGTTTGGTCTACTGCCGCAAGATGCTTGCGAGTATGTCGGCGCTTTTTGCCGGAGTAGTTCTGCGTCTGAGTGTCTGGATCTTGCGGACGTTGAATCGGGCGCTCTGTCCCATCAATCATCACCCGCTCCACACCTGGAAACATTTCTAGGAACGCTTCAATACTCCGCAGCTTGCGCTCTGGTAGCACCATCTCATGACCCAACGCTGCTTCAAGAACAGGTTGCAGTTCGTGCATCCATTCGTGTGTTTGGGAGCGGTCCAGGTCAAACAAAATTCCCGCTAAATCAAACGTCGGGTAGCACTTGAAGTAGAGCAAAATATAGAACAGCTTCGCTTCTATGCTTTGCAGTCTCGCTTTGCGTCCACCTCCCCTTGCTCGTTTTCGCACGGGCTTTGCTGCTACTCGACTTGCCTCATACGCCTGCTCAAAACTCGGCAGCAAGGCATCAAAAGCTTTGCGATTTAGCCCTGTCAATGCTCGCAGCAGTCGGTCTTGGTTCAGTGCGCGTTCAAGGTTTAGCATCGGGTAAGATGACGGTTCTCTTGTCTATTATCACTTATTTCCCAACAGGTCTAATAATCGGTCAAGCCTAACGATAAAGTTGCTTGTGGGTGGATAATGCACAGTTCTTTGATCGATCGTAACCTTACAGTCCTTGTGAAGCGCTGTAGAGAATGGATAAAAATTAGATCCTGCTGTTCTGAAATGGGTGATGGCGAGATTGTCCTTGTGGTATGAAAGGTACGATGGTCTACTGGGTCTGTCAGGATGTAGTATATGGTGTTGCTCAAACTTCTAGGTTACGCGATCGGCAGTGTTGTGATGTACTGGGGCTTGCTATTCGTACTCGTTGCACCCTGGGTGTTGGCAGTACTGTTAGTTGTGCTGATCAACGGAGCTTGGAATCACATCACTGGCAAGACTGACGAATGGAAATGGTTTATTAATTGGACTGAATCCGTTGCACAAACAGTTCATCGATTTCAGTTTGAGTGGATTGGTTGGATTCCTGGCATTTTGATTCAGACGTGGTATGCCGGATATGCCGCGAATTTGGTGCACACCTCAGCTTTAGGAAAGACAACAACTGATGTGCTCATCCTTCAGTTAATGGGGGTCATTGGCATCATTGCAGCCGCAGTGATTTTTTACTGGCTTTATCGCTTGGTGGTGCAAGTTAAACTGAGTCAATGGATTTACATACTGGTGGGTGGCATTTCTTTAGTTGTCTATTTCGTATTTTTGCAACATCCCCAAGTGGCTCAGATATTGAGCGAAAGCTGGCAACACATCTTTGCAGCCCTACTTCCCGCTATGATGTCGCAATGATGAAGGGTTCTACGCAATTCTTGTCTCTTAAGATTAATCGGCGCACTAGGTGACAGGCTTTTTCCTTGACTAGGTAGATTAACAACACACTATCGAGCAGCTTGGAATAGCTGATCACACTCGATCGAGATAGCGCTATCTAGCAGGATGAAATCGACTAATTCTAGGATGGGGAAACGCTCTACTAGAGCTTTGTGGCATTCAATTTCAAGCAATATTGCAACCTCGTTAGGAAAATTATTCATAAAGATTTTATGAAGCCTTGATAGGGAAGAATTGAGGTTGAAATAATGAATCATCCCCCTTTCTGTATAGATTTCCCGATTCAACACCTGCTTAAAAATTTCTTTTGGAGTTCCGATCAACGATGAGTAGTAGAGATGCCCGAAACAGTTTCGCTCCTGGCTGTCACACCGGGAGACTTTTCTGATGATGCCTTGGTTGAAATTATTAAAGCAGTCGCGCTGTGTGGAGAGCAGCCGATCGCGCAATTGGCTTCGTTCATCCGCAATTTTCGCAGGCTGGAAGTACCGCTAGAGACGGATATTTCGCGGATTTGGAGAGATTCATACGTTGAATCGCTTTGTCATGCGCTGTATCTAGCATTGATGCAGGAAGAGTTGCTTGATTTTTTGGGGCGATTGGACTTGGATAAATTGAGAGCTTGGGCACAGCGATCGCGCTAATCGATCTGCTCAAGTTTTCTATCAAGACAGATTACTGAGTTTGGAGCAAAGACACGGAAAAACTCCGTTTCAGGTCTTCATTGAAAACTTGCTGCCACTCACCATGAAAACCAACACCCACTATGTAGCGATTTTTCATACAGCAAATTATTACAGTCAGTCCTCGCTCTAGCCAATCTGAAGCAACTGCGTAAGCATGGTCACGGTGTTGAGACTGAAAACAGGCGGCTTGATAGAATAGGTGTGCATCATAAGTAATGCCATCACAAAGGCGATCCTGAAACCAAAATCTGAAGAAGTGGCAGTCGCTTTGATTGGCAAGAAGCAAGGTCATAAGAGCAGCTAAATTTACACATGGATCAAAAAAGTTCTTCTTATGGTGCAATCTTTCCCAGACTGCTATTGACTTTGCGTTCTTTATGAAAACTTCTTTAGAAGACACGTAAACTTTAAAGAAACGGCATAATCGATGTGCTGTTAGCAATCGCGTTAAAGCAACACAGAAATTCCAAACAGAAGCACGATCGCGCAAATAACCGCCCACTTCAGCAGCAACATGCTGCCACGAAGCATGAGCAATTCGTGGCAGCATGTTGGGATAGAGTTGCTGCTGTGATGGGCGTTTGAAGCCACTAAGAATCCTATGGATGACCTAATCGTGAGCAAATTTGGATAGCAGCACAACGTCGATCCAGATCTGCTTACATCTCAAATTGCGATAGTGCATATGGCGCATGTTGCACAAATAGTGCTTGCCTCATTTGCCCTCAAACTTTGGAGTGCCAGACGTAGGGTGCCTGTTCAACAACATCATTGCGATGTCAGAAGAAGACTACTTCTGGAAAGCGGAGAGTTAAATATGGCTTTGAGTTAAGTTCAGCTTGCTAGCACAAGTGGCAGATGGAGTGCTGGAAGTAGGATGTGCTGCAACTAATTCGACTTTTCCAGTTTGGGGATTACGAGACCAAGCCGTCGCTTCTACGAGCGTGGCAGTCTGAGTTAAAGCTGGCGCGATCGCAGGTTTGTGAAAAGCCGAGAGATCACGCATATCATTCCAGGAACGATCGTGGCTCACGTTCTGAGTTGGATTTTGAGGAATCCCACCACGTCCTGTAATCACAAAACTACTGCCTTGAGTGCCGGAGCAAGCAGCTGCGACTTTTTGGTCTGAATCGATCAGCGTGGTAGAGAGTTGGACTAAGCCAGAGTTCGGATCGACTCCGACATTGTTGACTTCAACAGTGCCATTCACACCAAATTCAGAACTAGCGGTGATGTCGTTTTCAGGGGTTTGGCGATCGCGGTATTGTAATCCGATAATGCCTTGAGTCGTAATTAGGATATTTCCGCCTTTACCTTGAACCGCATTGGCGACAATGTCACTATCTTCTAATCCGACAATGATAGGTGCATCGATGGTAATGTTTCCGCCAGTCGAAGTTCCAGAGGCACTCGTGACGATTTTGCTACCCTGCCGGAGTAATAGCAGATCGCGAGCTTGAAGCCCGATATTGCCTTGGCTGCCCCCATTGACCTCTGCTTGCAAGCTCGCTCCATTATTGAGAAAGATAGTACCCGCAGCAATATTGAGGTTGCCTGCATCTCCGGTTCCGATGTTACTGACTGTGATATTAGCTCCATCTCGTACACTTAAACTATCAGTACTGATATTTACAGAACCTGCTGTAAATGCACTTGCCGAGGACGCAGAAATTGCACTCGGGGAATATTGCCCATCTACCAGAGTGAGAGAGCTCCCTTGCACATCTAGGGTATTAACATTGAGGTTCACATTTCCGGCAGGACCATTCCCCTCGCTAGAAGACGTGATTTGCCCACCATTAAAAACGCGCAAACTGTTGGCATTCAGATTAATGTTGCCTCCCTGGCCCGCACCATTCTGACCTAATGCCACAGTGATTCCACTGGAAGTTTTGCTAAAAGGCTCAAACACGAAATCGCTGACCTGCACATCGGTGGCTTGAATGGTGATATTTCCAGCGGTGCCCCGACCTGCCAGCACAGGGATCGGATTCCCTGAAATCGCACTAGAAATCGTTCCGCCTTGAGCAAGGGCGAGTTGCCCAGTGTTAATCGTAATATTGCCCCCTTGACCATCCACAAAATTTTGAATGGAACTAATGATTGCGCTAGTGAAATCGTTGGGGCTGTTGCCGCGAATCTCAAGACTCCGAGTCGCCGTCACGGAGATATCTCCAGCTTTACCCGTCGTCGGTGCGGGTGAGAAGAAGGGATTGCCCAGCAAATCAGTGCTGATGCGCCCACCATCTAGTAGGCGTACTTGATCAGCAGTGACCGTAATTGCTCCACTGTTATTCTGTTGCCCGCCTGAAACGATTGTTGTAATGGCACTTGCTACCTGAATCCCTGTCAGTGGATGGGGAGATGGCGTGTACCCACCAACTTCGATATCTGTAGCACGGATCGTAATGGATCCGGTTTTGGCGTTATTGATGGGAACAAAGGTTATCAAATCCGCTCCCCAGTTAATGGAGGTTACCCAAGCCCCGGTGGTCGCGCGTAATTGCGGAGTGTCAATCGTAATATCTCCAGCTGTCGCCCCGCTGCCTGTTATGCTGGTCGCTAAGCCTGGAGGGACCATATTAACCGCCTGAGACACCCCCAGTAGATTCACAAATTCTGTGGTCTGAACCACGATGCCCTGTCCACGCCCGTTGGCACCTGTCAATGATTCGATGTGTGAGCCATTTTGCAGAGTTAACCCCCGCGCTCGGATATTGATAGGACCTCCCGTAGCTCCACCAGTGTTGAGATAGGCGTAGTTCTGAAACGTAATATCTCCCCAATTTGGCGATGGCGATGCACTTGACAATTGCCAGTTTCCAGAATCGGGAATTCTCACCGTACCATTTCGCATTGCCCACAATTCCACATGATTATCAGGTGCGAAGAGCGTAGCGCTATTGACATCAACTTGTCCGCCAATCAGCGCCAGCGTTTGACTTGGAGCCATTGATAAGGTCGCTGGTCGAAAGAGAAAATTATTAATAGGTACTCCTTCGACTTGAATCGGTGCTGCATTGCTCCCCATTTGCAGACCGATCGGCACACTCATCGTCAGTAAGGGCGGACTACTAGGATTGACGGCACTAAACTCAGTCCCATCGGCAAACTGGATACTATTAGCAGTCGTTCCGACAAATGATCCGCCAATATTCAACTGGGCATTTGCCCCGAACAGAATGCCACTGGGATTCAGCAGAAACAAGCTGGCAGTACCATTGGCTTTGAGGAGTCCATCAATATTAGAAGCACTACCTCCGGTGACGCGGGCAAAGATAGTTTGTACATCTAAGGCATTATCAAACACCGCCGATCCACCCGTGGGTACTGAGAATTGGCTGAAGCTGTGGAACAGGTTAGCACCATTATTTGGACGAGTTCCGCCTGTAATTATGAAGTTAGGATTTCCTGTCACCACTGTGCCAAGGGTGCTATCAGGGACAACGGCTTGGGCACAAACTTTTTCTGAGATTGCAACTGCCCCTAAGATTGCCAAACCCAATTGGAATATGCATTTCATCGCTGCAAACCTCAGAACGATTAAGACGGTAGGTGTAGAGTGCCCTAATTCATTCATGGTGTAGTAGGGTATCTACCCTATTTATCCCCGATGAAAATTATTTCATCAGTAAAACTTACATGATTCGAGGCGGAGAAACCGCACGGTTGCGGCGCAAGACCCTGTTAGTGGATGTCAGCGAAAGCCTGATTGAACGCCAAAAGAAACAGCGCCTCTACTCCAGTAGGAAGCAGAAATGGCACACACTAAAACGATCTAATAAATAGCTCCCACTTTAGGAGTAACGGAGATCGTGGACATAGCAATCGCGTTAATTGATCAAGTCGAACGATTCAGAGGTGATTTGCACACACAAAAAACTCCGCAGCATCATGTCTCGGAGTTTTGCTAATCTTTGTTTTGACAGATAGCTATGCCGCGATCGCAAATCTCTCAGCTTTACACCAAGCAATGTAGATTGCTTTGTAGAAGGACTGAGTTTGGGGCAAGAACTCATCGAACGAATCAATTACCCAATCCGTTGCAACAGGCTGCATCCAAGTTGGATGCTCGGTTGCTTCATAGTTCATCAGTCGATCTCCCACAACGGGAGCTTGACCTAACATATTGAAACCGAACTCAAGCTCTGGCTTGCCGACTTCATCTAGTATGAAGTGTCAACTACCCTGCCAAAATTTCTCGTTCAACTTGACCGGATTGAGAATGTGAAAAGTAACCCGAAAAGTAATTGACACCCTAGAGCGACAACTACTTAGATGCGAAGACTGTACTACTGCATTGGACTAAATCTGGACTAGGTCGGCAGTAGTACAACGTGTAGGATCGCCAAAAATGGGTGAAGAGAAAATTCTAAACATGCGGAAATAGCGAGGGACTTCTGCGGGTTGGAGCAGCATGCCCTCACAAACCATGAGATCACATTCTTGGTTTTACTTTGCTTTAGATCGCTTGTCAGCGGTTTGTCTACGAAAACTCTCAGCTTGGATGTCCAGAATCAACGCATGATGAACAAGGCGATCTACTGCTGCGACGGTCATCATGGAGTCGCAGAAAATCTCATCCCACTGACTAAAGGGCTGATTGGCAGTGATGAGCAGACTGCCTCGCTCATAGCGGTGAGCAATCAGTTCAAACAGCACCGAGGTTTCTGCCTCTGTCTTTTTGACATAGCCCAAGTCATCGACAATCAGCAAGTCATAGCGATCTAGCTTGGTTAAGGCAGCAGGCAGTTGGAGATTTTGCTTCGCGTGCTGTAGGACTTGAACTAAAGCAGTAGCAGTACTAAATTTGACTCGTTTGCCGAGTTCGATTAAGCTGCGTCCCACTGCGCTTGCCAAGTGCGTCTTTCCCACACCGGATGCCCCAAATAAAAGTAAGTTCTCTGTCCGCTCAACCCAACCTGGATCTTCAGCGAGTTGCTTGAGAGTAGCAGGGTTGAGCTTGGAACAATGCCCAAATTCAAAGTTGGAGAACGATTTTGCTGCGGGTAACTGGGCTTCGGAGATGGCACGAGCAATTCGGGTCTGGCTGCGCTTCTCGGTCTCTAATTCGCACAGTGCCAGCAAGAACTGGGCGTAAGACCATTGCTCCTGAGTGGCTTTCTGTTCGAGGTGTTGCCAACCTGTGAGCATGTGGCTGAGCCGCAGGTGTTTGAGTTGTTGGCCTTAGTGATGTAGAAAAGTCCTGAAACGTCTGATTTATCGAGAGTCTCATGTGAGACAAGAATGGCTTGGGCGGGGCAAATTGTGAGAGGCTTAAGTTCCTACACAAAAACAATCTCATGCAACTGCCCCATCTGTATCGTGAACTAATCGACCAATTCCGTCAATGGATTCAACCGCGTGACCAACGGCACTTAGAGGGCGTATCCGAAGCGGTTGCTGCAATTCTACAATCCGAGAGCGCCTGCTTGAATCATTGGTTGCCCTATTTGAGCCATCGCGGTTGTACCGCCCGCAGTCACCATGCTCGCTTGAATTACTTACTGACCAATCCGCAGGTCAATGCTGAAACCTTCTATGTTCCATTATTGCAGCAATTGCTCTGTGCCTTTGCCGGGACAGACTTGCTGCTGACGCTCGATACCAGTGTGTTGTGGGATCAGTTCTGTTGGATTGGGGTCTGCTTTGTTTGGGGTGGACGCTCGTTCACCTTAGCTCAGATGGTTTTGGAACATGGCAGTGCAACAGTTGCTTTTGAAGCTTATCTTCCTGTCTTAGAGCAAGTTTTCAGCCTGTTGCCCTCTGATTGTCGGGTGACGCTGCTGGCAGACCGTGGCTTTGAGCATGGCGAACTGATGCGGTGGTGCAATCGACACGCATGGGACTGGTTGATTCGGGCTAAAAGCAATCTCACGATTACCCTCGCTCCCGGTGTATCGCAGTCTGTTGCTCAATTGCTGTCTCCAGTCGAGCAGGCTTACTTGTTCCCGAACGTGACAATTCTCGAAGACATCCCCTGCCATCTCGCCACTGCTACACTGCCAGGGGGACAAGAGCCTTGGGCTGTCCTCAGTAGCCAACCCCCTTCATTACAGACGTTTGAGCGCTATGGTCATCGCTTTGGCGGAATTGAACCGCACATTAAAGACTACAAATCTGCTGCCTTTGACATCATTGGCTCTCATTTACGCGATGCCACAGGGCTTACCCGTCTGTTCATGCTGCTCGATATGGCAACGCTGATTGCTTTGGTTTTAGGCTTTTTGCTCGTGCGTTGCGGTCAACGCAAACGGCTCGATTCCCATCCAGAGCGAGGCTTGAGTTTTCTGCAACTTGGTTTGCGCTATCTCAAACAACTTCGTCATTTGGGTCAACCCTTGCCCCGATTTCAGCCTCTGCCACGTCGGAGTCCACCGACGGCATGTGCTTCTCAAAGTAAGCGCGATCGTTTAAATCAAAGGATTCTATTCTCCAAAGTCACCACGTTCTCATCGTGAGACAGCAAAAAGTTTTCTACATCACTAAGGTTGTTGGCTCAGGATTTGATACGGGGTCTGACTCATGATGCAAGAGTTGGTCATAGAGGTCGAGATTGTGCTGCTCCACCACAATTGCAGGTGGAGCGGGAGTGTCAGCGAGTAACTGGAAATGGCGTTGCAGTCCGACCAGCGTTAACGTGCTGTGACGAAATTGAGTTTGTAAGTAATTCAGCACCGTCGCTTCATTGTTTTGAGTTGCAGCGATGTAAAGCGCTTCGACCATGAGGCGAGCCGCACTGTCGGGGTCAACCGATGCTTTTAATCGCAACCAGAATTCCCGCCAATCACTGTTGGGTAGAATTTCTTGTTGCCAAGCACAATACAGGAAAGCTCTCGGTTTTCGGCGCAGACTTTCGGCTAAGTGGCGATAGTCAATGCACCGCGCTCGTCGATGCGCTTCACTACCATGCACATGAATACGGGGCAATTCAACGACTTGCTGCTGATTGAAGTATCCGACAATCCGGTCATGGTAGAGATGCACCGTTAAGCGCTTTCCCACCAGACGTTCTGGAACGCTGTACAACACACACCGAATAGTGAGGGTTCTGTACTGGCTGACCTTCGCACTCAGGACTTCATAGTCAGGATAACGGTACTTAGGCAGGGATTGCAAGACTTGTTGCTCTTGTATAAACTTCTCATTGCATTTTGCATTCATCTTTGCAATGACTGTTTCAATCCAGCTTTGATACTCACTCACTGTCGCAAAATCGAAACTGCCGCGCAGCAATAACGATTGCTTTAATCGTCGCTTAAAATGTCCGTGAGAAGCCTCAATCGCTCCATTTTCATGTGCTACCCCTAAATTGTTGCGCGTGGCTTGCAGGCGATAGTGGGCGCAGACTTCCTGTTGAGCGACAAACCCACTAGCACCGTAGAGAACAACATCATAGGAACGCTCAGACATGGCAGCAAGACTTCAAGTTACTCTGATATGTTGACCTCCGACAGCGAGGACAAGAACGAGAGCGGTTAACTCATATTCTCAGCAAAACCTAGAATGGGCCGGTCTCGATGTTCATAGAGTAATTCACTCTGAGCATCAAACAAAAACGTTGCGCCGTGCTGGGTGAGGTAGGAGGAATCTGGCACATAGGTTTTCCAATGACTTAGCACTTCGGTCATATTTCGCAGTCGCAACTTCTAAAATCTGCGATCGCTTCTGGGCTAGAAGATCTTCAATACCCAAACCTGATTGAATTGCTATCCTCCGATCCTCGTCCTTCAAAATCGCATCGAATTGCTAGCTCTAGTTTAGAACACCCAATTCGGTCGGAGCATAATTATTCGCTGAGACAATGGGAGTGCGATATGTCATAGCGTATCTTCGTTCTGGCACGGTCGAAGTAATTCCACTTTTTGTTATGGATGCCGCGATCGAAGACTATACAACCTAATCAGGTGCATAACCTCGTGATCGCGGCATCCTAAACCTAGAGCAGCGACTGCATTTGATTGAACAACATCATGAAACTATTTCTGACTTTATCTCTAGTTGGAACAACGCTTCTCAGCCATTTTTCCCAAGCATTTCGCCTGCATCCTGTTGTCATTGCAGGTTTAACGACAGGGATGATCCTAACTTGCAGTATGACGATCGCTCAATCCGTGACAACAGGTTGGTTATTCAATGGACAAAGCACGCTCAACCAGATCACGCTCAACGGTATTAAATATACTGGAGAATGTGCTGCGGGTCCATTTTTTCCAGAACTGACAGGTACTTTCATCTCTCAAAAAACGCCTCCCGCACCTCATACTCGTGTCCTCATCAAAAACGTAACTTTGGGTGTTGCAACCGATCCAAATCCATATACCAATCGCGAATATGACGAACGCCGCCCTACTTCTGAAATTGCTAAGATGGATTTCTCACGAAAACATCGGATGCGGAGATGGGTTATGCTCTGATCTGGTGTATGGAAAATAAGGAGAAAAAAGGCGTATCCTGCTGAAAGACAAAAAAGATCAGATGAGGAATACACCGTGAACAATGATAACTTAATTGCATTCAAAACGCCAGGGACAACAGAAACATTCACAGATGCGCTGACAGAATTAGTGCGACAGGGCGCACAGCAAATTATCGCTCAAGCAGTCGAAGCAGAACTGAGTACATTTCTGAGCCAGTACCAGCAGTTAAGAGATGAACAAGGACGCAAAGCAGTGGTACGCAATGGATATTTACCCGAACGAACAATCGTCACCGGAGTGGGAGAGGTTGCTGTCCAAGTGCCAAAAGTCCGAGATAGAACGGGAAGCGGCATCAAGTTCAATTCGAGCTTACTTCCACCGTACTTGAAACGTTCGCGTTCGGTGGAAGAAGTGTTGCCTTGGTTGTATCTTAAAGGCGTGTCTACAGGCGATTTTAGTGAAGCATTGTCTTCGCTGCTAGGAGCCGATGCTGCCGGGTTGTCATCGAGTACGATTAGCCGCTTGAAAGCGAAATGGATTGAGGAACATGAACAGTGGCAACATCGCAGCTTGAAAGGCAAGCGGTATGTGTATGTCTGGGCAGATGGCATCTACTTCAACATTCGAGCCGAAGATGACCGCTCTTGTATGTTGGTGATCATTGGGGTCAGCGACACGGGACACAAAGAACTGCTGGGACTTGAGTTGGGATTTCGGGAGTCCGAGTTGAATTGGAACAGCTTACTGCTGCGTCTGAAAGACCAGGGCTTAAAAGAACCGCCAGAGCTAGCAATCGGAGACGGAGCATTAGGATTCTGGAAATCTTTACGGCAAGTGTTTCCCACGACGCAAGTTCAGCGTTGCTGGGTGCACAAAACTGCCAACGTTCTCAACACCTTGCCCAGTTCACAACAACCGCAGGCGAAGACAGCGCTCAGAGATATCTATCTCGCTGCCACTAAAGCGGACGCGGAGACTGCGTTTGACCGATTTATCAAGACTTACGAAACGAAATATCCCAAGACCGTGGAATGTTTAAGCAAAGACCGGACTGCATTGTTAGCCTTCTACAACTTTCCCGCCGAACACTGGTTGCATATTCGGACTTCAAATCCTATCGAATCAACGTTTGCCACCGTGCGCTTGAGAACCGATAAAACCAGAGGCTGTGTTTCACAGTCAAGTTTATTGTCTTTGGTTTTCAAACTCGTGCAGTCGGCTCAGAAGCGGTGGTTACGGATTCAGAAATTTAATCGATTGGCGGAGGTGATTGAAGGAGTCAAATTTACCGACGGAATTCGTGCAGGTGAGCGCGATCGTTTAAACCAGAAAAAAGATGCGGCTTGATTTTCTCGTACACCAGATTTGACAATATTCCGCGGAGATTTGGCGTTGTACAAGGGTTGAATACATTCGAATACACGATTAAACGACGAGATAAAGTCTTAGAAACTGGAACCTTTACTTCAAACATTACTACTAGTGTCCGTGAGGAGGAGCGCAATGCAACTTGGATTCGCGATAAGGTCTGTGCTAATAGGTCTGTTTCGCTAGATGTCTGTGCTGATGTTCGGAGCCGCCGCGCTCGACAATGCCAAGATGGTCGCGTTCTTGAATCGGAACTTACACCCGACGATCCTGAAATTACTAGCCGTATCTATAATGACACCGGAGAAACCCTCACGTTTCGATATGATAATCGAGAATATCGGCTCTCGCCAGGAGAATATACAACACTCAGAAGTTTTGAAACACCGTTCTCTGAATCTCTTTACTTCAATACGACCTGTAAAAACTGTCGCAGATTCAGTTCATCTAGTAGCTTCACTCCTGGTAAACGCTATCGATTTACTGCAAACAAGCATGGTGAAACTCGAACGATTCAACTAGAAGATTATCCTCGCTCGAATTACTAGAAGAATTGAAAAATGGCTTCAGTAAAGATTCTCCTAGTTCTCCCAAAATCCCCCTGAACTCCCTTCAAAATGATAAAGGTGTTACTGATTGAGTAACACCTTTCACTCATCAACAGAATAGACGTATTCTCCACATAGAAAAGTACTTTGGCGAATAAAATGCCAACTCGATTCTAGCAATTAATCATCCTAGTGTGCGGAGCTTGTCTAACTGGGCTATCAATCTTTTCTGATACTCTCAGCCATACGGCTCAAGCACAAGCTGAATCGAAAACGACACCTTAGCGTTTGATATGAGAGGAGCTATGTGGCTGCCAACCATTTGGTTCAAGGAGATAAAACCGTTTTGCTTCTCTCTCAACAAGAAAGAGTTTCACCTTTGTGCCTACTGCTAGAGGGCGTGACTGTCTTTGAGAACCTGGCGGCGAGATTGGCTTTCGATCTTTAATCGTGGTGTAATGCACCTCAATGGTTTGTCCAGGTTTCAACTGCGCTGAAAGAGATTTGTCCACTCTTTCAATCCGAACTTTGGCAATATGCTCGTAGTTCGTCCCGTATTGAACCGGAACTTCTCTCGTTTTAATCAAAGTGACCTGACCTACCACAATATGAGTGGCACGTTCTCTCAGTTTTTGCTCGGATAGAGGAGGAATGGCAGAATGAACTGATAGAGAAGTTATTAGAGGAATTGAAACTGCGATCGCTAGCGTAACCCATAGTAGTTGTTTTTTCATATCAAGGCACTCGCTTCAATTGGTTTAGAGCATGACCATACCATTCTGTATTGCCTTGCTTTTGATATAGTTCAACCGCTTTTTGAAAGTCTGAATGTGCTTCTCGCTGATTTCCTGCTGCTTTAAAGATCATGCCACGACTGTAGTAAGCATCTGCTAATTCTGGATTCAGTTGGATCGCTTGAGTGTAGTCTGCGATCGCGCCTTGACGATCTCCTAACTCATCTCGAAGCCCCGCTCGATTGTAGTAGGGTGGCACAAATTTGGGATTGATCCGAATCGCTTGAGCGTAATCTGCTAGCGCTCCTTGGTTATCTTTCATCGCTACACGAGCCGCACCCCGATTACTGTAGGCTTCTACATATTTCGGTTGAATTTTAATCGCTTGAGTATAGTCCGTGATTGCGCGTTGATTGTCACCAAGCGCGAAGTAGACATTCCCACGATTTTTATAGGAAACACTATCATTGGGCGTAAGTTGAAGGGCTTGGGTATAGTCTGCGATCGCGCCTTGATGATTTAATTTTGACCGAGCATTTGCTCGATTCTTGTAGAACTCGACTTGGCTGGGTTGATGCTGGATTGCTTGGGTATAGTCTGCGATCGCAGCTTGGTAGTTCCCTTGCATCACAGCAATGTTGCCTCGATTATTGTATGCCGAGGCATGAGTTGGATTTAGTCTGAGGGCTTGAGTGTAGTCTGAGTAGGCATTTTGGTAGTCTGAAAGTGAAAAATATGCATTTCCACGATTGTTGTATGCTATAAAATAATCCGGTTTATATTTGAGCGCTTGAGTGTAGTCTAAAATTGCAGCTTTCTGATTACCTAGCTCTCTGAGAACATTGCCTCGGTTATAGTAAGCTTCAGCAAAATCTGGTTTGTATTTGATTGCTTGAGTGTAGTCTGCGATCGCACGTTGAGACTCTCTTAAATCGATGTAGGCATTGCCTCGACTAGCGTAAGCCTGAGGGAAATCTGGTTTGTATTTAATCGCTTGAGTGTAGTCCGCGATCGCGTTTTGATAGTCTTTCAATGCTACATACGCAAGTCCTCGATCGTGGTACGCCTCGACAAGGTTAGGCTGAAGTTGAATCGCTTGGGTGTAGAGTGCGATCGCGCCTTGCAAATCATTTTGATCATGCTTCCTTGAAGCTTGCAGCAGTAGTGCTCGTGCAGTTGAGTTATTCTGAGTTTGAGCAACAGGAAATGCAACCGACGGAGATAAATTGATGCAGATTCCGCTCCAAACTCCTGCGGCTAAAATTAAGGCTTGCAAGCGTCTGTAAGAAACGTTGGAAGATTTTGGGAGAAAACTCATCATCTTAGACTGAAAGTGTGTTGTGTCTCGATCTAGGGTTCACCTTGGTAGAGGATATGCAAGCTGCATAAGCTCACGATCGCGAAACCGGATACCCACTCACAAGTGATGAACGAGATGACAGATGTACAGATTTCTTCCAGTCGGGCTGCTCTTGATTAATGTTCTTTGGACAAGTACTGCTCAGCCAGCTCACGCCCTGAGCCTGAGGTTTTGTGTCAATCCTGATGGTACACCTGATTCTCCATCGCTCAAGCATACTCAGCCAGAAAATACTGAGTGGGAACAGGGTCAAGAACTTGCCCAGATTGCGATCGCATTCTACCAAGCCGGAAAACCTGATCAAATGCAGCGGGTGAATCAACAGATTCAGACGAAGTTTCGCTACTCAGCAGAGCGGATGAGGATTTTATCAGCGCTGCAAATGCTCATCGTTGGGAATCAAGAAGCAGCACTTTCAGAGTTATCAAATCTAAATTTAACTGAACAAGACGCAACTGCCATTCTGATAGAAATTCTCAAGCTTCCCGAAGCAGATCGAGCAACTTGGGTTTTGCAGGCTGTTGATCGACTTCCAGATCGCATGATCAATGTGAAATTTGCTTGGCTCTTGGGTGTTGCAGATTCATATCCAAATCGCACCGAGTCGATGAAATTACTAGCAAAAGCGCGATCTCTACTCTATGAAGAATGGCAACTTGATAAGTGGGTTGATCTTGCAGAAACTTATCGGAGAGCAGGAGACGCTCAGACTGCACGATCGCTTTTAGAATCTGTGATCAAAATAGGACTGCCGCAAAACAAAATAGCAGCAGTCAGTCGGGCTTATGCGATGCTAAATGACTTCAATGCAGCGCAGAAGTTGATTCAGACGATGCCCGCAGCACAGCATTCAGTTCAGACGATGCTTGCATCTCAGAATTTAATGTCGGTACAGCCTATACCTGATGCTCCAGACAATGTTCGAGCCGCGATCGCACTTCAGTTTTCAGATCGTGGAGATGTCGCTCGCAGCAATCATTTCCTCAAACAAATTCGCGATCCTGGCATAAAACGGGATATCTCTTCTCAGATCATTCAGAAACTGCTGAAACAAAATCGCAAGCTTGTCTTACCAGAAAATGCTTCTACAGTTGAACGACAAATTGCTGAAATGGGAAGATTTCCAGGGCTATACGCGCTGATTAAAGATTGGCAGTCTATTCAGTTTCAACAAAATGCAGTAGCATGGCTCATCTATCGGGCGGCTCAAGCGAATCAGACGATAATTAGCGATCGCATGTTGACCCAACTGCGAGGATCTGATCTCAACTCATTCATTCGAGCCGCACAACTCCTCAATCAAGTGGGCTATCAATCGAAAGCACAAAACTTACTCATTGAAGCAATCGAACTCGCAAAACAAAAAGATTCAGCATTGATTCCATCACTGGCAGGACTCTTAGCAGAGACAGGCAACTTTCAGCAGGCAAATCGATTACTAGACGAACAGCTTGCACAGTTTGAGCGCAATCCAAAAGAAGCCAACTTACCAAAAAGCATTTCTAGCCCTGGTGACTTTTCACTCTTCTCTGAGGAGAGTTCCCTCTCACATTTCTTCAAAGAGCAGGTTTTCTCGTTGAGTTCTTCCCAAGCCAAGCAACTGCACAAATTGAACCCAGAACAAATTTTGCAATCAGTTCCGCCGCTCCAGAAGGATGTAAAAGCGATCGCGTATGGTCATTTTGCGAAAGAATATAGTCGTGCCCGCAACTTTGCCAAAGCAAATGAATTGCTGCAAAAGATTCCAGCGCGATATTGCAAGTTCAGAACATCAATCTATCAGGAGCTAGTTGCTCAGGCGACGATCGCGAAAGATGCAGAAGTCGCCCTTACGGCAATAGCACAAATTCATCCGACTAAGGAAAATCAAAGATTTTTGCGTGCTCAGTTTCTTGCGATCGCGCAATTCTACATTGAACAAAACAAAGGAACAGAAGCCATTCCGCTTCTAGAACATTTGCTGAAACTTTTATAGGGTGCAGAGCAGGGGCATTGCATAACCTCAATCTATTAAGATTCTATACCTGCTCAAGACATTTCATCTTGTTCGTCTGCTGCAATTCGAGAATGGCTTAATTTGAAAAATTCGATGTCTATTGCTTATTGCTAGCACTTTACTTTCTAAGGTTTATCTAATGCGTCATCTCAGTTTTGTCTGTTTTCTTAGTTGTTTCGCGATCGCGGGATGCAATGCCGCCCAAATCGATGCGAAAGTCACTCCAACACAAGCCACCGCTCAACCTTCTAAATCATTAAACATTCAAATCAATGCTCAAGTGGAAGAATCTCCAAAGCCAGAAGCAAATCAGATCGCAGAGGGGCGCTACTGGCTCGGAGGAACTGGTCAAGCACTGGAAGTCCAAGGCGAACGCTTTCGCTATGAAACTGAAGGAGGGACGCAACCTTGGCGATCGCTCTCCGAACTTCAAGCAGTAAAAACTGGAGTCGTCTTTGATGGCAAGCTTTATTGGTGCTTATCGACAATGCAGCCGAAATCGGGGGCGGCTACTTGTTCTAAAGAGGGTTGGGTCACACAAGAATCTTCTTCAACTCCAGCCGAATCTTCAAGCGAACCGAGCCGGAAAATCAACTTAAATCTTGGAATATACAATGTCGGCTCAACTTATATTCAAATTGCGGCAAAAGGAGACAGACAATGTTTGCATATCTTTTCGATGAAAGGCTGGCGAGTTGGTTCAATTACTCCTGATGATCAACGTGAAGGATTTTACCGAGTTCAAGGATGGGACAATATCAGGCTTTCTCAACCCGATCCTGAAACCCTTCTCATTGATGCAGTTGCGTATCAAGCCAATCCCCAATTTCCGCAAGACATTGATGAAAACCTTCAGAAATGTTTAGATTCTGAGGCTCCTTTTGAGAGAACAGGTCAAGGACGAACTTAATCAATCTAAAATCATGAAACTACAAACGATCGCACTCACCGCCTTTCTCAGTCTTTTAGTTCATGGATGTAGCTACAGCAAGACTGCTACTCCTCCAGCACCTAGCACACCTGTAGCGAGTTCTTCACAATCTACTGACAAATCAGAGAAGAGTGTAGCTTCGACTAAAGCCGAGGAATCAACTCAACCTACAGCTTCTTACAAAACAGAAGAATCTTCTCAAGTCAAGCAGCGAGTCTCAGAAGCACGGAATGTCGATCGTACTCAAGAAGTAATGGGTAACGCATCAACAGGTGAAGAAGTGACCTTGATGCTAGATTCGATCGAGGTTGCGTTACGAAGTATCGGTTTTGAGCGACCGACTTACTCTTTTAGCTATCAGATCGGTGCTGAAAAAGTAAATGCTGTGACTTCTTGCAATGGCGAATTCCAGACGACCAAAGATGGGACTTTCTATGACAATCCAGTCAAGCCAGCTTCAGCAGCAACTCAGAAAATGCTCGATCGAGTCTGCACCTATCGTGTCAAAGCTTTCCAAGTTGTGAATCTTCCTGCATCCGTGAAAACTGAGCCACAAGGCAAAACGCTCTGTACTGTGCAAAATGCTCAATCGATTACGACTTTTGGACAGCATCAAGATTACGCAGGTTGGTTTTATACTAACGTTTGCGGCAAGATAGGATTGATCAATCGCGCTCAAATTCAATAGAGCAAAGGGATTTTCAACAGTTTTGTCAGTCTATCAGACTACCTGCCTCAATTATCAGGTAGTCTGAATGTCAGTACTCCTGCCTGATTTCCTTGTTGGAAAAACAGCTTCAAGTTTTGAGCATGATTGATGATTTCATATCGCTGCACAGTTTCTAGTTTTGCTAGAAAACTCTGCTCAAGCTGCATTTGTGAGAGTGAGCACATCTTCTCTGTCGTCGCAATTCCTCCGATTTTGATTCGATTTCGTGATGCCTCGTAAGCAGCAGAATATTCATTACAGCCAGCAGATCCACCGATTGAATCTGCTGTGAATTTCAGCGTAATTGGCTGTGGTGTGGTTTGAGTTGTTGAACCGATTGTGATTGAGCTCAGGTGCCAATCTGTGTTTTTAAGCTGCGATCGCATCGGTGTAAAACCCAAAAATCCTTTACCAGAAGCCGCTTTATACTCAATAATTAATTTATCGGGCTTCAGGAAAGCTACAGCGTAAGACGCTTTTAGAGCAGAAGCAAACCAATTTTCTCGATTGGCAACTGCTGAAATACATCCCCTCTTTGTAGAAATGATTGCTCTTGGTAGGTGCAACTGGAACTTTTGGAATTGATACTCCGCTGAGTAATCATTGCAGCCTGTTGAGCCACCAAGCCGTTTCCCATCAAAGCGAATTGTGATTGGATGGCTGGGAAGTAATCGGATAGACTGTCCCTTCGATTTCCACTCTGAAAGTTGCCAAGTAATTCCTTCAAATGCAGATGAGTCAGGCTGATAGAGGTTGACAGGACGAGGAATGGTGGCGAGGATTTTAGATTGAGCAGAAACCGAGTTAAGAGGAATCGTTGACGTTTTCGATTGAGCCGGAATGCTAGAGAAAGCCGCGATCGTAATCGCGCCGACTAACATTGGGATAAGTCTTTTGAAGGTAAAGTCGAATTTTTGCAACATAATATTGGGGTTTTCGATGTCGAAACCGAGCAGAACCATGCTTGATCTTTTGATCGAGTACATATCCTTGCTCTTGAACCTAGTTTCTTTCACCCTGAAGGTACGGTCTCATATGAATTGCTAAAGTGTCCAATGGTACTCACTATTCAACCTTCATACATTTAAGCATGGCGCTTCGTGCTTTCATAAATCCAGTCATACTGGCACGAAACACCTCTTTGCCATCGAGGTGCAGTGTGACTTCATTCTCTGCATTCGCATGACGCATCATTCCTAACACGTCAGCTAGAACCAGAATTCCAGAGTTTTTGCCGTGAGGTATGAGTGCCGCATTGATGGGTACAGGTTTAGCCCCCTTGAATGTGAGAGTAGGCTGAATCTCCCTAATCCCAGTAGTTGCAGGCATTCCAACGCCTTGAAATAGGATTGCGCCCGCGCCCTTTTGACTCGGGCCAGAGAACAACACAATATTAGATACTTTGGGAGTCTCAGTAAATGAGACAGCGCAATTTTTTCCAGTTCCATCCCCTTCGGAAGTCATCAACCATATTCCTACGTTGGGTTCGTGAAACAGAATTCTTCCGTATTTTGCTTCAAATTCTGCCCGTTTAACCAGCGAGTCTAGCAAGCTCATCATTGCTGGATCTGGAGGGAGTTTGAGTGGAGCGGGTTCAGATCTAGGGGGTTTAGGAGCGGGGAGATTGATCGCTGGTGTTTCTTCTACCCACGCGCACGCAATCCCCGACTTGTTGGGTTGCCCGCTGGTAGGATCCGGTACTCCGACTGGGCATTGCCAACGAGCGTTAGCTTTAGTCATCATCATTGTACTGGTGACAAAGATCGATAGAGCAGACAAAGCTAGTTTTGTGGATAGAGAAGAAATTCTGGCGAGATTCATAGATACTTTGTGGAAATGAAAGAAACTCAGTTGTGAACAGAAGTAGCTTTGACTTAGAGTGCTCTGTATAGATTTAAGTTTCGAGTCTAGAGAGGTTATGCAATCTCATTCTCCACTTCAAAATATTGCCATCATCCATAAACGAAGCCAGCTAATGCTCCAGTTGAGCGGCTACCGATAACTTTGAAGATTACCGACAAAGATTTTCAAATCGACCCATACCTGTTGCGGGTACTGAACATTGATAGGTTCCTATCAGAATTCGACCTTTTGAACCTATCTGGAAGTGGCGTAATTCGACTGGAGGCGGACTCGCTCCTACTCTAGAAGCCTCCAACTGGAGATTCTCAAATCTTGACATCATACAGAAGTTACGGTCAGCAGCACGTACCGTAGCATTTCTGTCTGGAGGACGTGTAATCACAGACAAAATGAGTCGATTATCGTCGGATTTGGGACTCTGCCACTCATAAAATGCAAGTGGTACATTGTCTCGGCTGTAAACACCACAGGGTGTGTTTTCTCCCTTTCCACCCTGTAAATTTATAAAAAGCCACTGAAGACGAGTAAGGGTATAAGGTTGTTGCCAGATGTCTTGAGCTGGTGAAACCTCGGCAAAAACTGGTTGCTGACATAGCGCTGCCATGCCTATAGCTGCAATCTTAGAGAGAAAGAGAACCTGTTTTTTCATAAAATCCTAGTACTTATACTCTTACTCAAAAATTCTACTCCCTTATTTCATAGCCAATTGAAAAAAGGGAGTGACGCCCATTTGCTGCCTAGATTGTCATAGCAGGGACATTGCTAAACATGGTCGCACTACTGCTGGAAAACAACGGTATTGTTGCCGGAATGCCGCTTGTAAGCAACGATCGTCCATCTTGCACTTGAGCTATCAAGGATGACTGAAGGAAGTAAAGCAACCAATCAGCGACGATTGGACTCAAGCATCAGGGTGATAGATTGAGTCCAATCTTTAGCTAGCGATCGAGTATCGCCTGTCCAGATTTAGAGTTCGCTTCAGTTCACAAAGTCATTTACTGTTTTTTATCAGTGAACTGACGCACAGGTTCTTCTAGTCTAACAGGTGCGCTTGGCTCTTCTACTTTGACATCACCACCGAATGAGTCCCTGACTCGGCTAGGATAGCCGACTGAACCAGGTTTAACTCCGTCTGGATAATACCATTCCGTGATGAAGCAGTAAGATTGGCAAGTCCAACGACCATAGGGACTCTCTAACCGGTTAGAGTAAGTCCCTTGACCCTGACCCCATCCACCCGTTGTGTGAGTACTTGGATACTCGCGAAGACCAACGCCTCTGTCATAATCAACAGCGATCACGGGTGCTACTGAAGTCAACCCACCCGCCAAAAGAATAAAGATCGGCAAAAACTTACGCATTCAATGTTTCCTTAATTCAAATTGGGACAATAATGAACTTAGCGAATTGGACTAGCAACCATCGGAGCAAGCGATTGAGTCTAATCTTTGGCTTGTTCGCAATTGAGTGTGTCAATCGCTTGTCTAGGTGTAGAGTTCGCCATTCGCGAGGTTATGCAATTTCCTTCGTGATTTTTACTTCAATGATTCGACATAGGTGAGCGGAATTGATCGAAAGGGATCTGGTTGACAAGGGTGCAAGATATCAGTTTATGTTCACGGCTATCAGGTTATACAGACACAAATTTCGGGAGTGCATAACCTGATTGAGAGTAAACCCTATCTCTATACAACACATGCATAGGATGCTTTCCAGATGCAACTCAAATTTATGCGTCAGCTTGGGTTTCTTTTACTGTTCAGCAGTCTTACGATCGTAGGCGGCAACGCTCAGATTCCTGCAAAAGCTATACCTTCCAGATCAATGCTGTCCCCTGCCAAGCCAGAAACCAAGTTGGCTCAAGCAGAAACTTCACCCTACATTGGGCTCATCTATTCTGAGGTTCCTGAAGGGTTAATCTCTGGAGGTGGTGCAGTTATTGACCAATGGCATCGGATTCACGTCGTTGAACAACCCGGTAAAGCAATGTATCTATGGCTCGGTGAATTGCTGAGATATGATCAAGTCGGTCAGCCCGTGACTCAAGTTCTCGATGTCTTAGAGTTACCTCCTTTCTCCAAGTCACAAAGGATTGCTTTTCGATTTTGTCGGCTAAATGGCAAGGTCGATCGCGCAATTGCTGCGATCGTGAAAATGACGGAGACTGAATACTACACTCAGATCAGTCATGCATGGCGCGTGAATACTCAAACTGGCAAAATTGAAGTGATGAGTACTCAGGGAGTTGACTGTAAAAATCAAGGCTGGAAAAGCTAACATCACGCAGCGTAACCTCTTTCAAGGAGCTGGCGCGCCTGCCACTTGTGAAGCTAAGGAGATTCAGCTCTGGTCTTAGCTGACACCATGAAGATGATGCATTATGCCAATGCAGAGAATGAAGTCACTTCGCGACTGGATGGCAACGAGGTATTTTGCGCCAGTATGCCTGAATTTATGAAAGCACAAAGCGTCATGCTCGAATATATGTGTACTAACTGATAAGATTACTCATGAAGCTTCATTTTATAGCATATCTAATCTCTGTAGCAGTCATCAGTCCTCGCCCATCTCTTGCCTCGAATCTGCTTCAAGATGGGTACTACTGGACAGGGACTTCTGGAGAAATGATCGAAATTCAAAACAATCGTATGATTGTCAGCGATTCATCAGAGCGATCGCTGACCCCTTCAGAGCCACAACCTATCAACGAAGGTATTTTCTTCTATGACGATCGTTACTGGTGTCGATCGGACATTGATCCTTACAATGCACGACTCGAAGACTATGAAACCGTAGAATGTACTGCAAAAGGTTGGGTATCAGTCAAAGCAAAGCAACCTAAATATTGCGAACCCAGTGCCTACCAAGATTTCTTCGTGAACTTTGTGCGAGGATATGACGACCAAAAGAATGAGGTGCGTAATACTTACACTGGGTCAGAGGTCAAAATTGCGAGCTATGAGCAGCCCGATCGAGTGTCTTTTTCAATTAACAAGAAATTGTATCAAGCATTCCGTTTAGGGTTGAATCAAGGTTGGATCTATGTCGATCGTATGAATCGAAGCTTTATCGACCAAGAGCAGACTCTCAACAATCAACCGAATCGCATGAGACTAAGGCTAGATGTCTCTTTTCCTGATAAATCTTTCGTCACGCGACTCAAAGCACGTGAATTTGTACGGCTTGCATTTCGGGAAATCAGCGATCGTAAGTTTCGGGTTGATTATTATGCAGCGACCTATCGCAATGTAGAGGGTGCTGCTTGGGTTGAAGCCGACAAACAGTCAGCAGCAGGTGGCTATGTTTTTGAGCATCACAATGGATGCTGGCACTTGACACAAGACTTGCGAATTTTAGAGCGATAACTCGCTACTGATTACGTAATTCTACAAGAAAGGGGAGATGGTCTGAACCGATCGCTGATCCAATCGATCGCTGAACTGTGACCAATGATCGATCATGAAAACAGTGGTCGATCGCAATCTTCATCAATGGCGGAAATTCAGCCGACCAAGTGGGTTGAAATCCAAACCCTCGTTGTGAATTCAACAGTTGGCTGTCTTTCTCCAATCGTCGCAGTCGAACCGACCAAGCAGTGCTATTAAAGTCTCCAATGACAACGACGCGCTTCTGTTGGTGGAGCTGAGCTTGGCTCCAAGTAGAGACTGAATCAAACTCAATCTCTTGATAGGCAGAGGTTTTCGGACTGCGAGGACGAATCACATGATAGCTTAGAATCACAAGTGGTCTTCCAGCATAAGTCACAGTCGTTTCGAGTAAAGGTCGATCGCTATCTTTCGGCAAGTGGATGACTTGGACTTGCTCAACTTTAATCTGCTGATTTTGTTGAGGGACTAATATGGCGCTGCCTAAAGTATTATCGAGTGCTTCTGCTTTAAGAATCTGATACTCTGGTAGCTCAGCCTGAAGCCGAGCTAGCCAAGCAGGGGTAATCTCTTGTAAAAGCATCAAATCGACAGATTGCTGCTTCAGGTAGCGGATGGCTTGCTCAGGCTGAGAATTATGGCGATCGAGATTTGCATGAAGAAGTCGTATCGTTGGAGCTTGAGAATTTTGGTCAACCTTAAACGGTGCGAAAAAGAGCGGTGCTAACAAGGCTAGATTTAGCATTAATGGAATGAACCATACGATCGACCATTTTTGTTGGAGTAACAATCCGACGAGTAATGCTGCAATAAGTGCTAGGCAATATTGAGGTCGAGGATGATCCAAGAGTTCAAAACGCCACCAGAGCGCCCCTGCAAATCCTAGAAGAGATGCGATCGCACTGAATGCAGCAACCACATGAATAAAATTGAGAAGTAGCAACATCTTAGTCAAGCTCATCGATCAGGAATAGAGTTGTTGGGGAATAAGTTGTAGAGTTGTGAAATTCCTGCTTTTTGCCATCAGGTTAAGCAGCGATCAAGTAAAAGTTCCAGAGTCCGGCAGCAGTCAGCATCAAACGGTCATCAAAATCTTGTGTGCGATTCCGATAAATCGCACTCGCCGCCCCATAACGCTTGATGCCTGCAAACGCATTTTCACAGACAACTCGCGATTGGCTCAAACTGCGATTTTCTTGTTTCTGTTCCTCGCTTAGCTCACCTCCTCTCGGTTTCTTGTGTGGAATACGAATATTGACATACTCGGATTGCAAGCCTTGAAAGCCTAAATCTACCTCGATTGGGATCTCATCCGGGATATGAAAAGCGATCTCCTCTTCCGCTTCAAATCGCTTATCGTGGAGCTTTCCCTCACGAGATGGACTCAACACTAACACTCGCTTGGTTTGGTCTACTGCCGCAAGATGCTTGCGAGTATGTCGGCGCTTTTTGCCGGAGTAGTTCTGCGTCTGAGTGTCTGGATCTTGCGGACGTTGAATCGGGCGCTCTGTCCCATCAATCATCACCCGCTCCACACCTGGAAACATTTCTAGGAACGCTTCAATACTCCGCAGCTTGCGCTCTGGTAGCACCATCTCATGACCCAACGCTGCTTCAAGAACAGGTTGCAGTTCGTGCATCCATTCGTGTGTTTGGGAGCGGTCCAGGTCAAACAAAATTCCCGCTAAATCAAACGTCGGGTAGCACTTGAAGTAGAGCAAAATATAGAACAGCTTCGCTTCTATGCTTTGCAGTCTCGCTTTGCGTCCACCTCCCCTTGCTCGTTTTCGCACGGGCTTTGCTGCTACTCGACTTACCTCATACGCCTGCTCAAAACTCGGCAGCAAGGCATCAAAAGCTTTGCGATTTAGCCCTGTCAATGCTCGCAGCAGTCGGTCTTGGTTCAGTGCGCGTTCAAGGTTTAGCATCGGGTAAGATGACGGTTCTCTTGTCTATTATCACTTATTTCCCAACAGGTCTAATAAATTTGAATATCATCAGCCAACATATCCAAAGGTGATGAGAAGTTGGAAAAAGTAGAAGGATAGAAGTACAGGGATCGCAATTCCTCCGATCATGGCAGCTAGAACCTGAAATTGGCGATGTTGGGGATAGTGCTGGTGACACCAAGCCCGAAACGCTTCAACCGCATTAATTCCACTCAGGATCGATAGAAGAGTCAGCATTGCGAGTAGAAATATTCCGTTCTCTACTCCATTTTCTAGAATTCTCAGACTTGCGATCGCTCTCATTCTAATTTGCAGATTAATCATTGCCTGCTGCTGTTGACTGAGATATAAATTTTTAATGTATAAGGTATCGAACGCTGATGCTTGCACTCGGTAGCAAGGTAAAACTTGCTTTCCATAGGTTGCCTTACAGTTGCTATTAGATGGATTCTCAATGATTAATGGCGAATTGGCAAGATTAACCTTACAGTACAGTGTGTCTGCTTGCTGGCAATCTAATTGATATCCTGGGAGTGTGATCGAGGATTGGGTTTTCTGATCAAGTGAGACTTGAAATAATTCGTTGATTGAGCGATCGCGAATCAACAAAATTGTAATTAGACTGACGATCGCAAAGTTGAGAATTAAGCAATTTTTGCGCTGCATATGAATTATACTTACCTACTCTCTAATTAGGTTTATCTGTAGGAGAGGTTATGTAGCCCTATCGTTGTGCGATCGCGATTTTCTCTATAATATCCGCCTGCCGAATTAAATTTCAAGATTTCCCGGTAAATTTTCGGAATTCCGTAGTTTAAATGAGAAGAAGAAAAAATCCCGGTGCTAATTTTTCTTCTAACGTACAAGCTAGACGATCGAGGACTAAGCGATGCGATGCTTTCTCAAATCCTTGAGCTTAACGAGTGGGCTTATTGTTGCACTGTTCTTAACTGGAATCAGTGCTCAATTTGCATCGGCTCAAACCACTATTACTCAAGCTCAACAGAGCAATCGCACAGCAGAAGCCGATCGCTTATTTCGTGAGGGCGTTCAATCTTACGAAGCCAAACAGATTGGTCGTGCGATCGCGCTTTGGGCGCAAGCTGCAAAGATTTATCAAGACATTGGCGATCGCCAATGGCAAGGGAAAACTCTCACCAATTTGGGCAATGCCTATGATGACCTTTCCCAGCCTGACAAAGCACTCGCAGCTTATAAAGCAGCCATACAACTCTTCCAAGCAGTCAAAGACCGCAGCAGCGAAGCAAGAGCTACCATGAATCTGGGATTTATTTACAGTTCCACTTCTCGATATGAGGAAGCCCTCGCAGCATTCAGCAGAGTCATTCCCATCTATCGGGAACTCAACGATCGACATGGTGAAGCAAGAGCAATCAGAAACCGAGGCAATGTTTATCTCGGTCTTTCTCGACATGCAGATGCGATCGAAGCTTTTGATCAAGCGATCACAATTTTCGGAGAACTCAAAGATCGGGCGAATGCGTCAGGGGCATCCATGAATCAAGGCATTGCTTACAGTCAGCTTGGACAATACGAAGATGCGCTGATCACTTTCAACCTTGCACTCTTCATGTTTCGAGAACTCAAAGATCAAAAAGGTGAACAACAAGCACTCACCAATCGAGCAGCAGTTTACTCCAACCTGTTTCGATACAAAGAAGCACTCGCAGCCTATGACGAAGTTCTTCCAATGTATCAGAAGCTTGGAGATCGAAGTTCAGAAGCAAAAATGCTACTGAGTCGAGGAGTGATCTATTTCTCTCTGAATCGCTATGACGAAGCCCTGGCAGACTATCGTCAAGCACTGCCCATTTTTAGGGCGATCAAAAATCGCGATGGCGAAGCGCAAATTCTCTCAAATCGCGGTGCTATTGACTCTGCCCTTTCTCGCTATGAGGACGCGATCGCAGCTTACCAACAAGCACTGCTCATTTTTCGAGCGATCAAAAATCGCGATGGTGAAGCGACAACGCTGAATAATTTAGGCATCATGCAGATCAGAACTCGCCAGTTTGCTCAAGCCGAGCAGTCTTTACGAGCTGCGATCGCACTGTATGAATCGATTCGATTAGATCGGCTTTCTGAAGCGGCTAAAATCTCAGTGTTTGAAATCCAATCCGGCAGCTATCGTTGGTTGCAACAAGCTTTGATTGCTCAAAACCAACCTGAAAAAGCGCTGACTGTCTCAGAATGGGGAAGAACAAAAGCTTTGATTGAACGACTCAGTCAGCAACTCCAACCCAACACTTCACAGACGACTCGCAATGCTCCCGACCTCAACACCTTGACTCAAATTGCGCGATCGCAGAATGCAACGTTAGTCGAGTACTCCACAATCTACGATCGAGGTAAAGAAACACAGCTATACATCTGGGTGATTCAGCCGAATGGCAAAGTCTCATTTCGACAGGTCGATCTGACAACTGCTCTACCTAAGCAATGTTCACAAATTGCTCAACTGATTGGCAACAGTCGAAATTCGATCGGCGTTCGGAGTGCTCAATCTGATTGGCTGATTGTCGATGAAACGGCTCAAAAGAATCCTTGTAGCCAGTCTGATTCAGATGAGAATTTCAAAGTACTACATAAGTTACTCATTGAACCGATCGCATCTCTCCTCCCGACTGATCCGAATCAGCATGTTGTGTTTATTCCCGATCGCACTCTTTTTCTCGTTCCTTTTCCTGCCCTCAAAGCGGCAAATGGTAAGTATTTGATTGAGAAACATACGCTTCGCACCGCTTCCTCGATTCAACTCCTAGATAAAACTCGTGCCCTCAAATCCCGTCCACGAGGGAAAGATGCGCTGATTGTAGGCAATCCTTTCATGCCCAATGATCCAAATTCATCCCAAGTTAAACAGCTATCAAATTTGCCCAATGCTGAGCAGGAAGCAATGACGATCGCGTCTCTATTCAACACACAAGCAATTACTGGCAAACAAGGAACGAAAAAAACTGTCTTGAAGCAAATGCTAGATGCGAAGATCATTCATCTAGCAACACATGGATCATTTGACGATCGTAATGGATTCAGAAGTTGGCTCGCTCTTGCTCCATTTGAAAAAGATAGCGGCATCCTCACGGCTGAGGAAATTGCACAACTGAAACTTCATGCAGATTTGGTCGTCTTGAGTGCTTGTGATACGGGACGAGGAAGAGTGACAGGAGATGGAGTCGTCGGACTCTCTCGATCGTTTATCGCAGCAGGAGTTCCCAGCGTGATTGTCTCGCTCTGGGCAGTTCCCGATGCACCTACCTCTGACCTAATGAAAGCATTCTATCAGCAGCTACAGCGCAATCCAGATAAAGCACAAGCACTCCGTCAAGCAATGTTAGCAACACTCAAAGCCCACCCAAACCCAAAAGACTGGGCAGCATTCACGCTGATTGGGGAGGCATTATGAACCATTGCCATTTTCTGCAAGCAGCAGGTTAATGTATCTTGCTCAAGCCATTTAATATGGGCAAGTTCTTGCTCAACCTAGCCCTCGTAAGCTTGCACTCTTAATTGGCATTAATAGCTATCTAGAAATGGGTGAACCAAGTGCGATCGACACTGAAGACATTGCTACCCTAGCACTCTTATTTGAAAATTAGAACGATAAAGGTGCAGAGCCAGAGCCACAAGTAATGATGGGATGAGCTCTGTCAGAATTGCGGGGGCTGACTTTGGGCATGGGAGGTGCGATCGTTGAAGCTCGAACGGACTGGCAAATCGTTGCAGCCGCGCCTAACTGTGTACTACCTTGATCTCTTGAAGGTTCTGAGGAGATGACTGCGATATAGCTTTTTATGCCTGCTTTTTTCGGACGAGCAATCAATACCAGTTGATTCCCTTTGGATGAAAGCTGAAAGCGGTAGTTTTGCGTTGATGTGGAATTTAGTCCAAGTTCAATCAGATGCTTTGCAAACTGATCAGTTTCAACTCGATGCAGAATTGCAGATTGGATCAAAGTTGTCATGACAAATTGCCCTTCACCAGAGTTAGATCGTTCTGCCTCTGACAGTTGGGTTAGAGGTACGATCGCTGTTTCTGAAACCTTTTGGAACTGTACTTCATCTCGAAAAGCGATTGGGCGCTTGCGAGAAGATTCTGTTGGGCGCAGTTGTAACTTCAAAGTTCGCGGATTCGGGATTTCTACAATCGTCTGAATCACGTTATGATCGCCCTCAAAGCTCAGATCGATATGCATGGGGTTAGGTTTTGGATCTAGCTGATAGTTCGCCCAATATGCTCGTAGTCCTTGCCGATTTCCAGCCGGAACAGCAACGACGAGTTTCCCGGTTGATGTAAAGCGAAAGATAAGTGGCATCGACATTTTCGTTTCTTTGTAAATCCCTTCCCAGCGTCCCACAATCTGCTGAGAGGCTTCGGAAGTGGGCTGTGCTCGTACAAGCGCGGGCAAGAGAACGAGACTACTGCAAATTGTGAACCAGTTGGCTAGTTTCATGTTTAGTCCTTAGAATACAGGTCAAGATGATTTCAAGTTCAGGGCTTGTTCTAGAAGCGCGATCGCTTTTGCGGTTTGCTTTTGATCTAGATAGAGATTCGCGATCGCAATCAAACTTTTCCGCATCGTATTTGTAGGACGAGAATACTTTGTAAGTAATTTCTGAGCTTCATCGGGTTGTTTTGCTGCAATCGCTTCTGAAACTACAAATTCAAGAATCGATGCTTTGAAATCGCAGTATTGATCAGGAATACGCTGGAGAAACTGATCGGCTTTCGCAAAGTTACGGGCGCGACTGTAAAACGTTGCTAGACTTCCCAAATTCATCACGATGGAACCTTCTCGCGATCGCTGAACTGGAACTGCTTCAATCTTTGATGAATTTCGCTGAGTTGGTTTGAAATCTGGGGCTTTGAGCCGGACATGCTCAAAGAATCGCCATAGTGCTGATTCATCCGGATTGGGTGCGTCGAGCAGTAGCGGATCAAACATTGAGAGACTGGTTTTTTGCGCTCGCGATAGTTTTTCAAAGTTCCGAGCCTGTTCATCTAACAATTGATTGGCTTGCTCAAGTTCACCTGCATCGGCGAATTGCACTGCGACTTTGTATCTGAGCGGTTGGATCTTTTGCTCAGTGATGAATGCTAATGCCTCTTTGAGTAACGGGCGTGATTTGGTGTAGTAGCCGACTTGATTCAGTACATAAGTTGTTTGCAGTAACAGCGTAATGTCCATATCCTGACCTCGCATCGCTGAAACAATGCGATCACTGATGGCGGTCTGATTCGCTTGTGCTGCTTTGTAGGTGATCAGCGCTTGCAGTTTTGGCTCTACAAAAGCTGAGATGGCAGCAGCCTTTCTCCATTGTTCTTTTTGAAGAAAATGATGGACAATCTTTTGAGCCGTTTCTCCTTGCAGTTGAGAATCTTTAATCGAGAGCAGAAATTTTTGGCTTTGTTGAGAATTACCTTGCTCTGCAAATTGTCGTGCGATCGCGGATCGAGTGACATCTTTAGCATGAAAACTAAAAGAGTCTGGATCAGCTTTATCAGAAAGTTTCTGGAGCAGATCTGAGACTGCTGTGAGATTGTTAATTGCAGCGTGAGCAAGAGCAAGGTGATGAGTCCAGTCAGGATGAGTCGAAAGTTGACCTGGTGCGATCTCGCTGTTTAGTTGATTGAGTTCAGTGAGTGCCCGTTTCGGCTGACCAATGTGTGCAAATTCCTGAGCAATTTTGATCCGACTTGATATATCCCGAGCGTCCGATGGCGCTTGCTTGGCTAAAAATTCTAACAGCGATCGCGCTGCCTCAAAATCTCCTGCCTGACGATAGACAACTGCCAAATTAACCCACTCAGAAAGCCGATCTTCTTCTGTCAGGAGCAATCGCATCTTTTCTGCAATTTTCCGAGTCTCAGGGCGATTCGGATAAAGCTCTGCAAGAACTATCCACCAAAGTAGTTTGCCGTTATTAATTGGAAGTCGGTCAACTACGTTCAGCATCCAATCAACCTGATTCTTCTCAGGTAAAGTACGCGTCGCAAGAAAAATCGCGTCGATATCTCCAAATCCAGTGAGTTCAAGCTTGGGCAGTTGTGCAGTCGCGGCAGCCTGATCTCCAGCCATCAAATACTGAATCATCACTAAGGTTGTGAGATCTTTCGGTTCTAACTTGAAGCGCGATCAAATCTGTTCATTTACCTGAGCGGCTCGGTTCGGTTGACCCGCTCTGAACAATGCTACTGCTATCTCCGCCATTTCTCTACTTTGCTGACTTTTAGCGATTTGAGAATCAGGAGATGGGTTAGAAACAGAAGCTCCATCAAGACCGACACAGGCTTGAGCAAGGCTGACCGTCGGAGTGCTAACGAAAGACAGCAAGGTCAGAAAGATGATAGAGAGAGGTTTATACATCGAGCATCGTGGATTACCTATGAATCGGTATAGAGTATTGCGATCGCGAGGAGATGCAGTTCAGAAATTTTCTTCTCAACGCACTTCCGAGTCCTTACAAATTGCTAGTATCGGTAGAACCTGGGCGAACTATTCACAATTTGTTCAACCTTGCAATCTTTTCCGCCAGCCGATTGACAGGCTCTACGAGCATTGCGTTCTGCTCGACGGCGCTTTTCATGAAAACCCTGATATAAAGTTCCTTTGCTGTCCTTCACAACCACCAAAAATCCATTGCTAAACTCATTGGCAAGACGACAATTTTGAAGTTTGGTCGTGCAGAGATTCATTGCATCAATTTTTGCTTGTTCTCGGCTGTTATACTCCGCTGTCCAAGCAAAATTGGGTCTACCATCCGGATAGTTTCCCCAAACGAGCGCACCATGAGAGTGCTTCCAGTACCCAGAGGGTCGAGAAGGTTGACTCGGAGCCGGATCATTCCCTGGGATTGGGGCACAACCGATCCATCCTGCATTGCCCCCACCTTGCTGATATGTCCCTGGAGGGCAAATATTTCCTGCGTGTGCTGGCACGTTCGAGATTACGGCACTGGTTAAGGTGACAGCGATCGAGAAAGCAGGCAAAGCGAGTTTTGTAGATAGAGAAGAGCATCTGACGAGATTCATGGATACTTCTGGAAATGAATGCAAGTTGATAATGATTAAAAGCAACTTGGGTTGCTCTTGTGTGGGTTTAAGTTCCACATTGAGGAAGGTTATGCAAGCTCACAGAAATTTAAGAAGGTCTACCCCGCTTTAGAGTTAGGTCATGCTCTCGTTTATTGGGGTAAAACCGCTTCTTTTCAGGAAATTGGTAGAACAGAGTGCCATGAATCCCTTGAGTCTCTGGTTTGTTCACGCGCCTCTTCCACATTCGAGCCAAAATCTGTTTGATCTCTTCATCATTTTCGATGTCTTCATTGAACTGAATGTCCTGCTCTGGTGCTGGAAAGATTTTGAGAAATTCCTCTTCAGTGACGGCGTAGATGTCGTAAGCACAGTTAAGTGCACAGTCAATGACCTGAATATTTTTCATGTTTGTTGTTGCCGAATTAATGAGCAGTAGAAACGTCAGCCTCAGTTGAGGTGAGTATTGCCACGATCTCTTGTGAGTAGGTATTGCATTTCGAGAGGTTATGCAAGCCCAATCTCACCCCTGCATAACCTCTCGATTCATGAACTCTAAACCTACACAAGGGAACCTCGAAAAATTCATTTCTGGACTACCGATGTCGTAGTATAGACGCAACACACCCAAGCGTAACTTTTACATGAGTATCATCGCTGCATTCCTGCCTGTTTTAGGCTACGATTTGAGCCTGATGACACACTAATCGCTTGAAATTGTAAGTCAGATGCTTCGGTCCCAAGTGAGCTGTTGCCGCATCCAGCCCAATCGAGCGCACAATCTTACCTCCCATTGTCATGATCCAGTTGCCAAAGACGTGTTCGACCTTGGCACGAACCCTGGAGCGCTCACGATTGTCTGCTTGCTGTTGTTCGGTCAGCGGATGATTGCGGTAAGCACGTTCATGAATGTGGCTCTCAAACTGCAACAGGTCAAGGACGGCTTCAATTACCTCAGACCGATACGCACTATCTCCCCACACCGCATCCGTTTCGTTGTCATCATCCAACAGTTGCTCCAGCATCTGAGAATCATGCACTGACGCATCCGTGACCGCATAACGCCGAATAAAACCATGCTCGACATCAATGCTGATGTGACTCTTGTAGCCGAAGTAGCTTTTGCCGTGCTTCTTTGTCCACCGTGCATCCAAGTCTCGCTGCTCAAACCGTTTCGGATGCTCGCTCCAACCAGTCGGAATCTCCCCTTGCTCTAGCTGTTCGGTATCCTCCTTGCGGTTGTGCTGTTTCGGAACCGGAATCAACGTCGCATCCACGATCTGCCCCCCTTTGGCTTGATACCCCTGGGTTCGCAGATATCCATCAAACTGCTCAAACAAGGCTTCAATCAGTCCCAACTCGCGCAACTGTTTGCGGAATAACCAAACACTCGTCGCATCCGGGACGACATCCCCGATGCTCAATCCCAAAAATCGCATGAATGAGAGTCGGTCATTCACTTGATACTCTAGTTCTTCATCACTAATGTTGTATAACTGCTGCAATATCAGCAGCTTGAACATCAAAATCACATCATGCGTTTTGCGTCCCGCTCTGCTCTTACGCGGCTTTTCATGCACCCGTTCTAGACTCGCTCGAAACGCTTCCCACTCAATTACTTCACCTAAGCGCACTAACAGGTCTTTCTTCTGTTCTAGTTTGGTCTGACGTTGTTCGATTCTCTCTTTGCCGAATCCTTGTCCCATTGGTGACATTCTCCAAGTGACGCTGCTTCTACCCTGACACTCTTTATCGCTATCTTCCCGGCTCTTAATCTAATTTTTCGAGGTGCCCACAAGAGAGTTACAGCCAAATCACAAGATTATGTCCGAACCTCAGAGGCGCTATTTTTCAGGCATTATGATCGCATTCCTTACAGTTTCGATCGGTCTTTCTGCTTGCACTCAAATTTCCCAACCTCCTGCGAAAGAGTCTCCCCAACCTCCTGCCAAAGATCTCCCATTCGTTGGAACACGATTCGTGAACTTTGAAGGTAAACCTGAAACGACAAAGCTGGTCGCGATCGCAATTGATGGAACGACTGTGATTCGATCGTTTGGCTCTGACCACCCAACAATTGATTACCGAGGGCAGTTCTCCAATCTGGTTCGTCTGAGCGATGGAAGCCGTTTCCAGTTCAAAAAAATCCAAGATCCTAAGACCAAGTTCCCTAAAAATGTGGTCACAAAGCTCTCTAAAAATGGTCAAATTGCGAAAGGATGCAAAACGAAAGAAGCAATGTGTGAGGCAGAACTAACCTCGTCTCTTTCATCGTCCGCTATCAAAGAGGGGCGCTATATTCAAAGCGGCACTGTTCATGCGATCGACATCAAAGGCAATCAGTATCGTCCTGTGATTGAGAGTGGCGCACTACCTTGGCGAGAACTATACGAATTGACTCCAATTCAACCGGGTGCCGTCTTCGATGGAAAAGCAGTTTGGTGTCTTCCGCCGAACAATCAACCTGGTCGTTGTACTGAAGCAGGTTGGAAGTCTGGATCAAGTTGATTGCATACCCTCTTGAGCGCAAAGTTATAAATTCTAAATGAGCAAGGCGCAATTTGGGAATGGCTCAAGTTAAAAAACTCGATGTATGTTGCCTATTGCTAGAGCAAGAGTCTAGTTCTACTAAGGTTCACCGATAAGAGTAAATCCTGCCCATTGTTTCGGCTCTGGATGTGTTTTGAGCATCATCAGCATTGCCTGTCGGAGAGCCTGTGCCTTATCGGGATTACGTTGGAGTTGTTGATAAAACTCTTTCATCAAATCTGCGGTCGGAGCATCAGGAATTGTCCAGAGCGAAACAACCACGCTAGGAACTCCGGCAGCAATGAACGATCGCGAGAGTCCAACAATACCATCTCCAGTAATTCTTCCTCGTCCAGTATCGCAAGCACTTAAAACAACTAGATCAGCACTGTGAAGTGGACTGAGGCAATCGCTTTAATGTTGACCTTGGTAAAAGAAGAACTTCAAGCCCAACGTGTGGTCAAGTTGGCGCTGGAGGTCGATTTATTACTAGGCACGAGATTAGCAGGTGCAGCTAGTCCGCAGTTTCACAAGAAGACTGTAGAGCTAACTAATCAATTAATAGACAGTCGAAATCTGCCAGAGTGGTTGAGAGTAGAGCTTTGGGGAAGAACACGATCGAAAGAAGTTCTTCCATCGCTTCTTCAAGCATTGAATAGTCAGGATATCAATGTCACCCGAATCGCTGCAAATTTTGTGGGACAGACTAGCGACCAAGCCGTAATTGATTTTCTTGTAAATAGATTAAAAGAGATTGATTCAGTATTTTTTGCTCAACTATCCTTTAGAGATAATGACCCAACAGCTGTTACCTGGATGGCTCATATTGAGGCATTAGCATATATCGCTCCACAGAAAGCAATCATTTTTCTTCGTAGTAAGCTACTGGCGGATCGAAGAAGCGGAAACGTCTTGATATGGACGGTAACTCAAGCACCAAGTCTACTTATGAAGCTTGATGGTCAAGCATGTCTCGAACTACTGATACATGAACTGAGAAATCCAGAAATTCAAAGCGATAAAAACTATCTATTCAATTTAGTTGGAGCAGCTGATAGAAACTCTCTTGAACCGTTTGTTCCCCAATTAGTAGAAATTTTAGAACAAGAACAAAATGTATCTATTCAGATACGCCTAATTGAGCTACTAGGGAAATCGACGAGTGAGCTTGTCACTCAGACACTAATTAATTTTGTCGCGCATCCTGACTCAAAACTTCGTGATGAAGTCAAAAAGAGGCTTATCAATAGAAGAATTGAAGATCAAAGCCGACTAGAACAATTGCTGACTCATAAAAATTCCGATATCGCTAGAACTGCTGCCTTCACTTTGGGCAGTCTGGGGAATACTTCCGCTCTCCCTACACTCGCTGAAGCGGTAAAGCTTGGGATGACTTCCGCAAAGCCTAACTTATCTATTAGACGTATTCAAAAATTAAATTAGGCAGAAAAAAGATGGTAAAACGGAATTTTTACCGCTCACCATCCCATGAAAAATCTATTTCATTATATCCAGACTTCTCCGCATCGCAGTCGCTCCCTTTTGGGAATTGAATATGAGCAATTGTCCTCGTTAATCAGCTATCTGCAACAGTTAGAAGCGGAATCCATTGCCCAACAGGATGCTCGCAAGATTCGAGTCAATGCTGCTGGCGCAGGTCGTCCCACCATGTTGAGGACTGAAACCGAGATCCTGCTGTGCTTGTACTACTTGCGACACTATCCGACCTTTGAAATTTTAGGTTTAACGTTTGAGGTGAGTTCGAGTCAAGCTCATGCCGTGACGCACTATTGGGTGGAGTTTTTGCGTCAAGCGCTGCCTGCGAGTCTGTGTGAGGAATTTGAGGATTGCGAGGCAGCTTGGTCAGTGATCACCGAGATGCTGGTGGAGTGGGAGTTGATTGTCGATAGCACTGAGCAGGTGCGTCAACGTCCGGGTGACTCAGACCTCCAGAAGCAACACTACTCTGGCAAAAAGAAGCAGACGACCTATAAACAATCGGTGATTGGCTTGCCCGATGGCAGCGATATTGTTGATGCCATCGTTGCTCATCCCGGTCCGAGTGCGGATGTCACCTTATTTCGGCAACAACAATCGCGGTTTCGCACCCAGCAGACCTTTGCGGGGGATAAAGCGTATCAAGGGGCAGACCGTACTCGCACCCCGCACAAGAAGCCCAAAGGACGTGAACTCAGTGAAGCTCAAACCGAAGCCAATCGCATTTTTGCAGGCGAACGGATTGTGATTGAACATCTGATGCGTCATCTGAAAATCTTCCGCGCTGCCAAAGAGGTGATGCGGTTGAGAAAAGACCATTATGCAGAGGTAATCCTAGCCATTTGTGGATTAGTGCCACTGCGATTAGGGGCGATTGAACTGCCTGTTTAAACAAGTAGGAAAAACTGGAGGTGATGCCAATGTAAGTCTTCAATCTTGAGAGTTCATTTCTAATAGAAACTGCCGCAAACCCGCAGGATTGCGTTCAGTAACTATCCTGGTAAGATCGCCCTCAAATTCAGGAGCAGTAACGCTTGTAAATTTCTGGAAAGGTCTATTGAGAAGGATAATTGGGCACATATCCGATTAATGGCTACTCAGGCTCTAGGATGTGTTAATCATGAAGAGGCGATCTCACACTTACTAATTGTTTTGCGTTCTGATGATAATTCAGACGTTCGTAGAGAAGCAGCATTTTCATTAAGTAATTTTGGCAGGCGAGAATCTATTCCAGAACTATTGATTGCTCTGAATAAAAGCTACTTCAGTCGGATACAAGCGATCAGATGCTTGGCAAAACTCAACGTGAAAGAACCCTTATGGAATATAGTTCAGTTAACAGAGGAAGGATGGCAAACTGCTGCTGTTGAGCTTGGTAAGCTCGGCAGAGCAGCAGTGCTGCCCTACCTGCGTCAAGCACTAATTGATGCAGGACAGGAATCAACAAACGAAGTGATTAAAATTCTATCTGAGTTGGCTGATCACGATATGTGCAATTGGCTGGTAGAAGCATTAGAAAACCCAGGGCAGTATAGAGCAGATCGATATTTCTCCAACAGGGTTGCTTTAGTTCTTGTTGGATGTCATCCCGAAATTGCGGCAAGCAAGTTACGAGTTTTGCAAAACATAGCTACCAGGAATTACATTGAGCAGATTGCTTGGGTAATTCCAACCATTCAAAGCCGCTACAAGTTTTACAATCACGAAGTTGCTCAAGGTCTTATTCCTTCAGGCAAAACCGTTGCTATCTACTTTTCCTATGCTTCAAACGATGAACTTCTACAAAATGAACTCGTTAAACATCTGGACGTACTCAAACGCCAAGACGCTATTACAAGCTGGGATCATCGTAAAATTCTCCCTGGAGAAGAGCGAGAACAAGTGATTAACGATCGCCTCAATACGGCTGATATCATTCTGCTGCTAATCAGCCCTGACTCAGTGGCAGATGACCATTGCTATGAAGTAGAAATTCGACGAGCGATCGCACGACACCAAGCAGGCGAGGCTCATGTTATCCCTATTTTGCTGCGTCCTGTGAACTTAACCGGAGAACTTTTTGGCAACATACCCGTCCTACCCAAAAACGGTCTGGCTGTCACTCTTTGGGACAATCAAGATGAAGTATTTCGAGCGATCGCAGCAGAAATTCAAGAAGTCGCAATCAGAATCAGCACAACAAAGAGCTAGAACTTGTCACGATTTAGATGCTCTACATCTAGCTTGGATGGGGCATGAATTATTTCCTAGTCCGCTAGCAAATCCGGTGGTGGTGTAATATATCCTTCTCCATCGTCCAGGTAATTGCGAAACAACGTCCTCGGATCATGCCCTAATCGACGCGCTACGATCGCTGGATTTTCCCCATACTCATAACTGATCGTTGCGGATGTTCGACGGCTCGTGTAGGGACGACGATAATCGATGCTCAATTTCTCCAGCACCGTTCTCCAAGCTCGCTTCGCAAAATTCCGGGTACTAATTATTTTCCCTCGTCGTGATGAAAAAATAGGAGCTTCGGGATCGACCTTGGCAGGGCGACGAGCCAGAAGCAATGCCTTGAGTCGATCTGGCAAAGGCAGAGATCGCGCCCGATACCGTTTCTCCGCCTTGCGATCTCCATCCACAGTTACGCTCTCACCAATCCAGACTGTTCCACAATCATCACTCACATGCTTCCATAACAGCGCAACCGCTTCGCCTGTCCGACATCCAATCGATAAGAAAAACTCCACGAAATCGCCATAGAAGCAATATTCAGGATCGGTGCGAAACCCCTGCACGATCATTTTAATTTCGTCACGAGTAAAGGGCTTCGGTTTCTGCTTGGGTGGCACTTTGAACGAGGACACGACAGGCAACCAAGGATTATCCGGGCACATCTTTTCTAAAACTGCCCAGTCCCAGCAAGCCGAAATAAGATACAGCTTATCTTTTACGGTAATTGGCTCTAGCTTCTCTGAGTTTGTCAGCCAGTCGCGAAATACAATCGTTTCAACTTGTCCGATCGCATTGGCAGGTTTCGCGCGGAAATGCTTCTTAAGATGTGACAGCAAGCCCCGGTACTTAATCAACGTGGACTTGTAAACGTGCGGCGTCTTCGCCTCCATATACCGTTCAAACAGAGCAACCACGGTCAGCCTTGTCGTCGATTGCTGCACACGGTACTTGTTGAGTGTGGGGTCGAAGTGATTGGTGGCTAAATCCTGCTCAATGATTTGGGCTTTCGTCTGAGCCACTTTTCGATTCACAGGGGTATCCGGCAGTCTTAAAGGCAGAACATAACGCCTGCCGTCGCCGCCTAATGATTTGATCCAGGACCAGCGCAATCGAAGGCGATCGCTTTGAACCAGAATTTCAACTTTTCCGGCTTGGGCTTTTGATTGGGGCATATTGGCACTCGCTGACTAGGGGGTAGTTTCGAGGCAATTTGAGTTCCAATCCAGTGCCAATTAACGCTCCAAATCGAGGTAAATCGTACTAGATTCTGTACCAATTCTACCGCAATGCCGAAGTCCCCTTTGCACGAGAAAAGCCCTGCAAGTATTGCCCTGCAAGGCTTTCATCTAATCGGAGCGGCGGGATTTGAACCCACGACCCCTACTACCCCAAGATCGGGGTCATCAGATAAAAGTGCTGTCTGCGAATGAGTTTGCGCGATCGCTTCCAAAAATCCCCCCAAACTTCCCCCAGTAGAGCCTTCAAAGGAAGAAAATTCTGATCGTTTCCACTTAGAGTCGGTATGCTTAGAATATAAGATCTATTACTATTTTTCCGAAAAAGCTCTGCGTTGAATTGGAATGCCGAAATCCATAACGTGCCAGCGTATTCGGTGGCAGATGCCGCTCGATACGTGCGAATGCCTCTGGGTACGCTGCGGTCGTGGATTAACGGGCGCTCTTATTCAACTCAAAAGGGGCAACAGCAATTTGAGCCACTGATTCAACGCCCTGATCCGAATCAGCCTGAACTCTCGTTTGCCAATCTTGTTGAAGCTCATGTTTTACGAGTCATTCGAGAAACGCATCAAATTAAGATCGATCGCGTTCGCAAGGCTTTAGATTATTTGAGTCAAGTCTTTGAGACTGATCATCTCTTGATCCAACGACAATGCGCGAAACCTTAAAATTTCTCCATTTTTATCAATCGAGCGATTAGCCAAAAAGCCGAAATTCGCAACGGTAAAATCTGGCTCCATCATGACGGACTCGATCACGGCATCACTGATTAACTTGTCACCGTGGGAGTTCCCAAAGATCACATTGTTCTCGCGTTTCATCCGCCCCACATTCGCCCACACATCGGATACGCAGTTGCCTGACCCAATCGATACTCTTTCTCTAGCGCAGCAAAATCGGTCAACCTTGATCTCGTTGGTTCCAAACTCGACGATCGCGATCGCGTTGGAGAAATCTTAACCGAAGCCCCCTCTCCACACATACCTCATGAAATTCCTTGAATCAGTGCAATTGATATCATAGAAGCTAAGGTCAACTGAGGTTGTGCGATGACATCGCCCTTTCCTGGGATGAATCCCTTTCTTGAAGATCCGGAATTCTGGTCGGCGGTGCATAACCGTCTCATTGTTGCCATTGCAGATGACCTGGTAGACCACCTCAGCGAAAAATACCGCGTTGAAATCGAGAAACGAACTTACTTCAGTAACGACGATGAAAGTTTGCTCGTTGGCATTCCCGATGTTTCAGTGGTGACAGGCAAAGTTGAATCAACCGCTTCAACCGCTCAGTCTTCGCTGTCTGTCTTGCCGGAAAAAGTGACCGTTCCCATCTTGGAAGAAGTGAATGAGCGATATCTGGAGATTCGTGAAGTGGCAACAGGAACCGTGGTGACAGTACTGGAGATCTTGTCTCCGAAGAACAAGCGATCGGGGGAAGGGAGAATCGCGTATGAACGCAAACGCAATCAAGTCTTAGCTAGTGCGACGAATCTGGTTGAGATTGATTTGCTTCGTGGCGGCAAACCGTTCCCGATCGCGAGTCAACATCTTGGAGACTACCGCATCTTAATCTGTCGCGGCAATGAGCGTCCGAGGTGTGATCTCTATGCTTTCGGCTTGCGTCAACCGATTCCAACAATTCCAATCCCGCTCGTTCCCGGTGAAGCAGAACCCATGCTCGACTTGCAATCTCTACTGCATCGAGTGTATGACAAGGGGCGATATCAGTTAGCCATCGACTACACTCGCCCGCTTCAACCGAAATTGTCTGAAGCCGACGGTCAGTGGGTCGAAACATTGCTCAGACGCTGATTTGGAATTGCTGCAATGCTCACAGGTGGATCTATGATCGGCAGAATGTTGTAAACGTGGAGGTCAAACCTGTCGATGAAGAACTATTCTGGTGCAGTCGCACAACTCCTCACCCTGGGAAGCGACCTGCCGATCGCGTCAACAGACTGGGCGGATTATGCTGCACGCGGCATCACGTCTGCCGACATTCCCAGTTTGATCGAGATGGCGACGGATGCAGAGCTTTACACATTGGATGAATATACCGAAGGCTGGGCAACGGTTCATGCATGGCGAGCCTTGGCGCAACTCAAAGCGGGTGATGCGGTCGAACCACTGCTTCAAACTTACGAACGGTTTGGAGAAGATGACGGATGGGGGAATGGTTCAGTGATGAATTACCTGAAGTATTTCTGCTGATGGGAGAGGCTGCCATTCCAGGCATCCGTCGCCATTTGAGTCGTCGCAATCCCTCCAAGGAGGCGAGTTATTCTGACTTTGTGGCAATCGAGGGACTAGAAAGAATCACGAAGGCGAATCCTAACTTGCAACCGCAGTGTATCGAGATTTGCACCGAGGAACTTCGGGATGCTTCCAAGCATCAATCAGATGTGAATGGATTTATGGTGGGAGTGCTGGCATCGCTCAAAGCGGTGGAGGCTGCTAGCGTGATTGAGCGGGCTTTTGCTGGCGGACATATCGACCCGTCTATCAGCGGAGATTGGGATGAAATTCAAGTGGATTTGGGACTAAAATCGTGGACAGAAGTGCGATCGCAATCTAGCTTCGTGGAGCCAGCGAGAGGGTATCGCTCTCCAGCACGATCGACAGAATTCAAAGGATTCTCTCAGAAGCCGTCCAACCCGAAACCCACCTCTCAAGGAAAAAATCGTAAAAAGAAGAAATAGACCGAAAGCGATCGGGCGAACGAGTGTTAGTCGATGGACAGATCACCCTTCAGAAGTCTCAAAGAACTACAATCTAAAGCGTTTCGATTAAACTTGATTGCTCGATTCGATTTGTGCTTGTGCCCATTCCAATTCTGACTTTGGGACCGGCGGAACAGCAGGCTGATGATAGTCAATTGCTTGATGATATCGTCCTCGACGATACACTAGGTCTAAAATCGATTGCATTGCCAGTGTCGGTTCTTCGTCATCGGGGAGCAATGGAATTCCGATCGTGGGCAACGGTTGCCGCAGTCCAGATGGATACAGTTCGGCCTGCATTGAAATCACGGGGTCTAGCTAGGGAGGATTGTCTTGATCCTCGTTGAACAGGGTGTCAAGATCCCGATAACCGCTGACTACACGGAAAATTTCGACTACTTCGTCGGTGACTCGATAGTTATTCTGAATCAAGCTTCGATAATCTTCGCCCCATTCTTTTCGGGGTTTGCCGAGATTGGGAAAGCTGGCGATATTGCGAAGTTTTTGGGTGAAGCGGCTCAAGAATTGGTCAGCTAGATCGAAGCCAGATGTCTCAGCAATCTGACGCAAAATCTCTTCGAGGTCTTGATTGGCTGGGGCAGTAATCTGATAACGGCGACTCATGAGGATGCCTGATTGCGCCAAGAGTCGAGTCTCTGTTTGAGAGCATTCATGGCGGTTTCACCGTCGATTAGATCGCCTCGATCAGCGGCGGCGGCTCCGATCATGACTTCTTGTTTGAGCTGCTGGCGGCGTTGGATATATTCGCGCAGCGCGGTTTCGACGATCGCTTCGGTGCTGGCTTCTTCGTCAAGAGCGATCGCAGCCTGTAAGAGTTCGCTGTTGATTTCTAGGGGAGTGTTCACTGGTATCTCCTCGATCTCTTTAGGGATTGAGCTTCCTCAAATATAGCTGATTCTAGCTGGCGAAATTAGATGGCAATCGTGCGGGCTTAGGATTCGTCTGCGGGAAATTTGGTGTTGTCGAATGCGGGAGCTTCGCTGTTGCCAAAGGCAATCGCGCCCAACAGTATGAGTGTCGTTTTCTCAATTTCAGTTAAACCAATAGTCCCCGTAATATTCATTTCCCTATAGGGGCGATCTCGTACTATTCGCATATACGCAGCAGTTGGGAGATGCCAAATCTCGATCGTCGTCGGACTGCTGCCCCGATCGAGGAACGACTGACAGATGAGCTTGCGACAACGCCTCAAGGGAGAAGTGCTACGATTGTTCGGGCGTAGAGAGAGTCGTTGAACAGTGCTGTATTCAAATGTGGATAGGAGTCTCTCAGCGTCCGGTTGTTCTATGTTTAAAGTCAAGCACGGCAGAGTTACTTATGCTACCTTAGTGAAGCTTTAAAGTTGCGAAATTATGGTTCTACCGCCTGTCATACAGCGTCCAGATAAGTTGCCTCTTAATGATTCTGCCTTTTCGTGGGATCGCTTTGAATCTTTCTGTCTTGATTTTGTCGCCGGGCTACCTGAGATTAAGAGTTGCCACCGATATGGCAAACAAGGAGACTGTCAGCAAGGAATTGACTTGATCGCTGAATTAGAGAATGGTGAGCAATGGGCTTTTCAATGTAAGCAATATGAGAAGTTTACGGAAAGGAAGGCAAAGCAAGCTATTCAAACAGCAACATATCAAGCCGACCGCTACACTCTATTACTATCATGCGAAGCAACAGCTAAGGTGCGTGATGCCATTAATTCTACTTCTTCTTGGAGTCTGTGAGATGTGCAGGACGTGTCTCAAAAAGTAAGGAATCTTCCACAAAAAGCCGCTTGTCGTATTCTTGAAACTCATTTTGGCTCTATATGGAGTGAAGCGTTTTTGGGAGTTACTGAACCTATTAGTTCTGTCCCACTTACACAAGAGCGAGCTACTATAGTCGAAAAGTATAGAAACTGGCTTAAAGGAATTACATCCTCTCTAATTGTCCCAGGAATTCAAGAAAACCTTTCAATAGTAGAAGATTGGCTCTCATTGCAGACAAAACAGCATGGTGAAAAACAGGAATCTTTTGAGGCAAAGTATATCCCGGAGCTTTATCCACTGAGTGTCGTGACAGGTGAACCAGGTAGCGGCAAAAGTACTTTGATCAAGTATCTATCACATCGTTTGTCTGGTGCTGGAAAAATAGTTCTGAGAGTTCGACTTCCATCCGTCCGTAAAATACTGTCTATTTGTAGTTCGTTTGATGACGCAATTCTGCAAGATGCGATTAGCACCTCTTCCCTCAGCAAAGAGCAAGCACAGTTTGCACTCAGTAACCCTGATTATTTATTCGCTGATGGACTAGATGAGTGTGAAGACGATCGAGCGAACATAGCGGAGAAACTAAGATTTTGGGCAAGTGGACACTCTACAACTAGAATTATTGTAACGACGCGATTCGGCTATGAGCCAGAGCTTTTTCCTGACTGGCAATCTCTAAATCTACTACCTTTACAATCTTCAGAAATTCTTATATTTGCTAATCGATTGTTGGGTGACCCATCGAATGAAAAGGAATTTAAGAGTTGGCTTGAGACCAACGGAACCTTGTCACTTGCAGCAAAGAATCCTTTGTTACTAGGATTTTTAATTCAAATCTTTCAGCCACAAGCAGAATCAATTCAGAATCGTGCAGAACTCTATGGGAAGATTATCGAACTTGCTTATAAACGTCCTTTACAGGATAGAGAAACAATCACTCTTAGGGAATCAACTGCGAAGCGTATTCTTGAGATAGCAGGATGGAAATTGCTATATAGCCCTACCTGTTCTGAAAGTGAGCTTAGACACGCTGTAGGAAAACAATTAGCAAGTGAGTTAGGCATAAGTTCACTGCACGCGCAAAATCAAGCGGAAGATGGAATAAGATTCTGGGAGCAGCGGCGCATCTTTGAGCGTATCAGAATTGGCTGTGTTGATTCAATTGCATTCATCCATCGCACAATCAACGAGTATGCCGCAGGGCGCTATGCTTCAGAGATGGAGCCAGAGAAACTCTATCAATGGATAGTAGAGGTCAGACAAAATCCTGCATGGCAAGAGACAATATTGTTTGCTGCTCAATTGGACGAGACGGAAGCAATTCTTCGGCATCTACTAGAACTAGATAGTCAAGACATAGCTAGCTCAACAGAAATTTTGTTAGCTGCAATGGCACTGGAAAAAGCTGTCAATCCGTCTACTAAGTTAATAGAAGAAGTTATTAATCGACTAGCACAAAAACTAGAGTGTCCCTCATCCTCCATTTTCGAGGTGGCTGAAATTTTGCTTTCTTTAACTTCACAATTCCCAATTTTAATTGGTAGCTCCGCGCAATCTCTCTGTAAATATCCTGAAACGCGAACACAACGAACTGCGATGAGGCTTGCTCTTGCTTGTGGTGATCAATATGTTTATATACCCACATTGGAAGAACAGATAGATATTATTATTTCCAATACTGAGCAAAACATTGCAAAATCTAAAGTGATGTCAGAGCGGAATAAATCTGAAGCACTTATATTAGAAGTCTCATCTCGAATTCCTGATGAGAACTTTTCAATTCCAATTCTACTTGAGGGTTTTAGATTTTTAGTGAAGTACAAGCCAACTCTTGAAACTGCTCAGCGGATTGTAAAAGTTCATTCGCAAGGACAATTATCTATTGAAAATTATAGAAATTTAGCGCAAATTTGGGAAGATTTGCTGGCATCAAAAAGAGAAGATGATCTTAAAGAGTGGTCTAGAGTAGAATTTGAATATTATTTCAAATCACCCTTCAAAGACATTAAAACTTTAGAGATTAAACATCAGTCTCCACAACAAGTTTGGCAACAGGTAAAGAGATCTGAGCAGGTATTTCTAGAGGCAATTCTTCGCATAGCTAATGATGCTTCAATAGCACAGCAGTCACAGGAATTTATCTATTTAGGTGTTCTTTTCCAAGGGATGAACTGGTGGGAAGCTCCTTCTCATGCATGGGCAGGTTTGGGTCTAAGTCAAGATTTAGAGGCTGTAGATGCTGTGCTTAGGGGTGCGAGCATTGCAATGGAGCTTGATCCTCAAAAATTAGCAGCAGAAGCAAAGACACTTTTAGGACAAACTCATCTTGATGATCCTGAAATCAAGATCAATAACACGATTTTCGGTAAGCTTCCTAGAGTGCCTGCCATCCCAAAATGGGAGCGCGTTAAACACATTGAGCTTTCTATACAAATGCTGAAGGACGCTCTAGATCATCCTTCAGCACTTATCAAGTACAACGCTGGTCTAATTCTTGTGCAGAAAATTGGAGAAGCTGAAACGCTCAAAATCATGAGCGCAAAAAACATATTGAACGTAGAGTGAAGCTTTCCCACAGTTCTGATAGGCTGAAAGCAGATGCTCAACGTGTGTTTTATGCAGTTCCCATCGATTTCTGAAGGCGTGATTCGGCAAAATTCAACGGAGAATTCGTTTAGCCGAGGCAAAGAGTACGATCGCGCTGGCTCAGTCGTGGATGTAGTGCAGCGCGGCACAATGTTGCAAGCCGAAGTCGAAGGCACAGAAGTCAAACCTTACCGCGTGACAGTTGAGTTTGATGCTGGAGGGGTGACTGCTGCTCATTGCACTTGTCCTTACGAATACGGCGGGTGGTGTAAGCACATCGTCGCGACTTTACTGACTTGCAATCGGCTACCGGATCAAATCGAAGTGCGTCCAACTTTGGTGCACTTGCTCGATCGCTTAAATCCGGTTCAAACTCAACGCCTAGTGCAAGAGATGGTGGCAGAGCAACCAGAGTTAATTGAACTTGTAGATCGGCACGTCAATTTGACGACTCATCCAACTCCTACGAAATCAGCCCGCAAACCTCGTCGTAGCCCGATCGATGTCACACCCTTCCGGCGACAAGTGCGGCAGATTCTTCGAGAGGGAATCCGAGAATTAGAGGATGGCTGCGAGGATGATCCGTTTGGGGAAGAACTTTTGGAGTTGGTTGATCAAGCGCGATCGTTTTCCGAGAATGGCGATGGAGAAAGTGCGATCGCCATTCTCGAAGCCATCACCCAAAGCTATAGCCAGGAATGGGACGAACTGAATGAGTATGGCGGTGAGGTCTATGGCATCAATGATGAGTTGAATTCAGCCTGGACAGAAGCGATCCTATCCGCAGAACTGGATGCCGCCCAAATCACAGACATCCAGGGAATGCTAATGGGTTGGCAAGATGAACTGAGTGATGACTTTAGCATGAGTCTCGCCGCACTCGAACAGGGATGGACTGATCCAACCTTACAAGCAATGTTAGCGGGAACAATCTCCGAAGCAGAATTCTGGCTAGAGGAACGCCCCGATTTTACACGAGCCTTAGCTTTGATTCGGCTCCAAATCCTCGATCGACAAGATCGGGGATCAGAGTACCTCAATCTAGCGCGAGTGACAGGACTGACTCAGCAATATCTCACTCGATTAGCAGAATCCAGTGACATCGAAAACGCTGTAGCACTTGCAAGAACAGAGCTATCTACGATCGACGAAGCCTCTGCCTTAGCAAAAACGCTGCGAGAGTCGAATCACTTAGCGGAAGCATTGGAGATTGCTGAACAAGGATTAGGCTATTCAGGCAGCGGGCTATATGACTTTGCGATCTGGACTGGAGAGTTTGCTGAAGGGTTGAACAATTCTGAGATCGCACTTCGCGCTTATCAAACGGCATTCTCGGTACGTCCGTCTTTCAGTTTGTATCAGCGATCTCAACTCCTCGCAGGCAAAGCATGGAATCGAGTGAAACCCATTCTGCTCGACGCATTGCGCCAATCGAATGAATGGGGCAATGATGAGGCGAGGGTCAACATTTTCCTACATGAGAACTTGCTGGATGAGGCGATCTCAACAGTCAACAAACGCTACATTTACAAAATTGAGTGGGTCTATCAGGTCATGGATGCTGTCCTTGATCATCGACCGGATTGGGTGATAGAAACTGCGACTCGGAATGCAGACGAGATTATGAATGCTGGAAAGAGCGATAAATATGCTACTGCGATCGAATGGTTGAAACGTGCAAAAGCCGCTTACATCACATCTAATCGCCAATCAGAATGGCGAACTTACCGCAATCACTTAGGGCTAGTACATGGCAAGAAACGCAAGCTGATAGGACTGCTAGCTTCTGTTAGTTGATTGTCAAGGCAAAGCTTTTTGATCACTATTTGCTCAATCTAGCTTGCTTGAGACGCGACGTAAAACCTGTCAGATTTGCATACTCCGCCTGAAGTTGCTGCACCTGTTGAGTAAACTCGGTTGAGCGTCCTTGATGATTCGCTAAATCTCGCAAATCGATGAGTAATTTAATGGCATCGTCATACGGCTTGACTCGTTTCAGCGCAACTAATTCCCACACTTTCTTCCACGTTTCGACTTCTTTAGGCGCAAGGATTTCTAGCTCTTTGAGTCGTTTTTTATGAGCAGCATCTCGTTCTTTCTGCTCTCGCTGCGATCTCAATTTGACAGCAATTTCTGTCAACTCTGATAATCGACGCTGACCCACTGGAGCGGTCTGACCTGAACTGGAGGATTTCGCCAATTCTTTCAGGCGTTGAATGAACTGCAAATCAGTATGCGGTTCTTGTCGAGCAAACTTGATCAGGAATTCTCGCTGCTCAGCCTCCGAGAGCGAAGAGATCCAAGTTTCGAGCAGAGGTTCTGCCGCCGATTTTTGGGTGGAGCTTGCCTGAGCCGCAGCCGTGACTAAATCTGGATCAAGTCCAACGAGTTCAATGAATGCCTGAAGCGGCGCGGATAGCTTGTGTAGATTGGATGGAACCGGAGGTTCGATCGGGTCATCCTTAAGATCAATCTCAACTGAATTCGTTGCGCGTAGCCAAGCCAGGTAAAGCAAGCGCATATCGCCCTGTAATAACGTCGATCGTAAGGGCACAAGTTGGGACAACCAGCCCTCTCCGTCCACCCAATCGCTCGCTTCATCGTTGATATCAATGTCGAGAATGACCCACTGAGAAGTGGTCGAAACCGAGATAACGTAAGGGATACAGTAAGGCTGAAACACAGCAGGATCAATCAGCGACTTCGGAAAGCGCCAAATCAGTTGCCAACTGCCCCAATTCGCGATGTAGAACATGACATCAAAGTACTGAGTCAGCACTTTTTTGGGATCGCCTGGAAAGTTGGCGTAGTTGTAGACAAAACTTGCCCGTGTCGAAGTGAGATTGACGCGACTGGACAATTTTTGGATCTGCGATCGCTCCGCAGCGGTTAACGGACGATCCAGAGCTTGAAATTCATAGTACTGATATTCGCTCATAACTTGAACTGAACCAAGTCATCTCCTTCTACCCTAACGCTCCAGGGCTGTCTCGCTGAACTTTTTTAGGTGTCTCGGTAGAGACAATTGTACTGCTACAGCTCATTTAGCTGCCAAGTTTGCCTTTAGAATGAGGGGCATTGATCTATGCTGGACTATCTTTAGAGCAGGAACGACAGGTGTTCCGCGATCAAAACTTACTGATGCAGCGCCCCAGCGTGTCCTTAGCATACACGTTTGATCAACGCTCTCCCTTAGTTTTGATTGCCAAACATCTGCTCGATCGCGTTCCCCAATTTCGGAACAATGTGGAAATGGTCGAAAACGGACTAGGGACACATAATCCCAAATTGATGACATTCTCGACATTAGTGACTGCGACACAGCATATGTATCCAAATTTGCGCTCAAAGAAAGACCTTGAGGCTCGAAGTGATTGGGCGACAGCGTTCTGGATTGCTGCTGCTCTCGCTTTGCCCAATGATCCCTGGAAAGTGGTGAGTAAGAAGGAACGCGATCGCCAAAGACAGGAAGATTTAACCGTAACAGGTGTTGCAATTCAAGCACTAGGGTTGATAGCGCGCGATCTGTATACCGAAGGAGTCCCAATCGAGGATTTGTTCAAGCGACTTTCTAGATTGAAAGACATCAACTGGCGACGAGAAGAACCACTCTGGCGAGAACGAGGCGTAACCCAAATCGGTTGAACATCTCCTGTAGAACATTACGATCGCCAAACCTCCTAAAACTCTTCTTCTACGATTGGAAAATCTGAACTTTCAACGCTCAATAGATTGGCTCCTGATGCTCAAGAAATCAGCCTTAAATACTCAGATGATGAGCTTCCAATACTCAATGAGTTAGCTTTCAAAACTCAGGTGATGAGCTTTTAATGCTCAATAAGTTAGCTTCAGCAGTTTGGATGTGAGTTTTTGAGGCTCAGGTGATAAGCTTTCAATGCTCAATGAGTTAGCTTTCAAAACTCAGGTGATGAGCTTTTAATGCTCAATGAGTTAGCTTCAGCAGTTTGGATAGTGAGTTTTTGAGGCTTAGTAAGACAGCTTTGCAAGCTCAGGTTAGCTGTTGATATGTGATCGCTCAGGCGAAATCGGGAACATTAGACCATAGTTTCACGGATGCACAGTTGGCATCTATCGATAAAATGGTAAACCCCAAAACAAACGGAAATGGTACAAGTAACGGCAGCAGCACTTCTGCCCAGTCTATCCCAGCCGCTTCTCCTACTTTTTTGTCCAATCCTCCTAATGCTTCTAAACCTGAACCTTTGAGTCAAAACGATCGCGATGTGATCATAAGGTTGCTCACTCAGATCCGCGAGATACTTCCTGAGTTGAGAGATCTCACCGCAGAAGAACGCAGATCAATGCTGGGAATGGGTGACAAAAACCGCATTTTTGCTGGTAAAGTCCTTGAGGTGATTCTCCAAAGTCCTGACTTTTTACCTCGTTCTTTTGACATCGAGCAGTATCAGCAGGATTTAGCAACCTTCGATCGCTTGTCTACGATTCTGATGGCACTGACTCAACTCCGGGATTTAGTGGACGCAACCACGATCGCGCTCGGATCAGAAATTTATGAGGATGCTCTAACGGCTTATCGTCATGCCAAGGTTAGTGGTCAAGGCGCAAGTCTCGATTCGATGATGTCAGAAATGGCACAGCGATTCGCGCGTAAATCGAAAAAGAAAGAAGAAGAAAAGTCAGAAGACAAAACCCCTGAAAGCAAAGAGTAAGCAGAGAAAGGGGTCAAGACATAAATCCATCTTTTGGCTCCTTTTTAATCAAGCAAAAATTTGCTTATTCTCGGTACCGTACAAGGTATAAAATAGGCAGAAGTTCAGGCGCTTAGCAGGGCAAAGTCCGAAAAGTTCAAACTCGCTTCCTATTTGCAGCAAGAGTTCACACGACGCACCTCTTCTGGATGGGTATGTTACCCTGAGAGCCGCATTTTATCCCTTGAACTTGAAAATCATTTGGGCTACCGCCCTCGCGCAGATGTCCTATTAGAGCGAGAAGACGGCTCGAAGCGTTTGTGGATTGAATTCGAGATTAGTCGCGCTGATCCAGTTGCTAACCATGCTAAATTTGCGACAGCGCATCTTTTCCAGCCACAATCAGCAAATGATATCTTTATCAGCATGGTTAGTTCTCATGTTGATCTAGGCAGACGGAATTTAGCAGCAAATACAATTCTGTTGATGCGGTGTGTTGGTATGACCGCCTTTCAGACAGTTCTTCTACCGCAATTTTCCGCAACTTTAATCACTCAGTTTCGCACTTGGCTCTGGGTTAAAAGTGCCTTAGCAAGTGCAACACCTCTGAGAGATACGGAACTGGCTGACTGTTGCGGTATTAGCAATCCCAAGCGGCTCTACTATCTGCGACAAGAAGTTTCGGAAATTTCAATTCAATTTCTAACCCGGACTGTTGCTGAGCTATTTAGTCTAGAAAACCATCTCAAGCAGGGCGCACTTCCCGAGGTGATACTTCCTATTTTAGTAAAAATAGCAGTGAGACAGTAGATCTGAGGCTGAATCAAAGATAGATATGGCTGTCCCTCAGATCTACCGATGCAACGGGCTTGCTGCTAACGGGTTCGCCAATAATTCGCCGTCATGAAGTGATGCCACTGCCCGTCATCACCCAACACCTGCGAGGTCATCACACGGTGATCGTCGCTTTTGAATGCGATCGCGTCTTTGTACTTCGCCAGCTTCCCATCGCCCGTCATGGCAGGTCCCTCGGAGTCGAGCGTGAGAATTGTTTCAGTTGCATCCAGTTTGCCATCGTACCGCCAGAGGTAGGTGATCATTGACCCGATCCAAGTGCACACATATCGCTGTTGCTGTGGATCGTAACCAAGGGTCATCAGCGTGGTCGCCTGCCCACACCCTGGCATCTCGCCCTGCCCTTCGGCAACCACCCAAAGTCCGCCGATGGATCGCACCGTCTCAGTTCCCGTTGCTTTTTCGGGCGGTTGATTGACTCCCATCGCGACCTCCGTTTCATACGTCCACTCACCGACCAGTTTTTGCAGCCACTGATGTTCTTTTTGTACTTCAGAATGCAGGGTTGATTCTGGTTGTGTTTGCATTGTTCCCATTGCTTTTGCTCCTTTATTGTTAGTGAATTGCGGTTCGCTTGAAGGTCTGTAAACTGACGCATCAAACCGCTTTCTCGCAGTTGATCATCCACGGTATGCCAAATTGATCGACTAACATTCCGAATCGAAATGCCCAGAAAGTTGGCTCAAAGGGCATCTTGACCGTTCCGTTTTCGGATAAAGCCTGAAAAACTCGTTCTGCCTCGGTTACATATGACTTGCACGACGGAGCGATGAAGCTACTGTTGCTGTCGCGTCTCAACCTGGGTGCGAATGCGATCTTCCTGCTCCCTTAATTCGGATGTCAAAGCTTCACCAAAATCCTCTGCCTCAAAGACGGGGCGAACCTCAATCTCGGATTCTCCTGGCATTGGGTTGGGGCAGCGCTTCACCCAGGAAATAGCTTCTTCGATCGAGTTCACCTGCCACAGCCAGTACCCTGCAATTAGCTCCTGTGTTGAAGTGAAGGGTCCTTGGATGACAGTGCGATCGCTTCCTGAAAAGTGAACTCTCATTCCTTTTGAGCTAGGATGCAGCCCATCACCCGCGAGCAAGATCCCTGCCTTGACTAATTCTTCGTTGTACTGCCCCATTGCAGTCAAAAGTTGTTCGCTCGGCATGACCCCGGCTTCTGAGTCTTGGGTTGCTTTGACGATAACCATTACTTTCATTGTGAAATCTCCCGTTGAGTGGTTTTGAGTTGGATTACTGGTGCGCTAATGACTAACCAGCAGCGACCTGCTTGAGTTGATCAATGTCGATCTTCTTCATTTGCAGCATGGCAGTGGTAACGTTTTGAGCGGTTCCTTCGGAGTTGCGCTTTGCGCTAAGCGCTGCATCGGGGTGATTGAGCAACTCGATCAGAATGCGAGGAATAATTTGCCACGAAACCCCATACTGGTCTTTGAGCCAGCCGCACTGTTGGGCGGTTTCATCGCCACCCGCAGACAGTTTTCGCCAGTAATCGTCTACTTCCTCTTGGCTATTGCAAAAGATTTGGAAGGAAATTGCCTCGTTAAATTTGAAGGTCGGCCCCCCATTCAGGGCTGTAAACGGCTGACCATCTAGTTCAAAGCTCACGGTCATAACGGTTCCGGCGGGTTTGTCGTGAATTTCCTGTCCAGCTTCTCCGTAGCAGCTGATATGGACAATCTTGGAATTGCGAAAAATTGAGGTATAAAACTGAGCGGCGGCTTCGGCTTGATCATCAAACCATAAACAAGGCGTGATGTTGTGATTGTTTAGCATAAGAATTCTCTTTACTACGTGGGCAATCCTGCCACTTCAATGACAGGACGGATTTCAACGGTGCCAACTTTTGCGCCTGGGATTTGGGTTGCGATCGCAATTGCCTCATCCAAGTTCGCAGCGTCGATCAAGAAAAATCCACCGAGTTGCTCACGGGTTTCCGCAAACGGTCCATCGGTGACGAGGGATTTCCCTTCCCGGACTCGGATACTGGTTGCCGTCGCGACTGAGTGAAGTGGAGCCGTCGCGAGAAATTGCCCTTTAGAGTGTAGGTCTTGCGCGAGTTGGGCGGATTTGCCATAACACTGTTCGCGCTCCGCTTGGGTCATGGCAGTTTCTTCCATGTAGATCAGCAGCACATATTTCATGGGATTGCCTCCTTGTGTTTATGAGTCGAATGACGTTGGCTCAGATCGACACGTTGCCAAAACTTTTTTTCATCCAGTACGATCGAACTCCTCCTTTATCAATGAGTCGAATGGGAATTTCTCAAATCGACAGATTTGCTAAAAAAATTCTGAGGTCAGCGATGGCAACTCCAAAATCAGCAGCAGAGGTCAGTCAAGCAATCGACTCCGTTTATCGGTCTGAATGGGGAAGGATTATCGCCATTCTGATTCGGCTGGTCGGAGATTTTGACATTGCGGAAGAGGCAGCGCAGGAAGCATTTGCGGCGGCAGTCAATCAGTGGCAGTCGGGAATTCCGGATCTTCCCCGTGCTTGGATCATTCGGACGGCACGATATAAAGCGATCGATCGCCTCCGACGTAGAACTCGGATGAGCGAAAAACTGGAATGGTATGCTGCTTCTGGATTAATTCCGTCGAGTGAGGAACCAAAATATGAGAACGATGAAATTCCAGACGATCAATTAAGACTTATCTTTACCTGCTGTCATCCGGCACTCGCAATCGAAACTCAAGTCGCGCTGACGCTCCGAATGCTTGGTGGACTGGAGACAGACGAAATTGCCCGCGCCTTTCTCGTGCCGACTCCAACAATGGCGCAACGATTAGTTCGTGCTAAGCGCAAAATCCGAGATGCGGGCATTCCCTACAAAGTGCCAGAAACGAGCGATCTTCCACCTCGCCTCGACGCAGTGTTGAGCGTCATCTATCTCATCTTTAACGAAGGGTACGCCGCAACTTGTGGGGAAGCCATGATCAGAGCCGATTTGTGTGCGGAAGCGATCCGGCTCGGTCGATTAGTCAGAACGTTACTGTCACCGCAACCGCCGTCAGAAGTCACAGCACTCTTGGCACTGATGTTATTGCACGACTCGCGGCGTGATGCCCGTCTGGATGAGCAGGGCGATTTAGTGCTGCTCGAAGATCAGGATCGTCGCCGTTGGAATCAGACGCAAATTGCGGAAGCGTTGCCGTTGGTTGAAGAGGCGCTGTGGGGTGGAACGGGAGCTTTTGCAATTCAAGCTGCGATCGCTGCCCTCCATTGCCAAGCTACACGAGCTGAAGATACCGACTGGGCACAGATTGTTCAGCTTTATGGGGTGATGGAGCGCTTATACCCGTCTCCGATCGTGTCTTTGAATCGAGCGGTTGCGATCGCGATGGTTGAGGGAGCTGAAGTCGCGATCGCACTTCTCGATCAACTTACCGCCGAGCTTGACAGCTATCACCTGTTTCATGCTGCCCGTGCTGATTTGTCGCGACGAATCGGCAACTTTGAAACCGCTGCCCAGAGTTATACCCGTGCGCTTGAGATCGTCACCAACGACAGTGAGCGTCGCTTCCTGGAGCGTCGGCTGCATGAAGTTCAGTGCTAACGCATCAATCATTTTTGGCTCGAACTTATCCCAAAACAAGCCTCTTTCTCGTCTTAATTATGTTTAACAATACTCTCGTAACCCTAACATTGATCGCTGCAATCGGCAGTGGGCTAGTCGCTGGAGTTTTCTTTGCCTTCTCGACTTTCGTAATGCCTGCACTGGCGCGAATCGAACCTGCGCAGGGGATTGCTGCCATGCAATCGATCAATATCACAGCAATTAATCCGTTGTTTATGCTGGCACTATTTGGAACGGCTGTGGTTTGCCTCTTTCTAGCAGTCTTTGCATTGTTAAAATCGGAGCAGCCTAATTCTACCGACTTGCTCATCGGCAGTTTGCTGTATCTAATTGGGGCAATTGGAGTGACGATCGCATTCAATGTACCGTTAAACGATGCGTTAGCAAGCGTCAAACCTGGTAGTCCTGAAGGTGCAACACTATGGTCTAAGTACCTGACGAACTGGACACTCTGGAATCATGTGCGAACGGTCGCTGCACTGATCTCAACTTTATTGTTTACGATCGCACTCGGTAAATAGCGTTAGTAGCAGTTCCCTTTTAGCCATGCACTTACAGAGAAAATTAAACTGCGTCGCTTCACCGCGTTGGCGATTCAAGCGCACACATCCCATCTTTAGAGTTCATCGCTTTCCAATGGTGCTCAGTCATGTCATCTGCGGGAAACAAACATTCGATTCGCAATTCCTGAAGCGTAATGTCGTAAGGAGTTCCCAAAGTTGCGATCGTCGAGAAAAACTGTAATTCCAGCGCCTCTCGCTTGAAGTGAGTGGTGAGCAGCAATGTATGTTGTGCTAATTGATTGGAAGTCTGCCAAAGCTCAGAAACTCCCGGATAGCTCATTAACTCATTCAACAAGGCAGTAGACCGTTCGCTTTCTCCTTCGACCATCGCCTCTCGATGAAGACGTTGTAGCAAATGCTCTGCAACCTCTTGCCAGTTCACGACAAACGGACGAACCCCTCGCAAGTCAAACATGACGCGCATCAAATTGATGTTCCCATCCCGATAGAAATGAGTGTGGAGTTGGCTCGGATCAATGAAAGCAGCGAGCAGGCGACTAGCCGCAGTGTTCGTCAGTAAAAGGTTCCAGTAGCGATCGACAACAAACGCTGGATACGGTTCTTGCTGCCGGAGCATGAAGTCGATCGCTTTACGCACCGATGACATTTCAGGTGCTGAAAGATCTGTTTCGGCATGAATCGGCGCAAATCCGGCGGCAGTCAGCATCAGATTTTGCTGTCTGAGCGGAATTTCTAACACGGTGGCTAATTGCAGCACCATTTCTCGACTGGGTTTAGCTCGTCCCGATTCGAGAAAACTGATGTGACGTTGAGAAACTTGACTCGTAACAGCGAGATCAAGCTGACTAAACCCACGCTGGGTGCGCCAGTGCTTGAGCAGTGTTCCAAATGAACCGAGGTAGGATTCAGAATCAACTGTGCGTTGGAGCATAACAAACCTCGCGAGAACAATGAGCTTGATTACCTATCAGGTAATTGCTTCAATTATCTCATTCTTGCATGATGAAAGCATCCTAATTGAGGGCAAGAACGATGCTGACATCTACTGATGCTTCGACAACTAAAACTTCCACAAAACCTTTATATCTGCTGCTGGCTATTACAGGTTCGATTCTCCCTTGGTACTGGCTGCTACAAGATCCAACGGCGCTACTTTCTCCCGCTTTGTTCTTTCAACGAGCCTTTGCGAACCACATTGCTATCACAGTAGCGAGTGATTTATCGATTAGTGCGATCACATTCTTTTGCTTTGCCTGGATCGAATTAAAGCGATTGAAGATTGCTCGATCGTGGATACTCGTCTATGTTGGACTGACCTTTGGTATTGGGCTTTCGTGTGCCTTGCCATTGTTCTTGTACCACCGTGAACAAATTCTAGAACAGAAGGCAATCAAAGCTTAGTGACCATACTCTTACTTATGCTCAACAAAGTCGTCATTCTTAATTTAGCTTTCTTGCTGACTCACCAGGTGGATGGGGCTTACTGGCATGAGTGGGAAATATTCCGACTGTCGGGCAGCATACAGCTTAACAACTTCATCAATGTTCTTACGTGTGTCGGATTGCTCTCCTTGTTGATTCCTGTTGTTCAACGCAAAGCATCTGGCATCACTTGCTCACGGGTGATTGCTGTTGTTAGTGCGTTGGTGCTGCCTACTCATGTGGGTTTCGCGGTTCCTTCGGAGTTGCGCTCCGCGCTAAGCGCCATCGACGGCAAAACAGCGCCTCGTTGCTGGCAACCGCGGTCGCAGTCGCGCGACTTGGTCAAGTGCCTGGTCAATACGACTCAACTCAGGAAAATCGCTCTGACTGCATGTTTGCTCCACTGAAATGGCATAGCTTTGCTCAGTTTCGACATTCACCACGCCAATCAGCGACACTTCCAATCCTTTCTCAGCCCGACTCGCGCTGCCGTTGTCATACCAGTCCAAGCCAAAGGTCGTCTTCCCACTTTTGCGAATAAAAGAACTGTCTATCACTCCCAACCACGATTGCCCGGTTGCAGTTGCCGCTGCGACAATACTCAGGTTCAATCCGATAAAATCGAAGGCCTGTCCATACTGTCGGCGGTAGGTCTTCTCGTTCAACGCACTGTATCGACTGAGATTGCTAAAGTTGACCTTGCCACACACAATCAAAATCGTCGTGAATAAGGTGACGAGAAATTTCAATTGCGGTTTGCGAGATGACCCACTTTCGTAAGTTGGCTCTGTACCATTTCCATATGACTATTCGTCCGGTGCGCTTTTTTCTAATTAGCACCTTAACGGACGAATAGTTTTCCTGTCGAGCTTCTCAAAAACTGTCCGAAGTATTGATACGTATAAGTTGTGCAAATTCTGATAAACCATTCAAAAGGAGTAGATGATGTCTTATCGGCAGCCCTTAATTTTGCTCACCACTAACAGCGAGATCGCTGCAATAATACGATGAGCGTCGTTTGTTGAGTTAAATCAGCATGGTGTCAGGAATATTGACCTATACGATCGGAACCCTAGCTGCTCTATTTCCCATTGCTAACCCAATTGGAGCCGTCCCCATCTTTTAGTACATAGGTATCTACACGAGAAACCGTACCGCCCGGATTAGAGACATCTCCACCTTTATTTTCAATCAAGAACTGATAGGATTGCTTTGCCACAACGCCCACAACATCAGCCGACCAATAGCTAGAATTACTCGGTTTTGGCGCAAGTGAAACTTGAGACATCTGTTCGCTGCGCCATATACAAACTGAAACCGCAATCTCATTCGGTGCCCAAACTCGAAACGAGCACCCATCGCCAAACAGATTTGCGCCCATGCCTGGATGAATACTCGGATGATCAGTTATGGATTGATCGGATCTACTCATGCTAACTTTACGTCTCCCTTAGCAAGATTATTAGAAGTTAAAATTAGGTGGAGCTTCTGAAGCTTTTAGTGACCAAGTTTGATTGACAGTAAAGTCTAAAATAGACTGATGATAATTGCTCAGGCTCTCTCGATGTCCAACGCTCAGAAAGGTCATACCAGAGTCTTCTAGCTGCTGATATAAATGTTCTTCATTCTTAGAGTCGAGGGCACTAGTAGCTTCATCTAGAATGGCGTAACTTGGTTTATTAAGCAGAAGACGCGCAAAAATTAGGCGCTGCTGCTCTCCTAAAGACAGAACCTCTGCCCAGTTCTGTTCAGCGTTGAATCCGCCATGACTTTGCTCTAGGTCAGGCAAATTTACCTGAATCAAAATTCGCCTCAGATGCGAGTCTTCAACTGACTCATCCATTTTTGGATACAGCATTTGATCTCGTAACGTCCCTAAAATCATGTAAGGTCGCTGCGATAAAAACAGCATTTGCTCAAGGGTTGGTCGCAAAATTGTTCCCGTGCCTGCATTCCACAGTCCAGCGATCGCTCTTAGCAAGGAACTCTTCCCGCACCCACTCGGACCTCTCACTAGCAGACCCTCACCCGTGGATAGCGTCACAGATAGATCTGCCACCAAAGTCCTTTGATAGTCGGGTGTTTGTAGCGTCATATTTTCTAACGCAAGGCAGTCAGAAATTTCAGTCTTGATCGTGGTTTGCTCAGCGAGTTCAGTCGCCTTATGGGTTAACCGGATATCCAAAGATTCCGAAAAGGTATGTAAGCGATTAACACCTGCGCCAAACGTAGCAATAGACTGAAAGCGCGCTACAATCAAGTTAAGTGAAAAAAAGACTCGGATGAAAGCCCCTTGTGCTTCGGTGACTTTGCCAACTTCTAACTCACCTGCGAAAATGCCGGGTGCAACCACGATTGCAGGCAGAATGTAGGGAACAAATTCGTAAGCGTTGGTCAAGATATTAAGATTTAACTCCCAAAAGATTAAGCGCTTGAAGTTATCAAATGCTTTTATAAATCTGCCTTTGATTTGATCAGACTCGTGCTGCTCTCCCTGGTAAAAGGCAATCGCTTCAGCATTTTCGCGCACCCGCACTAAACCAAAACGGAAGTTGGCTTCTTTTTTAAGCTGCTCAAAATTGAGCCGCACTAAAGGCTTTCCGAATACCCCAACTGTAACCAAGGTACCCACTAGCGCATAGAGTACCAAAAACAAAATTAACGGCTTAGAAATGCGCCAGAGCACACCGCTAAAGGCACCGATCGCCAACAGCGAGTCAACGATCGCCAACAATAGCGTTAACGACTCTTGGGTAAAGCTTTTGATATCTTCAGTAATCCGCTGATCGGGGTTGTCAATGTCGGCATCCGTATGGTTTAAGTCATAAAATGCCCGATTCTGAAAGTAGCGATCGATGAAATGGTTAGTGAGCCATCGCCGCCACTCTACACCCAAGAGATCGCGCAAATAATCATAACCCGCGTACAGCGGTGCATAAATCACTAATGTTCCAGCGAAAATCAGAATCGTTTGCCAAAATCTCGCTTCATCTTGAGCAGACAGTGCCGAGATTAGTGCGCCCCGTTTGTTGTTGAGAAGCACACTAATTCCTGTGTAACCCAAGGACAATAGGATGACGAATAGCAATAATCCACGGGCACGCCATTTTTCGTCGCTTGACCAATAGGATTTAGCGATCGCCCAGAACTGCTTGAATATAACTAGATTAAATCGTTGCATTACTTGTATTCATACAGAATGGCTTACCTAATGAACTAATCCTAGCTGCTACACCAAGCCGGGAATCGTTCATATGTCCTCACAATGCAAACTCATAGTGAATCTCTGTAATTCTTCCTTTAAAGTAGAGCCGAGTGCCTTCTGGATACTCCCATCCCACTTCACCTTCTAAAGGAATCAGCATCCCATTGCAAACTGAATATTCCCAGAATCGACCGCTCCAAGGCATTGTAGTCAGCTTGTCGCGATACCGAGCTTCAGCCCGCATCGTCGAGATCGTTCCTTCAGCATTAAACCGAAACACGAGGGAAACCGTTGTTGTGCCATCTGTGAAAGTAGCGCGAGCAGAGGTGTTATCAATAGCTTCCCAGCGCACCCCCTGACTCGGCAACAGTGCAGTAGGATACCAAGTCGTTTCAGCAAAGAACCGTAATAACTCACCTTGGGCAGCCTCAGGGGTACCGCGCACATCCGCAACGGTGAAAAGACCGAGTAATGATGCGTGTAAACTGCCTCCTCCTAACAGATAGGTATCATGGACAAAAGCATTCAGTCCTAGAGCCATCTGAATACGCGCATCCCAATCAAAACCCGGACGTTGAGTAGTCACAAGTTGAGTGGCAGTAAACGGACTCCACTGATCTTCAGTTTCACTCATATTAAACTTTCCCTCCTGAGAGAGGCTGACCGAAGTTACGATCGCTTGTCCATCTTTGAGGACGGTCTGAAAGAATCGCTGTACGGGATCTGGCAAGCCTTCAATCTCTCTTTGGTCGTAGATCTTGGGCTTAATTGTTTGCTGTCCATTGATTAATTTGGCTCGTAGGCTATCGCTATCTAACTGCCAGCGATAGCGACCATAAATGGCAGCAATTCCAAAGCTGACGATGATCAAAACACCAATCATTGCAATCCATTGAATCCACATGATACTGACCTCTGTTTGTTAATTTAGAACCTGATAGAGGGTGATGATAAGAACGATCGCGAAGATAGTGGTGTAGATTAACTTTGTGTACTTGGCTAGCCAACTGGGAAGATAAATATCGAAATTGTCCTTTGTGGAATTGGTGTATCTTCGAGCTAACAGATTTAAGGGGCAGTGGGATTTGAAGGTAAGTAGGATTAGTCCTTCTAGCAATATAAATCCGTAACCGATCCAGAGCCAGATATCCAGCTTGTTCGCGATCGCAGCATAAAGCATATAGAAAATCACGAAATTGAAAAATACCCAGATCAAAGTGTGGATGACTTTAATCAGTATCAATTTGCTTCCACTTTTCATGTTGTGCTTTGCTTTGACAGAAGCTACCGTTTTTTGACATTTCCCAAGCCCTTCCCAGATCTTCGGACTTGGGGAGAACCCACATACTCGATTGACCCCACACCCGATAGATCAGCGTTCAACTGCTGACTCACATTGACCACGGCACTCCCCACGCCGCTATTTCGGACAGTCGCCTGCTGAGTCTGAAATGCCTCGCCTTGGTAACTTCCGACCCCGGAAAGGCTGAGATCTAGCGTGTCGGCGCTTCCCGCGATCGCGACTTCCCCCACGCCATCCATCGCAACTGCCAATCGTTTGCCTTGGATGCCCTGTGCCTCTACACTACCAACTCCGTCCGTGCTCAAGCTCTCTAGACTCTTAACCTCTATCACGAACTTGATGGGTTGGGTCGGGTTCATCTTGCTATCTTTTGCAAGAGCAAGATACAAAATGTTGTTCGCTACACGACTCTCTAGAAGAGGCAGAATATTATCGTCAGCAGTGATCGTGAGGGATTCTTTCCCGGTCTGCTGCACTGTGACTTTGCCTACGGATTTAAAGGAAATCGATGAGAATCCAGCCACTGTTCTGGACTCAGTTTTGACAATGCCTGATCCGCTAACGCTACTACCAGGCACAGTGAAAAAGCAGCCCGTGAACATGCTCAAAGTTGCTAAGCACGCAACTAACCCGTATCGCTTTGATCCCATTATTTTGTCTCCCTTGGTTCAAGTCGTCTTAAATGCCCATCGACCCATCTATCCATTGGGATGCCGATGAACAAGCCACCTATTGCAAAGAAGATCATTGAGATTAATATATTGCTGGAAAAATATGATGATAAAAGAACAGCAACTATTCCGCCTAGTAGCGTTGCTCCAATGATCATTGGATAGACCCAAAATGCGTTGCCCTTGGCATAAGAAACTTTCTTACATTCAGGACAGCGATACTTTCCCAACGGTGCAAGCCAATATTGCCGCCACGTTATGGGAAAAGCTGTTTGGCAATAGGGGCAAACTAACTGTCCCGCAAAGGTGGTTTTTGGGTGGCGAGAATTTTGATGATCATTGCGTCGATTCATGATTGTTCTCCTACAGGTTAAGATCGCGGCTCGATTGGGAATGCCAACCAACACCAAAAGTACAGAAAAATAAATCCAGGAATGACGATCGCTAAAATAACGGTCACAATCCGGACACCCAGGACTGGTAAATTCCATTGCTGAGAAAGGGCATAACACACGCCTGCGACAACTTTATGGCGACTGCGATGAAGTCCAGTCCTTGGGATGACGGGAGTATTGGCATTCGATCGCTTGAGCGTGAGCCTCAAAGAAATCAGGAGTCCGATCGCACCAAAAATGGCGGATGGAACCGCGAAAATCGCTAGCCAGTGAGCCAGGAACATTCCCGAAATGACTTCTCCAAGCCAAGATGAGGACGGACAACGAAAACGAATTGCTTCCGCTGAACAACCAAAGCGTTCAGCCAAACCCATCCCCCCCCAAGTCAACAGGAATGGAAAAATTCCATAGAGGATACACATGCCCAAAAAAACTAAATGTCCACGGATGGTTAGCGATCGCGTCATGGTGATCGCTGCAAGTGCTGGTCCAACCAGCAACAGGATTGAAATCAAGGGCAGGTAAATCATGGATTTTCTTAAACTAGGTCAAATAGCGGTTTCTAATTTGATTTGATGGATTGATCCTGCTCACTCAGCCGCGATTTGAGGTTTTTCTTTACCAAATCGCCACAGCAAGATGACACCCAAGCCGAACAAGTTGACTAGGAAAACGACTAACCCTCCAAAAAATGGAATGAGGGTAAAAACCGTCACGATCGCTAAACCTACCCAGAACTGCTGCTGTAACGACCAATTTCCATTACGTATCACGCGCTGACCGACAAAAAGTGCCACGCCGAGTGACCCGACTAGAGCAGTGACAATCGTAGTCAGAATCAGTAATGGAATCAGTGGAATACCAATGAGAGTAATTGCCAAAAACACAGTGACGAAGATAACGGCAACAATCGCTCCCATTCCCCATATCGTTATCAAACCGGAGGACTGGTGCAATTTTGTAGCCAAAGTCAGTAGGAACTTTGGGCTGGTATGTAAAACAATCAGCCCTAGGATCGCTGCTACGACAGCAGCACTCACTCTAAAGATGACACTGAAGAAATACTGAGCAAAGAAACTACTTCTACCTCGATCAGAGCCATACATCATGCCATGTTGATCGCTGAATGTAGCGCGTTCACCAGTGATGATGGCACCCGGTTCCTGCACAATTTTGCCACCAAACGAGTAAGCATCACCCTCTACCCGCGCTCCTTTTTGCAGTGTGATACTCCCACCAAACGCGATCGCAGTATCCAAAACTTTGGCATTCGGAGATACCGTAACATTCCCACCAAACGCAAGGGCATTTTTGACCACTTGGTTCTCTGGTACGGTCACACTGCCGCCAAAGCGAATGAGGTTGGTATTGTTGATATTGATATCAGTCTGTGCCAAGGCGTTACCTGCAAATAGCAAGCAAATCGTAGCGATAAAAGCCAGAATGAATCGTTGCCATTTCATAGATTTTATCCTCGTGAACGATAAGAGCATCGACTATCTCTTGTGATATCGAAGATAAGGAAACTGTGAGGAACGTATGAATGAGATGACTCATAGTAAATTTCCCATCATTTCCGCGCAAACCAATCAACGGGTCAGCGTCGTTAAACCAGCGGCGAATCATTCTTTAACTAACATGGATTTTTGTGGACTCATCGATTTAGACTTTTGGGGTTAGTTAACGAGCAGAAATCTTTTGCCACTCTTGGATTGCCGTGAATGGAATTTTTAGCTCGACTGCTGAACCACTGACCACTGGTAAAGTTAGTTGAAGCGGAATTTCAGCCTGTAATTGCGGTAGGACAGATTTAACGTCATATTCTGCGACATTCGCTTGGGTTAGTGTGTCTTGAGAAATTTCGCTAGAAATATCCTTGGCGGTTAGAGTTTGCCCCATAGATGTACTCAGGATCAGCGGTTGAGTGTGGTCTAATTCCACCGCACCCGGAAAACCCACTAGTCGCAGGGAGACAATAGCACTACCTTCAGGATGGATACGCTTGAAGGCGATCGCCTGCCAGGACTTTCCGGTCTGATCTTGCAAGTTTTGCCTGGATTGATAGAGCATTTGCCCTGGATATTCTTCGATTTGTGTCACAGCAGCAAAAGCGGGAAAGGGACTCAAAACAAGCAGTAAAACGCAGAGTAGAACAGCCAACAGCCAGCGGATGGGGCGAATTTTAGAGCTATCAAAGTGGAAGCAGATAGCATTCATACAAAAGTCCTCATAAATTTAAGTTCTCTTTCAATTCCAGCGTAGAAATTTAGGATTAAAATCCTAAATTTTTTGGTACATTAGCTAGAGGTGATCGCCTCTCCTGCGGCTTTCCAACCTGCAAAGCTAGGTGGAAAACCCTGCACATTCTCATAGCCCAACAGGTGTAGGGTCATTACTCCCATTGCTGATCGATAACCGGAGGAGCAGTACAGCACCATAGGGCGATCTCTCACGATTTTGTCTAGATTATGAGTCAGGGTTCGGAGCGGAATGTTAATCGCGTTGGGGATATGTCCCAACCGATATTCAGAGGGTTCTCGCACATCCACCAACCCGATTTGAGGGTTCTCTAACAGTTTTTTTAACCCTTGGACATCAGCGATCGTGTAATACCCCGCTGGTATCGACGTGAGAAAGCGATCGACTTCTGATTCCACGTTCGGTGTAACTTCAGCAACTGCCGCAAGCTTGACCCCAGCCATAAATTTAGAAGAAGGTGCCGCAGTGATCGAGGATTGCCCAACGCCAAAAAAGAGTCCGATCGATAATACGAGTCCGAGCAGAATTGTTAAGAGGAAGTTTTTGAACATCATAGATTTTCTAAGATACGTTTTCCTGATTTAGAATTTCGCGCAAATTTCAGATTGCTGTTATGATCTTCTGTCACATCCGTTAGTGCATTTAGTAGCGATCGCACATCGTGCCATTGCAGGTTCTGGGCGATCGGGTGCTGAAAGACGGCGTTGTAAGTCGTTTGATGACTTTTGGACATCTGCATTTCCATGAACTTCTCCCTGGACTTAGTCTTTAGTTAGGGCAATCCCGCTTAATCACGTTCAGGCGCATTCTGATATCTGAATGGTTGGAGCGATAGGAAATCATGCTGCGGTGATGAGATCCCGCTAAGCGAACCTCCTACTGTTTATTTTTCTTCTTTTAGACGATCAATTACGAAAACCATAGTCCGTCTACTAATTTAAGAAACGATTGTTTGATTTACTGAGTGAATCGATTGATTACGATATAAATCTTTGACCAATCTAGTCGAACGTTTTTGAGCCGCGATTAGCGCTTGGCGCAACTCCAAAGGAACCGCGAGTACGTGACTAGAAGTGAAGCGCCTGAAGTTTAGGTATAGCCATATTTTCTGATAAACCAAGTTTTGAAAAACTGGGTTAATACGCAATAGCAAGTTAGGATTGCAGCTAACCAGAGAAAGTAAATGGCTGGCAAGGGCACAAATCCTAAACTCGTTGCGATCGGAGAAAACGGTAGATACATTAGAGTTGTTGGGGAATAATTTTGCTTCAAAGCGAGATTCTGATAACTTCCGTTTTCTGTAGCCGGATCAAGCAACTTGCAAGTAGAAGTTCCACAATCCAGCAGCAGTCAGCATCAAATGGTCATCAAAATCCTGGGTTCGATTCCGATAAATCGCACTGACCGCACCATAGCGCTTGATGCCTGCGAAAGCATTCTCGCAAACCACTCGCGACTGGCTCAAGCTGCGATTTTGTTGCTTCTGTTCCTCAGTTAGCTCACCTCCTCTCGGCTTCTTGTGCGGAATGCGAATATTCGTATACTCGGACTGCAAGCCTTGGAACCCTAAATCGACCTCAATCGGAATCTCATCGGGAATGTGAAAAGCAATCTCCTCTTCGACTTCAAATCGCTGATCGTGGAGCTTTCCCTCACTGGCTTGGCTCAGCACTAAAACTCGTTTCGTTTGGTCTACTGCCGCTAGGTGCTTGCGAGTGTGCCGACGTTTCTTCCCGGAGGAGTTGAGCGTTTGCTCCTCAGCATCCTGTGGGCGTTGAATCGGGTGCTCTGTCCCATCGATCATCACACGCTCCACGCCTGGAAACCGTTCCAGAAACGCTTCGATCCTCCGCAACTTGCGCTCTGGCAGCACCATCGCTTGACCCAGTGCCGCTTCGAGAACGGGCTGTAATTCGTGCATCCATTCGTGCGTCTGTGAACGGTCGAGGTCAAACAAAATACCCGCTAAATCAGATGTGGGATAGCACTTGAAGTAAAACAAAATGTAGAACAACTTGGCTTCGATACTTTGCAATCTTGCTTGCGTCCGCCGCCTCTTGCCCGTTTTCGCTGCGGTTTCGCAGCAATTCGACTGGCTTCAAACGCTTGCTCAAAACTGGGCAGCAAGGCATCGAAGGCTTTTCGATTCAGCCCCGTCAAGGCTCGTAGCAGTCGATCTTGGTTGAGGGCGCGTTCAAGATTTAGCATAGGACTTGATTGACAGATTCTTTTCGATTATCCCCTATTCCCCAACAACTCTATTCACCGTCGGTCTGAGTTTATTTGCAGTTGGCTCTTGGCGAGCTAGAAAGCTACCCAAATGGGTATCTAGCTTCTGGGTATTTTCTGTGATCGTCGGGATTTTCGGCTATTTCGTAGCGGGTTTCAGCCCACTATTTATCTTATTTGGGGTGATCTTCGGCATTGCTTTTGCTGGAGCAGGTTTCAAGATTGAGTCAGCGATGGGCTGGGAAAAGAACTCGAATTGGGAATCGTATGATGACTGATTTTTATGATCAACTTGCGCCCTTCTATCACATCATCTATGGCGATTGGGAAGCTGCGATCGCACTTCAAGCGACTCAGCTGTCCCAAATCATCCGATCGCACTGGAGCGAAGCACACACCCTTTTAGATGTTTCCTGTGGCATTGGCACGCAGGCACTTGGATTAGCAACTCAAGGGTATCGGGTCACAGCTTCTGACCTTTCTGTGAAGGAGATCGATCGCGCTCAGCAAGAAGCCAAAGCCCGTCATTTAGACATTCGTTTTTCGGTTTGCGACATGCGGACTGCTTACGATCGTCATCAAGCTCAATTTGATGTTATGCCCACGAGATACGCAACCAGTGCATTAGGAAGGCTCAGAACGCTTGTCAGATAGGCAGTTGAGGAACTCAATCAACTTTGGCGACACGCCAAAAATCTCGACAGAAATCTGGAGTGTACTGGATTGGATGGCATTGCGTTTCAATCGTTCTGCCCAAGCGAGTCGTCGATGAGCGCGTTGGCTGCGAGTCAGGTAAGAGATCGCAGGTTTGATAGTTTGAATTGCTGAATTGCTCTGTTCAATTCGAGCTTGGTGTCGCCGCAGGTGTTGCCGAATCTCTCGTCGCAGTTGAGTGGCTGGAATGTCTGTCCAGATCAACGCTTGAGTCCCCTGTACGGTCTGCATCGGAGCTTGAGCAATGATCAATCTCAGGCTCTACGGCAACTGTCGGAACCGGAGGCAGCTTTGTTCGGATGACTGAAATTCGTCTGCCATTGGTGTTTTTGGAATCATCGGACAGACAATGTTGCTTCACGGGACAGCTCGCACAAATGCGCGGATTCATACTAAACAGCATTTGCATATCGCCACGGCGAGTATAGCGAATTTCACGGCGGTACATCCGATGACCTGCGGGGCATTCCACAGATTCATCATCCCTGATCTTGAAATCTTTGCCTGCATACTTATGACGACTTTTTGCCCAGCCCTCTGAGACCGTCATTGCACCATAGCGAGGGGTAGGGTGACTCGATTGAGGCACAGATGCAGGTTGAGAAGCTTCGGGTTGAGGAGCCGCACATTCCTTCGTCATCTCTGGTAAAGCAGACGACCATTCTGTTTGCCGCCCACACAACTGAGGCGACTGTACAACTCCCGCCCGAATGCGCCAATTCCACACCCATTGATTCAGAATCTGCCAAAAGCTTTGTCCTTGCGCCTGCCAACTGCACCAACGATCTCCATCTTGTTCTTTGTCTTCTTCTGAGAGCGTTTGCTCAAATCCACCCCGACCACAGTAGAGGTTGAGGACATCCGTTGCAGTAAATTGCTCGACTGGGAGTGAGGTGAGAAATAGCTCATAAATGTACTTCCCGTTGCATTTCCCCACTGCCCGCTTGCGCTTGTCAAATCGCTCCATGCGGACAATCACCAGGCGCATCGGTTCATGGTAGCCTCGCCGCGTGGAATCAAGGCAAGGAAGATCGAAGAGTTCGCGGGGATGAGGACTATCCGGATAGGTAATCGTGGCATGAGGGGGTTGCTTTAGCGCTTCTACAACTATCGGATCAGTGAGCAAATGATAGTCGCGGCAACGAATCGCATAAGCGATCTTCGCTTGTTGCAACGGGCTAACATAGCTCGCACTGCCGTACAGTCCATCGAGTCGAACAATGCCCTGCTCGATAGGTAACCCTTGGTTCTGAAGATAGCGTTGTACTAATCCACAAGCACGAGCAAGGTCTGGCTTCGGAGTGCCATTTCCAGGAGCAGCAAAGGTGCCTAACCATTCATGGGTATGAGCACAAGCCACCGTGCTGCGGGTGCGAACATAGTCTCCGCGTTTACGTCCCCCGTACCCTGGAGCGCAAGCATTTTCACTTCGCCGCTTCACCTGTGGGTGCGTCGCTGCATTGACTAAAGCTCGATGCCGGGTTGCTTTCACCGTCCCATCGACATCAAAGACCACCCATCGTTTTCCAGTGCGGTCACTCAATCCCATTGCGGTTTTCATTTCAATCGGATGCGCCAGTAAATCCATCTCAAATATGCTTCGCAGTTGTTCGACAGCAGACTCATCGACATCGGCTAGAAAACGGCTCAAGGTTGCTGCGACTGGACACTTTGCTCGTTTCCAGACTGACATTAGCACAGGTTTAACGCTCTCGATTTGCTCGAAAAATAACTTTAACGTTTCGACTCCACTAACGGCATAAGCGAGCAGTAACAGCACAAAGTCACACACCTCATACTGTCCCATCCGTCCGCGACTGACTCGAACCTGTTGCTGTAACTGTTCAAGCAAGCCAGTTTGATTCCAGTATTGTCCCACTAAAAGTGCTTCTGCCAACCAATTTGGAATGGCAAGATTGGATTGTTCTGTGGTACTAACTTCTAATAAACCTGCTACAGTAAAGCTAACATTGTTTTCTGACATCGGGAACTGCCTCCATGCAGTATGGCTCGATGTCTTTTCTTAGCGAATTTATCGAACTTTAGAATCCCCTCTATGTCTTGTTTCTAGCATTTATGTCCGCACTGGTTGCGTATCTCGTGGGAGATCAGGCGACAATATACGTGTAGAGGGCAAAGCTAAGAGACAACTCCATGGCTGAGCAAGAATGCCAGCAGGTCTACCAGGAACTCGTTGCAATGCTTCAAGAATTCCGGTTAGGTGGGATTGTTGAGCAGGTTAAGGCGAAGATTCACGCTGGTGAGTTGTCCGAAGATCTTGCAGTACAACCGGGAGTAAATACGGCTCAGGCTGCCCTAGTGAAGCCGGAAAATTCGACAGCTCAAGCTCAATTACTCCGTTTAATTGGTGCTGTGGAAAGAATTCTGGTCGGCTCCATTGAACTTGAAGGCGCATTGGTCGATTCCTTGGTCGAGGAGTCTAAGCGATCGCAATCATCCATGACCTTGAGCTTTGAATCTGAGAGTTCCCCCTTGCTGACTTCATAGGACTCAATAAACTGCCACCCGCAGGACTGACAGCAGTAATTCTGTTTGCCACGGCGATGATCATTTTTGGTCACAGCAATAGAGAAACAATGGAGACGTTTTATGTTCTTATTATTGATCTTATCCTACCATTGTACAACGCCGGATATTGCTATAGTTGTCGATCGATTAATTGCCGAAACAATCCATCCTGGCTAGCAAGCTGATCAAAATTTCCACGTTGAACAAGCCGTCCCTTTTCTAGCACATAGATTTGATCAGCATTGCGAATTGTGCTCAGACGATGGGCAACCACGATTCGGGTTACATTTAAGCGCTCTAAGCTCTCACTCACGATTGCTTGAGTGCGATTGTCTAAAGCACTGGTTGCTTCATCAAAAAGCAGAATTCTTGGGCGCAGAGCTAAAGCACGAGCAATCAGTAATCGTTGTCTCTGCCCGCCCGATAGATTTGTGCCACCTTCACTGACAACAGTGTGCATTCCCATTGGCATGATAGCAATATCTTCTGCAAATCCTGACATCCGCGCAGCTTCCCAAGCTTCGTCCATACTAATGAGCGCATTACTCGCAATATTCTCAAAGATTGAGGCAGCCATGACTCGACTATTTTGTAAAACGACTCCTAGCTGTCGCCGGACTGCATGAATGTCTAATCCAGCTAAATCCTGTCCATCAAATCGAATTGCACCCGATTCGGGTATATCAAATCCTAGTAATAATCGAAGGAGTGTAGACTTCCCACTTCCAGATGCGCCTACTAGAGCGATAAACTGTCCTGGTTCTGCCTGTAAGCTCACATCATTTAGAATCATTGCTCCGTCGTCGCGATAGCGAAACATGACGTGATCGAGTTCAATTTTGCCTGATAGCCGGCCTGGATCTGCGGATTTGACAGCATCGACTTCTGGAGTAGCTTGCAAAATCGGCTGTGCCCGCTCCCATAGGGGCAAAATTTCTAAAATATCGACAACGGTTGTACTTAAGGTTGTTGCACCTCCAATGAATGTTCCAAAAGCTGTGTTAAATGCAAGGAATGTTCCGGTTGTGAAGGATTGAGAATTCTGGATCAGATAGGCAGAGCATGCAAAGAGAATCGCAGGAGTCAAAGCTGAAAGAACATGATTGATCACAGTCAGATTATCTTCGATCGCTTCTGTACTCAGCGTCAGTTTTAATTGCTGTCGATAGGATTGTCCCCAATGTGCAAAAGCTCTCGGTTCGGCTCCTGCGACTCGAAATTTTGCAACGCCATTGATAAGTTGTACCATCGTGCCGAAGAGTTGCCCTTGTCGATCGAGTAAGGGTCGAACCTGTTTAAGTGTGAGTACTCCAGCAACGATCGTGACTGCAATATTAAGCAATGCAACACAGAGCGCAATCAATGCAAGTGGAATGCTGTAGTAAAAGAGTAATCCTAAATTGAGCAGTGAGAATAGGCTAGAAAATAAGCTTTTTATGATAGTCCCACTGAGCTTCTGGCGGATTTGCCCAATCACAGAAACTCTTGCACTCAGATCTCCAACAGAATAGTCTCGAAAGAATGACACTTTCAAATTAAGCAATCGATCCCAGACTGCGGCTTGCGTGGTCGAATCAGCAAATGTCTCTAGTCGCAGGGTTGCAATGCTCTGCGTAAGCTGAAATAAGGTTGTCCCCAAAGCAGTTGCAAATAATCCAAGTGTGACTTGAAGCAACATTGAACGATTTGCATCAGGGATTGCTTGGTCAATCAGGATTGCAGTGGCTTGAGGTGTGATCATTCCCAGTAAAGTTGCTGCAATTCCAGTCAGCATGATCGTAATGAGTTCTCTCACATGTCCCTGAGTTGCAAACTTTAGTAAATTCAGAACTTTCAGCCGTTCGGGAAGAGGACGATAGAAAGTATAAGCTGTTGGAGAAAGCGATAAAGCAGTTTTACGATCGCAAATCTGCCGAGTCTGTTCTAACGGATCAATCATCTCATATCGACTTTCTGAGATAGGAATTAATGCAATAGGGCGTTCATCTTCGATCGTGTATCCTAGCAGTGCGCCATTGTCTTGAGTCCACCACTGATCGCGTAAAGTAATTCTTCGCATTCGGATGCGAGAAGCTCGTGCGATTGCGTCTAATGGATCGCGAACTCGCTGTAAATCTTCTGATTTCGTAGGGGGTGAGATTGTAATGTTGAGCGGTCGTCCTACTGCACCTGCGGCGATGAGTAGGGCTTCTTCTGGGTTGGGTGCGGTTTTGAGGGCTGCGCTAGTAGGGGAATTTGTTTCAAAAACGGTCGAAAAGTCACAAAGCGTCGTTAAAATTGCTTGATTGTTTAGATTTTCTCTCGCTTCAAAACGTTTTAATTCTTGTTGTAATTCATCTTGCTCAAGACATTGGATGACTTGTAAAACAAAGAGTTGTAATTGATGAATTCCGTTAAGTAGGGCTTTCTCGTCTGTAATGCGATGAGTCGTGTCGTAATCGAGTTCGACGACATCAGTTGCATGGAGCCAAAGATTCCTTTGAAGCGGAATTCGTCCGCTGTCGAATGTGAGATCGAGCAGTCCTAAGAATTTTGCGCGTCCTTGCAGGATTCGCGTCCAGACGACCTGTGTCGGTTGAAAAATTTCACCTTCTGCTAGAATGCCACATCCCGTTGGCTCGAATGGGGTTGGCAGCTTTGGTGAAGCAATTTCTGAGAGGGCGGAACCTAAATGATCAATCCAACGATCGAGTAATTCTGTGATGCTCCAAGGATCGAGAAAATTGCTCTCAGATAAAACTCTTCTGCTTAGTTGTGCGTCTGTCTCAGATTGAAAGCTGAATTTCGAGTTGTCTAATGGTTTGAGCGCGACAATATCAGCATTTTCTAAAGCAACGGCAAGCAGTTGCTGTTGAATGTCTGCGGTTTGCAGCTTTGCACAGAACATTGCTTCACCTGATTTAACACTAAAGAGATAGCGACGTTTCCCTCTTGGTGCGCCATGTTCTACTGCGATCGCAAAGATTGCAAATGAGCCAGACCGAACGAGCCAGATTGTTTCTCGATCGTCGAGTAACAATGGTTCATTACTTTTGAGATAGTAAGAATCTTGTGAGGTATCTTCTGCTAACATTGCTATTCTTTCTCTTCACTTCTAATCAGATTCAAATATGTGCCTTCAACTTGCTGCAACTCTTCATGGGTTCCGCGCTGTACGACTTTACCGCGCTCAAATACAATAATCTCGTCACAGTCGCGAATCGTACTCAACCGATGCGCCACAATTAAGCAAGTACAACCGCGTAGCCGTAAGTTATAGTCAATAATTTTCTCGGTTTCGGTATCTAATGCACTTGTGGCTTCATCCATAATCACGATCGAGGGATTGTTAACTAATGCCCGTGCAATTTCTAGCCGCTGCCGCTGTCCGCCGCTTAGATTAGTCGCGCCTTCGAGTAAGTCAGCACTGTAACCTCCTGGCAGAGATAAGATTACATCGTGAATCGCCGCATCCCGACAAGCTTGAACTAAATTACGATCGGGAATTGTCGAGTCCCACAGGGTTAAATTATCACGAACCGATCCCGCAAAAAGCAGAATGTCTTGCTCGACCATTGCAACTGAGTTAGAAAAAATCGCTCTGGGTAGATTCGCTTGCCCATCAAAGTAGATTTCTCCTGACCAGGGTTGGTAAAGCCCTGCAACAAGTTTCGCGATCGTGGATTTTCCAGAACCGCTTCCTCCAACTAAGGCAACTCGCTGACCGGGATGGAGGGATAAATTAAAATTTTCAATTAAAGGTGCGGCCGTACGGTTGTAGCCGAATATGAGATTACGTAGTTCTAGATAGCCTTGTAACTTTGGCTGTGCAGGTAAATTGCTAGAACTTTCTGTAATGGTTTCCGTTGGATTACTCAACACATCGTCTAATCGGTTTAAATTGCCTTCTAACTCTTGCAAATCTCCGCCCAAACTCATTAATTGATTCACAGGCTGCATAAACTGCTGCATCAGAGATTGAAACGCAACTAGCATCCCAATGCTAAGTGCACCATCCATAACCCGAAGTCCTCCGATAGCAAGGAGCAACATCGAAGATAAGCCAGAGAGAAAGCCAGGCAGTGTTCCTAGTTTTAGGTTCAAGCTGCCCATTTCTTGACGAACATTCATTGCTTTAGCATAGTACCCTGCCCAACGTGTAAAAAAGTCAGATTCTAAGCCAGAAGCTTTCAGCGTTTCCATGCTTTGCAGACCTGCGATCGCAACGCCACCGACTTTTCCTTGTTCCTGCATCAGTCGCACATTTGCATCGGCTCGCTGTCGCCCAACCCATTGCAGTAAAAGCAGATTCACCAGGACAAAGACAATTCCAATTAGAGTCAGAACGCGATCATATTGCAGCATGACAATGGCATAAAATACCACCATGCCCGCAGAAATGACAGTCGTTGCAAGCTGACCAGAGAGCAGACTTGCTAATCGATCGTTCAGTTGAAGCCGACTACTAATTTCTCCTGCAAATCTTTGATCATAAAAGCTCACAGGTAAATGCAGAAGATGCCACAAAAACCGACTTGACATTGACATGGCGAGCTTGATTTGCATTCGTCGCAGTAGTTGAAGCTGTAATCGCGTCAGTAAACCTGTCAGAATCGCAGTAACCATCATTCCAATGATTAAAGGACGCAACCAATCTTCTCGTCCCTGAATCAAAACTTGATCAATAAAGACTTGTGAAAATGCTGGTATTGCTAACCCAGGTAAAACCAGAAGAAGCCCAACAATCACAGCAAAAAGTAATGACCCAATCGAACTGCGCAATCTTTCCCATAGAGCCAATGTGAGATTTGATTTCCGCCCCCCTTTCTCAAAAGTTTCACTCGGCTCAAAAACCAAAACGACTCCTGTAAAAGCTTCGCTAAATTCTTCTAAAGAGACGGTTTTAGATCCTGTTGCTGGATCATTAAGGTAGACGCGCTGCTGTCGAAAGCCTTCAACGACTAGAAAATGATTGAAGTTCCAAAATACGATGTAAGGGCACGCAAGCTCTTGCAGTCCAGCGAGATCGACCTTAAAGCCTTTTGCTTGCAATCCATAGCTTCGAGCGGCATTGAGAATATTTGAGGCCTTGCTTCCATCCCGTGAAACGCCGCAAGCCTGACGCAACTCAGCTAACGGAACAATCCGCCCGTGATAACCCAAAATCATACCTAAAGCAGCAGCTCCACATTCAACTGCCTCCATTTGTAGTAGAGTTGGTGTGCGGCGCAATCGTTGAGTCATATCAATTCATCCCTGTCCAAGATTTGAGAATGGGGAGAACGAAGCTAATTGGGGCACGTTCTTCGATCGTGATTCTTACACTTGTGGTTGTACCCGGAGTGAGCTTTTGTGTGGTTCCTTTTGAAGATGACCAACGATAGCCACTCGGAGTCGATTCGTCAGTCTGCGGCTCAGCAAATACAGCAAGATGTGCACCTTCGGAGATCAAATTCGGCAGAATGTCAGAATTGCCAATTAAGCTTGCGATCCCTTGCTGTGTAACTGGATAAGCTGAGATAGTTTTGACCTTGCCTTCGATTCCACCCAGTTCTTCACGTTTCACAGTTGTGGGCGTAATTTGAACAGACATTCCGGATTTCAGTTTCTTCCCTTCACTGACGGGGAGAAAGGCAATATTCATCAGTTGAGCGCTCTCTTCCTGTGCTGCGACCGTGCCAATTCCTGCACCGGGTTCGAGCCGTTGTCCTGGCTTTGCGGTGAGTTCTAAAACTCGCCCAGAGTAGTCGCTGATAATTTGACTATTTTGCTTAAGCTGTTGCTCTAGCTGAGTGATGAGCCGCTGGGTTTCTTGAATTTCTTTTTGGCGATTGGTATCAGTTGCTAGATCCTGCTCGACTTGTCCAGCAACTCGGCTATCTAATGCTTTCATTTGAGCTTGTAACTCATCTGCTTGATTGACATTCCGTAGATATTCGCGTTGGGCATCTGCTTCTTTGACATCTAGCTGTTTGAGTTGAGATTCCACTTCGCTAATTTGTGCTTGAGAACTGAGATAGTCTTGTTGAGCTTGTAGAGCAACATCTCTCGTAATTGCGCCTTGGGCAAGAATTTTCTGGCGTTGTTCCCATCGCTGTTTGTAGACTGGAACCATTTCTCGGAGTGTTTGTAAGCGTTCTTGTAGCTTTTGTCGTTCGCGCTGAATTGCATCTAATCCCTTCTCTCTCAAAACAGGCGAGAGAGATTGAACCGTGTTTAAGCTCTGTTGAAGGGTCTGACGCTGCTGTGCGATCGCGATTTTTTCAACCGCATTCCGCTGAGTCTGTACTGAAGCGGCGGTTTGATCCTGAACTTTCAACTGTGCTAATTTCTCTTGTGCAAGCTTAAGTTGACTTTCTAGCTCTGATTGATCGATCGTGGCTAGTAGCTGTCCCTTTTTAACTGAGTCACCTACTTTCACCATCAGCGCTGAAATTCGCCCAGAATTTTGTGCCTGAACAGTTGTAACTTTACTTGGATAAGCAAAGACTCCCCGCCCTGTTACTGTGATAGGAATCCGTCCCAAAACACTCCAGGTTGCACCCGCTATTACGAGAGAACCGAGCGCAATAAGAGACAGCCATCGTTGCGGATTGACAACTTGTACTAATTGATCCAGTCTTTCAGGAGAAGCAACCCGTTCTAATGCTTCTTTGCGAAAGAGAGTTTTTTGTGTCTTCTGCTCTGTGACCATGCCCCTAATCCCTTTAGTTAATCCGAATTCTTTGCAGCATCCATTCAAACCGTGCTCCCGCGAGTGCCATTTGAGTCAGAAAATGACTACTCAATTCGTTCGCATAGTTAGAATTCAAGGATTTCCCCTGGCTATAGCTCAATCTGCCATATCCTAAACGAGAGACGATTGCTTGCTGTTTATCTGCAAGTAACATTGCCAGTACTCGATAAAATCTTGCAGCAAAGCCAATGTCATGAAGTAATTTTGCAGATAACCGCCATTGAGGAATCGAGAGAATTTGACATTCTTTGACTGCTCGAACATTCACACTGAGAGATTGCGCTTCTACAAAAGGCGTTTCGCCAATAATGTCGCCCCGTGAAAGACGCGCAAACTCTTTCTCGATCTCTGGATTTTCTTCTAAATTTGAGAACACCGTGGCGAGTGGATTGTTCTCTTCTTCGGAAGTGGTGAGTGCAATTGCGCCATCTAGTAGAATGTGCAACGCTTCAATCGGTCGATTTTGCCGTATTAAAGTCGTTCCTGCAGCAATCTGATGCACTCGTCCTGCAGCAATGAGCCAGTCGATATCACTGTCCTGCAATTCTGCAAAGACAATCAGAGCTTCTCTCAATTGCGGTTGACTTAAAACAACGGTACTACGCCCAAGCTGGAGCATCATTTGTTCTAGACGGCTTGCCAGTAGAACAGCACTCGCACGATAAAGATGAGCCGCAAAACTAGGATCTTGTGTGAGCTTTTGGAGGATCTGCGATCGCGCAATTGATAGAATCTTCGATCGAGTGATCGCACGAATTGTTGTTGAGGGAGTATAGGTTTCGAGAAAAGGAATCTCTCCCACAATTTCGCCGCTTGATAGCTGTGCAATTTCGCGCCCCATGAGATGCCCTCCTTCTAAAGCAGCAAAGGCTCGTCCTAGGGGATTTTTCTCATCTTGAGCGAGCGCAACGGCTAATCTTCCTTCTAGCAAAATATGAAATTCTTCTAGAGGTCGCCCTTGTTGAATAAGAACGGTATTCGCTTCGATTTCAGATTGATAGCCTGCGGCTAACAGCCAATCAATGTCTTGATTACTGAGCTCCTTAAGGAGAATTTCTGTCATGGGATAACTCCTGATGCGATGGAACGATGGAGCGAGGAGACCTTAGCTTCTTCTACCGAATAGATTGGCGAGTCCTCTGAGAACAGCTAAAACATCTTCAACAGAATTAAAGCCAGAACCCGCAAACTGAAATGCAGAAGCAAGCGAGCTAGAAGAACCTTGTGAATTTTTCCGTCTGCGCCGACCCCGCTGGGAGAAATTAACCTGTTGATCAAAGAAGGAACCGGATAGAAAAATATCGATTCCACCCGAAATCTGGTCAAGTTCTACTTCAGAAAGTTCAGACAGATCGCGTTGCCTTCGGCACACGTGAGCGTGGTCGTCATTCATGATGACTTTCTCCATGATTGCTGGAATAACATTAGTTCTGTTCGCTTAGAAGTGATGCAACTTGTGAGAAAAATCTCCGATTTCTGAGCGAAATCGGAGATTTTAGAATTACAGAGCGGAATAAGATTTAGCTTGCAGCAATACTCTGTCCTGCAAAACTATCAATGAATTTGAAGTCAAAGACCGAAGCGGTTCCGCTGCCGTTTGGTCCTGCAAAGGTTTGTTGAGCGATCGTCATTCCTTTTTGAGTAAACCCATTGCCAGAAGTCTGAGAAAATCCGCCGACATCGCCAATGGTCACTGATAAACCGCCTGCAACATCTTCCAATTCGGTTTCAGACAATTCAACAACAAGATGTGATTTGAGTTCCATGATGATTTCTCCTGTAAATTTAGAGGTTGATGTTTCAAACTAGCCGACAACGATTGATTGACCTGCTGAGGTTTTGGTTTCTGTGAGGTTCATAACAGACGAAGTGAAGCTCCCACCAGGTCCTGCAAAAGTTTGTTGCGCCACGGTCATGTTCTTTTGAAAGAAGTCGTTGACTGCCGTTTGAGCGTAGCCTTGGACATCGCTAATCGTGATTGCACCGCCTGCAACTACATCTAATTCGATTTCGGAAAGCTCGATCGCGTTGAATTCAGACATGATTGTTTCTCCTTAATTTAGATAAATTGAAAATTGAGATGGGAGATGAAGTGAGTGGTATCTTTCACCTCCCTGAGTGGACTAGCCTACGACAATGTTTTGTCCTGCAAAAGTACCAACGACTCCAACGTTTGTCACTGAAGCAGTGCCGCTACCATTGGGCCCTGCAAAGGTTTGCTGCGCCACAGTCATGTTCTTTTGAAAGAAGTCGTTGACTGCCGTTTGAGCGTAGCCTTGAACATCACCGATCGTGATTGCGCCACCGCTAACACCATCCAATTCGTTGTCAGACAGTTCGATTGCTTTGATTTCGTTCAACATGGTTGTTTCTCCTTTGTTTTGAGTGGTTTGTTGTTCTCTTGAACATGTACACACTATAGAAGCTAGTAACCAGGTTCCACATCGTCAAAACGTTTGAACATCAGTATTTCGCCCTCCAATAAAGGATCCCCAACTTTCGTATGAGATCTTGCATAACTCTTACTAGCTCGGAACTAGAAGCACTTCAGAGTAGGAGAATACTGCGATGAAACTTAGAGAAATGCTGCGTCGATTAAAGCTCGCCTCGCAATTCACAATATTGCTATCTCTGATCTTTATTGTTGGAATTGGATTAGGAGGCTTTGCACTGTCTAAAGCATTGGAGCATCGAGCAGAAACCGAAATTAGCGATCGCGCTCAACTCGTTATGCACTTAATGAATTCAGTCAGTAACTATACAAATGAGCAGGTCACCCCTCTTTTGCGAACTGAGCTAGATTCTCAAACTCGCCTGATTCCTGAAAGCATTCCAAGTGTTGCTTCTCATCAAGTTTTTAGCCGATTACAAGAAAATTGGAAGTACAAAGACTATCTCTATAAAACCGCTGCACTCAATCCAACAAATCCAGTGGATAAATCTGATCTATTTGAAGCAAAATTAATCGAGCGATTCCAGAACGATCGTACACTGAAAACCCTTTCTGGTTTTCGGAATCAGCTTTTCTATAGCGCTCAACCTCTCGCGATTCATCAAGAAAGTTGCTTGAAGTGTCATGGAATTCCTGAGCAAGCCCCGAAGAGTCATCGCGATCGTTATGGCAGCGAAAATGGATATGGCTGGCATCTCAATGAAATTATTGGCACTCGTATTGTCTATTTACCTGCTCATGAAGTCTTTAGTCATGCACGCCAAGCATTATTTGTCTTCATCACTATCTTTACAGCCATTTTTGCATTAGTTCTCTTGCTTGTGAACTATTTGTTGAAACGACGAGTGATCCGACCTTTAAAGCCTATGGCAAATCTAGCAGAACAACTCTGTCTAGAAAAACTTGATGTAGCAGATGTCGAGATTTTAGAGCGCAAAGGCTTGAACAAAATTGCACAGCGAGGAGACGAACTCGGACAACTCGGTAAAATCTTTCAACGTATGGTGCAAGAAGTTCGCGATCGAGAGCAAAAATTAGCAGAGCAACTCCGACAATTGAGAGTTGAAATCGACCACAATCAGCGAATTCAGCAGGTTTCAGAAATCGAAGAAACAGACTATTTCCAAGAATTGCAGCGGAGTGCAAAGCAGATTCGTGACCAGTGGACAGAGCCTAAGAACAATTGAGGAGAGCATTCATGACAAAAATTGTGTCAATCCACTCATTTAGAGGTGGAACCGGAAAATCGAATGTGACAGCAAATCTAGCAACCTGGATTGCAAAATCGGGCTACCGAGTCGGAATCGTAGATACTGATATTCAATCTCCTGGGATTCACGTTCCTTTTGGACTGGATGAAACGAAGGTCAACTATACCTTAAATGACTATCTTTGGGGACGTTGTACGATCGATGCGACTGTTCATGATGTCAGTTCGATGATCTCGACCGGACGCGGATGGTTTGGAGGCAATCGCGGTAAGATTTATCTAATCCCATCTAGCATCAAAACTGGAGAGATTTCGCGAATTCTTCGAGAAGGGTATGATGCGCGACTGCTCAATGATGGTTTTCGAGAAATAATGCAGCGATTCCAACTCGATTACTTATTCATTGATACTCATCCTGGAATCAATGAAGAGACATTACTTTCGGTGATCATTTCTGATGTACTAGTAGTTATTTTACGCCCAGACAAGCAGGATTATCAAGGAACAGCAGTGACGATCGACGTTGCACGAAAGTTAGATGTCCCCAAGATGCTTTTAGTCGTCAATAAAGCATTGCCGAGCTTAAATTTTGAGGCACTCCGACAGCAGATTCAAAATAGTTATCAAGCTCCAGTTGCTGGAATTTTGCCTGTTTGTGACGAAATGTTTCAGCTAGCGAGTAGCGATATTTTCTGCTTACGACATCCTGATCATCTATGGTCAAAAGGGATTCAAGCAATTGCTTCTCAGGTTCAGGATCAATCGCGATCGCACATGGATGCTCAACAATCCATAATGCATCGGTACTAATTTGCATAAGCGAGTTTCTACAATAACTACGAGATAGCGTCACTTCAACGATAAATCAGAGATCACGCCATGCTTTTCTCTCAAGCAAACAACGCTTTGGACATTGTTTCTAGCTTATTTAATGATTCAGCTTCTTCTCAAACCTACAGATCCCAATTAGACTGCGGATTCGCTCCCTCTTGTTTTCGTGCTCTAAGCCAACCTGAGCAACCCGATTTCAGTGCAAAAAATACAGCTGTCTCATCTCAAGGCTATGAGGATTTCACAAGCTTAAACTCTGAATTCTTCACTTCTCAAGTGGCCCTAGCATCGCACTCGTTTAGCTCAATCTATGGCTATGGCTTAGTTGATGCTGCTTCTGCTGTAGCTGCCTCAATTGGAACATCACGCTTTGCACCTGTCGCAGACCAATATCGTTCAATAGGGCTTTGGGGACTCGATGCAGTTAGCGCTCCCGAAGTTTGGAATGCTGGCTATACTGGGAAGGATATTGTCGTCGCAGTGATTGACAGTGGCGTTGACTTTACCCACAGCGATCTCAATGACAACATTTGGATCAATCAAAAAGAAATTTCAGGAAATGGCATTGATGACGATTGTAATGGCTATGTCGATGACTTGATTGGTTGGGATTTCTTAGGTGGGGATAATAACCCAATGGATTCTGATGGGCATGGCACTCATGTTGCAGGCACAATTGCGGCTGAGAGAAATGGAGCAGGAATTATTGGAGTCGCATTCGATGCAAAAATTATGCCGATTCGGGCACTAGATAGACAAGCTGGAAGCGATTCAAGTATCGCACAAGGCATCGTCTACGCGGCTAACAATGGTGCAGATGTAATCAATTTAAGTCTCGGCGGACTTGCTCCGATGCCTGAAACTGCAATGGCGATTCAATATGCAGCAGAGCGAGGTTCGATGGTCGTCATCGCTGCCGGAAATAAGCAGCTATCTGAACCTGAATATCCAGCTTACTATGCAAAAAAATGGGGCATTGCAGTCGGCGCGATCGATGAAAATTGGAACATGGCTGAATTCTCAAATCGGGCTGGACAAGATTCCAGACTACCGTACATTGTTGCACCCGGTGTTAATATCTATTCAACAGTCCCGAATGGGAACTACGCTTCAGAAAATGGGACTTCGATGGCTGCTCCCCATGTTGCAGGGGTTATTGCTCTAATGCTTAGTGCCAATCCTAATCTGACTCCAACTCAAATTCGGCAGATCCTGACTCAAACCACAATCAGTTAAAGTAGTACGTTGTTTCTACAAAGATAATACAAATATACCAATATTAGCAATCTTGAGCGAAATTGCATCAGTCGATTGAGGTCAGAAATATAGCCCAAATAGCCGTAGAACAAGCAAACTCACAGTTAATTACGTAATAATACGGAAAAAGATCGTGACTTTCATTAGGGGAAATGAAAGAATAAAAGACGGTCAGCTTGAAGTAGGGTAAAAAACTGTGAGTTTCGGATCGAACTACTGGCAACTCGTGAAGTTAGATTCAGCGGGCAGGCGACGGGTTGAAATTATGACCAGTGCAAAAAACTACCTCTATGAACAGTTTCCGAATTGGATGGAACAGGCAGAAGTGCCAGACACAACCATCCAACGGGAATTATGGCTGCAATTCCAGTCTGGAGAAACTCTCGCAGAACTCTGTCTCAGATGTTTTATTTCGTATCAAGTCGATCAGGCTTGCCGGAATCTCAGCCTCAAATTCGGCACTCGCAATGGGTTCACTTACTCTGATCTATTGCCGTTTGTTCTCGATGATGATGGACGATCGCAAAAACCAGATGTTCGATCGCTATGGAAGACGATCTTACACTCGTTTGATCCTGCGAAAGCAGCACTGGGAACCTGGGTAAGCTTACAAGTCAAGCAGCATTCCGAACTCAAGCGATTCCTACTAGAGCATGGCGTTTATATTGCAAGTGATTGGGCAATTTTAAATGACACAAGAGCGAAACAGCTTCAGCAGATTCTCAACGAAGGCTATCAGTTCTTAGAAACTGAGGTACAGTATAGTGTAGAACTGCTCCAGAGTTATCATGCAGTCTATCGAGAAGATCGGCTCAAACAAAAGCTCTCAGGAGCAAGGCAACTCTGTCAACCCCCAACGACAGAACAGCTCAACCGAATTGCAGCGGAACTATACGATCGCACTCAGAAAAGAGTCAATTCTGAAGTCATTTTGAATCAACTCAATGCGATTGCCAGCAAGCTTCGCCGCGCTCGGATTTTAGCAAGAGGGGGCGCGGTTGAAGCAGTTTCGCTCGATCAGCCAGAGATGCGACCCATTGTCGATCAGATTCAGTCTCCTTGCGAAGAAGATGAAGTTCTAGATTTTCTCAGATTTTATCAAGCTCAATTTTTGACCTCTCTTGATCGCGCAATTGCACAAGTCATTCCAACTGTTCTAGAAACACTTCGACGCAAACGTAAACCTGAAGAAGCTTTCTTAACCGCATTACATCTCTTCCACTGTCAAGGGCGATCAATGAGCGAGATTGCGCCCCAAGTGGGACTCAAAAAACAATATGAAGTCACACGTTTACTCAAACTTGCAGATTTAAGAGCAGATATTCGTCAGCGATCGCTGTCTGATTTACGCAATCTCGTGATCGATAAAGCAAAACTCTATGCAGCCGTCGATCGCTTACAACAATTAGAACAAAAAGTAGATTCAATTTTAGATGAGCAACTTTCAAGCGTGATTGAAGAAGCTGAAAGCGAGGCACAGTCTCCTATTCGGAATCAACCTTTTCGTAGTTTACTCGCCCGTCGTCTCTGTCATTATCTCGCTTCGAGGAAGTCTAGCTATGTCTAACTGGCATAATTCACTTTTAGATGAATTTGATCTCCCAGATTGGGATGCGCTCAATCCCGCGCAGATCGAAGTATCCCCTGATCAAGTGCAAAAAGCTGCACAACTCAGTAACACAGTTCGCACTCGTGAACTACGCTGGCAGACTTATCTTTCTGCATTGGGAACGCTTGGCTTCGAGCAATGGCTGAGTGAGCGATCTCCCGATCTCACCACTCGATTTGATCAAGCTTCAATCTGGCAGACAGGCTATCCAAATCTGATGTCTGAAGCCTGTAATATCCAGGTTGGCGCATTTAAAGTCTGCATAATTCCGGTTGGAAGTTTGATCGAGGATCAGATTAAAGTCTCGATCGCAGCAATTGATCACCCCGATTTTGTTGCTCACTTTTATGTGTTAGTCCAAGTATTAGACGAAGAAGATCAAGTCGCAATTTCAGGATTTCTGACTTATAACCACATTCAAGAAAATATCAATCGGCTTGAAGCAAGTTCAGATTGGACATATTCGCTGCCCCTAGATTGGTTCAATCTTGACGCAAATTCATTGTTACTCAATCTTCGATGTTTGGAGCCAACTGCCATTCGGCTTCCGATTTTAGAGCCTGCCCAATCAACCGTTGCACTCCGAGAAAAATTAGTAACCTTAAATCTACCAAATCAAACCCCTTGGGATGTACTAACGGCTGAAGAAGGCTTAACTCTCTTAGGTGATCCTATATTAGTTCAGTCAATTTACTCTCAACCTCAGCAACCTTCAATTAATACGAGACTATGGTTAAGTAATCAGATTGACGCGATCTCGCAAGGACTCGGTTGGATGTTACTTCCTGGAACCTTAGCTTTACGATCGCTAAGAGAAGACTTTGACAGTATTCGAGCGACATTAGAACTGCAAGGCGTTCACATTCCTACAACGGCTAGAGGAGCTTATCGAACCTTGCATACAGCACAAGAAAGCTTTCGACTTTATGCAGTCACCTGGATTGTTTCAGAACAATTATCCGAATGGATGCTCCTGATTGCATTAGGTGCAGAACCGGAGGCAAGAATGCCTGCAAATCTAAGATTATCAATTCGAGATGAGACATCACTCTTATTTGAGCAAGCATTAGACGAAAACGCTCAGAGCGTCCTATACGCGCAGGTGATCGGCAATTGGGATGAGAAATTCCGAGTCACAATTACCGCGAATCAAACCGATGTGTTTGAGATTCCTCCTTTTGGTTTTGAAATTGATGAATCGACGTGAAGAAGGGATGTGCGCTCTAAACTCCAAGATCTATGCATGAGTTCAAGTTACCCAGAACTACTCTCTATAGCATTCAGTTCACTCCGATGAAACCAAACATCCACACTTTTCATCTTAAAGTTCAGAAAGTTGAGCAGATCTGTCTGTTTGAGTTGTCTTGGGGACATGGGCAAAGCCTAACAGTACAGGTCAGCTATCCTCAAGCACTGACTCAACTCTACCAAGACTGGCGGCAGACCTATCTCAACTTCTATCAATCCGATCAGCTTCGAGGACGAACAGTCGGCGGCGGCGTTGCGACGATTCACGTCGATTGGCACGCCGAACTCATCCGAGCTGAAACGAAGTTCATGTACGAATTTCATCGATGGCTTCGCAGCGCAGAACTCTACGATATTCGATCGACCATTGCCTCTGCTAGCCAAACACTGATTAAAACGAATCCAGAAAGCACAGAACCAATTCGACTCTTTCTCACCTGTGCACCCATTGCGCTCGATCGCTTTCCTTGGGAAGCTTGGGAGTTAGGCACAGAATTTGCTTCAACAGGCGCAATTCAAATCATTCGCTCCCCTCTCAACATCAGCGCACCGATTCAATCAGAATTTCCCAGTTCAGGACGAGCACGAATTCTAGCGATTCTAGGCGATGATACCGGACTGGACTTCAAAGCAGATCGAGAAGCAGTACGATCGCTCAAAAAACTCGCAGAAGTCAAATTTGTCGGTTGGCAGCCAGATAAAACTGCGTCTCAAGTGATTCAGGACATTACAAGCGCGATCTCAGACGAGCAAGGTTGGGATGTGCTGTTTTTCGCAGGTCATAGTAATGAAACGGCACTGACTGGTGGAGAACTCGGAATCGCTCCCGGTGTCTCGATTTCAATTAACGAAATCAAACCCCAACTCATGGCAGCGAAAAAGCGGGGCTTACAAGTTGCTATCTTTAACTCTTGCAGTGGGTTGAGTATTGCGGATTCGTTAATTGATCTAGGTTTTGGGCAAGTTGTCGTCATGCGCGAACCGATTCACAATCGAGTCGCCCAAGATTTTTTAGTTCATTTCTTACAAGGTTTGGGCAAAAGCTTAGATGTCTATGATTCTGTTCTAGCTGCACGGCAATTTCTCCGAATGGAAAAGAGTCATACCTATCCTTCAGCGTCCCTCGTCCCCTCTCTGTTTTGTCACCCTGGAGCAAAGCTATTTCAACTTGCACCTGTTCATTGGAAAGGTCGATTTCGCCAGCTTTTACCTACTCGTATCGAAGCGATCGTATTAGCAACAAGCATTTTTGTTAGTTTACTTGTTCCTGTACAAGATATTCTTCGAGATGGGAGGCTCTACACTCAAGCTGTTTATCGAACGCTCACTGCTCAAATCCCACTAGAAGAAGTTCCTCCCGTCGCTTTGATTCAGATAGACACAGAATCTCTAAACAAAGCAGGAATCAGCGACTTTAAACCTCTCGATCGCACCTATCTCGCTAGAATTCTCGACGCACTCCAAAAAAATAATGCTCGCGCTATTGGTTTTGACGTTCTCCTAGACGCGCCCCAAAAGACACCAGCCGAGGGCGATTCAACCCTGGGTCGCTCAGTTCGGCAAGCATTGAACAAAGGAACTTGGATTATTTTTGCAGCAATCCAAGGTGAGAATAGCAGTAATGAGATTGGCGTGAATGAACACATTGGGATTACCAGCCAGAATTGGACAATGCTCGGTAACGTTCAAGCTGATCAGCACTTTGTCGAATCTCCTCAACAACGCTGTCAGACAACTTGCCCCATGTCCTACTTACTTGCCTTAGTGCGGGCAGGATTAGATGAAGCGGACAGAATGCCAAAACCTACCCGAGATCGCGTTCTCGATTTGCGAACCCAACTGCTCGAAACCCTAAAGCAACAATCTCCCACCCAGGGTAAAATTCCAACCCTACTGAACTGGGCACGTCCATTTGAGTTAGATCCGATTATTGATTTCTCACTGCCTCGTAACACAGTCTATCAACTGATCCCTGCCCAAAAGCTACTAGATGGAAGTGCAAAACTTCCACTTCTCTCAAATCAAATTGCTTTAGTTGCTTCCGGTAGCGACGATCGCTTAGGAATGGGTAAGGCTCCTGATCGCTTTCTCGCTCCTACAGCGATGAGATATTACACAAATCAAGATTGGTTAACAGGCGGCGAATCCTTGGCCTATATGACCCATCACTGGATGCATCAACATCTAGTAATCCCCATTCCTGATCTATGGATGGTGGGAGTGGCTGTGATTTTTGGCAAGACTCTCTCTCTAATAATCAGTCGGAGATCGAGGCGATGGACTCAGGTGACTCGTTTGCAAGTGTCGGCTGCATTAGTCGGACTAATCGGGGTATATAGCTTGATTGTCCTGCAAGTTTATATCTCAGCTTTGGTGCTACTCCCCTGGTTATTACCGTCTTCGGTGTTTCTAACCTATAGTTTATCGGCAATGAAAAGGAGAAATTATGCTTAGACTTCAATCACTCTTAATCGTATCTAGCCTAGTTTTAGTCAGTGCAAGTGTTCCGATTACCATGCAGTTTTTCTCAACTGAATCTGCTGCGGCTCAGATATTTGCTTGGTTCAGACGGCAACCGAAAATTCCTCTGGCGACTCGTACTACTGGACTTTGCCCTGTCACGCCGGGATTACTGGAGAAAACCCCTAGAGTTATTAGTGATCGGCCTTTGTTCTTTTGGCAAGGAGAGGCAGTGCAGCTAACGGTTCGAGATGAAGACACTAACGAAATCGTCTGGACAACGAAGCTTGATCCGAAGATACGACAAATTGCTTATGGCGGACAGACCCCGTTGCAGCCGAACAAAGTGTATAAATGGCAAATTTTGGAGGAAAAGCCATCCGCATCTGATCTCGAAACGTGGGACGCGGTAGCGCTAGTTCGCACACCTGAGCGAGAACAACATCTAGCTAAGTTAAAGGAAATCGAGCAGACATCAAAAGGCAGTTCTTCGGAAGCGATCGTGCAAGCGAAGGTCGCCTATTTACTAGATGAGAATCGACAACTCTGGTCAGATGCAGTGCAACTCCTTTCTGAGGTCAAAAATCCCTCGCTAGAGTTTATCGAACAGCGAAAAGAATTCCTGAAAAACTTGTGCCCTAAAAATTCTAAATAGTACAGAACTGACGATGATGCGGTTAACCTGGATCCTTTCTACCCTGATGATGTTGTTCTCATCCGGATCTGCTCTTGCTCAAATTGCTCCAGATACGACCTTAGGAAGTGAACGATCTCAGTTTGTCCCAAGTAATGGTACAACCCCAGATCGCATCCAAGGCGGAGCGATTCGCGGCACAAATTTGTTTCATAGCTTTAGCGAGTTCAATATCAATCCTGGACAGCGCCTTTATTTTGCGAATCCTAGTTTCGTTCAGAATATTTTCACGCGTGTGACAGGCGGAAATACTTCAACACTCTCCGGAGTATTGGGGGTCGAAGGAGCAGCAAATCTATTTTTGTTCAATCCCAATGGGGTACTGTTTACGCAAGGGGCAGGACTCGATTTGCGCGGTTCATTGACGGTGAGTACTGCAAATGCAATTCGATTTGGCGATCGCGGTCAATTTAGTGCAACAAATCCGCAAGCTCCAGCATTGCTCAATGTGGCTCCTTCGGCTCTACTTTATACTCAAGTCGGACAGGGTGCTATCACAGTTCGGACAAGACCTTTTGCTGGACTTGAATTAGATCAAGGTCAGTCGTTGCTGCTAGTCGGGGGAAATGTCTTGTTTGAAAATGGTGGAGTCTTTGCACCAGGAGGACGGCTTGAAGTCGGTGGATTGTCAGGTATTGGAGAAATCGGGCTAAGTTCTGATTTTCAACTGAGTTATCCACAAAATGTCAGGCAGGCAGATATCACCCTGCAAGCGAGATCGCGCATTGATGGGGGTAATGGTGGTCAAATTCTTCTTACAGGGCGTAATCTGTTGCTAGATGCGCGAGATTCTGGGCCTGACTGGGCACAAATCTTTGTCTCAAGTCAAACTCAACCCGGTAGTATTACGCTCAATGCTCAAGATAGGATTGATATCATCGGCGATCGTGTGATCGATACAGTCACGCAGGGTTCGGTTGATGCCGGAAAATTGAGTTTGAACGCACGATCACTGAGTGTTCGAGAGGGTGGATCGTTTCGAGCTTTAACCTTAGGGTCAGGGCGGGGGGCTGATATTACGATCAATGCAATCGATTCGGTTGAAGTCTTTGGCACAATCGCAGAGGGACAAGCAGGCTTTGGTAGTTCTACGAAGGGGGCAGGACGAACAGGAGATTTAACCATCAATACGAATCGACTCAGCATTCGGCGAGGTGGAGTAATTGCAAACTCAGCCTTAGAATCAACTGGAGATGCAGGCAATTTAACTGTGAATGCGGATACTGTCGAAGTGGTTGGGACTGAACTGAATACGCGCCCCTATTTTAGTATTTTAAGAACTGAAACTTTTTCGCAAGGCAATGCTGGGAACTTAACCATCAATGCTCGTCGGTTTAGTCTGCGTGACGGAGGGTTAGTGTCTTCTAGAGTGTTTAATGGCGCGACAGGACGAGGAGGAGCTTTGACCGTAAATGCCTCAGAGAGTGTTGAGGTTGTTGGAGTCTCTCAGAATCTTCCATTTATAAATCCGAGTTTACTCACGGCGCAAACTGATAGTATTGGAGATGCTGGAACACTGAGAATTTCGACGAATCGTTTGAGTATTCGAGATAGTGCAGAGGTTTCAGCCCAAGCGATCGCAAAAGATGCAAATCCAGTCGGTGCAGCTGGCGATCTCTTTGTCAATGCCAATTCAGTTTTGCTAAGTAATCGATCGAGTTTGAATGTGAGCAGTCCGACTGGAAGTGCTGGTAGACTCGATATTACGGCTCAGCAGATTTTAGTCGATCAAAGTCGATTAAGTGCAGTAACGGGACTGAATCAAGGTACAGGAGCCGAGATTAGTTTACGAGGTCTAGATACTTTAGTACTCCGTCGAGGGAGCCAAATTAACGCCAGTGCGAATAATCTTGCTCAGGGGGGAAATATTAGCATTGATGCGACTGCGATCGTCGCGGTTCCCAAGGAAAATAGCGATATTCGGGCAAATGCTTTTCAAGGTCGAGGCGGCAACGTGACGATCAACACTCAAGGACTATTTGGCATCGAACCTGCTGCTGCCCCAATTGGTCAAAGCGATATTACAGCGAGCTCAGAGTTAGGTGTGCAAGGAGAGATTTCGATTACGCAGCCTGATGTTCAACCTGCACAAGGATTGCTTGAACTGCCTGTTGATCTGATCGATGCGAGTGGTCAAATTGCTCAAGTCTGTCGGCGGGGATTAATCGGTCGATCGGTCAGTCGATTCGTGGTCAGCGGAAGAGGTAGTGCGCCCCCAAATCCTATCGATTCGCTATCAGGAACAATATCTACACCGCTTGCGAATCTAGTAGACCCTTCGGTCAATCGCTCAATTGCCAAGACAGTGCCTCAACCCGTCCCTGAAATCATTGAAGCTCAAGGCTGGGTCAAAAACTCAGACGGCAAGATTGTTCTAATCGCTCAATCGTCTGAAACTGCTCTACCAAGCATTGCAACCTGTCCTCATTAGCTAGATTGCTTCTGAATTAAGGTCGATTAATCACCTACGACCTACTCCAATTGCTCAACTTCGGAACTTTGTCCTCTGTAGGTTTCAAGTTGCATAAGTCTTCAATTGTAGGAGTGATAGGCTCTTACCATAGACTTGCGTGAGCAATCGATAGTTTTGCTGCCAAAAGATGAAAAAATGAACCTGAGTTGAGTTCTGATATGAAACGAGTCGTAGAAGTGTCTATTATATGTACCGGACAATGTCGATCGCGACTGAAGGGGATTGCTCATTCGGCGAAATTCGTTGTGCTATCGAGTGCAGTCTTGCTCGCTAGTTCGATAGCACAGGCACAGATTTTGCCCGATGGGACTTTGGGGAGCGAGCGATCGCAAATTGTTCCTCGTCTTGGCGGTGGGGAGCAAATTGCAGGCGGAACAATTCGAGGCGGAAATCTGTTCCATAGCTTCAGCAGTTTTAATGTCGGAAATGGGCAGCGCGTTTACTTTGAAAATCCGACTAGTATTCAAAACATTCTCACTCGTGTCACGGGAACCACGCGCTCAGACATCAATGGCACACTTGGAGTCGATGGAACTGCGAACCTATTTCTACTCAATCCGAATGGTATTCTATTCGGACAGAATGCACGACTCGATTTGCGAGGAACATTTCTAGGAACCACTGCAAATGCGATTCGATTTGGGGATCAAGGAACCTTTAGTGCGACCTCACCACAGCCCCCTGCCTTATTAACTGTCCAGCCATCGGCATTGCTGTTTACGCAACTCAATTCAGGACAAATTACGAGTCAAGCGATCTCACCTGCTGGACAAAATGCAACCGGAAGAGACTTGTTTGGTTTGCGGGTTGCTGATGGGCAAAATCTACTGCTCATCGGTGGCGACGTTCAGATAGATGGCAACAATCAAGGAACCGGGCTCACAGCCCAAGGCGGGCGATTAGAACTTGGAGGCCTGACGACTGCCGGAGAGATTGGATTCAACTCAGCCTTTCAACTCACCTATCCTGAAACGGGTGTCAAGGCAAACGTATCGTTCTTGAATGATGCCCGTATCAGTGTTCAAGGCAAGAGCGGGATTGCAGCAATCCATGCTAACGAAGTGCTCGGAACCGATGGAAGTAGAATTCTTGCTACTGATGGAGCAATTACGATCGATGCAAATCGAGTAAGTTTCTCAGGAGTATCCCGACAGGAAGGCTTTCAATCTGGATTAGTCACCAGCTTTGTCGAAGGAGGAACCGGAAATTCCGGGGACATTACGATTAACTCCAATACTTTAACGCTGTCTGATAATGCCAGGATTGATAGCGGCGTTCTTGACGATACGCAAGGAAATGCAGGCAAAATCACGATTAATGCGCGCGATGCAATTTCGATGAATAGCAGAGCTTACATTGCTAGTGATTTAGGTAAGAATGCCATTGGGCGGGGCGGAGATATTCACATTCAAGCAGGTACAATCTCTTTTGCAAATGGTGCTCAGCTCCTCCTAGGGACACAGGGACAAGGAGATGCTGGGAACTTAGTCATCAATGCGGGGAAGATTACATTTCAAGATGCAGTGACTTCAGAATCGGGGGGATTCATATCTAGTGGAGTGATTTCTCGAACAGAAGCCGAGGCGATTGGTAATGCAGGTCAAGTTCGCATTACTACTGGAACTTTATCGTTTGTCAATGGTGGTGCTATTACAACCTCAACCCTTGGACAGGGCAATGCAGGCAATATCACGATTGAGGCACAGGGGACTGTTTCGCTACAAGGACAGCAATCTCAGATCAGTAGTTCAATTGGGAGAACAGGTGTTGGACAAGGTGGAGAGATCTTTATCCGCAGTGGATCACTCAACCTCTTCCAAGGCGCGGACATCAGTAGCACGACCAATGGACGAGGTAATGCGGGCAACATTACAATCCAGTCGGGAGCACTGCTGATGGCTCGTCCCAATTCAAGCTTCTCTGGAGCGATTAATTCCGCTTCTTCGAGAGACGGAAATGGCGGAAATATTGACCTCCAAATTCGCGATCGCTTAATTCTAGATAAAGGTCGAATCAGTAATAGTATCCTCGCTTCAGAACCTCTTGAACTAGCGGGCAAAGGGCAAGCGGGAACAATCCGGATTGTAGCAGGTTCGGTGGAACTGAGTAATGGTTCAGTCATAAGCTCCCTTTTATCGGGAATCGGGAGTGCTGGCACGATTTCCCTAGATGCACTTGAGCTCGTTCTTAAGGATGGTTCAGGAATTAGTACGCAAACGAGTGGTCAGGGCAATGCGGGAGATATTACCTTACGAGTTCGCGATCGTATTCTATTGCAGGGTATTTCTCCAGACCGCAAAGCTCCAACCTCTATCATCTCTGCAACTGGTTCAGCCGCTCAGGGGAATGCGGGTCAGATTTCACTCACGACAGATCAATTAGCAATCCGCGATGGTGCTGCAATCTTTGCATCCACTGCAGGGACAGGACGAGCAGGAGACATCCAAATTAAGGTCAAAGACTCGATTAACATTACAGGACGTGCAACTTTGGCAAGTGGTGACACTTCCCGAAGTGGAATTTTTAATGGCACATCAGGGGTTGGTGATTCTGGCAACCTTGCGATTCAAGCCGGAAATCAAATCACGCTTCGAGATGGAATCATTTCGACTATTGTTTCCCCAGGCGGTAGAGGAAATGCTGGAAATCTGGCGCTTCAAACCCAAAATTTAAATCTGTCTGAAGGGGGGCAAGTTCAAGCGTTTGTATTTCGAGCCGCAGATGGACTTCCAGCAGGGCGGGGTAACGGGGGCAACATTAAGATTCAAGCAACGAATGCAGTTCGGATTGATGGGAATAGTTCTGTTACTGGATCACCTAGCGGGATTGTAGCTGCCATGGATCAAGGAACGGTTGGAACAGCAGGTAACATCAGAATTTCAACAGGCGATCTGCAAATCAGTAATAGTGGGATCATTAATGCAGCCACACTCAGCGAAGGTCGTGCTGGAGATATTGAAATTGACGCTCAAAATTTTACTGTACTTAGCGGCGGTCAAATTGTCACAAACACAAATCGCACAGGTGATGCTGGAACCATTCGTCTCAATGTTACTGACAAAATTGTACTCTCCGGATCAGATCCCAACTACAGCGATCGCATTGCCCGTACTCAGCGATATATTGCTGCAAAAGAGCCAACCGCAACGCTTGAGAGTTTAATCCTGAGCCAGGGCGCAACCAGTGGATTATTTGCTAATACGGGCATTGGCTCAACAGGTCAAGGGGGCAGTATTTTTATCGATCCGAATCTGATCCGGATCCAGGAGGGGGCTCGAATTTTTGTAGGGAGCCAAGGCACAGGGCAAGGGGGCAATATTGATATTTCCGGCGGGACATTGATTCTCGATCGCAGCACAATCTCTTCTGAAACTGGCAGTACCAATGGGGGCGATATTACTTTACAGTTCAGCAATGCAGTAGTCTTGCGTAATGGCAGCTTGATTTCAACCGCTGCAGGGACACAATTAGCAGGGGGTAATGGGGGCAATATTCGGATTAATACCCCTTCGCTTGTGGCTCCAGCTCAAGAGAATAGTGATATTCGTGCAAATGCTTTTTCTGGGCGAGGTGGAACCGTGAAGATTAGCGCTGACACAATTTTGGGGATTGAAGCGAGATCGCGACAAACTGAGCTAAGCGATATTACTGCAAGTTCTGAATTGGGGGTGCAAGGGGAGATTACGATCGCTCAACCGAATGTTCAGCCAACTCAGGGAGTTTTAGAGCTCCCAAGTGCGACTCTTGATGCTAGTAACCAAATTGCTCAAGTTTGTCCCCGAAATCCAGAATTAGCCAAACTTGGAAAGTTCACGATAAGTGGAGCAGGAAGTTTACCACCGAATCCGATTAATTCCCTGGCTGGAAATCCAATTGTGAGCCAGCTTGCGAGTTTAGAAGGCATTCAAGCGAATCGCTCGATCTTGTATCCAATTTCCCAAGTTGCACCTGTGAACCCTTCGAGAAGCGAAGCTACTGTTGAAGCTCAAGGCTGGCTCAAAACTTCCGATGGCAAGGTTATATTAGTCGCTGACACTCCCGAAGCGACTCCACCGATGATTGCAGCTTGTCCCCATTGATGACTGAGAGGTGAGTAAAACTTGCCAATTCTACTCATCAACTGCATTAATTTTGCGGAGTGGGAGAGTGGGAAGATGAGCATCAGCGACTATGATTTCAATTTGCATAAGTCCCTAAGGCCAAGATTTAGGAACCCTTACCGTGAATTTACGCAAGCAAATGATGAATTTGCGCCGAAAGGTGAAAAAATCAAACGTAGGTTTCGGCTGTGAAGATTGGCTTTTAGTAGAGGTTTCTAGAATGAACGTCTATAATTCTCGATCGCGACGCAAGTGGCTTGTTAATCGATTCAAAGAGGGATTTCTGTGTACTGTATTACTCTTGTCAGGTGCGGTAGCACAGGCGCAGATTGTTCCAGATGGAACTTTAGGAAGTGAGCGATCGAGCATTGCTCCTCGCTTGAGTGGTGGGGATCAGATTGAAGGCGGAGCGATTCGCGGATCAAATCTATTTCATAGTTTCAGAGATTTTAATGTTGGAGAGGGTGCACGAGTTTACTTCGCGAATCCGACTGGAATTCAGAATATTCTCACTCGCGTCACAGGTAAGACAGCCTCAACGATTAATGGAACACTCGGAATCGATGGCACGGCGAATCTATTTTTGCTGAATCCGAACGGCATTCTATTTGGTCAAAATGCTCAGTTAGATTTACGAGGATCATTTATTGGAAGTACAGCTAATTCAATTGAATTCGGCACTCAAGGGGAGTTTAGCGCAACAGTCCCTGAAACTCCAGCCTTACTAACTGTTCGACCTTCTGCATTACTATTTACACAGATCAACCCAGGGACACTCGAGAATCGCGCCGTTTTAGGAGTGCGCCTAGGTCAAAATCTTACACTTGCTGGTGGTAATATTCGATTAAGCAGAGAAGGCGATCGACTTTCAATATTTAGCCCAGGTGGGCATATCGATCTTGCTGCAATTCTAGGAATTGGGGCGATCAAATTTGACGCTGAAGGTCGCCTACTTCCTAGTGCTGATGTGCCAAGGGGAGATATTTCACTCAGTAATGCTCAAGTTGCAGCGGTCGGAGACAACCAAGGAAGTGTATCAGTCTATGCTCGCGATATTGATCTATCAAACCGCAGTTTAATTTCAAGAATCGGCTTTACGAATGGAACGGATCAAGGACAAGCAGGGGACATTCTGCTAGATGCAACTGGAAATATTGTGCTATCAGGACGGAGTGTTATCAATAACAATGTCCTGTCCGGGGAAGTCGAAAACAGCGGTAATATTCGCATTAATGCTCAGTCGCTAGTTATGAGCGATCGTTCAAGGATCAACACAAATATTGCAGGTAAAGGCAATTCGGGGCGAATTTTTATTGATTTGAAAAATCAGGCTAACCTCAGTACAGAATCAGGTATCTCTAGCAATATTTCAGAGACAGGAGAGGGAAATAGCGGTGGAATTCAAGTCCGAACCGGATCACTTAAGCTAGAGGATCAATCTTTTATCGAATCTAACGAAGTCGGGCGAGGAACACCTGGAAAAATTGAAATTAGCGCCACAAATTCTATCGAATTAGAGAATCTAGCTCGCATTAAGAGTTCTACTAATTCAAGTCGCGGGGCAGATATTCAGATTGCAACAGAGCAACTCCGGTTGATGGACGATGCTGTGATCGAGTCCATTACAACTGGCTCTGGTAATAGTGGTGATCTTCGCATTACAGCAAGAGATCAACTCTTTCTTGATTCCGCAAGAATCGTTAACAGAGTTGGCACAGATCGTTCTGGTAATAGTGGGGAAACAACCATTGAGACAAATACGCTCAACATCACAAATAATGCAGTTATTGGTTCACAAACTCAGGGTCGAGGAGATTCCGGCAGGGTGAATATCAAAGCAAATATTTTGAATTTGGAAAACCTTGGGTTTATTGCAACGCAAGCTTTCAGCTCAGGTAATGCTGGAGATATCTTCATTGACGTTCGCGATCGCACTTTTATTCAAGGAGGTAGAGATAAATTCTCTCGAAACAGTGCAATTCAGACTGGAACAGCCTCAATGACAGATGCACGCTCTGGAAATATTACCTTGAAGACTGGAACTTTAGAGATGATTGATCGTGCCCAGATCCGGAGTGGTACTAGTGGAAAAGGAAATGCTGGCGATATTACGATCGAGATTCGCGATCAAGCTAGTTTTAACAATGCTTCCGTGATTAATCGTGCTGAGGCGGGAAGCACTGGAAATAGCGGCACTATAAAACTCTCGGCGAACTCACTTTTTCTCTTTAATGGAGCACAGATTGACTCTAGTACTTTTAGTGAAGGTGATTCTGGAGATATTGTCTTAAAGGTGCAAGATCGCATTTTAATTAATGGATTCATTCCTGATCCAAATACGCCTGAAGGTGCTCGGTCTAGCACCATTTTTACAGAAGTGTACGAAGGTGCAAAGGGAAACAGCGGAAGAATTGACATCAACACTGGGTCATTGGTAATCACCAATGGAGGACAAATCGATGCAAAAGTTCGCGGAACTGGCAACTCAGGCGACATCAAAATCATTGCTCGCGATCGCATTATTCTAGATGGGGAACGCTCTGATGGAACCCTCAGTAGTCGCATCATCAATAGCTTGAATACAAGAGAAGCTGTTGGAAAAGGGGGAGATATTCAGATCGAGACAGGTCGCCTTGCAATCACGAATGGAGCACAGATTCTTACAAATACACTTGGACAGGGAAATGCAGGTAATGTCTCGATCAAAGCCGATCAAATTGCGATCAATGGATTTAGATTGAATACCGATGCTCCCAGTCGTCCCGGCATTGTTTTCATCTATTCAAGTGGGATTTACAGCAGCATTGAAGATACTGCCGTCGGTAAAGCAGGCAATATTAGTATTGATACTGGTTCGCTCTCCATCTCAAATAATGGGTTACTTACCGTTGAGACGTTAGGAAGAGGCGATGCTGGAACAATCGATATTAAAGCTCAGTCTGTTTTACTAAATCGAGGAAGTATTCTCGCAAACAGCACAACTCCAACAGGCGAAGCGGGCGATATTCGAGTGGAAGCAGATATCTTGCGGCTTGCAGATCGAAGCAGGATTATCTCTGAAACTAAGTCGGGTCGAGGAGGTGATGTCGATATTACTGTAAACCAAGCGCTAATTTTAAGAGAACGAAGCCGCATTTCTACTACCGCAGGGCTAGAAGGTACTGGAGGAGATGGTGGTAATATTTTGATTAATGCAGCTAAAGGATTTATCGTTGCTCCTGCTAGGGAGAACAGTAACATTAGTGCGAATGCTTATACCGGAAGGGGAGGAACAGTGCAGATCAGCACTCAAGGTATTTTCGGCATTCAAGCGAGATCGCAAGTCACTCCTGAAAGCGATATTACAGCATCGTCTCAACTTGGAGTGCAAGGAACAGTGTCGATCGCACAACCCGAAGTCCAACCGACTCGAGGTGTAACAGAACTTCCCGTTGATATCTTAGATGCAAGTAATCAAATCGCTCAGGTCTGCCCACGCGGTAGTAATTTAGGGCGTTTTGTCGTTAGCGGGAAAGGAAGCGCCCCACCCAATCCAATTGATTCTTTACCTGGCACTTCTATTCCCATCACGCTTGCCACTTTAGAAAGTACTCCACCCAATCAATCGATAGCTAATACCATCCCTAAAGTCACCTCTCCACCCATCATCGAAGCCCAAAGCTGGGTCAAAACCCACGATGGCAAAGTCATTTTAGTTGCCCACACTCCCGAAACAACTCCACCCGTTATCGCATCCTGCCCAACCCCTAAATCATAAGGATCTCCTCAATGAAACGTCGGAAACTCATTCGCTTTCTCCTCTCCGTGACAATGACTGCACTAGTCTGTATCACATCACCAGTCATTCCTCAAATCGCAACCGCCTCATTCCCTAGCTTAGAAGAACAAGCTCGATCGCACTATACCCGGCAAAAATTCTCAGAAGCCGCACAGCTATTCCAACAAGCCGCACAAAACTATAAAACTGCTGGCGAGCCGATTCGGCAAAGCTTGAGCTTGAGTAATCTCTCTCTCTCATATCAGCAACTAGGACAATGGGAAAAAGCAAATCAAGCAGTCATAGAAAGTCTCTCTGTTCTCGAATCAACGCCTGAAAACATGCCCGGCCGTTCACTCGCGATCGCACAATCTCTAGACATTCAAGGCAGCTTACAGCTAGCTCGTGGACAGACCAATGCAGCGCTCGAAACCTGGAAGCAGGCAACCGATATCTATCAAAAAGAAGGAAAACGCGATCGCGCCTTAGTCAGCCAGACAAATCAAGCCCAAGCACTCCAAAATTTAGGACTATACCGCAGGGCAATCGAAACATTGGATCAAGCTCTCACACTTAAATCCCGCGAAAAAGCCGAACCTTTGAAAATCGCACTCCAGACCGTAACCTCTACCTCAGAAACAGCAAATGCACTGCGAACTTTAGGAGAATCACTGCGAGTCGTGGGAGATTTTCCACAAGCAAAACTAGTGCTAGAACGAGGACTCACGATCGCGACTGAGTTGAAACTGACGGATACGATCGCGCTAACCCAACTCAGCTTAGGAAACACACTTCGCGCACAAGGCTTTGGTAATCCAAAACCCGCTGAAGCCGATCTTCAAGCAGCACTCACCTACTATCAACAAGCCGCCTCCAGACCCGGAAACCTCAGGGTACAAGCCCAATTAAATCAACTCAGTCTGCTCCTAGACAAGCAAAAATCGATTCTGAATGATACACAACGCGCAGAATCCGAAAAACAAACAGCAGCTAGAAAAATAACAACTGCAATAGAACAACTCACTCCGCAGATTCAAACCGACATTGAAGCATTGCCCCCTAGCAAATCCGCGATCGAAGCTCGGATCAATCTTGCTCAAACCATGATGCAGATGCAGCAAAACCCGCGATCGATTGCAACCTCACTCGCGATCGCAGTGCAACAATCCGAAGCATTAGGCGATCCAAGAACTCAATCTTACGCGATCGGAAGCTTAGGAAGCGTCTACGAACAAACTGAACAATGGAAAGAGGCAGAACAACTCACAAATCGCGCTCTAGCACTCGCTCAACAGATTAATGCTGGAGATATCGCCTATCGCTGGCAATGGCAACTTGGGCGGATTCTGAATAGACAAAAGAATCGATCGGACGACGCAATTCTCGCATACCAACAAGCCGTTGCCACAATCAAATCACTTCGCGCAGATCTTGCCGCATCCAGTCCAGATGTTCAGTTCTCATTCCGAGTCGCGATCGAACCCATTCACCGTCAACTCGTCAGCTTGCTCCTAAAATCTAATCAGAAAGAGCGGCTGCAATCTGCTCGTAAAGTCATTGAAGCTTTACAGTTAGTAGAACTTGACAACTTCTTTCGAGAAGCTTGTCTGACTGTAAATGAAAAGCAAATTGACAAAGTAGCTCAAGATGCCGCAGTCATCTATCCGATTGTGCTTGACGATCGTATTTCACTGATCCTTAGCTTGCCGGGCGCAAAAGAAACCGATGAACCGATTCAGGTCTACCACGAGACAAAAGTTTCGCAAAAAGAAGTTGAAACCCTGATTCTGAAGCTTCGAGATGGATTAGATGGTAGAAACACGCTAGAAACGACCCTACCCAGACTGCAAACCGTCTACAATTGGCTGATTGCTCCGATCAAAGCAGACCTCGCAAAGCGGAATGTCAAAACGCTTGTCTTTGTCCCAGATGGAGCATTGCGAGCGATTCCGATGTCGGCTTTACATGACGGCACACAGTTCTTGATTGAGCAATATAGTGTTGCAATTACACCTGGGTTACAATTACTCTCGCCAAAAGCTTTGAACACAGAGCGATTAAATGCGCTAGTTGCAGGGCTTACCGAAGCTCGATCGAACTTTGAAGCACTTCCGGCTGTCAAAACTGAAGTCCAAGCAATTCAGAAAGAATTACCGAGCGAAGTATTACTAGACGGTACTTTCACGACTAAAAAGTTTGAAAGTCGAGTCTCACAGGCTTCATTCCCAATCGTTCATCTCGCAACACATGGTCGATTTGGTTCGCGCAAAGAAGATACCTATATTTTGACTTCCGATGGACAGATCAATGTCACAGATCTGAGCAGTGTACTACAAACTATAGATCTATCAAAACAGCGATCGCTAGAATTGCTCGTTTTGAGTGCCTGTGAGACAGCGCAAGGCGATCCTCAATCCGTCCTTGGACTTGCTGGCATCGCGGTGCAATCGGGCGCGCGAAGTACGGTTGCAACTCTATGGCGCGTCAATGATGAGGCTTCAGCAAAACTGATGGAGGTCTTCTATGCTGAGCTAGCAAAAATCAATCAAACAGGCATCTCAAAAGCTGAAGCTCTCCGGCGTGCCCAGCTTGCGATTCTCAACGACGAGAAATACGAGCAGCAGCCCTTTTTCTGGGCACCGTACATCTTGATTGGAAATTGGACATAAGTTAGCTCAGCGCATATCTGCATAACCCCTCCTGCTTTAGAACTAAATCGAATGAGTGAGCCGGAGCAACCTTTATGGCTGAAGAACTTTACACACCCGACCAACTCGATCAATTACATCAACAGTTGTGGCACTGTGTTTTGCAATTTGCGAATATCTCTGCGACTCAAGAACGCACTCGTATCGCAAGAGATCTCCATGATTCTCTCGGTCATGCACTGACTGCTCTAAACTTTCAGCTCCAGACCGCTATGAAACTCTGCCAACCCAATGCCACAGAAGCCCAAGGGGTTCTGACTGAAGCGCATCGTCTCGTCGCGATCGCAACTCAAGAGATGCGCGACTCCGTTCGAGTCCTTCGAGATGATGCTATCGACACTCAAGCGTTTGAAGTTTTAATAGAGTCTCTCATTCAAGATTTCTATCACACGACTCAAGTGCGCCCAAGCTTTGAAAATAAGACTCAACTCCCTGAATATCTCAAAATTCCGATCTATCGCATTGTTCAAGAATCACTCAACAACATTCGGAAATATGCTCAAGCAACAACCGTTCAGATTCAAATCGAAGCAACTTCTACTCAGGTCTCGCTCACCATTCAAGATAATGGTCGAGGCTTTGATCAAAGTACGATCGTCAATGGCTATGGCTTAAAGGGAATGCAGGAGCGAGTTGCACTCTTACAAGGTACGCTTGAGGTTAAAACTCAACTTGGTGAAGGATGCTGTATTACGGCTAGAATTCCGATGCAACTTCTACCCACTATCGAAATCGGAGATTGGCAACCACTGAATCTTGATAACTGGTAGCTCTAGAACTTTTGTCAGGCGCTCCTCCAACAAAAGATTGAAATATCATCCTGCTATGATCGCGCTACCAAATTTCGGTTCACAATCAGTGCAGTCGCATTTAATTTTCTCCGCCATGATCACCCTTCTCTTACTCATCGTATTACTCATTACATCCTGGCGGCTAATGAAACTTGCACAACTCAATCATCAATACCAGCGGATTATTCGTCAGAGCTATCCAGATCTAGGACAGTCGATCGCAGCACTAAATATCCAACTTCAAGCAGCTTACAAGCTGTGGAACCTTGATCCAGTTCAAGCAATGGGGCTACTTCATGAAGCTTATAGCCTAAGTTCTACCCTCCTGCAAGATATCCGCAAAACTGTCAAAACTCTAAACTCTCCCCATCCAAACTCTAAGATCCAAGCCCCAAAATCGTATGAAGATTCGCTTACTTCTCGTCGATGATCAAATTCTAGTTCGTCAAGGTCTAAAAGCAATGTTGAGTTTAGAACCTGACTTCGAGATTGTCGGCATGGCAGAGCATGGAGAAGCCGCGATCGCACAATTTGAACAATTACACCCCGATATTGTCCTTATGGATGTGCGAATGCCTGTCATGAACGGCTCAACTGCAACTCAGATCCTCTGTGAAAAATATCCCGGAACTAAAGTGCTTGTTCTGAGTACCTATGACGAGGATCAAGACGTAGCCGCAGCGATCCGAGCCGGAGCAAAAGGATATTTGCTCAAAGATACACCCTCCGAAGAACTCGCAACAGCGATTCGCAGCATTCATCAAGGCTATGCCCAACTCGCACCTGGCATTTTAGAACGAATTGCTTATCCATCCAAATCTGAAGTCATTCCAACAGAATTTGCAGAGCTGACGGCAAGAGAGCTAGAGGTCGCTCGACTTGTTGCAATCGGTGCAACCAATCAAGAAATTGCTGACCAACTCTTTATCTCTCAAAGTACGGTTAAAACTCACGTCAACAGTATCTTTAACCGTCTCAATTTCAAAAACCGATCGCAATTAGCAATCTTTGTAAACTCCGCTCTAAAGTAATCTTCTCAAGACGATGCAAAATAAACTCTCCTGGCTCATTGCCCCAATTCTAGTCCTTGCCCCACTCCTAACGACTTCAGCCCGATCGCAATCAATTCCTCGCAATTCTCCAATCATTCGCGATGGTGCGCCTGAGCAGAAAATTTATCCACAAGGACCAGCCAAACTTCCTCCAATTGAACAGCTTCTCCCACCACCACCCATAAGCCCTACTGAAGCGCCTAGAAGCATTCCCGATACCATCTTTGTAAAGCGATTTGAAATTGTAGGAAGTACTATCTTTAGCGCCGAAGATTTTGCAAAAATTACTGAAGAATACACAAATCAAAATCTAAGTTTTACTAAGCTGCAAGAAGTTCGATCGCGAATTGCAAAGCTCTATGTCGATAGAAAATACTTGACTTCAGCCGCAGTGCTTCCACCCCAAACGCTTGAAGATAGTGTTGTCAAAATTCAAATCATCGAAGGCACAGTGGACGAAATTAATGTAGTCGGAACTCGGCGGCTCAACCCAAGCTATATCCGTAGTCGAGTTGGTTTAGCAACTCAAAAGCCATTAAATGTCGATCGCTTACTAGAGCAATTGCGAGTTTTACAGCTTGATCCGCTTCTAACTAGTATTTCAGCTGATTTACAAGCAGGCACAAAACTGGGAAGTAGCATTCTACAAGTGACAGTCGGTGAAGCAAAAACACTGGCAATTACTCCCTCCTTAGATAATGCTCGATCGCCCAGTGTCGGAACGCTCCGTCGTCAACTTGAGGTATCGCAAGCTAATCTTCTAGGATTCGGCGATAGTCTCAAAGTCGGCTATTCCAACACTAATGGCAGCAATAGTATCGATCTAAACTATACAGTTCCCCTAAATCCTCGCAATGGGACTCTGCGATTCGCCTATGGCAGAAGTCGCAGTACTGTGATTGAAAAACCGTTTGACGTTTTAGATATCACCTCTCGATCTCGCTATTACGAACTCACCTACCGCCAACCGATTGTTCAGCGTCCCACGACTGAGTTTGCCATGGGATTAACCTTCTCGCGCCAAGAAAGCGAGACAGAACTTGGTATCGACAATATTGGTCCTTTCCGCCTATCACCCGGAGCCGATGAGCAAGGACGCACACGAATTTCAGCCCTACGATTCTTTCAAGATTATGTTCACCGTAGCGACCGACAGGTTTTTGCAGCACGATCGCAGTTTAGTTTCGGAGTTGGCTTATTCAATGCAACACAAAACAATGATGCACCGGATAGCCACTTCTTTGCATGGCGAGGTCAAGCCCAATGGACAAGGCTCTTAGCTCGCGACACGTTACTACTTGTGCGCGGAGATCTGCAACTCAGCGACCGATCTTTAGTCCCGCTTGAACAGATTGGAATCGGTGGGTCGGAAACGGTGCGAGGATATCGTCAAGATGCGCTTCTAACAGATAATGGATTACTGTTTTCAACGGAGCTACGCTTGCCGATTCTCAGAACTCAGAATGGAATTCTACAACTGACTCCTTTTGTAGATCTAGGCGCAGGTTGGAATCGCAGAGGAAATAATCCCGAAACCAATACTTTAGTTGGCACGGGACTCGGCTTACTCTGGCGGCAAGGGGACAATTTTTCGGCAAGGCTCGACTGGGGAATTCCTTTAGTATCGCTCGATTCTAATCACCGGAGTTTGCAAGAGAATGGGATTTATTTCTCGATTCGATATAGTCCCTCATTTTGATAGAGTTTCTGTAATACGTAGAATCACTCTTCAACAACTTATCACGTTGACTTCATTAGAGTTCTTTAATACCAAGAACTAAGCAGCTTCAGTATGATTTTTAGCGATTACTTCAGGAGTCAACCGCAATGGCTGATACGCAGAAACTGATTCTCAAAGCTGATGATCAAGAATACGATCTTTATGTCGTCACTACTGAGACAACCCAAGAGCCAGAAGACGAGCCAGGATATCGAGACTTACCGACGATTGACTTGCAAAAAGTGCATACCACGATTCGAGGCTATGCAAAGTATGCGATCGATGCCTTTCACAATTTTGAGTCTGCAGAGGTCAGTAAGGTGACGCTTAAATTCAACTTAAAGGTTGGTGGCAAAACTGGGATTCCAATGCTTACAGAAGGATCTGCCGAGAGTAACTTTGAGATTCAGATCGAGTGTAACTTTACAAAACAGCTAACCCAAGAATGCTAGAGGTATCGTATGGCATATGCGTTAGTAATTGGGGTCGCTGAGTATAAGGAATTTAAGCGCTTGCCAAATGCAGCAGTGGATGCAGAAGCGATCGCAACAATTCTTGAGCAGCACGGCTACATTGTGGAGCGTCTACCGAAGCGATTGAGTAATCAAAAATGGATGATTGCAGCCGACAAGAGATTAACTGGGGAGGAACTCAAAAAAGAACTCAAACTCTTTTGTCAACGTGCCACCGCTCAGAATGTTGTGATTTACTTTGCAGGACACGGCTTTCGGATATGGGATGCATTGACCGATAGTTATACAGGATACTTAGCGGCTTCAGATTCCACGCCGCAAGGATTGAATGCCATTTCATTTGAAGCATTCAATCGATTCCTGAAACAGGCTAATTTTGGCAGTTTAGTTCTCTTGCTCGATTGCTGTTACGCTGGCTCGATGCTGGAACAGTCTTCGCTGGGTTCGATTCAACAGACGCTTAGTGACAAACATAATTCTTGTTTAATTGCGGCTTGTCGCAGTTTTGAACGTGCTAGAGAAGGAGCAGAGCATGGCATCTTTACTGAAGCGGTTTTAGCAGGACTAAATCGCCGTTACAACGGGAACGACATAATTACCAGCACGGATTTGCTGGGATTTGTGGTGCAAGCACTTCACCAAAGCGGGCAAGAGGTCGCTAGTGCAGGCATTAACTTAGTCATTCCGCTGATCCGATCACCGATCGAGTCAGCACAATCGATTCAACCCGATGATACGATTTCTCCGTATCGAGGACTAGAACCGTTTGGCAAAGAGCAAGCCAGGTTCTTCTTTGGGCGAGAACAAGTCGTCGAAAAGATTTGGCAGGAGTTGGATCAAAAGCACTTTGTTGCAGTTGTCGGAGCCTCAGGCAGTGGAAAATCCTCTGTCGTGCGTGCAGGCTTGATTCCTTGGGTAGAAAAGAACGGCTGGCAAGTGTTAGCCCCACTGCTTCGACCTGGAATTGCTCCTTTATCAAAATTGATTACGGTCTTTGAACCTTATTTCCAGGGAATAAGGCAAACGCAAAAATTAGAGCACTTGATTTATCGAGAGCAACAAGGCTTGGTGAAACTAGCAGCCGATTTACCGATTCCAGAACATGGCTTGAATCGCTATCTAGTGATCGTTGATCAGTTTGAAGAGATTTTCACTCAATCCACGCTCGAAGAGCGAACTCGCTTCATTAATCTATTAACCGAGGTTTCAGACTGTCCAGGCTCAAACATTGCGATCATCATTACGATTCGGGCAGATTTTGTCGAAGAGTGCCTCCGATATCTGACTTTGACCCAAATCATTAATCAACAAGGGATTTTTATGCCGCCGCTGGAAGGAGCGGATTTGGAAAGAGCTATCGTCAAACCTGCTGAACTTCAAGGCTATACATTAGAGTCCGGTCTGCTTGGAAGAATTATCGTCGATGCGGGACAAGAGCAAGGCATCTTGCCGCTTTTACAGTTCACACTGTGGGAGCTATGGAAGGAGCGAAACCGAAATACACGTCAACTGGAACTAGAGCAATATCGACAGATTGGCGGGCTGACCGGAGCGTTAAACAAGCGGGCTGAAACGTTCTACCAAGATTGTAATGAGTTCGAGAAAGCATGGCTACAGAAGATCTGTTTGCGCTTAGTTCGGACTGGAAAGCAGCAAAAAGATGCACGTTGCCGCCAGTCACTACGCCAGCTTTTGAATCTTGGGCAAACGGAACGCGATCGCGAAACGATTTTGGATTTAATTGAGGAGATGACTCGACGAAGATTATTTATTCGCGGTGCTGAAGGAATAGAAGATTGGGTGGATTTGGCACATGAAGCCTTAATCGAAGGTTGGGCAACGTTCGCCCAATGGTGCGAATACGATCGCGACTGGAGACGTACTAAAGATCGACTTTACGAACGCTACCAAGAATGGCAGGAAAACGATGAAGATTCTTTGTCGCTGATTCCAAAAAGCATGATGCTTGAGCTAGAAGTAAAGCAAAAAAAATTAGAGCTAGATGTACAAGACTCAGAGATCAAACGATTCTTTCAGGAGAGTTATGAGCATCACAAAAAAGCAGATCTCGCGATCGATCAACAACGATTGCATAATGCTAAACAAGCACAACAAGCATTGCAGTCGAATAAACCAATCTCAGGATTAATTAAAACATTAGAACTGATTGATGAAAGCTTGAAACTTCAGCCATTAACACAAGATCTACCTAGCATCTTTCAAGATACTCTGCGCCAGAGCATGGAGATTTCAAGAGAGCAGAATCGCTTTGATCATCCAACAGGCATGGTGAAGTGTGTAGCAATTTCGCCAGACGCTCGATGGATCGTCAGTGGCGCAAAGGATAATACGTTAAAGCTATGGGACTTAGAAGGAACTTGTCATCGAGTGTTCCGGGGACACGAAAGCACTGTGTGGGCAGTGGCATTTACTCCAGACGGCAAGCATATTGTGAGTGGTAGTGAAGATGCAACGGTAAGACTTTGGAACTTAGACGGACAATTGATTGGTCAGCCTTGGATTGGACATCAAGATTGTATTCGATCTGTGACTGTTGCGCCTAATGGTGAGTGGATTGCGAGTGCCAGCAAAGATAAAACGGTGCGCTTGTGGAATTTAGATGGCACGTTGTACTCGCCACCGTTTATCGGACATGAAGATTGGGTGTTGTCGGTTGCTGCTTCACCGAACAGTGATTGGGTTGTGAGTGGCAGTGCTGACGGAACCATTCGACGCTGGACAATCGATGGCAAGCCGTATGGTGAGCCATTCCACGGTCACACGCGATGGGTACGTTCTGTTGCCGTTTCGCCCTCTGGAACCTTTATCGTTAGTGGAAGCGAAGACAACACAATCCGACTCTGGAATCTAGATGGATCACCGAAAGGAGATCCATTTGAGGGACATCGAGAGCGAGTTTTGTCGGTCGCGATTGCTCCAAACGATCAGTTCATTGCTAGTGGCAGCGCAGATTGTACGATTCGTTTATGGGATTTACAAGGACATGGAATCGGGGAAGTGTTCGCGGGGCATCAAGATTGGGTTCGCTCAGTTCGAGTCGCACCTAACGGTTGCTTCATCGCCAGTGCCAGCCGCGATAAAACGGTACGATTGTGGGACTTACAAGGAAACCTCATGAGTCGCGTGATTCAGCCTGACCAAGGAAGAATTCTATCAGTTGCATTTTCGCCTGATGGATGCTCGATAGCTAGCGGCGGAGAAAGTACGAGAGTGCAACAATGGAATGTACAGACTCACAATCTGATAAGGTCGTTCGAGGGACATACAAGCTGGATACGCTCGATTAAGTTCACGCCCGACGGCAAGTATATTGTGAGCGGTAGCGCAGACACCACACTGCGCTTATGGAATGCTCAAGCAGATTCATCAACAGAGGCGGTCAAAGTGTCTTCCGATGGTCATCATGCTTGGGTTCGCTCGGTCGCAGTCTCACCGACTGGAGAGTTTGTTATTAGTAGTAGTGATGATAAAACCGTATGCCTTTGGTCTTTATCCGATGGAGACTGCTATTTTAATCAATGCTTTGGCCGGCACGACGATCGCGTTTTATCGGTTGCCATTTCTCCTGATTCTAATCGCAGGCTAGTCGCCAGTGGAAGTGCAGACAACACAATTCGACTTTGGGATTTAGATCAATCCTCTCAGCCCATTGTGCTCAAGGGACATCAGAGCCGCGTTTTATCGGTTGCCTTTTCACCAGAAGATGGCAGGTATATTGTCAGTGGTAGCCAGGATAAAACATTACGTCTTTGGGATTTGCAAGGAGATCAAATTTGGGTGCAGCAGCATGATGATAAGGTGAGAGCTGTTGTATTTTCACCAGATGGCAAATTTATTGCGAGTGGCAGCGAAGACCGAACAATTCGCTTGTGGGACTTGAAGGGAAATTCGATCGGGCTGCCCTTTAAAGGACATCAAGCCACTGTACGATCGATAAAATTCTCACCTGATCCGGATGGGAAATTGATTGTAAGTGGCAGCGAAGATGGCACGATTCGCTTGTGGGACGTTGGAACTTGGAAAGATTGGCTGCGAGTCTGCTGTGATCGCATCAAACACCATCCTGAGTTTAGAGATTCTAGAAGTATGATGAATTTAGCTCAATTCATCTCAACAAATAGTCAAAACAGTTTTTGATAATAAAGCTACCCATCGATTAGAGTGCAGACACGACTTGGCAAGTGACAGAGCGTGAAAAAACAAACAGCTTTGCTGAGCCAATTTACTTGCCCATTAAGTGGGTAAAAGAGCCTGAAAAATTTGCTCATTGGTCTGTCCTTGTAAGAACTGGGTCAGAATGAATCGCAGCAAATCGTCTAGGACTTGGCGAGTGAGTGTGTAGAGTTTCTATCCCACGATGTGCCGTTCATGAGCAACCTGAAATCGTCCAAATTGTGTGCTAGAACAGCCCGTCAGTTGCAGAATTGATACACCACATAACTGAAGTTGACCGCTTCCTCATTGCGAAGCTGAGCCGACTCCAACCCGGTGTGGTATTTACTCACCTCATGAAAGACCTTGTACTACTACCGAGCTCCACGTTTGCATCGCTCGCCAACCTTCAACCTCAAAGTCTTTGCAACACAACTGCCAATCGTACCTCGCCAATTTTTTGCGCGAAATTATCTTAGAGAGGCTTTCTGAATTTTCATTCATAATGGAGCGGTGTGTGAAAAAGAACAATGATGGCATCAGCACAACTCCAACCCGGACAAATTATTCGAGTGAGATCGCGGCAATATCTTGTCGAAGAAGTGACTCCTGCTGATTCAGGCGGGGGGGATACCAGAGTCCGTTTAGCCTGTCTCGAAGATGATGCCCAAGGCGATACGTTGGATGTGTTTTGGGAGCGGGAGATTGATGCTCAGGTGTTGGAAGCATCATCTTGGGAATCTGTTGCCAGTCGGGGCTTTGATAATCCGCGTTATTTCTCAGCGTATTTACACGCGCTGCGTTGGAATTGCGTCACTTCAACTGATCCGAAGCTGTTTCAGGCTCCTTATCGTGCCGGAATTCAAGTCAAGGCATATCAGCTAGAGCCATTGCGGAAAGCCTTGAGAATGCCACGGGTTAATTTATTTATTGCCGATGATGTTGGATTAGGCAAGACGATCGAAGCGGGGCTGATCCTGCGCGAAATGTTGATGCGGCAAAAGATTAAGCGTGTGGTCATTTCTTGCCCACCCTCGGTGGTGCGCCAATGGAAAGACGAAATGGAGAGCCGCTTTGGCTTGACGTTTATTGTGTACGATCGCGACTTTGTTGCCGCAAAACGCCGGGAGCGAGGCTACGGAGTTAATCCTTGGAAAACTCATACACGCTTTATTATTTCCCATTCGCTGCTGCGTGACGAAACCTATGCGGCACCCTTAAGAGACTGGTTGCAAGAGTTTTCCGCTGGAGCGATGCTGATTCTAGATGAGGCACATAATGCAGCACCTGCGAGCGGCTCTCGATATGCGATCGATTCTCAGCTAACGCGAACGGTGCGGGATCTCGCTCCCCGATTTGAACACAAACTATTCCTCTCTGCAACTCCCCATAATGGACATTCCAATAGTTTTGCCGCACTGCTGGAAATTCTAGACCCGCAACGATTCTGCCGAGGTGTGCCCGTTCGGAGTAAGAAACTCTTGGATGCAGTCATGGTGCGGCGGTTGAAGCAGGATTTACGAGAAATCAATAGTGCCGACTTTCCCAAACGGGAAGTGATTCCGGTTGTGATTGATGATTTACCAGAAGACTCGCCAGAACTGAAGCTGTCTCGATTGCTGCAACAGTACCGAGACTGCCGAGAAGCGCGGTTGAAAGATGCACCGAAATCGACGCAGGCAACTGCTGCTTTGGTGTTAACTTCGCTTCAGAAACGCTTACTGTCTTCGATCGAAGCCTTTGCCCGTACTTTGAAAGTTCATCGAAAAGCGATCGAGCGACAGGCGGAACAGCAAACCTCAACTTCGCAAAGTTTCCCGCTTCTGAGACAAGCGCCGGGGGCGGATGACGATCGAGCTGAGTTAGATGAAGACGAAGTGCTGAAAGAAGAAGCTGCTCAAATGGAAAAGGCGACTCAGGCAGTTGGGGGCGCAATTTCACAGCAAGAGTTGGATCTGCTGGAGGAAATGACGCAGATTGCAGAGGAAGCACGTCATCAGCCGGATAGTAAAGTAAAAAAGCTGGAAGGTTGGATACGTCAGCATCTTTGCCCAGATTTGGGAACACCAGGCGCAAAGTGGTTGAATCGGCGTGTGTTGATTTTCACGGAGTACACGGACACAAAGCGATATTTAGAACAGCAGCTTGGAGCGATCATTGCAAATTCTGAGCGGGAGCGGGAGCGCATCGGAACCTTTCATGGTGGTAGCGATATGGGAGAGCAGCGTCGGGAGTTGATTAAACAAGCCTTTAATGCTGATCCTGCCAAACATCCACTCAGAATTTTAATTGCAACGGATGCAGCACGAGAGGGTGTAAACCTTCAGAATTACTGTGCGGATTTATTTCATTTCGACGTGCCTTGGAATCCCAGTCGGATGGAGCAACGCAATGGGCGTATCGATCGCAAACTTCAGCGAGAATCAATCGTGCGCTGCCACTACTTTGTATTGTCCCAACGGGTGGAAGATCGCGTTCTGGATGTCTTAGTGAGAAAAACAAAGCAGATTCAAGAAGAGTTGGGCAGTTTGTCGCCCGTGGTTGAGAAGAACGTCGCTCAACTGTTAGATAGTGGGATTCGGCAAGCTGAGATTCAGCAATTGACCGCCGCGATCGACAGTGCTGACCAGTCTGATGAGGAATCACAAAAGCGGGGCAGTGCCATCAAGGAAGAGTTAGAGGCGATTCGGCTACGAACCGATAAGTTACGGCAACAGCAAACTGAATTAGAAATGATGTTGCGCGATTCTAAAGCGTGGTTGGGCTTAGATGATCAACATATTCATTTCCGAGAGGCGCTGTCTGTTTCTCTGGAGTTAATGGGTGCTGAACCACTCAAACCGACAGATGCACAAAGCGCGATCGCTGATCCACAGCGCAGCCCTTGGACGATTCCAGCACTGGATCAGCAAGCAGGTGCAGATTCAACTTGGGCAACGACTTTAGACACGCTGCGAGCGCCCCGACAAAAGGTGCAGAAGATTTGGGATTGGCGTAGAGAAGCTCCGATTCGTCCGATCGTGTTTCAAGATCCCGGTTCTCTCGATGGTCAAGTCGTTCATTTGCACTTGGAGCATCGGATCGTTCAACGGCTCTTAGGACGTTTTCTCTCGCAGGGCTTTCTTCATGATGAATTGACTCGTGCTTGCGTTTGTCGCACCGATGACCCGATTCCTCGCGTGATTATTCTAGGCAGGCTTTCGCTGTATGGCGATCGTGCGGCTCGATTGCATGACGAGATTATCACGGTTGCAGCCGAATGGGTTGACCCAGAAGCTAGAGGGCGTGGGCGATTACGTCCGTTAGGCGAAGGTGAGAAAAAAGATGTCATGCAAATTCTGGAAGATTCGCTGGCTCAACCGCGATTGAGAGAAGTGCCAGCTTCAGTGATTGAGCGGTTGAAGGCTCATACAGCAAGGGATGTTGAGGATTTATTGCCACATTTGGAGCGTCGTGCCGCCAAGCTGACGGAGAGTGCCAAAAATAAACTCGCGCAACGGGGCGATCGCGAAGCTCAGGAAATAAAAGCACTCCTAGAAGAACAGCGCGATCGCATTCTCAAGCAGTTTCAGCAGTACGAAACGCAGCAGTTGTCATTCTTTAATCAAGAAGAGATGCGGCAGATTGAGTCGGATCGGCGGCATTGGCAGATTCGGGTGGCGCAACTCGAATCTGAGATTTTAACTGAGCCAGATCGAATCCGGCAGACGTATCATGTCAAAGCGGAGCGTGTGGAGCCAGTTGGCATTATTTACCTGCATCCGGTGTCGAATTGAGGAGAGAACCCAATGGCAACTGATTTAGATATCCTCAGACATAAGGAATGGTTGGGGTTGCTTCAGCCTGTGGGTTTGGTCGTTTCGCCACCCGCCTTAATCAAAGCTCAGGCAATTATTGATCGTGGCAGATTGGTCAATTTGCAGGAACGGCTGGTGAGTTGTCTGCGACATGATGTTTCGACCGCGCTTCGCGATCGCGCTCAAATTGACAATTTTCCGCTTTTTACTGAGAAGGTTTTGGGATGGCGGGAACAAGACCTGGTAGGCGCGCCGGGACAGGAAGCATTGCCAAGTGAGTTATCGGTGGTCTTGCCGAGCTACGGGGAAACTTTGCAGCCGACTTATGCGGTGCGTGACCCGGATACTACTGAATGGATTTTACTTGTCCAAGAGCTTGCGCCAGAAGTGGAGTTTGATCAAGACGATCCAGCAACGATCGGTGGGCAGGGTTGGAAAGCAACCATTCAGGCGAAATTTGAGCGGTTGTTGCGAGAGACGGGCGTTTATGCAGGATTGTTGACCAATGGGACTTCGATTCGGCTAGTTTATGCGCCGAAGGGAGAATCTTCGGGACATCTGACTTTTCCAGTACAGGCGATGACCGAAGTGCCAGGGCGACTGATTTTAGGCGCACTGGATTTGCTGTTGGGCGAAGATCGATTGTTCAATGTGCCGGAGAATCAACGTCTGACTCGACTGCTCGAAGATAGTCGGAACTATCAGGCGGAAGTTTCGACCAAGCTATCGGGACAGGTCTTGGATGCGCTGTGGGAATTGCTGCGGGGATTTCAGGCGGCGGATGCGGCAGTCAATGGCAGGATTTTGAGAGAATTGGCGGAAATTGAGCCGCAACATATCTATGGTGGATTGATTGCGACTTTGATGCGGCTGGTGTTTCTGCTTTATGCCGAGGATGAAGGGCTGATGCCTGATGATGAGGTGTATCAGCGCAGTTATGCGGTATCGGGATTGTATGAGAAGTTGCGGGAAGATGCAGGGAACTATCCCGACACGATAGATCAACGATATGGCGCGTGGGCTGCATTGTTGAGCTTGTTTCGGTTGGTGTATGACGGAGGCGGCCCCAACGAAGAGTATCTTCCAGCGCGGCGGGGACAGTTATTTGATCCAGATGAATATCCGTTTTTGGAAGGTCGCCCGCTTGGATCTGAGTTTGCGACGTTTGGCAGAATTGAAGCGCCTCGAATTTCAGATGGCGTAGTTTATCGAATGTTGGATAAGCTGCTGGTGTTAGATGGGGAGCGGTTGTCGTATCGATCGCTAGATGTCGAACAAATCGGCTCCGTCTACGAGGCGATTATGGGCTTTGAGGTCACGGTGGCGCGGGGAAGGTCGATCGCAGTTCGCCCGAAAGATGTGGTGGTTGATGTGGATCAGATTTTGGCAGCGAAGCCAGCCGATCGCACCACGATGCTCAAAACTGCTGAGTGTGAATTGAAAGGGGCGGCACTTAAGGAATTGAAGGAAGCGAAGACGGTAGAAGCGATCGTGGCTGCGATCGGTCGTCGGGTTTCACCGAGAACGCCGAATTTACTAGCAGCAGGAAGTTTGTTTTTACAGCCAGGAGAGGAACGACGGCGCACAGGAACGCACTATACGCCTCGGAAGTTGACACAGCCGATCGTAGAGAGAACATTGGAGCCTGTACTGTGGGGGTTAGGAGAACATCCAACACCACAGCAGTTACTCGATCTGAAGATGTGTGACTTAGCGATGGGGTCGGCGGCGTTTTTAGTCGAAGCCTGTCGGCAGTTGGCAGACAAACTGGTGGAAGCTTGGAACTATTACGGCAAACCTGCGGATTTACCAGAAAACGTAGAGGATGTGATCGTGGCGCGGCGGCGGGTCGCTCAGGCGTGTTTGTATGGGGTCGATAAAAATCCGTTTGCAGTTGTTCTGGCACGATTATCACTCTGGCTTGTCACCCTTGCAAAAGACCTGCCATTTACCTTTTTGGATCATGCGCTCAAGTGTGGAGATTCATTGGTTGGAGTTCGACAGCCACAACTCAGCCGATTTATGTCTGCAAGTGATTTGAGCGAATCCGCTTTGATCGGGATGTTGCAAGAAAATGCTCAAAAAACGAAGTTTTATCGAGAGTTGATTGCTTTCGCTAATGAAAGTCAGGACGAACAGAATCAAGAAAACCTAGAGAAGGCAGATTCAGAGTCTTACGAAAGTCGGGTTTTGAATGATGTTATTGTGGCAGCATTCTTTGAGTCGAAGCGGAGTAATGCAGATGATGAAAAAGATACCAAGCTAATGAGTGATGTTGCTCTAGCAGCGTATATCATGACTTTCTCAAAGTCTAAGCGGGATGCCAAGAAAATTCTCAAGGAATTCGCAACCAGGATTAATTTGTGGCGATCAGGAGTCATTGATCGATCCGAAATAGAGTTACTTGCCAGTATTCCGAGAAAGTTTGAAAAAGCAATCTCCCCGATTCATTGGGAGACTGAGTTTCCTGAAGTGTTTAGTCGAGAAAATCCAGGCTTTGATTTTATTGCTGGAAATCCGCCCTTTGCAGGTAAAAATACGCTGATTAATGCTCATCCAGAAGGATACTTGGCTTGGCTGCAAGAGATTCATCCAGAAGCTCACGGAAACTCAGATTTGATTGCTCACTTCTTTCGCCGATCGTTTGATTTGTTGCGGCATGGGGGAACGTTTGGATTGATTGCGACGAACACAATCTCGCAGGGAGATACACGCAGCACAGGACTAAGATACATTTGCCAGAACGAAGGAACGATTTATTACGCGCAGAAGCGGTTGAAATGGCCCGGACTTGCAGCCGTTGTCGTCAGCGTAGTGAATATCTTCAAAGGCAAGTATCAATACATCAAGACCTTGGATGGTCAAACAGTAGAGGAAATCACAGCTTTTCTATTTCACAAAGGCGGCCACGAAAATCCTGCTGTATTGTTAGCCAATGCCAATAAGAGTTTTCAGGGCAGTATTGTTCTGGGAATGGGCTTTACTTTTGATGATACTAAGGCGGATCTAACTTCTATAGCTACGATGAATCAATTGATTGAGAAAGATCCACGCAATGCAGAACGTATTTTTCCTTACATAGGAGGTGATGAAATAAATAATAATCCAACTCATTCTCACCATCGTTATGTAATTAATTTTGGTGACATGAGTGAGGATGAAGCACGAAAATATCCAGATTTAATGGCAATTGTTGAAGAAAAAGTAAAACCACAAAGGCTCCTTGATAAGCGTGAGATTTACAGACGTAAATGGTGGCAATTTTGTGAGAAAAGGGTGGCTCTGTACAAAGCAATTGAAAACTTAGACCGTGTGTTAGTCACTAATGCTCAAGCGGCTGAACATCATACTTTCGTTTTTTATACCCCTAAAGTTGTCTTCGCTAATAGTCTTAACGTTTTTCCTTTTCAAACATATTCAAGTTTTTCAGTTTTACAATCTCGAATCCATGAGATTTGGGCACGCTTTTTTAGTTCATCATTGGAAGATCGGCTTCGTTACAATCCGTCTGATTGCTTTGAAACCTTTCCTTTTCCTGAGAACTGGGAAACCAATTCTTTTCTCGAATTTGCAGGTAAAACTTACTATGAATCTCGCGCTATTCTCATAGTTCAGAAAAATCAAGGACTTACTGATACCTATGATCGTTTTCACAATCGAGACGAGACAAATCCTGACATTCTGAAGCTGCGAGAACTTCATGCACAGATCGATCGTGCTGTCCTTGATGCTTATGGTTGGACAGACATTCCCACCGATTACGAATTTCTGCTCGATTACGAAGACGAAGACGAGGAAGGCAGCAGCAAACGCAAAAAACCTTGGCGCTATCGTTGGAATGAAGCCATCCACGATGAAGTCCTCGCCCGACTGCTCAAACTTAACCAAGACAGAGCCGAAGCCGAGATCCGTGGGCGTACTCCTGCTCAGAAATCGCCTGCTAAGACTCGCAAAAAAGCTAAGAAACCCACAGGAGATTATGAAACCTTACCTCTATTCGCCACTGAGGAGGACACTTAGCCAGCAGCATCGCGTTACCTTGCTTTTCTACCAGCCTTACTCCTAACTTTCATTTTCTGCGAATACTGTGCTTACTCTGATTCATCATGCAAACGATCAATGTCAATACTTGGCTAGTCTCTCTCAAACACAACGCAATCCGAATTCTCAGCATTGTGCTGCTCATGAGTTGGGCAGTTCTGTTGACCACCCATACAATCCTGCTCCAGCACTCCTGTACCCCGCTTCTAGAATGGGCAGACATTTCAGCTAGAGACTGTTCAACGAATTCTTCTAGCAAGCCATCTCCAGAGCCAGAAAAAACCTCAAAAAATCCGAGTGATAAACCTAAGCCTTCCAATTCTCCCCCAATCGAAGGCAATAAGCCCAAAGACGTTGAGGTAGACCACAAACCTGATAGTGGCAAAGGTGCAAAAGAGATTGCGAGTGTCGCAGCAGGCTCGATCGCAGCCGTTGGACTAGCAGTGATCGAAGCGCCTGTATTAGTCGTCGCGGGTGTTGGATTTTTCGTATGGTTAGCCGCCAGAACCCTGCTTTCGTCCGGCAAATAGGGAACTTTAAAAAAGTCCTGTTCAAGCAACTTGGAGCATCGCGATGGAAAACACATCCAACAACTCTCAAGAACCTTCGATCGAGAAAGCACAATTCGATCTGCCTATCTTTGTCTCCCGAACGCTACAAGCTGGATTTGCCCTGCTTGTGTTTGGAGGCATCTTTATCATCCTGATCAAATTCAATGTTGCGACAGATATAATTGCTCACCCGATCGATCCCATGTCGTTTTTGGGAGGTGCGATCGTCCTTGTTGCCCTCACACTTTTAGGCGTTCCCCTCATCCCTGCTGCCACAGCCGGGGTTGCTACTTGGTGGGTAATTCAAGATCTGTTTGGAAAATTAAACTAGGGCGCACTAACCATGAATATTATTGAAGTCAGAAACCTCAGTAAAGGCTTTCGAGCCGGTCTGTTTCGTAAACAAGCCGTTTTGAAGAATATTGACCTAACTGTACGACAAGGAGATTTTGTCGTCCTACGAGGCGCGAATGGTGCAGGAAAAAGCACGCTACTCAAGATTATTCTTGGCTTACAAGATCCTGATAGTGGAAGCGTTCAACTGTGTGGCACATCGCCCCACTTGCCAGAATCAAAATTACAAGTTGGTACTGTATTCCAGGAAGTCACGCCCCCCAATAGCTTAAAAGTCAAAGAACTGATCGAACTGGTCAGAAGCTACTATCCCAATGCGCTTTCTACCCAAGAAGTACTTGCAACAGTTGGACTCTCCGATAAGCGAGATGCCTATCCAAGCGATTTAGCAGGAGGACAGAAACAGCGCCTCTATTTTGCGATCGCGCTCGTTGGCAATCCAAAACTACTGATTCTTGATGAGCCGACTAAAAACCTAGATGTCGAAGGTCAAACAGCCTTTTGGGATCAAGTTGAAGCCTGTAAGCATAAGGGCGTGACAATCCTCATGGTGACGCACATTCAATCCGAACAAGACAAGCTAAAGGATCTTGCAACCCACATTATTACTCTTGCTGATGGAAAACTGAACTTTGACAAACAGCCTCCCAAAACTGTGCGACCCTTGCAGGATATGCAAAGCAGTACTAAGCCAGAACAGCAACCCGCATTCTCCGGCCAATCAGCCAGTCCGTTACGAATGCTGACTCAACAAACTTGGGCAGAAATTTTACAGCTTTTTAGAACCCCAACATATCTTGCAGGTGTTTTCTTATTTTCCGGTTTAGTTGCCTTCATGCCCTTGAATAACACGGATACGCTTACGAAAGGACTAACCTTCTTTAGCGCAATCAGCTTACTGATCTTTTCGGTTGAGCGTCCCGGAAAACGAATTGCGATCGAGCGCGTCGAAGGTTGGTTAAAGCTTCTCAGGGTTACCCCTTTGAAGCCAAGTATCTATCTTGCTGCCAAACTGCTCATGACGATGCTGGTTCTCATTGCCAGTCTCTCTACGATTTTTGCGATCGGAATCTTCAAATTTGGATTAGAGCAATCACTTGGAGAATGGACATCACTCAGTCTTGGTTTACTAATCGGCATCATTCCCTTTGCTGTGATTGGAATTGCATTGGGCTATGTCATCCCGCCTAAAGCACTCGATTCGATCGCAGGCATCTTAATCCCGTTTGGCATTTTCTCATGTGGCATTATACCGATCGAGAAACCAATTTATCTCAAGGATCTCATCGTTATTTCTCCATTCTTTCACTACCGAGAAATCATTGAAACTGCCGCAGGACTCGCCGATCACCCGCATCTTTTGCTCAATATCCTATGGCTTACGCTTTATACCGTTGTTGCTGGTCTAGTTGCCAAAATTGCTTACCAACGAGACAACGTAATGAACTAACCAGAGTATTGCCCTAACTATCTGGAACAAGACATGACTCTCAATCAGCAGAAAATCGATGAGCTCCTGAATCTATTCAAACAACAGTACCCAAACTGGCTAAGTTTCTCTGACCCGATCGATGCAAGCTTCCAGAAAGACGAAGTTGACTATAAACAGAAACTAATTGTCAAGGCAAAAACTCAGTTGTCGGAACTCCGCTTGCGCCAACAAATTGATTCAGAGAACTATGATGGTCTGATTGCTGACCTTCAAGCGTTAGGACAAGATAAGGAGAATAATCTACTTTTCCTGAGATACTCTGATTCTAGCGACTTAAACATTCTGAGCACTACAAATTTAGACCGAAAAGCTTTTTGTAAGGCATTCTATGCCTTGCTTTATGGAGATGAAGCGACCGAAATTCGACTGAGTCGTTACCTTGAGTGGATTGAAAACGAAAAGCTACCGAACAAGTGGACATTCCCCACTCATTTTCTGTTCTTATGTCATCCTGACACAGAGCTTTTCATCAAACCAAGTGCGTTCAAAACCTTCCTAGAGTTTATTGGAGCAGGCAACCAATTCACGTCTAGACCATCTGCTCAAACCTATGAAGCAATCAAGCACATTACCGATCAACTCAAAGATGCGCTCAAACCATACAAACCGCGAGATATGGTAGATATCCAGAGCTTTATCTGGGTCTGTAGCTATAGTTTGAAGCAGCGATCGAGCTATTGGAAAATTGCACCCGGTGAAAACGCGTGGCAATGGAATGAATGTCGCGAACAGGGTTTCATTGCGATCGGGTGGGATGAACTCGGTGATATTTCCCATCTCAGCAAATTAGAGTTCGATGCACGACGGGATGACTTAATCGCTCAACATCCAGAGTGGAAGTGGTCAAAAACTGGAGTGAATCAAGTCTGGCAATTTTCCCAAATTCAGGAAGGCGATCGCATTGTTGCCAATCGAGGAAAAACAGAAGTCTTGGGCATCGGTACTGTCACAGGATCTTATTACTTTGACGCGACTGTAAGTCAGCACAATCATCGATTGCCTGTGCAATGGGATGACTTAGTGACTCGTCCGGTCAACAAAAATGGATGGCAAAGAACATTGATTCCCCTAACCGAAGCCGAATTCAGCGACATTACCAAATCCAACATGACACCCACTTCTGATCGTCCATTCTCTCCAATTACGTTTGAACTGTTAGCAGAATTGAAGGCAGTGCCAAAGAAAATAACCTATCTTGCTAGAAAAAATGAGTTCAAGCAACATCTAGAAGAACCTTTCCAAAAACTATTCCGACAAGTCGCTACCCAGCTTCCAGATGCACTAACTGAGCGAATGGAAACAGAGCGGAAAATCTTCGCCAAAATTCCCAAAAACGACTTTAAGCATGGTGGAGCTTGGGATTTCTACTGGAGCGCATTCTATCCAAAAGGCGGACAGCGAACTCAGGATGCTCAACTTTTCCTGTGGATGAACTGCGATCGCATCGAATTTGGCTTCTTTATCGGGATGTATGGCAGCGATCAACGACAGCAATTTACTCAAAACTGTAAAAAGTACTATCAGCCATTACTAGAGCTATTAGAAGAAAGTCTGTCAGATCCCAATCTATTCTTTGGCAGTCGCAGTCGTGTCATCATTAATCCAGACAATACGATCTCAGGTCAGGCAAATCTAAGCTGGCAAGATTGGCTCAAAGACCCTGAGCAAATTGGCGATCTGCATGTTGCGATCGTGCTTCCAAAATCAAAGGTGTTGGAAAGCTCTACGGAACAACTGGTCATGCAAATCACGCAAACCTATCAACAATTGTTTCCTCTCATCATCCTGGCAAGTTCTAGCGATCCCATTCCAGAAATTGAAGAATATCTTGTGGGAGATGAGCCTCCCTTAACCATCAATCCACCCTATTCTCTTGCTCAATGCGCCGAGAAGACTTACATGGAGCTAGAGGACTTAAAAGATTGGGTGCAAGCAATCGATCGTAAACGGCAAGCAGTCTTATATGGACCCCCTGGAACAGGCAAAACTTTTCTAGCGCATCATCTGGCTCAACATCTCATTGGAGGTGGAACTGGATTTGTTGATGTGGTGCAATTTCACCCCGCCTATACCTATGAGGACTTCATTCAAGGTATCCGCCCCAAACGAGTAGAAGGCGGATTAGATTACCCAACCGTACCAGGACGGTTTCTAGAGTTCTGCAAACGCGCTCAATCTTGTGCAGGGCATCCTTGCGTTCTGATCATTGATGAAATCAATCGCGCGAACTTAGCTCAAGTGTTTGGAGAGTTAATGTACCTTCTAGAGTATCGAGATGAGAAAGTCCATCTAGCGAGTGGGGAACTCTTTAGCATTCCAAACAATGTTCGCATTCTCGGAACGATGAATACTGCTGATCGCTCGATCGCTCTCGTTGATCACGCGCTCCGTCGTCGCTTTGCTTTTCTCTATGTTCCACCCAACTATGAAGGCTTACGCAAGTACCACGAATCGACCGAATACTTGTCAGCATCTAATCTAGTCAGTATCTTGAAGCAAATTAACGCCAAGATTGCCGATCCACACTATCAAATTGGAACAAGCTTCTTTCTTCGACCTCAACTAGAAACAGAACTCAAAAGCATTTGGAAATTGGAAATTGAGCCGTACTTAGAGGAATTCTTCTTTGATCAGCCCGACAAAATGACAACGATGAGATGGGAACAGGTGAAGGAGAAACTGGGCACATGAACCCGATCAAACCCATCGTTTACGAACTGACAGAGTATGTTTCAAAACAATTCTCTTCTGACCTGATTCCGATGGAATTAGGAACGTTGCTTTGGCAAGCTTATGGGGAGAATGGTACGGTGCGAAGGGGAGGCATCAAAGTTGAGTTTCCCTCTCCGATCACAGGTGGACAATGGCGCTTCACCTCTCAGGGTTGGGTTGGCTACATTCCGCTTTCAGATGAAATTGGGTTTCGCCTACAACCCAAGGTTCCTCATACCAATATCTTCGGAATGTTGGAATATGCGTATAACCTCAAAAGTTTTCAGTTTCTAGATGGGTTCAGTCACTCTGGTACGCTCGAAGAATTTTATAGCTTTCTTGCAAATGTTCTGGCTCAACGGATTCTCGATCGTGCGAGAAAAGGGTTGTATCGAACTTATGTCTCAAAGAGCGATCGCATGAATTTTGTGCGAGGGCGTATCGACTCTCGGTACTTAGTTCAGAAACCTTGGGAAGTCAAAATCAAATGTCACTCCACGGAACATACGCCAGACATTGAAGAGAATCAAATTTTGCTCTGGACACTCCGAAGAATCATCACCTGTGGCGTTTGTAACGCTCACGCTCTTACCAATGTGCGTCGAGCATACCGTGCCCTACAAGGCAGTATTTCGCTTGAATATGTTACATCTCAAGATTGCATCAAACGAATCTATAATCGTCTGGATAGTGACTATAAGCCACTTCATGCTCTTTGTCGGTTCTTTCTAGAGCAAAGTGGACCTAGCCGTACTAAAGGGGATCATCAGACATTCCCTTTCCTGCTGAATATGGCACGACTCTACGAACTATTTGTTGCCGAATGGCTGAAAGCACATCGTATCAGCCATTTACAGCCCTACAATTTGGATGTTCGCTCTCAGCATCAAATTGATATTAACCAAGATGGTTCCTTATCTTTCTCAGTTGATCTGGTGTTATTTGATCTCACCACAGGTCAGATTCATTATGTTCTAGATACAAAGCACAAAATCCCAGTTGCTCCTACAACAAAAGATATTGCCCAAATCGTTGCCTATGCAACTGCTGAGAGATGCTCGGAAGCTGTTCTCATTTATCCAGAGTCATTACAGAAACCCTTAGATGTTAACCTGCAGAATATTCGTGTTCGGAGTCTAAGCTTTGCTTTGGAAAAAGATCTATTGAACGCAGGAAATGTATTCTTAGAGAATTTGCTTTCATCCCAAATGGAATACGCGACGATAGGCAGAATCATTTCTGAGCAAGCTTGACTTTCCGAGAATCCTCCGGTAGACATCATTATATTCGGTCAGAATGTTGCTCATTTACATGTTTCCTAAAGTCATGAACGGCTTTCAAGCAGCACGGACATACGGGAAGTGGCTTAGAGGGTGTTTTAAAAGTCGGAGTCGGTCAAATTTTATGCCAATCTCCTAACCATGATCCGAATCATTGCTAAGTAAATCCAAGTCTCTGAAGTTTCTGGAAGTAACTCATAATCCCGAACTAAGCGACGACAGTGCATCAGCCAGCCCAGAGTTCGTTCCACCACCCATCGCTTTTTGAGCAGGACAAAGCCTTTGGTTTGTTCCGGGCGTAAGACCACTTGGACAATCCAACGACAGATGGTGACCACCCAGTGCATAAAGGGAAAGCCATCGAAGCCGCCATCCACCCAAATCGTGTGTAGACGAGACACGGCTTTCCCGCGTTGTCGCACCCGCTGGAGGACAGTTTTGCCGCCGGCGCGTTCTGGGGTGCTGGCAGCAGTGACAAAGACCCGTAAGATCAATCCCAGCGTATCGACCGTGATGAATCGCTTGCGCCCTTTGATCACCTTACCTGCATCAAATCCGATTGCTGCATGCACTCCTGCCGCACTTTTCACGCTTTGGCTATCGACAATTGCTTCAGATGGGCTCGGAGAGCGCCCGACTTCGATGCGGATGCAGCGATAGAGACGGTCGTGAATGCTCAACCAGGTTCCATCCTTACGCCAATTACGAAAGTAAGTGTAGACCGTTTGCCAAGCTGGAAAATCTCCAGGTAACGCTCGCCACCGCACTCCTTCGACTAAAACATAAAAAATTGCATTGAGAATGTCCCATAAGTCTACTTCTCGCGGTCGTCCCCCTGGTTTTGCATCAGGTAGCAGGTCGCTCAACAATTCATATTGGGCAGGAGTGAGGTTACTGGGATACGATTTACTCATGTAGCTCTCTCGGTGCTGTGCTTTTACGTATTTACAGCTTATGACCGGAGAGCTTTTTTACAGCCTCAATTGTCTTTTAAAACATCCTCTTAGGTTTTTTTCCAATTGACAGGTCTGATTTTGACCTTGTTCGATGCCATTTTTGAATGTGCTTTGACAAAAAAGATTTGGGTTGAACATGATAGCAGTATGGACATCCAACCTCGTTTCTCAGTGGTTGAATTTCAGGTAGAACAGATGTTGTTGACACGTCAATTTGATGCGCGTTGAGAAGATGACGATTCAACAGACTAGCTCGAACAGCGGTGCGGCAATATGAACAGTTCACCATCTTTTCACCGGAAGTAGGCTTTTTCTTCTTTTTTGTGGGAGTGGGTGAGGGTTCCGCGCGTTTAGTTTTTTTCTTACGTGTTTGCGAGGGCAACTGGAACCCTCGGATTTGAATCGCCCTCAGCTCAAGCTGGTAAACACCTCCATACTCTTGTCTAAATTGCCTAGGATTGAGATGCAGGGTATTTGCAATTTTGATCTCAAATATCTCAGGACTCATATTAGTTTGAGATCTGTATATTTCCAGGATGACCGTTTCGATCACTCGAAGCAGTTTGCGGTGTTTCCGCTCTTCTTGAACTCGAAACTGCCATTGTCGATCGAACTCCTTCTGTCCGACACTTTGAGACTCCCAGTACTGCTGCCAGCACGGATGAATTTTCCAAGGAATGCCAAGTTCATCGAAATAAACTGAGTCACCATATCCGTTCGTGTGATAGTAGACCGGATGATTGCACCAAGGACAGGGGCTTAACCGAGTTTCTGGGTTGCTGATTCGTATAGAAGAAGTTGTGTGTCCTGATCCACACTGGTGTCGTCCGCTGCCATCAGGCTCCCACGGTTGCCACCTGCCTTGCTCAACCTCAGACATGATGATAAGTTGACCGCAATAGACACAATTCCTTGAATAAGCCATTATTCAGTGCTTCGTTCAGATTTCTTCTCAGTCTTCCCACCATTGATTTTGACCGTTCACAGATTGGGAGCTGCACAGTTTTCAGAAAAGTGATGGGTCGAAGTGCAGAGACAGAATCTCAATCAAAACCACTATCCTTCTCTAAGTCTCAATGCTTAGCGCATCAAATTTAGCAACTTTTCTGATGCAACAAAATGAGCTTAGGAGTATCCTTAGAGACAGTGACTCGCTCGAAGCATACGAGTTACTTCGGAGTTCTTACATGCCCCATTCCACGACTGCCGAAATTCGTACTACCCTCGTCGATGCTCTCCAGCTTGACCTCGTTGGACCGAAACCCGACGATCTCGATCGCGCCGAAGAAATCCTCACCGAAGCCCCAACAAAATGGTATCTCACGGGATTCTTAGCCCCGTTTGGCACTCGTCCCGACAATCGCTCTGATGACGAAGGCGATACAGAATTAGACGAAATCGCAGACAGTGAATCGAGTGAAGATAGCCAAGCTCCAGAGAAAGCTTCGGCTCGTAAGGCATTATTCCCCTCTTCAATGGGATTAAGCTTTCTCATTTCTGACCAAACCAAAGAACTCAGAACCACGATTCACTGGGGAGACTATCGTCCGATCGAACTCGACCCTGAACGTTCTGAAACGCAAGACGAGTCAAAAAAGCGTAAATCCACAGGCTGGCAGCGAATTCCTCAAACTGCAAACCTGCTTGTCTCGATCGACTCCGCCGCAGACTCCTTTGACATCGAAATTCCAGGTGGGAGCGGCTTAACGCTAGTCGTCAACTGTCGTCCCGTTCATGATCCCCGTTTCCAGGCAGGAACTCGCTCTGTCTCGATCTTTCTTGTCAACTACCGACAAAGCCAACTGACCGAGAAAGACACAACCTTTGCCTTTCAAACTTGCTTGATTGTGCAGTGCCAAGAAGGATTTGTTCCACGTTCTGATTTGCGAGGTCTGGATAGCAACGACCCAGATGAAGTGATTGCAAATTTGCAATACCGCCACGATTATGAGTTTGCAGTCGGTCACAACGTCTCTACCCTTGTTCACCATCATGACCAAGACCATTGCACCGAGGTTTGTACCACTTGGATTCCGATCGCCAATGTTCCGAGAGTCGTGCCTGCCACCATTCCAAACGTGCAACTCAGCATGGAAGCACTAGCCGATGCGGAAAGTGCAGACCAGATTCGCCAGATGCTCAGTCCAATGGTGAGCGAATATCGGCTGTGGATTACGGCTCAACTTAACACGCCAATTCAGCCTCTCCAAGCCCAAAACGTCGCTCAAACCCTACTGAGCGATGCCCGTCGAATTTGCGATCGTATCGAATCCGGACTGAATGCCCTCGATGATGCCAATGTGCTTGAAGCGTTTCGGATTGCGAATCGCGCCGTTGCGATCGCCCGTCGTCGCCAGCTGAGTCAAGACATAGGCAAGCCACCGGAAAGCTTTGATTCACCGGAATGGCGACCCTTCCAAATTGCCTTCATTCTGCTGAATTTGGTGAGTATTACTGATCCGACTCATGACGATCGTAAGTTCGTTGATCTATTGTTCTTCCCCACAGGCGGCGGTAAAACCGAGGCATACCTGGGACTGGCAGCTTTTACCTTAGTCCTGCGTCGATTGAAGTATCCCGGCATTCGATCGGCAGGCATGAGCGTATTGATGCGTTACACTCTACGACTGCTCACCTTGGATCAATTAGAACGGGCAGCGCGTCTCATCTGTGCCCTAGAACTAGAGCGCCAAAAAGATCCTCATAAACTGGGGAAATGGCAATTTGAGATTGGGCTGTGGGTGGGTCAAGGCGCAACGCCGAACAAAATGGGCAAACGTGGCGATAAAGATGAATACTCCGCTCGTGAACGCACCTTAGCTTTCAAACGCGATAGTAAAAGTAAGCCTTCTCCGATTCCTTTAGAGCGCTGTCCTTGGTGCGGAGAGAAGTTTTCAGTGAACTCCTTTCAACTCCATCCCAACGAGGATACGCCCAAAAATCTCACAGTAGTTTGTGTTGGTCGAGGGTGTGACTTCCGCAGCCGGAACCCCTTGCCAATCCTCGCAGTCGATGAACCCATCTATCGCCGATTGCCCTGTTTCATGATTGCAACTGTCGATAAGTTTGCAGCACTGCCTTGGGTGGGTCAGACTGGAGCGCTTTTCGGGCGCGTCACTCACTATGAGGAACAAGGCAAACCTGACGAAGGGTTTTATAGTGCTGGAGATCCAGTGATCGCAGGTAAGCCCTTAACGAGCTACCTACCACCACCCGATCTCGTGATTCAAGACGAATTGCATCTAATTTCAGGTCCGTTAGGCACAATGGTTGGCCTGTATGAAACTGCGATCGATACCCTCTGTTCCTACACTGAAAACGGCAAGCTGATTCGCCCTAAAATCATCGCATCGACCGCAACAGTACGCCGCGCCAGCCGTCAAATTCAAGCCCTCTTTGGTCGCAGCCACGTCGATATCTTCCCGCCACCGAGTCCCGATCGTCATGATTCGTTTTTCGCTAAAACCGATTTTAGTGCTCCTGGGCGGCTATACTTGGGAATCGCTGCTCAAGGGCGAAGCTTAAAGGTTGTACTACTCAGAACCTACTTAGCATTGATGGCATCCGCTTACAAACAGTATGAAGAGCAAGGCGGAAAGCGCAATAAAGACAATCCGGCTGATCCTTACATGACCCTGCTAGGGTACTTCAACTCGCTGCGTGAATTAGGGGGAAGTCGTCGCATTGTTGAGGATGAAGTGAGTTCTCGACTGAGCAAATACGGCGATCGCTTGCGCCACGGCGAGTTAGTTGGACCCTTTCTAACCCGCAAAATTGATGACGAGCCAGAAGAACTCACTTCGCGGGTGAGTACGAACAAAGTCGCGAACACAAAGCGCCGGCTCGCCCTTCCCTTTCATGAAGATGAGCGGGTCGATGTTGCCCTCGCCACCAACATGATTTCTGTCGGTCTCGACATTGTGCGGTTAGGTTTGATGGTTGTATTGGGACAACCTAAAACTGCTGCGGAATACATTCAGGCAACCAGTCGCGTCGGTCGAGATCCAAAACGCCCAGGCTTAGTGGTGACACTGCTCAACATTCATCGCCCCCGCGATCGCTCTCACTATGAACGCTTCCAAAGCTGGCATAACAGTTTCTACCGTGCCGTCGAAGCAACTAGCGTTACACCCTTCTCGCCACGAGCATTAGATCGAGGATTAGCAGGAATTGTGGTCACTCTAGCTCGCCTCGGCATTCCTGAAATGACTGCACCTTTAGGAGCCTCAAATATCAGCAACCGGCGAACCGAAATCGATGCGGTAATGGAAATGATCGCATCGCGGGCGGAGGCGCATAGCCCAGATCTAGATGTCACAGCAACCAGTGTGTTGCGGCAACAAGTCCGAGCAAGGGTGCTGGATTTGATCGATACTTGGGAACAAATCGCTGATCGCGACAAGCGACTGCAATACCAAAAAGAAACAGACCTAGCGCCTGCATTGTTGCTGGATGCGCTCAATCCAGATGCGGCAAAAGAACCTTTAGAACGGCAAAAATTCAAAGCTTACCGAAGTCTACGGGACGTTGAAGCAACAGTTAATTTGTGGGTTCGTGATCCCTACGGCATGGATGTGGAGGACGAGATCGAATGAAGAAACGCAAAGCAAAACCAAGCGGCGAACTCCGCCAAAGCCAAGTCCTGACCACCTTTGGTCCGGGTTCAATGGTCGATTTGCCCACTCGTTCAGTGGTCATTTCTGGGTTGAATTATTGGAAAGGAGATCGCCGACCCATTCGCGAAGATCGATTGCGCTACAAAGTTGCAAAAAGCCTACAACTCGCAGATGGGCATGACATTCAGCTTTACACACCCCCGCAACAATCGAATGACCCACAGGCAGCAATCACTGGGATCGATGCGTTTGTGTTTCCCACCTGGTTCTTGGCACAAGTCGATCGAACGAATGAAGTAAACGGCAAAATCTATCGCACTCGTCCTTTAGTCACCTGGAGCGCCGTCAAAGATGGTTTAAAGTTTGAGGGAAAACAAACCCAGGCAGTTCCAGTGCGATTTGTGCAAGCTTGCACGAACGGTCATCTCAGCGATATTAATTGGTACGCTTTTGCTCACAAGGATTTCAATACAACTTGTCGCCAACAACTTTGGTTGGATGAGGGCGGTTCTGGAAACGATTTTGAAGAGATTTTTGTACGCTGTGAGTGCAAGGCACGTCGCCCACTTTCTGAAGCCAAACTAAAAGATTCTAAAGTTCTAGGAGAATGCCAAGGATATCGCCCTTGGTTGGGACCACGAGGTAGAGAAACTTGTCGAGGTCACAAAATCAATCAAGCAGGCGATATTGTTGAAACCAACCAGCCAGAATTCAATCGTTTACTGGTACGCTCTGCCAGTAATGCCTACTTTACTCAAATCTTGAGCGTTATCTCGATGCCTGATCAGGATGCCGAGCTTAAACGAGCGGTTGATCGCTTTTACTTGGAAGATTTGCAGTATGCCGAAGACATTGCAGACATCCAGAAAGAGCTCAAAAAACCCAAGTTCTCTGACCTTGCTAGCTTCGGTTCAGATCCCGTTTGGGCAGAAATTCAGCGTCGTAAAAGTGGACTCGCAACCCTAGAAAAAAGTATCAAACAAGTCGAACTCGAAGCCTTACTCACTTGCCCTGAAGAAATGGGAAAAGAAGCCCCTGCGGATGATAAAGAGTTTCAAGGCTATTCTCGTCGTCTAGATACGCTCGATACGACATGGAGATCGACGATTGATCGAGTTGTTCTCGTTCATCGCCTCCGAGAAGTCTCTGCACTGATTGGCTTTACGCGATTTGAAGCGGCAATGCCGAATATTGAAGGAGAAATCGACGATCTAGCCATCAATATTCGCCGAGCAAATCTAGACTTTGAGCAAAATTGGGTTCCTGCGATTGAGCATTTAGGCGAAGGAGTGTTCATCAGCATCAAAAGAGAAACCATTCATCAATGGCTCAAACGTCCCGAAGTGAAGACACGCACGCGATCACTAGAGCAAGGATTTACAAAATGGCTTGATACAAGAGGCATTCCACGGGATAAAGCAAAATTTCCGGGAGCGGCTTACATCATGCTGCACTCCCTCTCACATCTACTGATTACAGCAGTTTCCTTAGATTGTGGCTATGCGTCGAGTTCGATTCGGGAGCGGATCTACGCCTTCGATGACATCGGCTATGGGATTCTGCTTCACACTGGAACATCTGGTTCAGAAGGAACACTCGGTGGGCTTGTCGAAGTCGGTAGGCGCATCGAGTATCATCTCGGAAAAGCACTGGAATATGGACGATTATGCTCGAATGATCCGGTTTGTGCCCAGCATCAACCGGATGATGCTCAAGAAGATCGATTGCTACATGGTGCTGCCTGTCATGGCTGTCTCTTGATTGCCGAAACGTCCTGCGAACGTCGCAATGAAATGTTAGATCGAGCGCTAGTTGTGAATACCGTTGCGGGGCTGGGAGCAGCATTTTTCCCAGATACATTGCAATGATGTCGCCTCTGCTCAATTTGAGCCGTCCTGCATTGAGTGACCTAGCGATCGCATTGGAAACAGAACGGCTTAGCTTTCCAGTCTACTCATTCTCCCTAGCAAACTATGTTCCAGAAGAATTAGCTGCCGCGATTGCAGCCGAATTAAACAAGTTACGCCAACAAGGGATGAGTTCAGCGCACATGGGATATCTGCTCAAACTGCTGGCGCAAGAGCGAACGATCGCTCAACAAAAACAAGAACAAATCGATTTAGTCTGGACGGGACCGGAAGTCACTGGAACAGAAAGTCGAGATACAGCAGTCGTTGTTCGGGAGCTATTGAGTACTGCGACTCACAGTGTTCTCATTTCTAGTTTTGCGATCGACCCAGGTGCTAAGGGAAAAGAACTATTTCGCCCTTTAGCAAATCGAATGGATGCGACTCCAGGTTTAAGTGTCCGTTTGTTCCTCAACGTGAAACGTCAGCGCAATGATACAACTCCCACTGCTACTTTGCTAAGGCAGTTTTCGGAGCATTTCCGCAAACACATCTGGGCGGGGCAGCGATTACCAGAAGTTTTCCACGATCCTAGATCGCTTGAGTCATCCAGCTATTCTAATGCCTGTCTGCACGCTAAATGCGTCGTTGTAGATGAAGCACGAGTTTTCATTACCTCAGCTAATTTTACCGAAGCTGCCCATCAACGAAATATTGAAGCAGGTGTTTTGATTGCTGATCGGGTTGCAGCCAGAGCCATTCGATCCCAATTTGAAATGTTGGTTGCCCAACAGATCCTTCATAGAGTTCCGGGACTATGAGCGTTAGCATTATTAAGATTAGTACAAACTGTCTATCTACATGCAGATCATCTTTAGAATGAGATTTTGGCGCATTAGGTATAGTCTATGCCTAAATCTTCTAGCCGCATTGGGTGGTTAATACCAGGTCAAATGCTTCTGATTAACGGGCAGATATTGCCAATCTGGGACTGCCAAATTGTTTTGTCTCGCCGAGCATCTTCTCGCCAATACGCAAAGTTAGAGCAGGATGATCGTGTTCCTGTCGTCGAATTTTGGCTCAATCGCCCCGTTCAAGGAGCAACGGCATATATTCCAGTCATTCAGTCAGGTAAAGTTGTCCTAACTCAAGTGAATCAGATGGAGCAGATTCAGAACTGGAACGATGTGCAGTGGTTGGTGATTGTGAGTGGGGATATTGCGATCGCAGTTCGCCGCCTAATCCTTCAACTCGCACAACAGAACACTCCTAACCCACCTGCTCCCAGACAGGCGAAACATGCTCCACCTGTCTCAAAACCAATTCCGACAGCCGATGCTCAAAAATACAAACTCATTGTCAAAAATCAACCCAAACCGCATAGGGTCGATGTGAACGTGCTGGATTTTATTGATCCAGACCTGCTGGATTTAGACGACGAATAGCCTGAGCAAAAATCGCTACCGCCTCAATAGACTTGATGAATTGAGGCAAACCTTTGGCTCTAGATACTGAGATCGCTCTCACCAAGCAGCAACGGCAAGCCGTTCAAGCGATTCAAGCATTTTTAGCAAACCCTGATCAGAAACAGTTTCTCCTCGCAGGCTATCCAGGAACCGGAAAGAGTACCACGATCGTTCAAATCATTCAGGATCTTGTAGTCAATCATCAGCAGAAAGTTGTTCTCACTGCACCAACGAATAAAGCAACGAGTGTCCTGAAACGCATGGCAGCTGAGCAAGCATTGCGTGTAGAGTGCATGACCATTCATCAACTCTTGGGGTTGAGCGTGGCCAATTGGAGCGGAAAACAGCTAGAGCGTACCAGTGCTTCTCATCTTGAACGCTTTAATCTCGCTGTGATTGATGAATGCTCGATGATCAATCAAACTCTCTGGCATTGGATTAGGCAATCGATTGAGCAGACTTGGGCACAAACGAAACTGATTTTGATGGGCGATCCAGCTCAATTAAATCCGATTAATGAGGGGAGATCGCCCAGCTTCAGCATTTCCAATCGAATGACGTTAACTCAGGTTGTCCGACAAGGTGCGAATAATCCGTTACTCACGGTTCTCAAGCAGTGCCGTTCTGCCATTCAGCAACAAATACCCTTTCAACCTGTACAACAGACAACCGAGAAGCGCGAAAGTGGAATGTTGCTGGTTCATCCGACGACTCTGCTGAAATATGCCTGTCAGCGATCGACGAATTTCGAGTCCAACCCCAATCGATTCCGAATCTTGTGCTGGACCAACAGGCGCGTTGCTCATTACAACGCCGTGATCCGTGAACACTTGTATGGTAAGGATGCACCTCGATTCGTTCTGAACGAGCGAATGATTACGTTAGCTAGCGCAATCGCACCCGACGGAAAAACGATCGCGCTACCGACTTCGATCGAATTCACGATCGCTAAAATCGAGGAGAGATCGCATGAGGGATACCGCGCTTGGTGTTTGACGGTGCTGCCTGAAGGCTACGATAGCCAGCGCCAAATCTATGTTCTGCACGAAGATGAGCAAGCTCGATTTGAGCATGAGGTAGAGAGATCGCTGCAAAACGCCAAACAAAATCCTTATTTGTGGCGCAAATACTATCGGCAGCTTGAAATCTTTGCTCAGATTCGCCCCTGCTTTGCACTCACCGTTCACAATGCCCAAGGTAGCACCTTTGAGGAAGTGGGACTTGATGGAGTCGATTTGCAGAAGCGATTAGATGGCACAAAGGCTGGCATTCGGGAATACAATCGGCTGTTTTACGTAGGAGCAAGTCGAGCACAACGAAGAGTTTTGGTCACAAAGTCGTGAGGCTACCGCCACGAATGCAAGACTTTTATAATCAATTTTTCAATATGACAACGACACAAACACCGATCAATGAGATCGCGGAAGCGCAGTCTAAATCGAAGCGGAAACGCTCCACTCGTCGAGCAAAACCACCACAAATCGGGATGAAGCTGACCGTTGGGCAAATTAGCTTGAGTGAAGCACTCGCGTTTGTTAAAGCTGTCGTGCCCAGTAAGCCACTTCATCCAGTGCTGGCAAATGTCTTAGTTGTTGCCGAGCAGGAGACGCAGCAATTAACGCTGACAACCTCAGATATGGCGATCAATCTCTCTGCCAGAATTGAAGCAACAGTAGAACACGCGGGGGCGATCGCACTTCCCGCAGAAGTCCTGAGTGCCGTGGTGAGCAAATGTCCGGTTGGATATTTAACACTGGAATCGATGGAATCTGGAAACAAGCTCACAGCAACGCTTCAGGATCGGCAAGGCGGTACAACCGAAATTCGCGGTATGAGCGCAGAAGAATTTCCAGAGATTCTTCACGTTCAGAGTTCACCTGTTTCTCTTCCTGCGAAAGTGGTACAAGTTGGATTGAAAGGCGTTCTGTTTGCCGTTAGCACTGATGAATCGAAACGTATTCTGACTGGCATTGAATGGCAATTGAATGCAGGGACGCTCTGTTGTACGGCAACCGATGGACATCAAGTTGCGTTTGTGAATCTGGAAACGGACGGGATCGGTAGACGCAAGCGGAAACAGAGATCGGAGTTGATCAGTTCTCTGGTGGTTCCCAGTCGAGCGATCAAAGAGTTAGCTAGAACTGTGGATAAAGTTGAGGCTGAAACCCAACTTCAAATTGCAGTCGATCGTGTAGAAGAAAATGCTGCAAAGCGAGTGCAGTTCACTATCGCAGCATCTGGGATCTCAAAGCAAATTGTTTGTCAGTGTCTTGAAGAAGTCTATCCAGATTGTTTAGCATTGCTCGATCGATACGAGTTCGATACCACGATCACAATTAACCGTTACGCTCTCATGACCCGACTAGAGCGGCTTTCCGCACTGACCGACAAGAAAGCGAAAGGCGTGAAGTTCACTTTCAACCATGAAGCACAGAAAATTGAGTTGCTGATCGAGCGAGAGTATGGCAAAGGCAAACAGATTATGGATACTGAAGTCCCAGAAGAACTAGAAGGGTTCGAGATTCGGTTCAACCTGCAATATCTGATGAATATTCTCAAAGCGATGAGTAGTTCTGCACTCAAGCTGGTGATGAGTAAACCCCATACGCCTGCGAAAGTCGAATCCACAGGAGATTTTGAGATTCCTGAACTCGACATGACTGCAACTTACTTTCTCATGCCCATGTGCAACCTTGATGAAGTGGGCGACGTTCAATCCAATGCCTCATAATCAATTTCTACAGAATTTAGAACGATGAAGAATACTGCATTGCATTTAGCTTATCGCCCCCAAACACTCGATGATTTGGTCGGACAAGTTTACACTCAACGAACACTGCGAAACGCGATCGTACTCCAACGCATTGCCCCTGCTTACTTGTTCACCGGACCCAGAGGCACAGGCAAAACCAGCACTGCCCGCATTTTTGCCAAATCTCTCAATTGTTTGAGCGACGATCGTCCAACCCTGACCCCTTGTGGCGAATGTCAATCTTGTCGCTCGATCGAAGTCAGCAATAGTCTAGATGTGACTGAAATTGATGCAGCTTCTCATAACGGCGTAGATGATGCACGAGAACTGACGCAACGAGTGAATCTTGCACCTGTTTTGGGAAGATACCGAGTTATTTTGTTGGATGAGGCTCAGATGCTCACTTCTCAGGCACAAAACGCTTTACTCAAGTGCATTGAGGAGCCACCAAATCATGTTGTCTTCGTTTTGTGTACCACTGAAGCCCATAAGGTTTTACCGACAATCACAAGTCGATGTCAACGGTTTGAATTTCGGGCGCTGTCGGTGAAAACGATCGTCAAACATCTGCGATCGATTGCTGACCAAGAAGCGATCCGGGTTCAAGATGAAGCCTTAGTTGAGATCGCGCGATTATGCGAAGGTGGATTACGTGACGCGCTTCAATTACTTTCCCAAGCTCGATTACTGGACGATGAAGTAACCGCAAGCCAAATTATTGAAATGGCAGGTGGCTTGATTGAAGCAGATTTATTGCAGATGATCGATGCAATCGCGCAACAGGACACTTTCGCATTACTACAAACGGCTCGTCACTTGATCGATAGCGGCAAATCACCCAGGTTGATTCTCAACAGTTTGCTTCAGGTTTATCGGGACTTATTGATCGTGCAGGCAGATGTTCAGCAATCGACCTTGCTCACCAGTTCAATCAGCAGAAAACATCTCGATGCTGTCGCACAACGTTGGAGCCATGCCCAAATTCGAGCAGCACTGGCACAACTTCAGACCAGCGAAGGGCAACTTCGAGTCAGTCCGAATGCTCAAATCTGGTTAGAAGTCTGTTTGCTGAACTTGATTCCAAACGAATCAGCAGCGATTCCGTCACTATCCAAGCACCCTCAGCAGAGCGGGAATAGACAGAGTTCAGTCGCTAAAATCTGGCAGACAGTGATTGAGAATGCACCGGATAATGCTAAACCTCTCCTGCGGAAAGCGCAATTGCAGAGCTTTGATGGTTGTCATGCAGTGCTAATCGTCGATGCAAATGCGCTTAATAAGTTTGAAGCGAATCAATTTAAGATCGCTCAAATGATTCAGCGGAGTGCCAGAACGAAGCAAGCCGTAACTGTGATGTTTCGAGTCACGGCTACCGCTGTTTGAACCTTGGCGAGAATTTCCATCACCCGTTCTCAACTTCTGATTTTGGTAGGGGTTGAGAACGTTTCTTCACGCGGAGACGCTTGCAATGCCATTATTTTTTCTCATTGGTCAAGATCAGTACCAGATTCAGCAGCAGATTACGAAATTGAAAGCGCGACTGAATGCTGATTGGCTGACATTCAATGTTCATACCTATCCTGCTAAACAATTGAGTGATGCGATCGCAACCGCTCGGACTGTTCCTGTATTTGATGATCGACGACTTGTATTCGTTGAGAACTGTCAGTTTCAGCAGTTTACAGAGCGGCATTTTGAACTTCTGCAAGATCTTGCTCTCCCTGCTCAAACAATTTTGGTGTTTACGGGACATAGCATTGATAAACGGTTGAAGATCGTGAAACTGTTGCTGAAGTTAGGCAAGCTACAAGAATTTGACACCATTCCACCGTGGCGGACAGATTTGATTGAAGGTGCGATCGCGCTTCAAGCCAAACAGCAGAATCTACGTCTTTCACAATCTGTCATTTCTTACTTGGCAACAGCGATTGGAAATGATCGTGCCCAGATCGATACTGAAGTTGCAAAATTGTCTACTTATGCGGATGGAAAGGCTTTAACATTAGCCAATGCTAAATGCTTGGTTCCTAATACGCAAAGTAGCGCGTTACAACTTGCCGAAAGTATTAGAACTGGAAACACACAGAAAGTCGTGAATTTAGTCACTCAATTGCTATTGAGATCGGAAGCACCATTACTGATTCTCGCAACTTTAATCACTCAGTTTCGCACTTGGCTCTGGGTTAAAAGTGCCTTAGCAAGTGCAACACCTCTGAGAGATACGGAACTGGCTGACTGTTGCGGTATTAGCAACCCTAAGCGGCTCTACTATCTGCGACAAGAAGTTTCGGAAATTTCAATTCAATTTCTAACCCAGACTGTTGCTGAGCTATTTAGTCTAGAAAACCATCTCAAGCAGGGCGCACTTCCCGAGGTGATACTTCCTGTTTTAGTAAAAATAGCAGTGAGACAGTAGATCTGAGGCTGAATCAAAGATAGATATGGCTGTCCCTCAGATCTACCGATGCAACGGGCTTGCTGCTAACGGGTTCGCCAATAATTCGCCGTCATGAAGTGATGCCACTGCCTGTCATCACCCAACACCTGCGAAGATCCAATAAACGCATAGGGTGGCTCCATTTTGATCAATTCAGCAACCCCAAGGGCGCCCGGATCGTCTAGCCCCGTTGCGCCTGCGGATAACAATCCTGCAATGATCGGATCATTGTTCAAAGATCCCTGCTGTAAGCGAAATTTCAGCCGAGGGAGCGTAAACGAAACCTGTTCGTGTTGTGGATCGGGTACTAATTGCCCGTTGGTTTCCCGTTTCGCTCCCCGCAAAAACGGCGGACGTAACACCACGGTTGTCAGCAACAGATCGAGCGTAAATCCAGTGGTCGGATAGTCCGAGGGTGGTGCATCGTTTGGGTTCGTGTCATAGGCATTGATCACCGCAGCCGCATTGGCAAAGCTTCCCCCCGCTCCGATCGCTGCCACCGCAGTCGAGACTTTTTGCGCGGCAACTCTTGGAACCAGTAATTGAAAGTCGAGTTTTGCATCGCGAATATCAATCCAAGGATCGCGACGGGATGCATCGGTTTGCGGGTGATTCTCTACATTTGACCCCACGATCGACATATTGGTCGGATCTAGCGCCAAATTTCCTTCAAAATCGACTACGCCGCGAATCGTGATTCCGTTTTCATCGATCGCGATCTCATGTTCTGCAACGCGCAGGATGGATAACAGCGCGTGCCACTGACCAAACGTATCTCCTTGAAGGACGTAGGGCGATACTAAGTCAATTAGTGAAAGCTCAAACGGCACATTCCCTCCTTAGCTGGAAAACGCACCAACAAAGTCGTCACTTACTAAGGCACGTCAATAGCAGTAAATCAGACACAAAACTTCTCAGGAGAACTCGCAGCAAGACACGCGCACAGAGCCTCCGTTCCCAACGCTACAGATTGATTAACCAGATTGATGAAGTAGTGGTACGCAATGCGGTACGCATGAATCATGCTTCAGAGACGGGAGATAACAGAATGGTCGCGCAACTACTTAGATCTATCTGATACCTTGATGATTCGCCTCACGATTTTAGCGCTCCTGGCTAGGCGACGATCGCAGGTTCTCGAATCTTTGTAATCGTTATTGTTCTGCAATACTCCAGCAGGAATTTAGCCACGATCGCTCACAAGACGTTGGTGAAGAAGTTAAAAAAACATGACACGGCTTTCATCGCAATCGATTAACTGGCACATCTTTTCAGTTTTGCGAAACGACCACAGCTATAACAAAGCATCCTTGCTTCTCAGATCATCGGTGAGCTTTTATGCGAATCTTTCTCTGTTTGATCCTGTTAGTTATTTCCTTTGCATTTCCCTTCGCTTCGCATGGACAATCGCCAGAATTTGAATCTTACCTCATCAATGGCAAGTTCCAAGCAGGCGAAACCGCGCTTCTGGCAAAACTACAACAAACGCCCAACGACGATCTCACTCGCTTTAAGGTCGGGGTTCTGCAATTAATGGACGGAACCGAACGACTCATGCAGTCACTCTACCGCTATGGACTGCGTCAAAATACTCTGACTAGCTTTTTCCCGATTTTGCGCTTACCTGTCCCGCCCAACCCCAATCCCCAACCTGTTACCTACGAAGCGACGCGGCAGATTCTTCAGACGTTGCTCAACGACCTTGCAAAAGTTCGATCAACACTTGACCCGATTCAAGACCCAACCATAAAACTTCCGATGCGGATCGGATTGACTCGCATGGACTTTAATGGCGATGGCAAGCTTGACAAGACTGAATCATTTTGGAATGTTCTCACTCGCATCACCGAAATTCGAGCGACCGAGCAAGCTGCCAAAGCGTTCACGATTAACTTTGATGCTGGAGATGTGGCTTGGCTACGGGGATACTGCAACTTGTTAGCGGCGATCGGGGAAACGGTTCTTGCCTACGATGAGCGTCAATTATTTGATGCCACCGCCCATTTAATGTTTACCAAACCCCAAACGCCTTATCCGTTTCTTGCAGATGGTCGAAAAGTGTTTCAGTATGGGGATAATCTTGATCTCGTCGATGTGGTCGCATTCTTTCATTTGATCAATTTTCCATTGCTAGAGCCGCAACGACTGACGACGGCACTACAGCATTTACAAACCACGCTGACACTCAGTCGCGACTCTTGGAAACTGATTGTTGCAGAAAAAGATAACGATCGAGAATGGTTACCGAATCCGAAGCAGAAGGGTGTGATTCCCAATGCTGTTGTGACTCAAGCCATGATCGATAGCTGGATTAGTTTCGTGGGGGAATCGGAAGATCTGTTAGCGGGTAAAAAGCTCGTTCCGTTTTGGCGCTCCCGCGAAATTCGAGGGATCAATCTCAACAAAGCGTTTACGCAGCCGCGCAACTTAGACTTAGTACTCTGGGTACAGGGAACTGCACCTGCGCCTTATCTGGAACTGGGCAAGCAGACCGATGCCAATGTTTGGCAACAACTTCTATCTGTATTTGGTGGACGCTTTTTCGGATTCGCGGCTTGGTTCAACTAGCGAAAACGGTTTTGTCGCAAAGATGGTAGCTTAGGAAAGCTCAATTTTCTCTAACCTTGCTCAAAATGACGACTGCCTCGCTGTTCAAATAGCACCACTTTTTGCCTGAAATCATCTTGCTGAACGTGCGGTGGTATTGTCGCTACTCGTTGAGCTATCGGAATCTGGAGAGATGATAGCAAAAAGAGGAGTTGAAGTAGATCATGCCACAATCAAGATACTGTCCCATGCGTCCACGACTGACTCGAACCTGTTGCTGTAACTGTTCGAGCAATCCACTCTGATTCCAGTATTGTCCCACCAAAAGTGCTTCTGCCAACCAAGTTGGAATCGCAAGATTGGATTGTTCTGTTGCTGTGACTTCTAACAAACCTGCTACAGTATAGCTAACATTGTTTTCTGACATCGGGAACTGCCTCCATGCAGTACGACTCGATGTCTCTTTCTAGCGAATTAGTCGGGCTTTAGAACCCCCTCTGTGTCTTGTTTCCGGCATTTATCCTTGCACTGGTTGCGTATCTCGTGGGCATAGAAGGGAATCCTGAGTTTGAAGCCGAGGGGTCAATAGTACCCTGAAGGGTCTGATTAGGAGCGTGGTTCTGGGGTGTACTGGCAATGATATTGGTGAAGGGTGTAACCCTATCCCGTTTGAGAGATTAGCCATTCATTCTGCCCCAACTCAGGAGGTTCACCTGACTGAGGAGCATTATGGACAAGACCTCGCTAAAGCGGATGCAGCAGGAATCTGGGGCTCAAGCCTTACCTGCTGAATTTGCTCAACTTGAGCAACTGAATCTCCATGCTGCTTGCATTGATGTAGGGTCTGCTGAGCATTGGGTTTGCGTCCCTGCAGCAAGCAGCGAGAACAATGTCCGGGTGCTTTGGCTGCTTTACCCCAGACCTACAAGCAATAGCAACCTGGCTGAAAAGTTGTGGGGTGACAACGGTGGCGATGGAATCGACCGGAGTGCATTGGATTCCAGTCTTTCAGATTCTGGAGTCAGTCGGACTAGAGGTCAAGTTGGTGAATGCACATCATCTCAAAACCGTTCCTGGACGCAAGAGCGATGTGCTCGATTGTCAATGGCTGCAGAAATTACACACCTATGGTCTGTTAGCCGGGTCGTTTCGACCGGATGACCAAGTCTGTGTTTTACGCAGCTATGTTCGCCAACGCGAGCAATTGATTCAAAGTGCTGCAGTGCATATTCAACGCATGCAACACGCCTTGATTCAAATGAATCTGCATTTACATAAGGTGATTAGTATTCCGCCACGTTGATTATGAGGGAGAAATTATCGGGTAAAGACGCTTGAGTTTGGTTCTAGCATCCGTGCTGGTAAATTGCCAATCAATCGTGGCTATGGCGCGACAATAGTATTGGCGCAACCGACAATTACGTTGCCCACCCCAAACTTTCAAAGTTAGAGATCACCTTCTCATTTGCAAACCGGATCAGATCGCATTGCTCAATTCAGCGATTCTGATCCAACGAGATCACACACAAAAAGACACTAGGATTTGTCCCAACAGCAATTCGAGACTTCCTAGTGCCTGCATCAATAAAATATCAACAGGTTCAACTGTACATGAATGCGAAACAATCGGGACATTCCCGACAAACTTCGGCAGCCAAAGCTGGAATTTCACGACGCACCGCCCAGCGAATTGAAAGTGGGGCGCATCGACCGAAACGCGGGCGACCGAGAGATTGGAAGACTCGGCAAGACCCACTTGATGGGCATTGGGAAGCAGACTTACTTCCCATGCTAGAGCGCGAACCGCGCCTCACTCCCATCACCTTGTTTGAAGCGCTGCAAGAGCTACATCCGGGGCAGTATGACGACAAGATCAGAACCGTAGAACGACGGGTAAAAGACTGGAAAGCCCAACACGGGAAACCGAAAGAAGTCATGTTCAAAATCCAGCATTCTCCGGGAGTCATGGGACTATCGGACTTTACGCACCTCAAGGGTGTCACCGTAACCTTCAGAAAGCAGCCCTTTCAGCACATTTTGTATCACTATCGACTGGCGTTTAGCGGCTGGCAATATGTGCAGGTAATTCAGGGTGGGGAGAGCTTTGTGGGCTTATCCCAGGGTTTACAGAATGCGCTGTTTGCCTGTGGAGGAGTGCCCCAGCAACATCGCACCGATAGTCTCAGTGCGGCATATCGCAACACGGGTGGACGCAATCCGCAATTGACGCAAATGTATGCCGCGATCTGTGACCACTACCGGATGCAACCGACTCGAAACAACCCAGGCGTGGCTCATGAAAACGGTTCCATCGAGTCGTCTCATGGGTACTTCAAACGCCGATTGTGTCAGGCGCTGTACCGTCGAGGCAGCTTTGATTTTGAGAGTGTCGCTCAGTATCAGTCGTTCATCGCATCAGTGATAGCAAAGCTCAATGCCAAGTGCCAGCAAAAATTTGAGCTGGAACGTTCCACTTTGCAAAGCTTACCGCAATATCGGACGGCGGATTATGAGGTTTTAAGTAGTCGAGTCAGTGCCCACAGTACCATCAGTGTGCGTTGCATTCTTTACAGTGTGCCGTCTCGACTGATTGGGCAGCAACTGACATTACATCTCTATCACGACCAGATTGCGGGCTTTGTCGGCACGACTCAAGTCGTTGTGTTGCCTCGTCTTCATGTCCATGGCAGTGCAACGATTCGACGGGCGCGCTGCATCAACTATCGCCATATCGTCGAGAGTCTGCGTCGAAAACCCAGAGCATTTCTGCACTGCCAATGGCAGGAAGACTTACTGCCCGATGCCGACTGGCGCGAACTCTGGCAACAGATGAAACGCGGCACTGATCCCGATACTGCTGCTCGTTGGATGGTTGAGGCCTTGTACATTGCAGCCACTCAAGACCGAGAAGTCGAAGTGGCGAACTATCTCAAAACTGAGCTTGCAGCCGGTACATTCACCCTCTCTCGTCTCCAACATCGATTCAATCTGATGAAATCCCTACCTGTTCCCGAAGTTGCTTCAATGCAACACGCACTATCGAGCTATGACCAACTCTTCCAAACACAGAAACAATCCCCAGTCCCAGTTGAGTCCCTACCAAACCCTGACGACGGTGCTCAAACGCCTCAAGTTGAGCCACTTCCTGTCCGATTGGCAGACGGTCGAACATCAAGCCACTCAGGAGAATTGGAGCTACGCTCAATTCCTCTTAGCACTCGCCGAAGGGGAAGCAACCCGTCGCGACCAGGCTCGGATTGCCCGCGCGCTCACCGAAGCGCAATTGCCTTGCGGAAAATCCTGGTCTAATTTTGAGTTCGCTCATGTTCCTAGTCTCAATCCGGCAGTGGTGATGCAATTTGCCGAATCGACCAGTTGGTTGCAAACTGCCTCCAATATCCTCATCTTTGGACCGAGTGGAACTGGGAAAACACATGTCAGTTCGGCACTAGGGCGTTCCATGATAGAGTTGGGCAAATGGGTGAAGTTCCTGCCTGCCACCACGCTCGTTCAGCAACTTCAGCAAGCAAAACTACAACTGCAATTACCTGCTTTTCTTGTCAAACTCGATAAGTACGATCTGCTGATCATTGACGACTTGGGCTATGTCAAAAAGTCAGAGGCGGAAACCTCGGTGCTGTTTGAGTTGATTGCTCATCGCTATGAACGGCGCAGTCTACTGATTACAGCCAATCAACCTTTCAGCCAGTGGGATAGCATCTTTACGGACTCGATGATGACGGTCGCTGCCATAGATCGCTTAGTCCATCACGCGACCATTCTCGAAATGCAAGCCGAGAGTTTTCGCAAACAAGCCGCAATCTCACGCACTCACACGACTTAATTCAGCACTCCTATCCTGAACTCACTTTACCTTGAGGCTCTGCTTAAAAGTGCAGAAGTTCTTCCGTCCAGCCTGGATTTCAACGATTCAGTTTGACAATTTGTGCTGCTTTTTTGTCCCTGTACTACTCAGCTTGAGTCCATCTTCAGTCCATCCGAGTAGTACAGCATTTTTAGTTGTCGTTTGGAAACGTGATCATCTACACCTTACTTTCAACTTGGATGCGAACACTACCTGATTCCATTGATTTGAAGTTGAATTTTGTAGCAAAAAGGAGGAGAAAATTGATGCTCTAAATGTGCCAATGTAATTGACGGGAGACAATTCGTATTCCACACAAGAAACCGAGAGGAGGTGAGCTAAGCGAGGAACAGAAACAAGAAAATCGCAGTTTGAGCCAATCGCGAGTTGTCTGTGAAAATGCGTTTGCAGGCATCAAGCGTTATGGGGCGGCGAGTGCGATTTATCGGAATCGCACACAAGATTTTGATGACCGTTTGATGCTGACTGCTGCCGGACTCTGGAACTTTTACTTGATCGCTGCTTAACCTGATGGCAAAAAGCAGGAATTTCACAACTCTACAACTTATTCCCCAACAACTCTATTTTGGAAGCCAATGTGACCAGTGCGTATTGGGCGCTTCCACGGGGATCCAAAGTGATGGATCTGATGTAACTAAAACACTGGCAATCCGGGGGAAAGCAACTGTCCGACTCGGCGGCATATCCCATGTCGGATGATCCCACTCGTCAATGGTGAGCAAGTGCTGAAAGCCTGGGGGGATGAATTGCTGAATTTCAGCTTGCGAGGCTAACAGGCTCTCCTTGTATGTTTCAGCTAGAGCAACAGAGACCCAGAAGCCGTATTCTGGCTGAACATCATAGTTTGGCTGGATGACCAAGCTAGTCGGATTGGTGTCTTCTCCTCGAATGACGATGCTTAGAATGTTCTGATCATCATCCAATTGGATACATCCTGGCACAAGGAATCGATCATTATCAAACCCCTGCCTGCCGACTACACCTGTACCCACAACTTCAACCGTGGCTGTAAGTCCCTGACCAGCGGGCCACCAAACCACTGAATTAAAAAGCAACAACCATTGATCTGAACTGCGATAGGTCGATAAACGCGATGACACATAGTCAATATTCATGTTGCCAAAACAGGGCATGTCAATGCGCTGAAAAGCGTTATCGAGAAAGCTCAAAATGGAGTCTCTGTTGAACATGGAAGTCGCTTGCCTTTTTAACTACAAGTAGGCATTTCCGCAGGGGCTGAACGGAAGGGATGCCGAGCACAAATGCGGAACCATGCCATAAGTCCTACATAATTATAGGAAGATTGAATTGGCCACCCCGTTCAGATGGGCCTTTCAGCTTTGTAATGCAATCGTCAAGCTCTTCCAGCAGCCAGGTTTTATTTTCCTCGTTTAAATTCGGTAATTCATTTTCTGCAATTGATGCTCTAAGAGTCTGAAAAGTAGCTAGCCCAGCAGCGGCATCAAACCATACCATGTCATCAATTCCATAGGGATTCTCAGTTTCAGAATCAATCTCAGGATCTTCGCCGGTCTCATCATCGTCTCCTCGCATACATATTTCAAGATCAGTACTATCAAAGAAGGACGAAATCTTAGCCACCCCAAGTTTGTCACACAGCGAGTCGAGGTCGTCAGAGTGCCTATACATCAAGGTGTGATCTTCACTGTCTGTTGACATATCACGACCTTCGAGGGTGTGAATCCAAAGCGTCATGCCCATGAATCGCCTGCAATTGTTAAATGAGAATGAGCTAAAACAAAATATAGTGTGAACAGCATAACGGCTCTGGTCAGCGGTTGCCGAGAATTTTGCATTTCTACAAGCAGCTTCAGCCAATCCGCTGCACCAGAATTGCTAGGTTTCGGGGGATGCTCGGTTGTTACGTAGAGCATAGCTCCAACCATTATTGATGTACCCTTTACTTTCTCTGTTTTCTCTTTTTTCGACCTGCTTTTCTGAAAAGTCAATCAACAATTGATTCTCATCCTTATAGGCTGGTGCTTTATAATACTCAGCAGCAAAACGATTAAGTAAATTGTCATTGGTTAAAAACTTCTTTTCTCTATCAATAGCCGTCGATAATATCAAGAGATCATTGATAGTATTACGAACATTACCTTTACAGTTATGCTCAGATACAAACTCTGAAAACAAGCTTAAAGCCTTATCTACTGCTGACTTAGTAAGAGAATAACAGTAGTAATCACTATCAAGGATATACTTCAAACGTCTCAAAAGCCATTTCTGTTTCTGTTTAGCTAAATGGGCGATGCTAATTTTATATATTCCAAGTTTCTTTTCATTGATAATTTCGGAAATCGCTTCATTCCCAAATTCTCGATAAGCTGAAAACTGATTGCCAAAATCAATGATTATCTGATCTGTTCGGCGAGCACCCATCCTCGCCCATTTAGGATTTCCAAAGTGTTCAGGAACACCAAAACCACTTCCTTCTGCATATAAAAGATGAGAATATCTAGCTGGATGAATAATGTAGTAGTCAGGTTGTTCTGAGTTTTTTGGCTGGGCTACTAAAAACTCGTTAGCCGTAATTGATGAGATCGCCAAAACTCCGTCGTGAAGATATTTCTCAACACCCTTGAATCGGTATGACAGTATTTGTGTGTCAACAATCAGATCCACGATTCATTTTTCTCCAAGGACTAGAAACCTAACTATACTATTAGACTGACTATTTTCGGTCTAACGTCATAACATTCCGTCAGGGCGAGTTAGGTTGATGAAAGTCGGCATAACATCCCAAATTAGAGGATTAGACCGACTTTTCTGCCTAATACCGGGATTTGGAATGTTATGCCGACTCACGTTCTGCATATTACCTCTCGGCAGGAGAATTAGAGCGAAATCTTCCGTGTTTCTTCTCAAAGAAAGCTTGTACTATTCTGCCTAAGATCCCGTGCAACCTCATTCACCCGATGGCTGTTGAACGAGAGGACGCAACCACCCAAGAAGCTGTTAGATCGTAATTGCTCAACCAGGTTGACCTCAGCACGGCTTCGACAGAAGATGGTAAGCTTTTGCCATGAAAGAACTGCCCCCTCTCGATGGACTCAGCGATGCAGAAAAAGATGCCCTGATTCAAGGGCTGTGGCAGGAACTGCAAGCATTACGGGCAGAAGTCGAGAAGCTCAAGCAAAAACGGGTGAAGAAAACCTCGCGCAATTCAAGCTTGCCCCCGTCGAAAGGCTTCAAGCCGAATCAGAGCCGTGCTGAGTCAGCTTTCCCCGATGCTTCCGCAACAGGGAGACACCATTCTGGAGGGCGAGAATTGAGCCAACAGCCCGACCAAGTTGTGGTGGCTCAAGCCAAGCGCTGTCCTCACTGTGGCGTTGAAGTTGAATTATCGACACAGCGCATGAGCGGGATGTCTCCCGTCAATTACATTGGCACATTTAGAGCATCAATTTTCTCCTCCTTTTTGCTACAAAATTCAACTTCAAATCAATGGAATCAGGTAGTGTTCGCATCCAAGTTGAAAGTAAGGTGTAGATGATCACGTTTCCAAACGACAACTAAAAATGCTGTACTACTCGGATGGACTGAAGATGGACTCAAGCTGAGTAGTACAGGGACAAAAAAGCAGCACAAATTGTCAAACTGAATCGTTGAAATCCAGGCTGGACGGAAGAACTTCTGCACTTTTAAGCAGAGCCTCAAGGTAAAGTGAGTTCAGGATAGGAGTGCTGAATTAAGTCGTGTGAGTGCGTGAGATTGCGGCTTGTTTGCGAAAACTCTCGGCTTGCATTTCGAGAATGGTCGCGTGATGGACTAAGCGATCTATGGCAGCGACCGTCATCATCGAGTCCGTAAAGATGCTATCCCACTGGCTGAAAGGTTGATTGGCTGTAATCAGTAGACTGCGCCGTTCATAGCGATGAGCAATCAACTCAAACAGCACCGAGGTTTCCGCCTCTGACTTTTTGACATAGCCCAAGTCGTCAATGATCAGCAGATCGTACTTATCGAGTTTGACAAGAAAAGCAGGTAATTGCAGTTGTAGTTTTGCTTGCTGAAGTTGCTGAACGAGCGTGGTGGCAGGCAGGAACTTCACCCATTTGCCCAACTCTATCATGGAACGCCCTAGTGCCGAACTGACATGTGTTTTCCCAGTTCCACTCGGTCCAAAGATGAGGATATTGGAGGCAGTTTGCAACCAACTGGTCGATTCGGCAAATTGCATCACCACTGCCGGATTGAGACTAGGAACATGAGCGAACTCAAAATTAGACCAGGATTTTCCGCAAGGCAATTGCGCTTCGGTGAGCGCGCGGGCAATCCGAGCCTGGTCGCGACGGGTTGCTTCCCCTTCGGCGAGTGCTAAGAGGAATTGAGCGTAGCTCCAATTCTCCTGAGTGGCTTGATGTTCGACCGTCTGCCAATCGGACAGGAAGTGGCTCAACTTGAGGCGTTTGAGCACCGTCGTCAGGGTTTGGTAGGGACTCAACTGGGACTGGGGATTGTTTCTGTGTTTGGAAGAGTTGGTCATAGCTCGATAGTGCGTGTTGCATTGAAGCAACTTCGGGAACAGGTAGGGATTTCATCAGATTGAATCGATGTTGGAGACGAGAGAGGGTGAATGTACCGGCTGCAAGCTCAGTTTTGAGATAGTTCGCCACTTCGACTTCTCGGTCTTGAGTGGCTGCAATGTACAAGGCCTCAACCATCCAACGAGCAGCAGTATCGGGATCAGTGCCGCGTTTCATCTGTTGCCAGAGTTCGCGCCAGTCGGCATCGGGCAGTAAGTCTTCCTGCCATTGGCAGTGCAGAAATGCTCTGGGTTTTCGACGCAGACTCTCGACGATATGGCGATAGTTGATGCAGCGCGCCCGTCGAATCGTTGCACTGCCATGGACATGAAGACGAGGCAACACAACGACTTGAGTCGTGCCGACAAAGCCCGCAATCTGGTCGTGATAGAGATGTAATGTCAGTTGCTGCCCAATCAGTCGAGACGGCACACTGTAAAGAATGCAACGCACACTGATGGTACTGTGGGCACTGACTCGACTACTTAAAACCTCATAATCCGCCGTCCGATATTGCGGTAAGCTTTGCAAAGTGGAACGTTCCAGCTCAAATTTTTGCTGGCACTTGGCATTGAGCTTTGCTATCACCGATTCGATGAACACCTGATACTGAGCGACACTCTCAAAATCAAAGCTGCCTCGACGGTACAGCGCCTGACACAATCGGCGTTTGAAGTACCCATGAGACGACTCGATGGAACCGTTTTCATGAGCCACGCCTGGGTTGTTTCGAGTCGGTTGCATCCGGTAGTGGTCACAGATCGCGGCATACATTTGCGTCAATTGCGGATTGCGGCTACCCGTGTTGCGATATGCCGCACTGAGACTATCGGTGCGATGTTGCTGGGGCACTCCTCCACAGGCAAACAGCGCATTTTGTAAGCCTTGGGATAAGCCCACAAAGCTCTCCCCACCCTGAATTACCTGCACATATTGCCACCCACTAAACGCCAGTCGATAGTGATACAAAATGTGCTGAAACGCTTGTCCTCTGACTGTTACGGTGACACCCTTGAGGTGCGTAAAGTCAGACAGTCCCAGGACTCCCGGAGAATGCTGAATCTTGAACATCACTTCTTTCGGTTTCCCGTGTTGAGCTTTCCAATCTTTGACCCGTCGTTCTACGGTTCTCAGTTTGTCGTCATATTGTCCGGGATATAACTCTTGCAGCGTTTCAAACAACGTGATGGGGTGTAGGCGAGGTTCTCGTTCTAGCATCGGAAGCAAGTCTGCTTCCCAATGCCCATCGAGTGGGTCTTTGCGGGTTTTCCAATCTCTCGGTCGTCCGCGTTTGGGTCGATGCGTCCCATTTTCAATCCGCTGGGCGGTACGTCTTGAAATCCCAGCTTTGGCTGCCGAGGTTTGTCGGGAATGTCCCGATTGTTTCGCGTTCATGTACAGTTGAACCTGTTGATATTTTATTGATACGGGCACTAGGAAGTCTCGAATTGCAAGTTTGGACGCATCCTAGTGTCTTTTCTTTGAAGATCTCGTTGGATCAAGATTGCTGAATCAAGCTGCTCGATCTGATCCGGTTTGCAAATGAGAAGGTGTTCTCTTATTTGGAAAATTTGGGGTGGGCAACGTAATTGTCAGTTGAGCCAATACAATTGTCGCGCCATACGGGATTTACGAGCGGATTGAATTGCCCCCGATGACTCCTCACATCACACGGGTTGAACGCTATGGTGGGACTTGCCCGTGTTGCCAGCAGGGGTATGAAGCGCCAGTTCCCGTTGGGTTGGAACCCGGGTCTCCCTTCAGCAACAGTGTGGCGAGTCTCGTCACCTACCTGCGTTACAGTCATGCCATCAGTTATCAACGACTGAGCCAGTTGATGAGCGAACTTTACGGTCTTAGCTTGTCCGAGGGCGCGATTGCCAATCTGCTGCAACGGGTACAGGTGCAACTCGAACCTGCTGTGACCCAGATTGTCAACCGCTTACGCAGTGCCCGGTTAGTCGGCAGTGATGAGACGGGGGCGCGAGTGAATGGGAAAACCCAGTGGGAATGGGTGTTTCAAAATGACCAGGTGTGTTTGCATGTGATTCGTCCCAGTCGGGGTAAAGCCGTCATTGAGACAGTGATGGCAGGGCATCAACCGCAGATTTGGGTTTCTGATTTGTTTAGTGCCCAAGACGCGCATCCCGCACAAGACTGGCAGGTGTGTCTGGCACATCAACTGCGGGATTGTCAGTATGCAATCGATACAGGCGATGAGTTGTTCGCACCCCGGATGAAGCGGTTATTCCTCAAAGCAATTGCGCTGCAACGGCGACGACACACCCTCGCTGACTCGACGATTCAGCAGTATTGCAGTCGATTGCGCGGGTCGCTGCGGGAGATTTTGAATCTCAATCCTAAATCGGTCGAGGGACAGCAGTTGCTCAACCGCTATCACAAGATTCGCGATCATCTCTTGCTGTTTTTGACCGATGAGACGATTCCACCCACCAATAATGCCAGTGAGCAAGCGTTGCGCTGGAGTGTGGTGTTTCGCAAGGTGACGAACGGTTTCCGCTCTGATTGGGGAGCAGAGCTATTCGCTCAGGTGCGTTCTCTGGTCAATACTGCACAGCGTCAAGGCATTTCTGCTTTTAATGCCATTTCCCGTGCCCTGACCTCACCCCAGACCGATTGGCTACTCGGTTGAGCAATTACTTATGTTCTGCCTTTAGGACTACCGACACTCTTGTGAATTGAAAAGTGGCTCAGACAAAAGCCCAAATCATTGAGCAGGATTTAGCCACCAATCACTTCAACGAAACTAGAAAGACTTCTGTGGGTAGCTTGCCTAGACCTATAGGCAGAAGCTTGCGAACCTGAGCCAGGGAGATATTTACTGGAGTAATGATGTACTATTTTTGGATTGTACTGTTCTTAGGTGTGCAATTATTTTGCTTAGGATTGCTTTGGGTCAGTTGCTTTCCTGGAGCATTAACGGATGTTGAATGGAGCCTCATTTTGCCATTGTATTGGTTGCTGACAACTCCTCTCGGGATTCTCATCCTGCTGCTGGCGTTTGGGTTTGTGATTTGGTCGCGACGGCGTTGGAACAGTCAGATTCGCCCTCCAGCAGAATCATTACCCAAAAGACAACCCAGGCGATTTCTGAAGCAGCTTGTTGTTGTGACCTGTCTTGTTCTGTTTCTTACGTCTATTTTGATCCGGATCAATCTGCCCCAAACGATCGCATTTTCATTGTCTCGTCCTGCCTTTGATGCTTTTATTGCGAATGAAGCGAAGCTAGTCAAACTGTGTCGAGACCCTCTCAAGCCGCAATTAGGGATCTATCGAATCAAAGACTGTGATATCGATTCTCAGGGTGGAATCTATTTACAGACAGGTTGGCATGGATTTCTGTTTAATTCTGCCGCTTATGGATTTGTGCATCGACCCAATCCGCATGGAAGCGAGCGTTTTGGAAAAGATATTTATGAGTATCATCCAGTTGTAGAAGATTGGTATTGGTTTAGGGCATCTCAGGATTGGTAATCATGATGAAATTTAAAGTTGCGATCGCTGTGAGTGTCGTTTTAGTCGGGAGTCAGCTTGCGATGGAGCCTATCAAAGCGACTCCTGTACCCAATGCTAAATCTGCTCCTCCTCTACAGCCTCCAGCGGTGGTACTAGGATTTGCTGGAATCGCTCAACTCGATTGTGTTCAACAACTTGAGGCGGGTGAATATCGCTGTGCGAGGTATTGGGCAGAAGTAACCCATTTGCTCAAATCATCAGTTTATCGGGATGTTGAATCACAATTTCCTCCACACCTTCAGCGTCAACTTGCGATCGCAGATCAATCCTGGGCGAAGTTTCAAACTCAACACTGTCAGCAAATGACCCAACGTTTACGCAATCAGCCAGATTTCCCGCTGGCAATGTCTGTGTGTTTGGCGAAACTGAACAACGATCGCATTTTAGAATTGCAATGGGGAGGGCAGATCATCACCCGCCAATCTCGTGATCCTCGATTTGAATCCTTACTCGATCAACTCAAGCTGAGAAATTCATCAGTGCAACGCCAGTGGGAGGACTATCGAACTCAGCACTGCCAAGTAGAAAAAGCTATATTTCCATTCAATAATCTTAGATTGGCGGAATGTCATCAGCGTCTCAGACAGGCTCGATTGGAGCAACTTGAAGACTTTTTTGCAGCGCCTTCTCGCGGGTTGGATCTTTTTAGAGGTGATGCACTGCCTGGAATTCGGGAGCTAAATTGTGTGGATGGTACGCAGATAGGGTTGAATCGATGCGCAGTCTATTGGTCACAAATGACTCAGTCGCTGCGATCGCGCATTTTACAAGATTGGCTCAGAAGACTCTCTTGGCAGCATGGGCGAGCATTTAAGAATGCTGAGATGGTCTGGCAAGACTATCATAGAGCGCACTGTGATGAGTTGGTTGAACCCGTTAAAGAAGGTTCTATGGCACCGATGGTCTATCATCGCTGTCTTGCAAAGCTGAATAACGATCGCATTGCTGACTTGAAGGGAATCGCTGCTTACGAGCCAGACGAGGATGTGCGATCGCAGCTTACACCTCAGCAAGATAAGATTCAACAGCTTTGGGATCGTTACCAGGCTGAGTATTGTAAATTTGAATCACAGTTTTTTGGCAATCAAACGAGAACGAAACAATGTCCAACTCGTTTGAGTAAAGCGCATTTGCGTCATCTCAAGGAAATGATGAATGTTCGATAGGATGCCTGAAGAATGCGACTTCTATTGTTATTTGCCCTTTTTACTTGCAGCTTGACGCTCGTATTGAGCATCTATCCTGGATTGCTCAATGGATTTGTCGTCTTTGTTGCGATCGCACTTCTCTGGCTGATTCTAATTGGTTGGGTTGTGATATCGACGCTTCAAGCATGGCGCAATCAAAGTTCAATGCGCCCAGTGATTGCAATCGCTCTCATGCTTGCTATTTCCTATGGTCTGCTGAAGTTCTACGTGCCTCGACGGGTTGCTTTTGCACTCTCTCGACCTGCCTTTGAACAGTGGCTTGCGGCGCATCCTGAAAAGCTCCCAGAAGGACGAGAACTGAATTCTAAACTTGGACTCTATCAGGTTGAGGATTACTTTGCTGGTGATGGGGATGACCACTATTTCCGAACGTATCATCATGGAGATGGCTTAGGGCCAGACACTGTTTCCTATGGCTTTGCTTATCAACCCAATCTAGAGCAAAGCCCGTTGGGTGCGGCTGGATACAAGCTCCATCCATTAGAAGGAAAATGGTACTGGTTTATAGCTTCAAACGATTGGTAGTGAGAAGAACGATTGCAATTCCAAGAGTGTAAGCGATCAAATCTCGCCAATCGAAGGTAGATCCGATTGTGAGATGAGCGAGTTCGGAGTTGCGCCACCCGAGAATATCAATGAGATTCAGGAACTGAAGAAACTCGATTAAGTAAGCAAAAATGAGCGTTCCAATTGCAATTTTCCGAAGTGGAACCGCAACAAAAGCATGAACAAAGTAAGCAATCACCATGACGATCAGAACATCTCCTAGCAGCGGTCGAATCCAGTCATCTCGAAAGAAGAGGGCAATCATCACAACTATTGCAAATAGGATTGCAAACAGGGTGAAAGAACTTTGATTGAATCTCAACCAATTGAGCTTGAGGGATAGTTTTGGCATCAATGGTTCACTGGGCATAATTTGCTGAAATCATAACATCGTTTGTTGAAGATGATCTCAAAGTAGACTGATAGCAATATGGACAAAACTAGGGATTTCAATGCTGAATGACGATCGCATAACTCCTCTCTCAATTGCACTTACCCTTTGGGATATGGGTATTGTTTCCGAGCAAAGCCTGATTGCTTGGGCAGACGCTCAGATTTTGGCTCAAGAGAAACCTGCCTATGATTTGCTAGAGATTGCGACTAAAGGTGCGGAAGTATGCCTCAAACAAGGCGTGATTGAAACGGCTCAAATTTCGCTGAACTACTCAGAGGAATTTTTTATTCGAGCTTATTTGTTGGCTCTGGAGTGCGATCGCTCAGCAGAATCTTTCATCATCTGGGCTTCTAGCAACTGCTTCGGGAGTGCAGAAATTCCTGAAGGCTTACTAGCATATCATTTGGAACATCTCTACTATGATTGTGAGGATGTTGATGCTGCGATCGCATTACTGCGGATTGAACTTCCAAAGCTCATGCCTCGCTGTGAATCCTTCGCGGTTCCACTTCTAGAGCAAGTTTCAGGGTTAGAGCTGTGTGTTTAATTTTTAGAGATAAGCATGGGAAAAACGTTTGTTGTAATCGATGGATATACATTAGCGATCGCACAGAACGATTCTGATGTGTTGTTTTCTGGTCGCCACAGTCGCAGAGCCTTGACTCGATATGACGATTCAGCGCTGATTGAGTTTTTGGCGCATCATGCACAGAATGAATCGTTTTGGCAGTGCTTTCAGGCGCATGAAATTTATGAAAATGAGTGCGATTTTTCAGAACTTGGCGGAGCCAATCACTTCTTGATCAGAGATAGCCAGCAACTGATTCGCGATCACAGTTGGAAATTACCGCAAACTTATCAAAATTGGGCGATTTGGGAACTGGTTGATCAGCTTCAAGGTCAGTCTTGCAATGAACCGATTTGTTTGTGGCATCCGGGGAGTTTCTATCGGATGTACTGTATTCCCTATCGCACTGCGTTCAAGATAATGCAGGTTGCTCGAAATTGGGCATGTCTTCCAGCGGTTGAGGGAATTGAAGTTCTGAACGAAATTCAATGGAATGTGCGCTTTGCATCCTCTGCTAGTTCCAATCAACCCTTGCTTATTCCTCAGATTTTAGATGAGCTTGAGGAAACAGCTAGCCTCTATCTCCTGCTCTTTGAAGATCAGGCTCGTTTGTATACGCCGAATCAGGTGGAAGGAATTCGATATGAATTGCTGAATCAAATGTCGATCGCGAACCTACTCGATCGCGAACTCTCTACGGAAATTCTCGGTTGCCTCGCTACTTATCCAAACCTTCAACGCTGTGTAATTCAAGCTGAGAAGCTATGGCGTTATTTAGATTGTGCTTCGGTCAGACAGGACAAAGACAGTTTGAGTTTAGATTGGATGTTTTTTGATCCGCCTTACTCTGAACCAGGATTTCACAAGCTCTGTTTACAGCAGTTGAAACAAGCAAAATTGCAGTATCCCCATACGATTCCTTTTGAGGCGTATGGCAAGCAATATCGACTTGTGACAGGTCGTGTGTATCATCATGCGATGACTTTATTGACTGTTTTAGAAATTGAAACGCCAGCAGATGCGATCGCGTTATTTGCTAATGTCAATGAACCTACTTACCTGGAGTTAGTCGCTTGGGCTGCGCTTGAATCCTGTTCGTCCCCGATAGAAGCTTGGGAAATGGCTGTCGATTGGAGGAATCGGGAAGATGAGCTAGCAACTTTGGCAACCGATCCCTCTTTACCGAAAGCTGAGTTTTTTCTGAATTGTTTATCCTCCCATTTAGCACGACTCTGGCAGAATGGCGATCGTCCTGCTTTGAGAAAGGGATTGCAGAGGTTGCACTATCATTTTTCTAAAGAAATCTGTTTTCTTTACTGTCGAGGTCAGATGCTCCTCTCTGGAACACTGCCATTTCACTATGCAGAATGGTTTGACGGGGGCTTTCTTCGGCTTTATCAATCAGAGCATTGAGCGAAATCTAAACATCAAGGAGGGAAACCTGAGTAGATAACTTACATGGACTGACTCACGATGAAAAATCAACTTTTATGGGCTGTGCTTGCGATAGCAGTTACAACATCAATCCCCTCGGCTTCCATCTCACCCGTCTATTCTGCGATACCTCCTCTATCGGAGCAAAACCTAAAATCGCTCTCGCACTACATCGTGATTGGAACTGTAATGTCAGATCAAAGCAAAGAAATTCCAGCTAATTACGGAACCATCCATGCTCATACCGCAACGATTCAGGTAGAAAGCATAGAGAAAACGAGATCGAGACAAACCCCACTTAAACCTGGACAAACGATCGAGGTTCGTTACGAAAGGCGTGGCAAAACTGGGGGACGGACGGGTTCTCAGCGACAGTCCAAGCCCTTAGAAATAGAGATGAAGGTCAAACTTTTTCTCGTCGAAGGGAAACAAGGCTTTTTTCTTTTAGAACCCAATGGCTGGCAACCCTATTTGCCACAAGCAAAAACACCCGCAACTCAATCTCGATTAGATGAGCAGTTAAAACGTGCAGGCTGGAACCCCGCAGTAACGAGAGCGTTTATCCATCAAATTCGGCTAGCAGCAGAGCAAGCAGATGCAAAAGCCTTCGCGAACCTAGTAAGATTTCCAGTGACAATATCGCAAAAGGTCTATCATGAACCGGAAAGTTTGATCCGTGACTTTCCACAAGTCTTTACAGAAGATGTTTTACAAGAACTCAAGCAAGTCGATGACTCCATGATTTCTGTACAACAGAAGCATGTCATGATTGGAGGTGGAACGATTTGGTTCGATCAAGAAGAAAGCAGTCCCAAAATTGTCTCGATCGCGAATTGGATTACGTTTCAACGTATTCTGGAATACGAATTCACAAAATTAAGACGTTGATGTCTGACCATTTTGCCATGATGTGAAACTAGTTTTAACTATAGAAATTTTTCCGGGACTGCTAGCAACAATCTGTAGTTATTCTAAATTAGGATTCACTGGCTCAAATGTTCTCAAAACTAAGATCGCGATCGCTTCTCTCTATTTTCCCCCTACTAGCCAGCGGAATTTACATCTTGCGTCCTGCCCCGCCTGAGCCTTGTGAGAGCTTGCGAAAATTTGGTGCGATCGAGCAAGCAGGACGCTGCATCATTAACCGTAGCGTCACCCTAGAAGGTAATCTCAAACGACTGCCCGATCGACTCACTATCAAAGGCAACTTGACCATTAGCGGCACGTACATTGAAGACCTTCCTAGTGCAATGATCGTTGAAGGAACCCTTTTCTTATACAAAACTAGCATTGCCAAGCTTCCCCCAGACTTGCAGGTTCAAGGAAGCTTCGATCAATATAGCGGATTTGGTTCTCCAGGCGTTAAATGTAGTGCAATCCCTAAAACTGCTTTCATCAAGGGACATCGGAACTGTCACTAACGCGCGATCGTAGTAGATGACCTTCAGCTTGGATAAAAGCCGCACAAGCTAGGTGAGAACTTATGGCGCTGCTGACCCTTTAGAAGGTGGTGTCGCTGGATATATCTGGGCAGCAGGTGGGAGCGAGAGGGATTGAAGATAGGGTGTTGTCGGATCGAAGTCAGCGATCGGAATCAAAATCAACCCATCATTTGTGATTGCGATGACTCGAAGCCGGTCGGCATCATATTCGATCTCATGAATAATCGATTGGGTTTGATATTCTGCAATGACTCGCCCATCCGTGACATTAATTTGAACGATCGCGAAACCTGCGCCGAATAGTAAGGTATCTGCATCGGGAAATGCTAAACAACTTCGCCACAAACCCTGACTCCGAGGATGCTGGATATAGGGAAAATTGATGCCCCACTGCTGATCGAGATAGGGATCACAAGATGAAAAACAATACTCGACTTCTGGAGCAGCAGGCAATTGTTCCGTCTGGAATGTATGATACTTGATCCGGCAATGATAGCCCGTCCAAACGATCGCATTTGTCCTCGGATGCAACTGCAATTCGCCCCGATGGCAGTCACTTACCTCCATAAATTGCCCAATCAGAGTCAACCGATTCTGCTCTAGATCATCAATGCGATAAATGCTATAAGCGAGATCGATATCCGCAGCTTCAACAACCATTAAGCGGAGTGTGCGATCGAAGATGATTTTGTGGTGACAAACAAAGCTCATGGCTGTTAAATGTAACCATCTATGTTGGGTCAAATGGTAGAGGCAAACTTGTCCATCTTCTCCAACAAGATACAGATAAGTCCCACAAGCAGTAACACTCAGATGGGTTATCTCAGGGTTCTGATCGTTCCTAGAAAGGAATTCATCCTCTAAATCTGGAGAAGAGAGCGGCGGAATTACGATCGACTCGATCAACCGGAAATCCTCCCAAGCGTAGATCTCCAAGTAATTTTGTTCAAGGTGGCATTGAACCACTGCAATTCGTTCTAAATCTGGTAAAAGAACAGCGGATGGGCTTGCAGTCCAATGCTTTGAGATCGAAGAACTGAGTTGCATCTCTCCTATGATTTTAGGCTGAGCAGTAATATCCCACTTCACCAATTGTTTGAGACTGATTTGGGTGATCACTTCCTGCCGTCTGGGATGATGTAATAGGCTTTTTGTGTATTCCACTGCCTTACTCTGGGATTATGACATAGAACGAATGGGAGTTGATTGTATATCGTACGCGCACTCGCTATCTTACATGCAATACTATGTGCCTTTCGCGAATTTGATTGTACCAAGTCAACGACAACACTGAGTGCGAACAATCCCTGACTGCCAAATCGATTGTTGTTTCATGGATCGACTTTTGAACCATTCACTTAATGATACTGAGTACGATTCATAGACGAAAAAATCTCCTGCTAGCTGCTAGCAAGAGATCACTTTATCTCAGGAAATCACTGGACTTTGATACAGCCGTTCTTGATTTCAATCTTAGAATCATCTTTGATTTCGACTTTGCCGCAAGCAGTTTCAATCGTTGCTTCTCGACCACTGCCTTGAATCGTGGCTGCCCCCGTTGTTCTTGCTTCAAATGTAACTTCTTTGTTTGAGCCATCCATGCGAACTTTCATCACATGCTTTTGGGAGTCTTGATTGGAGTACTTGATGTAAACAGTAGCCACTGACGGCATCGCAAAGGCAACAGTTGGCATGAGCGCAAGTGCTGCAAGAATGAACGTTTTTTTCATGGTTTTAGCAAGAATTTTGAATCAGAAGAGATTGGAACAGACAGAGTAATAGGTCTGTGTTTCACTACTCTTCTTGCTTGACTATGGCAAAGCTTTGCTCTGAATTCGGATGAGCAAAACACGGGAATCATAAGGCTTAGCGTGCAATGTATTCTGCTTTAATTCAGTACATTTCCTGAAATCGCTAAAATGCATCTGGAATTGCGAGTCACGAACTGTAGCTAGTTCAAATATAGCTAGGGTAAAAATTGCAAACAATCACCGCGATCTCGAATTCCAAAGACTTTTTTCATCTTCTCTGCTGAACGTAACCTTGACATAGAACCCAAGCGATCGCACTTAGGATCAATAACCCGCCAATCCAAAATGAAATCCGAATGGCAACAATTACCCCAATTGCGCAAGTTCAGGAATTGAAGCAGCCTCTACAGGCTTGCTTTCAGGTGTCGGCTCGTCCTCTTCGATGATTTGCCAAATTCCTTCAATATGTGCCACCCATCGGCAGGGTTGAAATTCGCCGAAACTGACCAGAATTAAATCCTTGACCTTAGCTTGATCCGTTTCGCGAATATAGTAGCGCAAAGGCAAATCGTCTTCGCCCCGATACGTAGAAAGTTCATTTTGAGGATGGACATACCCTTGTGTTTCTACGATCGTCTGAAAATTTGCGTCTCCCAATTGATCCCTGAGTTGCTTGAAATCTTGGCGATCGATTTCAGCTAGCGTAAAATCCCACCGCGAAATTCCCATCGGCACTTTGACAGGACAATTCCAATCCTCACCATCAGGACTGCCATCATAGGCATCCATTCGTCGGGTGAGATCAAAGGGTTTCACAGCGAACGCTGGGCGACGAGAGACTTGCGGTGGATGCGATCGCGCTCCCACTTCAACCCGACAAAGAACTAACCGCAGACCATCCTCATAACCTGTAACAAATTTGACTTGATAATTAAAAATGCGCGTAAACAGCATTCCCTCGCCCGCAGGAGCCGAGTCAGTCCAAATTCGCTCACACCGACTGAGGAAATCGAACTGATTCAATTCTTCAGGCACGATCGATGCAATGAACCAATCCATACAAATCGGGACATTGGTTCGACCCGGTTGGGTATCTGGGTTCCATTGCAAACGCTCAGGCGAACTAGAATATTCACGAATCTGGTAAAACGCCTGAAGCAGTATGACGAGATTGGGATAGCCTTGGGCTTGGATAGCTGCAATTTGTTCAGGCGTGATGCTATCTGGGGAAAGCCCTGCGACATCGAGTTCGACTAGAAAGAAGCGACGCTTGGCAGATAGAGTAGCTTGACTATCGGAGTCATGCTGTCGTGCCAGTTGCACAATGTCGCCCGATCGCTTTTCGAGGCTATCTAATGTCGCTTGCTCAGGAATTGTCACCATGAGATGAAATCCGGGATAGTAATAGGTAATAAATCATACTTCTTCTCAGACCTGCCCAACCTGCCAAGCCAAAGTTAACGCCAGTGTCCCCAGAGCCAGCGTTTGTTTGCAAGCACTCTTGATTGCTGAGGCTACAAATCTTGAAACACAATGCTGGTTTTGAGCGATTGACAGCCATCCCAAAGCAACTCCGATTTGCGAATACGAATGCGAAGACTCTCAAAGATTTCCCAGTCTCAATAAAAACCTCATAATTGTTTTTAGAGAGCAGGCGAAGATAGTCACGCTCGACAAATCAGATAAATTTTGAGAACGTTCCTCAGAATGGATTTTGCTCAACACTAAGCGCCTTATGATGACGGGAACGCTTCCCGAGTAACTTCAATCTCTTCATTGATGAACCTGAAGCAGCCCGATTAAGGTCTCTTTTGCTCCGAGGTCATATAGATTGCGGAGATGATGCGTCACTGCCTCAACGAAACGCGAGGACTGCGGGAGATCGCCAAAAAGTTCAGAAAGCCCGAAGAGACTACTGGGATCGGAACCGCCTGCTTGGGCACGTTGAGTGAGAGCATCTGCCATTGGATCGTCAATTGAAATCGGCTTCTTCTGGTCATCCAGTCCATTTAAGTAGCGGAACCAAGCAGCGATCATCAAACTCAGATAGTCAATGGATTCACCTTGCTGTAGTTTCTCCCGCAGTGGACTGAGCACCCACTTAGGGAGCTTAGCTGAACTATTGAAACACAAGCGTGGAAGCTGATCTCGGATTTTGGGATTTGCAAATCGCTCAATCAATGTCTTTCTATAGGTGTCCAAGTCAATTCCAGGAACAGGCTGGAGCGTCGATGTGACTTCCTCCATCAACTGTTCAACGGCTTGTCGAATGAGCCGATCTGCCATTGCTTCATGAACATAGGAATAGCCCATCAATGTGCCGAGATAGCCGATCAGCAGATGGCTAGCATTGAGCAGGCGAATCTTCATCATCTCGTAAGGATGAACATCATTTGTAAATTGAACGCCCACTGCTTCGAGTTCCGGTCTACCTGCACAGAAGTTATCTTCGATGACCCACTGAAGAAAAGGTTCAGCAACGACTGGAAAAGCATCTTCAATGCCAAACTGATTCCGAACCATTTCAATATCCGCTGGAGTGGTCGCGGGAGTAATGCGATCGACCATACAGTTTGGAAAAGCAACATGGTCAGCAATCCAACGCCCCAACTCTGGATCGTGCAGTTCTGCAAAAGCTGTTAGCATTTTTTTAACAATATTGCCGTTCCCCTGCAAGTTATCGCAAGACAGGACAGTAAAGGGTGCTACTCCCTGTTGACGACGTTGATCTAATGCAGCTGTCAAAAAGCCATAGACCCCGATCGGTTGATCTGGATGTTGTAAATCATGCTGAATTGTTGGGTGATTGACATCAAATTCACCGCTGCCCTCAATGTAGTAGTAGCCTCCTTCTGTAATCGTGAGTGTCACAATGCGACATTGAGGATGGGCTAAGGCATCAATCACAGCTTGCCGATTTTCTGGCGCGAATAGGTACTGTGTAATCGAACCAATGACTCTAGCATTATCGCTTTCGGGCGATCGCTCTACTAAGGTGTATAAGCAATCTTGTGACTTCAATGCATCTCGCATCCGCTGATCGAATTCCAGCAAGCCAACTCCGCAAATGCCCCAATCACTGTTGGGATGCTGGTGAAAGTAATTGTCAAGATAAAGGGCTTGATGGGCGCGATGAAATCCGCCTACCCCAATGTGAATAATTCCATTCTTGATTTGATGGCGATCGTATTGGGAAATGCGAACATCACTCGTTAAACGAGCAAGAGAGGCTTCATTCAGCTTGATGGCTGATTCGGTTTTGATATTGGGGTTCATGGGATTCATCCATTGTTAAGTGGTGACGACGAGCTTTGGGAACAGATTCACCGTTTTGATTAAACAGGTGGCACAGATCGCTATCTACATGAATAAATGCGCGATCGTGCATCCGGCTAGGATTGTCACCATCAGTTTGCACAACCAATGTGTCACCCCCCGCAATTCTGACGTAGAGAAATGTCTCTCCACCCAGTTGTTCCACGACAAGCACTTCACCTGTCAGAGTTGGATCATTGTGATCCAGTCTTAAGTGTTCTGGTCGAATTCCTAAGGTTGCTCCATCTCCAGTAGAGAGGCTTCCAGGTCTAACGGGAATGGTCACGCGAGCACCACCCGGAAGTTGAACTGTTGTCCCGGAGTCATTGACGGCGGATACCGTGACGGGGAGAAAGTTCATTTTCGGTGAACCGATGAATCCAGCCACGAATAGATTTCGAGGATGATGGTAGAGTTCCAGCGGTGATCCTACTTGTTCCACAATCCCGCCCTGCAAGACCACAATCTTATCGGCAAGTGTCATTGCTTCGACCTGATCGTGCGTGACATAAATCATCGTGGATTGCAGGCTATCGTGTAGGCTTGCAAGTTCTAGCCGCATCTGTACTCGCAAAGCTGCATCTAAGTTTGACAAAGGTTCATCAAACAAAAATACCTTGGGATTCCGAACGAGTGCCCGACCGATCGCCACCCGCTGACGTTGCCCCCCCGATAGCTCTTTCGGTTTCCGGTTTAAGAGGGGTTCTAACTGGAGGATGCGAGCAACATCTCGCGCCCGTTCCATTCGTCGCGCTTTTGGCATACCAGAAAGCCGTAGACTGAATGCCATATTTTCTGCCACAGTCATGTGAGGATAGAGCGCATAGGTTTGGAACACCATGGCTAATCCCCGTTTGTCTGGTGGCACATCATTCACCCGTTCTCCATCAATCAACAGATCCCCCGAGGAAATGTCCTCAAGTCCAGCAATCATGCGAAGTAATGTTGATTTCCCACAGCCCGATGGACCCACAAACACCACAAACTCACGATCGTTAATATCCAGATCAATGCCTTTGATGATTTCAACGTCAGTGTACCGTTTATGGATATTTCTTAAAGTAACTGTAGACATGAACTGCTCCTATCGATGATTAAAAACAAGCAGATGCTATTTCACGGCGCCAAAGGTCAGACCTCGAACTAATTGTCGTTGGCTTAACCAACCAAAGATGAGAATGGGTGCGATCGCTAACGTTGATGCAGCAGAAAGCTTTGCCCAGAACAATCCCTGCGGACTGGAGAATGAAGCAATAAACGCAGTAAGTGGAGCTGCATCAGACGTGGTGAGATTCAAGCTCCAGAAGGCTTCGTTCCACGACAGAATGATAGATAGTAGCGCAGTAGAAGCAATTCCCGGCAGTGCCAATGGCAGTAACACGTGGCGAAGTTCTTGTTGAGTACTAGCACCATCCATCCGATCGGCTTCTAGAATTTCTTTGGGGACATCTTTGAAGAAGCTATAGATCATCCAAACGACGATCGGTAAATTGGTCAGCGTGTAAATGATAATCAAAGCGAGACGAGTATCTAGCAGCCCCGCATTCCGACACAGGATATAGATGGGAACTAGAACGCCAACAGACGGTAGCATTTTGGTGGACAACATCCAGGTCAAGGTTCCCTTGGTGCGTTTGGTGGGGAAGAATGCCATCGCATAGGCAGCAGGAATAGCAAGCAGTAGTGCAAGAATCGTTGAGCCGAGGGAAACGGCTACGCTGTTAAACGCATAATTGAAGTAACTTGCCCGATCCTGGATAGTCACATAATTTTCCACGGTTGGCTGGAAGAACAACTGAGGTGGAGTCGCAACCGCAGCAACTTCAGTTTTGAAACTGGTGATAAACATCCAGAAGATTGGGAAGAACAGGAGTAAAGCAGTTAACCAGCCCAGCACTGCCCACAGCCATGTACGAGAATTTTTACGTGCCATTTTAAGTGCCCCAATTAGGTATCCAAATTACGAGCAACACTCCGCAACAAGAAGATTGCTACGATATTTGCCAAAATTACGGCAATCAAACCACCGGCTGAAGCACCACCGACATCAAATTCTAGTAGCGCTTTCAGGAAGATGTAATAGGCTAGGTTTGTTGTTGCTAAACCAGGCCCACCACCCGTCGTTACGAAGATTTCCGCAAAGATGGTGAGGAAGAAAATTGTTTCAATCATTGCGACAACGGCGATCGCACGGCTGAGGTGCGGCAGCATCACGAATCGGAATAGCGCGATCGCATTTGCGCCATCCATCCGAGCAGCTTCTAACTGCTCATGATCAAGCGACTGAATTGCGGTCAATAAGATCAGCAACGCAAAAGGAAGCCACTCCCATGACACAATGATGATGATTGCTAGTAATGGGAAATTGGCAAACCAATCGATCGCGCCTAATCCTAAGCCTCGTGTAATTTGAGCAAACAACCCATTGACCGGATGCATCAGCATATTCTTCCAAATCAATGCACTAACTGTAGGCATGACAAAGAAAGGAGAAATCGCTAGCACCCGCGCAATTCCCTGTCCGGGAAAGTCTTGATCAAACAAGATGGCGAGTAATGTCCCAAGTCCGATCGTAATTGCCAAAACGGCAGCAACTAGCACGATCGTAGTCCCAAGCGAAATCCAAAAACCTGAATCACCGAGGATAAAGGTGAAATTCTCAATCCCAATGAACTTTTGTGCATCTGGATTCAACAGGTTATACCGCTGAAAAGAAAACCAGATGGTCATCACCAGCGGCACAATCATCCATAGCAGCAGCGCAATGACGGAAGGCGCAACAAGCGGTAAGGTTGATGCCTGACGACGAGTTCGTCGTCTGGGTGGCGGTGTTTCGGGGTGACGTTCTACAACAATTGAAGACATAGTTTTAACGATCGCAAATTGAATGGTCTTTGAACCGCATTGGTCAGAAAGTAGGAACAGATCTCAAGCGATTGAGTAACCTTGAAAACTGCTGCTCAATCTGTCCCTACTGGATATAGCCTGTATGTCTCATGAAGCGCTCCGTTGTGCGTTGAGATTGCTGCAATGCTTGATCAACAGAGGTACTACCAGTCAGTGCAGCCGCGATCGTTTGTCCAGTCGATGATCCAATCGCTTGGAATTCTGGAATATCCACATACTGAATGCCTTTATAAGGTGTGGGTTGAGCCGCAGGTCGGGTGACATCAGCAGATTGGATAGAACGCAGCACGATCGAGGCAAAAGGAGCGGCTTTTTGATAGTTAGGATTCTGATAGGTGGAAGTGCGAGTACCCGGTGGTACGGCAACCCAACCATTTTGTTCAGCAACTAGCTGGATATACTCTTTCGAGGTTGCCCAAGCAATAAACCGTTCCGCTGCTTCTGGTGCTTTCGAGGTTTTAGGAACTGCTAAAGCCCAAGCCCAGAGCCAATTTGAACCATTGGGATATTTCTCGATCGGCGCACGAGCAAAGCCTAGCTTGTCATACACCTTAGATTCTTTCGGGTTCGAGAGGAGTCCCGCCGCAACGGTTGCATCAACCCACATTCCGCACTTGCCTGTTGAGAACAAGGCTAAATTTTCATTGAATCCATTAGAGCTTGCTCCAGGTGGACCGTAGTTCCGCATGAGATCTACATAGTAGGTGATTGCTTCTTTCCAAGCGGGTGTATTAATGGTTGGATTCCAGTTCGTGTCAAACCATTGACCTCCATAGGTATTCACGAGCGTTGAAATGAACCCCATATTTTCACCCCAACCCGGTTTCCCCCGTAAGCACACGCCATAAACCCCATTTTTGGGATCATGGATTTTACTTGCCCACTCTTTAATTTGAGGATAGGTGGGCTGTTCAGGAACCGTAATTCCTGCTTTTTCAAATAAATCCTTGCGATAATAAAGCATCGAACTTTCGCCATAGAACGGCACCGCATAGAGTTTGCCGTCATTAGAAAGTCCTTCTCGAATCGGTTTTAACAGGTCGTTGACATCATAGCTAGCAGGCAAATTTAGTGGTCTGAGCCAATCGCGTCTTGCCCAGATCGGAGTCTCATAAGATCCGATCGTCAAAACATCAAATTGCCCACCTTGGCTGGCAACATCAGTCGTGACCCGCTGGCGCAATACATTTTCTTCCAACACGACCCATCTCAGTTGAATGTCGGGGTTCGCTTTCTCAAACTGGCTGGAAAGCTCTTGCATGATCACCATATCGCCGTTATTGACGGTGGCGATCGTGAGTCTTGTTTTTTCTGCCGCTTGCGAACCTGAAGAACAAGCATGTAACAGTTGCGTCAACATCATGCCAATCAGGAACACAACGATGATCTTGGCGAAGCGAGGTGTACGCATCGCTAGCTCCTTATATTAAAGATCGAGCAAGTAATATCGAGTTTATGCTCCACTCTTGGGCAAAAGCTCAATAATAGAAATCATACTGATCTCAGTTCTAAAACTAAATCGTTCATTCGGATTTGAAACAATTCTTGATTAACAAGGAGATAAGACCGTGACGGCAAACGCAACTTATTCGTTTGAGGGAAAAACGATTTTAATCACAGGTGGTGCTGGAGATATTGGAAAAGCAACGGCACAACGCTTTGCAGCCAATGGTGCTGGAGTAGTTTTGCTGGATTTGAATGAAACCAAAATGGCAGAAGTGGTGCAGGAATTAGAGGAGTACAATGTCCCTCTTGGTGCATTTCAGTGTGATGTGACGCTTGCAGACAGTGTGGCAAATGCATTCTCGGATGCTGTGGCGCAGGTTGGACAGATTGACTACATCTTTAACAATGCTGGCTATCAAGGAGTCTTTGCCAAAACGGATGAGTATCCAGCGGATGATTTTCAAAAGGTCATAGATATCAATGTCATTGGCGTTTTTCATGTGCTAAAAGCTGCGGCTCAACATCTCCGGGATTCAGGGGGTGGCGCTATCGTCAATATGGCGAGCCATGCAGGAGTGGATGGTCCTCCGAACATGCTGGCTTATGCAGCTTCCAAGTTTGCCGTGATTGGCATGACTCAAACGACTGCAAAAGATTTAGCAGCTTACGGAATTCGAGTGAATTCTCTCTCACCTTCACTCATTGGACCGGGCGTAATGTGGACACGGCAAACTGAATTGCAGGCAGCCGTGGGTTCTCAGTATTTTGATCTCGATCCCAAAGTTGTAGAACAACAAATGATCAGCTCAGTGCCAATGCGCCGTTTAGGCAGTTTAGAAGAGGTTGCCAACGGGGTTGCTTTTCTCATGAGTGACGAAGCGAGTTATATAACAGGATTTAACCTGGACATTACGGGGGGACAATAGCGATCGCAGAATTTTGAGTAGATTTTTGTGAGAGAAATGTGATAAACCTGACAAAGAGATTTGAGCAAATGCTCTAGCTTTAGATATAGGCTCAAAAATCTCTTTGGGTAGATGCTTTTTTCTGGATGGTGAGATATGGGAGAACCTTTTATTGAGCGACGCGATCGTAAACTGGATCTTGCGGCTCATGCCGCTTGGCTCTATTACATTGGTGGCAACACTCAAGAAGAAGTTGCCAATAAGCTCAATGTCTCCCGTCAGGCTGCTCAACGCCTCGTTGCACTGGCTGTTAGCGAAAAACTGATCAAGTTTCGCCTTGATCATCCTTTAAAGGAGTGTATCGAGCTAGCTGAAATGTTACGGGACAAATTCCAATTGTCTTTGTGTGAAGTAGTGCCCAGTGATACCAGCAAAGTTGACGATCTGAGTGGGATTGGCGTGTGCGCTGCTGATTATTTAGAGACTTATTTACTCGCAAAAGCTCCAACCATTTTGGCATTTTCTTCTGGACGGACATTGCGTGCAATGGTGGAACAGATCCCATCCATGGATCAACCTCAACACAAAATCATCTCTATTATTGGCAACCTGTCCCACTATGGGCGTGCGGGTCGTCATGAAGTTGTTATGCATCTCGCCGATCGCGTCGGTTCTCAAGCCTATCCTGTTCCGACTCCAGTTGTTGCGACCAGCGTTGAAGAACGGCAGCTATTACAGACACAGCGATCGTTTATTACCGTAAAAACCTTAGCAGAGCAGGCGAAAGTAACATTTGTTGGGATTGGTCATATTGTTTGGAATGCTCCACTTCATCAGGACGGCTTTATTAACGATGAAGAAGTTGCGAAATTGATTGAGCTAGGAGCAGTTGGAGAGATTGCAGGTTGGGCATATAACTACGAGGGAGTTTTGCTACAAGAAGGTATCAATAGTCGCGTTGCCAGCGTTCCCTTACAGCAACCCGCTCAGCGTTTGGTCATTGGTGTTGCAGGGAGTGAAAAAAAGGCAGAAGCCATTCTAGCTGCCATGCGTGGCAAGCTGATTACAGGACTCGTCACTGATAAAGCCGTTGCTGAAGCCATTCTTGCCAAAGTGTAAGTGCGGTAGAACATCAGCCCAGGATTGATCAAGAACGACTGTGTGAATTGAAGCCTTATACAGTCGTTCTTAATCACTCTCAAGGCTGGAAATTAGTAGCCTATCCATCGATGTTCCATAAATTTGCCCGTGAGCGCCGATAGATTTGTCTATCTAACCACTCCATGACTGCTTGCTCATCCTCGAAGCGGATAGTGAGATGATGCAGAGGATCATAAGCCTGCCAGTATAGAGTGCCAGAGCTATCCATTTTCTGTCGAACCTTGGGTTCGCTAGAAGGTAATTGCCAGAGATTCGACAAAACCTCCCAAACCCAGCGGAAGCCTGAGGCAGTTAATTGATCAAGTTGTGGCGGAAGTTGTTCAAGCCGTTCGTAGTTTCGTTGCTGTTGAAACGTTCGCATCATTAAGCCTCCTTAACACTACAATCCCACCTTAGATTGTTTGAATCGTGAACAAACACCCTTATGATTGTTTGTCATCTCAACAAACCTGAAGTTGGATAGTTTCTTATGAAAGCAAACCTCAGTAAGAAACCCCTGGCGACGGATGCGAGCTTGCTGAAGCAAATTAACTTTACGCGAATTCTCAGCTTATTACGGTATTTGCCCCGTCTGACTCGTGCTCAGATTGCCCATCGAACTGGCTTGACTCGTTCAACGGTTACTCTCATTACGGCTGAATTAATTGAGGCTGGACTTGTACGTGAGGGAAAATCAACGGCATCTGGAACTGAAGGCGGGCGACCTGGCATCGAGCTAGAACTCAATCCAGAAGGTGCTTTTTTTATTGGAGTTGCGATCGAAGATGAAAGCCTACGAGTGGTTGAACTGAATTTTGCAGCTCAAGTGACCCGACGAGTCGAAATCCCGATTACCGACACGGCTCCAGACATTATTGCTCAGCAGTTAATTGAGTTAATTCAACAGGTCTGGGAAGCAAACCCAGAGAGTAAAGCGCGATCGCGGGGAATTGGTATCACGATTCCAGGGAGCTTAGATCGGCAAGGAATTGTCCTTCGTGCTCCCAGACTAGGCTGGAAGAATATCGACTTACGAACTTATTTGGATCTATATCTGGATGTGCCGCTCTACATTGAAAACGATGCTAATGCAGGTGCTCTCGCTGAGATGTACTTGAGTGGATCGATGCCCAGTCATAGTTTGCTTTACTTATTTCTCAATGTTGGTATTGGCGCTGGCATGGTCTTAAACAATCGCCTAGTCCGTGGAGCGGGAGGCACTGCTAGTGAAGTATCTGAACTGATGATTGACCCGCACGATTCTGATACTCCAGCCGATGTGCGTCCTGGAACCTTTGAAGCTTTGTGCAGCAAGCGAGGTCTATTACACGCCTATTACCGCCGCACTGGAGAAATCATCAATCTTGAAACTCTGCTGTGCTGTTTAGAAGGGGGTGACGCGATCGCTCAAGCTGTCGTGAACGAGTGGGGAAAATATCTGAGTTGGGGAGTTCGAGGATTGGTTGGAGTACTGAATCCAGAACAGATTGTTTTTGGAGGACAACTCGCAGGATTAATCCCCTATGTGCGAGATCAGTTTGATGAAATGTTGCAAGGTTGCTTGCCGGATGGGAGCGGCTATGGTTTTGATCAGGCTGCTCGTTTTCGGCTCAAGATTTCTAGATTTGGAAAGGATTCTACAGCGATCGGGGGTGCAGTCCTGGTTTATCAATCACTGTTTCAAATGCCTGATTTATTACTGCTGCATCATATCGTGTGAATGGCGATTGAATAGTCGTGAATGATTCAACGCACTGCTTTAAGAGCTTCATATAATTGCTGATATTTTTGAAAAGCAGACTCATAAATTAGATTTTTCTGTGGTTGTACAACGTTTTCAGCTTGGGGAAGGATCTGAAATGCAGCTTCTAAATTGGAATACACCCCAACTCCTACCATCGCTAGAATTGCAGCTCCATAGGCAGCACCTTCTTCAGCTTTAGGTGCAATCAATTCTGTCTGCAAAATATCTGCTAGAATCTTGAGCCAAACACTCGATCGTGCTCCTCCTCCGGTTGCCAAGAGTTGCTTCATTGGAGTGATGTTGTGAATTATATCCAAGGCTTCTCGTAGACTGAATGCAACGCCTTCCAGTACAGCCCGGATGAGATCAGCTTGCGAATGGGCTAAAGCTAAATTGACCCAGGCACCCCGAGTTTCTGGATCAAGGTGAGGGCTGCGTTCTCCCGCAAGGTGAGGCAGAAATAAAACACCCCGAGCACCCGGCTGTGAACGTTCCGCCAACTGCATCAGATCCGCGAAGGCAATTTGGGGAGCGATCGTGTCTCGATACCAGCGCAACGAGCCGCCTGCCGCGAGCGTCACACCCAACAAGTGATAGCCGCCATCCGCGTGACAAAACAGATGCACTCGTCCCTCTGGGTCAGGGATGGGATGCTCCAAAGGAGCAAAAATCACGCCCGACGTACCGATACTCAGACTTCCTCGATTCAGATTACTGGCTGAAATTCCCAACCCAATTGCGGCGGCGGCATTATCACCCCCTCCAGCAATGACGGGTAATCCGGCTGGTAGCCCCACGTGTGCTGCGATCTCTGGTTTCAAGCGCCCGGAGATCGCCGTAGACTCCACGACAGGTGGAAACCAGGCTGGATTCATCTCAAGCGCATTCAGAATATCAATGTCCCATTGCCGATTTGCTAGATTCAGACAGCCTGTTCCTGAAGCATCGGAGGGTTCTGTAACCGCTACGCCAGTTAGGACATAGCCCAAATAATCCTTAGGCAGCAAGATTTGCCGAACTTGGGCATAGGCTTGTGGCTCTTCTGTTCGCAACCAGACGAGCTTTGGAAGCTGAAACCCTGTAATTGCAGGATTGCCAGTTCGTTGAATCAATTCTTGACGAGAAATTGTCGATTCGATCGCTTCTACTGCTTTTCCAGTACGCTGGTCGTTCCATAAAATGGCGGGTCTGATCACATGACCTTCTGCATCGAGCGGAACCATCCCGTGCATTTGCCCGGATAACCCGAGCGCGATCGCACGATGTTCACTAAGCTGTTGAGCAATGTCTGATAAAGCCTTCAGGCTAGCTTCTACCCAATCTGCCGGATTTTGCTCTGTCCAACCCGGTTGTGGTGTGAACAGGGGATAACTTTTTGTGGTCTGAGCCATGAGTTGTCCATGCAGATCAACCGCGATCGCACGCACCCCTCCTGTCCCCAGATCTAGACCTATCACTACGTCAGCCAAGCTTCCCTCCCAGTTCTGAATGGTTTAACGGGCTTTCTTCTTATGCAATCAGGCGAGAATCTCCTTTGCGGCTGAAGTAATTTCAGAGGTGAGGAACGGGATGATCATACGCTTGCCTTAAGTGTATTAGAACTTCCGCAAAGCGTTCATACTCTCAGAAAATGACCCTGAAACAAAAAAAGACCCGTCAAATCTGACGAGTCTAGGCGAGATGATTGACCTTAAGACCTTAGTGATGTAGAAAACTTTTTGCTGTCTCACGATGAGAACGTGGTGACTTTGGAGAATAGAATCCTTTGATTTAAACGATCGCGCTTACTTTGAGAAGCACATGCCGTCGGTGGACTCCGACGTGGCAGAGGCTGAAATCGGGGCAAGGGTTGACCCAAATGACGAAGTTGTTTGAGATAGCGCAAACCAAGTTGCAGAAAACTCAAGCCTCGCTCTGGATGGGAATCGAGCCGTTTGCGTTGACCGCAACGCACGAGCAAAAAGCCTAAAACCAAAGCAATCAGCGTTGCCATATCGAGCAGCATGAACAGACGGGTAAGCCCTGTGGCATCGCGTAAATGAGAGCCAATGATGTCAAAGGCAGCAGATTTGTAGTCTTTAATGTGCGGTTCAATTCCGCCAAAGCGATGACCATAGCGCTCAAACGTCTGTAATGAAGGGGGTTGGCTACTGAGGACAGCCCAAGGCTCTTGTCCCCCTGGCAGTGTAGCAGTGGCGAGATGGCAGGGGATGTCTTCGAGAATTGTCACGTTCGGGAACAAGTAAGCCTGCTCGACTGGAGACAGCAATTGAGCAACAGACTGCGATACACCGGGAGCGAGGGTAATCGTGAGATTGCTTTTAGCCCGAATCAACCAGTCCCATGCGTGTCGATTGCACCACCGCATCAGTTCGCCATGCTCAAAGCCACGGTCTGCCAGCAGCGTCACCCGACAATCAGAGGGCAACAGGCTGAAAACTTGCTCTAAGACAGGAAGATAAGCTTCAAAAGCAACTGTTGCACTGCCATGTTCCAAAACCATCTGAGCTAAGGTGAACGAGCGTCCACCCCAAACAAAGCAGACCCCAATCCAACAGAACTGATCCCACAACACACTGGTATCGAGCGTCAGCAGCAAGTCTGTCCCGGCAAAGGCACAGAGCAATTGCTGCAATAATGGAACATAGAAGGTTTCAGCATTGACCTGCGGATTGGTCAGTAAGTAATTCAAGCGAGCATGGTGACTGCGGGCGGTACAACCGCGATGGCTCAAATAGGGCAACCAATGATTCAAGCAGGCGCTCTCGGATTGTAGAATTGCAGCAACCGCTTCGGATACGCCCTCTAAGTGCCGTTGGTCACGCGGTTGAATCCATTGACGGAATTGGTCGATTAGTTCACGATACAGATGGGGCAGTTGCATGAGATTGTTTTTGTGTAGGAACTTAAGCCTCTCACAATTTGCCCCGCCCAAGCCATTCTTGTCTCACATGAGACTCTCGATAAATCAGACGTTTCAGGACTTTTCTACATCACTAAGCCTTAAGACTTTAAAGAATCGGCAATCAATAGCTCTAGCGAAACTTAATTCGTGAATTCTAGATCGGGTTCGCTGCAAAAGTCGAACTCAGCAGCTTCAGAGGGGCCATCTGCATAAACTCCCCGGACTTGCCAAACGCAGTTCGAGTCATCTGTAGCAGGTGCCCACTGCATGGTTGCAGTTTCACCAGGGTCGATCGAGCTGCCCTTAAATTCTCCCCAAGTCTCGCCATCCTCGGATGCTTCCACCTTGAGCAAAGGAGTGCTGCCACTATTGGTGACTTGAAACGTCCAGCCGGATGCTTGAGCAAATGGCATATTCAGCACAAAAACAGAAACAGCGCTGACAAGACCAATCAGAGGTTTGCGATAGCTATAGTTCAGGTTCATTGGATCATATTCCTATTAGGAGATAACCCTACAGTTCCCGGTTCTTAGATTAGAACAATAAGCTTATTGAAAATTTTACAGTTACGAAATTTTACTAGGATACCGTTTTGGTTGCTGTTCAGGGATTTTTTCAGCACCCTGTAAACATACGGAAAGTCTTCAACCAGACTTCTTTGCGTATGGAATAGCTACTGCCGACTTTCACATTAGATCTCAATGAATCACGCCTGCCTTTAAGTGTCTTGGAACTTCTAGAAAGCGTTCATACGTTGTCAAATGAAAGCTTTTCGCGTGCGGATCACTAAAAATGCTTTTATAAAATGTTATGTTTCAACGCGATGCCAGCAATGCTGCTCTAAATCCAGAAAATAGGCTTCAGTGTGATCCACGAGGGTGGGTTTGTCCTGCTGGATTGCCCAAATTTTGCCACCGCTAATGTGAATTTGACCATGGCTCAACACGGCACGATGCTTATGAATCCAGCCTGGAGCTTCTCCACAAGTTTTCACTTTCTCGATCGCAAACGTGGAGCAGTTCAAGCGATAGACTGGGGTTTCGCCGATAGTGCGATCGCCCAGATATCCCAAGTTCTCGATGATGTAGATCCAACCCGCAACCCAAGTAGCAGTGTGGAAATCAGTCGGTGGAAAAACGGTTGTCGGATAGCCATAAATTTGGAAATTGCCTTGTCCATCGTAGACGACGACATCGTTGTAAAAGCGGCTCAAACACCTTTACTGCTATCTTGAGCCACCGACTGAATGTGCAGGAGCTTAAGATAGCAGTAAAGGTTCTAGAAGGTTAAGTTCAGTCTGAAACTGAGAAGGCAAATTACCTGTTGCTGATCCAAGTCAGGTTAGGCAAGACTTATTGCCCACAATTTTAGGTAGACCTTAAGTAAAAGTCTGCACACCTACGAAATTGAGAAATTAAATTCAGATTATCGTGTAGAACGACGGCGCAATCGATCGATCACGACAGCTACAATAATCACTAAACCTTTGACAACAAGCTGCCAGAAGTAAGACATATTGAGGAGCGTTAGCCCATTGTTCAGGACTGCAATAATCAATGCACCAAGCAGCGTTCCTGGGATTGTACCAATCCCACCTGTAAAGCTTGTCCCGCCTAAAATCACAGCCGCGATCGCATCTAACTCATATCCATTTCCGAGCAAACCAGTCGCACTATACAGCCGACTAGAACTCATAATGCCAGCCAACCCTGCTAACAATCCGCTGACACCATAAACAAAGAGCAAGACACGGTTCACCTTAATCCCGGTCAGTCGTGCTGCTCGCTGATTTCCCCCAACCGCATAGATTTGTACCCCTAACACTGTCCGACGCAAGACAAACCAACTTGCTAAAACAGTAAGCAGTGCAATCACAACGAGCCACGGAAAAGGGCCTAAATAACTATTACCAACCCAGGCAAAATTGAGATTACGATTCAAAACCGTAGTGCCATTGGCAACGAGATAAGCCGTCCCTCGTAGCGCAGTCAAACCGCCTAATGTCACGATAAAAGGCGGGAGATCTAGAAACGCAATCAATGCACCGTTGATTAATCCGATGGCTAATCCAGTCAACAAAGCGGCTGGAATGGCAAGCCAGCTCACCGCAGACAATGAGACTAATACACCAACCACCGCTGACACACCTAAAATCGATCCAACAGACAGATCAATTCCTCCGGTCAGAATGACAAAGGTGAGTCCTGTTGCTAAGACAATGTTGATAGATGCTTGACGAAAGATATTGACAACGTTTCCAGCGGTAGGAAAGTTCGGAGTGAGAATCGAGAAGAGAATACAGATGATGACCAAGATTGGCAAAATTCCAGCAATCTGAAGCCAGTTGCCCGTGGATTTTCGCCGATTCGCTGGGCGATCGCTGGGTTCTTTTAAAGGTCGTAGTTCGGTTTGACTCATAGTGCGGCGACCTCCGATGCGCCAGTAGCATAATGCATAATGTTTTCTTGGGTAATTTCTCGATGAGTTGATCCACCAAGCTCACCCACAATTTGTCCTTGGCGCATCACTAGAACGCGATCGCTCAGTCCAATCACTTCAGGTAGTTCACTCGATACCATCAAGACTGCAACGCCTTGTTGTGCTAAATCGCTAATAATCCGATAGATTTCGCTTTTCGCACCAATATCAACGCCGCGAGTCGGTTCATCAAGTAAGAGGACGCGCGGTTTGATCGCTAGCCAGCGCGCCAGTAAAAGCTTCTGTTGGTTGCCACCCGACAGATCCATGGCGCGAATTTCTAGATTGGCTAATCGAATGTTGAAGCTCTCCACTGCAGCATTCGCAATTCCGCCTAGAGTCTTCCAGTTAATTACGCCAGCTTTCGCATCTTGCTTCAGCATATTCAGCGTAATGTTCTGACCGGAACTCATTTCCAGAAATAAGCCTTGATCTTTGCGATCTTCTGGAACGTAGCCGATGCCTGCTGCTATCGCGTCTCCAGGCGTATGAATATCTAGCTTTTTCCCATTGAGAAATACTTCTCCACTGGTCTTCGGATCTGCCCCAAAAATCAAGCGCGATAGTTCGGTTCGTCCTGCTCCAACTAATCCGGCTAATCCGACAATCTCTCCGGCTCGCAGGACTAAATCAGTCGGTTGAACTTTATGACCGTCGCTAATTTGTCTGACTTCTAGCACCACGTTGCCTGGAGTCGTTTGTGGGTGGTGTTCGTAGAAGCCTTCCATCGATCGCCCGACCATCATTTGCACGAGTCGCTCTGGCGTAATTTCAGACCGCTCTAAACTGCCAATGTACTGACCATCTCGCAGGACACTGACTCGATTTGCCAACGCATAGACTTCTTCCATGCGGTGACTAATATAGACGATCGCAATTCCATCCTGTCTCAGTTTGTGAATCACCTCGAATAGGCGCTCTGTTTCTCGCTCAGAGAGTGCAGCCGTTGGCTCATCCATCACGAGAATGCGGCTCTTGTCTTTGAGCGCACGAGCAATTTCGACTTGCTGCTGTTCTGCGATCGACAAACTTGAGACCAGATCATCCGGTGCAAAACTTGCCCCTAGATCTTGGAGGACTTTTGTAGCTTCTCGCAACATGCCTTCTCGATCTAGCAGTTGCCCATGACTGAGTTCGCTGCCCATGAACATATTTTCAGCGACGGTCAAGTTCGGTGCAACGTTTAGCTCTTGATAGATCAGATTAATTCCAGCTCGTTTCGCAACTCCTGGATCAGTAATATGGAGCCGTTGACCATTCACCCAAATCTCGCCTTCATCGGCAATGTAAGCTCCGGCAAGAATCTTCATGAGTGTGCTTTTTCCGGCTCCGTTTTCGCCCATCAGAGCGTGAACTTCACCTGGATACAGCGTAAGATTGACGTTTTGTAGGGCTGGAACGCCATTAAAGCGTTTCGTGATGCCCCGCATCTCTAGCACTGGAGCTATGGTCGGAGCATGATCTGGCATCGTTTCTGGATTGGTTGTCATTACTGCCACCCTTTGTATTGGCTCACGTTGTCTCGCGTAATCAGCTTGACGGGAATCTGAATGTTGGGATCCGCAGGTTTTTTACCGTTTAGAATGTCATTGCCGACTTGCACCGCTTTCTGAGTCATGCCTAATGGATCTTGCGCGGCGGTTGCTACAAACAAGCTGCTTTTATCTTCGATCGCGCTTTTTGCTTCTGGTGCGCCATCGACTCCCACAATAAAGAACTCATTGCGCTTGGCTTGTCGGGACGCTAATTCTGCACCAACTCCACACGGATCATTAATAGCAAAGACTGCATCAATTTTCGGGAACGAGGTCAGTAAGTCCGTCATGACGCGCAACCCACCATCACGGCTCCCTTCAGCATTTTGGTCTTTTGAAAGTAGTTTGATGCCAGGATATTTTGCAAAAACCTTCTCGCAGCCTTCAACGCGATCGAAAACGGATTGCACAGGAGGGCCATTGATAATCACAACATTGCCTTTCCCTTTTAAGCGATCGGCAATGTACTGACAACTGAGTTGTCCCGCTTGCAAGTTGTTCGAGGTAATCGTTGCATCGACTCCTCCATCTGCTCCTGTATCCACTGCAATCACTGCAATGCCAGCTTGTTTTGCTTTCTCAACCGCAGGGGCAATACCTTTACTATCTCCCGCATTCAGAATAATCAAGTTAGTATTTGCAGCAATAAAGTTTTCGATTTGATTGAACTGTTGATTCAAGTCATATCCACTTGAGACGACAGTTGTCCGAACCGCATCGCCTCCAATTTTTCTAGCTTCTTCTTCTGCTCCTCGACCCATCAGCACAAAGAAAGGATTGCTCAAATCTCCCACTGTAACGGCGACTGATTTCAGCTTTGAATCACTCTGATTCGTCTGCTGTGTAGAAGAACAAGCTAGTAAAAGCCCCCCGACTAGACCCAATACGCCGATCGTACTTAAACTACGACGTAGCGCAACTTTCTTCACGCCTGTTTCACTCCCAAAAAGTAATTGAAGAGAATCAACTGAATCTAACTCTGCGGATTGGATGTAGCTTGCAGCGCTAGATTCAGTTGATTCTCTATGTTTCATCGTGCGCTGAAGCTGAAATATTCCACATCTATCGAATAGTTTATGCCTCAAGATAGAGCACTTAAGATGAACTGCTCAAATTATCTCCCTGTAAGGCTTTTCAGAAGTGTGCTGTTGAGGTTCGGCATGAATAGTTCATAAAATGTAACCTAACATACAAACGATTGTATCCCTTCAGTGGCAGCGTGATGGCTCAATCCGATTTGTTCAACAAGGGCGGGAATCTATTGGAAAACATTGCAGCTTGAGTGCGATCGCGAACATTCAACTGGCTCAGAATGTGAATAATAGGTTCTTCTATAGTTCACTTTGAGATATATGGTGCAGCTGCGATTTCATCATTGCTTGCTTTGCACACTAACCTCAACCTCTATCCGATTCGTTCGGTCTAACTCTATCAGTTTTACAAATTTTTTACTATGAACTACAAATTCGCTGTCGCAGCGATCGTACCTTCGATCAGCTTTACTATTTTGCTGAGCACATCTGTCTCAGCAGCAGGCACCGAGCGAGCCGCAAGCGCAAACATTTCTAACGGGTCGTCAGTCAGTCTGAGTCAAAGTCGCCTGGGTAGGGAGAATTGATAGAGAGAAGTAATCTGCACTGCTTAGTTCTGCTTTCGTTTACTGAATTCGATAGATGAAGAAAATTGAGGAATCGCCTATGCTAATGCGATCATCAATTCCGTTTGTTTTTTATCAAATTTTCATCCCTCAAAAGGCACATAACTTATCTACACGGAGGAAAGAGATTTCAACCATGCTGACTCGATACTCACCCTATATTTATGCAATCTTGCGAATCATTGTAGGATTGTCCTTTCTGCTGCATGGAACTCAGAAAATATTCGGGATTCCAAGTGGTAAAGCTCCGGTTCCGATCACATCATTAATTGGCATAGCCGGAGTACTCGAAGTTCTTTGCGGTCTACTCGTTGCCTTGGGACTCTGGGGAAGCTATGCTGCATTTCTTGCGAGTGGTGAGATGGCAGCCGCTTACTTTATCGCACATGCTTCCAAAGGATTTCTCCCGATCGTCAATGGTGGTGAGCTTGCAGTTCTCTACTGTTTCATTTTCCTCTACATGGCAGCTCATGGTTCAGGAATCTGGAGTGTGGACGCATTTCTCAATAAAACAGGCAACCAATTATCATCTCCCACTCAGTTAAGAAACTAAGAGGTTTGTGTGCTGTCAGCACAATAGCAATCCAGTCACTTGTTCAACGACTGCAATTTCAGCTGCCGTTAAACAAATGACTGGCGGGTTACTAAATTATTCAGATTTGAGTGATGCCATATCGATCGAGAAACGATACTTGACATCGGACTTGAGCAGTCGATCGTAAGCTTCATTGACTTTTTGAATCGGGATAACTTCAACATCGGCTGTGATGTTGTGTTCGCCGCAAAAGTCGAGCATCTCTTGAGTTTCGGCAATCCCACCGATGTTGGAGCCAGAAAGATTGCGCCGACCCATGATCAGGCTGAATGCTGCGACCTCCAGAGGCTTCGGAGGCGCACCAACTAGGGTAATATTGCCATCGAGCCGAAGTAGATTGAGATAGGCGTTAATGTCGTGATTGGCGGCGACCGTATCGAGAATGAAGTCGAAACTGTTCACATGCTGCTGCATCTCGTCCAAGTTGCGGGAGACGACCACTTCATCAGCACCAAGCCGGAGCGCATCTTCCTTTTTGTCAGGTGAAGTTGTGAAGACGACGACGTGCGCTCCAAGTGCATGAGCAAACTTCACGCCCATGTGTCCTAGTCCGCCAAGACCAACCACTCCTACTTTTTTGCCTTTAGTCACGCCATGGTGGCGCAGGGGCGAATAGGTGGTGATACCAGCACAAAGCAGGGGCGCAACTCCAGCAAGATCGAGATTCGAGGGGACACGCAGCACGAAGCGTTGATCGACGACGATGCTATCCGAATAGCCGCCGTAGGTGACACCATCAAGGTGCTTGTCCGGAGAGTTATACGTAAGAGTCATGTTCGGGCAGAACTGCTCTAAACCTGCTTTGCATTGGGGACAAGTGCCATCCGAATCGACCATACAGCCCACTCCTGCAAGATCGCCAGGTTTAAATTTGGTGACTGCTGAGCCGACTTGAGTGATACGACCAACGATCTCATGACCCGGAACGATCGGATAAACCGTAGGCGCGACGCTCCACTCATTGCGCACCATGTGCAGGTCAGAATGACAAACGCCACAGAAAAGAATTTCGATTTGTACGTCCTGTTCGGTTAGATCGCGACGCTCGATCGTATCGGAAGCCAGGGGCGAGGTTGCACTGGCGGCGGAGTACGCTTTCGCGTTAGACATGAATGATTCTCCTAGATTACAAAATCTTTATCGATGCGGTTTCGGTTGCCCCCAATCGTAGAGATTTAACCCTGCTCATTTGCTCTATCCGTAGAGATAAGAGTTTTTGAAACAAGGTTAAGCTGTATGCCGTTTGGGTGGTCGATCTACAAAGGTTTAGTTCAGGAGAAACTGAGTTGAGAGTGCAAGGTATTCTGTGAGACTATACGAACCTAGAACATGACCGAACCTTCTCTTAGATTCCTAATCATCGCCCTTCCACGCTTCAATGATGTCATCGACGGTCTTCCCCAAAATCCGAGACAGGGGAATCAATTGATGACTTTCAATCTCTTCTCCACCATAAATCTCGCGCAGTTCTGCTCGCGATAATCGATAAGAATCACAGAACTTGGCAAACTCATCATCTGTCAGATCCAAATCGATCTGACGTTCTTTTAGCAAGACCGCAATCAATGCACTGCCTTGGAGTGGGCGCTCTGCTTTTGCAAGATAGCGCTTTACCAACTCACCTACGCTTTCTGAAGACCCACCCGATCGCGCAACCAACTCATAACACGCTAATTGCAATGCCTTTTGAAGCACCTCCGCCTCATTGAGTGATTTGGCAATCTCAGTTGCACAATCTGGGCGACAAAATCCTACCACTTCTCCCTCAAAAGAAAGCGGTACATAAGCAGATTTGGTAGAGCATTCCCACGGTAGGGGAGGTTTTACTTTTGGCATAGTGACACCGCAACGAAAATCTCTGCTTAAGATTCCCGTTCGCTCGTGACATCACTCAGGCAAATCAAACAAAACTGTCGTAATGTAGCGATCTGCCCAAGCTTCCCCGAATGCCTTCTCCAAAACTCGCCGAGTCTTGTCATTCTTTTGCTGCTGAGAACAGTAATAGTGCTGACCTGCCAAAATTTCTGCCTTTCGCTCCGGAGTGGGCGCAGTCGCGATCGCTCTTTGACAATGAATCTTCAAATATGCCTTCACCTGATCGAGAAACGCATTCTCCTCTTCCGCACTGCCCGGACGCACCAATAAACAAAAATCCGAGAAAATATCCCCCCACTCTGGAACTGCCCGACGTTGCACAAATTTCGTTTCGGGAACTGCTTTCAACTCGGTCTGATATTCAAGGGGCAACTGGCGATCGTGACTCAATGCCGAGAGATCCGCGATCGCCAAACTCACCTGCCCGGTCTTTCCACCGACTAAATCCGCACCAAACATTGGCAGCACATACTCTGGGCGAGGAAACATGACACAGTGCAAGATATCGAGCGAAGAACCCAATTTCGCTAGCTCTAAATGCAACTTCCGAAATTGAGGAGTCTGAAAACACTTATTTTCAATCACCAATTTCTCCCCTTCCATGCGTCCCTCTACATACCCCAAATCTTCAGGGAGGTGATAAGGCGAAAGGTCTAAATGCTCATGCCAAATTTGCTCGATCGCATCCGCTAAATTTCGGATTAAGGGATGTTGCTGTTGACGCAGCGAAGGATTTGAAATTGAAGACATATTAAATCAGAGATAAAGGATAGGGGCAGAGCGATGAACTTTTGCTCAAATTCCTAGCTATATAAGGATATCAGCTTGCGGTTGGTAAATTATCAAAGCTATAACGGCTCTAGAATTCGGTGAAATTATGGCAGGGCAAATCCTGGGCGATCGTTATCAAGTTGAACGAGAATTAGGGAAACATGCAGGACGCTGGACGTTACTTGCACACGATCTCCATGCCAAAGAACGGGTTGTGGTGAAATTATTGTGTTCGGATGAAGACTTGCGTCCGGATGACCTGAAACTGTTCGATCGAGAAGTCGAAACTTTAAAGTCTCTTTCTCATCCTTGTATTCCAAAGTATTTGGGCTACTTCCAACATCGTCTGCCTGGAGGTCGAGCACTGGCGCTCGTTCAAACTTACGTAGCTGGTAAATCTTTGGCAGATTGTCTCAAACGAGGTCGCACCTTTACCGAAGCAGAAGCCAGACAGATTGCGAAGTCAGTGCTCTATATCTTGATCTATCTGCAAGGTCGTAATCCCTCGATCGTGCATCGGGATATCAAACCGAGCAACATTTTACTTGGCGATCGCCGAGTGCACCTTGTCGATTTTGGCTCGGTGAAAACGATTTTGAATCGGCAAGACGGGACTTCAGCATTCACTTTGGTGAATACACACGACTTCACACCGCCAGAGCAATATACAGGTCGATCGGTAACGGCTTCTGATCTATATAGTTTGGGTTTGACGATTATGACAGCCCTGACAGGACTTCAACCCTCACAGCTTCCGCGTAAAGGTAGTCGCTTTGATTTGGAAGCGGTGGTTGATGTCAGCCCAGTCTTTGTCGATTGGTTGCAATGGATGACGGAAACTACACTGGAACGACGGCTTCAGTCGGCAATAGTGGCATTGCAAGCGTTGGATGCAGGTCAGGTCAGGAATGCGGTCGCGTTGTAGGAGTTTACGACGTTAGTTTTGCAGAGTAGTGAGATAGGGAGTGGTGAAATAGGGAGCGGCAACTATAATTTCAGATTTTTCTCGGTTCTTCTATCTCCCCGATGCTCAACCCGTTAAGCTGAAAATTTTGGGCATTGCGGCTCCGCTCAACGCAGCTTGCATATTTCAGGTGAACACTCCAAGGTTTTCCATTCGCCTTGGAGGTTTGAAATTAACTCTCGACGAGAGATGGAGTGGATTGGAGTTGTTCCAATGCTTGCAATTCCTCTTCTTCTTGGGACTTCAATTCATCTAGCTCTTGCCAAACTCGTTGCATCAAGGAATCTAATCCCATATGCGCTGCCGCTGAGATTCGATAAACCGATGTGCCGCTGAGTTGTTCAAGTTGAGACGCGATCGCTTGAACTTCCTCACTCTCTGGATCAACGGTGTCTAATTTGTTAATCGCAAGAATTTGCAGGCGATCGCTTAATCCGCGACCATAGGCATCTAACTCACCTTGAATGGTTTGATAATCTGCGATGGGATCTTCTGCAGTCACATCGACGAGATGCAACAGCAATCGAGTCCGCTCCACATGGCGCAGAAAATCATGCCCTAATCCGATTCCCATATGTGCCCCTTCGATCAGCCCTGGAATATCGGCAAAAACAGTTCCATCCCCACTGGGTTTACGAACCACGCCTAAGTTTGGAACGAGCGTTGTGAAAGGATAATTTGCAATTTTGGGACGTGCAGCAGAGAGCGCTGAGATCAACGTCGATTTACCTGCATTGGGTAAGCCGATAATGCCAACTTCTGCTAAAAGTTTGAGTTCGAGTCGTAGCGATCGCAGTTCTCCGGGTTGTCCTGGAAACGCATTCTCTGGCGCACGGTTGCGATTACTGAGAAAACAATGATTTCCGAGTCCACCTTTTCCGCCTTCGGCAACTTTCAGCGTTTGACCATGCGTGGTTAGATCCCCGATCAGTTCGTCTGTTTCGAGGTCATAAATCATCGTGCCACACGGAACTTCGATAATGCGATCGCGTCCTGAAGCGCCAGTGCAATTACTCGTTCCGCCTTTTTGCCCGTTATCGGCTTTGAACAATCGCATATAGCGAAAGTCTAAAAGCGTTTGTAAATTCTCATCGGCTTGTAACACGATCGAGCCACCGCGTCCGCCGTTGCCGCCGTTTGGGCCTCCAGCCGGGACGTACTTCTCACGACGAAAAGACACCATTCCATCGCCGCCATCGCCTGCCTGAACTTGAATTTCTGCTTGATCAATAAACTGCATGGGTGGGTTGCGTCTGAATGTGAGTGAGGCTTGATTATATCAATTTGATTGCAACTCCTGCGCACCAAACGATTCTATAATCCGTCAAAATGGCAATAGGGAACACATCGCGCAAAAACTGGCATGGATATCAAACACGGATTCGTAGATACGATCGGCAACACTCCCTTAATTCGGCTCAATAGCTTCAGTGATGAAACAGGCTGTGAAATTCTAGGAAAAGCGGAATTCCTCAATCCAGGCGGCTCTGTGAAAGATCGCGCTGCACTCTACATTATTGAAGATGCGGAAAGACAAGGACTTCTAAAGCCTGGCGGAACGGTTGTTGAAGGAACCGCAGGCAATACAGGGATTGGACTTGCCCATATTTGCAACGCGAAAGGCTATAAGTGTTTGATCATTATTCCAGAGACGCAATCTCAGGAGAAAATCGATTTATTGCGAACCTTGGGCGCAGAAGTCCGAACGGTTCCGGCCGTGCCTTATAAAGATCCGAATAACTATGTGCGCCTGTCCGGAAGAATTGCGTCAGAAATGGAGAATGCGGTCTGGGCAAATCAGTTTGATAACCTGGCAAATCGTCGCGCTCATTATGAAACCACTGCGGCTGAGATCTGGGCACAGACAGATGGAAAAGTTGATGTCTGGACGACTGCGACCGGAACGGGTGGAACCTATGCCGGGGTCGCACTCTACCTCAAAGAAAAGAATCCTCAAATTAAATGTGTACTGGCTGATCCAATGGGAAGTGCGCTCTATAGCTATGTCAAAACGGGTGAGACGGTTTCCGAAGGCAGTTCTGTGACTGAAGGAATTGGCAACAGTCGCGTGACTGCCAATATGCAAGGTGCGCCTGCGGATGATGCAATTCAAATCGACGATCGAGAAGCCCTGAGAGTGCTGTATCAACTGCTCGAAAAAGATGGTCTATTCCTCGGTGGGTCTGTGGGGATCAATGTTGGGGCGGCAGTTGCACTCGCAAAACAAATGGGTCCCGGACATAAGATCGTGACGATTCTCTGTGATGGGGGCAGTCGATATCAATCTAAATTGTTCAATCGGGAGTGGTTAGCGACCAAAGGACTTCTACCCGATTCTGAGTCATGTTAACGGTGCGGATTTGTCAGCATCAGTCTTGCCGAAAACAGGGCGCAGCGAAGGTCATTCAAGCCTTTCAATCGCTTGCGCCTGTTGGGGTGAACATCGAGCCTTCTAGCTGTCTCGGTCAGTGTGGCAATGGCGTGATGGTGCTCGTTTTACCCGATCAGATTTGGTACGATCGCGTCCGACCGGAAGAAGTGAAAGCGATCGTCGATCGACATTTAATTCGAGGCGAACCGATCCGAGCTATGCTTTATCGCAAATTTCACCCCACGCAAATTTGATCAGGATTAATGCTCATCCGCAGGCCTGGCTAGAAGCACAGAGGAGTAGACCGATTCTTTTCGTCATTTAGGCTTGACTCTACGCTTTGGACAAATTAAGAATCGATCTACAACAATCAAACTTACAATCCCAACAAATCATCCAATTCGTCGATCGCATCACATCCAACGGCCTGACTGTCTCGATCGACGATCGGTTGGGGTGCATGAATCACCGTTGTGCCTAATCGCCCGTAGAGATAATCATCTGCATACTTGCGAAATACAGCCTCGATCGCAGCCCGAGAATTTTTCAATCCCCATTCTTCTGCAATCAATTCTGCTTTTTCAATCACATCTTTGCTCAGTCTTACTTTGTTGTCATACATAGCTGCCATCCTTCTGCGATCGGAAACAATCCACGAACATTTGCGAACTGCGGATCCGGCATCACCGCAAACAATTTTCGTCCTGCAAGCCGTTCTGCAATCAAATGAGAACTGCCACCTGTGACTAAAAATCGAGTCACGCGCGGCATATAAGGGGTGTACTGTGCCTTAATCGTTTGGAAAATTCCCTTAAACCAGGGATCTAAATACTCTTCTAACCACAATGACCAAGAGAGTCCTGTGTCGGCATAGACATGCCCGGACTTGAAGCCATCCATGACGATCGCCGGATCAACGGTTGTACCCAAGCCATCAATCAATCGGCGATCGAAGCTAATTGACGTTGCGAGTTCATAAGAACCGCCGCGATCCATCACGTTTTCATCAATTACATCGCCTTCCGCATCGACGAGCCGTGTTAACCAGGTTCCGCCACCGATGTCTACGACGATCGTATAGCCATTGTCAGGAATGAGTCCTAACTGTTGCGCATAACGATATGATCCGATTCCTTCTCGTTCTACTTCAACGTGTTCAACTGTAACTTTAAATGGAATCCCATTGCGCTTGAATTCATGGACTCCCATCAATTGAGCTTTGATCTCTGCTGCATTGCGGTTTGGATCAGGAGTAGACGCATAGACATGCAGTGGAAACTGGCTCAGTTGTTCATCGCGTTCCGGTTCTAGGCAAGCATACAGATGCAACCGCGACAAATCGACCTTGTTTTCTACAACAGTTTGTTGCTGGCGGCGATACTTATACGCTTGTGTGCCAAAATGATATCGCGTTCCATCGGGTAACTCGATCAAGGGAGAGTGATCCGAGAAACGAACGGGATCGCGTCCTTGAGGGAGTTGAAACCTCACAGAGCGAATCGCTCTTGGATGTCCTGCACCGTTCCAAAACTTGAGATCATAGTTTCCAGCATCTAGAGCGATCGTGCGATGTGAAACTCCAATGGTCTCTTTGGGAGGTCTGCTGCGTGTACCTAATCCGTTCATGGCGTTTTCCTCAACGAGATTTGGGTAATACAAATGTTTTTAGTACTTAGGTACTATAGTCAGTTTGAATCTCTGTGTCAACCTGGGGACGGAAAGTTTTTTCAGATCAAAGTTGAAACCATAGCTTGATATGCGTTCAAGCTATGGTTTCAATCAGTTCAATTTTTCAATCAAGCATCGATTTCAAAACGTTGTGTTACGCGTTCCCATCAGTTTGCTTTTTCAATCAAGGATTTCAAACTTGCGCGATCGCGATTTGCTGCCAATTGGGCGGGAACTGCTGAAACTGCTCCCCACTGATTTGCAAAAGTATTCACTAGCGACTCTTGCCCTGCCCGGAACCCTTCTAAGTTGGCGCCTCCGCCATTCATCACGACAAACCAAACCACTCCTTTCTGGCTCGTCGGCAATGCTCCTGCGAGCGCACTAACTTCATTCAAACTTCCGGATTTTGTAACTAATCCTTTGGGCAGCTTTCGCTGATCCAAAATTCCAGCATCCTCACCCACGATCGCAAAAATATCTCCCACGGTCATTTGACTGGGTTTGAGATATTGCTCGATCGCGAGAAACATCGCACATACTGCGCGCGGCGAAATCCGATTTTCTGGAGAGAGTCCTGAACCGTTGACGAGAATCACTTCTTGTTGAGGGACACCTGCTGCCTGTGCAGACTTCAAAGCAACCACTTTTGCTCCACCAACCGCAAGTGCGACCATCTCTGCCATCGCATTGTTGCTATAGCGATTCATCTTTTTCAGCAGTTCCGGCAAAGGTAGAGAACGATGCCGAATTAAGGTTTGAGCGATTGAGGGATTGGCTGCAACTTTCACATTGCCCGCGATCGCAATTTGCGGTTTTGGAGTTCCAGCGGGTAAGGTGGCATATTGTTCGGCAACTTCACCTGTCCAAGTATTCGCATTCAGAGCTTGCTTAAACAACTCACCGGATGTGTTTAATTCTGGATTGAAGTTCATAAAGAAGCGACCCGACACAATCAGATTGCCTGTGACTTTTTTGATGCCGAGTTGTGAAAGCGCATTGGCAACTGCGATCGCTTCTTCCCAGACAAAGAGAGGATTACCATTGCCCTGAAGAATCAGATCGCCATTGAGAACGCCGTCTTTGAGCGTGCCATTGGTTCCAATGACCGTTTCAAACCGATGATCAATTCCGAAAGTCTGAAGGGCTGCAAGAGAGGTGGCAACTTTCGTTAAAGAGGCAGCAGACAGAGGGATAGTTCCTTGATTCTGCGCTAATAACGTATTGCCGGATTGCATCCAGATGCCTTGAACCGTTTGCGGATAGCCTTGAGCAGAGATCTGGCTCAAATACTTTTGAACGATCGCGCTAGTGTTGAGATCGACTGGAGAAGTTGGAGAAACTGATAAAGGCGCAGTCGGAGGAGCGGGCGGAAATGTCAGCGTACGGCGGGCTTCTTCCGGTGTCGGATTTGGAGATGCAGTCGGAGAATCTGCGGTTTTCGGAGCTGTGCAACTCGTCACAAGCAGCAAACTAACGAAGCACACGAAAGAAGAGTAGCGCATGGAACATTTTGCCAAAATAGTCGGAATCAAGCTTAACGCAATCTTTCAACAATTTTGGAATGGTGTGACAGCAAAAATCGGGGATTTATCCAACCCCCGATGATTCACTCACTCTAGAGGCTATCGTGGAATTAACCGTTGCCGCCCCCCAACACCAGGATTAAAAATCGCAGCCAATTCGGATTCCGGGAATTGTTCCAATGCATTCTCTAGCTCAGTTTCTGTAAACTGATAGCCTCGATCGCTAGCAATTTTCACAAACGTCTGCGGATCGCTTGTTGCCTGCAATCGGGTTTTCAATGCCTGATCATTGCGAACCGATTTGAAGAACTCAGCAGCATGAAGTTGCGACATATGAAATTCCTCTCAGATTGAAGTGTGAAGAGACTGGAACGTAGCGCTAAGATCTCTAACTCTCAGAATAGAGGAACCTGAGAAAAGTAGGATTAAATTGATATCAAAGTTGATTACCCTGTAAATAAGTATTAATCTTGCTGTTGGCTTTATCGTTTCATACCTTCACCTGTGAAAGTTATCTTGTTCGATTTTGATGGCACGATCGTCGATAGTGTCGAAGTTGGAATTGCGATCACGAATCGATTAGCGGCTGAGTTTCGCTTTCCGCCGTTTGATGAAGAAACCTTAGAAGAACTCAAGCAACTCGGATCGCGAGAAGCCCTACGCCGATCCCGAATTCCGGTTTGGAAACTCCCATTTTTGATTCGACGTTTTACGCAAGAACTCAATCGAGAAATTTCCTCTTTACAGCTTTTCCCAGAAATGAGAGAAACGCTTTTACACTTGAAAGAGCATGGACATTTATTAGGAATTGTTTCGACAAATTCAGTTAGAAATATTCAGGAATTTCTCAGAATCCAAGAATTAACTTCGACATTCGATTTTGTTTCGGCAAGCTATGCTTTGTTTGGCAAAAGTCGCCTGATTCTTAAGATTTTGCGCCAGCATCAATTCCATCCGTCTCAGGTCTATTACGTGGGGGATGAAACCCGTGATATCGAAGCGGCAAGAAAAAGTGGAGTGTGCGCGATCGCGGCAACTTGGGGATTGAATTCTACTGAGATTTTACAAGCGAATCATCCTGATTTTTTGATTCAGTCTCCTCAAGAATTAGTTCCTTTAATCGTTGACAGATTCTAATTCTGAGGCATTCAGCTTTGTCTCCGTATCATTGCTTACTTAAATGGATTGACATTCTTTAGCTCATCTTAAAGAACGCCCCGTTTCGAGAATGCCTTCTTAAGATAGAAGTATCCGCACAGTCGCCTTTACTAATTTAGAGACGTGTGAAATAAAAACCCTGATCTCAGGGAGGAAACTGGAATGGTCGATGCTCAACCTCTGCTCGATCGCGATTTGACCCTCGATCGAGACTGCACTACTCTCTCTCGTCATGTTCTGGAACAACTGCAAAGTTTTTCAGCCGATGCTCAGGATTTGAGTGCGATCATGTCGCGAATTGCGCTTGCTGGAAAACTCATCGCTCGTCGCCTCAGTCGCGCCGGGTTGATGGAAGGCGTTTTAGGATTTACGGGCAGTACAAATATTCAAGGCGAGTCTGTCAAGAAAATGGATCTCTATGCCAATGAGGTCTTTATCTCTGTGTTTAAGCAGAGTGGGCTAGTCTGTCGCCTGGCTTCAGAAGAGATGGACGAACCCTATTACATTCCAGAGAACTGCCCTTTGGGTCGATATACGTTGCTATATGACCCGATCGATGGCTCCTCGAATGTCGATATCAATATCAATGTTGGCTCTATTTTTGCGATTCGACAGCAAGAAGGAGACGACGCAGACGGAACAGCACAGGATTTGTTAAGTCACGGTCGCAAACAGATCGCCGCAGGCTACATTCTGTACGGCCCGAGCACGATGCTGGTTTATTCGATCGGCAAAGGGGTGCATTCCTTCGTGCTTGACCCAAGTTTGGGAGAGTTTATCTTAGCGGATGAAAATATCCGAATTCCTGAACATGGCGCAATCTACAGCGTCAATGAAGGGAATTTCTGGCAGTGGGAAGAGTCCTACCGGGATTTTATTCGCTACGTGCATCGGCATGAAGGCTATACCGCACGCTATGGCGGCGCGTTGATTGGTGATTTTCACCGCATTTTGTATCAAGGTGGTGTATTCCTTTATCCCGGTACAGTCAAAAAGCCAGAAGGCAAGCTGCGATTGCTTTACGAAGCTTCGCCGTTAGCATTTTTGGCAGAACAAGCAGGTGGGCGGGCAAGCACTGGAACCCAGGAAATTCTAGATGTTGTTCCTGATAAGTTACACGACAGGGTTCCATTGATCATTGGAAGCACCGAAGATGTTGCGCTGGTTGAATCCTTTGTTCAAGAGCGCATCCGAGAAAAGACAATTTTAGGTTCGTACAAATAGGAGCAGACCCCATGGTAACGGTAAACCACATTCTCGAAATCAAAGATTACGGTCAAAGTATCTGGATGGATAACTTGGCGCGCGATCTGATTCAATCCGGCGAACTTAAGCGCATGATTGAAGAGCGTGGATTACGCGGACTAACCTCGAATCCAGCGATTTTCGAGAAAGCGATTAAAGGAAACAAAATTTACGATGCGGATATCGAAGCAGGGATTCGTGCGGGTAAGCCGTTGCTCGAACTCTATGAGTCGCTGATTTTTGATGACATTCGCAATGCCTGTGACATCTTTCTGCCTGTGTATGAAGAGTCCGGCGGTTTGGATGGCTATGTGAGTATCGAAGTTCCGCCCAATATTGCCAACGATACCGAGAAGACGATTCAAGAAGCGCGTCGATACTACAAAGAAATTGGTCGTCCCAATGTGATGATCAAGATTCCTGGTACGTCAGCCGGATTGCCTGCGGTGGAAGCGGTGATTGCAGATGGGATCAATGTCAACGTGACGCTATTGTTCTCGGTTCAAAGCTATGTCAACACGGCTTGGGCATACATTCGAGGCTTAGAAAAACGCGTTGAAAAAGGCGAAGACATCAGCAAAATTGCTTCAGTTGCTAGTTTCTTCTTAAGCCGGATTGATAGTAGTATCGATGCTCAAATCGATGAAAAATTAGCAAAAGGTGTAGATACTGCTGAACAAGAAGCGAAGCTACGTGCTGTGAAGGGAAAAATTGCGATCGCGAACGCCAAAATTGCTTACCAAGAGTACAAGACGATCATTAATGATCCCCGTTGGCTCGCTCTGAAAGAAAAAGGTGCGAATGTTCAACGCCTGCTCTGGGCAAGTACCGGAACGAAGAATCCAGAGTACAGCGATGTGATGTACGTCGATGAACTGGTTGGTCCGGATACCGTAAATACGTTGCCGCCAGCCACGATCGAAGCCTGTGCAGATCATTGTGACGTGGCTTCTCGTATCGATACTGGCGTTGAAGAAGCTTACAACTTGATTGAAAGCTTGAACGATCCCGATATCAATATCAATCTTGCCGGAGTGATGACGGAGCTTTTAGAAGATGGCATTGCGAAGTTTGTGCAGCCGTTTGAATCGTTGATGGCTTCGCTGCAAGAAAAGGTCGATCGACTAGCTGCGGTCTAAGCTTAGTCTTGGATAACGCCCCCAATCCATAGAAATCGCGGCGGACAGACAAAACCGCACAGATGGTCTATCCCATCTCCATAACTGTAAGTGTTCTTATCTGTTCGTCGCGACTTCAACTAACAGGCTCTCAGCTACTCTCTTCATTAGCTCTGCACTCCGAAATTCACTCCCCTGATTTCCCCTCCCAATATGGTTACTCTCTTACAGAATCCTCTGCGCGTTGGACTTCAACAGCAACGAATGCCCGAACCGAACATCATTGTGTTCTTCGGTGCCTCCGGCGATTTGACGAAACGCAAACTTGTTCCGGCTCTCTATCACCTCAAGCGAGAGCGGAGACTGCCTCCAGAATTAACGATCGTCGGGGTTGCCCGTCGGGAATGGAGCGATGATTACTTCCGCGAACAAATGCGAGAAGGCGTTGAAGAATTCTCCGATGGCGTTGGCTCCGATGCGCTGTGGCAAGACTTCGCGCAAGGACTGTTCTACTGTCCCGGTGACATTGATAACCCAGACAGCTATCAAAAACTCAAACAACGTCTGGAAGAAATCGACAAAATTCGAGGCACAAGAGGCAATCGAGTCTTTTACCTCTCGGTTGCACCGAAATTCTTCCCGGAAGCCATTCAGCAACTCGGTAAAGCTGGAATGCTCAAAGACGCGCAGAAAACACGCCTCGTGATTGAAAAACCCTTTGGGCGGGATCTCAGTTCGGCGCAAGCGCTCAACCGCGTGGTGAATGAAGTCTGTCAAGAACATCAGGTTTATCGGATCGATCACTATCTCGGCAAAGAAACGGTTCAAAACTTATTAGTCTTCAGATTTGGCAATGCGATCTTTGAGCCGTTGTGGAATCGCCAATTTATCGATCACGTTCAAATTACCGTTGCTGAAACTGTGGGCGTTGAAGATCGAGCGGGTTATTACGAATCTTCTGGCGCTCTGCGAGACATGGTGCAGAACCATTTGATGCAGCTCTTCTGTCTGACAGCAATGGAGCCACCGAACTCACTCGATGCCGATAGCATTCGGACTGAGAAAGTGAAAGTGATTCAAGCGACTCACCTCGCGGATGTGGCTCGCTTAGAACACTCCGCTGTGCGGGGACAGTATTCTTCAGGCTGGATGAAAGGCAAGCAGGTGCCAGGATATCGAGAAGAACCGGGAGTCGATCCGAATTCGCTCGTTCCGACGTATGTCGCGATGAAATTCATGGTCGATAACTGGCGATGGCAAGGGGTTCCTTTCTATCTCCGCACTGGAAAACGCCTACCGAAGAAAGTCAGCGAAATCGCCATTCAGTTCCGGGATGTTCCCTATTTGATCTTTCAGTCGGCAGCGAAGCAGGCAAATGCGAATGTTCTCGTCATGCGGCTGCAACCGAATGAAGGAATTGGCATGCGGTTTGAAGTCAAAATGCCGGGTGCGGATCTGAGAACGCGATCGGTAGAAATGGACTTCAGCTATGGGTCTTCGTTCGGCGTAACCGGAGGAGAAGCCTACGATCGCTTACTGCTCGACTGCATGATGGGCGATCAAACGCTGTTCACTCGTTCTGACGAAGTAGAAGCCGCGTGGCGCGTTGTCACCCCTGCTCTAACCGCTTGGGAAGCCCGCACTGATCCGAGCCTGATGCCTCAGTATGAAGCTGGAACCTGGGAACCTTCTGAAGCTGAGCAGTTGATTAACCGTGATGGTCGTCGTTGGCGAAGACTCTAGAGAAATTGGAGTTTAGAGATTGGATGAGCGATCGAACTGCCCAGACTCTAAACTCCAGATTCTTCAGAAGCTTGCCTGAGGTTGGATAGCTGATCGCTTGACTCAGCCTCCAAACTCTAAACTCCAAACTCCAAACTCTAAAACTCCGCAGTGTTATGGCTCCTAAATCTGCTCCACTCGTTTCACTCCAAGCTCCTAAGGATGTCTCGCTCAATGAGATCGAACAAGAGCTAAATCAAATTTGGCAAGGGTATCGAGAAGTTGGTGGTGATAATTCAGGTATGGTTGCCACCCGGGCTACAACGTTTACCTTAGTCGTTTATGAACCAGAAGAAACCCAGCGATTGTTGGCGATGATGGGCTTTTATACTGGTCCCGTGGACGGGATTGACGGTCCGAGAACCGAAGCTGCCATTCGGGTTGCACAGGCAGCTTATGGGCTGGAAGTGAACGGATATTCCAGTCCTGAACTGTTAGCGAAGCTGCGCGAGGACCTAGCCAAGCGAAAGGGAGAAATTCCGACTCAGAACTCAGAAGCCCCTCGCTATGTATCAGATGCAGCAGGCTCTGGAATTGCCGATGTCGTTGCGAGCCAAAATCCTTGTCGAATTATTTCGCTGTTTCCTTTTGCGGGAGAAGATGAAGGCGTTTCGGCTCAGGTTTCGGCTTACTGTCCAATCAATAAAGCCAATCAGGCGGCTCTCGTCTGTTGTGAGTATGTTTCGTTGAAAGGAACAGAAGCCGCTTTGAATCGAGCCAGTGACTTAGCAACTTCTTTACTGATTAGCGAATTGCCCCGGATTGTTTGGTGGAAGGGCGCACCGCATCTTGATCAACCGCTCTTTCAACGGTTGTCGAAGCTTTCCAATCAGATTATTTTTGATTCCAGTCGGTTTGCTGCGGATGCTGAAGCAGAACTCTTAAAGCTTGCGAACTTACGTGAAGAGGGTGTGTTTGTCACTGACCTCAATTGGCGACGGTTAGCTGCTTGGCAGGAACTTGCAGCAGAAGCATTTGATGCTCCGGAGCGGCGGGATGCAATTTGGGAAGTCGATCAAGTTGTCATTGATTACGAAAAAGGCAATTCTGCACAAGCATTGATGTATCTCGGTTGGTTAGCCAGTCGTTTGGAGTGGGAGCCGGTCTCGCGCGAAAAAGAAAATGACATTTATGATTTGCAGCGCGTCTTCTTTATGGCGGCGAACGGGCGCAAAATTGAGGCGGAACTTGCGGGGATTCCGACCGCAGACGTGGGAGAAGTGAAAGGCGATATGGTGAGCTTGAAACTGTCTTCGACGAATTTGCGCGCGGATTGCTGCACAGTGTTGTGTTCTCAGACGACTGGATGTATGCGAATGGAAGCAGGAGGGGGCGCCCAGGCGTGCCGGATCAATCAAGTGACCCCACTGAATGATCAGAAGGCTGAAACGTTGTTGAGTGAACAGCTTCAGCGGGTCGGGCAGGATGTGCTGTACGAGGAAAGTATGGCTGTGACTGCAAAAATCATTCAGTTGTAACCGTTCAGTTGTCACCAAAGTCGTCAACGAATGCCTGATCTTCGAGTTTTCGGAGATCTTTTTTTGTCAGAAGTTCTATCGCGGTGGAGAATCGATCGCGCACTCAGTTTGGTTATCTTGGTCGATCGAGACTAAATTTCAACTGGATCTAGTCAGGGGATCAAACTCTGTCAATCCAATGCTGTATTTAAAAATAGGAGGCTTAAGGTTGCGTCGTTTCGGCTTTCTTTTCGGTTTTGCTCTGAGCCTAATCCTAGTGCTCAGTCCAACGACTTTGGCACAAACCCCAATTCTGCCAACTCCTAAAATTGCCCTTCCCCAAATCAATAGCACCGATATTGTCACGACCGGGATTCAACTTGACGGACGGGAACTCTTCACGATCGCGCTGCCTGCGACGGCTCAGCCGAATCAACCGAACCAAAGAAGCGCGATCGCAGTGCGTCGCCAAAGTATTGAAGCCACCTTGCAACGATTCGCAAATCAACGGAACGCCCCTGACCTTCAAGTTAATTCCACACTAGACGCAAATAGCAACCTGCCGATCATTTCCATCAATCAACGGTATTTGATGACCGTGACAACATTGGATGCCCAACTTCAGGGACAAGAACCGACTCCTTATGCAGAAGAACTCACTCGGATCATTCGCACCGCTTTACTCGAAGCGGAACGAGAACGACAGCCTGAAGTGATCACGCAACAAACGGGAAAAGCGATCGCGACTCTGGGTGGCATGTTTGCACTCAGTTGGCTCGTTTCCCGCTTGCAAAAATATTTGCGCAAGCGACAAAGGCTGCTTGAAGACGAAACGCCCTCCCCGGCTGACATTCTGCCGAACACACCAGAAACAGCGAGTCCTCGCACTCAACTCACTGTCAAACAACAGATGAAAAGTAGGCGGGAGCGAACCTTGCAAGATATGCAACGGAGATCGCTGCAACTGATGCAGATCGGAATCTGGATGGCTGGCATCTATTTCATTTTGGGACTCTTTCCAGATTCGCGTCCCCTCCAACCGCTCGTCCTTTCAACACCGTTAAAGGTACTTGGAATTATTGTTGCGACTTATTTGGTAATTCGATTGAGTGATCTGATCGTCGATCGCATCTTCGGAGCACTTGATATTTCTGAATCAACGCCAGATGCCTCTCAACGGGTGGCACTGAGAGTTTCAACGTTTTCGGGCGTTGCAAAAGGTATCCTCAGCTTAATGTGGATTAGCATTGGCATTGTGATTATTCTATCGATTATCGGAATTCAAATTCTGCCATTGCTCGCGGGTGCAGGAATTATTGGGATTGGTATCTCTTTAGCGTCTCAGAATTTGATCAAAGATATGATCAATGGATTTCTCATTTTATTTGAAGATCAATATGCAGTAGGCGATATTATTCAAGTCGATGATGTCAGTGGATTAGTCGAATTTATTAGTCTCAGAATTACTCAGATTCGTAGTGCAGATGGACGATTAATCACGATTCCCAATAGTTCGATCGCGATCGTCGAAAATCTCTCGAAAGATTGGTCAAGAGTCGATTTGTCGATTGTCATTTCATACGATGCAGATGTCGATCGCGCAATTCAGCTGATCGAAAAAGTTGGCAGAGATCTCAGCGCAGATCCCGACTGGCATACCAAAATTCTCGAAGCCCCTCAAGTATTAGGCGTTGAGGATTTTAGCAATGCAGGGATTACCTTACGAACTTGGATTAAAACCCAACCTTTACAACCAGCCGTGGTCGGGCGAGAATTCCGGCGGCGAGTCAAACAAGCCTTGGACGCAGCGGGGATCTCGATCGGAATTCCCCAACAGGTATTCTCGGTTCGAGAAGCATTCCAAGATGATCCATTTGATTCCCCGAATCGATCCAACCCAGAAAAGCAATAGAAATGGGTCTGCGAAGTTCGGGCTTTAGATTGCTTTTTTCACAGAGGTTTTCAGGATCCGGTTGACCAACTCAGGAATTTCTGAAGGTCTTTCCGCCACTGGAATGCCTGCCCGCTTAAATGCCGCCACCTTACTTTCAGCCGTGCCTAAATCTGGTCCTAGATCCGCTGCCTGCGAATCAATAATCGCGCCAGCATGTCCCATCCGGCGATTGCGGGGTGCACTCCGACCCGCAACATAGGCAACGACAGGCTTATCGATCGCTTCTGCAATATAGTGCGCTGCCACTTCCTCACAATCTCCGCCAATTTCCCCAACCAGTACAATCACATCGGTCTGAGGATCTTCATCCAAAATCTGCAACCACTGCGGAAACGTCGAACCCATAATCGTATCGCCGCCAATACTCACCGCGATCGATTGCCCTAAGCCCGCTTGTGACAACACCCAAGCTACCTCATAAGTTAGGGTTCCATTTCGACTCACCAGTCCGACTGACCCAGGTCGATAAAAGTCTGGAGGATGAATCCCGAGGAGCATTTGCCCTGGAACAATCACACCCGGACTATTAGGTCCCACAATGAGCGTATCGGTTGCCTCAGCTTTACGGATCAGATGTACCATATCTAAAGGAGGAATCCCTTGGCTAATCAGAATAATCTGACGAATTCCAACCGCGATCGCTTCTAAGGCAGCGTCTAAGGCAGCATAGGGGGGCGAAAAAATTACCGTTGTATCGATCGATCCCAGTTTCGGGATCGCCTGCTCCAGCATGTCAAATACCGGAATTCCAGCCAGCGAACGACCTCCTTTGCCAGGGCTAACCCCTGCGACAATCTGAGTTCCGTACTTCTGCATCAAAGGAGTATAAATTTCTCCCAATGGTTCCAGAATGCCTTGCACAATCACTTTGCTGGCTGGCGTAAATATCATAAGAAATAGATGATCGCTGGTAGACTAAAAATCATTCCGCTGAATGGCGCGCGAAACTGTTCAAAATGAGCTTTTCGCTAGAACTATAGACGGTTGACTTTGGCGATACAATCCGTTTAGGTTCAGCATTCTATGACACAAGTATTCGTATTTCTAATATCACTACGGAATTGCAATCGGCTCGAAGCATTCTCGTAGATCCCGTTATGATAACGCTATTCCAAGGATCAAGTCATCCCTAGAATTATAGTTGTGTGAGTTAAGGCACAGTTGCCTAGATTTGCCAAACTCCAAAAAAGAAACGATTTGGTCAAGCAAAAAATCCGTAAAAACACTCGAATTATATTTTGGTTAAAACAAGGTTAATACCGTCTTAACCTTCGCGCCGCTTTGTGAAAGCAATCAGTTGCTCGATCGCGCTATCGAGATCGTCTAGAACCAGGGCAGGAGTGCTTGCTAGGATTTCTTTTGCTTCATTCATGTTGGTGCCCAACAGCCGAATCACCAGCTTAGGAACTGGCACGCCTCGGCTAATCCGGAGATTATCTTTATGTGCCCCAATCGCGATCGGAGGCGCAGGCGGACGCTGGAGAAATTTTGAGATCGTTGAAGCAATACGATCGCTCGGAACCGTTCCACCGACGAGGTTCACTAAAATGACTTTGACTTGCTTGTTCTGCGACAGCATTTTCAAGCCTTGGTCAACCCGGTCACAGAGCGTTTCAGGTTGCCAATCGTGATGGGTTTCGCTGCCAATGTTGAGATAGTGCAGGAGCTTGCCACCCGCTTGACTGACTAAATCCATCGTTGCCATGGTCAACGCTGCCCCATTACAAAGAATGGCAATCTGTCCATCGGCATCGATCGTCGTGAGCGAATCCGGTAAGCGATCGAGCACAAATTTTTGGGGTCGGTTATCCAAAGCAGCAAGCGCTGGATGCCGTCCTAGGGCCGCATCATTCACGCTGACTTTTCCGTCGAGTGCCATGACTTCGCCTGCGGCATTCACGCCCAAGGGATTGATTTCGACTAAATCGAGATCTTTATCAATGAACAGGCGATACATTCGCTCCACCACATCACTGACCAAGTTGATCAAATCGCCACTCAGTCCCATTTTGATCGTTAATCGACGCGCATAGAATGAGGAAAATTCTTGATCGACGACCACATGCTGCATCTCGTCGATCGAGGTCTGAACATCGATCCCGCCTTTCTTCGATCCCAGTAAGACAGGGCGACGAATCGAGCGATTTAACACAACCGCCAGATAAAATTCTTGCTGAGCATCGTATTTCGCTTCAGCCAAGAGAACTTTGGGGTATTCGCCGACGATCGACAAATTGAAAATCGAATGAGCGGCAGCAATGGCATCGATTGTATTACTGACAAAACGAATTCCGCCGACTCGTCCCCGTTCTCCCACGTATACCTGGGATTTCAATACAACGGGGTAAGGAATTTTCAGTGCTTTCAAATCAGTTGGACGCTCAATTCGCTGGGCTGGAAGCACTGGAATTCCAACTTCGCGAAATAGCTCTTTGGCTTGATATTCGAGTAAATTCATTACAGGGAGGGCTGACGTTGACGATTTTTCCACTCTTTGGCGACTCGATCGATGCCGTAAAACTTCTGCCAAAAGCGATCGACGATCCATGTCGGTAACACCTTAGTCATCATAAACAACAGGAATCCACCCGCCGTCGCTGCTACATATCGGGGTTGAGGATATTCTGCCATGATAGCTTTAACGATGACCGCTGCAACTTTGTCAGAACTCCAAGCCTGGCTTTTTGTGAGTTTATCTAGGTTATCTAGATTCTCAAAAGCTGCGCGATATGGTGTATCTTTCCCGTCCGGCATCGTGATATTCACTTCCCGCTCCACCACATCAAAGAATTCTGTACTGACGGGACCGGGTTCAATCACACTAACTCGAATATTAAACGGTTCTAATTCTCGCCGCAAACTATCACTGAGCGATTCTAGAGCGAATTTAGAAGCACTGTACATTCCACAAAATGGAAATGCAATCCGTCCTCCAAGCGAACTGACATTAATAATTTTGCCGCCCCCTTGATCTCGCATCACCGGAATCAGGGCTTGAATTAATGCGATCGCGCCAATCACATTGACTTGGAACTGGCGCTGAGCTGCCTCGATCGGCATCAGTTCGATCGGTCCCATTTGCCCATACCCCGCATTATTGACTAACACATCAACTCTGCCAAATTTCTCGATCGCGGTGTTTGCCAACGCTTTCACTTGATCCGGCTCAGCCATATCTGTTGCAACGGTGAGCACTTCGGCTCCTTTTTTTCGAGCACGATCGGCAACAAGATCAAGCTTGGCTAAGTTCCGCGCCGCTAAAATTAATCGAATGTTGGGAATGCGATCGGCGAGGGCTTGAGCAAGTGCGGCTCCAATTCCCGCAGATGCACCCGTGATCAGAACAACTTGAGGCGACGCAGACATAAGCAAAAAGAATGATTTCTCCTTCTCAATCCTATGCTAAGTCGATAAATTGTAGCGGATCAGTTATTGCGCGGCTTATGAGATCGGCAGAGTGATACAAAATTGAGTCCCCTGTCCGAGTTCTGAAATGCATTGGATCGTGCCTTCATGTCGCTCTGTAATCACCTGATAGCTAATAGAGAGTCCCAGTCCCGTTCCTTGCCCTACAGGTTTTGTTGTAAAAAACGGGTCAAACAGCTTTGCTTGAATTGAAGCTGGGATGCCAGTGCCATTATCTGCAATCACAATCGAGACAGAATGCTCAGACTGCATCTCTGAAGTGATCGTAATGGTAGCTGGATTAGCTTCACACTCTTGTTTTGAGCATTGGGATGCAGCTTCATCCAGGGCATCGATCGCATTCACGAGCAAGTTCATAAAAACCTGGTTCAATTGCCCCGGATAACATTTCAGAGGGGGCAGATTGCCATAATTTTTAATGATTCTAATTTCTGGGCGGTCTATTTTTGACTTGAGGCGGTTTTGCAGAATCAACAGAGTACTATCGATTCCCTCGTGGATATCGGCAATTTTCATGCCATCCTCATCCAAGCGGGAGAAATTCCTCAAGGATTTAACAATTTCTTGAATCCGAATCGTACCGATATCCATCGAAGCTAAAACTTTCGGTAAATCCACACGGAGAAATTCAAGATCAACCGCTTCGCTCAGATCGACGATCGTCGCGTCCGGATGCGGATACGATCGCTCGTAAGCTTGCAGCATATCCAATAAGTCCTGCATATACTTCTCAACGTAATGCAAATTTCCGTGAATAAAGTTGACGGGATTATTAATTTCATGAGCAACGCCTGCCACTAATTGTCCTAGGCTAGACATCTTCTCACTTTGCACCAATTGCATTTGGGTTTGCTGCAATTCCTGGATCGTTTGAGAGAGATCTTGGGTTAACTGGCGGGCTTCGTTGAGTGCTGCATTTTTGGCTTGCATTAAAAACAGAAAATCGATGATCGGATCGTGAATCGCAAAATCCTTAAATTTCAAACCCAATTGGGCTAATTGCTGGGTGTCATTGATCCGAGGAGAACCGAGAAAGAAGATGACATCTTGTTCTTCGACATACACCATTTGCCCTCGAATGTGTAGATCGCTATGCAGGAGTTCCAGCAAAAACAGAGCCTGTGAGTGTTTCTGAATTGCCTCAAAATCGAGTTGTACTCTTGGACGGCTGATTTTGAAGTGATCGCGGAGGGAACTGCCGACCAAGGGTTTTCGACTCATACGTTGCAGCACTTCCCCAGTTTGAATAATCGTTAAACCGCGATCGTAAACAAAGTGAAAGGGAAATGCGGTCGTAAAGAGATGCGGGGGTAGGCTCCAAGCTTCACGGGGCAACTCAGGTGAAGTCATATGTGATTAGTCTTGATGGTATTGAATCACAAACTCATCATGGTCAGCCCCTTCTGCTTTGCTTTGTGTCTGAGTCACTTCTACCTCAGTCTCAAATCGGTTGCCTAAGCCCTTAACCAATCCAACAACCATGGGGGCGAGTCCTTCTCGATGCGTGTGGTATGCCAAAGTCATTGATGCTTCATCTGTCTCAGTGCACTCAAACGAAGGAGGCTGAAGTTTGGGAAAGGCAACGCCAACTCGTGCATGGAGGGTATCGAGATTCTGCAAGAATTCGGGTAAGTTCTCTCCACTCATTGCCATCAATTCTCCGTACCCTTCTTCTGCGGTATACTGTACCCAAAATTCGCCAAATGCCTGCATGATTTCGGCAGAAGAGAGTCCCAAGACCTGGCTGGCTGCTTTCACTAACCGATGAGTCAAGTCATCAGGATATCCTTCCATCGTCAGAAAAACGTCGATCTCAATATCAGCTTTTTGTCGAATTTCGTGCCAAGTTGCCTCACCAAAATGAGCGCAAACCATGTCGCGAATTGCCTTATTCACTAAGCCATACATAAAATATCTTTCCTTAGATGGATGGAAAATTAGTGAATCTAGTATTCCCAGGAGAATAATTGACCCAACAGAGCGAGATTGCGGTTCGGTGAAGTTGGAGTTGACCGATTGAACTCTTTTGAACTTAGTGCAGTCAAAAGAGTATCCTCAATGAATTGAAGGCACATCTTCCAGTGTTAGCGGTAGCAATTTCTTGGATAGGTTCTACATTTCCGGTGCAAGCAAATGATTCTTCCTCAAATTCTGCGGCTCAGGGCGATCGCGAACTGATTCTAGCTGCGATCGAGGGAGATACTCAGAGCTTCCGTCATCTGTATCGTCGCTATCATCCGCGTGTGCGTGCTTTGCTCTACCAACTTTGTGATGTCTACGCCATCGATGATCTGGTTCAAGAAGTGTTTCTGCGAGTCTGGAAAGGCTTGCCTAAATTTCGGCAGTCTTCGCAATTCTCGACGTGGCTTTATCGAATTGTTTGGAATGTTGCATCCGACTATCGGCAATCTGCGGCAAAAGGTCGATCGCGCTTAGAAGTTTTGACTCAACAAGCTTCAAAGCAGCAGGATGCACCGGATCTCATGCAATTACATTACGAAGATATTGTTAGGCGAGGATTACAAGACTTAAGTTTTGACCATCGAACGGTCTTGGTGATGCATGATTTAGAAGGAATGCAGCAAAAAGAAATTGCGGACATTCTACAAATTCCAGTGGGTACAGTTAAGTCTCGATTGTTTCATGCGCGTGGTGCGATGCGTCAATTTCTCGATCGTCAAGGAGTCCAATTATGAAACCTTTTCCTGAAGATGACGAGGATCTGACTCAGTTTCTTCAACGTCATCGGTCGAATCCTCCTCCGCCTGCCCTCGGCTTAGAAGACCAGATTATTCAATCCCTGCCGCGCAGAACTGCGCGATCGCGATCGCTGATTTTTCTAGTAGCTGGAATTGCTGCCTGCCTTTTGGCAACGGTGATCACGCGACCTGGACAAACGCCTTATCCGGTGGCTGATGCCGATGAGATAGAAAGCTTTATGACCAGCAATTGGTCCAGTGTGGTGGAGGGAGCATCGATAAACGATATGCCCGATTATCTTGCCTTGGTTGAACCAAATTTGAATGAATAGGAGTTGAAATCTATGTTTCGTCGTGTCGCGATCGTGGCAGCTTCAACCGTGCTTGTTTTAGTGGGAAGCGCGGCGGTTTTGCGGGCGATCGATTTTGGAAATGAGAATTCACCTACGATCGCCCAGGCTCCCAACGAACGTCCTGGCAAGCGAGGACCTGGATTGATGCGTGACTTAAATCTCTCTGCTGATCAGATGCGATCGATCCAGCAGATTCGATCGCGCTATCGAGATCAATTAGACAGCGATCGCACGGCTGCCCGTCAAGCTCAACAAGAGTTACGCAAATTAATGGCTGGAAATGCAAAAGACGATGAGATTCGCGATAAATTTCGCCAGGTTCAATCTCTAAGAGCAAAAGCCGCAGAAGCGCAATTTAACAGCATGTTAGAAATGCGCGGTGTTCTGACTCAAGAACAACGTCAGAAATTTTCGGAACACATGGAGAAACGGCGCGGGGAAGTGCGAGAACGATTTAGAGATCGGATGCCAGGGATTTGATGCGAGAATGGGGGAATGGCGATTTCCCTACTCCCCACTCCCCACCTTCCTAAAAATCCTCCTCGTAACCCGCCGACTCTCCACCGCCGCCTTCATTGTCACGTTTCGAGCCGAGTAATTGCAGCCGATCGACTAGAATGACAGGAGACGACCGCGCCGCGCCCGAATTTTTATCTGTCCAAGTATCGAGCTTCAGCGATCCCTTAACCCCGATTAAGCTACCTTTACGAACATAATTGGCAGCCACATCTGCTTGCTTGCCCCAAAGTTCTAAATTAAACCAATCTGGCTGATCGCTATTGCGTGTCTGACGATTCACTGCCAGCGTCAGCCGACACTTGACGCTGCCTGACTCAAAATACTTGACATCCGGATCTCCACCGACTCGCCCAACCAGCGTGACAACATTTAAGCTCATGGTTCTTTTGTACTAAATAATGCAGTTGCCTCCCATATTAAATGATTTTCTGGGTCATTGCTCTTAACTTGTGCTAACCCCTAGACTCAGGGGTGAAACTGTAATAAAATCCACTATCGATCAGCATCATTGCTTACCATTTCATTTGATCAGCGTACTCATTGCAGTTAAAGAGGCAAGAATCTAGTGGGTTTTTTCAATCGCTTCTCCCTCTCGCGGGACATGGGTATCGATCTCGGTACCGCTAACACCCTGGTCTACGTATCCGGAAAAGGTATTGTTCTCTCAGAACCTTCCGTCGTGGCGATCGACCAGTCTGACAGAGTCCCCTTGGCTGTCGGAGAAGACGCAAAGCGGATGCTAGGTCGAACCCCCGGAAACGTTGTGGCATTACGCCCACTTCGAGATGGCGTAATCGCCGATTTTGATACGGCTGAGTTAATGCTCAAACACTTCATTCAGCGCGTGCATGAAGGAAAAGCATTAGTTTCTCCGCGGATTGTGATTGGAATTCCTAGCGGTGTTACTGGCGTTGAACGCCGTGCGGTTATGGAAGCTGCGTCTCAGGCAGGTGCGCGTGAGGTTTATTTGATCGATGAACCAGTAGCCGCCGCGATCGGGGCAGGATTGCCGGTTGCTGAACCCACAGGGAACATGATCATTGATATTGGTGGTGGGACAACGGAAGTTGCTGTTCTCAGCTTGCAAGGAACCGTTTTGAGCGAGTCGGTTCGAGTTGCAGGGGACGAACTCAGTGACGCGATCGTGCAATATATGAAAAAAGTCCACAACCTGGTGATTGGGGAACGGACGGCGGAAGAAATTAAAATTCAGATCGGCTCGGCATATCCAGGTGCGGTCGATGAAGAAATGATGGAAGTGCGCGGACTTCATTTGCTGTCTGGATTGCCACGAACGGTGACGATTAAGGGACCTGAAATTCGTGAAAGTATGTCAGAGCCTTTGTCTGTGATTGTCGATGCTGTGAAACGGACGTTGGAAAGAACTCCGCCAGAACTTGCCGCTGATATTATCGATCGAGGCATTATGTTGGCAGGTGGTGGAGCATTGCTGAAAGGCATTGATACCCTGATCAGTCATGAGACTGGGATCGTCGTACACGTTGCTGCTGATCCTCTCAGTTGTGTTGTGTTGGGAACCGGGCGCGTGTTAGAAAACTTTAAGCAATTAGAGCGGGTGTTTAGTACTCGTCCGCCTCGCTAAAGTTGTCCTGATAGGGCGACCTTAAGTGTGAAAATTGTGTTTAATCTTGCCTCGGTAAGGTGTATTGTTAGGCTGCTCACTGATTGAGAACGCGCTGAATGTACGAACTGCGTCGCTGGTGGGATCGATTTGGGATTCCATTCACTCTTGCTACTCTTGGATTGGGAACTGCACTCTTGATACGTCAGAGTCAGGCGGGGTTTGTGATGGAAACTTATCAGTGGTTAACTCGCCCCTTCCAGAGTAAGCCAGTGGCGATGGATCGGTTGATGAATGCTCAAACCCGTGAGTTACAGCAGCGCTTAATCGAGCTAGAGAGCAAGAATCAAAAGCTCGAAGAACTGCTGGGATTTGTCAAGTCGAAGAAGGCAGAAGGGATTCCAGCCTCAGTGATTGGGCGGAGTGCGGATCATTGGTGGCAGCATGTGACGTTGAGCCGTGGCTCGAACGATGGTGTGAAAGAAGGAGCCGTGGTCATGAGTCCGGGCGGACTGGTCGGACGGATCATTGATGTTAGCCCGAGTACGAGTCGAGTGCTGTTATTGAGCGATCCTTCTAGTCGTGTTGGGGTGGCGATTAGCCGTAGTCGATTTATGGGCTATCTGCGCGGGAAAACAGGGAATCGCGCAGTTATGGAATTTTTTGAGAAGGTTCCAGATGTCCGCAAAGATGATGTGGTGACGACTTCTTCGTTTAGTCAACTGTTTCCGGCGGGAATTCCGATCGGACGAGTTGAATCTGTTGATCTCACCAAAAGTCCGGCTCCTGAAGCCACGATCGAACTGACTGCCCCGATTAATTATTTAGAGTGGGCAATGATTTATCCGCATTCTCCTGCTCTCGCAGATCCTCAACCTGCAGCTAAACCAAATCTGGTTCCGTCTCCCTCTGCCTCGCCTGATCCCACTGTTTCACCGAGTCCTGATGCTAGTTTGACTGTTTCGCCCACTCCTGAAGCTTTGCCGAGTTCTACGCCATGAGCCTGCGTGCGATCGAGAATTTTGTCGATACCTATCCGAGCGCTCGCCCGCTTGTGAATGGAGCCGTAACTGTCGCATCGGTATTTTTATGTTTGTTGATTTTGCCTCTGCGATTGCCAGGAATGGAACTGGCAGGGATTAGTCCAAACTGGCTCTTAATTTGGGTGGTCGCTTGGAGTGTCAAACGAGTGGTTTGGCAGGGCGCAATGGCAGGATTAATCTTGGGACTGTTGCAAGATGGCATGACTGCACCCGAACCGACTCATGCGATCGGCTTGATGATTGTGGGAGCTTTGACTGCAAAATTACAAAAGCAACGGTACGTGCAAGAAGACTTTATTTCTGTTGCACTCATTGTCTTTCTCATGGCAGTGATTTCAGAAACGATCACTGCGCTACAGTTTAGTTTCTTAGGGGAACGATCGCTGTCTGACATTTGGACGTATCACCAATTTATTGCGCTGAGTTCTGCAATTTTAAGCAGTTTGTGGGCACCGGTCGTTTATTTTCCACTGAATTGGTGGTGGGAAATGATGGGCATTGACGAACAGAGCTAAATCGATTTTAGATTGGGATTTTTAGACTGGGGATGGCTCAGTCTGAATTTGCGATCGACATAAATTTTGAAGATCAAGTGTGAATGAGGGGGTTGAACTAACGACCTCAAGATTTCGCGCGCAACTTAGATTGAGTAGCATAATATACTCACCTAGACTGATTTTTTGCTGTGAAATTACTTGCATTATTTTCTGCGATCGTTCACCCGTAACCGCTAGCATTGCCTTTGTTGTTGAAAGTGAGCACGATTGCGAATGCAATGATTTGAAAAGTAGATCAGCGTGCTGAGTTCGTTATCTTACTTTGAGCCATGATATTTCATCGAGCTTCTCGCAACTTAACCCGCAGGCAATTCACCGCACTTTCGACTTTTGGTTTTCTCAATTTGATGGCTGCTAGTGCAGGGGCAACGATCTCTCTGCCGGATCTTGTTACTCCACCTCGATCGATGAAATTAGGGACGACGTTTAGCCAGTTGCAATGTTGGTATTTGGGATTGGATTATCGTGAGACATTCCAAGCGATTTGCGATTTGGGATTTAAGCGGTTGCGGCTGTGTGCTTATTGGCATGAATTGCAGCCGCAGGCGAATCAGTTTGATTTCAGTAAGATTGATTGGCTCTTAGATGAGAGCCATCGACGCGGGATTCAGGTCGTATTAGCAGTCGGTATGAAAGCGCCTCGCTATCCTGAGTTTCATTTTCCAGATTGGATGCGAGCAAAGTACGATACGACGAGTGCGAGGGTTTTGGATCGAGATCCTGCGATCGCAGATTTGACGTTGAAGATGCTCGATCGCGTTGTTAGTCATGCAAAAACGGCTCCAGCGATTCGGTATTGGCAAGTTGAGAATGAGCCGTTTACAACGCTAGAGATTACGCATGGGCGATCGTTGAGTGAGAAGTTTGTCCGACAAGAAGTGAAATTAGTACGATCTCGCGCGCAAGCAGGTCAGAAAATTTTACTAACGAATGCAATTACCCTCCCAGATGGACAGGGACAAGAAGACGATCAAGCCTTTCGAGCCAGTCTTTGGTTAGCCGATGCGATTGGATTTAATGTGTATACGAAAGTGCCACAAGGGGCGAGTCAGGCCTATCTTGAGGCACAACCTTCGTATTGGAAAAAGTTAAAAGATTGGCGATCGCAGTTGCGACGATGGGGGAAAGAGAGCTGGATTGCTGAAGCACAGGCGGAACCTTGGGAGGCGAATGAGTTAGTTCCGGTATCGCAGCTTGAGTATCCAAGTTCATCCCCACTTCAGGCAACGAGTATTGTCGATCGAGTTCAAGAAATCGGCTTTGATCCGGTGATGTTGTGGGGCTGTGAATATTGGTATTGGCAGCGCAAGCAAGGGCGCGATCAGTGGTGGCTGGCAATGCAGCAATTGTTGAGTTTGTGATATCTCTTAATTGCTTCTGAGCGAGTCATTGACCGCAATAAATCTGATAGGGGGATAGGGTGAAGATCTGAAATCATGGTTTCTGCTCCTATCTCCCCAAGCGCACTTTTCCTCTCTTCAGGCGACACCATAGTCTGTATAGGGTCGTTTGTAAGGCGGCTGTAATCCTAAAACAATGTCTTCTCTAGGTACGCCCATCTTGATTAGCTCCTCAGCCGGATTCTGATCAGTTAGGTTCTGTTGAATCCAAATTTTTTCATTTTTGATATCAATGTGCATGACACAACGGTAGATCCGATTCAACCCTCGCCAACCAACATTCATCCACTGATAATGATCCCGTTCAGCATCAAGAATGAGTTGCACCTCAACTTGCTCATCTGAAATATCATCGCTGGCGTACTGGCTCAACAGCGTTTGAATATACTGGCGGTATTGAATTAGTTTGTCCATTGCATGATCACCTCATTGGCAGGATCGTACACAATTATTAGAACTTGATATCGTTGTATCGCAATTTGGGTGAATTCGTACTGAAAAAAGGTTTGATAGGTATCGAACGGGACTGCAAGGTATAAGGTTCGATCAGGATGAATTGATTCTAGAGCAAGGCGATAGCTCAGAAATTGCCCTAATGCAGCGTAGAAATCTGTAATTGCTGATGGATTGAGAAAACTTTTGATTTCGACTGCGATTTTCTCGCCCGATCGCTCTGCGGCAAGCAGTTGTTCTGCTCCTAAATCAACTTGAAAGTTGACGTTGCCAAATTTGAACTTCAAAGGATCGTCTGTGATCGTCCATTGTTCTTTCTGCAATGCGTGTTTGACAGCATCATGAAAAAAATCTTTGGCAGACACAGATCGAATCTCATTACGGCAAACTTATGATACTTTGTGCGATCGCTGTATTTTTGATGCGATCGCACAAGTGCAAAGCGATTTGCTAATCGTTCAAAAACTAAATCTATCGCAGCGCTGCTCAAAGTCGCGATTAACAACTTTGAGCAGTTCACTACTCTTCCTCGACTCGATAGCCAAATTCTGCAAGCTTGACTCGCGATTGTCGCCATTTCGGCATGACTTTCACAAATAGCTCTAAGTGAATTTTGCCTTCAACTAGCTTTTGCATTTGCTCGCGGGCAGCAGTCCCGATCGCTTTAATCATTCCTCCACCTTTTCCGAGCAAAATTGCTTTTTGTGAAGGACGTTCAACATTGATGGCAGCAAAGACTCGCGTGATCTTTTCTTCCTCCACAACTTTCTCAATTTCAACCGCAACCGAATGGGGAACTTCTTCACGAGTCATCATCAAGATTTGTTCTCGAATCAACTCGCCCATGATGAAACGTTCGGGCTGATCGGTGACTAAATCCGGTGGATAGTAGTAGGGGCCGGGTTCAAGCTGTCCGATAATTGCCTGCTGCAATTCCTCCATGCCATCGCCTTGCAGGGCTGAAAATTTCGCGATCGTCCAGTTTCGATCCGCCGCTAAGGTTTGGTAGGTTTGATCGAATTCTGCATCTGATTGCTGATCAGATTTGTTCAAACCCAGAATGACAGGCGTTTCAGTCTGGGCTAGAAGTTCTGCAACATAGCGATCGCCTCCTCCTGCGACAACAGAGCAATCGACGACAAATAGAACGACATCCACTGAGTCGATCGCACTTTGAGCATTTTTGACTAAGACTCGTCCGAGTTGATGATGCGGTTTGTGAATCCCAGGGGTATCCACAAAGATAATTTGGGCTTCAGGCGTGGTTAAAATGCCCCGTAACCGATTTCGAGTTGTCTGGGCAACGGGAGAGGTGATCGCGATCTTTTGACCCACGAGAAAGTTCATAATCGTGGACTTGCCGACATTGGGGCGACCAATAATGCCAACAAAGCCCGATCGATAGTTCTCAGGCGGCGTGGGAATCGTGAAAATGTCTGGATGTTCTGACATTCCTAAATGAATTCTGTAATCTGGGACACTGTCTGACGTGGCGTATTAAACTCACACAGCCTATTCAGTGTAGGGGATTTATGGGTGAAGTCAAACGGATTGGAATTTTAACCAGTGGTGGAGACTGTGCTGGGTTGAATGCGATCATTCGCGCTGTGGTGTATCGAGCGACGGGCTATGGCTGGAAAGTGTTTGGAATTTCACGAGCGACAAACGGGCTGATGGCTCGCCCGCCAGAGTTTACGGCTTTGGAGATTGAAAAAGTCGATCGCATTTTGACCCAGGGTGGCACGATGCTAGGAACGACGAACAAAGGCAATCCCTTCGCTTTCCCGATGCCGGATGGGCAAATTCTCGATCGCTCTGAGGAGATTATCGAAGGCTATCGTATGCTCAACCTCGATGCCATCATTGGGATCGGGGGCGATGGCAGTATGGCAATTCTTCGCAAACTGGCGCAACAAGGCGGAATGAACCTCGTCACCATTCCGAAAACCATTGATAACGATGTCGATATTACAGAACAATCGATTGGATTTGATACGGCTGTGAATATCGCCACAGAAGCGCTCGATCGCTTACATTTCACAGCAGCAAGTCATTCGCGCGTGATGATTTTAGAAGTGATGGGACGAGATGCCGGACATATTGCCATTAGTGCGGGAATTGCCGGGGGAGCGGATGTGATTTTGATTCCTGAAATTCCCTATACGATTAGCAATTTGTGTCGCAAATTAGATGAACGGCAAGCCCAAGGTAAAAATTATTCATTGATTATTGTTTCGGAAGCAGTCAAAACTGAGGCAGGTCAAGCCGTCAATTGTACTCACGCATTTGGGGAGATGCGCTATGGAGGAGTCGGGCAGTATCTTGCCGATGTGATTCATGAATGTCATGGTGCAGAAACACGGGTAACTGTGCTAGGACATGCTCAGCGAGGCGGTACACCTTCCCCGCTCGATCGCTTACTGGCTTCTGCCTTTGGCGTTGCTGCCGTGGATCTGATCGCACAAGGTAAGTTTGATCGCATGGTCGCTTGGCGCGATCGTAATGTGATTGATGTACCGATTCTGGATGCGATTCAGCAGTACTGTGTGGTCGATCCAGACAGTACACTCGTCAGGACAGCACGAGGGTTAGGAATTTATTTGGGAGATTGAATGACGGTTATTTTGACAAATGATGATGGCATTGATGCCCCAGGCATTCGAGCGTTATTGAAAGCGGTGAATGGATCTGGAATTTTGGTTGCGCCAAGTGGTCATTATTCCGGCTGTGGGCATCAGGTCACGACGACTGCACCGATTCGAGTTGAGAAAAGAACCGATCAAGAATATGCGATCGCAGGTACTCCAGCGGATTGTAGTCGCATTGCGCTAAATTATCTTTTTCCTGATACTAAGCTAGTTCTGTCAGGTATTAACTCCGGTGGTAACATGGGCGTTGATGTTTATATTTCAGGAACGGTTGCAGCGATTCGAGAAGCAGCATTTCATCGCGTGCCTGGAATTGCGATTTCACAATATAAGAAAGGCAGAATCCCGGTGGATTGGGAACGTTCGGCGCGATGGACAGCCCAGGTTGTCGAGCATCTCGCAAATCGTCTCTATGAGCCGGGATTTTATTGGAATGTGAATCTTCCTTACGTTGAACCTGATGCTCCCGATCCTGAAATGGTGTTTTGTCATCCTTGTACGCAGCCCTTACCCACCGATTTTCGGATTGAGGGTGATGAGTTTTATTACTGCGGCGAATATGGAGCGAGAAAGCGCGATCGCGGTTCTGATGTCGAGATTTGTTTGTCTGGAAAGATTGCGATTACTTACCTCAGCATTTAGAATTAGTACAAAACAACTCAAGGCATACAAATGGCAAGGCTGAGAAGGATTTGCCCATTTATTCCAGCAGGTGAAGATGTTGCAAGAACGATCGCATTTTATGAGCAGAAGCTAGGCTTCAAGCGGCAATGGCAAGATAGTGAAACGCCTGAATTAGCTTTGATTTCGCGCGATGAAATTGAGTTGTTTCTACAAAAGAACCCTGATCCAGAATGCGCGGAATGGACAACCTTAAGAATTGAAGTGCAGGACATTGCCGATTTGTATCGGGAGATCGTGGAATGCGATCGTACACTGATCCATCCGAATGGTAAGTTAGAAAAGAAGCCTTGGGGAAGTACTGACTTTACGATTCTCGATTGTAATGATGTTTGTATTACCTTTTATGAGTTCTAATGGGTTCTAGTAGTTCATCACAATGCTCTACATCAGTTCAATCAGCAACGTTAGATTCTAGTTCCAAGGCTTTCTCATGAACTAATTGCTAAGCAAATCGCTTACGCAAACGATTGATTCCACACAGCAGACCAGAAACCGCTAACCCTGGAAGCGGCGTGAAGCCGAAAGGCACAGGCGTTGCCTCTCCGAATTGAAGACTACTAATTCCTGCTGCTCTCAGTTCCGCACCACCTACAGCAATTTGGATTTGGTCGAATGTTACCCCTGTGAATCCATAGTAATCTCCGGGCATATCAAAGATACTACTAGAGGTAAACGATTCTATCGGCGTGCCATTCAGCAGGGCTGTGAAGGTTACAGTAGGTTTACTACTATAGATTTTGAAGGCCGCGCGTGTTTGGGGAGATGTGAACTGGATAGAGAAGGGGTTCACAGTTGTCATTCCATTGGAAAAACTAGTGATATTGAATGCAGATGCTGGATCTTGGTAAGGGAATTCGCCAAAACTCGAAATGTCGAAATCTGCAGACCCCACAAAATAAAGGTTAGAAAACGTGACTCCCGCGCTGGAATATTGATTAGTAAGCGCAGTGGTACCAGCCGGTGCCTCGCCAGCGAGGTCACTAAAGTCGATCGTTTGAGCAGGATTTGCAAGTCCAGTTGGCGAGGCATCAATCGCTAACGCATGAGCCGGGGCAACATCAATACTCGATAGTGCGATCGCTATCGCCGCTCCAGCTTGAGCAACGAGCGTACGCTTCAAAAATGCGTTCATCGTCTAAATCCCTGTTAGGAAACAAGACCATTTTGTCGATCTCTTAACCTGCGCCATCCACAGTTCTGCTTACATCTATTCTCTTGCATTTAGAGAAAATGTGAAGATATACTGACTTGCTTTGTTACGACACCTCACTCACTTACTCGCCCCCATCAGCGCAGGCTCAGGTAACGCTCCTTGCATTCGACCTAACCAATCGATCAAATTGGTCAATTGTTGATCGGCACTTAGCGCACCTAAACCGCGTACAGTTACTTTTCCAGCCGTGAAGACAAAGCGCGATCGTAAATGATCGGGTAAGTTCTCTTTCAGCAGATTCCAAGCGGGTTCTTCCATTGGAGTCTCTAAAATCACATGCTGCTTGCCTTCTGGCTTGATGCGCGAGAAACCGAGCTTTTTCGCAATTTGCTTGAGTTCCATGACTCTTAGCAATTGCTGGGCAGCGAGTGGAATCTGTCCATACCAATCAATCCAATCGGCTGAAACTTGCATCAACTCAGCTTTGGATTGAGCTGCAGCAACCGCACGGTAAGCGGACATTTTCTGATCGAGATCGGGAATGTAATCGGCGGGAATAAACGCCGTCAGACTGAGATCAATCTGAGTATCATCGACTTGCGGAATCTCTTGACCTCGGATCTCTTGAATCGCTTCTTGCAGCATTTCCATGTAGAGATCAAACCCGATCGCATCCATCTGTCCCGATTGTTCTGCACCCAGTAAGTTTCCGACTCCTCGAATTTCCATGTCTCGAACCGCTAATTGATAGCCCGATCCAAGCTGGGTGAATTCTTGCAAAGCTCGAAGCCTTTGTCTGGCATTATCTGAGAGTTGATGTTGCTTTGGATAGAACAACCAGGCATGAGCTTGAATTCCTGCCCGCCCGACTCGACCTCGAAGCTGATAAAGCTGCGATAAGCCAAACTTCTGAGCATCTTCGATGAGAATCGTATTCACTCTGGGAATGTCTAACCCAGATTCGATAATCGTTGTACAGAGTAAGACATCTGCTTCGCCTGCTCCAAACGTTAGCATCACCGATTCGAGTTCGGCTTCGGGCATCTGACCATGCGCGATCGCAATTCTCACACCCGGAATCATTTCTCGAATGCGCGCTGAAATCTCTTCAATTCCTTCGACCCGCGGCACGACATAAAAGACTTGTCCACCACGATCGAGTTCTTGGCGAATTGCCGATCGCACCATTTCCCCATCGTAAGGAGAGAGATGCGTTTTAATCGGACGACGCGAAGGAGGTGGAGTCGTAATTAAACTCATTTCTCGCACCCCTGAAAGTGCCATATACAAGGTTCTCGGAATTGGAGTTGCACTGAGCGTCAGCACATCAACTTGCGTTTTCAGGGATTTGATCTTCTCTTTCTGATTCACTCCAAATCGTTGTTCTTCATCGACCACGAGTAAGCCTAAATCTTTGAATGCAACGCCTTTTCCGAGAAGCTGATGGGTTCCGACAACAATGTCAAGTTCACCTGTGATCATTCGACGCTGAATATCTTTGCGTTCTTCAGCAGATCGAAATCGATTGAGCAATCCCACTTGAATCGGATAGGGTGCAAACCGTTCTTTGATTGTGTGATAGTGCTGCTGAGTCAGAATAGTCGTCGGTGCGAGTAACGCAACTTGCTTTCCAGCCGTCACCGCTTTGAAAATCGCTCGAATTGCAACTTCAGTTTTACCAAAGCCAACATCACCGCAAACTAAGCGATCCATGGGTCGATCGCTTTCCATATCGAGCTTCACATCTTGAACTGCTTTTAACTGATCCGGTGTGGGCTGGTAAGGGAAAGAATCTTCCATCTCTTGCTGCCAAGGCATGTCAACCGGATAAGTAAAGCCTTGCTGCTGAGCGCGTTGTGCATAGAGTTGTAGCAAATCGACTGCAACTTTTTTAACGGCTTTGCGAACTTTGCTTTTCGTTTTTTCCCAAGCTTTACTCGACATCTTGTTTAGCTCAGGCTTAGCATCGCCCATGCCTCGAAAACGCGAGAGTGAACCGAGTTGATCCGCAGCGACTCTTAGCAATCCGTCTGCATACTTCAGAACGAGATATTCACGAGTTTCATTGTTAATCGTCAAGCTTTCGAGCTTGATAAATTGCCCGATGCCATGACTTTTGTGAACGACAAAATCGCCTTGCTCTAGCTTGTTTGGATCGACTTGTTTTGATGCGGCTCGGCGACGTTTGCGAACATAAGTTGGAGTTGCTAACGTTTGCTGTCCAAAGAATTCTTTATCTGTAACGACGACTAAGCGAAACGTCGGTAGAATGAACCCTTCAAGTTCTGCTAAGCCAGAGTATTTGACTGCGACAGGAACGTGTTGAATTTGCAGTTTCTCGATCGCTAAATAATCTTTCGGATTCGGAACGAACTGTGCCGGACAGTCATGTTCTTGAAGCAATGCAACCGAGCGAGAAGGCTGTGCTGAAACGAGCCAAATTGCAAAGTTACGATCGCGTTCCCCCCTCAATGTCTCGGCTAATCGCGCAAACTGATGCGGAATTGCTGGAACCGGACGACTTGAAAGGTTCAGACCATTGTTGACCTCTGCTAACTCAGTGAGATTAATCCGCTCGAACCTTGCCAATTCGACCAGCGAATCCTCGAACGATCGATGAATCTTGGGCACAGTCGGCTTAACTTCTTGCCAATGCTCTTCGACATGTTCCAGCCAGCGATCGCTGTGGGCTTGTGCCATGTCTGGCTCATCGAGTGCCACCAGCGTATTCTCAGGTAAATAGTCGAGCAAAGAAGCTGGCTGCTCAAATGCCAAGCCTAAAAAGCGGCGAATTCCTTCGATCGGTGTTCCTTCTACAAATCGCTCTTGGTCTTCAGGTGAGAGAAGATCGAGAACGTCTTCTCCGAGTGCAGATTGAATAATCGGGCTAAAGCTCGTCGGTGTGAAGGTAACTTGCGTGACGCGATCGAGCGATCGCTGCGTAGACGGATCAAACTCCCGAATCTGATCCAACTCGTCGCCAAATAGCTCTAAGCGCACAGGGAGTTCTGCGGCAACGGGAAACACATCAATAATGTCGCCTCTGCGGCTCCACTGCCCTTCGGTCTCGACCAAGTTCGATCGCTCATATCCCAACTTCGCCAACGTATCGCTTAACTGAGCGAGATTGAGGCTACTTCCTTTCTCTAACGTCAGAAAATAGGGCAAAAAAGCGGCAGGCGGTGGTAAATGGGGCTGGAGCGCGCGCTCGGTTGCCACGATCGCAATCTTCTCTCCCGCTTTTACTAGATCCGCGAGCGTCTGCAACTGTCCCCAAGTCATCTCCGCTTCCGGGTCAAACGGTTCATACGGCGAAGATTCCGATGTGGGATAAAAATGCACCGTATTCCAGCCCATCGCATCCATCTGGACACTCCATCGCCCGGCTTCTTCCAAAGTCGAAGTTACGACTAAAAGCGTGCGATCGCTTGCCTGTGCCAACGTCGAAGCGACAATTCCTTTCGCCAAACGAGAAAGACCACTCAAATTCAGTGTCGAATTTTGTTTCAGTTTGCTCAGGAGTTCTGCCGTGAGCGGCGATCGACCCAGTGCGCGAATAATCGAAGAAAAAGCCATGTCGGACAAGAGGAGCTGAAATGAGTCTTTACATTGTATCGAATCCCGTTTCTGCTGGTTGGCAGAAGATCTCTCGCCTCAATGAACTCACCATTCAGGGATACACTAATACGGTCGGATTTAAGCTTTTTCAAATTCCCCGATGAATTCGTTCACTACAGATTTACTGATTATTTTGTTACTGACGCTAGCAAATGGGCTATTTGTCATGTCCGAGTTAGCGATCGTCTCGGCTCGCAAAATCCGACTTCAGCAAAACGCCAATCAAGGTGATACCCGAGCAAGAGCCGCACTCCGCTTGGCTGAAGAACCGAACAATTTTTTAGCGATCGTTCAAGTCGGGATCACGTTGATTGGGATTGCATCGGGTGCATTTGGGGAACAGGCATTAACAAAACAATTAGAACCGTTTTTCAGTTCAATTCCATTTTTACGTGGGTATAGTCAGCCGCTTTCTTTCGGGATTTCAATTCTGACTTTGACGTATTTAACGCTGATTGTCGGGGAATTAGTTCCCAAACGCGTCGCGCTGAATTCACCGGAGCAGATTGCATCCTGGGCAGCCGTCCCCATGAGTCTGATGGCAAAAGCTGCGGCTCCGATCGTCTACCTGCTCAGTGCTTCAACGAATGTCGCAGTTCGATTTTTGGGAATTCGTCCCTCGGATGATCCGCCCGTCACTGAGGAAGAAATCCGCGTCATGATCGAGCAGGGAACCGAAGCGGGGATGTTTGAGCAGGCAGAGGAGGACATCATGAAACGGGTATTTCGATTGGGCGATCGTCGAGTCAGTTCGCTGATGACTCCTCGTTTAGAAATCACCTGGATTGATCTAGAAGATTCCGAAGACGAAATTCGCCGCCAAATGATGGAAAGCGCTCATTCAAGATTTCCAGTGTGTCAGGGTGGACTCGACAATCTGCTGGGTATTGTCCAGACCTATGATCTGCTCGTTAAAACTATGTATGGTCAATCTCTGGATGTTCGTACCTCGCTGCAACCTCCCGTGTTTGTGCCAGAAAGTACTCGCGCGCTGAAAGTGTTGGAATTATTTAAGCAAACCGGAACTCAAATCGCATTTGTAGTCGATGAGTATGGCGTGATTCAGGGCTTAGTGACGTTGACGGATGTCCTACAAGCGATCGTCGGTGACATTCCCACCGTTGAAGAGTTGGCAGAACCTCAAGCGATTCAGCGCGAGGATGGAACTTGGTTACTTGATGGCATGTTACCGATTTACCAATTCAAGGAAATTCTCCATATTGAAGATCAGGAATTGCCGGGAGAGCAACGGGGGAGCTATCAGACTTTAGGCGGGTTTGTGGTGATGTATTTAGGAAAAATTCCCACTGCTGCTGATCATTTTGAGTGGGAAACCCTGCGGTTTGAAGTCATGGATATGGATGGAAATCGAGTAGATAAGGTGCTCGTTGGGGAAGTACATCCAGGAACTACGACATCTTGAGGCTTCGCAAGTTTTGCAGTACAACAAAGATATTGAATCGAGCGATCCCCATGATTAATACTGAGCATGCAGACTTGCTCAAACTCAGTCCTTCTGAACGTCTCTTGTTAGTGCAAGATCTGTGGGACAGCATAGAAGCAGAAGATATTCCTCTCACAGATTGGCAGAAAGACGAACTGGATCGTAGAAAAGCAGCTTATCAAGCCGATCCTTCTACAGGTCGTTCGTGGGAGGACGTGAAACGGCGCATTATTGAGAAACATGGCTAAAAGGATTACGCTCACTCCTGAAGCGGAGGACGATATCGACCAAGGATATTTTTGGTACGAAAGTAGAAAGATTGGATTAGGCTTAAACTAGCTTCCAACGCCTTGCACAATATGTTTCACGGTCGTTAAGGTTTCTAGTCCAATCAATCCGCGTCGATGTCCTTTCTGATTGGACATGCCGAGAAAGATTGCATCGCCTCGCTTCGGATTGCGATAAAACCGAGGCGACGTATTGATATAAGTTGAAGCACTATTCACCCCGAGGGCAAACTGCCGACTCTCCTGATAAGATTCGCTGACTAAACAATCGGCATGACCACTACTGTAGTGATTGATCAAATCGATCGCGCTAGTCAAGCCATCTACCATTCTAAAGCTGACAATACGATCGAGATAAGCCTGTCCCCATTCGACATCTTCTGTTAGTCGCAAGCCTGGAAATTGTTCGACTAAATTCACATCACCTCGAATCTCAAATCCTTTCTCGCGCAAGCTATCCCACAGCATCACGAGAGACGAAAAATTTTGCTGTCGATGAATTAAAACTTTCTCGATCGCATTGACCGGATCAGGCTCACTCAAATGGCTATCGACGATCATCGATCGCGCCAGATCCAAACTGCCCGACGGCGACCAATATAAATAACAATTGCCCATTGCCGATCGTAAAACTGGAGCCGTTGCCTGTCTTACGACTTGTTGCACTAGGCTCGGTCTTCCGTAAGGAATGATCAGATTGAGATAGCGATCTTGACTAATCAAATCCCGAATCGGCGTACTTTCGCCGGGAAGCAGTTGCACACTCTCGATCGGGAGTCCTTCATCTTCTAAAGCCTGTGCCAGCGTTTCAGCAATTACACTATTCGAGTGGCTCGCCTCATTTCCACCTCGCAGCACCAGACAATTTGCTGTTTTGATACACAATCCAGCCGCGATCGCACTGAGTTCTGGAAACGCTTCATAAATCAGGGCGACGACTCCAAGCGGCATCAACTGCGAATAGGTCTGAGCGCGATCGACTTGAAAATTGGCAGGCATGACCCGCCCGATCGGATCAGGTAACTCACTCAGGCGATTGAGAATTTGCACTGTATTTTGAATCCGCTCCGGAGTTAATTTCAGCCATTCCAGCAGCAAGTCTGAAATCGCCATCTCTCGACTAATTTCGAGATCGAGCGTATTCGCCTCCAAAATATCCATTTGGCGACGACACAACGCTTGCGCCATTGCCTGCACTGCCCGACTCCGGTTCACACCACTTGTCGCCGCTAAAGCCAGCGAAGTTGTATGAGCCGATCGCAGCGTTGAAATCGGGTCAAATGCTCCCAGAGAATCCGTTGTCATTGGGCTTACCGCCGATAGGCTAACCAAACCATTAAGGCGGGCAGCACGGCTAACACCAGCGCTACGATCGCCCACAACATAATACTGGCTCCGGACGGCGAATGAAGCGCAACGGGTAGCCAAATACTCAACAGCACTAGGAGAATACCGAGTGCTAGGGGTAAATAACTGTCTCCAAGTCCAGGCTGGACAATATTCCACTGGTGACCTGTCCAACGCCACGATCGCTTATAGGGGTAGCTGGTTGCGAGTTGTTCGATCACGTAGCCGTTTTCTTCGAGGACGAAGATCTGCTGACAGCGATCACAGCCAAATGCGTCAGTTAGCGCGATCGGGACAAGGCGACCGCGACGGCGGCACGGACAGGGATAATCCGTACTGAGTTCGATCTTTTGGTGCTTCTGGGTCTGCACGAGTAATAGAAGTTTTTTTAAATTCAAGTTGATCGGTATCTTTGCGGCGGGATAATTTCCACTGCACCCAGTCACATCCTAAACTTGAGCAGTATACTCAACTTCTGAAGGTGACGATGATCGAAATTCTATCATTTTCACTCTAGAGACACAGACTCTTTAAGATTGACATTACGATTGCTCTGTAACATTTATTCATTTATGGCGAAGAAACCCACCGATCGCAACGGTTCCGGCACAGGCAAGCAGGATCGCATTGTTTACTCTGAGTTTGGCAATTCAGAGGAGGTGTTCGAGCGGGCGGTTCCCGATTTGCCTCCGAATCAGCAAAATCTTCGGGTGCAGGTGTCACGCAAAGGTCGTGGGGGGAAAACGGTGACGGTGATCTCTGGGTTCCAAAGCAAGCCGGAAACGCTGAGCGATTTGGCGAAGAAATTAAAAGCGCAGTGTGGAACTGGGGGATCAGTGAAAGAGAACACGATCGAGATTCAAGGGGATCATGCTCAGAAGTTAGTACAACTCTTAACAGGACTCGGATATAAGGCAAAAATTAGCGGCGGTTAGTTTACGTAAAGATCAGTTGCTGCTTGATGCCGATCGAGGCTCGCGCGTGGAGATAAACCGGATCGGGTTTGTGCTGAATGGCGCGATCGTAAGACGCGATAGCGTTGCCATAGGCTGCCATTTCAGTTAGCATGGCTCCCCGATTGAACCAGGCTGCATGATAGTCAGACTTTAGAAAGACCGCTTGATCGTAATCTCTCAATGCCTCGGCATAGCGCTTTAATCCGGAGAGTGCATTCCCTCGATAGTTCCAAGCCGTCGCACAGGTTGGAACGGCTTGAATCGCTTGATCGAAATGGGCGATCGCTGTTAGAAATTCACCCTGCTGACAACATTCGCATCCTTGTTCTAGGCGGTTCATTTTTTTACTCCATAGGCTCACTTGAATTGTCGAAGCAAACTGCATTGCTGTCCGGGTGGGATTTCTCACCAGAATTGAGCCGGATTTACGACTGCAATATTGACGAGTGCGATCTACATTTAAGAGTTAAAGCCCTTGAGGAAAATGCTGTGGATTTGACTCTTCATACGGTGATTGAATTGCTTCTGGGCATCAGTTTGAGTGCAGCGGCAGGATTTCGCGTCTTTGTGCCACTGCTAGCGCTGAGTGCGTTCTCGGTTTTGGGACACTACGATTTGCCGAGCAGTTTTGATTGGATTGAGAATCAGCAGGCATTGACGTTATTCGCGATCGCAACCGTCCTCGAAATTATTGGTTACTCAATTCCTTGGTTTGACCATGCCCTCGATGTTTTAGCCACTCCAGCCGCAATGATTGTCGGCACGATTGTGGCAGCATCGGTTTCGCCGGATATGAATCCGTTGATTCAATGGACGTTAGCGATCGTTGCTGGAGGCGGAACAGCCGGAATTACGAAGCTATTCACAAATCTGCTGCGCGGAACTTCAACAGCAGCTTCAGGAGGTTTGACGAATCCGATTTTTGCAGCGATTGAACTTGTGATTGCGACTGCATTGTCGGTTTTGGCTTTTACAGTTCCAGCGCTAGCAGGACTATTGGTGATTGGATTATTCGGATTTGGAATTTCTCGGATTACACAGCTTGTCCTGCGCTGGCGGACTCGCGATCGAGGAGCAAGTCCAGCGAAATAGAGTCTCCCACTCCCCACTCCCCACCAAATTTCTAGTAGCCCAACCATTTACGGAACCTACTCTTCTGCTCGTGTGTCTTTACTTATGCAATCTCCATCAGTTTAGGAAAAATTGAGATTCCTGTTTTTAGAGGATGCCGTTTGTCAATCAATGACCCTTGACAGTTCGACAACGCCATCTCGCTAAACTCTAACGCTACAGACACCCGAAAATGACAAACTTAAAATTGTTTTCTTTGGTTGGCACTGCTCTGACTTTAGTAAGTTGTGCCGTTATAAATTCTTCACCGCGCGCAGTCTCTCAACCTTCGGCACAACCTGTGCAAGATAATCTCATTGGGCTTTTCATGCTCAAACGTAACAATCTCAATCAACAGTATCGAGGAGAAATTTATCCGATCGCACAATACAGGAACGGACGCTACACCGATGCTAGCCTCGACGTAACTCCAGAAGTTCGAGAAGATTCAAAAGAAGCAGAGATCGTTCAGCGCAATGCGGCAAACAGTGTGCTCAATACGAATCCGACTTTGACGATCGCGAATCCAGGTTATGCCCTGGGCAAATTCAGCGTCGATCGACTGGGAGTAGGTCAATTTGCTTGTTCTGCGGTTTTAGTTGGACGAGGAAAGCTTGCGGGACAGTCAGATCTCAACCTCGCATTTAATCAGCTTCCTCGCGCTAGCCAAAGAACCTCAAGTGGGGTCTTCAATGGTCAAGAATTTGATGAAACTTGGCGTTCCGCGATCGCTGCAAAAGTAACGACCCCGGCTACAACAGTTCGCCCAACTCGTGCCCAACTCGATCAATATCGCAAAGATTTAATCCGGATTGGGACAAACGAAATCGCCAAGAACCCACAGGCAAAATCAGTTCAAGGAACAGTCACACTCGTTGAACTCCGAGTGTTTGATCTCAATGGCGATGGTCAGCCAGAAGTGTTTGGAAAGTTAAGGAAAGCTTCGGCACGAGCGGTTCAACCCAACCGAGATCGACCAACTGTTAGCTCAATCTATGCCAATGTTTGGTTAGGCTATAGCGCGTCTCAACCGCAACTTCTTTCATCTCAGGCTGTTCCTTACTTTGTGCCTGCTATCGAGGCTGGACGAATCTATGAAATTGTCGGCACGATCGATGCAAATGGAGATGGTCAACAAGAAGTACTGATTCAGAACAATGGGTATGAAGCCATTACTTTCAGCCTTTACGAATTACAAGGAAACCAGTTGAAATCGGTGTTCACGGGCGCAGGCTATGGTTGCTAAACCCCGCTTTAGACTTGCATTGTAATCTAAAACTTCTTCATCGAACTGAATTGAAAAGCCAGTGATAGTCTGGCTTTTGCTGTTTCATCTCTCTATTTCACCAACTGTTTGAGCACGTTGATGTAGCAGTCGATCGCGTGATCTTTGAACCGTTGGCTAATAAAGTTTAGACTGAAGCGTTTGCCAATCCGAATTTCCTTATCGACTGATTTATAACCTTGCCACCATCGCGGTAGCTCTGGCACGAGATCCATTCCATGAACAATTCGATAGGTATTCGGAACCCGCTCATTGTAGGAATCTCGAAATCCACCATTTCCCACTGCGGGTGAACCGTAAGTATAAGATTCGACCGTAATCTTTGCTGAAAAATTGTATTGCAGATCGACGGCACACAATGTTGCCAATGCTCCCCCTAAACTATGCCCAGTCGTAACCACATTCGTGACTTCACTCGTCTTGATGTAATCATGAATTTGATTGCGAACGGCAAAGTAAGCCGCTACAAACCCGCTATGCATCTGCGCGTTTGAACTATTCTTCGTTGCATAAGGATAGGTTTTCTCTTTAGGTTCGACAATTAACTCCTGAATCACATTTTGATCAAACTGGGCGCGCTCTAATCGTGTAGTAAAATCAGTTTCCCAATCCTGAGACGAATCACTACCTCGAAAGACGATCGTGGCAGATGTTCCTTCGGTGAGAATGGCGCACTGCGTATCTGTTTTCGCTTCGCTGATCAAGACTGGAGTGAGAGTGATGCCGTCAAAACGAACTGTATCAAAGTTTTCGTAGACTTTTTTACAGAAGAGGGCATACTTTGCGGCTTTTGAGTAGTCGATCGACATCATGACCTCTGGAATTATGGATATTATTGGTCAATACTGACTACCATAAGCACTCAGCAATTTCCAAACGATCGACGTAAATCTATACGTCTTAATCTTTGACGATCCTCGATCTCTGATTGGAACTCAAGCCCAAAATCTTGCAAGCTCATTTCTGTGCATGAATGTAATCTACAAAGTAAAACTTCGGACGAAGCCAAAACTTTAGTCCACCATAAATGCCTAGCCCCAAAACTGCGATCGCAATGCCGGGTAGACCGAGTTTCAATCGGAGCGCATCTGGCAAAAGTGCAACGATCGCGACTGTGAGCGCAAAGTAAATTAAGAGTGCTATCTGTAAGCGATCGATCGTTAAGAGTGCTTTACGACAGCTACTACAATGCTGTGTGTGTTGTTGATAGCGATCGAGAACCTGCTCACGATGATCATTCCAGCGCGGTTGTGCTTCGAGTCCAACTTCGCTCCACGGCAGGTGTCCTTGGCAATATTGATCGAACCAGTTGCGAAACTCAATGACTAAACGATCTGCGCTCGTCGGTAACTTATAGGCAGTTTTCCAACTTTCGGTGCGCGTTTTTTGATGCAAAAAATACTCTTGCTGCTGAAGTAAAATCATATCTCCATCTAGCACCTGATTGCGCGTCTGGATATGTTCCCACCAGCGCGGCGTAAATCGATGCAGGGCTTGTGCAAAGTTGCGCGGGAACTGAGCGACAATTCTCGATTTTCCTGGAGACACAGGAATGCAATAGGTCACGAGTCCCACTTGCTTGCCGCTATCCCCAAACTGAATGGCATACTCTAAACGGCAAGGAGGCTCAAACGTAATTGTTGCAGGAAATCGCCCTGAAGCAGTTGCTTCAATCCGTTCGGGTGTCGATTGCACAATTTTAATGGGCATTGGGGCGGCTTTATTGCGATCGCCTTGGACTCCGTGATGTGCAAAAGGCACATGACTCGGATCAGTGACATTTTCGACTAAGGTCTGCCAGTCGTATTCTAGATCGCGCACGAAAGAAGACCAGACAAAGCCTTTACTTGCATCGATCTGAGGCGATAAAGGCAACGGAGTTTGTGCAGCTTGCTCAGGAGATGCTGGATCGAGCCAAACCCAAAGTAACTCTTGCTGCTGTTGCACCGGAAACGCGATCGCGCATAAATTATCTTGATTTTTACTGACTAATTCTGGATTGTCCGCTTGGGGAATCTGAGTACAAACGCCTTGCAAGTCAAATTGCCAGCCGTGGTAGCTACACATCAAATTTCCCGTTTTTTCGTCAATTCGCCCTTCGCTGAGTGGAGCAAGACGGTGAGGACACTGATCCAAGAATACTTGAAACGTCTCAGCAGACTTCGGTTTCCAGATGACTAACCGTAATCCTAGTACGGTGACTGCGGTAGGTTGATTGATCTCCAGATCTTCAATAGGAGTAAGCGGATACCAGTGCTGAAAGAAGTTAAATTGAGGTTTCATCTATTTTGATCTGAATCGTTGAACTGAAAGAGCGATCGCTCATTGTGAGATCTCATTGTGAGACATCATCGCTTTTGGCAACTATCCTACCTCTAACTCTACCTCTGATGTTCTGTGTTGTGCTTTAATGGTGGCTTGAATTGGGTGCTGGATTGTGAAGGTAGTAGTTCCAGACAAACTTTTTTAGAAACGCTTGAGTTTTGAACAAGTGAGTTCATTCTCTTTGGTTCCAAGGGTGTGATCCAAGTCGGAATGTCATTGATTTTTAAGCAATATGAAAACATCCACGATTTTTTTAGGCTCGCGGCTGAGTATTGTGCTTGCCGCTGGACTTGTGCTTGGTTTATCTACAGTGGCTAGAGCGCAGAAACAGCCAGCGATCGACGAATCCTTTGCCCGTGCTGCTCTGATTGTGAAAGTGTTTGATCAGTTGTCTACTCAATGTGCAGCAGGGCGGAGTTTTAATGCTAGTGAATCCGCATCTATCGCTGCTTGGGAAAAGGGACAAAATGTGACTGCGCTTCGGACTCAAATTCAGGGGCTATCCGCGGATATGCAGCGCCAACTGGACAAAGGAGCTTCGATTTTGCTCACTGCTCTGACTCAGAAACAGCCCAATGCTGATCCCTGTAATCTTGCTGTATCGGTTACACGGCTTGCTTCACCCACAGTCGCAACCGCAGGTTCACCATCGACGAACAATACCAAGCCACAGCAGGTCACAAATTCTGGGTCTAGAACGACGAATCGTTCAAGCAATCCAACAGCGATGTCGTCTAAATCTGACTCTGATGTTTCCAAGGTAGTTGCGACGATCGACTCTTTTGGTTTCAATATGCGAACCATGATGGGCGTTGGCGGATTCTTGACGCAGGATATCTATCCGGTTGTGCTGTTTCGGAATGGCGAAGCGCTCACCGATGTCAAAGGTTTGATGTATGCAGGTGGCCTGGATGCCTATCGACGCGCCCATCCTGAAGACTGGACGCAGTGGCAGCGCAGCGGCGGACGGGTGCAGTTAAAGACTGCTAAGGGATGGAAGGCACTCCCTTTTCCCACGACTTATCAATCTTTACCGAGTCAGTTTCGCTTAAATGGAACCTATCGATCTCTTTCCGGGACGGGCAACGTCGCGATCGGTGGAAGTGCTTCTGTGGCAGCGTGGCGTGCTTACACGTTTTTTCCAGATGGTCGAATTGTACGAGGTAATGGTGCGGGTTCATCCGCATCAAGTGGGGGCAGTAGTGTCGTTACCTCCTCGGTCGCACCGAACCAACGGGGACGATACCAAATCGATGGGTTAGTCTTGCGAATTAACTACGACGATGGGACGACAGAAAATCGCATCATTATTACCGATCCCAAAGATCCCAAAAGTGCGATTTGGCTAAATGGCACGGGTTATGTGAGACGCGGTAAATAAGTCGTTCTCGTTTGCATCCCGCCCCGCATTGAAAATACGGGCCTAACTGTGCGAAGTAGGTTGAAACCCAATGAATTCGGGGCGAGATAGAACGGAGCGAGAGAACTTGCCGAACTGGTGTTGAATTACGCCCATCTACTTGGAGTGTCGATCGTGCAATCCACGTTTAGTTTAGATTAAGGAAACTAACGCTTGATTGAGAGGTGGGCAGATCATGTTGATCCGAAAATTGGATGAGTGTGAAGAATTTTTTGCAGGAGATCAAACGATCCTACGTGAGCTTTTACACCCCGATAAGCAACCGATCAATCTGCGCTATAGTCTCGCTCATGCAATTTTGCCTGTTGGTGCAACTTCACTTCCGCATTCACTCACGACTTCTGAGGTTTACTACATTCTGAGCGGCACAGGAGAAATGTCGATCGATAACGAATTGCAAATGATTGAGCCTGGAGATGCGGTCTATATTCCGCCGAATGCGGTTCAATTCCTTCGCAATACTGGAACCGAAGCGATCGTATTTATCTGTATCGTTGATCCGGCTTGGAGAAAAGAAGATGAAACTGTATTTTCAGAGACTATATCCTGAGTCTTATTACAGAATTTAGGTTATGTCTTCCTCATTACATTCTGCTCGACTGATCGAACTTGCGCACCTCTTTCTGAAACTTGGCACAATTGGCTTTGGTGGCCCAAATGCCCACATTGCCATGATGGAAGAGGAAGTCGTCGTGAAGCGACAATGGCTCAAGCGCGAAGAGTTCCTCGATCTGATTGGGGCGACTAACTTGATTCCAGGTCCCAATTCGACTGAGATTGCTATTCATGTTGGGTATCTCTATGCAGGTTGGTTAGGGCTGATCGTAGCAGGGGTGTGTTTTATTCTGCCTGCGGTGCTGATTACGCTCGGATTTGCCTGGGCTTATGTTGCGTTGGGTGCGCTGCCACAGCTTGCTTTTTTGCTCTATGGCATTAAGCCTGCGGTACTCGCGATCGTCGTTGATGCCCTGTGGCGATTGGGCAAGAAAGCAGTGAAGAATCGCATATTATTTGCGATCGCGCTGATCGTGATTTTGCTCGTCTGGTTCGCTCGTGTGAGTGAAATTGTCGCTTTGCTGCTCGGTGGCTTTCTGGGAATGCTCTGGCTGAAAACACCGCACGATCGATCAAACGAGCAGGCGAATTTATTGATCACAGGGTTGACGCTTACATCGGCTCTGAAAGCAACGGCAGCAGTCGGGCTGACTACCGTTCCATTCTCACTCTGGCAATTAGGCTGGACATTTCTGAAGATTGGAAGTGTGTTGTTTGGGGGTGGATATGTCTTAATTGCCTTTATTCAAGGATCGTTTGTTGACAATTTGGGTTGGTTAACTCAGCAGCAATTGTTCGATGCGATCGCAATTGGTCAATTTACACCAGGTCCAATTCTTTCGACAGCAACATTCATTGGCTATGTAATCGGAGGAATTCCTGGGGCGATTGTTTCGACGATCGGAATTTTCTTACCGTCGTTTGTGTTCGTCGTGGTGCTGAATCCTGTGATTCCGCTCTTACGTCGTTCTGAATGGGCTTCGGCATTCTTAGATGCAGTGAATGTCAGTGCGGTCGGATTAATGGTTGTCGTAACGGTGCAACTCGCGATCGCAACGCTTGGAAAATCGTCAGCTCCATTTATCGATGTTTTAGCAACTATGATCGCACTCATGAGTGCCTTGCTTGCGATTCGATTTCGAGTCAGTGCCGTCTGGCTGGTACTTGGTGGAGCCGCGATCGCTTGGGCTGCTTCTTGGTTAGGGTATCTATAGAATGCGATTCTGGATGTAGAGCGTTTCAGAGAGATGATATGGAAAAAGCAACGTTTGGAGCAGGATGTTTTTGGGGGGTAGAAGCCGCATTTCGTAAGATTTCGGGCGTGAAATCTACTTCTGTTGGGTATATGGGTGGACATTTCGAGAATCCTTGCTATCTGGATGTGCTCTCGCGAATTACTGGGCATGCGGAAGTCTGCCAGGTTGAATATGATCCAGCACAGGTGAGTTATGAGGCTTTACTGGATGTGTTTTGGCGAATTCATGATCCAACTAGCCTAAATCGACAAGGTGCAGATCGAGGCGATCAGTATCGCTCTGTGATTTTCTATCACACCTCGGAACAAGCCACGATCGCGCGCCAATCTAAGCTTGCTTTAGATCGTTCAAACCGCTATGACAAGCCAATTGTGACTGAAATTCAACCTGCTGCTGATTATTGGTTAGCGACAGAGGATCATCAACAGTATTTTGAGAAACAAGCCGCACAGAGAGAAGTAGCAACATGATTACAGGCATTTACGATGTGTGCATTGGAGTCTCTGATATCGATCGCGCGATCGCGTATTGGCAGCAGTTTGGCTACAGTGTGGATCAAACAGGTAGCCTTTCAGCCGAGAGCGCTCAACGGTTATATCAATCAAATTCTGCTTTGCATTCAGTGCGACTGACTCATCAAACGGCGGATCATGGTTTGATCCGACTCATGCAGTGGGAGCATCCCCGAAATGAAGGCTTAGGGCTAGCTTCAATGCGAGTCAGAGGTAATCGTTGGGCAACGACGATGACAGCAGATGTGCTAACGATTCTCAATCAGGCAGAAGAAGCCGATCGCGCAGGATTTCCAATTCGTTACACAATGCCGTATTGGGAGATCATTTACAACAAAGATCGCAAGATGCGCCCGTTTCTAGACGATACGATCGGGGTTCGTGAAGCCCTACTATTGCAGCCTTTGACGCGACAGGTTTTATTTCAACGCTTTGGGTATAGTGTGCCAAACTATGGGCAGATCAATGAACAATCTGCATTCAAAGCCAGCCAAGTCACTCACATGGGCATGATTGTTCAGGATGATAGCAAGGAAACCATCCAGTTTTACGAAGATGTTTTAGGCTTGTTGCGAGTGCGGGACGATGTAGAAACGTTCTATGAGTTTTCAGAGGCGGGGCGCGTGTTTTTTGATTTGCAACCCGGCGAGAAGTTTATTGTGACTGCATTTGATGATCCGCGATCGTCTACAACGGATTGGCAAGCCGCACGCTCTGGACGATTGTACATTGTGAGATTTCCAGAAGCATCTGTAGTCCCAGAGCAGTTTGAGAAGGCACAACCTGGATGTTTAGGAATGTCCTTATATACCTATCGAGTTGGGGAGGTTGAGGAATATCGCGATCGCATTCAGGCAAGTTCTGCTCGAAATGTGACTGAAATTTGTTTGGATGAATTTGGCGATCGTAGCTTTTCTTTTACTGCTCCTGATGGTTACTTTTGGACATTAATCGAGAGTTAAGAGGATGTTTGAAACGTATCGTTCATCGCCTTCACCCGCCCCCGGAATAGAACGGAGCGAGGAAATTCTTGATACGTTTCAAACACCCTCATGAAGACAAGAAAAGAACCCCTACTTCCCACTCCCCGCTAAGCCGCCGGAATCGGAAAAGTCTCCCCCGCCAGATAAGCATCAAAATGCTTCTCAAAGTAAAGCCAAGAAGTCATATCTTCCGTATCTAGCTGATCTGCTGGAGCATCTCGATACAGTGGCATTCGCGTATTAATCTCATCTTGAAGCAACTGAGGCAACTGCTCAAAGCCATCGACTTTCTTACCCGTAGCACTGTAGATTAAATATCCAGCGCGATCACCCATTTTCATCCAAGGTAGCCAAGGCCCAATGCGATCCCAACTCAGCCAGAGCTTAGAACTCGAGAGAACTTGGTCATCAAATAGCTCATCTGTCGGAATCATAAACTTAAACAACTCTGCCGCCTGGTAATCGGGATTGGGGAAGTACTCGGCAAACTTTGGATCAGCAAGGGGACTGGGATAAGCCGGAAAGATATCAAACGATAGAGTTGTCGTTTCATCATCGACTTGGGCAGGAAACTGTCCTTTGAAAAGTCCTTGAATCGGATTGTTTGCAACATGCATGACGGGCAGAACTTCCTCAGTCCAGGGATTTTTCCAAGTTTCGAGCTTCTCACCTGTCTGTGGGTCTAAGTAGTACGTTAATTCTCTAGAGGTGAACTTCCAACTATTCTCCTCAGTGGGAAGACAACGACTCACGCTCATTCCGACCATTTTGAACAAGCGCTGTCGCTTTTCACCAGGGATAAACGAGTGAATCGAACCTGTCCAGATTAAGAAATTCGATTGCGCCGGGTCGAGTGACGATCGCACTTTCACCCAATGTTTGGCATCGAGAAGCTGAGTTGAAACTGACATGTCAGGATTCCCCCATGTTGCACTGCCTGAATTATATTGGCGTTTCTCTCAAGTTTTACAACGCAAGTCGGTGGGAATCGTTGTATCGATGCTAGAATTCACGCGCAATCCTCAGCAGCAGCACTATGATGATTGACCATGAGCTTGCTTATCAAGCATTAGCACTTCAGGTAACCTGTCATGCGATTAATCAAAGCCGCGATCGACAAGAAGCGCGATCGCGTATGCAAAGTGCGATCGCACGGTTAGAACCTCAAATTGCTGCAAGTCTTGCATTTATTGGGTCGAGATGTCGCTTAATTGTTTTGCCAGAATATTTCCTCACTGGGTTTCCACTGGGCGAATCTCTGGAAGATTGGGCAGAAAAAGCTTGTTTGGAAATGGCAGGTGCAGAGTACGAAGCTTTAGGCAAAATCGCTCAAACTCATCGAATTTTCTTAGCCGGAAATGCTTACGAAGTCGATCCACATTTCCCAGGCTTATATTTTCAAACTTGCTTTGTGTTAGATCCGAGTGGCTCGATCGTGCTGCGCTATCGTCGCTTGAATTCACTGTTTGCGCCTACTCCTCACGATGTTTGGGATCGCTACCTTGATCAGTATGGATTAGAGGGTGTGTTTCCAGTTGCTCAAACCGAAATTGGCAATCTTGCAGCAGTCGCATCAGATGAGATTTTGTTTCCAGAAGTGTCGCGCTGTTTGGCAATGCGTGGGGCGGAAGTGTTACTTCATCCGACTTCCGAAATTTATGGTCAAGCTCGCGCGCCGAAAGAAGCAGCAAAGATTAGCCGCGCTGTAGAAAATATGATGTATGTGATTTCAGCAAATACTGCCGGAATTGCAGATAGTCCGATTCCCATCTCATCTGTCGATGGTGGTTCTAAAGTTGTCGATTATCGGGGCTTAGTACTCGCAGAAACCGGAGCAGGTGAGAGTATGGCAGCTTTTGCAGAAGTCGATTTAACGGCTTTGCGGCGCTACCGTCGGCAGCCTGGACTGGGAAATTTACTATCGCGTCAACGGTTTGATGCTTATGTGGAGAGCTATCAGAATGCAGAGTTCTATCCTAAGAATACAATGGCAAATGGCGCGATCGAGCGTAAGCATTTTATTCAAACTCAGTTAGCAACGATCGAACGTTTAGCGAAGCAGGGAGTGATTTGAACCATGTCAAACATTCCGGTTCGTAATCCTCGCACAGGAGAGATCGATTACTGGATTACTCCTCCAAAGCTCTCTGAAGAGTGCGATCGCTTGCGAATGGCTCAACCTGCTTGGGCTGAAAGTTTAGAACAGCGAATCAGCGCACTCCAGCAGTGGAAACAAGCGATTCAAACTCATCGCGAAGCTTTACTAACCGCATTAGTTGCAGATACAGGTCGATTCGGTGTTTCAGTGCTAGAGATTGATTCTGTACTATCGAGTCTCGATCGCTGGTGTAAGCTGGCTCCAGAATTGTTACAAGAAATCGAGAAAACCACTGCAATTCCATTCATTCATCTCAAACAAGACTCAGTTCCTTATCCATTGGTCGGGGTGATTAGCCCGTGGAATTTTCCATTTTTACTAGCAATGATTGATACGATTCCGGCTCTGTTAGCTGGATGTGCTGTGATTGTGAAACCGAGTGAAATTGCACCTCGATTTATTCAACCCTTGTTGAAAACGCTCGATGAAGTTCCAAAACTGCGCGAGATATTCACCGTCATTGAAGGAGCAGGAGAAACGGGAGCCGCTTTAATTGAGCAGGTTGATTTAGTGTGCTTTACAGGGAGTGTGAAAACTGGGCGAATCGTTGCGGAGGCGGCAGCAAAGCAATTTATTCCTGCTTTTTTAGAATTGGGCGGAAAAGACCCTGCGATCGTTCTAAAATCCGCAGATTTAGATCTCGCAACTTCTGCAATTTTATGGGGTTCAGTGGTCAATACAGGACAGTCTTGTTTGTCGATCGAGCGAATTTATGTGGATCAATCGATCGCTGAACCTTTTACAGAACAACTCGTTTCTAAAGCAAAACAACTCAAACTTGCCTATCCAACTGTGAATAGTGGCGAAATTGGGCCAATGATTGCCGAGCGCCAAGCCGCAATTATTTCAGATCAATTACAAGATGCGATCGACAAAGGTGCGATCGTTCAATGCGGTGGAAAAGTTGAAAATTTAGCAGGCGGATGGTGGTGCTATCCAACAGTGCTAACGAATGTGAATCACAGCATGAAAATTATGACTGAAGAAACATTCGGAGCAATCATGCCGATTATGCCTTTTACAACTGTAGAGGAAGCGGTGCAATTGGCAAATGATACCATCTATGGGCTAAGTGCAGCCGTATTTGCAGGGTCAGAAACAGAAGCATTATCTGTAGGCGATCGCATTCAAGCAGGTGCAATTAGCATTAACGACGCAGCCTTGACCGCTTTGATTCACGAAGGAGAGAAGAATGCGTTTAACTATTCTGGTATGGGCGGATCGCGCATGGGTTCTGCTGCTTTGAAGCGATTTATGCGCAAGAAAGCGTATTTGATCAAAACAAAACCTGTTACTGACCCTTGGTGGTTTCAATAGGAGGACACAATGGAAAATATTCGCGAAGAAATGCCCGTACTTGCTCGACATGCAGGGGATTGGGTTGGAACCTATACCTTGATCGATTGCGATGGGAAGGTGCTCGATCGTCATCGATCGCATTTGACTTGTTCATTTCCAACCGACGATCCAACGAAGTACTATCAAATCAATCGCTACACTTGGGACAATGGTAAGCAAGAAGAACATCAGTTTCCAGGAGCTTACTGTGATAAAAAACTCTGGTTTGATACAGAACGCATTAAAGGTCATGCCTGGGAAGTAGACGATTCAACTGTGATTCTGTGGTTTGCTTACAAATCGGTTCCAGATTTCTACCTCTATGAAATGATTCAGATTAGTCCCTGTAACAATCATCGTGCGCGAACTTGGCATTGGTTCAAGCAGGACAAAATCTATCAACGGACTTTGATTCAAGAAGAACGGCTTAACTCAACTATTTAGCAACTATTTAGCGACTGTATCAGAATTATGGTTTCTCGAATTAAACGTGCTTTTCTCGATACTGAAGATGGTCAAATTCATTACCGCGTTGGTGGTGAAGGAAAGCCGCTGTTACTCCTCCATATGAATCCTCGTAGTAGTGATGAATATCGCGAATTAATGCCGATATTCGTTCAACAGGGAAGACAAGTCATCGCAATGGATTTGATGGGATTTGGTGATTCAGATAAGCCATCTCGGTTATATTCCGTTGCGGACTATGCAAAAACTGCGATCGCACTGCTTGACGAACTTGGAATCGAGAAAACGGATGTTTTAGGCAATCACACAGGCGCATTTGTTTCTGGTGAAATTGCAGTAGCGTATCCCGATCGCGTGAACAAACTAATTTTGGGAAATGTTGCAGGTTGAAATGACCCCTCAAAACTAGACCACTTCCTTTGTCGATAGAAGCAGCATTAGCTCACAGCTAGTATACTGCTATTTCTAATTCTTCTCCATGTTTGTTTTACTGATTACTCCTCCATTCACTTTCAAATTCAATCGGTGTTAGATATCCAATTGATGAATGTATCCTCTTTCTCATGTACACATCCTCTAAAAACGTTTTGATCTGCATGTATGCTTCCGCAAAGTTGCGATACTCGGATAAATCCACTTCCTCCTCTTTGATAGTTCGCATTAATCGCTCCGCATAGCCATTCTGCGTCGGCTCTCCCACTTCTGCCATGCTGATTTGGATGTTTCGCTGCTTTAGGACTTCGACATAGCCCGTTGCTGCATATTGCACGCCCTGGTCAGAGTGATGAATCTCAGGTTGGTAATGTTCGAGCGCTTTGTTCAATGCGGTCAAGGTCAAGCTGTGATCCAGTCCTCTCCCTAAGTGCCAACCCCGAATACACCGAGTAAACACATCCATCAACACGGCGAGATAAACAAAGCTTTCTCCCAGTCGAATGTATGTGATATCTCCGACCCAAACCTGCTCAGGTCGTTCGATCTTTAGTCCTGCTACCCGATTCGGATAACGAGCAAAGCTATGGTTGCTATTGGTTGTGCGAACTCGCCGTTTGGGAGCTTTTCCAGCGAGTCCCATTTCTTTCATCAATCGTGCCACTCGCTTGTGGTTGACGACAATCCCTTGCCGTTTCAATTGCTGCGTAATTCTCCGATAGCCATATCTGGAAAACTCCCCTGCAATTTCCGCAATCGCATCTTTGAGTTCTGCTTCTGCTTCCAGATCTTGCTTAACAGGCTGATAGTACAAGCTACTTCGATTCACCGATAGCACTTCACAGATCAGTCGTACCGAGTAGCTCGGTTCAAGCTCAGCTACGATTTGCCGCTTTGTTTCGTCACTAAGATGCTCGATGCTTTTTTTGCAATCTCTAACTGCATGGTCAATTTCCCCACCATCTGTTCGAGTTCCGCAATTCGCACTTCGGTTTCTGAAACTTGTCCAACTTCGCCAAACACTGATGGCGCTCGTTCGACAAATTCGTTTTGCCACCGCGTTAAGACACTGCGATGTACGCCATGCGCTCGACTGATCTCGGTTTGCGTCTTTTCTCCACGCAGCAGTTCGAGTACAACTTTGGCTTTGAATTGAGGTGTATATTTCTTCGCTGGATTTGACATGCACTTGATCCTACTCCTTAAACGGTTCCTTGTTGCTTTTGGAGTGGTCTAGATTTTCGGGGTCATTTCAGGTTTTGGTGAGGCTGGAAAAGCAGAGCTAATGCGGCGATTTGACGAAGGATTTGTGATCAAAGACGATGGTTCTCATCTCATGGAACGTTGGCTTGCTCGCAGTCGCTATGTGGGTTCAGCCCAGTTAAATCACCGTTGGGTCTTAGATGATCTCAAGTGTTTCGGCTATCCGTTGTATGCAGTTTGGGCAGTGGGTAACTATTGCATTGATGCCGCCGAAAGATTTCGATCGATTCAGTGCCCAACGATGATTTTGTGGGGTATTGATGATGTGCAAGAATTCGAGCATTTAGGATTGGCACTCGCAAAGGATCGTTACTTTGTATCTCAAGCAATTCCCCACGGCAAAGTTGTTGAGATTCAAGGCGGCACAATTTGCATGATGAATCAGATGCCAGAAGAAATTTCTAAGGTTGTAGTCGAGTTTCTAAATGAATAGCAATCTCAAACGATAGCGACTGTCTTGAAAAATCAGGAGGAAGACCATGAGCAGCAAACTACCGCTTATCATCGAGTGTCGCAGCAACGATACGGACTACCGTAAGGATAATCCCAACTGCCCACACAGCCCACAGGAAATCGTTCGGGAAGCGGTTCGTGCTTGGGAAGCGGGAGCCTCAATCTTTCATTGGCACGGGCGAGATCCAGTCAGTGGTGCGTGGATTAGTGATGTTGAAATTTATCTTGAAGCGATTCAAGGAATTCGAGAAAAGACTGATCTGATTATCAATCCCACGTTGAACTACGTTACCAAACAAAGTCATGTCAGCGATCGCGTCAAGCACATCCTAGCAGCAAAAAATAATCCAGCGTTGGGAATTGATATGGTTCCTTTAGAGTTTGGCTCCCTGAATATAGACTTCTGGAACCCACAGACAAAGCAATTTCAAACATACGATCAAGTACATATTAGTTCTCGTGCTTACATGCAAGAAGTTCTAAAAATACTAAAAGAAAACGATATCTTTGTGAGTACAGTCTGTTGGGATGTAGGACAAATTCGTACAGCACTCTGCTTTCGAGAAATGGGACTGCTTCCAGAGAATACATTTTGGGAATTTGTATTCACAGGGGAAATCATGCCAAGTGGCATTCTGCCAACACTCTCTAATTTACAAGCGGTAGTCGATTCGATTCCCGCAGGTGAGCCTTGGCTAGTGATGTGTTGGAATGGGGATGTAATGCATTTGGCAGCCTGGGCAATCACACTGGGAGGTCACGTTGGCATTGGATTAGGCGATCATCCTTACACCCGCTTTGGAACACCGCACAACGGCGAGTTAGTCGAGAAGGTTGCACAGATGGCAAATATCCTAGGTCGGGAAGTTGCAACACCCACACAGGCTCGCGAGATTCTAAAAATGCCACCGCGTAATGCTGCAAGCTCTCCAGAGAAACGCTCCTACTAGAGGATGAGAGGTAGCGGATGATCAAATCGGCAGTGAAGGTGAGGCTCTACTTTTACTGCCCATGAACTCTACAGTAGCGATGATGTCAAAAACTTACAAAAAACTGATTGCAACCCGGTTGAGTGATAACTTTAGAAGCGCGATCGACATTCAAGAACTCCCCATTCCCACTCCAAATTCTGGCGAAATTCTGATTCGCAATCAATTCGCTGGCATCAATGCTGGATTCGATACATTACTATGCAAAGGCAATGTTCCTTACGTGAATCTCACTCCTCCATTTGATCTCGGTGTTGAAGCAGTTGGCGAAGTTGTAGAAATCGGGCAAGACGTTCATACCTTAAAAGTTGGTGACGCAGTTGCAACAACCATTCGTGGCGGAGGTTATCGCGAATACCAAGTGATTTCTGCACACCAAGCGATCAAAATTCGCGAAGCTATTCCTGAAGTTCTCACACTGATGCCTACTGGAATGTCAGCACTCGTTGCCCTCGAAAAAGTTGGAGAGATGAAAAGCAGTGAAACTGTCTTAGTAACAGCCGCAGCCGGAGGTGTCGGACATATTGCGGTGCAGCTTGCTAAACTTGCTGGAAATCATGTGATTGGGGTTTGTGGCTCTGAAGTAAAAGCAAAATTGTTGGAAAGTTTGGGATGCGATCGCATCATCAATTATCGAAACGAAACGCTCGATACCGTTCTCCAACAAGAATATCCCAACGGAGTTAATTTAGCTTTTGATTGCGTTGGACAACAAACTTTCGATACCTGTGTGAATCATTTAGCAGTTCGAGGGCGATTGGTTGTTGTTGGTTTTATTTCTGAGTATGCGAATGATTTAGAATCTGTGACTCAACCGCGAATTTATCAGAAGTTATTTTGGAAATCTGCTTCAGTGAGAGGATTTTTGATGCCGCACTTTTCTGAATATGCCGAGGAAGCCCGCGATCGCTTACTCGATCTGTTTTACACAGGTAAGCTCAAGGTCGCGGTTGATCCTAGAAAATTTCATGGCATTGAGGCGATACCGGATGCCGTCGAGTATCTCCTCAGTGGTCAGAACTGCGGCAAGGTCGTCGTAAAATTCTAGGGCATCAGAACGGCTGTACATTTAATTTCTACAATTAACCCAGGAGTCGAAAGCGTTGTCACTCCAACTCCTGTCCAAGTGGGATAAGGATTCGTAAAATAGCGATCTTTCACCTGCATGAACAACGCGAGATAAGGAATTGTAAAAGGTTGTTGCTCTGATGCAGCATACAATTCTGGACTCGTCACATGGTAAGTTACCATTTCAACAACATGATCAAACGTTGCACCCGCAGCATCTAAGACTCTTCTGACATTTTCAAAAGTTTGAACAAATTGTGCTTCCGGTTCCGTTACGACTTGCATATTTTCATCTCGACCAACTTGTCCAGCGATATACAAAGTGTTACCAATTTTAATACCAGGACAATAATGATAGCGTTCGTATAACATTTCCATCCCTTTTGGGACAATGACTTCACGAGTTGCCATGATCAACCTCTAGAACAACGTTAGAGCCATTTTAGTATGACCTCAGAATCTGCCAATACATTAGCTGTTGCTCAGCAAGCATTCACGCATTTTGAGCATGGACTTGCGACCGGAGACTGGCAAGCTTTTTTCGATATGCTGACCGATGATTTTTCGTTCTGGTTTCCGCTTGGGAAATTTTTGGGATTAAATGTCGGGAAGGAACGCGCGATCGAGTTTTTTAACTATGTTTCTGAAGTTTACGAGCAGGGCTTAACATTGACCCTCGATCGTGTCACTAGCAACGAAACGACAGTCGTATTCGAGTTCCGCGATCAAGGACTGATGCGGGGAACGCCGTACAAAAATCGCGTTGCAGTTTCTTTCGATGTACGCGGAGACAAAATTTGTGGCTATCGAGAGTATCTCGGCAGCGATGGCAAATCGAACTAAGCCCCCAATCCTTTGTCCCATTCCAACTGATGACTTAGACCATATAGAACAAAGTCTTCAGGCTTGGCTTTGTCATTCTTGCCAAAAACACCCAAGCTATAAGGATCTTCCGCCATCCGCTGCTTGACTAACTCTTGCTCAAATCGAACGACATCTTCTCTCGGTTGATCCGTTTTGAAGAAATCGACGACTAGCACCGTTCTTTCATGGTCTGTATAGTTATGCGGGCAGTGCGGATAGCTATGATCGAGCACCATAAACTCGCCCTCATGCCAGTACAGCTTGTCATGACAGATTTTCATCGCAATATCGCCTTCTGGCACAATCAAACCGAGATAGCCCCGATTCATATGGGGATTGTAGTTCACATGCAGCTTCACATCTAACCCCGGCAGAAACGTTCCAAAATAGACGTTTCTCAAAACATCCTCGTACAGAGCGTTCGTTTGCGCGATCGCGGTTGCTAGCTTCGGGAAATAGTGCTCTCTTAACTCAAGTACTTTTTCCGAGACATTCTGTAACTCATACTGCGGATATGTAAGGTGATGTGCCTGAATATATTGTTCAATAAACATTCCTTGAAATAGCACACCAAACGCACTATATTTCGACTTACCTTTTGTTTTAATTGTTTTACTTTTTGGCCCCATCACATTGAAGGCAAGCTCTATTTCTTCGGGAGAAGCATTCTGCCTGAATGAAATAAATTCATCTCGAATCGCTTGCCAATTTTCCTGAAGAAGATTTAGGAAAGAAAACTGTTTGGGATCGAAATGATACTCGTTAAACTGTGCCATAGGTTTTGCTCCCAACCTAGAATCTCACTTCATTCTAAGAGCTTTGGAGGCGTTGTGAATCTGCTGGATAAACTGATCAAAAAGGTGCGGGTTGTCCGCCCCAACCAATCTGAAGTTGAGTGTCTCGACTTAGGGATCAAAGACGGGAAATTCGTTCAAATTTCACCCAAAATCAGTGCTGACCAAGCCAAAGAAGTCCTCGATGCTCAAAATCTGCTTGGCTTTCCGGGTGTAGTCGATGCTCACATGCATATTGGAATTTATCGACCCCTTGAACAAGATGCGATCGCAGAAAGTAAAGCTGCTGCAATGGGAGGCGTAACGACGAGCCTCAATTACATGCGCACCGGACAGTATTACCTGAACAAAGGAGGCTCGTACAAAGATTTTTTTCCAGAGGTACTTTCTCTATCAGAAGGTAACTTTTTTGTTGACTATAGCTATCACATTGCACCGATCAGTGCTCAACATATTGATGAAATGCAATGGCTATTTGAACAGCATGGCGTTGCGTCGTTCAAAATCTTCATGTTCTATGGAGGCTATGGCTTGCATGGTTTGTCTGATCAGCAAAATCTCTTCTTAATGATCAACAAAGAAGAGCGCTATGATTTTGCTCATTTTGAATTTATTATGCGAGGCTTGTCTAAACTCCGAGAGCGCTATCCCAATGAGGCAATTAGCCTCAGTCTCCATTGTGAAGTCGCTGATATTCTGAATGCTTACACCAAGATAGTTCAGCAAGATTCAAGTCTTACAGGACTCAGTGCCTACAGTGCTGCTCGTCCGCCGCATTCCGAAGGGTTAGCAATCTGTATTGCATCTTATCTCGCTCATGAAACGAACTGTGTCAATATCAATCTGCTGCATCTGAGTTCTCGTAAAGCGATCGAGGCAGCACTGATGATGCAAACGATCTTTCCTCATATCAATTTCAAGCGAGAAGTTACAGTAGGTCATCTTCTCTTAGATGTCGAAACGCCGACAGGCAAATGGGCAAAAGTCAATCCTCCGATTCGACCGCGATCGGATGTTGAAGCGCTGTGGAATGCGGTGATTCAAGGTCAGATCGATTGGATTGTCAGCGATCATGCTTGCTGTTCTGCGGAGAAGAAAGCCAGCCTTCAAGATCCAGAGAACATTTGGCTTGCGAAAGCAGGTTTTGGCGGAACAGAATACTTACTGTCTGGAGTGGTCAGTGAAGGGAGCAAGCGGGGGCTGTCCTACAATCAAATCGCAAAGTTACTGTGCTGGAATCCGGCTCAACGATTTGGATTATCGCAAAAGGGAGATATTGCGATCGACTATGATGCTGACCTAGTGCTGGTTGATCCGAATGAAACCTTTGTAGTTCATGCTGCTGAATCTCTGTCACAACAAGGATATACACCGTTTGAAGGGATGGAGCTAACCGGACGAGTCAAGCAGACCTTCTTGCGAGGGAACCTAATTTACGATCGAGGACAAATCTTAGGAAACCCGCAAGGGCGTTATTTACCGCGATCGCGCAACTTGTAGAAGAAACAGAACAAAAGAAGCGATTTCCTTGATCAATCATACAAAGTGGCAACAAAAACTCGCCCTAAAATCAGTCTCCCCCAAGCCAAAATGGTATAACTCGGGAACAAGCGATCGCACACTCAAATGTAAGTGTGTGAGTTTAGGGAGTCATCATGTGTCAGTTATTGGGGATGAACTGTAATGTGCCCACCGATATTTGCTTCTCGTTTGAAGGATTTTGTGCGCGGGGTGGGAAGACAGACGATCATAAAGACGGCTGGGGGATCGCTTTTTTTGAAGGCTTAGGATGTCGGATTTTTCTCGATGATAATCCCTCAAGTTCTTCTCCGATCGCTGCCTTTATTCGTCAATATCCGATCAAATCGATGAATGTGATCGCGCATATTCGGAAAGCAACAATTGGAGCCGTTGGGTTAGAAAATAGCCATCCTTTTCGCCGAGAATTGTGGGGACGCTATTGGGTATTCGCTCATAATGGAGATTTACCATCGCTGCAATACGATCACAAAGGGTTTTATCGTCCGGTCGGACAAACCGACAGCGAGCAGGCATTTTGTCTGATGCTCAACTACATTCGGCAACAATTTCCTGATGGAAAACCTGCGATCGCAGAACTCTATGCTGCCTTGCAATCGATCACACAGAAGATTGCTCAACATGGCATCTTTAACTACTTACTTTCTGACGGTGAACACTTCTTTGCTCATTGCTCAACCAAACTTTGCTACATTGTCCGACAAGCTCCGTTTGCCGCAGCACACCTGATTGATGAAGATGTTACCGTTGATTTTCAAGAGCTAACGACATCGAGCGATCGGGTTGCAGTCATTGCCACGACTTCATTGACAGATAATGAAACCTGGACAGTGATACAACCCGGTGAATTGCTCGTCTTTCAAGATGGTCAACCGCTGGAGCTATCTCAGCAGATTTGAAGATTGTTGCCAACGTCCTGTAAACACAAATGATTCTAGAGGTTTGCGCGATCGCGGAGCCGATAATCTTTGCTGCAATTTATCCGACAGGCTGTAAGGATCGCCGAGATAGCCTAATGCGACTGCATCGACAGGCTCATAACCTTGAGGAATACCATATAGTTCTCTTGCCTTTTCAACATCAAAGCCTGCCATTTGGTGAACATGCAGTCCTAGCGCAGTCGCTTGAATCGCTAAATTTGCCTCGGCTGCTCCAACATCATGAAAGGCGTGACGGTTCTGAGTTCCATTCTTCTCAAAATTGAGCTTAGCAACCGAAATCATCAGCACAGGAGCACTCTGCGCCCATTCTTGATTGCCTTCTGCTAAACAGCTTAAGAGCCGATCGAATTCTGCTGGATTGTCTTTTGTCGCAACAATGAAATTCCACGGCTGCTCGTTGTAAGAAGAAGCTGCCCAGCGTGCGGCTTCTAGCACACTTCTCAGTTTTTCTGGCTCGACGAGACGATCCGAAAACGCAAGCGGACTCCAGCGATTTTGGATCACAGCTTCGATCGGATACTGCGTTTCGACAACTTTATCAACTAACGGATCAGAGACAGTTTGGCTCATAAAAAACTCCTAACGGGGCGCTCGTTCAATCGTGGTCTAATTTACTTTTTGCAACCTCACTCTCTAGAGGGTTGCCTGTTACTTCATGGCTTGCATTTCCTGAATCACAGCAAATCGAATATCTCGTTTTTCTGCGATCAGCTTCACTCCGGGCGCTTGCAGCGACAAAAATCCAAGATTTTGTTCGTTGCCACTCATCAGAAACTCACTGATTGCAATTCTATAACTTCGGTTCGTCTGAAGCGATCGCTCTTGAATCAACCATCCTAACTTTTCGTCATATCGCACATTCGCCATTTGCAAATATCCACCTGCACCTCGGTTTGCGCGACCTTGATCTAACACTCGTTTCAGCAATTCTCCGGGGATTTCCACCGAGAGTACTTTCCCACCAAATGGCAAAATCCGAATCACATCATACTGGGTAATTTTTCCGGGTGGAATGCGATCGTCAATCCGAATGCTCCCACTGTTAAAAATTGCAAGTTCTGCATCTCCAACTTCTCGAAGCATTGATTTTGCAATCAGATCAGTCAAATTCGTCGATCGATTGCGAACGCTTTCTTCTAGTCCATCTAAATATTCAGAGGTCGTCGCAATGGTTTGAGCCGGATCAAATCCACTATCGCGAAAGCCTTGGAACCCTTTCTGCTGCCACTCTTGCACAACCTTAGCTGTCGTCGGATCATCAGGAATCGCATCGGTAATCAGTTGCAGTCGAGAGTCGATCGTCAGACAGCGGCTCGTCGTGTCGTATCTGAGCGTATGAATATAAACGGTTCGAGCATTGGCATCTGCTTTGAAAATCGGAGTTCCTCGGTCCAAGCAGCGAGCCGATCGAGTTGGGCGCTGAACAAATCTCCATTGCTGAATGTTCTCATGTTCGTGTCCACCCAGAATCAGATCAATTTCGGGAACAGCAACCGCAAGCTGCTGATCTTCTGCAAGACTGAGATGCGTCAGAGCCACAATTACATCTACTTTTCCACGCATTGCAGCAACTTGAGCTTTTGCAGTTTCAATCGGGTCACGATAGCGGACATATTGAGCGGGATTACTATCAATCGTTAGTCCAATTAATCCAATGCGAACTGTGTTACCGCGATCGCCTTGGGTAATGATGATCGGAGCGCGTTCTACATTCGGAAAAGGCTGCCCAAACTCATTATCGACATTGCTCGAAAACCATTTAAATTTTGATTCACTAAGACGTTGTAAAAATTCTTCTTTCGTAATGTCAAATTCATGATTTCCCAGAGTCGCGTAGTCGAAGCCAACTGCATTCATAGCAGCAACCATTTGCTGACCTGCGAGACGTTTACCATTAATTTTTGCAGTGCCTAGCGCGGATGGACTCAGTGCATCACCTGCAAGCATAGTAAACGTTCGGGGATTCCTAGCAAGAAGCCGTTTTCGCAATGTTGCGATCCGTGCCATTCCGCCTCGTTTACCTCCTTCAATCGGGGTGATTTCATAAATATCATTGAGATGTAAAAGTGTAATATTCACAACTTCTGCAACCGAAGTGTGAGCAATGCTGAGCACAGCGCCAAAGCTGAGCATGAGACTTTTTGCAGTCAAAGAAATACGTTTTTGTATTGAGCGTTTCGCGGCTCGCCGTTTCGAGAATTTCATACTAGGATGAACGATGTAAACTGAGTCGCCTAGAATACATCGGAATTCGAGGAAGTAGCGCGAGGTGTTTGGATTTCTTAAGAGTGGTCAGACTTTAACAGGTGCTAAATTCTGGTGACAAGCTAGGCAAGTGCATAGGGCACTTGCCTAGAGCTTCTTTTGATCAATGCCAGCGTGAATAGAGCAGCGAGCAGGGTTGAATATGCTGCCATCCTGAAGGAATACTCTAGAGTAACTTACCCAATTGGGTTTCTCCTTTCATTTAGGTCGCATCTAGTGCAGGCTCAGAAATTCACGGCGGCTTATGGCACACTTGCTATGCTTACAAGCGGCAGTCTTGGTTTTGCTGAGGATGCAATGTTGTCCCAAAAGTAGTAAAACATGTGTTCTGAGGGACTGTAGGGAAGCGGTGAAAAAAGACTCGTCTGGTCTCATTAAATAAGCCCGTGAAGAGAATGCCTTCAGTCCGAATATCGGTTGCATTGAAAGGCACTTTAAAGCTGACTGATCGGTTGATTACAACATCCCCTGTTTTGTGAGTGACAGGTCTGCCATTAACCGTGTAACTCAATTGATAGCGAGCAACGTAGAGACCTTTATTGATGAATTGAAATAATCTCGGTGGAGGTGTTTGGGCAGTGCTGGGCGCGACATTGGTTGTCATATGAGTCGCTGTCATGGTTGCAGCGGTCATTGCCATTAGACCCATTGCTTGAATTGCTTTGAGGGAGTGGCGAAAGTTCATGGTTCAATAGCTCCTAATGAATGTAGGGTTTTGTGCTTGTGATGAAATTCACGTTAGGAATTTGCAGTTTATGCAGGCAGACCTGACAAATTAGGAGTGTCTTGGATCAGATTATTTAGAAAAGGCAAGCGGAACGGGAAACTGAACAGCTGACAACTGACAATTTTCGGCACAAAGTTGCGTTGTCGTTGTAGACAACGTTCCAAATGACTGAAATGTGATGTTCTCAGTTTTTGGAGAACGACACTTATGCGGCTCGATTTTCCCAAGGCTGGCTGTGATTTTGCTCTTTCATCCATTGAAACGATACAAAATTGATCAGTAATCCCAGCACAAATAAAATCAGCATGAGGAAGATCTGATACCAGAGAATTGGCGACACGAGTAAATCTGCGAGTAAATGCAAGAAATTCGATACCGTGTAGAGAATGGTGAAGCCAAAATGGAGTTTCCGATAGCGTTTTGAATCCAGAAACAGAGTCGCAACGATCGCGAACATGGGCAAGACAAAAAAGCCTAACATTGCCCAAAAAATTGGTGTAACCTCTGCGATATCTTTCGCTTGAGATTCAGCAACACTCAGGTCATGGAAAAGTGGCATCAATCCAAGATCAGTATGAAAGAGCAGCCCGAGCAAGAAAACAAGCCAGAGAATGATGATTTTCACCGGATGCGGAATTGCTGTCCTTGTTTGCGTGATCATAAGATTTAAATTGTTTTATTTTTTTCAAGGTGTAGCGACAGAGCGTGCTAGGGCAATGCGACCTGTTGTCCTAACATCAAGAGAGTCTTTGAACCAGTAGGAATCAAAGATGATTTACTACAAGACTACAACTAATGTGCCGACGATAATCAGCAGCACTCCTAGAAATATTTTGAGCGTCAGGGGTTCTCCGAGAAAAAAATGTGCGAAGAGAATCACCCAAACCAAACTGGATTTGTCGATCGCCACAACCGATCCAGTCGTGCCAAGCTGAAGCGCCCGAAAGTAGAAAATCCAGGATAATCCGGTCGCGATACCCGAACCCACTAAGAAAACTAAGGCTTTCTGAGGAATATGCAAAGCTTGTTGCAAGTTGCCTTCACGGATGACAATGCCCCAAGCGATCGCGAGAATAATCACCGTCCGAATTGCTGTTGCCAGATTTGAGTTGACTTCAGCCACGCCAAGCTTCGAGAAGATCGCAGTTAATGCCGCGAACAGGGCTGATAGAAGCGCCGGAATCAACCAGGCGAGTTCATGATTGAGCATGGCTGAATAGTCTCTGACACGAGCAGAGAATGATTTAACTTATGTAGTTAATCTTAAACAAGATGCGCTAAATGCCCGAATCAGGTCTGAAAATTGTAAGTTGCGCTCCATGAGTACCATATGTCCTCCGGGAGACAGTACGCTGAGTTGTGCTTGAGGAATGGCTGTACTCATACGCTCGCTGGCAAAAGGGCGTGTCGCAATATCAGATTTACCAACGATAACGAGCGTCGGTACTACGATCGTCGATAAAGTGTTAGTCTCATCAAATCTCAGCATCGCAAGCACTCCTCGCGCCAATACACCCGGAGATGCTTTGATTCCGATCAAACTAGAAAAATTAAGCTGTCCCCGTGTTTCTCTGCCTGTAAATCCAGAAAGTTCAGTTGTGAGTAGCGTTGTTCCGTTCAAATAGCTTAACCAACTCATCACCCAGAGAACCGGAGATAGTGCGATCGTAAGGTAAAGCAAAGGTTCTAGTAAAGGCTTTTGCAGTGCTACTAATAGCCGATTCAATAAAGCTGTTTTGAGAGGATTTGTATAAGTGCCATCGACTAGAATTAAGCCTGCGACTCGCTGCTCTAGCTGCTCAGGGAACAGGCGGCAAAACGTTAGCAGAATCATTGCCCCCATACTATGCCCGAGTAAGATAGCAGGCTGATCCCCAACTAACGTTAATACTGCTTCCAAGTCACGCGCATACTTTTCTAACGAGTAGTCTCGATTCTGGGGCTTCTTAGATTTACCAAGCCCTGGCAGATCCCAGACGATGACTCGAAACTGCTCAGCAAGTTGCTTTTTCGCGTAATACCAAACCGTGCTATCGGGACCCCAACCATGTGTCAAAATCAGTGGAGGCGCATGTTCAGGCCCATAAAACTCAACATTGATTTCACTGCCATCGGGTCGTTGTAACCGTTGAACTCGCTCACTTCGGAGTGGACTAGGCTCATCTCGTCCAGGACGGCGAAGAAGTAAAATGGGCAGCAAGCCGAGAAATGACCAGGCGAATAGCCCAATACTCAGATACAACCAGCGATCGCTAATCAATTCACCCTGATACCATTCGTAAAAAATATAAGCGCCACTTCCCAGAATCGCGACTGTCACCAAATTAGACAAAAAACGTAGTAAAAAGTCGAGGGGCATGAACATAATAGGATTCGGCTACTTAAAGTAGTAGATTCAGATAGTGCTGAGCTTAAAGGACAATTGAAATAGACGTAACCCTCTGAAGTTAGAACACAATTTTTCCGAACAACATAATGATGTAATCCTGACTGTAAATAACCTCAGTTCGGGTTAACGTTTGGGTGGCTGGCGAATGGAATTCGCATCGACACAGGGGCAAAAACTCTTATCCCGAATTCACGTTAAATACTCTCAGAAAGATGAACCGACCACAATTCATCCCCAAGACGGTAACATTTCATTTGCAGAGATGATTTATTCTCTTTGAAGTACAGTACTGCAGCCCTCTAATCTTTATGGAATTTCAGGAACTTCTCAACAGAATCGTCATGCAAGGCTTGCCTGAGGAGTTTTCTAGCTTTTTCTCAACTCATTTATTTACTTTTGGGGGAAAGCAGTTCTCGATGGGATCGGTTATCGAATTACTTGTCCAAGTGATTCTGGTGCTGGTCATTTCTAATTTAATTAAACAGCTTCTAAAACAGCGAGTCTTTCCAGGATTTGGCTTAAATATTGGAACCCGAGAATCGCTGTCTACGATCGTGAGTTATGTGATCACGATTATTGGTTTTTTTATTGTTATTGAAACGACAGGCATTAATCTGAGTTCGCTGACGGTGTTTGCAGGTGCGATCGGGGTTGGGTTCGGACTCGGCTTGCAAAACCTAACAAGTAACTTTGTCAGTGGCATTACCCTTCTGCTTGAGCAACCTGTTAAAGTTGGCGACTACATTGAAGTCGATCACTTAGCTGGCATTGTCGAAGAAATTTCGATTCGCAGCACCACGATTCGGACAATTAATGGGGTATATGTGATTGTGCCGAATAGCCGATTTTTGGACAATAACGTCGTGAACTGGAGCTATCGCAGCTCAGAATGTCGCATTGTTCTGCCCGTGTCTGTTGTGGATGAAAGCGATTCTTTAGCAGTGATGGAAGCTCTACTTGCAGCATCGCGTCAAGAATCGCGCGTTTTAAGCTCGCCTCTACCCGAAGTGTACTTTAAGGGGTTAGATGCTGAGAATTCGATGTTACGGTTTGAACTGCTCGTTTGGATCGAGCGACCGATTGAGATGGAGTCAGTTCAGAGCGCACTGCGATTTTTAATTGAAGCTGAGTTTCGCGATCGCGGAATTGATACGAAAGCAGCGCCAACTGATATCGTGTTCAACCATTTGCCAATTTTGGTGCAACTCCTCAATCAAACGCATCAAAATGGCTCAGTTCCAGAAATTACAACGTCTGACCAACCGATTGGCGGGTGGCTTTTGCGAGATTTGCTCAAAAAAGTGAGCTATTTTCAGAACTGTTCAGACGTAGAACTTCGCCAGGTGATTGAAAAAGGGTATCGTCAGAAGCTAGCAGCAGGTCAGGTCATTGCGCGCGAATCTGATCCAGGCGATGCATTTTATCTCATTCTGTCCGGTGCAGTTGAAGTGGTCGTCGAATCGATCGATCAGCAAGTTGCTGTTCGCCGAGCAGGTGAATTTATTGGAGAGATGTCTTTATTGCTCGGCACGCCGCGGACTGCTACACTCCGCACGATCGAAGATACGATTCTATTTGTTGTCGATCATGATAATCTACATAGCTTATTGAGACAGCATCGCACGTTAGCCGACCAAATTGCTGAAGCGCTGTCTCAGCGACAAGAATCGCTCAGAAGTTTAGGAGTCGCGGTCGTAGAAGAAACGAAAGAAGAAACAACGTTTGAACAGATTCGCAAACGGATTCGATCAATTTTTGATCTTTGAAGCATTGCTCCTGAGACCGAATCAATTGGTCAATGCTACAAATCAATTTGGGATGACACAGTTCATATCACAGCCCCAACTTGCAAGATCTGACACATCAACCCTCATCTCGATCGTAATCTCCCTGATTCATGCCGTCTCTAAGAGGCAATTTCACCGTGAATGTTGCCCCTTGATTGACTCCTAGACTTGCTGCTTCAACTGTTCCTCCATGCAGTTCAACGAGATAGCGAACTAATGCTAACCCCAATCCCAAACCGCCATAACTGCGCGTGAGTGTACTATCTTCCTGCCGAAATCGATCAAAAACATACGGCAGAAACTCAGGATGAATGCCTTGACCCGTATCGCTGACTTGAATTTGAATACCGTCATCCACTCGGGTTAAGGTCACGTTTACCCTCCCTTCAGCAGGCGTGAATTTCACGGCATTCGAGATCAGATTCCATACAATCTGCCGCATTCGATTTGGGTCGCAGAGGACTTGATCGATTTGGGGATCAAAATCCGTGTGAATGTGAATTCGTTTCGCTTGGGCTGCCGGGCGAATCGTGCGAATTACTGTTTCAATCACGCTTGCTAACCGAGTTGGAGAAAGCTGTAACTGGAGCCGACCTTGCGCCAGTCGCGCCATATCCAGTAGATCTTCAAGGATTTGGGCTTGGGCTTCGGCATTCCGTTCGAGGGCATCAATGCCTTGCGCAACCGTATCAGGCTTGAGCGATCGCGATCGCAATAAGTGAATCCAGCCGAGTACAGAATTGAGCGGGGTGCGAATTTCGTGTGACAAAATCGCGAGAAATTCATCTTTCATGCGATTGGCAGATTCTGCGCGGACACGGGCAGTTTGTTCTAAGCGAAATAAGCGATCTCGCTCCTCTTGCAGTTGCCGATGTTCTGTAATCTCAAAACTCACGCCACTGATGCGGACAGATCGCTCTTTTGCTGTGTAGAAACAGCGTCCCTTAGACGCAATCCAATGCACACTTTGATCGCCCCAGACGACTCGAAACTCGTCGTAGTAGTCTTGTTGCGTCTCGATCGCATCATTCAGATGGTGCTGCACCAAAGCTCGATCGTCGGGATGAATACAGCGTAGAAATGCTTCATAAGTTTCCTCAAAGCTCTCAGAGGCAATGCCAAATAGCTGCTTTTGGTACTCACAACATTGCAGTTGATTCTGTGCAATATCCCAATTCCATCGCCCCAAGTGAGCCGCTTCCTGTGCAAGCTCTACCCAGGTTTCATGATCTTCAACCACGGCTTCCGCCTGCTGATAATCTTGACGAATACGAGTAAGCAGTGAAACGCTCCAGCCAACGAGCAGCGTAAAGATTAAGGCAGTTTTAATCGTCAGAAATGACAAATGAAACAGAGTATCTCCTGGCGCTTGAGGTTGTCCCCACAAGGTCACGAATGCTTCAAGTACCGAGAGCGCGATCGCGGCGAGCAGCAGTTGGCACACCATGCCTTCACTCGACCCATCACTAATCTGCATCACCCGCATTACTGCTTCATCTAAGTGCAACGCCTGAATTCCTGCACTCAACACTAAAAACGTAAATGCGGTTGCCAGTGCCATCGTCGAAACAGGATGAGCAGGCGGCAACCCAATCGGATGCACATTGTTGAGTAACGCATTGACAGCAATGAGAGCGGTGATCAGCGTGAGCGCTTGAGCTAAGCGATGAAATCCTCGCTCAGGTCGGCTAGATAACAAAAGAGCATTTCCAATCAAGACAAAGTTCAGCCCAGTACTCAGCGCGATCGGATAAGGTGCACTCCATGCCTGAAGATGAAAAAAGAACGCCATATGATCAAGCTGCCAGGTCAATCCAGCTTCACTGAAGCTCAAAAAACCAAGCAGAATCACAGCGATCGCCAGTACTGGCGAGATCCAACGGGCAGGCGAAGCTTTAGAACGCCAGTGCAAGCATCCGAGAGATATCGCCGCTGCAATAAATGCGATCGCGCTTTTGATACTCATAGGGGCAAGATCGTTTGCAAAGCTTCCTGTCAACAAAGGGCGATGCAGTTGCCAACCTAGTAAGACAAGCACAGCGATGAGGAGCACGATCGCACTACTCAGCCCAGAAGCCCGCTGAAAGAGCTTCGTCAAATTAAGATGAGCAGTGTGATGCAGCGGGGAAAATATCATAAGTTCTCTAGCAGCGCGAGGACCTCATTTTGAGGGAATATGCTTACTAGATTAAGGCGCGTCTCAGCATCCTCAATCCATCGGGAAAAGGAGCTTTGATGCAAATAGCGTCTCTCTTACGGAACGATTGCGCCGACTATCCCAAGTGAGCAGGGAGTAGCGAGAGGGATGTCATCAGCAAAAATAGAAGAGATGTGATGGTTTCAAGTGTAGCAATAGATTGAATTCGAGCAGTGCGATACCAATCTTGCTGAGCCAGCACGATCGCAAATTTGCATAAAGCAATCACAAATGCCGCAGATGTCAGCGGAGCAAGCCAACCTAACCCCCACAGCCCAAGCACGATTCCAGTCGCGATCGCATAATACAAACTACTTGGAACAATTGTCGGTGTTTTCGACTTGCGAAACTTAACCGTAAAAATTGTGCCAGCAAAGAACAGGGTATTCAGGAGCCATAATCCTATGCCTGTCATCGAAAGAGTCCCAGTCGTAGCAATTAGGGCAAACGGAGCCGATAAACACACTGCCGCAAAGGTGATCACTTCGTTGAAGATTGATTTTTGTTCTCGCTGCCAGACTGAAATCGCGTCAATAAAAAAGGCAGCGATCGCACCCAGATAAATCCAGAGCAGCATCGAATAATTGAGCAAAAGTGAAACCGCGATCGTCATTGCAGCGATCGTGTAAATACTTCCCCAGAGACAGAAGCGCAATTTCAAACTCTTGCGCTGTCTAATTTGCATCGCCCAAGGATGCTCTGCCTGAAATCCACAAAAAGCACAGACGAGAGCCAAAGTTGTTTCGTTTGTCCAAGCTTGTGCGGCGGCTGCGCCCGTCAGAAAAGAGACGAACAAGACAACATAGACTCCATGCTCTGGAGAAAAAGTCGGACGATACCATTGTTGCGAAGACGATCGAGGCGAAGTTAAGTTAGATGACAGTGACACTGGATCATCTCCTATGTGAAACGATTGCGCTATGCTCATTCTGACAAACTGCTGCAAGCTCTGAATATTCGCCGATGAAAGCCACGATCGAGCAACTTGCCAAGGTTGCGATATTTGCACATCTCAACCCAGAACAAGCTGCTCAATTGCTACCGGATGCAAACGTGCAGCATTATCAAGCTGGTGAAATGATTATGCAGGAGAACGATCGTCTCTCTGCTACCCTGTATGCGCTGATAGAAGGCAAATTGCGAGTTGTAAAGACAGCAACGACCGGGAAAGAAACTCTACTGCGGATTTTGAGTACTGGAGAGTTTTTTGCGGCTCCTGCCCTGTTCGGTAACGCTATTGCACCTGCAACGGTGATTGCAGAAAGCTCAGTGCAAGTGCTAACGGTGAAACGCGAAACCTTACTCAAAGCAATTCAGATGACTCCAGAGATTGCCCTCAGTATGATGGCAGTTTTTAATCAACGTCTACAACAACTCCACGAAACGGTGCATGGTTTAGTGTCTGAACGAGCGATCGTGCGGCTGGCTCGATTGATTCAAGACGCTGCCACCGAGCAGCAGATGAATCTTACACAGGAAACTGAGGTTAATCTGCAATCTCACTATCACATGGCTCGAAGAATTGGCATTACTTACGAAGAATGCGTTCGGTTATTTAAGCAGATGCAGGGGATTGTCTCCTACCGTCGAGGCGGAAAAATTACCATTCTCAATCAACAAGCCTTACACAGTATTGCTCATGGCGAAGTTGAGCTATAGGTGCAAAAATGCCAGATTTTCTTCGGCTCGCACTGCATGACGGGTATTCGGCAACATGTGAATCAACACCCCAGGCTCCATGACGATTTCGCGTCCTTCTAGGGTAAATGTGCCCCGCCCTTCAATCACCACCAGCGAAACTGTGCGCGGAGCCGTATGCTCAGCTAGTTCTGTTCCTGCTGTCAAACACAAGAGCGCGATCGCGGGTTGGGTATCTTTGACAATCGTTTTTCGAGTCACACCGGGTTTGCTGTAATCAATCCACTCTTTGAGTTGAGTGCTAAAGGATGGAGAATGGGTTGAAGTTGTCACCATGATCTATGTTCCTCTACTCGTTCATTACAATCAATCTGATAGGGAAGTGGAGAAGTGGTGAAATACGGAGCAATCCGAGTCTAGGCTCCCCCCATTCCTCTATGTCCCACTCCGCAACATGAATGCGGTTGACTATTACTATGCCGCAGGCTGAGAAAAGTTTCTATGAGCTAGCTCATTCTGAGCAATATTTTCACGAGAGTTAAGGCTTGAGCAAGCGGATCAGCTTTGAGAGTAATTCCAGCGGATCAATTGGCTTCGTAATGAACCCCTGGAAACCGGATGAAATCGCTTGCGCCTCGTCTTCTATCTGAGCATATGCCGTGAGTGCTAGGGCGGGAATTTCTCTGGCTTGTGGCAGCGATCTCACGCGGCGAATAAATTCAAAACCATCCACTTGAGGCATCCCAATATCACTGATAATCAGGTCGGGTTGTTTTTGGCAGAGGAAGTCGAGCGCATCGATCGCTGAAAGTTGAGCAGTCACGATCGCACCATATTCTTCCAGCAAAAAGCGCAATAGTTCTAGATTGTCTTGATCGTCATCCACGACCAGAATATGCAGTCCCTTTAAAGTGATTGTGAGATTAGCACTCGGTTGAACTTCTGAAGCGAGGACTTCGGCTGGCGCTGAAATAACAGGCGCGATCGCTGGAGATGCGTTAAGAGGCATCGGGGCAAGATCCGCTAGATCATTTGGTGCGCTGCGCTGCAAACAGTTCGTGTGGTATGGAAATCGCACCATAAAAGTTGTGCCTTGTCCGATTCCAGGGCTTTCGACACTGACTGTGCCACCGTGCAGTTCCACCAAATGCCGGACGATCGACAGCCCCAATCCTAACCCACCAAATCGGCGGGATGAACTACTATCTGCTTGTCGAAAATGGTCAAACACATGCGGCAAAAACTCAGGCGCGATCCCAATTCCCGTATCAATGACGCGAACTTGAACAGAACGAATCCCATTTCGATGAATGAAAATCGATGACTCGACTTTGATGCGTCCGTCTTCGGGCGTGAACTTCAGAGCGTTGTTGAGCAGATTCCAGAAGACTTGCTGTAAGCGATCACCGTCTCCAAGCACAGGCAACGCCGCAGTGTTATCCACTTCAATTTCGATGCGTTTGGCTTGAGCGGTAAACTGCACCGTCTCGATCGCATGAGCCACGACATTTGCTAAATCTAATGGCTGTAATTTCAGATGCAGTTTGCCTTGAATCACACTAGAGACATCGAGGAGATCATCGACTAAAGCAATTTGCTGTTTGACGCTACGTTGAATAATGTCGAGTGCTTCAGCCGTTTTCGCAGGGTTGAGCTTGTGATCTTGCATCAGCCGCGTCCATCCCAAAATTGGAGTCAGTGGCGTTCTGAGTTCGTGAGACAGCGCAGCCAGGAATTCATCTTTGAGCCGATTGGTGCGCATGAGTTCTTCAGTTTGCGCCGCTAAAACATCTTCGAGCTGTTTACGATCGGTGATGTCTGTATTGGTACCAAACCAACGCAAGATATTGCCTTGCTCATCTCGAATCGGAATGGCTCTAGAGAGAAACCATCGGTATTGTCCATCCTGACCCCGCAACGGAAACGTATCTTCCCAGACTTCACCCGTTTTAATTGCGTGGCGAAATCGCTGAGTCACCCGCTCGATGTGATCGGGATGTTGCACAACCTGTCGCCCCCCGTCCTGCATTTCTTCGAGCGTAATCCCGGTGTACTCAAACCAGCGCTGGTTGTACCAAAAAACTGAACCACTCGCGTCTGCAATCCAGGCGAGTTGAGCAATGTTATCTGCCAAGGTGCGAAATCGAGCTTCGCTTTCTCGCAGAGCTTGCATGGCTTGCGTTTGCCGAATCAAAGCCCAAAAACGTGCTCCCACAGATTGCAAGAGTCTGACCTCATCCGATCGCCACTCTCGAATCGCGCGGGAATGCACCGTCAGCGATGCGACCCAACGCCCAGACTCAATACAGGGAACTCCAATCAAAGCCCGAATCTGCCGCTCAAGCAAATGATGAGCAATGGGCACCGTGCTGCTGTGCGTTTCCACATTGTCAACGACAAGGGACTGACCCGCTTGATAGCACTGAATAATCTCTGGCGGAATGTACTCCGACAGTGAATAAACGCCTGCGATACTTTCGAGATCTGCTTGCCGCCAATCTTGCCGAATCGTCGTGATTCCCGCTTCTAAATCAACGCTATGTAACAGGCAGCGATCGACGTTGAGATAATGACCTAAACAACTCACAATTTCCCACATCATCGCTTCTGGCTCAGAGCACTGCCGCAACTGAGCATCGAGATGATTGAGGAAGGTATCGTTGAGTTCAGCCAGTTTGCGATCGTGGATATCGGTCGAAGTGCCATACCATCGCTGCAATTGTTGACGATCATCGAAAACGGGCACTGCCCGCATTAAAAACCAGCGATACATGCCTTCTGTCGATCGTAATCGTCCTTCAAACTCAAAGAGTTGCTGTGTTGCTAGCGCTGTTTCCCATTGAGCGGAGGCAGAGGCTTGGTCGTCTGGATGATAATGGCTAACAATGAGAGTCTGATCATGACTTTGTTCTTGGCTCAATCCTGAATAGTCGCACCATTGCTGATTCACATATTCAAGTTCTCCGTGAGCACCGCATATCCAGACAAACTGCGGCATTGAGTTGCTGAGTTGCTCTAACTGCTGCTCTTTGTCACGCAGCGCAATCTCTGCTTGCTTGCGCTGCGTGATTTCTTGAACTACCACATTGATGCCGATCGGTCGTCCTGCTGCATCTCGGAGTGGATACAAATCTTCGAGCCAGGTTCGCTGAACGCCAGGTTGAGCAGCCGTTTCACCCATAATCTCTAGATTCAGCAATGGTTCGCCCGTCTCTAGCACCCGGCGGAGTAATGGTTCTGCTTCATCTGCAAGATCGGGGACAATCTCTCGAACTGTCCGACCGAGATGATCTGCGATCGACAATCCATTAATTTCGGCTAAGCGTTGATTGATCCGAGCAAAGCGCAAATCTCGATCAAAAAGACCTAGCCCAACCGGAGCCGTATCGTAGATCGCCTCAATTTCGGCGAGTTGTCGGCAAATCGTTTCCTGAGTTTGGGCGCGTTCTAGCTGCTCCTGTTTACGATCGGTGATATCCAACGAAATGCCGCGCAGCAGTGCAGGATTATCAGAAGCGGCTCTGGCTCGGCTAAACATCCAGCGCAATCCTCGTTCTGGATGGTGATAGCGGTACTCAAGTTCAACAGCATTCAGTGTCGTTCGCTGCTGCACAACGGCTTGGATAGTCGGCAGATCCTCGGCATGAACTTTTGACATAAACGCTGTCAGCAAATCTGTCTCCGTCGATGAAACGCCAAAGAGAGGATAGCAAGGGTGTGACCAAACGATTTTCCCTGTCTGAACATTCCACTCCCAAGTGCCCGTTTCCGTCACCATTTGTGCCAGCTGCAGCCGTTCTTCACTCGAACGTAACTGATCGAACGATCGTCTGCGATCGCGATCCATTCGGTTGAGGGTATCAGCATTTCGCCCCACCAGTCCCAACGATGCAGCAATGAGCGTCATCACCATCAGCGACACCGCAAAATTTGAGTCATACCATCCTGCCTTTTGCCCCTGCAAAATTAGCCAGCCTAGGATGACCAGAATCACAATTGCAGTCGGAATAAACCGTCGTGCGACAACGCCCCCGACGAGCGGACTGGTGAGCGATCGCATCACTCCTTGTTCGCTTTTGAGTGCCAGCATTCCGATCGTTAAAATGCCAAAGGTAAGTGCAGTATGCAGCGCCATTCCGGTCGTCAACCTTGGGGATTGATAAAAGACTTGCACCTGATAGGCATACCCAATCACAGCTTGTAGGGACATCAAACCGACCGCGATCGCAAGGAGTTGAGCAACAATCAAGCGATTTATTTTGCCGCGCTCCTCCGTCATCTGGGCAGGCTGACTCAATAGCCAAAGTGCGATTCCGATCAGAGCGAGATCGATCGCTGTATTCACCCCCATCCGACCCGGATATAACGTTTCAGCAGCATCGGGTCGTGCGTGAAAGAGCAGTTGATCAATACCAAGATCCCACCCGAAGCTATACTGACAGAGGGTCAGAAAAGCAATGATGGTAGCGACGATCGCACAGCCTTGCGCGGCTCGAATCGTTCGCAAATTGTAGCGTTGTCGAGTTTGGAGTCCGAGGGATAATCCAGCCAAGAGCAGCCCGATCGCGGTATTTGCCTTCATCGTGCTCATACCGGGAAAGAATTCTTTCAAAACCGGAATATCAAAGCTCCAGCCTAGGAGGACGAGACAGGCAACTGACATCGTGATATGACTAGCAGCCCGTGCTACCCGTTGATGGAAGTGGTGGCTGGAGAAAAACCAGCGTCTTAAGGCTCCTAGCAAGCGCGATCTCCGCATCCTCGTTTACCTTCTCAACCTAATTAAATCCATTATCGTAGCGACCAAAAGTTTTGGTTCTACAGGTTTGTCAGGTGGCTTTGAAATCCAGCTTACAGCGGGTGCTCTAGAGTTGCACTTTGTGCTCAATGTTCTTCATAATTTGTGTTAAGCGGGGAGATTAAAAGTGATCACTGATACACATTCATCCGCTCCACTTTGAAATCTACTTTCAAACCCTTGAAAGCCCTCAGCAAAATCGCTCAGGGCTTTCAAGGGTTTAGTTTCATATAGATCCAAAAGACAATGAGTATCCGTTGGATTGGTTAGGCATATCGCTAAAAGAGAATGGTTAAGTTCGCTTCCGCGTTTTCTTTAAGATGAGGTCAATTTAGCATTGTCTGATGGGGGAGCAGATCTATCCTTTGGGGGAAGAGTAAATCTCAGAGAGAAATAGAATCAGCGATAGTATCTTGTCCCTAAGCGTGATGCGATTTGCTCAGTCTCCATTGCACTGCTCCAATCTCAGAGCTTCAATCGACTCCTATAATTACTGAACTAATCCTGCACGTAATGCTCGAACTGCAATCTGAGTTCGATCGCTCACACACAGCTTGTTGAGAATATTGCGAACATGAGTCTTGACGGTTCCAACGGTAATGTAGAGCCGCTCTGCGATTTCTGCATTACTGCGTCCATCTACAATCAAAGTCAAAACATCAAGTTCGCGAGCTGTGATGGGATAAGTCGAGATGCTTTGGCTTTCTTCTTCAGACAATCGATTGATCGTCACGGTTGAAGCCGGGGCTGAAGTTGGGCTGTTTGTCTGGACTTGTTTCAGCACAATCTTCGCGATCGCTGGATCAATCCATCCATGTCCCTCTGCCGTTAATGCCACCGCTTCGCTTAAACGATCACCACTAATATCCTTCATGCAGTAAGAATCTGCACCTGCTGCGAATGCTGCTAATACAACTTCTTGATCATCTTGCATCGTCATGATCAAAACTTTTGTTGGAGAAACACCTGCTTCAGCTTGCATCGCTCTCACCTGCTGCGTCAGTTCGACTCCATTCATATCCGGCAGACCGATATCGACGATCGCGACATCCGGATGAGTCTCTTGAATTACTTTTAGCCCCGATTTTGCATCTCGCGCTTCTCCAACCAGTTCAATGTTGCCATGCTCGCGCAGCATTGCCCGGACTCCAAACCGAGTCAGATCATGATCTTCTACTAAAACAACACGGATTGATGGCATCGCTTGATCTCCAAAAAATTCAACAAACAGGGGTAGACCTCAGAAAATAAGTTATTTCAAAATGCTGATTGATCTATCTGATGTAAAGCAGTTTAGAGGAAGAATATCCGAATCTCTGTCTGCCTGGAGAATGACTTTTAGATAAGAACTTCGAGAAGTTTCCGCCCCCTAAAGGTATAACCTAGATTTATTCCTCTCGATAGATTCTAACGAAATGAGGCAATTTTTGAATTCTTGCATGTAGAACGTTACAAACTCAAATGCTGTCCTACTAGAAGTAGAAGTAAGGATCGACACTGATAGGTGAACTACAGATAACCTAGCTCTCATAGCGGCTACATCTGCCCAATCTAGCCTGGATTAATCATTTCAATCTTGCGAACCGTAAACCATTAAAACTCCTGACTTTGTGTCGAAACGTTTCACGGTTTTACTCAGTCAAGCGATCAGAACAGAAACTTTAGGACAGAAAGGAAAAGGAGCAGTTGCGAAGGGAGTAGATTTTGAGATGGCTTCGATGAAGGCTTGTTTGCGATCGAGAATAAATTCACTGTAGTCAGCTAAGTCATCAATTCCAACACAGGTCAGCGCAACTTCTGAGACTGCCCAAATTGCAACTTGTACAAAGAGTGTTTTCCATCGCAGTTTCATTGTCTTGCCTCCATGAGTTGATCACGTTAGGTCTGGCATCCACTCTCTTTTACGCTTTGCTCGATCGAGTTATGCAGCCCACTTGATCACAAATCCATCACTTTTCCTAAGCTTCTGTCATCTATGGCTTTTGAAGTATGAGACTAAAAATCAGAAGTAATTTCATAATCATGCATCTCTAATCAAACAAGCTTAGCCAGGTTATTACGATCGTTCTGCTGTGTGTTTTCCCCGGAACGATGGTCGTTTGGCCCTAAAGTGATCGATGAGAAGCATAGGGGCACACTTCGCTTATCAGTCTAAATCAGAACAAGACATAGACTCAATTATCTAAATTCCGATTGATCAATCTACGTATTTTACTTAAGCATTTTACGGAAGCAAAACTGTGAGGAGAGTTACCATGTTGAGCCGCGTTACATTATTGAGTTCCTTCGCTCTTACTGCGATCAGTCTAATTGCTGTACCACCAGCAAAAGCAACTCCGATCGCTGAGATATCACAAGTAACTTCAGTATCACAGCTTTCTGATGTGCAGCCCACGGATTGGGCATTTCAGGCATTACAGTCTCTCGTAGAGCGCTATGGCTGTATTGCAGGCTATCCCGATCGTACCTTTCGAGGCAATCGGGCGCTGACTCGTTACGAATTTGCTGCCGGGTTAAATGCTTGTCTCGATCGCGTCAATGAGCTGATTTCGGCTGCAACGGCTGATTTGGTCAAAAAAGAAGATCTCGCCATGCTGCAAAAGCTCCAAGAGCAATTTGGTGCAGAGTTAGACAGCTTACGAGGTCGAGTTGATGCATTGGAAGCTCGAACTAGCCAGCTTGAGAAACAGCAATTTTCGACAACAACTAAGCTAACTGGTGAATCGATCATTGCACTGACGAATGTGTTCGGCGGGTCGGATCTCAACGGTCAAACAGTTGATCGCAACCCCACTCTCTCGCATCGCACGCGATTGAACTTTGACACAAGCTTCACGGGGAAAGACTTGCTCAGAGTTCGCTTACAAGCTTTTAATGTAAGTGCCATCTCGAATTTGACAGGAACACCCGAAGGAGAGCTTTCTTTTGCACCTGGATTTCAAGAGCAAGAGGGTAGCGAGATCGAACTCAATGCACTGTCTTACCAGTTTCCTGTGAGCGATCGCACAACGGTATTCGTTTCTGCCAATGATGGAGAATCAGAAGAATTTGCAGAATCGATCAATCCCTTCTTTGATGGGGATGGTGGTCGTGGTTCGATCTCTCAGTTTGGCACTCGCAACCCGATCTATTATTTGCTAGAAGGAACCGGAGCCGGAATCACTCACAAACTCAATGATACGCTCGAATTGAGCGTTGGTTATTTGGCGAGTGACGCAGATACGCCTACGGGGGGAAATGGATTGTTTGATGGGGCTTATGGAGCGATCGCACAATTGACGATCGAACCTTCTGAAGCTTGGGCATTTGGGATAACTTACATTCATGCCTACAATACCGACTACACCACAGAAGGCAGCGCTGGCAGTTTGAACGCAAATCTTTTCACTGCAACCGGAAGACCGACTGTGACGAATTCGTTTGGACTTCAAGCTTCTTTTAGACCTAGTACAAGCTTTATTGTGAATGGATGGGTTGGGTATACAGGTGCGAGAGTCCTAGAGCTAGGCGATGCAAATATTTGGAACTGGGCAGTTACGCTAGGGTTTCCAGATTTGGGCAAGAAAGGCAATTTTGCAGGTTTGGTCATTGGCATGGAGCCGAAGCTGACCCGGATTGATTCTGCAATTACAGCCGCAACTGGAGTCGAACGAGATCGTAATACTTCTCTGCATCTTGAAGCCTTCTATCAGCATCAAATCACTGACCATTTAGCAATTACACCCGGTCTGATTTGGCTAACGGCACCCAATCACGATCAGCGCAATCAAGATTTGATCATCGGCACCATTCGGACAACTTTCACGTTTTAGCCTTTTGCGTTCGGCACGAGAAGAGGCACAACGAGGTTAGAGTCAGCCCCTGAAACTATTTAAATTCTAGGGCTGGCTACCGCCAAACGCCCGGACGTAGAGCAAGATAGAAACGTAGACCCAATTATCAGCGTTGTCAAGTTGGATAAAGGGGCAGTTTTTACCCTCTTCCTTTCGGTTTATTAACTGATGGGCTGGCGTACTGGAAGCTGAATCACAAATTCAGTGCCTTGTCCCAGAGTCGAGTGGCAATCCAGTTTACCGTGATGCTTTTCAGCCACAATTTGATGGCTGATCGAGAGTCCGAGTCCTGTGCCTTTGCCGATCGCTTTTGTCGTGAAGAAAGGCTCAAAAAGCTTCGCGCGAATGTCTTCGGGGATGCCACTGCCGTTATCCGAGATCGTAATGTTGGCTTGCCCTTCATAGACAGAGGTACGAATCGTGATGACTGGAGCCGAGTGAGCGCTTGCTTCTAGCGCGTCGATCGCGTTACCGAGTAAGTTCATAAATACCTGATTCAGTTGGCTCGGATAGCATTCTACTAGACAGGGCTGCTGATAGTCTCTAACAATCTGAATGGCAGGAAGGTGAGAGCCTGCTTTCAGGCGATGCTGCAAAATTACAAGCGTACTCTCAATGCCTTCATGGATATCCACTGTGGTGAGCGCGGTCGTATCTAAACGAGAGAAGTTTCTGAGCGATAGAGCGAGATCGTGAATGCGATCGCTTCCCAGTTTCATCGAAGCAATGAGTTTGAGCAAATCCTCTTTTACATAAGCGACATCTATCTCTTCTATCCATGCTTGAATTCTAGGATCAGGCTCTGGATAGCATTCTTGGTACAGATCAATGAGTGCGGTTAGGTCTCGCACATAGGCTTGAGCAGGCTCTAGATTCGCGGCAATGAAGTTGATTGGATTGTTCAGCTCGTGAGCAACTCCAGCCACAAGTTGACCCAAGGTAGACATCTTTTCGCTCTGTACCAACTGAAGCTGAGCTTGTTGCAGGTTTTCTAATGTTTGAGAAAGTTCGCGCGTTTGTCGTGCTAGGTTCTTTTGGGCGTTGCTCAGTTGTAGATGAACTTGAATGCGAGCCAAAACTTCTTCATGTTGAATCGGTTTCGTCAGGTAATCTACTGCGCCTAAACGCAGTCCTCTCACTTTATCCACTGTGTCAGAAAGAGCCGTCATGAAAATCACAGGAATATCGAGAGTGGCAGAATTTGCTTTGAGACGCTGGCAGGTTTCAAAGCCATCTATTCCTGGCATCATCACATCGAGCAGAATCAGATCAGGACGAAAAGACTGGAGACGTTGCAATGCCGCATCTCCGCTTTTGGCAATCGCAACTCGGTAGCCAATCTCGCTGAGCACATCGAACAAAACTTGAATATTCGTCGGATTATCATCTACGACTAAGATGGTTCCGATTGGACTCGTTTCAACAGGCATCAGACAACTCCTAACATCGAGCAATAAAAGGTACACATCATCGAATCGCGAGAATTTCGTTAGAGATAAGGATCAAGCAGATTTAGAATTGCCTCATCATCAAAAGCTTGGCTCAGATCTAAGAGTTTGTTTGCAAAGAGCGTATATTGCGGATCGAGTTGTTTGAGACGGGCTGCTTCTTTCTGAATGTCTGCCATAAAACCATCTTGGGCAGCCTGATAAAGACGCTGCAGTTCCGATGCGGGAGGAACAACCCAGCTAGGCGGATCTACAACTGTAACTGAAGTTGCCTCTTTCTCTTCAGGGGTTTCATAGATCCATTGCACAGATAGATATCGTTCTAATTCACCCAGCAATCCAGTAAATTCGATCGGTTTTGGGAAAAATCCATTACAGCCTGCCTCGCTTGCGGCTTGGACATCAACTTCAGATAAGCTAGCAGGTGAGGCAATGATCGGAGTATCTGCAAAATCAGGGAGTTGACGGAGGCGACGAGTCATCTCTATCCCAGTCATTTCTGCCATGATCATATCGGTAATGATCAGGTCGGGGCGAATCTTTAAGGCAAGATTGAGTCCAATTTGACCATTCTCCGCTTCTATAACGTTGAAGCCCAAAGGTGTTAGCATTTCTGCAATGATGGTGCGATTTTCCGCCCGATCTTCAACGACTAGAATTTTACGACGCTCTCCTTGGTAACCAATCACATTTCGCTGCGTTGGAGATTCAGCCAGCCAGTCATTTGCCGCAGGAATATGAACTTCAAACCAAAAGCTACTTCCTTTGCCGAGAGTACTTCTGACTTGAATTGTACTTCCCATCATTTCAACAATTTGCTGACTGATTGCGAGTCCTAAACCTGTTCCTTCATGATTGCGATCGCGCTTTCCTGCTTGCTCAAACGGCAGAAAAATTGATTTCAGTTTCTCGGGCGCAATGCCGAGACCAGAGTCTGTAATCTGGAAACGGATGCGGTGGATTTTAGCAGTGGATTGATAGTTAGGGGGTTGAGAAGTGACAGGCAAGACACTCACGGTAAAGCTGACCTTGCCAAAGTCCGTAAATTTGACAGCATTGCTGAGTAAATTGAGCAAGACTTGGCGCAGGCGTTTGTCATCTGCATGGAGCGCTACAGGCAAATTTTCATCGGGCTGGTAGTCGAAAATTACTCCTTTTTGCTCGGCTTTGATCCGGCAGATATCGACTGTTGTGCTCAAGAAGTTCGCGAAATGGAAGTCTTGAGGGTAGAGATCCATCTTTTGAGCTTCTAGTTTAGACAGATCGAGAATGTCATTGATCAAAGTCAGCAGATGAGAGCCACACTGATGAATGACACCTAAGCCTTTGTGCTGCTTCTCTGTTGTAGTAGGATCGCGCTGGAGAATTTGAGCATAACCTAGAATCCCATTGAGCGGAGTTCGCAATTCGTGATTCATATTCGCGAGAAATTCGCTCTTGATACGGTTTGCTGCTTCGGCAGATTCTTTCGCGACTTGGAGATCAGTAAGATTCTGCTGTAAGGTGGCTTGAGCTTGACTGAGATTCTCAGCCATTTGATTAAAAGCTTGGGCGACTTGCTCAATTTCATCATTGCTGCGAATGGTTAGTTGATAAGCTAAGTTTCCTGCCCCAATTTCTGCAGCTCCTTGCTGAAGGTGTTTAAGCGATCGAATCGTGGGGCGTAAAATCCGCCAAAACATGCCAAAAACCATCAAAATCAGCAGTAAAATTGTGACATAAGAGAAGAGAGTACTGATCTGTCGGACTTGCTCTAACTCTTGTTGAGCTTGCTCGGCTTGCTGCTCGGCTTGCTGCTCCAGTCTTTCTAAGAAGAAGTTAATATCGCGCCCGAAGCCGTTGATTGCTCGAAAATCATGCCGAAGCTCAGTGATCGTGGCTTGAGAAGCTTGAGCCGCTTCTTGCCGAATTGCTTCAATTAAGTTTTCTTCGAGTTCTTCAAAAATTGCCGATCGCTGGTAGATCGCTTGAACATCTGCCGTGGGAGATAGAGATTTTAGTTCTTCTAGCAGGACATCGAGATCAACATCTTCTTCGCTTTCTTTTTCCAAATCGAGATTGCGAAATAAGACATGGTCTTTAATCATCAAGATCTCGCCAGAAAGCTGATTTTTTACTCGTGTCGTCAGTTCAATTCGCCGTTTGGCTTGTGTGTATTTTTCGAGCGTAGTAGATTCGATATAGTTGCGCCAGAGCGTACTCCCTCCAGAAACCAGCGTGATCGCACCGACTAGCGCCACCGAGATCCCTACAAATTTGGTCGCAATTCTCATCGGTTATGGCTCCTTTGTCAGATTGAGTTCCTGCCGCAGGTCTTGAACGGCTTCATAGTCTTCTGCTTCGACCAGGGTATAACCTATTGTTTCAGCCCCCATCAGGTCTTGAATGCCTTCAGGAGTCGTAAGAAATGCCTCTTTCAGCTTCTCGACTAGCTCAGGGGGAAGAGTTTCAGAAATCAACACAGGCGAATGCGGAAATGGATCAGACTGCCAAATGATTCTGACTGCTTGTTCGGATAGTTTGCCCTGCTGCTTCCATCGAGTGTAAGTTGCTAAGTTTGTCGCGATCGCATCTGCTGCTTTACCTAACATGGCGGCAGTCCGATCATGCGTGTCTCCAAAAATCACGGCTGCAAGATCGCGTTCTGGTTGAATGCCTAGTTCTCTCAATGCAGCTAGAGGCTTGAGATATCCTGATGTCGAGGAGCGATTCACAAACGCAACTCGTTTGTTCTTAAGGTCGGCGAGAGTTTTGATTGAGCTTTTTGCAGGGACTAAGATACAGGCACGATACCAAGGGCGCAGGGTATATCGATCAATCGGTGCCACCAGTGGCGTAACTTTTGCCCCTCGCTCTAGTGCTTCAAAGTAGGATGCTCCCCCCATATAAGCTGCATTCACTTGCCCTGCCACGAGTACATTGATGCTATCTTCGTAGTCTTTGGCAACCATGAAATCAACAGGCTGACCCAGCACTTTTTCTAGATGAGCTTTAAGAGGGGGGATCATACGCTCTTGCTCAGACCGATCTTGAGCCGGCTGCACGATGATTTTTAGAGCGACTGGCTCTGAGGATTGGGGTGAGGCAACTCGTGAATTAGATGGCGTGATCTTGCTACAGCTTATTGAGGTCAACGCGATCGCGATCCAGAAAAATCTGCGGAGTTGACAGCTAGACATTTGTAAAAAGCCGCGCTCTAAAGGGCTGGAGTTCGTGCAAGATGTAGATAAGTTCTGCGTGAGACAGGGTTTAGAGTTCATTGCCGGAGCCTAGAGAGACACTTCAAAGCGCAATTGATCCAAAAATGATTTGGCAAAACTGCACGCGGTATGCAACCTGCCCTTCAAAAAATCAAGTTAATACAGACGATTTCTAGAAGAACACGTTCTCTAGCGTTCCCAAGCAGCAAGGATTTGAGATTATTGATCAGAAATTTCTACGGCTACCATTTTTTTGGACGTGCCTCGCTCTGTATCGACCCTTTTGGATCACTCGATACTCATGCTTTGTGTTGGGCACAGGGTTTCCCACTGAATGCTCAAATATTCCCCTGCATTCTTCGCAAATCCACCTAGAAGCCCGATCGCAACTTTTGGGCATACCGAGAAAGTCGCGATCGTTTCATTTGCCCCATGAACATCCTCATGCTCTCGACCACGTTCCCCTATCCCCCCACCAAAGGCGGAACTCAGGTACGAACTTTCCATTTACTGAGATATCTCCATCACTTTCATTCCGTTACCGTTCTCACTCAACGAAGTGCTGATGTGAGCGATGCGGACATTGCTGCACTGCGAGAACATGTCAGTGAATTAGTTGTTTTTGACAAACCTACCGATCGCTCAAATAAACTGCAACGATTCGCGAATTTTCTCATGGAAGGCACGCCGCCTAGTGTGCGATCGAACTATTCCCCTGCGATGCAAGCCTGGATTGATCAACACATTGATAAGTTTGATGTCATCACCTGCGAACACAGCGTCAACGAAGCTTACATCCGTCCTGAATTTCGGCATAAAGCAGTCGTCAATGTGCACAGTTCAGTCTATGGTTCTTGTCGCAATCAATTGCAAACCGGGACTTCTGAGCATGAACTGCGCGATCGCATCAATCTACCCTTGCTCAAACGCTATGAGAAACGCTTTTGCAGCAAATTCTCACACATTGTCGTTACGACCGAAGACGATCGCACCCAGCTTCAAAGTTTTCATCCAAACGCTGCAATCCGTGTCATTCCGAATGGCGTTGATTTTACCGAATTTCCTTATCGCACAGCCGATCCAGGCGGACATCACCTGATCTTTATTGGTGCGATGGATAACTTAGCCAATATTGATGCAGCAAAATATCTCACGTTGGAAATCCTGCCGCAAGTACAAGCAAAATATCCAGATACCACCTTGTCTCTGGTTGGCGCACGACCAACTTCAGAAGTTTTGCAACTGCAAGATCGAGCATTTGTCACTGGACGGGTCGAATCGATCGCTGAACATTTACACTGTGCAACAGTCTGTGTGATTCCGATGCGAACCGGATACGGAATCAAAAATAAAACATTAGAAGCAATGGCAGCCGGAACACCGATCGTATCAAGTGATCGAGGGCTAGAAGGATTGCAGTTTAGCCATCCAATGCGCGCATTACACGCCAATACGACCCCTGAATATGTCACCGCAATTTCCCGGTTATTTGACGATGCAGCGTTACGATCGCAACTTTCAGAAAATGCACGATCGCTCATTGAAACCGAGTACACCTGGGAACGCGCCGGACATCAATATTTACAAGTCTTAGAGGAGATTCTAAACAGATCAAAAGATTCTGGGCTTACGGGGTGATTTTGACCCAAAATTCTATTTCAGGGCAGATCAGACCTAAGGCAAGAATCTTTAGAGCATCCTCTTAGAAAGGAAATCGCGCGCAAACTCAGAGACGCATATACCATTCAAAGAAGGGCAGTTTTTTACAACGCATCAGTTTTAAGAAGCTATGAAAAAAATCGGGGCAGTTCCTTGGAAATCGGTCGGCTCATTTTTAGCGATCGCCAGCGCAGCAGGATGCGTTGTCACCAGCATTTGGCTGAGTACAGAATTCATCATGGATCCAAAATCGGTTGCATGGATGAATCGCTATTTGCCCGATGATGCGCAAATCCCCATCAGCGCGTGGGACGATCCAAAATCTCTAAAAGAAGTTCAAGCCGATCTGCGAAAAGCAGGATTATATGCAGGCGAGGTCGTTCGAGTCGAAACTGTCAAGCAAGGCAAACCAAAACAAATCGATATACTCATGCCTGTTTTTCGACCAGGACAAGCGGATCAAGACGATCGCTTAGTCGAACTTCGGGCTTACCGCCTTGTCAAAAATTCCACTGCCCGCAAGCCAGAAGCACTACAATTCGTCAATCAAATCGAAGTGCGCGAGATGCGAGAAGATTTTGTCACCGAGCCACTGGTGCGCGCACGGGCGATGAATCCTAGTTCCGATCGCGAATTGCCGTTTACCAACGTGCAGCGCCTTGAGGATCGTGCCCCCCAGAACGGCATTTGGCTAAATGTCAATGGCAAACTTCAACAGGGGGATAGCTCGATCGCATATGGTCAAGTTATCTACTACAACCCGATAACCACGGCAATGAGCGCGATGCTGTCTTGGACAAGCCCGGATGGCGAACTCCCCACTTGGCAAGCTGTCCCGAAGGGGCGACCCGCTGAATTTGTGGTGAATCAAACTGTAGGATTGGAACCCGATTTTCAGGTGTATCAACTGAGATCAGTCAAACGTAAAAATATCCCCTTTCAACTCCAGCCAATTTCGCTCAGCCAACCTGCGATCGCCAATGGAGCGTTCACCGATGCACTCTTTCTCGCACGCAGCGGATTGTGGTCAAATGCCTCGGAATACTTGAAATCGGTCAAACGTCGAGTCGGGTCAGCCTGGACTCCTGCGGCTCAAGCTCAGATGGATTTGATCGATCGACATGCGAAAATTACCAAAACTCAAGCCGATCAACCTTGGGCAAATGTCAGCCAGCAAATCCTAGCAAACTTGCTGGATGGACGCTGGGAAAGAGCCGCTCAGGTGATGGAAAAATCCTCGATCGATCATCCTGAAGTGCTAGATGTGCTCAAATACGATCCCGGACGCGTTCAAAAGCGAATTAATGCAGCGCTTCAATTTAATCCGTCGCGATCCGAAGTACAGATGTGGGGCGCACTGAGAATGGCAACTCAGCAGGGCAAACCCAATGCGATCGCGTGGCTGAAAAATCAACCCCTCGATTCGAGCGCTCGCCGTACCCAAACCCTGAAGATGCTCAACCAACTGGACGCGATGACCTTCGGCAACCTCATGCCCGCCGATGAACCAGCTAAAACTTCTCAAAACAAGAAAATATAAATGACAATATTCTCAAGTTTTAGTAGCATTTGATAAGTTTTACAAGCTGTCATTGTCCTAAATAAAAGCTTAAATTTAATCACATCGATCGTAATCTTGTTGACAATGAGATTTATTATCAGAAAGTTATTGATGTGGTGTGAGATTTAGCTCCATGACAAAATCTTTATTCATTCATTCCCTGGTGGTTGCGGCAAGCTTAGGCATTGCAACGAGTGCAACGGCTGCTGAAGTGGCAGAATTGACTGCCCAAGAACCTTTCAATCAAGTCACTTCGGTTTCCCAACTTTCCGACGTGCGCCCGACCGATTGGGCATTCCAAGCTTTGCAATCCTTAGTCGAACGCTACGGCTGTATTGCAGGCTATCCCGATCGTACCTATCGCGGCAATCGGGCTTTAACGCGGTATGAATTTGCAGCGGGACTGAATGCTTGTCTCGATCGTGTGAACGAACTGATCGCAGCAGCAACCGCTGATCTCGTGAAAAAAGAAGATTTAGCCACGTTACAAAAGCTGCAAGAAGAATTTGCAGCAGAACTGGCAACCTTGCGCGGACGCGTCGATTCGCTCGAAGCTCGAACTTCCACGCTGGAGAAACAGCAATTCTCAACGACCACGAAACTCAATGCAGAAATCGTGCTTGGCATTACTGGAGTCGCAGCAGGGCGCGATTTTATTCGCAGAGAATTTGATCCAGTCACGGGAACAAGTAATGAAGTTGTCGATCGCGTGTCTCGCAATACGATCGTCGGCAATCGGGTTCGTCTCAACTTCGATACCAGCTTTACTGGGCGCGACATCTTGAGAACTCGCCTCCAAGCTGCGAATCTTTCTGCTCTGCCCGCAGGCATCAACGGCAACACCCTGACCAATGAAGGCGCACTGCGCTTTGCAGGTGGAGAAAACAACGAACTGGGAGTCGATGCTCTGAACTATACGTTTCCCCTCGGTGAAAAGACCACCGTTGTCATCGAAGCGAATGCAGGTGCGATCGATGACTTTACCGATACGCTCAATCCGTATCTGGATGGAGATGGGGGATCAGGCGCACTCAGCCACTTTGGGACTCGGAACTCGATCTACTATCTAGGGAATGGAGCGGCTGGAACTGGGGTTGGAGTCCGCCACAAATTTAGCGATGCTCTAGAACTAAGCTTGGGCTATCTTGCGGGTGAACCTAGTTCTCCTGCTCCTGGAAATGGTCTATTTAATGGCTCTTATGGCGCGCTAGCACAATTGACCTTCCGCCCCAGTGAGCGATTAGGAATTGGACTCACTTACATTCATGCTTACAATGTCGATTTTTCTGGCAATGGCGCAGTCGGCAGTACCCGCGCAAACTTCCGATCGCTCGCTGAGAATGGTTTCCTTGCCGATGAAGTTCCAACATCTGCGAATGCATACGGAATTTCAGCTTCTTTCCAAATTACGCCGCAGGTTGTTTTCAATGGGTCTGTCGGCTATACGAATGCTCAATCGTTGCAGCCTGGAAATCGAGGCGATTTGGACATTTGGAACTGGTCGGCAGGGCTCGCATTCCCAGATTTTCTCAAGAAGGGAAGCTTGGCTGGCATCATCGTAGGTATGGAGCCGAGAGTGTCGAGTAGCAGCGGCACATTTGGACAAGCAATCGGACGCGATCGCAATACCTCTCTGCACATCGAAGGCTTCTATCAGTATCAACTCACTGACAACATTGCGATCACGCCTGGGATCATCTGGTTAACAGCTCCAAACCATGACAATCGCAATGATGACATTGTGATTGGAACGATTAGAACGACTTTCACGTTCTAAGGCGAGACTGCTCTCTCTGATAGGGAGATGGGGAGATAGGGAGCAATCTGAATCTAGGTTCTCCCCACTCCCACTCCGTAAAATGACAACTAAGTAGGGAGATGCAATTAATTGAAAGATCGTCGCTCTCGTTTGCGTCTCGCCCTGAACTGGAAGTTCGGGCTAACCGTGCGAACTGGGTTGAAACCCACTGAAGAAGGCATTTTCATGGGCTGTTAGTCCCAGAGCGGACTTCGCACCGTTAGCCCCGAATTCATTCTGGGGCGGGTGAACAACGAAGCGAGAAAACTTGCCGAACTGATTATTAATTACGCCCATCTACTTAGGTTCTACGCCAAGCCTATATTTGCCACCAAAATCGCTCTCCCAACGATCGATTCCCCAACCTCCGATTCAATTCATGCGCTGTCGCGATTCCCGCCTGAAAAGCATTCTCAACCCGATTTCCCCCACACCAATCTCCCGTAAACATTAACGGTTGCTCGGTATCTGCAACCAGAAACGACTCCGGCAACGGTTGGATCGGAAAAGCATACCGCCACCGATGCACCTGCAACACTTCAGGACTCGTTAACCATGGCAACCCGACCTCAGACGCTCGTTCTAGTAACCTTTCCCCAACTTTCTGAAGATCTAGATCTTCTAAGTACCGAGTTGCAAATGCTGCATTACTCTGAACTACAACTGCCGGCTGCACCGGATGTATCTGCTTCGTACTATCTAATCCAATCCATCCCAACTCCGGGTCAGCACAAATCAATGCTTTCCACGGCAATTGCCCAACTTCACTCTGTCGCTCTGCTGGATAAACCGCGATCGCACTAATACAGGGCGAATACTCAACCTGATTTAACTTGTCCCATTCATACAACTGTGCCGCCTGTGGAGCCGGGATCGCGATCACCACGACCTGAGCCGAAATTGTTTCGCCTGATTCGCAGTGCAATTGCCAACCTGGTTTGATCTCGGTCACGCGATGATTCAGCTTTAACGTTAAACCAGCCGAGAGAAACTTCGCGATCGCCGAAATTCCCGTTGGCGAAACATAACAAGCTGCTTGAGATTCAGGAGCGCGGATCTGTCCGTCTACCCATTCGTGAATTCGATCTGTCCAAACTCGGCTAACTTGACGATCGACTAGCTGATCCAATAAATTCTGAAACTCATCCGACTTCGGCTTGAGATAACACACGCCATGATCGGCATGAGTTCCGTGGAGACGGCGCGTTGCCATGCGTCCGCCCAAACCCCGCGATTTATCCAGCACGACAACCTTATACCCGGCTTGGTGCAACATTTGAGCACAAGTGAGACCAGACATACCTGCACCGACGATCGCAATTTCAAATTGAGAATCTAACATATTGATGAAACCGTAAATTCCGAAGTACCGTCTTGCTTAGGTAGAATGAATCTTGACGCTGCATCGGGAGGAAAGTAACCAGTGGATGAGTTTAGAGCCGCATTGGAATTAGCAACAGATGATGAACTGCGCGAACTGACTGAAATCTTGTTTCGTCCCAAATTCAATCCTCTCGATTATGTCAATGCCCCCGATCCAATCGATCTGCAAAGCCTATGTCGAGAAGACTGGCTTGATGCGATCGACGATCGTTTCCGCTTTCTCGCTGCCGATGGCATCACGGTCTTGCGCCGCAAAACTGGGCAAGTGAGCTATCGCCAAGTACTCATTCAGGTCTGCCGATATTTGAAATTGCCTTATTCAGCCTCAATGTCTACGACAGACTTAGAAGCAGAAGTTTTTCTCAGTTTATTAAACCGAGCTTGGAAGCAATTGCCTGCATCAGAACAAACGGCTTTAACGAACCGTATTCAGAATACTTTATCGAAAACTGATTTTGTTGCAGATTTGCCGCTGTCTCTACAAAAGAATCCGATGTCACTCGTGGTTAAAGGTGGCAGCGCTTTAGCGGTGAATACTGTTCTTCAGCCGCTCCTACTGCAACATATCGCCCGCCAGTTTGCACTGCATTTTGCCCGCTATCAAGTGGCACAACAAGCGATCACCCAAGGCGGAATTGCTGCGGCAACTCAGATTCAAACTCAGGTTTCGATGCAGCTAGCTCGACGCGGAATGACAATGGCATCAGCGCGATATACAGCATCTCGTGCAGCATTTGCCTTTGTCGGATCAGCACTTTGGGCATGGTTTTTAGCGGATTTGGGATGGAGAGCGATCGCGACGAATTACGGACGAGTCATCCCAACAATTTTTGCGCTGGCTCAGATTCGCTTAACGCGATCGGAATGTTTTGAACCGATTTAGCCAGAGATGAAAGCGCTTCAGCCTCACCCCGATCCAAATTTCCAACGCCATTGGAATGTCGTGCAAATCGGATTATTTCTGCTGCCCTTTAGTGCTTTTTTGGGCGGCACTTCGATTTTGATGGTTGCGATCGCAATCTGGGTGAGAAAATTTTCGAGCTTAAGTCGTGAACCTGTCAATCGAGGCTTTGCGATTCTAGGACTGGTGATGATTGCAGCCGCTTGGTTTGCAGACGATCGCGCAAATGCTTTTCTTGGATTGTTCAATTTTTTGCCGTTCTTTTTCACGTTTGCAGCACTAGCTGATCTGATTCGATCTCCAAAACAACTCACGCAAATTGCTTGGATTTGGGTAATCACTTCTATCCCTGTCACTGTGATCGGGATTTTGCAACTGCTCAATTTCGGTGGTATGCCTTCGCTGCTGTGGGGGTTAATTTCTTGGAAAGTTTTCGCCGGGGGTAATCCTGTTGGGCGAATGGCATCGGTATTTGAATATGCGACGATTTTGGCAAATTACTATGCGATCGTCTTTATTCTCAGTTTGGGATTATGGCTAAAAGAGCGCAGAAAACTCCTAATCGGAATTGTTTTACTCAACGCAATCGGACTCATTCTCACCAATTCTCGTAATGTTTGGGCGATCGCAGTTTTAGCCTGTCTAGCCTTTGCCCTGTATCAAGGCTGGAAAACTATCGTTGCCGCTGTGGGAGCGATCACAGGAATTATCCTAGGAGCCGCGTTTGCTCCAGACTCGATCGCACTGCCCTTACGCAAAATTGTGCCAAGATTTTTCTGGGCAAGACTCAACGATCAAATGTACAGCGATCGACCTGTGAATCAACTGCGATCGACACAGTGGAAATTTGCCTGGAACATGACCGAGCAGCGACCGCTAACAGGTTGGGGCTTGAGAAGCTTTGCTCGTCTCTACACTGAACAGATGCAGCTTTGGATAGGACATCCGCATAACTTATTTCTCATGCTCTCTTCTGAATCCGGTTTACCTGCTGCTGTAATGTTGTATGGACTCGTCGGTTGGATCATGGCACAGGGCATTTGGATTTGGAAAGCACTCTCCCCGACAAACCGCCCGATCTATTTCACGTTCTGGATTGCCTTTTTAGCCTGCACCTTGTTCAGTTTCTTAGATATCGCCCTGTTCGATGCGCGGATTAATTTGATGGGATGGGTGTTGCTTGCGGCGATTTGGAAGATGGAAGAGAGTGGAGAGTGGGGAGTAAGATTGCGAGGGTCTTAACCCTGCCTACTCCCTACCCCCTACTCCCCACTTTTTCTACTCCTGCTGCGCCCTCACCTGTGACATCAACATCTCCAACTGTTTCTTCTCGTTCTTCAGTTCTTCTTCCAACTCCTGAATCTGCTCGCGTCTCGCCTCAAGCTCGATCGCTCGTCTCGCCAACTCTTGGCTTTCCAGCGTCAAAGACTGCCGCCACTGTTCCGCCCGCTCTGTCTCCTGCTGCAAAAATGCAGGCGTAATTCCATACGTTAGATAGCGCTGAACCAACTCCAGCACCCAATCTTTCGCTTCGCGAATATCTAAAATCTGATTGCTACTCGAAATCTCAACCAAAACTAGCAAGCCATCCGCATACGTATTGGCTTCAGCCGAAAGAACCGTTTCTTCTTCCGGGAGCCTCGTCCAAACATGCTCAGACTTTTGAGCAGCCAATAAGCGCAATCCTGCCTTGCCTAGATAGCCTTTTTTTTGAACTTGCGCCAAGTGCAGCATTAATTTACTCTCGATATCATCTCAAAGGGAACGATGCAAGTCAGGGGTGTCTACAAGACGCTGGAGATGCTGCCTGGGCTGATTCGACAACATACTACGCTGTATCCCCGTTTCATCGCCCGTAGGTGCACTGACCTGATAAGTACCGTTATTGAACTGCCTCCGTTATAACCCGGGTGCTTCCACTATCTGTACCTAACATGACAGTATAACTTTTCCGTTTTCTCTGGCGATGCTCATTCTCCCTGCCTCATCGAATTAAAAAAAAAGACGCTAGATTTCAGCGTCTCTTGTTGAAAAATTAAGAATTGATAAATTTATAGGCGATCGAGCTTCGACTTGAGAATTTCTGCCTGTTTTTCTGCTTCGGCTAATGCATCGCGATTTGATTGCACAACTTCAGGCGGTGCTTTATCCACAAATTTCGGATTACTCAAGCGTCCCCTCAAAGATTGAATCTCGGCATCGACTTTCTTCAAATCCCGCTCAATCTTAGCTTTCATCGCCTCAAAATCGACCAGTCCAGCCAGAGGGATCGAGATTTTCACAGTTCCAGTGACCCCAACAATCGTTTGAACATCGTCCGTTTGAACATCATCCGCTGCTTCCGAGATCTGCGGTTCTTCAACGGGTGCAACTGCGACGATTGGCGCAGGTTCTCCAATCACTTCACGAGTAAAAGTTTGCACTTGCTTGAAGAAAACTTGGCGATCGTCTTTGTTCCAGAGTCGCGCTTTGGTAAACCAGATCGTATAGATAATCCCAACCACTTCAAGGAATGGTGCGAGCAATGGAATTTCGTGAATTCCACTGGTGACTGTCGCAGCAATCTTAAGGGCGAAAATAATCGAGCCAATCAGCAAGAGCGATAACAAGACGTTCTGATTCTTAGCAATAAAAGAACCAACGATGTCGAGAGCCATGACTAAAACTGGAGCATCGTCCGCGATCGCACTCGCTTTCGGGGCAGATACGGTTCTAGCAGGCTGATCTGCCGTACTCGTAATCGACAAGGTTTCAACTCTTGCCAAGTCTTTGATATAAGACTGTCCTGCAATCAGGGTTTGCTTTTCTTGCGGATCTTCGGTTTGCATCGCAACCGTGATTCTCGCTCCTGGCTTAATTTCCGCTCCGGCTCTCAAGTTCCGAATTGTGCGAATCGAGTTGATAATCAGGTCAAACTGCCGCTCTAAGTTGGCATCGATCGCACTTGCATCTGGACTCGGATAAGGTTGGAGCGCCAACGATTCTGTTTCAGGCGCTTGAGTCAGCGTGTGCCAAATCTCTTCGGTAATGTGTGGCATAAACGGATGTAAGAGTTTCAGCGTTCCTTCCAACACATACGCCAGAGTTTGCTGAGCCGCCAAACGCGAAGTTGTCGGCTCTCCTTGTAAGCGCGATTTTACAAGCTCGATATATTGGTCGCAAAAATCGCCCCAAATGAACTCATAGAGACTCTTTGCGGCTTCTCCGAATCCATAGCGATCGAGCGAGGTTCGGACATCCTGCGCCACTTGATGAAATCGCGACAAAATCCAGCGATCGCTCAACTCCAACTGATCCGGCGCACCCAATTGAGCGGGAGTCTTCCCGTCCAAGTTGAGCATGACGAACCGCGACGCATTCCAAAGTTTGTTGGTGAAATTGCGCGAGGCTTCAACTGTTTCGGATTCATCGGTTTTGCGATCGTATGCGATGCGAATGTCTTGCCCTGCACCCGTCACTTCTCGAATCAGGGTATATCTCAGCGCATCCGTGCCATATTTATCGATCAAGATTAGAGGATCGATGCCGTTGTTGGCAGATTTCGACATCTTTTTATTGTTCTCATCCCGGACTAATCCGTGAATGTAGACATCCTTAAACGGCATTTGTCCGGTGAAATGTCCTGCCATCATCGTCATCCGGGCGACCCAGAAAAAGATAATGTCGAAGCCTGTTACCAGCGTGGCAGTGGGATAGTAGCGCTTGTAATCCTCGGCATCGGTATCCGACCAGCCCAACGTCGAAAAAGGCCACAATCCAGAAGAAAACCAAGTATCCAACACATCCGGATCTTGCTCAATCTGAACCGATTCGCCAAACTGCTCGATCGCTTTCTGTTGCGCTTCGGCTTGCGATCTCGCCACAATAAACGGCGTGTAATCGGTGATCTCGCCATTGGTTTCACTCACTGCATACCAGGCTGGAATCTGATGTCCCCACCACAACTGCCGCGAGATACACCAATCTTTCAAGCTCACCAACCAATCGCGATACACTTTCGTCCAGCGATCGGGCACAAATTTCGGAGAAGTCTGATCATCTAAAAACGATAACGCTCGACTCGCCAGCGGTTCAATTTTGACAAACCACTGCGTTGACAGTAACGGTTCAACCGGGACTTTTCCGCGATCGCTGTACGGAACCGTGTGCTTATAAGGCTCAATTTTCTCTAAACAGCCTTCTTCTTCCAATCGTTTGACAACATTTTTACGAGCAACGAAGCGATCCTGCCCCTGGAATTCTCCAGCGTTCTCATTCATCGTGCCGTCTTTGTTCATCACATTGATTGACGGCAATTTGTGACGCTGACCCATCTCGAAATCGTTTGGATCGTGAGCAGGCGTGACTTTTACGCAACCTGTTCCGAAACTTGGATCAACGTGATCATCTCCGATAATTGGGATTTCGCGATACACCAGCGGCAAGATCAGCGTTTTACCGATCAGATGTTTATAGCGATCGTCATTCGGATTCACCGCAACGGCTGTATCCCCCAACATTGTTTCCGGTCGAGTCGTTGCCACAACTAAAGAGCCATCTTCACCCACGATCGGATATTTGAAGTACCAGAGATTCCCGTCTACTTCTTTATTTTCAACTTCGAGATCCGACACAGCAGACTGACTGGACGGACACCAGTTGACTAAATAATTACCGCGATAAATCAAGCCTTCGTCGTGCAGCTTCACGAAGGCATCTAACACCGCAGCCGAAAGCCCTTCATCCATCGTGAATCGTTCGCGCGACCAATCGACGGACACCCCTAAGCGTCGAAGTTGATTCACGATCGTGCCGCCGGATTCAGCTTTCCATTTCCAGGCACGTTCTAAAAACTGCTCACGTCCTAAATCATTGCGCGTCTTACCTTCTTCTTTTAATTGCCGCTCTAGAATCGTTTGAACCGCAATACTCGCGTGATCGGTTCCAGGTAGCCACAGCGTATTCTTACCGAGCATCCGCTGATATCGAATTAACACATCGATCAGCGAACTCTCAAAGGCGTGACCCATATGTAAGCTACCCGTGACATTTGGTGGCGGAATCACGACGCAATAAGGTTCGCCAGGTTGACTCGGATCAGCCTTAAAGACCTGATTTTCCTCCCAGAACTTTTGCCATTTCGCTTCGGTGGTGCTTGCGTTGTATTGAGTTGGGAGAGAGGCAATCATGAGAAGTTTTAAAAAATCGGGGACATTTAGCCATCATAAACGCTTCTCAGCGTGAGCAGGCGTTAAAAATGGGCACTCCTTTTCAGAAGCGCCCATCGATTCAGATTGAATGAAATCTCTAGTCGATGAAGCCCATGAGCGTCGAAGGATCGTCAACATCGTTTGTGAAAATCGGTCGATCGCCCGGCAGTTTCTCAGCGTGCATCAAGCCGGATGCGCTTGCCATCACGGGACGATCGCCCGCTAGGGTCAATGCCGAGACAGAATGGAAATCGCTGTAAAAAATTGGACGATTGCCAGGCAGCATTTCAGCGACTTTCAAATTGCTTGCCAGAATGGGACGACCATTCAAAATCGTGCCGAATACTGCAAGATGGCTTGCTTCGATCGGGCGTTCACCAGACGAAGTAATGGTGCCAACAATTTCGATATCACTGGGCATGACGGGACGATTCCAAATCGAGAGACTGGGAACATCGCTACGAATTTCAATCGCGCTACCGTTTCCTTCAGCGGGAGTTGCTGTTGCTTCGATCACGTCTGCGTTACTCATAGGAGGTTCCTCCGGGATTGATTCTTTTGGAGTTGATTCTGTGGATGCTTCTTGAAAATCGCTGTCTAAAGCGGTTTCTGAAATGGGGTCAGTCGGTTCGCTGACTTCGGGTTGTTCACTGACGATGGGCGGTTCGTTAACTTCTAGCGATTCGCCAACGTCTGGACTTGGAGATTCTGAAGTCGCTTCTGGGGTCTCAGCCGGAGCAGGAGCCGAACTCTCAGGAGTTTCTGTGACCTTCGCGGCAGTGCGTCGATTACTGGTCCTGCGAGTACTGGTTTGAGTTCTGCGGCTGGTTGCCATCGCGCCATAACCTCAATATTGTTTACAGAATTACACTGTGCCAACCACCGGAAGAGTTTACCCAGGGCGCAGTATGTAAATTAGAAAATTACGATTCTTAGGAGATCATTATAAATTAAAGCGTTGCTTCAGATTGCATCAGATTCCGAAGCAGAACTTATCAAACCGATTAGTCGATCGCAACTCATTGCCGCGTTTCAGCTTCCCTTCGATCCGGATCAAGACTCAAGCACGAACTTTTCAAGATGCTTTGACCAAAACTGATTCGCTACGCGAGTTGAGTCGATTCAGACCGAACGCGATCATCCAAAACCTTTATGACGAAATTTCTGACAAAAAAGGGACGCATTTCGCGCCCCATCATCATCATTTCAAATGGTTCTAGACATTTGCAGGCACTTTTGTTGCACCAGCTTGATTGGTCAGACGCTCGTACGTTGCACGCATCTTCAGACCCGTCAACACCTGGAACAAGCCTGTTCCATTGTTAGAGCCAGGATACTCACGGTGTTGCAACAACAATTCGGTTACTTCCCCGTTGTACTTCGCAGAAGTCTTGCTCAAATGCTGTTCGATGTAGATGACTTCTTCGAGCTTGTCGAATTGACCATCCACTTCGAGCACCGAAACGCCGTGCTTGTAGTACACATCCGGTCCGTAGTGCATTCTGATGCCGGGATATGAACAGGTCAGCTTCCGTCCACAAGGAGTCCAATCGATCGTCGAACCCTCATCAAACAGATAAACCGGGTCGTAGCCTTCAATGCCATCGCGTTGAATCATTTGAACACGCAGAACTTTCCGTTCTTTGTCCTCTTTGATCAACTGGGTCGGCAACACTTGAATCACAACATCTGCAAACTCTTTCTGCGGATCAATGTACGCGTCAAAGTCCGGTTTGCGTGAGTTAATTTGTGCCAACACATCTTCGTAGCTATGACCACGCTCAGCCATATCGCGTTGAATCTTCCAAGCGATTTTGACTTCATCGCTAATGTCGAGATAGACGCTGAAATCAATCAAGTCGCGCACGCGCTTGTCATACAGCGGATGCAAGCCTTCGATCACAACGATGTGGTTCGGTTCGATCTTCTCAGGTGGATCAATTTCCCCGGTTTCATGGTTGTAAATCGGCTTATCGATGGTTTCTCCACTCTTGAGCGCTTTGATCTGCTCTGCCATCAGGTCAAAATTATTTGCCTTTGGGTTGAGTGCAGTGATGCCCGTTTCCTTGCGTTGTTTCCGATCCAGACTGTGGTAGTCGTCCAGGCAGATGACGGTGACGAAATCTTCCCCAAACAAATCTGTGATTCGGCGCAGAAACGTGGACTTACCGCACCCGGAGTCTCCGGCAACGCCAATCAGAACCACGCGGTCTGGCTTACTGGTCATAAGTTTCCTCTAAAAACAAAAAGTCAACGACGTTTTTTTGGGTCAGCCAGGAGAGTCTGGACTGTCTCGATAGCACTCTACCCTCACAAGTCACAGCACAAGGGTCTTTGGGCAAGAGCGATTGCCACAAAAAAACACCCTGCAAGCAGCCCCGCAAAGGCTCAAGGCATAGCGTAAGTATTTAGTACTATCAGCTAAGGGGATTCTACCAAATCGCGATCCCACGGACAAGGCTTAAAAGAACTTAAAATTTGAAATTATTTTTTATTGTGAAATTAAAAAGATTAATCTGAGTTTTATATTTTAGAGTGATCGAACGGTTCCAAGCCTCTGTAAAGTAGGGACGGTAGCGAAGTTGTCGCGTCCGATACGGTCTTGGCAGGTTGGGGAAATTTGCGATCGATCCCCAAACCATGCATATTTATCTACATGGGCAGCTTGCAGCACAATTCATTCTAAATTAGGTCGGAGAAACACACAGCGATGTATTATTCCAGCGCGTCGGGTGCTGCGAACACCCAATCGGGGAACCGAGTTTTTCGGTATGAGGTGATTGGTTTGGGTCAAAGTGACGCAGACGGTTCCTCAGGTTCCACGGTTCGGAAAAGCGGGAGCACTTTTTTTAATGTCCCTTATAGCCGCATGAATTCGTTTATGCAGCGGATCTCCCGAATGGGGGGCACGATTGTTAGCATTCAGCCTTTAGATGCAAACGGCAGTGGCACTGGAAACGTTACTGTTGAACAGAAAGCTCCTGCGATCGCGCAGGAAAATGCTTCTGCGAGCAGCTCAACAGGATCTAAGCCGATGACACAAGCCAAGGCTAAAAAACACGCAGATGTTCCAGTCAACATTTACAAGCCGAACAGTCCGTTTATCGGGAAATGTATTTCTAACGATGAATTAGTAGGCGAAGGCGGAATTGGAACTGTACGTCATATCAAATTTGATATTTCAGCAGGCGATCTGACTTATGTAGAAGGTCAAAGTATTGGGATTATTCCTCCCGGTCTTGACAAGAATGGTAAGCCAGAGAAGCTGAGACTGTATTCGATCGCATCGACTCGCCACGGCGATGATGTGGATGACAAAACCGTGTCGCTTTGCGTGCGCCAACTCGAATACAAGCACCCTGAAACAGGCGAAACCGTTTATGGGGTTTGTTCAACCTATCTCTGCAACTTGGAGCCAGGTGCAGACGTGAAGATCACAGGGCCGACCGGAAAAGAAATGCTCTTACCGGAAGAGACCGATACGAATGTGATTATGATGGCAACCGGAACCGGGATTGCTCCGATGCGGGCATACTTGTGGCGGCAATTCAAAGATAACGAGAGAGCAGCGAACCCCAACTATCAGTTCAATGGTTTCTCTTGGTTGATCTTCGGGATTCCCACCAGCGCAAATATTCTCTACAAGGGCGAACTTGAAGAGATGGCGCAGAAGTATCCGAATAACTTCCGCTTGACGACTGCAATCAGCCGTGAGCAGCAGAATAAAGATGGCGGCAGAATGTACATTCAAGACCGCGTCGCTGAAAATGCGGCTGAGTTGTACAAGCTGATGAAAGATGAGAAAACTCATACCTACATTTGCGGTCTGAAAGGCATGGAAGATGGTATTGATGCTGCTCTCGGTGCTGAAGCTGCAAAAGAAGGCGTGGAGTGGAAAGAGTTCCGCAGCGCGATGAAGAAAGCAGGTCGCTGGCACGTTGAAACGTACTAGAGTTCTGTAATTTTTAGCATAAGAAACCGGGAAAACTGAAAGGTTTTCTCGGTTTTTTGTTGAGATCCCACTCCCCACTCCCTACTCCCTACTTCTCTCACCGTGGAGATTCATCACGATCGCGTTCTGATCTACCAGATTTTCCGCTATAGTGCCGAAGGGAAAGCGTGATTTGATGTTAGGAGAGTACTGGTGTTAGGGATCATGCGCTGGCGAGGGACGGCTAAAACTCTTTCAGTCTCATTCGTGTTGGCAATGTTGTTGAATTGGGGGACAGCCCCTGCGTTTGCTGCCTCTTCAACTAAGCTAGCAGGCAAGATTTCAGAAGTGTCGCCGCCTGATGTAATTCAGCAGTTGCACGATCTGACTGATCAATATCAGCCTCAAGTCTCGATCGTATCTCCTCGTCAAAATGAGGTGCTGCAAGACAATACCGTTTCGGTGAAGCTGAATGTCAAAGACTTGCCGCTGCGCAAAGACGAGAAATTTGGGCTAGGGTCGCATTTGCACGTCTTTCTTGACGATCAGCCGTACCAAGCGGTTTACGATACGAGTCAGCCGCTCATTTTCAAGGATTTAGCAGCCGGAACCCATACTTTGCGAGTCTTTGCGGGTCGTCCTTGGCACGAAAGCTTTAAGAATGACGGAGCATTTGCTCAGACGACTTTCCATGTGTTTACGAAAACGCCAACCAATAATCCTGATCCAAAATTACCGCTTTTAACTTATAACCGACCGCAAGCGACCTATGGCGCAGAGCCGATCTTATTAGATTTCTATTTAACGAATGCTCCGTTGCATCTGGTCGCTCAGGAAGACGATAAAGATGATGTGTCGGATTGGAAAGTCAAAGTAACGGTCAATGGCGATAGTTTTACCGTCGATCGCTGGCAACCGATCTATCTCCAAGGCTTTAAACCTGGCAAAAACTGGGTACAACTGGAGTACGTTGACGACAAAGGCAATCCCGTTGCCAATGTGTATAACAATACGGCTCGCGTCTTCACCTATGAGCCGAACGGGAAAGATCCGCTGTCAAGATTGGTTCGCGGTGAAATTCCGTTTGCAGAGGCGGCATCGATCGTTGATCCAACCTTTAAACCCGCAGCCAAAGCGCCTGAAGTTGCTCCAACTCCAGAACCTGCACCCGTAATTCCGCCTGTTGTTGTCCCTGCTCCTGAACCAGAATTCTCCAAGCCTGTTGAAGAACCGAAGGCAATTGAAGAACCCAAGCCTATTGAGGAAGCTCCAAAACCGAAAGAAGCTGAAAAACCCGCAGGTGGATTCTTTAATCGATTCAAACGGTCTGAATCTGCGAAACCGGAACCAGCCGTTGAAACTCCTGCTGTTGTAGAACCCGAAGTTTCCGAACCGGAAGTCATTGAGCCAGAAGTTTCTCAACCCGAAGAGCCAGTCATAGTAGCCCCTGAAGCTCCCAAAGTACCAGAGAAACCTAAAGGTGGATTCTTTAATCGATTCAAGCGCCCCGAAGCTCCAGTCGTTCCGCCTGAACCGAGTCCTGCACCGGAAGTCATCACAGAACCAGAAGTGAAGGCAGAAGAGCCGGAAGTTTTAACGCCAATTGAAGTTCCGCCTGTGAAGACTAGCCCTGCGCCAGGTGGATTCTTTAATCGCACTCAACCGCCGATCGTTCCAGTCGTTCCGGCTCCAACGGAAGTACCAACAATCGAGTCACCACCCGTCGAAACAATCCCGGAACCTGTCGAAGTTGCGCCTGCTCCAGCAGTCAAAGAGAAACCAAAATCGAACTTCTTCGATCGCTTTAAGCGTCCAGAACCCAAACCCGCTCCAGTCGAAGTAGCGCCCGTTGAAGAACCGAAACCTGTTGAAGAACCACCAACAGTTGAAGCAGAACCTGAAGTAATTGAAGTTTCGCCTGCTCCAGCAGCCCAAGAAAAACCGAAATCGAACTTCTTCGATCGCTTTAAGCGCCCAGAAATCAAACCTAATCCGGTCGAAGTAGCGCCCGTTGAAGAAACGGCTCCAATCGTTGAAGAAACGCCAACGGTTGAAGCAGAACCCGAAGCAATTGAGGTCGCTCCGGCTCCAGAGGTTAAAGAGAAGCCAAAATCGAGTTTCTTCGATCGCTTTAAGCGCCCAGAATCCAAACCTGCTCCAGTCGAAGTAGCACCCGTTGAGGAACCGAAACCTGTTGAGGAACCATCAACCGTTGAAGCAGAACCTGAAGTAATTGAAGTCTCTCCGGCTCCAGTAGTTCAAGAGAAACCAAAATCGAGTTTCTTCGATCGCTTCAAGCGTCCAGAACCCAAACCTGCTCCAGTCGAAGTAACGCCGATTGAAGAATTAAAACCCGTTGAGGTTATCCCTACGCCAGAAGTGAAAGAAACGCCAGTTGAAACACCGAAACCCGTTGAAACTGAGCCAGAAGTAAAAGCGACACCGAAAGTTAATCCGTTTGATCGCTTCAAACGCCCTGAGCCGAAACCCATCATTGTTGCTCCAAGTCCAACTCCCGTTCCTGATGCCGTTTCTGCTCCAGCAGCCGAACCTCCAGCAATTCTAGAAACAAAGCCTGCTGAAGAAGTCAAACCCGAACCCAAGTTGAATCCTTTGGAAAAATTGCGTCAGGCAGTTCCCAAACCTGTTGAACCGCCAGTCGTGGAGAAAGTAGAACCGCCCGCAACCGAGGCAGAACCTGCTGCACCTTCGGACTTTGAGCCTCAGACTGAGCTTGAGCGGCGGCTTGGTATGCCTCTGAAGCCTCGTGTTGCTGCACCTGCGCTATCGTCAGAAGGAAACGCAGAATAAAACGCTCATGGTTCGCGCACCGGAGTTTCCGAAAAATCTCACTTGGTTAAATGTTCAGCGTCCTCGGTCTCTCAAAGAGTTTAGGGGACGCATTCTTTTGCTAGATTTCTGGACGTATGGCTGTATTAATTGCATTCACAGCCTGCCGGATTTGAAATATTTGGAAGATAAGTATCACGATCGCTTAACTATCCTCAGCATTCACTCCGCAAAATTCGAGAATGAAAGCTCGATCGAGAATATTCGCCAAGCCATTTTGCGCTATGAAATTACGCATCCGGTCTTAGTCGATCGCGATTTTCAAGTTTGGGAGTCCTATGCCGTTCGCGCTTATCCAACCTTCGTTTTGATTGATGCAAATGGGCGAATTGTCAGAACGATCGCTGGAGAAGGCAGAAGAGAATTACTCGATCAACTTATTGGTGAATTAGTCAACGGAATCGAGCCAAAAGACATCCAGTTTGAGTTAGAAGAAATGCCAATTTCGCCATTAGCTTTCCCGGGAAAAGTTTTGGCAAGCGATCGCTTATTTATTGCCGATTCAGGACATCATCGAATTGTCGTTACAACCTTTGAAGGTGAAGTCTTAGACATTATTGGCACAGGTTTTTCAGGCTTAAAAGACGATTCATTTGATGAGGCACAATTCTCAAATCCACAGGGCATGACGATTCACCAAAACGTTCTCTATGTTGCTGACACTGGAAATCATGCAATTCGCTGTATTGATTTAGAGAAGAGAATTGTCTCGACAATCGCTGGAACTGGCAATCAAAGCAAAACAATCTATCCGCAGGGTGGCAAAGCTTTAGAAGTCGATCTGAATTCGCCTTGGGATTTGGTGTGGAACGGCGATCGCTTATTTATCGCGATGGCAGGCGCACATCAGATTTGGGAAATGCAAGACGATGTAATTCAAACTTTTGCCGGAACTGGAGCCGAAGCCAGTTTTGATGGAGCCATTCAAGAAGCGGCTTTTGCTCAACCGAGTGGGATTACGACAAATGGAAAAGAATTATGGATTGCCGACAGTGAAACAAGTTCGATTCGATCAATTGATTTAGAAACTTCTCAAGTGAAAACAGTTTGCGGTGGTGGAGATTTGTATAACTTCGGTGATGTTGATAGCATCGGGGAAACGGCTCGATTACAACATTGTTTAGATGTCGAATTTGCAGAACAATTGTGGATTGCAGATACTTACAATCACAAAATCAAGCGCGTAAACTCCGATGGATTTTGTCAAACCGTTTTCACAGAATCGTTTTCTGAACCATCTGGAATTAGCGCAACTGCAACGCACTTATTTATTGCAGATACAAATCATCATGCGATTCGGAAAATTGATTTGAAAACTTTGGAAATTTCATCGATCGACTTTCCAAGTCTCTGTGCTCCAACCGTCTGCTTTCCGCACTAAATTTCAGCACTAAAAAAGGGGGACTCCAAAGAGCGCCCCCATGAACAAGGTGAATAGAAACTTACTGAGGATTTTGGCGATACCAATCGATCGTCTTTTTCAGTCCTTCCTCAAAGCTCACCTGAGCTGAGAATCCAAACTTCTCCTTCGCCCGCTGCGTATCCAAACAGCGACGAGGCTGACCATTCGGTTTATCCGTTTCCCAAACGATCTCGCCTTTAAATTCCATCAAATCGCAGAGCAACGTAATCAAATCTCGAATCGAGATTTCATAACCCGTGCCTAAATTCACAGGTTCGCCCTCGCTGTAATGCTGAAGCGCAGTGGTAATCCCGCGCGCCGCATCATCTACATAGAGAAACTCACGCGTCGGACTGCCATCTCCCCAAACGGGTAACGTCGCCGCACCCGCTTGTTGAGCTTCATAGACCTTCCGAATCAACGCAGGAATGACATGCGAACTGCTCGGATCAAAATTGTCCTCTGGCCCATACAGATTCACAGGCAGTAGATAAATGCCATCAAATCCATACTGCTGACGATACGACTGAAGTTGCACTAAAAGCGCTTTCTTCGCCACACCATACGGTGCATTCGTCTCTTCTGGATAACCGTTCCAGATATCATCTTCTTTGAACGGAACAGGTGTGAATTTGGGATACGCACAAATCGTTCCTGCACAGACAAACTTCTGTACCCCTGCTTCGTAAGCAGCATGAATCAATTGCGTTCCCATCATCAAGTTGTCGTAAAACAACTCAGCAGGTTTTTCGCGATTTAGCCCGATGCCCCCAACATGTGCCGCCAAATGCACCACGACATCTTGTTGATCAACCGCTCGTTGGCAATTTTCCATCTTGCGAAGATCGAGATCATGCGATCGCGGCACGGTAATTTTTTGTGGGTCAGCCCCCGATTCGCACAACTGACGAACCACTTGGCGACCCAAGAATCCTGCTCCACCTGTAACCAGAATGCGCTTATTGTGAAGATCAAACGTTGTTGAGGTCATGACTTAATTTCCTTGCTTAGAAAGAGACTCCAGCGAGGTTCTGGCGAACAGTTGCATAATCTGCTACCTTCGCGTGCCCATTACCAGGGGTACTGATTCCCAAAGCTTGCAGATCAGCATCCACCATCAGATGCACCAACTCTTCAAACGTTACAGAAGGTTCCCAACCCAACTGTTTCTTCGCTTTCGCCGGATCACCAATCAAAAGATCGACTTCTGCCGGACGCAAGTAGCGTTCGTCAAATTCAACATAGTCCTTCCAATCTAAGTTGACGCGACCGAAAGCAATATCTAGAAACTCATGCACTGAATGCGTTTCACCCGTTGCTACAACGTAATCGTCTGGCTGCTCTTGCTGCAACATTAACCACATTGCCCGCACATAATCTTTCGCATAGCCCCAGTCGCGTTTTGCGTCGAGGTTACCCATGAACAGCTTCTTCTGACGACCTGCAACGATTTGTGCTACGGCACGAGTAATTTTGCGGGTCACAAATGTTTCACCCCGGCGTGGAGACTCGTGATTGAACAGAATGCCATTACAGGCAAACATGTCATACGACTCACGATAGTTCACGGTCTGCCAGTGCGCGAATACTTTTGCACACGCATAAGGACTGCGAGGATAGAACGGTGTTTCTTCGGTTTGCGGAACTTGCTGAACCTTTCCGTACATTTCTGAAGAACCCGCTTGGTAGTAGCGGACTTGTTCCCCAATCCGTTGTTGATAGTCCCGAACCGCTTCGAGAATTCTTAACGCGCCCATACCGACTGCATCAGCCGTATATTCTGGAGCATCAAAACTGACGCGAACATGAGACTGCGCCCCTAAGTTATACACTTCCGAAGGCTTCACTTCTTCAAGAATGCGCCGGAACGTCGTACCATCGGTCAAATCCCCGTAGTGCAGGAAGAGGCGTGCGCCTTCAACATGAGGATCTTCGTAAATGTGATCGATACGATCGGTATTAAACGTCGAAGTTCTTCGGATAATTCCGTGGACTTCATACCCTTGTTCGAGTAAAAGTTCACTTAGATAGGAACCATCTTGACCCGTGATACCCGTTACCAGTGCGCGTTTACGTTGCGTCATTCTTTACTTTCCTCACCTGCAATTACAGAAACTGCTGGACATCAATTAAACCTGGGTTGTTGCGCTCGATCGCCATTTTCGGCGCACGAAACAAGCTGTACCTAGTTAACCCTAAGTGCAGCGCAAATAACACCAAAATAACACCCAACCTTACAGCAAAAGGTTCAACTTGTCTGTGAAAGAACCATGGACTTAGAATAAGATTCGCTAAATTTTAGAAGTTTCAGCCGCTTCAGTCACAATTTATCCCAGTCACAATTCGTTGATGGAGTCATCGATATGGCATCAGAACTCAATCGCTTCCAACTCGAAAATGGAAAGGATGCGAACTCGCCAAACTGCTAACCATTACGGAGATGATTCACGTAATCCGGATTACTCGACTCAATTTCGCAAGTTTGAACGCCAAACGGCTTAATACGCTCCGTTATTTTTCGGAAAGACAACGACTCCGATCGTTTTGACAATGATCCAGAGGTCGAGCAGAAAATTGTGACAGCTCGCATAATAGACATCAATGCGAACCCGCTGCGGGTAGGGAATATCATTACGACCCGACACTTGCCACAAGCCGGTAATTCCTGGGCGAATCGTTAAGACTTTATCGATATGAGCGCCGTATTTGGGGAGTTCTTCGACGACAAGCGGGCGTGGACCGACGACACTCATGTCTCCGACCAAGACATTCCAAAACTGGGGAAATTCGTCCAGGCTAGTAATTCGTAAGAACTTGCCGATCCAGGTAATGCGTGGATCAGATTTCAGTTTGAACGTCGTTTCAAATTCTTCGCGCATTTGTGGGGAGGTGCTGATTAGATCCATCAGCACTTCATCCGCGTTTCTCACCATTGTTCTAAATTTGATGCAGCCGAAGCGCTTGAAATCTTTTCCAACTCGCTCTTGGACATAAAAGATCGGCCCTGAAGAACTCAGAGCAATCAACAATGCCAAGATGAAATAGACCGGAGAGAAAAGAATCAGAACGGACAGCGAAAATACGATATCAAACAGACGTTTGGCAAAATCGGTTTCAAGCGCATTCCGAGTATTGAAAATTGACGGTTTACCAATCGGCTTACCACGCTTGAAGATTGACCGAATCCGCTTGCCGGGAACAAATTGGCTATCGGCAGTCATCTTACTCCTTACTTTTTCCACACCACACACACACAGTCCTGATCATAAAGCCATAGACTCGTTTCGCGTTAAATTTGCTCCCCAATTCGGCGAGTATTTTTAACGAGATTGAAATTCTCGATAGGCTCGATCGATGAAATCAAGATATCGTTGTTTGAAAATATCCGGGTGAAAGTTCATGGCAAATGATCTCGAAGCTTCGGGCTGAAAGATTGCCTGATGCTGTTCAAACGCTTGAACGGCTTCGACGATCGCGGCTTCTGTCTGATTTGGAAACAGAATTCCTGTACCTTGAGATTGGTATTCTCGTAAGTCTCTCACAGTTTCAGCCGTTCCACCCGCACCATAGGCAATAACAGGCGTACCACAGGCTTGCGCTTCGACCGGGGCAATTCCAAAATCTTCGTAGGCAGCATAGACAAACGCTTTTGCTTGTTTCATATATTGCTCTACAACGTCATCGGGCTGCCATCCTAAAATTTTGATATTCGGTTTTGCAATCTTCTGAATTGTTGACAATTCTGCGCCGCTACCGATCACAACTAAGGGAAGATCGAGTTGATTAAATGCCTGAACAATTAGGGGTATTTTTTTATAGCCAACCAGCCTTGAAACAGTCAGGTAATAATCTTGTTTTTGCGGTTCATAAGAGAAGCGATCGACTTCAACTGGCGGATAGATCACTTCAGCAGATCGTCGATAACATCGCCAAATTCTGCGCGCGGTATGGTGAGAATTGGCAATGAAATAGTCCACTCGATTCGATGAGATGACATCCCATTGTCGTAATTGATGCAAAAGATATCGCGTGAAAATTCCCGCAATTCCATGCCCAGCCCGACTATTGCGGAGATATTCAAACGTCATATCCCAAACGTACCGCATGGGAGCGTGACAGTAGCAAATGTGCAGTTGATGGGGAGAGGTGATTACGCCCTTGGCGACAGCATGATACGACGAGAGAATAACGTTGTATTCGTGGAGATCGAGTTGTTCGATCGCGATCGGTAAAAACGGCAAATATTTTTGCACCCCGTTTTTGGCGAAGGGGAAATGCTGCAAAAAGGTAGTTCCGATTTTGCGCCGATAGAGATAGCTGTTGGGATTGACCGATTCAAAATCGATCAAGGCATAGAGATCGGCATCAATATGTTTGAGAATTTCTTGAACGACGAGTTCTGATCCGCCTGTTGCTTTAGGGGTCAGCCACTCATGGACTAGGGCGTACTTTAAATTCACGATCGTGCATTTCTCATCTCTGGCACAGATTCTATCGTTATTTATGAGTGCAGACTGTCTGAGATTGCATTGTAGAGTAGATCAAAGTGATGGGCTTAGCGAATGAGAACTCGCTAGGGTACGAGAAGTCGTATATCGTCGATCTTGTAGTGTTCCATGCAATTGTGCGATCGAGTTTGGGGGTTGAGATGATTACTGCACTTGCCGTATTAGTGGCTTTAGGAATTTTAGCCGTAGGATTTAATCGTGCTCGTCCTTACGGCAAACTTGGCATTCTGGCTTGGTTTCAGTCTGTAGTACTGATGTCTCCGTGGATTATTTTTTTCGGCTTATTTTCGGCAGGAATTTATCTCAATTTGGCGGGAATGCTCCTGCTGTTTGTGATTTCGACGGGAATTTATATCTGGATTGGGCGAAAGCTGAGAGCCGAAGGACAGGAATTCTTGGCACAAAGAGCAGCAGCGAAAGTCGCGATCGAGTCTGCTTTTCCTAAATCGGATGACGCGACTGAAGCGCCAGTCATGATTCCACCTGAGAGCCTATCGATTCCGAATGAAGATCTCCAAGCCATTAAAAGTATTTTTGGCATTGATACTTACTTTTTAACTGAAACGATTTCATATCAAGATGGCGCAATTTTCAAAGGGAATTTGCGCGGCGATCCAGACTCTACCCATGCAAAACTAACCGAGAATTTGAAAGCCCAAGTCGGCGATCGCTATCGGTTATTCCTCATCGAAAATCAGGAAGAAAAGCCTGTCGTCGTCGTGTTACCGAGCAAAAACGACCCGAAGCCGTTGACGTTAACACAAACTTTATTGTCGATCGTGCTGTTTCTTGCCACGATCGCTGCAAGTTTAGAAACAGGGGGCATTTTACTCGGATTTGATTTTTACGGTTCTCCAGAGCGATACGCAGAAGTACTGCCGTTTAGCATAGGGATTCTAGCGGTTTTGTTAGCGCATGAATTTGGGCATTGGATTGTCGCAAAACGTTACCAAATCAAATTAAATTTGCCGTTTTTTATTCCCACCTGGCAGATTGGCTCGTTCGGAGCGATTACCAAATTCGCGTCGTTGTTGCCTAATCGATCGACGTTATTTGATATTTCAGTTGCAGGGCCGCTCGCTGGTGGAGCCGTTGCATTCGGGATGTTAATTGCTGGATTGCTGATGTCGCATGAAGGCAGTGGGTTTAAAGTTCCGACACAATTCTTTGAAGGATCGATCTTGGTTGGAACCTTGGCGCGTGTAATTATGGGAGCGGAGATTCAGCGATCGATTGTTGAAGTCAGCCCCTTGGTGGTACTGGGCTGGATTGGCTTAGTCGTGACGGCCATTAATGTCATGCCTGCGGGACAGCTCGACGGTGGTCGGATTGTACAAGCCATCTATGGACGCAAGATTGCGGCTCGCGCTACAGTCGCGACGATCATTATTTTGGGATTAGCTTCGTTTGTCAATCCGCTAGCGTTATATTGGGCGATCGTGATTGTTGTTTTACAACGCACACCAGAACGTCCCAGTCTCAACGAACTGACTGAACCCGATGATGCCCGTGCCGGGATTGCCTTAGTTGTGCTGTTTCTCATGCTGATGATTCTTCTCCCACTGACCCCAAGTCTCGCCGGTCGCCTAGGCATTGGCGGCTAGTTGTTTCACCTGCCCCAGATTATGTTGGATGCCCCTGAAATTTTCTTGCTCATCGACCTCAATACACTCTTCGCCTGTAAACCCTATGAGTGGCTGGAATTTAGCCCGATGGGTCGCTGTTTTGTACCAGAGGCAGTTCATCAAGAGTTAGAAGCTTGGGCAGGTCATCGGAGCGACACAGCCGAATCAAAAATTGCGCGGGAATATTGCCGATTGATGTTAGAAGGCGATTGGTACCTGGCACGATCGCCCATTCCCGCCGACACACAGCGCCCATTCACGAGACGCGCCAGACTCGCCATCGATGTGCGCAACTCAGCCGAGTCATTAGCGCAATCGAGTCCCAGGCAATTAGTCGTAGTGGTATCGAACGATCGAGCTTTGCTTCAACAACTTCACGCCCTGCGTCTGGATAATCTCACTGGCGTTCCAGTGAGTACTTTCCTGACTTGGAGCCGCACGAAACGCCAGCCGCCTGTTGTAATTCAGCATGTGCGATCGATGCAGTCGCATTCTCTCCAAGTACTGAGTGCTGGAAATCACAGACACTTACGCCCATTCTTGACCTCAAATTATCCGAAGTTCTCTTCTCAGCCTGTGTATCAATCTACGTGGCGCGATCGTGTATTGCCACTGCTGCCTCTGATTTTAATTCTGAGTGGCTTAACGTTGGGGTGGTGCTTCGCACAGCCTTTCATTCAGCAACTTCCCTCTACCTCAGAGCAAAATCAGTAAGTAACTTGTGATCGCATCCGCGCGTCCTCCCTCCATGAAGCCCTCTGCGAGTGTTTATGCGTTCCCCTGTTCAGATCATTTCTGCGATCGTCTTGATGAGTGCCTTATCTCTTGGTAGTGGCATTCCGCTTTTGCAAGCCTCTGCCGCCCCAATACGTCATCCGACAGTCCTGCTGACCACTGCTTATCCAAAAACATTGAGTTGGCGAGTGCGAAAAGATCTAGCACGCCGAGTTGGAATTCCCACAACTGAGTTGAGGGTCATGCAAGCAGAACGCAAAACTTGGGGAGATGGCTGTCTCGAATTGCCAAAAACAGACGAATTTTGCACCCAACAACTCATTGAAGGCTGGAAAGTTGTGGTTGCTCATCAGAATCAAACGTGGGTTTATCACACAGATTTGCAAGGTCGATTGCTCAGACTCGCTGAATCTCAACCGTCCGAACTTCTACCCAAGAATGTTGTGTTTCGATCGCGCATGAGCGGCGGATTTGCAGGTCAAACGTATGACACCATTTTGTTGAGCGATGGCACAATGCAGCAAGCCATTGATATGGGGGGAGATCCACGACGAACTCAAAGCGCTTCTTCATCAGCATCACTGCGAGCTTGGAAGATCACACCCCAAAAAGTTGAAGAATTTCGCGAACTGTTGAAGCGTGAACAATTTCAGAATTTCAATCGCAAGACTTACTCTCCTCCTCAAGGTGCCGCCGATTTCTTCATCGTAACTTTAGCCAGTCCCGTAGGAACCGTTCAGTATGCGGACATTGAGCAAGAAAACTTACCGCGATCGCTCCAAACCATCATTCAAGCCTGGAACGCCCTCAAATAACCCCACTCCCCCACTCCCTACTCCCCACTTTCCGCAAATTCCCCTATCTCCCCCCTGTTAGTTCCCTGAATTCCCCGGGTACGTTTCATAAAGACTTTATACGGCATTCGAGGAAACGCATGAGGCGAGAAAAACTCAAGCTGTTGATCGTGGATGATGAGCCGGATAATCTCGATCTGCTTTACCGTACCTTCCGGCGAGACTTCGACGTGATTCGGGCGGAAAGCGCGATCGAAGCGCTCAAAGTCCTTGATGAACAAGGCGAAGTCGCAATTATTATTTCAGATCAGCGAATGCCAGAAATGCTGGGAACTGAGTTTCTCAGTCGAACCGTCGATCGCTTTCCGGACACGATTCGGATTGTGCTAACGGGCTATACCGATGTCGAAGATCTCGTCGATGCCATTAACTCTGGCAAAGTATTCAAATACATCACCAAGCCTTGGAAGTCTCAACAGCTTCAAGTCGTTGTCGAGCAGGCGGCTGAGACCTATCAAGTGCTGAAACAGCGCACAGCGGATTTACGACGGGCACTCAGACGCGAATCGTCGTTGAATGCCATTACAACCGCGATTCGCGAATCGCTGGATTATCAAAACATGCTGCACACGATCGTGGAAACGATCGGGCTGACCTTTGAGGCAAGTTGCTGCATGTTACATCCAGTCGAAGGTGAACGGTTGAAATCCAATTCAGCCATGTATTGTGCAGTGAATGTGCCCTTCAAGAGTTGTGAAGACGATCGCACTTCAGACCTGGTACAAATCGTACTGCACGATAGCACAGCCAGAATGAAGAGCCAAAATCCACCGCATTTTGTGCTGCCGTTGCGCTACCAAAAAGACCTCCTCGCGATTCTGTCTCTGCATCGAGAATCCGATCAGCCATTCTGGTCAACAGAAGACTTAGAACTGATCGAAGTCGTCACAGAACAAGCAGCCTTGGCGATTTCTCAAGCAAGACTCTATCGTCGAACTCAGGAGCAAGCGGAACAAATTCGAGCCGAGTTAGAAGTCGCACGCCAAATTCAGACGAATCTCCTGCGGCAGACGCTTCCACGATTAGAAAATCTTAAAGTCCAAGCCTGTTGTCATCCCGCCCGTGAAGTTGGAGGAGACTTTTTTGAGGTCTATCAGCATCCCCAAGGCGATTTATGGCTGGCAGTGGGCGATGTCTCAGGCAAAGGAGTTCCGGCAGCACTGTTTATGGCAAGCGCAATTTCTGTATTGCGGCGAGAATTGTCACAAGAAATTTCTCCAGAACCCGATGAGGTGATGCGAAATTTGAACAGCATTCTCTCGCAAGATTTAATGGGCACAAACTGCTTTATTACGATGGTTTTGGCACGATATACCCGATCGAGCAGGCAATTAGTTTATGCCAATGCAGGACATATTTATCCCTTGGTGTGGTCGAAGCAGACGATCTCTCAAGCAGATGAGCCAACCTATTTGAAAGTACGAGGCATTCCCCTAGGGATATTACCGAAATGGAATGCGATTGCCGGAAAACGAATGCTTCAAGATGGAGAAGTCTTATTACTAACCAGCGATGGAATTACTGAGGCAACCGTGCAACCAGAAGGAGAAGTCAATTTAGCGAACGATCCCGCAAGAGCGATGTTACGACAAACCGGGTTATGGAAGTTACTACAGCAAGCGGGAGAAAGTTTGGATCTCAAACAACTGCTTGCCCAAATTCAGGCGCACAATACGATTCAAGAAGATGATCAAACGATTCTGTCTCTGGAGGTTCTCTAACCCATGAAGACTGAACTTCACGTTCCAAGCGATTTGCGATTTCTCACGGTCGTTGAAACTTGGCTATTAGAGAGCCTCAAAATTGAAATTGGTGACCAAATTGATTGGACGCGACAATCGAGCCGATTGCGGTTGGCTTTGGTTGAGGCTTACTCGAATGTGGTGCGTCATGCCCACCGCAATCAACCGGATCTTCCGGTCGTAGTGCGATTGGAATTAAGAGATCGAGATTTAGCGATCGAGATCTGGGATCACGGACAGGGATTTGACATTTCGAGCTATTTGGCTCCGTCTCCTGAAATGATGCAGGAGCATGGATATGGCTGGCTGATTCTGAATCGACTGATGGATCGGGTGGAATATCAGCTTCAGGTGAATGGGCAGAATTGTTTGAAACTTCAGGCAAATCTGTTGGAAATCTCAGCACGGTAATCCCAACCGTCTCAAACAATTAGCGTCAGCGTGAGTTTCGACAGTACTCAAAATGGCGATCGAGAAGCGGAACAATTCAGATCTTGACTCCGCGATTGCCGCGAGATGAGCAAATCTCCGGCTAACGCCCTAAATCGTGTAATTCGTGAATTGCATCTGCACAGCGCTGTGTAATGGCTTCGAGTTCTGCTCGATTGGTACTACTTGGCGCTTCGATCACTTTGCCAATCCGAATCGTAATGGGCGCAGGTCGGGGAAATTTCCCCTGCTTAAAAATCTCATGTGTCCCCCACAGACTGACCGGAATTAATGGAGAGTTAGTTTTTGCAGCAATCCAAGCGGCTCCTAATTTTGGATCAGCAATTCGTCCATCTGGAGTGCGAGTGCCATCGAGAAAAACGCCCGTCGCCCAGCCCGACTCGATCGATGCCATCGCGGCTTTCATCGCCGCTCGATCGCCTGTTCCACGCTTCACAGGATAGGCTCCATAGGCAGTAATCGCCTGTTTGAGCACAGGCACGTTAAACAGTTCTTCTTTTGCCATGTAAGCGACAGGTCGCCCGATCGCACAAGACAATAAGGGCGGATCAAAATCGCTGGCATGATTACTGACGACGAGAAGCCGTCCTTGTTTTGGAACATGCTCCGCTCCGTAAATTCGTCCACAAAAGTAAGTGTGCAGAACCGGAGACACGACTGACCATTTGAACAAATGATAGAGAACCAGACTGATTAAAGGTTCTCGATCGCGAGAGATTTCAGCGCTAGGACGTTCAGAAGTTTGGCTCATAACAGATCAGCAAGGCTGCCCACATTTTCTAACACGAGATCGGGGCAAGTGCGTTTAATAATTCCAGTTAAGACTTTTCCGGGGCCAACTTCAATGACGCGATCGACATTTTCTTCGGGAAGTCTCAGCGAAATTTCTCGCCATCGCACCGAACCCGTCATTTGCCGACTCAGCCGACTTTTTAGCTCTCCTGCATTGCGGCTAGGAATCGGATCAATATTTGATAAGACAGGCATTTCTGCGGCTTTAAATTCAACTGCATTTAAAACAGTCTGAAATTGCTCAGCCGCTGCTGCCATCAAAGGTGAGTGAAATGCACCGCTCACATTGAGCTTTACAGCCTTTTTCGATTTCACTTGCGCCATCACCGCTTCAACCGCTTCCGGTGTTCCAGAGATAACCACCTGTCCAGAATTATTATCATTGGCTAAAACTGCGCCCGGAGTGTCGGCTAAAACTGCTTCGAGTTGAGCGCGATCGAATCCTAACAAAGCCGCCATCATTCCATCCGAGGCGCTGTCCATTAACTCAGCACGCCGTTGCATCAGGCGCAGACCTGCCTCGAAATCAAATACACCCGCAGTATACAGGGCTGAGTATTCGCCTAAGCTATGACCCGCGACAAAGTCAGGCATTTGCCCTTTTTCTTTGAGCAAATCTGCCAAAATCGTTTCGACAACGTAAAGACATGGCTGAGTGTAAAGTGTCTGAGAAACTTTATTTTCGGGACTCTGGCAGATCTCGACCACTGACCATCCTAAAATCTGTTCTGCTCGATCAAATTTTGCCTTCGCTGCGGGAAGTTCGAGTAAATCACTGCCCATTCCAATTGCCTGAGATCCTTGCCCAGGAAACACCCATGCCGTCTTTGCCATTGTCGTGAATTGTTGTGAAGTAAATAAAGTCAGTTTCGCCCTGATTCCCTTGAAGGTCAGGGCAGGAGGATTGCTAACGCCCCCATTGAAAAATTGCTGCACCCCAGGTCAATCCTGCACCAAATCCCGAAGCGGCGATCGTATCTCCGGGCTTGACGAACCCATCCCGAACCGCTTCATCGAGTGCAAGAGGAATCGATGCCGCTGAAGTATTGCCGTATTTTGCCAGATTACTAATCACTTTCTCGGAAGGAATCTTTAAGCGATTCGCAACCGCATCCAAAATCCGCTGATTTGCCTGGTGCAATAAGAGCCAATCGACAGAATCAGTCTTCACGTTTGCCCGAAATAAAGCTTTTTCGATCACTTCCGGCACGCGTTTCACGGCAAATCGGTAGACTTCCTGACCGTTCATGGTAATCGGCTGAAAGTTGCCCTGACCGATTTCACAATCTTCCGATAACTGCTTCGATTCGCCTGAATAAGCTAAATTCAAGCAGCGATTCTGAGTGCCATCACTGCGAAGTTCAAATCCGAGTAACCGATCGCTTTGATTTGCTTGGATCACAACCGCTCCGGCTCCGTCTCCAAACAAAACACAGGTGCGACGATCGCTCCAATCCACCCAGCGCGACAAGACATCCGCCCCAATCAACAAGACATTACGATAAGCTCCGGTGCGAATGTATTGTGCAGCGGTCACGAGTCCAAATACAAAGCCCGAACAAGCGGCTGTCAAATCAAACGCGACCGCTTGGGACGCTCCGATCGCGGCTTGTACCTGACACGCACTGCCAAATAAATCATCTGGGGTCGAAGTTGCCAGCAGAATCAAATCAATTTGATCGGGTTCAAGTCCAGCCATGTCGATCGCAGATTTTGCCGCTTGCGATGCCAGATCGACCAACGTTCCCGAAGGCTCGCTTAAGTGTCGTTGGCGAATCCCTGTGCGTGAAGCGATCCACTCATCAGACGTTTCGACCACTTGACTTAACTGATCATTCGTAACCGTCGGATTGGGCGCGGCTGATCCACATCCGGTGATGGCGACTCCGACCCCTGAATATTCCACCAAAATTGTTCACTCCAAATGGGTTGAGGTGAGTTAACTGTCCGTACGAACAGCAACCGTCGGATCGTAACTTGAGCGAATGCGATCGAGAACTGTGTTGTCGATCGCATCTTTCGCAAGTCGCGCAGCATTGAAGATGGTTGGAGCTTGCGAACTGCCGTGGCTGATAATGCAAACACCGTCTACACCCAGCAATAGACCGCCGCCATGTTCTGCGTGATCCATGCGTTGCTTAATTCGCTTCAGATTTGGACGAAGGAAGGTGACTCCGGCTTTACCATGCAATCCGCGCGGTAACTCTTCGCGCAAGATTTGCAGTGCGACTTCTCCCACCGCTTCCGCAAATTTCAGCAAGACGTTTCCAGCAAAGCCATCGCAGACAATCACATCAAAATGACCGGACAGAACATCGCGTCCTTCGGCGTTGCCGATGAACGGAATCGCTGGATTAGCACTTAGCAATTCATGCGTTTGAATTGCCAATTCGTTGCCTTTATTCGGTTCTTCGCCAATGTTCAGCAAGCCAACTTTCGGTTCAGAGTTGCCTAAAACATATTGAGAATAGATTGTCCCCATCAGAGCAAATTGCTCTAAGAATTTAGGGCGACAATCAACGTTTGCACCCACATCGAGAATCAGAACAGGCTTACCCGCGATCAGCGTCGGCAGAACTGCCCCGATCGCTGGACGATCGATTCCTTTCAACCGTCCCAATTTCAGAAGTGCAGCCGCCATCGCCGCACCAGAATGCCCTGCTGAGACGACCGCATCCGCTTGCTTCTTCTTCACCAAATCCATTGCCACATTGATCGAGGCTTTTGGCTTGCGACGTAGCCCGACGAGCGGTTCTTCTTCCATTTCGACTGTTCCTTCGGAGGGCACAATTTCAATATCAGAAGAATGCGTATGATGCTTTAAGGCAGCTTCCACTTGGTGTGGATCGCCGACCAAGACGACATCGACATCGAGTTCTGCATGTGCTCTCACCGCACCCGCGACGATTTCATCCGGGGCATTATCTCCACCCATTGCATCGATTGCAATTTTTACCCGCGTTGATCCCATTGGCTCTAAGTTCTTAAAAACCTTCCAAATTTTATCAGCAGATTGCGCTTAGATTCGCGGATGCCGAAGCGATCGCTCTAACCTCAATCTACTTTCTAAATCTAACGATTCGATTGCTCTATTTTGCCTTACTAGGGTGACATCTTGAGAAGTGTAGTAGAACACGTTAGGCTGTCTGCGTTCCCATTCTCTTGTCTATGCACGCGATTCTCGCCAAATTCTGGAAATCGAGCCATCTTTTGCGATCGCTGGTGATTGCCAGTTTTGCGATTTTCTTGATTTCTAGTGTCATTCGACATTTACTGCTGCAATCGAATGCATTGGATTTGGGGTATTTCGATCAGGCTGTTTATCTAATTAGCCAAGGAATAACGCCGATCATTTCGTTCCGTCCGTATCATGTGATGGGTGATCATGCGGCTTGGATTTTGTATGCGATCGCTGGAATTTACAAGATTTTTCCAAGTGTTTATTGGTTGTTTGTGATTCAGAGTGCAGCCTTTGCGACTTCAGCAATTCCCGTTTGGTATTTAGCAAAACAGGCAGGATTAGATCGCGCAAAATCGAATGCGATCGCGATCTCTTTTTTGCTCTATCCCCTAGTTTTTAATCTCAATTTGTTTGATTTTCGTCCTGAAGTCATTTCACTGCCTTTGTTTTTCACGGCAATCTGGGCAGCGCGCGCTAATCGAATGGGTTGGTTTACGCTTTGCGTTGTGCTGATTTTGGGATGTCGAGCGTCTTTAGCCCTGTCGATCGCGGCAATGGGAATTTGGCTCATCGGCTTTGAGCAGCGCAAGCGATTGGGCGCGATCGCGTTAATTTTGGGAGTCAGTTGGTTCATCATTGCGACGCAGGGAATTATTCCTCACTTTCGTCCTAGCGGAGCCGATTATGTGATGCGCTACAGCTATTTAGGCAATTCGCTGACTGAGATTGTTCAGAACTTAATTCTGAACCCTTGGCTGTGGCTCGGTCGCCTCTTGTCGATCGACCGTTTATTTTATTTGCTACTAATCTTTATTCCGATCGGATGGGGATTTTCTATCCGACACTTTGCGCCATTGATTGCAACCGTTCCAGTGTTTGCGATGAATCTCTTGTCTGAGATGTCGAACCAGCGAGATTTGGTGCATCAATATTCTTTGCCGATTTTGCCGTTTCTTATGGTGATGGCGATTTCGACTGTCGCGGCAAATCCGAATCGTCGATCGCGGTTGATTCTAGTTTGGTCGCTGATTGCATTTTTAGCTCTGGCAAAATTTGGCTACTTTGGGTCACGGTATCTAGAGCGTGTTCCAATGCTGTCAGGAGCCTATACCGCGATCGAGCAAATTACGACTAAAGAACCCGTCTTAACAACTAGCTATTTCGTGCCTCACCTAACGCATCGAGTCATGATCGACTACACGAAATTTACGGAACCGCCGAAAGATTTAAATAAGTTTCGGTATATTCTGCTGAATCTAGAGCAACCCGGTTGGGCAAGTCGTCCGGAGTTGGCTCAACAAATTTTCTCTGAAGCGCAGGCGAATTCAGCCTTCCAGCTTCAATATCAACAGGATCAACTCTACTTGTTTGTCAAAAAATCCTGATCAGATCTCTCGCCCAACGTAGATGAGAGTAGTGTTCCTCCGTTTTATCGTTATATCCGTAAATACCGAAGCAACGATGACAACTTTGAATGCTCAATGATGCTGAGAATTCATGAAAGTTTAAAGATCTAGGTCAGTAGCCGTAACCGTATAAAGCTAGCAAGAAGAGAGGCTCAAAAATATTGCGCCTCCTCCTTAGGTAGTGTTTAGTCTACGTAGTTCCGTGCATCTCACCCACCAGGGTGATAGGTTGTTTTCAGACCTCTTGCTTTCACCTAGCAATTTTTTGAGCAAGTTTTAGTCGCATTTAAACCTTGCTTGATTTAGCTGAATCAAGGTTTCAAGCGCCGCTGTTGTCGTCACACTTCCTCAATCCTGTCGTTAAACGGTTTTGCCCGGACACTTGTTATGTTAAACCTGCCGCCATCAAGCAATAGTGGCGATCGTGCGCTCCAATTCTTGAAAACCTATCCCGCTCTTTCGCGATCGCTTTTACTGGATTGTGGGCACGACATCGATAAAATTTCCACATTGGTTGAGCCGATTTTAGAAGCTCCAAAGCGCTGTGCCACAGCTTATTACATTCAGGCGGTCACGACTGGACGTTCGGCATTTCTGACGACAAATTTAGTAGATTCAGACCAAGTACAGTTAACAGCGATCGCTTCGACTTGGTTGATCGGCAGAAGCCGAAATTGTGCAATTTCGCTGTCACAGCCCTCGATTTCGCGCTGTCATGCCGTGATTGGACATCAGCCAGAAGGGTTTTACATCATGGATGTCGGCAGCAGTAATGGGACGTTTTTAAAGGGGCAAAGATTACCTGTACTCGAACGCCGCACCCTGTCCGATGGCGATTGCATTGCATTGAGTCATCTTCAGGTTGAATTTTTTGTTGTGAGTATGCAAGGGGGATTTTCGGATTGGGGAGAAGCGACATCTCCGGGATGAGCCGTGAAAGAGCAGAGTTGTCTTGATCACAGTCGCTTTGATGGGGGAGTGGGGGAATAGGGAGCAATCTGAGTCTGGTTTACTCCCCATTCTCCCACTTTTCAAAATTGTCGATGAGTAGGAGAGAGATTCCATCCTCATTCCACTCTTCAATTCTTGACTAATACGCCGATCGCGCTAAATCCTCCGCCTGCTGAATCGGTGAATTTCCATCTGTTTGAGGAATTACCTGCTTCTCGGTATTCGAGCCGCTATAGTACTGCCACTTCCAATCCTCAACTTCTGGCATATCACGACCGTGTTCGACGATATAGCGCTTGTGTTTCGTCAATTTATCGCGTGCAATTTGCTTCACATATCCGCCGACATTCGTGAGTTTTGGAACTCGATCGATGACATCTTGCGCTAAATGAAATCGATCCAAATCGTTCAGGACAACCATATCAAAGGGAGTTGTCGTCGTGCCTTCTTCTTTGTATCCCCGTACATGAATATTGTGGTGGTTCGTTCGACGATAGGTGAGTCGGTGAACTAACCAGGGATAGCCGTGAAATGCAAAGATCACAGGCTTATTCGTTGTGAAAATTGAATCAAAATCGCGATCGGATAAGCCATGCGGATGCTCAGATTGCGGTTGCAGGGTCATCAAATCGACGACATTCACAAATCGAATCTTTAACTCTGGAAAATGAGCGCGCAGAAAATCGACTGCTGCTAATGCTTCCAAGGTTGGCACATCGCCCGCACTTGCCAGAACCACATCTGGCTCAGATCCGCGATCGTTACTCGCCCAATCCCAAATTCCGAGTCCTGCGGTGCAATGTGCGATCGCGCTTTCCATATCTAACCATTGCAACTGAGGCTGTTTACCAGCCACGATCACATTGACGTAATGACGGCTTCTCAAACAATGATCCGCAACCGATAACAAGGTATTCGCATCGGGTGGAAGATAAACCCGCGTCACCGTTGGCTTTTTGTTCATGACCACATCGATAAAGCCTGGATCTTGGTGAGTAAATCCGTTGTGGTCTTGTCGCCAGACATGAGACGTGAGTAAATAATTCAGCGATGCGATCGGTCTTCTCCAAACAATATGACGGCAAGCTTCTAGCCATTTCGCATGTTGATTAAACATCGAATCAACGATGTGAATAAATGCCTCATAGCATGAGAAAAAGCCATGACGACCCGTGAGCAAATAGCCTTCGAGCCAGCCTTGGCAAAGATGTTCGCTTAAGATTTCCATCACTCGACCATCCAGCGCGATGTGATCATCGTTCGGCAGAATCTCGCCTGTGAAGACGCGATCGGTGACTTCTAACACCGCATTCAATCGATTGGAATTATTCTCATCGGGCGAAAACACGCGGAAATTCTGGTTGGCTTTGTTTTGCACCATCACATCTCTGAGAAACTTACCTAAAACGCGAGTGGATTCCGTTTCCACCTGCCCAGGTGCATCGACTGGAACTGCATATTTTTCAAATTTGGGCAGATTCAAATCTCTGAGCAGTAATCCACCATTCGCATGAGGATTTGCACCCATTCGGCGATCGCCCTTGGGAGCTAGTTCTGCCAATTCTGGAATGAGCCGACCCGTTTCATCAAATAATTCTTCAGGTTTATAACTTCGCATCCATTCTTCCAACATGCGGAGGTGATCCGGCTTACTTGCCATTTCGGCAAGCGGAACTTGATGCGCGCGGTACGTATTCGCAACTTGCACGCCATCGACGATTTTAGGTCCTGTCCATCCTTTTGGCGTTCTCAAAATCAGCATTGGAAACTGAGGGCGCTCTTTGAATCCATGCGTTCTGGATTCGCGTTGAATCCCTTGGATTTCCTGCACAATTTCATCCAAGGTCGCAGCCATCAATTGATGCATCGTCTCTGGATCGTCACCTTCGACAAAATAAGGCTTGTAGCCATAGCCGATAAAGAGATGTTCTAATTCTCGATCGCTAAGCCGCGCTAAAACAGTCGGATTTGAAATCTTATAGCCATTGAGATGCAGAATCGGCAACACTGCACCATCTCGGGCCGGATTCAAGAATTTATTAGAATGCCAACTGGTCGCCAATGCGCCTGTTTCAGCCTCTCCATCGCCGACTACGCAGCAGACCAATAAATCAGGATTGTCGAAGGCTGCACCGTAAGCATGAGCGATCGAATATCCCAATTCTCCGCCTTCATGAATTGACCCAGGCGTTTCGGGTGCAGCGTGACTAGGAATTCCACCAGGGTAGGAGAATTGCGTAAACAGCTTATCCATGCCTTCTGCATCTTGAGTGATGTGAGGATAGAATTCGCTGTAGCTTCCTTCTAAATAAGTATTGGCAACCATGCCAGGTCCACCATGTCCTGGGCCAGCAATATAAATGCAATTGAGGTCGTAGCGACAAATCAAGCGATTGAAATGAGCATAGATAAAATTCAAGCCCGGAGTCGTTCCCCAATGTCCTAGAAGTCGGGGCTTGATATGTTCAATTTTTAAAGGTTGTTTGAGTAGAGGATTCTCTCTGAGATAAATTTGTCCAACTGACAGATAGTTGGCAGCAGACCAATAAGCATTGATTTTATGCAGTTCTTCCGAACTCAAAGGACTAGAAACGGATGCTGAATTTGCAACTGTCATAAAGATTTTCGCTAATGAATCGCGCTTCATCTTGGAAAATATGGCGCGATTCTATCTCTGTCGATCGATAGAACTTGAGGACTGAGGGAAAGTATCGGCTAGTGAACCGCATTCATTGTGGGGAGTGGGGAGAATCCCTCATGATGATTGATTCACTGTGATTCTTGCAGTGCGCTTTGCAAAACCGCTTTTACATCAGGAATGAAAACGGAATACATGCCTCGTAGATCGCCGACTCGGAAGTTGTACGCTAGATCTTGAGGGTAGTTATCTTTGACAAATTGGGGGCGCTGATTTCTAAGTCCGTGACAGGCAAGACAACTTTGTTCTACATTAATGCGACGGTAATAGCGAGTTCCTGCCTGATTGTTAATCGTTTCTCGATCCCAAAAGCCGACTAATTCCGGATCTTGCTGAAACTTAGCCAATGCCATGCTGGCATGTAAATCATCCGGTGCATGGGCAGGATTTCGATACTTGGATGCAATCTGCTTCACCTGCCAGCCATTTTCCTGACTCAACTCCATCGCGCGCATTCCAACTGGGCGGCAAACTTCTTTCATCGTTTGCAGGGTCGGTTCTTCGGTTCTACCTTTTAGCGTAGAGGCTAACCCAGAGCGCATCGCATCTAACTGTTCGATCTCCTGTACAGCTTTTGAAAGCTGAGTCGGATCAGTCTGAGCAAGAGCAGCAGTGGGATACAAGCTGATCAAAAGCATTAGCCCCAGAGAAAGAATCAAGCGAGCAAGCTGATGAACAATCAGTTGGTTCCACATAATACGGGCTACCTCAGCATCAATAGATTTTATAAAATCAATTTAACACTCTATAGCTAATCAGTTATATTAAAGAAGGTTACAAAAAACATCGCATTGGCCTCAATATCACTTTTTGCATTACTGCAAAAGTTTTTTGCAATCCGCTCAACTCTGGAGATTATTGATATGAAAACGAATGTAGGTTTACTCGATCGCCTGATCCGGATTCTGCTCGCTTCTGTCTTCCTTTATCTAGGCTTCTTCCTGTACAACGGTTCTGCCTTAGGCATTGGACTGTTGATTGCAGGAGGCATCTTATTTGTGACGGCTCTAGTCGGCTTTTGTGGTCTTTATCGTCTTCTAGGAATTCGGACTAACCAGCCTCATGAACAATTGTAGGAGCATTCATTTACCCACTCTTTTGGACTAATGATGCCTTAACCCATTACAGCAAAGTTATTGATTGTTTCTAAGGCTGCATAGTCCGACAGCAAAAGAAATCGCGATCGATGCCAGCCAGAAGGTGTAACAAGGGATCGATCGTTTGCCTAAAACCAAATACGCTATTTGACCCAAGGAGGCTCATGATGGATGACAGTCTACCCCTAGAAAGCCCATCTTTATCGCGGCGGCAGTTTCTCAACTTTTTGACGGGTGCTACTGTCGCTGCTACGGCGGGTTCCGCGCTCTACGCAACTGGCAAATTCTTCATTCCACCCGCAGAAACAACGGGAGGAGCCATTCTTGCCAAAGATATTTTGGGAAATCCAATTCCAGCCACACAAATTACAGCAGAGGCACCGGGTACTCGTGCCTTAGTTGCAGGTTTGGCAGGCGAACCCACTTACCTGATTGTTAAAGACGATAACACCGTGGACACCGTGGGAATTGTTGATAACTGCACTCATTTGGGTTGCACCTTTCCCTGGAATCCAACTGATCAGCAATTTCAATGTCCCTGTCACGGATCTCTCTATGCTCCGGATGGAAGCGTAGTGCGGGGTCCTGCTCCTCTCCCCCTCAAGATTGTCCATGTTGCTGTAGTCAATAACAGTATTTTGATCTCGCCCTGGACAGAAACCGATCCCCGTACCAGAGAAAAGCCCTGGTGGGTCTAGTCCTGTTGCTGAATGCCCAAAACTTTCTGTAATTCCCCATCTCAATCGATAGGTATCCTATGAAGATTGCCGTATCCAGCCAAAATCAGACTGCTGTTACTGCCCATCTCGGACGTTGTCAAAAATTCTGAATTTATCTTTAGCTCAGGAATTTGCAAAGCGCGCAGACTGAGAGCAAATCGCAATTCAAACTCAATGGGGAATATCAAACATTTTTTCCGGTGAATTGCTCTCAGTCATTTGGGAAAGTTGTAATGCTTCTCTACGCCTCAAAGATTGCGCCTCTCTGAGTCAAATCTCGCTTCATCTCTCTGGAAAACCAGCGAGGCTCATTAAATCGAGTCCGCTCTACATTTGCACCGATCAGATTGGTATCTGCAAGTACAGCACCCCGCAAATCTGCACCACTCAGATCTGCACCATACAGACTTGCACCGCTCAAATCTGAATTGGTCAGATGTGCCCGCCGCAACGTTGCATAGCTTAAATTCGTTTCGCTAAGTTTTGTCGCGGTCAAATCAGCACTCGTCAAGGTCGATCGACGCACATCCGCAAAACTTAATTTTGCTTGCGTCAAGATTGCACCTGTTAGATTTGCATTATCTAACGTCGCATTCACTAAAATCGCGCCAGATAAATCGGCGTTGATCAGAGATGCTCCCGTGAGCGTTGCATCAGTCAGGTTAGCTTGACTCAGTTTACTGCTGATCAGTCGAGCGTCCGTAAAGTCTGCGCTGATCAGGTTTGCACCAATGAGCGTCGCTTCGATTAAATCTGCATTTGTCATGTTTTTCGATCGCAGATCAATTCCGCTTAAGTCTGCTTCCGAAAAGTCCTGCAGCGGGTTCAATCCAGCGATCTGTGCTAAATCAAAAAAGTCGTCGGTATCAGCGGTCTTAACTTGCTCGATTAAATTCAGAAGAAGTTGAAGCGAGTGATCTTTGGTCATCATATATGCCTTGCCTAACTGAGACCATGTGGGGACATCTGGACGTTGCCCAGTTAGGAATACAAAACAGCCTTTACGAATTTCGTAAGAACCGAATGACAATTTGAGAGGATTGTCGGTCTCAGCGAAGATAGAAACAATCCTGATATCAGCAGACGTTAGGAATTACATTGTAGTATAAATTTTACGATCGCACATGTACGGCACGATCGCAATTCCGGATTACTCCTCAGTCCTCTGGAATAAAAAGCTTAACGTCGATTTGCGTTGTGCTGATGAAGTTCGATTAACCGCTCGATAATTGCTCGCTTGTTGCTGCTGAGATTGTTCGGAATCAGCGCTTCTCGACTCGCTGGGCTAGTCGTCACACCTGATATCTGCTCATCGTCAGAAGTGATCGCGATGGAAGCAGGGTGACCGTTTGAGTTAGAAGAAGACATAAGTAAACTGGGGGTTGATGAGCTGCAAAAAAACGATTGTGAAACACTAGAGGATTGTTCGATCCTCAGGTACATGAAGTACATGCCTCTGATACCGCCACTATAGCTCTTACGACCAGAAAATCGCATGACCTGAGTAGACGACGCGCTGATGCCTGGGTTCAGAATAGCATCGCTCTTAGGAGAGTGTAACTGCTATACGAAACTTTTATTTTGAGATGCAGGTCTACTTCTCAGTCAGTGACCAAGACCCATCCCACTGCTCCGGAGGGGGAGTTGTCAGCCAATGTTCACACCGCTTCATGTGCAGTAATGCTGCTTTATCCTGTTTGTCGATTTCTAGAACAGAAGCAAACTCAGCAACGGCAAAGGCGAATTTGCGATCCAAGTAATGCTTTCGTGCCAAGTGATAATGCTCAATCACTCGCTTTTTCTCATCTGAAATCTGGTCAGACTTCAGCCCAACGAGTTCATAGACTGCAACAGGTTTGTTTTTGCCTTTGACTTTAATAAAGTCGAGTTCTCTTGCCCAAACGCGATCGGCACAAGGACGATAGGTGCTCTCACTAATTACAATATCGGTTCCATAGATTTTACTTGCACCTTCGAGCCGCGAACCGAGGTTCACACCGTCGCCGATCGCAGTAAATTCCATCCGCTTACTGCATCCGATGTTGCCACTAATCACGGTGTCAGAGTTGATACCAATGCCGATATCGATCGTTTGTTCATTGCGACCATGCCGCAATTTATTGAATGCGGCTAATCGCTGGCGCATTTCTAATGCGGTTTGAACTGCCATCCATTCGTGGTCATCCAAAGGCAAAGGCGAGCCAAACACCGCCATGATTGCATCGCCAATATATTTATCGAGAATGCCTTTGTGCATGAACACGGCTTCAACCATTGACTCGAAATACTGATTGAGCATTTCGACCACTTCTTCTGCTTTGAGCGTTTCGGTCAAGGTTGTATAGCTGCGAATGTCTGAAAACAGAACCGAGACATCTTTGCGATCGCCGCCCATTTTTGCAGCATCAGGATTTTCTAAAAGCTGTTCTGCGAGTTCCTGAGTCATGTAGCGATACATCGTACTTTTCAGCCGCTTTTCATCGCTAATGTCATCCATCACAATCAGCGCACCGGAGACTCGCTGAGCATCGGTCGCATCTGCGATCGTATTAATCGACAAGTTAATACTATGCTGCTCTTCGCCTCGAATCGGCTGCAAGGTCTGATCGGGATAGTACTGCTCTCGACTGCGAGCACTGATCGATTGATTAAACCAATGATAGAAACTACCTTTTTCGAGTTTGATTAACTTCGTAATTGCTTGTCCTTCGATCGCGTCTTCTTGCTCTAATCCCAGGAGTTTCTTGGCGCTGTCATTTGCCGCGATGATATTTCCTTCTTTGTCGGTTGAAATTACGCCATTGGTCAGCGATCTCAAAATGTCTCGCTGCATTTGCTCTTGCTGCTTCACTGTTTCAAACAGTTTGGCATTCTGTAGGGCGACCCCTGCCTGAATGTTGAAGGTTTCCATGAATTCCTGGTCGCTGCGGTTGAAGCTCGCTCTCCAACGCTCTGGAGCTTGAGGAAAATCTTCGGGGCTGTAAGGCGGGAATTCGCCTTTCTTCGTTTTATTGACGAGCTGCGTGACTCCAATTAATTCTCCGTCTGCGTTGCGAACGGGCATACAGAGCAGGCTACAGGTTCGATATCCGTTCGCTTGATCCGTTTTCTTAGCCGTCTCAGCGCCTTCTCGATTGTATAAATCAAACGGAATGTTGATGACTTCACCGGATGCCGCAACTTGTCCAGCAAATCCAACGCCGATCGGTAAGCGCAATTCTTTCATGGCTCCGTCAGCAGTGGGAATGCGTGTCCAAATTTCATTGCGATCGCGATCGATTAACCACAAAGTACTGCGATCGGCATTCATGAGCGCTTTCGCTTCGTCCATGACTCGTTTCAAAGTGTCATCAAGGTCTAAGCTACTTTGGCTGAGAGATTGAGTCGCTTTGATCAGGGCATTTGCTGCGCGTTGTTTTTGGGTGGCGAGATAGAACGATCGCGAAGATTCCAGAATTAGCCGAATCGATGGAGCGAATTCTCGGAAAACTTCTTCGTCATAGGTGGTGAAACCTTCTAGAGCAATGATTTCGTCAAGGGGAAGTGTGCGATCGCATTTTGGACGGAGTTTATTAATCAATTGCACGACTGCAACGAGGTTTCCCTGCTCGCCGAGCAAGGGCATTGTCAGCATTGTGTAGGTGCGATAGCCAGTTTTGTTGTATTGAATTTTGGCTTGCGTGGAGCGGGGATCGTCGAAAAAGTCGTAAGGGATATTGACGGGACGTTTGAACGTTGCAACTTCTCCAGCAATGCCTTGATCGGCGGGAAAGCGGATTTCATACGAGCGTCCTGATCCTTCATTCACGGTGGTATGAAGCTCATTTTTCTCCTCGTCGAGAAGATAGATCGTAGTGCGATCGGCGTTGAGCAGTTCTCCCGTTTTCGCTGTGATCGAATTGAGCATTTCTTCTAAAATCGCGTCGAACCCTTGCGCATCAAGCATGGAGAGGGTTTGATTGACGATTTTTAATTTGTGTTCGACTTCGTGAACAACTTCTTTGAATTTATCCTGGGTGAGAGGAGCAAGAAAAGACGAGAATTTACCTTTCGGCGCAAGTCCGCCTCCCGAAGTGACTGCAAGACTAGAGTCGAGTTTTGGAGAATTGACCGAGATTGTGATGGTCTGAGGATCTTTTTGCAGTGAACGGGGCTGGTCGGGCAGATGCGAAGAAAGGGAAGTCATAGTCGGTGCAGGATTCAGTTAAAGGGACTTATAACAGGCACATTGAATTGAGCACTCAATGAACCTACGCAATCTGAAAGAGCAAAACGGTCGAACCGATCCGTAGACTTCTTCCAGAGTTCCCTAAAGCTGAAGTTTTGATGCTGTAAGCTCAAGTTTTCTTGACCGAGTCAGATTGGGCAGACTAAGCAACTGAACTCTAAAAAGACTGAATTTATTTATGCAGAGAGGGATTTTGAGGACTTGGAAAGACGATCGAGGATTTGGCTTTATTGAATCCAGTGTGGGTAAGCGACGGATCTTTCTACACATCACAGCAATTCGAGAAAGTTCTTACCGTCCTCAAGTTGGAGATGTAATTTACTTTCATCTTGAACGAGACGAACAAGGAAGATTACGCGCCTCTAACGCTTGGTTCGAGACAGATAGACCGAAACCTCCAATCCAATCTCCGGTCGTGTCAAAAAAAGCACCTAAATACCAAAGTTCATTTTCACCTGCACCCGCTTTGCTCTCGATTCTGCCGATGTGGGGAGCGTTCGATTTTATGTTCAGAACTCGCAATGCGTTTCCAGCGTTAGCTTACATAGCGCTTGGAATTCTGACATTTCTGCTGTACCGCGAAGATAAAAATCGCGCTGTCTCAAAAGCATGGAGAATTCCAGAGGCTCAGTTGCATCTGTCCGAATTGTTTGGCGGCTGGATTGGGGCACTAGTCGCGCAGCAAGTTTTTCGACATAAAACTCGTAAAACTTCTTATCAATTGGTGTTTTGCTCGATCGTTGCTCTGCATTCGATCTTCTGGTTCGACTGGCTTTTTCTAGGAAGAAACCTGGCTAAATCATTTATGTAGCAATATTTAATCGAGCGTTATTGCATCCGCATTCTCACACTAGCTTTCCTCTTGGTTTGCAGGAGGAGATTCAGGTTCAGGCAGTTCTAACTTCTCAAGTGGGGCTTCGGGTTGCGTGAGTTCAAGGGCTTCTTTTTCCTCGGTCGCTAGTTCAAACTCCGCCGCTTGTGCTTCCGGTAATGCTTTTTCAACTTGAGCAGGCAACTCTAACGGCTCAGGTTTCGCGAGTTCAGGCAACGCGACCAACGGTTTCTCGACTTCTTTGACCGTAATCGGAATCTGTAGCGGTTTGAGTTCTTCGACCCAACAAGACGCGATCGGTAAAGTCTGATCTAAATCATCTAAAGCACGCGGAATCACCATGACTGAATGTAATTCGCCGACTCGCTCAGCTTCTTGCATTCCAACATCAACCGCCATCGCGACATTCGCAACCGTTCCCCGAACGATCGCAGTACACAGACCATCTCCGATCGTGTGATATGCAGTCAACGTCACATCCGCCGATTTCAGCATCGCATCGGCTGCGGCTACCATCGCCGGAAACCCACGAGTCTCAAGCAATCCGACCGCCATGTTGCGAAATTGACTTGTGCCTTGATTGCCGATCATCGCCGCGAGTTTGCTGCCGATCGGTAAAACTGCATCTAAATTTGGCATCGGGCGAGGAATGACGATCGTAGAAACCTTCATGCCAAATTGCTCCACCAAATCGGCTCCGACTTCAACGGCAAGTCGTACATCGGAAATGCCGCCTCGAACCACAGCAGTACAGTAGCCACCACCAATCATTTCGTAACCGACAAGCGTCACCCCGGAAGACTTTAACATCATGTCAGCCGTACCCACGATCGCAGGGAAGCTTTGGGTTGAAATGAGACCAAGGGCTGAGTCAACGTAGGGATCTTGGCGGTTCATGGGCACTGAGGCAACAATATCACTCTCATCTTAACGTTACGAATGATTTAAAACGATTCGGGGTTGAGTTTTCCCATTTCCCAAGTAGTGTACGTTCCGATCGGACTCCAGATTAAATACGGTAGAAGTAAAAGTCCTGCGGTGGTCGAAACTGGGAAAACCAGAACAGCGAGAAGTAAGCCGAGCAGAAATCCGAGTCCACCGACGATCGTGCCGTTTCGCAAACTGCGAGTCCACAGCAAAACAGGAGAATAGGCAACGATTACAGCTTCAACCAGAATATAAAGTGCCATGGTCTGCCAGCTTTGGGTCATTTCCCAAACAATGTAGGCTGACCATGCGCCACAGATAAATACAATTGTCCAGATCAGCGGAATTGCTTTTTCAAAGGTCAGCCATCTTGGACGCTGTAAGCGATTGAACCATTTGACATCTTTGGGGCGGAGAAAGCTGCTCCCTAACGCAATCAAAAATGTGACCCCACCAATGACTAACCACGAAGGAAGCATAATTTCTCGCTCTAAATCTATTCGATTAGTATTGTGTCAGAGGGGAGCCACAGAGAACTCGATCGTGAGAGTGAATTCTGTTTGCTCACTCGAATGCGATCGACTTGTTCTCCCTGAAGCTCCGATATCTAGGAGATTCAGGGAAGAGATTTTAGCAATTACAAATGAATGTAATTTATCGAACCCCTGGATTAGCCGAAGCTCGCGGCGCTAAATTCGTCAATCTCGATTGCAAGTCAGGAGTCAGAATCAGTTGATCAACGGCATGAATCGTCCCGTTTTCAGCCGAGATATCTGCTCCAAGCACACGAGCATTCCCAACGGTCAAAGCGCCTGCACCACCTTGAGCCGTCAGCGGATTGCCTGCAAGCGATCGCACTTGTTTTGTCGCTAAATCACTCGATGAAACTTTCCCTGGCACGATATGATTTTCCAGCACTTGCGCTAACACAGCCCGATTCTCAGGTTGGACTAAAGCCTTAAAGGTTTCAGCAGGAATTGCTGCTAATGCTTCATCGGTCGGAGCAAATACCGTGTAGTCAGAACTACCTGCTAATTGTCCAGCGAACGTTCCTTGGGATTCTGCCACCCGTAAAAGCGCATTGAACAATTCAAATGAGCGATTGGTACGGACAATTTGATCGATCGACTGATTTTCTGAACCTGAGAAAGCAGAGGAATTCGTTCCAGTGTTACCTGTCGGCGAGGATTCACCCGTGGGTCGATTTGCAGGAGTGACGACACCGGGAACACTTTGATTTTGATCGCCCGGAAGATTCTGATTTGGGGAAGTGTTAGGAGCACTTTCGCGATCGTTGGAGGGAGTCGTTTCGCTGTTCGGGGCAGTTTGAACTGGCGGAACACCTGTATCGCGATTGGCGGGAGGAGGAGATTGGGGAGCGTTCGCTGGTGTATTCGCAGGGCTAGGAGTGAAATCGCTTTGCGCTAATGAAGGTAAGGCAATACCGAAACTAAAACTGAGGATGCCAGCCGTTAGAAACTTAAGAGATGGTTTCATTGTTAGTAATTTTGAACACTTCGCTTCATACCCTAAGCAAGAATTCGCACGTTTTCGTCCCCCCAATGAACTACGCCGATCCTCTTAATTAAGACTGTGCGATCGTGAATATTTAACCCGACTCTAGAACGATTACAGTAAGATCAAATCACTGAATTACAAGATATCTATGACGACTGATACTGTTGTTCGGCTATTACAAAAAAGTTTTCGAGTGACGCTTGGCGCAACCGCTTCACTCGTCGAAATCCTGCAAGATCCTCAAAGGCGGGAAGCAAATTTAACGAAACTCAAGACTGATCTAGAAGAACTGACGCAGGAATGGGCAGAAAAAGGGGAAGTGACCGAGATCGAAGCTCGGAACTATGTTGATAATTTCATTGCTCAAAAACGCAGTGAAATGAGTTCTGCCTCGACAACTGTGCCAACAACCGCAACCGAGGTTAAACCTGCATCACCCGAAGTTCAACTTGAATTACAAGAGCTAACCGCACAGTTAGCCGCGATTCGGGCGGAAATCGAAAGATTGAGAACGGAAGAACATCGGTAGTTTTTTGTGAGATGTTTGGGGATTGATTTAGCCTGGAGTGCAAATCCGAGCGGCTTGTGCTGCTTGGAATTTGTCAATCAGGAATTGGTTGTGTGTGATCTGCGTCGGGAAACTACGATCGCTGATATTTTCGATTGGCTCGATCGCTATTGTCCGACTGATGGAATTGTTGCAGTTGATGCTCCCACCCTGATTCCAAATCAAACCGGGAGCCGCGTTCCCGATCGCTTAACGCACAAGTATTTTGGCAAATATCATGCGGGAGCTTATCCGGCGAATTTAGGTTTAGCATTTGTCGATCGCACTTTAGAAGTCGGTCTAAGTTTAGAAGCGCGCGGATTTGAACATGCGCCAACGATTAAAGCTCAAGTGCCAGGGCGTTATCAAATCGAAGTGTTTCCGCATCCAGCTATGGTTCATTTGTTTGGGTTAAATCAGATTCTGAAATACAAAAAAGGAGCGATCGCCGATCGCAAACTGGGATTAGCCAAATTGAGGCAATTGATCTTAGAGAAATTACCTCACATAGAACCGCGATTAACCATTACAACGCTGCCTGAAATTCCAACTAAAGGCACGGATCTTAAAGCATTAGAAGACCAACTGGATAGTTTGATCTGTGCTTATGTTGCTGCGTATTGGTGGTATTGGGGAACTGAAAAGAATTTAGTTTTGGGCGATCGAGAATCGGGCTATATTGTAGTACCTACAGCCATTTGAGTTATGTTTGCTGCATTGGTGCGATCGCGAAAAATCGGACTCGGAGTAATCGGACTCGGAGTACTGCACTTGAGTCTGATTACATTAGGGCTACCGAGTTGGCAATGTCCGATTCGGCATGGGTTAGGTGTGCCTTGTCCAGGCTGCGGATTGTCTCGCGCGACGATCGCGCTGATGCAGGGACACGTTCATCATGCGCTAGAAATTCATGCGTTTGCACCGATCGTGTTGCTCAGTGGCGGATTGATAATCAGCGCGATCGTGTTACCTCACTCAAAACGCTCAACACTCGTTCAACTCCTGGAGCAATTAGACTATCGGCATCGTTTGACGATTCTATTAGCAGGGAGTTTCTTAGGCTATTGGTTAGCTCGATTGTTGTTTTCTAGAGACGCACTTTATCAGCTCGTCATGTAACAAATTAGACATACAGCAACATACGCTCTGAAACTACATCAAATTTCTCTCGGCGATGATGAAGTAGTTTAAACAACACGGTCAAGTTAGCACTTATATGGTTTTATTACTAAATAGTTTGCTTGAGGAGCGTGTGAATGGAACCTTTAATCGGGCTAATTGCCATTGTTGCGTCGATTACAAGTTTGGTGTGTTTGATTCTTGTTCTGATCAAACTCTTTCCTGATAAGGGTGTGGGTTGGGGAATCTTCGGGATTATTTGCGGGATTTATACATTCATTTGGGGCTGGCAGAACGTCGATCGCCACAACCTCAAAAACATCATGATCATTTGGTCAGTCGCGATCGCTGCGAATATTCTCATCCGTATTCTGGCGCGCGGTACTTGAGGACAGTAATTCTCAACTTGAAGTTAAGGGGGAAGGTCTGCCCCTTTTTTTGTTGCTAGGATGAGTCACACGGATTCCAGAGGAAGAATTAAGTGATGCTCGAACTGGCAAATACACTTTCCACATCATTACAGGGTCAGACTATCCAAAATCGAGTTCGCGAAGTTGGAATTAACCCAAATTATTGGTACGCCGTCGCCTGGGCGCATGATTTGAAAGCCGGAAAGATTTTACCCATCCGCATTTGGAATCAATCGATCGCGCTGTATCGTGATTCTCAAAACCAAGTGCAAGCCGTCGAAAATGTCTGTCCCCACAAAGGCGTTGCGATGGATAAAGGCAAAGTGCAAGGCGATGCGATCGTCTGTGGCTACCACGGTTGGGAATTTAACGGACAAGGCGAATGTGTTGGAATTCCCTACTGGAATCAAGGGCAAAAGCTTCCCTGCGCTCAGATGAAACCCTTTGCCGTTCAGGAAAAATATGGCTTGATTTGGATTTTCCCCGGCGATCGTGCTTTAGCTGCAACCCAGTCCCCTCCTCAAATCCCTGAATACGACGATCCGAATTGTCTGATGATTCCGCTTGGGGCTGCGTTCAAAGCCCACTTCTCGATTTGCAACGAAAACACGATGGATGTCTTTCATGGCTACCTCCATCAAAATTTACAAGGCTGGTTTGATCCTGTCCTGATCAAGCTTGGCGAAACTGAAGAATCGATCCTTGCGGAGTACCGGGTTTCTTATCGCGGGTTTCTCACAAAGCTACTTGGATTTAGCAAAGATGGCGGCATTACAACCAAGACAATTTCGATCGATTATCAGTATCCAAATTACATTAATAAACTCGAAAACGTCTCCTCACTCTACTTGATGCGACTGCCCATCTCCCGAACTGAAAGTCGATCATTTGCATTGTTCTTTTTGCGACTTCCGATACCAACCTGGTTGCTCAATCCACTCCGTCGAGCATTGCAGCCGCTAATCTTACATCTATTGTTCTTGCCATTCCTGCATCAAGACATTGAAATGATCGAATCCGAGCAGGAAAACTATCTCAAAGATCCTCAGCGTCGCTATGTTGAAGTGAATCCTGCGATTATTGCCGTTCAGAGATTGATTGTGAAACAGTACGATCGCTATCGGAACACCGATCAATAAAATTTTTCTCCTTTCATTGCAAAGTACTGCGATCGCGTGAAATTCGATTTAAATCCTTCTACATTAACAAGGAGCCTCTGAATTTTGTAGCGATCGTAGCCATCTCTAACTTGGGTCGGTTGCAACAAAATAGGCAACAGCGTAAATCGATCGTATAGTCCAATTTCCAACACTCCATATGAGACACCAAGCATTGACTTTCACAAATTGGCGGCGTGGGATCGTCGCCATGATGTTAGCGATCGCCTTATTCATTAGCGGCTGCACAGCAAAAGAACCTTCTCGTTTTGCAGAAGCCCAGAAGGAAAGTAACCAACCCGGTGTCGTTGCAGTCAAGAAAGATGCAACCCAAGGCAGCCAATTTAACAAGTATTTCCCGAAACCGGGTGCAGGATATGAACGGGTTTATACCCAAGAGAAAAAAGGATTTGCTGAAGCCAAATTGAAGAAAGACGGAAAAGATTTGGCAATGTTGTCGATCTCGGATACCTCCAGCCTGCCCGCTGCTGCTGCAAAGTATCAAAACACAACAGAGAAGATTAACGGCTTCCCCGCCATGACGATGGGAAATACCCAAACGGGAGTCTTGGTTGGCAAGTATCAAGTTAAAGTGCTATCGCGTGATCCTGCCTTTACGAAAGCCGATCGCGAACAGTGGATCTCGAAATTCGATCTCAAAGGACTCTCTCAGCTCAAAAGCTAAGATGAGCCTCGCTTCTGAAATTTTCATCATAGGTTGTTTATGAGTAAACCGATTTTTGAACTGGTAGACGAACTTCCCACCGGGGGCACGACGGTCAAGGCTTTACATGCACTGGACTTTCTCGTTCCTGGACAATGGCAGAATCTCACTGGGTTCACCAATACCATTCGCGTTGTCACAGGCGAAACCGACGAGAGCATGATTCAAGCGATCGGGGAACGCGCTGTGTATCTCTACAACGACGAATCCCAAGGCTATCAGCGGGCAATGTGGCTTTACCAAACAGTCGATAATGCCGCAGGTGCGCTAGGAGCGGCAGCGCTGGCAAATAAAGTCGGTCAAGATATCTCTTTCTTGGGCTTTTTGAGCAATCTCACTCCGAAACCCGAAAAAGCCCAAAGCATCGACCTCTGCGTCAAACTCGTCGTCGAACTCGTTGCCTTCTGCCAAATTAATGGAATTCCAGGCGACAGCATTGGAGATTTTCTCGCGTCTTTAGGAGACTACAGCGGCGAATCGCTGATGCGGATGGCGGCATTAGTCAGTTTTGACGGATTGATTCCTTTAGGGGGCGATTTTATCCAGAAGGGGCTGTCTACGATTAGCAATACCACCCCTCAAGAATTGGAGAAGAATCAATCCTTCAGCAGCGTCCAATCTTTGATCCCTGGCAATGATGCGGCTGGAAAACTAGGATTTATTGGACAGAGTTTTGATTCGGTGAAAGGTTGGATGGGCGATTTTGTCTCTTCCCGCAATTTGAGCCAGCAAACCCTACTCGATCGCGTTCGGGGGGTTGTAGACGTTTCTGCTGACAAACTCGACTATGTGGGCGCATTTCTCGATGTTGCCGTGAAATACTACACCCACACGGGAACGCAAACTCTTGCACGCCGTCTCGTAGAACGGGCAGTCGCAGAAATCTAGAGGATTGACTTCCTCAGAAACGGCGATCGCACACCGAATTGCGATCGCTGTTTTTTTTGGATTTCTATGAGTCCTGATAAGCTGTTATCACGTCTTAATAATTTGAGACATGCCAATCAGAATTGCGCCTGATTTATGAGCGAAATTCATCATAGGCAAATATACTGTTGAGTCAGAAGCAAATTGCGAACGTCATGCAGGTGAGAGGAGTAAACTGTGCAAGTTGTTAAGGAATATGTGCGGCGTTGGTATGAAAGTGAACTCGACCCGGATGAGTATCTCTGTCATCAACGCCAGGGAAACATGGTGGAAATTGAGGAGGCTGAAACCGGGAAACGACGCACAGTTCTAACGTTTTGCACGAACGATGTGCTGGGCTTGACTCAAAATGAAGCGGTGAAGCAGGCTGCGATCGATTCGATTTTTCAATACGGCACGTCAAACAGTTCAACTTCGGTGTTGAGTGGTCGCATCGATTTGCACCGCCAGCTTGAAGATGAGGTCTCGAAATTTAAGCATTTGCCTCATACGCAGCTTTTTCTGAATGCTTGGATGGGAATGCAAGCGTTGATGGATGCGTTTTGCCATTTAGCGATTCCGGTTCCAGGGTTTGAACATACTCGTGAGACTCTGATCATGACCGATGTGCTGAATCACGGCTGTATCGTGTCCGCTCTGGCTCATGCGGGAACTCGCTCTGGGAAACTTTTCGGCTATAGTCCTAGAGTTCGAGTGAAGGCGTTTCGCCATTGCGATATGGAAGATTTGGCGCGCAAGTTAAAGCGCTATGCTCAGCCGGGCGATCGCATTATGGTCGTGTCCGATGCCGTCTTTTCAATGGATGGCGATATTGCTCCATTGCCAGAAATGATTGAAATTCTGTCGAATTATCCTGACAGTACGCTGCTGATGGACGAAGCACACGCAACAGGCGCGCTCGGTAAGACAGGACGCGGAATTTATGAGCATTTTGGCTTGAAGCCGCAAGATGCGATCGATCGCGGGATTAATCCGTTAATTCTCTCGACGTTTGCAAAATTCGGCGCTTCAGTAGGAGCGGCAATCAGTACGCATGTGGCGGAGTTGAAGCCGTTGATGAACTGTTCGCCGACTTCGATCGGGACTTGTTCTCTGGCTCCACCTTTGACGGCTGCTGCGTTGCAGAGTTTCCGGGAAGTCCAGAAGGAGCCTGAGTTGGTTTCGCGGTTGCAAGAAAGCACACGCTATTTGCGATCGCGCTTGGCGGCTCAGGGATTTGAAGCGATCGGGGAAACGAATGTGGTTCCAGTCTTGCTTCCGCCTGAGATGAATCCGAAGATGTATGCGCGGGAGTTGCTCGATTTGGGAATTTGGGTGTCTCCGATCTGGTTTATTGCGAAGCCAAGAATTCGGATTACCGTGAATGCGCTGCATACTCGCGAGGAGATGGATCAACTCGTCGCTGGAATGGTGAAAGTGCGGGAGATGATGTACAAGCAAGAAGCTGCAACGATTAGCGCTTAGTTCAAAATTCTTGCAACGATTAAGCCCCCTAGTTTTTCTAAAGACTGGGGGGCTTAGTTTTTGAATGATTTCAATCAATTCGGCTCCTGGGAGCACGAGTGGATCACACTCTACTTGGCTTTTTTACTTTTTCTAACATTTGCTGCGCAACTTGTACCGAGGGAGGCTTGCCATACTGCAATTTTAGGTTTTGCAGGGCACGGTTGGCGGCTTTTGTCACACTACCTGACGGACTCCGCAACGCTTGTTCCAGATACGGCAGAACTTCCTGAGATCGAATCGATCCCAACGATTGCACAGCATACACCCGAACTTTCACATCAGAATCATTGGTCAGTTTACCGAGCACCGGAATCGATCGCTCAACATCCCCCCGCATCGGATGAGCGCTGACAATCCGACCTAACGAGGTTGCAACGTGACTCCGCACGATCACATCCGAATGAGTCGCATACTGCATGAGTTTTGCCAGATGCTTCAGGTCTTTCGATTGCCCCCAAGCCAGGATCTCTTGCGTCAAATCTTCGAGCTTGCCATCATTCGGGCGTTTCGGGTCTTGAATGGTCGGCGGAATCACCACCTCAGCAATTTCCGCTCTCGGTTCCATCAACGCTTGCCGATCCGGATCTTGAATCACCGGAGGAAGCACAATGTCTTCAACTTCATCTCTCGGCTCGATCGCGCTGTCAACGTCGAATACTTGCGCTACAGGTTCAGAAATTGGCTCACTCCCTGATTCCTCAGCCACAATTGGTTCAGATTCCGCTTCTGGAACACTTGGCTCAGAAATAGGTTCTTTAGGCACTTCAGAAACAACCGATTCAGATTCAACTGATTCTGAGATGACAGGTGTTATCGGTTCTGGGATACTCGGTTCAGTTTTAGCAGGTTGAGTCGTCAATTCGATCTCATCCTCTTGCTTGGTCGATTTCTCAAATCGAGCCACCCCAAAAATCACGCCGCTAATCACTGCCATGAAAGTTGCGATCGCAATTAAACTCTGAACCATAATCCCAATCCTTGCAATTCAGCCTTAATATTTTGTCTTATGTAGGCGCAATTGCTGGATTTTTTAACATGTCTGAATGGTTAGAGCATACGGTTCAAGTCGAAGTCGAACAGCCGATTGACCGAGTTTGGCAACTTTGGGCAGATGTAGAGCAGCTCCCTAATTGGATGAATTGGATTACCTCGGTGCAAGTTTTAGAGAATCAGCCCGAACTCTCACGCTGGACGCTCTCAACCGCAGGATTGCAATTTAGCTGGAAGTCGAAAATTACCAAACAAATTCCCAATCAAATTATTCAATGGGAATCGATCGATGGTTTGCCCAATCGCGGAGCCATTCGATTTTACGATCGCGCGACCAGTACAATTGTAAAAATGACCATTTCCTACGCAGTGCCTGAATTGCTCGCGCGGGTGATGAATACACCCTTTGTCGGTCGTTTTGTGGAATCGACCATTCAGGCAGACCTCGATCGATTTCGAGACTATGCCATGCGTTAGCCGCGATTGCGTTCTAACAGAATCATCATCATCAAACTCAACAAAATTTGAGCCTGTTCGCGATCGCTGATTTGATCAACTTGATGAATGATAAATTTGCGCGACCAGAACGTTGGACGCTTAGATAATTTCATCACCGTTCCTGCACCCGGACGGTTCACAAGATAGGTCGGGTTGAACAAGTAACCCGTGAAAAAGTTGCCGAAAGGTAACTCAGACAACAATGAGTCGATCACCTTAATCCAAGGATTTTCTTCTTCGATCGTGAACACAATTTGATCACCATCAAACACATCAAAATGCGCCTTCCAAATCGATCGCAATCCCCGACGCTTGACGGCTCCAACGACCATGCCGCTGGGATCTGAGAAGTTATAGCGGGCTGAAAAATCGATAATTCGATCGGCTTTAATCGTGAAGAGTTCTTGCGATCGCTGGGTATCAGCGAAGACGTTGATCACTTCCTTGAGGCGGAAGAGTTGCTGACGCACATAGAAATAGGGGTTTCCTTGAGCGTCAGCGATCGTCATTTGAGGAGTCAGCGACCAGAATTTGAACGTTAGTTCTAAAGGGTATTGCATATTCAAAGATTGAGAAGACTGTGCCTAGTGTCCCCAAATTTCTCGATTCAAATCATTGAAAACCGTGCGGCTGAGATTTTCTCAAATCTAGAGAATAAATTACTAGGTCGTACCTTTGAACAATCCCTGCGGACGGAACAACAACACCAGCACCATAATAAACAAGGCAAATCCGAGTTTGTATTGAGCCGTAAAAATGCGCGTATTGACGATCACATCGACGATCGGATTTCCAGCCCAAGGCGTTAACAAATCCGAAATTCCCGCACCAACTTCTTGAGCAATCCCAATCACCAAACCGCCCGCGATCGCACCGTACGGATTGCCAATGCCCCCTAAAATCACCGACGCAAACAACGGCAAAATCAAGAACCATCCCATATTCGGACGCACCGCCTCAACCAGCCCCAACATACTTCCGCCCAATGCCGTCATACTGCCTGCAATCACCCAAGTCCAGATCACGACTTGATCAACATTGATTCCCGTCACTCGTGCTAAATCCAAATCATCCGCGACTGCCCGCATTGCCTTGCCGATTTTGGTGTTTTGCAACAGATAGTGCAATCCGGCAATAGCGACGATCGCTAATAAGATCACTAATATCCGGTTAAACGAGAGCGTAATTCCCAGAAACGACAAGGCTGGATTCACGGCAAGATTGTATCGTTGATTCCCGCCGCCCCAAAACAAAATAATGCCGTTGCGAATAAATAATGCCAGCCCGATCGAAATAATAATCAAGGTAGTCGCTGTGGCGCGTTTCTGTCGCATCGGTTCCCAGAGTAGCTTTTCGCAAATCAGGGTGACTCCAACAGTCGCGATCGACGAAAGAATCATCGCAATCCAAATATTGATGCCGAACGCATTCAATAACAGCGTGAAGTAGGCTCCCATTGTCATGAAATCGCCATGTGCGAAATTCGATAAACGCAGAATTCCATACGTCAGCGTCAGACCGACCGCAGACAGGGCGATAATACTTCCAACCGAGATTCCGTTGACAATTAATTGAGCCAATTGAGCAAAAAACGCATCCATTCGCGGCACTGATAACGCAATAACGCTAGATTGTGCCTGAATTAGGCGGCTTTGGAAAGCGTTCTGAAAAATTGGCAATAAAAAAGCAGTCCCTACCCGGTTTGGACTGCCCTTGTGTTAGACGATGAGCTTCTCAATCTGTACATATCATGCCGTCTCAAAACGGCATTCACATCATCCTTAAGACTGATGAGAATGGGCATCAGTGGGAGGCCTGTATCGCAGCGATCGCAATTGCAGCAGGATAGATTTGATGTTCTTGTGCATGAATGCGAGCCTGCAATGCTTCGACGGTATCGTCTTCGAGTACAGGAACAGCGGCTTGTATGATAATTTTGCCGCTATCGACTTCTGGAACCACTAAATGAACCGTGCAGCCTGTGATCTTAACTTCTGCCTCTAGGGCTTGATGAACCGCCCGATTTCCTTTAAAGCTCGGCAACAAACTCGGATGAATGTTCAAAATCCGATTCGGAAAAGCATTGATCAATACAGGCGTAACAATCCGCATCCAGCCTGCCATAATCACCCATTCGACTTGATGATCTTTCAACGTGTTGACGATCGCTTGATCGAGGTCTTCTCGACTGTCGAATTCTCGATGATTCAGCAAAACGGATGAAACGCTGAATCGGTTGGCACGTTCAGCAACTTTGGCATCGGGATTGTTATAAATCACGACTTGAATGTCTGCATTCAAGTGCCCATCTTGGATCGATTGTGCGATCGCTTCAAAATTACTCCCACTGCCTGAAGCCATCACGCCTAATTTCAGCCGTGGGTGCGGTGGGAATTCAGAATGGTCAGGAGAAATCAGCGTAGCCATGAGAGCCATCTCGGAAAGTAGCGTCTCAGTTTAGCGTGGTTGGTGCAATCGTATCTAGAAACTCTTTGTTAAAACTTCACCGTTAAAACTTCACCGCTTCCGAACCAATGCCGCAGACCGCTCGACTATCGTTTGACTCAAAAGGAGACCCCAGACGTGGAGGCGGTGGAGCAAATAAAGAGGGACGAACAGACTGACAAACCGTAGTCGATGCAAAATCAATTTTGCGCTCAGTGCCTGTGACGACCACACTGATATAGCTCTTGAGATTGGCTTTTTTAGGACGAGCAATGATCGTGATTTGCTTCGGCTGAGTTTGAAGCTGATAGCGGTAGTTTGCAGTATTGTTCGTCGGCAATCCCAATTGTTCTAATGTCGTTGGAAATTTGCCAGATTCGACAGTCGAGAACAATGCGGATTGAGCTAACGCCTGCATCACGATGCGTCCTTCTGCTTCAGACGATTGTGCAGCTTGAGTAAATTTTGCAGCATCTAACGGCTCGATCGCTCGATCGCTGACTTTCTGCATTTTGGTCTGATCGGTGAACTTTGTCGGACGTGGTTTTCCTGGATTCGTATCGCTCATTTGAATCTGCAGCGTTTGCGGATCAGGCAAATCCGCGATCGTCAAAACGGGTTCTTTCGCATCCGGAATCGTGATATCCAGATGCATCGGCTTTGTCGTTGCATCGACTTTATAGTTTACGGTCGTGCCTGCAAGCACAGTCGGCTCAGCGCCATTCATTCCAAATACCATAACGAGCTTCCCTTCTGGGGAAAATAAAAAGCTCATCGGATATTTGTCGTTAAATGTGCCTTGCCAGCGTCCAGCGATCGACGAAGGTTGCACAGCTTCTGTGGTCGGCAGAGCCATTACACTTTGCGAGATCAAAACGACACCGATCAATCCACTCATCCAGCCTATTGTTTTCATCATTCTTTTTCCCTAAACCGTTGCCTGCCCCCATCTGCGGAGGTCTCGATAGCCTTCCCGTTGCAGATTTTCCTCTGAACGGGCTTTGCCATCCAGATTGTACTTTCTGTAACCAACTCCGACCGGAAAATCCATCGCGACCCAAAGCTACAGAAGCAGTGTTTTAAAGGAATTGGATTGCGAAGTCAATCTAGAAGTTTTCGAGACTGTGATTTTTTCGTTAAAACGGCGGTTTTGTCTTCCACCGAGTTTTTTCGTTCCGAATCCAAATATATGAGCATACTATACGGAGATATTTTGATGTGATTATTTACATCCGTACATCAGTGCATGGAAGGAGTATTACAATGCTCAATCTAGCTCTTCTAAATCAACGAGGATTGCGTCTTCTAACGGGTCGTAAGACTTGCGAAGATCTGTGTGTCAAGCAATGGACTCTTTCTCCTTCAAAGAAGTTCTTCTCTCCTTCAGCCATCTATTTAGACGGGGAATTACATAAGGTGACGAGTGTTCAAGAAGACACAACTTACACTGCTGAACTGCAAAGAGTTCAAGAGGGTGTGAAGGAATATGCAGCGACTATCGTATACCAATTGCAGGATGTGACAATTTACGATGGGTATATGTACAAAGGGGCAATGAAGTATCCGCTCACAACCGCTAAGGAATCCTTTTTTAGATCAGGGGAACTAGAAAATATTCCTGAAGCTGCCCTAGCCTGTACTTTTGTCGGCAATCTATATTTTGGTCATTGGGTCAGAGATGATTTAACCTTGACCTTGGCAGCGCAACAGTTTGCACAAGCGGTCAGAACCGCTCAAAAATTAACGAATCATCAACAGGAATATAGCCATCTTCTTAACATTCACAGTACTCCAGTGAGTAAAGCCAGAATTAAGGAATTGACCATTTTTGAAGATTTTGGACAAAATCAATATAAACGTGAACGGTATGAATACATCCGCTCTAAGTTCAGCACCTTGTCTTCCCATCAAACGGTTGAAGGAGTCATGTTGCTGCGCGGAAATCCTAGAATCCAGCGACTCCTAGTCAATGAGAATCAGATCGCAGAATTTCTCAGAAATCAAGGTTTTATCATTGTCGATCCTGAAAAAACCTCTGCAACTGAGATTGTTCGCCAAACTCTGGGTGCGAAAATCGTGGTTGGAGTTGAAGGGAGCCAATTGGCACATGGATTATTCACGCTGAGGGAATCCGGGGCAATTTTAACGCTGCAACCTCCTTATCGATTTAACAACGTCTATAAGGAATGTGCAGATTGCCTAGGACTCAAATATAGTTTTGTGGTTGGCAAACAGGTGGCAAATGGATTTGAAATTAACCTAGAAGACTTAGCCAGAACTCTTGATATGATTAGTGCTCGGAGTTAAATAAGCTATAAGACTTAAGATTGAAAGCATCGCACTCAGCACGAATCCAGCCAATGTTTTGCATTGTCTAACTTCTGTCTTAAAGTAGTCCTATTCATTGGCTCGATCGTTATGCGTTTACCCCTTAACGCCAAAGTTCCTAGTGATTCCAGATTTTCACGCCTGCTCGATCGAGATACAGTTGCAGCCTGGGTTTTCCTTGCTCCTGCATTGATTTTGCTCGGAATTTTCGTGCTGTATCCCATTGCATATTTATTTTTTCTGAGCTTTACGACCGATAGCTTTACACGAGCAGGAATGCGCTGGATCGGATTGCGAAATTATTGGCGATTGCTGCTCAGTCCCGATTTTTGGCAAGTTTTGGGGAATACGGTTTACTTTACGATCGCAACAGTTATTCCAAGTCTAGTTCTACCGTTGGGATTAGCTGTGTTGCTAAATCAATCCATTGCGCTGCGAGGATTGCTCAGAGCCGCTTATTTCATTCCTTCGATTACTTCACTTGTTGCAGTCGGTTTAGGATTTCGCTGGCTCTTTCAAACCGATGGAATCGTGAATGATGGGTTAGCAGCGTTAAATATTCCTGCGGTTCCTTGGTTGCAAGATACGTTTTGGGCAATGCCTGTGCTGATTCTGCTGAGCATTTGGAAGCAGATTGGATTCAATATGGTCGTGTTTTTGGCGGGATTGCAGACGATTCCGATCAGTCGATATGAAGCGGCGGAACTCGATGGAGCTAATGCTTGGCAGCAGTTTCGCTATGTGACTTTGCCAGGATTGCGTCCCACGATCGTATTCGTCACAGTTACCACAGCCATTTTCACACTGCGAAGTTTTGAGCAGGTTTATGTGATTACAGGCGGTGGTCCTATGAATTCCACCAATTTGCTCGTTTACTTTATTTACGATCAAGCGTTTGCTCAATTTGATTTTGGCTATGCAGCGGCAGCGGCAACAATTCTGCTGATTGTGGCGTTGCTGTTGGTCTATTGGCAACTGCGATCGCTGCGTGAAGCGGAGCGACCGAATGAGGAGTGAAGTTGCTGAAGATTGTGAATCGATCGTCAATCGCTTTGATATTGCGAAGTAGGGAGTGGGGAGAAACCAGATGCAGATTGCTCCCTAGCTCCCTATCAGATTGATTGGTGTGAACGACTCAATTAAGCGTCGGGAAACGTCTGCTTAAATTCGTCAATCAAAATATCCATTTCTTCGAGTGCTTGATTGACATCAATCCGCAACGTGCCTAAATTCGGTTGCTCCATCAGTTTCAGCAATGATTCTCGCTTACCTTCGATCAGTTTTATCCGTTCTTTAATTGTTTCTGCGTCCATTCCTGAAGCTCCTATTTATCGATCGTGTTCAATTGTTAAGCATTCTTCAATTTTAGTCAGATTTGCGAGAAAACGGGCAATTCCCGATGGGTTCTAACTTTGCGTATTTCTACCTTTTGGTAGATTAAATTTGTCTAAAAAAATACACCGAATCTTTATATAAAGCGTTAGGAGAAATCCGGTTGGCGGGTAAAGTAATGTGTACTGTCCCGATAGTATCCTCCTCCAAATAATTGGTATGACTAGAAAAAAACACCCCCCGGTCTGGATTGTCGTGTTAGTCTGTAGCGCTGCTGGTGTTGTGTTGGGCGGGTCTGCAAGTTGGGCAGATAGCAATCAGTGTATGCAGGAAAAAGTTGTTACTGATCAATGTCTGACTCAAGATCCATTGAAGAAAACGAGTGAAGGAATGATTGCTGGAATGGTAGCGGGAGCGGGAGCCGCAGTAGGTGCAACTTGGAGCCAACGCAAGCGATCGCAAGAATAAAAATTTTTCCGATATATTGCCGCTTAAATTCTCCCGCTCATAGGAGATTTGGGCGGCTTCTCTGATTTGTAATCGGATCGCGCGATCGCCATCGAATTCATATTTGAGCGCAATCGAGATTCAAACCAGAGTCCAGCTACGATAGCGCTTACGCCACAGACAACGCAGACTAGAGATTTCATGAAAACTGTCGTGTCATACTCCAGCAATCGACTCACAATCTGCAAACCCAATAAGAGAATTCCAAACCAAAACGCGCGACGTTTTCCATTGCTTAAACTGGTTCGCACAGATCCAAGTGCAAGTCCAATCAGCAGCACATTGAAGAGAATTGGCGCAAAAATCGGCAAGGGCTGAATGCGCAAATGCCAGAAGTTTACGATCGTACTGAATCCAATGCTGAATCCAATTCCGATGGTATTGAAATTCATCAATCTGACGTTCCTCAGCATATACAGCCATTGTCCGATCGCAATTCCTGCAAACAAAACAACACTCGGCAGCGATCGCCATTCTGGAATTCTGGTGTACCACGTCAGACTGCCATTCCAGACCCAATGAAACGAAAACCAGAAGAACAATCCGCCGAGAAATAACACGGCAAGTTGACGCGCGATCGGTTGAAATGATTTGCCAGAACTCCACAGCGAATCATCATATGACCACAGCAATGCCGCCGGAAGAATGCTCAAGAGCGCAGGTAAAACGCTTGCTTTTGTAACAATTGCCGCTAAGCTGCTCAACAATGCAGAATGAATCGCGATCGCACTCAGTAAAAAAATCGCTCTCGATCGACACCAATACGCCAACGGCAAAAACAGAATTGCAGACACGATCGGCATTTGCAATCCGATCATTTCGATGCCCGTGGGACTGAAATAGATTTGACTCCAACTTGTCCAGTAGCCAATTCCGATTAAAGCGATCGCCAAAATTCCTAATCCCTTGAGTTTTAAACCGTAAGCGATCGCTAAACATCCAATTCCCCAACCCAAAAATAGAGCAAATCCAGTCACGTACTGCGCCAGATTTGCCCCCAATGCAACTGCGCCAAAGAGCAGCAATATTTCCCCAAATCGCTGATACTTCGAGCGTTTCCAGAGTGCCAGTCCACCGCCATTCAGCCCAAAGAAGAGTCCGAGTAACAGCACGCTTCTGCCGAGATGCGAAATCCCGTTCCAGTTTGCAACAATGAACGTGACGACACCAATTCCAATAAAACTCAACCCTAATCCTAATAAGACTAGAGTGAAGCGACTTGCGTGATCGACTTGATCGAACTGATAGCGATCGCTGAGTTTTTGAAATTGCGACTCGGAGATGTCACCATTCGCTCTCCAGTGCTGCGCCTCTTGCCGCAACTGTCGCCGAAATTTTTCAGAATGCATAAACCAATCGAGAAGAGTCAAACAAACCGGGGAAATACGGGGGCTTCTCTCAGGTGAGGCGACCTGATCTCAGTAATCTCCTCAGATTATGGCATTTGAGAAATCGGGGTGGGGAAACTTTATGCGATCGTTAACATCGCAAATCTCGCAAACGCCCAACCCCTCACAGCAATGTCCTTGCAAGCAACATGACCGAGATCTGGTATAAGTAGCGATCGCAGTCTCTAAAATTTGTTGTGCAATCGTTCCTTGCTCTGCTGTTCGCGATTTTGATTCTGTTCGTTCCAGCACTCCCGACTCAGGCAGCGCAATTCGAGCGAACGCCTTTGACATTGGAATTATTGCAAGAACGATTGCGTACGCCGATTCCGAGTGAAGGAACGCGCATGGTCGATCTCAAACGCATGACAATCGATCTACGCCCCGAAAATTCAGCCTTCCGAGATCAGTTCTATCGACTGGTGCAAGCACAGCTTCAAACGCCAGGCGTGCCTGTCGGATTGGATTTAAGCAATTCAGTTATTGATGGAGACTTTACCACTAGCAAACTGGGATTGCGTGCGCCCCTGTATGACGGAGAAGCCTTATCTAAGTTATTCACCCCGACAGAACAAGAGCAACTGAAACGCGATCGCCGACGCTTATATCGATTAAGCACCCTTTCACAGTCGCTTTTAATTACTCCAAAATCGGTCGAAACCGCAGCACCACTTCAACTGACAGTCTTTCGTGCGCCCTTGAAACTGGTGCAAACGCGAGTCAACGGCTTTGCCGACTTCTCGAATACTTTTTTTCTCAATCGCGTCGAAGCCCAAGGCACACAATTTCCCGCTGGAGCTGATTTTTCTCAAACTCGTTTTAGTCTACCGATGAACTTTGCGAGTGCCAATTTTGGGCGAGAAGTGCAGTTCCGCAATGCGATCTTTTTTGCAAAATCAGAATTCAATCAAGTTCAATTTCGGGGCAATGTGAACTTTCAAGGTGCAGAATTCCAAAATACGGCAAATTTCAATCAAGCCACGTTCTATCAGCCTGCGAATTTTACGAAAGTGCAATGGCAAGGCAATGCCGACTTCGCTCAGACCCGATGGCGTGACCAAGCGCTCTTTAGTAAAAACAAATTTAGTCGATCGCTCTTTCTCACCGATGCCACGTTTGATCAAGCGGTCTTGTTTCGAGAATCTCAATTTAATGGATTCGCCAATTTACGCGGCGCAACCATTCTCGATCGTGCTGATTTTAGCTATTGCAGTTTCATGAATGGCACATATTTGAACGTTCCAGGGCTGCGATTCGATTCAGATAAAGCAAAAATTTTGGGCGACCCTGGGCAAATTGGGCGCGTTATTACCGTTCCAACCTTGCAAGGCAATGAGAATTTATTACGCGAATTGGTGCGAAATTTCCGCAAATTAGAACAGATCTCGGATGCGAATCAAATCGATTACATGACTCAGAGTTTGCGATCGCGCCAGCTTCAACGTCAACTGTTTGGAACCGATCTCAATACCGCCTCTCTACTCCAGTTAAAAAACATCGGATTTAGCGAAGTCCAAGCTGATGCAATTATTCAACGCCGCTTAGAACAACCATTTCGGAATTTGCCCGAATTACTCACACTCGATCCCGTTGGCATTGCCACTTACATTAATGTTCGCGATCGCGTGATTGCTGCTGATCCATTACCGCCCGTGCGAAATTTTTGGCGCAAAATTTCGACGGGAGTGCGTTGGCTGAGTTTAAATTCGCTGCTGCTTTTGACTCGAAATGGCACCAGTTTTTGGCTGATTTTCGGTGTCGGTTTAATTACAGTTGCGTACTTCAGTGTATTATTTTGGACTGTGGATCGCGCTCGAAGACGGCATCCAAAAGCAATTTTGCCGACCGTCCCTGAGATCATTTCCGTTCTCAGTTTCTCGATCGTGCTGTTTTTACTCGGGTTGACCGCAATTTTTCAATCGGCTGACCGCCCGTTGATTACGCTCGTGTGGTGGTCGATCGTCGTGATCCCTGTGCCGTTAATTTTATTAGGGCTGCTCTATCGCCAAGGTCGCTATCACTCCTTAATGGAAACCAGCTACTTTGCAGAAGAAGGCACATTACGACAGTTGAGAATTTTAATCGGACGCTTGCCAACCATTCCGAGATATCCCTTATTTCGAGAACGCTATTTACCGCTCTTGTGGGATCGTCGGTGGAATTGGCTCAATTATTTCGACTTTAGCTTCAACAATTTTCTTCGATTCGGCTTTAATGATATTCGCGTTCGAGACGAGCATCTACCCAGCGTCGTGTCGATTCTCGTTTGGTATCAGTGGTCGCTTGGCACCCTGTACATTGCGTTGTTATTGTGGACTCTCTCACGGACGATTCCCGGACTGAATCTTCTGATCTACTTTAAGTAGAATAGAGCCGTAATTTTCTACTTTTGGAGGAGCCATTTTCAAAAAAAACGAGCCATTTAATTCTTTACTTCTAAAATCAATGCAGCCCTCGATCGCACAAATTTTAGAGGGCAAGCTAAAAAATCTGGCGTTGTCCAGTTTTAACAGACAAAATATGGGAAATATTGATAACATTCTGCTTTCAGCGATTGGCTGAAAGCAAGAGATCTTTCAATAAAAGCGCCCATTCGGGCTTTATTGCATACAATACAAAGTCCGAATTCCTGTGAGCGATTGTTTTTTGTCAAAAATTTTGGTGTGGTGAGGAGTCCTGTGAAAAGCGCGAATCAACGTTCTGTGAATAAGAAAGTTCAGCCGACAAAACCTGTGCAAAAGCCGATGCCCAAAGTTGCTTCAGCCCCAACTAAGCGCAAAAAGAAACCGGCTAAGCGATCGCAAGGAATGCGGCTGTTGTTTATGTTTCTTTCTTTGAGCGGCATTGCGATGATTTCAGCTACGGCAGGCGCATTGGTTGCCGTTTCTCTCGCCAGCACACCCTTAATGCAGCGGCAACTTTCTCCGGCAGAAGCCTCGATTTTTGGTAAGGGCGATCGCTTCTCGACCCGCATGAGTTTGCAACTGCCCGCCTTGACCCGTCCCGTCAATATTCTGGTCTTGGGCACCAAGGTTCTTACCAGTGATGTCAATAACGCTCCAGAAAATCTCAAGAAGCTCCCCTATCACGCATTGGTGAATTCCTTTGAGGGATTGACGGACACCATGCTCCTGCTGCGCTTTGATCCTGAAACGAAGAAAGTCGTCGTTCTCTCGATTCCGCGCGATACCCGCACGTATATCGCTGACCATGGGATGACGAAGATCAATGAAGCGAATGCTTACGGCGGCCCCGCGCTCAGTGCAAAATCAGTGAGTGAATTGCTCGGTGGCGTGGGTATCGATCGATATATCACGATTAACGTCCAAGGGGTGCAAGCACTCGTTGATGCCCTCGGTGGTGTCACCATGCATGTCCCAAGAGACATGAAATACCAAGACGATAGCCAACGTCTTTACATTAATCTCAAAGCAGGCAGACAGCAACTCAATGGCGAGAAAGTTTTGCAACTCCTGCGCTTCCGGTACGACGAAAACGGCGATATCGGGCGGATTCAGCGCCAGCAAATGGTCATGCGAGCTTTGATGGAACAGTCTTTGAATCCTTCGACTGTTTCGCGGTTTCCGAGTCTCTTAAATGTGGTGCAATCGCACATTGATACAAATCTGACGGTGGAAGAACTAGTCGCTCTCACGGGCTTTGCGTCCCAGGTCAATCGATCGAATACGAAAATGCTCATGGTTCCGGGAGAATTCAGTTCGCCCGGTGAATATAAAGCGAGTTACTGGTTGCCTCATCCCGATCGCATCAAAGAGATCATGGCGCAGCATTTCAATTTCGGAACCTCGACCCTGGAGAGCACTGTACCTGCCGCAGTAAAAGTCGCGATTCAAGACAGCACCAAGCAAACCAAAAGTATTCAAACCGCTAAGACCGCTCTCGAAAGTGCAGGCTATCGCAATGTATATGAAGGGAAAGAGTGGAGTGAGCCGCTCAGTGTCACTCGCATTGTTGCAGAGTGGGGTGATGTCAGCAGTGCAGAAGCGATTCGGCGCGCGCTAGGGTTTGGAGAAGTGCGCATTGAGAATACAGGAGATCTGCAATCAGATATCACGATTCAACTGGGTAAAGATGCGCTGCAACCAAGAAAAGCTCAGCCTCGTCCAGCCGCAGATAAAGCAACCAAAACGGAGCCGACAAATTAGCGATCGAATTAGGAAAGGGTCAGATACATCCAGAGATTAGGGAAGGACAAACCGTCCTATCTCCTCAATTTCCATTTTCATCACCCCGAACCCCATATCCTTTGCTAAAGTGGCAACGGCAATACTACATCCCGACTTGTCGCCTCCCATGAACGCCCAGACGAAACCGAATTCTACAAAGCAAAGACCTCCTTTGCCGCTCACGATTGGCGCTGCGGCTGCCTTAGTTGGCGGTGGTGCGATCGCATTTTGGGCACTGACTCGACAGCAGCTCAACGTGATGCCGATTGGGGCAAATGCGATTCCGCAAGATGCATTGATGGTCGTTTCGGTTTCGACGGACACCGGAAAATGGCAGCAATTAAGAGAGTTTGGGACACCACGATCGCAAGCTGCTTTTGATCAAAGTTTGGTGCAATTTCGCGATCGCTTCTTGAAAAATCGCGGCTTGGAGTATGCCCGCGATATTCAGCCTTGGATCGGGAAAGAAGTCACAATGGCATTTTTGCCACCGCAAGCCGGGGTAACGGTTCCGAATCCGGGTCAGCCTGCTGCTCCGCCGAATGCTCAGCCGACCGTGATGGTTGTGCCGATCGCGGATGCGTTGAAAGCCAAAGATACCCTCGAAAAATCGCCTGCAACTCAGGGTGCAAAGTGGACAGAGCGCGATTACAAAGGCGTGAAAGTTCGGGAAAATCAAGAATCTGCCAATCAAAGTACTTCGATTGCAGTGTTAGACACAACGCAAGTGCTGGTTGCAAACAATCCGAACGCGATCGAACGCGCGATCGATACGGTGAAAGAGGGCAAATCGCTGGCACAAACGCCGGGATATGGCGAAGCATTGACGCAGATTCAAGAAGAAAATGCGATCGCCCGCCTCTATGTCAACATTCCTGCGGCGGCAAATACCTCTGCTGCAAATTCGAGTCGTCCAATTCCGCCCCAGACGCTCGCTCAACTGCAACAAAATCAAGGCTTAGCAGCAACAGCAAAGCTAACCAATGAGGGCATTCAGTTTAAAGGAATTTCCTGGCTTAGACCCGATAGTCAACGCAAACTGAATACAGAGAACACTGCAAAAACGATTCCAACTCGCCTGCCGACTGACACATTGATGATGGCATCCGGTGGAAATTTGAAGCAATTTTGGCAAGATTACACCCAAGGCAGTGCATCGAATCCAATTCAGTTTGTCAATCCTGAAGCCTTGCGGCAGGGAATTAGAACAACGGTGGGGCTAGATTTAGAGAAAGATCTGCTCAACTGGATGCAAGGTGAATATTCACTCGCCTTACTCCCTGCACCTCAAGGCGCACCTGCAGCACTGCCTGCAAGTTTAGTCTTTATGGTGCAAACCAGCGATCGACGTGCCGCAGAAGCGACGTTGAAAAAGCTCGATGAGGTGATGGCGACTAAGTACGCCTTTAAGGTGGAAGAAGCAAAAGTAGAAGGACAATCGATCGTGAATTGGTCACTGCCTGCTGCAAGTGTGAACATCACGCGCGGTTGGCTCGATGGCAATGTTGCATTTTTATCTTTGGGTGCGCCGATCGCAAGTGCAATTCTGCCAAAGCCGACGAAAGCTTTGGCAGAGAATGAGCTGTTTCGCAAGAGTACGCAGTCCGAACTAGCTCCGCATAATGGCAACTTCTTCGTCGATATGGATCGCGTGCTCAAGTTGCAAAATTTCCCACTGCTTCAGATCCCTGCGGCAAATCGCACCGTTTTGGAGGCAATTTCTTCGATCGGGGTAACGGCAGCAGTGACGAGCGATCGCACATCTCGCTATGACGTTTTTGTCGGCTTGAAAAAGGGCAATACCCCTGGGGCACTGCCTTAACGAGCTAACAATACCCAAAGAAATCCGACCGTGGCAATCAAACTAAGAATTGCCATCAATCCCGCAGGCATAAATTTGCGAGTTTTTGACCAGCGTAGGCTGAAAAAAACGAGCAATTCTACTGCAATACAAACTGCAAGAATTAATCCGCCATCAAGATTGTTCAGCGTCACATAAGCTGCAATCCACAGTACGATCGCGTTTCCCAAACCTGCAATCAAAGAAATCTGGCTTCTCGCTTTGAGGTAGCCGATGATCCCACCGATAGCGATGAACAATCCGTAGAGTGCAATAATCAAGGTCACGATCGCAATCCTCCAAGACTACAGCCATGATGCAACAAACCATTCCAGTTGTCGATCTGCAACTGTTTCTGCGTGGCGATCCAAGCCAGCAACAAACCTTTATCGCGACACTCGGACAGGCTTTAGAAACACTCGGCTTTTTTGCCGTGGTGAATCATGGTGTCGATCGCGATCTGATTCAGCAGGCGTATCAACAAGCTGAGGCATTTTTTCAACGCTCAGACGATGTGAAACTGCGCTACGAAGACGCTGCATTGAATGGACAGCGAGGCTTTACTCGATTTGGGAAAGAACACGCAAAAGACCATCCTGCACCGGATTTGAAAGAATTCTGGCATGTCGGGCGAGAGAACCATTTAGCAAATCTTGATCCGATCGAGACTCCTGAGTTTTGCCCTGTGATGAATCAACTGTATCAACAGCTTGATCAATGTGCAGTCACTTTACTCGAAGCTTGTGCGTTGTACTTAGAAGAGCCGCGATCGTTTCTCAGCAATATGACGACCTCAGCAGATTCGATCTTAAGAATCATTCATTATCCACCGATTCCTGAAGATGCTGATCCAGCCAGTTTACGCTCTGCACCGCATGAAGACATTAATTTGATTACGCTCTTATGCGAAGCGACTGATAGTGGTTTGGAACTTTTACAGCGAGATGGAACGTGGCTTGCTATTCCCAATATCCCAGGACAAATCATCGTGGATAGCGGTGATATGCTTCAGCAATTAACCAATGGATTGCTGAAAAGTACAACACATCGAGTTGTCAATCATGGCGATCGCGATCAGCGATTTTCGATGCCTTTCTTTGTGCATCCGGTTGCTCAAACCGATCTGACCCCGCTCCCATCTTGCATCACCAAAACGGGCAACGAGGTGAAATTCCCAAAAATCACTGCAGGCGAGTATCTCCAGCAGCGATTAGCAGAAATTGGACTGAAATAAGTTAGCCACCCGCTGCAAACGTTGCCATAATTGCCACAGACAGCAAGATCCCTGGGATCAGCATCAGAATCAGCATGAATAAATCGTGGGTGTTCATTATGTGAGCGCTCCTGGTTTTGTCTATGTTTATCTTAGGCAATGCGATCGTGATCCCATCGATCTAAGGCTTGAGAAACCCTTAAGTTTTGACGATGAATAACTTCTCCTTCGATGAGCTACAGAAAAAAGACTTACTGACGGCATTGGGGCTTTGGCTCATGGTGGAGGTTGTCAGTTTTGTTTTATTCCCGTCCTTGGGATTGATTAATCCGGGCGCTAGACTGAGGGCATGGTTTCTGCTGAGTATCCCCTTTGGGCTAGGCGGAGCCGCATTGCTGAGTATGAGTTCTCGATTTGTCGCAACCGCAGGCTATCGTCCTCAGCGCAAATTGTCAGAATTGATCGGTCAGTTTGGTGGTTGGATCGGACTCGCAGGTATTTTATTTCCATTTGTGATGGTGTGTCTGGAGTTTTTCTCAAACCTGAACCTCTCCAAATAGATTGATGAAACAGGCATTAAAAGAGTGGGCGATCGCAGTGGAAGCCCTCGAACGAGGTGAAACAATTCTGCTGTTACGCAAAGGCGGAATTCGGGAGACAGCGGGACGATTTGAAGTTCCGTTCCAACGAGTTCTGCTTTATCCCACGTTTGAGCATCAAGATCCAAACCTGCTGAAAACCCCAAATGTCGAGCGGGTTGAATCAGGCTGGCATCCGAAACAGGTAAAAATTAGCTCGATCGCAGAGATTACACATGTTTTACAAATCAGCGATCCAGAGATTGTTCATGCCTTATTGCCGTTCCATATTTGGAATGAACGCTTTGTCGAGGAGCGTCTGAAATGGAAACCGCGATCGCCGTTGTATTTACTGCTGCTTAAAGTCTCTCGATTGGCAGACCCTCAACTGCTTCCCTATCGAGAAGCTTATGGGGGGTGTCGATCGTGGATCGAAATCGATGAAATCAACGTCGATCAGGTGACTCCCGTTCTTAGCGACAAGGAGTATCTCGATCGTGTTGAACAGATTCAAAGCCTAATTTTTCGATCTCAGACGATTGCCTGATCAGAAAATGCTGCATTAAAAAACGCCAGACTCTCTTGAATCTGGCGTTTTTTAATGTCCAATCGGGTTAATTGCCTCGTTTGAGGAAGGTTTCCACCTGATTAAATTCTGTGGTCAAGCGATCGACCATTTTTTGAGGAACCGGGCGATTGGGATAGGAACTATAGTGTCCAGCCAACGAATTCACGGCTGTTCTCATGGTTGTAAACGAACTCAGCTTCGTCAAAGCAGAATCTCGACGATAGCGAGAGGCAAAATCATTCATCAACTTACGGGCATCAGCTTGGGCTGCCGCTCGATTCGGTGAATCCGCAGGCAGCGTGATCGCCGTTTTGAGGGTATTAATCACAGTAAGCGTATCATCGCGATAGTTGCCCGTCAGCCCGCCAGCGGGAGAGCAGCCCACAAGAGCAATCGACATGACCATCACTAGCGCCAGCAGGCGAGACAAAAAGCGCTTCATAAGCAGGTTGCGTTAAATAATGAACAAACGTAACAGTTTTCTCATCCTACCGTGATTAGGAACCGTAGGATCACAATGCGATTTCTTGCAATAGCCAAAATCCGGCAAACGCTTCGACATCCGGGCTTTCTTGAATCGCTAAAAAATGGACTTGATGCGATCGTGCCTTTGCCGCTTCAAACTGCTGCGCCTCGGGAACAGCGCGCTTATCTAAAGTGGTTAAAATCCAGCGATCGTTGACCCCGGTTTCTAACAGCAGTCGATTCTGGGTCTCGGCATCAAATTTCACAGCCGCAATCTCTAATCCCGACATCCAAGCTGCCATCGCGGTGGCTCGGGCTGAGTAGATAATGATGCCCGAGACAGGAGCATCCGGTTCAAGCTGCGCCAAACTCATGGGAAAGGCTTCTCCGAATTCGATCGACCATTCCCCCATTTCCGCAAAGGCTTCAAAGGGTAGAGTTGCAAACGTCCATTTCTGTCCTTGCAGCGCATCAGGCAACACTTGGGCAGGGGTGATTGGAAACGTCACCGAAGGATTGATCGAAGGCTGATATCCGGCTTCTTTCGGATAAACATTTTGAGATCGATCTTGCAGCCAGCTTGCCAAGGCAAACGTGCGCCGACTCAGTTGAGAAGGCAGATCTAAGCCATCACAAGCAGTCGTAATCATGTTGTTCATCGCCTGCCGGAAAAACCGAATTTTATCCGGTGGATTGGGAGCTTCAGCCATGGCTGCTGCGATCGCGTCTTTTAACCAGCCTGAATTTACAGTGCTGCTCGAGCAATACTGCGAATAGCGAAACAGCTTTTCTGGCTGAGCATCAACTGTGGTCGGGCTTTCACAGATCAGCACTTCCCAAACTTTTTTATTTTGCTCATCCAAAATTGGACGTGAATAGTAATCGAGTTCCCAAATAGTTGACATAGAAAACTTCAGCAATCGCGCGTTAGAGACATCTAACTCCTAGCATCTTTCGGATCACCCTATCGAAACGGTTTGCATCTGTTGGCAAGCTTGAATGCCTAAGTGCGGATTTGCCCGATAGCGATCGTCAGCAACCCACACACTCACCTCTCGATTCGCTGAGATGAAATATAAATATTCTGCGGTGGGATCATATTTCAAGCCTACCTTCAGGTTCGAGAAATCATCCTCACAAATCTCAAATCCAAACCGCACTACAATCTGTGCAACCAGACATTCTGGCGTGTCCTGTGCCTCACCCAGCGCATCTCGCTCTTGCCAAAATGTTTCTAAAAAAGACTCTAAGATCGGCAGCATTTTCTCTGGCGCACCTTTGCGACTGGCGTAAACAATCGCTGGATTTCCCTCAACAATGATGTGACAAGGAACTGGCATAGGAAAGCGATATGAAACGATGCCACCATCATATGCACAGTTTTACCCTCGCAAACGACCGCGATCGCTGAAAATTTTGGGTTTTAGGGAAATTCACGGTGGAGAACCCACTCGCTTGATTCGCAAAATGTGCTTAGCTCTGCGAAAACAATCGTTACAATTCAAACCCATCCTGCAAACCCACACGTCAATCCTATGTCCTCTGTTCGCCCCATTTCTGCTGACCTTGCTCCGACCCCTGATCCTGCTCGCTGCAAAATTCTAGACTCCCGGAGTCAATATCGAGCCTGTCATATCTGCGTGCCGGATTCCGATGAGCGACTTGCCGCGATCGTCGTTGCTGATCGCTATTACAGCTTTTTTCGACTCGTGCAAGATTCTCAAAAAGCTCTGCAAATTGCCGCCAAACTCGTTTATCGAGGAGATGAAGTTGCGATTACTCGAACGATGAAAGGCGATGTGCTTTGGATCTATGAAGCAGATGCCCAAGAGGAAAAAGCGCAGCTAGACAAGCCCAAATCTGTCAAACCCTCAACTTCCTACGACATTCCTCGATCAGACTCAGGATTATGGAAGATTCTGACATCTGAGCGCGATTATCAGGTGTGTCAAATTCGCGTTCCAGATGTGGCGAAACCGATGGCTGCAATCTATAGCGATCGTGAATATTACAGCTATCTCAGAACAGTACGCGAACAAAACCAAGCGATCTCGCTGGCAGAACGCCTCTCTGATAAAGGACTTGCTGCTCGTATTACTCAAAACAGCAAAGGCTGGACGCTGTGGGTCTTAGAGGCAGAAGCGATGCTTCGGACTTGAAGCCATTCACCCTGACATTTTTCTTGTCTGAAACGAGTTTCGGCTCGACTCAACGCCCGAAATTCGAGGGCTGAGCCGAGCCGAAACTCGTTTCATGGGAAGTGAATTCAACTACAGATCGTTTTCACCGAGTTCACGCGACATGTAATCAAAGGGTTGATCCAGGAAGCTCGTATCAGCAATTCCTGCCGCTGCTGCTTCTGCTTTGACGATATCCTTCATGATTTGAATTCCCCGGACGGTCGGTCCTGAAGGCACACCTAACGAGTTATAGGTTTCGCGCAAACCTTCTAGAACGCGCTCATCCAGCACATCCGTGTCAGCCGCAACCAAGGCATAGGAAGCATAGCGCAAGTAGTAATCCATATCGCGCAGGCAGGCTGCATATCGACGAGTCGTATAAGCATTGCCACCGGGGCGAATCAACTCAGGATTCTCATCAAACAACTGCAGCCCGGCTTGACGAACAATCCCGGCTGCATTGGAGGTAATGAGCGCAGCTGCCTGAATGCGCGCCATTCCGGTAGCAAAGTAGGATTTTAGGCTGTCGATCGCATTGCGATCTAAGTAACGCCCTGTAATATCGTAATTTCTAATCAGGCTGGTCACTGCGTCCCGCATGAAAGTCTTCTCCCAAATTTTGGTTCAATGTGTCTATATTTCTGTAGACAAGAGTAACGAACCGCCCCACAGCAAGTTGTATAGGCTCTCGTATCGTAAAAGATTCAAGCTCAGTTTACCACGCAGGTTTGAGCCTAATTTGAACCGTACCGTGGGGAATCCCGCTAGATGAGATAATCGTTACAATTTTTAATCCATACACTCGATCGGGTTACGGAATCCGCGAATGTAATATTTACGATCTTTAATTTAAGCGTTAATTCTTTCGGACACGGAGCTTTCCGTAGCCTAGGATACAAAATTACGGGAAGCCTGTTTTTACCATGATGCAGGACAGATTTGCTTGAGGCGATCTGATTCAATTCTGCGCTCAGCGTTGAGCAAAGCTACGCGATTTACTAGGAGTATTTCATGGCGACCCCACAAGAGATCTTGGCAAAGATCAATGACGAGAATATCGAATTGATTGATCTCAAATTCATCGATACGCCAGGGATTTGGCAACATCTCACCCTGCATAAGAGCCAAATTGACGAAAGCAGCTTTACCGATGGCGTTCCGTTTGACGGATCGAGTATTCGGGGTTGGAAATCGATCAATGAATCCGATATGGCGATGGTTCCCGATCCGGATACTGCCTGGATCGATCCATTTATGGAGCATCCAACGCTGAGCATGATTTGCTCGATTCAAGAGCCGCGTACGGGTCAGCCTTACAGCCGTGATCCTCGCTCGATCGCTCAAAAAGCTGTGGATTATTTGAAATCTACGGGGTTAGGCGATACGGCGTTCTTCGGACCTGAAGCGGAGTTCTTCATTTTTGATGATGTCCGTTATGACCAAAACCAGCACGAAGGTTACTATCACGTTGATAGCGTAGAAGGGATTTGGAATTCTGGTCGTCAAGAACCGGGTGGAAACTTGGCGTACAAGCCTCGCAACAAGGAAGGGTATTTCCCGGTTGCACCGACCGATACGTCGCAAGATATGCGATCGGAAATGCTGCTGACGATGCAAAAGTGCGGCGTGCCGATCGAGAAACATCACCACGAAGTTGCAACGGGTGGTCAGTGCGAATTGGGCTTCCGGTTCGGAACCCTGATTCAAGCGGCTGACTGGTTGATGACGTACAAATATGTGATCAAAAACGTCGGTCGCAAGTATGGCAAGTCGATTACGTTCATGCCGAAGCCGGTCTTTGGGGATAACGGTTCGGGTATGCACTGTCACCAATCGATTTGGAACAATGGCGAACCCACCTTTGCGGGCGATCTGTACGCTGGATTGAGCCAAAATGCGCTGTGGTACATCGGCGGAATTCTGAAGCATGCGCCTTCTCTGTTGGCGTTTACGAATCCGACCACGAACTCCTACAAGCGCTTGGTTCCAGGCTTTGAAGCTCCGGTGAACTTGGCATACTCGCAAGGAAACCGTTCTGCTTCGGTGCGGATTCCGTTGTCTGGCACGAACCCGAAAGCAAAACGCTTAGAGTTCCGTTGTCCTGATGCAACCTCGAACCCCTACTTGGCATTTGCCGCGATGCTCTGTGCAGGGATTGATGGAATTAAGAACCAAATCGATCCGGGTTCTCCTTTGGATGTAGACATCTACGAACTCAGCCCTGAAGAGTTGGCGAAAGTCCCTTCGACTCCTGGATCTTTGGCAGAAGCGCTGAAGAACTTGGAATCGGATCATGAGTACCTGACCACAGGTGGCGTGTTCACTGAAGACTTCATTGAAAGCTGGATTAGCTACAAGCTCGATCGCGAAGTAATTCCGATGAGCATTCGCCCGCATCCGTATGAGTTTATGCTCTACTACGATTGCTAATTTGCTGAGTTGAAAGCTGAATTGAAAAGGAGCGATCGAGCCAATTAGCTCGATCGCTTTTTTCTCGAAATCTAACTGATTACAGACTATTTCGCTCTTAAGAGTTCGTTACAATTAGACAATAGTCTTAGAGTGTCGTCTCACACAAATCATGCCCGATACATTAACAAAGTTGGCGTATCAGACGTTTCAGCAAGGCAAAAGTTACTTTGGGTTGATGCATAAAGCTGTTAGTACCCAAGTCTTGAATCTTGTCGCACCGCCCTCGATCGAACAAAAAAGAAAGGCAAAGCCGCTCTCTCTAGAATTGATTCAAACCATTCAAAAACGAATGGCTGAAGTTCTCGAAGCGGATTGGCAGGATGTCGAAAAAGGCGTTTATCCAGCGAGTCTTGTCTTTGATAATCCTTGGGAAGATTTTTTCCGCTACTATCCGGTGATGTGGTTCGATATGCCGGAAATGTGGCAGCGCGTGAATGCGAAGCGATATCAAGAGTTTGATGCAGGAGTTGAGACAGAAGGCTTACCAAGCTACTATGTGCAAAATTTCCATCATCAGACGAATGGGTATTTAACCGATACTTCTGCCAATCTCTACGATTTGCAGGTTGAAATTCTGTTTAATGGCACGGCTGATCCGATGCGTCGCCGGATTTTAGCTCCATTGAAGGAAGGATTGAAGGCATTCAGTGATGTTCTACCTTCGCAGATTAAGGTGCTAGACGTTGCTTGTGGCACAGGGCGGACTTTGAGAAACATTCGAGGAATGCTGCCGAAGGCTTCTTTGTATGGAGTGGATTTGTCGGCTGCCTATTTGAGAAAAGCAAATCAGTTGCTGTCTCAGTTCGAGGGAACTTTGCCCCAGTTAGTGCAAGGAAATGCGGAAGAATTACCTTACTTAGATAACTATTTCCATGCGGTGACGAGTGTGTTTTTATTCCACGAATTGCCGCCCCAAGCGCGTCAGAATGTGATCAATGAAGCATTTCGAGTGGTGAAACCGGGTGGAACATTTATCATCTGTGATTCGATTCAGATGAGCGATTCGCCGGAACTCGCTCCTGCAATGGAAGGGTTTCCTGAGACGTTCCATGAGCCTTATTACCGCCATTACATGACCGATGATTTGGTGGCGCGATTGAAAGAGGCAGGGTTTGGCGAAGTTTCAGAACAGGTGCATTTTATGAGTAAGTACCTGATTGCGAGGAAACCTGGAGTCGTTGCGCCCGAAGTGACGAAGGTTGCGACAGGTATTGCGATCGAATAAGGGCAGGCTGCGTTTTCGGCGGATCGTGTCCCCCAAATCCCCCAAACTTGAGAGATTTTGAATGGGAGAAGTTCCTTGAATTGGAGGGCATTTCCTAGTCAAAGTCTCTCAGAGTGGAGAATTTAACATTGGGAGCGAAGCAAAAACATTCGTCCGAGATGTTCTATTGATAAGCCATATAAAATATGGATACGACCTTACTGCTGAGAACATCTTATGTCGCAGAGTGAAACTGTCACAGTTCAATTACCGATCGAGATCAAACAAAAGCTCGAAGCACTTGCGACAAGCACAAATCGAAGTCAGTCTTGGCTAGTGACGCAAGCGATCACAACCTATGTCGAAACCCAATCTCAACAAATTCAGCAAATTGAAGCAGCAGTTGACCTTGCAGAGAGCGATCGAGCAGTTTGGGTCGAAGGTGAAGCTGTCGAGGCATGGCTCAACTCTTGGGGAACAGACAACGAGAAGCCGACTCCATGCGCGTAACGTATCTTTCAGTCGCTGTCCTAGATTTAGCTGAAATTCGGTCTTATATTGCAGTTGATACTCCAGATACAGCCCAACAAATCGGAAATCAGTTAGCTCAAGCTATCAACAGATTATCTACATTCCCAAACTTCGGAAAACCTGGACGAGTTGAAGGCACTCGCGAATTAATAACTCCAAAACTTGGTCGAACAGCTTATGTGATCGTGTATAGAATTCGACTTGAGCGAATCGAAGTTCTCCGTGTTCTGTCCGGAATGCGAGATATTGATCAAATCCTTGAAGAAGAGTTTCCTAACGAAGAAAACTAGCGGAATGACAACGAAGCGTAGAGACTTTCAAGTGAACAGAAACTCATGACGATCGCAAAGGGCTTCTTACAGGGCGCTCGTTTCTACCTTCTCAAATACCTCAAACGCCCTCGATTTTTAACGATCAAGGGCGTTTTTAGCGAGAATGTTGTGCAGTTTAAAACTGCTTCAAAAACCGCAAATCGCTATTGTACAACCGACGAATATCATCGATTTGGTGCAACACCATTGCCAACCGTTCCACCCCAAATCCGGCAGCAAATCCGGTGTAGATCTCCGGATCGTATCCCACGGCTTTGAGAACATTGGGATCCACCATTCCACAACCGAGAATTTCCAACCAGCGACCTTTCCATTGCACATCGACTTCCGCAGATGGCTCGGTGAAGGGGAAGAAACTTGGACGGAATCGAATTTCGACATCTCCAAATAGCTCTTGCAAGAACACTTTGATGGTCCCTTTGAGATCGGTAAAGGTCAGCCCTTCATCAACTGCCAAAATCTCGATCTGGTGAAACACAGCCGAGTGCGTTGCATCAACGGTGTCACGTCGATAAGTTTTTCCAGGAACCGCTACCCGAATGGGTGGATCATTCGCTTCCATGTAGCGAATCTGTACAGGCGAAGTGTGAGTTCTCAGCAGATTGCCATCCGGGAGATACAGCGTATCTTGCATATCTCGCGCCGGATGATCGGGCAAGAAGTTCAACGCCTCGAAATTGTAATAGTCCGTCTCCATTTCTGGACCTTCAGCGACCGTGTAGCCGAGTCCAACGAAAATATCGAGAACCTGATCGATCGTGCTATTTAACGGATGCATCCGCCCTTGTGGTCTTCCCACTCCCGGCATTGTGACATCGATCGTTTCTGAAGCTAATTGAGCCGCGATCGCAGCCGCTTGCAGCGCGGTTTTTTGGCGATCGAGTTCGACCTGAATCGCTTCTTTGACCTCATTGGCTCGTGCCCCGATTTTCGGGCGCTCGGCGGGGTCGAGTTTGCCCATCCCGCCGAGCACTTGGGGAATGGGACCTTTTTTTCCCATGTATTTGACGCGCAACTGTTCAAGCTGATCGAGAGAATCAGCTTGCGCGATCGCTTGAGTCGCTTCCTGGCGAATGGTATCTAATTGGGCTTCGAGTTCCTGGGTTTGTGCCGCCATAGTTCAGTAGTTCATAAATCCTTAATTCGCGTCACAATGAACTGCGAACTTGTTTATTGTAGTGGATTACATGAAACTCCTGGTTAGTAACGATGATGGTGTTTACGCGCTAGGGATTCAAACTCTAGCGAATGCGTTGGCAGAAGCAGGACATGAGGTGACGGTGGTGTGTCCTGATCGAGAGCGATCGGCAACGGGGCACGGCTTAACGTTGCACGATCCGCTGCGAGTTCAAGAAATGAGCCATCTTTTTCATCCCAACATTAAAGCATGGGCTTGTTCAGGAACCCCTTCAGACTGCGTAAAATTGGCGATTTGGGCGCTGTTGGAAACACCACCGGATTTGGTGTTGTCAGGAATTAATCACGGCTCAAATTTGGGTACAGATGTGCTGTATTCAGGAACCGTTTCTGCGGCGATGGAAGGTGTGATTGAAGGCATTCCAGGAATTGCACTGAGTTTAACCAGTTTTCAATCGCGAGAATTTCAGACTGCGGCGGATTTTGCTTGTACCTTGGTGCGACAGTTGGAGAAAGATCCGTTGCCAGAGTTGACGTTATTGAATGTGAATGTGCCTGCGATCGAGCGAGATGAAATTAAAGGGGCAATCATCACGCGACAAGGCGTGAGACGCTATACGGATGTGTTTGAGAAGCGGGTTGATCCCAGAGGAAAAATTTACTACTGGCTTTCAGGTGAACTGCTTGAAGACGTAGACGATCCGGATATTCCGAATGATGTTCCGACCGATGTGCAGGCAAATCGGGAGAATTACATTACGATCACGCCCTTGCACTACAATCTGACTTCCCCTTTGGGCTTGAAAATGACACAGAACTGGATTTCAAGGCTGGATCAGGCATAAATTCTACTGCTTGCATCCAGTTTTACAATGAATGAAAATTGCCGAGCATTGCCGATAAACGGGTGTTGATTCGAGATCCCCATTCTGGCAAGGCTGTTTCATATGGTTAGAGAAGAGGAAAATGAAAATGCTGTTGTTTACTTTTCCTGGATGATGAGCTTAATTGAACGCTGACAATGCCTGCCTGACAACCGCAGTATCCGCAGGCATTTATCTTTTCTTCAATGAATTAGCCCTGAGGAGTGGGGTGAAATTTCACTCCCTACTCCCCACATCCCTATCCTTCTTCGACTTCGTGCAGCGATTTCCAGCCTGCTTGCCATTGCGATCGGTCTTTGAGCAGTTTGGCATTCATCCAAAACCGAACGGCTGGATCGCAGGCGGCGACCATTTCTGCAAATACCCAGGCTCCCTGATTTTTGCGGTTTACAACTTGAAAGTGCCGCCAGCCCCAGGTTTCTTGCTGAGCAGTCCATTTCGATCCGACGAGATACGGAAATTTTTGTTTCTTAGGCATATCGAGAACCAAATCGGGAATACTCGCGCTTGTCGATCGTACTGAATATCGATCGTGCCACAACTGTCACCAGAAAGTAATATGAAGTGTTTTCCTGATCACCCTACCCGTTCCCTGCATATGACCCGGACTCATTTGACGACGATCGCAGCAGTTTTCTCATTGGGGATTGCATTACCCGTTCAGGCTGAAAATATTGATCACGTTCGGCAATTACTTTCGACTCGGCAATGTGCAAATTGCGAACTCAGTAGCGCCGGGTTAGTGTTGGCTCAATTGTCTGGGGCAAATCTCGCGGGCGCAAATCTCGCGGGCGCAAACCTGAGTCAAGCGAATCTCGCGGGCGCAGACTTAACCAACGCCAATCTCGCAGGGGCTTCTCTGAGTGGGGCAAATCTCGCAGGCGCAAAGTTGACGAATGCGAATATTCAAGGGGCAGATTTAACGCGATCGTATTTAGTGGGAGCAGATTTAACAGGCACTCAAATCGAAACGGCAGCCATTCACGGAGCCGTTGGCTTACCGACTTCAGCCGGGAATGCAGAAATGTTCTATCAAATGGCGATGGAAGCTGGGAAACGGCGACAGTATGAAACCGCGATCGCAAATTTCAATCAAGCCTTAGTGCGAAAACCAGATTCTGCACCTGCTTTGATTGGGCGAGCAATGGCACGATTAGAACTGGGCGATCAAACGGGAGCCATTCAGGACTCGGAACAAGCTGCGGCTTTGTTTGAGCAGCAAGGGGATGCGGCGAATGCAAAATCAGCAGTAGCACTCGCACAAGGCTTAAAGAATCCACCTGATCAACAACGTCGAGGCAACAACTTTGGTCAGAGCTTGATCAATGTCGTGGGTGGATTACTGCAAATGTTTTTAACCCGCTAAACTGCGAGACTCAGAGCCTGCAGCATTCCAGGTCGCTTGGTTTGAAGAGCACTCGGAATGTTGCAGGTGACAGGAAAATGATTGAATCGGATCTCACGATTCGTCAAACGCTTCTAAATCTAAGAGATAAAGGTAAGGCTCTACTAATTCAGGGCGCTGAAACGCGATCGCTCTGAGCAAATGCCAATCGTTCAGCCCTTCAAATGCATCTGTATAGTCATCTTTTTCCAGCCGAGCCGCCAGCATCTCGATATCTGACTCGGTGAGCTTTGACACATCCACTTGTTTCAAACTAGACATAACCCGACGTGCCTCCAACGATTTTCCCCGTTGATCCAAATTTTACTTCACCAATTCAAACTCGATTCAGAATAAAACCTTGATTTACGATCGCAGGCTCCCCTGCCTATTTCAGGTCACAATCCGTGTCACAATAAGTAACGCGACTTAAAAATAGCCTTAACTTTTTCAGGACTTCCCGTGACCTTTACGACAGAAACAACTTCACAAAACGGACGATCCACCGCAGTTCCCGCCCGTCGGCGTGCGGTGTTTCCTTTCACTGCGATCGTCGGGCAAGAAGAAATGAAGCTTGCTCTCCTGCTCAACATCATTGACCCGAAAATTGGCGGGGTGATGATTATGGGCGATCGTGGAACTGGTAAATCAACGACGATTCGGGCACTGGCTGACTTGTTGCCAGAAATTGATGTCGTGGCAGATGATCCCTTCAACAGTCATCCAAACGATATCGAATTAATGGGCGATACGGTGCGGCAGATGATCGACCAGGGTGCGGATGTGCCTGTGGTGAAGAAGAAAGTTATGATGGTCGATTTGCCTTTGGGAGCGACAGAAGATCGCGTCTGCGGCACGATCGATATCGAGAAAGCCCTCTCCGAAGGGGTTAAAGCTTTTGAACCGGGATTGTTGGCAAAGGCAAATCGCGGCATTCTCTATGTCGATGAAGTCAATTTGCTCGATGATCACCTCGTCGATGTGCTGCTCGATTCGGCAGCATCAGGATGGAATACGGTCGAGCGGGAAGGGATTTCGATTCGACATCCAGCGCGATTTGTTCTAGTAGGCTCAGGCAACCCAGAAGAAGGGGAACTGCGTCCGCAATTGCTTGATCGATTTGGGATGCATGCTGAGATTCGCACCGTAAAGGAACCTGCATTGCGAGTTCAAATTGTGGAGCAACGGACAGAGTTTGACCAAGATCCGATGCCGTTCTTAGAAAAATATGAGCCACAGCAGAAGGATTTGCAGAAGCAAATTGTCGATGCTCAGGAGCGCTTGAAACAGATTGCGATCGACTACGATTTACGTGTCAAAATCTCTCAGATGTGTTCGGAACTCGATGTCGATGGATTGCGCGGAGACATCGTAACCAACCGTGCAGCAAAGGCTTTGGCAGCATTAGAAGGACGAACTGAAGTCACCGTGGACGAGATTCGTCGAATTGCGCCTCTGTGTCTGCGTCACCGTCTGCGGAAAGATCCGATGGAATCGATCGATTCAGGTTACAAGGTCGAGAAGGTTTTTGATCAAGTGTTTGGAATGGAATAGTAGCTGTGTGGGTACTGTCGATCGCGCTTGATATCTTGCACGATTAAAGACATGCTCAATGCTTACACATCAATGTTGCAGAGGGATTCAACCGTGTTCCTCTGCATTTTTATATGGATATGATTTTAGAGTGATTCCAGAATCAACAATGCTGATGACATCGAGATCGCATTGCCTCACACGAGGTTGAATCCCCGTGCTCCTCGGACAAAGTCTCTGAAGAGACTGTATCCCTGAGCAATTAGCTGTGTGCAAGAGTCCCTTGAGGGAGTTCGCATTGTTAGCACCGGGTTTTGAATCCGGTGCGGGACAGAAACGTAGCAAAGATGATGTTCAAGCGTTTTGTCAACCCGCTATAAGACTCTTCGACTTTCATTTGTAACTCAGGAGTGGATTACCGCAAGTATCCAGTTCTGAATTGTCAGGAGAATCGATCGAGACATTCAATCGTTGTAAAACTTCCCCGATCGGTAACGCAAATCCTAACCCTTCAATCCCTTCACTCGCAATCTTCTCAGTCACAATCCCAATCACTTTTCCGTCTCGATTGAGTAAAGGTCCGCCACTATTCCCCGGATTGACCGCCGTATCCGTTTGAATCAAACTCCGAGAAGCATTGCGCCGAAACCCACTTACAATCCCTTGAGTGACGGAATTGGAAAAAGATAGCGGATTGCCGATCGCGACAACGGATTGTCCGACTCGCACGCGATCAGTATGACAAATCGGTAAGCCAGTCACTTCGCTGATATCCCCTTCCAATTTCACCAACGCTGCATCTGCCACAGAATCACGCCTTAACACTCGCCCATTCACGATATTGCCATCGTAAAGTTTGACTTTGACGGAAAATGCAGACCCAACAACGTGTTGATTGGTCATAATCAGTCCAGACGAGTCGAGCAGAAATCCGCTGCCTCGTCCGTTTGGGGTGCGAATTTGCACGATCGATGGAATGGTCTGCCCGACCAGTTGCTCTAGCGTCAGAGATGAACGACTCGGAGTTGCGATCGCGTCAATTTTATACGCTTGGATCGGAGTTTTTTCGATCGGACGATTGAGGATTGCAACAACGCGAGGCTCAGCCAGTAAGCTTCTAAAACTGGCTCGAATCGCTTCATAAGTTGCTGCTGGATTATCAATTCCCTCTGCTTCAGCACTTCCAGCAATTTCTTGACGGTACACGACTTTGTTTAAATCTCGATCGAATACCTCCCAACGCACCCTGCGATCGTCGTGCGTGTATTCCTCAAAAAACGAACTATAAGAATTGAGATTAACCTTCGTAATCGTTCCACCAATTAAAAATCGTCCGGGTTCTGAAGATGCAACTAAATCTGCAAACAGAGATTGAGGATGCGATCGCATCACATCAAATCCGGCTTGGCTCAGTTCATCCTCCAATAAGTCTCGAACCGAGGTTTCTAATTGCTCCTCTAAGCGTTCGGTTGCAACATACCGTTGTTGCCGCATCTTCAGCAATCCGTCGTAGTGCCCTCCAATGACGACACCCGGCAATACTCCAGAGCGAATCCTAGCAATTTCAACCTTTGCACTGGGTTCAATATCACTCTCAAAAGATTGCAGCGGTTCGGCGTGAATCGGGATTTGTAGCGAGAAGAAGAATAGGACAACAGCAGAGATCAGACTCCAGACGGATGCCTTCGCCATAGTTTAGTAGTAGAAAATGCGAGTCCTCAGATCTTGCGTTTAAATCCCTATCTTGTCAATAAAAAAGCTGCTAGAGAGTAACGTCTCCAACAGCTATCGATATTTTTTAGACCTAAGAAGAGCGATACACTCGATCGCTCTAAGGCTTCTTCTTCTCACTTTCGCCCAGTCATCAACCCGTATTCCGCATTCCTGCGGCAATACCGTTAATCGTCAACAATGCGCCTCTGAGCAGTTCACCCTTGCTGTAGCGCGATCGCACAACTCCAGAAGCCGCCAGAGTCTTATGCTGCCGCAGTCGCTTCAACAATGACACTTGCAAGAATCCCAATGGTACGATCGTTCCATTGCGCAACTGTACCGATCGCTGAAGTTCTGGATCACCATCGAGTAAGCGATTGTGTCCCGTAATTTTCAGCACAAGCTCGCGCGTCAAGAAATACTCTTGTCGAATCTGCTCAAACACAGGCGCAAACCGCTCGCGATCCTCAGCTTGAGTCAGTTCTTGGACATAGTGTCCAGCAATCTGCAAATCGACTTTCGATAAGGTCATTTCCACCCGCGAAATTGCCATTTTGAAGAAAGGCCATTTGTAGTAAAAATGCCGCAAGAGCTGCATATGCTTCTCTGGAGCTTCATCCAGAAACGCATTCAACGCCGTTCCGACTCCATACCAGGACGGCAATAAAAATCGGCTCTGAGTCCAGCTAAAGACCCAAGGAATCGCCCGCAGACTTGCTAAATCTTTCTTGCCGCCGCGACGAGCTGGACGAGAACTAATTTGCAACTGGCTAATTTCCTCGATCGGAGTCACCTGATGGAAGAAATCAATAAAATCGGCTTGCTCATAGATCAGTTGACGATAATGAGTGCGCGATCGCGCTGCCAATTCTTCCATAATTTGCTGCCACGGGGCAATCTCATCGAACTTGTTCTGCAACAAACTGCCTTGAATCACCGCAGTCGTCACCGTCTCAAGGTTATACAACGCAAGCTCGGGCAAAGAATACTTCGATGCGAGTACTTCACCTTGTTCGGTAATCTTGATGCGCCCATTCACGCTATGTCCAGGCTGCGCCAAAATTGCCTCATATGCAGGTCCACCGCCGCGACCGACCGACCCGCCACGACCGTGGAAGATCCGCAATGCCACACCATGTTCATCAGCAATTCTTTGCAACGCTTGCTGAGCTTTATGAATCTCCCAGTTACTACTGAGAAATCCAGAGTCTTTATTACTATCAGAATAGCCAAGCATCACTTCCTGCAAAGCCGTTCCTTTATCGATCGCGTCAAAGCCCCCCGCAATCAAAGCTTTGTAGAACGGCTGAGCAAACACCTGTTTCATAATTCCAGGCGCTTTCTGTAAATCCTCAACCGTTTCAAACAACGGTACGACTTGAATTGTTCCTAGCCCTGTGACGGGATCATACAGTCCAGCTTCTTTGGCAAACAGCAGCACTTCTAGCAAATCACTTACATCATGGCTCATGCTGATGATGTAAGTCCGGCAGATTTCCAGACCAAATTCTTGCTGAAGCTTGCGAACCATGCGGAACGTCGAAATCGTTTCGCGGGTGCGCTCCGAAAATGGCATCTCCGTCGGAATCAAAGGTCTGCGAGTCTGGAGTTCTCTGGTCAACCATTCACAGCGCTCTGCTTCGCTCATGTCGTTATAAGCTTTCGGCAGCACTTGCAAATATTCGACAATCTCGTTCATCGTTTCCGAATGGCGAGGGCTTTCTTGTCGGATATCAAGATGCGCCAAACAGAAGCCAAAGATTTCGACTTGGCAAATCAAATGCTCTAAGTCCCGACAGCTTAATCCGGTCGCAGCTAGATTGCTTTGAATCAGTCGCAACTCTGCTAAGAAATCTTCGCCCGATCGATAAAGCGTTGCTTCGTCAAATTCAGGCATTTCTTGCTGCAAGCCATCTCCGCTATAGAGGATGTGATTGCGATCGAGCGTATTTTCTAGGCGCTTCTGAATGTAGGCAAGCTTTAATCGATACGGCTCTTGGCGGAATCGAATCGATAAGCGATCGTACACATCCGGCATGCGTTGCTGATCTTGCTCTAAAGACTCCAGCAAATCGGGCAACACATCACTCCAGTGCAGCGACAAACTCAGTAAATCGGTCAAACACTGAACCGATTGCACATAGCGCTCTAAAACGATGCGGCGCTGATAACATGCTGTTTGCCAGGTGACTTGCGGCGTGACCGAAGGATTGCCATCGCGATCGGCGCCCACCCAAGATCCAAACTGACAGAAATTGCGACTCGGCATTTCCATGCGCGGGAACGACTGATGCACCGCTTGCTCTAATCGCGTATACAGATGCGGAATTGCCTCAAAAATTACCTCTCTGAAGTAATGCAGTGCATGATCCACTTCATCGAGCACAGTCGGCTTAAATTGGTGCAGTTCATCAGTGCGCCACCAGAGGCGAATCTCCTCGGTTAACTGATCTCGGAGCGACTCTGTTTCCCAAGATGAGGAAAGCCCGATCGCTTTCAAACTGTCTTCAACACTGTCTAACTGCCGCAAAATTTTCGCGATTCGTCGCTGCTTATCCCGAATCGTATGCCGGACAATTTCAGTCGGATGCGCCGTAAAGACCAGCGATACATCCAACTGCTGAATCAACCGTTGAATCTGTTGAGGCGGCACATTCAGCTGCTTCAACCGAGGAAACAACCAGTGAAACGTGCCAATTTCTCGACGAGACGCCGCTTCATGCAGACTCCGCTCTAGGAAATCCGCTTCTGGTCGTCCCGCTTCTTCTTCTGTGGCATAACTACTGGGTGACGACGGTTTTGGCACTTCTTCAACCTGTCCTTCCCGTGCCATCCGATACTGCAACTGCTGATCGCGCTGCTCGTAATGCTGCTCGACGATATTGATCAACTGAAAATAAAGCGCAAACGCCCGTGCTGCCCGGATCGCCTCATTGAGATCCAGATTCTCTACCACTTGCAGCACGTCTGACTCAGTAAAGGTCGTTGCCTGCCCTTCTGGTGAACACATCCGCCTCAACTGATTCAACAGATCGACGAGTTCCTGCCCGCATTCTTGTTGCAGCACCGCCTCCCAGAGATCCTCAACAATTCTTAGCCGATGGCGCAAAAATAAATCGGACATCAACGCACTCACATCCTCACCGATTGCGTCCGCAGAAGTGGCAAGGCTGGCAAATGATTCGTCAGAAGAAGAGGGTCGGCTCGAACTCATACAGTATCAATCCAGAGAGGTTCAACAATTTTAGGGGAGATGAGGCAGATTTGGGGAGACAAGGCTAAGAACGATCGTCCAAATCTAGATGCGGCAAGCGATCGCCGCGAAATAATTCTTCGCTAATCGTGCCAAGGTCTTGTAGGGTTTGCGCGATCGCACTCCCTCCCACCAATACCACTAACACCGGAATTGTTGCCAAACCCAATACAACATCCGGATCAAGCAAGCCTAAAACGCGATCAGACTGAGGTTTCATAGATTGTAGGTTCCAATAGTCCAGTAAACCAGTATTTAGCGTAACAATCTTGTTCCCAACATTGTGTATTCGGCTTCAGCATTGTCAATTCTCTCAGAGTGTCTAAGAATACAGGGAGAGAAAAATCGACAGTGGTGACAAGATCGGCTAACTTCAACGATGAGGTCAAGATTTGCAAAACGGAAATTGTGAAAGTTACGGATGTCGCTATGCGCTGGGTGCCATTTGTGCTCACAATAACCAAAAAAAGCGTGTCGAAATCAAAAGTTAAGCTTAAATGCAGCAAGTTGAGATAAGGAATTAAAAGTCGGATGGGGAATCGATCACACCGTACACTCTCTTCATCATCGTCATCGGTTGGCTCTAAATTGCCCTTGCTCCCGTGGCTGCATCGCGTCATTGGGATTCCTCATCTGCATTTGCAAGCTCGCCTGCGCGGAAATAACCTGTATATTCTCGCAGAAAGTCGCGATTGCCCAAAGCGATCGCTGATTTTTGCACAACTCGTGCGCGCGCTTTCCCAAACTTCACTGGAAACGCTGCTGCCTCCAACTCAGCCCACGATTTATCAAGTCGTGCTCTATGGTCGCTGCATCGGAGAACCGCGTCCTCAGTGGGCAGAAGTGATTCATGTCGCGCAGATCGATCGCTATTTAGAAAAACTCGACGATCCTCAGAGTAAAGCTGAAGCGACCGTTGCCATCGAACTTGCGAATCTGGGCTTGGCAAAACGTGGGAGACCCGATGCAATTGCGCGGTATCTCAGTGAAGCTTTAAGTGCATTGGGAGTCGCTGTTCGAGCCAGCGTCAAATCTGCGGCACTCCCCGACGACACAGGACTGCCTCAAATTGCAAATCTGGCTTCTGTATTAAGCAGTACCGCTTCGCTCACACCACAAGCCTTGCTGAATCGGCTGTGGGTCGTCTGCGAATCCGCGTACAGCCCCGATACGTCTTTGATGACCGAATCGATCGCACAAAAACTGCGGGACTTGGAACTCGACGGATTTCGAGATGCGATCGTCTTTAGCCGTGTTAAGGGCGAGAGTGACCCAGAATGGGTGTTGCGAGTCGATTTGACTCCTCCTCAAGAAATGCTCAAAGATTGGGCGCGCTGGGGCGATATCGAGGCGCTGACGCGATTGATGAATGCCGCAGTTCGCGATCAGGGCGTTGAGATTACAGCGACTCTGATGGACATCACGCTGCATGTCACGGCTCAGCGAGAACAGGCACCGGAGCGAGGGCGAGTGTTAGCCGCGATCGCGCCTTTGCTCGAAACGATCGCACCCCAAGGCATTCAAGCCGTTGCGGTTTACGGGTTGCAGGGCACAGCGAATCCTATTCCCCAGCTTTCGATTCCTGATTCTCCGGTTTGGGTGCAATGGATTAATCTTCCCGCCGCAGAACATCCAGCCCTCGCTGAATCCACTCGACAACTCGCGCAGCAAGGCGATTTAAGCGCGATCGCATTTCTGCTGACTCGCCAACTCAATCCCAATCTCGATACCCAACTCGCAACGGGTGGAATTCGCCTGCAAATTCGCCAAAAAGAGGACTTATTGCACATCATGACCGATGCGCCAGTCTGTCCGTCTCAAAGCCAAGTTGGAGTGAAAGTTGCCAAATACATTCACAATCTCCGTCTCTCTGATGTGCAAGGCGTGCGAGTTTACGGGCGCAGATCCGGTCAAAAACGCCCAATCTGGAGCTATGGCATCGACTTCGTCAGCCGTGAGCAGGCTCGCTTTATTCCAGAAGCGACTCCCGAATTTGCTGCCTCTGATGCCTATGTCGGCGATTTACTGACAAAAGAGCCAGGCGCGTTAACGGTTCCCGAGTTTGACGAAGCCGACGCGACTTGGGGCGATCGCATTGTAGAAGCAATCCAGGGCGCATTGGCTCGAACTCGGATTTTTACGATCGCGTCTGACACCGCTCCCAATACTGCCCGCGCGACTCAATCTGCGGTTCCAAATGAAGCAAAAGCGGCGATTGTTTGGAGTGTTTTAGGCATTCTGCTTACGGTGCAAGCAGATTGGCTCCTGGGACAATATGCGAAACCTCTGTTTGCCTCAAAACCCGCTCCAACAGCCTCTCCTGCACCGCTCACCTCTGAACAGATGCCTCTCCCCCAACTCTCGCTGCAAAAAACGACTGGATTTGGAGAACTGGGAGCGGCTGGATTTACGCAATCTGGACAGACGTTGATCGCTCCGGGTCAAGGATCAACCGCGCTTCTTGCCTCTCCCTTGAAGCCAAAAGCAGCGATCGACACTGCTCGTTCTCCTTATCCCACATTCAATGCGGGTCAGCTCGATGAAAAACTCGTGCTCTACCGTCAGTATGTCAATCAAAACGGTGCGCCGGATGTCTTGATCGTGGGGAGTTCGCGTGCGATGCGGGGCATCGATCCAGCGGTTTTAGAACAGACCTTGGCGACTCAAGGCTACGCGGGTATGCGAGTGTTCAATTTCGGTATCAATGGAGCCACGGTTCAAGTGGTTGACCTGATTGTGCGGCGCATCCTTGCCAACGAAAAACAACCGAAGCTGATCTTACTTGCCGATGGACTGCGAGCATTCAACAGTGGTCGTCCGGATGCGACTTATAAAGCGATCGTATCTTCTCCGGGATTCCGCAAGCTGCCTGAAGTGAGTACAAACACAGCTGCTACACCCACTGAAGCGTTCACGAAACCTTTAGAGACTCTGAATCGAACTAATATGACAGTGAGCGATAGCTATCAATCGTTCAATGATCATTTGCTTCGCCAAGTCGGGCAATTTTCAACGGTTTGGAGTCAGCGCAATAAGTTACAAGGACTGCTCAAGCGTGGCTTAAGTTTTGGATTTGAGCAAGCTCCGACTTCGGATGAGATTGACCCTGAATTGACGATCGCTCAAGATGGACAAGGCTTAATTGATATCAATGGCTTCCTGCCGATTTCCAATCGCTTCAATCCAGTGACTTACTATCAAAAGTATTCACGAGTCTCAGGCGATAGTGATGCTGATTATGCGAACTTCAACTTGCTCGGAGAACAGGATCAGGCGTTACGATCACTCGCTCAGTACACTAAGAGCCAGAACATTCCCTTAGTCGTGCTCAATCTGCCTCTAACAGAGAACTATCTTGATCCGTATCGCCGCGATCGTGAAAAAGAGTTCCAAGAATATCTGATGCGACTGTCTGGGGAACTCGGCTTTACCTATCGCGACCTACTAGAAAACTGGAAAAATACGCCAGATTTCTTTTCTGACCCCAGTCACCTCAATCGCTATGGTGCTCATGCCGTCTCGACTCATATTGCTAAAGATGTATTGATTCCTTGGAGACAGCGATAGTAGGTGAGGAGATGGGGAGAACCCAGGCTCAGATTGCTCCCTAGCTTCCCACTCCGCAAAATTAATACAGTTGACTAGCAGTTTTACTAAAGCGCTTCCGGTATCAATCGCTCCAAATCCAAATCTGCTGCAATCTGAGCTAGCTTCTCAACATCGGTTGGATCAGCTAAATGCGGAATCAACCCCAGCACAGGCAATCCTGTTAATCGCTGAATCAAGCTCACCGATGCCCAATTCTCGATTTCTTCGATCGAAGTCGATCGAATACAGTTGAGCACAATTCCGCGCAGATGCACCTTCATTTGACGCGCCAAAGCCACATTCGCCACCGCTTGCCCGATCGCTCCCAACTTCACCGGAACAACCAGCACCGCAGGTAAATGCCAATCCCACGCCCAATCTGCCACAGTTGTACTGTGCGTCACGGGCGAACCTAATCCACCCAACGCTTCAACCAGGACAAAATCTCGCTGACTTCGCAACGTCTCAAACGCCTGCCAAACTGGCTCAAGCTGAACCTGCCTGCCTTCTAGATCCGCCGCGATCGGAGGGGCAAGCGGCGCTGTAAAATGCAGCGGATTCAGCAATTCTGGTGGCTGATCTAACTGAAATAACTGACCATACGTTTCGCGATCGCCGATTCCCGTCTGCAAAGGTTTCATCACGCCGAGCGATCGCGATCGACAATACTTTTGCCAATATGCAATTAAAGCAGTCGTCAGTACTGTTTTCCCGGCATCCGTATCGGTTCCGGTGATCAAGAGTGCATTCACAATTCGTTATCCTTGGACATCAACAGTCAGCGTGAACTCCGCTGGAGCATCACTCGTCACATCAACTTGATAGCTTCCGCCTTTCGGTACAATCGCACTCCATCGCTGTAAATTCGTTGCATCTTCAACCGGGCTACCATCTGGATACCGTACCGTAAATCGTGTCCCCGGAGTAAGGGTCAAGGCTAAAGATTGCTTAGCACGAACATTGATGAGATAGCGACGAGTCGTGAGGGCATCGACTCTTTCACTCACCTTCGTTCCAGTCTGACCTTGTGGAATTTCAATCACGGCTTCCACAATGCTTGGACTTGCCGTTGGAGAGGGAGACGGTGAAGGGCTAGGGGCTGGCGTTTGCAGATTGACGTTGAGCTTGAAATCGCTCTTAGGAATCCCTTTTACGGTTCTCAATTGAATGATGTAATCCCCCGTAAACGGGAGTTCTCCTGCCCAATTCGAGACGCGATTTGATGCACTATCGACTGGATCGCGATTCGGGGCTAAAACGCTTAATAGCACACCTTCTCCACCGCCCAAACTTGCATTCAACTGCTGCCCTTGATTAGCGGGAACAATAAAATTGAGAGTCTCATTCGATTTTAATGTTCCACTGCGAGTCGCTGCACCTTGAACAAAATCAAGTCGCTGACTATACGTGACCGGATCAGGACTCGGAGTTGTAGTCGGAGAAGGTTTTGGAGTCGCAGTTTTAGTTGGACTTGGAGACGGAGTCGTTGCGGTAGGAGTCGGAGACGCGATCGGGGCAGGAGTCATCAAAGCACGGGTGATAGTCCAAGCTCCCAGTCCTGTCAGCAGCACTAGCCCAGTTCCGATCGCAAGCACTGCCCACGGATCATCCCAAAGCGAACTTCTCGACGGAATCGAAGGATCATTGCGATTTTGCAAACTCGTCGGCGCAACCGTCGTACTATCGCGCCGACCCACTGCCAAGGTTTCTGCTCTAGAGACATTTGTCGGTGGCTGCGCCTGAGTGGGCGGAGGGGTCGCTGGCAGCGGAGCCATCGTTGCCGGACTTTGTAGAACTTGCAAGACTTCGGTTGCAGATTGATAGCGATCGCTGACTCGATAACTCAGCATTCGATTCAGCACCTGTCCAAACGTTGGCTCTAAATTGACGAATCGCTGCCAACGCCAAGTCATCGTATTTTCGTCGAAGAGATCCTGCGGTTCGCGTCCCGTGAGTAAAACAACAGCGGTGACTGCCAACGCATATAAATCGCTATTCGGGTAGGCTCGACCCGTCTGCATTTGTTCGGTCGGAGCATAGCCGAGCTTGCCAACCGTCGTATGCTGTTTGACCGTATCTTGTGCCTGAATGCGAGTCGCAAGATCTTTGACCACGCCAAAATCGATCAAGACGGGCAGCTTATCGTGATCACGCAGAATGATATTGTCCGGAGCAATATCTCGGTGAATAATCCCTTTGCCGTGAATATATGCCAACACAGGTAAAACCTGCTTCACAAGCTGCGTGACTTCTGCTTCTGAAAAAACATACCCGCGCGATTTGCGTTCATCTAACAGCGATCGATAGGTTTGCCCTTCGACATAATCTTGCACAATAAAAAATCGCTGATCCTGCTCAAACGTCGCACGAAACTGCGGAATCTGAGGATGCTGAATTTGGTAAAGCGTTTGGGCTTCGCGCTGAAATAATTCTTTGGATTTCTCTAGCGCGTAAGGATTATCTTGAGGCGGCGTTAATTCTTTAATCGCACAAGCTTCGTTAAATCGTCCTTGATCTTCGGCAAGATAGGTACGACCAAACCCTCCCTGTCCCAACACGCTGAGAATCCGATAGCGACTTTGTAAAACAGTAGCTGGGGGAATAGGTGGCTGCATGGTCGATTCCGATACGCACAAGGATAAAGGGCAATTCTATAGAACCGGAGTTCCAAGTATTTACTTATAGCGTATAGCAGCCATTTTGGGTTAGCGGTGAAATATGAAGCTGAGTTTCGTTTTTTGTTTGTAGAAAGAGACGATCGGGCATGTTAGAAACTGAAGTTTTTCAACACTCTGCAATGGGAACTCAAGCTGGAGTTGGAATGAGTCATCTTCGCAATGTGACTCAAGCAGCAAAAGAGGCTGTTCAAAAAGCGATGACTGCTGCGAATATCACACAGCCAGATTTCGTTTTTCTCTTCGCCTCGCTTGGATATCACCAACAGAAATTAGTACAAGTCGTGCGGCAAGAGACAGGCAATTGCCCGCTGGCAGGATGCTCTGGGCAAGGCGTGATTGTCCAGAATGAAGCCGATGAATCGAATTTTTCAGTTGCCGTGATGGTGATCCAGTCCGATGAACTCCGCTTTACGAATCGCTACGCCGTCGGACTCAAAGAGCAGCCAACCGAAACAGGTCAAACGATCGCCAGTAAATTGCTGATGGATTTTAGCGAACAAGCTCAAGCCATGTTTCTCTTCACCGATGGCATTACGGTGAACTTCGATCGCTTGATGACCGGGATTGAATCAGAATTTGCTCAGCAGGGTTACACTGTTCCGCCGATTTTAGGAGGCGCAGCGGGCAGCGATATCGAAATGAAAGCAACCTATCAGTATTGTGATGATCAAGTCATTTCAGATGGTGTAGTTGCCACGTTGCTCTCTGGAGATTGCCAAGTGATTTGGGCACTCAATCATGGCTGTGTTCCGATCGGTCAAGAGCGAAAAATTACCCGCGCCCAAGGCAATAAGATTTTTGAAATTGATCATCAGCCTGTGTTTGAGGTGCTGCGTGAGTATCTCACAGAAGAAGAAATTCAAGCCTGGGATCGCACAATCGTTGCCTTCTGTTTCGGGTTAAAAGCTCCGAATTATGCTCAAGATCACGATGAGTTTGTGATTCGCTACTTGCCGAGCAAAGACGATGTTGCCGGATCTGTAACGCTGCAAACTGACGTTGTAGAAGGAAGTAGTATTTGGATTACTCGCCGCGATCCGGAGAAGATTGCTCAAGGCATTGATACGATCGCCGAACACTTAAACACTCAACTGCAAGCCCAATCCGCGAAGTTGATTTTCCAATTCGACTGTTATGGACGTGGAAAATCTGTGCTGGGGGAATTAGAAAAACAACGGCTTGAGCAGAAACTCCAGCAACAGGTCGGCACTTCTCTCCCTTGGATTGGGCTATATACGCATGGTGAGATCGCTCCGATCAAAGGCAGAAACGGATTTCACAATTACACATTAGTCTTAGCTGCCATTTACTAGACGATCGATCACTAGATGGTCTGCTCAAGAACGGCTTTGAAACTTGCTCTATATCCCAAACTGCTATGGTTCCTGCCACGTCTCTCGATGCTGAAATTGCCCATCTGCGCGCTGAAAATCAACGGCTCTCCGAACAGGTCAAACGTCTCGTGCGTGCAGAGCGCCGGATGATCGAATCTCAAGATCGACTCGATGGGCAAATCAGCCTCTACCGTCAACTCAATGAAATTGGGAAACGGGTGAGCCAGTCTTTTTCAATTAGCGGAATTTTGCAGGAAACTCTCCAGTTTATTGTTTACGATCGCAATTTTCAGCGCTGTTTAATTTTGCAGCGTCAGCATGAGCAATTTCAGTTGGTGCAACACGAAGGCTATTACGAAGACGATAACATCGTCGATTCGCTGGCGCTAGATTTGCACCACCCTGCTTTTCAAGCATTTGTCTCGAATCAGCTGATCGGTCTGATCGACAGTCCGAATCCAGCGATTCAAGATCTGGGCGATCGCATTGGCATGGATGAGTTTATCGGCTTTATGATCGCAGAGTCTGAGTTCTTAATTTTACTAGGAAATGCCCGGGAGCGCGCCAAATATCATCACCGGATTCAAAGCGATGACGATGCAATTTTAGGCTTGATCAATTTGATGCAGACAATCCAATCTGCTATTAGTCAAGCGAATCTCTATACTCAGATTCGCGATCGCGCCGAGGCTCTAGAACAGACTCTACAAGAACTCCAGCACACCCAAAGCCAACTGATCCAAAGCGAAAAAATGTCGAGCTTGGGACAGTTAGTTGCTGGCGTTGCGCATGAAATTAACAACCCCGTTAGTTTCATTTATGGCAATATTTCGCATGCCAGTGCGTACGCAGCCGATCTGATTGAATTGGTCAAACTCTATCGCAAGGCTACCGATGCTGAATTGATTCAAGAGAAAGAAGAGGAGATTGATTTAGAGTTTCTGATGGAAGACTTGCCGAAGTTGCTCACATCAATGACGATTGGAGCCGATCGGATTAGAGAAATTGTCGCTTCGTTGAAGATTTTTTCTCGCATGGATGAGCCAGACTGTAAAGCTGTCGATCTTCAGGCTGGGATCGACAGTACATTGATGATTTTGAAACATCGACTCAAAGCAACTCCAGATCGAAAAGCCATCACTATTGTCACAAACTACGCCGATTTGCCTTTGATCGAATGTTTTGCAGGGCAACTCAATCAGGTGTTCATGAATCTTTTGAGTAATGCGATCGATGCTTTAGAAGAGTTGTGTGAGCAAGATTCTAGCTTTTCACCTCGCATCGAAATTACTACAGAGATGATCGAGAGTACGGTGAGAATTTGCATCCATGACAATGGTTCTGGAATTCCAGAATCGATTCAGTCTAAACTATTCGATCCGTTCTTTACAACCAAACCTGTCGGAAAAGGGACAGGCTTGGGGCTTTCGATTAGTCACCAGATTGTCACAGAGCGGCATCACGGCAGTTTGGAGTGTATTTCTAATCCGATTCACGGAACAGAATTTATCATTACGATTCCAGTCAAGCCAGCTTAAATCTTGGCAAACTGGATGCAGTATTTTACGAATCCTATGCCGAAGCTGACCCATCTCCTGATTTATCCGATCAAATCTCTCGATGGCATCGCTGTAGATCACGCCAAGATTCTGCCCGGTGGCGCATTAGAGCACGATCGAGAATTTTGTATCGTTGATCGTGCCAATAAAATCGTGAATGGCAAACGAACTGCGGCAATTCATCAGATTCGATCGACGTTTGATCTCAAAGCCCGGATTGTCACGCTTGCGATTCAGAACGAGCAACCTGTCAGTTTCCATCTCGACCACGGTCGCAGGGGGATTGAAGGCTGGTTGAGCGATTATTTTGGCTTTGCGGTGACGTTGAAACAAGATCTCACGACCGGATTTCCCGATGATCCCGTTTCACCTGGACCGACTCTGATCAGCACAGCTACATTGGAACGCGCCGCATCATGGTTTGCAGATATCACAGTTGAGGAAATGCGATCGCGACTCCGCACCAATTTAGAACTCGGGGATGTCGCCGCTTTTTGGGAAGAGCGCTTGTATTCAGCCGATGAAACGCCTGTCCGATTTCAAATCGGGGAGGTCGAGCTACAAGGCATCAATCCCTGTCAACGCTGCATTGTTCCCACTCGGGATGCACGTTCAGGCGAAGCTTATCCTCAGTTTCAGAAGACGTTTATGCTTCAGCGCCGAGCAGAATTTCCCGCTTGGGCAGATGAGACTCGATTTACTCATTACTACCGCATGGCAATCAATACAAGAATTGCGCCAACTGAAGCGGGGAAAATTCTAAGAATTGGGGATATCTTATCTTGCGGGTCGAGTTGATCCGGCAACGACATTCAATCGTTGTGTCACCATTGTCATTCCACCATGCCGTACCAAAACGGCTGAAATCCACTGCGCGCCAGCTTGATTCGGGGCTTTGCCAATCTTAAACAGTCCACCCGAATTCAGCACATCCAGATCAGCCGTTGCAGGCTTCAGATACCCTGCCGAATTCACCGCTTCTTGCACGACTGTACCTAGCAGTAGGTCGTTTTCGAGGGGTTCTTGGACGATCGCATCAAAGCTAAATTCTTGTCCTACCCGCACCTGGTCAGGCAGATTAATATTGACGGAAGGTGGCTTATCTCCGGTTGTAATGAGATTTTTCTCAGATAGAATTTCTTGTTTGACGATTTTTTGATTCTGAAATTGCTGCCGCGATCGCAAGGTTGCATCCAGTTTCACTTGCTGTCCGTTTTGCGCTTGCGTTCCAGTAATCCGAGTGACCGTTTCTGCTTGAAACCCATTACTACTCGGTTGCCAAGACTGCAATTCGGTCTTGTACGTTAAGTTGGAATACTGCTTCCAAAGTTGTGTCAAAGATTGCTCTAAGCTCTGACGATTTAGCCCGTCGGAATGCGTAAAGTTTGGGCTATAAAACTGAAGTACGGCTTGTGCATTTCTGCTATTTGCAGCGGCATCAATTTTTGATAAAACTTGTTTGAGTTCTGCGGGCGCGGTTTCGGGAGTGGCAGCCGTGGCTCGATCGCTGAGTTGAGCGCTGGCGATCGTCAAACTCAATCCGAGAAAAAATAGGATTTGCCAAGACCGAAGACGCAATAGGGCAGAAAGTCTCATAGATTACTCTCAAAGGCAATGGAAAAGCTTCTAATCACTATACACGCGATGTCGAAAATCATCTGGATCTAGGGTGATAAGAATCATTTTGGTCGCGATCGCGCTGCGATGCTGAGCGATTTTTTCTAGATGAAGAAGCGTTTAGTTTTGAGGATTGCTTATTGGCTCAGCGATCGCAAACGGCTTGAAGGAGTTTGCATCAATCCTCTACAAATCGATCGATCTGCAACATAAACCCTGGTAAAACAGCTTCCCCAGAAAATTGCGTCGGCAGCGATCGCACTTCTCTCAGTTGTCCTTGACGATAGATTTCAATTTCTTGATTCTGAGGATTCACCATCAAACCCAACTGAACACCACTCGTCATATACTCCTGCATCTTTTCCTGCAATGTCTCCAAACTGTCAGTTCGCGATCGCAGTTCCAAGACAAAATCAGGTGCAATTGGAGGAAATTTCTGACGCTGTTCAGCAGTCAGAGTTTGCCAGCGCGATCGCTCAACCCACGCCGCATCAGGAGAGCGATCGCCCCCTCCCGGCAGCTTAAACATCGTTGAAGAACTGAACACTTCTCCGAGTCCAGTTTGACGATTCCAAATGATCAAGTCAGCAATATAGCTCGCTTCTCGTCTTCCGCTATCACCGCCAACTGGAGACGTAAGAATCAAAGCTGCTTTCGCATCTCGTTCGATCGTTAAGTCAGGATTGCTCATACAAAGGAGATAAAACTGCTCATCTGTAAAGTGAACCTGGCTCATGTCAATTTTGAGAGGAAGCGTCAGCGAAGCCATCATGTCGTTGCCAACAACTTTGGACATGCTTTGAATATAATCCAGATCTTTTTATCGCAATGGACCCGATCGCAGAATACTAATAATCAACCAAAGCCCCAAGAAACTCGCGGCTGCAAACAAGACATCACTCACCCAATAGACTTGACTCGACTGCGTATTCGCAGAAATGATCGCTGCACCCATAATCAATGAGCCAACGACAATACTAAAAGACACCCGATTCGCAGCAGAATCGACCGTGCGTCGCATTGGTTCTGCTTCTCGAATCGAAAAATTCCACTGCAAGGTTTCAGACGTGACGCGATCGAGCAATAACTCAACCTGCCGCGGAGATTGCAATGAGAGATTTTTCACATCCAACACCGTTCGCAACAAAGCAATTAACGGCGCTTCTCCAACAATCTGACGCTGAAACACTTCCGTCATCATTGGGCGAATTTTATTGGGAATGTTGAAATTCGGGTCGAGCGATCGAGCAATGCCTTCTAAGTTCGCGATCGCTTTCGCACATAGCCCCAAATTGCCGGGAACTCGCACCTTATTGTCTCGAACAATTTGCAGCACTTCGTAAACGAGCTTACTAAAGTTGACCTGCGAGATATTCAGACTATAGTACCGACGCAGTAACCGATCGAACTCGGTTTCGAGCTTGACTCGATTGATCGGTTGAATCGGGGGCGCAAGTTGCAGTACGAGTTGAGTACATCGTTGGGCATCCAGATTGACGATCGCAAGTACCAATTCCAAAATCAACTGCTGTGTTCTTGGATCGAGTCGTCCAACCATGCCGCAATCGAGCAATGCTACCCGCCCATCCTTGAGATAGAACACATTCCCAGGATGCGGATCAGCGTGGAAGAAGCCATCTAAGCAAATTTGCTGGAAGAACGCTCTGAGGAGTAACGTTGAAATTTCTTCTCGTCGCTGGAGATCGACGACACCTTCAGCAGCACTGATGGGCGGAAATGCAGAGAGTACCGCCACACCATCTAGCCATTCCATCGCAACGAGTTTATCAGTTGTATATTCCCAATAAATCTGAGGAACTACAAGCTGAGAGGCATCAAACCAGCGAGTCCCGCTCAAATTCTGCCTCAGTTGATCGGTATATCGAGCTTCTTGAGTAAAATCGAGCTCGTTTCGTAGCGCTTCCGCGAATTCTTCAGCGATCGCCACAATATCGTAGTACTGTCCAAAATCCGTCTGAGCAACCAGTCTTGCCATCAAACGAATCAGCGCAATATCTTGTTCTACAACCGCCGAGAGTCCCGGACGTTGAACTTTGAGCGCAACGGCTCGACCATCTTTGAGAATAGCGTAATGCGTTTGAGCGATCGAACCCGCTGCAACGGGCGTGTAGTTCACCGAGGCAAAGACTTCTTCTAGGGGCTGACTAAATTGTTTTCGCAGCACGACTTCAATTTCTGACCAATCCACCGGAGGAACTTCTGCTTGCAGCGTGGACAGAGCATCAATATATTCAGCAGGCAAGAGATCAGGACGAGTACTCAGCAGTTGCCCGAGCTTCACATACACGGGCCCCAAATCGACCAAAATATTGCGAAGCACAGCCGGAGGCGGTAATTTTGGCTCGTCAACTTTTCCCCCGGTCAAGAGCCGCCGCATAAAATCCCATCCGTTCCGAAGCACTACTTCTAAGATTTCACCTTGGCGCGAACTGGTTTGGACAAGTCTGGAAAACATAGAAGCAATTCCAAAAGTTAATGCAAAACGGCATCAGAACAGTGACTTAAAACTAACGTAGATCTCCACCGTTCAGCCATCCTCTTCCGGGGGAAAACTGAGGAGCGAAATCCGCCAATCGAATGATCGGCAACCCGATAGCCCCGATTGCAAGAAAAACAGTTAGGCTATGAATACTGTGATTGAAGTTGCCTCGCCCTTCAATTTTTTAAGCTTTTTCGGAGGCGCGCATGAATCGATTTTGGAGTGTTGCAAGCAAAGTTGCTGGAAGCCTATTTCTCTGCGGAGGTGGCGTGATCTCGATCGCGCTTTCTCTGTCGATTTTGGCATTCCAACCTCCAACCTGGGCATTTACAATTCTCTTGATTCTGCTGGTATTTTTTGGGCTGACTCCCAGTGCGATCGGAGGACTTTTACTCTATGCCAGTTCTAAAGCGCATCGCCATGCCATTCGCGATCGCTTTTTCCAACTGTTGCGGATCAAGCAGGGCAGGATTTCACTGCTCGATTTCTCCAGAGCCACCCGCCTCGAACCGGAAATTGCGCGCCGACATCTCGATCTTTGGGCACGCGAATACGACGCGAATTTTGAAGTGAGCGATGCAGGCGAAGTGTACTACGTGTTCTCAACCGAGCAATTGCATTTGCCGGAGAGCCAGCCGTTTGAAGTAATTCGTCAAGTCGTGCGCGATACCTGGCGATCGCTGTAACTCCTAGCTCTCAAAATATTCAGACTTCAGTTCCCGAACTCATAAAATTGATCCGGTCAGCGTTAGCGCTTCCTGATAGTGAGCCTCTCGGAAGGTGTTAAATTCGATTTCTATCTGTACTCTAGAAATCAAGTTGCACTGTCCCGACGCTTCCATGTCTAACCGTTTTCCTCAGATCGCTTCGCTGTTTTTTGCGATCGCTGCCTTGAGTTCCTGTAATTCATCGAATCCGAATGTCGAGCGCGATCGAGAACCCCAAGTTGCCCAAGCTTCATCTTCTAGTGCTCCAATTCGGACAGAAATTCTGAACCCCCAACCGATCCGAATTGATGTCGATCAACTTCCTCAACCCAACGCCACACAAAGCGCCTCAAAACCACCTGAAGTTGTTCCAATTCCTGAAAATCCAGTCTTACGGGTTCCTGTTGGCTTTACTGTCAATGTGTTTGCGGAAGGACTTGATCGACCGCGTTGGCTCGCCCTGACTCCAAACGGCGATGTTCTCGTCACCGAAACCCGTCGCAATCGAATTCTGCTGCTACGAGATGCCAATAAGGATGGCGTTGCAGAAGTCCGCAAAACCTTTGCAACTGAAGAAAACGGGCTAAATTTACCGTTTGGAATGGCATTTGCCGAAGATGCGTTTTTTGTCGGCAATACTGATTCAGTCCTGAGATTTTCTGTGGCAAACGATCGCGTTCAAGGTCGGGGCACGAAGATCACAGAATTACCTGGACAAGGCTATAACCAACATTGGACGCGCAACGTGGTCACTTCTCCAGATGGGCAAAAGCTTTATGTCTCCATCGGATCGCGATCGAACGCTGATGAAGAACCGCTCCCGCGTGCCTCAATTCAAGTCATGAATTTAGATGGCAGCGATCGTCAAACCTTCGCTTCTGGGCTGCGTAATCCCGTCGGTCTAGATTTCAATCCGGCAACCGGAGCACTCTTTGCAACGGTCAACGAACGGGATCAAATCGGAGATGGCTTAGTGCCAGATTATCTGACGCAAGTACAAGCAGGCGAATTTTATGGATGGCCCTATGCCTATCTCGCACCCAATCGCCTCGACCCGCGCCATCTCAAGGACGGAAAAAGCAGCCGCCCCGACCTCGTTGCGAAAACTCGTACGCCAGATGTTTTATTTGAAGCGCATTCGGCAGCATTAGGATTGCGATTCTATACGGGCAATACATTTCCCGATCGCTATCGAAACGGCGCATTTGTCGCCTTCCGAGGGTCTTGGAATCGCTCTCAGGGAACCGGATATAAGATTGTCTTCGTGCCGTTTAATGAAGGGCAATCGCAAGGGCAATACGAAGATTTTGTAACAGGGTTTCTCCTTGACCCCAGCATTCCAACAACTTGGGGTAGACCTGTCGGCTTACTCGTACTTAATGATGGCAGTCTGATTTTCACGGACGAAGCCAATAACAGAATCTACCGCGTTCAGTACGCTCAAAAACAAGTGCAGTAGAAAGATAAAAAATGTGTCTCGGCTTCGCTGAATGCTCGATTCTAGAGTTTTCGCAGGGTGAGCGAAGCTGAAACCGATTCTCTGGATTAATCTTCAACAACTTGAGCCGCAACTTCAACGGCTTCTACATCGATCGTGCCGGAAGGAGTCATGCGCTTAAATTTCCCATGCTCAACGAGTAACGGCTCTCCACAGCTAGAACATTGCATCTGAGCCTGATTAAATCCAGTCAACTCGGTTCCACACACCGGACAAGCCGACTGGACAATATTCTTTCTCACCCACCACTGGAACACAAAAATCCCGACAATCGGCGCAAGAATCAACAGCCCCACTACAAAGAAAAACGATTTCACCAACCAGCCCAACCCGACGGCACTCAGCAGTAACGCAAATCCCACGATCGTTAAAATGCGACCAAATCCATTTAGACCGAGTTGTAAGTTATAAAGTTGATTCTGGTTCACGGTGATTTCCTCTGTCTATGCTTCCTCTATTGGAACAGAATTCTTGATAATCTTAGGGACGGCTTTCTCGACTTCAGTGAGGTCTGGTATCCGTATACTTTGGGTTATGCAGGCTTACTCTTAAGCATAAATGATCTCTCTAGAAGGCTAATTAAAATGCTGGAAAGCTTAACGCCCTTTGAAACCGTTCTCGTTGCAGGTGCAAGTCGAGGAGTCGGACGCGAAATTGCTCGAATCTTACAGCCGAATTTTACGGTCAAAGCATTATTGCGATCGAATACTGCTGTTACTGAACTCGAAGTTTTAGGCATTCAACCGATCAGGGGCGATGCAATGATTCCAGAACAGTTAGATCTCTCTGGAATCGATGCAGTCATTAGCACGATCGGCGGTCTTCCCGGCGATATCAAACGCGCTGATGATGAAGGCAATCGCAATTTAATTGATGCAGCACGCAAAGCAGGCGTGAAAAAATTCGTCTTAGTCACCTCGATCGGGTGCGGCGATAGTGTGGTTGCCTTACCGCCTCGTGCTCTCGAAGCGCTAGGAGCGGTTCTCGCAGACAAAGAAAAAGCGGAACAACATCTGATCGACAGCGGGCTGACCTATACGATCGTGCGTCCGGGCGGTCTCAAGTCCGAACCCGCAACCGGAACCGGATTTCTCACCGAAGATCCCAAAATCTCTGGCTCAATTCACCGTGCCGATGTCGCAGATCTCGTGTGCAAATGCTTAATCAGCGATCGCGCCAATCAAAAAATTCTCTCGGCGCTCGATCGCAATCAGATGTTTAGTGCAACTGAAATTGTAGAATTTATCCCTTAAATCGCTGAATCCAGCCAAGGGACATCCCCCAATCAAGCACCAGTCTGGCGATCGCAAACAACAAAACACTTTCAACTGCGTAGCTGACAATGGGGATGACTGCACTTTGATTTGCAATTCCCATTTCCACCTGCGCCAACCCTCGCACTAATCCAAACGCCAGCACCGCCCCAGATTTGAGGTGAGAATTCTCATCTTCACGAATGATGTAGCGGTAAGTCACCCCAAATAAGAACCCTGCAAACAGCGCGATCGCGCCGCTAATCCAGTAGTTCATCGAAACACTGGGATAGCGGCTGACCAAAAAATCATTCAATAACGCAATCAACGGAAAAATCAACGCAACCGAACCTGCCGAAAGCAATCCTGCCTTCAACGACTCGACTCGTTCTTCCCAGCTCAGCTTTAAGTGTTGCATGTCAATCTCTAGATCCCAGTTCCCCAGTCGCTAGCCCGTTTTGCCTTATTATTAGATTTATCATCCTTTGTACCGCCCGTTTTTATCATGGATATTTTGTCACTTGGTTGGGTCGCGCTTTTATCCGTTTTTACCTTCTCGATCGCAATGGTCGTTTGGGGACGCAATGGCTTCTAATGCCTAGTTTCCAGCCCGTGGTCAACACGCTGCGGGCACTGAAAATCTAGAACTTTGAGATCCGATCGTGGAATTTACAGTTTTTAACACACTGGTGCTTGTCGCGTTTGGTCTTCTCATAGCCATCACTGGTGGCGTTGGCTATATCACCATTGCAGATTGGCGCGATCGTCGCCGTCGCGAACAAGAGAAAAAACCAACGAGCAAACGACGCTAACACACCCTCAATTGACTTCAAAGCTCCCAAATCGGGGACAGAGAGGACAAAAGCTGCACACTAGCAAAGCGAGTTGCTACCGCATATCAAAAGGCTCTAGGATTTCAACTCCTAGAGCCTTTTAAGTAAATCATCCCTGTAACCGCATCTTATTCAACTCGAGTCATCATGAACCCTGCGGTAACCTCTTCACCGTAGCCTTCTTCACCATGCTCATGAATATCTACACCCTGAAACTCAGCATCTGGGTGGACTCGCAATCCACCAAAGACTGCGCTCAGGACTTTCAGAATCACGATCGTTCCTAGCGCTGCCAAGACATAAGTGATGGCTACCGCTTCAATCTGCGTCAACACCTGGGTTGCATTCCCTGCCAGCAACCCATCTGCACCAGCCGAGTTGACTGCTTTAGTCGCAAAAATACCAGTTAAGATCGCACCAATTGTTCCACCCACACCATGCACTGGGAATGTATCCAGCGAATCATCAAACTGGAGCTTCGCTTTCAAACTCACAGCAAAGAAGCAAGCCGTTGCAGTGATTGCCCCAATCAGCAAAGCTGCAATGGGAGTCACAAATCCCGCAGCCGGAGTAATTCCAACTAATCCAGCAACTGCGCCTGTTGCAATCCCAACGGCGGTCGGCTTGCCACGTAAGATCCATTCCAAAATCACCCAGACTAAACCTGCTGCTGAGGCAGAAGTTGTCGTTGCCACGAATGCAACTGTCGCTAATGAGCCAGAGGCTAAAGCACTGCCGCCATTAAAGCCAAACCACCCAAACCACAGCAATCCAGCTCCTAACAAAATGTAAGGAACGTTATGCGGTGCAGCAGGCTGATTGGGGTAAGTTTTGCGCGGACCTAAGACCCAAGCTGCAACCAGTGCTGACACACCAGAACTGATGTGAACAACGGTTCCGCCTGCAAAGTCCAAAGCACCCAAGCCACCATATAAGCCCAAAAATCCGCCTTTCGCCCAAACCATGTGAGCGAAAATCGGATACAAAATTCCAGACCATAACACAATGAACCAGAAATAAGCTTTGAAGCTAATCCGTTCAACGATCGCACCCGAAATCAAAGCAGGCGTGATAATGGCGAACATCGCCTGATAAATCATGAACGTTTGGTGCGGGATCGTTCCGGCATAGGAAACAACCGCATCGGGCTGGCTGCCCGCTAGATATCCTGTCGTTTCTAGACCCACACCGTTCAAGAACAACCACTGTAGCCCGCCGATAAACGGAGTTCCAGGTGCAAACGAAAGACTATAACCCCACAGAATCCAACTGGTTCCAACAATACCCATGAGAATAAAGCTCATCATCATGGTATTGAGAACATTCCGAGACCGAACAAAACCGCCATAGAAAAACGCTAAACCCGGAGTCATCAGCAGCACGAGGGCAGCCGAAATCAACATAAAGGCTGTATCAGCTTGGCTAGCTGCCTGATCGGCGGCAGCTTTTGCAGCTTCAGCCGTCACAGGCTCAGCAAGAGCAGTACCCATCAACGGAATACTAAACAGCGCGATCGTGGTGAGCGCTGTCCACATGATTTTTTTCAACACTGGCTTCAAACCTTCAACGCCAATAAAGAACTCATCTTCAGACTTCCGTTAGGCTGTAGATACAGAAACCATTGGAAATCCGAATGATTGCTATTGGATTGCACCAAAATTGAAAGGCTCATTCTGTAATTGAAATTACACTTTTGCGATCGAGAAAGCCTTAATCCCAGCAGACCCTAAGTTTCATCACTAGGGAGGATGTTTCTTAAAAGATTATGTGAATTCCTAATAGATTCATCGGACTTAACAAAGTGCAAAAAGAGCGCTCTCCAAATTGGAGAGCGCTCTTCGCAGAATCTTAGATTAGACCTTTCAAGTCATTAATACTTGGTCGGTTCAGATGAACTGCTGGGGTAGTTACTAGAAGAGCCAAAAGCACTTTCCTTAGCAAATCCTGCATAAGCTTCCATACCGTGCTCGCTGATATCCAAACCTTCCAGTTCTTCTTCAGAGGTCACCCGGATACCCAAAGTAGACTTCAGCAAAATCCAGAAGATGCTGGAAACCAAGACTGTAAAGCCGCCTACTGATAAGACTCCAACCAGCTGATACCAAAACTGCTCAATACCGCCACCAAACAGCAATCCAGCTTTGGGAGCAGGAGTTGCACCAAAAGCATCAGCTTGGCTGAATAATCCGAGCGCCAGCGTTCCCCAGACACCGTTCACTAAGTGAACTGCGATCGCACCTACTGGGTCATCGATTTTCAACTTATCAAAGAACCCAACGGCGAAGACAACTAAAATACCGCCAATCGCACCGATGATCGCAGAAGAAGGAACGCTAATCCAAGCACAGGGTGCTGTAACAGCGACCAATCCAGCCAGCAGACCATTGATGGTCATCGTCAAGTCAGGCTTGCCTAAAATTGCCCATGCAACTACCGTTGCCGCGATCGCACCAAATGCGCCACCTGTGTTCGTCGTCAAAGCAATATGAGCAATCAAAGAACCATTCCCAACGCTCATCGTTGAGCCGGGGTTAAATCCGAACCAACCCAACCAGAGAATCAAAGCACCCAAGGTTGCAATACTGAGATTGTGAGGCGGAATCGCATTTGCAGAACCATCTGCATTGTATTTACCAATTCTTGCACCGAGGAAAGAAGCGCCCATCAGAGCCGCCCAACCCCCAACTGCGTGTACGACCGTCGAACCTGCAAAATCGTAGAATCCGAGAGTTGCTAGCCAGCCACCGCCCCAGATCCAGTGACCTGTAATGGGGTAAGCAATCCCAACCAACAGTAAGCTAAACAGCAAGAAGTCGATGAATTTGATCCGCTCAGCAACAGCACCCGACACGATCGTCGCTGCTGTTCCAGCAAACACCAACTGGAAGAAGAACTTCGCAGCCAGAGGAACGCCTGCCCAGCTAATGGCTTTGAAGATTCCTTGGTAAGCGTCACCTGTTACTGGGCTGCTGTCTGTACCCGTTAAGAAAAATCCGCCGCTTGCGCCAATCCAGCCGTTTCCGTTACTGAACATCAAGCCAAACCCGATCGCCCAAAATGCCACTGTAGACAGCGCAAAGACAATCAAGTTTTTCGCAAGCACGTTTACCGCATTTTTCTGTCGGCACATGCCAGTTTCGAGCATACAGAAGCCCGCATTCATGAAGAACACTAGGCATCCTGCAATCATTACCCACATGGTATCTAGACCAATTTTTAGGTCTGCGGTTGCAGTCGCAACACTTTCAACAGTAGGTGGGGTTTGGGCAACAGCCGCATAGCTCCAAAGTCCAACGATCGCGACTGTGATCGGAATTGACATTTGCCAACCGAGAGACAACTTGCTCACTGTTCTGAGCAGTGCTTCCCAGGATTTAAGCAAGGCAGGCTTCCGCTTGCGAACTTGCGATTTTTGCTTCAACGATGCTCTTAACACCATGACACGAAATTCCTAATGTAAATAAACCAATGCGAAATTGACCTGCTGGCATGAGAGCGTTACACCATTCCAGCAAGTAAAAGTTGTCTTGCAGTCGGGCAATGCAATTCCTGAATCCCGAAACCCTCCACTACTTGGCAATCAGTGCCGCGATCGAGGACGAGTTAGGTCTCTATGATTCAGCTGCCACAAGGTCGGTACGTCGTTTGAGGTACTGAAATATACGACGAAGTGGGGGCATGTCACATAGCTAAAGAAACAGAATCTTTAGATGAGATGAAGTCAAATTTCGTTGATTGAGTCATGTGATTCTGTATCTCAGATTACAAATGCTCAATTCTAGAGAGAGATTCCCAGAGAAAAATAGGGAGATTGATTATTTCTTAATTCAACATCGATTTTTATCTATGAATAAAAGATCTCATTCAAACTAAGATTTGCTTTTTTCGAGACTATCTTATATAGTACTTGTGTATTAATTTCGTCTCCTTGAGTAATTCGCCTTTTTACCTGACCGTTGCGTGAGGAAGGGGGCGATTTTTTTCGCTACAAGCCCCCTAACTGAGCTAAAGTGATGCTATGAGCGAGAAAAGTAGCGACGGATTCAAAATTGTTAGCGATAATCGTCAGGCGAGGTTTCAGTACGAGATTCTGGAGACCTACGAGACGGGAATCGAGCTTGCGGGAACCGAGGTGAAGTCCATTCGCGCCGGTCGAGTGAACTTACGCGACGGTTTCGCGCTCGTTCGCAATCAAGAAGTTTTTCTCCACAATGTCCATATTTCGCCACATAAAACTGCAAGTCAGGTCTTTAATCACGATCCAACCCGAACTCGGAAGCTCCTCCTCAGACGCGATGAAATTCGCAAACTTGTGGGCAAAGTTGAGCAGCAAGGGCTGACCCTTGTACCGTTGAAGATGTATTTGAAGCGAGGCTGGGTCAAGGTAGATTTGGCGTTAGTGCGCGGCAAAAAGTTGTACGACAAACGCGAAGATTCAAAACGCCGGGATGATCAACGAGATATGCAGCGAGCCATGAAAAATCGTTAGGAGTGATCGATTCTTTCTTGAACGCAGAAAAATCGAATCGGGAATAATAGCCGTACTACCATTCTGGCTGCGTTTATGCTACCGTCTCCTGACTCGCACTCTTCTCTAGATGCTTCAGTCTTAACTTGGCTGGAGCGAGGAGATGAATTGTTTCAACTTCAGCGCTACCGAGAAGCGATCGCTGCTTATGATAAAGCGATCGAATTTCAGGCAGGCTACACCGCTTGGTTCAGGCGGGGAATTGCCTGTGAAAATTTGCAGCGATTTGATGAAGCACTCGTTTGCTACAAAAAAGTGATTGAGCTGCAGCCAGATGATTATTTAGCATGGTTTAAGCAGGGTGCCGCTTGTGAAAATCTCAACCAGCCAAAAGAAGCATTAGCTTGCTATGAAAAAGTGATTCAGCTGCAGCCAGAAAACTATTGGGCTTGGCACGATAAGGGAAAAGTCCTAGAAACTCTGAAACGCTTTGAAGAAGCAGTAGCAGCCTACGATCGAGCAGTTCAATTGAAGCCCAATTTTCAATTGGCGGTCGAGAGTCGGCGGCGGATTTTGGTGCAGCTTCAGCGCGTTGATTCTCTCTACGATCTGCCGTTCGATGAGCCAGCGGCCAATAGCGCATCCGAGATTGCAGAACATTCCTCGGATTGCCTCACGCAAGGAATGGCGCTGGAAACACAAGGGCAATTTGAAGCAGCGCTTGCTGCTTACGATCAAGCAGTCGCTTTGCAACCGAACGACCATCTCGCTTGGTTTAAGCGAGGCAATGTTTTACAGCATTTACAGCGGTTTGAAGAAGCGATCGTTAGCTACAACAAAGTGGTTGAACTTCAGCCTGAGAATTATTGGGGATGGCACGATCGCGCAAAAGCGCTAGAAGCCACGGCTCAATATGAAGAAGCCTTATTTTCTTATATCCGAGCGATTCAGCTGCGGGGAGATTGGCAAGCTGCGATCGCAGGTCGTCAAAGAGTTTTAGATCGATTGAATTCAGGAGATCAGCCTGAGCAGCCAGCCCAACCCGCCAATGATTACGGAACTTGGTTCCAGAAAGGTCAGATTCTAGAAAAGCTTCAACATCATGCAGAAGCAGCGGTTGCTTTCAATAAGGCAGTGCGCTTGAATCCAAAAGACCCAGAAGTTTTGCGCTGGCGAGGCAATGTCCTTTATGCGTTATCGCGATATGAAGAAGCGATCGCGTCTTATGACCAAGCGATCCAGCTTCAGCCAGAGAATGCCGACTTATGGTGCTGTTCTGCAAGTTCGTTAATTAAACTGCGCCGATTTCGAGAAGCGATCGCGTGTTTTGACAAAGCTCTACAACTTCAACCTTCGCATCACGGGGCTTGGTACTGGCGGGGGCGAGTCATGGCAGAGCTAAAACGGTTTCGGGATGCGTTGTATTCCTATAATCAGGCAATTAAGTACAATCCAAATTTTCGGCCTGCCATTCGCGATCGAGCGAAATTGCAGAAGGAATTCAACTAAACCTCAGTACAAATCAACTTGATCGGTGGGTGAGAGCGATAGAATCATGAAGGACTATTTCTTCGCCCTCCGAATGCCTAAGCGTGTCAGCAAACCCAAAAGCTCCGATGCTCCGGTCTTAAGTCCTGATTTAGGAGCCGAAATCGAATCGAACGGCTCGAAAAAACAGCCTGCTCAGAAAGCTCAAAAAGTTGTTTCACTGAATTCCATTCGGATTCGAGGCGCAAGACAACACAATTTAAAAAATGTCGATCTCGATCTGCCGCGCGATCGATTAATCGTGTTTACCGGAGTTTCAGGCTCAGGCAAGTCTTCTCTGGCATTCGACACCATCTTCGCAGAAGGTCAACGCCGCTATGTCGAATCGCTCAGCGCTTATGCACGACAATTTCTCGGACAAGTCGATAAGCCAGATGTCGATGCGATCGAAGGATTAAGTCCAGCGATTTCGATTGATCAGAAATCGACCTCTCATAACCCCCGTTCAACGGTCGGAACGGTCACAGAAATCTACGACTATATGCGGCTTCTCTATGGTCGCGCGGGGATGCCGCATTGTCCAATTTGCGATCGCTCGATTACTCCCCAGACGATCGATCAAATGGTCGATCGCGTCATGGAATTGCCCGACCGGACTCGGTTCCAAATTCTTGCCCCTGTGGTGCGTGGGAAGAAAGGCACTCACCGCAAATTAATCTCAGGACTTGCCGCAGAAGGATTTGTGCGGGTGCGCGTCGATGGCGAAGTGCGAGAGTTGAGTGATTCCATCGAATTGGATAAAAATCAATTGCACACGATCGAAATTGTCGTCGATCGATTAATCAAAAAAGACGACATGCAAGAACGGTTGAGCGATTCCTTGACCACTTGCTTAAAGCGATCGAACGGAATCGCCATTATTGATTTGATGCGCGAAGCAGACTCAGAAGATCAGCCTTCAGAACTCGTATTCTCAGAAAATTTCGCTTGTCCAGAACATGGTGCAGTGATGGAAGAGCTTTCTCCGCGCCTGTTTTCGTTCAACTCGCCGTATGGAGCATGTCCGAATTGTCATGGAATTGGCAGCCATCGCACCTTTTCGCCTGACTTGATCATTCCAAATCCAAATCTTCCGGTTTATGCCTCGATCGCGCCTTGGTCAGATAAGGACAACACTTACTATCTTTCGCTGATTTGCAGTGTTGCCGAGGCATACGGATTCGATATTCAAACCCCTTGGAATCAACTGAGCGCCGAGCAGCAACACATCATGCTCTACGGTTCTAAAGACCCGATTTGGATCGAAGTCGATTCGCGATACCAGGAGAATAAAGGCTATCACCGTCGATATGAAGGAGCGATTCCTCTGCTCGATCGACAATATCGCGAAGCCAGTTCTGATCTGTACAAGCAAAAACTCGAACAGTATTTAGTCGATCAACCTTGTGATGTCTGTCATGGCAAACGATTAAAGCCAGAAGCGCTCGCTGTTCGCTTAGGGCAGTATCACATTCAAGATTTCACAGGGGTTTCGATTCGAGATTGTCTTGATCGCGTCGAGAATTTAGAACTGAGCGATCGACAAGCTCAGATCGGGGATCTCGTGCTGCGAGAAATTCGATCCCGCTTGCAGTTTCTCCTCGATGTTGGACTCGATTATTTAACACTCGATCGCACCGCAATGACGCTTTCGGGTGGAGAAGCTCAACGGATTCGACTGGCGACTCAAATCGGTGCAGGATTGACCGGAGTGCTATATGTCCTAGACGAGCCAAGTATCGGGCTGCATCAACGGGATAATACTCGCTTGCTCAACACCCTGACGAAACTTCGCGATTTGGGCAATACCTTAATCGTGGTCGAACACGATGAAGAAACGATTCGGGCAGCAGACCATTTGGTAGACATTGGACCGGGTGCAGGCGTGCATGGAGGACGGGTGATTGCTCAAGGCGATCTCGATACACTGCTGAATGCCGAAGAATCGCTGACTGGAGCCTATCTGTCTCGACGACGGGCGATTCAAACGCCAGCAGAACGGCGATCGGGAAATGGGAGAGCGATTACACTTGGCTCTGCCCAACGCAACAACCTCAAAAATATTGATGTCGAAATTCCACTAGGTAAACTAGTTTGCGTCACGGGTGTATCCGGGTCTGGAAAATCAACCTTGATTAATGAATTGCTCTATCCTGCAATTCAGCATCATTTTGGGCATAAGGTTCCGCAGCCGAAGGAAATGAAGCCTGTCAAAGGTTTAGATGCGCTTGATAAAGCGATCGTCATTGATCAATCTCCAATCGGACGCACACCTCGATCCAATCCAGCCACTTATACTGGCGTTTTCGACTGCATTCGCGAAGTCTTCTCTGAAACGATCGAAGCCAAAGCCAGAGGCTACAAAGCGGGGCAATTTTCTTTCAACGTCAAAGGTGGACGATGCGAGGCTTGTAGCGGTCAGGGTGTAAATGTCATCGAGATGAACTTCTTACCTGACGTGTATGTGCAATGCGATGTCTGTAAAGGCGCACGGTATAACCGTGAAACGTTGCAGGTGAAATTTAAAGGCAAGTCGATCGCAGATGTCTTAAACATGACTGTCGAAGAAGCCGCCGACTTCTTTCAAAATATTCCCCAAGCGGCAAATCGTCTGCAAACGTTAGTTGATGTTGGATTAGGATACATGCGGTTAGGTCAAACCGCTCCAACTCTCTCTGGAGGAGAAGCCCAGCGTGTGAAATTAGCCACTGAGCTATCTCGACGTGCAACCGGAAAGACGCTGTATTTAATTGATGAACCGACAACAGGCTTGTCCTTCTACGACGTTCACAAACTCTTAGATGTGATTCAACGCTTGGTAGATAAAGGCAATTCTGTGTTAGTCATCGAGCACAATTTAGATGTAATTCGCTGCTCGGATTGGTTGATTGATTTAGGACCTGAAGGCGGCGATCGCGGCGGCGAAATTGTTGCAGTCGGTACTCCGGAGGATGTCGTCAAGCATCCTAAATCCTATACAGGTCAATATCTTAAACAAGTTCTAGAACGATATCCTGCTGGATCATGAAACACGATCGCATCAATACGAACGGGATCAATCTCCATTACGTCGCTGAAGGCGAGGGCAATCTCATGCTGTTTCTGCATGGATTTCCTGAATGTTGGTATTCCTGGCGCAAACAACTTCCAGAGTTTGCTAAAGATCATCACGCTGTTGCCCTGGATCTTCGAGGCTATAACGAGAGCGATAAACCCAGCGAGTCTAGCGCTTACAAAATGTCTGAATTAGTCGCAGATGTAAAAGGTGCGATTGAAGGATTGGGATACCAGCGCTGTACGCTGGTTGGACACGATTGGGGAGGCGCGATCGCTTGGAATTTCGCGTATGAGTATCCGGAGATGCTCGATCGCCTAATCATCCTCAATCTTCCTCATCCTGCTAAGTTTTCTCAAGGTCTACGCACACCACAGCAGTTATTAAAAAGCTGGTATGTCTTCCTTTTTCAAATTCCCTACTTGCCGGAATTTCTCATTCAATTTGATGACTACAAACTCTTAGAAACAGCCTTAAAAGGAATGGCAGTTAATCAAGAGGTTTTCTCTGCTGAAGACATCAATTTCTACAAAGATGCGTTTGCAAAACGGGGTGCTGCGACTGCGGCTATTAACTATTACCGCAACATTTTTCAAGCGGGTATCCTTGAGAAAAAATGGGGGATTTTAGAAGTCCCGACCTTGATGATCTGGGGAGAAAAAGATATCGCTTTAGGAAAAGAATTAACTTACGGAACAGAGGAATATGTTCGTAATTTGCAGATTCGATATATTCCAAATTGCAGCCACTGGGTACAGCAAGAACAGCCGAATTTAGTCAATCAATATATTCGAGAATTTATCGGCTTATAAATAAAAACTCAGGGGCTTAGTAAGCCCCTGAGTTTTTAAAGTTTCAGCTTCGATCTAAACGATCGCAAATTCAGCTTCTTCCGTAGAATGTTCGATAATTTCAAAAACTTTATCCATGCCTGTCAGTTCCAGCAGCATCTTAATCTGATCATTGATCGACTGCAAGAACATGGTCTTGCCTTCCTCACGCGCCTGTTTGAAAACAATGACGAGCGCCATCAGACCGGGACTGCTCATGAATTTAACGTTGGTAAAATCAACGAGCAGAACAGTTGCATCTGACTGAATCGCATCATCTGCTTGCTGATGAAAGTGAGCGATCGCCGCTTCATCCAACGTTTCCGGGAACTGAATAGTTCGAGTTAATAATTCCATGCCCCACAACCCAAATGCTAAACGATAATAAGTAGAAAACTCTAGCTCAATAGATGCTAGGCAGAAGCGAAACCGCTACGAAAGTTCTGTTAATTAACTTGTTGTAATGTAGCGTTTGCTTTCCACTGTAGCCTCTATCTCAGGATGTAGCTAAAGATTCCTTGCACCATGCCTATTTCAGGATCAGAATCACAGTTCTACTTTAAGTTAGTTGAAGCAACACTGCCGTATTGATGAATACGTTTTTCAAATCTTAGTTATTGCACTCATTTATGGAAAAGACAGCACAAAGCTTTTGCAGTTCAAAGATTAGTACAACCTCTATCTAAAGAAGGAGTAACAGCTTGTTTCTACAGATAGACAGCGACAAACCAAGACCACAATACCATGTCAGGTATGAAGCGTTTGGAACCTAATTATGCAAACTCCCCAGACTGATGCACAGACTGATTTACTTCTCTCTACTGCTTACAATGGCAAAGACCGCAATGCCTTCCTATTCGGCTGGACACCCCAAGCTGAGCTATGGAATGGTCGCTTTGCAATGATTGGATTTCTTGCTTATCTGCTTTGGGATTTAGCAGGTTATAGTGTGGCTCGCGATGTTCTACACTTAATCGGTTAGTGTCTGTCTAAAGTTAATAATTACTATTAGCGTGAAGAGAAATTATGCCTCTCTTCACGCTATTTTTTGTGGCAAATCGCTGCAATATTCCTAATAAGAATTTCAGCGATCTTAGCTATTAATTTGACGATTGCTTTACTGACATCAGTGAGTGTCTCATATTCATCTTCTAGCCATTCTTCTAAAGGCGATCGCAGTTCTTCATCAATCCCATTTCCTCCTGCATGTTTAATGATATATTCTTTGCTTCTGCAGGATAATCAATGCCTTTCAAATATTTTTTGAACTCCAATCAAATTAGTCTTTACTGTGACAGTTTCTCCAGTTCAGTATCAAAATAGGAGAGCTGAACATATCACTAAATCTTCATTCTTTGATATGAGTTCTACCGTTGCATAGAGATAAGACAAAAACCCTGCCAAATTGACAGGGTTTAGATAATGAGGCTTATCAAGCGATGAAACGCTTTAAAGGGTTGATCGCCGAAATATTTCAGCGATCGCTTCACAAAACTAGAACGTGAAGGTTGTTCTCAAGGTTCCGATAACAACATCATCGTTTGCATCGTTCTGACCAGGATTCACAACCCAGATCACACCAGGAGTGATCGAGATGTTGTCGGTCAATTGGTACTTGTAGAAACCTTCAAAGTGCAGCGGAACATCGTTCGATGCACCACCACTAGGGTTACCCATGTAAGGCTCAGCACCTGCGACGAAACCTAACAAGTTGCCCTTCTTACCAAAGTCAGGGAATGCAACACCCAAACCATAAGTCCAAATGTCTTTCTTACCTTGTCCATCATCTACAAAGTTTGCGTTGATGTAGGAGAAGAAGCCATTGATAACAACTTGAGGGCTGAGCTTGAACGCAACCGACGCACCATAAGCGTTAACTTGGGAAGAACCTGTCCCAAGAGTGTTGCGGTTAGCCAAAGCAGTACCAGAAGAAGCAACTGCCGAACCACCGTCGAAGATTGCTCCACGACGATAAGCGTTTACATAGGTCAGACCAATTTGCAACGCTTCGCTTGGGCTAAAGGTCAATTGACCCAAAGCACTGTAGCTACCATTGAACAAACCATTTTTATCAGAAGGGTTGTTCGCACCGAAAGTCAACTGAGTGCCAGTGGAGTTATCAGCCAAGTAGCCTAAGCTAACCTGGAAGCGATTATTGAGGTTGTAGTTTGCACCAATCCCTGCACCGCCACCAATCAAGTAGATCGGGTTGCGCTGCGCGAAGATGGAGAGCGGACCTGTACCACCATCAGCCGCATCCAATGCAGGGCTGACAGTCGGAGCATAGTCATAGTGCAGACCACTAACGGCTGGAATATAGAATTTCAGGTTTTCGCCAACCGGGAAGTAGTAAGCCACCCAGTCAATCAAACCAGAGTTACCGCCAGTGTTACCAAAATTGAAGGTTTGAATACCTTCAGCACCGCTACCTGCGGGAAGGTTGAAGAGACCTGCGTTACCAGCTGCAATCCGGGTAACGAGCAAGTCTTTTCCGGTAAAGCTGGTGTTCAGAGCTAAACGAACTCGGTTCTGGAATACGGTATTGTTTCCGTTAGTTCCATCCACACCAAACTCATCAGTCAGAGCGAAGACCACTTCCCCTGCCAGTTTGGTGGTGGTAGAGAATTGTTGTTTCTCTAAGGTCGAAGTCCGAGCTTCTAAGGAGTCAACGCGACCACGCAGAGTTGCGAGTTCAGCTGCGAATTCCTCTTGCAGTTTTTGCAAGGTTGCGAGGTCTTCTTTCTTAACCAAGTCAGCGGTTGCTGCTGCGATCAACTCGTTAACGCGATCAAGACAAGCGTTCAAACCAGCCGCAAACTCATAACGAGTCAGTGCGCGGTTTCCACGATAAGTCCGGTCAGGATAACCTGCGATACAACCATAGCGCTCAACCAAGGATTGCAGTGCTTGGAATGCCCAGTCGGTGGGTCTAACATCAGACAATTGGGACACCGAGGTGACTTGTCCAGCACTATTTGCGGTTCTGCCTTCGCGGCTGTAGCGGTTGATTTGCTCTAAAGAATCAACACTAGGAGTCGCTTGAGCTTCAGGTGCAGCTTGGGCAACTTTTACAGGCTCAGCAACGACTACAGATTTAGCGGGGCTGAATTCAGCGGATGCTTGTAGTTGGGGCTTAACAGCTTCAGCAGTTTTCTCAGTCGAGAGAGATTTAACTTCTGTCAAAGGCGTAACTGATGCTGTTTGAGTGGTTTGAGTTCCCACTTCCAGAGCAGGCAATCCAGCAACTTCAGTTTTTTGAGCTGCAAATGCCGACGAAGACATCACAAGTGCTGCACCTAAGACAGCGGGACTTGTGAACAAAGAGTTCAATAGAATCTTACGCATTGTGTTTTTTCCTCACACCTTTTTCGTTTTGATAGAGCGACTGAATGAGCCTTCTATACCAAAAGCACTAAATCGGCAAAAAGCGCCCGATTTTTCTCTGCACTTCCATAGTTTACCTGCAATAGCTGAAATGTGACATACGGAAATTGTGCCAATTCTAAAACTGTCAGTATTTCATTACAGGATTCAATGGCAAGACAACGATTTAGGCTCTTTAGGTAGAGTACCCACGGCTAACAGATTGCCTTACTCAAAATTTACCCTCCTCTACCTAAAGAGGTACTTCTTTAGAGCGATCGATAAAGTTTTAATGAAACCAAACTCAATTAGCTTTAAAAAGCTATCCGCTCTGGTTGGGGAAAATGGACGCATCCAAATTTCATAACCAGAGCGGTGTAGCGGGTCTTCAGTTTAGAAACCAGACTGCCGGAAGGAACTCCGAGTTAGTCCAGTAATTGAAAATTGTACGGACAATACATTCAAAAGGTCTGAAATAACTGTTAGAGAACAGCCCCGGCGCACAGCCGACTTACTCTAACCTGACGACCCAAGCGTTTACTACTATCTGGCATGGGCATCACCTCCTACTTCCTAAGTGGATAAATTTCAAAGGGTTTACAGACTTGGAATTCGTTGAATCCCTTCATCTGTAATTGAATGTAGCACACCCTTTCGAGATCGTGTCAAGCAATTAAAAAAGCTCCTACCAAAGTGGTAGAAGCCAGGGAAATTGAGAAGACTTTGTCTCTTAGAGAGCGTTACCGCGAGGCAATACTTCTTCGGGGAATACAAAGTGTTCATGAGGCTGATCCTGAGATGCCATCCATGCCCGGATGCCCTCGTTCAGCAGAATGTTCTTGGTGTAGAACGTCTCGAATTCTGGGTCTTCAGCGGCCCGAAGCTCTTGCGACACGAAGTCATACGCCCGCAAGTTCAGCGCAATGCCGATGATGCCCACCGACGCCATCCACAACCCGGTCACAGGCACGAACAGCATGAAGAAGTGCAACCAGCGTTTGTTGCTGAACGCAATCCCGAAGATCTGCGACCAGAAGCGGTTCGCCGTCACCATCGAATACGTTTCTTCTGCTTGGGTCGGGTTGAACGCCCGGAACGTGCTAGAGCCTTCGCCGTCTTCAAACAGGGTGTTCTCTACAGTCGCTCCGTGAATCGCACACAGCAGCGCACCCCCGAGAATCCCCGCCACGCCCATCATGTGGAACGGATTCAAGGTGAAGTTGTGGAACCCTTGCACAAACAAGATGAAGCGGAAGATGGCAGCTACCCCAAACGAGGGAGCAAAGAACCAGGACGATTGTCCCAAGGGGTACATCAAGAACACCGACACGAACACGGCAATCGGTCCGGTAAACGCGATCGCGTTGTACGGACGGATGCCCACCAACCGAGCAATTTCGAGTTGGCGCAGGCAGAAGCCAATCAGTCCGAATGCCCCGTGTAGGGCAACAAAGGTCCACAGACCGCCGAGTTGACACCAGCGGGTGAAGTCGCCTTGGGCTTCGGGTCCCCACAGCAACAGCAAGGAGTGTCCTAAGCTGTCAGCGGGGGTGGAGACTGCGACGGTGAGGAAGTTACAGCCTTCGAGGTACGAGGACGCGAGTCCGTGGGTGTACCACGAGGAAACGAAGGTGGTTCCGGTCATCCATCCGCCGAGTGCCAGGAAGGCACAGGGGAAGAGCAGGATGCCCGACCAACCGACGAAGACGAATCTGTCGCGTTTGAGCCAGTCATCGAGAGCGTCAAAGACTCCTCTCTGCGGCGCGCGACCTACTGCGATGGTCATTATTAAAACTCCAGATAAGTATGGAATGAAAAACTGAACGCTGCTGCATCAAGAATTATGAGCAGAATTTACTTTTCGTTACCTATGCTCTTGATTATAGGAAGACTTCTCTAGAAATTTCCAGTATTTTCTTAATAAATCTTAAAATTACGGAAATTCTTGCAATTTGACTTCGATCCGACAGAATGGGGAAGCAAGCCGTTTCTGCGGATATTTGCGATACTGAGAACTGGCAATTTGTACGATCGACATTATGTTTATTCTGGAATTAACGTTAAAGGGAACTCCAATTGGTCTGTCATTTCACCGCAAATCGGCTGAAGATGCAGAAGCGACTTATCAAGAAATCATCGGGGCAATGAAGGCTCCAGGTGAATTGTTGGAATTCACGTGCGATCGTCAGACGGATAAGAAGATTGCGGTGTTTGCGGATTCGATCGCAGCCGTTCAGATGTACGAGAAGTCGAGCGCTGCGGCTTCGGGCAGACCTGCTGGATTCTTTGCAGTGGCGGCTGAGTAGTTATGACTTTGGACGCGCCTAACCCGACTGGAGAAACGCTCCAGAAAGCGGCAATTCGAGCAACTGATCTGTGCTTCGCTTGGTCGGAAGATAAAGAAATTCTGCACTCTTGCGCTGTGGAAGTGCCAGAGGGAGAGTTTTGGATGCTATTAGGCGCAAATGGAAGCGGGAAGTCTACATTGTTAAGGCTTCTCGCAGGTTTATTACAACCGACTGGGGGAGAAATTCAGATTTCGTCTCCGGTCGGTTTTGTGTTTCAAAATCCGGATCATCAGTTGGTGATGCCGACGGTTGGCGCAGATGTGGCATTTGGGTTGGTGAATGAGGGATTAGAGATCGATGAGATTCGCCAACGGGTGGAAGAGTCTCTGTCGGCAGTGAGTTTGGGAGCGTTTCAGCGTCGTCCGATTTATGCGCTGAGTGGGGGACAGAAGCAGAGAGTCGCGATCGCGGGTGCAATTGCCCGACATTGTGATGTCCTTTTATTAGATGAGCCAACAGCACTGCTCGATCCCGATAGCCAATTGGAATTAGTTGCGCAGGTGCAAGCCTTGGTGAAGAAGCGGGGAATTACAGCGCTTTGGGTAACGCATCGGCTAGAAGAATTGGAATATTGTGACGGGGCATTTTTGTTGGAAGCAGGGAAAGTTGTCGATCGGGGTGATCCCGAACGTCTGAAACAAAGATTGATGCAAACAGAAGAAGTTGAGGATTAGATGAATTAGATAAAGGGAGTGGCTTGCCTCAAGAACGCTAGAGATAATATGTGACTGAAAAGCCTCTAACGTCTGCGGACAGCCAGATTCATGTCAGTAATTCCTCCAATATTTAGTGTTTGTACTTTAGGCAACTCTTATTTTTGGGCAGCGTGGGATAGTCCAAAAGCAGCGAATGATTTCTTGGAAAAAGCTGAAAAGGTCATTTCGCTAGATTGCCTTTTTTATTCAGAGGCTGCATCTAAGGATGCCGCGATTCAGACTGCTCGTAGACTTTTAGGTGCTTTTGCTAAACAGGCAAGCGATAAGTATGCAAAAGAAGTCGCGATGACAGTTTACGGGAAGCTTTACGACGATTTTACAAAGAGTGGCAGTACTGCTAACGAATCCTCTGTATCTTCTGATCAATTTGATCCTTCTTATCTCCTCAAATCGTTAACTGGCTTGAGCATAGTGAAATCTACCGTTCAAGAGTTGGTCAACATTGCAAGGATCTCGAAATTACAAGCGCAAGCAGGATTAAAGGCTCCTTCAATTACCCGACATTTAGTATTTACTGGAAATCCTGGAACGGGTAAGACGACTGTAGCGAGGATTTTGGGAGAGATTTACAAGGATCTTGGTGTCCTATCAGAAGGGCATTTTATAGAAGTCGATCGAACGGATCTTGTTGCGGAATATTTAGGACAGACTGCACCTAAGACAGCAAAAGTGATTGAATCTGCTTTAGGAGGAGTGCTTTTTATTGATGAAGCATATTCTCTTGTGCCAGCAGAACGCAGCGATATTTTTGGACAAGAAGCAGTCAATACGTTGCTGAAGATGATGGAAGACCATCGAGAAGATTTGGTGGTGATTGTTGCAGGGTACAAGGGGGAGATGGCTCGCTTCATTGACTCGAATCCAGGATTGAAATCGAGATTTGCGAGATCAATTCACTTTGAAGACTATTCTCCTGCTGAGTTAGTTGAGATCTTCAAAACTAGATGTGAACAAGGCGGCTATTTGGTTTCAGATGAAACACTGAAAAAAGTAACTCAATTGGTCAAGCAGTTTGAGGAGCAAATTGGACAATTGGGGAACGGCAGATTTGTGAGAAATATTTTTGATCGATGTATTGCCAATCAATGTAATCGCTTAGCAACTACAAGAAGCCCATCTAAGGAAGATTTAAAGACTTTTTTACCTACGGACATTCCTTCTCAAAATCAGTTAGCAGAGTGTCTTCTTTGAAGATTACTCCTTTACATCTGATTGACTGACAAATCTCTTCATTAGTGCGTGACCTGCGACTAAGCTAAAACCTTCAGGCGGAGTAACAACAGAGCGGTCTTTTAGGAGATTTGTTAGTCAATCAGCCTCAACCCTAATAATTTGCCAAACAAGTTATCATAATCAGGCTATTCTTTACCATCACTCACTAATATGAGCAATCTTAAAGTTGAAAAAGTTGGGGATGCGCTAGGAGTCGTTCTGCCTGAAGAAATTTTGAAAAAACTTGAGGTGAAGGAAGGAGATACACTCTACATTCTCGATACGCCTGATGGAATTAAAATAACAACTTTTGATCCCAACTCAGATACAGCGATGCGAGCATACGAAAAAGTGAATCAAAAGTATACGAATGCATTGCGTGAGCTTTCAAAGTGACTCAGGAACCGATTTGGATATCAGAATCTTTTGTGCGAAGTGTCCATGCGGATCAACTCAAGCAATATGGTGGTCGCCCTGGCATTCGGGATGAAAATTTATTATCCGCTAGTTTAGCAAGACCACAACAGCTCTTTGCCTATGGTGAATCTGCAACAATTTTCGATCTAGCCGCCGCATACGCTTACGGATTAGCGAGAAATCATCCCTTTACTGATGGCAATAAGAGAATCGCTTTCGTAGTAGCCGCAGTTTTTCTTGAGTTGAATGGTTATTCCTTAGATGCACCAGAAGAGGAAGTTGTAGAAGTCGTATTGAGGTTGGCAGCAGGACAAGAATCTCAAGCAGCGATCGCAAATTGGCTGTCAACTCGATCAATTGAACATTAGAGATCGAAATGTCGATCGAATCTTGGATCGAAACTGTGCTTTTTGCGAGAATTGCACGATCGACATGAAATTGCGAATCCCATCTCTGAATGCAGACCTTATTAAAAAAATGCAATATTATTAAGATGTGAAGCGATTCAATCTTTACAAACTTGTCCTTTCTGCGTTGAGTGATGCCACGTTCTGCACCACAGGCACTTCTATTGGTGGACGGCTATAACATAGTCGGAGCTTGGCATGAGCTGAAAGAAATTCGCGATCGCCAAGGATTAGAAGAGTCGCGGCGGAAATTAGTCGAAGCGCTGATGGGATATAGCGCTTATCAAGATTTTGAGACGCATGTGGTGTTCGATGCTCAGTTTCGAGATGGCGGAACAAATCGAGAAATCATCACGAAGCATTTATATGTCTGCTATACCGATTTTGGGCAAACCGCAGATACTTATATCGAGAAAACTTGTGCAGATTTTCGATATGACATGCGGAAATTTAAGCAGCGGTTGATTGTGGCAACGAGCGATCGTGCTCAGCAGTTAACGGTTGTCGGATATGGAGCCGAGTGGATGTCGGCAGAAAAGTTAGCCAATGAAGTCGAATTTGCAGCGCGGAAAGTTCAGAGCAAATTGAAACCGAAAAAGAAATCAGCGGGACGATTGTTGATGCATTCGCTCGATCCAGATGCTCAGAAGCGATTGGCGGATTTGCGATTTGGTAAGGACAAGCCGCAGTGAAAGACGAGTTTTGAGCAATGCGTGTGAGTTGATCTCAGCGACCATTCGTTTTGATGTCTTTGCGTTTTTGCAGAATGAATGCGATCGCTAAATAAACCAAACTACTGACAACGAGCACTCCCCAATTCAAGCCTAAATTCTGCAAAGTTGCATCGTAAACTGCACTCGTCTGAATCGGTTGCGGGATCGGCGCGTGTCCTGGAATCGTAATCGCAGGTGGAATCATTGCATTCACATCGACGATCGCGCCATAAGCTCCAACTGACCAACGGCTTAGTAACAGCCAAGCAAACTTCGCGGGTAATCCTTCTAGTTCAAATAACACACCGGAGAAGATAATCTGCGGGATCATAATCAGCGGTAACGCATTGTTGGCTTCATTTTCATTTTTGACAAAGGTTGATAGTAATAGCCCCAAACAAATACTACTCAGCAACGTTAGGAAAGTTGTCACGCCTGTACTCAATATCCAAGGAAGTAATTTTGATTCAGGAGATTGGAAATTTAGCGCGATCGCAATCACAATCAACATCGTTTGCAAAAGTGCAATTCCCGATCGCACAAAGAGCTTTGAGCCGATATAAGCGATCAAATTCAGGTTCACTAAACGCTCACGCATATAGATCGCAGCTTCTTTGACGATTTCTTGAGCTGCACAGGAAATTCCCACCCAAATTGCAATACAGCTAAAGATGAATAAAGTTCTTAAAGCAAGAGAAGCCTGCATTGCTTCCGCTGGAACCACTTGCGTCAGAGAAGTATTATCTTTTAGAGCGAGCCGAATTAAAGTAATACCGATTGGACCAGTCAGTAGCGTGAGAAGTAAGCTTGTACGATCGCGCAAAAGCAATTGCAAATAGCGCTGACTTAACAAACCGAGTTGCCGAACGAAAGCAGAATTCGATCGCTTTGGAGTAGCAGAAGATCTTGACTTGGAAAAAGTAGAATGACGTTGCTCAATCAAGTTGGCGAACTTCGTTGCCCACATTTGAACCGTTGCTTGTACTTCTTGTTTGGTTCTGCCTTGATCAAGCTTGATATAAATATCAGCAAAATACTTCAAATCATTAGAAGGCATTTCAAAAAACTCTAAAGCGTTTAGAGGTGAGCCAAAGTAGCACAATTTGCCTCCACGTCCCATAAACGCAACGCGATCGCAGACTTCTAAATTTGCAGTGGCATGAGTGACGAGAATAACCGTTCTTCCTTGATTTGCAAGCTCGCGCAATAAGTTCATCATTTCCTTGTCCAGCCCTGGATCAAGTCCAGAAGTTGGCTCATCTAGGAAAAATAATCTTGGGTCAGCGAGTAATTCGACCCCAATACTGACTCGCTTGCGTTGTCCTCCACTCAGATCGCGCACAAATGTATGTTTCACATGGCTTAATTTCACTTGTTCCAAAGTGCGATCGAGAACCGCTTTTACATTTGTATCCGGTGGCAATCGCAGCTTACAGGCATAGCTCAAAACTTCTTCAACAGTTAGATTGCCATGAACAATATCATCTTGAGGAACATAGCCAATGTGCGATCGATATAGCTCAAACTGCTGCCGCAGGTCTTCGCCGTTGAGATAAACCGTTCCTGATGTTGTCGGCTCAATGCCTAAAAGCGTTTTCATTAAGGTAGATTTTCCAGCTCCACTTCCTCCGACCAATGCCACTAATTGTCCAGGCTCGATCGACAAAGAAACATCGCTCAAGATGGTTCGTTCCTGACCTTTTTTATCTTGAACTTTGCGAACGAGATGGACTGCATCTAAACGAATCTCATTGCCGCGATCGACCATTTCTAAACAGCCGCGCTCATACAGCAACGTAAACGGTCCAATGCGAATGCGATCACCCTCGCGCAGTTCAGCAAAGCGCTCAATTCGTTGCCCGTTCACAAAGGTTCCGTTCGTACTATGGTCTTGCAGCGTGTAGCGGCCATCGCGAGTCGGAGAAATCGAAGCATGACGACGGGACACAACGGGAGCATCCAATTTCATCGAGGAATAGCGCAACGGATCAGGATCGCGTCCGAGTTCGACGGGAAACTCGCGAAGCTGTTTGAGGTTGAGCCGAAACTTACTAGGTGTGATCGTTGGACTGCTCGCAGGATTGAAGTAAGTTAAAACAACTTGATTGTTTGGATCTTGTCCAATCGTTAACTGAGTTCCATGCTTGAGTAAATAGCCTGTTTGGGCAGAGATGCGCGTGTGGTTGATATAAATTCCATTGCGGCTCACCTTTTCGCGATCGCCATCATAAATTCGATAGTCCTCACCTTCACGCTGGAGAATTGCTTGTTGTCGCGAGAGCACCTCCCAACCGATCTGTGGAATCTCTAAATCTGACCAAGTGCGATCGCGTCCAAGTTGATACTCTGCGTCTTGAAGTTGAAACCGGAGAATTTCACCACAATTGTTTAGTTCAATAAACGGTTGGGTTTGACTAACAAGTGTAGTTTGGTCAGCAGTACTCATCATGGCAAGAATTCCTCTCTTCATTCTTGCCTACGACTCGATCGCTCAACTTATGCAAAAAACTTTCTCCACTGATTCGGAGGGGGCGTGAGAAATTCATATGCACCCGCAGCTTTGCCAGTGGCAGTTAGCACAATGTCAAACGACAATGAAACGCGCACTTCATCGGTCTCGTTCATCGTGACTGCATGGCGTTGTTTTGCAGGAAAAATTATTAACCGTCCTTCTACAGGGGCATAAGCTGTATCCAGTTGATTCAGATAGTTATCCGCATCAACAATATCTGTATTTTCGCTTCCCAGACCTGGGCTAACTTCATTCACTCGCGCATCGTTGAAAAACACTAAACTGCCAGGATCAGACATTTCCCCAGTTGGAACTTTAATGTAGTAAACCGCACTCACATGCGCTGTATTGTGGCAATGCGCACCGACACCTTGATCGGGACGTGAAATGATCGGCCAAGCCCGCTGAATATAGAGATCAACTTTGCTTAAATCGACTCCCACTTCTTGTAAATACGTGGCGACATGCAACTCAACTTGTTTGACAATCCAGGAAAAAGCGGGATGAGTGTGAATCTGTTCGACTCCATGTAAATCGCCTGTCCACGCCATTTCAGGATAATTGCGAGGTTCGGCTCCCTGGTGCTCTAATTGCATAACTGCATCCAGCAATGCTTGTTGATGTTCTGAAGCATCGGGTAAGTCGTCATAGTAGATAGCAAGCGGGAACCAAGTTTCGATCGGCATTGGTGCATTTTCTCAAGATTTCAGCGATCGAGTTTAGCAGGTGTCGCACTCGATCGCGCTTTTGCAAAGAGTAAAGAGACAGTGCGATCGCGCTGCCCCTCCTGAAATCTTGCATGTAAGGTGAAATGAATTGGGAGATCGGCGCTCTCGTTTGCATCCCGCCCTGAACTGGAAGTTCGGGCTAACTGTGCGAAGTGGGTTGAAACCCACTGAAGAAGGGACTGCGATTGGCTGTTAGTCTAGTTCAGTGTCCCTATGGTGGATAGTATGGCGCACTAGCCAAGATGCCCCACTCCGAAATAGCCTGAAAGTACCAAAAACAAGCCAGGAGGACAGCATGAAAACCAGCTTGAACGCCACACAATTTCATCATACAAGGGGCAACAGGTTTATATCGGCATTGATGTCCATAAGCGGCGCTACGTGGTGGTCGTGCAGATCAACCAAACGGTCGTGAAGAAATGGCGTACGGCAGCCGTGCCTGAGGAACTAGCACAACAGTTGTTACGATTTTTTCCTGAAGCCACTCTCCACAGTGCCTACGAAGCCGGATTTTCTGGGTATGTGTTGCACCGTGTGTTGAAGTTGCACGGGATCGACAACATCGTTGTCCATGCAGCGGCGGTCGAAGTCTCAGCGCACAGTCGCGTTAAGACGGACAAACGCGATGCCCAGAAATTAGCGAGCCAGTTGGAAGCGTCCCGCTTGCGCGGCATCCGAGTGCCCACGCCAGAACAGGAACAGCGTCGCCTGCTGAGTCGAACGAGATCGCAACTGGTGCAGCAGCGCTCGGCGGTGCAGAATCAAATTCGCATGAAAGCGCATCAATTTGGCTTGATTGCCCCAGAAGACCGACGACAGATGAGCCACAAACTGGTGGCTGAGTTACTTGAGCGTTCCCCAGCAGAGGCGTTTCGCTTTGTCGTCGAGGTGCATTGGCAAGTCTGGGAATTCAAGTGATGGCGATCGCTTTGAGAAACTAGTGAGAAGAAGCTTTGTAGAACTTGGATTTCAAAACTCTCTAAACAATCTCAAAGCTAGCCTTGATCTAAATGCTGCTGGGGGTGTAGGAGGAATTGATATCTATTGCGAAGCTCCTTATCCCCTAGTAGGTGAGTGTAAAGCTAGCAAACACGAAAATTTACCAAATGGTGTTGCTGCCCAGCTCATTAATTTAGGTCACACTCATTTGGGGAAAGCTCAATTTGAGCGTTCAGTTAAAGTTTTATTTGTTGCTGGTCGATTAACTAATGCAGCCGAGAAAGCAGCAGTTGAAGGAGAAATGATGTTATGCGCCCTGAAACATTAGAACGATTAGTAACACTAAAGGCTCAATATCCTGGAGCAGTCAATCTATTTGAGCTAGAAGCTTGCTTTAATCCCCTTTTGGCGAAGACTCAAATGAAAAAATTAATAGATATCTCGATCGCATTCAAGAAGATATCGAAGTGCGAGCCAAAATTATTCAAGTCCTTCAAGCAAAAGCGCCACAACAGTTAAGTGTTGGATTCATCCAAGGACATTATGAAGCCTCGAATCCACCTCGATTACTGGATGAGAAGCAATTAAGAGACATTCTGATTGAGCTTTCTTCCCCGCTAACAGGATTTGTTGGACGCAAAGAGAGCGATCGCTTTTATTTTCTCCGTCCGTTTCAATGAACAGCAACTAAGCGATCGACCGTAATAAAATTCTTCTAGCACAAGCGAAGATACGATCGATATTCAGCTTCCTCCAAAAAATTAATCATTACCCCAGGTTGGATTGCGTTTGATCACAATTTCACGCTTGTCGATCATCGTCATCAACGCCGGTAAATCAGGAGAAGCTTTACTCGTGAGATTCAACTCTGCAACGGCTTGCTTACAAGTTTTACCTTCAGTCATTCGATAAGCAATTTCTTCGATCTCTGCCCAAGCCAAATCACTCTGCACAAACGCTTTTGCCATCACATTCAGCAGATTTTCCCACTGATTGCCCTCTGCCTTCGTCATCATCGTGTGAGGGATATTCAACTCACGATCGAATCTGTAATACCAAGTTTTCGGCTGACGGACTAATAGATTCTCAAACAAGACTGTGTGATCCGTATTGCTCACTGCCCGATCCGCATCAGTTGAAACGACAAACATTGGAGGAGCCGCTGCCGACTTCGACCGTTTTAGCACCTCACTCCCTAAATCGAGAAAGACTCTTAGATCTGGAAAAGTAAACCCTTTGTAGCCGATCGGCTCTCCAGGCTCATCACTCTGCCATTCAAAATAGGTATTGAACGTTTTGACAAATAGATCAATCACTTTGTTACTGCTACTAAGATAAGCAGCAAAAAGTAAAGCACGATCGATTTGACTCGCTTTTTCCAGAGCCAGCCACGCTGCAAGCGTCCCCCCACCCGACAATCCGCCCACCACAACTCTATCGCCTAGCCCCTGAGCCTGCCGGAACCACTCCAGCGCAAAATTCTTGTAAGTCTCTACATTCGTTGGCAACGGGGGTGGATTCTTGCCGTTCCAGTCGCCCGCCTGCCCATGCCCAGGCAATCGCGGAATGATCACGTTATAGCCCGCCTGGTAAAACACCCGCGCCATTGGTAAAAACTGATAAGGCGCAGCCGTAAAACCGTGAAAAAACAGACAGACTTTCGTCGTCGGAGCGGGATGTAAGAGAAACTGCGATCGACAGCCATCATTTTTTATCGGTAGTCGATCCTCCTGAAACTTCGTGCGCTGAGGCAGAGAATTTGCAGCGATCGAGTAACCGATTTGAGTAAAAAAGTTTCTAGGCATGGTGCAGACCAGTAAAGGCAGATAAATCCAGAGTGCCCGACTTTACGGCGCAAATTCTGAACCCACAATCATCGAACCCGTTCCCGTATCGGTAAAAATCTCCAATAGCAGCGAGTGCGGCATCCGTCCATCCACGATATGAGCAGCTTTCACACCTTGAGCCAGCGATCGCACACAGCAATTGACTTTCGGAATCATCCCGCCCGAAACAATGCCTTCATCGATCAGCTTTCTCGCCGTCTGAATATTCAATCGCGGAATCAAGGTCGATGGGTCTTTGTAATCGCGCAGAATTCCAGCAGTATCCGTCAGTAAAATCAGTTTCTCAGCTCCGAGGGCTGCTGCAATCTCCCCGGCGACAGTATCCGCATTGATATTGTATGCCTGCCCAAACTCATCCGCTGCCACACTGGACACCACCGGAATATGACCATTGTTCACCAGCGAATTAAGAATTTGAGGATTGACTCGGGTTACTTCTCCCACAAATCCAATCCCTTCCTCGTCAGCAGGACGCGCTTCAAATAGCCCCGCATCTTTGCCACACAGTCCAACCGCAGAACCGCCAGCCTGATTGATCAAAGACACAATCTCTTTATTGACGCGACCGACCAAGACCATTTCGACCACATCCATTGTTGCCGCATCGGTCACACGCAGTCCATTCTTAAACTGAGCTTCAATCCCTAATTTATTCAGCCAAGAATTGATTTCAGGGCCACCCCCGTGAACGAGAATCGGACGTAATCCGACACAAGCCATAAAGACAACATCCCGGATGACTTTCTCTTTGAGCGCGCCTTCTTTCATCGCGGCTCCGCCGTACTTCACAACGATCGTCCGTCCTGCAAATTGCTGAATATAGGGCAGAGCTTCGCTGAGAATGCGGACTCGGGTATCGGCGGTTTCAAACTGTTCGCTGTCTTGGAGCATAGAACTGATCTGTGGGGGTAATCGTGCGTGATTTAACGATCGCGCACTATAACACCTACAAATTGTTATCTAAATTACTCTTCTAGACAACTTAAGAATTTGTCCTAAAGCTCTCGCATCACTTGGGGTAAAAATGTGGGCGGAATTTGCGATAAGGCTTGCGTCTGCCCCTGAATCCCTTCACGCTCGTAGATGCCTTTGACGATTTGACTCAACTGCCCAACCGCACTCGGTTGGAAGTCCGGCTGCTCTTGCCAGCCTTGAGCCGCTCGAACCTGATGTTTGAGCGCATGATGCAGAAATTGCGATCGCTCTTTCGTCTCAAGGCTGGCACGTTGATCAGTCGCCATTTGATAGTAAGCCAGCCCAATATGATGATGCGTTGCCGACAGATCGAAGCTGAGGGTCGGCGCGTAAGAGAGATTTGCAGTTAAATATTGCACTGCACTCAGGGATTCTTGATACGCATCGATCGCGCAAAGCAGGTAGGTTGCCTGATCGTCATAATGCGTCGTGTCTTGATTTGCTAAGTGCCAGTAGGCAGTGCCGAGATTATTTTGAGTCGCGGCATAAGCGCTAGGAGCCGCCTCTAGGGTGCGATAAATCAGCGCCACTCGGTAAGCCCCGATCGCTAAGTGCAAAAAGTCTTCTGCCATCGCTAACTCTTGCACCGCTTGATCGCAGCGGGAAAGATTCCAATAGGCAGTCCCTAAATTGTTTTGCAGCATCGCGTAGTGCATCGGCTCACGCTCTGGAGTGTAATAGCGCAGGGCTTCGTTATATGCCAAGACAGCAGATTGCAGGTTAAACATGGGCATACGATGCTGCGCCAAGTTCCAATACGCGGTTCCTAAATTGTTTTGAGTCGCGGCGTAGCGAGCCGGATCAGTGTCAAAGGGGCGATGTTCAATCGAGGCTTTGTATGCCGCGATCGCATGTTGCAGATTTTCTTCGGGCGATCGCAGGCCTGCTAAGTCGCTGTAAACCGAACCGAGATTGTTCTGAATCATCGCATAGGTCTGCGGCTGAATCGCCGGATCAGTACGATCGATCGCGAATTGATAAGCTTTTAAGGCTTTCTCTAAATTCGTTTCGACAGCACCCTCTCCAGAGCGAGCTTTGATCCAATACAAATTGGCGATGTCATTGAGCAAATCGGGCACTTGCTCAGATTTCATGTCGATCAGTTTCAGGGTTTGCTCATAGGCGCGAATCACGATCGTTAAATCCCCAGAACTGGGACGCACCGGATCGAGGCGATCACGATACCAATCTCCGAGATCGCGATATAACTGAGCGATCGTCGCAGCTGAAGCCCGTTGTTGATGCAGATCTTCAATCTGCTGCAAGAATTGTAGCGGTTTCGCATTAGGATGATTCGTCTGCAAGATATCGCCAATCGATGCTTGATCCTCAAGATGGATCGTCTGCATGACTGAAGCCAGCACGAAATCTGAAAGTTCATTATCCAGCTTAATTTTGCGATGTCCGTTAGTTGGCGCAGTTGCAGGCGGCGGAATTTGTACCGAATTATCTCCGAACGGATCACCTTCAAACTCAAATAAACCCGTATGCCATTGCCAGAAGTTGGGCACAGTTTGCTGAATCGAGCGACACCAAGGACGCGTCAGCCAAAGAACCAGATTGAAGTCGAGTTTGGGCAGTTGCAGCGCGATCGCAGACAGCGAATCGAGAAATGTTCTTTGAATATGAACAGGCTGGCGCGTTAAGCGATCTATGCCCGTGATTTGATAATTGGGCATCCCCGCTTGGACATGCGCCAGAATATCAGGATTTTCTAAATCTAGGTCTAGACTGACGAGCGAAGTGGCAGGAGTCTCTTGAGCAAGCTCAGCCTGAAGCTGTGTAGCCAATTGACTACGTAAGGCAGCATCATCACAAACGACCATCAGAATTTGACGGCGCAAATTTAGACTTAACGCCATCCGTAGGCGCAGATAGATCTGTTGGTTCAGACTGGGAACAGCCTGAGAGACGATCTCGTTCACAGGAATATCTTGAGCGAGGGGGTGACGATCAATGACAGACATCAGCATTTCAAGAATCGCTTGTCAAGCGCAGTATAGACGAGATGATATTAAATCTCTTCGTCGAATCTGACCGATGTTCAGGATGAAACTGAGGTTTACGTAAATTTATGGATTGTCCCAAGAAAAATCCTACGAAAAAACCAGGTTACCTACTAAGGTAAGCGACCTGGTTCGTTTAAATCTACTGTAGAGCGAATTTTTGTTTAGGAAACGGCAGCGGCGACAGCAACCAATCCACCAATCAAGACTACGGCAGCGATTCCAAGAAAAATGTAATTGCGTTTCTGATTTTGGGTCGGCGGTTCGGCTTCGTACATTTTCGGCTCGATCGCAAAATTATTCAGCAATCCACTCTCTTCTTTGACATATCGCATGGGTCAATTTCCCCTTAGTGTTTTGTTAACTTTAGCAAAGTTATGGTAAATGCCATATACCTTCAGCAGGAAGATTTAATATTCGTTACGAGAGTTAATTCTGACTGCGCGTCAGCCCATTTTGCAGCTGAAACCAGACAGCGCAATGGTTACAATCATTCAGCGCAGTCGCAACGCCGCTTACGATCGTTCAAGCCATGCCCGCATTTTCCCTGGATTTAATAAGCCATATGGATCGACTTGCTCTTTGAATTGCAGTTGTGCGAGATCCACCATTTTCATCCCGCCATCTTCAATTAAATAGGTGTGCGGATTAAAAATAAATGCGCCTTTCGATTCGTGATCTCGAATGATGTCGTTCAGGCGCTCCTCGGTTGTATAGCGAACCAATTGCAACGAAGCGGGGCGGGCTTTGCCTCCATATCTGAGAAATTCCAGATGAAACATGACTTCATCCCCGTAGTGGTGATACATTTCCTCAAGCAAAGACAAGTTCTTGTCGTCGGGGAAGAGGGTTTGTAGATAAGTAATCGTCGGATCGACGCTGCGCGCATGTAGGGTTGTATGGTTCCAAGTATATTCAGCCAGGGCAATCCCTTTTCCTGCTTCTTGAGCCGGTTTTTGATACGTGATTTCGCCGGAAAATTCTTTGACGAATTCGGCAAGTGGCTCTAAACAAGTCTCAGAAATCATTAACAAAGCAGCGTGTTTTCCGGCAGGAATATAACTTTTCAGTGCAGCAAAGTATTGAGGAATCGGATCGGGACAAATGCAGACCAGCTTTTTGATCATGCCGTCTGCATCACTGAGCGCTTGCCCAAACCGCGCCGCACTCATAAAATCGGGAAAATTGACGATAATTTCTGACCAGGGATAAGCCGGAGCCAAGGGAATTTCTAATTCGGTGATAATCCCATTCGTTCCATAAGCATGAGCGACTTTGTAAACGTCATCGCCGCGTAGTTCAAGAATCCGCGGCTCGTCTTCCATCGTGACTACTCGAACGGCAAGGAGATTGCCACGATCGCGTAATTGCCCATACGTAACTGAGCCAATGCCCCCGCTGCCGCCGCCAATGAATCCACCGATCGTCGCAGTTCGATACGTCGAGGGAGCCATGCGAATTTCCCAGCCGATTTCGCGGGTTTGCTTATCTAATGCAGCGAGTTTTGCACCCGCTTCGACACGCACCACGCCAGGTTTCATCCACTTGACTGCTGTCATTTTCGTAATATCGAGGATCACCCCGCCTTCGAGTGGAATGCATTGCCCATAGTTACCCGTTCCGGCTCCCCGCACAGTCAAAGGTACTTTGTGCCGCACACAGGCTTGAGCAATTTTGAGTACTTCCGCTTCATTTACCGGACGAACAACCGCATCGCCAAATTTGTCCTGCAATTGCGGTTGTAAGACAGGGCTAAAGTGGTAGTAATCGTGAGAGAGCTTTGCAACTTGGGTTGCGTCGGTAATGATATCAAGTCCAACTAAATCGCTGAGAACCGATGCGATCGCATTCGGAGTCGTGGTGGTCATCGCCAAATTCCTGAATTATCTGCTGTTTCGACTATAAAGGGATTTTGCAGGGAAATTCGTATGAGACAATCCATTTTGGAGTTTGGATGACGAGAGATTTGCCAGTAGAGCAGTTCAGACAAATAGGGTAAAAAAGATTTGGTATACAGAAATCATCTGAAGGCAAAGCTTTGAGAGCTCTATATACGCGAAAGCCTAAGCTTCAGAGAAAAGTAGTTGATTGATTAAATCAGGACTGTTTCGGGACAGTTCAAGGGATGTTCTAGTAGCATTGTTCGTTCTGCTTTATGAGATCAACAGCACTGGTCAAGATTACTATCTACCCTTCACTTCCTCGCCCATTTTTAGCAACAGAGAGAAGCCGTACAACTTTGAGCAGAACTGTTGTCGATCGCAATTTGCCAAGCTCCGATGAATTAGACCCAAATGACTGTCATCGAACCAATGAATCGCCGCTGCATCTCCCTCAATTCAGTCAATCCCAAAGCGATTTGGAAGCAACAGGGCTAGCACTACTTCTACCGCATCGCCCCCATTGTATTTTTCCAAGCTAGCTCTCGACAAAGCACAATCAACGCCCGTTCTTCTGCTCCCTTAAAAAGTTGCTTCTCAATCAGCTCCTCTAAAACCTGATGCGTCAACTGAGTCGAAAACGTGCCCCCACAGTTCAGCAAATGGCTGTAGTAACAAAACTGCGATCGACCTTCTTCATTCAGATGAAAGTGATAAATCTCCTCCCACGTCATCCTCCGCACTGGCGTATTCACCGGAACCACAACGCGCGGAATTCCTTGAACCCCATACGGTTTACCCGAACGCGTATTCAATTCCCCCACTAAAACCGTCCACAACAACGTTCGGACTTCCTGAACTTGGTCAGGCGTAAACATAGGATCAGGCTCACTCGTCAAGCGAATGCCCGTATTGAGAAATAGCGGATTAAAGAGCTGAGAATTGTAGACGATCCCGACTGCCCAATGGCGATCGTCTTCCAATTTGACAAATGTGCCAAAGCCGTAATCATCGGGAGAAGGCGCATCGATAAAATCCAGGCTATCGTCCACCTGCACCACATAATCGCAGTGTGAATTCGATTTAACAATCTTTCCTAATCGCATGATCGACTCCTCAAGCATTCACAGGCATTTTACCGCTATGCGAGTTTTTGTACTACAAACTTGATTGTTTTTAGCTTTCGCCTCCCCAGTCTCCACATCAGTACGATAAGATAAATTCCTGCTTGTATACGCCACCACAAAACCATCATGAGTACTGGAACACTGTTCGATAAAGTTTGGGACTTACATACGGTCGGAATTTTACCGTCGGGTCAAACTCAGCTTTTTATCGGACTCCATCTCATTCATGAAGTGACCAGTCCTCAAGCATTTTCAATGCTGCGAGAACGCGGTTTATCCGTTTTATTCCCTGATCGCACCGTTGCCACCGTTGATCACATCATCCCAACCGACAACTTAGCGCGCCCCTTCGCCGATTCGATGGCAGAAGAAATGTTGCAGGAGCTTGAAAAAAATACTTCTGCTAACAATATTCGCTTCTATCCAGTCGGTTCTGGCAGGCAGGGAATTGTACATGTGATTGCACCGGAGCAGGGATTCACGCAACCTGGAATGACGATCGCATGTGGAGATAGCCATACTTCGACACATGGAGCATTCGGCGCGATCGCATTTGGGATCGGAACCAGTCAAGTCCGCGACGTGCTAGCTTCTCAAACCTTGGCGTTGTCCAAACTGAAAGTCAGAAAAATCGAAGTCAACGGCAAGCTCAATCCTGGCGTGTTTGCCAAAGATGTCATCTTGCACATCATTCGTAAACTTGGGGTGAAAGGCGGCGTGGGCTACGCTTACGAATTCGCTGGAACCACGTTCGAGCAAATGAGCATGGAGGAGCGCATGACCGTTTGCAATATGTCGATCGAAGGAGGCGCACGATGCGGATATGTCAATCCGGATCAAGTTACCTATGACTATCTCAACGGTCGAGATTTCGCACCCAAAGGCGAAGCATGGGATCAAGCGATCGAATGGTGGAATAGTCTCCGTAGCGATGCCGATGCTGTTTTCGATGATGTTGTAGTTTTCGACGCGGCTGACATTGCTCCAACTGTAACTTGGGGTATCACACCGGGGCAGGGAATTGGCATTAGCGATCCCGTTCCTACTCCAGATACGATGCCCGAAGATGAACGAGCGATCGCGCTTGAAGCTTATCAATATATGGACTTGAAGCCGGGTGAACCGCTGCAAGGAACCAAAGTCGATGTCTGCTTTATTGGAAGCTGTACAAACGGGCGTATTTCTGACCTGCGAGAAGCGGCAAAAGTTGCTCAAGGGCGACAAGTTGCAGCAGGCGTAAAGGCTTTTGTTGTGCCGGGATCAGAGCGGGTAAAAGTTCAAGCTGAGAAAGAAGGACTCGATCGTATTTTCGTCGAAGCTGGATTCGAGTGGCGTGAACCCGGTTGCTCAATGTGTCTAGCAATGAATCCCGACAAGCTAGAAGGTCGGCAACTCAGCGCATCTTCTTCTAATCGTAACTTCAAAGGTCGGCAGGGATCAGCATCCGGTCGCACTTTACTCATGAGTCCTGCAATGGTCGTTGCAGCAGCAGTCACAGGCAAAGTGACCGATGTACGTGAGTTGATGTAGCGTGGCAAATGAACGCGACTGGCAGCAGGATAAGCTGTTGAGCCGTGGCGAGATTGCTAAACTAAAGCAATCAGGAATTGACGTTCACGAACTCAAAGGTGGGCGAGGTGCAAGTAAGCTTGACCTCTACAAAGATGAAGTAGGTAACATCTATATCAAGCGCAAAGGTGGACTTGATATAGGCGAGCCAACAGGATTGAACATCAATGATTTCTGATTGCTTTTGTTTGGAGGAATCAAAATGGACTCTGAAGTGTATGTGGAATTCAGCTTGACAGGAATCGATTTGAACCCTGAAGATATCACGTCGAAAGTTGGAATTGAGCCAACAAAAACGTGGCTTAAAGATGAGTTGATTTCTCCAAAAGGGCAGATTCGGTATAAGCAGAACGGCTGGAAATTACGATCGCACTTAGAAGCTTCAGACGATTTAGACGAACATTTCCGAGTCATTCTGCAACAACTCCGACAAGGCTGGCAACCTCTGATTGAACTTTGCTCAGTTTACGAAGCTGAATTTTGTGGAGTGATTTATACATCTGGAGAGCGTCCAGCAATTCACTTCGATCGAGAACTGCTCAAGGCTGTTTTACAACTGAATGCAGAAATCGATGTCGATCTTTACGTATTGCCAGATCATGATGCTGAACTCAATGCGACCCAACGAAATCATTCAACGGAAATGAACCAAGCCTCGGAAGCGTCAATAGTAGCGGCATCAAATGAATTAAAGTCGCTGCACAGAGGAGCATAAATCTTACATCCCTACAATGAACTATAAACAGCAAGTTGCTGATTTCTACAATTCGAGAGCTAACTATGATAATGACCTCACTCACAGTCGCGCAGTCCGTTTACTCAACTACACTCAATTGCATCCAGATTATTCTGTCTTAGATGTTGCGACTGGAACAGGTAGCATTGCGATCGCTGCTGCCAAACAGGTCAAATCTGTTGTCGGTATCGACATTGCCACAGAGCTTCTCAAAATCGCCCAACAAAAAATTACCGCAGAACAACTGACTAACATTCAACTGCTTGAAATTGATGTCGAAGCTTACCAATCTGAACCAGAGCAATTTGATGCCATCTACTGTTCGTTTGCGATCGTGCTTTTTCCCAACATCTCCAAAATTTTGCAAAACTGGTATTACTTTCTCAAACCTAATGGCTTCATTGCTTTTAGCTGCTCCTCTGAGAACTCCTACCTTGTAGATACGATCGTAGAATCCTGTGCCGCTCATGGTGTCACCCTGCCAAACCTGCATTACTTGCTTGGAACCCCTGAGCGAATTCAGAACTTACTCGGATCGATCGGCTTTCATTCCATCGAAATCCATCCACACCAGCTTGGAAAATATCTGACAGTCGAACAAGCCCAAAGCCGATGGAGCGGAAAATTCTGGCTGCACATTGATAATCCGCTACCTCAAGTAGACCCAGCAATCCTTGAGCAAATTAAAGCAAGTTACGATCGTGCGATCGCATCACTCGCCACCGATCAAGGTATTTGGCACGAAGAACTGATCTACTACGTGATCGCTAACCGCGCTTGAACTCTCAACTTCAGAGCGTTATGTCAAGACATCAGGTTGCAACACTGGAATTTCGATCACAAACTGTGTCCCCGTTCCAAACGTTGAATCATAGTAAAGCCTACCTCTGTGCCGCTCCGCAATGATTTGATAGCTAATTGAAAGTCCTAACCCGGTTCCTTTTCCAACAGGTTTCGTCGTAAAAAACGGATTAAACAAAGAAGACCGTACACTTTCTGGAACGCCTTGCCCATTGTCCGCAATCATAATTTTGACGAAGTTTTTCTCAGTCACCTCCGTCCGGATGCGAATCGTACTCGGATTCTTCTCAATCTCCTCATAGGTTCGATCGTGATTCACCTCTTCTAACGCATCGATCGCATTACTCAACAGATTCATGACGACCTGATTGAGTTGCCCTGCGTAGCATTCAACCAGTGGCAAATCACCGTATTCCCTAGTAATTTGAATCGCTGGATGCTTTGTCGTAGCTTGTAACCGATGGCGTAAAATCAGCAGCGTATTCTCAATCCCTTCATGCACATCGACTGCTTTGTATTCAGCTTCATCTAATCGGGAGAAGTTGCGAAGCGACAAAACAATTTCCCGAATCCGGTTCGTCCCAACTTGCATCGATTGCAAAAGCTTTGTCAGATCTTCAGTCAGAAACGGCAGATCAATCTCATCTAACTGATCCTGAATCACAGCAGGGGGATTCGGAAAAGTCTGCTGATAAGTTTCAACCAAAGTGAGCAAGTCTTGCGTAGAAGTTTTGACGTAGGAGAGATTACCGTGAATGAAATTCACGGGATTGTTGATCTCATGCGCTACTCCTGCCACCATTTGTCCCAATGCAGACATCTTTTCGTTCTGCACCATATGTAACTGAGCATTTTGTAAATCTTGCAGAGTCGATTCTAACTTCTCAGTTTTGATCGAAAGTTCTGCCTGAGTTTTCTCGGAAATTTCTCTCGCCTCATCAATGGCTAAAACCTGCGGTAAGCTACTCCAACAGGCGATCGCAACTCCCAAGAATGCCACCACGAGTAGCACCAAAATCAGCAGAGAAGACTGAATGCTTGCTGCTACATTATCTAATGTTGATCTCACCCACCAGCTAATACTCGTCGTCATAGCAATGATGACCAGGAGCGAAATCACCTGAGTTGAGAGGAAATCTGTTTGTTCCGAAAGCAATTTGGGTTGATAGAGCCGAAACCACCATTCAGACTGAAATGGAGCAAACTTAACTTGCTGCATTCCCCAACTGAGCAATCGAACGATGAAAGGAAGCGACAGCCCGAGAAGTAAATCTTGCCAACTCCAAGCCATTCCACCGACAATCAGTGCCGTGACTTCAATGCACAAGAAAAAGAGCGATGCTTTTGCCCAAAGAGACTCTGGACTCTTACGCTGATGCCACATTCCCAGATGGAACGCGATCATCGCAATCAGATAGCCCGTGCCTGTGATCATGATGATTCGATCGACATTTCCCCAGACCAGGCATATCAAGCTAAACAGCAGAGTTAGAGAAAGTGCAGGTGCAAATACTCCTCGCTGTGAAACGACCCCAAAAACTGGAGCAATATAGCGATCGCGTGCCAACTGATAGAGAATTCGAGACGTATTAGAAACAGCAGTCGCAGAACTCAGCAAAGCGCCACTTGCAATTAACATCGTCACCAGCAATGGAGCCGCATCTCCCCAAAAAGGTTGCGCCGAATTCACTAAAACCAGAAAGGTCGAGGTGGCATCAGTAGGACTGAGACGATTGATAATCCAAGAGCCAGCGATGTAGACAAGCGGTAATAAAACAGCAGCACCTGCAATAAAATTCAAGGTCGATCGAGGACGCTGACTATCTGCGACAAATGAAGATCCCGTTTCAGCCCCATAGACGGCATACACTGCCATGAAATACCATTTCATCCAACCTTCCAGCGAAAAGCTTGCACTTTGCATCGGCACGATCGTTGAGTTGTGCGCGAAGAAGGTTAGCCAACTGAATCCAAACACACAAAAAGCAATGATCAGTCCGATCGCAGGCAGCACAAAAAACGAGTGCAGGATACTCAAAGCTCTCGTTCCGCTGAACGCAAGGATGTAGGGCAGTAACGTAAAGAGAACTCTGAAGAAAGTCGTTGGGATGTGAATTGAGATGGGATCGAGATTTGTCTGAATCAAATCCGTCAAAATCATCGCATTCATCGGAGGAATGGAAACCCATCCAAGCCAGTAACCGATTGCGCTATATTGAGCGATCGCTGGATACGCCTTTAATAATCGAGTCGTATAGTTCGGCGTTCCACCTGAAACATCAGGATAGATTTGCCCCAGATGCCGCACTTGCAGATTTAACATCACTCCTGCAATTGTACTGATGATCCAGACTGAGAGAGCTTGTATCCCAAGCGCTCCATGCATCGCTGGCGCAGTTCCTAACCAAAGCAGCACTCCCCCTAAACTGAATCCCAAAGTTTCAAACGAGGTTAACGTTCTTGGCAGAATCGGAGGCAAGATCGAACCAGGATTCGCTGAAATTGGCTCAAACTTCCACCGAGAAAAAGATTCGGAACTGAATATCATAGAGGGCTTTTAGGCTGCAATCTTTCTCCTCCAAGCATTCCCAACTCACCGCTCATAATCGATGGAAAACTTAACATTTCCTCAGAGAAAACTAAAATCAGTCCCCATCAGGTTGAGCGATTTTGGGTTCTGATCAGGTGTATTGATTTGTATGAAGTCTAGACCCTCAAAACAAAACATCTGGCGCTGAATCAACTGCACCAGATGTTGATGAATTAGCGGTTAGCCCTAAGCTTCGACAGCTTCCGCTTTCGGTTCTTCTTGTTTCACGGTCAAATAGCGAATCACTTCGTTACTCAAGCGCATTGCTCGTTCCATTTGAGCAATCGGGCTTCCATCTGACTTAAAATTCATTTGGATATAAACACCTTCGCGCTGTCTTTCAATTTCGTAAGCCAAGCGACGCTTACCCCGATGCTGAGTTTCGATGATCTCCGCACCGTTTTCCTTCAAGATCGATTGATACTTCTCGATCGCTTGATCGACTGCTTCATCCCCGATGTCAGGACGCAAAATATACATCGTTTCGTACAACTGGCTCATGAAATCGACTCCTTATGGTCTAAATGGCTCTTTCGAGTGATCAGCATCGCCCAACAATCAGACAAAAATCGCTTGATTTAGGTTGGGAAACCCCAATAATGAAAGGGCAAGGAATTACAATTCTATACCAGTTTCTGAATGATTCGTCGCGCTCTATTCCCCGGTCTAGCAAAATACGATTAATTTCTTATGGCACAGCGTTATGTCCGCGTTCAAACCCCTGACGACAAAATCTATTACGGCTTACTGCAAATCGATCGCACTGTTCAAGTTTTAGACGCTCCCCCTTGGCATCGAGGACAACTGACAGAGCATCGACTAAATGCCGCTGAATATCGGCTGCTTGCCCCCTGTGCGCCCTCGAAAATTATTGCAGTCGGCAAAAACTACGCCAGTCATGCCGCTGAAATGGGAACCCCTGTGCCCCAAGAGCCGCTTTTATTCCTCAAACCCACCACCACCATCATTCCGTTGGACGCTGAGATTTTGTATCCACCGCAATCTGAGCGAGTCGATTATGAAGGAGAATTAGCGCTAGTGATTGGCGATCGCACAAAAGACTGCACCCCTCAACAAGCCCACAGTAAAATTTGGGGATATACGATCGCAAACGATGTCACTGCCCGAGATCTACAAAAAAAAGATGGGCAGTGGACGCGAGCCAAAGGCTTCGATACGTTCTGCCCCTTAGGTCCTTGGATTGTCAGAGACATTAATCCCGATGCGCGCATCCAAACTTTTTTGAATGAAGCCCCCGTTCAATCTGATTCGATCGGAAATATGGTGTTTTCACCGGATTTCCTAGTCTCCTACATTAGCCAAGTGATGACCCTACTCCCTGGAGATGTGATTTTAACGGGCACTCCTGAAGGTGTGGGAGCCATGCAGATTGGCAATCGAGTTCGGGTTGAAATCGAAGGCATCGGCTTCTTAGAAAATACGGTTGGCGAACGCTTACCCGTTCGCCAAGCCCAATTACAGGATTAGCGCACCTGCATATAGACGGCATCTGAGATCGTGGGAATTTCTGCATAACGTCCCAATGCAGATTGCACGATCGAATACCCGACTGCCACAATCATCCCTAAAAAGACAGCGTTGAATAGCGTTTGCGTCAACAAGCCCATACCAAAAATAGGGGATAGTGCAAATTGCCAGATAATGCTGACCAAACTCAATAAAATTCCAAACAGAATCGCTTGCATGGTATTGAATCGGATAAAGTGCGGCACATTTTCGTTGCGCACCACCAGTAGGAACAGCGCAAAGAACACAATTAACGGAATGAATCCGGTGTAAATCGAGAGGAGTGGAGCCAGCGGCAAGGCAACGATCGCAACCAGTGGACTGAGAAACGAGTCCGTCGCCAGCAAGATCCGCCCAACGAAGCCCACTACATCTAATAAGGGTAAGAGATACACTAGACAAGCAAAAATGCGATCAGACACCGTTGTAGAGCCGCGCCACGTCATAACTCAGTTCTCCTCGTTCGTATTCAGATGAATTGGGATACGCCCAGAATAGCGCACTTCCACCTTATTCAATATTTGCCACCCGAAATCCCATCTGGCACTCAAACTGATCTGGGGTCTTTTCCCCCAGTTTCAAAATTGCCTGCCCGCAACGCAGTTGACCCTGCCGCCATCTGGGTTGTCCACTTTGATCTGCCATTAAGCAGTTCTGGCAAACTTGCTGGGGTGAAAGGAGTTGTTCGCCCGCTAGGATGACTAACATCGCGCCTCCAAAAGAATGATTAAATCACACACTTCATGAATCTTCAGATCGCATTCAAAGCGCTCTACACTTGACCCTTGAGCCTATTTTAGAACAAGCTTTTTGAAAAGTAAGGTAATTCTGATACAGCTTAACTGTCAGATACGATTCACTGCTTTGACATATTTTTCAAACCAAATCGGTTCACTCTTGAATTGCAGTTCGATCGCTTGAATAAAATCGCTGAATTCTGCAATCAAATCTGGATTACGCCAGCCTTTTCTTGTTTCTTCTGCAATGATTCTCAACGCTTCTTCAGGTGAAAATGCTTTTTTATAGGGGCGTTCGCTGGTCAGCGCATCATAAATATCAAGGATTTGAAACACTTGTGCCAAAAAAGGAATGTCATCGCCTTTCAAGGCATCCGGATAGCCAGACCCATCCCAACGTTCATGATGATGCCGAATGATCGGGACAACGCCGCGCATGGTTCGCAGCGGTTGACAGATTTTTTCGCCGATCAGGACATGCTGTTTCATAATCTGAAACTCTTCAGGAGTGAGTCGTCCTGTTTTCAGCAGCACAGCATCGGGGATGCCTACTTTGCCGATATCGTGCAAATATCCACCCCACATCAAGTCGCGAATTTGCGATCGCGTTAATCCCAAAAATTCACCGAATGCTTTTCCCAGCATCACCAGTCTTTCACAGTGATCTCCAGTATTTGGATCGCGACTTTCAACGGTTCTCGCAATTGAGAACAACACTTTTTCTGCGTGATCTAAATCTTCATTCAGGCGTTTCTGATGCACGAGCGATTTGACTCGTGCCGAGAGTTCTAATTGATCAAAGGGTTTGGTCAAGAAGTCGTCGCCCCCGGCTTCGATGCCGCGGAGCCGCGATCGGCGATCGTCTAATGCTGTAATAAAGACGACTGGCGTTAAACGAGTGAGTTCATCTTCTTTGAGGCGACGGCACACTTCATACCCATCCATGCCTGGCATCATCACATCGAGCAAAATCAGGTCAGGATTCGTTTGCTGAAGTTGTGCAAGTGCAGTCGCGCCGCTTTCTGCTTCAATGACATCGTAGCCTTCTACAGAAAGCAAAGCTACAGCGGTCATCCGGCTCGAAGGATGATCGTCTACTACCAAGATGGTGGGTCGCTCCAAGTCTAGGTCATTCACACGGGAAACGCCTAAGTCACTGAACAATAGGAGGCAAAACTAAATTGCCTTTTCCAGTATGGTCACGCAACCGAGGAAATTGATCAGCGCGGGGATGGAGAATCACAATCGCTAGCATTCAGCGTGATGATCGTCACTTCGGGAGGACAGAACAATCGACCTGGAAAGTAAGTTCCTAATCCACGATTGACATAAAGTCGATTCTTGCCAATGTGATGCAGTCCTTTGACCCATTCCCAATGTTTCATAACTCGGTAACAGGCAGCGAGAACTGGAATTCTGTACTTGATTTTCTTGGGAAGGATGCGATAGAGATAGGCGCAAAAGGCTGAAATATTGACAATGCCTGGAATGATGATTTGCCCACCGTGGCTATGTCCTGAAAGTTGCAGATCGACTCGCCATTTTTGTAGGGATTCGGCGCAGTCGGGATTGTGAGCGAGCACAATGCGCGGCAAGTCGGCAGGAAGTTGATCCATGACTTCGCTAGATTGTTTGTAGGCAGGCGACCAAAAGTCTGCGAGTCCAACTAGGGCAAGTTCTGATCCAACCGGATAAACGATTTCATTCCAGAGAATTTGAATATGAATGTTGGCTAGAGCATCAATGATAATTTGCTGACTATCGCGGCGATATAAGTCGTGATTGCCCAAAATGCCATAAATTCCTGATCTAGCTTTTAACTGTTTCAAATAATGGACAAGTTCATAAATCGGCTGCGGATCATCAGTCACAAAGTCGCCTGTGATGACGATGAAATCGGCTGCGGCTTGATTGGTAATCTCGATCGCTTGATTCAGAATTTTTTCAGATAATCGCTCTCCGTCAAAGTGCAGGTCAGAGAGTTGAACGAGTGTTATCCCATGCAGGTGAGGGGGAAGGTTGTCGATCGTGAAATTTAGGGTTTCGACCTTAAGCGACTGGGTGAATAGGGGCTGCATATCATCTGGCTATAGCGCGCTCCTAGCTTAACAATTCTGAACCGATGTCAGCGGTGAAGCCTTCATGAACGCTTTAAGAAAATTTGGTGAGCAGTCCTAAGAGTTTTCGGCTAGTGGGAGTGAGCAGTTTTCGGCGGTAGGCATCTGCGGCTTTTTTGATCATTTCGGCTTGAGTGGGATAAGGATGAATGACGGTAGATAAGGTGTTGAGTCCGCGTTTCCCGACGATCGCGGTTGTGATTTCGCTGATCATTTCTCCGGCATGACGCGCGACGATCGTGGCTCCAAGAATTTCGTCTGATCCTGTTCGATGCAGTAATTTGATGAAGCCGTTGGTTTCTCCATCGGCAATCGCACGATCGACCTTATCTAAGGTGATTTTAATCAGTTCAGCGTCATCGCTTTCGTAGATCCCGACATGCGCAATTTCGGGATCGGTGTAAGTGACCCAAGGCATGGTCAAACTGCTGAGTTTCGATCGACCAAACCCAAACGGTGAAAACAAAGCGTTTTTAATCACAATCCGCGCCGCAGCATCTGCCGCATGTGTGTATTTCCAATCCATACAGATGTCACCTGCTGCATAGATGCGCGGATTGGTCGTTTGCAGAAGTCGTTGACTTTGACACCTTTGCGATCGTAGTTCACCCCCACCGCTTCCAGATTCAATCCTTCTACATTCGGGGCACGACCTGCACCCACAAGAATTTCATCGACGACAAAGCTCTCGCCGTTTGCATCGATCACTTTCCCTTCAGTAGAAGATCTAACTTGATCAATGTTGCAATTCAAGATCACGCGAATGCCTTCTTTGAGAAAAACTTGCTGAAGCAGTTCGGCAGCGTCAGGATCTTCTCGATCGAGTAACCGAGCATGTTTATGAAATAGCATCACTTCACAGCCTAAGCGCTGAAAGGTCTGTGCCAATTCACAGCCAATTGCACCGCCGCCAATCACAGCCAAGCGACGAGGACGATCGGTTAATGAAAAAACTGTTTCATTCGTCAAATATCCTGCTTCTGCTAATCCTGAAATTTTAGGGTCACGCGCCCGTGCTCCAGTCGCAATCACGGCTTTTTTGAAGTTGAGAACGCGATCGCTCACTTGAATGCGATCGCGATCCAAAAAGCTCGCTTCACCCAGAAAGACATCCACGCCTAATTTCTTAAATCGATCGGCTGAATCATTTTCACTGATGCCTGCTCGCAATTGACGCATTCGTTCCATCACAGCCGGAAAATCGACTTCAATCGTATCCGGAGGAATCACACCAAACGATCGAGCATCTCGCATCTCAGCCACGACTCTCGACGATCGAATCATGCATTTAGACGGAACACAGCCGACATTCAAGCAATCTCCGCCCATTAAATATTTTTCGATCAGCGCCACTTTCAGTCCGATCCCCAGTCCGGCGGCTCCTGCTGCAACGACTAAACCTGCCGTTCCTGCGCCTAGAACCACCAAATCATAGCGATCGCTCGGTTGCGGATTCACCCAATCCGGCGGATGCACCCGCGAAACCAAGAGTTGATTGTGAACATCATCAGGAGAAATCAGGCTCATGAATCTTCGACCCCGCTATCTTGCAACGCTTTTCGCGCAATTCGTGTCACATAGACTGTTACGACTACTGTAGCGATTAGCCCAACGATTCGAAGTCCCCATTGCGCTAGTTGTGCTTCTGAACTCAAGGGTGCTTTGCCTAATGTTGCTAAATTTCCGGCAAGCGAGCCGATGTAGACATACATGATGATGCCTGGAATCATACCGAGACAGCCGATCGCATAATCTTTTAATGAAACTTGGGTCACACCAAACGCATAATTTAATAACGTGAATGGAAATACGGGAGACAATCGGGTAAGGATAACAATTTTCAATCCTTCTTTTGCAACTGCTTGGTCGATCGCTTTCCACTTCGCATTCGCTTCAATGCGTCGAGATACCCAATCTCTAGCAACATATCGCCCAACTAGGAAAGCTGCGATCGCGCCTAAAGTCGCCCCAATTGCTACATAAAGTGAACCAAGAAAAAGTCCATAGACAAGCCCTGCCCCTAGCGTGAGCAGCGTTCCCGGAATCCAGAGAACAGCAGCGCACATATAGAGCAGGATGAACACGATCGCGCCTGTCGCGCCAAGATTTTGAATCCAAGTCAGGGCATCTTGTAGCATTTACTAAAAAGTAGCATTGACTAAAAAATAGAGTGCTGAAATTAAAGTAACGTGAATCTCGTATCGAGGAGCAGCTTGCATCCGATGTAAGAATTTGTAATAAAAACGCTCATCAAAACGGATTACCTTAACAAATAGCGCAACATGATGATTTCTACGGTCACCATTAAGTTCTTGATTCAAAGCCTTACACAGCAATGGATACAAGCCCTTAAGCTAAAACTTGGGATCATCTGTAAAATGACACGTCAGCAGATCACTTAAATTTACAGTGTTGGGAAGTTTAGAATGAGCAGTAATTTAGCAACAAAACTTCGCGAAGGAACCAAGAAAGCTCACACGATGGCGGAAAACACCGGATTCATCGCGTGCTTTTTGAAAGGAACGGTTGAGAAAGAATCTTATCGCAAGCTCGTTGCAAACTTTTACTTTGTCTATTCGGCAATGGAAGAAGAGATGCGCCGACACAAAGATCATCCGATCTTGTCGAAAATCTACTTCCCAGAGCTTGAACGGAAAGAAACGCTAGAACAGGATCTTGCTTACTACTTCGGTAAGAACTGGCGCGATCAAGTCGCTCCATCGGATGCCACTCAGTCCTATGTCGCTCGAATTCATCAAGTCGGACAAAGCAATCCTGAGTTGCTGATTGCTCACTCTTACACGCGCTATATTGGCGACTTGTCGGGTGGTCAAATCCTCAAGAAAATTGCTCAAAACGGCATGAATCTCACAGAAGGCGAAGGCACGAGCTTCTATGAGTTCAAACATATCTCTGATGAGAAAGCCTTCAAGAAAGAGTATCGGGCACGTTTGGATTCGATGGATATTGATGAAGCAACTGCTGATCGAATTGTCGAAGAAGCAAACGATGCGTTTGGCATGAACATGCACATGTTCAAAGAGCTAGAAGGCAACCTGATCAAAGCAATTGGACAAGCATTGTTCAATGCGTTGACCCGCAGACGCGCACGCGGCAGCACAGAGTTGGCAACGGCTGAATAGGCTGAATAATTCGAGTCTTGAGATTAAATTCTCATTTTTTGAATCCTGGAGGCTTGGTGAAGAAACCCATCAAGTTTTCAGGATTCGTTGTTGGAATTGGTATGATTAGCGCGATCGTGAAAGATTCCGCGTGATGCGAGAAGTCGGGATTTTGCAAACATCCAACTTCTGAGAATCTAAGCTTTAGACTAAATGGACTGAATTTATGGCTGCGAAGATTCCGGTTACTGTCATTACTGGCTTTTTAGGAAGTGGAAAGACTACGCTGATTCGTCACCTGTTACAAAATAATCAGGGACGGCGAATTGCTGTGTTGGTGAATGAGTTCGGGGAAATGGGCATTGATGGCGAACTTCTGAAATCTTGCCAGGTTTGCCCCGAAGACGAGACGAGTAATGAGACGAGTAATATTGTCGAATTGACGAACGGTTGCCTCTGCTGCACAGTGCAAGAAGAGTTTTTGCCCACGATGTTGGAATTGCTCAAGCGCAGAGACAGTTTAGACTCGATCGTGATTGAAACCTCTGGCTTAGCTTTACCAAAACCGTTGATCAAAGCATTTCGCTGGCATGAGATTCGTAATGCAGCTACAGTCGATGGTGTGATCACCGTTGTCGATTGCGAAGCGGTTTCAACCGGAACGCTTGCGGCGGATTTGCAAGCGGTCGAAGCACAGCGACAAGCCGATCCCAATCTTGACCACGAAACGCCGCTGCAAGAATTGTTTGAAGATCAGCTAGCTTGCGCTGATTTAGTGATTTTAAATAAGACGGATCTCGTAGACCGTGAGGCTCAGGAGAATGTGCGATCGCTCGTCGAGCAGGAGCTTCCAAGAGCTGTCAAAATTGTGGAAAATGGGCGGGCAGGAGAGCTTGATCCAAACTTGCTTCTAGGGTTCAATGCGGCGGTAGAAGATCATTTAGAAGCGCGTCCGAGTCATCACGATACAGAAGAAGAACACGACCATGACGATGAGATTAACTCGACTCATTTAATTTTGGATCAAGCCTTTGATCCGGAACAGTTGCGATCGCGTTTAGAAAAACTCGTCCAGGAGCAGGAGATTTATCGAGTCAAAGGGTTCGTGGCAGTGCCAAATAAACCGATGCGGCTCGTCATGCAGGGGGTGGGTTCCAGGTTTGAGCATTTCTACGATCGACCGTGGCGATCTGATGAACTGAGACAAACTCGACTGGTCTTTATTGGTAAAGATCTCGATTCGACTCAATTAATCTCGAAGCTTGCTTAGACGACCATTTCGCCGCATTCATCGACTAAATAGCACAATGCTCGGAATCTTAGACCGACAAATTGGTCATACAGGGGATTCAATTTGCACATGGGGGGGATATGCGCGATCGTGCGTCCAAACAGCTTGATATCGCGTTCAAACGGGCATTGTGCTGGAATCAGCTTGCAGACGAAGTGAGCAGCTCTACGATCGTGGATTTGAATCGAGTCGAACCAGTTGCGGAGTGGTTGTAGGAAATCGAACTTTTGAGGTGGGCGAGCGATCAAGTTGGAGTCGAAATGGGTTTCAGACATAATTGACCTTCCAGACAAACGAGAGAGAGTAGCCATCAACAGAGAGAAGAAGAGAAGAACTTGTGTTTTCTCACTTACAAGATACACAAGCAGTCTTAGATTTCCGTGAACTTCAGAAGAGAGTTAGTTGAAGTGTTGATGAATTAACTCAGTGAATCAATTCTGCTTATTTCAGCTTCAACATACCCATATCTATGTATGAATCTCTCAACCTATGCATTAGATTTCGATCCGATTTTCTATCTCTTTTCTTTCAAGATATTCTTAATTAAAGCGATCCCCGAAAGCAGCGCACAGCATCCAACAGGGTAGTTTTTTCTTCACCCCCAAGCAAAAGTACTCCTGTTGGTATTCATCCTTAGACATAAACATAGGGCTACAGCATCAACTGTGCAAATTCGTATTTTTTATTACTATCTTCAATTCTCATAATCAATAGATTTTCTTAAGATTAAAATGCTCGAATTCTTATCAATCAATTTGATAGATTGAATACATTTCCTAGGGCTGTCTATGACTTCAACCTTATCTGAGCAAATCCAGCAGTTTTACGATGCGTCCTCTGGCTTATGGGAGCAAGTTTGGGGCGAGCACATGCATCACGGCTATTACGGCGCAGACGGCAAGACCCAAAAGGAGCGCAGACAGGCACAGATTGATCTGATCGAAGAATTACTGACGTGGGCGGGGATCACAAAAGCAGAGAAAATCCTGGATGTCGGATGCGGCATCGGAGGAAGTTCGCTCTATTTGGCTGAAAAATTTGGAGCGGAAGCAACGGGAATCACCCTGAGTCCAGTGCAGGCAAATCGGGCAAAAGAACGATCGAGAGTGGCTCAGATTTCCGCCAATTTTCAAGTCGCTGATGCGCTGAATATGCCCTTCGAGGATAATTCCTTTGATTTAGTGTGGTCGCTGGAAAGCGGCGAACACATGCCGGATAAGCAGAAATTCTTAGCCGAATGCTATCGAGTGCTTAAACCGGGTGGGACGTTTATTATGGCAACTTGGTGTCATCGTCCGACGGATCAAGTGCCGCTGACGATCGACGATCGCAAACGGTTAGCTGAGATTTATCGCGTGTATTGCTTGCCGTATGTGATCTCATTGCCGGAATACACCGCGATCGCGCAAAAGATTGGACTGCAAGACATCCAAACCGCAGACTGGTCAACGGCTGTGGCTCCATTTTGGAATGTCGTGATCGATTCCGCTTTTACGCCTGGTGCAATTTTTGGCTTGCTTACATCGGGCTGGACAACCATTCAAGCCGCGCTCTCGCTGGGATCAATGCAGCAAGGGTACAAACGCGGATTAATTAAATTTGGCTTGCTTTGCGGCAAGAAAGTTTAGAACCACGGTAGGGTTTAGGGGTCAAGATTCCAGAAAGTTATGAGTCGAACTTCTTACAAATCATCCAACAAGTCATCGAATAAATCATCGAATCTCGTTCAACGCTATGCCCCTTGGCTCTATGCTTTCTGGAAATTCTCGCGCCCTCATACAGTGATTGGAACGTCATTAAGTGTGTTGGGGCTATATCTGATCGTGCTTGCTGGCAATCGCGAATTATTGCTGCATCCGACCTTGTTGATCGCGCCTCTGATTGCCTGTCTGTGTGGCAATGTCTACATTGTGGGGTTGAACCAACTTGAAGATATCGAGATCGATCGCATTAATAAGCCGCATCTTCCCTTAGCTTCGGGCGAATTCTCAGTTCAGCAAGGGCGACTGCTGGTGGTACTGACAGGAATCATCGCGATCGCAGTTGCCGCGTCCCAGAGTCCTTATTTGTTCGGAATGGTTGGGCTGAGTTTAGCGATCGGCACACTCTACTCTTTGCCGCCTGTGCGATTGAAGCGATTTCCGTTTTGGGCATCGCTGTGCATCTTTACGGTCAGAGGCATGATCGTGAATTTGGGATTGTTCTTGCATTTCAATCAGGGCTTTCCCATTCCCGCGAAAGTTTGGGCGTTGACCATCTTTATTTTGGTGTTTACGTTTGCGATCGCAATTTTCAAAGATATGCCAGATACAGAAGGCGATCGACGATACAACATTCGCACATTGACCTTGAGACTGGGACAGCGCCCGGTGTTCAATTTATCGCGGGCAGTTTTGACCGGGTGTTATCTATCGATTGTGGCGATCGCGCCTTTTTTACCGGGTGTCAATGCGCCTTTTTTGATGGTGAGCCATCTGATAGTATTAGCAACCTTGTGGTTTCGCAGCTACAAAATCGATCTACACGACAAAGTAGAAGTCGCTCGCTTTTATCAAGTCATTTGGAAGCTGTTTTTCTTAGAATATTTGATTTTTCCAGCCGCTTGTTTTCTAGGTTAAGCAATGTCAGGCAAAGTTTTTTTAGTGGGATCAGGACCCGGAGATATTGGAAATTTGACGATGCGAGCTTATCAATTGCTCACTCAGGCTGAAGTTCTCGTTTACGATGCGTTGGTCGATTCGCAGTTTTTAGAATTGGTAGCGGACACCTGTTTGAAGCTGAATGTTGGGAAGCGAGGGGGACAACCTAGCATGAAGCAGGAAGATATCGATCGCTTACTCGTCGAGCACTGTCAACAGGGCAAAAAAGTCGTTCGGCTCAAAAGTGGAGATCCGTTCATCTTTGGACGAACCACTTCGGAAATTCAAACGCTCAAAGCGGCAAATTGTGACTATGAAGTTGTTCCCGGTATTTCCTCAGCTTTAGCCGCTCCGCTGTTCGCCCATATCCCCTTGACTGATCCGGTCTTAAGCCGTGGATTTACGGTGATTACAGCGCATGAACCCGAGCGATTAAACTGGCAAGTCTTGGCTCAAATTGACACGCTCGTGATCTTAATGGGAGGTAAACATTTACCACGAATTGTCGAAGAGCTACGTCGTCAGGGAAAATCAGAACAGACCCCGATCGCAATTATTCGGTGGGCTGGACATCCTGAACAAGAAATCTGGAGTAGTACACTCGATGAAATCCTGTCGCAGGTGACACCCCAGCGATTATCGCCTTGTGTGATCGTGATTGGGGAAGTCGTTCGACTGCGATCGTTTTTATGAATTTGCCTCTTTTTAACAAAACTATCATCGTCACCCGCGCCGCAGGACAGTCGAGTCAGTTCGCTTACTCGCTGCAAAACTATGGCGCAAGTGTGCTGGAAATGCCGACGATCGAGATTGTGCCGCCGTCGAGTTGGGCGGGATTAGATCAAGCGATCGCGAAAATAAACGAATTCGATTGGCTAATTCTGACTTCGACGAATGCAGTCGATTATTTCTTTGAGCGATTGGGTTCTCAACTTCAAGATGTCCGGGGACTGTCGGGCATTAAGATTGCCGTGGTTGGCGAGAAAACGGCTCAACGATTGAGACAACGCGGATTACAGCCAGATTTTATCCCGCCAGATTTTGTGGCGGATTCGATGGTGATCAATTTTCCAGTCTCAGTCGAAGGAAAGAAAATTTTGTTTCCGCGCGTTGAGACAGGCGGGCGGGACGTGCTCGTGCGTGCATTTAGCGATCGCGGGGCAATTGTCACAGAAGTTGCCGCCTATCAATCCACTTGTCCGAGAATTCCTGATGCCACTGCGATCGCGGCGATTCAAGCTCACAAAGTTGATATCGTTACCTTCGCGAGTTCTAAAACCGTCAAGCATTTCTGCGAATTGTTGCAAAAAGCGATCGGGGATAATTGGAGCCAACATTTAGAGAAAGTGCGGTTCGCGTCGATCGGTCCACAGACTTCTAAAACTTGTCGAGCCTTGTTAGGGCGCGTTGAGATTGAAGCCGAAGAATTTACCTTGGAAGGGTTAATTCAAGCAGTTGTGCGATCGGCAAGTCTGAAAATGGACACTTGAGCAAAGCTGATATCGGGGTATTGCACCCTATTCAGCTAGGCCTCTTGCTTTAGCGTAGCGGTATACACTTCCCCGTCTATTCCTGCTAACGATTCCGTTTCGGTTTGATATGAGTCAATTTGACTCCTGACACGGCTCCATCTGCATTAAAAAGAAGTTCAGCTTTGCAGTAGGAGGCAGTGCGTGTAGTGTCATCAGGACAGCTTTGCGAATGGGGTTGGTCAGATGTAGATGAAGTGAAGTCAACTGCTTTACCATCATTCAAGATTGCGAGATAACTGAAAGCAACTTCCTCTGTCACAGGTTGCTGGAACATCATTGTGTATTCTTCTGTCGATTCAGTGTCAATAAATTTCGTCGTCAGGCTGCCGTCTTTGAAAGCATAAACGCGAGTAGAGCAGGGAGCAGCCACCATACTGAGTCCACAATCGCGATTGATTTCTAGCACTTGTTGGAAGAAAGAAGAGCTAAAGTCTTGATAGATAAAGCGATCGTCATGGTTAACCAGACTCTCATCTTGCACAGCGACTTCCGAGACTTGATGGGTCATTTGGCTGAGCGGAAATTCGCAAGCTGTATCCCCACTCACGCAGCGATTCTCACTCTGCCCTTCAGGCGTGAGTGGATAGACCTGATTGACTTCGGGCAGAGGCGCTTTGCGATCGTCAAGAGCAGCTGGACTAGAGAAGTTGCCGTGATATTCGACAGCCGAAGTTTTCGGATCTTGAATTTTCAGAATTGCGGTTCCGTCTGCAGCGATCGTCATCGTTCCAACTGTTCTCATTCCATCTGAAACCGTGAAGTTTCGCGTTCTAGTGGTTGAACTGGAATCTTGCGCCTCAGAGACTGGTGCAATCTGTGGCTGTCGAGGTGGAGTCGGTCCAGCTTGTACTTGGGGGACACTGGAGAGCGTCGAATTTTCACATCCAGACGTAACTAGTCCAATCGTTCCTGCTAGTGCAAGGGTCGCAACTCGCAAGGAACCCGTCCCGTAGTTTTTTGAGAACATACGATACAAATCTTGTAGAAGTTTATGACAAAGACGACCACCCCGATAAAAACACCCTCGATTCTCCATCTTGTAATGTACGCGAGTTTTGTCCTTTTGGCTGCAGTTGATCGAGATAAACCCTATTGGCGCTTAGAAACTTCTTTCAATACGTCAATCCTTTAAGATCTGTTTAAAATAGATCGCTAAGCGTCGATGAATGAAGTCTGACACTTTTGCTCGATCGCGTTCAACACATCTGCTTCTGGCTGAGAAATTCCGCCTGTACTCTCTGCAATCCGACGACATTGAGCTAACAGAGGAGCGGCAAAATCGCAGTTCAGTTGATCCAACAAGCTAGCTAAAGGCTGAGGTGACTTTAAGTGAGCTGCGATCGTCTTCATTGAAGACGGTTCTAACTGCAATTGTTTTAACTCAGGCAAAATATCTTCCCAAGTTTTCTCTGGATAGCTCACTAAAAGCATATGTGCAAGGACTTGATCCACAATTGCTTGCTGAGCGATCGCGACATTGAGATAAGCTTCGCTCTGTTGCTGAATCGTCTTCAAGGTTTCGGTCTTGGGAACTTCAGAAGCCTCTTGGATCTGAGCTTCGTAGAATCGACTTGCGGCATAACCGACGGAATAGAGGATCGTCGCATTTGTACTGGCACCGATCGCGGCTCCAGCAAGCGGAACATTGCGTAAAAACTTCAAGCCTGCCTTCAATGCGTTGCCGCCACCGAGCGCGAGTCCAAAAATCGCTAACACTTCACCTTTTCGGGCTGTATCCCGCAGATTCAATCCGTAGGCAGCAGCAATTTCATAGACTAAAGCAGTTTGTAGTGCCGTTGTTGCCGCGATATCAAGTGCGAGAAATGCCACAGCAAATCCAGGCAAAATGCTGGTCACTAAGCCCGTACCACCTGCTTGAATTGCTTTTTTCACCATCAATCGATGCGAGATTTGGCTCGGTGTTTCGTTCGGAAATTGTTGCTGAAGCTTTTTCACTTCTGCTTCCGCTTTTTCTAGGTTCACTTGACCTGTCAGCCCAAGTAACCACTCCAATCTCAACACTCCTGCGAATCGTCTAACAATCGGATTTTTCAGCAAAGGAATGGTATCGACAAAATCTAAGGCATGTCCTAATCTCGGTAAAATGCGTCGAATCCAGCCCAAAGAATGCTGCGCGATCGTACTTGGAAGCGCGAGCAAGTTTTTACCAGTTTTTTGAGAAGTGGGTCGTGCCATAAATCTAGATTGCAGAAGTTATTTTTAGTTTCTCCCTCCTGAAAAGCTTTTTCATCCTTCTGCATAGGTAAAATTCATTTCTGCTACATCCTTCTGCATAGGTAAAATTCATTTGTGAGATGGCGTTAGAGAGCTTTCTGAATCGTGGCTTCTGCAAGCGGAGCCATGATCTGGTATCCAGCGTCATTCGGATGTAACCCATCGTCCGAAAGGTGCGATCGCAAATATCCTCGCTCATCCACCATCGAACTGTAGTAGTCCAGATAAATGAGATGATTTGTCTCACAATATTCAATGATCCACTGATTGAGCATTTGGATCTTGGTAAGAGGTCGAGTGATGGATCGTTCCTCGCTGACCGGAAGAATCGAAGCAAAGATGAGTCGGATCTGATGTGCCTTTGCGAGATCTGCGATCGACATAAAATTATTCTGAATTTGCTCGATCGTCATATGTCCCGTATTGCCTGCGATATCATTAGTTCCAGCAAGAAAAACAACAATTTTGGGATGCAGATTAATCACATCAGGACGAAATCGAACCAGCATTTGAGGAGTCGTTTGCCCGGAAATTCCACGATTGACATAAGACTGATTTGGAAAATACAGCGATAAATCCCACTGATCAGTAATGGAATCGCCAAAGAAAATCACTTCAGCCTGTTTGACACCGCGATTCGCCTGCTCATACCGTTGAAGCTGTGCCCAATCGGTCATGCGCTCTTTGATCAGCGATGTTTCCCAAACACTGAGTTCGATTCCAGATTTGATCTGACGATAGAGTTGTTTAATCTGGTTCATTTCAACCTGCGCGACACATCGATCGATAATGCATTGACAGAAAGAGGATTTTGGCTGCCTTTACTCGAATTAAAAATTACCGAGATGGCATTATCACCTGTATTCAGCCAGACATTCTCAACGGTGACAGTTTGCCATTGATCTAATGCACCTGTTTTTGGGAAAAGTTGTCGATCGACCAAACTTTTTCCATTCACATACAGATATCTCACAGCACTTTCAGGCGAGGCGTACCGAAATTGCAAATCATACCGACCTGAGCAAGCGACTGAAACATTGAACTTTGTTGTATCAGCGCTCAATTTGGGTTGAATGCCTGTCCAAGTTGTTCTCAAGGCAATGGCTGCATTCAAAGCATCGATCGCGCTCGTTTGCCGTTTCGCATCGGCTTGATCAACATTTCCTGCCCAATCGAGTCCAAATTGATCGTTCTGATTGCGATTTGCCCAAATCGACTCTGCATTTCGAGTAATAAATTCTCGATAGCTCAGTTTTGGGCTGACTCGATACAACTCGGCTAAGTTCCGCATGAAGATGCCCTTAAATTGCGGTCCATCATTGCCACAATCATTGTTATCTTCGCAGGGTTCGCGTAAAATTCCGTTTCGGGCAAGTTTGACGATCGACGCATCGGCGATCGCTTCTGCCTGTTGCAACAATTCAGGGTCATTTGTCCCCCGATATAAATCGACGAGTCCCCCAATCAAAACTCCCTGATTGTAAGTCCAAGTCGTTTTGCCATTATTTCGACAAGTCTCGTAATCTAAACCATCATTCACCAGATTCTCAGCATTGATCATTCCGCTTTGCTGATACCATTTCCAAATCTTTTGCGACCATTCTAAATATCGTTTGTCTTCCGGTTCACGGAGATTCAATTTTGCTGCAACCGATAGCAATAATCCATTTGTGATTGCATTCTTGTAGTTCAATTCGCGCTTATGCCAGTAAAGCCCGCCCCCACAGACGTTATCCCAACCTTTCGTCATATCCCAAAAGATCAACTTAGCTTGATCTAAATACCGCTTTTCACCTGTGAGATCATAGGCTCTGATCCAAGCAATCGCCCACCAACCATCATCATCTCGAAACCAGGGATTAATAAAATTTGCGTAGCGCGGCTTTTGATAAAACGTATTGAAAATGTTGCCCCGATAGGTGAGTGAATCCGTTAATCTTGAATACTCGATCGTGGCTTCGAGTGCATTCGCCGCATTCCACCAATTTGCCGAGTCCCAAAGCCCCGTCCCGGCGTTGTAAAACATCTGCAATGCAGCCATTCCTGCTGCAATTCCTGGAGAGCATGTCGCTGGTACGATCATATACGGATATCCCTCAAACCCTTACGGTGTCTTATTGTGACGCAAATTTGCATAGTACGATTGAACTTTTGAAAATCTTGCACTACAATGCAGCGAACCAATGTAGGAATCATTGTGAGGACACGTAAATGAACAAAGGTGAATTAGTTGATGCGATCGCTCAAAAGGCGAGTGTCACCAAGAAAGAAGCTGATGCAATTCTCAGCGCAATGGTCGATACCATCCTTGAAACCGTGGCAAGCGGCGACAAAGTAACAATCGTCGGATTTGGCAGTTTTGAAGCGCGGGAACGTCAAGCCCGTGAAGGTCGTAACCCTGCAACAGGTGCTGCGATCCAAATTCCTGCAACTCGCGTTCCTGTGTTTGCCGCAGGTAAAGGCTTCAAAGATAAAGTTGCACCGCAATAATTCAGTTCATAAAAATGAGCTGCTAGTTGGCTGTTGCTGCGCTGACTAGCAGCTTTTTTGTGACCAACTCTTGACACATATTATTGATTGGCTTATCTTCTTTATTGACAAGAGATTTCAATAAACTGCTCAATTCAGATAAAAAGCCCCTTCTTTTTGGGAAGAGGCTGTGGGGTTCTTGCGTTGATTTTGAGAAAAACTTTTACTCTAAGGAGGCTTAGACCACCCAGAAATCTATCGCTTCAAGCTATCCGGTGCTAGGAAGTGAGCAACATGGAATGCTCGATCTTCTGTTGCCAACAAAATCTTTTCTAGCAAAAAGCGCGTTGCGCGATCGCCGAGGCTTTCTGCTTGAGCAGCCTGACGACGCAGTAGGTCAATAATTGCCTGTTCTGCGACTAGATCGTGCTCCAACATCGATCGACAACTGTAGGCTCCATCCGGTTCTGGCGCAAAACAGCATAACTCAGCCAACTTTGAGAAGCTTGCGACTGGAACGCCGCCCAAGCCTTCGAGGCGCTCCCCAATTTCATGAGCATGGTCTTGCACAGCCTCATAGCTTGTTTCAAAAAACTCATGAAGCGAGTAAAACTCTGCACCTTCGACAACAAAATGATGCTTTTGATACTGCAAATACAGTGCTTGAAAACTTGCGAGCAAAGCATTCAAACCTTCGCAAACTGGCTCGGTTGTTGTGTGATCGAGTAAAACTGGGTTTTCAGCGATTTGACCAAATTGACGTATCAAAACTTGCGTGCTGGACATTTTATTCTCCTAATGATCTAGAGAGCTTAGCTGTAAAAACAAGACAGTTCAGAAACGCTGGAATGATATCTGTACAACCACTTTCTTCTACATAATTGGCGCATTTTCTATGAGAAATCAAGTGAAATTCTGTATGTTTTTATTCATTTCAAATCGCAATTGAGAAAAGATTTTATCTAGAAATTTTTCGTTTCATTCATATCAACTTCCTCCTAGAATGCTGCTGCACAAGTAAGTCATGAAATGCCCTAGCTGTGGCTCAACCCAGATTAATAAAAACGGGCACTGCCGAGGAAAACAGAACTATCGCTGTAAAAGCTGTGGTCGTCAATTTGTCGCAGCGCGATCGACCAAAGGATATTCCGACGATGCCAAGCAAATTTGTCTGAAAATGTATCGCGATGGCATCGGATTTAGAGCGATCGAGAGAACAACAGGAGTTAGCCACAACACCATTATTAATTGGGTAAAGCAGATGAATGCTCAAGAGCAATCCGAACCTGATCCCCCGGAGGCTGTATCCTTACAAAACTGTGCAAATTCGGAACTCCAGTCTTCGAGTCTTACTGAGAAAGATTTTTTTACGCAAAATTATGAATTTAAATCCTATTGAGATTAAAGGCGGTCATCGCTGGCAAATTTATCACCGGCTTTGCGAATTGGGGATCGCCTGTACCTGTAATGCTTATGAGCCTTTGATTGTCAAAGTCGAGACTCCAATCGCGCTCGTGCAACTATGGAGCGTTGCAAAACACATCACAACGCCCCGTCAGACCCAAATCGCATGGCTCGAAACTTGCTGGAACTGTCGTTAACAATTCCGCAATCGCGTTAAAGCCACTACTAGACTGTCAACCGAAGCGCGAACTGTCGAAGCAGAATAGCCAGAATTCACAATCACACTAAATACAACGGGAGAATAGCCTGGAGGCGTAACGTAACCTGAGAGTGACACCACACCAGAGATTGTTCCAGTTTTGGCAAAAACAATGCCGCGAGCGGGGGTATTTCGGAATCGACTACTTAAGGTTCCGCTCACGCCTGCAACAGCGAGCGATCGCCGAAATACGTCTGCGTTGGCTCCTTCAGCCATCGCTTGCAACGTTTGCACAAATGCCTCTGCACTAGCACGATTACGATCGGCAAGTCCTGAACCATCGACCATACTATAGCGATTCGGATTGACTCCCAACTCAGACAGGATCGATCTAACAGCAGTGACTCCACTCGCGGTCGAATCCGATCCATTGGGGTCTTGCAACCGTCCTAACGTTTTTAAAATCGCTTCTGCATACGCATTATCGCTTTCCTGATTGGTTTCAAAAATCAGGCGTGAGAGCGGGGGTGAAATGACCGACGCGAGTTCTACTTCTCCAGGAGGTGCAGGAGTCCGTTTCACCAGCGTTGAACCTTTGACCTGAATCCCGGCATTGGCTAATCGGTTCCGAAACTCACCGACAAAGTAATTTCCAGGATTGGGGACTGCGCCAGTGTAAATATTATTCTGATTCAACATCAAACTGTTGACAGGCGGTGCATAACCTTGTCCTCGATCTTCTTGATCCCAGTAAGGATTAAAATCAGCCCCTCTAAAAACCGTGTCATCTCCAATCAGTAACCCAACTTGTCGAATCCCTTTTTGGCGAAGTTGCTGCGTCAGCGAGTTTAACTGTGCCGAACTGAAACTTGGATCTCCTTGACCGATGACTCGCAAAGTTGCAAGGTCTGAAGTATTGCTATTGCCGAAAACGGGAGTCCGGAGCTGGTACTGCGCACCCAGCCGAGTCAGAGCAGCAGCGGTTGTGAACAGCTTGTTATTAGAAGCGGGAACAAGCTGAGTGAAAGGATTGCGAGAATAAAGATTTTGCCGTGTGCCTCGTGGAGCTTGAGTTTGAACTAAAACGCTCCAACTGGCTGGAAGCTGATTGACAATACGATCGAGCGTTCCTCCCAATTGCGCTGGACAGAGGCCTCCATTGGTGGGAGCGGGTGTTGTGGGTCGAGGCGTGACAGGCAGCGGTGTCGTGCGAGGTGGAATAGGGAGCGGTGTCGCGCGCGGCAGCGGTGTGAGCGGCGGCGGAAATAGCGGTGTTTGGGCGCGGACGGGAGCAAAAAGGCTTTCAGACGCGATCGACAATGCCAGTGTTGCACAAACCAGAGGAGCCAGCTTCATAGGAGCGATTTCCGGGTATGAATATTCATCGGCATTGACTACTGTACCGATGGATTTGTTGCCCAATTTTTGATTGTTTGCAATCCGAAATCGAGCAACAAATCGCTGAATATTATACGCTCATCGCCAGCATTTTCTGAATTGGACGCAATGCTGCAATCCGAGTCGATTCGGGCAGGGTGATCTCTGGCGTTTTATTTTTCATTGCCAAATACAATTTTTCCAAAGTATTCAATCGCATGTGGGGGCATTCATTACACGCGCATTGATTCAAGGGAGGAGCCGGAATAAATTGCTTATCGGGTGCAGCTTTCTGCATTTGGTGGATGATGCCGGGTTCGGTCACCACGATGAAAGATTGTCGATCGCTCTTTTGACAATAGTTCAGCAAGGCTGTGGTTGAGCCGATGTAGTCAGCGTGACGCAGCACCACTTCCTCACATTCTGGATGTGCAATCACTTCTGCATCCGGATGCTGAATTTTTAACTGCACCATTTTCTTCTCAGAAAACGTTTCATGTACCATACAGCTTCCTTGCCAGAGCACCATGTCCCGCCCCGTTTGCTCGATCACGTATTTTCCAAGATTACGATCGGGTGCGAAAATAATCGGCTGATCGGCTGGAATCTGATTCACAATCTTGACCGCGTTGGCACTGGTGCAGATGATGTCACTCATTGCTTTGATGTCTGCGGTGCAATTTATGTAGGAAATTACCAAATGATCAGGATATTTCGCCTTAAATTTAGCAAACTCATCGGGCGGACAGCTATCTGCTAAGGAACATCCTGCATTCAAATCGGGCAGCAAAACGAGCTTATCTGGATTGAGAATTTTCGCGGTTTCTGCCATGAAGTGAACGCCTGCAAATACGATCACATCCGCATCAGTCTGAGCAGCTTGCTGCGATAAACCGAGCGAATCGCCGAGATAATCAGCGATATCCTGAATATCTGGATCTTGATAGTAATGCGCCAAAATTACCGCATTCAATTCACGTTTGAGATCTGCGATCGCGCTAAATAAGTCGCGGGGCAGAGCAGTCTTAACAGGAGCAGCAGTCGTAAACATGCGCGATGTTGCGTTTGAGAGAGTTTAGTTAATTATAGTCTAAACTACCAAAAATAAAAGCGTCATTTCGGATTAATTTACCAAGAAGCGGGGAGTGGGAGTAGGGAGTTGTCATTCCCTACTCCCACTCCCTACCCCTTACTCCCCACTCCCTACTTCCCACTCAACCGCCGATAAACCGTCGCCAATGCCGTCTCATCTCCCACATTCCCCGGAAACAGCACGACAGGTAGATTCGGAAACTGAGGATGATCTGAATCCGTTCTGACCATCGAAACTCCTGCTAAAACTTGTCCTAAAAGTCTCGCAGTTCTTAAAGCTAATCCCTTACTCAAAGTGTCATTTGAAGTAATGCCACCTTTACTAATCAAAAAACCGATATCCGCAGGCAAATGCTGCAAAATATCCATCAATAATCCAGAAACCGATTCCCCAAAATTCAGCCGAGTCTGAGCATCATCAAAAGTTAGCTCTGTCCGACTCGTATACACGACAGGTGTGTTTCCAGCAGTGTGAATCTCATTAATTTTCTCAACGGCATCATTGAGCAAAGCATCGTGAGCATCGTTTGACCCGACTAACTGCCCCACTTCAATTTCCACTCCAACTGTCCCCGGAGCTTCTAACAATTTCTGCAATTGCTCAGTCGTTTTCTTCACATGCGACCCAACAATTACCGCACCCGGCTTACCTTCCCGCACATACTTCGCCATTTCTGCCTGTGCGATCGGTTGCGCTCCCAAATTCGCGAGCGACGTTAACAAACTCGCTGCACTCCGAAATAAAAATCGTTTCCCTTCAGATGCCACAGCCAATACATCTGACGCAAACCGATCCATATCCCATTGCGTTTCAGAGTCTACAACGCAGCATTGATTATTTTGTAACTTATCTAATCGCGCTTGAATCCCCGATCGAATATCCGCGAGTACAAAACGTTCAACTTGATCAGCTCGAATTCGCCCGTGGGTCTTCTCTTCAACGTAATCAGGCAAATAGCTATGCTTGTATCCAAAAACGGAATCCTTCGCAAATTCAGTTTCATGAACAGGTGTATCCACTCCATTCACTTTCAAATAATGAATACTATCGCGAGTCGTTCTCCCCCCTTCAAAAAAGGCTGGAACTAAGAAATGAGCATCAAATGGACCAAGTTCCTCTGCGATCGCATCAGTTTCAATCGGATAATGTCCTCGCAACGTCGAATCTGATCGACTCACGACTAGGAAATCCTCAATTCCGGTTTGAGCGATCGCCGTCTTTAAATTTCGACAGACTTCCTGCGTAATCGACTGAGCCGCTTCAGGAGTCAGCGATCGCGTGTTCGTCAAAACAAAAAAAATCGGTGCATCGTCTTGCAAACCGAACCGTAGGGTTTCTACATCCCACTGCATCAGAAGCAAACAACTATGCACCGTCTGAGATCCAGTTGGATCATCATCGAGAACAATAATTTTAGGTTGCATATTCCTGACTCCTGGGCGTTTACAACGCTCAATCTATCAGGAAAAGCACCCCATTCTACTTTTTAATGTCCTTCGCCATCTTGAGGAACATGTCCATGTCTGATCCAGCCGTGCGCCGAGAAGTACTCTCAGCGGTCTTGCTCTCGGCAGGACTGCTTTCAACGATCGGAGCCGCATTCGTTTCAGGCTTGCCATTGACGATGCGATCCATTGCCGAAAGTTCTTGAATAAACTCTTTCTCTTCTGGGCTGTCCACAGTTTTTGGGAAAGTCCGTCTGATTTTCTTCGAGGTCTTCATGTATTCCAAGTTGCCAAACGTTTGCGCTTCATTGGAATCTAAAAAGAAAGCACCGCCTTCTTTCTCAGGACGAACAGCCTTCTCTCGCTTCGGGCGCTCTACAGGTGCGGATGCTTCAGCTTCATTCGATGTTGGTTTTGAAAAGAACCCACGGATAAACCCGGTCATGAGATGTCTTCGCCTCTAACTTTTACATTACTTAAAGTTGATTTTACCAAACTTAATATCTGTTTAGTGTTACAAGCATGGCAATTCTCAATCCATCCACTTGCCTTCGAGAAAAACAAGTGAACTAAATTGTCCGAATTGTGAGGATAAGTTGAGAAATTCCCCGAAGGACAGGAAAATTTGGCAGAATTAAGGCAGATAGAGCTTCTTAGGCAGTTCAAGAACTTCAATCCAGCCAGTGCAAATTCGCTGCATTGCACTTTAGGCGAACTTCAATGAGACAAGATTCCTATCGATCGAGGGAGACGTTCTGGAATCCGATTTCATAGTCTTGAAGTTATTGATATAACTCTGCACGAACTCGATTTATAAAACTGCTCTTACGGATTCTGGGAGGATATGGCTATGTTTGCAAAAGTTGGCATCGCTTTAGCTTGTGCGACTGCTCTGTCGATCGCGGCTCCAATCCGAGCAGAAAATCCACAACATGTCCAACGACTGATTCAAACGGGTGCATGTTCCGGGTGTGATCTGACAGGTGCAGATTTAAAAGAACTGCATGCCTTAGGCGCTGATCTCCGAGATGCAGACCTCACAGGCGCAAATCTCACAGGTGCAAATCTCGAAGGCGCAGATCTCACAGGTGCGATTCTCAAAGATACAAATCTGAGCGGGATTAACCTGACGAATGCATCGCTCGATCGTGCAAATTTAACCAATGCCAACTTGTCAAGCGCGCGTCTCTACAATGCAGAAACATTCGGCGCAATCCTGACAGGCATCAACATTCAGAACGCTGAAGTCTACGGCAGTGGCATTGCAGCAGGCGGCGAATACTAATCAGTTCACCAGAATGCCCTAATCAGAACTGAGGATTATTTGAGCCAAATCTTCTCAATTCGCTGCGATTCGGCTCAGTTCAACGCTTCAGATGCTGCTAACCGAGCGAACGACCTATCCTCCCCAAACGCGATCGAGAACCATCTGCGGGGCAATGTCTGCCATCTTTCCAGTCGGCGACTTGATGCCCAAAACGCGATCGCTCTTTGGCAAAATCTTCGCAGGTTCCGTTTCGCCGAGTAATGCCAAGGTAAACGTCTGAGCCGCGATCGCCGCATACATAGGTGCGCCATCAGTAGTAAGAACTAGACTGGCTCCAGCGGTCATGGCGACCAGTTGCCCCATATTTTCAGGTGCAGAAGTTTTGGTTCCAGGACACAGTTTGATCAATTCAGCGACCAGTGCTGCATTCTCTTCATCTGCGATGAGAACAAGCGGGAGCTCCGGCTGCTTTTGCTTGAAATCTGCAATGATTTTTTGCCAATTCTCGATCGGATAAGACTTCAAACGTCCCTTCTTCTGTGTATCCGCACCTGAATACATCAGAACATAACCGCCATCTTGCAGTCCTAGCCGCTTGCGCTCTGCATCTGCCCATTCCAAGTCTTTCGTTGGCACACTGACTGCAAGTTCGCCTAACGGTTTATCAATCTTTAATCCCTTCAAAATGTCGTGATAGACTGCGGCTTCATATTGCTCCGGTCTAAACTCGACTGCCTGAGTCAGAAATCTCTCTGTGGCTGAACTTCTACTAAATCCAATTCGGGTTGGAATGCCGCTGAGCCATAAGAGAAATCCAGTGCCCCAACCTGGGCTAAGAGAAAGCGCGATATCGTATTCGCGATCGCGCAACACCCCGAGCAAATTTCCCCAATCTGCCAAACTATTGCTGCCACTAAAATCGAACAAAATTGTGTCGCTGACTGATTTAGAGACGCGATACGCTGCCTTTGCCCTTGGCTCCACGACCACATCGATTTGGGCATCAGGATAAGTCGCCTTCAAATCATCCAGCGTTGGAAAAAATAGGATTTGATCGCCAATGCCGCCAGGCACTAGGGCAAGAATTCTCATAAGACAGTTATTGTAAGGCTGCATTCCGCCCTTAATTCTACGGGAAGAAATCGTTCAAAGAAAGAACGAAATTCAGCTTAATTGTATTTCTGAGCGAAATCGATTGAATGTGTCTCAGGAAACAGGAACTCAATCATAAAAAAGCCTCTAGAAGAACGAGAGTCTCACTAGAGGCTAAAGGGGATGAGAAGGCTAAATCTTAGCCAACTGCGGTCATCGATAATGCAGCTTCTTTCAAGACAGCCGCTTTATCGGTTTGCTCCCAAGGAAGCTCTAAGTCAGGACGACCAAAGTGACCATAAGCTGCGACATCTTGATAGAAACGACCATCGCGATCGCCCGGTGCAGTCCGTAATCCAAATGTCTGAATGATTCCGGCAGGACGCAGTTCAAAGTGAGTCTTCACCAATTCCAGCAAGACTTCTTCGCTGACTTTGCCTGTGCCAAAGGTTTCGATCATGATGCTCACCGGACGAGCAACCCCGATCGCATAACTCAATTGCACTTCACATTTCTCAGCCAAGCCTGCTGCCACAATGTTTTTCGCGGCATAGCGGGCAGCATATGCTGCACTCCGGTCAACCTTTGTGGGGTCTTTTCCAGAGAAAGCACCGCCACCGTGACGAGAATAGCCACCGTAAGTATCGACAATGATCTTCCGTCCGGTTAAACCAGAGTCGCCTTGAGGACCACCAATGACAAATTTGCCAGTCGGGTTGACCAAGAAGCGAGTTTCACTATCAGGTTTGATGTCGATATCTGCAAAACAAGGCTCAACTACCAATGCCCAAAGATCGGTTTTGATGCGCTCTTGGATTGCAGCTTCGTCGGTAACGCCATCGATCTCTGCAGTGTGCTGTGTCGAAACGAGGATCGTGTCAATTCCAACCGGGCGATCGTCTTCGTAAGCGATCGTCACTTGCGTCTTACCATCTGGACGCAGATAAGGGAGTTGACCTGTCTTGCGAACCGCTGCGAGCTTCCGGGAAATCCGGTGCGCTAAGCTAATCGGCAAGGGCATCAGTTCGGGAGTTTCGTTGCAGGCAAACCCGAACATAATCCCTTGATCACCAGCCCCGATCGCATCGAGTGCTTCTTGGCTGAGTTCTTCACGGCTTTCTTGAGCGGTATCAACGCCTTGAGCAATGTCAGGAGACTGCTCGTCGAGGGCAATCATCACCGCACAGCTATTTGCACTAAAACCGTTTTCTGCGCCAGTGTAACCAATCTCAGCGATTTTCTTGCGGGCAAGGTCAATGTAGTTGACGTTCGCTTTGGTGGTAATTTCACCAGTGATCAATACAAGTCCAGTATTTACAACTACTTCAGCGGCAACTCGGCTACTTGGATCTTGGCTGAGAATTGCATCTAAAATCGTGTCAGAAATCTGGTCACAAATCTTGTCGGGATGTCCTTCAGTTACGGACTCGGAAGTGAAAAAATAACGACGGGTCAAGGGTGGTTTCCTCTCTCGCTTAAGGGTCTAGTACTTTAGAAGTCAGTACAGTTGCGGAAATTACACCACTTAGTTCTCAAACAATAGCCGAAGCAATTGCTTGGAAGAGCCAAGTGGATCGGAACCGTTCTAATCTACGTGCAAGCATCCTAGCAATATCACGTAAAAAGGTCTATCTTCAAACTACATCTTCATGTAGTCTTTGAAATCCTGCACGATTGTTACTCATATTATGGTCTATTTCTGTTTTTCCGGATCCGTAGAGCGATCCCCAGGAAAATGTTGAATTTTGTCCTGACTACGGAACGGCAACAATTACAACCGTGATATTGTCTCGCCCACCGCGATCTTTTGCTGCATTGATTAAAGCGGTTGCTGCTTTTTCACAAGCTCGAATCGTTTTTAAATGGGTTGCGATGAGCTGGTCTGATAATTCTTCCGTCAGTCCATCACTACAAAGCAGTAAGCGATCGCCGGATTGCACCGAAAGCGATTGAATTTCTACAAATTCCAAGTCTGGGCGACCTAAGCATTGCGCTAAAACATGTCGCATCGGATGAACCCTCGCTTGATCAGGCGTGAGTTCGCCGAGCCGCATCGCTCGTGCAACCCAGGTGTGATCTTCAGTAATTTGATCGAGCTTGGCTCCGCGCAGCCTATAAAGGCGCGAATCTCCAATGTGAGTACAGAGCGGTTCTTCATCTCTGAAAATGACAACAACAGCGGTCGTGCCCATATCCGATCGCTCTGGATGCAACCGCTGATCTTTGAGGATGGCTTGATTCGCTTCTAAAACGGCTTGACGGAGAAGAGTTGCAGAATCGAGGTCAGTCTCCCACTGCTGAGCAAGAAATGCTTGCATCGTCTCGATCGCGATTCGACTGGCTTCTTGCCCACCTGCATGTCCACCCATGCCATCCGCCACGATGAAGAATCGCTCTTCTGGATCGACATAGTAAGCATCTTGGTTAACTGATCGGATTAATCCCGTGTCAGTCATCCCGGCAGTGAAAAAGCGTTTCATGAGTTCTCAAGCGCGAGGGTAGAAGACAGTTAAAGCGGCAGTCAATCTGCTGCTCTCATTCAATTATTCACATCTCGCCCTAAATCACACCAAAATTTAAGGCATTCGATCAAATCGATCGAGTTTCATCATTAATCGAATCAGGGCAATGCCGCTAACTACAGCTGCAACCGCAACAATTCCGGCAATCCAATAGAGATGATTGACCAATAAAATTGTGGCAGATACGGTGAAAGCGCTAGCGAGCAAGGTATAGTTTGTGCCCATATTCACACCGCTGATCCGCCGTAAGATGCGATCGGTTTCGGTCGATCGCACCCGGACTCGGATATCACCGCGCTCTAATTTATCGAGAGTATCTTCGATGCGACGAGGTAGCCCAAAAGCAGTCGTGCCAACTTGTGCGGCTTGACGGCTCAACTCGTTTAAGAGTCCACCATCGGGAGAATTTCCATTGGTCATAAGCTGCATTGCAAACGGTTTTGCAACCTCCATAAAGTTAAAGTCTGGATCTAAACCTTTTCCGACCCCTTCTAAGGTTGAGAACGCTCGCATGACAAAGGTAAACGTTGCGGGGAATCGGAAGGGTTGATCGTAAGCGATCTCATACAAGTCGTCGCTAATGGCTCCCACGGATTGTTCTTCAAACGGTTTGTCCATGAAATGATCGAGCATGAACTGCACCGATCTCCGAATGGGTCCCATATCGTCTGCTGGAGAAAGCGCGCCCAGTTCGATGAGAGATTTGACCACGCGATCGCCATCTTTTTGAGCGATTCCAAAGAATGTATCGAGCAATTTCTCGCGCGTGACAGGCTTAATTTGCCCCATCATGCCAAAATCATAGAAAATCAGCCCCCCGTCTGGATTGACTGCAATATTTCCAGGATGAGGATCCGCGTGAAAAAAGCCGTCATTCAGCAATTGGTGGAGATACGCTTTAGCTCCTAATTGCGCCAGTTCTTTGCGATCGAGTCCCGCAGCTTCAAGCGCGTCATAATGGCTGATCTTAATGCCTGGCATATATTCCAGGGTTAGAACTCGCGGAGAGGCATATCGCCAGTAGACTCTAGGGACATGCACCCAATCCTCTCCTCGAAAATTCCGACGAAATGAGTCCGCGTTGCGTCCTTCGTTGAGATAATCGACTTCTTCCCACAGGATCTTGCAGCACTCTTCGTAAATTCCTAACCAATCGCGCCCTTTTCCCCATTCTGGATGGTTTTGAAAATAACGTGTAATTCCTTTGAGAATTTGCAAATCAATTTCAAACAGCTTCCGCAAGCCTGGACGCTGCACTTTGACGACCACTTCTTCACCTGAATGAAGCTGCGCGCGGTGAACTTGTCCCAGACTTGCAGCAGCGAGGGGAATGGGGTCAAAACTCCGATACAGTTCTTCGATCGATTTGCCCAGATCCTGCTGAATAATCGTGGCAACTTGCTCGTAACTAAAAGCAGGCACACGATCCTGGAGTTTAGAAAGCTCCTCGACAAATTCGGCGGCAAACAAGTCTGCACGCGTTGAGAATAACTGCCCAATTTTGATAAACGTTGGACCTAAATCGAGCAGCGTTTCTCGAATCCAGATCGCCAAAGCTTGCCGCCGCGCCGCTTTCTTGGCATCACTAACCCCGCCTCGGTAGCTCCAAGACTTGGTGTAGAGCCATCTTGCTCCCATCAGTTTCAGCACAAATGCCCAGATGTCGATAAAGCGCCGTTGTCGCGAATATTTTTCGCGATTCCAACGGTAGGCTTTGCCGGAATACGAGACTTCTGGGGGTTTGCGACGACGGGGAAGCGACTCAGGAATGCGATGATCGGCAGGAGACAAGGCTTTTAGCTCAGTAACGTCAGACAGATTAGGGCGATCGCGCTGCTCGGATTGCTCAGGCGTGACTGGCTCTACCGAAGGCGAACTGGAGTCATTTGAAGAAACAGACACGCAATTTCTCAACTAAAACGAAATCTTTCAAGAATTATTGACTAGAACGAGTGCGATACCGCTGAAGTTCAGACCGCAATTCGGCGATTTCTGCTCGCAGATCATCGATCGTTGCTTGCAGATCTCCACCTGTTTGTAAGTCCGTGGGAACGATGGTGGTAGTTGTGCTGGCTTGAGTCGCGATCGCTTCTTCGCGCTGTGCCCGTTCCACCACTTCATCGACAAATTGCCGCAGGTTTTCCCGCTGCTCGGCATCAAATTTACCGAGTTCGCTCAAGGCTTCGGTCACGCCTGTTTCGAGACGTTCGTAGACAACTTCCGCGATCGCTCGACCGACAAAGAAAGCATGAACTAATGGAGTACTCATAAACCCTTTACTTTACTAGCGCGCTGCCTGAATTATAGCGTGCGACGTTGAGAGAGCAAGGCGCAACCGATTATTCTCCACGATCAGATCGTGGAAGTGGGGGAGCCGGTTCGATATCACGAGTGCTAGGTTTGACCGGGGCAGGTTCGATAGGTGCAGGAGGTGTAACTGGCGGGGTAACAGGTTCGATAGGCAGGGAATCGCTCGGTTCTGGAGCGGTTTCTACGGGTTCTGGAGCAGGTTTGACAGGCGCAGGTTGAATCGGCGCTGGGGAGATCGGGTTGCTCTGCGATCGCGGATAGCGAGGCTGGATGGGTGAAGGATATGCTGGCTCTTTTCGCAGGTTGGGGGATGGGCTAGCGGAACGTTGATCAACTTCAGGATCAATATAGTTTTGAGAAGGGCTAGAAGATTTGGCGCTTCCTGCTGTTTCGGTGAAGATATCAGCGCGGTCGTTGGGGGTTAATGTGCCTTTCCAGTCTTTTTCTGCAAAGGGTTGAACTGGATTCAGAATGCTGCTTCCCGGAGCTTTAGCGGCACTGAGCCGGAGGGTGACTCCAAACCCTAAGCCGATTGCGCCTGCCGTGACGATCGCGAACATTAAGAATTTTGGCAAGCGATTTGGAGTCACAATTGCTGCCTTTACCGGAACGGCAAGCTTTGCTGCACCTGCTCTGGAATTCGCGGCTGAAGGATTCACGGTTGGAGAGTTCACGGTTGAAGAGTTCACTATTGCAGGATGAGTGGGAGGTTCAGGGAGTGAAACTTTGACCGGAGCAGGAGGAACGGTTACATTTGCGGCAGGAATGGGTGGGAGAGCATGACCGCTGGACAGGCTGCCATTGTTGCCATTGGATGATTTGGAGGGGACGGACAGAGGTTGTGCTTGCAACGTGTTTACTGACATTAAAGGCAGCGTTGTATTGGGGAGGAGCCGCAGCCATTCGTCAACGGTCTGGACTTGCCATTGAGGATCATGCGTTAGTCCCCGGAAGATGGCTTGTTTCGTTGCAGGACTCCACGAGTATTGTTCGAGGGAAAGCGTACCGTTTGTAGGCTGTCCTGAGAGGAGATAGTAGAGGGTTGACGCGAGTGAGTACAGATCGATCGCGAATGGATTGTCTCGGCTCCAGTTGCGTTCAGGTGGGGCAAAAGGATTGTCTGGCAGTAGGTCTGGAATGGCAACATCGTGAGCTAGTCCAAATCCAACTAAAATACCCAGATTTGTGCCTTGCCGACGCACGATCGCTTCGGGGCGAATATTGCGGTGAACTAATCCGACACGATGCGCAACGCTCAACGCTGAAGCGATTTGCCGCATGTAATGAATGGCTTCAGCTTCCGTTAGGGGTGGCGCGCTGGTCGTAGAAACGCGATCGTGTAAGGTCTGACCCGGAATGTAATCCATGACCAGAAACGGCAGGTGATCTTCTTCGAAGAAGTCAAGAATGCGGACTAAGCTCGGATGCTGACAGCGAGCGAGAAGACGAGTTTCTTCGATGAAGCGTGCTTTGAGGTGCGGGAAGCTTTGAGTGACTTGCAGGCTGGGATCGAGGGTTTTGATCACAACGGGTTGTTGCAGCAGAGTTTGAGTCGCGATATAGGTTGCGCCTAAACTTTCACGCCCTAAAAATTGATTTAGCTGATATTTCCCATTCTGAAGGGTTGCACCCATCTGCAATTTCATCCTGACAGCTCCTGCACGCAATCCAAATCATGCTAACCCCTTCGAGGACAATTCCCAACATTCCGGATAGGTTTTTACGATCGAAAAAATAAAGGTTGCTCTTTCCGTCTTCAAATGGATCGCCCTAAGCGGCAATCGCACACTACGATTTCTCATTCTCAAGTCATTTTCAAAGTGCGAATTGACATCAAAAATCCCGAATGATCGCATTAAACGACACATTCGGGATTTTCTATAGATATTGATGCAGTTCTCCTAAGCTAGGAGTTCTTTCTAAGCCTTGTCTTCCGCCAACTTCACTTTAGTCGCAAGACCCAGCAATTCCAGCGTACGAATCGTCATCCAGGTGATATCAATTTCCCACCATTTCAGACCATGGCGTGCCGAATACTGAAACGCATGATGGTTATTGTGCCAGCCTTCGCCGTACACCAAAACTGCGACCCACCAGCAATTGGTAGAGTTGTCGCCAGAATCATAAGTCTGATAGCCAAACTTGTGCGTTGCGCTATTCACAAGCCAAGTGCAGTGATAAACCAGCACCAAGCGCACAAAAATGCCCCAAGTTACAAAAGACCAACCCCCGATCGCATAAAGCAACACGCCCAGTGCAACCTGCAACAGCGCAAAATAATTCTCTAAAAACTGATAGAACTTATCATCTGCAATGTCTTTCGTGAATTTAGGAATTTCATTTTCGGCTGGAACGTCGCGCAGCATCCATTCCATGTGACTCCACCAGAAGCCTTTGGTCGAATCGTGGTGATCGTTGGGTTGATCAGAATAAAGATGATGATGACGATGTAACCCAATCCACCAGATCGGTCCCCCTTGCATTGCAAGAGAGCCAAAGAATACCAGCGTATACTCCAACCATTTAGGAACCTGGAAACTGCGGTGGCTCATTAAGCGATGCCAGCCCAGCGTAATTCCGAGTCCTCCGGTCAGCCAATGCAAGAAAACGGCTAATCCAACTGCACTCCAGCTAAAGTTTCCTGGCAAAAAGGCACACAAAGCGCCGATGTGAATCGCCACCATGAAACCTGTGGTGAGATAGTCTATTTTCAGTTTTTCGGAAGTTGCAATAGTCATGAAAGAGTCTCTAAACGGAACTATGATGCTCAATTTGCGCGACAATGTAAGACCCGGTTTGCCAAAACCCGGATCAGTTCGGGAAAGCGCAATCTCTAACTGTAACTTTTAATCAATTGTAACTTTTAATCAATGAGGCGGACATGAACGGCTCGATCCTGCTAGAAGAAGCGGAACAAGCACTAACTAGAATTTTTTCTGGTATTGACTCCCAGGTCAAGAAAAATTTACAAAGGGTGCTGACGGCCTATCGTGATCATCGGGTGGGCGTTCACCATTTTGCAAGTGTTTCAGGCTACGGTCATGATGATTTGGGGCGAGAAGTTCTCGATCGCGTCTTTGCCCAAATCGTCCAAGCCGAAGCGGCGATCGTTCGAGTCCAATTTGTTTCAGGCACTCATGCGATCGCTGCCGCGCTCTATGGGGTGCTTCGTCCCGGTGATGAAATGCTTTGTGTCGCAGGCGCGCCCTACGACACCTTAGAGGAAGTCATCGGGTTAAGAGGCGAAAATCAAGGGTCACTCAAAGATTTAGGCGTTTCCTATCGACAGTTGGAACTGACTCCGGATGGGTTAATCGATTGGCACGCGCTGCAACAGGCAATTCGACCCGAGACGAAATTAGTGTCGATTCAGCGATCGTGTGGGTATTCCTGGCGACCCAGTTTGTCGATCGTCGAAATTGAGAAAATTATTGCGATCGTCAAAGAACAAAATCCCAATACGGTCTGCTTTGTCGATAACTGTTATGGCGAATTTGTCGCTGATCAAGAGCCGACCGCTGTTGGAGCCGACTTGATGGCAGGATCGCTGATCAAAAATATGGGCGGCACGATCGTCACAACGGGTGGGTATGTGGCAGGACGAGCCGATTTAGTCGAGATGGCGGCTTGTCGGTTAACGGCTCCAGGAATTGGTAGCTCAGGCGGAGCAACTTTAGAGCAAAATCGCCTGCTCTTCCAGGGATTATTTCTCGCGCCTCAGATGGTTGGGGAAGCGATGAAGGGAAATCACCTTACAGCCTATGTGTTTGACAAATTAGGGTATCCCGTTAATCCGGCTCCAATGGCTCCTCGACGCGATGTGATTCAAGCAATCAAATTGGGTTCGCCTGAAAAGATCATTGCTTTCTGTCGTGCGATTCAAAAAAATTCTCCGATCGGGTCGTATCTCGATCCGGTTCCCTCTGGAATGCCTGGGTATGAGAGCGAACTTGTGATGGCTGGCGGAACGTTTATCGATGGCAGCACTTCGGAATTTTCTGCCGATGGTCCATTACGTGAACCGTATGTTGTGTTTTGCCAGGGTGGGACACATTGGACGCACGTAGCGATCGCGCTAGAAGATGCGATCGCTGCCATACAAAAAACCCCCGACCGAAGTCAGGGGTAATTAATCAGGGTGCATCTACCAATTCCCTATACCGAAGGTTCCATGTAAATCAGGACACTTTTTCAGAATTCCCTAAAATTGCCACAGCTACACCGACTAATAAGACGATCGCGCCAAAAATCACCTGTATTCCAGGGAGTTCTCGGAAAAATGCGATCGCTAAAATCGTCGATCCCACTGGCTCTAGCAAAATTATCAACGTGACGATCGTGGGTGGCAGATGCCGCATTGCCCAGTTAAAGCTGGTATGTCCAATCAGTTGCGGAAAGATCGCCAGAAGGAGAATGCAGAGATACGTGGCACTGGGATAGCCGAGATAAGATGCCCCAAATAAAAACGGCAAAGGAAACAGCGCGATCGCAGCGACGCTGTAAGCGATCGCAATATAGCTTTTCACGCTCAATCCTTGTCGTTGCGCTTCTGTTCCTAGCAATAAATAGAAACTTGCTGCCCAAGCTCCAACGATCGCCAGTCCATTTCCTAACAGGGGATTGGTTCCTCCTTGGCTTGTACTGTTGAACCCGATTAGCATTCCGCCGATCATGGCGATTGCAATGCCCCAGAATGTCGCTCGGCTCGGTTTATCTTTGAACCAAATCCAACTGACGATCGCGACCCAAATGGGATTGGTCGTGACTAATGTTGTTGAAGCGGTGATCGACGTAAACGACAAAGACGAAATCCAAGCTGCAAAATGCACCGCTAAGGCAATCCCTGCTCCAATTGCGAATTTCACAGCAGTTGGTGAACTCGGTTGAAACGATCGCCAGGTGGGAATCAGGGTGAAAGCCGCGATCGATAATCGAGATGCTGCTAAAACCAGGCTAAATCCAACCGTGGAAGTTCCAGCAGTGTTTGTTGCCAGTCGAATCAGAATTGCAGCGGTTGAGACGGAGAGAATCCCGATCGCTAAAACAATCGTCAGTTGAGTGTGCAGTCGTTTCGCTTCCTGACGGGTTCGCATTCTAAATCAGTTCCATGCCGGGCAGCCAACAGATTAAAAGGCAGCGTTGCTCAAGCCACGAAAAGGCTAGATTTTAATGAAAGACCTTTCCGAAATCTTTCCAAGCCGAATCGATCGCACGAGACTCGCTGCTTCCAAAATTATGAGGATTGGCGATCGCTGACGTGATCATATTTTAGGCACACTGGGCTTTCGTTAAATTAGCAGCTATGCCAAAGCGGGACTGCGCAGAAATTGCAGCAATTCTCGATTCACAGTCTGAGGAGCTTCCTGTTGAATCCAGTGCCCACAGTGTGGAATCAGCTTGAACTGAAATGGAGCTGAAATCCACTGCTCAATTCCATCCATCAATTTTGGACTGAGAATTGAATCCTCGTCACCCCACAGTACAAGAGTCGGTACAGAAATCGGATCCGGCGATCGCATCCAATCGATCCAATTCCCCGACAAAAATAATTGCCGATAAGAATTCACAGCTGCCGCCAGTGCTCCTGGTTTTTGCAACGCCGCTTGATATTGCTGAATCTGCTCCTGAGTAAACGCGCCTTTCCGCACCGCTTGCTCCTGGAACATATTGCGCACAAATTCTCTCAGATTTAACTGAATGAGCCATTCCGGCAGATTGGGAACCTGAAACGCCAACACATACCAACTCCGCCGCAACTGATCCAAATTGCTGAGCAAATCTTTGGCAAATCGCTGCGGATGGGGAGCGCTTAATAATGCCAATCGATCGATAAAATTCGGGAACTGCTGAGCCAATCGCCACGCGATCGCGCCACCCCAATCATGCCCAACAATGTGAGCACGCGAGTAGCCCAATCGCTCAATTAAACTCCGAACATCGGTACTCAATGTATCAAGATCGTATCCACTCTTTGGCTTTTCTGAATCGTTGTAGCCTCTAAGATCTGGAACAACCACCTTGAAATGCTTTGCTAAAGCTGGAATTTGGTAGCGCCACGAATACCAAAACTCAGGAAATCCATGTAGCAGAAGGACTAACTCTCCTTCTCCCTGCGTCACGTAGTGCAAGCGAATCGCATTCGCTTCAATGAATTGATGCTGCCAAGCTGAATCAGAAACCATAGTACCCTTACACAACAGCCACAAAGCGCTGTAAAACGATGCACGATGAGGAGCACCAGGTTTTGTGCAAGGATGCGCCTCACTTTCTGTTGAATTATCTCACTGAAAGCGCACCAACAGAAATGAGGGGATCACGACTAGGCAACCGATCCCAGTCTAAATTACGCTTTCTACCGCTGCGGTAGGACGATACTCAGAGGGCTTGATCTGATATTTCACCAGATTCGCTAATTCTTGAAGCTGGCTGATTGCCTCGGCTCCTTCAAGTTTCATCAATTCGCGATCGTCTCTCATTTCCGTCCAGGTAATGCCGTAATCGGACACCAAAAATCGAATCAGATGGTTGTTGCCGAGGCTCACCATAAACGATGCGCTATTCATTTGACCGCCACAGGTATAACAGGAGGCCAGATATCCCCGGTTCTCCAATACGGTTGCCAAAGCCTGGAGATTCATAACCAAGTCTTTGACGAATTGACGGTGCTGTTCTGCAAGTCTTAAGAACACAATTGTCCTCCAATCACCACATATGATTCTAAACCTTTTCTTAATCTTTCACCGCTAATTTTGCTGCTAATATCTCCACCTCACGGAGATCAGCATTCCAGACAATGTTAAATCCGATACTTATACTCAGTCTTTGCCATGTTAACTGACTGAATTGAACCCCAAAGTAGCGAACGCAACAAGTCTAAGAAACGATGCAATTCTTAATCTTTTTTACCAATTGCCTTGGGAGCAAGGTTGAAAGGTGTTGTGTCGCAAAATGTGGAGAAACCGAGCCTTCAGTGCTAATTAACTATGTGCACATTCTAATGACTGAATCAGGAAATGCATGACTCTCAATCGGTAGATTTTGTTTCTACCAAACTCAAGCCTTCAGAATCTCAGTCCTGAAGGCTTGGCAAACCTGATTAAGCTTCTAACAAACTCCGCAGCATCCAAGCGGTTTTTTCATGTACCTGCATTCTTTGTGTTAACAAATCCGCAGTCGGTTCATCATTCGCTTCATCGACTAAAGGAAAGAGCGATCGAGCGGTTCTCACGACGGCTTCTTGACCTTCGACCAACAATTTGATCATGTCATGAGCTTTGGGAACGCCAGGAGTTTCAGCGATCGAGCTTAGCTTAGCATATTCGCTGTAGGTTCCGGGAGCAGGATATCCCAGTGCCCGAATTCGCTCAGCAATCAAATCGACTGCTAACGCCAGTTCGGTATATTGCGTCTCAAACATCAAATGCAAGGTTTGGAACATTGGACCCGTGACGTTCCAATGAAAGTTATGAGTTTTCAAATACAACGTATAGGTATCCGCCAACAATCGCGATAGACCTTCTGCAATCTCTTGACGCTTGGTGTCTTCAATTCCAATCGACACTTGACTTACCATAGTTTTCTCCTGATCTGTCTAACTTAAATTATCTCGCAGCAAACTTGATCTCTAGGCTAAATGTTGCTTAAGAACCGCTCTTGGCGCACGTCGGATGCGACACAAAATTGTTTCATGTCCGAGGCGGCTACAAGCTTCGTAGCGATGACAGCCTGAAAATCCGTAAAATTGTCCGTCTACTTCTAAAACATCGATCGGTTCTTGAAGTCCAATTTCAGCGATCGAGGTCATCAGATCTCTGACTTTCTCTTGGTCATTTTGTCGAAATAAAGGACGGCGAATCTGATGGATGGGGATTTCTTCAATTCTCATAAATGTCTGTCCTCACCTGACCTCTATATCATACTCATAATGACTACGACTTGCAATCAATTGTGTGAAGTTGCTCAAATCTGGACAAGTGTTTCAGCTCATGTAGCTTTTGCATGGATCTCCGGAGCAGAAGAACACGATGACGAAAATTGATGACACACAGCTGATCTTGGGAAATCCCACTACAATCGATTACAGATTTTCACCTATGCCACCTCGCGAATCGGAGGCTTGACCCCCTTGGCTCTGACATTCATTTCTCTTAAACCCCTGACCCGGATCGCTCTTGGTTTAACTTGTTTGATTGGGTTTGCTACACCGGCTGCTGCACAACAGGACGTTGGAATCCAGGTTGGAATTGTGCAACGATTCGGCGATCGCGCCAAAGATACTCTGACGCTCAAAGCGAATCCGGGAGATCGCTTAACGGTTCGATTTGATACGAATGGCAAGCCTGAAACGTTAACGGCTCAGGAGTTGAAGCTGGAGATTGCAACACAGTCTCTGCCTGAACCTGTGACCGATGAGCGCGTTGTGTTTAGTACCCATCGCAGCTTTGAATCTGCTGAAGATCAGGCTCAGGAATGGCGAAAACAAGGAATTGAAGTTGAAATTGCTCAACCGGAACGTTGGCAAGTTTGGGCAAAACGAGAGGTCTATAATACGCCGTTACTCCGACGGTTGCTGCTGCAAAGCTTGCAAGCCAAAGGCATTCAAACCGCACGGATTGAAAGTCGAACGATGAAAGAAGTGCCTCGCCCAACTTGGGTGATCAATGGGTTTCGATATACCCGAGATGTCCTGGATATCTCATCGGGATCAAATGTGATTCAAGTCGATCGAGAAAAAGATGACAATCCTAACCGTCCCTACGGTGGCGCACTCAGAATTCAACCCAATGCCTATGGCAATTACACCTTAGTGAATTTTGTTGGGATTGAGACTTATCTAAGAGGGGTTGTCCCGCATGAAATTGGAACATGGGCACCGCAACCTGTTCTAGAAGCGCAAGCGGTCTTAGCGCGAACCTATGCTCTGAGAAATATACGGCGATTTGCGATCGACAATTATCAACTCTGTGCCACCACTCAATGCCAGGTTTACCGGGGCTTAGATGGGGCAGCAGCTTCAACCGATAAAGCGATCTCCGCAACGCGCGGGTTGGTGTTGACTTACCAAAATGAACTGGTGGATGCTGTGTACTCGTCAACGAGTGGCGGGGTCACTTCTGGCTTTAACGATATCTGGCACGGCTGGGATCGTCCCTATCTTAGAACAGTCGTAGATTCTGTCAAACCGATGTGGGATATACAAAATCGCACCCTTGCCGATGAGCGCAATTTCCGCGAGTTTCTCAAGCAGAAGAAGGGATTTAACGAAGATGGAACGGATATGTTCCGCTGGCGCTATGAAGTGCCAATGGCGCAATTGAATCAAGAGCTTCGCGAGTACCTTACTGCAATTCGTCACCCCTTGACAAACTTCAAGACGATTCAAAACATCAAAGTTTTAGCGCGATCGAATGGAGGACGCATTCTCAAATCCGCTATCATCACTGATGCAGGCACGATCGAGCTTGAAAAAGATGATATTCAAACGGTATTTGAAGCGCCTGCGAGTACTCTATTTCATGTCGATGCTTGGATGGATAAAAACAGAGTCAAGGGCTTTATCTTTACCGGGGGTGGATTTGGACATGGAGTTGGGATGAGTCAAGTTGGGTCGTACAACTTGGGTCGATTGGGATGGTCGAGCGATCGCATTCTCAGCTTCTATTTCCCTGGAACCCAGTTACAGCCAATCAATAATTCGATCACGATCTGGCGTGATCATTCCACTGAGCAAACCTCTGCTCGTTAGATGCTGAGATCGTGCCAAAACAAAACAGAACTCTCATATCGAGAGTTCTGCTTAAAACACTAGAAATCACTAAGACGGGGAGAACGAACGTGAGAAGCGGAACGTGGCTCCCTGTTTTGCTGAGAACTAGTAGAGATCTTCTTCTTGATGAGTCAAGATCGTGCAGTCCGATGTGGGGTAAGCCACACAGGTCAACACATAACCTGCTTGAATTTGATCATCATCCAAGAACGACTGATCAGATTGGTCAACAGTTCCAGCAGTGATCTTACCTGCACAGGTTGAGCAAGCACCTGCACGGCAGGAGTAAGGCAAGTCAATGCCTTGCTCTTCAGCCGCATCTAAGATGTACTCATCATCAGGTACTTCGATCGTGGTGTTCAGCCCTTCAGTTTCGTTGATTAATGTGACCTTAAAACTAGGCATTCGGTGATCCTCTCTATTGTAGAAGCGGCAAATTTGCCAAAAATTCCGAGACTTAAGTTTTCCCAATCAATAGTTGAGTAACCAAGTTCGTTCCAATTCTGATACTACGGGAAAACTTGCGAGTTAAACCCGCTATTTGGCGCGATCGCTGAACGTGATTCCTAATAAATCACCATGATTGAATCTACTTATACTTATAGGACGATCAATCGGGCGCAATCGAGAGTTACAATCCTCTACCCCTATATTTTTCCATTGGTTTTCTGCGCTACAAATCTATCCGTAGCATCGATTAATGCACTCAGAATTCCAGCTTCCATCATGGAGTGTCCTGCATCGGGCACAACAATCAATTCCGACTCTGGCAAAGCTTTATGAAGTGCCCATGCCGAAGTCATGGGGCAGACGACATCATACCGCCCTTGCACAATCACTGTGGGAATGTGAGCAATGCGATCGCAGTTCTGCAAAAGCTGATCGTCGGTTTCAAAAAATCCTCGATTGATAAAGTAGTGACACTCAATCCGGGCGAATGCGTCGGCAAATTCATCGTCGGCAAATTTACTCTGCAAACTTGGATCAACAATTAATCGGCTGGTTGTGCCTTCCCAGACTGACCAAGCTTTCGCCGCAGTTGAGCGAATCTCTGCATCTTCGCTGGTCAACCGACGATAATAAGCCGAAATCATATCGTCTCGTTCTTCGGGCGGGATCGGCTCTAAATAGTGCTCCCAGGCATCAGGAAAAATCCAGCTTGCGCCGTCTTGATAGAACCAAAGAATCTCTTTACGGCGCAGCAGAAAGATCCCACGCAGAATCAATCCTAAGCAGCGATCAGGATGCGTCTGACTGTAAGCGAGTGAGAGAGTACTGCCCCAACTCCCGCCAAACACAAACCAGCGATCGATATTCAGATGCGATCGCAGTTTCTCGATATCGCTGACCAAATCCCAGGTTGTATTTTCTCTGAGTTCAGCATGAGGCGTACTTTTTCCGGCTCCTCGCTGATCAAACAGGATAATTCTCCACTTCGACGGATCAAAGTACTGGCGGTAGGTTGGAATTGTGCCGCCCCCAGGGCCGCCATGCAAAAACACAACTGGCTTTCCATTGGGGTTGCCGCTCTGCTCGTAGTAGATCGTATGCAGAGCGGCAACAGGGAGCATTCCGGATTGATACGGTGCGATCGCGGGATAGAGTTGGCGCATGAGGGTTTCCTTAGTTAAGTGGGGTGGGGAGTGGGGAGTAGGAAGTGGGGAGTCGAAGCATTCCTTCTATCTCTTCTTCACAAACCTTTTCACAAAGCTTGCATTACCCTACTCCCCACTCCCCACTCCCTACTTCTGCAAGCCAATCAACTAAACACCCGATGCTGCAACGAAGGCATCTGTCGTCTCACCTGCTCCAATCGACCGGGTGCAATTTCCGCGATCGCGACTCCAGTCATTTCTCCGGCATCTGCTAAGATCACGCCCCACGGGTCAATAATCATGGCGTGTCCATGCGATTGTCGCAGAGAATTATGTCGTCCGGTTTGGGCAGGGGCAATCACATAACAGGTATTCTCGATCGCTCTTGCTTGCAACAATACTTGCCAGTGGTCTTTTCCGGTATGCGCCGTAAAGGCTGCCGGAACAAACAGAACTTCTGCGCCAAGCTGAGTCATTTGACGGTAAAGCTCGGGAAATCTCACGTCATAGCAAACAGACAAACCGATATTTCCGAGATCCTTGGAAGGATGAATCGGTGGGACTCTTGTTCCTGCAACGACAGTTGCCGATTCCCGATACGTATTACCATCGGGCAAATTCACGTCAAACAGGTGAACCTTTTCGTAACGGGCAAGTTCTTCTCCATTCGGAGCAACGAGCAACGCCGTATTGTAGACCTTCCCAGGCTCAACAGGGACAGGATAACCGCCACCTAGAATTGTCACTTGGAAACGTTGCGCCATTGTTTTGAGAAACTTTTCGCTTTCAACGGCGATCGCGTCTGCTTGCGCAATTTTTCCTTCTTCATCTCCGAGAAACGAAAAATTCTCAGGCAAGCCGATTAATTCTGCACCTCGTCGAACTGCAATCTCGATCAATTCTTCTGCTTGCGCCAAATTCTTTTGCAGATCGGGCAAGCTGTTCATTTGCACAGCAGCAGCTAAATAAGACTTCATGGGATCAACTCACGGGTTTTGCGCTCAAAATGGCTCTAAATCGTACCGGGCTTTTAAAACAGCTTTAAGTGGGCAATCTCAGGATTTGAAATTGCTCACTTAATACTTTAGACCGCGTTGATCCCGATCGCTGTAAGTTTTCTATGAATCTGATCGCTCTTGAGGATTATGGTGCAAAACAATTTGAACGATTGAAGAAATAATTCCAACGATCGCGCCGACCACCAAAAACATCATCAACATTGCCAACGCAGAGAATGGCGAAATCACGAACACTAACAGCAAGGTCATCAATAGCAGCGAAGTTACAGCCCGATTCATTTCTTTCTCCAACTCAAAAATTGATATCTTCACTCTAAAATTGAGCGCGGATTCTGCCCTCTAACAAAAGCTACATTTCAATTTATCTGCTCATCAGAAGCGTAAGATTCCTTCACAGTCAAGGGTTTGAGTTCAAGTTATGATCGGTTTCTTAAGTAAATGATTTCCCTTGTAACAAACCCGGACTGGATCTGTCATGAATGACTGGCAAAAGGACTTAACTGAGATGTTAGAAACGTTCGTCAATCAAGTGGAAGAATTCTTTTTAGATGTTGCTCAAAATGCCACTGAGGCGATGTCTGAATTTGTTGAATTCTCTGAAGAAGTTTCAGTTCAAATCAATACAACCTTTGTCGATGAAGTTGAGGAATATCTCACGCACTTAGTCAGTCCGGTTCTGGAAGCTTACTTCGGGATAGGAGGCGCGATCGATGAAGTGACTCAGCCAATTACTCGCACCGTTGAACCGATGCTGACGCAACACTCTGCTTGTGTCGGCTGCCGTCATTTTCACGGTCAGTATTATGGGGAAAGCTTTTTAGTCTGCGGAATGCACCCCTATGGAATGGGAGAAGGCGTTGAAACCTGTCCTGATAAAGAAGCGGTCGATTGGGGATTATTTCGATTCGACGATCGTGAAGAATGGTAGCGGATGAATGCCCTCGTAGAGGATATCCACAACTTGAAGAAGAATCTGATCAATAAAAAGGCGGGAAGTTAGCCCGCCTTTTTTCGTTCACATTAAACCAGCTTTAGATTGGGATATTCTGCCAGAAGATCGTCTCGGGTGAGAACATCACCATCAGCTTGAGGTGTCCATAATACTTCCAGTGCCAACAATTGATCACTCGAAACACTTCCCAATTGACTCAGCGATCGTCGCAAATCCTCAGCGCTGTTAATTTCTGGAAGCTGCAACTTTCCTTGAGTTCCAACCAGCAGCGTCACGACGATATACTCTCCTGGAGCCTCTGCTAATGCTGAATCCTTGTCTGCCAAGGTGAGTGCACTTGACGAAGCCTGTTTCAACTGGTTATTCACATTCGAGAGCGTCTCAGCACTGAATTTACTCCGTTCCGACAACGCCAACCGATTAAATTCACCACTTGCTGCTTCTAATCGCGTTTGCTTCGCTTCTGTTGTGCCGTAGACCCAGTATTGGGGGTTGCGAAGCAGTGCCAGTGAAGCTTCTTGCAAGACTTGCGCCAAGCCTTCCGAAGAACTGGTATCTGCTTTTTCACCAATGCGATCGAGATCTGCTTTGAGTTCCCGCGCTTCGGCTAACAGACCAACTTGCACTTTCGCAACGGAAATCGTCGGTGTGCTGCTATATCCTAATTCGTTATCGTCACCTGCCCGGCGGAAGCTATTGACGAGGAAGCTCGCGATCGAGATAAAAATCAACAGCGTAAACAATCCGCCAAATCCGCCACCGACTCCAAAGAAGGGGAAGTAAACAAACGGAAAGAATCCGCCGCCCCCACCCGGATAATAGCCCCCGCCTCCAGGAGGCGCATAGGTACGACCCGGTGAGGAATACCCACGAGACGGCATTCTGAACGATCCGCCGCCAATCCGTCCGCCGCTCGCTGCCATTGCATTATCTGCTTGACTAAAAACCAGCGTAAAGACGAGCGCGATCGCAAGCACAGGTCGGATCAACGTTTTAAATAGGTTTGAAAGTTTCATGAGTTTATCCTCATCTCTTACCCGGACAAGGATCTGTCTCAGTCCGGTTGGGTGGCACTCTGCTTTAACATTTCGTTACAGAGTTTTAAGCTAACAGATCTACTGTATCGCGTTCCCGATGGGTTGAGAATGTCCCAAGAGAAGGGTTTCAGGGGAGATAACCGTACTTAAACGCACGCGCTAAAAAAGCGGATCCTATTGGACTCGAACCAATGACCGACCGCTTAGAAGGCGGTTGCTCTATCCACTGAGCTAAGGATCCAAAAAAATCAAGTCATTTACCAATATAACGGCGGAAGGCAATTTTAAGACAGCGAAACGACATCAAAATAAATTTTTAACCTTGTACTGTTGACGATCGCAACAAGATTTTATCAAGCAGATGTGAAGTCGAGGCACAAAACGGGGAATTCAAGAAAGTGAACCGATTCGATGCGGTTTGTCCCAAATCCGATCTTATCTTGAGTGTCGATCGACACAATCCCAGGCATAATGACGAACAACGTCAGTGCCCTACCCCCTAGCCCTGAGCCGCTTTATGTTCATTCTGAAACGGCAGGATGTTGAGATCAGCAGCATTCAGCACCCCAAACGCGATCAAAAAGTTCCTATCTTGTCCTACCAAGGGCAAACGTTTCGCCTGATCCAGGTCTTTAGTGCTGGACAGGAAGAAGATGCACGCGCCTTCTGGCGAGACTTAACTGACAACCAAGGAAAAGCCTGCGTTCTCCTTGAAGAACCAGAGCGATACAGTATCTGGGGCAAAGTCCGCCTCGATCAATTGGGCAATGAGCCAAGTGGTCACGACGCTGGGGGAGCGGTTTCAGCGATGTTTACTCAAGCCTGTTTGTTGATGCTCCAAGCGATGTACATCGATATTGAAGATCTCATGGGCACAAAGCAAGCGGCTTCGTTTGAAAAAGATGTCACTCATGTATTTCAGCAGTGGCGATTTCCGCAAACCGAGTCTCCTAGTGCAGTCAAGCAACTTTTGACTGTGAATCCCCTCAACAGTTTGCAGACTCCAACTTGGCAAGAGAATCTCCTCAACGTGTTGCTACAAGAACTGCACCGTCTTGGAAAAGCCTATTTCGGTAAATCATCTTTCTCCAATCGTATTCTAGATGCCCTGCAAGATCTCCCGCAAGGCGAACGCAGCCGATTTATGGAATGGCTGAGTCATTCCCCCACGGGCAAACTCTGGTCTTAACCCCCTTGCACACCGTCCCCTTGTTGAAAATTCCTTATGAGTAGTTCAGCTAGTAAATCTTCCTCGAAAACTCTCTCTGTTCAAGCGATCGTCTTTTCAGAGATCCTCTTAGCAGTCCTTGCCCTGCTGTTTTCCTTACTGTTTAGTGTGCCAGATCCAGGTCAAAGTCGCCCGGATTGGTATTCCTATGGCACTTCAATGTTTGAAGCTGTGGCATTTTTCACAGCGGCGATGTTGTGTTTTAGGAACTGGAACAGCCCTCAAATCGTGAGTGGTCGCCGCGTTTGGTTGGGGATTGGCTTAGGAATGCTGTTCTACGGCATCGGAACGATTCTATTTACCTTCTGGGAGACTTATTTGGGACGAGAGGCAGCGGTTTCTCCTGGAGATTTCTTTTTTGTTCCCACTTATATCTTCTTGTCGTGGGGCATGATTATGGCGTTTGCCGATCGCCGATTGAATTTGGATCTCTGGCAATGGGCAATTGTTGGATTAATTGCAGCAATCAGTATCGCTTTTGCAACTTGGCTCACTCTAGCAACGAATGCAAAACTGCCAACGCAGTCTCTCTTGGGTGAACCTGCAATTGCACAAACGGCTCCGGCACAAACGGCTCCGGCACAAATCGCTCCTACAAAACCTGCTCCAAGAGCCACGACTGCTCCTGCTCCGAAGCCTTCTCCTGTGATCAATGCGACTCCGGCTGCTCCGAAACCAACGGCTGCGCCCACTGAATCTAAGCAAGAACAGCCCGCAGAAGAGTCTGCTCCAGCTTGGGTTGTCCTGATTGAAACCCAGCTCGAACCGCTCAAACCTTTTCTCGATTACTTCTACGTTTTAGCGGATGTGTTCATTCTGATCATTGCGACAACGTTGCTGCTTGCTTTCTGGGGTGGACGGTTCTCGCAGTCGTGGCGAATGATTGCAGCAGCGGCATTTTCGCTTTATATCGCAGATATGTGGTTTAAGTACGCAACCACTCAACTCGAAAACTATCAGAGTGGAGCGTTAGTCGAAATCTTCTGGACATTTAGCGGCGTGCTCTTTGGAATTGGCGCAGCGCTAGAGTTTGATCTGAGTCGATCGAGGCGGAGTAGCTCCCGGAGAAGAGCTTAGAGCAAAAAAAGGAGAAGCAAGTCGCTTCTCCTTTTTTTTGCCCTACCTTTCGGGAAATACAGATACATAGAATCTTTGTGAGCGAAGTCACAACCCGATCGATGCCATTGGTTTCCCAATGCAAAATTCGGATTTGCCCGTCCTTCTCGATCGCTTCAGCATAGAATAGATGAGTAATTGCCGCGCCGCAAGTGCGCTAAGTTTCGCATGAGCAGACTGTCTGATTCTGATAAGAGCCATATTATTGAACTGTATCGCCAATCCGGGGAAACGACGCTTACGTTGGCAGAGCGTTACGGAGTCAGCAATACAACGATCAGCCGTATTCTGAAAAGCACGTTGTCGCCTGAAGAGTACGACAGTCTAATTCAGCAAAAACGGTCAGCATCTCGTGGAGGATCGAAACCAGCGACTCCCCCCGATGAGACTCCTGTGCAAGGCAGTTTGCTCGAACCCGAAGAAACGGTCGAGCCAGAACTGATTGAAGAAAAGCCGTCGAAACCGGCTGCGCCTGTTCGTCGCTCGCGTCGTCGCTCTTCCGAGCCTGAAGAAGTAGAATCAACTCCGGTTGCAGCAGAGCCAGAATTAACGGAAGCGAGCACCGTTGAAGCGATTGTCGGTGAAGATCTCACGCCCACCCCAGACGGAATGCTGGATGACGATGATTTAGAAGACGATCTCGATGATCTCGATGGTCTCGATGATGACCTTGATGACGAGGATGACGAGCCAGCAATTTTGCCTTCGATTCAACTGAGTGCGTCAGACTTTATTCGGGTTTTGCCGATCGCAGAAGCTGCCATTCCGAAGACGTGTTATTTGGTGGTCGATCGCTCTGCGGAACTCGTCGCGCGTCCATTGAGCGAATTTGCGGAATTGGGACAAATTCCGAAGGACGAGATCGAAGAAAAAACGCTACCCGTCTTTGATAATCACCGAGTCGCGAAACGATTTTCTAATATTCGGACGCAACGGGTGATCAAAGTGCCGGATAGCCGAGTGCTGCAAAAAACGGCCCCTCACTTGCAAGCGAAGGGAATTACTCGGCTGCTGATTGACGGGCAAGTGTATGCGCTCTAATCTTCGTCACTGGGTGAGAGAGAAAATCCGAGAAGCGGTTGAGCGATCGCACTGCCGATGATCCCAATCATGACGCTGAACGCAATCACTAATCCAAACGGGATTTCGATCGTTTGCAAGGTAAGAAATCTCAAGGTGACAGGGGTTGCGTTTTGAATAGCAATCAGCGCGATCGCGCCAATCCAAACGGCAACAATGCATGCAGTCAGTAAAGTGGCAAAACTTCTCATAAGTTTCAGGAATCAAGGACTGAGCAAGTGTAGGAAATATCATCAGCCGCGAACTGATAGAAATTAAATCCTTGTGAGACATTTCCTCTCCGTGGGCAGGTTAGACACTGCCCACTTTCATTTTAAAGAACAAAACCGCCGATATCGGCGGTTTTGTGCAAGCTAATTAGCGAAACAAACTACTGACAGAACTATCTTCGTGAATCCGCCAAATCGTCTCACCAATCACGTTTGCCACAGAAAGAATGGTCAACTGGGGAAAGCGATTTTCTTCTGCGATCGGGATAGTGTTCGTCACAATGACTTCTTCAAGCAAGCCGCTTGAGAGTCGCTCGACCGCAGGAGGCGAGAAAACGGCATGAGTTGCACATGCATAAACTTGACGGGCACCTTCTTTCCGAAGAATTTTTGCGCCTTCTAAGATTGTGCCTGCTGTATCAATCATGTCATCGACGAGAACCGCAGTCTTGCCGCGGACATCTCCAATCACATTCATCACTTCTGCGATGTTATGAGCTTGCCGACGCTTATCAATAATTGCGAGTGGTGCATCATTGAGTCGTTTTGCCAACGCCCGTGCTCGTGCAACGCCTCCCACGTCTGGAGAAACAACGACTAGATCTTCAAGCTGCTTACTCGCGATGTAATCAACGAGAGTCGGCGAACCGTAGACATGATCCATTGGGATATCGAAATATCCTTGAATCTGCGCGGCATGTAAATCCATCGCGAGAATTCGGTTTGCACCTGCTTGCGTAATCAAGTTCGCGGCAAGTTTTGCCGTAATTGATTCTCGTCCGGCAGTTTTACGATCGGCTCGAGCATAACCGTAATAGGGTAGAACGGCTGTGATTTGCCGTGCCGACGCGCGCCGACAGGCATCAATCATAATCAGCAGTTCCATCAAGTTGTCATTGACTGGGCGACAGGTCGGCTGAATCAGATAAACATCACATCCTCGGATTGACTCTTGAATCTGGACGTAAAGTTCGCCGTCAGCGAAGCATTTACGCACCATTGGGCTGAGATCCATTCCCAAGTAGCGGGCAATCTCTAGGGATAGCGGAGTGTTAGATGATCCCGCAAGCAGCCGCAGACGATGGTTATCAGGAATCGTAGGCAGAGCAGAGGGAGGAGTCAATGTTGCAGAATGGATCACGTCAAGTCCTCGAACGCATTCAACGCAATAGTATCACTGAGACTTCTAGCTGTTGTCTCAGATTTCGTGGTTCTAAAGTATTCGTAAATGGCAGATGAATTTGCGAAATATTTGTTTAAAACCGAACCACTGATAGCGTACCGACAGTTGCTGCTATCGAACTTCATCCAATTAGGTGAAAAAGTTACCACAAGTAAGAATCGATCCAAATCAGTGAGTCAGTAAAAGGGTATTTATCGCACCTTATTCTGCCAAATTTGTTTGCAATTCGCAATGTGTATTTACGAGGATCGCGATCGCGGACGGGCACCATCATTTTGTGCGGAGTGACATTGTTCTAAATTCACAAATGTGCTTCAGCAGCCAACTGCATTCATTTTACGGCGTGGGGAGATGGGTGAGAACCCAAGTTCAGATTGCTGTCTATCTCCCTATTCGATTTCTTGCGGTGAACGACTAGGTTGAAGTAAAGGGACTAAGCTATCCTTAGAGCTTTAGTTATGCAAGGATTAGCCAGTTATGAGCCTAAAAGATCGCATCACCGATGAGATTAAAACCGCGATGAAAGCTCAAGATAAATTGCGCTTGGAGACGTTGCGGAGTATTAAAAAGGTGCTGCTTGAAAAAGAGGTGAGTGTTCGTCCTTCGGGTCAGACGGAGTTGACTGAGGAGCAGGAGATCGAGTCGTTGTCTCAGATTGCAAAACAGCGGCGCGATTCGATCGAGCAATATACAAACGCGAATCGCCCGGATCTCGCTCAGAAAGAAGCAGAGGAATTGGCGATTATTGAGACGTTTCTCCCAGCGCAGATGTCGGATGAGGAAATTGAAAGTGCGATCGCGAAAATTATTGCGGATGTCGGAGCGTCTTCACCGAAAGATATGGGCAAAGTGATGGGTCCAGTGATGCAGCAGTTGAAAGGTAAGGCGGATGGGAAGAAGGTGCAAGCGATCGTGAAGGCAAAGTTGGGCGCGTAGAGGTGGGGAGTGGGGAGTAGGTGAACGATCCAAGATCCAAACAGTTGAGTCGAGATTAAATTCACTCCCACTCCCCACTCCCTACTCCCGCCTTTCTGCCACCGCCACAGAAGCCGTATTCACAGCTTGGGAACTGGAAGCCAACTCTTTCTTGCTAAATTTCAACTTGCCTTCGACGAGATCGATCACGATCGTATCTCCTTCGCCGAATGCGTTTTCGAGCAGTTTGGTTGCAATCGGGTTTTGTAATTCGCGTTGAATGGCTCGCTTCAGGGGACGTGCGCCGTAAGTTGGGTCGTATCCAACATCGGCAACATATTTCTGGGCTGCAGCCGAAAGTTCCAACGTGATTTTCTGATCGCTCAACATGCTTTGAATTCGGAGCAATTGCAGTCTGACGATCTCGCCTAATTCTGCTCGGCTCAATGGATGGAACAGGATAGTATCGTCGATCCGGTTGAGAAATTCAGGGCGGAAATGTTTCCGGAGAGCCGTCATGACTCGTTTCTGCATTTCCTCGTACTTGGCTTCATCGCCTGCGATATCGAGAATGTGTTCGCTGCCAATGTTGCTCGTCATGACGATGACTGCGTTGCGAAAATCGACGGTACGACCTTGAGAATCGGTAATTCGCCCATCGTCGAGAACTTGCAGCAGAATGTTGAACACATCCGGGTGTGCTTTCTCTACTTCATCCAGCAAGACAACCGAGTAAGGCTTCCGACGAATCGCTTCTGAAAGCTGTCCGCCTTCGTCATATCCAACATATCCAGGAGGCGCACCGACAAGCCGCGAGACGGAATGCTTTTCCATGTATTCCGACATATCGAGACGCACGATCGCATCGTCAGAGTCAAACAAAAATTGTGCCAATGCTCGCGCGAGTTCTGTTTTACCGACTCCGGTTGGCCCCATGAATAGGAATGATCCAATCGGACGACTGGGATCTTTCATCCCCGATCTCGCTCGACGAATCGCGGCTGAAACGGCTTCGACTGCATCGTGCTGTCCGATTACTCGTTCATGCAGATGCCCTTCCAAATTGAGAAGTTTTTGCCGTTCAGATTCGAGCAGTCGAGTAATGGGGATGCCTGTCCATCGCGCTACGATTTCAGCAATGTCTGCTTCGGTGACTTGTTCGCGGAGCAGTGTGCTTCCTCCGGCTTGCAGTTCGATGAGCTGCGCTTCTTGTTTTTCTCGATCGTGCTGTAAGGCTTCTAGGCGACCGTATTTTAACTGTGCGGCGGTATTGAGATCGTAGGCGCGCTCAGCTTGCTCGATTTGCACGCGCAGTTGATCTTCTTCTTGTTTGAGCGATTTAATCGTTTCAAGAATTTGTTTTTCGCTTTGCCATTGCGAATCGAGCGCGTCTTTTTTGGGCTGAAGCTCTGCAATTTCTTGTTCCAGCCGTTCTAAGCGATCTTTAGAATTGCGGCTGAGTCCGGTTAAACCTGTGATTTTGTCTTCGCTCTTGATCGAGAGCTTTTCCATTTCAAGCTGTCTCAATCGACGCTCGATTTGCTCTAGCTCGGTCGGCTTGGAGGTGATTTCCATCCGCAGTTTTGCAGCAGCTTCGTCAACGAGATCGATCGCTTTATCGGGAAGAAAGCGATCGCTAATATATCGGCTCGATAAGGTTGCCGCTGCCACTAACGCTGAATCAGTAATATTGACCCCGTGATGGACTTCGTAGCGCTCCTTTAAGCCGCGCAAGATCGAAATCGTATCTTCGACGGTCGGTTGGTCAATCATCACCTGCTGAAATCGCCGTTCTAGCGCCGCATCTTTCTCGATATATTTGCGATATTCATCTAAAGTGGTTGCTCCAATACAGCGCAACTCGCCTCTTGCTAGCATCGGCTTCAGCAAGTTTCCAGCATCCATGTTGCCTTGCCCTGCTGCCCCGGCTCCGACCACGGTATGAAGCTCATCGATGAAGAGAACGATCTGCCCATCGGACTGAATGACTTCTTTCAGGACGGCTCGCAGTCGATCTTCAAATTCGCCTCGATACTTCGCACCAGCAATCAGCGATCCCATGTCGAGCGAGATTAATTTTCGATTTTTAAGCGATTCGGGAACGTCACCATTGATAATTCGTTGGGCAAGACCTTCAGCGATCGCGGTTTTCCCAACGCCTGGTTCTCCGATTAAGACCGGATTATTTTTCGTTCTGCGAGACAGAACTTGCACAACCCGACGAATTTCTTCATCCCTCCCAATCACTGGATCGATTTTTCCGGCTTTGGCGCGCTCGGTCAGATCCATCCCGAATTTCTCTAAAGCGGAATAACGGGATTCAGGGGCTTGATCGGTCACTTTTTGGCTACCACGAACGTCTCGAATTGCCGTATCTAGCCTTGCGGTATCGACATTGAGGCTGCGAAATAGCTTCATGCCGAGGCGAGGATCATCTGCAAAGGATTTGAGGAGATGCTCGATCGAAATAAAATCGTCTTGCATCGCGACACGGGCGGTTTCAGCCCGATCGAGCATGACATCCAGATTACGACCCAGGTAGAGCTGTTCAGAACTCCCGACTTTGGGCTGGCGACGGGCATACTCGTCGATCTGCTGCCACAAGCGGGTTGCTTCCACTCCGACTTTAGTTAAAATTTTTGCTGCTAGCCCATCTTCTTGCTCTAGCAGGCTAATCATTAAATGTTCAACTTCTAAATTCTGGTGTCGATAGCGGCGTACGACATCTTGTGCCTGTACGATCGCTTCCCAGGCTTTATCTGTAAATTTGCTTGGGTCTGTGGGTTGCATGTATTCCGATAGGTCTATTCATCATTCTTCTTGAGCCTTCATTGTAGCGACTTAGGGTCAAGAGTTTGTATTGAGTTGAGCAGTCTCATGGTTGAAGCAGGGTTTGCGGCTTCATGATGATTTTTGCCCGGCAGTAAATTTTTGATTTCCAAAATATCGGCTTGAGCTTTTGCATCAGAGAATTTTGGAAAAAACCTTGCGGCACTTAATTTATTCCGTTAAAAGCAAAAGGCACGATCGATATCGATCGTGCCTTTTTACTCATTTGAGTGCGAGATTATTCAACGCCTTCGATGCGGTCTTCGACTTCTTGATAGAGTTCGCGGAGTCGATCGAGGTTTTCTTCGCTCGTTTCCCAATAGCCTCGACCATTTGCTTCGAGCAAGGTCGTGACCATCTTACGGAACGAGTTGGGATTGAGATCCAACAATCGCTTACACATTTCCTCATCTTTGAAAAATGTAGTGTTGGTATCTTCGTAAACCCAGTTATCCACAGCGTTTGCCGTTGCTGACCAGCCCATTGTATTGACCAATCGCTTCGACAATTCCCGCACGCCTTCATACCCGTGGCTCAACATGCCCTCATACCATTTCGGATTGAGCATCTTCGTCCGAGCATCGAGACGAACGGTTTCAGAAAGTGTCCGAATCTGAGCATTCGCCGTGGTCGTGTCTGCCATGTAGGAAGAAGGCATCTTGCCGTCATCGCGCAGGCTCGACACGATCTTGGTCGGATCGGAGTCGTAGTAGTGCGAAACGTCGGTGAGCGAAATCTCAGAAGAATCGAGGTTTTGGAAGGTAACATCGGCAGTCTTCAGCGAGGCGCGGAAAACGGCTTCGTTTTGTTCCATCATGCCGGGATTGTCTGAGGAGAAAGCAAACCCTTTCCGAGAGAGGTACATGTTTTGCAGTTCCTCTTCGTTCTCCCACGTACCATTCTCAACGGCTAAGTTGATATTCGACGAGTAAGAACCAGAAGCATTCGAGAACACCCGAGTTGCAGCTTGGCGCAGGTTAATGCCTAACTCATCGGCTTGCTTCATCGCGTGCTTGCGAACAAAGTTCATTTCCAAAGGCTCTTCTGCTTCGGCAGCCATTTTCACAGCTCGATCGAGTAATGCCATTTGGTTAATAAACAAGTCGCGGAATACACCGGAACAGTTGACGACGACATCGATCCGAGGTCTGCCTAACTCTTCTAAAGGAATCAAGTCCAGCTTATTAATCCGTCCCAAGGAGTCGGGTAACGGACGAACTCCAACCATCCAGAGAATCTGAGCCAGCGATTCGCCGTATGTTTTGATGTTGTCAGTTCCCCAGAGCACGCAGGCGATCGTTTCTGGGTAAGCTCCGTTATTCTCTGCACATTGCCGGGCAATTAAGCGATCGACGACGATCTTCGCAGATTTCACCGCAGCAGCAGTCGGAATCGATTGTGGATCAAGTGCGTGAATGTTCTTTCCAGTCGGCAATACATCGGGGTTCCGAATCGGATCACCACCGGGGCCTGGCAGAATGTATTCCCCTTCTAGTGCCGTCAGCAATGCACCCAATTCATTGTCTGCAACGACTTGCTTCAAGCAGAATTGCAGGAACTCGATCAGAGGTTTGATCGCTTCTTGATCCACATTCGGATAGCCTGCTTCATGCAAAGCTTCGATCCAAGGTGCTTTCTTGTTGCCTCCAAAGTTAAACAAGTTGCCTAACATCGAGGTTTTAGAAACGCGCCCTTCTTGGTCGATCTGAGCATTCACCATTGCTGCGACAGCATTGCGAGTGGCTTGGTTGATATCATTCAACAGTTGAACATCGTTGAGCACGCCCAAATCACTGTTTTGGAAGACTTCGTCAATGTCGCGGTTCACGCTATTCGCAATAATCCGAGGCAAGCTCAGCATTTCCTCTTCAGGACGATCGAGGCTTGCGATATTCACTAAAGTTGCGATCGCTTCTTCTGCCGTAGGTGGCTTACCAATCACGTGCAATCCGCAAGGTAACAACCGCGATTCGATCTCCATCAGTTTGATGTAGACCTTTCCAACGATCGTATCTCGCTCTTCTTGGCTCAATTCGCTGGCATTGTCAGGAAACGCAATATCTTTATCGAGATTGCAAATCCGAGCTTTATCCATGATCGTATCGACGATCTGAATCCCACGACCGGAGTCTTTCAGGGTTTGATAAGAGCCAACTAATTCGCTCAGTTCTTTCAGCCCTTTGTATAGTCCAGCATTCTCAGCCGGAGGTGTTAAGTAACTGATCGTTTCAGCGTAAGAGCGGCGTTTTGCGATCGTTGCCTCAGATGGATTATTGGCAGCGTAGTAGTAAAGGTTCGGAATGGTGCCGATCAAGCTATCTGGGAAGCATTCATCGGACATCCCAATTTGCTTACCAGGCATAAATTCCAACGATCCATGCGTTCCAAAGTGCAGGACTGCGTCTGCTTTCCAGATTTTCTCTAGATAGGTGTAGTACGCTGCGAATCCGTGGTGTGGACTTGCCGATCGCGAGAACAACAGCCGCATCGGATCACCTTCATATCCGAAAGTCGGCTGAACTCCGATAAAGACATTTCCAAACGATTTCCCATACACCAAAAGATTTTGTCCATCGGTGTTGAGATGTCCAGGCGCTGGTCCCCATGACGGGATTAAGCGCTCATGATAGGGAGTCAATTCCTCGTATTCAGGAACTGACATCTTGTAAGCAATGTTCAGTTCGGGGCTGTTGTACTGGGCGCGAGCATCATGCAGCACTTCTAGCATCAACGCTTCACCTGATTCAGGCAAATCTTGAACGTCATAGCCGTTTTGCTTCAAAGCTTCCATGGCTTTGTAAATCGAGCCAAAGACATCCAGGTAAGCTGCGGTTCCCACGTTACCTTTATCCGGCGGGAAGCTGAAGACTGTAATTGCAACACGCTTATGCAGCTTAGGTTTGCGACGCAGATTTGCCCATTTCAAGGCGCGTTGTGCGATCGCTTCGACTCGATCCTGAAGCGCGATCGCTTTACCCGTCGCACCATCTCGACCCGACACGATGATCGGCTCGATCGCACCATCTAGCTCAGGCAATGCGATTTGTAATGCAACTTGAATCGGGTGCAATCCGAGTTCGCTATCTTGCCACTCTTCGGTTGTTTGGAAGACCAGCGGCAATGCCACCATGTAAGGACGATTCAAGCGACGCAAAGATTCGATCGCTTTGGGATGATCTTGACGAGCGGGGCCACCTACTAGCGCAAATCCAGTCAAAGAGACAACCACGTCAACGATCGCATTCTCAGGATTAATCGGATCATAGAAAAACGCATCAACTGGTTTCGAGAAATCCAAGCCACCCGCAAAGACTGGAATCACTCGTGCGCCCATCGCTTCAAATTCTTGAACCATTGCGACATAGTGAGCGTCATCCCCTGTGACCAGGTGAGTTCTTTGCAACACTAGCCCAACCGTTGGAGCGAGAGGGTCGCGCAGATCTTCGGGAATATCTTTGCGAGAGCTAAACCAGTTGAGATACTCTTTGAGATCCTCGAACATGTGAGGAGCCATCGGATGCCAAATTCCTAGATCCGGATAAACCTGCGGGTCTTGGTATTCGACGTTATGACCGATTTCGCCTTTGAAAACATACTTATCTGCCAACATCAGCAGAAAGTTTTCTAAGTTGTCTGAATTGCCGCCGAGCCAATATTGGAAGCTCAACATAAAGTTGCGAGCATCCTGGGCTTTATCCATCGGCAAGTACTTCAACACTTTGGGCAAAGTATTGAGTAACTTCAGCATCGCGTCTTGGAAGCCTGCGCCGGAATTTTCCTTGCGCTTCTTCATGAAGTTCGCGATCGCGCTTTTTGACTGTCCCAACTGAGCCATTGAGAAGCTACCCAATTTGTTTAGGCGCATCACTTGCGGCATCGACGGGAAGACGACTGCTGCGTCTAAACGATCGCGATGCGGCTCAACGGCAGCAACCACTTTCTCCGCTAAATCTTCGAGGAAAATGAGCGAGGCAATGAAAATGTTTGCTTCTGAAACATCGCGTTGAAAGGCTTCGTAGTTCTCCGGGTTGCGGAGTTCTTCAATCAGATAGCCACTAATTTCAACAGCGACCTTGGGATGATTTGCATTAATTGATCGAACGGCGGCGGAGAGCGCACTTTGATACTGTGGCTCTAACACGACATAGACCACCTTGAGCAATGACCGTCCTGCCAAGTTCTCTGGCGTAATGTGTCGAACGGTGGGCTTGACGTGGGTGAACATGCAGTCAGACTCCTTTTAGCGTGTTCTCTTCTTAAATCGACAAGCGAACGTGAGCGTCCTAATCCAGATCAACCCCAGATTCAGGCAGAGATGTAACGCTTTGTAAAGTTACATGCTCGGCTTTGCGATCGCAAACTGTATTTAATCTACATTTGTGTTTTTACCAGAAAACGTATACATAAAGCGCATTTCGGGACATATATGACACAAATTGATAAGAAATCGGTAATTTTTTGTTACTAACCGTTACAGAGTTATGAGCTAGTGCTCTAGTTTTCTTTACATTTCTTAATTAAGAAATGTAAAGATGAACCTTTCAAGCTAGGTATAAGGACTTATTAACCCGATAACTTCGCAATATTTTGTAATATTTAATTTTTCAGATCGGTATTTTTCAAAATCGTCTGCTGCACCCAATTGGGAAGTTTCTGTGCACCAGGCTGACTCAGAACTGCGATCGAGAATCCTGCAACAATCAAGCTGCTTAAAATTGTGATCAAGGGAGAATGTTTGGCAAGCCCTGAATCTCTCATGATTCTTGCAATCGGGCGGCTCTGCTTCCTCAACTGCCGACTACTTGGCTTTAATTTTTTGACGCTGAAGGGATCGCGAACATAATGACCGCTAATACTTACAACAAGGCGCGATCGACAATGCGGACAGGTCAGTAATCCATTCACAGAGTTGACTGAGACAAAGTTGCCTGTACGATGGCAAACCGGGCAAGCATGAGAACCGCGATCAAAGGTATCAGCATTCATTGGCAGCAGAAAACCAGCAAAATGACAACATTCGGAAGGCGCGTTTTTAAAGTCGAGTCAATCCAAGCGAAAAATAGCTTCAAGACTTAAATAGCTAAGAAATAATATTTGTAATAGGTTGAGACTTGATCCTTTGATACCAGTTTACCCGCGATCTTCCGTGCAAAGTGCGATCGTTCAGCAAAATTGCGGAAAAATGAGAGCGATTTTTTTCGCAGTTTCGTCTTCTCGGAAGGGCAAATTTTGCCCTGTGTCGAAATCTTTCGGAATTTCGCAAAATACTTGTCTACTCTGGCTTTGATCAATCACAATGAGAATGAGAAATAAAAATTAATCATTATTGATAACCCCTGCCGTGCCCTCGACTCCGCCGCCCAAAATTCTGCTGCCTGATTCTTCGATCGCTCCTCAATCTCGCTTCAATGGTCTGCTGAATCGCCTTCAACCTCATCCGGATACGATCGTGCTGCTCTTAGCCGTTGTGATCGGTGGTGGGGCGGGGTTAGGCGTATTGATGTTCCGCTATTTGATTGAATTATTTCACCGACTGACGCTAGAAGACCTGATGGGAACGATCGGGCATTTTGGGGCTTGGACATTAGCTTGTGTTCCAACGCTCGGTGGAATTCTAGTTGGGCTGATGCGCTGGCTCACGAAAGAATTTAGTCCAGGAATTTCAGGACTCATTGCGGCGGTGCAAGCGGGCAAGGAAATGTCGCCAACTCGCCCCATTATCAAAACAGTAGCGGCAGCCGTTTCGTTGGGGACTGGAGCATCTCTCGGACCCGAAGGTCCAAGTGTAGAAGTCGGCGCGAATTTTGGATTGTTAGTTGGGCAGAGTTTGAAAGTATCGCGCGATCGCCAACGGTTACTACTAGGTGCAGGTGCAGCAGCGGGATTAGCAGCCGGATTTAATGCGCCGATCGCTGGCGTATTCTTCGCGCTAGAGGTGGTCTTGGGGACGACGTTTGAAACGTCTGCGGCAAGTATTGTCTTACTTTCGGCGGTCGTTTCGGCGCTGATTGCTCAGATTGGACTTGGGGGACAGCCTGCATTTGCGCTTCCGGCTTATGAAGTTCGCAGTCCGCTAGAATTGCCGCTTTATCTAGGGTTGGGTTTGTTTGCTTGTGTTGTGTCGATCGCTTACACCACTTCTTTAAAGTGGGCAAGTGATGTCTTTCAGGGCAAAATTCCTGGAACCGTTTGGATGGCAAAAATTCCGCGGGAAGCGCAGCCGATTTTAGGCGGTCTATGCGTCGGATTAGTAGCCCTAAAATTGCCGCAAATCTTAGGGGTAGGCTATGACACCGTTGAAGCGATGCTGCGAGATGTGCAATTCTCGTTACTCCTGCTCATGACATTATTAGTTGTGAAACTGCTCATGACAGCGGTCAGTTTAGGGAGCGGGCTAATCGGGGGGATGTTTGCGCCTGCGATGTTCTTGGGTGCGACATTGGGTGCGGCATATGGCAAAGTTTTGCCTTTCGTCTTCCCTATGTTTGCAGGAAGTATTGCTGCACCTCCTGCGTATGCAATGGTTGGGATGGCGGCAGTTTTAGCAGCGAGTGTAAATGCACCTTTAACTTCGATTTTGCTGCTGTTTGAGATGACCCGCGACTATCGAATTGTCTTACCGTTGATGGCAGCGGTGGGATTGAGCGTCTGGCTTGCGAATCTGTTGAAATCGAATCCCGAACAGCCTTCTAACTTGCAGCAAATCGAAGCAAAAGGTGATCCTGCCCCAACTTCAACGAGCTTACAGAAGCAGGAAATGCTCAGAAATGTTTCTGTTGCAGAGGCAATGCATCCGAACTTTCTACAGGTTGAAGAGTCAATGCCACTTTTAGAGGCAGGTTTGCAATTGATTCAAAATCATTGTCATAGTGCATTAGTGGTTAATCTCGATCGCCAATTGATCGGCATTATCACCTTGCAAGATATCAATCGTGCGATCGCACGTTGGGAAACCGAACTGAATCATTTTGATCAAGCCCTCGATCGCACGATCGCGGATGTGTGTACAACCGACATTCTTTATGCCTATAAAGATGAGCCATTAACCGATGCATTAGATAGAATGGCGACTCGTGGATTGCATCAACTTCCTGTCATCGATCGCGAAAATCCGCATCAAATTCTGGGACTTTTGGAGCAAGAAGGCATCACATTGGCATGTAATTTGGCACTGACGAGAGTTCGGTTAACGCCTTATCTGTCTCACGCCAAAAAAACAAGTCCAACCGAAGCTGAACTTGCCAATGTAGGCGTATTGAATTAACTCTAGATGAGACTTTATAAAAGTAGAGTCTCATCGGTTTCGGCTGGTCCAAACTCCTGTAAACATCATTAGCATCCCGCCTAGAAAAATCGCGATCGCTAGACCCACCGGAATAGCAGTTTGCCAATCAATGTTTTCCATAGAATTACACGTTGAGTTCTTCTCGATCGAGTTGTTTCAGATGAATATGCTTTCGTCCCAAAGAGATTTCAAATTCATCTCCTGGCTGCAATTCCATTTGTTTTGTATACGCTGCACCAATTAACAAATTACCATTAGACTGCACACTAATTCGGTAACTTGCACTGCGACCTCCTCGTCCATTGGTTGCCTGTTTCCCATCTAATTGAATTCCTTCTGCATCGATTAATGCATTCAGGAATTTCATCATATTCACACGTTCGACTCCATTTTTCGTCACCGTGTAATAGCCGCATTCTTTCGCTTTTTCTTCTTTATTGAGATGGTCGAGTTCCTTCACCTTCTTCAGCAGAGATTCCCCCGTCAGTGGCTCAATCTTTTTCTTCTTAGTCATCAACCCGAAATCCGAATCAGTGGACATCAATTCGATCTGATCAGCGCTCCCAAATCCACTAAATTGAGATTATTTAGTGCCCGGTGAGTTTGCCCAATTCATATTACACTGGCATCGCTGATTTTTGACACAAATTCGTCTCAGATTGCCGACAAAAATGACGTGCGAATTCGCTTAGAATTTGCAACGATTTTCGCCCTTCTTTCTCGTGATCGTAGTCTTTAGAAATTTGGGAAGGGAAATTTAAAAATAAAAAGGAGCAGACTTACTGCGTTGAGCGAACTACGGCGGCAATCCTGACGGCATCGTCAAACATCGACACCTTAGAGATCAAAAACCTTTTGTCGCTCAAGTTGTAAGCTGCTCTTACCATTCATTCACCTGTGATTCATAAGTTATCAACCTCACTTGTCAACGCTGTGTGTTCGTCATGAAGTTGAAATGACAAAATCAAAGATAGAGAGAGCATCCTGCATGCAGCGATAAAGATATGGCACAGTTGCAACTAAATTGCCGCGCTAACGTCATATTTGATGACTATAGTCGAAGTATCTATCATTTGGATGAAGAGCAATTTGCATCTTTGCTTACGGAAATGATTGAAATTTTTGGAGATGCAACATTAAGGAGAGTACACACCCGATGACAACGCCTCGCAAATCGTTTAAACAGTCTGCTGTCTATTTCATGCTGCCATTGGTCGGAGCGGGGACAGCCCTCGCTGGAAATCGTCTACTCTCCAGCAATGCTGTCAATAATATTGTTTCACCTCCTGCGATCGCGCAAGCAACGAATCGTACCGCTGGACTCGCTGACCCGAATTTTATCGCATCTGCCGTGGAGCGAGTCGGACCTGCGGTGGTGCGGATTAACGCTTCGCGAACCGTGCAATCGCGCGTTCCCGAAGTATTTAACGATCCTTTCTTCCGCCAATTCTTCGGCAATCAAATTCCCAATCAACCTTCGCAACGCGTTGAGCGCGGAACAGGTTCAGGCTTCATCATTAGCGGCGATGGATTGATTTTAACGAATGCTCACGTGGTCAGTGGCGCAGACACCGTGACTGTCACGATGAAAGATGGACGTGAGATCAGTGGAAAAGTGGTGGGTCAAGATTCTCTGACCGATGTTGCTGTGGTGCGAGTTCAGGCGAATAATTTACCGACGGTTCCACTGGGCAACTCGGATGGGTTGAAGCCAGGAGAATGGGCGATCGCAATCGGGAATCCGCTCGGTTTAGATAATACAGTCACGGCTGGCATCATCAGTGCGACCGGGCGATCCAGTGCGGAAGTGCGAGTAGCAGACAAGCGGGTGAGCTTTATTCAAACGGATGCCGCGATTAATCCGGGGAATTCTGGTGGTCCTTTGCTCAACCAACGCGGGGAAGTGATTGGCATGAATACCGCGATTATTGGTGGGGCGCAGGGGTTAGGCTTTGCAATTCCTATCAATACGGCTCAGCGGATCTCGCAGCAGTTGATTTCTAAAGGTCGGGTGGATCACCCCTATTTAGGAATTCAGATGCGGGGATTGACAGCGGACTTGAGAGATCAGATTAACCGCGATCGAGAAGTTGGTTTCCGAGTCCAAGATGATCAAGGCGTGGTCATTTTTCGCGTGATGCCGAATTCTCCGGCTGCAAGAGCGGGCTTGCGGAATGGAGATGTGATCAAGAAAGTAAATGGTCAAACCGTGACAAAAGCGGATCAAGTTCAGCAAGCAGTGGAGAACGCTTCGGTGGGCGGAAATCTTCGGCTTGATGTGAGTCGCGGAGGGAATACGACGACTGTGAGTGTACAGCCTGGGGTGTTCCCGACTCAAACGGCGCAGAATTAATGACAGTTCATCGTTGATGTTGTCTCTACTCGTCAATCCCATGAATTTTGCGGAGTGGCGAGTGGAGAATAGTAACCCTGATTTCAGATCCTCACGCTATCTCCCTATCAGATTGATATTGAACCATAGTGAATTGATACAAAAAGCCGATGGATATATCCATCGGCTTTTTGGTTAATCTTGAAGTCTCAGGCTAATCGCGCTGACCGAGCGCAATTAAGATGTACTGAACCAACTGGAGCAACGCATACAGCGCAGTTGCAACGTAAGTAAATGCTGCTGCATTCAAGACTTTTCGCGCACCTTGATTCTCTTCACCCTGCAAAATGCCGAGTTCATCGATCAAGCGTAAGGCTCGGCTTGACGCATCAAATTCAACGGGCAGAGTAACCAGATGGAACACAATCACAGCCGCAAACAGCGCAATTCCAATTTTGATGAATACGCCACCCAGTGCTCCCAGGAACAAACCACCCATAATCAAGAGTGGTCCAAAATTTGCGCCTAGGTTCACGGCTGGAACTAATGCCGCCCGAACATTCATCGGCACATATCCTTTCACATCTTGTAGAACGTGACCACATTCATGTGCTGCTACCGCTGCTGCAGCTAATGAACTCGAACCGTAAACGACTTCTGAGAGTCGAACCGCTTTTGCACTTGGGTCGTAATGATCCGTCAGTTCCCCCGCGACAGGCTCGACGCTCACGTCATAAACGCCCATGCGATCGAGAATCATTTTCGCAACTTCTGCCCCCGTCATTCCCATCCGTGAGGGAATCTCAGAGTATTTGCGGTACGTGTTTTGAACCCGCTGCTGCGCCCAGAATACCAGGATCATGCCGGGAATCAGCAGGAGATAAGACCAATGGAAAAACATGCCGTTTACCTTTTCTTAAATTCTATGCGAGGCTTAATTGACTGCTTTTATCCGCTATGCTATCACCTCTAAATCTAGGATGCCTGGAGCGAAAACCGAACTCGACCCGGTTGAATTTTAGCTGCGGAATTTTCGATGAATTTGTCACAAATCGCATCCGATGAGAGGGGATCGAGACTCAGAGACTTACGTTAGAATAAAGACAGCACTGAAAGGAAGGAATGGATCGCTCGATGTCAATTTTTATCCCCGCACAAGGTACTGGCAGGAGATAGCAGTACTGATGCGTGAATTGCCCAAAGCACTACAGACTGAAGGGACTTCGCCACAGGTGGATAAATCGATCGCGCTTTCACGTTTACTTCCGCCTCCTGATCGATCGCGTGCAAGAGTTTTATTCTGGCTGAAAGGTCAAGTCCCCGAAACTCGAATTCGACATATCCTGCGGGTCGAACAATTCGCGATCGAGCTTGCTCAACGGCATCATCTCGATCGTGAGAAAGCGGCGCAAGCTGCACTCATGCACGATTTGGCAAAGTTCTTTAAGCCAAAGCGACTGTTGAGTATGGCGATCGCAGAAGGCTTGGAGATCGATCCGATTGAAGAGATGAATCCTCATTTACTTCATGCAGATGCAGGTGCGATCGTGGCACGGGATGAATTCGGTGTAACGGATTCTGAGGTATTAAATGCAATTCGGCATCATACGCTTGGCAGTCCGGAGATGAGTTTACTCGGCTGTGTGGTGTATCTAGCTGATGGGCTAGAACCAGGACGGGGAGCCACACCTGAGTTAGAAGAATTGCGAGACTTGAGTCGGCAGGACTTGATTCAGGCAACTTGGCGAGTGGCAGATGCATCGCTCAGACACTTGATTCAAGCGGGTCATCTGATCCATCCGCGCACGGTACAAACTCGTAATGCCTTTTTACAACGGTTCAAACAAACAGTTGTAAAAGACCCGATCGCTAAAATCCAACTCGTAAAAGGAATTCAAACCTGAATGACAGAACTTTCTAACCAGCAAACTCTTTCGCTCAATACGACGCTAGACGATCGCTCAGATCGAATGGCACAGTTAGTCGCTACGGCAGCTGATGAGCGCAAAGGGAGCGATATTGTGTTGTTGAAAGTCGGCGATGTGTCGGTTCTGGCAGATTATTTTGTCGTCGTGACAGGGTACTCAAAGGTGCAAGTCCGGGCAATTGCTCGATCGATTGAAGACAAACTGGAAGAAGAGATGGGACGGAAGCCCATTCGATCCGAAGGCTTCTCGGATGGGACTTGGATTATTGAGGATTACGGTGATGTGATTGTGCATGTGATGATGCCTCAAGAACGCGAATTCTATGGCTTAGAATCGTTCTGGGGACATGCACCGCGCGTTCCGTTTGGCACCTTGTAAATTGATTTAGAACATAAAGTGAATCGAGAGATTAGAATTCTAACCTCTCGATTCACTTTATGAGGTTTGGGGTTCGGCTCAATCTTTAGAGGAGACGAGCTTCAGAACGGTTCAGAATGTCGGAAATTGCGATCGTTGAACCAAGCCGAGACGCAGCGAAATAGCTCGAAATGTACCTTTTACGCCGCAGCAGGCTCAGGCTGCATTTCAACAGGTGCGCCTTCTTCTACCATTTGAGCCATCTTGCCGCCTTTACGAATGTAGTTTTGCACGGCTGCAAACATTGCATTCACTTTGCGAGTCCGCCATTCATCAATTAACGCTTGCGTTTTGGCAATTCCAAAGTCACGTTCCATGACTTCATAAAGATAAGCAGCGTGTCGTGTCTCATCTTCAGCGATACTCAAAACGCCCTTTTTCAAGTTTGTACTCGTCGCATCTTCTGGTAGGGCTTCTGCAAGTCTGAAAAAGTCTTTACTCGCATCCAGTTCAAGAATATAAGTGCTGGCAAGAAAGACTTCCCAAGGAATATTTGCAGGTTTCAACTGTTCTTGAGAGTAGCCTACAAAATAGGCATCAAAAAAGGGACTCCGCTTCGATTCCTCCGGTTTCCTGTCCGTTTGACGATCGCGCAGTTGACTAAAATCGATGACCTTTTTATTGAGCTGCTTTAAGCCATGCGCAAAGATCTGACCATGCCGTTTCTCATCGTTGGCATGGAGATCAAGCTTTTCTGCGAACCAGGTTTTGTCTTCTGCAAGTGCACGATCGCGCAAAGCCTGCAAAAATGGCACAGAACCCGATTCTGCCATTTGAAAGCCAGCGAGGAGATTCGGACGAGTTTGACGATCGCGAATTCCACTCGACAAAATGTAAGCGCTCGCACCTGAACCGACAATGTGGAGAAATTGTGTCAGAAGATTCATAGATCTAAAAGGGGAGGACTGCACTCGCTATGGTAGCGTGCTGAAGCGGTGGGGAGTCGGAGACCCCGTTTAATCCCGCCCTACTTCGTAGCAGTCGCATCCGCTGTTTTTGGATCAGGCTTGACTGCACCTAAGCGAACTTCAGAACAGAACGATGCCAGACTGAAGCCGCCTGCCTGCTTCAAAACACTGTGCCGGAAGCGCACATTTGGGCTTTCAAACCAGATTCGCTCTTTCGAGTAAAGGGTGTCTGATTCGGTAATCAGAGTTAGTCCCATCGCGTCTGAGACTTCGTAGTGTCCCACAATCGGGGTCTGCTGGGTAGTTCCCATTTCGCCAAGTAGCTTGCCCGAATTTTGGGTATCGCCTGCGATCGGCACAAGCACAGTCGAGCCAGTTTGCTTCCTCGTTTCGCCATCGAGAAAGCCTTCCCACGTCAGCCGTGCGCCGAGCAATGCCGTAGTTGGGTCAACCTGATACTTTTCACATAGCTGAATCACAGCAGGATCGGATTTGTCGAGTAGGTCGATCTCGATCGTAGATTTTCCGCTCCCTTGCTGAGCGGCAGGATGATGGCTGGTTCGCATCGACGACCATCTGCCTGCACTAAGTTCAAAAAACTCGACAATATCCATAACGATCCTATAGCGGGTTGTGATTCCTCTCCATTGTAAAAGGTTCAGTTACCCGAAAAATCAGCCGTCGAGAAAGAATTGACGGCTGATCGCGCTCAGATTTGTTCGATCGACGCTTGTAATCCCTGATTTAGGAGGATTTGCAGCAATTCATCTGCTTCTGCTCGATCGCGAAATGCACCGGCTTGCATCACTCTCCGTCCTCTTAAGGCAAACGCATCGGCAACCACCGATCGCACTTGAGTCTGCTCAGACGCTGTACTCGCTTGGACAATGATCCGAAATCGGAATCCAAGACTGGAAGCTTGACTCACTGCACCCGATCCGCCGCGCCAAATTCGGACTGAGGTTCCGGCTGTATTGCCAATTGGTGGGGTCGCTCGTGGAACAGGCAGAATACCGGAAGCAGAAGCGACACGACGGGATTGTTGAACAGGTTGCGGTTTAGGTTGTGCGATTTGGGGTTGTACTTGGGGAATGCGGATTGGAATTCCTTCAGTTGGACGAATTTCAGTTGGGCGAATTTCAGTTGGACGAATCGCAGCGTTGATTCGCAGGGTGGGAAGTGGGCGATTTGAGCGGGCGATCGGTAAAGGAGCACTTCTCGAAGTTGCGGCTGGAACCGGAATCTCGATCGCACCATTATTCCGGGCTTGAGGCAGAGGGCGACTGCGAATGGCGAGCGGAGGCAAAGGTCGAGGCTGCCCAAATCCGGTCGAGGAAGCTACATTCGTCGTCATTTCAGGAGCCGCAATGCCAGAGAAATCGAGCCGCCCGATCGTTTTGGCTGAGACTTGATTACCAAAGGCGGGCACAGTTTGAGTGGTGCGCTGAGTATTAATATCAAATTGCTGATTGTTTAAGAACGTGTTGTTGCCGGGATCAGCAGAATTCCCTAAATTAGGACGTGATTGCGCGATCGACACCATCCCGTCTCGCGCGTTGTTATCGATCACATTGTTGCGAAGAATGGGCTGAGCACTGCCCTGCACCACGACCCCATCTTTGTTCTGTGTAATCCGATTTCCGAGTAGCTTGGGAGCAGAATTCTGAGCAATATTCACTCCGAATCCGGTGCGCTCAAAAATATTGTCTTGAATCTCTGGGCGAGACGTTCCGTAGACAGTGACACCGTTCGCGCCGTTTTGGTAGAAATAATTGTTTTTCAGCACGGGAGCGCTATTGCCCACGATCGAGGCTCCGTCATGGGTATTGCCCGTAAACGTATTCGCGAAAATCACTGGACTGGTCGATTCTGTCCAGAGTCCATAGCCTTGGGGGTTAGGATTCGTCACGGTGACTCCAGCGAGCATTGAGCGATCTGCGCCTAGAATCGTGACATTTTGCCGAGCGAAGGTTCGACTGAGAAAAAAGTCGCCTCCCCGAATCAGCACGTTCTGTCCCCGATTGCGGGGATCGCCTTGTAAGGTGATCGTCGGCTTAAGCTGAATCGGAAACACTTCGCCAGTCGCGATACTGTATGTTCCAGGAGCTAGAAGAATGACAGTATTCGGTGCTGCTCGGTCGAGGGCTACTGTAATCGTTTTGAGCGGAGAATTCGCTTGACCAGAGCCATTGTCGTTGCCGATCGCTGGATTGACGTAAATCACCGATGGAGTGATTTGAGCAATCGAGTCGGGCAGTGGGTTCGCGATCGCAGGCTTTTCTGTAATGGCGAATAAGGCAGATACACTTAATACAGCGAATACGGAGGAATACACAGAGCATCGATTCACGATTGTTCTCCAACACACGGCTTGTTCGGATAACATGACTGATTTTCTCGGATCGGTTACAGAAGGTTCAGTCTACACAGAGAATCTGAGTAAACCTCTGTAAAATCACTGGAACGCTGATCACGCGCGGGTTTCCACGGAAATGATCGGATTGAACTTATTGTCTCTGTAAGTCTACGGTGGTCAAGTAAATTAAAAAATCTTTATGAAGTAGCCTCATCCTCTGCCCCTGATACGATAAGAGATTAATATCTGGGAAATTTGCGCCCTTGCACTTCTTTATGCAGTCAGCCCTCTATCGAATTTTAGATGCGAACCTCGATCGCGCCCGTGAAGGTCTCCGGGTGATCGAAGAATGGTGTCGCTTTGGCTTGAACGATGTTGCATTGACAGAGCGGTGCAAATACTGGCGACAAGAACTCGCGCATTGGCATCAAGCAGAATTACGGGCTGCCCGCAATACCCCGGATGATCCGGGTACGGATCTGACCCATCCGAATGAGGCAACACGGGGCAGTATCGAACAAGTGTTGCAGGTGAATTTTTGCCGGGTAGAAGAAGCGCTGAGAGTCTTAGAAGAATACGGAAAAGTATATCGCGCCGATATGGCAAGCGCAGTCAAGCAAATGCGCTATCAGGTTTACACGTTAGAAAGTCATTTAATGACGGTTCATCGCCGTCAAGTCCTTGATGCTGCTGCGCTTTATCTCGTCACCTCTCCTTCTGAGAACTTGTTCTCAACGGTTGAAGCTGCATTGAAGGGCGGATTGGGACTGGTGCAGTATCGAGACAAAGAGGCAGATGATGCGACTCGGTTTCAGAATGCTCAGAAGCTGCGTGAGCTTTGCCGAGACTATGGAGCATTGTTTATTGTCAACGATCGTGTAGATTTGGCTCTAGCTGTCGATGCCGATGGCGTGCATTTAGGTCAAGACGATATGCCGTTTGCCTGGGCGCGACAAATGTTGGGTCAGCATAAGCTGATTGGGCGATCGACGCATAGCCCGGAACAACTGAAAGCCGCGATCGCAGAAGGAGCCGATTATGTTGGAGTCGGGCCAGTGTATGAAACTCCAACCAAAGCAGGCAGACCTGCCGCTGGACTCGAGTATGTGAAATATGCGGCGGAACATTGTTCGATTCCTTGGTATGCGATCGGGGGAATTGACACGCAAAATATTCATGAGGTGCTCGGCGCAGGAGCGCAGCGAGTCTCGGTTGTGAGAGCAATTATGCAAGCTGAACAGCCGACCTTTGTAACGCAATTTTTTATCGCGCAATTAGAACAAAAGCGGCGATTTCAACCTCAATCTACTCCTGATCCTTGGGAAGCGTGAATGATTACATTGCAAGTGAATGGCGAGACAAAAACTTGTGCAGCCGCATTGAACATGCCGGAATTTTTGGAGTCTTTAGGTATGAATCCGCGCTTAGTTGCAGTGGAGTACAACGGCGAGATTTTGCATCGACAGCTTTGGGAAACGACTGAGGTGAAGGATGGCGATCGCTTAGAGATTGTCACGATCGTCGGAGGCGGCTAATGTTGATTAGTGCCACTTCGGATGAATTGCGTTTATGTTGCCTTTACTCGCTGAATTTACTTCGCCAGGAATTGGATTTCAAATTGGGCCGCTTTCGATTCGCTGGTACGGGGTGCTCATCGCATCGGCAGTGCTGATCGGGGTGAATTTGTCTCAATATCTGGCATCGCGACGGCAAGTGAATCCAGAATTACTGAGTGATTTAGCAATTTGGCTTGTGCTTGCTGCGATTCCCAGCGCTCGCCTATATTACGTGATTTTTCAGTGGCGCGATTATGTCGGGAATCCGGCTTCGATGATTGCAATTTGGCAAGGCGGGATCGCGATTCATGGTGCGATTTTAGGTGGAACGATCGCGGCTTTGATTTTCGCACGAGTGAAAAAGATTTCGTTTTGGCAATTGGCGGATTTAGTTGCACCGTCACTGATTTTGGGACAAGCGATCGGGCGTTGGGGAAATTTCTTTAATTCGGAAGCCTTTGGTAGTCCGACGGATTTACCTTGGAAGCTATTCATCCCGCTCGATCGCCGTCCGCTGGGATTAGAGAATGTTGCGTACTATCATCCGACCTTTTTGTATGAGTCCCTTTGGAATTTAGGCGTTTTTGCGTTGCTGATGTTCCTGTTTTTCAAAGGGTCTCGGTTAAAGGTTGGAACGCTGTTTTTAACGTATATGGTTGCGTATAGTGCGGGGCGGTTTTGGATTGAGGGACTGCGAACTGATAGCTTGATGTTGGGCTTTTTGAGAATGGCTCAAGTGGTCAGTTTGACAGGAATTGCGATCGGGGCGATTGGATTGTTCTGGCTGTATGGGATGAAGCGATCGCTCCCCGATGTGGTGGATGATCCAAATCCGGATTCGCAACCGACTCGATAATGCTCATAAAAAACCCTAGAGGCAAGCCCTCTAGGGAATTAAGTCAGGGTGCATCTACCATTGCTGTTTCCTCCAGCGAACAAAGCCAATCCGGAAAACTCAAATTCTTGCTCATTCATGTCGCTTACTGAACAAATTCTTGCGAAAACTCCAGGCAATCCATTGGAAGGATTACGTCGCGTCGATGCACTATGGAAGGCTTTGCGTGAAGGTGCGATCGCAGTTCCGAACGTGGTACAGACGAGTGCCGACGGGTATAGCCCGACTGAGCGCACTTTAGAAATTGAATACGATGTGCTCATCGCGGGCGGAACGCTTGGAATTTTATTAGGTGCAGCGCTCGTTTTGAAAGGCTGGCGAGTTGCCCTAATCGAACGCGGAATCTTAAAAGGACGCGAGCAAGAATGGAATATTTCGCGCAAAGAATTAGCAGCATTTCTGGAATTAGGATTGTTAAGCGAGACCGAGCTAGAAACCGCGATCGCGACTCAATTTAATCCGGTTCGAGTTAGCTTTTCAGAAGGCTCAAATATCTTTGTGCAGGACGTGCTGAATATCGGCGTTGATCCGGTCTACTTGCTCGAAACGTTGAAGCAAGTTTTTCTGCAGCAGGGCGGAACTTTGTTGGAGAACACGCCTTTTGAGAGCGTAGAAATTTGTGCGAATGGGGTTTGTGTCAATCGATCGCTCAATGCCCGATTGATGCTAGACGCAATGGGGCATTTTTCCCCGATCGTTCAGCAAGCGAGACGGGGACAAAAACCGGATGGAGTTTGCTTAGTGGTTGGGACTTGTGCAAAAGGATTTGATCAGAATGAATCAGGGGATCTGATTGCGTCTTTTACGCCGATTCAGAAGCAATGTCAGTACTTTTGGGAAGCTTTTCCAGCAAGAGATGGCAGAACAACGTATCTATTCACTTATTTAGATGCAAATCGCGATCGCTTTTCGTTAGAAGATTTATTCGAGGACTATCTGAATCTGCTGCCTGACTATCAAAACATTCAGCTTGAACAATTAGAATTTGTGCGCGCGCTATTTGGATTTTTTCCTTGCTATCAGAACAGTCCCTTGCACTTGAAATGGGATCGGATTTTGCCCGTTGGAGATAGTAGTGGAAGTCAGTCTCCTCTGAGTTTTGGCGGATTTGGGGCAATGGTGCGGCATCTGGTGCGCTTAACCAATGGTATCGATGAAGCGCTACGATATGAAATGCTAAATCATTCGGCTCTGTCTTTGCTGCAACCGTATCAGCCTAATTTGTCGGTCACTTGGTTATTTCAACGATCGATGAGTGTCGGAGTGAATCAGAACATTGATCCAGATCAGATCAATCAATTGTTGAACACTGTCTTTGGAGAAATGCAGCGATCGGGAGAGCCAGTTTTGAAGCCATTTTTACAAGACGTGGTGCAGTTTGTCCCACTTTCTCAAACCTTACTGAAGACCGGAATTCTCCATCCTGGCTTAGTGTTAAAAATCATTCCCCATGTTGGGATTTTCGCTTTGCTAGATTGGATGTTGCACTATTTCAATTTGGCAACTTATACCGTTCTCTATTCGATTTCCCAATCTTTTCACCCCTGGATTGCCAAACTCCCGCCAGCGCAGCACTATACCTGGCATCGACGAGTTGAAGCGTGGCAATTTGGCTCAGGAAAAGATTACGTAACTGATTAAGGATCTTAGTGATGGAATTCTCGTTAGCTCGGCAGCGGTTTTATCAAGAGGTACGTCAAGATGACGAGAAAATTAACCTTGAGAAAGCAGCTTTATACATCGCTCAAGAGGAATATCCAAATTTAGAAATTGAGAAGTATTTAACTGAGATCGATCGCATGGCTGCGGAAGTTCATGCCCGCCTGCCAGAAGAACCCTATCCGCTCAAAATCATTCAGACGATTAATCGATATTTATATGAGGATTTAGGATTTTCAGGTAATTCTGAAGACTACTACGATCCCTGTAATAGCTTCTTAAACGATGTCATTGATCGTCGAACCGGAATCCCGATTTCGCTGGCATTGTTGTATTTAGCGATCGCGGAGCGGATTGAATTCCCGATGGTCGGAATCGGAATGCCAGGGCATTTTCTGATTCGTCCGGCTGTGAATGAGGAGATGGAGATCTTTGTCGATGCGTTTCACAACGGAGAAATTCTATTCCCTCAAGATTGTCAGGAGCGCTTAAATCAATTAGCAGGACAGCCGGTTGAAATGCGTCCTCAATTTCTAGAAGCGGTTTCTCCACGGCAATTTCTCGCGCGAATGTTGACGAATTTGAAAGGCATTTATCTCAATCAAGGCAAGATTGAGAAATGTCTGGCGATGATTGAGCGGATTCTAATTCTGTTTCCAGATGCGGCGTATGAATTGCGCGATCGCGGCATTATTTATTTTCAAACGCATCGCTGGATTGAGGCGCGGCAGGATTTAGAGGGTTATCTCGATCAAGTGCCAGCGGCGAACGATCGCGATTTGATTCAGCAATTGCTTGATCAAATTGAGAGCGATTGAAGTCGAGCGAACTGGCAGACGGAGCAGGCTGAACTGCAAACGCCCAAGTTAATTCAATGACTCTGCGACCTGCTTCAATCGCCTCAATTGAGCTTCCATATCCTCCTGTGTCCACTTTGCTGCAAACTGATTAAACCCAAAGCGCACGATCGGATTCGGAATCTCAAACTCAAACTGATTCAACAATCTTGTTCCCTTCGCTTCCGGCTGACACTCCCAGCGATCGCGACCCTTAAAAAATCCCTCAAACTGCCATACAACCAGTCCCGGCTGCCGCTCAACTACCACATTCTTCAGCGTCGGGCGCAACAGCGGTATCTGCACAACAAAACGGCTCTGACTGCCCAAATCCGTAGACCAAGCTTCGATCGGTTCACAGCGCAAAGCCGGATTTAGCCAGCGATGCATCAAATTCAAATCCGTAAAACAACGCTCCACATCCGTTGCGCTCGCCTGAATCAAAATCGACTGCTCAAAAACCTGCGGCACTCCCATTTTTCGCTCCCCCAACAGTCCATGAAATTGATCATGGCAAACGAATTGTGCCTTGAGATTAATTCTTAACTAAACCTAAAAAAATGCTGACCTGCATTATCTCTTTCCAGAGAGGGAAGATCCCCCGATTTCTAGAATGGGATACTCTGCCGTGAGGATGCGAGTCAGCATTCGTAGGATACATACGGACTTATCAATTCAAGCTTATTTGTTCATACAAGGCTTGAAGACTTTATGGAAAATTCAAAAAAGTGTTTCTGAGAGCTTTTCTCCAGTGAGAGATACGAGTAATCTTAGGAGTGCAACTGTAAATTTTTGGATGAAATGATAAGTTGTGCGAGATATTTCAGTAATTTTACGATTGACTTCGCAAGGTTATTTTGAACGGTCAAGCCACTTATCTCTTATCTAAATTTCACAGTTGTAAGCATCATACAAAAGCGCTCAAACAACGCTTTTTTGTAAGCGAAAGGGGTTTATCAAAAGACCATGAATGAAACTTATCAGTTTGGGGGAGCGCAGCTACTCATGGGCGACCAAATCCTAGCTCAACTTCCTCCGCCTGGAGAGGCTCCATATTTAGTAGTCTTTGGGGTCAATATTGGCGATATTCTCGTGAAATGGGGCGGGGCATTAATCATCTTCCTGCTCGGTATTATTATTGCCGCCTTTGTTTCGAGTATTGTTCGTGGACTCTTGAAACGGACGACTCTAGACGATCAGCTTGCAAATTGGATGTCTGGCGGTCGCACTAGAGCCGACTTTAAAGTTGAAAAACTCATTGCATCGATCGTGTTTTGGATTATCACGATCCTGGCATTGGTGGCTGCATTAAATGTGCTCGGTCTGAATACCGTTTCACAACCACTCAACAATTTTCTCAATCAGATTTTTGCGTTTCTGCCTCAGTTAGGTGCGGCTGCACTTTTAGCAGGTGTCGCCTGGGTGGTGGCAACTTTGGCAAAAACGATCGTGGTGCGTACCTCAGAATCATTTGGGCTAGATGAGAAAATCTCTGATCCAGAGGATTCCACTTTAGAAGCTAGCCCTTTTCGGCTCAGCGATACCTTAGGAAATGCAGTTTACTGGTTTGTTTTCCTATTTTTCTTACCGCTGATTTTGGGTGTTTTGAATCTTCAAGGCCCGCTTCAGCCCGTCCAAAACTTGTTGAATGACATCTTAGGCGCGCTTCCCAACATTATTAAGGCGGCTGTCATTGGGGTCGTTGGCTGGTTCTTGGCGCGAACTGTTCGCGGCATTGTCACGAACTTGCTGGCAGCAACCGGAACGGATCAAATTGGCGCAAGAATGGGACTCAACCGAGCGCGAGGCGGGCAATCTTTGTCCTGGTTGCTCGGAACGATCGTGTATGTTTTGATCTTGATTCCCACGATCACCGCAGCCTTAGATGCCCTGAGTATTCCGGCAATTTCGGCACCTGCAACTGCAATGCTGAATCAAGTATTGAATGCGTTGCCATTAGTCTTTACAGCGGCGGCAATTTTGGCAGTAGCTTATGTGGTGGGTAAATTCATCAGCGATTTGGCTTCAGGCATTCTCGCCAGTATTGGATTTGATAATCTCTTTTACTGGCTTGGGTTGCAAGCGGCTCCAACGACTCCGACCGTTGCCCCCGATCGCTTCGACACCGAATTTCAAACGGGCGAAACCATGCTTCAGCCCGATCAGCCAACCGGGTTGCGTAGCCCCTCTGAGATTGCAGGGGTAGTGATCTTAGTCGGTATCATGCTGCTAGCGACCGTTGCCGCAGTTGATGTGCTGAATATTCCAGCATTGACCGCGATCTTGTCCGGAATTTTGGTGATTTTCGGACGGATTCTAGCAGGGTTGGCAGTCTTTGCTGTAGGGCTATACCTTGCGAATTTGGCTTATAGCTTGATTACCAGTTCGGGAAGTCGGCAAGCGAAATTATTAGGTCAAACGGCTCGAATTGCGATTATTGGCTTAGTTGCCGCGATGGCGCTTCAGCAAATGGGGATCGCATCGAACATTGTCAATTTGGCGTTTGGACTGCTGCTAGGCGCGATCGCGGTTGCAATTGCGATCGCATTTGGGCTTGGCGGTCGGGATGTTGCAAGCGAGCAACTCCGGGATTGGCTGAGAAGCTTTAAAAATTAAAACTTGAGCCAAAGCGAAATAGAACTGCGTCGGGGATCTAACCCGGCGTTTTTTTTGGGCGATCCCGAGATTTCACGGAGGGATCACATCGGCTTCAGGTGTACAAGAATGGAGTTGATTTCCCGTGCCAAATTCTATGGCTCCTGTCCTGAATTCGCCTCAATCCCCTACCCGTGAAATCGATGCTTCTCAATCGACCGAAGCGCTGATTCAATTGCGTCAAGTGAGTAAAACTTACGCGAATGGCAGTCCAGCGCTGACTGGAATCTCTTTGTCTGTCAACAAAGGTGATTTTTTATTTATTACAGGACCGTCTGGCTCTGGGAAATCGACGCTTCTTAAGTTGCTCTACGGGGCTGAGCGTCCTTCAGATGGGGAAGTTTTAATCGATCGCGAGAATCCTGCCCGCTTAAAAGGCAACAAACTTGCGTTCTTGCGGCGACGCATTGGCGTTGTGTTTCAGGATTACAAATTGATTCCGCGCCGAACCGTGGCAGAGAATATTTCGTTTGTGCTGTGGGCGCAAGGCTATTCGCGAGGTGAAATTCAACGCCGTTTACAGCCCGCTTTGAAGATGGTGGGACTCGTTCACAAAGCCGATTGTTTTCCTGAAGAACTGTCCGGTGGAGAGCAGCAACGGGTAAGCATTGCCCGTGCGATCGTGGGTACACCTCCGATTCTCTTAGCCGATGAGCCAACTGGAAATCTTGACCCGGATAATTCGTGGCAGGTGATTAAAATTTTGAAGAAGCTAAATCAGATTGGCATTACTGTGCTGGTGACGACTCACGATGAAAATCTGATTCGGATGGCAAACCATCCAGTCGTGCAAATCCGTGGTGGCAGATTATATCGAGAGCGTTAAGCCTTTTCTAGCCAATCAAAAATCTGATCTAACTGGTTTAAGGTGACTAAGCCATACTGCCAGAGAATCATCGGCAAGGGTTCGGTGTCGATTTGGCTATGACGCACCGCCAAATCGATCGCTGAATTGGGCAGAGCCAGTTCAGTTTTGAGAAATTCAATTAATTTTGATCGTTTCGCTTCCATCGTGCAGCTACCCATTTATGAAAATCAATTTAACTTATGTAAACAGTTTCTTACAATCCATAGATCATCCTAAAGGTGAGGATTTTTGGAATTGAACAGAGAGAAACCTCTATCCCTGAAATTACGGAGATGTATTGAGAGAGGTAGGGGAGTTGCCCGAAATTACCGACTTTTCAAATCTAATCTTTGTCCAATCTGAGTAAACCAAATAGTTTCAGCAAGATTATTAGAACTTGTTGAAACTTAACCATTGATTTTCTCAGGGACTTTAAGCATGTCATCACCTCAACTGATCATTTGGAGAAAACAAGCTGCTGATCGCTTGCAGCAAGTCTTATTTAGCATGACGAGCCAAGATTTACAGCCGATCGATGCTCATGTGGATACGCTACTACGCCAGTTGAGTAACCTTCCGGCACGTCCAAGCGATCGTGCGCCTTATCAAGGTAGTTTTCCGAATGAATCGGTCAGTGGGGCACGGGTGAAGACAGTGAACCGCTTAAGACAGTTGATTGTGCATATCAAGGGTGCAGAGTTTCAACCGCAAGATCAAATGGTGGATGCAGCTTTGCGATCGATTCTCAATCTGCCTGCGCGCACGACTCAGAATCCTTATGCTGAGATTTTTCCTGAAACGCCGTTGCCTGCGATTACGCTCAATCATTTATTAAAGATTGCACCGTATGCGGATACTCATCAACTGACTTCGCTCTTTCCTCATTTACTGCTGACGATGGCGGAATATGAGATTTCGACTCCCATGCGGCAGGCACATTTTCTCGCGCAGTTGATTCATGAATCGGGTTCGTTCAATTACTTGGAAGAGATCGATCTCGGTGATTATCTAGAAGGTCGCGAAGATTTGGGGAATGTTCATCCTGGAGATGGTCGTCGGTTCAAAGGGAGAGGGCTGATTCAGATTACGGGTCGTGCCAATTATGAGGCGTGCGGGTTAGCGCTAGGTGTGAATTTGATTGAGACTCCGACTCGCTTAGCTGAGCATGATTTAGCTTGTTTGAGTGCAGGCTGGTTTTGGTCGAAACATGAAATCAACAAGTTTGCTGATCGCGATGATGTGGAGACTGTGACTCGGACGATCAATGGTGGATTGAATGGGTTTGCCGATCGACAATATTATTTGGAAATTGCGAAGAAAGTGTTGAACGTGTAAGGCAAAAGGTCAAATCGGACGTATACCTGAGTCGAAACGCCCGATTTGAGGTCTTTTGTGATCTGAGCGGATGCGATGGCACGATAGAATGTCTGCGTCTCAAGCGCATCCTTATGTTTTTATTTCTCTCCAAACTGCTGCCAATCTTCCTTTATCCGTTGGGTTTGAGTTGCATTCTCCTGTTGATTACGCTGGTTTTACTTTGGAAAAAGCGATCGCGACTTGCCCTCATTCCGGTTACGCTTACCGGATTAATTTTGTTTCTCAGCTCGAATGCCTCGGTCAGCAACGCGATCGTTCAATCCTTAGAATTTCAATACTTGCCGCAACAAATTCCGACGGCTGACGCGATCGTGGTTCTCGGTGGTGCAACTGAATCAGCAATTCCGCCGCGCCCGTGGATTGAACTGAAAGAAGAAAGCGATCGTGTGCTGTACGGCGCAAAACTGTATCGAGATCAAAAAGCTTCTCGAATTATCCTCAGCGGCGGACGCATCGATTGGCGACCGAGTAGTTCGTCTGAAGCAGAAGATATGGCAGTGTTAATGGAAACGATGGGCGTTCCGCGATCGGCAATGCTACTCGAACCGAATTCACTCAACACTAGAGAGAACGCCGTAAATTCATTAGAGATCATGAAAGCGCAAAAGATTCAAAAAATCCTGCTCGTGACTTCTGCCATGCACATGCCCCGCGCCATGATGATTTTCAGAAAACTAGGAATTGATGCGATCGCTGCTCCAACCGATTACATAGCACTCCAGATGGATCAAGCATCTCAATCGAAGATAGAAGCGACCATTCTCGATTTCTTCCCAGATGCAGATCAGATGCGGCGAACAACGCGGGCGCTGAAAGAATATCTGGGGATTTTTGTCTATCGATTGCGGGGATGGGCTTAAAGAGGTGGGGAGATCCACTCCCCACCTCCCTACCCCTTAACCAATGTTCCAAATTGTAAAGACTCGTTGCAACTCTTAATAAAACTGTGGAGAAGCATTGCGGGAAGCTTGGTAGACTAGGAGACGTAAAAAAGTCGTGGAATGCTGATGGTAAAACCGTTTATCAGATCCACGCACCGCACATGAACCACACTGCGCGATCGTAAAACTCATGGTAGATTCTCTTAAAAAACCAGGCTTTGAAGAACTGCGCCCTGGAATCAAAGTTCCAGCGAAAGAAACCATTCTCACGCCGCGCTTCTACACCACCGACTTTGACGAAATGGCGCAGATGGATCTGTCTGTCAATGAGGAAGAATTTGAAGCACTCGTGGCAGAATTGCGCAATGACTACAATCGTCACCACTTCGTGCGCGATCAAGAATTTGAGCAATCCTGGGATCACATTGATGGTGAAACCCGCAAAGTCTTTGTCGAATTCCTAGAGCGCTCTTGCACGGCTGAATTCTCCGGCTTCTTGCTGTACAAAGAACTCTCGCGCAAACTCAAAGACCGCAATCCTCTCCTGGCAGAAGGATTTGAGCTGATGTCCCGTGATGAAGCGCGTCACGCTGGATTTCTGAACAAAGCTTTATCCGACTTCAATCTCTCGCTTGACTTGGGCTTTTTGACCAAGAGCCGCAAGTACACCTTCTTCAAGCCGAAGTTCATCTTCTACGCCACCTACTTGTCTGAGAAGATCGGCTACTGGCGGTACATCACAATCTTCCATCATCTGAATGCTCACCCTGAAGATCGGCTCTATCCGATTTTCAAGTTCTTCGACAACTGGTGTCAGGACGAGAACCGTCATGGTGACTTCTTTGATGCTTTGATGCGGACTCAGCCCCAGTTCTTGAACGATTGGAAAGCGAAACTGTGGTGTCGGTTCTTCTTGCTGTCGGTGTTTGCAACCATGTACTTGAATGATATTCAGCGTACCGACTTCTATGAAGCAATCGGGCTAAATACGCGCGAATTTGAGTACACCGTTATTGAGAAAACCAACGAAACCGCAGGTCGCGTGTTCCCGATTATTCTCAACGTTCAGCATCCGGAGTTCTACCCACGCTTAGAAACTTGTGTGAAGAACAACGAGAACTTAAGAGCGATCGACAGCACGAATGCTCCGAAATTTGTGAAGACCCTGAAGAAATTGCCTTACTACATCTCAAACGGTGTGCAACTTGCGAAGTTGTACTTCATTAAGCCGATTGATATGACGACAACCCACGGTCAAGTTCGCTAGACATCTAAAACCCCTTGGTCAGGAGCGGTTCCATCATGGAGCCGCTTTTTCTATGGAAACCTACCCAGAATTTTCGCTTCAATGTTAGGAGTGAGACATGAGCATTGACGATGAAAGCCTCAATTATTGGGTTGATGATTCTGAGCGGATCGCCTGGATTTGCAGCAGAACTTGACCTTGATCCGACCGTGATTCAAAACAGCCCGGTGCTACAGCGTTGGCAAAAACAAGTGCCAAATTTAGCAGACAAAATTCGCAATGATCCGAGTTTTCGGACACGATATCGAGTTGGTTATGCGTCTGAGCTATACATTGGTGTAGAAGATTTGCGACTTGATCGCACAAATTTCGCTACCAGCGCGAACTATCGAGCCTCAAATTGGGGAGCCGATCTCCACTACTATATGCGTCCACTCGGCAGTTATATCAATGTCGCGCCGACAATTGGATATCGACATTTAGAGACAGCGGAAGGCGCAAATTTAGGAGTCAGAGCATTATTTGTGCTGTCGCGTGGGGGAGGAGCAGATATCAGTTTGACTCAAAGTTGGGTGGCTCCCTTTAGCGGAGAAGAAACAGGACTGACCACTTTATCGATCGGCTATGCAGTGACTCATAATTTGAGACTTTCAACGGACATCCAGAAACAGAATTCTCGCGATCGTAAAGAGAGCCGATTTGGAATTGGACTCGAATGGATGCCTTAAGATAAAGAAGTTCTGATTTGAATTGTGCGACTCGTGACTACTACTCCGCTTCCTCCTAATCGCTCTGTTTCGATTGAAAACCGTCCCGACAAGCTTGGCAGATTTGGTAAATTCGGCGGCAAGTATGTGCCGGAAACCTTGATGCCTGCCTTGGCAGAACTCGAAGCTGCGTACCAGCAGTACAGTCAAGATCCGCAGTTTCAAGCTGAACTTCAAGGGTTACTCAAAGATTATGTCGGTCGCCCCAGTCCGCTTTATTTTGCAGAACGGTTGACTCAGCATTATGCACGTCCTGATGGCACAGGCGCACAGATTTATCTCAAGCGCGAAGATTTGAATCACACAGGCGCACATAAGATCAACAACGCGATCGCGCAAGCGCTCCTCGCAAAACGGATGGGCAAACAGCGCATTATTGCTGAAACCGGAGCAGGTCAGCATGGTGTGGCAACGGCAACCGTTTGTGCGCGGTTTGGGTTGAAGTGCATTATTTACATGGGCGTTCACGATATGGAACGTCAATCGCTGAATGTGTTTAGAATGCGCTTGATGGGTGCGGAAGTTTGCCCGGTTGCATCAGGAACAGGAACCCTGAAAGATGCAACTTCAGAAGCGATTCGCGACTGGGTGACGAATGTCGAGACGACCCATTACATTTTAGGATCAGTCGCAGGGCCACATCCCTATCCGATGATCGTTCGAGATTTCCATGCGATGATCGGACAAGAAACGCGATCGCAATGCCAAGAAAAATGGGGTGGGCTGCCTGATATTCTCATGGCTTGTGTCGGCGGCGGCTCGAATGCAATGGGACTGTTCCATGAATTTATCCCTGATTTGAGTGTGCGGATGATTGGCATCGAAGCCGCAGGTCATGGTGTCCCGAGTGGCAAACATGCAGCGACCTTAACGGCGGGTAGAGTTGGGGTCTTGCATGGTGCGATGAGCTATTTGCTGCAAGATGAGGATGGTCAGGTGATTGAACCGCATTCGATTAGTGCGGGCTTAGACTATCCGGGTGTTGGTCCTGAGCATAGCTTTTTGATGGAAGCAGGTCGGGCTGAGTACTATGGCGTGACGGATCAGCAAGCATTGGATGCGTTTCAAAGATTGTCGCAGTTAGAAGGGATTATTCCGGCACTGGAAACCTCTCATGCGATCGCATATCTCGAAACCCTTTGTCCTCAGCTTTCGGGCAGTCCTCGGATTGTCATTAACTGCTCGGGACGGGGCGACAAGGATGTTTTGACCGTCTCGAAGATGCTCAATCCTTAGAGCTTTCTGTGCTCGTTATAAATTACCCGAAAGGGTAATATCCGCTCTCCGTAGCGATGCTCTGTAGAGGTGATGTAATCACTACCATCTACAGAGCATCATCATGCAAATGAATCACTCTTCTAGCGCTCCCCAAAAGAGCATCTTTCAAAGCACCACGTTTTGGGGGGCGGTTTTGACTGCGATCGCTGCTATCTCACCCGCAGTTGCTAAAAACGTCGAAACCTATCAAAACACTGGAAAAATTGATCCAAATGGCATTTCTCAGATTGTTGTTGTTCTAGCAACCTCTGGAGTAACGATTTTGGGACGAATCAATGCTACTGATGTTGTTTACACTCCGTCTGGATTACCTGGAGCGGATAAGCCTAAGGAATAATAGAGTTGGGGAAATGTTAGAACGGAGTATCATCATCGTCCTCTTCTTCGACCTCTTCTAAGGGTGCAGCGTCCGCAGCGAGGGATTGCTCTGCTGTTTCAAGTATCTCGATTTCTGGCTCTTCGGCATCGATCAATTCACCATTAAATGCTTCTGCTAGGATTCTTGCTGCACGAGTCACTTCGTCTTCATCCCAATCTGCCCTAGACAGAGGAACATCTTGAGGAGGCTCTTCTATCGGGGCTTCAACAATGGGCTGCGGTGGAGCAGGGCTAGGTGAAGTCGGTTTAGATACAGTCGGTTTAGGCGGTTCCTCAACTTTTGATTCAGGAAGTGGAGCAGTCGGTGTATCCAAAGTAGGGGCAATGACTAAGCTGAGCTTGATCTCTTTTTCAAAGGTCTTCGTTAATGCGGCTAAGATGCTCTTTGATCGGCTCTGTGCCATCGGTAACAGCTTTTCAGGAATGCCGATTTGAATCGCATCGCCATTGTATGAGAGAAGCGTGCCATGCTGCTTGAAGAGTGCCTGGGTTCCAAAGGGTTGAACTTTGCTGATGATCGTTTGCCATAAGCGATCGAGATCCCCATCAGCACTTTCAGGTTCACGAGGTTGCACTGCCTGTACAGGCTCTGGCTCTGGTTCTACAACAGGTTGAACAGGTTCAATCGGTTCTGCAATCGGTTCTGCGATCGGCTTGGAAATGCTAGGGTTTGCAATCGGTTTGGAGACGCTTGCTTTTATAGATGGAGTAATCGGCTGGCTTGGAACAGTGCTGGTCGATGCAGACAAGAGTCCCATTAGAGTTACTTCTAACCAAAGACGCGGCTGAGTTGAGTTTCTCAGTTGAACTTCGCTTTCTTTAAGGCGTTGTTGTCCAGCAAGAATCGTTGCGATCGACATCGATTTAGCAAATTCGCACAATTGCGCCCAAGTTGGTGCAGTCATTGCGACTAAATCTCCACGACTCGGAGCCGTTTTTGCAATGAGCAGATCGCGATAAAAGCCTGCTAGATTTTGCAGCACGATTAGTGGTTCTCGTCCGCGATCCATCAATCTCCGGGTCGTATCCAGCACAGTTTCAGGCTGATTTTGCGCGATCGCTGCAATCAGTGCCATCAAATCGCGCTCTGGCACTGCACCGACGAGATCCCACACTCGCTCAACAGTAATATCGCCTGATAAGAGACTCAATTGATCGAGCAAACTTTCGGCATCGCGTAAGCCCCCTTGCGAGATTTGTGAGATTAGATAAATTGCATCCTCTGCGATCGCGATTTGTTCTTTTTGCGCAATGGTTTTGAGATGTTTAACCATGCTGTCGAGCGGAATCCGCCGAAAGTCGAATCGCTGACAGCGAGAGATGATTGTTGGTAACACGCGTTGTGGATCAGTGGTCGCTAGAACAAAAACAACCTGTTCTGGCGGCTCCTCTAAAGTCTTCAGCAGTGCGTTAAAGGAAGCTGAAGTCAGCATGTGGCAATTATGGACTAATAGCCCGTTTGCTACAAAGTTGTGATTATCTTCGACTTCGATATCGTAGACGGGTTCAAGCTCTCCTAACTCGATCGACTCAATTGGCTCTAAACTTGTATGCCATTGCTGGGATTGAGAAAGCTTTGAGGTCAGAGATCCATTGACGAGTGGCTCTTTCACCCATGTAAATGTATGGGTAGCGTTTTTCGGCTTTGCGGGCATAGTGAAGCTTTGCAGCATATCCCCAATCGTTGAGCCATGCAACCAAGAGTTGGTTTTCTTCGATCGAGAATCCTTGCGTGTGGAGTCTAATCGACGGGCTGTTGGTACTGGTAATACTAAGCGATCCATCATCCATGTACCACCAAGCCAATCCTTCTGAAGTAACTTGATTGAGCCAGTCTTGTGTAACTGTTTTCTTTCCTGAAGGTTCAGGCTTAACCACTGCACACACTTCTCGAAGTTGAGGATGGCAAGCTGTACGGCAGTAGAATGCTGTCTTTCCGCTGGAATATCCCATATTGGGAGCAGACCAGGTTGTAGGGTGCAATTGTGCCAGTCGCTGTGCTTTGTGTTCCAGCCATTCTTTTTGTTGCTCTGAATGGATGAAGGTAAGCCTGGGAAAGCGACTATGGGAGTTGGGGTAAGTAATTGAACTATCTCCCAGTAAAGTTCCATAAATAAGTCCCAAGCATTCTGCATCCAATGTCTCAAATGCTTCCAAATAGCTTTCGGTGCGGGTGTTCCAGATTCCGTGCCCTTGTCGGTAAGGATGCTTCTGCCAATGCTTTTGAACAGTTTGGGCGTTAACTGGATGAGATCGGGTGAAAAAGTGGGTTGGAATGTCCAAGAGTTTGCCACATCCGCAGGCACAGAGAGGTCGCGAAGCTTCCAACTCAGCAATCCGCTCAGGAATGGATTGAACAATTCGATGATTCTGTTTCGTCGGGTGTTTTTGCCAGTACTTTTGGATATAGGTAACGCTGAGATGTTCTGCGATCGTTGGAATGTCCAAGCGTTCGCCACATCCGCAGGCGCATAGAGGGCGCATTGACTCCAACTGTTCCAACTTGGCTTGATAGGGTGTGGGCTTGAGTCGATGATGCCGTTTGTAGGGGTACTGTTTCCAATATTTTTGGTAAGTAGAGAGACTGGCAGCGTTTTTGAGAAAGCTGGTTGGGATGATGAGAAGCTCACCACAGCCGCAGGCACAGAGAGGTCTGAATGCGTCGATTTCTGGCTGTGTAGCTGCTTTGGTGCGTTTTTTGGGGATAGAATCTGCATCCCAGGCTTCAGGTCGCTTGCTGAGATCCATCCTTCGGTTGTCCGGATTAAATGATTACCAGTACATTTGATTGTACTGCTTTTTGTTTTAATCACGAACACTTGACGATTTCCTTGGTCAAACCAGTTCAGAACTTTCTTGTATTCCCAGGTTCCGGTTTTATCGTTGTAGCTTAAAACTTGCTTGCCAACTAATGTTGGATCATCAATTCGAGTCAGCCCTTGATCTGTTTTAACCAGTGTGTCCCCTGTTAGACATTCATCAATGACATAGACTTTGTAGCGACATTGCACTGGGGCAAATTGAGCACGTTCTATTAATTCACGAATGTTATCAACGCCAGTATTACTGGCAGCATCGATTTCAATGACATCTAAAGCATTTCCCCTCGTAATTTCTTGGCAGGTTTGACAAACGCCACAAGGATTGTCAGTTGGAGCATTCGCTGCAATACAATTGAGAGATTTTGCAAAGATTCGGGCGCTAGAGGTTTTGCCCGTACCGCGTGCGCCAGTGAAGAGATAGGCGGGGGCAATTCGATTTTGCAGCAGCGCATTCGAGAGCGTTGTCGCGATCGCTTCTTGACCCACAAGTTGCGAGAACGTTTGGGGACGGTATTTATGATGCAGGGGAATATAGGTCACAGGATCAATCAGCAAATCGACTGATTGATCCTACCAAGCGATCGTGAATTTGAGTTTATTCGGCTTTGGGTTTCGTCACACCGAAGAACGCTTTATAGATTTCATGGGCAATGGGAACTGCAGCAGTCGCACCATACCCCCCATTTTCAACCACTACGGCAACGGCGATCTGCGGATTATTCGCTGGACCATAGCCGACATACATCGAGTTATCTTCTTGCCCCTGCACTTCTGCCGTTCCAGTCTTCCCTGCTGTGAGTGGAATCGAGCCATCATTCAAGCTCTGAGCCGTTCCAGCTTGCACAACCGCAATTAATCCCTCTTGCAGCACTTTCAAAGCAGCAGGGTCAAATGCGAGCGATTCAGGTTGCATATTCGGCTGATAAGTCTGATGGGCAAATAAGTGCGGCTTGATGCGCTTGCCCCCATTTGCCACCGTTGACACCATGACTGCCATCTCGAGTGGGGTCATCTGCACCATGCCTTGCCCGATCGAGGTACTGACTGTATCCCCGACATACCACTGCTCGTTAAAAACCTTTTCCTTCTCCTTTGGGGTCGGAATCATGCCATGACTTGCCCCATCTAAGCCCATCGTCGAAGTCGTGCCCACGCCAAATTTACCACCCCACTGCGCGATCGCTTCAGGTCCAATGGACATGCCGAGTTGGTAGAAGAATGAATTACTACTGACTGCTAGGGCATCCTTAAACCCGATTGTGCCATAGCTTGCATCGCCGTGCTCGTGGAACAGTGTCCCGCCAATGTTCATAGCGCTGTAGGTCGGCAGCATCGAAGTTGCATTGAACTTACCGGATTTCATGGCTGCCATTGCCGTGACAATTTTGAAGGTACTACCGGGTGGATAGCCTTGCAGGGCACGATTTAAGAAAGGATGCTCTTTCTTTTGCAATTCATCCCAAGCTTTCTGGCTAATTTTGCGCGTAAACATGTTGGGGTCAAACGTTGGTCCGCTTGCCATTGTCAACACGCTTCCTGTTTTGACATCAAGAACCACGACCGCGCCGCGCCGACCGCCTAATGCTCGTTCTGCGGCTTGTTGAAGTTTTACATCTAACGTGAGTTGTAACGGCTGTCCTGCCACAGGCTGCTGAGTTCCTAGCATTTTTAGCTCTCTGCCAGTCGAATCGACTTCGATGAGGCGATTTCCCCAGGTTCCACGGAGTACTGCATCCTGAATGCGCTCAATTCCCATTTGTCCGACTAACATGCCATTGGGAAATTCAGGATGCGCTTTGAGATCTTCTGCGGTTGCTTCACCGATGTACCCTAAAACATGGGCTGCTAGGCTGCCAAACGGATATTGTCGAGTTGATTCAGCTTGCACTTCTAAGCCGCGAATCTGCCCGATTTCGTTAATTGCGGTGTATTTCTTCTCGTCAATGCCGCGCAAAATTCTGACCGGAGCCACTGATTTATATTGAACCGCTTCTAGTTTTTTAAGAATTTCTTCTTTGGGAATCTCTAAAAGTTGGCTAATTTTCTCAGCCGAAACCTGCCATTGCTCTTTGGTTTGTTCGCGTGGATAGAGATAGACCGATCGTGACAGTCGATTCACGACGATCGGCGTACCTTTGCGATCGATTAAATTTCCCCGATCTGCCACGATCGAAATGGATCGAATTCGGTTCTGGTCAGCCAGTTGACGGTTGCGGCTGCCTTCGACCAGTTGTAAATATGCTAACCGGAAGCCACAGATACTCATCAAACCACTGGCAAGCATAAACAAGATCACCGCTCGGAAAGACCGTTGCGATCGCGCTTTATTTACCCAAGAACTGGCAGAGACGGAAAGGTTTGCCATAAGGTCAAGACGAATTCAATGGATCGAAATTACTGTAACAGAAACTTTGCGACTACGGAGTTCTCCGACAAGTCTCCTTCAGAGATTTCAAGTGCGATTTGATACGCTCCGGAGATTTAAGCGAACAATCAACGATAATAGTGGGCTGAACCTGATTTAACTTAATCGACATGGCCACCGTTAACGACAATTATTTGAAGCTGAAAGCAGGCTATCTGTTCCCCGAAATTGCCCGCCGGGTCAATGCTTTCGCTCAGGCGAATCCGGATGCTCCAATTATTCGCTTAGGCATTGGAGATGTGACTGAGCCTTTACCGGAAGCCTGTCGAACCGCCATGATTCAAGCGGTGGAAGATATGGGCGATCGTGGTCTCTTCAAAGGCTATGGACCTGAGCAGGGATATGAATGGCTCAGAGAGAAAATTGCGAAACACGATTTTCAGGCGCGGGGTTGTGAGATTGATGCGTCTGAGATTTTCGTATCGGATGGCTCGAAGTGCGATACCGGAAACATTTTGGAAATTTTTGGTAAAGGCAATACGATCGCCGTGACTGATCCGGTTTATCCCGTCTATGTCGATACGAATGTGATGGCAGGGAATACCGGAGACGCGAATGAGAAAGGCGAGTATGCTGGACTCGTTTATTTGCCGATTTCGGCTGAGAATAACTTCACGGCTGAGATTCCGTCTCAGAAAGTGGATTTAGTCTATCTCTGCTTTCCGAACAATCCAACGGGTGCAACAGCGACAAAAGAGTATCTGAAAGCTTGGGTGGATTATGCGAAGGCAAATGGCACGATCATTTTCTTTGATGCAGCTTATGAAGCCTTTGTGACCGATGAGAGTCTGCCGCGATCGATTTATGAAATTGAAGGCGCGCGTGATTGTGCGATCGAATTTCGATCGTTCTCGAAAAATGCAGGCTTTACCGGAACCCGATGCGCGTTTACCGTGGTGCCCAAAACTTTGACGGCAAAAGCAGCTGATGGCTCAGATGTCGAATTGTGGAAACTGTGGAATCGTCGGCAATCGACTAAATTCAACGGCGTATCTTACATTGTGCAGCGCGGTGCAGAAGCGGTTTACTCAGAAGCCGGACAAGCTCAGACGAAGACCTTAGTCAATTTCTACTTAGAAAACGCCAAGATCATTCGGGAACAACTCACGGCAGCAGGTCTGTCTGTGTATGGTGGAGTGAATGCGCCTTATGTGTGGGTGAAGACTCCGAATGGATTATCGAGTTGGGATTTCTTCGATAAGTTGCTGGATGTATGTAATGTGGTTGGAACTCCCGGCTCAGGTTTTGGGGCGGCAGGTGAAGGCTATTTCCGCATCTCAGCGTTTAACAGTCGCGAGAATGTGATTGAGGCAATGAAGCGGATTACGGCGAAGTTTTAGCACAAGTTGTCGATCGTACTGAATTTGTGGTTGCGAGAGATCTCACTCTTCCTTAATTCCTCTTTGTTTGAGAGGAAAGCGGAATGTAGGGGGATCTCTTGCTACTTTTGAACAAGGAGTTGGGAAAACAGCTTGACCAACCGAAGGCGGTGGAAATTTGTCTCCTCAAATCAATTTATCAATTTGGGAGTGCATTGGTGCTGCTCGATTGTTTAGTGGAGGAATCAGCTCGTGATCATTAACATTCGCAATCGCTTCTCCAGATTTAGGAAGAAAAAAGGACATCCGAATCGGATTCAGAAAGTGCAGACAGAATTGCTCGACGAATCAACACTCAGTCTGCATTACCTCATTCTGATCATGGGGTCCTGCGCGATCGCGACTTTTGGGTTGCTTTCAAACAGTGCGGCTGTGATTATTGGCGCGATGATTATTGCTCCCTTGATGTTACCGATTCGCGGAATTGCTTTTGGTGCTTTGTCAGGAGACTTAGAGCTATTTCGCAAAGGCGCGATCGCAGTGATTGTCGGGACGCTTTTAGCCTTGCTGATGTCTTTGCTGCTAGGACTGATGGTTGGATTACCGAGCTATGGAAGTGAAGTGCTTGCTCGATCGAAACCGACCCTTTTAGATTTGGGAGTAGCAGTGGTCGCAGGAGCAATTAGTGCCTACGCTAAGGCAGAACCGAGAATTTCTGGAACTCTGGCAGGAACCGCGATCGCGGTTGCACTGATGCCTCCGGTGTGTACGATTGGCTTAGGACTCGCGCAGACGAATAGTTCTCTCAGTCTCGGCGCAACTCTGCTCTATTTGACCAACTTGCTTGGTATTGCGCTCTCTTGTGCGCTAACGTTCTTGCTGATTGGATATGCTCCATTCAAACGTGCTCGGAAAGCTCTGATTTGGATGCTGGTGCTGACCTCTGTTTTGCTGCTTCCTTTAGGAGTCAGCTTTGCACGATTGGTACGTCAAGCACAGCTCGAAATGAGTCTTGAACGGGCGTTACTCAATCGCACGGTCACGTTTCAACGCATGGAACTGCTCAATATTCAAACGAATTGGTTGACGACACCGCCCGAAGTGTATTTGAGTGTGCGCTCAAGAGGAGAAATCACACCGAATCAGGTGCAGTTATTGGAACAGTTTATTCAGCGCGAAATGGGACGGCAATTCACGCTGATTTTTTCGGCGAGTCAAATTGAAGAAGTTCGAGGGCAACCAAACCCCTCTAACTCTACGCCTCAGAAGAGACGGTGACTTCTTGGCTTGAATGGGTTCGCACGGATTCGATCGCCCATAAGACGGTTTCAGGGGTCGCAGGTGACGGTAAGGAAACCGTATCGGTCTGACCAAAGGCAGCGATCGCGGCTCGAATGGCTTCTCTCACGGACATGGCTAACATAAACGGCGGCTCACCTACAGCTTTACTGCCATAGATCACTCCATCTTGAGCAGCACGTTTGAGCAAGTGAACATTAAAAGCTTCTGGAATCTCGCAAATCGTTGGAATTTTATAAGTACTTGGCGCATCGGTGCGAAGTCGTCCTTGCTCATCCCAGACTAGCTCTTCCATCGTTAGCCAGCCCATTCCTTGAACGAATCCGCCTTCAACTTGACCACGATCGACAAGTGGGTTTAGCGATTCACCCACATCATGCACAATATCAACTTGACGCAGCTTGTAAGTCCCAGTAAAGCCATCGACTTCTACTTCGCTGACCGCAGCCCCGTAAGCAAAATAGTAAAACGGTCTGCCTGTACAGGTTTCGGGATTCCAATGAATGTTGGGAGTGCGATAGTATCCTGTTGCAGAAAGAGAAACGCGATCGTTATAAGCTCGATCGACCACTTCGGCAAAGCTCACTCTCGCACTCGGATAGCTCTGGCAGTAAATCCAATCATCTTCAAAGACAAGATCTTCTGGTGTATCTAGGTCGAGAAGTTGGATCGCCACATTAGCAAGGCGAGCCTTTAAAGTTTCACAAGCATTTTTAATCGCTTGACCATTGAGATCAGAACCACTAGAAGCGGCTGTGGCAGAGGAGTTTGGAACTTTATCTGTACTGGTATTCATCATGCGAAAGCGATCGAGCTTCACACCAAGCGAAGATGCGGCAACTTGGAGCATTTTCGTGTGTAAGCCTTGCCCCATTTCGGTGCCGCCGTGATTCAGTTGAATACTGCCATCGGTGTAGATGTGAATGAGTGCGCCTGCTTGGTTGTATTGGGTTTTATTAAATGAAATTCCGAACTTGACGGGCGTGATCGCAATGCCACGCTTTTTGTAGCGATGAACTTGGTTAAATTCAGCGATCGCGATTTTTCGCTCTGCAAAATTCGCATTGGCTTGCACTTCGCTCCAAACGCGATCGAGGCGATTATCAAAGAGTTCTTGCCCGTAATGTGTCGTATTTGTTTCACCCGAACCATAGTAAAAATTGCGTTCGCGAACTAGCTCAGGGGGCAAATTCAAAGTTCGAGCGATGCGATCGACAATATCCTCAATCACAATCATACCTTGAGGCCCACCAAAGCCTCGATAGGCAGTGTTTGAGACTTTATTCGTTTTAGCAATTGCACCTCGAACTTCAACATCTGGAATGTAGTAGGCATTATCAACATGCAGCATGGCTCGAAGTAACACAGGCGGAGAGAGATCTAAACTCCAGCCTCCATCTGCATAGAGATCAACGTCTAGTGCCATAATTTTTCCAGTTTCACTAAACCCGACTTGATAGATTCCGAGAAAGCCGTGACGCTTTCCAGTTAAAGTCATATCGTGCGATCGCTTTAGTTTCACGCGCACCGGACGACCTGTTTTATGGGCAGCAATTGCTGCGATCGCAGCGTAAGGATTCGCCTGAGATTCTTTCCCACCAAAGGCTCCACCCATACGAATACAAGTCACAGTAATTTGATTCGAGGGGAGATTCAATACTCGACCGATAATGACTTGAGTTTCTGTCGGATGCTGAGTCGAAGAATAAACTTGATAGTTTCCTTCCCCATCAGGAATCACCCAACTGGTTTGAGTTTCCAGATAAAAGTGATCTTGTCCATTCATGTACACTTTGCCGCTCAAATTAAAAGCAGAGTTTTCGAGTGCGGTTTGAACATTGCCCCGTTTGACGGGATTTGCTTTTGAGTGAAAGCTGTGGTGAGCGATCGCATCTTTGATGCTCAAAATCGGTTGAAGCGGTTCATAGTCGATCGTGACTTTCGAGGCTGCTAGGCGTGCTGCTTCCTCAGTTTCGCCCACTGCCCAAACCACTGCTTGTCCCCAATAGCTAATTTCCTCGGTTGGAAATAGCACTTCATCTTGAACAATCACGCCTGTATTGTTCCGACCTGGAACATCTTCCGCTGTGAGCACTGTGACAAAGCCTTCGACTTCAGCAGCTTTAGACGTATCAATGCTGAGAATTTTTGCTTTTGCGTGAGGAGCAATGACTGGATAAACCGAAAGCATTCCCAGTGGAGGACGTTGCTCATCGGTGTAAATGGCTTTTCCGGTCACATGCAGTTCTGCACTCTCATGAGGCTTATGTTTACCGACGCTCATGATAGCTCCTCCATTTCTACAAAGAATTTTTCTAATAAGTTCGCAACCAAAAGCTTGCGATATGCAGCGCTTCCTCGGAAGTCAGTTAAAGGGGTAAAGCTTTCTCGTAAAACGGGTTTGACTTGTTGAATCGTTTCGATCGTCCAGGGCTGACCGATCAGCAAATTTTCAACCTCGATCGCTCGAATTGGAGTTGCTGCGACACCCCCATATCCTAGTCGAGCATGAACAATGGTGTTGTTTTGATCTACGTCAATTACGAAAGCAGCAGCAACAATGCTAATGTCATCGGTTCCGCGTTTGCCAATCTTGTAGGATTGGCTGAGGCGTTTGACTCCGTGAATTGATTTCGGAATGCTAATAGAAACAATGATTTCACCGGGTTTGAGATCCGTTTGACGATAGCCTTTGAAGAAGTCAGATAAAGGAATCGTTCGAGTTTCGGCTAAATTCGCGATCGTCAATTCTGCATCTAAAGCGAGTAAAACCGGAGGTAAGTCTCCAATCGGTGAAGCAGTGCCAATATTTCCGCCGAGTGTGGCTCGATTCCGAACTTGCCTTGCCGCAAACCAATGCAGCATTTCATCAAGGCTAGGAAAAACTCCTTTCAGAGTTGTTTCAATCGTATGTAGAGGAACGACTGCACCAATCGTGAGTTGGTTACTATCTTGCTCAATGTGCTGTAATTCTCGAATGCCTTCTAGCGAAATCAGAATCGGAAACGATCGCCGATGATGGCTCATTTCCAAGCCTAAATCCGTTCCGCCTGCGACTAAAGTTGCTTCTGGATACTGTTGTAGTAGTTCTAATGCTTCTGAGAGTTGAGTGGGGCGATAGAACTGTTGCGTTTGATTGGAATAGGCAACTGAACTGAGATCTAATGCAGCTTGTTCTAATCGTTCTGAGAATTGATCCGCAGGCGGAGCATTCGTCACATTCTGAGCCGCTTTGCGAATCGGAATATAACCTGTACAGCGACAAAGATTCCCTTCTACTGAGAAATCATCCACTCGACCGTCATAGTAGGCAGAAAACAGACTCATGATGAATCCGGGTGTACAGTACCCGCATTGAGATCCCCCGGCTTCTACCATTGCCGCTTGAACTGGGTGAAGCTTTCCGTTGGCGATTCCTTCAACCGTGACAATTTCCCGACCTGCGATCGCTCCTATAGGAATCAAGCAGCTATTGACCGCTTGATAACATGCCTGACCGTCAGGATTGCGACCCACGATCGCAACTGTACAAGCCCCACAATCACCGTCCCCACAGCCTTCTTTCGTCCCCGTCCGCCGCGACTGTTGCAGATATTGCAGCAAAGTCATCGATGGCGAAACACCCTTGAGGCAAACTCGTTCTCCGTTGAGGGTGAGAAATAATTGGTTCTCTAAAGCCTGATGGGTCATGGGTTTTTTCGATAGAGGGTGGGGAGTGGGGAGTAGGGGAATTGAGAGATAGGGGGATTGGAGAATGCAGAGTGGAGATTTGAGAATTGAATCCACAATTTTGCTTCATCTCCCCACTCCCCACTCCCCACCTCCCTAAACCTTCACCTCTCTCGCCTTATAAGCCGCCCAACCCCCATACGTATTAGAAATGTCTGGCAAATTGTGCTCATCAATCAGTGCTTTCGGATACAAGAAAGCCGTCGCGACTTCCCCATTCTCCAAATACACATCCGTTGCATACATATTCGGCGGTTCATTCGCCTCTAAATACTCAAATTGGGCTTGCGTCATCTCGTAAATTTCTCCTGGAATCGAAATGCCACCCGATTCGACCTCATGAATGGCAGGATGCCAATCTTCTCCTGCAACATGCAGCCGATAGCGCGGCTGAGTGGCAGTCGCACCGATAAAGACTGCATCTTGTAGGTTTTGATGGTCTGGCTGTCCCCGCAAGGCAGAACCACAAATGAACACACGTCGATTGTTTGAGGTCATATTGCTCGTCACGATACTAACTACTCCTTGTGTATGTTGTAGAACTCTAAGGCGGGATCAGAGTGCAGAATAGACAGGTTTGTTACCTTTCTTCATGCTGTCAAGATTCCCTTATCATCTGGGTGAGAGCCGATTGATGGCTCAGCCTATCAGTGTCGGAGGTGACTCGACTAAATTGATAATTTTGCTTCAAGCATGTGGTCATTCACACAATGAGATCACAAGCTATTCTTAAGCAAGCTTGATTGTATACAGTATTCTGAAATTCTGTAACAATCAAGGTACGGGATAATCATTTCGCGAGGAAGTTCGGTATGGATGGGCTAAAGGTGGTGATTATCGGGGCGGGAATCGGTGGGCTGACTGCCGCGATCGCGCTTTCGCAGTCAGGTCACACCGTCGAAGTGTACGAGCGGGCACAAGAACTGCGTCCCCGTGGAGCAGGGATCTCACTCTGGTCGAATGGGGTGAAAGTCCTGAACCGATTTGGCATGGGGAAAGACATTGCCGAAATTGGCGGGCAAATGGATTTTATGCAGTACCTCAGCACTTCGGGAGAGGTACTGAATCATGTTAATTTGCATCCTTTGATTGAAGAGGTTGGGCAGCGTCCTTATCCGGTCGCCAGAGCCGATTTACAGGCAATGCTGTTAAAGAAATTTCCGGGAACTGTGAATTTGGGATATCGCTGTCTCTCAGTTGAGGAACATGGAGAGCAAGTGACGGCGCAGTTTGAGAATGGGCATAAAGCGACCGGAGATTTGTTGATTGCGGCAGATGGCGTGCGATCGAGCTTGCGGCAATATGTTCTCGATCGAGAAGTGCATCCCACTTATCGCGACTATGTGAATTGGAATGGATTAGTCGCAGCCGACGAAGCGTTAACTCCGGCGAATACTTGGACAATCTATGTGGGCAATCATCAACGCGCTTCCCTGATGCCTGTGGGCGGAGATCGCTTGTATTTCTTTTTTGATGTGCCCTTACCCCTCGGAACGAGTGCGCCGCCTGAATTAATTCGCTCTGAACTGGCTGAGCATTTCAAAGGTTGGGCTGAACCCGTTCAAACGTTGATCGAGCGAATCAATCCAGAGCAGACCAATCGCTTAGAAATTTCAGATGTTGGTCCAGTCGATCGTATGGTGCGCGGACGAGTAGCTTTACTGGGTGATGCGGCTCATGCGACTTGTCCCGATTTGGGACAAGGCGGCTGTCAGGCACTCGAAGATGTCTACATGCTGAACCATTTCTTACTGACAACGAATATCAGCGTTGAGGATGCGTTGAAACGCTATGAAGCAGCGAGAGAAGATCGAACTCGCTCGATCGTCAAAAAAGCGCGCAATCGTGCAGAAGTCATTCACGGAAAAGATCCTGAAGTGACGGCTCAATGGTATGACCAACTGCGACAAGAATCGCCCAGTGATGTCACCGATGCGATCGCAAAAACAATTCTCACAGGTCCCTTGCAATGACCTATTCACTCTCAGCGCTCAATCAAATGGAACAATCTGCCTTTACCGATGCATTGGGCGAGATTTTTGAACAGACTCCGACGATCGCGGCTCAAGCTTGGCAGCAGCGACCGTTCGAGAGTGTGGAGGATCTGCATCAAGCCATGATCTCGATCGTGCAATCGATGACCTCTGAACAACAGCTAGCTTTAATCTGTGCCCATCCAGATTTAGGCAGTAAAGCAAAAATGGCAGATGCTTCTGTGAAAGAACAGGCAGGAGTGGGATTAGATCGGCTTAGCCCTGAAGAATACGATCGCTTTCATCAGTTAAATGAACGCTATAAAGCTCAGTTTGGTTTTCCTTTCATCGTTGCGGTGAAGAATCATACAAAGGACAGCATTCTTGAAGCGTTTGTGACGCGCTTGGAGCATTCTCAGAGTGCAGAAATGCAAACTGCGATCGCTGAAATTTCCCAGATTGCTTATTTTCGTCTTATCCAACAGGTAACCTCATGACTTTGACCCTTTTATCGATTAATTGTGCTCGTTTAAATCAAAGTATTACTGACCTTGCTAATATTGGCAGACTCGCAAATGGTGGGGTCTGTCGGCTTGCTTTTACAGATGCAGATTTACTAGCTCGTCAAACTGTTCAATCCTGGATGGAAGCAGCAGGGATGACGACTCGGATTGATGCTGCGGGAAATGTGATTGGTCGATATGCAGGTAAGATTGCTGATGCGCCTGCTTTAGCAACGGGTTCACACATTGATACTGTTCCAGTCGGAGGTAAGTTCGATGGGTGTTTGGGTGTGTTAGCAGGCATTGAAGTGGTTCGGACATTGCAAGAGAACAAGATTCGGCTGGATCATCCGATCGAGGTAATTGTTTTTAGTGATGAAGAGCGATCGGTGATTGGTAGTAAAGCGATGTCTGGCGAAGTTCATGAAGATCCAGGCTACTATGTGCGATTGGATGGTACGCCGATTCAAGACTGTTTAGCAAAAGTGGGTGGAGATTGGGAACGGATTGAAACGGCTCAACGCACTGATATTGCTGCATTTGTAGAATTGCATGTCGAGCAGGGTGGAGTGCTGGAACATGCACAGGTTCCGATTGGTGTGGTTAGCGGTGTTGTTGGACAGTATCGATTTGCGGTCAATATCAAAGGTCGCCCAAATCATGCGGGCACTACTCCAATGCATCTACGCAAAGATGCTTTAGTTGCCGCAGCGCAGATTGTTTTACTAGTAAATCAAATTGCTTCAGAGACTCCGGGTGATCAAGTGGCGACGGTTGGCTATTTGACCGTTTCCCCGAATGCGACGAATACAGTTCCAGGAGAAGTAGATTTAAGAATTGATTTACGAGATTTGTCGCAGTCGCATCTAGAGATGCTAGTAGAACAATTAAAGTCTGGAATTGCAGCGATCGCGGATTCGACTCTGACGGAAATCGAGATGCGGCAGACGTTACACATTCTTCCGACGTTGGCAGCCCCGAAGATTATGAGCACGATCGAGGAAATCTGCGGGGATCTCAAACTACCCAATATCCAGCTTCCAAGCCGCGCGGGGCATGATGCTCAAGAAGTCGGGCGGATGACTGATATGGGCATGATTTTTGTGCCGAGTCGGGCGGGAATTAGTCATTCGGAAGAAGAATATACTTCACCCGAAGAGTGCGCGCAGGGAACGAATGTTTTGTTACAGACGTTTTTGAAGCTCGATCGTCTGTATAGGTAAACTTGGTTTTACTCATCAGGAGTTGGATTTCGGATTTGCCATAAGGTGTATTTTCAATGTGAAGTGGAAAACATGCTGAAATTTTCCGTATAGTGCGTCGATTTGGTGTGGTGTACGGAAAATTTTAGTCTAAACAATTATTAGATGCCTTATGGTGAAACTAAAAGATTAGTAAAATATCATGGATTTAACGCTTCTCAGAACATTTCAACGACAAGTTCTTAACCAATGCGAGTTTTTATTGTTTGCTGCCGAAGATGTGAACGTCAGTTTACATGCTCACAATACAACTCGCGTGTTTTATGCTTTACAGAACTTGCTAAATGCCGCCGCTAATATTTCTAAGGCATTATGGGGACAAGGTGGGCGGTTTGCTGCACAACGTCAAGCCTTACGCGATAGCATTGGTATATCCGACGCTTCTCCTCTTCGAGTTGTCACAATGCGAAATAATTTTGAACATTTCGACGAACGACTCGATAAGTGGTGGAATGAATCTCAACGTCACAATAATGTTGATTTTAACATCGGTCATAAATATGCTTTCGGTCATCACGACCCGATTGATTTTTTTCGTAACTTCGATCCGCAAAACGGCGAGTTATATTTTTGGAGTCAGGAATTTAATATTCCAGAACTCATAACCGAAGTCCAAAGGATTCTCCCGACGCTTCGAGCAGAAGTAGATAAACCTCACTAGGAGTTAACTTTTAAATCACCCGCAGGATAGACTATTGACAACCGCTTGCGTGCGGCATGTGTAAAAAAGACACAGCAACTTTCTTATCTCTATGTGAGGCTACTTGCTGTCGCTCATCTCAGCTGCGATGCCGCAAGCCTTCGGTAGGGGGAATTAAAACTTATCTGTTAGTCCTTAGAATTAAGCTGCTGTGATGCTGGCGGTTTGGTCAGTTTCAGTTGAAGTCTTAAACTCTTATAACGTTGAAGTCTCCCACCAAAAGAGATCGAGACCGGAACAACTACTAGAAATTGCTAAAACAGGAGTAGCACGAGCGATCGAAATGAATCGACAGCAATGATTTGGATTAATGAGCAGTTAGAAGCCTTGAACATCAAACTCACCTAGAGGATCTGCACCATAAATATTGCCAAACTTAGCACCGATGGCACTCCTCAAATTGTCATACTCCCCGAAGACTGCAAAATGACGGGTACAGAGGTCTACATTAAATAAAAAAGTTGGGAGTGAGATCGTTCTGATTGCCAAAGATCATCTCTAGCGATCGCTCTTCGATAGCCTAGAGCTATTCTCTGAAGACTTCATGACCACCAGAGAGCAGCCCCTCAACGTTCGTGAGACTCTCTAGCCGGATAACATATGCTCTGAGGCTAACCGCAGAATCAAACCTATAATAGAGAAGCGTATTCTTTGGAGCAAGCGATATGTCACTCAGCGAACTGTTGCCGACCGTTGAGCAGTTATCTCATCAAGATAAGCTACGACTTATCCATTTTCTCCTTCTAGCAGTTGCTAAGGAAGAAGGATGCAACCTAGAACCAACAGAAATTTCTAATTCGGAGAATATGCTGCTCCAGCAACTTGCATCCACTGAAGCCGTGGTATGGTCGCCTCAAACTGATAGTGCATCTGTCCAAGCACTATCAGACCTTTTGGTCGCAGCAAAGGAAGCCTCCAATGCTTAGTGGGCAGCGCTATTCATTTACTGAACGAAGAGACAAGCTAGGGCGAGCAGTGATCATGCCGTATATCCCTTTAACCCTTACACTGGGCGATCGCTCTCTAGAAGTGACAGCATTGCTGGATACAGGTGCGAGTGTTAATGTTCTGCCCTACGAGATTGGTCTACAGCTAGGGGCAGTCTGGGAAAATCAAACGGTATCCATTCCATTAAGTGGAAATTTAGCGCGGAGTGATTCACGCGGTATAGTCGTGTCAGGTACGATCGCACGGTTCCCTCCTGTCCTGCTTGGATTTGCTTGGACTGAGATGAGAGATACACCTGTAATTCTTGGGCACATGAACTTCTTCGCAGAGTTCAACGTGTGTTTTTACCGACACGAGTTGGCTTTTGAGGTTTGCCCGAAGGACGAATGAAGTTGGTAGCCACAGCCAGTAGCCTAACAACACAGTGGATCGGACGGTACAGAGTCTTCGCGCTTCGTTCCAGTTCTCACGCCGCTGCTAACTTTAGCCGTTATGCTGCAAGCCTTCGGTGGAGGGATCTTAAAGCTTGAAGTCTCCTACCAAAAGCGATCGCGATCGAAACAACTGCTAGAAATTGCTAAAACAGGCGTAGAACGAGCGATCGCAACCGATGAAGCGACAGCAGCAACCTGGCTCAAGCAGCAGCTAGAAGTCTTGGGGTAGAAATGACATGACGATTAAGGCGATCGATAATAAGAAATAGTTAAGTGTCGGTATAACTGTAGTGGGAAAGATGGATTCAGAAATTGAAACCCAAATTCGTGAGTGTGAAGCGCGGCTTTATACCGCAATGTTAGCCTCCAACGTATCTGAGTTAGATATGCTCATTGCTGATGATCTACTTTTCGCTGGACCAACCGGTGAACTGGCCACTAAAGCTATGGATTTAGACTTGCACCGTACTGGTGGTACTCAGTTTCACGAACTTGTGCCTAAAGAGCTAGTAATACGAGTTTGCAGCGAACACTTTGTTCTTGCATCAGCTAAAATTTTCTTGAACGGCACGTATTTAGGAAATGCTTTTGCAGGTGATTACCGCTACATGAGAGTTTGGCATAAAGGAACAAGTGGCTGGCAAATCGTTGGTGGTAGCGTTATTGCGATCGTCTAAAGTTCTAAACTTGCTCAATCTTGCATCGTGGCAAATGGCAATACTTTGAAGTAATCGGTTCGTTGCTGAGAATTGACTTGCAGCAATGATTTAGAGTTGATGCGGAATAATACTTGGGGGCTACTGGAGATGTTCATTAGCAACATCTCAAAATCATCGGACTTGTCAAGCAAATTGCATCAGGTCATAAGGCATCAACAGCGATCGCAAAAGCACGCTTTAAGAATGAGATTGCATAACCTCTCTAGACTCGAAACTTAAACCTATACAAAGCGACCTAAATTAAAGTTGCTTCTATTCACAATTGAGCTTTTTTCATTGCCACAAGGTATCGATGAATCTTGCCAGAAGTTTTTCTCGATCGACAAAACTAGCTTTATCGCTTGCTGTCATCCGTGCAATCATTTCCCACTTGCCAACTGCACCCTCTACTTAGAACATCAACCAAAACCATGCCCAAACGTGAACCTCCAGAAATCCAGACCCCCTTACCACGATCGTCGCGGTGGTCTTACTGGGTGTTTGTCCCACTCTGCGCGCTTGCATACACTTTGTTCTGCTTTGCGTTTATTATGGCTGCTTGGGGCTGGCGCGGTGCACCAAAGCCGTGGTGGTATGCAGTAGCCCATGTGCTGACAATACCGGGCGTGTGGTTCCCCCCTTACATCGGCGCGCCATTATGGGGTGGAATCATGGGGTTCGGACTCATCCGACTGACCCGGCGGATTCGGAGCCGTCGTCCTCCTATTCCACCGCGCTTATGAACCCAACACCTGCCATCATGTGCACCGACCGGATTGCACGCTTATGCTTCGTTGCGCTTTGTCTATTAGCCTGTGATGCTGAATATGGAGTTTCCTACTTTCCCTGCTAAAAATAGCGCCTAGAATGTTGTTGGTGAGGGCAATGGCGATCGACATCGAAACAACTACTAGAAATTGCTAAAACAGGAGTAAAACAAGCGATCGCAACCGATGAAGCGACAGCAATAATTTGGATGAATGAGCAGTTAGAAGCCTTGAACATCAAATACACTTAGAGGATCTGCACCATGAATATTGCCAAACTTAGCACCGATGGCACCCATCAAATTGTCATACTCCCCGAAGACTGCAAAATGACGGGTACGGAGGTCTACATTAAAAAAGTTGGAAGTGCGATCGTTCTAATTGCCAAAGATCATCCTTGGCAATCGCTTTTCGATAGCTTAGAGCAATTCTCTGAAGACTTCATGACCACGAGAGAGCAGCCCCCTCTCGACGTTCGTGAGGCTTTCTAAATGCAATATCTGTTGGACACGAACATCTGCATCTATTTGATTAAGCAAAGACCTCCAAAGGTATTGGAGCGATTTTCAAATCTTGCTTTGTCAGATATTTGATCAAGCGGCTGCGACCCTCTATGGCGCAATCAGAAGCGATCTAGAAAGTAGAGGACTGGTTATCGGAGCAATGGACATGCTGATTGCTGCCCACGCATTGAGCCTTAGCGTTACGTTAGTCAGCAACAATGTGCGAGAGTTTTCACGCATTGCCAATCTATCTCTGCAAAACTGGGCAGAATGAATCGCGACAAAGGGAGTAAATCTGACATGAGCATTGCAGCGATCGAATTACTAATGGAGAACATTGCTGAGTTTTGTCACAAATGGCAAGTGACAGAATTCGCTCTATTTGGCTCTATCCTGCGCGATGACTTTCGCCCCGACAGCGACATTGATGTAATGGTGCAATTTCACCCAGACGCTCACCCCACTTTCCGTACCCTAGACCAGATGGAAGCAGAGTTGCAAACCATTTTTCGTCGGGAAGTTGACCTGATTACCCGTCAGGGCATTGAAACCAGTCGTAACTACTTACGCCGTCACGACATTCTTTCCTCAGCCCAGGTGATTTATGCAACTCGAAATTCAGGATGAGTGTTAAGTGCAGAATGGAGCCTCAATCCTTCAGTTATACTGAAACCCCAATGCGGGTCATCCAACCGTTTCCCCATGCAAACTACTCTCAATCTCGATGAATCACTTCTCAACGAAGCCTTGGAGCTTACCAACCTTACTGATCAAGAGGAATTAGTTAATTTGGCTCTTCGAGAATTTGTACGATCGCGCCGTAAGAAGAACCTTCTTGACCTCACGGGGCAAATTCAATTCGCTGAGGATTTCGACTACAAGGCATTGCGCGAGACTCGTCATGCTGCTGATTGATACATCGATTTGGATTAGTGTCTTCCGAGATCGTACAAGTCAAGTCTGTCAAAAGCTCGAAGCTCTGATTCACGATCGTGATTTTGAGACGATGGCTCAAGTACGATCTCTACAACATTTTCGTTTTCAGCCTTGAGAACCTTCAGAAGCATATCTTCCGAATTCCAAAATTCTGTGCAAGGCGAGAAGTCGTTCTGGGGATCTCGATTTCCCGCTAGGATGATAGAAACCTCACCGATCCAAGTTGATGACCGAATTTGTGAACCCACTCTTAGCACTCGACTACGAGCCTGCGTTTGAGCGCTTAGGAGATGATTTTTCCGATCGCGTTTCTGCCGCGTCTTTTCCGCAACATATTCTTAGATTTCGCAACGACGATATCTTGGCACAGTTGGGCTTAGATGCCGTAACGGATGAGCATTTCATCGAAGCGTTTGGCAAATTTCAGGGGCGCGATCCCCTCCTGGCGATGCGCTATCACGGGTATCAGTTTGGAACTTATAATCCAGCCTTGGGCGATGGGCGCGGCTTTCTCTATGGGCAAGTTCGTGCAAATGATGGTGAATTGTATGACTTTGGCACAAAAGGCTCTGGGACAACGCCTTATTCACGTGGGGGTGATGGTCGATTGACGCTCAAGGGTGGCGTGCGAGAAGTTTTAGCAGCAGAAATGCTGCATCGATTGAAGGTGAGAACTTCGCGCTGTTTGAGCTTGATTGAAACGGGAGAAGGGCTTTGGCGAGGCGATGAACCTTCGCCCACTCGATCGTCGGTGATGATTCGCTTTAGTCGATCGCATATTCGCTTCGGAACATTTGAACGACTCGATGCCCTGAACCGCAAAGATTTGATCGCGATTCTGCTCGATCATGTGATTGAAATTTACTATCCGCATTTGACCAATGAGCGCGATCGCTATGCTTTGTTTTATGCAGAATTAGTTGAAAAAGTTGCTGATCTCGTTGCGCAATGGATGGCGGCAGGCTTCTGTCACGCCGTTTTGAATACGGATAATATGTCGATTACTGGAGAAAGCTTTGATTACGGGCCTTATGCTTTCATTCCAGCGTATCAGCCTGGATTTACTGCGGCTTACTTTGATTACTATGGGCGCTATGCCTATGCCAATCAGCCTGAAATTTGCTACTGGAACTTGGAAATGTTGCAGGCTCCATTAAAGCGAGTGATTTCGGCTGAAGATCTGAAATCTGGATTGTCGAAATTTGTCGATCGCTATGAGTCATCTTATCGGCAGAGAATGCTGTATCGATTGGGATTTGATCAGCTAGAGCAATCGATCGCGACAAATTTGGTCTATCGAACTGTGCAATTTCTGCAAGCGTCTCAAATCGACTATCACGATTTCTTTGCTCAGATTACGCAACAGTTCGATCGCAGTTGGAGTGAGGATGCAGGCAATATTTTCTCTCAACGTGAGACTTCTAACACGGAGTTAGCAACCCTATTTGAAAACTGGCGACAGAGTTATTGCCAGGCTTTAAATACCTTGAGCCATCCTGAGCTTGAAGCAGTTCCGGCGCGGTTGAAAGCTTACAATCCTGACTTTGGTTTAGTTCGATCGGAGATTGAAGCGGTTTGGAATCCGATTGCAGATGACGACAACTGGCAACCGTTTTATGATTTACTCACTCGAATTCGCCATTGAAAGTCTATGCTGCAAACACCAGTTCTTTTAACGTCCCGCTTAATTGTTCGGATGCTTCAGCAGAATGACACAACTGCGATCGTCAATTACTATACGGAGAATCGAGATTTTCTAGAGCCATTTGAACCCTTTCGTCCTAAAAATTTCTATACACGTGATTTTTGGGCACAGCAGATCGAGAAAAGCCTGATCGAATTTGGCTATGATCGATCGCTCAGGCTCTTTCTGTTTAAGAAAGATGATCCTAAAAAAGTTATTGGTGCTGTCAATTTCACGAACATTACTCAAGGCATTAGCTATTCGTGTAGTTTGGGCTATAGCCTCGCTGAGAATGAACAACGCAATGGTTATATGAGTGAGGCATTAGAAACAGCGATTCGCTATGTTTTTAATGACTTGAATATGCACCGAATTACTGCCAACTATATGCCCCACAATCGCCGCAGTGCAGGCGTTTTAAGACGATTAGGTTTTACGATCGAAGGATATTCCAGAGATTACCTGCTCATCAATGGCAAATGGGAAGATCATATTCGCACAAGCTTAATTAATCCAAATTGGAGAGTGGGATGAGTGACACCATTGCGGCGATCGCGACTGCAATTGTTCCAGAACAAGGCAGTGTTGGCATTGTCAGATTGTCTGGATCGGAATCAGTTGAGATCGCAAAAAAACTCTTCCATGCACCGGGTCAGCAAGCTTGGGAAAGTCATCGAATTTTATATGGATTTATTCGTCATCCTGAAACCGATCATCTGATTGATGAAGCTTTACTTTTACTCATGCTCGCTCCGCGATCGTACACGCGCGAAGATGTAGTCGAATTGCACTGTCACGGTGGAATTATGGCAGTCCAGCAAGTTCTGCAACTCTGCATTGAGCAAGGCGCAAGACTAGCGCAACCTGGAGAATTTACACTCAGAGCGTTTTTGAATGGACGAATTGATCTGACTCAAGCGGAAAGTATTTCAGACCTAGTCGGAGCGCGATCGCCGCAAGCTGCACAAACAGCACTCGCCGGATTACAAGGCAAACTCGCGCATCCCATTCGTCACTTGCGCGCCACTTGTCTCGATATCTTGGCAGAAGTAGAAGCGCGAATCGATTTTGAGGATGATTTACCGCCGTTGGATGAAGATCTGATTCGATCGCAGTTTGATCAAGTCTTAGCCGATGTCACTCGCATCTTAGAGACGGCCGATCGTGGAGAACTGCTGAGAACGGGGCTGAAAGTTGCGATCGTCGGTCGTCCGAATGTTGGAAAATCGAGCTTACTCAATGCCTGGAGTCGCTGCGATCGCGCAATTGTCACGGATCTTCCTGGCACAACGCGCGATGTTGTCGAATCTCAATTGGTTGTGGGTGGAATTCCGATTCAAGTTTTAGATACGGCAGGGATTCGTGAGACTGAGGATCAAGTCGAAAAAATTGGCGTTGAGCGATCGCGTTTAGCCGCTGAATCTGCGGATTTGGTTCTGTTCACGATCGATGCTCAAGCCGGATTTACCCAACTCGATCGCGAAATTTACGATCGAGTCCGCGATCGCCCTTTAATTCTCGTGATTAATAAAATCGATCTAGCTGAACCGACTTCAGCCCTACCTTCAGCCCTACAAATTGTGAAAACGGCTGCGGCTCAAAACCAAGGCATTGATGCACTCGAAACTGCGATTTTAGACACCGTTCAATCGGGACAAATTCAAGCCGCAAATATGGATTTGGCGATTAATCAACGTCAAGCAGCAGCACTGACTCGCGCAAAACTGGCATTGCAACAGGTGCAAGTGACGATCTCGAATCAGTTGCCCTTAGATTTTTGGACGATCGATTTACGCAGCGCCATTCAAGCCTTGGGCGAAATTTTAGGTGAGGATGTTACAGAATCAGTGCTCGATCGGATCTTTAGTCGATTCTGTATTGGTAAATGAGTTGAACTGGCTGCGTTTTGGTTGCGTTGCGAAGTGGGGAGTGGGGAGTGGGGAGAACCTAGACTCAGATTGCTCCCTATCCCTTTATCCCCCTATCAGGTTGATTGTTGCCGGGTTACTGATAACTCGGAGCCATACCAATCGTTCCGGCATACACCGCACGATCGCCCAATTCATCCTCAATTCTCAGCAAGCGATTGTATTTCGCTACCCGCTCACTGCGACAGAGCGATCCGGTTTTAATTTGTCCTGCGCGGGTCGCGACTGCCAAATCTGCGATCGTCGTATCTTCCGTCTCACCGGAGCGATGGCTGATGATCGAGCGGAATCCATTTCTTGCGCCTAAATCGATCGCCTGCAAGGTCTCGGTCAACGATCCGATCTGATTCAGCTTAATCAGAATCGAGTTGCCAGCTTTTTGCTCAATGCCTTTCTGCAAGCGCGTGATATTCGTCACGAACAAATCATCACCTACAAGCTGACATTTGCTGCCGATCTTCTCCGTCAGCAATTGCCAATGCTGCCAATCATCTTCGTGTAAACCATCTTCGATCGACACGATCGGATAGCTGCTGACCAATTGCGCTAAATAATCCACCATTTCCGTTGGTGCATGAGCCGTTCCATCGTAGGTGTATTGCCCATTTTTATAGAACTCACTCGCCGCCACATCCAGCGCTAGCGCCACTTGTTCACCCGGCTTGTATCCCGCTTTCTCGATCGCCAGAATTAATAAATCAAGCGCCGCCTGATTCGACTCTAAATTCGGCGCAAATCCGCCTTCATCGCCTACGCCTGTCAGCAAACCTTTATCATGCAACACCTTGCTGAGTGAAGCAAAAACCTCTGCACCCCATCTCAGCGCTTCTCGGAACGTTCCCGCTCCCACTGGCACAATCATGAACTCCTGAAAATCCACATTGTTGTCTGCATGTGCGCCGCCATTAATCACATTCATCAATGGCACAGGCAAAACATTCGACAGCGGACCGCCCAAATACCGATAAAGCGGCAATCCCAAGGAATCTGCGCCAGCCTTCGCCGTTGCCAACGATACGCCTAAGATCGCATTCGCGCCCAAACTTGCCTTATTCGCAGAACCATCGATCGCGATCATCGTACGATCGATCAATTCCTGATTAATCGCATCTAATCCAATCAATTTTGGAGCCAGCGTTTTTTCAACATTTTCAACGGCTTTCAGCACACCTTTTCCACCGTAGCGACTCTTATCATCGTCACGGAGTTCATGCGCTTCAAAACTTCCCGTCGATGCACCGCTTGGAACTTGTGCAATTCCATAGGCACCATTGGCAAGGGTAACTTCAGCTTCGATCGTCGGGCGACCGCGAGAATCAAGAATCTCACGAGCGCGGATGGATTCAATTGCAGTGTCTCGTGCATCAATCATTGGGATCAACCTTTATAAAGAGGGAGCAGAAAATAGGCAAATCGATTTTTGCCTTTGCTTAGAATACAGGCTATGGCGATAGGCTTGATAGTCTTGAATGTTTAAGTCTATGGCTTACGTAAAAGTCGGGAGAACAGGCACAGTCCAAAGTCCCGTCTCACCCGTTGCGATCGCGTCATCCAATCGTCAAATTTTCCTGACTGCGCCAGAGGATTTTCAATCCTGATCCTCTATCGTGTTTGCAGATCTAAAGAGCTGGATTGCGTAGCGTAGAATCAGATAACGCTCGGAGATCTTCAATCTTATTTTCCTATGCAAACGTCTCGTGAATCGCTCCGCAAGTTTCCCCAACCGCTCGATCGAGTCGCGATCGCACTGATGCTCGCCACTGCCTTTTTGATCGGAATTCTGCTGCTGAGCGGCGATCGCAGTGCACCCAGAGTACGTGATTTTAATTGGCAAGGAAAACAAATTGGGGCAGACGATCGCGCCTTCCTGCTCACCTTTAGTCGCCCGATGGATCATGCCAGCGTTGAGAAAAATCTCCGCATCCAGCCCGAATTAAAAGGCAAAGTCAGTTGGGCAGGACGACGCATGGCGTACACCTTCGATCAACCCGCGCCTTACGGAACCGAATTCACAATCTCACTCGAAAGTGCCCGCGATCGCTTTAGTAAAGAAGGCTCAAGCAACGGCATTCTCCAACCCTTTCGCGAGACCTTTAAGAGCCGCGATCGCAGTTTTGCGTTTATCGGCGCAGAAGGCAATGAAACTGGGCGGCTGATTCTCTACAACATGACTCAGCAAGATAAAAAAGTCCTCACGCCGGAAAACCTGACTGTGATGGATTTCAAAGCGTATCCCGGCAATGACAAAATTCTATTTAGCGCGATCGAACGCACGAATCCACCGCAATCTCTTGCCGAACAGAAACTCTACACCGTGACAACGGGGATTCACATCAATGATCCGGTGCAGTTAGGCAGTGCCTCAACCTCCACCGCATCCGCTTCTCCCACTCAAGTCGGACAAATCACCGAGGTTCTAGACAATCGAGACTATCAAAACCTGAAATTCGATCTTTCGCGAGATGGCAGTGTAATTGTCATTCAGCGCTTGAGCCGTCGCGATCCCAATGATGCAGGCGCGTGGATTTTGCGAGAAGGGCAACCTGCACAACCGATCGATAATCGCCAAACTGGAGGCGACTTTCTGATCACACCCGATGGAGGATCGCTCGCGGTTGCTCAAGGACAAGGATTGGCAATTTTGCCCCTCAAACCCCAATCTGAACAATCTCAAGCTAATCCGCTCGATTTTCTGCCCAAATTTGGAACCGTGCTCAGCTTTTCGCAGGACGGAAGCGCTGCTGCTATGGTGAAATTCAACACCGACTACACGCGATCGATGTTCCTCGTTTCCCAAGGGGTGCAAAAAGAAATTCTCAAAATTCCGGGATCGATTATCAGCGCCGAATTTGATGCGAACAATCAATTTTTGTACTGTTTGCTGACCAATCTTCTTCCAGGCACAACCTTTCAAGAACAACCGTTCTTAGCCGCGATCGACTTGAAAGCAGCGCGAGAAGGCAAACCGATGGAACAGACCTTACGCCCGCTGGTCTTACTGCCGAATCAGCGCGAAACTACAGTTGATTTAGCACCTGACGGCAAAGCCTTAATTTTTGATCAAACTCAAGCAGACGATCGTGCCAAAGCTGAAGGCGGACAAGCAGTTGCCAATAGTAGACTCTGGCTCCTGCCGCTCAAAGACGATCTAACGGCTAAAACGCAGCCAGAAGAATTACCATTTGCTGGACTGCACCCGCGATGGTTGCCGTAGTTTGAGCTAAGTTAGTAAAGCAGATATTTCTCAATAAGCGCCCTTACATGAACATTCTGAGCAATCTTCTTCCGCAACCCTCGAAAAAACAGCGTCGGGGCATCGAACTCAAATCTCCTGAAGAAATCGCAATCATGCGCCAATCTGGGCGCATCGTTGCCACCGTGCTGAAAGAGATCTCAGAAATGGTTCAGCCAGGAATGACCACTTGGGATTTAGATGCTCATGCAGAAAAACGCATCCGCGAAATGGGGGCGACTCCAAGCTTTAAGGGATATCACGGGTTCCCGGCTTCGATTTGTTCTAGCATCAATCACGAAGTCGTTCACGGTATTCCCAATAAGAAGAAAGTGATTCACAAAGGAGATGTGCTGAAAGTCGATACAGGCGCATTCTTTGAAGGATTTCACGGCGATTCTTGCATTACGATCGCCGTTGGCGACGTTCCCCCAGATGCCGCTAAATTAATCCATGTGGCTGAGCAGGCGTTATACAAAGGCATTGAAAAAGTGCGCGCCGGGGCATTTTTGCTCGAACTCGCGGGCGCAATCCAGGATTATGTGGAAGAAAATGGCTTCAAAATCGTGGAAGACTTCACAGGACACGGCGTTGGGCGGAATCTGCACGAAGAACCGTCGGTGTTCAATTTCAGAACCTATCAAATGCCGAATGTGAAGCTGAGAGCAGGCATGACATTAGCGATCGAGCCAATTGTCAACGCAGGCTCCAAAAATACGAGAATTCTGCCCGATCGCTGGACAGCGGTGACGGTAGATCGTTCTCTGTCTGCACAATTCGAGCATACGGTTTTAGTCACAGAAACCGGATACGAAATCTTAACCGATCGCAATTTGGTCTAATCTCATGCGCGTTATTGGGCTAATGAGTGGTACGTCCGTCGATGGAATTGATGCGGCGCTTGTTGATATTTCTGGCTCGACCGAGGATCTGCAAGCGACGTTAATCGCAGGCGCAACCTATCCCTATCCAGCAGACCTGCGCGATCACATTCTCGCAGTCTGCGGGGGTGCGCCGTTGTCGCTGGCGGAACTTGCAGAACTCGACGATGCGATCGCGACTCAATTTGCCCAAGCCGCACTGAAGATTCAAGCCAATCAAGCTCCGGCTGTGCTGATTGGCTCACATGGTCAAACGGTCTTTCATCGTCCGCCAAATGCTCAACTCGGATACAGTTTGCAGATCGGAAGAGGGGAGGTGATCGCCTATCAGACCAAAATTGCGACGGTGAGTAACTTTCGGGCGGCAGATATCGCGATCGGGGGTCAGGGCGCGCCGCTAGTTCCGCCGATTGATGCTGCATTGTTAAGACACCCAATCGAGCATCGCTGTGTGCAAAACATTGGCGGCATTGGCAATGTCACTTATCTGCCGCCGCTCAAAGCTGACCTGCCGATTCGAGGATGGGATACGGGGGCTGGCAATATGCTGATCGATTTAGCAGTTCAACGATTTTCCGAGCAAACGTATGATCGCGATGGAGCTTGGGCTGCCCGTGGCACTCCAAATCTAGAACTTGTCGATCACTGGTTACAACAAGACTTTTTCCAACAACCGCCGCCCAAATCTACGGGGCGCGAACACTTTGGTGCAGCTTATCTCGATGCGTGTCTTGCAGACGCGTCTGGCTTAACTCAAGCCGACATCCTAGCAACCCTCACCGAATTTACCGCTGCCTCGATTGCCGAGAGCTATCAGAGATTTTTGCCGCAATTGCCCGATCGAGTACTCGTCTGCGGTGGAGGCAGTCGCAACACTTACTTAAAGCAGCGGCTGCAATTTTTACTGCCTGACAGCATCATTTGCACGACCGACGACCTGGGATTAAATGCCGACTTTAAAGAAGCGATCGCCTTCGCTGTGCTTGCCTATTGGCGATATCACGAGATCCCTGGTAATCTCCCGGAGGTCACAGGCGCACCAAAATCTGTTCTTCTAGGGGAAATTCACCACGTAGTATAGAAAGCGGCGTGATAGCATGTGGAGCCACCGATCTAAAACTTACCGTGAACCACACGTTTTTAATGCAACCCGGACGTTGGACGCTTCAAGGCAACTGGCTGGAGCGCGAAGAACTTCCGATCGCGGTCAAAGGCAGAATTCTCATCGCCTGGAGCCGCGATGATTGGTTCACAATGATTACGAAGCTCACCTTCCCCTATCACGATCGTGATGAAGTGACGTTGCAATATCGAGGACGCTTGAGTGCAGGCGATCGCCGTTATACATTCGTGCTTCAGCATAGCCAACTCGGACGGGTTGAAGGCGAAGGATTGGTTGCACCAGAGTCGCTTGTGCAACGGCATTGGGTGTTAAGCGATCGCCAACAGCGCCGCAGTAGTTTTGAAACTCTGTATCGATTAAACGACGATCGCTATTATTTCTCAAGCACGACACTCACCGGACATCATCTGAACAGCACCATGGAAGCGACCTTAGAGCGGCAGGCAGAACAAAATACTTAAGTACAAGATTGCAGCTTCATAAAGTTATTACAAAATCGAAGCTGTCCATACTGAAAGCATCTTGTTCATCGATTCCCCTTCCCTGCATGGCTGACCCTAGAATTGGACAACTGCTCTCAAATCGCTACCAACTGATCCAACTGATCGGTCGTGGTGCGATGGGGCAAGTATACAAAGCAGAAGATGTCCTGCTCGGCGGGGTCATTGTTGCTGTGAAGTTTCTTTCACAGACGTTACTGACTCGCAAAATGCGCGATCGCTTCCGCAGCGAAGCTCGAACCTGTGCCTTGTTAAGTACAAAAAGTATGCACATTGTTCGAGTCATGGACTATGGCGTGGACGATCAAGAAGTGCCTTACTATGTGATGGAATATCTAGAAGGCAATAGTCTGAGCGATGTGATTGGGGTGCAGAATTTACCATTGCCGCGATTTTTAAGCCTAGCGCGCCAAATCTGCGCAGGGCTGCAATGCGCCCATCAAGGCATCACGATCGAGGGCACGACGTATCCGATTATCCACCGTGACATTAAGCCCAGTAATATTCTCGTCATTCAAGACCCAGGATTTGGGGAACTCGTTAAGATCTTAGACTTTGGCATCTCGAAACTATTGCAAAGTGATGCCAGCCAAACGAGTTCTTATATGGGCACGTTGGCATATTCCTCTCCGGAGCAGATGGAAGGGCGCGAACTGGATGCACGATCGGACATTTATAGTTTGGGTGTGCTGCTCTACGAGATGCTGACTGGGAAAATGCCGCTCAAAGCAGATACGCATTCTTTTGGCGGTTGGTATAAAACGCATCATTTTCAAGCTCCAGAGCCTTTTGAAGCGATCAGTCCTTCAGCGAAAGTGCCAAAGATATTGGAGTCTTTGGTGATGAGTTGTCTGGCAAAATTACCACAAGACCGTCCTGACACGATCGAAGATATTCTCAAAGCGTTGGAGCCGTTAGAACAACGCTACAATGCGACTCGTCAAATTAGTCATCGCATCGGGGAAGCGCTGCTCCGGCGACCTGTTGTGACACCGCCGAGAGATCCGAACGGTCTTTCGCCAGATGAAGCCTGTCAGTTAACGACTTGGCCTAAAAATAAACCGATCGCGCAAATTGTCTTTCCCCATATTCTCGAAACCAAGCGTGAGACTTCTGCAACGCTTTGGGTGATGTTATCGCAGCAAGAAATTGAGAACATTCAAATTGGGAAGCTCTACAATCAGTTTTTCAAAACCTTCTTGTGTATTCAATCCCCGCATCCTGTCATCATGTGGGTCACTGCGCTATACAATCAACTCCAGCATAAAGATGGAAATCCTCGCTGGCTCAAGTGTTTTCTGGATTTGAAGACCGAGCAAGGGCAAAAACTGACGCGATTACTGATCGAGAAAGAAAGCTACTACATCTTATTCTTTGCCATCGAAGATCCTCATCACTGTGCTTACGTGATGCCGTTACAGACAACACCAATGCAGCGATCGCAGTTGCTCGAATGGATGCTCGCGAGTCAAACTTGGGCATCGGTTGGCAATGCTGCTACGAGTAAAGAGTTGCTCAAAACCGAATTTGAGAAAGCAAAGCCAAAAATCATTGCAGAGTTAGCCAACCGCGATTCGCAGATTAAAACGCTGCTGCCTTAGGGAGCAGGAAACAATAAGATTGGATGCATACTTTGACGCAGGAGTTCAGCCGCAAAGCTTGGGATTGCGCCAAATGCATGATCGCTCAAATTAGAAGACAAGGAGATCGCGCTAATATCGTTTTCTTGGGCTGCTTGTAGAATTTGAGTCAGCGCATTCCCTTTACGAAGTTCAATTTCAGCTTGTAGTCCTGCTGCTTGTAGTTGTGCTTTCGCAGGCTCTAAGGTTTCAGTCAAGATCTGCTGTTCTTCTGCGGCTGAAAGTTCATAGTGTCCACTTTCAAGGACGCGACAAATCATACAAGCAGGAGAAGCATTGGCGCGTTTGGCAATTTCAGCGATCGTATGTTTGGACGCATCGCTGTCATCGTATGGAACGAGCAATTCTCGAAACAGATGCTGACAGCGTAAGCTCAATTCTTCGGAAGTCATGGCTGAGATCAACTGCGGACGAATTGCCAGGATGGGAATGGGAGATCGCTGAGCTAATTCTACCGTGGTACTGCCAAATAGCTTTTCTGTGAGCAGATTGCGGCTTTGAGTCCCCATCAAAATGACATCTGATTGATGCTTTTTGACTGCGCGAAGCATCACCTCAATCGGTTTCCCGCTTTCGACTTCGACTTGAACGTCAATCCCGGTTAGATCGTGCTCCAGTGCAGGAGCAAGTTGAGCCTGTGCGCGTTCAATTTTTGCTGCATCCGGTTTTGGCATACCCGGATCTGCCGCAATAGGCACACTGTGCAGAAAAGTAATTTGTTGTATTCCGCCTTGTGCAAGCTGCGGCACGAACCGCACGAGGCGCTGAAGACCGTCTGTCAAATCTGTGCAAATGAGAATTCGGTGAAACATAGGAGTGAACGATCGCGGTGTTGCTTTTACTGTGCAACATTGGACGCAATCCGACAAGGTTTCGATGATTTCTGTTGTGTCTTGCCTGTTCCTACTGAGTGCGACATCTTTCCACTTCACAGAATGATGTGAATTCGTTTGAATTAGGATGGTTTGGAATGGTCTTGCAATTCTTGAGGGTGGAGCACTTTGAGAAGTCAAGATCGCATGTTGCAAACGATAATATGCAAAATCCCCTCAGATCTGTGTTCACAAGATTGAGGGGATTCTGTATCTTCAAAGCTCGCTAAATTAGGGGATTTAGCGAACTGAACCGAACGACTGCGATGAGCGGATATTGCTATCCGATCGTCGTCCTGTCCGGCTTAGTCAAGCGCGTTTTTAACGCCACTCACTGCCTTATCAACAGCCTGTTTGGTGTTATCGATCGCTTTCTGAGTCCGAGATGCATCCTCGTTTGCACGCTTCTCGATCCGAGCTGCATCTTTTCGAGCTTTCTTCGCAAAGAAGCCGCCATCGGTGGCATCAGAAACCTTCGATGCATTGCTTCTCGCTGCATCTTTGACGGTCTCACGTGCTCCACGCACAAAGTTTTTGGTATTTGCCGTATCTTCGCTCACTTTCGAGTGAACGTTACTCTCTGCATTCATCGGAGCCGCGATCGAGAACGCAGGACTCGCAAAAATCATCACCGCAGCCAAAGCAAAACTCATCAACGCTTTCACAACATAGTTTAGTTTCATAGGACACACTCCATATGTAATTTCATCTTGTTGTACCTGGTTTGCGCTGTGGCTCAAATCGCTCGACCGATAGAGCTTAGAATATCTCAGGATGTAATCATTGACTCAACCAAGCGATCGCTTGTCGAATCCAAGCTTCGGTATCTGCTGATTTCGACAAGGCTGTATTCTGCCCAACTGCTTGCAACGCCTGTGAAATTTCTTGATCGGTATAGCCGAGTGCGAGTAGCGTCATTTCTACATCTTCGAGAATATTCGCCGCAGGTCCTGCACCCGGAGTCACGACAATTCCCGATTGTTGTCGCCATTCGGATAGCTTCGTTTTTAGCTCCAACGCAATCCGCTCGGCTGTTTTCGCTCCCACTCCTGGCGTTCGAGAAAGCAAGCGCGTATTGCCCGACACGATCGCTTGCACCAAGTCCTGCAATCCCAGAGTATCGAGCAACGCAACAGCTAACTGGGGTCCAATCCCGCTGACGCTCACCAATTGCCGAAATAGATCCCGCTCTGCTGCTGAGCCAAACCCAAACAACGTCACCTGATCTTCTCGCACATTCAAATGCGTAAAAATCTGCGCCTCTTCACCTTGACCTGGTAGAGATTGAATCAATCGCGGTACAACTTGAATGTCATACCCGATTTGATTCACCTCTAACGTCAAGGTGACGCGATTAGTGTTGGTTTTTTGAATTGCAGCGATCGTACCTTTAAGATAGCCAATCATAGAATTTTTACTGAAAGCCGAAGTATTTTAGCCCTTCTAAGATGCCAGCAGCACAATGAGATTGAGCCAGATAATGATGCGGAATCGGATGATCTCGATGCCAAGCGAGCAGTTCTGCTTGAGCATTGCCGACAATGATGCCGCGTTCTTCTCCGACCGCAAATAAAGCAATATCATTCCCCGAATCGCCACACACGATCGTTGCTTCAGGTGCAAAATTTAAGGTCTGCCGCACAAAGGTCAAAGCCGATCCCTTATTCGCATGACGGGGCAATAGGTCTAAGTCTCTGCCGCTACTGTAAATCAATTGCACGTCTAAACCCTGTTGAGTCAGCAGTAGCTCAAGTTGCGGTAAAACCTCGATCGATGCTTCTTCCGTCAAGAAAAAGCTAACCTTAAATTCGCTCTGCTCGGTATCCGGTTGCAGGACAAGATCGGCGAAATGTGCTGTGGTTGCTCTGACCTGTTCAACATTCCACCCGATTTTGAGCTTTTCTGACCAAGTTGCATCCGGCTCTCCTGCTAAATCTGTATAGATCGCAGTACCAACGGCGGCAATCAGCAAATCGGGTTCAAACAGCGGCGCTTCGGCTGCTAACTCTCGGTACAGCGCTAGCGATCGCCCGGTCGAATACACAATTTTGCTGCCGTGCGATCGCGCTTCTAGCAACCACTCATTCAAGGCTTCGTGAGCGAAGTCATCGCCCACCAACGTATGATCCAAATCAGTCACAAATAAAAACGGCGACACATTTCACCTCATAACTGCCACTGTACGAGTTTAGATCTCAACTGCAAAAATATCTTGATTCCCAAGATTGAGCTTTGAAATCCGAATTTCTTGTAGCGAAACTGCTCCTTCTTTGCGACCGTCTCCTAGAATCATTAGGCTGGCTAGATTATTTTTATGGTCATTGATTTTGGGCGGGAAATTTGCGGGGTTCTGCCGTCTGCGGAAACACGAGAATGGTTGGTCACAAACGGAATTGGTGGATTTGCATCCGGCACGATCGCAGGGGTTCTCACCCGCCGCTATCACGGACTCCTGATTGCAGCACTCAAGCCTCCCCTCGATCGCACACTGCTGGTGACAAAGCTGGATGAGTCCGTTCGATACGGTGAAGATGTTTACCCGCTCAGCACAAATCGTTGGTCAGATGGAATTGTTGGCCCGCACGGATACCGACATCTTGAGCGCTTTTTTCTCGAAGGAACGGTTCCGGTTTGGCGATACGCTTGTGGCGATGCCATCCTCGAAAAACGCATCTGGATGCAGCAAGGTGAAAACACAACCTATGTTCACTATCAATTACATCGTGCAACACAGCCGTTAACACTGACGTTCAAGACATTTGTAAATTATCGGGATTATCACGGTAATACCAATGGAAATGGTTGGCAAATGGAAATAGATGAAATTGAGCATGGTTTAAAGCTCTCTGCCTATCCTGATGCAACGCCTTTCTTTTTAATCTGCCGAGGTGCGAGCGTCACAGCCTTTCATGATTGGTACTACGGATTTGATTTAGCCGTTGAGCGATCGCGAGGACTCAGCGATCGAGAAGATCATCTCCATGCTGCAACATTTCAAACCACGCTCTATCCTGGTCAGTCGCTCACCTTCATTACGAGTACAGAAGCGAATCCGAATCTTGATGGCGAAACTGCCCTACGCGCCCAGCATAATCATGAACAAAGACTGTTTGACTGCTGGCGACTCGATCGCGTCAAACAAGTCGAAACCTCTCCTATTTGGGTACGCCAACTGGTACTGGCGGCAGATCAGTTCATTGTGAATCGTGCTCCGAATGGGAAAACCATCATTGCGGGATATCCCTGGTTTGGAGACTGGGGACGCGATACGATGATTAGTCTTTCGGGCTTAACGCTAGCAACCGGACGAGTAGAAATTGCCCGATCGATTCTCTACACGTTCGCGCAATATCTCGATCAAGGGATGCTTCCGAATCGTTTCCCTGATGCTGGAGAAATTCCTGAATACAATACTGTCGATGCAACGTTATGGTACTTCATCGCGATTTTTGATTACTACAATGCAACCGAAGATCATGATGTAATCGATAATTTATTTCCCATGCTGTCTGAAATTATCGATTGGCATTGTCGTGGGACTCGGTACAACATTCACTTAGATTCAGCCGATGGCTTGCTGTATGCCGGAGAAGCTGGAACTCAATTGACCTGGATGGATGCCAAAGTTGGAGATTGGGTGGTTACGCCTCGGATTGGTAAACCGATCGAGGTCAATGCTCTTTGGTACAATGCGCTGCGAATTATGGCAAAATTCGCTCGGCAACTCGGGAAACCTTACCGAGAATATGACGCGATGGCAGAACGAGTGCTTGCCCGCTTTGAACGCTTTTGGAATGCAGAGACAGGTTACTGCTACGATGTCCTCGATTCACCTGACGGCAACGATGCCTCACTGCGCCCGAATCAGATTTTTACGGTCTCTCTGCCGGAAAGTCCATTGAATGTGAATCAGCAGAAAGGCGTGGTCGATGCTTGTTCGCGATCGCTGCTCACATCTTACGGATTACGATCTCTTGATCCACGCGATATGAACTATCGAGGACGGTACAGCGGTGACTCAGTTCAACGAGATGGAGCTTACCATCAGGGCACAGTCTGGGGCTGGTTGATTGGATCGTTTGCGATCGCGCATCATCGAGTGTATGGTGATCCGGTCAAAGCCCGAGAATTTCTCGAACCGATGGCAAACCATCTGCGGAATCAAGGCTTAGGCAGCCTCAGCGAAATTTTCGATGGAGACGCACCGATGATGCCACAGGGGTGTTTCGCTCAAGCCTGGACGGTTGCAGAAGTCTTACGAGCTTGGATTACTTTAGCCAAGAGCTAAATCATCGTTAGATGCCCTTATTCCCTGGTTGGGGCTATCTTCTAAGCAATGCTTGAGAGACAAGAGGTGGTTAAGCAAGGAGAGCATTAAACAGGTAGCCGATACTAATGATCCCAAAAGTCATTAGGCTAATAAACACAGCTAAAAGTTGGGGGCGAAGCACTTTTCTTAGAATGACCATCTCAGGCAATGAGAGAGCCGTCACAGCCATTGTGAACGCTAATACAGTACCCAGCGGCATTCCTTTGTTGACCAATGCTTCGGTAATGGGCATAACACCAGCAATGTTTGCATAGAGCGGTACACCCAAAATTACGGCAATAGGAACAGCAAATGGGTTGCTAGCCCCTGCTAACTGTGTAACTAAAGTGGTTGGAACATAGCCATGAATCCCAGCACCGATCGCAATACCTACAACGACATAAAGCCATACCGATCGCACAATTTCACTGGACTGAAACCATCCTTGCTGAAATCGCTGTTTCCAAGTGACATGATTGACGTTAAAGTTGTCCTCTTGAGCATTGCCTTGGTGGGCTTTTTGTAGTTGCCATACAAAAGGTTCAACCCATTTTTCCAACTTGAGCCATCCGATGATATACCCAGCTAAGATTGCTAATCCAACCCCAAAGCCGATATAGAGGAGTGTAACTTTTAATCCGAATAGTCCCCACAACAGCACAACAGCTACTTCATTCACCATTGGGGCAGAAATCAGATAAGAAAATGTCACACCCAGAGGAATACCTGCTTCCAAAAAGCCAATAAATAGTGGTACGGCAGAACAAGAACAAAAAGGTGTGATAATCCCCACCATTGCCGCTAGAATATTTCCGCCCAAAGTACGCTTGCCTTCTAACCATTGCCGCACGTTTTCAGGTTGCAAAAAGCTCTGAAATGTTCCCACAACAAAACTAATGACGATCAGTAAGGTCAAAACTTTGGGGACATCGTAGAGGAAAAAATGCAAGCTAGCTCCGAGGTGGGATTCCACAGTCAGCCCAAAAAGATGATGAACAATCTGGCTTGCCAACCAGTCAAACGGATAAAATGGATCGAACATGATTCGCGCTCCCCTCTATATTTGCAAGAGCGGTTGAATTTCTTCACTGGTCATCACTTTACCTTTGCCTACAACCTTACCGTTAACCGTCAAGGCAGGTGTAGACATGACTCCTCGCTTGGCAATTTCGATGGGATCAGTAATGTGAAGAATTTCTGCTTCTAGGTTAAGTGCCGCGATCGCTGCTCTGGCATTAGCTTCTAGTTGCTGACATTTTTTGCAGCCTGTTCCCAATACTTCGACTGTAATCGGATTCATAGCAATTTTCCTCCTAATGGTTTACGTCAGATCGCAATCGCATTAACTTCTGGAAGGCGTGACTTGAGATTGATCTAGGACAACGCATTCTCGATCAGTTGTTTGTAGATTGGCGTAGCACTGGTTAACCAGCGGTGTTAGCTCATCATGAAGCGTTTGTAACTGGCGAATCATATTCTCAATTTCACTAACTTTTTTGCTGAGACGCTCATAAACCGCCTGACAGGTGAGCGATCGCCCATCCTTTAACGCAAGAATGTCTTTGATTTCATCTAGACTCAGCCCCAAAGATTTAGCCCGTGTAATAAAGGTAAGCCGATCCACATCTTGTTGACTGAATAGCCGATATCCTGCTTCTGTGCGCTGAGGGGATGGAATTAACCCAATTCGCTCATAAAAGTAGAGAGTTTGTGGATTAACGTCTAATCGGCGCGAGACTTCCCCCACTTGAAACATTGACATCACTCCATTACGACCTGGTAAGCTAATGATAAACCTTATACTGTGATATAAGGTCAAGGATTACCAGGTAAAGTTTGTTGAAGTTGCCGGGCATCTAACACTGCGTTGGTGCGGACGGAACAGAGGTTATCGGTGAGAGTTCAAGCTTGTCTGCCGCCGCACAACTTCAACGATCAATAGAATGCATGAGCGAGGCTGTAATTCAGGCTCTCAATTCTCACAATTAAAGTTGGATTAGATTTGTTGGTACCGTTTCTAACTCTTGGCAGATTAGCATCAATGCCAGAAGACAGAGGGCGATCGTAGATTGAATTTCTACAGTAATAGCGTATCTATCATTACAAAAAATTCACATCTAACGACCTTCGAGGAGAAAAATGAATCTTTTACAACGCACCTTGGCAACCCTCAGTGCAACAGGTACAGCCGCATTAATGGCACTCCCTGTTTTCGCACAATCTGCTCCTACTGCTGCGGAGTGCTCAGCTTATATTAATGGTGGAGTTGGAGGTCCAGTGGATACTCAATCTTCTTCCAATTATTCCAATCAAACCTCGTCTTCTGGCGCTTCTAATCAAACCTCTCCTTCGAGCTACGATACGGCATCAAGCGGCATTCAAGGAAATACCTCAGTTCCACTCGGAAATGGTGCAGTTCCCCCTTCGCCTTCGAGTGTGAATCAATCTCCAGGTTCGACGAACATGGAGCAGTCGATGAATGCAGAAACGATTAGTTCGACTCAATATAATACAGTTCTGCAAGCCGCAGGCTCGCCTCAGCACCGTCAGTTTGATGCAAACAACCGCAGTGCTGCGATCGCATTCCGCAACAATGGTCCTGCTGGAACTTCAGGGCACGAAGCTATGATGAATCTCGAAGCTTACCGAGAAGGTCAGAACTTGATCGCGTCGCGGAATTTGAATGAAACTGCGATTCGCACCTCGTCTAACCCGATTCCGGTTGCTTGTCTGCCTCGCTAGTAGCGGATTCGTGGATCAATATAAGCATTGATAATGTCGATCGCAATACTCGCGATCGACACAATTGCCGCAAAGAAAACGACAATGCCTTGCACCGTGGGATAGTCTCTTTGATTAATGGCTCGGTACAAGCGATTTGCAAGTCCCGGCCAAGAGAATGTCACTTCGGTGAGAATTGCTCCTCCTAACAACGCAGCCAGCGTCAGCCCCAGAATTGTAATCACTGGAATCATTGCGTTTTTCAACGCGTGATTGATCAGGATTTTCGATTCTGGGATTCCTCTTGCGCGTGCCGCTTCGACATATTCGGCTTGCAAAGTCTGCCTAAGATTGACGCGCACAATTCGCTCAAAAATCCCACTAATCAGCACCCCTAAGGTGATCGAAGGTAAGGCGAGATAGTAAATCGCGATCGCAAATTGCTCGAAATTTCCACTCAGCAAACTATCGATCGTATATAAACCCGTGACATTCGGCGGCGGGCTGATCGTCACTGGGAATCGAGTCCCCAATGGAAACCATCCCAAACCGACTGAAAAAATTAGCTGCAAGACCATTCCAAACCAAAACATCGGAATGGAGTACGTAATAATGCCAAACAGCCGACCTGTCGCATCGAGTGAACTATTCGGACGTGAGGCAGAGATCGCGCCGACGGTTATGCCGACAACGAGCGCGATCGCTAAACCGACGATTGTTAGTTCAACCGTTGCCGGAAAGAACTTGCCAATAATTTCCCAAACCGATTGTCCTTGAGTCGTCAAAGACTTACCCAAATCGAAGCGCAAGAGCGCTCCAATATAATCAAAGTATTGAAATAGCAAAGATTTGTTCAATCCAAGCTGCGCCCGCAACTCGTCTTTTGCGGCTTGCGATGCCCGAGTGCCTAGCATGGCATCAACTGTATCCCCAGGCGTGGCTCTCAGCAGCAGAAATACGATCGTCGTAATCAGCCAGAGCATCAGCGGAGCCATCAATAGACGAGATAAAACGTAGTAGCGTAACGCACTCGATCGAGACATAGCTTTCTATGATTTTTCAACAACCTGGCTGCCATGACCTCGCGGATCGCTTGGCTTGGTTCCAACGGGCGATGAGAACGCCGAAGTCTGTCCAATACTTTGAGCGTGAGGTAAATCTGAACCAGAAGATAACGCTACCAGATTTTCTTCAATAATGGTGCGTGGTTGTTCCCCAATTGCTTGCGCGATCGCGGTTCCTTTGTCATTCAGATAAACGAAATGCGGAATACCATCAACGCGATACGACAAAATCTCTGGCAACCATTTCTCGTTATCCACATTCAGCATGACGAAATTAATGCGATCGCCGTAGCTATCTTTTAACGATTTGAGTTCGGGAGCCATTGCCTGACAGCTTGTACACCAATTGGCGTAAAACTCCATCAGCGTTGGGTTGCCATTGGTGAGTGCCACTTCAAGCGGAACTGCCTCAGCAGACATCGCATTCAGCGAAACGCCTGTAGTTTGAGTTTTCAGCCCAAGTGCAACGGCAACCGAAAGAGTGATTGCAACGATGGCAATAAGAAAGTTTCGGATACGATTTGGGGTTGAGGATTCCATGATTTCTGATATCAGCAATTTTCTATAGTTTACCGACCCTTTAAGACAGCATCGACGAATTCGCAAAATCCATTGCCTTCTTCTGCGATCGTTACATAAGTCGGCAAATGCTGAAGTTGATTCTGATAACGCTTCAGATTCGCAACTCCAATCGAGATGGGAAACTGGCTTGCATCAAATAAACTTTCGTCGTTGGGACTGTCGCCGATCGTGGCAATCTGTTCGCGATCGTAGTGGGTAAAGTCATGCTCTAAAATTCGGCTCAATCCCAATGCTTTGCTTTGTGCTACCAGTTTCAGGTGACATTGAATCGTGCTGTATGTGAAGCCCCAACCTTTGGTTTGGCACAGGAGATTGATGCGTTCGAGTTCTTCTAACGTCAAATCTGCCACATCAAATGTCCAATCTGTTCGCCGAAAGGCATTATCACTCGATTCTTGCAGATTAGGAAAATGAGTCTGCAACTCGGCAAACATCTCTGCTAATTTCTGACGATGCAAATTCACATCGAGAATTGGGACAAGGAATTCTTGAGTTTCACCGCGATAAAACAAGCCGCCATTCTCTGCGATCGCACCCCAGATCGGCAAATAATTCGCTAAGCCGCTCACCCAACCTGCCGATCGCCCCGTCACCACAAGGATTTGAATTCCAGCGTGATGGCATCGATCAAAGGCTGCTAACAGTTTCGTGCTGAATTTTTCCTGAATGGTCAGCGTTCCATCCATATCTGTTGCAATTAATCGAATTCGGTGTAAATTTTCAGCACAATCGAGTGGTGTCATTTCAAAAAAATCCTGACTTGATTTGTGTACAAATTATCAAGTTCCCAGTGACATCGGGGCATTCTGGAATCGACCACCTCTTCCTGTAAAAACGTCTTATGTCGATGGTGTCCCCCCTTTTGGCTCAGACTGCTGCAAAGCCTGTCAAAACTCAATCTGCATCGAGTCAGCCTGCTCGTCCGAATTCTCCTGCTGGCGGTAATGTTTGGATGATGACCTCCGGCGGGCTGTTTTTACTGCTGATCGTTTTAGGGGTTTTCTCGACACTGCAGGCGAATAAGCTGAAGAAACAGGTGAAGTTTGAGATCGTTAAAAATCGCGAAATTCAGAAAAAGCTGAAATATGCGGTGGAAATGATGGGGAAAATGGAGCGCAACCCCGATCTGATTCACTCGCGTGAATTTAACCTCGACTATCTGCGGATGAGAATGGCAGAAGAGGTCTTCCATTTCGCGATCGTCAATCAAATCAAAATCAGAGTCAAAGACAAAATTACATTGGCACTCCGCCCGACTCAAGCAAATCAGGGAGAAATTGGAATTGCGAGCACAGGTCGCCAAGTCGATGAGATCTTTGATGTCTTGTACAAATCTGGCGAATCGGCTCAATCGACTCGCGTCCTGTTTCGGATTCAAATCAAAATTCTCAAACTTCCAACTCAGCCGACTTCTGTGACGATCAATCAAATCATTGATTGCTTTGAAACCTTCCTCAGCCCCACGCATGAAAATGATACGTGGCAACCTGCGATTCAAGGCAGAATCGCGAACATGCGCTGGGATCAAAATGCAAAACCCACGCCGCTCCTAGTTTTAGAACAGACTCAAGAAGGCTCGAACGTCACCTTCAGAACAAATCGCATCGCGAGTAAAAACTAGGCGTCTAAAGTAGTTTGAATTTTCAGGATTCCAGAACTTCCGTCTTTACTATTCTTATCCTCGATCGCTTGCTGCTGTCGTTCTGAACTCGCACGCGCTAATAGCGAATATTTTCCAGCCTGAGTTGGTTTCCACAGATAGCGCCACAATGTCCATTCATGCGGCGATTCTGGACGATTCTGCTCGGCAGCTTGCCAGGTTACACCGTCATCTGTACTGATTTGAATTGACGTGATCGCAGTCGATCGATCTAAAGCAACGCCTGCTAGTAAAACGCCTTTTTCCCAGTTATTGCGGGTTAGCTTGACTTGATGCTGCTTGTTCCAGACTCTAGAATCGTGAACTTGCCGCATCAACGAATGAGTTGGGATTTCGGCAGTATTCGACCAGCCTTGATTCTCCCAAAATCCGGTCTTCGTTTTGGCGATCGCATCAATTCCAACGATCCATTTCGGTTGCTTTTGCCCAAAATGCCCCGGAATGATAATCCGAACCGGATAGCCATGTGCTGCCGTTAAAGGTGTGCCATTCATTTGATGCACTAATCGCACTTCAGGACGCATTAATTCTGCAACAGGTAAAGTCGTTTCATACCAATCTGCGCCTTTCATCGCAAACTCGATCGCGCTTTTTTTCACACCTGCCTGCTTCAAAAAGGGCAGCAATGGCGTACCTGTCCATTTCGCATTCCCGATTAAATTCCCACCTGCTGGATTGCCGATACATTCCATCGTCAGGTAAAACTCTTCTTGCGGCGCATTGAGAATATCTTGAAAGTTCAAAGTCACAGGAGTATTGACTTCACCCCCAATCTTCAACTGCCATTTCTCAACATTTACCTGAGAAGGGAGCGCATAAGACTGCACATAAAACTCGTCAAGCGGCGTGATCAAGTGATCTGGTAGAGCTTCAGCCGGATCAAGCGAAAAGAGTAAATTCATCGATTTAGCTTGACAGCCGCCCAAAACACTTGCAGCAATCAGCCCGCCCGAAGTTTGACCTAATAATTTCAGAAGTTCTCGACGATTCACAGCAAGCTCACAAGGTAAAATCTCAAACTTATTATCGCTAACTCATTGCAGCAAGTGTCGATCGTGCTGTTTCACAATCTGCTTGAATCTGCGCTTTCAACTCTTCTAATGACGCAAACTTTTGCTCAGGGCGAATAAACTCCTCAAGCTCCACAATCAGCGTCTTTCCATACAAATCGCCCGACCAATCGAGCAAATGCACTTCGATCGTTTGACTGAGACCATTCACCGTCGGACGATTGCCAATGTTCATCACACCCAGGATCGAAGTTTCTCCAGCCCCTGAAACTCTCACCGCATACACGCCCCGGCAAGGCACAAGCTTATCTCCTAAAAGCTGCAAATTCGCGGTTGGAAATCCGATCGCTCGACCCAGTTGTTGACCCGTTACGACCTGTCCAATCAGCCGATAAGGTCTGCCGAGCATTCGATTCGCAGTCTGCAAATCTCCAGACAACAGCGCTTCTCGAATTGCTGAACTGCTAATCCGCTTGCCTTGAAAGAGTAACAACGGCACGATCGTCACCCCAATCCCAAACGTTGCCGCGATCGCTTTCAGATCGTCCGCCGTTCCCGTGCGTCGATGTCCAAAACAAAAATCAGCCCCTACACTCACCTGTCGAGCCTGAAGCTGATTGACCAAAATTTCTTCGACAAATTGCTGCGGCGTTAGCTTTGCCAGTTCACGGTTAAACGGCAGCAACACCAATTGTTGAACCCCGATCGCTTCTAGGTGCAACACTTTCTCTTCTTGAGGCGTGAGCAGCGATCGAGGTTCTCCAGTAAAAAATTCTTTCGGATGTGGACTAAAAGTTACAACCGTAGTCCGAGCGATCCCGTCATTTTCCAGCACAGGTGCAATGACTTGTCGATGCCCCAAATGGATACCGTCAAAGTTTCCCAGGGCAACGGCAGTCGGAGTTAAAGCAGTAGTCGGCGATGAAGTTATCCACACGCTTCACATTTTTACACACTTCGATCCGCAAAAGTTGGAAGACAGTCTTAAAAATAGACAAATCTCCCCCTGCACGATCTACCACTGTGCGAGTCGAGTCGCAGGTTCAGGGAAAAGCGCCTGGAATCCCGCTTGGCGATCGCTGGCAGGCTCCGGAGCAATATCCCAAAGGCTCTCGTAATAGAAGTAGGCAACGCCTAACCCTCGTTCCTGAGCCGCTCGCGTTTGCTCTTGAATTTGGCGAATCGAAACGGGATTTGTTCTTTGCCCTGTGAAGACCCCAACCCCGGTTGAGATTCGTTTTTGGGCTTCTTGAATTTCAGGACGTGAAATCTTTTCAATGAAGCTTTGCAAATTTGGACGGTACACTTGCACAATCAATTCATCTGCAATCCCTTGCCGAACCCAAGCGAGCCAGTCCTGCAAATGGAATTTGTAGGCAAAGTCATAATAGTTAGGTGAAATTGAGAAAATTGCATTGGGTTTGCGGTCTCTCACGGCTTTCTTCAATTGCGCCATGAATGCCGTAATTTTGTTGGCTCGCCAACGCATCCAAGCTTGATCCGCTGGATTATTGGGAACGTCTTTTTTTGTCTCTCTCTTATAGAGCGCTCGGGTGTAAGCATCATAGCCAAACTCACGCGGCAGGCTCATATTGTCATCAAACTGAATCCCATCCACGTTGTACTGAGTCACCACTTCTAAGACTAAATCGGTGATGAACTGCTGCACCTGAGGATGAAAGGGATTGAGCCAAGCCACTTCGCCTGCTCCACTGATGGAAGTCTGATCGCCATTGCGCTGCTGAGTCAGCCAGTCTGGATGATTCAGTGCGAGTTCTGACGTGAACGGAATCATGAATCCGAACTCAAACCAGGGAACGACGAGCAAGCCTCGACGACGGGCGCGATCGACAACATCCGCGAGAATGTCATGTCCATCTGAACCACGATACACAAAAGGCTGGATGCCCTGGCGTTGGGCAACTGCACTGGGATACGTCACATAGCCAGAATTCCAAACCACCGGATAAATCGTATTGAAATTCAAGCGTCCCAATTGATCCACTGCGTTCTGCACTTTCGTGCGATCTTTCATGACATCGAGATCGTTGAACGTCAGCCATACACCTCGAATCTCGGTGCGAGGAATTTGTGGAACGACGGGTGAAGGTTGAACAGTCGGGGTCGGAGTCGGTTGTGAAGGAAACAGGAGAGGACGTTGCATCTGAGCGATTGCAGGAGTACTCGCCCAAACAACAGTGATAAAAGATGCCAAAAAGAGCGGCATCAGAATCGTTTTTCTCCAGTGACGGAACCAGGATCGAAGCTTAATCATGAGCAACTCAATCAACATCAAAACAGGCAAAATGCACTAGCTCTACAGTTTACAAGCATGGAGGAAGGGCATCGGGATCTGATTTCGTGCAATATCAAAACTTTGTAAACTCAAAACTTTGTAAAATTTCAGATCCCAACCTGACGTGACGCATTTTCTCTCTGGAAGTGCCCGATCGCTTGCCAAGGGGAGTGAACAATTCTATGGTGACTGGATATCAGAATTCGCCCTGATGGGATTCAGGGTTCTGGGAAAATCTAACTTGGGGCGACTGAGAAATGTGCTAATACGGATACGAAGTACTGAACTTTTATTTACCATACTAAGTCAAAGAAATTATTGATGATTGGAGTGTTTTTGCATGAAGCGTGTGCTCAAAATTGGCTTACTCTTTGGGTTTACACTTCTTGCTAGTTCGCCCTGTGTTTTGCCTGCGGTTTCGTCTCCGAAAGTAGATAAGCTGCCTTCGGTAGACTGGTGGCGTTCTAAGGTCAGTTCTCAAATTACTGCAAGTACGGGAAAGCGTTATACAGGTTGCGTTTTCGGGGATTCAATTTCTTCTGGATTGGGCAATTCGCTGGGTCAATCAAACTATAACTTTGCGATGGGCGGCATGAGTACAGTGTCGCTTCTCGAACAGTTGAAGCAGCTTAAAGCAGGCAATATTCAGTGCCAAAACGTGATCGTTGCGATCGGCACAAATGACGCGATGTATTCAATTAACAATGTCGATTTCAAAAATAATTTGCGCCAGATTGTGACGTTAACTCGTGGATTAGGAGCATCAGAAATCACCTTGTTGCCTGCATTTTACTCGACGGTTGAAGCGAGTAAAAATCCAAATGTGGCAGGTACACTCGATCGTGTCGATGAAATTAACACTTTGATTCGTCAAGTCGGAACAGAGCAAGATGTCACGGTGCGAATAGACGTGATTCAACCCTTATTTCGCGATCGAGCGCTGCGGGGAGATCTCACCTTAGATGGCGTACATTTAAATAATTCTGGCAAGCGCATCTATCGTCAAGCTTTGCTCGACCTTTTGAATTCGGCTGTGAGTTCGCGCTAACTACCTCGATAGGTGCTGTACGACCACGGGGAAGCTAGCAGTGGAACATGATAGTGGGCAGTCGCATCTGCGATTCCGAAACGGATGGGAACGCGATCGAGAAATGCAGGCTCTACAGGATGAGCGAATTTCGAGGCGAAGTATTCGCCGATCGCGAAAACTAGCTCATAGATGCCAACGTTGATCTCTGATTCATTCAACATTGGGCTATCAGTCCGTCCATCTGAATTTGTCAAAACTGTTTTAATCAAGGTTTTCTGATCCGTTTGCGAATCAATTTGCCAGAGTTCAATCTTGAGATCTGCGGCAGGACAGCCGTGAGCGGTATCTAGAACGTGAGTAGTCAGTTTTCCCATGAGTTTGATGTGGATGGATTCGCGTCGGGGTTCACGGTTTTAGTCCCTCAAATTCCTAAATTTGGGGACTTTAAAACGATGACTGCCGAAGTGTACAAAATCTAGCAGGTTTTCAAGATTTCGAGGAGACGATCGCTAATTCGATCCGCTGCACCCGGTTCTCCCATACGTCGATGCCCATTGTCGGCGATCATTTGAATGCGATCGGGATTTTCTAACAGCGATCGCACTGCATTCCCCATTTGTGAGGGTTGCTCAACCAAGGTAACGGAGGCACCTAGCAATCGAGTTTGCGCTTCAGCAAAAGCGGGCGTAAATTGTGGACCTTCTCCCGGCATGATGAATGCAGGCTTTCCAAGTCCAATAAATTGTTCAGTCGCCGTTCCCGCCATCGCGATCGCAAGTTCACTGCGCTGAATACATTCTGCAAATCGCCCTGGCATTAACTGGAGTGTGGCTTGTTTCTCGCCGTATCCATTAACGTAAATATTGGATTCTGTAGAAGTCCAGCGATAACTCAGCAATAAATGATGCAGGTGATCGAGATCGATTCCGGGCGCGATCGCGCTTAAAAATCGCATGGGACGTTGAAAATCGCCCATCATCGCATTGAGCGCGCGCAGCATTAATTCCCAATTGGCAAAACATTCAGGCGGGCGCGAACCGGGAATCAACGCGATCGTCAAACAGTCAGACTCTTTTACACCCGACCACTCTAAGCCATCCATCATCGGATTGCCTAAGTCAAACGCTGGCACATGAAAGCGCTTGAGAACTTGAGCTGTTAAGCGATCGCGCGGAAAAACAGCCTTACACTGCGGGCGTTTCATTAACCAACGATCCCAAGGTTGAAAAATACATCCCGTGGAACGTTCTAATCGATCGTCCCACCAGGATTTTCGAGGAATAAAGCCATTCTCATCGCGCAAGTAATACTCAGATTTTGCGGTCGCAACAAAGGCAAACGGCAAGCCACTTGTCCAGGCAAATAGCATCGGCACAATATCGCCAACGGCTAAAACCATCCCGCCTGATTTTGCCCAGGTATGAATCGCTTTAATTTGTTCAAGTGTTAATTTTACTAATCCCCCTTGTATGTCTCTCACGAGCTGTTTGTTATCCATATAAATAAATCCACCGGATGGCATAACTTTCACGGTGCCAATCACTGGAATATCTGCTTTTTGATATGCATGGCCTTCGCCTACGATCGGTAAAGCTTCGATCGTCACATCTGATTTCTGTTGTAAAGCTTGAAGAATCCGAATGGCGATCGTATCTTCTCCGTGACCATTACTTAAGCACAATAAACGCATAGTCGCTCCAAAACAGTAAAAATCCTCAATCCGAAGACGGGGTAATGTCTTGCAGAGCTTCTAAATAATCGATCGCGGCTTCTAGGCGAGACGAATAGTGACAAGCAAATTCCTCAAACCAGCGCCCTTCTGATGATTTTGGCTGAAGAGATTTTAGCCATTGTTCAGCTTGTGCAGCTAATTCAGCGCGGCGTTGCTGTTTGAGTTGCTCACGACGCTGCTGTTTTTGTTGTCGATCTAACTCGACTTGTCGTGCCACTTCTGCCTGCTGTTGTAAGTTTTCTGTTTTGATCTCCTCGACTAACGGCTGAGGAGGTGCAGCAGACCGCGCGGTTCGAGTCTCAGACACGTCAATCTGAGACAAAAGATCCTCGATCGATCGAGTTGAGAAATTGGCAGCAGGTGGAGAGGGTCTTGAAGTAGGGGGAGGTGGAGAGGGATGGAGACTTGCCAACAACTGATCGATTTCGTCCATAGTCGTGAGGGTGCAGAATTTCATCAAAGCTCAACTAAATTCTAGTCCAGCCCAAACCTGCGATCGACAAGCTGTTGAGACAAACCCCATCGCAATGCCGCCAGACTTTATTCCAACTCCGAAATCGCTCGATTACTCGCTGCTTGAAGCATTGCCTTTAAACTCTGGGTTTCTGGAAAAGCTGGAGTCGGACGCTCAAACTCGATCGGCTGATTTGTAAACTTCGGCAGTATCTCTCGACAGAACGCATCCGCTGCTTTTGATCGATAGCGAGTCGGATTAATAATCACCGAAAGAGTCCGCTTCACCACGACATCATCGATCTTGGCGCGATGCAACATCCCCATCTGCAATTCTTTCTCGATCGCGCTAATCGACACAAAAGAAGCTCCTAGCCCAGACTGAACAGCATTCTTAATCGCCTCGATCGAATTGAGTTCCATCTCGATCTTTAATCGGCGTGTCTCAATCCCACAACGCCCCAACACCTGATCAATGACTTTCCGAATCGTCGATTGTGAATCCAGGGCAATAAACTGCAATCGATATAAATCATCTTTTTGAATCGTCTCTAACCTTGCCAATGCATGATTGGGAGGTAAAATTAGCGCGAGTTCATCCTCAGCATAGGGAATAATCTCCAATGAATCTTGAAGTTCTGGAGAAATTTCACCGCCAATAATCGCCAAATCAATTTGACCATTGGCAACACTCCAGGAAGTTCTGCGGGTAGAATGCACATGCAACTGAACCGCCACATCTGGATATTGCTGACGAAACAGACCAATCATTCTGGGCAGCAGATAGGTTCCCGTTGTCTGACTTGCTCCGATAATCAGAGTGCCACCCTGGAGATTTTGCAAATCCTCGATCGCCCGGCACGTTTCCTGACACAGCGTTAGGATTTTCTCGCCATAATTTAACAGTAGATGTCCTGCCTCCGTTAACTGCGCCCGTCGCCCACCCCGATCAAATAAGGGCACATCCAACTGCCGTTCTAGATTCTGGACTTGCAAACTAACGGCAGGCTGAGACACATACAGACTATCAGCGGCCCGTTTAAAGCTACCCTCAGACGCGATCGCTCTTAGGATACGTAATTGATCAAGGGTGAAAGGAAGGTCAGACATACGGCTAAGCCTAAAGTTGTGGGGAGCTTAAAGCGAGTAAGAAATCAAATTTAGCAAACTGTGAGTGCGTTCACTCTAAACTGGGAAGCAAGACCGGAAATGCAAAAAATTGTAAACTTATCCTGAAGTCCGTTGCGTTATCGCACAAATTACATCTCCCTAAAAAATAGATGTGGCAAGTATTGTACAGAACGATGAGTAGATCAGCTTATGAACCAGGAAGTTATACGGGACTTTCTGAATGTACCAGGAATCGTGGGGATCGCCCTACTAAGTGGACACTCTGAGCCAGTTTTTTATACGCACCACCCTGCTTTTGCCGAAGGAAATAAATCTGATTTGCTCCAGAGTATCTTGCAACTCGTGGCAACGATTCCGCCGGAGTATGATGGGTTCGCGTTTCACTTCGCTGAGTACCAGATTGCACTCCATCGATTGCACTCTGATCTGCTTGCCTTAGTGATTAAAAACGATACTTTAAATTCTGAACAATTTATTTCTGCTTTTACGGTGCTGCGCTCCGCGATCGCGACGAACCCGACATGGGAGATCGTAACCAATTCGACATTAGAGATCGCGACGAATCCGACAGTCGAAACTGACAATCTTCCGCCGCTTCCGTCTCCTGCCCATCCGAAACTCAGGGATGTCATGCAGGTCATGAACGAGTTGAGTGAGTTTACCCAACGATTTTTAGGCATCGCCGTCATTGCGAACTACTGGAAATCAAGCCGTCTAGACGATGTATGGTTCCAGCAATTTCAGATTGAGCGATCGGGGCAAATCATCTTTTTAGGGGAACCCTCAAGCCTAGAACAGTCTGTAACTGCTCAAGACCTCGAATTGTTGCGATGTTGGATAGCCCGCTTTATTCAACGCTGTTCGCAAGCTGTGCGAGGTTATGCTGCTTTGGTCGAGCAACAAGCGCTTACCGACTTGCAAAAAGCCCTCCTCTTGCCCTAAAAAAATCATGGTAAAAACTGTCCGCCTCGAACCGATCGCCCAAGAGAGTGCGGTCGAAACAATGGGGAATCTCCTCTCGGTTCTGATTAACAAAGATCTAGATGTTCTCAAAGAATGCGGCGGTCGCGGCATGTGTGCGACCTGTCATGTCTATGTCAAATCAGGCATGGACGCTTTGACGCCCACAAATCGGCGAGAGCAACGCACGTTAGAAGTGATTACATCGTGCAAGACAAACTCGCGATTAGCATGTCAGGCAAGAGTCATCGGCAGTGGAGTCGTCGTCGAACTGCCCCCAGGGATGTATATCAATTCGATCAAAGACATCGAAGCGTTGATTGGACGCAGAGCAGAACAAGATTTGCTGCATCCTCTGACCGGGCAAGTTTTGGTTGAAGCTGGCAAATTAATCACGCGATCGATGATGAAAAAGATCGAAGATACGACCACCTTCAATATGTCGAATTATTTCTCAAACTCCTCTGAAGTGTGAGTCTCTTAACCCAATCGGGAACGCTGCATACAAATGTAATTGCTGTAATTGCGACCCCCTATGCTGAGCCAAATCCAACGGTTAAGTCAAACAACCGAAGGACGTTACGCGACCGATGAGGAGCTTCGTTTTTTGGCGGAGTATGCTCGATCGTTTGAATTGCGCGTCCAAACCTATCAAAAATTACAAGCGAGCGAAGCTGCGATTGTTCAACAAGTCCTCGCCAAAATGAGAGCGATCGATCCAACCTTACTCCGCAATGGGAGCGAGGACGTCACAGCGAAATGGAAGCGCGACACTTTAAGAGTTTTGCGCTATTCTGCCGTCGCAATGCTGTTGGATGATTCAGAAACGTTGAGAGAACGATTTCTATTTTGGTTTCAGACCATTATGCGTGCCTTCAACGCTCAAAAATCCTGTGGCGTGACTTATACCGTGATGCAAGAAGTGGTCAAACAAGTGCTCACCCCGAGTGAAGCCAATTTGATCCTGCCGATTCTGGAAGTGAATCGTCGAATGCTTGGAACCGTCTAATTTCAGAGCTTGTTCTGGGCACACTGACCACTATCAGCGCAACCTGTTGTTGCTTCCTTTTTGTCCTTCCACCCTTGTCGCGACTATGGCGTTCTCCCTTGCTCACCAAACTCCCTCAAAACTCAAAAATCCCAAAAAGCACAACCATTATGGCTTCAAGGATTTTTTCCAGTTCGACCCCGATCAAGGCACGATCGTGGATTGGAATAATAGTCAGAACGTTCTGACGACTGAAGACTTTATCATTGGCTTAGTCGAAGGGCTAGAAGAAGAAGTCGGAGATGCCTCAGCCGCAACCATGTACACAATCGGGTGTGAGTGGGGGCAAAAAGACGCTTTCTTTTTCGAGAAGTGGTTTGAGAAAGAATACGATCGCTCGATTCGTCAGACGAATTTGATGTTTTTGCTCGAAACTTGGTGGTGGCCTTTCACGGCGCAAGGTTGGGGACGTTGGGAAGTCGATTTGGGCGATCGTAAACAAGGGTTTATGTTCATCAATGTCTTTGATTCGGCAGTTGCGAGAACCTTGGGCGATGTTGGGAAACCCGTCTGCTTTTTGTATGCAGGGTTATTCTCAGGTTTCTTCACGGAACTCGTCAAAAAGCAACTCAGCTGTATTGAGATTCAATGCTATTCGATGGGTGAGACTTACTGTAAATTCTTGCTCGGTGGGCAAGAGCGAATCGATGCGGCATCGTTCTGGCTGAATGAAGGTGCAACCGCAAGAGACATCGAAAAACGGTTACGTTCGGGAGAGTTGAAATGATTTCGTCACTCGCTCCCCAAGATACTCAGAATTGGCTACAGTCCTCCGTTCATTCTTTTTTCACGACTTGTAATTGGGAAAATCAAGCGCAGTATTCGACGGCTGAAGAAGTCGCGATGTTGGAGCAAGCCGTCGCGCCTGAAGTGCTGACCGAACTCTCGTTTGAGCTAAAAGTGAAGCAATTTTTTGCCGCAATGCGTTGGGATGGGACGCCAGCGGTCACGATGGCAGTGGCTCCTGAACCGGAAAGCTTATCTGATGAACTAACTGAGAGTAAGTTTACTCTGACTGATTTCTCTAACCTCTTCTAACTTCTCTAAAACGATGATGCAATCTCCTCTTGAAGGCGTATTTGACGAAGCCGAGAACCGCTATCTCAAACCCGAAGAATTACAAGTGATCGGGCAATATGTTGCTTCGATTTCAGAGCGCATGAGTGCATACCGTGCCCTCCGCAATCATGAAATCGATTTAGTTCAGCGCGCAGCCGATGAACTGCAACTCGAACTGCCCAGCCTTGAGACAACAACCTTGGAGCGCACGATCAAAAACGGCATGTTAACCCTGCGTCAATGTGCCATGGGAATGTTGCTCAACGATACCGAATATGTGCAAAAGCGCTTGCTGAGTTGGTTAAAGGATGCGATCTCATTGCATAACGATCAAGAAATCAATGCGGTCTTCTTTCGATTGATGCAGCAACAGCTTCGACTCTCTCTCAATGCGCAGCAAGTCGCGCTGTTAGAACCGTTTCTGAGCCTTGTTGACTCAGTAATTCCAGCCCAAGAAGAAGAAATGCTCACCGTCGCAGGTATTTTCTAATGATTTCTGTTCGCGATTTATTAATTCACGATCGTCTTCCCGCAAACTATTACGCGAGCGATGTCTATGTGCGCGGCGATCTAGAAATGGGATTGCTCGAAAGTCGTCGGGGCGATCGCTTACTCGCACTTCCCGAGACTTTGATCCAAGCCATCTACTCGGGTTTGGCAAAGGAAACAGGACAAGCTTCTCGCCTAGTGTTGTTTAATTGCGGACGCTGGTGGGGAAAAAATTTCTTCAATCGCTTTCGAGATGAGGTGAGCGAGTACTACGAAACTCCGCTCGTCGATATGCAGATGGCGGATTTTCTTCAGGCATTGAAGCAATGCTGGATTACTTACGGACTGGGTCAGTTGAGTTTAGATCAGACCTATCACGATCGTGGGTTTCTGATTGTTGAAACTCAACATTCGCCTTTTGCAAGACTTGCAACCGAGGCTGAAGTGCCGTCGTGTTTTCTAGAAGCTGGCGTTTTGGCATCGGTTTTTAGTCAGCTGGCAGGGCGGGATTTACATTGTGTGCAGACTCAATGTGAATCGCTCGGAGCAGCAAGCAATCTCTTTATTATCGGTCTGCAAAAACGCCTAGAAGTGGCTGAAGCATTAGTCGATAAGCAACTCGACCACGAATCAATTTTGCCTCGTTTATTTGTCTAGCTTGGGATGAGTCGCGCGGATGTGTTGAGGTTACAGGAAGTCAAGCGATCGAACTATCGAATTTTAGGCTTGATTGGGCGGGGACAGTTTGGACGAGTGTATTGTGCAATGCACCGTCAAACTGGAAAGTTAGTCGCGCTCAAAGCCCTCGATTTGACTGGCTCTCCAACGAGCCAGTTTTTAAGAGAATTGAAGTTCTTAGTAACGCTTGAACATCCAAATATTGTTGCCTGTGAAGCGATCGAGCATTGGCAGGGAAAGCGCTGCCTCGTGATGGAGTATTGCGAGGGTGGAACGCTGCGGCAATTGATGGAAAATCATCATCGGTTAGATCCAGTCCTCAGTGTCAAACTGGTATGTGATGTGCTTGCCGGGTTAGAACATGCGAGTCTTCAAGGCATTGTGCATTGTGACATTAAGCCTGAGAATATTTTGCTGAGTGTGGATGCTTCAGGTTGGAGTGCAAAAATCTCTGATTTTGGAATTTCACGCTTGAGTCACGACCTGACTCGTGAACCTGCAAATTTAACAGGATCACCTGCTTATATGGCTCCGGAGCGGTTCTATGGGCAGTACTCTCACTCAACGGATCTCTATGCAGTTGGTGTTTTGCTGTATGAATTGTTAGTTGGGCATCGCCCGTTTTCAGGCGCACCGCCTGACTTAATGGTGGCGCATCTCAATCAAGCTGTGAATATTCCCGCGCATATTCCGACACGGCTACAGACGGTAATTTTAACGGCACTTCAGAAGTTAAAAGCAAGACGGTATCAGTCTGCAACCCAAATGCTTGAGGCGCTGCAAGGGGCGATACAAGATCGATCTCAACCGCAATTCGCCCCGCACAACTTTGCAACGGCGATCGCGGCTCCAAAATTTACCTTGCAAACTTTAAGACAAGAAGCTTTACTTGATCGGGTTGATCAACTTTCCGTAATTGAAGTCTTGCCTGAATGCGATCGCGATTTGTGCGAGTCGAGCTTGATCTTTTACAGCCAAGATCAAGCGATTTCCGCTCGATCGTATGCCAAGGGATTCTTTGATCGCCGTGCCGGAAAGATTCGGCGCAACGATCCCATTGCAGAACCCATTCAGGACTTAATCGTGCGATCGAGCGGATGTTTTGCGGTCACGGAGCGTTCAATTTATCGACTGTCAGACACGACTGCGCAGCGAGTGGCTCAATTTAATCACCCTTCTCGTATTGCGATCGACCCATCTGGCAAATGGATGGCTGTTGCAACACTCAACCAAAGCCGAGCTAAATTTTTCAGCATTTGGACATTACCACAGGCGCAGCTTGCCTGTCGTCCTGCACTTTGCGAACCGAGATCTGGCGAATTCATTGCGATCGCAGCCCTTCATACTCGACACATTGCACTCGTATCTAGAAAACTGGTATCTAGAGAACTTGGCTCCACCCGATTCGATTTCTTCAATCGACATGGAAAAGCGTTTGGGACGTTCAGCATTCCTCTACAAATTGAGCGAGTCTTTCCAACGAGGAATGCTCATTTTCTAATTGCGATTGAAACAGGGTTTGAACGATCGCTTGTGTTGCTCCATCTCAAACCGTATCGCGTGATCCGAGTTGGAATTCTAATCACCCCAAAATTCGTCACTGCTTATCCTTGGGGAATTGTCGTGTGTGATGATCATCATTTAATTGCGCTCGACTACAATGGACAGCAAATTGGGCAGGCAGAACTTCCTGCGGGGATTTGCGCGATCGCGGCGCACGGAGAAACGGGCTTAGCCATTGCTACCTGGAATGCTGGACAAAGTACACTGTATACTTTGAATCTTGAAGTGATCCGCTCCGCAAGCTTGTAAGCTAGATCTGGTCTTCATTTCAGTTGGGTATGTCTTGGTTTACGTCGAGCCATTTGATAATGTTCGGTTGGTTGGTTGGATTTGCGATCGCGCATAGTGGGTTAGCTTCGTTGCGAATGATGGCAGAGCAGCGGATTGGAGCAAGATTTTACCGTGTGATTTTTGCGCTGGTGAGTTTAGGGATTGCCGTTCCGATGATGATTTACTTTTTTAATCATCGGTATGATGGGCTGCAACTCTGGAATGTGCAAGGCATTCCGGGCGTGAGTGAAGCCGTTTGGATCGGATCTGCGATTTCTTTTCTGTTTCTTTATCCCGCGACTTTTAATTTGTTAGAGATCGCAGCGATTCAAAAACCGCAAGTGCATTTATACGAAAGCGGAATAATTCGGATTTCGCGACATCCGCAAATGGTCGGACAAATCTTGTGGTGTATTACTCATACAGTATGGATAGGAACCAGTTTCATGGTTGTGACCTCGATCGGGTTAATTTTGCATCATTTATTTGGGGTGTGGAATGGCGATCGACGGTTAGCACTTCGGTATGGCGAAGCGTTTGAAGCCGTGAAAGCGAGAACCTCGATCGTTCCGTTTGGAGCGATTTTTGCGGGGAAGCAGAAACTGGATCTAAAAGAATTTTTACGTCCTGCATACCTCGGTGTGACTGCATTTACGCTATTGTTTTGGTGGCTTCATCCGATCGTCATTCGTGCATCTGGGAACGTACCCTGGTAGCATGATCCCAAGCGTTAGTAAAAAGCAAATAATTAATCATTCTGGAGAACTATGCAAGCAGGCATTAGCGAAGGGGCGTTTAAACAAGAAGTTCTTGAGTCTACGACCCCTGTTCTTGTGCATTTCTGGGCACCCTGGTGTGGAATCTGTCGGTTGATTGAACCTTCGCTGAATTTGCTCCTGAAAGAATGGGGCACTCAGTTGAAATTAGTGGGTGTTAACGCAGACGAGAATTTGAAGCTCGCCAGTATGTATCGGATTACGACATTGCCGACGGTGCTTCTGTTTCAGGGCGGTCAGGTGCTATATCGGCTCGATTGCTATCAACGCCGTGAGGAGTTGAAGTCGATTCTCCAAGAAATTCTGGTTCCGGCAGCGAGCACGGCTCGGAAAATATAATTTTATTAGATAATATTTACAAACGATCGTCTGGTTAGGCGATCGTTTTTTTGTGAATCTGCGGCGAGTTCAAGCAGCTTTTGATTGCAGATATTGTTTCAGGCTCAATAACGTTGCGGTTTGTCCAAGATTGAGCGGAAGGAGAGAGATGCCTTCGATGCGCGATTGTACCCAGCCATCGCCCCAAGCCCATTCGTGAAAGCCGTCAATGCCCTGGCTAAGCAGAAAGCGAACGCGATGAGGTTCACTCAATTCGACTTCGTGCTGGATCGTGACCAATCCGACTTGCCCTTTGAGTTTTACGCCAGGAGTCAGGGTTTCTGGATAGCCGATCGAGAAGCGCTCAAACCAGAGCCATTTTTGTAATTCGTTCACATCGGTCAACGCTTTAGTCAGCGTGGCTTCAGAAGCTTCGACTTCGATGCGGAGACTGCTCTGCTGAAAAGTACCAAACATAGACGATCGAGACTGAATGCGTGCTTTCTCACTGTAACGCTTTCCCAGAACGTAGCGAAGGGCTTTAAAATTGAAAAGGCAATTTGTTGGGAAATCTCATCATGAGTAGCGTTCTTGTAATTGGTGATTCGGAATTTGAAGCTGAGGTATTGAACGCCACTCAACCCGTTTTGGTTTATTTTTGGGCAGAGTGGTGCGGTCCTTGTCGGCTGATGGCTCCAGTGATTGAGACGATCGCGAAAGAATACGGCGATCGCTTGAAAGTGGTGAAAATGGAAGTCGATCCGAACCCTGAAAGCGTGAAACAATTCAAAGTTGAAGGCGTTCCGGCGTTTCGCTTGATTCAGGATGGCGAAGTTAAGCAGTCGGCAGAAGGAGCAATGAACAAGCAGAAGATTGAGGAATTACTGAACAAAGGATTAGTGACCGCTTAATTAAGGGTAGAAAAATGCAGTTTGCCAAACGCTTAGCCCCCCTGCAAATGAATGTTTTTGCAGATATGGATCGGGCAAAATCGAGAGCGAGAGCGGCGGGGCGAGAGATTCTGGATCTGTCGTTAGGATCTTCGGATTTGCCGACCGAGCCACATGTGATTGAAGCGATCGCTCAGTCTCTCCATGATCCGTCTACTCATGGATATTTGCTTTTTCATGGCACGAAGGCATTTCGGCAAGCGGCGGCAGAGTGGTACACGCAGAAGTTTGGAGTCGCGGTTGATCCAGAAACCGAGGTTTTACCCCTCATTGGCTCCCAGGAAGGAACGGCGCATTTACCTTTGGCAATTTTGAATCCGGGTGATTTTGCGCTGTTGCTCGATCCGGGCTATCCCTCTCATGCGGGTGGGGTTTATTTGGCAAGTGGTCAGATTTATCCGATGCCACTTTTGGCTGAGAATCAGTTTCTACCTGTGTTCGAGGAGATTCCAGCGGAGGTTTTGGCGCAGTCGCGGATGATGGTGTTGAGCTATCCGCATAATCCAACGACTGCGATCGCGCCGTTGTCTTTCTTCCAAAAAGCGGTGCGATTCTGTCAGGAGCATGATCTGGTTTTGGTGCATGATTTTCCTTATGCAGATTTTTATCTGGGTCAGGAAACGATGCCTTCGGTGCTGCAAGCTGATCCAGATAAGACAGTTTCGATCGAGTTTTTTACCTTCTCGAAGTCTTACAAGATGGGTGGATTTCGAGTGGGATATGCGATCGGCAATTCGGAGTTAATTCTGGCGCTGCGACAAGTGAAAGCGGCGGTTGATTTTAATCAGTATCTTGGCATTTTGAATGGTGCAATTGCAGCGTTGCAGGGCGATCAATCGGCGGTGCATCAAGCAGTTGAGATTTATCGGCATCGCCGGGATGTGTTTGTCGATCGCTTACATGAGATTGGGTGGCAGGTGCCGATGCCGGAAGCGGCGATGTATGTTTGGGCGAGGTTGCCGGAGCCTTGGGTAAAAGATTCGATCGACTTTGCGGTGAAGTTAGTTGAGGCGACGGGAGTTGCGGTTTCTCCAGGGGCGGGATTTGGCAAATCGGGAGAAGGATATGTGCGCTTTGCGTTAGTGCATGAGCCGGAAAAATTGGTAGAAGCGGTCGATCGAATTGCAGGATTTTTGCGAGGTTAGTACACATCGTCGTGAGTTCCGATGTCGAGAAGGACAATGTATTCTTTCTCGGCTTCTGCATCTTGCTCGATCGAAAATACTATCCGGCAATCGTAACCACAAGAGCAAGCTTTCAATCCTTCTAGTTTGCCGGATAAGTTGTGCGTTCCCAGACTTGGATCGTAGATATCAGCTTGCATTTGCGTTAGCGTTGCTTCAATTTGCTGTTGCAGTTTTGGATTGCGACGGGCGAATTTCCGGAAGGCTCTGCTAAATTTTGATGTTGTTGTCAGTTCTCTCATTCGTCATCGCTTTCCAGAGATTGACGAAGGTCTGCAATGATTTCTTCGACAGGTTGTGGTTTGAGTTTGCCTTCACGAAACAGTTGGAGCGATTCTTTCGCATCTCTTGCGATCTCTTCTCGGTGCTGCTCAATATGCCGATTTCGCAAAATCTCGATCAGCATCTCTTGTTGGTCTAAAGGGAGTTGCATTGCGGTTTCAAGTGCTTGATCAAGTGTTGCCATCGGTTTAGAGGTAGAAATAGGAGATAGGTTGATCGTATTTCAATTTTACTAGGACTCTACGATCGACGTTTTTAGCCCAAAAATTTTGCTCTCACTTTCTGATGCGAGTGAGATAAGAACAGTTTAATCGGGCGAGACATGCAACAATTTTTCAGTAGAAGGTTATCTGTATTTGAGCCTCTCACTTCAAAACTCTCAATTTGCTGCACTAGAGTTGTTTCAAGCGGTAGCCAACACCGTGAACGGTTTCGATCAAGTCTTCCGGTGCGCCTGCATTTCTGAGCTTTTGACGCAAACTTTTGATATGGGATTTGACAGTTTCTTCAGTGGGTGGATCTTGAAGTGACCAAATTCGATCGATAATTCCTGAGCGGCTCAGCACCTTTCGTCCACTAGAGACAAGCAACTCTAACAACGCATACTCTTTCGGGGTGAGCGTCAGCGGTGCATTGGCATAATTTACTTCATACGTACTTGAATCGATTTGTAAGTCGCCCCAGATCAGTTTCGGATTTGGGCTACTGGTTCCGCGCCGAAGTAAGGCACGAACTCGTGCCATCAGTTCCTCAATATCAAACGGCTTGACCATGTAGTCATCTGCGCCTGCATCGAGTCCTAAGATTTTGTCGGCGATCGTATCTCGTGCGGTCAACATTAAGACCGGGGTCGTTCCATTCTCATTGAGTGCCCCGCGTAGACGTTTGCATAAGCTAATGCCATCTAATTTTGGCAAGGTGACATCTAAGACGATCAGGTCATATACCAAAGAATTTAGCCAATCCCAGGCAGACTCACCATCTTTTACAACATCTACTGAGTAAGCGCGATCGCTCAGAGTTTCGGTGAGAATCTCTGCTAAATGCTGGTCATCTTCAACGACTAAAATACGCATATCGACAGGAAAGCTTGCATGATTGTTACTGTAATCAATCTAGCTGCACACAATAGTTAATTTTTCCTGCTATTTTTGCGGATAAACGGCTCGATCTGAAAAATTAGAAAATATGACTTTCTTAAATTCATCAGAACGAAACTGGCTCGTTGCAGGCTTTGGATTGCTGCTTGTGATTCTTTGTATCAGCAGTTTAATCTCATATCAAAATGTAAATCAACTAGTGGAAAGCAGTCACAAGTCTCAGCAAACTTATGAAGTGATTAAAAATTTAGATGAAGTGTTTGCAGAAATTACGAGTGCAGAATCTGCTCGGCGCGGATATATTTATCTAGGAAATCGCAGCGAATTCAATCGATATAAATCTGCTATTGATCGGATTCCAGTGAAGCTGAGCCAGTTGCATCAGCAGTTTTTGCTAGAGCCAAAAGAATTTTCAAGTTATCAAGAGCTACAAAAAATAGTCTTACAGCGAGTTGAGCTTTTAAACGAATCGATCGCGCTGTATGACATCAATCAAACTGCATTGATGCAGCAAAGCATTTTAACGAGTCGAAGTATTGCTTTGAGAGAACGAATCCACACTGTAATTTCCCAACTTTCTCAGCAAAAGCAGACAGAGTTAAAACAATCAATTGAGCAATCAAAACAAAGTATTCAGACGCGAAAAGTGATCGAAGTTTGGATGATGATTGCTGGATTTATGGCAATTTTTATCTGCTTTGCGGCTTTGTATAGTCAGGTCACTCAACGGCATCAAGCAGAATATCTAAAGCAGAAATTGATGCAGCAGAAGGAAATCAGCGATCTGAAAACTCATTTTTTCTCGATGGTTTCTCATGAATTTCGCACCCCGCTGAGTGTCGTTCTAGGATCAGTTCAATTGCTGATTAAAGGGAATTCAGATTGGAGTGAAGCCCGGCGATTGAAAAATCTCGATCGAATTCAATCTGCTGCAAAATCAATGCAGCAACTATTTATCGATGTGCTGACCTTAACTAGAGCAGATGCAGGAAAACTAGAGTGCAATCCAGAAACGATCGATCTAGAAGCATTTTGCTTGAATCTCGTGGAAGATTTTGAGATTTCGACGAATCACGTGATCCACTTTCAAACGCAAGGAAAATATACTCATGCCGATTTGGATGAGCGATTGTTGTATTCGATTTTGAGTAATTTGCTGGCGAATGCGATCAAGTATTCTGAGCCAGGCAGTAGTGTTTTATTACTGCTTGATGGAACCAGCGATCGCATTCGATTTCAAGTCAAAGATCAAGGAATTGGAATTCCTTTAGAAGATCAGCCAAGAATTTGCGAGCCTTTTTATCGGGGGCAAAATCTAAACTATGCAGCCGGAACAGGTTTAGGTTTAGCAGTCGTTAAAAAGTGTGTGGAGTTACAGCAGGGCGTGATGACGATTGAAAGCGAAAAAGGTCAAGGCACGACTGTCACGATCGAACTGGATCGCCATCTTCTAACCAAAGACAACCGTTCGATTTCCATACACCAAAACGCGATTTTGTAGATGTAGTCGAACGGCTCTTGCAAGCACAATTCGCTCTAAATCTTTTCCTTTGCGAATGAGATCTTTGACATCATCTCGATGGCTGACTCTGACCACATCTTGTTCAATGATTGGGCCTTCGTCGAGATCTTTAGTCACATAATGTGCCGTCGCTCCAATGATTTTTACCCCTCGTTCAAAGGCTCTTTGATAAGGGTTTGCGCCTGCAAATGCAGGTAGAAATGAGTGATGAATATTAATCACATTCGAGAATTTTGAGACAAAATCTGCACTCAAGACTTGCATGTATTTTGCCAAGATGACTAAATCGATCTTGTACTGTTCTAAGAGTTCTAATTGTTTTGCTTCTTGCTCGAGTTTTGTTTCTTTGGTGATGGGAATGTGATGGAAATCGATTTCAAATTGTTTTGCGATCGCTCCAAGCTCTTCGTGATTGCTGATAATCACTGGAATTTCCGCTTTGAATTCTCCCGATCGCTGTCGCCAAAGCAAGTCATACAAACAATGATCTTGCTTGCTCACCCAAATCGCAATTCGCGGCACGGCATCTGAGAAATGTAATTTCCAACTCGCATTTAAAGGAGTGGCAACGGCTTGAAAAGCAGGCTCGATTACCTCACGTGGTAAATGAAATCCTTCAAGTTGCCATTCGATTCGATTGAGAAATAATCCTGCTGAGAAGTCAGTATGTTGATCAGCGTGAATAATATTTCCGCCATTTGAGTAGATAAAGTTTGCGAGCTTTGCAACTAAGCCTTTTTGATCAGGGCAGGAAATTAACAGGGTTGCGGTTGGAGTGTTCATTTGGGAGAAGGAGAAGCACTAGGGCGGATAGAGGGACTAGCTTTAGGTTTGGGTTTATCCCGTTTCCATTCTATTAAAGGGCGATCAACTGCATTTTGAAAGTTGATCGGAATTAGTAAAACAGAGAGATCTCGATTGTCAGGCGGATCAACTAATGCATACAGGAAATTTCGATTAAAGTTTGGTTTGCCAATTACTAAGCGATGATTTTTCTGATTATTTAGTTTTACTTCAACGATGGCAGAAGGTTTATCTAAACCGAATTCTGACTTTTTAGCAGGGGGGACAGTAAAAGTGCGATCGCTTTTCCCTGTTGCAAGCAGATTGAGAAGAAAAGCCACTGCACCTTCATCTGCGGGGGCGACTTCTGGCTTTTTCAATGTCCAATTGCCTGCTTTCTCAAAGACAAGGGTTTGTTTTGGAGTCTGCACCGTGAACGCTTGAACGTCTTGTTCTTTGAAGTTAAAAAGCGGCTTCTCGTCGGACTGGGCTTGATCGACTTGAGGCGGCTTTTTCGACTCGGTGTAATAAACATATCCACCCAGTGCCAAAGCAGCAAAGACGAGAGCGATCGAAGTGCGCTGAAATTTCATAGAAAGCAACAAATCACCGCAGCTATTTTAGAGGATTTCGCGACGGTGGCGACTCGGTTAGAATTGAGTCAGGCATTTGGAGGGTAAGAAAATGACTCAAGCAACTGATTTAAAACAAGTCGTTGAACATCGGATTACCCAAATTATTGATCAGCTTCAGAAAGACCATCCTTTTCTTCAAGATCTCGATCGCACTCAACAGATTCGCGAACATACGGATGAACTGTTAGAACTTTGGCAACTGCAACAGATTCTAGAGATTCCACAAGAAGAGTTGGTTAGCATTGTTCAAGATATTATGGTCATGAATAGTGTTGCAGGAATGCTCAACGATTTGACACCAGCGCAGATGCAAATGTTTGATGAAGCGGTGAAGCGTGGAAATTAGAGATGGGTTACTTGCTGGATACAAATATTATCACCGCGATTTTGAAAGAAAACCAGCAAGCGATGCGTCAATTCAGACGCGCAAGGCAATCTCGCTCAAGGCTTTGTATTAGCTGTATGAGCTAATACGAAATCAAGCGCGGTCTTATCTATTCCAATGCAACTCGCCAGCTATCAAATTTTAAAACTTTTTGTTTATCAGTCGAAATCTTGCTGATTGATGATCTCGAAATCATTGAAACTGCTTCGGGAATCCATGCTGATTTGCGCAGACGGGGTAGACCGATTCAAGATGCAGATATTTTGATTGCGGCAACTGCGATCGTGCATTCTTTAACCGTTGTTTCTAATGATGCCGATTTGCAGAATGTGCAGTCGTTAAATCTAGAAAACTGGCTTTAAATTTATCGAATCCAAGCCTCGGCTTGCCTAAAAACATCTAGAAATTGACCAAATCCTTCTCGAAGTTGCGGCAAATATCGTGCAGCAAAAATGCCGCCGAGAAAGCCAAACAGATGCTCTTCCCAGGAGATGCGCTGATAGATGGGAAGCAAACCCCAAAGATATTTGCTGTGAAAAAAGGCGGTGAACACTAAGAGGAGAACGGTTGGGATATTGCGCTCGAAGAATGCCAAAGACATTAAAAAACCTAAATACCCAAACGTTACGCCACTTGCACCAATATGATTGGTGCGATCGCGCCCAAGTAACCATGTTCCGAATCCGCTTGTTAATGCAACAGTGAACGTGACGGCTCCAAAATTCTCAGGGTTTTGTAACAGAATCAATCCACCGTAAGTGATAAACGCGACCGTATTGCTTTCTAAATGTCCCCAACTGCCATGCAAAAACGGAGCAAACAGCACACCCCATAATCCAGGCAATTGCCGGGGACGAATCCCTAAGTTATTCAAAGACTTTGCGAAAAAGCCAAAATTGATCACCGCCACAATCCAAGCGATCGCGACTAAATATCCAAGAATTTTGGCGCGTTCAACCCAGTTGAGTACCGCAGTTTGGCTAAAATCAGTCATACGCAAATCAGAATTCGCACATTCTCACATTCACCCTTTTATACATGCAAACTGCATCTCTTCTGGAAATCGCGAATACTTATCTGCGGGAAACGATTCAACCGATCGCCAACCAGCTCGATGAAGAGGTCAAAGCATTGCGATCGGCATTACAAGGATTGGGCGATCGTCAACTGCTGGCGCTGAGAGTTCCTAAACTTTATAACGGCGCAGAATTAGACGCTTCTGCGTTTCACTCCTTTCAAACTCAAACGGCTCGATTTTCTGGTGCGCTCGCCTTTCTCCAAACGCAACATCAAAGTGCTGGAGCAATTTTATCGAAAAGCGAGAATGAAGCGTTGAAGCAAGCTTACTTACCGAAGATGGGAACAGGTGAGAAGCTTGTGGGAATTGGGTTTTCACATTTACGGCGATCGAATCATCCGCCGCTTCAAGCGATCGAGACGGCTCATGGGTATGAGCTTCACGGTCATATTCCCTGGATCACCGGATTTGGATTGTTTGAATCGGCGCTGATTGCAGCCGTCTTACCCAATGGTCAAGCGGTTTACGGCATGATTCCTTTTAAAGATACAGATGCACAGGGTTCAATTCGATTGAGTGAACCGATGCAGCTAGCGGCAATGAGTTCGACGAATACGGTAACAGCAGAATTGAAAAAGTGGCATCTTGCAATTTCAGATGTGGCATTTGTAGCGGAAGCAGGGGCGATTTTGAAGCAAGATCGCGTGAATGTGCTTAATCACAGTTTCTTTTCACTCGGGTGTGCTCAGGCTGGATTAGATATTCTCAAAGCGGCGATCGAAACTAAATCAGAGCTAGCGATCGCACCTGCCTATGCCGCGCTGTCTGAGGAATGGCAACGCTGTCAGCACTTGATTACTACGGCTCAAGATCAAAGCTTCGAGGAACGTTTGAAATTGCGAGCTTGGGCGATCGAACTCGCAACAAAGTGCGCTCATGCCGCCGTTGTAGCTTCGAGTGGAGCGGCAAATTCTAAAGGACATCCAGCCCAGAGAGTTTATCGAGAAGCATTAGTGTTCTCTGTTTCGGGGCAGACGGCAGCCGTCTTAGAGGCAACGTTGGATCGCATCACACGATTGCATGAGATTGATCAGCGAGCGTAATATATCGGCGAGCCAGATCTGAGAAGACGGTATCCGTAAGAATGGTTTCTTCGAGTTTGACTCCGAGAATTCGGGCGTTACTGAGATCCGATCGCGTTAAATTTGCGCGGCTCAGATTTGTCCATTGCAAGTTTGCGCCATAGAGAAAGGCAGCTTCTAAGTTTGCTCCCGTCAGATTTGCACCTGAGAGATTCGCTCCATGCAGACGGGCATTTCTAAAATTTGAGAGCGATAACGACGCACCCTCCAAATTTGCACCACTAAGTTTTGCTTCGCTGAGGTTGATTCCCGTGAGATCGATACCGCTGAGATCGGCTCCATTTAAGAAGGCTTCGGCAAGGTTGGTATCGCTGAGAAACGCGTTTTTGAGCGATGCACCGCTGAGTTTTGCAGCTTGCAGATTTGCCCAGTTGAGGTTTGCGCCATCAAGCTTAGCTCCGCGCAGATTGGCTCCGATCAGTTTCGTGCCGCAGAGATTCGCTCGTTCCAAGATAGCGCTACGAAGGTTCGCATGGCTGAGATCGGCTCCACTTAGCCGCGATCGCGTAAAGTCAGATTTGACCAGAAATGCGCCATTCAAGCGAGCTTTCGTCAAATCGGTATCCGTAAAATTGCCTTCAGTGAGTTTGACAAACTGGAAATTTGCCCAGTTGAGAAAAGCGCCTTTAAGGTTGGCTTTCATCAAAAACGATCGACTGAAGTTTGCACCAGTAAGGTTGGCGTTTTCCAAATTGATATCGACAAGGGTGAGATTGCTGAGGTCTGCATTCCTGAGATTGACTCCAGAGAAATCTCGATCGCCGTATTCATATCGTCGGAGTAGCTCGCTGACTTCCATGTCTGCTTCCAATCTTAAGATTCTCTTCAGCTTATGCGGTTTACCTAAAATTGCGCGGAGATAGAAACAGAATGAAACGGTTGCTTACTAAAGTTCATATCGAGATTGAATTCAAAAAATCCCCAGCAGCAGGATTTATAGGTTAACTGGTAGTATCGATCGCACAAGAGTTAGTGTTGTGTTTTATGAAGCTGAAAATAGCTTTACTGATCGCAATTTTCAGCGCTGGATTAATGGGATGTGCGCCTGCGCCGATTGGGCTTTGGAGTCTGGCTTGGGTAGCGTTGGCTCCCTTGTGGGTCGTGACAGTTAAGACTCGATCGAGAAAGCCTGCCATTCTTTGGGGAATTGTTTATCACGGATTTGCGCTGCATTGGATTACGGGCTTGCATCCGTTGATGTGGCTCGGAATTCCGTGGATTGCCAGTGTGGCGGTCGTCGCATTCGCTTGGACATTTATCACAGGATGGGGAGCGCTGTGTGTAGGGCTGTGGGCGTGGGGCGTGAGAACGCTTAAAGCTCCAATGTTGCGAATTCTCATCGGGGTCGCGCTCTGGTGTGGGCTAGAAACGGTGCGACAGTGGAGCGCTCTCGATTGGACATCGCTCGCTTATACGCAGAGTCCAGCGAATCTAATTATTTTACATTTGGGAAGAATTTCAGGGACTTTGACTGTCACCGCCGCGATCGTGCTGGTGAATGGATTGCTTGCAGAGGCTTGGTTAGCTAAAGAGAAGCGGTTATATGGAATTGCCATTGCGAGTTTTCTTGGGCTGCATCTGATCGGATTTGGACTTTATCAAAGTGCGATCGTACAGAACCCGGAAGCCAAACTTACCGCAGGCATTGTGCAAGGCAATGTGCCAACGCGAGTCAAACTTTTTGCAGAAGGGTTGAAAAAAGCATTAGACGGCTATTCTTCAGGCTATCGAACTCTTTCAGATCAAAATGCTGATTTTGTCGTCACGCCAGAAGGAGCATTGCCGTTTTTGTGGCAAGGGCAGAATTTGAAAAATAGCGTCAATCAAGCGATCGCGGGCAAGAAAACGCTTGCATTGATTGGCACATTTTTTCCAGAGGGCACGCGATATACCCAAAGCTTGATCGCGATCGACCAAGGCAACACGATCGCTCGATACAACAAAATCAAATTAGTTCCTTTGGGCGAATATATGCCGTTTGAGGAAGTTCTCGGGCGGTTATCGCCGATTGAATCCTCAATGTCGCCGGGAGACTTTAATCAAGACTTTCAAACGCCATTAGGACGAATCGCGATCGGGATTTGCTTCGATTCTGCGTTTTCAGAAGTGTTTCGCCGTCAGGTGGCAAAAGGCGCGCAGTTTTTGATCACTGCCTCGAATTTAGATCCTTACAGCACCGTACTCATGGCACAACATGAAGCACATGATGTGATTCGAGCGATCGAAACTGATCGGTGGGCAGTGCGGGTAACGAACACAGGATACTCCGGCATTGTTGATCCACATGGTCGGGTGCAATGGCGATCGCACCCGAATCAATATGCAGTTCACGCAGACACCATTTATCGCCAGCAAACCCAGACTTTGTATGTGAAATGGGGCGATTGGCTGACTCCGACTCTACTAGGAGCGAGCGTTACGTTGCTGTTCTTCGTAGGTCGTAATCAGCGATAGATCTTGAGGGTTAATACTCGGCTCTAAGCTGATTAAATCGATAATATTTTTCAGCATCGTTTCACAGATTGCATCGAGGGGTAAATCATTTGGATCGCGTCCAAATGGATTTTCAATTTCAATGCCGATCGCTTCAATTCCAAACAACGTAAAGCTAATCAGCACAACCACTGGAGCCGTCCACCAGCCTAAATTTCCCACCATTTGAAACGGCAAAGATAGGCAATAGAGCAAAATTAACTGTTTGAGGTGAATGGCATAAGCGATCGGCATCGGGGTTTTGAGAATTCGCTCACATGCGCCTAAACAATCGACTAATCCATTTAGGAGTAGCTGCATCTCAACGAGTTGATGAATTTTGACACGATCGTGCTGATGCTGTAATTGCAAATAATCGCCAATCCAAAACGCAACTCTCAAAGGTGGATTCGTCACCGTTTTCAGTTTTGAAACATGCTCAGGAGTTAATAAACTTTCTAACTCTGAGTCTGCAAGTTCTTGGCGAAGATGTGCTTTTGTGGTTACTGCAAAAGCAACTAACAAATGCAGAGCTTCAATTTTTTCGATACGATCGCGCTCTGTTTTCTCGCACACGGTCACCCAGATTTGTCGAGCGAGATTTCGGGTATCGTTGACCAATTTTCCCCAAGCTTTTCTGCCTTCCCAAAAGCGATCGTAGGCTGTATTAGTACGAAACACTAAGAGCAAGCCTAAGACAATATTAGGAATTAAACTCGCTAAGGCAGGAACTGAAACCGGAATCCCTTGACCAAATGCAATCGAGACAATTAGCCCAAAAAAACCGCAAAAGAGCGATCGCGGTAAAACATCTAAAACAACTGAGCCTTTCAGTTGAAGTGCCGTTCGCAGCCAGCGCTGTTTTTCAAAACTCATACATTCGATCGCATTGCAACCGCTTCATAATACTTGACCATTTGCGATCTTAACGACGGACTGTTCCCGTAAATCCAGCCGCTTTGAACTGTAAAAGCTTTAACGGCAAAGGCTGACTCTCTGGCACATTAATCGGAAATTCAAATTCACTGACTCCAGGTGGCACTTCTGGAATTGAACCTAAGCGAGTCCGATTTTCAATAATCGGATCTTCATTCGCATCGTAAATCCGTCCAAAAATATCTGCGTTGACGATCAATTTATTGGTCGGATTGGTTGCTTTGCCAAACACCATAAAACAGCGCGCCGATTGAGGTACACCGCCCGCTGTAATCGCTCCTTTGGCTAAATCCTCGGGACATTCTCGATACGATACATCTGAGAGTTTAATCTGCACCAATGCCCACGCATCGAATGTCCCCAACAGCCAAATGCACGCTGCCAGGAGGATTGCAACCATCGATCGCATTCTCATAACTCAACTATTCCAGATGTGATACAGGCTCAAGTTTAGCGCACTAGTCGTTCACGATAATCAATTTGATAAGGAGAGTGAGGAGTGGGGAGAGAATGCAGGCAACTACTCCTCTTGAGATTCGCTCGGCGGTTCATCTTTTGGTGCAGTCGAGCTATGGATTTGTGTGGCTGCTGGCAGCTTTTGTAATTCTGGGGGGGTGGGTTCGAGCAGTTCTGCTTCGATTTCGTCTTTGCGCCAGCGATCGAGGATGTCCCGCACTAATGCCTCACGCACCCAAATCTGACCCACAATCACAAGCGGAATGGCTAAAAACAAGCCAAGAAAGCCAAAGAAAACCGTGAATACAACTTGTGACATCAACGTTACCGCAGGTAAAATTGCCACCTGACGCGACATCACAAACGGAACGAGTAAATACTGCTCTAATTGCTGAATCACAATGTACAGCACTAGCACGGCAACGGCTTTCCAGGGCGCATCGAGTAATGCCACTGCCATTGGCGGAATCACACTTAAAACAGGACCCACATTCGGAATTGCTTCCAACAATCCGGCTAAAAGCGCATTGGCTAATACCAGCGGTACACCTAAAATCAGCAGCGCGATTCCGCTGACTAGACCGATCACAATCATATTGATCATGATCCCAATTACCCAATTGACCAATGAAACTTCGCACATTGCCAGAATTTGATCTGCCCGTCTCCGATAAAACGACGGAAATAGTGCGATGAATCCTCGTCGATAAGATTGAGGATCAATCAGCAACATAACGGTCAGAATCAAGATCAATAGAATATTCAACAGAACGTTGAATGTGTTCGAGAAGAATGAAAAGAAGTTACTGAGTAACCGCGCTACAAGCGGTTGACCCTGACGGATCAAATCTTCTACATCCGGGATATATTGCGCCATTCCTCCAGGAAGCGTGTTCTGCATTTGTTGCGCCCAGATCTGAACGCGATCGAGTCCCCGGGGCACAATTTCTACTAACTGCTGGAACTGTGCAATAAACGGCGGCACAATCAGCGCGACGAAAAAGATCGCCGCAGTCAATAAGGTCACAATTGCAATGAGAACAGCTCCGCCTCGCTTGATTTTGAAGCGCTGCAATGTATTGACAAAACTATTTAATGCGGTCGCAAACACAACTGCTGCATAGACGAGCAGTAAAACCTGTCGCATCTCCCACAGCACATAGAGGGAAATCGCTAATGCTAGAAATCCGACCCACTTGCCAAGTCCCACAATTTCTCACCCCTAACACGAGCAAACTAATCGAGTTTAGCTGCTCTGGTCGTATGTGAGTCTGATTTTTTAAACTTCATTACGGGAGGGGGGATGGATTTTTTGACGTAGGGCGATCCTGAATTTGGTGGGGAGTGGGGAGTGGGAAGTGGTTTTGACATTTACAACTCAAGGAAGGCAGGTTGATTCTCAGTCAGGTATTTGACATACACTCGATCGCATCGGGCAGTTTCAACACCTGTTGCGGGTTGATAACCATTTTTTTCGTAGAGTTGAACGGCTTCTTTTAAAACACTCGCGGTTTCGATCCAAATTTGTTCAAAACCTTTTTGAGCGATCGCGTTTTCCAATTCACTGAGTAAAAACTTTCCTAATCCCAATCCTCGCACTTCGGGTCGCAAGTACATTTTGCGAATTTCAACTGCGTTTTTGCTTCTAGAAATTGGATAGTAAGCTGCTGTTCCCACCAGTTGATGATTGCGCTCAACGACCCAGAATTCGCCACTTTGATAGAAAGTTTCGACTTCTAAGACATCGCGATCGGCTCCTTCCGGTTCTTGAATCAGTCCATATTCTGCTAAAACTGAGCCAATCAGGTTGAAAGCAGCCATGCGATCGTGCGGCTGCCAAGCTCGAATTAGAAAGTCTTGGTACTGCATTAGCTATGAATTCTGGGCTGAGGATATAACGTCGAGAGAATTTGACTTTCGATGGCTCCGAGTTCTTCGAGGCGTTGAGTGATCAGCGATCGCTCAAAGTATGTATCCGCTAATGTCCAATACACCCCATAATGTCGAGCTTCAGAAGCCATCAAGGCTCGATAAAATTTCGCTAATTCTTGATCCTCGCAATGCGTGGCGAGAAGTCCCAACCGCTCATGACTCCGAGCTTCGATCAAGCCAGAAACCAAGAGAGAATCTAACATGCGATCGGGTTCTTCGCGACGAATTTGTTTGTTCAAACTTGCACCATAAGGCGGCGGTGCAAGCGGTGCAAGCGGAATGTTGCGACGCTCTAAAATTTGGTTGACTTGCTCAAAGTGTTCGAGTTCTTCTTGAGCGATCGCGGTTAGCATCCGCACTAATTTTGCACTGGAAGGATAGCGAAACATTAAGTTCAACGCAACTCCAGCCGCTTTCCGCTCGCAGTGAGAATGATCTAGCAAAATTGTGTTTAGATTAGCCAAGGCTTGCTCGACCCAAGCAGAACTCGTCGGCTGTTGCAAAAAGCGAATCGTCGGCAAAGAAGAAACCACGGAAACTCTCATGATTTGGTTGGCATTTGCAATTCTAACGGCTTTTTTTGAGTCTTTGAAGGATGTTTCGAGTAAATACAGTCTGAGAAACTTAGATGTTTACATCGTGGCTTGGACTGCCAATATCTTTGCTGTTCTTTTTCTGATTCCCTTACTATTTGCGGCTGGTATCCCAAAAGTTGAGCCTGGATTTTGGGTTGCATTGCTGATCGGTGGAACGTTGAATGTCATTTCTTTTACGCTTTACATTCGCGCAATTCAAATCGCAGATTTATCGCTAACGGTTCCATTAGTGACGCTGACTCCATTATTTTTGCTAGTCACGTCGCCGTTAATTGTGCAGGAAAATCCAACCTTCGCCGATGCGATCGGAATTGCTCTGATCGTGATTGGCTCTTATGTTTTGAACTTACGCGAGCGCAAGAAAGGCTACTTTGCACCCTTGAAAGCCTTGCTGAAAAATAAAGGCAGCCGATTCATGTTGATGGTTGCCTTTATCTGGAGTATTACGTCTAATTTCGATAAGGTTGGAGTCGTCAATTCCTCCCCGCTCTTTTGGTCAACAGCACTTTATGCTTATTTAGCAGTCGGCATGTTTCCGATCGCGCTGTTCAATTCCCGCCACAAGTTCAAGCAGATTTTGCCAAATTTGCAGCCGCTGATGTTAATTGGGTTCTTTCATGCGATCGCAATTACGTTTCAAATGATTGCCGTAACCTATACTTTAGTCACGCAAGTCATTGCGATTAAACGCATGAGTGCGCTCATCAGTGTACTGTTTGGGCATTTCCTATTTCGAGAAACAGGTTTAAAAGAGCGGCTCGGTGGAGCCGCAATTATGGTATTCGGCGTAATTGTGTTGACGTTGTTCTAAAAAGTTGTCTGGTTCTCTTACGTTAAAGTTCGATCACACGGAATTTCTGATTTAATCGGTTCCTCCCCAACTCCAGGTTGGATTGCCATTTCGCACTGATTTCTGCAAGATCACCGTTGTGAAGTCGTTGGCATCTGCCTGTCCAGTCATATCAAGGATCAGGTAAACCTTTCCATTCATGAAGCGGAGGCGCAGATACGAATGTCCCTGATAAGCTTCATTGCCAATACGAGTGATGCCAGCCGTTGCGGTGCATTTGCTGTACTTAGGTTTGAGTTTGCCGACCCAAGTGACACTATAATCGTCAGTCGCTGCGATCGTCATGTTCTCTGCGATCGCCTTAAAGTTTGCTGACCCATCGATCGTATAACCTCCCTCACGATAGGGTCGCGGAGTTTCGGTCAACGTCACCTTATCAGGACAGATCGCGCCAGTATCGTTTGCTGTGAGGACTCGCATTTCAACATTGGCGGCGCTGGCTGGAACGGCTGAGAAAATAGATAAAGCAACAATTCCTAAACCCAATCGAGCAATATTCGATCGCATAAAATAGCTCAGTTTTTGCATTGTAGTGGTTCCGTTAAATACACCACCGCTAGAGCAATTTCCTGAATTCAAAACGCACAGTTCGTCCTTATGCGATCGCAAAATCTGTATATTGCCGAACGTCTGGTGGCTGAAACCCTAGAACAATATCTGTAGCTGGAATACCTGCTGCCAGTAAATCATCTACAACACACAAATCTGTCCAATCTTCTTCCACCCAAACCTTGTCATTCTTGATCCGGAGATACATTGTGATGTGACGCACTCTGTTTTTGTTCTGCCAGCCCGATCTCAACCAAAGATATTGATCCCGCACCTCGTCAAATGCCAACAAGCTTTCAACTTCATCATCAGGAGAATGTGGAGTTAGATTTTGATAGCTTGTCAAAATTTGCTGAATAATCTTGCGATACTCAATCAGCTTGTCCATCGCACAATAACCTCATTTGCAGTATCGATCACGATCAAGAGAATTTGGTTCTGCTCAATTATGGTTTGAACGGCTTTGAACTGAAAGAAACTATTGAAAATTTCTTCACGAATTGCAAGATAAACTTGCCGCTCTGGGTCAGTAAGACTTAGAAAACTACGATAGATGATGTACTGTCCCAGTGCGACCTCCAGATCTCGAACTGGCGAAGGACTAATAAAACTTTTAACTTCAACTGCAATTTTTCTAGCATTTCGTTCAGCCGCAAAGAGCTTCGTTGCTGCCATATCTGCATAGACTTGGATCTCTTCGTATTCGATCGTAAGAGGATCTCTTGTAATCATCCAACCATCTTTGCTCAGTGCATTTTTCATGGCATCGTGATACAAGTCTTTCGCAGGCATAGCAATCTTGAAATTTAGATAGAACTGAATCAGATCCGGCAACAGGCTCAATAAAAGCGCGATCGCTCCTTTGCAGAAACGATCGCGCTAAATTGTTTAGAGACTGAGATTAGTAATCGAAGTCGCCCATGCCGCCACCAGCGCCAGCACCAGCCGCAGCACCATCTTTCGGCTCAGGCTTGTCTACAACGATACACTCGGTCGTCAAGACCATTGCCGCGATCGATGCAGCATTTTGCAATGCCGAGCGAGTTACTTTCGCAGGGTCAACGATACCAGCAGCCAGCATGTCAACGAATTCACCCGATGCAGCATTGTAGCCAACATTGAATTCTTTCTCTTTCACACGCTCAGCAATCACCGCACCGTTTTGACCTGCGTTTTCAGCAATTCTCTTCAGAGGAGCGGTCAACGCACGAGCCACGATTTGAGCACCGATCAACTCTTCGCCGCTGAGGTTGCTAGAAGCCCAGCTTTCGAGTTCAGGAGCCAAGTGAGCCAAGGTTGTACCACCACCAGGAACGATACCTTCTTCAACAGCAGCTTTCGTTGCGTTGATAGCATCTTCGAGGCGGAGCTTACGATCCTTCATTTCGGTTTCGGTTGCAGCACCGACTTTGATCACTGCAACACCACCTGCCAACTTAGCCAAGCGCTCTTGCAGCTTTTCTTTGTCGTAAGAAGACTCGGTTTCTTCCATTTGACGGCGAAGTTGTTCGACGCGAGACTTCACTTGCGCTTCGTTGCCTTCAGCGACGATCGTGGTGTTGTCTTTGGTGATCGTGATGCGGCGAGCTTTACCTAATTGGTCAAGCTTAGTCGTATCGAGTTTCAGACCTGCATCTTCGGTGATCAATTGTCCACCAGTCAGAACAGCGATATCTTCGAGCATTGCTTTCCGACGATCGCCAAAGCCAGGAGCCTTAACTGCTGCAACGTTCAATACGCCACGCAGACGGTTCACAACCAAGGTTGCCAGAGCTTCTTTCTCGATGTCTTCTGCAATGATGATCAGGGGACGACCTGCACGAGCGACTTGCTCAAGCACAGGAACGAGGTCTTGTACCAAGTTGATCTTCTTGTCGGTGATCAAGATGAAAGGTTCTTCGAGAACTGCTTCCATGCGCTCGGTATCGGTTGCGAAGTAAGGCGAGATGTAGCCTTTGTCGAAGCGCATCCCTTCGGTGACTTCCAATTCGGTCGTCATTGATTTGCCTTCTTCGAGCGAGATAACGCCTTCTTTACCGACTTTATCCATTGCCGAAGCGATCATTTGACCGACTTCTTCATCATTCCCTGCCGAGATGGTTCCAACTTGCGCGATCGCTTTGGAATCTTCAACCGGACGAGCATGTGCTGCAATTTTTTCAACCAAGAATGCAGTTGCTTTGTCCATACCACGCTTCAAGAGGATTGCGTTTGCACCAGCGGCAACGTTGCGCATTCCTTCTTTGACGATCGCATGAGCCAAAACGGTTGCAGTCGTGGTTCCATCTCCAGCCGCATCATTGGTTTTGGAAGCCGCTTGACGAATCAAAGCAACGCCAGTGTTTTCAACGTGATCTTCGAGTTCGATTTCTTTCGCGATCGTTACACCGTCATTGACGATCTGAGGTGCGCCGAACTTTTTCTCAAGCACAACGTTGCGTCCTTTGGGACCCAAAGTGACGGCAACTGCTTCAGCGAGAATGTCCATACCGCGCTCTAGAGCACGACGAGCGTTTTCGTTGTAAATGATGCGCTTAGCCATAGTGGAGTTAAAAGCTTTGTAAGGTTTACAGAGAGAAAGAAGAGAGAAGAGAAATTTGGATCTGCGGCTTTAGATTGCTGCAATCCAAAATCGAGAATCGTTATGAAACAACAGCCAATATGTCTTTTTCAGACAACAGAACATAGTCGTCGCCACCGAGTTTGATGTCGGTTCCTGCATACTTCGAGTACAGAACTTTGTTGCCGACTTGAACTTCCATCGGTTGGCGTTCGCCTTTTTCATTGAGCTTGCCGTTTCCAACTGAAACGATTTCGCCGACTTGGGGCTTTTCTTTAGCGTTATCCGGCAAAATAATTCCGCCAGCAGTTTTTTCTTCTGCTTCGCTCACTTTCACAAATACGCGATCGCCCAACGGTTTGACGGTGGAAACGCTCAGAGACACAGCTGCCATACAAATTCTCCAAACAATCTAAATGGACACGAAACGATCAAATACTGTTAAGCTGGATGTCCCATTTCACAACAGGTTCAGCCAGTTGCCGCAGTACGGGTAATTTTTCAACGCTTACCAGTCTACAGGCATTTGGATCTTTGAGTTAGCACTCTCATCTCCTGAGTGCTAATTTAACGAAGTGCGGTGTTAGATGCAACTTTTGGATGAGTACGGGTTCCCGAACGGGTGAGCAGTTTTATGAGTGTTGAGATTCTAAATCAGGCGGCAAGGGCGTTTCGCTCCGGCACATCCCGACCGGATGCAGAGCAAGTTGTGGATGCGCTCTTACAGGCAGAAAAATTTGCGAAACAACATCCACCGCAATTTTCTTTTGACCAGCTTGTTGGTCAATGGCGACTTTGCTTCGCAACTGGAACCCGCAAGCTTCGACAAGGCGGTATTCAGTTAAAAAAAGGCTATTACGTGCCGAAATTGGCAAAGGCTCAGATTTCTTTTGCGCGAGATGAAGCGGAGCGCATCGGAAATCTGGCACAGCTTGGCGCATTGCAATTGAAATTTACGGGACCTGCCCGATTTCAGACGAAGAAAAATTTGTTGGCGTTTGAATTCACACAGATCCAGGTGACGTTTGGATCGATCGTGCTGAAGAAAGGTGCGGTCCGAGGTGGAGAAGCAAAAGAACAAGAATTTGAAGAGATGTCGATCGCTAAACTGCCTTTCTTTGCATTCTTTTTGATCACTGACGATTTAATTGCAGCGCGCGGTCGTGGCGGCGGGCTGGCGCTCTGGATTCGCGAATAGATGGATGAATCCGATTTAGACGATGAAGTAAAGTTCCTCAGCATCCAAATCGGATGACGATCGCAGACTAATTAGCGTTTGCGATAAGGAACAGACTTTTCAATGTCAATGTCATACACAGAAGTGCGACCTGGGTTTCCGCCTTGAGTGTTGACACTTCTCGCCATATTGAGGAACAGCGAAGGATCGCCATTTTTGGGTCGATTCTCGTAAGACGTGAAGTTGCGAACCACTTCTTGCCAGATCGTTTGAGGGAAGCCCAACTTCGCCCGATAGTAACCATCGTAGCGGGGAGAAGTAATGTTAAACGGCGTTTCACCCAATGTCCGGCTTGGTAGAGTCCGACGGCGATGATACGGAACAGTGTTCTCACCAAAGTTTTCGATGTACTCTTCACTGTTTAGTAAGTCATCGACAAACCCTTTGACCCCTTTGGTCATCACAACGGCTGACCAAGCAATCTTCTCAGCTTCGTTGTAAACTTTCCGTCCCAGAACTTTCTGAACACAGTGTTCCACGAAGCGATAGTTACTATTTTTGTTATAGAAGCTATCGATAAAGGTATTCGAGAGCAACAGTCCGCGAATGAAATCACGCACCGTGATCTGTCTGTTGCGAAGTTGAGATTCAAGAATGGTTTCTCGATCCCATCGAAAAGCATGGAAGAAGATCTGACGATACGCCGCATTAATCAGATCTCCCATCTCCGTGGGTGAATACTGATTATCAGTTGAATAAATGATTGCTTGATCATCGGGTGCGCCTAATGCATCAACCCGCTGGTTAGGACAAGTAGGAGAATAGGCTAAGAGAGGAATTGCCACGTTATACAAACCTCCAACTTTATAAAACTTGAAAAAATGGCACCTTCGATCATAAAAGATAAGGGGATTTCAACCGACATCCGTTCGATAAAACGTTACAGACCTTAACTTCATCAACACAGAATACCAGATAAAGCCAACAGAAACCTCGCTATAAATTCGTAGAAAACCATTACGAAATGACGCTGAAAGTTCTGCCCTGAAAGCACTTTGCCGTTTAATTTCGTTTTTCTTAATGACTAAACTTTGAAATAGAAAGCTTCAGAAATCCTGAGAAAGCTTACAAAAACTGGCTTTTGTTTCAGTTTATATTTCTTAACTAAGTTTGTATCTTATCTGCTGAAAATTGCACAAGTTTTGCACAAGCAGACTGCTCTAATTAATTCAGCAAGAATAGTCAAAAGAAGTAAATCTTTAACAGAAAAGCTTAAGACTTTAATTCTTATGGCTAGTCTTAATGAGACGGTTGCTCTCCAGGTGCGACTGATTCTCACAGATTTAAACAGGAAGTTTACTCAATCCAACACATTAGGAGATTGAATCAATGCTAGATGCCTTTACTAAGGTCGTTTCACAGGCTGATACACAAGGTCAGCTCGTCAGTGGCGCACAAATCGACGCTCTCTTGGCAGTCGTAAAAGACGGTGCAAAGCGCACCGATGTTGTGAACAGAATCACAGGTAGCGCTTCGACGATCGTTACGAATGCAGCACGGGCATTGTTTGAAGAACAGCCTCAATTGATTGCTCCTGGTGGAAATGCTTACACCAACCGTCGTGTTGCAGCTTGTATGCGCGATATGGAAATCGTTCTGCGCTACGTTACCTATGCAGTCTTCTTGGGTGATGCAAGCGTGCTCGACGATCGCTGCTTGAATGGTCTGCGTGAAACCTACATTGCTTTGGGCGTTCCGACCTCTTCAATGGCGAACAGCATCGTCAAAATGAAAGAAGCTGCGATCGCGATTGCCAACGATCGCAACAATATCCAACCGGGTGATTGTAGCTCTTTGATTGCTGAATTGAGCAGCTACTTCGATCGTGCTGCTGCTGCGATCAGCTAACTCCCTCAATTCTCGGCGATGCGATTCATCGCACTCGCTTTAGTTTGAAAACTTCTACAACACTACGGAGAAAGAATCCAATGAAAACACAATTGACAGAAGCAGTTGCTGCTGCTGATTCACAAGGTCGTTTCCTCGGTAACACCGAGCTGCAAATCGCTTTCGGTCGCCTCCGCTTGGCAACCGCTGATCTCGAAGCTGCAAAAGCTTTGGGTGACAAAGCAGATTCACTCGCTCAAGGTGCAGCAAACGCTGTATACCAAAAATTCCCCTACACCACCCAAATGCAGGGTGCGAACTATGCTTCCGACGCACGCGGTAAAGCAAAATGCTTGCGTGACATCGGTTACTATATTCGGATGATCCAATACTGCTTAATCGCAGGTGGAACTGGACCTGCAGATGAGTATCTGTTGGCAGGTTTGGCTGAAATGCACAGCCGTTTTGAATTGGTTCCTGCTTGGTATGCTGAAGCGCTTCGCTACATCAAAGCAAACCATGGCTTGAGCGGTGACCCTGCACTGGAAGCAAACTCCTACATCGACTACATCATTAACGCACTTGCATAATTGTGCGGTTTGCCCAGGACGATCAGCATTCCTGTCTGTGAGAGAGCTATGTTTATCGTTCTGGGCAACTTTTGTCGGCATGAACGCTTAAGAAACAATTGATTAGTCCTTTGTAAGATTGGGAGAACCAAACTATGCCTGGTTTACAAGAAGCTG